>NZ_OZ480260.1:0-4800000 GCF_984686075.1 Streptomyces speibonae | reverse complement strand
TCTCCTGGACGATGTCCTCGGCCCTGTGCCTGTCGCCTCCCACCAACCTCACGACGTAGGCGAAAAGTGCGCCGACCTGCTCGTCGTAGAGCGCACGCATGGCACGTTCCTGGGCGCTGGCAGCTCCCAGCGAACCCATCACAGTCCAGCTCACGTGGATGCCCCCTGGGCTACATGTCCTCGCGGACAAGGCTGTTCATGGATCAGGGTCCCTTGCAAGATTGGACTTCGTCCGGTTCACCGGAGTGGCACGGAAACAGGCAGAATGTCCCCGTTCGGGCAGGGAACGAACGCAGTACAGGCACGGTCTCGGTGATCATGTGAGTGTCGAAGTCCCATGAACACTTGGCGAGTCCGTGCCTGCTCCTGCATCTTCCCTCATGCCCGCCGGCCTGGGCCAACTGGCCCGGGCTTCCGCCCCTGCCCCGCTGGCGGACGCGGTCCGTCTGCCCGGATTTCTGGGCCTGGTGCCTGATCCGCGAGGCGCCCGCGGCCGTCGCTATCCGCTGTCCGCGCTGGTGGCCGCTGCCGCAGCAAGTGTGCTGGCCGGTGCCCGGTCGCTGACCGCGATCACCGAGTGGATATCCGACGCTCCCGGGTGGGCCCGCCGAGCCCTCGGCTTCCCGATCGACCCGCTGACCGGCACGGTGTCCGCCCCGCACCCTCACACCCTGCGCCGCCTGCTGGTCCAACTCGACGGTGATGCCCTGGACCAAGCGGTGGGCGCCTTCCTCACCGCCCGCGCCGCGCCGGACGGCTCCGGGCTGCGGGCCATCGCGGTCGACGGGAACGTGTTGCGCGGCTCGCGCACCGCCACCGTCCCGGCCGTCGCCCTGCTCGCCGCGATGGACCACACCGGAAGCGTCCTCGCTCAACGGCAGGTCGCCGACAAGAGCAACGAGATCCCCGCCTTCGCCCCGCTGCTGGACAGCATGGACCTCACCGGCACTGTCATCACCGCCGACGCCCTGCACACCCAGCACGCCCACGGCGCCTACCTACGAGGCCGCGGCGCCCACTACATCGCGCAGGTCAAGGCCAACCACCCCGGTCTGTTCAACACGGTCCGCCGCCTGCCCTGGCGCGATATCGTTCTCGACCACTACGACCGCGCCCGGGCCCACCACCGCCACGAGATCCGGCGCCTGAAGACCGCCGCCTTCGCCCACCTCGACTACCCCGACGCTCAGCAGGCCCTCCAAGTCGTGCGCTGGAGGCAGGACTTCACCACCGGCAAGCTCACCATCGAACGCGTCTACCTGATCACCAGCCTGCCGCCCGGCGCCGCGACCGGCGCCCAACTCGCCGCCTGGATCCGCGGCCACTGGGGCATCGAGAATCTTCTCCACCACGTCCGGGACCGCACCTTCCGCGAAGACGACTCCAAGATCCGCACCGGCCGTCTTCCCCGGGTCATGGCCGGACTGCGCAACCTCGCCATCGGCGTCCATCGCCAGGACGGCCACGCCAACATCGCCGCCGCCCTCCGCCAGGCCGCCCGCGACTACCACCGCCCTCTGGCCTCCCTCGGTCTCACCGGATGAACCCGGACAGAACCCGACCATGCAAAGGACCCTGGGGGAAGAGGACTCCGGCGTTCGCGGTAGAGCGGTGTCGATGCCGTTGTCCTTGGCCACCGCCATGTCGAGCATGCCCTGGGCCATCGCCTCGGACATCCCGTTCTCGATCATCCGTGCCCGATACGCCTCACCCGGGATCCGGGTGTACTGGACGGGCTTGCCCAGCCCTCGGACATGATCCGCGCCATGTCGTTGAAGGAAAGGTCCTCGGGACCGAGTACGGCGACACTGTCCACTCCGCTCCAGGAGCGGTCGAAGAGCAGCCCGGCGGCGACCGCGGCGATGTCACGGGTGGCGCAGGTCGGCAGTGCGCGGTCCTCGGAGATCGGCCCGAAGAACCGCCCCGGCCTCTTGATGACCTCGGCCTGGCGCACGATGTTGTCCATGAACGAGGGGAGGGCCAGTGCCCGGTAGTGCACCCCCGTACCGGCGATCAGGTCGTCCATGGCGAGCGACGCCGACACGAATCCGGCGTTCTCGGCCACCCCGCGGCCCAGGGCCGACACTCCCACGACCCGGCTGACGCCGTGCCGCCGGAAAGCCTCGCAGGCCGGGAGTGTGAAGTCGCGGAGCGATGCCACCGCTCAGCCCATGTACGTCCCGAACCAATCGAGCATCGGCTCCGGGTTGCGCTGGAACTCCAGATAGCCGTCCCACCGGCGGGTGGTCCCCGTGATCCACTGGAGGCGCTTCTGCCGCACAGGGATGTTGTCGTACATCGTCTGCACGTCGCTGGGGTCGGTGAGAACGTCGTCCCGCACACCGTAGAGGAACGTCGGCACCCTGACGTTCCTCGCCCATTCCTGCGGGCTCCGCCGGTCGAGCCCGATGCTCGTCCGCAGGGTGATGAGCCGGTCGAGGTCGTCGATCCGCTCCTCCCCGATTCCCATGGCCGTCAGCCTGCGCTGGAGGATGATCCTGGCCGTCACCGGCTGGGGCGAGACCAGGCAGCGCACGTCATGGAACTCCTCGGGGAACTGGGTCATCGCGGCGAAGGTGGAACTGCCGCCCATGCAACGGCTGAAGAGGCCGATCGTCATCCTCCGGGTGTCGCTGCGCCCTCGCACGTAATCCAGCGAGCCGACGACATCGCGGGCCTCGAAGATGCCGCTCGAGGAGATCGTGCCGTTGGCGTCACCGCTGTGCCCCGAGTTGCGCATGTCGTAGGTGAGGACGTTGTAGCCGGCGTCATGGAGGATCTTGTAGTCGGGGGTGAGGTCGACCTCGAACCCGTTGCCACTGGGTGCCCAGATCGAGTGCCAGGGCTCAAGGTGGGCGGGGATGCCGGAGCGGCTGAAACCCATGGGGTGGTTGGCGATGATCAGCTTGTTCGACCGCCGGGCGGGGATCCACCAGCCCTCCAGTGCCACCCCGTCGCGGGCGGGGAAGGTGATGTCCTCATAGTCGAGATCGTGTTCGGCCGGCGTGTGCAGGATCGGGGACCTCTGCCGCTGGTAACTGAATGCCTCGGCGAATCGCTCCAGCATCGCGTCGCTCTCGTCCCCCGCTGCGGCGGCAGCGGCGGCATTCGGCGCTGCGGTGAGCATGGCGCCCCCCAGCCCCAGGGCGGTGGCCGCCCCCACTGAGGTGTTCAGCACCTGACGCCTGTCGAGTGGATTACCCATGATGTTCTGATTTCTCCTTTTTAGTGAGCATGCGAAGCGCATGCGAGATCGACGGAGGACCGCCGGGAGGGAGCGCGCGACAGGGGGACGCGCGGGCCTGTGGGCGTCGCAGGTCCGTCGTCTCAGCGTCGCCGCGGCGACGGGCAGTCGCCGTACGGGGGGTGTGGTCGGCCCGGACGCCGAACGGGTTCCTGCGACCCTGGGTGACGAACCGGATCACCCGGTGAAACGCGATGCGGCGAGTCGGGGCCTCGCCGGTGGTGCAGGATCCGGAACGCACATCGGCCGCACGGAATCGTCAAGGACGTCGGGCAGTCTCGACTCCCCTCGGCGTTCTCGGCCGCTCGAACCACGGTCGGTGCGTCGCGGTACACCCCCGGACTCCCGGCAGAACGCACCAGACGACCTTGGCTTCGCCTGTGAGCTGCCGGAAACCCCACCGTCCGTGCGTGAGGGCATGCACGACACGCAGGCCCCGCCCTCGCCCGGAGAGCAGGTCCAGCGGATCGCCCGGGTGATCGCGGTACGGGTGCGCACCGGGGACCGAGGCCCATGCCTCCGGACAGGACAGCAGGCCCGGGGTGGCCGGGCTCCGGTCCTGCACTTCGCAGATCAGGCAGCAGGCGGTGTGGCGGAGTCGCATCCCGTACGGGCCGAGGGCATGTTCACTCGCATTGGCCACGAGTTCCGAAGCGGCCGGCACACAGTCATCGACGGCCGCCTGCGGGATCTGCCGTTCGGCCAGAGAGCGGCGGAGGACCGAGCGGGCGTCGGCCACGAAGGCGCCCGCGGGACCGCGACCGTTCCACTGATGGAGGACGTCGAACCGGTTGACGGCGGTGGCAGCCACAGAGCTTCACCCCGTCCGGGCGGCGCAGCCCCGTCGAACCGGATGAATCATGACTCTCCCGGGCATTGCACGCACCATCTCCCACACCGGCCGACCGCCGGCAAGTAGATGCGCGGTAACTTGGGAACCCACGGCACCCTTGAGCATGGTGGCGGGAATCATGCGAGCAGCCTCCCGGGTTGACTCGAGGGAACTAAACTCAACCGTACCGTTTACTTTGTGGGGTGGCAAGACACATGGCCAGGCGTGGGGCCGAGCTACGGGAGCACATCCTGTGGACCGCCAAGGACCTCTTCCTCGAAATGGGCTTCGACCGCGCGTCCATGGACGTCGTGGCCGCCCGCGCCGAGACCTCCAAGCGCTCCCTCTACGCACACTTCGAAAGCAAGGAAAAACTCTTCCTCGCCGTCGTCGACCTCGCCCGGGAGCTCTACCTCGGCAGACTCAAAACCCCCGACGCCTACAACGAGGACACCACCGAAGCCGTCATCCTCTACTGCGGCAGATTCCTCCAGCTCATCCTCCGAGAACCCGCACTGCGCACCTGCCGCCTCGGCATCGCCGAAGCCGAACGACTCCCCGACGCATCAGCCCAATACCACGACGCCATCTTCGAAACCTCACGCACGCGGCTCACCGCATTCCTCACCCAGCACCACAACCTCACCCCCACCACCGCCGACGACATCGCCACCCAACTCCTGGCCCGCACCCTCTACCCCCGCCTCCACCGCGCCCTCCTCGGCGTCGAACCACCCCTCCCCATCGAAGTCGACGAAACCACCCTCACCACCGACGTCGACTTCACCCCCATCAGAAACGCCGTCACAGAACTCCTCCCAGCGACGGCGTGAGCTCGAGGTCACGGGCGGCGGGCGAGCACGTCGTCGCCCCCGTGTCCGGCGGAATCGCGCGTGCCCAGAAGGGCGACCTCGCCATCATGGTGAGCGGGGAGGACGCCGACGTCGAGGAGGCGACGGCGATTCTGAGCGCGATGGGCTCGCGAGTGACCCCGGTCGGCGCCACGGGCAACGCGCACGCGATGAAGGCGTTGAACAACCTGTGCTCGGCGGGCGGCATGCTCATCGGCCTGGAGGTCCTGATGATCGGCAAACGCTTCGGACTGGACCCCGCGTTGATGGTGGATGTGCTCAACGCGTCCACGGGCATGAACAATTCGACGAAGCTGAAGTTCAAGCAGTTCGTGCTCTCCGGCGCCTACGACTCCAACTTCCGTCTGGATCTGATGGTCAAGGACCTCCGGACCGCGCAGAACGTCGCCGCCGCGGAAGGTGCGGTAGTACCGTTCACGGAAGCCTGCGTCAGCCAGTGGGACCAGGCGCTGGACCGCCTCGGGGGCGGAAGTGATCTCGACCATACCGAGATCGCCAAGTACGTCGAAATACTCAACGGCACCCTCTACGGCTGAACCGCTTGTCAGTCAGCCGCTGTATGCTAGATGACAAATCGTCCCAGGCATTTCGAGGTGGCAGCACCATGGACAACATGCGGGTCAAGCGAGTGGAGCCGATCCGTCACCAGGTTGCTCGGGTCATTCGTGCTGCCATCGCCGACCTCCGGTTCAAGCCGGGCTCCCTGCTGATCGAGAGGGAACTGTGCGAGCTGACCGGGGCAAGCCGCCCGTCCGTCCGTGAGGCGCTGCGCCAGCTGGAATCGGAAGGCCTCGTCATCTCGGTCACCGGCAAGGGCACGGTCGTCGCGTCGGTGACGGAGGACGAGGCCAGGCAGCTGTACCAGGTACGGGCCTCCCTCGAGGGTCTGGCCGGTCGCCTGTTCGCCGAACAGGCGACCGGGGAGCAGCGCCGGGAGCTGGCCGCCGTCGTCGACCGGTTCGAGGCGGAGATCGAGGAACAGGGCAATCTGATCCCGATCAAGGACGAGTTCTATCGGGTGCTGTTCGAAGGAGCCGGCAACGAGGTCGCGTACCAGATGCTGGCGTCGCTCCAGCGGCGTACCAGCCTGCTCCGGTCGAAGTCGCTGTCGGCTCCGGGCCGCCCTCAGGAGACTCTGAGGGAACTGCGTGCCATCGTGGAAAAAGCGGAACTCGGCGAGGCCGACGCGGTGGAACAGCTGTGCCGGGACCATGTCGCCAAGGCCGAGAAGGCAGCCCTGGCGCGGCTGGCCGAACTGGAGAAGCAGTTCGGCCTCGCCCAGCGGACCGGCTGATCCGGACGGCCCGCACGAAACCGGACGGCATCCGGGAGAGCCCTCAGGACCGGGCCGGGCTCAACACCGCCGCATGGGCGATGCCTCTCCCGGACGCATGACGCGTGGACGCACCGCGCCGGCACTGCCACAGCGGAGCCGCCGACCAGAGCGCCGGGGCCGGCGCCGGCGGGTCGGGACCGTCGAGCGCGCCGGCCGCTGGTGACCACGCTCAAGAGGCACCCGATGAGCGTGCTGCGGGTCGTCGGGATCTCGGCGCTGTCCACCCTGTGCTTCTACAGCTTCTTCGCGGCCATGACGCCGTTCGCCGTGCAGGGCCGTGGTGCCGATCCGACCGATGTCTTCATGGTGCTGTCCGTGTCGACGGCCGTGTTCGTCGCGCTTCAGTATCCGGCGGCGTACCTGTCGGACCGCATCGGACGCAAGCCGGTGCTGCTCTTCGCCGCCGCGGCCATCGCCATCACGATCGTGCCGCTGTCCTACCTGATCGGGCCCAATGTGGCCGGCCTCTTCATCTGCTTCCTGGTCGGTCTGGGCTTCTACAGCATGGTCACGTCCATTCTGCCGGCGATCATGAGTGAGCTCTTCCCGACGGAGCTCCGCGCCCTCGGCATCGGCGCCTGGTACAACGTGACCGTCGCCGCCTTCGGCGGTACGGCGCCGCTGATCCTCACCGCGCTGAACGCGGCCGGCCAGTCCACGCTCTTCTTCTGGTACGTGGCGGCCAGCGGTGTGGCCATGTTCCTCATCATGCTGCGGCTGCCGGAGACCCGCGGAGCCGAGCTCACCTGAGCGCCTCGGGCAAGAAGGAAACACAAAAGGAACCGGTGCCGTGGCCGACCCGCAGGAGCTGCATGCTTCTGGGGCCGGCCACGGCACCGGTCTTTCCGGACGGCCGAGGGACCGGCCGGTTCATCCGGATCCGGCCGTCCGTCCCTCCTCATTCCGCGGTTCTAGGCGGTCTCGGGCCCGTCCTCGGCGAGGATGCGGCCCCGGACGGCGGCGAGGGCGCCCGCCATCGCGCCGGCCGGCCGGCCGAATCGCGTGTGCGACAGCGCGGCGGGGTCGGTCTGCTCGGTGAAGGCGTGCGGGTAGGCGAACTCCAGCAGTCCCTCGTCGCCGTGCTTGCGCCCGTACCCGCTGTCGGCCCGGCCCCCGAAGGGCAGCGCGGGGTTCATCGAGAACTTCAGGGCGTCATTGACACTGGTCATTCCGACGCGGAGACGGCGGGCGATCTCCTGACCTCTGCCGCGGCTGAAGACCGCGCTGCCCAGTCCGTACCGGCCGGCGTTGACGCGCGCGACGGCTTCGGCCGTGTCGGCGACCTTGACCACGGCGAGCGTCGGGCCGAAGGTCTCCTCCGTCGCCGCGAGGGCGTCCGGAGTCACACCGACGAGGATGGTGGGCCCGACGTAGCGGTTTCCGTCCTCCACGACCCCGGGACCACCGACGGGAGCCGTCGCGCCCTTGGCGATGGCGTCCTCGATGTGGTGCCGGACAACCGGGATCTGGCTGGTCAGCGGTATGGGGCCCATCTGCGCACCCTCGTCGCTGCCCGCCCGGACCTGCTGGGCCAGAGCAGTGACCCGCTCGACGAAGGCGTCGTGGACGGACTCCACGACATAGGCCACTTCCAGGCTGATGCAGCCGCACCCGGTGTTCTGGAGGGCTCCCCAGACGATGTGGGCGGCGGCCTCGTCGAGATCGGCGTCCTCGGCCACGATCGCACCGTCCTTGCCCCCGAGCTCCAGCAGCGTCGGGGTCAGGGTCTGGACGCACTGTGCGGCCACCGCCTGTCCTGAGCGGACACTGCCGGTGAACGCGACCTTGTCCACACCCGCCCAGATGAGCGCCTGGCCGGTGGCCGCGAAACCGACGAGGTTCTGCAAGACGTCCGGCAGGTCGGGAACGGCCCGCTGCCAGGCCTGTGCCAGCCACTCCCCCACTCCGGGCGTGAGCTGGCTGGGCTTGAGCACGACCGCGTTGCCGGCCGCGATGGCGTGCACCACGATGGCGCCCGGCGTCGCCAGCGGGAAGTTCCAGGGACCGATGACGGCGACGACGCCGTACGGCTGGTACTCCACCCACGCGTCCTCGCCTGCCGCGGAGGGAACGTCCCGACGCCCCAGAACGCGCTCGGCGTTACCGATGACGAACTGCAGGTGCGCGAGGACGGCGAGGACTTCCGAGCGGGCGTCGTCGAGGGGCTTGCCGTTCTCGGCGTGGATGAGGGCGGCCACCTCCTCGCCGCCCACGGCGATCTCCCGCCGCCAGGCCCGAAGGCGCCGCGCCCGGCCCTCGAAGCCCAGATTCCACCAGGTCTCGACGGTCGAGCGGGCGGCGGTGACGGCGGCAGCCGCCTCTTTGCTCCCGGCCACGGGATAGCGGGCGAGTTCCGCACCCGTGGCCTGGTCGATGGTGATCACCTCTGCCGCGTCGGCGCCGAGGACGCCGTCCCGCGTGACAAGGGTGCTGTCGGACATGCTTCCAGCCTTTCGCAGGCTCACTGAATGATCGATTCGGGCGTGATGGGGAGTTCGTGCACCCGCCGCCCCGTGGCGTTGAAGACCGCGTTGGCGATCGCGGGCGCCACACCGACGATGACGATCTCGCCGAGCCCCTTGACCCCGAGCGGGCCCACCCGGGTGTCGACACTGTCGACATAGATGCCGCGGATGTCCGGGACATCGGCGTTGACCGGGATGAGGTAGTCGGCGAAGTTGGCGTTGACGAGCCGGCCGTCGCGGGGGTCGGTGACGGTGTGCTCCAGCAGTGCCTGGCCCAGACCGCCGATCATTCCGCCGATGGCCTGACTGTCCGCCAGCCGCGGATTGACGATCTTGCCGGCGTCGAACACCCCGACCATCCGGCGGAGCCGTATGTGGTTCAGCTGCGCGTCGACGCCGACCTCGGCGAAGATCGCAGCGTGGTTGTACATGGAGTACTCGGGCTCGTCCGGCGGCGAGAAGGTGCCGACGTGCTCCAGGTGCGACCGGTTGTTGCGCCGCAGAAGCTGCTCGTACGTCTCGCTGCGGCCGGGGTTGTCGCGCACCTGGAGCCGGCCGCGCCGGACGACGACGTCCGCGGCGGGGACTCCGTGCAGGGGGGAGCGTTCGTCGCCGACCGCCATGGCCACGGCCTGGTCGCGGATGTGGTCGCACGCCGCCTTCACGGCGGCGCCGACGCTGGTCATGGTCCAGGCCACGGCCTGCACGGGAGCGGGCGGCATGTTGGTGTCGCCGAGGCGGAAGTCCACAGCGCGGATGTCCAGGCCGAGGGTGTCCGCGCCGACCTGCGACATGGACGTGTACGTACCGGGTCCGATGTCGCTGGTCGCGGACTGGATCACGGCGGAGCCGTCGGCATTGAGCCGGGCGTGGGCCTGGGCGAACATCCGCTCGGTCGCGTAGATGCCCGTGGCCATGCCCATGCCCACCAGCCAGTCACCGTCCCGCCGGGCCCGGGGGGTGGCGTTGCGCCGGTGCCAGCCGAACTCCCTGGCGCCGGTGGTGAGGCACTCCCGCAGCCGCAGGGTGGAGTACGGCAGCCCGGTCTCCGGGTCGTCCTCCGGCACATTGCGCAGGCGCAGTTCGACGGGGTCGATACGCAGCCGGTGCGCGAGCTCGTCCATCATGCACTCGATGACGCAGGTGCCGGTGCCCCAGCCGGGGCCGCGCATCCAGGTCGGGCCGCCGATGTCGAGGGGCACGAGGTGGTAGGACGAGCGGACGTTCGGCGTGTCGTAGAGCACCCGCGCCGGGGTGGCGGCGTCCTCGGTGTGGAACTCGTACCGCGCGGACTCTCCCCTGATCTCGTGGATCAGTGAGGTGACCCGTCCGCGCCGGTCGCTGCCCAGGCGTGCCTTGTACTCGTAGGCGGGACGGAACCCGGTGGTGAAGAACTGCTGCCGGCGGGTCAGCACCAGTTTCACCGGTCGGCCCAGCTCGCGTGCGGCCAGCGCCGCGATGACGGAGTGCACCCAGGTCCGCCCGCCGCTGCCGAACGCACCGCCCACGAAGGACGAGAAGCAGCGCACCGCGTCCTTGGAGATGCCGAAGACGGCGGCGAGTTCGTTCCTCGAGTCGTTCACCCACTGGGTCTTGTCCCAGACGGTGAGGTTGCCGCCCTTCCACCGGGCGATGATGGAGTGGGTCTCCATCGGGTTGTGGTGGTTGCGGGCCAGCCGAAAGGTGGCCTCCAGCTGGATGTCCGCGGACTCCAGCGCGGCGTCCGCGTCACCGCGTTCATAGGTCTCGGCCTCGCGGGTATCGGCGGAGGAAAGGTCGAACTCGGGCTCCTGGGTGGCGTATTCGACCCTGACCAGGCGGGCGGCGTGCCGTGCCGTCTCCAAGGTGGTCGCCACCACCGCGGCCACCGGCTGACCGAAGAACCACACCCGGTCGTCCTGGAGGGCGTGCAGCCGCTCGCCCTCCGGGTGGATCGAGTCCGGGAACGGATTCTCCCGGTAGGGCAGCCGGGGCGCGTTGGTGTGGTCGTACACGGCGAGCACGCCGGGCAGGTCCCGCGCGGCCTCGGTGTCGATGCCGGTGATCCGGCCCCGGCCGATGGAACTCTCGACGAGGACGGCGTGCACGATACCGTCGACGCCATCGCCCGAGCCGTGGTCGGCGGCGAATTTCGCCCGGCCGGTCACCTTCAGCCGTCCGTCGACACGGGACTGCGGTTTGCCGACGGCAATATCCGGTTGCGGACTCACTCGGTGCCTCCCACGATGCGGAGCTGACGTTCGACGGTGCGTCGGAGCAGTGCCACCTTGAACTTGTTGTGCGTCAGAGGCTTCGCTCCTCGCACCGACTCCTCGGCCGCCTCGGCCCACAGCTGGGACGAGGGCCGCCGGCCGGTCAACCGGCGTTCCACGGCGGGCAGTTTCCACGGCACGGTGCCGACACCGCCCGCCGCGACCTTCGCGGTACGGATGACCCCGCCCTGGATGTGCAGTGCGACGGCCGCCGAGGTCAGGGCGAACTCGTAGCTCTGCCTGTCCCGCACCTTCAGGTAGCCGGACTTCAGAGGCCGGGGATGGGCGGGAATCTCGACAGCGGTGATCAGCTCCCCTCGGCGGAGGTCGTGCTCCCGGTTCGGCGTGTCCCCCGGCTGCAGGATGAAGTCGGCGAATGCCACTTTCCGCTCTCCCTGCGGACCCTGCAGGTGCACGTACGCGTCCAGCGCGGCGAACGCCACGCAGACGTCCGAGGGATGGGCGCACACGCACGCGTCCGAGGTGCCGTGAATGGCGTGTGAACGGTTGTACCCTTCCAGCGCGGCACATCCCGAGCCCGGGTCGCGCTTGTTGCACGCCGCGGTGACGTCCCGGAAGTACGAACACCGGGTACGTTGCATGATGTTGCCGCCGATGGTGGCCATGTTGCGCAGCTGCGCGGACGCGCTCAGTTCCAGCGCTTCGGAGATGACGGGGAAAGCCGTCCGCACAACACGGTGCGCGGCCGCTTCCGCCATCGTCACCAGCGCGCCGATCCGCAGTCCGCCGCCCGAGGTGCTCTTGATGTCGTTGAGGGGCAGGGCGGTGATGTCGACAAGCGTGTCGGGGCGTTCCACGGTTTCGCGCATCAGGTCGACCAGGGTGGTGCCGCCGGCGATGTAACGGCCGCCGCGCCGGCCTGCGTCGATGGCCTCCCGGGCGCTGGAGACCTTCGTATACGAGAAGGGGAACATCAGTTGCCCTTCCTTCCTTGTGCGGCGGCCTGACCGACCGCTTTGACGATCTTGGGGTAGCAGCCGCAGCGGCACAGGTTGCCGCTCATCCACTCGCGGATCTCCTCGGGCGACCCGGCGTGACCTTCTCGGATGCAGCCGATACCGGACATGATCTGGCCCGGGGTGCAGTAGCCGCACTGGAACGCATCCTGGTCGACGAACGCCTGTTGCAGCGGGTGAAGTGCGTCGTCTTCGCCGGGTGCCAGCCCTTCGATGGTGAGGACCTCCGCGTCCTCCAGGCGCACCGCGAGCGTAAGACACGAGTTGACCCGACGGCCGTCCACCAGCACCGTGCAGGCTCCGCACGCCCCGGCATCGCAGCCCTTCTTCATCCCGGGCAGATTCAAGTGCTCGCGCAGCAGATCCAGGAGCGATGTACGGTTGTCGACCGTGACGGAGACGGGCTCACCATTGACTTTCAGCGCGACAGCGGTCTGTGTTCGGTCTTCGGCCTCGGCACCGATTACCGCAGTGGCCGCGTAGCCCGCGACGACACCGCCGATCGCGACGCCCGTCACCGCGGTGAACGTGCGCCGGGTCAGCATCCACGACGGCAGCCGGTGGGAAGGAGGACGGGAGGAAGGCGAATCAACAGAGGAGGAAGAGGGGGATTCGGACTGTTCTGGAGACATACGACCTCGCTAGGTTCAGCAGAAGATCTTGACTGGCACGACGGCACATGCCCAAGCGGCAACACTCACCGGGAAGAGTAAACTCGACCGTACCGTTTACTTTGTGGGGTGGCAAGACACATGGCCAGGCGTGGGGCCGAGCTACGGGAACACATCCTGTGGACCGCCAAGGACGTCTTCCTCGAAATGGGCTTCGACCGCGCGTCCATGGACGTCGTGGCCGCCCGCGCCGAGACCTCCAAGCGCTCCCTCTACGCACACTTCGAAAGCAAGGAAAAACTCTTCCTCGCCGTCGTCGACCTCGCCCGAGAGCTCTACCTCGGCAGGCTCAAAACCCCCGACGCCTACCACCAGGACACCACCGAAGCCGTCATCCTCTACTGCGGCAGATTCCTCCAACTCATCCTCCGCGAACCCGCACTGCGCACCTGCCGCCTCGGCATCGCCGAAGCCGAACGACTCCCCGACGCATCGGCCCAATACCACCAGGCCATCTTCGAAACCTCACGCACACGCCTCACCGCATTCCTCACCCAGCACCACCGGATCACCGCGGCCCAGAGCACCGACATCGCCGGGCAGCTGCTCGCCCGCACACTCCACCCGCGCCTCTTCCGCGCCCTCCTGGGCGTCGAACCACCCCTCGCCGTCACAGCCGACGAAAGCACCCTCACCACCGACATCGACTTCACCCCCATCAGAAACGCCGTCACAGAACTCCTGCCGCCCAGCACATCGAGCGCTCCCTAGTCTTCTGAGCCAGGAATTCCGAGACGTTCAAGCCGTCCACCTTCGAACGCCTCACCGGCCGCCTGAACAGCGTTCCTGACGCGGAAGACCAGGTCGTCACGGCAATGCCGGCGGTGATGTGGCGGTGGCCCGGAGGTTGCCGGGCCGGCGGGCAGCGGCGCGGTCGACGGCGTGCATGACGCAGATGCTTCCGAGGGCCCACGAGGCCAGCAGGACGATACCGCGCACATAGCCGTCGCCTCCGAAGTAGCACGCGCCCTGCAGCGCGCGGACACCCAGGCCGACGGGGAGGACCTCGGAGAGCGGGCGCAGCCAGTCCGGCAGGTACTCCGGAGGGAGAGTGCCACCGCTGGTGGCGTTGCCGAGGATGAGCAGCAGCAGCGGGGCCATGAGGGTTCCGGCGGGACCTGCCGTGCGCATCAGCAGCAGTGTGGCCGACCCGACGGCCATCGCGAGCAGGATCGTGACCGCCGCGATCGCGGCGACGCTCCCGGGCAGTGCGTCGAAACCGGTGCTGCCCGCGATGAGTGCGGCGGTGACGCCGACGACGACGGAAAAGCCGGTCAGGCTCGCCAGACGCCAGCGCATGGGCAGCCGGGGCGCCATCTGCGAGGAGACGATGCCGAACAGATAACCCGCCAGCACGAGGCCGAATCCGGCGTAGAAGATCGACAGACTGCGGGTGTCACCGCCGGCGGTGGGAGCGACGTCCTGGCTCCTCATGGTCGTACCGGAGGACTGCGCGACTCCTCCGAGTATGCCTTGCAAGGTGCTGGTGACGCCGGGACCGTTGGCTCCCGCGTACAGCAGCCGGGCGCTCGCACCGTCTGCGGCGATGACATACGCGCCGTACACCTGACGGTGCTCGACGGCTTCCTGGGCCGCGACGGCCGACGGGTAGGCGGTGAACGCGATGGTTCCCGGCGAGCTCGTGTCGACCGACTGCTCGACGGACGCGACCTGCCGGCCCGAGCCGACGATCCCGACCGGCAGGTCGTGCGGCTCGGGGCTGTGGAACGCGGCCAGGAAGATCGTCACGAACAGTGTGCCGATCAGGAGCCCGGTCATGGTCGGGATCACGATCGCCTTCCGGATGCCGGGGCCGCGTGCGGGTGGGGCGCCGTCCTCCCTGGGGCGGGGCGCCTTGTGTTCCGGCCGCGTGCTGGGGACTGTCATGACGGGTCTTGCCCTCCGGGGCGTGGTGGTCCCGGGCCTGGTCGGTCCTGGGAACGTGTACGTGGGGTCGGTGTCCGGCAAGCCCGTCCGGCAGGCACTCGCCGATGGCGTGGCCCGGCCGGTCGACGGCAGCGCTCCCGCCGATCGCCGTGCGACCCGTGGTCGGGAGCCTCACGGCGGCGTGCCGCGAGAGTTGTCCGGGCCCTACTCGCCGGGGGATGAGGTCAGCGGCCCGCTGAGTTCGATGACGGTGCCGACGTTGTCGGTGACGAACGCGATGCGGCGGCCGATCACGGGCACGTCCATGGGCCCGCCGATCAACTGCACTTCCCGGTCGAGCAGTTGGGACACCATCGCGTCGAGGTCGTCGACGGCGAGGCAGAAGTGGTGCAGGCGTTCGGGGTCGAAGCTCGCGAGCACGTTGTCGGGGTGTACCTCGTTGCGATGCGACGCGCCGGCGAGCAGCTCGATCTTGAGGTTCCCGTTGACGATGAAGACGAACGTCGTGCCGTGGTTCTCGAACCGCTGTTCAACCGAGAACCCGAGCTTGCTGGAGTACTACTCGATGCCGGCGTCGAGGTCCTCGGCCGTGACGCTGATACCGACGTGGTCGTGTGCGATGGGGAGGTTCATGTGAATGAGCATGGCTGGCCGTCGACACCGCAACCAGAGAAGTACTGATGGTAGGACTGGCTGCACCCCCATCGCCGGCCATGGCCGGCCGCCCGGCGATACGCCTCCGGCAAGGACAGGGCGGAGGCGGCCGCGAACCCGGTGCCGCCCCGGAGGAGCGGCTCAGGCTCCTCGCCGGCTGGGCGTAACCCCTCTCCCGCCACGGAGGGCACCGCGCATCCCCGCTGGGCGTGCCGACTCCCGCGGGCCGATGTCAACGGGCCCCGGGACATGAACAATCCTCTATATGGACCTCTTGTATATTTCTGTGTATCGTGACTAGTGGACAGCTGGTCCATATTTCTTACTGCCTTCGGACCCGTGACCACATCGACCGTGCCAGGAGGGCGACCTCCCAGGCGTGCGGCCACGGACGTTCCAGATCCGTCGAGGTCATGACCCTGACGTCGGCGTGGCAAGGGCCACACCCTCACCCGGCGATTGCCGACATTCTCGTTCTCGCAGCGCCGCGAGGCCGGGACACGCCCGCTGTCTCCCACGACGTACACACGGAGGTTGAGAATGATCCGGATGCGGAGTGCCCTGTCCGCCTTGGCCCTGCTGGTCCTCGCCGCTCCACCTGCTGTCGCGCACCACGGTGGTACGGGCGATTACGAGGCCAGCCGCCCTCTCTACATCGCCGGTGAGGTGGTCGAGGCGCGCTACACGGCACCGCACGGCATCATCACCGTGCGTGTGCCGAGTGACCTGCAAGTGCCGCAAGAACTCCCCGGCACCGAGGAACTGCGCGGTTATGAGCACTGGGACGGCCGCCCCCAGGTCGAGGGCGCGGGGGAGGAGCGGGAGATTCTGCTGCCGCCCGACATCACTTCCCAGGTCGGCGCCCTGTCCGATCGGCCGGGGCCGGGGGACGAGATCTCCCTTGTCGCGTACCGCCGCTGCGACGAGGAGGACAACACCTACACCGGGGAGCTGCGGGTGCAGATGCTCTACGCCGCCGAGCAGCAGTTCCCCGCGGGTTTCCGTATCACTCGCATCGTGGACGAATGCGAGCACCATGACGAGGAAGAAGGCGCCGCCGACGGCGAAGACCAGGGCCAGGACAACGGGGACGGGATCGCGGCCGCCGACGACTCCGGGATAGGTGACACGGTCACCCTCATCGGCGGTGTGGTGGCCGTGTTCGCCCTGGGAGTACTTGCCGTCCGGTACGGCACGACCAGGCTCCGCAGGCGCACGAATGACGGGAACGGCCGATGAACCCCTTCCCGGAACCGCTGCTCCGGTGGCTGGAGACACTGGCGCCGGCCCGTGCGGTGCGCAGCGGGCAATGGACGTATCCGATGGCCGAGTCGCTGCACGTCGTCGGGATCGCGGTCATGGTCGGCGCGGCCATGCTCTTCGACCTGCGGCTGCTGGGCGCCGCCGGCCGGCATGTCCCGGTGACCAGCGCGGCCCGCTGGCTGCTGCCCGTCTCCTGGGCCGGCTTCGGCCTGGTCGCCCTGACCGGGATGCTGATGTTCTCCGCCAACGCCACACTCCTGGCGGAGAATCCCGCGTTCCAACTCAAGCTGGCCCTGATCCTGCTCGCCGGGGCGAACGCACTCGTTTTCCGCCTCGGACCGTACCGGCGGGTGGCCGTCTGGGACACCGCGACGGCCGCACCTCTGCCGGCGAAAGCGGTGGCCGTGGTGTCCCTGCTGGTCTGGACGGTCGTCACCGTGTGCGGCCGGCTGATCGCCTACGTATAGGCAGCCCAGGTAGAGGCACAGGTGCCCAGCCGGACAGGCGGCCCGGCCCGGCCCGCGTCGAGGGCAGTTCGACGACGGTGCTGTCGGAGGGCGCCCCGACGCGTACCGGTGGTCCCCAGGCGCCCGCGCCCCGTGACACGTACAGCTGAGTGTCGTGCCGGAACTTCTTGCGTCATGCGGGAGAGCCTCGTCGGCGTTCCGCGTCCGTAACCCTGCCGTTGGACGAGCGATGTCGTGAACCGTTCGACCGGATGGCGCGTTTTTGGTGGGAAGCACTGCACCGGTAGGACCATGAGGCTGAGGAAGTGACGACAGTTGCAAGGGACCATCGTTCACGGCACGGAGTTCAGCGCGGACGGAGCTCCCTCATCAGGGACGGGGCGAGGTCGGGCACTGCGCACATTGCGTCGGTTGATCGCTGTGCTGACCACACTGTCCGCGCTCCTCGGCGTCGTGCGGCTCGTGATGCCCGTGACCGCTGGTCCACAGGGCGAGCCGCCCGGAGTCGCCCGGCAGCTGACCTTCCTGCGTGAGGAGTTGGACGACGGGGCGGGTGGAGAGGCGCAGGAGCTGTTTCCTGAGGGCTACTTCTTCCTGCACGCTCTCTACGGCCTGAGTTGGGTCGAACTCGGAATGCGCACCCCGGCCGGCAAACGATCGACAGCTTTGCGAGAGGCTCGGTGGGCCCTGGAGCGTTTGGACTCTCCCGACGGCCGTGCCCCCTTCAGCCCCGACTTGTCACCGCCTTACGGTGTGTTCCACCGCGGCTGGAGCAACTGGCTGCGCGGCGGAGTGCTGAGTCTGCAGGCGGCCGGGGATCGAGATGCCGCCGAGGTTCGCCGGTTCGCGCGCGACTCGGCCGAACTGGGCTCGGCCTTCGACGCATCACCGTCGCCATACCTCGAGGCGTACCCCGAGCAGGCATGGCCCGTCGACTCGACCGTGGCGATCGCGTCACTGCGGTTGCACGACCGCCTGCTGCCCGATCGATTCAACAGGACCGTACGGGAGTGGCTGGGGAACGTGCGGCAGCGACTCGACCCCCGCACCGGCTTGCTCCCGCACCGCGCTGCCCCGGAGACCGGAGAACCGCTCGAGGTCGCCCGGGGCAGCTCACAGAGCCTCACCCTCCGCTTCCTCATCGACATTGACCCGGAGTTCGCCGGTGAGCAGTATCTCCGCTTCCGCGAGCGGTACGTCACTTCTCCGCTCGGCTTGGCGCCGACGGTGCGGGAGTACCCCGAGGGCATGGACGGTCCGGCCGACGTCGACTCCGGTCCGCTCCCGCTCGGCGTCAGCGCTCCCGCAAGCGTGGTCACCATCGGTTCGGCCCAGGTCTACGGTGATACCTCGCTCGCTGCGGCGCTGGCGAGCGTCAGTGAACTGGTCGGCGCTCCGGTCGACACTCCGTGGACCAAGCGGTACGCCTTCGGTCTCCTCCCTATCGGCGACGCGTTCCTGGCCTGGTCCAAAACCGCCCGGCCGTGGGTGTCGAAGGCGCCGGACCCGCCACAGGCAATGGTCTCCGGGTGGTGGCGCGTCCCTCTGCTCTCGCTACTGGCCCTGCTCGGTGCCGCGCCCTGGCTGCCCGCACTGGTGAGGTGGCACAGGCGTCGCCCCACCCGCACCTCATCGGTGGCGCCGGCGTCCGCCGCGCCGAGCCGGCCGAACGACGGAAGCCGGTTGGGCGACAGTGACTGATCGTTCGTCTTCAGGCACGAGGCCCTCGCCGGGCCGGCCGCTCCACATCGCCGGCCCGGCGGCCGGGCGCGGTTACCGGTGCGTGGCCAGGAACGGCAGAAGGACGTCGGCCATCTCGTCGGGGACCTCCTCCGCGAGGTCGTGACCGGCGTCGAAGACATGTCCGGTGACGTCGTGAGCCATGAGTCGCATCTGGGACTCGTTGCGGTCGCCGATGAACGCGGATCCGCCCAGCGCCAGGACCGGGATGTCCAGCTTCTTCCGTGCGGTCTGCCGGTTCTGTTCGGCGTCGACGAGCATGGCCCGGTAGATGGAGAGCATCGCGCGGATGCCGCCGGGCATGGAGTAGCAGCGCACGTATTCGTCGACCGCGTCAGGGGTGGCGGTGTCGGGCCGGCTGCGCTCGTACTTGATCATGTAGGTGATCAGCTCGCGCTCGTGTCCGCTGATCAGCATCTCGGGTACGTCGGGCTGGAAGTAGAAGCCCAGATGCCACAGGTGCATGCCGCTGGAGACGTTCTCGGGGGTGAGGGCCGTGTGGTCCTCGAAGCCGAATCCGGGGAACAGCGCCTCGGCGAACACGAGCGTGGTGACGCGGTCGCGGTGGCGGGCGGCGAGCTGGTAGCCGATCACCGCTCCCCAGTCCTCGCCCACCACGGCGTACCTCTCGTGTCCGAGGTGGTTCATCAGCTCGGCGATGTCGTCGCTCATCGTCGCGGAGTCGTAGCCGTCCGGCGGGCGGGAGGAGTCGCCGAGACCGCGAAGGTCGGGGGCGACGACGGTGTAATGGGGCGTCAGCTTCGGGACGAGGTGACGCCAGTGGTAGCCGGTCTTGGGCACGCCGTGCAGGAGCACCACGGCGGGGCCGGACCCGGCTGTGCGGTAGTGCAGACTCGTCCCGTTGACGGCGGCTCGGCCCGTGTGGACGGGCGCTCCTTCATGGTCGAACATCATGTTCTCGCACCTTCCTGGTGTGCTTCGCGATCTGGGCGTCTGAGCGTCAGTGGGCTTGCGGAGGGCCGACGAGGGTCAGCAGGCGGCTCGGCCCGGTGCCGTCCGCGGGTGTCCGGGCAGCGGAACGGCCGGCGGGGCGCAGGGTGACGTGGTCCGGGTAGAGCCTGCCGAGCAGGGCCAGTACGACGAGGTCTTTCTGACCGCGGGCATCGAGGGTCGCGTCGCCGCTCCGCGTCCACACCAGTCCCGGCGCGCGCAGCGCGGACCGGACGTCGGCGGTGCCGGGTGCGTCGGCGGTGCCGGGTGCGTCGCCTGCGGCGGGGCTCTCACGCTGGGCGAAGCGGTGGCCGCGCAGGGCTTGGCCGAGATCGACGTGGGCGGTGGTGGTGCCGTCGTGGGTGACCTCGATGCGGGCGGTGCGGGTCCCGTCGGCGACCGGCCCGGTGCGGGTGCGGGCAGTGAGGGTGGTGCCGGCCGCGGGGAAGGTGTTCCAGCGGCTTCCGCCGAGAGCGGGCGTACTCGGGGTGGCTGCGGTGGGCATGGTGCCTCCGAAGGCTTCGATTGCAGCGGGGTGGGGTCGCCGGATCCCGTGTCCGAGCGAGCACTGGCGGCTTTTCTGGATCGCCCGATACATATTCCGGGCATGAAAAAATCAGTCGAGGGCGGCCAGCGCGACCTCCACAAGGGGTTCGAGGGCGCGGACATCCGGCGTGATCTTCGCGGAGACCAGCAGTCCGTTGAGGAAGGTGACGAGGAAAGCGGCGAATGCATCCGGGTCGTACCGCTGCGCGATCTCGCCCCGCTCCGCCGCGACCCGCAGCACTTCGGCGAGCGCGTCCCGGCTGGCGTCCTGCATGTCGCGCACGGTGCGCCGGGTCACCGCATCCTCCGGCAGGCGCTCACAGGCGGCATTGACCACCAGGCAGCCCCGGCCGTTGTCCCCCACGGCGATCCTGACCCGCTCGACCAGCATCGCGCGGATCGCCGACCGGGCGTCCGCCCCCTCTTCCAGGCTGCGCAGGGCGGCCGCCGCGAGGGTGGTGCGGTAGTGCTCCAGCGCCGCCCGGTAGAGGCCGTCCTTGTCACCGAACGCGGCGTACAAGGACCCCTGTCCGATCCCCAGGTGCCCGGTCAGGTCGCGCACCGAGGTGGCCTCGTAGCCACGCGTCCAGAACAGCTCCATCGCGCGGCTCACCGCCGCCTCCGTGTCGAACTCCCGGGTCCTTGCCATGGCGCCACCGTAACCCATCTGGATCGATCGCTCAAGAAAAGGGCCCGTGGCCGCCTGGCCATGCGCTGACCTGCAGTCCGACGGCCTCACGCCTACTCATCGTCGCCGTCCTCGGCGGTGTCCGGGGCGCACAGCGGACGCAGACCCTCTGCCCCGGCCAGCACCAGGAGCTCGACGCTCGCGACCGCCGTGCGCGGTACGGCCTCCTACGGCGTCCAGGCCCAGAAGCTTCACGCCCTCGGCTTCGCCCTCACCCAGAACCCCACCAGTCGCGCCCGCCAAGCCGCACGGCCTGCCCGCCTCAGCCGCCGACCACCCCACACCAGCGCCCGCCCGGCCCCCGATCCGGTACCCTGTGGATCGAGCGCCCGGGCGGGCACTCGCCGCCTTCGTGGGGCTTGATCGAAACTCCTACCGTGCAGGTCACAGCCAGTGTCGGAGCATCACTCAAAACGCGCTGCGGGTGATCTGGGAACGCGTTGAGCATCACTGCAGGTCAGGGCCTGTCACGGCCGACAGTCGAGATACTTGCTCAGCTGAGCCCCTCACCTCTCGACTATCGCCTTCACCCGCTCCGGTGTCCATCAGGCGCGCGACGGTGACGGTTGACGGACTCTCAGGGCATGAGACGGTTTAACCGGCAGAAGCGGACGTCGACCGAGCTTGCAGTCATCGATGCTCGGGAGCGCGTTCTGCTGTGCCGCACGCACGGTGAGAGTTCATGGACGCCCCTGCGGGCCACAGTGATCCGTCTCCGCCCCACCGGATATTCCGTCATTCGGGTTCTGGACCCGCTCTTCAGCCACTGGTACGTGGCCGTGACTCCCGTCCTCGGGAGGTATACGCCGCCATCTCCTCCGTGCGCTCACGTCGGGACAGGGCACATCTTCGTCGTCCGTCGCACAAGGATGAAGGCCCTCAGAATTCGTCCTCGGTCCGGCCCGGTGCCGGATGCCGAATACGTCTGGCATCCGCTGGCCGAGGTTGAGAATGACCTGGATATGCGCCCGCGCGAGCTCGGTGCACTCCTGCGCGGATATCTGGAGGGATGGATCCCGGACGGCCCCATCACTCTCGTGGAATGAACAGCCTTCGCTCATTCGATACAGCGGAACCGATCACAGAGGAGCTGACTTATGTCGTCTGCGCCGTATCGCCGCCGGCCGCCGCGCCGAGATCCTCTGGCGCTGGAAGTGAGGACCATTTTGGCGGCTGCCGTCCTTCTTGATGCCGAGAACGGCGACCGATACCGCTCCCATGGCGTGAGAGTCACCGATCACAGTGACTGGGTGGGCGTGGAGTGGTTCGTGTCGCACGCTTTGCGACGTGCCGCCGCCGACGAACAATTGAGGGGGCTGCCCATAGCTGCGGCCGACCGCGCCCACGAGGCAGCGCGACGCCATGTGCATGCGATGCTGTTCGGCTTCCTGTCAGAGGTCGGCTACGCGCTCGACACACATACGTACGTCGGGCCACGGGGCCGGATTGACGGTCCGCGCGGGTCATGGCTCCGCGACCGCGGAGCTGGCGGCCGACATCATGCGAATCCTGGCTGAGCCCGGCACGTAGCACGAGGAACCACGGAATCGACTCCGCAGCACTCGTCATCACATAAAGTGGTGTGTACTTGCACCACTCGGCGATGTGTGTGCCGACTCAACCGGCACGGAGGGACGGGACCCATGGCGACGTGGGATCATTTCGGCATGCCCCGGAGCAACAACGACCAACTGCCGGCGACCTATGTCGCGTCCGGCGACTGGCCGTATGCCCGACTCGTCGAAGACGCTCCCGTCAGCGCGCACTACGGCCAGGCCTTCGCACGCAACCTGACGACCGCAATGGAGTCGTCGAAGATCGGCCTGCGAGCCCTCGGCGACAGGGCGGGCGTCTCTCACGCGACGATCAGCCGCCTACTCCGGGGAGTGGTTCTGCCCGACCTGGGGACACTCGCCCGCCTGGAGGTCGCGCTCGGCAAGAGTCTCTGGCCCGGCCTGTCCTCCTGGACGGAGCGGAATCACACGCTCTGAGTGAACCCGCGATGGCGTCCCGCTGCGTGCAACACTCTTGCCTTTGACGGCAGATGCCGACGCCAAGGGCTCATCCGTCTGGGATCAGCTCGGCATGGAGGGTGTACTTCTGGACCTTGCTCGGCGCGGTCGCCGCCCTGCTCGCATCGCTCGTCCACGTCCTGACCCACCCTCCGAGTAGAGCAGTCGGCGATTCCGCCGCGACCACGCTATCCCTCGAAGCCTACAATCGGCCTGGCGGCCCTGGCCGTCGGCGAACACATCCTTGCCCTGGAACTGGAGTAGTATCGCCCTGGTCATCGGCTGCCACGCCTCGCCACCCTCGTCCACCACTCCGCGTGATCGCGAAGTCATAGTTGGTGGCCGTGCGAGGGTGCGCCGGGCGGAAGGTGGCCCGTCATCGAAGTGCGGGCGGTGAAGCTGCAGCAGCCGAGTAGGCGCAGCGGAAAAGCGTCGCAAGAGATTACAGTGAGGTCTTCTCGGCAACGTCTCGTGACGGTTTGTGATCTCCGTTCAGGTGGTGCGGCCGTGTTCCAGTTGGAGCAGGACGAGGGCTGCTCGGGCGATGCGGGTGATGCTCACGGGGTCGAGGCTGACTCTGCGTAGTGCCTTGAAGGTGACTTTGAGCAGGGCTTTGGCGCGTTCGGCCACGCCGTGGATGCCGCGGATCACTTTGTTGAACGTCTCCTGCCGGGCGGTGAGTTCACGGCCCTGGGGCTTTTTGACGGGGTGGCGGAAGCCGGGCCCGAAGTTCTCGTAGCCGAGGTCGGTCAGTGTGGGGATGCCCAAGGTGGCGGCGAAGCGGTTCAGCGCGTCGACCAGACCGTAGCGACGGGCGCAGGTGGTGTCGTGCTCGCGGCCGGGGCGGACCGGGGCGCCCCACAGCGGCCAGCCGTCCGGGGCGGAGATGACCTGCACGTTCCCGCCATGGTGCTTGTGTTTCCCCGACCACCACAGGTCGGCCTTGTTCGGGCCGGGAGCAGCGACGCGGTCGGTGCGGATCACGGTGCCGTCCAGGTTGAGGTGGGTGTACCCGGCAGCCGTCGCGCGCTCCAGCGCGGTGGACAGGTCCGGGGCGTGGTCGGCGAGCACGGTCATCCCCTCGTGCAGGTAGCGGTACGCGGTGGGCGCCGAAATGCCGTTGTCCCGGGCGATTTGGACGAGTCGACTGCCGTCGACGAACCACCGCAGGACCAGGACCGCCTGCTTGAAGACGCCCAGCGCGCGGGTGCCCCTGCGGGTGTTGAGCCGACCCCTGTGCTCCCGCAGGAGTTTCGCGAGGTGCTGGGCGGTCTCCCGCCGGACATCGAGCACGGCGGTGTACGTGATACTGGTCAATGTGTGAGGCCTCTGGGCGTACGGAACGTGATCTTCGCAGACCTGTTCCTACCAGGGGCTTCACGCATATCTGACACCGACACCATCACGCCTCCCAGCCGACCGTCACGGACCGCAACCGTCACGTTGCCGAGAAGACCTCAGTAGCATCCTGAACCGTCAGGAAGGTGCGCCAATCTGCCGGCCGACAGCTTTCTCACAATCCAGAACCACCTCGGACAAAGGAACGCTGTTGTCGGTCGCGAGACGACACAGTTGCTTTTCGAACCAGGAGAGTACTTGATGCACACTGGGCCGGGTGAGCAGGGCGGGGTCAGTGCGGATGACGATTGGCATTGCAGGGCCGTTGCGAACCTTGATATCTAGACGAGGACCGATCTGACGGTGGGGGACGGTCGACTCGATCCACCCTGCCGCGTCGTCTGCGGGGTTCTCCGGGTAGCCCTCGATATTTTCGGGCAGGAAGTTGTAGAAGTGGTCGAACTCCAGGGCGGCACCGCGTTCGCGGCGCACGAGTTCGGTGACCGCATCGAAGTCGTAGGAGCCGAACCGGTACACGTTGAGCGCGGCACGATGGACATATCTGGCATAGTCGGCGAATGTACTGTTATCGGCTCGTATGGTCAGTGGCAGAGGCGCGTACTGATTCATCGAGCTGACGATGCTCCGCCATGGTTCGATGAACCGATTGCCTGCCTGCAGGGTGAGTACTACTTGAGCGGAGCCAGTTGCGGTCGCGGTGACCACGGAGCTCAGCGCCAGCAGAACTGTGTGTGGGGACACCTGTCGCTGCCGGGCGGCAGTGATGAGGGCCCGTCGTGCTGCCCTGGAGTGCAGGACGGCTTCAATCCGGCCCGGAGTACCGCCAGCTTCTTCCGGCAGCGGGAACAAGCTGGCAGGCACCGTGTGTAGCAGTCGGTTCCAGTATGAGAGGGTCGCCTCGCGACCGGATCGACCGGGCTCCGAGCGTTGGTGCAGGGCCAGTGCCCGAGGCTGTGCTGGGGTCTCCCGTAGCCACCGGGCCCCGTCCGGGTCGGTACCGCCGATCAAGGCGTTCAGCTCGGACCGCAGCCGCCGCAGACCGAATCCGTCGGCGACAATGTGATCCACCAGCAGCACGGCATAGATGGGTCGACCGCCGTCGGTGATCACCGTGAAACGGCGGCCGAAGTCGGTCTCCCGGTCTATGGGGTCCTGGGCCTGGTCGCGACCGAGTGCCATGGCGTCCGTTTCGGTGGCTCCCGGCCGTTCGACGACAGCTACGCGTACCGGTGCCTCGGCAGCCATGACGTGCTGAACAGGGCCCTCGGGCGTGTCTGCGAAATGCGTGCGGAGAGTTTCGTGCCTGCGGCACAGCACGGCGAACGCCTCGATGACCTGCCGCACGGACGAGCCGGCTGGCAGGGCGAGGGTGGAGCTGAGGTACGTCTCCGGCCATCGGCCACGGGGCCAGTTGGCCATGACCCGCCACACCGAAAGCTGGCCAAAGGTGAGAGGAGTGCTCGTGCTATGCGACATCGTTCTCGCTTCCAGGACCTTACAGGTCATCAAGGGTGGCTTTAGCGCGACTGGCCTGTTCCAGTACCCGGAGCATGGCCAGGGCGAGTACGACGAACAGAACGGCCTTGAGTGCCTCCCAGCCCAGCAGGCTAGGAACGCCTCCTGCACCCGACAGAGCGCGACGGGCTGCCTCGATGCCCTGGGACATCGGCATGACAGCCCCGATGCCCGCCAACCAGGTGGGCAGCCGGTCGGCGGGGATGTTCACCCCAGATACAAGAAGCATGGTGTAAAGAAACGCATTGGCCAGGAATGTCGCGTCGCGAGTCCGTAGGCCGATGGCGCCGATCACCAGGCCGCAGGCACTGCAGGACAGGGCCGTTACCAGAATGGCTGCGGCCAGCTCCGGAATAGCCGTGAGCGGAATGTGTACCCAGCCGAGGGCGAAACCGGTCGCGAGCATCACAGAGGAGGTGCACACGCCGAGGGCGACGGCTGGCGCGATACGACCGCCGAACATCACCGCACGGTTGGCTGGCGTGGCCAGGACCGCGCCGAGGGTGCCGCTGAAGCGCTCCCCTTGGATTGACATGGCAGGGGCGAACAGGCCTGCCATAGCGCACGCGTGCAGGGAATTGCCTACGACGTAGTAGGCCACCGGGTAGGTGTCTACGTAGCGGCCTAGGTGAACGAACCAGACGAGCTGCACAACCGGTACGCCGATGATGGTTGGAAAGAAGGCGGAAGGCCGCAGCCAGCGGAACAGAGCCAGGTGAGACCGCCAGCCAGCGACGAAGAAGAGCCGGAGCATCACTGCAGGGAAAGAGTCCCGCTGGATCGGGCCAGCCACTCGAACCTCCTTTGCAGCAGCAAGGTGACACCGACGTAGACAGCGCAGAGCAGGGCGCACATACTGATCGCCCTGGCCGGGGAGCCCGAGCCGTCGGCCGCCTCGGTCAGGGCCTTGACCCCCCAGGTTGGGGCGAGGGCGTAGGAGAACGCCTGTACGGGCCCGGGGAGCGTGGAGATCGGCACGAGCATGCCGCTGAGCATCCAGACGGGGTATTCAAAGAAGTTGGCCAGCGACTGTGCGGTGGGGTACAAGATGAACAGCGAGGCCAGCAAGAGCCCCAGCAGTCCTACTGCCATCACCGTCACCAGCACCGCAGCAGTGAACAATGAGGGGCGGGCGAAATGAAGTGGCATGTCGAAGAGAAGCGCGCTCCAGATGAGTGTCGTGATCAAGCCGAACACTCCGAGTGAAGCGGTGGCGACGGTGTAGGGGAGCGTGATCAAGAAGGTGGAGCGAGGGCTGGCGATCAACGGTTCCAGGAGCTGCATCCAACGTAGCCGGTTGATAGCATTGCCGGAGCCCAGCAGGGTGGCCGACCACATGCCCATTAGCCCGGCGCTCAGCGCCACCGCCATCTGATTCTCATGCCGCGCCGAATTACGGAACATGTAGAACGCCATGGAAGCGAAGATCAGCGGCAGGACGACGGACAGGAAGATGTACATGCGGGACTGGAGTAGTTGGCGGAGCTCCATTATCCAGGCGCGCAGCAAGTAACCGGCTAATGACCGCAGCGCCTCGGGACGTGTCATCGTCATGGCTGGCCGCCCGAGATGAGCGACACGTAGGCGTCCTCGAGAGTGGGCTCGCGTTTGGAGACCTGCCGGATCGTCAGGTCCTGTAGCCGATCGAGGACGGCCGCCGTTACATCTGTCCTCTGTCCACTCTGCACCCGGATGAGCTGTCTTCCATCCAGTTCAGTTATGGCTACCGACCGTACTCCCGGCACCGCGCGCAGACGAGGCATGTGCTCTTCGGCGGCACCGTCCACCTCCACTGTCAGCACAACCTGCCCGTCGGTCTGTTTCCTGAGTAATTCCGGGGTCCCCTCCGCTATTTTTTTGCCGTCGCGCATCACGGCCACTCTGTCGCAGAGTTCGTCGGCCTCGAACATGTAGTGGGTGGTGAGCAGCACGGTCCGTCCTGTCCTCACCTGCTCCCGTACTAGCGCCCGGAGTTCGCGGGCTCCTACTGGGTCGATGCCGTTGCTCGGCTCGTCGAGGATGACCACCTCCGGGTCGTGAAGTAGACCGCGGGCGATGTGCAGGCGCTGTTTCATTCCCCGGGAGAAGGATTCCACGCGCTTGCGCTCATCCTTCGACAGGCCGACGAGGTCGAGCAGTTCTGATATCCGGCGTTTCTGCTTGCGGTAGGGGATGCCGTATAGGTCCGCGAACAGGGCGAGGTTGTCCCGTGCGGACAATCTGGCGTACAGGCCAGCATCACCGCCCAAAATGACGCCGGTGAGCCGGCGCACGGATTGCGCTTGCGACACCACGTCGTGGCCCAATATCCGGGCGCTGCCGGACGTCGGCAGCAGAACGGTCATCAATATCTTGGCCATACTGGTCTTGCCTGCTCCGTTGGGCCCGAGTAGTCCCATCATCTCGCCACGTTCGACGTGCAGAGTGAGCCCATCTACCGCATGTTTAAGGCGCCCTTGCGGGCCACGGAAGGTTCGGGTCAGATCGTTGATGGCAATCGCTGATCCCGTAGGCTCCGCAATCATCGGTCCCTCGATAGGTCGGCAGGGGGGTGCTGGTCAATCGCTGGTCCGGTGCCCTTTTGGAGTCCCGGCAGCGGTGCCCGGGAATTCCTGGGCACGCGGCCTTCGCTGCGCTCCCGCGCCTCCAAATCGGCAATCTGCTGGAGCCGACGGTCGTGACGGCCGCCTTCATAGGGCTCGGTCAGCCAGGTCCGCACGACGGTCTCCGCGATAGTGGGGGTGACCACGCGGGCTCCCATGGCCAGGACGTTGGCATCGTTGTGGGCACGACTCATCCGGGCGAGGTAGACATCGTGGCAAAGGGCTGCGCGGACGCCGCAGACCTTGTTCGCTGTGATCTGTTCGCCCTGACCCGACCCGCCGAGTACGATTCCGCGGTCGGTTAGGCCATCGGCCACGTTGCGCGCGACTGCCTCCATGATGGGTGGGTAGTCCGTCCGTGCGCTGTCGCCAGTGCCGCAGTCGCGCACGTCGTGACCCCAGTGGGTCAACAGCTCGATCAGGTGGGTCTTCAGGTCCAGTCCGACGTGGTCGGATCCGATGGCGATCTTCACGAGAGGCGCTCCAGAAGGGCAGGCGTGGGATGTCCCTCGCTGCGGCGCGTGCCGGCATTCGGATATGGCGCATCGGTGAGCGAGCGGACGAGACGGGTGGCTGCCCCATGATGTAGGTCGAGCACCGCCTCGGGAGAGGCGAAGGCGACGTGTGGGGTCAGCAGGAGGCGTCCGTGTACCGAGGGATCCGCTGCTCTCCAGCGGTGGATCATCGGATCGTTATCGAGAAAGGGCTCGTGCTCGAGGACGTCGAACGCGGCGCCGCGGACCAGACCGGCGTCGAAGGCGCGGGTGAACGCGGCCCAGTCCACAAGGCTTCCTCTGGCCGTGTTGACCGCTACCTGTCCGTTGGGCGGTCCGATCTCGCTGACGTCCTGCCAGTAGGCTGCGTCGATCAGGTGGCGAGTCTCGTCCGTGGCCGGGCAGTGCAGGGTAACGATGTCTGCCGCTGCGACCTCGCGTAATGAGTGCGCCCGCCGCCAGCCGTGGGCGAGCTCGATGCCCTCGTCCTTATAGGGGTCGTAGAAGACGATCTGCATCCCGAATGCCTGCGCCCGGAGAGCCACGCTCGTGCCGATGCGACCGAGTCCCACGACGGCCAACTCCCGCCCGCGGAGTCGGAATCCGTGCTGGAGGTCTGCTCGCCAGGCGCGCGCTCCCCCCTTGCGTAAATTTTCGGACCGCGCCGTCAGGTGGCGGCTCAGGTCTAGAATCATGGCGAGGGTGTGGTCCGCGACATCAGTTGTGCCGTAGGCCGGTACCGAGTCGAACCGGAAGCCTGCTGCTTCGGCAGCGGGTATGTCGACGTTGTCGATGCCTACGCCCAGCCGGACGATAGCTGCGGCACGTGGGAACAGGCCCAGCCGTCGACGGTCCCACCGCTCCCGGTGGTCGGCGATGATGCCGACGACCTCGTCCGGCTGAGGCACATCGTCCGACCATTCGGCCACTATTAGGTCGAAGCCCGCCGTGGTGATGGCATCCCGCGCCGCCTGGCACGGCTCCTGGTCGGACTGCCACAAAATTGTCCTGGGAGTCATGTCCCCCCTTTGGCCTGAGTAGCGCACTCATAAAAGACAGCGAGCTCGTCGGGACCCCAGTCGGTGTCGAAGATCGTCCGGAGGGCCTCGTACCAGCTGCGCACGAAGAAGTCCCACCCGTCGGCGGCTCGTCCGCCGTCACGTGCCGCAGCGGCACGCGCACGGGTGAGGAAGGGCCGCTCGCCACGGTAATTCAGGTCCCAAAACAGCGACCGGGCTGGCAGTACGGTTGCCTCGGCGAGCGGGGAGCCTGGAACGTCCTTGCCCATGCCGGTCGCGTTGACGACCAGCGTCCCTGGCGGCGCCGCGGAGACGACATCGTCGTTTCGGTCTGCGGGCAGCAGCTCGATTCGGGCACCGGCTGGATCGAGGGCGAGAATACGGCGAACCTCTCGCCGTCGTTCTGCGGACGCCTCGGTGACCACCACGCCCTCGACCGCGGGGTGCCGGGCCAGCTCCGTCGCCAGGGCTAGCCCTGCGCCCCCCGCGCCCAGCATCACCGCTTGCTGCCCGCCATGCCGCCGCAGGGTGTGGCTGAGGAGTTCCTCGATAATGTGCCGGCCTGCGGCGACATCGTGCGCCGAGGCGTGCAGGCCGCCGTCCTTGACGCGAAGGGTTCCGACTTCGCTCAGCCGCCGGACGTCATCAGTCACGGACGCGTATCCGCCGAGATACCGACCCAGCTCTGCCTTGTGGCCGGTGAAGAGTGCTCCGACAGCGCTGTCGTCCGCGAGGACCAACGACAGCAATGAGTCGCGGGAACTGCCCGGCGGCGCGTTGACACAGACCAGCCGTGCTGGCAGGCCCATGGCTTGGGCCCACAGTGGAAGGCACCGTACACCAGCTGACTCGTGGGCGGTGATGCCGACGTAGTAGATGGACGATGCGTTGTGTTGGCCAGGGCCAGCGGTGACGACTCGGGAAATATGGGGAACTGACAGACCCTCCGCTGCCGCGGTCACCGCGCGTACTCCTCGCTGTTCGGCCGGGTCGTGCCGCCGAGTGCGCTGGCGGCCAGCTCCCGGGTCCACAGCACACCAGTGTCACGCGGACCCGAGCCTTCGTACTCCACGATCAGCCCGCCCTGGTATCCCGAATTGCGCACGTAATCGATCAGTGGCGTGTGGCGGGCCTTGTCGGACCCATCCGGGCCATCTGGGTCGTGGACCTTCACATGAATGTGCACGATCCGGGTGGCCAGTGTGTGGAAGGCTCGGGCGAAGTCCTCCCCGGGAAGGTAACCGCCGTCTATGCAGACGCCCAGGTTCGCGCGGCCGATCGTGTCGAGCAGCTTCGGAAGCAGGTCGAGGTCGCTGGACAGACCCCCGTGGGTCTCTACTGCGAGCGTCACTCCTAGCATCGCAGAGTAATCGGCGAGCTCAGTGAAAGCGGTCGCAACGCGCTCCATCGCCGACCGCGAGATGTCTGAGGCCCCGGTCCAGATACGGACCGTCCGCGCGTGCAGCCGGTGGGCAGTGCGTATCCCCTCCCGAGCTTTACAGATCTCCTGTTCCAGGGAGCGGGATGGATCAGTGAAGTCGTTGCGTATAGCGAAGCTGGGAGAGGCCAGTTGGCAGCCGTCCAGCTCCTCAAGGGTCGGCAGAGCCTGAGCGGCCGACGGCACGATGCGGTCGCACAGTTCCACAGAGGTGAAACCCAACCGGGCCGCTTGGTTCACGAAGTCGGCCCGAGACATGGTGCCGCCGCGCAGTTCGTCGCCGTAACTCGAAACACCGAGGCTGATGCGGTCAAAATGCGCACGCTCCGTCACTGAATCTCGGCCTCCTCGCCTGCCCATTGCCGCAGCACGCTGATCTGCCCCAAGTGCAGGAATGTGTCGGCCAGGAGTGCGACGAGTCGTTCCTCGACTGTGTGGACGTTGCCCAGAGTCGGGCTGGTGACCATGCGTGCCGCGTCGGTGTCGGGAGCCGACCGCAGATACGCCGTGGCCATGCGCTGGACGGCCTCGTGGTATGCCAGCAGGACTTCCGCGGTCGGCGGTGCGAAGGACGCCGCCTCGGACACCGAGTGCCCCAAACCAGTGTCCGCCGGGTCGGCCGGGCGTCCGAACCGGCCCGCCCAGTTGCCTGCCGTCCATAGCTGCGGGTTGCCCGCGATCTCCGACAGATTACGGTCCATGCCCCGTGAGAGGTGCCAAGCGGTCCACCCGATGGAGTTGACGTCCCTGTGTCCGCGTGCTCTTAGTTGCAGGTCGTCTAATGCCCGCAACGCCGCGGCAAACTCGGCGCCAGCTTTCTGGAACTGGCGTAGCACGATAGATTGCCATGACGTGGAACTCAATGCTGTGCCTTAGCGCTCTTGCGGACACCTGTCGTGTCCTGGTTGTAGGGGTTGACCTTGCTGCGTACGGAGTACAGGAAGGAGTCGGTCATGCGTGCTTTCTGTGCCGCACTGAAGAACTCACGTGAGACGTTGCCTGCCCACAGCATGCCAGAGTCGGTAAGCCCAATGCGCCTGGCGTCGCGCCACAGGTAGCCCGATTGAACAAGCCTTTCCACGGTTGGGGCGAAGAGGGAGTCGTAGAAGGGGATGTCTACGATGTCGATCTCCAGCAGCATCGACGGGAAGAGCACCATGAGCCGGTGTGCTTCCTCCTCGGGCGTGCAGACGGCTCCGAGCTCCAGTGGCAGCCTGCCGGCTTCCAGCATCTCGACGTACTGAGTGATGGAACTGGTGTTGATGAAGTGGCGGCGGCCCACGAAGCCCCGGGCTGAAGGGCCGACACCCAACGCCTCCGCGCGCTGTCGCAGACGCCCCTGGCTCACCTCAATGAATTCGTGGTGAGCTGGCGTAACGAACGTGTACGACCTGGCGGGTCGCCAACCGATGCCCGCCATCCGTGCCTTGATCTGCTGGAACATTGCCAAATTCTGCTGGTTCGAGGGCCGGTGGGAGTAGGCCTTCCCATCCTCCACCCGTTCCTTGAATGTCGTGTTCTCCCACAGCGTCAACGGATAGAAGTCGATGTAGTCGGGGCCCAGTTCCAGCCCTCGGGTGATGTCGTTGTCGAGTGTCTCCTGAGTCTGGTCCGGAAGGTTGTACAGGATGTCGATGGCGAACTCGCCGATCCCAATGTCGCGGATGGTGTCCGCTGCGCGGATCAGGTCCGGGATCGTGGGCTTCACGCCGAGCTTCCGTCGCAGCTCCTCCTTGAACGTCTGCACGCCGAAGCTGACCCGATTGACGCCGAAAGACAGCAGCGTCCGCAGCAGGTCGGGGCGGCCAAGCGTGAGGGCATCGCCCTCCATGGTGATGACTGCGTCCTTCTTGAGAGGGAAGCTCTCGTGTAAGGTCTGCAGCACTCTTTCCAAGTACCGTGGTTCCACGGACGTGGGCGTACCGCCGCCGAACTCGACCCATTCGAGGGTCCGCCCCTGAAGGTAGGCCGACTCGCCGAGCATCCGCAGTTCACGGACCATGGCGTCGAAGAAGCGCTCTTTGAGCTCCGGTGCCGTCGCCTGGTTCAGCACCTTCATGAACGGGCAGAAGTGGCATAGATAGTCGCAAAACGGAACGTGAATGTACATCGAATACGGATCGCGCCTATCCCCCGGATTGTTAAGGAACTCCGCGAACCCTCGAGCGTCGGTGACGGCATCGGTGTGCCGACTAAGCTTGGGGTAGTAGAAGAATTCGCGCAGCCTGTTATTAAATTCCAAACTGGTGTTCATGTTTCTCCCCAGAGAGCGTCACGGTCACGGGTTGTCGCGAAGTCCTTGTGGAGCGAGAGCTCTGGCGAGCTCGGTCGGCAGGTCGACATCTCCGGTGAACTCGGTCAAGAGGCGCCTGAGCGCTGCCCGCTCGGCGTCCGTCCGGTGGCTGTGCGCGACCACCTTGCGCAATTCGGCGGCGTCGTAGACCGGATCATCGAAGTAGTGCATGGGCTCGTGCACGGGGAAGCAGTCGAATCCGGCAAGGACCAGACGGCGAATGGCCGGATGACTCGTCATCGCCTGCGTGGCGACCAGCCCGGACGATGGATTCCTTCCTGAGGCGTCGTCGGCCGGTATGTCCAGCATGGCGTACAACTCGGCGAAGCTCCGCTCAGAGATCCAGGAGGTGGGCAAGTCGCCTAGTTGGGGGCGATTGCGCAGCATGACGCCAAGTCCAGCATTGTGGGCGAAGGCTGGCCCTGCAGGCCTGGAGATGAGAGCCGCTCGCACACCGTCGGAGCGCAGCCGTTCGGAGGTGTAAGTGTGCAGGAGATGCGAGACGAACAGGTCTGTCCTCTCGCCAGTGTGCTTCTCGAATCCCTGCACGACATAGCTGTTCATGCGGACAACAAGGTCGCAGCCATCAATCACGTGCCCGAATTCCGAACGGCCAACTGAGGGGCCGTTCCCCACCAGCGCGACGGATTCAACATGGCCAAACCGTTCCTCCAGCCATGTGGCGTCATACGATCTGAACACTGCCGCCCCTTCCGGTAAGGCCGGCGATGGTGATCGCGTGGAGGGCGTGCGGGGCGCCCCCGGCCAGTGCCTGGGCGGTGGCAGCCCTGCGGCGGCTCTCCAAACCGGACCGGCCACTGCCGTGGTCCTCCACCAGGTCGGCTGCCCCGCTCAGGCCACCGAGTACATCGAGGGCAGCGGTCAGGACATTCACGGCCTCGAATTTGCCGATGGCCGCCTGGTCGGCTGGAACCGTACCGCGGTTGGCATAGCCGGAGCACAGAACACGGACCAGTGATGTAACCGCCGTTAGCCGACCGACAAGTTCGGCCACCCGATGTTCCACCGAAGAATGGCTCAGTAAGGTCCCGGCTGGCCGAGTGGCCTGCCCACGGCTATGAATGTCGGACACCACTGACCAGGCTGCTCCGCAACTCATCAGGGCCAGGAACAACCGCTCCACGGAGAGCACCGGACCGAGTTGAAAGGCTGCTATCGGCGTGCCGCCGAGCAGCGCGCCGGAAGGAACGCATACCTCGGTGAGGCTGACGGTACCGGTACCCAGCAGCTCCAGACCGCGGCCCATTGGCGTCGGGGTCACCTGAACTCCGGGGGAATGTCGGGGGACCAGAAACAGCCCGGTCCTGTCGCGCTTTGCGCCGACAGTCGCAGAGACGAGTAGGTAGTCGGCAATCACGGCATTGCTGACGAACCGCTTCTCCGCGTCGATTTTGTATCCGCCCTCCACAGCCCGAGCCGTAGACGACAATCCAATGAGGGAGGACGCGGTGTCGGTCTCACTCAGCGCCACAGCGACGATTGCAGAGCCGCGGGCGAATCCGGAGAGGAGCGCGTCCTGGTCCACCACCCCGTGTCTGCGGATCGCCGAGGCCACTACGTCGCTTTGCATCCACAGTGGCAGGTCTAGCAACCAGTTGCGCCCTAGTTCTTCGGCCACCATCAACGAGTGGCGTCGTGTGTCCACATCGGTCGTCTGGGCCCCCATCAAACAGCCAGCCGAGGCGGCCTCCTCCCACAGGCGCCGCAGCCTGGACTGTGAAAGCGGCGGTGCACCGTCCTCGGCGGTCTCTGCCCAGCCGCGTATCAGGCACCGCAGGTCCTCCCCGGAGGGGGAGGCGACTACCGCGTTGGCCATCGCGCCTCCGCCCACTGCCGTACAGCCCGGCGGCCCGGGCGATCGTACTCCGCTCGGACGGCGTCGCCGACCATGGCCGGCCAGGAATTCGGATCAATGCCATGTTGCGCGAGGAACGCCAGGACAACACGCTCGAGCCCGATGCCGACACACGCAGTCGAGGCGGGCGAACCGTCGTCAAGGCTGATTCCGTAAGCGGTCGCCAGGTACTCCCCGTGCGCGTTGAACGACGCGGCGGCAACCGAGTCGCCATCTCCCAGGAACAGCTGCAGCTCCGATTTCGATCCGATCATTCGCTGCGCAGCTGCCATAGCGGCGCCGTTGTCTGCGAGGAAAAAGGGATCGTGCGCCGTTTCGCAGACACCGACTAGGTCCAGGTCGTCGCAGAGCGCCGTGACGAGTTCGCGGTACCGGTGCAGGCCGGCCCGCACTTCCTCCCTGCCGCCGACCCAAACCGTCTCTCTGATGGTGAAGTCCCAGAGCCGACGGAAGGGCGACTCATAACGATGCTCAAAACGGAACGAGCTGCCGACGGCGGTGAACACCCGAAGGTCGTCCACCTGGGTGTCGGATATGCTGTCATACACGTAGTAACACATGGTCGGCGGCAGACAGTACTCGAGTGGCACCGTCGCTGAGTCAAGGTCCTGCAGCGTTCCACCGCCGCGACGGTGCTCACGGAAACTTTCGAAGTCCCCTGGGGTATTGCGCAGCCGGTGCACAGTCATGAGGAGGTTGGGGAAGGAGTCGAGGTAGCCACCCCGCTCCAGGACTGATGAGCCGAGCAACGTCGGGAAGCGGTGGCGCTCGGCTGCCATGAGGTCCGTGGACAGCGCAGTGAAAAGATCGTCCAGGACGCTGACGAGGTCGGCGTAGATCCCTCTGAAACTGACCGTCCCGGGCCCGTGGATCCGAGCGTGGCCAGCCGAGACCAGCTCGTCGATGATGGCATCGGCCCGGACTTCCGGCGCCGCTTCTGGGGGCCGGCGCGACGTCCAGATCTGCTTGGCCTCGACGGAACGTAGTCCTTGGACCTCCGCCATCAGCGTCTCGATTAGCCGGGCGGACGGCTGTTCCGCCGTGACAGATCCGCTCAGTCGCAGCCCGACGATCTGCCCAGCGTCCTCGACCAGGGAAAAATCATCGATGCCTTCGTCTAGATAGAGCACCCGGCGTGCGATTTCCGGACCGAACTTGGCTGGAATTCCCTCCGGGAAGGCCAGGTCTGCATAATTCATGCAACTACCGGCCCGTTCGAGTTTTCCTGCACGAGTTGGGCGATCGATCGCGGAGTCGAGAACCGCTCAAAGCGGAAATCGCTCTCAGGTATAGAAACGCTAAGCGAGTTTTCTATGTAGCTCAGGAGTGTGATGATTCCGAGTGAGTCCAGTTGGCCTGTGTCGAGAATCCGCGTGTCCGCTGTCACCTCGCCGCGCCAGCCCGGCATTGTCACCAGGAACTCTAGGATACGGTCCAGAAACTCGTTGTGCTCCATGGGATACCCTCCTATTATAGCGCCTGCGTGATTTTTCCGCCGTACTCGAAGAATCACCCGCTCATATCCTGGTCGTACGGTGTAGTGGTGGCGGTGAATCCGTTCTCCCGCAGCCACCATTCCGTCCGCGCCGCGCCGTCGGGGTTATCGATGTCCAGCCCCCCGGTCTGGTAGAGCGGGGCCATGCGGCGACCAGTCCAGCGGAAGGGGAGCTGGCCTGCGGAGAGGTCGGTGCATCTGTCGCGCAGTACCCAGACCGACCCATCGCAGAAGTAGACGTCCCCTTGCGAATCGCGGTCGCATGACGCGCCGGCGATCGAATCCACGTCTACAAAGGGTGCGATGAGCCCGTTCTCGTCGATGCGCCGGGCCCGCACCGGGGAGTATTCGTTATAGCGGGATACGGTGAGGGCGCTGTCGAGCTCAGAGTCGGCCTCCAGCATGGCAACACCCTTGTCGATAATTCCAGGGGTAACGGTCGCTGAATTGCACAGCAGGAGCACGAAGATTCCGAACGGTCCACGCCGACGGACCATCGTCTGATATCCGTGTACCACGACATCCTCGACCAAGGCGTCGCTGGTGGCCAGTTCCGGAGGTCTGTCGATGATCTCGGTGCCATGGGCGCGGCCGATCGACGCTATCTCTGCGTCGTCGGTACTTAGGTAGACCTCATCAATGAAGGTGCTGTTGGCGGCAGCCATCAGCGGATAGGCCATCATGGGCCGGTCCAAAACCTTGCTCGTATTCTTCCGGGGCAGCCCTCGGCTGCCGCCCCGGCCGATAAGGAGTGCAGGGTACATGGATCCTCCCTTTCACTGCGAGTGTTCGCCGCGGGACAGGTGTCGTCCAGGCGACTGAACGTCACCGGTGAGCCGCCCGTCTTAGTCAGACAGGCGAGTGACTCTCTTCCAGGAAAAGAGCGACCCCGCCTCCGGGGTAATGGAGTTCACATGGCATCCACCATCTCCCGCGCACGACTCCCCATTACCTACTGTGGAGGAGATCAGTCAATGGTCGGGAACTGGTGGATAAGATAGACGGAGAGCACGACATGGGGCACCCAAAGTCGCCCCAACGGTGCTGAGCGATCTAGAGAATATGTTGGAGTCAGATCCTTGTCCAGGGCGCTGATCCACGGTTTTCCAGCCATGCTGGGAGGGTTCTGGCCACTTACTCGCGGGCCAGTGTTAATCTTCAACGAACGGGTAGCATGCTCCGCGGTGCACCGCTTGTTACCGTCCTGACCAGCGACAACCGCAACCGTGCCACCGAGCTGCTGACCCTGTTGTGATCCCGTCGGACCGCGGCTACGTTGCCACCCTTACCGCCGACTCGACTTCCTCATCGCCGACCACGGCCACTTCATCTATCGGTAGGAGGTTCCTCGAACTCGTCCGCTACCTCCTGATCCACCGGGAAATCGGCTCATTGTGTTAGCCGCTTGTTAACGGGTGCAGAACATGGCGACTGAAGGCTTATGGCGCGATGGTGACTTTGTCCGTTTCTTCCGTTACATGTTAAAGCGGGATGCTTTCACATTCGGTGGGATGGGGTGATTCGGTGGTTCCGGTTGGTGGCGAGTGCTTTCTGGTCAACTCGGAATGCGGTGGTTGATTTCGCATTCCTGAGCCCCTAATGTGCCGTCCACCGGATCCCGTCGAGTAGGGGTGGGGTAACGACTGTCTCCACCACCGCCGGCGACCCACCGACGACCGTTCCCCTCCCGTCTTCGGACGGATATCCGAAGCCGTACGAGACCCGCCCTAGCCCCTAGCTTCTTCCCTCTCGGCAGACCGAGAGCTGCGTGGCGGCTGCTCGCACGCCTGCACACTGCCGCAGTCTGCCCGAGCCGGGAGCAGGGATGCAGGTAAAAGCGGTTTCACGCCCCGCTTCCGCGGGCGACCCGGCCAGCGCATCCGACCGAGGAGACCGTGAGTGCTTCCTTTGTCTTTCGCCCAGCAACGTTTATGGTTCCTCGACCGCCTGCAAGGAGCCGACGCGACCTACCACGTACCGGTCGCGCTGAGGCTGCGCGGCTCCGTGGACGCGTCAGCCCTGCGCGTGGCACTGGCCGATCTGGCGGAGCGGCACGAGACGCTGCGTACGATCTTCCCAGAGGCCGATGGGGAGCCCCGCCAGCATATTCTGGAGCCCGCCTCAGCGCGGCCTGAGTTGCCCGTCGTCCCGATGCCGGAGGAAAGGCTCGGCGCGGCGCTGCGCGAGGCCGCCGCCGCACCGTTTGACATCGGATGCGAACCGCCCTTCCGAGCAGTGCTGTTCGAAGTGGGCGCACAGGATTTCGTCCTGCTGATAGTGCTGCATCACATCATTGCGGACGGCTGGTCCTTGTCCCCTCTGCTACACGACCTCTCGAAGGCCTACCGGTCGCGCGCCGCGAGGGCCGGCGCTACATCCTGGCAAGAGCTCCCGGTCCAGTTTGCTGACTACGCTCTGTGGCAGCGGGAGCTCCTAGGCAGCGCCGACGACCCGGGCAGCGTGCACGCCACTCAACTGGCCTACTGGACGGCCGTGCTGAAGGGGATTCCGGCGAGCCTGGCGCTGCCTGCGGATCGCCCCCGCCCTGCGGTGGCGAGCCGCTGTGGGGATGCCGTTCCGATCCACTGGGGACCACAGCAACATCGGGAGTTGCTCACCCGGGCACAGCAGCACAGTTGCACGCCATTCATGATGCTCCACGCGTCCCTGGCCACGCTGCTGTCCCGGCTGGGGGGAGGTACCGACATACCCATCGGCTCCGTGGTTGCTGGTCGTACGGAGGAGGCGCTGGACGGCCTCGTCGGACACTTCGTCAACACCCTGGTTCTGCGGACGGACTTGTCTGGCGATCCGACATTCGCAGAGCTGCTGCGCCGCGTTCGCGAGACCGACCTGGCGGCGTATGCCCACCAAGACCTCCCTTTCGACAGTGTGGTGGAGGCGCTCAACCCGCCGCGTTCCCTGGCGCACCCTCCGTTGTTCCAGGTCATGCTCGCGTTCGAGAACAACGCCCAGGCTCGCCCGGACTTCGGCCCGGTCAGCGCAACACTGAAGGATGTAGACCTTCCTGCGGCAAAGGTCGACCTCACCTTCCAGATAGTGGAGCGGTACGACGAGAGCGGAGCGCCGCAAGGGTTGCACGGCGTACTGGAGTACGCCACAGACCTCTACGACCGGGGCACGGCCGAGGCCATCGTGGCGCGGCTGTCGCGCGTGCTCGATGCGGTCCTTGACACACCTGACGTGCCGATAGGGCAGATCGACCTTCTGTCCGCCGAGGAACGCCGAAAGGTGCTGTTGGACTGGAATGCTACGGACCGGCATGTCCCGGTGACCACGCTTCACGAGGCGTTCCAGGCGCAGGTGTCGCGGACTCCCGACGCGCCTGCCCTGATCTCGGGCGACGTCCAACTTAGCTACGCAGAGCTGAACGCCCGGGCCGATCACCTAGCCCGGTGCCTGGCGAAGAGCGGGGTGGTGCCGGGCATGCTCGTGGCGGTCGCTCTGCCCCGATCGCCCGCATTGGTCATCTCGCTGCTTGCGGTCCTAAAGGCTGGAGGCGCGTATCTCCCGATGGACCCTGGGCATCCTGCCGAGCGCCTCGCTCATATGCTCCGCGACGCCGGGCCTGCGTGTATGTTGACCGATGGCACCCTTGGGGACTCCCTGCCCCTGGACGGCCTGCGCACGTTGATTGTTGACGACCAGGTGTTTATCCCGCCGTCGGACGCTGCCTCAGCGGCGCATCCCGCCCCTGCGCTCACGCCCCACCACCCGGCCTATGTCATCTATACATCGGGCTCCACTGGCCTGCCCAAGGGCGTGGTGGTCTCCCACCGTGCGATCGACAACCGGCTGCGCTGGATGCAAGCGGCCTTCCCTCTCAACTCTCAGGACCGGGTCCTGCAGAAGACCCCTGTCGGCTTCGACGTGTCGGTCTGGGAGTTCTTCTGGCCTCTACGCGTGGGAGCCGCACTGGTGCTCGCCGCGCCCGGCGAGCACCAGGACCCCGTACGGATGGTCCGCACCATCCGGGAACACAGGGTAACCACCGTGCACTTCGTGCCGTCGATGCTGCGGCTGTTCCTGGCCGAACCGTCGGCTGCCACCTGCAACAGCCTGCGTCAGGTGTTCTGTAGTGGTGAGGCGCTTACGCGCGAGTCAGCAGAGGAGTTCCACCGGATCCTTTCCGGTGCCCGTCTGGAGAACCTATACGGTCCCACCGAGGCTGCTGTCGACGTCACCCACCACGAATGTCGCCCAGGTGAGCGGGGTCCGGTGCCCATCGGGCAACCGGTGTGGAACACGCGGGTTCATGTGCTGGACAGGAGCCTGAGGCCTTGCCCCATCGGAGTTCCGGGCGAGCTATATCTAGCCGGCGTCCAGGTCGCTGACGGATACCTTGGCCGCCCGGCACTGACCGCCGCCCGCTTCATCGCCGACCCGTTCGGGCTGCCTGGCACCCGCATGTACCGCACCGGGGACATTGCCCGCTGGCGGCCAGACGGCACGCTTGAGTACCTCAGGCGCAATGATGATCAGGTCAAAATCCGGGGCCAGAGAGTGGAACTCGGGGAGGTCGAGAGCGTGCTAGCCGCCCAGGAGGGTGTGAGCGCGGCATGCGCCACAGTCAGCGAGGACCGGCCTGGAGATCAGCGGCTGATCGCTTACGTCACGGCTGCACCTGGGACGTCCACGCTCAGTCCTGCCGTACTCAGAGACGCCCTGGCGGACCAGCTTCCGCACTACATGGTGCCTTCGGCTGTCATGGTGTTGGACCGCTTTCCCCTCAGTCCCAATGGCAAGCTCGACCGTGCGGCCCTGCCCACCCCCCGTATGCACCGACCGGGCGGACGCCGCCCGCGGACCCCTCTGGAAGCGACCCTCGCCCAGCACTTCGCGACTTCGCTCGGTATACCGCAAGTGGGCATCTATGACGACTTCTTCGGCCTTGGCGGCCACTCCCTGTTGGCTGTCCAACTCGTCCGGCGCATCCAGCGGTCGCTGGGGGTGGACCTGCCGCTGCAAAGTCTCTTCCGGTGGCCCAGTGTTGCGACGCTGGCCCGGCATCTGTCCGGGGAAGAAGCGGCTCACGACATGTTCAGAACGCTGCTCGGACTGCGCACCCAAGGCAACGGTGTTCCACTGTTTTTCATACATCCGGGAGCCGGGCTGAGCTGGTGCTACTTCCGCGTCCTGGCGCACATCGACATCAACCGGCCGGTCTACGGGCTGCAAGCCCGCGGCATGAAATTAGAGGCTGAAGGGACCCGGTTGCCCCCGAAACTTCCCCAGTCACTGCACGAGATGGCCGAGGACTACCTCGCCCAGATTAAGAAGGTCCAGCCCGAAGGTCCCTATCACCTACTGGGCTGGTCCTTCGGTGGGCATGGCGCCCATGCCATGGCGACCCGGCTGCAGAAGGCCGGAGAGGAGGTGAACCTCCTTGTCATGTTCGACAGTTATCCCCCTCTACCGGATGCCCCTTCGGAGACCGTTGACGAAGAGGTGCTGTTGTCGCAAGCACTGCGGAACATGCTCGGCGGGCCACTTGAGAGCGTCATAGCGGTCCGGGACCCGGACCGGCTCCACGAAACTGTCATCGAGGAGGTGCGCACGCGGTTCTCTCCGCTAGCGGATGCCGACGATGAGCAGATTAGGTCCGCGATTCGCGTGGGCATGAACAACCTCCGCCTGCAGCGCGCCTTCGTCCCGGACGTTTTCGACGGCGACCTGACTCTGATCACAGCGGGGTCGGACAGGCCGGCCGAGTGCGCACCCGCGAGCGCCTGGCGGGAATTCGTCTCCGGACGCCTTGACATCCATCCCGTCGACTCCAGCCACGACGAGATGTTCACCACGGCCGCCGAGGACACCGGCTCCCTGCTGTCCGCCGTCCTCCGCGGCACCGCCTCCGCACCGACATCCGAGGAGCCCGCATGAGTAACCCCTTTGACGACACCGACGCGTCCTTCCACGTCCTCGTCAACGACGAGGGGCAGTACTCGCTGTGGCCGGCACACCTGCCCATCCCCAACGGCTGGTCTGGGGTACTACGTGACCGCCCGCGGGCCGAGTGTGTCTCTCATATCGAGGCCGAGTGGACCGACATGCGTCCGCTCAGCCTCGTCTCGGCCATGAGCGGGACCGCCTCCACAGTCCAGGACCGGTGATCCGGTGCGGACTAGTGATGTAAGGACGCCAGCTGATCTGTTCGAACACCAGGTCCGCCGTACACCGGAGCACACTGCCCTCATTTGCGGTGCTCGCACACTGACCTACGCCGAACTGAACGCCCGGGCCAACCGCCTCGCGAGGCTGCTCATCCAGCGCGGCGCGGGGCCGGAGCGTTTCGTCGCTCTGGCGCTGCCGCGCTCCCTAGAACTCGTAGTGGCGCTGCTAGCCGTGGCCAAGACCGGCGCTGCCTACGTTCCTATTGACCCGGACCACCCTGCCGCGCGGAACGCTCGCATTCTCCAGGATGCCTGCCCCGTCCTCATGTTGACGGACTCCCGGTACGTAACATCTCCTGGAATGATCTCGGCCGATGAGAACGGCTCGGCCGTGCCACGGATCATGCTCGACACCACCGGTCTGGTAGCGGACCGATCTGCCACGGACATCAGCGATGCGGAACGGACCTCAGAGCCGCACTCAGCGCACCCCGCCTACGTGCTCCACACTTCGGGATCCACCGGTGTGCCAAAAGGCGTCGTTGTGGCCTTCAGGAATTTCACCCATCTCCTCGTCACGTTCCAGGACCGACTGCAACTCAACCCCTCAGATCGGCTCCTGGCCGTCACCACACTGGGCTTCGACATCGCAGGCTTGGAGCTCTTCATCCCTCTGCTGAGCGGAGCTGCAGTGGTGCTGGCCACCGGCCGGGACCAGCGCGACCCAGCTCGCCTGGCCACCCTCATCGAGCAGCAGGCCGTCACAGTCATGCAGGCGACCCCGACCCTGTGGCAATCTCTCCTCGACACCACCGACGCGGACCTGTCCGGTGTACGGGTACTGGTCGGGGGCGAGCCGCTGCCGGGCGGGCTCGCCGACGGGCTGCGAGCCGCGGCACGCGAGGTGACCAACGTCTACGGCCCGACCGAAACTACCGTTTGGTCTACGGCGATAACGCTCGGCGAGAGTGAACCGAACGGCGCACCGCCGCCCATCGGGTCACCTCTTCACGAGACCATGATCTATGTCCTCGACGATGCGCTGCGTCCGGTGGCCGATGGTGTCACCGGCGAGCTATACATAGCCGGCGCCGGTGTCGCTCGGGGCTATCTCAACCGTGCCGGGCTGACCGCCGAGCGGTTCGTGGCTGATCTCTACGGCCATCCCGGCTCGCGCATGTACCGCACAGGCGACTTGGTGCGGCGCCGGGCGGACGGCTGCCTGGAATTCATGGGGCGATCCGACCACCAAGTAAAGATCCGCGGCTTCCGGGTGGAGCTGGGCGAAGTCGAAGCGGCCGTCGCGCGGCTGCCCGCAGTGGCCCGGGCGGTGGCGACGGTCCGGGAAGACCGTCCCGGCGACAAACGGCTCGTGGCATATGTGCTGCCCGCCTCTGGCGGCGACCCGGATCCACTGCCGTTGCGCCGCCTGCTGTCGCAGAGGCTGCCGGAACACATGGTCCCCTCGGCCGTCGTGGTGCTGGACCAGATACCCCTCACCCCGAACGGCAAGCTTGACCGCTTAGCCCTGCCCGCACCTGGCCAGGCGCCAACAGCGCCAGGCCACGCACCGGGATCGGTCCGGGAGGAGACCTTATGCCGCTTGTTCGCCGAGGTGCTCAGCCTCCCCCGAGTGGGGCCGGAGGATGCCTTCTTCGACCTGGGCGGCCACTCCCTGCTGGCCACCCGGCTGATCAGCCGGATCCGCAAGGAACTAGGACTTGAGCTGGGAATTCGCGAGTTTTTTGATGATCCCACCGTGCGGGGGGCCAGTGCCCAACTCGCCCGGCCAGCCATACCTCGGCCGACGCCAGCTAGCACCCGGCGTCCTGAGCGCGTCCCACTGTCCTTTGCACAGCGGCGGCTCTGGTTCCTCAACCGGCTGGAAGGACGCAGCATCACGTACAACATGCCACTGACGCTCCGCCTGCGTGGACCAGTGGATCAAGCAGCGCTGGATGCCGCACTCCGCGACCTTGTTGCACGCCACGAAAGCCTACGCACGATCTTCCCCGACGACGCGGGCGAGCCCTGGCAACGCATTCTCGAACCAGCCGAGGCCTTCCCACGACTGACTGTCGATGAGAGCTCAGGCCTCAAGGAGACCACCCAGATACGTAACGCATTCCTCCGGGAGGGTTTTGATCTGTCCGTCGAGCCGCCCTTGCGGGCCCGTCTCGTCACCACCGCTCCCACTGAGCACCTGCTTCTTCTGGTGGTACACCACATCGCCTGCGACGGATGGTCCATAGCCCCGCTGGCACGAGATCTCCTCACCGCCTATGCGGCGCGGCGTGCAGGCCGTTCCCCGGACCTGCCCACCCTCCCCCTCCAGTACGCCGACTTCACACTCTGGCAGCGCAACCTTCTGGGCACCTCCGATCAGCTAGACAGCCTGTGCGCACAGCAGCTGGAGTTCTGGCGCACGGCACTGCAGGGTTCCCCCGAGCAACTGGAACTCCCCTTCGATCGCCCGCGTCCGGCTCACGCCTCATACCGAGGCGGCTCAGTCCGCTTCCACATCGACGCAGAACTCCACGGCGAACTGAAGCGGCTGGCGCGCAGCGCGGGTGCGAGCGTCTTCATGGCCTTCCAGACCGCCCTCGTCGCGTTGCTCACCCGCCTGGGCGCAGGCACCGACATCCCCATCGGCAGCCCGGTGGCCGGACGGGACGACGAGGCGCTGGAAGACCTCGTCGGGTTCTTCACCAACACCCTGGTGCTGCGAGCGGACACGTCGGGTGACCCCGGATTCCGTACGCTCCTGGAGCGGGTGCGCGACGCGGACATCGACGCCTTCGCGCATCGGGACGTGCCGTTCGAAACGCTGGTGGAGACGCTGAACCCGGGCCGCTCACTCGCGCGTCACCCGCTCTTCCAGGTACTGCTGGTCGCTCAGAACAACGAGCCGCCGTCGCTCGACCTCGCGGGGCTGGACGTTGAACTAGATGAAACCGGACTCGATACGGCCAAGTTCGATCTGTCCTTCAGCCTCAACGAACGCACGGCGCCCAGAGGCGAGGCAGACGGCCTCGATGTGACGGTCGAGTACGCGACTGATTTGTTTGACCACGGGACCGTCGAGCGGGTCACCCAATATCTACAGCGGCTGCTGAAGTCGGCCCTGGCCCAGCCTCACCTGCCTATCAGCCAACTGGAGATGCTGTCGGTCAAGGAGCGCTGGCAACTGTTGGACGGCTGGAACGATACGGATCGCGCGATCGCGTACGACAGTTTGCCCAATCTTCTCCAGGCCCAGGCAGCGCGCACACCCCACGCCACGGCCGTGGTCTACGAGGGCGAATCGCTCACCTATGCGGAATTGAACGCGCGCTCCAACCAGATGGCGCACCTGCTGATCGACCGTGGAGTCGGCCCAGAGGGTGTCGTGGCACTCGTCGCCCCTCGCTCCCTGGAGCTGATGGTGGCACTCCTTGGGATCGTGAAGGCTGGCGCGGCCTATCTGCCGGTGGACCCCGATTACCCGGCCGAGCGTGCCGAATACATGCTCAAGGACAGCGATCCGGTCTGCGTGCTGACGACCAACGGTATGGCAGCGAAAACACCGGACGACGTGCGCAGGATCTTCATCGAAGATGTCCAGCGCGAGCTGGCCGCATACCCAGACTCTGACATCACCGACGACGTGCGCACCACTCCGCTGCTCCCAGACCACCCCGTCTACGTTCTGTACACGTCAGGCTCGACTGGACGGCCCAAGGGAGTGGTCTTTCCTTCGATAGCCTTGGTCAACCTGCTGGCTTGGCACGCCACGATCATGGACGGCTCTGTGGGCACGAGAACGGCCCAGTTCGCCTCACTGAGCTTCGACGCTGCAGCACAGGAGATCTTCTCCGCACTGACCTCCGGAAAGACCCTCGCCGTTCCCCGGGATGACGTCCGCAAGGACACTGAGGAACTGGTGCGCTGGCTCGACCGGCAGGGCATCAACGAGCTCTTCGCCCCCACTCCCGTTGTCGAAGGCATCGGCGAAGCCGCCCGGGCTTTGGGACACAGCCTGTCCGGACTCTTACACATCGCTCAAGCGGGCGAAGCCCTCACACTTCACCCCGCCATCCGCGAACTCTGCATGCCCTCATCGGGCCGACAACTGCACAACTACTACGGCCCCACGGAAACCCACGTGGTGACAGGCCTCACCGTGCCTGACGCGATGATCACCACAGGGAAAACGCCACCGATCGGCCCGCCGATCTGGAACACAAGGGCCTACGCTCTCGATGCGTCACTTCAACCCGTCCCCCCAGGAGTGCCCGGTGAGCTATACCTTGCCGGCGACCAGGTCGCCCGCGGCTACCTCAACCGCCCGGGGCTGACTGCGGAGCGGTTTGTCGCTGACCCGTACGGCCCCCCTGGCTTGCGCATGTACCGAACAGGCGACTTGGTGCGCTGGACCCCCGACGGAAACCTGGAGTTCCTGGGGCGCACGGACTTCCAGGTGAAGATCCGCGGTTTCCGGGTGGAGCTGGGCGAAGTGGAGGCGGTGCTCGCGAATCTGCCGGAGGTGGCGCGCGTCGTCTGCATTACGAGAGAGGACCGGCCTGGCGATATGCGGCTGGTGGCCTACGTGGTACTGCGAACAGGAATCGCACCAGATCCGCTGAAACTCCGCCGGGCCGCAGCCGCGACCCTGCCCGAGTACATGGTTCCCGCCGCTGTGATGATCCTGGACGCCATTCCGCTCAACCCGAACGGGAAGGTGGACCGCCGGGTACTGCCGCCGCCCGACTATGTGCCGGAGCCGCGTGGGCCCGAGCCGCGCACTGCCGAAGAAGAGACACTGTGCCGCCTGTTCGCCGAAACCCTGGGCGTACCCCGGGTCGGCACCCAGGACCACTTCTTCGAGCTCGGCGGGCATTCCCTGCTGGCCACCCGGCTGATCAGCCGGATCCGCACGGAACTCCGCTGCGAGCTGAGCATCCGCGATCTCTTCGACAGTCCCACAGTGCAGGGCGTCGCCGTCCGCATTACCCGCCAGGCCGCCCCGCGCCCAGTCTTGCGCCGCATGCGCCCCACCTCGACCAGCCGCTGAGGAGCACACACATGACCGTCACCGCTGACCCACTCATGGCTGACCTTGTGTCTGCCTACGACAAAGATGGCTGGTGCCGCTCTCAGTACCGGTTCAGTAGCCTCTCTACAGGGCTGCTCCGCGACCGCGTGGAGTCCATCAGCCGCGAGCTCCGGCCGGAAGTCGTCCATGAGAAAGATGGCGAGACGGTCCGTGCAGTCCACGGTTGCCACACCTTCGACGACGTATGCGCGGCACTCGTATGCCATCCGTATCTTGTTGCCCTGGCCGAAGCGCTGACGCGGAAGCCGGTGTACGTCTACCAGTTCAAGGTGAACTTAAAGCAGGCGCGGGAAGGTGCGGCCTGGCCGTGGCACCAGGACTTCACCTTCTGGAGCACAGAAGACGGCATGCCCCGCCCTGACGCGGTCAATCTGGCCATCTCGCTGGACGATACCCACACGAGGAACGGGCCGCTGGTCGTCCTTCCCGGAACGCATCGCCTGGGGATCGTCGATCCCCCGCAGCAGAGCGCCCCCGGCACACAGGGGGACTGGCACACCCACGTGTCGACAGATCTTGCATACACGGTGGACGTGGCGCGAGCGGAGACGTTGGCCGAGACCCATGGGAAGACCTCCATCACGGGTCCGGTCGGCTCCATTCACGCCTTCCATCCGAACATCATCCACTCTTCCTCGAACAACGAGTCACCGGACCGCCGGGCACTTCTTCTGGTGACCTACAACCCCGTCGACAACGCCCCGCTCAACCCGACGCGTCCAGGGTTCCTCGTAGATCGGGACACCAGTCCGCTCACACCTCGCTTCGACAAACGCCTGACGCTGGTCGGCCCACATCACGCTATCCAGGGAGAGGGCTGGGGGGACTGGTCCGAATATGAAGGGTGAGCCCCAAGACGAGGGTGTCCGACCGCGTCCGGCCGGCGCCATCGTGGAGATCGCCGGCGAGGACGGGCGCATGCGGTGGGTCTCAGGCCACTTCGAAGGGAGCCAAGCGAACAGGGAAGCTGAGGACGTTGCCTTGCCGGGCCAGCTGGCGCATTACGCGCTCGGGGGCGAACCAGGTGAAGCAATAGCTGCCGAGGCCGTGGTATGGCGTGTCGTCCGTGAGTACGCGCCGCACAGCGGTTACGAGGGAGAGTTCGACGGCGACCAAGACCTTCTTCTTGCCCAGGTGGGGTATGCGGCGAAGGTATTGAACGCCGAGATCTGTGGCCTCGTGGAGACAGGTGGCAATCACGGAAGCGTTGTCCAGGGCCGCGCTGAGCCATCGGTTGAGGTTCCGGACTCGATGCGCCGGTGCGACTTCGACTCCGACCTCTTCGGCACCTCGCAGCCTCCCGAGGACGCCGACGAGATCACCGCCCGGCTGTTCCGACGGCTACACACAGAGGCCCTGGAAATTGCTGCCCGCACTCTCTACCTGCAGGGCCATGGCTGTGAAGATAAGGGCCGGTCCGAGGAACCGTGCAGCGTCACAGTGACCCACTTCGGGAACCAGATTGGTCGCATCCACCACGAGGCCCCTGCCACCCTCGCCCGACCGCTGTCATAGCCATGCCTCAACTCCTTGGTACGCAAATTCCCTTGCCCGGCCCCCTGCTGAGACTGGCGGTGGTCAACTTCCTCGCCAGCATCGGATTCGGTATATATGCATCGGGGAGCGCGATCTACTTCACCCGCTACGTCGGGCTTCCGGTGGCGCAGGTCGGCGTCGGCCTGGCCGTGGCCGGGCTGGTGTGGCTGCCGCTGTCGATCTGCCTGGGGAACTTCTCCGACCGGCTCGGAGCGCGCCGAGCGACCCTAGCTATGGGTGTCTCGCAGGTGCTGCTGCTTCTTGCCGCGACCATGGTCCGCGGATTCGCCGAGTTCGTCGTTGTGGTGACTTTACTCGGCATCTGTGTACAGGGCGGCTGGATCTGCCGTGAGGCGCTGGTTGCCGAGATGGCAGACAGCACAGTCCGGGTAACGGTCTCTGCATACCTGCGCAGCGCGTTCAACGTGGGGATCATCCTCGGTTCGCTCGGCAGCGGTCTCGCCCTCACTCTGGACAACGGGCCTGCCTACCTCGCGCTCATTCTGGGCAGCGCTCTGGCAGAGGCATCGGCCACTGTGCTGTGCGCGGGACTCCCACAGCGGCCGTCGCCGCCCACGTCGGCCACGAAGGCGCCGATCCGCCGCGCCGTGCGCGATGTGCCGTTCCTGGCACTGTCAGTTCTCTATGGCCTGCTGGCGGTGGGGGACATCATTCTGCGCGTTGGGATCCCCTTGTGGATCGTGTCCCACTCGGGCCTACCCAGGGGGTTGGGGGCCTGGCTATACGGCCTGAACGCCGTCCTGGTCGTGGCGCTGCAGGTGCCGCTCAGCCGCGGCGCGGAGACCTTCAGGGGAGTGCGGCGTCTGCTAATTCTTGCGAGCTTTGCGTCGACGGCCTCGTGCCTATCGATCGCCGCGAGTGGCGGTACTCCCGTTTTAGTCGGCGTGCTCGGCCTTACAGCCTCCGTGGTGCTGCTGTCACTGAGCGAGATCTGGAGTTCCGCCGCCGGCTGGAAGCTCCGGTACGACTTGGCCCCGCAAGATGCCCAAGGCACCTGGGGCGGAGTCTTCGCCCTGGGCAGCTCGGTGAATCTCGTGGTCGGGCCTGTCCTGGTCACACTCGTCGTGGAGCGGTACGCCGCAGGAGGCTGGGTGACCCTCTCCGCGGGTTTCCTCGCGGTGGCCGTGGCGGTCGTACCGGCGATGGCCTGGGCGCTGCGGACACGAACGACCGGCTTCACCGGAGCCCCTGCTGATCCAACTGCTGATGAGAGGACAGTTCTTGAAGCACTTCGAAGCAACTGAGCCCATCGACCTGGCCGACGCGATCACCGCTCGTGTGCGCAGCCACCCGGACCGGCCAGCGCTGGTGACTCGGTCCGAGATCTGGACGTATGCCCAACTAGACGAGTACGCCAGGCGCGTCGAGCACCTCCTGCGCAGCGACGGCATCGGCGTCGGGGACGTGGTGGCGGTCCAGGGCCGTAAGAGCCCGCAGGTTGTGGCGACGCTGCTGGGTGTCCTGCTGGCCGACGCGGCCTACCTGGCATTGGGGGAACAGCCACCCACGGTCCGCCATCACCGCATGCTCGACGAGGCGTCCGTACGCACCGTGTTCGCCGAGGACCCCGAGCCGTTCCGCGGCGGCGAGCACAAAGTCACGACCTATGAGGAGGTGCGGCACCAGGAACCGGTTCGCGAGCGGCAGGCTGTCCTCGCGGCGCACGGTGATCCTCCCGGATACATCGTCTACACCTCCGGAACCACAGGTGTTCCCAAGGGAGTCGTCATCGCCAGACATTCCCTGACCCGGCACGCCGAGACTGTCCGCGTTCTCCTCGGACTGTCCCCCGAGGATCGGGTCTTACAGGCCGCCACGCTCGCCTTTGACGTAGCCGCCGAGGAGATCTGGCCGACTCTCGCCAGCGGCGCCAGCATCGACATCCTGCCCGGCGGCCTCGGCGAGGTGAGCTTCGAGCGTCTCACCCAGATCATCGACGAGCAGGGCATCACGGTGTGCAATCTGCCCGCCTCATACTTCAGCGGCTGGGCGGCCCATCTCGACGAGACCAGAACCACCCTCCCCGGACTGCGCCTTGTCGTTACTGGCAGCGAGGCACTGCCGGTCGAGACCGCCCGGAACTGGTGCGCCACCGCTGGGCGCCCCCGGCTCATTTACGCCTACGGAGTCTCCGAGGCCACAATCACCTCGGTTGCCTGCGAGCTGCGGCCCGAGCTGATCACGGGGGAACGGGTGCCCATCGGTTCGCCGCTGTCCGGCGTACGGACAGTGGTCGTGGACGAGCAGGACGCCCCGGTACCACCCGGCGCGGAGGGGCAACTACTCATAGCGGGAGCGGGAGTGGCTCTTGGCTACTGCGGAGCGGATCCGCTACCCAGAGAACGATTCCACCTCGGACCGGTCGACGGAGCCGGGGAAGGCCCCTGGTACCGGACCGGGGACCGCGTGCGCGAAGAGCGCGGCCTGCTCTACTTCCTCGGCCGTTTCGACGACCAGATCAAGGCCGGAGGCGTACGCATCGACCCCGGCGAGATCGCGGCGGCCCTGACTGCCCACCACCTCGTCACCGATGCCAAGGTTTTCAAGGTCGGCGAGCGTCTCGTGGGCTGCGTGTGCGCCCCGCATCCGACGGACCGCGAGTCCATGATTGACCGGCTCCGTACCGTGCTGCCGCAGGCGATGATCCCTGCCGAGATCCTCAGCTGGGAACGTTTCCCCGTCACCGCCGGCGGCAAGATCGATATGCGAGCCCTCCGGACAGCGGCCGCGGCACAGCTGGAAGGCCGCCTCGCGTCCCTCGACGCCGCAACCGTGCGACCGGTTCTGCGGCGGCTGTGGCAGGAAGTGCTGGGAGCGCCCGAAGTCGGCGCCGACTCCGATTTTTTCACGCTGGGCGGCGACTCGCTGTCGGCAGCCCGGCTGTCCAGCGCCCTGCTGCAGGAGATTGGCGTCGCCGTGAGCCTGAGGACCGTCTTCTCCCACCCGCGCTTCGACGACTACCTCCAGCAGGTCGAATCCACCTCCACCCCCCGGCAGGCCTGAGCAGATCGGACAACGGTGACCAGCCAGCAACATGCGTGGGCGGCGGGCGACATGCCGCCCCACACCCACCCGATGTCGTTCGAGCAGGAGTCGATCTGGCTCAACGACCAGTTCCAAGAGGGTCGCTCCCGGTACGTCGAGTCTTGGGCCCTCCACATTCGCGGCCGTCTCGATGTCCGTGCGGTCGAGGCGGCGCTCGCCGAGATCGTCCGGCGCCACGAGGCACTGCGCAGCCGGCTCCACCTGGTCGCGGACCGCCCCGTGCAGACGGTGCTGCCCACCCGGCCCGTCACAGTCAACAGACGGCCGGTGCCGGACGGCCAGCTCCGGGACGCAATCCGGGAGGCAATTACTGGGCCGCTCCCCCTCGACTCCCCACCGCTGCTACGGGCATACCTCTTCGAACCCGTGGGCCTCGTGACGGGCGCCGATCAGATGAGGGGAGACAGGGAACCCACGTCCGTCCTCGTCGTCACCCTCCACCACGCCGTTATGGATGGTGCGAGCCTCCACTTACTCGACACGGAGTTCAGCGCCTGCTACCGGGCTGCGCTGGAGGGCACCGAGTTCCCGCTCCCCGAGCTGCGACGACAGATCGGTGCCTACGCTGAGCGCCAGCGGCGAGCGGCGCGGATCACGGACGAATACCACCTGACGCACTGGAAGTCGGTGCTGCACGACGCGCCCGACGAGTCGGCCCTGCCCACCGATCACGCGCGGCCTGCCGTGTTGAGCCACCGTGGCGGGCAGATCGAGTTCACACTCGACGCCGCGGTCACGCGCGGGATCCGTCGCCTTGCTCAGTGGCGGCACAGCACACCGTACGTGGTGCTGCTCGCCGCCCTCACCGCATTGACGTACCGGCTGAGCGGACAGGAGGACCTGATCATCGGCACGCCGGTCTCCCTGCGGACCGAACCCGAGCTGGACTCGGTGATCGCCTGCCTGGCCGAGGTGCTGCCGCTGCGGCAGAAGGTCACGGCAACAGACTCGTTCGCGTCCCTCGTATCCGCGGCGCAAGAGGTCGTCCTAGAGGCCGTCGAACACCGCGAGGTCTCCTTCAGCCGTCTCGTCGGCGAGTTGGGGATCGAGCGGACGCTCAGCCGGTTCCCACTCTTCCAGATAGTCTTCACCGCCGACCATGCAGAGCGCGCCAGGCTGAACCTGCCTGGCGCCACGGCCGATCCGCTCCACCTTCACAACGGCACGGCGAAGTATGACGTCTTCCTGAGCGTCGTCCCGGAGGGCGAAAGATTCCGCGGCTTTCTGGAGTACTCGGCCGACTTGTTCGACAGGCGGACCGCGGAGCGCCTCGTGGAGCGTTACCAGGTGCTGCTGGCGGACGCCGTGTCGAACCCGGAGTGTGAGCTGGGAGACCTGCTTATCCTGCCCGAGGCGGAGGAACAACTGATCCGCGGATTCTGGACGTCCGGCCAGTTGCCGGACTCCTCGCCCCCTCTGGCGCACGAGGTCTTCGATGCTCGCGCGCGCCGCAGTCCGCATGAGCCCGCAGCGGTGTGGGGCAACCGCAGCCTCTCCTATCACGGCCTCGCCGCCGAGTCCGACGAGCTCGCGTCGCTGCTTGTCAAGCAGGGACACGAAGGACAGCGCGTGGGCATCTGCGTGGAGCGGTCGTTCGCCCTGCCTGTCGCGGTACTTGCGGTGCTCAAGGCGGCGGGTGCCTGCGTACCGGTGGACGTCGGCTATCCGCCCGAGCGCATCGCGTACATGCTGCGAGACAGCGCCGCCACGGTGGTGCTGGCTTCACGCTCGAAGGCCGAGCGGTTGAGTCTGCCCGACGGCATCCCCGTGATCTGGCTGGATGACGTCCGCAGGGACCATGTCCCAACTGACCGGCCACCCGCCAGTGAGACCATGCCGCGACGTCAGCCCACCGCCGACGACCTTGCCTATGTCCTCTATACGTCCGGTTCTACCGGACGCCCTAAAGGCGTGGCGATGCAGCACCGTACCTTGGCCGGTCTGGTCGACTGGCAGCACCGCCGCTCTGCTTGCGGCCCCGGCTCGCGCACTGTGCAGTTCGCTCCGCTCAGCTTCGACGTCGCGTTCCAGGAAGTCTTCTCGACCTGGGCGTCAGGGGGCACCGTGGTCCTGGTCGAGGACACGGTGCGCACAGACCCAGAGCGACTGTACGCCGTGTTGACGGAACAGCACATCGGGCGGATCTTCCTTCCCTACGTCGCTCTGCAGCAACTCGCCCGGTACGCCTGCACCCAAGGGCGCCCATGCCCCTCACTCATGGAAGTGGTGACCTCCGGAGAACAGCTCTTCGTCACCCCCGCGATCCGGAGGTTCTTCACCGACCTCACCCGCGCGTCGCTGGAGAACCAGTACGGCCCGACGGAAACCCACGTGGTCACTGCGGAGCGCCTGGACGGGCCCCCCTCGGCATGGCCGGAACGCCCCCCCGTGGGGCGCCCCGTCCCCGGCGCACGCGTTTACGTACTCGACGACAGGATGTGCCCTCGACCGCTCGGCGCCACGGGCGAGCTCTACGTCGGAGGCAGAGCCGTCGCACAGGGCTATCTGGGACTGCCGCAGCTCACGGCCGAGCGGTTTCTGGAGGACCGCCATGCTCCGGCCCCGGGCCGCGTCTACCGTACGGGCGATGTGGCCAGGCTGTTAGCCGACGGCCGTATCGAACTCCTCGGCCGCACCGACGACCAGGTCAAGATCCGCGGGCACCGGGTTGAGATCGGTGAGGTCGAGTCGGCCGTCAAGGCCATCGACGGGGTGGCTGACGCCGTCGTGGTGACCACTTGCGCGGCGCCCAGTGAGGGAGAGCGGCTGATCGCAGGCTATCTACCGACGGCGGAAGGCAGCGTCTCACCCGACACGGTGCGTGCGGCGCTGCGTGAGCGCCTGCCCTCCTTCATGGTTCCGACGGCCTGCGTGCCCCTTGACTCGTTCCCTCTGACACCCAGCGGCAAGGTGGATCGGTCGGCCATCGCCCGGTCGCGGTCTACTGCCACCGCGCCGCCCGCGGCGACGATACGTCCTCGTACCGCCGCCGAGAAACGGATGAGCGTGCTGTGTGCGGGAGTTCTCGGGCTGGAGTCCGTCGGTGTTGAGGACAACTTCTTCGACCAAGGGGGTGACTCCCTACTCGCCGTGCAGCTCGCCCTTGCTCTGCGAGGGGAGTTCGGCGTCGGGCTACCGATGAACGCCGTCTACACTGCGCCCACGCCAGCGGCGCTGGCGATGCTCGTGGATCAGCTCGGCAAGCGGTCCGATGCACCCGACCCGTCGGACGATCTCGTCCTGCCGCCGGACATTGCAACCGCGTCGGAGGTGGTCCCGGTCGCTTCCGACCCGAAGGATATCCTGCTCACTGGTGCCACAGGATTCCTTGGCGCCTTCCTCCTGCGTGAACTGCTTGAACGCACCTCGGCCACGGTGTACTGCCTGGTACGGGGAACCGATCGGGCCCACGCGGTTGAGCGACTTCGCTCCACTCTGGAGAAGTACGGAATCACTTGCCCGGCGGCCGAGGAGAGGATCTTGGTCCTCGCGGGTGATCTGGCGCTGCCCCGGCTCGGGCTATCGGAGGAGACCTTCGACTGGCTCGCCCGCAACATAGACGTCGTCCACCATGCGGGAGCCACCGTCAACCTCGCTCAGACGTACGCCCAGTCCCGGGCAGCGAACGTCTTGGGCACGGTCGAGGTGCTGCGGCTGGCTGCCGCCCATCGCACAGTGCCAGTCCACTACATCTCGACGGTCGGTGTGTTCTCCGGACCCGGGATCAAGGGCCACCGGATCGCGGCGGACGAACCGCTCCCCCCACTCGACGGACTGGTACACGGCTACACACAGAGTAAGTGGGTGGCCGAGAAGCTGGTCGGAAGTGCTCGTGAGCGCGGCCTGCCCGTGTCCGTATACCGGCCCACCCGCATCGCGGGGGAGTCCACCACCGGCGCTTGCCAGAACGCGGACTTCCTCTGGCTGCTCCTCAAGGGCTGCGCACAGGCGGGTCTGGCTCCGCTGCTCGCCGACGTCGCCTTCGACCTCGTTCCGGTGGACTACGTAAGCCGGGCTGTCGTCACGCTGTCGTCCGAGCCCGGCGCGGTGGGCAGGAACTTTCATCTCTCCAGCGAACGGCTCCTGCCATTCGGCAAGGCAGTCGAGTGTCTGCGAGGGTTCGGCCATCCGATCGTGGAGGTCCCCGTACGGGAGTGGTTGCACGCTATCGAGGTGATGCCGGACAATGCTGCCTTCCCTCTGCTCGGGGTCATGGGCGAGGACGGGCAGGACGACGACCCTGAGGGCAGCGCACGCTTCGATTCGGCCGAGGTCTCCCGGATGCTACGCGGCAAGGGCATTTCTTGCCCCGACATCGACGAGAAGGTTTTCGCGGGCTATGTGCGCCACTTCGCCGACTCCGGATTTCTTCCGTCCCCGCCGAGCAAGGTCGTGCAGCGATGACCACACACCTATCACCCCCGCGGATTCTCCTGCTCGGCGGCACCGCCGAGAGCGCCCGAAAGGCGGCCGAGTGCGGCCTTCGCGTGGTCAACATTGAGAAGCCTGCCCTGTTCGAGCCTGATGCCGGGAAACACTGCGTTCAAACCCATCTGATCGACTACCAGGACATCGGACTCGTCACGGCTCTGGCTCGGACACTGCACGAACACAGCCCGTTCACACGAGTGCTCAGCCAGACCGAAGCAGGCCCCTTGGTAGCTGGGCATCTCACCACCGTCCTTGGGCTTGCCGGGAACGGGGCCGAGGTGACCCGCGTGCTCCACGACAAACTCGCCCTGCGGACGCGGCTGAACGCGCGGGGCATTGGAGCGGTCGCGGCCGAGCCGGGGACAACTCAGGACGCGCTGCGAGATTTTGTTTCCCACCACGGTGCCGCCGTGGTGAAGCCGACGATGGGCTCGGGGAGCCTCGCCGTCCGCAAGGTTCTCTCGCTCTCCGAGGTGGCCGAAACCTGGGATTGGCTGACCTCGTTCGGTGTGCGTCACTTCATGGTCGAGGAACTACTCGTCGGCGCTGAGCTCAGCGTGGAGACGTTCTCCGTCGGCGGCCGACACACCGTGCTGGCTATCACGGGTAAGGACAATGGCGACGGCGTGGTCGCCCTGGGCCATGTGGTCCCCGCAGCGCTGAGAGAGGAGGAGGCCTCAGCGGTCGCCGACATTACGCGGCGAACACTGGACGCCGTGGCTCTGGTTGAAGGTCCCGCGCACACAGAGGTCATCCTCACCGAGGCTGGACCCCGCGTGGTGGAGTCCCACAATCGCTGTGCTGGCGGCTATATCAACGAGCTCGTCGCCATGGTCCATGATGTTGACCTGGAACGGCTGACCTACCTTCTGGCCGGGTCGGCCGGCGTAGCCCTGCCGAAAGCGGTTCCCAAGGGCGCCGCAGCCGTGCGCTTCCTCACCCCGCCAGCTGGGCGCGTGGAGGCGGTTGAAGGAGTCGACGAGGCTCGGACGGCCAACGGGGTGGTGAAGGTCGAGGTCAAGGTCGAGCCCGGTCAGTACGTCAGCCCCCTGCACTGGTCGGAGGACCGGTCCGGAGCGGTCGTTGTACGCGCTGAGAACAGTGCGGCCGCCACATTCCGGGCACGTCAGGTCGCGGAGTCCATCGGGATACGAACCAAACCGCCTGAGCGGGAGCCGACAGTAACGATGGACGACCTGCTGGCGGCCGCGGAAGAAGTTCTCGACCCCTTCGCAGCAGGTGACCGGACCAGGCTGGACGAGGCAGGCCGTGCGAAGTCATGAACCGAGGACCACGACGCCTTGGTTGGGGATGGAGGGCCTTCCCCCGTGAAGGGGGGCACGCGGTTATTGATCACGCGGCGAGCGTGAGTTTAGCGGTGTGGTGTCGGCGTTCGTACTCGTTGGGCTCAGATGGCCGTTGGCGGAGTGCCGGCGGCGGGTGTTGTAGCGGGCCAGCCAGGCGAAGACGGCCCTGCGGCAAGTACCGGGCTTCACCGTAGTCGCTGGCTCCCTGGAGAGTCTCGCGTTTCAGGGGCACGTGAAAGCTCTCGCAGGCCGCGTTGTCGGCGCTGGTGCCGACCGCGCCCATCGACCGGGTCACCCCGAGCTGGTCGCAGAGGCCAGCGAAGGCCCGGGAGCCGTACTGGGCCCCGTAGACGCTCCCCTGTAGGTCAACCCCTCTGAACTAATCGGTTCGGCATGCTGTCCTGCTTGATCACGTAGTACGCCTCTCGGGCGACATATCGTTTGAGGCAGCGGGTGATCTCCATCTTCGACTTGCCCTCGGCGGTGCGGCGTTCGACGTACTTCCTTGTGTTCTCGTCGTAGTGGAGCCGACAGACGACGGCCATGTGAATGGCGGAGTTGGCCTGGCGGTCACCACCTCGGTTGAGCCGGTGATGCTGAACCTTGCCGGAGGAAGCCGGCAATGGGGCGACGCCGCAGAGTTTGGCGAAGCGGGCCTCGTCCGTGACGCGTTCGGGGTTGTCGCCGCAAGTGACCAGCAACTGGGCGGTGTTCTCGATTCCGAAGCCGGTCCGCTCCAGCAGCGAGGGTGCCAGTTCACGGATCAGAGGCTCGATCATCGCGTCGAGATCGGCGACCTCGTCGTTGAGTTCAAGGTAGCGGCGGGCCAGGGATTTGATCGCGATACGGGTGGCCGAGACGGGGTCGCGGAAGGCGGTCTCGTCCGGACGCCAGGCCACGCAGGTGCGGATCAGCTGCATCCGGGTCAGGTTGCGTACCTGGTCACGCAGTTCTTCCGGAGCGGAGATGATCTGGCAGCGGAGCATCTGCAGCGCCACCCGGCGGGCCTTGACCGCGGTGGAGCGGACGATACGCAGGACGCGTAAGGACTCGACCATTCCGGTGCGAGTCTTGGGCGTGATGGTGCGTTGGTCGGCCAGGGCTGCGTGGGCGGCGTTCTCGGCGTCGAGGGTGTCGTCCTTGCCGCGCCGTCGCTGGTCGGAGCGGTCGGGCCGGTTGACCTCGAGGATCTCGATGCCGGCCTGCTGCAGGTGACGCAGGAGCCCGGCGCCGTAGGAGCCGGTTCCCTCGATGCCGATGCGGCGCACGTCGCCGAAGGTGCGCATCCATCGGAGCATGGCGCGGTAACCGGCGCGGGTGGTGGAGAACGCCTCCGTTCCCAGGACCTGGTCGTCGGTGTCGATCACGGCGGCGACGTGCAGGTCTTTGTGGGTGTCCACGCCGCCGATGACGGCGCGTGAGGTAGATGGAATGCCGGCCATGTCGGCCTCCTCGCGGAAGAGAACGCGGTGGGTCGGCGCGCGTTCACCGAGGCGGCGGACAAGACAGTGATGGGACCTTGGCCAGGCTCTCCTTAAGAAGCCGTTGTCGTACCGTTCTCGGGACTTGGTGATCGAACGGTCGTCCCGATCGGGTGGTCGTGGTGTGCTCGGCGCATGAGAGGAGGGCCTCCTGAACAGCTCGCTGGTGTCGAATCACCGAGCATCAGGAGGCCCTGGTGTCGCAGTCTTGCGTGCCGATGCCTGTGCAGTCCACCGCGGGCACCCGGGAGTGTGACTGTCTGGCTCACCGGTTCGGAAACGCTGCCGACCATGCGCTGCACGAGCGCCGTTACCCGAGTGACATGACGGACGCGGAGTGGGCGGTGGTGCGGCCGCTGCTGCCGGAGCCTGGCTGGATGCGCGGCCGGGGCGGGCAGCCGGAGGCGTACTGCCACCGGGCGATGCTGGACGCCATCGCCTATCTCGTGGACAACGGGATCAAGTGGCGGGCGATGCCGGTCGACTTCCCGCCGTGGGACCGGGTCTACGCGTTCTTCCGCCGCTGGCGCGACCACGGCCTGGTCCGGGAGTTCCACGACCGGCTGCGCGGGCAGGTCCGCGAGAAGGCGGGGCGGGATCCCCGGCCGACGGCCGGGATGATCGATTCGCAGTCGGTCAAGGCGGACGCCGTGGTCGGCGCCGACAGTCGTGGCTTCGACGGCGGGAAGCTGGTCAACGGCCGCAAACGGCACGTCGTGGTCGACACCCTCGGCCTGCTGCTCGGCGTCATGGTCACCGGCGCGGATGCCGGCGACCGGGCCGCTGCCCGCGTCCTGCTGGAACAGGTTGCCGCTGCCCACCACCGCCTGGCCCTCGTCTGGGCCGACGGCGGCTACACCGGCAGCCTCGTCGAGCACTGCCTGGCCACGTTCGCCCTGGTGGTGGCGATCGTCAAGCGCAGCGACAACGTGAAGGGGTTCGTGGTGCTGCCCAAGCGGTGGATCGTCGAGCGTCTGTTCGCGCACCTGATGCGCAGCCGCCGCCTGGCCCGCGATTTCGAGCGCCGTGTCACCAGTGCCGAGGTGATGATCTACTGGTCGATGACCGCCCTCATGATCCGTCGCCTGGCCCGGCCGCACCGGGAGCGAGGGTGAACTGTCCGGGAGTGGGCTCGGCCAGCCAGCCCCGGGCGACCAGGCGTTTCGCCTTCGACCGCAATGCCTCCACCCGTGCCGGCACCACGTCCATGCCGAACCCCGCGGCCATTTCCTGGCACGTCACAGGCCCCTGCTCCAGACGGGCCCGGTCCGCGACTGCTTGAACGATCCGCTGGTAGTCGACCGACAGCACCGACGAGGCCATCCCCGCACGCCACACCGGCACCTGCGATTTCGGCCGGGCCGCATCACGGGATGTCGGCCACCCGCCCGCTTCCCGCGGACCGGCAGCGTCCTGAACGCCGGCACCGGCGGCTCCGTCGGGAGCCAGAACCGTGTCGACTCGCCGCCGGGCGATCAACCACTCCCGCAATTCCTCCTCGGCCGCGGCCAACTCGGCCTGGACGCGGTCGGCTTCCTCACGAAGCCCGTCGACCCGGCGTCGAGCAGCATGTTCCTGTTGTTCCAGCAGTCCGATGATCGAGGGCATTCACGGCCTCCCACGGAACGACAACGTGACAGGCCACTACTTTCACGGACCTACCGCACCCATCCACGACCTGCGGAAACCCACTGATCACACTCGGAAAGACAACAGCTTCTAAGTCACTCCCGTCGGCGAGGCGAGCGCCTCGCCGGGATGCTCCCGGGCCACCGACAAGTCCGAGGAAAGACAGCGCCGTCGGTCAGAGTGCGGGTCAGGAGGCCGCGAGAGCATCCCGGCACCGGCATCCTGGCGCATCCATCGCTGTGCGGGTCAAGAAGCCCGGGAACATCCGGTACCTCACATACTCACTGTCGGAGTGGAACACGGCGCCGTCCAGGGGGCCGTAGTCGTCCTCTTCGGCTTTGGCCTGGGCGTCGCGCTGATGCCCGCCACCTCCCTGGCCACCCACGGCGTCCGTCCCACCACGCGGGCGCCGCATCAGCCCTGGTCAACACAGCCCAGCAGATCGGCGGAGCCATCGGCGTCGCCCTGCTCAACACCCTCGCCGCCTCCGTCACGGCCACCTACCTGACAGACCGCACCACCTCACAGGACGTACAGCTGGACGGGCTGGTCCACGGCTACACCACCGCCTTCTGGTGGTCCATCGCCGCCCTCCTGCTCGCCATGCTCGCCGCCGCCGTCTTCGTCAACGCCAAGGTTCCCACCCAAGCCGTGGTCCCCGACAGCAGTGACGCGGAAGCCCCCCGTGCACTGACGGTCGCCCCCTGCCCCACCGCCTCTGCAGTGGTGCACGGTGTGGGGGCCAACGCCGACCTGCCCGCCCTGGAGACACTTTGAGCAGGGGCCGACCACACCGATTGACCGTGTGCGGTTGCACCGGCCTACGCTCCCCTCGGTCCTGACTCGTCACCCGTACGCTTCCCTGGCTTCCCGGTGACGCTGTCGGAGCGGTGCCCGTGTCGCCGGTAGGGAGCCTCGTCCGGGTGCAGGCGCAGCCGGGTGTGTCGCCAGGCGGTGTCGAACGACAGGTCGTTCCGGCTGGTTCGGAGCAGGCGCCAGGCGTGCCAGCTGGTCCGTGGTGCGAGCAGCCAGCGCCAGACCGTCGCGCTCACCGGCTTCGCCCGGCCGGCCGCGAGCCGTTCATGTGCCGCTCGGCGGTTTGGTCGCGTGCGGGTGTCCGTTTGCCTTGAGGAGGGCCTCTGCTCTGGCCGCGTGCTCAGGGCGTTTCGCGTGGCGCATCCCAGCGGTGAGGACTTCGTACACCATGCGCTTTTGCGGCGGGTCCTGGAAGCTGTCCAGGAACTCTCGGATCACCTCGAGGGCCGCGTAGTCGACCGTACGTTCGCGCTCGGGGCGGTGCTGGGCGAAGGCGGCCGCGATCTCGTCCAGCGTCCCGGGTACAGGGAGGGTGGCCCAGTGATCGGGCTGTTGCTGGATCCACCGGACGAGCAGCGCTGCGGGGTGGGCAAGCTCCTCTGCCGTGGCCTCGGCCGCCTGTCGGCGCAGGAGGTCGGTGACGGCCTGGCGTCTCTGTGCGGTGAGCAGGGACCGTACGGCGGCCTGGTCGTCGGGCAGCAGGGTCAGGCTCAGCTCGGCCTTGTACTCGAGCGGAGGCTCGGTCGCTAGCGACCGCCTGCAGGCAAGGTGGCGGGCACAGACGTCGCGGGCGGTAGCCAGGTCGGCGGGGTCGCAGGTCGGCGAGATGTCGCAGGCGGCCTGCCGCAGGGCGGCCCGGATGGCCGCGGCCAGCTCCTCCGTCTGCTGGGGGTATGGAGGCTCGGTGAGGACCGTGGCCCTGATCCGGGCGGTGAATCCGATGCCGGGCACTTTGCTGGGCAGCCGGGCCTCGAAGCGGGACAGGATGCGCCGTAGTGCTCGTCGGGTGCGGCGGTGCGCCCAGCGGGTGGGTGCCACGGCTCAGGACTCCGTGGCTTCTGCGGCCGGGGGCGGTGACGGTGCGAGAACGGGAAGCTGGAGGTCCCTGCGCAGTGCAATGACGGGTTCGTCGTACTGGACGCCCGGCTCACCGAAGACGAAGGCTGCCACGGGGCTGGTGTACAGGTGTTCCGTGACCACCTGTCGCAGGATGTCGGTGACCAGGTCCTGCGGTACCAGGCCCTCCGCACGGGCGCGGGCCCAGGCGATCATCAGATCGCGGCACTGGGATGCGACTCGGGTGTCGGCCAGGGCCGCGTGCCAGCCACGCAGCAGGGCTGCTCTGATCTCTGGTGCTTCGTCGGCGGCTGCCATCAGGACCTGCAGGGCATGGGCGTCGTCCCGTGGGTCGAGCAGGGACAGGAAGGCGCGGTGACCGGCCAGATGCCCGGGTTCGGTGGCCCACTTGCTGACCGTGGCCCAGACCCGGGGAAGCTGTCCCGGGCGCGCGGCCATGGTGCGCAAGGCCGTCTCCGCAGTGCGTACGGCGGTGTCCGCATCGGCCCGGTCGAGGATGTGGCGCAGGCGTACGAGCGTCTGCCGGGGGTAGTGTTCGGCGAACTCGCTCTGGCAGACCAGGGCGACGACCGTGCTCACGGACGCCGCGTCCACTTGGGCCCAGTCCAGGAGCCTTGACCTGACCTTCGGGCCCAGGGTGTCCGCCTCGGCCGCCTGGGCGAACACACCGGCGATCAATTCTCGGTGCTCGGTGGTGGTGTTGCCGTTGTCGATCCAGATGCGGATCTGGTCGATGACCTTGATGTCGTTCTGGGTGATGGCCAGTTCGACGAGGAGTGTGCTGACGGCGGCCAGGCGTGAGGCGCCGGGTTCACCGGGTGAGGTGATGGTGTCCAGCCACTTGAGTAGATGCCTGTGGATGTCGGGGCGCTGCTGCCACAGATGGTTGAGCACGGCTTGTGCGTAGCCGGGCCGGTGGTCGAGGGTCGTCTGCCGTCCTGTCACCTGAGCACCGATGCCGCGCAGCCGGGTGGCGAGGTCGGGGCCGCTGAGAATGACCTCCACGTCTTCCTGGGGGCCCTTGCCCAGGAGTCGGTAGGAGGCGTTCTGAATACTGGTGGCATCGCCGCCGCTCAGGAAGAGAGTCGCGATCAGGAGCGCTCTGTCTCTGGGACCGGTCTGCTTGAAGACGTTGACGACCTGTGTGCGCCACTGCTGGAAGGCGGCCATCGCCGTCTTCAGCCCGTCGGCCGAGTTCTCGGTCCGGGCGAGTTCGTCGGCCAGCCGCACGGCGTCAGTGGGGCTGGAAGCGTCCGACAGCAGGTGTGCGGCTTGGCCCACCATCCCCGCGCCATCGGCGTTGGTGGCCGTGTTGAGCCAGCGGATGCGCTCCGGCATGCGGTGGAGGTGCTCGAGGTGCTTCTCCGCCACTCGATGAGGGGCCGGCCTGTTCTTCGCCCTGACGACGACTCTGCCCAGGGTCCCGGACTCGTCCTCGGGCCAGGAATGTTCGTCGGCGACGACGACCAGGAAGGAGCCGACGCGACGAAGCTTCTCCGCGTGGGTCACGAGGGCCTTGGCGACCTCGTCGGGTTTGTCCCAGCTACTGATCTCCGCTGCGACATCCAGCAGGTAGCCGGTGCCCGGCCGGTCCGGCAGAGAACCGATGTCCGGAGCTTCGGCCTTGTCCCAGTCAGGTTGGACCACACTCAGCGGCAGCGGCTTTCCGTCGCTGCCGCTCTCAGTGCGGGACACCTGCCACAGGGCCCTGATTGCGGCTGTGCGCTTTCCATAACCGGCCAGGCCGGCGATCACTGCCAGAGCTGGTCCGTCCGACGTCAGCTGCGACACGGCATCGCCGGGGGCGGTTACTGCACCGCCGTCGTGGTCGGTGTCCACCCAGGCCAGGCTCACCACGTCCAAGTCGGCCTGAGGGATGCCGGTCTCGGGCAGGCGCTTGCGCATGTTGACATCGCGGCCTGCGATGATGATCTGCGACCGCTCCACCTCGTGGACGTCGATCCGTGGTGCGTCCCGTTCCGGGGCGGTCGGCACGGAAGAAGGAGGAGCGGCGGGTGCAGCCGGCGGCGGGGGCGGCACAGCCTCCGGCCCGGGCGCGTTCATGTCGCTCACTTCTCATCCTCGGACGCTCGGTAGGTGAAGTCGCCGGCGGTGACCGAGCCACCGGCGATGAGCACCTGACTGCTGGTGGTGTCGCGCACACTCACCCGTTCTCGGATCGCACCGGACTCGTCCGACCTGTCCACCAAGGCCGCAAGGTCCGCAGCCGCCGCCCGGTTCTTCTGCAGGAACGCGGCCAACTGGATCTGCAACTCCTGCTCCAACGTCTTCACGACGGAGGCGCGGTCGCTGTCCGCGCTCTCGACCAGCCGCACTCGCGCGGCATCCAGCAGCTGCAGCTCCTGCTCCGCCGTCTCCTCTCCCCCCTTCCGGAAGAGCCTGGCCATCGCTCCGCGCACGGTTTCCCAGCTGCTCCTGGCCATCTCTGCCACGAGCACAGCGGCTCCGCCCGCGGCCACCTGCATCAGGTTCAACGGGTCTCCCATGGCTTTCCCCCTGAAATCATGTAGATCGGCGGCACATCAGCCACCACAGGGTGCAAAAACCCAAAGATCACCACAATCAGAATGGTTCGCCTTGTCCTGAAGCGACTGACGCATGTACGGGCACGATCCAGCCATTGCTAGGCAGTGGATCCCTCGACTCCGGATCACCCAGTCAACCGAACGCCTGCACAAAGCACTCAATACTCCGTCCGTGTGACGCGGAGACCGGCCATCGTGGGGTGTCAGTCCGGCAGTCAGAATGTGGCGGGATTGCGCTACCGGCCCCACGTGAGTGCTGCGCGCAACCTGTCTGACACGACGTTTCCGCCGACAGGACGGTTGGCCCCGTCGGACTCCCTCAGCGTCCCGAGGCCGCCATAGATGCGCCACTGGCGCCTTCGTCGCGGTAACTCACCGCGAGCGCGGGCGAGCGCTTCACTCGCCGGGCGCGGCTGCGCTTCGATGTGAGCCGGCGCGTATCTCCAGGTCAGCCGTACGCGCTCCCCTCACAGCGGTCTGCAGCGCACCACATGACCCATTGCGCTTCCAATCGCCGGGGAGACAACGGGAGTTGTTGTTGTCTATGCTGTCGCGCGGATCACCAGGACTATGTCTGTTGAGGGAGAACGTGGGAGAGGCACCTGTGCACGACACCCGCGACTTCCTGTCTCACCTGGGACGTCAGACAGAAGCGCTGCGCGAGGACATCGAAGCGGTCCGCCGTGAGCGGGACGAGGCAGCTTCGCGGCTCGCGACGCTCGAGATGCGGCTGGCGGACAACACCGCACTGCTGCGCGCGATGCGGGCCTACACCGGTGAAGACGACAGCGCCGACAGCAAGGCCGACCCCCGCGAAACGGCCCCGACTGACGAGGGCAACCGGAAGATGTCGATCGAGGAGTGCATCCTCCACATCCTGCGCGGGCAGAGCGACCTGCTCCCCCTGGAGATCATGCGCAAGGCACAGGCTCTTGGCGTGACAAGGTCCGCGTCGAGCATCCGTGCCCGGCTCAGCAAGCTCCACAAGGAGGGAATCGTGGTGCGCGACGCCGAGTCTCGGTACCGGCTCGCGGGATCGGGGGCCACAAGGGACGCATAGGGCTCACACAAGCAGAGCGGCCGCCGCAAGTTCGCAGCCCACGGCGGCCGTTGGCGCATGCCTCCAGATAAGGGCTCACACACCGGTGGTCAGCATAGGCCATGCGGCCGGTTTGGAGTGAGCCCTTTCCGAAACCGCCGAGGTCCTCGGCGACGTACGGAAAGTAAGACCACGACATGAGTGCTTCCACCTCCGGCCCGGCCGGACACTCCCGCCACCGCGCCACCGCACACGACGCCGGTACCCACGCCGCGTCCACGGGCAAGATGGCCTCCTACCGCATGCCACCCGTCAGTGTCCCGGCCGACCGCCAGATCGACCTCCTGGCCGCCACCGTCACCACGTGCGCGACCGGCCGCTCCGCAGCCAAGATCCGTGACCTCACCCGCGAGACGGGACTCACCCGCGACGTCACCGCCGCCCTGCGCTTCCTGACCGACACCGGCCTGCTGACCTCCGGACCCGCCGGATGGGCTCCCACCGTGGCCGGCGCACGCGTCGGCCGGGCCTGGCCCACCGACCGGGAAGCGGCACGCACACTGCTCGGCGATGCCTGGCGCGACTGCTGGGTGCACCAGCTGCTCGTCTCGTCCGTGACTCCGGACGCCTCGCTCAGCGCTGAAGACATCGCAAAGGCGATGAGGCCGTATCCGACGTCCCGCCTCACCCCGTGGGTCCACCTGGTGGACTGGCTGGAGCTCGCCCGGTACGTAGAACGGTCCGACGGGGGGAGCCTACGCCTGACGACGCCGGCCGGCAGTACGTCGCAGGAGACCCCTCGGGACTCCCACCGCTCCGACGCCGCCGCGCCATCCGACCCGCAGCTCGGCCTGGTGCTGCCTCTGAGTATCGACCAGCTCGGACAGCTGACCGCCGAGGACTACCGGGCGGTCATGCAGTCGCTCGCCGCGATCTACGACGTACTGGCCCGCCAGAGGGCCTGACCCGGGGCGTCCGCACTCCGCGGGCGCCGGCCGACGTCACCTCTTTGCGCGCCAGCGTGTGCATGCGCTGATCACCACCCCAATTCTGGTGTGTACTTGCACCACCTTGGGAGGTTTCACCATGCCCGTACCGTGCGCGCCGCTACCCGACCGACCCCCGCCCGACAGCACCAGCACGTCCGCACACCCCGCTGCGGACGTGCTGTTCGAGCATGCCGTCGCGCAGGCCGTCACCCATTGGAACGACATGACTTCCCAGGGACAGATGTCCCCCCAGAGCAACCGCGCCTTCCGGCAACTGCTGGAGCGCTACGCGCGCTACAGCCACAATCGAGGCGTCACCCTCCTCAGCGAGGCGACGCCCGACATCGCCGAGGACTTCGTCTTCGCCCAGGGCCGCACCCGGCACGGCCGGATCGGCGACTCCGCCAACGCCACCCTCCACCAGCGCCGCGCGGTCCTGCGCTCCTTCTACCGGATCCTGTTCGACCTCGGTCTCAGCGGTACCGATCCCACCCGTGGCATCCGGCTGCCCGAACGCACCCGCACCCGGGTCAGACCGCTGGACGAGGACGAGGCCATCGCCGTACGCCAGGCTGCCGAGTACGTCTCCCGCCCCAGCCGGCACGCCGCGGCAGCAGCCCTTGCACTGTCCGGCGGGCACACTGGGGAGATCGGCCACATCCATGTCCGCGACCTGGACGAGCAGGCCGCCGCGGTCTGGATGCACGGCTCCACACGCACCGACCCCCGCTGGTGCCCGCTCGACCCTTGGGCCCTGCGTGTCCTCAAGGCCCGCGCCGCGTTCGTCACCCGACAGCGGCTACGCGCCGAAACAGCACCGGACGCACGACTCGCCGTCTCCTCAGCCCCGGCCCCGGACGAACAGCTGCAGGCCAGAGCCTGCGTCGCCCTGGCCGACCTCATCCGCCGCATCGGCCTGAGCGCCGACCCCCACGTCAAACCGGCATCCCTGACCGCATACACGGCAGTCCGCGTGTGGGACGCCACCCGGAAGGTCGAGGACGTGGCCCGCCGACTCGGCCTTCGCTCCCTCGACCGTGCCGCCGACCTGATCGGCCTCGACTGGACCACCCCGGAGCCGGAACGAGGGGGCTGTCATGCCTGACGACATCTTCCAGGACCCCCTTCCACCGGCCCAGCGCACACCACGCAAGCGCGCCTTCACCGAACGAGACCGCCGCACCTTGCACGAACGGCTCACCGACTGCGCCCACAACCCCGACCTCTACACCCTTGCCGAGGCTCTCCCCCCTCCCGGCAGGGCCGGACGCCGACGCGAACACCCGGACGTCACCTTCCTCTTCTTCCTCGCCGCCCGCAGCGTGCTCGCCTCGGCTCGCCGCACCGCGGCACACCTCGAGCACCCCGAGGTATGGAGAATCTTCAGGACAGGCGCGCGCGCCCAACTCGGCGCCGACGCCACCCTGTTCCTCCCTGACACCGGACCGAGCCGCAACCAGTGGCTCCGCGCCCAGCGCCGCCTACGCGACCACGCCGACGACCTGTGGGTCCTGTACCGCGACCTCGCCCTGAATCAGGCACTCGAACAGGGAATCTTCCCGGAAGACGAAACCCGCTCCTGGAGCAACCCTCGACGCCACCAGCTCATGGCAGCCGATGGAACGGTCCTCAAGTCCCCGACCCTCGCGCGCGCCGAGCGCAGCGTCGACCTGAGAACCGGGGAAATCCGCTACCACCGCGTCGACCCCGCATCGGCACCGCAAAAGGAAGGAGGGGGAAACGAAGCCTACGGACCCAAATACATCTTCTTCTCCGCCCGGAAGAACGAGAACTACCTGTCTCGAGTATTCCTCGACGCCCGCTATGTTCCCCACAAGCACCCCGGAGGAGAAGCAGCCGTCGCGGTCGACGGCGTCCTCGACATCATGAGGGCAGCCCCCGGATGCATGGGAGTGCTCTACGACGGTGCCATGCGCGGCAGACACCGAGACGCCATATCCCGGGAAGGCGGACTCGTCATCAACAAACAGCACAAGGGAAACGAACCGCAATTCTACGAATCCCTGCGCCCAGGACGCTGCATCCACGAATTGTGGGCCGCTGACGGACGCATCGCGGAAAAGGTCCACTTCGCGGACGGGACGACAGAACTGATCCCGGTCCCCATCAGAAAACTGGAGAGGCGAGGCACCCGGACCTTCCGCTGGTACCACCTGCTGGACATCCCCTGCCGCCGCGGCCCCCACTCCTACCGCGTCGCCGTCGGCACCACCAGCCGCACCGGTGAACGCCCCGCCGGCCACAGCGACGAAGAACGCGGATTCCACCGGGCTGAGCACCTCCAGCAAATACCTGAGTACACCCGCGCCCATCAGCTCATCTACCCCTACCGCAGCGACGCCGAGTCGGGCCACTCCCAACTCGACGCCTCCCTGTGGAACGGACGCCTCATCTCCTACGGCGTCCAGGCCCAGAAGCTCCTCGCCCTCGGCTTCGCCCTCGCCCAGAACTCCACCAGTCGCGCCCTCCACTACCAGGCCACACCCCTGCTGAGCCCCACGGCCTGACCACCTCAGCCGCCAACCAACCCACACCAGCGCCCGCCCGAGCCCCGATCCGGTACCCTGTGGATCGAGCGCCCTGGCGGGCACTGTGGCATACCACCCGGGCTCTGCCCGGTCCACGCCGCAGCTGTCGGCCCCGGGACGCTCAGGGCTTGACAAACAGACCTAGTCAGGTGCGGTTCACCGCATTCCGAGCAAGGTTTCGATCAAGCCCCGCCTTCGTAGCTCAGGGGATAGAGCACCGCTCTCCTAAAGCGGGTGTCGCAGGTTCGAATCCTGCCGGGGGCACAACGCGTCACCGCTCTGACCTGGGGTTTCTTCCCCAGGGAGGACTCATGCTCGGCCTCGGACTCCTCGTCCGGGGCCGTTTGCGTGAGCGGACGGAGAGCTGCTCCCCCGAAGTCTCTCCAGCGGATCAGCATCATCCGGCACGGACTCCGGCCCTGCCTTCTCCGGGCCATCGGGCTCTGGCTCCGCTTCACGCACCCAAGGAGCGCACGAGCGAGCACGGGAGAATCGCCCTTCTGTCGAAGGTGGTTACGCCTCTCCGGAGCCCAGGGCGGTTTCCGCGTCGTGGCCGCCCCAACTGTCGGGGGTGCGCCACAGGACCTGAACCCCGAAGACACCGAACACGGTGTCGGCCGACCAGTCCTCGGCGGGCGGTTCGGAGAGCACCAGGTACAGGCGGTCGGCAGGAGCGGGCAGAGTGTGGTTGATCTCCAGGAGACGGGTGGCTCCCGCACGGAGGTCGGCGTAGGTGGAGCGGCCGGCACCGAGGACCTCGTAGAGGAAGTGCCCGTCGTCCGCGATCCGGCTGACGTCGACGACCGGGGAGTCGGTCGGCTGCAGGTCCTCCCAGAGCAGGGCGGACTTGAGAGCGTGCCGTACCGCCTCGTGCTTTCTGCACGTGCGGTCGGCGGTCGCCGCGCTCTCCAGCAAGTGCAGAAGCCCTTGCGCTGGTGCGGGCGTGGCGGGCAGGTCGGCGGGGGTCACGGGCTCGGTTTCCTTCTGCTCGGACTGCTGTTCAGCAGTGGAGGGTGCGTCGTCGGTTTCGGGTTCGCCCGTGGTGACCCGGCGTTGGAGTGCCTCCCGGGCTTCGTGCAGGGCCTGGGCCCAGCCGACGCGTGCCAGGTCCGTCTGGAGGCGGTTCAGGTCCAGGGCGCCGTCCTTGAGCATGCGGTTGGTGTGTGCCGCGAGGTCGCGCAGGAGGCTGAGGCGGTGCTTGTCCGGGGATCCGAGCACGCGACGCACGTCCACCCAGTCCGCCTGGTCGCGGCGGAGGACGCGGTTGGCCATGCCCCTGAGCTCGGACAGACGATCACGGGCGTTCTGCGGAACGCTTCCGTCACCGTTGGTCAGTTCGTCGAGAACGCTGAGCGCCGCCAGGTAGCGTTCCGCCATTCTCGGCGAGATGGGCTGGCGGCCACGCTGGTCCGCGGTGAGCAGGCAGTGGTTCGTCTCGTGGGCGAACACCCAGCAGTCCAGTACCGCGCCAGGGCGCGGGGGCACCGAGCCGTGGCGAACGGTCAGGACCAGAGGGACGTCGATCGCGGGCGACAGGGCCTTGACCCTGTACCGGCCACCGGGTGCCCGGCCGGTCACGCGGACTCGGACCTCCGTACCGATGTCGGGGACGTCAGCGTCTGCCATGTCTGGTTCGCCTTCGGTGGGTGCTGATTCGGTACCGCCGCCGTCAGTGTTCGTGAGGGCCTCCGGGAGCGGGGCGGTGTGCAGGACGGTCAGGCTCTGGGTGCTGCGGGTGAGCGCGACGTACAGCTGGCGGAGTCCGGCAGGGCCCCGGTCGGCGATAATGGCGGGTTCGACGACGAGGACGTGGTCGTATTCCATGCCCTTGGCCTGGGCGGCGGCCAGCACGGAGACCGCCTCCCGTCCCTGCTCGGTGATGCCCTCGGCCAGGTCCAGCTGGCGGCTGATCTCGTCGAGCCAGCCGGAGTCGTCGGGGACGATGACCGCCACAGAGCGCAGGGTGTGTCCGTCACTGGTGCCGATGAGACGGGTGGCATGGGCCACGGTGTCGTCGAGGAGCTTCCACGGCTCCGTCGCGACCGTCCGTACGGCGTCCTCTCCCGCCGCACGCACGGCCTGCGGGTACGGCAGCGTGGGGGCGACGGTACGGGCCAGCGGGGCGACGAACTCCATGATCTCGGCGGGCACCCGGTAGCTGGTGTTCAACTCGGCCACGCGCCAGTCGCCGTGGTCGGACAGGAGGGTGCCGAGGCGGTCCCAGTCGGTGTGGGTGTGGGGGCCGGTGGCCTGGGCGAGGTCACCGAGGATGGTCATGGAGCCCTGCGCGGCGGAGCGCCGGCGCAGGGAGCGGGCCTGCATGGGTGTCAGGTCCTGTGCCTCGTCGACCACGATGTGCCCGTACCGCTGCGGCGTCTCCCCGGTGATGAGATACCGCAGTTCTTCGAGGCAGACCCGGTCGTCGAGCGTCCAGGGATCTGCGTCGGCCGTGTCGCCCCGCGGACGGCGCACAGCGGCCTGCTCCGAGGCGTCGAGAATGCCCTCGGCGCAGGTACGCAGGAGGTCTTCCGAGTCGTAGAGGGTGCGGAGGGCTTCCCTGGCACCGGGCGAAGGCCAGACACGTTCGATGAGGCGCTCGACCTGACGGTTGCGTTCCAGGTCGCGGCGGATCGTGTCGTCGCGGCTGCGGCGAGGGGCGACGGCGACGAGTTCCCGCAGCAGGCGGTCGACGAGCAGCCCGCGGAATCGGTCGCGGCGCTCACGGTAGGAGCCGTCGCCTCGGCGCACGTCCTCGAGAAGCGAAAGCATGTCGGAGCGCGGGACACGCAGGGTCGTGCTGCCGACGGTGACGGTGAGCTCCGGCTTGGCCCCCTCGTAAGAAGCAGTGGTGGTGAACTCGTCGACGGCCTCGGGACGGCACTCGATCTCGACGCGCCGCCGCAGGACGGCCGCCATACGCTCGTCGGACTTCACCACCCGGGCCTGGGCGGTGTCGGTGCCGAGGACTTCGCCGTCCCACAGACGGGTCACCTGCACGGCGTTGACGTTCCGGGTGCCGAGCGTGGGCAGCACCTGGCTCACGTAGTCCAGGAACCGCTGATGGGGGCCGACGACGAGGACGTCCTGGGCTTTGAAGTGCCCGTTGTTGACGAGCCAGGTCACGCGGTGCAGGCCGACCGCCGACTTGCCGGTACCCGGGCCGCCCTGCACGACGAGGATGTCCGAGGGCGAGCCGGTGACCGGGGCCATCTGGTCGCGGCGGATGGTCTCGACGATGTCCCGCATGCTGCCGCTGCGCGAGCGCTGAAGCTCGCGCAGGAGGAAGTCGTCGGGCTGCGGCGGCTTCTGGCGCTGGACGCGGGCGATGTCGGCGGGGGTGAGCACGCGCGGCCGTGTCCCCTGCTGCCGCTGTGCATCGGTGGCCGGGTCCGCCGACGATGACGCCGGATCGGCGTCATCCGCGGCCGGCCGCGGGGCAGTGACGGCGACGGAGATGTCGTCGGCATAGCCCTTGACGACGCGCTGCGCGCAGTGCAGTCGCCGCCGCAGCAACACCTCTCCCGGAGCGTCCGGCAGCGCGTCGAGCCACTGCTTCGCGAGCGCGTTGGTCCACTCCACGACGACGGTGTCGCGGGTGCGGACGTCGGACACGGCACGTCGGCCGATGTAAAAGGTTTCGGGCTCCCCACCGGGGCCGTCCTGCACGTCCACGCGGCTGATGACCAGCGATGCGTTGCCGAGACCCCCGTACGCCGCGGCTTGCTCCTCGGCCGCGAGACGGTTGGCGACGCTGTCCTTGCCGCTCGCGGAGGCCAGGGCGACCGAGCCCCCGGTCATTTCGGCCAGCCGCGCGGCATAGCAGTCGTAGGCACGGTCCACCGCCTTCTGCTCGACGGCGATGATCTCTTCGCGCGTGGTGGTGCCCATGTACATGTCCCCTCCCCTTGCAGCACCCCGGAGGACGCTGCGACGGGCATACGCCCGGCCCCGTCGAAATAACTATCAGAGACCTGTCGGTAACAAACAGTCAGATGGTCAACGTCCCGACCAGCTCGCCGACCTCCGCCCGCCAGGCGCGAACCTGGTCGTGCGTGGGGCCGATCTCGTACTGGTGGTAGTGGCATCCCAGGCAGAGGTGCGACCAGACGGCGTTGGTGCGGCGAGCGGTCTCCGCCGCCGTGTAGCAGTGGAGGCACAGCATCTTGGCCCGCATCGTGGTGTCGGCGAGTCCTGGCACCGCGGCGTCGAGCACACGGTCGATGGAGAGCTCCAGGGCGGTCCGCAGAGCGAGGGAGGCTCCACGGTGCCGGCCGGCGGCCGTGGCCCCCGTACGGGCGACAAGCAGCTGATCGGCCGTCAGCAGGAGCTCCTCGACCGAGGTGGTGGGAGTGCTCATCACGCGGTCACCCCCGGCTTGCGCACTTTCTGCGCCATGGTCTCGATGTCGTCCACGAAGCGGTGGGGGTCGGTGATCTGCGCTCCCGTGGCGTGGGCGCCGTTCTGACACTCCTTGAGGAGGTCCACCGCACGCGGTCCGCAAAGGGTGAGCAGTTCTCGGTAGACGTCGCCGGTCCGGCCGGCGTCGCCGAACAGGGCCAGCGCCGCGACCTTCATGAGCTTGTCGGCGCTGCCGACGGCGGCCTGCAGCTCGTCCTCGGGCGCACCCGAGCGGAGATGCCGGACCCAGGCGGCTTCCAGGAAGGCGTTCTCCAGGGCGATGCGGCACAGGCTGGGCAGCACATGCGTTTGTGCCGCCGACGGCAGGTCGCTGGTACTGGCGAGGGCCCGCGCGTCATCGAGCGCCTGCCGTACCGGATCGGTCACCAGCCTGACCTTCACCTTGGACGACTTGCCCCGCTCGACCTCGAACACCGTCACGGGCAGTTCCTGGCTGGTGAACGCCCGCTGGAGGCGGGTGTCGTGGGTGAACACGACGACCTGGCGGCGCTCGCCGAGTTCGTGCAGGACCTGGGCCAGTCCGTTGACCTTGGCGGGGTCCATGGACTGCACGGGGTCATCGATGACGATGAAGCCGAACGGGCTGTCGGCGGTGGCGGCACGGGGCAGGAACAGAGACAGCGCGAGGGAGTGCTGCTCGCCCTGGCTCATGACGCCGAGAGCCGATGCCTCCTGGCCGTCGACGGTGACATCCATGACGAGTTTGCGGACGGTGGCCTTCTCACTGCCCTTCAGGCTCACGGCCTTGAGGTCGATGTTGCTCTCCTGGCGGAGCCGCTCCCAGATGCGCTGCGACTGGTCGGCGAAGCCTTCCATCCGCTGTTCCCGCAGCTCGGCGGCCAGAGCCTTGATCCAGCTGCTCGCCTTCCTGAGGTCCCGCAGCCGGGGCTTGTTCGCGTCCACGGCGCGCGCCCTCTCCGCCCAGCCCGCCAGGCGGGCGACGAGCCCGCGCCAGCGTTCGTCCCGCTTCTCCAGTTCCCTGACGGCGTTCTCCTTGACCGCGGCGCAGGCGTCGGCCAGGGTCACGGCGGCGTCGTGGGCGCGCTGGGCGAGGTCGGCGGGATCGCTGATCGTCCGACAGTCGCTCCAGGCGCGCCACGGGTCGACCAGAGAGGCGGGAATCTGGCGGGGCGTGTGGACGAGGTCCTGCACGGCCCGTGCGGCCGACCGGAGTTCGCTGCGCGCGCTGGCTGCCGCCTCCGCTTCCTGCCGCAGTGCGGCAATCTGCGCGGTCGCGTCCGAGGCCCATGCCACGTCCAGCATCCCGTCGGTCCCGCACACGGGGCAGGCGGCAGCATCGGGGTGACGGTCGTGGTGTGCCACAGCCCGCTCCAGGAGGTCCGCGCGCCGCAAGGCGTCCTCGGCGCCGGTGCCGCGCAGGTCCTCGGCATCGGCGAGAGCATCGCGCAGGCGTTTCAGGGCGGCGTGGACCTCCGCCAGCTCGGGCCCCCGCACCTCTGCCTCGGAGCGCAGGCGGGCGATCAGGCCGTCGTCCCCGTCGGCCGGCACACCGGCGACCAGGGCGTCCACGGTTTCGAAGTCGGGGGTTCGCGCCGTGTCAATGGCGACAAGTGCCTGGACCGCGCGCTCGTCGTCCTCCAACTCGTACAGGGCGTCCTTGAGACCCGGCAGCTCCGCCTTCACCTCCTTCTCCGCGTCTTCGAGCGCCTTGATCTCCTGGCGGAGCCGGCCGTCGGCGGAGCTGAGCTGCCCCAGGCCGAGGATGGTGGCGATGGCGTCGTACATCTCGGAGGGCTTGCCACTGATCATGCGGTCGAGGTCGACGTACGACAGGAAGGGCCGGAAGTCCCGCAGGGCCTGCGTCCATTCCACCTGGTCGAGCGGGGTGCGGCCGTGCCCGGGGCGCTTGAGCTCGGCCCGGGAGGTGGCGAAGTCGTCGCCGTCCCAGGTGCGGGTGAGAGTGCTGCGGCCGGCGTCGCCCTCGACAGCGAGCTTGACTTCGATCTCCGGCCTGCCGTCGGTGTCGTGGAGATTGCGCCAGTTGCTGCTGCGCACCGCGTGCTGCCCCTGCCAGCGCATGTTCACGCCGGTGAAGGCCGTCTCGATGCCCTCGGCGATGCTGGACTTGCCGGAGCCGTTGCGCCCCACAACCAGGTTCACTCCGGGCCTCGGGCTGAGCTTGAGCCAGGCGCGCGGTCCGATGCCGCGGAACCGGGCGACGGCGACGGATTCGAGGTAGATCCGGCCGCCGACCGGGGCGGTTCCCCGGGGCTCACCGTCACCCAGCGCCTCCTTCAGGAGCACCTTCACGGGCTCGGTGAGCGCCGCCTCCTCCAGGCGGGCCTCCACCAGAGCGCCAACGGGCACGGGCTGGCCGGACGAGGCCGGACGGGCGGGGTCGGTGGGGTGGTGTGTGTTATGCCGGGGCTGTTCCGTCACGGTCATGCGGGTTCCTCCCAGGTGTGCGGTGGGTGGCACTGCGGTACGGAATGGACGCGGAGCGGACATGACCCCGAGGCATGGCGTTGCGGCGGCAAGGGGCCAGGAGAGATCGGGCGCGTGGCGCGTAAGGCGTCGGCGCGTTTCAGGTGCGGTTGGGTGGCTTGGCGCACGCTTCCAACCGGAAGCGCATCCAGGTAAGCATGTCGTTGAAAGCACTGTCAAACAACTTGATGAACTTGACGAGCGTTGTAGCGTGTTAACTGTCCCTGTCCGACAGGCCCGAGAGGTGCGGAACTCCACGCCATGCCCCAGCAGCCACCGCCCCGACCGGCGCCCTCCGCGCACGTGACAGCCGCCGAGATCTCCCGGATCGCGGGGGTCACACGCGCCACCGTCAGCAACTGGCGCCGCCGCCACGACGACTTCCCGGCACCCAGCGCGGGCACGGAATCCAGCCCGCTCTACGACCTGTCGGCCGTCCAGGCCTGGCTGCGCGGGCGCGGCCATACCTCCGCCGTCTCGCCGACCGAGGAACTCCGGACGGCGCTACGGCTGCTGGGGCCCGGCTCGGGGGTGGCCGCGCGGCTCTTCCCGCTGGTGGCCGCCGCGTCCCGCCGCACGCCGGAGGAACTGGCCGACCTGGCCGCCCTGCCCGACGACCAGCTGATCGCCCGGGCGGACAAGACCGCGCAGGAGCTACCGGCCTCCGTGCCGCAAGCCGAGCCGGTCCGCTACGGCCCGGACGACGCGGGCGCGGTCCGCGCCCTGCTGGGCTGCGTCCGTGAGGCGGGGGCCCAGGCCGCCCTCGACGTCCTCGCCGAGCGCGAGTTGGACGAGAGCGCCGCCAGCGGCGTCTACCAGACCCCCGAGGGTCTGGCCCGCCTCATGGCACGACTCCTGCCCGAGGGTGCGACCCGAGTCCTCGACCCCGCCTGCGGCAGCGGAACGCTCCTCGCCGCGGCCGCGCGGCAGGGCGCGCGGGAACTGTTCGGGCAGGATTCGCTCCCCGTCCAGGGCCAACGCACCGCGGTACGGCTGCTGATCGCCGCACCCGAGGCCGAGTCCTCGATCCGCGTGGGCGACAGCCTGCGCGCCGACGCCTTCCCCGACCTCACCGTGGACGCGGTCCTGTGCAACCCGCCGTTCGGCGACCGCGACTGGGGTCACGACGGGCTGGCCTACGACCCACGGTGGGCGTACGGGGTTCCGCCGCGCTTCGAATCCGAACTCGCCTGGGTGCAGCACGCCCTCGCACACCTGGAGCCCGGCGGCCACGCGGTCATGCTGCTGCCGCCCGCGCTCGCCTTCCGCGCCTCCGGTCGCCGCATTCGCTCGGAACTCATCCGCAGCGGGGCCCTGCGCGCCGTCGTCTCGCTTCCGGCCCGTGCCGCGTATCCGCTTCACATCGCCCTGCAGATCTGGGTGTTCCAACGCCCCGAGCCAGGCGGCCCGGACCGTACGACGGTGCTCTTCGTCGACGGGGAGGGCGAACAGCGGGCCGCCGCCGCGGGCACACCGTCCGCCACGGCCACGGCAGGTGCCGGCACCCGTGGCGGCTCACGCTCCCGCCGGCCCGGTGCCCCCTTCGACTGGGCGGAGCTGACCGACCGGGTCCTTGGCCAGTGGGCCGCGTTCACCGCCGACCCCGACGCCTACACCGACGAGCCCGGCGTCGCCCGCGCGGTGCCGCTCGTCGACCTCCTCGACGACGTCGTCGACATCACCCCGGCCCGTCAGATCCGGGTAGCCGCCGACATCGACCCTGCCGCCCTGGCGCGCCGCGCCCACGACCTGCGCAGCCGACTGACCGAGGCGGTCGCGGCCCTGGCAGCCGCCGCCGAGTCCGGCGAGTGGCGGCCGACGCCCGGGGACTCGGCCCGCGAGTGGCGTACGGCGACCGTCTCCGACCTGGCGCGCGGCGGGGCCCTGACCGTCTTGCGGGCGGCCCCGTCGGGCACGCGAGGCTCCAAGGGCGGATCCGCCGCACCTGTGGACAGACTGGTCCTCACCAGCGGCGACATCGCTGCGGGAGACCCCCCTTCCAGCGGGGGCGCTGACATCGACACCGACAACGCACACTCCGTCGTCGCCGGAGACGTCCTCGTACGTGCCATCGGCGGCGGCTCGGCCACGATGACCCGGGTCGCGGACGACCAGGACGCCGGAGCCCTGCTCGGTCCGCACGTCCACCTGTTGCGCCCCGATCCGGCCCGCCTCGACCCGTGGTTCCTGGCCGGGTTCCTGGGTGCTGAGGACAACATCGCCTCCGCGTCCACCGGCAGCACCCACGTACAGGTCACACCGGGCCGTCTGCGCGTCCCGCTGCTGCCGCTGGAGGAACAGCGGCGATACGGGGAGGCCTTCCGCCGCGTGTACGAACTGCGCGCAGCGGTCCGCCGGACCGCCGACCTCGCCGCCGACACCGCGGCCACCCTGACGACTGGCCTCACCGCCGGCGTACTCCTACCACGGGACACCCCGGATACGTCGGGCGCCGCGGACAGCCGTTCTGTCTGAAACGCCCCACGCGTCCCCTCGCGCACGACCACACTGGATCCCTGCCGTCCCCTCTCTCGACGGCGCTCTTCGAAAGGAAGCCGGGACCTCTTGAACAGCAACAAACACACGGAGTTGGCGAACCACGCCTGGTCCGTCGCCGATCTTCTGCGCGGCGACTACAAGCAGTCCGACTACGGCAAGGTCATCCTGCCGTTCACCGTGCTGCGCCGCCTGGAGTGCGTCCTTGAGCCGACGCGCGAGAAGGTCGTCGAGACCGTCGCCAGGTTCGCCGGCCAGGACATCGACACCGGCCACTTCCTGCGCAGGGCCTCGGGCCACTCCTTCTACAACAAGAGCGGCCTCACCCTGCGGAAGATCGCGGCCGACCCGCAGAACGCGGCGAAGAACCTGCAGATCTACGTCGGCGCCTTCTCCGACAACGCCCGCGAGGTCCTCGACAAGTACGACTTCAACCAGCAGGTCAGGAAGCTCGACGGCGCGAACCTGCTCTACCAGGTCATCGGCAGGTTCACCGACCTCGACCTGCACCCCGACGTCGTGCCCAACCACAACATGGGCTACATCTTCGAGGAGCTGATCCGCCGCTTCGCCGAGCAGTCGAACGAGACCGCGGGTGAGCACTTCACCCCGCGCGAGGTCATCAAGCTGATGGTGAACCTGCTGGTGGCGCCCGACGCTGACGCCCTCACCGTGCCGGGTGTCGTCCGCACGGTCATGGACCCGGCCTGCGGCACGGGCGGCATGCTCAGCGCCGCCGACGACCGCATCAAAGCCCTCAACCCGGACGCGACGGTCGAGGTGTACGGGCAGGAGCTCAATCCCGAGTCCTGGGCGATCTGCCGCTCCGACCTCATGATCAAGGGCCAGGACCCGGAGAACATCCGCTTCGGCAACTCCTTCTCCGACGACGGCCACGCCCGCCGCAGGTTCGACTACATCCTCGCCAACCCCCCGTTCGGCGTGGAGTGGAAGAAGGTCAAGGAAGACGTCGAGTACGAGCACAAGTCGCTCGGCGACGCCGGCCGCTTCGGCGCGGGTCTGCCGCGCATCAACGACGGCTCGCTGCTCTTCCTCCAGCACATGATCTCGAAGATGAAGCCGGTGGACGTGAACGGCGGGGGCGGCTCCCGCATCGCCATCGTCTTCAACGGCTCCCCGCTGTTCACGGGCGCGGCCGAGTCGGGCGAGTCGAACATCCGCCGCTGGATCCTGGAGAACGACTGGCTGGAGGCGATCGTCGCCCTCCCGGACCAGCTCTTCTACAACACGGGTATCTCCACGTACTTCTGGATCCTGACGAACCGTAAGGACGCCGACCACAAGGGCAAGGTCGTCCTGCTGGACGCGCGCGACCAGTGGGTGAAGATGCGCAAGTCCCTGGGCGACAAGCGCAAGGAATTGGGCGACGGGACGAACGGCCGCCCGGACCACATCGGTGACATCACCCGGCTGTACGCGGAGGCGCTCCAGGTCGCGGACGATCCGGAGCACCCGCTGCACGGCAAGGTGAAGGTCTTCTCCAACGAGAACTTCGGCTACCAGCGCATCACCGTGGAGCGGCCGTTGAAGCTCCGGTTCGAGGTGACGGAGGAGACGCTGGCGGCACTGGCGGAGGCCAAGCCGGTGGCCAAGCTGGAGCGGAGCGAGGAGTTCGTGGCGGCGGTACGCACGCTGCTCGGCTCGTCGTGGGCGACCAAGTCCGAGGCGTTCATCGCCCTCAAGGACGCGGTGGTCGCGGCCGGTCTGACGTGGCCGTCGGGGGCGCCGTTCGCGAAGGCGGTACGGGAGGCGATCGGGGTACGGGATCCGGAGGGCGAGGTGCAGAGGGTCAAGGGTGCGCCGGAGCCGGATGCGGACCTGCGGGACTACGAGAACGTTCCGCTCGGTGAGGACGTCGAGGAGTACCTCAAGCGGGAGGTGCTCCCGCATGTGCCGGACGCGTGGATCGACCACACGAAGACGAAGATCGGGTACGAGATCCCGTTCACGCGACACTTCTACGTGTACAAGCCGCCGAGGCCGTTGGAAGAGATCGACGCGGAGTTGAAGGCGCTGGAGGCGGAGATTCAGGCGCTGCTGGGTGAGGTGACAAGGTGACTTTCTGGAGTAAAGTTCGCCTGAAGAACCTATGCGTAGATGCCGGCCAGTACGGACTGAACATCTCGGCAGAAAACTATGTTGAGACGGGGGTGCGTCTACTGCGGACAACGGATATCAGCAGTGGCACGCTAACCCCTCCCGAAGAGGGTGTTTTCGTATCCGGGCTGCCGGAGGCACGGTTCAGTCTCGAAGCAGGTGACCTTCTTCTTTCCCGAAGCGGCACTCCTCCCGGGCAGTCCTACCTCGTTCGTGCCGCCGATGCTGGCGCAACATTTGCTGGATATCTGGTGAGGTTCCGCCCTCTGTCGAGCGTGGAACCTCGCTTCCTCGCCTACGTCGCCCGGAGCGAGCCATTCCAGCATACAATTCGCTCCGAATCGGTTGCCTCAACGATCCAGAACTTCAATGCGGAACGGTATGCAAACATCGAGTTCAGGGTGCCTGATTCGGTAGAGCAGCGCCGCATCGCCGACTTCCTCGACGCCGAGACCGCCCGAATCGACCGTCTCTGTGAACTACGCAAGCGCCAGTTGGAGTTGCTCGACGACGCATCCTTCAGGCGGATCTACGATGCAGTTCGCGGAGCTTATGTTGAGGGAGGCCGGAAAGACAGCGGTCTCAAATGGCTGGGCTCCATTCCTGCCACTTGGAGAGTTGGCAGCGTCTCTCACTATTTCGATGTCGAGCTTGGCAAAATGCTCAATCAGGAACGCGCCCACGGGGAACACCTGCGCCCCTACCTCCGCGTGGCGAACGTCCAGTGGGACCGGATCGACGTCAGCCACCTCGCCATGATGGACTTTCCGCCGGAGGAACAGGCGCGGTACCGTCTAAAGCCGGGCGACCTGCTCGTCAACGAAGGTGGAAGCTGGCCAGGAAGAGCGGCGATCTGGCGCGGGGAAGTCCCCGAGATTTACTACCAGAAGGCGCTGCATCGCATCCGTGCTCGTGGTGCAGAACTGCCGCGGTGGCTCTATTACTGTCTCGTTGCGGCTGAACGCCTCAGGGTATTTCAGGTCCAGGGAAATACCAGCACGATGACGCATCTCACCCGTGAGCAGTTGCGGCCTCAGAGGTTCCCGTTTCCTGGACCAGATGTGCAGGGTGAACTGGTGACACAGCTCGACCGGTCGACGAGTCGAGATTTGAAGGTCCGCCGACTGTTGGACAGCCAGCTTGCACTCCTGACCGAACGCCGCCAGACCCTCATCACCGCCGCCGTAACCGGCCAGTTCGACGTCTCCACCGCCAGCGGGCGCAACGTAACGGACGGAGTCACCGCGTAGCCATGAGCCCTATCCACACGGAGTCCGCCTTCGGTGACGCCATCGTCGCCGCCATGGTCGAGCGCGGCTGGCGTGAAGCTCGCCCGCAGGACTATCGGGCCGATCTCGGTCTGGACACCAACGAACTCTTCACCTTCATCGGCAAGACCCAGCCCGACGAGTGGAACGAGCTGCTCACCCTCTACGGCGGTGACCCGAACGAGGCGCAGCGTGGGTTCGCGGCTCGCCTGGACCAGGCCATCGCCACCAACGGGCTGCTCGATGTGCTCCGCAACGGCGTCAAGGACCGGGGCGTCCTGCTCCGCGTCGCGTACTTCAAGCCCAACCTCGTCGCCCACGGCTCCGTGCTGGACGGCTACCGCGCCAACCGGCTGACCGTCGTCCGTGAGCTGGAGTACGCCACGAAGCAGGCAGACTGGGGCAACCGGCTCGACCTCGCCCTCTTCCTCAACGGAATCCCCGTCGCCACGGCCGAGTTGAAGAACCCGCTGACCAGGCAGGGGGTGGAAGAGGCCAAGGAGCAGTACCGGGCCGACCGGGACCCCACCGAGCTGATCTTCACGCGGCGCGTGGTCGCGAACTTCGCCGTCGACCCGGACCTGGTCTTCGTCGCCACCCAGCTCAAGGGCAAGAACACCCGCTTCCTCCCCTTCAACACCGGCTCCAACGGCCCCGGACAGCCGGGCGGCGCGGGCAACCCGACCCCCACCGCCTTCGGCACGTATGCGACCTCCTACCTCTGGGAGCAGGTCTGGCAGCCGGACAACTGGCTGGACCTGCTCCAGCGGTTCGTGCACCTGCACAAGAGCAAGTCGCCCGGCGGCGGCACCACCAAGACGATGATCTTCCCCAGGTTCCACCAGTGGGACGTGGTCAAGAAGCTCACCGCGCACGCCGCCACCCACGGCGCGGGGCACGACTACCTGGTCATGGCCTCGGCCGGCTCGGGCAAGTCGAACACCATCGGCTGGCTCGCCCACCGCCTCAGTGACCTGCACACCCCCACCGACCCCCGCGAACTCGACCCCGAGGCCGTCGCCAAGGGGCTCAAGCCAGGCGTGCCGGTCTTCCACAAGGTCATCGTCATCACCGACCGCCGCAACCTGGACGCCCAACTCCGGGAAACGGTGGGCAGTTTCGAGCAGACCGCCGGCCTCGTCGTGAAGATCGACGAGAAGCACGGGGCGAAGGGCGAGCAGCTCGCCAAGGCCCTCTCCCGCGACACCGGGAAGATCGTCACGGTCACCCTGCACTCGTTCCCGGCACTGCTCGACTACCTCCAGCGCAAGCCCACCGAGATCCAGGGCAGCCGCTTCGCGATCATCGTGGACGAGGCGCACTCCTCGCAGTCCGGCGACGCCGCCACCGCCGTACGGTCCGCCCTGCGCGACCTCGGCCTGGACTCCGACTCGGACGACGCGGGCGCTACCACGGTCAAGGCCGAGGGCAACACGCTGGACGAGCAGCTCAAGAAGCGGGCCGAGCAGCGGTCCCGCGCCGCGAACCTCTCCTACTTCGCGTTCACCGCCACGCCGAAGGCCAAGACCCTGGAACTCTTCGGCACGCTCCAGGACATCGACGGCAAGGCGACCTACCGGCCCTTCCACACGTACTCCATGCGGCAGGCGATCGAGGAGGGCTTCATCCTCGATCCGCTGCGCAACTACGTCACGTACAGCACGTACTGGAAGCTGGTGAACCAGAACCCCGACGAGCGGGAGGTCGACCCGTCGAAGGCGAACAGCCTGCTCGCCCGGTACGCGCTGACCCATGACTCGACGGTCGCCCAGCACGCCCAGGTGATCGTGGAGCACTTCGTGGCGCACAGCCGGGGCCGTCTCGGCGGGCGGGCCAAGTCGATGGTGGTGACCGCCTCCCGGCAGTCCGCCGTGCAGATGGCGCGCGCCATCAAGAGCTACATCAAGGACCGGGACTACGACACCAAGTACCCCGACCTGGGTGTCCTGGTCGCCTTCTCCGGCTCGCTCACCATCGACGGCGAGGAGACCACCGAGCCGAAGGAGAACGGCGGGCTGTCGGAGAGCGCGCTGCCGAAGGCGTTCGCGTACACGCGTGCCGACGACAAGGCCGCTCGAGCCGGCGGTCCGGGCCGGCGCGAGTACAAGATCCTTGTCGTGGCGGAGAAGTACCAGACCGGCTTCGACCAGCCGCTCCTCACGACGATGTTCGTCAACAAGTCACTGACCGGCATCTCCGCCGTCCAGACCCTGTCCCGGCTGAACCGGACCGCCGAGCGCAAGACCCAGGCCGACCTGGCGGTCCTCGACTTCGTCAATGACGCCGAGGACATAAAGGAGTTCTTCCGCCCGTACTTCGAGGAGGCGAACACCCTCCCCTCCGACCCCAACCTGCTCTACACCGCGCAGAGCCGGGTCATGCAGGCGGCGATCCTGTCCGGGCAGGAGATGGACGAGTTCGCCGCCGCGTACTTCGCCGCCAAGGAGAAGGCGGCGGGCTCACAGTCCAAGTGGGAGAAGCTGCACGCCGAGCTGTACCGGCTGCTCTCCCCAGCCGTCGCCCGCTTCACCGCTCTGCAGGACAGCGAGGACGAGGACGACCAGGAGACGGCGGAGGGCTTCCGCGCCGACCTCAACGACTACGTCAGGAAGTACGGCTTCCTCGCGCAGATCGTCCCCTACCGGGACGCCGAGCTGGAACGGCTGCACCTCTACGGCCGCTACCTCCTCAACCGGCTGCCGCGCCGCGCGGACGGCGGCGTGGACATAGGCGAGGTCGACCTCAGCCACATGCGGGTGGAGAAGACCGGCGAGTACGACGTCTCCCTCACCCCCGAGGGGCCGGCGACGATGCCGGGCTTCGGCGACGGCTCGGGCGGCGCGAAGGAGGCGGAGAAGTCGCTGCTCTCCGAGTTGATCGAGAAGTTCAACGAACGCTTCGGCACCGATTTCACGGAGCAGGACTTCATCCGCCCGTTCGAGGAGGCCACGGCCGACCCGAAGGTGAAAGCGGCGGCCGTCGTCAACGACGAAGCAAACTTCGGCCTCGTCTTCGACAACGTCTTCGCGGACAAGATGGCCGACCACATCGACACCATCGCGGGACTGGGCCGCCAGTACTTCGGCCCCGACAAGGGCTTCAAGTCCAGCCTGGACCGCAGCGCCCGCAAGGCCGCCTGGCGGATGATCCGCCGGGAGGCGGGGCTGGACGACGACGTCTGACGTGTACGCCCCAGCCAAGGGGGCGGCCGGGGCGGCCTTCGAGAACGTCACCAGCACTGCCGGAAGTACGGGTTGCCCTCGCCACGAGGTGCGACAAATGGGAGGGGTAAATGAGCGACGCGGTGGACGAGCCCGAGGGATCTCGGCTCCAGAAGGCCGTAGAGACCATCGTCATGACACCGGCGGCGGCCGCCAAGGTCGTGGACGGTTACCGCGTGTCCTTCGAGGACAAGAACGAGCGGAGGCCCGAGAGCCTGGAGGACAAGCGGCGGATCGCGGCCAAGATCATAGGCCGGTACTCCAAGGCGTCGGCAGCCGCTGGAGCCGTCACCGCCGCCCCTAGCGTGATTCCGGGGGTCGGGACCGCGGTCGCGATCCTGGGCGGTGGTGCCACCGACGTCGCCGTGGCGCTCAAGCTCCAGGTGGACATGTGCATGTGCCTGGTCGAGGTGTTCGAGACCGAGCTGAGCACCGAGGACAAGAAGCACCTCGCCTTCACCATCGCCTTGGCGGGCTCGGTGGAACAGATGGCGTCGAAGGGCGGCAAGGCGGCCGTACAGAAGATCGCCCAGAAGCTGGTCTACCAGTACCTCACAGGGCCCGCCCTGGTCACGATCAAGCAGTTGTTCAAGCGGGTGTCCATCACCTTCACCCAGAAGGCGATGGCCAAGGCGATTCCGGCCGGCGTGGGTGTCGCGTTCAGCAGCTCGACCAACTACGTGCTGACGAGGGTGGTGGGCAGGGTTGCCGTCGCCGTCCTGGCCAAAGATGTGAAGTAGCGGCGCCGCATCGGCCCGACCGGGCTTGGCTATGCCGAGGGGGCGGGAGTTTCGGGCGAGGGCGGCAGGGGGTCGGCGACGAACCAACCCCGCTGGGGCACGGCGTACACCCAGCCTTCGTCGGCCAGCAGGCCGAGCCCCCGCCGCACGGTCGTACGCGCGATCCCGTAACGCTGCACAAGCTGAGCCTCACTCGGCAGCATCCGCCCGGGCTGCCAGTCACCGCGCTGAATCTGCCCACGCAGGATCTCGGCCAGTTGCCGGTACGGGGTCAGCGGCGCGCCATGGTCGATCTCAGCATCAGGGTTCATGGACTTGACGCTAGGCAAGCCGACTGATCCACGCTCTTTGAGATACGTCTCGCGACGAATCGATACAAGGCGATACCATGGCCCAAAGAAACGCCCCGGCTGGAAGGGTGAGAGCTTCCATGCCGGGGCTGAGCCGACTGACAAGGAGTCGACCTATGCGCAGCCTACTGGCCGCGATTCTGGCCCTGTTCCTGCCCGCCCGGGGTGCCCATCGCGCCGCAGCGCCGCCGCCACTGCTCCCCTCCTCCTGTCCGCCCGCTCCGGAACCCCCGCCCGTGATCACGTGTCCGCATCCGGCGGACGTCATCACCGTCGACGGCATGCCCCTGGTCCGGCCGTACGTCGTCGAGTGGGAACGCAAGCGGGACGAACGTGACCGGCGGCGTCTTCAGCGCGAGCGGCGCAGGGCGGCGGTGCTGGCGACGCTGGGGCAGGACTACGTTCCGGTTCCGTGGGAGGTCGCCGCATGAGCATGAGTACGCCGCGTCTGCGCAGTCTCGGCCTCGACCCGGACACCGGCAAGGAGGCCCTGGCGGTCACGCACCCGGGCGGCCGTCTTGAGGAGTTGGCCGACGTGCACACGCTGAAGGCCGCCGCTGTCCTGGTGACGGTCGTCGGCGCAGTGCTGGAGGTGGGGAAGGCGTCGGACGCCGAGCTCGCCGCCTTCGTAACGCCGTTGCACGCCGCGCTCGAAGAATGCGTCGGCATCATGGCGGCGGACAGGGAGTGATGGCGTAGCGGCAAGTCGGCCGCAGGGCCGGTGGTGCCTTCTGCTCTCCCCCGCCGTCGCCCGCTCCACCGCGCTGCTCGACAGCGAGGACGAGGACGACCAGGAGACGGCGGAGGGCTTCCGCGCCGACCTCAACGACTACGTCAGGGAGTACGGCTTCCTCGCGCAGTTCGTCTCCTACGGCGGCCTGGCGGATGATCCGCCGCGAGGAGGGGCTGGACGACGACATCTGATGCGTGTGCCCCGGCTGGATATGCTGGCCGGGGCATCCCTTGGAGGACATCGTGAGCACACAGCCCGACCACGACACGGAGCTGATCCCGCGCCCCGCGCGGACCCCCGAGGCCCTCCGGGCCGCCCTTGCCGCCATAGCGCCGGAGCGACTGCCGGAAATGGACGCCGATCAGCGCAGGGCCGTCGCCGCCGCCATCGAGCAGAGCAGCATCAAGCCCCTCCAGCTCTTCATGATCGCGTGGGCCGCCAACATCGAAATCGAGCGGTTTCCCGAGGCGGCGCGTGAGCTGCGCCGCGCCGAGTACATGGCCAACGCCGCCGAGACTCTCGAAGAAAGCCGCCGCTACGTAAGGATCTCCGGCGACATCATCCGCGCCGCGTACAAGGCGGTGTCCGAGTGACCTGGAGATGGGAGTACGACCCTAGCGAGGAGTACGTGGCCGGCGGAGCTCCGCCGGCCTTCATTGCCGAGGTCGAGAAGAAAGCCGACGAGCTGATCCGCGCCGCTGAAGCTCTCTACCTCGACGGCACGAGGTACGAAGGCATAGGGCCGAAGAGCGAAACCGTGGATGTCCCCGGAGGCATGTTCGTCTTCCTCATCGTCCCCCGGTTTGAGTGCGGCTACGTCCTCCAGGTCACCTGGATCTGACCTCAGCAGGTGGCCCCCGGCTCTTCGGAGCGGGGGGCGTTTTGCTGTCTCGGCTGACCCTGCAAGACGTGAGGGCCCAGCCGCCCGCGCGACTGGGCCCAACGGCGGTGGTGAAGTACGGCTCAGACGGTCCGGTCGGCGGGATGCCGACCGGGCGGCGCGCCCTCCTACCCGTCGTCCACCACCGCGCCCGAGCGCTGTCGCACCGCGAACCCTGGACGGCATCCTGACGCAGCGGTCACACTTGACCCCTGACCGTGACTGTTCATCACGCACACCGGGGGCAAGGTGCCGCAGGAGGCGATCTCCGACCGTTACGAACTCCTGGAGGAGCTCAGCCACGGCGGCATGGGCGACGTGTGGCGCGGCTACGACGCCGTCCTCGACCGGCCCGTCGCCGTGAAACTCATCCGGCAGGCGTCGGTCACCTCCCCGCAGCTGGCCGAGGAGTTCGCCAAGCGCTTCCGGCGCGAGGCCCGCATCACCGCGCGCATCCAGCACCCCGGCGTGCCGCAGGTGTACGACGCGGTGCTCGACGCGTCGTACGAGCGGCTGTTCCTGGTGATGGAGCTCGTCGACGGCGTGCCGCTGTCCGCCTACCTCGACCCCGGCCGGCCGCTGCCGGTCAGCTGGGCGGCCGCCGTCGCCGCGCAGGTCGCGACCGTACTGTCGTACGCGCACGACGTTCCGGTGATCCACCGGGACCTCAAGCCGGGCAACATCCTCGTCGCCCGCGACGGCACGGTGAAGGTCCTCGATTTCGGTATCGCGGCGATGCTGCGGACCGATGTCACCAAGCTGACCGCGACCGGCAGCCCCATCGGCACCCACCAGTACATGTCGCCCGAGCAGGTCCGCGGCGGACGCATCACGCCGCAGACCGACCTGTACGCGCTCGGCTGTGTGCTGCACGAACTCCTCGGCGGGCGCCTCGTGTTCGAGGCGGAGAGCGAGTACCTGCTGATGTACCAGCACGTCAACGCCGCCCCCACCCCGCTGCGACAGCTGCGGCCCGACGTCCCCGAGGCGCTGGAGGAGCTGGTCCTGCGCCTGCTGCGCAAGGCGCCCGAGGCGCGGCCCGCCGACACGCAGGAGGTGTACGCGCGGCTGCTGCCGTTCCTCCCGCCGCCGGGCCAGGAGCCCGGCACGGCGGACGCCGGGCCGGCCGGGGCGCCCGACCCGACGGACGTGTTCCGTCGCCCCTTCGCGCCCCGTGCCCGCGCCCAGGCCCCGGCGCCCGGTGGTCCGTCACCGACGGCCGTCCTCCCGGGAGCCCCGCCGGTGCCCGTCCCCGCCCGGCTGCGCGAGGACATCAAGGAGGCGTACGCGCATTCCGACGCCCTGCTGGAGGAGGAGCGTTTCGCGCAGGCCGCCGAGGTGCTCGGCGAGGTCATCGAACCCGCCGCCCTCGCCCTCGGCTCCGAGAGCAAGCAGGTCCTGGCGCTGCGCCGCCAGAGAGCGGCCATCCGCCTCCTCGGCGGCGACTACAGGGCCGCCCTGCCTGAGTTCGACGCCCTCGCCGACGCCTACGCCCGTATCGCCGGGCCCACCGGCGAGCAGGCCCGCGCCTGCCGCGCCCAGGCGGCCCGCTGCCGCGCCGAACTCGGCCAGGTCACCGACGCGCTGGCCGCGCTCCAGGGTGTGCTGAACGTCGTGCGGGCCGTCGACAGCGACGTGAGCGAGGAGGCCGTGGAGCTGCGGCACAACATCGGCATGCTGCTGCTCGCCCAGGGCCGGACCGCCGAGGCGCGGCAGGTCCTCGAACCGCTCCACCAGGACCTGTGCATGGTGTTCGGCCCGGAGGACGAGATGACCGTCGAGATCGCCGAGGCTCTCGCCGTGATCCGCCTCGACCTCGACGGTTCGGCTTCCTGACCCTCTTCGCCCAGAAGCAGCAGTGCCAGAATCTTGCGGCGACAAGTCGACCGTGCCGGTTTCCCACTTGTCGTTGGCTCGATGGCCGGGTGTCGGCCGAGGAGAGGGAGCGTGAGCGAGATCAGGGTGCCGGAAGGACGGCAGACAGTACGCTGAATCCAGCGGGATCGGGCCCGCAGCACAGTGTCCGGGAGGTGCTTCATGACGGCCGAGATGGTGGCCCCGGCGTGGATGCATGAGCAGATCACGGCGGAGGAGTACGAGTCCTGGTCCGAGGAGCAGTGCGCCGGCATCGAGATCGTGGACGGGATGGTCGTCGTGAGTCCCAGCGCTTCCAAGCGGCACAACCGGCTGGCCCGGATTGTGGCGAATGCCCTGGATGCGGCCGCGGGCCCGGAATGGAACGCCGACACGGACTTCGATGTCCGGCTTCAGGACGTCCCGCTCACCAATCGCCGCCCGGACGTCGTCGTGTACCGCGCAGACACGATCGACATCAGTCCCACTCGTCCTGAGCACGTGCTGCTGGTCGCGGAGGTCGTGTCGCCGGGCTCGGAGACCACCGACCGGATCGTGAAGGTCGACCAGTACGCCAAGGCAGGCATCGGCTTCTACTGGCGGATCGAGCAGGCCGCGACAGGCGTCCCTCTCGTGTACACCTACGTTCTCGACCCCGCGACGAAGACCTACCGGGACGGGGATGTCTTCACCGGCGTCCTCAAGGTCGTGGCCCCCTTCCCAGTGGAAGTCGACCTCGACCAGGTCTGACCCACGCGCTGATCAGCAGTCGGCGACGCGTGAGCGATGCGTGAGCGGATGGCCCGCTACAGGGCGGGCGTGAACCGGATCAAACAGCTTGCCGCGCGGTTCTGACCAGGGAAAACAGCACCGTACGGCAGCGCCAGGCAGTCCTCGGCAGGGATTCGATCCCACTCCTAAAGCGGGTGTCGCAGGTTCGAATCCAGCCGGGGGCACACGACACAGGGCCGGTTCGAAGGGCTTGGTCCCTCGAACCGGCCCTGCTGCGTGATCACACCCGTGCCACGCGCGGACATGAAGTCCGGTGTGCTCCCACCCGCGCCAGTGCCCTGCCGTCAGACTTCGTGGGGCGCCCTCGGGCGGGTGACCGGCACGACGGTGAGGAGGTCGTCGAGCCCTTTGAAGTCGTCGGGGTTGGTGGTGAAGAGGGGAAGGTTCTCAGCGACGGCGATGGCAGCGATCATCAGGTCGGCCACCCGGCGGCGTGGCTTGCGGCCGGCGCTGATCACTGCGGCGCGGATACGGCCGTAGATGCGGGCTGCTTCGGCATCGAAGGGGAGGGGGTCGAACCCGTTTTCGGCGCGTTGCAGGACGTCGAGCCTGCGGGCGCGTTCGGCGTGTTCGTCGTAGCTGCTCTGTTCGTCGTTGCGACGGACCTCGTGCGGACCGGCGGACAACTCGGCCAGGGTGATGGCGGTGATCGCCATTTCGTCCGGCAGTTCCTCGGGGGCCACCCAGCGGCGCAGAATCATGATGTTGGTGTCGAGGAGTCCCTGCTGATACGTCGAGCGGTCAGCGGTCATAGGGATCGTCCGGGTAGGTGTCGGCCGTGACGTCCTGATCGGCGCGGAACCTGTCGAGGTCGATGCCGGGGGCGGTCCTGGACATCGCGGCGAACTCCTCGCGGGAGACGAACCGACGGCGTCGACGCAGCGGCACGAGCTGGCCGATCGGATGTCCGTCGCGGGTGACGGTGAACGACTGACCACCCTGTATGGCATCCATGATCTCTCGGGACCGGCTGACACAAGACGGCTTGCGCCCAACGGCGGGTCGCTTGCGATGCGGAAGGGCCTCCGCACCTGGGTACGAGGAGTGCCACTTCACGGCCCCAGACGTATCCGTCGAGGTCGACGCCGGTCTCGTGATCGATCAGGCGGTCGCCCAAAGAAGCACGCCAGGTCTCCGGCAGCACGGACGATTCGCACCGGGTCTCGACGCAGTACCGGAAGAGATACCGCAGATGCGCCGGCTCGACGTCGGTGCGGGGATCCGCCGTCACGTGGACGACGACCTCGTGGTCGCGCATGTAGTTGGTGTGGCCGTGGTGGACGATGGCGTGGTCACAGGTCTCGTCCAACATTCGTTCAAGCAACGCGGCGTCCATGCGACCGTTTCTGACACACGCGATCAGCCCCTGACAGCCGGATATCCACCGGTGCCAGGGGCTGAGGACTCCACGAGGTTCGCTCGGACAGGCTTTTGGCCGGGAGCTTCCTCGTCCGCTGAGGTTCGTGCCGCAAGAGGGGACGCCTCCCGCATGGGGAGGCGCCTCGTTCCAGCGTTCGGAGCCGGCGTCAGCGGCGGACGTCGGTTATGGGGCCGAGCGCTTTCGGTCCACCACCCAGGCGCCGCCCGTCACCGCGCCCGTCATCAGTAAGCCGATGATCAGCGACCTCGTGAGTTCTTCCATCCTGTCGCCGTGGTCCGCGATGCCCACCATCACCGTCGTCATGACGGTCGTGATCACCAGCCCGATGGCCAGGTTCTTCCTCACTCGTGATTTGAGCATCTGCTTCTCCTTCTCTATGCGTGTGGCGCCGCATCGTCCTCGATGTGGCGCCACACTGGGGTGTGTTCCGCGTGAACTCCGCTTTCACGAGCGAGGGTTGGGCTGCGGCTCGTCTAATGCCTGGCGGACTGCGGCTTGCCGACGGCGGGCAGGGCGGGCGGCTGGTAGTCGTACAGGTATCCCTGCACCTTGTCGAAGAACGGAAGGACCAGGCGCATCTTCGCCAGGTCGATCTGCCGCCTCATGGCGCTGGGCCTCTTGGTCTCACGGGCGTTGTTCCCGTGCTTGAGCAGCCTCTCGATGCGCGGGCGGCGTGCCGCGTCGAAGGCCTGGAGTGCCGCTGGGACGGTCGGGGCGTTGCTCAGCGCCGCCGCGAGCTCCAGTGAGTCCTCGAGCGAGACCGAGGCTCCGTGCCCGACGCCGACCGGGTGGGCGGCATCGCCGACGAGGATCATGCGCCGGCTGTGCCACGTCTCGACCGGGTCGAGGTAGCTCAAGTAGCCGGACGCCACGAGCGCTGTCGCGGATCCGATGATGGCCTGCGGCATCGCCTCCGGGAACAGCTCAGTGATGCGCCGCAGCCATTCCGCGTCGTCAATGCCTCGCAAGTCGGGCTTGACGGGATCCCCGATCTGAGCCGCCCACCACTGGGTGTTCTCGTCGATGGTGGTGTGCACGAAGGCGCCGCTGCGCGAGTAGGTGAGGTTCCAGATGCCGGTCTCGAGACCCGTCATGTTGGAGATGCCGGCGACCCCGTAGAGCCCCGCGTACTCCGCGCGCGGCGCGGACGAGTCGATCAGGCTGCGCACGGTGGAGTGGATGCCGTCGGCGCCCACGAGCAGCTCCGCGGTGTCGGTCCGGCCGGAAGCGAATGCGGCCGACACACCGGTCGCCGACTCCGACGCGTCCACCATGCGTTCGCCGGTGACGATCTTCGCGCCCGCGTCGATCGCGGCGCGCCGCAGGATCCCGACTAGGTGTCCGCGAGAGATCGCGACGCTGCGCCGCGAGTCGGTTTCGCGCCGAAGGCGCGGCGCGTCGCCCACGAGGTTGCCGCGCGGTGTGAAGAACCGCATCCGTTCGATGGGGTACCCGGCCGCCTGCACCTCGCTCAGGAGACCCAGCCCTTCCAGCGCACGCAGGCCGTTGATCGCCAGGCCGAGGTGGGCGCCGACCTGCTCGGGCGGAACTGCGTACGTCTCGTAGACGGTCACCTCGTGCCCGGTCCGCTGCAGCGCAATGGCCATGGCGGCCCCGGCTATGCCCCCACCGATCACGATCGTCCGCATGACGCCTCCCTGAATTTGGATTCACTGAATTTCGATTCAGTTAGAGTGTGTTCCGATACGCTGGCATCTGTCAACTGCCGATGGAGGGCGACATGCCGCAGGCGGGTACCGCCAGTCGAAAGGTCCGGGCGGCCCAGACGCGTGCCGCGCTGCTGGACGCGGCGCGGGGGCTGTTCGCCGAGCGCGGCTACCTCAATACGAAGATCACCGACATCACCGCGGCGGCCGGGCGCTCGACCGGCTCGTTCTACGAACACTTCGCCGGCAAGGACGAGTTGCTCCAGGCGCTCCTCGCCGAGATGGAGGATGAGATCGACGAACGCATGGCCGGCCTGGAGCACCCCCGCGACCATGACCTGACGGACCGCGCCCAGCTGCGCGAGCATGTCGGTGCCGCGTGGACGGTGATGCGGCAGAACCGCCCGGTCACGCTCGCGCTGTTCCAGGCGATGGTGGCCGACGACCCCGGCACGGGCCGGGCCTGGCGCGACCTGACCGAGCAGACGGAGACCATCCGGATGCATCTGGAGTACCTGGTCGAGCGCGGTCATCAGTTGCCCGGTGATCCCGAGCTCGTCGCGGCGTCGATCGGCGCGATGCTCGTCACCCTCAACTACGCCATGCTCCCGCCGTCCGACGGCGAGGACGACGAGCACGTCATCGACACCTTCACGGATCTGCTGCTGCACGGGCTGGCCGGGCCGCCGGCCGGGCCGGCGTCACGATCGGCGGATGAATCCTGAGGACGACGGGCGCGCCGAAGCGATGAGGGGCCAGGAATGGCTGCTACCGACGACCGTCGGCCCAAGTATCAGCGGATCGCGGATTCCTTGCGGGATGCGATCCAGTCGGGTGAGTACGGTCCCGGTGATCGCCTTCCGGGAGAGAACGACCTCATGGCCGCGCACGGCGTCGCCCGCATGACCGCCCGGCAGGCGCTCGGCGTCCTGCGCGACGAGGGCATCGCCGAGGCCCGGAAGGGCGCCGGGGTGTTCGTCCGGGCCTGTCGCCCGCTCCGCCGCCGCGGCATCCAGCGACTGGCACGCGACCAGTGGGGAAACGGCCGTTCCATCTGGTCGGCGGACATCGGAGACCGGGAACTCGAGGTCGACCAGGTCTCCGTCTCCGAGGAGACGGCGCCCGAGGGTGTCAGCGCGATCCTCGACCTGGCGGAGGGAGACACCACGTGCGTGAGGCGTCGGCGCTTCGTCCTCGACGGCAAGCCGGTCCTGCTCGCGACGAGCTACCTCCCCTCGTCCCTGGTGGCCGGGTCCGCCATCACCCAGGAGGACACCGGGCCGGGTGGCACCTACGCCCGGCTGGGCGAGCTCGGCTACGAGCCGGTGCACTTCCGCGAAGAGATCCGCTCACGCATGCCGTCGAAGGACGAGGCGGCCCAGTTGAGCACGGCCACGGGCACTCCGGTGATCCTCATCTCCCGTACCGCGTTCACCTCTCAGGGGCGCCCCGTCGAGGTGAACGTGATGACGCTGGACGCTGCCTCCTACGTCCTGGAATACGACTTCGACGCCGCCCCGGGATCTCGCGCTGATTCCTGATGGCTTGACTACGAGGGGCCCGGGGAGCTCGATGGAGGGGGCGGGGTCGGGGCGGTGAAGCGGGTGATGTCCACTCCCTGTGATCTGAGTCTCTCCTCCGCGTGGTCGGCGAGGCGGCGGAAGTACGGCCACGTGGGGACGCCGGGCCAGAACGCGTCACGATGGTCGAGGAATGACCTCGCCGCGTACTTCATCCTGGTCAGGGAAGCCGCCCAGAGGTCGATCACCTCGTCCTGGCTCACGTACTTCTTGTGGCAGTACAGGCCTGCGACGTCGAACGCGGCCAGGGCCCGGTTCGCGGCCGCGTAGTCCTCCGGGCTCAGGTCGTCTATGCGGCCGGCTCTGCCGTGGAGCTGGAACAGGACGCGTCTGCCGTTCTGCAGATCCGGGCTGATCAGCATCTCGTGCAGCTTGAGGAACACGTCTCGCCGGTCCTTGCGCCTGCTCACGAACAGCGAGATCAGACTGATGGCGACCGCGGCGATCGAAACGACGATTGACAGCACGTGCTTCCCATCTGCTTGATCGGGGGTCAGGCACTCACTTCGTCCGAGCTCGATGCCGCAACGTGCGCGGCGTTGAGGCGCATCCCGTGCCGGGGGCTCCGAAACGATCACGGTTCGGAGCCCCACGGCGGTTCGGTCGGTGTGCCTTGTCAGTTGTCGGAGTAGCTGAAGTCGCCCACGGTCCAGGCGCTGACGTCCTCGATCGCGACGCGGTACATGCCGCCCGTCGACGGGACGCCCACCGTGCCCTGGAGGATGCGGGCGACGTGGAAGTGGAGGTGGGTGGGCGGCCCGTCCCTCGTCACGGGGTTGTCGAAGACGGCGGAGAACTCGCCCAGCTGGGCGGAGTCCGTCAGCACCTCCGACACCCGCTGCCGCCATACGGCTTCGGGGGCCAGGCGACCGGTGATGACGGCACCGCCGATCACCACGGTCAGGGACATCTGTGTGCTCTGCCCGGACTCCACACGGGCGGCGATGTCAACGATCAGCTCGTCAGGCTTCGGCATGGGATCGGATTCTATGCACCGGGGCGTCGGGGTGGGGGGGCCGGTGCGGCGGTACGGCGGTACGGCGCCGCTCACGCCGGTCGTCCGGTGTCACGCCGCCTTCGCATCACGGTCTGCCGGGCGGGCTCCTCCTGTGCGTCGTTCAGCCCCCTGTCTGCTGCTGGGGCAGGTCGTCCGCGGCCTCCGCGCGGCGTTGCCGGAGGGCCTCGCGGACGCGTTCCAGCTCGGCCAGTCGGCGCGTCAACGCGGCGTGTTCCAAGGCCTCCGCGCGGACGCTGCCCCCGTCCGCCCGTGCGGTCGAGCGCAGTGCGTCGGCTTCGGCCTGTGCCTTGGCGAGCAGTGCCTCGGCGGACTTCGCCGCCTCCTCGATCTGCGCCACGGCGTCCTTGCGGGCCTCCGCGCGGATCTTGTCGGCCTCGGCGACCGCGTCCGAGCGCAACCGCTGGACCTCGTCGCGCAGGCGGAGGGCCTCCTGCTGCAACCCAACCGTCCTGGCGCGGTACTCCGCGGTGTCCGCCTTCGCCGCGTCCTTGAGCCGGCGGGCCTCGGCGACCATCCGATCGGCGTGGTCGGTGGCCTCCTGTGCCTGTGCGGACGCCGCCGTCAGAAGGCGCTCGGCGTCCACGCGGGCCCCGCGCAGCACCTGTTCGGCCTCGGCTCGCCGTCGGTCGGTTTCCTCGCGCAGGGCGGCGCTGTGCGTTTCCGTGGACCGCCAGATCTGCCAGGCCCTCTCCAGGATGCGGCCGGCGAGCGGGTCGGTGTGGCCGAGCCCGACGAAGTCCAGAGGGTTCTCCTCGGGAAGCGTGACCACGTGGTCGACCAGCAGCGTGCTCAGGGCGGCGTGTACGTCGGCGGCGTGCGCCGGGCGGTTCTCGGGCCGTTTCTCGAGCAGGGCCATGATGAGGTCGCTCAGGGAGCGGGGGAGGTCCGGGAGGCGGTCGGCCGGTGGCACCGGGGCCTTGTCCACCTGCATACGGAGGATCGCCAGCGGGTTCCTGGCGGTGAACGGCGGCTCGCCGGTCACCGCGTGGTGGAGGAGGCAGCCGAGGGAGTAGAGGTCACTGCGGTGATCGACGTCCCGGTCCCCCTCGGCCTGCTCCGGGGACATGTAGGGAGGGGAGCCGATCAGCGCGCCGGTGACGGTCAGTTCGTGGGTGCTCAGGGTGTCGCCGACGAACTTGGCCACGCCGAAGTCGAGGACCTTGATGGTGCCGTCGGGCGTGAGCAGGACGTTGGCGGGTTTGATGTCCCGGTGGATCACGTCCCGGCCGTGCGCGACGTGGAGGGCCTGGCAGATCTGCCGGGCCCATCCCACGGCGGTCGGCCAGGGAGGCGGGGCGTCGGCCTCGTCCAGCCGCCGGCGCAGCGAGGCGCCGGGCACGCGCTCCATCACGACGTACAGCGTGCGGCGCCCGCCGACGGCCTCCTCGCCCCAGTCGTGCACGGTGACGATGTTCTGGTGGGACAGCCGCCCCGCGAGCCGGACCTCGCGCTGGAACCGGGCCTGTGTCTCGGCCTCCGCCACGCGCAGGGCCTGGACGAGCTTGACGGCCACGGTGCGGCCCATGCGCTCGTCCTCGGCGGCCCACACCTCACCCATGCCGCCCGAGCCGAGTCGCTCGCTGATCCGGAACCGCTCGGCGAGCAGTACGCCCTGCACCCGTTGCCTCCATCACCGACCGCCGGCCACCGTGGGGCGGGGCGGCCTGCCTGTCCGGTACATCCATCACGTGAGTCATGCGCGCCCCGCGGTCTCCACGGGGCGCGGGTTTCAGAACCCCCCCGAGTCGCCCGAGCTGCCGTAGGAGCCGCCCGCCAGCCTGCGCAGGCGGCGGGACTCCTCCTCGATGCGGTGCCCGACGCCCTCGGCGCCGGTCGTGCCGTCCAGACCGCTGTCCAGCAGCTGGGCGGCGAGTCCGGTGAAGTAGTGGGCGACGGTGAGGAGGTGGTCGTGCACGTCGACGGAGCCGGCCTCCCTGAGGATGCCGTGCGCGTCGTCCCGTACCCGCTCCATCCGTTCGGTGATCTCGTCCCTGACGTCCGGCGCCAGCCCCACCGCGCGCCCGGCCTGGCCGAGGACGGCGTGACAGGAGCGGATGAGCTCGCGGACGAGCTGGACGTCACGGTTGACGGCGGTGTTCACCGTCAGGGCGGCGCTGAGGGTGCCCGTGACGATGCGGGCGCCCGCCGAGGCCGGCTCGTAGCGGCGCAGATCGACGGCGCTGGTGGCCCCGAGGGCCTCGCGGAAGCACGGATGGACGACGAACTGCGTCTCGTGCGGCTGCACCGGGAGGTCGTCGCCGCCGGCGAACACCACGTCGTTGCCGCGCCGCACGCCGAGGAACCCCACGCCGTACAGGACGTCGATGACGCCGGCGGGGGTCAGCGCGTCGGCGTACGCGGGAAACAGCCGGTGCAGTGTCTCGGCGGCCGCCTCGAAGCGGGCGGTGAGGGCGGCCCTGGTCACCCGGTACCCGGTGTTCTGGAACAGCGGGAAGAGGCGCTTGAGGAAGGGGTGCGCGACCAGGTACTCCAGGGTGAGGTCGTTGAGCTTCCACGCGGAGAACTGGCGGCTCGCCTGGAGGACGTCCGCCTGCGTGATCCGGTCCCGGCCGTTGATCAGCGAGGCCGTCTCCTGGCACAGGTTGAGGAACTGGATGGCGTCGCGGGGCCGCGGCAGGCAGCGGCGGAACAGGAACGAGGCGGTGGCCTCACCCCGTACGCTCTCGGGGAAGATCTCCTTCCACAGGTGATCCTCGCCGAGCCCGGCGCCGGCGGAGGCCCGTGCGCGGGCCAGCGCCAGGTCGCGCAGGGACTCCTCCGTCCAGGCGATCCGCAGTTCGTCACCGTGGAACTTGTCGCCCTCGCCGAACGAGAGCGAGTCGTAGATGTCCGAGCGGAGGAAGAGCAGCGGCCGGACCGACCCGGCGTAGCGGCCCGCGGCGTGCTTCGCGGCCAACAGCAGCCCGATCACCAGCGAGTTGCTCTCGGGCTCCGCCGACCACACCTGCTCCAGCTGGTCCACCATCAGTAACAGGGGCCCGTGGGTGCCCGCGCACCCCAGGTCGTCGAGGGCGCGCACCACGCCCTGCTCGACCACGTCGAGCTGACGCAGCGCCCGTGCGCCCTCCGACGGCGAACGCGCCAGGTCCATACCGGCCTTGACGCCGAACGCCTCCAGGGAGAGCGAGGTCTGCAGGCCCCTGGCTCCCTGCGCGAGCCGCTCCCCCAGGCGCCCCGAGGCCAGTTCGTCGTTCTGCTTCAGGAACCGGGCGAGTGCCTTGACCGAGCCGGGCCTGCGGCCGTGTTCCTCCTTGGCGTGCGCCACGAGGTGGCGGGCGGTGTGCACGGCGAAGACGTACCGCCAGATCAGGGCCCGGGCCGAGTCGCCGGGCAGGCCCTGGAGGTCGAACCGCCGGATCTCGTCGCCCGCCGTCTCGTCCGGGGTGATGAGGATCTTCCCGTGCGGGTGCGTGCCGTCCGCCAGCACCTGCATGCAGATGGCGCTCTTGCCGGAGCCCTTCCGCCCGATGATCAGCATCTTGCGTCCGCCGACCGCCCCGCGGTACGCGGCCGTCGGCAGGAACGCCCCGCGCAGGAGCAGCCCGTCGGTCACGTCCCGTTCGGCGTCCTCGCGTCCGAAGTACAGCTCGGCGAGCAGCGGCCCGTCAGCCATCCCGTTCCCCCTGGTGTCGTCCGCCTCAGCGGCGCGGATCGCTGGGACTCACCGTATCCGCACGGGCGGCTCCGGGCGCCGGGAACGGGGCGCGTGCGTGGGCTGGTTGACGGTTTTCGGGGTCAGGCGTCGGGGGTGGTTCTCAGCGCTTCGATCAGTTGGCGGGCTCGGGTCGGTTCCGTCAGGAGGAGGTCGACCAGGGGGCCGGTGCCCGGGTCGGGCGAGGTGTCGGAGCCGGCGGGGCGGGACTTGTCCGGGCTCGCCGCTTCCTCGAGGTACCGCTCGGCGGGGCGGGGGTCGGCGGTCAGGGGGACGCGGTCGCCGGTCAGGGCGTCGTGGACCGTGGCGTGGTCGAGGCCCATGCGGGCCAGGCGTTCGCTGCCGGTGTAGCGGGTGTCGGGGGTCGGCGCGCCCTCCCCGGTCATGTGCGGGTGGCGGAGGGCGACCTCGTGGGTGGCGAGGACGGCCAGCAGGATGTGCTCGGTGCCGGTTGTGCCGTGGCCGAGGCGGCGGGCCTGTTCGTGGGTCTCCATGGTGACCCACCAGGCGGGGCGCGAGGCCCAGTTGATGCCGACCCGCTTGACCAGCCACCGCTTCCAGCGGGGCTTGTGGGGGTAGTGGCCGCGGCCGAGGAGGATGTCGCGGGTCGGGCGGAGGCGGGGGTCGAGGCCGTCCTCCTCGCCGGGGGTGTCGCCGTTCAGGTGGGCGCGTACGGCCTCCGGGGAGACGTCGCAGGCGGCCAGCAGTCCGACCGCGCGGTTGTCCTCCTCCAGGAGCTCCGGGAGCAGGTGGACGGCGCCGAACTTGGGCGCGCCCTCGCGTTCCGCCCGTCGCATCGCCGCGGTGAGGGCGCGGGCCGCGGCGCCGGTGAGGCGGACGTCGCGGCCGCCGTCGTCGCCCAGCACGTCCTGGGCGGCGACGCTGTGCTCGACGTCGTCGTCGCCGTCCGTCCCGGTCTTCCGTTCCGTCACGTCCCGCAGGACGGCGCCCACCACGGTCCTGGTCGCCCCCGCGTTCGCGAGCGCCTCGCGCGCGGGTCCCTTGGCCGCGGTGATGCCGGCGAGCAAGTGGTCGGTGCCGATGGCCTCCGTGCCGGTCGCCCCCGCCGCGCCCCGGGCCGACCCGAGGATGCCCACGGTGGTCCAGTCCGGTTCCTTGATCGCTTCCATGTCGCGTTTCCCTTTTCCCTTGCTCGCCGGTGGTGGTGAAAGCCTTCCGGATCGGGGCGCGCGTCACATCGTTCCAAAGATCGATCCGGCCTTCGCCCGGGTGCGACCGGAAGACGACGGCGGGACCGTCGCGGGGACGACGGCCGGACCGCCGTGGGAACGACGGGACGCGCGCGGGGCTTCCCCGGGGGCCCGTCGGTGCCGGGCGGGCACCGGCTCGGCGTGCCACGATGCCGGTATGCGGGTGGTCGTGGTGGGTGTGGGCCAGGTCGGGCACACGGTGGTCAAGTCGCTCGCCGAGACGCACGAGTGCACGGTGATCGACGTCGACCGGGCGCGTCTGGAGGCCGTGTCGCACGCGTACGACGTGCGGGTGACGCACGGCAGCGGCACACGGCGCGAGACGCTCCTCGAAGCGGGGATCGCCGACGCGGAACTGGTGCTGGCGTGCACCTCGCGGGACGAGGTCAACCTGGTGACCGCCATGCTCGCCCGGCGTCTGTCGTCGGCCCGGACGGTGGTGCGCGCCACCGGAACGGACTATCTGGCGGCCTGGCGTGCGGGCGATCTCGACGTGGACCTGCTGGTCTCCAAGGCGTTCGAGACCGCGGACGCCGTCGCGCGCGTCCTGCACGTGCCGGGCGCCCGGCACGTGGACTTCTTCGCCGGCGGCGAGGTGGTGGTGCTGGGCGTCGACGTCCCCGAGGCGCGGCCGCCGTGGTTCGCGGGCCGGCCGCTGAGCGACATGGACCTGCCCGAGGCGTCGCGGGTGGTCGCCGTCGTGCGGGACGGGCGCTGGATCAAGGCGACGGCGCGCGAGGTGGTGCGCCCGGGCGACTGGATCATCGTGATGGGGTCGCTCGCGGCGGCGCGCGCCTGGAGCCGGCTGGTCACCGGGGCCGAACCGGTGGACGACGTGGTGCTCTTCGGCGCCGGGCGGGTGGGGACGGTCATCGCGCGGGTGCTGCTCGAGCGGGGGGTCGCCGTGCGGGTGATCGAGCCGGACGCGGCACGGGCGCGCGCGGCCGCGGACCTCCTGGACGGGGCCCGGGTGTTCCGGTCCACGGGCCTCGACCCGGCGTTCCTGCGCCGTGAGCGCATCGGCACGGCGGACGCGGCGGTGTTCGCCGGCGGTGACGACTCGCGCAATCTGCACGCGGCGGTGCTCACGAAGATCCACGGGGTGGGTTTCACGCTGACGGTCCTCGACGACCCGGGCGCCGCCGAGGTCTTCGAGGCGGCCGGTGTCGACGTGACGATCGACCCGGGTGACGAGACGGCCGAGAAGATGGCCCGCTTCACCTTCGGCGAGCGCACGCAACAGATGGCGATGCTGGGGGACGACCGCTTCGAGGTGCTCGACGTCACCGTCCGGCCGCGGAGCCGGTTCGCGCACGCGCCCGTCGACGCGCTCGAGGAGGTCCGCGTGGGGGCGATCGTCCGGGACGGCGGGGTGGTGTTCCCCGCGGAGACGGACGTACTGCTGCCCGGGGACCGGGCGATCCTGCTCACCGAGCCCGGGCGGGTCGCGGCGATCGAGCGTGCCCTGTGACGCCCCCGCCGTCGCCCGCGCCCGGGTCGTCGCCGTCGCCGTCGTCCGCGCCGTCGGACCGGGCGCGTCCGGCGCGCCGGCGGCGTCCGCGCGGGCGGCCCGACGTCGACGTACGGACCGCGCTGGGGGTCGTCGGCACCCTGCTGGCGTGGCTGGCGCTGCCGTTCGCGGCGCCGGCGGTCGTCGCGCTGGTGGCCGGTGAGCCCCCGTGGCCCTTCCTCGCCGCCGGGCTCGCCGTGGCGGTGACGGGCCTGACGCTCCGGCGGCTGACCGGCAGGCGGCCCCCGCTGGGCGTCCGGGAGGGGTTCCTCGTCGTCGTCGCCGTGTGGCTGCTGATCCCCGCGTTCGGCGCGCTGCCCTTCCTGCTCGGTGGCGTCCCTCAGCTCGACCGCCCGATCGACGCCTACTTCGAGGCGATGTCGGGGTTCACCGCCACCGGCGCGACCGTCCTGACGGACGTGGAGGCGCTCGGGACGGCCATGCTGTTCTGGCGGCAGCTCACCCACTGGCTGGGCGGCGCGGGCGTCATCGTGCTGGCCCTCGCGGTGCTGCCGCGGCTGCGCATCGGCGGCCGTGAGCTGCTGCGCTCGGAGCTGCCGGGCCCGGTCGCGATGGAGTCGCTCGGCGCGACGATCCGCGACACCGCCCGGCGGCTGTGGAAGGTCTACCTCGCGGTGACCGCCGCCGGAATCCTGGTTCTGGCCGCCCTGGGGTGGGCGGGGCTGGACCGGCGGATGGGGCTGTTCAACGCGTTCTCCTACGCGACCTCCGCCGTCGCCCTCGGCGGGTTCGCCCCGGAGGCCGACTCGGCCCGGGGGTTCGCGCCCGTGACGCAGTGGGTGCTGTGCGCCCTGATGGTGGTGGCCGGGGTGAACCTGCTGCGCCTGTACCGCCTCGCCGTGCTGCGCCAGATCCGGGACGCGGCCCGGGACGAGGAACTGCGCCTGTATCTCGCGCTGCTCGCCGTGAGCGCGTCCGTCCTGGCGGTCGAACTGCTCGCCGACGGCGTGCTCGGCGGGCCCGGCGACGTGCGGCACGCGGCCTTCCAGGCGGTCTCGGTGATGACCACCACCGGTCTGGCGACGGCGGACTGGTCGGGGTGGGGCCTGCTCGCGACGCTCACCCTGCTGGCGCTGATGTTCGTCGGGGCCTGCGCCGGGTCGGCGAGCGGCTCGGTCAAGGTCGTACGCCACCTCGTCCTGTACCGCTTCGCCCGCCACGAGCTGGAACAGGCGGTGCACCCCGACGCGGTCCTCACGGTGCGGGTGAGCGGCCGGGCGGTCGACGGCGCCATGCTCCGCTCGGCGCTCCTGTTCGCGCTGCTCTATCTGCTCGCCCTCGCGCTCGGCACGTTCGGGCTCGCCCTCGACGCGGACGTGGGTGCGGCGGGCGGCGGTGTGTTCACCGCGCTCGGCGCCGCGGCGGCGTGCCTCGGCAACGTGGGCCCGGCGTTCGGTGAGCTCGGCCCGTTCGGGTCGTACGCGTCGCTCGGGGCACCGTCGAAGGTGCTCCTCTCCGCGCTCATGCTCCTCGGCCGGATCGAGATCGTCCCGTTCGCCGTCCTGCTGCACCGCAGCTACTGGCGGGCGTAACGGCACCGCTGCCGGCGGCGGCTCGACACCGTGGGCCCCGCTACGGCTCGCCGCCCGGGGTATCGGGGGCTCTTCACGCTCCTCGGCCGGACCGGGATCGTCCCCCTCGCCGCACCGCCGCACCGCGGCTGCCGGCGGACGAAGCGGGAGCGCTGCCCGCGGCCGGGGGGCGGCTCGGGGACGTGGGTGCGGGGCGTCGGTGGTTTTCATAGTCCTCGGTCGGATCGGGAGCGTTCTGCTTGCCGTTCTGCCGCTCCGCGGCTGCTGGTGGGGAGGGTGAGGACCATGGTGAGGCCGCCGCCGGGGGTGTCCTCGGCGTGCAGCGTGCCGCCCATGGCCTCGGCGAAGCCGCGGGCGACCGCCAGGCCGAGGCCGACGCCGTCGCCCCGCGGGGCGTCGCCGTGGCGCTGGAACGGGGAGAAGATGCGCTCCTTTGCCTCGTCGGGGACGCCGGGGCCGCGGTCCACCACGCGCAGTTCCACCCGGTCGGCGAGGGTGCTGGCCGCGACCAGCACCGGCTCGCCCTCGGGGCTGTACTTCACGGCGTTCTCCACGACGTTGGCGACCGCCCGCTCCAGCAGCCCCGTGTCCGTCGCCACCATGGGCAGGCTCTCGGGGATGTCCAGGACGACCGCCGATCCCGATCCCGATCCCGCTCCCGGTCCCGGTTCCGGGACACCGCCCAGCGCCAGCGGAACGACCTCGTCCAGGTCGATCTCCCGGATCAGCGGGGTGACGGTGCCGGTCTGCAGGCGGGACATGTCGAGCAGGTTGCCGACCAGGTGGTCGAGGCGGTCGGCGCCCTCCTCGATCGCCTCCAGGAGCTCGGCCCGGTCCTCCTCCGACCACTCCACGTCCGCCGAACGCAGCGACGACACCGACGCCTTGATCCCGGCGAGCGGGGTGCGCAGGTCGTGGCTGACGGCGGCGAGCAGCGCGGTGCGGATGCGGTTGCCCTCGGCCAGTTCCCTGGCCCGGTCGGCCTGGGACTTCAGCCGCCTGCGGTCCAGGACGACGGCGGCCTGGGCCGCGAACGCGGCCAGGACGCGGCGGTCGGAGGCGGGCAGCACCCGGCCGGAGATCGCGAGCACCATGTCGTCGCCGGCCGGCACGACCACGTCGGCGTCCTCCGGCCGCGCCACGGCGGACACCGCGCCGACGCCGCCGGCACAGGTCCACGGCGCCGTGTCGTGCTCCCGCTCCAGCAGGGCCGCGGCCTCCACGGCGAAGGTCTCGCGCACGCGTTCCAGCAGCGCCTCCAGGCTGGTCTCGCCGCGCAGGACGCTGCCAGCGAGGAAGGACAGGGTGGCCGCCTCGGCGCGCAGCCGGGCCGCCTGGTCGGTACGGCGTGCCGCGAGGCCGACCACGGAGGCCACGGAGACGGCGACGCCCACGAAGACGCCGAGGGCGACGATGTTCTGCGCCGAGGCGATGGTGAAGGTCCGCACCGGGGGCGCGAAGTACCAGTTGATGAGCAGCGTCCCCACGACGGCGGAGGCGAGCGAGGGCCGCATGCCGCCCAGCAGCGCCGCCGCGACGGTGAGCGCGAGGAACAGCAGCATGTCGTTGGCCAGGCCCACGGCGGGCAGGGCGGTGTGCAGCAGCAGGGTCAGCAGGACCGGGCCGAGCACGCCGGCCAGCCATCCGGCCACGACCCGGGGCCGGCCCAGTGGCGCGCCCCGCGCGGCGGGCAGGCCGCGGCCCTTGCCCACCTCGTCGTGGGTGATGAGGTGGACGTCCAGGTCGGGCCCGGATTCGCGGGCCACGGTGGCGCCCACGCCGGGGCCGAGCACGTACTGCCAGCCCTTGCGCCGGGACACGCCGAGCACGATCTGGGTGGCGTTCACCCCGCGGGCGAACTCCAGCAGGGCGGTGGGGATGTCGTCGCCGACCACGTGGTGGAAGCTGCCGCCCAGATCCTCGACGAGGGTGCGCTGGACGGCCAGTTCGCCGGGCGAGGCGGAGGTCAGCCCGTCGCTGCGGGCCACGTAGAGCGCGAGGACCTCCCCTCCGGCGCCCTTCTCCGCGAGGCGCACCGCGCGCCGTATCAGCGTGCGGCCCTCGGGTCCGCCGGTCAGGCCGACGACGATGCGCTCGCGCGAGCCCCAGATGGCGCGGACGCCGTGCTCGCTGCGGTAGCGCTGGAGGTAGGCGTCGACGCGGTCCGCCACCCAGAGCAGGGCCAGCTCGCGCAGGGCGGTGAGATTGCCGGGGCGGAAGTAGTTGGACAGGGCCGCGTCGACCTTGTCGGGCGGGTGGACGTTGCCGTGCGCCATCCGGCGGCGCAGGGCCTCGGGGGTCATGTCGACCAGTTCGACCTGTTCGGCCCGGCGCACCACCTCGTCCGGCACGGTCTCCTGCTGGCGTACGCCCGTGATGGACTCGACGACGTCGCCGAGGGACTCCAGGTGCTGGATGTTCACCGTGGAGATGACGTGGATGCCGGCCGCGAGCAGCTCCTCCACGTCCTGCCAGCGCTTGGCGTTGCGGGAGCCCGGGACGTTGGTGTGGGCGAGCTCGTCGACGAGGACGACCTCGGGGCGCCGGGCCAGCACGGCGTCCAGGTCCATCTCCGTGCGGAGGGTCCCGCGGTGCTCCAGCCGTCTGCGCGGCACCTCTTCCAGGCCGTGGAGCAGGGCGCGGGTGCGGGGGCGGTCGTGGTGCTCCACGTAGCCGATCACGCAGTCGGTGCCGCGGGCCACCCGGCGGTGCGCCTCGGACAGCATGGCGTAGGTCTTGCCGACGCCCGGTGCCGCGCCGAGGTGGATCCGGAGTGTGCCGCGTGCCATGGTCTCGTTTTCCGCTCCCGTCGGGCCCGTCCCCCCGCGTGGCGGGGCGGCATCCAGTGTGCGGCGCGGCCGGGCGGTGTCCACCCGTGGGTCGCGGGGGCGGCGTCCGCTGTCCGGGACACGGGCGGGCCACGGCTCCGGCCTGCCCGGACAGCCGGGCCCCTGTCCCGGACAGCCGTGGGGCGTTGATCCCGCCGGGAGGTGTCGGCAGGGTGGGAGTCGGCCGGCCGGGCAAGGGACTGTGACGTGGGGGACGTCGTGGTCCCGAGCCCGCGTCCGGTGTGAACGGTGTGACCGGTGTGCGTGCGGCATGGCGGATTTCCACGTTGTAGAACATGCAACGGCCGCAGCAGGATGGCCGCATGGGGAACCCGCGTGACTTGTCTCCCGACGCGGCACGGGATGCCGCCGGTTTCGTCGAGGTGATGAAGCAGCTCAAGGAGCTGTCGGGACTGACGTACCGCGAGCTGGAGGAGCGGGCCGCCCGCAACGGTGAGGTGCTCGCACGCAGCACCCTGGCCGATGTCCTGCGGCGCACCGGGCTGCCCCGGCCGGAGGTCCTGGCGGCGTTCGTGCGCGCCTGCGGGGACGGTGAGCGGGTCGACGTCTGGCTGGCGGCGAGGGAGCGGATCGCCGAGGCGGAGCCAGAACCGGAGCCGGCGGCGGCGCCGTCCGCCGTGCCCGCCGCCCCGCCCCCGACGGAGGAGCCCATGGAGCAGGAGGAGCCCCCGAGGCCCCTGAGGCTTCCGCGGAACCGCCGGCGCCTGACGCTGATCGGCGCCGCGCTGGGGCTTCCGCTGCTCGCCGTCGGCGCGTGGGCTCTGCTGCCCGACGGGGACGGGTCCGACGCGGCGGCCCCGGCCGACGGGTGGGTCACCATCCACCCGGCCGACGACACCGGCCTGTGCCTCACGGAGGGACGGGACCGGGCCGGCGCCTACGACAGCGCGGTGGCCGCGCACGTGCCCTGCGCACAGGCCCCGGTGCCGCGCACCTACCTCGAACCGGCCGGTGAGGCGCGGTACCGGGTGCAGTGGCACCATCCGGAGATGGGCAAGGGCTGCCTGGCCGTCATGGACGGCGGCCCTGTCAAGGGCATGATCGAGCCGCGCGACGACTGCACCGGGGCGACGCTGTTCACCCTGGAGCCCGGCCCGGACGACTCGGACGCCTTCCGGTTCCGCGCGACACCGGACGGCCGCTGCGTCGGCACCAGCGGCAAGGAAGCGACCGAGGGCACCGAAGCCGTCATGGAACCCTGCGCGGACACACGCGACCAGCTCTACGTCATCCGCGAGAACTGACCACCGCCGGTCGCAGCCGGTCCAGCTCCTCCCCGATCGCCGCCCGCATCGCGTCGTGCCGCGTCCCGAGGCGATGCCGCTCGTCGCTCCACCGCTCACGCGGGTACAGCCAGACGGGGCCGGTCACCAGCTCCGCGGGCTCCCAGTCGAAGCGCGGCCAGACGTGCGCGTGCAGAAACGGGTCCTTGTTGCCCAGGATCTCGAGGTTGACCCGCCGGAAGGCCGGGTCCAGCCGCCCGCAGGCCCGCTCGACCGCCTCGCCGAGCAGGTCCAGGTCGGACAGGAACGCCGACCGCTTCCCCCGCGGCAGGTCCGACAGCCGCCCCACCCCCGGGTCGTCCGCCAGCAGAACCGAGTACCCGGGCAGGAACTGCACGTCCCCGATCACCGCGAACCCCGCCCCCAGTCGCCGCATCACCGTGGGATTCTCCCCCGCCAACGCGGCCCCGATCCGGTCCGCCCGCCAGTCGTCCCGCATACCCGGGACGCTACCGGCGCGCGGCCGGTCAGAGCACGTCGACCGGAACGCTACTGAGGAGCGGCGTCACCCGATCGTGGAGAAGTGGGCCGGCGGGGATAATCGGGGCATGGGTTCAGCCCCGGTCGGTGTGGATGCGGGTGCCGTGCGTGGGCGGCTGGTGGGTGATGTGGTGGCCGTCGGGGCGCCGTACGGGCTGGTGCTGGCCGGTGGGGACGCCGTGCGGGCGCACGGGCTGGTGGCGGACCGGGTCAGCCGGGGGGTGGATCTGGCCACCGAGCATCCCGCGGACATGACGGAGATCGCCGACGGTGTGCGGTCGGGGCTGGAGCGGCGGGGGTGGTCGGCCGAGGTGCCGCTCGTCGATCCGCTGGCGGCGCGGCTGCTCGTCCGGGACCCGGCGTCGGGGGCGCGGTGGCAGGTGGACCTGCGCAAGGAGGTGCTGTGGCGGCCGGCGGTGGAGACGGCGGCCGGTCCGGCGCTGTCCCTGGAGGACCTGACCGGTACGTCGGTCCGGGCACTGGCGGACCGGGGCCTGCCCCGTGACCTCGTCGACGTCCACGCGGTGGCGGACCGGTGGAGCCCGGTCGAACTGGAGGAGCTCGGCCGGCGGCACGCCCCCGACACCTTCGACCTCACCGAGCTCCAGTCCCGCCTGACCGGCACGGAATGGCTCGACGACGCCGAGTTCCGCGCCCACGGCCTCGACACCGAGGCCGTGGAGAACCTCCGCCGGTGGGCCCAGACCTGGGCGGACGACATCGCGGAGCGCCTGCTGGAGGGGGGAGTTCCGGAGGAGGACCGGTAGCCGGGTTCCGCGGCCGGGCAAGCCGGTGCCGGCGGCGGCTACGGGATCAAAACGTACGGGATCTACGGGATCAGGAACTCCAGCTCGGGCCGGTCCCACATCACCGCGGGCGGATTCGCGGCGACGGTTCCGGTCGCCTGTGCGCCCAGGCCGCGGTAGAACCCCTCGGCGGGCGGGTGGGACACGACGCGGACGCGGTCGACTCCCGCCGTGCGCGCCTCGGCCTTCATGTGTTCCACGAGCAGGCGCCCGATGCCACGGCCCTGCGCAGCGTCCGCGACGAAGCACAGGTCGAGCTCCGGCGGCGCGAGGACCAACGCGTAGAAGCCGAGCACCCGCCCCGCCGGATCCGATGTGTCGACGGCGACGAAGACCCGGTGGGTCCGGATGTAGTCCGGGCCCACGCGATATCCGGTAACCATCGCCGCGTAGGGCCCCTCATAGGCGCGCGACCTGCGCACGAGCCGCGTGAGCCGCTTGGCGTCCTGGGCGACTGCCTGCCGTACGGCGACCGCGCCGGACGTCCATGTAATGGGCGACATGACATAGAGGCTACTACGGAGCAGCCTTACCCGATTGGGCGACTGTGCCTCGGCCCGTCACGGGCCAAGATCCTCCGGTGAGTTCTTCTCTGACACGCGGTGTGTGCGCCGTAGCGCTGCTACTGGCCTCGCCCCTGGCCCCCACCGTGGCCGCGGCCCGACCTGGCGAGCCGGTGCCGGCGCCGGCGCCGGATCCCGTCGCCCAGGCCCGCCTGCTCGGTGAAAGGACCGTTCCGCACAAACTCGCCTTCCAGGGAACCACCGTCGGCGGCTTCTCCGGCATCGACCGCAACCCGTGCACCGGCGAGTACGTCTTCATCAGCGACGACCGCTCGTACCTCCAGCCCGCCCGCTTCTACACGGCCAGGCTGGACGTGGACGCCGGCGGTGTGCACGCCGTCGACTTCACCGGCACCCATCCCTTCCGCCGGCCCGACGGTTCGTTCTACTCGGATCCGACCCTGGGCGACGGCAAGACCGTCGACCCGGAGGAGATCCGCGTCGACCCGCTCAGCTGCGCCTACTGGTGGGCGCAGGAGGGCGACCGGCCCAAGGTGGCGGGCCCGCCGGTGGTGCAGCCGTCCATCCAGTACGCCTCGCCCACCGGCGGCCACCTCGGACAACTGCGGCTGCCGTCGAACTACGAGATCACGATGGAGGAGCGCGGCCCGCGCCGGAACCAGGCGATCGAGGCGATCACCTTCGGCTCGAAGGGCACGGTGGTCACCAGCGCGATCGAGGGCCCGCTCCTCCAGGACGGCCCGGAACCCGATGTGAACCACGGCGCGCTGGTCCGCGTCACGCGGCAGAGCCGCGACGGGCGGGTGCTCGGGCAGTTCGCCTATCCGCTGGAGAAGATCTTCGCCGAGAACGACCCGGACAGCCCGTGGGGCCCGGACACCGGCGTCCCGTCCATCCTCGCGTTCCCCGGCCGGCCCGACCGCTACCTGGTGCTCGAACGAACCTGGGTCGCCGGCGCGGGCTACAAGATCCGCCTCTTCGACGCCACCACCCGAGGGGCGACCGACGTCCAGGAGATCGACTCCCTGGCGGGACGGCCGGTCGTGCCGATGCGCAAGACGCTCGTGGCGGACTTCGACACACTGGGCCTGTCCGCCGTCGACAACACCGAAGGCATGACATGGGGTCCCGACCTGCCCTCCGGTGAGCGACTGCTGCTCCTCGTCAGCGATGACAACTTCGCCGAGGAGGCGATCACCCAGATCGTCGCCCTCGGTATCCGCTGACCGCGGTCCCGGCCCGGCGGGCGCCCTTACGCTGGGGCCCATGATGATCAGGGGGACAGGCAGTCGGTGGCTCGTCGCGGCACTGACCGCTTCCGCGGTGCTCACCTCGGGGTGTTCGCACTCGGTCGATACCGAGGAACTGCCCGGTACCTACCGCGACGACGCGACCGGCGGGGAGATCCAGCTCGCGTCCGACGGGACGTTCGCCGCCACCGATGTGTCGACGGACTCGGACTCCGGCCCGGCCGACTTCAGCGGCCGGTGGACGTTCGTCGACAGCGACTCGTCCAGCGACTTCGTCTATCTGGAAGTCGCCGGTCGCGGCGTCGGCGGGCTCTCCGGTATCCAGCTCTACACCAGCGGTCGGGGAACGGTGGAGTTCAGCACCCCGGACGACTCGTGGTCCCTGGTGCTCACGAAGGTGCCGGCTCGGTAGACCGGCGTGAGTGGTGGCGGGCGGTCGCCGTGAGGAGCAGGGTCACTGTGGCTGAGGTCAGGGCAAGGGTGGTCATCGCGGTGGGGGGTGAGGTGAGTTCGGCGAGGGCGCCCGCCAGGGTCGCGGCGGTGCCCTGCATCGTGAGCATGCCGGAGGAGTGCAGGCCCAGGGCGTGGCCGGAGAGTTCCGGCGGGGTGAGGGACATCAGGCGTTCCTGCTGGACCAGGCTCGCTCCGAAGCCCGCCGAGGCCACGGTGGCCAGGGCGGCCGCCACCGGCAGGGGCGGCTGGAGGACGAAGAAGACGTACGGGGTGGCGAGGAGCAGCAGGAGCGGGGCGGCCAGGCGTCGGCGGCGGTCGGGCGGGATGAGCCGGCCGACCGCCACATCGCCCGCCAGCATGCCCACGGCCGCGCAGGCGAAGAGGGTGCCGGCGGAGTCGGGGGCGTAGGAGACGTAGAGGGCTTCGCAGCCGACGATCAGGCCGTTGGGGAGCCACAGGCCGAGGTAGACGAGGCGGCGCGGCGGGGACGACCAGAGCCGGGCGTTGGCCTGCCAGGTGGCCCGCACCGAGGGGCGGCCGACCGCGCGTGGCGGGCGGCGGGTCAGGCCGAGGCGGGCGATGAGCCCGGCCGTGAGGTAGAGGGCCGCGGCCATCAGGAGTGACGGGCGGGGCGAGAGGACGGCGATGAGGACGCCGCCGGTCGCGTAGCCGGTGATCTGCGTGATCCCGTTCATCATGTTGAAGGTCGAGCGGCCCAGCAGATAGCCGTCCTTGGGGAGGATCTCGTTCAGCAGGCCCCAGCCCACTCCCCCGCCCACCGACGCCATCAGCCCGTTGACGAGGAGGATCGCGAAGATCCCGGTGACGGGCAGTCCGGGCAGGGCGAGCGCGGCGGTGGCCGTGGCGAAGGCGAGCGCCGAGCAGGTCATGGTGGCGCGCGGCGGGAGGCGGTCGGCGGCCGACATGAAGAGCGTGGCGCCGAGGACGTGCGCCAGGGACGGGCCGAACAGGCTCAGCGCGGACAGCAGGGGCGAGGCGGTCTCCCGGTGGACGAGCGTGGCCAGGGCCAGGCCGCTCGTCGTACGGGCCAGGGTCTGGACGGAGGCGGCGAGGAAGAGCGGGGTGAACTCGGGGGTGCGGAAGAGGTCCCGGTAGCTGCGCATGCGCGGAGTGTGGGGAGGGCGTGGGGGCGGTCGGTAATGTTTCGCGCAGGAGCGCAACGACGGGGAGGCGGGCGCGGTCGTGGGCTGGTGGCAGATCAGTGCGGACACCCTCGCCGGGAGCCGGTTCGTGCTCTCGCCGCTCTCCGAGACCCTCGCGAGCCTGCGGCTGCTGCACGCCGCGCGGGCCGCGCACCCCGGGGAGCGGGCGTGGCTCGACGCCCATCTGCCCGCCTACCGGGCGCGGCTGGCCGCCGACCCGGTGACCGCGCTGCTCGTGCCGTCCGCGCTCGGCAGGGTGTGGATCGCGGACTTCGTCACCGTCACCCCGCGGGGCGGCGAGACCTTCGAGGAAGAGGTCGAGCGGGTGCGCGCGGTCCCGCCCGCCGACGCCCGCGCCCAGCTGGGCGTCTCCCTGGGCGGCGCCCCGCTCCCCGCCCCGCTGGACCGCGACGACCTGGCACAGCGCGCCGCGGACCTGCTCACCCACGTCTGGGAGGACGCCGTACGCCCGTACTGGGCACGGCGCCGCCGGGTCCTGGAGGCCGATGTGGTGGCCCGGGTGGCGCAGGTGGGCCGGGGCGGCTGGGCGACGGTGCTGGACGCGCTGCGGCCGGGGACGCGCTGGCTCGGCGGCAACCGGCTCCAGGTCAACGCGCACGAGCTGCCGCCGCGCGAGATCTCCGGCGCGGAGCTGCTGTTCGTGCCGGTGACCGCGCAGCGGGTGGGCTGGGTGGCGGCGGAGGGGACACGGCGGTTCGCGCTCGTGTACCCGTGCGCGGGCGCGCTGGCCGGGGACCGTGACGGGGAGCCCGTGCCGGCGGGCCTGGGCGCGCTGCTGGGGACCGCGCGGGCACGGGTGCTGATGCTGCTCGGCTCCCCGATGAGCACGAGTCAGCTCGTCGCGGTGACCGGGCAGGGGCTGGGTTCGGTCGGCCGGCATCTGCGGGTGCTGCGGGAGGCGGGGCTGGTGGAGCGGTGCGGCAGGGCGGGCCGGTCGGTGCTGTACGTGCGCACGGCGTCCGGGGAGGTCCTCGTCGAGGCGGGGCCGCCTCGGGAGCGGGGCGCGGTCCGGAGCTAGGGTCGGCCCATGACGACTGCGAAGAACAACGGCACTTCTCCCCTCGGCGTCGGGATCGGCGCACTCAACGGCGGCCCGGCGGACCTCGCCCAGTACCGGGGCCGGGCCGTGCTCGTCGTGAACGTGGCCTCCCAGTGCGGGCTCACCCCGCAGTACGCGGGGCTGGAACGGCTGCACGAGCAGTACGCGGAGCGGGGCTTCACCGTGCTCGGCGTGCCCTGCAACCAGTTTCTGGGCCAGGAGCCGGGCACCGCTGAGGAGATCGCCGAGTTCTGTTCGGCGACGTACGGCGTGACCTTCCCGATGACCGAGAAGGTGGAGGTCAACGGGGAGGGGCGGCACGCACTGTACGAGCGGCTGGTCGGTTTCGCCGACGCCGAGGGACACACCGGGGACATCCGCTGGAACTTCGAGAAGTTCCTGATCGGACGGGACGGCGAGGTCGTCGCCCGGTTCTCGCCGCAGACCGAGCCGGAGGCGGCGGAGCTCGTGGCGGCCGTGGAGAAGGCGCTCGGCTGAGCGCCTTGACCTTGCCCCTGGGGCAGGGACGAGCGTTCCTCCCACCGGGCGGAAGAGCCGCCCGGTGACGGAGGATGGCGGCGTGGACGAGGAACTGCTCCCCATCGGGGCGTTCGCGGCGCGGGCCCGGCTCTCGGCCAAGGCGCTGCGGCTGTACGACCGGCGGGGGCTGCTGGCCCCGGCGCGGGTCGACGAGGCCACCGGGTACCGCTTCTACCGGGCCGGTCAGATCGAACGGGCCCGGCTGGTGGCGCTGTTGCGCCAGCTGGACATGCCGCTCGCCCGGATCGCCGAGGTGCTCGACGCGGACGACGGTGCGGCGCGGGCCGAGCGGCTCGCCGCGTACTGGGCGGACGTCGAGGCACGGCACGCCGGGCGGCGGACGCTCGCCGAGTACCTCCGTGGACGGCTGTCGGGGAGGAGCTCCGAGATGTACGGGAAGTTCGTGGTCGACACGGTGGACGTGCCGGCGCAGGTGCTGATCACCGAGTCACGGCATGTGACGCCGGAAGAGCTGCCGGCGTGGATCGGGTCGTCGCTGGGCCGGCTGGTGGAGGCGGCCGGGGAGTGCGGCGGCGTGGCGGGGACGCCGTTCGTGGCGTACCACGCCGAGGTGTCCATGGAGAGCGACGGCCCGGCGGAGGCGTGCGTCCCGGTGGCCGACGAGGCGGCGGCACGCGCCTGGGCCGAGGCCGGGGGCAGGGCCTTCGCGGCGCGGGTGCGGGTGGAGCCGGCGCTGCGGCTGGCCCGTACCCGGATCACCAAGGCGCAGGTGGCGCATCCGCAGATCCTGGCCGCGTTCGAGGCGGTGGAGGGGTGGATGGCGACGGAGGGGCTGACGCCGACGGGGCCCTGCCGGGAGGTGTACTTCGGGGACTGGCCGGCCGCGGGTCCCGACGACCCGGTGTGCGACGTGGCCTTCCCGGTGGGGCCGCCCGCCGGGGGCTGACCCGGCCGGGCACCGGCGGAGCCCTCTCGGCTAGGACGGCGAACTGGTCGAGAGGGCCCTTCCGACGGTGCCCGTGACGGCGGCGTCAGTCCTTGACCGAGGCCACGAAGGCGCTCCACGCGTCCGCGGGGAAGGCCAGCTTCGGCCCCTCGGGAACCTTGGTGTCCCCGAGTTCCAGTGCGGTCTCGGTGGTCGACCTGACCATCACGCACGCGCCGTTGTTGTTGGTGTAGGAGGACGTCGTCCACGTTTCCGTGGTGCCCAGACGAATTGCCATGTTCGCTCCGTAGCCAGATGCTGAGTTGCTGTCACCGGCCTGCGCATCCGGCACGGACCGCAGATCGGATTTCGCCAACCCTCGCTGCCGGTTGGCGTGATCGACGCTACTCGTCACCTTCATCGTCCGGAGCGGTCGTTCACTCGACCGGGTGGCATATTCACTGTGGGACTTACCACCTCACATCCCCACGGTGTAAGATTCCGCCCCGCACGCGGCCCCGCATCCGGCCGCACCCCCGGCGTCACCTCAGCGCGCGTACTCCTTCGCGAGCCGTTCCACCAGCTGACGGGACTGTTCCACGTTCAGCGACTGCGCCCGCAGATGCTCGTACATCACCGTGTACTTCTGCACGTCGTGCGGCTTCTCCAGATACAGGTCGCTGGTGACGCCCTCGATGTACACCACGCTCGAATCGGCCGCGTCGGAGAACTCCAGGATCGAGTACTGGCCGTTGATGCCGGCGTGCGCACCGACCTCGAACGGCAGCACCTGCACGGTGATGTGCGGCTGCTGGGACAGCTCCATGACGTGCTCGAGCTGCTCGCGCATGACCTGACGGCTCCCCACGACCCGCCGCAGCGCCGCCTCGTCGAGCACCACCCACAGCCGCAGCGGATCCTTCTCCGCGGTGATCCGGCTCTGCCTGCGCAGCCGGACCTCGACCCGCTTGTCGTTCTCCTGCTCGGACGACTCCGGCGAACCGCCCTGCACGATCGCCTCGGCGTACGCGCGGGTCTGCAACAGCCCGGTGATGATCTGGGGTTCGTAGACACGCAGCGACTCCGCGTCCGTCTCCAGGCCGATGTAGACGCTGTACGGGATGTCACCGAAGGCGTGCCACCAGCCCTGCTGGCGGGAGTCCTTGGCCATCTGCATCAGCGAGTCGACGATCCGCTGGTCCTCGACCTCGTACACCCCGCACAGGTCGCGCACGTCGCGCTGGCTGATGCTGCGCCGGCCGTTCTCCAGGCGGCTGATCTTCGACTGCGAGACCAGCAGCCGCTCCGCCACCTCCTCGGCCGTCATGCCCTTGAGCTCACGGAGCCTGCGCAGCTCCTGGCCCAGCCGGCGTCGCCTGACGGTGGGATTGACATTGGACGCCACGGGACGTGCACCTCCGGCTGCGTGCCTCGTACTTGCCACTTTGCGTGTCTGCTGATGAGCAGATTGCCACCAAGGTGCTTCCCACCGCTGGAAAACGGGGGATATACGACGGGTACACGCCACTTCGGGTGCCGGTGGCGGGTGTTGGTGCCGGGCGGGGGCGCGCCGAGCGGGGCGGAGAGAACCGGTGTGTTCTCTCCGCCCCGCTCGGACAGCGGCTCCCGTGACCGGGTCGTGCGGTGCCGCGGATCCGCGGCGTGCCGTGCCGTTGGGCCCTGGGGGACGTACGGCTCAGTGGGCCACGGCACGTGCCATGGATCCGCGGCGGGGTTGCGTCGGAACGCCTCGGGCGGGTTCCGTCGTGCCCCTGCCGCCGGGGGCCTGCCGGCCCGCCGGTGCGGAGCTGCGGCGCGGCTGGGCAGCCGCACCGTTCTGGACGTCCATCACGGCATGCGCCACGAGTCCGCCCATCGGGTCGTGCCGGATCAGATCCCGCAACCGGGAGCGCGAGGAGCGACCCTCGTTCCCCGGGTACAGGTGCTTGCCGAGACCCACCGCGTGCGCCAGTGCGGCGAGCGCCGCGGTCCGCGGGTCCGGCGGGACGCCGGTGCGGATCGCGGAGTCCAGCCGGGCCCTGATTTCCCGGCTGATCTCGGTGTCCGTCGCCTGGTAGCGAGTCGTCGGCAGCACCCCGCACATCTGTCCGGCCACGGCATGCACCATGCCGCACCGCTCCAGATGCGAGAGGTAGGTCTGGCGGAGCCCGAGACGCGGCCCGCCGATCCAGTGGACCGCCCGTACCGGAGCGCCGCGCCTCCGCAGCAACTCCAACGCGCAGTCCAGTGTTGGGTCTCCAGTCGGCCGTGGCACCACCACGGCGATACGATCCCCGTCTGGGGCTATCCGTCCGGCCAGCGCCAGCTCCACTAGCTGTGCTCCGGCCAGACCGAGGTCGAGCGACTGCGGCTGTGCAGTGGTACCCGTGGTCGGGTCCAATGCCAGCAGCAGAAGCTCCTCCGGAAGTGTTCTGCGGCTCCTGCCCATCCATGCCTCCCCGCGTGGATGAATGACAGGGTGACCCCTCTCACATTGGTCTGTCGAGGGTGCGTGACCTGTTCGTAGTGGAACCGGTAGGTATGTCGTTCTCGTCTACCGCGTGGGGTGGGCCCGCACCCAGGACACTGGTACAGGGTTCGGACAGTACCGCGTGGTGCTGTCGCGGGCGGGCGATTTCACGGTTCGGATGGCGCACGCGGTGCGTGCGGCGCATGGAGGAGGCATCGGTGGCGGGCGAGTCCCCCGACAGGACGAAGCAGCGCGAGTCGTCGACAGAAACGACGTCGGGGAGCGCGGGTCCGGTTCCCGCCGAGCGGGATCCCCGATTGGCGGTGGCCCGCGAGTCGGAGCCCCCGGAGCGCGGCGGCACGTCCGACACGGCCACCCGGGTACTGTCGGTGCGCGCCGACGCGGCCGCTCCGGGCCCGGAGGGCGAGGGGCGGCTGCGCGAGGCGGTCGCCGCGTGGGTCCGCACGGCGGAGCCGGACGCCGAGGCGTCCCGCGACACGGAGGCGGCGGACATCGTTGCCGAGGACGCCTCCAGCGCGGGTACGGACACCACGGCGGACGACGCCGACGACGCGGCCGCGAGCGGCGCGAACACCGACACCGGCCGGGCGCGCGGCGACGCGCCCGACGCCCGGGAGGACACGAACGCCGCCGACGACACGTCCGACGACGCGGAAGACGCCGAAGGCGCCACCAGCGCGGGTACGGACACCACGGCGGGCAGCGCGGACACCGACGCCGACCCGACGCACGGCGACGCGCCCGACGCCCGGGAGCAGACGAACGCCGCCGACAACACGCCCGACGACGCGGAAGACGCCGAAGGCGCCACCAGCGCGGGTACGGACACCACGGCGGGCAGCGCGGACACCGACGCCGACCCGACGCACGGCGACGCGCCCGACGCCCGGGAGCAGACGAACGCCGCCGACAACACGCCCGACGACGCGGAAGACGCCGAAGGCGCCACCAGCGCGGGTACGGACACCACGGCGGGCAGCGCGGACACCGACGCCGACCCGACGCACGGCGACGCGCCCGACGCCCGGGAGCAGACGAACGCCGCCGACAACACGCCCGACGACGCGGAAGACGCCGAAGGCGCCACCAGCGCGGGTACGGACACCACGGCGGGCAGCGCGGACACCGACGCCGACCCGACGCACGGCGACGCGCCCGACGCCCGGGAGCAGACGAACGCCGCCGACAACACGCCCGACGACGCGGAAGACGCCGAGGACGCCACCAGCGCGGGTACGGACACCACGGCGGGCAGCGCGGACACCGACGCCGACCCGACGCACGGCGACGCGCCCGACGCCCGGGAGGACACAAACGCCGCCGACGACGCGGAAGGCCCCGAGCACGCCACCAGCGCGGGTACGGACACCACGGCGGACGACGCCGACGACGCAGCCGCGAGCGGCACGGACACCGACACCGACCGGGCGCACGGCGACGCGCCCGACGCCGGGGCCGAGCCCGCGTCCGCCTCGGAGGAGCGGACCGGGGACGAGGACGGCGGCGCGGACACCGCCGCCGAGGGCACCGGGACCGCCCGCGCGGACGCCTCGGACGCCGACGACACCGCCGACGGGGACGCCGCCCCGGACGACGGAGGCGCCGGTGCGGCAGCGACCGGCAAGAGCCCCGAGAGCGGCGACGCCGGCGCGGGCAAGGGCCCCGGCGTCGATCAGCCCACCGCCGTGTTCCGCACCCGGCAGCGGTCCGTCGACCAGCCCACCACCATGCTCAAGCTGGGCGACCAGGGCGCCACGGCCGCCGAGGCCGAGCGGACCAGCAAGTTCGTCGCGCTGAAGGGGCTCGACGACCCGGCCGCCCGCAAGCCCTCCGGCACCGTGCCGCCCCCGGCCGCCGAGGCCACCGGCGTGCTCCCGCAGGTCGGCCCCGAGCGGACCACGCAGCAGCCCCTGCCGCCCAAGCCGCCGCTGGACCTGCTGGCCGAGCTCACCAACACGCCGCCGCCCCCGCAGACCCCGCTGCGCACGGCCCTGCGGCGGGTCAAGATCTGGACGCCGCTGGTCCTGCTCGTCCTGATCATCTTCGCGGTCGCACAGAACTTCCGCCCGCTCCCCGAGCCGGGTCTGGAGCTCACCGCCCAGGACAGCTTCACCTTTGAGGGCGGCAAGCCCGAGATCCCGTGGCCGGCCGACGGACAGGCGGCCCTCGATGTGCAGGGGATCGGCACGTTCGGCTCGTCCGGCGAGCAGAAGCCCGTGCCGATCGCCAGTGTCGCCAAGGTCATGACGGCGTACCTGATCCTGCGCGACCACCCGCTCAAGAGCGGCGCCGAGGGTCCGATGATCAAGATCGACGACCTCGCGGAGAAGCAGTCCGACGCCGGGCAGGAGTCGACCGTCGACGTCACCGCGGGCGACGAGATCTCCCAGCGGGAGGCGATCGAGGCCATCCTGATCGCGTCCGCGAACAACGTGGCGCGGCTGCTGGCCCGCTGGGACGCGGGGTCCGAGAAGGAGTTCGTCGCGAAGATGAACGAGGCCGCGAAGGACCTCGGCATGACCAACACGACGTACACCGACCCCTCGGGGCTGAACGACACCACCGTGAGCACCGCCGTGGACCAGGTGAAGCTGGCCAGGGAGGCGATGAAGCAGCCCGCCTTCCGCGAGGTCGCCGCGATGATGTCGTACGACGACTACAAGGGCACCAACCACTCCAACTGGAACCAGCTGGTCGGCCGCAACAACGTCGTCGGCATCAAGACCGGCACCACCACCTCCGCGCTCGGCAACCTGGTGTTCGCCGCGAAGAAGGACGTCGACGGGGAGACCCGCACGATCGTCGGCGCCGTCGTGCGCCAGCCCGCGGGCGGCACGGACAACACCATCCTGTCCGCCGCTCTCACCGCGGGCGACCAGCTGATCCGCGCCGCGCAGGACGCGCTGGAGGCGGCGACCATCCTGAAGAAGGGCGACGTCGTCGGGTATGTGGACGACGGGCTGGGCGGCCGTACGCCGGTCGTCGCCACCAAGGACGTCAAGGCCGTCGGCTGGGCGGGGCTGGAGGTGAAGCTGACGTTCGCCCCGGACGAGGTGCCGCACCAGGCGAAGGCAGGCACGAAGGTGGGCACTCTCACGGTGGGTGATGGCTCGAGCACCGCCGTCAAGATCCCGGTCGCCCTCCAGGAGGACCTCGTGGAGCCTGGCTTCACGGACAAGCTGACCCGTATCACCTGAGACGGACCGGGCGCAGCGCACCGCACCCCGTCGGCCTCCGCCCACCCGGGCGACGGCCGGCGGGGTGCGTGCTAGCGTCACGAAACGGACAGCGAACGGGCAAGGAACGGATACGGGGAGTGCCTGAAGGTGGCCACAGCGGAGCCGACACGCGCCGACGACGCCGATCCCGGTCCGGGACCCGGTCCGCGAATACCGGTGTCCGGAGCACAGCACCCCGCCGAGGACGCCGATAGCCCGGCCGGTGTCCTCAGGTCCGCCTCCGTCCTGGCCGTGCGCGCCCGCATGCTGCGCCACCCCGTGCTGTCCGTCACCGGCCTCGCCGGCCTGCTCCACCTCGTCTGGTTCTTCACGTTCGCCAACAGCGGCGGCGACCTCGCGGCGCAGGACGCCTGGGCCGAGTTCGTCGGCCGGCACCCGGACTCCGCGTACAACCTCGCCTGGTACGGCGGGATGCACCCGGTGTCGTACAGCGTGGTGTCGCCGTATCTGATGTCCGTGCTCGGGGTGCGGACGACGATGATGATCGCGGGGACCGTGGCGGCCGGGCTGCTGACGCTGGTGCTCATACGGAGCCGGGCGGTGCGCAACCCCCTGTGGGCGGCGCTCACGGGCGTGTTCGCACTGCTGTGCAACGCCGCCTCCGGGCGGGTGACGTACGGCCTGGGCACGATGTTCGCGCTGGGCGCGGTCGCCGTCGTCTTCTGCTGGCCGTACCGCTGGCGCTACAAGCGCTGGGCGAAGGCACTGTGCGCGGCGTTGCTCGCGGCGCTGGCGACCATGGCCTCGCCGGTGGCGGGGCTTTTCGTGGGTCTGGTGGCGGTGGCGCTGTTCCTGCAGAAGCGCCGGCCGGGGGCGTGGGCCCTGGGGCTGGCGCCGAGCGCGGTGGTGGCGGTGTCGGCGTGGCTGTTCCCGTTCTCGGGGACGCAGCCGATGGGCGTCGGCTCGGTGATCCTCCCGCTGCTGTACTCGATCCTGGTGTACGTCCTGGTCCCCCGCGAGTGGCGGACCGTACGGATCACGGCCGCGGTGTACGGGCTGGGCGTGGTGCTGGTCTGGCTGATCAGTTCGCAGATCGGGTCGAACATGACGCGGCTGGCGATGCTGTTCGGCGGTGTGGTGCTGGTGACGGCGCTGCCGTACACGGTGCCGAAGTCCCGCAAGTGGTACGTGCTCGCCCTCGCCGTCGTCGGCTTCTTCGGCTGGATCGGCGTCAAGTCGGTCAACGACGTCGTGAACACCACCCCGCGCGCCTCCTGGGCGCGCGAGCTGGCGCCGCTGGTGAACGAGCTCCAGGAGGTCGGCGCCGAGCGGGGCCGCGTGGAGGTCGTCCCGGCCCGCTCGCACCGTGAGGCGTCCGCGCTGGCGCCGTACGTCAACCTCGCGCGGGGCTGGAACCGGCAGGCCGACATGGAGCGCAACCCGCTCTTCTACGACGACACCCTCAACTCGGCGAACTACCACGAGTGGCTGAAGCGCTGGGGCGTGCACTACGTGGTGCTGCCGAAGGACGAGCCGGACGGCGACGGCGGCCAGCGGGAGCGGGAGCTGGTGCAGCGCGGGCTGCCGTATCTCACGCAGATCTGGGGCGACGCGAACTGGCAGCTGTTCGCGGTGGAGGCGCCGACGCCGCTGGCGGAGCCGAACACGGTCGTGGAGCGGGCCGAGCAGGGGGAGTGGACGCTGCGGGTGGAGAAGGCGGGGCGGATCCTGGTCCGGGTGCCGTATTCGCCGTGGCTGGCGCTGGTCGATGCGGAGGGGACGGCGTTGGAGGCGCCGCAGGAGACGGAGGAGTCGCGGGAGCGGGCGGAGGGGGAGGACCCGACGTTCGAGAACGTGCACGGGTGTCTGATGGAGACGGAGGAGGACGCGAACGGGGACCAGTGGACGGTGCTGGTCGCTCCGGAGCCGGGGACGTATCGGCTGGCCGCGCCGTACAAGTGGGGGCAGCGGGGGACGCCGTGTCCGGAGGAGTGGCGGTAACGGGGAGTACGGGGGTGAGGTGAGGGGTTTCTCGCCCCCGCCGCCCCTTCTCGTCCCGTCCCTGGAGGCTTCGCCCCCAGACCCCCTTTTGCGCAGTCCACCGCGCCCCTAGGGGTGTCTGCTAAACGATCATCGAGCCGTGATGTGCGTGCTCGTTCCCCTTGTCCGGCCGTCTGACGTCAGTGAGTCAGGACCGGCGCTGAGACTCCGGACGAGGCGCCGCCGTGGGCAATCTCATCGACGTCTACCCCACCACGAACGCGGACTACGCCCGGTTCGTTCGCGCCACCGGTCACCGGGCGCCGCAACACTGGCCGCAGGGACGGTGCCCGGACAGCATCTTCGATCACCCCGTGGTCTGGGTGACCTGGCATGATGCGGCCGCTTACGCCGCGTGGGCCGGCAAGGCACTGCCGACGAGCAGGCACTGGGAAAAGGCGGCCCGCGGCTCCAAGGGCCGCTCGTACCCGTGGGGCGACGCGCCGACGGCTGCGAAGTGCAACGTCCTCGACTCCGGCATAGGCCGCACCACCCCCGTCACCCGCTACCAGTCCGGGGTGAGCCCGTACGGTGTCTTCGACCTGTGCGGGAACACCTGGGAGTGGTGCGCCACCGAGTCCGAGTCAGGCCGTCACGAGTTGAAGGGCAGCGCGTTCAGGAGCCCTTTCACGCGGGCTGCCCCTCCCTGACGGACGACGCCAACGACACGATGCGCGACAACGACACCGGCTTCCGCTGCGTCAGCACTGCGGTCGTGTGAACCGGCTCAGGCCCCCTTCCTTGCGTGGCCGCCGACGTGGTGCCGCGTTCAGGACAGCGCGGCTGGTGTCCACTGGCTGGACTGGTACAACGACCACCGGCCCCCCACCGGCATCAGCAGCCACCCACCAGCCGGCCGCGTCACCGACTTGTCCGGTCAGCACGCCTAGGCTCCTCTGGGGTAGCGGGTCAGCCAGGCCTGGGAGGCGTGGGCCGGGGTGTGCAGGGCGGGGCCCTGGGTCATTTCCATGGCGAAGTCGTCGGCCAGTTCCAGGAGGGTGGGGCGGCCTTCCAGTTCGGCCAGCCAGGCCGGGGGGAGGGCGGTCTCGCCGTGCAGGGCTCCCAGGAGTCCCCCGGTCAGTGCGCCGGCGGCGGCGCTGGGGCCGTCGTGGTTCACGGCCAGGCACAGGCCGTGCCGTACGTCCTCCCCCACCAGCGCGCAGTACACGGCGGCGGCGAGCAGCCCGTCCGCGGTGGCGTTGCCGATCAGCTCCGTCACCCGCTCCGGGCCGGGCATCCCCTGGCGTACGGCACCCAGCGCTTGCTGGAGCGCGTCCGACACCGGCTGGTGTCCCGGCCGGGCGGACAGCAGGGCGAGCGTGCGCTGCACCGCCGTGTCCAGGTTCTCGCCCCTCGCCAGCGCGTGCACGAGCACGGCGTACGCGCCCGCCGAGAGGCAGGCGACCGGGTGACCGTGGGTCTGCGCCGCGCACTCCACCGCGAGCTGTGCGACGAGCTGCGGCTCCCAGCCGACGAGCAGTCCGAAGGGCGCGGACCGGGCGGCGGCCTCCGGCCCGGCCTCGCCGGGGTTCTTGGGCGCGGCCGGCGTGCCCATGGTGTCGTCGCCGAGCCCGGTCAGCAGCGTGCGAGCGGGGCCGCGGCGGGCGTAGAGCCATTCCTCCCTGGCCAGCCAGCCATCGTCCTTGCGCCGTTCGTCCGGGCCCCAGTCCCGCTGGGTGGTGGCCCAGCGCAGATACGCCCGGTGCAGGTCGGTCGGCGGGTGCCAGGCGCCGGTGTCGCGGCGGACCTGGGCGCGGATCAGGCCGTCCACGGAGAACAGGGTGAGCTGGGTGTGATGGGTGACGGCGCCGCGCCGGCCGTATGCGGAGGCGAGGCCGGTGATTCCCTCGGCGCCGTGCGCCGCGCGGATCGCGTCGGTCGCCATGCCGTCCACGGGCGCGCCCAGCGCGTCCCCGACGGCCACCCCGAGCAGCGTGCCGCGCACCCGGCTGCGGAAGTCCTGCTGCTCACGGCGTCCCCAGACAGGCCCGGCCGTACCAGCCACCATGACCTCCCGGGCGCCGTCCGTACGTACAACGCCCAGCACTGTAATCGAACGAGGACGGGCGGTTCAGGGGGCGGATGGTATGCGGAATGTAACCGGTTTGGTCGGAAGCGGTCACTGTCAGCCGTCGCGGTGGCGTACGACCGCCTCGCGCTGGGTGCGGGCCCACGCGTAGGACGGGGCGATCTCCAGCGCCCGGTCCAGGTCGGCCAGGGCGTCCGCGACCCGGCCCCGGCGGAAGCGGGAGACCCCCCGGCTCGCGTACGCCGAGGCGTACCCGGGGTCGAGGGCCACGGCGCGGTCGTAGGCGGCGAGGGCCTCCTCGTCGCGGCCGGCGGTGCGCAGGGCGTCGCCGCGTTCGCAGTGGGCCCACGGGGAGTCGGGCCGCAGGGCGACGGCGCGGTCGAGGTCGGCGAGCCGGCGGCCGGGCTCGTCGAGCTCCCGCCAGACGCGGGCCCGGCGGAGCAGCGCCCAGAAGTAGTCCGGGTCGAGTTCGAGGGCGCGGTCCAGTGCCATGAGCGCGGCGGCCGGGGCTCCGAGGGCGAGCCGGGCGGCGCCGAGGGAGGCCCAGGCGTAGGCGTGGCCCGGGTCCAGGGTGAGGGCCTTGCGCAGATCCCGTACCGCCGCCGAGTAGTGGCGCAGGACGCGGCGGTACTCCCCCATCAGGGCGTGGAGTCCGGCGTCCCGGGGGGTGACGGCGACCGCGCGGCTCAGGTGGGCGATCGCCTCCGGGTAGTCGTCCTCGGCCGCGGCCAGGACCGCCCTGCCGCGGTGCAGCCGGGCCGTCAGGGCGGCGGAGCGCACCAGGCCGAAGTACCCGTCACCGGTCCCGGACGGATCCGGCACGCCGTCGGCGTCGTACGCCGCGTGCGCCTCGGCCGTGCTCTCCGGGCCGGCCACCTCGTGCCCCGCCGCGCCGGGGACCGGGACCGACCACGGGTCGCCCAGCAGGTCCGCGTCGTCCCCGGTCAGCGACGGCGGGTCGGAACGCGGGTGCGCGGCGCCGTCCGGCGGACCCGTGCCCGTCACCCGCGGGGCGGACGGGGGCAGCAGCCGTTCCAGGACGGCTCCGGGTCCGCCGCCGCGGTGGGCGTCGGACAGCTCCCGCCACCAGCCGGTCACCGCCTCCAGGTCCGCGTCCCGGCCGGCGTCCTCCAGCAGCCGCAGCCAGCGCTCGGCCACGTCCGCGCCCTGCTCGCAGGCGTCCACCAGGTCCCGCATCACCTCCTGCGGAGCCCCGTGGTCCCGGGCGCACAGCAGGTGGTACGACTCGGCCAGCCGCAGTTCCCGCCACTCCTCGTCGGTCCACAGCTCGCCGGCGTTCCGCCCGGTCTGGTGCTCCTCGCGCCAGCGGCGGAACGTCGTGGCCAGGCGCCGGTGCCGGTCCGCCCAGCCGCGCGGGGACAGGGTGCGCTGCCAGCGCAGCATCGGGGCGCGCACGACGTCGTGGTAGCGCAGCCGCGCCGCGCGCTCGTCGGTGAAGGCCAGCCCGCTCAGCCACTCGTACAGCGCGTCGCGCTGCTCCGGCGGGCAGTCGACCGCCGCGCGGAACACGTCCGCGTCGAGCCAGCGGGGCAGCGCGCCCCAGAGCGCGGCGGACCTGCGGGAGGGCTCGGCCTCCCACTTGAGGAAGAGTTCGACGGCCGTCCCGCTGGGGTCGGACACGTCCTCGGGCCCGGCGGGCCGGGTGCCGGCGAGGGTGGAGACCAGGACCGGAAGGCCGCCGGTGAGCCGCAGGACCTCGCGGACGACGGGCTCCGCCGTGACGCCCCGGCCGGCGAGCAGGCCACGCGCCTCCGCCTCGGAGAAGGGGGCGAGCGGCATGGGCGCGGTGAAGTCCGTGAAGTCGTGCCAGCGCCCGTCGTCCAGGGGGTGCCGGCCGGCGGTCACCACGACGGCGTTGGCCGTCAGGGCGCCGTGCCGGTCGGTCGTCATGAGGGCGTGCAGCCAGGCGTCGAGGAAGGGGCCGGTCCGCTCGTAGGTGTCGAAGAACAGCACGATCCAGGGCACCGCGGCGGCGGCGTCGGCGAGCTCCTGCGTCAGTACCGGGGTGAGGACGCTCTCCGGGGTGAGGACGAGTTCGACGTCCTCGTGGCTGCGGAACCGGGCGGCGAGGGCGGAGCGCAACCGGTCGGCGCCCTGGGCGAGTTCCCCCGGATCGACGGCGCCGGTGAAGGCGCCGACGCCGGGTATCAGGCCGAGCCCGGCCAGTCCCGCCCGGGCGACGGCCAGGCTGCCCGCCGACGGGCCGGTTCCCGGGTCCGGGTCGGCGGCGGCGTGCGCGGCGAGCTCCGCCTCGTGGCGCCGCTCGCGGTGGGCGTGCAGCAGCTTGTCCAGCTCCTTGAAGCGATGGCCCTGTCCCGCGACCTGACGGCACACCGCGGCAAGCGCCTCGGGGACACTGCCCGCGTTCTCGTCGACGTACGCCGTCAGCGCGCCCCTCTCCCGGGCCAGCTGCTCGAACTCCCGGACCAGGAAGGTCTTCCCGACGCCCGCGTCGCCGTGCACATGGAACAGGAAGCGGTGCCGTTCGTCCTCGGGCGGGAGGTCGAAGTTCGCCCGGAAGAGTTCGCGCTCGGCGCTGCGGGCCACGAGACCGGCGCGGCGGCGCTGCCGGACGATCTGCTGCATCGACAGCCGTGCCTGCGCCACGCGTACGTCCCCTCGTCCGTGTCCGACGCCCCTCATTCTGGCCCAACGGACCGGCGATCCGGGCCGGGGACAAGGGAATTGAGTGACGGCAGGCGCCTCGTGCGGGACACCGGCACCGCACACGGTCCGTACTGCCGCGCATCCGCTCCGACTGACTTCGGAATACGTTCCGAAGTACCGTCGAGTCGTGTCCACTCCTACGGTCGCCTTCTCCGAGCTCTCGAAGAACTCGAAACGCGTCGCCGAAACGCTCGACCAGGCCCATCGCGTGCACGTCACGCGCCGGGACGGCGAGGATCTCTACTTGACCACCGCACGCCACGATCAGCAGCGCGAGGAAACGGCGGACATCACCGCCCGCCTCCTCGCCGCCCTCGTGCGCAGCGACGCCGGCGAGCGGGCCATACTGCGCGCGCTGCCGTCGGTCTTCCCGTGGGTCCGTCACCTGTCCGCCGAGGAGGCGAAGGAGTTCGTCGCCGACCTCATCGACGCCACTCAGGACGCGGCTCAGCTGGACGTGCACGGCAACCTCCACCGCCTCGTCGCCGAATGGCGTGCGACGGCACGCATCCTCGCCGATCCCGAGCTCACCGCTCGGCTCACGCGCCGGCTGCCGGACGAGGACCACGGCGAGGTGACGGCGCCGTGAGTCCGAAGCGCGGTGATGACGTCGTTCCGCCCGCGGTCGACAGCGAGTGGCGTTTACGCTTCGCGACGAACGAGGCGGCGAAGGGGTGATGGCGAACTCGGTGCCGAGGCGCCGGGGAACGCGCGCCGCTGCTACGAGGCTCTGCGTCTCGACCCGCTGTCGCGGGCCGACCCCGACCGTCAGCACCGGCTCCGCGGCAGACTCGCCACGAGAAACCACGGCGGCCGGGACTACCCGCAGTGGGAGTACGAGGTGACGGCGAGCGGCCGCGTGCGCTATCTCGTCGACGAGGCACGCCGCACGGTCTACTTCGTGTACGCATCCACGCGCCACCCGAAGGACACCGAATAGCCGCACGTCCGGTGCGGTCGCCGGGCTACTCGACCACGCGTACCGTCGTGCCCGCCGTGCCGAAGGCCCACAGGGCCTTGCCGTCGTCCTTGGAGACGCGGATGCCGCCGGTCTTGGCGTCCGGGGCCGCGGGCGGGGGCGAGGAGCCGTCGACCGCGTTGGAGAAGGCCACGGAGATGCCGGACTTCGCGGCGAAGTAGACGATGTGCTCCACCGGGACGCCGTCGCTGCCGGTCGTGGCCTCGGTGCGGGTGCCGATCGTGTAGGCGCCGGGGTCCGGGGAGATGGTGCCCGGCCAGACCGGGAAGGTGCGGCGGGGCGCGTCGCTGGCGTCGACCAGCCAGACGCGCTTCTGGCCGAGGGAGTAGACGATCCGGCGGCCGGTGCCCGAGTCCGCGGGGACCGCCGCCGGCTTCTTCTCCTCGGGGCCGGCGGACGGCTTGGCGTCCGCCGTGGCCGACGCGCTCGGCCGGCTCGTGGCCGCGGTGGGCTTCGTGCCCTGGTCCGCCTGGACGGCCAGGACCGCCACCACGGCTATCGCCCCCGTGGTCAGCCCGGTCACCCAGGCCCACGAAGGAAGACGGGCAGACACCGGTACGCATCTCCTCAGCTACGGGTCTCGAACGCGCGTCGGATCATCCTACTGCCCGTGCCGTCCCGTCTCCGTCCGCGTGGCGGTCACGAGCGCCCGTCCGGTCGCGTGCGATGGCCTCCCCGCGCGGGCCGACATATCCGCTGAAGGACAGCCAGTCGGCGTCGGTCAGTCCGCGAGTCAGACCCGGCGGAGAAGCCACCACACATCCTCACTGTCAGTCCAGCACCGGCAGCAGGTCCGGCAGATGGCCGTCCGAGGCCTCCGCCGCGCGGCGGCGTTCCTCCGGGACCTCCCCGTACAGGGTCGTACGGGGCTTCGCCGGGCGGCCGGCCGCTTCGGCGACGGCCACCAGGTCACGCACCGACTTGTAGGAGCCGTAGGACGAGCCCGCCATGCGGGAGATGGTCTCCTCCATCAGCGTGCCGCCGAGGTCGTTGGCCCCGGAGCGCAGCATCTCCGCCGCCCCCTCCGCGCCCAGTTTCACCCAGCTCGTCTGGATGTTGGGGATCCAGGGATGCAGCAGCAGCCGCGCCATCGCCGTGACCGCGCGGTTGTCGCGGACCGTCGGGCCCGGGCGGGCGATCCCGGCCAGGTAGACCGGGGCGTTGGTGTGCACGAAGGGGAGGGTCACGAACTCCGTGAAGCCGCCCGTCCGCCGCTGGATGTCCGCCAGGGTCCGCAGATGGCCCAGCCAGTGGCGGGGCTGGTCGACATGGCCGTACATCATCGTGGACGAGGAGCGGATGCCCAGCTCGTGGGCCGTGGTCACCACCTCGATCCAGGTGGCCGCCGGCAGCTTGCCCTTGGTCAGGATCCAGCGGACCTCGTCGTCGAGGATCTCCGCCGCCGTGCCGGGGATGGTGTCGAGGCCGGCCTCCTTCGCGGCCGTCAGCCACTCCCGCACCGACAGGCCGGTGCGGCTCGCGCCGTTCACCACCTCCATCGGGGAGAAGGCGTGCACATGCATGCCGGGGACGCGTTCCCTGACCGCGCGGGCGATGTCGAAGTACGCCGTCCCCGGCAGGTCGGGGTGGATCCCGCCCTGCATGCAGACCTCCACCGCGCCCACGTCCCAGGCCTGCTGGGCGCGGTCGGCCACCTGGTCCAGGGACAGGGTGTAGGCGTCGGCGTCCGTGCGGCGCTGGGCGAAGGCGCAGAAGCGGCAGCCGGTGTAGCAGACGTTGGTGAAGTTGATGTTGCGGGTGACGATGTACGTCACGTCGTCGCCGACCGCCGACCTGCGCACGTCGTCCGCCACCCGGCACAGGGCGTCCAGCGCCGGGCCGTCGGCGTGCAGCAGGGCGAGCGCCTCGGCGTCGGTGAGCCGGGTCGGGTCCTCGGCGGCCGTGCGCAGGGCGCCGCGCACGTCGGTGTCGATGCGCTCGGGCACCATCCCGGGGGCGGCGGCCTCGCGCAGGGCGTCCCAGTCTCCGTACACCTCGTCGAAGTCGTCGCGGCGGTCGGCGGTGCGGCCCTCGGTGTCGATGGTGCGGTGCAGATCGGTGCGGCCGCTCGCGGTGAACGCCTCGTCCGGCTCCTGCCAGGGCAGCCCTTCGGGGAGCGCGTCCGGGCGGGCGAGTCCCGTCTCCGGGTCGGCGAGCGCGGCCACGTGCGGGCGCAGCCGCGGGTCCAGCCAGGGCTCGCCGCGCCGTACGAACTCCGGGTAGACGCAGAGGCGTTCGCGCAGCTCGAACCCGGCCGCCCGGGACCGCTCGGCCAGCTCCTCGATCTGCGGCCACGGGCGCTCGGGGTTGACGTGGTCGATGGTGAGCGGGGAGACGCCGCCCCAGTCGTCGATGCCCGCGCCGATCAGCCGCTCGTACTCGGAGTCGACCAGGTTGGGCGGGGCCTGGAGGCACGCGGACGGGCCGAGGACGTGCCGGGCCACGGCGACCGTGGCGACCAGTTCGTCCAGCTCCGCGTCCGGCATGCCGCGCATCGCGGTGCCGGGCTTGGCGCGGAAGTTCTGGATGATCAGTTCCTGGATGCCGTGGTGGGCGCGGGCGATCTTCCGCAGCGCGAACAGCGACTCGGCCCGCTCCTCGTGGGTCTCGCCGATGCCGATGAGGATCCCGGAGGTGAAGGGGACGGAGGAGCGTCCCGCATCCTCCAGGACCCGCAGCCGCACGGCCGGCTCCTTGTCCGGGGAGCCGTGGTGGGGACCGCCGGGCTCGGACCACAGGCGGGTGGCGGTGGTCTCCAGCATCATGCCCATCGACGGCGCGACCGGCTTCAGACGCTGGAAGTCCGTCCAGGTCAGCACGCCCGGGTTGAGGTGCGGGAGGAGGCCGGTCTCCTCCAGGATCCGGATGGAGACCGCCCGGACGTAGGCGATCGTGTCGTCGTAGCCGTGCGCGTCGAGCCACTCGCGCGCCTCGGGCCAGCGGTCCTCGGGCTTGTCGCCCAGAGTGATGAGGGCTTCCTTGCAGCCGAGCGCGGCGCCCTTGCGGGCGATGTCCAGCACCTCGTCCGGCGACATGAACATCCCGTGCCCGGCCCGGCGCAGCTTGCCCGGCACGGTCACGAACGTGCAGTAGTGGCACTTGTCCCGGCACAGCCGGGTCAGCGGGACGAAGACGCTCTTCGAGTACGTGATGACCCCGGGCCGGCCGGCCGCCTCCAGACCCGCGTCCCGGACCCGGGCGGCGGAGGCGGCGAGGTCCCGCAGATGCTCACCGCGGGCCTGGAGCAGCACCGCCGCCTCGGTGACGTCCAGGGAGACCCCGTCCCGGGCGCGTCTGAGAGCGCGGCGCATGGCGTTCTCGGTCGGGACGGCGGAGGTCGCGGGAGTCGTCATCGTTCGAGCATAAGGTCGCCCCGATCAGCCGGAACTGCGGCCCGGACAACGTCGGCGGACGGCCCCCGCACGGTGTCCCTCCGCCCGGGGCGCCCGGGGGGGGCTCCGGTCTCGGGTGTCGCCGGGACCGAGCCCTGGTGGGGCCGACCTCCCGACCTGTGACAGGGAGCCTTTGCCAACTTGCTGCGTGAACTGGTCGGTTGGCTCGACAGATGAGTGAAGCCCCTGGTAGACGGGTTCACGACCAAGATCACCCGGTACCCACCAGAGGCTTCACGTGCTTGTCTACCCGTGCGGGCTGGACGTGTCCAGTCGGTCCCTGTCCTTCCTCGCCGCTCGCCTGCGAGAACACCGTCGCCGGATCAGATGCCGCTGGCGCCGGCTCTCGGTCGGCCGTCAAGACCTGCTGGTGTTGGCGCATCTGCGGAACGGAACCACATACGCCCAGTTCGCAGCGGGTTTGGGGGTCGGGACGAGCACGGTATACCGCTACATCAGCAAGGCCGTCGACCTGCTGGCCGCGCTCGCACCGACCCTCGATGAGGCCGTCCGGACTGCTTCGACGAAAGCGTACGTCCTGCTCGACGGGACGCTCCTGCCCATTGACCGGATCGCCGCCGATCGGCCCTTCTACTCCGGGAAGCATAAGAAGCACGGCATGAACGTGCAGGTCATCGCCGATCCGTTCGGCCGACTGCTGTGGGCCTCACCCGCGCTGCCAGGGGCCGTTCACGATGTTCGCGCGGCCCGCGAACACGGCATCATCGATGCCCTCGACCAGGCCCACATCCCTTGCTGGGCGGACAAGGGCTACCAGGGTGCCTGCGGCACGGTCCGAGTTCCGTTCCGCGGCCGATGGGAGACGCTGTCCGCAGGCCAGCAGGCCGTGAACCGATCCCAGGCCAAGATCCGTGCCCTCGTCGAACAAGCCATGGCCACCCTCAAGAACTGGCGACTCCTCCGCAAACTCCGCTGCTCGACCACCCGTACCACGCACCTCGTCCAGGCCGTCCTCACCCTGCATCACGCCAGCTCAACCGCAGGTTGAAAAGGCCTCAGGGATCATAGCGAGCGGACGGTATGCGGATCACCTGCTTCGCCACCCATCGACCGGGCAGCCGCTCGCCGCGCTCGAGCCGCGTCACCGTCTGCGGGCCCGGACGGAGGAAGACAATGAAATGAGCCACCGACTTCGCCGACGGCCGATCACGACAGCACAGGGAAAGCCAGATTGCCCGTTCACGCCTTCTCGAGTCTGCAATTTTGCACGAAAAGGCAATTCATTGCTGAGCGCTTGACAGATGCACAACGATTCACAGAAGGTGAATGTAATGGTCAATGCGGGTCGATCATGCAGACGCAAGGCCATCTTTTGATGCGAGGCCGGCGTTCACTGCGCACCAATCGGTGACCTATTCATCAAGGGAAAAGAAAATCCGTGACATACAAGCGACTCCTCCGGCGAGTGGCCGTACCGACGGCAATGACAGCCGCCATAGCGGGCGGCAGCCTCACTGCGGCACCCTCTGCGAGTGCCGCACAGTCGGACTGTCCGGCCACGGGGGTCTTGGACCTATGGATTCCATGAATAATCTCGATCCGTCCAATGACACCATCTCCTCCTGGCAGCCTTGCTAGTGAGGCACTCATCCCTGAGTGAGGGTGATCTCGCTGGGGGATGTATGGGTGTCCCAGCCCCGGCGTTTCACTGACCTGCCGGGACATCACCGGCGGGCGCGGCGCGGAACCAACAGCATCTCGCGCCGGCCCACCTGCGCAGACGGGATTGCAGCCTTCAAGTGAAGGTGGGGCGGCGATCCAGCCTGATCGCGGCCCCACGCCGGTGGCGCGTGGCTTCCTTCCTCCCCGGAGGGGGTGTCCTTACGTGTTGAATCGACCCCGGATGCCGGCGCGCGGCACGGGCAGCGACTCCCGCAGCCCCCACCCGCCGATCGGCAGCCAGCCGTCGGCGTACTCGCAGATGTGCGCGAACACCTTCGGCCCGGCCGCCCCGCCGACCAGCGCGCGCGGGCCGACCACCGGACCGCGCGGCTTCCGCACCGGCTTGGGGTACGCGATGCTCGCCCGGACGCTCCCGAACTCGCCCTCGTACGCGGTCGGTTCCTCCGACCACAGCGCCCGCATCAGCCCCATCCGGTCCCGCACCAGCTCCCGCCGGGTACGCCGGCGCACCCCGTGGTCGGCGGCGTGAGGGCCGCCGGGCTCGGACCACAGGCGAGTCACAGGGATGTCCCGCCTCGGATGTTGCCGGGACCGAGCCCTGGTGAGGCCGACCTCCCGACCTGTGACAGAGACCACAGCGAGCGGGAGGCATCCGGGTGGCTAACGATCCATCAGATGAAAGGGAGCGCGGTCAGTCGGCGCCGTACCCCGTGGTGGATACCGACGGCTCCGCCGCTCCCTCGGAAAAGTGAAACGGAGAACCCTTGTGAAACGAAGTGCGCGAAGCGCTGTTCTGGCCGGGCTGGTGTCCGCCACGATGATGACGTCACTGACTGTCGGGGCGACGAGCGCCTCCGCGATAGACCGTGTCGCATGCACCTCGGACGAGTTCGTCAAACTCACCGTTCATTTCGGCGGCTCGTCGGACTCAGCTGATTGGTGCTACGCCAACGCCGGATGAACCGGGCTGCCACAGAACTTGTGGATCACCCGGATCTGGACCGGGAAAAACGTTGTCCAATACCGCGGGGACGGACGGTGGCAGCCGCAGACGCCGATCGACAGGGGTCGGCCGTACACGTGGCCCAACCACCCGGGCGGGGTCCGTATCGACGCGATCAAAATCTTCTAGTGAAGGTGGGGCGGCGATCCAGCCTGATCGCCGCCCCACGCCGGTGGTGAGTGGCTTCCCCACTCCCTGGGGTGCCCCCGTCTGGTTCGTCGACCCCGGTGGGGTCGGCACGTGGGGGTTGCTCCCGTTTTTCAGGAACGTCCCGCGGGTGGGGCGCCTGGTGCGCGGGCGTGAGGGGATCTCCGGAGGGGTGTTCAGAGGAACTCCGCGTAGTCGTCCAGCGTCCGCAGTACCTCCGCGTCCCCCTCCGCGGGCAGCTGCACCACGACCTCCTCGATGCCCAGCTCCGCGAAGTACGCCAGCTTTCCCGCGCTGGGCGAAACGGCGTACGGCACGACCTGGAGGGCATCCGGGTCGCGACCCGCGTCCGCCCAGGCGGAGCGCAGTACGGGCAGCGACTCCCGCAGCCCACGCCCGCCGATCGGCAGCCAGCCGTCGGCGTACTCGCAGATGTGCGCGAAGAGCTTGGGCCCGGCCGCCCCGCCGACCAGCGTGCGCGGGCCGACCACCGGACCGCGCGGCTTCCGCACCGGCTTGGGGTACGCGATGCTCGCCCGGACGCTCCCGAACTCGCCCTCGTACGCGGTCGGTTCCTCCGACCACAGCGCCCGCATCAGCCCCATCCGGTCCCGCACCAGCTCCCGCCGGGTACGCCAGCGCACCCCGTGGTCGGCGGCCTCCTCCACGTTCCAGCCGTAGCCGAGGCCGAGCGTGAACCGGCCGCCGGAGAGGTGGTCCAGGGTCGCGATCTGCTTGGCCAGGTCGATCGGGTCGTGCTGCGCGGCGAGGGTGATGCCGGTGCCCAGACCGAGCCTTTCGGTGACGGCCGCGGCCTGCCCGAGCGCGACGAAGGGGTCCAGCGTGCGGCCGTACTCCCGTGGCAGCTCGCCGCCCGCCGGATAGGGGCTGGTCCGCTCCGCGGGGATGTGCGTGTGCTCGGGGAGGTAGAGCCCGGCGAAGCCCCGCTGCTCCAGCTCACGGGCGAGCCGGACGGGAGTGATCGTCTCGTCGGTGAGGAAGATCGTGACGGCGATGCGCATGGGCGGCCTTTCGTACGCGGACGACGCCCCATGCATACCCCGGCCACCCCCTCCTGTCCATACCGACCGGTCGGCATCAGCCGTGGCGCACCCTCCGGGCGGGCGCCGCCGCGCCGACGTCGGGGACGTGCACCGTGCCCGGCCGGCGCGGCGTCCCGGGCATGGACGCCCCGGTCTCCGTGCGGCTGCCGGAGGCACCGGCGCCCCACGCGGCACGGTCCGGCCGGAGACCGACCGGGGTGTGCCGCACACCGCTGCCCCGCTGCCGGTGCCGGACGCCGGGGTGGCGCAGTGGCGGACCACACCGCGCCACGCCGCTGACGGACGCGCCGGCTTGCCGCACACGGCGGCCGCCGCCCGGTACGCCGGCCGCGCTCACCCGCCCGGTCCTCCCGCCCCGCCGGTAGGCTCGGGGCACCATGACGTCTCGCGCCGAACGCAAGTACCGTGCCGCCACCGCCTTCCAGCGCCGGGTGGGGAACCCGCTGCTGCGCCGGCTGCCGTTCCAGACGCTGCTGGAGACCACCGGGCGGGTCTCCGGGCTCCCCCGGACGACCCCGGTGGGCGGGCGCCGGATCGGCGACTCGTTCTGGCTGGTCTCGGAGTTCGGGGAACGCTCGCAGTACGTCCGCAACATCAAGGCCGACCCCCGGGTGCGGGTACGCGTCCGGGGCCGCTGGCACACCGGCACCGCCCATCTGCTGCCCGACGACGACCCCGTGGCCCGGCTGCGCCGGCTGCCGCGCTTCAACGGCCTGGCCGTACGGGCCTTCGGGGCGGGGTTGCTGACGGTGCGGGTGGATCTGGACGGTTGAGGACGAAGATGTGTGGGCCCGGTGGGGGCCCGCCCCTCCCCGTGTGATCGGTGTCTCGCACAGCTGACGCATCCGTCAGGAGCAGGCAAACTGGCGTAGTTGCTCACAATGCACAGGGGGGACTGCATGGACGGGGTACCGCGAGGGCAGGAGCAGCCGCGTACCGGCTCACCGGAGGAGTCGAGGGAGCTGCGTTTCGCCGTACTCGGCCCGGTGCGCGCCTGGCGCGACGGGGAGCCGGTGGCCACCGGCAGCCCGCAGCAACGCGCACTGCTCGCCGCGCTGTTGCTCCGCGAGGGCCGTACCGCCACGGCGGCCGAACTGATCGACGCCCTGTGGGGCGAGCAACCGCCGTCGCAGGCGCTGGCGGCGGTGCGCACCTACGCCTCCCGGCTGCGCAAGGCGCTGGACGCCGAGGTCCTGGTCAGCGAGTCCGGCGGCTACGCGGTGCGCGGGCTGGGCGAGCGGGCGCTGGACCTGGCGGTGGCCCAGGAACTGGCGGCGGGCGCGGAGAAGTCCCGCAACACCGGGGATCTGTCCCACGCGCGCGACGCGCTCAACCGGGCCCTGGCCCTCTGGGACGGCGAGACCCTGGCCGGGGTGCCGGGCCCCCATGCGGAGGCCCAGCGGACCCGCCTGGAGGAGTGGCGGCTGCAACTCCTCGACTCCCGGCTGGACATGGACCTGGAGCAGGGCTGCCACGCCGAGGCCGTCTCGGAGCTCACGGCCCTCACCGCCGCGCACCCGCTGCGCGAGCGCCTGCGCGAACTGCTGATGCTCGCCCTCTACCGCAGCGGCCGCCAGGCCGAGGCCCTCGCGGTGTACGCGGACACCCGCCGCCTGCTCGCCGACGAGCTGGGCGTGGACCCGCGCCCGGGGCTCCAGGAACTCCAGCAGCGCATCCTGCGGGCCGACCCGGGCCTGGCGGAGCCGTCCGCCCCGGCCGCCGAGCGGTCGGCGGCTCCCGTCCGCCCGGCCCAGCTCCCGGCGGCGGTACCGGACTTCACGGGCCGCGCGTCCTTCGTGCGGGAGCTGAGCGGCGTCCTGGCGGCGGCCTCCGGCGACCAGGGCCGGGTGATGGCGGTGTCGGCGCTGGCCGGCATCGGCGGCGTCGGCAAGACGACCCTCGCGGTCCACGTGGCCCACAAGGCCCGCGCGGCCTTCCCCGACGGCCAGCTCTACGTCGACCTTCAGGGCGCCGGGGCACGGGCGGCCGAACCGGAGACGGTCCTCGGCTCCTTCCTGCGCGCCCTCGGCACGGCGGACTCGGCGATCCCGGACACCCTGGAGGAGCGGGCGGCCCTGTACCGCTCGACGCTGGACGGCCGCAGGGTCCTGGTTTTGCTGGACAACGCGCGCGACGCGGCGCAGGTACGCCCGCTGCTGCCCGGCACGGAGGGCTGCGCGGCGCTGGTGACCTCCCGGGTCCGGATGGTGGACCTGGCCGGGGCCCACCTGGTGGACCTGGACGTGATGTCGCCGGAGGAGGCACTGGCGCTCTTCACGAAGATCGTCGGCGAGGAGCGGGTCGCCGCCGAGCGCGAGGCGGCCCTGGATGTCGTGGCGGCGTGCGGTTTCCTGCCGCTGGCGATCCGCATCGCCGCGTCCCGCCTGGCGGCGAGGCGGACGTGGACGGTCTCCGTCCTGGCGGCCAAGCTCGGCGACGAACGCCGCCGCCTGGACGAGCTCCAAGCGGGCGACCTGGCGGTCGAGGCCACCTTCGAGCTCGGCTACGGGCAGCTGGAGCCCGCCCAGGCCCGTGCCTTCCGCCTGCTGGGGCTCGCGGACGGCCCGGACATCTCCCTCGCGGCCGCGGCGGCGGTCCTGGACCTGCCGCCCGAGGACACGGAGGACCTGCTGGAGTCCCTGGTCGACACCTCCCTGCTGGAGTCGGCGGCGCCGGGCCGGTACCGCTTCCACGACCTGGTGCGGCTCTACGCGCGTGCATGCGCCGAGCGGGACGAAGAGCCGCCCAGCGAGCGCGAGTCGGCGCTCTCGCGGGTGCTGGACTTCTATCTGGCGACGGCGGCGCGGGTGTACGCGATCGAGCGGCCCGGGGACCGGCTGGTGGACGACCTCGAACCGACCCGGTACCCGGGGCTGCGCTTCGACAACGGGTCGGCGGCGCTGGACTGGCTGTACAGCGAGGCGTCCCCGCTGCTCGCGTGCGTCCGGCAGGCGGCCGGCACGGACCGGCTGCGGCGGGCGGTGGACCTGCTCTGGGCGGCCAAGGACCTGATCGAGTCGGGGGCCAACTCCCACCAGTACGAGACGACGGCCCGGTCCCTGTGCGAGGCCACGCGGGCCGCCGGGGACGCACGGGCGGAGGGCAGGGCCCGCACGACGCTCACCAACGTCCTGCTGGTCTACGGCCGTATCCAGCAGGCCGAGAAGGAGGCGCACCGCGCCATGGAGCTGGCGGCCTTGGCGGGCGACGCGACCGCGGTCAGCTGGGTCGCCAACGACCACGGGCTGATCTGCCTGCACCAGGGCCGTTCCGCGGCGGGCGAGGTCTTCTTCGAGCAGGCCATCGAGGGGCACCGGGCCGCCGGCAACCGGCTCGGCGAGGCGGTGACGCTCGCCAACCTCTCGCGCGCCCACCTGGACCTCGGCAACGTCTCCAGGGCCGTCGAGATCGCCCGGCACAGCCTCGCCGTCCACTCCGAACTGGGCCGGCCCATGCGGCGGGCCAGCGCGCACTTCGCCCTGGGTCTGGCGCTGGCCAGGGCCGGGCGGCACGCCGAGGCGCTGAGCCAGTTCGTCGACGCCCAGGACATCTTCACCGAGCACCGGCAGCGTCTGTGGGTGGGCAACACCCACTTCCGGATGGCGGAGGTGCACCTCGCCGCCGGCCGTCCCGCGCAGGCGGCGCAACACGCCGAACAGGCCCTTGCCCTGGGGTGCGTGGGGGGCGACAGGATGCGGGGGAACGTCGTGGCGCTCCTCGGCCGGTCGCTGTTCCTGCTGGGCCAGAAGGACCGGGCGCGGGCGTGCTGGCGCGACGCGCTCGGTCTGTACGAACAGTGCGGTGCCGCCGAAGCCGACGCCGTCCGGGGCCTGTTGGAGGGTGCGACGGCGGCGTGAGCCGGCAACGCACGGGGTGCGCGCGGGCGTTCAGCGTTCGTTTATCGCCCTGAGGCATGCTCATATCCGTCGAACCGTCGCGTCGGGGGGCAGACGGTCCGGCCGGAGCCCTGCGGGTTACTGTGCGGGCTCCGAACGCCCGCCCGGCAGCCCGCGGGGGAGCTTCCGGGCGGGCCTTTTCCGGCTCGTTCCGAACACACACAGAGAGTCAGAGTGATGAGCGACACGAAGAAGGACGCGGACGCCACCACGCAGGACAACAGCATGCCCGCGCCGCCGAAGGACGGGGGCGCCACCACGCAGGACAACAGCATGCCGAGCGAGCCCGCCACGGGCGAGGGGATCACCACCCTGGACAACAGCATGCCCGCACCGCCCGCCCTGGACCTGGACCGGGACGGCAAGTAGTCCTCGCGCCGCACAGGGGGAACGGCCGCGACGGCCCGGAGGGGAGGCCGTCGCGGCCGACGTGCAGATTTTGTCAGGGCCATGACACACAGGGTGGCGGGCGTCGCGCACCCGGCGTAGCGTCAGCCGTGAGAGCGCCCGATCGGGCCGCTCCCCACAGCGGCGGCCGCCGTCCGGCGCCCCTTCCGTGCAACGGCACGACGGCCGTCCCGCACGTCCCGGCTATGTGGTGCGGGCCGTGCCCGTGCCCTTCTCCGCGTCCAGCGCGTACACACAGCGGTCCTTGCTGCACGCGTACACCACGCCGTCCCGGACCACCGGGGAGCCGGTGATCTCGCCGCCGGTCGCCAGCTTCCATCTCAGGCGGCCGTCGTCGGCCTTCAGCGTGTACAGCAGATGGTCGCTGGAGCCGAAGTGGATACGGCCCTCGGCCACCGCGGGGGCGCCGACGATCTCGCCGCCGGCCTGGAAGCGCCACTTGGGCGTGCCCGCCACCGCGTCCAGGGTGTACAGCCCCTTGCCGCTGCCCACGTGGACGTGGCCGCCGGCGACCAGCACCGGTTCGGCCGAGGCGCGGGACTCGGTGGCGATGCGCCAGCGGTCGCGGCCGTCGGTGGCGTCGAGGGCGTAGACCGTGCCGAGGTAGTCGGCGAGGTAGACCCCGCCGCCGGTCACCGCCGGGCCCGGGACGAAGGCGGGCGGGCACAGGAAGACCGCCGGGGCCTCGAAGTGCCAGCGGACGTGCCCTGAAGTGGCCTCCAGGGCGAGCACGCGGGTGCCGGCGGAGACGTAGAGGTAGCCGTCGGGGGCGTGGGCGAGGCGGACCGGGACGCCGCCGCAGGAGGCCGCGTCGCCGATGGGGTACGACCAGCGCTCGTCGCCGGTGCGGGCGTCCAGGGCGCGCAGCCGGGCGTCCTGCCAGACGTAGACGGCGCCGTCGTGGACGGACGGACCGGCCTCCGGGGACTCGAAGTCGGTCTGGCAGCCGCCGATCTCCCACAGCTTCTGCCCGGTGGACGCCTCCCACGCCTGGACGCCGCCGCCGCGGGTGCCGGTGACCACGGTGCCGCGGTCGGCCTTGAGGGAGTACACCCAGGCGTCCGTCGGCTGCCGCCACAGGTCGCCGCCCTCGCGGGCGTCGAGGGCGAAGAGGGTGGGTCCGTCCGAGGCGTGGACACGGCCGTCGGCGACCGCCATCGACCAGGCGACGTCCCGGGTCTTGAAGCGGCGCCGGCCGGTGGCGACGTCCAGGGCGTGCACCTCGAAGGAGGTCACGTAGACGAGGTCGCCGTCGACGGCGGGGGTGCCCCAGACGTCGTTGGACATGCGGAAGCGCCACGGACGCCAGCCGCTGGGGTGCTCCGGGGCCGCGGCCGGCGCCGGTACGGCCGGGTCCGCGCCGTTGACGCCGGGGCGGGGCCTGGACCAGGTGCCGGCCAGGGCGGCCGCCGGTGACGGCGCCGCGACGGCGGCCGCGCGCGCGTCGGCGACGCGCGGGCCGGGGCCGATGGGGACCATCGCGCCGGGCAGCTGTACCGGGCCGGGGTCCGGGGCGCCCACCGGGACCGGCGCGGGCCGGGACGGGGGCGGCGGGACGACGGGGTCGTGCGGGGGCGGGGGCGGCACCGGGGGACGGGCAGCGCCGCCCCCGCTGCGGCCGGACCCGGAGGAGGGCCGCCGCGCCGGGCGTCCGCCGCGGCGGGCCTCGATCAGGCTCACCGCCCGCTCGGGCAGCCAGGCCGACGCGGTACCGCTGTCGTCGGAGCCGGAGCCGAAGAGGTGCGGGGCGAGCTGGGCCTGGAGGTCGGCGGGGTTGGGCCGGGCCGTGGCGTCCATCTGCATGCAGGACTCGATGAGCGGGCGCAGCTCGTCCGGGAGGCCCTCGAGGTCCGGGCCCTCGCGCAGCAGCATGAAGACGGTCTCGACGGGGTTGGCGCCGTGGAAGGGCGGGTGGCCGGTGGCGGCGAAGACCAGCATCGAGCCGAGCGAGAAGACGTCGCTGGCGCCGGTGACGCTGCGGGAGTCCTTGGCCTGCTCCGGGGACATGTAGGCGGGGGTACCGACCGCGACGTTCGTCATGGTCAGACGGGTGTTCGAGACGCCGGACGCGATACCGAAGTCGATCACCCGCGGGCCGTCCTCGACGACCAGGACGTTGGAGGGCTTGAGGTCGCGGTGGACCAGTCCGGCGCCGTGGATCGACTGCAACGCCTCCGCGACGCCCGCCGCGAGCCAGCGCACCGCCTGGGCGGGCAGCGGCCCGCACTCGTTCACTATCTCCTCGAGCGAGGGCGCGGGGACGTACGCGGTGGCCAGCCACGGCACTGCGGCGCGCGGGTCGGCGTCCACGACGGCCGCCGTGTAGAAGCCGGAGACCGCGCGGGCCGCCTCCACCTCGCGCGTGAAGCGGACGCGGAAGAGCTGGTCCTCGGCCAGCTCGGTCCGCACCGTCTTGATCGCCACCCGCCGGCCCGACGCCGAGCGCGCGAGATAGACCAGCCCCATGCCGCCGGCTCCCAGCCGTCCCAGCACCTCGAACGGCCCGATTCGCCGCGGATCGTGCTGCGTCAGCTGATCCACCACTTGCCTGCCACCTCCCCGTACGCGTCGCGCCACCACCTGTGCGCGACCGTAGTGCAGCGTCTCACCACCGCACGGCCGTGGCGGCACGCACCCCGATTCTTCCTGTCCGGCGCTCCGGTTGCGAACCGGCCGACAAATCGGGTGTCCAGGTTTACATACGGAACAGAGGGCGGAAACGGTTCAACGCTTCAACAGTTCAACGGCGCAGCAGTGCGAAGGACGCCCCCTGATTGTCGGTGACGACGGCCGCCGTGCCGTAGGACGTCTCGAAGGGCGGAACCTGCACCCGGCCGCCGAGCCGGGTCACCTCCGCCAGACCGGCCGCCATGTCCTCGACGGCGAAGTGGACGAGGAAGTGGGGCGGCATCTCGGCGGCGAAGACGTCGGAGACCGGCGCCCGGCCGAAGTCGGGGTCGGCGTCCGGGCCGAAGAGGGCGTCGTGGAAGAGCTCGCCGTAGAAGGTGTTCGCGGTCCCGGTGTCCCGCGTGTAGAGCTGCACCCAGGCGAAGGTGCCCGGCTCGTGGCGGCGGCCGAAGCCGGGGGTCCGCGCCCCCTGCCAGAGGGCGAACACGGCACCCTCGGGGTCGGTGACCAGCGCCGTGGAACCCAGGTCGCCGAAGGGCCGCGGCGGGGAGACGACCTGCCCGCCGCCCGCGCGGATCCGCTCGCACAGCGCCCCGGCGTCCGGGGTGGCGAAGGACACCGTCCACACGGTGGGCAGCCGGCCGTCCGTCTTGTGCGCGAGGGAGGCGACGGGCTCCCCGTCCTTCAGCGCCCGCACGCCGCCCTGCGGCTGATCCTCGAAGGTCCACCCGAAGAGCTCACCGTAGAACCGCTTGCCCGCCTCCACGTCGGGTAGCTGCGCGTCCACCCAGCACGGGGTGCCCTCCGTGTACTGCGATGCCCTGTTTTCGGCCATGCCGCCAAACTATCGGCGCCGCCCGCACGCCGCAGACCAGGCACACCAGCGTTCTCGCGGCCGCGCACCCCATTTGCAGTCGGCCGAATCGCGCTCGGATCACCCGTCGGTAAGCTGACGGCATGACAGGACAAGTGCGTACCGTCGACGGCCGCGTGGCCGGCCGGCGAGGGCAGGCGACCCGGCAGAAGCTGCTCGACTGCCTCAGCGAGATGCTCAGCTCCTCCCCCTACCGGGATGTCAAAGTCATCGACGTGGCCCGCCGCGCGGGTACGTCGCCGGCGACCTTCTACCAGTACTTCCCCGACGTCGAGGGTGCCGTTCTGGAGCTGGCGGAGGAAACGGCGGCCGAGAGCGGCCGGTTGACGGAGCTGGTGGAGGGCCGCTCCTGGGCCGGGCGGGCCGGCTGGCAGACCGCCCAGGAACTCGTCGACGGATTCCTGGACTTCTGGCGGCGCAACGACGCGATCCTGCGGGTCGTGGACCTCGGCGCGGCCGAGGGCGACAAGCGCTTCTACAAGATCCGCATGAAGATCCTCAACTCGGTCAACTCGTCGCTGACGCAGTCCGTCGCCGAGTTGCAGGCCAAGGGACGCATCGACAAGGACGTGAACCCCGGCGCGATCTCGGGCGCCCTGGTCGCCATGCTGGCGGCCGTCGCCTCGCACCAGAAAGGTTTCTCCTCCTGGGGTGTGAAGCAGTCCGAACTCAGGCCGAGCCTGGCGCTGTTGGTGCATCTGGGGGTCACCGGCAGAAAGCCGACGAAGTAGGAGGCAGCGGCCGGCGACGACGGCACGCCCACCCCGCCACGCCCCGGGCGAAGGCGCGATCCCTGTCATACGGGCGGCGGCCCACGAGGCGGCCCGCCGCCCGTCGCGCTGTACGGGGCATGCACAACAGACCCCATACGCCTGCACCCCTGCCGCTGGAGGAGGCCCCTCATGCCCCTGACCCGCGAAGAACGCGAACGCTTCCTGGCCGAGCCGCACATCGCCGCGCTGGCGGTCGAAGGGGAGAGCGACCGCGCCCCGCTCACGGTGCCGATCTGGTACCAGTACGCGCCCGGCGACGACCTGTGGATCCTCACCGGCGCCGGCTCGCGCAAGAAGCGGCTGATCGACGCGGCGGGACGGTTCTCGCTGCTGGTGGACCGCATCGAACCCACCATCCGCTACGTCTCCGTCGAGGGCCCGGTGACCGGCACGGCCCCCGGCACGATCGAGGCGCTGCGCGAGCTCGCCGCGCGCTATCTTCCGGCCGGCAAGGTCGAGGAGTACGTCGACTTCGCCTGGAAGAACCACGGCGAGCAGGTCGTCGTGCGGATGCGGCCCGAGCGGTGGGTGTCCTCGGACCTCGGGTCGATCTGAACGGGCCGGGCGCCGGACAATCGGCGCATGGAACCCGATCTCCACGAGCTGCTGAAATCCTTGCGGGTGTGGGACCCGGCGGTCACCGGCCTGCCGCCGTTCGACCCGGACGCCGCGCCCGGCGAACCGCTGCCGCTGTTCGCCCGGTGGCTGGCGCAGGCGGCGGCCGCCGGGCAGCCCGAGCCGCACACCATGTCGCTGGCGACGGCGGACGCGGAGGGAATGCCGGACGTGCGGATCGTGACGCTGCACGGCGCCGACGACAAGGGCTGGTCCTTCGCGACCCACGCGCACAGCCGCAAGGGCGCGCAGCTCGCCGCCCGGCCGTATGCCGCGCTGGCCTTCTACTGGCCGGTGCTGGGCCGCCAGGTGCGCGTGCGCGGGCCGGTCGCCGTGGCCCCGGCCGAGGAGGCACAGGCGGACCTGCACGCCCGGTCGACGGGGGCGCTGGCCGCCGCCCTGACCGGCCGGCAGAGCGAGCCCCTCGCCTCCCGGGAGGACCTGACCCGAGCCTCCCGGGCCGCCTGGTCCCGGGCCCGCCGCGACCCGCGGACCCCGGTCCCCTCCTGGACCCTCTACCGCCTGAACCCGACCGAGGCCGAGTTCTTCCAGGGCCACCCCGACCGCCGCCACACCCGCCTCCGCTACGTACGCGACGCGGAAACCTGGACAAGCCAACTCCTGTGGCCCTGACCCACCCAGACACACCCCGCCGGGTGGCAGAAGCCCCCCTCCACCCACCAAGCCCCGGCGCCGGACGAGCGCAGGCCCCCGGACGGGCCCGGCCCGAGGCCCCGGAAAGCACGCCCCCCAAGCCCGGGTGGCAGGCGGGCACTCATCACCCAACGAACCGAGCGAGGGACGCCCGCAAGCCCGAGAGGCTCCCGGGGGGGGGGACAAAGCCCTGGAGGACGCGCCCACACCTCCACCCACCGAGCCGGACGACGGGCGGCCACAGTCCCCCGAGGGCGCCCCCTCCTCGACCCCACCGAGCCGGGTGGCAGGCGACCGCAGGCCCAGAAGCCGGGGGCGAAGCCGTGAAGGACGCCCACCCCTCCACCCACCAAGCCCGGGCACCGGACGAGCACAGGCCCCCTGGGCGGGCCCGAGCCGAGGCCCCGGAAAGCGCGCGCCCCCAAGCCCGGGTAGAGAGCGGGCACAAGCCCGGAGGCGGGCACTCATCACCCAACGACCCGAGCGAGGGGCGCCCGCAGGCCCGAGAGGCCCCGGGGGGGGCGAACCCCTGGAGGACGCCCATACCTCCACCCACCGAGCCGGGCACCGCGCAGGACCGGGGGTCCGGGGGCGGAGCCCCTGGAGGACGGGCACCTCTCAACCCACCTAGACGGGTGGCGGGTGGGCGCAGGACCGGGGGTCCGGGGGCGGAGCCCCTGGAGGACGGGCACCTCTCAACCCACCTAGACGGGTGGCGGGTGGGCGCAGGACCGGGGGGCCGGGGGCGGAGCCCCGGGGGGACGGGGACCTTTCGGCTCACCGAGTTGGGTGGGGGGTGGGTGAATGAAGCGCCTCGGGTACGAACCGTTCAAGCGTGATCAATCCGCAACCAATTTCGGTCTTGACCGATACCCATCAACCCACCCCCCGATTACGCTCGCGCTCATGACGTCAACGCCCGCGCAGCACGACCGCCCCGTCTACGTCATCGGCGGCGGCCCCGGCGGACTCTCCGCCGCCCACGCCCTGCGCGCGCGAGGCATACGGGCCGTCGTCCTGGAGCGCGCCGGCCACGTCGGCGACTCCTGGCGACGCCACTACGACCGCCTGCGCCTGCACACCACCCGCCGGCAGTCCGCCCTGCCCGGGCTGCCGATGCCGCGCCGGTTCGGGCGGTGGGTGGCCAGGGACGACGTGGTCCGGTACCTGGAGAAGTACGCCGAGCACCACCGCCTGGAGATCGTCACCGGCGTCGAGGTCTCCCACATCGAGCACACCCCCGACGGCACGGGCTGGCTCCTGCACGCCACGGGGGGCCGGCAGCTGACCGGAGCGGCGGTCGTCGTCGCCACCGGCTACAACCACACCCCGCACATCCCCGACTGGCCCGGACGGGACACGTACACCGGCGAGTTCCTGCACGCCTCCGCGTACCGCGAGCCGAAGCCGTACGCGGGCCGGGACGTGCTCGTCGTGGGCGTCGGCAACACGGGCGCCGAGATCGCCGTGGACCTGGTGGAGGGCGGCGCCTCCCGGGTGCGGCTGGCGGTGCGCACCCCGCCGCACATCGTGCGCCGCTCGACCGCGGGGTGGCCCGCGCAGTACTCGGGGATCCTGGTGCGCCGGCTGCCGGTCGGTCTCGTCGACCGGCTGTGCCGGGTCCAGGCGCGGGTGGCGCTGCCGGACCTGGCGGCGCAAGGGCTGCCCCGGCCGGAGGCGGGTCTCTACACCCGGGTCAGGGAGGGCGCCATCCCCGTGCAGGACGTGGGCCTGATCGACGCCGTACGCAAGGGCGAGGTCGAGGTCGTGGCCGCGGTGGAGGGGTTCGAGGAAGGGCAGGTCGTCCTGGCGGACGGCGAGCGCATCGCCCCGGACGTGGTCGTCGCGGCCACGGGATACACGCGAGGGCTGGAGAAGCTGGTCGGCGGACTCGACGTCCTGGACGGGCGCGGCAGACCCGTGGTCCACGGACCCCGTACCGCCCCCCACGCCCCGGGCCTGCACTTCACCGGGTACACGAACCCGATCAGCGGCAACCTCCGCGAAATGGCCCTGGACGCGCAGCGCGTGGCGAAGGCGATCGCCCGCACGGGAGCGGCCGCCCGCCTCCCGCACCTGTAGCCGTGGCCACGGCCGACGACGCCACGACACCCTGCACGCGGCCGGTCACGCCACCCCGCCCCGCACGCCGCCGGTCCCACCACCGCGCCCCGCTCGTGCCTGGTCACACCACCGCGACCCGCGCGGCCGGCCGTCGCCTGATCACCAGCGCCATCAGCGCCGCCGCCGCGCACAGCGCGCCCGACGCGTACCAGACCACGTCGTACGACCCGAACACGTCCCGGGCGACACCGCCCGCGAAGGCGACCACGGCCGCCCCCACCTGGTGGGAGGCGAGCACCCAGCCGAAGACGATCGGGCTGTCGTCGCCGTAGTGCTCCCGGCACAGCGCCAGCGTCGGCGGCACGGTGGCGACCCAGTCCAGCCCGTAGAACACGTTGACTTCCTCCCCCTCCTGAAGGAGGGGGATTCCTACGGCTCGCGCCGTGGGGTTTTCTGCTTCATCGCCGACTGCCCGCCCGGAGTGCTCCGTTGAGGTCTTACACCAGCTCCACAGACAGACACCGTCAGTCCGACGGCCAGGATGTTGCGTGCCGCGTTCACGTCCCGGTCATGGGTCGTCCCGCAGTCGCACGTCCAGGTGCGGACGTGCAGCGGCATCTTGTCCCGCAGGGTGCCGCAGGCGGAGCACAGTTTGGAGGAGGGGAACCAGCGGTCGACCGCGATCACTTCGCGGCCGTACCACCGGGCCTTGTACTCCAGCATGCCCCGGAACTGCGACCACGCGGCATCCGAGATGGCACGGGCCAGGCTGCCGTTCTTCACCATGTTGCGAACGGCGAGGTCCTCGATCACGACCGTTTGGTTTTCACGGACGAGCCGAGTGGTGAGCTTGTGCAGGTGGTCACGCCTGCGGTCGGCGATACGGGCGTAGACCCTGGCGACCTTCCGGCGGGCCTTGGCCCGGTTCGCTCCGTCGCCCTTGGCCTTGCGGGCGAGCTGCCGCTGGGCCCTGGCGAGGCGGGCGCGGTCACGCCGCTCATGCCGGGGGTTGGCGATCTTCTCCCCGGTGGACAGGGTCAGCAGGTGGTCGAGCCCGGCGTCGATACCGACGGCCGCGCTGGTGGCGGGGAGTGGCTGGACGGACGGGTCCTCGCACAGCAGGGACACGTACCAGCGCCCGGCCGCGTCCTGGGACACCGTCACCGTGGACGGCGACGCGCCCTCGGGGAGCGGACGGGACCACACGATGTCCAGCGGCTCCGCCATCTTCGCCAGCGTCAGCCTGCCGTCCCGGAACCGGAACGCGCTGGTGGTGTACTCCGCCGACTTCCGCGACTTCTTCCGTGACTTGAACCGCGGGTACTTGGCCCGCTTGCCGAAGAAGTTCGTGAACGCCAGCTGGAGGTGCCTCAGAGCCTGTTGGAGCGGAACGGAGGAGACGTCGTTGAGGTACGCGAGTTCCTCGGTCTTCTTCCAGGCCGTCAGCATGGCCGACGTCTGGTTGTAGTTCACCCGCTCCTGACGCGTCCACGCTTCCGTGCGCGCCGCGAGAGCCAGGTTGTAGACCTTCCGCACGCAGCCGAACGTACGCGACAGCTCGGCTGCCTGCGCATCGGTCGGATAGAAGCGGTACTTGAACGCCCGCTTCTCGTGAGTGGCCTTCACAACTCACATGATACTGCATCAGTTTGTGACGGAGTAACGGTAGCCCAAGGTGGACGCCGGTCCGCCCTGGCGGCGAACCGGCTTTCCCTGCCCTGCTCCGCAGAAGCTTCATTTCCTCCCCGGCCTGAAGGCCGGGGTATCCACGAAGGAGAGACCCGATGAAGAAGAGCATCGGCGGGTGCACGCCCGGTCCCAGCAGCAGCGGCAGGAACAGCAGCGAGACGCCGCGCAGCGCGTAGTACACGGCCAGCAGCCGCCGTGAGTCGAACCGGTCGGTGAACCACCCCGAGGCCACCGTTCCGACGACGTCGAAGACCCCGATGACGGCCAGCAGCGACGCCGCGGTGGTGATCGGCATGCCGTGGTCGTGGGAGGCCGGCACGAAGTGGGTCTGGATCAGGCCGTTCGTCGAGGCCCCGCAGATCGCGAAGGTGCCGGCGAGCAGCCAGAAGGGCCCGGTCCGCACCGCCGAGAACAGCACGTTCACCGCCCGCCGGGCGGCCCCCGGCACGGGCGCGGGCTTGGGCACGAACTCCTTCGCCCCGTACGGCTTCTGGCCCACGTCGGCCGGGTGGTCGTGCAGCAGCAGCCAGACGAAGGGGACCACCGCGAGGGCGGCGAGGGCCACGGTGACGGCCGCGGGCCGCCACGCGTACCGGTCGACGATCCAGGACAGCACGGGCAGGAAGATCAGCTGCCCGGAGGCGGACGCGGCGGTGAGGATGCCGGTGACCAGGCCCCGGCGTTCGGTGAACCAGCGGTTGGTGACGGTCGCGGCGAAGGCCAGCGCCATCGAGCCGGAGCCGAGGCCGACCAGCAGTCCCCAGCACAGCATCAGCTGCCAGGCCGCCGTCATCCACACCGTCAGCCCCGAGCCGAGCGCGATCACGGTGAGGGCGGCCGCGACCACCCGGCGGATGCCGTAGCGGTCCATCAGCGCCGCCGCGAAGGGCGCGGTGAGCCCGTACAGCGCGAGGTTCACGGAGACCGCCGCGCCGATGGTCCCGCGCGACCAGCCGAATTCGTGGTAGGGCTTTGGGGCACATGGCAAGGTAAGCAGGAACAAGGGGGGCAAGACAGGTGGACGTCACCATCTACGTACGACTCAGCCTCGATCAGCACGGCGACGAGTTGGGCGTTCAGCGACAGGAGGACGAGTGCCGGGTGTACGCCGAATCCCGTGGCTGGACCGTACGCGAGGTAATCGTGGACAATGAGGTTCCCCCGAGATGCGGCGGATGGTGACAGAGGGTCGGATGGGTCTCATGAGAGGAGCCCATACGATGCCCGCACCGAGGAAATACCCGCTGGAGTTGCGTGAGCGTGCGGTGCGGATGTACCGCGCTTCCGAGCCGAAGCCGGTGATCCGCCGTCTGGCCGAGGAGCTCGGCGTGCACCACGAGGCCCTGCGGGGCTGGATCCGGCAGGCCGAGGCCGATGCCGGTGAGCGGGGCGACCTGCTCACCACTGCCGAGCGGGAAGAGCTGACGGCGCTGCGTAAGGAGAACGCCCAGCTCAAGCGGTCGAACGAGATCCTGAAAGCTGCCTCGGCTTTTTTCGCCCAGGAACTCGACACGACCCGGCGCAGGTACTGACGTTCGTCGACGAACACAGTGACCTCGGTGTCGAGCCCGTCATCCGGGAACTCTCCATCCCCTCGTCCACCTACTACCGCTGGCGCCGCGCGCAGAAGGAGCCGTGCGAGCGCAAACGCCAGGACGCAGAACTGACCGAGAAGATCCGCAAGGTCCACGCCGACTCCGGCGGGATCTACGGATCCCCACGCGTGCATGCCGTCCTCGCACGCGGAGGCGTACGCATCGGCCGCAAACGCGTCGAGCGGCTGATGCGCGAGGCCGATCTGGCCGGCATCAGCCCACGCCGTCCCGGCAAGGGGTTCACCCGCCGCGATCCGGACGCCGCCCTCGCCCCGGACCTGGTGCAGCGCGACTTCACCGCGAGCGAGCCGAACCGGCTGTGGGTCACCGACCTCACCATGATCCCCACACTGGAAGGGCCGCTGTGGCTGTCGGCGATCCGGGACGCCTTCTCCCGCCGGGTGGTGGCCTGGGAGACCTCCGCCCGCGCCGACGCGGACCTGGTCCTCACCACGCTGGAGTACGCCCTCGCGTCCCGCGAGGTCGAACCCGGCACGCTCATTCATCATGCGGACCACGGCTGCCAGTACACGTCCATCAAACTCACCACTCGCTTACTCCGGGCGGGAGTTGAGGCATCCATGGGGTCGGTCGGGGACTCGTTCGACAATGCCCTGGCGGAGAACCTGTGGATGCTGGTGAAGACCGAGTGCATCCGCGGCCGGGTATTCACCACCCGGGCCGAGGCGAACCTCGCGCTCTTCGAGTACCTCGACGGGTTCTACAACCCCCGCCGCATCCAGAAACGACTCGGTTACCTCAGTCCCATCGAGTTCGAGGAAAAGCACTACGCCGATCAGGCAGCGGCCGAACCAGTGAACCTGAAACCCCGCCAACCCCTCCTGACCAGCTAGTCAGCACCTCCCGCACAACGGGGGAAGCTCAGCCTGTCCGAAGTGTGACGCTCAGCCTGGCTCGCCCTGCCGCTCGCGCGGCGGCGCGGTCGCCTCCGCGTACCACACCCGCCGCTTCACGATGGTGCCCCGGCTGAAGAAGGCGCTGCGGATGCCGACCCCCGCCGACCGCGGACCGGGCCGACCGTGGCGGCCTGGCACCCCGCCGCCGGCGCCGATCGACCCGGACCTGCCGAGCGCGGACATCCGCATCGGCTACGCCCGCTGCTCGACTCTCGGGCAGGAACTCGCCTCCCAACTCGACGCGCTCAGCAAGCACGGCATCCCGAGGGACAAGATCTTCAGCGAAAAGATCAGCACTCGGGTACGGGTCCGTCCCCGGTTCGAGGAGGCGCTGAGGACAGCACGGGAGGTCAAGGCGCACGCCCCGCACTGCCGAGTCATCTTCACCGTGTACGAGATGAAGCGACTCGGCCGCGATGCCGCCGAACTCACCGCCCTGGCGGACCACCTCACCGCGCACGGCCTGGTCCTGGAGATGCTCTCCGGGCCCCTGACCGGCATCTACGACCCCACCGGGCCAGGGAAACTGCTGTTCGCGTTCTTCGCCGCGATGGCGGAGACCGAGCGGGAGAACATCCGCGAATCCACGCTGGAGGGGCTCGACACCGCGTCCCGCAAGGGCAAGCACGGCGGCCGGCCCCCGGTCATCACCGACGACATGCTCCACACTGTGCTGCGGCGCCGCGCCGACGGCGAGTCCGTCGAGCAGATCCAGCCCGACTTGATCATCCCCACCGGCAAACGCAAGGGACAGAACCCCTCAGTCGCCAGCATCTACCGGGCGCTCGCCGAGCACGCCAAACGCGAGACGTACCCCGAAGCCGTCGAGCAGGCCCACGCCGACTTCGCCGCCCTCCAGGCCGGCGAACTCCCAGGCCTGCGCACGGCGACAACGGAACCCGCGCGGTGACGCAGCACCGGGTCAGCCGCTACCGCTAATTTCCGTTCGGATACTCCCCGAGGGCCAGCCCGCGTCCGTCGCGGGAGGCTGAGCGCACAACTGTCCACACCCTGTGGACAACCGCCGGCGCCCGGCCGTCGACGGCGGTGCGGCGCTGTCCGCCCCGAGCACGGCAGCGCCGCACCGCTCTTCGGCTCCGGTGCTCCCGCTGGGGTTCCCCTCGGCCCTGGGGGAACCGACGCCGAATCACGACCCACACTCGCCGAGGGCCCCCGTCGTCGGACCCTCGCCGTCCCCTCGCGGCGAATCGCTGACGAACAGCGTGATCAACCGGTCACGGCGCGTCAACACCAATACGGGGGAGAAAGGGACGGATGCGGCATACGCCCCGTTTGCGGGGACCGCGCACGGAAGCACGCCCGGCGCACCGGCTCACCCGTCACCCCGCGCGACCGGTGCCCCGTGCATCCGTACCGTGCCCCGTGCACCCGTACACCGCGCGTACTCAGACCGCCTCGTAGGCCAGCCCGTCGTACGCCGTGACTCCCCCGCCGCGGGCCGGCGCGGCCTCGGATCCCCCCGCACAGCGGTCCAGTTCGCACCAGATGCGCTTGCCGGGGCCCTCCGGGCTCCAACCCCAGCGGTCGGCCAGTCCGTCCACCAGGGCGAGCCCCCGCCCGCCGGTCGCCTCGCCGTCCACACAGCGCGGCACCGGCGCCCGGCCGCTGCGGTCGGCCACCTCCAGGCGGACGACGGCCTCCTCGGCCGCCTCCACGCCCGGCAGGCACAGGCGCAGCACGGCGGGACAGCCGGTGTGCACCACGGCGTTGGTGACGAGCTCCGAGACGAGCAGGATCAGCGTCTCGGCCAGGGGCTCGTCGGCCCCTATGCCGGACCCGGCCAGCCGTGAGCGTGCCCACCGCCGGGCCCGTCCCACCTCAGCGGGGTCGGGCCGGATCTCCAACTGCACTTGAAGCACCTGCACCGCTCACACCATCCGAACCGGCGGACACTTGGTCTCGCGCCTCACGAGAGCCACGATCGTAGCCATTTTCTGCATGGCCAGAACAATGGCCCGGACAGGAGTCACGGAACGTGATTCCCTTATGGGACAGCATGGTTGACGTTCCGTCACGTCAACAAGCGCTTCAGGCATATTCCAGCGCGAAGGAGTACCCGTGCGGCATACTGTGCGACGCTCGCGGCGGGGGGCCGGACGGACGCCGGCGAACGGCCCGGGCGACCTGCGGGCAACCGCGGACACCAGCGGGAACGGAGCCGCCTCGGGGGCGGCTCCGGCGCGTTGCGTGCTCACCGCGACTCGCATCCCCCACAAAGTACCGGAGCGGACGTCCGACTCCGGGCCGTGACGAGTCACGCGAAGGACACAAAGTCCCTCTCAACGCTGCGTGATCACGGGAACGCCACAATCCGCGACATCCGCGCGGGGCGCGTCACTCGGGGACGGTGAAGTAGCGGGCGAAGGCGCGGACGACCTCCTCCTCGCCGATCCTTCCGTCACCGTCGGCGTCCAGTGAGGCGGCGGCCGTCGCGGCGAGGTCGTCGGCGACGCCGAGCACCTCGAGCACGCGCGCGGTGTTCTCCACGCCGACCGCTCCGTCACCGGTGGTGTCGGCGACGGCGAGCGCCGCGTGCAGGAAGGGACGGGCGATCTCGGCGAACCGGTCCGGGTTGTCCCGCAGCCGCTTGACCGCGCCGCCCACGAACTCCTCGCGCGTGATGCGCTGGTCGCCGTCCCGGTCCGCGATGCCCGCCATGCCCTGCCAGAACGCCTCGGCGCCGATGTACAGGGCCTGGCCCCGGTCGGAGCGGGCGGCGGTGCCGAACTCGGCCAGCAGCGCCTTGGCCGCCTGGCTGAAGTCCTCGCGGTCGATGTAGCCGTTGCCGTCCTGGTCGAAGACGGCGAACCGCGCCGCGATCCTGCGCTCGTACTCGCTGGTGACCATGTCTCTTTCCGGCCGCCTTAGGTCAGTGGGGTCGTCTCGCAGGGAGCGTACGTGGTGAAGGCCCGCCGGGGAGCGGGAAATCGGCGCCTGGACCAAGACCGGGGGAATAACGGGACAACCGTGTGACACGTGTGAGCGGTCCCCGGGCGCGCGGGCCGGCCGGGGGGATCAGGCCGACAGCGGACGGGAGTCCTCGTCGACCGCGGAGGCGACGTCCGGGTGGATCTCGAAGAGGCGGCGCACACCGAGGGCGCCGAGCACCTTGTTGACGTGGCTGCCGTCGGCGGCCCCCCGCGCGGGGAGGATCAGGCGCAGGCTGCCCTGGCAGGAGCGCAGCAGCCGGCGGGAGGCTATGAGCACGCCCACCCCGCTGGAGTCGCAGAACCACACCTCGGAGAGATCGAGGACGAGGCTGTGCCGGCCCTCGGCCACCACGTCGTGCACCCGCTGGCGCAGCACCGGGGACGTCACCAGGTCCAGCTCGCCCGACACCCGGAGCACGGCCCATTCGCCGTGCTCTCGATCGGTCACTTTGAAACTCACCACCACGCCCCTCGCTCGCCGAAACGGAAGCAGTACCTACGCTTCCTTGCAGCGCGGCTGCCCACCGCCCGTTCCCCGAAACACATCCCGGGAAACGATTTCCGAACGGAAAGGGCTTGTTTCAGTCGTCTTCGATCCGATTCGATCGGTTCCGATCAGTGTGGGGAGGGGTAGGCGTGGCTCGAACAGCGTCCGACATGCCGGTGCGTCCCCTTACCACCTGCGGCTCCGTCGGGGGCGCACATTGCCATAAAGGGGCGTGCACCCTCGTTCATGCCGATTACATTCATGGGGTCACCGGCCACACACCGACCCCGCGCACCGACCGGCCCGGGGTTCCGGGGGAGAACAGGGGGTGAGGGGCCGCATGCCGCACAGGGAGCTACCGCCCCGCTGGGACCGCAAGATGCAGCAACGGCTGGCGCGCGGGGAGGCGGCGGCGCTCGGCGAGCTCTACGACCGGTTCGCCTCCCTCGTCCACGGCCTCGCCCACCGCGTCGTCGGAGACGAACACGCGGCCGACACCCTCACCCGCGACGTCTTCGCCCACGTCTGGGAGCACCCGGACTCCTACGACCCCAAGCAGGGGCCGCTGCGCAGCTGGCTCGCCGCGCTGACCAACCGGATGGCCGTGCAGCGGCTGCGCACCACCGAGACCGCCGCGCTCGCCCGGGGCGGCCCCGGCACCCCGGAGGACCTGGAGCGCAAGGTGCGGCACGCCTCGGTGGCGGCCCGCGCCGACTACATCGTCCAGTCCATGCCGGCGCCCCTGCGGGCCGCCCTGGAGCTGGCCTACTTCCAGCGCCGGGACTACCGCCAGACCGCCGTCGACCTCGGCGTCACCGACGACGAGGCACGCCGCCGGCTCCGCCTCGGCCTGCAACTGCTCGCCACCGCCCACGACACCGAGGCCCCGGGCGCCCCGCCCGGAATCGGGGGTGCCGCGTGACCGACGAGCACCGCCCCGCGCCGTACGACACACAGGCCGGCCAGCGGCAGGCGCCGACCGCCGTCGGCACGCGCCCGGCAAACGGGCCGGACGGTACGCCACTCGTGCTGGAGCACCACGTCCTGAAGTCACTGCTGGGCGCCTGGGCGCTGGCCGCGTGCGCACCCGCGGAGGCGGAGGCCGTCGAGGAGCACCTGGGCGACTGCGGACCCTGCGCGGACGAGGCGCTGCGGCTGCGCGAGGCCGTCGGCCTGCTGCACCGGCCCGAGAGCCTCGACCTGGACCCCGGCCTGCGCACCCGCGTCCTCGACTCCTGTCTGGAACGCCGCCCGCCGCGCATCCCCGTACCGGAGTGGGCCACCGCCTACGACACCGAGACCGCGCGCCTGGACGCGCTGCTCCAGGACTTCGGCGACTCCGAGTGGCACGCGCCGGTGCGGCTGCGCTGGTACGAGGGCGACGAGGCGAGCAGCCGCCGCACCACCGTCGCCGGGGTGATCGCCCACCTGCTGTCCGTCGACGGGCTGGTCGCCGTCGCCCTCGGCCTGGACGACCCGCTCGGCGACGTCGCACCCGCCCGGCCCACCCCGTCGGAGCGGACCGAGGCCTACTGGCGGGCCGCCCACTTCCCGCCCACCCGCGCCGTCCGCGCGCCCTGGCGCGAGCAGAGCCACGCCCTGGTACGGACGGTGTCGTTCACGGGCAGCGGCACCGGGCGGATGACCGTGCCGTACGGCGACTTCGAACTGCCGCTGCACGACGCGATGCTGGACCGCGCCTTCGAGTGCTGGGTGCACGCGGAGGACATCGCCGAGGCGGTGGACTACCCCTACGACCCGCCCTCCGGGCGCAATCTGCACCGCATGGTCGACCTGGCCGCACGGATGCTCCCCCGGGTCCTGGAACACCGCCGGCTGCACGGGCTGGCCTCCCCCGTGGAGCGCCGTCTGGTCGCCGCCGGGGAGCCCGGGCGCAGCCTGCGGCTGGAGATCGAGGGGTCCGGGGGCGGGGAGTGGCTGATCCCGCTGGACTCCCCCGCGGCGAAGGGCTCCGCCGAGCACGAGGTGGCGCATGTCGCGCTGGACGGGGCGGAGTTCTGCAGACTGGCGGCCGGGCACGTCGCTCCGCGCGAGGCGGCGGCGGGGCAGGTCGGTGACCGCGCCGCGATCAGGGACGTGCTGCTTGCGGCGGCGAGCATGAGCCGGATGTAGGGGCTGGTTGCGGACTCGTCGGCGACTGCGGGCCGGTGGGGGCCGTTCGCGCCCACGCGGCGGAGCCGCCTATCGATACAGCCCCGCGCCCCTTTCACGTGGGTCCGGTGAACCCACGTGAAAGGGGCGCGGGGAACTGCGCGATCAGCCACCGACTGCCCGCAGCCGCCGACGAAACGGCAACCCCCGAGCTCTCAGGCGAAAACCACCGTCCGGCGGCCGTTGAGCAGGATCCTCCGCTCCGCGTGCCACTTCACCGCCCGCGCCAGCGCCTGGCACTCCACGTCCCGTCCGATCCCCACCAGCCCCTCGGGCGTCACGTCGTGGCTCACCCGCTCGACCTCCTGCTCGATGATCGGGCCCTCGTCGAGGTCGGCGGTGACATAGTGCGCGGTCGCGCCGATGAGCTTCACGCCCCGCATGTGCGCCTGGTGGTACGGCTTCGCGCCCTTGAAGCTCGGCAGGAAGGAGTGGTGGATGTTGATGATCCGCCCGGAGAGCTGCTTGCACAGGTCGTCGGAGAGGACCTGCATGTAGCGGGCGAGGACGACGAGTTCGACGTCCTCCTCGCGCACGATCTCCAGCAGCCGCGCCTCCGCCTCCGACTTGGTGTCCTTCGTCACCGGGATGTGGTGGAAAGGAATGTTGTACGAAGCCACCAGCTCGGCGAAATCCGTGTGATTGGACACCACTCCGGCGATCTCCACGGGCAGCGCCCCGGTCCGCGCGCGGAACAGCAGGTCGTTCAGACAGTGCCCGAACCGGCTGACCATGAGCAGGATGCGCATCCTCTCGTCGGCCCGGTTGATCTGCCAGTCCATCTGGAAGGAGTCACCGATCGCCGCGAAGCTCGCCCGCAGCTTCTCCACCGTCACCGGGGCGTCCGCGGAGAAGTGGACGCGCATGAAGAACAGCCCCGTGTCGTGGTCACCGAACTGCTGGCTGTCCTCGATGTTGCAGCCGGTCATGAACAGATAGCTCGACACGGCGTGCACGATGCCCTGCTTGTCGGGGCAGGACAGGGTGAGAACGTACTGGTCGGCGGGGGCCGCGGCTCGGGTGGACTGCTCACTCATGCACAAAAGGGTCCCACACGCGCCTCGCGCCCGGCGCCGTCGTTCCGCTACGCGGACCGTGTCAGGATCTGCAGCACCTCGAGGGTGCTCGGCGGGGCGTCGGGGTCCTCCCCGTCGCTGGCCGCCATCCGCACATGGGCGTCCCGCGCGGCCCGCACCGCCTCCGGCCAACCCTCGTTGTCGAGGTAGGCGGTCACCGGCGCGTCCGGCCCGACCTGGTGCATGATCCGCAGCACGCGCAGCACCGCGGTGTCGACGAGCGCCGCCTCCTGCGAGTCGCGGAAGATCGTGCCGACGTACTTCTCGGCGGACCAGTTGTCCAGCCAGGTGTCCTCGACCAGCCGGTAGACGGCGTCGGTGACGTCCCCGTAGCCGGGCACACCGGCCAGCCAGACGTCCCGCTGGAAGACCGGGTCGGAGAGCATGTGCAGCGCGGAGCGCACATTGCTGCGCCAGCGCCACCACGGCATGTCGTTGAGTGGCATGCCGCCCATGGTGAAGGAGCGACGGCCGCGACGGGAAGAGTTCTCCGAACCTTGCACGGTCGTCGATCGTACGTTTCGGTGCCACACCGGTCACAGGGGCCCCCGCAATTCACCCCTCCGTCACCATCCGTTGACCGCGAGTCACTCCAAGGTTGGCCGTACGGGGGAATCGTGCGGTTTCATGACCGGCAGGCGACAGACCCGAAGGACCCGTTTCTCCCGCCTCCTCCCCCGTTCCGTCCGGGCCGGCGCCCTGGCGGCGTGCGCGGTGCTCACCGCCGGGTGCGGTGTCGTCCCCGGTGTCGCGGGCGGCTCCGGGGACGACACCGTCACCGTGATGACCTGGGCGCCCGAGGGCAGCGACGCCACCAACAAGCCGGGGATGCCCGCCTTCGCCGAGGCGTACGGCCGCTGGATCAACGCCCGGGGCGGCATCAACGGGCGCCGGCTGAACGTGCTGACCTGCAACGAGAGGAACGACACCGCGGCCGTCTCGCGGTGCGCCCGGCGCGCGGTCGAGGAGCGGGCCGTCGCGGTCGTCGGCTCCTACAGCCAGCACACCGACGCCTTCCTGCCCACCCTGGAGGGCGCCGGCATCCCGTACCTCGGCGGCTACGGCATCACCAACGACGAGTTCACCAGCCCCCTGTCCTACCCCGTCAACGGCGGGCAGCCGGCGCTGCTGGCCGGCCTCGGCCGCACCCTCGCCGGCCTGTGCGGTCCGGTCACCCTGATCCGGCCCGACAGCATCGCGGGCGACCAGCTGCCCCCGCTGCTCGACTCGGGCCTGAAGGCGGGCGGGCACCGGCCCACCGGCGACCAGCGCGCCCCGGAGACCGCCACCTCCTACCAGCGTCACGCGGAGCAGGCCCTGCGGCGGGCCACCGCCGTTCCCGGGGAGCGGGGCTGTGTCGTGCCCGCGCTCGGCGACCGCACGGGCACCTTCATGGACTCCTTCCGGCGGGTCCGCGCCGGCCACCCCGACGTGCGTACGGCGACGGTGCTGGGCAGCGTCGACCAGTCGGTGATCGACGCGTCCGGCGGGGCGTCGGGGCCGTACGAGGGGTCGTACGTCACCGGCTGGTACCCGGCGGCGAGCGACCCCCGCTGGGACGGGATGAAGAAGGTGATCACAGAGGAGGCCTTCGGCGACAACCGGATCGACCCGGCGGACGCCGGGGTGCAGACCACGTGGATCGCCTACACCGTGTTCCGGCAGGCCGTCGAGTCGCTCGGGGACGGCGCGGTGACCGCCGACACGGTGAGCGGGGCGCTGGACGGCGGGCTGAAGGCCGACACGGGCGGGCTCACGCCCACCTTGCGGTGGAAGTTCCAGGACGAGCTCGCCGCCGTCGGCTTCCCCCGGCTGGTCAACGCGCACGTGACCCTTCAGGTGGTCGAGAAGGGCCGGCTGGTCGCGGCCCGAAAGGGCGCCACCGATGTGACGGCGACCCTGCGCGAGGCGGACCTGTGACCCGCCGCCGTTGAGCGCCGGCCGGTCAGAGCTGGGTGGGCTGCCGTTCGGTCAGGCCGTACTGCTTGGCGATCGTGTTCCACAGCTTGGCCGCCTTGCCCTTCTCCGTGGTCGCGGTGCCGCTGGCCCGGTTGCCCGCCCGGGTCTGCTTGGTGGCGCGGGCCTGGCCCTTCTTGCAGAACTTGCCCTTGGAACCGGCCACCTGGTCCGCCCAGGCCGCGTAGTGGTTGTCGGCCGAGGCGGACGCCTGCCACGCCTTGGTGAGCGCGGTGGTCAGGGCCTGGTGCTCCGGCAGCTTGTCCACGGACAGGGCGGAGAGGTCGGTCACCAGCTGGCTGCGCTGCCCGGCCGCGGCCCGCAGGTCCTTGGCGGCGGTGCCGAGGTCGCGGCAGGCCTTCACATCGGCCACCGCGTTGATCACGGAGGTGCGGCTGTCGCCGCTGTCGGCCAGCAGCTTGTCCAGCTCCACGGCCTGCTGACGGGCGGGGTCCACGGACGGCGACGGGGACGCCTCCTCGCTCGCGGGCGCGGTGGCCGACACGGTGCGCTTGCCGCTGTCGTCGTCGCCACCGCCGTCCCCGCTGCCCAGCCAGGCGCCCGCGCCGACGCCGAGGACGGCGATGCCGATGCCGACCGCCGCGATGGCCGGTACGCGGCTGCCGGAGCGGCCGCCGCGTTGGCCGCGTCCGCCGCCGGCCGGTCCGGCCGGGTGCGCGGCGGGGGCGGCGGGGCCGGGCCCGCCGTACTCGACGCGGGGGAGCTGCTGGGTGGATCCGGCCGGGCCGTTGTCACTGCGGAAGAGGCTGTCGAACTCGGCGGGGGGCTGCCGGTCGCCCGCGCCGGGCTGCGGGGCGCCGTAGGGCTGCCCGGGCGGCTGGTCGGTGACGGGGGCGATGTACTGGGTGGCCTCGGCGTCCGGGTTGCCGGCGGCGGGGGTGCCCTGCGGCTGCGCGCCCAGGTACCGGGTGGTCTCGGGGTCGTGTGCGGCGGGCATCTCGGGCGGCAGCGCGCCCGGGCCCACCGGGGGTATGTACTGCGTCGCCGCCTCGTCGGCGCCGCCCGCGGGCACCGGCGGCAGGAACTGGGTGGCCCCTTCCGACCCGTCGGGCGCGACTCCGGCCGGGGAGCCGTACGCCTGCGGGGCGGGAGCGCCGTATCCGGCGCCGTGCGGGCCGTGCCCGGAGGGGTCGGCGCCGGCCGGTGGCAGGGGGGCGGACGCGCCGTGCCCGCCGGTCCGGTCGCCGTAACCGGCGCCGGAGCCGTACGGGGGGTGCCCGCCGTGCCCGGCCGACGCGTCCGCGCCGTACGAGCCGCCGGAACCCTGCCCGGCCGACGAGGGACCGGGGCCGTACGAGCCGCCCGCACCGTGCCCGGCCGACGACGCATCGGCACCGTACGCACCGCCCGCGCCGTGTCCGGCGGACGACGCATCGGCACCGTAGGCACCGCCCGCACCGTGCCCGGCCGACGAGGGGTTCGTGCCCGGGTGGGTGCCGTAGCCCGGGTCGGGCCGGGACGGGGCCGGGGCGTTCTCGGGGGGCAGCGGGCCGGGGCCCTGGGCGCCGCTCCGGGGAGCGTTGCCGTCGCCCCAGGAGGACCCCTCGGGCGTGCCCCACTGGCCGCCGTCGGGCGCGGCCGGCCACTCCTGGGCCTGCTGCGGCCCCGCGTTCCGCTGGTCGGGACCCCACGGCGTGCCCCAGGTCTGGCCGCCGGGCGGGGCCGAGGCCGGGAAGTGGCCGTCGGAGGGCCCGCCCCCCGCGCCACCACCCCGTGGGACCGGTGCGACCGTCATGCCCGGCAGCAGGGGCTCACCACCGTCGGAGGGCAGCACGATGCCTTCGCGCGCTTCGCGCGCCGAGGGCTCCTCGCCCTGTCCACTCTGCGTCACCGGGACTCCTACCAATGGGGGACCTTGTGAATCGTCGGTTCACGCTACCGGGTCCCCGGAGCCCGGTGCCACGCAGCACAGAACAAGACCTCCTGCCCTGTGAGCGCGGTAACAAAACCGGGTCACCGCACGCTGATTACGTTCACCTCCTGCACGCCGCCCCGCGCGGGCACCGGCGTCAGGCCGCCGCCTGGAGCTCCATGCGCGCCCCGAACTCCCGTACCACCGGCTCCTCCCGGTAGGGCTCCAGGCGCTGCTGGAGGTCCTCCAGGTACTCGGCGCCGCGGTTGGAGCGCAGCCCGTGGAGCAGCCCGGCCGCCTTCAGGCCCGTGCTGCAGGCCTGTTCGATCTCCCGCTGCTGCACCTGGGCCGTGGCCAACAGCACATAGCCGATCGCCCGCCGCCGGGCCCGCGCCTCGGGATGACCCTCCAGGGACTGGCGGGCGCACCGCGCGGCGGCCCCGGCCTGCCCGAGATCCCGGTGACAGTGCGCCAACTCGTCGGCCAGATAGGCCTCGTCGAAGTGCGCGATCCACACCGGGTCGTCGCCGGAGTCCGCGTCGGCGGCCTCCATGGCGCTCACGGCCCGCCCCGCCGCGCCCTGCGCGGCGTGCGCGTCGCCCATCAGCGCGTGCCCGCGCGCCTCCGCCGCGAGGAACATCGCCTCCGCGCGGGGCGTCACCCGCCCCCGCGCGCCCTCCTGCGCCGCACGCGCCAACTGCGCGATCTCGCGCGGGTTTCCGAGCTGCGCGGCCAGGTGGCTCATGGAGGCCGCCAGCACGTACCCGCCGTAGCCGCGGTCGCCGGCCGCCTGCGCCAGCCGCAGCGCCTGGATGTAGTAGCGCTGGGCGAGGCCCGGCTGCCCGGTGTCGACGGCCATGTACCCGGCGAGTTCGGTCAGCCGCGCGACCGCGGCGAACAGATCCCGGCCCACGGCCTCCCGGTAGGAGCCCGCCAGCATCCCCGAGACCACGCTGTTGAGGTAGTGCACGACGACCGGGCGCACATGCCCGCTGCCGTACTGGTGGTCCAGGTCGACCAGCGCCTGGGTCATCGACCGTACGGCCGCGACGTCGGACTGGCCCACGCGCGGCCCCGCGGAGCGCGCCACCTGCCCGTCCGGGCCGGAGATCAGCCAGTCGCGGCTCGGCTCCACCAGCGCGGACGCCGCCACGGAGGAGCCGGACAGGAAGTCCCGCCGGCCCACGTCGCTGCGCCACAGCTCGCAGACCTGCTCGATGGCCCCCAGTACCGTCGGCGAGAACTGGAGACCGACCCCCGAGGCGAGGTTCTTGCCGTTGGCCATGCCGATCTCGTCGATCGTGACCGTCCGGCCCAGCTTGCGGCCCAGGGCCTCCGCGATGATCGCCGGTGCCCGCCCCCGCGGCTGCTGTCCGCGCAGCCAGCGCGCCACCGACGTCTTGTCGTAGCGCAGATCGAGGCCGTGCTCGGCGCCGCACATGTTGACCCTGCGGGCCAGACCGGCGTTGGAGCATCCGGCTTCCTGGATGAGCGCCTGCAGCCGTTCGTTCGGCTGCCGCGCGACGAGAGGCCTTGCGGCCATGGCGTACCCCCTGAGGCTGCGGTGCCTGCCCACGCACCGGTTGACGTTCTTCCGCGGCCGTACTTCTCACGTCCCGGCGAGAAAACCGGCCGTGAAGATCAATGCCCCGCCGATGTGCCGACAATGCGAAGCATGTGAGGATTGCCGGGGTAACGGCTGGTGCCGACCCCTTTCGTGGCTACCCACGCGCGGACGTGGATCCTCCCGCGCGCCCCCATGGATGCACCCATGCGCCCCGAGCACGGAAGAGGTGCTCCTCCCCCGCGCATGGGGGCGGGCGTAACCCCTGGTGACGGCCGTAGTTGTGTTCATCGTGGAAGAGACGATCGCGGGCGCCGACGCCGTACAGATCCCGAAGCAGCGCGGGGAATCGCTGCTGGACACCGCCGTTCGCTACGCGGAGGAACGGCACTGGGACGTGTTCCCGGGCACCTGGCTGGAGGTCGTGGACGGGGTGCACGGCTGCTCGTGCGGTGACACGGCGTGTCCCGCCCCCGGCGCGCACCCGGCGCGTCCGGACTGGGCGACCCAGGCGACCGGCAGCGCCACCGTCGCCCGGCGGATGTGGCAGAAGCAGCCGGCCGCCTCGATCCTGCTGCCCACCGGGCGGACCTTCGACGCGATCTCGGTACCGGAGACGGCCGGTTTCCTGGCGCTCGCGCGGATGGAGCGGATGGAACTGACGCTGGGCCCGGTGACGCTCACGCCGGACCGGCGGATGGAGTTCTTCGTCCTGCCGGGCGCGGCGGCGAAGGTCCCGGACCTGGTGCGCAAGCTGGGGTGGACGGTGGCGTCGCTGGACCTGGCGGTCCTCGGGGAGGGCGCCTACCTGGCCGCCCCGCCCACGCGGTTCGGGTGCCGCGGGGCCGTGCAGTGGGCCTGCCGGCCCACTCCGGTGAACCGGTGGCTGCCCGACGCCGAGGAGCTGGTCTCGCCGCTGGCCTACGCCTGCGGCAGGGATCGCTGAGGGGCCGCCGGTGGCCGTGGCCTAGGCTTCCAGCCGGTGGAGGGAGACGTGGTGGGAACCGTGGCCGTACAGGTACGAGGGCTCTGGAAGCGCTTCGGACAGCAGGTCGCCGTGGGCGGGATCGACCTGGAACTGCCCGCCGGGCGGTTCATCGGGCTGGTCGGGCCCAACGGCGCGGGGAAGACCACCACACTGTCCATGGTGACCGGGCTGCTGCGGCCGGATCAGGGCACCGTCGAGGTCGCCGGACACGACGTGTGGCGCGACCCGGTGGAGGTCAAGTCCCGGATCGGGGTGCTGCCGGAAGGGCTGCGGCTCTTCGAGCGGCTGTCGGGGCGCGAACTGCTCGCCTACACCGGGCGGCTGCGGGGGCTGCCCGGTGACGAGGTCGACCGGCGGGCCACCCAGCTGCTGGACGTCCTCGACCTGGCCGGCGCCCAGCACAAACTCGTCGTCGACTACTCCACCGGCATGCGCAAGAAGATCGGTCTGGCCGCCGCGCTGCTGCACAACCCCGAAGTCCTCTTCCTGGACGAGCCGTTCGAGGGCGTCGACCCGGTCTCCGCGCAGACCATCCGGGGCGTGCTGGAGCGGTACACCGCCTCCGGCGCCACGGTCGTGTTCTCCTCCCACGTCATGGAACTCGTCGAGTCGCTGTGCGACTGGGTGGCCGTGATGGCCGCCGGCCGCATCCGCGCCCACGGCCCCCTCGCCGAGGTGCGCGGCGACGCCCCCTCGCTCCAGCGGGCGTTCCTCGAACTCGTCGGCGCCGACAGCCGCGACGCCGGCTCCGACCTCGACTGGCTGGGCGGCGGCGCCCGATGAGCGGGGCCGCGGTCACCCCCGTCCTCGTACGGCTGAAGCTGTCCCTGCTGCGCAACGGCCTGCGCCAGTCCGGCGGCCGCAAGGCGGCGTACATCGCCTCCGCCGTCGCCGCCCTGCTGTTCGCCGCGCTCCAGCTGATCGGGCTGATCGCGCTGCGCGGCTTCGACCACGTCGAGTCCCTGGTGGTGCTCCTCGTGGCCGTACTGGCACTGGGCTGGGCGGTGATGCCGCTGTTCTTCCCCGGCGGCGACGAGACCCTCGATCCGACCCGGCTGGTGATGCTGCCGCTGCGGCCCCGGCCCCTGGTACGGGCCCTGCTCGCCGCCTCACTCGTCGGCATCGGACCGCTGTTCACGCTCTGCCTCCTCGCCGGTTCGGTGGCCGCCGTCGCGCACGGCGGGGCGGCGATCGCCGTGGGCGTGCTCGCCGCGCCGCTGGCGCTGCTGGTGTGCGTGGCCCTCGCGCGGGCGGTCGCCGCCGCGAACGTACGGCTGCTGACCAGCCGCAAGGGCCGCGACCTCGCCGTCCTCAGCGGACTGGTGATCGCCGTCGGGGCGCAGGTGGTCAACTTCGGCGCGCAGCGGCTGGGTTCGTCCGGCCTGGAGCAACTCGCCCCGGCGGCCGACGTGCTGCGCTGGTTCCCGCCGGCGTCGGCGCTCGGCGCGGTGCACGCGGCGGGCGAGGGGTCGTACGGGATCGCGGCGGCGCAGCTGGCGGTGAGCGCGGCGGCCCTGGTGGCGCTGCTGGCGCTGTGGTCACGCGCGTTGACGCGGCTGATGACCTCCCCGGACGCCTCCACCCTCCAGGCGGGCGACGCGGCCGTGCGCGAGAGGGCGTCGACCGGGCTCGCCCGGCTGCTCCCTGCGGGCCGCACCGGTACGGCCGTGCAGCGCAGCCTGCTCTACATCTGGCGCGACCCCAAGACCAAGACCGCCTGGGTCACCTCGCTGGCGATCGGGCTGATCGTGCCGGTGTTCAACGCCTGGCAGGGCACCGGCTCGGTGTACTTCGCCTGCTTCGCCGCCGGGATGCTCGGCATCATGATGTACAACCAGTTCGGGCAGGACACCTCCGCGTTCTGGATGGTCGCCATGACCATCTCCTCGGCCCGCGACGCCTACCTCGAACTGCGCGCCCGCGCGCTGACCCTGCTGCTGATCACGCTGCCGTACTCCGCCTTCGTCACCGTGGTGACGGCGGCGATCCTCGGCGACTGGGGCCGGCTGCCGGAGGCGCTCGGCCTGTCCTTCGCGCTGCTCGGCGCGATGCTCGCCACGGGCGCGTGGACCTCGGCCCGCTTCCCGTACTCCATCCCGCAGGAGGGCTACAAGAACGTCGCTCCCGGCCAGGTCGGGCTCGCCTGGATCTCGATCTTCGGCGGCATGGTCGCGGCGGCGGTGCTGTGCGTCCCGGTCATCGCCCTGACCATCTGGCTGAACATCGACGCGGACGGGCGGGAGCTGCGCTGGCTGCTGCTGCCGGTCGGCACGGTCTACGGAGCCGCCCTGACCCTGCTGGGACTGCGCCTGGCCGCACCGCGGACGGCCCGCCGGCTGCCGGAGATCCTCACGGCGGTCAGCAAGGGCTGAGCGCGCCGCCCTGTGAGCACCGCCCTGTGAGCACCGCTCTGGGCGCACCGCCCTGGGCGCACCGCCTCCGCCGACAAGGTCGCGCGGTATGTTCTGCCCGGAGCGGCGCCCCAGGGCGGGGCGGCCGCGGGGGCCTTTTCCCTCGTGAACGGGGTGGCACGGCTCGTTCGTACAACAATTCTCTCAATCTTGTAGAGAAGCCGATGTGCGCTGAGTCACGTTCAAGTTGAATGATTGCAAGTGAGACAACCCGTCGTGCCGTACGTGCGGACGCAGCCTGCAGGGGGTCCAGGTGAGTGCTTCCCGGCGTAGTGGGACCACCGACGAGCTGGGGCCGGACGAGCCCGAGCCCGGGCGGGAGGGATCGGACGGCTCCGACCTCCTCGCCGCGCTCCTCGACGGCATGGACGCCGCGCTGTGCGCCTTCGACGCGGACGGCGTGGTGACGCACTGGAACCGTGAGGCCGAGCGGATCCTCGGCTGGACCGCGGCCGAGGCGGTGGGCCGCCCCGGGTTCGCCGGGTGGGCCGTGCGCCACGCGGACGCCGAGGAGGTCGAGGCGCGGCTGATGTCGGCCATGGACGCCCCCGGCCGGCAGGTGCACGAGTTCGCGCTGCTGACGAAGGACGGCGGCCGGGTGCTGGTGCGGACGCAGTCCGCGGCCGTGCGCGGGCCCGACGGCAAGCCCGCGGGGGTGTACTGCGCGTTCAGCGAGGTGCACACGCAGATCGACCTCGAGCGGTCCATCGCGCTGAGCGAGGCCCTGCTGGAGGACGCGAGCTGGGGCGTCGTCCTGGTCGACGTCGACCTGCGGCCCGCGGTGGTCAACGCGCACGCCGCGCGGGCGCTGGGCGCGGGGCGGACCTCCGTCCTCGGGCGGCCGCTGGGCGAGCTGCTGGCGCAGGGCGTGGAGGAGCTGGAGAGCGCGCTGGCCCATGTGCTCGCCGAGGGCGCCCCGCCGGCACCGGCCGAGCTGTGGGTGACCGTGCGCACGCCCGAGGGCGAACAGCGGCGGTGCTGGCGCAGCGGGTTCGTGCGGCTGGCGTCGCCGCTCGCCGAGGAGCCGGTGCCGCTCGGCGTGGGGTGGCTGTTCCAGGACGTGACCGAGTCGCGGCAGGGCGAGCAGGAGGCCTCGCTGCTGCGGTTCCGCGCGCAGCAGCTGCACCGCGCGGCGCGTGCGGCGGCGGAGTGCGAGGATCCGGCGGAGGCGGCGACGGTCCACCTCGACTTCGCCCTCGCCGGGTTCGCCGACCACGCGCTGATCGACCGCGTGGCCGACGGTACGGAGGACGCCGGCCCGGTGCGCCTCGTACGGGTCGCCGCGACGCCGTCCGGAGCGCCGGGCCCCACCCGGATCGACGGCCGGGCGGGACTGCCGGTGCGCTACGGCGAGGGGCATCCCGCGGTGCAGTGCGTGGAGCGGGCGGGGTCGGTGCGGGCCGGGGCGGGTTCCCTGTCCCCCGAGGACGCCCGCGCGTGGGCTCAGGCCCGCCAGTGGCCGCCGGACGCGGTGCACGCGCTGTGCACGGTGCTGCGGAGCCGGGGGCGGACGCTCGGTGCCGTGACGTTTCTCCGGGGCGCGGGCCGCCACGCGTTCGAACGCTCCGACGCGACGTACGCGGAGGACGTGGCGGCCCACATCGCCACGGCCCTGGACCTGGCGTCCTTGACGCGCCCGGATCGGTGACGTGGGGTCGCTTCCAGCCCGTCTGGGGGTGCCCCCTCTGGGGGAGTTTGAGGACGAGGCCCGTTCAGGGCCGAAAAGGGGGTCCGGGGGCTTGCCCCCGGGGACGGGACGGGAAGGGAAGGGGCGGCGGGGGCGAACTCAATGGCCGTACGACTCAGCGGCCCCAGAACTCAGTGGCCGTAGAAGATCCGGTCCGCGTACTCCTCGAACACCCGCGCGTTCCACGCGTGCCCCCCGTCCACATTCCCCGACCGCAGCAACGGCGGCTCGATCCCCCGCTCCGCCAGCACCACCGCCGCCGTCGCCACCACCGACTGCAACAACGCCGACGTCACCACCGTCGACGCGGGAGCGAACGGCGCCGGCACCTTGTCGTGCGTGAGCTCCGCGTCCCCCACCGCGATCCCGGAGTCCAGCACCAGATCGCAGTGGTCTTTCAGGAACGTCCCCGACGCGTGCCGGGACGACGTCTGCGCCGCGTACGCCACCGATGTCACGCCGATCACCCGCACGCCCATCTCACGGGCCTTCATGGCCATCTCCACGGGCAGCGCGTTGCGCCCCGAGAGCGAGATGATCAGCAGCGCGTCGCCCGCGCGCAGCGGCGACGACTCGAGCACCACGCTCGCCAGCCCGTCGACCCGCTCCAGCGCGGACCCCAGCGTGGCCGGCCGCACGTCGACGCCCACCGCACCCGGCACGGCGAGCAGATTCATCAGGGCGAGGCCGCCCGCGCGGTAGACGAGGTCCTGCGCGGCCAGCGAGGAGTGCCCGGCGCCGTAGGCGAAGAGACGGCCGCCCTCCGCGACCGTGTCGGCGAGCATGGTGCCCGCGGCCGCCACGGCGTCGCCCTCCTCGTCGCGGATCCGCCGGAGCAGGTCGATCGCGGCGTCGAGGAACTGACCGGCCGGAGTGCGGTCGCTCATGCGGCATCCCTTCGCGGAGGACGGTGGAGGTGGACGGAGGAGGACGGTGGAGAACGGTGGAGCACTGCGCGGTGAAGCGCGCCCCGGAGCGTGCCCCGGAGCGAGCGCCGGGGTGTCGCGGATCACCGTGCGGTCTGGACCATCGCCGTGTCAATACGGCGCCCGGCCACCCCGATCCCCGGCTCCGGCACCGCTCCTTTCCACAGCACCGCCCGGTTGTCAGCCGGATGGGTAAGAATTGAGTTCTGGGCCAGCGCACGGGCCGGTGAGCAGTCCAGCCTCCGGCAGAGCCAATACGCACATCTCATCAAGGGGCATGTATGTCCGGACTGATCGACACCACGGAGATGTATCTCCGCACCATCCTCGAGCTGGAGGAGGAAGGTGTGGTCCCCATGCGCGCCCGGATCGCCGAGCGGCTCGACCAGAGCGGGCCGACGGTCAGCCAGACGGTGGCGCGCATGGAGCGCGACGGACTGGTGTCCGTCGCCCCCGACCGCCACCTCGACCTCACCGAGGAGGGCCGCCGGCTGGCCACACGCGTGATGCGCAAGCACCGGCTCGCGGAGTGCCTCCTGGTCGACGTGATCGGCCTGGAGTGGGAGCAGGTCCACGCCGAGGCCTGCCGCTGGGAGCACGTGATGAGCGAGGCCGTCGAGCGCCGCGTGCTGGAGCTGCTGCGGCACCCGACCGAGTCGCCCTACGGCAACCCGATCCCGGGTCTCGAGGAGCTCGGCGAGCAGGACGGCGCCGACCCGTTCCTCGACGAGGGCATGGTGTCCCTGGCCGACCTCGACCCGGGCACCGGAGGCAAGACGGTCGTCGTGCGCCGGATCGGCGAGCCGATCCAGACCGACGCGCAGCTGATGTACACGCTGCGCCGGGCGGGCGTGCAGCCCGGCTCGGTGGTGAGCGTGACGGAGTCGGCGGGCGGGGTGCTGGTGGGCAGCAGCGGCGAGGCGGCCGAGCTGAAGGCGGACGTGGCCTCGCACGTGTTTGTGGCCAAGCCCTGACGGCGGAGCGCAGCGGCCGGTCGCGAGGGGAGGCCCCGCACCGGCGGCCCCCCGTCCACCGCCGGGCGAACGGTTCACGCCTGCCGGTGTGAACGCGCCGAATCGGAGATCCAGTACGCCGAATGGCAGCGCACGCCGGAAACGCGTGCAAGGCTGTCGCGTGAGGCATATGACCTGAGGGATTCTTGGCCGGTCCGGCAGCGATGTCGCCCCGGCCGGGGAGGGGCGGGAGGATGTGCCGTGACCACGTGAGGAGCCCCGGCGCCGCGTGGCGCCGGGGCCTGTCCTCCCCTGTGCTGACCCGGAGCCCCGAGCTCTCAGGGTCATTCCCCTCGGACCGGTTTCCCCGAGCGGTCCGCCTCCCGCTGAAGATCTCCCCTGGGTCGCGGCGATCAATCCCCGACGGAGGTCACTCGATCGAGGGGTGTTGCCGGACAGGAAGGCTTCCTCGAATGCGCATTCGATAATCTGCGGGCAGTGGCAACACGGGCAGGGCGCAGGACACCAGCAGTGGGCAGTCAGCGAGCTTGGGGGGTGCCGGGACCATGGCGCGACGCATCGACGTGACCGGAGCGGACGGCGTACGACTCGCCGCCTGGGAGTTCGGCGACCCGCCCAAGCCCGGCACCGAACCGGCGGCCGCGCAGAACACCCCCGGCGTGCTGTTACTCCACGGCCTGATGGGCCGCGCCTCCCACTGGGCGTCCACCGCCCGCCGGCTCTCCGCGCGCTACCGCGCGGTCGCCCTCGACCAGCGCGGCCACGGCCGCAGCGACAAACCCTCGGACGCCTCCTTCACCCGCGACGCCTACGTCGACGACGCCGAGGCCGCCCTCGAACAGCTCGGCCTCGGCCCCACCGTCCTCATCGGCCACGCGATGGGCGCACTGACCGCGTGGCAGCTGGCCGCCAAACGCCCCGACCTCGTCCGCGGACTGATCATCTGCGACATGCGGGCCTCCGCCCTCGGCGCCGCCTCCCAGCGCGAGTGGGCCGAGTGGTTCAAGGCCTGGCCCGTCCCCTTCGCCACCCTCGCCGACGTCCGCAAATGGTTCGGCGAGGACGACCCCTGGGTGGAGCGCCCCAACCCCGCCCGCGGCGAGTTCTACGCCGAGGTGATGGCCGAGTCCCCCGACGGCTGGCGCCCCGTCTTCGACCCCGACCAGATGCTCCGCACCCGCGAGACCTGGGTCTACGACGCCCACTGGGAGGAACTGGCCCAGGTCCGCTGCCCCGCCCTCGTCGTCCGCGGCCTCGACGGCGAACTGGGCCGCGCCGAGGCCCAGGAAATGGTCCGCGTCCTCCCCCACGGCCGGTACGCCGAGGTCACCGACGCCGGCCACCTCATCCACTACGACCAGCCAGAAGCCTGGCTCACCGCCATCGACCCCTTCCTGACCTCCCTCAACCAGCCCTGATCCCTCCGGCGAAAAGGCAACGAAAAAAGTGGTTGATCCGGCGGCGATCGGTTCTTAGGGTGGCGGTACTTCGGAAGGGAGGTGGTTCGGCAGATGTATGCAAACCGGACGGAAGAGGTGGCTGCGGGCTAGTGGCCCGTCACCACACCCGGTGCGGTGCCGAGCCAGCGCGCGAGCTACGCGTGCAGCCGGCCTAATCCAACGCAGTCACCCGACCCGCGAGTCGCCGGTAACGTCCGGCCGGCTCCCCCGAGGGGGAACCAGGCTCGCGGGTCGTCTGCGTTTTCCGAGGAAGTCAGCGGGCGAGGTCGGTGTAGCCGTCGATGTCGCGGGGGTCGCGGGCGGCCGGGCCGACGTAGCGGGCGGAGGGGCGGACCAGGCGGCCGGTGCGCTTCTGTTCGAGGATGTGGGCCGACCAGCCGGCGGTGCGGGCGCAGGTGAACATCGAGGTGAACATGTGCGCCGGGACCTCGGCGAAGTCCAGCACGATCGCGGCCCAGAACTCGACGTTGGTGGCCAGGACGCGGTCGGGGCGGCGGGCGTGGAGTTCGGCCAGGGCGGCCTTCTCCAGGGCTTCGGCGACCTCGAAGCGCGGGGCGCCCAGTTCGCGGGCGGTGCGGCGCAGGACGCGGGCGCGGGGGTCCTCCGCGCGGTAGACGCGGTGACCGAAGCCCATGAGGCGTTCACCCTTGTCGAGGGCCTGTTTGACGTAGGCCTCGGCGTCCCCGGTGCGTTCGATCTCCTCGATCATGTGCAGGACGCGGGAGGGGGCGCCGCCGTGCAGGGGGCCGGACATGGCGCCCACGGCTCCGGAGAGGGCGGCGGCGACGTCCGCACCGGTGGAGGCGATGACGCGGGCGGTGAAGGTGGAGGCGTTCATGCCGTGTTCGGCGGCGGAGGTCCAGTAGGCGTCGACGGCGGCGACGTGCCGGGGGTCGGGTTCGCCGCGCCAGCGGATCATGAAGCGTTCGACGATGGACTCGGCCTTGTCTATCTCGCGCTGGGGGACCATGGGCAGGCCCTGGCCGCGCGCGGACTGGGCGACGTAGGAGAGGGCCATGACGGCGGCGCGGGCGAGGTCGTCGCGGGCCTGCTCGGCATCGATGTCGAGGAGTGGTTTGAGGCCCCAGACGGGGGCGAGCATGGCGAGGGCGGACTGGACGTCGACGCGGATGTCGCCGGAGTGCACGGGGATGGGGAAGGGTTCGGCGGGCGGCAGGCCGGGGTTGAACGCTCCGTCGACGAGCAGGCCCCAGACGTTGCCGAAGGAGACGTGCCCGACGAGATCCTCGATGTCGACGCCGCGGTAGCGGAGGGCGCCGCCCTCCTTGTCCGGTTCGGCGATCTCCGTCTCGAACGCGACGACTCCTTCGAGCCCGGGTACGAAGTCGGACATCTGGCGGCTCCTCGTGAGGTGGGTGACAGATGGTGTTGTGGGATGGGACGACCATGTGTCGGATCAAGCCGGTGCGATCGGGTGCGTCCGGTGGTTCCGCGGTCACGCTGTGTGGACTCGCGGTCCGGGACGTCATCCCTGTAGTGCCCGGCTGGCGGTCACCCAACCGGATCAGTGCCTGCACGATATCCCCGGGTGCCATCTTTGGGGAGGGTTCGCGGCACTGAGTGCCATGGCGTGATGAAGGACACCGTGCCCCCGGAGGCGGGCGGTCATGGGGGAGGATGACGGCGTGACCGATCGAGACCCCGTTCCCTTCGATCTCGCCGCGATGCGCAAGCAGTACCGGACCGAGGGGCTCTCCGAGACCGACGTGGCCGCCACCCCGGTGGAGCAGTTCGCGCGCTGGTTCAAGCAGGCCGCGACGGACGGCGGGCTGTTCGAGCCGAACGCCATGATCGTGTCGACGGCGGACGCGGAGGGACGGCCCAGTTCGCGCACGGTGCTGCTGAAGCACTTCGACGACGAGGGTTTCGTCTTCTACACGAACTACGCGTCCCGCAAGGGCCGTGACCTGGCGGTGAACCCGCGGGTGTCGCTGCTGTTCCCGTGGCATCCGATGGCGCGGCAGGTCATCGTGACGGGGACCGCGCACCGTACCGGGCGGGACGAGACGGCGGCGTACTTCCGTACCCGTCCGCACGGTTCGCAGTTGGGGGCGTGGGCGAGCGGCCAGTCGTCGGTGATCGCGGACCGTGCGGAGCTGGACGCGTCGTACGCGGGTCTGGCGGCGCGCTATCCGGAGGGTGAGCAGGTGCCGGTGCCGCCGCACTGGGGCGGTTTCCGGGTGGTGCCGGCGTCGGTGGAGTTCTGGCAGGGCAGGGAGAACCGGCTGCACGACCGGCTGCGCTACGTCGCGGAGCGCGGCGGTGCCTGGCGGGTGGAGCGGCTCGCTCCGTGACCCGGGGGCGGGTCAGCGCAGCGCCTGCTCCAGGAGGACCGTCCACTGGGTCACGACGCGTTCGCGGCGGGCGGTGTCGTCGCTGAGGAGGTTGGCGAGGCCGAGGCCGCGGGCCATGTCGAGGAGGCCCTGGACGGTTTCGCGGACGCCGGGGCGGGTTTCGTCGGCGCCGAGGAGGTCGACGGCGATGCGGTGGGACTCGCGGCCGACGCGCAGTTCGAGTTCGGTGACGCGCGGGCGGAGCTGTTCCTCGTTAGTGGCGGCGACCCATAGGTGGAGGGCCGCGCGGAAGAGGGGCCCGGTGTAGAGGTCGACGAGGGCGGCGACCACCGCGCGGCGGTCGCCCGTGGCGGCGCCACCGGAGCCACCGGGGCCACCGGAGCCGCCGGGGCCACCGGAGCCGCCGGGGCCACCGGGGCCGTCGGGGCCGTCGGGGCCACCGGGGCCGTCGGAGCCGTCGGGGCCGTCGGCGAAGAGGGCGCGCAGGGCGGTGGAGCGTTCCTCTGCGACGTACTCGACGGCGGCGGTGAAGAGGTCCTCGCGGGTCGGGAAGTGGTGCTGGGCGGCTCCGCGGGAGACGCCGGCGCGTTCGGCGACGACGGAGACCGTGGAGCCCGCCCAGCCGTGTTCGGCGAGGCAGGCCACGGCGGCTTCCAGGAGCCGCTGCCGGGTGGCCCGGCTGCGGTCCTGCTTGGGGACTCGTTCGGCACGGTCGGCCGTGCTCACAGCGCCCATTGCGGATCCCGTCGTTCGAGGAAGGCGGTCATTCCCTCGCGCGCGTGGGCGGAGGCGAAGAGTCGGGCCGAGAGCGCGGTCAGGCCGGCCGCGTCCCGGTCGAAGGTCTCCAGCACCCTAGCCGTGAGCAGCCGTTTCGTCTCGGCCAGGGCTTCGGGGGCGCTCTTGCGCAGGCCGTCGAGGACGGGGGCGAGGGTGGCGTCGACGTCGTCGCCGGCCGCGGTGAGCAGGCCGATGCGGGCCGCTTCGGCGGTGTCGAGGCGCTCGCCGGTGAGGTAGTAGCGGGCGAGTGCGCGCGGGTCCGTGCGGGGCAGCAGCGGCAGGGAGATGACGGCCGGGGCGACGCCGACGCGGACCTCGGTGAAGGCGAAGGTGGCCGTGTGCGCGGCGGCGGAGATGTCGCAGGCGGCGAGGAGGCCGAGTCCGCCGGCGCGGACGTGTCCGGTGATCCGCGCGACGACGGGTTTGGGCAGTTCGACGATCTGCCGCAGCAGGCCCACGAAGGCTTCGGGCGGGGGCGGGTCGCGCAGGTCGGCGCCCGCGCTGAAGGTGGTGCCGGTGTGGGTGAGGAGCACCGCGCGGACGCCGGCGTCCTGGCCGGCGTCGGTGAGGGCGGCGGCCAGTTCGCCGACGAGGGCGGCGGACAGGGCGTTGCGGCGTTCCGGGGCGTCGAGGCTGAGCGTTTCGACGCCCCGGTCGCGGGTGCGGCCGATCAGGGTCACGAGGGCTCCTTGTGCGCCGCGCGGAGTTCGCGGCGCAGGATCTTTCCGGAGGCGGCGCGGGGGATGCCGTCGATGAAGGTGACGTGGCGGACCCGCTTGTACGGGGCGACGTGCTCGGCGAGGGACACGTCGGTCTCGCCTTCAGAGAGGCCATGGGCGCGAGGCGCTCCAACGGCTGCCAGCCCCGGAGCGCCTCGTCGTACCCACGACGGCGGCTTGGTTATCGCCCTGCCATCGAGAACAGGGCAACCAGACCCGATGCGTTGGCCGCGAGGAAGCCCTTGTACTTGTTGACCTCCTCCCTGCCGCGAACGGCCGGGAGCCCGCCCCTCACAGGTCGGCCTTTCTGCTTCAACGCCGACAGCCACTCCCGTAAAGGCAGGGGACGGAACACCGTCCAGCGGTCTTACATCAGCTCCACAGACCTGACTTCCCGCCAGCCCGGCGGTAGGCCCGGGCGTCATGATGACCACCCCGACGCACCTCAGCGTAACAGCAGAATTACCCTGTGTGCGCCTGCTTGTGCTTCTCTGTTCGCCGACGTGGGTGCCCGGCGACAGTTCGGTCATGCCGTACGCCTGTCCCACGGGCGGCAGTCCGAGCCGCTGGGCGCAGGCGGCGGCGAGGCTCGCGTCCAGGGGGGCGGCGGCGCTGATGATGTGCTTCAGGGAGGACAGGTCGTACTGCGCGACCGGGGGGTGTTTGGCGAGGGCGAGCACGATGGGCGGGGCCACGTACAGGCCGGTGATGCGGTGGTTCTGGAGGGCGGCGAGGAAGGTCTCCAGGTCGAAGCGGGGCAGGACGACGACGGTGGCGCCCTGCCGCAGGGGCGCGTTCATCAGGGCGGTCAGTCCGTAGATGTGGAAGAAGGGAAGGACGGCGAGGATGCGGTCCCCGGGGCCCGTGGTGATCAGCGGCTGGAGCTGGGCGAGGTTGGTGGCGATCTGCCGGTGGGTGAGCATGACGCCCTTGGGGACGCCGGTGGTGCCGGAGGAGTAGGGCAGGGCGGCGACGTCCTCGGCCGGGTCGATGTCGACCACGGGTTCGGGTGCGGTGGAGGCGAGCATGTCGATCAGCGAACGGTGTCCGGGCGCGCTGTCGCAGACGAAGATCTCCTGGATGCCGCCGGCGAGTTCGGCGGCCCTGCGTGCGGTCTCCAGCAGCGGGGACACGGTGACGATCCAGCGGGCCGCGGAGTCCTTGAGCTGTTTGCCGAACTCCTCGGCGGTGGCGAGGGGGTGGACGGTGGTGACGGAGGCCCCGGCGCGGGTGGCCGCGTAGAAGGCGGTGGGGAAGGCGATGGTGTTGGGTCTGTGCAGGGCGAGCACGTCGCCCTTGCGTACGCCGGCTTCGGCGAGCGCGGCCGCGACCCGGCGGTGGAACCGGTCGACCTGTTCGTAGGTGAGGGTGGTGCCGTCGGTGCCGTCGATCAGTGCCGGGGTGCTGCCGAACTCGGCGGCGCGGGCGAGCACCGCGTCGTGAGTGGGGAGTTCGACCGGTGGGACGTCTGCGTACGCGCTGCGGAACATGGTTCCTCCAAGACGGCCGAGGGACCGGTGCCTAGTACGACTTGGGCAGGCCCAGGGTCTGGTGGGAAACGTAGTTGAGAATCATCTCCCGGCTCACCGGGGCAATACGAGACACGCGTGCGGCGGTTATCAGCGCGCCGAGCCCGTACTCGCGGGTGAGGCCGTTGCCGCCGAGGGTGTGCACGGCCTGGTCGACGGCCTTCACACAGGCTTCGGCGGCCGCGTACTTGGCCATGTTGGCGGCCTCGCCCGCGCCGACGTCGTCACCGGCGTCGTAGAGGTGGGCGGCCTTCTGCATCATCAGGCGGGCGAGTTCGAGTTCGATGTGCGCCTGGGCGAGGGGGTGGGCGATGGCCTGGTGGGCGCCGATGGGTGCGTTCCAGACGGTGCGTTCGCGCGCGTAGGCGAGGGCGCGGGTCAGTGCGTGGCGGCCCATGCCGATCGCGAAGGCGGCCGTCATGATGCGCTCGGGGTTGAGGCCGGCGAAGAGCTGGAGCAGTCCCGCGTCCTCGTCCCCTACGAGTGCGTCGGCGGGCAGCCGTACGTCGTCGAGGACGAGCTCGAACTGCTTTTCGACGGCGTTGAGTTCCATGTCGATGGGACGGCGCTGGAAACCTTCGGCGTCGCGCGGGACGATGAACAGGCAGGGCTTGAGCCTGCCGGTGCGGGCGTCGGCGGTGCGGCCCACGATGAGGGTGGCGTCGGCGATGTCGACGCCGGAGACGAACACCTTGCGGCCGGTGAGGATCCAGTCGCCGGTGCCGGTGTCGCGCCGCGCGGTGGTGGTGATGCGGTGGGAGTTGGAGCCGGCGTCGGGTTCGGTGATGCCGAAGGCCATCATGCGGCTGCCGTCGGCGAGGGCGGGCAGCCACTGGCGTTTCTGGGCGTCGGTGCCGAAGCGGGAGATGACGGTGCCGCAGATCGCCGGGGAGACGATCATCATCAGCAGGGGGTTGCCCGCGGCGCCCATCTCTTCGAGGACGAGGGAGAGTTCGGTGATGCCGCCGCCGCCACCGCCGTATGCCTCCGGCAGGTTGACGCCGATGTAGCCGAGCTTGGCTGCGTCCTGCCAGAAGGTGCGGTGGTCGGTGGTGTGGGTGGCGCGGGGGTGGTTGTTCGCGAACGCGGCGACGGCCGCGCGGAGGGCCTTGTGCTCTTCTGATTCGGTCATCGCCATGAGGGCTCCTGAGGGGGAGGGGCTTCGCGTGGTTCGGAGGGTGCGGATTCGCTGTGGTTACTCGCGCAGTTCCCCGCGCCCCTTAGGCGGGTTGCACCACTGCGAGCAACATGCCGGGCTCCACCTGTTGGCCCGTGGTGGCTTTCAGAGTGGCCAGGACTCCCGTGGCCGGGGCGGTGATCTTGTGTTGCATCTTCATTGCCTCCAGCCAGAGGAGGGGCTGTCCGGCCTCCACCTGGCTGCCCTCGGTGAGGCCCTCCGCGACGCGGACGACCGTGCCCGGCATGGGGGCCAGGAGGGAGCCGGGGGCGTGCTGGGCGGTGGGGTCGGGGAAGCGGGGCAGGGCGGTGAGGGCGGTGGTGCCCACGTACACCCGGTCGCCGTACCGGCTGACCTCGTAGCGGCGCCGTACGCCGTCCACGTCGAGGATCACCAGGCCGGCGTCGGCGTGCACGACCTGGACGCCGTCGGCGGTCAGGCCCTCGCGGGTGTGCCGGTAGCGGACCTCGTGCTCCTGTCCGTCCATGAGGTACCGCTTGATCTGCGGCTGGGAGGGCAGGTTGCGCCAGCCGCCGAAGCGGGAGCGGCCGTGGGCGTCGGCGAGGGCGGCGGCGAGCGGGGCGTGCGGGTCGGGGGCGGGGGCGGTCAGTGCGGGCAGGTGCCGGTCGTAGAACCCGGTGTCCATGCGCCCTTCGGTGAACTCCTCGTGCCGCAGGGAGCGCACGAGGAGGTCCCGGTTGGTGCGGGGGCCGTGGATCACCGCGCGCTCGAGGGCGGAGGCGAGCTTGCGGATGGCTTCCGCGCGGGTGGGTGCGTGGGCGACGACCTTGGCGAGCAGGGGGTCGTAGTGGACGCCGATGTCGTCGCCGTCGGCGTAGCCGGTGTCCAGGCGTACGGAGTCGGGGACGGAGAGGCGGTGCAGCCGGCCGGTCTGCGGTGCCCAGTCCTGGGCGGGGTCCTCGGCGTAGAGGCGGGCCTCGACGGCGTGTCCCCGTAGGGCGGGCGGCCCGTCGCCCAGCGCGTGGCCCTCGGCGACGCGGATCTGCTCGGCGACCAGGTCGACGCCGGACACGGCCTCCGTCACGGGGTGTTCCACCTGGAGGCGGGTGTTCATCTCCAGGAAGTGGACCCGGTCGTTCGTGACGAGGAACTCGACGGTTCCCGCGCCGACGTAGCCGACGGCGCGGGCGGCGCGGATGGCGAGGGCGTACAGCTCGTCGGTGATCCCCCGGTCGAGGTGGGGTGCCGGGGCCTCCTCGATCACCTTCTGGTGGCGGCGCTGGAGGGTGCAGTCGCGGGTGCCGAACGCCCACAGCGTGTCGTGGGTGTCGGCGAGGACCTGCACCTCCACGTGGCGGGCGCCTTCCACGTACGGTTCGACGAACACCTCGCCGTCGCCGAAGGCGCTCGCGGCCTCCGCGCGGGCGGCGGCCAGTTCGCCGTCCAGGTCGGCGAGGCGCCGTACGACGCGCATGCCGCGTCCGCCGCCGCCCGCCGTCGCCTTGACCAGGACGGGCAGGTCGGCCTCGGTGACGTCGCGCAGGGGCTCGATGCCCATGAGCTGTTTGGCGCGCGTCTTGGACGCCATCGCCTCGATCGCCTCGGGGGGCGGCCCGATCCAGATCAGGCCGGCGTCCCGCACGGCCCGCGCGAAGTCGGCGTTCTCGGAGAGGAAGCCGTAGCCGGGGTGCACGGCGTCGGCTCCGGCGCTGAGGGCGGCCTTCACGACGAGGTCGCCGCGCAGGTAGGTGTCGGCGGGCGTCGTCCCCGGCAGGCGTACGGCGGCGTCGGCCTCGCGGGTGTGGAGGGCGCCGGCGTCGGCGTCGGAGTGGACGGCGACGGTCCGGATGCCCGTCGCGCGGCAGGTGCGCATCACGCGGCAGGCGATCTCGCCGCGGTTCGCCACAAGAAGGGTCGTGATCATGGGCCTCACATCCGGAAGACGCCGAAGCCGCCGCGCGCGCCCTCGTAGGGGGCGGTGTGGATCGCGGACAGGCACAGGCCGAGGACGGTTCGGGTGTCGCGCGGGTCGATGACGCCGTCGTCGTAGAGGCGTCCGGAGAGGAACATCGGCAGCGACTCGGACTCGATCTGCTGCTCCACCATGGCGCGCAGGGCGGCGTCCGCGTCGTCGTCGTACGGCTGTCCCTTCGCGGCGGCGGACTGGCGGGCGACGATGGACAGCACGCCGGCGAGCTGCTGCGGGCCCATGACGGCGGACTTGGCGCTGGGCCAGGCGAAGAGGAAGCGGGGGTCGTAGGCGCGGCCGCACATGCCGTAGTGGCCGGCGCCGTAGGAGGCGCCCATCAGCACCGACAGATGCGGCACCCGGCTGTTGCCGACCGCGTTGATCATCATGGCGCCGTGCTTGATGATGCCGCCCTGCTCGTACTCCTTGCCGACCATGTAGCCGGTGGTGTTGTGCAGGAAGATCAGCGGGATGTCGCGCTGGTTGGCGAGCTGGATGAACTGGGCGGCCTTCTGGGACTCCTCGCTGAAGAGGACCCCTTGGGCGTTGGCGAGGATGCCGACGGGGTGGCTGTGCAGGGCGGCCCAGCCGGTGGTGAGGCTGGTGCCGTAGAGGGGTTTGAACTCGTCGAAGTCGGAGGAGTCGACGATCCGCGCGATGACCTCGCGCGGGTCGAAGGGGATCTTGAGGTCGCCGGGGACGATGCCGAGCAGTTCGTCCTCGTCGTACTTGGGCGGGGCGGCCGGTCCCGGATCGTCGTACGCCTTGCGGTGGTTGAGGCGGGCGACGACGCGGCGGGCCTGGCGCAGGGCGTCGGGTTCGTCGACGGCGAAGTAGTCGGCGAGGCCCGACACGCGCGCGTGCATCTCGGCACCGCCCAGGGACTCGTCGTCGCTCTCCTCCCCCGTGGCCATCTTCACCAGCGGCGGGCCGCCGAGGAACACCTTCGCCCGCTCCTTGACCATGATCACGTGGTCGGACATGCCAGGGATGTAGGCGCCGCCCGCGGTGGAGTTGCCGAAGACGACGGCGACGGTGGGGATGCCGGCCGCCGAGAGCCGGGTGAGGTCCCGGAAGATGGCGCCGCCGGGGATGAAGATCTCCTTCTGGGAGGGCAGGTCGGCGCCGCCGGACTCGACGAGGCTGATCACGGGCAGCCGGTTGGCGAGCGCGATGTCGTTGGCGCGCAGGGCCTTCTTCAGGCTCCAGGGGTTGCTGGCGCCGCCGCGCACGGTGGGGTCGTTGGCGGTGATCAGGCACTCCACGCCCTCGACGACGCCGATGCCGGTGACGAGGGAGGCGCCGACGGTGTAGTCGCTGCCCCAGCCGGCCAGCGGGGACAGTTCCAGGAAGGGGGTGTCGGGGTCGAGGAGGAGTTCGATGCGTTCGCGGGCGAGGAGTTTGCCGCGCTCGCGGTGGCGCCGGACGTACTTCTCGCCGCCGCCGGCGAGGGCCTTGGCGTGTTCGGCGTCGAGTTCGGCGAGCTTGGCGAGCATGGCGTCGCGGTGGGCGCGGTACTCCGGGTCGGCGGTGTTCAGGGCGGATTCGAGGACCGTCACAGCAGGGCCTCCGGGATGTCGAGGTGCCGGGAGCGCAGCCATTCGCCGAGCGCCTTGGCCTGGGGGTCGAAGCGGGCCTGCGCGGCGACGCCCTCGCCGAGGATGTCCTCGACGACGAAGTTCAGGGCGCGCAGGCGGGGCAGTACGTGGCGGGTGACGGGCAGGGCGGCGGCCTCGGGGATCAGTTCCCGGAACCGGGCTGTGGTGAGTTCGTGCGCGAGCCACCGCCAGGCCTCGTCGGTGCGGGCCCAGACGCCGACGTTGGCGTTTCCGCCCTTGTCGCCGCTGCGGGCGCCGGCGAGGAGCCCGAGGGGGGCTCGCGTGACGGGACCCGGTGGCAGCGGTGCGGGGAGCGCGGGTTCCGGTACGTCCTCGAGTACGGCGGTGTCGGGGGGCGGCGCCACGGGGACGCGGCGTCCGTCGTGGAGAACGGCCACATGGTCTACGTCGCCATGGGGGACGTACACATCCTCGAAGACCCCATAGGGGGAGCCCTTTCCCGGTGGCGCCATCACATGGAATCCGGGGTAGCCGGCCAGGGCCAGTTCGATGGCGGCCCCGCTCAGTACCCGTCCGACGGCCTCCTGCGAGGGATCGCGTACGACGAGCCGCAGCAGGGCGCTGGCGGTCTCCTCGGTGTCGGCGTCGGGCCGGTCGGTGCGGGCGAGTTCCCAGCGCGCCTCGGCGGGCGGGGACTTGGCGAGCGCGTCGCCCATCTGCTCCTTGACGAGGGCGGCCTTGGCCTCGATGTCGAGCCCGGTGAGCACGAACACGACCTCGTTGCGGAAGCCGCCGAGCCGGTTGAGGCCGACCTTGAGCGTGGGCGGCGGTGCCTCGCCCCGCACCCCTTCGACGCGCACCCGGTCGGGCCCGTCCTGCCGCAGCCGTACGGTGTCGAGGCGGACGGTGACGTCCGGCCCGGCGTACCGGGCGCCGCCGGTCTCGTAGAGCAGCTGGGCGGTGACGGTGCCGACGTCGACGAAGCCGCCGGTGCCGGGGTGCTTGGTGAGGACGCAGGTGCCGTCGGCGTGGATCTCGGCGAGGGGGAAGCCGGGCCGGCGGAGGGCGCCGGGCGGGTGCTCGGTGAAGAAGGCGTAGTTCCCGCCGGTGGCCTGTGTCCCGCACTCCAGCACATGCCCGGCGACCACGGCTCCCGCGAGCCGGTCGTGGTCCGTCGCCGCCCAGCCGAAGTGGGCGGCGGCCGGCCCGGTGACGAGGGCGGCGTCGGTGACGCGGCCGGTGACGACCACGTCGGCGCCCGCGCGGAGGCACTCCGCGATGCCGGAACCGCCGAGGTAGGCGTGGGCGGCGAGGCTGCCGGGGTACCGCGCGGTGAGGTCGTCGCCCTCGACGTGGGCGACCCGCACGGGGATGCCGAGCCGGCCGGCGAGGGCCCGTACGGCGTCGGCGAGGCCGGCCGGGTTGAGTCCGCCGGCGTTGGTGACGATCCTGACGCCCCGCTCGTGGGCGAGGCCGAGGCACTCCTCCAGTTGCCGCAGGAAGGTGCGGGCGTACCCGGCGGAGGGGTCCTTGAGGCGGTCCCGGGCGAGGATGAGCATGGTCAGTTCGGCGAGGTAGTCGCCGGTGAGGACGTCGACCTCGCCGCCGGTGAGCATCTCGCGGAGGGCGTCGAGGCGGTCGCCGTAGAAGCCGGAGAAGTTGCCGATGCGCAGGGTCACCGGGTGCTTCCCTTCGGCTGCCGACCGCCTCCGGCCGGTCCTGCGAAGGCCTGGGCGATGTCCAGCCAGCGGTCGGCGTCGGGGCCGAAGGCGGTGAGGGCGAGGTCCGCGCGGTGGGCGCGCTGGGTGACGAGCAGGCAGAAGTCGAGCGCGGGCCCGGTGACCCGCTGGGCCGCGTCCTCGGGCCCGTACGCCCAGGTCCCGCCTCCGGGCGCGGCGAGCTCGACCCGGAACGGCTCGGCGGGCGGGGTGAGCCCGTGCACGCCGTAGGCGAAGTCCCGGGTGCGTGCCCCGAGCCACGCCACATGCCGGAGCCGGTCGCTGGGTGGCCGCATCACACCGATCGCGTCCGCCACGTCCAGTCCATGGGCCCAGGTCTCCATGAGACGGGCGGTGGCCATGGAGGCGGCGGACATGGGCGGCCCGTACCAGGGGAAGCGCGCCCCGGCCGGGGCCTCCCGCAGCGCCTTCTCCAGCGCCGCCCGGCCCTCGCGCCACCGGGCGAGCAGTTCGGCGGGGGCGGCCCTGGCGTACTCCTCGGCGCCCTCGTCGACGAAGGTGCGGGGCGCGGTGAGCGCCCGCTCGACCAGCGCCTTGAACGCGTCCGCGTCGGTGACGGCGAGCAGGGCGCAGTGGTCGGTCCACGCGAGGTGGGCGATCTGGTGGGCGACGGTCCATCCGGCGGCGGGCGTGTCCCGCCCCCACCCCTCGTCCCCGAGCCCGGCCACGAGCCGGTCGAGCTCCTCGCTCTCCTCACGCAGATCGTCGATCACAGGCGTCGGATCGGACACGAGGCGCTCCCCTCGGAACACGTGCACGGCGGTGTGCGGCGCGGTTGCGTGGAGCATGGCAGCGGCGGACAAAACAAGCAAGCGTGCTTGCATGGATTCGTTCGCGCTTTGCACGGGGCGGGAGGGGCCTGTTCGCCGCGCTCCGGCCGAGCCGTCAGAAAAGGCCGAGCCGTCAGAAAAGGGGGTCCGGTGTCACTTGCCAGATGGTGACGAGCTCCGAGCGTGGGGTGACCATGTAGACGAAGAAGCCCCCGGCGACGAACGCGTGCTTGGCCCCTTCATCGGCGCCCTGGAATCCGGGACCGTGCAGGTGGAGCGCTTCGGCCGCTCTGACCAGTTCGTCGGCCATCTTCTCCACCTCTGCGAGAAAGCCGGCCGGGGCGCCGCCCGCCACCGTCTCCTGATCCGGCTCGTACTCCCAACGCCAGGTCACTCCGCGTGCACCGCCTTGGCGGCCGCGCGGTAGAGGGAACTCGCCGTTCTGAGGTGCCGGCGGGCCTCATCCGGCGTGGCGGCGATCTGGGCGAGGTACTCCGCACGGTGGTACTCACCGGCGGTGGCCGGGTGACGTTCGATCTCGATCAGAGCGGCCCAGTGGCTGAGGTAGGCGTGCACCGGCCCCAGCGAGCCGTGCTCCACCGCCTCCGCGAGCGCCTGGTCCTTCGCCCGGTCGTACGCCGCCAGGAGGCCGGGGGCCACGACCGTACAGGCAGCCCGCAGGGCACCCGGTGTTCGCTCCGGGCGAGGGATGAGCGGACGGTCGTCGACGTTCTCACCGTGCTGCACGCTCATGGCGCTGTTCCCTTCGTGCCTCTGGGACGGGCCGGTCCCGTGACGGGGCCGCTTGTTTCGAGAGACGAGAGCGACTCTAGTCCCGACACGCCTCGCCGCGCCCCGCGACCGTCAGGAGAGAGCCTTCGCCCTCCTGACCTTCCCCCGCCCCACCTGTGTCCGTACCGCGCCCATGCTCGCCGCGATGACCAGGGCGATGGCGGCGGCCTCCGTGGCGGTCAGGGCCTGGTCGAGGACCAGGAAGCCGGCGGTGGCGGCGAGGGCCGGTTCGAGGCTCATCAGGACCGCGAACGTGGAGGCGGGCAGGTGGCGCAGGGCGAGCAGTTCGAGGGTATAGGGCAGCACGGAGGACAGCACCGCGACCGCCGCGCCCAGGGCGAGGACCGTCGGGTTCAGGAGTTTCGTGCCGGACTCGGCGATGCCCAGCGGCAGGAAGAGGATCGCCGCCACCCCCATCGCGAGGGCGAGCCCGTCCGCCTGCGGGAAGCGCCGCCCGGTGCGCGCACTGAAGATGATGTACGCCGCCCACATGGCGCCGGCGCCCTGCGCGAAGGCGACGCCCAGCGGGTCGAGGCCGCTGAAGCCTCCGCCGCCGAGGAGGAACACGCCGGTCAGGGCCAGCGCGGCCCACACGATGTTGATCGCCCGCCGTGAGGCCAGGACGGACAGGGCGAGCGGGCCGAGGACCTCCAGCGTGACCGCGGGGCCGAGCGGGATGCGGGCGACGGACTGGTAGAAGAGGCCGTTCATCGCGGCCATGGCGACACCGAAGACGATCACCGTGCTCCAGTCGGCGCGCGAGTGCCCGCGCAGCCGGGGCCGGCACAGCACCATCAGCACGAGCGCGGCCACCAGCAGCCGCAGCGACACGACCCCGAGCGCGCCCGCCCGCGGCATCAGCGTCACCGCCAGCGCCCCGCCGAACTGCACGGAGACCCCGCCGGCCAGGACCAGCCCGACGGGTCCCAGCGAGCCCCGCCTTCGCAGGACGCCGCCCGAGGGGGACGCGGGAGCGTGACCCGTTCCGGAAGAGGTGGACGGGGTGGCGGCGCTGGGGGTGGTCACGGTGCCTTCCAGGGACGTCGGAGCGGAGACAGGGCTGTACCGAGTGTGCGACTTGCTGGACTGTCCGGTCCAGCGTATTGAACTAAGTCAGCACCGTAAAGCGTTTATATGCCTGACGATGAGGCCCGCGCGCCACCTCGGTCAACTCCGTCCACGACGTGGACCCCCACCAGGTACGGTCTCTTCTGGTGGCACCCCCGTCCGTTCCCGACATCCGAGGCCCTGTGCGACGTCTTCTCGTCCGTCTCTGGCGACTTCTGCGCCCGCTACAGAGCCGCATCATGTGGCTGCTGCACGCCAAGTTCGTGGTCGGCGTGACCGGCGTCGTGCGCGACGACGAAGGCAGGGTGCTGCTGCTGCGGCACCGGATGTGGCCGCCGGGCCGCCAGTGGGGCCTGCCGAGCGGCTTCGCCCGCAAGGGCGAGGACTTCCGCGCGACGGTGGTGCGCGAGGTCAAGGAGGAGACCGGCCTCGACGTCGAGACGGGCCGGCTGGTCATGCTGAACAGCGGCCTGCGCACCCGCATGGAGGTGGCCTACGAGGCCCGCCTGCTCGGCGGCGAACTGCGCCTCGACCCCTTCGAGATCCTCGAGGCCCGCTGGTGCACCCCCGACGACCTCCCGGAAGAGATCCAGCCGGTGTGCCACCCGCTGGTACGCGGGAAGACGGTTCCCTGAGCGCCCTCCGAGCCACACGCCCGGCCTCTACGACGCGACCCCGTCCGCCTCGACTCCCGGCCGCTCGGCGACGAACGTTCTGAGTGGCCTCGGGTTCTACGCCGGCGTGGTGCCCAAGGGCGCCGGGCGGGCCCCGAATGCCGGGGGCCAGGTGGTCGACCGGGTGCCCAGCCTGCGGCCTGGAACATCGGCGCTCTCGCCGCTCCTGTCAGCGGCTCAGCCCATGTTGGCCAGCGTGAGTTCCGCCACGATCAGGACGCCCACGATCTGTGCGCCCAGCACTGCGCCGGTCACCGCCAGTGCCGCGCCGGTCGTCAGCAGGCGCCGCGCCACCACGAACGCGAGGAGCGTGACCGCCATGATGAAGAGAAGGATGATCGCCGAGATCGCCACCGTGCCCCCTGTGGGATGGGACCGGCCAAGGGCCGACCTGTGATCTGCCTGGTGCACATGACGCTTGGCTCATGTGCGGCAGCTTTCAATGGGCTTGACTGCAAATGCCGTTCAGTCGTTCCCCGACCGGCGCGGGAACCGGGCCGAGCAGACGGACCTCCTCGGCGTTCCACGCGCCGCTGCGGTGGGGAGCGTCTCCCGCGTCCACGATGATCAGCGTTCCGGCCTCGCTGGTCGCCGGCGAGCGCAAACGCCCGCTCCTCACTCACCAGTGCGGTGGGAACAGGTGCCGGGGCTCGATCGACCATGCGCGCATCCTGCCCGGCCCATGGGACGACCCCGGCGCCCGGCGGACCTACCGCTGGACCGGTCCACCGGTCCAGTCTTGGGTGATGTTGGACAGGTCCGCACGACTGTCGCGCGGCCGTCTGGTCGAGTGGGTGAGCCTGATGCTCAGCCCGCGCGGAGCCCACCGGCGTACCGGTCCCCGCACGGTGGCCGCCGCCCCGCCCTCGTCCCGTCCGGTGCCAGCAGGCATCCCCGTGCCAGCAGGCATCCCCCTCCCCTCGCACCGCAGCCCCTATGGGCTCCACCCCCTGCTCGACGGTTCCGCGACCGTGGCCGTGCGTCCGTATGCGGCCGCTTCCTGGTTTCACGAAGGGCGGGCGGTATGACGGAGTCGTGCGAGCCGCGTCTGCTGCCCTGGGGCGGTACCGGTGGGAAGGCCTGTTACCTGATCACCGACGAGCACGACGGGCCCGTCTCCCGCCTGGCCGATGCCACCGAGGCCGTACAGCTTGGGATGGGCCGGGAACTGCTCGCCCATGCGCGGGAGCTGCTGCCCGGTACGCCGCGCGGTGAGCTTAGGCACCTCGCCGAGTGCCTCACCCATGCCCTCGCCGACGCACTGCGCGTCGCGGAGAGCCGGGGACGCAGGTTGCCGGAGGGCTTCAGTTCTGGGGCTGGGTGAGCCAGGGGATCGGGTTGGTGTATTCGCCGTCGAGGAGGACTTCGAAGTGGAGGTGGGGGCCGGTGGACAGGCCGGTGGAGCCGACGAGGCCGACGGCCTGGCCGGCCACCACGGACTGACCGGTGGTCACCTGGAGGGCGGACAGGTGGCTGTACGTGGTCTCCAGCCGCTTGCCGTCGATCGCGCCGTGGTCGATGACGACCCGGATGCCGTAGGCGGAGGTCCGGCCGGCGAACGTCACCCGGCCCTCGCGGGTCGCGGAGACCTGGGCGCCCTGCGGGGCGTTGAAGTCGACGCCCGTGTGCAGCTTGGTGACGCCGGTCAGGGGGTGCTCGCGGGTGCCGAACGGCGAGGTGACGGTGAGCGTGGTGACGGGCGGTTGCAGCAGTGCGGTGCTGACCCGGCCGTCCTGCTTCTCGGGGTTGCGCCGGACCAGGGACTCGTACTGCGGCAGCCGGTCCTTGACGTCGGCGACGAAGGAGCGGGCCGCCTTCGGGACCTTGCCCGCCTTGGTGACCTCGTCCGTTCCGACCGCGTAGGCGGCGAGGGTGAGGTCGGCGACGGATCCGCTGATCCTGCCCTTGGTGCGCAGCGCGGTCACGTCCTCGGCCAGGGCGCAGTCCCGCCGCCCCAGCGCCATGATGGCGTCGGCCGCGTCCTGCGGCGAGGACGTGCCGTTGCCGTCGTCGTCACCGCCCCACTTCTTCCAGTCGGCCTCCGTGAAACGGGCCAGGCCCTGCCGGGAGAGGCTCGCGCCGTCGTCGCTCCACCCCGACAACTGGTCGATGTGCGCGGCGAGGAGGGCGGGGCCGATGCCCTTGCAGTCCTCGGTCGCCTTGCGCAGCCAGGGGACGTAGGAGCCGTCCACGTTGCTGACGGCCGTCTCCGACTGCCCCTGCGGCGCGGCGGTGTCGAAGATGCCGGCCATGGAGACGAAGGCGAAGACCCCGGCGAGCGTCACCGCCGCCGGCAGCACGACCACCGTGAAGACGCCGGTGCCGCGACGGCGACGGCGGCCGTCCTTTCCCTTGCCGGACGCCTGGCTGCCGGACGCCTGGCTGCCGGACGCCTGGCTGTCGGACGCCTGACTGTCGGACGCCTGACTGTCGGACGCCTGACTGTCGGGCGCCTGGCTGTCGGGCGCCTCCGCGGCGGACGCCTCCGGGTCAGGCGCCTGAGTGTCGGGCGTCCGCGCTTCGGGCGTCCGCTCCTCGGGCCGGTCCTCGGGCTGCGCCGCGCCGTCGCCGGTGGGCTCGTTGTCCATGGTGTGTTCCCGGCCGGTCCCCGCATCGCAGGGGTACGCCGTCTCTTCCCCGTTCCCTGGTCATCTGCCGGCGCGGATCCTCGACGGCGTCACGGCGGGGCGTGACGGCGGAGGGAGATACCGGCTCCAAGCCAGACGGTAACCGGGCCTGCCGCACGGCACAGCGGACGGGGGGCCAGGGCCCGTTGCCCGTTCGGGCACCGCCGGTGCCCGGAGCGACAGCGCCGCGCCCGCTCAGTCCTCCAGCGCCTGCGCCAGCACCTCCGCCAGGTGGCGGGCCCGCACGCCACCCAGTTGGTGGAGCTGGGTGCGGCAGGAGAAGCCGTCGGCCAGGACGATCGCGTCCTCGGGTGCCTCGCGCACCGAGGGAAGGAGGGCCTCCTCCGCGCACGCCGTGGAGACCTCGTAGTGGCCGGACTCGAAGCCGAAGTCGCCGGCCAGGCCGCAGCAGCCGCCGGTCAGTTCGCCGGTGAGGCCCGCCGCCTCGCGCAGCCGGCGGTCGGGGGCCTCGCCCAGGACCGCGTGCTGGTGGCAGTGGGTCTGGCCGGTGACCGGCCGGTTCAGGGCCGGCGGGGTCCAGTGCGGGGCGTGCCGTTCCAGGGTTTCGGCGAAGGTGAGGACGCGGGCGGCCAGCCGTGCCGCGCGGGGGTCGTCGTGGAGGAGTTCCGGGGCGTCCGTGCGCAGGGCCGCCGCACAGCTCGGTTCCAGGACGACCACGGGCATGTCCGTGTCCAGGACCGGTTCCAGCAGGTCCAGGGTGCGGCGCAGCACCGCGCGGGCGCGGTCCAGCTGGCCGGTGGAGATGTAGGTCAGGCCGCAGCAGACGCGGGCCCTGCGGGCCGTCAGCAGGGAGAGGGCCGAGCGGGAGCGGGCGTCGCCCACCGGGCGGCGGGCCGGGCGCAGGGTCGGGGGCAGGACCACCCGCAGGCCCGCGGCCTCGAGTACGCGGACCGCCGCGCGGCCCACGGACGGCGACAGGTGCTCCGTGAACGTGTCGGGCCACAGCAGCACCGTCGTGCCCTCCCCGCGCGGGGCATCGGGCCGGCCGTGCCACCAGCGCGTGAACGTCTCCCCCGCCACCCGGGGGATCTCCCGCTCCCGTGCGATCCCGCCCAGCCGTTTCGCCGCGCGGGCGAGCGGGGCGACGGAGGCCAGCGTGTTCAGCACGCCCGCCGTCCTCGTCCGCGCGACCAGGCGCAGCCAGACGGGCAGCCACCCCATCGCGTAGTGGGCGGGCGGACGGCGGCGGCCCGCGTAGTGGTGGTGCAGGAACTCCGCCTTGTACGTGGCCATGTCGACCTCGACCGGGCAGTCCGAGCGGCAGCCCTTGCAGGCCAGGCACAGGTCCAGGGCGTCCCGTACCTCCGTCGAGCGCCAGCCGTCGGTCACCAGCTCGCCCGCGAGCATCTCGTGCAGCAGGCGGGCGCGTCCGCGCGTGGAGTGCTGCTCCTCGCCCGTCGCGCGGAACGACGGGCACATCACCGCGGACCCCGACACGGAGGTCGTACGGCACTTGGCGACGCCCACGCAGCGGCGTACGGCCGCCGAGAAGTCGCCGCCGTCGGCGGGGTAGCCGAAGGCGACGTCCACCGGTTCGCGCGGGAGGACGGAGAAGCGGAGGTCCGCGTCCAGGGGGGCGGGGCGGACCAGCATGCCCGGGTTGAGCAGGTCGTCGGGGTCCCAGACAAACTTGACACGTTCGAAGAGGGCGACCGTCTCCGGGCCGTACATGCGGGGCAGCAGCTCGGCGCGGGCCTGTCCGTCGCCGTGCTCCCCGGAGAGGGAGCCGCCGTGGGAGACGACCAGGCCGGCCAGCTCCTCCGAGAAGCGCCGGAAGCGGGCGATGCCGGGTCCGGTCAGCAGGTCGAAGTCGATGCGTACGTGGATGCAGCCGTCCCCGAAGTGCCCGTACGGGGTGCCGCGCAGCCCGTGCTCGGCCAGCAGCGCCCGGAAGTCGCGCAGATACGCGCCGAGCCGGGCCGGCGGCACCGCGCAGTCCTCCCAGCCGGGCCAGGCCTCCGACCCTCCCCCAGACTTCGTCCGGGAGGTGCCCCCAGGCATCCTCGTCGCCTTACCGCTCGCGTCCTCGCGGATCCGCCACAGGGCGCGCTGTCGGGCGGGGTCGGTGACGATCAGGGAGTCCACGACGTCCGCCGCGCGGACGATCGTCCCGGCACGCGCGCGTGCCTCCTCGCCGGTGTCGCCGCCGGTCTCCACGAACAGCCAGGCCCCGCCGCGCGGGAGGTCCGCGGCGGACGCGGCGGGCACCAGGTCCGCCGCCATGCCCTCCACGGTGAGCGGGCCGTGCTCCAGCAGCCCCGCGGCCGCCTCCGCCGCCCCGCTCTCGTCCGCGTACGCCAGCACGGCGAGCGCACGCGCGCGGGGCGCGGGAACGAGGTCCACGACCGCTTCCGTGAGCACCCCCAGGGTGCCCTCCGAGCCGCAGAGGGAGCGGGCGACGTCGGCGCCCTTCTCGGGCAGCAGCGCGTCCACCGCATAGCCGGAGATCCGGCGCGGGAGGTCCGGGAAGCCCGTGCGCAGGCGGGCCAGTTCGCCGTCGACGAGCTCGCGCAGGCCCGCCGGGGCGCCCGCCCACGCCCGTGCCGGACGCAGCCGCTCCCCGCGCGGGGTGAGGACCGACAGTTCGCGCACGTTGTCGGCGGTCGTGCCCCAGGCCACCGAGTGGGAGCCGCAGGAGTTGTTGCCGATCATGCCGCCGAGGGTGCAGCGGCTGTGGGTGGAGGGGTCGGGGCCGAAGCGCAGGCCGTGCGGGGCGGCGGCCTCCTGGAGCCGGTCGAGGACCAGGCCCGGCTGGACCACGGCCGTGCGTGCCTGGGGATCGAGGGACAGCAGACGGTTCATGTGGCGTGTGAAGTCGAGCACCACGCCCGTGCCGGTGGCCTGTCCCGCGATCGACGTTCCGCCGCCGCGCGGCACCACGGGCACGCCGTGCGAGCGGCACACCGCCAGCACCGCCGCCACGTCGTCGGCGTCCCGGGGGGCCACCACGCCGAGCGGTACCCGGCGGTAGTTCGAGGCGTCCATCGTGGTCAGCGCACGCGCGGTCGTGCCGAAGTCGACCTCGCCGCGTACGGCGGCCCGCAGTCCGGCCGACAGTTCCCGGTGATCCGTCATGCCCTCAGGATGCCCCCGCGCGGCCGGGACGACATGGGGCGACGCACAGGTCCCGCGGTGCGCCGATCACCCGGGAGACACCGGATTTACTGAAAACGGAAGTCGAATCTTCCCAAGAGGAACACTAACTTGCATATAGTGACGGCGAGTTGCGCACTGATGTCGGACCTCGTTCGAAAGGCGACCCCACAAGGCGACCCCCACAACAGGTCCGGCGTCCCGTCGACCCCGCCCCGAGGCCCGCGCAGCCACCCGGCGCACGCCCGCGGACCGACCGAGGACCCGACCGAGGACCCTGATTGATGACCTCCCCCCTGCTCCCCGGCGACCGCCCCACCCCCCGCAGCCTGCTGCCCGTCCCGCTGCTCACGGCGGCACTCGGCGCGCTGGCCGTGCTCGCCGCCGTCTTCCTCGTCCCGGACGCCGCGATCGGCGCCGTGGCGGTGACCGGGTCGGTCGCCGCGGTGCTGCTGTGCGCGGCCACCGCCTGGGCGGCGTACGCGGTCCTGTCCGCGCGTGCGGCACGGGCCCGGCTGGAGGCCGTCACCGAGGATGTCGGGCGGCTGCTCCAGGAACGGTCCCGGCTCACGGAGGAGTCCCGCCGCCAGCACGACCGGCTCACCGGCGAACTGACGCGTGAGCGCGCCCGGTTGTCCGCCGAGCTGGACCAGGAGCGCAGCCATCTCGCCGAGACCCTGGCCGCGGAGCGCGAGCGCCTCACCGAGCAGCACAACATCACCACCGCGCGGTTGGCGCAGGAGCACGCCGAGGAGCAGGCCCGGCTCGCCGACGAGCACACCGGCCGGCTCGCCCGCACCGTCGAGCGGCACACGGAGGAACTGCGCCGCGCGGCGGACGAACACTCCGCCGACATCGCGCGGTTGACACGTGAGCACACCGAGGAGCGCGACCGGCTGACCGCCGAACGCGACCGGCTCTCCGGCGAGCAGACCCGGCTCGCCTGGGAGAACACACGGCTCACCGCCCAGCTGCGCGAGGCCACCGGGGCCCGCGCCGCCGCCCTGGCCGCGACCGCCAACGCGGCCGCGCGGATGCAGGCGCTGTCCACCGGCATGCTCGCCGACCTGCGCGCGATGGAGGAGAAGCACCACGACGAGGAGGTCCTCGCCGACCTGCTCCACCTCGACCACCGCACCGCGCAGGCGGGCCGGCTCGCCGACTCCATCGCCGTCCTCACCGGCGCCCGCTCCGGCCGCCGCTGGGCCAGGCCCATCGCCATGGAGTCGATCCTGCGCGGCGCCATGGGCCGGATCAGCGGCTACCAGCGGATCCGGGTGCACTCCGCCAGCGACGCCGCGGTCGCGGGCCACGCCGCCGAGGGCGTGATGCACGCGCTCGCCGAACTCCTCGACAACGCGGCGAACTTCTCCCCGCCGACCGCCGAGGTGCACGTCTACGTCGAGGAGGTCCCGGCCGGCGTCATCGTGTCGGTCGAGGACAGCGGTCTCGTCATGGGCGAGGCGCAGCTGCGCCGCGCCGAACTCGCCGTCTCCGGGGAGTCCGCCGACCTCGGCGGCCTGACCGGCACCCGCCTCGGCCTCGCGGTGGTCGGCCGGCTGGCCCGGCGGTACGGGCTCCGGGTCTCCTACCGTCCCTCGGCCCGCGGCGGCACGGGGGTCCTGATGCTCGTCCCGCAGGACATCCTCGTCCCGCCGGAGGCCCCGTCCACACCCCAGGCACCGGCCTCCCGCACCTCCGCACCGGCCTCCCGCACCTCCGCACCGGCCTCCCGCGCCTCCGCACCGGCGTCCCGCGCCTCCGTCCCCGCGCAGACGCCCCCGGCCGGCCAGGAGAGCCCCGCGGACCCGGCCCCCACCCCCGGCCGGCCCGAACCGGAGACCGGCCACACCACCGCGCCCGACGGCGGCCAGGACGGCGACGGCACCGCCCCGGACAGCCGTCCGGCGCACCGCGAGAGCACCCGCCCCGCCCCCTCCTACGCCGCCGTTCGCTCCGGAGCCGACGTCGACCCCGACCCGGTACCGACCCACGAGTCCCCGACCGCGGACTCCGACCCGTCGCCGCCCCTGGTACTGCCCCGCCGGCGCCGCGGCCGGACCCTCGCCGAGGCCGAACGCGCGCGTACGGGCACCGGGCCCGCCGCCGACCGGCCCGCCCCGACGGCCGAGGAGACCAGAGCCCGCACCGCCCGCTTCAGCAGCTTCCGCCAGGCCGTACGCGCCCCCACCGCGGACGACACGGCCGCCCCAAACTCCGCCGCCCCCGCCGGCACATCGGCCGCCCCGGACTCCGCCGCCCCCGCGGACACGCCGGCCGCCCCGGACGCCCTCGCCGGCGCGGGCGACACCCCGACCACCCCCGAACCGAACCCCGAAGCACAGCCCACCCCCACGACTCCGGAAGGCGACACCACCTCATGACCGGCACGACCACCGCCGACGAGAAGCTCACCTGGCTGCTGGAGGGCCTGCTGGAGCGCACGCCGGGCGCGCGGCACGCCCTGGTGCTGTCACGTGACGGCCTGAAGCTGTGCCGCACCCCGGAGCTCTCCGCCGACCAGGCCGACCAGCTCGCCGCGATCGCCGCCGGTATCCAGTCGCTGTCCCACGGCGCCTCCGTCGAGTTCGGCGACGGCAGCGGAGGGGTGCGCTCGGCGATGACCGAGTTCTACGGCGGCGTCCTGTTCATCGTGGAGGCCGGCCAGGGCGCGCACCTGGCCGTCGTCACCACCGAGGACGCGGACGCCGGGCTCATCGGGCACAACATGAGCGAACTCGTGGAACAGCTCGGCGAGCACCTGACCGCCCTGCCGCGCACATCATGAGCAGGCCCGGCAGGGACGACTCCCCCGACCGGCTCTACACCCTCACCGGAGGGCGCAGCCGGTCCGGCCCCGGCAACCCCTTCGACCTGGTGACCCTGGTCGTCGCCGAAGGCGCCCCGGTGCCCGGCATGCAGTCCGAGCACGCGGCGATCCTCCGGCTGACCGAGCGCCCCACGGCGGTCGTGGAGATCGCCGCCGAGCTGAAGCTGCCCGTCAGCATCACGCGGATCCTGCTCTCCGATCTCCTCGCGGCGGGCCGGGTCAGCGCCCGTCACCCCCGCCAGGCCGCCGTACCCGACCCCGACATCCTGGAGCAGGTGCTCGTTGGACTCCGCAACCTCTGAGACACGCACCGCGGCCGAGACCCGTACGCCACTCGGCGCGTCGGCCGAGAACGGCCTGAAGATCGTGGTCGTGGGCGGCTTCGGCGCCGGCAAGACGACGATGGTCCGCTCGGTCAGCGAGATCCGTCCCCTCAACACCGAGGAGACGATGACCCAGGCCGGCGAGAGCGTCGACGACGTCAGCGGGGTGCGCGGCAAGACCGCGACCACCGTCGCCTTCGACTTCGGCCGCATCACCCTGGACAGCCGCAACGTGCTGTACCTGTTCGGCGCGCCCGGCCAGGAGCGCTTCTGGTTCCTGTGGGACCGGCTGTTCTCCGGGACGCTCGGCGCGGTGGTGCTGGTCGACACCCGGCGCATCGACGACTCCTGGTACGCCATCGACCGGCTGGAGAAGCACGGCACGCCGTTCATCGTGGCCTGCAACGACTTCGGCGGGCCCACCTTCACGCCCCAGCAGATCCGCGAGGCCCTCGACCTCGAACCCGATGTACCGCTGGTGAACTGCGACGCGCGCTCCCGGGAGTCCAGCAAGATCGTCCTGATCACCCTGGTCGAACACATCCGGAGCCGGTACGCCGATCCGGCCCGAGCCTCCCGTCAGGAGCTGGTGTGAGTCCCTCCTCCTTCCCCAACGCCGTCCGCTTCCAGGGATCCCTGCTCCAGGACGACCCGGCCCGGGTCTACCGGGAGATGCGGCGCGAGCACGGCAGTGTCGTCCCCGTGGTGCTGGACGGCGACGCGCCGGCCTGGCTGGTGCTCGGCTACCGCGAGCTGCACCAGATCACCGGCGACCCGGTGCTGTTCAGCCGCGACTCCGAGCTGTGGAACCAGTGGGAGAACATCCCCGACGACTGGCCGCTGCTGCCGATGATCGGCCGCAGGCAGCCGTCGATCCTGTACACCGTGGGCGAGCGGCACCGCGAGCGGGCGGGCATGCTGGTGACCGCCCTCGAGGAGGTCGACCCGTCCGAACTACGGGAGTACGCCGAGAAGTTCGCAGACGGGCTGATCGACGCCATCTGTTCCCGGGGCAGCGCCGACATCGTCGGCGAGTACGCGATGCTGCTGCCGGTGCGGGTGCTGGCCCGGCTCTACGGCTTCCCCGACGAGGCGGGTCCGGCGCTGGTCACCGCCCTCAACGACATGATCGACGGGCGGGAGCGGGCGCTCGCGGGCCAGACCCACCTGTTCACGTCGATGACGGAACTGGTGGCCGCGCGGAAGAAGGAGCCGGCCGACGACGTCGCCTCCCGGATGCTCGCCGACCCCTCGGGCTTCACCGAGGAGGAGATCGTCCAGGACCTGATGGTGATGATGGCGGCCGGGCACCAGCCGACCGCCGACTGGATGGGCAACTCGCTGCATCTGATGCTCACCGACAGCCGGTTCGCCGCCTCCCTGTTCGGCGGCCGCAACAGCGTCGCCGAGGCGATGAACGAGGTGCTGTGGGAGGACACCCCGACCCAGAACGTGGCCGCCCGCTGGGCGTCCCGCGACACCCAGCTCGGCGGGCGCCGCATCCGCGCCGGGGACATGCTGCTCCTCGGCCTGCAGGGCGCCAACTCCGACCCGCAGGTGCGCACCGACGGCTCCGCGCTGACCGGCGGCAACGGCGCCCACTTCTCCTTCGGTCACGGGGAGCACCGCTGCCCGTTCCCGGCCCAGGAGATCGCCGAGGTGATCGCGCGGACCGGCATCGAGGTCGTCCTGGACCGGCTGCCGGACCTCGACCTCGCGGTGCCGGCCGCGAGCCTCACCCGCCGCCCGTCGCCGTGGCTGCGCGGGCTGTCCGAGCTCCCGGTCACCTTCACTCCCACTCCCGCCCTTGGAGGCACGCTCGCATGACGGCTGGTACGGACACCACGACACCGGACACGGATCGAACCCGTATCCCCCTGGACCCCTTCGTCTCCGACCTGGACGCGGAGAGCGCGGCGCTGCGGGCGGCGGGGCCGCTGGCCGCCGTGACCCTGCCGGGCGGCGTGCCGGTGTGGGCGGTGACGCATCACGCCGAGGCGAAGAAGCTGCTCACCGATCCGCGGCTGGTGAAGGACATCAACGTCTGGGGAGCCTGGCAGCGCGGTGAGATAGCCCCCGACTGGCCGCTGATCGGGCTGGCCAACCCGCCCCGTTCCATGCTCACCGTGGACGGCGCCGACCACCGCAGGATGCGCACGCTGGTCGCGCAGGCCCTCACCCCGCGCCGGGTGGAGCGGATGCGCGGGCGGATCACGGAGCTGACCGAGGGCCTGCTGGACCAGGTGGCCGCGCAGCCCGGCGACACGCTCGACCTGAAGGCCGTGTTCGCCTACCCGCTGCCGATGTACGTCATCGCCGATCTGATGGGTCTGGCGGAGGAACGGCTGCCGCGGCTGAAGGAGCTGTTCGAGAAGTTCTTCTCCACGCAGACCCCGCCGGAGGAGGTCGTCGCGACGCTGACCGAGCTGGCCGGGATCATGGCCGAGACGGTCGCGCACAAGCGCGAGCACCCGGGCGACGACCTGACCTCCGCGCTCATCCAGGCGTCGGAGAACGGCGACAGCCTCACCGACGAGGAGATCGTCGCCACGCTCCAGCTGATGGTGGCGGCCGGTCACGAGACGACGATCTCCCTCATCGTCAACGCGGTGGTGAACCTGTCCACCCACCCGGAGCAGCGGGAGATGGTGCTCTCCGGCGCGGCGGACTGGTCGGCGGTGATCGAGGAGACGCTGCGGTACTCCACGCCGACGTCCCATGTGCTGATCCGGTTCGCGACGGAGGACGTACCGGTCGGGGACAAGGTGCTGCCGGCCGGGGACGCGCTGATCGTGTCGTACGCCGCGATCGGCCGCGACGAGCAGGCGCACGGGCCCACGGCCGGTGACTTCGACATCACCCGGGAGAGCGCCGGCCGGCACATCTCCTTCGGGCACGGCCCGCACGTGTGCCCCGGCGCGGCACTGTCCCGGCTGGAGGCCGGTGTGGCGCTGCCCGCGCTGTACGCCCGCTTCCCGGGGCTCGACCTGGCGGTGCCGGCGAGCGAGCTGCGCAACAAGCCGGTGGTCACCCAGAACGACCTGTTCGAGCTTCCGGTGAAGCTCGGCGGGTGAGGGACGCGGGTGGTGGACGGGCCTCCCCCCGGCCCGTCCGCCACCCGTCCACGGCCATCGGTCACCCGTCGACCGGCCGTCTCAGCGGCCGTCCGCCACCCGTCTCAGCGGACGGACGATGTTTCGCCGGGGTTTCCCTCAGCCGTTAGGCTCCGGTCGTGGCCGAGATCCAGATTCCCGCTGACATCAAGCCCGCCGACGGTCGTTTCGGCGCGGGTCCCTCCAAGGTGCGGACGGAGGCGCTGGACGCCCTGGCCGCGACCGGCACGTCCCTGCTCGGCACCTCCCACCGCCAGGCCCCCGTGAAGAACCTGGTCGGCAAGGTGCGCGAGGGCGTCTCCCAGTTGTTCTCCCTGCCCGAGGGCTACGAGGTGATCCTCGGCAACGGCGGCTCCACCGCGTTCTGGGACATCGCGACGCACGGACTGATCGAGAACAAGTCGCAGCACCTCAGCTTCGGCGAGTTCAGCTCCAAGTTCGCCAAGGCGGCCAAGCTCGCCCCCTGGCTCGCCGAGCCCACCGTGATCTCCGCCGACCCCGGCACCCACCCGGAGCCGGCCGCCGAGGCGGGCGTGGACGTGTACGCCTTCACCCACAACGAGACCTCCACCGGTGTCGCCATGCCGATCCGGCGGGTGGCCGGCGCCGACGAGGGCTCCCTGGTCCTGGTGGACGCCACCTCCGGCGCGGGCGGCCTCCCGGTCGACATCACCGAGACGGACGTCTACTACTTCGCCCCGCAGAAGTCCTTCGCCTCCGACGGCGGCCTGTGGATCGGCATCTTCTCCCCCGCCGCGATCGAGCGCGCCCAGCGCGTCCACGCCTCCGGCCGCCACGTCCCGGAGTTCTTCTCGCTCCCCACGGCGATCGACAACTCCCGCAAGAACCAGACGTACAACACCCCGGCGCTGGCCACCCTGTTCCTGCTGAACGAGCAGCTGGAGTGGCTGAACGGCCAGGGCGGCCTCGACTGGTCCACGGCCCGTACGAAGGACTCCTCGACCCGGCTGTACACGTGGGCGGACGAGTCCAAGTACGCCACCCCGTTCGTCGCCGACCCGGCCAAGCGCTCCCAGGTCATCGGCACGATCGACTTCACCGACGAGATCGACGCCGCCGCCGTCGCCAAGGTGCTGCGCGCGGGCGGCGTCGTCGACACCGAGCCCTACCGCAAGCTCGGCCGCAACCAGCTCCGCGTCGCGATGTTCCCGGCGATCGACCCGGCGGACGTCGAGGCCCTGACGCGGTGCGTCGACTACGTCATCGAGCGCCTGTAACGGCTCCTGCGTCAGCGAGGGGCGCCCGGCGCGAGTGCCGTGAGATCGAGGACGGTCTTCCCGCGGCGGGGGCCCGTCGCCGCCGCGGCGTGCGCGTCGGCCGCCCGGACGGCGGGGAAGACCGCCTGCACCGGCACGTGGAACAGCCCCTTCTCGGCGAGGGCCGCGGCGACGGCGAGTCCGTGACGCCCGTCGGGCTGACCGCCGATCCGCCCGGTGGACAGGCGCACCCCGGCGCCGGGTCCGGTGAAGTCGGCCAGCGTGACCACCGACCCGGGTCCGCCGGTGAGAGCGACGAGTTCGCCGAGCGAGCCGGCTCCGGCCACGTCGAGCGCGAGGTCGACGCGTGCGACGCCCAGCGCCCGGACCCGCTCGGCCAGGCCGGGCCCGTAGGGGACGGGGGTCGCGCCGAGGCCGGTGAGGAACTCCTCGCTGCCGGGGCGGCCGGTCGCGACGACACGGGCTCCGCGCGCCACGGCCAGCTGCACGGCGATACTGCCGACCCCGCCCGTCGCACCGTCGATCAGCAGGGTCGGGGCCGTCCCGTCGCGCACGCCGAGCACGTCAAGGGCGCGGGTCGCCGTCTCCACGCCCGTCCCGGCGGCGCCCGCCTCCTCCCAGGACAGGGCGGCCGGCTTCGCCGCCCAGAACGCCAGGACGGCGAACTGCGCGCTCGCCCCGCCCAGTCGGGCGGCGTCGACGACGCCGAACACCTCGTCGCCCGGGGCGCAGCCTTCGGCCCCCTCGCCGACCTCGTCGACCACACCGGCCGCGTCCACGCCGGGGATGTGGGGCAGGGGCAGGCTGTCGCGGGAGGGTGAGGTGCCGGCCCGCAGCGCGAGGTCGACCGGGGCGACCCCACTGGCACGGACCGCGATGCGCACCTGTCCCGGACCGGCGTGCGGCTCGGGCGCGGAGCGCACGCCGAGCACCTCGGGAGGACCGAAACGGTCGAACTGCACTGCCTGCATGATCACCTCTCCCGCCCGGACCGTCCGGGCGCCGCCTCACGGTAGACAGGGAGGTGGAACAGCTGTTCCGTATCGGTCCGAAGTGAGAATCGCGGAGCGGGAAGTGACTCGGAAACCACGCAGGGAAGCGGAACTCAACCGTCGCCGTATCGTCGCCACCGCCCGCGCCGCCTTCGCCGCCGACGGGCTCGACCTGCCGATGCGGGAGATCGCCCGCCGCGCGGGGCTCGGCATCGCCACGGTCCACCGGCACTTCCCGGCACGCTCCGACCTCGTCGCAGCGGCGCTCGCCGAGCAGGTCGCCCGGTGCCGTGCGGACATGCGGGCGGCCCTGGAGGAGCCCGACCCCTGGCGGGCCCTCAGCGGTGCCGTGCGCGGCTTCGCGGAGCACCGGGTGCGGGACCGCGGGCTCAACGAGGCCCTGTTCGGCTCCCACCCGGCGGCCGCCGCCTTCGCCGGCGACCGGCGCGCACAGGCACGGGCCCTGGAGGAACTCGTGGACCGCGCCCGCAGGGCCGGTGCGGTGCGCCCGGACGTCACCGTGGAGGATGTACGCGTGTGCCTCGCCGCCATCGCCTCGTACCGCTCGGCACACCCCGCCACCGGCCTGCGGCGCCTCGTCGACCTCCTGCTGACCGGGCTGTCGGCATCGGTCGTGGGGTGACGGGAAGAGGCGCCCCGGAAGCGCTGACGCGGTGCGTCGACTCCGCCACCACTGAGCGAGGGGCGCCCGGCGGACGATCCACCGGGCGCCCGTCGCGTGTCCGTGCTCCCTGCTCACTCCTCGGCGAACAGCTCCTCGGCGTGCACCGCGTGCAGCGAGCGGTCGAGCCAGGTCCCCAGCACGTCGAGATCGGTGCACCCGGTGATCCGCTCCCGCACGGATTCGGAGACCTCGACACCCCGCGCTCCGAGAATATGCAGGATGTCCTCGGCCTTACCTTCGGCCTTGCCCTCCTCCTTGCCCTCTTCCTTGCCCTCGAGCCAGGACTCTTCGACGATCGTGTTGCTGCCCGGGAAGTTCGGGGTGTAAGTGGCCATCAGATGCCTCCAGTACTCACGGCCCGGGCCCTCGCCCAGACCGACTTCGACGATTTCCGCCCAGTCCACGCGGTCCATTTCGCCACCCTCGTCCGACCCGATGATGCCCTGGGACCGGGACTCGTCGGCGTCCTCCGCCACTCCTGACGCCAGCGCGTCCAGTATCGCAGTCAGTCCCGGATCCTTGGCGTGGGCGAGGGCGGAGAAGACGGCGACTCCGAGATCCCGGGCCGCCTCCTCCGCCTCGGTGATCACGGGGAGAGTGCCGGGCCCCAGGACCAGCGGAAAGACGACCATGCTCGTGTGGAACCCGCGGCCGATACGGATCGGCTCCGCCGCCCACGACGCGGTCGCCTTGTCCTTGCACACCACCACAAGGAACGGCGGCAGCCGGTACTTGGCGTACATGTGGGCCAGGTAGTACGTCCAGCTGTTGTGCTTGTCCGGATCCGGCTTGCCCTGCGACTCGACGGCCAGCACGAAGCCGCCCTCCTCGTCGGCCACACGCACCCGGAACACACTGTCCACTCGGCGCTCAAGTGGCCTGATCTCCGTGAGGTCGGTATCCAAGGGCTCGATCGCGGTGTGCTCCGGGAAACCGATACCGGCCCGCGGCAGAAGCCGGGCGAACAGCCCCGGATCCACCCGGAAGATGCGGTGCAATGCCTCATGCGGTGAACTGACCATGCGACAGAACGTAGTTGCACGCGCACACCATGCGAGGACATTCGGGGGCAGCCTCAGCCGTACGAGTGAACATGCCTCCGGCCTATGCCATCCGACCCGCCGCCGTCAGCGCCCTGCCGTCCCACACATCCGTCCCAACCGAACCTCCTGCCCCGTCGTCTCTCCACACGGCGGGAGACGCCCGCCGGACAGGAGAATGGTGATGACACGACGGATCCGCTTACACGCCAGGACGAGGGCCACCGCTGTCGGGGCGCTGGCCGCCGCGGTGCTGCTGGGCGCGAGCCTCACCGGGGGGAGCGGGGCGTCGGCGGCCACCGGGGCCACCGACCAGGCCACAACCGGCCACGGCTCCGCGGGGCGGACCGTGACCGAGGGCTACGACCTGGGCGACACGGCGTTCACCGACCCCGCCACCGGCACGGTCAGCGAGATCCGCGCGGTGGTGCACCGTCCGAGCCGGGTCAGGGGCAAGCTGCCGCTCGTCGTGATCTCCCACGGCTCCTGGTGGGCGTGCACCGACACCGATGCCCAGGCGTGGCCCTGCGACCGGGGCGAGCCGTTCCCGAGCCACCGGGGCTACGACTACCTCGGCCGGGCCCTCGCCGCTCGCGGCTACGTGGTCGTCTCGCTCAGCGCGGACGGCATCAACATGACCTCCTTCGACTACGGGGACCGCGCCCGGCTCATCAACGAGCACCTGCGGCTGTGGCGGGAGCTCGCCTCGGGCCGCGGCGCGCTCGCCCGGGACCTGCCGGCCCTGGGCGGGCACGTGGACATGCGGCGCGTCGGGACGGTCGGGCACTCCCGGGGCGGCAAGGGCGTGATGTGGCAGGCGTCGGACAAGCACCGGGACGACGTCCCGGACGGGGTCCGGATGGGCGCCGTACTCGCCCTGGCGCCCATCAAGTTCGACGACCCGGTGGGCGACAACAGCGACACCCTCGTCACGCGGACGCCCGTCGCCGTGGTGACCTCCGGCTGCGACGGCGCCGTCCACGAGTGGGGGCAGGAGTACCTGGACGACGTCGTGGGGCGCACCACGCAACCGGCCTACTCGGTCTCGCTGCGCGACGGCAACCACAACTACTTCAACACCCGGTGGACCCCGCCCGCCCCGCTCGGCGAGGACGACAGCACCTGCCCCGACCGCGAACTGGCCCCGGCGCCCCAGCAGAACGCGCTGACCACCTACGCCACCGCGTTCTTCGACAAGCACCTCAGGAACGACGCCGGGGGCGAGGCCGTCCTCACCGGCGAACGGCCCCTGCCGGACGTCGCCTCGACCACACGCGTGGTCGAGCCGGTCCCGGCCGGCTGACCTCCGGCCGCGGCACGAGGCGGGCGGTGGCCGCCCGCCTCACCGGCTGAGCCGCTGGAACCTGCGGACCGCGAGCGGCAGGAAGAGGGCCGTCAGGACGACCGGCCACAGGCCCGCCATCAGCAGGGCGTGCTGTTCGACCCAGGAGTCGCCGCCGCCGACCGGGGTGCCGAACAGCTCGCGGGTCGCGGCGGCCGTCGAGGAGATCGGGTTCCAGGCCGCCACCGTGCCCAGCCAGTCGGGCATGAGCTGCGGGGCGACGAAGATGCTGGAGATCATCGTCAGCGGGAACGCGACCGCGAACAGACCGCCCGCGGCCTCCGGGTTGGGCACCAGCAGACCCAGCCAGACGCCGAGCCAGATCAGCGCGAACCGCAGCCACAGCAGCAGCCCGAACGCGGCGAGGAAGGCCCAGCCGCCGTCCGGGCGCCAGCCCATGGCGAGCGCCGTCAGCATCAGGATCGCCAACTCGGCGCAGGCGACGATCAGATCGGTCACCCCGCGTCCGGCCACCACCGCCGAGGAGGCCATCGGCATGGAGCGGAAGCGGTCGATGACGCCCTTGGTGGAGTCGTACACCACGACGGTGGCGGTGTTGATGAAGCCGAAGGCCATGGTCATCACGAACATGCCCGGCATCAGGAAGTCCTTGTAGTCGCCCCCGCCGGGCACCGTCATCGCGCTGCCGAAGACATAGCCGTACAGGAGGACCGACAGGATCGGGAAGCCCAGCTGCCAGGCGATGTTGACCGGCTGGCGCTGGTAGTGGGTCAGGCCCCGGCGGACGAGGTTCCAGCAGTCCGCGAGGGCCCAGTACACGCGGCCGTGGCCGTCCGGGACGGCCGGGTCGAGCACGCTCATGCCGCCGCCTCCTCCTTCTTCTCCGTGCGGTGTCCGGTCAGGCGCAGGAAGACGTCGTCGAGGCTGGGCCTGCGCAGCCCGATGTCCTCGACCCGTACGCCCTCGTCCTGGAGGGTGCGCGCCACGTCCGTCAGCGCGGCCACCCGGTCGGTCACGGGGGCGTGCACCCGCAACTCGGTGTCGTCCGACTCGGGTTCGCCGTCGGCGACGCGGGCGACGACCTTCGCCACGCGCGGGATCTCGGAGCGTTCGGCGACCACCACCTCGATGCGGTCGCCGCCGACCCGGTTCTTCAGCCCGTCCGGGGTGTCGTCGGCGATGGCCCGGCCCTGGTCGATGACGGTGATCCGGGAGGCGAGCCGGTCGGCCTCCTCCAGATACTGCGTGGTCAGCAGCACGGTCGTGCCGTCGGCCACCAACGCCCGTACGGCGTCCCAGACCTCGCCGCGGCTGCGTGGGTCGAGCCCGGTCGTCGGCTCGTCCAGGAAGAGCACGGCCGGTGCCAGGATCATCGAGGCGGCGAGGTCGAGGCGCCGCCGCATGCCGCCGCTGTAGTCGCCGACGCCCTTGTCGGCGGCGTCGCTCAGGCCGAACCGCTCCAGCAGCTCGGCGGCCCGTGCCCGGGCGCGGGCGCCGCCCAGGTGGAACAGCCTGCCGAACATCTCCAGGTTCTGCCGTCCGGTGAGCACCTCGTCCACGGCCGCGTACTGGCCGGTGAGTCCGATCCGCCCGCGCACCTCGCGCGGCCGGCGGGCGACGTCGAGCCCCGCCACGGCCGCACGGCCGCCGTCGAGCCGGATCAGGGTCGACAGGATGCGCACAGCGGTGGTCTTCCCGGCGCCGTTCGGACCGAGCAGTCCGTGCACGGTGCCCTCGCGGACGGTGAGGTCGAAGCCGTCGAGGGCGCGCTTGCCGCCGTAGCGCTTGACCAGGCCCTCGGCCCGGACGGCGCAGCCGTCGCCGTTGTCCATGGGGTCCCCCTTCCATCAACTGAGTACACCGTACCCGATTGTGCGTACGTCGTACCCAGTTTTTTGGCGCGGATCTAGACTGCCTCCATGAGCAGCGGCAGGGGCGGTACCCGGAGCAGCGGCAGCGGCGACATCGCCCGCACCCTCGATCTGCTGTGGGACACGGGCCCACGCCCCAGCAGAGGGCCGAAACCCGGGCTGACGCTGGAGCGCATCGTGGAGGCCGCCGTCGAGGTCGCCGACCGCGACGGGATCGGCGCGCTGTCGATGCGCCGGATCGCCACCGAGCTGGGCACCGGCACGATGTCCCTGTACCGCTACGTCCCCGGCAAGGCCGAGCTGCTCGACCTGATGCTGGACCGGGTGCAGCGCCCGTCGGAGAACCCCGCGGACCTCGGCGACGGCAGCTGGCGGTCGGCCCTGGAGGCCCTGGGCCGGGCCACCCTCGCCCTGTACCGACGCCACCCCTGGCTGCTGGAGGTCAACCAGTCCCGTCCGGTCCTCGGCCCGAGCGCCCTGGACGGCCTGGAGAAGGTGTTCTCCCGGATCAGGCCGATGGGCCTGTCGGACCCCGAACTGCTGTCGGCGATCATCATGATCGACGGATACGTCGTCGGGGCCGCCCGCACCCAGCTGTACCAGGCGGAGGCCGAACGCAGCTCGGGCCTGACGGACGCGCAGTTCTGGGAGGCGCAGCGGCCGGCCCTGGAGAAGGCCATGCGCAGCGGGCGCTACCCCGTGCTGTCCGGGCTCTCCGAGGACACCTTCGGCTCCGACTTCGACCACTTCGAGTTCGGCCTCCAGCGCATCCTGGACGGCCTGGAGGTCTTCGTCACCCGCCGCACGGCGGAGGCGGCGGAGTCCGCCGACGGGTGACCGCCGACGGGCGCTACGTCTTCCGCCTCATGCAACGCTGGGCGGCATCACCCTTCGGGCGTGAGTCACCTGGCGTATTCCCGGCCGGGGTCGGGTGTGGTCTCCCGCTGCCCCGCCGATGGCTCTCGATCAGAAGTCCGGAATTTCGATCAACTCGGTAGAGGTCCCCTGAGGTACGGGATTCGACTGCTCCTGCCGGGCGAACCTGCCCCGCTGGTGCCACTCGACCTCGTACTGCGGCGCCGTCGCAGGCATCGAATTGGACAGCAGATCCATGCCCTGGCCGGACTCCAGCGCGTTGGCGATCTCTTCCAGGGACCGACCACCCTGGAACAACTCGTCCATGTCCTTGTAGATCACCGGATTGAAGTTCGCCGCCATCAGCAACCGATGCAACAGCACATGAACGTTTTGGCGACGGTTGGTGTCCGCGTACGAGTGGATGATGTGAAGGGTCCGCACCGCCCAGGCGATGGCCTTGAGCTTCTCTTTCGGGGACCGGGCCGTGCCGAGTTTCTCGTAGTAGCGGTCGAACACCTCGTCCACAAGGTGTTCGACCTCCGTGTGCTGGTAGAGGGTCTCGGTGTACACCCCATCCGCGCCGTGGGGCCGGAAGTGGCCACTCCACGTCAGCGGATCGCGCGGAATGATGTTGAATTGCATCAGAGGGTCCGCCTTGACCATGAGAGGCCTGCCGGCGATCTTTTCCTCGAGCACCGAGGGTGTCGGGGAGTCGGCGCGGAGCGGATACATCGTGTGGGCACCGGCCTCACCAGACTTTTCCACCTCTTCTCCCAACTGGGAGCCCACGGCGTGGTGCATGGCCTCGTACATGCGGAAGTCGACACGTTCGCCGATGGTTTCCGGATCGTTCAGGAACTTCTCGTAGGCGGCGTTCATGCTGCCCTGGAATCCCGGCGACTGCTGGTGGTCGTACAGTTCCCCAGGGTTGTTCGGGTGCGTCCGGCGTGCCTCGTCGTGATGCCGGGGATCGAGTTGCAGGCGGTACCACTCCTCGCGGGGCAGCACCTGTTCCAGGTGCCTGGCCTGACCGGCGACGCGCTGTACCGCTAAGGTCCGGCCCGGCCCGTGCGCCCCGTCAACCGAAGGCGCAGATGCCGGACCGACAGAGATCGGCGAGGTCGCTCCGTCCTGGCGCTCCGAAGTGGCCGTGGGGCGAGCACTGCGGGCGATCATGCGGGTCACCGCGGCGTTGCCCGCGCTGCGCTGAAGCTCCTGGAGTACGTTGGTGGTGGGCGGGGGCAGCACAGAGACACCGGCCCTGGGCAGCTCACGCCGCGCGCCCACCCCGCCTCGCGACGCCTGCAGAATCAGGGGCCGCTCCCGCGATTTGCGCCCGTGCATCTGTTTTCCTCCTCACCGGCGATACTGCCTCCTTTTCAGTGGACTGTGCGAGAGGCAAGGTGTCCAGGTCCGTTCAGGCAAAGTGACGGGCACGGCAAGACTGGGCAAAGCCGAGGTGGGTCGGCGCGAGCGTCTGGAAAGGCAACAGCATTGCCCCTGCGCTCACCGCTGTTCAGCGGTTCCACGGCGTGCTCCCTGCTACCGCTTGCTCCTGCCCCGGTCGGGGGCCTGCCAGCGCTGCCAGAGCATCTCCAGCCCCAGCGCGATGGCGCACAGCACCGCCACGGAGCCCGGGGCCGCCACGAACGCCACGTGGATCGGGCTGTCCTCGTCCGGGAGGAAGAGGTCCACCCAGCCCAGCGCCAGGGCCACCGCGGTGGCGATGCCTCCGATCCGGGACGCCCACTCGAAGAGGTGCGCGTGCCACGGCTTGGAGACCCCGGTCGTCCTGGAGCGCACGTCGATGCTGAAGAAGATGAGCAGCACGGCGAGGAACGAGATCAGGCTGACCATGTCGGACGACGGCATCTGGCGCATGACGCGACCCTAGAGGCTGCCGCCCCGATCGGGCCGGATCAGCGGCGCCGCCGCCTGCGCCCCAGCCCGAACAGCAGCGCGACGACGACGGCCGCCGCGACGGCGCCCCCGACTCTGACCGTGTCGCCGCCGTCCTCACCCGCGGTGTCCTTCCCGTCCCCCGCGCGGGCACCCTTCCCGCCCCCGCCGTCCCCGTTCCCGGCGCCGGGCGCCTCCCGGGACTCCACGGGACTCTCCGTGCCCTCACTGCCGAACAGCAGCCGGGACCCGTCGGCGGAGTAGGTCACCGACTCCCCCTGCCCCTGCAACGGCACGCTCAGCCGGCCCTTGCGCTGGAGCTTCCCTCCGTTCCAGGCGTAGTGGATCCCGCCGAAGTAGCCGCGTACGGCGAGGTCGCGGCCGTCCGGGGAGAGCGCGGCGTCGGTGGCCCACAGCTCGACGGGCGCGACCGGCCGGAACACGTTGTCGCCCTTCGCCGAGAGCTGCTCGGGCCCCTCGTACAGGTGCCCGCCCTCCTCGTTCTTGTCGATGATGTACACGCGCCCGGTCTTCGGGTGCACGACCATCGACTCGGCGTCCCGGGCCCCGTCGGAGTACTTCACGACGTACTGCGTGGCCCGCACGGTCGCGTCCGCCAGCCGCTCGGGCTCGGGCAGCTCGTAGATCCAGACGTGCGGCCAGGTGCCGCCGAGGTTGTCGCCGATGTCCCCGACGTAGATCTTGTTGCCGGGTCCGATCGAGATGGCCTCCACGTCCCGGGGCGTGCCCACTCCGGTGAGGGTGAGTCGGGCGACGGTCTCGCCGGTCGCGCCGTCGACGGCGTAGAGGTAGGGGCCGTCGTCGCTGTCGTTGTGGGTCCAGTAGACGCCGGGGTGGAGGCGGGAGGCGGCGAGCCCGCTGGACTCGGTGATGCGCGGGTCTTTGATCGCGAAACCGTCGTCCCCTCCGGCTGCGGAGGCGGGCACGGCGAGCGCGCCCGTGAGGAGGGTCGCGGCGAGCAGGGCGAGAGGTCGGCGCATGACCCAAGACTGCCATCACCGGGCGGACTTCACGGCAGGTGGCCGGGCTCACATCGCGCCGGCCCGGCCGGTCCTCCATGATGATCGTGTGCTCAGGTTCATGCCCGTAGGTGACTCGATGACGATCGGGAGCGCGGGTGAACACACCTGGCGCTACAGGCTGTGGCAGCACCTGTGCACGGCGTACGACCGCCCCTTCACGCTGGTGGGCCCGCGCGAGACGCTCCACGACCCGTCGACGGACGCGCCCACGTCGTACGCGTACGCCGACCCGGACTTCCCCCGCGGCCATCTGGCCGGCTGGGGCGAGGGCTGGCACCACATGGCCCCGCTGATCGGCGAGCACGTGCGCTCCTGCCGGGCGGATGTGCTGCTGGTGTCGCTGGGCCTGATCGACCTGGGCTTCTACACCAACGCCGAGCAGACGGCGGACAACGTCCGCGCGTTCGTCGCCGGGGCGCGGGCCGCCGACCCGCGCGTCCGCGTGGCCGTCATGCCGGTGATCCGCAACATCCGGGTGGAGGCCGACGCGCCCTTCGCCGAACAGGTCGACCGCTTCAACGAACTCCTGGCGAAGGCCGTCGCCGACCTGGATGACGCGGCCTCCCCGCTGCTCCTGGTCCCGCCCCCGCCGTCGTACGACTTCCACACGGACACCTACGACGGCACCCACCCCAACGAAACCGGCGAACACAAGCTCGCGGCGGCGTTCGCGGAGGCGATGTGGCACGGGTGGGGGCTGGGCGGGCCGTACGGGGCGGTGTAGCGACCCGGGGGGTCTGGCATATGCGCCCGGCCCCGTGTCCTGCTCACCGTGCGTATCGTTGTACCGCGCGGCCGCACTCGTCCGTGGGCGGCCGCACTCGTCCGTGGGCGGCCGGGGAGGAGCGCCACGATGACCGTCCTCGACGACAGGATCGCGATGGCCGAGAGCGACAACACGCGCCAGCTCGACGAGATGTTCGACCGGCTCGAGAAGATGCCCGTCCCCGAGGGATACAAGGTCGAAATCGTCGGGGGGGCCGTCTACATGGCGCCGCAGCGGGACATCCACTGGGAAACCATCCGTATGATCCTTTGGGCTCTGGAAGACCGGTTCGGGCGAGAGGCCAGGCTGTTCTCGGATGTCCGCATCGACTTCCCTGGTTACCGGAACGGGTTCTGCCCGGACGTGGCGAAGATCAGGGACGGAGCGCAGAAGGACGACAAGGGCAAGTGGCGCTACCAGGATGTGGAGTTCGTCGCCGAGGTCATCTCGAAGGACACCGCGCGGAACGACTATGACCCCAAGAAGACCGCGTACGCCCTCGCAGAGGTGCCGGTCTATCTGATCGCCGATCCCTACGTCCGCAAGTGCCGTCTGTTCACCCACCCCAAGAACGGCACCTACGTGAGCGACACGTCCATCAACTACGGCGGGGAGGTCGACATGACCACCACCCATGTGGGCCTCGTCCTCAAGACCGACGGCTTCCCTCACGACTGACCCCTCTTGCCTGGAGCGCGCTCCAAGCCGTTGGCTGGACGACCATGAAGTACACGCAGCTCGGACGCACGGGACTCAAGGTCAGCCGGCTCGTCCTCGGGACGATGAACTTCGGTCCGCAGACCGACGAGGCCGACAGCCACACCATCATGGACGCGGCGCTGGACGCCGGGATCAACTTCTTCGACACCGCCAACGTGTACGGCTGGGGTGAGAACAAGGGCCGTACCGAGAAGATCATCGGCAGCTGGTTCGCCAAGGGCGGGGACCGCCGCGACAAGGTCGTGCTGGCGACCAAGGTGTACGGGAACATGGGCCCCGACGGCGAGGCCTGGCCCAATCACGACAAGCTGTCCGCGGTGAACATCCGGCGGGCGGTCGACGCCTCGCTGAAGCGGCTGGGGACCGACCACATCGACCTCTACCAGTTCCACCACATCGACCGGAACACCCCGTTCGAGGAGATCTGGCAGGCGATCGACGTCCTGATCCAGCAGGGCAAGATCCTCTACGTCGGTTCCTCGAACTTCCCCGGCTACAAGATCGCCCAGGCGAACGAGATCGCCGCCCGGCGCGGCGGGACCATCGGGCTGGTCAGCGAGCAGTGCCTGTACAACCTCGCCGAACGCCGTGCCGAGATGGAGGTGATCCCGGCCGCACGGGACTACGGGCTCGGTGTCATCCCGTGGTCGCCGCTGCACGGCGGTCTGCTGGGCGGTGTGATCAAGAAGGAGGCGCAGGGCGGTCGCCGCGCCTCCGGGCGGGCCGCCGACACGCTCGCCGACCCCGCCGCGCGCGCACAGATCCAGGCGTACGAGGACCTGCTCGACAAGCACGGCCTCGAGCCCGGCGAGACCGCGCTGGCCTGGCTGCTCACCCGGCCCGGGGTGACCGGCCCGATCGTCGGTCCGCGCACCGCCGCGCAGCTCGCGTCGGCGCTGCGGGCGGTCGAGCTGGAGCTGAGCGAGGAGCTGCTGGCCTCGCTGGACGAGATCTTCCCGGGGCCGGGGCCGTCCCCGGAGGCCTTCGCCTGGTGACCGCGGGCACGCCGTGACGCCCGGCGGCGGCGCCTACTTGCCGAGCGCCGCCGCCAGCACCACCACGACGAACATCAGCACGAGCGCACCGGCCATGATCCGGTTCCGGGTCTTCGGGTCCACGCCGTCGAGCCTAACCGGCCGCGCCCAGTGCCCGACGGGCGACCGCCTCGTAACGGGGCTGCTCGCCCGGTGTCCCGGACCTCGGCAGGTGGCTGCGCACCAGCACCACCTCGTCCACGGTCCAGGTACGGCTGCGGAACGCGTGCAGGGCCCGCACGTACTCCCGTACGTCGGCTGTGTCCCGGCTGCGGGCGACGGTCAGGTGGGCCCGGTAGCGGCGGTGCTCGTCCATCGGCACGCCCGCCTTCCGCGCGGCGGCCTCACTGCGCTCGGCCAGCAGCCGCATCGTGCGCAGATCCCCGTCGGCCCCGGCCCACAGCGCCCGGCCCCGCCCGAACCGACCGCCCCCGCACACCGCCAGCGGGAACGGCGCGGTGCGCGCCGCGGCCCGCCCCAGCCGCGCGGTGAGCTCCGGTACCAGCTCGTCGTCCACCTCCCCGTAGAAGGCGAGCGTGAAGTGCCACCCGGCCCGCCCGGTCCACTGCATCCCATCGGCCCCGGCCAGCCCCTTCAGCCGCCCCACCTCGACACCCAGCTCCCGGACCACGTCCTCGGGCGGCAACACGGCGGCGAAGAGTCTCATGCGTCCAGTCTCACAGGGGAACGTGCGTACGCTCACGCGTGTCCTCGCTGCCGTGCGTATCGTTGTACTGCGCGGCTGTACGCATCGAGCGGCAGCCGGTGAGGAGCGCCACGATGACCGTCCTCGAAGACAGGATCGAGATGGCCGAGAGCGGCGACGAGCTCACACTCGACGTGATGTTCGAGTGGCTGGAGAAGATGCCCATCCCCGAGGGTTACAAGACCGAGATCGTCGGGGGGCACATCTTCATGGCACCGCAACGGGACACGCACTTTCAGATCATCTTCGATGTCCTGGAACAGTTGCGCGCCAAGTACGCACGCAAACGCCTGGCCTCGGATGTACGGATCGACTTCCCCGGTCGGCTGAACGGCTTCGCCTGTGATGTCGTGGCGTTCGCCGACCGCTCGGTGAAGGACGGCCGGGGCCACTGGCGCTACCAGGATGTCGAGTTCATCGCCGAGGTCATCTCCAAGGACACCGCCGCCAACGACTACGGCCCGAAGAAGGACACCTACGCCGCCGCCGGCGTGCCCGTGTACCTGATCGTCGATCCGTACACCGCCCAATGGCACCTGCACACGCTGCCGAAGGACGGCACCTACCACGGCGATGTCAGCTTCGGCTTCGGCGAGGAGATCGACCTGACACGGACGTCCGTCGGCCTCGTCCTCAAGACGGACGAGTTCCCCCGCGACTGACCGTGGGGCCCGGTGGCCCTCATGCCACCGGAGCCAGCGCCCTCTGACGCTCGCGGGGTACGAACCGTACTCGGGGATGGCCGCCGTGCCAGGCCACCGACAGCCGCAGGCCGCCGGCCCTCGCCAGGATCAGGCCGATGACGGCCGCCGCGGCGACCGCGACCGCGCCGCCGGCCGCGAAGCCGAGGCGGGCGCCGTAGGTGTCGGTGACCCAGCCGACGATCGGGGCGCCGACCGGGGCGCCGCCGAGGAAGACCATCATGTAGAGGGCCATGACGCGGCCGCGCACCGCCGGGTCGGTGGCCATCTGGAGGCTGGTGTTGGTGGTGACGTTGACCGTCATCGAGAACAGCCCCAGCGGCACCATGAGCAGGGCGAACATCCACAGCTGCGGCGCGGTGGAGGCGAGGATCTCCAGCGTGCCGAAGGCCACCGCGGCCAGGATCAGCAGCCGCAGCCGGGCCGTGCCGCGCCGGGCGGCGAGCAGGGCGCCGGCGACGGAGCCGACCGCCATCAGCGTGTTGAACATGCTGTAGACGCCCGCGCCGCCGTGGAAGACGTCGTCGGCGAAGGCCGTGAGGTAGACGGGGAAGTTGAAGGCGAAGGTGCCGATGAAGCCGACCAGGACGATGGGCCAGAGCAGCTCGGGCCGTCCGGCGACATAGCGCAGGCCCTCCCGCAGCTGGCCCTTGCCGCGCGGGGCGCGCTCGACGGCGTACAGCTCGCGGGAGCGCATCATCAGCAGGCCGGCCAGCGGTGCGACGAAGGACAGGCCGTTGAGCAGGAACGCCCAGCCGGTGCCGACCCCGGTGATGAGCAGACCCGCGACGGCGGGGCCGACCAGGCGGGCGGACTGGAAGTTCGCGGAGTTCAGGCTGACCGCGTTCTGCAGCTGGCGGGTGCCGACCAGCTCGGACACGAAGGCCTGCCGGGCCGGGTTGTCGACGACCGTGGCGAGGCCGAGGGCGAAGGCGGCGACGTAGATGTGCCAGACCTCGACCCGGCCGGTGAGGGTGAGGACGGCGAGCGCGAGCGCGGTGAACGCCATCGCGGACTGGGTGACGAAGAGCGTGGGCCGCTTGCGCAGACGGTCGGCGAGGACACCGCCGTACAGGCCGAACAGCAGCATCGGCAGGAACTGCAGGGCGGTGGTGATGCCGACGGCGGCCGAGGAGCCGGTGAGGCTGAGCACCAGCCAGTCCTGGGCGATGCGCTGCATCCAGGTGCCGATGTTGGAGACGACCTGGCCGAGGAAGAACAGGCGGTAGTTCCTGACCCTCAGCGAGGAGAACATCGAGTTTCTGCGGGCGGGGGCGTCGAGGGCGGCCTTGGTGTCGTGGGGTTCAGGTGCGGGGGCGGAAGCTGCTCCGGTTCCCGTACTCAAAGGGAGTCATCTCCTTGGATGCGTGCGCGTCGGTTCAGAGGTGTGCGAGCTTCTCCAGCACGGGGGCGGCGGCGCGCAGTGCGGCCCACTCGTCCTCGTCGAGCTCCGCGACCAGGGACGCGAGGAACGCGTTGCGCTTGCGGCGGCTCTCCTCGAGCATCGCCTCGGCCTGCTCGGTCTGTGTGACGACCTTCTGGCGCCGGTCGTCGGGATGGGGATCGAGGCGGACCAGCCCCTTGGCCTCCAGCAGGGCCACGATGCGGGTCATGGACGGCGGCTGGACATGCTCCTTGCGGGCCAGCTCACCGGGGGTGGCGCTGCCGCAGCGGGAGAGGGTGCCGAGCACCGACATCTCGGTGGGGGTGAGCGACTCGTCGACCCGCTGGTGCTTGAGCCGACGGGACAGCCGCATCACGGCGGATCGGAGGGCGTTCACGGCGGCTGCGTCGTCGCCCTGGCTGAAGTCCGGCATGTTCTTTAGAGTAAGTCATTACTCTCGCTAAATACCACTCGGAACGCACCCCGATCACCGTGAGACCGGCCACTGCCGTCACGCGAGATCACCCATATGAGTGATCCGTCGGCGAAACGTGCCCCACCACACCGTGGAGTGCGGCAACGCTCATGCCCATGGGGACCGACGTGCTCAGCCTGCGCATCGACCGCGAACTGCTCGAACGGCTCCGGGAGCATGCCGCGAAACGCGGCATGAGCGTCCAGGACTATGTCGTCCGGACGCTCATGCGCGATGACTTCGACCAGCGGTTCCGGACCGCCGTCGAGGAGACGGAGAAGTTCTACGGGGTCAACGAGGTCGACAGGGTCACCTGAAGGCCCGTGGCCGCCGGCGGCCACGGGCCCCGCGTCAGGTCAGGCCGAGGGCCGGCATCAGGTAGTAGAAGGCGAAGACCGCCGCCACCGCGTACATCGCCGGCGGGACCTCCCGGCCGCGGCCGGCCGCCAGGCGCAGCACCGCGAAGGTGATGAAGCCCATGCCGATGCCGTTGGTGATCGAGTAGGTGAACGGCATCATCACCATCGTCACGAAGGCGGGGACGGCGATCGTGTGGTCGGCCCAGTCGATCTCCTTGACCGAGCCGGCCATGATCAGGAAGCCCACCGCGAGCAGCGCGGGGGTCGCCGCCTGGGACGGGACCATCGTGGCGACGGGCGTGAGGAACAGCGCCGCCGCGAACAGGGTGCCGGTGACCACGTTGGCGAATCCGGTCCGCGCGCCCTCGCCGACACCGGCCGTGGACTCCACGAACGCGGTGGTGGCCGAGGAGGAGCTGGCGCCGCCGGCCGCGACCGCGACGCCGTCGATGAACAGCACCTTGTTGATGCCGGGCATCTGCCCCTGCGCGTCGGTCAGCCTGGCCTCGTCCGAGACGCCCATGATCGTGCCCATCGCGTCGAAGAAGCACGACAGCAGCACGGTGAAGACGAACAGCACGCCGGTCAGCACCCCGACCTTGCCGAAGCCGCCGAACAGGCTGACCTCGCCGATCAGACCGAAGTCGGGGGTGGCGACCGGGTTGCCGGGCCAGGTGGGCGTGGTCAGACCCCAGGACGGGACGTCGGCGACGGCGTTGACGACGATCGCCACGGCCGTCATCGCCACGATGGAGACCAGGATCGCGCCGGGCACCCGGCGCACGATCAGCGCCAGCGTGAGCAGGGCGCCGAGGACGAAGACGAGCACGGGCCAGCCGTTGAGGTGGCCGCCGGTGCCGAGCTGGAGCGGGACGGTGGTCTGGGCGGCGTCCGGGATGCGGGAGACGAAGCCGGAGTCGACCAGCCCGATCAGCATGATGAACAGGCCGATGCCGATGGCGATGGCCTTGCGCAGCCCGTAGGGCACGGCGTTCATCACGCGCTCGCGCAGACCGGTGGCGACCAGCAGCATCACGACGAAGCCGGCCAGCACCACCATGCCCATGGCGTCCGGCCACGACATGCGCGGCGCGAGCTGGAGCGCGACGACCGAGTTCACGCCCAGGCCAGCGGCCAGCGCGATCGGTACGTTGCCGATGACGCCCATGAGGAGCGTGGTGAACGCGGCGGTCAGGGCGGTCGCGGTGACCAGCTGACCGTTGTCGAGCTGGTTGCCGTACATGTCCTTCGCGCTGCCCAGGATGATCGGGTTCAGCACGATGATGTAGGCCATCGCGAAGAAGGTGGCGAAACCGCCGCGGATCTCACGGGGCAGGGTGCTGCCGCGCTCGGTGATCCGGAAGTAGCGGTCGAGGGCGCCGGACGCGGCACCGGACCCCGGCTGCTCGGGGGTGGGGGCCTTGGCGGGGGCCGACGTGGACATGCGGGGACCTCATCACCGGCGGACCTCCCCCAAGGTCCTTTGGTGTTTTCTACGAATGAAAGCGGCCAAAGACAAACGGATTCAGTATGAACATATAGAGCCGCCGATGCTATCTCCGCGCGTAGACAACGCGTGGGCAGCGCGTGGGCAGCGCGAGGACCACACGTGGACCACGCAGGGCGCACCGAGGCCCCACCACCCTCGTAAGCTTGTCCGCATGGCCGGGTTTTTTGCGGGATCCCCCAAGCACGAGGCGCCGGAGCCCCTGGAGGGCCCCGTGGTCGCCACCATCGTCGGCGGCACGATCGTCTGGTTCGTCCTGTTCCTGGTGCAGCTGCCGTTCTACGGCTGGTTCGACGAGCACGGCCACACCTGGTGGCTGTGGACCTGCCTGGCCGGCGGCGGGCTCGGCTTCATCGGCATCTGGTACGTCCGCAGGCGCGACGCCGCGCTCGAGCGGGCCGAGCGCGAGCAGCGGGAGCAGGACCGGTCCCCGGACCGCTCCCCCGCCGCGTCGGCCGACTGAGACGGCCGGAACCCGACCCTCAACTCCCGTGCGTACGACGGCCGTACGACCACGGCACTAGGCCCCTCCCACCCCGTCCTCCCCAGGTCGGATATTGGTCTCTTCAGGTGGGTGAAGCACCAAATCCGCACGTACTGTCGATTGCATGACGCATCTCGACGCGGGTGCCCGGACCGATGCCGCACCCCCCGCCACGGTCACGTCTCCGGTGACCGGGCTGACCAGTGCGCAAGTCTCGGAGCGCGTGGCGCGCGGCCAGGTCAACGACGTGCCGGTGCGCAGCAGCCGCTCCCTGACCGACATCGTCCGCGCCAACGTCTTCACCCGGTTCAACGCGATCATCGGCGTGCTCTGGGTGATCATGCTGTTCGTCGCGCCCATCCAGGACAGCCTCTTCGGCTTCGTGATCCTCGCCAACACCGGCATCGGCATCGTCCAGGAGTGGCGGGCCAAGAAGACCCTCGACTCCCTCGCCCTGATCGGCGAGGTACGGCCCACCGTGCGCAGGGACGGGACGGCGGCGGAGGTCGGCACCTCCGAGATCGTGCTGGACGACCTGATCGAGATCGGGCCGGGGGACAAGGTCGTCGTCGACGGGGTGGTCGTCGAGGCGGACAACCTGGAGATCGACGAGTCGCTGCTCACCGGCGAGGCCGACCCCGTGCTGAAACAGCCCGGGGACCAGGTGATGTCCGGCAGCTTCGTCGTCGCGGGCGGCGGCTCCTTCCAGGCGACCCGGGTGGGGCGCGAGGCCTACGCGGCGCAGCTCGCCGAGGAGGCGACCCGCTTCACCCTCGTCCACTCCGAGCTGCGCAGCGGCATCTCCACGATCCTCAAGTACGTGACGTGGATGATGGTCCCGACCGCGATTGGCCTGATCATCAGCCAGCTCGTGGTCAAGGACAACGAGCTGAAGGACTCCGTCGCCCGCACGGTCGGCGGGATCGTGCCGATGGTCCCCGAGGGCCTGGTGCTGCTCACCTCCATCGCCTTCGCGATCGGCGTGATCCGGCTGGGCCGCAAGCAGTGCCTGGTGCAGGAGCTGCCCGCGATCGAGGGGCTGGCCCGGGTCGACACGGTCTGCCTGGACAAGACCGGCACGCTCACCGAGGGCGGCATGGACGTCACCGAGCTGCGGGTGCTCGGCAACGGCGACGACGGGTACGTACGCAAGGTGCTGGGCGCGCTCGGCGCGGCGGACCCCCGGCCGAACGCCTCCCTGGAAGCGATCATCGAGGCGTATCCGGAGGCCGGGGACTGGCGCCTCACGGACACGCTGCCCTTCTCCTCCGCCCGCAAGTACAGCGGCGCGACGTTCGAGGAGGCGGCCGGGAAGGAGCCCGTCACCTGGCTGCTCGGCGCCCCCGACGTCCTGCTGGACCCCGCCGACCCGGCGCTGGCCGAGACGGAGCGGATGAACCGGCAGGGGCTGCGGGTCCTGCTGCTCGCCCGCGCCCGGCCCGGGGTGGACGTCGACGACCCCGCTGCGGCCGAGGGCGTACGGCCGGCCGCGCTGGTGGTGCTGGAGCAGCGGCTGCGCCCCGACGCGGCCGACACCCTGCGCTACTTCGCCGAACAGGACGTCCGCGCCAAGGTCATCTCCGGCGACAACGCGGTGTCGGTCGGCGCGGTCGCCTCCAAGCTGGGCCTGTCCGGTACGACGGTGGACGCGCGCCGGCTGCCCGCCGACCGGGACGCGATGGCCGAGGAGCTGGACCGGGGCACGGTGTTCGGACGGGTCACCCCACAGCAGAAGCGGAACATGGTGGGCGCGCTCCAGGCCAACGGCCACACCGTCGCGATGACCGGGGACGGCGTGAACGACGTGCTGGCGCTCAAGGACGCGGACATCGGCGTGGCGATGGGCTCCGGCTCCGAGGCCACACGGGCGGTCGCCCAGATCGTGCTGCTGAACAACAGCTTCGCCACGCTGCCGTCGGTGGTGGCGGAGGGGCGCCGGGTGATCGGCAACATCACCCGGGTCGCGACGCTGTTCCTGGTGAAGACGGTGTACTCGGTGCTGCTGGCGGTGCTGGTGGTGCTCTCGCAGGTGGAGTACCCGTTCCTGCCGCGCCACCTCACCCTGCTGTCCACGCTCACCATCGGCGTCCCGGCGTTCTTCCTGGCCCTGGCCCCCAACGGGGAACGCGCCCGTCCGCACTTCGTCCGCCGGGTCATGCGGTACGCCGTCCCGGGCGGGGTGCTGGCCGCGGCGGCGACGTTCCTCACGTATCTGATCGCCCGGCAGCACTACACGGGCGCGGACGCGCTGGACGCGGAGACGAGCGCGGCGACGCTGACGCTGTTCCTGATCTCGATCTGGGTGCTGGCGATCATCGCCCGGCCCTACACGTGGTGGCGGATCGGGCTGGTGGCGGCGATGGGCGGGGCGTTCCTGCTGGTGCTGGTGGTGCCGTGGCTGCAGGAGTTCTTCGCGCTGAAGCTGGTCGGCATGACCATGCCGTGGGTGGCGACGGGGATCGCGGTCGTCGCGGCGGGGGTCCTGGAGCTGCTGTGGCGGTGGGTGGACCGGCGGTTCCCCGTGTAGCGGCTGCCCCCCGCGAGTCCCGGTTTCCCCGGGGCATCGGCGACCATGGAGTCCCCGACCCCCGTGATCGGAGACGACGAAGCTGATGAAGCCGCGCGGAAAGAAGACCGACAACTCGCAGTCCCAGTCACGGAGAAGCGAACTTGCGGCCCAATTGTCCGCGCCGGTGCGCGCCTTCATGGCGACCGAGGCGGGCAGCGCCGGTCTCCTGCTGATCGCCGTGGCAATTGCCCTGTTCTGGGCGAATTCTCCCTGGTCGGAGGCGTACACCTCCCTCTGGCACACGGAGGCGTCCGTCACACTCGGCGACGCGCGGCTGGCGATGGACCTGGGTCACTGGGTCAACGACGGCCTGATGGCCCTCTTCTTCTTCGTCATCGGTCTCGAAGTGCGCCACGAGCTCTCCGTGGGCTCGCTGGAGGACCGCCGCCGGGTGGTGATCCCGGGCCTCGCCGGGATCGGCGGCATGCTCGTGCCCATCGTGCTCTACCTGGCGATCGCGCCGGGGGGCGAGGCCGCGAAGGCCTGGGGTGTCGTGATCGGCACGGACACGGCGTTCATGCTGGGCGCCCTCGCCGTGGTGGGTCCGCGCTTCGTCACACAGCTGCGTGTCTTCCTGCTCGCCATCACCGTCATCGACGACATCGTGGCCGTCACCGTGATCGGCGTGGTCTACTCCGGCAGCATCAACGTGCCGGAACTGATCGCCGCGCTTCTCCTCGGCGTGGTGCTGTCCGCGCTGACCCGCTTCGGGGTCTGGCGGGCCGCGCCGTACGTGCTGATCGTGCTCGTGATGTGGCTCGCCACCCTCAACGCCGGCCTCCACGCCTCCATCGCCGGCATGCTCGGCGGTCTGCTCATCCCCGCCCGCAAGCCCTCCCGCGAGGGGGTGGAGCAGGCGGCGCGGCTCTTCCGGGCCTTCCGCCAGTCGCCCCGCGCGGACGTCGGCAAGACCGCGCGCAAGGGACTCCAGCGGGCCGTCTCCGTCAACGAGCGGTTGCAGACGGTCCTGCACCCCTGGTCCAGCTATGTGATCGTGCCCGTGTTCGCGCTGGCCAACGCCGGTGTCGACCTGCGCGACGGGGTGCTGACCAACGCCCTGGGCTCCGCCCTCACCTGGGCCGTGGTCGTGGGTCTCGTCGCCGGAAAGCTCATCGGCATCTGGGGCGGCGCCGCCCTCGGTACCCGGTTCGGCCTCGGCAGGCTCCCGACCGGGGTGGCACCGGGCCACGTCCTGGGCGGCGGCGCGCTGTCCGGACTCGGGTTCACCGTCTCCCTGCTGATCGTCGGCCTCGCCTTCGAGGATCCGGTCGCCCGCGCGCAGGCGACGGTCGGTGTGCTGCTCGCGGCCGTCGTCGCCACCCTCGTCGGCTGGCTGGTCTTCCGCCTGGCCGCCGTGCTCAAGGGCCAGACGGACGCGGATCTGCCCCGCTACCTCGACCGGCCGGTCGACCCGGAGCGGGACCACATCCTCGGTCCCGTGGACGCGCCGCTGACCCTGGTCGAGTACGGCGACTTCGAGTGCCCCTTCTGCGCCCGCGCCACCGGCGTCACCAAGGAACTCCGGCAGCGTTTCGGGGACCGCTTCCGGTACGTGTTCCGGCACCTGCCGCTGCCCGATGTGCACCCGCACTCCGAGCTCGCGGCGCGGGCGGCCGTCGCCGCGGACAACCAGGGACGCTTCTGGGAGATGCACGACCTGCTCTACGCCCACCAGGACGAACTCGAGTACGAGGACACGGCGGGGTACGCCGCCGAGCTGGGCCTCGACGTCGAGAAGTTCCTCCGCGACCTCGACACCGAGGAGACGGCCGAGCGGGTCCGCGCGGACGCGGCCAGCGGCGAGGCGAGCGGCGTCCGCGGCGCCCCCACCTTCTTCATCGGCAACCGCCGGCACACGGGCCCCTACGACGCGGAATCCCTGGCCCGCGAACTGGAGGCGTACGCGGAAGAACCGTCAGGAGCCACCCGCCTGCCCACGGAGTGACCACGCGGGGGCGCGGGGCCGTATCCCATCCGGCCCCGCGCCCCTGAGGGGTCCGACCCGCCGTTTTCGGCTTGCGGGTCCGCGCCGTCCCACCTCAGCGCACGGTGATGACCAGCTTTCCCGTGGTACGGCCCGTCTCCCCCAGGGCGTGCGCCCGGGCGCCTTCGGCCAGCGGGAAGGTGCCGGAGACGTGGGCGCGGAGCCTGCCCCGGTCGACGAGTTCGGCGATGGCGCGCATCCCTGCCTGGTCGTGCTCGACGAGCAGCATGACCGCGCGGACCTGTGCCTTCTCCGCCGCGGCCGGAGTGTCCTCGGCGCTGGGCACCAGGGAGACGAGGACGCCGCCGGGGCGGAGCACGCCCACGGAACGGGTGGCGGTCTCCCCGCCGAGGGGGTCGAGGACGACGTCGTAGCGCTCCTCGGTGTCGGTGAAGTCCTCGGAGCGGTAGTCGACGCAGGCATCCGCGCCGAGCTCACGCAGGAATTCGTGCTTGGGGGCGCTCGCCGTCCCGGTGACGTGCGCGCCGCGCTCCTTGGCGATCTGCACGGCGAGATGACCGACCCCGCCGGCCGCGGCGTGGATGAGCACCCGCTGCCCGGCGCGCAGACCCGCGGTGTCGACGAGCGCCTGCCAGGCGGTGAGCGCGGCCAGAGGAAGCGCGGCCGCCTGGACATGGTCGATCCCGGCGGGCTTGGCGACGAAGGCGCGGGCGGGGCCGGTCACGTACTCGGCGTGGGAGCCGGCCCCGTAGGGGTAGGGCAGCATGCCGAACACCTCGTCGCCGGGCTGGAAGACGGTGACGCCGCCGCCGGTCCGCACCACGGTTCCGGAGACGTCCCAGCCGAGGGTCAGCGGCGGGGGCGGCAGGAAGATACTCAGAGCGCGGTGCTTGAAGTCCGTGGGGTTGAGCCCGGCCGCGTGCACGGCGACGAGGATCTCCCCGGGGCCGGGCGCGGGCCGCGGAAGCTCGGTCAGCCGCAGGACCTCGGGGCCGCCGAGAGCCGTCTGGTGCAGGGCGAGCATCACGGGGGCGCCGTCCGGGGCGGCGGATTGCGAGGAGTCCGCGGCGGCCGCAGGGTCCGGGCCGTCGAGGTTCTCAGAGGGGTCTGTCGAAGCCATGCCGCGATTCTGGCCGTTCGGTTCGGCCGCCGCCGATGGCAAGGAGGTCATCCACCGATACATTCGTGCCATGGCTGTCAGTCCTGCCGCCCCCCGCGTTCCCGGGGCCTCCGGCACTCCCGCCGTCCGCCCCTCCGCCGCGCCCGCGCGGGCCCGTGACCTCGCCGAGCGCGCGGCCGAGCTGAATCGCCGGATGCGCCCGGACCCGCGACCCGGCGCCCACAAGGTCGTCGTCCTCGCCCTCGACGGCGTCTATCCCTTCGAGCTCGGCATCCCGCACCGGGTCCTGGGTTCCGCCGACGGCCGCTACGAGGTGCTGTCCGCGAGTGCGGACGGGCGGCCCGTGCGGACCGACGCGGACCTGACCGTCACCCCCGGGCACGGTCCCGAGGTGCTGGCCGGGGCGGACACCGTGGTCATCCCTCCGTACGCGATCTCGCCGTCCTCGGCCACGGCCCCGGACCCGCGGGCACTCGCCGCCCTGTCCCACATCCGCCCCGGGACCCGCCTGGTGTCCATCTGCACCGGCGCCTTCCTGCTGGCCGCCGCCGGTCTCCTGGACGGGCGCCGGGCCACCACCCACTGGGCGCTCGCCGGTTACTTCCGGGAGCTGTTCCCCCGGGTCGAGCTCGACGCCGGGGTGCTCTTCGTGGACCACGGTGACGTGCTGACCTCCGCGGGAGCGGCGAGCGGTGTCGATGTCTGCCTGCACCTCGTGCGCCAGGACCACGGCAGCGAGGTGGCCAACCAGGTCGCCCGTCGCTGTGTCGTGCCGCCCTATCGGGACGGCGGTCAGGCGCAGTACATCGAGCGGCCGCTGCCGCCGGCGAGCGGAACCGGCACCGGGCCGACCCGCGACTGGGCGCTACAGCGGCTGGAACTGCCTCTGTCGCTGAACGAGCTGGCCGCGCACGCGGCGATGAGCACCCGCACCTTCGCCCGGCGCTTCCGGGAGGAGACCGGGCTGAGCCCCGGCCGCTGGCTGACCCAGCAGCGGTTGCGACGCGCGCGGCACCTGCTGGAGTCCACCGACCTGCCGGTGGACCGGGTCGCTCACGAGGTCGGCTTCGCCACCGCGACCTCGCTCCGGCGACACCTGGCGGCGGAGGCGGGAGTGGCCCCGTCGGCGTACCGGCGCACCTTCCGTGCCTCGGGTCCGGCCACGGGCGACGTCAGGGAAGCGTCAACGACGTAGTCCGCTCGGGGGAAGGGACAAGGAGCCGTGGACGCCGGGGCGGGAGGGGCCGGGCCCCTCCCGGCGGCCGTCGGTCAGTCGAACCAGCGGTCCCTCGCCAGTTCCTCCGTCCGCGACGGATCCTCCAACAGCGCCGCCACCTCGAACCGCCGCGGCCACTGCCCCGCCGCCCACGCCAGCCCCGCCGCCACCCCCTCCAGCGTCGCCGCGTGCAGCACACCGTCGTCCGTGAGCCGCCAGTCGATCGGCACCCCGTCGACGACCAGCTCCTCGTGCTCCACGTACGAATCCGGCGTCCCCGCCCCCAGCAGCACCCGCACCGCCTCCGGCACCTCGTGCTCCGTGCCCTCGGAGTGCACCTCCCCGGTGACGGACTCGCTCAGCCGCCGCACCTGGAACAGCTCCGCCAGCTCGGCGGCCCGCGCCGGCCGGACCGGCAGCAGCGGCACACCGGAGGTGAACGGCAGCAGGTCGGGCGAGTCGACGACCACCGCGTCCGCGGCGTCCACCACCTCGACCCGCCCGTCGACCACGGCCCGCAGGTCGTCCGGCAGGGTCACCTGCTCGGGGTCCAGCTCCGCCAGCGCCCCGTACAGCCCGTGCAGCTGGGCGGCCGTGACCGGGCGGTCGGGATCGGCGAGGCGGTCGAGCAGTTCCGCCGCGCCGCCCGGCTCGTCGAGGAGCGCGGCCACGGAGGTGCGGACGCCCAGCGCCCGCAGCACCTGCTCGTCCTCGAACCCGGTCGCGTCGGCCTCGTCGTACAGGCCCCGCAGCAGCGGGTCGCTGCCGGCCGCCCGCAGTCCGGCCGGGCGGCGCCCGCCGAGCACGGGGTGCCCCCGCAGCCACCACGCGGTGTACGGCCGTACGAGCTCGTGGGTGCCGTCGTGCAGCAGGGCCCGGACGGGCTGGACGAGCGCGTCGCGCAGCGGGGGCCGGGACAGCAGCGCGAGGGCCTGCGGCCACCGGTCGTCGTCCACGAGGTCCAGATCGCGCACGGCGACGATCTCGGTGGCGACGGGCGGGACCGGGCTGTCCGGGAAGCGGTCGAGGATGTCCTCGCTCCACACGTCCACGGCGTCCAGCAGCCCCGCGTCGTCGGGCTCGGCGAAGTCGCCCTCGCGGGGTTCGAGCTCGTCCGGGTCGAGGACCACGTCCGTGGCGCGGATCAGCGCGAAGTTCACCAGCACCCCGCACGCGGCGAGCGGCTTCTCGCCCCACTTCCCGGCCAGTTCGACGTCCACGGATGCCAGCTCGTCCTCCCGCATGACCTGGGCGAAGGGACCGCCGGGGAAGACGAGTTCGCAGGCCGGGGACAGTTCGCCGTCCTCGTCGGGGAGGGCGAGCGCGCCGAGCCACGGCTCGTCCCCGGGTTCGAGTCCGGCGTCGCGCACCAGCCCGAGCACGGTGTCGGCGAGTTCCTCGGCGTCGAGGGTGTCCTCCTCCCAGTTCACGCCGCCCCCGTCGTCCAGGGACGCGGCGACGGCGGCCCGCACCTGCGGGGTGGTGAGGACGGCGCGCGGGGTGGCGGGGAGGGCGCCGAGCTTCTCCAGCAGGGGGTGCGCGGCGTCCGGGTGGGCGACCTTGAGGCCGAGCCGGGCGAGCACCTCGGGGTCGATCCGGGCGGCCTCCGCTCCGGGCAGCAGCACCTGCCGGGGCCCGATGGTCGTGCGCCCTCCCCCGGAGCCGAAGCCCTCGGCGCTCTCCCCCGCCAGCGGCACCGGCAGCCCGGAGAGCCGGTCCGGATCGACCCCGGCGAGAGTGTCGTACAGCCGCCGCCACCACTCGGGGGACTTCTCCAGTCCGGCCAGCCGGTCGATCGCCTCGGTGAGCGGCACCCGGGCGACACCGAGCGTGCGCAGCTCGGCCCGGCGTTCCAGGCCCGCGGGCAGCAGCGTGGGGAGGACCTCGGCGAGCACGCGCACGGTGTCGGCCCCCGCGCCCTCCACGACCTCGCCGTCCCGGGGCCGCAGCGACTCGGGCAGTTCGGAGTCGGCGTCCTGCTCGGACGGCGGGACGGCCGGCGGCAGGAAGGAGGTGCGCGGCAGCCGTTCGAGGATCGCCCGGCGCAGCGCACCGTCCAGTTCGCCCTTGCCGAGCGGGCCGGGCACGAGGCCGATGATCCCGGGGGTCACCGGACGCCAGTCGGCGAGCAGCCCGGCGTAGGCGTCGGCGGCGCGCTGCACGAGGAAGTCGGTGAGGGGGCCGGGGGCGGCGTGCCGGCGGGTGGAGTCCAGCGGGAGGGAGGCGATGAGCAGGGCGGGCACGCCGAGGGGCTCGTCGCTCGGGGTCGGCGCGTGCACGACGGGGCTGGTCCGGGGCCGTGCGGGAGCGCCGTCGGGGTCCACGGGGACGGCCCAGGTGACCGACCAGTGCGGGCGCAGCCGCTCCTCGACCGGCCGGTCGGCGAGCAGGTCGGGGGTGAGCGGCCCGTGCGCGTCGGCGGTACGCCACCGGGTGACGCCGTCCCGGGAGTCCTCGACGACGGTGAGCCCGTCCTCCTCGCGCCGGGCCAGGGTGCGGGGCGCCGCGTCGCCGATCTCGACGACGACGTCCTGAAGGCCCGGGAGGGCGAGCAGCAGGGCGTCGTCGACCGCTTCGAGCAGCCGCTCGGCGAGGTCGGCGGCGGCCGGGTCGCGCAGCGGGAGGATGACGGCCGTGTCGTACGGGGCGGGCGCGGTGCCCTCGGCGGCGAAGGGCAGCCGGAGCAGCGGTACGTGTCCGTCCCGGCGGCGGATCTCGTCCCCCAGGCCGGGGCTGTGCCGCGCGGTCTCCCCGGCGAGCTCCCGCGCCTCGGCCAGCGACCACCGCACGCCGCCGTGCAGGCCGACGACGGCGGGCTCGTCGGTGACGGCGAGGACGGCGGCGAACCCGACCCCGAACCGTCCCACCGCCCGCTCGGACTCGTCCCGCTTGGCGGAGGCGCGCAGCGTGGACAGCGACTCGACGCCGGCCGCGTCCAGCGGGGCGCCGGTGTTGGCGGCGACCAGGACGCCGTCGCGCAGGGTGAGCCGGAGCCGTCCCGGCACGCCGGCCCGGGCGGCGGCGTCGGCGGCGTTCTGGGCGAGCTCGACGACGAGACGGTCCCGGTACCCGCCGAGGACGAGGTCCTCCTCGGCGTTGGCGTCCTCACGGAAGCGGGCGGGGCTGGTCGCCCAGGCGTCCAGGACCCCGCGCCGCAGACGCGCCGTACCGAACGGATCGGCACCCTCGGCGGCGGGCCGCACGAACTTGCTCACGTTGACTCTCCTCATCGGCCCCTGATCGGCGTGAGGAGAAGGTACCGCTCCCCGACCCGGGGACGCGCACGGCCGGTCGGCGGCCCGGGAGCCATCGACCGGAAGCCCGGCTGGATCGCCGGGCCGGCGTCCCGCTCAGGCGCATGTCGAGGCGGTGGATCAGGCCGCGTAGCCCTCGAAGCGGAACTCGGGGCTGGTGCGGGGGTCGATGCGGGCTCCGGCTTCCAGGGCCGTGGCCAGCCGCTCGATCAGCTCCAGCGTGGGATCGACGCTGCTCCCCTCGATGGCCTCGACATCCTCCTCGGAGAGCTCGGCACGCCGGGCGAGCTCGGCGGTGGACCAGCCGAGCGCGGAGCGCCGGTCGTAGACGGCCTGGGCGAAGTCCATACGCCGGCCCGCGGCACGGTACGCCGGATCCTCACGGTGTTCCGACGGCACTGCCCAGCTCGTGTGGTATCCGCTGCTCATCGGGCCTCCTCGTACCTACCGTCTCCCTCTCTCGCATTCTGGTCTTGCGGAAGACAGTGAGGAGGACGGCTCGTCGCCCGGGAGCGAACCAGTAGGTGACACGCACCGGGCCGATCCGCAGCTCTCGGAGCCCGTCGCCGAGTGACTGGCCAGTGGGAACGGCAGTGCGGGACCGTCGGTGGCCAACCGGTCCGCGAACCGTTCGGCGGCTCGGTACTCGGGTAGCGGGAGAGTTTCCAGCCACGCCCGGACTTCCGGTTCGACTTCGACGACGTAGAGGTCCGGTTCAGGTGGTGCCGGCATGACCATTCCGTTCGGAGGGCGGCTGGGTGGACGAGGCGTACGGCATCCACACAACCGGCCCGTCGCCCGCCCCAAGGCCGGACTTCCCCAGGTTCACACCATCAGGTGCAGGCCCGGACCCGGCGGCGGCCGGCAGGCGGACCGCTCGGAGAGCCACGCCACATTCGAGCGGGCCGCCCGGTGACATGCTCCACAGGCGGAAAGTCCGGTACTACCCGGAATAGTCGTGAAGCACCCTTCATGAAATCGGACATTTAACGCATAGCTCTGATCGATCAGCTTGAAATGCGGGGTTTCGCCCCGTGGCGACCCCTCCGTCAAGAGATGTGCGTCTCACGCCTGACCTACGGCCTTTCGTCGTAGGTCACACCTTTGCGGCTTTTGAGGGGGCCGGGCTACCAAGGAACAGCCATCGCGGCACGGACCCGTTCCGCCGGATGGCATCCCCCGTCCCCTCCCCCATGAGGTTTCGATGTTCGAGCGCGTCACGTCCCGTTTCCCCCGTACGACCGCCACCCGCACCCGTGCGGCCATCGTGGCCGCCGGACTGGGCTCCACGGCCGTCCTGGGAGCCGGGGTCGCGGTCGCCGCCGCCGAGAGCGCGCCCGCGTCCGGTACCGCCACCGCCGTCCAGGCGCAGGCCGCCGCGCAGGCCGAGGCCGCGAAGACGCAGGCCGTCACGGCCGAGAAGGCCGCGAAGACCGCCAAGGCCGCCGCGAAGAAGCAGGCGTCCTGGGTCTCGCCGGTGAAGAGCTACAAGCTGTCCGCGAGCTTCGCCCAGAACGGCGGCATGTGGGCCTCCAAGCACTCCGGCCAGGACTACGCCGTCCCGACCGGCACCCCGGTCGTCGCCACCCACGGCGGCACCGTCGTCAAGGCCGGCGGCAACGGCGCCGGCGACGGCCCCGCCTACGGCAACGCCGTCGTCATCAAGCACGGCAACAAGACGTACTCCCAGTACGCCCACCTGTCCTCGGTCAACGTGAAGGTCGGCCAGATCGTCAAGACCGGCCAGAAGATCGCCCAGTCCGGCAGCACCGGCAACTCCAGCGGCCCCCACCTGCACTTCGAGATCCGCACCACCCCGAACTACGGCTCCGCCGTCGACCCGGCCACGTTCCTGCGCGCCAACGGCGTCAACCTCTGACCCAGGTCACACCGCAGCACCCCGGCGACCCGAGGACGGCCCCGCGCCCGTCCTCGGGTCGCCGTCCGTGCGGGGAACCGGCGAAGACCAACCGATCGGGGCAGAAGGGAACGATTCGCCGGGTGAACGGTGCCGCTGCGACGCGAACGGCTGCTCCGGGTTCTGCGACTCTCGGGCCCGGACACCCTCAACCGTTTGGAGCTTCCCTTGCGTCTTCGCCGTACCACTGCCGGTGCCCTTGGTTCTTTCGCTCTCCTTCTCGCCTCCGCCGGCGCCGTCACCATGAGCGCCGGTCCGGCCGCAGCTGCCCCCTGCGGCTTCTACAAGACCAGCTCCGACGCCTACTACAACCACTGCACCTCGGACGGCTCACACATCGTCATCGAGATCGACGACTGGGGTCCGAACAGCGAGCAGTGCGTGGGACCGGGCGTGACCTGGATCGGTTCCGCCGGCGATGTCGACGGCGCGTGGTACACCGGCCGTACGTGCTGAGCCCGGACCAGGTCACCTGATCAAGCCCCGGACACGTACGGCACGAACGCCGTCCACGTGTCCGGGGTGAACGTGATGCGGGGGCCGTCGGTGTTCTTGGAGTCGCGGACGTGGACGGTGCCGGGGGTGAGGGCGAGTTCGACGCAGGATTCGCCGTTGGTACCGCTGCTGTAGCTGCTCTTAAACCACGCCAGGTCGGAGGCGTCCCCGGTGAATTCCTTGCGCATCATGTTTCTCCAAGCAGCTGTTCGAGGAAGGCCAGTGACTCCCGGGGGGTGAGAGCCTGTGCCCGGACGGCGCTGAACTGCAGCTCGAGAATGCGGAGCTGCCGGGGTTCGGAGACGGTACGACCGTTGAACGCTCCGTCGCCACGTCCTACGGCTGTACCGTCCGCGAACTTCAGCAGTTCGATCCTGCCATCCAGTCCCGGGTGGGCGTCGCTCTTGGTGGGCATCACCTGAAGCGTGACGTTCCACAACCGCCCCATCTCCAGCAGACGTTCGAGCTGTCGGTGCCACACCATTGTGCCCCCGATCTCGCGTCGCAGAGGCGCCTCTTCCAGCACGAAGTGAATCGCAGGGGCGGGATCTCGCTCGAACACGGACTGCCGGTCCATGCGAGCGGCCACCATGCGTTCCACGTCGTCAGGCGAGTACGGCGGCTGACAGGCCTCGAACAGTGCTCGCGCATGGTCCCGCGTCTGCAACAGGCCGTGGATGCTGTTGCACTCGTACAGCCCGATCTCAACCGCCTTGCCCTCCAACTTCCCCAGCGCCCGGACCTTCCTCGGATACCGGACCTTCTTCACGTCCTCCCAGGCCGCCGCGATCAGCCCGCCCGCGTTCAGGATCTCGTCCGCCTTGTCCAGGAACTCCTGGCGAGGGATGCGCTTGCCGCCCTCGATCTTGTACACCATGTCCTCGCCGTAGCCGACGATCCGGCCGAACTCCGCGGCCCGCAGCCCCGCCGCCTCGCGCCGCAGCTTCAGTTGCCGCCCCACCGTGGTGATGACCGCGACGCCCCACTCGTCGTCCGGGTCCACCTCCCAACCCGGCTCGTCCGCCTCTTCCTTGAGCCGACCCGTCTCCGCCTCGACCGCCGTCATGCCGCACCTCTCCCTCGGAACCGTCCGTGACGCACACCGCGCCCTGCCCGTACCAACCGTCAGCACAGCCACGACAGCACCGGACAACCACCGGACAGTGACCGTACGCATGCAGTGAGTGACTTCTTACGGTACGCAGATCCGGCCACGCTGGGTGACGTGAATCAGCAAACCGCCGAACCCACCGCCCCCGTCCGCAACTTCAGCGTGCAGCTCTCCCCCACGCCACGCAGCGCCCACCTCGCCCGGCTCCTCACGGACGCTCACCTGCGCGACTGGGGCTACGACTCCGAGGCCGCACGCCACGTCGTGGCCGAACTGGCGAGCAACGCCGTCACCCACGGCCGCGTGCCGGGACGGGACTTCCGTCTCGCGTTCTCCGTGGTGGACCACACGCTCCGTATCGAGGTCACCGACACCCGGAGCGACGAACTCCCCCGGCAGCAACCGGCCTCCGCCGATGCCGAATCGGGCCGCGGGCTGTGCCTCGTGGAGGCACTCTCGGACCGCTGGGGTGTGTCCGAGGACCGCTTCCCGCGCAAGACCATCTGGGCCGAACTGCGCCTCGCGGCGACCGCATGCCCGTAAGGGCGGCGAGGTGTGCCCGGGTACCCCTTCCGGTGGTGCGGCTCGCCTTGCTAAGAGGGAGGGGAGGACCCAGCCCCCTCGTGCCATCACCTACCTCGACGGAGCACACGCATGCGCACACAGCGCGAATCGGACCAGGGCCATCTTCCCGATGGGCCCGCCCGGCGACCCGCGGCCACCGGCGTCCCGCAGGCGGTGCAACGGGCCGCGGCGGCGTCCGGGGCGCTGACCCCCGGGCAGGTGGCGGCGCTCCAGGGCACCGCCGGCAACGCGGCCGTCGTCCAGCGGCTCGCCGGGAGCGGGGACCAGCACGGCTCGGGGTGCGCTCCGGGGTGCGGGCACGGACCCTCGGTGCAGCGTCGTGCCGCCGACACCCCGGTGCAGCGTCGGGTATCGGCCCACGACGTCCTGAGCACCCCGGGGCAGCCCTTCTCGGGGCCGCTGCGCGACGAGGCCGAGGGTGTGTACGGAATGGACCTGAGCCACGTGCGCGTGCACACGGGCCCGCAGGCCAAGGCGTCCTCCGAGGAGATGGGCGCGGAGGCGTGGACCTCGGGCAATCACATGGTCTTCAAGAGCGCCCCGAAACGGGAGGAAGTGATGCACGAGGTCGCGCACACCATCCAGCAGATGGCAGGGCCCGTGTCGGGCAACGACCACGGCAACGGGCTCCGCATCTCGGACCCCAATTCGCCGGAGGAGCGGCAGGCCGCCGCCATGGAGAACGCCACCGCGCCGACGCCGGGCGTCCAGCGCCTGATCTCGTCCGTGACCGGACACGACCACAGCGAGCACGAGCACTGACCCTCCGGCGGCCGGCGGCGGCCGCTCCCGGCCGCGCTACGAGTGCCCCAGTTCCGCCGCCGACGCGTCCTCCGTCGCCGGGACCGAGCCGGAGTCGGCGGACGGGCGCAGCGGGAAGGGGTCGACGCGGGTCTCGTCGATGACCGGCGGGGCCGGCTGCGGGGGCTTCGGCATGACCGCGGCCTCGGAGTGGCCGCCGCAGCCGTAGCCGAGGGAGACCACGTGGCCGTCGGCCGGGGAGAACTCGTTGGCGCACACGCCGAAGGCCTGCCCGAGAGAACCGCCGATCGGGGCGAGGAAACCGCACGACATGCAGGAGGCCGGTGCCGCCTGCGCCATGGGGGTCTTGGGGCCGTACGCCTCCTCCCAGCGGTCGGCGGCGGCGTGCAGCCCGTAGCGGGACAGCACCCGGGCGCGGCGCATGCCGAGTTCTTCGGCGACCGCCGCGATCGAACCGCGGGACGCCACCGCGAGGTGGGCCGGGCTGCCCTCGGTGACCTCGGCGTCCTCCGCCTCCACCAGGTCGGCCATCTCCTCGGACACCGCGGAGTTCGGCGGCGGCTCATCCGCACCGGTGTAGCCGGGCTCCAGACGGAGGTCCTCGGCGTCGGTGGGCAGGAGGTCGCCGGGGCCCAGGTCGCCGGGGCGCAGCCGCTCGCTCCACGGCACCCACTCCGGCGCGAGGACGGCGTCGGGGCCGGGCAGCAGGACCGTCTCGTCGACCGTGACGATCTTGGCGCGGGAGGCGCGGGCGACGGTGACGGCCCAGCGCCAGCCGCGGTAGCCGGGCTCCCGGCACCCGAAGAAGTGCGTGACGACGCGGTCGCCCTCGGAGACCAGCCCCTCGTGCTCCCCCACGACCCCGGGCGCGGCGGCCTCCTCGGCTGCGGCGCGGGCGAGGTCGACGGCCTCGGCGCACAGACGGTCGGGGGTGCGGCTTCGCGTTGTCGCTGCGCTCACAGGTATCGCTTCTCTCCTACGCCGTCTCACGGGTACGCCACTCCCAGCGCGGGGGGCGGACGGAGCGGACAGCGGGACCGCGTCGACGTCCGCGCCACAACGTGCTCGCGGGCGCGCCTCCATCCATTCTGCGGGATGGCTGAGATACGCACGCTACCTGTTCGCGTGCCCTGGGCCTACACCGACGGTGCTTCCCGGGCTTCCGCGCGCCGGTTTCGGAGTGGCCCCGGCGGCCCGTGGGGGTTGGGCCGTCTGCGGTGGGTCGGGGGGCTCCCTGGCGGATACTGCACTATGCACCGCCTTCTCGGGGCACTATGACGTCGTGGCAACGGCGAGGACGCCCCACGGCACCACCGGGACCCCCGGTGGGTCGCCAGGGGCGAAGGGCAAGGGCCGACGCACCGGCACGGGCCGGGCGAGCGGCCCTCTTCGCGCGTGCGGACGCGTCCTGCGCTACCCGGTGACCAAGACCGCCCGCGGGATCCGCCGCGCGACCCACGCGCACGGCGCCGGGGAGTCCGGGCTCGGCAAGCTGATCGAGCTGCACGGCGTGAACGGCGCCGGCGATGTCATGATCACCGTCGCGCTCGCGTCCACCGTCTTCTTCTCCGTGCCGACCGACGAGGCACGCGGGCGTGTCGCCCTCTACCTCGCCATCACGATGGCACCGTTCACCCTCCTCGCCCCGGTGGTCGGCCCGCTCCTGGACCGGCTGCCGCACGGCCGCCGCGCCGCGATGGCCGGCGCGATGCTCGCGCGGGCCCTGCTCGCGCTCGTCCTGTCCGGCGCGGTCGTCACCGGCGGACTCGAGCTGTACCCGGCCGCGCTCGGTGTCCTGGTCGCCTCGAAGGCGTACGGGGTGGTCAGAAGCGCGGTCGTGCCCCGGCTGCTGCCGCCCGCCTTCTCCCTGGTCAAGGCGAACTCGCGGGTCACCCTCGGCGGGCTGCTTGCCACGGGGATCGCCGCGCCGGTCGGGGTGGGTCTGCAGCAGATCGGGCCGCGCTGGCCGCTGTACGGGGCGTTCGCGCTGTTCGTGACGGGCATGCTGCTCTCCTTCCGGCTGCCGCCGAAGGTCGACTCCGCCAAGGGGGAGGCCGTGGCGCTGCTCGCCGCCGACGAGCAGCACCTGCACGGCCCGCACCGCAAGAGCGAGAAGCGTCCCGGGCTGCGCACGGTCGGTCCGGCCGTCACCCACGCGCTGGCCGCCAACGCCTCCATCCGCTGCCTCACCGGGTTCCTGATCTTCTTCCTGGCGTTCCTGCTGCGCGAGCACCCGATGTCCGGGCAGAGCGCCGCGGTGTCGCTCGGCATCGTGGGCGTGGCGGCCGGTGCGGGCAACGCGCTCGGTACGGCGGTGGGGGCGGGGCTGCGCTCCCGCGCGCCGGAGATCATCATCGTGACGGTGGTGGCGTGCGTGATGAGCGCGGCGGTCCTGGCCGCTGCGTTCTTCGGCGCGGTGGTGGTGGCGTGTCTCGCCGCCATCGCCGGGTTCGCGCAGGCGCTGGCGAAGCTGTCCCTGGACGCGCTGATCCAGCGGGACGTGCCGGAGCTGGTGCGCACGTCGGCGTTCGCCCGTTCGGAGACGCTGCTCCAGATGTCGTGGGTGCTGGGCGGGGCGATCGGTATCGCGATGCCGCTGATCGGGCCCCTGGGGCTGGGCGCGGGCGCGGCGATCGTCGCGACGGGCTGGCTGAGCACCGTACGCGGGCTGCTCCGCTCGGCCCGGCAGGGGCACCCGGGGCGGGCGCGAGTGGCGTAACGCTCCGGCCACGCCGTACCCCACGTGGGGAGCGTGGCACACCTGCCCGATAGCCTTCGGCCATGACCACGTTGCCCCGCGGCGCAGCCGCTCTGACACACCGCGCTGTGCGACGCCGCCGTGCCGTCGCCGCCGCCGGCGCCGTATCGGCCGGACTGCTCGTCCTGGCCGCCTGCGACAAGCCGACGCCGCTGGCCACCATCACGGTGGGCAGCGACTCGGTGAGCTCCGAGGCCACCTGCGGCGGGGAGGGCGACGCCCTGAACTCCGAAGCTCTCAACGCGTGCCTGAAGGACAAGGGCGTCGACGAGATCGACGTCGACCCGACCGAGACCGTGCGCTTCGGTGTCGACCCGGAGATCGCCGACCACGGCTGGACCATTCTGATGAACGGCCAGCCGCTGGTGGAGTCCAGCAAGAAGACCTACCAGGCCATCCCGGGCAGCGTGTTCTTCAACGCCCAGTACGGCGCCCAGGGCGACTCGACCCTGGTGTCGATCAAGGAGGGCGAGGAGGAGGCCACGGGCCTGTGGTCCTTCCGGCTGAAGAAGCAGGAAGACTGATCACGTCGTCCTCACGCGTTCTCGTGGCCACCGCGGTCCCCGCCGAGCGGGACGCGGTGGCCGAGGCGTTCGCCGGGGACACCGGGCGGGTGCGGCTGCCCGGGGTGAGCCTGGTCCGCATGGCCGGCGGGTTCGACCTGCTGGCCACCGGTGTCGGTCCCGCCGCGGCCGCCGCGTCGACGGCGACCGCGCTCACCGCCGCCGCGCTGGAGGGCGCTCCGTACGGTCTCGTCGTGTGCGCCGGGATCGGCGGGGGGTTCGCGCCCGGGGCGCCGCTCGGCTCGCTTGTCGTCTCCGCCGCGATCACCGCGGCGGATCTCGGCGCCGAGACGGCGGACGGCTTCCTGCCCGTCACCGATCTGGGCTTCGGGCACATCACGCACCGCCCGCCGGAACCCCTCGTGAGTGAGGCCGTCCGGGTGACGGGCGCCCGCTCCGGCACCGTCCTCACCGTCTCCACCGTCACCGGCACCGCCGGCCGTGCCGCCGCGCTGCGCGCCCGGCACCCGGACGCCCTCGCCGAGGGCATGGAGGGCTTCGGCGTGGCCGAGGCCGCCGTCGCCCAGGGGCGGCCCGTGCTGGAGGTGCGGGCGGTGTCGAACCCCGTCGGCCCGCGCGACCGCGCCGCCTGGCGCATCTGCGACGCCCTGAGCGCCCTCACCGAGGGCTTCGGGAAGCTCGCGCCCGTCCTGGAGAGTTGGATCCAGCATGACCACCACCCGTGAGCACACCGGCGAGCAGCAGCGGCTGCGGATCGCCTACTCCCCCTGCCCGAACGACACCTTCGTCTTCGACGCCCTCGCCCACGGCCGCGTCCCCGGCGCGCCCGCCGTCGACGTGACCTTCGCCGACATCGACATCACCAACGGCATGGCCGAGCGCGGCGAGCTGGACGTGCTGAAGGTGTCGTACGCGGTGCTGCCGTACGTGCTCGACGACTACGCGCTGCTGCCCTGCGGGGGCGCCCTGGGGCGCGGCTGCGGGCCGCTGGTGCTGACCCGGGAGCCGGGGACGGACCTGACCGGGCGCACGGTCGCGGTGCCCAGCGAGCGGTCGACGGCGTATCTGCTGTTCCGGCTGTGGGCGGCGGATATGGTCCCCGGCGGGGTCGGGAAGATCGTGGTGATGCCGTTCCACGAGATCATGCCCGCCGTACGGGACGGGAAGGTCGACGCGGGGCTCGTGATCCACGAGGCGCGCTTCACCTACCGGAACTACGGGCTGCACAAGCTGGCCGACATGGGCGAGCACTGGGAGAACGGCACCGGGCTGCCGATCCCGCTGGGCGCGATCATCGCCCGGCGGTCGCTGGGCGAGGAGACGCTGACCCGGCTCGCCGACGCGATTCGTACGTCCGTACGGGCGGCGTGGGACGACCCCGAGGCGTCGCGGCCGTACGTCATGGAGCACGCCCAGGAGATGGACCCGGCCGTCGCCGACCAGCACATCGGGCTGTACGTCAACGAGTTCACCGCCGGCCTCGGCGAGGACGGCTACGCGGCCGTACGGGGTCTGCTCACCCGCGCGGCGGCCGAGGGGCTGGTACCGCCCCTCGGCCCGGACGCGCTGCGGTTCCCCTAGACGTCGAGCTGGTCGGCGACCGCGCGGAGGAGGCCGGCGATCTTCTTGCCGGCCGCGCGGTCGGGGTAGCGGCCCCGCTCCAGGGACGGCGTGATGCTCTCCAGCAGGGTCGTCAGGTCCTGGACGATGGACGCCAGCTCGTCGGGCTTCTTGCGCTGGGCCGCCGCGACCGACGGGGTCGGGTCGAGGATGGTCAGGGAGAGGGCCTGGTCGCCGCGCTGCCCGGCGACCACGCCGAACTCCACGCGCTGGCCCGGCTTGAGGGCCTCGACTCCGGCGGGGAGGACCGAGGAATGCACGAAGACGTCGCCGCCGTCGTCACGGGAGAGAAAGCCGAAGCCCTTCTCACTGTTGAACCACTTGACCTTGCCGGTGGGCACGTCTGTCCTCGTCCTCGTACTCGTCGGGAAAACTGCTTCTGAAAACGGCTCTACATAGCACTCGGGCGGGCCTGATGACCCGCCGGTACCAAGGCTAATGGTCTTCAGGCCGGTGACAAGACGTCACCCGGTTGTTCCTCTCGCGCTGGGAACTACCCTGGTCCGGTGCGTGACAAAACCCAAGTGAATTCCTTCGCGCCCGGAGACGGTCTGGTCCGTGCCGGCGCCATCGTCTTCTTCGTCGGTGCCGTAGCCACTCTGGTCACGGTGGCCCCGCTGTTCCTCGGGACGTCGCCCTTTCCGACGTACATGTTCGGATTGAGCATGCTCATGGGCGTCGGATTCCTGATCGCCGGAGCGGGTGTACTGCGTTCGGCCGCGGCGGGGCGGCGTCAGGCTCGGGCCGCGTTGCCGTCCGAGCGGTAGTCCGTCGGAGTCCGTCAGTTGGCTGTGCGGTAGTCCGAAAACCATCGGGGGAATTCCGTCAGGTCGGCGAGGACGACGTCCGCTCCGGCCGCGCGCAGCTCCGTGGCGTCGCACGGTCCTGCGGCCACCGCGACGGACAGCGCGTCGGCGGCCCGCGCGCCGCGTACGTCGCCCACGTGGTCGCCGACGTACACGGCGGCCTCGTGCTCGCGCAGCGCCAGCGCCTTCTGCTCGGCCCACAGCCCGCCGATCACGGCGTCCGGTTCGATGCCGAGGTGGGCCAGGTGCAGCTTGGCGTTGGGCGCGTACTTCGCCGTGACGACGATCGTCCGTCCGTCGGCCTCCCGTATGGCCGATATCGCCTCGCGGGCGCCGGGCATGGCGGGCGTGGGGGTGATGGCGTACTCCGGGTACATCTGTCGGTACAGGTCCGCGACCTCGTCGACGCGGTCGGCGGGGAACCAGTTGATCAGCTCTTCCGCCAGGGGTGGGCCGAGGCGGCTCACGGCGAGGTCGGCGTCGATGTAGGTCGCCGTTCGCTCGGCCAGGGCCTGGTAGCAGGCGCGGATGCCGGGGCGGGAGTCGATGAGCGTCATGTCCAGGTCGAAGCCGACGGTGAGCGGGCGGGAGGTCGTTCGGGGCATGGGGTCCATTGTGCGGGGGCCTGCCGCATGGCTTCGGGGGCGGGTGGCCGGCTGGGGAGCTGGGCGCCGTGGGTTGAGGTGCGGGTACCTGGGTTTTCGCTTGCGGCGCTTTGCCGGTGCCTCCCCCATCGCCCACCCGTGCCGCCCTGGGGGCACCTCCCAGGCCCTTCAGGCACTGGGGGAGGCACGACTGCCCGCAGCTTGTGCCTCAGCGGTTGCGTTGGCTGCGCCAGATGAGGAACAGGGCCGAGGACACTGCCGCCGCGCGGACCACCCATGGCCAGGTTTCCGCGATGGCCGCGTTCGTCTGGCCCTCGGTGATTTCCGTGCCCCACCGTCCCGACGCTCTTCCCCAGAGCCACAGCAGCCCGCCCGTGAGGGCGAGGCCGGGGATGACGATGACCGCCCCTTTCGACTCCGCCGGAGTCAGCCGGCGCGAGGCGTACGCGATGAGCCAGCCGAGGATCAGCGCGAACCAGTTGCCGAGCACGGCCCCCGCGACCAGCGACGCCGCCGCGAGCAGCAGCAAGGGGTTGCTCCAGCGCCGGGACGGCAGCCGCAGCAGGCGCCGGCGCGGCGCGGCGGACTCCTCCGCCTCCTCCGGCTCCGCCTCTTCCTCCGCGGCCGGCTCGGGCTCCTCCTTCGTCGCCGGGGCCCGCAGCAGCTCCGGGATCTCCACACCGCCCACGAAGCCCGGCACCTCGTCACCGGCGCCGAAGGGACTGCTGTCCACCCGCCACCAGTCGGGCTGCCCGGCGCTGTCCCCGAGTTCGTCGGTCCCGGCCCGGTGGGGCGGGGAGGGCACGTCGGCCGGGGCGGGCGCCGGTTCGGCCGGGCGCGGCCGGGGGACGACCCGGCGCAGTACGCCCTTCGGCCGTCCCTCGCGCGCCTTGTTGCGTGCGCCGTCGTCCTGCCGTTGCACCGGCACGGCGGCCGGCGGCGTCCCGGGGGCCTCCGGGCCGTCCTTCTCCGGCGTGCCCTCCGCCGCCCTGACCACGTCCGTCGGTGTGCCGATGCGGGAGATGATGCGGCGCACGGCGGCGGGGGAATCGACCACGGCCTTGGCCCGCCGCCGGTCGATCTCGTCGCGCAGTTCGGCGACCAGCCGCATGCGGGCCGCCGACGACAGCTGCCGCTGCTGCGCGACATCGCCGACGCGGCTCAGATACTCGTAGACGACCTGGTCACTCTCGATACCCACGAAGTCCCCTCCGGGACGGATGCGTTGGGACACCGTCGCCCGACGGTACCGCGATTCGCCCCCGCCCACTCAACTCCCGCCACGCCACGGACGTACCCACCCGCTAACGTGAGGCGGATGAGCACCGAGGAGAACCCCGCGGCGGCCCCCCGCTCCCTCGCCGAGGCCCTGCGGGGGCGGGACGACGTCTCCCTGGCCGCGCTGCTGCGCGGCCGGCCGGATCTCATCACGCCCGTGCCCACGGATCTCACCCAGCTCGCCACCCGCGCCGGTACCCGGGCCTCGGTCGTACGGGCGCTGGAGCGGCTGGACCGGTTCACGCTGCAGACCGCCCAGGCGCTGGCGGTGGCCGAGGACCCGGCGACGTACGACGAACTGCTCGGGCTGCTCGCGGGCGACGACGGCGACCCGGCGGTCTCCGCCGCGCTGCCGCACGCGCTCGCCCTGCTGCGCGGGCAGGCCCTGGTGTGGGGCGGTGACGACCGGCTGCGGCTGGTCCGCACCGCCCGTGAGCTGCTGGCACCGTCGCCGCAGCACCCGTCGCCGACCGGGCTCGGTCCGACGGTGCGGGAGGCGACGGCGGGGATGTCGCCGGGGCGGATCCAGGAGATCGTGATGACGGCGGGGCTGCCGTCCACGCACGACTCGGTGTCCGCCGTGGCCGCGCTGACCGCCCTGTTCAACGACCCCGAGCGGATGTCCGCGCTGCTCGACGAGGCGCCCGCCGAGTCCGTGGAGGTGCTGGAGCGGCTGGTCTGGGGTCCGCCGTACGGGCAGGTCACCGCCGATCCCGCGGCGCGGCTGCGCTGGCTGCTGGACCGGGGGCTGCTGCTGCCGACAGCGCCCGGGACGGTCGTCCTGCCGCGCGAGGTGGCGCTGCGGCTGCGGGCGGGGCGCGCGCACCGGACGCCGGAGCCGGTGCCGCCGCCGGTCGAGGCCGTCGCCACGCACCGTCCACAGGTTGTGGACGCGACGGCGGCCGGGCAGGCGTACACGGCGCTGGCGACGATCGAGGAGCTGCTGAAGGAGTGGCACGAGGGCGGCCCGGCGGTGCTGCGGGCCGGCGGGCTGAGCGTGCGGGACCTGAAGCGGACGGCCGTGGCCCTCGACGTGACCGAGCCGGTGGCGGCGTTCTGGGTGGAACTGGCCTACGCGGCCGGTCTTGTCGCCTCCGACGGGGGTGGGGGTACCTCCCACGCCCTCAAGGCAGTGGGGGACGACGAGCGGTACGCGGCGACACCCGCGTACGACGAGTGGCGTGAGCAGCCCCCGGCGGAGCGGTGGGCGCGGCTGGCGACGGCGTGGCTGGCGGCGACGCGGACCGCGGGGCTGGTCGGCGGGCGGGACGCGAAGGACCACACGCTGGCGGCGCTGGGCCCGGGCCTGGACCGCTCGGCGGCCCCGGAGGTACGGCACCGGGTGCTGACCCTGCTGGCCGCCCTCCCGGAGGGGGCCGCGCCGTCCGTCGAGTCGGTCCTGGCCCGGCTGGCCTGGGAACGTCCACCGCGCGCGGGGCGGGGCGGCGCACCCGGGGGCGGCGGGCGCGGGGCGGGGGAATCCGCGGGCGCGGGCCGGCGTGAGGCGGCCGGGTACCTCGGTGGCACGGGCGGACGTGAGCCGGCGCCCGGCCGGCCCGGCGCGGACGGGTACGGGTACGGGTCGGCCGGCCGGTCCGGTGGGAGCGGGAACGGCGCTGCTGCCGGGTATCCCGGCGCGGGCGGGCGCGGCTCCACGGCCGGGTATCCCGGTGCCCCGGATGGCCGCGAGCCGGGGGACGGTGGCGACGATCCGCGGGCGCGGCTGGCCCGGTGGGTGCTGAGCGAGGCGGAGATGCTGGGCGTGACCGGGCGGGGCGCCCTCTCCACACACGGGCGGGCGCTGATCGGCGCGCCCGCGCCCCGGCGGGCGGAGGCGGAGCCGACGGGGCCCGGCGACAAACTGCCCGTGCACCACCGGCCCGCCCCGCCGCCCGCCCCGCTCTCCCCCGGCGAACGGGCCACCGCCGCCGCGGCCGCCGCCCGTCTGCTCGCACCGCTGCTGCCGGAGCCGCTGGACCACGTCCTGCTCCAGGCCGATCTGACGGCGGTGGCGCCCGGCCCGCTCCAGCGGCCGCTCGCCGACATGCTGGACGTGCTGGCGGACGTGGAATCGAAGGGTGGCGCGACGGTCTACCGGTTCACGCCCGGGTCGGTCCGGCGCGCGCTCGACGCCGGGCGGACCGCCGCCGACCTGCACGCCTTCCTGGCCGCGCACTCCCGTACGCCGGTGCCGCAGCCGCTGGCGTACCTGATCGACGACGTGGCCCGCCGGCACGGGCATCTGCGGGTGGGCGCCGCCTCGGCGTACGTCCGCTGCGACGACGACGCGGTGCTCAGCGAGATCCTCGCCGACAAGCGGGCCGCGGGGCTGGGGCTGCGCCGGCTCGCGCCGACCGTGCTGGCCGCCCGGGTGGACCCGGCGGGCCTGCTGGAGGGGCTGCGTGCGATGGGTTTCGCCCCGGCCGCCGAGTCCGCCGAGGGCGATGTCCTGATCGCCCGTGCCGACGCCCGCCGCACCCCGCCGCGCACGCCCCCGGAGCCGGTCCCGGACGGCCCGCCCGTTCCCGACAACACCCTGCTGACGGCGGCGATCCGCGCCATCCGCGCCGGTGACCGCGCCTCCACCACCCCGCGCAAAGCGGCCGCCGGTGACCGTTCCGTCCGGGGCGGCGAGCTGCCCCGGACGACCGCCGCCGAGACCCTCGCCACCATGCAGGCGGCCGTCCTCACCGGCGAGGCGCTGTGGATCGGCTACGTCAACGCCGAGGGCGCGGGGAGCCAGCGCGTGATCGCCCCGGTGCGCGTCGAGGGCGGCTTCGTCACGGCGTACGACCACACAGCCGACGAGGTCCGTACGTATCCGCTCCACAGGATCACGGGGGTCGCGGAGCTGGCGGAGGGCGACAGCTGACCCGTTCGGGTGTACGGCGGGTTTCATGCGCGCCACGCCCGGCATGTCCACCTGACGAGCGAGGCCGGGGCCGCTTCCGCATGGTGCGGGCGGCCGTGGGGCAGCCACCGGGTGTCCCTGAACGGCGACAGAAGGGAAGTCTGCGGGTTCTGATCCGTTTCGCGTTCCGATCCGTTTCTCGTTTCTCGTGAGCGGCGGGCCGGTCCCTCGTCCCCGGGGCCGGCCCTTCGCCCATGGGGTGAACAAGCTCACGCCGGCCGCGGCGAAGGAGCGTGGCCCGCTCGGGGCCGCGGGAGCGTGCGATCAGGCAAACTGGACGTTTGGCCGTGCAGTGTCCGGCCGCGTCCGTCGCCGAGCCGCAGAAAGGCAGCCGCGCGTGAATGGTCCGCTCATCGTCCAGTCCGACAAGACCCTGCTCCTCGAGGTCGACCACGAGCAGGCCGACGAGTGCCGCCGGGCCATCGCACCCTTCGCGGAGCTGGAGCGGGCGCCCGAGCACATCCACACCTACCGGGTGACCCCGCTCGGCCTGTGGAACGCGCGGGCGGCCGGGCACGACGCCGAGCAGGTCGTGGACGCGCTGGTGCAGTACAGCCGCTACCCGGTGCCGCACGCGCTGCTCGTCGACATCGCCGACACCATGGACCGCTACGGCCGGCTCAGCCTGGTCAAGCACCCGGCGCACGGACTGGTGCTCACCAGCACCGACCGGCCGGTGCTGGAGGAGGTGCTGCGCTCGAAGCGGATCGCGCCGCTCGTCGGCGCCCGGATCGACCCGGACACGGTCGTCGTGCATCCCTCGGAGCGCGGGCAGATCAAGCAGACGCTGCTGAAGCTGGGCTGGCCGGCCGAGGACCTCGCCGGGTACGTGGACGGCGAGGCGCACCCCATCGAGCTGGTCGAGGACGGGTGGGCGCTGCGCCCGTACCAGAAGCAGGCCGTGGAGAACTTCTGGCACGGCGGTTCCGGTGTGGTGGTCCTGCCCTGCGGGGCGGGCAAGACGCTGGTCGGCGCCGGGTCGATGGCGCAGGCGAAGTCGACGACGCTGATCCTGGTCACCAACACGGTCTCGGCGCGGCAGTGGAAGCACGAGCTGGTGCGGCGGACCTCGCTGACCGAGGACGAGATCGGCGAGTACAGCGGGACGAAGAAGGAGATCCGGCCCGTCACCATCGCCACGTACCAGGTGCTGACGACGAAGCGGAAGGGCATCTACCCGCATCTGGAGCTGTTCGACTCCCGTGACTGGGGGCTGATCCTCTACGACGAGGTGCATCTGCTGCCGGCGCCGGTCTTCAAGTTCACCGCCGACCTCCAGGCCCGGCGGCGACTCGGGCTGACGGCGACCCTGGTGCGTGAGGACGGCCGCGAGTCGGACGTGTTCTCGCTGATCGGTCCGAAGCGGTTCGACGCGCCGTGGAAGGAGATCGAGGCGCAGGGGTACATCGCGCCCGCCGACTGCGTGGAGGTCCGGGTGAATCTCACCGACTCCGAGCGGCTGGCGTACGCGACGGCCGAGCAGGAGGAGAAGTACCGGTTCTGCTCGACGACGGCGACCAAGCAGAAGGTGACCGAGGCGATCGTCCGGCGGTTCGCGGGGCAGCAGACCCTGGTCATCGGGCAGTACATCGACCAGCTCGACGAGCTGGGCGAACACCTGGACGCGCCCGTCATCAAGGGCGAGACGTCCAACGCCCAGCGGGAGAAGCTGTTCGAGGCATTCCGGCAGGGCGAGATCAGTGTCCTGGTGGTGTCCAAGGTCGCGAACTTCTCCGTCGACCTGCCGGAGGCGACGGTCGCCATCCAGGTGTCGGGCACGTTCGGCTCCCGGCAGGAGGAGGCGCAGCGGCTCGGGCGGGTGCTGCGGCCCAAGGCGGACGGGCACCAGGCCCACTTCTACTCCGTGGTCGCCCGGGACACCATCGACCAGGACTTCGCGGCGCACCGGCAGCGGTTCCTGGCGGAGCAGGGGTACGCCTACCGGATCATGGACGCGGACGAGCTCCTGACGGAGAGCTGAGCGGGCGCGTCATCCCTCGGGCAGGTTGAACACCAGCGCGAGGACGACCAGCCAGGGCAGCAGCGACAGGCCCGCCAGCCACAGGCGCGGCACCGACCAGCGGCGGGTCCACGGCAGCAGCCAGGCGGCGAACCAGGCGCCGCCCGCGAGGATGCCGCCGTAGAACAGCGTTCCGAAGATGACGCTCAGGGTGTTGGTCAGCGCGGCCGAGCAGTTGTCGGGGCCGCAGCTGTCGGTCGCCATGACCGACAGCCCGCCGAACAGCACGGCCAGCGGCGCGAGCATCGCCCCGAGCCCGGTCGCGACGGCGGGCGCGACCCAGGCCCGCGGATCCCGCTCGTCCCGGTACCGCCGCCCCGACGACACACCATGATGCTGGCTCATGGCCCCAGCGAACCGCCCCCGGGCCCCCCGCCGCACCGGCGCGCGTACTCACCCGGGTGCGTCCGCGTACTCACCCGCCGGTGAGGGCAAGGGCGAGGCCCGCGGGCAAGCACACCTCCCCACAGCCCCGGCCCGGGACACCGGCCCCATGCGTCCCGACGCGGAAGGCGTCCCGCGGCAGGACGGACGACGGCCCCGGCGGGGCTGCCCCGCCCCGGGGGAGGCCGGGCGCCCGCCGCGCCGGTGGCGTTCCGGGCGAGCCCGCTCCCCCCTGCACGCTTCCGCCCCCGCGGGACTGCCCCCGCCCCGCGCCCGGGACACCGGCCCCATGTGTCAACGCGCCGCCCCGACGACAGACCTCGCCCCCGCTCCGCCCGGGCCGGACGGCCCCGGCGGGGCTTCGCCCGCCCCGGGGGCCGGGGCAGACGCCACCCGCCCATCCGTCCACCGCGCCGGTGGCGTTCCGGGCGAGCCCGCTCACGGCCGCACGCTCCCGCCCCCGGGCCGCCCGCCGCGCCGGTGGCGTGCGGGCAGGTGGGCGGCGTGTTGCGGGCGGGCGGTGTGGTCAGGTGTTTGCGCTGGAGGGGCCGAAGAACTCGATTTCCGCGATGGCCACCTGCTTGTCCTTCGCGGCGGCGTGGGCCGACTCGATGGTGAAGCGGACCTTGACGGCCTCGCCGACGCGGAAGGCGCGGCGCTGGGGGCCCGCGCCCTGGTCCAGGACGATCTCCTTGGTCACTGTCTTGCCGTCGCGAAGGGTGACCACCGCCTTGAGGCGGTGCGGCAGGGCCGACTCCTTCAGCTGGTTGGCCTTCGTGGAGACACCCGGGGTGATGACCAGGTCCAGCAGGCGGGTCGGCTGGTTGAAGCCGACCTCGACCCACTCGCCCTGGCCGGACAGCTCGACCCCCGGACCCCACCAGGTGTTGTTGAGCTTGTCGATGAGCAGTTCCGGCGGGTGCTTGTCCCAGGAACGCGAGGCCGAGATCTCGTCCGGCGAGACCGGGGACCGCTTGGCGAAGTGGTCGCGGGTGGCCTGGATGCCGTCGGGGACGTACAGGACGGCCAGGATCACCAGCGTCAGTGCGACCGCCGCGCCGATCCACGTGCCGATGCTGTCGAAGACACGGCGGAGCCGGGGACGTTCACCGGCCCACGGCGTCTCGTTGCGGCGCCGGCCGAACAGACGGCGCCACCAGGGGCGGTACTCGGGCGCGTCGGAGCCGTCCTCGCTCAGCGGCATCGCGCAGCGGGCGCAGTAGTGGCGGTCGGGGCGGTTGGGCGTCGAGCACCACGGACAGGGCGGGCCGAACCCCGTGTCCGGGTTCGGGCCCGGGGTCCGCACCTGCGGCCGGTCGGCGACGGGCCGGCCGGGCAGCACGGGCGCGGCCTCGGGCGACGGGGCGGCGACGGGCGCGTCGGGTTCGGCGACCGGCACCAGGAGGGAACGGGCGCGGTCGGACGCGGACACCGTGTCGCCGGCCCCGGACGGAGCGGACTCGTCCGCGTCGGTGACCCGGGGGATCTCGTCGGTGTCGTCCTCCTCCGACTCCCGCGCGTCCGAGGACGCGGGCGCCGCGTCCGAGGGCGGTTCCGCGTCGTGGGGCCGGCGCTGCTGCGGCAGATGCGGGACGTCGTCGGAGACGTCCTCCGCGGTGCCTGCCGTGGCCGCGGGGGCGGAGGAGGCGGACACGTCGGACGAGGCGGCCGCGGCCGAGGACGCCGCGGGACGGGTGGCCGCCCGGCGACCGGCCCGGTCCCAGCCGAGCACGGCACCGCACGCATCGCAGAACGACTGCCCCGGTTCCGCGGGGGTACCGCACTCGGCGCAGTTTTGCGTGGTCATCTCTCCGAGGTCCTCTCAGCGGTGGTCACTTCGACCGTGTAGGGCATGTGGGCGGGGCGGGCCGCGGCGACGAGGGAGTCCAGGCGGAACTCGTCGGCCTTGGTGGGGTTGGGCAGCCGCAGGGTGACGTGGAGCCGCGGGCGGGGCTTACCCGGGAACCGGCCGAGGGGGCGGGCGTCCCAGTCGGCACCGCCGCTCTCGGTGATCTCCGGTTCGACGCCGAACGCCAGCCGTACCGCCTCGGACAGCCCGCGCCGGGTGCCCCGCACACGGTGCAGCCGGGCGGCCGCGGCCACCGCGGCCCGCAGCCGGGCCTCCGGCTCGCTGCCGTCGGTCTCGGCGCCGACCCAGGTGCCGAGCCACTGGGCGAAGTCCAGGGGCGTGAGCGCCGGGTCGAAGTAGACGTGGACGCAGTCGAGCACGTTGAGGATGGGCGCGAAGACGTCGTCGAGTCCGGCGACGAAGCGCTGGGCGAGCTCGTCCTCGGCGAAGACGGACGGGAGCATCGCTCCGATGGGGGCGGAGGAGCCGAGGCCGTCGACGGAACCGCGCGCGCCGGTCATGTCGCGTCCCCGATCACGCGGACCCGGTGGTCGAAGGAGAAGATCAGCGACGGCGCCGCGAGGTCGATCCGGTCGGTCGCCTCACCGCGCTTGCCGGTCAGCGGGTCGGCCGCGTGCAGGATCACCTCGTCGACGAGTTCCACGCCCGGGACGCGTTGCAGCACCGCGAACATCTCGCCGGACTGGACCGGGCGGCCGAAGGGCCAGCCCTTGCCGTCCGCGCCGCCGGTCAGCGGGTCGAGATACTCGTAGAGCGCGTCATGGGCCTGGCGCCGGACCCGGTCGGTCTCGACGCCGCGGAAGGCGTGCAGGGTGGCGACGACGGTGACGCCCTGGTAGTAGGGCGGGCCGACGGCGAGCCGGGTGCCGATGAGGCGGCGCTCGTCGAGGTACCGGGTGATGCGCGCCAGCAGGTCGTCGCCGGGGACGAGTTGCTCGAAGCGGAGCCGGCCACCGGGGTCGGGGACGGCCTGGGGGACGACCAGGACACGCACCGCGTAGGCGCCGTGCTCACCCTCCTCCCCTTCCAGGCAGGTGATGCGGGCGGTCTCCGGCGCGGCCCGGCGGGCGAGTTCCTCGTAGTCGCGCAGGGTCACGGCGCGTTCCTGCGCGCGCAGGGAGACGGGCGCCCGGACCTTGGCCTCCTCGACGGTCTCGCCGTCGACCCCGCCGCGGGCGGCCTCGCGGTTGACGACCTCGGCCACGAACGGGATGGAGCTGCGCATCACCTGGATCGCACCGCGGGCCACGTTGCCGGCCCTGCCCCCGCCGGTGCGGTAGCGGCTTGCGCGGATGACGGCGCCCTTGGGGGGCACGGCACCGTACTGGCGCAGACTCCCGTCGGGTTCACGCACGGAGGGGCCGAAGCTGATCTCGCCGGTGGTGGCGTCCAGGACGATGTGCCGGTCGTCCGGGGCGGAGGCGGCGAAGTCGGTGACGACCGTCCAGTCCTCCCAGCCGTCGAAGCCGGCGGTCTGCAGCAGGACCGGCGGGTCGTCGCCCACGACCGGGGTGTGGGTGAGGCGGAGCCGCTGGCCGGGCAGGCCGGTGGACTCGCCGAGTGTCTCGTCGTACACGGTCTCGGCGTGCACCGCCCGCGTGGTGCCGCCGATGGTGTAGGCCTCGGCCCGGCGGACGGTGGGCGAGGTGGTGTAGAAGGGCTGGCCGGGCAGCGGGTCGGTGACGCGGCAGCGCAGCCAGCCGGCCTCGTGGCCGCCGTTGCGGGACAGGATGTGGCCGCCCGGAACGTGCAGGACGATGTCGCCGGGCCGGTTGAGACCGCCGGTGCCGTCGCGGTCGACCTCGCAGGGCTGCCAGCCGTCCGCCGTCCACGCCTCCCAGACCAGCGGGGGCTGGCGCGGGTCGACACCGACACCGTCGACGCGGCTGTCGAGTTCCAGGGCGAGGGCGCAGTGCGGGACGGCGGCGCTGAGGCCGACGAGCATGCAGTCGCCGGGCGAGGGGGCCTCGGCGAAGCACATGAGGTCCTTGCCCTCGGTGAGGTCGGTGGTCTGGTCGGTGACGGCCTCGCCCTGGCGCTGCACCGCCAGGCGGCGCAGCGCGCTCGGGACGACGGTCAGGTCGCGTTCGGTCGCGAAGATCACCGCCTCCTCCCGTTCGGTGCGCAGGGTCGCGACCTCCGTGCCGACCGGGACGTGGATCGGCTCCTCCTGCGGCGCGGACAGCCAGAACGTGACGTCGGTGCGCGCGGCGGAGGGCGGGAACAGGGAGATGCCCACCAGATCGAGGAAGGCCAGATGGTTCTTCTCGGGAACCCGGTTGAGCCGGTAGACGATCTGGTCGGCCATGTGGGCGACCGTCTCGATCAGGGTGATGCCGGGGTCGGAGACGTTGTGGTCGGTCCACTCCGGGGCGCGCTGCTGGATGTAGCGCTTGGCATCGTCGACGAACTGCTGGAAGCGCCGGTCGTCGAGGTTCGGGGAGGGCAGGGACATCAGCGGTCGCTTTCGGGAGAGCCGGGGAGGCCCGGGCGGTCCGGGAGGAGGCCTGGGCCGGCGGAGCCGTCGGAGGCGCCTGACGCGCCCGGCTCGTCGTGGGACGGGATGACGTAGAACGGGAACACGAGGCTGCGGGGGTTGTTGGTCCCGCGGATGGAGTAGCGCACGTCGATGTAGAGGACGCTCTGGTCGGCGCCGGCGGTGACCGAGACGTCCTGCACCTCGATGCGCGGCTCCCAGCGGTCCAGGCTGGCGTGGACCTCGTACTGGATGCGGCCGGCGGTCTGGTCGTTGACCGGGGCGAAGACGAGGTCGTGGATGGCGCAGCCGAACTCCGGGCGCATCGGCCGCTCCCCCGGCGCGGTGGCGAGGACCAGCCGGATGGCCTCCTCGATCTCCCGCTCGCCGCTGACCAGGGCGATGCCTCCGGTGGGTCCGATGCGCAGGGGGAAGGCCCAGCCGGAGCCGACGAATTGTTCGGCCATCAGGCGATCACCTGTTCCTTCCGGGAGTCGTACGCCTCGTGTGCGTCACGGTCGCTGTCGTCCTCGCTGTCGCCGTCACGGGATCGGGTAGGGCTTGTTGTTGACCATGACCATGCCCTGGAGCATGAGCGTGGCGGCGCGGATGCCCACGTTGGCGATGGAGTTGATCTGGAGGGTGCCGCCGGAACTGATCGAGGTGGCGCCCAGCGCCTTGAAGTTGAGCGCTCCCATCGCGTCGAGCGTGACGGCGCCGGTCGGCGACTTGACGTTGACGAGGCTGCGGCCCTCGATGTTGAGGAGACCGCCGCTCTTGATGGTGAGGTTGCGCCGCGCGCTCAGGGTCAGATCGGTGCCCGCCTCGATGTCCACCGAGCGGCTGCCCTTGATGCTGACCGTCCCCTTGCTGTCGACGGTGATCTCGGTCTTGGTCCGGTCGAGGTGGATGGTCAGCTTGTCGTCCCCGCTGGCGATCCGTACGCCCTGCGTGCGCCCGCCGGTCTGCTGGCTCAGCAGGTCGACGCGGTTGCCCTGGCGGTCGGACAGGGTGTGCCGGACCGCCCGCTTGCGCAGGCCGTCGTGCAGGGGCTCCTTCTTGGTGTCGGTGGGAATGTCCCGGCCGTTGTAGAGCCCGCCGATCACGAACGGATGGTCCAGTGCACCCCGGTCGAAGCCGACCAGCACCTCGTCTCCGACGTCGTAGGGGAAGATGCTGCCGCCGTTCTTCCCGCCGAGCTGCACGGTCCGCACCCAGTCACTGACGTAGTCGTCGTCCAGCCACGGGAACTGGAGCTTGACCCACCCCCGCTTGAGGCGGTCCTGGACCTGGACGTCGGTGACGATCGCGTTGGCCACGCTGGGCAGCCGGGGAGCGCCGGCGTCCGCGCTGCCGCCCGACGCCAGCCCGTACAGGGAGCGCCACTGCCGTCCGCTGACGGTCACCCAGGACTCGTAGTGCTTCCCTGCGGCGAAGACATGGCGGACGGAGGTGACGGTGTACTTGCCCTCGAAGGGGTGCCCGACATTGGCGAGGGCCACGGGCACCCCGGGCCGAAGTTCCGGGTTACCGTGCACGGAGACCTCCAACTCGGCGAAGGAGGAGGTGACGTCGTCAGCGAGGGCCTCGGCGGCGTACCGGACCTCGGCCGGCTTGTCGTACGGCGTGCCGGTCTCGACGAGCTTGGCGGACTTGAACGCCCCCGCGGCATCGCCCGGGGTGAAACCGATGTCGAAACCCGGGTGGGAGACGGCGGGGGAGGGAAGGCTGATCTTTTCCTTGAGGGTGACGTCCCAGCCGCGTGACTCGACCCTGCCGACCTGGTCGGCTGCGGTGACGGCGGCCCGCAGCCGCAGGATGTCGCGGCCGCCCTCCAGGACGAAGGCGCTCTTGTCGCCGTCCAGCGAGGGCGGGGGCGCGCCGGAGGACGGCTTCGGCTTGACGAACTGGAACTTCCCGTCGGCGTCGACCGACATGACCATCTCGTTCTCGCCGGCGAGCCGGGACAGGAAGTCCCAGTCGGTGACGTTGGCCTGGCTGATGAACTCGTAGACCGTCTTCGTCTGCTGGATCCGGCCAATGGGCACACCGTCCAGGGCGGCGAGCTTCCTGACGATGTCGGAGGCGGTCTGGTTGCGGTACGCGGCGACGCGGCGCTGCCGCATCAGGCGGTGGCCAAGGTCGTAGCCGCGTATGACGGTGTAGGTTCCGGTGCCGTCGTAGTCGGCCTCCATGCCGGTGACCTCGCCGGTCAGCAGCGGGTCGGAGCCGCCCTCGCCGCCGGACACGGGGGTGAGGACCACCTCGCTGCCGAAGCGCACGTTGAGCTTGCCGAGGATCACCCGGTAGGGGTCGCGGAAGGTGAGCCGGAACGCGGCCGGAACCCCGACGCCCTGGTCGACCCAGCTGTCGACGAGCATCGGAGCGAGCTCGGTGGGCAGTTCGGCGCCGTTGATGGTCGCCTTGATGATGCTGGAGAACGCGGCCTGCACCATCAGCGACGCACCTGCTCCGCGGCGGGCAGCACGAGTTCGTCGCCGGTCCGCAGCCTGGACGGGTCGTCGATGCCGTTGGCCTCGGCGATGGCCCGCCAGGCGTTCGAGTCGCCGTACTCCTGGAACGCGAGCGACTGGAGCGAGTCACCCGCGATGACCTGGTGCACACGCTGGGCGTTGAGCGCGCCCGAGGTCGGGTTCTGTCCCGGCGACGTGCTGGGGATCTCGCGCAGCTCCAGCTGGCAGGTGGCACGGATGGGCATGCCCGAGGTGCCGAACAGCGTGTAGGACGCGTTGACGGACTCCACGTACGCGGTGAACCGGGCCGTGGAGAACGACCCCCACTGGAAGACCACCCACGGCGGTGACGGCCGGTCGGCGGCGTAGCTCAGGGTGGTGACCTGGCAGCAGGCCAGCAGTGCCTCCACCCCCTTCATCACGTCGTTGCTGTCGGGATCGTCGGAGCGGTCCAGGAAGACCTCCACGCTCATCGCGCGTGGCTGGGTGCCCAGGAACTCCGGCCGCGTGGTCTTCCGCACGTTCGGTGCCGGGGTGAACTTCCAGTCCGCGCGCCGGTTGATCGACAGCTGGTCGGGGTTGAACTCAAGATCGAACGTCTTGACGAGGGGACCGGGCTTGGTGCTGGTCTTGGACGCCGGCGGCTCGTGGATCGCCAGGGTGGCGTGCACGAGGCTGCCCATGAGCTCGGCGAGTTTGCCGGCGGTTTTGCTGCTGATGAGGGCCATGAGGGGGCCGTCCTTCTCCCTGTCCGTGTCCTGCGGCCGGTCAGTCGTCCTCGTCGGATTCCGTGTCCGTGAAGCCGTGGTGGGCGATCTCCAGGACCTCCATCGCCACGGCCGGATTGTTGGGGTTGAGGCTGGGGCCCTGCCAGCTGACCGGCAGGACGTCGAGCAGCCCCCACCGGGCGACCTCCGAGCCGTCCGCGCGCATGGCCACGATCTGGGCGGTGGGCCGGTCGATGCCCGTCTGGATGGACGAGATCCACTTGGCGACCTTGCCGCTCTTGGGGGTGACGGGCCGGGTCAGCCGGATGTTCGAGAAGGTGATGCGGGTCGGCAGCTGCCAGACGAACCCGTTGTTCCCGCCGTCCACCCGCTGCTCGATCTCCACCTGGGAACCCAGGCCTTCGCACTCGTTGAAGAAGCCCAGGTCGTCGTCGTCGATGCTGAGCTTGAAGAAAATTGTCGAGGCCGGATCCTTGCGGGTCATCGGGGAGGTGCCTTTCTTCGTGTCGTGTGGGTCCGGCGTGGCCGGGTGGCCCGTCCGTTCGTGAGGCGGGCGGTGGACCGGTGGGCCCCTCAGGTGCGCGGGTCTCGGAGCCTGCCGATCCGTTCTCGGTCCAGACGCAACTCGGTGCGGATGTGGCGAGTGATGGGGTCGATCACCCGGTTCACCAGCTCGTCGATCTGGAAGGGGGTGAGCTTCTCCGGGTCGAACGCACCGGCGGGAACCGCTTGGTACGAAGGCGGCGGGTCGTCGGAGGAGGCCGCCGCGTACGGAGGTGGCTCGGGGGGCGGGTTGCCGGACGACTGCCTCCGCTGGACGGACGTCCGGTTGGCCGGGCGTGGTCCGGAGGAGGCGGGGCCCTGCGTGGTCCGGGGGCCGCTCTGTGGACCGCCGGACGACGTGGCGACGCCGCTCGTGCCCGCGGTGCGGCGCTGCACGGCGGGCGCGGTCGGTCCGGCGCCTGCGGGGGGCGCGGGGGCCGCCGGTGCGGCGGGCTTCGGCAGAGGCGGGGGCGGTGACACCGACGGCGGGGTCAGGGGGGCCACCGGGAGGGGGGTCGCGGTGGCCCCGGCGCCGAGCGTGCCGGAGCGGCGCAGGGGGACCGTGCCGACGGGCGCGGGGCGGGAGGCGGACTTCCGCTGGACGGCCGGGGCCGCGGGAGCGGCGGGGGTGGCCGGAGCCGCGGTGCCGGACGGGGACACCGGGGAGGCCGGGGACGGGGACGGCGCGGGCGCCGGGGGCGTCATCGGCAACGGGGGAAGGGCCGGCGGAACCGGAGGAGTCACGGCGGCACGCTGCACCGGCACCGACGGCGCGGGACCGGGGGCGGGGGCGGGGGCGGCGGCCCTCGCGGTCACGGGAGCCCCCAGCGCACTGCGCGCCCTGCGCTGGACGACGGGAGCAGCAGGCGCGGCAGGAGCAGCGGGGGTGGCGGGGGCGGCCGTCTCCGACGAGGACCCCCGGGACGGCGAGGACGACGCCGGGGACGACTGAGGCGACGAGGACGACGCCGGGGACGACTGGGACGACGAAGACGACGAAGACGCCACCGGCAACGAAGAAGCGGACCGCGCACCCGCGCGAGACGCCGCAGCGCGCTGCACCGGCATCGACGGCCCGGCACCGGGACCGTCGGCATGCCGGGCCACAGGAGCGCCCAGCGCGGTGCGCCGGACAGCGGGAGCAGCAGGAGCGGTGGGGGTGGCGGGGGCGGCCGTCTCCGACGAGGACCCCCGGGACGGCGAGGACGACGCCGGGGACGACTGAGGCGACGAGGACGACGCCGGGGACGACTGGGACGACGAAGACGACGAAGACGCCACCGGCAACGAAGAAGCGGACGGCGTACCCGCGCGGGACGCCCCAGCGCGCTGAATCGGCACCGACGTGTACCCCAGGCCCGAGCCGGCCCGAGTGCTTGGCGCGGGACCGGGGGCGGCGGCCCGCGCGGGCGGTCCCGCGTCCGGCGACGACGAGAGGGGGGCGCCCAGACCGGGCCGGGAACCCGTCTCGGCCGCACGGCTCGACGGTTGGGTCGGCGTGGACGCCTTCCTCGCCGGTGCGCCCGCCGCGGAGCTCGCGGAGCGCTGCACCGCGGGTGCCGCCGTACCGGGGGTCGCGTCGCCGGTACCCGGCGCAGGGCGCACGGGAGGCCGGGAGGCCGACTGCTCTGACGCGGTCCCACCCGCACCGATGGCCCCGACGGGACGGTCGGGGCGGGCGGGCGATGGGGAGGGAGGAGCAGGGGGATCCGAGGCGGAGCGGTCGACGCCTGTCAGCGGCGGAGCGCCGGGTTCCGCCGCGTCACTTCGGGCGCCCGGCGTACGGCTGCCCGGGGACGCGGCGCGCTGGACCTGCCGGGGAGTACCGGATGCCGGGCCGGGCCGGGGGCCGTTGTCGGCAGGCGCCCGTCGGGCCGCGCCGCTCGCTGCCGTCCCCCCCGCATCGGAGCCGCTCCGTCCTGCGGCCCCCCGCACGGGACCCGTGGCCGGACCGGACACCTCACCCGAGACCGCACGCTGCACCGGCGTACCCGCCCCCGCACGCGACGAGGAAGCAGCAGCGGGAGCCGACGGCCCCTCACCGGCCGAAGCCGAAGCGGAACCGCCGCGAACGGCACCGCCGTCCGCCTCGGATCCGGTGGCCGGACCGGACGCGTCACGCGACAGCGCACGCTGCACCGGAGCGGAAGGAGAACCCGGCTGCGGCACCGGCGTCGAAGACGAAGCCGAAGCCGCAACAGGGGCAGAACCGCCCGCCTCGGAGCCGCCCCGTCCCCCGGCCCCCCGCACGGGACCCGTGTTCGGACCGGACACCTCACCCGAACGTGACGAAGGAACAGAGGCGGAAGCAGAAGCAGACGGCGCGTCACCCGCCGCCGTCCGCTGCACCCGAGTGCCCGGCCCGGTACTGGGCGCGGGCGTTCTCCGGCTGCCGGACGCACCCGGTGAGGACGAGGGTGCGCTGGTCGCGCCGGATTGCGGAGCCGTTCCCCGCGTCGGCGGGTTCGGGGCGGCTGCCCGCTGCACCGGGAGGCCGGCCGGCCCGGCGCCCCGCGCAGCGGAACCGGCGGAGTCGGCCGGCCGCTCGGGTGCGGATGCGGCTGCGGATGTGCCCGACGGGGTGCCGGACGGACGTGCGGCTGCCCGGCCCGAAGTGTCGGTCACCGCCGCGGTGCCGGCGGAGGCGGCCGGAGCCGGCGGGCCCGGCTCCCCCTTGTCGCCGTCCGCCGTCGACGGAGCGGGCGCCGAGGGGGCGGCCGGTGCGGTGCCCCGGGTCCGGCGGCTCACGGGCAGGGCCCGTCGCTGCACGGCCGCCGTCCCGCGCGGGGCCTGGAGCAGAGGACGCCGCGACGGCGCCGGGCCGCCGGTCGGCACCGGTGTCGCACGGATACCCCGGGCCGACGGTCCGGGGGACGGGGTGGCCGGGGTGGACCCGGCCGAGGCGGCGGACGACCGCTGGACCGGGGCGGGTGAGGACGACGCCGAGGACGACGGCGCAGTCGTCGGCGTCGGCCTCGGCGGGCCGGCCGACGGGGCCGGCGTCCCCGCCGCTCGAGGCGCCGGACCCTTCGGAGCCGCCGGAGCCGTGGACGTCACGCGCACCGGTGACGTCACAGGCACCGCGGGTTCCGGGGACTCTGCCGCCGCCGGTGTCGCCCGCAGGGGCGCGACCGGCAGCTGCCGCGGCGCGGGTCCGCCGACCGACGGCGAGGAAGGCAGCGGACGCAGGGGCTGTGTGGGCCCCGCGAGCATCCCCCGGCCCGCGTCCGGGTCGAGGACCGGGGACGGCGCCGCCGTGAACGACGGGTTCTGCCATGTCGGCAGCCGTCCGCCGAATCCGGCGTCCGCGACGCTCCGCGTGCCCCCGTCCGTCGCCCGCTGGATCCGCGGCAGGCCGGACCAGGCGGCGACGGCCGCCGGACCGGATCCCGCGGCAGGGGTGGGCGCGGACGCGGCCGGGGTCGTACCCTCGTCCGCGACCGAGCCGTTGCCCTCCTGGCCGGCGGGACGCATCTCGCCGTCACCCCGCCGACCCCGCAACCGGTCCAGGAATCCCACCCGTTCAGCCCTCCGCGCCGCGCGTCACGAGGGACGCGATCTGCTCCGTGTACAGGTGCCGGTCCCGGTGCTCCAGGTCCAGGATCGACTCCAGGCTCCAGTGGAAGTGGTAGGCGACGTACGCGATCTCCTCGTACAGCCGGTCGGTCGCGTACGTCACGATTCCCCCAGGCGGCTCCCGCCGAGTTCCACTTCGAAGGGCTCCGAACAGTGCGGGCACTGCACGGCCGCACGGGTGTGCCCCTCCGCGTTGATCTGACGGTAGAAGTCCTGGAGGAACGCCAGGTCCGAGGCGAACATGTTCTCCACGATCCCGTCGTGCACCGTCGGCAGGTCGCCCAGCCGGGTGATGACCCGGCCGAGCAGTACCACCGAGAGGTACGCCGGGTTCTCCTGCACGCGCAGGTCGCGCAGGGGAACCAGTTCGTCCCGGGCCGTCGAAAGGCGCATCGCGCCCTCCTTGTGCACCCGGCCCGAGTCGTCGACGTACCCGCGCGGCAGTTCGAAGGGGAACTCCGTGCGGACCTGGTGTTCCACTGCCGGCTCCGCCCCCGTGTGCACCGGTTCCCGGCCGGCCTGGAGTCCCGGTTCCTGGGCCGGCGCCGCGGCGGCGGGTGCGCCGGCAGCCCGTGCGGCCGTGCGTCGCATTACTCGACTTTCATTTCTTCGAAGACGATGGTGACGGTCTCGGTCGCGGTCCCCGCTTCACCGGCCTGCAGATCGCTGACCTGGACCTCACTGCACCAGGCGTTGCGCAGGTTCCACCGCTTCACCGGCATCCCCTCGGTGTCCATCATGATGATGGACGCGTTCTTCCGCGCTTCGCCCATCTGGCCGTTGATCGACGCGTTCTGCCACTTGGTGAACTCGTCGGAGACGGTCATACCGCGCTCGACGGTGCACTGACCGTTCTTCTGGATGCCCGGCAGCACAGCCACCGTGGGTTGTCCGTCCGCGGTGTTCGAATTGTGGACGATGGTGTCCTGCTGGATGGTGATACCGCTCACCTTGCTGAGGTAAGCGATCATCACTCCGTCGATCTGGAGACCGAAATTATGTGAAGTAAGGGAGTCACCCTTGCCGAAATCCATGTACTCACTGTCCTTCTAGGAGTTGGGGGCCGCGGTGGGAAGGAGATGACGCGGGCTCGGGGCCCGCGCCCGGCTACTCCTCCAGTTCGCTGCTCCCAGAGGAAAATTGCGCCAGCCGGAAGACCACGAACTCGGCGGGCTTGACCGGCGCGATACCGATCTCGCAGATGACCCGGCCCAGATCGACCGACTCGGGCGGGTTGGTCTCCTCGTCGCACTTGACGTAGTAGGCCTGCTCGGCGGTCTGGCCGAACAGGGCGCCGCTGCGCCACTCGTTGACCAGGAACGCGGAGACGTTGCGCCGGATACGGGCCCACAGCCTCTGGTCGTTCGGCTCGAACACCACCCACTGGGTGCCGATCAGGATCGACTCCTCCAGGTAGTTGAAGTACCTGCGGATGTTCAGGTACCGCCACGCCGGGTCGGAGGAGAGGGTGCGGGCGCCCCAGACGCGGATGCCGCGGCCGGGGAAGGCCCGGATGCAGTTGACCCCGATGGGGTTGAGCAGGTCCTGCTCACCGCGGGTGATCTGCAGCTCGAGGTCGATGGCGCCGCGCACGACCTCGTTGGCGGGGGCCTTGTGGATGCCGCGCTCGGCGTCGTTGCGGGCCCAGATGCCGGCGATGTGTCCGCTGGGCGGGACCAGCTGGGACTTGCCGGAGGCCGGGTCGAAGGACTTGATCCACGGGTAGTACAGGGCCGCGTACTTGGAGTCGTAACCGGCGGTCTCCTGGCGCCAGACGCGGACCTCGCGGGCGTTCAGGCTCGGAGGCGGGTCGATGATCGCGACGCGGTCGCCCATCAGCTCGCAGTGGGCGATGAGACCGAGCTGGACCGCCTTGACGGCCTCCAGGTCGATCGCGCCGCGCTGGTAGGCGGCCATCAGGTCGGGCACGGCGACCATGGAGATCTCGTCGACGGCCTCCAGACCGCCGAAGCCCGTGCGGTCGGCGGAGTCGCCGAGGTACTGGGACGGTCCCGGGTGCGCGCTCTCGGCGGGCGCGGCCTGCCCGGGGGCCGGCGGCGCGGACAGCGCCACCGTCTGGTTCTCCGGGCGGGCCAGTTGCGCGGTCGGCGCGGCCTCCGTCACCGTGATGAACTGGGAGCGCTCCTTGACCTGCGTGACGACGTAGGCCCGGTTGCCCTTCTTGGCGCTCACGTCGAACGTCTCGACCGGCTGGTCGCCGTCCTTGACGATGAGCTTGAACCGCTCGGCGGGACCCTCGCCCTCGGGGTCGGCGACCTCGACGGACAGCGGACCGTTGCGCCCGGGGGCGGTGGCCGTCACGGAGAAGGTGCCGAGCTGACGGGGCTCGGCGGCGGGCAGCGCGGCCTGGGCGTTCCGCCCCGTCACCGCGGCCGGGCCGGACGCGGTCCGCTCGCCGGCCCCGGCGGCGTCGCCGGCGGAACCGCCGACCCGGACGATGTACGCGGCCGAGCCGCCGTTGTTGAAGAACCCGTAGACGGAGTGGGCGAGGTAGTACCCCTCGGTGAAGTCGCCGAAGGCCGCGACGTACTGCGACCAGTTGGTCACCAGTGTGGGTTCGTTCAGCGGTCCGCTCGGCGCGAGTCCGACGAAGGCCGCCACCGAGGTACCCACACCCTCGATCGGGCGCGTGCCGCTGGCCACCTCCTCGACGTAGACGCCTGGCGACAGGTAGGACGGCATGCTCTGCTCTCCTCGGGGTACGAGACAGGACATCAGTGACCTTCGCGCGCGCGACCGTCCCGCCGAAACGTCCTTCGGTCCCCCGCAGGGGGCAGCACTCCTGCCCCCTGTACTGCCCCTTGGGGCAGCCGGCGTCCGGGCACCCGCGACTGCCCTCGGGGGCAGCCGTCTCTGCCCCCGCGTCTCCTGACGCCGCGTCGGACGGCGCGTAGCGTCGCGCTGTGAGCCTTTGGACCTCCCTAGAGCCCGCGTCCGCGACCGTGGATCCCGGCAGCAGTACGCGCGTACGGCTGCGGGTGCGCAACACCGGTGACGTGGTGGACGAGTACCGGTTCGAACCCGTCGGGGGTCTGGCGCCCTGGACGACCGTCGAACCGCAGACGCTCCGGCTCTATCCGGGGACGACCGGGAGCGTGGAGCTGACCTTCGCCCCACCGCGCACACCGGACGCGACGGCCGGTCCGAACCCCTACGCGGTACGGATCACCCCGACCGAACACCCGGACGCGGTGACTGTCCCCGAGGGCAATCTCACCATCACGCCGTTCACCGAGGTACGGGCCGAACTGGTGCCGCCGACGGTGAAGGGCCGTTTCCGGGGCCGGCCCCGGCTCGCCGTGGACAACCTCGGCAACACCAAGGTCACCGCCTCACTCAGCGGCAGCGACAACGGCGACCAGCTCTCCTACGAACTGCGCCCGTCCAACGTCCAGATCGAGCCCGGCCGCGCGGTCTTCGTCGACACCACGCTCAAGCCGCGGGAGACCATCTGGTTCGGGTCGAAGGTGGAACGCCCCTACACCCTGGCCGTGCGCCGTTCCGGAGCCGAGCCCACGGAGGTCGAGGGCACGTACGTCCAGCGCGGCTTCCTCCCCCGCTGGCTCGCCACCGCCCTCGCCACCACCCTGGCCCTGGCCATCGCCTTCGTCCTGATCTGGATCGCCTACAAGCCCCAGGTCCGCACCCAGGCGACGGCCCAGGCGGAGGCCGGCAACGCGCTCGCCCCCGAGGCCAGCGACGAACCCACGCTGAAGGCGCCGTCCCAGCCTCCCGCCCCGGCGTCCCCCACGGCGCCCGAGCCGCCGCCCGAGACCAAGGACGACGGCGGGGGCGGCGGCGGGAATGACGAGGAGGAGGAGAAGGAAGAGAAGGAGCGCACCGCGGCCACGGCGGTGAAGGAGGTCGCCGCGCGCAGCGAGGGCCGGCACGTCTGCTACCGCGCCTATGTCGCCGACCAGGGCTGGCAGGATCCGGTGTGCGACGGGGCGGAGGCCGGCACGGTCGGCCAGAACCTGCCCATCAAGGCCCTCAACATCGCGGTGTCGGAGACCAACGGCGTCGAGGGCAACGGGGCCCACGTCGTCGAGGGCTGGCTCACCGGCGAGGAGTGGTCGAGGGCCGAGAACGAGGTCGACATGGTCATCGGCAGCACCAAGGAGGCCGTGTCCCCGCTCTACGGGTTCACCCTCGGGACGAAGGCGGGCTCCGTCTGCGTCGAGACGTATGTGCAGGAATTCGAGTGGCTGGAGAACAAGTGCTCTCCGGCCGACAAGTGGGACACCTACGGCAGCCCCTTCGACAACCGCAAGCAGCTGGAGGCCGTCCGCATCACCGTGTGAGCGCGCTGTCCGTACGACGGGCCGCCGGGACCGCGGGTGTCCCGGCGGCCCGTTCGTTCACCAGCCGCCTTCGCCCGGCACCAGCCGGCCCGCCTTGCGGTACTCGCGGCGGGCGCCCTCCAGCAGGTCGGCCGCGCCGACCGCTTCGTCCCGTCCGGCGGCGAGGTAGGCGGCGGTCACCACCGCGCTGCGGATGGATCCGCCGGCCAGCTCGAACTCCCGCGCCAGGGGCGCCGGGTCGATGCCGTCCTGGCACGGCACGTGCGACAGCCCGTGCCGCCACAGGGCCAGGCGCTGGTCGGGGTCGGGGAAGGGGAAGTCGACCACCAGGTCCAGGCGCCGGGTGAACGCCTCGTCGATGTTGGCGCGCAGGTTGGTGGTGAGCAGCGCGATGCCGCCGAAGGACTCCAGCCGCTGGAGCAGGTAGGCACTCTCCATGTTGGCGTAGCGGTCGTGGGAGTCCTTGACCTCGGAGCGCTTGCCGAAGACCGCGTCGGCCTCGTCGAAGAGGAGCACGGCGTCCGTGCGGTCGGCCTCCGTGAAGATGCGTTCGAGGTTCTTCTCGGTCTCGCCGACGTACTTGTCCACGACCGACGACAGCTGGATGACGTACAGGTCGAGGCCCAGGTCGGCGGCGACCACCTCCGCGGAGAGGGTCTTGCCGGTGCCGGACTCGCCCGCGAACAGGCCGAGTACGCCCCGGCCGCGTCCGCCGCCCGCGTTGAGCCGCCACTCGCCGAGGACCCGTTCGCGGTGCCGGGCGCGCAGGGCGAGTTCCCGCAGCTGGGCGAGGGGGCCGTCGGGCAGGACGAGATCCCGCCAGTCCACGGCGGGGCGGATGCGGCGGGCGTGGCGTTCCAGGCCCGAGGCCGACTGGCGGCGGGCGGCGAGCCGGACGTGGCCGGCGGTGAGCGGGCCGCCTTCGAAGGCGGCGAGGGCGCGGGCCGCCTGCGCGGCGCGCCGCACGCGGTCCCCGCCGAGGCGGTAGGGGGCGACGGTGGCGGCCAGGTCGAACCCGGCGGCGTCCGCGTCGGGGCCCAGCGCCGCCCGCCAGGCCGCCGCGGCGGCCGTCCCGGCCCCCTGCTGCGGGGCCTCCAGCACCAGCGGGTCGTGGGGCGACCACTGGGGGTCGTACGGGCGGGGGTCCGTGACCAGCACGGTCACGTCCGGCGCCTCGGTCAGCGCCCGCACCAGGGGGCCCGGCTGCTCGCCCAGGCCGGTCACGACGGCGGCCCGGCCGGTCAGGCGTGCCTCCCGCAGCAGTTCGGGGACGCGGTCCGCGACGTCCGAGGTCCACAGCGCGTCGACGCCCGCGGCGCGCAGGGCAGCGGAGAAGACGGTCAGGCCGTCGCCCTCGCGGTGCTCCCGCAGGTAGACGGTGAGCGGGCCGGTCTTCAGCAGGGTCGCGAGGCGGTGCGTGAACTCGTCGGGGCCGACGCCGGGCAGCGGCTCCGGCACCGGGTGCAGCCGGCCGAGGAGGGCGGCGTCCGGGGTGTCGTCGCCGAGCAGATGGGCGATCAGCCGGTCGGGGACGCGCAGCGAGCGGCTGAGGAAGGGGCGTTCGGGCTCCTCGACCTCCAGCAGTCCGAGGGCGCGCAGGGGTGCCGCGGCGGAGAAGCGGGCGCGGGCCTCGGGGCTGTGCGCCGGTATTCCGCAGAGGTCCAGGGCGAGGGCCGTGGTGGCACGGCGGCGGCTGACGTCGTCGTTGAGGTAGCCGTAGAGCGCCTCGAAGGAGCGGTCGATGTCGGGGGCGAGGGCGATGAGCAGCACGGCGGCGTCGAGCTCGGTCAGCTCCCCGCGCGCGGCGAGCTCCGCCAGCCGGTCACCGGTGCCCCTGGGGGCCAGGGTCTCCCCGGGCGCGGGCGGGTCGGCGGTGGGCCGGGGGCGCAGCAGGTGACGTACCGCGTCCTCGGAGAGGTACAGGCCGCGCAGCGGATCCCCGGCCGAGGGGTCCCCGGCGGAACGCGCGTCGACCAACGCGGCGCCCCGCTCGCGCAACACGGCGAGCCGGCCGGCCAGCATCCCCGCGGGATCAGCGCCCTCGGCCCCGCCCCTACCCCGGACGCCCATGCCGTCACCCACTCCCTTCCACGCGCCGTCGAACGAGGATTCCCCCGGCACGGCCGACACCGGACCCCGCGCACGAGCGGCGGGCGGTCCGGCGGACGCACCGTCAGCCGACACGAAGTCATAGGCGCCGTCCGGCCCCGCACCCCGGACTCCGCCCGCAGCCGCGGCCGCTTCCTCCGACGCCGAGACAGACGAACCGGCCCCCGACCCGGCGACCGGTTCAGCAGGAGAAGCCACCCGCGCACCGGAGCGGCCGAGCGCCGACGGCGCGTCACGCAGATCCGGAGCACCGCTCAAAGCCGCGGGCGCCTCCCTCAACGGCGCAGCAGACGGACCGACACCCGGCGCGACAGCCGGTCCGGCGAGAGAACCGCCATCCCGCCCCGCGCCCCGCGCACCGGAGCGGCCGGGCGCAAGCGGCGCGTCACGCAGACCCGCGGGCCCGCCACCGCCCGAGGCCACAGGCGCTTCCTTCGACGGCGCGGCGGACGCACCGGCACCCGACCCGGCAACCCGTTCAGCAGGAGAAGCCCCGTCCGCCCCCACGCCCCGCGCACCGGAACGGCCGGGTGCCGACGGCGCAACGCGCAGGTCCGGGGCAGCGCCCAGGGCTGCGGCCCCTTCCTCCGGCGGCGCGGCGACCGGTTCGGCGGGAGAGCCGCCGTCCGGCCCGGCGCCACGGGCGCCGGCGCGGCCGGGCGCCGACGGCGTGGCGCGCAGGTCGGGGGCGTCGGCGTGCGGGGTGGCCGCTTCGTCGTGCGGGTTCGTCATCGCGCGTCCGGCCGGTTGGACGCCGTCCTCTCCCGGGCGGCGCGGGCTTTCGCGACCTGATGGGGCCGGTGGGAGCGGCCGGCGGGAACGGGCTGCTCCCCCTTGGTGTCGTGGAGCCGGACCGTCGCGCCCTCGGTGACCAGCGGCCCGGACTCCACATCCGGCAGGACCGGGAAGGGCGCGGTCACCACAAGGTCCAGGGACGGTTTCAGCTCGCCGCCCAGCGCCGTCCAGATCTCGGCGAGGGAGCGGGACTCCGTCTGGATGCCCGCCACCGTGACCGGCATCGACAGACCCAGTTCACCGAGCGCGGGCGGAAGTTGGGACGGCGGGAGGAGCTCGCGGGGCAGCAGCGTCGTCAGCACGGCGGCCAGCAGCCGGTGTTCGTCCTGCGGGGTCTTCGTCCACGCCGTGACCAGGTACGACAGCCGGAACCACCGCGGCGGCCGACGCCGGCTCACCTCGTAGTTCTCCTCGCCGAGGACAGGCGCCAAGCCGCGCTGCCGCCGCTTCACGTCCTCCCGGATGTCGTACAGGTAGACGTTGATCACGGGAGCGTTGCGCCGCGCCGCCCAGTCACGGGTCGGGGCCTCGAAGGAGACGTCGATGTCGGAGCCGGAGAGCGCCCCGCCCTTGATGAGCTCCTTGACGGTGTCGTCCACTACGTGGATCACCCGTTCGCCTCCGCCCCGCCGTGTCCGTACCGCCGTGCCACCGGCCCGCTCACCTCGTCGTATCCACCCGTCCCCGATCGTGCACCGGGGGGACCTCGGGCCGCAGGCGCGCCGGGGACGGCGGACGGGCAGACCGCCTTGCCCTCCCGGCCTCAATGGGCCGCCATGGATTGCCCTTTCGGTCAGATGTAGCCTTCCCTCAAGGCGTAAGCCACGGCGTGCGCTCGGTTCCGCAAGTGAAGTCGTGTGGTGATGCCGTGTATGACGTTTTTGACCGTGCGTTCGGAGTAGGACAGCTTGCCGGCGATCTCTCCGGTGTCGAGCCCCTCGGCGACCAGCCGCAGGACGTCCACTTCGCGGGGTGCGAGCCCCATGGAGTGGACTCCCGACCGGCCCCCCGCGCCGCGATGCAGCGTGCCCACTTGGCTGATGAGCCGCCCGAGCAGGTCGGCGGGCAGATCGCCGTCGCCGCGTGACGCGGTGAGTACGGCCTGCACCAGCCGGTGGGCGGTGGCCTCGTGCCGCCAGACGATGGCGCCGACACCGCATTCGACGACGTCCAGCAGCTCGCTCTCCCGGATCACACCGATCACCAGCACGGCGCGCGCGCCGTCGCTGCGTACGATGCGCCGCAGCCGGGTGAGCACCGCCTCGTCGAGTACGTCCGCCACGAGCAGGGCCACCGCGCCGGGCCCGGTGTCGTCGCGCAGGTCGATCTCCGGGTGCCGGCGCAGCTGGCTGATCACGCCCTCGCGGCTGATGGGGTCCGCGGCGGTCACCGACACGGGAACCCGCTGTCTTCCGGCACCCGGGGCGCCGGTGCCGGGGAGGCCGACCGTACGCGTGGTGCCGTTGGTGCTGATGGTGGTCCGGGGTGAGCTGAGCAACTGTGCCCCCTTGTTCAATAACCCGCCGCTCGGGGTGGGCCGGTGGCGGATGGGCACGTTCCACGCTGCGGTGGTCCCGGTGGCCCAGGCAATCGTGGAGCACCACGAGGTGCACCACGAGACCACGACGGCGGGCCACCACGAGACCCCGGGCACCGCACGAAGAACAGCAGGTCAGCAGCGGTTTGCACAACGGTGTACGGGCTCGTGGACCGGGTGCGGCGGCGGCATCGTGACCCTCGTCACGGTGCCGTCCGGACCCGGGATGCCCCGCTTCTCGTGCATGACCCGTGTCACACCCAATGCCACCACGGCACGTATCCGTGCGTCATACCCCTTAGGGGTCACACGTTGCCCCGTAGGGGTTACGGCCCTCAGGAGTTCCCCCCACCACAGGAGACAGCGATGACCGCACCGCTCCGCGAACGCGACGGCGCCCTCGCGCTGCTCGCGTCCGCCGCCGAGCGCGCCCGTGCCGGCACGGGCGGCCTCGTCCTGCTGCGCGGCGCCACCGGCACGGGACGCACCGCCGTGCTGGAACGTGCCGCGCGGCACGCCGAGGGGCTCGGCCTGCGCGTGCTGCACGCCCGCTGCTCCCCCGAGTACAGCAGCGTGCCGTTCGGCACCCTCCTCCACCTCCTGGACGCACCCGAGGACGCCGGCCCGAACCCCGACGGCACCCGCGGCGCCGCCGAACGGCTGTGGCGGCTGCTGCTCTCCTACGCGGCCGAGTACCCGTTACTTCTCGCCGTGGACGACGCCCATCTGCTCGACGACCACTCACGGCGCTGGCTCGCGGAGACGGCCCGCCGCGTCGACCGTCTGCCGGTGCTGGTGGTGGCCACCGAGCGCAGCCAGTACGACATCGACACCCGGCCACCCGGACTCGCCCACGCCCTCTCCCCCTCCCTGGTCCACGCCCACACCCTCGCCCCGCTCACCGACCCGGCGGCGGCCGCGATCGTGCGGGCCGCCTTTCCCTCGGCCGGGCCGCGGTGGACCGCCGAGTGCGTACGGGCCGGCGCCGGCAGCCCGCTGCTGCTGCACGCCCTGCTGGACGATCTGGGCGGCACCGCGTGGCACGACGGCCCCGCGCCGGACGGTGCCCCGCCGCTGCCGGAGACGTGCGCCGCCCTGTACCCCGGCACCTACCCCGCGGCCGTCTCCTGGTGGCTCAACAGCGCCGGGACCGCGACGGCCGACGTCGCCCGGTGCCTCGCGACACTGGAACAGGCGTGGCCCGGCGCGGACACCGGTGCCGCCCTCCCCGAGGCCGTCGGCGGCGACCCGGTGGACCTCCTCGCCGCCGCGTCCGGCGCCGACCCCGCCCGGGTCACCGGCTGGCTCGCCGCGATGACCCGGCTCGGCCTGCTGCGCCCCGACAACGTTGGCCGCCCCCGCTACGCGCACCCGCTGCTGCGGGACGCCGTGCTCACCGGCTGGCCCACGCCCCGCCGGGAGGCGGCGCACCGGGCGGCGGCGGAAGTGCTGCTGCACCGGGGCGGCCGGGTCGAGGTGGTCGCCCGGCACCTGCTGCACGCCCCGCCCGTGGGGGAGGCCTGGGCGCTGCGTGTGCTGCGGGACGCGGTGACGGTCGCCGTGGACGGCTGCCGGGTCGACGACGCCGTGCGCTATCTGCGCCGGGCGCTGGCCGAACCCCTCACCGACGATCTGCGGCAACGGCTGCTGACCACCCTGGGTTCCCTGGAGTACGCCACGGACGACGCCCCCTCGGCCGTCGCCCGCCTCGCCGAGGCGCAGGACCTGGCGGCCGAGCCCCGTGACCGGGTGCGCACGGCCGTCGCCCTGGGCACCGCGCTGGCCGGCCTCGACGAGATGCGCACGGCGATGGAGGTGCTGCGCCGTACGGAGATGCGGCTCGCGGACCATCCGGGCCTGGCCCATGTCGTACGGGCCGCCTACGTGCTCCTGTCCGACCATGATCTGACGACCCGGCAGGAGGTGTACCGGTGGCTGCGTGAGCGCGACAAGGACTCCCCGGAGCTGGTGGACACGGCCGCGCAGGCCCTGCTCCTGCGGTACTCGGCGACGGCCGGACTGATGTCCGCCGACGAGGCGATGACCCGCGTGCGCCGCCTGCTCACCGAGCCCACCGACCCGCTGTCCGAGCCCTTCCTGCTGAGCACGGCCGCGGCGGTCGCCGAGTGGGCCGACGAGCTCGATGAGGCGGACCGTCTCGTCGAACGCGGTCTGGCCGGGCAGCACCCCGCGCTGCTGCACCCGGTGCGCAGCGCGCTGCTCAACACCCGGGCCGACATCTCCGCGGCCCGCGGCGACCACGCGGGCCTCCTCACCGAGTACTACTCGGGCGGCGACCACACGGGCGCGGGCCCCGGCCGGCACCACGCCGGCACCCCCGGTCCGGCTGCCCGCACCCGCCCCTCCATCCGGGACGGCCATGTGCTGATGGCGCTCGTCCACACCGGCCGCCTCGGGGAGGCGCAACGGTTCGCGGACGGGTTCGACCTGGGCCGGGCACCGGACTCCTGGGCGCTGAACCGTTTCTTGTACGCGCGGGGCGTCCTGCGCTCAGCGGCCGGCGATCAGGCGGGCGCGCTCCACGACTTCCTGGAGTGCGGGCGCCGGCAGAGCGCCCGGGACATGGTCAGTCCGGTCGTCACCCCGTGGCGCACGGCGGTCGCGGAGTGCCGGCTGGCGCTCGGCCACCACCAGGAGGCGCTGGACCTGGCGGCGGAGGAACTGCGGCTGGCCAAGGTGTGGGACACCCCGCGCACGGTGGGCCGCTCCCTGCGGGTACTGGCCACCGCGACGGGCGGACGACGCGGCCTTGAACTGGCCGAAGAGGCGGTACGGATCCTTCGGGAGGCCCCCGTCGACACCGACACGGAGCTGATCCCGGCGCTGCTCGCGCAGGGCCGCCAGCTGCTGGCCTCGGGGGAGCGGTCCCAGGCCCGCGACCTGCTCCGGGAGGCGGCGGAACGCGCCGAGCGCACGGGCTCGCTCCGGCTGCGGGACCTGGCCGGGCAGGCGTTGCGCGAGGGCGGCGCCCGCCGCTCCGGCTCCGCCCTCACCGGTTCCGACGCCCTCACCGCGAGCGAGCGCCGCATCGCCGAACTGGCGGCCGCCGGCCGGACCAACTCGGAGATCGCGGCCCTCCTCCACCTGGCCCGGCGCACCGTCGAAACCCACCTGACCAGCACCTACCGCAAACTACGCATACGCCGCCGGGCGGAACTCCCCACCGCCCTGCTCCAAAACCCCCAAGAACCCCCCACGGCCTACACAGCCGCCCGAGACTGACGCAGCCCGCGGGCACCCACGCCCGCGGGCTGCCTCCGGACAACCGCGCCGCGCAGCCTGCGGGGTCGTACCCCGCAGGCTGCGGGCGGTCGTGTCTCCCCCAGTGCCTGAAGGGCCTGGGAGGTGCCCCCAGGGCGGCACGGGTGGGCGATGGGGGCACCTCCCGCTCATGGGGGGGAGGTACCCCCAGAAGCGCCGGGCCGCGCACCACCCCCGGCCCAGCAAAGGCACAGCCCCGCTCCACCGCCCGGCGGGCAGCGGCAGAGCAGGGCTGTGCCGGGAAGTCACACTCGACGGACCCGCGCCTCCGCGTCGTACTCCCCGAGAACGATCACATCGAAGGCGGCGGCAAGGAACACCTTCACGGCCCGCAGGGCATCACCGATCCGGTGCGCATGACTGCCCCGAAGAGCCGTCGCACCGGCCGGCCGCACCGGCGGTGTGGTGTGGTTGATGGTTGCTGCGCTCATGTCTCCATGGTTGCGCTCCACCCCCCGCGCGGACATCGGTCAGAGGGCCCACCTTGCGGATACGCCTCGGGGACGACGCCTCCTCCTCCGGCACGACGGAGGAGGCGCCTCACCCCTAACCCCTAACCCCTCACCCCTCACCCCTCACCCCACAGCTCAGCGCCCGATCGCGTCGAGCTCGGCAAGATCCTGCTCGGACAGCGTGATCCCCGCGCCCGCGACGTTCTCCCGCAGGTGCGCCACCGACGACGTACCGGGAATCAGCAGGATGTTGGGCGACCGCCGCAGCAGCCAGGCGAGGGCGACCGACATCGGACGGGTCCCGAGCCGGTCGGCCACGGCGGAGAGCGCCGAGGACTGCAGCGGGGTGAAACCGCCCAGCGGGAAGAAGGGCACGTAGGCGATGCCCTGCTCGGCGAGCCGGTCGATGAGCTCGTCGTCCCAGCGGTTGGCGAGGTTGTAGAGGTTCTGCACGCAGACGAACGGGGCGATGCTCTGCGCCTCGGCGACCTGCTCGGCGGTGGCGTTGCTCAGTCCGAGGTGCCGGATCAGGCCCTCCTGCTGCAGTTCGACGAGGGTCTCGTAGGCCTTGGCCAACGACCCCGGCTGCGGCCCCTCGGCGTTGCCGAGCCGCAGGTTGACCAGGTCCAGCGCGTCCACCCCGAGGTTCTCGAGGTTGTCGTGGACGGCCCGGCGCAGCTCGTCCGGCTCCCGGGCCGGGGGCCAGCCGCCCTGGTCGTCGCGGACCGCGCCCACTTTGGTCACGATGTGCAGCGCGTCGGGGTACGGGTGCAGCGCCTCGCGGATCAGCCGGTTGGTGACGTGCGGCCCGTACGCGTCGGCCGTGTCGATGTGCGTGATGCCGAGGCGCACGGCCTCGCGCAGCACCGCGAGTGCGCCGTCGTGATCGGCCGGCGGCCCCATCACGCCGGGGCCGGCCAGCTGCATGGCCCCGTATCCGAAGCGGGTGACGGTCAGATCACCCAGGGTCCAGGTGCCGCCGGGCAGAGAAGTGTCCGAGGGCACAGAGGGCAGAGACGTGCTCGAAGCATGCGAAGTGCTCATGCCTCCCACCGTCCCCGCCGCCCGCCCCCGCACCCAGTCCCCCGCCGATCCTGGGAGTGACAGGACCAGGGACGGCCGTCCCGGTGCGCCTAGCATGGAGGACATGCCTGAGGAGAACCTGCTCGGTGACTACCTCCGGGCCCGCCGTGAACTGGTGACGCCCGAGGACATCGGGCTGCCGACGCACGGCATACGCCGGGTGGCGGGGCTGCGCCGCGAGGAAGTCGCGATGCTCGCCGGCATCAGCTCCGACTACTACCTGCGCCTCGAGCAGGGCCGCGACCGCAATCCGTCGACGCAGGTCCTCGACGCGCTCGCCAGGGTGCTCCAGCTCGACGACACCGCCACGAGCTACCTGCACCAGCTCGCCGCGCCGCGCCCCCGCGCCCGGCGCCGCTCCCGGCGGCGGGCGGTTCCGCCGGCCACGGCACAGCTGCTCGAGACGATCGGGCTGCCGGCCTTCGTGACGGACCGGTCCCTCGACGTGGTCGCGGCCAACGCGCTCGCCACCGCCCTCGCCCCGGGCATCCGGGTGGGGGAGAACCGGCTGCGGTCGTTCTTCCTCGACCCCGCCGAGCAGGCGCTGCACACGGACTGGAAGGACACGGCGGCCCGGTGTGTCGCCGCGTTCCGCAGGCGGCTCGGGTCGGACGTCGACGACCCGCGGGTGGTCCGGCTCGTGGGGGAACTGTCGCTGGCCAGCGAGGAGTTCCGGCAGGTGTGGGCGCGCCACGACGTGCGGCAGACGGGCAACGGGCCGATCGGGATCGACCATCCCCAGGTCGGCCGGATGGACCTCACCATGTCGAAGATGGACATCGACGGCCCCGAAGTCCTGTCGCTCGCGGTCTACCACGCCGAACCGGGGAGCGAGGCCGCCGACCGGCTCGCCCTCCTCGCCTCGCTGACCACGGAACCGGCCCGGCGGCCGGGCGCCGGGACCGTCGTACGGGAAGCGGACGACCAGACGCGTACGAGCTGACCGCGCCCCCGGTCGGACACCCCGACCGGCGCGTAAATCGTTTGGCCCCCACCGCCCCCGTGTCCTAGACTCTCCGCTCTTGCCCGCCTCCCTCACGGAGAGCCACCGCCCGGACGGAAACCGGCCGGTACGACGCAGCCACCCAGCAGCAGGTCCCGGAGGCACCCCCTTGTCCGCGTCCACGCCGGTAGACGAACCCGCGCACGACCCCGTACCCGAATCCGCGCACGACCCCGTGGCCGAGCCCGCGCACGAAGCCGCGGACGGCCCCCTCGCCCGAGAGCGCGCCCACCTCTCCGCGTCGCGTTCCGCGCTCCGCGCGATGCGTGAGGACGTCGAGGCCCTCGACATCAGCGATGTCACCGCGAACTGGGTCAACGCGGCCGTCCTTCAGCACCAGATCGAGGAGCGCATCAAGGCGCTGGCCGACCTCAGCGACACCCCGCTGTTCTTCGGCCGCCTCGACTACCTGCACTCCCCCGGCGCGGAACAGGCCGAGGGTGCGGACGGTGAGCGCTTCTACATCGGACGGCGTCATGTGCACGACGCGGACGGCGACCCGATGGTGATCGACTGGCGTGCGCCGGTGTCGCAGCCGTTCTACCGGGCGTCCAAGAAGGACCCGATGGACATCGGGCTGCGCCGCCGCTTCGGCTACACCGGCGGTGACCTCACCGCGTACGAGAACGAGCACCTGTCCGACCCCACGGAGGCGGCCACCACCAGCAAGCTCCTCCAGCAGGAGATCGAGCGTCCGCGCGTGGGCCCGATGCGGGACATCGTCGCGACGATCCAGCCGGAGCAGGACGAGATCGTACGGTCGGGTCTGTCCGGCAGCGTCTGTGTACAGGGAGGGCCCGGTACCGGGAAGACGGCCGTCGGCCTGCACCGGGTCGCCTACCTCCTCTACGCCCACCGCGAGCGGCTGGCCCGCACCGGCACTCTGGTCGTCGGCCCGAACCGGTCCTTCCTGCACTACATCGAGCAGGTGCTGCCCGCGCTGGGCGAGCTGGCCGTCGCGCAGGCCACGGTGGACGACCTGGTGGCGCACGTGGAGGTGCGCGGGACGGACGACGCGGCGGCGGCGGTGGTCAAGGGCGACGCGCGGATGGCCGAGGTCCTGCGCAGGGCCCTGTACTCCCACGTCACCATGCCCGTGGAGCCGGTCGTGGTCGTGCGCGGCTCCCGCCGCTGGCGGATCCCGGCGTACGAACTGGAGGAGATCGTCCAGCAGTTGCTGGACCGCGACATCCGCTACGGCGCCGCCCGCGACGCCCTCCCGCAGCGCATCGCGCACGCCGTGCTGGTGCTGATGGAGCGGGCGGGCGAGGCACCGGACGACCGGGTCCAGGACGCGGTGGCCCGCAACGCGGCGGTGAAGGCGGCGGTGAAGACGGTCTGGCCGGCCGTCGACCCTGCGAAGCTGGTGCTGCGGCTGCTGAGCGACGCGGAGTTCCTGGCGGAGCACGCGGAGGGTCTGCTCGACGAGCAGGAGCAGAAGACGATCCTGTGGGCGAAGCCCGTCCGCTCGGTGAAGTCGGCGAAGTGGTCGGCGGCGGACGCGGTGCTGATCGACGAGGCGGCCGACCTGATCCAGCGCACGCACTCGCTCGGGCACGTGGTGCTCGACGAGGCGCAGGATCTGTCCCCCATGCAGTACAGGGCGGTGGGCCGGCGCTGCACGACCGGTTCGGCGACGGTCCTCGGCGACCTGGCCCAGGGCACCACGCCCTGGGCGACGCGGAGTTGGCAGGAGGCCCTGCGTCACCTGGGCAAACAGGACGCGGTGATCGAGGAGCTGACGGCCGGTTTCCGCGTGCCCACGGACGTCATCACCTATGCCTCCCGGCTCCTGCCGCACATCGCGCCGGGGCTGACGCCGGTGGCGTCGATCCGTGAGAACCCGGGCTTCTTCGAGATCCGCCCGTCCAGCGGCCCGGACGACGTGGTGGCCGCGTGCCGCGAACTCCTGGGCAACGAGGGCTCGGTGGGCCTGATCGCGGCGGACGCCCGCATCCCGGAACTCGCCGAAGCGCTGACGGCCGCGCACCTCACCTACGTCGCCCCGGGCGAGGAGACCACCCGGACCACCCGCCTGACCCTGGTCCCGGCCTCCCTGGCGAAGGGCCTGGAGTACGACTACGTCCTCCTGGACGAGCCCACCGCCGTGGTGCGGTCCGAACCCGACGAACGCACCGGCCTCCGCCGCCTCTACGTCACCCTCACCCGAGCCGTCTCAGGCCTCATCGTGACCCACACGGCCCCTTTGCCACCCCAGCTGACATAGCTGCGGGCAGTCGCGCCGCGCAGCCTGCGGGCAGTCGTGCCTCCCCCAGAGCCTCAAGGGCCTGGGAGGTACCCCCAGGGCGGCACGGGTGGGCGGTGGGGGTACCTCCCGCTCGAGCGCAGCCGAGAGTGGGGGAGGCACCCCGCTGGCGCCGGGCTGCGCAACACCCCCCCCCGCTCAGCCCAACGCGCCGGCCCACCGGCTCAGCCCCCCAGCACCCCCCGCCACTCGGCCACGGCCGCAGCCGACACGGGCCCGTCCCACCCCCGAACCCGCGCCGCCCCACCAATATGAAACGCCTCGATCCCCGCCCGCCTCAGCTCCGCCACATGCTCCAACCGCAACCCGCCCCCCACCAACAACTCCTGCCGATACCCCTGCTCCCCCCGCCGCCCCGCCTCCGCGACCAGCGTCGACAGCCCCGCGTCGACCCCCTCCGCCGCCCCGGCCGTCAGATACGTGTCCAGCCCCGCCACATCCGCGAGCTGCTTGCGCAACGCATCCCGGTCGGCGGCCCGGTCGATCGCGCGGTGGAACGTCCACCGGCACCCCTCCAGCGCACCGGCGACCCGCTCCACCGCGTCCAGATCCACGCCCCCGTCGGCGTCGAGGAAGCCGAGGACGAACTCCTCCGCCCCGGCCTCCCGCAGGTCGTACGCCGCGGCGACCAGCCGCCCGACGTCCCCCGCGGCGAACCCGTCCGCCAGCCGCAGCATCACCCGCACCGGGATGTCCACGGCCGCCCGGATCTCCGCGACGGTGGCGGGAGCCGGCGTCAGCCCGTCCGCCGCCATGTCGGTGACCAGCTCGAGGCGGTCCGCGCCTCCGGCCTGCGCGGCCACCGCGTCCTCGACGTCGAGGGCGATCACCTCCAGCACTGCACGCTTGCTCATGGGGCCCCATTCCTCGGCATCGGACGGCGACGACAGGTCTAGTCCATTCCAGCCTACCGTCCGCCGGTCCCCCGCCCGGGCTCCCACCGCTCAGCGGCCGAAAATGTTCAGCTCCGCCGCCTCCGCCCCGGCCAGCTCGTACGACACCCCGTCCACCGGGCGCCCCGCGTACAGCCGCACCAGCGTCGGCCCGTCGCCGATGTAGCGGGCCGGGGGGCGCTGCCCCGAGGTGTCGCCCAGCCGCAGCGGCTCGTCGGCGTCGTCGAGATCGGCGTGGAGCGGAAGATGCCCCTGCCGCCCGGTCACCTGCGCCAGCAGGTTCAGCGCGTACGGCAGCCCCGCACCCGCGTACGCGCCCGGCTCCCCCAGCGCGGCCCGTACATCCCCGGCGTGCACCCACTCGCCCAGCGCGAGCACGTCCAGCACGCCGCCCGCCTCGGCGATCAGCGGGCCGGCCTCGGCCATCCCCCGCTCCAGCTCGTCCACGATCCGGGCGTTCGTCCACTCGGCCCGCTCGGCGATGTCGCGCTCATTGCTGTCGGGCGAGAACACCCCCTCCTCGAACCGCCCCTCCAGCACCCGTGACAGCGCCGACGAGCAGTGCGCCAGCACTCCCCGCACCGTCCACCCCGGGCACGCCACCACCGGCAGTTCGAAATCCCCGTCGTCCCGCGCCCGCAGCAACGGCACCAGCGCGTCCCGCTCCACCGTCAGCAGCCGCCCGGGCAACTCCGGGTCCCGTACATTCCGCACATCCGCAGGAGTCGTCATACGGTCCACGCTAGTGCGGCGGCGGACTCCGGTGGCCGAGGCGGCCGGTACCGGCCGAGGACAATGAACCCATGGCCGACACAGAAGCCCTCCGCGCCCGTTTCGTCCGTGCCCTGGAAGGGGCCCGCGGTCCCGGCGGCGGGCCCGATCCGCTGCCGTACGCCGACAACCTGCTCGGGCGGTGGCAGGAACCGCAGCGGCACTACCACACGCTCACCCACCTCACGGCCGTCCTCGACCATGTCGACACGCTGGCGGAGCACGCCGAGGACCCGGACGTCGTACGGCTGGCGGCCTGGTTCCACGACGCCGTGTACCTGCCGGAGCGGTCGGAGAACGAGGAGCGGTCCGCGCGGCTCGCGGAGCGGGCGCTCCCCGAGGCCGGAGTGCCGGCGGAGGCGACCGCCGAGGTGGCCCGGCTGGTGCGGCTCACCGTCACGCACGACCCGGCCGGCGACGACCGCGACGGTCAGGTGCTGTGCGACGCCGACCTGGCGATCCTCGCGGCGCCGCCGTCGGCGTACGCCGCCTACACCGCCGCCGTGCGCGAGGAGTACCACTTCGTGCCGAACGACGCCTTCCGCGCGGGCCGCGCCGACGTGCTGCGGCAGCTGCTCGCCCTGCCCCGCCTGTTCCGCACGCCGTACGGGCGGGAGCACTGGGAGGCCACCGCCCGCCACAACCTGCGCGGCGAACTGGAAATGCTGTCGACCGCGTCCGCACCGCCCGCCTAGCCTGCCCGGCATGCATGCTTCAGGAGCGGAACAGGTGGAGGAAGCCGTCGCGGACTGCGTGGCGGCGCTGGGGGCGGTCACCGACCGGGACTGGACGGAGGTCAGGGCGGGGCGGCTGGAATGGAGCTGCCGGAGGACGGCGGCGCACATCGCGAGCGACCTCATCGCGTACGCGGGACAGCTCGCCGGGCGCACGCAGGACGCGTACACGCCCTTCATGATCACCATCGACGGCGCCGAGGACGGCCTGGACCCCGCCGACAACGCCGGCACCCTCCAGGTGATCACCGCGACCGGCGCCCTGCTCGCCGCCGCGGTCCGCACCACCCCGCGCGCGGTCCGCGCCTTCCACCCGTTTCCCTTCCGGCACGCCAACCGTGAGGGCTTCGCCGCGATGGGCGTGGCCGAGGTGCTGCTGCACACGTACGACATCGCCGAGGGGATGGGGATCGACTACGAACCGCCCGCCGAGCTGGCCTCCTTCGTGCTCACCCGGATCTTCCCGCAGGTCAAGCCGGGTCCCACACCGTGGCAAACGCTGCTGTGGGCGACCGGGCGCGGCGATCTGCCGGGGCGGGAGCCGGTCACCGCCTGGCGGTGGAGCAACAACCCGGTGCTCCGTTCGGAGCGGCTGGCCCTGGAGGGTGTCACCCCGGCGGCCGCCGCCGATCTGTCCCTGGCGGGCGACGGCGGCTTCGCGTGGGTCGGCGGGGCCGCGGCCGACGGCACCCGCGAGGGCGCCGGGATCATGGTCAAGCAGTACGAGGAGGGCGTGTTCCACCCGGAGTGGGGCATGTACGCGCTGGTGAGGCGCGAGGACGACCTGGCGGTCGGCGCGATGGGCTTCCACGGGGTCCCGGACGGCGACGGCCGGGTCGAGATCGGCTACGACCTCGTGGTGGGCGCCCGTGGCCACGGCTACGCCACCGAGGCGCTGCGCACCCTGTCGCGCTGGGCGCTGGAGCAGGACGGCGTGCGGACCGTGGCCGCCGTCGTCGACCACGAGAACGTGCCCTCGCAGAACGTCGTCACCCGGGCCGGCTTCACCCGGGTCTCCGAGGACGTGGGGCAGATCTCCTACGAACTGCGCCGCTGAGCCGCCCGTTTGCGCCGCCGCAGCCCCGCCCCGTGCAGCAGCACCACCACCTGGCGGCTGCTCACCTCGACGGCCCCCGCGCGCACCGCGTCGGCGTACCGGTGCCCGGGGATGTCGTAGTGGTCGCGTTCGAAGGCACGGCGGGAGACGCCCAGACGGTGGGCGAAGGCGTGCAGTTCGGCGTAGGAGAGGTCGCTGACGAGGTGGGACCAGAGCAGACCGTGGCCGGGCCAGGTGGGCGGGTCGATGTACACGGTCACGAGGGCATCGCCCCGCCCAGCGAGCCCACCGAGGCGACCTTCACGCCCGCCTTGTGGCAGACCCAGTGCGGGTCGGGGCCGAGCTCCGGCTCCACCTCCAGCGCGTGCGGGTCGCCGGTGCCGCACACCGGGCACAGGGGCCAGCGCCCGTACCGCTCCAGGAGGGCGTCCTGGACGTCCTGGGCGACCAGGCCAGGGAGGAAGGCGACCCCGTCCGGCCACTGCTCGACCCACCAGCGCCGGTGCGCCACGGAGTCCTCCACCATGGACACCACGTCCGCCTCGGCGACCTCGTGGGCGACCAGGTCGGCGAGCACGAGGGCGCGCGCGGCGTGCAACGCTTGTTCCAGGGGGCCGACCGGTCGGGTGCCGGGTTCGCCGTGGGGCTCGGGATCCATGTCCCTATTGTGCGCACTCTTGACCGCGAGGCCGCAGCGAAAATATCTTTCACTGTGTGACCAATGACCTGAAGGAAACTTTCGCGGGTGGTGCGGGTGGCACCGCACCGGCCCCGCCCGCGCCCGCCGCCCTCGCGGCGAAGGTGCGCACGCTGGCGCCGTCGATGACGCGTTCCATGCAGCGGGTCGCCGAAGCCGTCGCCGACGACCCGGCCGGCTGCGCCGCCCTCACGGTCACCGGCCTCGCCGAGCTCACCGGCACCAGCGAGGCCACCGTCGTCCGCACCGCCCGGCTGCTCGGCTACCCCGGCTACCGCGACCTGCGTCTGGCGCTGGCCGGTCTCGCCGCCCAGCAGCAGTCCGGGCGCGCGCCCGCCATCACCACGGACATCGCGGTGGACGACCCCATAGCCGACGTCGTGGCCAAACTCGCCTACGACGAGCAGCAGACCCTCGCCGACACCGCGGCCGGTCTCGACACCGTGCAGCTCGCCGCCGCCGTGACCGCCCTGGCCGGCGCCCGGCGCACCGATGTGTACGGGGTGGGCGCGTCGGGTCTCGTCGCCCAGGACCTCATCCAGAAGCTGCTGCGCATAGGCCTGTTGGCGCACGCCCACAGCGACCCGCACCTCGCGGTCACCAACGCGGTGCAGCTCCGCCCGGGCGACGTGGCGATCGCCATCACCCACTCCGGGACGACCGGCGACGTCGTGGAACCGCTCCGGGTGGCCTTCGAGCACGGGGCGACGACGGTGGCGGTCACCGGCCGCCCGGACGGCCCCGTCACGCAGTACGCCGACCACGTCCTGACCACCTCCACGGCCCGGGAGAGCGAGCTGCGGCCCGCCGCGATGTCCTCCCGGACGGGACAACTGCTGGTCGTGGACTGCCTGTTCGTGGGGGTCGCGCAGCGGACCTACGAGGCGGCGGCGCCGGCGCTGGCCGCGTCGTACGAGGCGCTGGCGCACCGGCACCGGGCGCCCCGCAAGGGACCGTAGACCGGCACAGCCCCGCGCCCCGAGGCAGGCTGCCCGACCCCGAACCTGAAAGATCCGCCATGACTTCCACCTCCCACCACCGCGACCTGCGCGCCCAGTTGGAGACGCTGACCACCGAGGCGTTCCGGCCGGAACTGGCGGACGTCGACCGGCTGCCGACCCTCGAGATCGCGCGCCTGATGAACCGCGAGGACGCCACCGTGGCCGGTGCCGTCGCCGAGCAGGTACCGGCGATCGCCGCCGCCATCGACGCCGTCGCCGAGCGGATGGCCCGCGGCGGCCGGCTCATCCACGCGGGCGCGGGCACCGCCGGCCGGCTGGGCGTGCTGGACGCCTCCGAGTGCCCGCCGACCTTCAACACCGCCCCCGAGCGGGTCGTCGGCCTGATCGCGGGCGGCCCCGGCGCCATGGTCACCTCCGTCGAGGGCGCCGAGGACTCCCCCGAGCTGGCCGAGGCCGACCTGGCCGCACTGAAGCTGACCCCCGACGACACGGTGGTCGGCATCTCCGCCTCCGGCCGCACCCCCTACGCCATCGGCGCCGTCACCCACGCCCGCGCCCGGGGCGCCCTCACCGTGGGCCTGGCCTGCAACCGGGGCAGCGCGCTGGCCGCCGCGGCCGAGCACGGCATCGAGGTCGTCGTCGGCCCGGAGTTCCTCACCGGCTCCACCCGCCTCAAGGCCGGTACGGCACAGAAGCTGGTGCTGAACATGCTGTCGACGATCACGATGATCCGGCTGGGCAAGACGTACGGGAACCTGATGGTCGACGTCCGCGCCTCCAACGAGAAGCTGCGCGCCCGCTCCCGCCGTATCGTCGCCCAGGCGACGGGCGCGGCGGACGACGTCGTCGAGCGTGCCCTGACCGCCACGGACGGCGAGGTCAAACCCGCGATCCTGGTCATCCTGGCCGACATCGACGGCCCCACGGCCGCCCGCCTCCTGACCGAGTCCGACGGCCACCTGCGCGCCGCGCTGGCCGAGGCGGGCTTCGGCGCGTAGGGCGGTGTCCCGTCCCCCGGCGGGCGGCGGATACTGGGGGGACCCGACCCGGAGACGCATCATGAACCACGCGCAGCTCACCGCCCTGGGCCGCGCCCTGCGTGTGCTCGGGGAGCACGGCGAGGCGCTGTCCGCCGACACGCCGGACGCCCGGCTGCACGAAGTGAAGAACGATCTGCGGCGCGCCCTGGACCTGCTGGAGGAGAGCGTCACCACGGCCGCGCCCAGCACGCGCTGCGCCGAGCACCCCACGGGCCCGGTCGACGAGAGCGCCCCGGACCTGTGCCTGCTCTGCGAGACCCGGCGCCGCGCCGCCCGCCGCGCCGAGTTCAACGGCCCCGCCCCGCAGCCCCGGCCCGCCGAGCCCGCGCCGTCCCGGTACGGGGTGCGCGGCGACCGGCCGCAGCCGCAGCAGCGGTGGCTGCCGGAGGCGTGGAACGGCCAGGCGTGGCAGCTGTGCGGGACACCGCGCAGGGACCGGCGCGAGGCGGAGCTGTTCATCGCGGCACAGCGGCGAGGATCACGGCCCGCCATGGCGTACCGGATCGTGCACGAGTTCACCGACTACGAGGTGCTGCGCGTCTGGGGCACCCCGGTCAGGGTGGACATCGAGCCGATGGGCAATCTCTGAGCCGTCCCCGAACGGCGCGAGGGCGGCACCCCCTGCCGAAGCAGGGGGTGCCGCCCTCGGTCACGCGACGGACGGATCCGATCCTCGGGGAGGATCAGAAGTCCATGTCACCGCCCGGCATGCCGCCGCCGGCCGGCGCGGCGGCCTTCTCCGGCTTGTCGGCGATGACGGCCTCGGTGGTCAGGAACAGCGCGGCGATGGAGGCGGCGTTCTGCAGCGCGGAACGGGTCACCTTCGCCGGGTCGATGATGCCTTCCTTGACCAGGTCGACGTACTCGCCGGTCGCGGCGTTCAGGCCGTGGCCCGGGGTCAGGTTGCGCACCTTCTCCACCACGACACCGCCCTCGAGGCCGGCGTTGACGGCGATCTGCTTCAGCGGGGCCTCGAGCGCGATGCGCACGGCGTTGGCGCCGGTCGCCTCGTCGCCCTCGAGCTCCAGCTTCTCGAAGACCTGGGTGGCCTGGAGCAGGGCCACGCCGCCACCGGCGACGATGCCCTCCTCGACGGCCGCCTTGGCGTTGCGCACGGCGTCCTCGATGCGGTGCTTGCGCTCCTTGAGCTCCACCTCGGTGGCGGCACCGGCCTTGATGACCGCGACACCGCCGGCGAGCTTCGCCAGGCGCTCCTGCAGCTTCTCGCGGTCGTAGTCCGAGTCGCTGTTCTCGATCTCGGCGCGGATCTGGTTCACGCGGCCCTGGACCTGGTCCGCGGAGCCGGCACCGTCGACGATGGTGGTCTCGTCCTTGGTGATGACGACCTTGCGGGCCTTGCCGAGCAGGTCGAGCGTGGCGTTCTCCAGCTTGAGGCCGACCTCCTCGGAGATGACCTCGCCGCCCGTGAGGATCGCGATGTCGCCGAGCATGGCCTTGCGGCGGTCACCGAAGCCCGGGGCCTTGACGGCGACGGACTTGAAGGTGCCGCGGATCTTGTTGACGACCAGGGTCGACAGGGCCTCGCCCTCGACGTCCTCGGCGATGATCAGCAGCGGCTTGCCCGACTGCATGACCTTCTCCAGGAGCGGGAGCAGGTCCTTGACGTTGGAGATCTTGGAGTTCGCGATCAGGATGTACGGGTCGTCGAGGACGGCCTCCATACGCTCCATGTCGGTGGCGAAGTACGCCGAGATGTAGCCCTTGTCGAAGCGCATACCCTCGGTGAGCTCCAGCTCCAGACCGAAGGTCTGGGACTCCTCGACGGTGATGACGCCTTCCTTGCCGACCTTGTCCATGGCCTCGGCGATGAGCTCGCCGATCTGGGTGTCGGCGGCGGAGATGGAGGCCGTGGAGGCGATCTGCTCCTTGGTCTCGACGTCCTTGGCCTGCTCCAGCAGGGCGGCGGAGACGGCCTCGACGGCCTTCTCGATACCGCGCTTCAGGGCCATCGGGTTGGCACCGGCGGCAACGTTGCGCAGGCCCTCCTTGACCAGGGCCTGGGCGAGCACGGTCGCGGTGGTCGTACCGTCACCGGCGACGTCGTCCGTCTTCTTGGCGACTTCCTTGACCAGCTCGGCGCCGATCTTCTCGTACGCGTCCTCGAGCTCGATCTCCTTGGCGATGGAGACACCATCGTTGGTGATCGTGGGGGCGCCCCACTTCTTCTCGAGGACGACGTTGCGGCCCTTGGGGCCGAGCGTCACCTTCACGGCGTCCGCGAGCTGGTTCATGCCGCGCTCGAGGCCGCGCCGCGCCTCCTCGTCGAACGCGATGATCTTGGCCATGTGAAGTGGTCCCTCCAGGACTGGGGGTGATTCCTTCGGACCGCGCCCGCGCCCGCGACGGACGGCTCGCCGGCCCCGTGGTTCCTTGCCCCACACGGCCCGCGGGCCTCACCGACCCGGTCCTCGTTGTCACTCTCACCATCAGAGTGCTAACGCCAATGATTAGCACTCGACCCACCCGAGTGCAAGGCGCGCCCGCGAAGCGGGCTCGTCGTGGGGTGGCGGTCGGGTGACGGGTGGGCGCAAGCGCCCAGGGGGCGCACACGGGAGCGCTCAGCCGCGCGCGGACGGCGCGGAGCGGCGAGGGCGGGCATGGTGAAGGGCATGGTGAAGGGCATGGTGAAGGGCCCGCACCCCGAGGGGGACGGGCCCTTCACCGGCAGAAGATTCTAGCGGCCGGTAGCGCGTTCAGGCGCTGACACGAACCATGTCGGCCTGCGGGCCCTTCTGGCCCTGCGAGATCTCGAACTCGACCCGCTGGCCTTCTTCGAGGGTGCGGTAGCCGTCCATCTGAATCGCGCTGTAGTGGACGAAAACATCCGCACCACCGTCGACCGCGATGAAGCCGTACCCCTTCTCCGCGTTGAACCACTTGACGGTGCCCTGAGCCATGCCTAACTCCCCTATTACTGGCCCTTGCACAGATCCACACTTCGCGGATCCGGGTCAGACCTCACCCCCCAACGGTTGGGGGCGTGCGCCGGAACGCGTCGACCGCGGCTGAATGTATCTGTCCAACTGCCGTCTGCAACAGGTCAATCGGACGAGAAATCTGGACGCCGCCGGTCCGGAATGTGGCGAGAATTCGTCTGAATTCAGGGCAAGTCGGGCCGGACAATCGGCACAAATGCCGCGAGAAGGGCCCAGACTTTGGCTACTTCCAGTCGGGCGTGCGGCAGAAATTCAGGGTGCTCGATCAGTGGATCAGGAGCGCGTTCCCCAACCCTACCGCGTTCAACCCCACGGAATTGCCCCCTCCGCATCTCTTACGGAAGGGGCAGGTTCCCCTACGTTCGGTCACCGTCATTACCGAAGGTAATGATCAGCCGCCGGCCACCGCCGGGATGATCGACACACCGGCGCCGTCCGGGGTGGCCGTCTCCAGCCCCTGCTCGAACCGCACGTCGTCGTCGTTCACGTAGACGTTGACGAACCGCCGCAGCTTGCCCTGGTCGTCCAGGACCCGGGCGGCGATGCCCGTGTGGTTCTTCTCCAGATCGGAGATGACCTCCCCGAGGGTGGCCCCCTCGGCGGTCACCTCGGCCTTGCCGCCGGTGTAGGTGCGCAAGATGGTAGGGATCCGAACAGTAACGCTCACTTTTGAAACCTCCGGTCAGGTGCCAACAGCCCCGCAGACGAAAAACTCAGACAAGCCGAACAACTCAGACAAGCCCGGCTTCACGGAACGACTCCAGGCTCGGACGGATCGTCGCCGTCAGCCCCGTGCCGGCCACCGCGTCCAGCGTCTTCAGACCATCACCCGTGTTCAGCACGACCGTGGTCAGGGACGGGTCGAGCACACCGCTCCCGAGGAGCTTCTTCGTCACGCCGACCGTGACGCCCCCCGCGGTCTCCGCGAAGATCCCCTCGGTCCGCGCGAGCGTCTTGATCGCCTCGACGATCTGCTCGTCGGTGACGTCCTCCACCGCACCGCCCGTGCGCCGCGCGATGTCCAGGACGTACGGCCCGTCCGCCGGGTTCCCGATCGCCAGCGACTTGGCGATCGTGTCCGGCTTCTGCGGACGTACGACGTCGTGCCCGGCCTTGTACGCGGTGGACACCGGCGAACAGCCCTCCGCCTGGGCGCCGAAGATCTTGTACGGCCGGTCCTCGACGAGCCCGAGCCTGATCAGCTCCTGAAGCCCCTTGTCGATCTTCGTGAGCTGCGAGCCGGAGGCGATCGGCACGACGATCTGGTCGGGCAGCCGCCATCCCAGCTGCTCGCAGATCTCGTACGCGAGGGTCTTGGACCCCTCCGCGTAGTACGGCCGCAGGTTGACGTTGACGAAGCCCCAGCCCTCGCCGGCCGGGTCGCCGATCAGCTCGGAGCAGAAACGGTTCACGTCGTCGTAGTTGCCCTCGATGCCGACGAGCTCCCCGCCGTAGACGGCGGCCATGACGACCTTGCCCTGCTCCAGGTCGTGCGGGATGAACACGCAGGAGCGCAGCCCCGCGCGGGCGGCGGCGGCGCCGACCGCGCCGGCCAGGTTGCCGGTCGAGGAGCAGGACAGGGTGGTGAAGCCGAAGGCGCGCGCGGCCTCGAGGGCCTGGGCCACGACGCGGTCCTTGAAGGAGTGCGTCGGGTTGCCGGAGTCGTCCTTGATGTACAGGCCGCCGGTGACGCCCAGCTCGCGGGCGAGGTTGTCGGCCTGGACGAGCTTGGTCCAGCCGGGGTTCAGGTTCGGCTTGGTCGCCACGTCCGCCGGGACGGGCAGCAGCGGCGCGTAGCGCCAGATGTTCGCGGGGCCCGCTTCGATGCGCCCCCGGAGCTCCTCGGTGTCGTAGGCCGAGAAGTCGTAGGCGATCTCCAGCGGGCCGAAACACTCCTCGCAGGCGAAGACCGGGCCGAGCGGCACGCGGTGACCGCATTCGCGGCAGGACAGCGCGGCGGCGGGGCCGAGGTCGACGGAGTTCGCGGCGGCGGAGTCGGTGGTGCTTGCGACAGTCTGCACAGCCATGTGAGGCGAGGCCCTTTCTCCTCATCTTCCTCACGACGCATCTCGCCGTGAGACGGATTTGGCACCTTCCCTAGCCGGGAGCCTCGCCACGTCCCTGTGACAAGAACCGACTGGAGGGTTGCCGGGGCTTCATCGGGCCGTATCCCTCTGCCCCTCTGGATGAGCGGTGTTCAGTTGTCCGCGCGACGACCCCGGCATGCGATGGTCATCGGCGTTGTTCAAGACTGTAACCGAAGGCCTGGAAGGTGGAGACAGTCCGTCCGAACCGCGAGATGGATCACGAGGCCAGTGAGGAGCCGGGAGCGTGCTGGAAGAAGTCGAGCGCTGGCTGACCGAGCGCTCGTGGTCCGTGGCCGACCGACCGCTCCACCGGATCCTGGCGGCGAAGCGTGCCACGGGCCAGACGGTGAGCGTGGTGCTGCCCGCGCTGAACGAGGAGACGACGGTCGGCGCGATCGTCTCGGCGGTCCGGCACGATCTGATGCTCCGGGTCCCGCTGGTCGACGAGGTCGTGGTGGTCGACTCGGGCTCGACCGACCGCACGGCCGAGGAGGCGGCGGCCGCCGGCGCGACGGTGGTGCACCGCGACGAGATCCTGCCCCGGCTGCCGGCGGTGCCCGGCAAGGGCGAGGTGCTGTGGCGGTCGCTGCTGGTCACCCGGGGCGACATCGTGTGCTTCGTCGACGCCGACCTCAGGGAGTTCTCCTCCGACTTCGTCTCCGGCATCGTCGGCCCGCTGCTCACCGAGCCCGGCGTGCAGCTGGTCAAGGCCATGTACGACCGTCCGCTCACGGTGCCCGGCGGACCCGCCCCCGGCACGGTCGCGGCCGGCCAGGGCGGCCGGGTGACGGAGCTGATGGCCCGCCCGCTGCTGAACATGCACTGGCCCCAGCTGGCCGGCTTCGTCCAGCCGCTGGGCGGCGAGTACGCGGCCCGCCGCACCCTGCTCGAACAGCTCCCGTTCCCGGTGGGCTACGGCGTCGAGCTCGGCATGCTGGTCGACGCCCTGCACCTGGTGGGCCTGGACGCGCTGGCCCAGGTCGACGTCGGGGTGCGCAAGCACCGGCACCAGGACGGCCACGCCCTCGGCCGCATGGCCGCCGCGATCTACCGCACCGCGCAGCTGCGGCTGGCCCGGGGCCAGATGCTCCGGCCGTCCCTGACCCAGTTCGAGCGGACCGGCGCCACCTTCGAACCCCGGACGTACTCCGTCGACACGGAGGAGCGGCCGCCGATGGCGGAGATCGCGGAGTACCGGGCCCGCAGAGTGGCCTGACCCCCTTTCCCGCCACCGGTCGGCCCGCCGACCGGCCGGCAGGTCAGCCGGCCACGCCGTCCGACCAGCGCCAGATGCCGCCGGAGTCCAGTGCGCAGGTCAGGTACTCGCCGCCGCGGCCGTGCGTGCTCAGTCCGCGGTGCTTCTTGGCGCAGAACTGGCCGTCGGCATAGCAGTTGCCCGCCGGGCTGGTGAGTTCGCAGGTGCCCGTACCGTCGCCGGTACCGCCCCCGGTGCCCCCGCTCCCGCCCGCGTCCCGGGTCTGCGGCGGCTCCGGCGTCGGGGTGGGCTTCGGGGTGTGCAGCAGCCGGCCGTCGCAGTCGCGGCCGTCGCGCGGGACGGTGAACGTCACGCCGCCGGAGCCGCCGCTCTGCTCGCAGACCGTCTCTCCGCTGCCCCAGGACGAAGCCCGCTTCCCGGTGCCCTCCAGGCGGACGGTGTAGCCGAGCCCCGCCTTCTCGGCCGCGCGGATGGCCGCCCCGACGCGGTCGCCGGTGTGGTCCGGCAACGTGACGAGGTCCGGCGTGGGCGTCGGGTCCGGCGCCTCGGTGGTGGCGGACAGCTCGGGTGCGGGGCTGCTGCCGGGCGTCGTCGTGACCGCCGCGGGCCGGTCGTCCGCGCCCTCCGTGCCCGTGCCTCCGTCGCCGCAGCCGGCCAGGGCCAGCGCGGAGGCCGCGATCAGTGCCGTCGTGCCGGCGAACCTGCGTGCGCGCACGCGTATCGGCATGCGTATGGGCATGGCGCCCACCCCCCTGATGTTGAAATGTGCACCACGCATCCTCGTATCGTTCACAACTTCTACACAACCCGCGTGACCACATCGCCACCGAGGTGACGCACCGGCACGTTTGAGGTTCAGGGTGCCGGGCTAGGTTGTGGCGTATGGCTGCAAGCTTCGGAGCTGCTCAGGTGCTGGTCGCCTCCAACCGGGGACCGGTGTCGTACGAGGTGGGAGAGGACGGCTCGCTGCGGGCCAAACGGGGCGGCGGCGGACTGGTGTCCGGGCTGTCGGCGATCGGGCCGGAGGCGGGGGCGCTGTGGGTGTGCTCGGCGCTGTCCGACGGCGACCGCGAGGCCGTGCGGCGCGGGGCCGGCGAGGACGGCGTACGGATGCTGGACATCCCGGCGGACGTGCACGCGGACGCGTACAACGGGATCGCCAACTCGGTGCTGTGGTTCGTGCACCACATGCTGTACCAGACGCCGCTGGAGCCGGTCTTCGACGCGGAGTTCCGCCGCCGGTGGGCCTCGTACGAGGCCTACAACCGCGCGTTCGCCGAGGCGCTGGCCGAGGAGGCGGCGCAGGGCGCGGCGGTGCTGGTCCAGGACTACCACCTGACCCTCGTCCCCGGCATGCTCCGGGAACTCCGCCCGGACCTGCGCATCGCGCACTTCTCGCACACGCCGTGGGCGCCGCCGGAGTACTTCGCGATGCTGCCCGACGACATCGCGCGCCAGGTGCTGCGCGGGATGCTCGGCGCCGACCGGCTGGGCTTCCTCACCCGGCGCTGGGCGGACGCGTTCACCGCGTGCTGCGAGCGCTTCGCGGGCGGGCTCGGCGACACCCGGATCGGCGTGCACGGGCTGGGCGCCGACGCGGACTTCCTGCGCGCCCGCTCCCACGAGGCCGACGTCGACGAGCGGATGGCGGCACTCCGGGAGGAGATCGGCGAGGGGCGCCGGACCATCGTCCGGGTCGACCGCACCGAGCTGTCGAAGAACATCGTGCGGGGCCTGCTGGCGTACCGGCAGCTCCTGGACGACCGCCCCGAGTGGCGCGAGCGCGTGGTGCACGTCGCGTTCGCCTACCCCTCCCGGCAGGACCTCGCCGTCTACCGCGACTACACCGCCGAGGTGCAGTGGCTCGCCGAGGACATCAACGCGCGCTACGGCACGCCCGGCTGGCGGCCGGTCGTCCTCCATGTGAAGGACGACTTCGCGCGCTCGCTGGCCGCGTACCGGCTGGCGGACGTGGCCCTGGTCAACCCCATCCGCGACGGCATGAACCTGGTCGCCAAGGAGGTCCCGGTCGTCTCCGACGCGGGCTGCGCGCTGGTGCTGTCGCGGGAGGCGGGCGCCCACGAGGAGCTGGGCGAGGACGCGATCACGGTCAACCCCTACGACGTCGTGGAAACCGCCCGCGCCCTGCACGAGGCGCTGACGATGAGCCCCGCCGACCGCACCGACCGCACCAAGCGCCTGGTGGCCTCGGCGACGGCGCTCCCCCCGGCCCGCTGGTTCCTGGACCAGCTGGAGGCGCTGCGCGGCGCTGCGGCGTCCCACTGACCGGTATGGCCGGTCGCGCAGGCGTGCGACCGGCCGACCGTGGATAGGTTGGGCGTATGGCCAGCCATACGGATTCCACGGACCCGAATGCTCTGCCCACGCCCGCCACGCAGGCCGGCCGGGAGGGACTGGACGCGCTCCTCTCCCGCCCCCGGAAGGCACTGATCGGGATCGACTTCGACGGGACGCTCGCCCCGATCGTGGCCGATCCCGAGCAGGCCCGCGCACACCCCGAGGCGGTGCCCGCGCTCGCCGCGCTCGCCCCGAAGGTGGCCTCGGTCGCGGTCGTCACGGGCCGGCCGGCGGGGGTCGCGGTCCGCAACGGAGGCTTCGCGGGCGTGCCCGGCCTGGAGCACCTCGTCGTCCTCGGCCACTACGGCGCCGAGCGCTGGGACGCCGTCACCGGCACCGTCACCGCGCCCGCCCCGCATCCCGGTGTCGCCTCCGCCCGCGCGGAGCTGCCGGGGCTGCTGGACCGGATCGGCGCCTGGCGGGGCACGTGGATCGAGGAGAAGGGCCGCGCGGTGGCCGTGCACACCCGCAGGGCCACCGATCCGCAGGCCGCGTTCGAGGCGCTGCGCGAGCCCCTCGCCGACCTCGCCACCCGCCACGGTCTCGTCGTCGAGCCCGGCCGCATGGTCCTGGAGCTGCGCCCGCCGGGCATGGACAAGGGCGTCGCCCTGATGGAGTACGCCCGGGAGATCGGCGCGGAGTCGGTCCTCTACGCCGGCGACGACCTCGGCGACCTCGCCGCGTACACGGCCGTCGACAAACTCCGCGCGGCGGGCACACCCGGGCTGCTGGTCTGCAGCGGCAGCGAGGAGGTCACGGAACTCCGCGAACGCGCGGACGTGGTGACGGAGGGCCCCGCCGGCGTCGTACGCCTCCTGCGGTCCCTGGCGGACCGGATGCCCTGACGGTCTCTCGCCCCGGACCCCCGCTCCTCAAGCGCCGGAGGGGCTGGAAGTCAGCCCGTCCGGCGTTTGAGGACGAGGCCCGGAGGGCCGACAAGGGGGTCTGGGGGCGCAGCCCAGGTTCGGGACGGGAAGGGGCGGCGGGGGCGGTCAGCGTTCCGAGCGGCGGGCCTCGCGGACGCGGCGCAGGCGGTTGACCGTGACCGGGTCGTGGGCCAGGGCGCGGGGGTCGTCCAGGAGCGCGTTGAGCAGCTGGTAGTAGCGGACCGGCGCCAGGCCCAGCTCCTCACGGATCGCGCGCTCCTTCACACCGGGCCCCGTGAAGCCCCGCCGTTCCAACGCGAGGATGTCCCGCTCGCGCCCCGCCAGCCCGCCACCACCGATGGCCGCCTCGTCGTGCTCGTCCCCCTGCTCCATGTGCCGCAGATTAACGCCTTCCTTCGGGATCTGCGGTAATGCGTCGCCGATGGAAGTGGGCCATCTGCCCCGGCTGCGGCTGGCAGGGCGACCGGGACCAAGGAGCCTGGCGACGGATCGCCGCCCGCGGCCTCGCCCACCAGGCCAAGACCGTCGTCGAGCGCACCAGCGGCACGCTGGTGATCCGCGCCGTGGTCGACGCGATGGAGGCCAAGGCCGTCATCACGACGGTCCCGAAGACCAGCCGGTCGGACCGGTCCAAGACCGGACCGACCCGGCCACGAACCAACCGCCTCACGCCCAGGCGACATGGGGTTCCCTCCCCGGCACGGCCCTCTGGCCGCGTCGGCCGGCGTCCGGAGGGACACGCACCGACGGACCGGACACGGCTGCCCCGCGCAGCCCACCGGCACCAGAGCGTGACCACGATCAGCACACCCACCACCAGCCGGCACCGGCCACGCGGAGCAGCACTCGGCGCGGGGTTCCACCTCCACGCTCACGCTTCCCCGCCCAGGTGGACAGAACCCACAACGGACCCCACGGTTCGCACGGGGTTCGCTCAGCTGATCAGAGACGCTACTGCGCGCTCTCCGCGCGCGTGGCCGTCGCCTGGAGCGTGCCCAGGACGCCGGCGGGGCTGCCGCCCGGCTCGACCGCCTTGCCGATGTGCTTCTTGATCGCCGCGTTGACCGCCGCCCAGGAGGTGTTGCCGACCGGGTAGAGCTCCGAGGCCGGCAGCTGGTCGAGGAACGGCTTGAGGTCCTTGTCCTTGTCGGACGCGGCCATCGCGCGGGACGCGGAGCCGGTGACCGGCAGCAGGTTGTACTCGCGGGAGAAGCCGAGCACGTTCTGCTCGCTGTAGACGAAGTCGAGGAAGTCGCCGACCTCGTCGCGGTGGCCGTTCTTCTTGAAGGCCATCATCCAGTCGGCGACGCCGAGCGTGGCGGAGCTCTCGCCGTCGGCGCCGGGCGTCGGCACCATGCCGTACTCCACGCCCTTCTCGCGGGCCATCTCCATCAGCGAGGGATGCCCGTTGAGCATGCCGACGTCCCCGGCGGCGAACGCCTCGAAGGCCTTGGCGCGGTCCAGTTCGCCGGGCGCGACGGGGCCGGTGAGGCCCTTGCCGACCAGTTCGTCGCGCAGCCAGCTGAAGGTCTCGACGTTCTCCGTGGAGTCGATGCCGTAGGTGCCCGCGAGGTCGGTGTAGCCGCCGTCGCCGCTGAGCAGCCACTGCATGGTCTCGGCCTGCGCCTCCTCCGGGCCGAGCGGCAGCGCGTACGGGTACTTGACCCCCCGCTCCTCGAGCGCCTCGGCGTCGGCGGCGAGTTCGTCCCACGTCTTGGGCGGGGTGAGCCCGGCCTCGGCGAACAGCTTCTTGTTGTAGAAGAGCACACGCGTGGACGCGGCGAACGGCATGCCGTACTGCACGCTGTTGACCTCGCCCGCGGTGGAGAGCTGGGAGAGGAAGTCCGCCTGGACGGGTATCGAGAGCAGGTCGCCGGCCTTGTACAGCTTGCCCTGGGCCGCGTAGTCGGCGTACGCGCCGATCTGCGCCATGTCCGGCGGGTCACCGGCGTCGACCATCTCCTTGACCTCGCGGTCGACGTCGTTCCAGGAGTGGACGGTGACGTCGATCCGCACGCCGGGGTGGTCGGACTCGTAGGCCTCGACCAGATCGGCCCAGTACTTCTCGGAGCTGTCGGCCTCGCTCGTGCCGTAGTCCGCGGCCACGAGTCTCAGGGTGACGTCCGACGATCCCTCCCCGGTGCCGCATCCGCCGAGGACTCCTGCCAGTCCCAGCGCGGACACCACCGCGATCGCCCTTGTCCCGACCCGCCGCTGCACGTGCCTTGCCCCTGTCCCGACGCCTCGCGCCGTCCGAGATTTTTCGATAGTCGGAATAAGGTCTACACCACGTGAGTGGACTAGACCTCTTGCGGGTCCCCGGTCCACACTGTTTCCCGTGAAACATGTCATCGCCCTCGACGTGGGCGGCACCGGGATGAAGGCCGCCCTGGTCGGGGCGGACGGGGAGCTGCTGCACCAGGCCCGCCGGCCCACCGGCCGGGAGCGCGGCGCGGACGCGGTCGTCGCGGACATCCTCGACTTCGCGGCGGAACTGCGCGCCCACGGCGTCCGCCGGCACGGCGTACCCGCCTCGGCCGCCGGTGTCGCCGTCCCCGGAATCGTCGACGAGGCCGAGGGAGTCGCCGTCTACGCGGCGAACCTCGGCTGGCGCGACGTCCCGCTGCGCGCCCTACTCGCGCAGCGCCTCGGCGGCATCCCCGTCGCCCTCGGCCACGACGTGCGCACCGGCGGACTCGCCGAGGGCCGCATCGGGGCGGGCCGGGGCACCGACCGCTTCCTGTTCGTGCCGCTGGGCACCGGCATCGCGGGCGCCATCGGCATCGACGGCCGGGTCGAGGCCGGCGCGCACGGTTTCGCGGGCGAGATCGGCCACATCGTCGTACGGCCCGGGGGGACTCCCTGCCCGTGCGGGCAGCGCGGCTGTCTGGAGCGGTTCGCGTCCGCCTCCGCCGTGAGCGAGGCATGGGCGGCCGCCTGCGGGGACCCGGACGCGGACGCCGCCGACTGCGCCAAGGCCGTCGAGTCCGGGGACGCGCGGGCCCGTCAGGTGTGGCAGGACGCGGTGGACGCGCTCGCCGACGGACTGGTCACCGCGCTCACCCTGCTGGACCCGCGCACGCTGATCGTCGGTGGCGGGCTCGCCGAGGCGGGGGAAACCTTGTTCACACCCCTGCGGGAGGCCGTCCGGCGGCGGGTGACCTTCCAGAAGCTGCCGTCCCTGGTCCCCGCGGCCCTCGGGGACACCGCCGGATGCCTGGGCGCGGGACTCCTCGCCTGGGACCTGATCGACACCACTGACCCCTCGTACCCCTCGGAGGTAACCACCTGATGGCCCCCACCAAGGTTCTCACCGGTGCCCGGGTGGTCCTGCCCACCGGGACCGTGGACGACGGACGCGTGATCGTCGAGGGCACGCGGATCGCCGCCATGGCACCCGACGACGCCGAAACCGCCGATCTGTCCGGCCACTGGCTGGTCCCGGGGTTCGTCGACCTCCACAACCACGGCGGCGGCGGGGCGTCCTTCGCCGGCGGCACCGCCGAGGACGTGCTCAAGGGCGTCCGCACCCACCGCCTGCACGGCACCACCACGGTGGTCGCCTCCGCCGTCACCGGTGACCTGGACTTCCTCGCCCGGCACGCCGGGATGCTCGCGGAACTGGCCGAGCAGGGCGACATCGCCGGCATCCACTTCGAGGGGCCGTTCATCTCCCCCTGCCGCAAAGGCGCGCACAACGAGGCGCTGCTGCGCGACCCCGACCCGGCCGAGGTGCGCAAGCTGCTCGACGCCGCGCACGGGCAGGCGAGGATGATGACGCTGGCCACCGAGCTGCCGGGTGGCCCGGACTCCGTGCGGCTGCTCGTCGAGCACGGGGTGATCGCGGCCGTCGGACACACCGACGCCACCTACGAGCAGACCGTCGCCGCCATCGACGCGGGCGCGACCGTCGCCACCCACCTCTTCAACGCGATGCCCCCGCTCGGCCACCGCGCGCCGGGCCCGATCGCCGCCCTGCTGGAGGACGAGCGGGTCACCGTCGAGCTGATCAACGACGGCACCCATCTGCATCCGGCCGCGCTCCAGCTGGCCTTCCACCACGCGGGCGCACGGCGGGTCGCCTTCATCACCGACGCGATGGACGCGGCCGGTTTCGGCGACGGCCGCTACATGCTGGGCCCGATGGAGGTCGAGGTCGCGGACGGTGTGGCCCGGCTGGTGGAGGGCGGTTCGATCGCCGGCTCCACGCTCACCCTGGACCGCGCCTTCAAGCGGGCGGTGACGGTGGACGGGCTGCCCGTCGAGGACGTCGTCGCGGCGATCTCCGCCAACCCGGCGCGGCTGCTCGGCCTGGACGACCGGATCGGCTCCCTGGAACCCGGCAAGCACGCCGACCTGGTGGTTCTCGACTCCGGCTTCGACCTGGTGGGCGTGATGCGCCGGGGCGAGTGGGTGGTCGATCCCCGGCTGGGCTGAAACCGGGCCGATCCGTCCGCCGTCACCGAATCGTGGCCGGTGAGAGGGGTGGGCCGACCGCCGTCCGTTTGGCATGATCGTGTCCCCGGGACACACGGCAGGCGCACGGACAAGGGGAAGGTCGGCCCGGTGATACTGACGGTCACGCTGAACACCGCTCTCGACGTCACCTATCGCGTACCGTCCCTGCGGACGGGGGCCTCCCACCGGGTCTCCGAGGTGACCGAACGCCCCGGCGGCAAGGGCGTCAACGTGGCCCGGGTGCTGGCCGCCCTCGGCCACGAGGTGACGGTCACCGGCTTCTCCGGCGGTACGACGGGACGGATCCTGCGCGACCGGCTCAGCGAGGTCCCGCGGCTGACGGACGCGCTGGTCCCCGTCTCCGGCACCACCCGGCGCACCGTCGCGGTGGTCGACGAGCGCTCCGGCACCACCACCCAGCTCAACGAGCCCGGCCCGGACATCACCCACGCCGAGTGGTCGGCGTTCCAGGAGGTGTACGAGGACCTGCTGGCCGCCGCCTCGGCGGTGGCCCTGTGCGGCAGCCTGCCCCCGGGCGTCCCGGTGGGCGCGTACGCGGGCCTGATCCGCACGGCACGCGCGGCCGGGGTCCCGACCCTCCTCGACACCAGCGGCGCGGCGCTGCGCCGCGGGGTGGCCGGCCGTCCCGACGTCCTCAAGCCCAACACCGAAGAGCTGGCCGAACTCACCGGCTCCCACGACCCGTTGCGCGCCACCCAGGACGCCCGTCGCAGGGGCGCCGGCACGGTGGTGGCCTCCCTGGGCCCGGACGGTCTCCTCGCGGCCACCCCGGACGCCCGCTGGCGCGCCGCCCCGCCGGTCCACCTCCGCGGCAACCCGACGGGCGCCGGCGACTCGGCGGTCGCGGGCATCCTCTCGGCCCTGGTCGAACACCAGCCCTGGCCGGCCCGTCTGTCCCGCGCGGTCGCCCTGTCGGCGGCCACGGTCCTGACCCCGGCCGCCGGCGAATTCGACCACACGGCCTACGAGGACCTGCTGCCGGACGTAAGGGTGACGAGAGAAACGAACGCGGCCTAGGAGCCTGTTTCCTCTTCGAGCCAGAACTGGTCGAGGACCGCGTTGCACTTGTTGCCGTCGTTGCAGGTCAACTCGATGGTGTTCGTGCCGTCGGTCAGGTTCACATTGGCCCAGGTGGTCTGCCAGCCCTTTTCCCAGTCCCCCTTGGGCGTCCCGCCGAAGTTCTTCATGTTCAGCGGGCGGGTCGCCGGCTTGCCGTTGACCACCACGGTCGCGTCGGCGTCCTCACCCGGGATGCCATAGCCGACGTAGAGCCGGTAGGTGCCTTCCTGCATGCCGTTGACGGTCCAGGTGACCTTCGCCCCGACCTTGTTGAAGCCGGTCACATACACACCGCCGTCGGCCTTCGCGCCCTCGAATTCGGAGGCCGTGACCGCGCCCCCGTCCAAGCGGAGCGCCTTCGCGTCGATGGTCGGGAGTTCGGCCTGCTCTTCTTCGTCGCCGCCCTCGCTCGCCGACGCGCTCGGCTTGCCCTCGTCCTGGCTCTGGGTCGGGCTCGCGCCCGCCTCATCGCCGCCCTTGTCGTCGTCATCGCCACCGATCATGGCCACGCTGATGCCGATCACCACGGCCGCCACCACGGCGATCGCGCCGATGAGGAGGCCCTTGGTGTTCGGGCCGCCGCCCCGGCCGCCCCGGCCGCCACCGCCGTGCGACGGCTGCGGGGAGTGCGCCGCGGACGCGCCGCCGGGAAGGGTCTCCGGCGCCGCGTAGTGGGCGTTCGGCTGCCCGTAGGCACCCTGCTGCGGCGGTGCCTGCGGAGCGGGGGTCTGCTGGCCGTACTGCCGGGTCCCGACCGGCCGCACCCGGTTGACCGAGTTCGGGTAGCCGTAGCCCCCGGACGGCGGCTGGGCCCCGTTGGCCTGGCCGTCGGCGTAGAGGTAGCCGAACGGGTCGTCGTCCTCGGGCGTGCTCGCGCCGTTGTTGCCGGGCGTCATCCCTTGGTGCTCCTAGCTGCGGATCGGGTGCGGTACGTGGGTGGCGAAGGCGAGCCTACCCGCTCCCCATGACCCGAACGGGTGACCCGGACCGCATCAACTCGCTGACCTGCGCTTCATCCCGCCCGCCGGTGCTGTTTGGGACGAGATCGTTTCTCGACGTACATCCGTTCGTCGGCGGACTTCAGCACTTCGTCCGCGGTCATCCCGCAATGTGCCCATCCGATGCCGAAGCTGGCGCCCACCCGCACGGCCCGCCCCTCGGCCCGGATGGGCTGGATGATCTCGTTGCGCAGCCGTACGGCGAGGTCCTGGGCGTCGGCCCGGCCCAGCCCGTCGGCGAGGATCACGAACTCGTCGCCGCCGAGCCTGGCAACGGTGTCACCGTCCCGTACGCCGTTGCTGAGCCGGCGGGCGACCTCGATGAGCACGGCGTCGCCCGCGTTGTGCCCGAACCGGTCGTTGATCGACTTGAAGCCGTCGAGGTCGCAGAAGAGCACCGCGAGCCCCTTGGTGCCGTCGTCGAACTCCGCGGCCGGCGCGACGGTGTGCACATGGTGGTCGAAGCCCCCGTCGGGGCCCGGCGGGAAGTCGAAGTCGTGCCCCCGGTCGAAGGCGGGCGGGCCGTAGGCGGCGTCGTGGGAGTCGAAGGACTCGAAGGGGTCCATCGACTCGACGTCGGCGGGCGGCGCCTGTTGCGGCTGCTGCCGGCACAGCCGGGAGGAGAGCCGGGCCCGCAGCTCGGCGGAGTTCGGCAGCCCGGTGAGCGAGTCGTGGGAGGCGCGGTGGGCGAGCTGGAGCTCGCGGCGTTTGCGCTCCTCGATGTCCTCGACGTGGGTGAGCAGGAAGCGGGGGCCGTCGGCGGCGTCGGCGACCACGGAGTTGCGCAGGGAGACCCAGACGTACGTGCCGTCGCGGCGGGCGAGGCGCAGCTCGGCCCGGCCGCCCTCGGCGGAGGTGCGCAGCAGCGTGCCGATGTCCTCGGGGTGGACCAGGTCGGAGAAGGAGTAGCGGCGCATCGCGGAGGCGTGCCGGCCGAGCAGGCGGCACAGGGCGTCGTTGGTGCGCAGGATGCGGCCGTGCTGGTCGCCGCCCATCTCGGCGATCGCCATGCCGGAGGGGGCGTACTCGAAGGCCTGCCGGAAGCTCTCCTCACTGGCCCGCAGCGCCTGCTGCTCGCGCTCCAGGCGGACCAGGGCGCGCTGCATGTTGGCCCGCAGGCGCGCGTTGCTGATCGCGATGGCGGCCTGGAAGGCGTACATCTGGAGGGCCTCGCGGCCCCAGGCGCCGGGCCGGCGGCCGTTGCGCGGGCGGTCCACGGAGAGCACGCCGACCAGTTCGCCGGAGGTGCCGCCGCCCTGCGGGCCGGGCGCGTACATCGGGGCGAAGAGCCGGTCGGAGGGGTGCCACTCGTCCTCGAAGCGGGGCGCGGGCCCGTCGGTGTACCACTGGGGGACGTCGTCGTCGTCGAGGACCCAGCCCTCGGTGTGCGATATGAAGATCAGGTCGCCCCAGCGCTCGCCCATGTTCAGGCGGCGCTCCCAGGACGCGCGGGAGCCGGTCCGGCCGGTGATGAGGGCCTCGGCGGCGGAGTTCCCGGCCAGGGCGGCGACCACGAGATCACCGTCGGGGCGTACGAGGTTGACGCACGCCAGCTCGTACCCGAGGGCGCCCACGACGCCGTCGGCGACCGTCTGCAACGTGTCCGCCAGGCTTCGTGCCGTGTTCATGTCGGCCATGGCCCGGTGGAGTTGCCGCAGCGACGCAAGACGGACGTAGGGTTCCGACTCGGTCTCCATCCTCGCCCTCCCCCCGAGACCTCGGAGTGAATCAAGGGTTCTCTTCGGCGTATCGTCCTACCAGCTTCCCCGCCACTGAATCACAGCGCGCTGCTCACTCGGTACACAGGGTCAACAATTCCTGCCCCTTGTGACTCAAGTCACAGCTAAACGTGAACAATTGCGTGGTCTTTCCGTGGTTTCCCCGCGTTTTCGCCGAACACGTCTTTTGCGGCGGTTGCCCACCGTCCGCACCCCGGACCGGGCGCGGACCGGGCACGGCTCCGCGGGGATCGGGCCCTGGTCCTAAGTCCCGGCTCGGGCCATGGCCCGATGCGGTGCCCGTGGGGCGGAGACTAGCGTTCCTGTGTGCTGAACTCTCCTGCCGCACCGGCCACGCACTCCGTTCCGCCCCCCGCCCGGCATGCTGAGGGGGTGAGCAACGACGAGTTCCGCGCAGCCATGTCCAGACTGGCCGCCGGCGTGGTCCTGGTGACCGCGCAGGAGCCGCCGCTGGACCCGGACGATCCCGGGGCCCCGGCCGGCGAGGACGTCGGCATGACCGCGACGGCGTTCCTCTCGGTCTCCCTGGACCCGCCCTTGGTGCTGGTCAGCCTGCGCAACGGCTCCCGCATGGACGACCTGCTCGAGGAGCAGCCGCTGTGGGCGGTGTCCGTGCTCTCCGAGAGCCAGCGCCACATCGCGGGCCGCTTCTCGATGAAGGGCAGGGTCAGCGACCGCCTGCTGTTCGCGGACATCCCCTACCGGCGCGGCGAGTACAGCGGGGCCCCGCTGGTGGGCGGCGCGCTGGCGACGCTGGAGTGCCGTACCGAGCAGCGGGTGCCGGCCGGGGACCACACCCTGGTGATCGGCCGCGTGATCACCGCCCGCGTACCGAGCGCGGAGGGCGGTCCGCTGACGTATTTCCGGGGCCGTTACCGGCAGTTGGGCTGAACACCGGCCGAATATTTCTCCGACGGTCCCGAAATCCCTTTTGAACCAGGGGATTTCCACGCCGGCGTCCGAGCAACCCCCAGGGGCGCGGGGAACTGCGCGACCGGCCCCCACGGATCCGCAGGCACCCACGACCCTCACCCCCGGACCTCCGGCCCAGCCCCTGCGCACGGGTCACCGGGGACAGGAACCCCCGTCACCCCCACCCCCGCGCGGAGCGCCCCCGCTTCGTCTCGGCCCGCTGCTTCTTCTCCCGCAGCCGCCGCTCATTGATCCCGCGCGGCACCCGCGTGGGCCGGCGCGGCTTCGGCGGCGGCGCGGTCGCCTCCGCGAGCAGCGCCGCCAGGCGCACCGCGGCCGCCTCACGGTTGCGCCACTGCGACCGGTGCTCCGAGGCGCGGACGGTGATCACTCCGTTGCTCAGGCGCCCGGCCAGCCGCTCGAGGGCCCGCTCCTTCCACACCTCGGGCAGCGCCTCGGTGCGTGCGAGATCGAAACGCAGTTCGACCTGGGAGTCGCTGGTGTTGACGTGCTGTCCGCCGGGCCCGGACGACCGCGAGAAACGCCACATGAGCTCGGACTCGGGCAGGGAGACGGAGCCGCGGATGACATGGGGACCGGACATGCCGTACAGGTTCCCGCGTCCAGCGGTGTCACGTCATCCCAATATCCCGGTATCCGGTCTGCGGATCACCGGGCGTCGGCCCGGATCCCGATCGCCTCGGGTAAAGAAAGTAAAGCGAGATGGAACCTCTCACACCCCTCTCGGCGTTCAAGGTGATAGCTGTAGCTTCTAGCCGTACGTAAACGAGGGAAGGGACTCCCAACAATGGCTGTAAGCCTGTCCAAGGGTGGCAACGTCTCGCTCACCAAGGAGGCTCCGGGCCTGACCGCCGTCACCGTGGGCCTCGGCTGGGACGTCCGCACCACCACCGGCACGGACTTCGACCTCGACGCCTCGGCGATCGCGGTCAACACGGAGGGCAAGGTCTACTCGGACGCGCACTTCGTGTTCTTCAACAACAAGCAGACCCCGGACAACTCCATCGTCCACACCGGTGACAACCGCACGGGTGAGGGCGAGGGCGACGACGAGGCGATCAACGTCAACCTGGCCGCCCTCCCGGCCGACATCGACAAGATCGTCTTCCCGGTCTCCATCTACGACGCCGAGAACCGTTCGCAGAACTTCGGCCAGGTGCGCAACGCGTACATCCGCGTCGTCAACCAGGCCGGCGGCGCCGAGATCGCCCGCTACGACCTCTCGGAGGACGCGGCCACCGAGACCGCCATGGTCTTCGGCGAGCTGTACCGCAACGGCGCGGAGTGGAAGTTCCGCGCGGTCGGCCAGGGCTACGCCTCGGGCCTCGTGGGCATCGCCCAGGACTTCGGCGTGAGCGTCTGACGGATCCCGCCCGCATGACGGAGCCCCGGCCGACTGCACACCGGCCGGGGCTCCGGCACGCCCGCGCTATACGTCGCCCCGGTGATCCTCGACCCCCTGCCGCCCACCCCGGACCGCGGCCTCCCCGGACCGCTGCTGACCGAGATCACCGCCCTGTACGCGTCCAACCGGGACTTCCACGCCCTGAGCGGCGACTTCCCGGACCCGGCCGACCCGGACCCCTGGATCGGGCTGCTGATGGTGGATGCGCGGCTGCACGGCCGGGGCCACGGACGGCGTCTCGCCGTGCTGGACAACAATCCGAAGGCGCTCGCCTTCCGGACCGTCCTCGGCTACACCCCCATCGGCCACCGGGCCGACCACCGGCTCGGCCGCCCCTGCGCGGTTCCGCGCAAACGGCTCACCGACGGCGGCCCGCGTCCTGAGGCACGGGAGCCCGCTGAGCGCGGGAGCGCGGGCGCACGGGCGCACGGGCGCAGGGGTGGCTCACTCCCGGTCCGGACGACCCTCCCCGTAGAGCCAGTCCTCCCAGATCCGGCCGAAGTCCTTGTCCGGCGCCGACTTCTCCACGTACGCCGTGAAACCGGCGGTGTCCGCGGTGCCGTGACGGTGTGTCCGCGCCCAGCCGCGCAGCAGGTCGAAGAAGGCGTCGTCGCCCACCGTCCGCCGGATCCGGTGCAGGACCATCGCGCCGCGCCAGTACACGGGCGTCGCGGAGATGTTCGCCGCGTCCGGCGGCTCGGCCGGCGGGAAGGCCCACAGCGCCTCGTTGCTCTCCGCGTCCGGGAAGTACGAGCCGGCGTACAGCAGGTCGAAGGTCTCCTGCGCGGTGTCGCCGCCGTGGTCCTCCTGCCACAGCCAGTGCGCGTACGTCGCGAAGCCCTCGTTGAGCCACATGTCCCGCCAGGTCCGCGGGGTCACGGAGTTGCCGTACCACTGGTGGGCGATCTCATGGACCAGCAGCAGGATGTCGGGGGCGCCGGGGAAGACGGGCCGGTTCTGGGTCTCCAGGGCGTATCCGACGTCCTCCGGGCGGTCGACGACCGCGCCCGCGGAGGCGAAGGGGTACGGACCGAAGATCCGCTCTCCCCACGCCACGACCTCGGGGATCCGCTTCAGGACCGCGCGGCTCGCCGCCGCCTGTGCGGGGTCGACGGCCGTGTACACGGGCAGCCCGTCGGGGGTCCGGGTGCGCTCGGTCTCGTACTCGCCGATCGCGACGGTGGCGAGATAGCTCGCCATCGGCTCCCCGACCCGCCACCGGTACGCCGTACGGCCGCCCCTGGTCTCCTCGCCCACGAGCTCCCCGTTGGACACCGCCCGCAGTCCCTTCGGGACCGTGACCGTGATGCTGTACGTCGCCTTGTCGGAGGGGTGGTGGTTGCCCGGGAACCAGGCCATGGAGCCCGTCGGCTGCCCCAGGGCCAGCGCGCCGTCGGCGGTGGGCAGCCAGCCCTCCTCGGAGCCGTCCGGGTCGGTGACGGTCTCCGGGGTGCCGGAGTAGCGGACGACGACGCGGAACCGCTGGTCCCGGTCGAGCGCGTCACGCGGGCGGACGGTCAGCTCCTGGCCCTCACGGCTCCACCGCGCCTCCGTGCCGCCGACGGTGACCTCCTCGACGTCGAGCCCCTGGAGGTCGAGGTTCAGCGCGGCGAGGTCCTGCGTCGCGCGGGCGTCGATCGTCGCGGTGCCGGTGAGCCGACGGGCGCGTGGCTCGTAGGCGAGGTCGAGGGCGTAGTGGGTGACGTCGTAGCCGCCGTTGCCGGACTTCGGGAAGTACGGGTCGCCCGCGCCGGTCCCGCCGGTGCGGTCGGCACCGGGCCCGGAGCCGCTCACGCACCCGGCCGCCGACACCGCGAGCAGGGCGGCGGCTACGGTGCGAGCGGCCGGGCGGAGGCGGAAAAGGCGCACGTCGGGATCCTATGAGGGGCCGGTGCGCGGCGCCGTGACACCATCACCCACGTGCTCGACATCGGCTACGCCCTCTCCAACCGCTTCCCCGACCCGCCGCAGACCGACTACCGCCGCGCGGACGTCCACGCCCTGCGCCACGACCTGTTCTGCGGTGACGTCTACCTCGCCGACACCGAGTCGGACCGGGAGCTGTCCACAGCCTGGGGATGGGTGCCGGTGCTCGACTTCGCGTGGGCACTGTGCGACATCGTGGAGCGTGTCGACCGGGACCCGGCCGGCTCGCGCGCCGCTCGGCCGCAGCGCGCGGAGCTGGACTTCACCGAGTCCACCGACCGGCTGCTGTTCGAGCGCCGGTTCGGCTGGGTGGACATCGAGGCGGAGTGGCTGCCCGCCTCCGAACCACCGCTGACCTTCTCCCACACGGAGCTGCGCCGCGAGGCCCGCGACTTCCTCCACGACCTCCTCGCCGACCTGACCGACCTCCACGACGCGCTCGCCGAGAACCCGGCCATCTGGACCTTGCAGGCCGGCTTCCCCCGCATCCCCTGACACCGACCGCCCACGGCCCTCCCGGGGAGCCACGCTCCCGCACACGGCACCGCGGGCGTCACGGCAGCAGCGCCGGACGCTCCCGGCCCCGCCGCCCCTGTCCCATGACACCGACCGCCCCCTCCGCGATCGGCCCCTCGGCGTCACCCACCACCTCCACACCAGGCACGGCACCCACTCCCCAGGCCCCACGCAGCCCCGGGCCCCCAACCGCGCGGCCGCCCTCCCGCCCACGCGGCACAGGACCCAGCCACCCCCCGGCGCCGACGGCCCCCTCCACACCTCGCGCGGCACCGCCTCCCCCAAGGCCTGACCCGGCAGCCCCGGGGGACTACCCCCGCCACCGCACGGAACGCCCCCTCGCCCACGCGGCACAGGACCCAGCCGGCGCACCCCCTCCAGCGCGGATCGCGCCCCGCGGCCGCGGGCCTCCGCCCCGGCGCATGAGCTGACGGGACAGCCGCGCCGGGCGCACCGAGCACCCCCGCCTCACCCCTCCACGCGGATCCCCAGCTCCCCCGCCAGTGCGGGCGCCAGGTCGAGCAGCTGGGCCGTGCTGATGACCGCCCCCGACAGCCGGTCCACGCCCCGCGCGATCTCCAGGGACGCCGCGCCCCGCAGGTCCACGTCCTTCAGCGTGGCGCCCGAGAGGTCCGCGCCCTTCAGCGTGCAGTCCACGAACTCCACGCGCTCCAGCCGCGCCCCGCCGAAGTCCGGCTCGACCAGGACACAGCCCTCGAAGACCACGTCCTTCAGCCGCGACCCGCGCAGATTCAGGAAGTCGAGCTTGCCGCCGCGGACCAGCACCCGCTCCAGCCCCGCCCCATGCAGCTGCGTCCCCCCGAGCCGCGCGTCGGTCAGCTCCACATCGCGCAGGGTCGCCTCCGCGAGGTCCGTGCCCACGCCCCGTACCCCGGACAGCACCGAGTCCAGCAGCCGCGCCCGGGACAGCCGTGTCTCGTCCAGGACGCACTCCCTCAGGGCGCAGTCCATGAAGCGCGCCCCGCCGCCGTCCTCCCCCGCGAGGTCCGTCTCCCGGAACTCCACGCCGTCGTAGTCCCCGTCCGGCTCCAGCCCACCCCCCTCGTACCGCTCCAGCGCGGGCAGCCGCAGCTCCGGGCGCCGCGCCGCCTTCACCCCCGGTCCGCCTGCCGCTCTCCGCACCATGGCCCCATGCTGCACCCCGCCACTGACAATTCCCCTGACCTGCGAAAACCCCGCGCATGTCACATTCCGGGGCCCTCGCTCCGTCTCATCCACACAGCCGGAACCGACCGACCGAGGGAGACCACCGGACATGCACCGCATCACCGTCATCGGCGGCGGCTTCGCCGGACTCACCGCGGCCATCACCGCGGCAGAGGCGGGCGCGAAGGTCACCGTCCACGAGGCCCACCACACGCTGGGCGGCCGCGCCCGCACCGCCGAGGGCCCCTACCGGACGAACGAGGGACCGCACGCCCTCTACAACGGCGGCCCGCACTGGGCCTGGCTGCGGCAACGCGGCCTCATCGGCCCGCTCGCCCCGCTCCCGCCCCTGGAGGCGGCCCGGCTGCGCCTGCGCCACCGGGGAGCCCTGCGCCGTACCCCGCCCTTCGCGATGCTGAAGCTGCTGCGCCGCGGCGTCGCGCGCGCCCCCGTCGACACCGACTTCCTCACCTGGGCCACCGGGATCGCCGGCGAGGAGGGCGCACGGGCGGCCGCCCACTACGCGGCGGTCGCGCTGTTCCACCACGACCCGGGCTCCCTGTCCGCCGCGTTCGTGCAGGAGCGCCTGCGCCGCGCCACCAGGCTGCCCCCGGAGGCCCACTACCCGCGCGGCGGCTGGGGCGGCCTCATCGACCGGATGGCCGCCCGCGCGTGGAACCTGGGCGTGCGGATGGAGACGCTGTCCCGCGTCGACACGGTGCCCACCGACACCCCCGTGGTCGTGGCCACCTCCCTGGACGCCGCCCGCCGGCTCCTCGGCGACCCCTCGCTGACCTGGCCGAGCGGCCGTACCGTCCTGGTCGACCTGGCCCTGCGCACCCGGCGCGGCGACGCGTTCGCCGTGTCCGACCTCGACGCGCCGGGCTGGCTGGAGCGGTTCACCGCCCAGGACCGCACCCTCGCCCCGGCCGGGGAGCAGCTGATCCAGGGCCAGATCCCCATCGGTCCGGGCGAGTCCAAGGCGGACGGCACCGCCCGCGCGGAGGAGCTGCTGGACCTGGCCTACGAGGGCTGGCGGGAGCGGGTCACCTGGCGGCGGCAGGCGGTGGCGAACGGCCGTACCGGCGCCGTCGACCTGCCCGGCACCAGCTGGCGCGACCGGCCCGCCGTCGACCGCGGGGACGGCGTCTACCTCGCCGGTGACCAGGTCGCCGCCCCCGGCGTGCTCTCGGAGGTGTCCTTCAACAGCGCCCTGACGGCCGTCTCGCTCGCCCTCGGCCGGAACGCACTTGACCTCAAGCATGCTTGAGGTCGCACCGTGGGGATCGTGGCGGCGCGCACACCGGCGCCGCCCCCGGTTGCCGCACCCGAGACCGCGCACCGGCCACCGACCCCTGGGGGAGCCATGCACGCCATCCGTCTGCACGCCTTCGGCCCGGCCGAGAACCTCACCTACGAGGAGACCGAGGACCCTCGGCCGGGCCCGGACCAGGTCCGCATCGCCGTCCGGGCGGCCGGTGTCCATCTCCTGGACGCCGCCCTGCGCCGGGGCATGCGGGGCCCCGGCCCGGCGCCGGCCACGCTGCCCACCATCCCCGGCCGCGAGGTCGCCGGCGTCGTCGACGCGGTCGGCGAGGGCGCACCCCGGGATCTGCTCGGCCGCCGTGTGGTGGCCCACCTCGGCTTCGTGCCCGGGGGCTACGCCGAGCTGGCCGTCACCGGCACCGGCCGGCTGCACGAGATCCCCGAGCGGCTGGACTTCGCCCAGGCCGTCGCCATGATCGGCACGGGGCGTACGGCGATGGGGATCGTGCGGTTCGCCGAACCCGGCCCCGGTGACGTGATCGTCGTCCCGGCGGCGGCCGGCGGCATCGGCACGCTCCTCGTGCAGTACGCCAGGAACGCCGGCGCCACCGTCGTCGGACTGGCCGGAGGCCCCGCGAAGACGGCCCGCGTGGCGGCGGGCGGCGCCGGCCTCGCCGTCGACTACACGGCCCCCGGCTGGACCGACCGGCTCGAGGACCTGCGCGGCAAGGTCACCGTCGTCTACGACGGTGTGGGCGGCGACGTCGCCCGCGCGGTGGTCGGTCTGCTCGCGCCCGGCGGCCGGCACATCGTCTTCGGCTGGTCGGCCGAGGGCATCGAGAGCGACCGCCCGTACCTCGTCGAGGGCGTCTCGGTCAATGTCCTCGGCGCCGAGATGATGCGCAAGGCAGGCGGCCCCGACCCCGTGCGCACCCTCGAACTGCGTGCCCTCGCCGAGGCCGCCGCCGGCCGGCTCACCCCCGCCGTGCAGCGCTTCCCGCTCGCCGAGGCCGCCGCCGCCCACCGGGCCCTGGAGAACAGGGCAACGACGGGAAAGGTCGTCCTGGAGCCCTGACTAGGGCCCTGTCGCCCCCGGGAAATCCACGGGCCCCCGGCCCCGTACGCCACTACCGTGCGAGACGTGATCGACGTCCCCGCGGAACTCGCCGCCACCCAGGAGAAGTACAACAAGGAGGCCGGCCGGGCCTTCATCGCCGCGCTGCCGGATCTGGCCGCGCGGTTCCTGGACCGCTGGGAGCTGCGCGTCACCGGGGCGCCCATGCACGGCGTGAGCGCCCTGGTCCTCCCGGTCGACCGCGCGGACGGCACACCGGCGGTGCTGAAGCTCCAGATCCGCGACCACGAGAGCGAGGGCGAGCCGACCGCCCTGCGCCTGTGGAACGGCGACGGAGCGGTCCGGCTCCTCGACCACGACGAACCCACCGGCACCATGCTCCTGGAACGCCTCGACGCCTCCCGGATGCTCGCGCACCAGCCCGACGTGCACGAGGGCGTCCTGGTGATCGCCCGCCTCCTCGCCCACCTCCACACCACCCCGGCACCCGAGGGCATGCGCCGCCTGAGCGACATGACCGCGTCCATGCTGGAGCGCACCCCCCGCGCGCTGCCGCGCATACCGGACCCGGCTGCCCGCCGCCTCGTCGCCGACTGCGCGGCCGCCGTACGCGAGGTCGCCGACGAGCCCGGCGACCGGCTGCTCCACTGGGACCTGCACGACGAGAACGTCCTCGCCGCCGACCGCGCCCCCTGGCTCGCCATCGACCCCAAGCCCCTGGCCGGCGACCCCGGCTTCGACCTCTGGCCCGCCCTGGCCAACAACTTCGACGCCGAGGACGTCCGCTGGCGCTTCGACGCCATGACGGACGTCCTGGGCCTCGACCGCGCGCGGGCGCGCGCGTGGACATACGGGCGCCTGCTGCAGAACTGCCTCTGGGAGACCGAGGAGGGCCGCCCCCTGGACGACAACGACCTCGAAATCGCCCGCCGCCTGCGCGGCACCCCGGGGTAGCGACCGCGCGGCAACGGTAAATCCCGCCCGAGGAAGTGCTCCGCGGCGGCGGTCGCAGGGCTGGCTGGACACCGTACGTGCTGCCGCTCGCGCAGGCGTTCCTCGCAGACCGCTCACAGACACGTTCCAAGATGAACAGCTGGAACTTCTGGTAGGGCTGGCCCCAACGGCAGAAGGATGTGGAGATACCTACCGACCGGGATCCGGAAGTCGGCAAACCGCGCCGCCGCTACGTCGCGGCCGGGCGCCGATACCTGCGCCTGGCCCGAGGCTGTCTCCCACCGCCGTCGGGGAGGACCAGTGAAGACGAACCCCACCCGAGGGCTCGCCATCGCGGCGGGCCTGGCTATCGTCGCGCTCACCGCAGCCGTGTTCTGCCTGTCCTATACGCACCTCGCCGAGGTCGCCCTCGCCCACGGCATGGACGGCAAGGAAGTCCGCGCATGGGCCTGGCCCACCACCCTGGACCTGTTCATCGTCGCCGGAGGAATCCTCATGCTCCGGGCCGCCCTCGCCGGACGCGTCGACCGGCGGGCGATCGGCCTGACCGTGGTCGGGTCCGGCGGTACACGCCCGCCGCGGAGCAAACGGCGAGCGAGGGCTACTACCGCGGCGCCCGGTACTTCGGCGCGCTCCAGATGCTCGCCGAGCCCACCGGCCGGCGGATGGCCGGGAAGTGGGTGGGGTTCGGCAAGGACTTCGACGTCAACACCGGCCCGTGGGAGCTCCGTCTCCTGGATACGTCGACGGACAAGGCCACGCTGGCGTCGTACAACCGGCCGCCCGAGGAGCAGTAAAGGGGCGGGCATCGACTGCCCGCCTCTCCAGTGAAGCCCGGCCGACGGGGGCCTGGCTCGGGTCAGGCAGTGACGGCTGCGGCCACCTCGGGCGGCACCGGCGGGGTGTGGAAGTCCTTGAGCTTCCATCCGGACCAGGTACCGGGCCCCCGGCCGGTGTTGTTGGACAGCTGGTGCCGCTCCCCTGCCCAGTCCGCGACCTGGTGCGTGCGGGCTGCCCAGTCGGAGACGAGGTCGAGGTCACCGCTCTCGGTGGCGTGCTGAAGGACGGCCCGGTGCAGGGAGTCGTCACCGTACCGTTCGGCGACGGCGAGGATCGCCCGGCGTTCCGCCTTCGACGCGGCCTGCACGCGGTCAAGAGCTACAAGCGGGGCTGCCCGAAGCCGTGCCAGAAGGGCTGTGGGAGGAACACGACCTGGTGCTCTGCCAGCCCGACGAACGGCCGATCGGTGATGAAGCTGCTCGGGCACACGCAGCTGCGCGTCTCCATCGCAACTGGGAGTGCAACTGTCCTGGAAACAACACTGCGGGCTCCCGAAGGAACCCGCAGGTCAGACAGTGAGCCCCCTGTCGGATTCGAACCGACGACCTACGCATTACAAGTGCGTTGCTCTGGCCAGCTGAGCTAAGGAGGCACCGCGCGGCGCGCGCGAAGGCTGGTCCACTGTACACAGTGGCGGTTTCGCCGAGCCACGCACTTGTGGGGCCGGGCCCCGTCCGTCAGTCCACCGCGTACTCGAAGGTGTACGGCACCTTCGTCTCGCCGTGCCGGTAGGTGAAGCCGCCCGTGCCGCGCAGGCCCGCGAGCTCCCCGGTGCCGGATCCTTCCACGACCTCGAAGGTGCAGTGGACGGTGCCGTCGCTCGTGAAGCGGCCGCGCTCCTCGAGGGCGAAGGTGCCCGCGCGGCCGTCGACGCGGCCGGTGAGGAGTTCCATGCCGGCGAAGGCGCCGGTCGTCCCGGTGAGGTAGGCGACCGTGTAGTCGCAGGTGGTGGCCTCGGCCTCGATGCCGCCCGAGAAGGCGTTGGTGACCGTGGCGTGCGCGAGCCGGGGGAAGGTGTCCTCCGCGGTGACGGCGGACTCCTTCCAGTCCGCGAAGGTGAAGTGTCCGGTGGTGGTGGCGGTGGTGGTGGGCATGAAAGTGGTGTCCCTTCCGAGGTGAACGGCGCGTCGGCCCGGGTGAACGGGCGCGTCCCGCCACTGTCGCGGCCGTACCTGACATCTTCTGTCAGGTACGGCGGGACAATGGCCCCATGCGTGCCGACCGGCTTCTCTCCCTGCTCCTCCTGCTGCAGAACCGCGGCCGGATGACCGCCCCCGAGCTGGCGGCGGAGCTGGAGGTGTCGGTCCGCACCGTCTACCGGGACATCGACGCGCTCGGCGCCGCCGGGGTGCCGGTGCGGGCCGACCGCGGGCCCGAGGGCGGCTACCGCCTGATGGAGGGCTACCGGACCCGGCTGACCGGGCTGACGGACGCGGAGGCCGGTTCGCTGGTCCTGGCGGGGCTGCCGGGGCCGGCCAGGGATCTGGGGCTCGGCGCTGTGCTGGCGAGTGCCCAGCTGAAGGTCGAGGCGGCCCTGCCGGGCGGACTGGCCGGGCAGGCGCGGCGGGTGCGCGAGCGCTTCCACCTGGACGCCCCGGCGTGGTTCCGGGACGCCGACCCCGTACCGCATCTGGAGCCGATCGCGCGGGCGGTGTGGGAGCAGCGGGTGCTGCGGACCCATTACCGGCGCTGGCGCGGCGAGGTGCACCGGGAGGTGGGCCCGCTGGGGCTCGTGCTGAAGGGGGGCATCTGGTACCTGGTGGCGCTGGCGGAGGACTCCGTACGCGCCTACCGGGTGTCGCGGTTCCAGTCGGTGGCGGAGACCGGCGAGGGGTTCACCCGGCCCGCCGGGTTCGACCTGGCCGCCTACTGGACCGAGTCCGCCCGCCGGATGGAGGCGGCGACGCGGCACGGCACCGCCCGGCTGCGGCTGTCACCGCGCGGGCAGAAGCTGCTGCCGATGCAGTTCGGGGCGGCGGGAGCGCGGGCCCTGGCGGACGCGGGGCCGCCGGACGGGGAGGGCTGGGTGGAAGTGGAGGTGGATGTGGAGTCGGAGGCGGTGGCGACGGGCGATCTGCTGCGGCTCGGCGTCGACGCGGAGGTGCTCGGCCCGGCGAACCTGCGGCAGGCGGTCGCGGCGGCGGTGGCGGTGCTGGCGGACCGCTACGCGAGCGAGCGGTGACGGCCACGAAACCGAATGGTCATCCACCGGATCGAATGTTTCCGCGAAATTCACCCCCTGGAACTACTGACAGACCAGGTGAACGCCAGGTAGCGTCCTGAGCCAGTTCACTCATGTGGACCACACCACAACGGAACAACCGTCGTGGCACCTTCCTACTCGGATCGTCCGGCACGTTCCTGCCGGTAGAAGGGGACCATTCACCATGGCCACTGTCACGTTCGACAAGGCGACCCGGGTCTACCCCGGCTCCACCAAGCCCGCCGTCGACGCCCTGGACATCGAGATCGCGGACGGCGAGTTCCTCGTCCTCGTCGGCCCGTCCGGCTGCGGCAAGTCCACCTCCCTGCGCATGCTCGCGGGACTCGAGGACGTCAACGGCGGCGCCATCCGCATCGGTGACCGCGACGTCACCCACCTGCCGCCGAAGGACCGGGACATCGCCATGGTGTTCCAGAACTACGCGCTCTACCCGCACATGTCGGTCGCCGACAACATGGGCTTCGCCCTGAAGATCGCCGGCGTCAACAAGGCGGAGATCCGCAAGAAGGTCGAGGAGGCCGCGAAGATCCTCGACCTCACCGAGTACCTGGACCGCAAGCCGAAGGCTCTGTCCGGTGGTCAGCGCCAGCGTGTCGCGATGGGCCGCGCCATCGTGCGTGAGCCGCAGGTGTTCCTCATGGACGAGCCGCTGTCCAACCTGGACGCCAAGCTCCGTGTGTCCACCCGTACGCAGATCGCCTCGCTCCAGCGCCGCCTGGGCATCACCACGGTCTACGTCACCCACGACCAGGTCGAGGCCCTCACCATGGGCGACCGCGTGGCGGTCCTCAAGGACGGTCTGCTCCAGCAGGTCGACACCCCGCGCAACATGTACGACAAGCCCGCGAACCTCTTCGTCGCCGGCTTCATCGGCTCCCCCGCCATGAACCTGATCGAGGTCCCGATCACCGACGGCGGCGTGAAGTTCGGCAACTCGGTGGTGCCGGTGCAGCGCGACGCGCTCACCGCGACCAGCGACAAGACCGTCACCGTGGGCGTCCGCCCCGAGCACTTCGACGTGGCCGGCGCCGACTCCGACCAGGGCGTCGCGGTCACCGTCAACGTCGTGGAGGAGCTGGGCTCCGACGCGTTCGTGTACGGCACCGCGCAGGTCGGCGGCGAGGCCAAGGACGTCGTGATCCGCGTCGGCGGCCGTGACGTGCCGGAGAAGGGCAGCGAGCTCCACGTCGTGCCGCGCTCGGGCGAGACCCACGTGTTCTCCACCTCCACCGGCGCCCGCCTCTCCGACTGAGCCGAGCCGCCCCCAGCGACGGACACGGAACCCGAAAGGGCCCCGCAGCACACTGCGGGGCCCTTCCCGTTGCCCACGTTGTCGACAAATACCCCGGCACAACGGGTATTTCCGGCGCACTCGTCAACGCGCCGTGCGGAATCCGGGGTTCCTTGTCCCCCGTAACGGTGACGGAATGTTTCCTCGTCGCTACCGGACGCTACCCTCACTCGCGTGAAGCACTCCACTACCCCTCAGACGCGACGCGGCCGGGGCCCCGCCCGTCGGATCGGCCGCTCCCTCGCCCTCGTCCTGCCCGTCGTCCTGGTGCTCTCCGGGACCCTCGCCGTCGCACGGGTCGACTGGTCGGGAGCTCCCACGAGCCCGGTGCTCACCGCCGCCGACACCTCCGCCGCCGACACCTCCGCCTCCGGCGCCTCGTCGCGGGCCGGCGCACGCGCGCCGCAGGAGGTGCTGCGCGAGAAGCTGCTCGTCCAACTCCACAAGGAGAACCCGGGCGTGGCGCTCACCCAGCTCCAGCAGGCCGTGAACGACCGCCCGTCCCTGGCGAAGCACTGCGCCTCCATCGCCCGCTCCCTGGGCAGGGCCGCGGTCCGCGTCTACGGCCCCACCAAGGCCCAGTCCTACGCCCGCCCCGTCTGCGACACATCCTTCGCAGCCGGCGTAGTAACGGCCGCCAGGTAGGCCAACCCCGCTGCGGGCAGTCGTGCCTCCCCCAGAGCCTTCAGGGCCTGGGAGGTACCCCCAGGGCGGCACGGGTAGGCGATGGGGGTACCTCCCGCTCGAGCGAAGCCGAGAGTGGGGGGAGGCGCCCCGCAAGCGCCGGGCTGCGCTGCGCCCCCCGGCCCACACCACCACCGAGGACCACAAAGCCCAGGCCGGCCACCGTCACCCGCCACGCCGGCGCCGCGTAAAGTGCGGCCCATGACCGACCCGCGCGCCGCCACCCGCCCCACGCAAGCCGTCGTCCTGGCCGGCGGCCAGGGCTCCCGGCTCCGCCCGTACACCGACGACCGTCCCAAGCCGATGGTCGAGATCCCCGGTACCGGAACCCCGATCATCGGCCACCAGCTCACCTGGCTCGCCGAGGAGGGCGTCACCGACGTCGTCGTCTCCTGCGGCCACCTCGCCGAGGTGCTGCAGAAGTGGCTGGAGACCGCCGACCTCCCCGTCTCCGTCACCACCGTCGTCGAGACGGAACCCCTCGGCCGGGGCGGCGGACTGAAGTACGCCGCCGCGCACCTCCCGCACCCGGACCGGCCCTGGTACGCCACCAACGGCGACATCTGGACCCGTTTCTCGCTGCGGGACATGGCCGACTTCCACACCGAGCGGGACGCCGTCGCGACCGTCGCCCTGGCCCGGCCGCGCCTCCCGTGGGGCGCGGTGCGCACCGACGGTTTCGGCCACATCACCGACTTCATCGAGGCCCCGCCGTCGCCGTTCGAGATCAACGCGGGCGTGTACGTCTTCTCCCCCGAGTTCGCCGGCCTGCTCCCGGAGCGCGGCGACCACGAGCGCACCACGTTCCCGCATCTCGCACGGGAACGGCGCCTTGCCGGGTTCCCGATCCCCCAGGGCTCGTACTGGCGGGCGATCGACACCGCGAAGGACCTCACGGAGGCGGCCAAGGAACTCACGGCGCAGAGCCGCTGATCCCGGCCTCCGCCCGCCCGTCCAGCCGTCCCCCCGCCCGTCCGTCACATCGTCCGTGCCCCGTCCGTCAGTGACACGACGCGGCGGCACCGTCGCGTCGGACGGATGACGGGAAGGGACCGCACGATGCTGACCGACGTCATGTACGTGACGATCAATGTGACCGACCAGGACCGGGCGCTGAGGTTCTACACGGACCGGCTCGGCCTGGAGAAGCGCGTCGACCATCCGGGCCCCGACGGACGCTTCCTCACGGTGGCCGTCCCGGGCAGTGCCCTGGAACTCATTCTGTGGCCGCGCGCGGCGGCCGCCGGACAGCGGGCCGGTGAGGGACCGGGCACGGCGCTCGGCACGGTGTTCCTCGAATCGGACGACCTGCGCAAGGACTTCGCGGTGTGGCGGGACCGCGGGGTGACCTTCGATCAGCCCGAGCCGGAGGACTACCCGTTCGGGGTGCGCATCGAGCCGTCGACCCGGACGGCAACCGGATCGCCCTGCGCCAGCGCGCCACCCGCACGAGCGGGACGTGACGGCCGCAGGCCGGACGTAGGGCACGGCACAAACGGGGTCCCGCACGGCCGACAGCACCATGCGGGACCCCGTGGCCGTACGCGGATGGCGTCCCCTACCCCAGCAGCCCGCCCACGAGGCCCGGCCTCCCCGTGGAGCCGCCGCTGCTGTCGCTCGGGGTGCCGCCGCTGCCGCCGGACGCTCCGCCGCCGCCCGAGGTGGGCCCGGAGGTGGTGCTGGGTGCCTGGCCCGCCGGGGAGGACTGCTGGGGCGGGGCCTGTCCCGCGGTGCCCTGGGTCTGGCTGGGCGCGCCGGTGACGGCCCCGGCGCCCTGGGTCGCCCCGGGCGTGGTGGCGCCGGCGGTGGGGCTCGCCGGGCCCGACCCCGAAGTGGCGCCCTGCGTGGGCGAGCTGGAGGCGGACGGGGTCCCCCTCTCCTTCGGACGCGCACCCGACTCCTTCGGCAGCGGCGACCCCGGGAGTTCGTTGCGCGGGGCCTCGCCGGGCTCGGGGACGACCACGCGGTCGGCGTCCCGGACCGCGCCGCCGAGCATCGAGCCGACGAGCATGGTCAGCCCGCACACCACGACGGTGATGAGGGCACCGCGGCGCAGCACATGGCGCCGCAGGTCCCAGATGTCCGCGCGGGGGCCGAGCCGGCGCCAGGCCCCGCTCGCGAGGCGCCCGTCGACGGAGTAGACGGGGGCGCCCGCGATGATCAACGGCGACCAGGCCGCGAGGTAGATGATGTCGGGCGTCTCGTACGCGGGGACGCTCTTCCAGCTGACGGTGACCAGCAGCGCCGCCGAGAGCGCCGCCCCGACGACCGCGGCCACCCGCTGCCAGCAGCCCAGGACGGTCAGGACACCCACGACGACCTGGGCGAAGGCGATGGCCAGACCGGAGCCCACGGGGTGCTCGAGGGCGAACTGGCGCAGCGGCTCCGCGGCTTCCCAGGGGTGCAGGGTGTGCAGCCACTTGACCATGGAGCCGCGCTCGCCCCCCTCGAAGTAGAGGGGGTCGCAGAGCTTGCTCATCCCGGCGTAGACGGAGATGCCGCCGAGGAAGACGCGCAGCGGGAGCAGGACGACGCCGAGGTTCATCCGGCGGCCGGGGTAGTACGCGTGCCGGGCCGGGTCGTCGCCGTGCCGCCTGCCGTGCCGGCCGGTGATCGCGAACGCGTCGTCGGCGGGCTCGTCGTGGTCCGGGTCGTCGTACGCCGGGGCGTAGCCGGGTTCGTCGTCGGCGCTGCCGACCGTGCGCATCGGGGGCAGCAGGGGCCCGTCGGACGGGTGGCGCTGGATGCCGACCAGCGGGGTTTCGAGCGTCTGGGTGGCCGGGCCGTCGTCGTACCCGGGGTCCGCGCGGGGCAGGACCCGGGTGGCGCCGGTGTCCGTGAACAGGTCGTCGGCGTGGCGGACGCCCTCGTGCTGCCGCACGGCCTGGAGCAGTCGGTGGGCGCCGGTGTCGTCGGGTGCGGACCGGCCGCTCCAGACGACCGGCCGGCGGCGGGCGGCGGGTGACCCCGGCGTGCCCACGCTGGTGACGACGGGGATGCGGGCGGTGTCCGCGACGGCGCTGACGTGCCGTGCGATCCGCGGCGAGGGGGCACGCCGCGCCGAGGCGCCCAGCTGCACGCGGAAGCTGACGTGATTGACGATGACCTGCGCCGGATCGCTCGGCACCTTCACCATGCTCAGCGCGGGAGCGTCGTCGAGTGCCGACGAGCGGTCCCCCGTGGGTGTGCGGGGTGTTCTGGTGTCCACACTCATCTAACCGAGTGACATGCCGTTAGGACACTGCCTTGACCGGCCGGGCGTGTCCGGACCGCGTCAAGCTCGTACGGACCACCGGAAACACTCCATGTGGGTGACACACCCGAACACCCGTTCAGGCCCGCGGACCCCGCCCGTCAGCTCCGCGCACCCGACCCGTCAGCCCCGCCGACCTGGGGCCCGTCAGCTTCGCCGGCGCGCCGCCTCGTACAGCACGATGCCCGCCGCGACACCGGCGTTGAGCGACTCCGCGCCGCCCGGCATCGGGATCCGCACCCGCACGTCGCAGGTCTCGCCGACCAGCCGGGACAGCCCCTTGCCCTCGCTGCCGACGACGATGACGACCGGCCCGCCCAGCGCGTCCAGGTCGCCGAGCTCGGCCTCCCCGTCCGCGGCCAGGCCGACGACCGTGATCCCGGCCTTCTTGTACGCCTCCAGCGCGCGCGTCAGATTGGTGGCGCGCGCGACCGGCGTACGCGCCGCCGTACCGGCGGACGTCTTCCACGCGCCGGCGGTCATCCCGGCCGCGCGCCGCTCGGGGACGACGACGCCGTGCCCGCCGAACGCCGACACCGACCGGACGACCGCGCCGAGGTTGCGCGGGTCCGTCACCCCGTCGAGGGCCACGATCAGCGGGTCCTGCCCCTCGTCGTGGGCGCCCGCGACCAGGTCCTCGGGGTGCGCGTACTCGTACGGCGGGACCTGGAGGACCAGACCCTGGTGGTTCAGGCCGTTGGTCATCCGGTCGAGCTCGGGGCGCGGCGCCTCCATGAGGTTGATGCCGCCGCGCTCGGCCGCGAACTGGAGCGCCTCGCGCACCCGCTCGTCGTTGTCGATGAACTGCTGGACGTACAGCGTGGACGCGGGCACGCCCTCGCGCAGCGCCTCGACGACCGGGTTGCGGCCGACGACGAGCTCGGAGGTCGAGCGGCCCCCGCCGCGCCGCTGCGGGGTGCGGCCCTGGGCGCGGCGCGCCTTCGCCTGGGCGGCCCGCTGCTTGGCGTGGCCCTTGCGCATCTCGGCGGGCGGCGTGGGCCCCTTGCCTTCCAGGCCCCGGCGCCGCTGGCCGCCACTGCCGACCTGCGCGCCCTTCTTGCCGGACATGCGGCGGTTGTTCGCGGCCATGAGGTATCCGTCTCCGTGAAGTCGTGGGCGGTGCTGATGTACGCGGCTGCTGGTGTGCGTACGTCAGTGACGTGTGCCCGTGTGCCTGTGAGCTGTGCCCGTGTGTCTGTGCAGTGTGCCGCCCGGAGGCCCGGGCGGCACAGTCGATCTTCGAACGCCGAGGTCGGCGCCGGTGAGGTCCGGGCCGCTCAGCGCGGGCCGAGGCTCCATCGCGGCCCCTGCGGGCTGTCCTCGATGACCAGACCGGACTGGTTGAGCTGGTCGCGGATGGCGTCCGCGGTGGCCCAGTCCTTGCGCGCCCGGGCGGCCTCCCGCTGGTCGAGCACCATGCGGACCAGCGTGTCGACCACGCCGTGGAGGTCCTCGCCGCGGTCGCCCTCGCCGGCCCACTGCCCGTCCAGCGGGTCGAGACCGAGCACGCCGAGCATGGCGCGGATCTCCGCGAGCCGGGCGACGGCCGCGTCCTTGTCGTCGGCGGCCAGCGCGCTGTTGCCCTGCCGGACGGCGGTGTGCACGACGGCGAGCGCCTGCGGGACGCCCAGATCGTCGTCCATCGCCTCGGCGAACGCGGGCGGCACCTCGGCGGCGGGCTCGACCGGGCCGCCGGCGAGCTCCACCGCGCGCTGCACGAAGCCCTCGATCCGCGCGAACGCGGACTCGGCCTCGCGCAGGGCCTCCTCGCTGTACTCGATCATCGACCGGTAGTGCGGGGTGCCGAGGTAGTAGCGCAGCACGATGGGCCGCCAGCGCTTGACCATCTCGCTGACCAGCACGCTGTTGCCGAGCGACTTCGACATCTTCTCGCCGCTCATGGTGACCCAGGCGTTGTGCACCCAGTACCGGGAGAACTCGTCGCCGTAGGCCTGGGCCTGGGCGATCTCGTTCTCGTGGTGCGGGAAGATCAGGTCCAGTCCGCCGCCGTGGATGTCGAAGGCGCTGCCGAGGTACTTGTGCGCCATCGCCGAGCACTCCAGGTGCCAGCCGGGCCGCCCGCGCCCCCAGGGCGTCTCCCAGCTCGGCTCGCCGGGCTTGACCGCCTTCCACATCGCGAAGTCGCGCGGGTCCCGCTTGCCGGTCTCGCCCTCGGCGGAGGGCTGGAGCAGGTTGTCGAGCTCCTGGTTGGACAGCTTCAGGTACCCGGGGAACGAGGTGACGGCGAAGTACACGTTGCCGTCCGCCTCGTAGGCGTGCCCGCGCTCGATGAGGCCGCGCATCATCTCGACCATCTCGGTGATGTGGCCGGTGGCGCGCGGCTCGTAGGTCGGGGGCAGGCAGCCGAGGGCGCGGTAGCCGTCGCCGAAGGCGCGCTCGTTCTCGTAGCCGATGGCCCACCACGGGCGGTTCTGCTCGGCGGACTTGGCGATGATCTTGTCGTCGATGTCGGTGACGTTCCGGATGAACGTCACCTCCAGGCCGCGGTACTCGAACCAGCGGCGCATGATGTCGAAGTTCAGGCCCGAGCGGATGTGCCCGATGTGGGGTGCCGCCTGCACGGTGGCACCGCACAGGTAGATCGAGACACAACCCTGCCGGAGCGGGGTGAAGTCACGGATCTGCCGGGCGCTGGTGTCGTACAGGCGAATAGTCACGGGACCAGGGTAGTAGGCGCGGGGGCGTGCGCGGTGCGCGCCGCTTTGTTTCGGGGACACATGTCCACGCGCGGGCCCGGCGGGGGGCGATTGTCCACGCGCGGGCCCGGCGGGGGGCGATCGCGCAGTTCCCCGCGCCCTCAGGGAAGGGCGCTCACCCCTGTGGGACCACCAGGGCCGTCGCCACTGCCATCAGGCCCTCGTTCCTGCCGGGGAAGCCCAGGCCGTCCGTCGTGGCACCGGAGACCGAGACCGGGGCGCCCGCCGCCTCGGAGAGGAGCTTCTGGGCCTCCGCGCGGCGCTTGCCGATCTTCGGGCGGGGGCCGACGACCTGGACGGCGATGTTGCCGATGCGGAAGCCGGCCGCGCGGACGATGCGCGCGGCCTCGGTCAGCAGGGTCACGCCCGAGGCGCCGGACCATTCGGGGCGCCCGGTGCCGAAGTGCTGCCCCAGGTCGCCGAGGCCCGCGGCGGAGAAGAGCGCGTTGCAGGCGGCGTGCGCGACGACGTCCGCGTCGGAGTGCCCGGCGAGCCCGGGGCCCTCGCCCTCCCATTTCAGGCCGGCGCACCAGAGTTCGCGGCCCTCCTCGAAGGCGTGGATGTCGGTGCCGATGCCGACCTGCGGCAGCGGGTACGGCGCGGGTGGCTCAGAAGCCATCGTTGAGCCTCCTGCGCGCCAGGACCGCCTCGGCGAGGACCAGGTCGAGGGGGCGGGTGACCTTGAAGGCCTCTTCATGCCCGGGGACGGTGACGACGGTGAGGCCGAGCTGTTCGACCATGCTCGCGTCGTCGGTGACGTTGTCCTTCACCGTGTCGTGCGCGCGCACGAGGGTGGCCCGGTCGAAGCCCTGCGGGGTCTGCACCGCCCGCAGCAGGGACCGGTCGGGTGTGGCGACGACGGGTTCCGGCTCGTCGGGTCCGGCGGCGGGCTCGACCTGCTTGACGGTGTCGGCGAGCGGCAGCGCCGGGACGACGGCGGGCGCCCCGTCGCGTACGGCCTCGATGACGGCGTCGACGGTGTCCACCGGGACCAGCGGGCGGGCCGCGTCGTGCACCAGGACGATGTCGTATCCGGCGGGCAGCGCGTCCAGGCCGAGCTTCACGGACTCCTGGCGGCTCTCACCGCCGGGGACGACGAGGAAGTCGGTGCGCTCGGGCAGCGCGTGCGCGTCCAGCAGCGTCTTGACCTCGGCCGCGCCGTCGGGCGGGGCCACGACGACGACCAGGGAGACGGCACGGGAGTCGGCCATCGCGCGGATCGCGTGGATGAGCATGGGCGTGCCGCCCAGCGTGCGCAGCGCCTTCGGGGCGCCCGGACCGAGGCGCACCCCCCGGCCGGCGGCCGGGATCACGGCCGCCGTGCGGGCGGTCGTACGGCCGGACGCGGGGGTCGGGGACGGCGGAGGGAGGGGATCGTCAGTCATCGGTTCCTGTCAGGTTTGTGTGCTCGGGCTACGTGGGTATGGCCTGGGCGTACCCCCTGCTCCGGGAGCGGGGGGAGTGCCGGGCGTGACGCCTTGACCAGCCCTTTCCGTGACCATGGTCGAGTCGCCGGCCCGGACCCGGCGCGCCGGGGGGTGGGGGCGTGAGTGATGCCACACTCCGCACCGCGGCGCAAGTGCAGCGTACGTTCGGTGTCGGGATACGAACATGCCGCAGCGCCCGGCGACGTCCATGACGTCATCGGGCACCGCGGCATTTCGATGTGCTTCGATGTACTGAGGTTCCGGCTGCCGAGTCCGGGGTGCCGAATCCGGGCCGCCGCGCTCCGCCGAGCGAGCGGTGCCGTCATTCCGGCGACGCCATGACTCAGGAGGCGTGCCTCAGGAGGCGAGAACCTCGTCGAGCAGGGCCTCGGCCTTGTCCTCGTTGGTGTTCTCAGCGAGGGCCAGCTCGCTGACCAGAATCTGACGCGCCTTGGCGAGCATGCGCTTCTCACCGGCGGAAAGACCACGCTCCCGCTCACGACGCCACAGGTCACGCACGACTTCCGCGACCTTGATGACATCGCCCGAGGCGAGCTTCTCGAGATTTGCCTTGTAACGACGGGACCAGTTCGTGGGCTCCTCCGCATACGGTGCGCGCAGCACCTCGAAGACCCGGTCCAGCCCGTCCTGACCGACCACATCACGTACGCCGACGAACTCCGCATTGTCCGCTGGCACACGTACCGTCAGGTCACCCTGGGCGACCTTCAGCACCAAGTAGGTCTTGTCCACGCCTTTGATCTGGCGAGTTTCGATAGCCTCGATCAGCGCGGCCCCGTGATGGGGATAGACCACGGTGTCGCCAACCTTAAACGTCATGTGACAGGTACCCCTTCCGTGGCTATCCAGGGTAACACGGATACGGCGGCATCTGAATGGCGTTTTCGCAGGTCAGGGCCATTCTCGGGGCTTGACAACAGCAACAGGAACGTGCTTCGGGCGCCTAGCGGAAGCAGGTATTCGCAGGTGAGAGCCGCTCTCCGGCGCAAGTGAATCGGGCCGGTCACACGCATCGAGAGGCTCGCCCGAGCGGCCGATTCTCCCCATATGTCCGGTTCTGCATGCTCGACTTCCGCTACTCCGTTCGGTGAGCGGAGCCCGGTTCCGGCCGAATCCGGAATTGATCACACGGTGTGAGGATCCGGGCCGGTGATCAATTCTCAGGCCGCCGATCATTCGTTCACGGAAAATGCGCGAGCATCGGAATGGCCCGGAAGTGGGAGGCGGAAGTGACGCGTGTTTACCCATGAGTCATCCGCCGGGTGAACCGCGCCGCGATGAGGGCTACCGAGGCGATCTTGCGCCGTATGGGGAGGGTCGGGTGCGGGCGCGGGGGAACGGCTCGGTAACCTGAGGCCGCTGACAGACACTTAGGGCGGCTTTACCCGGGTCGCCAAACGCTAGAGTCAAGGAGTTGCCGCCGCCGTGAGCAGCAGCCTTCGACGCGGCGCCCTCGCCGCCGCCGCCATCGCGTTCTCGATCGCCTCGCTCTCCGCGTGCGCGGCCGGCCACAACGCCCAGACCCTGCAGGTCCAGCCGGACAACGCCGCGACCACCGTGGGCGACATCAAGATCCAGAACGCCATCGTCGTCACCCAGCCCGACCTCGAGTCGACCGGCCCGGCCGTCGTCTCGGCCACGCTCTTCAACCAGGGCGACACCGACCAGACGCTGGAGTCCGTCACCCTCCCCGGCACCGGCAAGACCGCCGAGCTGTCCCCCGCCGAGGGCGGCAGCCTCACCGTCCCGGCCGGCGGCTCGCTGATCCTGGGCGGCGAGGGCAACGCCGCGGCCGTCCTGCCCAGCAGCCGTGAGGCCGTCCAGGACGGCAACGCGCAGCAGGTGACCTTCACCTTCAGCGAGACCGGTGAGGTGAGCCTGCGGGCGTTCGTCTACCCGGCGGAGAGCTTCTTCGCAAGCTGGGGCCCGAGCGAGATCCCGGCGGCGCCGGGCGCCTCCGCGGAGACGTCCACGGAGCCGACGGCGGAGTCCTCCGACGAGCCGGCCGCCGGCAGCACGGACGAGCCCACCGGCAACACGGACGAGGCGACCTCCTCCGACGCCCCGGACACCGAGGTCCCCGCCGGCACCGCCTCCGACGCCAGCTCCGCCAGCGCCCCGGCCAACGGCTGACGGCTGACGGCACGCAACAAAGGGCGGGACCTCCTGGTCCCGCCCTTTCGCGCAGCTGCGGGCACTCACCGCGCCTGCGGGCAGCCGTGCCTCCCCCAGTGCCTGAAGGGCCTGGGAGGTGCCCCCAGGGCGGCACGGGTGGGCGATGGGGGTACCTCCCGCTCATGGGGGTACCTCCCGCTCGAGCGAAGCCGAGAGTGGGGGAGGAGCCGAGAGTGGGGGAGAAGCCGAGAGTGGGGGAGGCACCCCGTCGGCGCCGGGCTGCACAACACCCCCGTCCCAGCCCCAACGCACCCGCACCCCCCTGAGGCCGGCCTACGGCTCGAACTTGTACCCAAGCCCCCGCACCGTCACCAGATACCGCGGCGCCCCCGGATCCGGCTCGATCTTCGCCCGCAACCGCTTCACATGCACATCCAGCGTCTTGGTGTCACCGACATAGTCCGCCCCCCACACCCGGTCGATCAGCTGCATCCGCGTCAGCACCCGCCCCGCGTTCCGCAGCAGCATCTCCAGCAGGTCGAACTCCTTCAGCGGCAGATCCACCTTCGTACCGCCCACGGTGACCACATGCCGGTCGACGTCCATCCGCACCGGCCCCGCCTCCAGCGCCGCCGGCGCCACCTCCTCCGGCTCCCCGCGCCGCCGCAGCACCGCCCGGATCCGGGCGACCAGCTCACGCGAGGAGAACGGCTTGGTCACATAGTCGTCGGCCCCTATCTCCAGGCCGACAACCTTGTCGATCTCACTGTCCTTCGCCGTCACCATGATGACGGGAACATTCGAGCGGCCGCGCAGCTGACGGCACACCTCGGTGCCCGGCAGCCCGGGCAGCATCAGGTCCAGCAGTACGAGGTCGGCGCCATTGCGCTCGAACTCGTCGAGTCCATCGGGCCCGGTGGTCGCGACGGCGACCTCGAAGCCCTCCTTGCGGAGCATGTACGACAGGGCGTCGGAGAAGGACTCCTCGTCCTCGACGACGAGCACACGGGTCACGGAAGGACCTCCGGGGAGGGAAGCGTTTCGTACGCGGTTGAATCGGAAGAGTGGGGTGAGTGGGACGCCCGTCGGGCCTCGCCGTCGAGGCCGTCGGTGTCGTCGTCCCGGTCGGACATCCTGTGGGCGCGGTCGCGGGCCGCTCGGGCCTCCGGCAACCGCAGGGTGAAGGTGGAACCCTGGCCCTCGGCGCTCCACACCGTGACTTCCCCGCCGTGCGAGGCGGCCACGTGCTTCACGATCGCGAGGCCCAGTCCCGTACCGCCGGTGGCACGGGAGCGTGCGGGGTCGACGCGGTAGAAGCGCTCGAAGATGCGCTCCTTGTCCTTGTCGGAGATGCCGATGCCCTGGTCGGTCACGGCGATCTCGATCAGGTCCCCGCCGGGCTGGGCCACCGAACGGGCCGCGATGCCCACGCGGGTGCGGGCGGGCGAGTAGTTGACCGCGTTCTCGACGAGGTTGCCGAGGGCGGCGGCGAGCTGGCCGCGATTGCCCCACACCCGCAGGTCGGCGGCGCCTCCCGCGGCCATGGTGATCTCCTTGGTGCCCGCCTGGTGCCGGCAGCGGTCGATGGCCTCGGCGACCAGTTCGTCGACGCGGACGGGTTCGGCGTCCTCCAGCGGGTCGTCGTTCTGCACCCGGGAGAGGTCGATGAGTTCCTGCACCAGGTTGGTCAGCCGGGTGGCCTCGACCTGCATCCGCCCGGCGAAGCGCTCCACGGCCTCGGGGTCGTCGGAGGCGTCCGTCACGGCCTCGGACAGCAGCGACAGCGCGCCCACGGGGGTCTTGAGCTCGTGGCTGACGTTGGCTACGAAGTCGCGTCGTACGGCTTCGATGCGGCGCGCCTCGGTGAGGTCCTCCACGAGCAGCAGAACGAGCCGGGAGCCGAGCGGCGCCACCCGCGCGGACACCGCGAGGGCCTCGCCGCGCCCGGTCCCCCGGCGGGGCAGGTCCAGCTCGACCTGGCGTATCTCGCCGTCGCGCCGGGTGTCGCGGGCCATCTTCAGCATGGCCTCCACGGTGAGCTTGCCGCCGCGCACCAGTCCGAGGGCGTACGCGGCGGAGCTGGCCTTGACGACGCCGTCGGCCTCGTCCAGGACGACGGCGGACGAGCGCAGCACGGACAGCACGGTGTCCACACCCGGGGGAAGCACCGGGTCGGTGTGCAGGGAGGTGCGCGTGGGGCGCCGTTGTTCGCGCTCACTGAAGCGGAACGCGAGCGTCGCGATGACGCCGGTGAGCACTCCGGCGATCGCGGCCACTGCGGCGACCGCCGCGTTCACGTCCATGCGTCCAGGTTAGGCATGGGGCGGCCGGTGCCCACAGCCGTCGGCGGGCGAGCTCGGACACTCGTCGCCCAGAGTTCACCTCGGAGCCAGGGATGGTTCATTTGGGATGACGGAACCGGACGCGTGGCGGACGCAACGTGGGAGCGTGGGCAGGAGCCCGGGCCCACGAAGCCCGGACGGACGCACGAGAGGAACCCTGATGCGGGACGCGTACCACGAGGAACTGGATTCGATCGGCGACGGTCTGGTGGAGATGGCCCGGCTGGTCGGGTCGGCGATCGGGCGCGCCACGACCGCGATGCTGGACGCCGATCTGAAGCTGGCGGAGAGCGTGATCGAGGCCGACCAGAAGGTCGACGAACTCCAGCACGACCTGGAGGCCCGGGCCATCGCCCTGCTGGCGCGCCAGCAGCCGGTGGCGACGGACCTGCGCATAGTCGTCACCTCGCTGCGGATGTCGGCGGACCTGGAGCGCTCCGGCGACCTGGCGCAGCATGTGGCGAAGCTCGCGCGGCTGCGTTACCCGGAGCGCGCGGTCCCGCGCGATCTGCACGCGACGATCCTCGAGATGGGACAGCTGGCGCAGCGCCTGATGGCGAAGGCGGCCGAGGTGATCATCACCAAGGACGTGGACCTGGCCCTCCAGCTGGAGCAGGACGACGACGCGATGGACCTTCTCCACCGCACGCTCTTCCAGCACCTGATGGACGACCGCTGGAAGCACGGCATCGAGACGGCCGTCGACGTCACGCTGCTGGGCCGCTACTACGAGCGCTTCGCCGACCACGCGGTCTCGGTCGCCAAGCGGGTGGTCTACCTGGTCACCGGCGAACACGCGGACGAGATCCAGGCGGACCTCCCGACGGAGATCCAGACGGTGCCGGGGGACAAGGGCGCCTGACCCCGGCCGGGGCGGGCGTGATCGGGGGCTGCGGGCGTGCGCGGGACGCGGCCTGCCCGGGACGCGGCATGCCCGGGACCCGGCATGCCCGGGACCCGGCGTGCGCGGGACGCGGCGTGCGCGGGACGCGGCGTGCGCGGGACTGCAGGCGTGCGCGGGGCGGGTCCGAGGCGCGGACGAGCCTCCACGGCCCTCGATGCGCCGTTGTTGCGCGGTTGCCGGTGCCGGCGGGCCGGGCATCCCATGGTGAGAGGTGTGCGCAGGCCCCAGCCCAGAGGAGGGACCCATGGCCGAAACCCCCGGCACGACGTCCGACGACCCGACGCAGGAGCGCGAGACGGAGCAGCCCGCCGAGATCAGGAACCTCACCCTGATAGCGGCCTGCGGCTGCGGCTCGGGCTGCGGCTGCGGGTGCCAGTCGGGCGCCCCGTGCCAGTGCGGCTGAGTCAGCACCTACGCGACAACTCGGCATCTGAGCCACGCGCGAAGACCCCGGCGACCCGGCACCGACGCCGGGGTCTTCGACGGCCGCCCGTCCGACCGCACGCACCCACTCACTCAGGCCACCGGCGAACCGACAACCCCCTCGGGCTCCGCCTCGCCCCGCTTCTCGACAGCCGCCCCCGCGACCGCCCCCGTCGGCAGCCCGCGCATCAGCAGCGCGTACCCGAGGCCGGCGACCGTACCGACGACGGCGCAGATCCCCCACAGCCACTCGGCGCCCCAGCGGTCGATGACGAATCCGGACATCAGCGGCGCGGCGAGGGCGGCGACCGCCCAGGACATGGTGTACATGCCCTGGTAGCGCCCGCGCCCGTGCACCGGGGAAAGCAGGACGACCAGCCCCGTCTGCGTCGGCGCGTTGACGATCTCGGCCAGCGTCCACACGCACACGGTGAGCGCGAAGACGGCGACCGAATCGGCGAACGCGGTCAGCCCGAACCCGTACCCCGCCAGCAGGGACGAGGCGACGAGCAGGTACCGCGGGTCCCGGTGCTCGATGAACCGCGTGACGGGCAGTTGGAGCACGACGATCAGCACGCCGTTGACGGCGATCGCCATGCCGAACTCCGCGGGCGTGAACCCCGCCTCCCCCATGGCGACGGGCAGTCCCAGGTACCCCTGCTGGAAGACGAAGGCGATGAGAAAGGACAGCCCGACGACACCCATGAACCGCCCGTCGCGCAGCACGGTCAGCAACGACACGGGCTCCCCCGCCACGGCCCCACCGGTGTCCTTCTCACTGGGCCGTGACTCGGGCAGCTTCACGAACACGAGCACGGCACACACCAGCGTCATGCCGGCCTCGAGCAGGAACCCGGCGAGATAGCTGACCTCGGCGATGAACCCCGCGCCCGCGGAGGAGATCGCGAAGCCGAGGTTGATGGCCCAGAAGTTGAGCGAGAAGGCCCGGATACGGTCCTCCGGCCGCACGATGTCCGCCATCATCGCCTGCACGGCGGGCCGGGAGGCGTTGGAGGCCATGCCGACGAGGAAGGCGACGGCCGCGATGGCGAACGGGTCCCGCATGAAGCCGAGCAGCGCGACGGAGGCCGCAGTCGCGGTCTGGGCGACGAGCAGGGTGGGCCGCCGCCCCAGCCGGTCGGTCATCACCCCGGCCCCGAGCGAGGAGATCACCCCGCCGAGCCCGTGGAGCGCGGCGACGAGACCGGCGTAGGAGGCGGAGTACCCGCGGTCGAGGGTCAGGTAGAGCGCCATGAAGGTGGCGACGAAGGCGCCGAGCCGGTTGACGAGGGTGCTGGTCCACAGCCACCAGAACTCACGGGGCAGCCCGGAGACGGACGCGCGCACGGCACGTCTCACTGCGACAACGGACACGAGGACCCCCGCACGGAAGAATGTAAGCAGTCACAAGCCGAGCACACCTTACGAACCCACCCCTCCGGAGGCCACTCAATTAACGCGCCCAGTCAACCGTCCGCCAGGCGGGCAGGGCGCGCGGCCCTCTCCTGCCGTCGATTACGCTCGGACACATGGCCGACGCACCGTACAAGCTGATCCTCCTCCGCCACGGCGAGAGCGAGTGGAACGAGAAGAACCTGTTCACCGGCTGGGTGGACGTCAACCTCACCCCGAAGGGCGAGAAGGAGGCGACGCGCGGCGGCGAACTGCTCAAGGACGCCGGTCTGCTGCCCGACGTACTCCACACCTCCCTCCAGAAGCGCGCGATCCGCACCGCGCAGCTCGCGCTGGAGGCCGCCGACCGCCTGTGGATCCCGGTGAACCGCAGCTGGCGCCTGAACGAGCGTCACTACGGCGCCCTCCAGGGCAAGGACAAGGCGCAGACCCTCGCGGAGTTCGGCGAGGAGCAGTTCATGCTCTGGCGCCGCTCCTACGACACCCCGCCGCCCCCGCTCGACAACGACGCCGAGTACTCCCAGTTCGCGGACCCGCGCTACGCGACCCTCCCGCCGGAGCTGCGCCCGCAGACGGAGTGCCTCAAGGACGTCGTCGTCCGCATGCTCCCGTACTGGTTCGACTCGATCGTCCCCGACCTCCTCACCGGCCGCACGGTCCTCGTCGCCGCCCACGGCAACAGCCTGCGGGCCCTGGTCAAGCACCTCGACGGCATCTCGGACGCCGACATCGCGGGCCTGAACATCCCCACGGGCATCCCCCTGTACTACGAACTCGACGCCGACTTCAAGCCGACCACCCCCGGCGGCAAGTACCTCGACCCGGAAGCGGCAGCCGCCGCCATCGAGGCAGTCAAGAACCAGGGCAAGAAGAAGTAAGCAGACGCCAGCAAGCCCCCTGCCTGCGGTTTTCCGTAAGTAGGGGGCTTGTCGCTGCACTGGGACCGCATATGGGCCGTGTGAAAGCGCGCGCCTTGGCTCCCGCACGACCTGGCCCGCGTCGGGCCCAAGTCAAGAAGCAGTGCCGTCTTCACTGACGTGCAGATCCTCTCGCATGCGCGCCCGAAGCACTGCGAGGGCATCGTCGTAGGTTCGGCGCCCCTCCAGGTACACGGGATCAGTGATCAGGGCTCCCTCCATCACCCGATCGCGAAGGTCTCGCAGACTGCGGAAGGCATCCTCCGACGCCTCTACCACACGACCGGGCGCACTGATGGTCATCTGGTACCTCAGTCCAATGCACGGGCCGAACGCTTCGCGCGCTGTGGTGCGGCGCGTCGAGGGCTCCAGGTCTGGGTCACGGGCCATGTTGCCGCAAGCGTGGCGAGCCTCAGACAGGCCGGCTAAGTAGTCTCCGTACAGGGCACGACGCGCTTGGGTCTCACGGTCTGAGCGCTCCCGCTTCCACCGTTGACGGTCCAGGAGCATGGCGGATCCTGTGGCGATCGCCGCGCCAACTACGGTGCTGATCAGGGTGATCCACTGCATGGACCGACCGTAGCCACGGCTACGGCGCCCCCACCGAACCGTCACGGCATGGTGTACCTACCGGCCGAGCACGTTGAGGTGATGTCGCACGAACGGGGAGAGCCGGGCGGGCGTCCGCGTTCAGCGATCAGCGGGGAGGAAGCGTGTTCACACGGGCCAGTGCAGCCGCCAGACCTGCGCGATCCCGGCGGTAGTTCCTCGCTCGATTCCACGCGTAGGTGAAGTAGATGCCCTGCACTGGTCTGGCTAGCTCGGCAAGTAGCAGGGCGCGTCGGCGCAGTCGCATGACGTCCGGTTCGTGATCATTCGAGGCCGAGGAGCGCGAGGGGGCGGCGAGGCTCGCGGGCGTTGCTATGCCGTTTCGCCGGTGTCCGCGACCAGGCGGACGAGGGTGTCGACGAGCTCGTCGGCGGTGGTGCGCCACGTGTCCTCTCCGAGGTGGCCGCTGAGTTCCATGTCTGCGATGCCGTGAGCGCCGGCCAGTAGCAGGGCTCCGTAGTGGTGTGCGTTCCGCTCCCCTACGAGGGCGGCGACGATGGCCAGGAACTCGTCCTGAAAGCGCACTGAGGCACGGATGGCTGCGGCGGGGTCGCCTTCCGGTCCGCAAAGCCGTCGCATGACGCGGTCGAGCCCTTCACCGCGCTCTCCCGGACCGTGCCCGGGCCGCTTGAACAACAATTGGTACCTGTACGGCTGGTCCCGGCCGACGCCGATGAGGGAGCGGAGAGCTCCGCGCAGCTTCTCGGAGGCCGGCAGGGCCGGGTCGGTCCGCAGGGCGTGCATCTGGTTGCCCAGCCGTTCCCAGCTCTCGGTCGCGACGGCATCCAGCAGGCTGTCCTTGCCAGTGAAATGCCGGTACGGCGCTCCCCGCGTCACGCCTGCCCGCGCGCCGATCTCGCGCAGGGTGACGGCCTCGGGGCCGCCGAGGTCGAGGAGTTCGGCGGCCGCGTCGAGCAGAGCGCGGCGGGTGAGGGCGGCGGATTCCGCACGGGTGGCCATGGCGCTCATCGTACATTCAGTTGACGATGTCATCTGAATTGGTAGCGTAGTTCAGGTGACAACGTCATCTGAACCCCAGAAGCTGATCGTCGTAACCGGCGCCTCCACGGGCATGGGCGAGGCGGCCGCCCGCGAACTGGCCCGTCAGGGATTCCACGTCCTGGCCGGCGTGCGACGCGTCCATGACGCCGACTCCATCCGATCGACCGGCATCGAGCCGGTCATCCTCGACATCACCAAGCCCGAGCAGGTGGAGGCACTCGCCGCGCGGGTCGCCGACGACCCGCGCGCGCTGCACGCGCTCGTCAACAACGCCGGCATCCAGGTGAACGCCGCGGTCGAAGCCCTGCCACTCGCGGAGTGGCGGCGGGTGTTCGAAGTCAACCTGTTCGGCCACATCGCCGTCACTCAGGCGCTCCTGCCCGCACTGCTGCGCAGCAAGGGCCGCGTGATCAACATCAGCTCGGTCGGCGGCACGGCCGCCATGGCCACATACGGCGCGTACGCCGGCACGAAGTTCGCCCTGGAGGCGGTCAGCGACTCGCTCCGCCGTGAGGTCGCGCCGTTGGGCGTACAGGTGGTCGTGGTCCGGCCCGGCGGTGTCCGCACGGAGATGGCCGCCCGCGGGGTCCAGGCGGCGAACGATCTGGCCGTCCGGATGACGCCGGAGCAGAACGAGCGCTACGGCAGCCTGGTCCAGGCGAACAACAAACTGATGACCACGGGCACCGCATCGGGCCTGACCGCCGACGCCGCCGCCCGGGTCATCGCGAAGGCCGTGACAACCCGCAAGCCACGCACCCGCTACACCGCCGGCCGGGACGCCGCCCTGATCACCCGCCTGGTCCGGATCCTGCCCGACCGCACGCTCGACCGCATCCTCGCCGCCAACCTGCGCCGCCACTACCCGAAGGAAACCGTCGCTTGACGAGGACGCCACCCCCAGCTGATGTCAGGGGGCGGCTTTGACGAGCCGGGACTGCTGGGTCCAGGTGGCTCCTGGGCGGGTGATGCCGGCCACCCAGCGAGCCCCGCACCGGCGAGCAGAACACCGCCTCGGGCCGGGCATCCGGCTTCAGCCGTTCACCGCAAGCCCGACAGTCCCTGTCCCCAGCCTTCTCGGCACCCTCAGACACCGGTCCAGGCCAGGGCGCAACAAAACGGACGTCATGCGACTACGCCGACGCCCTGCCACAGGTGGGGGCGACACCCTGACGCAATCCCCGGGTCAGTGGAAGACGCCGCTGTAGGCGTTGAGGGCCGGCTGGCCGCCGAGGTGGGCGTACAGGACGTTGGAGTCCTTCGGGATGTCGCCGTTCCGTACGAGGTCGATGAGGCCGGCCATGGATTTGCCCTCGTAGACGGGGTCGATGATCACGCCTTCGAGGCGTCCGCTGAGCCGGATGGCGTCCAGGGTGGACGGGACGGGGATGCCGTAGAGGTCGCCGGCCCAGCCCTCCAGGACCGTGATCTCCTCGTCGCGCAATTCCCGGCCCAGGCCGATGAGTTCGGCGGTGTTGCGGGCGATCTTCTCCACCTGGGCACGGGTCTCGGCCGGCTTGGCCGAGGCGTCGATGCCCAGCACGCGGCGCGGCCGGTCCTGGCCCGCGAAGCCGGCGATCATGCCCGCGTGGGTGCTGCCGGTGACGCTGCACACCACGATCGTGTCGAAGAAGACGCCGAGTTCACGTTCCTGCTGCCGCACTTCCTGCGCCCAGTTGGCGAAGCCCAGGCCGCCGAGGGGGTGGTCGGAGGCTCCGGCCGGGATCGCGTAGGGAGTGCCTCCGGCGGCCCGCACGTCCTCGAGGGCCTGGTGCCAGCTGTCCTTGAACCCGATGCCGAATCCCGCCCGGACGAGGCGGACGTCGGCCCCCATGATGCGGGACAGCAGGATGTTGCCGACCTTGTCGTTGACCGCGTCCGGCCAGTCCACCCAGCTCTCCTGGACCAGGACGGCCTTCATCCCGGCTCTGGCCGCGACCGCGGCCACCTGCCGGGTGTGGTTGGACTGCACCCCGCCGATGGTGACCAGGGTGTCGGCGCCCCGGCGCAGCACGTCGGGGATCAGGTACTCCAGTTTCCGGGTCTTGTTGCCGCCGTATGCCAGCCCGCTGTTGCAGTCCTCCCGCTTGGCCCAGATCCGGGCGCCGCCGAGGTGATCGCTGAGTCGGTCGAGGGGGTGCACGGGGCTCGGGCCGAACAGCAGCGGATAGCGCTCGAAGTCGTCGAGGGACATGGGTATCTCCAGGGACCAGGAAGGGCGGCCCGACAGGAACGGGCGGCCTGACAGCGGAAAGGCGGGCCATTCGCGACCGGCTACATGCGATATATTGGATGTGGGTGGTGGGATCCTGTCAAGGGTTCGTCCGGGCCCCGCCCGGCAGTCGGCTAACCGCCCGCCGCGGCGTGGCGCAGGAGCGGGGTGATGCGGTGGGGTACGAGTTCACGCATGGCCAGGGCCGTGGTCGTGCGTTCGATTCCGGGAACGGCGAGGATCTGCCCCGCGATCCGGTACAGATCCTCGGCGTCCCTGGCGACCACCCGGACCAGCAGGTCCGTCTCCCCGCTGAGCCCGAAGACCTCCACGACCTCCGTGAGACCCGACAGCGCCCGGGACACCTCGGCCAGGCGATGCTGGTCGACCTGTGCGGTGACGAACGCGGTGAGTGGATAGCCCAGAGTCTTCGCGGCGACCCGGCGTTCGAAGGAGCCCAGTGCGCCGCTCTGCTCCATCCTGGCCACCCGCGCCTGGACGGTGTTGCGGGACAGCCCCAGCCGTTCGGCGAGGGCGACGACGGTGGCCCGGGGGTCGGCGCCCAGGGCCAGCAGGATCCGGGCATCGGTCGCGTCGAGGGTGCGTTCGCTGTTCATGGTGCTCGGTCGGCCTCTCTCATTCGCCTCGCGAAGTGAGCAGAATGCTCAATCGGAAAGACACATCTTGTGCATCCGAGAAGTCATCTTTCTACTGGCGGAGCGCAACGCGGAGTTCCCGGGGCGTGACGCCAGTAGCGGAGGTGGTCTGTGATGGTCGGGAAGACCGGTCCGGTCGAGGTCGCTGCCGAGGGCTCGCGCCTCGTCACGCATGCCGAGCGCTCGCACCCCGGCAGGAGTGAGGCTCTCGCCGAGCTGCGGAGCATCGAGCAACGCGTCCTGTGGCTGTCCACCGCGATCGTCGACCACGCCAACCGGGTCCGGCCCAACCCCTCGGGGCTGAAGGTCGGCGGCCACCAGGCGTCCAGCGCCTCCATGACCTCGATCATGACGGCCCTGTGGTTCCACTCCCTGACCGCCGACGACCGGGTGTCGGTCAAGCCGCACGCCTCACCCGTGCTGCACGCGATCAATTACCTGCTGGGCGAGCTGGACGCGTCCCACCTCACCACCCTGCGCGCCTTCGGCGGCCTGCAGAGCTACCCCAGCCGGTCCAAGGACCCCGACACCGTCGACTACTCCACCGGCTCGGTCGGCATCGGCGCCACGGCGCCCCTGTGGGGTGCCATCGCCCGGCGGTACGTCGAGAGCCATGACGGCGGGGCCGGCAGGGGACGGCAGTACTCCCTGCTCGGGGACGCGGAGCTGGACGAAGGCGCGATCTGGGAGGCGATCCAGGACCCCATGGTGCCGGGCCTGGGCGAGGTCGTGTGGGTGGTCGACCTGAACCGGCAGTCGCTGGACAGGGTCGTGCCCGGCATCGCCGCGGACCGGCTGCGGGGCATGTTCGAGGCGGCGGGCTGGCAGGTGATCACCCTCAAGTACGGCCGTCTCCTGGAGGAGCTGCTCACCCGGCCGGGCGGTGACGCCCTGCGCGCCCGTATCGACGCCATGGGCAACCCCGAATACCAGCGCCTGCTGCGCTGCTCCGCCGGCCAGGTGCGTGACCGCCTGCCCGGCGCCGGTTCCACCGCGGGACCGGTCTCCGCGCTCATCGCGTCCCTGGACGACACGTCGCTGCTCGCGGCGCTGCGCAACCTGGGCGGTCACGACCTCGGCGCGTTGACGGACGCCTACGACGCCGTCGACGACACCCGCCCGACCGTGATCTTCGCCTACACCGTCAAGGGTCACGGACTGCCCACCGAGGGGCACCCGCAGAACCACTCGTCCCTGCTGACCGCCGATCAGATGAGGGCACTGGCCGACCGCCTGGGGACGGACCTCGACCACCCGTGGACGGGTTTCGCCGACGGTTCACCGGAGGCCGCCCTGTGCGCGGCCGCCGCCCAGCGGCTGCGCCGTCCCGCACGCACGCCCCAGCGGCCGCCCGCGGTCCCCACCGACCTCGGCCGCCCGGCGCCGGCCGGCAACGGCACCACCCAGCAGGCGCTCGGACGCACCCTGCTGGACCTCACCCGGCGGGCGCCGGAGGCGGCCGGCCGGATCGTCACCGTGAGCCCGGACGTCAGCTCCTCCACCAACCTCGGCGGCTGGCTCAACAAGGTCGGCGTGTGGTCGCAGGCCGAGCGCCCCGACTGGTTCGCCGACGACGCCGAGACGATCCTGCACTGGCGGGAGCGGCCCACCGGCCAGCACGTGGAACTGGGCATCGCCGAGACCAACCTGGTCGGCCTGCTCGGAGAACTGGGCGCCACCTGGAGCCGCTGGGACCGGCCGCTGCTCCCGATCGGCGTGGTCTACGACCCCTTCGTCAACCGGGCCCTGGAACCGTGGTCGTTCGGTATCTACGCCGGCGGTCAGTCGATCCTGGTCGGCACGCCCTCCGGGGTCACCCTCGCCCCCGAGGGCGGCGCGCACCAGTCGATCACCACGCCGTCCCTCGGCATCGAGCAGCCAGGCTGCGTCACCTACGAGCCCGCCTTCGCCATCGACGCCGAATGGTGCCTGCTCGCCGCGCTCGGCAACCTCGGCCACCCGGAGGGGAGTTCGGCCTATCTGCGGCTGTCCACCAAGCCGGTCGACCAGACGCTCGCGGCCGTGCCCGCCGACCCGGCCGCCCGCCAGCGGCGCCGCCGCCAGGTGACCGCGGGGGCCTACCGGCTGCGCCGGCACGTCAAGCCGGTGGTGACGCTGGCCGCCATGGGCGCCCTGGTCCCGGAGGCACTGGCCGCCGCCGACCGCCTCGCCGCCCTCGGCCACGGCGCCGACGTGGTCTGCGTGACCAGCCCCGACCTGCTCTTCCGTGCGCTCCAGGCCCGCCGCGGCCTGTCCGATGACCCGGCCTGGATCCTCGACCAGGTCTTCCCCGCCGACCGGGCCACCCCGCTCGTCACCGTCCTCGACGGCCATCCGCACACCCTGGCCTTCCTGGGCACGGTCCGGAACACGCCGGTCACGTCCCTGGGCGTGACCCGGTTCGGCCAGTCCGGCACGATCGAGGACGTCTACCGCCACCACGGCATCGACACGGACGGCATCATCGCCGCGGCGCTCGACCTCCTCCACTGAGAGCCCCGGAGGGGGTTCGACCGGCGCGATGTATGCCACGTACGATATTTCGCATGCCGGTTCCACAAGGTCGCGGGCTCGTCGCCCGGCCGCTGCTGCGGGAGAACGCCTACCGAGCGCTTCGGGACGCCATCGTCGACGGCACACTCGCTCCGGGCGAGCGCCTCAACGACGCCGACCTGACCGCTTGGCTGGGGGTCAGCCGTACTCCGATCCGGGAGGCCCTGGCGCGGCTGGAGCAGATCGGGCTGGTGCGGACCAAGCCGGGCAGTCACACGATCGTCAGCCCGCTGGACGCGCGGGCCGCCCATGACGCCCAGGCGGTGACGGCCGCCATGCACGAGTTGGCGGTACGGACCGCGGTACCGAACCTCTCCCCGGCCGAACTCGACATCATGCGGGAGGCGAACAGCCGGTTCGCCGCGGCTCTGCGTCACGACGACGCCGCGGCCGCGCTGACGGCGGACGAGGACTTCCACGGCGTCGCCGTCGCGGCCTGCGCCAACGGGGCGGTCCGTACGGTGCTGGAACAGTTCACGCCCGTGCTGCGCCGGGTGGTGCGGTTGCGGTTCTCCTCGCTGTCCGGCCGCTCCTCGGTCGCCCAGCACCAGCAGATCATCGAACTGTGCGAGGCCGGTGACGCGGAGGGGGCGGCCGCCGCGGTCCGGGCGAACTGGCAGACGCTCATCCCGTTGATCGACGGCCTGACGACGGACGGCTGAGCCGCCCGCGCGACGGGCAGAGGGCTTGCACAGCTGAGGGGGTGTGGTCCTCCCAGGAGCAGTGCGGCCTGTTCCCTCGCCCTGCGCTGACCCAGGATCGTTCGAAATCCACGACAACGCGGAGGACGGACACCATGCAGCAGCGCAGTCGACGGTCATGCGTCGCCCTCGCTTCCGCGCCAGGCGGCGTCGAGGTGCCGGAAAGCTGATGGCCGGGCACAGCGTACGAGGTACCGCCGGCGCGGTCATCGCCCTTCTGGCCGCCGCACTGATCGCCGGCTGCTCCACCCCCGGGTCGGGAACAGCCGCGGCGAATTCCGCACGAGCAACCCACACCGAGAGCAGCAGTCCTGTGACAGTGAACGAAGAACACCCCTACGTCGGCATGTGGGTGACCGCCGACCACCACATCCGGCAAGAACTCCTCCCGAACGGACGCTACGACGAGGCCCGCGGTACGCGCGCCTCCGCCTACACCGGGCGCTACTGGGTGAACGGCACCCACATCGAGTACAAGGACGACACCGGCTTCAGCGCCGACGGCACGTTCGACGGCGACGTCCTGCACCACGGCGGCTACGTCTTCTACCGCGAAGGCAGCGCCGCCCATCGCGCGGCGACCGGCGACTGATCGCACGCCCGCCGTCCGTGTTCGACCGCACGCCCGCCGTCCGTGGTCCGCGTCGCGGCGGCCCTCAGACGACGTCGAACTCGTTGCCCTCGGGGTCGTGCATCGCGGCGGCGTAGAGCCCCGTCTCCGGCTCGTTCCTGATCCGCAGCACGGTGGCACCGGCGTCGACGAGCCGTTCCACCGTTGCTGTGACCCGCTGGACGCGGACGTCCAGCGGGACATCACGGCCCCCGCCGGCCTTCAGGTCGAAGTGCCACCGGTTCTTGGCGGCCTTCGGCTCCGGGACCTGCTGGAACCACACCCTCGGTCCGTGCCCCGCGGGATCGATGATCGACTCCGGAATGTCCCCGGCACCGTCCGGCAACTCCTCCTCGGGCACCCCTGCCGCCCTCCAGTAGGCACGCCACGTGGCGTGCCCGGCCGGCGGAGGCTCAGGTACGTATCCCAGAGCCTCGGCCCAGAACGCCACCATCCGCTGAGGATCGGCGCAGTCGATCGTCAGCTGCACTGTCATCTCCATGCCCGGAGCATCCCAGGCGGGTCTGACAGCCGGATGCAGCGCAGCCCAGGCGTCTTCCGCCGGCTGAGGGCCGTTCACGTGATCCACGGCTGGGCCGTTTCCGGGCGGGCACACGCCAATCGCCCACTAATAGCGTTAAGTTAATCTGGCTCTCACTGAAACAATGGCGAACAGGAGTCCACCTCTTGGGGCCGGGTCCGCACCCCGCTGCCCCACGCGTCGGCGTCGGCCGCCTCCGGGCACTGTGCGGTCGACGGATCCGCCTCCACACCACAGCAAGGACCATGTACACACACGAGCCACGCTTCGCACCCAAGGACCGGGCCTCCGTACAACGCTCCGCGCGGTCAACGGCGACGTCGTCAGTTACCCCCATGCTGGCCCTGCAGCGGATGGCGGGCAACGCGGGGCTGACACGTGTGCTCAAGGAGGAGCGGGACAGCAGAGTGCAGGACGCCGGCACTCCCCCGGGTGCCTCTGTGACGGTCCCCCTTCAGAGGACCAGGTCGTCCGGTTCCCCCACGGTGCAGAGGGCCGAGGAGGACTACTCGGGTTGGGCCGCCGAGGCATACGCGCCGGTGGAGGGAATGAGCGGCAGCCTGTTCGGCACCTCGTCCAACGGCGGGCAGGGTTTCGGTCCCGCCCAGGACAACGCCTCCGCTCTCACCCAGGACAACGCCTCCGCCGGATCGGGCCTCCGCCGTTCGAACGCCCTCCGTCGGGCGAACGCCCCCGGCCGTTCCAGAGGCGGCGCACCCCGCGGCGCGCTGCAGGCGGCCCTCGTGAGTGTGGATGTGGAAAGAATCCCGCGCGAGGCGGTCTGGCGCACCTCTCGTGAGCCCTTGTACCGCAATGACAGCCGCCCCTGGTACATCGTTTTCGCGCAGGGCTTCGCGCCGAAGAATCCCGCCAACATGGATCTCGAGGATTTCCTGCACAGCAACGCGCCCTCGGCCTACGTGGCGACGACCAGGAAGAAGGACCTCAACTGGCCGTTCGAGGGCGGCGATGCCTACATCTATGAAATAGACGCACCCGGCGGTATCGACGCCAACAGGACGTACCCTCACACGATGAACCCGGACAAGTACGACGAGGCCGAGGTCGACTTCCCCGGCGGTATCGCCCCCAGGTTCATCAAGGGCTGCTGGGCACTCGCCGAGGACGGCACCCGCACATGGATCCCGAACGACGGCGCGGCGTGACGGACTCGTCACCAAGCGAAATATGGAGACCGTGACCACAGCGCAGAGCGGGTTCGTAGGCGCATACTGAGGGCGATGACGAAATCTGCTGCTCCTAAGCGCCACCTGCCCACCAGCCCCTTCAAGGCTGCCGTCGCACCGGCTCCCAAGCACTTCGCCGAGGGAGACCAGGTCACACATGATGTGTACGGCCTCGGCCGGGTGATCTCCGTCGAGGACGGGGTCGCCGCGCTCGTCGACTTCGGTTCGACGAGGACACGCATCCTGAGTCCGTACGCCAAGATGACCAAGCTCTAGGAAGAGAGACCTCTCATCGACCTGACCTCGCTGTTCTCCGCTCCGGAGGGGCAGCCGCGCAGTTCCGTCGCGGCCTCGCCCCCTCCGACGACCAACCCTTTCCGGGCTCCTGACTTCGTCGGGGAGGACGAGGCCTTCGCGGCCGAGGAAGGACCAGGGCCCTGCTCCGCCGCGTGAAACCGTCCTCTACTGCATGAACGCGGACCAGACCGTTTCCTTGAGGCCGGTCGTCGTGATGCCTGACGAGGATCCGGGGAGGCGGAGGTAGTCCGTGAAGAGGTCGGCGTGGCCGTCGCGGTCGGAATCGCGCAGGCGCAGGTGTTCGCCGAAGGACGCGCCCTCCTCCAGGCCGCCCGGCACGCCCTTGCTGGTGCGGTCGAAGAACTGTGACTTCGATCCGGTGAGCCCGGAGGCGCTGCCGCGCAGGATGTGGACGGCGCCCGCGTCGGCGTAGCCCCCGAGGTCCTCACCGGGGGCGGCGACGGCGAGGTCCGGGTAGCCGTCGCGGTTGACGTCGCCGACGGAGATCCGCGCGCCGAAGCGGTCGCCGACCTCCATGCCGCCGGCGACGCCCGCCGTGTTCTGGTTGATCTTGGTGACACTGCCGGGGCCGCTGGAGCCGCCGCGCCACAGGAGCACGCCGCCCTTGCCGTTGGCATTGGGGTGGCCGAGGGCGATGTCCCCGTACCCGTCCTTGTCGAAGTCGGCGATCCGGGTGTCCACCTCCCAGCTGGTGTCCTCCCCGGTGCCGAGTTTGTACGTCTTGCCGCGCGTGAGCGTGCTGCCGCCGCGGATGAACCAGGCGCCGCTGACGGTGTGCTCGCTTCCGTCCACCCCGCCGACGACCACCAGGTCGGCGGCCGCGTCCTTGGTGACCTTCCCGGCGGCCAGATGCTCCGCGGACATCTTGTCGTTGGTGAGCTTGGTGACCTTGCCGCTGAAGCCCGACTTGGTGAACGAGCCGACGTACACGTGCACGGTGTGGCCGTTGATGGTGGCCAGGTCGGGCCTGCCGTCGCCGTTGAAGTCACCGGCGGCCAGGTCGAGGCCCATCTGGGCGTAGCTCCGGGGTGCCTTGTTCGGGATGGACGTGGCACCGGACAGACCCGATGCCGACCCCCAGATGATCAGGACGGCGCCGCGGTCCTTGCCGGTGCCGACGTCCTCGTTGTAGACGCCGACGGCCAGGTCGGCGTAGCCGTCGCGGTTGAAGTCGGCGCCCACCATCGCGTTGCCGAAGCCGTCGCCCCACTCGTTGGCGCCGGGGATGCCCGCGCTGTTCTGCGTGATGTTCTGCTTGCGTCCGTTCGGCCCGGTGGCCGTTCCGTAGATGATGCCGACGGTCCCTGAGCCGTCCGAACCCGCGTCGGTGACGCTGCCGCCGTAGGCGTAGTCCCGGTAGCCGTCACCGTTGAAGTCGTCCGCGTACTTGGCGGGGGCGGCGGTCGCCGTGGGGGCGAGGAGAAGGGGCGAGCAGAGTGCCGTCGCGAGTGCGGCCGTGGCGGCCAGGACGGTGCGTGAGGAGGGCATGGTTCTCCGAAATCCCGTAAGTGCCCTGGGAACGGACACGTGAACTGGATCTTGGACGCTCATCCCGCACGGATGGTTGTACGCGGACAAGCCGCCACTTCCGCCCAGACGATCTTGCCGACGGCACGGCGCGGCACCCAGCCCCAGCGCTGCCCGCCCGCCCCGCCCCGCCGGAACGGCCCACGTCACCCGTGCGGGTGACTGGCTTGCAGGTGCGGGAAGCGCACGGCTACGTTCGCCGCGACCACCACAAACGAAGGCTCGAACGAACCTGGCCCTGACAAGCGGGCGGTGGACGCGCTTGACTGGCCCGCATGTCGACAACTCTTGGTGTTTCCACGCCCGATCAGGCCTCCTACATGTTGCGGGCCGCCGCCGGTGAGGCCGGGCGGGCGTACAAGGGGCGGATGCTCGATCTGCTGGACGTCCGGACGGGGCATGCCGTGCTGGATGTCGGGTGCGGGCCCGGTACGGATCTGCCCGCGCTGGCCGAACGCGCCGGTGACACCGGCACCGTGATCGGGGTGGACCGGGACGAGGCGATGCTGGCGCAGGCCCGTGCGCGCACGGCGGAGCTGCGGCGGGTGGAGGTTCGTGAGGGGGACGCGCACCAACTGCCCGTCGACGCGGGGAGCGTGGACCGCGCCAAGGTCGACCGGGTGCTGATGCACGTCGCCGAGCCCGCCGCCGTACTCGCGGAACTGCACCGCGTCACCCGCGCGGGCGCGCGCGTCGGGCTCGCGGAACCCGACTGGGACACGCTGATCGTCGACTCCGAGGACCTGGAGACGAGCCGGGCCTTCACGCGGTACACCACCGGGGTGGCGGTGCGCCACGCGACGATCGGCCGCCGTCTCGCGCGGCTCGCCGAACGGGCGGGCTTCCGCGTGGAGGACGTGAGCGCCACGACACCCGTCTTCCGTGACGTCACGGAGGCGGATCACACCCTCGGGCTGGGCCGCAATCTGCACAAGGCCATCGACGCGGGGGACATCGACGCGACGCGCGGCCGTGACTGGTTCGCCGGGCTGTCCGAAGGGCCGTTCCACGCCTCGTTCACGCTGATCAGCGTGGTCTGCACCCGCTGATTGCGCCCGCTGTGACGGCTTTGCACCCGGTGGTTGGGGGAGCGTTTGCCTCCGCCGGGTATCCCGGAGGCAGGCGTACGGGTGTGCGTCGTACGGCCGTTGTCACGGGGGATGCCATGACAGGACCGCGGAAGGCCGGACTCGCCGCGTCGGCGGTGCTGGGCGCGCTGCTGCTCACGGGCTGTGCCGACAAGACCGAAGTCATCACGTGGACCGATGAGCACGGCCGCGCCTGCACGGGCGTGGTGATCGACGACGGAGACGACAGTGACCGCGAGGTGACCAGCATCGACTGCGACTACCCGCCGGAGGGCGTCCAGCCGGGCAAGTCGACGACCATCCCCCTGCCGGACTGACCGGGGCGGAACAAAGCCGCACGGCCAAGCCATTCCCGTACCACCTCGAAGTCCCCCTCCGTCAGGCCCTTCGTCGGGTCCACCCGGTGGAGCAGGGCCGGGGCCGGGTGGGCGGCTTCGGTCCAGGTGCGGTCCGTCGCGCCGATCTCGTCGTCCAGCCAGACGAACGGGCGGGGGCCGGCCCACGCGGACAGGTGCCGGGTCTTCCAGTGGAGGCCGCGGGGCGCGGGGGTGCCGTCGTCGTGCTCCGGCCAGGGCACGACCGGCAGGCGGGGCAGGCCGAGGCGCGGGGCGATCGTGTCGTTGGCCTCGTGCTGCCAGGTCGTCGCCCACACAAGCTCGCAGGGGAGGGCGAGCAGGCGGGCGCCCACGGTGGGGTCGAGGCGGCCCAGCAGGGGGTGCCCGGCGTCCGTGAGCGGCCCCCGCGCGGGTGGTGCGCCGGAGCCGAAGGGGATCAGCGGGCCGTCCACGTCCAGGAAGAGGAGGGGGCGGCCGCCGGGCTCGGTCATGCCGTCAGCGTCTCACGGGTGCATCCTGGCCCCCTTCAGGACCTTGTCGACCGCGTTCCTCGGGCCGTGGACGGCCAGGCCGACCAGGTCCAGGCCGGTCGTGCCGACGGCGCGGACCGCCGCGCGGTTGGCCTCGTCGTGGCCCGTGGCGAACAGGTCGCCGGTGAAGACCGCGCGGGGCAGGGCCCGGGTGAGCGCCCGCGTGTGGGCCGTCCCGAGGGTTTCCTTCGAGCCCTGGAAGACCAGGACCGGCTGGCGGAACATCGGCAGGTACGGCACACCGTCCGCGTCCTCGTACGGCTCCCCGATCAGCTCGGGGAACTGCGTGCCCAGGCCGCTGACCAGGAACGCGGTGACGTTGAGGCGCTGCCAGGTCTCCAGGTCCTCGCGCAGCAGGACGGCGATCTTCGTGTCGAAGCGGGTGCTGGTGGTCATGGAGTGAGACTGCCGCTCCGGCCGCCGCGCGGTCTTGTACGTTGTTTGCATGCCCTCCCAGGCAGCGTCCGGGGCGACGGTCTCCGCCTGGCGGCCCCAGGTACCGGGCGTCGTCGAGGTGTTCCACGCCCGTTTCACCGAGTACGCCTACCCGATGCACGTCCACGACGCCTGGACGCTGCTCATCGTCGACGACGGCGCCGTACGGTACGACCTGGACCGGCACGAGCACGGCACCCCGCACGACACGGTGACGCTGCTGCCGCCGCACGTCCCCCACAACGGCGCCCCCGCCACGGCCGGCGGCTTCCGCAAGCGGGTGCTGTACCTGGACACCACCCGGCTCGGGGACGATCTCATCGGGGCCGCCGTCGACCGGCCCGATCTGCGGGACCCGCTGCTGCGTCGGCGCGTCGGGCAGGTGCACTCCGCGCTGGTGCGGCCCGGCGACGAACTGGAGGCCGAGAGCCGGCTGACGCTCGTCGGGGAGCGGCTGCGGGAGCATCTGCGCTCGCGCGACGGCGCCGGAGCGGTCCGCCGGGACCCCGTGCTCGCGCGGCGGCTGCGGGAGCTGCTGGACGCGCGGGTGGTCGAGGGGCTCACCCTGGAGGAGGCGGGCGCGCTGCTGTCCGCGCACCCCGCGCACCTGGTACGGGCGTTCAGCGGGGCGTACGGCATCGCGCCGCACCAGTATCTGATGTCCCGGCGGGTGGGGCGGGCGCGGCGGCTGCTGCTGGCGGGGCGGTCACCGAGCGAGGTGGCGGTCGCCACCGGGTTCTACGACCAGGCCCATCTGACCCGGCACTTCCGGAAACTCGTGGGCGTCACTCCGGGACACTACCGGGCGACGGGCGCTCCAGCAGGTGGGTGAACGCGTCCAGGTTGCGGGTGGACTCGCCGCGTGACACCCGCCAGGCGTACTCCTTGCGGATCGCGGAGGCGAAGCCGAGTTCCAGGAGCGTGTTGAAGCTGCCGTCGGCGGCTTCGAGGACCTGGCCGAGGAGGCGGTCGATCTCCTGCGCGGTGACCGCGGACAGGGGCAGCCGTCCGGTGACGTAGATGTCGCCGAGCGGGTCGACGGCGTAACTCACGCCGAAGAGCTTGAGGTTGCGCTCGAGGAGCCAGCGGTGGACCGCGCCCTCGTTCTCGTCGGGGTGGCGGATGACGAAGGCGTTCAGGGAGAGCGTGTGCCGGCCGGCGATCAGGGAGACGGTCGTGGAGAGCTTGCGGGTGCCGGGGAGCTTCACCACGTACGACCCCGGGGCGGGGCTCTCCCACTCCAGTTCCGCGTCCTTCAGCACACCCTCGACGACCTGCGCCGCCTCCGCCGCTTTGTCAGCCATGGTGCGAGCGTACGTGACGGCGGTGGACCTGGGTCGCGGCCGTGTAGACGTCCGCCGTGGCGGCGGCCGCGGTGTCCCAGCCGAAGGACTGGGCGTGCCGGGCGGCAGCCACGCCCATGCGGGCGGCGAGGGGCGGGTGGTCGGCGAAGTCGCGCAGCACGCGCGCGTACGCGGCGGGATCGTGGCCCTGCACGAGGAAGCCGGTGTGCCCGTCCCGTACGGCGACGGGCAGGCCGCCGACCGCCGCGGCGAGCACCGGGGTGCCGGAGGCCTGCGCCTCTATGGCGGCCAGGCCGAAGGACTCGCTGTAGGAGGGCATGACGAGGACGGACGCCGCGCGGAACCAGTCCGCGAGCTGTTCCTGCCCGACGGGCGGGTGGAAGCGGACGACGTCGGCGATGCCGAGCCGCGCGGCGAGCTTCTGCAGGCCCTCCGGTTTGGCGAGGCCGCTGCCGCTGGGGCCGCCGACCACGGGGACGCAGATGCGGCCGCGCAGCTCGGGGCGCTGGTCGAGGAGGACGGCGACCGCGCGGAGCAGGACGTCGGGGGCCTTGAGGGGCTGGATGCGTCCCGCGAAGAGGGGGATCAGGGCGTCCTCGGGGAGACCGAGGCGCGCCCGCGCGGCGGCGCGGCCGTCGGCGGGGCGGAAGCGGGCCAGGTTCACGCCGGGGTGGACGACGGCGACCTTGCCGGGGTCGGCGGCGTAGTGCTCCATGAGTTCGCCGGCCTCTTCGGAGGTGTTGGCGATCAGCCGGTCGGCGGCGGAGACGATCTGGGTCTCGCCGATGACGCGGGCGGCGGGCTCGGGGGTGTCGCCGTCGGCGAGGTTGGCGTTCTTGACCTTGGCCATGGTGTGCATGGCGTGCACCAGGGGGACGCCCCAGCGCTGGGCGGCGAGCCAGCCGACGTGCCCGGAGAGCCAGTAGTGGGAGTGGACCAGGTCGTAGTGGCCGGGGCGGTGGCCGGCCCAGGCCTGCATCACCCCGTGGGTGAAGGCGCACAGCTGGGCGGGGAGGTCCTCCTTGGCCAGACCCTCGTAGGGGCCGGCGTCGACGTGCCGGACCAGGACGCCGGGGGCGAGCTCCACGGTGGGCGGGAGGGAGGCGGCGGTCGCGCGGGTGAAGATCTCGACCTCGATGTTGATCGCGGCGAGGCGCTGCGCGAGCTCCACGATGTAGACGTTCATGCCGCCCGCGTCGCCGGTGCCCGGCTGGTGGAGCGGGGAGGTGTGCACGGTGAGCATCGCCACGCGGCGCGGCCTGCGGTGCAGGCGCAGCCGCGGCGGCGCGGCGGGGGAGCGCCGGCCGAGCCTCGCGATGTACTGGCTCACGTGGCGTTCCTCCTCGCTGTGGGCATGCCTGGCGGAGGGTGGTGCGGCCCTCCGTGACCTCAACACCGGAAGGCTCGGTTCCCATTTCCGGTCGGCGACCCCGGTCACGGTCTTTGCCGAATCATTACCGACTGTCGCTCAACCGTTCGAGACCGTGACACGTCCCCCACGTGGGGACGCTTTCGCGGGTACCCGCATACTCGGACGTATGACAGTCCGCGCCCCACGCCCCCTGGGCACCGTGACGCGCGGCACCACCAACCCCAACCGGCTGCGCCGCATGGACCGCTGGATCGCGGTCACGCACGGCGCGGAACTGCGCCGCGCGGAGCACTCCGCCGCCGTCGACCTCGGCTACGGCGCGGCGCCCTGGACGGCTGTCGAGCTGCTGCACCGGCTGCGCTCGGTGGCGCCCCGCGCCCACGTGACGGGCGTCGAGATCGACCCGGCCCGGGTCGCGGCGGCACGGCCGTACGAGCGCGAGGGGCTGGTCTTCCGGCACGGCGGCTTCGAGGTCCCGGTCCCGGGGCGGCCGGTGCTCATCCGCGCGGCGAACGTGCTGCGCCAGTACGACGAGGCGGAGGTCGCCGCCGTGTGGCGCCGGCTGTGCGCGCGGCTCGCACCGGCCGACCCGGCGACGGGGGCGCGCGGCGGGCTGCTGGTCGAGGGCACGTGTGACGAGATCGGACGCCGGCACGTGTGGGTGGCGCTCGGTCCGGAGGGGCCGCGCACCGTCACCTTCGCGACCCGGCTCGGCTCCCTGGAGCGCCCGTCCGACCTGGCCGAGCGCCTGCCGAAAGCGCTCATCCACCGCAACGTCCCCGGTGAGCCGGTGCACGCCTTCCTGCGCGACTTCGACCGCGCCTGGGCCGCCGCCGCGCCCTACGCCTCCTACGGCGCCCGGCAACGCTGGATCCGGACGGTACGGGACCTCACGGCCGACTGGCCGGTGACGGACGGCCCGTCGCGGTGGCGCCAGGGCGAAGTCACGGTGCGGTGGGGGGCGTTGGCGCCGCGGGGGTGACGGGGGCGCGTCCGCGCGGGACTGGCGGGAGCCGCGTGGCGCGCGCGGGAGTGACGGCGAGCCGCGAGCCCCGGCCGGGGTCGCCCAGTGGCTGTGACGCCCGCCTGGAACCGACCGGCAGCCGTGACACCGCGCGGGAGGGACCCGGGCCCGTAACGCCCCGCCCACCGCGCGGAAGGGACCCAGGCCCGTAACTCCCCGCCGACGCCGACCAGCAGCCGTGACGCCCGCACCGGACCGGCCGGCAACCGCGACACCGCGCGGGAAGGGCCCGGGACCATGACACCCGCCCGAGAGGAACCGCGAACACCCGCGCGGGAGAAGCCGCGAGCGTGACGCCCCGCGCGGCAGGAACCACGAGCGTGACACCCCGCACGGTTTCCACCGGGCCCGTGACGCCCGCACCGGACCGGCCGGCAACCGCGACACCGCGCGGGAAGGGCCCGGGACCATGACACCCGCCCGAGAGGAACCGCGAACACCCGCGCGGGAGAAGCCGCGAGCGTGACGCCCCGCGCGGCAGGAACCACGAGCGTGACACCCCGCACGGTTTCCACCGGGCCCGTGACGCCCGCACCGGACCGGCCGGCAACCGCGATACCGCGCGGGAAGGGCCCGGGGCCATGACACCCGCCCGAGAGGAACCGCGGGCCATGACGCCCCGCGCGGAACCCGTCGGGCCCGTGGCGGCGGCCGCACCGGACCGGCCAGCGGCCCTGGCGTCCGCGCCGGAGGAACGATCTCCGTGAGTTGTTCGTCACATGGGTGGGGCGATCGTCGCGCCGGGGATTGCACGGGCGGGAGGGACGGGAAGGACTCCCTCTGTCGTTTCACGCCGCGGCATGGCAGCATCCCCCTGGCGACCATTTGTTACTGACGGTTAATCAAGCGGGGGGTGGCCTCATGGGGACGGGCAGGCGCGGAATGCTCGCGGCGGCCGTGACCGTGGTCTGCGCGGTGACCGTACTGGCACTGCCCGGTACGGCGTTCGCGGCCCCCACTCCCCCGCCGCCCCCGGGCACGACCGCGAGCGTCACCGTGGTCGACGGCCCCGACGAGGAACTCGAAGCCGTCCGCAAGAAGCTCGACAAGCTCTACCGCGCGGCGGCCGTCGCCACCGAGGAGTACAACGCCGCGGAGGAGAAGGCGAAGAAGCAGTCCGCCGAGATCGTGCGGCTGGCGGAGAAGATCGTCAAGGGCCGCGAGCGGCTGGACGAGCTCAAGGAGCGCGCGGGCGCCGCGGCCGCCGCCCAGTACCGCGGCGGCGGGCTGCCGCCCGAGGCCCACCTCATGCTGAGCGACAGCCCGCAGGAGTTCCTCGACGGCGCGGGCCGGGTACGGCAGGGCGAGCACGCCACCAAGGGGCTGCTGCGGGAAATGTCCCGCACCCAGCAGGACTTGGAGCAGTACGCCCAGGACGCGGAAACCCAGTTCAAGGAACTGGAAACGGTCCGCAAGGCCAAGGCCAAGTCCCAGAAGAAGATCGAGAAGCAGATCAAGGCGGCCGAGAAGCTCGAGTCCGAGCTGAAGGAAGAGGAGAAGCAGCGCCTGGCCCGGATGGAGCGGCGCGCCGCCGACCAGGCCCAGGCCGGCTGGCTCAGCTCCGGCATCCTGGACGACATCGACGGCAAGGCGACGGAGCAGGGCAAGAAGGCCGTCGCGTACGCCACCGCGCAGATCGGGAAGCCGTACCAGTGGGGCGCGGAGGGGCCGAAGGCGTACGACTGCTCCGGACTCACCTCACAGGCCTGGATATCGGCCGGGCGGACCATACCGCGCACCTCACAGGAGCAGTGGAGGCAGCTGGAGCGCGTGGAGATCGAGGACATGCGGCCCGGTGACCTCATCATCTACTTCAAGGACGCCACCCACGTCGGCATGTACCTGGGCGACGGCATCATGGTGCACGCCCCGCGCCCCGGGCGGTCCATCACGCTCGCGGGGGCCGGATCGATGCCGATCCTGGGGGTCGTACGCCCGGACGCGGACACGGGCCCGGACACGGGCCCGGACACGGACTGAACGGCGGGGCACCCCGCGCGGGTGTGCCCAACGCCCCGGTGACACAGGCCACGTGACCCACTGCACGTGGATCTTGCGATCAAACCCCCTGGGGACGTGACGTTCGTCATTCCCACAGCACACCCGGCCTGTCCAACTGCGTTAGCAAACGCGGCATATGACAATGGCCGAGGGCGCGGCGGCGTGGTCTCCACCATTCCGCTGCGGCGCCGTCAACCGCTAAGGTCCCCGTTCGAAGGGGCATCCTCTGCTCGCACACCGAGGTGGAGCCGGGGACAGGGCCGAGATCCGTCGCCCCCACCATGCCCTCGGGGGGAGGGAAGGAACCCGGAAAAATGCCCGCACCCGTACCGCGGCAGAGAGCGATCCCGGCCGCGGAAGGTGGTCAGGCTCCGGCCGCTGCACTGAGCAAAGGCTCCGCCCTGGACTCCGCGGAGACCAGGACGGCGGCCCCGCACACCGCGGCCCCGGTCGAGAGCAGCACCGCGGTCCTGTCCGGCACCGCGCCGGACCGGTCCGACACGGCCGCCCACACCAACCTCACCCTGCTGCTGATCCAGGACGATCCCGGCGGGTCACCGATCGTGCCGGACCTGCTCGACCCGTCCGGCAAACCCATTCGCGTCCGCACCGCCCGCAATCTCACCGAGGCCGAGCGGCTGCTGACCGACGACGTCCACTGCATCCTGCTGGACCTCGCCCTGCCCGCGCCGGGCCGCACCGGCGACGGTGACGAGCTCGCCGTGCTCAAGCACGTCCTGGAGCTCGCTCCCCGGCACGCCGTCCTCGCCCTCACCGGCGCCGACGACACCGAGCGGGGCGCGGAGGCGGTGCGGGTGGGCGCCCAGGACTACCTCGTCCGCGACGAGCTGGACGGCCGGCTGCTGAGCCGGGCGATCCGCTACGCGGTGGAGCGCAAGCGGTCCGACTCCGCCGAGCGGCGCCTCGCGGAGGGCCGGGTGCGCGCCCAGGAGAACCGCCGGCTGGAGCGCGGCCTGCTGCCGACGCCGCTGCTGGACGGCTCCCCGCTGCGCTTCGCCGCCCGCTACCGCCCCGGCCGCTCGCGCGCCCTGCTCGGCGGCGACTTCTACGACGTCGTACGCACCCCCGACGGCACCGTGCACGCCATGATCGGCGATGTCTGCGGACACGGCCCGGACGAGGCCGCCCTCGGCGTGGAGCTGCGCATCGCGTGGCGCGCGCTGACCCTGGCGGGGCTGTCCGGGGACCAGCTCCTCGGCACCTTGCAGGAGGTGCTGGAACACGAGCGCCCCGACGACGAGATCTTCGCGACCCTGTGCACGGTGGACATCGCGCCGGACGGCCGGCACGCGGGCCTGTGCCTGGCCGGCCACCCGTCACCGCTGCTCGCCCGCCCGGGCATGCCGGCGCAGCTGCTGCCGTACGGCAACAACGGCCCGGCGCTCGGGCTGCTGCCGGGCGCCCGCTGGCCTCGGATGCGGGTGGAGCTGGGCGCCGAGTGGAGCCTGATGCTCTACACCGACGGTCTGATCGAGGGCCGGGTCGGCGACACCGGCGAGCGGCTCGGCCAGGACGGCATGGTGGAGATGATCCGCCGCCAGCTCTCCGAGGGCCTGAGCGGCGAGGCACTGCTGCGCACCGCCGTGAACGAGGTCCGCGACCTCAACGGCGGCGAGCTGACCGACGACGTGGCGGTACTGCTGCTGGACCGGACGGCCTGACCGGGGCCCGCGCCCCCGTCAGCGGCCGCCGTTGTACGGCCCGTAGGGACCGTCGCTGCTGGAGCCCCTGCGGGCGCGGCCGCCGCCGGGCAGGCCGCGGAGGGCCGGGCGGACGTCCACCATGTACACGATGGTCGCGATCAGGCCGATGATCGGCAGGAACGACAGAATGTTGAAGATCAGGTTCACCACGAAAGCCAGGGCCAGGATGATCAGCCAGAACGGCTTGGTCTTCTTGTCCGCCGCGCGGTAGGCGTCCTCACGACGCGTGGCGGCGTCGATCAGCGCGAAGCCACTGAAAACGATCAGGGCCATGCTCAGCAGCCACATGAACCCCGCGAAGCCCTGCATCAGCACTACGTCCACCACCCGACTCGGCTCGTCCATTACGCCGTCTTTACCCGGTCACCGTACCCGCATCCACCGGTCGGCATCCGCCGGTCGGCTACCCGGAGAACGGGCCGGGCACCACGAGAGTGCCCGGCCCGTCACCGTCGCCGCCACCCGGCGACTACTTCGCGGGCGGGGTCGTCTTCTTCGCGGTGGTCTTGCGCGCGGGGGCCTTCTTGGCGGCGGCGGGCTTCTTCGCGGCTGCGGCCGGGCTGCCCGCGGGCTTGTCGGCGGGCTTGTCAGCGGGCTTGTCGGCCTTGGGCTCGACCGGCTCGGGCCGGGGCGCGGGCTTCGGCTCGGGGGCCGGCTCGACGGCCACGGCGATGTCCTCGATGCCCTCGGCGGCCTCGCCGCGCCAGGTCTTCACGGTCTGCTCGCCGCGCTCGGCGACCTTCTCGTAGGTCTCCCGCGCCTTGACCGCGTACTCGGCGGCGATGCCGACACCGCGCAGCGCGATGTCCTGGGCGTTCTCGCCGAGCTTCTTCAGGTCGGTGTCGAGCGTGCCGATGATCTCGCCGACCTTGGTCTGGAGCGTCTCCTGGGTCTCACGGACCCGGACGGTCGCCCGCTCCTGCACGGCCTTGGGGTCGGTGTTGCGCACGGCCTCGATACGGGCCGGGGCCTCGGCGCGCAGGTGCTCCACGAGGGCCGGCACCTTCCGGGCCTGCTGCAGCGCGAGGTCGGCGGTGCCGGCGGCGAAGTAGAGCGGGGTCGGGTCGCTGAAGGTCTTGCGCAGGTCGTCGGTGATGGCCATGGTGATGGTCCTCCCGGATTCGTTTCGGCTGAGGGTTCTCATGTGGTCCGCGGCGGGTGGCCGGCGCCCTGGTCCGGCTCAGCCGGCCGTCCTCCGCGGACCCTTGTCACTGCCGCCGGCCGTACGGCTCCGGCGTATCACGGCATCGCCGTCCTCGGCGTCCACCGCGCCGTCACTCGCGTCGACGGCCTCGTCCTCGGTGCCGCCGAACCCGTTCTCCTTGCGGAAGGACTCGTAGATCTGCAGCAGCACCTGCTTCTGACGCTCGGTCAGCGTGGGATCGGCGAGCAGCGCGGCCCGTGTCTCCACCTCGCCCTGGCCGCGCTCGGCGTCGAGGATGCCGGCCCGGACGTAGAGCGTCTCGGCGGAGATCCGCAGCGCCTTGGCGACCTGCTGCAACACCTCCGCACTGGGCTTGCGCAGCCCGCGCTCGATCTGACTGAGGTACGGATTGGACACCCCGGCGGCATCGGCGAGCTGCCGCAGCGACAACTGCGCACTGCGCCGCTGCTCGCGCAGGTACTCACCGAGATTGCCGACGTTGAGCGATGCCATACCCCCACCCTGCCCCACCCCGCTAACTATTGCAAGCACCCGCTTGCAATAGTGCGCCACAGCACAACCGCCCGCGGTCGGTCGGTTGTGGAGAAGCGGTGGGGTCCGGGCAGCGCTTAGCGTGGGGGTCTTCGTGGAAGGGAGGGGTTATGAGCGAGGACGTTGCGGCGCGGGGGTTCGGGGAGCGAGTGCGGGATACGCGGGAGCGGCTGGAGGGCGATGTTGATCTCTGGGTCGCCACCGCGGGCGCGTCCGGTGGGGTGCATCTGGTTCCGTTGTCGTTTCTCTGGGACGGGGACGCGCTGCTCGTCTCGACGCCGCGTGCGTCGGTCACCAGCCGCAATCTGCTGGCCGACCCCCGGGTGCGCGTAGGCCTCGGGCCGACGCGTGACGTCGTGCTCGTCGACGGCACCGCCGAGCCCGTCGATGTCGCCGAGCTCGGCGCCGGCACCGGCGACGCGTTCGCCGCGAAGACCGGGTTCGACCCGCGCAAGCTCGACCGGCCGTACCAGTACTTCCGCATCCGGCCGCTGCGCGTCCAGGCCTGGCGGGAGGCGAACGAGCTGCCCGGACGCACCCTGATGCGCGACGGCCGCTGGCTGGACGCGCCCCGCGCGGAGGGCTGACCCCGTGACCGTGTCCGGCGCCAAGGCCGACCTGCGCCGCTATCTCCAGGAGGCCCGCGACGCCCTGCTGTGGAAGCTCGAAGGGCTGTCCGAGTACGACATCCGGCGCCCGATGACCCCGACCGGGACCAACCTCCTGGGCCTGGTGAAACACGTGGCCGGCATCGAACTCGGCTACCTCGGCGACGCCTTCGGCCGCCCGTCGGGCGAGGCGCTGCCCTGGCTCGCGGAGGCCGCGGAGACCAACGCGGACATGTGGGCCACCGCGCAGGAGTCACGCGCGTTCGTGGTGGACCTGTACCGCCGGGCGTGGGCGCACGCGGACGCCACGCTCGACGCCCTGCCCCTGGAGACGGCCGGCAAGGTGCCCTGGTGGCCGGAGGGCCATGACGAACTGACCCTGCACCACGCCGTGGTCCGCGTCATCTCCGACACCCACCGCCACGCGGGGCACGCCGACATCCTCCGGGAACTGCTGGACGGCGGGGTGGGCGAGGGAAAGGACGCGAGCAGCCTGCCGTCCACCGACCCGGCCTGGTGGGAGAGCTACCGTGAGCGGCTGGAGCGGGCGGCGCGGGAGGCCGGACGGCAGCGGTGACCGCCGTCGGCCCCCGGCTCATCCCTTCACCGCCCCCGACGTGAGCCCCTGGACGATGTGCCGGCTGGCGAAGGCGAAGAGGACCATGGTGGGGAGGATGGTCAGGACGGCCGCCGCGGACATCGAGCCCCAGTCGATGTTGAAGCTGGAGATGAAGCCGTTCAGGGCCGTCGGCACGGTCTTGTTGCCGTCGCTGTTCATCAGCGTCACCGACAGGAACAGCTCGTTCCAGCAGTTGACGAAGTTGAAGATGAACGCCGCCACGATCCCGGGGCGCATCACCGGCAGCAGCACCCGTACCAGCGCCCCGAGCCGGGACAGGCCGTCGATCATGGCGGCCTCCTCCAGCGCGTCCGGGACGTTGGCGAAGAAGCCGCGCAGCATCACCGTGCAGAAGGGGACGCACACGGCGATGTAGACGAGGATCAGCCCGAGCCGGTTGTCGACCAGACGCAGGTCGGTCATCAGCAGGTACAGCGGGCCCAGCGCGATGAAGGACGGGATCATCTGCGTGACCAGCGCCGCCATCAGCAGCGCGGACTTCGTGCGGAACTCGAACCGTGCGAGGACATACGCCGACAGCGTCGAGATCGCCGTGGCGACCAGCCCCGCGACCGTCGCCACCACCAGGCTGTTGACCAGGTACGTGCCGAAGTCGGCGGTGCCGAACAGACCCTGGTAGTTCTCCAGCGAGAAGCGCTCGGGCCAGTAGGCGATGGGGAAGGCGAAGATGTCGCCGGGCGCCTTGAGCGAGGTGACGGTGATCCAGTAGAGGGGGAAGAGGGAGAAGATCAGCCACAGGCCCAGGAACGTGAACTTGGTGGCCCGTCCGGCCGCCGTTTCCTTGCCGATCACGTCCGTGCACCTCGCTTTCCGGAGCCCCGTGCCGTGGCCGTCCGCTCCCGCGTCGCCAGCAGGAAGAACACCGCGAAGACCAGCAGGATGGCGACGACCAGGAGGCCGAGGGCGGAGGCCTTGCCGTAGTCGCCCTGCTGGGTGATCTTGATCATCCAGGTGGTCACGATGTGCGTCTCGTTGTTCGGCCCGCCCCCGGTCATACCGAAGATCAGGTCGGGGAAGTTGAAGATCCAGATGACGCGCAGCAGCACCGTCAGGGCCAGCGTCATACGGATGTAGGGGATGGTGATCTGGAAGAGGGTCCGCGTCCGGCTCGCACCGTCCAGCGCCGCAGCCTCGTACAGCTCGTCGGGGATGGACTGGAGCGCGGCCAGGATCATGATCGCGAAGAAGGTGACGCCGTACCAGACGTTGGCGATCAGCACGGCGATCATCGCGGTCTGCGGATCGGCCAGCCAGGCGATCGGCTCGTCGATGATCCCCGCCTTCTGCAGCAGGTCGTTGACGACGCCGAACTCGCTGTTGAACAGCCAGCGGAACAGGATGCCGATGAGGAACCCGGAGATCGCCCAGGGGAAGAAGATCAGCGCCTGGTAGAGCCCACGGAAGGGGAACCGCCGGCGCAGCCACAGCGCGATGGCGAACCCGATCACCAGCTGCGGCACGATCGAACCGACCACCCACAGCAGGGTGTTGTCCAGCACCGTGCCCCAGGCCGGGTCGGTGAAGACCTCGCGGAAGTTCTTCAGGCCCACCCAGGAGGTGTCGGTGAGGTCGGTCAGGTTCCAGTTGCGGAACGCCATCTGACTGCCGGCGATCATCGGGTAGTACGTGAAGACCGCCACGAACACCGCCGCCGGCGCCATGAACGCGGCGATGACCAGACCGCGCCGCGTGGTGAACTCCCGCCGGCGCCCGGTCCTCGTGGGCGGGGCGCCCCCCTTCCGCGCGGGGGGCGCCTTGCGTACGTCACGAGTGGACGTGGTGGGCATCGCTACTTCTTCCACTTCTCGGTCCAGTACGCGTCCCAGCCCTCGAGCAGATCCTTCGGCGTCAGCTTGCCGAGGATCATCTTCTGCACGTCGGTGTCGGCGCGCTGCTGCCACTCGGCCCACCAGGCGACGCCGCGCGGCTGGGTGACGACGAGGTACTTGTCCGGGTTCTCCGTCATGGTGACGTAGCTGGCCCAGGGGCCCGTCCGGTAGAACTCGTCCTGTGCCGCCGACTTCAGGATCGGCACCAGGCTGTTCTTCTTGGTGAACGCCGTCGACGCCTCGCCCTCCGACAGGAACTGGACGAGCTCGACCGCCTCCGCCTTGTGCTTGCTGCCCTCGGCCACGCCCCAGCCGGCGGTGGCCAGCGGCTGCACGGTCTTTCCGCTGGGCCCGGCCACCAGCGGTGCGGTGCTCCACTGGTCCGGCTTGATCGACTTGGACTCCGAGACGGTGGCGATGACCTCGGGGTCCTGGAGCAGGAACGCGGTCGAGCCGTTGGAGAAGCCCTCGACCATCTCCGGGTAGCCCCACGCCACGGACGACTCCGGTGACGCCTCCTCGAACAACTTCAGGTACGTCTCCATCGCGTCCAGCGCCTCGGGCGCGGAGAAGATCGTGCTGCCGTCCTTCAGCAGGTAGCCGTTGGCCGGGTCGATGTCGTCGGCGACGTACGCCTCGATCGCGGCGGTGGCGTTGCTGTGCGCGTTGGCGCCGCCCCGGAAGGCGTAACCGTAGCGCCGCTCCGACGGCTTGTGGATCTTGGACGCCTGCTCCAGCAGCTCCTCCCAGGTGGCGGGCGGCTTGTCGAAGCCGGCCTCCTCAATCAGGTCGGTGCGGTGGAAGAGGCTCAGCCCGTAGAAGCCGTAGGGGACGAAGTACGTCCTGCCCTCGGTGTCCTCGGAGGCCTCGACGGCGTTGTCGGTCAGGGCCTCCCAGCCCTTCCAGTCGGCGAGGTCCTTCTTCATGTCGTAGAGCCAGCCGTTGTTCGACCACGGCCCCACGGTGATGTCGCGGACCTCCAGGACGTCCACGCCGCTGCCGGACTGGAGCATCTGCTGGATCTTCTGGTCGGCCTGCTCGGTGGGCGGGGAGACGAGGTTGACCTCGATCTTCGGGTTCTGCTTCTCGAAGTCGGCTATCAGCCCCTTCAGCAGGTCGGTGCGGGCGGGGTTGGTCAGGCTCTCGACCATGTTGAGGGTGACCGTCCCGCTCTCACCGGGGCTCATGGTGGAACAGCCGGTCAGGACCATCGCGGCGGCGGTGCCGAGCGCGAGAGCTGCCGTCCTTCTTCTCATCGTGGCGACCTCTTCCTTGGGTGGAGGGGATACGGCGGCGTGGCCTCAGGGGGTGCGGTGCTGCTGGGCGCGCGCCGCGCGGGCCCACTCACCGAGCACGGGAACGCACCTCTCGGCGAAGTACTCGTAGTCCTCGGCGGTGTTGTAGACATGGGCGGACAGCCGCCAGTAGCCGACGCCGCCGAAGGCGGTGAACGCCGCCTCGACGCCCAGCTCCGCGGCGACCCGGTCGCGCAGGGCGTCAGCGGTGACGCGGCTGTCGGCGAGACCCTCCGGCAGCCGCACCAGCCGCATGCCGGGCACGGGCATGCCCACGTCGACTCGGGCGTCCGTGCCGGTCAGCGCGGTGAACGCGGCGCCCACGACCTGCTCGGCGTAGCCGGCCAGCTCGTCCATGTAGCGGCGGGCGGCGGGCCAGCCCCAGGTCGCCCCGACGAAGTCGAGGGCCGTCGGGGCGGCGAGGTAGTGGGTGGCGTCGATGGTGCCCTGCTGGTCGAAGCGGTCGGGGTAGGGGTCGGCGGCGCCCCAGGAGTCGATCAGCGGATACAGGCCGTCGCGCAGCGGACCGCGCGCCACCAGGGCCGCCGTGCCGCGCGGCGCGCAGGCCCATTTGTGCAGGTTGCCCGCCCAGAAGTCGCAGGTGAGCCCGGTGAGCGGGGCGTCGATCAGGCCGGGGGCGTGGGCGCCGTCCACGAGGAGCGGGATACCGCGGCGCCGTGCCTCCGCGCCGATCCGCTCCACCGGAAGCCGGCGGGCGGTCGCCGAGGTGATCTGGTCGATGACGAGGAGGTCGGTGCTCTCCCCCACCTCGGCCATCACGGCCTCGTACGCCCGCTCCTCGTCCGCGTCCAGCGGCACCCGGGCGGTGCGCACCCGGCCGCCCCAGCGGCGCGCCAGCCGCTCGGCGCCCATGGTCACGGCGCCGTAGCCGTGGTCGGTGACGACGATCTCCCCGCCGCGCCGCCGCTCCAGACTGGCGTACACGACGCTCATGCCGGCGCTCGCGTTCGGCACCAGGGCGAGGTCGCGGGGGGCCGCGCCGAGGAAGGCCGCGAGGTCGCCCCGGGTGGCCGCGAGCCGCCGCGGCAGCTCCGGGAACCACACCACCGGCGCGCTCTCCATCTCCGTACGCAGCTCGTGCTGGCGCGCCTGGGCGGCCAGCGGTACCGCGCCGAAGGAGCCGTGGTTGAGGTGGCGCAGGGCGGGATCCAGCGACCACGCCCGCGCCGCCGGACGGCCGTCGGCCAGCAGCAGGGGGCGGGGTGCGGTGGTGACCTCGGTCTCGCTCACATGACTCCCATCCGTGAGGCTCCGGACCCGGGACATCGCACCGGGACATCAGACCCTCATGCCGAGACGTATGATGACTCGGGATGGTGGCATGCACTTTTCGGCCATGACAAGCCCTCTGCGCCAAGAGAAATCAGATGACTCACAGCCGATACATGGGAGACATCGGATCTCTTGTCTCGCTACAGTGCACTCGGGCAGGCGCACGCCGACGCCGGCCCGTCAGGGGAGGAATCGGATGTCCGCAGTCGACAAGGCCTTCCACGGCCTGCGCCACATGATCGCGACGGGGCGGCTCGGCGCCGGCGAGCGCATTCCTCCCGAGGCGGATCTCTGCGAGGAACTGGGCGTCTCCCGCGGCTCGTTGCGGGAGGCGGTACGCATGCTGGCGGCGCTGGGCGTGATAGAGCCGCGCCACGGTTCCGGCACGTACGTCTCCCAGCTGCGGCCGGAGGACCTGATCGGCAGCCTCTCGCTGACCCTGCAGCTCCTGCCGCTGCCCGGACTGCTGGAGCTCTACGAGATCCGGCGCGTCCTGGAGGCCCATGTCGCGGCCAAGGCCGCCGCCCGGGCCACGCCCCGGACCGTCGAGACCCTCTTCTCCCTCATCGAGGCGATGGAGGCCACCGAGGACCCCACCGAGGCCTCGGAACTCGACCACCGCTTCCACGCCGAGATCGCCCAGGCGAGCGGAAACCCCACGCTCGCCTCGCTGCTCGCGGTCTTCCGTGCCCGCTCCCGCAAGTACCAGGTCTTCACCCTGCCCGAGGGGCCCGACCTGCGCCGCAAGAGCGACGCGGACCACCGCATCCTCGCCACCGCCATCGCCGACCGCGACCCCGGCGCGGCGGCCGGAGCGGCAGAGGCCCACGTCGCCCAGACGGAACGCTGGCTGCGCGCACTGATGCCACCGGTGGAGGAGGAGAGCGACTCCGGGGTCTGACCCGGGGGGCCTCCGCCTGCGTGCTGAGCACTGACGCGACGTGGACGCCGCCCGGAGACCTAGGCAGCCGCGCTGCGACCCCAGTTGGGCACCGACGACAGCGCCCAGAGTTCGTCGAAATGCTTCACCCGCATGGAGACGGCCTCGGCGGCGGTCGCGCCCTCCTGCGACCAGACGTTGAGCTCCGTGGTGTAACCCTTGGGGTCGTAGTACTCGGGCCCTATGTGCTCAAGACGCTTCCGGGCGGAAACGTCGTAGAGACCGTGCAGGACATGAGCCCGGTTGAATATGCAGATCTTGTCCCGCGGAATGCCGGGGTAGCAGCGGTACTCGCACTCGACGACGAACCGTCCGGTCCCGTTGAGGCTGTCCGCCACGGCCGACAGGATTCCGCTGTACTCCCGGCACTGCCGCAGCATCCGGCTCCGGAACGCCGGATCGTCCACGGGACGGTCGTCGGGCCCCACGCGCGCCGGTACGGTCATGGGCTGCCCGAAGTCCGGAACGAGCATTCGCACGACGACCGTCCTCGTCGGCCCCGGATTGTCGAAGAGTTCCCCCAGACTGCGATAGACCTCGTGGTAGAGGGTCTCCCCCGTGTAGCCGAGGAAGCTGATCTCCACCTTGCGCGCCCGGAAGGCCTCGTTGACGAATCCGCCCAGCTCACTCGAGTTCACCAGGCCACGCGTCGGCTGCCGCACCGACGAGGAGAGCTCCCGCACCGCGTCGTAGAGCACGTACGCGACCAGACTCAGCAGGGCGCCGCCGAGGAAGGCCTTGCCCTCCAGTGCGTCCCCCACCGGCTGGATGAACTGAGCGACCAGGCCGGTGACGAAAATGCCCGCCAGGAAGAGGCGGGTCACCAAGGGCTCGAAGCGCTCCTGAAAGCCGCGTAAGCGCCTGCTCACACTGCTGCCGGACGACCCGTTCACGCGCTCCGGCATGCCCGGCCCCCTTCGTGCACCCCACCCGGCGAGCCGTCACACGACGGTGTGCACAACGGCCTTGGAAGACATGTTCCCCCTACACCAGTGCCCGGGCAAGATAAGGGTTCGCCGTGGAACGGAGGGGCAGGCCCAGCGAGCCGATGGCGACGGCCAGGGTCACCGCGTAGGACTCCACCGCGCGGCGGACATTGGGCGCGTCCAGACTTTCCCCGGTCACCAGACGGTCGAGGTCGATGTATGCGGACCGGACCGTCTCCAGCCTCGCGTACGTCTGCCAGTCCCTGTGCCAGTCGTGCGTGTACTCGGACGGCAGCGTGCGCTCCCAGCGGTTGAACATCCGGTCCCTGATCTCGCGCCGGGTCGGCGTGAGGTGCATGTGCCGGACGAGGTCGTAGAGCGGGTCGCCGATCAGGGCCATCTCCCAGTCGATGATGGTCAGTGCGTGCGAGTCGTCACGGCGGACCAGGTTCCACGGGTTCAGGTCCCCGTGGAGCAGGGAGGGCTCCCGGTGGCTCACCTCCTGTCCGGACAGGATCTGGTCCAGACGCCCGGCGTCCGGCAGGCCCAGTTGCCGGGCGAGTTGCTGCGTCTTCTTGGGCAGCTCCCCGACGAGGGCAACGAGCTGGCACTTGAGCCACCGGTAGAAGCCCCGCTCACCGGCCACCGGATCGAGTTGCTTGTAGTCCACCCGGGTCAGGGCGCAGAGCTGGTCCACGAGACCGTCCGCCTCGTGCGGGAGCAACCCGTGCACGGGGTGGTTCGGGGGGCGGTCGATGTCGTGCGGGCCCACATAGGTGTGGATGGCGAAGCCGTCGTCCGGGTAGCTCTCACCCAGTGCCAGGGCCTTGGGTGCCGTGACGGCGACGGGTGCCTGCTCGATGGCGCGCAGCACAGCATGCTCGCTGAGAAAACTGCGCTCCCGTCGGTGGACGTCGGGCAGTCTTCGCCGCACCACCACGGACTGTCCCGTGCTCGGCACCCGGACCACGGTGTTGAGATGAGTGGTGCCCTTGAACACCCGTCCCGCCGGCGCGGCGCCTTCCAGGGCAAGGGCTTCCCGCACGGCGACCTCGGGAAAGCAGGAGGACGGGGGCAGCCGGGGATCCGCCTGCCAGTCGAGGACGTGGACGAACGGTCCGCGGCCGGTGCGGTCGCGTTCCTGGCGGGACGCCACCCAGCGGCACAGCGCCCGCTCGATCTCCCGCACACCGGGCACACTCCTCAGCCGCAACGGTTCTGCGGCCGCGACCAGCGCTCTGCTCACCGCCTCCGTCGCCTCGTCCAGGTCCTTCTGAGTGAACGACTGCAGCAGGGAGTGCGCTGCGCGCATCACATCCGGGTAGACCGACTGCGCCCGTTCGAATGCCAGGTAGTGCGGCAGATCCTTCGACAGCCCGTTCACGGCGGCCGGCCGGATCCCCCGCATGGCCTCCGCCCACGCATCGATCACCTCGTCCCACTGACTCTCCGGGTACCGCATGCGCACCAGGTGCGTGGCGAGATCGTGGAGCGGATCACCGTAGGTCGCCAGCTCCCAATCGACGCAGATGAGCGGGGTGTGTCCGCCGTAGGACACGATCAGATTGTCCCGGTGCAGGTCGGCGTGGAGCAGGCTGTACGGACGTCTCGTCATGACGGGGGCCCGTTCGGCCAAACGGACCATGGCGTCCTCCGGAATGCCCAGCGCCGCGAACAGGCCCCCGAACATGCTCCAGTTGGGCCGCCGGATCTGCTCATCCGCCAGAAGCGCCAAGGTCCGCAGGAAGGCCCGGCTGTCCGTGTCGTTGCGGGGCCAGCTCCGCGGCAGAGGCGGCAGCGCGCTGCGCCGCACCTGCGCCATCTGGGCCAGCAGTCCGGCCAGCGCCTTGACCAGCAGCGTGTCCACGGGCTTGCCGTTGCCGCAGACGCTGGACAGCGGTACGCCTTCCACATAGGTGTGGATGGCGATGCCCGCCCCCTTGGCCAGGCACTGCGGCACGTGCGGCAGGACGCCTCTGACCGCGCCCAGGACCTCGTCCTCGTTGTCCCAGGTCCTGATCACGACGGGCAACGCGTCGGACCGGCGGACCCGCACGGTGACGGAGGTTCCCGTCTCGCGCCCCAGCAGCCGTGCCTCCGGCTCGGTCAGCGGCAGCACATAGTTCTGGTTGTGGTGACCGTTGCTGGCCGTTCCGTTGCGCGTGGCGAGTTCCACGAAGTCCCGGAGCAGCGGTCCTCGGAGCAGGGTGCCGGGCGAGTGTGGTCCCCCAGGGGCGGGTCGGGGAATAGGTGCTGCGCCCACTGGCCGCTCCGGGAGGTACGAAGGGAGTCACAACTGAAGTTAGGCACGCGGCTTCCGGTCCCGCACGCGAAGTGCCGCATGCCGGGACACTCCGGGCCGGTGTCACCCGTCCACCCAAGCCACGAAGCCCGTCCGAGTCGGCTGATGTGCCCCTTGGTACGAGCGGAGGCGAGCGCTTGCTCAATCGGTGCGCGAAGGGTACCGCATGCCGTTCACTCCACCCGCGGACCCCGGACCGAGTCGAACCAGTTCGTCGAGCTTTCCCGTCCACCGGGAAACCGACCGTCGAAGGGTCGGCCCGGCGGATGGAACGACAGCGATCGGTCTCGTCCTCAGCTGCGATACAGGTCGCGGACCAACCGGAGGACGGGTTCCAGGGAGGTCACAACCGTCGTGGCGCCCGCTTCGCGCAGACGCTTGCTCTTGCGCTCATTGCGGGCGTAACCCAGGAAAGGCACGTCGGCGGCCCGGGCCGCGAAAAGGTCGGACGGGGCGTCGCCGATCATCAGGGCGGATGTCGGAGCGGCGCCCATCGCGGCCAGGGCACGGTTGATGTAGTGGGGGTCGGGTTTGAGGTGGTTCAGCTCCTGGGTGCGGCCGTAGATGTGCGGGGCGAAGCAGGCAGCGAGCCCGCGGGAGTCGAGGTACTCGCGGGCCACGCGTGGAGAGTTGTTGGTGGTGATGGCCAGGCGGGCACCCACCGCCGCCCAGGTACGGATCAGCGGGTCGGCGTACGGAGTGGGCATCGCCGAGGCGGTGGCCCGCAGCTCCTCCTGAGTGAGCCGTTCCTCCAGCTCCGCCACCAGGTCGCTGCCGGGGCGCCGGCGGTCGACCGCACGCAGGAGGATCTGCGGATCCGGGGATTCCCGTTCGTCCTCCGTGAGCAGCCCGTGCAGGCCACGACTCTCGAGCCAGGACGCCAGGTCGGTCGCCACACCTGCCGCCGAGTGCCCCGCGAACAGCCGGCAGACGGGGCCGTCGAAATCCCACAGCACGACTCGGGCGCCTTTGATCACATCCCGTACTTCACTCAGTTCCGTCTCGGCCTCGGTCGGCACCGGATCGGTCTGTGTCGTCTCAGAAGTCACTAAGAGAGTGTCAGGTCCGTCGTGATGGTTGCCCAGAGGGCGTCGAACCAGTTCTGTGATTCCTCCACGAATGCCTGGTCCCGCAGGCCCGCCCGCTTGGCGAAGGAGAAGAGCAGGGAGGTCGAGCCCAGGGCGTCGTACATCTCCAGGGTGTGGCTTTCCCACTCCTCCTCGCGGCGGGTGAGCATGTAGTAGCCGAGGAGGGCCTCGTCACCGTTGAGGAGGTAGAGCTTCACCGGCGGGGTGAAGGGCAGCGCGCGGAAGGAGACGTGTACGTCGATGCCGTGGGTGGCGCGCAGGGCCAGGAGGTTGTGGCGGAGCACGCGGGCCTGGGCGTTGCGCATCGACAGCCAGCGGTCGTGGACCGGGTTGGCGCCGTCGTCGTCCTCCTCGACGGGGACGGGGAAGGCCAGGTTGATGTTCCGGGAGGGCAGCAGGACGCGGACGTCGACGGAGTCGGGGCGGGTGCGGCCCTCGTGGATGTGGCGCAGCGGCTCACCGAGGGCCAGCATGAAGCTCTCCGAGGTCAGGCACACCGCGTCGATCCGCACCCGCGCCGTTTCGAAGGCGTCCGTCAGGCGCGGTGCCAGGCCCACCATCGTCGGCTGGGGCTCCTCCCGCGCGGGCGGCGGTGCGGCGATCCGCGGCGGGCTGCCCTTGCCCAGGTTGCTGAGCAGGCCGTCCTCCCGGAGGGCGTGCAGGGCCTGGCGGACGGTGCCGCGCTCCACGCCGAACTCCTCGGCCAGCTCGGCCTGGGTGGGCAGGCGGTCGCCCGCCTTGAGCTCACCGGCCCGGATGCGTTCCCGCAGGATGTCGGCGATCTCCTGGGGCGAGAGCCTGCTGCTGCCGTTCACTGCGACGTTCTCCTGGGTCACGACCAAACGCTACAACTTTGATCCATCTGACGGGAGTTGTTTGAAGGTTGTTTATGTAGAGCTACCAAGTGGGGACAAGTGAGGAACAGTTGGTTGCCAACTTGATGGAGTTGGCAAGACCATGGGGGGACATCATGCACTTCCTCGCCCTTGTCTGCGCCGTCGTCGCCCTCACCGTCGAACAGCTCGTCCAGTGGCGGTACGGTGTGGCCGGCCTCGTCGGCCTGCTGCTGCTCACCCTGGGCATCAAAGCCAACCGGCCCTCGCTCAGCTCCGCCGGAGCGGTGATGCTCGCCCTGCTGGTGGGCAAGCCCGCCCTGTGAGACGTCAGCTCGTGAGCACCAGTTCCGAGCTGATGGTCTCCCACAGCGCGTTGAACCACAGGTGCGACTGCTCCACGAACGTGGTGTCCCGCAGGCCCGCGCCCTGCGCGAAGGCGAACAGCATCGACCGTATGCCCTGCGCGTCGTACGTCTCCAGGCTCTCCTGGTCGATCTGCGCCCGGCTGCGGGCCACCGTGTAGTAGGCGAACAGCGCCTCCGCGCCGTTGAGCAGGTACAGCTTCACCGGCGGGGTGAAGGGCAGCGCGCGGAACGAGACGCGGACGTCGATGCCGTGGGTGGCGCGCAGGGCCAGGAGGTTGTGCCGGAGCACCTGCCCCTGGGCGTTGCGCATCGACAGCCACTGGTCGTGCACCGGGCGTTCGGCGCCCGTCCGCCCCTCGACCGGCACCGGGAAGGCGAGCGGGATGTCCCGGCTGGGCAGCAGCACCCGCACGTCGATCTTGGCCGGTTTCAGTCGCCCCGCGTGGATCTGCCGCAACGGCTCCCCGATGGCGAGCGTGAGGGAGATGGAGGTCAGACAGACCGCGTCGATCTCGACGTGCTCGGCCTCGAAGGCCGCGGCGATCCTGGGCGCGAGGGCCACCGTGGTGGGCAGCGGCGGTGCCGCCGGACCGGCCGGCGCCTTCCCCGGGCGGGCGGCGACGGTCGCCGGGGCGCCCTTGGAGACGTTGGTGAGCAGCTGCTCGGACTGCAGGATGCGCAGCGCCTGGCGTATCGCGGGGCGCTCCACGCCGAACTCCGCCGCGAGCTGGGCCTGGGTGGGCATGCGCGCGCCCGGCCGCAGCGCACCGGACCGGATCCGGGCGCGCAGTTCGTCGGCCACCTCGGTATGTGTTCTCTGTGGCCGCTGTGACTTCTTCCGCCCATTGACGGAGGCGTGTTCCGGGTCCACAACCAAACACTACAACTTCTCGCCATCTTCGGGCAGTTCAGCGAAGGGTGGTTATAAGCCTCTTCCAAGCGGAGATAACTAGGAACAAGTTGGTCACCAACTCGAGCAGCCTGGTCGACTTACAAAGGGGTTGGCCGCCAGGAGTGACGGTTGGAGGCCACGGACACAAGGGGGACTGCCATGCCGCTCATCGCCATCGTCCTCGCCGCCCTGGCCATCGGATTCGAACAGCTCATCCAGTGGAAATACGGGCCGATGGGGATCATCGCCTTCGTCGCCCTCACCGTGGGCATCAAGGCACGCAACACCATGATCAGCGGCATCGGCGCGGTCATCCTCGTGATGCTGCTCGCCCAGTCCGGCTGACAGCAACACCGCACCACCGCTGACGGGACTCCCTTCCGGAGGGGAGCCGGGAGCCCCGCCAGTCGCACCACCACCACAACCACAACCACAACCACAACCACAACCACAACCACAACTGAAGAGCACGCTACGGATGCACGTTCCACCGTCGTCGGCGGAAGGAGGCAGCAGGAGAGCGCGGAGGGAAGACGCGCTCAGAAGATGTCCGGGCACCAGGGTCGCCTGGACGTACGCAGCAGGGCGTCGGCCTGACGGGCGGCGCCCGCTCGTTCTTCCCGCACCCGGCCCAGCGCCGCCAGCCGTACCGCCGACTCGTCCCCCAGCCACAGCGCGGCCAACTCCGCGACGTCCAGCGCGAGATCGGCACTCTCCGTGGTCGGCACGCACGACCCGGCCCCGTCCGCCGACGCCTCCAGCCGGTACCGCCCGCCGGTCAGCCCGCCACCGTCGGACACCTCCAGCACCAGCGAGCCCGCCGCCTCGTACGTCCGCGCCTCCAAGGCCCGTACGACGTCCAGGATCCGCACCCACAGCCAGTCCGCCTGCGTGGTGACGGCGGCGGCGCGCGGGTCGGGCAGGAGGTGCGGGAGCAGGTCGTCGGGGGCCCGCCAGCCGCTCTTCACCTTCACCACCCAGTCCACCGAGCACAGGTAGTGCCACAGCGCGCGCTCGGCGGCCGGGGTCACGGCGGTCAGCCACTTCACGCGGGCCGTGTTCAGCGGCTGCTTGGCGTCGCCCCAGTGGTCGTCCGCGGTGTAGGCGACCATGCCCTCGATCTCGCCGGCGGCCGAGCGGTACACCGCGTAGTACGGCTCGTGGAAGGCCGGGTGGAAGCGTACGGCGCCGGTGGTGACCCGCCACCACAGCTCGTCCCGGCTGACGGCACCGGGCTGCGCCCTGCGCAGCCGCTCATGCAGCTCCGGGCCGAGCTTGCGCACGTCCTCCGCGTCCACGAGGTCGATCCGCCCGCCGTCCTCCGGTCCGGCCCACCGCGGGTCGAGACCGGAGCGCGGCACGTCGACCGTCCACTCCGTCGTCGAGGTGGCCGGGCCGAAGCCGTACCGTCCGTAGATCGGGTACTCGGCGGCGATCAGCGTGGCCACCACGTCCCCGCGCTCCTTCGCCGCGGCCAGGTCCCGCTCCATCATCCGGCTCAGCAGGCCCCGTCGGCGGTGGGTGGGGGACACGGTCACGTTGGTCACGGCGTCCGCCGGCACGGCCGCCCCGCCGACCGCGGTGAGCTCCTGCGCGAAGGAACGGAACGTGGCGACGCACCGCCCCCCGTCGAAGGCCCCCAGCGAGCGGCCGGGCGTGAACTGCGCCCGGCGCGCCTCGACGACGTCCTCGTCCGAGGTGGGCTGCATCAGGAACCCGGTGTTCAGGGCCCGGTTCCAGTCGGGGAACTCGGATGCGGTGATCGGACGTACGTCGATGCCGTCGCGGGAGGTCATGGAGGTCACGGTAGGTCGGCCGCGCGCCGGGTGTCGACGAGGTTTTTCCCGCCCCCTCCCCCGCCCACGCCCACGCCCACGCCCCGCTCACGCGAGCAGGTCGTCGACCTGGGCCTCTCCCTCCCGGTACCGGCGCGCGATCTCCGCGCTGCACTCGTCCGCCGTACGCTGCAACCCCTGCCGCCGCCGGGACACCTGCTGCTCGTAGCGCACCAGCCGCCCCATCGCGGTGCTCAGCTCGCCGTCCGTGCGGGCGCCCAGGTCGGACAGCTCCACCTCGCCGAGCATGTCCGCCGCGAGCCGCCGGTACTCCTCCCCGCGCGGCGTCCCCAGCGTCACATGGCGCGCGGAGGACCGGTGCCGGGCGGGACCGTCCCGCAGGATCTCCGACAGCCGCTCCACCACCGACGCCTCCCCCGGCGCGGGAACCGAGGGCACGCCCTCCGGGTCCCGCCGCGCCAGCTCCGCGCGCAGGATGTCGATACGCCCCTGGAGCAGCCGCCGCACATAGCTGAGGTCGGCCTCGTCGCGCTGCGCGGCACGGCGCACCGCGCGCAGTGCCGGCAGACCGAGCAGCGTCAGATCGGCCGCCCCCCGCTCCTCCGGCAGTACCGGGCTGTCGGTGCGCTGTGTGGGCGGACGGTGGAACTCCCGCTCCCCGGTCGCCGCGTGGACAGGCGGGACAGCCGTCGCCGACTGTCCGATTCCCCGTGTGCTCATGTGCCTCAACCGTCCCCTCGACCGGCATGTGCCAGCATCGTGCCACCCCAAGCTGCCGCAATGTGAGCGAGTGTCCCCGATCCGCCCCAGATGGGCGCTAAGGAGTAAAAATAGCCCGACCGGGGTGTCCCGCGGGCCGCCGTCGGCCGTCTGTTCGCCGACCGGCATGATGGTCGTATGCGTGCGGTGGTGCAGAGGGTCGACGGGGCGAGCGTCGTCGTGGACGGCGAGACGGTGGGCGCGATCGAGGGCGAGGGGCTGTGCGTCCTCGTCGGTGTCACCCACGACGACACCAAGGAGAAGGCGGCACAGCTCGCCCGCAAGCTCTGGTCGATCCGGATGCTCCAGGACGAGAAGTCGTGCAGCGACATCGGCGCCCCGCTCCTGGTGATCAGCCAGTTCACCCTTTACGGCGACGCCCGCAAGGGCCGCCGCCCCACCTGGAACGCCGCGGCCCCCGGCGATCTCGCCGAACCGCTGGTCGACGAGGTGGTCGCCCGGCTGCGCGCGCTGGGCGCGACGGTGGCGACGGGCCGCTTCGGCGCGAAGATGAGCGTGTCGCTGACCAACGACGGCCCGTTCACCGTCCTGCTGGAGATCTGAGCCGTACGGCCCGGAGAGCTGAGCCCTGCGGCGCCGCTCACGGCTCGACGACGGTCTCCTGTGCGGCCGCCGTCTCCCCGGCGAGCAGCCGCGCGTCCACCGGCACGTTCCGCTTCACCAGCGCCAGCGCCACCGGCCCCAGCTCGTGATGGCGTACGGACGTCGTGACGAATCCGACCTTGCGTCCCTCCGGCCCGTCGTCGGCCAGCCGGACGTCCGTCCCCGGCACCGGCAGATGCACCTCACTGCCGTCCAGGTGCAGGAAGACCAGGCGCCGCGGCGGCTTGCCCAGGTTCTGCACCCGGGCGACCGTCTCCTGCCCCCGGTAGCAGCCCTTCTGCAGATGCACCGCGCCGCCGATCCAGCCCAGCTCGTGCGGGATGGTGCGGTGGTCGGTCTCGAAGCCGAGCCGCGGCCGCTGCTGCTCGACCCGCAGCGCCTCGTGCGCGAGGATCCCGGCCGGCGGCCCCGCCTTCTCCGCGAACGACTCCAGCTCCGCGCGGGGCAGGAACAGATCCCGCCCGTACGGCGTCTCGCGCACCACCACGCCCTCCGGCGCCTCCGCGATGGACCCGGCGGGCAGATGCACCACCGCGGTGTCGGCGGTGCGGTCGGCGACCTCGACCCGGTAGAAGAACTTCATCGACTCCAGGTACGCGATCAGCGCCTCCTGGGTGCCCGGCTCGACGTGCGCCCAGACCGTCTCGCCGTCGTCCACCAGGTAGAGCACGTGCTCGATGTGACCGTGGGCGGAGAGGATCAGGGCCTCGGTGGCCTGGTGCGGCGGCAGCTCGCTGACGTGCTGGGTGAGCAGCAGATGCAGCCAGGACAGCCGCTCCGGTCCGGTGACGGTGACGACCCCGCGGTGGGACAGGTCGACGAAACCGGTGCCGTCGGCGAGTGCGCGCTGCTCGCGGAACAGGTCGCCGTAGTGGGCGGCCACGCCTTCGTCCACACCCTCGGCGGGAACGGCGCCGGGCAGGGTCAGCAGGGGGCTCTTCATACGCCAAGCCTACGACTCGGCGGACGAGGCCTTCCCGGCGCAGTCCTCGCACCGGCCGAAGATCGCGAAGTGCTTCATGTCGGTGTCGAAACCGAAGGCGCCGCGCAGCTTGGCGGTGAACTCGGCGGCCACCTCGACGTCGGCCTCGATGACGTTGCCGCAGTCGCGGCAGACCAGGTGGAGATGGTGGTGCCGGTCCGCGAGGTGGTAGGTCGGGGCGCCGTGCCCGAGGTGGGCGTGGCTGACCAGGCCCAGCTCCTCCAGCAGCTCCAGCGTGCGGTACACGGTGGAGATGTTGACCCCCGACGCGGTCTTGCGCACTTCCACGAGGATGTCGTCGGGGGTCGCGTGCTCGAGGGTGTCGACGGCTTCGAGCACGAGTTGGCGCTGCGGCGTCAGCCGGTAGCCGCGCTGCCTGAGGTCGCTCTTCCAGTCGGTGCTCACCACACCACGAGTCTAGGGCGTCCGCGGCCGGGGCCCGCTCCTGCGTGAAGAACGCGATTCCTACTTGAAGGAGGCGATTCCTACTTGAAGAAGGCGATCCCGTCGTCCGGCATGTCGTCGGGCAGGGCCTTGGCCCAGCGCTCGACCTCCTCCGGGGTGACGACCTTCTTCAGGTGCGCCGACATGTACGGGCGCAGCTCGACCTCGGGGGTCTGCTTCTCGCCGACCCACATCAGGTCGCTCTTGACGTAGCCGTACAGCCGCTTGCCGCCGGTGTAGGGCCGGGAGCCGACGGTGCGGGCCACGGCGTCCGTGACCAGGTCGATCTGCGGCTTGCCCGCGGCCAGCTCGCCGTACCAGATCTCGATGACACCGTCGTCGCGGGTCATCGTCGCCTCGACCTTGCGGTCGGCGTCGATCCGCCAGTAGCCGTACTCGGACTCCAGCGGCCGGACCTTGTTGCCGTCGCCGTCCAGCACCCAGGTGCGGGAGCTGTACTCGAGGAAGTTCCGGCCGTCGTGGGTGAAGGTGACTTCCTGGCCGAAGTTGCACTTCTCCGCGCCGGGGAAGTCGTGCACGCCGGCGCCGGCCCAGCTGCCCAGCAGGAAGGCGAGCGGGACGAGGTCCTTGTGCAGGTCGGACGGGATCTCGATCATGAGCGGAACTTCCTGGCGTCGGTGATCAGCGCTGGCCCTGGTACAGCTTCTTCACGGTCAGCCCGGCGAAGGCGAGAACGCCGACGGCGACGAGGACCAGCAGGGCTTCGAAGAAGATAACCACGGGGTGCTCCTTGAGCGGGAAGTGCGAAGACGTACACGGGGCCGGCCCCCAGCTTACGCGGCCGGGGCCCGCCACTCCGTGCGAGGTGGGTCCTCGCCGCCGGTCAGCTCAGCAGCTGGCTCTGCAGGGCCACCGTCTGCTGGAAGGGGAGGGCGTGCGCGATCCCCTTCCGGGACTGCAGCACGACGCCGAGGACGTCGCCCGCGGCGAGGTAGGCGTAGCGCTCGTGCTCCTTGCCGTACGGCTTGGACTCGACGTAGGCGCCGCGGTCGACGCCCGGGACCACCGCGTTGTCACTCAGGAACTCGTCGAAGGCCACGTCCTCCGTGCCGCGCACCTCGTACACCGGGTCACCGTAGGAGAAGTACGGGCGGAAGAATTTCTCCTCCACCACGGCCGCGGTGTCGAACCGCAGCAGGTAGATCCGGGTGCGCGTGCCGTCCCGCGTGGTCCAGCCACGGGCCGCGATGTGCCGCAGACCGGCATCGACGAGCTTCTGCCCGAGGATCTCCCGGTCCCCCTTGTCCGCGTACTCCTCCAGGAACTCCCCGGTCGGCAGCCAGCCGTCCGTGCCGCGCAACGCCTTGCTCTCCTCGGCACCCTCCGGAGCGGGCAGCAGCAACGCGCGGAGGTCGGCGTGGTGGGCGCCGGCCGGGTTGGACTCCGCCTGCGGCCCCGGACTGCCCGACGGCAGCGGCGGCTTGGTGAGCTTCGGGTACGCCCAGCGCCCGTCGGACTCCGTCTCCAGCCCGGGCAGGTCGGTGCGGTCCATCCGGGTGATGCCGTACGCGGTACCCGCACCCACCACGGCGAAGACCACGACCGCGGCCGTCCAGCGCAGGACGGCGCGCGACAGGCGGTCCCTGCGCACGGGCGGCACCGGTTCCGCCGGCGGCTCCTGCGGGGACGCGCTCGGCGTAAGGGCCTGCTGCTCGCTCATACGGCCTTCCCGGTTTCGGCGATACGGTCCAGCTGCTGACCGAGCAGCGTGGCGACGCCCTCGGTGTCGAGCGGCGTCGCAGCCTCCGCGGTGAGGGTGACCAGGATGTCTCCCGCGGGGGCGGAGCAGCGCATCGATTCGAGGCCGGACTCCGTGCCGGGCGGCAGAAAGCACTCGGCGTCCTTGTGGCCCTTGACCTTCGGACCCTCGCGGAAGATGTCGAGGGCGTCGACTAACCCGGTCTGGTACCGCGCGAGGTCCCGCACGGCCTCGCCGTCCTTCATCCGGGTGAGCACGATGCCGACGGTGAAGACCTGCTCCTCGCTGTAGAAGGCGATCGACCCGCTGGTGTAACTGCGCATCGCGATGCCCTCCACGCGCCAGCTGTCGATCTCCTTCTCCAGGCGCTTGCGCTGGGAGCGCGGCAGGCCGAGCAGCGACTGCTTGTGCAACGCCGTGGCTCGCGCTCCGTCGAGCTGCGCGTCCGCGCCGTACTCGGCGAGGTCCGGGCCCCGGAGCCAGCCGTCGTACCCGTGCGGCACGAGCATCCCGGCCAGCCCCTGGGCCTCCGGCGTCTTCTCCCCGGCGGTGTCCGCCCTGGGGATCTCCCAGACGGGCGCACCGGCATCGCGGTCGGCTCCCCGCACGGTGACGACGGTGCAGCCCGCCGCGGCGATCACTGCAGCGGCCACCAGCGCGCAGCCGGCAACGGCCGCGATCCGCCCGCCTCGCACGGGCCGCTTCCCGGTGGGCTCTGCGGGCGTGGCCGGCCGGCTCTCGTTCGTGCTCACAGCTGCTCCATCTGCCGCTCGGCCAGATCTAAGATCATTTTCTTGGGGACGGGCTCGCTCGAGGACACCCAGATCTCCACCGCGATGTCCCCGCGCCAGGCGTGCGCCTCCGCGCTGTAGAAGGCTTCGTAGCCAGGCTCCCGCACGGGCTCCTTGTGGACGTACGCCCGCCCGTCCTCGGTGCCGGGCACGAGCCAGCTGTCCGTGAACGCCCCCTCCGCCCGGGTCTGACTGTTGACGACGCTCTCGGCGGCCACGACGGTCTCCTCCTGCCGGAACTGAACCAGCCGGATCTCCACGTCGTGGTCGCCGTCATACCATCCCGTGACGGCCACCCGCCGGAACTCCTCCATCGCCAGCTGCCGGAATGCTCTTCTGGTGTCGTCGTAGAAGCGGGCGGAGCTGACACGGGCGTACTGGGCGAGGGTCATCCAGCCGTCCTCGTCCGGCAGCCAGTCGGCGGGCCGGGCCGAGCGGGGCCTCCTGATCAGCAGCTTGCGCAGATCGCCGTCGGTTCTCACGCGGCGGTCCTGCGCCGCGGACAGGGGTTCGGGCCCCTTGCCCTCCGCCTGCGGGAGCGCCGGCTGCCCCAGCGGCGGCAGCGGGGTGGGCGCACGGTCGGCCTGGACGAGGTAGCCGGCGCAGGTCCCGGCGACGAGCCCCAGCACCACGGCGGCACCGATCAGCGCGGCCGTACGCCCCCGCCACCGGAGTCTTCGTCCCGCCTCCGGAGCCGGAGGGGCCTCCGCCGCATCCGCCGTTCCGGGCGCAGCGGTCACTTCTCCGGGTTGTTCCAAGACGTCCCCCCACAAGAAGGTGAAGCGCGCGTTCCGAGTGCGCGCGCCCAGGAGACCTTCAACCCCCGGCCGAAGTTGCGGCGATCTTGATTACGATTCAGTCATGGCGAAAAAGCTCGTGATCAAGGTGACCGCAGGGGCGGATGCTCCTGAACGGTGTTCGCAGGCGTTCACCGTGGCGGCGGTGGCGGTGGCCAGCGGGGTCGACGTGTCGCTGTGGCTGACCGGTGAGTCCGCGTGGTTCGCGGTGCCTGGGCGGGCGGCCGAGTTCGAGCTGCCGCACGCCGCGCCGCTGCCCGACCTGTTGGACTCGCTCCTGGCGGGCGGCCGGGTGACGCTGTGTACCCAGTGCGCGGCCCGCCGCGACATCACGGAGAAGGACGTCCTCGAGGGCGTGCGCATCGCGGGCGCGCAGGTCTTCGTGCAGGAGGCCATGGCGCACGACACCCAGGCACTCGTCTACTGAGCGGACCGCACCCACAGACAGAACGGATGCCCGGAGGGGTCGAACAGCACCCGCACGTCGTCCTGCGGCTGGTGTCCGGCGAGCGTCGCCCCCTCCGCCACCGCCCGCGCGGTCTCCGCGTCCAGGTCGTCGGCCTCGATGTCGAGGTGCAGCATCATCTGCTGGTCGCCGGGCCGGCGGCGGGCCAGACCGGCGGGACGTACCCGGGCTCCGTCTCGAAGGCGAGCGCCGTCCCCGCACCCCCGCCCGGCGGCCCGATGAGCACCCAGTGCGGCTCCTCGGCACGCACCTCGTATCCGAGTAGCTGGACATAGAAACCGGCCAGCTCGTGCGCGTCACGCGCGTCGAGCACGACCGTGGACAGCCTCGCAGCGCACATGGGCCCCTTCCTAGTGGGGCCGCTTCTTGCCGTCCAGTTCGTCCCACCACTCGTCCGACTGCGGGTCGCCGGACGGATCGTCCCACCAGCGGTCGTCCGGGCCCCGCCGGTTGGCGACGACCGCGGCGAGCGGCGGGATGACCATGGCGACCAGGCACATCGCCACGGCCGCCGGCACCGACCAGAGCCGCACCACTCCCCATGCCAGGACGAACAGCCCGATGCAGGTGCCCATCATGACGAAGTAGATGTGCCGCCTGCGCGCGTACATACGTCCAGCGTAGGTCCGGACATGCCGAAGGGCCGCATCCCGGGCGTCCAACCCGTGGGATGCGGCCCTTCAAGGCCTCTCGCGTCCTCAGACCGCGATCGCGACCTCGGCCAGGCCGCCCTGCTGGGCGACGACCGTGCGGTCGGCGGTGCCGCCGGGCACCAGGGCGCGGACGGTCCAGGTGCCCTCCGCCGCGTAGAAGCGGAACTGCCCGGTGGCGGAGGTCGGAACCTCCGCGGTGAACTCACCGGTCGAGTCCAGCAGACGGACGTAGCCCGTCACCGGCTCGCCGTCGCGGGTCACCTGGCCCTGGATGGTGGTCTCACCGGGCTTGATCGTCGAGGCGTCCGGGCCGCCGGCCTTCGCACCGCACATGTCTTACTCCCTGAAGGGGTCTGGAAAGGTCGGTCGGGTGGGATTACTTGCCGGCGCCGAGCTCGATCGGCACGCCGACGAGGGAGCCGTACTCGGTCCAGGAGCCGTCGTAGTTCTTGACGTTCTCCACGCCGAGCAGCTCGTGCAGCACGAACCAGGTCAGCGCGGAACGCTCACCGATGCGGCAGTAGGCGATGGTGTCCTTGGCCAGGTCGACGTTCTCCGCGGCGTAGAGCTCCTTGAGCTCGTCGTCCGACTTGAAGGTGCCGTCGTCGTTGGCGTTCTTCGACCACGGGATGTTGGCGGCCGTCGGGACGTGGCCCGGACGCTGCGACTGCTCCTGCGGCAGGTGGGCCGGGGCGAGCAGCTTGCCGGAGAACTCGTCGGGCGAGCGCACGTCGACGAGGTTCTGCGCGCCGATGGCGGCCACGACGTCGTCGCGGAAGGCACGGATGGAGGTGTCCTGCGCCTTGGCCTTGTACTCGGTCTTCGGCCGCTCCGGCACCTCGTCGCCCGGGACCAGCTCGCGGGCGTCGAGCTCCCACTTCTTGCGGCCGCCGTCGAGGAGCTTGACGTTCTCGTGGCCGTACAGCTTGAAGTACCAGTAGGCGTACGACGCGAACCAGTTGTTGTTGCCGCCGTAGAGGACCACCGTGTGGTCGTTGGAGATGCCCTTGTCCGACAGCAGCTTCTCGAAGCCGGCCTGGTCGACGAAGTCACGGCGGACCGGGTCCTGCAGGTCCTGGGTCCAGTCGATCCGGATGGCGTTCTTGATGTGGTTCTTCTCGTAGGCGGTGGTGTCCTCGTCCACCTCGACGATGGCGATGGTCGGGTCGTCCAGGTGCTCCTGGAGCCAATCGGCGTCGACCAGGACGTCGCTGCGGCTCATGCTGATTCTCCTCCGGGGCAGTTGCGGCGGGACATGCGAGTGACAGGTGTGCGCGCCCTGGGCAGGCAGGCGCACGGGCGCCCTTCACGGGCGGGGCGAGAGGTGCGGACGGCGACGCGTCCGCTCAGAAGGTGCGACAGAGCATGGCGGCGACACGGCACAGGTCCACTGCCCGCCGCTTCGTGAGATCCGCCAGTCCCCGCGGCATGGGGACGACGCTCGTCTGGCACTGCATGGGGTCGATCGTAAGGAGGTCAGGGCGGGCGTGTCACCGATGTGTCGCATGCTGAGACGAGATCGTCCGTGATGTGATACCGAAGGAGGGAAACGCGCCCCTTCGAGCCCGCCGGGGACCTCGGGACCCCGTCCGTTCATCTGCCCTGCGGACACAGCCGTCTCAACTGACGGACGCCGTCCCCGCCGGACCCATACCTACCCGACCAGACGGACGTCGGAACCCGTCACCGTGATGTTCATGCCCTTCTCGGCCGGCTCGACCTTGTCCAGGCGGATCCCGCCGGGCAGTCCCTCGATCTTCTGCTGGAAGTCGGTGATCTGCCGCACCTGCGCCTCGGCGAGCGAGGCCCCGGCGAACTCGGGCAGCGCGTCGGCCTTCACCCGCACGGTGTCACCGTCGACGACCGACACCGTGCTGAGCACGAAGACCGGTTCGGGCAGCTTGTTGCCGAACACGGTGGCCTCCACCTCGACCTTGATCTTCCCGTTGCCGCCGTCGGAGAGGCCGACGACCTCGGCGGTGATCCCGCTGGCCACCTGGGTGGGCTCGGACTTGGCGGTCTTCAGCAGCTCGTCGTACGCGACGGTCGCGGTGCCGGTGGCGCGGTCGGCGGTGGCGGAGCTGAAGTCGCTGGAGAAGTCGACGCCCTTCATGTCGGCGCGGAGGTCGCCGATGCGGATCTTCTGGGCGCCGTCGCCGGTGTCGGCCTCGTAGCCGTCGATGCCGACCTGCACCTCGTCGAGGGTGCCGCCGGCGACCTGGGTGAGGAAGGGGAAGCCCTTGATGGACACGTCGGGGGTGGAGGCGAGGTTCTCGTTCGCCTTCAGGCGGTCCGCGGCCTCGCCCTCGGCGAAGTTGACCGCGATGCGGTCCACGATCACGAAGATTCCGCCCAGTATCACGACGACGATGAGCAGTATTCGCAGTGCGCGCATGCGGTGATTCCCCCACCTGGCTGGTGTCGACGGCGTTCCCCGACGACCGGGCGGCCGTCCTGGCGCGAGCGTAACTCGGACGGGGGTGTGGGCTGCGGAATTGTCGATCAGCTGTGACAGGGGGTGGGCGTGGACGGCGGGAGGTGCCGCACACCCGGCGCGTGAACGCTGGCCCGCGCTGGGGTGGCCCGGGGGATGTTGCACACCCGGCGCTTCTGCAGGTGCCCTGCGTTGGTGCGGGCCGGGGGGTGTCTGCGCAGCCCGGCGCCAACGGGGTGCCGTCGCGCCCACCCGTGCCGCCCCAGCGGCACGACTGCCCGCGGATGGCGCGGCTCGCGCGGACGGCGCGGACCGCGGGGACGGCGGGGAGGGGCGGCGCGTAGCCCGCGGAGTGCGGCAGGCGCCGGTGACGGGAGGGGGCGGGGCGGGGGTGTGCGCCCGCAGTGGCTGGCGCGTCCGCGCCGTTCAGCCCCGCCAACAAGCTCCATCGCGCCAGTCCGAGGACGTACACCCCCGACCCGCCCCCGCACCACCCACCCACTGTGGGCGCTACCCAAGCCCCCACCGCACCCGCACCTGCGCCGCAGGCATCCAGACGTCAGGTGGCGAGGCGGGACAGGACGTAGACCGCGGGACCCGCCGCCGCCAGGGGCAGGGCGACGCCCGCTGTGAAGTGCACGAAGCGTGACGGGTAGTCGTAGCTCGCGACCCGGTGGCCGATCAGCGCGCAGACCGCCGCGCCCGCACCGACCCCCGCCCCCGCCGCTTCCATCCCCCCGACCGCGAACCCCGCCCCCGCCGCGGCCGCCAGCGCGACCACCACGGACACCGCCGTCGGCAACGGCAGCGCCCGCGCCACCATCGCCACCGCCACGGCGAGCGCCCCCACGGTCACCGCATCCGCGTCCGCCGCCAGGAACCCGCCCGCCGTGATCGCCAACGCCGCCGCGGCGACCGTCGCCATCAGGCCGTACATCCGCTCATCGGGATCCGCGTGCGACCGCAGCTGTAGCACCAGCGACAGCAGCACCCACACCCCCAGCGCCCCCAGAATCGCCGCGGGCGACCGGTCGGACGCCAGCAGCGCCACATCCGCGACCACCGCGCCCAGGAACCCCAGCGCGATCCCCTGCCGCGCCGGCCACATGCCGTTCAGCCGGAACCAGCCCGCCGCGGTGAGCCCCTGCAACAGCACCAGCGGCATAAGCAGCGCATATGTCCCCAGCGCCGCCCCACCCGCGAGCAACGCCCCCAGCACCGCCGTGAGCACCGCCGGCTGCATCCCGGGCTCGATGACCGGCGACCGCCCCTCCGCCCGCGCCCGCTGCGCGTCGGTGACACGGGAGTTCCCACCCAGCGTAGCCGGCCCGTACTCGGGCCCGCCCGCCCCGGCTCCCGGCCCGGCCCCCGCCGCGGCTCCCGGCACGGAGACCGGCTGCGGAGGCAGATACGACGTCTCCTCCACACCGGCCGACGCGGACGCGGCCACCGGCGGCTGCATCTGCGTCTCCCAGGTCTGCCCCTGCCACTGCTGCGTGTACTGCTGATCCGCGTACGGATCCTCGTAGTACCCCTGCTGCCCGGCCGGCCCCGGCCCTGCCTGCCCGGGGCCGGCCGGCCCCGGCCCCGCCTGCCCCGGCCACGCCTGCGGCGGCTCATGCGCCCCGTACGACCCGTACGGCTGGTTCGTCATCGCTCACCCTCCTGCGAACGGCGGAAGCACCTCGACCGTGCCGCCGTCGGCCAGCCGTACCGTCTCATGCGCGCGCTTGCCCACGGGATCACCGTCAACGAGGAACGAGCACCGCTTCAGCACGCGCGTCAGTTCTCCGGAGTGCCGCCCCCGCACGGCGTCCAGCGCCTCGGCGAGCGTGTCCGCCTCGTACGCCTCCTCGGCCACCCCGGCCGCGGCCTTGGCGGCGGCCCAGTACCGCACCGTGACCTTTGCCATCTGCTGGTTCCTCTCGGTGGACATAGACACCGTCAGGCTAGCCCGCCCGGGCGACCACCCAGTCCCCGATCCGCCCCAACAGCGGCTCCGGCGCCGCGTTCTCCGCGTGCCCCATGCCGGGCTCGACCCACAGCTCCCCGTGCTCCCCGGCGGCGGCCGCCAGCATCCGCGGATGGTCGAGCGGAAAGTACGCGTCCTGGTCGCCGTGCACGATCAGCAACGGCGTCGGCGCGATCCCCGGCACCGCCTCGACGGGCGACACCGGCACCGGATCCCACTGCCGGTGATGGATCCGCGTACGCAGCCCGTACCGCCCGACGACCCGCCCCGACGGCCGGGTCACCAGCCAGTGCAGCCGTCGCATGGGCGCGGTCCCGCGATAGAACCACCGCGCCGGCGCACTCACGGACACCACGGCGTCGACGGACCCACTCCCGCCACCGCCCTCCTCCGCCGCAGCCAAAAAAGCAGCCGCAGCCGTCGCCGCATGCCGCAGCACCACGGATCCCCCCATCGAGAACCCCACGGTGGCCACCCGCGCATACCCCAGCTCACGCGCCCACCCCACGGCCGCCGCGAGATCCAGCACCTCCCGGTCCCCCACGGTCGACCGCCCGCCGGACGCCCCGTGCCCGCGGAAGGAGAACGTCACGACGGCGCCGTACGTCGACAGCGCCCGCGCCACGCGCCGCACGTGCGGCCGGTCCGCGTCGCCGGTGAAGCCGTGGGCGATCACGAACACCAGATCACCGACGGAACCGGCCGCCCCCGCCCGGTGCACGGCATCGATCGCGACCCCGTCAGCGGTACGCAGAAACGTCCGCGAGGACGTGACCCCCCGGCCCGTCCCACCCGTCTCGGAATACGGACGATGCGTGGGCCGCGCCACATGACCTGCCCGATCGATGCTCATGTCGGCTATTCTGCTGCGAAGAGGACTCGGGCAGCGAAGCCCCCGGGTCCTTTTGTGCTTTCGGAAGCGTTGTATACGAACGCGGGAAGCGCGCCCCCGTCGCAGGGACCGAGGAGGAACCAGACGTCATGGGAGAGCGATCCGTGCACGACAGGACGACCCGGCTCCGAGCAGGTGAGGAGACGCGATGAGCTCGCTGCTGCTCCTGACCAACGCACTCCAGCCGTCGACGGAGGTGCTCCCCGCCCTCGGCCTGCTCCTGCACAACGTGCGCGTGGCCCCCGCGGAGGGCCCCGCCCTGGTCGACACCCCCGGCGCCGACATCATCCTCGTCGACGGCCGCCGGGACCTTCCGCAGGTGCGCAGCCTGTGCCAGCTCCTGCGCTCCACCGGCCCGGGCTGCCCGCTCGTGCTGGTGGTGACGGAGGGCGGGCTGGCCGCCGTCACCGCGGACTGGGGCATCGACGACGTGCTGCTGGACACCGCGGGCCCGGCCGAGGTGGAGGCCCGGCTGCGCCTGGCGATGGGCCGCCAGCAGATCGTCAACGACGACTCCCCGATGGAGATCCGCAACGGCGATCTGTCGGTCGACGAGGCGACGTACTCCGCGAAACTCAAGGGCCGGGTCCTCGACCTGACCTTCAAGGAATTCGAACTGCTCAAGTATCTGGCGCAGCACCCCGGCCGGGTCTTCACCCGCGCCCAGCTCCTCCAGGAGGTGTGGGGCTACGACTACTTCGGCGGCACCCGCACGGTGGACGTGCACGTACGGCGGCTGCGCGCCAAGCTCGGCCCCGAGCACGAGTCGCTGATCGGGACCGTCCGGAACGTCGGTTATCGATTCGTTACGCCCGAAAAGGTGGAGCGCGCGGCCGAGGAGGCGAAGGCCCAGGCCGACCGGCAAAAGGCCGCGGATGCGGACGAGACGGCCACGAAGAAGGCCACCGACGCGCACTCGCGGGCGTGACGGGCGCACGCATGAGCATTGCGTTCGCACATGCGAGCCGTTTTCATGCTGTTCGGAACTCTCTGCACGCCCTGCCCCGACCGGATATATCCGCGTAGACTCCGCGCGTGGCCAAGGTAACCAGGGATGATGTGGCGCGGCTGGCGGGTACGTCCACCGCCGTCGTCAGCTATGTCATCAACAACGGACCCCGGCCGGTCGCCCCGGCCACGCGCGAGCGCGTTCTCGCCGCGATCAAGGAGCTGGGGTACCGGCCCGACCGCGTCGCCCAGGCGATGGCGTCACGGCGCACGGACCTCATAGGCCTGATCATCCCGGACGCCCGGCAGCCGTTCTTCGGGGAGATGGCGCACGCGGTCGAACAGGCGGCGTCGGAGCGCGGGAAGATGGTGCTGGTCGGCAACACCGACTACATCGCCGAGCGCGAGGTCCACTATCTGCGCGCCTTCCTCGGGATGCGCGTCTCCGGTCTGATCCTGGTCAGCCACGCGCTGAACGACCTGGCCGCCGCGGAGATCGAGGCGTGGGACGCCCGGGTGGTGCTGCTGCACGAGCGCCCGGAGGCGATCGACGACGTGGCGGTCGTCACGGACGACCTCGGCGGCGCCCAGCTCGCCGTGCGCCACCTGCTGGAGCACGGCAACGCGTATGTCGCCTGTGTCGGCGGCACCGCGGAGACCCCGGCCGTCGGCGACCCGGTCTCGGACCACGTCGAGGGCTGGCGGCGCGCGATGGAGGAGGCCGGGATACCGACCGAGGGGCGTCTCTTCGAGGCCCCGTACAACCGGTACGACGCCTATCGCGTCGGCCTGGAGATCCTCTCGGGGCCGGACCGCCCGCCGGCGGTCTTCTGCTCCACCGACGACCAGGCGATCGGCATCCTGCGCGCCGCGCGGGAGCTGCGCATCGACGTGCCGGGCGAGCTGGCGGTGGCGGGCTTCGACGACATCAAGGAGGCGGCGCTCGCCGACCCGCCGATGACCACGGTCGCCTCCGACCGCCCGGCGATGGCCCGTGCCGCGGTCGACCTCGTCCTCGACGACGGTCTGCGGGTGGCGGGCTCGCGCCGCGAGCGCCTGAAGGTGTTCCCGTCCCGCCTGGTGGTACGCCAGTCCTGCGGCTGCGCGTAACCAACCCGCACCGACCCGCATCGACCCGCACCAACCCGCCACCGGAACCCGCGTCCCGAGTCCTTCATCCCGCCCCCGACCCTTTATATCGGGCATACGAGCTTCTGCCGGGCTTCTCAGCGAGCACTCAGGGTGTTCTCATCGTCCCGCGCGACGCTCATGAACATGACCGAGAGCCCCCGCCCCAGCGGCGAGTACGAGAGCAGCAACCCCCACCGAGTGGACCCCGAGTGGCCGCCCCCGCCCGCGTCCGCCCCGACGCCGGCGCAGTCCTCGGACCCGGCGCCCGAGCAGCCGTACCCACCCGCCCGGCCCCCGCGGCGCAGGCCGACCCGGGGTCCCGTCGCGATGCTCGCCGCCGTCGCGATCGTCGCGGCGGCCGTGGCCGGCGGCACCGCCTACGGCGTGCAGGAGCTCACCGGCTCCGACACCGTCGCCGGCTCCAGCTCCACCAGCACCAACGTCGTACCGTCGAGCCAGAAGGGCACGGTGTCCGGCGTCGCCGAGGCGGTCAGCCCGAGCATCGTCGAGATCAACGCGACCACCGGCACCGGCTCCTCCACCGGCTCCGGCGTGATCATCACCGGCGACGGCGAGATCGTCACCAACAACCACGTGATCGCCGGGGCGTCCTCGATCAAGGTGCGGACGAACGACGGCAAGACGTACACCGCGGAGGTGGTCGGCACCGACAGCGCCAAGGACCTGGCGCTGCTCAAGCTGAACAACGCCTCCGGTCTGAAGGCGGCCACCCTCGGTGAGTCCGACGCCGTGCGGGTCGGCGACCAGGTGGTGGCGATCGGCTCCCCCGAGGGCCTCACCGGCACGGTGACCAGCGGCATCGTCTCCGCCCTCGACCGCGATGTGACCGTCTCCAGGGACAACGGGCAGGAGCGCCGGCAGCAGGGCGGCAACTGGCCGTTCGAGTTCGGCGGGCGTGAGTTCAACGGCGACACCGGCGACTCCACGACCACGTACAAGGCGATCCAGACCGACGCGTCCCTGAACCCGGGCAACTCCGGCGGCGCGCTGATCGACATGAACGGCAACATCATCGGCATCAACTCCGCGATGTACGCGCCCAGCGGCCTGAGCGCGTCCGCGGCGGGCAGCGTGGGCCTCGGCTTCGCCATCCCGGTCGACACGGTGAAGGCGGACCTGCCGGACCTGCGCTCCGGCTCGACGAACTGACGCGCACCCCGGGAAACGTGCGAGGCTGAAGACCCGTACCGAGCCCCAAGGCCCATGGCCGCGCTCCCCGGCGCAGAACAAGAGGAACCCGACACACCATGACCCCCGCAGAAGGCGACCGTGCCCCCCAGCGCATCCTGATCGTCGACGACGAGCCGGCGGTCCGCGAAGCGCTCCAGCGCAGCCTGGCCTTCGAGGGGTACGGCACCGAGGTGGCCGTCGACGGCGCGGACGCCCTGGAGAAGACGGCGGCGTACCGGCCGGACCTGCTGGTCCTGGACATCCAGATGCCCCGCATGGACGGCCTCACCGCCGCCCGCCGCATCCGCGCCACCGGCGACACCACGCCCATCCTGATGCTGACGGCCCGGGACACCGTCGGCGACCGGGTGACGGGGCTGGACGCCGGGGCGGACGACTACCTGGTCAAGCCGTTCGAGCTGGACGAGCTGTTCGCCCGGATCCGCGCGCTGCTGCGCCGCAGCTCCTACGCGGCGGCGGTGGCCGCCTCCGCCGAGTCCGACGACGTCCTCTCCTTCGCCGACCTGACCATGAACCTGGCCACCCGGGAGGTCTCGCGCGGCGGGCGTCCGGTGGAGCTGACCCGCACGGAGTTCACCCTGCTGGAGATGTTCATGGCCCACCCCCGGCAGGTGCTCACCCGGGAGCAGATCCTCAAGGCGGTCTGGGGCTTCGACTTCGAGCCGTCCTCCAACTCGCTGGACGTGTACGTCATGTACCTGCGCCGCAAGACCGAGGCCGGCGGCGAGCCGCGCCTGGTGCACACGGTGCGGGGGGTGGGGTACGCGCTGCGGCAGGGCGGCGCGGAGTGACGAAGGCGCTGCGCCGCGTCCGCTCGCTGCCGATCCGGGCGCGGCTGTCCCTGCTGGTGGCGGCGGCCGTGGCGTTCGCGGTGGCGGCGGTGTCGGTGACCTGCTGGTTCATCGTGCGCGGGAAGCTGTACGACGAGATCGACGAGGATCTGAAGGAGTCGGTGCTCACGCTCCAGCAGGAGGAGTTCGAGCAGCTCACCAACGCCTGTGTCCCCGAGCCCTCCGACACGGGCACGATCACCCCGCGCAGCAAGCAGTACGCCCAACTGGTCCGCTCGGACGGCAGGGTGTGCGTGCTGCCCTACTCCGCGGCCGCGGTCGACGTCACCGGCGGCGACAAGGACGTGGCCGCCGCCCCGGACCCCAACGAGGGGTTCTTCCGCAACGGGACCGACAGCGACGGCACGCGGGTGCGCGTGCTGACGACGGCCGTCACCGTGAAGACCGGCCCGCTGAGCCGGGCGGTGGTCCAGGACTACGCCTTCGTCGTGGCCCTGCCGCTCAGCAACACCCAGTCCACGCTCAACGAGCTGGCCCTGCTGCTGCTCCTCGTCTCGGGCATCGGCGTGCTCGGCTCCGCCGCCGCGGGGCTCGCCGTCGCCCGTACCGGACTGCGCCCGGTCGACCGGCTCACCGCGGCCGTCGAACACGTGGCCCGCACCGAGGACCTGGGCATCCGCATCCCCGTGGAGGAGGACGCCGACGACGAGATCGCCCGCCTCTCCCGCTCCTTCAACAGCATGACCTCGTCCCTGGCCAGCTCCCGCGACCTCCAGCAGCAGCTCATCGCGGACGCCGGCCACGAACTGCGCACCCCGCTCACCTCCCTGCGCACCAACATCGAGCTGCTCACTCGCAGCGAGGACACGGGCCGTCCGCTGCCCGCCGAGGACCGCAAGGCGCTGCTCTCCTCGGTCAAGGCGCAGATGACGGAACTGGCCGCCCTCATCGGCGATCTTCAGGAGCTGTCCCGCCCGGACACCGACCAGCAGGCGGGCCGTACCCGGATCGTGGCGTGGCACGACACCGTCGAGTCGGCGCTGCGCCGTGCCCGGCTGCGCGGCCCGGAGCTGAGCATCACGGCGGACGTGCGGCCCTGGTACGTACGGGCCGAGCCCGCGGCGCTGGAGCGGGCGGTGGTCAACATCCTCGACAACGCGGTGAAGTTCAGCCCGCCCGGCGGCACCATCGAGGTCCGCCTCGCCGACGGCGTCCTCACCGTCCGCGACCACGGCCCCGGCATCCCGGCCGACGAACTCCCGCACGTCTTCGACCGCTTCTGGCGCTCCCCGACCGCCCGCGCCCTCCCCGGCTCCGGCCTGGGCCTGTCGATCGTGGCCCGCACGGTCCACCAGGCGGGCGGCACGGTCACCCTGACCCCGGCCGACGGCACCGGCACCACGGCCACCATCCACCTCCCGGGCGCCCCGACCCCGCCCCCTCGGGCCCCGAAGGATTCCGCACCGCCGACGGCCCGCTGAAGCATGCCGTTGAAGGCCGGTCCGCGCCATCGCTGGGATGGGCTCGCGATGTCAGAGGGGGGACCTAGATTCGTCGCATGAGTTCCTCGCTGAGTGTCTACCTGCTCGACGTCGCTGCCACGCGTGCCCTCATCGGGTCCCGGGACGACCAGTTGCTCGAGGTGATCCGTACCAACTTCGGGGGTCAGCTGGAGCGCGCGGACGCTCAGTTCCGGAGCGGCATCGAGGACGGTGCGCCCACCGCGTACGAGGCGCTGCGGGCGGTCGTCCACGGTGGGCCCTTCAGTGCGGACACGGAGCACGCCTTTCAGTACGCGTACGCCTACGAGCGGCTGTGTTCGCTCACCGGTTCGTTCCTGGCCAACGACTGTTACACGCCCCACCGGGGTGACTGGCTGTCGGTCGTCGGGCAGGGGCTGAAGGCCCTGGGGATCACCGCCGTGTCCGTCGAGGACTTCGGTTTCGGCAGTCTGCCCGCGCCGCTGCCGTCCACCTACGTCGTGGACTGCGGTGAGTGGACGCCGGAGCGGATAGCCGAGGCACTCGAGCAGTTCGAGGCGACCAAGCAGGCGGTCGACGAGGGGCGCCAGGCACCGCCGCCCCTCGACCCCGACGTCGTGGACGCGGTCATGCAGTGCATCGGATGGATGCGGAGCGCCCAGGCCCAAACGGGCTTCGGCGTCATCGGGTTCCGCTTCTGACGGGTTGTTCTTTTCCCGCACATCCGGGCAACCCGCGTGGCACGGTGGGCGTATGTCCACACCACCGGACGGGTTGCCCGTCTACCGCGTACTGACCGGTCCCGATGATGCGGAGTTCTGCCGCCGGGTGAGCGAGGCTCTGGATATGGGGTACATGCTGCACAAAGGGCCGGCCGTCACCTTCGACGGCGAGCGGGTGATCGTCGCGCAGGCCATGGTGTGGATCGACTGATCGACCAGCGGCCGGGGCTCAGTGGAATGCACAGCGTGGTGACAGCCGTCGGGGCCGGTACGAGGTGGTGTGTGAGCTCGTACCCGCCCCGGGCGGCAACGGTGGTTACTGCACGATCGTGATGCGGTCCGCCGCCGGCGGGGTGAGCGGGGAGGCGGGGGAGGAGTTGGCGGTCAGGTACTGCTCGAGGGCCGTCAGGTCGTCGAGGCCGACCAGGTCGTCGGTGCCCTCGCCGAGGGTCGGGAAGCCGTCGCCGCCGCCCGCGAGGAAGCTGTTCGTCGCGACGCGGTAGGTGGCGGCCGGGTCGATGGGCGAGCCGTCCAGCCGGATCGAGTCGGTGACCACGCGGTCCGCGCCCGTCTTCGTCAGGTCCAGGGTGTAGGTCAGGCCGGACGAAATCTGGAGGATCTTCGGTGCCGCCTCGTTCACCCCGCTGACCTGCTCCTTCAGGGCCTGGATCAGCTGCGCCCCGGTGAAGTCCTGGAGGTTGACCGTGTTGGCGAACGGCTGGACCGTGAAGCCCTCGGCGAACGTCACCACGCCGTCGCCCTCGCTGCCACTGGCCGCGTGGGTGAGGGAGGCGCGGATGCCGCCGGGGTTCATCAGCGCCAGGTCGGTCTCCGGGTCCAGTGTCCTGCCGTACGCCAGCTGCGCGTCGGCGATGAGGTCACCGAGCGGGGACTCCGTACCGTCGCGCACGATGTCGCCGGAGATGTAGCCGATCGGGCGGTCGCCGATGGGGGCGGCGAGGGTGTTCCACTTGTTGATCAGGCGGGTCATGTCGGGCGCCTTGGGGACGTCCCGGGTGACGACGTGGTTCGCGGACTTCACCGCCGTACGGGCGATGTCGCCGGTCCGGCGGTCGTACGTCAGCGTGGTGTCGGTGTAGAGGCGGCCGAAGGACGCGGCCGAGGTGACCGTGCGCGGCTTGCCCGACGGGTCCGGGATGGTGCAGGCGTACGCCGCGTGGGTGTGGCCGGTGACCAGCGCGTCCACGTCCGGCGTGACGTTCTTGGCGATGTCCGCGACCGGGCCGGAGATGCCGTCGCCGGCGCCCGGGGAGTCGCAGTCGTAGTTGTAGGCGGACGACGCGGGGAAGCCGCCCTCGTGGATGAGCGCCACGATGGACTTCACGCCCTTGCGGCGCAGTTCCCGGGCGTACTTGTTGATCGTCTCGACCTCGTCCTTGAAGGACAGGCCCTTCACGCCCTCGGCGGAGACGATGTCCGGGGTGCCCTCGAGCGTCACGCCGATGAAGCCGACCTTGACGCCCTTCTGCTTCCACACCCAGTACGGCTTGAGGAGCGGCTTCTTGGTCTTCTCGTTCACGACGTTGGCCGCCAGGTACGGGAAGTCGGCGCCCTTGAACTTCTTGTCCGTGGCGCAGCCGTCGTCAGGGTGGCAGCCGCCGTTCTGCAGGCGGCGCAGTTCCCGGGCGCCCTCGTCGAACTCGTGGTTGCCGACCGAGGTGACGTCCAGATCGAGCTTGTTGAGCGCCTCGATCGTGGGCTCGTCGTGGAAGAGACCGGAGATCAGGGGGGATGCGCCCACCATGTCGCCGGCGGCGGCGGTGATGGAGTAGCGGTTGCCCTCGCGGGCCTCGCGCAGGTGGGTGGCGAGGTACTCGACACCGCCCGCGTCGATGGTCTTCGTCGTGCCGTCCGGCTGGAGTTCGGTGACCCGGCCGGAGGAGCCCGACGGGGGCTCCAGGTTGCCGTGCAGGTCGTTGAACGACAGGAGCTGGACCTCCTGGTAGCGGCCGTGGTGGTGGCCGTGCGACCTGCCCTTGCCGCCGTGGTTCTCGCCCGCGGTTGCCGACCCGGGCAGGGCCGCGGCGGCCAGCGCGCCGGCGGTGAGCACACCGGCGGCGGTCGCGAGGAGACGGTTCGTACGGCGTCTGCGGCGCGGAGGGTGCGCCGGGGAATTGGCTGGCATGCGTCCCCCTGTGAGTCCGAGTGGGTACCGGCGCAGCCTAGAGTCAACGCGCGTAGCGCGACAGGGGCTTCAGGGTTACGACCTGGTTTATCTTTCGGCGGCGCCCCTGTGGCTGGTGGAGCGGCGCCCTTGCCGCCCGGATTGCGGCGCCCTCCGGCGCCCTCCCCTTACCCTCGTAGGCATGACCAGCGACGACGACTTCGCACGGACCGGCCGGCCCCGTTCGCTCCAGACCCTCAGCGCGCTCTCCCCCGAGCAGGTCGACGCGGTTCTCGCGCTGCTCGCCGAGGCCGCGCGGACCGACGGTCAGCAGGCGGTGTCCGAGCAGGGGCGGCTGCAACTGCGCGGCGGGGAGCGGGAGGGCGTCTCGCACCTGCTACTGACCGTCGGTGACGAACTCGTCGGATACGCCCAGTTGGAGGACACCGATCCGGTGGAGCCGCCGGCCGCCGAACTCGTCGTGCACCCCTCGCACCGGGGCAGCGGGCACGGGCGGGCGCTCGGTGCCGCGCTGCTCGCCGCCTCCGGGAAGCGGCTGCGGGTGTGGGCGCACGGCGGTCACTCCGCCGCCCGGCATCTGGCCCAGGTGCTGGGTCTGACGCTGTTCCGGGAACTGCGGCAGATGCGGCGGCCGTTGGCCGGCCTCGACCTGCCGGATCCGGTGCTGCCGGAGGGCGTGCGCGTCCGTACGTTCGTGCCCGGTCGGGACGACGCGGCCTGGCTGGAGCTGAACGCCGCCGCCTTCGCCCACCACCCCGAGCAGGGCTCACTGACCCAGCGCGACCTCGACGACCGGGGGGCCGAGCCGTGGTTCGACCCCGAGGGCTTCTTCCTCGCCGAGGACGCCGACGGCCGGCTCGTCGGCTTCCACTGGACCAAGGTGCACCGGGACGAGGGGCTCGGCGAGGTGTACGTCCTCGGGGTGAGCCCCGACGCCCAGGGCAGCGGCCTCGGCAAGGCCCTCACCACGATCGGGCTGCGGTACCTGGCGGACCAGGGACTGCCGACCGCCATGCTCTACGTCGACGCCGACAACAAGGCCGCCGTGTCCGTCTACGAACGGCTGGGCTTCGTCACGCACGAGACGGATCTGATGTACCGGACGGAGACCTGAGTCCGGTTCCGCGCAGCCGGTACCGCCGTACCGGCTCCGTGGCGCACACCGCCCCCACCGCCAGGACCGCGCACAGCAGCAGCGCCCAGCGGTCGTGGCCGGCCGCCCACCTCGGGTCGCCCGGCGCCACGAACAGCGCCCAGCTCCCGGGAGTCAGCAGCGGCGCCAGGACCGTCGAGGCAAGCAGGAACCCGGCGACCGCCTGACCCGGCCGGAGGCCGTCCCCGCGGTGGATCGCGAACGCCGACCCGGTGAGGGCGAGGGCGAGGACCGCCGCCGCCTCCACCGTGACCGCGCCGGCCGGGGGGCGCAGGGGTCCGGGGACGAGCAGGAGGGCCCCGGTCCAGTACACGGCGGCCACCGGTGCCAGGAGGGCCAGGCGCAGGCCGTGCCGGACGGCGCGCCGGGCGGGGACGGCGGCCGTGGTGTGCCGGGCGGGGTCGTCCAGCAGGAAGGCCGCGCCGAGCGCGAAGGCGACGGCGGACGTCCGCAGCGCGGTCACCGCCAGCCAGATGTTGGCGTCGTCGCCCGCCAGCCTGGGGGCGGCGGCCAGCAGCAGGCCCAGGACGCCCGCCGCCGCGATCGTCCGCCAGGGCAGCGTCCGTGCCAGCGGCCGGACGAGGACGGAGCTCACCGATCGGGCGCTCACGAGCACTCTTCCTCTTCCTCGTCCACGTCCGGCGCGTCCAGGCCCAGCATCTGCGCGACGCGGTCCGTGGTCACACCGGGGGCCGTCAGCTCGGCCCAGTTGGTCCGCATCTGGGCGGCGGTGTCCTCCTTGGGCCGCCGGAGCAGCTCGCGCACCAGTTCCGTGTGCGCGGCGGACATCGACAGCGGCTCGGTCTGCGAGACGACGATCGCCGAGCCGGTGTCGCTGTCGTCAAGACGGACGCTGCGCATGGCGTCCACCGGGTCCGGGAGGTCGGCGAGCGCCAGCCACATGACGGTGACCATCCGGCCGTCGCAGATGCCGTGCACCGCCTCCTCCTTCCCGGTGACCAGCACACCGGCCACGGCGGCGGCGAACTCGGGGACGCGGTTGCCGCCCCAGGTGGTGCCGACGGTCACCTCGCCCGAGCGGGCGGACGGGGTGAGGAGCGGGTCGTTGTCCAGTCCGTAGCGGGCCTCCACCCGCTGCCGTACGACCAGCGGCCGGTCCTGGGCGCCGGGGCCCGCGAGGGAGCGCACGCCGTCCACGACCTCCGCCCAGTCGTCGGTGCGGGGGGCCCACTCCGGGAAGGCGCAGTAGGTCGTGGCGTCCCGCTCGTCGCAGCGGTGCACCTTCTCCGGCGTGACCGAGACCCGCGTACGCGCCTCGGCCGTCTCCTCCGGCACGCCCCGGGACTGTCCCACGGCGCCCACCACGGTCAGCGCCAGCGCACCCGCGACGCCCGCCTGGACGGCCCGCAGCCGGAGGCCGCCGGAGAGCAGCACCGCCAGCAGGGCCACGGTCAGCGCGAGTCCCGCCAGGTACAGGGCGTGCCAGGCGGCGGGGCGGCCCAGCAGCTCGGAGGGCAGGCTGAAGGAGCCGCCGCCCTCGCCGACCACCGGCATCAGCCAGCGCGCCCAGCTGCCGAAGCCCGTGGTGAAGACGAAGAACAGCAGCAGGAACACGATCAGCAGCGGTGCGGCCAGCGGCGCGGGCAGCAGCCGGCCCAGCAGCACGCCGAACGCGCCGCACAGCAGCACGGACAGCGGTCCGACGAGGAGTTCGGCGGGTGAGCCGTTCCCCACGGCACCCGGCTTGAGCGCCTCCCAGGTGAACTGGCCGGCCACGCCCACCGTGGCGAGCAGCGTCACCGGGACGACGGACAGCACATGCGCCACGGTGCGGCGCCACGGCTGGACCACCAGCACGGTGAAGTGCCGGTCGGTGCCGTACCGGTCGGAGCGCAGCACGGCGTGGTTGGCGCACAGCAGCACCGCGAGGCCGACGAGCAGCGGCCCGCCCTGGGTGGCCCGGTCGGCGTCCTGCAACGCGGGGAAACCGTCGAAGGAGTCGCGGGTGCGCCACACGATCCAGGTGAGGTACACCGCGAAGGCGGTGAGGACGGGCACCCGCAGCAGGAGCCGGCGTGCCTCGAAGCGGGCGAGGGCGAACACCGCCGCCCAGGAGTCGCGAGGGCCGGCCGCCGTCGCGGCGGGGGTGGGCGTGGTGGCCCGGTCGGCCGAGGTCGTGGTCATGCCGTCACCTCCGCGTCGGCGCCGTCGAGGGTGAGCAGGTAGCCGTCCTCCAGGGTGGGTTCGAGCAGGTCGGCGCCGGGGGGCGGGTCGCCCACGTTGCGGAAGGTGCCCTGTCCGGTGCGCCAGCCGGCCTTGGCGCCGGGGTCGCGTTCCGCGCTGCTCCACACCCGGCCCGCCGCCTGGGCGGTGAGCTCGGCGGGGGTGCCGTCGAAGCGGACGGTGCCGTCGGCCAGTACCACCACGCGGTTGCAGAGCATCGCCACGTCCTCGGTCTGGTGCGTGGACAGCAGCACCGTACGGCCCTCCCCGGCCCGGGCGATCAGCTCCCGGAACCGCATGCGCTGTTCGGGGTCCAGGCCGACGGTGGGCTCGTCGAGGACGACGAACTCGGGGTCGCCGACGAGGGCCGCCGCGAGCGCGACCCGCTGCCGCATGCCGCCGGACAGCTTCTTGATGCGCTTGCCGCGTACGTCGCCGAGGCCGACCTCGTCGAGCACGCGCCGCACCTCGCGGTGCCGGGCGGCGCGGTGGGTCAGCTCCTTGAGGATGGCCACGTAGTCGACGAACTCGAAGGCGGTGAAGTCGGGGTGGAAGCCGGGCGTCTGCGGCAGGTAGCCGAGGTGCCGGCGGACCTCCTGGCGGCCGCGCGAGGTGCCCGGGTCGTGGCCGAGCACGGTGAAGGCGCCCCGGTCGGCCGGTACGGCGGTGGCGAGGACCCGCAGCAGCGTGGTCTTGCCGGCGCCGTTGGGTCCGAGCAGCCCGGTGACGCCGGCGGACAGCCGCAGTGAGACGTCGTCGAGGGCGCGGGTACCGCCGTAATGGAGGCTCAGCCCGGAGGCGGAGACGGTGGGGGTCATACAGAACTCCCGGAGGGATGCTGGGGCCGGCGGGCGGGTCGAACCGCCCGCCGAACAGTGAGTGCTGAGTGCTGAGGGAGGGCGGGTGCGGTCAGACCGCGCTGCCCCGGCTGAGGTCGAACCGGTCCCGCATGGCGACGACCAGCCCGGCGGCGAGTACGGCGACCGCCGCGGAGACGCCCTGCCCGGCCGCGGTGAACGGAACGAGCGTGGCCTCCTCGCCGAACCGGGAGCCGCTCGCCGCGAGCAGGACCGCGACCCAGCCGCCTCCGACAAGGGACGGGGCCAGCACCGGACCGAGCCGGGCGGTCAGCGCGAGGGCGGTCGCGGTGAGCGCGAGGGCGGGAAGCAGCCAGGTCAGGGCGCGCAGCCCGTACCCGGGCAGGGCGAGGGTGGCCAGGCCGTTGAGGCCGAGCCCGGCGCCGAGCACCGCCACGGTGCGGATCATCAGCAGCCGGAAGCCGTGCATCGGGGCGACGACCGCCATCTCGTACGTCGGGTCGAGCGCGGGCCCGTAGGACAGGGCGACCCCGGCGAGCGGCAGCAGCGGCGCGAGGGCCAGGAACAGGGTGGGCGAGCCGCCGGTGGTGTGACCGGCGGCGACGGCCACGGTGAGCACGAGGACGGCGACGACAGCGCCGAGCCAGGAGCGGCGCAGCGCCGGGGTGGCGGCGAGCAGCCGTGCGGTGTGGTCGGCGATGCCGAGGCGCAGGAGCAGTGACTCCAGGAACCCCGGCCGGGGTGCGTCGAGGGCGGCGTCGAGCCGTTCCCAGCCGTCGTCGAGGGCGGCGGGGTCGCCGGCGCCGGCGAGGACGGCCCGGCAGTGCGCGCAGGCGGCGAGGTGGGTGTCGGCCGACCAGAGCAGGGGCGGCTGAAGGTCGCCGCGCGCGTAGGCCCGCAGGTCGGTCTCGGGGACGTGCCAGCCCGTTGTTGCGTGCGTCATGCCAGCGCCTCCCGGAGTTGCTTGCGGGCCCGCATCGCCCGTGTCTTGACCGTGCCCGGCGGGATGCCGAGCAGGACGGCGGCCTCACGGGTGGTGAGCCCGTCGATGATCGTGGCCTGGAGCACCGCGCGCAGTTCCGGCGACAGCCGGACGAGGGCACCGGCGAGGTCCCCGTGCTCCACTCCCGCGAGCACGCGCTCCTCCGCCGACACCTCGTCCCGGTGCCGCAGCCGGGCCAGGGCCTGCCGCAGCCGGCCGCGCGCACCGGCGCCGCGCAGGGCGTCGACCAGCCGGCGGGAGGCGATGCGCCACAGCCAGCCAGCGGCGTCCGCGCCCACGGCGTCGTCGCGGTAGCGGGCCGTGCCGCGCCACACCGCGAGGAAGGTCTCCTGCACGACGTCGTCGACGATGCCGGCGTCGGCGCACCGGCTGCGCATCCGCGCGGTCAGCCACGGCGCGTAACGCCGGTACAGCTCCTCGAAGGCGCGCCGGTCGCCGTCCGTCGCGACGGCGCGCAGCAGTTCGCCATCACTTCTCGTTTCGCTCACACCCCCTCATCGGACGAGCCCACCCGATCGGTTCACGCAATCGCGGAATAATTTCGCACTTCCGTGCGGGGCAGGTCGCGGGGCAGTCCGAACAGGCCCTGGACCTGGGCATACCGCGCGGGGCGACGAGGTGCGCGGGACCCGCAAAACCGCGCCCTCCGCCGCTCGGCACGGAGCGGGACGCCTGGGCGTCGAGCACCCTCGCGCGGCGAGGCCGCACGCTGCCCCACCCGCAGGGCCGCCGAAACCGCCGACCCCGCCGCTCCGCGCGAAACAGGACGGCAAGGCGCCGAACCCCGCGCGGCGAGACGGCAACGCCAAGCAACAAAGACCCGAGCCCGCACGGCCGTCGACACCGCCGTCCCCCGGCTTCGCGCAGAGCAGGACAGCAAGGCACCGAACGCCCTCGCGCGGCGAGGCAGCAGCACCGCGCGACACGCTGCCCCCACACGCAAGGCCGTCCGAAACCGCCGACCCCGCCGCTCCGCGCGAAACAGGACGGCAAGGCGCCGAGACCCCGCGCGGCGAGGCAGCAGCGCCAGGCGGCGCACTCCCCACACACGCAAGGCCGTCAGAGCCGCCGGCTCCTCGCTCCGCGCAGCGGGCGGGGCTCGAGCCGGGGGGACGTCGCCACGGTGTTCACCGGCGTGGGCGCGCGGCGGCACCCGGCGCCAGGTCCCGCGCGCCCGGATACCTCGCGGGGAAGCCCCCGGCAGGGAGCCCGGTCGCGCTCGTCGCGCTGATCCGCGCCGGTCCGGCGAGGTCGCGGGGCGGGTCCGCGCCGCTCTCGTCCCGGCCGTCGCGTTCGGCGTACGGCGTCCTGGGGCCCCTTGCCGGAGCCCGGCCGTGCGCCGTCGTCCGCCGGGCGGGGCCGGGGGCGTGCCCCCGTGGGACGTCCCCCGCTTTCCCTCACGTCATGTCGTCGTAACCATCGCTTCAGACAGGCTTGCGACGCTCGGCCAATGACTCCCGCCGTGCCAGAGTCCGCCCCGCCCCGACGGGTGAACGGGGGGAACGGGGACGCCCCAGGGCCACCACCGCTCCCACCCGCGCTTTCCGACGCGCCCGTGCGGCTGCCGGCGCGGAACAATGGGAACATGAGCCAGCCCAGCACCCAGGCACAGGTACAGCACCCGCAGCCCTCCGTGGGCTCCATAGCGGCCCACCGCCCGCACACCGTGGCCGGAGGCGGCTCCGACCTGGACCCCGACATCGATGCCGACCTCGACGGCTACGAGGAGTCGCAGGCTGACGACACGCAGTTGCCGCAGGGCCGCTTCCTCGACCGGGAACGCAGCTGGCTCGCGTTCAACGAGCGCGTCCTCGAACTCGCCGAGGACCCCGCCACCCCGCTGCTGGAGCGCGCGAATTTCCTCGCGATCTTCGCCAGCAACCTGGACGAGTTCTTCATGGTCCGCGTGGCCGGTCTGAAGCGCCGTATCGCCACCGGCGTCGCCACCCGCTCCGCCTCCGGGCTCCAGCCGCGCGAGGTGCTGGAGATGATCTGGGCCCGCTCCCGCGAGCTGATGGCCCGGCACGCCGCCTGCTACCACGAGGACGTCGCCCCCGCGCTCGCGGAGGAGGGCATCCACCTCGTCCGCTGGAACGAGCTCACGGAGAAGGAGCAGGCCCGGCTCTTCACGCTCTTCCGGCACCAGATCTTCCCGGTGCTCACGCCCCTCGCGGTCGACCCGGCGCACCCCTTCCCGTACATCTCCGGCCTGTCGCTGAACCTGGCCGTCGTCGTACGCAACCCCGTCACCGGGCACAAGCACTTCGCCCGGGTGAAGGTGCCGCCGCTGCTGTCCCGCTTCCTGGAGAGCTCCCCCGGCCGTTACGTCCCCATCGAGGACGTCATCGCCGCGCACCTGGAGGAGCTGTTCCCCGGCATGGAGGTGCTGGAGCACCACGCCTTCCGGCTCACCCGCAACGAGGACCTGGAGGTCGAGGAGGACGACGCGGAGAACCTGCTCCAGGCGCTGGAGAAGGAGCTCATGCGGCGCCGCTTCGGGCCGCCGGTGCGCCTGGAGGTCGAGGAGTCCATCGACCGCGAGGTGCTGGACCTGCTGGTGCGCGAGCTGAAGGTCGGCGAGGCGGAGGTGTATCCGCTGCCCGGCCCGCTCGACCTCACCGGCCTCTTCCGCATCCACAGCCTGGACCGGCCCGAGCTGAAGTACCCGAAGTTCGTCGCCGGCACCCACCGCGACCTCGCCGAGGTCGAGTCCGCCTCGGCCCCCGACATCTTCGCGGCGCTGCGCAGCCGGGACGTGCTGCTGCACCACCCCTACGACTCCTTCTCCACCTCCGTGCAGGCGTTCCTGGAGCAGGCGGCCGGCGACCCGGACGTCCTCGCCATCAAGCAGACCCTGTACCGGACGTCCGGCGACTCCCCCATAGTCGACGCGCTCATCGACGCCGCCGAGTCCGGCAAGCAGGTCCTCGTCCTGGTCGAGATCAAGGCCCGCTTCGACGAGCACGCCAACATCAAGTGGGCGCGCAAGCTGGAGGAGGCGGGCTGTCACGTCGTCTACGGCCTGGTCGGTCTGAAGACCCACTGCAAGCTGTCGCTGGTGGTGCGTCAGGAGGGCGAGACGCTGCGGCGCTACAGCCACGTCGGCACCGGCAACTACCACCCGAAGACGGCCCGCCTCTACGAGGACCTCGGCCTGCTCACCGCCGACCCGCAGGTCGGCGCGGACCTCTCCGACCTGTTCAACCGCCTGTCCGGGTACTCCCGCCGCGAGACCTACCGCCGTCTGCTGGTCGCCCCCAAGTCCCTGCGGGACGGCCTGATCTCGCGGATCGACAAGGAGGCCCAGCACCACCGCGCGGGGCGGCCCACGTACGTCCGCATCAAGGTCAACTCGATGGTCGACGAGGCCGTCATCGACGCCTGCTACCGGGCGTCGCAGGCGGGCGTGCCGGTCGACATCTGGGTGCGCGGCATCTGCGCGATCCGGCCCGGCGTGGAGGGCCTGTCGGAGAACGTCCGCGTGCGGTCCATCCTGGGCCGCTTCCTCGAACACTCCCGCGTCTTCGCCTTCGGCAACGGCGGTGAGCCCGAGGTGTGGATCGGCAGCGCGGACATGATGCACCGCAACCTCGACCGCCGGATAGAGGCGCTGGTGCGGGTGACCGACCCCGCGCACCGGGCGGCCCTGAACCGGCTGCTGGAGACCGGCATGTCCGACACCACGGCGTCCTGGCACCTGGACTCGGACGGTGAGTGGACCCGGCACGCCACGGACGCGGACGGCCAGCCCCTGCGCAACATCCAGGAGATGCTCATTGACGCCCGGAGGCGCCGGCGTGGCACAGCGACACCCTGATCCGATGTCCCCGCCCGTCCCGGCGGACGCCCTGGCCGGCTATCTGCGGGCCCAGGCGACCGAGTTCCTCCGCGCGCTGCGTCTGCACCGGGAGACCGGCGCGGGGGCGGCCGGTTCGGAGGGGTCCGTGGAGGCGGCCCGCGCACTGCGGCGCGCGGCCCGCCGTATCAGCGCCGGCCTGCACACGTTCCAGGCGGTGCTCGACCCCGACTGGTCGGAGGCGCTCCGCCCCGAACTGGCGTGGGTCTCCGGCACGCTGGCCCAGGAGTACGCGTACGCGGCCCGCCTGGACCAACTTCTCCTGGCCCTCCACCGCCTGTCGGGAGCACCCCCGCTCCCACCCCAGCCGACGCCCGGCACCCGGCCGGGGGCATCCCGCGGCCCACACCCTGCCCCCGGCACGCACCCCCTCGACGGCCCGACGGACCCACCCCGCACCACAACCAACACCCCCGGTGACCGCACCACCCCGAACGCCCCCCGGGACCGCACCACCGGCGCGCACCCCCTCGACGGCCCGGCGGACCCACCGCGCACCACGACCCTCCGGCCCGGCGCTCCTCACACCACCGGCGCGCCCGCCGACCCGCCTCCCGGCACGGCACGGCTCGACGCCCCGGCAAGCGCGCCCAGCGGCCTCCCCCCGCACGGGACCCCCGGCCCGGATCCCCTCGACGGCTCCGCCCGCCCACCCCAGGCCACAGCCAACACACCCGGTGACCGCACCACCGCCCCCGCCGACACCGCCACAGCCCCCGGCGCCTCCCACGCCGACGCGGCAGCGGAAGGCACCGGCAGCGACCACGCCCCGGGCACGCAACCCCCCACCCACACCGCCACAGCCCCCTCCCCCCGCCAAGCCGAAAACCCCGCCACCCCCCACACCGACACAGCAGCGGAACGCACCGGCACGCGTGCCCCGGGGGCGCAGCCTCCCGCCGGCCCCTCGGCCGCCCTCCGCCGCACGACCGCGCCGTCGAGCGTCCCGGCCGGCGCCGGGGGTGTGCCCGGCCGGCCGGCCCCCTCGCGGGACGGCGTCCTCGCCGCCGCCGACGCACCGGGCCGCGCGGCCGTCGCCGTTCGGGGGCGGACCGTCGCCGCGGCGGACGGGGTCCCGCGTGCCACAGCCGCGGCCGCCGCGCCCGACTCCGCAGAGCCCCGCGGCAGCGACAACCGTCCCCGTCGGCACGTGCCCCCGCCCGACCGGGCCGGGCTCACCGTCGGTGCCGCCAAGGCGGGCGCGCTGCTGGACCGCCAACTGACACTGGCGCGTACCCGGGCGCACTCCACCGCGCTCCAGGCCCTCGGGTCGTCCCGGTTCCACGGGATCGCGGACAAGGTCGCCGTCCTCGCCAGCGAGGTGCCGCTGTCCCCCGCCGCCGCGGGCGCCGACCTGCGCCCCCTCGCCGACGCCGCGCACGAGCGCCTCGCGGACGCCGTCGCCGCGCTGCCCCTGCTCACCGCGGGCAGCCCGTACAACGCCGAGGCGCTATCCCACGGGCTCTCCCCGGACCCGGCCCCGCACCCGCAGGACGCCCCCTGGCACCAGGTCCGTCTCCTGCTGCGCCTGCACCGCTACGCCCGCGAGGTCCTCCGCGACCGCACCGGCCCGGACCCGTCCGCCGACCGCCGGCTGCTCGCCGCCGGCGAGGCCCTCGACCGGCACCGCGCCGCGTCGGAGGCGGCGGCCGCCGCCGCTCATGCGGCCCGTACCCCGCGCATCGCCCCGGCCACGGCGTACGCGCTGGGGGTGCTCCACGCCGACCAGCGGCATGAGGTGGAGGCGGCGCGGTACGCGTTCCAGCGCGCCTGGCAGACGGAAACCCCCGGCACGTCATGAGGAGGCACACGGTGAGCACCCCGGGCCCCGCCTCGTACCACACCCTCACCGTCCAGGCCGCGGGCTGCGTCCTGTGGCGCCGTTCGCCCGTGACCGGCGAGCTCGAACTCTGCCTGGTCCACCGGCCCAAGTACGACGACTGGTCCTGGCCCAAGGGCAAGCTCAAGCGCGGCGAGGACCCGCTGGCCGGCGCCCTGCGCGAGGTCGCCGAGGAGACGGGATACACCGCCGTGCCGTCCGCCGAGCTCCCCAGCGCCCACTATCTGGCGAACGGCCGCCCGAAGCGGGTCCGGTACTGGGCGGCCGAGGCCGTCTCCGGTTCCTTCACCCCGAACGACGAGGTCGACCGCATCCTCTGGCTCCACCCGGAGGCCGCCCGCGCCCGCCTCACCGCACCCGGGGACGCCGGCCTGGTGGACGCCCTCCTCGCCACCTTCCGCACCGGCCACTGAGCCCTCTCCGCCCGCGACCCTCCCGTGTCCCCGGCGTGAGCGTTCCGTGACCTCACCGCACCGTCCACAGGGGTTCACCCCTCGTTCATGTACGCCCATCGGCGGCTTCACCTGTTCTGCCTAATTTCGGCCCTACGCGATGCGGTCCGCCCGATGACAGAAGGGGCAACCGCCTCACCCACACTTCGCACGCCGCCGAATTCAGGACGGCGGCCACTGGAAGGAACTCACGTGAAGCTTCAGCGCAAGAACCGGCGGGCCCTCGCTCTCGGTGCTCTCGCCGTCTCCGGCGCCCTGGCCCTCACGGCGTGCGGCTCCGACGACACCGGCGGCAACAGCGACGGCGACGGCTCCTCCGCCACCGCACAGGCCGGCAACATCGACTGCGGCGACGCCAAGGGCCAGCTGCAGGCGTCCGGGTCTTCCGCCCAGAAGAACGCCATCGACGCCTGGGTCAAGCAGTACGCCGCGGCCTGCAAGGGCGTGCAGGTCAACTACAACCCGACCGGTTCCGGCGCGGGCGTCACCGCGTTCCTCCAGGGCCAGACCGCGTTCGCCGGCTCGGACTCCGCGCTGGAGGCCGAGGAGATCGAGCAGTCCAAGGAGATGTGCGCCGACGGCCAGGCCATCGACCTGCCGATGGTCGGCGGCCCGATCGCCGTCGCCCACAACGTCACGGGGGTCGACGACCTCGTCCTGGACGCGCCCACCCTCGCCAAGATCTTCGACAGCAAGATCACCAACTGGAACGACGAGGCGATCGCGAAGCTCAACCCCGACGCCGAGCTGCCCGACCTGAAGATCCAGGCCTTCCACCGCTCGGACGAGTCCGGCACCACGGACAACTTCACCACCTACCTCCAGGCCGCCGCGCCCGACGACTGGTCGTACGAGCCGAGCAAGTCCTGGGAGGCCAAGGGCGGCCAGTCCGCGCAGGGCTCCTCCGGTGTGGCCCAGCAGGTCAAGCAGACCCCCGGCGCGATCTCCTACATGGAGCTGTCCTACGCCAAGGACGGCATGAACACGGTGTCCATCAAGACCGAGGCCGCCGAGCCGGTCGCGGCCACCGTCGAGAACGCCACCGCGGCCATCGGCGCCGCCAAGGTCGTCGGCACCGGCAAGGACCTCGCGCTGGAGCTGGACTACACCCCGTCCGCCGACGGCGCCTACCCGATCGTCCTGGTGACGTACGAAATCGTCTGCGACAAGGGCAACAAGTCCGACACCCTGCCCGCCACCAAGTCCTTCCTCAACTACATGGCGTCCGAGGACGGCCAGTCGCTGCTGGCCGACGCGGGCTACGCCCCGATGCCCGAAGAGATCATCACCAAGGTCCGCGAGACCGTCAGCGGCCTGAGCTGACCCGTGAGTGCGGCCCGTCCCCGACCGGGGCCGGGCCGCACGCGTCCGGTGCACCGCCCACAGGAGCCCCGGAAGTCCGGACGGCTCCACCGAGCCGCCGGCCCCGGCGGCTCCGCAGACCGGAGAACCCGATGGACACCACCACGCAGAAACCCGCCGCTCCGCCCACACCCGGACCGTCCGCGCCCGCCGGCCCGCCCCCCGTGCGCGGCGCCACCCGCCCCGGTGACCGGATCTTCCTCGGACTTGCCCGCGGGTCCGGCATCTTCGTCCTCGTCGTCATGGCCGCCATCGCGGCCTTCCTCACCTACCGCGCCTCGAATGCCATCGGCGAGAACGAGGCGAACTTCTTCACCACCTTCGAGTGGAACCCGACCGGTGTGCCGTCGGAGTTCGGCATCGCCGTCCTCGCCTTCGGCACCGTCGTGTCGTCGGTCATCGCCATGGTCATAGCGGTCCCGATCTCGGTGGGCATCGCCCTGTTCATCACCCACTACGCCCCCCGCCGCCTCGGCGGCACCATCGCGTACGTGATCGACCTGCTGGCCGCCGTACCGTCCATCGTCTACGGCCTGTGGGGCGTCCTCGTCCTGGTGCCGCAGATGGACGGCCTCTACGGCTGGCTCGACGACCACCTCGGCTGGACCGGCGTCTTCGACTGGGACGAGGGCCCCGCCCGTTCGCTGTTCACCGTCGGCATCCTGCTGGCCCTCATGATCCTGCCGATCATCACCAACGTCACCCGCGAGGTCTTCCGCCAGGTGCCGCGGATGCACGAGGAGGCCGCGCTGGCCCTCGGCGCCACCCGCTGGGAGGTCATCCGCATGTCGGTGCTGCCCTTCGGCCGCTCCGGCATCATCTCCGCCTCCATGCTGGGTCTCGGCCGCGCGCTGGGCGAGACGATGGCCGTGGCCATGGTGCTCTCGCCCTCCTTCGACATCAATCTCAGCCTGCTCAACGCGGGCGGCGGCACCTTCGCCCAGAACATCGCCAGCAAGTTCAACGAGGCCACGCCCATCGGCCGGGACGCCCTCATCGCCTCCGGTCTCGTCCTCTTCGTCATCACCCTGCTGGTCAACGGCGCGGCCCGCCTGATCATCGCCCGCCGCAAGGAGTACTCGGGGGCCAACGCATGAGCAACGCGACTCTGTCTTCGAAGCCCAGCTCCCTGCGCGGCGCGACCCTGCCCAGGTGGAGCATCTGGGCGATCGCGGCCGGCTCCGCCGCCGTCGGCTACGGCGTCAGCGCCGTGGCCGGACTGCACAGCGACATCCAGTGGGCCCTCATCGCCGCCGTGCTCTTCGTGGCCGGCTCCTACGGCATCTCCGCGAAGGTCGAGGGCCGCCGCCAGGCCAAGGACCGCACCGCGACCAGCATGGTGTGGGTCGCCTTCCTCCTGGCCGTGACACCGCTGGCCTCCCTGATCTGGGAGACGGCCAAGCGCGGAGTGAAGGTCCTCGACGGCTACTTCCTCACCCACTCGATGGGCGTGGTCGCCGACGCCGAGCCCGGCGGCGGCATCTACCACGCCATCCTCGGCACCCTGGAGCAGGTCGGCCTCGCCACCCTGATCTCCGTGCCGGTCGGTGTGCTCACCGCCATCTACCTGGTCGAGTACGGGCGCGGCAGGCTCGCCCAGGCCGTCACCTTCTTCGTCGACGTCATGACCGGTATCCCCTCGATCGTCGCCGGTCTGTTCGTCCTCAGCCTGTGGATCCTGATCCTCGGGATGGGGGAGTCCGGCTTCGCCGGTTCGCTGGCCCTGTCGATCCTGATGATCCCGGTGGTCGTCCGCTCCACCGAGGAGATGCTCAAGCTCGTCCCGAACGAGCTGCGCGAGGCGTCGCTGGCGCTCGGCGTGCCGAAGTGGCGCACGATCCTGAAGGTGGTCCTGCCGACGTCGATCGGCGGCATCGTCACGGGCGTGATGCTGGCGATCGCCCGCGTCACCGGTGAGACGGCGCCCGTGCTGCTGGTGGTCTGGGGCACGGACTTCATCAACGCCAACCCGTTCCAGGACCCGCAGGAATCGCTGCCGATGTACATCTACCTGCAGTGGGCCAACAGCGGCGGCTCGGGTGCGGCGTACGACCGTGCCTGGGCGGCGGCCCTGACGCTCATCGCTTTCATCATGATCCTCAACCTGCTGGCCCGCGGCGTCGCCCGCTGGAAGGCACCCAAGACCGGTCGCTGAAGGCCTCCCCCGACCCGAGAGAAGAAGTGATACCCATGGCCAAGCGCATCGACGTCAGCGGCCTCAACGCCTACTACGGCTCCTTCCTGGCCATCGAGGACATCTCGATGACCGTCGAGCCCCGCTCCGTGACCGCCTTCATCGGCCCGTCCGGCTGCGGCAAGTCCACCTTCCTGCGCACCCTCAACCGCATGCACGAGGTGACCCCCGGCGGCCGGGTCGACGGCAAGGTCATGCTCGACGACGAGAACCTGTACGGCGCCGGCATCGACCCGGTGGCCGTGCGGCGCGAGGTCGGCATGGTCTTCCAGCGCCCGAACCCGTTCCCCACGATGTCGGTCTACGACAACGTGGCGGCGGGCCTGCGGCTGAACGGCAAGTACAAGAAGTCCGAGCTGGACGACATCGTCGAGAAGTCCCTGCGGGGCGCCAACCTCTGGAACGAGGTCAAGGACCGCCTGAACAAGCCCGGCTCGGGCCTCTCCGGTGGTCAGCAGCAGCGCCTGTGCATCGCCCGTGCCATCGCGGTCGAGCCGAACGTCCTGCTCATGGACGAGCCCTGCTCCGCCCTCGACCCGATCTCCACGCTGGCCATCGAGGACCTGATCGGCGAGCTGAAGGAGCGCTTCACGATCGTCATCGTGACGCACAACATGCAGCAGGCGGCCCGGGTCTCCGACCGCACCGCGTTCTTCAACCTCGCGGCGGTCGGCCAGCCGGGCAAGCTGATCGAGATCGACGACACGGAGCGGATCTTCTCCAACCCGTCGGTCCAGGCCACGGAGGACTACATCTCCGGCCGCTTCGGCTGACCGATCCCCTCGCGGTGCTGCATGGCGGTGCCACCGCGAGGCCAAAGGGCCCGCCCCCGAAACAGGGGCGGGCCCTTCCGCTCACGCACCTGCCGGCGGGCATGCGTTGCCCCTACAAGAACGCCAAGTGCACCAACCCGAACGAAGCCGCAGCCACAGCCGCGGCCGCCGGCATGGTGATGAACCACCCAAGAACAATGTTCTTGGCAACCCCCCACCGCACCGCGTTGACCCGCTTCGTGGCCCCCACACCCATGATCGCCGACGTGATCACATGCGTCGTGGAGATCGGCGCGTGGAACAGGAACGCCGACCCGAACATGATCGACGCCCCCGTCGTCTCCGCGGCGAACCCCTGCGGCGGATCCAGCTCGATGATCTTCCGCCCCAGCGTCCGCATGATCCGCCAGCCCCCCGCGTACGTCCCCGCGGACAGCATCACCGCACAGGCGATCTTCACCCACACCGGAATCGGATCGCCGTATTCCTCGACGTCGGCGATGACCAGTGCCATCACCACGATGCCCATCGTCTTCTGCGCGTCCTGCAGACCGTGCCCCAGCGCCATACCCGCCGCGGACACCGTCTGCGCGATACGGAACCCGCGCTTGGCCTTGTGCGGATTGGCCCGCCGGAAGATCCACATGATCGCGGCCATCACCAGGTACCCGGCGAGCAGACCGATCACCGGCGACGCGAACATCGGGATGACGATCTTGTCGAGCACCCCGTCCCAGTAGACGGTCGTCCCGCCGGCCAGCGCGGCGCCGACCATGCCTCCGAACAGCGCGTGCGAGGACGACGACGGCAGCCCGAAGTACCAGGTGATCAGGTTCCAGACGATCGCCCCAACCAGCGCGGCGAAGAGGATCCCCATCCCCGTCGAGCCCTCGGGCGTCTGGATCACGCCCTCGCTGACCGTCTTGGCGACCCCGGAGCCCATGAAGGCGCCCGCGAGGTTCATCACGGCCGCCATGGCGAGCGCCACCCGAGGAGTGAGCGCCCGCGTCGACACGGACGTGGCGATCGCGTTCGCCGAGTCGTGGAAGCCGTTGGTGTAGGTGAAGAAGAGCGCGACCCCGATGGTCACGATCAGAGCAAGGGTGTCCATGAAGGGTTCAGGACTCCTTGACCGCGATGGTCTCCACCGTGTTCGCCACGTGCTCGAAGGCGTCGGCCGCCTCTTCCAGTACGTCCACGATCTGCTTGAGCTTCAGCACCTCGATGGCGTCGTACTTGCCGTTGAAGAGGTGGGCGAGCAGCTTGCGGTGGATCTGGTCGGCCTGGTTCTCCAGGCGGTTGACCTCGATCCAGTACTCCGTGAGGTTCTCCATGGTGCGCAGATGCGGCATGGCCTCCGCGGTGAGCTCCGCGGCCCGCGCCAGGACCTCGATCTGCTGCTCGACGCCTTTGGGCAGTTCCTCGATGCTGTAGAGGACGACCAGGTCGACGGCCTCCTCCATGAAGTCCATGATGTCGTCGAGGGAGGACGCCAGGGCGTAGATGTCCTCACGGTCGAACGGCGTGATGAACGAGGAGTTCAGCTGGTGGAAGATCGCATGCGTGGCATCGTCACCTGCGTGTTCCGCGGCCCGCATACGCTCTGCGATCTCGGCCCGGGCGGAGTTGTCCGCCCCGAGCAGTTCCATCAGGAGCTTGGAGCCCGTGACGATGTTGTCCGCGGACGCGGCGAACATGTCGTAGAAGCTCGTCTCCCTGGGGGTCAGACGAAAGCGCACGTGGGGTCCTCGGTATGCATCGGTGTCGGTCAGGCTGATGCTAGGCGCATCATCCGGCCACGTGTAACGGGCCGCCCCCAGTGTCGCCCATCAGGCAGAGTGATGAGCAGGGGGGCGGTCCGAGGCTTGTTTCCGGGCCGGAGCGCACCTCATTGGCCAAGGGGTCCATACCCAGGGAAGCTCGGTACCATATACCCACCAGGGGTATATGTCGGCCATCATCATCACAGGAGGACGCGATGACGACCACCGAAACCGGCGCGGACGCGCCCTCCTCCCCGGAGATCGTGACCGATCACGACCGGGGGGTGCACGGCTACCACAAGCAGAAACAGGAGCACCTCAAACGCCTGCGCCGCATCGAGGGGCAGATCCGCGGGCTGCAGCGCATGGTCGACGAGGACGTGTACTGCATCGACATACTCACCCAGGTGTCCGCCTCCACCAAGGCCCTGCAGTCGTTCGCCCTGCAACTGCTGGAGGAGCACCTGCGCCACTGTGTCGCGGACGCGGCCGTCAAGGGCGGCGACGAGATCGACGCGAAGGTCAAGGAGGCGACCCAGGCCATCGCCCGCATGCTGCGCACCTAGTGCCGCGGCAGGCAACGTTTGCCCGTCAAGGAGCGGCGTCCGGTGCGTGCTCTCGGCGTGCCGGCCGGAAGTCCTCGTACTGGACGTACTTGGGCTTTCGGCCGGTGCGGCGAGAGTGCGTGCCGGGCATCGCGACGGGGCGAACGTTGCCTGTCGGGGCACTAGGGTGCCGGACCGACGGTGCGGCCGTCCGGCGCGGACGGCTCAGTCGCCGCTACCGCGGTCGCCCTGCTGGCCGGCTAGGACGGGGGACCGGCGGACTCCGCCCGTGCCTCGGCCACCCGCAGCACCTCGTCGATGCTCTCCAGACTGAGCCGGTCCTCGGCGGCGGAGGCGGCGATGATCAGCTCACCGCAGAGCTCGATCTCGGCGAGCGCCACGTGGTCCTGGACCGTCCCGCCCCTGAGCGGAGTCACGCGCCTCACCCCATCTCCGTCGTCACCGACTTCCTAGAGTAGGGAGCGGCCTACGCACCGCGCATGGCACGGAAGGGCTAGTTCACGCCGGTCACATCCGGCCCGTACGGACCGGCCCCGGGTTCATTCCGCGGCGATCCGGCCGGCGTAGATGTCCTCGCCCTCGGGCAGCCGTACGTCGGCCGGGGTCCCGAAGTCGTACAGCAGCGTCGTCGAGGCGACCGCGACGGGCTCGTCCTGCCGGCCGTTGACGAAACTGAACCGGTGACGGACCTTGCGGATCCGCCCCTCGTCGTCGAGGTAGACGTCGAACGGCACGCGCGCGGTGGCGAACCCTTTCGCCGCCGCGCCCAGCGGCCCCCGGTTCGCCTCCGTCGCCGACCGCGAGGCCTGCTCCAGATCGGCGGTCCCCCGGTAGTGGCGCACCTTCGCCCCCGCGACCTCGGTCCGCCCGACGAACTTCGCCGAACGCGTCCCGCGCAGCACCTCGGCGGCGGCGAACGGATCGGTGGCCCCGCCGGTGACGAGGTTGCCGTCGGACAGCGTGCCCGTGTCCACCCGCACCCACTTGTCGGCGGGCACGCCGGCTCCCCGGTTCTTCATGAACAGCGCTCCGGGGGCGAGCAGTTCGGTGATGGGCCGGCGGACCGTCTCCCCCGCGGGATCCTGCGGCAGCAGCACCTTCAGCCGGCCGAGCCGCTTCCGGTAGTCGTAGACCCCCTGGCCCCGGATGGTGACCCGGGTGCCGCCGGTGGCCATCTCGAGGGACGTACGCGCCTTGGAACTGCCCGCCTGCACCAGCGCCTCGGCGGCTTCCCGCAGCACCTCCACCGGATCCCCGGCGGGCGCCCCCCGGGTCACGGCGTCGCTGCGCGCGCACCCGGCCGCCCCGAGGCCCAGACAGCACACGACCCCGACACCGGCCACCACGCCGCGCATCCGCCAGTGCTGCTGCCGTCGAGCCATGCCTGCCTACCCCCGCTCCGTCCGACACGGGCCGCCTGTCGCCGGGGTTAACGACCGGTATGTGGCCCCGTCACGCCGACACGCCGGGCGCTACGGTGGTCGGCGTGCCAGAACAGGACGAGGAGCCGCCGCCGGGCCGACACGTCACCACCACCACCGAACAGGGGCCCTTCTGCCTGGCCCGCTGCACCTGCGGCTGGCGTGGCCCGGCCAGAAGGGCCAGAAGCCAGGCGCGCAAGGACGCCAAGAACCACACCCCCGAGTGACACGACGCGGCACCCCGCCGACGCCGGGCCGCGCACCACCCCCGCCCAGCCCTCCACCAAGGGAGGCTCACATGAACCGCCGCACCTTCCTCACCGGCACGGCCGCCGCCGGCACGACGCCCGGCCGCTCCCCCGAGGGCGCCCTGGACCGTGAAACGTACGCGGCGTGCTCGGACTTCTTCGACCGTCCGCTCGACCCGGCCGGGATCGACACGCTGCCCGGCCGGATCGGTGCCGCGCGCGGCGCCTCCGGTGCCGCCGCCCGGTCGTGGCTGACGGAGACTCACCGGGCCATGCGCCCGCACGCGTCCGGAGCGGCCCACCAGAACTACGCGGACCCGGACCTCACCGACTGGCGCCGCGCCCACTACGGCGACGCGGCCCCGCGCCGGCCCGGCTGAAGCGGCGGTACGACCCGGACCGCGTCTTCACCTGTCCACAGGGCCTGTGAGGATCCGGGACGACGTCACACGGTCCCGTCCGCTCAGGCGGCCAGATCCCGCTCGTCCGGATCCGAGCCGGTTCCCTGCGTTCCGTACCGCGCGCCGGAGGCCGGCCGCCCCCGCTCGCCGTCCTGCCGCTTCCGGGACGCGATCAGCCATCCGCCGCGCGGCGACCGCTCGATCGCCCGCATCAGCGGGGTCAGCAGCGCCATGGCCAGCGGCGACAGCAGCAGCGCGACCGCGGTACCGAGCGCGAGCCCGCCCACCACGTCGGTCGGGTAGTGCACGCCCATGTAGACGCGGATGAACCCGCCGAGCAGTCCCAGCACCAGGCCGATGATCCCGAGCCGGCGGTTCGCCAGGAACAGTCCCACCGCCAGTGCCATGCAGAGCGTGGCGTGATCGCTGACGAACGAGTAGTCGTCCTTGCCGTGGACGAGGACTTCCAGTCCCTCGTGGTCGTTGAACGGCCGTGGCCGCTCCACGAATCCCCGGATCGGCACATTGACCAGCACGGCGATTCCGGCCGCGAGCGGGGCCCACACCAGGGCCGCCACGGTCGGGGCCGCGTCCTCGCCGCCCCGCTTCCTGACGCCCCACCAGCACCACGTGAGCAGACCCAGCAGGGCGAACAGCAGGCCGTACTCGCCCACGTACTCCATGAGCCGGTCGAACCACGGCGGTGCCTGCTTGGCGAGGCCGTTGATGTCGTACAGCAGGTCGACGTCGGGGTTCGACCCGGAATCGGCGAGTCCAGCCATGGTGCTGCGGCCCCTTCGTCATCTCTCTCGGCGCGCGAGTGCACGCCGTTCCTGCCACCACCCCCGTGGTTTGCAGATCCACTCGTCCGCTCGGTTACGACAACAGGAACGCACGGCCCCCGTGAATACGTTCCACGCTCCACCGAATGATCACGCAGACGTTATCGAAGAGAGACGCGTCTCCGCAGCTCAGGGGGAGGGTTAACGCTCCGCTACGCCTTCGTGGGCAATGCTTTCGCGCCATCTTCGGTGACACGGGTGGCACCAAAGTAGTCAGGAGTGTCGATCGGGTCGAAACGGATCACGGCACCCGGCCGGGGCGCGTCGATCATGTACCCACCGCCGACATAAATGCCCACATGCCGGATGGCCCGTGAATTGGTGAGGTCGTCCGAGAAGAACACCAGATCGCCCGGGAGCAGTTCGTCCCGCTTCGGATGCGGCCCCGCGTTGTACTGGTCGTTCGCCACGCGCGGCAGCGTGATCCCCACGCTCTCGTACGCCGCCTTCGTCAACCCCGAGCAGTCGAAACGTCCGCCCTGCTCAGCGGTGCCGTTGCCGCCCCACAGATACGGGGTGCCGAGTTTCTTCTGCGCGTACCCGATCGCCCCGGCGGCCTGCTCCGACGGGTCGACCCGCCCCACCGGCGCGGCGAAGCTCTTCTCCAGGGCGCGGATGCGCTTGACGTAGTTCTGCGTCTCCTTGTACGGCGGCACGCCCCCGTACTTGATCACCGCGTACGCCCCGGCGTTGTACGAGGCGAGCATGTTTTCGGTCAGATTTCCGCCGACGTCCTTCACATAGGAGGCGAGGGTGCAGTCGTACTTCGCCGCCGACGGGATCGCGTCCTTCGGGTCCCATACGTCACGGTCGCCGTCGCCGTCGCCGTCGATGCCGTGCGTCGCCCAGGTGCCGGGAATGAACTGGGCGATGCCCTGGGCCGCGGCGTGGCTCTGCGCCCGCGGGTTGAACCCGCTCTCCTGGTAGAGCTGCGCGGCGAGCAGGGCGGGGTTGATGGCGGGGCAGAGGTTCCCCCACGTCGAGACGAGCTGCTGGTAGGCGGCCGGCACGCTGCCCTTGGCCAGGGTCTTGGTGGCCCCGCCGGCCACCCCGCCGGCGAGGTTCCCGGCGACGACGTAGACCCCGACGACGAGCAGCATCACGAAGGCGAGCGCGGAACCGACGGCAAGGGTCACGCCGACCCACACCTTACGCACCGTCAACCACCCCTCACCGTCCGGCAGTCCACCGCCGCACGTCAGTGTAGAGGCGGGACGCGCTCTTGGGGGGTTCCGTCAGCGGCGGAGCGCCTCCACCGGAGGGATGCGGGACGCCTTCCAGGCGGGGTGGATGCCCGCCAGCAGTCCGGTGGCCAGTCCGATGGCGGGGGCGGCGACGACGGTGAGCGGATGGATGACCGCGGTCCAGTCCCGCAGTACGGCCACCCCGACGACCACCAGGGTGCCGAGGCTCGTGCCGACCAGCCCGCCGACCAGACCCAACGCCGCCGACTCCGTGAGGAACTGGGCGGTGATGTGCCGGGCCCGTGCCCCCAGCGCCCGTCTCAGCCCTGTCTCGCCCGTGCGCTCCAGCACCGCCACGAGGGTGGTGTTGGCGATGCCGACGGTGCCGATCACCAGGCAGATGCCGGCGAGCAGCAGGAACAGCCGGTCGAGGTCGCCGCCGACTCCGCCGCGCAGGGTGCGGGGGTCGGGGGGCCGTACCACCTTGAAGCGTTCGGGATGGGCGGGGTCGAGCGCGGTGGCGGCGTTGTGGGCCACCTGCGTGGCGGCCCCCAGCCGGGTGGAGATGAGCATCCGCGCCCTCTCCCCCCGCACGGGGCCGCCCCGGGCACCATCGGCCCGTCCGCGGCCCGCGCCCCGGCCCGTTCCTCCCTGGCCTCGGCCAGGTCCTCGGCCGCGCGGTCCCGGTCCGTGCCCGGTTCGGCGTCCTGCCAGGCGCGTTCCATGTCCCGGACCGCGCGTTCGGCCTCCTTCAGCCGCTGCGCCCCTCCGGGTCGGCGGGCACGGGGTCGTAGCCGAGGGCCGCGTACGGCTTCCGTACCGCCTCCTTGGTGCCCGGGCCGAAGGTGCCGGGCGTGTCCCCGCCGACGGGAAGCCCCGCTTGCGCAGGGCCGTCTGCAACTGCCGGACGTCGTCGCCGTGGGCGCCGGGCCGCAGGTCCCGGTAGACGGGGAGGGCCCCCTTGAGGGCGAACAGCGGCCGGCCGGAGATCTCGACGAGTGCGGTGGCGGGCTCGACGGAGTCGCCCTGAGCGGCCATCACCTTGGTCACGACCGGGGATACGGACTCCTTGCCGGAGGGCCCCGGCGAGGAGACGGCGATCGTACGGCCGGCCTCCACCGTGCCCCTGATCACCACGGTGTCCGTCAGCACCCGGCGCTCCACGGGCGCGGTCAGCACGTCCGGTGCGGGCGGGCCCGCCTCGGCGGCGACCTGCTGCGGGGACTTGACGTAGGCGGTGGAGGCGAGGCCCGCCACGGTCAGGACCACGGCCGACGCGCAGACCCCCACGGTGACCCGGACGCGGTTACGCGGCATCCGCCACTCTGTTCCCGAAGGCACCGGCGGCGGGCCGGCCGGACCGGGGAGCGGTGGCGCGCATGTCGGTCCAGCCCAGTTCCTGCGCGCGGGCCCTCAGCGCGAACCGCCCGTTGACGTTCAGCCGCACCATCAGCGCGTGCACCCTGCGCTGCACCGTCCGGTGCGCGAGGCCCAGCTCGCGTCCCACGCGCGCGTCCTGTCCGTACGGATCGTGCTGCTCGCCGGCCTGCCCATGCTGGCGCTGGCCGCGGTGTACGTGCCCTACCGGGGCCGCACCTTCTACAAGTGGTTCGAGATCAACCGCAGCTACAAGCGCACCGTGCGCCGCGGCGCCACCTACCGCTCCGGCGCCGTCGAGGCCGGCACCCGCCTGGACGGCCGCGAGGTGGAGATCGGCACGCCCCCGGGCATCGGCAGGATCACCTGGCTCGCCGCCCCCTTCGGCCCCGACGAGATCGCCGTACTGCTGCACGCGGACCGCAAGACGAGCACCCAGGCCAAGCGCCCCGAACTCGCCGCAAACCGGCCCAACAAGGCCGACTCACGTGCGACAGCCCCCCGACCCCGCAGCCCGCTCACGCTTTCAGGTGAGAGCCGCGGCCCCGCCTGTCCCCTCCGGCCGCCACGCGACCCGGGTCACGCTCACAGCTTGTTGCTCACCATTACCCAGCGTGATACACAGAGTGACGATACGACTCTTCACCCATCTCTTCGCCCACCGGTGCGCGCCCCTGCCGGGGTCCGGCGCGCGCCGGTGGCAAGCTATTCGTACGAAACCCGCCAACAGATGACGCCAAGTCGACATACGACAGCGGCATCGTCGGCGACAATGAGGCCTGACCTCTGCACACCGCAGGGGACGCGGAACTACCCATACGGGGGCGGTGACTTACATGTTCTTCGCGGCCGACGAGGGAGACATCAACACCATCATCGGGGGAATCGCCCCGGACTGGGGCCCCTTCGGCAGCCTGGGCAACGAGGCCAAGATCATGATCGAAGTGGTCATGGCGGTCGCCATCCTCATCTGCCTGGCCATCGCCATCTGGGGGGCGGCCAAACAGCGCATCGGCGCCACCGCGTTGAGGGACACGTTCAGTGCCGAACAGGGCAAGGGCCTCATCATCGCGGGCCTGACGGGCGTCTTCATCATCGGTTCACTCGGCACACTGTTCACCATCGTGTACGGCATGGCCGTATAGGTTCCGCACCATCGGTCCGACCGGGCACGCCCGGCTCCCCCTCCATCCCACCCGCCCGTCGTGCCCACCGGCTGAGGTTGCGTTTCCCTGATGTCCAGTCACCACACCGCGCCCGAACGGCAGCCGGCCCGGCTACCGTCGTACGTGGAGTACCCGGAGTACGAGGTGTACCCGCACGACGCTGAGGGGGCGTACGCGGCATGAGTCTCGGAGACGACACGGGCCGGACCCGCACCCGCCTGCCCGAAGGAGGCAGCGACCCGTACGGCGGCGCGCGCAGAGGCGGCCGTTCGTCGTCGCGCAGCCTCGTCACGGTGGTCGGCGTGGTGGTGCTCCTCATCGCCGCGATCGCCTTCGCGAACCGTGGAGGCGACGATTCCGACGCGGAGGAGGGCTCCGGGGACTCCCCCAAGGCGGCGGCGACCGCCCCTTCGGGGCAGAAGCCGGTGGGCACGAAGACGGCGGGCATCCCGTCCGGCTTCGCCCACGACCGCCAAGGGGCACAGAGCGCGGCGGCGAACTACGCGGTGGCGCTGGGGTCCGCCGAGATGTTCGACAAGGAGCGGCGCGACGCGATCCTGCAGACGATCATCGTCCCCGACCGGGTCGCGGACTTCCAGGCCACCCTGAACCAGGCGTACACACCGGAGTTCAACAAGAACGTGGGCCTGAACGAGGACGGCACCACCCCGAAGGGCTTCACCTTCGTCTCCCGCACCAGCCCGCTCGGCACCAAGGTCACCGAGTCCTCCGCCGACACCGCCACGGTCGAGGTCTGGTGCGGTGGCCTGCTGGGGCTCGCGGGCGAAACCTCCACCAATCCGGTCACCAGCAGCTGGTTCACCATCACCATGCAGCTCCGGTGGGCCGACGACGACTGGAAGATCGTGACCCGCTCTCAGAAGGACGGCCCGGCACCGGTTCCCGGCGACGAGCGGGCCTCCAGCGCCGAGGAGATGGCCCAGGCCGTCCAGGAGTACGGAGGGTTGACGTATGCCCGCTGACCGCCGCCTGCTGAGCCTGACGGGTGCCCTCGCGGCCGTCCAGACGACAGCCGTCCTGTTCGCCACGCGGGCCGTCGCCGCTCCCACACCGTCGCCGACCCCGACGGGCAGCAACGACCCCTGCGAGCTGATCGACGGCCCCGCCAAGGACTACTGCGAAGAGGGCCAGGGCAGCGGAGCCGACGGTGCCGGCACGCTCGACGACCCCACCACCACCCTCGACCCCCTCGCCTCCCTCGCCAAGGGCTGCGCCGACGCCGCCGCCTGGACCGTCGACCAGCTCAGCGCCGCCGTGGAGGCGACCGCGGACGTCGACTTCACCAACGACACGTTCCTCCAGCAGTACGCCGTCGTGTTCGCCGCGTCGACGATCCTCACCCTGCTCCTGTGGCTGCTCGCGGTCGCCAAGCGCGCGGTGCGGGGCGTCCCCCTCACCACCGCCCTCTCCGAGGCGATCGGCTTCCTCTGGCTCACCGTCCTCGCCTCCGCCTTCACCCCCCTGGTCCTCTACACCGTCGTCTCCGCGACCGACGGCGTCACCGACGTCCTCGCGAACGCGACCGGCGATCAGACGGACACGTTCTTCGGCACGTTCTCCGGCGCGCTCGAGAAGGGCGACGACATCGGCGGCGGACCGATCATGCTGATCGTCGTCTCCCTCGTCTCCATCCTCGCCGCCGGCGTCCTCTGGCTGGAGCTCATCATCCGCGCCGCCCTGCTCTACGTCGGCGCCCTCCTCGGCACCGTCGTCTACGCCGGCCTCGTCGACAAGAACCTGTGGGGCCACGTGCGCCGCTGGGCGGGCATCATGATCGCGGTGATCCTGGTCAAGCCCGTCATCGTGATCGTCCTCGGCCTCGCCGGGGCCCTGTCCGCCGACGACGGACCCGACGCCTTCTCCGCCGTCGTCTCCGGACTGGCGATCATCCTGCTCGCCATCTTCGCCTCCGCCATGATCTACCGCTTCGTCCCCGGCTTCGGCGACGAGATCGCCGGCTCCCGCAACAACCGCATCATGCAGAGCGCCGAAGGCAAGGCCGCCGCCGTCATCAGCTCCCCGGCGACCCTGGTCGCCCAGGGCATCAAGACCCACAGCAGCCGCGCCGACAACAACGGCGGCGGCCAGTCCTCCGGCCCGCGCCCCTCCAACCCCGCCTCCGGCGGAGTCGCCGCGCACAGCTCACGCCCGTCGAACGGCGGCGGAGGCAGCTCCTCCGCCACCCCCGCACCCCGCTCGGGCAGCCCGGTGAACACCCCCCACGCCAGCAACAACCGCGACAGCAGCAACCGCACGGGAGGTGAAGGGCGTTGACGACCGAGTCCCATCTGTCCCATCCGGTCACGCCCCGCCGTACGTATCTCATCGGCCGCGCCCGGCCGAACGCGATCGTCGGCCGCAATCGCGAGACCGGAGAGATCGCGCTGATCGTCCTCGGCGCGTTCCTCGGCATGATGTGCGGGCTTCTCGTCCCCGTCCTGTCCGTACGGATCGTGCTGCTCGCCGGCCTGCCCATGCTGGCGCTGGCCGCGGTGTACGTGCCCTACCGGGGCCGCACCTTCTACAAGTGGTTCGAGATCAACCGCAGCTACAAGCGCACCGTCCGCCGCAGCGCCACCTACCGCTCCGGTGCCGTCGAGGCCGGCACCCGACTGGACGGCCGCGAGGTGGAGATCGGCACCCCCCCGGGCATCGGCAGGATCACCTGGCTCGCCGCCCCCTTCGGCCCCGACGAGATCGCCGTACTGCTGCACGCGGACCGCAAGACCGTCACCGCCGCGATCGAGATCGAGGGGCCGGGCGTCGGCCTGCGCGACTCCGAAGACCAGGAAGCCCTCGTCGACCGCTTCGGCACGCTGCTCAAGCACGTCGCCAACGGCGACGGCTTCGTGACCCGCCTCCAGATGCTGGCCCGCACCCTGCCCGCCGACCCCGACGCCCACGCCAAGGACGTCACCGTCCGCGGCGACGACAAGTCGCCGCCCTGGCTCCAGCAGTCCTACGACCAGCTGCAGTCCATGGTGTCGACCAGCAGCGAGCAGCACCGCGCCTACCTCGTCGCCTGCATGCACTACACCCGCGACCTGGCCGCCGAGGCCAACACCATGGCCCGCGCGATGCGCGGCCAGGGCGGCGGCAAGGCCGACCGGGACGCCGGGCTCGCCGTCGTCATGGCCCGCGAGCTGACCGACATCTGCTCCCGGCTCCAGGAGGCCGACATCCGCGTACGGCAGCCGCTCGGCCAGAGCAGACTGTCCTCGCTGGTCCACTCCATGTACGACCCGGACCACCCCATCGACCACATCCAGGCGATGACCCAGCGCAACGCCTGGCCGGCCGAGCTGGACGCCACCGAGCCCACCTACCTCCAGGCCAAGACCCGCGAGTCCGCCACCCGCGCCCCCTGGTGCCACGCCACCGCCTGGATCAAGGAGTGGCCGATGACCCCCGTGGGCGTCAACTTCCTCGCCCCGCTCCTCGTCCACACCCCGGACGTGATCCGCACGGTCGCCGTCACCATGGACCTCGAACCCACCGAGGTCGCCATCGAGCGCATGCTGACCGAGAAGACCAACGACGAGGCGGAGGCGTCCCGCGCCGCCAAGATGAACCGCACCGTCGACCCGCGCGACATCGCCGCGCACAGCCGCCTCGACCAGCGCGGCGAGGACCTCGCCAGCGGCGCCGCGGGAGTCAACCTGGTCGGCTACATCACCGTCTCCTCCCGCACACCCGAGGCCCTGGCCCGCGACAAGCGGACCATACGGGCGTCGGCCGGAAAGTCGTACCTGAAGCTGGAGTGGTGCGACCGCGAGCACCACCGCGCGTTCGTGAACACACTCCCGTTCGCCACCGGCATTCGAAGGTAGGGGCTGAGCCGCCATGCGGGATCCGCTGTCCGTCGTCACCGACGCCTTCACGTCCTTCCTGTTCGGGAAGGTCGAGACCACACGGCTGCCGGTGCGCACGTCCACGGGACAGGCACAGGCGGTCTACCTGCCCACCGCCGCCCCCGGCCTCGGCGACTCCGGCGTCATCATCGGCCGCGAGGTCTACTCCGGCAAGGGCTACATCTACGACCCCTTCCAGCTCTACGGCCAGCAGCTGCCCGCACCGCACTGGCTGGTCCTCGGCGAGTCCGGCAACGGCAAGTCGGCCCTGGAGAAGACCTACGTCCTGCGCCAGCTGCGCTTCCGCGACCGCCAGGTCGTCGTCCTGGACGCGCAGGGCGAGGACGGCGTCGGCGAGTGGAACCTCATCGCGCAGGAGCTGGGGATCACTCCCATCCGCCTCGACCCGACGGCCGCCCTCGACCACGGCATCCGGCTCAACCCCCTCGACCCGTCGATCACCACCACCGGCCAGCTCGCCCTGCTGAGGACGATCATCGAGGTCGCGATGGGCCACGGCCTGGACGAGCGCGCCGGCTTCGCCCTCAAAGTCGCGCACGCCTACGTCAACGAGTCCATCGTCGAACGCCAGCCGGTGCTCTCGGACATCGTCGAGCGCCTGCGCCACCCCGAACCCGAGTCCGCCGAGGCGATGAACGTCGCCATAGACGACGTACGGGCGTGGGGCCTGGACGTCGCCCTGGTCCTCGACCGCCTCGTCGACGGTGACCTGCGCGGCATGTTCGACGGCCCGACCACGGTCGGCATCGACCTCGACGCCCCGCTCACCGTCTTCGACCTGTCCCACATCGACCGCAACTCCATCGCCATGCCGATCCTCATGGCGATCGTCGGCGTCTGGCTGGAGCACACCTGGATCCGCCCCGACCGGAAGAAGCGCATCTTCCTGGTCGAGGAGGCCTGGCACATCATCAACAGCCCGTTCGTCGCCCAGCTGTTCCAGCGGCTGCTGAAGTTCGGCCGGCGGCTCGGCCTGTCCTTCGTCGCGGTCGTCCACCACCTGTCCGACGTGGTGGACGGGGCGGCGGCGAAGGAAGCCGCGGCCATCCTGAAGATGGCCTCGACCCGGACCGTCTACGCCCAGAAGGCGGACGAGGCGAGGGCGACCGGCCGGGTGCTCGGCCTGCCCCGGTGGGCCGTGGAGATCATCCCGACGCTCACCCCCGGCATCGCGGTCTGGGACGTCAACGGCAATGTCCAGGTGGTCAAACACCTGGTCACGGAGACCGAACGCCCGCTGGTCTTCACCGACCGCGCCATGACCGAGTCCTCGGTCGACCTCACCGACGACGCCCTGCGCGCCGCCGAACTCGAGGCGGAGGAGCGGGCGGCCGCCTTCGTGGAACAGCACATCGGCGACTCCGAATCGACGGTGGCGTAGGGGGAAACGCGTGAGACCGGACGATCACCGTGCACAGGGCCGGACCGGCCAGGGCGGTATCCCCGACGGGCTGCTGATCGGCATCCTCGCCTTCCTGATCGGCCTGACCGCGATGGTGTGGACGGCCACGGGCCTCGCGGGCCTCCTCGCCCACGGCCACTGGCCGTCCGGCGTCACCTTCACCCGCACCCCCGTGGCCTTGCGCCACCTGATCACCGCACCGCAGGACCTGCCCGCCGCCTGGCCCGACGCGCCGGAGGCCGACCTCTCCGGGTACGGCCTCTTCTGGGGCCTGTTCATCAGCCAGCTGATGATCCTCGCCGTCCTCACGGTGTTCGTCGTCGGCACGCTGGCCCGCTGGAGAGCCGTACGGGAGAGACGGCGCGCCGCGCGGGCGGCGGGAACCCCCCGTTCCGGCCCCGCCCGGCGCCGTGCGCCCGCGCACGACCCCGCCCCCGAGCCCCAGCCGGCCCCCGCGCCCCCGCACGAGGTACCGACCCCCAGGGAACCCGACCGGCTGGAACAGAAGACCCCGGAGCCGGTACCGGCACCCGAGCCGTCACCCGCGCCGCAGGAAGCACCGCTCACCGGCGCGCCGACGGACGCGTGGCACACCCCCCGCACCGAAGGCGCCGGCCTCCGCTACGGCCCCCCGGCCACCCGCCACACCACGGCCACCCAGGCCATACGGGACGCCGCCGGCCCGGCGCTGGTCATCACCTCCAACCCCACCCTCTGGCACGACACCAAGGACGCCCGCGCCAAGCTCGGCCCCACCCACCTCTACGACCCCACCCACCTCTGCGACACCCCCGCACGCCTGCACTGGGCCCCCACGGCCGGCTGCGAGGACAAGCAGACGGCCGCCGCCCGCGCGGCCGCGCTCCTCGCCCCCGTCCGCCCCTCCTCCCGCCTCGACCAGGCGGTCAGCGACACTGCCGAGACACTGCTCCGCAGCTACGTCCACGCCGCCGCCGTCGACGGCCGCACCGTCCGCCACGTCCACCGCTGGGCGCAGGGCCTCCAGGTGCACGAGGCCGTCCGCATCCTCCGCACCAGCCCCAAGGCCGCCCCCGGCTCCGCCGGCGAACTCGAAGCGGCCCTCACCGCCCACCCCGAACGCCGCGACATGGCCCAGCAGCTCACGACGCGGGCCCTGTCCGCCCTCTCCACGGTCAACGTCCGCGAGGCCTGCACTCCCCACCGAAATGATGCCCTCGCCTTGGATTCCTTCGTCGACGAAGGGGGCACGCTTTATGTTGTGGGCGAATCCATCGAGGATCCCCGCACCAGCCCGGGCGCGATGCCCCTGCTGACGGCGCTCGCCTCACACGTGGTCGAGCACGGCCGGCGCATGGCCGAACGGTCATCCTCCGGTCGGCTCGACCCACCACTCACCCTCGTCCTGGACGACGTGGCCGCCGTGGCCCCGCTCCCCCAGCTCCCGGAACTCCTGGCCACCGGCACGGACCGCGGCCTGCCCACGCTCGCCCTGCTCCGCTCCCGCGAACAGGGCAGAGCCCGCTGGCCGCACGACGAACTGCCGGTCTGACCCGGCGGGCCCGCCGCCTTCCCCCGGGCACTAACCTGCGATGGTGACCGGAACCGAGCTGGACGAGCTGATCGTCGCTGACGGCGCGGCGCTGCGCGCGTGGCTGCTGGACCAGCACACCACCTCTCCCGGCGTGTGGCTCGCCCTGACCAGGAAGGGCGGCTCCGTCACCACGCTGACCTGGCAGCAGGCGGTCGACCAGGCACTGTGCTTCGGCTGGATCGACGGGCAGGCCCGCAAGCGCGACGAGGAGAGTTCCTGGAGGCGGTTCACCCCGCGCCGGCCCCGCAGCATCTGGTCCCGGCGCAACGTCGACAACGTGGCCCGGCTGGAGGCGGCGGGCCTGATGACGGACGCCGGACGCGCCGCGGTGGACGCCGCGAAGGCCGACGGGCGGTGGGCGGCCGCCTATGCGCCGTCATCGGAGGCGGAGGTGCCGGCCGACCTGCTGGCCGCGATCGCCGCCGACCCGGCGGCGCAGGCGATGTTCGAGGTCCTCACCAAGACCAACCGCTACACCCTGGTCCACCGGGTCAACGCCGTCAAGCGGGCCGAGACGCGCACCCGGAAGATCGCCGAGTGCGTCGCGATGCTGGCCCGGCACGAGACGTTCCACCCGCAGCGGGCCAGGCCGGCGGACCCGTCGACACCATGACCGGCCGCCCCTGAAGGTCTCCCCCGGCGGTCAGCCGTATCGTTCGACGAGCGCGTTGCCGATCGAGGCCAGGTGGTCCCGGACACCCTCGGGGCCGGTCACCTCGACCCATTCGACCAGCCCGGCGAGCTCTCCGGCGAGCATGGACTCGCTGTGGCCGCGGATCCCGACCTCGATGCGGCCGTCGGCCGTGGACCCGCCCACGTCGAGCCGGCTGCCGAACGCCATCCGGAGCACTCCGATCCCGTGGGGCGGGCATACCGCCTGGACCTCCAGCGGCGTCCGTCTGCGGTCGACCTCGTCGGCGATCTCGCGCCAGCTCTCGGCAAGGTCGAAGTCCTCAGGCCGGCGCACGGGCTCGTCGGTCGGGTCGGCGGACGACACGCGGTCGATCCGGAAGGTCCGCCGTCCGGTCCCGGTGTCGGAGACGAGGTACCACACCGGCCCCTTGGCGACGATGCCCAGCGGGTGGACGGTCCGCAGGGTGTCGACGCCTTGACCGTCGACGTAACCGAGCCGCACCTGGACGCCGCGGATCACCGCGTCCTGGAGTGCGTCGAGGAAGCGGGGCGGCCGGTGCTCGACGCGGCTCGCCCCCCATTGCTGCGGGTCCACGACCAGCGACGACGCCGCTGCCTCGGCCTGCACCCGGAAGGGCTCCGGCAGCGCGTGGACGAGCTTGCGCAGAGCCGCTTTCACGGCCGGCGTCGCAGCCGAGGCCGGGCCGACGGCCAGGAACAGGGCGCGGGCCTCACTGGCGGTCAGCCCGGACAGGTCGGTACGGGCGCCGCCCACGAGGCGCCACCCGCCGCCTCGGCCCTGCACGGAGTACACGGGCACCCCGGCCATGGCCAGGGCGTCCAGATCGCGGCGGGCGGTGCGCTCGGAGATCTCCAGCTCCCGGGAAACCTCCGCCGCCGTCACCTGCTCACGCCGCTGCAGCATCAGCAGGATGGCCACCAGCCGGTCGGTTCGCATGCCGACAAACTCTCACACAAACCGGTCATGGGATGACCGGTTTCGGGCCGCAGGATGGCGTCACGACCTCACCGAGGAGGTCGGCCACCGGCGGACACCCGCAGAGAGAGAAGGCACATGTTCCATCCAGCAGATTTTCCCGAGCCCACCCTCATTCCGGTCAAGGGTGTGGAACTCGAGGTCTTCGAAGCAGGCCGGGAGAACGCGGGAAACCCCATCGTGCTCTGCCACGGCTGGCCGGAGCACGCCTTCTCCTGGCGCCACCAGATGCCCGCCCTGGCCGCAGCCGGCTACCACGTCATCGCACCGAACCAGCGGGGCTACGGCAACTCGTCCCGCCCGGCCGAAGTGACGGACTACGACATCGCGCACCTGTCGGGTGACCTCGTCGCGCTCCTCGACCACTACGGATACGAGGACGCCACCTTCGTCGGTCATGACTGGGGTGCGTTCGTCGTCTGGGGACTGGCCCTGCTGCATCCGAACCGGGTGAACAAGGTGATCAACCTGGCCCTGCCCTACCAGGAGCGCGGGGCGAAGCCCTGGATCGAGGCCATGGAAGAAATGCTCGGCGGCGACTTCTACTTCGTCCACTTCAATCGGCAGCCCGGCGTCGCGGACGCCGTGTTCGAGGAGAACACCCACCGGTTCCTTCGCAATCTGTACCGGAAGAACGAGCCCCCCAGGGAGCCCCGGCCGGGTATGGCGCTGATCGAGCTCGCCCGAGCGGAAAGGCCACTCGGTGATCCCGTCATGAGCGACAGCGAACTGGCCGTTCTCGTCTCCGCCTTCGAATCCTCAGGATTCACGCCCGGCGTGAACTGGTACCGGAACCTGGACCGCAACTGGCGCCTGCTGGCGGACGTGGACCCCATCATCCACCAGCCCACCCTCATGATCTACGGCGACCGCGACGTGATCGCGAGGTCCGAACGACTGACGGACTTCGTGCCGAACGCGGAGGTGGTCAGCCTGGACTGCGGCCACTGGATCCAGCAGGAGAAGCCGGAAGAAACGAACCGGGCCATCCTCGCATGGCTGAACCAGCGGGCTGCCGCCTAGCGACTCGCGATCCTGCGTGCGCACCCCGGTGCCGGACTACCGGTCCGGCACCGGCCGCTCCACAGCGAGCTCCAGCTCCAGATCGTCCGGCTCGTCCCCCAGCGACATGGTCACCCCGGTCTCGACGAAGCCCGCCTTGCGGTAGGACCCCAGCGCCCGCACGTTGTCCGCGTGCACGAGCAGCCGCACACGCTCCGCCCCTTGCCCCCAGGCCCACTCCAGGGCCGTATGGAACAGCGCCTTCGCCAGCCCGCTCCCCCGGTACCGGGGATCCACGTACACACCCACCAGGTGCCCCTGCCGCCGCGCGACGACGGACCCGGTCCAGTCCGTCGAACCGGCCTCCTCGATCAGCACGGCCGCGTTGGCGACCCAGCTCCCGTCCGCCGTCTCGGCGATGAGCTGCTGCGCCCCGTTCGCCGTACGCTCCTGCCACCAGGAGTCCGGCCGGGCCACGGCCTCCTCGTAGGTGTCCATGTACGCGATGTGCGCGACCGGGTCCCGCAGCGCGACGAGCCGCAGCTCCCGCGACGCGGCCCACTCCTCCGGGCGCACCGGCCGGATCACACAGTCGTCGGTGGGCATGGCAGTCATGGCCGCCACCGTAGTACCGGGGTACCACCTCCCTCACCCGAAATACGGCCCGCGGCCGTTCTCCCCGACGGACGCACCCGCCACCATGGACCGCGTGACGAACGATCGGGAGTACCCGGCGGGGGTACGGACGACGGAACCCCTCATCCAGTACATGCAGCGCCTCACTCAGCGGGTGCGCGAGTTCGACCGGCGCCACCCGCTGCTGTGGGACCTGGCCTTCACCGGTTTCTGGGTGACCGCCGCCCTCATCGACGTCACCGGCGGCGGCTGGCTCACCGTCACCTACGCCCCGGACACCCCGGACGTGCTCCTGTTCGTCCTGAGCCTCGGCCTGTCCGTCCCGCTCCTCCTGCGCCGCACCCGCCCGGCGGCGGTGCTGCTCGCCATGGCCCCGTTCGCCGTGGTCAACGCCTGGTCCGGCGCCACCCTCCAGGTGGTCCTGCTCCAGCTCGTCGTTCTCTTCCACATCGTCCTGCGGCTTCCCCTGCGCCACCTGTGGTGGGCACCGGCCCTGATGCTCGTCCCGGTGAGCGTCTCGGCGGCCCGGTTCGGCGAGGGCGCGTGGAGCCAGCAGATCGGCTCGCACGTCACGTCCATCGGCGTGGCCGTCCTCATCGGCATCACCGTCCGCACCCGCCAGAACTACACGGAGGCCCTCGAGGACCGGGCCCGCCGCCTGGAGATCGAACGCGACCAGCAGGCCCGCATCGCCACCGCAGCCGAACGCGCCCGCATCGCCCGCGAGATGCACGACATCATCGGTCACAACCTGTCCGTCATCACCGGTCTGGCCGACGGCGGCAAGTACGCGGCCACCAAGTCCCCGGAACGCGCCGCCCAGGCCCTGGACGCCATCGGCACCACCAGCCGCCAGGCGCTCGGTGAGCTCCGCCGCCTCCTCGACGTCCTCCGCGAGGACGACACCGCACTCCCCGCCGCACGCACCCCCCAGCCCGGCCTCACCGACCTCGACCAGCTCATCGACGGCGTCCGCACCGCGGGCCTGCCCGTCCACACCACGGTCGAGGGGCGGCCCACCCTGTCGCCCGGCCGCCAGCTCACCGTCTTCCGCGTCGTCCAGGAAGCCCTCACCAACACCCTCAAGCACGCAGGGCCCGACACCCGCGCGGAGATCGCCCTCGTTCACGGCGGCAGGGGCGCCGTCACGGTCACCGTCACCGACACCGGTGGGGGCCGGCCCCCGTCCACGCCGTCCACGCCGTCCGACGGCCGTGGCATCCCCGGAATGCGCGAGCGAACGGCCCTGTACGGCGGCACACTTGAAGCCGGCCCACGCCCGCGCCCGGAACAGGGCTGGCGCGTCCATCTGCACCTTCCGGAGGAAACCCCGCAGTGACCACCGTCCTCATCGCAGACGACCAGCCCCTCCAGCGTTTCGGCTTCCGCATGCTCCTGGAGAGCCAGGACGACATGACCGTCGTAGGCGAGGCCTCTAACGGCAGCGAAGCGATCCGCATGACGGCGGAACTCCACCCCGACGTGGTGCTGATGGACATCCGCATGCCCGGCCTGGACGGCATCGAGGCGACCCGTCGCATCGTCGCCGCCGGCGACCGCACCCGCGTCCTCATCCTCACGACCTTCGACCTGGACGAATACGCCCACGCGGGCCTCCGCGCGGGAGCGTCCGGCTTCCTCATCAAGGACGCCCAGCCGGAGGAACTCCTCTCCGGCGTACGCTCCGTGGCGTCCGGGGACGCGGTCGTCGCTCCCAGCCTGACCCGACGTCTCCTCGACGCCTACGCCCACCGTCTGCCGGCGCCCGACAACGACACGGGGGACATGCCCCCTGCGGACGCGCGTCTGTCCGCGCTGACGGAACGGGAACGCGAGATCCTCACGGTCATCGGCAAGGGCTGGACGAACACCGAGATCGCCGCCCGGCTCCACCTGGCCGAGTCCACGGTGAAGACACACGTGGGCCGGATCCTCGCGAAGACGGGCTCGCGGGACCGTATCCAGGCGGTGATCCTGGCGTACGACACCAAGCTGGTGGAGCCGTCCTGAAACGCAGAAAGCCCCCGGGCCGAATGGCACGGGGGCTCTCTCAAGAATTGTTCGGCGGCGTCCTACTCTCCCACAGGGTCCCCCCTGCAGTACCATCGGCGCTGTAAGGCTTAGCTTCCGGGTTCGGAATGTAACCGGGCGTTTCCCCTACGCTATGACCACCGAAACACTATGAAACAATCAACAACCAGCACCACGCCGTGACCATGGCATGGGGTTGTTCGTGGTTTCAGAACCAACACAGTGGACGCGAGCAACTGAGGACAAGCCCTCGGCCTATTAGTACCGGTCAACTCCACACGTTACCGTGCTTCCATATCCGGCCTATCAACCCAGTCGTCTACTGGGAGCCTTACCCCATCAAGTGGGTGGGAGTCCTCATCTCGAAGCAGGCTTCCCGCTTAGATGCTTTCAGCGGTTATCCCTCCCGAACGTAGCCAACCAGCCATGCCCTTGGCAGAACAACTGGCACACCAGAGGTTCGTCCGTCCCGGTCCTCTCGTACTAGGGACAGCCCTTCTCAAGACTCCTACGCGCACAGCGGATAGGGACCGAACTGTCTCACGACGTTCTAAACCCAGCTCGCGTACCGCTTTAATGGGCGAACAGCCCAACCCTTGGGACCGACTCCAGCCCCAGGATGCGACGAGCCGACATCGAGGTGCCAAACCATCCCGTCGATATGGACTCTTGGGGAAGATCAGCCTGTTATCCCCGGGGTACCTTTTATCCGTTGAGCGACGGCGCTTCCACAAGCCACCGCCGGATCACTAGTCCCGACTTTCGTCCCTGCTCGACCCGTCGGTCTCACAGTCAAGCTCCCTTGTGCACTTACACTCAACACCTGATTGCCAACCAGGCTGAGGGAACCTTTGGGCGCCTCCGTTACTCTTTAGGAGGCAACCGCCCCAGTTAAACTACCCATCAGACACTGTCCCTGATCCGGATCACGGACCCAGGTTAGACATCCAGCACGACCAGACTGGTATTTCAACGACGACTCCACCCGAACTGGCGTCCAGGCTTCACAGTCTCCCAGCTATCCTACACAAGCCGAACCGAACACCAATATCAAACTGTAGTAAAGGTCCCGGGGTCTTTCCGTCCTGCTGCGCGAAACGAGCATCTTTACTCGTAGTGCAATTTCACCGGGCCTATGGTTGAGACAGTCGAGAAGTCGTTACGCCATTCGTGCAGGTCGGAACTTACCCGACAAGGAATTTCGCTACCTTAGGATGGTTATAGTTACCACCGCCGTTTACTGGCGCTTAAGTTCTCAGCTTCGCCCACCCGAAAGTGAGCTAACCGGTCCCCTTAACGTTCCAGCACCGGGCAGGCGTCAGTCCGTATACATCGCCTTACGGCTTCGCACGGACCTGTGTTTTTAGTAAACAGTCGCTTCTCGCTGGTCTCTGCGGCCACCCCCAGCTCACCGAGTAAATCGGATCACCAGGTGTGGCCCCCCTTCTCCCGAAGTTACGGGGGCATTTTGCCGAGTTCCTTAACCATAGTTCACCCGAACGCCTCGGTATTCTCTACCTGACCACCTGAGTCGGTTTAGGGTACGGGCCGCCATGAAACTCGCTAGAGGCTTTTCTCGACAGCATAGGATCATCCACTTCACCACAATCGGCTCGGCATCAGGTCTCACCCTCGATGAGTGGCGGATTTACCTACCACTCGGGCTACACCCTTACCCCGGGACAACCACCGCCCGGGATGGACTACCTTCCTGCGTCACCCCATCACTCACCTACTACCAGCTCGGGTCACCGGCTCCACCACTCCGACCTCGTCCGAAGACTCAGCCGACGGCTTCACGGGCTTAGCATCACTGGATTCGATGTTTGACGCTCCACAGCGGGTACCGGAATATCAACCGGTTATCCATCGACTACGCCTGTCGGCCTCGCCTTAGGTCCCGACTTACCCTGGGCAGATCAGCTTGACCCAGGAACCCTTAGTCAATCGGCGCACACGTTTCTCACGTGTGAATCGCTACTCATGCCTGCATTCTCACTCGTCAACCGTCCACAACTCGCTTACGCGGCTGCTTCACCCGGCAGACGACGCTCCCCTACCCATCACGATCCCCGTTGGGGGTACATATCGCAATGACACGACTTCGGCGGTACGCTTGAGCCCCGCTACATTGTCGGCGCGGAATCACTAGACCAGTGAGCTATTACGCACTCTTTCAAGGATGGCTGCTTCTAAGCCAACCTCCTGGTTGTCTCTGCGACTCCACATCCTTTCCCACTTAGCGTACGCTTAGGGGCCTTAGTCGATGCTCTGGGCTGTTTCCCTCTCGACCATGGAGCTTATCCCCCACAGTCTCACTGCCGCGCTCTCACTTACCGGCATTCGGAGTTTGGCTAAGGTCAGTAACCCGGTAGGGCCCATCGCCTATCCAGTGCTCTACCTCCGGCAAGAAACACACGACGCTGCACCTAAATGCATTTCGGGGAGAACCAGCTATCACGGAGTTTGATTGGCCTTTCACCCCTAACCACAGGTCATCCCCCAGGTTTTCAACCCTGGTGGGTTCGGTCCTCCACGAAGTCTTACCTCCGCTTCAACCTGCCCATGGCTAGATCACTCCGCTTCGGGTCTTGAGCGTGCTACTCAGATCGCCCTCTTCGGACTCGCTTTCGCTACGGCTACCCCACCCGGGTTAACCTCGCAACACACCGCAAACTCGCAGGCTCATTCTTCAAAAGGCACGCAGTCACGACGTTGAGTGCAAGCACTCAACGCGACGCTCCCACGGCTTGTAGGCACACGGTTTCAGGTACTATTTCACTCCCCTCCCGGGGTACTTTTCACCATTCCCTCACGGTACTATCCGCTATCGGTCACCAGGGAATATTTAGGCTTAGCGGGTGGTCCCGCCAGATTCACACGGGATTTCTCGGGCCCCGTGCTACTTGGGTGTCTCTCAAACGAGCCGCTGACGTTTCGACTACGGGGGTCTTACCCTCTACGCCGGACCTTTCGCATGTCCTTCGCCTACATCAACGGTTTCTGACTCGTCTCATGGCCGGCAGACCATGAAAGAGAGATCCCACAACCCCGAATGCGCAACCCCTGCCGGGTCTCACACGCATACGGTTTGGCCTCATCCGGTTTCGCTCGCCACTACTACCGGAATCACGGTTGTTTTCTCTTCCTGCGGGTACTGAGATGTTTCACTTCCCCGCGTTCCCTCCACTTGCCCTATGTGTTCAGGCAAGGGTGACAGCCCATGACGACTGCCGGGTTTCCCCATTCGGACACCCCCGGATCAAAGCCTGGTTGACGACTCCCCGGGGCCTATCGCGGCCTCCCACGTCCTTCATCGGTTCCTGGTGCCAAGGCATCCACCGTGCGCCCTTAAAAACTTGGCCACAGATGCTCGCGTCCACTGTGCAGTTCTCAAACAACGACCAACCACCCATCACCCCAAGCCAGAAGCTCGAGTTCACTGGGGCCGACACCGAAGGAACGACCCTGCGGCCGTGCCCTCAGACACCCAACAGCGTGCCCGACACACTCCCCGCTTCCCTCAACGTTCCACGCTCCGAAGAGCAGTACTAGCAGCAGAAGACGATCAAGTGTGCCGAGTAGTCAACGTTCCACCCATGAGCAACCAGCATCAGACGTTCGCCGATGTACTGGCCTCTGACCAACCGGAGTTGGTGAGAAGTGCTCCTTAGAAAGGAGGTGATCCAGCCGCACCTTCCGGTACGGCTACCTTGTTACGACTTCGTCCCAATCGCCAGTCCCACCTTCGACAGCTCCCTCCCACAAGGGGTTGGGCCACCGGCTTCGGGTGTTACCGACTTTCGTGACGTGACGGGCGGTGTGTACAAGGCCCGGGAACGTATTCACCGCAGCAATGCTGATCTGCGATTACTAGCGACTCCGACTTCATGGGGTCGAGTTGCAGACCCCAATCCGAACTGAGACCGGCTTTTTGAGATTCGCTCCACCTTGCGGTATCGCAGCTCATTGTACCGGCCATTGTAGCACGTGTGCAGCCCAAGACATAAGGGGCATGATGACTTGACGTCGTCCCCACCTTCCTCCGAGTTGACCCCGGCGGTCTCCCGTGAGTCCCCAGCACCACAAGGGCCTGCTGGCAACACGGGACAAGGGTTGCGCTCGTTGCGGGACTTAACCCAACATCTCACGACACGAGCTGACGACAGCCATGCACCACCTGTACACCGACCACAAGGGGGGCACTATCTCTAATGCTTTCCGGTGTATGTCAAGCCTTGGTAAGGTTCTTCGCGTTGCGTCGAATTAAGCCACATGCTCCGCCGCTTGTGCGGGCCCCCGTCAATTCCTTTGAGTTTTAGCCTTGCGGCCGTACTCCCCAGGCGGGGCACTTAATGCGTTAGCTGCGGCACGGACGACGTGGAATGTCGCCCACACCTAGTGCCCACCGTTTACGGCGTGGACTACCAGGGTATCTAATCCTGTTCGCTCCCCACGCTTTCGCTCCTCAGCGTCAGTATCGGCCCAGAGATCCGCCTTCGCCACCGGTGTTCCTCCTGATATCTGCGCATTTCACCGCTACACCAGGAATTCCGATCTCCCCTACCGAACTCTAGCCTGCCCGTATCGACTGCAGACCCGGGGTTAAGCCCCGGGCTTTCACAACCGACGCGACAAGCCGCCTACGAGCTCTTTACGCCCAATAATTCCGGACAACGCTCGCGCCCTACGTATTACCGCGGCTGCTGGCACGTAGTTAGCCGGCGCTTCTTCTGCAGGTACCGTCACTTTCGCTTCTTCCCTGCTGAAAGAGGTTTACAACCCGAAGGCCGTCATCCCTCACGCGGCGTCGCTGCATCAGGCTTTCGCCCATTGTGCAATATTCCCCACTGCTGCCTCCCGTAGGAGTCTGGGCCGTGTCTCAGTCCCAGTGTGGCCGGTCGCCCTCTCAGGCCGGCTACCCGTCGTCGCCTTGGTGAGCCGTTACCTCACCAACAAGCTGATAGGCCGCGGGCTCATCCTGCACCGCCGGAGCTTTCGAACCGCCTGGATGCCCAGACGGTTCAGTATCCGGTATTAGACCCCGTTTCCAGGGCTTGTCCCAAAGTGCAGGGCAGATTACCCACGTGTTACTCACCCGTTCGCCACTAATCCCCACCCGAAGGTGGTTCATCGTTCGACTTGCATGTGTTAAGCACGCCGCCAGCGTTCGTCCTGAGCCAGGATCAAACTCTCCGTGAATGTTTTCCCGTAATCGGGATGAACACCACGAGAGCGGTGCGAGAGGAGGAATAGTCCCCTCGCACACAGCGTCCTCGCTGTGTTTTTTCAAAGGAACCTCGCCCCAGCAGAAGCTGGAGACGGGGTATCAACATATCTGGCGTTGACTTTTGGCACGCTGTTGAGTTCTCAAGGAACGGACGCTTCCTTCGTACTCACCCTCTCGGGCTTTCCTCCGGGCGCTTCCCTTCGGTGTTTCCGACTCTATCAGATCTTTTTCTCGATCTGATCCCCGGTCAGCGGGGTTTGCCATCCCGGCCGTTGGGCCGTTCCGACGTCTCAAACCTTAGCGGCTCTCTCCGTTTTCCCCAAATCGGGGCTGTGAAATCGAATTTCGGGCATGCCAAAATTGTCCCACTGGGAGGTCGTGCTGAAGGTTGGGTGCCGCTGTTGCGGCGGAAGGTGCTGTCGCAGAACCGTTACGGTCCCGTGGCAACCCGAAGAACCTTACGGATCGGCATGACGACTGTCAACCGGCCCCGGCCACGTTCTTCAAGATCTTTCAGTCCAGGTCGGTGAGGCGGCCGCCGGCGTCAGGCTGGGCCTCCTCCACCCTGCGCAGCAGCCGCGTCAGGATCTCGCCCAGATGCGCCCGTTCCTCCTGGTCAAGGTCCTGGAGGAGGTCCGCCTCGAACACGGTGGCCATGCGCATCACCTCCTGCCACTTCTCCCGGCCGGCCGGGGTGAGCTCCACGATCACGCGGACCCGGTTGGTCTCGTCCCGTTCCCGGGTGACCAGCCCCTCGGCGACCATGCGGTCGATCCGGTGGGTCATGGCGGCCGGGGTCAGGCCCAGCCGCTTGGCGAGGTCACTCGGCCCCATGCGGTACGGGGCGCCGGAGAGGACGAGGGCCTTGAGGACCTCCCAGTCGGCGTTGGTGATGCCGAGCTCGGCGGTCTGACGGCCGTAGGCGACGTTCATCCGGCGGTTCAGCCGGGACAGCGCGTTGACGATCTTCTCGACCTGGGGGTCGAGGTCCTGGAATTCGCGCTGGTACGCGGCGATCTGCTCTTCGAGTGTCGGCTCGCCGAGGCCGGTCGTGTCGCCCATGCCCGCAGTATGGCACGCCTCGCCTTTGCCTTGAAGTCCTTCACTGTGTACTCTTCAGCATCGAACTTTAGCTTCGAAGTCTTCACACCTAACTAGTGAGAGAGGTGAACGTGACCAGGGCGATGGGCGCAGCGATGCGCCGGATCCACGTGGGCAACGCACTCAGCGCGTTCGGGCTGGGCTTCACGGTCCCGTATCTGTATGTCTATGTGGCGCAGGTGCGAGGACTGGGGGCCATGACGGCGGGTCTCGTACTCGCCGTCTTCGCCGTGGCGGCGCTGGTCGTGCTTCCCTTCGCCGGGCGGGCGATCGTCCGGCGAGGTCCGCTGCCGGTGCTGCTCGCCGCGCTGGTCACGGCCGCGATCGGCGCGATCGCCCTGGGACTGTCGAGCAGTGCGGCGGCGGTGCTGCTGTCGGCGTCGGCGCTCGGGGCCGGGCAGGCCGTGATGCAGCCGGCGCTCGCGACGATGATCGTGGACTGCTCCACCATGGAGACCCGGTCCCGGGCGTTCGCCATGCAGTTCTTCCTGCAGAACCTCGGGCTCGGCGTCGGCGGTCTCATCGGCGGCCATCTCGTGGACGCGACGAAAGCCGGCTCCTTCACGCTCCTGTTCTCCCTCGAGGCGGCGATCTTCCTCCTCCTCGTCGTGGTGATGGCGACCGTGCGGATGCCACACTCGCCGCGCATCACGGACGCGCCGCAGCAGTCGGCGAAGACGGGATGGAAGCAGCTGCTGGGCAACCGGGCCATGGTGCAGCTGTGCGTGCTGGGCTTCGTGCTGTTCTTCGCCTGCTACGGACAGTTCGAGTCGGGCCTGAGCGCGTACGGCGTCGAGGCCGCCGGGATCTCCACCTCCGCGCTGGGGACGGCACTCGCCGCGAACACGCTGGTGATCGTGGTCGCGCAGTTCGCGGTGCTGCGGTTCGTGGAGCGGCGCAAGCGGTCGCGCGTCATCGCGTCCGTCGGGCTGATCTGGGCCATGGCGTGGGCCGTGGCCGGGTACGCGGGGCTGGGCAACGGGAGCCAGGCGATGGCGACCGCCGCCTTCGTCTCGACGTACGCGTTGTTCGGGCTCGGGGAGGCGATGCTGTCGCCGACCCTGGCACCGCTGGTCGCCGATCTGGCGCCGGCCGGGATGGCCGGTCAGTACAACTCTGCCTTCGCCCTGGTGAAGCAGCTCGCGCTGGCCGTGGGTCCGGCGGTGGGCGGTCCGCTGGGTGCCTCGCTGCACGCGCCGTACATCGTGGTCTTCCTGCTGTTCTCGCTCGGCATCACCGTGCTGGCGGTACGGCTGGGCAGGCAGCTGACGGAGGTGCAGAACCACCCCTCGGCGGCACGGAGCCGTGTGGTGGCCCAGGGCGGCGCGGCGACGGGGCAGGCTCCGGCGCACGCCTGAGGGACGTGCGAGGGGCGTGCGCCCCCGGCGTCCTGGCCGTACCCGTACCCGTACCCGTACCGCGAACCGGCTCCGGCCGTGCTCTACAGGCCGGAGCCGGCTGCCCACCGCGTGGGCTGCGCCCCCTGTGTCTTCGACGGCTTCGGCAGGAGGAACTCGCACCAGACGGCCTTGCCGCCACCCGGTGTGCGTCTGCTGCCCCAGCTGGAGGCGATCGTGGCGACGATGGCGATGCCCCGGCCGGACTCGTCCCCGGGTTCCGCGCGGCGGCGCCTCGGCAGGTGGTCGTCGCCGTCGGTGACCTCGATGATCAGCCGGCGGTCGGTGCGGCGCAGCCGCAGGCGCATGGGGGGTGTGCCGTGCTGGAGGGAATTGGCGACGAGTTCGCTGGCGGCCAGGACTCCCAGGTCGTGCAGTTCGGCGGGGAAACGCCAGCTGGTCAGCACGCCCGAGGCGAAGGCACGCGCGCGGGGCGCCGCTTCGACTCCGCCGAGCAGTTCCAGTGCGGCGTTGCGGAAGAGCTCGCTCTCGGCGTCCTTCCGGGCGGGGTGCTGGAGGACCAGGACGGCGACGTCGTCGTCGTGGTCCGGCGTCACACCGGCCGAGCGGACCAGGCGGTCGCAGACGACCTGAGGGCTGCCGGTGGCTCCGGCCAGGGCGCGCTCCAGGGCGGCGATGCCCTCGTCGAGGTCCTCGTTCCTCCGTTCGACCAGGCCGTCCGTGTAGAGCACGGCGGTGGAACCGGGGCCGAGGGGGACGGAGCCGGAGGCGTGCATCCAGCCGCCCGTGCCGAGCGGGGGGCCGGTGGGTTCGTCGGCGCGCCGCACGGTGCCGTTCTCATCGCGGACCAGGAGGGGCAGGTGGCCTGCGGAGGCGTACACCAGGCGGCCCTCGTTGGGGTCGTGGATGGCGTAGGTGCAGGTGGCGATCTGGTTGGCGTCGATCTCCATGGCGAGGCCGTCGAGGAGCTGGAGGACTTCGTGCGGCGGGAGGTCGAGCCGCGCGTAGGCCCGTACGGCCGTGCGCAGCTGTCCCATGACCGCCGCCGCCCGCACTCCTCGCCCCATGACGTCGCCGATGACCAGTGCGGTGCGGCCGCCGCCCAGAGTGATGACGTCGTACCAGTCGCCGCCGACGGCGGCCTCGGTGCCGCCGGGGTGGTAGGTGGCGGCGATGCGCAGGTCGTCGGGTTCCTCGAGCTCCTGGGGCAGCAGGGAGCGCTGGAGGGTGACGGCGGTCTCGCGCTGCCGGCGCTCGCTGGCGCGCAGGCGTTCGGCGGCCTCGGCGTGGTCGGTGACGTCGGTGGCGAAGACGAGCACCCCGCGGGCGTCGCCCTCGGCGACCGGGGTGCAGGTGAAGGTGTAGGAGCGGCCGTCGGGGGCCTTGCGGGACTTCACCGTGCGGGGCTTGCCGCTGCGCAGGACCTGGTCGAGCAGGGGCAGCAGGCCGAGTTCGTCGAGTTCGGGGAGGGCTCCGCGCGCGGGGGCGCCGAGCGGGCGCATCCCGAAGGCCGCCGTATAGGCGTCGTTGACGTAGGCGATGCGGTGGTCGGGGCCGTGGACCAGGGCGACGAGGGAGGGCACGCGGTCGAGGACCTCGCGCACCTTGAGCTCGTCGACGGCGGGCACGGGCGGTGCGTCCTCGGTGAGTTGTTCGGCGCGGGCCGCGGGCACGGAGCCCTCTCCCCGCCGGTCCGGGGAGACCGCCTGCTCGGTCCGCGCTGCGGCGCGGCGCTGCGTTCCGGGGAGCCGGGCGCTCCAGCGCGTGAAGTTCACGAATCCTTGCCTCGTGTAGTTGTCGGCGGCCGGAAACCGGGACCGGCCGGGGCCCCGGGGGCCGCACCGGGGTGGGCGGTGGCCCGTCCGCGGTGGTGGACCAGTCTGGCAGGGTGCCGACCGGGCCGACATCCGTCAGACGCCGGGCCCGCCGCTGGAGTTCCTGCGTCCGGTCAGGACGACCCCTTCGGGTTGTGCGGGGGGTCTTGAGAAGGCTTTCCACCGGCCGCCAGTTCGAACTCCGCTCGGGGATGTTCGAGTGAACCGAGGGAGACGATCTCCCGTTTGAAGAGCCCCGCGAGGGTCCACTCGGCGGCCACCCGTGCCTTGCGGTTGAAGGTCGGGACCCGGCTGAGGTGGTACGTGCGGTGCATGAACCAGGCGGGGTAGCCCTTGAGCTTGCGTCCGTACACCTGGGCGACGCCTTTGTGCAGGCCCAGGGAGGCGACGGAACCGGCGTACTTGTGGGCGTACGTCTCCAGGGGTTCGCCCCGCAGGGAGTGGACGATGTTGTCCCCGAGGACCCTCGCCTGGCGGAGCGCGTGCTGCGCGTTGGGGGCGCATTCGCGCCCCTCCTCCCGCGCGGTGACGTCGGGGACGGCGGCCGCGTCTCCGGCGGCCCACGCGTGTGCGGCGCCGTCGACCGTGAGTTCGGCGGTGCATTTCAGCCGTCCCCGGCCGTTGAGCGGCAGATCGGCGGCGGCGAGCACGGGGTGCGGCTTGACGCCGGCGGTCCACACGACCGTACGCGTGGGGAAGCGGGAACCGTCGCTGAGCACGGCCACCCGGTCGGCGCAGGACTCCAGCCGGGTCTCCAGGCGGACGTCGATGTTGCGCCGGCGCAGTTCGGTGACGGTGTACCGGCCCATCTCCTCCCCGACCTCGGGGAGGATCCGCCCGGACGCCTCGACGAGGATCCACTTCATGTCCTCGGGGCGGATGTTGTGGTAGTACCGCGCGGCGTAGCGGGCCATGTCCTCCAGTTCGCCGAGCGCCTCGACCCCGGCGTATCCGCCGCCGACGAAGACGAACGTCAGGGCGGCGTCCCGCAGGGCCGGGTCCCGTGTGGAGGAGGCGATGTCCATCTGCTCCAGCACGTGGTTGCGCAGGCCGATGGCCTCTTCGACGGTCTTGAAGCCGATGGCGTGCTCGGCGAGCCCGGGGATGGGCAACGTGCGCGGCACGGAGCCGGGGGCGAGCACCAGTTCGTCGTAGACGATCTGCTCCCCTCCCGTGCCCTCCTCCTCCGTGGCCAGGGTGGCGACGGTGGCGGTGCGCTGGGCGTGGTCGATGCCGGTGGCCTCGCCGATGATGATGCGGCACCGGTCGAGAACACGACGCAGTGGTACGACGACATGGCGAGGAGAAATGGCACCTGCGGCTGCTTCGGGCAGAAAGGGCTGATACGTCATGTACGGGTCCGGGGTGACGACCGTGATCTCGGCCTCACCCCGTCCGAGTTCCCGTTTCAGCTTCCGCTGGAGGCGCAGGGCCGTGTACATCCCGACGTAGCCACCGCCGACAACGAGAATGCGCGCACGTTCCTTCACCATCCCATGACGCACCCGCCGCTTGCGTTTGTCCACAGCCTCGACGAATTGTGTGACCGGACGTCCTCGTCACCCAGGGTTGGCCGATTCTCCGACCTTCCGGCATACGCGCAGGTCAGCGGGGGTAAAACCGCATGCACCCCGGGGTACATTCAGGACGAAAACGACTCGTGCTCCGATCGAGGGGCGCTCCGTGCGGAACGTGCCCCTTCTGAATTGACCCCCGCTCAACTATGTTCGTGTGTCGTCGGGGTGCAGGAGACGAGCTCATCGGAACCGTGACGGGCGGAACCGAGCGGAAGAGCCCGTCCCACGCCCCGCGCATCAATGGCGGGGAGAAGTCTCCGGGGGGAGACGTCATTACCGGGGGAATACATATGCATGTTCAGGACTCTCATTGGTCTTCCGCTGTCGCGGCCGGCGGCACGCTGAGCGCACCCGCGGGCAGCACGCGCGCGGACGGCGCGCGCACGACGCCGCTGCGTGTGGACGCCCAGCGCAATCTGGAGCACGTGCTGCGCGCGGCACGTGAGGTGTTCGGCGAGCTGGGTTACGGCGCGCCGATGGAGGACGTGGCACGCCGGGCACGGGTCGGGGTGGGCACGGTGTACCGGCGCTTCCCGAGCAAGGACGTACTGGTGCGGCGAATCGCCGAGGAGGAGACCTCCCGGCTGACCGAACAGGCACGCGCGGCGCTGGGCCAGGAGGACGAGCCGTGGTCGGCGCTGTCCCGCTTCCTGCGCACGTCGGTCGCCTCCGGGGCGGGCCGGCTGCTGCCGCCGCAGGTGCTGCGGGTGGGCGTGGCGGAGGAGCGCGGTGCGCCGGACCACGCGCGGCTTCCGCAGCAGCGGACGCAGACGACGGGTGAGCTGCGGCTGGTGCCGGGGGAGCCGGCGGGTGCGGCGGACGACGCGGGGGCGGCACAGCTGCTCGATGTCGTGGGACAGCTGGTGGAGCGGGCGCGGGCGGCGGGGGAGCTGCGGCCGGACGTGTCCGTGTCGGACGTGCTGCTGGTGATAGCCACGGCGGCGCCGTCGTTGCCGGATGCGGCGCAGCAGGCGGCGGCGTCGGCGCGGTTGCTGGACATCCTGCTGGAAGGCCTGCGCTCCCGCCCGTCGTAACGCCCACCCCCAACACGGGTCGCACAGCCGTCACCCGAACGCCGGCCCGCGTTGAGGTGGCCCGGGGGGCGTTGCACACCCGGCGCTTCCGCAGCTGCCCTGCGTCGGTGCGGGCCGGGGGTGGGTCGCGCAGCCCGGCGCTTACGGGGTGCCTCCCCCACTCTCGGCTCCTCCCCCACTCTCGGCTTCGCTCGAGCGGGGGACCCCCATCGCCCCAGCGGCACGACTGCCCGCGGATCGCGCGCCTCGCGCGGAGCACGCGGATCGCGCGGAGCACGCGGATCGCGCGGAGCACGGGGAAGGGCGGCGCGCAGCCCGCGGAGTGTGGCACTCGCCGGTGACGGGAGGGGGCGGGGCGGGGGTGTGCGCCCGCAGTGGCTGGCGCGTCCGCGCCGTGCAGCCCCACCAACAAGCTCAATCGCGCCAGTCCGAGGACGTACACCCCCGACCCGCCCCCGCACCACCCACCCACCCACCGTGGGCGCTACCCAAGCCCCCACCGCACCCGCACCTGCGCCGCAGGCATCCAGACGCGCACCCCCACCGAAGGTGTCAGCGCGTGCCCGCCGCCCCCGCGCCCAGCGCCCCCCGCTGCGGTGCGATGCCGCCCGGCACCGCCCGCTGCCGCGCCGGCGTGCCCGTCCAGCACGTCCCGCGCCGGGCCAGCAACCGCCGCAGCCACACCTCCAGGGCCACCAGATCCGCCAGCCCGTCCAACGGCAGCGGCTCCCCCTCCGCGGCCCCCCGCAGCGCCTTGCGCACCACCCGCGCCTCGACCAGCCCCGCCTCCGCCAACAGCGGCGTGTCGAACAGCGACATCAGCGACCCCGTAGCCACCCGCAGCCCCGCCCGCGACGCCGCGGCCGCCGACGTGGCAGCCCCCGGCGTCCCCCACCCCGCCGGCAGCTCCCGCACCCCCGCGCCCTCCAGCACGGACCGCAGAATCGACGCCCGCGCCCCCGGCTGCACCCGCAGCGCCTCCGGAAGGGCCCGGCACGCCCGCACCACCTGGTTGTCGAGGAACGGCGCGTGCAGCCGCTGGGAGCGGACCTCGGCCGCCTGCTCAAGCACCCGCAGATCCGCCGCGTGCCGGGCCAGCGCCGCCCGCGCCCGGAAGTCCCCGGGCCGTTGCCCCGGCCCCACGTCCGACCGCCGCGTCGACGCCTGGAGGCGAACCGATACTTCAGCCAGCGCCTCCCCGGTCAGCCAACGGGCCGCCGGCCCGGGTCTGCCCCAGGTCAGCGCGGCCAGCGAGGCATCCGCGGCGCCCGGCCCGTCGTCGTCCAGCCGCCGGTGCAGCAGCCGCTCCGCGAGGCTCTCGAGCCCGGCCCGGTACGGCGTGCGCGCCAGCCGCCGGGCGGCCGCGTACACGCGTGCCGGCACCATCACGGACCCGTCGGCCTTCGCCAGCGCGGCGACGGGCCGTACGAGGTGCCGCCGTTTGCGGTCCATCAGCAGGTCGGCGAGGCGCGCGGGGTGCGCGTCCAGCACCTGCTTCGCGCCGTACCCGGTGAAGTGGTCCGCGCTGCCCGCCGCCAGCCGCGCCCGGTGCCGCGCGGCGGTCACCAGCGAGGGCCCTGGCTCGTCCGTCAGCGGCCCGTCGAGCTCGACGTACGGGAGGGTGGACTCCTCACCGGTCACCACCACGTGGTGCAGCCGCGGGTTGGCGGCCAGCGCCACGGCCCGCTCCAGCTCGCCCTCGTCGCGTCCGGCCGCCCCGCCCGCCGCGAGGTCGTTGAAGGTGACGGCGAGCAGCCGCTCACCGGCGCCCGTGCCGTGCCCCAGCACGGTCCCGGGCATCCCCGGCAGCCCCGCCGCCAGCAGCGCCAGCGCCCCGGACGCCGGCCCCCCGGACAGGTCCGCCCCGATCCCCGGCACCGGAGTCCCCCGTGCGGCACGCCGCTCGGCGGGGCCCATGCCCGGCACGGGCCCGGGGTCGATGTCGGCGCCCGGGACGTGCCGAGGAGCGGCGAGCCGGGTCCGTACGGCCTCGACCAGGGCGTCGCGCACCGCGTCCACGGCCCGCTCCGGGTCGGCGGTGGGGGCGGCGACGGCGAGCGAGGCGACGGGTTCGTACCCGGCGATCTCGCGCGAACCCGCGCGGAGGATCAGCGCGTGGCCCGGCGGGATGCGCTTCACGCCGTCGTAGGGCGTGGAGTCGTGCAGCGCGGCCGGTACGTCGGGTGCGGCGAGCAGCGCCGCGAGGTGCCCGAAGTCGAGGTTGGCCTCGATGAGGTCCGCGAGCGGCAGCGCGGCGGTGGCGTAGGCGGTGCCGCCGGCCCAGGGGGTGTAGAAGACCGGCCGGGCCCCGGCGAGGTCGCCGCACACGGTGACCCGGCGCCCGACCTGGACCACGGCCGTGTAGCTGCCCGCCCAGGCGGTCAGGTGGCGCAGTGCCCCGCCCCGCGCGGCGAACAGCGCGACGCGCAGTTGTTCGTCGGTGGCCGCGCAGGTGCCGAGGACGGCGATCCGGGTCTGGTCGTCGGCCTTGACCACGCGGACCTCGTCGGGGCGCCAGTCGCCGACCGCCCACAGCGGGTCGGGGTCGCCCCACAGCAGCTGGGAGCCGACGGGGTGGACGGTCTCCCCGTCGGTTCCGGTGGCGCCCGCGGAGCCGGTGGGGCCGAACCCCACGGCTCCCGCGGCGGTGCTGCTCCATCCCACCAACCACCGCATCGCCGCCTCCACAGGCTGTGGACAACCAGTGCACCGTACGAACCGGTTCCCCATGCTGCCATGAAGGAGGCGCTCAGGAGGGGGTGCCGGAGCCGGTTGTGCTCCGTCGAATGCGCCCCGGCGGATACACCCACCCTCCTGCGGCGCGGCCACGCGCCGATCCGAACAGCCGCGCGAGGCAAGGAGAGTGCGGTGTCGGTGCAGCGCAAGGCACCACACCGCTGCGACGCGAATGCGCCCCCGGAGCGCGCCCCCAAAACGCCCAACGCGCCGTCAACTACCTGGGTAGAAGCGTCGATGCACCCGAAAGAGTGGGGTCGATTTTCGGCCAAATCGGAGCGGCGAGACCCAACTCGAACACGCTCCGTGCATGCTCTGCGCACCGCTGAACGGTCGCGCAGTCCGGGAGACGGAGCACGCCTCCCGGACCGTTCCGCCGCCCGCGGGGATGAAGGCGGCGGTGTCCCCCAGCCCACTGGATCCAGTACAGCGGGCCGACCCACGCACCACCATGGAACCGCTCCCGCGATGGCCGGAGAAGAGCGCACGCACGGGCGCACGGCCACACAACGGGAGCACGCCGCAACTGCGCGTATCGGACCCGTACTTCAGTACGGACCACAATCCCGCCATCCGGAAGAATGCCCCTTAACGCTTGGGATGCGGCGAACTACGCTGGGTTTACGAATGCCGCGTGGTTATGCCAGCGCGGCAGCCGTCTGTGTCGAGGGGTGGCGCATGTCCAGGGAGCAACGCGGGCCGAACGAAAAACTCGGCGCCGTTCTCGCCCTCGCGGGAATCTCCAACGCAGGCCTCGCGCGGCGCGTCAACGACCTTGGCGCACAGCGGGGACTGACACTTCGCTACGACAAGACGTCGGTGGCCCGCTGGGTGTCGAAGGGCATGGTGCCGCAGGGTGCGGCCCCGCACCTGATCGCCGCCGCCATCGGCCAGAAGCTGGGCCGTCCGGTGCCGCTCCACGAGATCGGCCTGGCGGACGCGGATCCCGCACCCGAGGTGGGCCTCGCCTTCCCCCGTGACGTGGGACAGGCCGTGCGCTCCGCGACGGAGCTGTACCGGCTGGACCTCGCGGGCCGCAGAGCCGGCTCCGGCGGCATCTGGCAGTCGCTCGCCGGATCGTTCGCAGTGAGCGCATACGCAACGCCTGCCTCGCGGTGGCTGATAACCCCGGCCGACAGTTCGGTCGCGCGGGAGGCCAACCCGGCGGACGGCTCCGGCGCACCGCTCAAAGTCGGCCACAGCGATGTCCAGAAGCTGCGGGAGGCCGCCGAGGACGCCCGGCGCTGGGACTCCAAGTACGGCGGCGGCGACTGGCGTTCGTCGATGGTCCCCGAGTGCCTGAGGGTCGAGGCGGCCCCGCTGCTGCTCGGCTCCTACTCCGACGACGTGGGCCGCTCCCTCTTCGGCGCGGCGGCCGAACTCACGCGCCTCGCGGGCTGGATGGCCTTCGACACCGGCCAGCAGGAGGCGGCACAGCGCTACTACATCCAGGCGCTGCGCCTGGCCCGCGCGGCGGCCGACGTCCCGCTCGGCGGCTACGTCCTCGCGTCGATGTCCCTCCAGGCGACCTACCGCGGCTTCGGCGACGAGGGCGTGGACCTCGCCCAGGCCGCGCTGGAGCGCAACCGGGGGCTGGCCACCGCCCGCACGCTGAGCTTCTTCCGGCTGGTCGAGGCACGCGCGCACGCGCGCGCGGGTGACGCGCAGGCCGCCGGCGCGGCCCTGAAGTCGGCGGAGAGCTGGCTGGAGCGCTCCCGCCCCGGCGACAGCGACCCCACCTGGCTCGGCTTCTACTCCTACGACCGCTTCGCCGCCGACGCCGCGGAGTGCTACCGCGATCTGAAGGCACCCCGCCAGGTCCGCCGCTTCACCGAGCAGGCGCTGTCCCGCCCGACGGAGGAGTTCGTGCGCTCGCACGGGCTGCGGCTCGTCGTCTCGGCGGTCGCCGAACTGGAGTCGGGCAACCTGGACGCGGCGTGCGAGCAGGGCGTACGCGCCGTGGAGGTGGCGGGCCGCATCTCGTCCGCCCGCACCACCGAGTACGTCAAGGACCTGCTGCACCGTCTCGAGCCGTACGGCGACGAACCCCGCGTGGTGGAGCTGCGCGAACGCGCCCGCCCGCTGCTGATGACGACGGCCTGACCCACGGAAGGTGCGGCCGTTGCCGGCGGCGCGGTGCACGCTGTCAGTGGCGCGGTGCACTATCGGATGCGGGAGGTGGCGCAGGTGACGCAGGTGGTGGCCGGCTCGTACGACTGTGACGTGCTGGTGGTGGGCGGCGGGATCGTCGGTCTGTCGACGGCGTACGCGATCGGCCGGGCGGCCCCGGGCACGCGGGTGACGGTGCTGGAGAAGGAGGCGGGCCCGGCCCGGCACCAGACGGGCCGCAACAGCGGCGTCATCCACAGCGGCATCTACTACCGCCCCGGCTCGCTGAAGGCGCGCTACGCGGTGCGGGGCGCCGCGGAGATGGTCAAGTTCTGCGCCGAGTACGACATCCCGCACGCCGTGACGGGCAAGCTGATCGTCGCCACGGAGCGCGAGGAGCTCCCCCGCCTGCACGCCCTGGCCCAGCGCGGCCGGGAGAACGGCCTCACGGTGCGCGAACTGTCCGGAGCGCAGATCGCGGAGTACGAGCCGGACGTGGAGGGCCTGGCGGCCCTGCACGTCGGCACGACCGGCATCTGCGACTTCGGCGCGGTCGCCCGCCGGCTCGCGGAGACCTCCGGCGCGGAGATCCGCTACGGGGCGCGGGTCGTCCGCGTCGACCGCCGTCCCGGCCGCGGGGCCGCCGTCCTGACGGCCGCCGGCGACATCGTGCGCGGCAGGGTGCTGGTGAACTGTGCCGGGCTGCACTGCGACGAGATCGCCCGGCGCACCGGTGACGAGCCCGGCGCCCGGATCGTGCCGTTCCGCGGGGAGTACTACGAGCTGGCCAGGCCGGAGCTGGTGCGGGGCCTGGTCTACCCGGTGCCCGACCCGGCGTTCCCGTTCCTCGGCGTCCACCTCACCCGGGGCGTCGACGGCGGTGTCCACGTCGGCCCCAACGCGGTCCCGGCGCTCGCCCGCGAGGGCTACGACTGGCGCACGGTGCGTCCGCGCGAGCTGGGGGCGACCCTGTCCTGGCCGGGCTCCTGGCAGCTGGCCCGCCGCCACTGGCGCTACGGCACCGGTGAACTGCGCCGGTCGCTGTCCAAGCCGGCCTTCGCGCGGGCGGTGCGCCGGCTGCTGCCCGCCGTGCGGGAGGAGGACCTGGTGCCGACGGCGGCCGGGGTGAGAGCGCAGGCGGTGCTGCGGGACGGCACCCTCGCCGACGACTTCCTGATCCAGGAGGCCCCCCGCGCGGTGCACGTGCTGAACGCGCCCTCCCCCGCGGCGACGGCGTCCCTGCCGATCGGGCGGGAGATCGCGCGGCGGGCGATGGCGCAGCTCACGCCGGAAGGAGGGTGAGGATCACGACGTCCGCCCGCCGCTCCCCCGTAAAATCGAAGCACTGTGTCTGATTCCGTGAGCACCCCCGAAGCACCGCATTCCGCAATCGCGCCCGGTGCGTCGATCCGCCGTACCCGGGCCAAGGGCGAGCCGCGGTTCCCGGACGGGCCGAAGGCCGATCCCGCCGGGTCGCACTTCGAGCGGCGGATCCGCAGTTTCCAGCCGCGCCGCAGCCGTGTCACCGCCGGACAGGCGGACGCGTTGCAGCGGCTGTGGCCGGTGTGGGGATTCGACATCGACGGCAGCGGGCCGCTCGACCTCGGCGCGTTCTTCGGCAACGGCAATCCGGTCGTCCTGGAGATCGGCTTCGGCATGGGCGAGGCGACCGCAGCGATGGCCGCCGCCGACCCGGGCACCAACGTCCTCGCCGTGGACGTCCACACCCCCGGCCAGGGCAATCTGCTCAATCTCGCCGAGCGGCAGGGGCTGGCCAACATCCGGGTCGGCAACGGCGACGCGATCATCCTGCTGCGCGAGATGCTCACCCCGGACAGCCTGGACGGGCTGCGCGTCTACTTCCCCGACCCGTGGCCCAAGAAGCGGCACCACAAGCGCCGGCTGATCCAGCCGGAGTTCCTCACCCTCGCCGCGGCCCGGCTGCGGCCGGGGGCGGTCGTGCACTGCGCCACCGACTGGGAGCCGTACGCGGAGCAGATGCTCAAGGTGCTCACCGCGCACCCCGCCTTCGAGAACACCCAGGCCGACGGTGGATTCGCGCCACGTCCCGAGTTCCGTCCGCTCACCCGTTTCGAGGCGCAGGGACTGGACAAGGGTCATGTCGTGAACGACTTGCTCTTCCGCCGCGTACCGCACCAGGAGCGGACCGGGCACCGGACCGAGGAGTAGGCCCGGGACCGGGCCCGAGCCCGCACGCAGTCCTGCCCCTCCCTCGTTAGGGTCGAACCCGTGGCCAGCAGCCCCCCGTACCCGACGCCCGCCGGCGCAGCCTCCGGCGGAGTGCTGCGGCACGCGCACTGGTGGCAGCGCCCCTGGGTGCGCTACGGCGCGCTGACCACGCTGCTGACGCTCTCCGGGCTGGTGATCCTCGCCCTGGTGCGCGAGCAGACGGGCACCGAGGGGTTCCTGGTCGGCCTGGGTCTCGCCGTCCTGCCCGTGCCGCTGCTCCTGGCCGCCTTCCGCTGGCTGGACCGGGTCGAGCCAGGCCCCTGGCGGAACCTGCTGTTCTCCTTCGCCTGGGGCGCGTGCGCGGCGGCGCTGATAGCGATCGTGGCGAACAGTTTCGCCACGCAGTGGATAGCGACGACGACCGCCGACCCGACCGGCGCCGACACCCTGGGGGCGACGGTCATAGCCCCGGTCGTGGAGGAGTCCGCGAAGGCCGCGGCGGTGCTGCTGGTCTTCCTGTTCCGCAGACGCGACTTCACCGGGATCCTCGACGGTGTGGTGATCGCCGGGGTCACCGCCACCGGTTTCGCCTTCACCGAGAACATCCTCTACCTGGGCACCGCCCACGGCGCCGACCAGCTCACCGGCGACAGCGGCATGGCCTCGGTCACCGCGGCGACCTTCTTCGTGCGGATCGTCATGTCGCCGTTCGCGCACCCGCTGTTCACCGTGCTCACCGGGATCGGCTTCGGCATCGCCGCGCTCTCCACGGACCGGCAGCGCTTCCGGCGGGTGCTGCTCCCGCCGGCCGGTCTGCTCCTGGCGATGGGCATGCACGCCCTGTGGAACGGCTCCACCACACTCGGCCAGTACGGCTTCATCGCGGTGTACGCGGCGTTCATGGTGCCGGCGTTCGGGCTGCTGACCTGGCTGGTGGTGTGGACGCGCCAGCGCGAGCTGCGCACCGTCCGCACGGAGCTGCCCGCGTACGCGGCGGCCGGCTGGCTCACCCCGGCGGAGCCGTTCGCCCTCGGCTCGATGCGGGCGCGGCGCCTGGCCCGGCAGTACGCGCGCCGGTACGGGGGGAAGCCGGCGGCGCGGGCGGTCGCGCAGTACGAGGCGTACGCGACGTCGCTGGCGTTCCTGCGCCACCGCGGCCGGCTGGGGCGGGCCGGGACGGACTTCGTCACCCGGGAGCGGGAGCTGCTGCTGGAGCTGTGGCACCGGCGGGGTGCGGCGCGTCCGGCCCTGGACCACGCGGCCCGTCTCACCGCGCCCCCGGTCCGGGTCGCTCCCGCGCCATGGCCGGTGCACGGGCCGCTCGGGCATCCGCCGTACGGTCATCCCGCGCACGGACGTCCGCCCTACGGGCATCCCTACCCCGCCTACGACCCGGGCGCCCACCACTCCTGACGGACGCGTGCCGCAGGGCCCCGAAAACACCTGACCGGCAGCCCTGACGTCGGGGGGTCGTCGTCGGGACTGCCGGGGTTCAGGGGCGGCAGGGCTGTTCGGAAGCGGTGGATCAGGGGGTGAGGCCCTTGCTCTGCAGCCACGCCATCGGGTCGATGCCCGAGGAGGAGCCGCCGGGGTGGACCTCGAGGTGGAGGTGGGCGCCGGTGGAGTTGCCGGTGGAGCCGACGCGGCCGATCACATCGCCGGTGTTGACCTTCTGTCCGACGCTGACGCTGATGGAGGACTGGTGGGCGTACCAGATCTCGGTGCCGTCCTCGAGGGTCAGCACGGTCTTGTAGCCGTAGGAGCCGTCCCAGCCGGCGGAGGTGATGGTGCCGGTGTGGACCGCCTTGATCAGCGTGCCCGTGGGGGCGGCGAAGTCGAGGCCGGTGTGCTGGCCGGAGGACCAGTAGGCGCCGGCCTGTCCGAACGTGGAGGAGATGGTGTACGAGGAGGTCGGCAGCGTGTACTGCTTGGCCAGTTGGGCGAGGCGCTCGGCCTCGGCCTTCTTCGCGGCCTCCTCCTCGGCCTTCTTCTTGGCGGCCTCGGCCTTGGCCTTGGCCTCCTTCTCCGCCTTGGCGGCGGCCTCGGCGGCCTGCTTCTCCGCCTTGGCGGCGGCTTCGGCGGCGGCCTTGGTCTCGGCCTGGCTCTGCTGCTGCTCGACCTGGGCCATGATCCGGGTGCGCAGCGCCTCACCGGCGCCCTCGGTGGTGCCCTCGTCGGCTTCGGTCGTGGCCACGCCGAGGCTGCTGAGCGGAGTGGACGAGCCCTCGGGCTCTTCCTCGTCGGAGATGAGGGAACCCACGTTGGGCAGGTCCGGCATGGAGATGGAGACCGGAGGCTTGCCGGTCTGGGCGCTGGCCATGCCGCCGGCGCCGACCGCCGCGATGACGCCGACGCCGAGAACGGTGGAGCTGCGGGCGAGTCCGCCCCCGCGCTGCTTGGCGACGCGGTGCCGGCCACGTACCGGGCGAATGGACTCCGCGGTGGGGTTCCACTCCTCGAACGGGCCCTCGTCGGTGCGGTCACCGCCGTAGACGAAGGTGTCGCTCGGCTTGAACGGGGCCTCGGGGGCAGGCGGGTTGGACGCCACGTGGGCGCGCTCCTTTCCTTCCTTCTCGCCTACCGGGTTAGCTGACGGGTTCGGAGCAGGAAGGTCTCCTACGCGCGTATACGAGCCGTGTTCCCACGGCTGCACCCACACGATTCACCCCATGGTGGTGGTTCCCCGGTTCCCTTGCGGGATTCGGCGCGTGCGCACGGAGCCGACTTCTGTGACGGCTGGGACGACCGCGCTGCGTTATCGAACGTTAATAGACGCGAGGGCCGGATTCCAAGCCGTTCCTCTTGATCATTAACGATTTTCCCGCGGACTTAACCGCCACGAGGTGCCAAAAACGGGCGAGTTGACTCCGTCTCGGCCGCGAGCCGCCGCCTGACGGTGCGTCAGTCGTGATGCGCTGCGGGACGGGATGCTCACCGTGCGTGAGGACGAGGGGGGAAGGGCACCACAACGCCGAGGGCCGGAAACCTTTCGGATTCCGGCCCTCGGCCTTCAGTAGCGGGGACAGGATTTGAACCTGCGACCTCTGGGTTATGAGCCCAGCGAGCTACCGAGCTGCTCCACCCCGCGTCGGTGAAACCAGTGTACGCCATCCGCGGGACATGCCGCACACCCGTTACCGGGCGGCTGCGGTTTCCGGGTCCGCGCGAGCCGGTCCTCCGTCACCCGACCAGCGACCCGGCCTACGCGCGATCGGCGCGGCTCAGTCGCCGGTCAGGTGGGCGTTCGGGGCCTTCGCGCGGTCCTCCAGCTCCGGCAGGACGACCACGGTGGCGCACCCCTCCGCCAGCACCGCGCTGCCGTCGGCACCCGCCACGAACGTGTCCGGCTCCCGCCAGGCCGTGACCACTCGCCGGATGCCCGCGTCCAGGATCAGCCGCGCACAGGGCGCCGGCCGCGACGCCCGCCGGGCGCACGGCTCCAGGCTGGAGTACACGGTGGCACCCGCGAGGCGGGGATCCGCCGGATCGGCCTTGGCGAGTGCGGCCTCCTCCGCGTGCACCACCGGGTCACCGCCCTCCCGGGAGTGGCCCCGCGCCAGCTCCGTGCCGTCCGCGGCCACCACCACCGCGCCGACGCTGAACGCCGTGCGCGAGGGCGGGCACTGCGCGGCCAGCTCGCAGGCGAGGGCCAGCCAGTGACGGTCGGCGGCGGACGGCAGCGCTCCGGTGCCGGGTGCCGTGGGCTCGTAGCGCATCAGGACGACGTCGCCGACCGGGCGGGTCTCCACGAGCCGCAGCCGCCCGCCCTGGTAGGAGCCGGGGCCGAACAGCCGGGGCGCGTCCGCGTCGCCGACGAACAGCGGGGCGAGGACCAGCTGGAGCTCGTCGGCGAGGCCCTGGGTGAGCAGCTGGGTGTGGACCCGGCCGCCGCCCTCCACCATCAGCCGCCGCACCCCGCGCACGCCGCCCAGATGCTCCAGCAGGCGCCGCCAGTCGAGCTCCGGGCCGAGCGGGACGACGTCGGCCGCGATCCCGAGGGCGTGGGCGCGCTCGGCGCCCCTGTCGGTGGTGTAGAGGACCTTCTCGCCGCCGGTGCGCCAGAACCGCGCCGCCGGGTCCAGCTCGCCGGAGCCGCTGACGGTGACCTTGAGCGGATACTCGGCCTTGCCGCCGACGACACGGGCGGCGCGCCGCTCGGGCGAGTTGACCAGCAGCCGCGGGTTGTCGGCGCGGATCGTGCCGGCGCCGATCAGGATGGCGTCCACGGAGGCCCGTACCCCGTCGACCCGGTCGAAGTCGGCCGGACTCGACAGCAGCAGCCGCTCGGGACCGGTGTCGTCCAGATAGCCGTCCAGGGAGACGGCGGCGGACAGCAGGACGTACGGGCGGGGCATCGGCGCACTCCGGAAGGGTTCGGCGGTGGGCGGGACCGCTGTGCCGCGGCCCGGGTCAAGTCTGACAACCCCTTGAACCGCGTGCCGTCCGCGCCCCTGACCCGCCGCGGCGACGGCTCAGGGTTCGATCAGACCGACGCGGATGGCGTAGCGGGCGAGCTCCAGGCGGTCCTTGAGCCCCAGCTTGGCCAGCAGGTTGGCGCGGTGCCGCTCCACCGTCTTGGGACTGATCACCAGGAGGTCCGCGATCTGCTGCGAGGTGTGCCCCTCGGCGACGAGCTTGAGGATCTGCTCCTCGCGGTCGGTGATGGCCTTGGCCGGCAGCGTCCGGCCCTCCCGCGCGAGATCGAGGTAGTTGTGGATCAGCGCGTTGACGGCGCCCGGGTAGAGGAACGGCTCGCCGCGCATGGTGGCGTGACAGGCCTCGACGAGGTCCTGGTCGGCGACGGACTTCAGCACGTAGCCCGAGGCGCCGGCGGCGAGCGCCTCGAAGAAGAACTGCTCGTTGTCGTACATGGTCAGGATGAGGATCCGCGTGTCCGGCGAGGTGCGGGAGAGCTCACGGGCCGCCTGCAGTCCGGTCAGGCGGGGCATGGCGATGTCGAGAATGGCCAGGTCGGGACGGTGCTCACGGGCCTGCTCGAGGGCTTCGACACCGTCGGACGCCTCCGCCACGACGGTCAGATCCGGTTCGCCGTCCAGGATGAGGCGAACCCCCCGGCGGACCAGCGCGTGGTCGTCGGCGAGAAGAATGCGGGTGGGGGCCTGCTCGGTCATGTTCAGCGTTTCCGGTCGGGTGGCAACGGTCACGGTGGCGGAGGAGCGTGCGCGGGCATCGACGGGCCTCCTACGGGGATGAGGGCGTGCGCGGGGAACCGGGCCGGGACGGGCACGGCCAGCCGCACCTCGGTGCCGCCGCCGGGGCCGGGCTCCACGGACAGATCGGCGCCGACGAGCAGCGCGCGCTCCCGCATGCCGCGGATACCGGCGCCCTCCGCCGCGCCGGCGATGCCCCGGCCGTCGTCCCGGACGCGCAGCAGGACCCCGCCGGGCGCGGGGGACAGGGCGATCTCGGCCCGGCGCGCTCCGGAGTGACGGACGGTGTTGGTGAGGCCCTCCTGGGCGACCCGGTAGATGACCAGCTCGGTCTCCCGGTCCAGCTCGGGCAGGTCGGCGGCGAGGCAGTGCTGGACGCTCAGTCCGGTGCCGGAACCGCCGAACTCGGTGGCGAGGGCCTTGAGGGCGCTGGCCAGCCCCAGCTCGTCCAGCACCCCGGGGCGCAGCCGGCGGGCGATCCGCCGGATCTCCTCCAGGCTCGCGCGGGTGGTCTCCTGCACCTGCCGCAGCTCCTCGCCCAGCTCCGTCGGGGCGTGGTCGGCGGCCCGCTTGAGCTGCAGCAGTACGGCGGTCAGGGACTGGCCGACCTCGTCGTGCAGCTCCTGGGCGATGCGCCGGCGCTCGCCCTCCTGCGCGGACAGGGCGCGGGCGCTGCTCGTGGCGCGCTCGTCCTCGAGCCGGTCGAGCATGGTGTTGAACGTGGTGATCAGCTCGGCGATCTCACCGCGCCCGCCGACCTCGGGACGGTGCCCGGGGCGGAGCAGGTCCGTGGTGGTCATGGCGCGGGTCAGACGCTGCAGCGGCGCGAGTCCGAAGCGGAGCAGCAGCGCGTTGGCGACCAGCATGGCGGCCAGGCCCACGGCGAGGACCGCGGCCTCGGTGAGCAGGACCGGGGTGGAGACGGTGACGGGTCCCAGCAGAAGGGCCGTGGCGACGACGAGCACGACGGCGTTCAGCATGAAGATCCGCCAGAACAGAGGCACCCCGTACCGCCTCCTCGCCATGCCCGTTCCGACGGGTGAGTCTCCCGGTGCGTCGGGAGTCGGGAGGACCCGCGGACCGGGGGCGCGGATCGGGGCCATCCCCATCCAGCGTGTCCCCCGAACAACCGGAGCGCCATCCGTGACAACCCCCATTTTCCCGGCGGCACCCCTATAGGAACCCGGCTCCCTTGGGCATCGGCTCCCGGGGAACATGGGGAGCGCGACCGATGGCCGCGGCCGACGGCTACGGGAGAGGCTGGACTTTCCGTACCGGACGGGTGACCACGTCGGCACACGGGCAAGCTCCCTGGTACCGGCCCGAATCCACGACAGGCCGACGGACCCCTTCCACTCGTCCGGTGTACCGGAACGCGGCCGTCGGCATGGCGCCGTACGGCCAGCCCTCGGAAGGAGGAGCCGTGCCCCAGTCCAGCGACGACCGCCTCGTCGGCCTCGCGGCCCGACTCGAGCACGAGGATCCCCGATTCGCCCGTTCGCTGTCCACCGGGCAGCCGACCCGCCCGCGCGAGTACCGGCGCACGGGCGCCTGGTGGGCGCTGGTCATCGGGGTGACGATGCTGATCGCGGGAGTGATCGTCCCCGACGGACTGCTCATCGCGGCGGGCCTGGTTCTCTCCGGCATCGCCGTGCAGCTCCTCGACCCGGAGCGCCGCTCGCGGCCGCCGCGCCGCCCCCGGCGCTGCTGACCCGACGCGGCCGGGTGGGCTCAGTGCTCCCCGGCCACCGGGCCGTCGTCGGTCGACGAGGCACCGAGCGCCTCGTCGGCGGCGACGACTTCCTTGAACCACTGCCGGTGCACCCTGTAGGTACGGTCCAGCTCGAACTTGTGGTAGATCCCTGACGGCTTGCCGAACCGCACGTCACGCGGAAGGCGCTGCGCCCCGTCCCGGCCCACGACGAGGACCGCGCGGTCGGTGACCACGATCGTCTCCGCCGGCACGGTGATGATCCCCGAACCGGTCACCGTCATGAACCCCGTCCGGATCTGCTCCCCGGGCTCCAGATACGGCGCCGCCGCGCGGGCGATCATCTCGACCCGCCGTTCCCTGTACCCCATGGCCTGCCCCTCCTCCTGGCGACCGACCCCCACCCGGGCGGCGTCGCCGGTCCCGGACCTATTCCACGGCAGAACCTACGGGACGGGTCCCGACGGAGGAACCTACTGGCCGCTGAGGACCGGCCGGCTCTGCGCCAGGTCGCGGATCGACTCGTCGACGGCCCCACACTGGCTGTTCTGCGGGCCCCCAGGATGGGGATGTCCTCGACCGCGACCGGCACGATGCCCCCGAGTGCCCCGACGTCGGCCTTGAGCGGCAGCACGACGCACGGAGTTCACCCGTCCGCACGCGACAATGAAACAGCGCCCGACCCGGACGAAGCCGGATCAGGCGCTGCACAGCGAATCGGGGGTGTCTCTCCCTCCCCCGCCACCGGTAGGCCCTGTGGGACTCGAACCCACAACCAATGGATTAAAAGTCCACTGCTCTGCCAATTGAGCTAAGGGCCCCTGGCGATGTTGCCTCCCCGAGCATAGCCGGACGTCGCCGTGTCTCCGATCGGGTATCGGGGGAGGCGGGTCGGGCCGTGTCCCATACGGCACGCGGAAGGGCCCGCGCGACGGGTGTCGTGCGGGCCCTTGCCGTTGGTTCGGTGAGGCGGTGTCAGCCGTTGCGCTTCCAGCGCGGCTTGTCCTCGCGGCGGCCGAAGGAGCCGCCGCCGCGGTGGTCGTCACGACGGCCGTACGGGCGGTCGTGGCCGCCTGAGCGGAAGCCGGGGCGGTCGCCCTGGCGGTCGCGGTTGAACGGCCGGTCGCTGCCGCGGTGGCCGCCGCGGTCGTCCCGGCGGAAGCCGCCACGGTCGCGGTCGCGGTTGAAGCCGCCCCGGTCGTCACGACGCTCGAACGAACGACCGCCACGGTCACCGCGGTCATCACGACGCTCGAACGAACGGCCACCACGGTCACCGCGGTCGTCGCGACGGAAGCCGCCGCGGTCACGGTCGCGGTCGCGGTTGAACCCGCCCCGGTCATCGCGGCGCTCGAACGAACGACCACCACGGTCACCGCGGTCATCACGGCGGAAACCACCGCGGTCACGGTCACGGTCCCGGTCGCGGTCGCGGTTGAACCCGCCCCGGTCGTCACGACGCTCGAACGAACGACCACCACGGTCACCGCGATCGTCACGGCGGAAACCAGCGCGGTCACGGTCTCGGTCGTCACGGCGCTCGCGCCGCTCGTACGGGGCCGGGGCCTCCGTGCGCTCGACGTCCCGCGCGGTCGGCTGGGCCGGCAGGGACACCTCGGCGTCGGCCGACGCCGCCGCCTCGGGGTCCTCGCCGCGCTCCCGTGCGACCCGGGCCACCAGCCGGTCGGCCTCCTCGCGCAGCTCCGACGCGCGGCGCTGGGCCCGCTCCAGCTCCTTGGTGAGCTGGGCGACCTCCCGCTCGGCCTGCTGGGCGGCGTTGCCCGCCGACTCGGCCTGCACCTCGGTCATCGACCGGGCGCCGGTGATCTCGGCGACATCCGGGTCGAAGGCCGCGCCGCCCTGGATGATGTGGCGCGTGGCGTCGACGCCCGCGTCCTCCATCAGCCGGAAGATCTGGCGCCGCTGGTGCGGCAGGGACAGGGAGACGACGGTGCCGGTGCGGCCGGCGCGCGCCGTGCGCCCCGCGCGGTGCAGGTAGTCCTTGTGGTCGCCGGCCGGGTCCACGTTCAGGACCAGGTCGATGCCGTCGACGTGGATGCCGCGCGCGGCGACGTCGGTGGCGACCAGGACGTTGACGTAGCCGTCCTTGAAGTCGGCGAGGGTGCGCGTGCGGGCGCCCTGGGTCATGCCGCCGTGCAGCGCGTCGGCCTTCACGCCCGCGTCGCGCAGCTGCTCGGCGACGCGGTCGGCGCCGAGCTGGGTGCGGACGAAGATGATGGTGCGGCCCTTGCGGGAGGCGATGGCCGCGGTGACCGGCGCCTTGTCCTTGGGCTTCACGACGAGGATGTGGTGCGACATGGTCGTCACCGCGCCCTGCGCCGCGTCCACCTCGTGCGACACCGGGTCGTTGAGGTAGCGGTCGACGAGGGTCTTGATCTCGTTCTCCATGGTCGCGGAGAACAGCATGCGCTGGCCGCCCGCCGGGACCTGGTCGAGGAGTTCGGTGACCTCGGGCAGGAAGCCCAGGTCGGACATCTGGTCGGCCTCGTCGAGGACGGCGATCTCCACGTTCTCCAGGGAGCACGCGCCGCGGTTGATGATGTCGCGCAGGCGGCCGGGGGTGGCGACCAGGATGTCGACGCCGCGTTCCAGGGCGTAGATCTGGTTGCCCATGGAGGTGCCGCCGCAGACGACCTTCATCCGCAGGTTGAGGACGTCGCCGTAGGGCTGGAGCGCGTCGGCGACCTGCATGGCGAGTTCACGCGTCGGCGTCAGGATGACGGCGCGCGGCTTGTGCTTCTCGGTGCGGCCGCCGGCCAGCGTGGCCAGGGTCGGCAGTCCGAAGGAGAGGGTCTTGCCGGAGCCGGTGCGGCCCCGGCCGAGGATGTCCTTGCCGGCCAGGGCGTCCGGGATGGTGGCCGCCTGGATCGGGAAGGGGGTGGTCACGCCGTTCTGCGCGAGCTTGCGCACGACACCCTCGGGGAGGCCGAGGTCGGCGAAGGTGATCTCGGGCGCCGCCACGTCGGTGGTGGCGTCGATGTCGGTGTCCTCGGTGTTCTCGGGCACGACGACGTGATCAGTACTGGCGATGGGCATACGAATGCGAAACCTTCCGGAGTCTCTTCGGCACGCGCCCGTCAACTCCGTGATTCGCGATTCGCAATAACGACCGCCTCGATGCGGTCCACCACGGTAAGGGAGAGTACGCGCCACACGGCGCGCTCTGCAGTGGCGCCGGGCAAATAGGATCAAACGATCTGCCACCATACGCACTCCGGCACCCCGAGAGCAAATCTGCAGGTGAAACGGGGTCCGCCGAGTACGGGTGGGCTCGGGAGAGTCTAGACCGGCGCCCCCGCTTCCGGCGCCGGTTCCCGCTGCGCCAGCTGCGTGTCCGGCGGGGGGTGCGCCGACGAGGACGGCTCCGCCTGGGTCGGCTCCGGGGTGACCGACGGCTCGGGCGGCGTCGGGGTGGGCTCCGGGTCCGGCGTCCGCGAGGGCTCCGGCGGGTCCTGCCCGTCGTCCGGTGCCGGTCCGGGGTGCCCGCCGGGACCGCCGTCGGACGGCGCGGACCCGCTCGCCTTCGCGGACGGAGAGGCCTCGTCCTGCGCGGACTTCTCCGTCCGGCGCTTCTTCTTGCCCTTGTCCCGCCCGTCCTTGCCGCGGTCGCCGCGCTCGCCGTCGGCCGCCGCCGCTCCGTACCCGCCACCGCCGCCCGGCCCGGCCGCCCCTCCGTCCGGTGCCTCACCGCCGGAGCGCCCGGCGGAGTGCGACGGTCCGGCGGTCCGGCCGGCGCCGTCCTCACCCACGCTCACGCATCCGGCGGCAGCGGCGACGGCCACGACCGTGGCGGCCAGGCGGACGGGTACGTACAAGCGGCGCACGGGGCCACCTCCGGTTGGAGTACAGGGTCAACAACCCCAACTCCCGCCACCCGCAAGAAGACACGCGAATGGCTCAGCCGTAGCCGAGCGCGTGCAGCCGGGCGTCGTCGATGCCGAAGTGGTGGGCGATCTCGTGCACGACCGTGATCTCCGTCTCGGCGATCACGTCCTCCCGGGACTCGCACATCCGCAGGGTCGGCCCCCGGTAGATGGTGATCCGGTCCGGCAGCACCCCGGCGTACCACTCGCCCCGCTCGGTGAGCGGGGTCCCCTCGTACAGGCCGAGCAGCTCCGGGTCGTCCGCCGGGGGCTCGTCCTCGACGAACACCGCGACGTTGTCCATCAGCCGCGTCAGCTCCGGGGGGATCCGGTCCAGCGCCTCGGAGACCAGTTCCTCGAACGTCTCGCGCGTCATCTCCAGCACAGAGCCATTGTCGGGTACGAGCCGTCCGTACGAGATGCGCGGGAGACCCGCATATCCGGGCCGCGACTTGGGCATACGGGACCAATGGCCCGCGTCCCCTCCCCAGTCGCGAACGTCGCCCAGCGCGTCCGACGGCTCCCGCGTGCCCTCACCCGCCGCCACCGCTCCCCACGGCCCACGGCCGCGACGGCCTCCCTCGCCCCGCAGCAGCGCCCCTGGACACGGGCGCTCGGGCTGGTCGTGGTGGTCATCCTCGGCGCCTGGCTCGGTTTGCTCGTGGTCGGAAACGTCCGTGTCCCCGTGGGTCCCATGGACACCACGATGACCTTGCGCCCCTCCTTCACCGGCGGCACCAAGATCAACGTCTCGCCGCTGGGCGCGCTGCAACTCGACAGCCACACCGCGCCCGTGCGCCTCGACGTCAACGTCGACCAGCTCGACCCCGAGCGTTCCCAGGCCCTCGTCGACCACCCCGAGCGCCTTTCCGGCCTCCAGAAGGAGGTCGCCCGGGACATCACCCACGGCACCGCCGACCTCGCCGTCCGCTCCTGCGTCGCCGTCGTCACCGGCGCCACGGCCCTCGGCCTGGTCGTCTACCGCCGGCCCCGCCGCGCCCTCGCCGCCGGCGGGCTCGCCCTCACTCTGCTGGCCGCGTCCGGCGGCACCGCGTTCGCCACCTGGAACCCCGACTCGGTCCTGGAGCCGAGGTTCTCCGGCCTGCTCTCCTCCGCGCCCTCCCTCGTCGGTGACGCGCGCAGCATCGTCACCGAGTTCGACGTGTACCAGAAGGAGTTGGCCCGCCTGGTCACCAACGTGACCAAGCTCTACGACGCCACGTCCACGCTCCCCACCTACCAGCCCGACCCGACCACCATCCGGGTCCTGCACGTCTCCGACATCCACCTCAACCCCGCGAGCTGGAAGATCATCGCCTCGCTGGTGGAGCAGTACCAGGTGGACGTGATCGTCGACTCCGGCGACACGATGGACCACGGCACCGCCGCCGAGAACGGCTTCCTGGACCCCATCGAGGACCTCGGCGCGCCCTACGTCTGGGTCCGCGGCAACCACGACTCGCGAGTCACCCAGCGCTACCTCGAAGGACTGGACAACGTCCACGTGCTCGACGACGGCAGGGCGCAGACCATCGGCGGGCTGCGCTTCGCCGGCATGGGCGATCCGCAGTTCACCCCGGACCGCTCCGACAAGAACGGGGCCGAGCAGTCCCAGGAACTGGCGGGGGCCCGTCTCGCCTCCGCGCTGCGCGACCAGCGCGCCGCCGGCACCCCGGTCGACGTCGCGGTCGTCCACGAACCGTCCGCGGCCCGTGAGGTCGACGGCACCGTCCCCCTGGTCCTGGCCGGGCACGTCCACCACGAGGACAGCGAGGTCATGGAGTACGGCACCCGGCTGCGGGTCGAGGGCTCCACCGGCGGCAGCGGCCTGCGCGCCATCGAGGGCGAGTACCCCGACCCGATCGAGACGTCGATCCTCTACTTCGACCGCGACACCCGCCGCCTGCAGGCCTGGGACTCGATCGAACTGGGCGGTCTCGGGCTGACGACGGCGGAGGTCAGCCGGCACCTCCCCGAGGAGAACCAGCCGGGCGCCACCCCTTCGCCGACAGGCGGAGAATCCTCACCGGCAGACAGCACTCCGTCCCCTCGATGACCCGCGACTATTCAGTTTGGTCGCGTCCCGGAAGCCGTAGTACAGTCTGGTCGTGCCCAACGGCAGCGGTCAGGGCTTGACCGTCCCGAGCCCCGTACGGGGCAAAGGAGAAGCGGAACCTTTCGAGGGGATGCGGAGTCACATGCTTCTCACGTCTCCCACGCGGAGGCGAACAGCGAAGCGACGCGCTGGGTCCGCCCTCATCGTCTAGTGGCCCAGGACGCCGCCCTTTCAAGGCGGTAGCACGGGTTCGAATCCCGTTGGGGGCACGCACCACCCTGTGCGACACTGTCGTACGACATGCTTGGTCCTGTGGAGCAGTTTGGAGTGCTCGCCACCCTGTCAAGGTGGAGGCCGCGGGTTCAAATCCCGTCAGGACCGCTGGTGTTTCACGTGAAACATCGCGGCTGGGTAGCTCAGTTGGTACGAGCGTCCGCCTGAAAAGCGGAAGGTCGCCGGTTCGACCCCGGCCCCAGCCACAGCGAAGGCCCCGATCTCCGATCGGGGCCTTGTTGTGTGCCCCGGCAAAATCATTGGCCGCGAATTTTCGCGGGATGAGATCCTGGAGTCCGTATGTCTACGCACTCTGCCCCCTCTTTCGGCCCTCTTGCCTCTCGCCTCACCGAGCTGTCGCTGCGCGATGCGCACCGGCTCGGGCGGCGACTCGAGGGCGCACGCAGGATCCGCAAGCCGGAGGCCCGCGCCTCCGTGCTCGCCGAGATCGAGACGGAGATCGCCGGGGCCGAGGAGCGGATGGCCGCGCGACGGGCCCGGGTGCCGCAGGTGCGGTATCCGGAGCAGCTGCCGGTCAGCCAGAAGAGGGACGAGATCGCCAAGGCGATCCGTGATCACCAGGTCGTGATCGTCGCCGGTGAGACGGGTTCCGGGAAGACCACGCAGATCCCGAAGATCTGTATGGAGCTGGGCCGGGGCGTACGCGGCATGATCGGCCACACTCAGCCCCGGCGGATCGCCGCCCGTACGGTGGCCGAGCGCGTCGCCGAGGAACTCGACACCCCGCTCGGGGAGGCCGTGGGCTGGAAGGTCCGCTTCACCGACCAGGTGAACCCCGACGCCACGTTCATCAAGCTGATGACCGACGGCATCCTCCTGGCGGAGATCCAGACCGACCGCGAGCTGCGCGCCTACGACACGATCATCATCGACGAGGCGCACGAGCGCTCGCTCAACATCGACTTCCTGCTCGGCTACCTCGCCCAGCTCCTCCCCAAGCGCCCGGACCTCAAGGTCGTCATCACCTCGGCGACCATCGACCCGGAGCGCTTCTCCCGGCATTTCGACGACGCGCCGATCGTCGAGGTCAGCGGGCGTACGTATCCGGTGGAGGTGCGGTACCGGCCGCTGCTGGAGGAGGATTCCGACGACGCCGACCGGGACCAGATCACGGCGATCACCGATGCCGTCGAGGAGCTGATGGCGGAGGGGCCCGGCGACATCCTGGTCTTCCTCTCCGGCGAGCGGGAGATCCGGGACACGGCGGACGCGCTCACCAAGAAGCGGTACCGGTCGACCGAGGTGCTGCCGCTGTACGCGCGGCTCTCGCACGCCGAGCAGCACCGGGTGTTCCAGCAGCACACCGGCCGCAGGATCGTTCTGGCCACCAACGTCGCCGAGACGTCCCTCACCGTGCCGGGCATCAAGTACGTCATCGACCCCGGGTTCGCCCGTATCTCCCGCTACAGCCACCGCACCAAGGTGCAGCGGCTGCCGATCGAGCCCATCTCCCAGGCCAGCGCCAATCAGCGCAAGGGCCGCTGCGGCCGTACCTCGGACGGCATCTGCATCCGGCTGTACAGCGAGGACGACTTCCTCGTCCGGCCGGAGTTCACGGACGCGGAGATCCTGCGCACCAACCTCGCCTCGGTCATCCTGCAGATGACGGCCGCCGGCCTGGGGGAGATCGAGAAGTTCCCCTTCATCGACCCGCCGGACCACCGCAACATCCGCGACGGCATCCAGCTGCTCCAGGAACTGGGCGCGCTCGACGCGGCCCAGAAGGACCCCCGCAAGCGGCTGACGCAGACCGGACGGAAGCTGGCGCAGCTGCCGGTGGACCCCCGGCTGGCACGCATGGTGCTGGAGGCGGACCGCAACGGCTGTGCCCGCGAGGTCATGGTCATCGCGGCCGCCCTGTCCATCCAGGACCCGCGGGAGCGGCCGGCGGACAAGCAGACCCAGGCCGACCAGCAGCACGCCCGGTTCCGCGACGAGACCAGTGACTTCCTGGCCTTCCTCAACCTCTGGCGGTACCTCCGCGAGCAGCAGAAGGAGCGCGGTTCGTCGTCGTTCCGGCGGATGTGCAAGCAGGAGTACCTGAACTTCCTGCGGATCCGCGAGTGGCAGGACATCTACACGCAGCTGCGGACCGTCGCCAAGCAGATGGGCATCCGCCTGAACGAGGACGACGCCCCCGCGGACCGCATCCATGTCTCGCTGCTGTCCGGTCTGCTGTCGCACATCGGCATGAAGGACGTGAAGGAGTCCAAGGACTCCGGTCAGGGCGGCGGCCGCAGGGACGGCGGACGCAACGAGTACCTGGGCGCGCGCAACGCCAAGTTCGCGATCTTCCCGGGTTCGGCGCTGTTCAGGAAGCCACCGCGGTTCGTGATGTCGGCCGAGCTGGTGGAGACGTCCCGGCTGTGGGCGCGGGTCAACGCGAAGATCGAGCCGGAGTGGGTCGAGCCGCTCGCGGAGCATCTGCTCAAGCGCACCTACAGCGAGCCGCACTGGGAGAAGGACCAGGCGGCCGTGATGGCGTACGAGAAGGTGACGCTGTACGGCGTACCGATCGTGGCGCAGCGCAAGGTGAACTACGGGCGGATCGATCCGGAGGTCTCCCGGGAGCTGTTCATCCGCCACGCGCTGGTGGAGGGCGACTGGCGTACACACCACAAGTTCTACGCGGACAACCGCCGGCTCCTCACCGAGGTGGAGGAGCTGGAGCACCGGGCCCGGCGCCGGGACATCCTCGTCGACGACGAGACCCTGTTCGACTTCTACGAGCAGCGGATCCCCGAGCACGTGGTGTCCGGCGCCCACTTCGACTCGTGGTGGAAGCACAAGCGGCACGAGCAGCCGGACTTCCTCGACTTCGAGCGGGAGATGCTCATCCGTGAGTCGGCGGAGGCGGTCACCAAGGCCGACTATCCCGACTCATGGCGGCAGGGCCCGCTCAAGTTCCGGGTGACGTACCAGTTCGAGCCGGGTGCGGACGCCGACGGTGTCACGGTCCACATCCCGCTGCAGGTGCTGAACCAGGTGACCGACGAGGGGTTCGACTGGCAGATCCCGGGTCTGCGGGAGGACGTCGTCACCGAGCTGATCCGTTCGCTGCCCAAGCCGATCCGGCGGAACTACGTGCCGGCGCCGAACTACGCGAAGGCGTTCCTGGAGCGGGCGGTGCCCCTGCAGGAGCCGCTGACGGTCACGATGGCCCGTGAGCTCAAGCGGATGGTCGGGGTGCCGTTCGAGGCGGACGACTTCGACTGGTCCCGCGTTCCGGACCACTTGAAGGTGACGTTCCGGATCGTCGACGAGCGGCGCCGCAAGCTCGCCGAGGACAAGGACTTGGAGGCCCTGAAGCTCCGGCTGCGTCCGAAGGCCCGCAAGGCGCTGTCGCAGGCGGCGGCCGCGACGGCGCAGCGCCAGGGCGGGGAGTCGCTGGAGCGCAAGGGGCTGACGGACTGGACGATCGGTTCGCTCACCCGGGTGTTCGAGACACGCCGGGCGGGTCAGCCGGTGAAGGCGTTCCCTGCCCTGGTGGACGACGGCGACTCGGTTTCGGTGCGGCTGTTCGACTCGGAGGCCGAGCAGGCGGAGGCGATGTGGAAGGGCACCCGGCGGCTGATCCTGCTGCGGATCCCGGTGAACCCCGCGAAGTTCGCATCCGAGAAGCTGACGAACGCGCAGAAGCTCGCGCTGTCCGCGAATCCGCACGGTTCGGTGCAGGCCCTGTTCGACGACTGCGCGACCGCCGCGGCGGACAGGCTCATCGCCGACTTCGGCGGCCCGGTGTGGGACGAGGAGTCGTTCCGGAAGCTGTACGACAAGGTCCGCGCGGACATCGTCGACATGACGGTCCGCGCGGTGGACGGGGTGCAGCAGGTGCTCGCCGCGTGGCAGGCCTGTGAGCGGCGCCTCAAGGGTGTGCGGAGCCCCGCGCTCCTCCCGAACCTCCAGGACGTGCGCAAGCAGTTGGACGGCCTCGTACGGCCCGGCTTCGTAACGGAGGCGGGGCTGCGGCGGCTGCCGGATCTGATGCGGTATCTGGTGGCCGCGGACCGCCGGCTGCAGCAGATGGCGGCGAACGCGCAGCGGGACACGACGCGGATGGCCAAGGTCCATGAGATGCAGGACGAGTACGCCTGGCTGCTGGAGCAGATGCCGCAGGGGCGGCCCGTGCCGCGGCAGGTCCTGGACATCCGCTGGATGATCGAGGAACTGCGGGTCAGCTACTTCGCCCACGCGCTCGGCACGGCGTACCCGGTGTCGGACAAGCGGATCGTGAAGGCGATCGACGCGGCAGTGCCGTAACGGGACCGGCACGCAGGGTGAGTTCGACCGGGGGCTCAGGCTCCTGTACAGTCTCTTCTCGCAGCGCAACGCAGGAATGGCGCTGCGAAACCAGGTCCTGTGGAGCAGTTTGGAGTGCTCGCCACCCTGTCAAGGTGGAGGCCGCGGGTTCAAATCCCGTCAGGACCGCATCGCTGGAAGGCCCGCATCCCCACAGGGGACTGCGGGCCTTCGTCATACCCGCCCCGCCCCCGAGGCCGCGCCCCGCGGCGGAGCCGCGCATGAACACAGCAAATCCCGTCAGGACCCCACCACACCAAGGCCCGCACCCGCTAGGCACTACGGGCCTCCGTCACACCCGCCCCGCCCCCGAGGCCGCGCCCCGCGGCGGAGCCGCGCAAGAACACAGCAAATCCCGTCAGGACCCCACCGCACCAAGGCCCGCACCCGCTAGGGATTGCAGGCCTTTCGTACCCTCGGCCCGCTCCCCCGAGCCGCGTACAGACACAGCTGTTCCGTCAGGAGCGCACCGCACCAAGGCCCGCGCCCGGAAGGGACCGCGACGCCTTCGGCATACCGGTCCCGCGCCCCGCGGCGGAGCCGCGCACAGCAGATCCCGTCAGGATCACGCCGTCCGAGAAGGCCCGCCCCACAAAGGTCCCGTCCCGCAGCCGAGCCGTGTACGGACGCAGCGTCCGGTCAAGACCGCACCTCCCAAAGGCCCGCCCCGGCAAGGGATCGCGGGTCTTCGGTCCACCCGGGCCGCCCTCAAGCCGGCGTGCCGCCGCGGAGTCGCGCGGCGGCGTCGAAGGGGGTTCGGGGGCGGAGCCTCCGGGGCCGGGACGGGAAGGGGCGGCGGGGGCGAGAGAGACCCCCCGGGACGGACTTCCGCCGGGCGTCCGGGGTTTGCGGCGCTGTGCGCCCGCCAGTGCGCCTCGCGCCGTCTTGACGGCCCCGTCACCCCCCGGTACCCCAAGAAGCAGGGCACGACTCCGTGTGGCCCCCTGGAGGTGGCGTATGGCGGCATCGGCTAGGCACGAAACGCGGGCCCTGCTCCGCGCACATCTGTCCGCCGCGTCGTCCTACCGGCATCTGACCCGTCACTGCCCCATCTGCCACCGCCTGTTGCGACTGGCGCTGGACTCCCCGCCCGGCTCCCCCTCCGCCCCGCCGGAACCACCCCGGGAACAACCCGCCCCCAAGACCCGTTCCCTCTAGCGCATATGCCATCGGCTCAACAAGCCGACTGGTATGTGACGGGTGTCACCGCATGAGTTTTCAGAGGTGCGGCACTTACACCTCTCCTACAACGGGTCAATTTAATATGTGCAATTGCACTCTCGCCGCCCCCTCGGACAGTTCCGCTCCCCAGAGTCCGACAACCCCGCGCACAGACCGTCCCCCCGCCCCACGGGAGCACACCGCCGGCCCCCACCAGCGCACAAAAAAGATCGCGCTGGACCCGGCGGAGTCCAGCGCGATCGACGACGCACCCTGTGTTCAGTTGCCTGTGAAGCTCTGATCGGCTTGGGCGAAGGGCCTGTTGGGGCAGTCCCCGCGTCGCTTGGAGCCAGTGTTCCCGGGCGTCTCGACCAGTGGGGGACCAGTCGGTTCTGCCCGGTTCATGCAGTTGTTCAGGCCTCGCTGCGCTGCTGCGGAATACCCGCGAGCAGTGCGCGAACCTCGGCTTCGCGGTAACGGCGATGCCCGCCGAGCGTGCGGATCGACGTGAGCTTGCCTGCCTTCGCCCAGCGCGTGACCGTCTTGGGGTCGACGCGGAACATGGTGGCGACCTCAGCCGGGGTCAGCAGCGGCTCGGCATCAGGGGTGCGAGCGGTCATGAGCGGCCTCCTCGGGAGAACCGAACCTTCTCGGTTCTTTCCTCTAAATTCTGCACCTTGACCCGCGTTGCCCGAAATGGCGGACGCGAGTCGAGTCGGTTATAGGACGAACGGCTTGTCCTCGGCACTACAACTACACCATCTGTCCAGCCACGTCGGCCAAACCGATGGAATTGCCCTCCCAGGTGTTCATCAGCCGCGGAAGCCGATGGACCATGCCATAGCGGACAGTCACGCTGCTGTGACGATCAGTCACAGCAGCGATCAGGAGTCACCAGACCCCCCAAAGCGTGCAATGCTGAGATTCCGCCCATAGTCGAGCACAGCAGGACGGAGGAGCCCTCCCCGGACTCCTTGTCCTATTTTGGCATGAGGGTGGGCAAGGGGCGCAAGGGCCGCGTACGTGCGGTCCGTCACGCTTGACGCGCTTGAGCCATACGCCCGGATCGACAACTACGTCCGTTCTCGGGCCCTCGCTGACAGAACCTCAGACACCTCAGAGCGAAGACAAAACCCCAAGAAGGGCGTTTGGTCAAACGTCAGTTCGCCGAGCGCAGGTCACGCACCGCCCGCCAGCGCTCCACGAGCCGCCCGTAGGCCTCCCCCGCGCCCTCCCCGTCGCCCCTCCGCAGCGCCGCGATCCCCTCGGCCACGTCCGCCGCCGAGTGGTCGTCCTCGAGCGTGCCGGCCGGCAGGGCGTGCACCAGTCCGCCGTAGTCCAGCTCCACCAGCGAGCGCGGGTGGAACTCCTCCAGCCAGCGCCCGACGTCCACCAGACCGTCGATGAGCAGGCTTTCGTCCATCGCGTCCCGCAGCGCCCGCAGCCCGCGCGCCACCCGCCGGCGGGCCTGGACCATGGGGGTCCGGTAGCGCAGCACGGGGGCCTCGGCCGCCGAGCCCTTGTCGTACTCCCGCTCGTCGTCCGTGAACAGCACGAACCAGTTGATCGGCACCTGCCAGGTCGAGGTGCGGATCCACGGCCGGGCGTCGGGATGGTCGGCGAGCCAGCGCTCGTAGTCCTGGGTGGCCTGGTGCCGTACGACCGGGGGCAGGAGCACGTCCAGGACCGGCAGCGGGAAGTCCTCGGCCAGCTCACCCAACGTCTGCCAGCCGCGCAGCCGGGTGCGCCACGGGCAGACGCAGACCACGCCGTCGGCCTCCAGGACGAACGCGTCGTCGCTCTCGTGCACCGGCACCGGCACCGGCGGGGTGGGCGCCAGGTCCATCAGCGACCGGCGCAGTTCGTCCTGGTAGGAGGGGCGGTCGGGGCGGCGGGCGTACCGGGCCCAATGGTCGCGTTCCGGTTCGGGGAAGGCGGCCAGCGGCTCGTACACACGCAGGTACGCCGCGTACGGGACGATCACCGAGGACACCTTGGGCACGCCTGCTCCCTCCCCCGCGGACCACCGCGAAAACCTGCCGGACCCCCGCTCGGGCGGGTGGGAAACCCATCCAAATCGTCGCACGGCGGTACTCCGGACGGAGGTGATCTCGGACACGGTGCCGCCGTCGGGCGCGGAAGGATCTACTCTCATGCCACAGCCCCCGCCACGTCCCCCTGCCACAAGCGATTAGGGGATCATCGGGAGCCGACCCCACCCGCCGCGACTACTCAGGAGTCACCACAGTGACCGACGTATCTGACGGCGTCCTGCACACCCTGTTCCGCTCGGACCAGGGAGGGCACGAGCAGGTCGTGCTCTGTCAGGACCGTGCCAGCGGCCTCAAGGCCGTGATCGCCATCCACTCCACCGCCCTGGGCCCCGCCCTCGGCGGTACGCGCTTCTATCCGTACGCCTCCGAGGAGGAGGCCGTCGCCGACGCGCTGAACCTCGCGCGCGGGATGTCGTACAAGAACGCCATGGCCGGTCTCGACCACGGCGGCGGGAAGGCCGTGATCATCGGCGACCCGGAGCAGATCAAGTCCGAGGAGCTGCTGCTGGCCTACGGCCGGTTCGTGGCCTCCCTCGGCGGCCGGTACGTCACCGCCTGCGACGTCGGCACGTATGTCGCCGACATGGACGTCGTGGCCCGCGAGTGCCGCTGGACCACCGGCCGCTCCCCCGAGAACGGCGGGGCGGGCGACTCCTCGGTGCTCACCTCCTTCGGCGTCTACCAGGGCATGCGGGCCGCGGCCCAGCACCTGTGGGGCGACCCCTCGCTGCGCGACCGCAAGGTCGGCGTGGCGGGCGTCGGCAAGGTCGGCCACCACCTGGTGGAGCACCTGCGGGCCGAGGGCGCCGAGGTCGTGATCACCGATGTGCGCGAGGACGCCGTGCGACGGATCCTCGACCGGCACCCCGAGGGCGTGTCGGCCGTCGCCGACACCGAGGCGCTCATCCGCACCGAGGGCCTGGACATCTACGCCCCGTGCGCGCTGGGCGGGGCGCTGAACGACGACACCGTGCCGGTGCTGACCGCCAAGGTGGTCTGCGGCGCGGCCAACAACCAGCTCGCCCACCCGGGAGTGGAGAAGGACCTCGCGGACCGCGGGATCCTCTACGCGCCGGACTACGTGGTGAACGCCGGCGGTGTGATCCAGGTCGCCGACGAGCTGCACGGCTTCGACTTCGACCGGTGCAAGGCGAAGGCGTCGAAGATCTTCGACACCACGCTCGCGATATTCGCACGTGCGAAGGAGGACGGGATTCCGCCGGCCGCCGCGGCCGACCGGATCGCCGAGCAGCGGATGGCGGAGGCGCGTCCGGTGCGTTGACGTGCGCGGGGCGGGCCCCCTTCCGGCCGCCTTCGTACGTTTGAGCGGTACCCGCCGGCGGGCACTTGGAGAGAACTCTCACTTCTCCCGGCGGGTCGACCGCCGATAAGTGCCAAAAATCGCGACTGACCAGCGAGAACGGGGTGTCTCGACGGACCCGGGCGCGGGCACGTCATGCGGGCGACGTACCGTATGGGCGCGGGCTCAGGTACCGTGGAAGCCCTACGGACCGGACTCTCCGCGGAGAGTCCGTTCTGGACCATGAACGCGTGTCAAGACTCTGGGGCCGTCGAGCCCCGTCGTTGAGGGGGTCGAGCCATGGGGCGCGGCCGGGCCAAGGCCAAGCAGACGAAGGTCGCCCGCCAGCTGAAGTACAACAGCGGTGGGACTGATCTCTCACGCCTGGCCGAGGAGCTGGGTGCATCGCCTACGAGTCAGCCACCGAACGGTGAGCGTTTCGAGGACGATGAGCAAGACGACGACCTGTACGCACGGTACGCCGACCTCTATGAGGACGACGACGAGGACGAGGACGGTCCGTCCTCGCAACAGCGTCGCGGCGCTTGACCTTGCGCGGAGCATGAGCCCGGTCGGTGACCTCGGTCACCCACCGGGTTCAGTGCTGCCCGGGACCGCGGGGCCGCCCTCACCACCGGGTGTGCTGCCCGCCCGTCCCCGGCGCGGGCAGCGTCCGGCTGCTCAGTTCGCGTAGTCATCGACGAGGGCCGCGCCCGTGGTGTGCTCGCCGCGGTCGGTGATCTCACCGGCCACCCAGGCGTCCACTCCGCGGTCGGCCAGTGTGGCGAGCGCCACGTCGGCGGACTCCTGCGGCACGATCGCGATCATGCCGACGCCCATGTTCAGCGTCTTCTCCAGCTCCAGCCGCTCGACCGCACCGGTCCTTCCCACCAGGTCGAACACCGGAGCGGGGGCCCAGGTGGAGCGGTCGACCGTGGCGTGCAGCCCGTCCGGGATCACCCGGGCCAGGTTGGCCGCGAGCCCGCCGCCGGTGACATGGCTGAAGGCGTGCACCTCGGTGGTGCGCAGCAGCGCCAGGCAGTCCAGCGAGTAGATCTTCGTGGGCTCCAGCAGCTCCTCGCCGAGGGTCCGGCCCAGCTCGTCGATGCGTGCGTCCAGGGCGAGCCCGGCCCGGTCCAGCAGGACGTGGCGGACGAGTGAGTAGCCGTTGGAGTGAAGTCCGGAGGACGCCATGGCGATCACCGCGTCACCCGTACGGATGCGGTCCGGGCCGAGCAGCCGGTCGGCCTCCACGACGCCCGTACCGGCGCCGGCGACGTCGAAGTCGTCCGGGCCCAGCAGTCCCGGGTGCTCGGCCGTCTCGCCGCCGACCAGGGCGCATCCGGCCAGCACACAGCCCTCCGCGATGCCCTTGACGATGGCGGCGACGCGCTCGGGGTGGACCTTGCCGACGCAGATGTAGTCGGTCATGAACAGCGGCTCGGCGCCGCACACCACGATGTCGTCCATGACCATCGCGACCAGGTCGTGGCCGATGGAGTCGTAGACACCCATCTGCCGCGCGATGTCGACCTTGGTGCCGACGCCGTCGGTGGCGGAGGCGAGCAGGGGGCGCTCGTAGTTCTTGAGGGCGGAGGCGTCGAAGAGGCCGGCGAATCCGCCGAGGCCGCCGAGGACCTCGGGGCGCCGCGTCTTCTTCACCCACTCCTTCATCAGCTCGACCGCGCGGTCGCCCGCCTCGATGTCGACGCCCGCCGCTGCGTAGCTGGCGCCGCCCTCGGAAAGAGGTGTCTGGGACATGGCTGTGAGAGCTTTCGTGTCGTCCGTCAGGGCTTACGGGCGGCGGATCGCGTCGACCGCGGCCGGGGCGGCGGTGCCGGCGGCCAGTTCGGTCTCCAGGAGCTGCTTCCCGAGGAGCTCGGGGTCGGGCAGCTCCATCGGGTACTCGCCGTCGAAGCAGGCGCGACACAGGTTGGGCTTGGCGATGGTGGTCGCCTCGATCATGCCGTCGATGGAGATGTACGCCAGCGAGTCGGCGCCCAGCGAGGTCCCGATCTCGTCGATGGTCATCCCGTTGGCGATCAGCTCGGCGCGGGTGGCGAAGTCGATGCCGAAGAAGCAGGGCCACTTCACGGGCGGCGAGGAGATCCGGATGTGCACCTCGGCGGCGCCCGCCTCGCGGAGCATGCGGACCAGGGCGCGCTGGGTGTTGCCGCGCACGATCGAGTCGTCAACGACGACCAGGCGCTTGCCCTTGATGACTTCCTTGAGCGGGTTCAGCTTCAGGCGGATGCCGAGCTGCCGGATGGTCTGCGAGGGCTGGATGAACGTACGGCCGACGTACGCGTTCTTGACCAGGCCCGCGCCGAAGGGGATGCCGGACGCCTCCGCGTAGCCGATGGCGGCCGGGGTGCCCGATTCCGGGGTCGGTATGACGAGGTCGGCCTCGACCGGGGCCTCGTGGGCGAGGCGGCGGCCCATCTCGACGCGCGAGAGGTACACGTTCCGGCCGGCGATGTCGGTGTCCGGACGGGCCAGGTACACGTACTCGAAAACACAGCCCTTGGGCTTTGCTTCCGCGAATCGCGACGTTCGCAGGCCGTTCTCGTCGATGGCGACGAACTCGCCCGGCTCGATCTCGCGCACGAAGCTCGCGCCGCAGATGTCGAGGGCGGCGGACTCGGAGGCGACGACCCAGCCGCGCTCCAGCCGGCCGAGGACCAGCGGGCGGACGCCCTGCGGGTCGCGGGCCGCGTACAGGGTGTTCTCGTCCATGAAGACGAGGCTGAAGGCGCCCCTGACCTTCGGCAGGACCACGTGCGCGGCCTGCTCCACGGTCACCGGCTCGCCGTCGGCGGCGCGCTGGCCGGCGAGGAGGGCGGTGATCAGGTCGGTGTCGTTGGTGGCCGCCACCTTGGGGGCGCGCCCGTTGTCCTGGGGGAGTTCGGCGACCAGCTCGGCGAGCTGCGCCGTGTTGACCAGGTTGCCGTTGTGGCCGAGCGCGATGGATCCGTGCGCGGTGGCGCGGAACGTCGGCTGGGCGTTCTCCCACACGGAGGCACCCGTGGTCGAGTAGCGGGCGTGTCCGACCGCGATATGACCCTGGAGCGAACCGAGCGAGGTCTCGTCGAAGACCTGGGACACCAGTCCCATGTCCTTGAAGACGAGGATCTGGGAGCCGTTGCTGACCGCGATTCCCGCGGATTCCTGGCCCCGATGCTGGAGGGCGTAGAGCCCGAAGTACGTGAGCTTGGCGACCTCTTCGCCCGGAGCCCAGACACCGAAGACGCCGCAGGCGTCCTGAGGGCCTTTCTCACCGGGGAGCAGGTCGTGGTTGAGTCGTCCGTCACCACGTGGCACGTCTCCGAGTGTAGGCGAGATCGACCACTGGTCCGAATGCGGGATAGGAACCCCGAGGTGGATCAGCTCTGCGCGACGGCCCGTACACGGGTGCCGTTTTCGCTGGTCAGCGTGAGGGTTTGGCCGTCGATCCGGTAGCTCACGGTGCCGTTGAACAGCTTTGTCAGGGCCCGCTCGCTGTCCATGAGTGAGTCTTCGCACATCATTCGGGTCAGGCCGGGCACGCCGAGCGTGATACGCCCGTCGCGCACCGTGGCCTCGGCGTTCACGTGGTTGCAGCCGAGGCTGCCGGCGACGGTGCCCTCCTCCTGGTCGAAGGTGAGGTGGGCGCGCTTGCCGACGGCGGGGGTGGTGACGGTCCACTCCGTGCCGTGCAGCGGGCTGTCCTCGGTCCTGCTGAGGCGTACGGTGTCGCCGCCCTCGGTGGTGAGGGTGAGGCGGCCGTCGTCCACGCGGGTCCGCAGGGCGCCGTCGCCGAGGGTGCGGGCGAGGATGCCCTCCAGGTCCATGAGCTGCTTCTCGCAGGCCCGCAGGGTGGTCTCCCGGTCCTCCAGCCGGATCCGGTCGCCCTCGAAGGCGGCCCGGCCCTTGAACAGGTTGCATCCGTAGGTGCCCTCGACGCCGCCGCCGTCGTGGACGGTGAGATGCGCGCCGCCCGGGACGCGGTGGGTGGTGCCGCCGGCGGTGACACTGTCGATGCTCCAGCGGACGCCGGTGACCGGGTCCGCCGGGCCGGCGGACCCGCTGCCCGCGCCTGCCTTGTCACTGCCACAGGCGGCCGCGAGCGTGACGACGAGCGTGGCGACGGCCGCCAGGGTCATGCGCTGCTGGTGCTTGTGCCGGTCCATGCCGATGCGACGCGGCCCAGGAGCGGGCGGTTCCCCTTCCACCGGCGGGATCAGCCCAGCAGCGGCAGATACGGGCCGAGGTCGGCCCGCTCTCCACTGGAGCTGACCAGGGCGTCGGCCACGGCGTCGGGCCAGGCCGTCCGCCCCGCGGCCAGCCGGATCCAGGTGAGCGGGTCGGTCTCGACGACGTTCGGCGGGGTGCCCCGGGTGTGCCGCGGCCCCTCCACGCACTGCACCACCGCGAACGGCGGCACCCGCACCTCGGTGGAACCGCCCGGCGCCTTCTGGGCGAGCGCGTCGGCCAGCAGCCGCGTGCAGGCGGCCAGGGCCTGACGGTCGTACGGGACGTCCAGGCCGAGGACGGCGGCGTTCAGGTCGTCGGTGTGCACGACGAGCTCGACGGTGCGGGTGACCACGTAGTCGTCCAGCGGCAGCGCGCCCGCGCTGGTGAAAAGCAGCCTGCTGCCCGGGTGGGTGCCGAGCCGGGCGGTGAAGCGCTCCTCGACGTCCGCGAGGCGGGCGTCGGGGTCGGGGTGATCCGCCGCGAGGCGGCGCGCGGTGGCGGAGATGGCGTCCGCGTCGGCGGCGATGGCGGACGGCCAGTCGGTCGCCCGCGCGTCCTGCCGTGCCGGCTCGGGCTCGTCGAGCAGCCGGTCCACCGCCGTCAGCGCCATCCCGATGTGCGCGACCAGCTCCCGTACGGTCCAGTCGCCGAGCCGCGTCGGCAGGGCGAGCTGCTCGGGGGTGAGCGTGCGCACCGCCGCCCGGACGTTGCCGAACTGGGCCAGGACGGCGGCGCGGGTCCTGGCGGGGTCGTAGGAGCGGGGGCGTTTCTTGGCCGGTGGCATGGCGGCAGCCTAGGCCGTCACGCGGACACGGCCGGAGCCGGACCGGGGACGTCGAACACCTCGCCGTTGCGGGGGACGGGCATGCCGTGCCAGGCGAACGGTATGCCCCGCGCGGTGTCCGGGTCGGGGCCGTCCATGAGCTGGAAGTGCAGATGCGGCTCCGTGGAGTTGCCGGAGTTGCCGACCCGGGCGAGGGTCTGCCCGGCGCGCACCTTCTCCCCCTCGCGGACGGTGAGCGAACCGCGCCGCAGGTGGGCGTAGGCCGCGTACGTACCGTCGCCGAGGTCCAGCACGAGGTGGTTGCCGAGGATCCTGCGGACCCCGGACAGCTCGCGCAGCGATCCCTCGATCAGCATCAGGTACAGCAGCGTGGGCAGGGAGGTGCGGCTGAGATGGTCGCGCTGCCGGTCGTCGGCCCGCACGACCGTGGCGTCGGCGACCGCGTGCAGCGGGGCGCCGTACGCGGGGAAGGCGGAGCTGCGGCGGGCGAGCGGCCACAGGAGGGAGAACCGGGGGCGGGCGCCCGGCTCGGGCTCGGCGACGAGATCGATGGCGTAGGTCTGGCCGTAGGCGTGGACACCGTGGCTCGGGGTGCGGTCGGCCGGGCTGTTCAGCGCGGACCATCGGCCGGTGACGGGCGGGGCGACCTCGACGGGCTCGCGGGCGGCACGCGGGGCGTCCGGGGCGCCGCCCCACCGGTTCACCGTGATGATCAGGGCGTACGCCAGGCCCAGGGGCAGCAGGTTCCACCAGATGCTGTGGTCCCAGCCGAAGGCGATGTGGGCGATCACCAGCCCGATGAAGGCGAGCTGGAGGCCGCGGAACGCGGCCATGGCGAGTTTGCGTGCGGACATGGTCTCCCCCTTGTCCTCGGTGCCGGGCGGCGGTCAGGGGCGCGCCGCCGACAGCGTCACCAGCAGTGGTACGACCCGGCCGGGCGGCACCTCGTAGCGGCCGCGGCCGGTGGTGTGCAGCCAGCCGGTGCCGGTGAGCTGGCGCAGATGGTGGTAGATCTGGCCGGTGGTGCCGATCCCCTCCAGTTCCGCCAGCTCCGCGGCGCTGCGCCGGCCGCCGACTATCTCGCGCAGCAGGCGGAGCCGCACGGGATGGCCGAGTGCGGCGAGCGCGTCGGCGGCCTCCGGCCACTCGATGTTCAGCAGCCCTTCGGTGAGCGCGCCGTGCTGCCACTCGTACTGCTCTCCGGTCGGCATCCGGACCGCTCCGGTGAACAGCACTCCTCCGTCCTCCGCTCTCAGCTCGGCGAGCTGCTGCTTCAGCCCTTCCAGGGCCCAGAAGTCGCCCTCACCGAAGCGAGGGGCGGCCCGCTCCGTCGCCTCGAGCGCCGCCAGCCGGCGCTCAAGGCTCGTCATTCGCTCTTCGAGTTCCACAGGTTCGAGATTACGTAACTACGTAATCCCGCGCAAGAGCCTGTGGACGAGCACAGCCGCACGGTCCCCGAACACGTCGCAGCCCCGCCCGGCGGACCGGGCGGGGCTGCGTTCGAGAGGGTGCGAGAGGCGGGCGGTCAGGCCAGCAGGGCCGGAATCGTCGCCTCGTGGACCTCGCGGAGTTCGGCGAGGGAGAGGGCGAACTCGCCCTGCACCTCGACCGTGTCGCCGTCCACGACGCCGATGCGGGTGGCCGGCAGGCCGCGCGCACCGCACATGTCGTTGAAGCGGACCTCCTCCGAGCGCGGCACCGCGACGACCGCGCGGCCGGCCGACTCGGAGAACAGGAAGGTGAACGCGTCGAGCCCGTCGGGCACCACCAGACGCGCGCCCTTGCCGCCGAGCAGCGCCGACTCGACGACCGCCTGGATCAGACCGCCGTCCGACAGGTCGTGCGCGGAGTCGATCATGCCGTCGCGGGAGGCGGAGATCAGGATCTCGCCCAGCAGCCGCTCACGCTCCAGGTCCACCTTCGGGGGCAGGCCGCCGAGGTGGTCGTGGACCACCTGCGCCCAGGCCGAGCCGCCGAACTCCGCACGGGTGTCGCCGAGGAGGTACAGCAGCTGGCCCTCTTCCTGGAAGGCAACCGGGGTGCGGCGGGCCACGTCGTCGATGACACCGAGGACCGCGACCACCGGCGTCGGGTGGATGGCGGCCTCGCCCGTCTGGTTGTAGAGCGAGACATTGCCGCCGGTCACCGGCGTCCCGAGCTGCTGACAGCCGTCCGCCAGACCGCGTACGGCCTCCGCGAACTGCCACATGACGGCCGGGTCCTCCGGCGAGCCGAAGTTCAGGCAGTCCGAGACGGCCAGCGGCTTGGCGCCGGTCGTCGCCACGTTGCGGTACGCCTCCGCCAGGGCCAGCTGCGCACCCGTGTACGGGTCGAGCTTGGCGTAGCGGCCGTTGCCGTCGGTGGCGATCGCGACACCGAGGCCCGACTCCTCGTCGACGCGGATCATGCCGGAGTCCTCGGGCTGGGCCAGCACGGTGTTGCCCTGCACGAAGTGGTCGTACTGCTGGGTGATCCACTGCTTGGACGCCTGGTTGGGCGAGCCGACCAGCGTGCGGACCTGCTCCTTCAGCTCCTCGCCCGTCCGCGGGCGGGGCAGCTTGTTCGCGTCGTCCGCCTGGAGCTCGTCCTGCCAGGACGGGCGGGCGTAGGGGCGCTCGTAGACCGGGCCGTCGTGGGCGACGGTGCGCGGGTCGACGTCCACGATCTTGCCGCCGTGCCAGAAGATCTCCAGCCGGTCGCCGTCGGTCACCTCGCCGATGACGGTGGCGATGACGTCCCACTTGTCGCAGATCGCGAGGAAGCGGTCGACCTTGTCGGGCTCCACGACCGCGCACATGCGCTCCTGCGACTCGCTCATGAGGATCTCCTCGGGCGAGAGCGTGGAGTCGCGCAGGGGGACGTCGTCCAGCGTCACGCGCATGCCGCCGGAGCCGTTGGAGGCCAGCTCGGAGGTGGCGCAGGACAGACCGGCGGCGCCCAGGTCCTGGATGCCGACGACGAGCTTCTCGGCGAACGCCTCGAGGGTGCACTCGATGAGGAGCTTCTCCTGGAAGGGGTCGCCGACCTGCACGGCGGGCCGCTTCGACGGCTTGGCGTCGTCGAAGGTCTCGGAGGCGAGGATCGACGCGCCGCCGATGCCGTCGCCGCCGGTCCGGGCCCCGTACAGGATGACCTTGTTGCCCGCGCCGGACGCCTTGGCGAGGTGGATGTCCTCGTGCCGCATGACGCCGATGGCTCCGGCGTTGACCAGCGGGTTGCCCTGGTAGCAGGCGTCGAAGACGACCTCGCCGCCGATGTTGGGCAGGCCCAGGCAGTTGCCGTACCCGCCGATGCCGGCGACCACGCCCGGCAGGACGCGCTTGGTGTCGGGGTGGTCCGCGGCGCCGAAGCGCAGCGGGTCCACGACGGCGACCGGGCGGGCGCCCATGGCGATGATGTCGCGGACGATGCCGCCGACGCCGGTGGCCGCGCCCTGGTAGGGCTCGACGTAGGAGGGGTGGTTGTGCGACTCGACCTTGAAGGTGACCGCGTAGCCCTGGCCGACGTCGACGACACCGGCGTTCTCGCCGATGCCGACGAGGAGGGCGTCGGACTCGGGGGCCTTCTCGCCGAACTGGCGCAGGTGGACCTTGCTGCTCTTGTACGAGCAGTGCTCGGACCACATCACGGAGTACATGGCGAGCTCGGCGCCGGTCGGGCGGCGGCCGAGGATCTCGACGATCCGCTCGTACTCGTCCTTCTTGAGGCCCAGTTCTGCCCAGGGCAGCTCGACGCCGGGCGTGGCGGCCGCGTGCTCGACGGTGTCCAGGGGCGTGCGGCTCATGCGTTGACCAGCTTCTTGAGGATCGACGTAAAGAACGGCAGGCCGTCGGTACGGCCCGTACCGATCAGCGGATCGACGGCGTGCTCGGGGTGCGGCATCAGGCCGACGACGTTGCCGGCGGCGTTGGTGATGCCGGCGATGTCGTTGAGCGAGCCATTCGGGTTGCCGCATCCGTCAGCGGCTTCGCCGCGGGCCACGTAGCGGAAGGCGACGCGGCCCTCGGCCTCCAGCTCGTCCAGGGTCCGCCGGTCGGCGACGTAGCGGCCGTCCATGTTCTTCAGCGGGATGTGGATCTCCTGGCCGGCCGTGTAGTCGGTGGTCCAGGCGGTCTCCGCGTTCTCCACCCGCAGCTTCTGGTCGCGGCAGATGAAGTGCAGGTGGTCGTTGCCCAGCATCGCGCCGGGGAGCAGGTGCGCCTCGGTGAGGATCTGGAAGCCGTTGCAGATGCCGAGCACCGGCAGTCCGGCCCTGGCCTGGTCGATGACGGTGCCCATCACCGGCGAGAAGCGCGCGATGGCTCCGGCGCGCAGATAGTCGCCGTACGAGAAACCACCGCAGAGCACCACGGCGTCGACCTGTTTGAGGTCCTTGTGCTTGTGCCAGAGGGCGACGGGTTCGGCGCCGGCGACACGGATCGCGCGCCGGGTGTCCCGGTCGTCGAGGCTGCCCGGGAAAGTGACGACGCCAATACGAGCGGTCACTTCGCGGCCTCCGCGACTTCCTCGACCCGTACAGTGAAGTCCTCGATCACGGTGTTGGCGAGGAAGGATTCCGCAAGATCGTGGATACGGGCGAGCGCGGCCTCGTCGACCGGCCCGTCAACTTCCAGTTCGAATCGCTTTCCCTGGCGGACGTCCGAGATCCCTTCGAAACCCAGTCGCGGCAGTGCGCGCTGCACCGCCTGGCCCTGGGGGTCGAGGATCTCCGGCTTGAGCATGACGTCGACTACGACGCGTGCCACTGGCACTCCCGGTGTGTGGTGCTGAGCAGGTTCCTTCAGACTACCCGCACAGAATTTCTACGCGGGTAGAGTTGTAGGAATCTACGTGAGCACCATCACGATCCGGCATCGCGGGGAGGCGACTGGGAAAAGATCCGGGAAAGATCCACGATCGCCCGCACATCTCTATTGCGCAGCGGACACGCGGACAGATTTAGTCGGGCTTCACATTCCAATGCCGGGCACTGTACAAATGAATTGTCATTAGCAGATACTTTGCCCGATTACAGGCGGACAGCCGACATCTCGGCGACGTACCGGCACGTCATCAGGACGGCCGGGCGAGAGGTTTCGCACGAAGGGACCGATATTCGTGGCGCAGAAGGTCGTGGTCACTCTCTTTGACGACATCGACGGCTCGGAAGCGGCGGAAACGATCGCCTTCGGACTGGACGGCAAGTCGTACGAGATCGACCTCAATGAAACCAATGCCAGGAAACTGCGGCAGGCGCTCGAGCCCTACGTGGACGCCGGCCGCAAGCGCTCGCGCTCCGGCAAGGCCTACCGGCAGACGCAGGTCGCCCCCGACCCGTCCGCCGTGCGCGCCTGGGCGCAGGCGAACCGGATGGACGTCCCCGCGCGGGGCCGCATCCCCAAGAAGGTGTACGAGGCGTTCGCCGCGGCGCAGTGACCCGGCCGGGTGGCCGCCTTCGGGGCACGCGGCCGGGCGATCCGCCCGACGGCCGGTCACCCGCCCTGTGCGTCAACCGACTTGCGCAGCACCCCCGCTGATCAGCTAGAGTCTGGAGCACGCCGAGGGGCAAGGCCGAAAGGCCCGGCCCACGGAGTACATGCGGGTGTAGTTCAGTAGTAGAACATCCCCCTTCCAGGGGGAAGGCGCAGTGTGCAATTCCTGTCACCCGCTCTGCATCGCCGTACCGACGACCCCGGTCGATCGGGTACGCTGGTGACTGCACCGATCGGTGAGAGCCGGTCGGAGGCAATGCGGACGTAGCTCAGTTGGTAGAGCGCAACCTTGCCAAGGTTGAGGTCGCGAGTTCGAGCCTCGTCGTCCGCTCGGGAGAATGACCCCGGTCCCCCGGACCGGGGTCTTTTCGCATGTCCGGAGCCGCCGCCCTGCTGCCCTGTCCGGAGCCGCCGCCCGTTCGCGGACCCGCCGCCGTCTGACATTTGTCATGTCCGGTGGTGACAGCACGCACTGCCCGCGCGCCCCGGCGACCGGGATGCTCGAGGCATGGAAGCGAACGAACACGAACACGTGATTGAGGTCACCGACCTGCGACGTGTCTACGGGGGCGGGTTCGAAGCGGTGTGCGGCATCGACTTCTCCGTACGGCGCGGGGAGGTCTTCGCCCTGCTGGGCACCAACGGCGCGGGCAAGACCTCCACCGTCGAACTCCTCGAGGGACTCGCCGCCCCGGCCGGCGGGCGGGTCCGGATCCTCGGCCACGACCCGTACACCGAACGTGCCGCCGTACGCCCCCGCACCGGTGTGATGCTCCAGGAAGGGGGCTTCCCCTCCGAGCTGACCGTCGCCGAGACCGCCCGGATGTGGGCGGGCTGTGTGAGCGGCGCCCGGCCCGAGCGGGAGGTGCTGGCCCTGGTCGGCCTGGAGTCGAAGGCCGGTGTGCGGGTGAAGCAGCTGTCCGGCGGCCAGCGGCGCCGTCTTGACCTCGCGCTCGCGCTGCTCGGCGACCCCGAGGTGCTCTTCCTCGACGAGCCGACCACCGGGCTCGACCCCGAAGGCCGCCGGGAGGCCTGGGACTTGGTCGGCGCCCTGCGCGAGGCCGGGACGACCGTGCTGCTCACCACGCACTACCTGGAGGAGGCCGAGTACCTCGCCGACCGGCTCGCGATCATGCACGAGGGCCGCATCGCCGTGACCGGCACCCCGGCCGAGGTGACCGCCACCGAGCCGTCCCGGATCTCCTTCGAACTGCCCCACGGCTATCACGTGGGCGATCTGCCGCCGCTCGCCGCACTGGGTGTGAGCGACCACACCACCGACGGCCGGACCGTCCGGCTGCGCACCCACGAACTGCAGCGCGCCGCCACCGGACTGCTCGTGTGGGCGCAGCAGGCCGGGGTGGAGCTGCGCCGCCTCGATGTGCGCTCGGCGTCCCTGGAGGAGGCCTTCCTGTCCATCGCCAAGGACGCCTCCGCGGACGCGGCGGCGACGAAGGAGTACGCGTCATGAGCACGACCGTGACCACACCGATGAGCCGGATGACCGCGCTCGCCCGCGCGGAACTCACCCTGCTGGTACGGAGCAAGGGCACGCTCGTCACCGCCCTGTTCGTGCCGCTGGTGCTGCCGGTCAGCGCCCACCAGGCGGCCGGGGAGATGGACCTCGCCGAGGCCGGGCTCACCATCGGCGAGATGGTGCTGCCGGCCGCCATCGGCTTCTCGCTGCTGTTCGCCGTCTACGCGGCGCTCGTCGGCTCCTTCGTCGCCCGCCGCGAGGAGCTCGTCCTCAAGCGGCTGCGCACCGGGGAACTGCGGGACGCCGAGATCCTGGCCGGGGCCGCGCTGCCCGCCGCCGCGACCGGCCTGGCCCAGTCGCTGGTGCTGGCGGCCGGCTGTGTCGCCCTGCTCGACATGAAGACTCCGCCGGCCGTCCATCTGTCGGTGCTCGGCGTGCTCCTGGGCCTGGTGCTGTGCACCGCGCTCGCGGCCCTCACCGCCGCCTTCACCCGCACCAGCGAGAGCGCGCAGGTCACGACGCTGCCGCTGCTGTTCGTGTCGGCGATCGCCTCCGGGATGATGATCCCCCTGGAGATCCTGCCCGACCGCATCACCTCCGTCTGCGAACTGCTGCCCCTCACCCCCGTCATGACCTTGGTGCGCGGCGGCTTCACCGGCGACCTGTCGGCGTACTCGGCACTGGGAGCCGTGGCGACGGCGGTGGCCTGGATCCTGCTGTCGGTGTTTGCTGTACAGCGCTGGTTCCGCTGGGAACCGAGGCGCTGACACGGTCGGGAGCGGGAACGGGAACGGGGACGCGTGAAGATGAACAGGCCGGGCGGCTGGTGGCGGCGCAAGAGCACACCGGCGAAGTTCGAGACGTACACGCGGTGGTCGTTCCACGGGCTCGCGCTGACCGAGTTCTCGGTGGCCGGCGGGATGATGCTCGGCCAGATCGGCTCGCGGCCGGCGGCGCTGCTGCTGGCCGTCACCGCCCTGCACAGCGTGGCGTGCGCCGTCACCGCCTCGCGGGCCCTGGACTGGCATCGCGGCCAGCGGGACCGTCCGGTGCGCACCCTGTGGGCGTTCGGCGCGACGACGGCGGTGATGGCCCTGGCCGCGCTCGCCGTCGCCCGGTACGGCCCCGGCGGCGAGGTCGAGAACGCCGCGGGCGGGGTCTTCGGGCTCGTGACGGTCTTCGGCGCCGGGACGGCCGGCGTCGGTGTGCACGGGTGGCGGCGGGTGTCCGCCGTGACGGCGGGCCTCGCGGTGACCACGGGTGCCGCGTCCGCCGCCGCCGGACTGCCCTGGGCCGTCGCGCTGGTCACGGCGCTGCTGGTGCTGGCCGGCGGCGGCTTCTTCGCCTTCACCTACGCCTTCTCCGCCTGGCTGCTCAACGCCGTCTACGAACTCGACGACGCCCGCGAGACCCGCGCCCGGCTCGCCGTCGCCGAGGAGCGGCTCAGGTTCGGGCGCGATCTGCACGACGTGATGGGACGCAATCTCGCGGTGATCGCGCTGAAGAGCGAGCTGGCCGTCCAGCTGGCGCAGCGGGAACGGCCGGAGGCCGTGACGCAGATGGTCGAGGTGCAGCGCCTCGCCCACGAGGCCCAGCGGGAGGTGCGCGAGGTGGTGCGCGGCTACCGCGAGGCGGACCTCACCACCGAACTCGCGGGCGCGCAGGGCGTGCTGTCCGCCGCCGGCATCGACTGCACCGTCACCGGCCCGGTGACCGGATTCCCCGCACCGGTGCAGTCCGCGCTCGCCTGGGTGGTACGGGAGGCGGCCACGAACGTGCTGCGGCACGGCGACCCGCGGCGGTGCGCGATGGAACTGCGGGTACGGGAGGGGCACGTGGTGCTGACAGTGGAGAACGACGGGGTGCCGGAGAGCGGCGGCCCGGGCGGCCGGGGGTCCGGACTGATCGGGCTGCGCGAGCGGCTGGCGGAGATCGGGGGCACGCTGCGGGCCGGGCCGGCCGGGGACGGGCTGTTCCGGCTGACCGCCGAGGTACCGCTGCCCGCGCATCCGGGCGAGGCTCCGCCCGGCGCCGTACCGGCCCCTCTTTCCTCGCCCGAGGAGACGTCGGGGCCCGAGGAGACGTCGGGGCCCGGAGAGACGTCGGGGCCCGGAGAGACGTCGGGGCCCGAGGAGACATCGGCGCCCGAGGAGACGTCGGCCTCCGGAGAGACATCGGCGCCCGAGGAGACGTCGGCCTCCGGAGAGACATCGGCGCCCGAGAAGACATCCGTTCCTGCGAGCGAGGCTGCATCGTGACGAGCTCCCGGCCCGTGCGGCTGCTCCTGGCCGACGACGAACACCTGATCCGGGGCGCGCTGGCCGCGCTGCTGTCGCTCGAGGACGATCTGACGGTCGTCGCCGAGGCGGCCTCGGGACCGGAGGCGCTGGCGATGGCGCGGGCGCACACCCCCGACGTCGCCGTCCTGGATCTCCAGATGCCCGGCGCCGACGGTGTGAAGGTCGCCACATCCCTGCGGACGGAGCTGCCCGACTGCCGGGTGCTGATCGTGACCAGTCACGGGCGGCCCGGCCATCTGAAGCGGGCGCTCGCGGCGGGGGTGCGCGGGTTCGTCCCCAAGACCGTCAGCGCCCAGCGGCTCGCGGAGATCATCCGCACGGTCCACGCGGGAAACCGTTACGTCGACCCCGAGTTGGCCGCCGACGCGATCGCCTCCGGAGACTCCCCGCTGACCGCGCGGGAGGCCGAGGTGCTGGAGCTCGCGGCCGACGGGGCGCCCGTGGCGGAGATCGCCGAGCGGGCCGCGCTGTCCCCGGGGACCGTGCGCAACTACCTCTCCTCGGCCGTCTCGAAGCTCGGCACGGAGAACCGCCACGCGGCGGTGCGCCTCGCACGGGAACGAGGTTGGGTATAGTGGTTCCCGCGCCACGGCGCATGCGAACGTAGCTCAGTTGGTAGAGCGCAACCTTGCCAAGGTTGAGGTCGCGAGTTCGAACCTCGTCGTTCGCTCAGGGACAAGGCCCCGGTCATCGACCGGGGCCTCCTTCGTATGCCGGGTGCTCAGCCCCAGGTCGTGCCGGTCAGCCGCTCGTAGGCCTCCACGTACTTGGCGCGGGTGGCGTCCACGACGTGCTGCGGCAGCGGCGGCGGGGGCTGCTCGCTCCTGCGGTCCCAGCCCGACTCGGCCGAGGTGAGCCAGTCCCGCACGAACTGCTTGTCGTACGACGGCTGCGGGCGGCCCGGCTCCCACTGGTCGGCCGGCCAGAAGCGGGAGGAGTCCGGGGTGAGCGCCTCGTCCGCGATGACCAGGGTGTCGCCGTCGAAGCCGAACTCGAACTTGGTGTCCGCCAGGATGATCCCCCGGTCCCGGGCGATGTCTCGGGCCCGGGAGTAGGCGGCGAGGGTCGCCTGGCGCAGCTGGGCCGCGGTGTCCGCGCCGACCTGACGGGCGACCTCCTCGTAGGAGACGTTCTCGTCGTGCTCGCCGACGGCGGCCTTGGTGGCCGGGGTGAAGATCGGAGCGGGCAGCTCGGAGCCGTCCACCAGGCCCTCGGGGAGGGCGAGCCCGCAGACCGTACGGGACTCGTTGTACTCGGCCAGGCCCGAGCCGGTGAGATAGCCGCGGGCCACGCACTCCACGGGAACCATGTTCAGCGACTTGCACACGAGGGCGCGGCCGGCCCAGTCGTCGGGGGCGCCGGCCGGCAGCTCCGTGCTCAGCACATGATGCGGGAGCAGATCGGCGAGCTGCTCGAACCACCACAGGGAGAGCTGGGTGAGTACCCGGCCCTTGTCGGGGATCTCGGTCGGCAGGACCCAGTCGTAGGCGGAGATGCGGTCGCTGGCGACCATCACGAGGTCGCCCGCCTCGTTCCGGTACAGCTCGCGCACCTTGCCGGTGTGCAGATGCACCAAGCCCGGAACCTGGATCGGCTCGGGCTTTTCGACGAATCCGGACACGGTTCCTCCCCGTGGTTCTGTATGAATGCCTTGATTCTCCCGCACGGGGTGAACGGTCGCGGCCCGGGGTCAGTCGCGTTTGCAGATGCGGTCCAGGAGATTGGCGGTGGCGCGCTGAACCCGGGGGTCGACGTGGCCCGGCCGGTCCAGGGCCGGGGACCAGGCGAAGGTCCCGGATGCGAACACCCAGGCGCCTGAGGGGGCGCGGTAGAGGGAGGTCTCCTGGTGCCGCCGGGCGCCCGCCCGGTCGGTGTACGGGGAGTGGGCGAGCAGGACGCGCTCCTCGTAGGCGGGCAGCGGGGTGCGCGGGTAGTAGCGGTCCGCCTCGCCCGCGACCATGCCCTCGATCCGGTCGCCCTCGCCCGCGCCCGTCGCCTCCCACATCCAGTGGTCCGCGTTGCGCACGATCAGCGGGTGGGGTTCCGGGACGGGCCCGGCGTACTGGATGCCGAGCAGCTGCTGCTCCGCGCGGTCGATCTCCCGCCACAGCGCCGGTTTGCCCGGGCCCTGGCGCTTGCGGCAGGTCAGCAGGCGGTCGGGGCCGGACGGGGAGGGGACGAGCTCCACCTGCCAGTACAGCGTGTTGGCGGAGAGGAAGACCAGGGACGTGCCGTGCGCGCGGGCGCGTTCCACGGCGGTGCGCATGGGCACCGACCAGTACTCGTCGTGGCCGGGGAAGATCAGGCCCCGGTGGCGGGTGGGGTCGACCCGGCCGGCGTGCAGATCGCGGGCGTCGGCGTAGGCGAGGTCGTAGCCGTAGCGCTCCGCCCAGCGGATGACGTCATAGGCGTGCCCGACGTGCAGCGGGAGGCCGGCGCCCGCGTAGGGGCGGTCGAAGGAGACGGTGGTGGCGGCGTCGGACTCGCCGAGCAGCCGGCCCTGGTCGTCCCAGGCGTGGTAGAGGCTCGCGCCGGTACGGCCGTCCTCCGGGTAGAGGTTGTAGGCCTGCCACGTGATGTCGGGCAGGACGAGCAGGAGGTCCGCGGGACGGTCGTCGCGGACGGTGAACGGGATGTGCGAGCGGTACCCGTCGGCCGTGGTCAGTACGGCGACGTACGCGCCGACGCTCCAGTACGACGGGACCGGTAACCGCCAGGACAGCCACCAGTGGTGGCAGGAGACGGTGCGGTCGGCGGTGAGCGGCGGAGGCTGCACGATGCCGGAGAGGCGGGGACTCGAGGTGATCTTGGTGGCGCCGTCGCCGGCGTAGTGGCCGATGCGGTAGACGTCGACGTCGAACTCCTGGGGCGGGTCGACGGTGACGTGGAAGTCGATGGCCTCCCCCGGGGCGACGGCGCCGGTGGAGGTGAACCCCTTGATCTGACGGTGCACGTCGTCGGCCGCGCGGGGGCCGCCGGAGGACCGGGGGGCGGGGACCCGGGGGCCGCCCTGCCGGGGGACGCGGGGCGCGGCGGCGACCCGGGACGGGACGGTGCCGGGGCGCGCGCTGTCCTGGTCCACGTACCAGGGGACGACCTGGCCCGTGTCGCCGAAGTAGGTCTCACTGCCGCGCAGCCACGGGAGGGGGCCCTGCCCGAAAGGGTCGTTCACGGCGTGTGCCAGCACTCCCGACTCCCAGCGACGGATCTGCTCCGAGCCCATGATCGCTCCCCATCCCTCGTACCCCGGTTGCGGTGCGGCGCGTGGTGCTGTCCGGCAGGCGCCTGACGGGTGAGGCCCGGCGACGGTTATGTGCTTGTCGTATGTCCCGAGCCCTTGCCCGCGGGTCCGAACGGTCCAAGCACATCACATAACGCACCCACTCCGTCACCGTTCGTTTTGAATTGACCGAAAGCGGAAGGGTCTGCTCCGGGCGGGACGGTGTGCGGCGGCCGTGTGCGGCCGTGTGCGGCGGCGTACGGCCGTGTGCGGCGGCGTACAGCGAGGGCTCAGACGAGCCGTACGGGCTTCTCGGCGCGTATGCCGTGCTCGGTCAGCCAGCCGCGGAGGGCCGAGGGATCGCCGTCCTCGATCAGGGCCAGCACCTGGGGGGACAGATCCGCAGCCCGCGCACCGCCCAGGAGGAGGGTCGGGCCGTCGAGCCAGTCGAGACCCGGCGTGGCGCCGGCGGTGTCCATCGCCGCGCAGCAGACCATCGCCGTGATGTGGTCGGCGAGCAGCTCGCGGCCGGTGCGCGGGGGCTGGAGGGGGAAGAGCGGGAGCGCGCGCTCGTCGCGGAGGGGAGCGGGGTCGCCGGGGCCGTGCGCCGGGGCGCCTCCGGTGACGGCACTCGCGGCGGCCGCCGCCCCTGCCGCCGCCTCCTCACGGGCCAGCTCGGCGCTCAGCCGGGCGGCCAGGGCGGCACTGCGCGCGGTGGTACCGGCCAGATCGTCGTCCTCGGTCCCGTCTTCGGCTTCGTCCTCGTCCTCGTCCTCGTCCGGAAGGAGGCCGGAGGGCGGCGCCGGGTCCGCGAACGGGGTGGATGGTTCCGCGTCCGGGAACGGGGCCGATGGTTCCCCCGGGCCGGGGTGGGCCGTCAGGTGGGTGAGGACGCGGGTGAGGGTCGGCCCGTCCGGGGCCGGAGGGTCTCCCGGGTCCGGGGGTGCGTGGAGGGCGTCCAGGACCCGGTGGAGGCGGGCGGCGTCGGTGCGCCACTTGCGGTCGACGACCTCCTCCGGATAGTCGCCCCAGTGGACCGGCGCCCAGTCGGGTCCCGTCTTCGCGGGTCCTCCGTGGAACAGTCGCGCGGCGAGCAGCGAGGCGGCCTCGTCGACCGCGCCCGGCTCCTCGAGCAGGTCACAGGCGGGACGCTCGCCGAGGCGGGAGGCGAAGCCCTCGGCCAGCCGGTCCCGGCGGGACAGCTCCGTGAGCGCCGCCACCACTCCCGCGTTGAGGCGGGAGGGCCAGCGGCCCATCCGCCAGGCGGGCAGCGCGACCCGGGTGAGCAGCCGGTCCCACCCCGCGTACGCCAGCCCCACCTGCTCCTGGGCGACGATCCGCAGCCCGTAATCCACAGCCTGTGCGCGGTCGGCGGCCGCGGCGGCGACCCCGCGCTCCATCTCGGCGGCGTGCCCCCTGCACCCGCGCAGCAGCAGCCTGACCACCCAGCCGACGGCCGCGAACCCCGCACGGACCACCGGCCCGCGGTGCGGCGCCGAGGTGACGGCAACCGCCGCGTCCAGCCCCTGCACGAAACGCCGCGCGGCGGCTATGTCCGGGTGGGCCGACGGTCCCGTACCGGCGACGACCGGGGCGAGGACCGCGCGCAGCTCCCCCACCCGCATCCACCACAGGAACGGGGAGCCGATCACCAGCACGGGCGGGACGGGTGTACGGCGCGGGGGCCGTGCCGTACCGGCTATGTCGTCGTACTCCTCCGGCGGCGGGGGGCCGTGGGCCGGGTGGGTGCGGTCCTCCAGCCAGCTGTCGCAGTCCGGGGTGAGCGCTATCGCGGACGGCGCGGGAACGTCGAGACGGTCGGCGAGGTCGCGCACCATCCGGTACAGATCCGGGGCCGCCTCCTCGGCGATCGGCACGGTGGGGCTCACGGCGGGCCGGGCGCGGGCGACGACCAGGGCGACACCGGCGGCAAGGAGCAGCACGAGCACCGCCACCGGGGTGACGAGCCTGCGGGCCAGGTCCCAGCCGGTGCCCGGGAAATGCCCGGTGGAGGCGCCGACGAGCAGAATCACGGCGACGCCGGCCGGCAGCAGCGCGGCGGCCAGGGCCCGGCTGCGGACCCGCAGCACGGCCAGCGCACGGGACCGTGCGCTCTGTCCGCCCGCGCCCGCTCCCATTCCGCTTCCGCTCATGGCCCGACCTCACCCCCTCCCGGCTCCGGACACTGTCCTGGCGTTGCCCATGCCCCCCACTGTGACACCGGCCACTGACATCGCAATCCCGGTGGGCCAAGTGCCGGAATGCCTGCGCGGCACCCTAGTTGGGGCCCCGGGTCACGTCAGCCGGATGGCTCATCGCTCACTCGATGGAATGGCTTTGGGGAAAGGTGGATGACGGACGACAAGGGCATGGCCCCGCATCCTGAGACGGATCCGGGGCCTGGGGGGTTTATCGGGCAGGGAGGCAGGCCGGGGCCCGGCAGCCCCTAGACAGTGACGACGATCTTGCCGGTGTGAAGCCCCTTCTCGAGGTACTGGTGCGCGTCGACAACATCGTCGAGGGTGAAGACCTTGTCGATGGCGGGCTGGAGCGCACCAAGACGTACACCGGCGTTCAGGAAGGCCGACATGCGCTTGACCACGACGTCGTCGAGGGTGTGTTCGAAACTCTGGTAGCTGAAGAACGTCAGAGGCGCGCCTGACGGGAAGGGCACGGGCCGAGGGTCCAGGAAGCCCGCGGCGACGAGTGTTCCGCCGGGGCGGGCCGCGGCCAGGAGATCCTGCTGGCCGGGGCCCATGACGAGGTCAAGGACGATGTCGGCGCCGGCTCCGCCGGTGTGGTGGTGAACGGCTTCGACGACGTCCGTCTCATCGGTGGCGACGGCCGCGGCGGCGCCCGCGGCGAGCAGGCCGTCCTTCTTGGCGGTGTGCCGGGTGACGGCGAGGGGAACGGCGCCGATCTGCCGGGCGATCTGTATCGCCGCCTGTCCGACGCTGCCGGATGCGGCCGTGATGAGGACGTGGTCGCCGGGCCGCATCCGCGCCTTCTCGACGAGCGCGCCGTAGGCGGTGGAGAAGGCGACCCAGATCGCTGCCGCCTCAGTGATCCCGAGCGAACCGGGCCGGGCGATGACCCTGTTGGCGGGGACCGTGGTGTATTCGGCGTAGCTGCCCCTGACACCGGCGTCCGGAATGGCCGTGAGGATGACCGGGTCACCGACCTCCAGCCCGGTGACCTGCGGGCCGAGCGCGTCCACGATGCCCGTTCCTTCGACACCGAGGCGAGCGTGCGGCAGGGGGATGGGGGCGGGCAAGGTACCGGAACGCATCATCTGATCGAGCGGGTTGACGGCGAAGGCTTCGATCCTGACCCGTACCTCGCCGGCCTGCGGCTCGATGACCGGTTCCTCCACGACGCGCATGACGTCCGGCCCGCCGAACTCATCGAAGACGACGACTCTGGGCATGGGACTGCTCCTCTTTCCACGGTGGTTTGTTCTCGCGGAAAGACGTTACGGAGCGGCTGGTTACCTTTTGGTACCTTCGATTTCATGCGGAACACGGCCGGATCAGCCTTCCTCGCCGACTGCCCCACACGCCTGGCGGTCGAGATCCTCGCCGACAAGTGGGCCGCGCTCGTGCTCTTCGGGCTGAGTCAGGAGCCCCGTAGGCATGGTGAGCTCGTTGACCTGATCGGCGGCATCTCGCGCAAGGTCCTCACGCAGACGCTGCGTCGGCTCCAGCAGTACGGCCTGGTCGAGCGCCATGCAGTAGCTCCGAGGCGGGTTGAGTACGGCCTGACCGACCTCGGCCGGACCCTCGTCGAGCCGATCGAGGTGCTGACGGACTGGGCGAGGAATCACGGCGGGGCCATCGCCGACTTCCAGGAGGCGGCGCAGGCCGCTGCCGCCGCTCGGGCCCGGGTTGATACCGGCGATTCGGCCTCGTAGGTCGGAAGCGACGGTTCCGCCGCGGGCTCTCAACGGCGGCCACGTCCACAGCTGGTGGAACCGGGTACGGCACTTCGACGCCTCGGACGAGATCGCTGCACAGGACCGGATCCGCCGGTTCGCCGATGCCGGGTCGTGCCTCGAAACCGGGCATGAACCGCGCGGCGCGGGGGTGCCTAGACGAGGGCGGACAGCTCGGCGGCCCGGAAGACCGAAGAACCCAACTGCTCGGGGTCCGGGTGGGCCTGAGGCCGCTGGACTCCGGCCGTCCGGGGCCGACGGTCCAGAGGACCCGCGGTCGGCGGTCCGACGGGCCGGCGGGGCCCGGAGTCGGTGGCCCGTCGTGGACGAGGCACCGGCGGGCGGGGGAGCGGAGCCGGTGGAGGAAGGCCCGCAGCCCGGGTCCGATGGGCCGGAGCCCTGCCCGGGTCCGATAGGCCGGAGCCCACGCCGGGCCCGATGGACCAGGACCCAGCCCGGGCCCGATGGGCCGGGGCCCTGGGCCAGCCGTTAGGCGTCCTGGGCTGCCTTGGCCGCGATGTCCGTGCGGTACTGGCTGCCGTCGAGGCCGATGCGGGAGACCGCGCGGTAGGCGCGGTCGCGGGCCTCGGTGAGGTCCTTGCCGGTCGCCGTGATGGACAGCACCCGCCCGCCCGCGCTGACGATCCGGTCACCGTCGCGCCTGGTGCCGGCGTGCAGGACGTACGCGTGCGGGGCGTCCTGGGCGGCGACCTCGTCCAGGCCGGTGATCGGGTCGCCGGTGCGCGGGGTGCCGGGGTAGTTGTGCGAGGCGACGACCACGGTGACGGCGGCCTCGTCGCTCCAGCGGGTCGGCTCCAGATGGGCGAGGTTGCCGGTGGCGGCGGCCATGAGGAGCCCGCCCAGCGGCGTCCGCAGCCGGGCCAGGACCACCTGGGTCTCGGGGTCGCCGAAGCGGGCGTTGAACTCGATCACGCGGACACCGCGCGAGGTGATCGCCAGCCCGGCGTAGAGCAGGCCGGAGAACGGGGTGCCCCGGCGCCGCATCTCGTCGACGGTCGGCTGGAGAACCGTCTCCATGACCTCGTCGACCAGCTTCGGGTCGGCCCACGGCAGCGGGGAGTAGGCCCCCATGCCGCCGGTGTTCGGGCCCGCGTCGCCGTCCCGTGCGCGCTTGAAGTCCTGGGCCGGCTGGAGGGGCACGACGGTCTCGCCGTCGGTGATCGCGAAGAGGGAGACCTCGGGGCCGTCGAGGAACTCCTCGATCACCACGCGGTCGCAACCACGGGCGTGCGCGCGGGCCGCCTCGATGTCGTCCGTGACGACGACGCCCTTGCCGGCCGCGAGCCCGTCGTCCTTGACGACATGGGGGGCGCCGAACGCCTTCAGGGCCGCGTCGACCTCCTCGGGCGTCGTGCAGACGTAGCTGCGGGCGGTGGGCACACCGGCCGCCGCCATGACGTCCTTCGCGAAGGCCTTGGAACCCTCGAGCTGCGCGGCCTCCTTGGAGGGGCCGAAGACGGGGATGCCCGCGTCGCGCACGGCGTCGGCGACACCGGCGACCAGGGGCGCCTCCGGGCCGACCACCACGAGGTCCGCGCCGAGCCGCGTGGCCAGCGCCGACACGGCCGCGCCGTCGAGGGCGTCGACCGCGTGCAGCTCCGCCACCTCGGCGATGCCGGCGTTGCCGGGGGCGCAGTGCAGCGCGGTGACGTCGGGGTCGAGGGACAGGGAGTGGCACAGGGCGTGTTCGCGGGCGCCGCTACCGATGACGAGGACCTTCACGGGGGTCAGCCTAACGGGAGACGGCGGGTTCCCTTTGTGCGGGCTGCTGAGAGCGGAGGGAGAGATGCCTTGTCGCTTCCTCCAAATACACCACGGACACCATGCCTCGGCAGCCCGGCCGTCCCCTACTCGCTGGCGATCTCCTCGACGACCGTCGCTCCCAGCTCCCGTACGAGCAGTTCCTGTCCGGAGAGGGCGGACTCGTCCAGGTCGGGGTCGTCGTCCTCGGGAACGTCGTCCTCGGGCGAGACGGGCGGGGGCGGCTCCGGCGCGGAGGGCCGGGGGGCCGGCGGAGCGGAACCCGGCACGGGCCCGGCCGCCGCACCGGGCGGGCCCGGCGGCTGCGCGGGGGCGGCCGGCGCGGGAGCCTGGGGCGCGGAGGGACGCTGCCCTCCCCCCGGACCGCCGGAACCGCCGGAGCCGTACCCGCCGCCGCCACCGCCGTACCCGCCGCCGTTGCGACCGCCGGGCGGGCCGGACGGCGGGGGAGCCCCCGCACCGCCGCCGGACGGGTCGACGACCGCCTCGATCTTCCACTGCACGTTGAACTGCTCGGCCAGCGCCTGGCGCAGGACATCCTCGCTGCCGCTGCTGAGGAAGTTGTCCCGGGCGCCCGCGTTCACGAAGCCGAGCTGGAGGGTCGTGCCGTCGAATCCGGTCACCTGGGCGTTCTGACTGAGCAGGATCCATGTGAAGCGGCGACGGTTCTTGACCGTTTCCAGGATGTTGGGCCAGAGCATGCGGGGATCGGGTCCACCACCGCCGCCGCCCGACGGCGCGGTGGCCGGCGGCGCCCCTTCAGGCGCGGGCGCGGGTGCGGGTGCGGGTGCGCTCGGCGGTGGCGTGGCGGGCCGGCCGCCACCGGCGGGAGTCGCCGTGGGCCAGCCACCAGGCCGCCGGCCTCCGCCGCCGCCCCCGGCCGCCGCTCCCCCGGCGAGCGCTCCCCCGGCGGGCGCGGCGGTGGGCCAGGCACCGGGTGCACCGGCCGGCGCGGCCGGGCTCTCGGCGGCCGGTGCCGGGGCGGGAGCGGGTGCGGCCGCCGGGGGCGGTGCCTGGGCGGGAGCCGGTGCGGGCGGCGCGGGCGTGGGCGCCGGCCCCGGTGGCCGCACCGCGGCCCGGGCAGCGGCGGCACCGCCTCCCGGCTCGATGCCGCCCTGCCCCTGCGCTCCCCCATGGGCCTCCGGCCCAGGGACGTATCCCATGGCGGGCACTCCGGCAGCGCCGGCCCCCGCCGAGAAGTTCACCCCGCGCTCGATCCGGTCCAGCCGGGCCATGACCGAGCGCTCGTCGCCGTACGCGGCGGGAAGCAGCACGCGCGCGCAGATCAGCTCGAGCTGGAGACGGGGCGAGGTGGCGCCGCGCATCTCGGTCAGCCCCTCGTTGACGATGTCGGCGGCGCGGGTGAGCTCGGCGGGTCCGTAGGTGCCGGCCTGGGCCTGCATCCGCTCCACGACGTCGGCGGGGGCGTCGATCAGCCCCTTCTCTGCGGCGTCGGGGACGGCGGCGAGGATGACGAGGTCCCGCAGCCGCTCCAGCAGGTCCGCGACGAACCTGCGCGGGTCGTTGCCGCCCTCGATGACCCGGTCGACGACCTCGAAGGCGGCGGCGCCGTCCCCGGTCGCGAAGGCCTCGACCACGGAGTCGAGCAGCGAGCCGTCCGTGTACCCGAGCAGGGCCGTGGCCATGGCATACGTCACGCCGTCCGCCCCGGCACCGGCGAGCAGCTGGTCCATGACGGACATCGAGTCACGCACGGACCCGGCACCGGCCCGCACGACGAGCGGCAGCACGCCCTCCTCGACGGGGATGTCCTCCTTCCCGCACACCTCGCCGAGGTACTCGCGCAGGGTGCCGGGCGGTACCAGCCGGAACGGGTAGTGGTGGGTGCGCGAGCGGATCGTCCCGATGACCTTCTCGGGCTCGGTGGTCGCGAAGATGAACTTGAGGTGCTCAGGAGGCTCCTCGACGACCTTGAGCAGGGCGTTGAAACCGGCCGACGTGACCATGTGGGCCTCGTCGATGATGTAGATCTTGTACCGGCTGGAGGCGGGCCCGAAGAACGCCTTCTCACGCAGGTCACGGGCGTCGTCCACACCACCGTGGGACGCGGCGTCGATCTCGATGACGTCGATCGAACCGGGCCCGTTGCGCGCGAGGTCGCGGCACGACTGGCACTCCCCGCACGGGGTCGGCGTGGGCCCCTGCTCGCAGTTCAGACACCGCGCGAGGATGCGCGCACTGGTCGTCTTGCCGCAGCCGCGCGGACCACTGAACAGGTACGCGTGATTGACCCGGTTGTTCCGCAGCGCCTGCTGCAACGGGCCGGTGACATGCTCCTGCCCGATGACCTCGGCGAACGACTCCGGGCGATAGCGGCGGTACAGCGCGAGAGACGACACGCCTACGAGGTTATAGGCGCCCACTGACATTGATAGTGGTACGCAGGTTCCGGTGGTCGTGGCTCCACCACTGACTGACGTCCTGCTGGGCTGTCTTCCGGTTGTTCTGTCCGGCTGCCGGGACCTGTTCTCACGGCTCCGGCCGGGCGGAACATGACCTGATAGCGCCTCTGTGTGTCAAGCGGCCTGAGCGAGGTGGTTCCGTTGATCTCGTTTCATGATCCGGTAGACCACGTTGGACAGGCGTCGCTTGAGGGCCCGGCGGGCCTCCGAAGGGGTCTTCCCCTCACTGATCTTGCGGAGGTAGTAGTCCTGCCCGCGCCCGCCGTCGCGGATCTGGCAGACGGCGATCGTGTGCAGCACCGAGTTCAGCGCGCGGTTGCCACCGGTGTTGAGCCGGTGGCGGACGTTGTTGCCGCTGGAGGCGTCCAGTGGCGCGCTGCCGGTGTAGCTGGCGAAGTGATGCTCGGTGGGGAACCGGGCGACGTCCCCGATGTGGCCGAGGACCTTCGCGGCCAGCACGGTGCCCAGGCCCGGCAGGGTGGTCAGCGTCGTGCGGGTCGCGGCGACGGCCTCGCGCATTTCGGCTTCATTGTCCTTGACCTGCCGGTCCAGTCTGCGCAGGTCGGCCAGCAGATCACGGGCTATGTCCCGGCGGCAGTTGTCGGTGGCCGTGACCGGCCGGACGCCCTTCATCAAGGCGGCGGCCTTGTCGGCCGACAGGCCGGTGGGGGCTCCGCCGGGCAGGAGATCACGCAGGACGGCGTGGAGCCGGTTGAGGACGCGGGTGCGCTCGTGGACCAGGTCGTCCCGGCGCTCGGTCAGCAGCCGCAGGATCGTGGTCTGGTCTTCGGGGACCACGGGTCGCAGGTCGTGGCGGAAGAGGGCGGCCTGGGCGACGTGGAGGGCGTCCTTCGCGTCGGTCTTGCGGTCTCCGCCGGTGGCCAGCAGCCGGGCCCGGGCCGACAGGGTGGAGGGCACGTCGACCACGTTCTCGCCCGCGGCGGCCAGCTGCTGGGCGAGGGAGCGGCCCAGGCCGCCGGCGCCTTCGACCGCGAAACGACGGTCGGGCCACTGCTCGCACCAGCGCATCAGCTGGCGGAAGGTTCCGGCGTTGACGACGAACCGGCGCTGGGCCACCTGGTGGCCGGCGGCGTCCACGGCGACGGCGGTGTGGGACGACTTGTGGGGATCGACACCGATCAGGATCACAGGCTGCTGCCCTCGCACTCGATGAGACAGGAAGGGGAGTGCGGTGGGCACCCTGACTTGAAGTCACCGTGTCGCCTTCATGCCTCTGTCGAGCCACACCGCGCGGGTGTCGGCCGGCGGCGGCACGCTATCAGTGAGCCAGCCCGAGGGCGGCAAGGAGCACTGCGGGCCCGTGCCGACCGACACCCTGGACGCTACGGCTGCAGACCGAGCGTCTGGGGTTGATTCAACAAGTCAGGAGCTTGGTCAGAAGCCCCCTCAATGTCCTGTCTGCGCCACCCGGCCGGCGCCTCACCTCCGGCTAGGAAGGCACCCTCAGCATGACATCAGCGGCGGCCCAGGACACAGCGGACCAGGACGTGCTCGGCGGGGTCGACTCCCATGCCGACACCATCCATATCGCGGTCATCAGCGACAACGGCGGCCATCTCGCGGACGCCGAGTTCGCCACCACCGCGGCCGGATACGCCGCAGCTCTGGCCTTCCTCACCGCCCACGGCCACGTCGTCGCCATCGGCGTGGAAGGAACCGCCTCCTACGGGGCGGGCTTCACCCGCGCCGCCCGCTCCTGCGGGCACCGTGTGATCGAGGTCAACCGGCCCGACCGGGCCGAACGCCGCCGCATCGGCAAGTCCGACCCCATCGACGCCTACGCCGCCGCCCGCGCCGCCCTGTCCCACCGCACACACAAGCGCCCCCCACGCACCCGCCAGAGCCAACCTACCCTTGCTGCCTTCCGGCCCTGGGGGAGTTCAGTCAGATAGCGCCGCGTGAGGGGCTACGCAGAGGCTACCCCATGTCCCGGCCCCGGAACGAGTTCGCGAGCACTCCTCTCGGTCATGTAATGTTTCCGGCGGAGGATTCGCCTAGAGGCCTAGGGCGCACGCTTGGAAAGCGTGTTGGGGGCAACCCCTCACGAGTTCGAATCTCGTATCCTCCGCAGCCGCCTGAACAGGCGAAACGAAGAGCCGGACCGCTCATTGCGATCCGGCTCTTCGGCATGCCCTGATTGCAGTTTCGGTTGCATTTATAGGCGACATTTAGGACACATCCTCAAGCAGGAAAGGCGCACGCTCAGTCCCTCCAGGGCGACCGACGCAGACCCTGAGGAGCTTTGACACCGAACGCGGTCATGCCCCCGCGTCCGTCGATGCCTCATGCACCCATCGCGGGCTGACCTGCGGCGACTCTGATTTCTGCGAATCCACGCGGATCTGCCCATGGCCCCGGGGCGATGTCGCGGTTACAGCCCGATCATCCGGACCTTGCTGCCGCACAGCCGGGTCAGGTCATCGACATCCGACGTGAGGATGGCGACCGGGCCAGGCTGACGCAAAGCCGCTTCCGCGACGGTTGCGTCGATCGCGTACTTGTGTCCGTGCAAACCGGCGCCCTTGAGCAGTTGTGCCGCCGCCTTGGCCGCCGCCTCCGTGACCGGCTCCACCTTGACCCGGGAGAGCGCCCATTGCAGTCGGGGCAGGTTCACCCTGGCGTGACTCACCTCCACGATGGTGTTGGCGCTGACGACAAGGTCCGCTCCCATGTCGTGGAACACCTGGAACATCGCCAGAACCTTCCGGTCCTGCGCCACCCAGGCCGACAGCCCCTCACTGTCCAGGACGACGGTCTCGATGTGCCCGCTCACGCGGCGCTCGCGCCACCGGCGGCCTGCGTCGTACCGAAGATCCGCGCCCGCGCCTCGGCCAGCTCTTCCTCGCTGAAGGCCCCGTGGTCGTCTGTGTGGCTACGCAGGTCGGCCCCCAGGAGCTGGTGCCGGATCTGCCTGGCGACCGCTTCGGCCACGTAGCCGGAGATGTTGTCCGTGATCTTCTTGAGCTCTGCCACCTGCTCGGTGGGGAGTGTCACCGTGATGCGTGTGGTGTCAGCCATACCGCAAGCATACTGCGGTATGCGCGCTGCGTGCTGCCTTTCCTCCGCTGTCGGTCCGGTCAGCGGCAATCGCGGCGACTGTCAGGTCGAGCAGGGGATCAGCCGGGCAGTTGTACGACGCGCCAGTTCAGCGAGCCCAGGAGCGGTATGCCTCGATCCATTGCCAGCCCTCGGGGGCAGGTTCCGGCAGCGGCAGGTCCAGAATTCCGATGTCCTGTCGGACCGTGTCCCGGGCGCAACGTGCGACCACGCCCCCGTCCTCGGCCAGATCGACACCGACCACGCTCACCTCGACGCCGAGAACAGTCGTGGTGAACGGCACGGCAAGGCTCTCCTCGATCATCGTGAAGAAGCCGGTGCGCTGCTCATCCTCGTCGTAGGCGTCGACGGTGGCCGCCGAACCGCTGATCGGCTTCTACCATGCGCTCATGCGACCGGTCTGGGACCAGCTCGAACGCCCCGGCAGTGCGACTCGGGTCTGGCAGGCCAGCCGTCGACGCTTCGTAAGCAATGTCCTCGGGCCCCACTTCGAACAGATCTGCCGCGACTGGGCGCTGCATCACGCCGACCCCGAGCTCCTGGGCGGTCTGCCCGCCCGCGTCGGACATGGTGTCGTCCACGACCCCAAGGCCCGCACCGGTCACGAGGTCGATGTGGCGGTCATCGGAATCACGGATGGCGCCAAGCCTCCGCTCCTGGCCATCGGAGAGGCCAAATGGAACGACACCATGGGCGCTTCCCACATCGAACGTCTCCGGCACATCCGCGACCTCGTCACCCTGGCGGGCCGCTACGACACCACCAACACCCGGCTCTTCTGCTTCAGCGGAGCCGGATTCAACGACAAGGCGCACGCCGCAGCAGCGGCCGACCCGGACATCCGACTGATCAACCTGGCGACCCTCTACGGCGAGGTCTCCCCGCCGCAAGGCCAGGCGGGCCCCTGAGCCCGCCCCGCTGACCGAGCCGGCCTGCTCGGTCAGATGAACACCGCTTCGCCCCACCACGCCGCCCAAATGCCGGGCACCAACGACCACCAGAAACCCGTCATCGCCGCCATCGCGGAGCAAGCGCTCCGCGGAGGGGATTCCTCGCGCACCTGACCCGGTTCCGACCCTCTCGCGGGATCTCCGACAGGTTCACACCCTGCGAGGGCAGTGGCCGCAGGACAGCACGTCGAAGCAGTGGAACGCGGTGTCGATCCGCGCCGACGGCACCGTGATGGCCATCCGCCTCCGGGACGAGTAGCCCGGAAGCCAGCGGTCTCGTAACCTCCGCCAGGGTGTCTCGGCCATGGGGGCGCAGCGGAGATCGGCGTGGTGGGCGCCGACCGGCTCGGCGCCTGGCGCGGGGTGTGAGGGGACGCAGAAGCCCGGGGCGGGGTGGGTTCCCTCTGTGGGAAGCGGGGTGCAAGCTGGAAGGGAGGCCGTCTCGTCGTGTCGGGCGCGGGCTCGTGGGCGCGCGGTCTTGCCACTCCGAGTGAGCCGTTCCGGCTCGGCGGGAGGGAAGCGAGATGAGCGATCACGTCACCACCGAGCACGTCACCACCGAGCACGTCGGCACCGATACCCGCTGGCATCTCACCGGCGACTGGTTCGACGTGTGCAAGTGCGCCATACCGTGCCCCTGTACGTTCGCCCAGCCTCCGACCTACGGCGACTGCGAGGGTGTGCTGGTCTGGCACGTGCGCGAAGGGAGCTTCGGGGATGTGCGGCTCGACGGGCTGAACGTCCTGATGATCGGTTCCTTCACCGGCAACCCCTGGGAGGGGACCCACACCGATCCGTACGCCGCGGTGTTCCTCGACGAGCGGGCCGACGAGCGGCAGCGGGCCGCGCTCGGGGCCATTTTCGGCGGGGAGGCCGGGGGGTGGCCGGCGCGGTTCGGGGAGATGTTCCACCCGGAGATGCGCGGCATGGACGTCGCACCCGTGCACGTCGAGATCGACGAGGACCTCGGCGCCTGGCGGGCCGAGGTTCCCGGCCGGGTCACGGCCGTCGCCGAGGCGCTCGGCGGTCCGACGACGCCGGAGGGCGCCCGCGTCCAGGTGCTCAACGCCCCGGGTGCCGAGGTCGGGCCGGGCCAGGTCGCCACCTGGGGCCGGGCCACGACCGACCGTGCCGAGGCGTTCGGCTTCTCCTGGGAACGCTCGGGGAAGTCGAGCAAGCACTTCCCGTTCGAGTGGAGCGGGCCCGATGAATGACGGGTGAGGCCCACTCTCCGGGTGAGGCCCACTCTCACATGTCGTTCGTCATCGGCATCGTTGCCTGGAGTCCTGGCAGCAGCCAGTCCTGGGTCGGGGCCAGCGCGGCCAGGACCAGGAAGGCGATGCCCACCGCCCTGGCCAGCAGCGGGCCGCGGGACCACAGCTTCTCCACGAAGATCACCACGGCCAGCGCCGCCATCGCCGCCACGTTCATCACGCCGAGGGGCACCAGGACGAGCATCAGCCCCGCGCAGCAGCCCACGCAGTAGGCGCCGTGGTGCAGGCCCACCCGGAGGTCGCGGGCGGGCCGGCGGAACCCGGCGTAGCGCACCAGGTGGCCCATGGGGTCGCGGCAGTGCCGCAGGCAGACGTTCTTCAGGGGGCCGAGCTGGTACAGGCCCGCGAGCAGGAAGGCGGCCGCTGCGATCCAGCGCCCGGCGGTGGGGTGGTCCTCCACCAGGCCGCCGGTGACGGCCAGGGCCGCGTAGGCGAGCAGGCCGAAGGCGGTCCACACCAGCAGGTAGCCGCCCACGAACTCGGTGGTGCGCGCGGTCCGCGTCCAGCCGGAGGACCGTCGGCCGATCGCGCGGACCCAGGTGACGGCCACCGGCGCCATGGACGGCAGCATCATGGCCGCCATCATCGTCACCCACAGCAGCAGGAACAGCGGCAGGGCCGTGCCCATCGTGCCGGGTCCGACCCCCATGTCCCGGGCCTGTCCGATCGTCAGTACCCAGGCGGGCACCGTGATCAGGACGATCAGCAGCCAGGCGGCGGCGAGCCGGCGGGCCGGGAGCAGCGCCCCGCCCGCTCCGGTCGGCGCTGGCGGCCGCGGGGCGGAAGCGACGGTGGGGATCCGGGTGTGGCGCATCGGCGCGTACTCCTGCGACTGCTTCCAGCAGAGCACGGATCCCAGGGCCCCGCGACCGCGCCGCCGCACGGTGAGGCCGTGGGTCACTCGCGGAGCCGGGCCGGCCGGTGGGGCGGCGTCGTGGTGAGGGGGACGGCCGGGCGGCGGGCCGGGCGCCGGGCGCATTCGAAGCGGCTGGGGAAGGGGTACTTGCGTTCCAGGAAGGCGTGCAGGGCGGTCCGCGCCCGCGCCCTGTCCGCCGGGGCGGTGTCCACGTCGTTGAGGCAGAAGAAGTCGGCCGCGGGTGCGGGGCACCGACGCCGGGCAGCGGTCTGCCGATGAACACCGGCCGTCCCGCGTGCAGCGTCTCCAGGGCGGCGAGGAGACGGTCCCGGTCGACGGCGTTCACACCGACGGTGTGACGGATGCGCGAGGCCGGCACCAGGAAGTACGGGATGCCCTCCCGCTCGAGTGCGGCGACCACCAGACCGAGGTGGGACGCGGCTGCCTCCGCCGCGCCGAACCGGGTCACGACCCGCCCGTACAGCGCCTGGCCGCGGACCGTCACCGGGCGGAACGCCGGGTCCGCGGCCGCGGCTCTGCGACGGCGCCGCAGGGTGCGCAGCCGCCACAGTCTCTCGGCCGTCTTCCGCTCGGCCCGCCGCCCCACCCGCCGGACGAAGGTACGCATGGTCATGTTGCTGAGCCCCTCTTCATGGACGCCCCGAACACCCCTGCGTTAGCCAGACATGCGCCCGTCACGGAAGGTTGTAGAAGAGTTGCCGGTGAATTCACCAACTGAGCTTGTTGATCAGTGCAGTTGATGTTGCTGCCACGCGACTGAGGGCGATCAGCGGGTGATCCGCACCTGCCGGGTCTCGGTGATCTGGTCCAGTTCGGAGACCCGGATCGTCAGCTTCATCGTCCACGTGCCCGCGAGGGGGAGGTTGAGGTCGCTGGTGGCCCAGTAGCCGCCGCGGTCGGTCACCTTCGCGTCGATCGGGCCGATGTCCTTGGCGGCGAGGGTGAAGGAGATCCTGACCTCCGGGACGAAGGTCAGGGCGCCCTTGGGGCCGAAGACGACGGCCTGGAGTCCGTTCTCGCCGACCCGGCCCGGGTCCATCGTGATCTGCACCGTGCCCTTGCCGCCGGGCGTGCCGACGTCGTAGGGGACGGTGAACGCCTCCGCCCCGGGCAGCCCGGCCACCTGCGGCCGGGGCGCCTCGGCGGCCTCCGCCTCCGCGCGGGCGGGAAGGGTGCCGGTGAGCACCGAGGTGATCAGCAGGACGACGACACCGACGAGCACCTCGGCCAGCACGGAGCGGCGCAGGGCACGGCGGTAGTGATCGGCGGTCGGTGCGGGCGGCTCCGGCGGTGTGCCGGGCGCGTCCGTCCCCGTTTCTCCCGGTCCCCGCCCGGGGGTGGCCGTACCGGACGCGCCCACCAGTTCGGGCACCCGTGCCTCCGACGTCGCCGGGGTGTGTGCCGCCGCCCGGCGCACGAGCAGCGCGGTCCAGCGGCGCGACAGGCCCGCCGCCAGCAGCAGGAAGACGGTCGCGGCGAGTTTGGCCGTCAGGGTCCGGCCGTACGCGGTGTCCGTGAGGGCGGCCCAGGAGCCCAGGCCGCGCCAGGACTGGTAGACGCCGGTCACCACGAGGACGGTGACGGAGAGGAAGGCCAGGCGGGAGAAGCGGGTGATGGTGGCGGGCGGGGGCGGGGTCTTCGCGCGGTACAGGGTGAGGAGGAGTGCGGTCAGGCCGCCGAGCCAGCAGGCCATCGCCAGCAGGTGGAGGACGGACGACGTCATCGCCAGCGGGACCTGGATCCCGGCGGAGGCGTGCTCGGCGGCGGCCCAGGTGAGGGCGAGCGCGACGGACACGGCGGCGCCGGTCGCCAGGCGGGTGCGGGGGCCCCGGCGGCGGACGAGCGGCACGAGGACCGCCGCGGTCAGCAGGAGCAGGGCGAGCCGGGTCAGCAGGGCCAGGCCCGGGCGGCCGGTGAGGGCGTCGGAGAACGCGGCGAGGTCGAGGGCGGTGGCGGGTGCCGTGCCCTTCTCGTAGGGGGCGCGCAGGACGAGCAGCGCGGACGTGGCCGTGACGAGGGTCCACCAGCCGGTGAGCAGCGCCGGCCGCAGTGGGGCGGTGTCCGGTGGACGGCACAGCCCGGCGAAGGCCGCGGCGCCGATGAGGAGGGCGGCGGCGATGTACGCGAGGTAGCGGCCGGTGTCGTAGAGGCTCTTGGTGACGGGGTGCTCGGCGTGGTCCGCGGGCGCGGCGGGCGGGTGGGGGGAGGGCGCACCGATGGAGAAGGTGAAGGCTCCGGAGACGGGGTGGCTGTCGGCGGATATCACCCGCCAGGCCACCGTGTAGGTGCCGTCCTCGAGGCCGCGGGGCAGGGCGGCGCGGGCGGTGTCGGAGGCGCCGTCCGCGTGCTGCGGCTCGCCCAGGTCGACGCGGCGGTTGTCGGGGCTGTAGACGCGGAAGGAGTCGTCGAGCAGGCCGACGGACTCGGTGAAGGTCAGGGTGATGTCTCGCGGGGCGGACTCGACGACGCTGTTGTCCTTGGGGTCGCTGTCCCGGAGGGCGGCGTGGGCGCTTGCGGGGGCGGCGCTGCCGAGGAGGAGCAGGACCAGCACGGTGCCCAGCAGCACCAGCCCTTGAAGTCGCCGGGTTCCGCAGCGGGCTGCGGCCCCTCTCGGTCCGCCATCGCCCGCCGCCTCGCTCCGCCGTCGCTCCACGTCGTACCCGCCTCCCGGCCATCCGGCTACGGGTTACGTACGGATGGCGGGGCCGTACTGCTCACCGGCGCCCGGGGCGGAGTCGGCGGGAGCTTGCCGAGGGGAGGGAGATCCACGCCCGGGGGACGGTCAGGTCACCGACGGGCCGGAACCCGCTCCCGGCGCGGCCGCGTACCGGGCCGCCCGGCCCCCCTTGCACGGGTGCACACCGATCGAGCCCGCTCCCGCCAGGCCGACGACCGGCCGACCGGCGTCCGCCGCGACCCGCCGCCCGGCACGCCGCGTCCGCCCATCCGGGACGCGGACGGCAGACAGACAGCCGGAGGTGCCCCGGCCGCCCACGGCGAGGGGCGGCCCCGCCCTCCCGGCGCGCACCACCCGGCAGCACGAACACCACACATCTCCCAGGAGCGACCGGTGCCCGACCGGCCCCACGCCCGCCCGGGCGCCCCCGGCACAGACGGCCACGCCCGCTCAGCGCGCAGCACTCCCGGACGGGCCACTGCCCGGCCGGCCCTCCCACGCCCCCGGCACAGACGGCCACGCCCGCTCGGCGCGCAGCACTCCCGGACGGGCCACTGCCCGGCCGGCCCTCCCACGCCCCCGGCACAGACGGCCACGCCCGCTCGGCGCGCAGCACTCCCGGACGGGCCACTGCCCGGCCGGCCCTCCCACGCCCCCGGCACCCCCGGGCGCCCGGCCTCCGTGGGTGCGGCACCACGCGGGCCCCCGACGGTCGAGGTCCGCGCGCCCGCCCACGGCCGAGGGGCGGCCCCGCGTGGTCACCAGGTCGGGTTGGTGGACGCGCCGCCGTCCACGAGGAGGTCGTGGCCCGTGATCCAGGATGCGAGGCCCGAGGCCAGGAACACGCACGCGTCACCGACGTCCTCCGCGCGGCCGAGGCGGCCCAGGGCGGACGCCTCCCGCCAGCGGCGTACGCCCTCCGGCCAGGCCTCGTCGAGGCCCTCCCGTTCGATCAGGCCGGGCGAGACGGTGTTGACGCGCACGCCCCACGGCCCGTACTCCGCGGCCGCCGCGCGGGCGTGCATCACCACGGCCGCCTTGGCGGCGCTGTAGTGGGCGTGCCCGGGTGCCGGGCTGCGGGCCTCGACGGAGGCGATGTGGGTGACGGAGCCGCCGCCGTCCTGGTCGCGCATGTGCCGTGCCGCCGCCTGGGTGCAGGCGAAGACGCCGGTGAGGTCGGTGTCCACGACCGTGCGCCACTCGGCCGCGGTCATCCCGGCGAGCGGCCGGACGGGCTGGATGCCGGCGTTGTTGACCAGCGCGGTCAGCCGGCCGCCGCCCCACTCGGCCGCGTCGGCCACCACGCGGTGGCAGGCGTCCTCGTCGGTGAGGTCCGCGCGGAGCACGACGGCCGTGCCGCCCGCCTCCCGGATGCGTTCGGCCGTCTCCCGCGCGGGCGCCACCGAGGTGCGGCAGTGCAGCGCGACGGCCGCGCCCTCCTCGGCGAACCGCAGCGCGATGCCCCGGCCGATGCCGCCGCCCGCGCCGGTGACGAGGGCGACCTGGCCCCGGAGCAGTCCCCCGCCGCTCACGGGCGGCACAGCTCCGCGATGAGCGCCGCCCGGTCGGGATGGCGAGCCGTCAGTTCCGCCGCGTCGCCGTGGTCGTAGCCGTCGAAGGTGAACCCGGGCGCCATCGTGCAGCCGAAGAACGTCCAGGAGCCGCCCGCCGCCACCCGCGCGCCCATCCAGGTGCCGGCGGGGACGGTGAGCTGGACGTGCTGGCCGGCGAGGACGTCCGGGCCGAGGACGGGGGTGCGGGAGGTGCCGTCGGGGGCGAGGAGGAGCATCTGGAGCGGGTCGCCGAGGTAGAAGTGCCAGATCTCGTCCGTGGGCAGCCGGTGCAGGGCGGAATGGTCGCCGGGCGCGTCGGTGAGCAGGGCGACGATGGCGGTGCCCTCGGGCCGGCCGTCGGGGCGTTCGGGACCTGCCCAGGTCTGCCGGAACCGCCCGCCCTCGCGGGGCAGCGGCTCCAGACCGTAGTGGGCGACGAGGTCGTCGGGGGTCACTCGCGGAAGGCTACCTCGCGGGTGAGGAAGGCGAGTTGCGCCTTCTTCTCCGGGAGGTGCACGTCGGGCAGGTCGACCTCCGGGAGGACGACCGCGGGACCGGCGGTGAAGCCCTGCTTCAGGAAGCGGGCGATCGCCTTCTCGTTGGCCACGTCCGGGTCGACCACCACCCGCCCGCGGTCCAGCACCACCAGGATGTACGTGGCGATCGCGGCGACCAGCCCGCCCGTCCAGCCGGAACGGGCGCCCTCCGGAGCGGCGGGGGCGAGGAGCAGGTGGACGCCGATGTCGCCGGGTTCGACGGGGTAGACCTCGCCGACGCGGTCGGCGTGCGGTTCATACGTCTGGAGCAGCGCGGCCGGGGTGCCGTCCTTGAGGACGAGATACGCGTGGTGGGTGTCGAGGGTGTCCATGTGGGCGTAGATCTCGGCGACCCGCTGCTCACAGAGGCCGTTCATGCCCCAGAAGGCGGCGCGTTCCTCGCTCACCCAGCGGTGCAGCAGGGGCGCGTCGGCGGCGGGGTCCAGCCGCACAATGCGTACGGAGCCGAAGCCGTCGACCTCCTGTTCGTGGACGGCGGTGCGGGAGGCGTACGGGTCAGACATCGGTCTCCTTCGTCAGCCGCGCCCAGTCGGTGAGGACCGGGGCCAGGTCGCCGGCGAGCCAGAGGGCCTGCTGGTCGCGGTGGTGGGGTGAGCCGGGCACGCCGCAGGCGCCGAGCGGCACCACCCAGCGGCTGTCCTCGCGCCGGGCCAGGTCCCAGACGTAGCGGGCGGCCGGGCCGCGCGCGGCGCGGTCGGTGAGGCCGGGCACGGGGGAGGTGCACAGCACGCAGTCGTGGTCGCCGGACAGGCCGGGTTCCTCCTGCGGCGTCTGCGGTGGCAGGGCCCGCCAGGGGGCGAGTCGGTGGGTGTCGCCCCAGGTGCCGGCGGGCGGCCGGGCGGCGACTTCCTCGAGCGCGGCGCGGACGGCGGCCGGGCGGTCGATGCCGTACAGCTCGTCGGCGGTGAGGAGGTGTTCGAGGGCGTGGCCGACGCGCGGGACGAGCGCGAGCCAGGGCCGGAACACCTCGGGGTACGGGGGTGGCGCGGCCGTCGCCGCGAAGGCGGGGTCCGCCGCGAGCCGGCGTACGAGCGCGCTGCGGACGGCGGCGAAGGCGGCCGCGTCGGCGCTGTCGGCGTCCATGTGCCGGTTCCAGCGCAGCAGGCGGTCGCGCAGGGCGGCGGCGGGCTCGGTGAGGGTCCCGGGGGCGAGGGCGGCCAGGTGGTCCAGGAGGGGAGCGGCGGAGGCGAGGTGGGTGTCCATGTGGATGGCGGACATGTCGGCGGCGGACCAGCGCGTCCGCTGCGCCAGCAGGGTGGCGATGCGGTCGGCGCGGTGCGGCGGGGCGAACTCGACGCCGAGGGGGGCGGAGGGGCCGCGCTGGTTCGCCATCACGGCGACACCGTCGGTGAGTCCGTCGCGCGGGGGCGCGTGCCAGCCCCGCCACTCGTGACCCGGTTCCCACGCGGGGACCAGGCGGGTCCCGTTGGCCTCCGCGCGGAGGGGGACCCGGCCGGCCACCCGGTGCAGGGTGCCGCCGTCGGTGTCGGCGGCGAGGACGACGTTGACGGGTTCGGCCCACAGGTCAACGGCCCGGTCGACGTCGGCGGTGCTGCGGGCCCGCAGCAGCGGCAGCAGGGCGCCGAAGCCGAGGTCGCCGGTGATCCGGGGCGGGTAGCGGAGGGCGACGGCGAGCGGGGGTTCGCCGGGCTCGGGGACACCGTCGTCCAGGCCCTCGGGGCCGCCGATGACGACGGGGCCCCGGTCGGTCTCGATGACCTCCACCTCGACCGGGTCCTCGCCCGCCACCTCGACGGTCTCGGTGTGCCGGGCGGCCCGCCGCCATGTCCCGTCCGGGCCGAGCGCCTCCACACCGGCACCGGTGCGGCGCAGCCGTTCGCGGTAGAGGTCCTGGTAGTCGGCCATGGCGTTGGTGATGGCCCAGGCGACCGTGCCGGTGTGCCCGAAGTGGGCGACACCGGGGATGCCGGGCACGGCGAGGCCGACGACGTCGAACTCCGGGCAGGACAGGCGGATCTGCTGGTAGACGCCCGGGTCCTCGATGAAGCGGTGCGGGTCGCCGGCGATCACGGCCTGTCCGGTGACCGTGCGCTCCCCGGCGACCAGCCAGCCGTTGCTGCCGGAGGTGCCCGGGCCGTCGGCGGCGAACAGGCCGACGGCGTCGGGGCCGAGGTGCGTACGGACGTGCTCGCGCCAGAGCTTGGCGGGAAACCCGGCGAAGAGGATGTGCGTGGCCAGCCACACGGCGAACGGCGTCCACACCTCCCACCGCCCGGGTACGACCCCGGCCCGCACGAACTCGGACGCGGCACCCGTGCCGTCGGCGGAACCGCCCAGGCTCCCCGGCCCGGCAGACCCCGCGTCACCCGCGGGACCACCACCCCGCACCCTGGCCTCCCCGGCGGGCGAGACCCCCGGACCACCAGCGGCCCCCTGCGCCCCCGCACCGGACCGCACCCCCGCCTCACCCCGGAGACCGCCACCCCGCCCAGCGGCCGGCACCCCGGCCTCCCCGGCGGGCGAGGCCCCCCGCCCGCCTCCCGAACCACCGGCGGCCCCCGGCGCCCCCGCCTCCCCGCCGACCGCCGGCCCGGCAGACCCCGCGTCACCCCGGAGACCGCCACCCCCGGCGGGCGAGGACCCGCGTCCGCCTCCCTGACCAACGTCGGGACCCTGCGCCCCCGCCTCCCCTGCGGACGCCGGGCCCCACCCGGTACCACTCCCCGCGGAACCCGCGTCCCCCGCGGACGCCGGCCCACGACCGGCACCGTCCGCCGCCTCAGCGGCCGGGTCGCCCTCACCCGCCCGTGACCCGGCCTCCCCCGCAAGCCCGGCCGGCCCTCCGACGGACGCGCCCGCCCCGGTCCGCGTGACCGTCTCCCCGGCCGCGCGGGTCCCGGGCCGGAGGGACGCCAGGCCCTCGTTGACCCCGGTCACGTACGCCCGGATCCACTCCGCCGTCTCCGGGTCGCGCCGTTCCAGCTCGGCGTAGCAGCGGCGGGCCGTGTCGGGCAGGCGGGCGCGGCGGACGAAGCGGTCCCAGGGGAGGGCGTCGGGGCCCAGGAAGGAGGCCGAGGTGCCCTGCGCGCGATGGCGTTCGACCTCGAGCTGCCAGGCCCGGTCGAGGGCGGTGACCCGGCCCTGGACGCGCGCGAGTTCGTTCACGCCGTCGGCACGCAGATGCGGGATGCCCCAGGGGTCCCGGAAGATCTCGCCGGTCACTGTGCCCTCATTTCACTTTAGGTTAGGCTTCCCTAAGTAAACCGTGGCGGAATCGTACGCGAAGGGTGAAGAGGCGATGGGTCAGGGGCGGGGTTGGGAGGGCGCGGTCCTCAAGTTGCTGCGCGCCAAGGACTTCACGTTCACCGTGACGGACAGCGAGGACGTCACCGCCGGCTACCGGCGGGTGCACTTCACCGACGGCGGGCTGCTGACGGCGACCGGTGTCCATCCCACCATGTGGGTGCGGCTGTGGTTCGACAACGCGGGCAAGCCGCATCAGCGCGCCTACACCCTGGTCGACCCGGACACCGCCGCCGGCACGTTCAGCCTGGAGTTCGCGCTGCACGAGGGGTGCGCCAGCGACTGGGCGCGGGCGGCGAAGCCCGGGGACACCATCGAGGCGACCGTGCAGGGCACCGGCTTCGAGAACCCCGACCCCGCGCCCTCCCACGTCCTCGTGGTCGGCGACCCGGCCTCCCTCCCGGCCATCAACTCCCTGCTCGGCACCCTGGGCTCCGCACCGGCGACGATCTGGTTCGAGGGCACCCTCGACGGACTGCCCTGCCGCGCCGAACCCGGCCGGCACGAGGTGCGCGAGGTGCCCCGGCAGCGGGCGGGCGCGGAGCTCGTCGACCGGGTGCGGGCCGAACTGCCAAAGGCGCTGCGGGCCGGCCCCGACCCGTACGTGTGGATCGCCTGCGACACCACGACCACCCGGGCGCTCTCGGCGTTCGTACGCAAGGAACTCGGCGTGCCCAAGCAGCGGCTGCACGCGCTGGGGTACTGGCGCGCGGCCTGAGCCCGGACACGCTCCCCCGGGGCAAGGACGCCCTTCTTCACCTCCCGGGGCCCCGGCGCCGACGCCCCGCCGGGCCGCACGTGGAAGGCGCGGTCCCGGCCCGTGCCCTGTTCCACATCGGCCCGATGCCGTCCGGCCCGCCGACGGCCGAGGAGCACCCCTCCTCCCACGTGGCCAACGCCTGGCGCGAGGTGATCGGGCCCTACCCGGCCGAGGTGTCGGCGTCGGGGGAGCCCGCCCTCGGGTCGCCTCGCTGGAGGCCTGTGGTGGAGCGTGAGCTACGACTGGCCACGTCAGCGCGGCTACGAGTGGCAGCGGGACAACGTGCCGCGGACCCTCCTCGGCCGCTGTCGGCAGACCCGCCGGCCCGCGACGGGCGGCCCGGGCCCGGACGCGCGATCATCGGGGCATGGACGTCACTCTTCACCTCGCCCAGGACCCCGACGCCGACGCCCTGCTGGGCCGCAGCCCGCTCGCCGCGCTGACCGGGATGCTGCTGGACCAGCAGATCCCGATGGAGTGGGCGTTCAAGGGCCCGGCGACGATCGCCGAGCGGCTCGGCGCGGACGATCTGGACGCGCACGAGATCGCCGCGTACGAACCCGACGCCTTCGCGGCGCTGCTCTCCGAGAAGCCCGCCGTGCACCGCTACCCGGGCTCCATGGCGGGCCGCATCCAGCAGCTGTGCCAGTACCTGGTCGAGCACTACGACGGCGACGCCGAGGCCGTCTGGCGGGGCGTGGACGACGGCAAGGAGCTGCTGAAGCGGTTGCAGGACCTGCCGGGGTTCGGCAAGCAGAAGGCGCAGATCTTCCTCGCTCTGCTCGGCAAGCAGCTCGGTGTCCGGCCCGCCGGCTGGCGGGAGGCCGCGGGCGCCTACGGCGAGGACGAGGCGTTCCGCTCCGTCGCCGACATCACCGGGCCGGAGTCGCTGGCCAAGGTGCGGGCGCACAAGCAGGAGCTGAAGGCCGCGGCCAAGGCGGCCAAGGCGGCGAAGAAGCCCGGCGCGTAGCCCGAACCCTTTCGGGGGAATCGGTCACCGCACGCACGCGATCGGGCCCGGAACACCTCGCGGGCGTCGCCGTGCGGCGGACACGCCGCGCCGGTGAAGACCCTTTCCACCCGGTTTCACACACCTTTTCCGGCGTCGCACTGCGTCGCCATGGCTGCGCCCGGAACGTCTTGACCGGTAGGCTTTCCGTGTGATCTTCAAGCGCATCGGAAACGGCCGGCCGTACCCCGACCACGGCCGGGAAAGCACCCGGCAGTGGGCGGACGTCGCGCCACGCCCGGTTCGCCTCGATCAGCTCGTGACGACCAAGCAGCAGCTCGATCTCGAGACCCTGCTCGCCGAGGACTCGACCTTCTACGGCGACCTCTTCGCGCACGTCGTGAAGTGGCAGGGCGATCTCTACCTGGAGGACGGACTGCACCGCGCCGTGCGGGCGGCCCTCCAGCAGCGCCAGGTTTTGCACGCGCGCGTGCTCGAGCTGGACTGAGGGCCGCGGGCCGCAGACCGGGGCACCCGCGGAGCCGGTCCGCCCCATACCCGTTCAGGACCCGTTCCGCCTGCCCCGGCGCCCGTTCGGAAGCCCTTCCGCGGCCGGTTTGGCCCTTTCGGGGCGGACTGCACCCAGTCGAATGATCATCTGGTAGGCACGGACGCCCGGGCGCACTACGCTGCGCTCATGAGCATGCTCACTCCACCCGGCATGGGCGGCCAGTACCGGATCACCGGCGACAGGTACCCGCGAATGCGCCGGCCCCGCCGGCGCGGGAGGATCATCGCGCTGACCGTCGCCTCCGTCGTCGTCCTCGGCGCCGGCGGCTGGGGCACCCTGCAGCTCATCGACGTGTTCACCGGCGGCGGCGACTCCGCGTCCGCGGCGGGCACCAAGGCCGCGTGCGCCACCGACGCGACCCCCGCGGCGGCCCCCAAGGCACTCCCCGTGCCCGGCACGATCACGGTCAACGTCCTCAACGCCACCACCCGCAGCGGGCTGGCCCAGAAGACGGCCGACGAGCTGAAGAAGCGCGGCTTCAAGATCGGCGATGTCGCCAACGCGCCCGAGGAGTACGACAAGAAGGTCAAGGGCACCGGCGTACTGCTCGGCCCGTCCTCCGCCCTCGACACGGCGCTGCCGGTGCTCGGTACCCAGCTCCCCGGCGCCGAACGCCGCACCGACCCCGCCCGCAAGGGCGGCGAGCTCGACCTCATCATCGGCGACGGGTTCCGGGAGCTGGCGAAGAAGGCGGACGCCGACCGGGCGCTGACCGCACTGGCCCACCCGGATCCGACGCCCGCCTCGAAGAAGAAGAACTGCTGAACGCGCGGCAGAACCGCTGCCGGGCGCCCAGCGCGAGGAACTACTCGGCCGCCCCGTACATCCGGTCCCCCGCGTCGCCGAGGCCCGGCACGATGTAGCCGTGCTCGTTGAGCCGCTCGTCGACCGACGCCGTCACGACCGTCACCGGCGTTCCGGCCAGCTCCCGCTCCATGACCTCGACGCCCTCGGGCGCGGCCAGCAGCACCACGGCGGTCACGTCGTCCGCGCCGCGCTTGATCAGCTCCTGGATCGCCGCCACCAGCGTGCCGCCGGTGGCGAGCATCGGGTCCAGGACGTAGACCTGACGCCCGGAGAGGTCCTCCGGCATCCGCGTGGCGTACGTCGAGGCCTGCAGCGTCTCCTCGTTGCGGATCATGCCGAGGAAGCCCACCTCGGCGGTCGGCAGCAGCCGGACCATGCCGTCCAGCATGCCGAGACCGGCCCGCAGGATCGGCACCACCAGCGGACGAGGGTGGGAGAGCTTGACGCCCGTGGTCCGCTCGACCGGGGTCCGGATGTCGACCTGCTCGGTGCGCACGTCGCGCGTGGCCTCGTAGGCGAGCAGGGTGACCAGCTCGTCGGCGAGACGGCGGAAGGTCGCGGAGTCGGTGCGCTCATCGCGCAGCGTGGTGAGCTTGTGGGCGACCAGGGGGTGGTCGACGACGTGGAGACGCATGCCGTCAACAGTAGCCGGGCTCCCCGGCCCCGGCGCCAGGAGCCGGGCCCCGGGACCCCGGCATCCGCGCGCACGGCAAGCGCTCGGGGTCCCCGCCACCCGTTCGCTGGCGTCAAACCACCCGTCCGGGGGAAAGTGGGAGGGACGGACTGGGGTGATGAACCGATGCCTGAGCAGGAAGAGCGGGACGATCCGTCGCTGCGCGAGACACCCGGCCCGGCCGCGAACGGGACCGGCCCCGCGGCCGGTGCCGCGGCCGAGCCGGAGGCCGAGCGACGACGGCGCCGCGCCCGGTTCCTGCGCGAACTCGCCGAGGCCCGCGCACTGCGCGAGCGGGTCCAGCCGCGCCGCGCCAAGGCCGCCCGGCTGCGGCACGCGATGCGCATGCGCACCTTCCGCTGGTAGACGTCACCACCCGGGTCCGCCCGGCCACGCCGCCCGAGTGCCGCACGAGTGCCGCACGGGCGCGGCGGGCGGCGCCGCGTACGATCCGCACGTGGCGGCAATCGGCCCGCCGGTGAGCCCTTCGGGGGCGCACACGGCGAACTGCGATCGAAACTGGCGGACACAGGCAGCGGAAGGCATCCCCCGACGGCCTTGTTTCTGCCACGATTCCCCATGGACGGGGCTCGGCACACCGACCTCGTCCGCACACCTCCGCCGGGGGGATTCCCAACCGGCACGCCTATGACCAGTGGGAGAGTCACGGTGTACTTCGCCGCACTGCTCGCGCGCACCGAAGACGGGTGGGAAGCGAGCGACACGGAGCTCGACGATGTGGAAACCCTGTCGGATCTGGCCGACCTGGCCCGGGAAGCCTCTCCCGACGAGGACACGGTGCTCGTGCTGATCGAGCAGGAGGACGGCTGGTTCGGCGTCGTCCGGGTGGACGGCGAGGAGGACCCCCGGGTCTACGTCTCCGACGCCGCCGCGGCCGCCCGCAGCAGCTACGGCGAGATCCTCCTCACCGACGAACTGCTCGGCCGTGAGCCCGGGGACGACGGCACGGACCTGGACGCCCTCGACCTCGACGGCACCGAGGACGGCGAACCGGACGACGAGGACGCCGACGACGGCGCCGCGTCGGCCGGCTCCGCCGACGCCGTGCCGCACGGACCGGTCGGTGACGCGCAGGTCCTGGAGGACCTGGGCGTGAGCGAGAAGGAACTGCGTTCGATGACCGGGGACGCCGTCAACGAGATCGCCGAGTCCCTGGGCGCCTCGGAGGTCCTGGAGACCGTCCGCTGACCGTGCCGTCCTCCACCACCGCCGCGTCCGGGCCCCCGGACCCGGTACGCGACCGCTGGCGGGCGGCGATGCGCCTCGCCCTGGACGAGGCCGCACGGGCCGTCCGGGGCGGGGACGTGCCCGTCGGCGCCGTCGTGCTGGCCGCGGACGGCAGCACCGTGCTGGCCGCCGCCCACAACGAGCGCGAGGCCGCCGGCGACCCCACGGCACACGCGGAGGTCCTCGCCGTGCGGCGGGCCGCCGCACGGCTCGGGGAGTGGCGGCTGGCCGGCTGCACCCTGGTGGTGACGCTGGAGCCGTGCACGATGTGCGCGGGCGCCATCCAGCAGTCCCGGCTGGACCGGCTCGTCTACGGCGCCCGGGACGAGAAGGCCGGCGCGGTCGGCTCCCTGTGGGACCTGGTCCGCGACCGGCGCCTCAACCACCGGCCCGAAGTGATCGGGGGAGTGCTCGCCCAGGAGTGCTCCCGGCAGCTGACGGACTTCTTCCGCGGACGCTGAATACTGATTTCGAACCACGCGCCACCGTGCTGTAAGGTCTCCCTCGGTAGCGTGTCCGAGCGGCCGAAGGAGCTCGCCTCGAAAGCGAGTGTGGCGCAAGTCACCGAGGGTTCAAATCCCTCCGCTACCGCTTGTGAAGGGCCTCGTCGTCGGACGGGGCCCTTCGTGCGATCATGGGCCCGCTCACGCGCGCGACGGCAGCGCACAACTGGGACAGGGGAGGGCCGCGATGGCGGTGAACGCGAAGAAGGTCGCTGTCTACGTCGTCGTGGTCTTCGTGCTGTATTTGATCATCACGGACCCGGAGAAGGCCGGTGACTACGTCACGGTCGGGTTCGAGGGCATCTCGGACGCGGCGAAGGCCATCGGCGACTTCATGACCTGGCTCGCCAACGGAGGTAAGTGATGATCCGGCACCTGGTGCTGTTCCGGCTGAACGAGGGCGTCGAGCGCGACGACCCGGCGGTCGTGCGGGGCGTGGAGGCCTTCCGCGCGCTCGAGGACAAGGTCCCGGAGATCCGCTTCTGGGAGTGCGCCTGGAACATCAGCGACCGTCCCATCGCCTACGACTTCGCCATCAACTCGGCGTTCGACGACGCGGACGCGCTGCGCCGGTACGTGGAGCACCCGGAGCACCAGGCGGGCGTCGCGCTGTGGCGCGAGTTCGCCACCTGGGTGATCGCCGACTACGAGTTCTGAGGCGCGGCCCGGCCACGGTCCCGGGCGGCGCGTGAGGGCCCCCTGCGGTGACGGCAGGGGGCTCCGGCGCGTCAGCGGCCGCACCCGCTCCCTCAACACGGAATATGCGGTGCTTGCACACAGTGAGTCAGTCTTGTGATGCTATGACCGCTTTTGCCGGATGAGTTGACGGGCGATGTGAGCGATGAAGAGGTGGCGTTGACCGTGTCGGCCAGTACTGCGCCGCCCCAGGACGAGGTGTCTCCCGACGCGGTCCGGACCCCCGTCAAGCGACGCGGCGCCGACACCCGGGCGCTGACCCAGGTGCTCTTCGGACAGCTCAAGGATCTGGAGCCGGGCACGCCGGAGCACACCCGCGTGCGCGCGGCGCTCATCGAGGCGAACCTCCCGCTCGTGCGCTACGCGGCCGCCCGGTTCCGCTCCCGCAACGAGCCGATGGAGGACGTCGTCCAGGTCGGCACCATCGGGCTCATCAACGCCATCGACCGCTTCGACCCGGAGCGGGGCGTGCAGTTTCCGACGTTCGCGATGCCGACGGTGGTCGGCGAGATCAAGCGGTACTTCCGGGACAACGTCCGCACCGTCCACGTACCGCGCCGGCTGCACGAGCTGTGGGTGCAGGTCAACAGCGCCACGGAGGACCTCACGACCGCCTTCGGGCGCTCCCCGTCGACCGCGGAGATCGCCGAGCGGCTGCGCATCAGCGAGGAGGAGGTGCTGTCCTGCATCGAGGCGGGGCGGTCGTACCACGCCACCTCGCTGGAGGCCGCGCAGGAGGGCGACGGGATGCCGGGGCTGCTGGACCGGCTCGGCTACGAGGACCCCGCGCTGGACGGCGTCGAGCACCGCGACCTGGTCCGGCATCTGCTCGTCCAGCTGCCCGAGCGGGAGCAGCGCATCCTGCTGCTGCGTTACTACAGCAATCTCACCCAGTCGCAGATCAGTGCGGAACTCGGTGTCTCGCAGATGCACGTCTCCCGCCTACTGGCGCGTAGCTTCCAGCGGCTGCGGTCCGCAAACAGGATCGACGCGTAACCGGAACGAGCGAATCGCTCACGAGTGCCCTTCTGTGGACTTCTGCTCCGAAAGCCCGTCAGACCCCGTGTTTCCAGGGCTGATTCGCATCTCAGATGTCGACATGTCACTACAGCGCGTTGCCGACATGTGACATTCTGCGGGAAGCGCGTTTGCCGGAGCTCCGGCGCCGGTATTCAGGTGAAGGCTGCGTTCCTCCCATCGGAGCGTGCGCCGCGACCGTCCCGCGACCCAAAGGGGGTGGCATGTCCGCAGAACAGGGCAGCTCGAAGGTGCTCACGCTCGCGGAGAGCGAGGCAGCTCCCCATGCTCTCGACGCACTCGGCCCCATCGACGAAGGCCAGGCCGCACCGGTCCCGGAGCTCCCGGACACGCCGGAACTCCCGGACACGGCGGCCCTCGACACCCGCACCCTGTCCCGCTCCCTGTTCCTGCGGCTCGCCGTGCTCGACGAGGACAGCCCGGAGCGCGCCTACGTCCGGGACACGCTGATCGAGCTCAACCTCCCGCTGGTGCGGTACGCGGCGGCCCGGTTCCGCTCGCGCAACGAGCCGATGGAGGACATCGTCCAGGTCGGCACCATCGGCCTGATCAAGGCGATCGACCGCTTCGACTGCGAACGGGGCGTGGAGTTCCCGACGTTCGCGATGCCGACGGTTGTCGGCGAGATCAAGCGGTTCTTCCGCGACACGTCGTGGTCGGTGCGGGTGCCGCGCCGGCTGCAGGAGCTGCGCCTGGCGCTGACGAAGGCCAGCGACGAGCTGTCCCAGAAGCTGGACCGCTCCCCCACGGTTCCCGAACTCGCCGCCGTGCTGGGCGTGTCGGAGGAGGACGTGGTCGACGGGCTCGCGGTCGGCAACGCGTACACGGCCTCCTCGCTGGACTCCCCCACCCCCGAGGACGACGGCGGCGAGGGCTCCCTCGCGGACCGCCTCGGCTACGAGGACACGGCGCTGGAGGGCGTGGAGTACCGGGAGTCGCTCAAGCCGCTGCTCGCCAAGCTGCCGCCGCGCGAGCGGCGGATCATCATGCTGCGCTTCTTCGCCAACATGACCCAGTCGCAGATCGGCGAGGAGGTCGGCATCTCCCAGATGCACGTCTCGCGGCTGCTCACCCGCACCCTCGCCCAGCTGCGGGAGGGCCTCATCTCGGACTGAGGCAGCGCGCAGCGCGGAGCGCCGACGAGGACGCTCCGCGGGCGGATTCCCCTACGGGGATCGCGGATTCGTGGCCGCCGGGGCGTCCCGCAGGGGCGCAACGGCGGCCGCCGCGTTGTCGCGGGCCGGGGTGTCGTGCCGGCCGGCGCCGGTTACTTCAGCGCGAGCCAGGCGACGGCGGCGACGACCGCCACGGCCACGACGACGCCGACGATCAGCCCGATCCGGGGCCCGGAGCCCACGGACGCGGCCTGCCGTCCCTGGGGTGCCTCATCGACGAACGCGCGGAACATCTGGGTGCTGCCGGCGGGGTCGTGCTGGCCCTGCGGGCCCTGGGTGTCAGCCATGGCACGAGACCCTAGCGAATCACCGACGGACGGCCCAAGCGGGGCAGGGGAGGAGCGCACCGGCGGCAGCGGGAGTGCGGGCCGCGCGGGCCGCCCACCCACGCGACCTGCGTGTTTACTCGCGCGATTACTTGCCTTTGTCAACTTTTTGCACCCCGCCGCCCCATTTTATTTGCCTGTAGCAACCATCGATCTTTATGGTTGCTTCGAGCAACGAAATGGGAGGTGTCATGGCCGAGCCGGCGCGGTACGAGGAGCTGGTCCGGCAGTTCAGCGCCTTCGGCGTCATCAAGCGCGAGCTGAACCGGCTCATGCCGGCCGACTGCCACGGCGGCTCCGCGTCCGTCCTGACGGTCCTCGGCCGCCACGGCGCCATGCGCATGAGCAAACTCGCCGAGCTGCTCTCCGTGGACCTGTCCGTCACCAGCCGCCACGTCGCCCATCTGGCCGAGCGCGGCTGGATCGAGCGCTCCGCCGACCCGGCCGACAAACGGTCCCGCATCCTGCGGCTCACCCCCGCCGGCCAGGACCGGCTCGACGAGCTGTTCCGGCGGACCACCGAGCTCCTCGCCGAGCGCCTGGACGGCTGGTCCGAGGAGGAGGTCGGCCTGCTGACCGAGCTGCTGGCCCGGCTCAGGGACAGCTTCGGCGAGGGCCGCGCCGCGCCCCGGCCGGTGCCTCCCGCACGCGAAGAGACCGTCCGTACATCCGCAAGCACCTAAGAGAAGGACGCCCATGGCAACGACCACACCCAGTGGTGTGCGGGCTCATGCCAAGCACGGGGGAGGCTCCTCGGGAGACGCTCCGATGACCCACCGGCAGATCATGGAGGCGCTGTCCGGGCTGCTGCTCGGCATGTTCGCCGCCATCCTGTCGTCGACCATCGTCACCAACGCTCTGCCGGAGATCGTGGGCGACCTCGGGGGCGGCCAGAGCGCCTACACCTGGGTCGTCACCGCCTCGCTGCTGACGATGACCGCTTCCACCCCCCTGTGGGGCAAGCTCGCCGACCTGTTCAGCAAGAAGGTCCTGGTCCAGATAGCCCTCTGCGTCTTCGTCGCCGGCTCCGTCGTGGCCGGACTGGCGCAGAACCCGGGGATGCTCATCAGCGCGCGTGCCATCCAGGGCCTGGGCGCCGGCGGTCTGTCCGCCCTGGCCCAGATCATCATGGCCGCGATGATCTCCCCGCGTGAGCGCGGACGCTACTCCGGCTACCTCGGCGCCACCTTCGCCGTCGCCACCGTCGGCGGCCCGCTGCTCGGCGGGGTCATCACCGACACCAGCTGGCTCGGCTGGCGCTGGTGCCTCTACGTCGGCGTGCCCTTCGCGCTGATCGCGCTGGTCGTGCTGCAGAAGACGCTGCATCTGCCCCTGGTCAGGCGCCGGGTCAAGGTCGACTGGGCGGGCGCGTTCCTCGTCACCGCCGCGGTCTGCCTGCTGCTCGTCTGGGTCACCTTCGCCGACGACAAGTACGCGTGGATGTCCTGGCAGACCGGTGCGATGGTGGGCGGCTCGCTCGTGCTCACCCTGGCCTTCCTGGCCGTCGAGAGCAGGGCCGCCGAGCCGATCATCCCGCTGCGGCTGTTCCGCAACCGTACGATCACCCTGGCCTCGCTGGCCTCGCTGTTCGTCGGCATCGCGATGTTCGCCGGGACCGTCTACTTCAGCCAGTACTTCCAGCTGGCCCGGGACAAGTCCCCCACGATGTCGGGCGTCATGACGATCCCGATGATCGGCGGCCTGTTCGTGTCGTCCACGGTCTCCGGGATCATCATCACCCGGACCGGCCGGTGGAAGCGCTGGCTGCTGGCCGGCGGGCTGCTGCTGACGGCGGGCCTCGGCCTGCTCGGCACCATCCGCCACGACACGCCGTACTGGCACGTCGGCGTGTACATGGCGCTGCTGGGGCTCGGCGTCGGCATGATGATGCAGAACCTCGTGCTGTGCACGCAGAACCAGGTGGCCCCGAGCGACCTGGGCGCGGCCTCCTCCGTGGTGACGTTCTTCCGGTCGCTCGGCGGAGCGGTGGGCGTCTCGGTGCTCGGCTCGGTCATGGCCGGGCGGATCAGCGGCTACGCCCGGGACACCATCGGGCAGCTGGCCCCGCAGGAGCGGGCGGCGGCCGCGCAGGCCTCCGGCAACGGCGCGATCCCCGACATGGACCTGCTGCCGCCGTCCATCCGCACCTGGCTGGAGAGCGCGTACGGGCACGGCATCGCCGACATCTTCCTGTACGTCGCCCCCATCGCCCTGCTGGCGTTCGTCGTGACCCTGTTCATCAAGGAGGTCCCCCTGCGCACGACGGGCGCTCTGGCCCAGGCAGCGGCGGAGGAGACACCGGCCCCCTCGGACGAGGCGGCCCCGGCGAGCGGGACCCCGGCCCCCACCGGCACCGAGGCACCCGCCGGCCGCCCGCCACGCTGATCCCACCGGGTAGCGCCCGGGCCCCGGCGCCCGCCTCACGCCGGGTACCGGCCACCTCGACGGGCCGGGCCCGAGTGGGCTGCCGCCCGGCGGCCACCACGGTCCCCAGCCGGCACGGCGACAACCAGCCCGAACGGGGGGGGTACGCCCCCGCCGAGGCCGGAGACACCGGCCCCCCCCTCGGACGAAAACCCGGATCCCGCCCGACGGGCCCCGGCCACCTTCACGCACGCGGGACGCGGACCGCGCCCAGGCCCCGGCGCCCGGCTCCCGCCGGGTACCGGCCACCTCGACGGGCCGGGCCCGAGGGTGCTGCCGCCCCGAGGCGGTCCCCGGTGCCCGGCCCGGCGGCGACGACCGGTGCGGACGGGGTGTACGCCACCGCCACCGCCGCCCCCGCCGGTCGCCACCACGCCGGCCCCCTCGGACGAGGGCCCGGCGAGCGAGACCCCAGCCACCACCGGTACCGAGGCGGCACCCGACCGGCCGCCACACTTCCCCCGCCCGACGGGCGCCGGCCACGCTCACGGGCGCGGGACACGGACCGCGCCCAGGCCCCGGCGCCCGCCTCCCGCCGGGTACCGGCCACCTCGACGGGCCGGGCCCGAGGGTGCTGCCGCCCCGAGGCGGTCCCCGGTGCCCGGCCCGGCGGCGACGACCGGTGCGGACGGGGTGTACGCCACCGCCGCCCCCGCCGGTCGCCACCACGCCGGCCCCCCTCGGACGAGGGCCCGGTACCAACGGCACCGGGGCGCCCTCCGGTTGGCCGTCACGCGAACTCCGCCCGACGGGCGCCGGCCACGCTCACGGGTGCGGGATGCGGACCGGGGCCAGGAGCGGCGTCCGGCCGGTCGCCGCCACGCCGGCGGGCATCGGGAACCGGTCCGTGGCGGGTCGGCGCGTACGTGGCGGAGACGGACGGCAGTCCCCCGCGCCGCAGCCGGCATGAGGCGCGTGTGCCGGGTGGGGCGGCCTAGGCTGGCGGTATGGCACCGAATATCGCGACGAACACGCGTGTGTCCCTCGACGAGTTGCTGGACTTCGTGCGCCCGCGGCACCGGGCGATCCTGCTGACCCGGCGGGCCGACGGCGGTCCCCAGGGCTCTCCGCTGACCTGCGGGGTCGACGACTCGGGCCGGGTCGTCGTCTCCACGTATCCCGAACGCGCCAAGACCCGCAACGCCAAGCGGGACCCGAGGGTGAGCCTGATCGTCCTCAGCGACGAGTGGAACGGCCCCTGGGTGCAGATCGACGGCACCGCGGAGGTCGTGGACCCGCCCGAGTCCGTGGAGCCGCTGGTGGAGTACTACCGCAACATCGCGGGCGAGCACCCCGACTGGGACGAGTACCGGGCGGCGATGGTCAAGCAGGGCAAGTCGATCATCCGGATCACTCCCGAGCGCTGGGGTCCGGTGGCGACCGGCGGGTTCCCGGCCCGGCTGGCCGGGGGGCAGTAGGCCGGGGGGCAGTAGGCCGGGGGGCAGTAGGCCGGGGCGGCCGTCCCGGCTCAGTCCCGGCCGCGCGCCACCATCGCCTCGATGCCCGCGATCAGCAGATCCAGGGCGAAGACGAAGTCCCGTTCCAGCATCTCCTCGACGGTGTCGCCGCCGCGGGCCTTCATGACCCGGGCCGATTCCTCGATGACCCCGGAGGCGTCCGGCGCCTGCGTCGCCTCGCTCATCGCGTGCCGGTGGTACTCGTCGGCGGTCATGCCCGTGGCAGCGACGCGTGCGTGGAACTGGCCCTCGATCGTGCCGTAGCCGTACACGAACTGGAAGACGGCCGAGATGGCCCCGGTCACCCCGTGCGCGGGCAGTCCCGTCTTCCGGATGACCTGCTGGATCACCCGGGAGAACGCCAGCGCGTTGGGCCCGATGTTGAGGAACCGGCCGGCCAGCGGCGACAGCCAGGGGTGGCGCACCAGCAGCGCGCGGTACTCGCGGGCGAGGGCGCGCAGTTGGTCGCGCCAGTCCTCCTCGGCGGCCGGGTCGGGCAGCGTGAGTTCGCCGAAGGTGCGGTCCAGGGCGAGTTCGAGGAGGTCGTCCTTGGTGTCGACGTACCAGTAGACGGACATCGCCGTCACGTTCAGCTCGGCGGCGAGGCGGCGCATGGAGAACTTGGCCGGGCCCTCGGCGTCCAGCAGCCGTACCGTGGCCTCGGTGATCCGCTCCCGGTCGAGGCCGGACGGCTGCCCGCCGCCCCGGCCCCCGCCGCGGGCCCTGTCCTCCAGCCAGACGCTGATCCGCGGCGCACCGCCGGACCGCTGGGCTGCCCTCACCATGGCGCACCTTCCTCGACGTGCCGACACCGGATCCTCCCAGGCGCCCGTGCCCGGGTGCGTACGGATCCGGCTCTCAGGCCTTCTCCCCCGAGTCTGCCCGGTCCGCCCGGTGCAGCAACGCCGCCGCGATCAGCCCGCCGAGCAGCACGGCCACCGACCCGACCAGCAGACTCGTCTGCAGTCCCGAGGAGAACGCGTCGGTGATCCGCGCCCGCTCCCCGTCCGAGCCCGCCGCCGCCAGCGCCACCGGGAGCGAGCTCGCCGCCACCGGTACCAGTGCCGCGAACCGCGCGTTGAGCACCGCGCCCAGGACGGCGACCCCGAGCCCGTTGCCGAACTCGGCGAGCGTGCCGTTGATCCCGGCCCCGACGCCCGCCTTCTCGCGCGGCACGGAGCTCATCACCGCGTGCGCCATCACCGGGCTGCCGATCGCGGTGCCCGCCCCGATCAGGACCAGGCCGAGCAGCGTACCGGCGTAGCCCTGCTCGGTGAGCACGGCGATCGACACCAGCCCGGCCGCCATCAGCCCCATGCCGAGGGCTATCGCGAGCGGAGTGCCCAGCTTCGCCGCCCACTTGGTGCCCACGCCCGTGAAGTTGAGGGCGACGACGGTCAGGGCCATCGGCGCGGTGCGCAGCCCCGCCTCCAGGGGGCCGTAGCCGAGGACGAACTGGAGGTACTGGGTGAGCAGGAAGAGCGCCCCGCCCATGCCGAAGGTGATCAGCACCAGACCGCCGACCGCTCCGGTGAACCGGCGGTTGCGGAAGAAGTGCAGGTCGAGCATGGGGTGGGGGATCCGGCTCTCCCAGTACGCGAAGGCGGCGAGGACCACGGCCGCCACGGTCGCCGTGCCCAGGACCCGGCCGGAAATCCAGCCGTGCTCGGGGCCCGAGATGATCGCGTACACCAGCGCCGCCATGCCGATGGTGGAGAGCACCGCGCCGACGAGGTCGGGGCGGTCGCCCTGGCGGTTGCGGGACTCGGGGACGTACGTGGCGACGGCGGCCAGTGCCAGGACCACGACGGGCAGGTTGACCAGGAAGATCGCGCCCCACCAGAAGTGGTTGAGCATGAATCCGCCGACCAGCGGACCGGCCGCGAAGCCCAGCGAGTTGACGGCGCTCCAGATGCCGATCGCCTTGGGCTGCTCCTCGGGCGTGAAGATCTGCATCACGACGGCGAGGGTCGTGGTCAGCAGCAGCGCGCCGCCCACCCCCATGCCGGCCCGCGCGGCGATCAGCTGACCGGACGATACGGCCAGTCCGGCCACCAGCGATCCGGCGCCGAACAGGGTCAGGCCGACGAGCAGCATCTTCTTGCGGCCGTAGCGGTCGGCGGCGTTGCCCGCGGTGAGCAGCAGGCCCGACTGCACCAGGGAGTACGCGTTGATCATCCACTGGATGTCGGCGGTGGACGCGTCCATCTCCCGGGTGAGGGAGGGGATCGCGACGTTCAGGACGGTGTTGTCCAGCAGCACGGTGAGCTGGGCGAGACAGATGACGGCGAGGATCAGCCAGCGCCGCGCGTGGCCCCGCGGCGCCGGGTCCGTCGGCGCCGGGGTCCGGTCGGGGGCCTGTTCCTGGGGCGACGTCGTCATGCTGTACACCGTATAGCACTCGCCCTATACGGCGTACAACGGGTCAGGACGCCGCAGGTTTGATCATGTAGCCAGCGCCGCGCCGGGTGTGGATCATCGGCTCCCGGCCCGCGTCGATCTTGCGGCGCAGATACGAGATGTACAGCTCGACGACGTTCGCCCGCCCGCCGAAGTCGTACGACCAGACCCGGTCGAGGATCTGGGCCTTGCTGAGCACGCGCCGCGGATTGCGCATGAGGAAGCGCAGCAGTTCGAACTCGGTGGCGGTGAGGTGGATGCCGTCCCCGCCCCGGGTCACCTCGTGGCTGTCCTCGTCGAGGGTGAGGTCGCCGACGACCAGCATCGAGCCGGAGCGGCGGCCGGCCGTCCCGCACCGGCGGATCAGCCCGCGCAGCCGTGCGACGACCTCCTCCAGGCTGAACGGCTTGGTGACGTAGTCGTCGCCGCCGGCGGTCAGCCCGGCGACACGGTCCGCCACGGTGCCCTTGCCGGTCAGGAACAGCACGGGCACGTCCGGCAGTTCGCGGCGCAGCCGGCCGAGGGCGGACAGCCCGTCCATGTCCGGCAGCATCATGTCCAGGACGACGGCGTCGGGCCGGAACTCCCGCGCGGCGCGGACGGCACCCTGGCCGTCCCCCGCGCTGCGGATCTGCCAGCCCTCGTACCTGAGGGCCATGGAGAGCAGATCGGTGATCGACTGCTCGTCGTCCACCACCAGCACGCGGACGGGGCTTCCGTCCTGCCTCGGCACTTCTGTGCGCCCCCGGGGCGAGATCGTGGTCATACGGCACACGATGTGGGCGGCCTCTGAGAGCACCCTTGCGGCAACCTGTGATTTCCCTGAGAAACGGCACGCGGCCGTCGCGTTGCCGCCGGCCGCCCGCACGGCCGCGCCCTCACCGCTCCGGAAGGCCGAAGAGCGCCGCCGCGTTGTCGTGGCACACCCGCCGCAGCCACTCCTGTCCGAGCCCCAGCCGCTCCAGCGCGTGCAACTGGTGGACGTAGGGATAGGGGATGTTGGGGAAGTCGGAGCCGAGCAGGATCCGGTCGCCGAGGGCGGCCAGCCGGGGCCGGGCGCGCCGGGGGAACGGCGCCATGCGTTCGCTGAAGTCGGTGAACGCCATCGTGGTGTCCAGCCGCACCTGCCCGTACCGCTCGGCGAGGTCCAGGAAGTCCTCGTACTCGGGCATCCCGAGGTGCGCGATCACCAGCCGCAGCCGGGGGTGCCGGGCCAGCACCCGGGCGACGGGCCCGGGGCCGGTGTACTTGCCGGGGGCGGGGCCGGAGCCGCAGTGGATCACCACGGGGACCTCCGCCTCGGCGAGCAGTCCCCAGGCGGCGTCGAGCGCCTCGTCGGCCGGGTCGTACGCGCCCACCTGCACATGTGCCTTGAAGACGCGCGCGCCCGCCTCGACGGCGTCCCGGACGTAGCCGGCGACGTCCGGTTCGGGGAACAGCGTCGCGGTGTGCAGGCAGTCGGGTGTGCGCCCGGCGAAGGCGGCCGCCCAGTCGTTCAGCCAGCGGGCCATGCCCGGCTTGTGCGGGTAGAGCATGGAAGTGAACGCCCGCACGCCGAACGAGCGCAGGACCGCGGCCCGTTCGCCCTCCTCCTTCCGGTAGGTGATGGGCCACTCGACCCCGCCGGTCAGCGGTCCGAGCGCGTCGAAGTAGGCCCACACCTTGCGGAGCACCTGCTCCGGCATGAAGTGCGTGTGGACGTCGACGAGCCCGGGCAGCCCGAGCCCCTCCCGGAAACGCCGCACGTCGTCCGCCTCGGCGCCGGTGTCGCGGTGATCGCTCATGCCGTCACGATCACCCGCGAGGGTGCCCGCGGTCCAGGGGCCCGGTCAGAACAGCCCGTCCTGCGCCGCCACCGGCTCCTTCAGCGCCCTGACCGGCACGGCGAACTCCCGCTCCCCGGCTGGGACCAGGCCCCACCCCGTGAGCAGCCGGGTGTCCAGCACGACGACCCCCCGCGCCGTCCGCAGATGGAGATCGGGACCGGCGGCCGCCACCAGCTGACCGCTGACCGCGCCCCCGGCGACCAGCTCGGCGACCTCCCCCACGGCCGCGGGCGCCCGTGTCAGCCCGAACACCTCCATGTGATCGACCGGCCGGTACGGCGCCGGGTCGAGCGACTCCGGCCACCCGCTCAGGGCGACCGCCCGCGCGTGCAGCCCGGCGATCTCCGCCGCCCGTTCCCCGCCGGTGGCCGGGAGGGCCGCCCTCGCCGCCCGCTTGCCCGCGTAGGGGATCCGGTCGGGCACACGGAGCGCGGCACGCAGCAGTTCCTCGGTGCGCCGCGCGGCCATCAGCGGTCCGGTGCCCAGCCAGGTGAAACAGACCGCGCCCTGTTCCAGCAGCCGTGCCGTCCCCCGCTCGGCCGCGGTGATCCCGACCTTGACCATGCCGGGCCCGAACCACGCCAGGTACACGCGGTAGGGCCGCGGATCGTCCGCGAGGGTGTCGGCGGCCACCGAGTGCGCCCGGTCCAGCCGGGCGCACTCCTCGCAGCGCGCCCCCGTGCTCCGCCCCGGCACGGCCGCACCGAGCGGACAGGCGTGCCCCCGTGCCCCCACGCAGCTGCGCACTCCCCCTTCCGCGACCCCGAAGGCCACCCGCTTCCCCCGGGTCAGCGCGGAACGCCGCCCGCCGTCCCACAGCAGCACGGGACCCCGAGCCGTCCACCGCAGCCCCGCACACCGCCACATCTGTGCCATCCCCCCGAGCGTAGAGACCCCCACTGACAACGGCCCCGCCCGCCGGCACCCGCCCCGGCCCACCCCGGACCCCGCCCGGCACGCCCCGGACCCCGGCCCGCCGTCCGGGTGCCGGTGCCGATCGGGAGTGCCAGTCTGGAGGAGGCATCGCACTGCTCGGGGACGTCCGAAAGGTCGACAACATGGCGAGCAATGTCAGCGGTACCCACCGCACCGGGTGGGAGACGGAGAGCCCCTGGGCCACGAGCTGGACGGCCGCCGCCGCGGTCCTGATGACCTTCGGCGGGATCATGGCGATCTTCCAGGGCATCGCCGCCATCGCCGAGGACGACGTCTTCGTCGCCACCCGCGACTTCACCTACGAGTTCAGCCTGACCGGCTGGGGCGTGCTCCATGTGATCCTCGGCGCGCTGGTGGCCGTCGCCGGTCTCTCGCTGTTCAGCGGGGCCACCTGGGCCCGCGCGGTGGGCATCGCGCTGGCCGGGCTCAGCATGATCGCCAACTTTGTGTGGCTGCCCTACGCGCCGGTGTGGGCGATCGTCCTCATCGTCATCGACGGCTTCATCATCTGGGCCCTGTGCGCACCCCGTCGCGGAAGCCGCGAGTCCCGCGCGTAGCGCGCGCGTCCACGGGCCGGGGTGCCCTCTGGCCCTGGCTGGTCCAGGCGGCCGGGGTGACGGTGATGGTCGCCGCCTACTTCCTGCTGCCCCTGGACCGGCTGGGTCCGAGCCGCCCGGTGCTGAGCTGGCTCCTCTTCGGACTGGCCCTGGGACTCATCGCCGCCCTGCTGCTGCGGCAGGTCGTGCACGTCCTGCTGTCGCTGCGGGACGTGCGCCCGGGGATGGTCATCCCGCCGCTGATGTGCCTGGCCATCCTGGTCTTCGCGACCGCCTACCTGGCCCTGGCGCAGCGCCCCGGCGAACTCGACGGCATCGCCACCCGCCTGGACGCCCTCTACTTCACGCTCGTCTCCCTGGCCACCATCGGCTACGGCGACATCACCCCGCACGGCCAGGCGGCCCGCCTGGTGACCGTCCTGCAGATCGTCTACACCTTCGTCTTCCTCACCGCCGCGGCGACCTCCCTGACCCGCTACCTCCGCGACGAGCTCCGCCGCCGCGAGAGCCCTCGCCGGCCGGACTGACCACCGCCATGTCGCGCATGACTATGATCCACGTCACACTGAAGCAGTGGGGGTGTCATATTCCAGTCCCCGGGCCCTCGGATTCCCCTCCCCGGGTCCCCGGACCAACGTCGGCCGAGGGGCCGGTTCCGTCCGGCCGCGGCCCTCCCGTTCCGCCTTCTTCCCGAGGGGTGTCCCGTCATGAGCGGCCTGGACACAACTGCTCTCGACCCACTGCGTACGGCCTTGCGAGGACGCGTCGTCGCACCGCAGGACCCGGGCTACGACGAGGCCCGCAGCATCTACAACGCCATGATCGACCGGCGTCCCGCCGCGATCGCCCAGTGCGTGGGCGCGGCGGACGTGCGGACCACCATCTCCTTCGCCCAGGACACGGGCGTCGAACTCGCCGTGCGCGGGGGCGGGCACAGCGGCCCGGGCCTCTGCCTCGTCGACGGCGGGCTCACCCTGGACCTCTCGCCCATGCGCTGGGTGCGGGTCGACCCGCTGACCGGCACCGCGCAGGTGGGCGGCGGCAGTCAGCTGGGCGACCTGGACCACGAGGCGCACGCCTTCGGACTCGGCATACCCTCCGGGATCAACTCGACCACCGGGGTCGGCGGCCTCACCCTGGGCGGCGGACACGGCCATCTGACCCGCAAGTACGGGCTGACCATCGACAGCCTGGTCGGCGCGGACGTCGTCCTGGCGGACGGCAGCGTGATCAGCGTCTCCGAGAAGGAGCACCCGGATCTGCTGTGGGCGCTGCGGGGCGGCGGCGGCAACTTCGGCGTGGTCACCTCCTTCACCTTCCGGCTGCACCCGGTGGACGAGGTCGGGGTCGCGGTGACCGTGTGGCCGGTCGAGCGCACGCCGGACGTGCTGCGGTGGTACCGGGAGTTCCTGCCCGCGGCGCCCGACGACATCAACGGCTTCTTCGCGATCATGGCCGTGCCGCCCGCACAGCCCTTCCCCGAGCCGATCCACGGTCAGAAGATGTGCGCCGTGGTCTGGTGCTACACCGGTGACCTCGCGGACGGGCGCCTGGAGGACGTACTGTCCGTGGTCAACGACCCGGCCCCGCCGGCCTTCCACTTCACCACGCCCATGCCGTACCCGGCCCTGCAGACCATGTTCGACGATCTGGTCCCCAAGGGTCTGCAGTGGTACTGGCGCGGCGACTTCTTCGACGGCATCCCCGACGAGGCCTTCGCGGTGCACCAGCGGTACGGCGAGGCCCTGCCCACCGCCCTGTCCACGATGCACCTGTACCCCGTGGACGCCGCGGCCCACCGCGTCGCCCCCGGAGAGACGGCTTGGGCCTACCGGGACGCCGTGTGGTCGGGTGTCGTCGCCGGAATCGACCCGGACCCGGCCAACGCCGACACGATCCGGCAGTGGTGCGTCGACTACTGGACCGATCTGCACCCGTATTCCATGGGCGGTTCGTACGTCAACTTCATCGGCGAGGCCGAGGGGGCCGAACGCGTCCGCTCCACGTACCGCGACAACTACGACCGCCTGGCCGCGGTCAAGCGGACCTACGACCCCCACAACTTCTTCCACGCCAACCAGAACATCGCTCCCTCCGGCACCTGACCCGCGGCCGCCCGCCGGAACCGTCTCCCCCCGCCGGCGCGTGCACACAGCATGGGCGGCGGAGCGGTGAGCGAAGGGCGACGAGGGTGGCGACGACGAATGGCCAGGTGCGGCGAAGGACCATACTTCCGGGCGTGGCGGCGCAGTGGACGATGGGAACGTTCGTCGTCGCCAACGCGATGATCGTGGAGGTCCTCTTCCTCACGGGCGGGACCGGCAGGAACACCACGCTCAGGGTGGCCGAGTTCTTCGGCCTGCACGCGGCACTGCTGATGCTGTTCCAGCTGCTGCTGGTGGCCCGGCTGCCGTGGCTGGACCGCCGTATCGGCATGGACCGGCTCACCGTGTGGCACCGGTGGATCGGCTTCACGCTGCTGTGGACCGTCCTCACCCACGCCACGCTGGTGGTGCTCGGGTACGCGCGGCTCGACGGCGTGTCGATGGCGAGGACGTTCGGCGCCCTGAGCGGGGTACCGGCCTCCCTGCTGGGCATGCTGGCGGCGGCCCTCGTGGCCGCGATCGCCGTCACCTCGGCCCGGCGCCTGCGCCGGCGGCTGCGGTACGAGACCTGGCACGCCCTGCACCTGATGCTGTACCTGGCCATCGGCCTGGCCTTCGCCCACCAGCTGCTGGAACCCGCGAGCTTCCGGGCGTCCACGGCGGGAACGGTCTACTGGTGGGCCCTGTGGCTATTCGCCTTCGGCGCCTTCGTCGGCGGGCGGATCGTCCTGCCGGTGTGGCGCAACGCCTACCACCGGTTCCGGGTCGCGGCCGTGGTGCCCGAGTCGGACGGCGTGGTGTCGGTCCATGTCACCGGGCGCCGTCTCGAGCGGCTTCCCGCCCGGGCCGGGCAGTTCGCCATCTGGCGTTTCCCCGGGCACAACCACTGGTGGCTCGCCAACCCGTTCTCGCTGTCGGCGGCGCCCGACGGCCGGTCCCTGCGCCTGACGGCCAGGGCGGTCGGCAGCACCAGCGCGGGCCTGCGGCATCTGCCCGTCGGCACCCGGGTCCTCGTGGAGGGCCCGTACGGAGCGTTCACCTCGCTGCACCGCACGCGGCCGGGCGCACTGATGATCGCGGGCGGCGTGGGCATCACGCCCGTGCGCGCCCTGCTGGAGGAGCCCACGGCCGGCGACGTCGTGGTCCTCTACCGCGTGCGCAGCGCCCACGACGCCGCGCTCGTCGACGAGGTACGGCACCTGGTCGCCGCGCGCGGCGGCCGGCTGCACCTGCTCACCGGCGCGAGCAGTGCGGGGGTCCGGCCGTTCGAGCCGGGGAACCTCCACGCCCTGGTCCCCGACGTCACGGAACGCGATGTGTACGTCTGCGGACCGCCGTCCATGACGGCGGCCGTGCTGGAGGCACTGCGGACGCTGAAGGTACCGGCCCGCCAGGTGCACGCCGAGAAGTTCAGCCTCGCCTGACGCGCGCCCCGGGAGGCCGGGTTCACGGCAGGTCGCGCAGGGGCGCGTAGGCGCGCTCGTACAGGCCGTTGGCGCCGAAGCGGAGCGCGAGGTCGCGCACGAACGTGGGCATGGAGCGGGTCCGGTCGCGCCGGTGCGTCTGCTCCCGCACCCAGCGGGCCCGGGGGAGCCGGCGCCGGACGAACTCCTGGAGCAGCTCCACGGTGTCGCCGTCCCCGGCCAGCACCTCGGCCAGGACCTGGGCGTCCTCGACGGCCATGGCCACGCCCTGGGCCATGTTGGGCGAACTCGCGTGGGCCGCGTCCCCGACGAGGACGACGCGTCCGCGCGCCCACGTCCTGCACGCGACCTCCTCGACCGGCGAGACGTACGCGTCGAGGGCGGCGGGCGTCGCCAGCAGGTCCCGCACCCGTCGGTCGTACCCTGCGAAGTGCCGGGAGAAGCCGGCCTCGTGAGCCGGGTCCCCGGGGGAGGACACCGACACGTCGGCGTAGCAGCACACCCGGCCCCCGCCGACCGGATAGGCCAGGAAGACCGACCCAGGGCCCAGCCACAGGGACCACCGTTCGATGTCGGGGGCGTCGGTGAGGAAGCGCCGGGAGAGCTGTCCGAGGGGGCGGGTCCGGGCCGCGGGATCGACCGACTCCCTGAGGCCCGACCGTATGCCGTCCGCGCCCACGACCACGTCGTACCGGCCGGACGTGCCGTCGCTGAACACCACGGGCACACCGTCGTCGGCCGGCCCGGTCGACTCCACGGTGACGCCGTGGCGGACGGGCACCGGCGCGAGGTCCCGCAGCGCGGCATGGAGGTCGTCCCGGGTGACGCCGACGCAGCCGGCGGTGCCCCGCCACAGTCCGGCCATGTCGATGTCGGCCAGCACGCCGCCCCGCCGGTTCATGAGCCGCTGGCCGGGCACGGACGCCCCGGAGGCGTTCAGGCGGTCGCCCACCCCCAGGGCGGTCAGCGCCCGGACGGCGTTCCCGGGCAGGAAGAGACCGGCCCCTCCGCCGCGATGGTCGGAGGAACGTTCGACGACGTCGACGGTCATGCCGTTGCGCGTCAGCGCGATGGCGGTCGCCAGACCGGCGACACCGGCCCCGACGACGAGAACGTCAAGCTGCTTGGGCATGGGGATCTCCCGATGGAATGGGGCGTACGTGATGAAGTACGGCCCCTTCGGCGACCGGGTTCCGTCCCCACCCCGATCGGGTCCGGACCTTGCCCGCGCGGGCGTCCTGCAGAACCCCGGCCGTGCCCGCGCCGCGGCACGCACCGACGCGGAGCCGGACCGGCCTCCGCACCGGGTTCGGCGGGTGGTCGAGAATGGTGGGTGTGAGCGATTTGCTGAGCGTGGTGCGCGCGGTGCACGAGATTTCGATGGTCACCAGCACACGGTTGGAGCCCCTGCTGGCCCGGCTTCGGCTCACGCAGCAGACGGCGCAGGCGTTGTGGGCCATCGATCCGGACCGGCAGGCGCCGCCGATGCGCGTCGTGGCGCAGCGCCTGCACTGCAACGCGTCCAACGTGACGTTCATCGCCAAGCAGTTGGAGGAGCGCGGCTATGTGGTCAGGCGCCGGGATCCGCAGGACGGGCGGTCGAGTGTGCTCGTGCTGACCCCGGAGGGGGAGCGGGTCCGCAGGGAGGTGGTGGACGAGGCGCTCGCGCTGACCCCGTTCGCGGCGCTCTCCTCGGCGGAGCTGGCCGCCCTGGCGGACGTGCTGACGCGGGTGGCGGACCTTCCGGAGTAGCCGGGCGGCCGCGGCATTCGGGAGGCATGTACTTCAAGTCTTGAAGCACTTCGGTTACAGTGCTTCAAGACTTGAAGGAGTTTCCATGGTGCTGGTGGCCCGTCCGCTGACCCTGAGCAGCGGCATGACGTTGGAGAACCGCGTGGTGAAAGCCGCGATGGAGGAGCAGCTCGCCGGGACCGGGCAGCAGCCCGACGAGCGCATCGAGCGCCTCTACCGCCGCTGGGGCGCCGGCGGGGCCGGGCTCCTGATCACGGGGCATGTCATGGTCGACCGCCGGGCTCTCGCGCAGCCCGGTGACATCGTGCTGGACCGCGCCAGCGATCTCGCGGCGTTCCGGCGGTGGGTCTCGGCGGCCGCCCCCACCCCGCTCTGGATGCAGATCAACCACCCGGGCCGGGTGGTCCTGCGCGACACCGGAGCACTCGCCCTGGCGCCCTCCGCCACGCGGGTGGACATCGGCACGCTGTCGTCGTTCTACCCCACCCCGAAGCCGATGACCGGCGCGGACATCGACACGGTGATCGAGCGGTTCGCGACGACGGCGGCCCTGGCGCAGGACGCCGGGTTCGCCGGCGTCGAGATCCACGCGGCGCACGGCTATCTGCTGTCGCAGTTCCTGTCACCCCTGGTCAACCGCCGGGACGACGAGTGGGGCGGCACGCTGCACAACCGGGCGCGCCTGCTGCTGCGGATCGTCGACGCCGTCCACGACCGGGTGAAGCCCGGGTTCGGGATCGCGGTCAAGCTGAACTCCGCCGACTTCCAGCGCGGCGGCTTCGACGTCGACGACGCCGGGCGCGTCATCGAGTGGCTCGAGGGCCGGGTCGACTTCGTGGAACTCTCCGGCGGCAGTGTCGAGGCGCTCGCCACGGCGGGCCACACCGCCGACGACCGCACCCTCGAACGTGAGGCGTACTTCCTCGATCTCGCCGCGCGCCTGGTCGACCGGACGGCCGTGCCGCTCATGCTCACCGGCGGCATCCGCCGCGCAACGGTCGCCGAACGCGTCATCGAGCGCGGGTTCGCCCTGGTGGGCGTGGCGACCGCGCTGGCCCAGCACCCGGAGCTGCCACAGCGCTGGCTGGCCGGTGAGGACGCACCGGTCGCGCCGCCCCGGTCCGCGCTCCCCTCGAAACTCATGCGGGCGGCGGCCGTTCAGGCCGCCGTCACCGGACGCCTGCACGCCCTCGGCCACGGCAAGGACTGCTCCCCGCGCTCCCCGGCCCTCGCCCTCGTCGCCGACCGGCGCCGGCGCTCCCGCCAACTGGCCCACTACCAGCGGGAGAAGACGGGACGCCCACAGGGGTGAGCCGTGCCCTGGTCCGGGCCGAGGAAGGCCGGGCACCGCGCGGGGTCACCCGGCGGCCGCGGACACCCACATGACGGCGGGACGCGACGCGCCCGGGACCGACCCCGCCGACGCACGCGCCGCCCTCGACGGCGTACCGGCGGGAGCCGTCGAGGTGCTGGCCGGCGAGCCCAGCCACTTCGTCACGTCCGCCCTGGCGGGCGACCCGGCGCCGCTCCACGGCCCGCCGTCGGACCACTGACCGCACCGGACGCGCGGAGGGGCCGGTGGCCCGGCGGTCACAGTTCCGCGTCGGTGGCGAGACGGTCCCAGGGCAGGTCCCGGAGGGCGGGCACCGCGTCATGGCCCGACGGCAGGCACGAGGTGGGCTGGAACCAGATCACGGTGAGGCGGGAGCGGTACAGCGCGCGGTCGTGGGCCGGATCGAGGGCCTCGGAGCGGAAGCTGCCGACGCAGGTCACGGCGGGCAGCACCTCCACCGGACCGAAGGCGCCCGCGTACTGGTCGGGGTACTCGCGCGGGGGCGGGATCAGATGCACCGGGGTGCCGGGGAAGGTCTGCTCGGCCGAGCGGAACAGGCCCGCGATCCGGCGGTCGTTGAGGATCTTGCACGGGTAGCCCTCGAGCAGCCCGCCGTACGTCGACGACATCCGCAGCTCGGAGAGGTCGACCGAGCGGCCGGAGGCGAGGGCGACGCGGGTGAGTGCCATGGTCGGCACCTTGTTGCGGTGGTGCATCCGGGACTTTCGGTTCTCTGGGCGTGGTGAACGAGGTCGGGGGCGTCGGAATCACGGCCGGCGGGACGTCATGCGGGCGGCCGACGCGATCGTCGCGCGGGCCTCGTGTGCGGACAGGCCCGTACTGACGGCGGCGTCGGCCAGGGAGTCCGCCAGCGCGGGGCCGATGCCGTCCTCGTAGGCACGGCAGGCCGCCCAGAACAGGCGGGTGTTGCGCTGGCCCTCGTGTGCCGCGAGGACGAACTGGACCAGGCCCTGGCCGTGTCCGCCGGTGGACGGGGGCGTCGGGTGGTGGGCACGGGGCGGTGGGAGGAGCAGGCGCAGGAGGGCGGGCGGGCACGCGGCCGGGGTGAGGTGCTCGGTGCCGGGCGCGGTCGTGTACGTGCCGTGGGCGGTACGGGAGCCGGGGCCCACGAGGTATCCGCCCGCTCCCCTGATGTCGATGCCGGGGGCCAGGCGGCCGGCCGAGTTGGGGACGACGACGTCCGGCGGGCCGCTCAGCCACAGGTGGCGGCCGCCGCTGGGGGTCAGGACGACCACCGTGGCGGGGATCGTGAACAGGTGGCGTAAGGCCAGTTCGCGCAGGCCCGCGGAGGAGTCCGTGCCGCTCTTGGTGTCCAGGTCGACGCCGATCAGGTGGTGCGGGGAACGGCCGCAGGCGATGCCGTAGCCGGTGGCGCGGGGTGCGGCGGCGAACAGCGCGCGGATCCGGGCGGGGTCGGTCGAGGCGTCATGGACCCCGTGGCCGAAGCGGCCGCACTCACCGTGGCAGGGCACCCCGGCCGGATCGGTGGTGCCGCGGTGCGGGGAGCGCAGGGCCGGGAGCTTCGTCCGGGAGAGAGGGATGACGGGCAGTCCGCGCTCGGCGGCTGACAGGGCGTGTGCGAGGGCCGGCGTCGTGGCCTGCCGGTCGGTGGTGGCCATGACTCCATGTTCGTACACATGTTCGAGTAAGGGAAGGGGGAAGCGCCGCGACACGCCGCGACGCGCCGGGGCGAGGCCGCCGGCGGGGGCATGGTGCCGGAACGCTTCACCCCTTGCGGCGCACGGGGTGCGGACATTCCTGCCGGGGCGTCGTCCCGTCATCGGAGGCCTGAAGGGGTTTATCGGCCTGTCGTCACGCTTGCGTGCGAACTGCGGCCTTCGGGACGGTTCGACGGTGAATCGGTGGGCAACTCTGATCTCGCGACGTCGCGAACAGCACCGGGGCGGGGGGAAAACGTCCCTGGTCACATGGGTCTTTGTTCTGGAGGGAACACAACATGGCAAGCATCCGTACCGCCCGCGTCATCGCCGCGGCCTCCGCACTTCCGCTCGCCGCCGCTCTGTTCGGCGGCGTCGCGACGGCGGACAGCGGCGCCCTCGCGGACAACGGATCGAAGGCGACGGCCACGCACTCCGTGGCCGACGCCCTCGGCAGCGGTGTCGGCGGCGACAACTTCGGCAACTCGGCCACCGCACAGCAGCAGGCCACCGGCTCCGGTGCCACGAACCAGAGCAACTCCGCCCAGGTCAACGGCTCCGCGTTCACCGCCGTCAACCAGGGCACCGACAACGTGGCCATCAGCTTCACCCCACTGTGGTGGTGAGGGCGGCCGCCTGACCGCCGGGGGGTGAGCTGTCAGGGGGGCGTGCTTTCGTGGGGTGCAAGGCGTCCGCGCGGCGGTACTTCGGTGCCGCCGCGCAGGCGTGCGCGCAGGTGTGCGCGTAAGCGTGCGCGTAAGCGTGCGCGCGGGGGCGTGCCGCCGCGGTGCCGCCGCCGAGGCGCCCCCGGACACCCTTCGCGGCGGATTGCTTCCCGGGTGGCGCCCCTCGCCGGCGGCCCGCTTCCCGCGTGGTCCTCCTCAGGGATGCACCCGCACTACCCCCTCATCCGCACGTCCACCTTCAGGAGGTGAGGCCGGCCCCACCCCTACAACCTGAGGGGGATCCGGCTCCGCGACCTGCGGCCGATCCGCAAAACGGGGCCCGCTCCTAGCGTTGAGGCATGACCACACTCGTCTGCACCGGCACTTCGAACGCCGCTGCTCCACCGACGCAGACCGTCCCGTATCCGTCATTCTCGTCGTACATGAGGGCCCGCCACCCGGTGCTCCTGCGTACCGCCCGGTCGCTGACCGGGAACCCGAGCGACGCCGAGGACCTGCTGCAGACCGCGCTCACCAAGACGTATGTCGCCTGGGAGCGCATAGAGGACCACCGCGCGCTCGACGGCTATGTGCGCAGAGCCCTGCTCAACACGCGCACCTCGCAGTGGCGCAAGCGCAAGGTCGACGAATTCGCCTGCGACGAACTGCCCGAGCCCGACCCGCTGCCCGCCGGCGACGACCCGGCCGAGCAACAGGCGCTGCGCGACGCGATGTGGCGGGCGATCATGCGGCTGCCCGCGCGGCAGCGGGCGATGGTCGTTCTGCGGTACTACGAGGACCTCAGCGAGGTCCAGACGGCCGAGGTGCTCGGCGTCTCGGTGGGTACCGTGAAGTCCGCCGTGTCGAGGGCGCTCGGCAAACTCCGCGAGGACGCTGAACTGGGGCTTGTTCGAAAATGAGCCCTATGTGAGGGAAGAAGTCCTCCGGCGGCGGTGATCGATCATCCGCTCCCCTAGTGACATACCGCGCGGTATGCGCGCAGAATCAGCGCAACCTTTACCGACGCGTAGGCGATGTCGCCCAGGAGGACGCCGTGCTGAGCACCATGCAGGACGTACCGCTGCTGATCTCGAGGATCCTGACCCACGGGTCGACGATCCACGGTTCGTCCCAGGTCACCACCTGGACCGGCGAGGGCGAGCCGCAGCGCCGTTCCTACGCGGAGATCGGTGCCCGCGCGGCCCAGCTGGCCCACGCCCTGCGCGAGGACCTCGGTGTCACCGGCGACGACCGGGTCGCCACCCTCATGTGGAACAACGCCGAGCACGTCGAGGCGTACTTCGCGATCCCCTCCATGGGAGCCGTCCTCCACACCCTGAACCTCCGCCTGCCTCCCGAGCAGCTCGCGTGGATCGTCAACCACGCCGCCGACCGGGTGATCATCGTCAACGGATCGCTGATCCCGCTGCTCGCCCCGCTGCTGCCGCACCTGAAGACCGTCGAGCACGTGGTCGTCTCCGGCGCCGGAGACCGTTCCGCCCTCGCGGACGCCGCCGTCCCGGTGCACGAGTACGAGGACCTGCTCGCCGGACAGCCCGTCGCCTACGACTGGCCCGAGCTGGACGAACGCGCCGCCGCCGCCATGTGCTACACCTCCGGCACCACCGGCGACCCCAAGGGCGTGGTCTACAGCCACCGCTCCATCTACCTCCACTCCATGCAGGTCAACATGGCCCAGTCGATGGGCCTGACCGACGAGGACACCTCGCTGGTCGTCGTCCCGCAGTTCCACGTGAACGCCTGGGGACTGCCGCACGCCACCTACATGACCGGCGTCAACATGCTGATGCCGGACCGCTTCCTTCAGCCGGCCCCGCTCGCCGAGATGATCGAGAGCCAGAAGCCGACCCACGCCGCCGCGGTCCCCACCATCTGGCAGGGCCTGCTCGCCGAGCTCACCGCCAGGCCCCGCGACGTCTCCTCCCTCGCCCAGGTCACCATCGGCGGCTCCGCCTGCCCGCCCTCCCTCATGGAGGCGTTCGACACGCTCGGCATGCGGGTCTTCCACGCCTGGGGCATGACGGAGACCTCCCCGCTCGGCACCATCGCCCGCCCGCCGGCCCAGGCCGTGGGCACCGAGGAGGAGTTCGCCTACCGGCTGACCCAGGGCCGCTTCCCGGCCGGCGTCGAGGCCCGGCTCACCGGCCCCGGCGGCGAACGCCTCCCCTGGGACGGCGAGTCGGCCGGTGAACTGGAGGTCCGCGGCGCCTGGATCGCCGGCGCCTACTACAACGGCCCCGACGCCGAGCCGCTCCGCCCCGCCGACAAGTTCAGCGAGGACGGCTGGCTGAAGACCGGCGACGTCGGCATCATCAGCCCCGACGGCTTCCTCACCCTGACCGACCGCGCCAAGGACGTCATCAAGTCGGGCGGCGAGTGGATCTCCTCGGTCGAGCTGGAGAACGCGCTGATGGCCCACCCGGACGTCGCCGAGGCGGCCGTCGTCGCCGTCCCGGACGACAAGTGGGGCGAGCGCCCGCTGGCCACGGTCGTCCTCAAGGAGGGCGCCACCGCCGACTTCACCACGCTGCGCGGCTTCCTCCAGGAGGAGGGCGGGATCGCCAAGTGGCAGCTCCCGGAGCGCTGGACGGTGATCGAGGCGGTGCCGAAGACCAGCGTCGGCAAGTTCGACAAGAAGGTACTGCGCCGGCAGTACGCCGAAGGATCGCTGGACGTCACGCGGATCTGACACCCGTACGGCGACGCGCCGGGCGGCGAGGGGGTGTTCCCCGCTCACCGCCCGGCGCGCGTCGTATGTCGTGCGCGGGGCGCGGGGCGTGGGGCGGACGCCGGTCAGTTGGTCCCGATCCGCGCCAGCAGGTCGACGATCCGCTCCTGCACCTCGGCGCTGGTGGACCGCTCCGCGAGGAACAGCACCGTCTCGCCCGCGGCCAGCCGCGGCAGGTCCGCCTGCTCGACGGCGGCCGTGTAGACGACCAGCGGGGTGCGGTCGAGCTGACCGTTCGCCCGCAGCCAGTCCACGATCCCGGACTGCCGGCGCTGCACCTGCATCAGGTCCATCACCACGAGGTTCGGCCGGAACTGCCCCGCCAGCGACACCGCGTCACCGTCGCTCGCCGCCCGCGCGACCTGCATCCCGCGCCGCTCCAACGTCCCGGTCAGCGCCAGCGCGATCTCCGCGTGCTCCTCAATCAGCAGCACGCGCGGAGGGTGCTGCTCGCTGTCGCGCGGCGCGAGCGCCTTCAGCAGGACGGCCGGGTCGGCACCGTACGCCGCGTCGCGCGAGGCCTGCCCGAGCCCGGCCGTGACCAGCACCGGCACCTCGGCGGCCACCGCGGCCTGGCGCAGCGACTGCAGCGCCGTGCGCGTGATCGGACCGGTCAGCGGGTCCACGAACAGCGCGGCGGGGAACGCCGCGATCTGCGCGTCGACCTCCTCGCGCGAGTGCACGACCACCGGCCGGTAGCCCCGGTCGCTCAGCGCCTGCTGGGTCGAGACGTCCGGCGCGGGCCACACCAGCAGCCGGCGCGGGTTGTCCAGCGGCTCCGGCGGCAGCTCGTCGTCCATGGGCTGCGGACGCGGCGGGTCCGCCACCTCCACGGCGCCGCCAGGACCGTCCAGCGGCTCGGGCCCCTCGGCGGCGTTCGCGTCGGGCGCCCCTATGGCGTACGAACGCCCGGTGCCCTCGGTCCCGGGCGCGAGCCGGGACTGGCCGGCGAGCGAGTGCTGCGGCTGGGGCTGCGCCGGTGCCTGGGCCGGGGCGGGGGCCTGGGCGGCCGCCGGGGTGCCGTTGCGTTGGGCCGGTGCCTGCGCGGCGGGCGCGGGCTCGGCCGGCGGGTGCGGGCGGGCGTTCTGCTCGCCGGACGCGGCCGGGTCGGGCCGTGTACCGAGCTTGCGCCGCCGCCCGGACCCTCCGGGCTGGTGCGGAGGAGGCGTGGCCGACGGCAGCGGCTGCTGCACCTGGGCGGCCTGCCGGTTGAACGGAACGCCCTGCCCCAGCGTGCGCACGCTGATCGCCCGCCCCTGTGTGGAGTCCGGGTCCACCGGCGCGGCGGCCTCCGCGGGCAACGGCTGCGCCGCCCGCTGCGGCGTCGCCGCCGGGCTCTCGGGCGGCAACGGGGTACCGGCGGCGGGCGTGGCCTGCAGTTGGGACTGGGGCTGGGGCTGGGGTACGGGTGTACCTGCGCCGGAGCTGTCACCGGCCGCGGGCCACGACTGCGGGGCAGGGGTGCCCTCGGCCGGGGTGCCCTGCGCGGGCGGCGCGGGGGGCGCGGGCGGCGCGGCTTCGGCGGGAAGCGGCTGCGCGGCGGGAAGCGGTGCCGCGGCGGGTGCGGGTGCGGGCGCGGGCGTGTGCTCCGCGGCGACGGCCTGGTTCTGCGCAGGCTGCGACGGCTGCGGTACCTGTGCCGCGGGCACCTGCGCCGCGACGGCCCCCGGCACGCCCTGCCCGGGCACGGAAGCCGCCCCGTTCGGCGGAACAGGAGCCCCCTGCGGAGCCACCGGACGTCCCTGCGAAGGCACAGGACCCCCTTGCGGAGGAACCGGACCCCCCTGCGGAGCCACGGGACCTCCCTGCGGAGGAACCGGACCCCCCTGCGGAGGCACGGGACCTCCCTGCGGAGGAACCGGACCCCCTTGCGGAGGCACAGGCCCCCCCTGCGGAGGAACCGAACCCCCTTGCGGAGGCACAGGCCCCCCCTGCGGAGGAACCGAACCCCCCTGCGGAGCCACGGGACCTCCCTGCCCTGCCACCGGAGTTCCCTGCCCGGCATTCGCCTGCCCAGCCACCGGAGTTCCCTGCTCCGGCACCGCAGTCCCCTGCTCCGCCGCCGATGTTCCCTGCGGAGGCACCGCCCCCCACTGCTCCGGGTTCCCCGGCGCCGGAACGCCCGGCACCTGCCCGGCCTCCGCCGGCAGGGCGGCCACCCGGCGCCGGCGACCGGTCGGGGCGCTGGTGGGATGCGGCTGCGGCGGGGTGTGGTCACCGGCCTGGTCGTGCGGTACGGCGTCGTGGCGGCCGTGGTCGGCCATGACGTCACCGGGAGCGGCGGCCCTGCCCGCACCCGGCTGCGCGGCCTGCCCGACGGCCTCGGCCTGACCGGCCGGCACCGCCTGGTCCGCCTCGGCCGGCGGCAGCGCGAACACCGTACGGGGCACGGCCTCCTGGGCCGCCGCCCGCTCGCTGGCGGCGGCCAGCGCACGCCGCCGCCGTCCCGTCGGCTGCTGCGGCTGCCCCGCGACCTGTCCCGGCGCCTGCCCCTGGGCGGGAACGGGCACGGCCACCTCGGCGGCCGTCTCCCCGGAGCCGGCCGGAGCGGGCAGCGCCGCCGGCAGCGCGTGCTGATCGCCGGACGCGCGCCGGGCACGCCGCCCGGACGGCGCGGGCACTCCCTGCGGCGGTACGGTCCCGCCCAGTGCCGTGTTCGAAGCGGCGGCCCCCGCCGCGTGCTCGGCGGCGGTGACGACGGCACCCTCGGACACCCCGGCACCGGCGAGTTCGAGCTGGGCGCCGGCCGGCGCGTCCTCGGCGGGCCGGCCCCGGCGGCGCCCGGTGCCGCCCGAGACCGCCGCGCCCTCGGCGGACGCCTGGGCGGGAAGCTGTGCCTGCGCGGGCTCGGCGGGCGCCGCGCGGCGCCTGCGCCGGCCGGTCGGCGCGGTCCCGGGGGCGGTGTTCTCCTGCGCGCCGGGCACCTCGCTCTCCAGGAAGGCGTCCACGGAGGAACGTCGCGCCCGGCGCCGCCCGCCGCCGGTGGGGGCGGCCGGTTCCGGCCCCGGCTCCTCCGCCGGGGCCGGTGCCTCGGGAGCCGCCACGGCCCCCGCCCCGCCGCCGATCGGCACCTCGAGGACGAACGCGCTGCCGCTCATGCCCGGCACCTCGTGCGTCTGCAGCACGCCACCGTGGGCGCGGACGATCCCGCGCACGATCGGCTCGTGCACCGGGTCGCCGCCGCTGTACGGCCCGCGCACCTCGATGCGGACGACCTCACCGCGCTGCGCCGCCGCCACCACGACGGTGTTGTCGAGATAACCGCCCGCCGACAGAGGGGTGTTGCCGGTCGCGTCGACGCCCGCGACGTCCGCGACCAGATGGGCCAGGGCGGTCGCGAGCAGCCGCGGGTCGACCTCGGCCTCGATGGGCGGCGCGTGCACGGCGAACTGCACCCGGCCGGGACCGATCAGCTCCACCGCGCCGTCGACCCCGGCGGCGACGACGGCGTCGAGCATCACCTTCGTACGGGCGACCTGCTCGGCACCGGTGTCGAGCCGCTGGTAGCCGAGGACGTTGTCGATGAGCGTGGTGATCCGGGCGTAACCGGCCGAGAGGTGGTGGAGCACCTGGTTGGCCTCGGGCCACAGCTGTCCGGCGTCGTCGGCGGCCAGCGCGGACAGTTCGCGGCGCAGTTCGTCCAGCGGGCCCCGCAGGGACTGCCCGAGCAGGGTGAGCAGCTGGTCGTGCCGGGCGGCGAGGGCCTCGTAGCGGTCCTTCTCGCGCTCGCCGAGCGCGGCGTAGCGCTCCTCGTTGGCGGCGAGCGCCTCGGCGTGCCGCTCGTTGAGCTGCTCCAGCTCGGTGACGTGGCTCTGGCGCAGGGCGGTGAGCTCGGAGCCGTGCTCCTCGGCGAGCCGCTCCAGTGCCTCGGCGTGCTCCTGCTCGCCCTTCTCCTTCTCCTTGAGGAGGGCGTCGTAGGGGCGGCGGTCGAGGAAGGTCATGACGGCGCCGACGAGCTGGTCGCCGTCGCGCACCGGCGCGGTGGTCAGGTCGACGGGCAGCTTGTCGCCGTTCTTGGCGTAGAGCACCTGTCCGCGCACCCGGTGCTTGCGCCCGGAGCGCAGCGTGTCGGCGAGCGGGGACTCGTCGTAGGGGAAGGGGGAGCCGTCGGCGCGGGAGTGCAGGACGAGGGTGTGCAGCTCGCGTCCGCCGAGTTCGCCGGCCCGGTAGCCGAGGATCTGGGCGGCGGCCGGGTTGACGAGGACGATCCGCCCGTCGGTGTCGGTGCCGACGACGCCCTCGGAGGCGGCGCGCAGGATCATCTCGGTCTGCCGCTGCGAACGCGCCAGCTCGGCCTCGGTGTCGACGGTGCCGGAGAGGTCACGGACGACGAGCATCAGCAGCTCGTCGGAGGTGTATCCGTAATTGTCGTACGCCTGCTGGCCGGTCTCCAGGTTCGCGCTGGTGACCTCGACGGGGAACTCGCTGCCGTCCGTGCGCCGCGCGATCATCCGCGTCGGCTTGGTGCGCCCGCGCGGGTCGATGTGGTCGGGGCGCCGCATGGAACCCGGGATGAGCTTGCTGTCGAACTGCGGCAGCAGATCCAGCAGCCCCCGCCCCACCAGGGCGGTGCCCGGGGCCTCGAAGGCCTCCAGGGCGATGGTGTTCGCGTTGACGACGGTCCCGTTGGCGTTGACCAGCACGAGGGCGTCGGGAAGCGCGTCCAGTATGGCTGCGAGGCGAGCAGCGCCTCGGGATGGCCTGCTGCTCACGAGACGCTTCCCTCCTGTTACCGCGATGTGCCGACCGCTCGGGCCATCTTGCCAATCCGCCCGCAACGTGTCACGGGAGGGAGTCTAAGGGCTGGGGGTGCGCCAGGGACGCCGGATGGGCCGGACATTGCATCAGGAAGTGACCGCAATGTGACGCCCGGTACGCCCGGAACGCGCGCGGCCTGCACCGACGCGACCGGAACCTTCGCGGGACCTTTACGCCCCCCCTGCACCCTCGTCGGCGCGCGGGGCTTTGCCCTGCGGGCTTCCTGCCTAGTACCGTGGGCACCGATTGGTGACACCCCACGCGGTTGTGTCATCATCGGCACGCACCGACCCGCTCGCGCTCACGCGTGGAAGGCCTGTGCATGGAGGCGTCGCCTAGTCCGGTCTATGGCGCCGCACTGCTAATGCGGTTTGGGTCTTAAAGCCCATCGAGGGTTCAAATCCCTCCGCCTCCGCCCCCACCACGAAGCCCCGGCCCCAGCGGCCGGGGCTTCGTCCGTACCCCTTCCGAAACCACGTTTACGCAGGTCACAAGGGGTGCACCAAACGGATTTCACATGGCGGCGGCAGTCATGTAATGTTCTTCCTGTCGCCGCGAGCGGGCCGCAAGGGCCGGGAGCGGCGAGAAAACTGAAAAGCCAAGCACTCGTAGCTTAACGGATAGAGCATCTGACTACGGATCAGAAGGTTGCAGGTTCGAATCCTGCCGAGTGCACACAGCTGAGAGGCCCCGGAGAGATCCGGGGCCTCTTGCGTTTCCGGGGCGTACAGCCGATCGCGCGTGCCCCTCGCGTGCCCGGTCGAGCGGGGAGTCGCAGGGAACGGCGGGGAGCCGAGGGGTCCGGGCACGGGAAAGGCCCCTGACCAGTTTCCCGGGTCAGGGGCCGTTTTCAGTGCTTGATGCGCGGAGGCGGTGGGATTTGAACCCACGGTGACATCGCTGCCACGACGGTTTTCAAGACCGTTCCCTTCGGCCGCTCGGGCACACCTCCCCGCGCCTGCCGGTGATCGGCGGCGCGGGGACCAGGGTAACGGGTTCGGGCCGCGGGGGTGGGGTCAGTTGTCGCCCACGCGGGAGCCCAGGGTGAGTTCCGTGGTGCGCTCCTTGCCGTCGCGCTCGTAGGTGATCGTGACCTCGTCGCCCGGCTTGTGCGTCCAGATCTCGCCGATCAGGGTGGGGCCGGAGTCGATGACCCGGTCGTCGAGCTTGGTGATGACGTCGCCGGGCTGGAGGCCGGCCTTGTCGGCGGGGCCGCCGGGGTCGACGGGCTCGGAGCCGCCCGCTCCCTGTTCGGTGATCTTCGCGCCGCCCGTCGTCTCCTCCAGGGAGACCGACGCGCCGATCTTCGCGTACACCGGCTTGCCCGTCCTGATCAGTTCCTGGGCGACGTACTTGGCCTGGTTGATCGGGATGGCGAAGCCCAGGCCGATGGAGCCGGCCTGGCCGGTGCCGAAGCCGCCGTTGCTGGTGGACTGGATCGCGGAGTTGATGCCGATGACGTTGCCCTGCGCGTCCAGCAGCGGGCCGCCGGAGTTGCCGGGGTTGATGGACGCGTCGGTCTGCAGGGCGCTCATGTAGGAGGCCTGGCTGCCGTTGCCGTCGCTGGAGGCCACCGGGCGGTTCTTCGCGCTGATGATGCCCGTGGTGACCGTGTTGGACAGGCCGAACGGCGCGCCGATCGCGATCGTCGAGTCGCCGACGGCCACCTCGTCGGAGTTGCCCAGGGCCAGGGGGTTCAGGTTCGAGGGGGCGTCGTTGAGCTTGATGACGGCGACGTCGTAGCCCTGTGCGTGGCCGACCACCTCCGCGTCGTACTTCTTGCCGTTCGGGAAGGTCGCGGTCACCTTGCCGCCGTCGACGGCCTCGGCCACCACGTGGTTGTTGGTGACGATGTGGCCCTGCTTGTCGAAGACGAACCCGGTGCCGGTGCCGCCCTCGCCGCTGCGGCCCTCGGCCTCGATGGTGACGGTGCTGGGCAGCGCCTTGGCGGCCACGGCGGCGACCGTGCCCGGTTCGCGCTTGACATTGCCGCCGCTGGTGGACGACGAGACGGTCGTCGAGTCGCTGCTGTCGTTCTCCTTGGCCAGCGTGTAGCCGAGGCCGCCGCCCGCGCCGCCCGCGACCAGCGCGGCCACCAGGACCGCGGCGATCATGCGGCCGCGCCCGCCGCCGCCGTTCCTCGGGGCCGGCTGCTGGTACGACGAGCCCCATCCGCCGTGTCCCGCGCCGCCGTCGCCGAAGGACGGGGTGGACGGCGGCGGGGGCGGGGGCCAGGACGCGTCGGGGGCGGAGGAGGCGTGCGCCCCGGCTGGGGGGCCGGCGGGCGTGGCGCCGGGGGAGGCGGGGTCCTGGTTCGGGTCGCTGTCACGGGGGCCGTACGCGGCGGTCCCGGCCGTCGGGGGCTGCGGGGCCGTGCCGTGTGCGGCGGTGTCCGCGGCCGGTGCGCCCGCGGGCGGAGCCGGAGCCGCGCCCGGGGCGGCGTACCCCTGGTGCGCCGAGGCAGCGGGAGCATCCACCGGCGCGGGCGGCGGTGCGGACGGGGCCGGGGGTACCGCGGTGCCCTCGTTCTCGGTGCTCACAGCTTCTCTCCTCGATCCACGGCTGTTGTTCTCGGTCGCACTCGGTCCGGCTCGTTCACGCACGTCCACGAGTCCGGCGCGATGCAGCTGTGCACGTCCCTTTGTATGACGTCAGCCTTTCCCACGGGCCGTCAGGGCACGATAAGCCGTGCCTGTGGGTCCGGGGGCACTCTTTATATAGGGCATTACTCACGTACTTTATATAGGGCATTGCACACATAAGGTGCGCTATCCCGATGCCTCCGACCGGACGTCGAGACCGTTCACGCCACTCCGTGCGCTCGTCCGCCCGCACGTGGTGGCACCATGACGCGGTGACCCACGCACGTCAGCACCCGACCCAAGTCGTCGCGCACCGCGGGGCCTCCGAGGACGCTCCCGAACACACCCTGGCCGCCTATCGCAAGGCGATCGAGGATGGTGCGGACGCGCTCGAATGTGACGTGCGCCTGACCGCCGACGGTCACCTCGTGTGCGTTCACGACCGCCGCATCAACCGTACGTCCAACGGGCGCGGTGCGGTGTCGGCGCTCGAGCTCTCCGACCTCGCCGCCCTGGACTTCGGGTCGTGGAAGAGCCGTGGCCCCGCGGGCGGGCCGCGCGTCGAGGAGCCCGACTGGGAGCACCGTCCGGAGGACCGGGAGGCCACCTCCGTCCTCACCCTGGAGCGGCTGCTCGAGCTCGTCTCCGACGCCGGGCGCCGGGTCGAGCTGGCGATCGAGACCAAGCACCCCACGCGGTGGGCGGGACAGGTGGAGGAGCGGCTGCTGCTCCTGCTCAAGCGGTTCGGCCTGGACGCGCCCGCCACCCCCGAGGACTCGCCCGTGCGCGTGATGAGCTTCTCCGCGCGGTCGCTGCACCGCGTACTGGCGGCGTCGCCGACGCTGCCCACGGTCCACCTCACGCAGTTCGTCACACCGCGGCTGCGTGACGGACGGCTGCCCGTCGGCGTGCGGATCTCGGGCCCCTCGATCCGCATCGTGCGCAGCCACCCGGCGTACATCGAGCGTCTCAAGCATGCCGGGCACCAGGTGCACGTGTGGACGGTGAACGAACCGGAGGACGTGGACCGCTGCGCGGACCTGGGCGTCGACGCCATCATCACCAACCGTCCCCGCGCGGTGCTCGACCGGCTCGGACGCTGAACCGGGCCCCGACGACGGCCCGGACCGGCGGGCGACGCGCCGGACCGCCGGACGACGGGCCCCGACCGGTGAGCGGCGGCCCCGACCGGTGAGCGGCGGCCCCGGCCGGCCGCCGCGCGATGGGTCCCCTCGTGTCACATCCTTCCCATCCGTCCCGGAAATTCCCCGCAGGTATCTTGACCGCGCACTGCGGCCGGGAGCATCCTCGCATCTCGGCCACACCGACGAATTCCAGCCACACGGCTACAGGGAGTGCTCCGGCGCGTTCAGTGCGTATTCACTCGTTCCGAGTGCGTCACCGCTCATGGATTGGCCGGTTTCCGGTTCAGGCCATTGGGGCATCCACACCGTGGCGTGGGGCGAAGGAGGTCTCGGGGGTGGCGTTGGTGGTGGCACAGGAGGTGCCCACGTCGTCGAGCATGGCCGTACCCCATGGCCCTGCGGGCGTGGGGAAGGCGAGGCGCCGTATGAGCGCGCAGTTGCGCGACGGGGGCGTGCCGGATTCGGTCATCGACGACGCCGTGCTGATTCTTTCCGAACTGCTGAGCAACGCGTGCAGGCACGGCCGGCCCCTGGGTGACGCCCTGGCCGGGGACGGCGACGTGCGGGCCGCCTGGCGGGTGGATCCGTGCGGCAGGCTCGTCGTCGAGGTCACGGACGGCGGCGGCCCGACCCGTCCGGCGCCGGCCACGCCGTCGGTCACGGCGCACGGCGGCCGCGGGCTCAACATCGTCACCGCGCTGGCCGACGACTGGGGCGTACGCGACGAGGTTCCGGGCGAGGTCACGGTGTGGGTGGTCGTCCACGACGACGTCCACGACCCGGACGCCTCGGCCGGACACCGGCGCGAGGACTTCGCCGCGCGGGTGACCGCTCCCCCGGTCTCCCGCCTGCCGGAACTCGATTTCGCGGACGTCTTCGACGACCTGGGCTGACGGCCCACCGGCCGCGGGCGGGACCGCACGCCGCCGTCCGCCGCGCCCGCGGGGTGCGCGGTCCGGCACGTTGTCCACAGGTTCCCGACGGCCGTGGCGCGAACGGCTAGGCTCGCGCGGGTACGAGACGAGCCGTAACCGGGAGACACCCACGATGGCCAAGAAGCGACCCCAGACGAAGGCCAAGCGCCCGCAGCTCACGGACGGGCAGATTCCGGTCGTCGGCGCCCGCGAGCCCTGCCCCTGCGGCAGCGGCCGCCGTTACAAGGCCTGCCACGGCCGCGCCGCCGCGCACGCCGTGACCGAGCTGGTGCACCGCCCCTTCGAGGGCCTGCCCGGCGAATGCGACTGGGTGGCGCTGCGCGAACTGGTGCCGGCCGCCACCGTCGAGCTGACGCTCAAGGACGGCCTGCCCGAGGGAGTCCCGTCGGTCACGCTGGCCACGGTGCTGCCGATGGCCTGGCCCGCGCTGCGCCGCGACGACGGCTCGGTGCTGCTCGGTCTGCAGAACGACACCTCCTCCGGCGACATCAGCCGCGATCTGGCCGACACGCTCCAGCGTGCGCTCACCGCCGACCCGGGTACGCCGGTGCAGGGCCGGCGCGCTCCCGCCGACGGGCCCCGGCTGCAGGATCTGCTGGCGCCGGAGGGCGCTTTCGAGCCGGTCGTGCACAGCGGGTTCGAGTTCTGGGTCCCCGACCCGGAGAGCGCCACGCCGGACGTCACCGCCTCCCTGGAGCGGGCCAACGCCGCCGCCATCCCGACGGTCAAGCTGTCGGGCGTGGACTCCGCGTACTGGTGCGAGACGCCCGAGAAGAACCACCTGCGGTGGGTCATGCCGCACCCCGAGGAGCGGCTTCTGGACGCTCTCGCCCGGCTGCACGCGGCGGGGCGGTCCTCCCTGGGCGAGGGCACCCGTCTCGTGGGCTCCTTCCGCGCTCACGGGCTCACCGTGCCGGTCTGGGACCTGCCCAGCGGGGTCGGCGCCGAGGACGTGGAGAAGCCCGCGGCCGAGTTCGCGGAGCGGCTCGCCGAGGCCCTGGCGACGGACACACCGCTCACCGCGGACGAGCGCCGGGCGCGCGGCGGTCTGACGAACCGCCAGGTCACCCTCAACTGAGGCACCGCGCGGCAGGGGTTCCGCCGGCGGCCGGCCGGCGGAAACGCCCGGGCGCGCACCACCCGCCCCATGGGCAACTCCCGTCACGGACAAGCAAATCGGTGACCGGAAAAGCCGAGATCGAATTTGCGAACAGCCGATCTCTTGTTACCGTTCCCATAGCCCGGTTGCTGGTGCATCCCCCGTCGCCAGCAACCGGGTCTTTGTGTGCCGGTTCTCCGCGCACGCGACGCGACCCGCCTCCGGGCACTCGGCCGTGCCGTGGGCGGCTCCCGGTCCCGCGGGACGGGGCACCTCGTTCCGGCTGCTCGGGACCTCCGTTCCCTCGATTCGGGGCCCTCTTTCGATCGCCCGGGATCTTCGTTGCCCGGGATCGGATGACCCGCGTTCCGGCCGACCGGGATCTCCGTTTCGGCGTGCCGGGTGACCCGCGTTCCGGCTCCTCGGGACGCCAGTGCGTCGGGCCGCGCTTCCCGTTCCGGCCGCCTGGGACCTCCATCCGCCGGTCGGAGACCCCCGTTCCGCAGGTCGGAAACCCCCGTTCCGGACGTCCGGGGTTCCCATTCCGCCAAGTCGGCTCTCCCGGCCCGTCGGCGATTCCGGTGTCCGCCGGGCAACGGCTCGTCCCGGGCGTTCAGTCGCTCCCCGCGCGCAGCAGCAGTGTTCCCTGCCCCGCGTGGTGGGCGAACTCCGCCACGGCCGTGTGGCGGGCGAGATCCGCGTCGCCGCTCTCGCGCGGTGTCTCGCACCGGGCCGGTTCGTCGTCGGCGGACACGGCGCACCGCGTCCGGACGGTACGGCCGCCGGGCCCCGTGAGGCTCAGCGCGGCGGACCGCGCCTCTCCCGTGGCGTTGCGGTAGTACGTCCGTGCCCAGATCTCCTCGCCCTGCGCCACGACACAGGTCTGTGCCTCGATGCCGTCGGGGGAGGAGACCGCGGGACCGCAGCGCAGGGCGGTCGACAGATGCGGGCCGGGTGGCGACGGGGCGGCGGCGCCCGGAACGGGTGCCTTGCCGTCACCGCGCGGGGCGGGCCGTACCGCGGACTCCACGGCCATCGGCAGTGCGAACGCGCACGCCGCCACGACGCCCGCGAGGACGAGCGGGCGAGCTCTTCGGAAGGCCCGGGCGCGGCCCCCGGCATGACGCGGCATGCCCCGGGAAGATAGCCGCCCGCGGCGGCCCCCCGGGCGCGGCACGCGCCGGGACGCGCTACATCTCGGGCGCGCTCACACCCGTACGGGTGAGGGCCTCGACCACGGCGTCCACCACGGCCTCGACACCGGGCACCCAGGGTGTGGCCGAGCCGGGCAGCGGCGCGCGCTCCCAGCGGACCCCGCCCTGGGCGGTCTCGGACGGGGGCAGGACGAGGTAGCCGCCCTCACCGTGGAAGCGCAGGGAGCCGGGGACGAAGTCCTTGGCGTACAGCAGCTCGCCCAGCTGCTCCATGGAGTACGGCTGGACGAGGATCGCCCAGCGGTCGGGGGAGGCGACGACCGGGCCCAGCCGCATGCCCCGGCGGTCGAGCGCGGCCAGGGCGCGGGCGGCCGGCACGGCGGGCAGCGAGACCGCGCACGGGGCCCTGCCGCCGGTCGCGAGGACGATGGGCGCCGTCGGCCGGTTGCTCCACCACCAGCGCACCATGCGGGCGTCGGTGGTGGCGGCGAGGAGACCGGGGTCGAACGGGTGGGCGCCCGGCACTGTGCATTCGGGGTCGGGGCAGCCGCAGCGGGACCGGCCCTGCGGGTCGGCCGCCACGCCGGGGAGTACCGGCCACTGCCACTGCGCGGCGTAGGTCAGGGCCGCGCCCATCAGCTCAGGCCCTCCGTCGCCGCGTCGGGACAGGAGCCTGCGTCGCCTTCCGAGGATCTCGCGCATGAGCGCTCGTTCCTTTCCGTTGCACGCCTGGCAACACCGTGGTCCACATCACGTCATGTGTCGATCACTTCACTGTGCGTACCTGTTGGCGCATCACACCCCCGCGCCGGGCAGGGGGAACCCCTCTGGGCCGAGCTTGGGCTGCCTCCGCGGCCGTTCCACCCATACTGCGTCTATCAGAAGTACGGGTGTGGCGTGGGGGTGGCGAAGTCTGGCGTTTCACGTCGCGCGTGGTTCTCTCCGCCTCCGCCACGGGAGGATGGGGCACGGTCGTCGGTGGTTAAGACGCCCGGGTCCGTCGCCAGGTTCCCGAGCGGTTTCCAACCACCCCTGGCCTTCACCGAGTACGTACCCATCACGACCGCTGTGACGCTTCCGTCGAGCAAGGCCAGTCGACCGCAATATGCCTCCCCCTGAGGCAGTTTCAAGCCAACTTCATATTTCGGCAAGGGGTCTGCGGGGAGTTCCCTTCAACCCCACGGACACCAGGAATCCCAGCAGGACAATGCTGGACATCTCCTCACGAGTACGTGTACATGTGGAGACACTGCCGGCGACGCAGAATGACATGGGGGTTTGCGATGCTTTTGAGCAGTACGTACCGGTCGGAAAGCCGGACGCCATGAATGCCCCGCACCCTCCGAAAGTGGCCGGAATCGATTCTACGGTTCCCGCACCGGCACACACTGTCGCGCCCGTCACGGGTACCTCATCCGCCCCTCCCGCAACCCCCCAGAACGCCCCGGGCGCACTGCTCCAGGACCGGCTCGCCGGCTGGGTCTCGGACCTGACGACCCTCCACGAACTCACCGAACGCCTCGTCCGCGCGGGCACACTCGACGAAGCGCTCCAGGAACTGCTCCGCGCGGGAGCCGCGCTGGTCGGCGCCCGACGCGGCCTCGTCGCCCTGGAACCCTCCGACGGACTCGGCCCGGTCACCTCCATCGGCCTGGGACTGGCCCGCTCCGACCTCGGCCACATCGAGACGGTGCCGCGCAGCTCGCTGTCGTACGGCAGGATCCTCGACGGGCTGCCCGCCGACGACGGCATCGCCGAGCCCGACCTGCTCGCCGAGAAGGGGCTCGACCCGCGCCACCGCGAGGTCGCCGCCCGCCTCGGCTACGCCGCGAGCTTCGCCCTCCCCCTGGGCACCGGCGCCTCCGGCCGTCTGGGCGCCGCGGTGTGGCTCTACGACGAGCCGGCCGAACCGGCGGAGCACCGGCGCCATCTCATCGGTCTGTACGTCCGCCACGCCTCCGAGCACCTGGCCCGGCTCCTCGAACTGGAGCGCACGCGCACGCGCATGGCCACGATGGCCGAGGAACTGCTGCCCTCCCGGCTCCCCCGCGTCGCCGGCGTCCAGCTCGCCGCGCGGCACCGCACCTCCCCGCGCGGGGGCGGCGACTGGTACGACGCGCTGCCGCTGCCGGATGCCGCGCTCGGGCTCGCGGTCGGGTCCGTCACCGGGTCGGGGCCCAGCGCCGTCGCCGCGATGGGACGGCTGCGCGCCTCGCTGCGCGCGTACGCCGTGATGGAGGGCGAGGATCCGGTCGCCGTTCTGTCCGACCTGGAACTGCTGCTGCGGCTGACCGAGCCGGCCCGGTCGGCCACCGCGCTGTTCGGCTACTGCGAACCCGCGCTGCGGCGGATCACGCTCGCCGGGGCGGGCCACAGTCCGCCGCTGCTGCTCGGCGAACACCGCGCGGAGTTCGTCGAGACGTCGGTCTCCGCCCCGCTGGGCATGCTCGCCTGCTGGGAGGCGCCGAGCGTGGAGGTCCAGGCGGGGCCGGGAGAGACGGTGCTGCTCTACACCGACGGGCTGCTGCGCCGTACGGGCGATCCGACGGACCGCGCCTTCGCGCGGCTGCACGCCGCGGCGGCCGGGGTGCCCGCCCCGCTGCGCCGCGACCCCGGCGCCGTCGCCGACCACGTCCTGCGCGCGGTGCTGCCGGAGGGGGCGGACACCGGGGACTCGCCGGAGGACGTGGTGCTGCTGGCGGCACGGTTCGAGTAGCGGCGCACGGTTCGACCGGCCGACGATGCGAAGAGCCACGCCGCACCGGCCGCACGGCCCGCCTGACGAACGCGGGCTGCATCGCCCGGCACGGCCGTCCGGCCCGGCCGAGCACGATTCGCCTGGCCGAGTTCGCGGCCCCCCGTCGCCGCGCCGGGCCGCGTCCGAGCCGGTTCCCCCGTCCCGGGCAACAGCACGGCCCGCGCGGCCGAGCACAGACCGCATCGCCCACCACGGTCCGTGCGGCCGAGCACGGCCTTCGTCGCCGCGCGGGGACGCGTCCAGGCCGGCTCTCTCGTGCACGGCCCGGCACACCCCCCGTCGCCGCGCCGGCCACGTCCGAGCCGGTGCCGCCGCATCCCGGGCAACATCACGGCCCGCGCGGCCGAGCACGGCCCGCGGGGCGCCGCGTGCAAGTGGTTCGCCTGGGTCCCAGGCGATGGCACGTTGCGCCCGGAGAACGCGGTCCACGCCGCCCAGCACAGCCCGTCCGGCCGAGCACGGCCTTCGTCGCCGCGCGGGGACGCGTCCAGGCCGGCTCTCTCGTGCACGGCCCGGCACGACCCCCGTCGCCGCGCCGGCCGCGTCCAGGGCGGTTCCGTTGCGTCCCAGGTAACAGGTCCTTCGCCGGTTCGTCCGTTTCCGCCCGACCGTACGATGGGGGGTGGTCCAGTGCCGTATCAAGGAGGATGACCGTGGCGGAGGAGCTGCCGGAGACCCCGGAGACTGCCGAAGAGGAGCCCGTCAAGCAGCGCAAGAACGGCCTGTACCCGGGCGTGTCCGACGAGCTGGCCGAGAACATGAAGAGCGGCTGGGCCGACACCGAGCTGCACGATCTGCAGCCGGTCCCGCAGGCCGCCCGGGCCGCCGCGCGCCGCGCGGCGCTGTCCGCCCGCTTCCCCGGTGAGCGTCTCGTCGTCCCCGCGGGCAACCTGAAGACCCGCTCCAACGACACCGAGTACCCCTTCCGCGCGTCGGTCGAGTACGCGTACCTCACCGGCAACCAGACCGAGGACGGCGTCCTCGTCATGGAGCCCACGGCCGACGGCCACCGGGAGACGATCTACCTCCTGCCCCGGTCGAACCGCGAGAACGGCGAGTTCTGGCTGGACGGCCAGGGCGAGCTGTGGGTCGGCCGCCGGCACTCCCTCACCGAGGCCGCAAAGCTCTACGGCATCCCCGCCTCCGACGTGCGCGAGCTGCCCGAGGCGCTGCGCGAGGCCACCGGCCCGGTCCGGGTGGTGCGCGGTCACGACGCCGGGATCGAGGCGGCGCTCACCGACAAGGTGACCGCCGAGCGCGACGAGGAGCTGCGTGTCTTCCTCTCCGAGATGCGGCTGGTCAAGGACGACTTCGAGATCGGCGAGCTGCAGAAGGCCGTCGACTCCACCGTGCGCGGCTTCGAGGACGTCGTGAAGGTCCTCGACAAGGCCGAGGCGACCAGCGAGCGCTACATCGAGGGAACGTTCTTCCTGCGCGCCCGCGTGGAGGGCAACGACATCGGCTACGGCTCCATCTGCGCCGCCGGCCCGCACGCCACCACCCTGCACTGGGTGCGCAACGACGGCCCGGTCCGCTCCGGCGACCTGCTGCTGCTCGACGCGGGTGTGGAGACGCACACGTACTACACGGCCGACGTCACGCGCACCCTGCCCGTCAACGGCCGCTACACCGAGCTGCAGAAGAAGATCTACGACGCCGTGTACGACGCCCAGGAGGCCGGCATCGCGGCGGTGAAGCCGGGCGCCAAGTACCGGGACTTCCACGACGCCGCCCAGCGGGTGCTGGCCGAGCGGCTTGTCGAGTGGGGCCTGGTCGAGGGACCCGTGGAGCGGGTGCTGGAGCTGGGTCTGCAGCGCCGCTGGACGCTGCACGGCACCGGTCACATGCTCGGCATGGACGTCCACGACTGCGCCGCCGCGCGGACCGAGACGTACGTCGACGGCACGCTGGAGCCCGGCATGGTGCTCACCGTCGAGCCGGGCCTGTACTTCCAGGCCGACGACCTGACCGTGCCCGAGGAGTACCGGGGCATCGGCGTCCGCATCGAGGACGACATCCTCGTCACCGAGGACGGCAACCGGAACCTGTCCGCGGCCCTGCCCCGGCGGTCGGACGAGGTCGAGGCGTGGATGGCGGGCCTGAAGGGCTGACGCGCCACGCGACACACCGCGCGGTGACGGGGGCGGGCACGCGCGCGTGCCCGCCCCCGTCACCGCGCCGCCGCCGGCGCCGTCGCTACACCGCCACCAGCGGCGCGTCCTCGCGCCACTTGAGGATCTTGTCGAAGCTCACCACCGCGCCGCCCCGTCCCGGCTTGTTGCCGAAGTGGACGTGGTCGGCGAGCTCCTGGATGAGGCACAGCCCCCGGCCGTGCTCCGCGTCGGACGCGGCGGGGCGGGCCGGCGGACGGGCCCACGCCCCCGTCACCGAGGGAAAGCCGGGGCCCGCGTCGGCGACCTCGATACGGCACTTCTCCCCGTCGAGATAGGCGGTCACCCGGTATGCCTCCGAGGTACCTTCGCGCGCGGCGTCCCCGCCGTGCTCGACCGCGTTCGCGCATGCCTCGCTGAGGGCGACGGACAGGTCGTAGGAGATGTCGGGGTCGACGCCCGCGGTCTCCATGGTGCCGAGCAGCAGGCGCCGGGCGAGCGGCACGCTGGCGGCATCACGCCGCAGATGGAGTGACCACCAGATGCTCATGCTCCAGCCTCCTGGCTGCGGCTCGACATACCGTTAGGTATTGCCCTGAGTCCTCGCTCGTAAGCGTGGCGTTGACGTGATACCGCCCATACGGCGGGTGTGCGCCGGAGCCGAACGGTGTATGTGGGGCGGCCCGTGTCAGAGGTGATCTACCGGTCGTACCTCATCTTGCGGACCTGCCGTACGGCGGACGGGAGGCCGGTGCGATGATGAGCCCGCCATGTCTGCCCCCCACCCGCGCACGAGGCGCTCCGGACGAGGACTCCGGATCATGCGGGCCGCGGTGTTCGCCGCGGTCTGCGTCGTGCTGGCCGGGGCAGGCCACACGCTCGCCTCCTGCGACACCGTCCCGCTGTGGACGCTGGGCGCGGGATTCCTCGCGGCGGTCGCCGTCGCCGCGCCGCTCGCGGGACGCACCCGTTCCATGCCGGGCATCGCGGCGATGCTGGCGTTCGGCCAGACGGCACTGCACACGCTGTTCGGCCTCGGGCAGCACGGCACATCCGGCACGGGTTCGTCGTCCGCGCTCTCCGACGCCGCGCTGGTCGAGCAGGCCGCGCGGCTGCTGTGCGGGCCGACCGCGGCGGGGATCAGCCCGGCGCAGGCCGAGCGGATCCTCACCGACGCGCGGATCCACTCCGGCGGAGCGGACCCCCACGCGGCGGATGCCCTGTCGGCCGCCGCGCCCTCCGCGGCCCTGCTGCCGTCGCTGCCGATGCTGCTCGGCCACCTCCTCGCGGCGACGGCCGCGGGGTGGCTGCTGCGCCGCGGCGACCTGGCGCTGCTGCGCCTGGCCGAGCTGTCGGCGCACGGCGTCGCCGAGGGCACCCTCGTACGGGCCCTCCGCGCGGCGCTCGCCCTGGTGCGGGCCCTGCGCTCCGGGCTCCCGGGAGCACCCGACCGGGCGCCGCGCGCGGTACGCACCGCGCTGCTCGCGCCCTCGGTGCCCCGTACCCCCGTCCTCCAGCACACGGTGATCCGCCGCGGTCCGCCCGCCGCCGTCGCCGCACTCGCTCTCGCCGCCTGAAGCGACCACCACTCCGCCACTGCCGGATCCCCCGGGGGGAGGAGCGGAGGCGCTCGCGTGCGGCACGCGCGCGTGCGTTCCGTCGCCGGTGTACGTCCGGGGCGTCCGCATGAGGATCCCTCCGGCCGCGCACGAGGCGCTTCCCCACCGTCAGTGACAAGAACTCAACCGAAGCGGAGTGCTTCTGCCATGAAGGCTTCCCGAATCGCCGCCGCCGGTGCCGTCGCCGGTGTCACCGTTCTCGCCGTGTCCTCCCCGGCCCTCGCGCACGTCAGCGTGCAGCCCGAGGGCGAGGCGGCGAAGGGCGGTTACGCGGTCGTCGGCTTCAAGGTCCCCAACGAGCGGGACAACGCCTCGACCACCAAGCTCGAGGTCACCTTCCCCACCGACCACCCGCTGGCGTCGGTGATGCCCCAGCCGGTCGAGGGCTGGGACGTCGAGGTCACCACGTCCAAGCTGGACAAGCCGCTGGAGATGCACGGCAAGAAGATCAACGAGGCTGTCTCCAAGGTCACCTGGACCGCCAAGGGCGACGGCATCGAGCCCGGCTTCTACCAGAAGTTCCCGGTCTCCGTGGGCACGCTGCCCGAGGACGCCGACGAACTCGTCTTCAAGGCCCTGCAGACGTACTCCAACGAGGAGGTCGTCCGCTGGATCGAGGTGCCGCAGGAGGGCCAGGAGGAGCCCGAGCACCCGGCTCCCGTGCTCGCCCTCTCCGCGGCCTCCGGGGACCACCACGGCGCCTCGGGCGACGACAAGGCCGCCGACGACGCCGCGCAGGCCGAGAACGCCTCCGCCGAGACCTCCGGCGCCTCCGAGAGCGACTCCGGCGGCACCGACACCACCGCCCGTGTCCTGGGTGTCGTCGGCATCGTGGTCGGTGCCGCGGGCGTCGCCTACGGCGTCCTGGCCGGTCGCCGGCGCACGACCGCCTGACCCCTCCCTCCCTCTTCACGGAGCGCGCCGGGGCCGTCCACGTGCCGTCCACGGTCCCGTGGCCCCGGTGCGCTCCGCAGCACACACCTTCAGGAACTTCCATGCGCAAGAAGACCTTCGCGGCGGCGGCTCTGCTGGCCGTCGCCTCCCTGACCCTCTCCGCCTGCGGCAGCGACAGCGACAGCGGCGACCCCGTCTCCCTGGTGTCCGAGGCTCCCGGCTCGGACAAGGCGGGCACGGTGCTCGAGAAGCCGTTCGAGAAGCCGGACCTCGTCCTGACGGACACCCGCGGCAAGGAGTACGACTTCCGCGAGGAGACCGCGGGCCGGCCCACGCTGATCTACTTCGGCTACACCCACTGCCCCGACGTCTGCCCGCTGACCATGAACAACCTCGCGGTGGCCAAGAAGCAGCTGCCCCAGGAGCAGCAGGACCAGCTGCGGATCGTGTTCGTCACCACCGACCCGGAGCGGGACACCCCCGCCGCGCTCGGCACGTGGCTCAAGGGCATCGACTCCCAGGTCGTCGGCCTGACCGGCGACTTCGACACCATCCAGGCCGGCGCCCGCAGCATCGGCATCTCGATCAATCCGCCGCGCAAGGACGAGAACGGCAAGACCGTCTCCGACCACGGCACCCAGGTCATCGCCTTCTCCCCGAAGACCGATGGCGGCTATGTCCTCTACGGCGAGGACGCCACGGTCGACGACTACACCAAGGATCTCCCCAAGATCATCAAGGGGGAGAAGCCGTGAGGTACCGGACGGCCGCGGCCTCGGCCGTCGTCGGGGTGCTGGCCCTCGCCGGATGCGGCGGCTCGGACGGCTCGGGCTCCGGCGACGGCCGGGCGGAGCTGTCCGTGGGCTCGGCCTACATGCCCCAGCCGGTGTCGGACATGGCCGCCGGCTTCCTCACCATCACCAACGACGGCGACGGCGCGGACCGGCTGACCTCGGTCAGCAGCGACGCCGCCGGCCAGGTCACCGTCCACGAGACGGTCGACGGCGCCATGCGGGAAGCCGGGGCCCTGGACATCCCGGCCCACGGCAGCCTGGTGCTGGAGAGCGGCGGCAGCCATCTGATGTTCGAGCAGCTGAAAGAGAAGCCCCGGCAGGGCCAGAACGTTTCCGTCGAGCTGCGTTTCGAACGGTCCGACCCCCTCACGGTCGAGATCCCGGTGAAGGCGGCCACCTACAACCCGAAGACCGGACACTGAGGGAGACACCCCTGTGACCCAGACCATCGCTCCCCGCGTACGGACCCTGGTGCTGCTGTTCCTGGTGGTCACCGGCGCGCTCCTCGCCGGGGCCGCTCCCGCGTCCGCGCACGCCGCGCTGACCGACAGCGACCCCGCGCGGGATGCGGTGGTCGACACGGCGCCCACCCAGGTCTCGCTGACCTTCTCCGAGCAGATCGCGGTCGGTGACGACGCCGTGCGGGTGCTCGACCCCAAGGGCAAACGGGTGGACAAGGGCGACCCGGCCAACCCGAGCGGCACGATCTACACCGTGACGCTGGTCGGCGGGCTGCCCGACGGCACGTACACCGTCGCCTACCAGGTGGTGTCGGCGGACAGCCATCCCGTCGCCGGGGCCTTCACCTTCTCCATCGGCGCCCCCTCCGAGACGTCCGTCTCGGTCTCGGCGCAGGGCTCCGACGACGGTGTGGTCGGCGTGCTGTACGGCATCGGCCGGTACCTGTCCTACGCCGGTTTCGTGGTCCTGGCCGGCGGGGCGGCGTTCGTGCTCGCCTGCTGGGGGCGCGGCGCCGGGGTGCGGGCGGTGCAGCGGCTGGTGGTCTCCGGATGGCTGGCGCTCACCGGGGCCACGCTGGGGCTGCTGCTGCTGCGCGGCTCCTACACCACGTCCGGGGAACCGGGTGACATCTTCGACCTGTCGCTGCTCGCGGACGTGCTCCAGACCAAGACCGGCGCGGCACTGGTCTCCCGGCTGCTGCTGCTCGCCGCGGCCGCGCTGTTCATAGCGGTCCTGTTCGGGGCCTACGACAAGCGGGAGGACGAGGAGAAGCGGGACCTGTCCTTCGGGCTCGCGGTCGGGGGCACGGTGGTGGCGGCCGGGCTCGCCGCGAGCTGGGCGATGTCGGAGCACGCCTCCCAGGGGCTCCAGCCGGGCGTCGCCATGCCGGTCGACGTGCTCCATCTGCTGGCCGTCGCCGCGTGGCTCGGCGGGCTCACCGCGCTGCTGGTCGCCCTCTTCCGGGCGCCCGCCGAGACGCCGGTCGGCCGGGACGCCGTCCAGCGGTTCTCGCGGCTGGCCTTCGGCAGCGTGGTCACCCTGGTCGTCACCGGGATCTACCAGAGCTGGCGGCAGCTGGGCTCCTGGTCGGCGTTCACCGACACCCGGTACGGGCAGCTGCTGCTCGTCAAGATCGGGCTCGTGGCGGTGCTGGTCGGGATCGCCTCCGTCTCACGGCGGTGGACCGCACGGCTGGCGGGGGCACCCGCGAACGCCGTGTCCGCGCCGGAGGACGCCGCGGAGAAGTCCGACACGGACCGGTCCGCGGCGCGGGCAGGCGTGGCGGCCGCCGGGGAGAGCGGCGAGGCGCGGGGCACGACGGCGGGGCTCGGGGACGGCGTCGCTTCGGGAGCGGAGTCCGGGGAGGACACGGCCCCGGGAGCGGAGACCACGGCCGGCGCCGCATCCAAGGCGTCCGGGGACGGTGCGGCCTCGGAAGCGGAGTCGACGGCTGACGCGGCCTCGGACGTGAAGTCCCATGACAACGCGGCCCCGGAAGCCTCCGGAGACGGCGCCGACTCGAAGGCCGGGGCCGCGCGGGCCGCTCAGCTCGCCCGGCAGCGGGCCGCGATGGAGACCGCCCGGCAGAAGCGGCTGCGCGACGCCGACCCCCGCCGCACCGGCCTGCGTCGCTCCGTACTCGCCGAGGCGGGCGTCGCCGTGGTCCTGCTCGCCGTCACCACCGTGCTGACGCAGACCGAGCCGGGACGCACGGAGCAGGAGGCCGAGGCGGCCGGCTCCGCCTCGTCCTCCGCGCCCGCCGCCACCGGCCAGGGCACCGGAGCGGTGACTCTGACCATGCCCTTCGACACCGGCGGCGAGAACGGCAAGGGTGTCGTCTCGATCGACCTCGAGCCGGCCCGGGTCGGTGACAACGCCATGCACGTCTACGTCGACGGCCCGGACGGCCGCCCCGTCGACATTCCCGAGGTGAAGGTCGCCTTCACCCTCTCCGCCAAGGACCTCGGACCGCTGCCCGTCGTCCCCGACCACATCACCACCGGACACTGGTCGGCGAGCGGAGTGCAGCTCCCCATGACGGGCGACTGGACGATCGAGGTGACCGTGCGCACCTCCGACATCGACCAGGTGACCGTCTCGAAGAACGCGAAGATCGGCTGAACCACCATGGCTGACCAGTCCATTCCACAGACCCGTACGCCACAGGCACCCACGGAGGAGTCCGTCCGGACCACCCGGGGCGGCATCTCCCGGCGCCGGCTGCTCGGCACGGCCGGTGCCACCGGGCTCGTCCTGGGAGCGGCGGGCGGGGCCGTGGGCTACGCGGCGGCGCCCGCCGGAGCCACTCCACTGACCTCGGTCGGTGAGGGCCAGGTGCCGTTTCACGTGAAACATCAGCCCGGCATCACCCAGCCGCTCCAGGCCCGAGGCCATCTGGTCGCCTTCGACCTGGCACCCGGCGCCGGTCGCACGGAGGCGGCCGCACTGTTGCGCCGCTGGTCGGACACGGCCCGGCGGCTGATGGCGGGCGAGCCGAGCGCAGAGGACGACACCGGGGTGGCGCGCGACGCCGGTCCCTCCTCGCTGACCCTCACCTTCGGCTTCGGCCACAGCTTCTTCGAACGCACCGGGCTGGAGAAGCAGCGCCCGGCAGCCCTGGATCCGCTGCCGGACTTCTCCTCCGACCACCTCGACAAGGCGCGCAGCAACGGCGACCTGTGGGTGCAGATCGGCGCGGACGACGCCCTCGTGGCCTTCCACGCCCTGCGCGCCGTGCAGAAGGACGCCGGTGCGGCGGCCAGGGTGCGCTGGCAGATGAACGGCTTCAACCGCTCACCGGGCGCCACCGCTCATCCCATGACCGCCCGCAATCTGATGGGGCAGGTCGACGGCACCCGCAATCCCAAGCCCGCCGACCCCGACTTCGACCAGCGGATCTTCGTACCGGAGAGCGGCGAGCCCGCCTGGATGGCGAACGGCTCCTACGTGGTCGTACGCCGTATCCGCATGCTGCTGGACGACTGGGAGAAGCTGTCCGTCAAGGAGCAGGAGGGCGTCATCGGGCGCCGCAAGTCCGACGGGGCTCCGCTGTCCGGGGGCACCGAGACCTCGGAGATGGACCTGGAGAAGACCGACGCCGAGGGCAACCTGGTCGTGCCGATCAACGCCCACGCGAGGATCACCCGGCCCGACCAGAACGGCGGCGCGGCGATGCTCCGCCGGCCCTTCTCGTACCACGACGGCATCGGCACGGACGGGGTGCCGGACGCGGGTCTGCTGTTCATCTGCTGGCAGGCCGATCCGCTGCGCGGTTTCGTGCCGGTGCAGCGCAAACTGGACCGCGGCGACGCCCTGACGCCGTTCGTCCGGCACGAGGCGAGCGGGCTGTTCGCCGTTCCGGGCGGGGCGGCGGAGGGCGAGTATGTGGGGCAGGCGCTACTGGAGGGATGAGAACGGCCCGGAAGTCACCCCTGAGGGGATTCCGGAAGCCGTCCACGGCCGCGGGCCCATTAGGGTGAGGACATGCCAGCGAGCTATGCGTATCTCGGCCCAGAGGGCACCTTCACCGAAGTCGCCCTGCGCACGCTTCCCGAGGCGGCGACGCGTGAGCTGACGCCGTACGTGTCCGTGCAGTCCGCGCTCGACGCGGTGCGGACGGGCGAGGCCGAGGCCGCTTTCGTCCCCATCGAGAACTCGGTCGAGGGCGGGATCACCACCACGCTCGACGAACTGGTCGCCGGCACCCCGCTGATGATCTACCGCGAGGTGCTGCTGTCGATCACCTTCGCGCTGCTCGTCCGTCCGGGCACCAAGCTGTCGGACATCAAGACGGTCACCGCCCATCCGGCCGCGCAGCCCCAGGTGCGCAACTGGCTGAAGAAGCACCTCCCGGACGCCGTCTGGGAGTCGGCCGCCTCCAACGCCGACGGTGCCCGCCTGGTCCAGGAGGGCCGGTACGACGCCGCCTTCGCCGGTGAGTTCGCGGCCGCCCGGTACGGCCTGGAGGCGCTGGAGACGGAGATCCACGACGCCGAGAACGCCCAGACCAGGTTCGTTCTGGTGGGCCGCCCGGCGCGGCCGGCGGCGCCCACCGGTGCCGACAAGACCTCGATCGTGCTCTGGCAGCGCGACGACCACCCCGGTGGCCTGCGCGATCTGCTGGGCGAGTTCGCCACGCGGGGCATCAACCTGATGCTGCTCCAGTCCCGGCCGACCGGGGCGGGGATCGGCAACTACTGCTTCTGCATCGACGCCGAGGGCCACATCTCGGACCGCCGGATGGCGGAGGCGCTGATGGGGCTCAAGCGGATCTGTCTCCAGGTGCGCTACCTCGGTTCCTATCCGCGGGCGGATGTGGCGCCGGGGGAGGTGCGGCCCCCGTTCCCCGGGACGTCGGACGCGGAGTTCGTGGATGCGGCGGACTGGGTGGCACGCTGCCAGGACGGCCGGTTCTGACCAGAGGGCGTTCTCGGCCACCCGGTCCTACCTGCCGATTGTCATTGTCCACAGGAGTTATCCACAGGTCCGCTTCTCGACCTGGGGACAAGTCGATACGGAAGCGCGACTCCGTCGACAAATCGCCCTACAAGCCATGATCGCATTCATCATCCCGTAGATCACCCTTCACCTCCCTTCGTCCATTGTTTTCCTTTGGTCAACCCTTTGGAGGGAACTCTTTCCACTCAAAAGTAGGGATGGAGGGGGGTTTGTGCGGGGAATCCCCCGGAGGCGCGGAGCGTTTCGGAGTGATCAATTCCGAAGTCCACAGATCTTCCCCACACCCTGTGGATAACTATTTCAGGGGTGAGGATCCCTGTGGACAAGCGGCCCCCAAGTCCCGCTCCGCGTAAGGGATTCGGTCAACCGCACACCCTGGAAGTGACCCGTTCAAGGGGCGAGGCTCCGGCCATTGACCCCGTGGAACACAATGCGCATTCACCCCATAACGGAAAGTGGCCGTTCCGTCGCGAATAGCCAGTCGTGGACGGCCATCCCGCACCGGTAGCCTTGACCACGTGATTGACCTTCGCCTGCTCCGTGAGGACCCCGACCGTGTGCGTGCTTCCCAGCGCGCCCGTGGAGAGGACGTCGCGCTCGTCGACGCCCTCCTGTCTGCCGACGAACGGCGCAGGTCGTCCGGCGTCCGCTTCGACGAGCTGCGCGCCGAGCAGAAGTCGCTCGGCAAGCTCATCCCCAAGGCATCCGGTGACGAGAAGGCCGAGCTGCTGAAGAAGGCCGAACAGCTCAAGGCCGACGTGAAGGCGGCCGACGCCGAGCGCGACGCCGCCGCCACCGAGACCCAGGACCTCCTGCTCAAGCTGAGCAACCTCGTCCACCCCGATGTCCCCGTCGGCGGTGAGGAGGACTTCGTCACGCTGGAGACCCACGGCACCGTCCGCGACTTCGGCGCCGAGGGCTTCGAGCCCAAGGACCACCTGGAGCTCGGCCAGCTGCTCGGCGCCATCGACGTCGAGCGCGGCGCCAAGGTCTCCGGCTCCCGCTTCTACTTCCTGACCGGCATCGGCGCGCTGCTGGAGCTCGCCCTGGTCAACGCCGCGATGGCGCAGGCCACCGCGGCCGGCTTCACCCCGATGCTGACCCCCGCGCTGGTCCGCCCCCAGTCCATGGCGGGCACCGGCTTCCTCGGCCAGGCCGCGCAGGACGTCTACCACCTCGAGAGGGACGACCTGTACCTGGTCGGCACGTCCGAGGTGGCGCTGGCCGCCTACCACAGCGACGAGATCATCGACGCCGACCGGCTGCCGCTGCGGTACGCCGGCTTCTCGCCCTGCTTCCGCCGCGAGGCCGGGTCGCACGGCAAGGACACCCGGGGCATCTTCCGCGTGCACCAGTTCGACAAGGTCGAGATGTTCTCCTACGTGGCCCCCGAGGACTCGCAGGCGGAGCACCAGCGGCTGCTGGAGTGGGAGAAGCAGTGGCTGACCTCGCTGGAGCTGCCGTTCCGCGTGATCGACGTCGCCTCGGGCGACCTGGGCTCCTCGGCCGCGCGTAAGTACGACTGCGAGGCGTGGATCCCCACCCAGGGCAAGTACCGCGAGCTGACCTCGACCTCGGACTGCACCGAGTTCCAGTCGCGCCGGCTGTCGATCCGGGTCCGCGAGGACAAGAAGGTGCGGCCGCTGGCCACGCTGAATGGGACCCTGTGCGCCGTACCGCGCACCATCGTGGCGATCCTGGAGAACCACCAGCAGGCCGACGGCTCGGTCCGGGTGCCGGATGTGCTGCGTCCGTACCTGGGCGGCCGGGAGCTGCTGGAACCGGTCGCCACGTGAGCGGCGGCCTCCCCTACCGGCTCATCGCCACGGATCTCGACGGCACGCTGCTGCGGGACGACCACTCGGTCTCCCGCCGCACCCGTGACGCGCTCACCGCGGCCACCGCGGCGGGCGCGGCGCACATCGTCGTCACCGGCCGCGCGGTGCCCTGGACGCGCCCCATCCTCGACGACCTCGGCTACACCGGTCTGGCCGTCTGCGGCCAGGGCGCCCAGGTGTACGACGCAGGGGCGCGGCGGCTGCTGACCTCGGTGACGCTGGACCGGCAGCTGGCCGGGGTGGCGCTCGCCAAGATCGAGGCGGAGGTCGGGCCGCTGCACCTGGCGGCCAGCCGCGACGGACTCGACGGCGAGGTGCTGGTCGGCCCCGGCTACGAGGTCGTGGGCGCGCTGCCCGCGACCCCGTTCACCGACGCGGCGGACCTGTGGGCGGCGCCGCTGAACAAGCTCTACATCCAGCACCCGGCGTTGGCCTCCGACGAGCTCGCCGAGGCCGCCACCCGCACCGCGGGCGGTTTCGTCACCGTCACCATGGCGGGCGAGGGCATCGTCGAACTGCTCCCGCTCGGTCTGTCGAAGGCGACGGGGCTGTCCCTGGCGGCGCGCCGGCTCGGCGTGAAGGCCGCGGACACCATCGCCTTCGGCGACATGCCCAACGATCTGCCGATGTTCGCCTGGTCCGCGTACGGCGTGGCCATGGCCAACGCCCATCAGGACCTGCGTGCGGTGGCGGACGAGATCACGGCCTCCAACGAGGAGGACGGGATCGCGGTGGTCGTGGAGCAGTTGCTGGGCTGATGCCCGGCGCTGTGCGGAGGATGCACGGATCGAACGTGCGCGGGCTGTAGACCCGACCACGGTTTAGCAAACCGGTGCCTTACCACTCGGCCAATCCTCCGGGTGGGCGGCCCGCGCGACACGATGCGCGCGCTCGAAGCGGCCGCCCCGGGCGGCTCCCCGTGCGGGGCGGACTCGACGGAGCAGTAGGGATTACTCCGGAGTCCGCCGCGGGCCGCCCCGACGGGAGCTGGACGTACTGCCGTGCATCGACATCGTCCCGCTCCCTTCCCGGCACATGGTCGCCGGACGTTCCCGGCGATGCGGACACTCTCACTCTGCCCGCGGCGCGGCGCGGACGCCACCGAATAAAACACCGGTGGCGCCGCTGTCCCGTCGGCGGTGCCGGCCGGAGCGGGTGCCGCTCACTCCTCGCCGGCGAGCGTGAGCGCGCGCAGCTTCTGGCCGGCGTACCAGGTGGCGAGCACGGTGACCGCGGCGAGCAGGACCGTCGCGGTCGTCAGGCCCACGTCCGAGGTGACCAGGTCACCGCCGGCGACCTTCTGTGCCACGGCCAGCGACCACTGCTGCACGCTCAGCGTGCGCGCGCCGGGCACCAGGGAGCCGAACAGTGCCTCCCACACCAGCGCGTAGACCAGACCGAACACCACCGCGTGGCGCGAGACCGTGCCGAGGAGCAGGAAGAGCGCCGCGTACGCGATGGAGGCGACGAGCGCGGCCACCGTGTAGGCGACGGCGACCTGCTGGCCGTTGCCGTTGAGGACGAAGCCCGCGATGAACGTGGGCAGCGCCGAGAACACCATGGTGACGGCGATGGCGACGATCAGCTTGGTGTAGATGATCGTGGGTCGCTTGATCGGCTTGGACAGCAGGTACACGACCGAGCCGTCGTCGATCTCGGGGCCGATCGCCCCGGTGCCCGCGATGACGCCGATGATCGGCACCATGGTGGCGAGCGCGAGTCCGCCGAGGATGTCGGCGGCGGTCTGGTCGTCGGCCCCGGCGAGGGCGCGCACCGCCAGGGAGATCGCGATCAGCAGCAGGGGCAGCGCGCCCAGGATGAGGGCCCGGCGGCGGCCGAGCAGGGCCCGGTAGGTGAGCCGGGCGACTGTGGGGTCGTACATCAGGGGCCTCCTACGCCGCGACGAGATACGAGAAGACGGACTCGAGGGACTCGTCGGAGGGCGAGACCGTGAGCAGCCGGATGCCGTGGTCGCGCGCGACCTTGGGCAGCAGGGACGTGAAGCGGCCGAAGTCGACGGCCTGGATGCGCAGGGCGCCCTCGGCCACGTCCACCTCGATGCCGGACGTCGACGGATCCGCGATCAGCGCGGCCGCGAGCGCGCGGTCGTCGCTGGAGCGCACCAGGTAGCGGTGCGGACGGTCCGTCATCAGGCGGCGGATCCTGCGGAAGTCACCACTGGCGGCGTGCCGGCCGGCGACGACGACCTCGATGTGCCAGGCGAGCTGCTCGACCTCTTCGAGGATGTGGGACGAGAACAGCACGGTGCGGCCCTCGTCGCCCATGCGCCGCAGCAGGTCCATCAGCTGCATGCGCTGGCGCGGGTCCATGCCGTTGAAGGGCTCGTCCAGCAGGAGCAGCGACGGGTCGTGGACCAGCGCGGAGGCCATCTTCACGCGCTGGCGCATGCCCTTGGAGTACGTGGCGATCTTGCGGTCCTGCGCATACTCCATCTCCACCGTGGCCAGCGCCCTCTGGGCGGCCTTGGCGCCCAGACCGTGCAGTTCGGCGTTGGCGACGACGAACTCGCGGCCGGTGAGGAAGTCGTACATCGCCTCGCGCTCGGGGACGATGCCGATGTGCCGGTAGATGGCCTCGTTGCGCCACACCTGCTGCCCGTCGAGGGTGACGGACCCGGTGGAGGGGGCGAGGAAGCCGCCCATCATGTTGATGAGGGTGGACTTGCCCGCGCCGTTGGGGCCGAGCAGGCCGGTGACGCCGGGGCCGATGGTCATGGTGATGTCGTTGACGGCGACCACGTTGCCGAACCAGCGGGAGACGTGGTCGATGCTGAGCGTGGTCACAGTCCCACCTTCTTGTAGCGGCGCACCAGGAGGCCGTAGCTCGCGGCGATCAGGCCGAGGCAGAAGACGACGTACACGACGCCCTCGGCGTTGGTCGGGCCCACTCCGCCCGGGAAGGCGGAGGTCGCGCCCAGGAAGGCGGACTGCACACCGTCGATGAGAGTGATCGGCGAGAACAGGCCGATCCAGGCGACGCCGTCGCCGTCGCTCTGCACCTCCGCGATCGCCTGGAGCGTGGAGACCGCGCCGTAGGAGATGGTGAGCACCGCGATCACGGCCGCGATGCCGAAGCCGCGGCGCGGGGTGACCGACGCGATGACCAGGCCGATGCCGGCGAAGAGCAGCGAGAGCAGTGCCACGGAGACGAGTCCCTGTGCGAATCCCTTGGTCTGGTCGGTGAAGTCGAGCTTGGCCAGCAGCGCGCCGATGTACAGCACCAGCAGGGGAGCGGCCGTGAGGACGAACAGCGCCGAGGCCAGCGCGGCGAACTTGGCGCGCACGTAGTCGCCGGTCTCGATGGGCCGTGAGAAGTACAGCGGCACGGTCTTGAAGCGCAGGTCGCGCGAGACGGACTGGGGCGCCTGGGAGGCGACGTACAGGCTGATGACGGCCTGCATGATGACCGCGTAGCGCGTGTAGTCGACGGGCAGGTCGTTGGCCTTGGTGGCGACGGCGACGGCCACCATGATGGCGGCGGGCACGCACATCACCACGAACAGCAGCATCGGCAGCACCTTGGACTTCACCGAGCGGCCGAGGCCGTAGGCGCCGCGCAGGGACTGCGAGTACAGCGAGCGGGTGGCGTAGCCGCGGCCCAGGCGGGGGCCGTCGTAGGAGCGGTAGCCGATGTTGTGGATACGGGTGTCACCCGGTGCAGTGGCAGGTGTCTGCATGGACTGCTCAGCTGCCATGGCCGACCGCCTCCTTCCGTGCCTCGTCGCGGTTCTCGTCGCTGTCGGTGAAGACCTCGGAGATGTGGTGCCGGCGCTGTTCCATGCGCACCAGGCCCAGGCCGAGGTCCGCGATGACGTCCCGGACCAGGTCGTAGGTCTCCTCGCCCTGCGCGGTGAGCAGCAGGATGTGTCCGGCGCCGGGCAGCCCGCTGCCGTCCTCGGTGTCCACCCCGCGCGCGTGGAGCGCCTCGCGCACCGCGCGGGTGCCGTCCGGGTGCTCGTCGGTGTCGGTGACCTCGATGGCGAGGGTCGTGGTGGTCTGGGTGAAGTCCGTGGTGGAGCTGGAGCGCAGCAGCTTGCCGCCGTCGATGACGACGACGTGGTCGCAGGTGCGCTCCAGCTCGCCCAGCAGGTGGGAGGTGACCAGGACCGAGATGCCGAAGTCGGTGTGGATCCGGCGGATCAGCCCGAGCATGTCGTCGCGGCCGACCGGGTCGAGGCCGTTGGTCGGCTCGTCCAGGAAGACCAGCTGGGGGTCGTGCACGAGGGCCTGCGCGAGCTTGACGCGCTGCTTCATGCCGGTGGAGTAGCCGCCGATGGGACGGTAGCGCTCCTCGTACAGGCCGACGTGGCGCAGCGTGTCCGCGGTGCGCTCCCGCGCGGCGGTGGGCGGCAGGCCGGACATGCGCGCCATGTGGACGACGAACTCGGTGGCCGAGACGTCCGGTGGCAGGCAGTCGTGTTCCGGCATGTAGCCGACCCGCTCGCGGATGGCGGCGCCCTTGGTGGCGACGTCGAGGCCGAGCACTTCGGCGCGGCCCTCGGAGGCGGGGGACAGACCCAACAGGATCTTGATCAGTGTGGACTTGCCGGCTCCATTGGCTCCGACGAGTCCGGTCACACCGGGCCCGACGTCCACGGAGAGCCGGTCAAGAGCGGTCACCCGGGGGAACCGCTTGCTCAGGCTTTCGGTCGCGATCACAGTCACGTCCATGACACTAGTGAGCCGCGCCACTCCGGTCGTCAGACCGGAGAGCCGTCTTGGAGTCCGCCTGGAGTCGTACGGGCCCGTAGGGGAAGCCCTGCCTGAGAGTTATGCACAGGCTCGGGGGCCCTGTTGACGGGCTCTCCGGCCACTGTCAGATTCGCCGGTGTGACGGGACTGGAAGGCGCGCGGGAGCGCCGGGTGCGGGCGGACGGGGTCGACCTGTGCGTGGCCGAGCTGGGCGATCCGGGGCGGCCGACGGTCGTCCTGGTGCACGGATACCCGGACAGCAAGGAGGTGTGGTCCGAGGTGGCGTCGCGGCTCGCCGGGCGCTTCCATGTCGTGGCGTACGACGTCCGGGGCCACGGACGGTCCACGGCGCCGCGTCCGCTGCGCGGCGGGTTCACCCTGGAGAAGCTGACCGACGACTTCCTGGCCGTCGTGGACGCGGTCAGCCCGGACCGGCCGGTGCACCTGGTGGGGCACGACTGGGGCTCGGTGCAGTCCTGGGAGTTCGTGACGGCCGGCCGCACCGAGGGGCGGATCGCCTCCTTCACGTCGATGTCCGGCCCGTCGCTGGACCACTTCGGGCACTGGATCGAACGCCGGGTGAAGCGGCCGACCCCGCGCCGGGTGGGCCAGCTGCTGGGCCAGGGCGCCAAGTCCTGGTACGTGTACCTGCTGCACACGCCCGTGCTGCCGGAGCTGGCCTGGCGCGGGCCGCTCGGCGCGGTCTGGCCGCAGCTGCTCGCGCGCGTCGAGAAGGTGCCCGGGGACGGCTATCCGACCGCGTCCCTGCGGTCGGACGCGGCCCACGGCGCCTGGCTCTACCGGGACAATGTGCGGCGCCGGCTGCGCAGCCCGCGCGCGGACGCCTACGCGCACGCCCCCGTGCAGCTCATCACGCCCCTGGAGGACGCGTTTCTCTCGGAGGGGCTCTCGGAGGACCTGGAGCAGTGGGCGCCGCGGCTGACCCGGCGGACGCTGCCGGCCCGGCACTGGGTCCCGCGCAGCCGCCCCGATCAGCTGGCGACCTGGATCTCCGATTTCGTGACGTCCGTGGAGGCGGGCCGGCCGGAGGCGTCCGCCGCGGGGCCGTACGCCGACCGGTTCGGCGGGCAGCTGGTCCTGGTCACGGGCGCGGGCAGCGGTATCGGGCGCGCCACCGCGCTCGCGTTCGCGGAGGCGGGCGCGCGAGTGCTGGCGGTCGACAGGGACGCGGAGGCCGCGGCCCGCACCGCCGGGGAGGCGCGCCGTCGCGGCGCGGCGGAGGCGTGGGCGGAGCAGGCGGACGTGTCCGACGAGCAGGACATGGAGAAGCTGGCCGAGTGGGTGACCACCGAGCACGGGGTGGTGGACGTCCTGGTGAACAACGCCGGCATCGGGCTGGGCGGCTCGTTCTTCGACACCACCACCCAGGACTGGAAGCGGGTTCTGGACGTCAACCTGTGGGGGGTGATCCACGGCTGCCGGCTCTTCGGGAAGCGGATGGCGGAGCGCGGGCAGGGCGGCCACATCGTGAACGTCGCCTCGGCGGCGGCGTTCCAGCCGTCCAGGGCGCTGCCCGCCTACGGCACGTCGAAGGCCGCGGTGCTGATGCTGAGCGAGTGCCTGCGCGCGGAGCTGGCGGAGCGGGCCATCGGCGTGTCGGCGATCTGTCCCGGCTTCGTCGACACCGCCATCACCTCCACCGCGCGGTTCGCGGGCGCGGACGCCGAGGAGGAGCGGCGGCTGCGGAGGCGGGTGGCGCGGCTGTACGGGATGCGCGGCTATCCGCCGGAGCGCGTCGCCGCCGCGGTCCTGCGGGCGGTGGTGCGCGATGAGGCGGTGGTGCCGGTCACTGTGGAGGCGCGGACGGCATACGTCCTGGCGCGGTGGATGCCGGGTGCGCTGCGGCGGATCGCGCGGGTGAAACCGCCGCTGCGGTGACGCCGGGGAGGGACGGCGGGAGAGAACGGCGGGCGGGGACGGCGGGCGGGGACGGCGGTTGTCCACAGAATCTCCAAATCCCCTGTGGATAACCGCACTTGGCTGTGGATCAAACCTCCGGAGCAAAATCGATCGCGTGATCCGCGTCTCTCCCGGCAGTCTGAACGGATGGACGAAAGACGCATCGTCAAGGTGTCGAAGTACCTCGCCAAGCATCTGCGCCATCAGCCCGAGCGCATCGGGCTCACCCTCGACGACGGCGGATGGGTCGAGATCGAGACGCTGATCTCGGCGGCGGCCGCGCACGGCTTCCGGTTCACCCGTGAGGAACTGGACCATGTCGTCGCCACCAACGACAAGCGGCGCTTCGCCGTCGACGGCACCCGGATCCGCGCCAGCCAGGGGCACAGCGTCGAGGTCGACCTCGGGCTCCCGGCCGCCGCTCCGCCGCCGTACCTCTACCACGGGACCGTCCCCCGCAACCTCGACGCGATCCGTGCCGAAGGGCTGCGCCCCATGAACCGGCACGCCGTGCACCTCTCCGCCGACCGCGGGACGGCGACCCGCGTCGGGGCCCGCCGGGGCAGGCCGGTCGTACTGTCCGTGGACGCCGGTGCCATGCACCGCGACGGCCATGTCTTCCACGTCAGCGCGAACGGCGTCTGGCTGACGCAGGCCGTACCGAGCCGGTACCTGCGTTTCCCCGACGGCAACGGACGTGCATGATCGGCGGTATGCACCACCTGCCCAGCACCGAGGCCGCCGTGACCGCCCTCCGTGCCCTCGCCGGCACCTACGCGCGCGAGATCGAGGTCAGCCACGACATCGGCGCGGACCAGACCTCACGCCGCACAGCGGCCGGCGTCGGCGTCAGCACGGACCCCGACGGCTCCCTCCCCCATGAGGCCTACATCGAGTTCGGCGGCCTGCCCCGGGTGAGCGTCCGGCTCTACCCCGAGGACGACGCGCTGATCGATGTCGAGGGCGTGGAGTTCCCCGACGTCCCCCGGGACGACGTGCCGGCCTTCCTGCGCTCCCTCTTCGACGGACTGGCCCACGTCAGGGCACGGCGCTTCCCTCCGGGCTACTTCCTGATCGTGCCCCTGCCGGGAGACCGGACGCACAAGGAGTTCATCCCCATGATCCTGCTCACACCCTGGCTGAGCGCCCGCGTGCGGTGACGGACGCGCGGGGCGGGTGTTTCACGTGAAACCTGCGGCCTGCCCATAGGCTCGACGGCATGAGCCTGCGCCTGAGCACCGTGATCCTCCCCTACCGCCGCTGGCACGAGGGCAGCCGTACGGCATGGATGCGCGCCGAGGAACTCGGCTTCCACACGGGGTACACCTACGACCACCTGTCCTGGCGCACGTTCCGGGACGGCCCGTGGTTCGGCGCCGTCCCCACCCTGACCGCCGCCGCGTGCGTCACCGACCGGATGCGCCTCGGCACGCTGGTGACCTCGCCGAACTTCCGGCACCCGGTCACCCTCGCCAAGGAACTGATCTCCCTCGACGACATCTCCGGCGGCCGTGTCACGCTCGGCATCGGCGCGGGCGGCACCGGCTTCGACGCCACCGCGCTCGGTCAGGAGCCGTGGACCCCGCGCGAGCGCGCCGACCGCTTCGCCGAGTTCGTGCCGCTGCTCGACCGGCTGCTCACCGAGGACTCGGTCTCCTACAAGGGCGACTTCTACGCGGCGCACGAGGCACGCAACATCCCGGGCTGTGTGCAGCGGCCCCGGCTCCCCTTCGCGGTGGCGGCCACCGGACCGCGCGGGCTGCGGCTCGCGGCGCGCCATGGACAGGCGTGGGTGACCACGGGCGACCCCAGGCTGTACGAGAGCGGCACGCCCGAGCAGTCGCTTCAGGCCATCCGCGGTCAGGCGGAACGGCTGGCCGACGCCTGCGCCGAGCTCGGCCGGGATGTGACCGGGCTCGACAAGATCCTCCTCACCGGATTCACCCCGGACCGCAACCGTCCGCTGGCGTCCCTGGACGCCTTCGTCGACTTCGCGGGCCGCCACATGGAGCTGGGCTTCACCGAGATCGTCGTGCACTGGCCCATCCCGGACACGGACTTCGCCGCCGACCAGAAGATCTTCGAACGCATCGCCATGGAAGCACCGGTGCAGCTGCGGTGAGCCGGGCCGGCCGCAGGCACGGGAGGACCGCCGGCAACGGCGGTAACCACTCAGATGTGCGGGGTCCCGCACGGTCGTGCGGGCATATGCGGGACAATGGCCGGGTGACCTCAGCGACCCGACAGCCCGACACCCCGGCAGCCCTCACTCCACCGCGGCTCATCGCGACCGACCTCGACGGCACCCTGCTGCGCGACGACAAGTCGGTGTCCCCCCGCACGATCGCCGCACTGGCCGCCGCCGAGGAAGCCGGGATCGAGGTCTTCTTCGTCACCGGCCGCCCGGCCCGCTGGATGGACGTCGTCAGCGACCACGTCCACGGCCACGGCCTGGCCATCTGCGGAAACGGTGCGGCCGTCGTCGACCTGCACGGCGGCCCCGGGGCCCACCGGTTCGTGCAGGTCCGCGAGCTGCCCCGCAAGAACGCTCTGGACGCGGTCCAGCTGCTGCGCGACGCCGCCCCCGGCACCGTGTACGCCGTCGAGCAGACCTACGGCTTCAACCAGGAGCCCGACTACCCGAAGCTGCACATGGAGATCCCGGACACCCTGGCCCCCGCCGAGGACCTGCTGGCTCCGGACTCCCACACCGCCGGCGAATCGGTGCTCAAGATCCTCGCCTACCACCCCGAGATCGAACCCGACGCCTTCCTCACCCTGGCCCGGATCGCCATCGGTGACCGCGCCGACGTCACCCGCTCCAGCCCCAGCGCCCTGCTGGAGATCAGCGGCCCGGGGGTGTCCAAGGCCAGCACGCTCGCCCTGTGCTGCGCCGAGCGCGGCATCTCCCACGAGGAGGTCGTCGCCTTCGGGGACATGCCGAACGACGTCGAGATGCTGACCTGGGCGGGCCGCTCCTACGCGATGGGCAACGCCCACCCGGACGTGCTGGCCGCCGCCTCGGGCCGCACCATCGCCAACAACGACGACGGCGTCGCCGTGGTGATCGAGCGGCTGATCGACGGGCGGGCGTAGCCCGACCGACACGCCGGGAGACCACTCAGAGCGACACTCCGTGCCGGGCCAGCCATGACACGGGGTTCACCGCGGACCCCATCTCGGGCGTGACCCGTACCTCGAAGTGCAGATGCGGCCCCGTGGAGTTGCCACTGGTGCCGGACTGGCCGATCCACTGCCCCGCCGTGACCCGGTCGCCCTGGTCGACGGCGACCGCGGCGAGATGGGCGTACTGGGTGTAGTAGCCGCCCGCGTGCTCGAGCACGATCTCGATGCCGAAGGGCCCGCCGCAGGACACCTTCACCACCCTGCCGGTCCCCACGGCCCGCACCGGCGTCCCGATCGGCACCGCGAAGTCCTGCCCGGTGTGCCGGTTCGCCCACCGCGCGCCGCCGCTGCCGTACGACGCGGACAGCTCGTACGTCTCCACCGGCGCCACCCAGCCGCTGTCGAACCGTGTCTCCGGCTGGTCCAGCCGGATGGCGCCGCGGCAGGCGCCCGCCGCGACCGAGGCGTCCGCCTGGCCCTGGAGCTTCCACCGCGCCGTTTCGAGCTTCGCCTCGATGCGCTGCTTCAGGTCGGCGAGTTCGGCGTTCCGTTTCTCCAGCCTGCGCCACGCCGCCGCGGCCTTCGCCTCGTCGCGAACCAGCCGGGCCTCGGCCCGCTCGCTCCGGCCGATCGCCTTGTCCAGCGTCCCCTCGGCCTGCGCGACCGCCCGCTGACCGCGCATCAGCTCATCGGGGTCGTCCGCGAGCAGCATGTGCGCGGTGAGGGGCAGCCCGCCGCCGTCCCGGTACTGGGAGCTGGCGATGCGACCCAGGCTCTTGCGCAGTTCGGCCATCTCCCGGCGTTCGTGGTCGAGCCGCTCCTCCAGCCGCTGGGCCCTGGCCCGCTGCTCCTCGGCCTCGCGCCGGCCGGCCTCGTACCGCTCCGTCGCCGTGGCCGCTTCCTCGTAGAGCCGCGCCACCTCCGCGCCGATGCCGGAGGCGGAGCCGTGACCGGGGACGTGGGAGCCGTCGCCGTCGGTGGGCCGGGCGGCGAGCACGGCGAGCGCGCACAGCAGCACGGCGACGAGCAGCGGATGGCGGCGGGTGAAGCGCATGACTGCGATCCTGGACCCCGTCGCGGCGCGCGGTCCTGTTCATGTCGTACACATGGGGGAGCGCTCACCCCGGACGGCACACCGATACCGCCGAACAGCCGTCATAAGAGCCGGTTGACGTCGTGTCACACGCGGCGCCCTCCCCTGTTCCGGCGTTCTGACGTGCCACCACCAGCGGCTCCGCTTGCGCCTCCTGCCGCACCATGTCCCGCAACGGGCCGTCCACGGCGGCGAGTTCGGCGTACGGCCCGTGCTGGACCACCCGTCCCCCGTTCAGCACGACGACCTCGTCCACCGCCTCCAAGTTGGCGAGCCGATGGGTGATGAGCACGGTCGTGCGGCCCTCGGTGGCCCCGAGCAGATCGGCGGTGAGCGCGTCGGCGGTCCGCAGGTCGAGGTGTTCCGCGGGTTCGTCCAGCACCAGCACGGGGAAGTCCGCGAGCAACGCCCGGGCGAGCGCCAGCCGCTGCCGCTGCCCGCCGGACAGCCGCGTCCCGTGCTCACCGACGAGCGTGTCCAGCCCGTCGGGCAGGCCGTCGGCCCACTCCAGCAGCCGGGCCCGGCCGAGCGCGTCGCGCAGTTCGTCCTCGGTCGCGTCCTTCCGGGCGAGCAGCAGGTTCTCCCGGATCGAGCTGTTGAAGAGGTGCGCGTCCTGGGCGCACAGACCGACCAGCCGCCGTACGTCGTCGCCGTCGAGGGCGCAGGCGTCCACCCCGGCCAGCGTGTACGAGCCCGCGCCCGGGTCCAGGAACCGCAGCAGCACCTGGGCGAGCGTCGTCTTGCCCGACCCGGAGGGGCCGACCACCGCGATCCGGCGGCCCCGCTCCAGGGTCAGGTCCAGCCCGGCGAGTGCGTCCCGGTCCTGACCGGGATGCCGGGCGGCCAGCCCCCTCACGACGAGCGGGAACGGCGACACGGGCGCCGACCGGGGTACCTCCGGCTCCCGTACGGGTACCGGGGCGTCCAGGACCTCGTACACCCGCTCGGCGCTCCGGCGTACCCGCTGCCGGTACTGCACGGCGAGCGGCATGCCGAGGACGGCCTCGAACGCGGCCAGCGGGGTGAGGATCACGACGGCCAGGGCCACACCCTCCAGCCGTCCGCCGGCCACGGCCCCGACGCCGGCGAGCGCGGCAGCCGCGACGGTCAGCCCGGAGATCAGTGCGGTGAGCCCGTCGCCGAGCGCGGTGGCGGTGGCCGCGCGCGAGGCGATCCGGGTGAGCGCGGTGTCGGCCCGGGCCGCCTCGGCGGTCCGCGCGGGCAGGGCGCCCGCGACGGTCAGCTCGGCGGTGCCGGTGAGCACATCGGCGACCCGGGTCGCCAGGACGCCCCGGGCCGGTGCCAGCCTGCGTTCCGCGCGGCGGGCCACGGCACCGGTCAGCAGGGGCACACCGGCCCCCGCCGCGAGGAGCCCGGCCGCGAGCACGGCCCCGGCCTCGGGCAGCAGCCACGCGGTGAAACCGACCGACAGAGCGGAGACGGCCACGGCGGCGCCCGCCGGCAGCAGCCAGCGCAGCCAGTAGTCCTGGAGGGCGTCCACGTCGGAGACCAGCCGGGTGAGCAGGTCACCCCGGCGGGAGTCGCGCAGCCCCGCGGGCGCCAGCCGCTCCAGGCGTCGGTAGACCGCGACCCGGGTGTCGGCCAGCATCCGCAGGACGGCGTCGTGCGACACGAGCCGCTCGGCGTAGCGGAACACGGCCCGCCCGATACCGAAGGCCCGGGTGGCCGTCACGGCGACCATCAGATACAGCACGGGCGGCTGCTCCGACGCCCGCGAGATGAGCCAGCCGGACGTCGCCATGAGGCCGACGGCGCTGCCCAGGGCGAGGCCGGCGAGCAGCAGCGCGAGCGTGATCCTCCCCCGCCGGGCACCGGACAGGGCGCGGACGCGGGCGAGGACACCTCCCGGCGCCGGTGCCTCCCCGGTACCCGCCGGCCCGCCGGCGAACGGGTCCGGGGCGCGCGTGCTCTCCTCGGCCGGTCCGGCTTCCCGGTGCTCCGGGGAACCGGCCGCACGATGCACGGGTGCCGCGCGGTCCGGGGCCGGAGCCGGTTCGCCCAGCCGCACCACCCGGTCCGCGACGGCCAGCAGGGCCGGCCGGTGCACCACGAGCAGCACCGTCCGTCCGGCCGCCAGCCGTCGTACCGCCGCCACGACCTCGGCCTCGGTGGCGCCGTCCAGCGCGGCCGTCGGCTCGTCGAGCAGCAGCACGGGCCGGTCGGCGAGGAACGCGCGGGCCAGCGCGAGCCGCTGCCGCTGCCCGGCCGACAGCCCCGCTCCGTCCTCGCCGAGCACGGTGCCCGTGCCCTCGGGCAGCGCGTCCACGAACTCCAGCGCCCCCGCGTCGCGCAGGGCACGCCGTACGGCGTCGTCGTCCGCCCCGGGACGGGCCAGCCGTACGTTCTCGGCGATCGTCCCGGCGTACAGGTGCGGACGCTGCGGCACCCAGGCGACGCGGCCGTGCCACGCGGCGAGGTCGAGCCCGGCCAGATCCGCCCCGCCGATCCGCACCCGCCCCTCGGCGGGCCGGACGAACCCCAGCACGACGTTCAGCAGGGTCGACTTCCCCGCCCCGCTCGGTCCCACGAGCGCGACCGTCTCCCCGGGCTCCACCGTGAAGGACACGCGGGTCACGGCGTCCGTGTCCCGGCCCGGGTAACGGGCCGTCACGTCCTCGAAGGAGACGGCGCCCTCCGGCACCGCGCCCGTTCCGCGGCCGGGGACCGGCGTCTCCAGTACGGCGAAGATCTCCTCGGCCGCTCCGAGGCCCTCCGCCGCCGCGTGGTACTGCGCACCCACCTGACGCAGCGGCAGATAGGCCTCCGGCGCCAGGATCAGGATGACCAGACCGGTGTAGAGGTCCATTTCGCCGTACACGAGCCGCATGCCGACCGTCACGGCGACCAGGGCCACCGAGAGCGTGGCGAGCAGTTCGAGCGCGAAGGAGGAGAGGAAGGCGATCCGCAGCGTGCGCATGGTGGCCCGCCGGTACTCGGCGGTGATCCGCCGGATCGACTCCGCCTGAGCCTTGGCCCGCCCGAACACCTTCAGCGTCGGCAGTCCCGCGACGACATCGAGGAAGTGGCCGGAGAGCCGGGACAGCAGCAGCCACTGACGGTCCATCCGGGACTGGGTGGCCCAGCCGATCAGCACCATGAAGACCGGGATCAGCGGCAGGGTGCCGACGATGATCGCCGCCGAGACCCATTCCTCGGTGACGATCCGCGCCAGCACCGCCGCCGGCACGACCACCGCGAGACCCAGCTGAGGGAGGTAGCGGGAGAAGTAGCCGTCGAGCGCGTCGACGCCACGGGTCGCCAGGGTGACCAGCGATCCGGTGCGCTGTCCGGCCAGCCACTGCGGTCCCAGCGCCGTCGCCCGGCTCAGCAGCCGCCCCCGCAGCTCCGACTTCACCGCGGCGCTCGCCCGGTGCGCGGCCAGTTCCGTCAGCCAGCCGACCAGGCCCCGGCCCAGGGCGACGGCGACGAGCAGCAGCAGGGGAGTGCGCAGGGCGGCGACGGACCGGCCGTCCTCGAACGCGCCCACCACGATCTCGGCGATGAGCATGGCCTGGGCGATGACCAGCACCGCGCCGGCGACGCCCAGGCCGACGACCGCCACCAGGAAACCCCGGGTGGCACGCGCGTACCGGAGCAGGCGCGGGTCGATTGGTTTCACGTGAAACACACCTCAGTGCACGGGGTCGGCGATGTGCTGGGTGCCGATCCGCTTGCGGAACACCCAGTACGTCCAGCCCTGGTAGACCAGCACCACCGGTGTGGCGAGGACCGCGAGCCAGGTCATGATCTTCAGGGTGTAGGGGCTGGAGGAGGCGTTGGTGACGGTGAGGCTCCAGTCCGCGTCGAGCGTGGACGGCATGACGTTCGGGAACAGCGTCAGGAAGAGCATCGCCACGGCGGCCACGATGGTGACGCCGGACAGGGCGAACGACCATCCCTCACGTCCGGCCTGGTTCGCCAGCAGTGCGGCGACCAGCGCGGCGACCGCCACGGCCAGCGCGACCAGGCTGGCGCCGTCACCGTCACGGGCCTGGGTCCACAGCAGGAAGGCCCCCGCCGGCGCGGCGGTGACGAGCCCCACGCGCAGGGCCAGCCCGCGCGCCCGGCCACGGATCTCCCCGACCGTCTTGAGGGCCGTGAACACCGCGCCATGGAACGTGAACAGCGTCAGGGTCACCAGGCCGCCCAGCAGGGCGTACGGGTTGAGCAGGTCCCAGAAGCTCCCCACGTACTCGAACTCGGCGTCGATCTTCACTCCGCGCACGATGTTGCCGAAGGCCACACCCCACAGGAACGCCGGGATCAGCGAGGTCCAGAAGATCGCCGTCTCCCAGTTGCGCTGCCAGTTCTCCTCCGGCCGCTTCGCCCGGTACTCGAAGGCGACACCGCGGACGATCAGGCAGACCAGGATGACCAGCAGCGGGAGGTAGAAGCCGGAGAAGAGCGTGGCGTACCACTCGGGGAAGGCGGCGAAGGTGGCACCGCCCGCCGTGAGCAGCCACACCTCGTTGCCGTCCCAGACGGGACCGATGGTGTTGATCAGCACCCGCTTCTCGGCCCGGTTCCGGGCCAGCAGCCGGGTGAGGATCCCCACCCCGAAGTCGAAGCCCTCCAGGAAGAAGTAGCCGGTCCACAGGACGGCGATCAGAACGAACCAGACGTCGTGCAGTTCCATGACAGTACGGCTCCCTCGGCCTAGTACGAGAAGGCCATCGGCTTGTCGGCGTCACGGACGTCGCCGCCGAGCCTCGTGGGCGGATTGAGGTCGGACTCGCTGAGCTCGGGCGCGCCGGCCTTGACGTACTTGACGAGCAGTTTGACCTCGATGACGGCAAGGACGGCGTAGAGCAGGGTGAAGACGGACATCGAGGTGATGACCTCGGCGGTGGACACACCGGGGGAGACGGCGTCCTCGGTCCGCATCACTCCGTAGACCACCCACGGCTGACGGCCCATCTCGGTGAAGATCCAGCCCCAGGCGTTGGCGATGAGCGGGAACGCCATGGTCCACAGGGCCAGCAGCCAGTACAGCCGGGTGAGGCGCGAGCCGAGCGGCTTCCTCAGCAGCACCAGGTGCGGCACCGCGTCCTCCCCGGTGCGGTGCGCGGCCGGCAGCAGGAACTTCTTGCGGGTGAGCCACAGGCCGAGCAGACCGAGCGAGAAGGAGGCCATGCCGAAGCCGATCATCCAGCGGAAGCCCCAGTAGGCGACGGGGACGATGGGCTTGTAGTCACCGGGGCCGAACTGCTCCTGGAGGGCCTCATTGGTGTCGTTGATGCCCGGCACGTAGGACTCGAAGTCGCTGTGGGCGAGGAAGGACAGCAGGCCGGGGATCTCCAGGGCGACCTCGTTGTGCCCCTTGTCGACGTCCCCGTAGGCGAACACGGAGAAGGGCGCCGGTTCCTCACCGTCCCACAGGGCCTCCGCGGCGGCCATCTTCATCGGCTGCTGCTCGTACATGACCTTGCCGAGGGTGTCGCCGCTGATCGCGGTGAACAGTCCGCCGACCGCCAGGGTGACGAGGCCGAGCCGGAGCGAGGTGCGCATCACCGGGATGTGCTTCTTGCGCATCAGGTGGAAGGCGGCGATGCCGACCATGAAGGCGCCGCCGGTGAGGAAGGCGGCCGAGAAGCTGTGGAAGACCTGGTTGAGCGTGGTGTTCTGGGTGAGCACCAGCCAGAAGTCGGTGAGCTCCGCGCGGCCCTTCTCCTCGTTGATCCGGTAGCCGACCGGGTGCTGCATCCAGGAGTTGGCCGCGAGGATGAAGTACGCCGACAGCAGGGTGCCGATCGAGACCATCCAGATGCAGGCGAGGTGGATTTTCTTGGGCAGCCGGTCCCAGCCGAAGATCCACAGGCCGATGAAGGTCGACTCGAAGAAGAAGGCGATCAGGGCCTCGAAGGCGAGCGGGGCGCCGAAGACGTCGCCGACGAACCGCGAGTAGTCGGACCAGTTCATGCCGAACTGGAACTCCTGCACGATGCCGGTGACCACACCCATCGCGATGTTGATCAGGAAGAGCTTGCCCCAGAACTTCGTCGCCCTGAGGTACTTCTCCTTCCCGGTGCGCACCCAGGCGGTCTGCAGCCCCGCGGTGAGGGCGGCCAGCGAGATCGTCAGGGGAACGAAGAGGAAGTGGTAGACGGTGGTGATACCGAACTGCCATCGCGCCAGGGTCTCCGGCGCCAGAGCAAGATCCACGTCATCGCTCCTTACTCAGCGGTGGTCAGGACCGCTTGATCCCGTTCGTATCCCGCACATCTCGGGAAAACGGGATGCGCTTGTGAACGCGTTCACATTCACAAGCAATTATGACGTACCTCTTTTCCGACCAGGAAGGGGGGTCCCCTGTGACGTCAGCCCCTCTGCACGAAGGCACGCGCCCCGCGCCTCGCGCCTCGCGCCTCGCGCCTCGCAGCACGAAGCACGAAGGCGGCCCGCGGATGCCCGCCGGCCGCCCGTGCGCCCATGGTCCGTGTCCCGGTCAGAGCTCCTTGCGGAAGTCCTCCGTGGTCTTCAGGAAAATGTCGTTCGCCTCGGTCTCCCCGATGGTGACCCGCACGCCTTCGCCGGGGAACGGCCGGACGACCACCCCCGCCTGCTCGCACGCCTGCGCGAACGGCACCGTGCGCTCCCCCAGCCGCAGCCACACGAAGTTGGCCTGGCTCTCGGGCACCGTCCAGCCCTGGCCGCGCAGCGCGTCCATCACCCGGTTGCGCTCGCACACCAGCGAACCGACCCGGCCGATCAGTTCGTCCTCGGCCCGCAGCGACGCGATCGCCGCGTCCTGCGCGATCTGGCTCACCCCGAACGGCACCGCCGTCTTGCGCAGCGCCGCGGCCACCGGCTCGTGCGCGATGGCGAAACCGACGCGCAGCCCCGCCAGCCCGTACGCCTTGGAGAAGGTCCGCAGCACACAGACGTTGGGCCGCTCCCGGTAGATCTCGATGCCGTCCGGCACCTCGGTGTCCCGGATGAACTCGCGGTAGGCCTCGTCGAGGACCACCAGGACGTCATCGGGCACCCGGTCGAGGAAACGCTCCAGCTCGGCCCGCCGCACCACCGTGCCGGTGGGGTTGTTCGGGTTGCAGACGAAAATGAGCCGGGTCCGGTCGGTGATCGCGCCGGCCATCGCGTCCAGGTCGTGGACGTCGCCCGGGGTCAGCGGCACCTGGACGGAGGTGGCGCCGCTGATCTGCGTGATGATCGGGTACGCCTCGAAGGACCGCCAGGCGTAGATCACCTCGTCGCCGGGGCCCGAGGTGGACTGCAGCAGCTGCTGGGCGACACCGACCGAGCCGGTGCCGGTGGCCACGTGGGAGACTGGGACGGCGAAGCGCTCGGCCAGCTCGGCCGTCAGCGCGGTACAGGCCATGTCCGGATAGCGGTTGAAGGAGGAGGCGGCGGCCGCCACGGTCTCCATCACACCCGGCAACGGCGGATAGGGGTTCTCGTTGGAGGAGAGCTTGTACGCCACCGGTCCTCCGGCCGCGGCCGGCTTGCCCGGCTTGTACGTGGGAATCCCCTCCAGCTCGGCGCGCAGCTTGGGGCTCGTCTCGCTCACCGCAGTCCTCCTCGCGAAGACCGGCGGCCCAGGACCGCCGCCGTCATCCAATACTGCTCACCTTATGAGGATTCGGCGCCGCTGCGTATAGGCGCGGTGGCCGCTCGTGCCTGCCTTCCGCGTCACAGCGCCGTCACGGAGACAACAGGGGCAACATCACCCGAAGGGGTGCGAACGGCGCGCGGCGCAGGGGCGCGCCGCACATATATCTATGCGCCGGTGGCGGGCGCCGTGGCGCGCATCCCTCGTGCAGGTGAGTTGAGACCTCTTCGCAACATCGCACCCTCGGCAGGCCCGCATGCGCCCACACGTCAGATCTTGCCATTTGAACGTTCAACACCCTTGGTATCCAAGGAGCTTGACGTAAACGATCATGCAGAATCGTGCCTGTCAACGCATGCATATGCGTCCGCCCTACCCCACCTCATGAGCCCTACTATCGGCTCGCCATGACAGCAGCAGGGAAGCACCAGGTGAGCCGCGCGGAAACCTCACGCCGAGGCAGCCGGCCGGGTCGAGCGGGCATCAGGGACGTGGCCGCCGCCGCCGGAGTCTCCATCACGACCGTCTCCGACGCCCTCAACGGCAAGGGCCGGCTCCCGGACGCCACCCGGCGCCACGTCCGAGAGGTGGCCGACAGACTGGGGTACCGCCCCTCGGCCGCCGCCCGTACGCTCCGCACCGGGAAGTCCGGACTCATCGGCCTGACCGTGACGACATACGGGGATGAACCTTTCACCTTCACCGAGTTCGCCTACTTCGCCGAGATGGCGCGGGCGGCCACCTCCGCCGCGCTCGACCGCGGCTACGCCCTCGTCATCCTGCCCGCGACCTCCCGCCACGACGTGTGGTCCAACGTCGCCCTGGACGGCACGGTCGTCATCGACCCCTCCGACCAGGACCCGGTCGTCAGCGAACTCGTCCGGCAGGGATTACCGGTCGTCTCCGACGGCCGCCCGGCCGGATCGCTGCCGGTCACCGCCTGGGTCGACAACGACCACGAGGCCGCCGTCCTCGGCATCCTCGACCATCTCGCCGACTCCGGCGCCCGCCGCATCGGCCTGCTCACCGGCACCACCACCGACACCTACACCCACCTGTCGACCACCGCGTACCTGCGCTGGTGCGAACGCGTGGGCCAGGACCCGGTGTACGAGGCCTATCCGGCGCACGATCCCTGCGCGGGCGCCGTCGCCGCCGACCGGCTGCTGGCCCGTCCCGACCGCCCCGACGCCGTCTACGGCCTGTTCGACCCCAACGGCACCGATCTGCTCGCCGCGGCCCGCCGCTACGGCCTGCGCGTCCCGGACGACCTGCTGCTCGTCTGCTGCAGCGAGTCCACCGTCTACGCCAGCACCGAGCCGCCCGTCACCACGCTGTCCCTGAAACCGCGCCGGATCGGCACGGCGGCGGTCCAGCTGCTGATCGACGCCATCGAGGGCGTCGATTGCGACCAGCCGGTGGAGCAGGTCATACCGACCGAGCTGATCGTGCGCACCTCCTCGCAGCGCCGCCCGCCCCGCACGACGGTCAGCCCGCCGAGGTCGCCGAAGGGGAGCTGAGCCCGGGTCGCCGGCCGGAGTGTCCGCGGCACGGGCCGCAGCGACCGGGGCCACCGGCGGCGAGCGCGCGGCAGGAACGGCCACAGAGGCGGCCGCCGGACCGGACAGAACGGGACGAAAGCCACGGAGAATCTGAGTTGCGCTCCGATTCACCACCCCTGGGTCATCACACAGCGCGATCCGCATTCCTATGATGGGCCCACGACACCGCGGGCCGCTGCGACCAGGCAGTCCGATGCGGTGCAGATGCGGCGCGATGGTGGAGGGGTCGATGACTCAGGGGGCCGGTCAGGGACCCGAGGTGGAGCGGACGGCGACGTTGCGCGACTTCCGGGTACCCGCTTACGTCCACGAGACCGGTCCGTACGCCCAGAGCACGCGCCCCGGCGACACCGCCCCGCCCGCGGCCCCGCCCGCCGAGGAGACGTACCCGGAGGGGTACACGCCCACCCAGCGGGACCTCCCCGTCATCAACCGGGGCGACACCGTCCAGGTGAGCGTCGACCCCGTGCCCGCCCCGCAGCCCGTCAACGGCCAGGGTCCCCTGTACGTGGTCGGCGACGTCCACGGCTACCTCGAGGAGCTGCTGGCCGCCCTCCAGGAGCAGGGCCTCGTCGACTCGGCGGGCAAGTGGTGCGCCGGCACCACGCGGCTGTGGTTCCTGGGCGACTTCACCGACCGCGGCCCGGACGGCATCGGCGTCATCGACCTCGTGATGCGGCTGTCCGCCGAGGCCGCCGCGGCCGGCGGCTACTGCAAGGCGCTCATGGGCAACCACGAGCTGCTGCTGCTCGGCGCGAAGCGGTTCGGCGACACCCCCGTCAACTCCGGGGCCGGCACCGCCACCTTCCAGGCGGCGTGGCTGCTCAACGGCGGCCAGAAGACCGACATGGACCGCCTCCAGGACCACCATCTGCAGTGGATGGCCCGCCTCGACGCCGTCGAGGAGGTCGACGGCCATCTGCTGCTCCACTCCGACACCACCGCCTACCTCGACTACGGCCGCTCCATCGAAGAGGTCAACGACACCGTCCGCGAGACGCTCACCCGCAACGACGCGGACGAGGTCTGGGACCTCTTCCGCAAGTTCACCAAGCGGTTCTCCTTCCGCGACGAGGGCGGCCCCGAGGCGGTGCGCTCCCTGCTGGACACCTACGGCGGCAGCCGGGTCGTGCACGGCCACAGCCCCATCCCGTATCTGCTGGGCGAAGTCGGCTCCGAGGAGGGCGAGGACGACAGCGGCCCCGTGGTCGCCGGTCCGCACGTCTACGCCGACGGACTGGCCATCGCCATGGACGGCGGGGTCACCATGGCCGGAAAACTGCTGGTCCAGCAGCTGCCGCTGGGCGTCTGAGCGTTCCCGGGGCCGCGTTCCGGCGGCCCGCGGCCCCGCCGCGAGAAACGGCAATTTCGGTAAACCCCCTGTCACCGCGCGCCGTCACCGCTCTACCATCGGCTTATCCGTAGCAGGCTCCCCTCCGTTTCTGCCCGACGGCTCGTCAGCATGCCGAGCCCCAAGCCCTACGGAGCATCGGGGGATGCACATGAACAGCGTTCCGCAGCACCTGCTGAGCGAGGACCGCCAGGAATACGAGCGGATTCTCGATGAGGCGCTGCGCTCCGCACCACACAACCCGGAACTGTCCGCCATAGGACAGCGGCTCAACTCGGAACAACTGCGCACGATGGCGCTCAACGCCACCGCGATCGTCACGGCGGCCGCGGCGGTCGAGTACCAGCACTATGTGAAGGTCCGCGAGGAACTGCGCCGGCCACCGGCGGCGTCCGCCGCGACCGGCCGCGAGTCCGGCTCCGCCGAGCCGGGCAGGGGAGCGGCGGGCCTCGCCGCCACCATGGGGGAGGTCGCCGAGACCACCGGAGCGGGCGTCGTGGCCGTCCTGGCGGTCCTGGCACCGGTGCTCGCCGGAACCGCGGCCGCGATCTTCCTGCTCGTCGGCTGGATCCTGGGGCTGCTGGACCCCGGGGCGGCGTTCGCCCGGACCATGCTCACCACGGGGTGGGTGTTCGGCGCGGTGACGGCGGTCGCGATCCTCGTCGCCGCCGTGGGTCTGCTGCTCACCGCGCTGCGCAACAAGCCCTCGGCCCTCGGCGGCACGTACGTCGAACTCGACGGGGACGTGAAGCGGGCCAGGGACGCCTGGCGGGAGGCACTGCTGGAGCGGGGGATCATCCCGTTCCTGCGGGACGCACTCGCCGACCCGGCGGCGGCCGCCGCGCTGCAGCACACGGCACCGCCCGCGCCGGCCGGCCGTATGCCGCATCTCGGATACGACCGGCCGGGCTTCTCCAGCCCCGCCGCGCCCGACGAGGGCTCGGCCCGCGGCACACGGCCGAGCTACTCCAGTCCGGACTACTCCAGCCCGGACTTCGGCGGGCCGGAGCACCAGCCGGAGTAGCCGGACAGCCGGACCGGCCGGGGAGACGTCCGGCGCCGGACGCCCGGTACCCGTCCGTCGGCTTGCGCTTCCCGCACCGGGGGCGCGAGCCGGGTGGATGGGGCCGTCCGCGCCCCGGCCTGCCCTCGGTGCGTTCTCACAGGATGCCCGCGTTCCTCGCGGCCGTGATCCACAGCGGGAACTCGGACAGCAACCGGTCGTACAGCACCGGGTCCGGCACGGTGGCGATGTCGTCGACGGCGAAGAAGCCGACGTTGTCGACCCGGCGTCCGGGCAGCGTGTCGAACCGCTCGAGCACGCCGTAGTTGGCCTTGCCCAGCCCCACGAACTGCCAGAAGACGGGCTCCTCCACCGCCTCCCGGAGCTCGCGTTCGATCTCCTTGTTGCGGTAGACGCCGCCGTCGGAGAAGAAGAGGACGAGCGTCGGGGCGGACGCCGGGTTGTTCCGGACGAACGCGCGGACCTCGGCGATGACCTTCTGCTCCTCGTTCTGGATGCCGACGTCCCGCATGTCGACCTGGCCCGGCTTCAGCCCCTTCTTCCTGCCGCGCCGGAAGAGACCGACCTCCCCCACGCGTACGTGCAGCCGCAGCCACTCGGGGAGCTCGCCGAGCCGCAGATCCGGCAGCCGGGCCGGGTTCGAGGCGAACGTCCAGGCCTGCATCTCACCGTCGTCGTCCAGCTGGGCCGCGACCGCGGCCATCCGCTCGACGACGTCGGACACGATGCCCCTGGAGTACAGGAAGGACATCGACCCGGAGGCGTCCAGTACGAGGATGACGCGCGCGGTGACCCCGGCTGCCCCGTGCTTGCGCAGACTGACCGCCACCTGCTCCTTGCGCAGGGAGAGCCGCTTGCGCATGTCGACGGGCAGCCGCTCCTCGCCCTTGGTGAGCCGGGGAGTGTCCGGCTGGGGGTGAGGGGAGGGAGCCGGGGTGGGAGGTGCCTGCGCGGGCGGCGGAGACGCCGGGGGCGGCGGAACCGGGGCGACCGCGGGCGCGGGTGTGCTCGCGGGCGCGGGTGTGCTCGCGGGTGTGGGCGGGGGCGCGGGTGTGGGCGCGGGTCCGGGTGTGCTCGCGGGCGCGGGTGTGGGCGCGGGTGTGCTCGCGGGTCCGGGTGCGCCCGCCGCCGGTGACGGCTCGTCCACGGTGATGCCGAAGTCCGTGGCCAGTCCGGCGAGCCCGGAGGCGTACCCCTGTCCCACCGCCCGGAACTTCCACTTGCCCTGCCGCCGGTACAGCTCACCGCCGATGAACGCCGTCTCGGCCCCCGCGCTCATGTCGAAGCGGGCGACCTCGGCCCCGCCGGCGGCGTCGAGGAGCCGGAGTACCAGCCCGGGCACCTGGCCGAACGTCCCGCCGTCGGCCGAGGCGCACAGCACGATCCGTTCGACGGCCGGCTCGACCGCGCCCAGATTCACCTCCACGGTGTCGGTCGCGGTCCCGGTGGCGCCGTGCTTCCCGAGATGCGTCACGGCGGCGGACGCGTGCCGGGGCTGGTTGTAGAAGACGAAGTCCCCGTCGTCCCGCACCCGCCCGTCCGCCGTCAGAAGCAGCGCCGAGGCATCGATGTCGGGCACCCCGGGCCCCGCCGCCCAGGCGAGCTCGACCCGGACCACGGACGCGTCGACGGGACGATTGGACCCCTTGCTCATCGAACTCGCTGTCATGGGCCCAGTCTGCCCACCTGCTCCGACGAAGACGAGGGACCCCGCTGCACGGAAGCGGGGGACGGGCCCGACGGCCCGCCCCCGGCCCGTTCAGTCCGCCAGCGGCAGGTACACCCGGTTCCCGCTCGCCGCGAACTCCTTCGACTTCTGGAGCATCCCCTCGGCGATCTCCTCGGCCGTGGCCCCCTCGGCCGCGCCCGCGCCGAACCGCTCGTTGATGTTCTGACTGATCTTCATCGAACAGAATTTCGGGCCGCACATCGAGCAGAAGTGGGCCGTCTTGGCGGGTTCCGCCGGGAGGGTCTCGTCGTGGAACTCGCGCGCCGTGTCCGGGTCGAGGGCCAGGTTGAACTGGTCCTCCCACCGGAACTCGAAGCGGGCGTCGGACAGCGCGTCGTCCCACTCCTGGGCGCCGGGGTGCCCCTTGGCGAGGTCGGCGGCGTGCGCGGCGATCTTGTAGGTGATGACGCCGGTCTTGACGTCGTCGCGGTTGGGCAGGCCCAGGTGCTCCTTCGGGGTGACGTAGCAGAGCATGGCCGTACCCCACCAGGCGATCATCGCGGCACCGATACCGGACGTGATGTGGTCGTACGCCGGAGCGACGTCGGTGGTCAGCGGGCCGAGCGTATAGAACGGAGCTTCATCGCAGATCTCCTGCTGAAGGTCGATGTTCTCCTTGATCTTGTGCATCGGGACATGGCCCGGGCCCTCGATCATGGTCTGTACGTGGAAACGCTTCGCGACCGTGTTGAGTTCCCCGAGCGTGCGCAACTCCGCGAACTGCGCCTCGTCGTTGGCGTCCGCGATGGAGCCGGGCCGCAGGCCGTCGCCGAGCGAGTAGGTGACGTCGTACGCGGCGAGGATCTCGCAGAGCTCCTCGAAGTTCTCGTACAGGAACGACTCCTTGTGGTGCGCGAGGCACCACGCGGCCATGATCGAGCCGCCGCGGGAGACGATGCCGGTCTTGCGGTTGGCGGTGAGCGGCACGTACGCCAGACGCACGCCCGCGTGGACCGTCATGTAGTCCACGCCCTGTTCGGCCTGTTCGATGACCGTGTCCTTGTAGATCTCCCAGGTCAGTTCCTCGGCCCGGCCGTCGACCTTCTCCAGGGCCTGGTAGAGCGGCACGGTGCCGATGGGAACGGGGGAGTTGCGCAGCACCCACTCGCGCGTGGTGTGGATGTTGCGGCCGGTGGAGAGGTCCATGACCGTGTCGGCGCCCCACCGGGTCGCCCAGGTCATCTTCTCCACCTCCTCCTCGATGGAGGACGTCACCGCCGAGTTGCCGATGTTGGCGTTGACCTTCACCAGGAACCGCTTACCGATGATCATCGGTTCGGTCTCCGGGTGGTTGACGTTCGCGGGCAGCACCGCCCGGCCGGCCGCGATCTCCTCGCGGACCACCTCCGGTGAGACGTTCTCCCGGATCGCCACGAACTCCATCTCGGGCGTGATCTCACCACGGCGCGCGTAGGCCAGCTGTGTGACCGCCCGGCCCGGCCTCCCCCGGCGCGGCTGGCGTGGTCGGCCGGGGAAGACCGCGTCCAGGTTGCGCAGGCCCCCGCGCGGGGACGTGTGCTTGATTCCGTCGTCCTCGGGACGGACGGGACGGCCCGCGTACTCCTCCGTGTCACCGCGGGAGACGATCCAGTTCTCCCGCAGCGGAGACAGCCCGCGGCGGACATCGGTGTCGCCGAGCGGATCGGTGTACGGGCCCGAGGTGTCGTACAGCGTGACGGACTGCCCGTTGGTGAGGTGCACCTGACGGACCGGCACCCGCAGGTCGGGGCGCGAGCCCTCGACGTACGCCTTGTGCCAGCCGATGGACTTCGCGGCCTCCGCGTCCCCCGGGGTCGTGGTGGGGTCCTGCACGGAGGCAGGCGTACGTGCGTCCTTGTCGGTCATGAGACCTACTCCCTACGCCGGCATTACCCGGTAACAGGTTCGGCGGTCGACGCAGCGGTTTCCGTCCGCCGATGTTCCGTGTGAAACGTCACCCGACTTCGGTGATGTTTCATGTGAAACATCGCTGGGACGGAGGTCAGCGCCCTCTCAGCCCGGTGCTCCGAGCTCCCGCGTGTACAAAAGGTGCCTCCACGCTAGCGTCATCTCTGGCGCGGTGAACAGAGGGCCCCGGTTGTTCTTGCGATGATCGGTCGGTGACCTCGACCCAGCCTCCCCCCTATCCGCCACCCGAACCACCGCACGGCGCAGGCGCCGGAAGCGGCCACGGGCACGGACACAGTCACAGTCACGGCCCCGCGGCTCCCGTGTCCCGGCATCTGCGCAGAGTCATCGCGGCGGTCCTGATCCCGTTCGCCGCCGCGGTGCTGGTCGGACTCGCCGTGCTGTGGCCGGGCGGTGCCCCGGCGCACGAGCGCACCGGCGTCGGCTTCGACCGTCAGACGCAGCAGGCCACGGTGACCGAGGTGGTGGAGGTGGACTGCCGGTCCGTGAACGCCTCCGGGGGCGTACCGACCGGCGACACCTCCACCGCCGAGGGTTCCTCCGCCCAGCAGCAGGCGGAGGGGACCTGCAAGAGAGCGACGATCAGGGTCGACACCGGCGACGACAAGGGCCGTACGTTCGAGGAGATCGTGCAGCCGGACCAGTCCCGACAGCTGAGCGAGGGTCAGGAGGTCGTCGTCGCCTACGAGCCCTCCGCGCCCGAGGATCTGCAGTACTCGGTCACCGACGTGAACCGGCGCTTCCCCATGGCGCTGCTCGCCGGTGTCTTCGCGCTCGCCGTGGTGGCCGTGGGACGGATGCGCGGCGTCATGGCGCTGGTCGCCCTGGCCGTCAGCTTCCTGGTGCTGAACTTCTTCATCCTTCCGGCCATTCTGCAGGGGTCGAACCCGCTGGTGGTGGCCGTGGTGGGGGCGAGCGCCATCATGCTGCTCGCCCTGTATCTCTGCCACGGGCCGTCGGCACGCACCTCGGTGGCGGTGCTGGGCACCCTCATCTCGTTGCTGCTGATCGGCATCCTGGGGTCGGTCTTCATCGGCTGGGCCGCGCTCACCGGCAACACCGACGACAACACCGGTCTGATCCACGGGTTGTATCCCGGGATCGACATGAGCGGTCTGCTGCTGGCCGGAGTGATCATCGGGTCGCTCGGTGTCCTCGACGATGTGACGGTCACGCAGACGTCGGCGGTCTGGGAGCTGCACGAGGCCAATCCGTCGATGGGCCGGCGCGGGCTGTACCGCGCGGGGATCCGGATCGGCCGCGATCACATCGCGTCCGTGGTCAACACGCTGGTCCTCGCCTATGCCGGCGCCGCGCTGCCGTTGCTGCTGCTGTTCTCCATCGCGCAGAGCGGCGTGGGGACGGTCGCGAACAGCGAGTTGGTCGCGGAGGAGATCGTGCGCACCCTGATCGGTTCGATCGGCCTGGTGGCCTCGGTGCCGGTCACCACGGCCCTGGCGGCGGTGGTCGTCTCCGCTGATCGCCCGGCGGAACGGGCACAGGGGCGCAACCGGGGTGACGGGCACGCGCAGGTGCCGGAGGCCCGGTCGGCCGCGTCCGGCGGGAGGGGCAGGCGCCGCAAGCGCTGACGGGCCGCGGAGCGGGGCGGAACGCGCTGAAGCGTTCCGTCACAGGTTCATCCGGCCGGCGGAGCGCCTCAGCCGGCGCTCTGCTCCGCCAGGATCCGGTCCAGCGCGTCGTCGAGGTGGGCGTCGAAGTCGGCGAGCGCCCCCTCCTGGCCCAGCGGTACCAGTTTGTCGGTGCGGTCGAGGAAGGCCACCAGCGGTGCGGTCGACGAGCGGAAGAGCGCCTGGTCGCTGCCGACCTGAAGCCGGATCAGTACCTCGCCCAGCATGTCGCCGTCGACCGGGGAGACACGTACATCCCCCTCGCCGCACGGCCGGCCGACGCCGTCGACCAGCAGTTCCCGGCCGAACGCCCAGGTCACCGGGGCGTCCCCGGGCAAGTGGAAGGTGAGGCGCACGGCGTAGGGATCACAGGTGTCGTACCGCAGCTCCACCGGGATGCGGAAGGACAGCTCCTCCGACACGAGAAAGCTCATCATGACCTCTGCCTGTACGGATGCGCGCATCGCCTACCCCGTCATTCGCCGCGGACTGGCCGGGCATGGACCCTGACACCACAGGGAATCTTGCTGAACGTACACAGCAGATCACAAGGAGTGAGTTTTCAGATACTGATAGACAGCGTGAGCGACCCCAGCAGGCGTCCCAGCTCCGCCCGCAGATGGCGGGCCGCCGGGAGGAGCCGGTCGGCCTGGTGTGCGGGCAGGGAGATGGCCACCGAGGCCGCCGTGGTGCCCACGGTGATCGGGATGGCCGCGCAGACCGTCCCGAGGGCGTACTCCTGGCGCTCCGTCACCAGCTCCGCGTTCCGGCTGTGATCGAGGCGGCGCAGCAGACTGCGGTCGTCGCGCACGGTGTACGGCGTGACGGGACGCACGGGGTAGCGGTCCAGGTGGTCGCGCCGGGTCTCCTCGTCGAGCTGCGCGAGCAGGCACTGGCCGATGGCGTGGGCGTGGCCGGTCTCGCGGAAGTCGGCCCACTCCTCGACCGCGGGGATGCCCGGGGTGTCGGAGACGCAGACGATGTCGATCTCGCCCTCGCGGTACACCGCGTAGTACACGGGGACCCCGATCACGTCACGCCAGCGGGCGAGGGTCTCGACGACCTTGGTGCGACGTTTCTGCTGGGCTCCGCTGCTGCTCAGCCGCTCCGCCGCCTCTCCCAGGAAGAACAGCCCCTTGTCACGGCGCAGATAGCCCTCGTGCACCAGGGTGCGCAGCAGGTGGTAGGTGGTGGGGAGCGCCAGCCCGGTCTCGCGGGCCAGCTGTTTGGCGGGGGCTCCCTGCTCGTGTCCGGCGACGGCTTCCAGCAGGCGCATGGCCCGCTGCACGGATCCGATGAGGGTCGCCGTGGGCGCCGGCGCCTGGGACGCCGGCGAGCGGGGTTGAGAAGGGACCGCGGTCAGGTGTGCGGAGGGGGTGCCAGTCGTGGCCAAGGGTCACTCCCGAAACGCGAGGGGGGCGGCCCGTGTGAGGTACACGGGTCGGGGGGTTCGCCGCTCGCGGGGATGGGTCCACCCCGCGTTCGGGTTCCGGACTCTAACGGGCTGTCACCGCACGCAGACGGCTCGCCGGAGAAAAGTCCCCCGCCCGAGGGAACCGGTGATTCCTGTTACCGCCCCACCGGTCCCCTGCGCTCACCAGTCGCTGCGTGAGGAGGAACTCGACGTGAACTTGCGTACGACGTAGATCAGGCCGCCGACCAGCGCCACGAACACCAGCAGCTTGAAGAGCAGCCCGATCAGGAATCCGACCACGCTCGCCAGCAGCCCGCCGAACACCACCAGAGCGATGACCGGCACCGCGATCCACTTCACCCACCACGGGAGTCCCGCGAAGATCTCTCGCATCGCTCTTGTTCCTTACTCTCGGCACTCTCGGCCCGCCGCATGCGGGTCGTCCATCATGTCCTGCATCCGATGCTAGGGCGGCGGGTGGCCCGGCGGGGGCGTCCGATCCCTTGTCCTCCCCTGACCGGTCCCCTAGGGAACCCGCGGGGCCCGGCTCAGCTCTCGGGTGGAGAGAACACCACCAGAACCCGCAGGTCCTCGCTGATGTGGTGGAACTTGTGGGGAACGCCGGCCGGCACGTACACGACACTGCCGCGGGCCACCTGCGTGGTCTCCATGCCGACGGTGATCGACGCGCGTCCGCTGACGACGAAGTACACCTCGTCCTGGCCGTGCGGCTGCTGCGGGTCCTGGGCCCCCGCGTCCAGGGCGTAGAGGCCGACCGACATGTTCCGCTCCCGCAGGAACTGCAGGTACGCCCCGTCGTTGGCGGCGCGTTCCGCCTCCAGTTCGTCCAGCCGGAATGCCTTCATCTCCTGGTCCCCGCCCCTACCTCACTGCTCAAGCGCGATCGTGTCTGCCACGATCAGACACATGATGAATTTCCTAGTCAAGACGATCGCCAACGCCGGCGCCCTCGCCGTCGCGGTCTGGCTGCTCGACAAGATCACGCTGACCGGGGACAGCACCGGCAAGGAGATCGGCACCCTCCTTCTGGTCGCCTTGATCTTCGGTCTGGTGAACTTCCTGGTCAAGCCGGTCGTGAAGCTTCTGAGCCTTCCCCTGCTCATCCTGACCCTCGGCCTGTTCACCCTGGTGGTGAACGCGCTGATGCTGCTGCTGACCTCCTGGATCGCCGACCAGCTCGACCTGAGCTTCCACGTGGAGGGCTTCTGGACGGCCGTCCTGGGCGGTCTGATCATCTCCGTCGTCTCCTGGGCGCTGAACGTCGTCCTGCCCGACGGGGACTGAGCACGATGACCTACCGCGTCTGCTTCGTCTGCACCGGCAACATCTGCCGTTCCCCGATGGCCGCATCCGTCTTCCGCGCACGGGTGGCCGAGGCCGGGCTCGACGGCCTGGTCGACGTGGACAGCGCCGGCACGGGCGGCTGGCACGAGGGCGACGGCGCCGACCCGCGCACGGCGGCCGTGCTGCGGGAGAACGGCTACGGCACCGCACACACCGCCCGCCAGTTCGACCGCTCCTGGTTCGCCCGCCTCGACCTCGTCATAGCGCTCGATTCCGGCCACCTCCGAGCGCTGCGCCGGCTCGCCCCGACGGACCAGGACGCGGAGAAGGTCCGCCTGCTGCGTTCCTACGACCCCGCGGCCGGCGACGATCTCGACGTGCCGGACCCCTACTACGGTGATTCCGAGGGCTTCGTCGCGTGTCTGGAGATGGTGGAGGCGGCCGGCACCGGGCTGCTCGCCGCGGTGCGTGAGCACGTGGAAGGACACGCGGCATGACCGATGCGACGACGAACGCCGGCCGGGCCTTCCCCGAGGGCGCGGGCGACGGTACCCGCGCGGTGCGTGCCGGACTGCCCGAGCCGGTCAAGCACGAGCCGACCCTGCCCGGCCCCGTGTTCGCCGCCCACTTCCATCTGCCCGGCGATCCCACGGGCCCGTACACCTACGGCCGGGACGAGAATCCGACCTGGACCCTGCTGGAGCGGGCCATCGGCGAGCTGGAGGCACCGGGGCAGGACGGCGTCGAGGCCCTGGTGTTCGCCTCCGGCATGGCCGCGGTCTCCGCGGTGCTCTTCTCCCAGCTGCGCGCCGGGGACGCGGTCGTCCTGCCGGACGACGGCTACCAGGCGCTGCCCCTGGTGCGCACCCAGCTGGAGGCGTACGGCATCGAGGTGCGCACCGCCCCGACCGGCGGCGACGCCCAGCTCGAGGTGCTCGACGGCGCGAAACTGCTGTGGATCGAGACGCCCTCGAATCCCGGCCTCGACGTGTGCGACGTGCGGCGGCTCGCCGACGCGGCGCACGCGCGGGGCGCTCGGGTCGCCGTCGACAACACCCTCGCGACACCGCTCGGCCAGCGTCCGCTGGAGCTCGGTGCCGACTTCTCCGTGGCCAGCGGCACCAAGCAGCTCACCGGGCACGGCGACGTGCTGCTGGGCTACGTCACCGGGCGCGACACCGAGGCCATGGCCGCCGTCCGGCGCTGGCGCAAGATCGCCGGTGCGATTCCCGGGCCCATGGAGGCCTGGCTCGCCCACCGCTCGATCGCCACGCTCCAACTGCGCGTCGACCGGCAGAACGCCACCGCTCTCGCCCTCGCCCGGGCGCTGCGGGAGCGGCCGGAGGTGACGGGGCTGCGCTATCCCGGGCTGCCCGACGACCCCGCGCACAGGACCGCCGCGCGGCAGATGCGGCGCTACGGATGCGTGGTCTCCTTCACGCTGCCCACGCGCGCGCGGGCGGACCGTTTCCTCGACGCGCTGCGCCTCGTGGACGACGCGACGAGTTTCGGCGGCGTACGGTCCACGGCGGAGCGGCGCGGGCGCTGGGGCGGGGACGCGGTGCCGGAGGGCTTCATCCGCTTCTCCGTGGGCGCCGAGGATCCGGAGGACCTGGTGGCGGACGTGCTGCGGGCCCTGACCGCTTCGGCCTCCTGAGCCGCCGGCCGCGCGGACGGCGGCCCGGCGGCGGGCGCACCATGGCGGACGGTCCGAGCCTCCCCCCTCGTGGCTCGGACCGTCCTCGGTTCCGCGCGCGAAGAACCGCGCGACCAAGGCTAGTTGACTCAGTGTCAGTGTCCAATCACAGTAGCGACAGCGACCTATCGACTTATTTATAGTTGGCGGCATCCGGCCTGCAGCGGGGGCTGACAAGGGAGGGTGTGCCGTGGATCTGGCCTTGCTGCGGACCTTTGTGACCGTGCACCGGGCCGGTTCCTTCACCCGTGCCGCCGCCCTGCTCGGCCTCTCCCAGCCGGCTGTCACCTCGCAGATCAGGACGCTGGAGCGGCAGCTGGGGCGCCCCCTGTTCCTGCGCCAGGCACGCGGTGTGACACCGACGACCATCGGCGACGAGCTCGCCCACAAGGCCGCACCGCATCTCGACGCCCTGGTGGAGATAGCGGAGTCCGGGCTGGAGGAGGACTCCTTCTTACGGACCCTGCACCTGGCCGGGCCTCCGGAGTTCACCGCCGAGCGGGCGCTGCCGGCGCTCACGGAGCTGGCCGGGGAGGACGGTCAGGGCTTCGCCCTGCGTGCCTCCTTCGGCACCGCCGAGGAGGCCCTGGAGGGACTCGCCGCCGGACATCATGACCTCGCCATCAGCACGGCCCGGCCGCGCGGCGCCCTGCTCACGGCGACCGCGCTCTGCGACGAGGAGCACGTCCTGGTCGCCGCCCCGCGCTGGGCCGAGCGGATCGGCCCCGGCGCGGTCGGCCGCACCGGTCCGTCCGCCCTCGAGCAGGTCCCGGTGGTCGAGGTGCACGAGACGCTGCCGTTCGTCGCCCGCTACTGGGCGTCCGTCTTCGACTCCCGTCCCGTCGCCCCGGGCACGGTCATCGTTCCGGATCTACGCGCGGTGCTGGCCTGCGCCACCGTGGGGGCGGGGCTGGCGGTGCTGCCGCGGTACCTGTGCGCGGGCGCGCTCGAGCGGGGCGAGGTGGTGGCTCTGCACGAACCGCCGGTGCCTCCGCTGCGCACCTACTTCCTGGTGGTGCGCACCGGCACGCTGGCGATGCCGCACATCGCCCGGGCCCACGAGTGGCTGGAGCGGGCGGCCACCGACTGGTGCTGACCCGCCGGAGCGCTGCCGGGGCGTGTCCTGCCGGATGATTCCGGCCGGTGCGGCCGTGCGATGTTTCACGTGGAACCAGCCGGGCCACATTTCCCCCATGACCGTCCGACCCGTGGTCAAGCGTACCGCCCGAGCCGTTCTGCTCGACGGCGAGGACCTCATTCTGATCAAGCGCACCAAACCCGGCATGGATCCCTACTGGCTCACCCCCGGGGGCGGCGTCGAGCCGAAGGATTCGACCGTCGTGGACGCCCTGCACCGGGAGGTGTACGAGGAGCTCGGGGCGAAGATCACCGATGTGGTGCCCTGCTTCGTCGACACCGTGGAGCACATCGGCGAGGACGGCGGCGCCACCGGCGTGAAGGTGCAGCACTTCTTCGTCTGCCGCCTGGAGTCGATGGACCCCTCGCTGCGGCACGGTCCCGAGGTCGAGGAGCCGATCGGCGAGTACGAGATCGTCCGTGTGCCGTTCACCCGGGTCGGCATCGCCTCCGTCCACCTCGTGCCGCTGTCGCTGCGGCACTATCTGGACGGCAACATCGAGGGCGTGCGCGCCATGCACGCGCCCGACCTCGGCTGACCCCCGCCCGCGCGGGTGGCCAAAAGCTCGTACGAGTCCATCGAAACTGGTGGACGCCGAGGGCTCCCGTCGGACAGCCTGACCTGCGTGCCGACACCTTCCCTTGACGCTCTGCCCATCCGCCGTCTGACGCTCCGCGATCTCACCGCCTGCGCCGACTTGTCCGAGGACCGGGGGTGGCCACGGGAGGAGCACAAGTGGGGACTCCTGCTGGCGTCCGGGAAGGGGTACGGCATCGACGACCCTGGCGGTGGTCTGGTGAGCGCCTGTGTCGTCACCGAGTACGGGCCGCAGGAGCGGCCCGCGCTCGCGGCCGTCGGCATGGTCCTGGTCGCCGAGCGGCATGCCCGCCGGGGTGTGGGACGCCGGCTGATGCGGCACATCGTCGCCGAGGCGGGGACCACGCCTCTCACCCTGCACGCGACCCCCTCCGGCCGTCCGCTCTACGAGGGCCTCGGTTTCAAGGTCACCGGCGGGGCCGAGATGCTGCGGGGCCGGTTCACCGGCACGGACGCCCGGGCCGAGGTCGCCACCCGTACCGCGACCGCCGAGGACCTCCCGGCGATCCTCCGGCTCGACGAGGAGGTGTTCGGGGCGGACCGGACGCATGTCGTCACCCGGCTGCCCGCCTTCGCCGATCAGCTGCGCGTCGCCGAGGAGGACGGACGGCTCATCGGTTACGCGGCCGCCTGGCCCACCATGGACACCCATGTCGTGGGCCCGCTGATCGCCCGTGACACCACGACGGCCAAGGCCCTTGTCTCCTCCCTCGCCGCCCACACCGTCCGGCCCCTGCGCACCGACATCGATGTGCGGCACGAGGAACTGCTGGACTGGGCGAAGGGTCATGGGCTGGCGTCGGTCGCGTTCAACGCCGTGATGACCTACGGGGCCACGGAGCTGCCCGGGGACTGGAACCGGCGGTTCGCCCCGGTGACCGTCGCGGCGGGCTGACCCCGCGGGCGTCGGTCGCCTTTGACCGCCTCACGCGGCCGCCTCGTCAACCGCCTCACGCGGGCGCCTCATCAGACGAGGGCTTCCACGGCCGCGGTGGCGAAGGCGTGGTCCTGCTCCGGAGCGCCACCGCCGACGCCGATCGCCCCGATCAGCCTGCCGTCCCGCCGGACGGGCACGCCCCCGGCGATGAACAGCAGCGGCCGGTCGAGGGCGGTGGGCAGGGTGTGGAAGGGGCCGTCGGGCCGCACCGCGTCCACGAGGTCGGCGGTGGGCGCGTTCAGCTGGAGGGCGGTGTACGCCTTGCGGGTGCTGGTCTCACCGGAGATCAGCACCGCGCGGTCGTCCCTGTGGAAGGTGAGCAGGTGCCCGCCTGCGTCGACGACGGTGACGCTGACCGCGACACCGGCCGCCTCGGCGGCCCGGCGGGCGGCGATGACGAGGGCTTCGGCGTCCGCGGTGCCGAGCGGGGCGACCGCGGAGGCAGTCGTGGTGGTCATGAGGGTTCTCCTTGCGATACGGGTGACGTCGGTCGTGCGGGTCCGGCAGCGGTGGGGGCGGGGACGGCCCTGGCCCCGCGCCTGCCGGTGCCGTCGGGTCAGTGGGTGAGGGCGGCCGGCCGCTCGGCGGACGCCGGCCCGGTACGCGCGGTGCCGGGCGCGCCGGCGCGGCGTTCCAGGGTGGCCGAGACGAGGGCGAGCACCAGGGCCGCCGCGGCGAGGACGGCGCCGATCCAGTTGGGGGCGGTGTAGCCGAGGCCCGCCGCGATGACCAGGCCGCCGAGCCAGGCGGACAGGGCGTTGCCGAGGTTGAAGGCGCCGATGTTGAGGGCCGAGGCCAGGGTGGGGGCACCGTGCGCGTGGTCGAGGACCCGCTTCTGCAGCGGCGCCACCGTGGCGAACCCCAGGGCTCCGACGAGGGCGACGGTGACCGCGGCGGTGACCTTGTTGTGCGCGGTCAGGGTGAAGAGGGCGAGGACGGCGGCCAGGGCGCCCAGGGAGACGTACAGCATCGGCATCAGGGCCCGGTCGGCGTACCGGCCGCCGACGAGGTTGCCGCCGACCATGCCGAGCCCGAAGAGGACCAGCAGCCAGGTGACGGAGCCGTCGGCGAACCCGGCGACCTCCGTCATCATCGGCGCGATGTAGGTGATCGCCGCGAAGACACCGCCGAAACCGAGAACAGTCATCCCCATGGCGAGCAGGACGTGGGCGTTCTTGAGGGCGGCCAGCTCATGGCGCAGCCGTACGCCCTGGGGCCGGGGCATGTCGGGGACGAGCGCCGCGATGCCGGCCAGGCCGGCGACGCCGAGGGCGGCCACGGCGGCGAAGGTGACGCGCCAGCCGATGGACTGGCCGACGAACGTGCCCAGGGGGACGCCGACGACATTGGCGACGGTCAGCCCGGTGAACATCAGGGCGATGGCGCCGGCCTTCCGGTCGGGGGCGACCAGGTCGGCGGCGACCACGGAGCCGATGCCGAAGAAGGCGCCGTGGGCCAGTGAGGCGATCACGCGTCCGGTCAGCATGAGGCCGAAGGCGGGGGCCAGCGCCGAGAGCAGGTTCCCTACGACGAACAGTCCCATCAGCAGCATCAGCATCCGCTTGCGGGAGATCTTGGTGCCGAGCACGGTCATCAGGGGCGCGCCGAGCATGACGCCGAGCGCGTAGCCGGTCACCAGATGGCCGGCGGTGGGGATGGAGACACCGAAGTCACCCGCGACCTCGGGCAGCAAGCCCATGATCACGAACTCCGTGGTGCCGATCCCGAAGGCCCCGATCGCGAGGGCCAGGAGCGCGAGAGGCATGGAGGGACAAACCCTTCGAGAGATTGCAGGAGCGCTTTACGCGCTCTGACAATAATTGCAGACGAGCTTTATTTGCAAACGCTGACTATTGCGGACCTGCTCTACGCTGGTGTCAGGAGCTCCTGGACCCGGAGGAAACGCCCATGACAGCCACGGACCCCGCGCTCACCGCTCTCGCTCAGGGCTGGTGCGCACTCTCCCTGCTGCACGGGAGGATCGAGACCCACATCGAGCGGGCCCTTCAGGCCGGGCACGACCTGAGCGTGCGGGAGTACTACCTGCTCGACGTGCTGAGCCGGCAGCACGACGGCGAAGGCGGCCATCTGCAGATGAAGCAGGTCGCCGACGCGGTCGTGCTGAGCCAGAGCGCCACCACCCGGCTGGTCACCCGGCTCGAGGACCGGGGGCTGCTGGAGCGCTATCTCTGCCCCACCGACCGGCGCGGCATCTACACCAACGTCACCGAGGCCGGCCGCGCGCTCCTGGAACAGGCACGGCCCACCAATGACGCCGCCCTGCGCGAGGCCCTCGACGAGGCGGCGAAGGACCCGGGGCTGGCCCCTCTGGTCCGGGTGGTGGAGACACTGAAGGCGCCGGTGCCCGCATAGGGTGCCGCCATGGCAGATCTCGACATACGTCCCGCGGTCGCCGACGACATCCCCGCGATCGTCGGCATGCTCGCGGACGACCCCCTGGGCGCGCGGCGCGAGTCACCGGACGACCTCACCCCGTATCTGGCCGCGTGGGAACGGCTCGCCGCCGATACGAACCAGCACCTGGTCGTCGCGGTCCGCGAGCAGCGCGTCGTCGGCACCCTGCAGCTCACGATCGTTCCGGGACTGTCCCGCCGCGGCTCCACCCGGTCCATCATCGAGGGGGTCCGCGTCCACGCGGACGAGCGCGGCAGCGGGCTGGGGAGCCGGCTCATCGAGTGGGCGATCGACATGTCCCGCCGCGAGGGCTGCCAACTGGTCCAGCTCACCTCCGACGTCACGCGCACCGACGCCCACCGCTTCTACGAACGACTCGGCTTCACGGCCTCCCACGTGGGTTTCAAACTGCCGCTGTGACGAGGCCGGGGCCGTGTTTCACGTGAAACACGGCCCTTCGGACGGCGTGCCCGCGTCGTCGGTCAGCCGATGCCCCGCCAGCCACCGGGGTCCACTCCGCCCGGCACCGGGGCTCCCTCGTCGTACGGCTGGCGTGTGAACACGAACGACCCCAGGTCGAGATGGCTCACCCGTCCGTCCGGACGCCGCACGGGCCGCAGGAGTTCTCCGGCGTAATAGCCCTCCAGCCCCACCCAGGTGCCGTCCCCGTCCGGGCGGAAGCGTGAGCGCCGGCCGGTGCCGGACAGCGGCTCCAGCGAAAGGAACCCGTCGGCGGAGAGCCGCAGCGCGAAGGCATGCGTCCCCCAGTACCACTGACCCACCAGCTCCAGCACCGCCGGATCGGCCTCCCTCAGCGGCTGCCACGGAGCGGGGATACGCGGCTCGGCCCGAGCGACGATCCGGACGAGATCGGCCGCCACCGTGAACGGGGCGGGCCCGGAGGTGCAGTTCGCCAGGACCACCGCACCGACATCGTCCGCCACGCTCATCGTGACGCAGGCGAGAAAGCCGGGAAGCGACCCGGTGTGCCCGACGAGGGCACGCCCGTCCTGGTGGCGCAGTTCCATGCCCAGGCAGTACGCGTAGCCGTCCGCCACGTCCGCCGCCTCCACAGGCGCCGCCGGCGTCCTCATCTCCCGTACCGTCTCCGACCCCAGCACGCGCTCGTCGCCCTCGGCCAGGAAGGCAGCGAAACGCGCCAGGTCTCCGGCCGTCGACCACAGTTGCCCGGCGGGGGCCATCACCCCCAGGTCCTCCACCGGCTCGGGCAGCAGCACATCGGCCCACGGATGCACCGCCCAGCCATCCGCATGCGGCGCCTCGGGCCGCACGCTCGTCCGGCGCAGTCCCAGCGGTTCGAGCACACCGTCCCGGAGCGCTACCTCCCATGGGACACCGCGCATCTTCTCGACCAGCGCGCCGAGCAGCGCGTAGCCGGGGTTCGAGTAGTGGAACCGCCTGCCCCTCGGGTGCACCTGCGGCCGTTCGCCCAGCACATCGGCGAGACGGGGCCGCAGCGTCCCGGGAGTCCGCTCCCACCAGGGGCCGGGCGTCTCGGCGGCCAGCCCCGCGCTGTGCGAGAGCAGTTCGGCGATGGTCGCCTCGCCCGCTCCGGTGCCCGGCAGATGCTTCTCCAGCGGGTCTGAGAGATCCAGCGCGCCCTCGTCACGCAGCCGCAGAACCAGAACGGCGGTGAAGGTCTTGGTGATCGAACCGATCCGGTACTGCACGTTCTCGTCCGGGACCTGGCCCTCCACCGAGGTCCGTGCCCCTGTCCACACGGCCTTCCCGCCCCGCACCACGGCCGCGGTCAGCGAGGGCGCGCGTCCTTCGGTCTGCGCCACGGCGATCCGGTGCAGCAAGGCCCGCCGCGTCCCGGACAGCAGTTCTTCCTCAGGTGTCGTCATCCCCACAGTCCAGCACGGGCACCGGCCACCCCGACGAACCACCGCCGACGGGGCGGCGGTGTAGGTTCCCATTACCTGATCACCGTCAGCTCCTGGGCACCACCGCCCGGCTGCCGCGGGGAAGGTCGATCGCGGCTACCTGTTCCTGCCGCGAGCGTGGGGACACGGTTACGCCGCCGAGGCATGCGCAGCGGCACTCGACTGGTTCGACGGCGCCCCGAGCCCTGACCGGGCCGCTCCGCTTGACACTCAGGGCACCTCAGGGCACCTCAGGGCACCTCCTCAAGGCACCTCGGGGCCGTCGTGGAAGGTGCCGTCCGGGGCGTAGGGCCAGGCGTTGGAGACGCAGCCGTTCAGGCCTTTGATCTGCTGCATCATCACCGGGGCCGGCTCGCCGGGCCCGGGGCATCCGCGGTGGCCGTAGCCGAGCCAGTGCCCGACCTCATGGTTGATGACCAGTGCCCGGTACTCCTCGGGCGGTCCGGCGAATTCGGTTGAACCGAGCTGCCGGCGCTTGAGGTTGACCGCGACCGTCCGGTCGACCCGGCAGTTGAGCTCGCCGTGGGTGTCGAGGCCGCCGGTCGCGCAGATGGCGTCGGCGGTGCTCGGGGTGGCGATGCGGAGCCGAGCACGACCACGGCGCCGCGAAGGCCGTCTACCGCGCCCTGGGATGCCGGGGACTGGCGCGAGTGGACATGTTCCTCAAGGAGGATGGCGAAGTGGTCCTCAACGAGGTCAATGCTTCGGCCTGATGCTCTGGGACGGCTACCGCCCGCAACGCGCCGTGGACTGCTTCGTGCGCTGGTCGCAACAGCCGGAGGACGGCCTGACGAAGCCACGGCACTATCCGAACATCGACAGATCCGACATGTTCGAGATGGGATACGTGGCCACCAAGTCGGGCCACGGTCGGGGCAGCCGTGGACATGACGCTGTATCACCTGGATACCGGCGAACTTGCCTCCATGGGTGGTGGTCACGACCTGATGGATTCCCTCTCCCATCATGGAGCAACGGGGATCGGGCAAGTCGAAGCGCGAAGCCGGGAACACCTGCGTTCCATCATGGAAGGCTGCGGTTTCAGCTCGTACGGGTGCGAGTGGTGGCACTACACACTGAACGGCGAACCTTATCCGGACACCTACTTCGATTTTCTCATCACGTAGTTGGGGTCCCGGTAGTACTCGCCGAAAAAACAACGGAGTAGCCCCTCACCTACAGCGGTTCGCGTCAGGTCTGGGCCATGTCCACGAAGCGCGAGTAGTGGCCCTGGAAGGCGACCGTGATCGTCGCCGTCGGACCGTTGCGGTGCTTCGCCACGATCAGGTCGGCCTCCCCCGCACGCGGCGACTCCTTCTCGTAGGCGTCCTCGCGGTGCAGCAGGATGACCATGTCGGCGTCCTGCTCGATGGAACCGGACTCACGCAGGTCGGAGACCATCGGCTTCTTGTCGGTGCGCTGCTCAGGGCCGCGGTTGAGCTGGGAGAGCGCGATGACCGGGATCTCCAGCTCCTTGGCGAGCAGCTTGAGGTTGCGGGACATGTCCGAGACCTCCTGCTGGCGGCTCTCGGCCCGCTTGGAGCCGCCGGACTGCATCAGCTGGAGGTAGTCGATGACGACCAGCTTCAGATCGTTGCGCTGCTTCAGACGGCGGCACTTGGCGCGGATCTCCATCATCGACAGGTTCGGTGAGTCGTCGATGTACAGCGGTGCCGCGGAGACGTCCGGCATCCGGCGCGCCAGACGTGTCCAGTCCTCGTCGGTCATCGTGCCGGACCGCATGTGGTGCAGGGCGACGCGCGCCTCGGCGGAGAGCAGACGCATCGCGATCTCGTTGCGCCCCATCTCCAGCGAGAAGATCACGCTGGGCAGGTTGTTCTTGATGGACGCGGCCCGCGCGAAGTCCAGGGCGAGCGTCGACTTGCCCATCGCCGGACGCGCGGCGATGACGATCATCTGCCCCGGGTGGAGGCCGTTGGTGAGCGAGTCGAAATCGGTGAACCCGGTAGGCACGCCGGTCATCTCGCCGCTGCGCGACCCGATCGCCTCGATCTCGTCAAGGGCGCCCTCCATGATGTCGCCGAGGGGCAGATAGTCCTCGCTCGTGCGCTGTTCGGTGACGGCGTAGATCTCCGCCTGCGCGCGGTTGACGATCTCGTCGACGTCGTCGTCGGCCGCGTATCCCATCTGTGTGATGCGCGTACCGGCCTCCACCAGGCGCCGCAGCACGGCGCGCTCGTGGACGATCTCGGCGTAGTAGGCCGCGTTCGCCGCCGTGGGAACCGTCTGGACGAGGCTGTGGAGGTAGGAGGCTCCGCCGACCTTGTTGATCTCACCGCGCTTGGTCAGCTCCGCGGCGATCGTGATGGGGTCGGCGGGCTCGCCCTTGGCGTAGACGTCGAGGATGGCCGTGTAGACGGTCTCGTGGGCCGGCTTGTAGAAGTCGTGGCCCTTGAGGATCTCGACGACGTCGGCGATGGCGTCCTTGGACAGCAGCATTCCGCCGAGCACGGACTGCTCGGCGTCGAGGTCCTGGGGCGGCACCCGCTCGAACGCGGAGCCTGCGCCGTCCCATCCACCGCTCTCCCGTCCGCGGTCGTGCTGCTCGTCGCGGCCCCTGCCGTGGTCCTCACGACGGCGGGAGGCGGGTAGACGATCACTGGGACCGCTACCGGCCCACGGGTCGTCCAAGGGCTCGGAAATGCTCACCGAGCCACCTCCTCCCGTCCGCCGAGCGGACCTCGCCGTGCCCCTCTGTTCTACGGCACGGCACTGACAAATAAGAGGCCCAACTCCGTTTGTCGCGCGCCGGATTTGTGTCGTTTCTGAAACCGGCGGACGGAGCGGGCGCCGGACCACGGTAGGCCCGTCGGCAGCGTCAGCCAATCTGGTTATCCACAGGCCATGTGGACGACGGGCCCAATGCTGTGGAGAACTCCGGGAAACCTGTGCACGAGCCGGTGGACAGGCCTGTGAACAAGCTCGGCACGCCCTGCCGAGAGAGCCTGTGACCTGCGATGTTGCCGTCCACCGGCTGTGCAGAAGAAAAACTTGCCCAGCAGGATCAAGATCGGTGCGTGCGGTGTACGCACGCTCACACCCTCCGCCACAAAGTAAGACCCGAAGATGCTTTGCATCTCTTACCTGTGGACGATTAGATTGGCGCACATGACACAGGCCCCCGCGCGCCCCGGAGCCGCCCGACGCAAGCACGACCGAGAGATCGTCCTGCTGGCAGTCCCCGCCTTCGGCGCCCTCGTCGCCGAGCCGCTGTTCGTCATGGCCGACAGCGCCATCGTCGGCCACCTCGGAACGGCACAGCTCGCCGGCCTCGGAGTCGCCTCGGCGCTCCTGATGACGGCGGTCAGCGTCTTCGTCTTCCTGGCCTACGCCACCACGGCCGCCGTTGCCCGGCGGGTCGGCGCGGGCGACCTCCCGTCGGCCATCCGCCAGGGCATGGACGGCATCTGGCTGGCGCTGCTCCTCGGCGCCACCGTGATGGCCGTCGTGCTGCCCACGGCGCCCGGCCTCGTGAACCTCTTCGGCGCCTCCGACACGGCCGCCCCCTACGCCACCACGTATCTGCGGATCTCCGCGCTCGGCATACCCGCCATGCTCATCGTCCTCGCCGCGACCGGTGTCCTGCGCGGACTGCAGAACACCAGGACCCCGCTCTACGTCGCCATCGCCGGCTTCCTCGCCAACGCCGTGCTCAACGTCGCCCTGGTCTACGGCGCCGGTCTCGGCATCGCCGGTTCCGCCTGGGGCACCGTCATCGCGCAATGGGGCATGGCCGCGGTCTATCTGGCCGTGGTCCTGCGCGGAGCACGCAGGCACGGAGCCTCACTGCGGCCGGACGCCGCCGGGATCAGGGCCTCGGCCCAGGCGGGCGCCCCGCTGCTGGTACGCACCCTCTCCCTGCGGGCCATCCTGATGATCGCGACGGCCGTCGCCGCCCGCCTCGGCGACTCCGACATCGCGGCGCACCAGATCATCCTCTCGCTGTGGAGCCTGCTCGCCTTCGCGCTGGACGCGATCGCCATCGCCGGACAGGCCATCATCGGACGCTATCTGGGGGCCGGGGACGCCCAGGGAGCCCGCGAGGCCTGCCGCCGCATGGTCGAGTGGGGCGTCGCCGTCGGTGTCGTCCTCGGCGTCCTGGTGGTCCTCGCCCGGCCGGTGTTCCTTCCGCTGTTCACCAGCGACCCCACGGTGAAGGACGTGGCCCTGCCCGCCCTGGTGATCGTGGCGCTGTCCCAGCCGATCTGCGGCATCGTCTTCGTCCTGGACGGAGTCCTGATGGGTGCCGGAGACGGACCGTACCTGGCCTGGGCCATGCTGCTGACCCTCGCGGTGTTCACTCCCGCCGCCCTGCTCGTTCCCGCGCTCGGCGGCGGACTCACCGCGCTGTGGGCCACGATGACGCTCATGATGACCGTGCGCATGCTGACCCTGTGGGTGCGCACCCGCTCGGGTCGCTGGATCGTCACCGGCGCTGCGCGCTGACGGTTTCGGGTGTCGCGTGACCTGCACGTGAAGCGGACTGTTTCACGTGAAACATGACGATGGGGGCCACCTCCCGAAGGATGTGGCCCCCATGGTCACTGCTTCAGCACGCCGGCACTCAGGCGGCGACGACCTCGATGTTGACCTTGGCGTCCACCTCGGGGTGCAGACGCACGGACGTCTCGTGGGCGCCCAGCGTCTTGATCGGCGCACCCAGCTCGATGCGGCGCTTGTCGACCTCGGGGCCACCGGCGTCCTTGATCGCGGAAGCGATGTCGGCCGGGGTGACGGAGCCGAAGAGCCGACCGGCGTCGCCGGAGCGGACGGCCAGGCGGACCTTGACGCCCTCGAGCTGGGCCTTCACCTGGTTGGCCTGCTCGATGGTGTGGATCTCGTGGATCTTGCGAGCACGACGGATCTGCTCGACGTCCTTCTCGCCGCCCTTGGTCCAGCGGATCGCGAGCTTCCGCGGGATCAGGTAGTTGCGAGCGTAACCGTCCTTGACGTCGACGACGTCGCCCGCGGCGCCGAGGCCGGAGACCTCGTGGGTGAGGATGATCTTCATGAGTCGGTCACCCTTCCCTTATCGCGCGGTGGAGGTGTAGGGCAGCAGCGCCATCTCACGGCTGTTCTTCACGGCCGTGGCGACGTCACGCTGGTGCTGCGTGCAGTTGCCGGTCACGCGGCGGGCACGGATCTTGCCGCGGTCGGAAATGAACTTCCGCAGCATGTTCGTGTCCTTGTAGTCCACGTACGTGACCTTGTCCTTGCAGAATGCGCAGACCTTCTTCTTCGGCTTGCGCACAGGCGGCTTCGCCATGGTGTATCTCCTGTGTGATCAAGAAGTGTGGGTACGGCCCGCCTAGAAGGGGGGCTCGTCCGAGTAGCCGCCGCCGCTGCCGCCGGAGCCACCGCCCCAGCCGCCGCCACCGCCCTGCTGGCCACCGGCGCCACCGCCGGTCGCCCACGGGTCGTCGGCGGGAGCGCCGCCGCCCTGCTGGCCGCCGCCGGGACCGCCGCCCCAGCCGCCGCCCTGGCCGCCACCGCCACCGCCGCCGTAGCCACCCTGGCCACCGCGGCCGGTGGTCTTGGTGACCTTGGCCGTGGCATTGCGCAGGCTGGCGCCGACCTCGTCGACGTCCAGCTCGTAGACCGTGCGCTTGATGCCCTCACGGTCCTCGTAGGACCGCTGCTTCAGCCGGCCCTGCACGATCACGCGCATGCCTCGCTGGAGCGACTCGGCGACGTTCTCCGCCGCCTGGCGCCAGACGGAGCAGGTCAGGAACAGGCTCTCGCCGTCCTTCCACTCGTTCGTCTGACGGTCGAAGGTGCGGGGGGTCGACGCGACACGGAACTTCGCGACGGCCGCACCGGACGGGGTGAAGCGCAGCTCGGGGTCGTCGACAAGATTGCCGACGACCGTGATGACGGTCTCGCCTGCCATGGGGAACCTCTCGGCGGGTTTGCTGCTGGCTGCTTGTGCTGCTACTCGGATCCCGAGATCGGCTGAGCGGAAGGGCTCAGTGGGTCTCGGGACGGAGGACCTTGGTCCTGAGGACCGACTCGTTCAGGTTCATCTGGCGGTCGAGCTCCTTGACGACCGCAGGCTCGGCCTGCAGGTCGATGACCGAGTAGATGCCCTCGGGCTTCTTCTTGATCTCGTACGAGAGACGACGACGGCCCCAGGTGTCGACCTTCTCGACCTTTCCGCCGCCGTCACGGACGACAGAAAGGAAGTTCTCGATCAGCGGGGAGACAGCACGCTCCTCGAGATCGGGGTCGAGGATGACCATCACCTCGTAGTGACGCATGTGGAACCCACCTCCTTTGGACTCAGCGGCCACGGTCGTTCCGTGGCAGGAGGGTCGTGATGCGTTGCGCAACGATGCCTGTCAGTAAAACAGCCGCCACTGACAATCGAGGCCGGGTGGCGGCTCCAGGTCCTGCCTGGCTCTGTCCGGACAGACACCGGTGCGGACGGTACAGAGTACCCGCACAGCGGCGTGCGGTTGAAATCCGCCCGTGAGAACCCCCAATCTGTACACATCGGGTGTGTACGGCGCTACGATCCGCCGCCTTTCGCAGGAGGTGCCCCATGGCACAGGCAATGCGACCCAACACCGTCGGAGGCCTTTTCGCCACGGACGGCAAGCCCCACCCCGTCCAGGACACCCTGCTCGTGGTGACCCTGGTACTGGGCCTCACGTCCTTCGTCACGGCGATGTTCCACCATCTGCACCTGCTCAGCTCCTGGACCGGCCTGGTGGGAATCCTCACCGGCGCCTACGGCCAGTGGATCTCGGTGACGACGCGCGAGCGCTTCGGGCTGATCCTGGGACTCGGTGCGTCGGCGGTCGGGTTCTTCCTGGGCATGGCGCACGGCGGCCTCTTCGGCGGGATCACCTGACCGCCCCCGGACACCACTCCATCCGCACAGCGTCCTTCGCCCCGGCCGGCACCGGGCCGGGGCGAAGGTCCCGTGCGCCCAACCGGGGCGCACCCAAGGCGCAGTAGGCTTCGCGCGAGAGCCGGAGCCCCTGACCCATGGGGACACACCAGCCCGAGGAGCGCCCCGAATGAGCCTGACCCTGAGGACCATCAGTCGAGAGCAGCATCTGGCCTACATCCAGAGCCTGCCGTCGGCGAGTCACATGCAGGTCCCGGCCTGGGCTGACGTCAAGGCGGAGTGGCGCTCGGAGAACCTCGGCTGGTTCGACGACCGGACCGGCGAGATGGTCGGTGCGGGTCTCGTCCTCTACCGGCAGCTGCCCAAGATCAAGCGCTACCTCGCCTATCTGCCCGAGGGTCCGGTCATCAACTGGTACGCGCCGAACCTTCAGGAGTGGATCGAGCCGATGCTCGCGCACCTGAAGCAGCAGGGTGCCTTCTCCGTGAAGATGGGTCCGCCGGTGATCATCCGGCGCTGGGAGGCCGCGACCATCAAGAAGGGCATCCAGGACCAGGACGTGAAGCGTCTGCGCGACCTGGAGGCCGACTTCATCGAGCCCCGCGCCTTCGAGGTCGCCGACAAGCTGCGCCGCATGGGCTGGCAGCAGGGCGAGGACGGGGGCGCCGGCTTCGGTGACGTCCAGCCCCGCTACGTCTACCAGGTGCCGCTGGCCAACCGCTCCCTGGAAGAGGTCCACAAGAACTTCAACCAGCTCTGGCGCCGCAACATCAAGAAGGCGGAGAAGGCTGGCGTCGAGGTCGTCCAAGGCGGCTACAACGACCTGCCCGAGTGGCAGCGGCTCTACGAGATCACGGCCGTGCGCGACCACTTCCGGCCCCGCCCGCTGTCGTACTTCCAGCGCATGTGGACGGCCCTCAACACCGAGGACCCCAACCGCATGCGCCTGTACTTCGCCCGGCACAACGGCGTGAATCTGTCCGCGGCGACGATGCTGATCGTCGGCGGCCATGTCTGGTACTCCTACGGCGCCTCCGACAACATCGGCCGCGAGGTCCGGCCCTCGAACGCGATGCAGTGGAGGATGCTGCGCGACGCCTACGCGCTCGGCGCCACCGTCTACGACCTGCGCGGCATCTCGGACTCTCTGGACGAGACCGACCACCTCTTCGGCCTGATCCAGTTCAAGGTGGGTACCGGCGGTCAGGCCGCCGAGTACCTCGGCGAGTGGGACTTCCCGCTGAACAAGCTGCTCCACAAGGCACTCGACATCTACATGTCGCGCCGCTGAGCCGCTCTTCGTCACGGTCTTCGTCTTCGTAGCCCCGCGGGCTTCGTTGGCTCCCATACCTTTGATACACCGCAGCCACGAGAAAGGTTCCAGGTCCGGCCATGGCGCTCACGCTCTACGTCGACACCGCGCGCTGGCGGGCGCATCACAAGCACGTGCAGGAGCAGTTCCCGGGACTGGTCCCGGTCTGCAAGGGCAACGGCTACGGCTTCGGCCACGAGCGCCTCGCCGAGGAGGCCACCCGGCTGGGCTCCGACGTCCTCGCCGTCGGCACGACGTACGAGGCCGCACGGATCAAGGACTGGTTCGGCGGCGACCTGCTGGTGCTGACTCCCTACCGGCGCGGCGAGGAGCCGGTGCCGCTGCCCGACCGGGTCATCCGCTCGGTGTCGTCGGTGGACGGCGTGTACGGCCTGGTGGGTGCCCGGGTGGTCATCGAGGTGATGTCCTCGATGAAGCGGCACGGCATCAGCGAGCAGGACCTGCCCCAGCTGCACGCCGCGATAGAGAACGTCCGGCTGGAGGGCTTCGCCATCCATCTGCCACTGGACCGTACCGACGGCTCGGACGCCGTCGAGGAGGTCATCGGCTGGATGGACCGCCTGCGGGCGGCCCGCCTCCCGCTGCACACGATGTTCGTGAGCCACCTCAAGGCCGACGAACTCGCCCGGCTCCAGCAGCAGTTCCCGCAGACCCGCTTCCGTGCCCGGATCGGCACCCGGCTGTGGCTCGGCGACCACGAGGCCACCGAGTACCGCGGCGCGGTCCTGGACGTCACGCGCGTCACCAAGGGGGACCGGTTCGGCTACCGGCAGCAGAAGGCCGCCTCCGACGGCTACCTGGTGGTCGTGGCGGGCGGTACGTCGCACGGGGTGGGTCTGGAGGCCCCCAAGGCCCTGCACGGGGTCATGCCGCGCGCCAAGGGCGTCGCCCGCGCCGGCCTGGCCACGGTCAACCGCAACCTTTCCCCCTTCGTCTGGGGAGGCAAGCAGCGCTGGTTCGCCGAGCCGCCGCACATGCAGGTGTCGATCCTGTTCGTGCCGGCCGACGCACCGGAGCCGCAGGTCGGCGAGGAACTGGTGGCCCACCTCCGGCACACCACCACACAGTTCGACCGTCTCGTCGACCGCTGACACGACGGCGAAGGCCGGGCACGGGGCTCCCGTGCCCGGCCTTCGCCGTGTGAACCAGGCCCCTGGTGAGGGTAGTTCGCTCAGAGCGAACTACCCGGTGGCCCCCGACCTGCCCCACTCGACCCGAGGGCCCTCGAAGTGGGCCGCGTGCCGGGCGGGCCGGGCCGCGGGCCCGAACACGAAGACGTCCTCGGCCCCGTCGAGCACACCGCCCGAGGGGTCGTCGTCCCCGGACCGGCGCACGGGATCCCGCTCCGGCATCAGGATGTCGCGCACGACCATGACGCACAGGTAGAGCGTCCCCAGCAGATGAATGCCGATGGCCCAGTGGTAGCCGTCGGTGGGCAGACCTTTGTGGGCGTCGCCGCTGGTCGTGTAGGCGAGATACATCCAGATGCCCAGGAAGTACGCCACTTCGCAGGCCTGCCAGACGAGGAAGTCCCGCCACTTCGGCCGGGCCAGGGCGGCGAGCGGCACCAGCCACAGGACGTACTGCGGCGAGTAGACCTTGTTGGTGAGGATGAACGCCGCGACGATCAGAAAGGCGAGCTGGGCGAAGCGGGGACGGCGGGGAGCGGTGAGCGCGAGTGCCGCGACACCCGCACAGGACAACAGCATCAGCACGGTGGCGAGCGTGTTGACCGTGTCGGTGCTCACCGGGTCGTCCGAGTTCTGCGCCAGGATCAGCCAGAAGGACCCGAAGTCGACGCCCCGCTCCTGGCTGAACGTGTAGAACTTCGACCAGCCGTCGAAGGCGAACAGCATCACGGGCACGTTCACGACGAGCCACGCGACGGCCGCGCCCGCGAGGGCCGTGCCGTACTGCCGCCACCGGCCCGCGCGCCAGCACAGCACCAGGAGCGGTCCCAGCAGTAGTACGGGATAGAGCTTGGCGGCCGTCGCCAGGCCCAGGAGGACGCCGAAGGCGAGGGAACGCCCTCGCGACCACATCAGCATCGCGGCGGCCGTCAGAGCGACGGCCAGCAGGTCCCAGTTGATGGTCGCGGTCAGCGCGAAGGCCGGTGCCAGCGCGACCAGCAGACCGTCCCAGGGCCGCCGTGCGTGCGTGCGGGTCACACAGACGGCGATGACGGCCGCGCACACCATCAGCATCCCGGCATTGACCATCCAGTACCACTGCTCCTGGTCCTGGATGCTGCCGCTGCCGGGCGTGAGCCACGCGGCGACCTCCATGAAGACACCGGTCAGGACCGGGTACTCGAGGTACTGCATGTCCCCGGGGAGCTGGTCGAAGTAGGGCACCAGCCCGTCGGCGAAGCCGCGCCCCTGGTAGAGGTGGGGAATGTCCGAGTAGCAGGCGTGCGTGTACTGGGAGCTGGCGCCGAAGAACCAGGCGCCGTTGTAGCAGGGCGCCTTCTGCACGAGGCCGAGGGTGAACATGCCGATCGCCACCAGCGCGATCACCCGCACCGGTGTCCACCAGGACCTGCCGGTCACGGCACGCCGTCCGAGCGGGCCGCCGATCAGCTCGCTGCCGGCCGCGGCGATCCGGTCCTCCTCGGTCGGCGGCACCGGCTCCGGCTCGTGGACGCTCACTTGCGTCGATTCTCCACTGGGCATGCCGCACATCCTGCCGTACGAGGCCGGGGATACGCCGAGGGCCGCCGTACCCGAGGGGTACGGCGGCCCGTGTTTCACGTGAAACACCCAACCCGGGCGTCGGGCGGGATCAGCCGCCCGGGCCTCCGAGGAAGTTGCCTCCGTTGTCGTTGCCCCGGCTGTTTCCGGGATCCTCACTGTTCGTGGGATCCGGAGAGGAGGTCGAGCCTCCGTCCGTACCGCCGGGGCCCGTCCCGCCGGGTCCGGTGCCGCCCGGACCCTCCTCCTCGTCCTCGTCGTCGTCGTCGTTGCAACGGAAGTCGAAGGGCGCACAGGTTTCGCCCTGCGTGGGCGGCGGCGGCGCCGAGGTCTCGGGCTGAGTGGGCGGCGCCGTCGTCGGGGGCGCCGAGTCCTCGGTCTCCGTCTTGGTCGGCGTCGGGGAGGGCGCGCCGACCCCGTCGGCGATCTTGCCGATCTTCTCCGCCTTGGGGAATCCGGGGTCTTCCTTCCCCTTCAGCGCGGCCTTCATGTACTCCGTCCACACCTGCGTGGGGACGTCACCACCGTGGATGGAGTCCATACCCGCGGTGCCGTTCATGGAGAGCAGCTTGTGACTCTTGGGGTCCTCACGGAACATCGCGACCGAGGTCGAGAGCTGCTGGGTGTAGCCGACCCACCAGGCCGACTTGTTCTCGTCCGTCGTACCCGTCTTGCCGGCGGCCCTGCGTCCCAGCTCCTGCGCGCGGGTGCCGGTACCGTTCTCGATCACGTTCTCGAGGGTCTTGGTGACGTTGTTCGCCACGTTCTCGGGCATCGCCTGCTTGATCCGCGGCTTCTCGAAGCCGGGCAGCTCCGAACCCTTGTGCTTGACGGACTTCACCGAGTACGGGTCGGCCTGCTTGCCGGAAGCCGCGAACGTCGCGTAGCCATCGGCCATGCGGATCGCGCTGGGGGTGGAGGTACCCAGGGCGAACGACGCGTTCAGGCCGGCGAAGCTCTCCTTCAGGATTCCGGACCGCTGCGCGACGTCCGCCACGTGCTTCATGCCCACGTCCATGCCGAGCTGGACGAAGGGCGTGTTGACGGACTGCTCCATCGCCTTGTTGAGGGTGATGTAGCCCCACTTCCGGTCGCTCTCGTTCTCCTGGAAGAAGGGCGTGTTGTCCTTGTTGAGAACGAACGAGCCGTCCTGGTTCCTGATCTTCAGGTGGTCGTCGCCGTTGTACTTGCTCTGCGGTGAGACGCCTTCGCCGTCCGTCTTGTACGTACCGTGCTGCATCGCGGCGGCCAGCACGAACGGCTTCCACGTCGAACCGACGGGGACACCCGAGGTGTCCGCGTTGTTGTTGAAGTGGCCGTTCTCGAAGCCGGCACCACCGTAGAGGGCCACGATCGCCCCGTCGTTGGGCCGCACCGACGCCGCGCCGAACTGGACGTGCTCGTCCTGCTTGCGCTTCTTCGGGTCGATGTATTCCTTCTCGACCTTCTTGACCGCCTGGGCCAGCGCGTCGACCTTGTCCTTCTCGAAGGTCGTGTAGATCTGGTAACCGCCCTGGTCGAACTGCGCCTCCGTGATGTCGGTGTTCTTCAGGACGTACCGCTTCGCCGTGTCGACGAGGTAGCTGACCTGGCCGGTCATGCCCTTGGCGGCCTTGCGGCCCTGCGGCATGGGGTACTTCGCGGTCGCCTTCTGGTACTCGGCGTCGGAGAGGTGCCCGTCGTCGTGCATCTGCTCGAGGATCCAGCCCCAGCGCTCCTCGGAGCGCTCGCGGTTGGCCTGCGGCGTCGCGGTGCTGTCGAGGTTCTGGTTGCCCGCCGGGTCGTAGTACGTCGGGCCCTTGAGCACCGCGGCGAGGAAGGCGCACTCGCTCGCGTTGAGGTCGACCGCGTCCTTGCCGTAGTAGGTCTGGGCGGCGGCCTGGATGCCGTAGGCGCCACGGCCGTAGTACGAGGTGTTCAGGTAGCCCTGGAGGATGTCGTCCTTGGAGAGCTGCGTGCCCACCTTGATCGAGATGAACATCTCCTTGAACTTCCGGGAGAGCGTCTGCTCCTGGGTCAGGTAGGTGTTCTTCACGAACTGCTGGGTGATCGTCGAGCCGCCCTGGGTGTCACCACCGGTGGCCATGTTGGTGAGCGCCCGGGCGATACCCCTGGGGTCGATGCCCGAGTCGTCGTAGAAGCTCTTGTTCTCGGCCGAGATCACCGCCCACTGCATGGCTTCGGGGATGCGGTCGATCGTCACGTTCTGCCGGTTCTGGCCGGCTCCGGTGGCGACCATCTGATCACCGTTGGCCCAGTAGTAGACGTTGTTCTCGGACAACGCCATGGCCTTTCCCTCACTGGGAACGCTCACCATCGCGTACCCGATGCCCGCCACGGCGACCAGGCTGCCGAAGAAGGCGAGGAACAGGCCGGACACGAGCTTCCAGGACGGCACCCAGCGACGCCAGCCATCCCTGTCGAAGCGCGGATAGTCGATGATCCGCTTCTTTCCGGGAGGGGCCGCGCGTCCTCTTCCGCGGCCGGCCGCGGCGGACCCGGCTCGGCGGGCTGCTCCCCGCTGAGCCGCGCGCCGCGCCTCGGCGCGGCCCCCGTGTGTACGGTCACCACCCGAGCCGCGGGAACCCGCCCCATAGGCATCGGACGGAGATCCGGTGGCGCCTCGCGGTGCCGCGCGGCGGCCGGAGGACGAGCCGGACTGGCCGCGTCGGGCCGCGGCACGTCCGCCTCCCTGCGGCTGCGGCGGTTTGCGACGGTGCTCGCTCATCGAACGACTACTCCTCGGGCAGGCGCACCTTTGCGCGCCTGGAAACGGCGGCTGGTTTCCGGTCCCCCCGAAGTACGGATATGACGCTTTCCGCATTCACCCGTACTGCACCGGGGACGGGGACGCCCCCGGGCGTCACTTGGTTCCCGGTGGTGTGCATGGCGCACAGACTACGCACCGTCAAAACCCGCCGAGCACAGAAGTTCACCTCAAATGTGGCAACTTGCTCGCAACGAATCAGTGATGTGACCCCGCTCACTCTCTTCCCTCTTGTCCCTCCCGGGTGGCCGTTCTATCGTCGTGATGTATCGAGTCGATACATCAGCTCGACATAAGGACGGCGACGAGCCGTACAGGAAGACCGTCACGGCATGACCGCGGGAGAGGGGAGGCGACGATGAGCCGGCGTTCCGGGATCCTCGAGTTCGCCGTACTCGGCCTGCTCCGCGAATCTCCGATGCACGGCTATGAGCTGCGCAAACGACTCAATACGTCACTGGGTGTGTTCCGTGCGTTCAGCTACGGGACGCTTTACCCCTGCCTCAAGACGCTGGTCGCCAACGGCTGGTTGATCGAGGAGCCGGGGAACACCACCGAGGACGCCCTCGCCGCTCCCCTCACGGGGCGGCGCGCCAAGATCGTCTATCGGTTGACGGCGGAGGGTAAGGAGCACTTCGAGCAGCTGCTCTCCCAGACGGGGCCGGACGCGTACGAGGACGAGACCTTCGCCGCGCGGTTCGCCTTCTTCGGGCAGACGTCACGCGACGTACGCATGCGCGTGCTCGAAGGCCGCCGCAGCCGGCTGGAGGAGCGCCTCGAGAAGATGCGCGCCTCCCTGGCCCGGACCCGGGAGCGCCTCGACGACTACACCCTCGAGCTCCAGCGCCACGGGATGGAGTCCGTGGAGCGCGAAGTGCGCTGGCTGAACGAGCTCATCGAGAGCGAGCGGGCCGGGCGGGACCTGAAGGGGTCCGCCACCGGGGGACCCGCTCAGCAGGACACCACATCTGGAGCGCCGGGCGGCCTGCCCCGGGCGGGGGACGACCCCCGCCCGGATACGCCCGACGACACCGCCATGTGAGACCCGCTCAGGGCCTCACTCGTACACACAGGGAGCAACCGGAATGGGTTCGGTTCGCGTAGCCATCGTCGGCGTGGGCAACTGCGCCGCCTCGCTGGTACAGGGAGTCGAGTACTACAAGGACGCCGACGCGGCGTCCAAGGTGCCGGGCCTGATGCACGTCCAGTTCGGCGACTACCACGTCGGCGACGTCGAGTTCGTCGCCGCCTTCGACGTGGACGCCAAGAAGGTCGGCCTCGACCTCGCGGACGCCATCGGCGCCTCCGAGAACAACACCATCAAGATCTGCGACGTGCCCAGCACCGGTGTGACGGTCCAGCGCGGCCACACCCTCGACGGACTCGGTAAGTACTACCGCGAGACCATCGAGGAGGCCGCCGAGGAACCGGTCGACGTCGTCCAGGTCCTCAAGGACAAGCAGGTCGATGTCCTCGTCTGCTACCTGCCCGTCGGCTCCGAGGACGCGGCGAAGTTCTACGCCCAGTGCGCCATCGACGCCAAGGTCGCCTTCGTCAACGCCCTCCCGGTCTTCATCGCCGGCACCAAGGAGTGGGCGGACAAGTTCACCGAGGCGGGCGTCCCGATCGTCGGTGACGACATCAAGTCCCAGGTCGGCGCCACCATCACGCACCGCGTGATGGCGAAGCTGTTCGAGGACCGGGGTGTCATCCTGGACCGCACGATGCAGCTGAACGTCGGCGGCAACATGGACTTCAAGAACATGCTCGAGCGCGACCGCCTCGAGTCCAAGAAGATCTCCAAGACGCAGGCCGTCACCTCGCAGATCCCCGACCGGGAGCTCGGCGAGAAGAACGTCCACATCGGCCCGTCCGACTACGTCGCCTGGCTGGACGACCGCAAGTGGGCCTACGTCCGCCTCGAGGGCCGCGCCTTCGGTGACGTCCCGCTGAACCTGGAGTACAAGCTCGAGGTCTGGGACTCCCCGAACTCCGCCGGTGTCATCATCGACGCCCTGCGCGCCGCGAAGATCGCCAAGGACCGGGGCATCGGCGGCCCGATCCTGTCGGCGTCCTCGTACTTCATGAAGTCCCCGCCGGTGCAGTACTTCGACGACCAGGCCCGCGAGAACGTCGAGAAGTTCATCAAGGGCGAGGTCGAGCGCTGAGACCTCCCGCTGTGGGCAGTTGAGGGTCTCCGGGTCGTATGTCCCGGAGACCCTCGTCATATGTGAGGCTGTGCCCCATGGCCGTCGTCCGTGACCTGCGCGTTCTGCTGCGCTTCCAGGGCTTCCGGCGCCTGCTCGCCGTCCGGCTGCTCTCCCAGGGCGCCGACGGCGTCTTCCAGGTCGCGCTCGCCTCGTACGTGGTCTTCTCACCGGAGCGGCAGACCTCGGCCGCGGCGATCGCCTCCGCGATGGCGGTCCTGCTCCTGCCGTACTCCCTGGTCGGGCCCTTCGCCGGGATCCTGCTGGACCGCTGGCGCCGCCGCCAGGTCTTTCTCTACGGCAATCTGCTGCGCGCCCTGATGGCGGCCGTGACCGCGCTCCTCGTCCTCGGCCGGGTGCCGGACTGGCTCCTCTTCGTCTCCGCCCTGTGTGTCACCGGCGTCAACCGCTTCGTCCTCGCGGGGCTCTCCGCCGCGCTGCCGCGCGTGGTGGACGGCGAACGACTGGTCATCGCCAACTCCCTGTCCCCGACCGCGGGGACGCTCGCCGCGACTGCGGGCGGCGGCCTCGCCTTCGCCGTCCGTCTGGTCGTCGCCGACTCCGACGCGGCGGTGGTGCTCGTGGGCGCCGTGCTGTATCTGGTCGCGGCCCTGGCCTCGTTGCGGATCGCCAGGGAACTGCTCGGCCCCGAACCCGCGTTGCTGCGCCCCCGCCTCTCCACGGCACTCGCCGGGGCCGTCCGCGATCTGAGGGCGGGGCTGCGCCATCTCGCCGCACCCTCGCGCCGGGAGGCGGCCTGGGCGCTGACGGCGATGTCCCTGATGCGGTTCTGCTACGGCGCCATGCTCGTCCTGCTGCTGATGCTGTGCCGGTACGCGCTGACCTCGACCACCGACGACGGACTAGCCCTGCTGGGGCTGGCCTTGGGGGCCTCGGGCGCCGGATTCTTCGCGGCGGCCGTCCTGACGCCCTGGGCCGCCGGGCGGCTCGGTCCCGGCGGCTGGATGGTGGTGTGCGCCGCGTCGGCGGCGGTGCTGGTACCCGCGTTCGGACTGCCGTTCGCCACCGGTCCGCTCCTGGCCGGGGCCTTCGTCCTGGGACTGACCACTCAGGGCTCCAAGATCGCCACGGACACCATCGTCCAGGCCGTCATCGAGGACGGTTTCCGCGGCCGGATCTTCTCGCTGTACGACGTCCTGTTCAACGTGGCCTTCGTCGGCGCCGCCGCGGTGGCAGCGCTGATGCTTCCGCCGGACGGCCGGTCGGTCCCGCTGGTCGTAACGATCGCCGTTATCTACGCAGCAGTAGCTGTGACTTTGGGGCGTTTTGTGCGCCAGTAAGTGTCACATCAGCGCCACAGAGCCTTAGAGGGCTACGAAGTTGTCAGCGCGGGCCGGTAGCTTACGTGCATCTTATCGGCGCAGCTTTCGCGCCAGACATCTATGTTCTAGGGGGACTCCCAAGTGACCACTCCGCCGCCCCAGGGCAACCCGTTCGCACAGGGTCAGCAGCAGCCCTACGGCCAGCCCCAGGGCCAGGCCCCCTACCCGCCCCAGGCCGGCCAGCCGGGCTTCCCGCAGCCGGGTGCCCCCGTTCCGCCGCAGCAGGGTCGCAAGCTGAGCTTCAAGACGATCAAGAACATCGTCATCGTGCTGATCATCGCCGGCGTGGCGATCGGCGGCTACCTCGCCAGCCGGGACGACGCCAACACCGCCGCCGTCGGTGACTGCATGCACCGTGGCAACTCGGACAACAACAACCCGGACCTCGAGGTCGTCGACTGCAGCGACTCCAAGGCCCAGTACACGGTGCTGGCCAAGATAGAGGGCAACTTCTCCGGCATCACCGCTCAGAGCAAGTGCGAGGCGGAGGCCAAGGACTTCGAGTACGTGTACACCGAGACCAACGGCAGCGACAGCTTCCTGCTCTGCCTGAAGGACAAGTAGGACCGGACGTCGAAGGGCGGTGTTTCACGTGAAACACCGCCCTCGTCATCTCAGTAGGGTCATGTTTCACGTGAAACATGACCCCGTTTCGCGCTTCAGCCCTGCGCGGCCCACCATTCCTTGAGCGCCGCCACCGCTTCATCGTGCTCCATCGGACCGTTCTCCAGCCGGAGCTCCAGCATGTGCTTGTAGGCCCGGCCGACGGCGGGACCCGGCTTGATGCCGAGAATTTCCATGATCTCGTTGCCGTCGAGGTCCGGACGGATGGCGTCCAGCTCCTCCTGCTCCTGAAGCTGCGCGATCCGCTCCTCCAGCCCGTCGTAGGCCCGGGAGAGCGCGGCGGCCTTGCGCCGGTTGCGCGTGGTGCAGTCCGAGCGGGTCAGCTTGTGCAGCCGTTCGAGGAGCGGTCCGGCGTCGCGCACGTAGCGACGGACGGCGGAGTCCGTCCACTCTCCCGTGCCATAGCCGTGGAACCGCAGATGGAGCTCCACGAGACGCGATACGTCCTTCACCAGCTCATTGGAGTACTTCAGCGCCGTCAGGCGCTTCTTCGCCATCTTGGCCCCCACCACTTCATGGTGGTGGAAGGAGACACGGCCGTCCTTCTCGAAACGGCGCGTGCGGGGCTTGCCGATGTCGTGCAGCAGGGCGGCCAGCCGGAGAGTCAGGTCGGGACCGTCCTCCTCCAGTGCCATCGCCTGCTCCAGAACGATCAGCGTGTGCTCGTAGACGTCCTTGTGGCGGTGGTGCTCGTCCCGCTCCAGGTGCAAGGCCGGCAGTTCGGGCAGGACGTACTCGGCGATGCCGGTGTCCACGAGCAGGGACAGTCCCTTGCGGGGGTGCGCGGACAGGATCAGCTTGTTCAGCTCGTCCCGTACCCGCTCGGCGGACACGATCTCGATCCGTCCGGCCATCTCCTTCATCGCCGTGACGACCTCGGGTGCCACCTCGAAGTCGAGCTGGGCCGAGAACCGGGCGGCCCGCATCATCCGCAGCGGGTCGTCCGAGAACGACTCCTCGGGCGTGCCCGGAGTGCGCAGCAGACGCGCCGAGAGATCGCCGAGGCCGCCGTGCGGATCGATGAACCGCTTCTCCGGCAGGGCGACGGCCATCGCGTTCACCGTGAAATCACGGCGGACGAGATCCTCCTCGATGGAGTCGCCGTACGACACCTCCGGCTTGCGCGAGGTGCGGTCGTACGCCTCCGACCGGTACGTGGTCACCTCGATCTGGAAGCTCCGGTCGACGCCTCCCACACGCGCGTTCTTCTGCGCGCCCACCGTGCCGAAGGCGATCCCGACCTCCCACACGGCGTCCGCCCAGGGCCGCACGATCTTCAGCACGTCCTGCGGACGGGCGTCCGTGGTGAAGTCCAGGTCATTGCCGAGACGGCCGAGCAGCGCATCCCGCACCGACCCGCCGACCAGGGCGAGAGAGAACCCGGCCTCCTGAAAACGGCGGGCAAGGTCGTCGGCGACCGGGGCGACCCGGAGCAGCTCGTTCACGGCGCGGTCCTGCGCCTGGCTCAGGGCACTGGTTTCTTCTTTGGCGTTCGGCACAACAGAAGAGGGTACGTGTCCCGAACGGCCGGCAGCGCCTCCATTACGCGCACGCGGACACCCCCGGCGATACTCGGACAAGGCCCACGTCCCCCGATCTTGCGCGCCGGACCGCGGCACTTCCCCTCAGCGCGCATCGTTACCATGCGTGGACGCACATTCCGACGACCACTGACGACGACGAGGGACGGGCGAGCGCGTGGCCGAGGCGGCAGACTTCCAGGGGACGAGTCCCTCACCTGCCCGCCGCTGGCTGCGGCGCACCGGAGCCCTGCTCACCGGAGCGCCGCTCCTGGCCGGGCTCCTCCAGCTGCCGGCCGCCGCCCCCGCGGACGCCGCCGCCCCTGAGGCGTCGCAGGCCCCCGCCGGCGCGGGCTCGGTCGCCGTGTCGGTCGACTCCCTGACCCCCGGCGCACCGACCGACGGCGACACCCTGACCGTGTCCGGAACGGTGACCAACAAGGGCAGGCAGCCCGTCACGGACGCCCATGTGGGCCTGCGCCTCGGGCCGCTGCTCAACACCCGGTCGGCGATCGACTCCGTCGCCAAGAACGGCGACGACGTCCAGAGCATCGTCGGCGCGGAGATCGACGACAAGTTCTCCGAGAAGTTCTCCGAGCTCGCCCCGGGTGTCCCGCGGCCCTTCACCCTCTCGGTACCGGTGGACGAGCTCAATCTGGGGCAGGACGGCGTCTACCAGCTGGCCGTCTCACTCGCCGGGGAGACCTCGGCCCAGCCGTGGGAGCAGACGCTCGGTATCCAGCGCACCTTCCTCCCGTGGCAGCCCGAGAACGTCGGTACGAAGGCGAAGACGACGTTCATGTGGCCGCTGATCTCCACCGTCCACATGACGGCGGAGACACGATCGGACGAGCAGCAGACGCCGGTCCTCCACGACGACGACCTGGCCGAGGAGATCTCCCCCGGCGGCCGGCTGGACCGGATGGTGGCGCTCGGCAAGGACCTGGACGTCACCTGGGTGATCGACCCGGACCTGCTCGCGACCGTCGAGGCGATGACCGGCCGCTACGAGATCCCCGGTGAGGGCGAGGACAACCTCGTCGGAGGCCAGCAGGACGTCGCCAAGAGATGGCTCACCGAGCTGCAGGAGGCGGTGGCGGACAAGGAAGTCGTCGCGCTGCCGTTCGGCGACCCCGACCTGGCCTCCCTCGCCCACAACGGCACGTCCGTCACCGGGTCGCTGAGCCACCTCAAGGAAGCCACCGAGGTCGCCTCCAGCACCGTCGAGTCGATCCTCCACGTGAAACCCACCACGGACTTCGCCTGGCCCGTCAACGGCGCCGTCGACCCCTCGGTGGTCAGGGTCGCCACGTCCGCCGGAGCGGACAAGGTGATCGCCCGCAGCGACACCTTCGAGGAGCGCGGCCTGACGTACACGCCCACCGCGCCCCGTCCCATCGGGGGCGGCACCACGGCCGTCGTCTCCGACGCACGCCTGTCCACGGCGTTCCAGGGCGACATGACCAAGGCCTCCACCTCGACGCTCGCGGTGCAGCGGTTCCTGGCCCAGAGCCTGACCCTCGGCCTGCAGACCGACCGGCAGCGCAGCGTCGTCGTCGCACCGCAGCGCACGCCGTCCGCGAGCCAGGCGCAGACGATGGCCGAGGCCTTCGCGATCCTCCAGGACGGCACCTGGTCGCAGTCCCAGAACCTCACGGCGGCCGCCAAGGCCAAGCCGGACCCCGCTGCCGCCACCAAGGTCCCCGCGGCCTCCTCCTACCCCTCGTCGCTGCGCAAGCGGGAGCTTCCGAAGACGACCTTCGAGCAGATCGCCCGGACCCAGAACAAGCTCGACAAGTTCAAGGTGATCCTCACCGACCAGTCCCGGGTGGTGACCCCGTTCGGACGCGCCCTGAACCGCGGCATGTCCGTCTCGTGGCGGGGCCGGGAGTCCGAGGCGGCGATCCACCGAAGCGGTGTCGAGGCCTATCTGGACGAGCTCATCGGACAGGTGCGGCTCATCGACAAGTCGGAGACGAAGCTTTCCGGCCGGAGCGCCACGATCCCCGTGACGGTCCAGAACAACCTGGTGCAGGGTGTCGAGCACTTGGTGCTGCGGCTCACCTCCACCAACCCGACACGCCTGGAGATCGGCGGTGACGCCTACGAGGAGCAGCCCGTCGCCGTCTCCGGCGGCCACAGCCAGTCGGTGAAGTTCACCACGTCGGCCAATGCCAACGGCCGGGCCACCGTGGTCGCCCAGCTGTACACGCAGGACGGCCAGAAGTACGGGGCTCCGGTCACCTTCGACGTCAAGGTCACCGAGATCACCGCGACGGTGATGCTGGTCATCGGCGGCGGCGTGCTGCTCCTCGTTCTCGCGGGCTTCCGCATGTACACCCAGCGCAAGCGTGCCGCGGCCCGGGATGCCGAGGAGCAGGACCCGGAGTCCGAGGCGGACGAGGACGCCGAGGGCCCGCAGAACCCCGCGGCACGCGAGACGCGTCTCCCCCAGGAGCCCGCGACGGGCTCGCGGAAAGAGGACCCCGAGCAGCCGAGTGACCCGGCGCCGGACACCGCACCGGAAAGCGCCGACCCGTCCGGCCCGGGTGAGAGAGTGGACCGTTGAGGAAGTCGTGGCCGTCGGCCCGGGACGATGAGGTGGGGTAGCCATGAACGCGCCGTACGACGGTGACCGCGGCCATGCCGCGGGCAACTCGGGCCACCCCGAGTCGGACCCCTCACAGGGTCCGCCGCCCGGGCACGGCCAGGTGCCGCAGCCGCCCCCGGACCCGTACGTCCAGGACGCCTACGATCAGGATCCCTACCGCGCGCAGGACATCGCCGCCCAGGACCCGGTCGGTGAGGCGCTGTACGACCGCGCCGCGCACCCGCCGCCCCCGCCGGGCGCCCACCCCCCTCAGCAGCCGCTGTACGGGCAGCCGCCCCAGTCGCCGTACGCCCCCGACCCGCGGGTGTGGGCGAGAACGCCCGCACCCGAGCCGGACGGCCCCACGCAGTACCTGCCGTACGGCGACGACCCGCGTACGACGCAGTTCGTGGGCGTGGACGACCTGGTCGGCCAGGCCGGCGACGAGCGCCACGAACCGGACGCCTTCGCGCACCTCTTCCGCGACCAACAGCAGAGCGGAGCCTTCCCGGACCAGCAGCAGGGCACCGGTTACCCGCCCCAGCAGGGCGGTGGGTACCCGCCGCAGCACGGCGGTGGGTACTCCCAGCAGCACGACGGTGCCTACCCTCAGCAGCACGGCGGCGGACACGCGCCGGTGAGCGGCGGGCAGCACTACGCGCCCGCACCGGTGCCGGGGCCCGCGTCCCCCACACCCGGCCACTACGCGGGTGCCACACCGCCGCCCGCCGCCGAAGCTCCGGCCCCCGAGGCGCCCCCCGCCGCCGCGCCCAAGAAGGGCGGCCGGGCCGGAGGCCTGCTGAAGTCGAGCGCCGTGATGGCGGCGGGCACGATGGTCTCCCGCCTCACGGGGTTCATCCGTTCCGCGATGATCGTCTCGGCGCTCGGCCTCGCTCTTCTGGGCGAGTCCTTCCAGATCGCCTACCAGCTGCCGACGATGATCTACATCCTGACCGTCGGCGGCGGCCTCAACTCCGTCTTCGTGCCGCAGCTGGTGCGGGCGATGAAGGACGACGAGGACGGGGGCGAGGCCTACGCCAACCGCCTGCTGACCCTCGTCATGGTGGCCCTGGCCGCCCTCACCGCCCTCGCGTGGCTCGCCGCCCCGCTCCTGGTGCGCGCGCTGTCGGTACCCGTCGCCAATGACCCCGCGGCCAACGACGTCGCCGTCACCTTCACCCGCTTCTTCCTGCCCTCGATCTTCTTCATGGGCATTCACGTGGTGATGGGTCAGATCCTCAACGCCCGCGGCCGGTTCGGCGCGATGATGTGGACCCCGGTCCTGAACAACATCGTCATCATCGTCACCCTCGGCACGTTCATCTGGGTCTACGGCACCGCCGCGGACTCGAACATGAAGGTCACCAACATCCCGCCGGAGGGGCTGCGGCTGCTCGGCGTCGGCGTCCTGCTCGGGCTCGTCGTCCAGGCCCTGGCGATGGTGCCGTATCTGCGTGAGACCGGCTTCCGTATCCGCCTGCGCTTCGATTGGAAGGGCCACGGGCTCGGCAAGGCCGCCATGCTCGCCAAGTGGACCATCCTCTTCGTCCTCGCCAACCAGGCGGGCGCCCTGGTCGTCTCCCAGCTGGCCACCGCGTCGGTCAAGGACACGAACATCGCCGGCACCGGCTTCAGCGCCTACTCCAACGCCCAGCTGATCTGGGGCCTGCCCCAGGCCATCATCACCGTCTCCCTGATGGCCGCGCTCCTGCCCCGCATCTCGCGCTCGGCGGCCGACGACGACCCCGGCGCCGTCCGCGACGACATCTCCCAGGGCCTGCGCACCACGGCCGTCGCCATCGTGCCGGTCGCCTTCGGCTTCGTCGCCCTCGGCATCCCGATGTGCACGCTGATGTTCGGCTCCTCGGGTACCGGCGCCGCCACCAACATGGGCTACATGCTGATGGCCTTCGGCCTCGGCCTGATCCCCTATTCGGTGCAATACGTCGTCCTGAGGGCCTTCTACGCCTACGAGGACACCCGTACCCCCTTCTACAACACGGTCATCGTGGCCGCGGGCAACGCCATCGCCTCGGGCATCTGCTTCTTGCTGCTCCCGCCCCGCTGGGCCGTGGTCGGCATGGCCGCCTCCTACGGCCTGGCCTACGTGATCGGTGTGGGCGTCGCGTGGCAGCGGCTGCGCCAGCGGCTGGGCGGGGATCTGGACGGCGCCCGGGTGCTGCGGACGTACGCACGGCTGTGCATCGCCTCCGTGCCGGCCGCCCTGCTCAGCGGCGCGGCCTGCTACGGAATCAGTCAGTCTTTGGGCCAGGGGGTCCTGGGCTCGTTCGCCGCGCTGCTCGGCGGAGGGGCAGTTCTGCTCGGCATCTTCTACGTGGCGGCCCGCCGCATGCGTATTGATGAGGTGAACTCTCTGGTGGGTATGGTGCGCGGACGCCTGGGACGCTGAGTCGGGGGGTAGGCGCACAACCATCAACGGCCCTTGTGTGTCGTGCATAGCGGCGGACTGTGGGCACAATTGGTTTCGGCGTCGGACGGCGCGCGACGGACGCCGGCCGACGCGCAATGGATGGGGAGGCAGGGAACGACGGTGGCGGAACGGAGCACAGCTGCCGTCGACGTGGCAGACAACAGCGGCGAGCAGCCGCTGACCGCACAGGCGGACCAGTCCACGGCCGACGGGGTGGCCAAGAACCGGGAGCGGGACACGGACAGCGACGAGGCACAGGAGAGCACCGGGGCCGAGGGCTCCGGTAAGACGTCGCCGCCCGAACTGCACAGCGGCCACAAGCTCGCCAGACGCTACCGCCTCGAAGAGTGCGTCACCCGTCTGGACGGATTCAGCAGTTGGCGTGCCGTGGACGAGATGCTCCGCCGCGCCGTCGGGGTGCACGTCCTGCCCGCCGATCACTCCCGTGCCCGCTCCGTGCTGGCCGCGGCCCGTTCCTCCGCCCTGCTGGGGGACCCGCGCTTCGTGCAGGTGCTGGATGCCGTCGAGGAGAACGACCTCGTCTATGTCGTCCACGAGTGGCTTCCCGACGCCACCGAGCTGACCACGCTGCTGGCGGCCGGTCCGCTGGAGGTGTACGACGCCTACCAGATGGTCAGTCAGATCTCCGCCGCCATGGCCGCCGCGCACCGCGAGGGCCTCGCCCATCTGCGGCTCAACCCCAACGCGGTGCTGCGTACCTCGACCGGCCAGTGGCGCATCCGCGGCCTCGCCGTGAACGCGGCCCTGCGCGGCATCAGCTCCGACACCCCGCAGCGCACCGACACCGAGTCCATCGGCGCCCTCCTCTACGCGGCGCTCACCCAGCGCTGGCCGTACGAGAGCGACGCCTACGGCATGTCGGGCCTGCCCAAGGACATCGGTCTGATCCCGCCCGACCAGGTGCGGGCCGGTGTGCACCGCGGTCTGTCCGAGCTGGCCATGCGCGCGCTCGCCAACGACGGCGCCACCGCCTCCCGCCACGAATCGCCGTGCACCACACCGGAGGAACTGGTGAAGGCGATCGGCGAGATGCCCCGCATCCGCCCGCCGGAGCCGGCGTTCACCGCCCCGCCCGACTTCCAGCGCACCACGTACCAGCAGGGCAGCTACGGCCGGCCGGCGCCGCGTCCCGGTGTCACCCAGCCGACGCCGGTTCCGCCGCCCCCGCTGCAGAGCCGCACGGGCAAGGCGCTCAAGTGGGCCGTCTCGGGCCTGCTGATCGCCGCGCTGGGCCTGGGCAGTTGGCAGCTCGCGGACGCCCTCATGGAGCAGGGGGGTAAGGCGGACGACACCAACAAGACCCAGACCACGGAGGGCGACGACAAGAGCCCGAAGAAGCCCGTCAGCAAGCCGATAGCGATCCAGGGAGCGAAGGACTTCGACCCGTTCGGCAGCGACGGCTCCGAGAAGCCGGGCGACGTGGGCAAGGTGTACGACAGCGCGCCCGACACGTACTGGCAGACGGACTACTACCTGAGCGCGGACTTCGGACGGCTGAAGCCCGGTGTCGGTGTCATCCTCGATCTCGGCAAGAGCCAGAACGTCGGGAAGGTCACCGTCTCCTTCGTGGGGGACACCTCGGTCGAACTGCGCGCCGCTTCCGGTGACACCCGGCCCACCTCCTTCGACGGCTACTCCAAGGTCGCCGAGGGATCCGGCTCCGCGGTGACCCTCGAGCCCAAGAAGGCGGTCGAGTCCCGGTACGTTCTGGTGTGGCTGACCGAGCTGCCGCCGACGAATGACGGCACCTTCCGTGGCCGTGTCGTGGACGTCAAGGTCAGCAGCTAGGCCTTCTGCGACCAGGGGAGGACGGCCGATGGCGGACGGCGCCGCGTTCGAAGGGGCGAGTGACCAGGAGCTGCTCACGCTCCATGTGAAGGGCGACCCGGATGCCTTCGGCGAGCTCGTGCGCCGGCACCGCGACCGGCTCTGGGCGGTGGCCCTGCGCACGCTGGGCGACCGCGAGGAAGCCGCTGACGCCGTGCAGGACGCCCTCGTCTCCGCCTACCGGGCCGCCCACACCTTCCGGGGCCAGTCGGCCGTCACGACGTGGCTGCACCGGATCACGGTGAACGCCTGTCTGGACCGTGCCCGGAAGGCCGCCTCCCGCAAGACCGCACCGGTCGACGACCCTGAGCGCCTGGACCAGCTCCTCGAGCCCCACGAGTCCGCCGCGGGGCCCGCCGAACGCAATGATCTGCACCGCCAGCTCATCGAGGCGATGGGCACCCTCCCGCCCGATCAGCGTGCCGCGCTCGTCCTCGTGGACATGCAGGGTTACCCGGTCGCGGAAGCCGCCCGCATCCTCGATGTGCCCACCGGCACCGTGAAGAGCCGCTGCGCCCGGGGCAGAGCCAGACTCCTGCCCCTCCTCACCCACCTACGGCCGGACGGCACCGGTGAGCCCCGGACGGGAGAGACACGGAACCGGAAGCCCGGGACGTCCGTCCCACCTGCAGCGGGTCATCGGCGACCGGACCCGCAGGACACAGGATCGAATGACCCGGCTGCAGCGAAGGGCGGAGGTGGGCGAGCGTGACGTCGACGAATGACATGGCGGAGCACCCGGACGTCGCGGAGATCTCCGACCTCACCGAGGGACTCCTCCCGACGGCCCGGAGCACAGAGGTACGCCGGCATCTGGACGCGTGCGAACTCTGCGCCGATGTCCATGCCTCACTCGAGGAGATCCGGGGCCTCCTCGGCGCCGTACCGGGACCGCCCCGCATGCCCGCCGAGGTGGCGGGGCGGATCGACGCGGCCCTGGCCGCGGAAGCCCTGCTGCACGCCACCACCCCCGCTCCCGGGACCGCCGAGGAAGACCCGGCCGCGTCTCCCGCACCGTCCGACGCGGATCCCTCGCATGTTTCACGTGAAACATCGATGCCCTCGGACCGGCCGTCCGGACGTCCTCGCCCCTCCACCACGGGGCCGGGCCGTAAGGGCCGCCTGCGGAGCGGGCGCCGGCGGATCGCCGTCCTGGGGACCGTGTTCACCGTCGCGGCGCTGGGACTCGGAACCGTGGTGCTGTCGTCCTTGAAGGACGACGCTGGGCCCGACGACGCGCGCCGGACGACTGCCTCGGACACCTTCTCCGAGGAGAAGCTCGAAAAGCAGGTCACCGACCTCCTGGCCCGCAACCAGGAGACGGGCAAGGATTCCGCCTCCCCGCGGACCTTCGGCCTGGAATCGGAGGCGGACGCGGCGAATCCCCGGGTTCTGAAAGCGCCCTCGGTGCCGGAGTGCGTCCGCGAGGGCATCGGCCGGGATGATGCCGCCCTCGCCGCAGAGCCCGGTGTCTACAGGGGAGAGGACGCGCTGCTCGTCGTGCTTCCCGACACGTCGGACGACACCCGGGTGATCGCGTACCTCGTCGAGTCGACGTGTGTGAGCAACCCCTCCTCGTCCACCACGGCGAAGGTTCTGCTGCAGCACTCCTACACGCGCTGACGATCGCCGCCCGGTCCGCGCCCCCTGCGTGATGTCCCCTACGGTGTGGCCCACCCCTGTCAGCCGGGGGGTGTATCCGTGTGCCCGGGCACAGCGGGAATGCCCGCCCCTTAGGATCCGTTGGGTGGGGTGAGAGGTTCGCAAGAAGCTCCCCCGGTCGACCGACGCTGACCAGAGACGAGGAATCAAGCCGTGAGCGACGTCCGTAACGTGATCATCATCGGCTCGGGGCCCGCCGGCTATACGGCGGCTCTCTACACCGCCCGTGCGTCGCTGAAGCCGCTGGTGTTCGAGGGAGCTGTCACCGCCGGCGGTGCGCTGATGAACACCACCGATGTCGAGAACTTCCCCGGCTTCCAGGACGGCATCATGGGCCCCGAGCTCATGGACAACATGCGTGCCCAGTCGGAGCGCTTCGGTGCGGAGCTGGTCCCGGACGACGTGGTAGCCGTCGACCTGACCGGCGAGATCAAGACCGTCACCGACACCGCCGGCACCGTGCACAAGGCGAAGGCCGTCATCGTCGCCACCGGCTCGCAGCACCGCAAGCTCGGCCTGCCGAACGAGGACGCCCTCTCCGGACGCGGTGTCTCGTGGTGCGCCACGTGTGACGGCTTCTTCTTCAAGGACCAGGACATCGCCGTGATCGGCGGCGGCGACACCGCGATGGAGGAGGCCACCTTCCTCTCGCGCTTCGCCAAGTCCGTGACGATCGTCCACCGCCGTGACACCCTGCGTGCCTCCAAGGCGATGCAGGAGCGCGCCTTCGCCGACCCGAAGATCAAGTTCATCTGGGACAGCGAGGTCGCCGAGGTCCAGGGCGACCAGAAGCTCTCGGGCCTGAAGCTGCGCAACGTGAAGACCGGCGAGCTCTCCGACCTGCCGGTCACCGGCCTGTTCATCGCGATCGGCCACGACCCGCGCACCGAGCTCTTCAAGGGCCAGCTGGAGCTGGACGAGGAGGGCTACCTGAAGGTCGACGCGCCGTCGACCCGCACCAATGTCACCGGCGTCTTCGGCGCCGGCGACGTGGTCGACCACACGTACCGCCAGGCGATCACGGCGGCCGGTACCGGCTGTGCCGCCGCCCTCGACGCCGAGCGCTACCTCGCCGCTCTCACGGACGGTGAGAAGCCCGAGCCCGAGAAGACCGCTGTCTGACCACCACCCGCCCCCTGCACCAACCAGTTAAGGAGCCCGCCGTGGCCGGCACCCTGAAGCATGTGACCGACGATTCCTTCGAGCAGGACGTCCTCAAGAGCGACAAGCCCGTTCTGGTGGACTTCTGGGCCGCCTGGTGCGGTCCGTGCCGTCAGATCGCTCCGTCCCTCGAGGCCATCGCCTCCGAGTACGGAGACAAGATCGAGGTCGTCAAGCTGAACATCGACGAGAACCCGGGTACGGCTGCCAAGTACGGCGTCATGTCCATCCCGACCCTGAACGTGTACCGGGATGGTGAGGTCGCCAAGACCATCGTCGGTGCGAAGCCGAAGGCCGCCATCGTGCGCGACCTCGAGGACTTCATCGCGGAGTGACAGCTCACCGCCTGCGGGCGGTGGATGTTTCACGTGAAACACGAATGGGCCGGCCCTGATGGGTCGGCCCATTCGCGTGAGGTGCGCCGGTGTCGGGGGTGCGAGGTCAGAGCGGGCGCAGCACCGGCTCCTTCTGCACGGCACCGAGCAGCCGGTCCAACGCCATCTCCACATCTTCCTTCCAGGAGAGGGTCGTCCTCAGTTCCAGCCTGAGCCGGGGGTAGGTGGGGTGCTGGCGGACCGTCTTGAACCCCACGGCCAGCAGATGGTCCGCGGGCAGGACACAGGCGGGCTCCTTCCAGCGCGCATCGCCGAAGGCTTCGATCGCCTTGAACCCGCGGCGCAGCAGATCCTTCGCCACGGTCTGCACCATCACCCGCCCCAGGCCTTGCCCCTGGTACTCGGGCAGGATGAACGCCGTCATCAGCTGCACCGCATCGGGCGACACCGGGCTGGTGGGGAACGCCATGGAGCGGGGCACATAGGCGGGCGGGGCGTAGAGAACGAAGCCCACCGGGACGTCGTCGACATAGACGACCCTGCCGCAGGATCCCCAGTCCAGCAGGACGGCCGAGATCCAGGACTCCTTCTCGAGCGCGGCGGTTCCCGCCTTTACCGCTGCCTCGCCGCTGACGGGGTCACGCTCCCAGAAGACGCACGAGCGGCAGCGCTGGGGGAGGTCCTGAAGGTTGTCCAGCGTGAGCGGTACGAGCCGACGGCCCATGAAGGCTGTTCCTCGCTTCCTTCGCCCGCTGCCTCGCGGGCGGCTGTCAGAGCGCTCCATTCCCTGAGCAGACTGCCGACGAAGCCGCTGACGGCACCCACCCCCAGTCCCGCGTACAGCAGTCCGGTGCGGCTCGTCTTTCGCATGGCCCCTGCCTTGGTCTCAGAGGTACTGCCCGAAGGATGCGCCATCTACGACCGCATCGTAACCACGAAGCGATTCCGTCGATACCGACAAAAAGCAAAGGGCGGACCGTGTTCCGGTAACCCGGACACGGGCCGCCCTCGTCGACTGACCGGCTGGGACGCCGACAGCTCAGGACTCGGCCTCCACGGAGTCGTCGTCCGCCAGGCTCTGCTGCAGAACCGGACCCTCACCCGGGGCGAGTGTGCCGAGGATGCGCTCCAGGTCCTCCATGGAGGCGAACTCGACGGTGATCTTGCCCTTCTTCTGGCCGAGGTCGACCTTCACCCGGGTCTCGAAGCGGTCCGACAGACGCGTCGCCAGATCATTCAGTGCGGGCGACACACGCGCACCGGCCCGGGGACCCTTGGCACGCTGAGCCTTCTGAGGCCGGGAGCCCATCAGGGTGACGATCTCCTCGACCGCCCGCACCGACAGCCCCTCGGCCACGATCCGGTGAGCCAGCCGATCCTGCTCTTCGGAGTCCTCGACGGACAGCAGCGCGCGTGCGTGTCCGGCGGACAGCACGCCGGCGGCGACCCGGCGCTGAACGGTCGGGGAGAGCTTCAGCAGCCGCAGCGTGTTCGACACCTGCGGCCGGGACCGGCCGATGCGGTCGGCCAGCTGGTCGTGCGTGCAGTTGAAGTCCTTCAGCAGTTGGTCGTAGGCGGCCGCTTCTTCCAGTGGATTCAGCTGGGCGCGGTGCAGGTTCTCCAGCAGCGCGTCCAGAAGGAGCTTCTCGTCGTCCGTGGCCCGCACGATGGCCGGGATGGCTTCCAGCCCCGCCTCGTGACAGGCCCGCCACCGCCGTTCCCCCATGATGAGCTCGTAGCGCCCGGGACCGACCTGCCGTACGACGACGGGCTGGAGGAGACCGACCTCCTTGATGGAGGTGATGAGCTCGGACAGGGCATCCTCGTCGAACACCTCCCGCGGCTGCCGGGGGTTCGGCGTAATGGCGTCGAGGGGGATCTCGGCGAAGTGCGCGCCCATGGGCGGCGCGGGCACACCCGCGGCACCCGTCGTCGCGGGCTCCTCCGTTTCACGTGAAACAGAGGACAGTGTGGCCACCTTCGCGGCAGCCACCCCACGCTCGTGCGGCAGGAGCGGGACCGCCGCAGGAGACGTGGACGCCGTACCTCCCAGGGAGGCCGGCGGCGCCGACTTCTCCGTCGGGGCAGCAGGGATCAGGGCACCGAGACCACGGCCCAGTCCCCTCCGTCGATCACTCACTGGACGCCCTCCACCATGTTCGGATCATTCTGCTGTGCGCCGATGTGCGCCTGCGATGCGTCATAACGGACGCCGACGCCTCGCAGCGCGATCTCTCGTGCCGCCTCGAAGTAGGAGAGGGCACCGCTCGATCCAGGATCGTAGGTCAACACGGTCTGCCCGTAGCTGGGCGCCTCCGAGATACGGACGGACCTGGGGATGCTCGTCCGCAGGACCTCATCGCCGAAGTGGGTGCGCACCTCGTCGGCGACCTGGGACGCCAGCCGCGTCCGGCCGTCGTACATGGTGAGCAGGATCGTCGATACATGCAGGGCGGGGTTGAGGTGCCCCCGCACCAGATCGACATTGCGCAGCAGCTGCCCCAGGCCCTCCAGCGCGTAGTACTCGCACTGGATCGGAATCAGGACCTCCTGCCCGGCCACCAAAGCGTTGACCGTGAGCAGTCCGAGGGAGGGCGGGCAGTCGATGAGGATGTAGTCCAGTGGTTGCTCATAGGACTGGATGGCCCGTTGCAGCCTGCTCTCCCGCGCCACCAGGGACACCAGCTCGATCTCCGCACCGGCGAGATCGATGGTGGCGGGTGCGCAGAAGAGTCCCTCGACATCGGGGACCGGCTGAACGACATCCGCCAGAGGCTTGCTCTCCACCAGTACGTCGTAGATGGAGGGGACCTCGGCGTGATGGTCGATCCCCAGGGCCGTGGACGCATTGCCCTGAGGGTCGAGGTCGATCACCAGGACACGGGCGCCGTGCAGGGCCAGCGAAGCGGCAAGGTTGACCGTGGTCGTCGTCTTGCCGACTCCGCCCTTCTGGTTGGCGACCACGATGACGCGGGTCTGCTCGGGCCGCGGCAGCCCCTCACCGGCACGGCCCAGAGCCTCCACCGCCAGTTGGGCGGCTCGACCGATGGGAGTGTCGTCCATCGGAGGCGGTGTTTCACGTGAAACATCCACCCCCGTCGATTCGGTACGGGGACCGGGGACCGGATCGGTCATCGGTCCCGCGATGTTGGCGTCGGACCGCAAGGATTCACTCTCCTCGACTTCAGGCTCGCAATGAACAGAGCCTCCCATGCCTTCGGGGTCGTGAACCAGTGAGGCCTGACGTTCTGTGGAGAAATCCACCTCTGTGGACAACTCCGTGCCCCTCGGGGAGGCCGATGTTTCGTCGGGACCGGGCCCCTCTCCGAGCGCGCCGAGAGGTTTCCGGTCACGGGGTTCGGCCGCAGCGCGGCCCCGACTGATGATGCCGTGCAGCAGTGAGCGACGTTTCACGTGAAACACGATGCACAGCGGCCGAGGCGGCGCTGCCGCGACACTCCGGAATGCACAGGTTTGGCAGCTTATGTGGAGTACGTCCGGCCCTCGGAGTAGGCCGGCCTTCCGCCTGAGCACCCCTCGTCGGACACACGGCGTCCGCTAGCCGCGCCGCCGTCGGGCCCGGCCGGTGCGGGCCGCCTTCGCACGCTTGGCGGCGAAACGCACACCGCCGGGGCTCTCACCGACCTCGACCCGCACCACGGTGGACATCGGGTCCACGACGCCCTCGCCCACATGCACGATCGATGTCGCCACGGCACCCAGCTTGCTCAGCGCCGCCGACGCGCTCTTCAGTTCCTCCTCGGCGGCATCACCCTTGAGCGCGAGCATCTCGCCGTACGGCCGCAGGAGGGGGATGCCCCACGTGGCAAGGCGGTCGAGCGGAGCAACGGCACGAGCGGTCACCACGTGCACAGCCGGCAGCTTCCCCATGACCTCCTCGGCGCGGCCGCGTACCACCGTCACGTGGTCCAGGCCGAGCAGTTCGACGACCTCGGTCAGGAAGTTGGTGCGCCGCAGCAGCGGCTCCAGGAGTGTGATCTTGAGGTCGTCACGTACCAGCGCCAGGGGGATGCCCGGCAGACCGGCCCCCGAACCGACGTCGCACACCGTCACGCCCTCGGGCACCACTTCCGAGAGCACCGCGCAGTTCAGCAGATGCCGCTCCCAGAGGCGGGGTACCTCGCGCGGACCGATCAAGCCACGCTGCACACCTGCCTCGGCGAGCAGCTCCGCGTAGCGGACCGCGTCCGCGAAGCGATCACCGAACACCTCGCGGGCCTGCTCGGGCGCGGGGGGAAGCTCCGCTGCCTCCGTCACGGGGGACCGTCCTTCCGTACCGTGCCGGCACAGGGCGCCGGCACCAGAACTATCAGGCTGACAAAATTCGGCCCCGTCTGCGCAACAGACGGGGCCGGTGGAATGGAGGGGACCGATCAGGCGGGAAGTACGACGACGAAGCGCTGCGGCTCCTCGCCCTCGGACTCGCTGCGCAGGCCGGCCGCCTTGACCGCGTCGTGCACGACCTTGCGCTCGAACGGCGTCATCGGGTCGAGCTTCACCGGCCGGCCGCTGCTCTTGGCCTCGGCGGCGGCCTTCGCTCCGATCTCGGACAGCTCGGTCCGCTTCCGGGCCCGGAAGCCCGCGATGTCGAGCATGAGGCGGCTGCGGTCCCCCGTCTCCCGGTGCACGGCCAGACGCGTGAGCTCCTGGAGCGCCTCCAGCACCTCACCGTCCCGGCCCACCAGCTTCTGCAGATCACGGCTGCCGGTGTCGCTGATGATCGAGACAGAGGCGCGGTCGGCCTCGACGTCCATGTCGATGTCGCCGTCGAGATCGGCGATGTCGAGCAGACCCTCCAGGTAGTCCGCCGCGATCTCGCCCTCCTGCTCCAGGCGGGTCAGGGTGTCTGCGCCCTCGGCAGCGGCGGCGGTGGTGCCTTCCGTCACGGGATGGACTCCTTCTTACTTCTTGGACGGGGACTTGGGGCGCTGCGGGCCCTTGCGCTGTCCGGACTGGGCCTTGCTGCGGGTACCGCCGGCGGGCTTGGCGTTGCCCTTCTTGGCAGCGGGGGCGGGCTTGGCGCTCTGCGGCTCGCCGGACTTCGTCAGCGAGGTGGTCTCACCCGCCGCCTTGGACGCCCCGGCCTGGCGCTGGGACTTGCTCTGCCTCTTCGGCTGCTGCCGCTTGGGAGCGGTGGTGGTCGGCGTGCCGTCCTCGGTCTGGTCCACGGCGCTGCTCTCGCTCTTGACCACCGCGCCGTCGGGCTGGGCGGCCAGCCCCGCCTTGCTCAGGCCGTTGATGAACTTGCGCTCGTACTCGTTGCGGTCGCGGCCCTTGGCGACGATGGCCTTGACGATGGCGCGCTCACGGCGATTGCGGGTCTTGCCGTGCCGGGTGACGTGCTTGGACAGGCGCTCCAGGTACGCGGCCTGAGCCTTGGAGCCCGGGGTCGGGTTGTTGTGGATGACGTACATCTGCTGGCCCATGGTCCACACGTTGGTGGTCAGCCAGTAGACGAGGACACCGACCGGGAAGTTGATGCCGAAGACGGCGAAGATGACCGGGAAGATGTACATCAGCATCTTCTGCTGCTGCATGAACGGCGTCTTCACCGAGGTGTCGACGTTCTTCGTCATCAGCTGGCGCTGCGTGTAGAACTGCGACAGCGACATCAGCACGATCATGATCGCCGTGACGACGCGGACGTCGGTCAGCGAGGAGTTGAGCGCCTCGACCTTGTCCGAGCTGTCCGTGAACTTCGCCGCGAGCGGGGCACCGAAGATGTGGGCCTTCTGCGCGCTCTCCAGCAGACGCTCGTTGATCACGCCGATGGTGTCGTTCGACGCGATGCTGTTGAGCACGTGGTAGAGGGCGAAGAAGAACGGCGACTGGGCCAGGATGGGAAGACACGAGGAGAGCGGGTTGGTGCCCGTCTCCTTGTAGAGCTTCATCATCTCTTCGGACTGGCGCTGCCGGTCGTTCTTGTAGCGCTCCTGGATCTTCTTCATCTCCGGCTGGAGCGTCTGCATCGCACGCGTCGCCTTGATCTGCTTCACGAAGAGCGGGATCAGGCAGATACGGATCAGGATCACCAGGGACACGATGGACAGGCCCCAGGCCCACCCGGTGTCAGGGCCGAAGACGGCGCCGTACACGCTGTGGAACTGGACGATGACCCAGGAGACAGGTGTTGTGATGAAGCTGAAGAGGCTGGCAATCGTGTCCACTAATCATGCTCCTTGGGCATGGGACGAGGTCTCTGCGGCCGGGCTCGAAGGACTCGTCGGACGTTCGGAAGGAGTCTGTCCTTCGGTGGCCGGTTCGGCGGCGGAGGTCCCGCCCTTGCGTGCACGCCAGGCGTTACGCAACATTTCGTGCCACCGCGGACGCTTGCGCGGCGGGACATGGTCCACACCACCCAGCGACCACGGGTTGCACCGCAGGATGCGCCAGGCCGTGAGTGCGGTGCCTTTGAGGGCACCGTGCCGGTCGATGGCCGTGTAGCCGTAGTGGGAACACGACGGGTAGTACTTGCATACCGGCCCCAGCAGCGGACTGATCATCCACTGGTAGAGCTTGATCAGAGCCAGCAGCGGGTACTTCATCGCGCGCCCCCTCCCAGCAGCCGCTGCAAAGCGGCATCCAGGTCTCGGGCCAGCTGTCCATGGTCGGCGTCACCCGCACCGGGCAGCGCTCGTACGACTACCAGGCTACCGGGGGGCAGCCGGTCGACTCGCTCGCGCATCAGATGGCGAAGCCTGCGCTTCACCTTGTTGCGCACCACGGCACCGCCCACGGCCTTGCTCACGACGAAACCCGCACGCGGCGGGGGAGCATTCTCCCCAGGCGCATGCGGGTCCGTTGCACCGCTACGAAGATGGACGACGAGATACGGGCGCCCGGCCCGGCGCCCCCGTCGTACCGCGGTCGCGAAGTCCTCGCGCCGCCTCAGCCGGTTCTCGGTGGGCAGCACGACGTCATGACCTGACCGGGATCAGGCGGACAGACGGGCGCGACCCTTGCTGCGGCGGGACGCGAGAATCGCGCGGCCGGCACGGGTGCGCATACGCAGCCGGAAGCCGTGGGTCTTGGCGCGGCGACGGTTGTTCGGCTGGAAGGTGCGCTTGCTCACTCGGGGGCTCCAGAAGAAATCGGTTCTTGCGGGGTGCCGTCCTGGCTGTCACCGTGCGCCCACGAGTAGCTCGCGTTACGCCCCAGTGCACCGCTGACCGATCATCTTGCGCGATCTGTGCCCATCGGAGGCAGGCGGCAGCAGCCATCGACAACTCGACCTCGTTACGGTACGCGCGGCTGCGTCAATCGGTCAAACCAGCGGTTGCCGGGAGACACTTGTCCACAGCCTGGGGACAACAACTTGAACCGTACCGGCCGCGCTGACTACCGTGACTGGACTCCGATTCGTTCCCTTGACCCTTCACCACCCGATTTACATCCCGACCCGTCTCTCGCTTCACACGATCGAGGGACCTGTGAGAGAGCGTGCCCTGTGGCTGACGTACCTGCCGATCTTGCCGCAGTGTGGCCACGCGTAATGGAACAGCTACTCGGAGAGGGGCGCGGACAAGGGGTCGAGGGCAAGGACGAGCACTGGATCCGGCGCTGCCAGCCGCTGGCCCTGGTCGCCGACACCGCGCTGCTCGCCGTGCCGAACGAGTTCGCCAAGGGTGTGCTCGAGGGCCGCCTGGCCCCCATCGTCAGCGAGACCCTGACGCGCGAGTGCGGCCGCCCCATCCGGATCGCGATCACCGTCGACGAGACCGCGGGCGAGCCCCCGGCCCCGCCGGCGCCCCGGCCGCAGCCGCGGTACGAGGAGCCGGAGCTCCCCGCCATGCGCCAGGAGCACCCCGAACGCCCGGACCACTCCTCCGATCACCGTGATCACCGCGAGCGGCCCGACCGGCAGGAGCGCGAGTCGTACGACGGATACGAGGGATACGGCCGGCGCCGCGCCGACCAGCAGCCGGGCCCCTCCGGTGACCAGCTCCCCACCGCACGCCCCGCCTACCCCTCGGAGTACCAGCGCCCGGAGCCCGGCTCGTGGCCGCGGCCGGCGCAGGAGGAGTACGGCTGGCAGCAGCCGCGCCTCGGCTTTCCCGACCGGGACCCGTACGCCTCGCCGCCGCAGGACTCCTACGGCAACCAGGACGCGTACAGCTCACAGGAGAGCTACGGCGGCTCGCCCGCGCAGGACTACCGCCCGCAGCCGATGGAGCGGCCGCCCTACGACCAGCCGCGCTCCGACTACGACGCGCCGCGCGGCGACTACGACCAGCGCGACGCCCGGCGCCGCGAACTGCCCGATCCGCCCTCCGGCTCGGGCCACGTCCACCGCGGCGGCCCCGTGGGCCCGAACCTGCCCACCACCGGCGCGCCCGGCCCCCTCGCGGCGCAGCCCGCCCCGGCGCCAGGTCCCGGTGAGCCGACCGCACGGCTGAACCCGAAGTACCTGTTCGACACGTTCGTCATCGGTGCCTCCAACCGTTTCGCGCACGCGGCCGCGGTCGCCGTCGCGGAGGCACCCGCGAAGGCGTACAACCCCCTGTTCATCTACGGGGAGTCGGGGCTCGGCAAGACGCATCTGCTGCACGCGATCGGACACTACGCGCGGAGCCTCTACCCGGGCACGCGCGTGCGGTACGTGAGCTCGGAGGAGTTCACCAACGAGTTCATCAACTCCATCCGCGACGGCAAGGGCGACAGCTTCCGCAAGCGCTACCGCGAGATGGACATCCTGCTCGTCGACGACATCCAGTTCCTCGCGGACAAGGAGTCGACGCAGGAGGAGTTCTTCCACACCTTCAACACGCTCCACAACGCCAACAAGCAGATCGTGCTCTCCAGCGACCGGCCGCCCAAGCAGCTGGTCACCCTGGAGGACCGGCTGCGGAACCGTTTCGAGTGGGGCCTGATCACCGACGTCCAGCCGCCGGAGCTGGAGACGCGCATCGCGATCCTGCGCAAGAAGGCGGTCCAGGAACAGCTCAACGCCCCTCCGGAGGTGCTGGAGTTCATCGCCTCCCGCATCTCGCGGAACATCCGTGAGCTCGAGGGCGCGCTGATCCGGGTGACGGCGTTCGCCTCGCTCAACCGGCAGCCGGTGGACCTGGGACTGACGGAGATCGTCCTCAAGGACCTGATGCCCGGGGGCGACGACTCGTCCCCCGAGATCACGTCGACGGCCATCATGGGCGCGACCGCCGACTACTTCGGGCTCACCGTGGAGGACCTGTGCGGCACCTCGCGCGGCCGCGCGCTGGTCACCGCCCGGCAGATCGCCATGTACCTGTGCCGGGAGCTGACGGACCTCTCCCTGCCGAAGATCGGCGCACTGTTCGGCGGCCGCGACCACACCACGGTGATGCATGCCGACCGGAAGATCCGCAATCTGATGGCCGAGCGGCGCTCGATCTACAACCAGGTCACGGAGCTCACCAACCGCATCAAGGCCGGCTGACGGCCCACAGGACGCACAAGGGCGCCTCCGGAGGGATCCGGAGGCGCCCTTCTTCATGCACCGGCCGTGCACCGACCGCCCGGCGGTGTTCGATTCCGGAGCCGGGTTACGGCCGTCCTCCACAGATTCGGTGACTTTTTCCCGTCCACATCCTGGGGACCGGGAAGTTGTCCCGATCTTGTCCACAGCAAGGGGTGCCGGGACGTCATCGGGCCAGCTCAAGCGCCTGTGGATTCGTGGACGAACGATCTCCACAGACTGTGGACGAAGCCGTGATCCACACCCTGTGCATCAAGTTGTCCACGGACAACCCACAGGCCGGGCCCGGTTGTCCCCAGTGATCGGCCACTTCTCCACATGGCTGTCCACTGTTCGGCAACGCGACGCGCTCTCTCACCGGGGCGAGTGAAAGGCGTCACATCAAGGTGCCGCAGGGGGCTGTGGGAAAGGTCCGCAAAGCTGGGGACGGAGCTGGGGACAACTGGCCCCTGCCTGTGCACGGGGTGTGCAGAACTTTCCGTTCTCCACAGAAGGGCCTGGTTGTCCACGGGCTCCGCCCACAGGACCCGTGGACAAAAAACCGCCTCTGAGCTGGGAGAACAAGGTTATCCACGGTATCCACAGGCCCTACTACTACTCCCGACCATAGAGAGCGAGGAATTCGTTTCGAAGGGGGTCCTGTGCACAACTCGCTCTCCGAGCCCCGACTGCCACTCGTCACGACTTGACCCCGAGGGGCACCTACTGTCAGTGCGGTGCGTCAGACTGGTCCCCGGTGTTCTTCCCCTCCCGGGGGCCGACGACACCGAGTCAGACGACGAAGCCAGGCAGGGCGAGAAGCGCCGGCAACAGCAGGAGGCGGCAACAGTGAAGATCCGGGTGGAACGCGACGTACTCGCGGAGGCAGTGGCCTGGGCGGCGCGCAGCCTCCCGGCCCGTCCGCCGGCCCCTGTCCTCGCCGGCCTGCTGCTGAAGGCCGAGGACGGCCAGCTGAGCCTGTCCAGCTTCGACTACGAGGTCTCCGCGCGGGTGTCGGTGGAGGCGGAGGTCGAGGAGGAGGGCACGGTCCTGGTCTCCGGCCGGCTGCTGGCCGACATCTCCCGGGCCCTCCCCAACCGGCCGGTGGAGATTTCCACAGACGGTGTACGGGCGACGGTGGTGTGCGGCTCCTCGCGGTTCACCCTCCACACACTGCCTGTGGAGGAGTACCCGGCCCTGCCGCAGATGCCGAACGCGACGGGCACGGTCCCGGGCGAGGTCTTCGCCTCCGCCGTCCAGCAGGTCGCCATCGCGGCCGGCCGAGACGACACGCTGCCCGTCCTCACGGGTGTGCGCATCGAGATCGAGGGTGACACCGTCACGCTTGCCTCCACCGACCGCTACCGCTTCGCGGTCCGCGAGTTCCTGTGGAAGCCGGAGAACCCGGAGGTCTCCGCGGTCGCCCTGGTGCCCGCCAAGACGCTCCAGGACACCGCCAAGGCGCTGACCAGCGGTGACCAGGTGATCCTTGCGCTGTCAGGCTCGGGCGCGGGCGAAGGCCTGATCGGCTTCGAGGGGGCCGGCCGCCGTACCACCACGCGGCTGCTGGAGGGCGACCTGCCCAAGTACCGCACGCTGTTCCCGACCGAGTTCAACAGCGTCGCCGTGATCGAGACCGCCCCCTTCGTGGAGGCCGTCAAGCGCGTGGCCCTGGTCGCCGAGCGCAACACCCCGGTGCGGCTGAGCTTCGAGCAGGGCGTGCTCATCCTGGAGGCCGGTTCCAGCGACGACGCACAGGCTGTGGAAAGGGTCGACGCCCAGCTGGAGGGCGACGACATCTCGATCGCCTTCAACCCGACGTTCCTGCTGGACGGCCTGAGCGCCATCGACTCCCCGGTGGCGCAACTGTCGTTCACCACGTCCACCAAGCCCGCACTGCTCAGCGGCCGCCCGGCCGTCGACGCGGAGGCGGACGAGGCCTACAAGTACCTGATCATGCCCGTGCGGCTCAGCGGCTGACGTTCCGGGCGTCCGAGGTCCTCGGCGGCCGATCATCTGCGCGTGGATAGCCGCAGGTGAGAGGGGATGCGTGTGAGCGCGTATGCCCACAGATGTGCGCGAGCGTCCGGGTTTAGGCTCGGACGCCGGGCACGTACGTCATGTACGTGTCGTCACGCCACGTCGCATACCTAAGGAACACAACTGATGGAGCTCGGTCTCGTCGGCCTCGGCAAGATGGGCGGCAACATGCGCGAGCGGATCCGCCGCGCAGGCCACACCGTCCACGGATACGACCGCAACCCGGACCTCGCCGATGTGCACAGCCTGCGGGAGCTTGTGGACAAGCTCGCCGGACCGCGTGTGGTGTGGGTGATGGTCCCGGCCGGCGAGCCGACCCAGTCCACGATCGACGAGCTCGCGGAACTCCTCGAGCCGGGCGACGTCGTCGTCGACGGCGGCAACTCCCGCTGGACGGACGACGAGAAGCACGCCCGGGAGCTCGCGGCCAAGGGCATCGGCTTCGTCGACTGCGGCGTCTCCGGAGGCGTCTGGGGCCTGGAGAACGGCTACGCGCTGATGTACGGCGGCGACAAGGAGAACGTCGCCAAGGTGCAGCCGATATTCGACGCCCTCAAGCCGGAGGGCGACTTCGGTTCGGTGCACGCCGGCAAGGTCGGCGCGGGGCACTTCGCGAAGATGGTCCACAACGGCATCGAGTACGCCATGATGCAGGCCTACGCCGAGGGCTGGGAGCTGCTCGAGAAGGTCGACTCGGTGACCGACGTCCGGGAGGTCTTCCGCTCCTGGCAGGAGGGCACCGTCATCCGCTCCTGGCTGCTGGACCTCGCGGTCGACGCCCTCGACGAGGACGAGCACCTGGACGGGCTCCGGGGTTATGCACAGGACTCCGGTGAGGGACGCTGGACTGTGGAGGCCGCGATCGACCACGCGGTCCCGCTGCCGGCGATCACGGCCTCGCTGTTCGCGCGGTTCGCCTCCCGCCAGGAGGACTCGCCGCAGATGAAGATGATCGCGGCGCTGCGCAACCAGTTCGGCGGCCACGCGGTCGAGAAGAAGTAGTCCACAGGGCACGCACGTATTCAACGCATCTGTCCACAGGACCGTTCGGCGGTCCACAGCGCCGGGGGAGGTCGGCGAAACGACCATGCACGTCACGCATCTGTCGCTGGCCGACTTCCGCTCCTATCCCCGGGTCGAGGTCCCGCTCGACCCGGGGGTGACGGCCTTCGTCGGCCCCAACGGGCAGGGCAAGACGAACCTCGTCGAGGCGATCGGCTACCTCGCCACCCTCGGCAGCCACCGGGTCTCCTCCGACGCCCCGCTGGTCCGCATGGGAGCCGACCGCGCGGTCATCCGGGCCCAGGTCCGCCAGGGGGAGCGTCAGCAGTTGGTCGAGCTGGAGCTCAACCCGGGGCGTGCCAACCGCGCCCGCGTCAACAGGTCCTCGCAGGTGCGGCCCCGGGACGTGCTCGGGATCGTACGGACCGTGCTGTTCGCGCCGGAGGACCTGTCCCTGGTCAAGGGCGATCCCGGTGAGCGGCGCCGGTTCCTGGACGACCTGATCACCGCGCGGGCGCCGCGCATGGCCGGAGTCCGCTCCGACTACGACCGGGTGCTCAAGCAGCGCAACACACTGCTGAAGTCGGCCGCGCTGGCCCGCCGGCACGGCGGGCGCACCCTGGACCTGTCCACGCTCGACGTCTGGGACCAGCACCTCGCGCGTGCGGGTGCCGAGTTGCTGGCGCAGCGCCTGGACCTGATCGCCGCCGTGCAGCCGCTGGCCGACAAGGCGTACGAGCAGCTCGCACCCGGCGGCGGGCCGGTGGCGCTGGAGTACCGGCCGTCCGCGCCCGGCGAGGCCCACACCCGCGAGGACCTGTTCGAGCAGCTGATGTCCGCGCTGGCCGAGGTCCGCAAGCAGGAGATCGAGCGCGGCGTCACCCTGGTCGGTCCGCACCGTGACGACCTGCTCCTCAAGCTGGGGCAGATGCCCGCCAAGGGGTACGCCTCGCACGGCGAGTCCTGGTCCTACGCACTGGCGCTGCGTCTGGCCTCGTACGACCTGCTGCGCGCCGAGAGCAACGAGCCGGTGCTGGTGCTGGACGACGTCTTCGCCGAGCTGGACACGCGCCGCCGGGAGCGCCTGGCCGAGCTGGTCGCGCCCGGTGAGCAGGTGCTGGTGACCGCCGCCGTGGACGACGACGTACCTCATGTGCTGGCGGGTACGCGGTTCGCCGTGGCCGAGGGGACGGTGGAGCGCGTATGAGCGGGCAGGAGCCGCCCGAGGGCGGGGCCGGCAGGACTCCCGAGCCCTCCGGGGTCGACCTGGCACGCGTGGCGCTGCGCGCGGCCAGGGAGGCGGCGCGCGCGCGGGGAGATGCGGCGCAGCAGAAGAAGCAGGCGCGGCGCGGCGGACTGCGCTCCGGCGCGCGCGCCGACGGGCGGGACCCCATGGCGCTGGGCGCGGCGATCAACCGGCTGCTCACCGAGCGCGGCTGGGAGGCCCCGGCCGCGGTCGGCGGGGTGATGGGGCGCTGGCCCGAGATCGTCGGCGAGGACGTGGCCAAGCACTGCGAGCCGGAGCGCTACGACGAGGACGAGCGGGTGCTGGTCGTGCGCTGCGACTCCACGGCCTGGGCGACCAATCTGCGGCTGCTCGCGCCGACCCTGGTGGCGCGGCTGAACGAGGACCTGGGGCACGGCACGGTGCGGCTGATCAAGGTGGTCGGCCCCGCCGGTCCCGCCCGCCGCTTCGGGCCCCTGCGCGCCCCCGGAAGCGCCGGCCCCGGTGACACGTACGGGTGACCGGGCGGCGTTTCCGTCCCCTCCTGCCCCACGTGACCGACTTCACATCAGGGCTTCTCAACGGTGCGTTCGCACCGTCGCTACCCGTTTCGGCGGGGGACCGCACACGGTTGCGAATCGCCACCTGACTCCGAAGTAGCAAAGGGTTGACGGCCGGAAGCGCTGAGTGCCCTCGTGGGGCTCTTGGAGCCCCCATCCGCATATCGGGAGTCGGACGAGACCGGTTGAGGGCGGCACATGCGGACTCAGGTGCCCGCAAACCCCCATCGATGTCAGCGCTACCGGTAGAATGGAACGCAATCCCGCCCCGATCGTGGGGACCGCCCGGGAAAAGCTGAGCAACGCTGATCAAGGCTTACCAACGCAACATGCCGCAGCCGCTCCGGCAACCTGCCGACGAGCCCGGCTCGTGCTGTGCCAGAAAGGGCGCTTCGTGGCCGATTCCGGCAACCCCAACGAGAACATCCCGTCCACCGACACCGGCGTCAGTGACGCGGCGAGCACCTCGACCGGCGAGGCCGCCGCGTCGTACGACGCGACCGCCATCACCGTCCTCGAGGGTTTGGACGCGGTCCGCAAGCGACCCGGTATGTACATCGGGTCGACCGGCGAGCGGGGACTGCACCACCTCGTGCAGGAGGTCGTCGACAACTCCGTCGACGAGGCGCTGGCCGGGCACGCGGACACCATCGACGTCACGATCCTGGCGGACGGCGGCGTACGCGTCGTCGACAACGGCCGCGGCATCCCGGTGGGCATCGTCGCCTCCGAGGGCAAGCCCGCCGTCGAGGTCGTCCTGACCGTGCTCCACGCGGGCGGCAAGTTCGGCGGCGGCGGCTACGCGGTCTCCGGCGGTCTGCACGGTGTGGGCGTCTCCGTGGTCAACGCGCTGTCGACGCGGGTGGCCGTCGAGGTCAAGACCGACGGTTACCGCTGGACCCAGGAGTACAAGCTGGGTGTGCCCACCGCGCCCCTCGCCAGGCACGAGGCCACCGAGGAGACCGGGACGTCGGTCACCTTCTGGGCCGACGGCGACATCTTCGAGACCACCGACTACTCCTTCGAGACGCTCTCCCGGCGCTTCCAGGAGATGGCGTTTCTCAACAAGGGTCTGCGGATCAACCTCACCGACGAGCGCGAGTCGGCCAAGGCCACCGCCGGTGCGGACGAGGCGGGCGAGGACGAGAAGCACGAGGTCAAGTCGGTCTCGTACCACTACGAGGGCGGCATCGTCGACTTCGTGAAGTACCTCAACTCCCGCAAGGGAGACGTGGTGCACCCCACCGTGATCGACCTGGAGGCCGAGGACAAGGAGCGCCACCTGTCCCTCGAGGTCGCCATGCAGTGGAACAACTCCTACCAGGAGGGCGTGTACTCCTTCGCCAACATCATCCACACGCACGAGGGCGGTACGCACGAGGAGGGCTTCCGCGCGGCGCTCACCTCGCTGATCAACAAGTACGCGCGGGACAAGAGGCTGCTGCGCGACAAGGACGACAACCTCACGGGTGACGACATCCGCGAGGGTCTGACCGCGATCATCTCGGTCAAGCTGAGCGAGCCCCAGTTCGAGGGCCAGACGAAGACCAAGCTGGGCAACACCGAGGTGAAGACCTTCGTGCAGAAGGTCGTCTACGAGCACCTCGCCGACTGGCTGGACCGCAACCCCAACGAGGCGGCGGACATCGTCCGCAAAGGCATCGCGGCGGCCACCGCGCGCGTGGCGGCCCGCAAGGCCCGCGACCTGACCCGGCGCAAGGGCCTGCTGGAGTCGGCGTCCCTGCCGGGCAAGCTGTCCGACTGCCAGTCGAACGACCCCACCAAGTGCGAGATCTTCATCGTCGAGGGCGACTCCGCCGGCGGTTCGGCCAAGTCCGGCCGCAACCCGCAGTACCAGGCGATCCTGCCGATCCGCGGCAAGATCCTCAACGTCGAGAAGGCGCGCATCGACCGGATCCTGCAGAACCAGGAGATCCAGGCGATGATCTCCGCGTTCGGCACCGGCGTGCACGAGGACTTCGACATCGAGAAGCTCCGCTATCACAAGATCATTCTGATGGCGGACGCCGATGTCGACGGCCAGCACATCAACACGCTGCTGCTGACGTTCCTGTTCCGCTTCATGCGGCCGCTGGTCGAGGCCGGGCACGTGTTCCTCTCCCGCCCGCCGCTCTACAAGATCAAGTGGGGCCGGGACGACTTCGAGTACGCATACTCCGACCGCGAGCGCGACGCGCTGATCGAGATGGGCCGTCAGGCCGGCAAGCGCGTCCGCGAGGACTCCGTCCAGCGCTTCAAGGGCCTCGGCGAGATGAACGCCGAGGAACTGCGCGTCACCACGATGGACCAGGAGCACCGCGTCCTCGGCCAGGTCACCCTCGACGACGCCGCGCAGGCCGACGACCTGTTCTCGGTCCTGATGGGCGAGGACGTCGAGGCCCGCCGCGCGTTCATCCAGCGCAACGCCAAGGACGTCCGCTTCCTCGACATCTGAGTCGGTCTCAGCTGACCGCACCAGGAAGGACCACCACCAGCAATGACCGACGAGAACACCCCCGTCACGCCCCTCGAGGACCCGGACGCGGCCGGACTGCGCGTGGAGCCGGTCGGGCTCGAGACCGAGATGCAGCGCTCGTATCTCGACTACGCGATGTCCGTCATCGTCTCGCGCGCGCTGCCCGATGTCCGTGACGGTCTCAAGCCCGTCCACCGCCGCGTGCTGTACGCCATGTACGACGGCGGTTACCGCCCCGAGCGCGGCTTCTACAAGTGCGCCCGCGTCGTCGGCGACGTCATGGGCAACTACCACCCGCACGGCGACTCCTCGATCTACGACGCGCTGGTCCGCCTCGCGCAGCCGTGGTCGATGCGGATGCCGCTGGTGGACTCCAACGGCAACTTCGGCTCGCCGGGCAACGACCCGGCGGCGGCCATGCGCTACACCGAGTGCAAGATGGCGCCGCTGTCGATGGAGATGGTCCGGGACATCGACGAGGAGACCGTCGACTTCACGGACAACTACGACGGCCGCTCCCAGGAGCCGACCGTCCTGCCGGCCCGCTTCCCGAACCTGCTGATCAACGGCTCGGCCGGTATCGCGGTCGGCATGGCGACCAACATCCCGCCGCACAACCTGCGCGAGGTCGCCGCCGGCGCCCAGTGGTACCTGGAGAACCCCGAGGCGTCCAACGAGGAGCTGCTGGACGCCCTCATCGAGCGCATCAAGGGCCCCGACTTCCCGACCGGCGCCCTGGTGGTCGGCCGCAAGGGCATCGAGGAGGCGTACCGCACGGGCCGCGGCTCGATCACCATGCGCGCGGTGGTCGAGGTCGAGGAGATCCAGAACCGCCAGTGCCTGGTCGTCACCGAGCTGCCGTACCAGGTCAACCCGGACAACCTCGCGCAGAAGATCGCCGACCTGGTGAAGGACGGCAAGGTCGGCGGCATCGCCGACGTGCGCGACGAGACGTCCTCGCGCACCGGTCAGCGCCTGGTCATCGTGCTGAAGCGGGACGCGGTCGCCAAGGTCGTCCTGAACAACCTCTACAAGCACACTGACCTGCAGACCAACTTCGGCGCCAACATGCTGGCCCTGGTCGACGGCGTGCCGCGCACCCTCTCCCTGGACGCGTTCATCCGCCACTGGGTGGCGCACCAGATCGAGGTCATCGTCCGGCGTACGCGGTTCCGGCTGCGCAAGGCCGAGGAGCGGGCGCACATCCTGCGCGGTCTGCTGAAGGCCCTGGACGCCATCGACGAGGTCATCGCGCTGATCCGGCGCAGTGAGACCGTCGAGATCGCCCGCGGCGGCCTGATGGACCTCCTGGAGATCGACGAGATCCAGGCCAACGCAATCCTGGAGATGCAGCTGCGCCGACTGGCCGCACTGGAGCGCCAGAAGATCGTCCAGGAGCACGACGAGCTGCAGACGAAGATCAACGAGTACAACGAGATCCTCGCCTCCCCCGTGCGCCAGCGCGGCATCGTCAGCCAGGAACTGACGGCGATCGTCGAGAAGTTCGGCGACGACCGCAAGACGAAGCTGATTCCCTACGAAGGCGACATGTCCATCGAGGACCTGATCGCCGAGGAGGACATCGTCGTCACGGTCACGCGCGGCGGCTACATCAAGCGCACCAAGACCGACGACTACCGGGCCCAGAAGCGCGGCGGCAAGGGCGTACGCGGCACGAAGCTCAAGGAAGACGACATCGTCAACCACTTCTTCGTGTCCACCACCCACCACTGGCTGCTGTTCTTCACCAACAAGGGCCGGGTCTACCGGGTGAAGGCATACGAGCTCCCCGACGCCGGCCGGGACGCGCGCGGGCAGCACGTGGCCAACCTGCTGGCCTTCCAGCCGGACGAGACCATCGCGCAGATCCGCGCCATCCGCGACTACGAGGCGATGCCCTACCTGGTGCTGGCCACCAAGGGCGGCCTGGTGAAGAAGACGCCGCTGAAAGACTACGACTCGCCGCGCTCGGGCGGTGTCATCGCGATCAATCTGCGCGAGCGCGAGGACGGAACCGACGACGAACTGATCGGCGCCGAGCTCGTCTCGTCCGACGACGATCTGCTGCTGATCAGCAAGAAGGCGCAGTCGATCAGGTTCACGGCGACGGACGAGACGCTGCGGCCCATGGGCCGTGCGACCTCGGGTGTCAAGGGCATGAGTTTCCGCGAGGGGGACGAGCTGCTCTCGATGAATGTTGTTCGACCCGGTACGTTCGTGTTCACTGCCACAGACGGCGGGTACGCGAAGCGGACCGGCGTCGACGAGTACCGCGTCCAGGGGCGCGGCGGCCTCGGCATCAAGGCCGCCAAGCTCGTCGAGGACCGCGGCTCCCTCGTCGGCGCGCTGGTGGTCGAGGAGACCGACGAAATCCTCGCCATCACGTTGTCGGGCGGTGTGATTCGTACGCGAGTCAACGAGATCAGGGAAACCGGCCGTGACACCATGGGCGTCCAACTGATCAATCTGGGCAAGCGCGATGCCGTGGTCGGCATCGCTCGTAACGCCGAGGCGGGACGCGAGGCGGAGGAAGTCGACGGCGACGTGGCCGTGGACGAGACCACCGACGGGGACGCGACCACCGGCACGGACGAGGGTGAGGCGCCCTCGGCCGAGTAGCACGAGGAGTGAGTCAGCGTGAACGGAGCCACGGGCGCCGGATCGGCCGGTACCAGTTCGGGAACGGACGGCGGTGGCCGTGGCTCCGCCGCGCAGGCGGCAGATCCGCACACGACCAATCTCAAAGCGATCAAGTCGCCCGCCAAGGACGCCTCCTCGTCCGACAGACAGGGATCCCAGGGGGGAACCGTGACGGACACCCGGGGCCGACAGCAGGCCGCGCCGGACCAGGGCGCGGCCGCTCGGCCGACCTCACCGCTGCCGGGGGAACGGCAGCCGCAGCAACAGGCGGGCCCGTACCACCCGCCGCAGGCCTACCCGGCACAGGGCGGCGCGGCAGCCGCCCAGACCGGCGTGGTACGGCGCCCCCGCACCGGGGCGCGCACCACCCCGCGCGTCCGCAAGGCGCGCCTGCGCGTGGCCAAGGCCGACCCCTGGTCGGTGATGAAGGTCAGCTTCCTGCTGTCCATCGCGCTCGGCGTCTGCACCATCGTCGCCTCCGCGGTGCTGTGGATGGTCATGGACGCCATGGGCGTGTTCTCGACGGTCGGCGGCACGATCTCCGAGGCGACCGGCTCCAACGACTCGAACGGCTTCGATCTCCAGTCGTTCCTGTCGCTGCCCAACGTGCTGCTGTTCACGACGATCATCGCGGTCATCGACGTCGTCCTGGCGACGGCGCTCGCGACGCTCGGGGCGTTCATCTACAACCTTTCCGCGGGCTTCGTGGGCGGCGTCGAACTGACGCTGGCCGAGGACGAGTGACCTGCTCACGACGCTTTCCCCGCCGCCACCCACGGCTTGTGGACAACCGATTTTGGGACTGCCCGGGTCGTGCGCTAATCTTCAGGAGTCAGCGCGCGGGGCAGCCCGCAGAGCGCGGCGGGGCTATAGCTCAGTTGGTTAGAGCGCATCCCTGATAAGGATGAGGCCACAGGTTCAAATCCTGTTAGCCCCACAGACGAAGATCCGATTGAGCGGGTGTTTCCCCAGGTGGGAGATGCCCGCTCTTCGTTTTGGGGTGCGCGTGACGTGTCGGTCCGCGTTGGTCCGGCGGTCGGCTGGTACACCGCGTCGACTTGTAGGGTTCGTACGTTGACGGAGCGCCGGAGGGGATTCTCGTGCGGACAACGGTCGACGGGACGACGACCCAGGTTCTGGTGAAGGCGTACACGACCCTGCTGATCGAGGACTTCTCCATGCAGGTGAAGCAGAGGACCGCGCGCATCAAGAAGGCGACGGTCCACTGGATCTACCTGGACGGCGGCTGGCAGATCAGCTTTGTGCAGGTCTGGGGTCCCGCCATCCGTAAGAGCGACGGTGCCGAGTCTTCCCAACACGTCTCCGAGGCAACGAAGCCGGCGGGCGCTGAAGGATCGGCGTACGGAGTTGTCACTCCTCAGGAGATCGTCGACGTGGCTCTCGCGAACACCCCGGACTGGATCCCTGAGATCAACGGGACGAAGTACCCACGGACTGCGAAGCTCAAGAGCAGCCTTTGAGCCGGCCGGCCCTGGGCTCCATGGAAGGATCACGCAAGGGAAGGCCCCCGTCGGATGCCGACGGGGGCCTTTGTCGTGCCGTGGTGCTGTACGCAAGTTCGCCAGGACTCGGGGGGCAGCGACGGCACGAAGGGGTTCAGGTGCTGCGGAGGGTCAGCGCTGGAGCGGGATGAGTCCGGTGACGGGTTCCGGCAGGGGGACCGGCGCCGTGTCGTCGGAGCACTCGGCCGGGCCGGACTCCTCCGCGGTGTCCGAGAGGGGACGGTGGCGGCAGCTGGGGGCCTTGCCGTGGGCCTCGGCGTGGATGCGCTGCTTCATCGTGGGGGGCAGGGCCCTGATCAGTGACCAGGACCACAGGGGCGCGGCCGGTGCCGAGGTCTTGGGCGTGCTGTCGCTGTTGCGCGTCTTCTCGGGCTGCGGTACGGCCGCGGAGGCGGTCGTGGTGATGAGTCCGAGCGCTGTGCAGAGCGCGAGGAAGGCGGTGACGACGGCGTTCCACAGCTTCATGACCTTGTTCCGGGCCATGGCCCCTCACTTTCGGGTTGGGCGATTTGCGTACTTTCCTCATGATGTGTATGAGGGTCGCGAAGTGGTGGACCGACGCCCGTGGCGCGTGGATGTTCAGATGAACACCACCCGGATGGAGTCAAGGAGGTGGAAAAGATGCCTGGACGGGAGGGAAAGGGTCGAAGTGACCGCGCGTGGAGGTGTGATCACCGTCCGATCGGATCGCCGTACTCCGCTTCCAATGCGCCCGTCCCAAGGGCGGTTCAAGGCCTCGACGCAGGTCACCGATCGATATCGACCGGTGTGTATAGTCGGGCGCCAGAGGTCCCCTACGTCAACGAAAGACGAGGTCGCGCGGTGAAGAAGCTTCTCCTGGTCGCACTGGCCGCCATCGGCGGGCTCCTCGTGTACCGCCAGATCCAGGCGGATCGCGCCGAGCAGGATCTGTGGACGGAGGCGACTGACTCCGTGCCCACGGGTTCGTGAGTACCGATATCCGACGCTGAACAGACCCCGGCCGCCCTCGCGGTCGGGGTTTTGTGTGCGCGGGGCCTTGTGGACCGGGCTCGTCCACGGGGCAGGATGGGCGGCACGGTGCGACGTCCGGGCAGCGACGAGGGGTGGCGCGTGAGGGGACGGCAGTGGACGGCGCGGCGGCGGGCCGGGAGGCGTCCGGTCGCCGGATGTGTGGGGGTGGCGGTCGTCCTGGGGCTGGGCGGTGTTCCGGCGGCGCAGGCGGCGGCCGGCGCCGAGGCCGCCGGGGATTACGCCTTCGCCGAGGACGCCCGGAGGATCGAGGGGGCCGCGAGCACCGCGGACGCCGCCGAACTGGTGCCGGGCCGGACCTACCGGAGCACCCTGCCGGCCTCCGGCAAGGTCCACTACCGCCTCGAACTCGACGGCACCACGAACACCTACGCCTCCGTCACGGCCGCTCCGCCCGCCGGCCGTGACACCTCCGTCATCGACGGCGTCAGAATCTCCGTGCAGGACGGCGACGGCCGGTCCTGCGACTCCGGTACGGCGACCTTCGGCGCCGGCGGCAGCCCGCATCCGGTCGCCGCGTGGGCCGGGCGGGAGATCTCGCCCAGGAGACCACTGTGCAGGGACGCCGGTACGTACTACGTGACCGTCGAACGCAGCGACCCGGACGGGAAGAACTCCTCCCCCGCCCCCTGGGACATCGAGCTCACCACGGTGTCGGAGCCGGCGCTGGAGGAGCCCGGTCCCACCGAGGCGCCCAAGGAGTGGAACTCCGCCTCCCCCCGCCCTGCCACGGGCGATCCGGAAAGGCGGCCGGGCGGTGCGGGCTTCGCCGATGCCACCTCCATCGGCCAGGGAGTGTGGCGGGACGACATACGTCCCGGCCAGACCCTCTTCTACAAGGTCCCCGTGGACTGGGGGCAGCAGCTCCACGCCACCGCCGAACTGGGCAGTTCGAGCTCGGCCGGCGGCGGCTATGTCGCCGCCGCACTGGACCTGGACCTCTACAATCCGGTCCGGGGCCATGTCGAGGACGTGGGCGTCGGCTACGACGGCGGCCAGAAGTCGAGGAGCCTGGCGCCCCTGCCGCCGGTGGCGCACGTCAACCGCCATGCCGCAGGCGGACAGGTCGCGGCGATGCGGTTCGCCGGCTTCCACTACCTCGTCGCCCACCTCTCGCCGGAGGTCGCGGACGACTTCGGCGACGGGCCCGTTCCGCTGACGCTGCGGATCCGGCTGAGCGGTGAGGCACAGGACGGGCCCGGCTACGCGGGGCGGCCGGTGCCCTCGGACGTCTTCACGGTCACGGGGGAGGACCGGGACACGGCCGCCCGGGGAGGCGGAACGTCGGATGGCGACGCCGCGTACCGGGCGCTCGCGGCGGGCGGTATCGGTACCGGCAGCGCCCTGCTGGTGGGGCTCGGCGTGTGGACCCTGGTGGCACGGCGGCGGGCCCGTCCGTAGGCGGCGGCCGATCAGATGCGGGTGAGCGCCCAGAACCCCACGGCGTAGCAGGCCAGGGCCAGGAGCAGGACCGGGACGGTCACCTTGGCCGGAGGGCCGGGCCGACGGCTGCGCCGACGGTGGGACCGGACAGGCGTGCCGTGCTGCGGGATCGCCCCGCCGGAAGGCGGAACCTGCGGGCCTTGGGCGGTGTATTCAGCAGTGGAGACGTCGGGCGGTGCGGTCGGCCGCGGCAATGGGGAGCGCAGCGGATGAGTGGGGTCGTGGGGCGAGACGAGGGGTTCGGGGCGGGCCGGCTGGTACGGGCTGCCGTGTGCGGCCTCTTGCGGGTGCTGAGGAGTCCAGGGGCCGTGGGCCGGAGGCGGCGGGCCGGGCACGGGGGAGGGGGTGACCGTGGAGCGGGGAGGCGGGAGGTGGAAGCTGCCGGTGTCCGACATGCTCGTCGGCTGCGGGGAGGATCCGGCAGGCGTCGCGGGGGATGCGTCGCTCCGGCGGGGATCGCCCGGGGCGCCGGCCCTGCTCCCGCCCGTGCCGCGGTCAAGACCCAGTGGGCCTGGACCGGTTCCGGTTCCGGTTCCGGTGTCGGTGGCCGCGCCCGCCTCCGGGGCCGGTGGCGCGGATACGGGGCCGGTCGGACCCGCGGGGTCTCCGGTGACGCCCGCGCCTTCCGGTGCGGGTGCGGCGTCGTCTCCCCCGGCCGGCCCGGCCTCCACGCCCGGAGCACCCGGAGCACCCGGACTGTCCGGCGTGCCCGGCTCCGGGCCGGAAGCACCGGCCGCGGGCCGCTGTTCCTCCCCGGCATCGAGCCCTGCGGGCGCCGTGGCGCCCCCGCCGTCCCGTCGTACCCCCGAGGCCCTCTTCAGAGGGCCGTCGGCGGTGAACCCCGGGGGCAGGGGGCCCAGTTGGTCGAAGATCTCGATCTGTTCGTCGTCCGGGCCGGGTTCCGGCAGCAGCTCCGCGGCCGCGGCGAGCGCCTTGCGCGCCCCGGTCGCCGTGCGGAACCGCGCCAGCGGATCCGGCTGGAGCAGCGTGGCGACGACCTGCCACAGCGGTTCGGGAATGCCCTGGGGAGGACCGGGTGTCCCGTGGTCGACGAAGTGCTGGATGAGGGCCTTGCTGTCCGGCTTGGCGCCCTCGAGCAGATACAGGGCCACCAGGCCCACGGCGAACAGGTCGGAGGGGAAGTCCGGTTCGGAGCCCAGCATCTGCTCCGGCGCGAGATAGCCCGGCGTGCCCACCACCAGGTTGGTCTCCGTCAGCCGGGGTTCGCCCAGCCGCATCGCGATGCCGAAGTCGGACAGCCGCAGCCGGGGCCTGCCCGTACCGGTGGCCTCCAGGAGCACGTTGGCGGGCTTGATGTCACGGTGGACGACGTCTTCCGCGTGCACCGCGGCGAGCCCCGCCAGCAGCTGGTCCAGCAAGGTGCAGACGAAGGCCGGCGGCAGGGGGCCGTAGTCGCCGATCAGGTGGACCAGGGAACCGCCGGCCACCAGATCCATGGTGAACAGGACCTGGTCGTCGTCGGCGGCCCAGCTGGTCGGGGCGAGGACGTGGGGGTGATCGATCCGCAGTGCCTGTTCGCGGACGAAGCGCAGGAGGGAGTGGGCGTCGCTCTGGAGCAGGACCTTGGCGGCCACATAGCGGCGGCGGCGGTGGTCCCAGGCGCGCCAGACGGCACCGACGCCCCCGCGTCCGATCGGATCGACCAGTTCGTACCGGCCGGCGAAGACCTCACCCATGGCTGTACGTCGCTCCTCCCCCTGCGGTGTCCCCCTGTCACTCCCCCTCGACGAGTGATACGACTCCCCCCGCGCCTCTGATCTCTCGGCTGTGCCCGGCCCGCTCCGCGCCGGCTCGGTCTCCTGGGTCTTCCCGTGTGCACCCGGCGGCCGACCCCCTTCGGCCGCCGGGCGGGAGATCAGTTCTGGTGCGACTGGTAGTGGGTGACCGCGTCGGCGGTGCGGCCGGCGCCGTAGACCCGCAGGAACTCGGCCAGTTCGGGGTGGGTGGGAGCGAGGGTGTCGGCGGCTTCGATGATGTCCCCCGCGGCCGCCACCGAGCGCAGCAGGGACTGGATCTCACGGACCACGCGCTTGACGGTGGGGGCTCCCGAACTGCTCGTCGTCTGCGTGGTGTTGCTGAGCACCGAGCCCCCCTGGGACTTCTTGATCTCCTCCATGCGCTCGGTCGCCTCGGCGGCGCTGACGCTGCCGTCCGCGACCTGCCCCGCCAGGTCCTGCAGCAGCTGTACCCGCTGAACCACCGCCGGATTGCCGATCTTCGCCCGCTGCCCGCTCATCAGCTGCGAGAGCATCGGCGCGGACAGTCCCAGTACCCCCGCGAGACGGGCCTGGTTGAGGCCCAGGTCGTCTATGAGCCTACGGAAGAGCGCCCCCAGTGGCTCCCCATACCAATTCCGCTGCAGTTCCCGCGCTCTGGCGGTGGCTTCCTGCTGTGCGGCGTCCATTGCGTCTCCCCATCGCTTCCCCATGAACCGCGGTTCGCTGTAGCGAACCCCGCCGAGCATCTTACGGAGAGTGGTTGGTCACGGGGACCCCCAATCCTTTTGCGGAATCCCCGGGGGGACCCGGTACTCTGGTGTCGGGCGCCCACCGGGATGTGTTCTTCCAGGTGGACGCTTTCCTTCCGGGGCCTTAGCTCAGTTGGTAGAGCGCTGTCTTTGCATGGCAGATGTCAGGGGTTCGACTCCCCTAGGCTCCACACCCGGACCCCTCCCACCCGCGGATCCATGGTGGGAGGGGTCCTGTTCACGTGAAACGGCACGGTGGGGCAGAAGACGCTCCACGTCTTCTGCCCCACCGTGCCGTTGACGTGGGTACCTGTGGGTGCCCGTCAGGGCTCGTCGCGCCTGGCGGCCTCCTCCGCGGCCTCCTTGGCCTCGACCTCGGGGTCGAGCGCGCCCAGGTCGCTGCCGTCCACCGACGTCAGCTTGGACGAGCCCGACACATCCGTCGCGGCCGGGGGCTCCACCAGCCAGTCCGGGTTGGCCTGCTTGTCCCACCACTTCCAGGCGGCGAAGGCACCGCCGGCCACGGCGCCCAGGATCAGGACCATCCGCGCGGCACGGCCGGCCTTGGCCCGCCGCTCCTGCCTGCGGACCAGCTTCTGGATGTCCCGGGCGGACACCTGGCCGCGCAGAGCGGCCAGCGCGGCGGCGCTGCGGGCCGCGGCCTGCTCCCTGGCGGGACCGGCGGCGGCCACCGCCTGCTCGATCACCGGCCGGGAGTAGTCCGCCGCCTGCCGGGCGGCCGTGCGGGTGCGGACGGCGGCCTGCTGGGCGGCCTTGTCGACCTTCGGCGGCACATGCGTCCGGGCCTGTTCCAGGTACGGCTGCACATGGGTGCCGTACTGGACGCGGGCTTGCCCGGCGGCCTGTGTCACCTTGGGCGCCAGCCGTACGCGGGCCTCCTGTGCGTAGTGCGCGGCCCTGACCTTGGCCGTGTCGGCGTAGGGCGCCACCACTTCCGCGGCGTGCAGCACGCTGTCCTTCGCCGAACCGGTCGCGGCGCGCACGCTGTCGATGCGGGTCACGGGTTCCTCCTCCTCGGTGGCGTACGGTATTTCGACTTTCCACCCTTTTACGGATCATGCCTGCCGGGTCGCCCTGCGGCATGCGCGGACGGGCATACGGGTGCCGGTGTGCTTGATCGATCGTGATATCGCGTGCAATTCCGGATGAATCCGGGGTAACGGGAGCTTGTCGTCGACAATGCCACGGATCGCCGCCCGGCGCCCCCGGCACGGGAGTACTCGCGCTGTTTTCCGCAAGCCGAACGGCCGTGTTGCCCTGCTGTGAACGCAGGCCGGGCGACTGCGCGTCCGGTCCGTGCGAGGATCGGGGAGTCACGGAAAACAACGGAAGGCACATCGTGGCTGAGCAGCTCTACGCCACCCTGAAGACCAACCACGGCGACATCGAGGTCCGGCTCTTCCCGAACCACGCGCCGATCACGGTCAAGAACTTCGTCGAGCTCGCCAAGGGCGAGCGGGAGTGGACCCACCCGCAGACCGGTCAGAAGTCCACGGACAAGCTCTACGACGGCACGGTCTTCCACCGGGTGATCAGTGGCTTCATGATCCAGGGCGGGGACCCGCTGGGGAACGGCACCGGTGGGCCCGGCTACCAGTTCGAGGACGAGTTCCACCCCGACCTGCGCTTCGACAAGCCCTACCTGCTGGCGATGGCCAACGCCGGTCCGGGCACCAACGGCTCGCAGTTCTTCATCACCGTCTCCCCGACGGCGTGGCTGAACCGCAAGCACACGATCTTCGGCGAGGTCACCGACGCCGCGAGCCAGAAGGTCATCGACAGCATCGCGTCGACGCAGACCAACCCCCGTACCGACCGTCCGCTGAAGGACGTGGTGATCGAGTCGGTCCAGATCCGCGAGGGCTGAGCGCACCCCGGAGCGCCAAAGCCCCCGAAGGGAACCAATCGCCCCGCTCATCCGTAAGGATGGGCGGGGCGTGCCTTTTTCCACACGACGTAGGGGATCCCATGGACGACCAGGCTGCCGGCGGCCCGCAGGGCGCCCAGCGCGTCCCTGTCTGCTATCGCCACCCGGACCGCGAGACCGGTATCCGCTGCACCCGGTGCGAACGGCCGATCTGTCCGGAGTGCATGGTCAGTGCCTCTGTCGGATTCCAGTGCCCGGAGTGCGTCCGCGGCGGGTCGGGCACCGGGCACCCGCCCGCGGCCTCGATGCCGCGCACCATCGCCGGCGGGACCGTCGCCGCCGATCCCCGGCTGCTGACCAAGATCCTCCTCGGAATCAATCTCGCGGTGTTCCTCGCCGTGCAGATCCGGCCGTCGTTGCTGGACCCGCTCGTGCTGGTCGGTGTCTGGCCGCCGGAGCCCTTCCTGCCCACCGAGGGCGTGGCCGAGGGCGAGTGGTACCGCCTGTTCACCTCGATGTTCACGCACGAGGCGATCTGGCACATCGGCTTCAACATGCTCGGTCTGTGGTGGCTCGGCGGCCCGCTGGAGGAGGCCCTCGGCCGCGCCCGCTACCTCGCGCTCTACCTGATCTCGGGCCTGGCGGGCAGCGCGCTGACCTATGTGCTGGCCTCGGGCTCCACGGCGTCACTCGGTGCGTCCGGCGCGATCTTCGGTCTGTTCGGCGCGATCGCCGTGCTGATGCGCCGGCTCAACCAGGACATGCGTCCGATCATCGCCCTGCTGGTCATCAATGTGATCATCACGTTCGGGTGGGGCAACATCGCCTGGCAGGCGCACCTGGGTGGGTTCGTCGCCGGTGTGGTGATCGGGTACGCCATGGTGCACGCCCCGCGGAACCGGCGGGCGCTGGTGCAGTACGGCACCTGTGCGCTGGTGCTGGCCGTGGTGGTGCTGATGACCGTGCTCAGGACGGCGCAGCTCACCTGAGGGCCGAGGTTGTCCACAGTTCGTGGCGGATCTTGTGCACAGGGTGCCGGGAGGCCGGGACGCTCACCGTTCGACCCGTGTCTGCGCAGGTCAGACGGCTCGCGAACATGTTTTCGGTTGCCGGTGTTTCTGTCACACCGGCGTCAACCTCCGAAGGGTTATCCACAGATCGGGTTCCCTATCCACATGTGGACAAGGGTTGTGGATAACTCAGTGGATAGTCCTGCCCAGAGCTGCGGGAACAGCTCTGGGCAGAGCAGCGCTCACTGTGCGGAGTGCGCTACTTCCACTGCGTGGAGACGCCGAATCCGGCGGCGATGAACCCGAACCCCACGACGATGTTCCAGTTGCCCAGGGAATCGATGGGCAGGGTGCCGTCGGTGACGTAGAAGACGACGATCCAGGCCAGCCCGATGAGGAACAGCGCCAGCATCACGGGCGCGACCCAGGCGCGGTTGGTCAGCTTGAGGGCCGTCGCCTGCTTCGCCGGCGGCGGCGTGTAGTCGGCCTTCTTGCGGATACGTGACTTCGGCACGAGGGTCTCTCCTGTCGATGCGCTGCGTGGCCGCGCAGGGAACTGGGTCGGGCTCGGAGCAGCGTACAAGGGGACTCCGAGGGCTCCCCCGGGCGTCCGTTAGCGTAGTCCTTCCACGGCGCCGAAGGAGATAAGGGTACGTTGAGCAATTCTGCCGACTTCCCCGGACCGGAATCCAGTCCCGTCCGCCGACGCCGTGTCCGGCCCGTGCGGATCCTCACCGCGGGCGTGTTCGCCCTGGCCGGGTTGATCTTCTTCACCAGCTTCGACACGGCCAAGGGCACCGACATCCGTACGGACGCCTCACTGCTGAGGCTGTCCGACCTGATCCACGAGCGCAGCCGCGAGAACGGGAAGCTCGAGGAGTCCAACGGCGCGTTGCGCGAGGACGTCGAGTCGCTGGCCGAGCGGGACGACGGCAGCACCCGGGCCGAGGACGAGAAGCTCGCCGATCTGGAGAAGCGCGCCGGCACCCAGAAGCTCAAGGGCGAGGCGATCACGGTCACCCTCGACGACGCCCCGCCGGACGCCACCGCCAAGCTGCCCGGCTACCCCGAGCCGCAGCCCGACTATCTGGTCATCCACCAGCAGGATCTCCAGGCGGTGGTGAACGCCATGTGGGAGGGCGGCGCCGAGGGCATCAAGGTCATGGACCAGCGGCTGATCTCCACCAGCGCGGTGCGCTGTGTGGGCAACACCCTGATCCTCCAGGGGCGCGTCTACTCGCCGCCGTACAAGATCACCGCGGTCGGGGATCCGGAGAAGCTGAAGAAGGCGCTCTCGGCCTCGCCGGCGATCCAGAACTACATGGTGTACGTCAACGTCTACGGGCTCGGCTGGAAGGTCGAGGACCACGGAACGGTGACCCTGCCCGGCTACTCCGGCACGGTCGATCTGCACCACGCGAAGCCCGTGGACTAGCAGTCCGCACACCGGCGGACGCCGTCCCCCGTCGATGTTTCACGTGGAACATGCTCCGGCGTGAGGCGTTCGGCCCCGCGCCACGTACATACCGGTGCGCGCGGCGGGACTCGTACGGACTTCGCACACCCCGTGGAGGCCGGGAAAACGGAAGGGTCGCGCCGTTAGTCTGTTGGCGTACGGCGTGGGTCTGGTGCCGTGGTACGACGGAAGGGACGGCATGTACAGCTGGATCTGGCGGCATCTGCCGGGCAACGGATGGGTGCGGGCGCTCATCTCACTGGTGCTGATCGTCGCCGTGGTCTACGTGCTCTTCCAGTACGTCTTCCCGTGGGCCGAGCCGCTGCTGCCCTTCAACGATGTGACGGTGGACAACCAGTGAGCGCGCGCATTCTCGTCGTCGACAACTACGACAGCTTCGTCTTCAACCTGGTCCAGTACCTGTACCAACTGGGCGCCGAGTGCGAGGTCCTGCGCAACGACGAGGTGTCGACGGCGCACGCCCATGGGGGCACCTCCCGCTCGAGCGAAGCCGAGAGTGGGGGAGGCTTCGACGGGGTGCTGCTCTCCCCGGGCCCCGGCACTCCCGAGGAGGCCGGGGTCTGCGTGGACATGGTGCGGCACTGCGCGTCGGCCGGGGTGCCGGTCTTCGGCGTCTGTCTCGGCATGCAGTCGATGCAGGTGGCGTACGGCGGCGTGGTGGACCGGGCGCCGGAGCTGCTGCACGGCAAGACCTCACCGGTGACGCACGAGGGCAAGGGCGTCTTCGCCGGCCTGCCCTCCCCGTTCACGGCGACGCGCTACCACTCGCTGGCCGCCGAACCGGCCACGGTACCGGCGGAGCTGGAGGTCACGGCCCGGACGCCCGACGGCATAGTGATGGGCCTGAGGCACCGTGAACTGCCCGTCGAGGGCGTGCAGTTCCACCCCGAGTCCGTGCTGACCGAGCACGGCCACCGGATGCTGGCCAACTGGCTGGTGGAGTGCGGGGACCAGGGCGCGGTGGCGAGGTCCGCGGGGCTCGCCCCCGTGGTGGGCAGGTCCACGGCGTGACGGCGCTGCGCCCCGAGCGCGAGTCCGGCGCCTACGGTGCCGGCGACCAGGGCACCTCGTACGGCGGGCAGCCGTACGGGGCGCCCGGTGCGTACGGAGCGCCAGGCGCGTACGGGGATGGCTGGTACGACGGCACGCAGGCTTACGACGGCACGCAGGCTCAGGCCTACGCCCCCGCCCCGCAGCCCGAGTCCTACCCGCAGCCGGAGCCCTACCCGCAGCCCGATGCCTACGGCGGCGCGTCCGACGCCACCGCCACGCTGCCGCCGGTCGACGAGGAAACCGTGGCGCTGCGCATCCCCGAGCCCCCGAAGAGGACGGCCCCTGCCGAAGCCACGCCGGCGCCGGGCGGCCGGGCGGCCCGCAGAAAGGCCGCCAGGAAGCGTCAGGGGCGCCGTGGAGGCTCCCACAAGGCCGCGGAGGGCCACGAGGCCGCCGGAGGCCGCGAGGGGGCGTCAGAGGCCGCTGAGGAGGCCTCCCGGGCGCCCCTGTCCCGTGTGGAGGCACGCCGACGGGCCCGGGCGCGCAAGGCGAGTCCGGCGGTCGTCGCCAGCCGGGCCATCGGTGAGGTGTTCATCACCTGCGGCGTCCTGATGCTGCTGTTCGTCACCTACCAGCTGTGGTGGACGAACGTGCGGGCACAGGCGCAGGCCGGCAAGGAGGTCAGTGACCTCCAGAAGGACTGGGCGGACGGAAAGCGTCAGCCGGGGGCGTTCGAGCCGGGACAGGGCTTCGCGCTGCTGCACATCCCGCGGCTCGACGTGGTGGTGCCGATCGCGGAGGGCATCAGCAGCAAGAAGGTGCTGGACCGGGGCATGGTGGGCCACTACGCGGAGGGTGCCCTCAAGACGGCGATGCCGGACGCGAAGACCGGCAACTTCGGGCTCGCGGGCCACCGCAACACCCACGGGGAGCCGTTCCGGTACATCAACCGGCTGGAGCCGGGCGACCCGATCGTCGTGGAGACCCAGGACAGCTACTTCGTCTACAAGACGGCGTCGATGCTGCCGGTCACCCCGCCGAGCAACGTGAGCGTCCTCGAGTCGGTCCCGAAGGGGTCGGGCTTCACCGGGCCGGGGCGCTACATCACGCTGACCACGTGCACCCCGGAGTTCACCAGCAAGTACCGCTTGATCGTCTGGGGCAAGATGGTCGAGGAACGGCCGCGCAGCAAGGGCAAGCCGGATGCGCTCGTCAGTTAAGGGCAGAGGAAACGTGGCAGCGACCGCCGACGACACCGCACAGCACTCCGACCCGCCCGCATCCGCGCCGGCGCGCCGCCGCCGCCCGGGGCCGGTGGCGATGGTGGTCAGCTTCTTCGGGGAACTCCTCATCACCGCGGGCCTGGTGATGGGGCTGTTCGTCGTCTACTCGCTGTGGTGGACCAACGTCGTCGCGGACCGCGAGGCGGACAAGCAGGCGGACAAGGTCCGCGACGCCTGGGAGCAGGAGTCGGACGGGGGCGGCAGCAGCGGCGGTCCCGCCTCCTACGACAGCAAGAACGGCATCGGCTTCCTGCACGTGCCCGCGATGACCGGGGACGAGATCCTCGTCGAGAAGGGCACCTCGATGAAGGTCCTCAACGACGGGGTCGCCGGCTACTACACCGACCCCGTGAAGGCCACGCTGCCCACCTCCGGCAAGAAGGGCAACTTCTCCCTGGCGGCGCACCGGGACGGCCACGGCGCGAAGTTCCACAACATCCACAAGGTCGAGAAGGGCGATCCGATCGTCTTCGAGACGAAGGACACCTGGTACGTCTACAAGACCTTCGCGACCCTGCCCGAGACCTCGAAGTACAACGTCGGCGTCCTCAAGGGGATCCCGGAGGAGTCCGGCAGGAAGAAGGCCGGTCACTACATCACGCTGACCACCTGCACGCCGGTGTACACCAGCAAGTACCGCTACATCGTCTGGGGCGAACTCGTCCGCACGGAGAAGGTCGACCAGGACCGGACCCCGCCGGCGGAACTGCGCTGAGGTCCCGGGGGACGCCCCCGCGCATACAAGGGGACGCGCCCGCGCATACAAGGAGCCCCGGCCCTCTCGGTGGAGGGCCGGGGCTCCTGTCGTGCGGGGCGGGGGAAGGTCCCCTCGTGCGGGTCAGTCCTCGTTGCCGCCGGTGAGGCCGCCGAAGAAGTTGCTGTTGTCGCCGCCGCCTCCGCCGCCGCCTCCGTTGCCGCCCAGGGTGGTCAGCGTGATCTGCGTGGCCGCCGGGTTGTCCACCTCGGTGCCGGGCTGCGGGTTCTGCTGGACCACCAGGGAGTTGTCGTTCCCGGCACCCGGGCCCGCGACCTGGATGTTGGTGAAGCCCTGCTGCTGCAGTTCCTGCCGGGCCTGGGCCAGCGTCCGGTTGCGGACCTCCGGCACCCGCACCTTCTGCTGCTCCTTGGCCTTGCCGACGACGATCTGGACCTGGGAGTTCTTGTCGACCTGGGTGTTCGCTCCCGGCGTGGTGCTGATGACCTTGCCGACCTGGTTCGGGTCGTCGGTCTCCTGCTCGGTGCAGTTGCCGGTGAGGTCGTTCGCCGTCATCTGCGCCTTGGCCTCGTCACAGGACTTGCCGAGGACGTCCGGAACCGTCGACTTGGCCTCTTCCTTGGCGACGGTGAGGGTGACGGTGGTGCCCTTCTCCACCTCTTCGCCCAGGCCCGGGTCCTGTTCGAGGACCGTGCCCGGCTCCTGGGCGTCCACCTTCTCCTCGACCTCGACGACGAACTCGTACTTGTCGCCCTCGAGCTCGGCCTTGGCGTCCTCGAGCTTGTCGCCGACGACGCTCGGCACCGCGACCTTCGGCGCGCCCGTGGAGACGACCAGGGCGACGGTGGAGTCCTTGTCGACCTTCGTGCCGGCCTCCGGGGCCTGCGAGCAGATCTTGCCCTTGCTCTGGTTCTCGCAGGGTTTCTCGTCGAAGCTGAGCTTCAAGTCGCTGTTGGCGGCGAGCTTTTCGGCGTCGGCTTTCGTCTCTCCGACGAAATTCGGGGCCGCGACGGTGTCGTTGCCCACACCGCCGCTGCCGCTGATGGCCCAGCGGCCGATCAGGATCGCGCCGATGAGGACCAGAACACCCGCCACGACCAGCAATATCGTGGAGGTGTTGTTCTTCTTCGGCGGGCGCCTGCGGCTCTGGCGTTCGTCGTAGCCGTAGCCGCCGTCGTCCGGGTTCATGGGCGGCAGCATCGAGGTGGCGGCGGCCCCGCCGGCGTCCGCGCGCAGCGCCTGGGTCGGCTGGTCGTCCGGGTAGCCGCCGTAGCCGACGGCGCCCAGGGCGGCGGTCGCCGCGACGGGCTGCCCGTCGAGGCACGCCTCGATGTCGGCGCGCATCTCGTCGGCCGACTGGTAGCGGTAGTCGGGGTCCTTGACCAGCGCCTTCAGCACGATCGCGTCCATCTCGGGCGTGATCTCGGGGTCGAAGACGCTCGGCGGCTGCGGTTCCTCCCGGACGTGCTGGTAGGCGACGGCGACCGGGGAGTCGCCCACGAAGGGCGGGCGGACGGTCAGCAGCTCGTACAGCAGACAGCCGGTGGAGTACAGGTCGGACCGCGCGTCGACCTGTTCGCCTTTGGCCTGTTCCGGCGAGAGGTACTGCGCGGTGCCGATGACGGCGGCGGTCTGGGTCATCGTCATGCCGGAGTCGCCCATCGCGCGGGCGATGCCGAAGTCCATGACCTTGACCTGGCCGTTGCGCGTCAGCATGACGTTGGCGGGCTTGATGTCACGGTGGACGATGCCGGCCCGGTGGGAGTACTCCAGCGCCTGGAGGATGCCGATGGTCATCTCCAGCGTCCGCTCCGGCAGCAGCTTGCGGCCGCTGTGCAGGAGCTCACGGAGCGTGGAGCCGTCGACGTACTCCATGACGATGTACGGGATGGAGACCCCGTCGATGTAGTCCTCGCCCGTGTCGTAGACCGCGACGATCGCGGGATGGTTGAGCGAGGCGGCCGACTGGGCCTCCCGGCGGAACCGGGCCTGGAAGGACGGGTCGCGCGCGAGGTCGGCGCGCAGCGTCTTCACTGCCACGGTGCGGCCGAGGCGGGTGTCGTGGGCGAGGTAGACCTCCGCCATTCCACCGCGACCGAGCACCTGGCCCAGTTCGTACCGGCCGCCGAGGCGACGCGGCTCTTCCATAGCTACCTACCAGCCCTCTCCGTCGGTCCCGGGCGGCACACGCGTGCCGCCGGAGGCTGCCGTCCGGGCCTACCGTACCCGGCTCGCTTTGTGTGACCTGGCCAAGTGCGTCAGCCGATACAGGACCGGTACCGCAACGTGCACCGATGTGAAGCAGACGTGATCGGCGTCACTGCTTGCTGTTGATGACCGCCTCCATCACGCTCTTGGCGATCGGTGCCGCGAGACCGCCACCGGAGATGTCACCGCGCACGGCGTCCTCGTCCTCGAGCACGACCGCGACCGCCACGGGCGAGTTGCCGTCGTCGCCCTTGGCGTAGGAGATGAACCACGCGTAGGGGTTCTTGCTGTTGTTCTCACCGTGCTGGGCGGTGCCCGTCTTGCCGCCGACCGTGATGCCGGGGATCTGCGCGTTGCTGCCGGTGCCGTCGTTGACGACGGTCTCCATCATCGACTGCAGGATCTGGGCGTTCTTCGCCGACATCGGCTCGCTCAGCTCCTCCGGGTCCGTCTTCTCGATGGTGTCGAGGCCGGGGGACTGGAGCTCGTCGACCATGTAGGGCTTCATCAGCGTGCCGTTGTTGGCGACGGCGGCGGAGACCATGGCCATCTGCAGCGGGGTGGCGGCGGTGTTGAACTGGCCGATGGAGGAGAGCGCCACCTGCGAGGGCTCCATGTCCTCGGAGAACACGGAGGCGCTGGTGCGGACCGGGGTGAACTGCTCCTCGGTGAAGCCGAACTTCTTGGCCGTCTCCAGCATCTTGTCGTTGCCGAGGTCGGAGCCGACCTTGCCGAAGACGGTGTTGCAGGACACCCGCAGCGCCTCGCGCAGGGTGGCGTCCTCGCAGGGCAGGTTGCCGTCGTTCTTCAGCTCGGTCGTGGTGCCGGGCATGACCCACGGCAGCGGGGTCTCGGTCTTCTGGTCCGCGTCGTCGACCAGCCCGTGCTCCAGCGCGGCGGCCGCGGTGACGACCTTGAAGGTCGAGCCGGGCGGGTAGACCTCGCGCAGCGCCCGGTTGAGCATCGGGTCGTCGGGGTTGTTCTTCTTCTGCAGCTTCTGCCAGTTCTTGGTGTCCGTGTCGAGGCTGTTGCCGGCGATCGTGGACGGGTCGTACGACGGGAAGGAGGCCAGCGCGAGAATCTTGCCGGTGGACGGTTCCAGGGCGACGACCGAGCCCTTGCCGCCCTGCTTCTTCAGGCCCTCGTAGGCGGCCTTCTGGGCGGCGCCGTTGAGGGTGGTGACGACGTTGCCGCCCTCCTTGTTCTTGCCCGTCAGCATGTCGAGCGTGTTGCGGAAGAACAGGCGGTCGTCGTTGCCGGTGAGGATGCCGTCCTCGATGGCCTCCAGCTGGTTGGCGCCGAAGGCCTGGGAGACGTAACCGGTGACGGGCGCCCACATGGCGCCGTCCTTGTAGGTGCGCTTGTAGGCGAAGTCGCCCTTGGTGGCCTTGTGCCCGGTGATGGGCTCGCCGTCGACGATGATGTCGCCGCGCGGCGAGGCGTACCGCTCGATGGCGACACGGCGGTTCTTCTCGTCGGTCCGCAGCTTGTCGGCCTGGGCGTACTGGATCCAGTTGTTGCGGACGAGGAGAGCGAGCATGAGCAGGCCGCAGAAGATCGCGACCCGGCGCAGGGGCTTGTTCACGGGCGGACCACCTGGGTCATCTCGGCGTCGGGGTTGGCGGCGGGAGCGGGCGCCGGGCGGCGGGCGGTGTCGCTGATTCTGAGCAGGATGCCGATCAGCGCCCAGTTGGCGATGACGGAGGAACCTCCGTACGCGAGGAAGGGCATCGTCATACCGGTCAGCGGGATGAGGCCCATCACACCGCCGGCGACGACGAAGACCTGCAGCGCGAAGGCGCCGGACAGGCCGATGGCGAGCAGCTTGCCGAACGGGTCGCGGGCGGCGAGGGCGGTCCGCACGCCGCGCTCCACGATCAGTCCGTAGAGCAGGATCAGGGCCATGACGCCGGCCAGGCCGATCTCCTCGCCGAAGGTGGCGAGGATGAAGTCGGAGTTGGCGGCGAAGCCGATGAGGTCGGAGTTGCCCTGCCCCCAGCCGGTGCCCATGGTGCCGCCGGAGCCGAAGGCCCACAGGGCCTGCATGGCCTGCTCGGAGTGGACGACGCCGTCCTGGACCCCGGCGCGGCTGAGCTCGAACTCGCGCATGGGATCGAGCCAGGCCTGCACACGCGTCTGGATGTGCGGCTCGAAGCTCGCCACGCCGACGGCGCCGGCCGCGGACATCAGCAGACCGAACACGATCCAGCTGGTCCGCTCGGTGGCGACGTACAGCATGATCACGAACATGCCGAAGAACAGCAGCGAGGTACCGAGGTCGGTCTCGAAGACCAGGATCAGGATGGAGATGATCCAGACGACGATGATCGGACCGAGGTCACGGCCGCGGGGCAGGTAGAGCCCCATGAAGCGGCGGCTGGCCAGGGCCAGGGCGTCGCGCTTGACCATGAGGTATCCGGCGAAGAAGACCGCGAGGACGATTTTGGCGAACTCGCCCGGCTGCAGGGTGCCGAGACCCGGGATCTTGATCCAGATCCTGGCGCCGAAGACGTTGTGGCCGAGGCCCGGAACGAGCGGCAGCAGCAGCAGTACCAGCGCGCCCGCCATGGAGATGTAGGTGTAGCGCTGCAGGACGCGGTGGTCCTTGAGGAAGAACAGCACGGCCACGAACAGGGCGACCCCGAGCGCCGAGTACATCAGCTGCCGCGGTGCCGCCTCGACGAACGTCCGGCTCGCCTGGAGGCGGTCGGACTGGTCCAGGCGCCAGATGGCGACCAGCCCGATGCCGTTCAGCAGCGTCGCGAGCGGCAGCAGCAGCGGGTCCGCGTACGGCGCGAGCTTGCGTACGGCGAGATGGCCGAGGCCCGCCATGATGCCGAGTCCGATGCCGTAGCTCAGCAGCCCGGCCGGCACCTGGCCGTCGAGGGCCAGGCCCACGTTGGCGTAGGCGAAGACCGGGATGACGACGGCGAACAGCAGAAGCGCCAGCTCGGTGTTGCGGCGGCTGGGTGCGCCGATCGCGCCGATCGTGGACGTGTGGTGCGTCGACGGGTTCGTAGTACTGCTCATCGTGTGACAGGGCCTCTCACGGCTTGCCTACTGCTTACCGCACAGCGAGACGACCTTCTGCTCTTCCTCCGAGAGGCTGGGGCCGGGGCTGGAAGTGGGTGCGGTCGTGGACGGGGGCGTGGACTCCGGGGCCTTCGACGAGTCCGAGGGATCCGGCGTCGGCGACTCCTTGGACGTGAAGGAGGCGGGCGTGGTTCCCGTGGTGCCTCCGGCCTCGCCCTCACCGGTCTTCGCGTTCTTCTCGCTCTCGGCCGTACGCCGCTCGGCCTGCTTCTTGCACGCCGAGGCCTGAACCGACAGTTCCTCGATCTTCTCCCGCGCGCCGTACAGGTCGCCTTCGACGATGGTCGCCTCGACCAGCTTGCGCTGGTAGGGCGGCAGGTACTTGAGTTCGATCTCGGGGTGGTCCTTCTCGACCTTCGAGAGCGAGACCCAGGCGAGGTCCTGGTTGATGCCCCGGTACAGCGCGACGTGTTCGCCCTTGGTGCCGACGTAGTACTGGGTCTGGGTCCAGCGCCAGCCGCCGTACAGGCCGCCGCCGACGACGGCGAGCGCGAGCAGGCTGTACACGGACCGCTTGAGCCACCTGCGGTTCTTGGCGGGTTTGACGAAGTCGTCGTCGCCGTAGGAGAGGCCGTCGGTGGGGACGAAGCCGGTGACGTCGCCGCTGCCGGGCGGGCCGAACTCGCCGCCGCCCTGGGAGCGCCGGCGGCCGAGGCCGGAGGCGCGGCCGGCCGGGGTCTGCATGATGCCGTTGTCGTGCAGCTGGTTCTGGTTCTCGGCGACGGCGCCCACCACGACCGGGGTGTCGGACAGCTGCCCGGCGAGGGTGTCCCCGGTGTCGAGGTCGAGCACGTCGGCGACGATCACCGTGATGTTGTCGGGCCCGCCGCCGCGCAGCGCCAGCTCGATCAGGTTCTGGACCGTCTCCTCGGGGCCCTGGTAGCTGGCCAGGGCCTCTTCGAGGGTCTGGTGGGAGACCACGCCGGACAGGCCGTCGGAGCAGATCAGGTAGCGGTCGCCGGCCCGGACCTCGCGGATGGAGAGGTCGGGTTCGACGTGCTCGCCGCTGCCCAGGGCCCGCATCAGCAGGGACCGCTGCGGGTGGGTGGTGGCCTCCTCCTCGGTGATCCGGCCCTCGTCGACCAGACGCTGCACCCAGGTGTGGTCCTGGGTGATCTGGGTGAGGACGCCGTCGCGCAGGAGGTAGGCGCGGGAGTCGCCGACGTGCACCATGCCGAGGCGCTGACCGGTCCACAGCAGGGCGGTCAGGGTGGTGCCCATGCCCTCGAGCTGGGGGTCCTCCTCGACCATCATGCGCAGCTGGTCGTTGGCCCGCTGGACGGCCGTGCCGAGAGAGGTGAGCACGTCGGAGCCGGGTACGTCGTCGTCGAGGGCGACGATGGTGGAGATCGCCTCGGAGGAGGCGACCTCGCCGGCGGCGGCGCCGCCCATGCCGTCGGCGATCGCGAGCAGGCGGGGGCCGGCATAACCGGAGTCCTCGTTGCCCTCCCGGATCATGCCCTTGTGCGATCCGGCGGCGAAGCGCAGGGACAGACTCATGCGCACCTCGCCCGTCGGCTCCGGGTACAGCCGGTCGTGTCGAGCCACACTGCCCACCCTCCGGTCGGGAGCGCGCCGGGACCCTGGGTGGGGACCCCCACTGCGTGCTCGCTCCGCTCGCTCATTGTCGTACTACTTCCGCAGCTCGATGACGGTCTTGCCGATGCGGATCGGGGCTCCCAGCGAAATCGGCGTGGGGGTCGTCAGCCGGGTCCGGTCCAGGTACGTGCCGTTGGTGGAGCCCAGGTCCTCGACGATCCACTGGCCGTCGCGGTCCGGGTAGATCCTGGCATGGCGGCTGGAGGCGTAGTCGTCGTCCAGCACGATGGTGCTGTCGTGTGCCCGGCCCAGGGTGATGGTCTGCCCCTGGAGGGCGACGGTGGTGCCCGTGAGGGTGCCCTCGGTCACAACCAGCTTGGTGGGGGTGTTGCGGCCGCGGCGGCCGCCGGTCTGCTGGCGCTGCGGGGGCGGTGCCTGGCGGGCGGGCTGCTGTGCCCGGCCGGACTCCCGCCGGGAACCGCGCTGGGTGACGCGGGTTCCGAACAGATCACTTCGGATGACCTGCACGGCCACGATCACGAACAGCCACAGTACGGCCAGGAACCCCAGCCGCATGACCGTGAGGGTCAGCTCTGACATTGCCCCCGCTTCACCCTTCGGCTTGCCTATAGATAACGGTGGTGCTGCCCACGACGATCCGCGAGCCGTCGCGGAGCGTAGCGCGGGTGGTGTGCTGTCCGTCCACCACGATGCCGTTGGTGGATCCGAGATCCTGGATCGTCGAGGGCGTTCCGGTCCGGATCTCGCAGTGCCGGCGGGAGACGCCGGGGTCGTCGATCCGCACGTCGGCGTCGGTGCTGCGGCCCATCACCAGGGTGGCGCGGGAGATCTGGTGGCGGGTGCCGTTGATCTCGATCCAGTAGCGGGTGCGTCCGACTGGGGCGGCCGGGGGCCGGTGGCCGCCCGCGGGCTGCGGGTAACCGTAGCCGCCGCCGGGACGGCCGGGGGGCGGCGCGGCGGGCATGGGCGGGGCACCCGCGGGGGCGGCCGGCGGGTAGCCGTAGCCGCCGCCGGGACGGCCGGCCGGCGGGGCGGCCACGGGGCCGCCGCCGGCTCCGGGGGCCTGGCTGGCGGAGGAGGCGAGGGTGCGGCTGCGTACCCGGTACAGGCCGGTGTCGAGGTCGTCCGCCTTCTCCAGGTGCACCTTGATGGGGCCCATGAAGGTGTAGCGCTGCTGCTTGGCGTAATCGCGCACCATGCCGGCGAGCTCGTCGCCGAGCTGGCCGGAGTACGGGCTCAGCCGCTCGAAGTCCGGGGTGCTCAGCTCGACGATGAAGTCGTTGGGCACGACGGTGCGGTCGCGGTTCCAGATGGTGGCGTTGTTGTCGCACTCCCGCTGGAGTGCTCCCGCGATCTCCACGGGCTGAACCTCGGACTTGAACACCTTGGCGAAGGTGCCGTTGACCAGACCTTCGAGACGCTGCTCGAACTTCTTCAGGACTCCCATGGGGCACCTCCTCCGTCGCCGTTGTCCTGTGTACTGCCCCGTGCACGGTTCCGTGCACCGCTTACCTGGTACTGCTTACTGATCGTATCCACGCGCCGCTCGATCGGCTGGTTCCCCCTGTCCGCCCGGCCGACGGTGTCGACTCGCTGTCGAGGTGCCCTTCGCGGTCCCTCCTTCGGGCTCCTCGTACCGTGCTCGTGCGCGCCGTTCCGCCATGGATCGTAGAGGGGGACGCGGACCAGTGTCCCGCACCCGGCTGTGGACTCCGTCCTGCTCCTGGGGAGACGGGGACGACCGGTACGAGGTTGATACGTGAAGCAGTCGTGGTCGTTGCACGACGCTCCGGCGGGGACGTGACCGCGACCGGTGGTGGGACGTCATGGCCGGTGGGGCCGGTGCCGGGAAAAGGGATGTGAATCCATCCCGACCAGCGTGCTAATGTTCTGGTGTCGGAAGGCGCACCCCCCCCGGGGGGGCGAGAGCACGAAGACACACCCAATGCGCGGGTGGCGGAATAGGCAGACGCGCTGGATTCAGGTTCCAGTGCCCGCAAGGGCGTGGGGGTTCAACTCCCCCCTCGCGCACACCGTCGAACGGGCGGCATCCTTCGGATGCCGCCCGTTTCGCATGCCCGGGGGCGGTGCGGGGCGGAATTCCGTGTGAGGAACATCTCATGATCATTTCAGTCCGCGGGGCGGTGTGTGGCCTGTTCGCGGGGGTGTAACGGGTCGTCCGCCCGGTTTTCTGGGTCGGCCGGTTTCGGGGCCTCGGGAGAAATTAAACCGACTAACCGGTTTTATTTGTCGGTGACGTGCTGCCGGTACCAGCGCGCCGATCGGCCGAAGGCCGCGGCGAAACCCTCGCCCGGTGTGCAGTCCAGGTCTTTCCAGAAGGCGTCGTCCGTGAACCAGTGGTCCGCGGCGAGCATGTCGAGGTGATGCAGTGCCCACGGGGAAGCGGCGGCTCGTGCGCGGGCGGTGGGCAGGTCCAGCGGCGTGCCGTCGCCGGGGTGCTCCACCTGCTCGTACACGGCCGTGAGCAGCTCGGCGGCGGGTACGGGGTCCGGGTGGGCGACGTAGTGCGTGCCGGGTCCGTGGTGCGGTGACAGGGCGGCGGCCAGCACCGCCCGGCCCAGGGTGCCGACGTCGATCACCGAGTGGAGCGCCCCGCAGCCGGTGAGGGGCGCGGACAGCTCGCGCAGCAGGCCGACGAGCCCGGGGATCACCCAGCGGTCGCCCTCACCGTGGACCAGATGCGGGCGCAGGACGAGTCCGCCCGCGGCGAGCACATGGCGTTCCGCCGCCGCGCGGGAGCGGCTGGTGGCGGAGGCGGGAGCGATCGGTGCCTCGCCGGGCCGCACGCCTCGGAAGGGGCCGCGGCCGTGGACGGCGGCGGTGCTCACGTACACGATGCGGCGCACCCCGCTCCGTACGGCTTCCTCCACCAGGGCCTTCGTGCCCAGGTCGTTGACCGCCGCGACGGCCTCCGGGTCGCCGCTCACGCGGGAGGCGCAGTGGACGAGGACGTCGACGCCGTCGCAACTGCCGGGCAGCGTGCGGGGGTCGGCGAGGTCACCGGGCACGGTCGTGGTTCCCGGCGGCGTCGTGCCGCCGGGCGCGGTCGGGGTGGGCGGCTCCCCGCGCGGTGCGCGGCGGGACAGGGTGCGGACGCGGACGCCGGGATGCTCCCGGGCCGCCGCGGCGACCCGGCTGCCGATGAAGCCGGTCGCGCCGGTGAGCAGGAGACCGGCGGTCACGGGAACGCCCGTACCGGCGCGGCGGGGGCGCGGGTGAGCGTGGCCGTGAAGACGGATTCGCCCTCCTGCCGTCCCGCCACCCGGACCGTCACCTCGCCCTCGTCCTTCTCCAGGACTTCCGTGTCGATCCAGCAGGGGCTGTCCAGTTCCGCGTAGCGGCTGAAGGAGACGGACAGCGCGGACGGCAGGAAGGGCCGCCGGCCCGACGCCGCGGTCGCGGCCTGGCGTGCGGCCTCGAACAGGACCATGCCGGGGACGTGGTCGTTGGGGCGGCAGAAGAGCACCGGGTGCGTGGTGTCGACGCGCAGGAGCCAGGTGCCGGGCCGGTCGGCGGGGGCGAGGACGACGTCCTCCGCGCGGTGACGTCCCACCCTCACGGGCGGAACCGGTGCCGGCAGCGGTATTCGCGCCCCCTGGGCGGCCAGTTGGCGCGCCCGCAGGCGGCGGTAGGCGGCCGGTGAGGTGCAGCCCGTGCTGCCGGTGCCGCGGGCGACGAGCCGGCCCGCGCGGTGGAACTCCATGGTGGTGCGCATGCTGTTCAGGCCGCGGCCGCAGCGGCGCACCTCGGAGCACACGACGTCGACGGTGACCGGCTCGGCCGCCTCGGCGAGCAGCAACGCGGCGGGATCGGTGGAGACCTCCAGGTCGCGCATGACGAAATGGGTGTCGGCGGGGGCGTCGAACTCGGCGTGGGCGAGGGTCATCGCGATCTGGCGCAACGTTTCGCCGACGATCATCGGATCGTGGTGGCGGTCGTCGACGGGGCCGAAGAAACTGTGCTCGGCCGGCCAGCGCGCGGTGACGAGGAACCGGTCGTGTGGGAACCGCACCCATTCCTTCGGGAAGACGTCCGCCGTACAGGGACGGTGGGCGAGCTCCGGTGTGACGAGGGAGCGGGCGGGGGCGGTGCCCGCGGTGTTTGCGGGCGGGCCCTGCTCTCCGGTCTGATCCTCCCTGGGTGCGCTCGATGAATCCGGCTGCAGCATGAGGAACCCCCGGGATCGGCAATCTGGCTCCGGTCGGTTTCGCACTAAGATACGGACGAGACGGTTTTTTTCCAAGGGTGATCCACATCGCCGGATTCCAGCCCGAGCGCGACGGACGGACCGCACGGCGGCTGCACGCCGACGGCACGGTGACCGCACGGTGCGACCCATGAGACCCACGAGGATCCACGCAGATCAGGAGGCACCCGATGGCGCGACAGGAGCGCGCGATCCGCACGCGGCGGACCATTCTGGAGGCGGCGGCGGCCGTTTTCGACGAACGCGGCTACACCTCGGCGACCATCGGGGAGATCCTGGAGCGGGCCGGGGTCACCAAGGGTGCGCTCTACTTCCACTTCGGTTCCAAGGAGGAGCTGGCCCTCGGGGTGTTCGAGGAGCAGCTGGCGATCTCCCTGCCGCCCCAGTCCGCCAAGCTGCAGGAGCTGGTCGACTCCGGTCTCGTGCTGGCGCTGCGGCTGCGGACCGAGCCACTGGTGCGGGCGAGCGTCGGGCTGGCGCTGGACCAGGGGGCGCTGGGGCTGGACCGGACACCGGCGTTCGGCATGTGGATCGACCAGACCACCCGGACGCTGGCCGAGGCCAAGGCGGGCGGTGAACTGCTGCCCCACGTCGATGTGACGGAGACGGCGGAGCTGCTGGTCGGCAGCTTCTCGGGGGTGCAGCTGCTGTCCCAGCTGCGCTGTCAGCGGCAGGATCTGGAGCACCGGGTCGTCGTGCTGTTCCACCACATGCTCCCGGGCATCGCGGTGCCCGCGGTGCTGGCCCGCCTGGACATCTCGCCCGGCCGCGCGGGGCGGCTGCTCGCCGAGGGGCAGAGCCTGCCGGTGGCGGTGGAGGACGTGGCGGAGGCGGGGTAGGCGGGCGAGTCGCGCGGCGGGCCGGGCGCCACCAGGACGAGTCGCGCGGCGGGCCGGGCGCCACCAGGACGAGTCGCGCGGCGGGCCGGGCGCCACCAGGACGAGTCGCGCGGCGGGCCGGGCGCCACTCGGGCGGCCTGGTTGTCCACAGGCTGTGGGTTGTCCACAGGGCCTGACGCCTTTCGGTCACCGGTTGTACGGTCGGCACGATCACTGTCGAGCGTGTGTACGTCAGGTACAGGGGACGGGGGCGGTCGAGGATGACCGAGTTCAACGCCGGGACGGCCGGGGCCCACGGCGCGGCCGGGGCGCCGCGGACCGGAGGGACGGGTGCCGCGGGCCAGGGGCGGCGGCTGCCGCGCGTGCCGGGGTTCGCGGAGTGGCCCGCAGCGGGCACGCCCAAGGCGGAGGGCAAGGCCCTGCGCCGTCGGCTGCCGCGCAGCGCGCACAGCACCCTCCACCTGGCCGCTTCCCGCCCCGACGCCGTGAGCGCCGTCGAGGAGTCCGGCCGCGGCCGGCTGCCCGAGCTCACCCCGATCCGGGTCGGCAGGATGGCGGCCACACCGTTCGCGTTCCTGCGCGGCTCGGCCGGCCTGATGGCGTACGACCTGGCGCGCACCCCCATGACGGGCATCGGCGCCCAGATCTGCGGCGACGCCCACGCGGCGAACTTCGGCCTCTACGGTGACGCGCGCGGCGGCCTCGTCATCGACCTCAACGACTTCGACGAGACCGTCCACGGTCCCTGGGAGTGGGACCTCAAGCGGCTCGCCGCCTCGCTGGTGCTGGCCGGGCGGGAGGCCGGCGCGGACGAGGACATCTGCCGCGCGGCCGCCCACGACGCCGTCGGCGCCTACCGCCGCACCATGCGACTGCTCTCCAAGCTGCCGGCCCTGGACGCCTGGAACGCCATCGCGGACGAGGAACTGGTCTCCCACACCGACGCCCACGACCTGGTGGGCACCTTGCAGCGGGTCTCGGAGAAGGCCCGCGCGAACACCAGCGGCCGGTTCGCGGCCAAGTCGACCGAGCGGACCGAGGACGGCGGGCGCCGCTTCATCGACGCGCCCCCGGTGCTGCGCCGAATACCGGACGCCGAGGCCGCGCTGGTGGCCTCCTCCCTGGAGGAGTACCTCGGCACGCTCCCGCCGGACCGTCATCCGCTGCTCGCCCGCCACGCGGTGCACGACGTGGCGTTCCGCGTCGTCGGCACCGGCAGTGTGGGCACCCGCTCCTACGTCGTGCTGCTCCTCGACCACCGGGGCGCGCCCCTGGTGCTCCAGGTGAAGGAGGCCCGCCCCTCGGCGCTGGTGCCGCACCTGCCGGTGGCAGGCTTCGACGTCCCCGACGCCGGGCACGAGGGCAGGCGCGTGGTGCACGGGCAGAAGCGCATGCAGGTCGTCAGCGACGGCCTGCTCGGCTGGACGACGGTCGACGGCCGCCCCTTCCAGGTGCGCCAGTTCCGCAACCGCAAGGGCAGCGTGGACCCGGCGGCGCTGGCCGCCGACCAGGTCGACGACTACGCCCGGATGACCGGTGCCCTGCTGGCCCGGGCCCACTCGCACAGCGCCGACCCCCGCCTGATCGCCGGCTACTGCGGCAAGAACGACGAGCTGGACGAGGCGGTGGCCGCGTTCGCCGTCGCCTACGCCGACCGCACGGAGGCGGACCACACGGACCTGGTGAGGGCGGTGCGCTCGGGCCGCATCGCGGCGGAGACGGGGGTCTGAGCGTCCGCCCCGGGGCGGAACGCGGGCGTCGGGGGCGGGACAGTGCGCCGCAGTACGTCGCGGGAGCGGGGCACGGGACGCGTGGGCCCCGACGGGTGCCCTACGCTGTCCGGGTGACGACCTCGGAAGGTGAGCAGGGTGACGGCGGCGCCGGCGCGGAGCGGACGCCCGACGGTGGTGCGGAGCGGCCCGAGGACCGGCTGGAACAGGCCGTGCGGGCGGCCGAGCAGGCGCTGATCGAGTTCGAGATCGCCGTGGAGACCTTCCGCGTCGAGGTCGAGAACTTCTCCCGGCTGCACGAACAGAAGCTCGGCCCCATGTACGCCCGTCTCGAGGAGCTCGACGCCCGGATCCTGGAGGCCAAGGCCGCCCGCAGCGACGATCCCGAGGACCGGTGGCGGGCCGACGAGGCGCGTGCCCGGCTCATGCCGATCCCCGGGGTCGAGGAGCTGATGAACGGGTGGATGGACGGGGACGGCCTGTTCCCGGAGGCCACCGCCATGCTCACGGACCAGCCGGTGCGGCCCCCGCAGCGGGTGCGGCCCAGCGAGGGGGCCCGCAAGCTCTACCGCGAGCTGGCCCGCAAGGCCCACCCGGACCTGGCCCAGGAGGACAAGGAGCGGGCCCGCCGCGAGGAGTTCATCACCCGGGTCAACGCCGCATACGCCCGCGGCAGCGAGGACGAGCTGCGGGAACTGGCCGAGGAGTGGGCCGCCGGACCGGAGCTGAAGCGCGTCCCCAGCGCGGCCGAGGAGCTCTACGCCCGCCTCGAATGGCTCTCCCGGCGCAAGGAACTGCTCACGCTCGTCGCCAGGGAACTCGAGGAGAGCGCCATCGGCTCCATGCTCCGCCTCGCCCCCGACGACCCCGACGCGCTGCTCGAGGAGATCGCCGGGCAGCTGAAGGCCCAGGTGGCCGAGCGCGAGGCCGAGCTTCAGGCCCTGCGGAGCTGAGGCGGCGCGCACGCCCGGTCGGGTAGCGTCGGAGACATGAATTTCGGAGCTGGTGTGCCCACGGTCCAGGTCGCGGACCTCAAGGACGGCGACTTCCTGCTGGATGTCCGTGAGGACGACGAGTGGAAGGCCGGCCACGCCGAAGGGGCGCTGCACATCCCCGTCAGCGAGTTCGTGGCCCGCTACGGCGAGCTGACCGAGGCCGCCCCGCAGGACGGCCGGATCCATGTGATCTGCCGGTCCGGCGGACGGTCGGCGCAGGTCACCATGTACTTGGCCCAGCAGGGCATCGACGCGGTCAATGTGGACGGCGGCATGCAGCTGTGGGAGGCCGCCGGCCGTCCCGTCGTGACCGACGACGGACAGCCGGGGCACGTCCTGTAGCCGGCCACCTCCTGGAGCCGTTCGCTACCGGTCGAAGTCCAGCTCCACCGTCTCCGTGACCGGATGCGACTGGCAGGCCAGGACATAGCCCGCCCCGGTCTCCTCCGGCTCCAGCGCGAAGTTGCGGTCCATCCGCACCTCGCCCGAGACCAGGAAGGCGCGGCAGGTGCCGCACACCCCGCCCTTGCAGGCGTAGGGCGCGTCGGGCCGGTTGCGCAGCACGGTGTCCAGCAGGGACTCCCCGGACCGCACGGGCCAGGTGCCGCCGCGTCCGTCGAGCCGGGCGGTGACCGTGCTGTGCGCCGGCGCGGACGCCGTGACGGCGGGCGCCGTACCGGCGTCGACATGGAAGATCTCCTCGTGGATACGGGCACGGGGGACGCCCAGGCCGCGCAGCGCCCGCTCGGCGCTCTCGACCAGGCCGTACGGCCCGCACAGGAACCAGCCGTCGACCTGCTCCACGGGCAGCAGCGCCGGGAGCAGCCCGGTCAGCCGCTCGGAGTCCAGCCGCCCGGACGGCAGCCCCGCCTGCTGTTCCTCACGGGAGAGCACCGTCACCAGCTGGAACCGCTCGGGGTAGCGGTCCTTCAGGTCGGCGACCTCCTCCAGGAACATCGTCGAGGCCGTGGTGCGGTCGCTGCGGATCAGGCAGAACCGGGCGCGGGGCGCACGGGCCAGGAGCGTCGAGACGATCGACAGCACCGGGGTGATGCCGCTGCCGCCGACGATCGCCGCGTACCGGCCCGGGGCGGGCGGGAGCGTGAAGCGGCCGGCCGGGGTCATCACCTCCAGCTCGTCGCCGAGGTCGATCTCCTTGAGCGCGTAGGTGGAGAAGGCGCCGCCCTCGACCAGCCGCACCCCGACCCGCAGTGTGCTCGGTGCCTCGCCGTCGGGCGCGGGGGAGCAGATGGAGTAGGTGCGCCGAATCTCCCGGCCGTCGGCGGTGCGCCGCAGGGCCAGATGCTGGCCGGGTGCGTACCGGTACTCCTCGCGCAGGTGCGGGGGGACGTCGAGGGTGAGGGCGACGGAGTCGTCGGTGAGCCGGTCGACCGCGGCCACCCGGAGCCGGTGGAAGCGGGCCATCACAGCTCCTTGAAGTGGTCGAACGGTTCGCGGCAGGCCAGGCAGCGCCGCAGCGCCTTGCACGCGGTGGACGAGAAGCGGCTGAGCAGTTCGGTCTCGGTGGAGCCGCAGTGCGGGCAGGGCACGGGCGCCGGTTCGTCCTCGGTGGGCGGTGTCCCGCGGGTGCGGGTCGTTCCGAGCTCCACCGGGACCGGCCCCGAGGAGGTCCGCGCGCGCGGCGGGGCGATGCCGTACTCCCGCAGTTTGCGGCGTCCTTCCTCCGTGATGTCGTCGGTCGTCCAGGCGGGGGCGAGCACGGTGCGCACGGTGACCTCGCGCACGCCGTGCTCGCGCAGGATCCGCTCTATGTCCAGGCTCATCGCCTCGAGGGCAGGACAGCCGGTGTACGTCGGGGTCAGCTCGACCTCGACGGTGTCCGTCCCGCGGGCGTGCACCGCGCGGACGACGCCCAGCTCGCGCAGGGTCAGCACCGGCAGTTCGGGGTCGGGCACCGAACCGGCGAGTTCCAGCAGCTCCGCCTCCAGGGGGGTGACGGTCACCATGACGCCCCCGGGTGGCTGCGGTGCAGGTGCTGCATCTCGGCGAGCATCCGGCCGAAGGGCTCGGTGTGCAGGCCCTGCCGGCCCGCGCCCGCCGTCCACGCTCCCGTGCGCGGGCCGTCGGGCACCGCGAGCGTGGCCCGGCGCAGTACCTGAGTGGTCCATTCCAGCCAGGCCGTCTCCAGGCCGGTCCAGTCGACGTCGACGCCCTCGACCGGCTGGAACATCTCGCCGGTGTAGCGCCACAGGGCGTCCACGGCCCGCTGCATCCGTGTGTGGCTCTCCTCGGTGCCGTCGCCGAGTCGCAGGGTCCACTGCTCGGCGTGGTCGCGGTGGTAGTCGACCTCCTTGACGGCCTTGGCCGCCAGCGGCGCGAAGGGCCCGTCTCCGGCGGCCAGTTCCGCGTACAGCCGGTACTGGTGGGCGGAGAAGAACAGCTGACGGGCGATGGTGTGGGCGAAGTCGCCGTTGGGCTGCTCCACCAGTTGCAGGTTGCGGAAGGCGCGCTCCTCGCGGAGGAAGGCCAGTTCGTCCTCGTCACCGGCCATCGACAGCAGCACCCGGGCCTGGCCGAGCAGGTCCAGTGCGATGTTGGCGAGGGCGACCTCCTCCTCCAGCACGGGCGCGTTGCCGGCCCACTCGCCCAGGCGGTGGGAGAGCACCAGGGCGTCGTCACCGAGGGCGAGCGCGGCCGCCGTGACGGCGGTGTCCCCGGTGGTGTCCTCGGGGAGGTCCCTGGCGGATGGCGTCGTCACAGGTGCTGCACCCCCTCGGGGATCTCGTAGAACGTCGGGTGCCGGTAGGGCTTGTCGGCGGCCGGTTCGAAGAACGGGTCCTTCTCGTCGGGCGAGGAGGCGGTGATCGCGGAGGACGGCACGACCCAGATCGAGACGCCTTCGCCGCGCCGGGTGTACAGATCCCGGGCGTTGCGCAGGGCGAGCTCCGCGTCCGGCGCGTGCAGGCTGCCGGCGTGGGTGTGGGACAGGCCCCGGCGCGAGCGCACGAAGACCTCCCACAGGGGCCAGTCGGTGTGGGTCATGCTCGCGTCGCTCCTGTCTCGCCGGTGTGGTGCCTGGCCGCGTGGGCCGCTGCCGCCTCCCTGACCCAGGCGCCCTCTTCGTGAGCCGTCCTGCGCCTGTTCAGCCGCTCTTCGTTGCACGGGCCGTTGCCCTTGAGGACCTCCCAGAACTCCGACCAGTCGATCGCGCCGAAGTCGTGGTGCCCGCGCTCCTCGTTCCACTTCAGGTCCGGGTCGGGCAGGGTGAGGCCGAGGGAGGCGGCCTGGGGGACGCAGATGTCGACGAAACGCTGGCGCAGCTCGTCGTTGGAGTGCCGCTTGATCTTCCAGGCCATCGACTGCGCCGAGTGCTGGGACTCGTCGTCGGGCGGGCCGAACATCATCAGCGACGGCCACCACCAGCGGTTCACCGCGTCCTGCGCCATCGCGTGCTGCTCCGGGGTGCCGTTGCTGAGGGCGAGCAGCAGCTCGTAGCCCTGGCGCTGGTGGAAGGACTCCTCCTTGCAGATGCGGACCATGGCGCGCGCATACGGCCCGTAGGAGCAGCGGCACAGGGGGACCTGGTTGGTGATGGCCGCGCCGTCCACGAGCCAGCCGATGGCGCCGACGTCCGCCCAGGTGAGGGTGGGGTAGTTGAAAATCGAGGAGTACTTCTGGCGGCCGGAGTGCAGCTTGTCGAGGAGCTCCTCGCGGCTGGTGCCGAGCGTTTCGGCGGCGCTGTAGAGATACAGGCCGTGCCCGGCCTCGTCCTGCACCTTGGCCATGAGGATGGCCTTGCGGCGCAGGGAGGGCGCGCGGGTGATCCAGTTGGCCTCCGGCTGCATGCCGATGATCTCGGAGTGGGCGTGCTGCGCGATCTGCCGGACCAGTGTGGCCCGGTAGGCGTCCGGCATCCAGTCGCGCGGTTCGATCCGCTCGTCGGCCGCGACGGCCGCGTCGAAGGCGTGCTGGTGGGCGGCGGTGTCGTCCGCGGCCATGACGTCGTACGCCCGGCTGCCGGTCGTATCGCGGGCGGCTGCTGTCGCCATGAGGTCCCCCTCGACCTGGATGGTTCCCGGAGCACGCTCCCGACCGATCGTTCGGTTCGTGCGGTTCCATGGTCGGACGGGCGCCGCGAGGTGTCAACCGCTGTGGATAACCTGCGTGGACCGTCTGTGGACAACGGCGCTCGGTCCGGGGATGTGGTGACGGCCACGCAAGCGGGTCCCGAGAGGACTGTGCCCCGGCGGCCGGTGCTGAGTACCGTTCCGTGCGACGCGGCGGATCGGACGCGCGCGGCGGTACGGAGCCCTCGCGGAGGGGGCGGCAGCAGGGACGGACCGGGAATCGGTGGATCGGGGCGGGATGAACGCGCACGACAAGGGCTCCGACGCCCGGCACGGGACTGCCGGGCGGGACCTGCCGGACCCCCGCCCGGCCCCGCCCCACTCCCCCGGCACCGGTGGCGACACCGTTCCGGACAGCCGCCCGGGCCCTCACCCCGGCACCGGCTCGGCGGACACGGGCCCCCTGACGGACCGCTCCGCCGGCCTCCGTACCGGCGCCCCCTCCACGGACCCCGCCTCCGCGTCCGGCCCGCCCGCCGGCCTCCGTACCGGCGTGGCCGCGCTCTCTCTGCGCTATCAGATCGGCGCCGCGGCGGCCCTCGCGATCGTCGCCGTCGCGATCTGCGTGCACCTCGGCATGACGTTCCTGCACGTCGCGCCCTCGAACACGGTCAGCAAGCAGCACAGCGAGGCCATCGAGAACTGGATCTACCCGGAGTTCGAGCAGAACTGGAAGCTGTTCGCGCCGAACCCGCTGCAACAGAACATCGCCGTCCAGGTGCGCGCCGGCATCCGCACCGCGGACGGCGCGTCACGGACCACCGGCTGGTACGACCTGTCCGCCGAGGACGGCCGGGCCATCGACGGCAACCCGGCGCCCAGCCACACCCAGCAGAACGAACTGCGCCGGGCCTGGGACTTCTACGTGTCCACGCACGACGACGACAACCGCCCGGTGGGCCTGCGCGGGGCGCTGTCCGAGGCGTATCTGCGCCGGATCATGGTGATGCGGCTGGAGCGGGCGGGCGCCGCCGGCGAGGGCGGTGTCCTCGACCGGGTCCAGATCCGCTCCCGCACCAGCGACGTGCCCCCGCCGGACTGGAGCGAGGAGAAGGTCTCCACCGCGCCCGTGTACCGCACGCTGCCGTGGTGGCCGCTGCCCGAGGACGAGACCCGGGGAGGCATCGGGTGAACCGTCTCTCGCTGGGGCTCTCCCGGGTGATCGCCCGCGTCACCGACTCCGCGCTCGGCCCGTACCAGACGGCCGTGATGCGCATCGGCTTCGGCCTGACCTGGCTGCTGTTCCTGCTGCGCGAGTACCCCCACCGCCAGGAGCTGTACGGCCCCGACGGGCCGTGGGAGTGGGACCTCGCCGATCAGCTGGTCACGACGAACGACGCCTTCACCGTGCTGCTCTGGTCGGACAGCCAGGTGTGGTTCGAGGCGGTCTACGCGCTGGCCGTGCTGTGGAGCGTCCTGATGCTGCTGGGCTGGCGCACCCGCACCCTGTCGGTGCTGTTCATGGTGGGCGTGCTCGCACTGCAGAACCGCAGCGTCTTCATGGGGGACGGCGGCGACAACGTCCTGCATCTGATGGCGATCTACCTGGTGTTCACCCGCTGCGGTCTGGTCTGGTCGCTGGACGCGCGGCGGGCGCGCCGCGTGGCGGAGGCACGCGCGCGCGGGGAACGGCCGCGCGACCGGGTCGGCCCGGTCCTGTGGGGCGTGCTGGGCCTGCTGCTGGTGGCGGCCACGCTGGCGGGCCGGACGGACGGCGACTGGTTCGTACCGGCGCTGCTGTGGACGGTGTGGCTCGGTCAGGCGCTGTGGTGGGTGGTCGGGCGCCGCGCGAGGACGGGGCAGCCGCGGATCCTGCTGGACGTCGTGGCGAACATCGTGCACAACGGCGCCCTGCTCGTGATCATGGCGGAGGCCTGTCTGATCTACGCCACGGCCGGCTGGTACAAGGTGCAGGGCTCCCGCTGGCAGGACGGCACCGCGGTCCACTACCCGCTCCAGCTGGAGTACTTCTCCCCCTGGCCGGCTCTGGCGGACCTGCTGGCGGCCAGCGGCACCATGGTGATGCTGGTGACCTATGCGACCGTCGCCGTGCAGGTCGCCTTCCCGTTCACGCTGTTCAACCGGCGGCTCAAGAACGTCCTGCTGTCCTTCATGATCTTCGAGCACGCGGTGATCGCCGTCGTGCTCGGGCTGCCCTTCTTCTCCCTGGCGATGATCATCGCCGACGCGGTCTTCCTGCCGACGTCCTTCCTGCGCCGGCTGGGCGGCCTGGTGGCCCGCGCGGGTGGCCGGCTGCGCCCGCGCGGGGTCCGGGCGCGGGTCCCGGGCCCGCGGCCCCCGGCGGACGCTCCCGCCGGGGCTCCACCGGAGCCGGCCGCCCCGGCGCCGGGCGGGGCGCCGGGGCCGCGCACGTAGGCTGCGGGCATGAACGACCCCGCCCCCACCCCGGGCCCCGAGAACCAGGCCGGCCCCGTGTCCGCCTGGCGCCGGCTGGCCGAGGGCGCCGTCCTGCTCGACGGATTCCACGCCCTCAAGCACGCGGTGCGCTTCGGGGCCGAGGTGCGCATCGCGCTCGCCGCGGACCGGGGCGCGGCGCTGGCGCTCGCCGACGAACTGGCTCCGGACGTGCGGGAGACGCTGGTGGCGCTGCTGACCGAGGTGCCGCACGCGACGTACGCCTCGCTGGTGCCGCGCCCGCACCCCACCGCCGTGGCCGCCCTGGCCGTACGCCCCTCCCGCGCGGACCACCTCGCGCAGCTGGCGCACAGGCCGCGCACCGCACCCGTGGTGGTCCTGGACAACCCGCGCAACCTCGGCAACGCGGGGGCCGTGATCCGGCTGGCCGCCGGCTTCGGGGCGACCGGCGTGGTCACCACCGGCACCCTCGACCCCTGGCACCCCACGGTGGTGCGCGGCGGGGCGGGGCTGCACTTCGCCACCGCCGTGGAGCGGCTGACCGTCGCGGAGCTGCCGCCGGGGCCGGTCTTCGCGCTGGACCCGGAGGGCGAGGACATCCGCTCGCTGAAACTGCCGGACGACGCGCTGCTCGCGTTCGGCTCCGAGCGCAGCGGGCTGTCGCCCGAGCTGCGCGCGCGGGCCGACCACCTGGTGGCGCTGCCGATGCGCCCCCAGGTCTCCAGCTACAACCTCGCGACCAGTGCGGCCATGACGCTGTACCACTGGAGCGCCACCGGGGGCGCACCCGCCTGAGGCGGCTCAGGCCTGTCGGCGCACCTCGACCACCCGGAACCGGTTGGCCACGAACGCGCCGTCGCACAGGGCCGCGTTGGCCGCCGGGTTGCCGCCGGAGCCGTGGAAGTCGGAGAAGGCGGCCGTCTGGTTGACGTACACCCCGCCGGTGAGGTTCAGGGAGAGCTGGGCGGCCTCCTCCAGGCAGACCTCCTGGACGGTCCTCTCGACCTCCGGGGTGGTCGTGTAGGCGCCGACCGTCATGGCGCCCTTCTCGCGGATCGTGCGCCGCAGCAGCTCCGCCCCGTCGTCGGCCGAGTCCACGGCCACGGCGAAGGAGACCGGGCCGAAGCACTCGCTCATGTAGGCGGCCTCGGCGTCCGGCTTCGATCCGTCCAGCTTCACGATCACCGGTGTACGCACCACCGCGCCGGGGAACTCCGGGTTGGTGATCTCGCGGGAGGCCAGAGCGACCTCGCCGAGCCCGGCGGCGGCCTCCAGGCGGGCCTTGACGTCCGGGTTGACGATGGCGCCCAGCAGCGCGTTCGCGCGCGCGTCGTCACCGAGCAGGCCGTCCACGGCCTGGGCGAGGTCGGCGGTGACCTCGTCGAAGGACTTGGGGCCCTGGTCGGTGGTGATGCCGTCGCGGGGGATGATCAGGTTCTGCGGGGTGGTGCACATCTGGCCGCTGTACAGCGACAGGGAGAACGCCAGGTTGGCCAGCATCCCCTGGTAGTCGTCGGTGGACTCCACGAGCACCGAGTTGACGCCGGCCTTCTCGGTGTACACCTGTGCCTGGCGGGCGTTGTCCTCGAGCCAGTCGCCGAACTCGGTGGAGCCGGTGTAGTCGATGATCCGGATCTCCGGGCGGGTGGCCAGCGTCCTGGCGATGCCCTCGCCGGGCCGCTCGGCGGCCAGCGCCACCAGGTTCGGGTCGAATCCGGCCTCGGCGAGCACCTGGCGGGCGGCCTGGACGGTGAGCGCGAGCGGCAGCACCGCGCGGGGGTGCGGCTTGACCAGGACCGCGTTGCCGGTGGCGAGCGAGGCGAACAGGCCCGGGTAGCCGTTCCACGTCGGGAAGGTGTTGCAGCCGATGACCAGGCCGATGCCGCGCGGCACCGGGACGAACTGCTTGGTGAGCGCGAGCGGGTCGCGCTTGCCCTGCGGCTTGGTCCACTCGGCGGTGTCGGGCGTACGGATCTGCTCCACGTACGCGTAGGCCACGGCCTCCATGCCGCGGTCCTGGGCGTGCGGACCGCCGGCCTGGAAGGCCATCATGAAGCCCTGGCCGGAGGTGTGCATGACCGCCTGGGCGAACTCCATCGTCCGGTCGCTGATCCGCTTGAGGATCTCCAGGCAGACCACCGCGCGGGTCTCCGCTCCGGCGTCGCGCCAGGCCCGCATGCCGGCCTTCATGGCGGGCAGCAGCGCGTCGAGGTCCGCGTGCGGGTAGCTCACGCCCAGCTCGATGCCGTACGGGGAGGTCTCGCCGTCCACCCAGCCGTCCGTGCCCGGCTGGCCGAGGTCGAGGCGGGTGCCGAGCAGGGCGTCGAAGGCGGCCTTGCCCGCCGCCATGTCCAGGCTGCCGTTCTCCCCGTACGCCTTGGGGTGCTCGGGGTGGGGGGACCAGTACGCGCGCGTGCGGATCGCTTCCAGCGCCTGGTCCAGCGTGGGACGGTGCCGGGCGATCAGCTCGTGCGCGGTGAGTTCGGCGGCCATGCGGGACCAACTCCTCGTCTCAGGAACTCTTCGTCGAGCTCTTGGACCTGTGCGGAAACGTAGTCAGGAACGGGCGGTCAGAGTTAGAGTAACCGAACGATCGGTCGGGACAAGGGGGTCCGCCGCATCTGTGGACAACCGCGTGCGGGAGGATCGCGCCCATGACAGCACTCGACCTCAGCAGTCCCGTGGCCGTGGTCGGCACCGGCACCATGGGCCAGGGAATCGCCCAGGTCGCGCTGGTCGCGGGCCATCCCGTGCGGTTGTACGACACCGCCCCCGGCCGGGCCCGGCAGGCGGCCGACGCGATCGGCGCACGGCTCGACCGGCTGGTGGAGAAGGAGCGGCTGACCGCCGCCGAACGGGACGCGGCGCGCGCCCGTCTGCGCCCCGTCGAGGAGCTCACCGGACTCGCCGGCTGCTCCCTGGTCGTCGAGGCAATTCTGGAGCGTCTCGACGTCAAGCAGGAGCTGTTCCGCGCGCTGGAGGACGTCGTCCCGGACGACTGTCTGCTGGCCACCAACACCTCTTCCCTGTCGGTCACCGCGATCGGCGGAGCGCTGCGGCTCCCCGGCCGCTTCGTGGGCCTGCACTTCTTCAACCCCGCGCCGCTGCTGCCGCTCGTCGAGGTGGTCTCCGGGTTCGCCACCGACGTCACGTGCGCCACGCGCGCGTACGAGACGGCCCGGGCCTGGGGCAAGACGCCCGTGGCCTGCGCCGACACTCCCGGCTTCATCGTCAACCGGGTCGCCCGGCCCTTCTACGCCGAGGCCTTCGCGGTGTACGAGTCCCAGGGCGCCGACCCGGCCACCATCGACGCGGTGCTGCGCGAGTGCGGCGGCTTCCGGATGGGCGCCTTCGAGCTGACCGACCTCATCGGCCAGGACGTCAACGAGTCCGTCACCCGTTCCGTGTGGCAGTCCTTCTTCCAGGACGTGCGCTTCACCCCGTCACTCGCCCAGCGCCGTCTGGTGGAGTCCGGGCGCCTCGGCCGCAAGACCGGACGCGGCTGGTACGACCACGGTGAGGGCGCCGAGCGCCCCGGGCCGCACACCGCGGAGCCCGCGCGGCCGCCCGCGTACGTGGTCGCCGAGGGCGATCTGGGACCCGCGTCCGAGCTGCTCGCCATGATCCGCGAGGCGGGCATCGAGGTGCGCGAGGAGGACGAGGACAACGGCACCCGTCTGGTGCTGCCGGGCGGCGGCCAGCTGGTGCTCGCCGACGGGCAGACCTCCGTGGAGTTCCGCGACGTCGTGTACTTCGACCTCGCCCTCGACTACCGCAGGGCCACCCGCGTCGCCCTGTCGCACGCCTCGAACACCTCGCCCGTGACCGTCGCCGAGGCCACCGGACTGTTCCAGGCGCTCGGCAAGCACGTCAGCGTCATCGGGGACGTTCCCGGGATGATCGTCGCGCGGACGGTGGCCCGCATCATCGACCTCGCCGTCGACGCCGTCGCCAAGGGTGTCGCCACGGAGGACGACATCGACACCGCGATGCGCCTGGGCGTGAACTACCCGCTGGGCCCGCTGGAGTGGAGCCGCCGGCTCGGCGGCGGCTGGGCCTGCTCCGTGCTGGACAACCTGCACGAGTGCGACCCGTCCGGCCGCTACGCGCCGTCCCTCGCCCTGTACCGCCATGCCTACGCCTCGGACCTGCGGGAGGGCTCCGCATGACCACCGCCAAGCGCGACACGTACACCCCGGAGACGCTGCTGGACGTCGCCGTGCGGGTGTTCAACGAACGCGGCTACGACGGCACCTCCATGGAGCACCTCTCCAAGGCCGCCGGCATCTCCAAGTCGTCGATCTACCACCACGTGGCGGGCAAGGAGGAACTGCTGCGCCGCGCGGTGAGCCGCGCCCTGGACGGGCTCTTCGGCATCCTCGACGAGGAGCGGGCGGGCACCGGGCGCGCGGCCGAGCGGCTGGAGTACGTCGTGCGGCGCATGGTCGAGGTGCTCATCGCCGAGCTGCCGTATGTGACGCTGCTGCTGCGGGTGCGCGGCAACACCGCGACCGAGCGGTGGGCGCTGGAGCGGCGGCGCGAGTTCGACCGCCGGGTGGCCGAGCTGCTGAAGGCCGCGGCGGCCGACGGCGACGTGCGTGAGGACATAGAGGTGCGCCTGGTGACCCGGCTGGTCTTCGGCATGATCAACTCGATCGTGGAGTGGTACCGGCCGGACGGGCGCGGCATGAACGAGCGCGAGGTGGCCGACGCGGTGGCGCAGCTGGCCTTCGGAGGGCTGCGCAGGGCCGGCTGACACCGTCGTGCGGGAACCGGGGGCTCGCGCCGGCCGGCCGGGAGCCGGTGTCAGCCCTGCGGCTCCAGGTCCTCCTCCTCGAACACCAGCAGGGTGCGCGTGCTGAGCACCTCGGGGATCGCCTGGAGCCGGGTCAGGACCAGTTCGCGCAGCGCCTGGTTGTCGGGCGTGTGCACCAGCAGCAGCACGTCGAAGTCCCCGCCCACCAGGGCGATGTGCGAGGCGCCCGGAAGCTGCCTGAGCTGCTCGCGGACCGTGCGCCAGGTGTTCTGGACGATTTTCAGGGTGATGTACGCCGACGTCCCGTGACCGGCGCGTTCGTGGTCGACGCGGGCCCCGAAGCCGCGGATGACGCCGTCCTCGACGAGCCGGTTGATCCGTGCGTACGCGTTCGCCCGGGAGACGTGCACCCGCTCGGCGACCGAGCGTATGGACGCGCGGCCGTCCGTCTGGAGTATCCGCAGGATGTCCTGATCGATGCCGTCCAGGGGCCGCGGGGGAGGCAGCGGCCCGGTCTCCTCCTGCGCCTCGGCCATTTGTTCAGATGCCACCCGCCCCCACCTCTCCGCCGTGGACGTACTGCATCCATCTCAAGTTGTGGAGAACCGTTTGTCCACAGGCTGGTGCCAGCCATAGCCAAATTGTGCCGGCGACCGAACAATCGGTTGGTGAGGCGCGTCACAGATGCCGCGCCTCCGACATCCCACGAGGAGGTGCCGTCATGACGGTCATGGAGCAGCGGGGGACCTACCGGCCTGCCCCGCCGCCCGCCTGGCAGCCCCGTACCGACCCCGCGCCCCTGCTGCCGGACGCGGAGCCGTACCGCGTCCTCGGCACCGAGGCGGCCGCCAAGGCCGATCCGGAGCTGCTGCGCCGGCTGTACGCGGAGCTGGTGAAGGGCCGCCGCTACAACGCGCAGGCCACCGCCCTCACCAAGCAGGGCCGTCTCGCGGTCTACCCCTCAAGCACCGGCCAGGAGGCCTGCGAGGTCGCCGCCGCCCTCGCCCTGGAAGAGCGCGACTGGCTCTTCCCCAGCTACCGCGACACCCTCGCGGTCGTCGCGCGCGGTGTGGACCCGGTCGAGGCCCTCACCCTGCTGCGCGGCGACTGGCACACCGGCTACGACCCCTACGAGCACCGCGTGGCGCCGCTGAGCACCCCGCTCGCCACCCAGCTGCCGCACGCCGTCGGCCTCGCCCACGCCGCCCGCCTCAAGGGCGACGACGTGGTCGCCCTGGCCATGGTCGGCGACGGCGGCACCAGCGAGGGCGACTTCCACGAGGCGCTGAACTTCGCCGCCGTGTGGCAGGCCCCGGTGGTCTTCCTCGTCCAGAACAACGGCTTCGCGATCTCCGTCCCGCTCGCCAAGCAGACCGCGGCCCCGTCGCTGGCCCACAAGGCCGTCGGCTACGGGATGCCCGGACGCCTGGTCGACGGCAACGACGCCGCGGCCGTGCACGAGGTGCTGTCCGACGCCGTACGGCACGCCCGCGCGGGCGGCGGACCCACCCTGATCGAGGCGGTCACCTACCGTGTGGAGGCCCACACCAACGCCGACGACGCCACCCGCTACCGCGGCGACGCCGAGGTCGAGACCTGGAAGCAGCACGACCCGATCGCGCTCCTGGAGCGGGAGCTGACCGGTCGCGGACTGCTCGACGAGGCGGGCGCCGAGACCGCCCGCCGGGACGCCGAGACCATGGCCGCCGACCTGCGCGCACACATGAACGAGGACCCGGCGCTCGACCCCATGGACCTCTTCGCCGACGTGTACGCCGAGCCCACCCCGCAGCTGCTGGAGCAGCGGGAGCAGCTGCGGGCGGAACTGGCGGCCGAGGCCGAGCAGGAAGGGGTGCAGGGATGACCACGGTCGCCGTCAAGCCGGCCACCATGGCGCAGGCCCTCACGCGCGCCCTGCGCGACGCCATGGCCGCCGACCCGTCGGTGCACGTGATGGGTGAGGACGTCGGCACCCTCGGCGGTGTCTTCCGGATCACCGACGGACTCGCCAAGGAGTTCGGCGAGGACCGGTGCACGGACACGCCGCTGGCCGAGGCGGGCATCCTCGGCACGGCCGTGGGCATGGCCATGTACGGGCTGCGCCCCGTGGTGGAGATGCAGTTCGACGCCTTCGCCTACCCGGCGTTCGAACAGCTCGTCTCGCACGTCGCGAAGATGCGCAACCGCACGCGCGGGAAGATGCCGCTGCCCCTCACCATCCGCGTCCCCTACGGCGGCGGCATCGGCGGGGTCGAGCACCACAGCGACTCCTCCGAGGCGTACTACATGGCGACTCCCGGGCTCCATGTCGTCACGCCCGCGACCGTCGCGGACGCCTACGGGCTGCTGCGCGCCGCCATCGCCTCCGACGACCCGGTCGTGTTCCTGGAGCCCAAGCGGCTCTACTGGTCGAAGGACGCCTGGAACCCGGAGGAGCCGGCAACCGTTGAACCGATAGGCCGTGCGGTGGTGCGGCGCTCCGGCCGGAGTGCCACGCTCATCACCTACGGGCCGTCCGTACCCGTCTGCATGCAGGCGGCCGAGGCGGCCCGGGCCGAGGGCTGGGACCTCGAGGTCGTCGATCTGCGCTCCCTGGTGCCGTTCGACGACGGGACGGTGTGCGCCTCGGTACGGCGGACGGGACGCGCGGTCGTCGTCCACGAGTCGGGCGGCTTCGGCGGCCCGGGCGGGGAGATCGCGGCCCGCGTCACGGAGCGCTGCTTCCATCATCTGGAGGCGCCGGTGCTGCGCGTGGCCGGGTTCGACCTGCCGTATCCGCCGCCGATGCTGGAGCGCCACCACCTGCCCGGTGTGGACCGGATCCTGGACGCCGTGGGGCGCCTGCAGTGGGAGGCCGAGAGCTGATGGCACAGGTGCTGGAGTTCAAGCTCCCCGACCTCGGTGAGGGACTCACCGAGGCGGAGATCGTGCGCTGGCTGGTCGAGGTCGGCGATGTCGTCGCCGTGGACCAGCCGGTCGTCGAGGTCGAGACGGCCAAGGCGATGGTGGAGGTGCCCTGTCCCTACGGCGGTGTGGTCACCGCCCGGTTCGGTGCCGAGGGCACGGAGCTGCCCGTCGGCGCTCCGCTGCTGACGGTCGCGGTGGGCGAGGCGGCCGAGGGCCGCCCGGCCGGCGATGCGCACGGCACCGACACCGCCGGCACGGCCGATACCCCCGACGCCGCGTCCACAGCGGACGCGGAGCAGACACGCGGCAGTGCACCGGCCACGGAGGGCTCCGGCAACGTCCTGGTCGGCTACGGCACCTCCGAGGCACCGGGCCGTCGCCGCCGCATACGACCGGCGGGGCCCGCGGCCACCCCGCCCACCCCGTCCGCCACTCCCACGGCGAACGGGCGGGTCAGGCCCACCGGGGCGACGACCCCCACGGAACCGGCCGGTCCACGGGACCGCGCCCCCTCCGCACCCGCGGACGGCCCCGTCCCCGTGATCTCCCCGCTGGTGCGCCGGCTGGCCCGGCAGCACGGTCTGGATCTGCGGGAGATGACCGGTTCCGGGCCCGACGGGCTGATCCTGCGGGCCGACGTGGAGTACGCGCTGCGCGCCGCCGCCACGCAGGGCCGCACCGGCCGCGAGGCCGGCGAGCCGCGGACCACCTCCGCGACTCCGGCAGCGGTGGCCGCGCCGGCGGAGGCCCCGGCCGCCACCCGCGTCCCCCTCAAGGGCGTTCGCGGTGCCGTCGCCGACAAGCTCTCCCGCAGCCGCGCCGAGATACCGGACGCGACCTGCTGGGTGGACGCCGACGCGACGGAGCTGATGCGGGCCCGCGCGGCGATGAACGCGTCCGGCGGGCCGAAGATCTCCGTGCTCGCCCTGCTGGCCCGGATCTGCACCGCCGCGCTCGACCGCTTCCCCGAGCTCAACGCCTCGGTGGACACCGAGGCCAGGGAGATCGTCCGGCACGGCGCCGTGCACCTCGGTTTCGCCGCGCAGACCGACCGGGGGCTCGTCGTCCCCGTCGTCCGGGACGCGCACACGCGGGACGCGGAGGCGCTCACGGCGGAGTTCGCCCGGCTGACCGAGGCCGCTCGGGCCGGGACGCTGACACCCGCGGACCTCACCGGCGGCACCTTCACGCTGAACAACTACGGCGTGTTCGGCGTCGACGGTTCCACGCCGATCATCAACCATCCCGAGGCCGCCATGCTCGGCGTCGGCCGCATCGTCCCCAAGCCATGGGTGCACGAGGGCGAGCTGGCGGTGCGCCAGGTCGTGCAGCTGTCGCTCACCTTCGACCACCGCGTCTGCGACGGCGGTACGGCGGGAGGCTTCCTGCGCTACGTGGCGGACTGCGTGGAGCAGCCGGCGGTGCTGCTGCGGACTCTCTGAGTCCACCGCACAGCCCTTCGCGGGCCTTTCCCCGACTCCCGGGCCGTGTCCGCCCGCCCCGCGTTCCCTGTGATCGCGGGGGGCACGCATACTCGGGGGGTGACCGAGTTCCAGCCACCCGGTGATGCCTTCGACGGCCCTCCTGGTGGCTCCGATACCGCGTACGACGCCGTCGTGCTCGCCGGTGGTGCCGCCCGGCGGCTCGGCGGCGCGGACAAGCCCGGTGTGCGCGTCGGCGGCCGGGCGCTGCTGGACCGGGTGCTCGCGGCCTGCGCCGGCGCCGCGACCACGGTGGTCGTCGCCGGCCCCCGCCCCACCGCCCGGCCCGTGGTCTGGGCCCGGGAGGAGCCCCCGGGCGGCGGCCCCCTCGCCGCGCTCGACGCCGGGCTCCGGCACACCACCGCCGGCCAGGTCGTGCTGCTCTCCGCCGACCTGCCGTTCCTCGGCCGGTCCACCGTCGAGGCGCTGCTGGCGTCCCTGCGCCGCGGTACGGCCGACGGTGTGCTGCTGACCGACTCCGACGGCCGGGACCAGCCGCTCGTGGCCGCCTACCGGACCCCGGCCCTGCGCCGCGGACTGGCCGAGCTCACCGGCCGGCACGGCGAGCTGACCGGGCTGCCCCTGCGCCGGCTGACCGGCGCGCTCGGCCTCACCCGTCTCTCCGACCCGGTGGCGTCCTTCGACTGCGACACCTGGGACGACATCGCCACTGCCAGGGCACGCATCAGGGAGCATGGACACGTGTTGGACGAATGGATCTCCGCAGTCAAGGACGAGCTGGGCATCGACCTGGACGTCGACACCGGCGTACTGCTCGACCTGGCCCGTGACGCCGCCCACGGCGTGGCCAGGCCCGCCGCTCCGCTGACCACCTTCCTCGTCGGGTACGCGGCCGCCCGGGCGGGCGGCGACCGGGACGCCGTGGCCGAGGCCGCCCGCAGGGCAGCGGCCCTGGCCGCACGCTGGGCCGACGAAGCCACCCCGGACAAGGCCGCCTCGGACGAAGCCACCCCGGACAAGGCCACCCCGGACGCATCCTCCGCCGCCACCGCGGACACCCGTGCGGAAGCAGAATGACCGCGCGTGCCACCCGGGCCGATGAGGACGCCGATGACCTCGACGTCGAGGAGGCGCTCGCCCTCGTGAAGGAACCATCCGACCGCCCCGGCGACGGCCGGGCCCCGGGCCCCACCGGCCGTCCGTCGCGCCACCACGCCACCGACTGGGGCGAGGCACGGGACATCGCCGCACGCGCCCCGCGCCACGGTGCCGCCGGACGCACCGGCCATCTGCCCCCGGAGCCCGTCCCCCTCGACTCCGCCCTCGGTCTCACCCTGGCCGCCCCGCTCACCGCCCTCACCGACCTGCCCTCCTTCGACACCTCCGCGATGGACGGCTGGGCGGTCTCCGGCCCCGGCCCCTGGGACGTACGGGAGAAGGGCGTCCTGGCCGGGCACGCCGAGCACGTACCGCTCACCGACGGCGAGGCCGTCCGTATCGCCACCGGCGCCCGCATCCCCCCGGACACCACCGCCGTGCTCCGCAGCGAACGCGGACGCACCGACGACAAGGGGCGGCTGCACGCCACGGCCGCCGACCGGTCACCGCACACCGTCAGCCACGGCCAGGACATCCGGCCCCGCGGCCAGGAATGCCGCAGCGGCGACCAGCTGCTCCCCGTGGGCACGGTGGTGACCCCGCCCGTCCTGGGCATGGCCGCCGCCGCCGGATACGACTCCCTCGTCGCCGTTCCGCGCCCGCGCGCCGCCGTGTTCGTCCTCGGGGACGAACTGCTCGGCGCGGGACTGCCGCACGACGGGCTGATCCGGGACGCGCTGGGCCCGCTGCTGCCGCCCTGGCTCCGCGCGCTCGGCGCCGAGCTCACCGACGTCCGCCGGGTCGGGGACGACGCGGAGGCGCTGCACGAGGCGATCACCGGCTGCGACGCCGATGTCGTCGTCACCACCGGCGGGACGGCCGCCGGCCCGGTCGACCACGTCCACCCCACGCTCCGCCGCATCGGCGCCGACCTGCTCGTGGACGGCGTCACGGTGCGTCCGGGCCACCCCATGCTCCTGGCCCGCACCAAGGAGAACCAGCACCTCGTCGGCCTGCCCGGCAATCCTCTGGCCGCCGTCTCCGGTCTGCTCACCCTCGCCGAGCCGCTGCTGCGGACCCTCGCGGCCCGCCCCGCCCCGGAGCCGTACGCGCTGCCGCTGCGGGACGCGGTGCAGGGGCACCCCCACGACACCCGGCTGATCCCCGTCGCCCTGCGCGGCGACCGGGCGCTGCCGCTGCTCTACAACGGTCCGGCCATGTTGCGGGGCATCGCGGCGGCCGACGCGCTCGCCGTCGTACCCCCCGGCGGTTCCGGGCCCGGGGAGGAGGCGGAACTGATCGACCTGCCGTGGGCGTCCGGGGGAATCGGGGTGTGTTTCACGTGAAACTTCCGGGCCAGGACGCCATCGCTCGCCAGGCGGACGAACATCTGGTGACCCATCGGGTGAGACTCCCGAGGAAAATGGTGGAGCATCCGATCCGCCAGGTCACCAAGCGGCTGTCGATGGCCCTGGTGGTGCTGGTCGTGACGGCGCTCGTCGTGTACGCCGACCGTGACGGCTACACCGACAACTCCGACGGGTCCCTCGATCTCCTCGACGCCTTCTACTATGCGACCGTCACCCTTTCCACCACCGGGTACGGAGACATCACACCGGTCACCGACGGCGCCCGGCTCACCAACATCTTCGTCATCACGCCGCTGCGCGTCACGTTCCTGATCATCCTGGTCGGCACCACCCTCGAGGCCCTCACCGAACGCACCCGGGAGGAGTGGCGACTGAACCGCTGGAGGTCCATGTTGCGCGATCACACCGTTGTCGTCGGGTTCGGCACCAAGGGCAGGTCGGCGATCAAGACGGTCTGCGCGACGGGGCTGCGCAAGGAGCAGGTCGTGGTGGTCGACCCCAGCGCCAAGGCCATCGAGGCCGCCACGGCGGACGGCTTCGCGGGCGTCATAGGCGATGCCACGCGGAGCGAGGTACTGAAACGGGCGGAACTGCAGCGTGCGCGGCAGATCATCATCGCGACGCAGCGCGACGACACGGCCGTCCTGGTCGCGCTGACGGCCCGGCAGCTCAACCGGGGCGCGAAGATCGTCGCCGCCGTGCGCGAGGAGGAGAACGCGCCGCTGCTGAAGCAGTCCGGTGCCGACGCGGTCATCACCAGCGCCAGCGCCGCCGGGCGGCTGCTCGGGCTCTCGGTGCTCAGCCCCTCGGCCGGCATGGTCATGGAGGACCTCATCCAGCAGGGGACCGGGCTCGACATCGTGGAGCGCCCGGTCATAAAGGCCGAGGTGGGCAAGACCCCGCGCGAGACGCCCGACCTGGTGGTGAGCGTCGTACGCGGGCACCGGGTGCTCGGCTACGACGACCCGGACGTCGGGACGCTGGAGCTGACGGACCGCCTGATCACGATCGTGCGGGCGACGCCGGGGACCCAGGTCGCCCCCGACATCCGCCCGCTGCCCCGGGGCTGAGCCGCGTCCCTCCGTCCACCGCCGCCCCGGCCCGCTACTTCCGGTTGTACAGCCGCATCGTGATCGGCCCGAAGACCACCACGAACAGCGCGGACCAGCCCAGCGACCAGGCGATCTCGTCGGCCGGCCAGTCGCCCGCCATCAGCCCGCGCACCGCCGACGCGAGATGGGTGACGGGACTGTTGTTGACGAACGCCTGCAGCCAGCCCGGCATGGTGCTCGGGTCGACGAAGACGTTGGACAGGAAGGTGAGCGGGAAGATCACCATCATGCTGACGCCCATCACCGACTTCTCGGTGCGCAGCAGCAGCCCGAACATCGTCCAGATCCATGAGAAGGCGAACGAGAACAGCACCAGCAGCGCGATCCCGGCGAGCACGCCGGCCACGCCGCCCTGGGCGCGGTAGCCCAGGATCAGGCCGACGGCCAGCATTACGAGCGACGCGAGGGTGTAGCGCAGGGCGTCGCCGAGCAGATAGCCGACCATGGTCGACGGCCGCCAGATCGGCAGGCTGCGGAACCGGTCGAAGACACCCTTCTCGATGTCCGTGTTGACCGAGACACCGGTGTACATCGTGATCATCACGACCGACATCACCAGGATGCCCGGCAGCAGGAACTGGATGTACTCCTTCGGCGATCCGGCCAGCGCCCCGCCGAACAGGTACGTGTACATCAGCACCATCATGATCGGGAACGCCGTGACGTCGAAGAGCTGCTCCGGCACGTGCTTGATCTTGAGGACGGCGCGCCAGCCGAAGGTCAGCGAGGCCGACCAGGCGCTCGGCCGCGGCGGGCGCTCCTTGGCGACGAGCAGATCGGCCAGGGAGTCGGTGCGTACGGGGGCGAGCTCGCCGCTTTCGACGGTGGTCGTGGTGCTCATGCCGCCACCTCGTCCTTCGGGTCGTGGGCGTCGTCGGATCCGGGCAGGGGCTGCTGGGTGTCGCGGCCGGTGAGGGCCAGGAACACCTCGTCCAGGCTGGGCTGGCCGAGTGAGAAGTTGTCGACGGTGATGCCGGCGCGGGCCAGTTCGTTCAGCGCGCGGGCGGCCTGCTCGGCGGCGGTGTCGTTGCTCGCCGCCGTGGCGAGCCGGGCGGTGAGCGCCACGGAGTCGGGCTCGAGCTGCACCTGGGCGTCGAGCGTCCGGCGCAGCAGGTCCGCGGCGAGCGGCCGCTGCTCGGCGTCCCGCAGCCGCAGATGGACGGAACCGGCGCCGACGGACGCCTTCAGCTCGCCCTTGGTGCCCTCGGCGATCACCCTGCCCTGGTCGATGACGGCGATCCGGGAGGCCAGCTGGTCGGCCTCGTCGAGGTACTGCGTGGTCAGCAGCACCGTGGTGCCCTGGGCGACGACCGCGCGCACGATGTCCCACACCTGGTTGCGGCTGCGCGGGTCCAGGCCGGTGGTCGGCTCGTCGAGGAACAGCAGGTCGGGGGTGTTGAGGATGGACGCGGCGATGTCGATGCGGCGCCGCATGCCGCCCGAGTAGTGCTTGACCTGCTTCCCGGCCGCCTCGGTGAGGCCGAACGCCTCCAGCAGCTGTGCGGCCCGGGTGCGGGCGGCGACCTTGCGGTGACCGAGGAGCCGGGCCAGGAGCACCAGGTTCTCGGTGCCGGTGAGGTCCTCGTCCACGGACGCGTACTGGCCGGTGAGGCTCACCCGGCCGCGCACCTCGTCGGCCTCGCGGACGATGTCGTGACCGAAGACCCGGGCCTCGCCGCCGTCGGGCCGCAGCAGGGTGGCGAGCATCTTCACGGTGGTGGTCTTCCCCGCGCCGTTCGGCCCGAGGACGCCGTACACCGTGCCGGCCGGCACGGTGAGGTCGACCCCGTCGACGGCCCGTGTCTCACCGAAGGTTTTGACCAGGCCCGTGGTCTCGATCGCCGGGCCGGACGATTGGGTGCTCATGCTGAGGTCCTTCCGCGTGCTCGGGCTACGCAGGGGGAGACCTACACGGTCGCGCAAACTCATCGGTCGCGCACGCACATTTCCGCCGACCGCACATCCGAGCCCCTCACGCCCAGGAGTTTCCTCCGCCGCGCAGGAGTCCCGCCGCCCCGATGGCCGACACCGCACCCCAGGAACCCGGACTCCCGCCGCCCCAGGCGTCCTGGCCTCCGTCGTCCCAGGAGTACCGTCCCCTCATGCATGCGATCACGATTCCCGAACCCGGTGGGCCCGAGGCTCTGGTGTGGGACGAGGTGCCCGATCCCGTGGCAGGCGAGGGCGAGGTCCTGGTCGAGGTGGTGGCCGGAGCGGTCAACCGGGCCGACATCCTCCAGCGGCAGGGCTTCTACAACCCCCCGCCGGGCGCGTCCCCCTACCCCGGCCTGGAGTGCTCCGGACGGATCGCCGCGCTCGGCCCCGGGGTGAGCGGATGGGCCGCCGGCGACGAGGTCTGCGCGCTGCTCGCGGGCGGCGGCTACGCCGAGAAGGTCGCCGTCCCCGCCGGGCAGCTGCTGCCCGTCCCGCAGGGGCTCACCGTCGACCAGGCGGCGGCGCTCCCGGAGGTCGTCTGCACGGTCTGGTCCAACGTTTTCATGGTCGCCCACCTGCGCCCCGGCGAGACTTTCCTCGTGCACGGCGGCTCCAGCGGCATCGGCACCATGGCGATCCAGCTCGCCAAGGCCGTCGGCGCGAAGGTGGCCGTCACCGCGGGCACCGCCGAGAAGCTGGAGCGCTGTGCCGAGCTCGGCGCCGACATCCTGATCAACTACCGCGAGCAGGACTTCGTCGCCGAGGTGAAGCGGGCCACCGACGGGGCGGGCGCGGACGTCATCCTGGACAACATGGGCGCCAAGTACCTGGACCGCAACGTCCAGGCCCTCGCCGTGAACGGCCGGCTGGCGATCATCGGCATGCAGGGCGGGGTCAAGGGCGAGCTGAACATCGGCGCCCTCCTCGCCAAGCGCGGCGCCATCAGCGCGACCTCGCTGCGGGCCCGGCCACTGGGGGAGAAAGCGGCGATCGTGGCGGCCGTACGGGAACACGTCTGGCCGCTCGTCGCCGCCGGCCACGTGCGTCCCGTGATCGACCGAGAGATCCCGATGCCGGACGCGGCCACCGCCCACCGCGTGGTGGAGGACAGCGGGCACATCGGCAAGGTCCTGCTGGTCACACCGAGCTGAACCGGCCGAGCGGCCCGGGGGCTCCGGCGGTCCTCAGCCGGACGCCTGGCGCATGCGCAGGGCGATGAACGCGAGGCCGAAGCCGAGGCCGATGAGCACCAGGCCGCTGCCGAGCGGAAGGATGCGCAGGACGGGCCCGGTGCCGGCGACCGTGCCGGGTGCCGCCGTCCGCGAGGTCGCCGAGGGCACCGGGACCGCCTCCTGGGACGTCGGCATGCCGCCCCCGGGTGTCCGGGACACGGCCTGCTCGCCGTCCGGATACGGCGTCTGTGACCGGTCGTCCCGGAGGACGTCGGGACCCGGGCCCTCGTCGTGCGCCTCGGCCTCGCCCCGCTGCTGCGGCCCGCGCGGTCCGGCGTCGCGCGACTCCTCGGTCCGCTCGGGCCGGCCGGGCCGTTCCCGGTCGTCGCCCGGCCGGGACGCGTCCCGCGAGGACCGCCCGGAGGGCGACGAGGAGGGCCGCGCCGAGGACGGGGAGGGGGACGCGGCCGGTGCCGAGGGAGAACGGGAGGCGGGCGCGGCCCCGTACGCGGCCGCGGCCCCGTGTCCCGGCGCCCCGTACGCGGCCGCCGCCGTACCGGAGACCCCCGTCCCGGTGCCGTACGGCAGGACCGCCGCCCCCGCTCCCAGCACTACCGTCGCCCCCACTACACGCAGCCATGGAGTCACGACCGTGACCTCCCGCGCCGGCCGGTGCTCGGTCGCACCGTCGGCAAGATGGGCCGGATGGACGCCCAACAGCCTCGCATTCCCGAATCGTCCCGGCATTCCGGATACCGCCGTCGGGTGGATCCCGCGCCGGCCGTCACTTCCGGGGGCGCCGCCGAGGCGTACCACGGGTGTGCGAGACAATGAGGGCATGGAGATGCCGAGGAAGGAACGGTCGCCGGAGAACCCGCAGATCCTGGTTGTCGGTCAGGACGGCATGGCGCTCAGCGGCGGCGACGGAGACGACGACTCCCGCGAGACCCCGGTGACGGAGCAGGTCGAACAGCCGGCGAAGGTCATGCGGATCGGCAGCATGATCAAGCAGCTGCTGGAGGAGGTACGAGCGGCTCCTCTGGACGAGGCCAGCCGGGCCCGGCTCAAGGAGATCCACGCCAGCTCGGTGAAGGAGCTGGAGGACGGTCTGGCCCCGGAGCTGGTCGAGGAACTGGAGCGGCTCTCCTTGCCCTTCACGGACGAGGCCACGCCGAGCGACGCCGAACTGCGCATCGCCCAGGCCCAGCTGGTGGGCTGGCTGGAGGGCCTGTTCCACGGCATCCAGACCACGCTCTTCGCCCAGCAGATGGCGGCGCGCGCCCAGCTCGAGCAGATGCGCCGCGCGCTGCCCCCGGGCGTCGGCGAGGGCAACCCGGAGGACCCCCACCTGGGCGGCCGCTCCGGCGGTCCGTACCTGTAACCGTCCCCGACCCCGACCGACCAGCACGAACCGACCAGCACGAACCGACCAGCACGAACCGAACGGCACGAACCGACCAGCACGAAGGGGCCCGGCAGCCGATGCCGGGCCCCTTCGCCGTGTCACGGGCCGCGGCTCGCCGTACCGCGGGCCGCGGAGGTCAGGAGGGCGGGTTGCCCGTGGAGACCTTGAGGGTGATCTCCGGCATGTTCTCCGGGTCGACGTCCGTATCGGCCGGCGGGAACTGCTCCCGGACGGAGCCCTCGCCGTAGGTGTTCTCGTCCACGTAGACGATCTTGAAGTCGCCCCAGCCGGCGGCCTGGAGGCACTCCTTCACCGACCCGATGTACTTGAACTTGAAGTTGGGCAGCCGGATCTTGTCGGGGTCGTTGTACGACTCCCGCGGCTCCTCGCAGTCTTCCTTGTCGATCGTCTTGGAGGTGTCCGGCCCGCGGTGGCCCGGCGCCTTGCTCGGTGACGCCGCGACGCTGTTGCCCCCGCCGGCCTCCGGGTCCTCGTCTTCTCCTCCGCCGTTCATCAGCAGCGCCGCGACCAGGCCGCCGACGGCCAGGACCGAGACGGCGATGGAACCGATGATCACCGGCTTGTTCCGCCCGCCGCCCCCCGAGCCGCCCGCACCGGACGTCTGCGGAGTGATGTTGTACGGCGGCGGGGTCGACGCGCCCTGCGGCGAGTACGCCGACGGGGCGGGCGTCTGGGCGGGCGTCTGGTAGCCCCCCTGCTGCGGATATCCGTACGACGCGGACGGCGACGGGGCCGGTGTGCCCGGCGTGCTGTACGGGTTCGGCGGCGGAGTCGGCTGGTACGGCGTCTGGACGCTGCCCGACGGCGCCGGGGTCGCCTGGTCGACCGGCGGGAACACGGCCGAGCCCACGCCCGAGCCGCTCTGACCCGGCGCGCCCGGCACGATGCTCGGCGGGGCCGGCTGGAAGGACTGCGCCACCCGCAGGCACTCGCCGCGCATGGCCTCCGCACTGGGGAAACGCTCGTTGGGGTTCTTCTTCAGCGCGCGGCTGATCAGCGCGTCCACGGCCGGCGGCAGCGAGCGGTTGATCGAGGAGGCGGTCGGGGGCTCCTCCTGGACGTGCGCGTAGGCGATGGCCAGCGGCGAGTCCGCCTCGAACGGCAGCCGCCCGGTGACCAGCTGGAACAGCATGATGCCGACCGAGTACAGGTCGGAGCGCGCGTCGACGCCCCGGCCGAGCGCCTGCTCCGGCGAGAGGTACTGCGGGGTGCCGACGACCATGCCGGTCTGCGTCATCGACGTCACACCGGACTGCATGGCGCGGGCGATGCCGAAGTCCATCACCTTGACCACGCCGCGCTTGGTCATCATGACGTTGCCCGGCTTGATGTCCCGGTGGACAAGGCCCATCTCGTGGCTGATCTCGAGCGCCGCCAGCACGTCCGCGGTGACCTTGAGCGCCTTGTCGGCGGGCATCGCGCCCTGCTGCCGGATGTCCTCCTCGAGCACGGAGCCCAGCGGGCGGCCCTCGACGTACTCCATGACGATGTACGGCGTCGTCATGGAGTCGAGCTCGTCCTCGCCGGTGTCGAAGACCGAGACGATGTTGGTGTGCGTGAGTTTCGCCACGGACTGGGCCTCGCGGCGGAAGCGCTCACGGAAGGCCTGTTCCCGGCCGAGTTCCGTGTGCAACGTCTTGATGGCGACCTGACGGTCGAGCACGCTGTCGTAGGCGAGGTGCACCGACGCCATTCCGCCCTGGCCGAGCAGGTCCCGCAGTTGGTACCGTCCGCCGGCGAGCGCCCGCCCCGCGTACTGGCCCTGTGCGCCGTCCTGGCTCATGTTCCGCGTCCCCCGTAGCCTCTCCGGCGCCGCCGTCGGTGGCTGCTTCGTCGGCTGTTTCGTCGTAGATCCAATGTGCTATTCCCGGCCAAGTCTGCCCCAGGGCACTGACACGTCAAGCGCGGTGCCCGTTCCGTGACCGTACGCGAATGAAGCGTCGCGGAAGCGTTACAGCGGTCGTACGGCCGGTACACGGAATTTGCACGACAGTACGTACAGCGGGTTTCATGACCGGTCCGTCTCGTGCCGGTCCCGGCAGCCCGTCTCGGACCAGAGCCTTGTGCAAAGGCTGTAGCGTGGCCGACGGAGACCGTAACAACACCGCGCGCACCGCGGGCAGAAACGACGGCGAGGACTGATGGCACAGCAGCAGCGCGCTCAGGGCCCGTCCGAAGACCCCGAGGCGACTGGCGGCGGCATGTCGGACGCGCCGGACAACTGGGGCAACGGCGGGCTCGTCGGCGACGGCCGGTACCGGCTGACCCGCAGACTCGGCCGTGGCGGCATGGCCGAGGTGTTCGCCGCCGAGGACGTGCGCCTCGGCCGCACGGTCGCCGTGAAGCTGCTGCGCAACGACCTCGCCGAGGACCCGGTGGCCAAGGCCCGCTTCACGCGCGAGGCGCAGTCGGTGGCCGGTCTCAACCACCACGCGATCGTCGCCGTGTACGACTCCGGCGAGGACGTCATCGGCGGCCAGCCGGTGCCGTACATCGTGATGGAGATCGTCGAGGGGCGCACCATCCGCGACCTCCTGATGAACGCCGAGGCGCCAGGACCCGAGCAGGCGCTGATCATCGTCTCCGGTGTCCTGGAGGCGCTCGCCTATTCGCACCAGCACGGCATCGTGCACCGCGACATCAAGCCGGCCAACGTCATCATCACCAACAACGGCGCGGTCAAGGTGATGGACTTCGGCATCGCCCGCGCCCTGCACGGCGCGTCCACGACGATGACGCAGACCGGCATGGTCATGGGCACCCCGCAGTACCTCTCCCCCGAGCAGGCGCTCGGCAAGGCCGTCGACCACCGCTCCGACCTGTACGCCACCGGCTGCCTGATGTACGAACTGCTGGCGCTGCGTCCCCCGTTCACCGGTGAGACGCCGCTGTCGGTGGTCTACCAGCACGTCCAGGACATCCCCACGCCTCCTTCGGAGGCCTCGGACGCCTGCCCGCCGGAGCTGGACGGCCTGGTCATGCGCTCCCTCGCCAAGGAGCCCGACGACCGGTTCCAGACGGCCGAGGAGATGCGCGGGCTGGTCCAGTACGCGCTGCAGATGCTCTACGACCAGGGCGGCCACACCGGCACCTGGAACACGGGCCCGGTGAACATGCACGAGGGCCCGCCGACCCCGGCGGCCGGCTTCGCGGGGACGGCCGTGATGCCGCACCAGGACGCCGCCGGCACGACGGCGATCCCGCAGCCGATCCTGCCCAGCGGCTACGGCGGCGGGGACGACGGCGGCTTCGAGGGCAACGGCAACCGGGGCAACGGGCGCGGCAAGCTGTGGATCCTCGCGGTGCTCGCGGTGATCGCCGTCGCGGCCGGTGTCGCGCTGGCGCTCAACAACGGCGCCGAGGGCGGAGGCGGCACCGAGACCGATAAGTCGCCGTCCGTCACGCAGTCCACGGAGGACGACAAGGCCAGCCGGTCCCCGAGCGACGAGGAGACCGAGGAGGCACCCGACCCGAACACCGATCCGGGCAACGGCTCGGGCGGCAACGGCGAGTGGACGCCGACCTACGACCCGCCGGAGGCGCCGACGCAGTCGGAGACCCAGCCGGAGACGCCGACCACCCCGCCGTCGACCAACTCGCCGAGCCAGCCGGGCGGCACCGACGCCGGCACCACGGAGGGCGGCGGCAACGAGGACGGCGGCACCACGGAGGGCGGCGGCAACGAGGACGGCGGCACCACGGAGGGCGGCAACCAGGACGGCGGCACCACGGAAGGCGGCGGTGGCGAGAACGCCGGTACGGCCGGCCTTCCCGGTGGTGTGAACTGACCCGCTCCGCACCAGCTGACCGCCTCCCCGGGCACCCCGTGACCTCCCGCGCGGCACGCCGTGCCGTCACGGCGCCGACTCTTCCCGTGCCCGGGGTGGCCGGGATAACGTGCCGTTGCTCCGGCCTCCTGCAAGGCTGTGACCAGCACGCCGTTGAGGCCTAGCCCGATTTACTTGGAAATCCAAGCAAAATCGCAGGTCAATTGGGGTTTCACAGAAATGTGGAGCACTGGGTACCGTGCCTCTTGCAGGGCGCTCGCCGGGGCACCTGTCACGCCTGTTCCCGGCCGAGTGGCACCCACCCCGTGCCCGGTGGTCGAGTAGCAGGTGAGCCGCACTGGCCTACCGGCAACCCCGGGGGCCGGACCGACGGAGGAGCACACGTGACCGTGGAGAGCACTGCCGCGCGCACATCGCGACGCAGCGCCGGAAACAAGGCCGGCACCACCGGCACCAAGCGCACCACCAGCACCGCCAAGAAGGCCGCCGGCGCCAGGAAGAGCGCCGAGCCCGCCCTCGTCCAGCTGCTGACGCCCGAGGGCAAGCGCGTCAAGAACGCCGAGTTCGACCCGTACGTCGCCGACATCACCGCCGAGGATCTGCGCGGTCTGTACCGCGACATGGTGCTCACCCGCCGTTTCGACGCCGAGGCCACCTCCCTGCAGCGCCAGGGCGAGCTGGGCCTGTGGGCCTCGCTGCTCGGGCAGGAGGCGGCGCAGATCGGCTCCGGCCGGGCGCTGCGCGACGACGACTACGTCTTCCCCACCTACCGTGAGCACGGCGTCGCGTGGTGCCGCGGGGTGGACCCGACCAATCTGCTCGGCATGTTCCGCGGTGTGAACAACGGTGGCTGGGACCCGGGCGGGAACAACTTCCACCTGTACACCATCGTCATCGGCTCCCAGACGCTGCACGCCACGGGCTATGCGATGGGCATCACCAAGGACGGCGCGGACAGCGCGGTCATCGCCTACTTCGGCGACGGCGCCTCCAGCCAGGGCGACGTGGCCGAGGCCTTCACCTTCTCCGCGGTCTACAACGCCCCGGTGGTGTTCTTCTGCCAGAACAACCAGTGGGCGATCTCCGAGCCGACCGAGAAGCAGTCCCGCGTGCCGCTGTACCAGCGCGCGCAGGGCTTCGGCTTCCCCGGCGTCCGGGTGGACGGCAACGACGTGCTGGCGAGCCTGGCCGTCACCAAGTGGGCCCTGGAGCGGGCGCGCGCCGGTGAGGGCCCGACGCTGGTCGAGGCGTTCACGTACCGCATGGGCGCGCACACCACATCCGACGACCCCACCCGCTACCGCCACGACGACGAGCGGGCCGCCTGGGAGGCCAAGGACCCGATCCTGCGCCTTCGCCGCCATCTGGAGTCCGCACACCACGCGGACGAGGGATTCTTCGCGGAACTGGAGGCCGAGAGCGAGGCGTTGGGCAAACGAGTGCGCGAAGCGGTCCGTGCCATGCCCGACCCGGACCACTTCGCCGTCTTCGAGAACGTGTACGCGGACGGCCACGCGCTCGTGGACGAGGAGCGGGCGCAGTTCGCCGCCTATCAGGCGTCGTTCGCGGACGAAGACGGGGGTGAGTGACATGGCGCAGACCGTGACATCGAAGAAGATGGCCCTGGCCAAGGCGATCAACGAGTCGCTGCGGCGGGCGCTGGACGCGGACCCGAAGGTCGTCGTCATGGGCGAGGACGTCGGCAAGCTCGGCGGCGTGTTCCGGGTGACCGACGGGCTGCAGAAGGACTTCGGCGAGAGCCGCGTCATCGACACGCCGCTCGCCGAGTCGGGCATCGTCGGCACGGCGATCGGCCTGGCCCTGCGCGGGTACCGCCCGGTGGTGGAGATCCAGTTCGACGGCTTCGTCTTCCCCGCGTACGACCAGATCGTCACGCAGCTCGCGAAGATGCACGCCCGCTCGCTGGGCAAGGTCAAGCTCCCGGTCGTCGTGCGCATTCCGTACGGCGGCGGCATCGGCGCGGTGGAGCACCACTCCGAGTCCCCGGAGTCGCTGTTCGCGCACGTGGCCGGTCTGAAGGTCGTCTCGCCGTCGAACGCGTCGGACGCGTACTGGATGATGCAGCAGGCCATCCAGAGCGACGACCCGGTGATCTTCTTCGAGCCGAAGCGGCGCTACTGGGACAAGTCCGACGTCGACACCGAGGCGATCCCGGGTCCGCTGCACGCCGCGCGCGTGGTGCGGGCCGGTACGGACCTCACCCTCGCCGCCTACGGCCCGATGGTGAAGCTCTGCCAGGAGGTCGCCGACGCGGCCGCCGAGGAGGGCCGCTCCCTGGAGGTGCTCGACCTGCGCTCGGTCTCCCCGATCGACTTCGACGCCGTCCAGGCGTCGGTGGAGAGGACGCGCCGGCTGGTCGTGGTCCACGAGGCACCGGTGTTCTTCGGTTCCGGCGCGGAGATCGCCGCGCGGATCACCGAGCGGTGCTTCTACCACCTGGAGGCCCCGGTGCTGCGGGTGGGCGGCTACCACGCCCCGTACCCGCCGGCCCGCCTGGAGGAGACCTACCTCCCCGACCTGGACCGGGTGCTCGATGCCGTCGACCGCTCGCTGGCGTACTGAGGAGAGGGTCGTGACGACGATGACGAACGCGTCCGTACGCGAGTTCAAGATGCCGGACGTGGGCGAGGGCCTCACCGAGGCCGAGATCCTCAAGTGGTACGTCCAGCCGGGTGACACGGTCACCGACGGCCAGGTGGTCTGCGAGGTCGAGACGGCGAAGGCGGCCGTCGAGCTGCCCATCCCCTACGACGGCGTGGTCCGCGAGCTGCACTTCCCCGAGGGCACCACGGTCGACGTGGGCACGTCCATCATCGCGGTGGACGTCTCGGGCGGCGCGGCCCCGGCGCAGGAGGCACCCGCCGCCCCCGCCGGAGAACCCGCCGAGGAGCCCTCCGGGAAGGGCGAGGAGCCCTCCGGGAAGGGCGAGGAGCCGGCCGCCCGCCAGCCCGTGCTGGTCGGGTACGGCGTGGCGACCTCCTCCACCCGCCGCCGCCCGCGCAAGCAGGCCCCGGACGCCACCGCGGCCCGGCAGGCGGCGGTGGCGGTCCAGTCGGAGCTGAACGGCCACGGCGCCGCCCCCGCCGTCCCCCGGGAGCGGCCGCTGGCGAAGCCGCCGGTGCGCAAGCTGGCGAAGGACCTGGGCGTCGACCTGGCCACGGTCACCCCGACCGGCCCGGACGGCATCATCACCCGCGAGGACGTGCACGCCGCGGTCGCCGCGGCCGAGGCTCCGGCACCGGAGCGGGCACCCGCGCAGGCGCCCGCCCCGGCCCAGGCTCCGGCCGCCCCGGTGTCGTACGACACCGGGCGCGAGACGCGTATCCCGGTCAAGGGGGTGCGCAAGGCGACGGCGGCGGCGATGGTCGGCTCGGCGTTCACGGCGCCGCACGTCACGGAGTTCGTGACGGTCGACGTGACCCGCACGCTCAAGCTGGTCGAGGAGCTCAAGCAGGACAAGGAGTTCGCCGGCCTGCGGGTGAACCCGCTCCTGCTGATCGCCAAGGCGCTGCTGGTCGCCATCAGGCGCAACCCCGACATCAACGCGTCGTGGGACGAGGCGGCCCAGGAGATCGTGGTCAAGCACTACGTCAACCTGGGCATCGCGGCGGCCACCCCGCGCGGCCTGATCGTCCCGAACATCAAGGACGCCCACGCCAAGACGCTGCCGCAGCTGGCCGAGTCCCTGGGCGAGCTGGTGTCGACGGCGCGGGAGGGCCGGACCAGCCCCGCCGCGATGCAGGGCGGCACGGTCACGATCACCAACGTCGGCGTCTTCGGCGTCGACACGGGCACGCCGATCATCAACCCCGGCGAGTCGGCGATCCTCGCGGTGGGCGCGATCAAGCCCCAGCCATGGGTCCACAAGGGCAAGGTCAAGCCGCGCCAGGTCACCACCCTGGCCCTCTCCTTCGACCACCGACTGGTCGACGGTGAACTGGGCTCGAAGGTCCTGGCGGACGTGGCCGCGATCCTGGAACAGCCCAAGCGGCTGATCACCTGGGCCTGACCCTGCCCGCACCTGGGCCTGACCCCCCGCACGAAGAACGAAGGCTCCCCGCCCTCCGCGGGGAGCCTTCTTCGTCGGCGCGGGTCAGACCCGGCCGAAGCCGTAGGTCAGGATCTTCTTCGCGTCCTTCTCGCGCTGGGCGGCGGAGGACGACGCCAGGACCGTGCCGACGACCGTCCTTCCCTTGCGTGTCGCGGCGAAGACCAGACAGTACTTGGCCTCGGGGCCGGAGCCGGTCTTCACGCCGATGGTGCCCTGGTAGCTGCCGAGCAGCGGGTTGGTGTTGGTCCACGGCGCCATCGTGCGGGTGCCGCCCGACTTCGTCCGTGTCTTCGCCGTGTACTTCTTCGTCTTCACGATCGAGCGGAACGTCGAGTTCTTCAGCGCGCTGCTCGCGATCCTCGTCAGATCGCGCGGCGTGGAGTAGTTCTTGCCGTTCCCGATGCCGTCGAACGAGTCGAAGTGGGTGTTCTTCAGGCCCAGTTTCTTCGCGTCCGCGTTCATCTTGCCGATGAACGACTTCACGCGGGCCGAACGCGTCCTGCCCGTGCCGAACGTGTCGGCCAGCGCGTACGCCGCGTCGCAGCCGGACGGCAGCATCAGGCCGTGGAGCAGCTGGCGCACGGTGACCTTGTCACCGACGATCAGCCGCGCGGACGAGGCGTTCTTCGACACGATGTAGTCGCTGTAGGCCTTCTGGATGGTGACCTTGGCGTCGAGGTTCAGGTTCTTCTGCGCGAGTACGACCTTCGCGGTCATGATCTTCGTCGTCGAACCGGTCGGACGACGCGTGTCCGCGGCCTTGGTGTACAGCGACCTGCCGCCCGCGTTGTCCATCGCGAAGCCGCCCTTGGCGACGATCGTGGGCGCGGCGGCCGCCCGTACGGGACCGGTGGTCCGTACCGCGGGCGCGGCCTGCGCGGGCGCTGCGGGAAGGACTCCGGTCGCGAGCACGGCGCCGGTGGTCACGGCGACGCCGATGGCTCCGCGGAGGCGGACGCCCTGAATGCCGATCTTCAAGTGAGGTACCCCGATTGAGTTGAATGCCCCAGTGGTGCGGCGGAGTTGAGGTGCGGCTGTGGTGGGGGCCGCACATGTCCGACTCCTGACGGTGGCGGATGGTTGTGCGTGTTGTGGGGTGACTTTTCGGGGGACGGGCCGAGTCCGCATCGTGGACGGGCGGCATGACGCGTACGTGTTGTATCTATCCTGTCGGCATGACCAGCCTGGCCCATGTGAAGCAGCCGCCCGCCGCCGAGCGCGTCTACAGCCATGTCAAGCAAGCGGTCCTGGACCGTCGGTACGAGGGCGGCACACTGCTCACGGAGGGCGAGCTGGCCGAGGCGGTGGGGGTCTCCCGCACCCCGGTGCGGGAGGCGCTGCTGCGCCTGGAGGCCGAGGGACTGCTCAGGCTCTACCCGAAGAAGGGCGCCCTGGTCCTGCCGGTCTCCGCGCAGGAGATCGCCGACGTCGTGGAGACCCGGCTGCTCGTCGAGGAGCACGCCGCGAAGAAGGCCGTACCCGCGCCGCCCGCCCTCGTCGAACGCCTGGAGCGGCTGCTCGCCCAGCAGAAGGAGCAGGCCGCCGCCGGCGACTTCGCCGCCGCGGCCGTCACCGACCGCTGCTTCCACGCCGAGATCGTCCGCAGCGGCGGCAACGAGATCCTCTCCCGCCTCTACGACCAGCTCCGCGACCGCCAGCTGCGCATGGGCGTGGCCGTGATGCACTCCCACCCCGACCGCATCGCCAAGACCCTCGCCGAGCACGAGGAGATCCTCACGGCGCTGCGCTCGGGCGACGCGGACGCGGCCGTCGGGGTGGTCCAGCGGCACGTCGGCTGGTTCTCCCACCTGGCCAGGGGCGAGGTGCGATGAGTCCCGCCCCGCTCCGGTCCGCGGCCCCCTCGGCGGACCCTCCCGGCGGACGGCGGGCCCTCGCCGTCTGGGGAATCGGCGTCTCCGTCTACTTCGTGGCCGTCATCTTCCGTACCTCCCTGGGTGTGGCCGGCCTCGACGCCGCCGACCGCTTCGGCGTCAACGCCTCCGCCCTGTCCACCTTCTCCATCCTCCAACTGCTGGTCTACGCGGGCATGCAGATACCCGTCGGGCTGCTCGTCGACCGGCTCGGCACCAAGAGGGTGCTGGGCATCGGCGTCGTGCTGTTCACGGCCGGGCAGCTCGGCTTCGCCCTCTCCCCGTCGTACGGCATGGCGCTGGCCTCGCGGGCGCTGCTCGGCTGCGGGGACGCGATGACGTTCATCAGCGTGCTGCGGCTGGGCACCCGGTGGTTCCCGGCGCGGCGCGGGCCGTTGGTCGCGCAGCTGGCCGGGCTGGCCGGCATGGCGGGCAACCTGGTCTCCACGCTGGTCCTGGCGCGGCTGCTGCACGGCGTCGGCTGGACGGCGGCGTTCGCGGGCAGCGCGGCCGCCGGGGTCGTGGTGTTCGTCCTGCTGGTGCTGTTCCTGAAGGACCACCCCGAGGGCCACGAGCCGGCGCCCGCCGGGCACCGGGGCGCCGCCTTCGTACGCCGTCAGATCGCCGCGTCCTGGCGGGAACCGGGAACCCGGCTCGGGCTGTGGGTGCACTTCACGACGCAGTTCCCGGCGATGGTGTTCCTCCTGCTGTGGGGCATGCCGTTCCTCGTCGAGGCGCAAGGGCTGTCCCGGGCGGCCGCCGGTGAGCTGCTGACGCTCGTGGTGCTGTCCACCATGGTGTTCGGCCTCGTCTACGGCCAGACCGTCGCCCGGTGCCACGGGGCGCGGCTGCCGCTGGCGCTCGGCACGGTCGCCGCGACGGCGGTGCTGTGGGCGGCGACGCTGGCCTTCCCGGCGGACACGGCGCCGATGTGGCTGCTGGTGGTGCTGTGCACGGTGCTGGGGGCCTGCGGGCCGGCCTCGATGATCGGGTTCGACTTCGCACGGCCCGCCAATCCGCCGGAGCGGCAGGGGACGGCGTCCGGGATCACGAACATGGGCGGCTTCACGGCGTCCATGACGACGCTGTTCGCGATCGGGGTGCTGCTGGACGCGACCGGCGGCGACTACGCCGTCGCGTTCTCGTCGGTGTTCGTGCTCCAGGCGGTGGGCGTCTCGCAGATCCTGCGGCTGCGGAGGCGGGCGGCGCGGGCGGAGCGGGAGCGGTTGGTGGCGAGCAGGGTGACGTCGGTGCACGTGCCGGTGTAGGTACGCTGCCCGCGGGCCATCGCGCCTCCCCGGAGCCGGGAGTGGGGGAGGCGCCCCGCAAGCGCCGGGCCGCGCATCCCACCCCCGCCCAGCCCTTTACGGGCCGCCGCTACGGCGTCACCGCGAAGTCACGGAGGATCGCCGCCGCCAGGTCCTGGTCGCCCTCCGTCTTCACCCGGTCCGCCACCGCGTCCGCGGTCACCCGGCCGCAGGCCAGCCGGACGTACGTCTCCCAGTCGAGGGTGAGGGTGACGGCCGGGCCGAGGGCCGGGGCCGTTTCCAGGGTGCCGCGGCCCTGGATGTCGACGCGCACCGTGCGCAGGAACTCCACCGGTCCGTGCACATCGATGACCACGGCCGAACTGCGCGGCGCCCCCGCCAGCTCGGCGACCACGCGCGGCAGCTCGGCGAGCAGCACGTCGCGGGCGATGTGCGCGCCGGGGGAGTCGAGGTTGCCGGGCCGGCCGAGGGCCGCGCGCAGATCCTGCTCGTGCGCCCACACGTCGAAGGCATGCCGGCGCATGGACTCCTCCAGCGTGAGTTCCGTGCCCAGCGGGCCGCGCACCTTGGTGCCGGGCTCGCGCGACTCGTTGCGCAGCTGGCGGTTGCGGCGGATGATCATGAGCTCCAGCTCGGAGGTCATCTCCGGCGCCGTGTGGTGGCGGCGCACGTCGACCTGCATCTCCATGTACCGCTGGTGGTCGTTGGTGACGTGGAACAGGTCGCGCGGGAGCGTGTGGATGGGGCGGGGGTCGCCGTACATCTCGGAGTCCAGGCCGATGACGTGGGACACGACATCGCGTACGGACCAGCCGGGGCACGGCGTCCGCCGGTTCCAGTCGGCCTCCACAAGCGGCTGCACCAGCTCGGATATCGCCTCGATGGAGTGGGACCAGGCGTCGGCGTAGGGCTGGAGGGCGGGATGCAGGCTCACGGAAACGGGACCCCTCGGCGGTCGGTACACGGGCAGGTTGTGGCGGCGGTGCCAGTGGGCGGTGGCTGCACTGCGTGGGTGTCTCGGGTCGCTAAGTTACGCTGCTCCGAGGCACCCCGGCAGTGCTTTCGTGTGACGATCGTAGGCCCGCGTGCGCGGGTCGAATGCCAGGACGGTGGTAGTGTGCGCGCTTCCTTGCTCCAAGTCGCCGTGAACGAGGATGAATCGGTCGAATCGCGTCGGCGTCGGGTCGCCGCGATGGTACGGGATCAGGCCGGTGCCGATCTGGTCGTGCTCCCGGAGCTGTGGACCACGGGCGCGTTCGCCTACGACGCGTTCGGCAGTGAGGCGGAACCGCTCGAAGGGCCGACCTTCGAGGCGATGGCCAAGGCCGCGAGCGACGCGGGCGTCTGGCTGCACGCGGGCTCCGTGCCCGAGCGTGACGCCGGCGACGGCACCCTCTACAACACCTCCCTCGTCTTCTCCCCCTCCGGCGACCTGGCCGCCGCCTACCGCAAGATCCACCGCTTCGGCTTCGACAAGGGCGAGGCCGTGCTGATGGGGGCGGGCGAGGACCTGGTGACGGTGCGGCTGCCGCACACCGTGCTCGGCGTGGCCACCTGCTACGACCTCCGCTTCCCCGAACTCTTCCGCGGTCTCGTCGACGCCGGTGCCGAGGCCTTCGTGGTCCCGGCGGGCTGGCCGGAGCGCCGCCGGTCGCACTGGACGCTGCTGGCGCGGGCCCGGGCGGTGGAGAACCAGGCGTTCGTCCTCGCCTGCGGAACGTCGGGGACGCACGCGGGAGTTCCGCAGGCCGGTCACTCGATCGTGGTGGATCCCTGGGGCGAGGTCCTGGCGGAGGCGGGCCCCGGCGAGGAGGTCCTCACCGTCGGCTTCGACCCGGCGTCGGTGGCGGGCACCCGCGAACGCTTCCCCGCCCTCAAGGACCGCGTCCTGGGCCTGGCCGCTCCCCGGCGGCCCCGCGCGTAGCCGCCCCGCCACCGGGAGAACCCGGGGCGGGACGGCGCTCGGCGCTCGGCGCCGCCGGTGCGGGACGGCGCCGGTCGTGCGGGTCAGCGCCGGTCGTGCGGATCGGCGCCGGTCGTGCGGGTCAGCGCCGGGTCAGCGCCGGGCCGAGGACAGCAGCATGCGCAGCGGGACGGCGCCGGCCTCGGCCTCGTGGCCCGCCTTGTTGACGTGGATGCCGTCGCCCACGTCGTACGCCTTGTTGATGCTGTTGGGCGCCACCGGGTCCAGGACGGCGTGGTCGAAGTCGATCACGCCGTCGCAGTCGCCGCCGCAGTTGCCCTGGTCACCGGCGTAGGCGCCGACGTCCCAGCGGTAGCGGTTCATCTGGTCGGTGTAGATCGGGCGCGGCGTGCTCGGCACGACGTACACCTGGATGCCCGCCTCGTGGAGCCGAGCGAAGACGTCCTTGTAGCTGTCGATGATCTGGGCCGACGTGCACTTGTTCTGGAGATCGTTGGTGCCGTAGAAGTAGATCACCCCGGTCACGCCGTGCAGCGCCAGGACATCGCGTTCCAGCCGCGGTCCGGCTTCGAGTCCGGCGACGGATCCCGGGGCCTGAGGGCAGCCGGCCGCGCTGTGGGTGCCGTTGATGCCGGCGTTGGCCACCGCGAGCTGCTGACGCGCGGGCAGTTCCTCGGTGATGCGCCGGGCGAGGACGTCCGTCCAGCGGCTGTTGTTGCCCCACCCGTCGCAGCCGGGACCGCAGTCGGTGCTGCCCGCGCCGTCCACCACGGAGCTGCCGTACCCGACGATCGTGCCGCGCAGCCGCGGGTTGCGCACGTCCACCGCGCTGACCAGGTACGTCGACCCCACGGTCCTCGTGTACGCGGACCCGTCGGTGTCGGCGGTGTGGTCGCCGCCGCCGGGTTCGGTGAGGTAGTGGTCGCGGTACGCCGCGCTGTGCTCGCCGGGGCGCGCGCTGCCGGGCACGTGGAGGCTCACCGCGAGGTCGCTGTGCGCTGCCGTCGTGAGGGCGACCGGATCGCTCCAGACGTCACCGCCGGCCGGCACGGTGACCCAGGCGCGGCCGTGGAAGGTCAGGGGCCGGACGGTGCCGGCGCGGACCGCGGCGCTCCTGCCGTCGCTGAGGGCGACCGTGCCGCGCCCGATCTTCAGCGGCTCGGTGCCGAACTCGTTCTGGATGCGCACCCGCAGGGCCTTGCCGCCCTGGCTCAGACGGGCGATCGACCGGACCGTCTGGTTGTCGAGCGTGGTCGGTGCGAGCCGCTGCTGGGAGTTGGCCCAGACGGTGTGCCAGCCGGCCCGCGCCGGCGCGGTCTTCGCCCCGGACGGGCCGGAGTCCACCGCCGGTGTGGCCGGCGCCGCGCCGACCAGAGTCGAGAACAACGTTGTCATCGCCACCAGGGCCGCGGCTCTTCTGCCGCGGCCGCCGCTCTTGGTGATCCCTTGTCCGCCGCCGAGTATTCGCCTGATCGTCACCGGTTCGCCCTTCCGTGGTCGGCTCCGTGCGGTCACTGGCGATGAATGCCCACAAGAAGCGCGTGTTGCACCCCCGCCCCACGCGGCCCGCGGCGAACGGCGCTCCCGGCTACTCCTGCCGTTCCTTCTCCGCCAGGTGGATCACACACACCGCGACGGCGATGAGCAGCGCGGGGTCGGCGTCCTCCCGTACGACGTCGACGCCGTAGGTCTCGCGGATGCGCAGCCAGCGGCGGGAGATCACGGCGAGCACCTCGCCGTCGTACTCCACGACGAACTCCCGGTCCAGGACGCGGCCGCTGACGTCCAGTTCGGTGCCGCCGTCCGCCAGCGCCACCCGGTAGTGGTTGCGCAGCAGCGACAGCCGCTTGCGCCGGACGGTGGCGAGCGGACGGCCGTCCCGCTCGATCACCATCGTGTCCCGCAGGGCGAGCATCTTCTGGCGGATGTCGATGAGCACCCGGCCCTCGGTGTCCTTCAGTTCGAAGGTGTCCCGCAGCCGCATCGCCTTGCCGTCGACGAGGAAGACCTTGTTGCCCCGGTCGTCCTCGATCCAGTAGTCGTCCCCGATCCCGAGGATCCGGTCCCGCACGAGAAATCTCATGCCGTGACGGTTTCCCCCGCCCCGTCCCCGGGACCCCCCGACTGGGCCGACGGGCCGAGTTCGTTCACCCGGCCTCGTGCGGCTCCGACCGGTCCCGGGAGGCCGGACCAGGAGCGCGCCCTTACCCGCGGTCGTGCGTCAGCACTGGAAGACCTCTGCCACGCGATCGAATCGCGACGTGGACAGGTCTGCGCGGGAGAGGCCCGCTCTCCCGCGCCCTTGTGCATCTCGGCCGCCCCTGGGTTCGCCTGCTGGTCAGACCCCGTACCCGTCGCTGTAGCCGTCGCGGGTGGGGTGGTGGGGCCGGGTGGTGTGGTCGACGACCGGGGTGGCGGGTGGTACGACGACCCGCCGACGCCGGGCGATGCTGCTGAAGGTCGCGACGCCGATCAGACCGACGATCATGAAGATGATGCCGACCAGGTCAAGGTTGACACCCTGCATGTCCCAGTCGGTCGCGAACGTGAGGATTGCTCCCACGGCGATGAGGATGATGCATCCGCCGAGGCCCATGAGTGTCGCCTCCCTGTCCGGTGTTTCCGGTGCGCACCGGGTACCCGGGCAGGCGGCCGTCATGCGCCGTGCTGCGCAGGGCGGCTGACTAGCCCTCAAGAAACGCGACGAGCGCGTTCGCCAGCAGGAACGGGTCGTTGGCCCCGCACAGTTCGCGTGCGCTGTGCATCGACAGGATGGCCACGCCGATGTCGACGGTCCGGATGCCGTGCCGGGCCGCGGTGATCGGGCCGATGGTGGTGCCGCACGGCATCGCGTTGTTGGAGACGAAGGACTGGAAGGGGACGTCCGCCTTCTCGCAGGCCGCCGCGAACACGGCGCGGCCCGAACCGTCGGTGGCGTAGCGGTTGTTGACGTTGACCTTGAGGATGGGGCCGCCGTCGACGCGCGGGTGGTGGGTGGGGTCGTGCCGCTCGGCGTAGTTGGGGTGGACGGCGTGACCGGTGTCGGAGGACAGGCAGACGGAGCCGGCGAAGGCGCGCGCCCGGTCCTCGTAGGAGCCGCCGCGCGCGAACACCGAGCGCTCCAGGACGCCGCCGAGCAGCGGTCCGTCGGCGCCGGTGTCGGACTGGGAGCCGTTCTCCTCGTGGTCGAAGGCGGCGAGGACGGGGATGTGGGACGGGTCCACGCCCCGGGCCGCGGCGGCGAGCGCCGCCGTACCGGCGTGCACGGACAGCAGGTTGTCCATGCGCGGCCCCGCCACCAGCTCGCGGTCGCGGCCCAGGTAGGCGGGCGGTTCCACGGAGTGGACCATCAGGTCCCAGCCGGTGACCTCACCGGAGGAGAGGCCGGCGGTCTCCTCCAGGAAGGCGATGAGCTCGCCGTCGCGGACGTCGCCGCCCATGCCCCAGACCGGCTGCATGTGCCGCTGCTTGTCGAGCTTGAGGCCGTCGGCGTTGACCGAGCGGTCCAGGTGGATGGCGAGCTGGGGGACGCGCAGCAGCGGGCGGTCGACGTTGACCAGCCGGGTGGAGCCGTCGCGCAGCGACAGCCGGCCGGCCAGGCCCAGGTCGCGGTCGAGCCAGGAGTTGAGCAGCGGACCGCCGTAGATCTCCACGGCCACCTGGCGCCAGCCGTGCGCACCGCTGTCCGGGCGGGGTTTCACCCGCAGGTTGGGGGAGTCGGTGTGGGCGCCGACGATCCGGAAGGGCGTGTGCGCGCTCGCGCCCTCGGGGACGTACCAGGCGATGATCGCGCCGCCGCGCAGCACGTACTTGCCGCCCGACGCCCCGTCCCAGGCGTCCGTCTCCGCGACCTGCCGGAAGCCCGCCTTCTCCAGCCGCTCGGCGGCGTTCGCCACGGCGTGGTACGGCGTGGGACTGGCCGCCAGGAAGGACATGAGGTCGTCGGTGTGACCGCGATCGAAGCGGGGGGGTTCGCTCATGGGGTTCACCTTAACGAGGGCGAGGGCCCGCTTCCCTGTGCGGGAGCGGGCCCTCGCGGGGGTCCGGCCGGGTCTCGTGCGGTTCTGTACTGGTTACGTACCGTGAGAGCCCGAAAGGGTCAGAACGCCGACTCGTCCAGGGTCATCAGGTCCAGGTCGACGCCCTCGGCGATCTTGCGGGCCAGGGTGACGCCCGGGAGGACGTTGGCCGCGAAGAAGCGGGCCGCGGCGATCTTGCCGGTGTAGAAGGCCTGGTCCTTGGCGGGGGCCGTGGCCAGCTTGTCGGCGGCGACCGCGGCGCCCTTGAGGAGCAGGTAGCCGACGATCACGTCGCCGGAGGCCATCAGCAGGCGGGTGGTGTTCAGGCCCACCTTGTAGATGTTCTTGACGTCCTGCTCGGTGGCCGCCAGGTCGGTGAGCATCAGGCCGACGATGGCCTCCAGCTCGACCGCCGCCTTGGCCAGGTGCTCGCGGGCGCCCGCCAGTTCCTCGCCGCCCTCGCCGAGCGCCAGGAACTTCTTGATGTCCTCGGCGAGCGAGTTGAGGGCCGCGCCCTGGTTGCGGACGATCTTCCGGAAGAAGAAGTCCTGGCCCTGGATCGCGGTGGTGCCCTCGTACAGGGTGTCGATCTTGGAGTCCCGGATGTACTGCTCGATCGGGTACTCCTGGAGGAAGCCGGAGCCGCCGAAGGTCTGCAGCGACTGGGCGAGCTGCTCGTAGCCCTTCTCGGAGCCGTAGCCCTTCACGATGGGCAGCAGCAGGTCGTTGAGCGCGTGCTCGGCCGAGGCGTCCTCGCCCGCCGCCTCCTTCACCGCGATGGCGTCCTGGACGGACGCGGTGTGGAGGACGAGGGCGCGCATGCCCTCCGCGTACGCCTTCTGCGTCATCAGCGAGCGGCGCACGTCGGGGTGGTGGGTGATGGTGACCTTGGGCGCGGACTTGTCCATGAAGTTGGCCAGGTCCGGGCCCTGGACGCGCTCCTTGGCGTACTCCAGCGCGTTCAGGTAGCCCGTGGACAGCGTGGAGATCGCCTTCGTGCCGACCATCATGCGGGCGAACTCGATGATGCGGAACATCTGGCGGATGCCGTCGTGCTTGTCGCCGATCAGCCAGCCCTTGGCGGGGTGCTTGTCGCCGAAGGTCATCTCGCACGTGTTGGAGGCCTTGAGGCCCATCTTGTGCTCGACGTTGGTGGCGTAGACGCCGTTGCGCTCGGCGAGCTCGCCGGTCTCGGCGTCGAAGAGGTACTTCGGGACGAGGAAGAGGGACAGGCCCTTGGTGCCCGGTCCCGCGCCCTCGGGGCGGGCCAGCACGTAGTGGAGGATGTTCTCCGACATGTCGTGCTCACCGGAGGTGATGAACCGCTTCACGCCCTCGATGTGCCAGGAGCCGTCCTCCTGCCGCACGGCCCTGGTGCGGCCGGCGCCGACGTCCGAGCCGGCGTCCGGCTCGGTGAGGACCATGGTCGAGCCCCACTGCCGCTCGACGGCGATCCGCGCGATCTTCTTCTGCGCCTCGTTGCCCTCGTCGTAGAGGATCCCGGCGAAGGCCGGACCGGAGGAGTACATCCACACGGCCGGGTTGGCGCCCAGGATCAGCTCCGCGTACGCCCAGATCAGCGAGGGCGGGGCGGTGGTGCCGCCGATGGCCTCGGGCAGTCCGAGACGCCAGTACTCGGAGTCCATGAACGCCTGGAAGCTCTTCTTGAAGGACGGCGGGACCGGCGCCGTGCCGGTCTCCGGGTCGAAGACCGGCGGGTTGCGGTCGGCGTCGGTGAAGGACTCCGCCAGTTCGTTCTCCGCGAGCCGGGTCAGCTCGTCGAGGATGCTCTTCGCGGTCTCGGCGTCCATCTCCTCGAACGGGCCCGTGCCGTACAGCTTGTCGCGCCCGAGTACTTCGAAGAGGTTGAACTCGATGTCGCGGAGATTCGACTTGTAGTGCCCCATGGCGACGGCTCCGTTAGAGAGAGATCGGCGAGGCACTGACTCCTCGCACCTAGTTCACGTACCAACAAGTAGCACGATGATGCTACCCGTCGGTAATAAGAAGCAACCCCGATCCGGACATCTGTGACCCAGCCCTCCCGGCGGGTCAGTAGTCTGTGCGGCATGTACGGCTACGACCAGAGCGCGGGGACACAGCAGGGTTACGTTCCGCCGCAGCAGCAGATGCCGGGCGGGTACGGACAGCAGGCGCCGGCCTATCCCGAGCCGTCCGCACCCTCGCTCGCCGACGCCGTGCGCGCGTTCACCTCGGGCCAGATGGCGGCCGAGGACTTCCAGCAGATCTTCGCCACGTCCAAGGTCTACTGCCCGCGCGGCGACAACCCCGGATTCCTCGCCCTGCACAACACCCAGCAGCCGGTGATCCCGATGTTCACCTCGCTCAAGGAGCTGCGGCGGTACGCGGGCAAGGAGTCCAAGTACTTCGTGATCACCGGCGCCGAGGTGATCGACCTGCTGCCGACCGGCTACGGCTTCGTGCTCGACATGGAGGGCGAGCACCGGATGGTGTTCGACGCCAAGGCCGTGGAGCAGATGGTCGAGTTCGCCATGCGCCGGATGTACGGCTGATGCCCTTGCCGCGCAGACGGCGAGGACCGGTCCGCGCCCGAACCGAGCCCGGAGGGAATGCCCTCCGGGCTTTCGCTGTTCCGGGTAGCGGGAAGTTCAACGCTCAACTAAAGTGGGCGTATCCGAGGAGGTACCGACATGCCTGCAGTGACCGTCGAGAACCCGTTGACGCTGCCCCGGGTGACGGTGGGCGCCGACGCCGTGGCCCGTCCCGTGCTCGCCGTCACGACCGCGCCGAGCGGGTTCGAGGGTGAGGGCTTTCCGGTGCGCCGGGCGTTCGCGGGGATCAACTACCGCTACCTCGACCCGTTCATCATGATGGACCAGATGGGTGAGGTGGAGTACGCGCCCGGGGAGCCGAAGGGCACCCCCTGGCACCCCCACCGCGGTTTCGAGACCGTCACTTACATCATCGACGGGATCTTCGACCACCAGGACTCCAACGGCGGTGGCGGCACCATCACCAACGGCGACACCCAGTGGATGACGGCCGGCGCCGGCCTGCTGCACATCGAGGCGCCGCCGGAGCACCTGGTCGTCTCCGGCGGGCTCTTCCACGGCCTCCAGCTGTGGGTGAACCTGCCGGCCAAGGACAAGATGATGGCGCCGCGCTACCAGGACATCCGCAGCGGCAGCGTCCAGCTGCTCACCTCCCCCGACGGCGGCGCGCTGCTGCGGGTCATCGCCGGTGAGCTGGACGGCCACGAGGGCCCCGGCATCACGCACACGCCGATCACGATGATCCACGCGACGCTCGCCCCGGGCGCCGAGGTCACCCTGCCCTGGCAGGAGGACTTCAACGGGCTGGCGTACGTGCTGGCGGGCAGGGGTTCGGTCGGTGCCGAGCGCCGCCCGGTCCACCTCGGCCAGACGGCGGTCTTCGGGGCGGGCGGCTCCCTGACCGTGCGCGCGGACGAGAAGCAGGACAGCCACACGCCGGACCTGGAGGTCGTGCTGCTCGGCGGCCGGCCCATCCGGGAGCCCATGGCCCACTACGGCCCGTTCGTCATGAACACCAAGGACGAGCTGATGCAGGCCTTCGAGGACTTCCAGAAGGGCCGCCTCGGCACGGTCCCGGCCGTGCACGGCATGACCGAGGCGGGCCCGGCAACCGGCGACGACGGCGCCTGAGCGCCGCAGCGCACCGGCAGCGCCCCCGGCCGCCGGCGACCGGGGCGCGCGGACGGCACGGGACGGGCCCGCGTGTCTCAGCCGTGTCCCGAGCCGTCCTTCTCGTACAGCTCGAACCAGATGCACTTGCCCTCGCCGCGCGGGTCGACGCCCCAGGTGTGCGCGAGGAGTTCCACCAGGACCAGACCCCGGCCGGAGGACGCCAGCTCCCCCGGACTGCGCAGATGCGGCAGATCGTCGCCGACGTCGGTGACCTCCACGCGTATCCGGCGGCCGTCTCCCCCGGCGGTGACCTCGGCGAGCAGCAGGGCGTCGGTGTCGGTGTGCACGAGGACGTTGGTGAGCATCTCCGACAGCAGCAGCACCGCCGAGTCCACCTGGTCCGCCGAGGGCCAGTCGTGCAGCAGCTCGCGCAGCTGTTGCCGGGCCACGGCGACCCGCTCGGGCTCGGCCTGGGCCACGGTCAGCATCGTGCGGCGCACCGGCGGCCGTACCGTGTCGGACTCCGCGCCGCAGCCGCAGCCCTCGCCCTGCCGGGACAGCAGCAGCACGGCGATGTCGTCCTCGCGCCGGTCGGCCAGCGGTCCCGTGGTGTGGTGCGAGGAGGGGCCGTGCACCGCCTGGACCAGGGCGTCGGCCAGTTCCTCCTGGTTGCCCTTGTGCCCCTCGAGGATGGTGCGCAGCCGCTGCCAGCCGGTGTCCAGGTCGTGGCCGCCGGTCTCGATCAGCCCGTCCGTGCAGATCATCATCGTCTCGCCGGACTCCAGGACGATCCGCGTGGTCGGGTAGTCGGCGTCCGGGTCGATGCCGAGCGGCAGCCCGCCCGCCGTCGGCCGGGTCAGCACCGTCGCGTCGGCCATGCGGATCACCGGGTCCGGATGTCCGGCGCGGGCGATCTCCAGGACCCCGCTCGCGGGGTCGACCTCGGTGTACAGGCAGGTCGCGAAGCGCAGGTCGCTGGGGTCCGCCTCGCCGATGCCGTGCAGGAAGCGGGAGGCGCGGGCGAGTACGGCGTCCGGCCGGTGGCCCTCGGACGCGTACGCCCGCAGGGCTATCCGCAGCTGGCCCATCAGTCCCGCGGCCCGTACGTCGTGGCCCTGGACGTCGCCGATGACCATCGCGAACCGTTCGCTGGGCAGCGGGATGACGTCGTACCAGTCGCCGCCGACCTGGAGGCCGCCGCCGGTGGGGACGTAGCGGGCGGCGACGCTCATGCCCGGGATGCCCTTGCCGAGCTTCGGCATCATCGAGCGCTGAAGGCCGTCGGTCAGCGCCCGCTCGCTCTCGGCGGTGCCCGCGCGGGCCAGCGCCTGGGCCAGCATCCGGGCCACCGTGGTCAGCACCGACCGCTCGTCCGGGGTGAAGGCGACCGGGTAGGCGAAGGCCGCCAGCCAGGCTCCCATCGTGCGGCCGGCCACGGTCAGCGGCAGGAACGCCCAGGACCGGCGTCCGAAGCGCTGGGCGAGCGGCCAGGTGAGGGGGTAGCGGGACTTGTACTCCTCCGGGGAGGAGAGATAGACCGCGCGGCCCGTGCGCACCACCTCGGCGGCCGGGTAGTCCGTCTCCAGCGGCATGTAGGTGAAGGGGTTGTCGGCGCCGGGTTCGTGTCCGTGGTGGCCGATGATCGTGAGGTGGTCGCCCTCGACTCCGAAGACGGCCAGTCCGTCCGGTGAGAAGCCGGGCATCGACAGGTTGGCCGCGACCCGCAGCACCTCCTGCGTCGAGCGTGCCTCCGCCAGCGCGCGTCCCGCGTCCAGCAGGAACGCCTCCCGTGAGCGCCGCCAGTCCCCGGTGACCGCCCTGCGCCCGGCGGGCGTGCCCGGCATCGGCTCGGTGACCTCCTGGAGGGTGCCAGTCAGGACGTAGGCCTTGCGGACGCGGTCGAAGGAGGGCTTGGAGCGGCTGCGGACGACCCGGACCACCCGCTGCCGGTCGTCCATGATCCGGATGCGTACCTCGGCGAGGGTGCCCTCGGCGACGGCGAGCTGGATCACTCCCCTGATCTCGCTCCAGTCGACGGGGTGCAGCCGGGAGCGGATCTGCGCTTCGGTGAGGGTGGCCTGCTGGGCGGGCAGCCCCAGCAGCCGCGCCGCCACGGTGTCGACCGTGACCAGCCCGGCGGCGGTGTCCCAGTGCCACAGTCCGGTGTCGAGGGCGGCGAGGACGTCCCCCACGGCGGGCAGGGGCTCACCAGTGCGCATTGCACCACTTTATGAAGATGCTGCCGAAAAGTTCCACTGAAGGGCGGTGCCCGTCCGGGAGGCAATGGCGGAGAAGCGGGGCCGGCCCGGCCGGTAGGCTTGGGGGAGTTTCACGTGAAACACAGACCCCGATCCGCGAAGGCTGGATGAACGACGATGCATCGGTACAGGTCCCACACCTGCGGCGAGCTCCGCGCCTCTGACGTCGGCACCGACGTCCGGCTGAGTGGCTGGCTGCACAATCGGCGCGACCTGGGCGGCATCCTCTTCATCGATCTGCGCGATCACTACGGCATCACGCAGCTCGTGGCGCGACCGGGCACGGAGGCGTACGAGGCGCTGGACAAGCTCTCCAAGGAGACCGTGGTCCGCGTCGACGGCCAGGTCGTCTCCCGCGGCACGGAGAACATCAACCCCGAGCTGCCGACCGGTGAGGTCGAGGTGGAGGTGGGCGAGGTCGAGGTGCTCGGCGCGGCCGCTCCGCTCCCCTTCACCATCAACACCGAGGACGGTGTCAACGAGGAGCGGCGTCTGGAGTACCGCTTCCTGGACCTGCGCCGCGAGCGCATGCACCGCAACATCCTGCTGCGTACGTCGGTGATCTCGGCGATCCGCCACAAGATGACGGCGCTGGGCTTCAACGAGATGGCGACGCCGATCCTGAGCGCCACCTCTCCCGAGGGCGCCCGTGACTTCGTGGTCCCGTCCCGGCTGCACCCCGGCAAGTTCTACGCGCTGCCGCAGGCGCCGCAGCAGTTCAAGCAGCTGCTGATGATCTCCGGCTTCGACCGCTACTTCCAGATCGCGCCCTGCTTCCGCGACGAGGACGCCCGCGCGGACCGCTCGCCGGGCGAGTTCTACCAGCTCGACATCGAGATGAGCTTCGTCGAGCAGGAGGACGTCTTCCAGCCGGTCGAGAAGCTGATGACCGCGCTGTTCGAGGAGTTCGGCAACGGCCGGCACGTGACGTCGCCGTTCCCGCGCATCCCGTTCCGCGAGGCGATGCTGAAGTACGGCTCCGACAAGCCGGACCTGCGCGCGCTGCTGGAGCTCGTCGACATCACCGACGTCTTCGAGGGCTCGGAGTTCAAGGCGTTCGCCGGCAAGCACGTGCGGGCGCTGCCGGTGCCGGCGGTCCAGGACCAGCCGCGGAAGTTCTTCGACCAGCTCGGGGACTACGCCGTCTCGCTGGGCGCGAAGGGCCTGGCCTGGGTCCGTGTGGCCGAGGACGGCTCGCTGACCGGCCCGATCGCGAAGTTCCTCACCGAGGACAACGTGGCCGAGCTGACCAAGCGGCTCTCGCTCGCCCCCGGCCACGCGGTGTTCTTCGGCGCGGGCGAGTTCGACGAGGTCTCGAAGATCATGGGCGCGGTGCGGGTCGAGGCCGCCAAGCGCGCCGGCCACTTCGAGGAGAACGTCTTCCGCTTCTGCTGGATCGTCGACTTCCCGATGTACGAGAAGGACGAGGAGACCGGCGCGATCGACTTCTCGCACAACCCCTTCTCGATGCCGCAGGGCGGCCTGGAGGCCCTGGAGACCCAGGACCCGCTGGACATCCTCGGGTGGCAGTACGACATCGTCTGCAACGGCGTCGAGCTGTCCTCCGGCGCGATCCGGAACCACGAGCCGGAGATCATGCTCAAGGCGTTCGAGATCGCGGGCTACGACCGTGAGACCGTCGAGGACAAGTTCGCCGGCATGCTCCGCGCGTTCCGCTTCGGCGCCCCGCCGCACGGCGGCATCGCCCCCGGCGTCGACCGCATCGTCATGCTCCTCGCCGACGAGCCCAACATCCGCGAGACCATCGCCTTCCCGCTCAACGGCAACGCCCAGGACCTGATGATGGGCGCCCCGACCGAGCTGGAGGAGCCCCGCCTGAAGGAACTCCACCTCGCGGTACGCAAGCCGCAGCCGAAGTAGCGGCGACGACGGTGAGGGCCCGGAACCGGCACAGGTTCGAGGCCCTCACCGTCCCGCGGACGGGCCGGGCCCTGTACGCGTCCGGGAGCGGACACCGCGTGAAACGGTGTCGGCACTAGGGCTCGTTGGGCGGAGGCTTGCGGGCCCACTCCGGGTCGGCCACGGCGGGTGAGCGGGCCAGGTCCTCGCAGAGCCACGTGTAGTCGGTGAGTGCCGCCTGGAGGGTCAGCGCCGCGTTCCGGCGCGCGACCGCCCTCTCCTCGGGACCGGAGAGAAACATCCAGCCGGTGCCCTGGGCCGCCGCGTCCACCTTCTCGCTCAGGACGTGGTACCGGGCCGCCAGCTTGCTGCTGCCGTCGGCCGCCGTGAGGTCGTGCTGTTTCACCGCCTCGCCCAGTCCGGCCAGATCACCGCGGAGCGCGGCGATGGTCGCCCGCATCTCACCCAGCAGCTTGCCGGGGCGGTAGTCGTCCAGGCCCGCGCCACGGTCCAGCATGTTGTAGTCGACACCGAAGTTCGATGCCATGTCGAGTGTCTCGTGCAGGGTGTGGTAGGCCATCTTCGACGTGTGGTCGTAATTGATGCGCCAAAAGGCGAACAGGGCCCAGGCCATGGCCCCCAGCTCCCTGCTGGTGCCGCCCGCCTCGGCACCGAGGTGGAGCATGCGGGCCGCGGTGTGGGACGACCCGGACCACACCGGCACGTTGTGCTGCCGGGCGAGGCGGGTGGTGGGGTCGTTCTCGACACGCGTGGGGAGTATCTCCCCGTCCAGGCGTGGGTGCCGCACTCCGCGACTCGACGTCGCCCCCGTCCGCCGACCGGTGGCAGGGTCGATCTCGTTGGTGTGTTGTGTCCGGTTCCGACCGGGGACACCGAGAAGGCGCGAACCCGCGGTTTCCAGGCTGCGGGGAGGCTTCAGATACTCCTGCAGGTCGTGCAGTACGGCGAGCTTGTCCATCTGGCCGTACTTCTCCGGGCGCTTGATGACAGCCATCATGTCCGTGCCGATCCGGGTGGCCGGGCCCCGCCCCTTCCTCGCCATCTTCGCGGTGTTGACCCGGTAGGTCCCTAATTGGCGGGCGCGGCCGGCGTCGTCATACACCCGGCTGGTCCGCAGTTCCCGCAACAGGGCCACCCGCCGGCCGGGGTCGTTGAGCAGGTCCGGATGCTCGTCGAGCCAGCCCCCGATCTTCACCAGAAGCGCGTCGAGGTGGCGGTCGATGTCGGAGGACTTCTGAACCTGCTCGGCCCATGCGCGTTCGTCGTGGCGCCCCGGCTTCTGTTTCACCCAGCCCAGCAGGCCTTCGTAGAGCTCCTCCGCGTTGACATAGGCACGAGACTGCTGTTTGCGGCCCCGCGGGTGGCTCTTGGCCGTGGCCGGATCCGGGCTGACCGCGCCCACGCCGCGGTCGTCCACCCACTTGTCCAGTTGCCTGCGCATCTGCTCGCGGTAGGTTTCGAACTCCTCCCGTGCCGAGTCCGTCCGCCGCTCGCCGACCGCGACGACGGAGTTCCACAGCGAGTCCGCGGTCCGCTCGTGCGCGGACTGCCTCGGATCGTTGGAGTACACCCGCTTCCCGACCATCACGAGCCGCTGCACCGGCACGGCGACGTCACCGGACGTCAGTGCTCGGTGCACCGCGGAGTTGCCGGCTGCTCTTTGCAGGGCAAGGAGGCGAGGAGCGGTACTCCCGGGAGCGACGGGCGAACGCTGACCGGCGGGCAGGGCATGGGGTGTGCCCTCCTGGCGACCAGGACCGGATCTGTCGGCATGCAAGGCAGTCACGCTCCGCTGAGGCGATCGTTTGCACACACTTACCGCCGTCCGGCAGGCCCGTGCAGGTACGCGCGGGCGTCCAGGGGGGCAATCCCTGAGCGTTGTCGGGGCAAGACGTCCCCTCATACCCGTCTCACACCACGTCGAGCTGTGCACGAGGGCCGAGAGCGCCGCCAGGGCCGGCTGCTGGGCCACCACCGTCTCGTCGGTGACCTCCGGGACCGTCTGCGGGCCCAGCACGAACGGCCGGGTGGCCTGCGTCGTCCACGAGTACACGGTGCAGGTGAAGGGGCCCGTTGCCCAAGCCGCGGTGGACCGGTCCCGGCAGACGACGACCAGCAGGACGGGCAGGTCGTACTTGGCGTGCAGGTAGGAGACGTAGTACGCCCCGTTCCTCGCCTTGTCGGGGTCCTTCTTCGTCTGGGCTTCCACGGCCAGGACGAAGTGCTCTCCCATGTCGGGCTCGAACATGAGGACCGTGTCCGCGCGGCGCTTCCACCGGCCGGATTTCGGTGACATCCGGCGAGAGCTCGTGGAAGTCCGTCTTCGCGGGTGGCGGCAGCCCCAGTGCCTCGAAGACGGGTGCCAGGGCCTCCGGGTGTTCCTGGAAGAGCCGGTGGGAGGCCTCGTGTGTTGCTGTGACCATGTGCACCAGACTGGTGCGCTCGTGGCCTATGCGTCCGGCATATGTGGGATGTTCGCCCGATCGGGTCAGCGAGCTACGAACTGGGTCAGGATGGCCTGGACCTCGTAGATGTCGACGCCCTTGGTGAAGGTCTTCTCGATGGGGGTCTGGGAGCCGGAGAGCCAGATCTTCAGTTCGGCGTCGAGGTCGAAGTGGCCGGCTGTTTCCACGGCGAAGTGCGTGATGCTGCGGTACGGGATCGAGTGGTACTCGGTCTTCTTGCCGGTGATGCCCTGCTTGTCGACCATGATCAGACGGCGGTCGGTGAACAGGATGGTGTCGCGGATCAGCAGGTAGGCCGCGTGGATCTGCTCGCCGTGGCCGAGCAGACGCGCGTAATCGTGCTGCGCCTGGGCCGGGTCGATGCTGTGCGCGTTGCCGAAGAGTGCCATGGAACGAATCCCCCCACGTGAGCTGAGGCGGCCGGATGTCGGGCGCCTTGTCGCGATCGTCGCAAAACAGAGGGGCCCGGGAGAAGATCCGTTCCTCTCCCGGGCCCCTGCTGTAGCGAGCGCGTTACGCGGCGGGCTCCTCCTCAAGACACGGGACGATCGCCACGGCCCCTGCTCTATTCGTCTTCGAAGATCTCTTCGGCCGTCGGGGCCGTGACGGCCCGCCGGTGCCAGTGGCGCAGGATCTCGAGGTCGTCGCAGCCGGTGACGCGTTCACGGACGGCTTCGGGGATGCCGATGCCGCGTACTTCCAGGATGTCGAGGACGTCCTCGGCAGCACGCTGAGCTCGCCCCTCAGCTCGCCCCTCGGCTCGGCCCTCGTTGCGGATTTCCTCGGAGAGGTCGGACTTGTAAAAGGAGAGGTCCACGGCCACCAGTTTCCTCCACAGTTGTGCTGCCGGGTGCTTGCCCAGGCCTTGTGCGACGAGTTCGATGATCGGGGCGGCGATGTCCTGCGGCGTGTCCCGCAGGACGGTCGTCATGGATTTCAGTATGGCCCCGGCGTCCGGATGCGTGGCATGGGTGATCGCGGACAGCGTGGCGAGGGCCAGGTCTTTGCGGACTTCGGCCGGGTTGGTGAGCACCGGCATGTTCTGCGGTCCCGCGACCAGCGGCCGCAGGGTCAGCAACGGCCACTGACGCGGGCCGAAGCTGACTTCGCGTGCGGCCCATTCTGCCGTGGCGCGGTCCTGGCAGACGACCAGCAGCAGCGGCTGGAGCCGGTACTTGTTGAGGACGTAGGAGGCGTAGTACGCCCAGCTGGCGGGCTTGTCGGGGCTCTTCCCGCTCTGGGCCTCGACCGCGAGGAGCAGCGGCTCACCGTCCTCCGGGTCCAGCCGCAGAAGGGTGTCCACGCGGCGTTCCACGGGGCTGGTCTCGGTGAGGTCGTTGGGCAGGACGGTGATCGAGGTGGGCCTGGGGAAGTCGATGCCGAGCACCTCGGACACTCCGGAGAAGAGGTCCGGGTACTGCTGGAAGATGCGGTGCATCGCCTCGTGGGGCGAACTGACCATGGGGATTCCTGTGCGGTGAAGGGGCGGAGGGACGGGGACCTCGTCAGGCGGGTGTGAGTGGCGGTTGTCGGAGGGCGAGGCAGCCCGGGCAGTGGTGGGGGTCGGGGCCGCGGTAGCCGTGGTCGCAGGTGTCGCAGTTGCGGAGGGGGTGCTGGACGGGCGGGGGCTGTTCGGGGGCGCGGTAGGGCGGGAGGGGCGGGAGTTTGGCCGTCAGGCGGTGGGCCAGGAAGGCGGCGGGCCGGATCAGGGGCTCCAGCGGCAGGTCCCCGGCCAGGGCCTTGCTCACGGCGATGGGGGTCAGGCCGCGCTCCAGCCAGGCGACGACGCCCGGCGCGAGGTGTTCGGCGTCGGTGGCGGAGAGCAGCAGTCGGGGGTCTTCGCGGCGCAGGCCGGCGAGGACGTCGGCGGCCGCCCGGAGGAGGTCGGGGGACGTGTGGCCGGGCTTCGGTACGGCGGGGAGAGCGCGACGGCGTGGGGGTTCCTGCTGCGGGGCGGTGGCTGTGCGGCGGGCCGGAGGGGTGGGCCTCTCGTTCGTTCCGGACGCGGTGTCGCGTCGGCCGGGCTGGTTGCATGAGACGGTGCGGGTGACGAGGCGGCCGGTCGGGGTGCGTTCGCGGGTGCGGCGCAGGTAGCCGTGGGTCTCCAGTTCGCGCAGGGCGGCGGCGATCCGGGTCGGGCCCTCGGGGAAGCGGGCGGCGAGGGTCTTGATGTCGACGGGGGTGCCGGTGGGGAGGGACTGGATGTGGCACGCCAGTCCGATCGCCAGCAGGGAGAGGTCCGGGTGCTGGGTGAGGTGGTTGCCGATCACCGTGAAGCGGGTGGTGTGGCGGGTGTTGTCGTGGGTGACGCCGCCAGGGCGCCGCTTCGTTCGAGGGTGCCCGGAGGGGTGGTTTTTCCCGCTGTCACGGGACTGGGCGTGCGGGGGCACGCTAGTGTTTCGGATGTCCATCGGGAAGCCCTAACTTCCTTGGTGGTCAGGCCCTCGCAACGGGACGTCACTCCCGGCGGGGGCCGTTTGCGTGTCTGGGGCTGTGTGCCGTGCTGCGCCGAGCGTAGGGCAGGCAACCTGTGGCATATCCACTCCAGTTGGTGATATTCACCCACGCGAGTGAGCATGCGCCGTGGGCGGGAGGGGTGGGGCTTGGCAGGGTTTCTTTCTCTCCCGTGGTCCTTGGGAAAGACGGCCGACGGCACCGGAACACACGCGGCGGGGTTCCGGTGCCGGTGTCGTTTCCGCTGGTCAGTGTGGTGGCAGATCGAGTTCCGCCCATACGGTCTTGCGGGGGACCGGTCCGAGGGCCACGCCCCAGCGGTCGGCGAGGGCCTCGACGAGGAGCAGGCCGCGTCCGGACTCCTCGTCAGGGGCGGGCACGCGGCGGTGCGGGAGGGCGTCACCTCGGGTGTCCGTGACCTCGATGCGCAGGATCGCGCCGTCGGTCTGGAGGGCGAGACGGAAGTCGCGTCCGGTGAGCCGGCCGTGGGTGGCCGCGTTGGCGGCGAGTTCGGCGACGAGGTGTTCGGCGGCCTCGGTGGTGCGGTGGGGCAGGTCCCGGTCGCGCGTCCAGTCCGTGGCGAGCAACCGGGCGAGGCGGGCACTGCGGGGTGTGGGTGACAGGAGCACGCTGAAGTGGTCGGCGGGTGACAGAAGTTGGGTGGTCTTTTCGCTGTTCACGTGACCGAGCGTGGCCGTACGCGCTTACCGTGAATAGTGACAGCGCCGATACGTAGGGTGACTGTCGGAGCTTGTCGGCCGCTGTCCGGACCGTCGGAAACCGGCCTGCGAGTCCGGGCGTTGAACAGCACGGCGGTACGACGGAGGGGTGCGGCATGTCGGTGGACGGCGAGGCGGTACGGCTGCGGACCGGCGCCGAGGAGGACGAGCCGGGGTGGGAGGTGGACCCGGAGGACGAGTGGGGCATGGCCGTACTCGCCACGGTGGGGCGTCAGTTGAGGCTGCGGCGGGAGGCCGTGGGGATGCGGGTCGCCGACTTCGCGGCGGCGGTCAAGTACGGGGACGACCTCGTCTACAAGATTGAGGGCGGGAAGCGGATTCCCCGACAGGAGTATCTGGCCAAGGCCGACAAGGTGTTGGGCGCGGGTGGGCTCATCGCGGCGGCTTGGGAGGACGTGAGGAAGGTCCGGTATCCGAAGAGTGTGCGGGCGCTGGGCAAGCTGGAGGCGCAGGCGGTCGAGGCGGCGCTGTACAGCAACCACAACATCCACGGTTTGTTGCAGACCGAGGAGCACATGCGGGCGCTCTTCGAAGCGTGGCTTCCTGCCTACTCGGATGAGGAAACGGAGCGCATGGTGGCCGCGCGGATGGCCCGTCGTTCGATCTTCGAGCGGTCACCGGCGCCGACGTTGAGTTTTGTCCAGGAAGAGGTGACGCTGCGGCGCCCGGTCGGGGGCAGAATGGTGTGGCGGCGGCAACTCGAACGCCTGTTGGAGCTCGGGCGGTTGCGGAACGTCTCGATTCAGGTGATGCCGACTGACTGCGAGGATCACTTCGGCACGGGCGGGCTGATCGAGGTGCTCAAGTTTCCGGACGGCACTGCGGTGGGTCGCTCCGAGGGCGCGTTCAGCGGTCGCCCGGTGTCCGAGCCGAAGCAGCTCAGGATCCTTGAACTGCGCTATGGAATGATCCGGGCGCAGGCTCTCACGCCCCGAGAGTCGCGGGCCCTCATCGAGCAGATGCTTGGAGAGACATGATCGGCACCTCCACCGGCCACGACGCTTCTGCACTGGTCTGGTTCAAGAGCAGCTACAGCAGCAGCGGCGACGGCAACGACTGCATCGAGATTGCTACGCCCCCCGACGTGGTGCACGTCCGCGATTCCAAGCACATAGGTGGTCCTCAGCTCGTGCTGACGCGCCACGCGTGGGCGGACTTCGTGGCGCACGCGTCGGGAAGCTGAGCGAGGCCCGGAAACACGGCGTTTCCGGGCCTCTGGACGTCCGCGACGCGTCCTACGCGGTCGGCTTCTCCTCGAGACGGGGGAAGAGGACCGCGCCCTTGGTGATCGTGGAGCCGGCAGGGAGGAGGCCCCAGGTGGCGGACTCCTGGACCTTCTGGTCGGCGAGCGGGCCGAGGCCCGCCTCCGCGCCGAGGGAGTCCCAGAGCTTCCGGGAGGTGTCCGGCATGATCGGGTTGAGCAGGACCGCCACCGCGCGGAGCGACTCCGCGGCCGTGTAGAGGATCGTCGCCAGGCGGGCCCTGCCCTCCTGCGAATCGTCCTTCGCGACCTTCCACGGCTCCTGCTCCGTGATGTAGCCGTTGACCTGCTTCACGAAGTCGAACACCGCCAGGATGCCGCCCTGGAAGTCCAGCTCGTCGCCGACGCGGCGGTCCGCCTCCGTGACCGCCTTCGCCAGGCCGTCGTGGATCGCCTTCTCCGCCTCGCCGTCGGCCGTCGCGGCCGGCAGCTCGCTGCCGAAGTACTTGTTGACCATGGCCGCCACGCGGGAGGCGAGGTTGCCGTAGTCGTTCGCCAGCTCGCTGGTGTAGCGGGCCGAGAAGTCCTCCCAGGAGAAGCTGCCGTCCTGGCCGAAGGCGATCGCCCGCAGGAAGTACCAGCGGTACGCGTCCACGCCGAAGTGCGAGGTCAGGTCCTGCGGCTTGATGCCGGTCAGGTTGGACTTGCTCATCTTCTCGCCGCCGACCATCAGCCAGCCGTTCGCGGCGATCTTCCCGGGCAGCGGGAGACCCTGCGCCATCAGCATGGCCGGCCAGATGATCGCGTGGAAGCGGAGGATGTCCTTGCCGACCAGGTGCACGTCGGCCGGGAACGTCGACTCGAACTTCTCCGGGTTCTCGTTGTAACCGACCGCCGTGGCGTAGTTCAGCAGCGCGTCGATCCACACGTAGATCACGTGCTTGTCGTCCCACGGGACCGGCACGCCCCAGTCGAACGTCGAGCGGGAGATGGACAGGTCCTGAAGGCCCTGGCGGACGAAGTTCACGACCTCGTTGCGCGCGGACTCGGGCTGGATGAAGCCCGGGTTGGCCTCGTAGTGCGCGAGCAGCCGGTCGGTGTACTCGCTGAGCTTGAAGAAGTAGTTCTCCTCGCTGAGGATCTCCACCGGCTTCTTGTGGATCGGGCACAGCTTCTGGCCCTCGTACTCCCCCTCGCCGTCGATCAGCTCACCGGGGAGTTTGTACTCCTCGCAGCCCACGCAGTACGGGCCCTCGTAGCCGCCCTTGTAGATCTCGCCCTTGTCGTACAGGTCCTGCACGAACTCCTGGACGCGGTCGGTGTGCCGCTTCTGCGTGGTGCGGATGAAGTCGTCGTTCGCGATCTCGAGGTGCTCCCACAGGGGCTTCCAGGCCTCCGTGACGAGCTTGTCGGCCCAGGCCTGCGGGGTGACCCCGTTCGCCTCGGCCGTGCGCATGATCTTCTGACCGTGCTCGTCCGTGCCGGTGAGGTACCACACCTTCTCGCCGCGCTGGCGGTGCCAGCGGGTGAGCACGTCGCCTGCGACGGTCGTATAGGCGTGGCCCAGGTGAGGAGCGTCGTTGACGTAGTAGATGGGGGTCGAGACGTAGTACGCCTTCGCCCCCTGCTTCTCTGATCCAGTGGCCGCCATGGTCGAAATCCTACTGGGCCCGCGGAGATCGACTCACACGCGTTTCGGGGCGGGCGGCCGTCCGGCCGGGGCGGGTGTCCACTACGGCCGTCCGCCCGCCCCGGGCGGGGGTTACGGGCGCCAGGAGGCCAGGACGCCCTCGTACAGCTCCTTGTCCGTGAGCTCGCGGGGGGTGGGGCCCGCGTGGAAGAAGGACGTGTTCTCCGTCTTCAGCTTGCGGAGGTAGTCGAAGGCCTTGTTGTCGTGCTCCCCGAAGGCGACGAAGGAGAAGAACACGTGGGGGTGGTTCTTCGCCGCGTCGGTGAGGGCCTGGGTGGCGGGGGTCTTGGCGTCGGGGGCGCCGTCGGTCTGGAAGACCACCAGGGCGGGAGTGCCGGCCGGCTCCTTCGCGTGCTGCGCGAGGACCGCCTCGACGGCGGCGTGGTAGCTGGTACGGCCCATGCGGCCGAGCCCGGCGTGCAGCTCGTCGATCTTGTTCTCGTGGTCGGTGAGGGTCAGCTCACCGGTGCCGTCGAGTTCGGTGGAGAAGAACGTGACGTGGAGGGTGGCCTCGGTGTCGACGTGGGCGGCGAGGGCGAGGGTCTGCTCGGCGAGGGCCTGGGCGGAGCCGTCCTTGTAGTACGGGCGCATGCTCGCGGAGCGGTCGAGGACGAGGTAGATCTTGGCGCGGGTGCCGGTGAGGTCGTGCTTCTTGAGGGTGGCGCCGGCGGCCTTGTAGGCGGTGGTGAGGGTGGTGTTGCGGAGTTTTGTGGCGGGCGTCGCGGGGGTGGCGGGGGTGGCTGGTTCGGCCTCGCCTTCGGCTTCGGCCCGGGTTTCGTTCCCACCCGCACCACCCGTGCTGCTCTCGTTGTCGGGTGCGGGTGGCCCCTGTGGGGCCTGCTCGCCGTCGGCGGCTGCGGGGGAGTCCTCGGTGGGGGAGGGCTCCGGTTCCGGCTCCGCCTCCGGAGCGGGCTCGGGGGCCTCTGCCTCGGCCTTGGGCTCCGGCTCCGCCTCGGTCTTTGCCTCCGGCTCCGGCTCCGGCTCCGCCTCGGTCTTTGCCTCCGGCTCCGGCTCGGGCTCCGGCTCGGGCTCCGCCTCGGTCTTTGCCTCCGGCTTGGCCTCGGGCTCCGGTTCCGGTTCGGGTTCCGGCTTTGTCTCGGGCTTCGGCTCCGCCTCCGGGGCGAGCTGGGAGGCGGCCTCTGCTTCGGCCTCGGCCTTGGCCTCGGGGGCTGCCTCGGTCTTGGCTGTCGGCTTGGGCTCCGGGGCGGGCTCCGTCTTGGGCTCCGGGGCGTCCGAGGGGCCCTGGGCGGGGACCGTGATGTTGTCGAATGCGGCGCTGACGAGGTCGTGCTCGTCGTCGCGCGGTTCCGGGACCGACGCCGTGGTCTGCTCCGGAGCCGGTTCCGGGGAGGGGGACGGAATCGTCGGGGACGCCGGTGTGCTCGCGGTGGGTTCCGGGGCCGGTTCGGACGCCGTCGGAGCGGCCGTTTCCGTCGCCTCGGCGGCCGGTGCCGCACCCTCCGCTTCAGCGGTCCTCGCTTTGCGTGACCGTCCGAACGCGTTCCGCAGGAGAGTGAGAATGCCCATGTGAGCAACCCTTCGCGTGAGTTTATGCCCGTCAAACCCTGGCCAGGACGGACACGTAAGGTTAACGGCCCGCAAGGGCGATCTTGGGCAGGGTTGGGTTTGCGGAATCGTATATGTCAAGGGGGCGATCCGGCCCCCCGGGACGGTGATTCGCAGTCACCCGCTCACCTTCCCGAACGCTGCCGCGGGTTCACTCACCGTTCATCCGGGCGCCCGGCTACCGCACATATGTGCCCCTACGGTCTCGCTGACACCACGGGCATCCAAGGAGGAACCACGTGCGAAAGCTGCTGCCGTTGATCGGAACTCCGTCCGATTCCCATCCTGGCGGCCGGTCCGCCCTGACTTGTCGTTTCCGGTGTGGTGACGCCTGCTTCCACGAGGTGCCCAACACCAGCTCCAACGAGTACGTCGGCGACGTCATCGCCGGTGCCCTCAGCCGCCGCTCCATGATGCGCGCCGCCGCGGTCGTCACCGTCGCCGCGGCGGGCGCCGGAGCGGCCGGTGTCGTGGCGGCTCCCGAGGCGCAGGCCGCGGCGGCCGCCACCCGCCACGGGCACGGGCACGGGCACGGTCACCACCCTCACCCACGCAAGAGCGCCCGCGGTCTGCGGTTCACTCCCGTCGCGCCGAACACCGACGACGCCGTCACGGTGCCGGAGGGCTACCGGCAGAACGTCGTCATCCGCTGGGGCGAGCCCATCCTGCGCGGTGCGCCCGCCTTCGACCCCGAGCGGCAGAGCGCCCGTGCGCAGGCCGGACAGTTCGGGTACAACTGCGACTTCCTCGCGCTGCTGCCGCTGCGCGGCGAGCGCGGCCGGCAGCTGCTCGTCGCCAACCACGAGTACACCGACGAGATCCTGATGTTCCGGGACTACGACCCGGAGAACCCGACCCGCGAGCAGGTGGAGATCGCCTGGGCCGCGCACGGGCTCGCCGTCGTCGCCGTCGAGGAGGAGCGGCGCAGCGGCAGGCTGACGCCCGTGCGCCGGCACCACCTCAACCGGCGGCTCACCGCCACCTCCGAGTTCCGGCTCACCGGCCCCGTCGCCGGGTCCGACCTGGTGAAGACCTCCGCCGACCCGAGCGGCACCAGGGTGCTCGGCACCCTCAACAACTGCGCCGGCGGCACCACGCCCTGGGGCACGACCCTGCACGGCGAGGAGAACTTCAACCAGTATTTCGCCCACGGCAGCAGCGCGACCGACAAGCGGTACGGCATCGGCGGCGGAGCCACCGAGCGCAAGTGGGAGAGGTTCGACAAGCGCTTCGACCTCGCCCAGGAGCCGAACGAGGCGCACCGCTTCGGCTACGTCGTCGAGCTCGACCCGTACGACCCCCACTCCACCCCGCGCAAGCGCACCGCGCTCGGCCGGTTCAAGCACGAGGGCGCGACCGTGCGGCTCACGCACGACGGGCGTCCGGTCGTCTACACCGGCGACGACGAGCGGTTCGACTACTTCTACAAGTTCGTCGGCAGCAAGCGGATGCGGCACGGAAACAGCCGCTGGGCGCGCGAGCACAACCTCTCGCTGCTCGACGAGGGCACGCTGTACGTCGCCAAGCTGACCGGTGACTCGCCCGCCATGGAGATCGACGGGACGGGCCGGCTGCCCGAGGACGGCGAGTTCGACGGCGGCGGACGGTGGATCCCGCTGGCCACCGCCACCGCCGACGGTGCGATCTCGCACGTCGAGGGCATGACCGCCGAGGAGGTCTTCGTCTTCACGCGCCTCGCCGGTGACAAGGTGGGCGCCACCAAGATGGACCGGCCCGAGGACATCGAGCCCAACCCGGTCACCGGCAAGGTGTACCTCGCCCTCACCAACAACTCCAACCGGGGCAGGGAGGGCAACCCCGCCGCCGACGAGGCCAACCCGCGCAACGCCAACAAGCACGGCCACGTGCTGGAGCTGACCGAGCGCCGGAACCGGCCGGACAGCACCACCTTCGCCTGGTCGCTGTTCCTGGTCGCGGGTGACCCGGAGGACCCGGCGACGTACTTCGCCGGATTCCCCAAGGACTCCGTCAGCCCGATCTCGTGCCCGGACAACGTCGCCTTCGACGACCACGGCAACCTGTGGATCTCCACCGACGGCAGCGCCCTCGGATCGCACGACGGCCTCTTCGGCGTTGCCACGCGCGGCCACCGGCGCGGTGAGCTGAAGCAGTTCCTCACTGTGCCGAACGGCGCGGAGACCTGCGGCCCGGTCATCCAGGACCGGCGGGTCCTGGTCGCCGTACAGCACCCGGGCGAGGTGGACGGCGCGACCGTCGACAACCCGGGGAGCGCCTGGCCCGACGGGCCCGGTACGTACGTCCGGCCCGCCGTGGTCGCGGTGTGGCGCGCGGACGGGCGGGACATCGGGGTCTGACACCGGCCGTTCCGGTGAGGGGGCGGCTGGGGGGCCGGGCTCGGTCAGGGGCCGGGTACCAGTTCCTCCAGCCACTCCCGGTAGGCCGGTGCCTGGAGCGCCACCTCCCGGTAGGCGTCGGCCAGGTCGGGATAGACCCCCTCCAGCTCCGTCTCCGTACGGGCCGCCAGCAGCAGCCGTACGCCGAGCGGATCGCCGTACAGGCGGCGGACGGCCGTCTCGGGGCGGGAGGGCGACGTCGGCTGGCACACGGTGACGACCTCGCCGGTGGCGACCAGCGACGCGGCGGTGTGGTAGTCGCCGTGCAGCACGCGCGGGCTGATTCCGGCGGCGCGCAGCATCCGGCGTACGGCGTCCCACTCGCCGTCGACCGTCGGGTCGATCATCCAGCGGTCGCCGGCCAGGTCGGACAGGTGGACGACCGGGTGCGCGGCGGCCGGATGGTCGGCCGGCAGGGACACGAACTGGGGCTCGCGCTCGATGAGGACCCGGGTGCGCAGGCCCTCCGGGACGCGCAGCGGGCAGCCCTCCACCTCGTGCACGAACGCGACGTCGAGCTGTCCGTCGGCGACCATGCGCAGCAGGGCGTTGGGGGAGACGTCCATGTGGAGGGTGGGTTCCTGCCAGTGCCGGCGCAGTCGGCGCAGCCAGCCGGCCAGCGCCCGGCTGGCGGTGGAGCCGATACGCAGCTGGCGGCCACCGACGGCGGCCGCCCGGGCCTCGGTGACCAGGGAGCGCAGCTCGGTGACGAGCGGACGGGCGCGGCTGAGCACCAGCCGGCCCAGTGGGGTGGGGCGGCAGCCGGTGCGTGCGCGTACGAACAGGGCACCGCCCAGCTCCTGTTCGATGCGCCGCAACTGCGTGCTCAACGAGGGCTGGGCCACGCCGAGTTGGCGCGCGGCGCGGTGGAGACTGCCGGTGTCGGCAATCGCGCACAGCGCCCTGAGGTGCCTGACCTCGAGCTCCATGCCCTGGGAGGGTAAGGCGGAAGTTCACGTTTCACCAGACATACAAATCCCGTCCGTTCAGGCGGAGTCGGGCGGGCGCGGCGGTTGGCCGAAGTGCGCCGATAGCACGGTCCTATCACCGGTTGCCATCATCACAGCCGCCGTACGGGCGCGGACACTCACCGGTGACACGTGACTCACCCCCACCGAAGGAGTCATCGATGCGCATGCGCATGCCCATGTCCGTTCTCACCGCCGCGGGGCTGAGCCTCACGGCCCTCGGCCTCGGCACCGCTCCCGCCACGGCGGCCCCCGCCCCCCTCGACCACGGTGCGTCCGCCTCGATCGCCGCGTACGACGGTTCGTCCGAAGAAGCGGCGGCGAACCGTGCGTTCTTCGAGGCCGTGCTGAAGTCGGCGGCCGAGAAGCGGGCCGCGAACCCGTCGAGCGCGGCGGCCGTCACCGTCGTCTACAACGCCTCCAGGGCGCCCTCGTTCGCCTCGCAGATATCCCGCAGCGCGCAGATATGGAACAGCTCGGTCTCGAACGTCAGACTCCAGGCCGGCACGTCGGGCGCGGACTTCTCGTACTACGAGGGCAACGACTCGCGCGGTTCGTACGCGTCGACGGACGGTCACGGCCGGGGGTACATCTTCCTCGACTACCGGCAGAACCAGGTCTACGACTCCACGCGCGTGACCGCGCACGAGACGGGGCACGTGCTCGGGCTGCCGGACCATTACTCCGGGCCGTGCAGTGAGCTGATGTCCGGGGGCGGGCCCGGTCCTTCCTGCACGAACCCGTACCCGAACTCCGCGGAGCGGTCGCGGGTGAACCAGCTGTGGGCGAATGGGTTTGCCGCGGCGTTGGACAAGGCGGAGAAGGCGTTGCAGAAGTCGCGGTAACCGGTAGCCGCCCGGCGTTGGGGTGGCCGGGGGGTGTTGCGCAGCCCGGCGATAGCGGGGTGCCTCCCCCACTCTCGGCTTCGCTCGAGCGGGAGGTACCCCCACCGCCCACCCGTGCCGCCCTGGGGGCACCTCCCAGGCCCTTGAGGCACTGGGGGAGGCACGATTGCCCGCAGCTACGTGGCGTGCAGGGTCAGGTTCACTATGAGGGCTTCGTGGTCGGTGTTTCGGAGGCTGAGGAAGCGGGCTTTTTCGGCTGTGAAGTTCTTTGAGACCAGGACGTGGTCGATCTGGGCGCCGAATGCGGGGGTGGTCCGTGACGGCCAGGTCGGGGTGCGGTCCGCGCCGTCGAGCCGGGCCGCGTCGCGCAGACCGGTGTCGAGGATGCGGCGGAACGCCGCGTGGTCCTGGGAGGCGTTGAAGTCGCCGGCGAGCACCGTCGGGGTGTCCTGATCGGCGGCGGCCGCGTCCCGCAGCCGGCCGAGCTCCCGCTGCCACAGCGGCACCTGGTCGGGCAGCGGCGGCATGGGATGGGCGAGCTGGAGCCGTACGGCGTGCCCGTCGACGTCGGCCACGGCGCCCGGCATGCCCATGGTGCCGCGCACGCCGTCGGTGGGCTCGAGCGGGAAGCGGCTGAGGATGACGGAGCCCTCGGAGCCGCCGCCCGCCACGGCCTGCCGGTGCGGGTAGTCCTTCGCGAGCTCCCGCTTCAGGGCCGCGTCACAGCGGTACTCGCACTCCTGGACGAACACGATGTCCGGCTTCTCGCGGCGCACCGTCTCGATCAGCGCGTCGGCGGCCCGCCCGAACTCCACGTTGGAGGTCAGCACCCGCAGCTCGGCGACGGGGCGGCCCGAGGGGTCGACGTTCTTCCCGTACGGCTCGATGAACCACGCCAGCAGGCCGAGGAGGATCACGCCCCACACCGCACCGGTCCACCAGCGGGCGAGCAGGGTGAACAGCAGGCCGGCGGCGGTGGGGACGAGCAGCCAGGGCAGGAAGGCGAGGAGCTGGGGCACGGGGGTGATGCCGTCGGTGTCCGCGGTGCGGCAGCCGACGACCACGCTCACCCCGGCGAACAGCAGCGCCGCACACCAGGAGCCGAACCGTCGCCCTCCCCCGCCGCGCGGTCCCGCTCCGTCCCCGGTGACCGTCGGGCCGGCAGTCGCAGTCTCCAACGTCCAGGCCCTCCGCTCGCGGTCGCGCTGACACGCATACTTCCTCAAAGACGCGGCAGCGTGGCGGGCGGTTGCCGGGACGGGCCGTCCGGGGCGGCGTGGGCGGTCGGCGACCCGGGGCGGCGACGGGTGCCGTAGCGGCCCGTCAGCCAGGAGAGCAGGGCCACCGTCAGACCCACCGCGAGCAGGAGCCAGGCGGCGGTGCGCAGGGTGGCGGTGAGGGCGTCGTAGATCGCGCCCGCCGCCGGGCGGTGGTCGCGGTCGGGCAGGTCGGCCAGGGTGAGCCGGCGGCCGATGGCGACCGCCAGCACGAGCAGGGCGCCGCCGAGCGCCGTGCCCAGCCCGGTGGCCGTGAGCGCACGGCGCCGGCAGGCGGCGACGGCGATCCCGGTGACGGCGAGGACGACGGTCGCGAGCGGCAGCCAGAAGGCGGCGGCGTGCAGCACCTGGTACCCCTTCCGGAGTCCGGCCACCTCCTCGGCCGGCACCACCGCGACCTCGGTGTGCTCGACGGGGATGCGGTGGGCGTAGGGCATGTGGTCGGCGGCGAGGCGCTCGCGCAGCTGCGCGGTGACCGGTGCGAGGTCCACGGTGACGGGGCCCCGGACGGCCGTGTCGTCGCGCAGGGCGTGCAGGACCGCGTCGTGGACGGCCCTGTTCCCCGTCTCCCACGCGGCGCGGAACGCCGGTGTGCCGGTGAAGGAGTGGACGGCGTCCCGGATGAAGGGGGCGAGGACGGAGCTCTGCGCGCCCTGGGCCTCCGGGGCCAGCTTCCGCAGGACCTCCTCCTCCACGGTGTCCGCCACGGCGGTGCGTACGGCCGGGTCGGCGGCCAGGGGGGCCATCGTGTCGACGTAGCGGGTGGTGTCCGTCAGGGCGAGGGTGGCCCAGGCGGCGAGGGCGGTGCAGGGGGTGAGGAGGCAGGCGAGGGCCACGAGGGCGGCGGACAGGGAGTTGCGGAGGCGCACGGTTCCAGGCAAGGGGGTGGGGGTGCCGTGCGCCAGTGCTGCGCGGGCGTACGGGTGAGGGCGGAGCTGGGGCTGGGCGGGGGGAAAAAAATCGCAGCCCGGCGACAGCGGGGCGCCGCCGCCTGCGCCCACCCGTGCCGCCCTGGGGGCACCTCCCAGGCCTTTAAGGCACTGGGGGAGGCACGACTGCCCGCAGGCTAGGTGATGCGGTGGCCCTCCGCGTCCTCGTGGGTGTAGAAGCGGTAGAACATCGTGGCGAAGACGCCCGCCGCGACCGCCAGGGACAGCGCCGCGGAGCGCAGCACACTCCCGCCGGACTGGCTGAACAGGAAGCCCACCGCCGCGCCGCTGAAGACCGCCCACACCACCGCGTGCAGCTCCCGGCGGAGTTTCGGGGCGAGGACGAGCAGCGCCATGAGGACCACGGCGAACACCAGCGCGGTCAGGAAGCCGAACAGGAGGTTCCAGCCGGTGATGGGACCGCCGTAGCGCCGGTTGGCCGCCGCCCAGTAGCCGTACACCAGCCCGAGGAGGACGGGCATCACGACCAGCGCCGCCCTGTGGGCCCGTGGGCTGAGGACGTCCGTCGTGCTGCCCCGTTCGCCGCCCCGCTCGATCGCCTTACGGGCCCGGGGTGCCGCATGCGCCATGAGAGCACTCCTCTCTCCTCGCCCCCGCCTCCCAGGGCACACCCACCGCGCCCCCCTGGCAAGTCGGCCGCACGGACCCGTAGCCCGGGACCGGATGCGGGGCGTGCGGCCCCGTGTTTCGCTGGGGCCGTGAGTTCGGGGAGCGGGGGCCACGGCCTGCACGACCGGTACCCGCCGGCCGGCCGTCGAGACGTGGTGCACGGGCAGGAGGTGCTGCGGGTGCGGGGCCGCAGTGTCGCCTGGGTGCCGCCGCTGCTGCTGCTCACGGCGATCGCCGTGGCCGACCGCAACACCACGGGCGAGTTCCGGATCCTCTCCTGGATCGTGCTGGTGCCGGGCATCGCCGCCGCGATCTGCGGCGTGTGGGGAACGGCCCTGTTCGCCGTGGCGTCGATGGGCGTCTACACCCTGGTGGACAGCGCCTGGCCGCACCAGTACCAGGCGGGGCTGCCGGACTTCATCCTCGTCGCCCTCGGCGGCGTCCTGGCCACCCTGGCGTGCATCGTGCGGGTGCGCGGTGAGCGGCGTGCGCTGCACATGCGGGACGTCACCGACACCATCCGGCGTACCGTGCTGCGCCCGCTGCCCCGCGGCTGGGGCGGTCTGGACCATGCGGAGCTGTACCTCCCCGCGGACACCGAGGCGCGGGTCGGCGGCGACTTCTACGACATCCAGCCGGGTCCGCACGGCACCCGCGTCTTCGTCGGCGACGTGCAGGGCAAGGGGCTGACGGCGGTGGAGACGGCGGCCGTGCTGCTCGGCACGTTCCGGGAGGCAGGTTACGACGAGCGGGAGCTGACGGCCGTGGCCGACCGTCTGGAGACCCGGATGCGGCGGCACCGCGAGTACACCACCGCCATCGGCCGGGCCGACGGCGACCGGTTCGCCACCGCCGTGCTGCTCGGCTTCCCCGCGGACCGGGACGACGTCGTGGACACCATCGTCTTCGGGCACGAACCGCCGCTGGCCGTCGGCCCCGACGGCGTACGCGCCGTCCCGGTCGCCGGGGGGCTGCCGCTCGGCTACCGCGACCTGGCACCCGGGCGGCCCAGCATGTGCCGGCTGCCGCTGGAGAGCGACGAGACGCTGCTGGTGGTCACCGACGGGGTGACCGAGGCGCGGGACGCCGAGGGGCGCTTCTACCCGCTGGCCGACCAGGTGCGGCGGGCCGTGGCGAGGGATCCGCGGCTCGCCGCACCGGCACGGCTCGTCTCCTTCGTACGGGACGGCACGCTGCGGCACTCCGGGGGGCGTCTGGCCGACGACACCACCGCGTTCGCGGTGCGGCGGACCGGGGTGCCGGTGGGCGAAGGCCACGAAGGGGGACGTTCGCCGTACTGACCGCACCCTGTGCGGCGGCAGCGGTTACCGTGCTGCGTAGATGATCGACAGGGGAGGGGATCATGCCCGGAACCGTGCTGCTGCTGGCGGCCTCGCCGGTGGGCCGCGGGCGGCTGGTGGACGCGGCGTCCGTGCTCCCGGTCCTCGCCGCCGTCCCGCCCGCCGTGCTGTCCGGCACGGACACCGCCAACGTCGTCGAACTCGCCGACCCGCTTCAGCCGCAGGCCGTGCTGACCCGGCTGCGCGCGGCCGCCGCCGCGCCGGGACCGCTGACCGTGTACGTCACCGGGCAGCTCCAGCTCGACCGCCGGCAGCGGCTGCCGCACCTGGCGCTGGCGCGGACGACCGCGTCCACCGTGCGGTACACGGGCCTGCCCTGGCACTGGTTCCGGGAGGAGCTGCGGCTGCGGCCGGCGGGTGCGACGACCCTGATCCTCGACCTGCACGCCGACGCGGAGACCTGGCCGTCGCTGTCCGCGCCGCCGCCGGGCGGCCCGGCGCCGCTGGACTGCGGGCGGGACACCGCCGTGTACGGCCGCATCGCACCGCCGCCGTCCCGCCGGACGGTCGCGGCGCCCGCGTACATGAAGGCGGTCGCGACGATACTGCGCGGCGGGCGGCGTCCGCCGGACGAGGAGCTGCACCAGCGGGCGCTGACCCGGATCGCGGCGGACGGCGGGGACCCGGGGCTGGTGCTGGCCCGGCGCGGGCCGCTGCCGGGTGACCCGCACGCGGCCGTCACCGCCGCGGTCAGGGCCGGCCGGCACGCGGAGGCCGACGCGCTCGCCGCGCGGCTGGAGCAGGCGGCCGGTCTGGCGCACGGGCCGGTCTCCGAGGAGGCGATGCACTGGACCGAGGTACGGGCGGACCTGGCGATGCTGGCCGGGGACGCGGCGCGCAGCTGCCGTGCCTGGCTGGCGGTGGCCACCGCCCGGCTCGCCGCGGGCCAGCCGCCGGACGCGCCCGCCGTGGAGGCGGCCGCGGACCGGGCCCACCACCAGTGGGGCCGCATCGGCGACCCGGTCACGGCCCGTGAACTCGGGCCGGTCCTGGCGGAGTTGCGCGGCCGCGTACCCGGCCGCCGGGAGGGCGCGCTGGACCATGTGCGCCGGCAGCTGCGGCAGTTGCAGACACAGAGCTGAGTGACGTACGGACCCTCCCCAGTGGGCCGGGGCGGTGCCATGATGGTGAGTCATGGCTGAGGGGGACGGTGTGGCCAACCAGGGTATTCGCGTACGCCTGGACGGGACGGCGACCGAGCGGGACGTCGGGGCGCTGCGCAAGTGGCTGAGACGAGAGCAACCGCTCGACGAACGGGTGCGGGCCGGCGAGTTACGGATCCACGAACGGCCCGTACCGGACGGCACCGGTGCCCCGATGGGCGTCGGCACGGAGATCGTCCTCGTCGTCACGGGGGCGGGCGCGGCCGTGTTCTTCCAGGAGCTCCTGGAGCAGGTCAAGCGGGCGGTGGCGGCCTGGCGCGCCAATCGGAGCGCCGTCGAGACCGGCGAGCCGCCGGACGCGGAAGTCGAACCGGTGAACGTCGACGACAGGTAGGCCGGTGACCCCCGACGGCCCGCGCGAGCGGGTGAACCGGGCGCTGCTGGTCGGCGTGTCGGAGTACGACTTCACCTTGTCTCCTTCGAGGATGCCCCGTCCTTCAGGGCGGGGAGGAATCGAAGCTCCGGCGTAGCGGGGCACGGGATAGAGCAATCGCCGTCAGGGCGATTGGTCGTCGCCACCCACGGCGGCGCGAGCGACCTCAAGCATGTAGACGATCTCCGAGTTGAGGGACCGGCGTTCGCGCTGTGCGTGGTCGCGCAGCCAGTCACGGAGCTCTTCGGGGAGGCGGAGCGTCATCCGTACTTCGTTATCCATGGTGCTATTATGAGCGCATGACGACACCAACGGCGACCGGCGGGGCCGGGCATGCCCGGTACACCTTCCGGCTCCGCGTGTCGTCGACCGCCCGCGCCGGCCTTGATGCCGAGTGGGCGCGCTGCCGGTGGGTGTGGAACGAGTGCGTGGCCATGTCCCGCAAGGTCCACGCCGCGAACCAGGGGACGGTCGAGAAGACGACGTGCGGACCGGCGCAGCTCGACAAGATGCTGACCGAGGCCCGCACCGCGATGTCCTGGCTGCGTGAGGGTGCGTCGGTGCCGCAGCAGCAGACCATCCGCGACTTCGCCCAGTCCCGCGCCAAGGCGATGAAGGACATCAAAGCGAAGCTGCCGGTCCGGCAGCGCGCCGGGATGCCCCGCATCAAGCGGAAGCGGGACGCGCTGCCCACGCTGAACTACACCACCCGAGGGTTCCGCCTCAAGGACGGCCGCCTGCACCTCGCGGGCGGGATTGTCCTGACGGTCGTCTGGTCCCGCGACCTCCCGGCCGCGACCTCCAGCGTGCGCGTCTACCAGGACAGCCTGGGGCACTGGTACGCGTCGTTCGTCGTCGCGACCGAGGTGCAGCCGCTCCCCGCCACGGGGCGCGTGCTCGGTGTGGACTGGGGCGTCAAGGAAACCGCCACCACCACATCCGACGCGCACGACCTCCCCCACGCCGAGCACGGCAAGCGCGCCGCGCAGCGCCTCGCCCGCTACCAGCGGATGATGGCCCGCTGTAAAAACGCGCGCGGACAGGCCGCCTCCAAGGGCTACCGCGAAGCCCAGGCACAGACCGCGAAGCTGCACAAGAAGGTGGCCCGGCAGCGGCAGGACACCGCCCGCAAGTGGGCCAAGCGCGTCGTCCGCGACCACGACGCAATCGCCGTCGAGGACTTCCGGCCGAAGTTCCTCAGCCGTACCACCATGGCCCGCAAGGCCGCTGACGCGGCGATCGGCGCCACCAAGACGGCCCTGATCGAGATGGGCCGCAAGCACGGACGGGACATCCGTCTCGTGCATCCCGCGCACACCACCATGGACTGCGCATTGTGCGGAGCGAGAACCAAGCACGCACTTCCTCTTTCGGAACGTACCTACACCTGCACCACGTGCGGAGTCGTCTCCCCCAGGGACAAGAACTCCGCCCGCGTGATGCTGGTCCGGGCTGGTCTCAACCCGGCTGGTGTCGAGGGCGTAAGACCTCCGGGAGCGCTGCTCCCGGAGGCAGCCTGAGCCAGGAATCCCCTCCCCTTCAGGGAGGGGAGGATTCAACCAGACACTCACCGCTCAGCTCGGCCCGCTCCTCGGTGACGACCCGCCGGGCGACGAGGAGCTGGCGGAGCGGCTGGACGAGGCACTGCGCAGGGCGCTGCCCGGCTGACGGGCACCGCGGCGCCGCGCCGCCCTTACCGCACCGCCGCTTCCACCGGTGCCGTGGGGTGCGGCTCCGGTGTGGGGTCGGCGGCCTTGGCCGGGCCCGCGTTCGCTGCCAGGACCAGCGCCGCGACCGCGGCGACGGCCGCGGCGAAGCCTCGGGCGTAGCGCTCGGTGGTGCGTATGGGTTCCAGCACGGCGACCTCGCAACAGCGATGGGTTAAGCATGTTTAATTCGCGGTTTAACCTAGGGGCTGTCGAACGCGAACGGCAAGGGGCACTGGGGGAGTTGGCATGGGGGATCGGGACGAGCCCGGGACCATCGGGCGCCGGGTGCAGCAATTGCGTGTGGAGCGCGGGCTGACCCAGAAACAGCTGGCCGAGCCCGTGTACACCCCTGCGTACATCTCCACGCTGGAGGCCGGACGGGTGCGTCCCTCCGACGACGCGCTGCGGCATCTCGCCGCCCGTCTGGGAGTCGAGTTCGACGAACTGGCGACCGGACGCCCCGCCCGGCTCGTGACCGAACTGCGGCTGCGGCTCACCGAGGCGCAGCGCACGCTCGCCGCCGGTGCCGCGGAGGAGGCCGTGCAGCAGTACACCGGGCTGCTCGCCGAGGCGGAGACGCACGGTCTGGCCGAGGAGGAGGCCGCCGCGCTGCTCGGGCTCGGGGAGTGCGCGCTGGAGACCGGTGATCTGGCCGAGGGCCGCCTGTACTTCGAGCGCGCCGAGGCCCGGCTCTCCGACGCGCCGCTGACCGCGCGGGTGCCGGCGCTGCGCGGGCGGGCCGTCGCCCACTACCTCGCGGGGGAACTGCGGTACGCCGTCTACCTGCTGGAGTCCACGCTCGACGAGCTGAACCGGGGCGGGCTGCACGACCCGGACGCGCTGCTGCTGCTCTACGCCAGTGTGATCGGCCCGTACATGGACATGGGCGCGCACGCGCGGGCCGCGCAGGCCGCGGAGTTCGCGCTGGCGCTGGCGCCGCAGTCCGGCGATCCCGCGCTGGTGGCGCGCATGCACCGGTCGGTGGCCCGCACCCTGCTCGCCGAGGGCCGCCTGGCGGAGGCGGACGCCTCGCTGGCCAAGGCCGCGGAACTGTACCGAGGGCTGCAACTCCGTACCGAGCTGGCCAACTGCCACTGGATGCGCGGGTACGTGTACGCGCAGAACGGTGAACTGGAGCGGGCGGAGGAGGAGATGCGCGAGGCGCTGCACATGCTCTCCGCCACGCGCGCGGCCCTCTACAGCAGCCAGCTGACGGTCGAGCTGGCGGATGTGCTGCACCGGCGGGGGCGCTCGCAGGAGGCGGCGGAGCTGCTGCGGGACGTGCTCGGCGGGCTGTCGCCCGAGCGGGGCGCGGTGCACGCGGCGGCGGCGCACCGGCTGCTGGGGATCATCGCGGAGGACGCGCGGCGGGTGGAGGAGGCGGAGGAGCACTATGTGCGGGCGCTGAGTCTGCTGGAACGTGCCGGTGCGGCGGGGGATCTGGCGGATCTGTGCCGGCTGCTGGGGGATCTGCTGCGGCGGGGTGGGCGGATCGAGGCGGCGCTGGACGCGTACCGGACGGGGCTGGGGCACCGGACGGCGCCGGGTACGACGACGCTGGGACCGGCGCCGGCGCAGCCGGCGGTGTAACGAGGCGGCTCGCCGTCCGGCGCCGTGTCTGTTGCCGTGCACTGCGGCTGGCCGGGGGTGGGTTTCGCTCACCCGCGCTTGCCGGGTGCCTCCCCCACTCTCGGCTTCTCCCCCACTCTCGGCTCCTCCCCCACTCTCGGCTTCGCTCGAGCGGGAGGTACCCCCATGAGCGGGAGGTACCCCCATGAGCGGGAGGTACCCCCATCGCCCACCCGTGTCGCCCTGGGGGCGCCTCCCAGGCCCGTCAGGCACTGGGGGAGGCACGACTGCCCGCAGTTGCGGGCGTTGGTTTTGGGGGTCGGGGCAAGGGTAGTCGGGGGCGGTGGGTGTGCGTGCCGGGGGCGGGGCGGAGGAGCCGGACCGGTATGCGCGGGTCGCCGAGACGATCTCCGCGGAGCTGCGCGGGGCCGGCCCCGCCGCCGTGCCCGGGCGGCTGTGCGCCGTCGCCGTGACCCTGCTGCCGGTGGACGGCGCGAGCGTGTCGCTGCGCGGTGACGCCATGCCCGTGCACCTCGCCGCCTCCGGCCCCCGTGCCGCACGGCTCTCCCTGCTCCAGGCCACCCTGGGCGACGGCCCCTGTTGTCACGTCCTGGTGACCGGCGCACCCGTGCTGGTCGGCGATCTGGCCGCCGACGACTGCGCCGGCCGCTGGCCCGTCTTCGCCCAGCAGGCCCTCGGGGCCGGCGTACGGGCCGTGTACGCACTCCCCCTCGGCGGCGCCGGTGTCTGCGTCGGCACCCTCGACCTCTACCGCGACACCCCTGGTGTGCTCACCGACGGCCAGTTGCGCACGGCCCTGGTGGTGGCCGGGGTCATGACGGGGGCGCTGACGGACCTGCCGTACGACCCCCGGGACGGCGGTGAACCCTGGCTGAGCGGACTGGCCACCGACCACGACCGGGTGCATCAGGCCGTCGGCATGATCATGGCCCAGCTCGGTGTCGGCGCGGACGAGGCGCTCGCGCGGCTGCGCGGTGACGCCTTCGCCCGGGGCGCGACCGTCCTCGAGGCCGCGCGCGAAGTCGTCGCCCGCCGTCGGCGCTTCGACGCCCGCTGACCGCGGAGCCCGCATAGGCTTTGCGACCATGGACATAGCCGTTCTCTTCCTCACCTCCGTCGTCATCCTCGGCATCGTGACGATCCAGAGCCACGTCTCCCGGGTCGAGCGCCGCGCCGCCCGCATCGAGCGCAAACTCGACGTGGTGATGGGGCACTTGGGACTCCAGGAAGAGATCCCGGGACTGGACGAGGTGCGCGCCCTCGTGCGCGAGGGCAAGCAGATCCAGGCGGTCAAGCTGTACCGCGAGAACACGGGCGCGGACCTGGTCGAGGCCAAGCAGGCGGTCGACCGGCTGAGCTGACGGCGGCGGGCCCCGCGTTCAGACGCGTACCCGGGCCCGCCGGCCGACCTCCTTCAGGCGGTCCGCGCCCAGTTGGGTCATGGCCTGGGTGACCTCCGGGAGCACCGCGCCGAAACCGCCGTTCGTGAGGGTGATCGTGTCGTCGCCGACGCGGACCGCCGCGACGTCGACGGTGAGGTTCGCCGGGGCCCCGCCGGAGGATTCCCCGGTCATCCGCACCCGCAGCGCCGCCCGCGCGTCGCCCGCCTCGGGCAGGGGCAGCGCGGACACCTCGACGCGCTGCGTGCCGGCCCGGGCCGTCTCCGCCTCGAAGTGCGCGCACGTCTCCGGCAGGGTGCCCAGCCAGCTCAGGGCGCGGTCGGCGTCGGCGCGGGGATGGGCGGTGACCTGGTAGCGCAGCTGGGCGTCGTTGTAGGCGTCGTCGAGGGTGACGGTGGCGCGCGGGCCGGTGGGGCCGCCGAACAGCTCCTCCGTGTAGAGAACGTCGAGGAGCCGGCGGCAGTCCGGGTCCTCGGTGGTCGCCTTGAGCACGCCGTCCCGCCAGGTCGCCGCGCCCCGGCTCGTCATCCACGGCTCCCCCAGGTCCGCCGCCGTGAGCAGCGCGTCCCGCAGCTGCGCCTCGCTCAGCGCGGGCGGGGACGGCGCGGGCCGCTCGCCCGCGGAGGCGGCGGCGGACGCCGTCACCGACGGGGAGGGGGACGGCTCCGGGGCCTGGGAGACGCCCGCGGGCAGGGCGCGCGGCACGTTCCGGTCGGTGGCCACGCACGCGGTCGCGGTCAGCAGGGCGGTCACCGACAGCGCGGAGGCGAGGAGGGCGCGGGCGGCGGCCGGGGCATGGGTCATCAGGGTGCCTCCTGGGGGGACCGGGCCGTCCGTGAACGGACGCGACGTGACGTGCTCTTACGGCACCACCGGGCCGCCCCCGCCACCAGCGCGACGAGCCGTCCGGGTGAGCCCGCCCGCACGGAAACCCGCTCGCGGGTGACCCCCGGCCCCTGCTACGGTCCGGCGCATGCAGCGCGCCCATGCGTCCCGCACGACGACGCCGGAGAGTGTCCCGGCGCGCTGACAGCTGACCACTGACGAAGCCCCGGGGCGAGTGCCCCGGGGCTTCGCGCGCGTGGTGCTCGCCTCCCGGCCACGAGGAGCCCACCGTGCACGACCACCGACGTCTCGGCCGCGAGCCCGGCCTGTTCGACACCGACCCGCTGATGGGCGCGGGCCTGCCCTACTGGCTGCCCGACGGCGCCGTCGTCCGGCACACCCTGGAGGAGTACGTCCGCGAGGCGGAGCGCGCGGCCGGGTACCGGCACGTGTACTCGCCCGTGCTGTCCACCGTGCAGATCGACTTCCACCAGCCGGAGCGCTTCGGCCTGCGTCACATCGGCCCCGACGGCGCCCGGCACCGCCCGGTCATGGTGCACCGCAGCATCATCGGCAGCGTGGAACGGGCCGTCGCCCACCTGCTGGAGGCGCACGGCGGCGCCCTCCCGGTGTGGCTGGCACCGGTGCAGCTGACCGTCCTGCCGGTGGGCGCGGCGCAGGAGGAGCGGGCGCACGCCGTCGTACGGCGGGCCGGTGAGCTGGGGCTGCGGGCGGAGGTGGCGGGGGGCGCGGAGGGCAGTCTGGGTGCCCGGATCCGCCGGGCCCGGCTGGTGCCGTACCAGGCGGTGCTCGGGGAACGGGAGGCCGAGGGCGGGCTGGTCGCCGTACGGCTGCGGGACGGGCGGCGGCCCGGGGCCCTGCCGGCGGAGGAACTGCTGCGGCGGATCGGGGAGCGCGCGGACCGGCGCGGGCCCGGCCTGTGGGACGCCGCGTAGGGTCGACGGGCACCCCAACGCCCGGAAGGAGTCCCCCACGTGACGAACGGCCGGCCCATCCCGGTGATCATCGACTGCGACACCGGGGTCGACGACGCCCTGGCCCTGCTGTTCGCCGTGCGGCACCCCGGGATCGACCTGCGCGCGGTGACCTGTGTCGCCGGGAACACCGACGTGGACGGCGTGGTGCGCAACACGCTGACCGTGCTGGAGACGGCGGGCGCGCCCGACGTCCCGGTCGCGCGGGGCGCCGAGCGCCCGCTGATCGAGGCACCGCGCTCCGCCCGTCACGTCCACGGCCACGATGGCATGGGCGACCTGGGACTGCCCGCCCCGCGCCGCGCCCCCGCCGGTGTGGACGCGGTGACCCTGCTGCGCCGCGAGATCCTCGCCTCCCCGCGCCCGGTCACCCTCGTGCCCACCGCCCCGCTCACCAACATCGCCCTGCTGCTGCGCAGCCACCCCGAGGTCACCGGCAACATCGAGCGGATCGTGTTCATGGGCGGCGCGGCGGGCGCGGGCAACGCCACGCCGGTCGCCGAGTTCAACGTGTGGCACGACCCGGAGGCCGCCGCGATCCTGCTCACCGCGGGCGTGCCGATCACCATGTACGGCCTGGACGTGTTCACCGAGGTCGTGGTCCCGGGCGCGGAGGTGCGGCGGCTGCGCGCGAGCGCGGAACCGGGCACCCGGCTGGCCGGCGACCTGCTCGCCCACCGCCCCGCCCACCCGGGCAGCCGCCCCGACGACCCCGCCGAGGACGCCGGCGGGCTCGGCGACGCGGGCGCGCTGTGCGCGGTCGCCGACCCGCTGGGGCTGACCACGCACCGCCTGCCGGTGGAGGTCTCCCTCGCGCCCGGCCCGGCCCGCGGCCAGACCGTGGTCGACCGCCGTCCCCGGGCCGGGGAGTCCGAGCTCCACGAGGGCGTCCGGGAGCAGCCGCTCGTGGACGTCGGCCTGGACGTGGACGTCGAGCGGTACGTACGCCTGTACCTGACGACGGTGGCGCGCCCCTCCGCGTAGCCCTCGCCGGGAGGCGCCCGGCGCACCGTGTCCGGACGGGGCCCTCGACGTGCTCCGCGACACAGCGGAAACGCTCCCTGTCGCCGGAGTGTTCACTTTTACGGTGGTGTGGACAGATTCTCTGCCGGTACCCGCACGCACCCAGAGGAGACCGCGTGACCGATCGCACCCCCACGTCCGACCCCCGGCCCCCGCACCCCGTGCCCGACGCCACGCCCGACCTCTCCTCCCGGAACCCCGACTGGTGGCGGCAGGCCGTCGTCTACCAGGTGTACCCCCGCAGCTTCGCCGACGCCGACGGTGACGGACTGGGGGACCTGCGCGGCATCACCCGGCGCCTCACCCACCTCGCCGCGCTGGGCGTCGACGCCCTGTGGCTGAGCCCGTTCTACCCCTCCGAGCTCGCCGACGGCGGCTACGACGTCGCCGACCCGCGGGACGTCGATCCGCGCCTGGGCACCCTCGACGACTTCGACGCGATGGTCCGCGAGGCGCACCGGCTCGGGCTGAAGGTGATCGTCGACATCGTCCCCAACCACACCTCCCACCAGCATGTCTGGTTCCAGGAGGCGCTGCGCGCGGGTCCGGGTTCGCCCGCCCGCGACCGCTACGTCTTCCGGGACGGCCGGGGCGAGCGGGGCGAGCTGCCGCCCAGCGACTGGCAGTCCGTGTTCGGCGGCAGCGCCTGGCAGCGGGTGCCGGACGGGCAGTGGTACCTGCACCTCTTCGCCGCCGAGCAGCCCGACCTCAACTGGGGGCACCAGGACGTCCGCGACGACTACCGCACCACCCTGCGGTTCTGGTCCGACCGGGGCGTGGACGGATTCCGGATCGACGTCGCGCACGCCCTCGCCAAGGATCTCAGCGAGCCGCTGCGGGACCTGGGCACGCCCGAGCGGAGCGGTGAGGACGCCCTCGGCGAGTTCCCGCCCGGCACGCACCCGTTCTACGACCGCGACGAGGTGCACGAGATCTACCGCGACTGGCGCAAGATCCTCGACGCGTACTCCCCGCCCCGGATGGCCGTCGCCGAGGCCTGGGTCCCCGGCGCCCGGCGCGCCCTGTACGCCCGCCCGGACGAACTGGGGCAGGCCTTCAACTTCGAGTATCTGCAGGCCGCGTGGGACGCGGACGAACTCCGGCAGGTGATCACGGAGTCCCTGGAGACCGCGCGTGCGGCGGGTGCCTCGGCGACGTGGGTGCTGTCCAACCACGACGTGGTCCGGCACGCCTCCCGGCTGATGCTGCCGCCGGGCACCGACAGCAACGCCTGGCTGCTCTCCGGCGGCCACGCGCCCGCCGTCGACACCGACGCCGGACTGCGCCGGGCCCGCGCGGCCACCCTGCTGATGCTGGCGCTGCCCGGCTCGGCGTACGTCTACCAGGGTGAGGAGCTCGGGCTGCCCGAGGTCGCCGACCTGCCCACCGAGGTCCTCCAGGACCCGATCTGGGAGCAGACGGGACACGTCCGCAAGGGCCGCGACGGCTGCCGGGTGCCGCTGCCGTGGACCACCACCGGGCCGTCGTACGGCTTCGGGCCCGGCGGCGCCTGGCTGCCGCAGCCGCCCTCCTTCGCCGAGTACGCCGTCGAGGCGCAGGACGGGGTGGAGGGCTCGCCGCTGGAGCTCTACCGCACGGCCCTGCGGCTGCGCCGCAAGCTGCTGGAGGGCGAGACGCTGACCTGGGCGGAGGGGACTCCGCCGGGGGTCCTCCACTTCGAGCGCGGCAACGGCTGGCGCTGCGTGGCCAACCTCTCCGCCGACCCCGTCGACCTCCCCGCCGGCGAAATCGTCCTCACCAGCGCCCCCTTGCACCACGGCCGCCTGGCCCCGGACACAACAGCCTGGCTCACCCACTGACCCGCTGAACACGGGCGCCGCCCACCCGGCCCGGGGCGGGCGGCCTTCGTGCGCGCGGCTGCCGACCAGCCGCCCGGCTGCGGCGGCCCGGCCCTCCTGGGGTCCCAGTCGGTCGGGGCGGTAGGCGAGGCGCGCGGCGCCCGGCTCGATACGGCGAGCTGATGCGGGCGGCCGGCGACCCGTGTGCCGCTGGTGCCGGCGCGCGGGCGGTCGGTGCGGGCGGCCGGGGGCCGGACGCGGGAGTCGTGCCCGGTCGCGGCGACGCGGTGATGCGGTGGGCCTGGCGGGCTCGCCGGGGTTTCCGGCCGGTTCGCTCGTCCGGGGCGCGCCGACGGCCGGTACGGGTGGCCAGGGGACGGACATGGGCGGCGGGCCCGGGCACGGCGCCCACCCCAGGCCGAGCCCCGAGCCGAGTGACCCGGGCGGAAACCTGGTGAGCCCCTTCGGCGCCGGGCGTGGTGGCGGTTCGGGTGGGGTCACTCGGGTGGGTGTGCCGTGGGGGCGGTGGGGGTGGGGGGAGGGGCAGTATCGGTGGGGGGTTTGTCCGTGACGGCCGTACAGGGAGCCCGCCGACGATGAACAGGTCAAGGAAGACAGCCGCCGCGGTGGTCGCGGCCGGGGCGCTCGCCGGTGCGTGGCTGATGCCGGGCGGGGCGTCCGCCGCGGCCGACGGTCCCGCTCCCGCCGCGCAGGCGCGTGTGCTGTGGGGAGACGTGACGATCCCGCCCGGCCGGGACGGCGTCGTCGAGGCCGCGGGCTTCACGGGACCGGCCCTCGCCACCGGCTCCACGCTGACGCTCACCGCGCCGGAGGGGACCCGCGTGACGGGCGTCCCCCTGGAAGCGCCCGGCTACCGGGGCGCGGTGGCCGCCGACGGCCGTACCGCCGGCTACACCGCCGCCTCGGCCGAGCGGCCGTGGCTGGGGCGGACCTTCCCGTTCGTGCTGTCGGTGCCCGCCGACGCCGTGCCGGGGACCCGGCTGACCGGCTGCGTCCTGCGGCTCGCGGACGCGCGCGGCGAGGTCCGGGCGACCGGTGGCTGCCAGGTGACCGTGGGGCTCGCCCCGCCGATCCTGGCCCGCCCCGAGTCCGGTGTGCCGCTGGACGCCCGGCCGGCGGTCTCCGGTACGGCCCACCCCTGGGCCCAGGTCACCGTCACCGACAAGGACGGCACCGAGGTGTGCACGGACACCGCGGGGGCCGACGGCCACTGGACCTGCACTCCCGCCCGGGCGCTCCCCGACGGCCCCAACCGGCTCCAGGCGGCCGCCGCCCTGAACGGGGTGAGCGCGGTCGGCGAGCAGGTGCAGATCACCGTGGGCCAGGCCGACCCGCCTGCCTGAAGCGTGCCGTGACTCAGACGTGCCCGGGACCTCCACTGCCGAAGGCGCCGCTGGATCCGGGCAGCCAGCGCTTGCGGGTCTGGTCCTTGCCCGTCCGGGTGGCGGCGTGATGGAGCTCGTAGGGCATGAGCCGGGACCCGGTCTTGTCCATCCTCGGAATCTCGTCCGGCTCGCGCATCTCCCGCACCTCGTGGACCGCACCGCCCTCCGGCAGCTTCGGCTGGTCCTCGGGCCGGGGACGGGGCTCCTCGCGATCCATGTACCGCATTCCGACACGTACGGCCCAGACCAGTGCGCCGGCCACGATCAGCCCGCCGATGAACGCCGCGAGGACGGCCCACCGGTGCTCATTCGCGGCCAGTTGTACATACGTTGCCGTGTCCATGTTTCCGAGTATGGCCCAGAAAGTGTGATAAAGCTCCCGAGGTGCCCAGTGATGCCCAGTGATGCTCTGTAATGCACCGTGACGATCCGATGTGACCGAATGGTCGGTCCTCCCCTGGGCGCCTGTCCGCCCGTTTCCTCGTTCGGCCCGTCCCGGTGGGCGGCCCGGCCCGGGGCGTGGCAGATTGCGGCCAGAGGGAAGGCCGGGACGGGCCGTCGCGTCCCCACGTGTGCAGCTCGGGGCCCGGCCCCGGCCTTCCCGCATCCGCCGCCGTGCTACGCCCGCGTCCCGGAGGCCGTCGCCACCGCCTCCGGAGCGTCCGCGGCGGGAGTCTGCGCCCCGTCGCGCGGCGGATCCCGGAACAGCCGCCCGGGCCACCAGAACCAGCGGCCGAGGTCCAGCGCGAGGGCCGGCACCAGGACCGTACGCACGAGGAACGTGTCCAGCAGGACGCCGAGGCCGACCAGCACGCCCATCTGCGCCATGGTCACCAGCGGCAGCCCGGCGAACACCGCGAAGGTGGCCGCCAGCACCACGCCCGCGGAGGTGATGACGCCTCCCGTGCTGGTCAGTCCCTCCAGGACACCCCGCGCGTAACCCAGGCGGCCGGTCTCCTCCCGGACCCGGTGCATGAGGAAGATGTTGTAGTCGATGCCGAGGGCCACCAGGAACACGAAACCCATCAGCGGGATCGACCAGTCCACGCCCGCGTAGCCCAGCACATGCTCGAAGAGCAGGTTGGAGCCGCCGAGCGCCGCCAGGTACGACAGCACCACCGTGGCGAGCAGCAGCACCGGGGCGACCAGCGCCCGCAGCAACCCGATCAGCACCGCCAGGACGACGAGCAGCACGACCGGCACGACCGTCGTCAGATCCCGGTCGGCGGCCCGCGCGGTGTCCAGGCTCTCCGCCGTGGTCCCGCCCACCAGGGCGTCCGCCCCGTCGACCGCGTGCACGGCGTCCCGAAGGACGTCGACGGTGTCCTTGGCGGCATCGCTGTCCGGGGCGTCCTCGAGCACCACCGAGAGGGTGGTGAGCGAGCCGTCGGAGGTGCGCTCGCCGCCGGGCTCGACCCGGGCCACCCCGTCGGCCCGCGCCGCGGCGGACCTGACCTCCTCGGCCGCGGCGGTCCGGGTGACGACCTGCGCCGGGTCCGAGGAGCCCGAGGGGTAGTGCTCGGAGACGCGCTCCTGCGCGACGACCGATTCGGGCTTGTCCTGGAACATCTCCGACTGGGTGAGCCCGAGGGAGATCCCGGCGGCGCTCAGCGCGAGCACCCCGGTGGCCGCCACCGTCATCAGCCACGACCAGCGCGGACGCCGGGCCACCGCGGTCCCGATGCGCGACCACACGGTGCGCGCCTTGCGCGCGGGCGTGCCGTACCGGGGGACGAACGGCCAGAAGACCCAGCGGCCCGCCAGGACGAGCAGGGCGGGCAGGATCGTGACCATGGCGAGGAAGGCGCAGACCACGCCGACCGCCCCGACCAGGCCCAGCGAGCGCGAGGAGTTGATGTCGGCGAGCGCCAGGCAGGCCAGGCCCACGGCGATGGTGCCGGCCGAGGCGAGCACCGCCGGGCCCGAGCGGCGCAGGGCGATCCGCATCGCCCTGTGCCGGTCCTCGTGCCGGTGCAGTTCCTCGCGGTAGCGGGCGATGAGCAGCAGCGCGTAGTCGGTGCCGACGCCGAAGACCAGCACCATCAGCACGCCCGCGCTCTGCGGGTCCACGGGCAGCGAGGCGTACCGCGCGAGCAGATACGTGGAGGCCTGGGTGAGCACGGCGGCGAAGCCGACCGACAGCAGCGGGAACAGCCACAGCACCGGGCTGCGGTAGGTGATCAGCAGCAGGACGGTCACGACCAGCCCGGTGGCGATCATCAGGGTCGCGTCCAGGCTGTCGAAGACGGCGACGCTGTCGGTGAGGGAGGCGGCGGGACCGCCGACCGCGACGTCCGTGCCGGGCGGCGCGTTGGCCCCGGCGATCTCGCGCAGCTCGTCGACCTTGTCGGTGATCTCGTCCTCGCTGTCCAGCGGGACCACCGTCATCAGCGCGCGGCCGTCCTCGGACGGGATCGGCCCGGTCAGTTCCCGGTCCGCCGGGACGAACCGCGCGAGGCCCTGCCGGTCGGCGTCCGCCGCCTCCCGCGCGCCCTCGCCGGTGTAGACGACGACCGCGGGCATCACCGGGTCCGTACGGAACTTCTCCAGCTCGGTGTTGACGCGCGCGGACTCGGCGCCGTGCGGGAGGAACGCGTTGGGGCCGGTCTCCTCGACGTCGCCGAGCTTCCCGGCGAGCGGGCCGAGCGCGACGGCCACGATCAGCCAGGCCGCCAGCACCATCCATTTGCCGCGACGCCCGCCGGGCGCACGAGCGAAGCGCTGCAACTGGGCACGCATGAGTAGTCTCCTTCGTGTGGAGCGCACCGCCGGCCGGTGACGGCCGGCGCGGGGCGCACGGAACCCGCACCACGGCGCACAGGGTGTGACGACCTGCCGTGGCGACGGGAAGGGGTGTGTCCGGGGCGTGTGCTTCCTCGGTACGGCCGGGAGTTGCAGCTCCCGGCCGTACGCCTGTGGCGCACGCGTGGGTGCCGTTATTCGATCTCGCGCATCATCTTCTCCATCGAGCCGACCGCCAGCCGGGTCTGCGTCAGCTCGTCCAGCAGTTGGCGCTGCTCGTCGGTGGTGCGGCGCTGCAGCTCCACGGTGTCCTCCAGGAGCTGCGCGTACCGGGTGGCGAGCTCCTTGTACTGCTCCTCGCGCGCGGCCAGCATCCGGGCGCGCCAGGTGGCCGCCACCTGCCAGACGATGACGATCAGCAGGGCGAAGAACCCGGCCGCGCCGACGGCTCCGACCAGGACGCCGAGTTCGTCGGCTCCTGCGGCCTGCGTCACCAGTTCGTCGTTCACTTCGCTTCCTCTTTCGCGCTTCGGTCCGGCTGCTGCGGGGTGCGGCCGGCGGTGTCCGCCTCGGCGTCGGTGAGCGTCGCGGCCGCGCGGGCGACGGTGTGCGGGGTGAGTTCGCAGACGAACGGCGTGACGTCGTAGTACTTCATGGTCTTGCCGTCCTCCGCGGCTTCGAGCGTGCCGGTGACGAGGCCCGCGGCCTCCAGCCGCTGCAGATGCATGTGCAGCAGCGGGCGGCTGATGCCGATCTCGCGCGCCAGCGCGCTGACATAGGTGCGGTTCTCCAGGAGCGCCGCGACGATCCGCATGCGGTGCGGGTTGCCGAGCGCGGTGAGCACCTTCAGCAGCGCGTCACCCGTGGGCGCCGGCGGCGGGACCTCGGGCATCGCGGCCCCTTTCCCTCGTACCTGTCAGAAAAGGCTGACAGGCCCCGGAGGGACCTGTCAAAGATTTCTGACACATCTCAGGGTCGGATCGGGGACGCCTCAGGGTCGGCTCCGGGGACGCCCGGGGAGGCCGGCCCTCAGGGGCGCCCGGCCGCCCGGCCCGGCCGCACCGGGAGCGCGGTCAGCCCGCGCAGCAGCGTGCTCGAACGCCAGACGAGGGACTCCGGGGCGGCGTCGAGGGCGAGACGGGGGTGCCGTTCCAGCAGGAGGCGGAGGGCGACGGCGCCTTCGGCGCGGGCCAGCGGGGCGCCCAGGCAGTGGTGCGCGCCGTGTCCGAAGGCGAGGTGGCCCTGGGGGCGGCGGGTGATGTCGAAGCGGTCGGGGTCGGGGAAGGCGAGCGGGTCGCGGGAGGCGGCGGCCAGGGAGACGAGCACCGAGTCACCGGCGGCGACCGGGGTGCCGGCCAGGTCCAGAGGCTCCGCGGCGAAGCGGAACGCGGCCGAGTGGACGGGGGAGTTGAAGCGCAGCGACTCCTCGATCGCGGCGCCGGTCAGGTCCGGGTCGGCGCGCAGCAGATCGAGCTGGCGGGGGTGGGTCAGCAGGCTGTGCACCGTCGCGGAGATCAGGTTCACCGTCGTCTCGTGCCCGGCGACGAGGAGGAGGAAGGCCATGCCGAGGAGCTCCTCCGGGGGCAGGCGGTCCTCGGCGTCCCCGGCCAGGTCCGCGAGCACGGAGTCGTCGGGGGTGCGGGTCTTCTCGGCGATCAGGCCGGTGAGATAGCCGGCCAGCGCGGCGCCCGCGGCGCCGGCGGTCTCCTCACCGGTGGGCATGACCAGCTCGTTGGACCAGGTGTGGAAGGCCGCGCGGTCGGCCTCGGGGACGCCGAGGAGGCCGCAGATGACCGTGACCGGCAGCGGCAGCGCGTAGCCGCTCACCAGGTCGGTGCCGCCCGTCTCCGGCAGCCGGTCGAGGAGCCCGCGGGCCACGGCCTCGATGCCGGGACGCAGGGCGGCGATCCGGCCCGGGGTGAACCGGCCCGCCACCAGCCGCCGCAGCCGGGTGTGGTGCGGCGGGTCGCTCTGCAGCATGTTGCGGCCGATGGCGTGGCCGCCGTCGGTCTCCCAGGTGGCGGAGTGCCGGATGTCGTTGCGCAGCCGGGGATCGGTCAGCGCGGCCCGCGCCGCCTCCCGCGTCACCACCAGCCAGGCGTCGCCGCTCCCCGGGACGTGCACACGGTGCACCGGGCCCTGCTGCCGCAGTGCCGCGAGCACGGGGAACGGGTCGGCGGCCGGGTCGTGGCCGTCGGGGGACAGTTCCTGAAGGGTGGGCGCTCGCACGTCGCCGTCCTCTCCGTGCCGAAGGTAAGTGGGGAGTGGTCCCCGTTTCTTTCGGTGACGATAGCATCCGGTCGGGGAGTGCTCCCCGCTTCGTACGGAGGAAGACGATGACCGAGGGTGAAGAGCCCACCGCACCCGCGCCCCGGCGGCGGCGGGACGCGCGGCGCAACCGGGACCGGCTGGTGGACGCGGCGCACGCGGTCTTCGCCGAGCAGGGCCTCGACGCCCCGCTGGACGTGATCGCGCGCCGCGCCGGGGTCGGCAACGCGACGCTGTACCGGCACTTCCCCACCCGCGCCGCCCTCGTCGACGCCGTCTTCCACGACCAGCTGACCGGCACCATGGCGGCCGGCGAGCGCGCCCGGACGGCCCCGGACGCCTGGACCGGCCTGACCGGCTACCTCCGGGCCGTCTTCGCCACCCTTGCGGCCGATCGCGGCACCAACGACCTGATGACCACCCGTCTGCCGGACGTCGAGGTCCTCCAGGCCGTGCACGCCCACAACCGCGACACCGTGGGCCTGCTGCTGGACCGGGCGCGGGCGCAGGGCACCGTGCGCCCCGACGTCACCACCGAGGACCTGCTGTTCGCCCTGGCCGCGCTCGGCCGCGCCGTCCCGCCCCTGACCGCGGCCACCGCCCCCGACGCCTGGCACCGCCCCCTCGCGCTGTTCCTCGACGGCCTGCGGGCCGGCCCGGCCGCGCCGCCGCCCCTGCCCGGCAGCGCCCTCACCGAGGCCGAACTCGGAGCCGTACTCGCCGACATGGGCCCGCACCGCACCCGGACGGCGGACGAGAAGAGGACGCGAGCGCGCACCTAGCCGTGGACATCTGTCCCGGCCGCGGCAGTTTTTCCGCCGAGGCGACTAGAGTTCTCTTCCGGGGAAACCCGTCCCCGTGGCGGACCGTGCCGTTGTGGTCCGCGGAAAGGTGCGCATGCCCTCGGAAGGTCAGCCGTACGCCGACGGCCGGCAGCCGGACCAGGACCGGCTCCCCGTCGCCGACCGGCTCGACGACGATCATTTCCCGGCCTACACCATGGGCAGGGCCGCGGAACTGGTCGGAGCCACACCCGCGTTCCTCCGCGCCCTGGGCGAGGTGGGGCTGATCACGCCGACGCGTTCGGACGGCGGCCACCGCCGCTACTCGCGCCATCAGCTCCGGCTGGCCGCCCGGGCCCGTGAGCTGGTCGACCAGGGCACCCCGGTCGACGCCGCGTGCCGCATCATCAGCCTCGAGGAGCAGCTGGAGCAGGCCGAGCGGGCCAACGAGGAGCTCCGCGGGCGGGGGACGGACGCGGTGCGCCGACCCGGGTGAAAATCTGTCGCCGCCGGAACAGAAATACCGCTTCCGCTGCGGAAAATCTCTTTCCCAAACACGCCGTCGGTGTTTTATTCAAGTGATTTTCCTTGCTTGCCGCGGCCCTTTCCCGTGCTAGGCTGACGTCAGTTGCAGTTGTGGTTGCCAGTTTGCTACCGGGTCTCCGGGCAGGTGATCATCGCGACGATGTAGGGATTCGTAAAGTGCGAGTTCCGACACTGTCTCAGGAGATTTATATGGCCACCGGTACGGTGAAGTGGTTCAACTCGGAAAAGGGCTTCGGCTTCATCGAGCAGGACGGCGGCGGCGCTGACGTGTTCGCCCACTACTCGAACATCGCCACCTCGGGCTTCCGTGAGCTCCAGGAAGGCCAGAAGGTGACCTTCGACGTCACCCAGGGCCAGAAGGGCCCCCAGGCGGAGAACATCGTTCCCGCCTGACCCGAACCCAGGGTTTGAGAGCAGGGCCCCGCACGTCACGTGCGGGGCCCTGCTCCTTGTTTTTCCGCATCACCCGTCCGGCGTTTATTCCGCGTTATTCCCCGCCCGCCGGCGTGTGCGCGACTCCTCCGCCCGTAGCGCGTCCACCGCGATTCTCGCCGCCGTTCCGATCACCGCGTCGGCCGCCGGAAGAGTGGCGGCGGTGTGCGCGGTCCGGGTGAACACGGCGACGGCGTAACGGCCCCCGTCCGGGTACTCCACGACGCCCACCTCGTTGCGCAGGGTCGGCAGCGTGCCCGTCTTGCCGGCGACATGGACGTCGTCGAACGGGAAACCGGAGGCCAGCCGGTGCGGCCACACCTGGAGCCCCATGATCCGGCGCATCGCCGCGCCGTGCTCCGGCGTGCACGCCTCGTCCCGCCACACGGCGGCCAGCAGCCGGGTCAGGTCGCGCGGGGTGCTGCGGTTGGTGCGGGCCGGATCCAGCGCCCGCAGCCGGGTGATCACATGGGGGTCGGCGAGCGCCCGGGCGCCGTTCGGACCGGCGTCCTCCCTGACCATCGCGAGCATCTCGCCGAAGGAGTGCACCGCGCGCGTCCGGGTCAGGCCCAGCCGGGCCGTCGTGGCGTTCACGGCGTCCAGACCCACCCGGCGCAGCAGCAGGTCGGCGGCGGCGTTGTCGCTGACCGCCATCATCAGATAGGCCAGGTCGCGCAGGGACAGCCGGGCCGTGTCCAACATCGCGGCCACTCCGGTGGGGCCCGCGGTGCGGTCGGCGGGCAGGCACTCCACCTGCTCGGTCAGGTCGAGCCGGCCCGCCGCGTCCTGGGCGTGCAGCGCGACCAGGAGACACAGCTTGTGGACGCTGGCCGTGGGGACCGGCCGGTCCGCCCCGGCGTCGAGCTGCACCCCGGAGTCGATGCCGACGGCGTGCAGCCGGCCGGTGACGCCGGCGTCGGCGAAGGCGGCGTGAATGCGGGCCACGGCGTCGGTCACAGCCAGAACTCCGATGCCGGTCGCAGGTGCAGCGGACGGGTCGGCGCGTCGGTGGTCGCGCCGGCGGTGGTGCGCAGGGCGTGGGTGGCCGCCTCGGCGAAGGCGTGCACGGCGGCGTCGCCGCGCCCCGCGGGCCAGGCGGCGGAGTGCCGCAGGGCCGGGGCCCCGCCGGTGAGCGGACGCCAGACGACATCCGTCTCCCCCGTGGACGGCGGCCTGGCATCGCGCGGGCACAGGGCGACGGCCCCGGCGGACAGGACCAGGCCCCGTACGAAACTGTCGCCCTGGCCGTGGCGCACGGCGGCCGGGGTGAAGCCGCCGCGGGCGCAGGTGGTCAGCAGGTCGTCGTAGAGGGCCGGGGCCGCGGAGCGCGGGAACAGGATCAGGTCGTGGCCGCTCAGCGCCGCCAGGGGCACCTCCTCGAGCCGGGCCGCCCGGGCCCCGCGCGGCAGCAGCACACCGAGCTCCCGCCGCAGCACCGGTCCCAGCTCCAGGCCCGCCACGTCACACGGATGGTGGACGATGCCGACATCGAGTTCGTGGGCCGCGAGCCGGGCGAGCTGCTGGGCGGTGGACAGCTCGTGCAGCTCCAGCTCCAGACCGGACCGGCGGCGCTCGAAGTCGGCGAGCAGGGCGGCGACGGTCGGGCCGGACAGGTCCGGGGGGAGCGCCGCCCGCAGCAGCCCGGTCTCGCCGTCGCGCACCCGGCGGGCGGTGGCGAGGAACGACTCCGAGCGGGCGAGGACCTCACGGGCCTCGGTCAGCAGCAGCCGGCCCGCCTCGGTGATCGTCACACTGCGGCTGGTCCGCTCGAACAGCCGCACGCCCAGCTCCCGTTCCAGCCGCTGGATGCGCTGGGACAGCGGCGGCTGCGCCATCCCCAGACGGGCCGCGGCACGCCCGAAGTGTGACTCTTCTGCAACAGCCACGAAGCACTCCAGGTGCCGCACCAGGTCCACGACCAGTCATCATATCGAGTATTAATCGTTTCATGATCCATATCGGTCTTGGACGCACGGTGCCACCCCCTGCTGGGGTCGGAGCATGAACACCTATCCCGACCTCTCCCCGGGCGGCCCCCGCCGCCCGCGCAGAATTGCCAGGTCCCTCACCGCCGTGGCCGTCGTGGCCGCGGTCGCGGCGGGCGGCGCGTACGCGGCCGGCCTCGGCCCCTTCGAGAACGACACCGGACCCGATCCCGAGGCGGTGTCCGAGGCCCGGGCGTTCCTCGCCGACTGGGCGGCCGGACGGCTGCCGGACGCCGCCGCCCGCACCACCGGACCCGACCGCGCGGAGCAGATCCTGGGCAGCTTCACCTCCGGGCTCGACATCGAGAAACCGCGGCTCACGGCCGGGAAACCCCAGGAGGGCGACGACGGCACCCTCACCGTGCCCTTCACCGCGCGGATGCCCGTCAAGGGCCTCGGCACCTGGACGTACACCTCGGAGCTGCCGCTGCGGGAGCAGGACGACGGGACCTGGAAGGTGGAGTGGAAGCTGTCGGTCGTCCACCCGAGACTCAGCGACACGGAGAAGTTCCGCCTCGAGCGCGAGGAGAGCGCGCCCGTCGAGGCCACCGACCGCGACGGCGAGACCCTGACCGGCACCACCCACCCCTCCCTCGCGCCGGTCCTCGCCCAGCTCGCCGGGGCCGCGGACGGCGGCCCGCGCGGCGCGGTGCACCTCGTCGACCGGGCCACCGGCGAGATCGAGCGCACGGAGGCGTCCTTCGGCGGCGAGAAGCCCCGGGGGGACGACGGCCCCGTCCGCACCACCCTCGACGCCCGCTGGCAGGCGGCCGCCGAACGTGCCCTGGAGCGGGCCGACGCCAAGAACGCCGCGCTCGTCGCCCTGCGCATCGACGACGGCGAGATCCTCGCCGTGGCCAACTCGCCCGCCGCAGGCTTCAACCGCGCCGTCTCCGGCACCTACGCCCCCGGCTCCACCTGGAAGATCGTCACCAGCAGCGCCCTGCTGCTGAAGGACGCCGTGGCACCGGACGACGTCGTGGACTGCCCCAAGTACCTGACGGTGGGCAAGCGCTTCCAGAACGTGGAGACGTCGGAACACCCCGGCGCCACCTTCCGCAAGGACTTCACCGAGTCCTGCAACACCGCGTTCATCAGCCTGCGCGGCGAACTCGGCGAGGGCGAGCTCGGGGACGTGGCGAAGAAGTACTTCGGGGTCGGCCAGACCTGGCACGTGGGCATCCCCTCCTACGACGGCTCGGTGCCGGTGCCGCGCGACGCCACGGAGAAGGCCGCGTCGATGATCGGGCAGGGCCGGGTTCAGGCCAATCCGCTGATCATGGCGTCGGTCACCGCGACGGCCGTGTCGGGCACCTTCCACCAGCCCACGCTCGTCGACGGCACCGAGGACACCACCCGCACCACCCCGCTGCCCCGCGAGGTCGTCACCCAGCTGCGCGCACTGATGCGCGCCACGGTCACCGAGGGCACCGCGCGCGTCCTGGCCGGCCTGCCCGGCGAGATCGGCGCCAAGACCGGCACCGCCGAGGTCTCCGACGAGCAGGACAACAACGGCTGGATGGTCGCCCACCGGGGCAACGTGGCCGTGGCCTGCGTCGTCGAGGAGGGCGTCACCGGCGGCGGCTCGGCGGGGCCGGTGATCCGCGAGCTGCTGTCCGCCGTCCCCGAGTCCTGACCGCACCGAACGAAAGAGAGCGTCCTTCGTGACCTCACAGCCTTCCCGCCGCGCCCTGCTGCTGGCCGCGGCCCTCGCTCCCGTGGCCGGGTGCGCCACCGGCGAGGAGCAGGGCCGCGACGGCACCGCGGCACCGTCCTCGCCCTCCTCGGGCCGGGGCGCACCCGCCCCGGTCACCCCCCGGAGCCTCCCCGGCCTCGAACGCGAGTACGGCGCCCGCCTCGGGGTGTACGCCGTCGACACCGGCACCGGGGCCACCGTGGTCCACCGCGCCGACGAACGCTTCGCGATCTGCTCCGTCTTCAAGACCCTCGCCGCGGCCGCCGTCATGGACCGCGGCCCGCTCTCCCGCCTCGACAAGCGCGTCCGCTACACCCGCGACGACCTCGTCACCTACTCGCCGGTCACCGAGAAGCACACCGGCACCGGCATGACCCTGCGGGAACTCTGCGACGCCGCCGTCCGCGAGAGCGACAACACCGCCGCCAACCTGCTGCTGCGCGACCTCGACGGCCCGGCCGCGCTCAATGCCTACCTGCGCGGACTCGGCGACTCCGTCAGCCGCCTGGACCAGTACGAACCCCATCTGGGCGGCAACCCGCCGAAGGACCCCCGGGACACCACGACCGCGCGGGCCGTCGCCGCCGACTACCGCGCCCTCGTCGTCGGCGACGCCCTGCCGGCCGCGAAGCGGACGCTGCTGACGGAGTGGCTGGTGGGCAGCACCACCGGCGGGGAGCGCATCCGGGCGGGCGCCCCCCGCGGCTGGAAGGTGGGCGACAAGACCGGGACCGGCGACTACGGCCGGGCCAACGACGTCGCCGTCCTGTGGCCGGAGCGAGGCGCCCCGCTGGTGCTGGCCGTCCTGACCGACCGTCCCGACCGGGACGCGGAGCCGAGCAACCCGCTGGTCGCCGAGGCCACCCGGCGCGTCCTCGAAGCCCTCCGCTGAGGCGGGGCGGGCGACGGGGAGTCAGCCCTCCTTGGGCGCGGCCTGCTGGACCACCTCGAACGACCAGAGCGTGGCGTCCGTGGCCGCCGGGCGGGGCTTGTCGCCCTGGGCCCCGTGGGCGGCCTGCCCCCGGCCGGCGGCCCAGCGCCGGAAGTCCTCCTCGCTGCGCCAGCGGGTGTACACGAGGTAGGTGTCGGTGCCCTCCACCGGACGCAGCAGCTCGAACCACTCGAAGCCGTCCGAACTCTCCACCGCCCCGGCCCGCGCGGCGAACCGCTGCTCCAGCGTCTCGCGCTGCTCGGGCGGAACGGTGAGGACATTGATCTTCACGATGCTCATGTCCCGATGGTGCCGCAAGGACGGCGTCCGGCGCGCGGCGGGTCAGCCCACGCAGAGGATCCGTCGGCCCACGCAGAGGACCGGTCAGCCCACACAGAGCACCAGGAGGCAGAGCCGGTCGGACTCCGTCTCGCCGGCCGGCGGGGTGGCGGGGGCCGGCTGGGTGCTCTCGCCCCGGTCCGAGCCGCCGGACGCGTCGCCGTCGTCCGCGGCCGGGGGCGGCGTCGTCGGCGGGGTGGTGGCCGTGCCGGAACCGGACGCGGAGCCCGCCCCCGACTCCGTGCCCGTGTCGGCGCCGGAGCCCGCGTTCCCGCGCGCATCGGCGCGGGCGCCGGAGCGGGAGACGGACTCCGGGGCGGTCGTGCGCGACTCGGGCGTCACCTCCGTACGCCCCTCGGTGGCGCCGTCGGTGTGGGTGCGGGACGGGGCGGGGGACGCCTGCGTGCCTCCGGTCCGGGCCCGGCGCTGCTCGTCGTCGCCGGCCGGCGACCGCGGCGTGCGGTCCGGGGAGGCGGGCGTGGTTCCCGGGTCGGTGGTGCCGTCCGCGGGTCCCGTCGCGCCGCCCAGCCCCCGGTGGTCGGGTGCCGTGGCGGCCTGGGCGCGGTCCCCGGAGCCCCGGTCCATCGAGGCGACGGTCAGTCCGCCGCCCACGAGGGCCACGGCCGTGGCGACCAGGGCCCGCCGCTGGGTCTTCCTCCAGCGGGTCTGCTGCCGCCGTCGCGCCGCCCTGCCGGTACCGGCGACCGATGGCGCGGCCGCCGGTGACGCCCCGTCAGCGGACCGCGGGGCGGGGGCGGACACGGCCTCGGCGGGCTCGGCCGCCGCACCCACCGCACCGGGGACGGTGTGGCCGCCGACGAGGCTGGGCGCGATGTCGGGTGCGTAGGCACCGCAGCCCGGGCAGACCAGGGCGCCGTTCAGATGCCGGCGACACGTGGAGCAGTAGTCCATCCGCTGTCTTCCTGAGTTGACGTACCGACCGCCCGGGAGGCGAAGGGCACGGAGGGGGAACGACCACGCTAGCCAGGGCCACGATGCACTGTGTGCAGCCCGTGTGTCTCTCCTGCGCCCATTCTCTGTGTGACCCGCGGGAAGGCGGTGAACGGGGGGGCGCATCACGTCACAAACTCCCACGTAACGGCAATTAATGACAACCTTTCAGGTAAGAGTTGATCGTTGCACTTGACGTCGTACCGCGGTGCGCGTTGGCTATCCAGTCACTTGGTCGCCCATGCCGCACGTTCGCCCGGAAGGCCTTCTTGTGAACCCCCGTACCAACTCCGTGCGCCGCTCTGTCCTGTTCCTGACCGCTGCGCTGTCGACCCTGGCGCTCGCCGGCTGCGGCCTGGACGACGCGAGCGACAACGCCTCGGGACGAGAGGCGAGACGTTACGACATCACCGTCGGCCTGCTGATGCCCGACAGGAAGACGACGCGCTTCGAGGAGTTCGACCACCCGCTCATCGAGCAGCGGCTCGCCTCCGTCACCCACAACCAGGGCAAGCTCGTTCACGCGAACGCCGAGGGCAGCAAGGACAAACAGAGCGAGCAGTTCAAGCGGATGATCGCCGACGGCGTCGACGTGATCCTGGTGACCGCGGTCGACGCCGCGGCCGTCGCGTCCGACGTGAAGAAGGCGAAGGAGGCGGGCATACCCGTCATCGCCTACGACCGCCTGGCCCAGGGGCCGATCGACGCGTACGTGTCGCACGACAACGAACTCGTCGGCCAGGTGCAGGGCCGCGCTCTGGTGGAAGCGCTCGGTGAGGACGCCGCAAAGAGCAAGGTCGTCATGATCAACGGCTCGCCCGCCGACCCGAACACGGGGCTGTTCAAGGAGGGCGCGATGAGCGAGCTGGACGGCAGGGTGGACATCGTCGGGACGTACGACACCGACGAGTGGCTGCCCGAGGTCGCCGCGGAGAACATGCGCGAGGCACTCAAGAAGGTCGGCGCCGACGAGCTCGACGCGGTGTACTCGGCGAACGACGGCATGGCCGGCGCCGTCATCGAGGTGCTGGAGGACGCGGGCGTCACCGATCTGCCGCCGGTCACCGGGCAGGACGCGGACCTCGCGGCCGTGCAGCGGATCGTCGCGGGCAGGCAGTACATGACGGTGTACAAGTCCTTCCTGCTGGAGGCGACGGGGGCCGCGGACATGGCGGTGGCGAAGGTGCAGGAGCGTTCGATCCAGTTCGACGCCCTCGCCGGGGACCGCATCGACAGCCCCACGCACAAGGACGTCCCGGCGATGCTGGTCCCGGTGGTCGCCCTGACGAAGCAGAACATCGAGGAGACGGTGATCCAGGACGGCGTCTACACCGCCGAGGACATCTGCACCGAGCCCTACGCGGAGGCCTGCACGGAGATCGGCCTCACTTCGTGAGGCGGGCACTCCGGTGGCCCACACCCTTGCCGGGGACGGCGGCGTGAAGTCGTAGGATCCGGGCATGGCTCTGAGCGCGCGTGACGTGGAGCGGTTCATGGTCTCCAAGCCCCGGCTGGAGGCCATCGCCTACCGGCTGCTCGGCTCCGCGAGCGAGGCCGAGGACGCCGTGCAGGAGACGTTCCTGCGGTGGCAGGACGCCGACGTCGACCGCATCCGGGTGCCCGAGGCGTGGCTGACCAAAGTGCTCACCAATCTGTGCCTCAACCAGCTCACCTCCGCCCGCGCGCGGCGCGAGACCTACGTGGGGCAGTGGCTCCCCGAGCCGCTGATCGCCGGGGACCCGATGCTGGGGCCCGCCGACACCGCCGAACAGCGGGAGTCGGTGTCGTACGCGGTCCTCGTCCTGCTGGAGCGGCTCACGCCGAACGAGCGGGCCGTGTACGTGCTGCGGGAGGCGTTCGAGTACGGGCACCGGGAGATCGCCGAGATCCTCGACATCACCGAGGCGGCCAGTCAGCAGATCTTCCACCGCGCCCGGAAGCACCTCGCGCGGGGCAGGGCCCGTACGGAGATCGACGAGGCCGCCGCCCGCCGGATCGTCGACGAGTTCCTCGCCGCCGCCACCAGCGGCCGGACCGAGCCGCTGGTGCGGCTGCTCACCCAGGACGCCGTCTCGGTCGGCGACGGCGGCGGAAAGGTCCCGGCCCGCGCCAAGGCGTTCGAGGGGGCGCGCGCGGTCGCGACGTTCCTGCGCGGCCTGTTCCTGCCGGGCAAGGCCAAGCGGGACATGGTCGGCGGCGCCACCCCCGAGGTCTACGCGACGACCGCCAACGGGGACCCCGCCGCGGTCGTGGTCGTCGACGGCCGGGTCATCGGCGTGATGTGCCTGGAGGTCACCGGCGAGGGCATCGCCGCCGTCCGGAACCAGGTCAACCCCGACAAGCTCGAACGGGTGACCGAGCGCTGGGCGGCCACCGAGCACGGGGAACCCCTGGTGCGCGTCGCCCTCTGAGCCGCCCGGCGCGGTGCGACGGGCGACGTGACGGGCGTCACATTTCACACCTGTCAGGAATCGGCGGCCTGCCCGGTTCAAGGGGTGAATCCGCTGACGACAGGAGCAGGCCATGCAGCACCGCATCATCGTCCTCGGCGCCGGCTACACCGGGGCCACCGCCGCCGGACGCCTCGCCAGGCGGCTGCGCCGGGAAGACGTCGCCATCACCCTGGTCAACGCCGAGCCCGGCTTCGTCGAACGTGTCCGCAACCACGAGGTGGCCGCCGGCCGCGCGGTCAAGCCCCGCCCGCTGGCCGACATGCTCGCCGGAACCGGCGTGGACCTGAGGATCGCGCGGGTCACCGGCGTCGACGTGGACCGCAGGACTGTCACCGTGCGGGACGACGACGGCGCGGGCGAGCTGGAGTACGACACCCTCGTCTACGCCCTCGGCAGCCGGTGGAACGACCAGGGCGTGCCCGGTTCCGCCGAGTACGCCCACGAGATCGCGAGCCGTTCCGGGGCGCTGCGGGTGCGCGAGCGCCTCGCGGAGCTGGGCGCCGGACGGCATGTCGTCGTGGTCGGCGGCGGTCTGACCGGGCTCGAGGCCTCGACCGAGGTCGCCGAGGCCCGTCCGGACCTCGACGTCTCCCTGGTCACCCGCGGCGGCCTCGGCGACTGGCTCTCCGCCAAGGGCCGCCGGCATCTGCGCAAGGTCGTCGATCGGCTCGGTATCACCGTGCACGAGCACACCGACGTCGCGGCCGTCGCGGCCGACCGGGTCACCACCGGGGGCGGGGACACCGTCCCGGCCGACCTGACCCTGTGGACCACCGGTTTCGCCGTCCACCCGATCGCGCGGGCCACGGGCCTCGAGGTCACCGGCACCGGCCAGATCGTGGTCGACGGGACCATGCGCTCGGTCTCGCACCCCGAGGTGTACGCCGTCGGCGACGCCGCCATGGCGATGGGCCCCGGCGACAAGCCGCTGCGGATGTCGTGCGCCTCGGGCGCGCCCACGGCGTGGCAGGCCGTCGATGCGATCGCGGCCCGGCTGACCGGCGGGAAGCTCCCGAACGTGCCGATCCGCTACTTCAACCAGTGCATCTCACTGGGCCGCAAGGAGGGCCTCATCCAGTACGTCACCGCCGATGACCGCGCCGTGGACATGGCCCTGACCGGACGGCTCGCCGCCGTCTACAAGGAGCTGGTCTGCAAGGGCGCCGCCTGGGCCGTGGCCAACCCGACCCTCGGCCTCCCGACCCGCCGCCGCGCCGTACGGCCCGCGACCCCGTCGGCCCCGGCCGAACCCGCACCGGAAGCAGCGGCCTGACCCCGACCCCGCCCACCGGCCACACCGGCCCGGGCCTCCTGATCACCGGGGGCCCGGGCCGGGACGGTCCGGCAGGACACAGTCGACCGCCGTGACCCGGAACCGGCCGGCCCGTGCCCCGCCGACCGCGCCGCCCCGTCCACCAGTCGCTCCGCGCCGCCTGCTGATCCGAGCGTTCGCGGCGAGTGCCGCCGGGGAATGAGGACGCCTCCCTCATACGGGCGTCGTCCCGCTGCTCACCACGGCCCCGGCCGGTCCCGTCCCGCTCGCGCGCCCGGGTCGGGGCGCCTCCCCCCGCGCATCCGCCGGGCGGCACGGCCCAGCGGGCCGGGGTCACCGGCCGCTCACAGCTCCGCCGCGTCCGCCAGGTCGAAGGCGTCCATCAGGGTCAGCGGGTCCGCGGGGGTCCCGCCGAGGTCCTGCTCGGACCAGATCGTCTTGTCCCGGCGGCTGTGCCGCACGCCCCACTGGGAGCTGAGCCGCATCACGATGTACAGGCCCCGCCCGCCCTCGTCGCTCGTGCGGGCGTGCCGCAGCCGCGGGCTGACGGTGTTGGCGTCCGTGACCTCGGACAGCAGCCGCTGCTGGTCGTGGATGAGCCGCAGCCGTACCGGACCCTTGCCGTAGCGGATGGCGTTGGTGACGAGTTCGCTCACGATCAGTTCGGTGGTGTAGGACGCCTCGTCGAGGTGCCAGGACGCGAGCTGCCGGTCGACGAGCCGGCGGGCGGTGCCCACCACGGAGGGGTCGGGGGGCAGCGTCCAGTCCGCGACCTGTTCCGGGGTCAGCGCGTGGACGCGGGCGAGCAGGAGGACCGCGTCGTCCTGACGCGAGGGCGCCATCCGGTACACGGCGGTGTCGCACAGCTCCTGCAGCGGCCGGGAGGTGGTGGCGAGGACGTGCTCGAGGTCGTGCCGGGCGGCCGTCTCGCCCTCCTTGCCGGAGGCGAGGAGGCCGCGGGTGCACAGGGCGACCAGGCTGCCGGGAGCGAGCTGGACCACCGTCGGGGCGAAGGGCTGCTCGCCGCCCGCTCCCAGCGGCAGCCCCTTGGGCACGTCCACGGCGAGCGGCGCGCCGTCGGGGTCGACGACGACGGGGGCGGGGTGTCCCGCGCGGATCAGGGTGCACTGACGGGCGACGGGGTCGTGGACGGCGATCGCGCAGGTCGCCGTGTGACGGTCCTCGGCCGGGCTGTCGGCCGCCGGGAGCTGCGAGACGACGTCGTCCAGATGGATCAGCACCTCGTCCGGCTCCAGGTCCTGCAGCGCCAGCGTGCGCAGGGCGATGCGGAGCTGGCCCATCGTGGCCGCCGCCTCGATGCCGTGCCCGGTGACGTCACCGACGACCAGGGCGACCCGGGTGCCGGAGAGCGGGATGACGTCGAACCAGGCGCCGCCCGCCCCCTCGGGCAGGTACACATGGGCGGTGTCCACCGCCGAGAGCCGGGGAATGTCCCCGGGCTGGAGCCTGCGCTGGAGCGCGGAGGCCACGGTGTGCTCCCGGCGGTAGCTGCGCGCGTTGTCCAGGTGCGCCGACGCGGTGGCGGCCGCCTGCTGGGCGACGTCCAGGTCCGCCTCCTCGAAGTCCTCGGCGCGGTTCCGGTACAGCGTCAGCAGGCCCAGCACGGTCTCCCGCGCCATCAGCGGCGCGACGATCATGGAGCGCACCTCCGCCGCGATCAGCGGGGTGAATCCGTCCCGGTCGGCCGAGAGCCACGGATCGTCCGGGGTGACCCGGACCAGGCGGGCGTGCGTGTCGTTGAGGGCCTGGGTGTACGGGGTGGGGAAGGGGAAGGGCAGGCTGTCGCCCTTCTTCCTGGCCGGCTCGATGGTCGGGGGAGCGAAGGCGACCCGGCGCAGCGGCACATCCGTGGACACGGGACCGGCCCGGGGCGCGCCCCCGCCGGGCCCCTCCTCGAGCAGGTCGACGCCCGCCGCGTCGGCGAAGGCGGGCACCAGCGCGCGCACCAGTTCGTCCGCCGTGGTCTCCACCTCCAGGGTCGAGCCGACGCTCGCGTGCACCTCGCTGAGGACGGCGAGGCGGTCCGCGGCCGCCTGCCGCTCGGTCACGTCCTCGATGACGCCCACCAGCCCGGGGATGCGGCCCTCGCGGCTGGGCAGCGGGAACAGGGACACCTCGATGGAGAGGGTGAGGCGCGGGTCCGAGGGCGAGGGGCCGCGGACCAGCCGGCTGCGCAGGGGCTCGCCGGTCACGAAGACCTCGTCGATCAGCGCTCCGAGCTCACGCGACCCGAATCCGGGGACGAAGTCCTCGACGGGGTGCCCGACGACGTCCTCGGCGGCCAGTCCCCGCACGCCCCGCGCCGCCGGGTTGTAGCGGGTGACCTTCCGTTCGGCGTCGAAGACGAACAGACCCTGGGGCGAGTCGGCGAACAGCGCGTTCAGCACGGTGGTGTCGTCGACCGGACAGCCTGTCACCGCACGCTCCCTTCGCGGACCTCCCTCACTCACCTTCTCGCATCACCGGTGCGCGGCAACTCGGACCGGCCGTGCGTCCGGCGGCCGGGCGCCTACGACTCCAGGTACCGCAGCACCGCCAGGATCCGGCGGTTGTAGCCCGTGGCGTGGGGGAGTTCGAGCTTGTCGAAGACCGTGTTGAGGTTCTTCTCGACCGCGCTCAGGGAGATGTGCAGCTGCTCGGCGATGGCCGCGTTGGTGTACCCCTGGGCGAGCGTCTCCAGCACACTGCGCTCGCGGGGCGTCAGCCGGGCCAGCGGATCGCCGTGCGTCGTACGGATCACCAGCTGCCGTACGACCTCGGGGTCGATGGCCGCGCCCCCCGCGTGCACCCGCTCCAGGGCGTCGAGGAACTCCTCGACCTGGGCGACACGGTCCTTGAGCAGGTAGCCCACGCGCTCCGCGCCCTCGGCGAGCAGCTGGGCCGCGTAGTTGCGCTCCATGTGCTGGGAGAGCACCAGCACCCCGACGCCGGGCCACCGCCGGCGGATCTCCAGCGCGGCCCGCAGCCCCTCGTCGGTGTGGGTGGGCGGCATCCTGATGTCGACGACGACCAGGTCGGGTGGGTGCGCCCCGACCTCCCGCAGCAGCGCGGCGGCGTCCCCGACCGCGGCCGGGACCTCGTGTCCCTCCTCGGTGAGCAGCCGTACCAGCCCCTCCCGCAGCAGGGTCGAGTCCTCGGCGAGCATTACGCGCACGGCAGCTCCGCGGTGATCGTGGTGGGTCCCCCGGAGGGGCTGTGGACGTGCAGCCGACCGTCCAGCGCGCCGACCCGGCTCCGCAGCCCGGTCAGTCCGCTGCCCGCCGGGTCCGCGCCGCCGGCCCCGTCGTCCTCCACGCGGACGACGAGCACGGCGCCGTACGCCCGCACGCTCACGTCGATCCGCGTGGCGACCGCGTGCTTGGCGGCGTTGGTCACGGCCTCCGAGACGACGAAGTACGCGGCGGTCTCGACGGGGGCGGGCAGCGGACCGGTGAGGGCGTAGTCCATCCGGACGGGGAGGGCGCACCGCTCGGACACCCCGGCGAGCGCCTCCCGCAGCCCCTGGCTGTCCAGCGCCGTGGGATAGACCCGCCAGGCGACCTCCCGCAGCTCGGTCAGCAGCTCCCGCGACTCCCGGTGGGCCTGCTCCAGCAGACGGTCCGCCTGTTCCGGCGTACGGCCCCGGCGGGCGCGTCCGAGCAGCATCGCCAGCGCCACCAGACGCTGCTGCACCCCGTCGTGCAGGTCCCGCTCGATGCGCCGGCGCTCGGTGTCCACGGCCCGCAGCACCGCCGCCCGGCTGGTGGCGAGCTCGTCGATGCGCCGCCGCAGCAGTTCGCCCTCCGAGGGACCGAAGCTCTCGCGGGCCAGCCGTGCGTCGAACGACTCCAGCGCCACCAGGCCCTGCACGTTCAAGAACAGCAGCACCCCGCCGAGCAGCCCCTGGACCAGCAGTTCCCGCCAGCCCAGGGTGCCCCGTACGAGGCTCGCGACCAGCAGCCCCGCCAGGACGGCACCGAAGGCGAGCAGGCCCGCCACGACCCCGGTGACCAGGCCCGCCCAGACCCGGACGGCGAGATGGCGCAGGATCCGGTGGCCGGGGACGGGACGGTCGGGGAAGCGGTCCCCGAAGAACACCGAACGGCGCCGGCGGTCGAGCGCCGTCAGCCGGCGCGCCCCGGCGACCAGGGCGGCCAGGGCGCGGTGACGGGTGCGCGGCCACAGCAGCAGCGGACCGAGGGGGAGGCCGGCGATCAGGAAGTACAGCGCCCCCAGGGCCGCGGTGGCACAGCCGAGCAGCAGTCCGGCGGCCCTGCGCGGCAGTGCCGGAGCGGGCGCGGGCCCGCCTGACGGGGATGTGGGGGCCGTCGGGAGGGGCCGGGCGCCGAAGTCCGCCGATTCCTCCTGCACGCCTGGTGAGCGTAGTCGCGCGGCACAGCCCGGACAAGATCGTCCGGCCGGTGCGGGGACGGGGCCGGTCACGAGGCGCGGCGGTGCCGGGCGGACCCGCGGGTGCGCAGCCGGGTCACGACGTAGAGCGCCAGTGCGGCCGCGGCCAGGACCAGGACGGCCTTGCCGGCGAACCCGACGTACGTCCCGACCGTCTCCCACCGCTCGCCCAGCCAGTAGCCGGACAGGACGAGCGCCGCGTTCCACATCAGGCTGCCCAAGGCGGTGAGCGTCACGAAGACGGGCAACGGCATGCGTTCCACACCGGCGGGTACGGAGACGAGGCTGCGGAAGATCGGGACCATGCGGCCGAGGAGGACCGCCTTCGTCCCGTGCCGGGCGAACCACTGCTCCGTCCGCTCCAGGTCGGACACCTTGACCAGCGGCAGCCTGGCCCAGATCGCGTACATGCGTGCGCGGCCGAACAGCGCGCCGGCCCAGTAGAGGACGGTGGCGCCCACCGTGGAGCCGAGGGTGGTCCACAGCAGGGCCGGGAGGAGACCGATGACCCCCTGCCCGGCGGCGAATCCGGCCAGCGGCAGGATGATCTCGCTGGGCAGCGGCGGGAAGAGGTTCTCCAGGGCGACGGCGAGACCGGCCCCCGGCGCGCCCATGGTGTCGACGAGGCCGGCGGCCCAGCCTGCGACGCCGTCGGCGGGTTCCTGGGGCAGAGCCAGGGTCACGAGGTCCATGCGACGTCTCCAGGGTGGCTGCGGGGCGGTCCTCGCGGCGGGTGCCGCGATCCGTCGACCACGCTAGAAACCGCAGATCAGCGCCGGTATGCGGAAGACCGTCGGGTTGCCGCGGCTTCCCGCACCCGGCACCCTGCGGTTTTCCGCAGGGTGCGCGGCGGCGCGGACGTAAGGGTTTCGTCATCCGCCGGGCCGCCCGCGACGGCCGCCGCGTCCGTTGAATGGGGGCAGGACGACGGGGAGGCGGACGGCATGCCTCCGGGAGGGCGGGCGGTATGAGGCGTGGACGGCGTGCACTGACGCGGCCGTGGATGGCCGGGGCGCTGCTGGTGGCGGTCGCCGGGGCCGGGTTCGGGCTGTACTGGTTCCAGCCGTGGAAGCTGTGGGTGGACGAGACGGTCCAGGAGGCGCTGCCCGTCACCGCGGGCACCGCCCCGGCGACGCCCGCCGGGACACCCTCGCCCGACGCCTCCTCCCCCGCACCTTCCCCGGCCGGTCCGGTGACGGTGGCGAGCGGTGAGCTGATCAGCCACGAGCACGCGACCTCCGGCACCGTGCGGCTCGTACGGCTGGCCGACGGCTCCCATGTCGTACGGCTGGAGGGCCTCGACACCAGCAACGGCCCCGACCTGCGGGTCTGGCTGACCGACGCGCCGGTCGTGGAGGGCCGGGCCGGCTGGCACCTGTTCGACGACGGGGAGTACGTCAGCCTTGGCCGGCTCAAGGGGAACAAGGGCAGCCAGAACTACGTCCTGCCCGCCGGCGTCGACCCGGGCCGGTACCGCAGCGTGAGCATCTGGTGCGACCGCTTCGACGTCTCGTTCGGCGCCGCGGCCCTCGCCCGCGCCTGACGCACCGGGCCGGGCGTCTCCGGTCCGAGGTGAACCCGTACTGTGCATCTTCCGTCTTCCGACTGAACGACGGCTGCCCTCACGGGACCGACACCTAAACGAAGCTGACAGACGTTGATACACATACCACCGCAGAACGACCAGGGCGTACGGGAGAGACCCGTGACGCCCGTGTGGCGCCGGCCGAAGGCCGTGCTCTGGACCCTCACCGCCGCCGTGACCCTCGGCTTCCTCGTCGCGCTCGAAGTCGCCGCGCGTCACTACGGCACACCGGGGCCGATCACCCTGCAGGCGCGGGAGGTGATCCACGCCCCCAAGTCGGGGGGGCTGCTGTACGCCGCCATGGCGCTGATGACGGTGGTCCTCACCTGGCGGGAACGCTTCATCGCGGTGGGCGCGGCGATCGGTATCGACCTGGTCTTCCTCGTGGTCAGGTGGGCCGTGGACGCCGACACGGCGGGCGGCCATCCCTTCGGCAACGGCGCCCTGTGGGTGACCCTGGGCGTCGCGGTCCTCGCCCTCACCCGACGCACCGGCCCGGACCGCGTCCTGCTGCTGAAGGGCGTCGGCCTGGCCCTGCTGCTGATGGCAGGCCGCAAGACGGGCGACACCTGGCTGCTCATCACCTCGAAGACCCGCCCGACGGTCTTCGACCAGTACGTCGCCGTCGCCGACCACGCGCTGGGCAACCCGTCCTGGCTGGTGGGCCGGGTCGTCACCGCCTCCGGCTCCGTCGGGTACAACGTCCTCGACTTCGTCTACGGCAATCTCGCGGTGGCCGCGGTCGTAGTGGCCCTCTACCAGCTGCGCCACGTGGTGGCCGAGCGGCGCTTCCCGCGCCACCACCTGGTGCGCACGTTCCTGGTGATCGGCCTCGTCGGACCGGCGTACTACATGATCTTCCCGGTGGTCGGCCCGATCTTCGCCTACGGCACCGGCACCGAGCACTGGGCGGAGGTCGCCCTGTGGTCACCGGACATGGCGCCCACCGCGTCCTGGGCGGTGGCCGACCTGTGGCCGCACACACCCGTGCCGCCGGCCGCCCCGCAGCCCATGCCGTTCGACGGCCTCACGCCGCGCAACTGCATGCCCAGCCTGCACACGGCCTGGGCGGTCGCGATCTTCATCCACACCCGCAAGGGCCCGCGGCCGCTGCGCTACGCGGGAACGTTCTGGCTGATCGCCACGCTCTGCGCGACCCTCGGCTTCGGCTGGCACTACGGCGCCGACCTGATCGCGGGTGCGGTGTTCACCCTCACCATCGAGGCGGCCCTGCGCACCTACGACCGGGGCTGGGACCGGGCGGGGCTCCGGCTGGTCGCCTACGGCACCGTGGTCTTCACCGCGTTCCTGCTGTCGTACCGCTGGCTCCCCGTGCAGATGGCCCACCACGCCTGGCTGGCCGGACCGCTGCTGCTGCTGGCGACGGCCTCGGTGGTCGTCGGCTACGCGCGGACCACCGGGCAGTGGTCCCGCACGGCCGTCCCGCAGCCCCGCCCCGAACCGCAGCCCGAGCCCATCTGACGGTCTTAGCGCACCGGGAAGCCGAAGGTGTAGCCCTGCTCCTTGAGCCAGGGGAGGATGCGGCGCATGGCGTCGAGGGTCTGGGAGCGGTCGCCGCCCGCGTCGTGGAAGAGGATCGTCGGCCCGTTGGCGATCTGCTCCTCGACGGTGGCGACGATGGCGTCCGCGCCGGGCTGCTCGAAGTCCTTGGTGTCCACGTTCCAGCCCAGCGGGCGCATGCCCCGGGAGGCGGCCAGCTCGCGGCTGTAGGGGGTGAACGCCCCTCCGGGCGCCCGGTAGTACATCGGGCGCACTCCCCCGGACGCCTCGACGATCATGCGCTCGGCGTCGAGGATCTCCTTCTTCTGGTAGGCCTCGGACTTGCGGTCCATGGTGGTGTCGTGCGACACGGAGTGGTCGCACAGCCGGTGCCCGGCCGCCACCACGTCCTTCACCAGGTCCGGGTGGGCCTGCGCCTGGATGCCGGTGACGCAGAACGTGGCCTTCACCCCGTGCTCGCGCAGCAGGTCGAGCACCTGGGGCGTCCACGTGGGGTCGGGGCCGTCGTCGATGGTGATGTTGACGCCGCGCTCGCCCGCGTCGGAGGCGTGCACGATGGTCTTCGAGACGCGCTTGACGTCACCGGCACCGCCCGGCGCGGCCGGCGCGGACGCCTGCGGCGCGGAACCGCGGTTCACGGCGTCGGCCTGCGCCGTCCACACCGAGGCCCCGACGGCCAGCGCCGTCACCGCGAGCGCCGCCCCGGCCATCTTGCCGTACCAGCCCCGTACCCCACCGTGCCGCGCCATGTCCGCTCCGCCTCCGCTGTTGTTCATCGCCGTGGATCACCTGAACCCACTGGGCGAGACGAGCGATACGCGGCCGGGGATCCGTCCGTTACCGATCACGGACAATTCCGGGGAAGTTCGCTGACAACAGGGGGGACTTGGGGCACGGCAGGTGGTGTGCCGGTCACCGTGCGCTCAGCGCAGGGCGCTCCTGTCCCGCCACTCGCTCCACGAGAGGTTCCACGCGCCGAAGCCGTTGCCGGGCGCGACCACACCCTTGGTGTCCTTGCCGCTGATCTCGAACGGGTCGCCCGGCCGCACCTGCCCGTAGAACCAGGCCGCGTCCGCGTCGCTCATGCCGATGCAGCCCGAACTCCGGTTGGCCCGGCCGAAGTAGCGGGCGTTCCACGGGGCGGCGTGCGCGTACATGCCGGACCAGGTCAGCCGCATCGAGTGGTCGACCATCTTGTCGTAGGCGTCGCCCAGCCCGACCGTCTCGGAGTTCATGTTGATCGTGCCCTCCTTGGCCATGAGCACGGCGGTGCCGCGCCAGGATCGCTTGTCACCGCCCGGCGTGCCTCCCGAGACCGGGATGTGCCGGACCGTCCTGCCGTCGCGGACGAGGGTGAGCCGGTGGCGGTCGAGGTCGACCCGGACGATCTGCCGGGCGCCGACGGTGAAGGTGGTCGAGTAGTCGCGGACGAACCACCCGCCCTCCGCGCCCGAGTGCACGCCGTTCAGCCGGGCGTCCAGCGTGACCTCGGTGCCCGGCTTCCAGTACGCCTTGGGCCGCCAGTCCACGCGGTCCCGGCCCGACCAGTCGCGTATCCAGCCCCAGGAGCCCTCGGTGCCGTCGGAGGTGGTGATCCTGAGCAGCTTCTCCACGGCGGCCTTGTTCTCGACCGGGTGGTCGAAGACCAGGGAGACGGGCTGGGCGACGCCGACGGTGGAGCGGGCGCCCGGCCGCCAGTCGACCTTGTTCACCTTGTCCGCCGGGGCCGTGCTGAAGGCGGCCCGGGTGGTCCGGGAGGTGCCGCCCTCGCTCCGGGCCACCGCCGTCACCGCGTACGACGCGCCGGGTACGGCGTTGCGCCCGGACACCCACGACCGGCCGTCGGCGGACGCCTTCCCGGCCAGTCGGCGGCCCTCGGCGTCGGTGACGGTCACCGAGGTGAGCCTGCCGCCGTCGGCCGTGACCCGCACCGGCCGGCCCGCCGGAACCCGCTCGCCCGCGGGCGTGACGGTGACCGTGACGGGGCGGTCGGCGGCGCTCGGCGTGGTGCCGGTCTCCGGGGTGCCGGCGGAGCCGCCCGGCGAGCAGGCGGCGAGCGGCGCCAGCAGGGCGGCCGCGACGGCGGCCCGGACCGGGGCGAGGACACGGATGCGTGACAACGGGGCCTCCGAGAGGGGCGGAAAGGGGGGTGGACGCCGTGACTGTAGAGCCGCAAAGACCGAGGTCAGCGGCTTCTCGAGGACTGTGACGGCGTCTGGTGCCAAGTGGTCATGGTCCGGTCACATACGCCGGACGGAGCGGTCACGGCCCGCTGTGAACCTCCTGTGTGTCCCCGCCACCGGCCCGGGGAGAAGGAGAGGCTCACACCGTGTCAGCGCTGCTCGTCCCGCCCGGCCGTGGACGCCGGGCGGAGCGCGCGGGCTTCACCCCGCGCCCCATCACCCCGGACACCTACCGCGCGTTCCTCGCCACCCCCCGCGGCGCGGCCCTCGGCGCCGGGTTCCTGCAACTGCCCTCCTGGGCCGAGGTCAAGGAGGGCTGGCACGCCCGGCTGCTCGGCTGGGGCCCGGACCCGGAGGCCGGCGTGCTGACCGGCGTCGCCCTGGTGCTGCTGCGGCAACTCCCGGGCACCCGCAAGTACTTCGCGTACCTTCCTGAGGGCCCCGTCGCCGACTGGAGCGACCCCGGCCTCGACGGCTGGCTCGACCCGCTGCTGGAACACCTGCGCCGCGCGGGCGCCTTCGCCGTGCGCATCGGCCCGTCGCCCGCATACCGGCGCTGGGACGCCGCCCTGCTCAAGTCGTCCACCGGTCCGGGCCGCCGCCTCGCCGATGTCCTCCCCGGGGAGGTCGACCCGCTCGGCACCGCCGTCGCCGAGCGGCTGCGCGCCCGGGGCTGGCGCCGCTGCGGGGAACACGGGGACGGCGACGCCCAGCCGCGGTACGTCTTCCACGTACCGCTCGCCGGACGCACCGAGGAGGACCTGTGGGCCGGGCTCAGCCAGGCGTGGCGGCGCCATGTGCGCCGGGCCCGCAGGGAGGGTGTGGAGGTGGTGGTGGGCAGCGCCGCCGACCTCCCCGCCTTCCACCGGCTGCTCGGCGTCACCGAGCGGCGCGACGGCTTCCGGCTCGGCCGCTCGCTCGCCTACTACGAGCGTCAGTACGCGGCGCTCAACGCCGAGGAGCCGGGCCGGATGACGCTGTACCTCGCCCGGCACCGGGGCGAGATCCTCGCCGCCCACACCCTGATCACCGCGGGCGCCCGCGCCTGGTACCAGACCGGTGCCTCCGCCGACCACCGCCGCGAGGTCCGCCCCTCCCACGCCCTGCAGTGGCGGATGCTGCTGGACGCCCACGCCCGGGGCGCCCACGTCTACGACATGCGCGGGGTACCCTCCACACTCGATCCGGGCGAACGCGCGTACGGGCTGCTGCGCTGGAAGCTCGGCACCGGGGGACACGTCGTCGAGACGTCGGGGGAATGGGAGAAACCTTTGGCCGGCAGCGCCAACCACACGCTCCACCGCGCCTTCCAGGCGTATCTGAACCGCCGATGACGCGGACGACCGCGACGGAGGCGGCGACGGAGGCGAAGCCGGCCTCCACGGCGCGCAGCAGTGCCGTCATGGCCGCCGGTTCCGTCGTCTCCCGCGCCACCGGCTTCGTCCGCTCCGCCGTCGTCGCGGCGGCCATCGGCACCATCGGCCCGGCCGCCGACGGCTACGCGGTCGGCAACGCCCTGCCCACCATCGTCTACATGCTGCTCCTCGGCGGCGCGCTGAACGCCGTCTTCGTGCCGGAGCTGGTCAGGGCCGCCAAGGAGCACGCCGACGGGGGCCGGGCCTACACCGACCGGCTGGTCACCGTCTGCGTGCTCGCGCTGCTGGCGATCACCGCGACCGCGGTGTGGGCGGCGCCCGCGATCGTCGGCGCGTACAGCGGCTACACCGGCGAACAGGCCGCCATGACCACGGCGTTCGCCCGCTACTGCCTGCCGCAGATCTTCTTCCTGGGCCTGTTCACCCTGCTCGGCCAGGTGCTCAACGCCCGCGGCCGGTTCGGCGCGATGATGTGGGCGCCGGTGCTCAACAACGTCGTCGTCATCGCCGTGTTCGGGCTGTATCTCGCGCTGTCCCCGGGCGGCGACGGGGGCGTCCTCACCGCGGCCGAGACCGCCGTCCTCGGCTGGGGCACCACCGCCGGGATCGCCGCCCAGGCCCTCGTCCTCCTCCCCGCCCTGCGCGCCGCCCGGTTCCGCTGGCGGCCCCGCTTCGACTGGCGCGGCAGCGGACTGACCCGCCCCCTGCGCTCGGCGGGCTGGCTGGTGCTGCTGGTCCTGGCCAACCAGGCCGCCTACTGGGTCACCACCCGACTGGCCACCACCGCCGGCCTCGAGGGCGGCCCCGGCTACGGCGCGTACACCCACGCCTATGCCCTGTGGGCCGTACCGCACGGCATCGTCACGGTCTCCGTGGTGACCGCGCTGATGCCCCGGATGAGCGCGGCCGCCGCCGACGGCGACACCGGCGCCCTGCGGCACGACGTCTCCCACGCCCTGCGCGTCAGCGCCAGTGCCGTCGTACCCGCCGCCTGCGCGCTGTTCGCCCTCGCCCACCCGGGCATGGCCCTCGTCTTCGGCCACGGTAGGACCAGCGCCGCCGACACGGCCGCCATGGCGGGGATCCTGATGGCGTTCGCGCCCGGACTGATCGCCCTGTCGGGCCAGTACGTCCTCTCCCGCGCCTTCTACGCGCTGTCCGACACCCGTACGCCCTTCCTGCTCAACCTCGTGATCGTCGCCCTCAACGCGGGACTGTCCCTGGCCGCCGCCCAGCTGCTGCCGGCCCGCTGGGCCGTCACGGGCATGGCGGGGGCGTACTCCCTGGCGCTGTGCGCGGGCTGGGCGGTGACGGCCCGGGTGCTGAGCCGGCGGCTCGCCGTCGCCCGGCCCCTCCGGTCGGGCGCGGCCGGCGCCCACGCCCGGCTGCTCCTCGCCGCCGTCCCCGCCACCGCGCTGGGCCATCTCGCGGCCCGGGGAACCGCACCGGCGGGGGCGGCACTCTCCACACTCGTCGGCGCGAGCGCCGTCGTCCTCACCTTCGCCCTGCTCGCCCGTCCGCTGCGGCTCGCCGAACTCGACGCGCTGCTCGCCCGCCTCCGCCGGACACGGACCCGGACCTGACCACCACCGAGGGAGAACCGCCGATGCCCCGGGTGCTCCTCATCGAGGACGACCCCTCCGTACGCGAGGGGGTCGAACTCGGCCTGCGCCGCCGCGGCCACCAGGTACGGGCGGCCGCGACCGGCGAGGCGGGACTCGCCGCGCTCACCGCGTTCCGCCCCGATCTGCTGCTGCTCGACCTGATGCTGCCCGGCATGAACGGCGTCCAGGTCTGCCGGCGGGTCCGCGAGCACAGCCAGCTGCCGATCATCATGCTCACCGCGCGCGGCGACGACTTCGACGTGGTCATCGGCCTGGAGGCCGGGGCCGACGACTACATCGTCAAGCCCGCCCGCACCGAGGTGATCGAGGCCCGGATCCGTGCCGTCCTGCGCCGGCTGGACGGCGGCGGCGCGGGGCGCGCGGCCGTCGAGGTGCACGGCGACCTCACCATCGACCGGTCCGCGCTGACCGTGAGCAAGTCCGGCCGGCCGCTCGCGCTCGCCCCGTCGGAGATCAAGCTCCTGCTGCACCTGTCCGCCGCGCCCGGGCAGGTGTTCAGCAGGCAGCAGCTCCTCGAGCACGTCTGGGAGCACAGCTACCACGCCGACGCCCGGCTGGTCGACGCGTGTGTCGCCCGGCTGCGCGGCAAGATCGAGGACGAGGCGGGCAGCCCCCGCTACGTCCGGACCCTGCGTGGCTTCGGCTACCGCTTCGGACCGCTGTGACCACGGGTCCCGGCCCCTCCCGGCCTGCGATAAGGGCGTTCGGCCTGCGCACCCGGCTGCTGTTCGCCTTCCTCCTCGTCGCCGTCGTCAGCGCCGGTACGACGGCCGCGCTGACCTACCGCGAGGCCCGCACCGCGCTGCTGAAGACCGCCCAGGACACGGCCGTCTCGTCGTTCCGCGACCAGGTCCAGCAGACCGGGTTCGGCCTGCCCGTGCGGGAGGAGGGCCTGGAGGACGTCCTGCGCGACCTCGCCCGCAAGGGCAAGCCGCGCCCCTGGGTGGTGTTCGCCGAGTACGGTTCGCTGCGCGCCTCCTCGGGCGAGAACCCCGTCTCCACCGTCATCACCCCCGAGCTGCGGCGCGCCGCGACGGCCAACCCCCGCGGCCACTTCGAGCGGGTCGTCAAGGACGGCGTCCCCTACCTCACCATCGCCATGCCCACGGTCTTCAGGACGGGCCCCGACAGCGTGCTGCCCAGCGGGCTCGTCCTGTACGCCGTCATGCGGATGACCGACGAGCAGGTCAACGTCGACGCCCTGCTCATCGCCGCCCGGGACGGCGCCCTGCCCGGCCTCGCCGTCGCGCTGATCCCCGGTCTGCTCGCCGCACGCAGCGTGCTGCGCCCGGTGCGGCAACTGCACCGGGCCACCCGCAGCCTGGGCAGCGGCCGGCTCGACACCCGCATCCCGGTGCGCGGCCGCGACGAACTGGCCGACCTGGCGCGGACCTTCAACGAGTCCACGGGCCGGCTGGAGCGGTCCGTGCGCGAACTGCGCGAGGCCGAGCAACGCGCCCGCCGCTTCGCCTCCGACGTCTCGCACGAACTGCGCACCCCGCTCGCCGGGATGCTCGCCGTCACCGAGGTCCTCGAGGAGGACGCGGCCGGCCTGGACGCCGACACCGCCCGCGCGGTGCGGCTGGTCAGCACGGAGACGGGCAAGCTCGCCGTGCTCGTCGAGGACCTGATGGAGATCTCCCGCTTCGACGCGCGCGCGGCCGAGCTGAACGCCGACGAGGTGGACGTCGCCGAGGCCATCCGCAAGACCCTGCACAGCCGGCACTGGACCGACGAGCGGATCCGCACCCAACTCCCCGACGGCATCCGCGCCCGCCTCGACCCGCGCCGCTTCGACCTCGTGATCGCCAACCTCGTCGGCAACGCCCTGAAGCACGGCGGCGCGCCCGTCACGGTACGGCTGCGCACCGCGGCCCGCTCCCCGGGCCCGCCCGTGCTGATCACCGAGGTCGCGGACAGCGGACCCGGCATCCGGCCCGCGGTGCTGCCGCACATCTTCGACCGCTTCTACAAGGCCGACGCGGCCCGCACCCGCTCGGCGGGCAGCGGCCTGGGGCTGGCCATCACGCTGGAGAACGTCAAGCTGCACGGTGGAACGATCAGCGCGGGCAACCTTCCCGGAGGGGGCGCCGTCTTCACCGTGGAGATACCGCTGCACGCGGCGGAGGCGGACGCATGAGGCGCGCGGCGGTGCTCGCGGTGGCGGCCGCCGTCCCCCTGCTCGGCGCCTGCGGCATCCGGGACACCGACGTCATCGAGGCGGGCGCCCCCGCCTCCGTCCAGGCCTTCTTCGACCGCGACTACGAGATGCTGCTCTTCTTCCGCGCCCCCGACGGAAGCGTGCGCCCTGTCATCCGGACGCCCGGGGCCGTGGACGAGTTCGGCGGCGGTTACGTCGTCGGACCGGAGGCCGGGGACCAGGCCGGGTCCGGCCCGGTGCGGACGGAGGACGTCGTCGCGGCCCTGCTGACGGGCCCGCGCGAGGAGGACCGCGCCGCCGGACTCACCACCGCCCTGCCCGCGCCCGGCCCCGGTGCCACCGTGCAGATCACCTCCACCGCCGACAACACCGTCACCGCCCGCCTCCCCTTCCCCCTGAAAACCCTCGACCCCACCGCCGTGCGCCAGCTGACCTGCACCATCGCCTACAACCGGGACGCCGACGGCAGGACCGTCGTCCACCTGAAGGGCGAGGACGGAGCCTCGGCCACCGCGACCTGCACCCCGTCCGGCGGCGCCACCCCGTCCCCGACGTAAATCCGCTGTCGCGCCCGCGCCGCCGGGACCCAGGATGGTGCGCATGACCCTGCCCACTCCCGTCCTCCGCACCGCCCGCCTGCGCCTGCGCCCCTTCACCGACGCCGACGCCGGCCGGCTCTTCGCGCTGCACAGCGACGCGCACGTGCTGCGCTACCGGGTCTATTCGCAGTGCACCGGGCTTCAGCCCGGTGGTGAAGCGAATCTGAGAACTGCTCTGACCTCAGCTGTGTGCACGGATTCGCACTGTTCACCTCAACCCGGGTCAGAGCGGCCGGTTCTGCTGCTCGATGTACTGCTTCACGATGCTGAGCGGTGCGCCGCCGACGGATCCGGCGAAGTACGAGCCGGACCACAGACGTTGTGCCCGCCAGTAGTGGCGGACGAGTTCGGGGAACTCCTGACGGAGGCGTCGGGAGGACACGCCCTTGAGGGAATTCACCAGCTTGGACACGGCGACCTTCGGCGGGAAGTTCACGAGCAGGTGGACGTGGCTGGCCTCGCCGTTGAACTCGACCAGCTCGGCCTCAAAGTCCTCGCACACGGCGCGCATGATCTCCTCGCACCGCGTCAGGTGCCGGTCGGCGAAGACTTTGTGCCGGTACTTCGTAACGAAAACCAAGTGGACATGCATGCGGAAGACGCAGTGGCGACCTGCACGGATGTTCTCATCGATACCCATAAACCAACTGTGTATCATGATCGGCGTGCAGCTTCGGTACAGCTTCCGCCTGTACCCGAGCGCCGGTCAGCGCAGCGCGTTGGCGAGGGCGTTCGGGTGTGCGCGGGTGGTCTACAACGACGCGCTTCGCGCTCGGGAGACCGCCCGCAGCCAAGGACTGCCGTTCCCCAAGACCGGGGACCTGGCCAAGCGGCTGATCACGGAGGCGAAGAACACCCCGGAGCGGGCCTGGCTCAGCGAAGTCTCCGCAGTCGTCCTCCAGCAGTCGCTGCGCGACCTGGACACCGCGTACAAGAACTTCTTCGACGGCCTGAAGGGCAAGCGCCCGCGCATGGGCGCGCCCCGGTACAAGTCGAAGCGGGACACCCGGCAGTCCGTGCGGTTCACGGCGAACGCCCGCTGGTCAATCACGCCGGGCGGGAAGCTGCGTCTGCCGAAGATCGGCGACCTGAAGGTCAAGTGGTCCCGATCCCTGCCCTCCACCCCGTCCACGGTGACCGTGGTCAAGGACAGCGCGGGCCGGTACTTCGCGAGCTTCGTCGTCGAGACCGGCCCCGAGGAACTGCTGCCGCAGTCGATGCCCGAGATCGGGATCGACCTCGGGCTGGGGCACTTCGCGGTCCTCTCGAATGGGACGAAGGTCGACAGCCCGCGGTTCCTGCGCCGGGCCGCCAAGCGCCTGAAGAAGGCCCAGCGGGATTTGTTCCGCAAGGAGAAGGGCAGCAGGAACAGGGACAAGGCCAGGGTCCGCGTCGCACGGGCACACGCCCGGGTCGCGGACGCGCGCCGCGAGTTCCACCACCAGCTCTCCACGAAGCTGATCCGCGAGAACCAAGCGGTCGCCGTGGAGGACCTGGCGGTGAAGGGGCTCGCCCGTACGCGCCTGGCCAAGTCCGTCCACGACGCCGGATGGTCGGCGTTCGTGAGCATGCTGGAGTACAAGGCCGCCCGGTACGGGCGCACCTTCATTCGGATCGGCCGCTTCGAGCCCACGTCTCAGGTGTGCTCGCAGTGCGGTGTCAAGGACGGCCCCAAGCCCCTGCACGTCCGTGTGTGGACCTGCGGGGCGTGCGGGGCCGTCCTGGACCGGGACATCAACGCGGCGGTCAACGTCGCCAAGGCGGCCGGACTGGCCGTGTCAGCCTGTGGAGCGCAGGTAAGACCGGGACTCCTCCCGGCACCGCGCGGCGAAGCAGGAACCCTCTCGACACCGCAGCCTTCAACGGCTCGGTAGGCGGGAATCGCCGTCCTTCAGGGCGGCGAGGATGTCAATGGGACTCGCCGCCGTGGACCGAACCGGCCCGCGCCGAGCGGTTCATCACCGTGTGCCGGAAGATCGCCGACGAGGGCACGGGCGCGCGCGTGGCCATCGACCGTGTCTCGGACGGGGCTTTCGTCGGCTGGTGCGGTCTGACCGGATGGAACCCGGATCACCGCAGCGCGTCGCTGGGCTACGTCCTCGGCGAACCGATGTGGGGCCACGGCTACGCGACGGAGGCCGCCCACGCCGTGCTGCGGTGGGCCTTCGACACCCTGGACCTCAACCGCGTCCAGGCCGAGACCGACACCCGTAACGTCCCCTCCGCCCGCGTCCTCGGAAGACTCGGCTTCGTCCGCGAGGGCACGCTCCGTGAGGACTGCGTCGTGAACGGCGAGGTCTCCGACACCTGGGTGTTCGGCCTGCTCAGAAGGGAGTGGCGCTGAGCCGGCGGTCACCGGGCACGACGGGCTGTCAGGCGGCCGGTTCCAGGAGTGCCCACCGTGTGGTTCGGCCGGCCTGGCGGGATGTGCCGTGGCGGGTGGCGAGGGCCGCGACGATGTCGGTTCCGCGGCCGCTCTCGCGGTGCTCCTCGGGGCCGGCGTGGGCGGGGCCGGGCCCGGGGGCCGGGCCGGCGTCGGTGACCTCGATGCGCAGGGCGCCGCTGCCGGGGTCGGGCAGGGACAGGTGCAGGACCGCCGGCGGGCGGGCGTGGAGGATGGCGTTGGTGGCCAGCTCCGAGATCACCAGGAGGGCGTCGTCGGCCGTCGCGGCGGGCATGCGCCACCGGGCGAGAACGGTGCGGACCCGCCGGCGTACGGCGGAGACGGCCTCCGGGATGTGCGGGATCGGGCAGGCGTGCTCGAACCGGGACGGCGGGCCCGCCCGTGAGTCGGACGTGTATGTGGCGGGGGCGTTCACCTCGGCCACCTCCACTGGTCTCGCTGGTGTGCCGCTCGTCGCGGCCGGGTCACTCGGCGGTGGCGAGAATCTCTGCCAGCGCCGCTACGGCCTGTTCGGCGTCCTCACCCTCGGCACGGACGGTCACGGTGCTGCCGGCGGTGGCGCCCAGGCCCATCACGGCGAGTACGCCCGCCGGATTCACCGTCCGGCCGGCGTACTCCAGCCGTACGGCACTGGTGAAGGACGACGCGGCCCGGGCGAGCCGGCCCGCGGGCCGGGCGTGGAGATGGGCGGGCAGGACGACGTCAGCCTCGTGCCGGGACGCGGTCGTGGCGGGCTCAGAGCTTGTGGACATGGCGTGCCTCCTTGGCGGCGTCGGCGACGGCTTCGAGACCGGCGCCGGACGCGGCGGTGACGACGGCCGCGACGGCCCCTTCGACGAAGGGCGCGTCGACGATCAGCACGTCGGAACGGGGATGGTCTTCCAGAACGGTGCGGGCGGTCAGCACGGAGCTGCCGAGATCGGGCAGGACGACGACACCCTGGCCGCGGTCGGCGCTGCGGATGGCGTCGAGGACGCGGTCGTAGCTGGTGCCGATCCGGCCGTCGTCGGTGCCTCCGGCGGTGGCGAGGGGGACCGAGTCGGAGCCGATCTGCTCCACCAGCAGGCGGAGTCCCGCAGCGAGCTCGGCGCTGTGGGACACGAGTACGATGCCGACGGATGTGCTCATGAATCCGTACCGTAGATGCCGGAACGCTGTTCAGCAATAGCGAACGAGGGAGAAGTTCTCGATGGTGCAGGCGGTGCAGCGGGCGGTGCAGATCCTGCGGGAGCTCGCGGCCACCGGGCCCCGGCTCGGCGTGACCGAGCTGGCCGACCGCCTGGGCGTGGCCAAGCCGACCGTGCACGCGCTGCTGCGCACCCTGGAGGCCGAGGGCCTGGTGGTGCAGGACCGGGACAGCTCGAAGTACCAGCTCGGCCCCGACCTGGTGCAGCTGGGCAACGCCTACCTGGACACCCAGGAGCTGCGCACCCGCTCGCTGACCTGGGCGGACCAGCTCGCCCACCGCACCAACGAGGCGGTCTGGGTGGCCGTGCTCACCGGCGACCAGGTCATGGTCGTGCACCACGCCTTCCGGCCCGAGGGGGCCGTGCAGATCCTCGAGGTGGGCGCGAGCATCCCGTGGAGCACGTGCGCCCTGGGCAAGGCCGTCGTCGCCTTCCTCCCGGCCGCCGAGCGCGAGCGGCTCCTCGCGGCCGAGCCGGCCGTGCTCACCGGTGCCAGCATCACCGAGCCCGAGGAGCTGGCCGCGCAGCTGAAAGAGGTGCTCAGGACCGGTTACGCGGTCGAGGACCAGGAGTCCGCCATCGGGGACGCCGGCATCGCCTCCCCCGTCTTCGACCGCTCCGGCGCGGTGGTGGGCGCCCTCGGCATCGTCGGCCCCGTCGAGCGCGTACTGGCCGCCTCGGCACGTCAGGAGCACGCCGTCGCCGTACGCGAGACCGCCCGCAACCTGTCGCGCGACCTGGGCGCCCCGCGCGGAGCCGCCGGGCGCGGCAGGTGAACCGACCGCGCGCCGGCGGCCGTCCTCACCGGCCCCTCCGCCTCCCGCACCAGGCCCCCCGGTGAACTCCGGGGGGCCTGGTGCGTGCCGACGGAACGTCAGGGCTGCCGAAGGTCTTGACAGTCCGGAAACGTCCCCTTAATTTCCAGAACAACGTTCAGCCATGACGAACGTCATCCAGCCGGGAGACTCCAAGCTCACGCTCCCCGGCCTCCCTTGAGCGGCCGCCAGGTTGCCCGACCCTGACCACCTGGCGGCCACCTCCCTTCACAGCCCGCCCCCGCGGAGGAGGTGAGACGCCCACGCCGCCGCTCCGCGCTGGGCGCCTTCCATGGAAGAAAGTTCCTACTCGCACAAGCTCGTGGCCGAGATGCTGGGCACGGCCGTCCTGATCTTCATCGGCGTCGGCTCCATCCCCGCGACGCTCCTCGTCAACGGCGACGCCCCGTTCACGTTCGCCGACCTGGGCATGATCGCGCTGGCCTTCGCCACCGCCGTCGTCGCGATGGTCTACGCGATCGGCCATGTCTCCGGCTGCCACATCAACCCCGCCATCACCCTCGCGCTGGCCGTGACACGGAAGATGCCCTGGCGGGACGTCCCCGGCTACCTCGCGGCCCAACTGGCCGGCGCGGTGCTCGGCGCCCTCGCGATCGTCGGGGTGCTGGGGAGGAAAGCGGTCGACCTCGGCCTCGGCATCGCCGTGTACGGCACCGGAGTCGGCGCCGGCCAGGCGTTCTTCGCCGAGGCCGTGGGCACCTTCATCCTCACCCTCGTCGTCTTCGGCGCCGTCGACCGCCGCGCGCCCGGCGGGTTCGCCGGGGTGGCCATCGGGCTCGCCGTCTTCGCGATCATCATCCCGCTCGCCCCCGCCACCGCGGCGTCCATCAACCCCGCCCGCACGCTGGGCCCGATGCTCACCGGCGAGCTGTTCGGCGGCACGGTCCACTGGGACCAACTGCCGGTCTACGTCGTCGCCGAGGCGCTCGGCGCGGTCACCGCCGGCGTCCTGTACGCCGCCCTCGGCACCCGCCGTCCCGCCACCGTCACGGCTGCCGACGGGAGCCGGCCGGCCGAGTCCGCCTCGGCGTAACTGCTCCGCACCACTCCTCCGCGCGACTCCTCCGCGCACCAAGGCAACAAGGGACCCCGTCATGAAGAAGCTCATCAACGCCCCCGAAGCGGTGCTGGCCGAGGCGCTGTCCGGGCTCGCCGCCGCCCACCCCGGTCTGCGCGTCGACACCGGGAACAAGGTGATCACCCGTGCCTCGGACACCGCGCCGGGCAAGGTCGCCCTGGTCTCCGGCGGCGGATCCGGGCACGAGCCGCTGCACGGCGGTTTCGTGGGCCAGGGCATGCTCGACGCGGCCTGTCCCGGCGAGGTGTTCACCTCTCCGGTGCCGGGCCAGATGCTGGCCGCCGCCCAGACCGTCGACGGCGGCGCGGGCGTGCTGTTCGTCGTGAAGAACTACACCGGTGACGTCCTCAACTTCCGGATGGCCGCCGAGATGGCCGCCGACGAGGGCATCGCCGTGGAGACCGTCCTGGTCGACGACGACGTGGCCGTCCAGGACTCCACCTGGACGGCGGGGCGCCGGGGCACCGGCGCCACCGTCTTCGTCGAGAAGATCGCCGGCGCGCTCGCGGAACGGGGTGCCGACCTCGCCGCCGTGGCGGAGATGGGCAAGCGGGTCAACGCCGCGTCCCGTTCCTTCGCCGTGGCGCTGACCGCCTGCACCACGCCCGCCTCCGGAAAGCCGGGTTTCGACCTGCCCGAGGACGAGATCGAGGTCGGCGTCGGCATCCACGGCGAGCCCGGACGCAGCCGCGAGAAGCTCCGCCCGGCCAGGGACATCATGGCCACCGCGCTGGACGCCGTCCTCGCCGACCAGCCCCTCGACCGCGGCGACAACGCCATCGTCATGGTCAACGGGCTGGGCGGCACCCCGCTCCTCGAGCTGTACGTGGCCTTCCACGAGGTCGCCGCCGCTCTCGCGGACCGGGGGGTGACCGTCGCCCGCAGCCTCGTGGGCAACTACGTGACCAGTCTGGACATGGCGGGTGTTTCGCTCACCGTGTGCAGGGCCGATGCCGACATGCTGTCCCTGTGGGACGCACCCGTGAACACCCCGGCCCTGCGCTGGGGCGCCTGAACCGAGCCGGGTCCGCGCGCGACGCGGACCCGGCCCGGCTGTCCGCCCGCCCGCACCCCTCGCGTCCAGCCCCGGCTCTTTCCGGATCCGGGACCGGTTGCCCCGGGACCGGACTCTTTCGGGGCTGGCCCCTTCCGGGACCGGATCCGCCCGGGGCGGACCTTCCCGGGTTCGGGCTCTCCCGGGAGGCCGGTTCTCCTCGGGACTGGTTCTCCTGGGATCGGCCCTTCCCGGGCTGGCCCCTTCCGGGACCGGATCCGCCCGGGGCGGACCTTCCCGGGTTCGGACTCTCCCGGGAGGCCGGTTCCTCTCAGGGCCGGTGCTCCCCGGGACCGGCCCTCCCAGGGACTGGCCCTTCCCGGGCTGGACCTTCCCGGGACCGGTTCTCCTGGGATCGGACCTTCCCGGGGCGGACCCTCCTGGGACTGGAACCTTCCCGGGACCGGATCCGCCGAGGAACCGGTCCCTCCCGGCACCGGTCCCGGCTCCCTCCGCCCGCCCGCGCACCTCGCGCCCGACAAGCCCGCCCACCCCGTACCGACCATGAACGGAGACCCCGTGGACACCGACCTCGCCCGCACCTGGGTGCAGGCCATCGCAGCCGCCGTGGACCAGCACAAGGACCACCTCACCCAGCTCGACTCGGCCATCGGCGACGCCGACCACGGCACCAACATGCACCGCGGCTTCTCCGCCGCCGTCACGGCCCTGGCCGACTACGAGCCGGACACCGTCGGGGCCGTCCTGGTCAAGACCGGCACCACTCTCGTCTCCACCGTCGGCGGCGCCTCCGGACCGCTCTACGGCGGTGCCCTCCGCGCCATCGGCAAGGCCCTGGACACCCCCACCGCCGACGCCGGGCAGATCGCCGACGCGCTGGCCGCCGGCCTGGCGAGCATCGAGAAGCTCGGTGCGGCCGCGCCCGGCGACAAGACCATGATCGACGCCTACGCCCCCGCGCTGGAAGCGTTCCGGCAGCGGGCCGACGCGGGAGACGACGCGGCGACGGCGGCCGCCGCCGCGGCCGAGGCCGCCGAGGAGGGCATGCGGGCCACCACACCGATGCAGGCCCGCAAGGGCCGCGCCTCCTACCTCGGCGCCCGCAGCGTCGGCCACCAGGACCCCGGCGCCACCTCCACCGCCCTGGTCTTCCGCGCCCTCGCCGACACGCTGGCGGGGGAGGCCCGATGACCGCCCGTCGCCGCACCTACCGCGGGCACGCCGCCGCACCCGGGACGGCCCTGGGCGTCGCCCACCGCACAGACCGCCCGCTCACCAGGACGGAGCTGCCCCAGCGCATCGGCGGCGACCCCGGGCGGCAGATCACCGACGCCTTCGACGCCGTGGCCGCGCGCCTGCTGGACCTGTCCACCTCCCTGCGCGAACAGGGCAAGGACGAACAGGCCGACATCATGGAGGTCAACAGCTACCTCGCGCAGGACCCGGACCTGCGCGACCAGGCCGTCAAGCGGGCGCACGAGGGCCTGCCGGTCGCCGTCGCCGTCCGCCAGGCCGTCGACACCTACGCCGGGATCATCGCCGCCCTGGACGATCCGACCCTCGCCGAACGCGCCGCGGACGTACGCCAGGTCGGCCGCCGCGTCCTGGCCCACCTCCACGGCGAGCCGGCCCCCTCCCCCGACCAGCCGCTCGTTCTCACCGCCCACGAGATAGGCGCCGCCGACCTGCTCGAACCCGGCCGGACGGTGACCGGCGCCCTCTCCGTGACCGGCGGCCCGAACTCGCACGCCGCGATCGTCGCCCGTTCGCTGGGCATCCCCTTCCTCCTGGGCGTCGAGCCCGCACTGCTCGACCTGCCGGACGGGGCCGAGATCCTGCTCGACGCCGATACGTCCACCGCGGTCGCCCACCCCGGTGAGGAGGAGCGGGCCAGGGCCCTGCACGCCATGGAGGCAGCCCGGGCACGCAGGCTCGCCCTCGCCGAGGAGCGGCACCTGCCCGCCGAGACCCTCGACGGGCACCGCGTCGTGCTGCGGGCCAACGTGGCCACCTCCGCGGACGCCCGCGCGGCCGTCACCACGTGCGCGGAAGGCGTCGGCCTGCTCCGTACCGAGCTGCCCTTCCTCAACCACCCCGCCTGGCCCACGCGGGAACAGCACGCGGCCGCCCTCGTTCCGGTCATGCGCGCGCTCACCGGGCAGGTCGTCACCGTCCGCACGCTCGACTTCGCCGACGACAAACTGCCGCCGTTCCTCGCCCCCGACAGGGGCGGGCGGATCGGCCGCGGGCTCTCCCTCATGCTGGCCCGGCCTGACGCCTTCGCCGACCAGTTCCGCAGCCTGCTCGGCGCCGGAGCCGGCACCGATCTGCGCATCATGATCCCCATGGTCGCGAGCGTGGACGAACTACGCGCCTGCCGCGCCCTGCTGGAGACGGCGGCCGCCGAAGCCGACGTACCCGTACCACCGTTGGGCATCATGGTGGAACTGCCCGAAGCGGTCGCTGCGGCCGACGATCTCGCCCGTGAGGCCGACTTCTTCTCCGTCGGCAGCAACGACCTGACCTGCCAGATCCTGGGCCTGGACCGGCGCGACCCGGCCGCCACACCCGCGGCGGCGGCGCACCCCGCCGTCCTCGGCGCCGTCTCCCGTGTCGTCACCGTCGCCCACCGCCACGGCCGTCAGGTCTCCGTCTGCGGCGACGCCGCCGCACACCCCCTCGTGATACCCCTCCTCCTTGGCCTCGGCTGCGACAGCCTCTCCGTCGGCCCCGCCGCCCTCGACGAGGTCCGCGCCCGCATCCGCCGCCTCCGCCTCGACACCTGCGTCTCCCTCGCGGCCACCGCCCTGACCCGCGAGACTGCCGAAGACGTCCGGCACCTCGTCGAGGAGGCGGACAGCCGGCCCGCGTGACGCGGCGGTGTCAGCCGGGGGCGGGTGAGCGCGCCCTCGTCCCCGAGCGTCGGCGCCGACCATCTGTTCAGCACGACCGTCCTGCGCAGGCCGCGACGGGAGAGGAGAACCTGACGATGCCGTGGACCGAGCAGGAGGCGGTGGCCTTCGTCGAGCACCACATCGAGGTGTGGAACAAGCACGATCTGGAGGAAATCCTCCAGTTGTACACCGAGGACGTCGAGCTGGTCTCCCCGTTCGCCGGACAGGTGGTCGGCAGCGACGTCGTGCGCGGCCGGGACGGCCTGCGCGAGTACTTCGGCACCGCACTGGCCAAGAACCCCGACCTGCGCTTCGAGATCGTCGACGTGCTGCGCTGCGTGGACAGCGTCACGATCTACATGCGCGGCGTCGGCGGCCCGCATGGTGGCCGAGGTGCTGTTCGTCGACGACGAGGGACTGATCAGCAAGGTGCTGGCGCACTACTCCTCTTCCGCGCCCTGACCGCCGTCACGCTGGCCGAGCCGCGCCTACGGGCACAGGACGGGAGGACTCATGGACCGGGCCGCGACCTGACGGCTGGTCACAAAGGGCAGTGGTTGCAGGGGTTTCCCTCGGCGGGCGCACGGGCCCGGGGTCGCGTACGCGCCACCACTGCCCGCCGCCCGCCGTGCCATTCCTGAAGAAAAGTCGATCCATGCCGACGGCGCATTGGTCCAACTGCCCTTTGGGGCAGCCCATCTGTTGCGAATAAGAAGCGCTGTGTGAAGCTGTGCCGCACCTCGATCACCAGTTCTCCCTATTCGTTTCAGAAGGAACTCATGCGTAAATTGACGTCGATTGCTGTCAGCTCCGTAATGGCATGTGCCGGACTGACGGCGATGGCCGCTGCCCCCGCCCAGGCCGCGGAGGAGCTCCAGTACGTGGCTCTGGGGGATTCCTACGCGTCCGGGGTCGGCGCGGGGAACTACGACCCGGACGGCGGTGACTGCAAGCGCAGCGCGAACAGCTACCCGAGCCTGGTGCAGAAGGCGCACTCGGAATACAAGCTGACGGACGTCTCCTGCAGCGGCGCGACCATCGAGGACGTGCGCGCCAATCAGCTCTCCGCCGTGAACGGCGACACCGACGTCGTCACCGTCACCGTGGGCGGCAACGACGCCCAGTTCACCACCGTGGCCACGGACTGCCTGCTGAATACGGACAGTTACTGCAAGTCGTCCGCGGGAATGGCGTCGTCCTACGCCAGGAACCAGCTGGTGACCGAACTCGCCGGACTGTACGGGGAGATCAAGGACCGGGCGCCCGAGGCGGAGATCATCGTCCTCGGTTACCCGAGGGCGCTCTCCCCGACCGGTACCTGCCCGCTGATCGACCTCAGCGTCGACAAGCGGACCTACATGAACGGCTTCGCCGACGCGCTGGCCGAGGGCACCGAGGCCGCGGCGGCGCAGCAGTCGGTCACGTTCGTCGACGTGCGCGACGCGTTCCAGGACCACGGGGCCTGCGGCTCCGACTCGTGGATCAACGACCTGACCAACCTGTCCGAGGTCTTCCACCCGACCGCGGCCGGCTACCAGTCCGGCTACTACCCCCAGCTCGTCAAGACCCTCGGCTGAACACCGCCCGGCTGACAGCGCCCGGCCGCCCGGGCCGTCAGCCGTCGCGGAGCACGTCGAGAGCCGTGAGGGCCACATGGAGTTCGGTGCGCTGCGCGCCGGATTCGAGGTCGCAGCCCAGCAGCCGCTCGATCGTGCGCAGGCGTTGGTAGAACGTCTCGCGGGACAGGCCGCCGCGGCGGGCGGCACTGGTCTTGTTGCCGGCGGCGTCGAGGTAGTGGCGGAGGGTCGTCAGCAGATCGGTGCCCTGCCGGTGGTCGTGGTCGAGGAGACGGCCGAGGCGTTGTTCGGCGTAGTCCTGGACCCGGGTGTCCGCGCGGAGCGCGTACAGCAGGCCGCGCAGGCCGACGTCGGAGAGCTCGTGGAAGGAGCGGCCCGGCGGGAGCGGCCGGCCGGGCGGGGTGGCCTCGGCGACGCGCGTCGCCTGGCGGAAGGAACGGGGGGCGCCGGTGAGGTCGTCGGCCTCGGAGCCGACGCTCACGACGGCCCGCGGGGACAGCTCGAGCGCGGCCCGCGCCACCTGCTCCACCACCGGCCGCCAGGCACGTGAGGAGCCGAGGGCGAGCAGTACGCCCAGACGGCCCGGGGCCAGTTCGCCGACGAGCGCCGGGGCCGCCGTCCGGCGCACGGCCTGGGCCAGCCGGCTCTCGGCCCGCGCCGTGGTGTCGTCCACCGGGAGCTCCACCACGACGGTGAGGAAGCGGCAGTCCCCGGTGGGCAGGCCCAGTGCGGCCACCCGCGCGCGGGCGTCCTCGGGGGAGCGGTGGCGCTGCTCGACGAGGTCGCGCAGGGCGCCCCGGTGCGCGGTGCGTTCCCAGGGGGCGGGGTGGATGAGGCGGGCGACGGTCAGGGCCATCGCCGTCCGCTCCAGGACGATGACATGCTCCGGATCGAAGGCCTGCTCGAAGGCCTGTCCGGAGGACGGATCCGCGGCGAGGGCGGGCAGCATGACCACGCGTCCCCAGCGTTCGCCCTGGTACTCGACGGGTGCGGTGAGCCAGCCCTCCGGGCCGACCCGGCTCCTGGGGTCGCCGGGCGGGGCGGCCCTGGAGCGTTCCTCCCAGCCGGTGAGCGCCTCCTCCAGGGTGGTGCCGGAAGGCGCGCAGATCAGTGCCTGGTGGACGAGGTTCTCCAGGACGACCGTGCGGCCGCCCATCTCGGCCGCCGCGCGCATGACGTCCTCGGGTCCCGCGCCGCGCAGCGTGAGCGCGGTGAACGCCTCGTGGACGCGCTGGGTGCGGCGCATCGCCTCGGCCTGGTTGCCGAGGATGAGGGCGTGCACCACCTGGGTGACCTCCAGGAAGTTGACGTCCCGGGCCAGGGTGATCAGGGGCAGACCGCGGGCGCGGCAGGCGTGCACGAGGGCGTCGGGCGGGCGGTGGTAGCGCCGTACGAGTTCGATGACCAGGGCCGCCGCGTCCACGTCGGCGAGTTCGTCGACGTAGCGGCGCACCCCCGCGGCGTCGTCGGGCAGCGGCATGCCGGTGGTCAGGACGAGTTCGCCGCCCTTGAGGAAGGAGGCCGGGTCGGTCAGCTCGGTGATGTGGACCCAGCGGACGGGACGGCCGAGGAGGGGCAGGCCGGTGACCACCTGGGGCTGTCCGGAGGCCATGACGGGCAGCGCCAGCACGTCGGCGACGGTGAGGGCACGGCCGGGCGGACCGTCGGACCGGCCGTCGGCGTCCAGCGGGGGATTGTCGTTCACGGTGTCTCCCTCAGTGCGCGGCCACTGTGACAAGCATGGCTGACCTGCACAAGAGCCGGGCACGTCCGCCCGCCGACCCCACACCTGACACAACGTCCGAACATCGTGCCCCCGGCGGACAGATCGCGCGTTGGCCCCGGTCGGGGTGGTGGAGATGCTCGAGGGGAGCGCACGCGTCCGACGACCCACGCCGGGAGACGACCATGACCGCACTGTCGCCGCATCTTCGCCAGGCCACGCCCGTGACGGCGGTGCGGGGCGAGGGCGTCCACCTCTACGACGAGGAGGGCCGCCGCTACCTCGACTTCACCGCCGGCATCGGTGTCACCAGCACCGGGCACTGCCACCCCGAGGTCGTGGCGGCGGCGCGGGAGCAGGTGGGCACGCTGATCCACGGCCAGTACACGACCGTCATGCACCCGCCGCTGCAACGGCTCGTGGAGAAGCTGGGCGAGGTGCTGCCGGCCGGCCTGGACAGCCTGTTCTTCACCAACTCCGGCAGCGAGGCCGTCGAGGCCGCACTGCGGCTGGCCCGCCAGGCGACCGGCCGACCCAACGTCCTCGTCTGCCACGGCGGCTTCCACGGCCGTACCGTCGCCGCCGCCTCGATGACCACCTCCGGCACCCGGTTCCGGTCCGGGTTCTCCCCGCTGATGAGCGGCGTGGTCGTCACCCCCTTCCCGACGGCGTACCGCTACGGCTGGGACGAGGAGACCGCCACCCGCTTCGCCCTCCGGGAACTCGACTACACCCTCCAGACGATCTCCTCCCCCGACGACACCGCCGCGGTCGTCGTGGAACCGGTGCTGGGCGAGGGCGGCTACGTCCCCGCGACCTGCGCCTTCCTCGAGGGGCTGCGGGAGCGGGCCGACCGCCACGGTTTCCTGCTGATCCTCGACGAGGTGCAGACCGGCGTCGGCCGCACCGGCCGCTTCTGGGGCCACGACCACTTCGGCGTCACGCCCGACATCCTCGTCACCGCCAAGGGCCTGGCCAGCGGCTTCCCGCTGTCCGGCATCGCGGCCCCGCAGGAGCTGATGGCGAAGGCGTGGCCCGGCTCGCAGGGCGGAACGTACGGCGCCAACGCGGTCGCCTGCGCCGCGGCCTGCGCCACGCTCGACGTCGTACGCGAGGAGAAGCTCGTCGAGAACGCCGAGGCGATGGGCAAGCGGCTGCGCCACGGCCTGGAAGCGGTGGCCGGCCGGACCCCGGGCATCGGGGACGTGCGGGGCCTCGGGCTGATGCTCGCCACCGAGTTCGTCACCGAGGACGGCGGCCCCGACCCCGAGACCGCCGCCCGCGTCCAGCGCGCCGCCGTCGACGAGGGCCTGCTCCTGCTGCTGTGCGGGGCGTGGAACCAGGTCGTACGGATGATCCCCGCCCTGGTCGTCGACGAGACGGCGGTGGACGAGGGCCTCCGGGCGTGGACGGCCGCGGTGGAGGCGGGAACCTCGCAGTCCCCGGCACGATGAGCGACGCCCTCGGGCGGCTGACCGCCCGGCTCGCCGAGTCCGCTCCGGGCCTGCGGCTGAAGACGGGCCCCGGCACCGGCGCCTACGCCTACGACGCCTCCACCTACCGGGTCCCTCCGCGGGCCGTGGCGTTCCCCCGCACCACCGACGACGTGGTCGCGGTGGTGCGGGCCTGCCGGGAGACGGGCGTTCCGGTCACCGCGCGGGGCGGCGGCACCAACATGGCCGGCAACGCGGTCGGGCCCGGTGTCGTCCTGGACCGACCGCGTCCACGTCCGCATCGACTTCGACTTCGCCTCCGCGCGCCCCGCGGAACTCCTCGCCCCGCCGCCGACCGACCAGGAGGGACACCATGACCGGTACACCCACGCAGTTGTTCATCGGCGGCGCCTGGGCGGACGCCGCGGACGGCGCCACGATGCCCGTCGACGACCCGGCGACCGGCGAGGTCATCGCCCGCGTCGCCGACGCCGGCCCCAAGGACGCCCGGCTCGCCGAGGAGGCGGCCGTCGGCGCGCAGGAGGAGTGGGCGCGTACGGCACCGAGGGCCCGCAGCGAGATCCTGCGCCGCGCCTACGAGATCATCATCGGGCGCACCGACGAACTCGCCCGCCTCATGACGTCCGAGATGGGCAAACCGCTCGCCGAGGCCCGGGGAGAGGTGGCCTACGCGGCCGAGTTCTTCCGCTGGTTCGCCGAGGAGGCCGTACGCGTCGACGGCGGCTACGGCACCCTCCCCGACGGCCGCCACCGCATGCTGCTCTCCCGCCGGCCGGTCGGCCCCTGCCTGCTCATCACCCCCTGGAACTTCCCCCTCGCCATGGGCACCCGCAAGATCGGCCCGGCGATCGCGGCGGGCTGCACGATGATCCTCAAGCCGGCACCCCAGACCCCGCTCTCCGGCCTCGCCCTCGCCGCGATCCTGAAGGAGGCCGGGCTCCCCGACGGCGTGCTCAACGTCGTCACCACCTCCCGCGCGGGGGAGGTGTGCGAACCGCTCCTGCGCGGCGGGCGGATCCGCAAGCTGTCCTTCACCGGGTCCACGGCCGTCGGACGGCACCTGCTCGCGCTCAGCGCGGAAGCGGTCGTACGGACCTCGATGGAGCTGGGCGGGAACGCGCCGTTCATCGTCTTCGAGGACGCCGACCTGGACACGGCCGTCGACGGCGCGATGCTCGCCAAGATGCGGAACATGGGCGAGGCGTGCACCGCCGCCAACCGCTTCTTCGTGCACCGGTCGGTCGCCGGGGAGTTCGGGCGCCGGCTGGCCGAGCGGATGGGCGCGCTCGTCGTGGGCCCCGGGACCCGGGACGGCGTCGACGTCGGACCGCTGATCGACGCGGCCGGCCGCGCCAAGGTGGAGGAGCTGGTCGCCGACGCGGTCGGGCGCGGGGCCCGGGTGCTGGTCGGCGGCCGTACCCCGGAAGGACCCGGCTGCTTCTACCCTCCGACGGTGCTCGCCGACGTCGACCCCGCGAGCCGCCTGATGAACACCGAGATCTTCGGCCCCGTCGCGGCGATCCTCACCTTCGACGACGAGGACGAGGTCATCGGCCGCGCCAACGACACCCCCTGGGGCCTGGTCGGATACGTCTTCACCGAGGGCCTCGACCGGGCCCTGCGCGTCAGCGAACGCCTGGAGGCGGGCATGGTCGGCCTCAACACCGGCCTCGTCTCCAACCCGGCCGCGCCCTTCGGCGGCGTCAAGCAGTCCGGACTCGGCCGCGAGGGCGGCCGGGCCGGGATCGAGGAGTTCCTCGAGGTCCAGTACCTCGCGGTGCCGGTGCGCTGACGCGCCGGCCGCCGGGCTACTCCGCCGGGAAGAGCCGCAGCTCGGCGGTGTCCCCCACGATGGAGACGACGGCGATCGACAGCTCGTTGACGGTGGAGGGCCCGCCCTGGTCAGGACGCTGACCGAGCAGATTGGACGTGAACCCGGTCGCGTCCACCGAGGTCAGATCCACCCCCTCGGCCCCCACATCGGTCACGGTGAACGGCCCCGCCCGAAGCCCGTCGGCACGCGGAATCTCGGTGCCCTTCGTCACGACGACCGTGCACGTCCCGTCCGCACACGCCTGCAGCTGGGCCGGAGTCGACGGCTTCATCGGCTTCGCCGCAGTCGGCGACGGCGAGGGAGAGGTTGGCGTGGGCGCAGGGGAGGCGGACGACGGCTCGGCGGAACGGGAGGGCGTGGCCGACGCGGCGGCCTTTGCGTCGTCGTCGGAGCCGCAGCCGGTCAGCGCGGCGGCGGCGAGGACGAGGGCGCACATGATCCCCGCCCGGGCGGCCGATGATTCCCATGTGGTCATGGCACCGTTCTACGGGCGGAGCCCCGGGAGGGGTCCCCCGCGCGGGTACGGCCGGTCAGCAGTCGGTCCCGGCGGACCGGTCGTGCACGTACCGGGACCGTTCCGCGGGGGTGAGAGTCCTGCCGACGGCTTCGCAGATGTCCCGGATCGCACCGGTGGGATCGGGCAGATCGATCTCCCACAGCCCGACGGATTCGTCTGTGCCGACGGCCAGAGTGCGCCCGTCCGGGCTGAACGCCACTGCCGCGGCCGGACGGGCCGGCAGGGTGGCGCGCGTCCGGCCGGTGTTGAGGTCCCACAGCCCGACCCCTCTCACGGTGCTCGCGGCAAGGGTGCGTCCATCGGGGCTGAACGCCTGCGACGTCACCTCATCGTCGGCGCTGAAGCGGCCCTGGAGCCGCCCGGTGCGTACGTCCCAGGTCCTCACCTCGCTGCCACTCGCCGTGGCCAGCGTGTCCCCGTCCGGGCTGAACACCAGGGACAGCGGGCTCCGGGCGCTCGTGTCGATGGTGTGCCGGGTACGGCCGTTGGCCGCATCGAGCAGGCTGACCCGTTCGCCGCTGTCCTCGACATGAGCGACGGCGAGGGCGCGTCCGTCCGGGGCGAACGTCACCGCCCGCACGGGCCGGCCGTGGCCGATGCGGACGGTGCGCAGGGCGCCCGTCGAGAGGTGCCAGATCCGTACCGACCCGTTCACGCCGACGATGGCGAGCCGCGTCCCGTCGGGGCTGAAGACCACCATGTCGACGGCCCCCAGTTCGCGGCTCCGGCGAAGACCGCCCGTGGCGATGTCCCGGACCTCGATCACCTTCTTCCCGACGACCCTGGCAGCCAGGGCGCGCCCGGCCGGGCCGAACCCGACGGCTCCGGGGCGTGGCACCGTGAGGGGCGGCTGCTCTCCCCGGCGTGCCGGAGCGGTGTCGAGCGCCAAGGCGGCTTCGTGTTCGCCCGTCCCGACCTCCCGGAGTCGTACGGACCCACGTCCGGGCGGCCCCTGGTGGACCGCGGCCACCGTACGTCCGTCCGGACTGAACGCCACCCCGGCGACGGACGTGCCGGCAGGGCCCGAGAGGACGGTCCGCGGATGATGCACGGACGGGCTGTGGACCCGGACGACGGGATCCAGGTTGCTGCTGGTGACCAGGGTGCGGCCGTCCGCACCGAGGGCCACATCCATGAGTCCGCGTCCGTGGTGACCGGCGGTCACGGTGGCCATTGCCGTGCCGGAGACGGTGTCCCACAGCCGTACCGTGTCCCCACGGCCCGGGATGGCGAGGGTCCGCCCGTCCGGAGCGAAGGCCACTCCGCTCAAGTCGCCCGCCTTGTCCCGAATGGTGCGCCGGACATCACCCGTGGCCGTCGCCCGCAGTTGCACCGAACCGTCGTCGCGGACAACGGCGTACGTCCGCCCGTCAGGACCGAACCCCACGGCATGGCTATCGGTCCCGTCGGCGTGTGTGGTCCGCGTGCGACCGGTGCCCACGTCCCACACCCGCACCGCCCCGTCGAGGGCGGCTGCGGCGACGGTACGTCCGTCGGGCCCGAAGGCGACGGCGTGCGCGTCAGAGTGACGGGTGAACCTGTGCCGCTCCCGTCCGGTGGCGGCATCCCACACCCGTACGGCAGCCGGCGAGGCGACGGCGACCGTACGCCCGTCGGGGCTGAAGTCGACCGCGCGTACCGCACCGTCGGGAACGGCGAAGTCCGTGAGTTTCCTGCCGGTGACCGGATCCCACAGGCCCACGGTCGTGCCGGTCCCCTCGGCGGTGGTGACGGCCAGAGTGCGTCCGTCGGGGCCGAACGCCAAGACGTCGCTGATGCGGTGGCCGGTGACGGTGTGCCGGAGCCGACCCTCCGGCAGGTTCCAGATCCGTAGGGTGCCGTCGCCGCTTTGGGCGGCGAGGGTGTGTCCGTCCGGGCTGAGGGCGATGGACTGCACGGGTTCGGTGCCGCCGATCAGGCGCTTGCGCAACGGCAGCGCCGCGGCGGCGTACAGGGCGGCGGTGGCTTCGCGGGTGGGGCTGGTGCGGTGGGCACGGACCGCGAGCAGTGCGGCGAGGTCGGGTGCGGAGTCCAGGAGCGCACCGGACTGGGCGGCCAGTTGCCGGGACTGGGCCAGTTGCTGGGCGGCCACGGCGCTCTTCCACTGCCTCGCGGCGAGACCGGCGGCGACGAGGGCGAGGCACAGGGCGGTGGTGACCGCGGTGAGCACGAGCCGGTACCGTCGGCGGCCCTTCCGTGCGAGGGCGCAGCCGGCGTCGAGGAAGGAACGCTCCAGGTCGGTCAGTTCCTCGCGCGGTGCTCCGCCGAAGTGTTCCCGGGCGGCGGCGAGCCGGCTTCCTCGGTACAAGGCGTCCTCCTCGCGGCCCAGCTCCTGCCACGCGTGGGCCGCGGCCGTCAGGTTCCGGTGCACACGCAGGCGTTCGCGGTCCTCCTCGATCCATCCACGCAGCCGCGGCCAGCCAGTGATCAGAGCCTCGTGGACCAGCTCGACCATGTCGCCGTCCAGGGTGAGCAGCCGTGCTCGGGCGAGCTCTTCCAGCACCCGGGCGGTGTCCTCCCGGTCGGCGCCCGGCAGTTCCGCGCGGTGGACGGGACGACGGGTGTCGGGGGCGCCGTCGCCCGGGAAGATCAGACGTAGCAATATTCGCCGGGCGACGCCGGCTTGGCCTTCCGTGAACCGGCCGTGGACCGTCTCGGCACTCCTGGCGATCGCGCCGTCCAGACATCCGGCCGCCTCATAGCCCGCCAGGGTCAGTGTCTTGCCCCGGCGGTGGCGCCAGGTCTCCAGCAACGCGTGGGACAGCAGTGGCAGCCCGCCCGGCGCGTCGGCGACCGCCTCGACCAGCCGGGCCGTGAGGGCGCGCTCCACGGTCAGTCCGGCGGCCGTGGCCGGCTTGACGACGGCGTCGCGCAGTTCCGCCGGCGTCATCGCCCCGGCCAGCAGATTGGCGTCGCGCAGTGCGTCGGCCAGGCCGCGGTGCTCGGCGCAGCGGCCGTAGAAGTCGCCGCGCACGGCCAACAGCACCCGTAAACGGCTTCCGGGCCGCCGGGCGGCCAGCAGCAGATCGATGAAGCGGGCGCGCTCGACGGCGTCGGTGCAGAGGGTGAAGACCTCCTCGAACTGGTCGACGATCACGAGCGTGTCCGCCCCGGCGCCGCGTGTGTCGGCCGTGAGGAGGGGCGTATGCCGTCCGACGGGTCGTTCGCCCGGCGTGAGGATGCGGATCGCGGCCGGTCGTAGATCCGGCTCCTGCGCCTGCCGCAGAACGGGTATCAGACCGGCCCGCAACAGCGAGGACTTGCCGCTGCCGGAGGGCCCGAAGACCGCTGCGAACCGCCGACGGCGCAGCAGGTCGACCAGGTCGGCGGTGAGCTGTTCCCGGCCGAAGAACAAGGCGCTGTCGCCGGTCTCGAACCGTGCCAGCCCCCGGTACGGCGCGACTGATCCGCCGTCATCACGGGAGCCGTCACGGGCGGCTTCCTCCACCGCCGTCCTCCATCGGGCATCCCACTCCGCCCGATCCCCACCGCACGCCTCCGCATAGGCCAGGGCCACCGGCAGCGTCGGCAGCCGCTCACCCGCCGCCGCCTGCGACAGCGTGGTCACCGAGTAGCCCGCCCGCTGGGCCAGGGCCCGGTAGGTGATCCCGCCGGCCGCCGCCCGCAGCTCGCGCAACTCGTACGCGAACCGCTGCACCGGCCCCGATGCCGGGTCAACCGGTACCTCACGACGTCCCGCCACACCCTCACCCTCTCCGGCTGCCCCGCATCGGAGCGGACAGCAGGCGCCCCTGCACGCCCGTCATTGTTCGGCCGCCAGAACGGTACTGCCGAACAAATGCTCAGAGCGCTGAACTCGTCGACGCGAGCGGCACGGGCCCCGCCCACGCCACACCCCTGACACCTCACTGGAAGGACCCCGTCGACGCATGCACCCCCTACCGCCCGCCTCCGCACCACCCGCACGGCCACCGGGGGTGAGGGGACGGGCATCTCCCTCGCGCATGGGATGGCTGGACGCGTTGCGCGGCATCGCCGCACTGGTCGTGGTGTTCGACCACTCGTCGTACACCTTCATGGCGGACTTCCGCGGGGAACTGATGCCGCACTTCAACACCAGCCGCTACGGCATCATGGTGTTCTTCCTGGTGAGCGGCTACATCATCCCGGCCTCGCTGGAGCGCCGGGGCTGTGTTCGCACGTTCTGGATCGGACGGATCTTCCGTGTCTACCCGCTGTGGGCGGCTGTCGTCACCGTGCTCATCGCCGCGCACCTGGCAGACATCGCGGAGCTGCCCGACCTCGGACAACACAGCACGGCCGCCGTCGCCGCCGCCCACGCCACGATGCTCCAGGAACTGCTGGGCACGCCGAACCTCCTGCTCACGCTGTGGACGCTCTCCTACGAGATGTCCTTCTACCTGCTGGTCGTCGCCCTCTTCACGGTCCGCCTCCACCAGCACTCCGCGGCGATCGCCGTCACCCTGGCCGTTCTCGCCGCGGCGAGCACGACAGCAGGGCTGGCACTGCCACCCTCCGCCCTGTCCTCCCACGTCGGTGCCGTCCCTCTGATCACCCTCGCGTCCGTAGCCATGGCCGTAGCCATCGCCTGCGCGAGCGCGAGATCATCCGTGCTCAGGGGATTCGGCGCCGTGCTGGGCGGCATGCAGGCGCTGGCCCTGGTCCCGCTCAACGGCACTGTCCCGGTGTGGGAGGGCCTGACGATCCTCGCCGTCATGTTCCTCGGCACCGCCGTCCACCGCGCCGAGACCGGCCAGAACACCTGGAGCCGCACGACCGTCGCGGCCATGGTGGTGGTCGCCTGTGCCGTGGGAAGCGCGTACGCGCACGGCGACGGCGACCACTTCACACGACGCGGCTGGATCACGGCGTTCCTGCTCGCCGCCTTGACCTTCACCGCCGGCCTGACATCACGCCACCGACGCCTCCCACGGACCCTGACCGGCCTGGGAACGATCAGCTACTCGGTCTACATGGTTCATCCGCTGCTGCTGACACTGATCGACAGCACGCTGGGCCGCCGCCGGCAGGACGACCTCGCACTGGAAGTGGCCTTCTTCACCGCACTCCTACCCCTGTGCCTCCTGACCCACCGCTACATCGAAACCCCGAGCCAGACTTGGGGCCGTAGGCTGGCACGACGCGTGCAGCCACGGTGACGAGCCCCGCAGAAGGCCCCGGAGCCCGACGCGTGCGGAAGTTTCGGACTCGCCGCGGCCTGGAGCGGCCGGGCCGCGGCGAGTGAATGATCTGCGGGAGGGCTCAGCTCCCGGTGAGGGAGATGGCCAGGTCCGTGATGTTCAGGGGGAACCTGGACGTGGAGGCGTCGGACACGAGCGTGGCCTCGCCGGTGAGGAGGTCGACGCTGTAGAGGGAGGGCCGGCTGGCGCCGGAGGGGGTGAGCGTGGCGAAGGCGGCGTTGCCGACCGTCTTGCCGCCCGACAGGGTGCAGTAGATGTCCATGCCGCTGTTGATCTGCGTGTCGACGCCGAGGCTGCCGGTCGGTGCCAGCATGCCGTTGTTGGCCGGGGACTGGAGGACGACCTGGTCGGTGGCCGTGTTGATGTCGAACAGCGTGGTCCCGGTGGCCCCGTTGAGGTCGTTGTTGGTGTAGGCGGCGGCGGAGACGCCCTTGGTGGTGCCCTCGGCCGGCGGGGTGGTGAGGTTCAGGTCCTGGATGGTCGTGTGGTCGTTGAGGTTGTGCCGCAGGTTCTGGCCGTTGTCGCTGATCACACGCAGCCGGTCGGCGGCCGGGTTGAAGTCGACGCCGAAGTTCATGCCGTGCAGCGTGTACTGGAGTTGGGACACCTTGGTGATCACGACGTCCGTGGTGGCCGGCGGGGTTTTGATCGTGTAGATGCCGCCCTTGTCGCCGACGCCGTACATCAGGCCGTTCTGCACCCGGAAGTCGATGCCGATCAGAGCCGTGTCGCCACTGAGTCCGACGATGTCCCTGACCCAGTTGAGCACGTTCGGCCGGTCCGTGGTGAAGGTGGCCATCTGCGTGCCGTCACCCGTGATCCCGAACGCGCGCAGGCTGGGTGGGGCGGCCGCAGCGGCCGAGCCACTGCCCGGTGTGCTCAGCATGAGCGCTGTCGACGTGGTCACGACCGCTACCGCAGCCGCGATTCTCTTTCTCGTTCCAGCTTTCATCGGTGTTTCCCTCCCGTTTGAGCAAGCACCATTGACGGGTGTGCAGATGAGAGATTTCCGTACCGATTCCCGCGCTGATCCGGAGTGGTGGCCGGAATGATCGCTGTGTGCTCCCCCACGGGCTGGTACGCGGTTCTTATTAAGGCCAGCTCGCGGTGTTCCCCACAAGTGGAACAGGCGATGGGAATGCCCCGATGCAGGGATTTTGCGCACTGTGACAAAGTGCCCCAGACGCGGTCGTCTCCGATGTGCGCAGAGTGATGAACGCCGTCCGGATTCCCCCTGTCGGCTGCTTCGGCCGTAATGGCATGCTCACGCACATGGGGAGTCTTTTCGCCGAGTTGTCCCGACAGGCGCCGGCCAACGCGCGCCTGGAGGTCGAGGCGTACGCCCGCGAGATCCCGGAGTTCGGGTTCCTGGACACGAACTCCCGGGCCCGCGCCCAGGCGCTGGAGTACGCGTTGTGGCTGCGGCGCCGCACGATCGAACTGTCCCCGGACAACCGCGAACTGAGCGACGACGACCTCGACTACATCGCGGCGATGGGCAAGATGCGGGCCGCGGCGGGGATGTCACTCCGGGCACGGCAGCGGGTGCTGCGACTGCACACCTCACTCATGCTGCGCGAGATCAACGAAGCCACCGAAGCCCAGCGCCGCGTCGGCGTCGACGAACTCATGCGCATCATGAACTGGTTCGGCCCGCAGGGAGAACGCGGTATCAGCGCCTACAGTCAGGGATTCGTGACGGCGTTGCGCCACCGTCTGCCGTATGTCGAGCAGGCCGCCCTGCTGGCCAGGTCGCTGCTGAACGGGGACCCCATTTCGGAGGAACTCGCTTCGGCACTGGGCATGGAACTGTCCGAGCACTGCGCGGTCACGGTGATCCGGGTACCGGACCGTCCCGTCGGCGATCGCGCCCTGGAAAACGAGATCGAAACGCTGGTGAAATCCCATCACGCCCCGACCATGTGGCGCTCGGACAGCGAGAGCAGGGGCGGTGAACTGATCGCCCTGATTCCCGTGCATCCCGCTGGAGCCCAGTCGTCCACGGAGCCGCCCGATCCGGCCGACCTCGTACAGCCGCACTCCGTGACCGACTTCGTACGGGACTTCGCCCAGGCCCTCGGCCGCCCCTGCGCCGCCGGCACCGCCACCTCGCCGCTGTCGGAGGTCGCCGACGCCCTCGACCTGGCCCGGCGGATCAGCAGGGCGGCGCCACTGCGACGGGCGTCCGCCCGGCCGCGGCCGCACACCGTGTCGGACGTGTTCGTCGAACTCGCCCTCGCGGACGCCCCGTTCGTCGACGCATGGCTCCGCACCGTGGGCCGGAGCCTGCGGCCCGGTCCGGACCTCCTTGTCACGCTCGACGCGTACTACCGCCACGACATGCACCGCGGCGCCACGGCGGCGGCCCTCAACGTCCACCCCCGCACCCTGGACTACCGCCTCCGCCGGGTGAGGGAACTCACCGGCATCGACCCCGGCTCGACGCGCGGCGTCCGCATCTTCAGCTCGGTCGTCACGCGACGTCTGTCGGAGGCGTGGCACTGAAGGGCGCCCTGGTGGGCGCTGCCGCCACGTACGACGGCAGCCGCCAGGCGCAGAACAAGACCCGCTGGCGGACGCCCGCCAGCGCGCCTTTCCCCGCACACAGTTCGACCGCTTCGCAGAACTCCGTGCGTATTCGCGCCACCCTCGCCACTACCGTAGTAGGGAACGGCGCCATCGCCTCACTGGTCGGTTACCCAACCGAGGGATCTCCGACCGCCGGCGCAGCGGGACGGCATCGGGCGGCTCCCTCAGAGCTGCGAACCCCCTGTGGCGTCGATGACCTGCCCCGTCACCCAACGGGCGTCGTCCGAGGCGAGGAAGGCCACGACGTCGGCGATATCACCGGGGCGGCCCACGCGTCCGAGTGCCGACGTCTCCGCGGCGGACCGCTCGGCGACGTCGTTGCCTCGGAGCCAGGAGGCGTTCATATCGGTGTCGACGATGCCGGGCGCGACCGAGTTGACGGTGATGCCGCGGTGTCCGAGGGCCTTGGCGAGTGTGAGGCTGAAAGTGTCGACGGCGCCCTTGGTCATGCTGTACGCGATGATCTCGGTCAGCGCGATACGCGTCGCACCGGACGAGATGTTGATGATCCGGCCGCCGTCCCGCAGTCGCTTGAGCCCCTGCTGGACCAGGAAGAACGGGGCGCGCACGTTGACGGCGAACATCTCGTCGAAGGCCTCGGCCGTGGTCTCCTCGATCTGGCCGCGGCGTGTGATGCCGGCATTGTTCACCAGGATGTCGAGCCCGGTGCCGTCACCGTGCTCCGCGGCCTGGCGGTCGAACTCGGCCCACAGGGCCTCCACATCACCCCTCGCCCCCAGCTCGGCCCGTACGGCGAACGCCGCGCCGCCCGCCGCCCGGATCGCCCCCACCACCTCTTCGGCGGCAGCGGCGTCGCGCCCGTAGTGCACGGCCACGAGGGCGCCCTCCCTGCCGAGCCGCTCCGCGGTGGCCCGCCCGATGCCGCGGCTGCCGCCGGTCACCAGAGCCGTCCTGCCCATGAGTGAAGGCATGGCCTTCCTTTCTGTAGCGATGGCTATGGAATGAGGGTACAAGGAATACTTAGCGATCGCTGTAAAATTCTCGTATGACGGTGGCGAAGCGGGGACGGCCGCGTGGTTTCGACCGTGAGGCGGCGCTCGCGCAGGCCACGCGGCTGTTCTGGGAGCACGGCTACGAGGGCACGTCCATCGCCGACCTGACCCGGGCCCTGGGGATCTCTCCGCCCAGCCTGTACGCGGCCTTCGGCGACAAGCGCACACTCTTCACCGAGGTCGTCGACCGCTACGGCGAAACCTTCGGCTCCTTCATGGGCAGGGCGCTGGAGGAGGAGAGCGACGCCCGCGCCGGGTTCGCCAGAATGCTGCGCGAGGCGGCGGCGACGTACACCGATCCCCACCACCCGGCGGGCTGTCTGGTCGTCACGGCCGCGATCAACTGCTCGCCGCAGAACGCCACTGTCGAGCAGGACCTGCGCGAACGCAGGGTGGGGAACATCCGTGTCTTCGAGAAGCGGCTGACCGCCGCCGAGAGGACGGGGTCACTTCCCGGAGGCGCCGAACCACACGCCCTGGCCGTCTACTTCGCGGCCGTCATCCAGGGCATGTCGCAACAGGCGCGGGACGGTGCGAGCGCGGCGCAACTGGAGCGGGTGGCCGAACTCGCCATGTCGGTGTGGCCCGAGCGACAGGGAGCATGAGCACGGGGTCACCGGGTCCCCGGCCGTCACGTACACGTCCGGTTCCGGCAGGAACGGTTGCGTCCCCGGGGTGCCCGGGGTGTACGCGGAGGGCGTGTCGGCACCCGATTTACGGTGCTGGGCCGACGGTCGCGGCTTCCTCCCTGGAGGGCCTGGCCGGTGACGGCGGCGATGGATGCGAAGTCCCGGTCGCGGTGCAGCAGCGTCACGCCCTGCAACTCGGCCGTGGCAGCCACCACGAGATCGACGGCTCCGGCTCTGCGATGCTCTCCGCGCTGGGTGAGCAGGTCCTGGACCCGCCAGGCGCGATCGTAGGCGCGGTCATCGACCGGCACCCAGCCGAAGAGCAGGCGGAGGTCCTCGATGCCCCGTGCGCGGTCGGCGGCGGAACGCGCGCTGTAGCAGAACTCCAGCTCGGTGACGGGGCAGGTGGCGATGAGTCCAGCGGCCGCCGCCTGGTCCCATCCGTACTGCTCGGCGTCGCCCGGTCGCGCCCGATGGAAGGTCGTGTCAAGCGCCCGTACCGCGCCCCCACGTGTCCGGCGCCCGGAGCCGGCGGACATGCTGCCGAAGAACGGCACACAGATCACCGGTTTCCGTCTGTCCCTCTTCAAAGGCATGGGCAGCCGCCGTGGCAACGCCGAGTCCGGCTTCATCCGCAGTGTCGATGAAGCCGTGCACCGGTTCTACGCCACAGTGGTGGCCCACCTGGATCGCCCGGCACCTCGACGGAGCACGGTGAAATCCGTTCCGTAGCCCTCGGGGTAGCGCCACCGGCCCATCGGCTCTCCGGCGACGAGCGGCAGGGCAGGAGTGTGCCGGACTGGACGCGATGCATGCAGACAACCAGGAGCCCCCAGGTCGGTGACCTGGGGGTTTCGCGCGTGTTCAGATGCAGGGGGTGGCGAGCCCGCAGAGCACTTCCACTGAGGCGCTGTGGCTGCGGCCCTGTTCGAGGCGCGTGCAGTAGTCCACGCTGACACCGGCCGGCCGGCCGGGCGAACTTTTCCCGGCGGAGGCCAGGTACTCGGGCGTCGGCCCAGGCGTGGGTCGTCAGGGTCGCGGATGCGCCGAAGAGCCGACGGCGGGAGAGTGACCCAGTTTGTCCCTGAATCAGGAGGGCACTCTGCCAACCTTGTTGGCGTTTCGGAGTTGTTCTGGCCCCGCTTCCGGAGGGGCGGTCGGGGCAGCGTCCGAACCGGAAGAGATGGAGGCATTCCATGCCGACGTGGTTCATCACCGGTGCGTCCCGCGGGCTGGGGCTGGAAATCGCCCGAGCCGCGCTCCGGGGCGGTGACACGGTCGTGGCCGCCGCCCGGGACCCGCGGAAGCTGCCGGACGACCTGAGGCAGTCCGACCGGGTCCTCGGGGTCACCCTCGACATCACCCGGAGTGAGGAGATCACGGCCGCCGTCGAAACGGCCGTGCAGCGTTTCGGCACGGTCGACGTCCTCGTCAACAACGCGGGCCGTGGCCTGCTCGGTGCCCTGGAGGAGATCACGGACGCCGAGGCGCGTTCACTGTTCGACCTCAACGTCTTCGGACTGATCAACATGACCCGCGCCGTCCTGCCCCACATGCGAGCAGCGGGAGCGGGGAAGATCGTGCACATCGGCTCCCGCTCCGGGTTCGAGGGGGAGCCCGGGGTGAGCCTGTACAACGCCTCGAAGTTCGCGGTGGCCGGCATCAGCGAGGCGCTCGCGGTGGAACTGGAGCCGTTCGGGATCCAGAGCATGGTCGTGGAACCCGGCGTCTTCCGCACCGACTTCCTCGACACCAGTTCCCTGGCGACCGCGGCCCGGCGCATCCCCGACTACGACGGCACGCCCGCCCACGCGACCCTCGACTGGATCGACACCGCCAACCACACCCAGCTCGGCGACCCCGTCAAGGGCGCCGCCCTGATCCATGAGGTCACCAGCGCGGACAAGCTCCCCGGTCATCTGGCGCTGGGCCGCGACGCGATCGAACGCCGGCTGGTCAAGATCCGCGGCCTTCAGGACGACCTCGCAACCTGGCAGGACAAGTCCGCCGCCACCGCCTGCGACGACGCCGCCTGATCACCCCGACCCCGCGAAAGAAAGGGGAGCCCTTCCCATGACATCCCTGCTCACCGGACGGCCACTCGACGGCCGCGTGGCCGTGGTCACCGGCGCCTCCAGCGGAATGGGTGAGGCCACCGCACGCGGGCTCGCCGGACACGGAGCCGCTGTCGCCGTCGTCGCACGCCGGGAGGAAAAGCTCTCCGCCCTCGCCGACGACGTCGCCTCGGCCGGCGGAAAGGTCATGTACTTACCCGTCGACGTCACCGACCGGGCAGCCGTCCGTACGGCCGCCGACCAGGTGGCGGACACACTGGGTCCGGCGGACCTGGTGTTCAACAACGCGGGCGTTCAGTTGATCTCCGCCATCGACGAGCTCAAGGTGGAGGACTGGCAGCGGCAGATCGATCTCAACGTCACGGGAGTGATGAACGTGATCGCCGCTTTCCTCCCGCACCTGACCGCCGCCGCCGGGCGCGGAAGGCCCGCCGACTTGATCAACACCTCCTCCATCGCGGCGACCCGCATCCTGGAGAAATTCTCGATCTACTCGGGCACCAAGGCCTACATCAGCCACCTCACCCGTCTCATCCGCGTCGAACTGGGCCGGAAGAACGTGCGGGTGAGCGCCATCGAGCCCGGCATGGTCGACACCGAACTGCCGGACCACGTCACCGACCCCGACGCCGGCGCCCTGATGACCGGTCTGCTCAACGACATCGAGTGCCTGCGCAGCACCGACATCGCCGAGACCGTGGCGTTCATCGCCGCTCTTCCCCGACACGTCAACATCAGCGAACTGACCATCCTGCCCACGGCCCAGCCCGTATAGCGCGGACTGGCCGCAGTGGCTGTTGTCGGCCCGATCTTCGCAACTCGCTCCGAAGTGGCTCCGCAAAGCCGCAGAGCCGACCGATCCAGCCACGACGTACCCCTTCTCCGGTATCAGGCGGCTGCATGCTGTGAGCGCGGTACGGGCGCCGGCCGGGCCTGCGCGCGGTGAGGCCGCAGCGTCAGAACGGCAGGTCCTCGCTGTAGCCCTCGTTCGAACCCGAACCGGCGGACCACGCCAATGCCTCGTCGGGCGACGGATCCGAGTCACAGAACAGGAATGGATTCCGCTGCCGCTCTATACCGGAGGAGTCCTCGCCCCACGCGTCGAGGGCGTCGATGGCTCGCTCGCGATGCTGCCAGAGGTCACTGGTGCCCAGCTGCTCCCGGAGCGGGGCTGCCAGAGCTGGTCGATGGTGCGACAACTGGGGATCGTCGAGGAGCGGGATGCATGCCGTCAGAGCTGCCTCACGTACGTGACGATCAGGGTTCGTGATGTAGGGGAGGGTCCTTGAGAACAGGAGAGGACGCATCCTGATGATGCCGACGGCCGGCGCGTAGTCGCCGAGTGGGAATCCGTACTGTTGACTTGTGGCTGCGGCCTCGTCCGTGACTTCGCTCGCCACTGAGCCGATCCACTGCAGCAGCTCTGCGCGCATGCATCCTGGGAAGGAGTGGCGGGAGTAATTGTCAAGAGTTGTGGATCAGCGGGGTTGTTCAGGCCGCGGCGGCCTCGGGGCGTTCGATGAGGTGACCGTTCTCGAAGCGGGCGCCGGCGCGGACGAGGGCGACGAGTTGGGGTGCGGTGATCGCACGCCATCGGGCCTGGGCGGACTCGGCGAGTTTGAACACCATCGCCAGGGCGGCGGCCGCGCTGCCTGCTCCGCGGGTGACCTTGGTCCGGAGCTTCACCGTGCTGAAGGTTGACTCGATCGGATTTGTTGTGCGCAGGTGCACCCAGTGTTCCGCCGGGAAGTCGTAGAACGCGAGGAGTTCGTCGACGTCGTCGGTGATCTTCTTGACGGCCTTGGGCCACTTCGCGACGTAGGACCGCTCGAAGTCCTTGACCGCCTTCATGGCATGGCCGCGGTCCTCGGCGTTGTAGATCTCCTGCAGGGCCTTCTTGGCGCCGGGCTGAGCCGACTTCGGCAGGGCGTTGATCACGTTGCGGGTTTTGTGAACCCAGCACCTCTGCTGTCTGGCCTGCGGAAACACCTCTGCCAGCGCCCGCCACAGGCCCATCGCACCGTCGCCGACCACGAGCTCGGGGTCGCGCATGCCACGCCGCCGGCAGTCGCGCAGCAGGTCCGCCCACGACTCGGTCGACTCGCGCAGGCCCTCGGCGAGCGCGATGAGTTCCTTGGTGCCGTCCAGGCGGACGCCCATGAGGACCAGGACGCAGGAGTGCACCTGGCCGAGGCGGACCTTGGGGTGGACACCGTCGGCCCACACGTAGACATAGTCGGATCCGGACAGGTCACGGGCCTGGAAGGCGGCGTGGTCGTCCTGCCACTGCTTCGTCAGCCGGGTCACCGTGGCCGGCGAGAGCCCGGCCGCTGAGCCGAGGAACTGCTCCATCGCGGGCACGAAGTCGCCCGAGGACAGTCCGTGCAGGTAGAGCAGGGGCAGGACCTCGCTGACCTTCGGGGATTTCCGACACCACGGCGCCAGGATCTTCGACGAGAACCGCTTGCGCTCGCCCGTCTCCGTGTCGACACGCTTGTCGTTGACCCGGGGCGCCCGCACCTGGACCGGGCCGGCGGCAGTGGTCACGGTCCGTTCGCGGTGGTGGCCGTTGCGGACCACCAGGCGGCGGCCGTTCTCGTCGCGTTGACCGACCAACTCGGCTATGTACTGGTTGACTTCGGCTTCCAGGGCGGCGGCGAGCATCCGCCGGGCGCCCTCACGGACGATGTCGTCCATCAAGGAGCCGGTCTCGGTGGATCCCTCGTCGTTGACTACGCTGAGCACGGGCGTGCCTTCCCGACCCGCGCTGCAACGCGGGCCTACTCGATGACCATCAGTCGATCACTCGGGAAGGTACGCCCTCCGCATTCCGCGAGGCACCCCTCCCGAGGCCGATCCACAGGTCTTGAACATTGCTCGAGTGGCGGTCCTTGACGACGGTGCTGGTCGTTCGCGGATCCGACAGGATGCCGGACACGTACAGTGCAGCGGGTACCGTCGCCTCGTAGAGGGTGTTTTGGTGGTGCAGGGTGCCGTACAGATAGTCAAGCGCCCTGGTTCTGGTGCTTCGGTCTTCGTCGAGCAGCGCGGCCAGCATCTCTGGCGCCTCGGAGGCCGTTCCGTAAGCGTGCTCCAGCGCAGCCCAGTCCGTATGTGTCGACAACTCTCCAGGGACGGAAGCACTCGGTGACGTGAGCCGATCGCTGTTCGTCATGCAATTCGCCGAAGAGGCACGTCGTACTCTGAGGAGTGCCATTCCAGGATGCTGCCGATCGTCTCCGCGTTTTCGGCCGTGAAGGTGTGGATGAGGGTTCCGAGCAGGGGACGTAGGCCGCCGGGAGAGACCTCGCCGTCCAGCCCGAGGCCTGCGACCAGGAGCCGGACTGGGGCGTTGACCTGGCAGCAGGCGGAGGGCGTCGGGGCGTCGGCAAGCGGACTCTTGAGCGTGGGCTCGTCGTCCAGGGCGAGGATGTCGCCGCCGACGTCCAACAGATCGATCGATGCCGGTGCTACCGGTTCGTGGAGTTGGCGGGTGATGCCTTTGGCGCCGTGGTGCGGGTCGAGCAGAGCCAGCCTGTGTGGGAGCTCTGCCGCGAGTCGGGGAAGCGTGGAGCCCGCCGGGGCGATCGGCTGTGCCTCGGCCGGCACCGACCGGACGGACTGAGTGACGGGTTCGAGCCCCGTGAACCTGTCGGCTTCTCGTGGTCCCGCGAGTGGGGCGATCAGGAGGCGGTCCCATGCGAACGTGAGGATCACCGCCTGGTCCTCGTCGCCGTAGCGGGCGGCGTGCAGCATGGTGGCGGCGACTGCGTCACCCCCTCCGCCTGCTGCGAGGATCAACCGCGTCATTCGCTCAGAGTACGGGTTCATGGGTCATCGGCTTTCGGGAGCAGGCCGTTGTCAGTGGCTACGGCTAGGGTCACGGACGCGCGGTCGGCATCCGAGGTGCCCAGCTCTGTAGTGCGGCTGCATCCCCGGTTCTGTCTGGGGGCGGCCCGGGAACAGCCCGGGACCCAACCGACGGCCGGGCTTCGTCGATGGCCAAGAGTGAGACCTGCCAGCGCCGGCCGCGCGCTTCTTCGTCCCGAACCGATGGCTGAAGGTTTCAGGACCCCCCATCACCTCGACCTGACTGCCGACCCCTTCACGCCCTGGTCCTGGGCGGAAGGTGAGCGGACCACTTGCCCGCCGGCCGGCATCTTCCGGCCGACCGGCTCCTTCCACCCGTCCCGTCAGGCGCCGTCCTTCGCGGGGCGACCGATGTACGCAGCCACCACACCCGCTCCGGCGAGCAGGACGAGGCCGGCCACCGCGAGCGCGACCCGGGTGCCGTCGGTGACCGACGACGCACCGCCGATCACCGCGCCCAGGACCGCCACGCCCAGGACCGCACCGGTCTGGCGCGCGGAGTTCAGCGTGCCTGAGGCGATACCCGCCTGTTCCTTGGTCACCGACCCCACGACCGCCGTCATCAGCGGTGGAATGGAGTAGGACACGCCGAATCCCAGGATCAGCAGGCCGACGCACATCGCGACGAGCGAGGCGGTGGAGTCCCCTGTGGAGACGGACTGGATCAGGACGCCGACGCCCATCATCAGAAAACCGGCGATGGCGGGCTTGCGGGCGCCGATCCTGGCCACGAGACGGCCGGTGAAGATCGGGTTGAAGGCCGTCGGCAGGGTGAGCGGCAGGAAGGCGAGGCCCGCGGTGAAGGCCGAGTAACCGTGCGCCTCCTGGAAGAAGAGGGACAGGACGAACAGGACCCCCGAGAGCCCGAAGTTGACCAGGAGTCCGGCGAACAGACATGCGGACAACGTCCGGTTGCGGAACATCCGCAACGGCACCATCGGCGCGTGGGCCGCGGTCTCCTTGCGGCGCTCGGCGAGCAGGAACAGCGACCCGGCCACCGCGAACACCGCGAATCCGCCCTGCACTTCGGTCGAGCCCCAGCCCTTGGGCCGGCTCTCGACGAGCGCGTACGTCAGGCCGGCGAGGGCGAGGACGGCGCTGATCTGCCCCGGCAGGTCGACTCCCTTGGCGGGCTTGGGGATGCTGACGGGGGCGTACTGCATTGTGGTGGCGATGCCGATGAGTCCGACCGGGATGTTGAGCAGGAAGATGGACTGCCACCCGAGCGTGTCGGTGAGGACACCGCCGACCATGGGTCCCGCAGCCAGCGCGGTGCCGCTGATCGCGGCCCAGCCGCCCATGGCCCGTGCCCGGGCCGCCGGATCGGTGTAGGCATGCGCGATGATCGCCAGAGACGTGGGCAGGAGCAGAGCCCCCGCCACACCGAGCAGGGCCCGCAGGGCGATCAGCGCGCCCATGGACGTGGCCATCGCCGAAAGACCGGAGGTGACAGCGAACAGCCACAGGCCGGCCAGGAAGACCTTCCGGCCACCGTAGCGGTCGGAGAGCGCACCGGCGGTGAGCAGCAGAGCCGCGAAGGTGAGCGTGTATCCGTTGGAGACCCACTGCAGTCCGCTGAGCGAGCCTGACAGGTCCTCTCCGATGGCGGGCAGTGCCACCGTGACCACCGTGGTGTCCAGCATCACCATGAAGTAACCCAGCGACAGCCCCAGCAGAAGAAGCCCTTTCGATCCGGTGGGGGATGTGCCGGGCGGGGCTCCGGGAGACTGCCGGGAGAGGTTCGGGGGACTGGCTGACTGGCTGGACATGGCCGTCCTTCCCAGGGAATACGAGGGTATTTGCATAAAAGCCGCATAACGGCAGCATGAGACAGCGCCTGGACCGGTTGTAGGCAGGAGGCGATGCCTGAAATCCTTGCAGTGCGTACCCGGTTGCAGAAGCGGGCGCTTCCGATGACGACCATCGGCAGAGCCGATCAGAAGGGCGGGAGCTGTGGAACTGCGCCACCTGCGGACGTTCCGGACCGTGGCGCGCACCCTCAACTTCACGCGGGCCGCCGCGGAGCTGAACTACGCTCAATCCAGCGTCACCGAACAGATCCAGGCCCTGGAGAACGAGCTCGCCGCCAAGCTTTTCGACCGCACCCACCGCAAGCTGTCGTTGACTCCGGCCGGTGAACGGCTGGTCGAATACGCCGACCGGATGCTCCTGCTCGTCCAGGAAGCGCGCACCGCCGTGGCGGACGAAGCCGAAGAGCCCGGCGGCCAGTTGACCATTGGCGGCCTGGAGACCCTGTGCGCACACCGGCTGCCCGCCATCCTCGCCCGCTACCGCCGGCGCTGCCCACGCGTCCAGGTCACGCTGCGCGAGGGCGGCCGCGGCCAGCTCTACGATTGGGTCCGGCGCGGCGAGATCGACGTCGCGCTCACCTTCGGCCAGGCGCCCCAGGACAAGCTCCTGGCGAGCGAGCCCCTCGCCACCGACCGGCTGTTGGTGGTCGCGCCCATCGACCACCGACTCGCGTCCTACACCAGGGTCGTCGGCCATGACCTGCGCGGCGAGTCGTTCCTCGCCACTCCGCAGGGATGCGGCTTCCGGGACATGCTCGACACGCTGATCCACACGCTGGGACCCGACGCGCCCGTCATCGACACCCAGGTCGCGAGCATGGCCGCTCTGTGCCGATGCGCGTCCGCGGGCATGGGCTGCGCGCTGCTGCCCGAGATCGCGGTGGCCGGACCGGCCGCTCGCGGCGAGGTGGCTGCGGTACCCCTGACGGGCGGCGCCTCGCAGACCCAGGTCACGATGACCTGGCTGCGCCGCGCGGAGCTGCGGCCCAGCGTTCCGGCGTTCCTGGCCACGGCACGCGAGACCTTCCAGGAGCTCGAACGCGCCGCTTGACCCCACGACGGACCTGATCGATACCGGCCTCCGTACTGGTCGGTGGCGGTCGAGGTGTCCGAAGGGCGTGGGACCCGGACCCGGACTGTGATTCTTCCCGCGTTCCTCCACCGGGAGCTCCGATGGCACCTGGAGTCGGGGCCGGACGGGTTGGTCTCCGTGAGGGAGAAGAGGCACGGCTTCCGGCGCAGCACCTTCGGGCGGAAGTGGTGGCGGGCGCGGGAGGTCGTCGGCACTCCCGGGGGCTTCCGGTTCCACGACCTCCGGCACACCGGGCACACGCTCCCCACCCGGTCCGGGGCCACCCTCAAGGCACCATGGTCCGCGCCGGACAGTCGTCCGAGAAGGCGGCGCTGATCTGCCGGCACTCCGACGGGGAGCGTGCTGGCACGGATCTGGCACGCGCGAGTGATCGCCCTGAACAGCAGAAAGGCCCGGTTCTCTGACCTGGGCCTTCTTCGTGGAGCGGGTGACGAGAATCGAACTCGCGCTCTCAGCTTGGGAAGCGAGGGCGCTTCACGGGTGAGACCACCTCTCACCTGCGGCTACGTATTCTGGAGCGGGCTTTCGGCTACCTGTTCCGCGCCGCTGTTTACCGTTGTTGTCCGGTCGTATGGGCACGCTGTGGGCACGAGGCTGGTCGGCGCTGCTTCGCGGAGGGCCGCTGGGCACTTGGCGATGAGGAATGCCTGGCGGGGGAGCACTGCTGCCACGGTGACTTGCGTGTGCACACTCCTAACCGAGGATGCCAAGATCACAAAAAGCGTCTCTTTGGGTACAGACTTCGATCTTCGCCGCAGGCAGCCTGGGGTTCTGGGCGAGGAGGCGGCCGATGTGGTGGATCGGGATGGGGCTCGGAAGCGTCGCGGGTGTTGTGGTCCTGCGCGTTCTGCTCCGGCAGGTCCGGGGGCTGTTGCTGGACATCGGTGACTTGGTGTGTGCGTGGACCGAGGTTTTGTCGAGTATCGGCAGCAAGGCGGGCCGAGGGGGTGGATGCTGCGCTGCCCGCTATCGGTGTTCCGGCGTCGCAGAGGCTCCGAGGCGCTTGCGTAGGCTCAGGTAGACGATCAGCGTGATGCCATGGTCGGTCTGAGCGGCCCCGTCTTCGCGTGGTGGACGGTACCGGTGTGACGGTCGACGACGAAGATCGCGCTCCGACCTCGCCCACGACACCGAACTGACCTGGGTGACCCAGCGTCCGCCCCGGTACCTTGCCGACGACATCGACGGCCGCGCCCTGTTCGACGCGGCCACCGCCCGACGCCGTGCCCTCGGCGAGGGCCGCACCGACACGGGAGGCCGGGCGGCTCAAAGCGTCGCCCATGTTCGCCCGCATCGACCGTGACGGCGTCGCCTGGGCCGACGGCACGCGCGCGCCCGCCGACGCCGTAATTTGGTGCACCGGTTACCGGCCTGCCCTCTCGCACTTGCCACCCCTGGGTCTGCGCGGCACGCGCGGTTGCCGCCTTCGGCGCGGGGCTGCGGTCCGCGGTTGGTCAGCGCGTTCCTTGCGGTGGGGGGAGTACGTCGTGGTGGCGGGCGTTGGTATTGCGCCGACGCAGGTAGCGGTGCAGTGCCTGGGTTTGTCGCGGGGCGGCTGCGGTGGTGGTGGGTGGGGGAGGAAGCACAGCTCGACCTTGTTCTTCTACGCGTATGCGGCGGTGACGGTGAGTGCCCCGATGATCGTGGAATCCCGGCCGTCGTCGGCCGAGGAGTACCGTGAAACCAGGAGACTTTCGGTTTGCCGTCCCCGGTAGGCAGGCGAGTGCGATGTCCGACCCCGACCCCCCGCGGGTGAGCAGGCTCCTGCCCGACGCTGTGCATCAGGCGGTTTCGCGACCTGGAACCGCGGTGGTGCGGCTTGAGACGACGCATGACCGGAAGGGTGCGCTCGACGGGGCGTGGTGGCCCCGCTCCCGCGACATCGCCGGTGAACTGCCCGGCCTCGTCTCCGCGCTGTCCGAGTACCTCGGGCCGATCACACGTGTCGGTCTGGACACCGACGCCTGGGACGAGCTGCCGACGCGGCTGACGATCGACGGTCGTGTCGTCCGCATCGACTCCTTCCCGGTCGGAGACGACACCGTTCTCATCACCCGGGGCAGCAATGATCTCTTTTCGCTGCTGGTGGTTCCGCCGCACACCGCGGCCGACGCGGCCCGCGCGGCCATGGCCGCGGCCGTGCGCGCCGGCAGTCAGACGTCGGCGGAACAGATCCTCATCGACACCGGCACGGAGCGTGTGGGTCCGGGGCACGCACCCACCGCTGCGCTACGCCACGGCCGCCATGAGCCGGGCCGCTGACGACGCGCTCGTCGGGGGCGGCACCACGAGGAGATCCCAGCGGCCCGCGGTGTAGGACTGCAGCAGGATCCTGTGCGGGTTGAGCACCTCGGTGAATCGGTCGACCGCCACCTCGTAGCCGTTGACGACGACCAGGCCGTGCGGGAGAGGCTGCCAGTGGCGGGGATTGACGGCCACGTGGGTGAGCCGGCCCCACAGCGGATCGATCACGTCGGCCAGTTCGCCGAGTTCTCGTGCCAGGTCGCGGGTCCGTGGCCACCAAGCGCCGTCCGGACGGCCGAAACGGCTGGCGGATCCGAGGACGAGGCGCGCGGCACGTGAGCGGAACGGTGCCGCGTGCGGACGCAGCTGAGTGGAGTTCATGATCATGAGGAAGAAGCCTGACTGCGGGCCTGCGCTGGCTGACGGAGCGCCCGGTGGTTGGGTGACCGAGGACGGGACCGGCGGCGCCGGTGCACGAAAGCCCTCGAAGTCCTCAGGCTACTCCTCGACGAGCCCCGACGAGAGGCTTCGGCCTCATCGGGTGGGCTGCTCCCGGCGTACGGCCTGCTCGGGCGCCGCGAAGAGTAGGCTGGAGGTACCGGGAACACTCCGCGCACGGACATTTCGCGTCTGTGCCGTTTTCGGTGATCGAATACGCCGGGTCGGCTCAGGCCCGCCCGGGGCAGGGTTCGCGTCATGACTGCGACCGTCTCCCCTCCGACGACGTCCGAAGACCGGCGTCCCATGTCCCCCGTACGCCTCTCGCTCGCTCCCGCCGGTTCGGCACCGCTTCTGCTGGACGGCGCCTGGTGGCCACGCTCGCGTGATCTCGCCGCCGAACTGCCTGCCCTGGCGTCCGTTCTCGATCCACTGTGGGGGCGGGTCACCCGGGTCACGGTGAACCCCGCCCAGTGGCCGGTCGTCCCGCGCAAGGTGCCTGTCGCCGGGCACGTGGTGAAGGTGGGCTGGTTCCGCTTCGAGCAGGACGAGCACGAGTTGCTGCTGCTCTCCTACCACGTGGGCCGCTGGAACCTGCTGGTCGTTCCCCCGCAGACGCCTCCGGCCGCGGCCGCCTGGCTGATGGCCGCTGCGAGCGACCCGCGCCGGATAGCGACCGCGAGCAGCCTGCTGGCGGATGCCGCGCGTCTGACGGTGACCGCCGAGGCCGACCGCACCAGGGAAGCGGTGTGGGAGTCCGAAGGAGGACATGGAGCCGGTGCTTCCGTCACTTCTCCATGGCTTCGAGTCGCCGTCGCCACACCGGAGGACCGGCCGGAAAGGGTGTGAGGGCCATGGACATCCTGGTGACGGTGTTCGTGCTGCTGGCGGTGATCGCGGCAGGCGCGTTCCTCATCCACCGGCTGAACTCTCAGCACGGGGACAGAAGCGCCGCCTTCCACTACGGCCGCAGCGGTGTCGTCGCACCAGACCGGAAGACCGACGAAGGGCCGGCGGTACGCCGACGGTCCCCGGTTGCCAACGACGGCGGCGAGCGCCGGGGCTCCTGGTACGGCGGACGCGGACGGCTGCGTCCTGGACGCCGCCGTACCCACGGCGGCGTCTCGCCCCGCTAGGTGGGGACGCGGGTCCGTCGGAGCGGGGCGCCGGCGTCGTGGAGGCTGGTGAGTGCCAACCGGTAGGAGGCGACCAGGCCCGTTTCCGCGTAGTCGACGCCCAGGTCCCGGCAGTACCGCCGGACGATGGCGCGGGCCTTGCGCAGGTTGGGGCTGGGCATGCTCGGGAACAGGTGGTGCTCGATCTGGTGGTTCAGGCCGCCGAGCGCCAGGTCGGTGAACCGGCCGCCGTTGACGTTGCGTGAGGTCAGCACCTGGCGGCGGAGGAAGTCGGGGCGGTCGTCGGCCGTCAGGATCGGCATCCCCTTGTGGTTGGGTGCGAAGGCCGAACCGAGGTAGACGCCGAACAGGCACTGGTGGACGGCGAGGAAGGCGATCGCCATCCCGGGCGGCAGGACCCAGAACAGGGCGGCCAGGTAGACGGCGCAGTGCCCCAGGAGCAGAGCGCCGTCGACCGCTCGGCGTTTGAGCCGGCGGTTGGCCATGGCCCTGCAGCTCGCCACGTGCAGGTTGAAGCCCTCCAGCGTGAGCAGGGGAAAGAAGAGGAACGCCTGCCAGCGGCCGAGCAGGCGGGGCAGTCCGGTGGCGGCGCGGGCCTGGTCCGGGGACCAGACGAGCAGGTCGGGTCCGATGTCGGGGTCGAGGTTCTCGGTGTTGGGGTTGGCGTGGTGACGGGTGTGCTTGTCCTGCCACCAGCCGTAGCTCATGCCGATCGACGCGCCGGCGATCCGTCCGGACAACTCGCTGGCCCGGCGGCGGCGGAACACCTGCCGGTGGGCCATGTCATGGGCGACCAGGGCGACTTGCCCGTACATCACGGCCAGGAACGCGGCGATCGCCAGTGTCCACCAGGAGGCGCCGACGAGGATGAACGCGGCCCATCCGGCGGCGTAGAGCCCGGTCACGGCGGTGATGCGTAACGTGTAGTAGCTGGGGCGGCGCCCCAGCAGTCCGGCGTCCGCGATCTTCTTCGACAGCCGGGCGAAGTCGCTGCCGGGAGTGTCGGAGCGCGTGGCGGTGGTGGTGGCCATGGTCATGAGGACGTCTCTCTCAGAAGCGGGCGGATGACTCGGGGCGGCCCCAGGGCGAGTTGGGCGCGGGGAGCGGGTGCGTACATGGACGTGCCCGCGGCGGCTCCTACCACCGAGGGGCCCGGGTGCCCCGCCCGGTGGGCCCCACACGGCCGTGGGGACCTGCCGCCGCCGTCGGGGTCGGGGGCCGGGCTTCTCCGTCGGCGCCGGGCCGCCGGTCGTCCAGGGCGGCGGCCGTGAGGAGAGCGGCTGCTTCCTCCGTCGCGTCCGGCGGGATCACCTGCAGATCCCAACGGCCGAGCCCGGGGGAGAGCAGGACGACCCGGTCCGGAGCGTGCGGAGAGGCGGGGGCCTTGTGCAGGCGGACGACCTGGTTGGCGACGAACATGCGCCCCGGTGCCGCCGACCAGGCCGCGGCGTCCACGGTGACGCCGGTGATGTCGCCCCACGCTCTCGGCAGCGCGGCGAGCATCTTCGGGAGCTGTGTCAGAAGATCGCGGGAGTACGGCCACCACACCCCGTCGATCCGGCGCGGCAGCGCGCCGTGTGGCGCGAGACGCAGGCGGACGAGGGGCAGGGGCGGGGGCGGAGGCGGGGTGGACGGTGCGGTGGGGACTGTGGTGATCACGTGGGTTCTTTCTGACGAGGTGGTTGCCGGCCGGTTCGGCAGGGCACGGCGGCCGACGGTCCGCGGGCTGTCGGGCAGCGCCGGACGTGGCCGGTGGATCCGGGTGCTGGAGGTCGTGCCTGGCCGCTCTTGCCGGAGGAAAACGCCGACGACCGCCGCGAGTTCGCGGGAAGGGAGTCGGCGGGCGTATGCGGGGTGAAGGGGGAGACCCTTCCGCGTGACGAACGCCGGTGGATACCGGGGTGGAGCCGGTCCGCCACCGGCGTGCCTGATGCCCTCGGTCTCCTCAGACTACTCCTCGGCGCGTAAAGGCGGCGTGACAGCAGGTCATCAGTGGCGTGGCAGATGGTGGGCGCCTCCGCGGCACCGGCCCGGTCCGACGGCCACCACGTCTCATGGCGGCGGTACACGCAGGGCGAGCAGAGCCACGTCGTCGGTGCTGCCGGGCGGCAGGTGGGCGAGGACCTTTCCGCACAGCCTGTCCAGCGGTTCGTGGACGAGAGTGAGGGCGTGCCGGAGCAGCCGGTCCAGGCCCGTGTCGAGGTCGCTGCCCGGTGTCTCGACGAGCCCGTCCGTGTACAGCAGCAGGGTGGAGCCGGGCTTCAGGGGATGCGTGGCGTCCGGTCGGTCCGCGTCGCCGACGGATCCGGTGCCGAGGAGCAGCCCCTGGCCGGCTTCAAGAAAGCATGCGGTGCCGTCCGGGGAGAGGAGCAGCGGGGGCGGGTGCCCCGCGCTGGTCCAGCGGAGCGTCCACGGTCCCGTGTCCGGGTCGCCCTCGACGCGGGCGAGGATCAGGGTGGCCAGCGGGACGGTGGTGATGACCGGCATGGCGGCGTCGAGGCGGTCGACGACGGCGCCGGGCGGTCCCGTGTGGTCCCAGGCCAGCGAACGCAGAATGCCGTGCAGTTGGGCCATACCGGCCGCCGCGGTCAGGTCGTGGCCCACGACGTCACCGATGACCAGGGCGAGCGCGCCGTCCTTCAGGATGAAGGCGTCGTACCAGTCCCCACCGACCTGCGAGCCCGCAGGTGCGGGCTGGTAGCGGGCGGCCAGCCGGAGATGGCCGTGCTGCGGCAGCGGGGCGAGCAGGTTGCGCTGCATCGCCTCGGCGACGGCGCGCTGACGGCCGTAGCGGCGGGTGTTGTCGATGACCACGCCGACCCGGCGGCCGACGTCACTCACTGCCGCCAGGTCGTCCTCGTCGAAGGGATGCGCCGGGTCGGTGCGCACCACCGTCAGCGCCCCGGTGATCCGGTCCCGGGCGCCGAGCGGCACCGTGATGGCGGAGCGCGCACCCACCGCGGCCAGGAAGCCACTGTGGAGAGCCACCAGAGGCGGATGTGCGGTGGCCGGGGTGACGGCAGCCACCCGCTCCTGGAGCACGGATTCGCCCCCGGTCAGCGCACGGCCCAGCGGCGAGTCCTCCCCCTCACCGGCTCCCTCCGCGCCGAGTACGCTCCGGCCCTGGAATCCGGCGTCCCGTCCCTCCGGACCGGTCACCGTCACCCGGTGGACCTCGCCGGAACCGGTCCGCAGGTCCACCGCGGCCCAGTCGGCCAGACGGGGCACGAGCAGCCGCACCAGGCGGGCCAGCGCCTCGTCGGTCTCCAGAGTCTGCCCCAGGACGTCCGTGATCTCCGCGACCAGGGACAGCCGCTCGTTGAGGTCCTCCAAGGCGCGCGTGCGCGCCGTTCGCTCCCGATGGACGCGGCGGTCCCCCGTGGCGTCCGTGAACAGCAATGCCATGCCTTGCACGGAGCCGTCCTCCGTCAAGGGGGACGCGGACCAGGAGACAGCCAGCAGACGACCGTCACCGCGCAGATACGTGCCGCCCTCCCCTCGCGCCCCCTGCCCCTCGGCCAGCGCGTGGAGCAGTGGGCACCGGTCTCGCGGCACCTTGTTGCCGTCCGCGTCCCGGTGCAGCAGATCGTGTGCGTCGGCGCCCCGCATCGCGGCGGCGGTGCGGCCCAGCAGCCGCTCGGCCGCCGGGTTCGCGGCGATCACCCGTCCGGCTGTGTCCAGCACCAGCACCGCCGTGCCCAGCCGCTCGACGACCTGCCGCCAGAAACCCGGTTCGTCCGCCGGCCACGGCCCCACGTCATCACCCACCGCATCGCGCACGGACCCTCCAGTGGCTGCCTTCCCGTCGATGGTGCTCCGACGCGGCCCTGCTCGCACGGCACCGGGGCAGTCGGCGCACACCGCGCGGGCACGGCCCACGGGCCAGCCAGGTATGTCCGGACCAGGGGCAGTCGTCATCCCGCTGTCTGTCCAGACGCAGTGTCTCCCGGGCGGTTGGTCGGCTCGTCTCCGGCGAGCCGTACTCAGCGCCGTCCTCGCCCCGGTCCGCGAGGAGCGCAGCTCCGCCCGGGCACGGGCGTCGGATGCTCAGGACCACGGACGCGGCCAGGACCGTGACGAGGACGGCGAGGCCAGCAGGTGGCGGGATCCCCGGGATGCTGCTCGATGAAGGCGTCGTCGCCGACCGTCAGGACGGCGAGCACACTGTTTACGGCTACGACGGTGTTGCAGCGGCTGACGGGCTGGCCACGATGGTGACAGTCAAAGCCTCGGCGGTCGTGGGGGAGGAAGCCCGTCCCGAGTCGGGACAAGAGGTTTGTCCCGAGTCGGGACATGACGCCCGTCCCGAAAAGGGACAACCAGAAACCCCGCAGAACAGTTCGGAGCCGCGCGCATGCTCAGCAGGATCCGCCCGCTGTCCGGCCCCCTCGCCGCGCCGGTCCCACAGGAGCTGAACCGTGACGCGGCGGTCGGAAACGAGCCGCGAAGGGAGGGCCGATCGACGCCGTAGGAAGCCCGGCGGTTGCGCAGGCCGACTTGAATGGCAGTCCCGTGCGACTACTTCAGAGCGTCCTCGATCGCCTCGAAGATGTCCGCGTCGGTCTCCTTCTGCCAGTCGGGCAGGGCAGCCCAGTCGGCGACATAGCCCGGCTTCGGGTTCTCGAAGTGCTTGTACATCTGCGCGGTCCAGCAGGTGGCGACAAAGCGGCTCTTCTGCTCGCGGGTGAGGCGGGAGGCGTGGCGGTCGCTGAGGTCGAGGAACTGGCGCACCTGGTCGTGGACGGCGCCGGCGGCCTGGCGCTCCCACTCGGGTGTCTCTTCCCAGGGGGTGACGTAACCGGGCTTGGGCTCGCCGGGGAAGTGCTTGCGCACTCCGGTGATCCAAGCCTCGCGGAACAGTCGGGCGCCCTCGGACTGCGACATGCCTTCCCCTCTCGTCACGTCGTGCACAGTGCGTCGATCTCGGCGCCCAGCTCCGCCACACGAGCGTCGCGGGTGAGCGGGCCGAGGTCGGTTCGTAACCCCAGAAGCTTACGGGCGACGTAACCCGAGGAGGTCGTGCGGGCGAGTCGCAGCGCCTCCCCGCCGTAGGCGATTACTTGGTCGGGGTCCTGGCGCCGGGCGCCGACGGCCGCGAGGTCGGTCAGGACCGCACCGCGTCGGCGGAAGGACTGGCCGGAAGCGAGGATGTCCTGGCTGAGCGCGCTGCTGAGTGCCTTCTCGGCGAGGTCGAGGCGACCGAGCTGGAGGTAGCGCGCGCCACGCTCTTCTGCGAGGCGGGAGCCGTCGAAACGCAGCCAGCCACCGTTGTGGGCCGCCCCGCTCAGGCCGGTCACCTTCTCCGCCTCGTCCAAGGCGCGTTCGCAGGCGGAGAGGTCGCCGAGGCCGGCGTACGCCTCGGCCTGGACGGCAGCGACCCAGTAGCGGGTGGACAGGGAACCGTCCCCGCGCCTTGCCACCTTCTCTGCGGCCGACAGCGCGCCGACCGCGTCGGCGTACCGGCGTTCGTACAGATCGACGTAGGCGTGGCGGACGAGGGCACACGCCCACAGGTCGTAGGACTTCGCCTCCTGGCTGGCAGAGGCGGCGAGCGTGTAGGAGGCGGCGGCGTCGGTGTAGCGGTTGCCGTCGAAGGCCAGTTCTCCGGCGAGCTGGAAGAGGTCACCGGCCGCGCCGCACAGGGCCTGTGCTTCGACCTCGGGCCGTCCGCCGAGGGTCTCGTTCAGGGCGGTGAGCTGGTCGCGGACGACCGGGTAGACGGAACGCTTGGCGCGGGCGAGTTGGTAGACCTGCCACAGGTGTCCGTTCATGCGCAGGAAGTCATCGGACATCCCGCGCAGCGCGCCCTCCGCGAGGGCTGCGCCCTCATCGGGGGGCAGGGCCACCAGGGCACTGGTGACGGTGATGGCGCGCAGGAACTGGCGTCGGATCATGTCGTCGAGGTCCCCTGAGCCATGGTGGTCGCGAGGCGGCGGCCCTGCCGACTCCGGTCGGACTGCTTGTGGCTGTCCCACCAACGCGTCGAGTTCGTCAAGGTCGAGGTGGAGCAGCTCGGCCAGCCGTGGTCTCAGCGGCGGCTGCGGCGTGGTGGTGCGGCCTTCCCAGCGGCCGACGGTTCGTCGGTCCACGCCGAGGGCGTGCGCGAGCTCTTCCTGACTGTAGCCCAGCGCCCTGCGCCTCTCCGCAAGCCCCATGCCGCCCCCTTTCCACGCATCAACCCGCGTCTAACCCGACGGCACCGGGCTGTCCCAGAAGTGTCCCAGGACTGGCCCGTGGATGCCGTGGTCTGCGCCAACGCGAGCCGCTTTTCTGGACGTTGTCAGAAACGACAACGGTGGAGGCCGGAGAAGGGGTGCGGACATGGCAGCAGGAAGCGTCACGTCGTCCGAGGTGGCTGGAGCGTCGATTGTCCTGGAGGCGGTCGACGAGGCCGTGGAGACAGCGCTGGCCATCCGGCTGTCGATGCCCGAGCGCCCGGTGATCGACGCCACGACCCGAGACCTGGTCAGCCACCTGAGAGTGCTGATGGCCGAGGAACTCGGCTTTGACGAGGACCCGGCCGTCCAGGCGCTGTTCCGGGAGGGCTACCGGGTCCTCGACCTGACGCGTCGGCCGACGGAGCAGTCCCCCCACTTCATCGCCTACCAGTACATGCGCGACGTCGGCGCGCTGACCAGACGCTTCGCCGACGTCTACCGCGCGACCCGGAAGAAGGACCAGAACGATGGCTGACCAAACCCCGGCCGAGCCGCCGGTGTGCCGGATCGGCGCCACCCTGCCCGACCAGGAACGAGCACGACGCGTCTTCGTCGGCCGACCTGGCCTCGCGCCGACCGTGGGGCAACAGTGTGGCAAGGACCAGGGCGCGCGGTGAAAGGCCAGGTCACGGCTCAGGTCATGTACATCGCGTGCGTCATGGTGCTCGGGGGATCGATCGTGGTGGCGGTGTCCCGGGGATGGTGAGCCGGCGGCGCAGCAGGCGAGGTCGCCCCTATGGCTGGCGGCAGTGGCTGCCGTCGGCCCTGATCATCGTCTCTACTACCCCGGTCGCCTGGGCTCTGTGGCACCTCGCCCCCGACTGAGAGAGACCACCGGTCCACTCCGGACCTACCGACTCCCGCTCTGGCCGAGCGAGCCCTCGGGAAGACCCGGTCCCCACCGGGGAAGGGCTCAGCCGCTCTCTCCCCTCGGCCAGAGCGGGCCCCCACCCAACGAGCTCCCGTCCAGTTCGCCGTGAACGCCGGCGGCAGGGACGGGTCCGGGCTCCGCAGCTCGCGGGGCCCGTCCACCCACTCCGCAGGAGGAAGGAACAGCCATGATCATCGACGAACTCTTCACGGGAGACCTGGTCACCGGCGTCCCCAGCATGGACGCGGCGCTGCTCGACAAGATGCCCGGCGGCGGCGACAACAACGGCGACCACTGCAGCTGACCGGCCGGTGAACGCGGCGGAGCAGGGCCTGGCGTCCTGCTCCGCCGCTCCGTAGAGGAGGGGAGCGGAGTGCTCTCGTTTCGTGTGCGACTGGCAGACACCCGGGACGCCGGCTGGCGATGGGACACAGACCGCTGGGTCAAGGGGGAGAGCTGGATCCGACCCGCTCACGCAACCGTCCTGGTCGCGGACCTCATACCGGGCGACGGATCGAGCGTCTGTGTGCTGGTGCGGGAAGACAGAGACGGTGAAGCCGACTACACGTCGCTGCTCGTCCGGCCCGACGAGATCCAGGTCTCGGCGGGAATGCTGGGTACCGTCCCGCTGTACCTCACAGCTGTCGGCGACGAGATCTTCGGGTCCTGGGACATCGTCGACCTCCGGCCGCACCTGCGACCTGACCAGCTCAATCCACGAGCGGTCGCCCGCACCTTGAGCCGCCAACACCGCTACAGCACCGACACCCTCTTCGACGGCGTGTACCGACTCACCGAACGCGCTACCGCGGTCTTCACGCCGGCAGGGCTCTCCATCCTCTACCCCGAGCCCGCCCAACACGTCCTGGAACCCCGCAGCCTCCGTAGCGGAGTGGACCCCGTGACCGTGTTCGACGCACTGCTCACCGAGGCCGTGGCCGAGTGGCGATCGACGGCCGGCCGCGTCGGCGTCGAGGTGTCAGGCGGAGCGGACTCGGCCAACGTGGCACTGTCCGCCGTCGCGGCCGGATTCGGCTCCGTGCACACCATGGGGCTGCTCATGGGCGGCCGGATCGGCCAGCTCCAGCGAGACCGGCGCCGCTCACTGGTGGATCACCTGGGGTTGCGGGACACCGCCGTGCCGGCGATGCAGCACCCGCCCTTCGTGCCTGGTGGCGTGAGGGAACGCAGACGGCCGCACGATCCGGCAGGCGCCTTCTACCAGGAAGCGTTCGACGTCGTGCGCGGGCACGTGGCCGCACACGGCTGCGAGCTGATCTTCACAGGTGGCGGCGGGGACGAGGTCAACGCCCACCACTCGCGTACGGAAGCCGGACTCCCGCCGATGGAGCCGGTGCCATGGCTCGGCGACAAGGCCACCGCGGCGCTGGCCCAGGTGAACGAGAACCTCGCTCCCATCCCGGTCCTGCCTGTGCCGACGCTCATGGCATTCGGCCTGCACAATCCGGCGTACGTGAGACTCGGTATCTGGCCGGTGGCCCCGCTCGTCCACCCCCGGATGATCCGCTTCATGGAACAGCTGCCGTACGAGTACAAACGCGACAAGAGGATGTTCCGCGACCGACTTCGGCGGACGGGTCTGCCCGAGTCCGTCGCGGCTCCGACCGAGCCGGAGAACTTCCTCGCGGTCATGGAGTCGGGACTGCGCACCTACGGGCTCCCTCTCCTGGACGAGATGCTGACCGATTCCCTGCTGATCGATCTCGGCTACGTTGATGCCGACGCCCTCAGCCGGGCCCGCGACCACGCCGAGCGGACTCCCGCGGTGCCCGACCTGCTGTGCGACACACTCGCCCTGGAAGTCGGACTGCGGAGCCTCGCATGAGCGGCCTGGACATCGCCGAAATCAGACACCTGGCAGCCTCCAACCTCTTCTACCGAGACCCCGCCCTGTACGACAGAGTGCAGTCTGACAGCACCAGCGCGAGCAGCTGTCGGGCGCTCGTCCATCGGCACCGCCCGGACGCCCGCACTCTGCTGGATCTGGGCTGCGGAACCGGGAGAGACCTGGAGCTGCTGGCCCGCCACTTCGACTGCATCGGTGTCGAGTTCCAGCCCGGCCTGGTCGACTACGCCCGCCGCACACGGCCCGGCCTCGACATCCGCCTCGGCGACATGCGCACCATCCGACTCGACCATACCGCTGACGTGCTGACCTGCCTGGGAAACTCCCTCTCCTACGTGCACGACAACCAGGACATCCAGGCGGTCTTCCGGACCTTCGCAGCGCACGCCCGTCCCGGGACGCTCCTTGTACTCTGCTGTTCCGTAGCGCCGATCGAGCGTGATGAGCCGCAGGAAGCAGAGGTCGAGACCGGATCGGGCACGGCCCACGTGACCATCAGCTATGAGTGGGACCTGCGGACCCAGATGAACACCATGCGTCGGCAGTGGGTGTTCAACTCTGGTGAAGAAACACGGGACGTGATCCGTCGGCGTGTTCTCGGGCCGCGTGAGCTGGAGCTGTACGCGACGCTCGCCGGCTTCGACGTCCTCCAGATCACCGACGGGATCGGAGCAGGCACCTTGCACGGGCCTACCGCGTACACCGTGGCCCGGTACAGGTGATCAGGACGCGGTCGTCAGCGCCCACGGCGGGGATCATTCCCTGTCGGGCCGGGCACCGACTGCGTGGTGGGCGCCGAGTGCGAGGTGTGCCGGTTGGCTCGGAGGGCCGTGGCGTTGCGGTCGTCGGGTAGTGCGGGCAGGTGAGCGCTGCGGCGCAGGCGCCAGACGAGGACGTCGCTCATGGATCCGGCGGAGCGTAGTTCGCGCCGTGCCGTGGCTTCGGTCAGCAGGGCGGCCGGGTCATGGCCGGCCCTCCGGGCGTCGTCCAGTGTGGCGGCCAAGGCGGGCCAACCGGACTCGGCTTGGATCTGGTCGGCCAGCTCCGGCAGCACTTGGTGGAGCAGGTTCGCCTGCTGTTGCCGAACACGTTGAGTCAGCCGCCGGCCTCGCTGGCTCAGTGCGGTCATGGGCTGGACTGAGGCGGCCTGGTAGGCGGCGCGGAGGTGCTCGGCGGCTTGCTGGGCTGCTGTGGCCTGCTGGGTGTGATGCTTCCTGGCGTGCCACTTTGCCGCGGCGGTCACGACGAAGACGGCCATGTCGATGAGCATGGCCGTGCAGGCGCCGTCTTCGCCCCGGCCCAGGACCGGCCCGCTGTGGACGAGATCACGGGCGGCTTGTCGCAGGCCCCGGTCGTGCCCGCGTACCGCCTTCACGTGGGAGCGGCTCGCGCGCTCGAACGCGGAGGCTGCCTCGCGCAGTTCGGCCCGGGTGTGGGCGGCGGAGGTCTTGGCCAGCGCGTCCAGGACCTCTCCGGTCGCGGCGATCTGGGCTGCTGCGGTGCCGTCGTCGCCGTGGTCGATCACCAGCAGGGCCTGCCACGTGGCAGCCGCGGCCCGCCGCCGCGCGAACGCGGGGCCTGTCACGGGCGGCAGTGCAGGCTGATCCGGCCATGAACCGTCGATGGCGGTGGGCGTCTCCGAGGGCCGGCTCCAGCGTTCGCGGACACGGGGCAGGGACAGGTCGGGCGCCAGCTTGGAGCCTGAGTAGAAGACCGGCTCGCCGTCCTTGTTCCGGTCATCAGGGAGGGCGACCTTGTACCCGAGGAGATCGCCGGAGGGCGCGAGACGCTTGCGGATCAGCAGACCGGCGGCGGCCAGGCGGTCGAAGAACTCGTCCGTCGAGGCAGCACCGGCCACTGCCCGGCGCACGGACTCACGAAGTTCCTCCCGCGCTGTGCGCTCCCGGCCTTCCCGCTGGGCCTTGTGCCGTTCGGCGCTGGTCGGACGACGGGCTGCGGTGCCATCGCCGGTGGCGAGGCGGCGCAACCCGTAGTCGATCTCGATCACGCGGGCTTCCGCTTGGGAACGCTTACCGTCCTGGCGGATACGGGCTTGGCGGCCGTCCTCACGTACGACGGTGGCGATGATGTGAATGTGGTCGTCGGCGTGCCGAATCGCTGCCCAGCGGCAGGCGGCGTCGTCACCGTCGGGAGCGATGCCGGTGGCGGCGACCATTCGGCGCGCAATCTCGCCCCACTGCTCGTCCGACAGGACCGGGTCCTCAGGAGCAGCGCGTACCGACAGATGCCATACGTGCTCGGCGGGCCGGCGGTTCTTCGGCAGGGCGTTGACCGGCTGGTCGAGCAGCCGCTGGAGATCGCCGTACGTGGCATCGGAGTCGCGCCCGGGATCAGGGGCGAGGCTGTCCCAGGCGGCCACCAGGTGCGGGTCTGTGTGCTCTTCGTGCGTGCCGGGCCCGTACAAGTAGTGGAGCAGGCCGATGGTGCGCGTGCCTCTTGCGTGGACGCGGGGGATCACCCGGCTGTCCTGTTGTCCAAGTGGTGCTGGGTGAAGGCGTCGACGCGCTTGGCGGCGCGCTGGACGGTGGCGAGGACCGCCTCTGCCTGCGATGCGTCGGCGCCGGAGTTCAGCGCCTTGGCGACCTGGTTGAGGTTGTTGCCGAGTTGCCCGAGGTGGCGCCGCAGCGCGAACAGCTCGTGCAGCATCTCTCGCTCGCCTGCGATGTCCGCGGCGGTACGGCCGAGGTCGTGGGCGGCGTCGAGAGTGGAGCGGGCGAGGAAGCCGGCGATGCTCATGTGGCACGTGGCGGCTGCTCGGGCGAGCAGTTGGTACTCGGCGTCGTTCATGCGGCAGCTGGGCTGGTGCAGGCGCTTGTTCTCGTCGCGCAGGCGTTCGCGCTGCTGTATGCGGGGCTGCGACGGAGAGGTGCGCGCGCAGTCGATGCTGTGGTTCGCGTGTAGCTCTTCCCCGCCGGTTTGCGATCCGTCCTCGGTCGCTTCCGGGCCCGCCGCTCTCGGGGCGGGAGACGCAAGAGCATTGCTCCCGTCGGGAGCAATGCTCTTGCACCAACTTGCTGTGCGACGTGAGGCCGCACGCTGAGAAGTGAGGTCCGTCTCGTGGAGAGATTCAGACAAGAGATTTCCTCCGGATTAGTGTCCCGATTTCCGTCCCCGCGCTCACATGCGTCGCTGGTAACGGCGGGGTGTGAAGCTGAGCGTTCACGCCCAAGGGCGCCTCGGCCATCGAGGGGCCACAGGTAAGGGGAAGGCTGGACGGGCGAACACGCGTGAACCCCTGGTTAATGCCTCGTCATATGGAACCCCTGCGATGGCTGGTTCTCGGCAGGGTCGGGCCCGGTGCTGCAAGGCACAGGCGGCTTCCGGTGCAAGCAACACCGGTAGTGGGACACCGCTGGCCACGGGGTAGAGGGGGCGCCCACCCCAGCCGCATCTTCTGCGTGCGGAACACGGAAACCCTGATGGGGTCCGGAATGACCGGTAAGCCGACCGCAAGGGAGGCCCAACTCCCCAGCAGGAACAGGATGATCCAAGAAGCGAAGGCCGGTAGGCCGAAAGGTCAGGGGAAAACGGGCGGTGGCTCTCCACCCGCTGTCCGCCATAACCCGCCGGATACGGGCCCTGGTGGCCCGGCCCGAAAGGGCGCCCACGTGGATCAGGTGAGCCTTTGAAGCCCCAATGCAAAGGCGCCGGAACCGAAGGACAAGTTGGATGCCGGAGGCGTGCTTGAGTACCACAGCGGCAGATGCGACTGCCCGCGCGTCCGAGGCGAACGGACCGGAGGGCGGGAAACTCGCGTGGCACAGCATCGACTGGGCCGAGTGCGAGGAGAACGTACGGCGGCTGAGGCGGCGGATCTTCAAGGCGACGCAGGACGGGGACCTCAAGCGGGTCCGTAACTTGCAAAAGCTCATGCTGAGAAGCCGCAGCAACACGCTGGTGAGCGTGAAGCGGGTGACCCAGCAGAGCAAGGGTCGCCGGACGGCTGGAATCGACGGGGAAACGGCCCTCACCCCTGCGGGGAGGGCCTGGCTGGCGGCTGAGAGCCACCGGACGCACACCCCGTGGAAGGCCCAGCCGGTCCGGCGCGTGTACATCCCCAAGGCGAACGGGAAGCAGCGCCCGCTCGGTATCCCGGTCATCCGTGACCGTGTGCTCCAGGCCCGCGTGAAGAACGCGCTGGAACCCGAGTGGGAGGCGCGGTTCAAGCCGAAATCGTATGGTTTCCGGCCCGGGCGCGGCTGTCAGGACGCGATCGCGGCCATCCGCTCCTTCGGCAGGGGCAGGCTGGCCAAGCGCCTGTGGGCGCTGGACGCGGACCTGGAGGGCGCGTTCGACCGCATCAGTCACGACCACCTGACCGCCATGATCGGTCAGTTCCCCGCCAGGGACCTGATCCGGGCATGGCTGCGGGCCGGCGTGATGGAAGGTGGACGCTGGACGCCGACCGAGGAGGGTACTCCTCAGGGCGGTGTCATCAGCCCGCTGCTGCTGAACGTCGCACTGCACGGGATGGAAGAGGCCGCGGGAGCCAGGCGCGACACGCGCAGAGGGCGTGAATTCTGCGTCGTCGCCGGAACTCCCGTATTGATCCGGTATGCCGACGACTTCGTGGCGCTGTGCCACAGCAAGGAAGAAGCGTTCCGAGTCAAAGAGGATTTGATGAACTGGCTTGCGCCCAGAGGTCTTCGCTTCAACGAGGAGAAGACCAGGGTCGTCCACCTCGGTGAGGGGTTCGACTTCCTGGGCTTCTCCGTGAAGAAGCACGGAGAGACGCTGGTCATCAGGCCGAGTAAAGAGGCGTGCAACAAGCTCCGAAAACGGCTCCGGACCGAAATGCGCGCCCTCCGGGGCGCTCCGGCCAAGGCCGTGATCGCCAAATTCAACCCGATCGTGCGGGGTTGGACGGCGTACTACCGGGGTGTGGCGTCGCATCGGGTGTTCTGCTCGATGGATTTCTACATGTTCACGCTGCTCTACAAGTGGGCGAAACGTGGCCACGAGAACCGCTCGGGGCTGTGGATCAAGCGCCACTATTTCGGCCGGTTCAACAAGGCCAGGCGGGACAACTGGGTATTCGGCGACCACTCCAGTGGCGCCTACCTCCAGAAGTTCGCCTGGACCCGTTACGCCCGGCATAACGCGGTCAAAGGGGCGTCGTCTCCGGACGATCCGGCCCTGACCGGCTACTGGCGGGCGCGTCGCCGTATCAAAGCGCCGCCGCCTATGGACAAGACCAGTTTGTACCTGGCGGCGCGGCAGAGGGGCGTGTGTCCCCTCTGCCGTCAGGCGCTGATCGACGGAGCTGAATACGAGCCGGACAATCTGCGCGAGTGGATCGATTGGTTCGCGGCGTCGAGGAAGGTGCTCAACAAGCACCACCTCGTTTACCGGAGACACGGCGGGACGGATGAACGAGCCAACCTCAGCCTCGTGCACGCCGATTGTCACCGTCAGCATCATGTAAACGACGGAAATCGGACCGTAAGTATCCGCCCTGCGGAGCCCTCGCGGCTTGCTTGAGCCGGATGCGTTGAAAGGCGCACGTCCGGTTCTGAGGGGGCCGGGGCCCAGCGATGGGCTCCGGCTACCCGACCCGTCGGAGGCTGAGATGGTGGCCCCCTGACGCACGTCGTCAGGAGTGTGCTGATGTGGTTGGTGCATGGGTCGCTTTTCTGGGTGGGTGTTCCACGGTGAGAACCCGTAGCGGCGGCCGTGCGCGGCTGGCACCGGGCGGGCTCGTTACGGGACCGTGTGGGGTGGGCTCCAGGTTGGAGCGGTCCGCGAGGACCGGTCCTCTCTTCCTCTGCGCATCACGCTTGGGGACCGCGGACCGCGTTGTGCGGGTCTTCGGTCCTCGGCAGGACCGGGACCCGGCAGGGCTCGGTCCTCCCTCACGATTGACTGTCATTCGCGGTGCAGGACCGTTGTTTCCGCCCACCTGGGGGCTGTGACCTGCTGCTTTGCCAGGAGACCGTTTTCGTGTCCGACGGGACCGTCGGGGACCGGTCCCCGAGACGTACGGGACCGGTCCCCGATGTCTGGTGAGGACCGGTCCCCACCTCGGGCGGCCACGGTCCCGGGACCGGGATGCTCGGTCCTCGCATGTGCCATCCGGTCCCCGGCCATTGAGGACTGGTCCCCGACACCCTCGCTCGGTCCTCGACGCGGCACGCGGCCGGTCCTCCTGGTGAAAGGACGCGCGCTCGCAGACTGCCCTTCCGTCGTCCGGTCTTCTTCCTCCATCGTCAGGGGGAGCGGTGACGTCGTCTGTCAGGGCCCTTGAGGATGACGCGGTCGGTCATCTCCGCGAGGCGGGAAGCGACGCGGTCACCGAGGGTGGTGCGCAGCTCGGCGGTGGGGAGGTTGGTCGTGATGAGGGTGGGGAGCATGTGCTCGTACCGGTGGTTGATGAGCCGGTAGGTCAGCTCCTCGGTCCACTCGCTGGTCTTGGCCGCACCGAGGTCGTCCAGGAGCAGCAGTGGGCTGCGGGCCAGGGTCTGCAGGTCGCGTTCGGCGTCGTGGCCGGCACGGGGACGCAGGCGGGCGTACAGGTCGGCGGTGGTGACGGCTTCCCAGCGCAGGCGGACCCCGCGGGTGAGGAGTGCCCGGACGGCGCCGTACGCCTGATGCGTCTTGCCCGTGCCGGTGGGGCCGGCGATCAGCAGGGAGGGACCCTCGGCGATGCCGGGCCCACTGGGGCCGGGGCGTCCGGCATGGGCGATGTGGTCGGCCCAGGTGATGATCTGAGGGTGGTCGGCGAGGGCGCGGCGGTAGCGGGCCGGGATGCGGGCGTCGGCCAGCTCCAAGGCGGTGACGGGTTCGGCGGGCGGCTCCGTGGCTACGGCGCCGGGGTCGATGCCGCGGCCCGCCAGTATGCCGTTCAGACGGTCGGCGAGCAGGCCGACGGGCTGGGGTTCGCGGGTGAGGGTGGAGGTCAGAGCTGTTCTCCGTAGGCGGCTTCGGCGTCGGCGGGGTTTGTCCACGGCCTGTGGATGACGGGCTGGGCGAGGGCGGCGTTCATGGCCTCGTGCACCAGGCTCGGCAGGATGCTGGGGTGCTTGCCCTTGGTCCTGTGGAGGACGAGCCCTGCCCTGATGTGGTCGGGAGCGATGCCTTCGGCGAGCAGCTTGCGCACCTCTCGGCCGAGATGGCCCAGGACGTCCTGGGGCGGGCGGTGGGCGCATGCCGCGCTGTATTCGGCGATGAGCTGCTTGGCCGAGACGGTGCTGGCCGCGGGGGCGCTTGCGCCCCCCGAAGGGGTAGATCCTAGATCCATGATCCTAGGTCCTAGATCCGGACCGTGAGGTGTCACCGCGGCCTCAAGCACGAGTCCATGAGGTTCAGGTGAGGGCTCACTGACTGCCTCCTGACCTGCGGTTTTGTTGGTGGTTTCCGTTTGGTTCGAGGGATCGTGCGGGTTCCGTGCCCCTTCACTGTCACCTCCGTGAGGGTTCGGCGCATGGTCCGCGACGGCTCCGTGCGTTACGGACGGCGCGGGTGCCACGGCCTCGACAGTCTTGGTGCCGCCCGGGGCACCGTTCGGATCGTTGTGGCGAGGGCAGGCCGGGATGCGGCTCTTGCTGGCCCGGTTGATCTTCTGGTGCTTGTGCCACGTGACGATGTGCAGGTAGCGCTTGTCGTCCGAGCCCTTGTACCGGCAGACCAGGCCGGCGTCGGCCAGCTGGGCGAGATCCTTCTCGACCTCGGCGGGAGTGTGCTCCGGACGCAGAACCCACAGCTGACCGGCGATGATCGCCGCGTGGTCGCGATAGCGGCCTTGGTCGTCGGCCTGAGTGAGCAGGCCGAAGAAGGTGCGCTCGGCGGTCAGGGTGACGACGGCGAGGGATTCGGAGACGAAGGCTTCGGGCTTGATGGTGCGGATCCGTGCCAAGAGCGGAGTGTTCCTCACTCGGTGGCCGATGGGCGGGCACCCATGGCTCACCGTCGGTCGTGACGGCAAAGGCGGGGGAGTTGGCCGGCCGTGGACGCGAGGCTGGCTGAGAGCCGGTCGCGCTTTCCGGGGGTGTCGTCAACATAGCCACACCCGAGCGGCACAAGTCCAGCCCTGACCTGTCGAATCTCTGTCGGCAGAAAGGCCGTCGGGAATCGGGGCGGCGAGGGCGGCGTGAAAACGGTAGGTCACGATCGGCGGTTGACCAAATAGTTGTTCTGGGCGTCAAGCCAGAAGGATCACACCGGCAAGGCGTTGACGTCCGGTGAGTGGCGAAGCTACAACACAACACCCCACGTCAGAGACGCTGTCGAGCACTGCTCGGGCCGCCGTCACAGGGAACCCATCGACGAAATGGCCACCCGCCTGCCAAACGCACGGCGGCGCAACATAGCCGACGATCGCCGGTTAACCAAACCGGCGAACACAGCCGAGAATTGGAGTCATGGCAGCACGTTCACTGGAAATCGGCGCAGCCGGGATAAGGGCCGCCCGCACGATCGAAATTCTCCGCACCGAGCGCGGCCTCTCCCAGCGAGAGCTGGCCGCTCGCGTCACCGCCCTTGGCCGGCCAATGTCCAACACGATGCTGTCCCGCATCGAACGCGCTCAGCGCCGCTGCGACGTCGACGACCTGCTCACCCTCGCGCAGGCACTTCGCGTCCCGGCCCGCGCCCTGCTCCAGGACTCCGCGACCTGTTGAAGCCACCACCGGTCCGCCGTGCCCGCTCCAGTTTCGACCTCGGTAAGGAAGTCTCACCGTTGCACCGACTCGCAATAGCCCCGGCCCGTTGCACTCAGCAGCACAGCCGAAAGGGGGCGGTCGCCCATGGCTGACCGCCTCCTGACGGTGGCCGAAGCCGCCGAACAGCTCGGTACCGGCGAACGCTTCGTTCGCCGTCTGATCGCCGAGCGCCGCATTCGCTACGTCAAGCTCGGACGTCCCGTGCGCGTCCCCGAGAGTGCCGTCACCGAGTACATCGAGGCGCGCACGGTCGAGCCGACCCGGCGCACCCGCACTCGGTACGGGCGGGCCGCCTGATGCCGACACGCAAGCTCCAGCGTCGTCGGGAGTTCGGTACCGTACGCAAGCTCCCGTCCGGTCGATGGCAGGCCCGCTACCTGGGCCCGGACGGGCAGCGCCACAAGGCCCCCGAGACCTTCGACACGAAGACCGACGCGCAGGACTGGCTGAACCTGGTCCGCGCCGACATCGAGCGTGACCACTGGCGTGACCCGGACGCCGGCGCGATCAACTTCGAGAAGTACGCCCTTCGCTGGATGGAGGAGCGCGGTCTGGCCCCGACCACGGTCGACCGCTACGACGGCCTGCTACGCCTGCACCTCCTGCCGGTCTTCGGCAGCAAGGACCTGGACGAGATCACACCGCCTTCCGTCCGCACCTGGCGAGCCGAGCGGCTCAAGGCAACGGGTGCCACGACGGTCGCCAAGTCGTACCGGCTGCTGAAGGCCATCCTGCAGACCGCGGTCGATGACGACCTCCTGCGGACCAACCCGTGCCGGATCAAGGGCGCCGGTCGGGAGGAAGCCGACGAGCGGCCGACCGCCACCGTGGAGCAGGTCTTCGACCTCGCCGACGCCATGGGTCCGCGCTGGCGCCTGATGGTCCTGCTCGGTGCCTTCGCCTCGCTTCGCCCCGAGGAGCTGGCTGAACTGCGCCGCCGCAGTGTCGATCTCGACGAATGCTCCCTGCGGATCACGCATGCGTCACCGGAGCTGACCAACGGCAGGAGGGTCACCGGCGATCCCAAGTCCCGAGCGGGCAAGCGCACCGTTTACTTGCCCGACTTCCTCCTGCCCGAGCTGCGACGCCACGTGCAGTGGTTCGCCGAGAAGGAGCCGGATGGTCTCCTCTTCGTCGGGGAGAAGGGCGCTCCATTCCGCCGCTCGACGTTCGGACGGAAGTGGCGCAAGGCCAGGACGAAGGTGGGGCTGCCCGACAACTTCCGCTTCTACGACCTCCGGCACACCGGTAACACCCTCGCCGCCGACACCGGCGCCAAGCTGAAGGACCTCATGGTGCGCGCCGGCCAGTCCTCGGAGCGCGCCCAGCTCATCTACCAGCACTCGACGGTCAAGCATCAGCGGAGGCTGGCCCAGGGGATCGACACTGAAGTGCGCGAGCGCTTGCGTGAGGCGGGTGCCGATCGGTCGGAAGCCAATTAGGCGGACCGGTATCGGGGCTACGAGTCCGGCGGGACGGTTCCATCGGCCGGACTCTGGAGGCAGGCGACGGTCTCCGCAGCACCGTGCGCCCCTCGTGCCCCCTTGAGGGATGGCAGCAACTGAGATCAGCTTCTCCCTGTATGCAGTGACAGGGGAGTTGTGGCCGGTCGCGATCAGCCACAGCTGGAGGGGGTAGTAATGGCGATCAAGCTGGTGTCCGTTTCGCCCGCGCAAGAAGAGTTGATCGTTAAGGCCATAGCCCTGGGGGACCGGTACACGAAGACGCTGGGGCTTCTGACGCCTCCTGCCTATGAGAAGGCAGCTGAGGACGGTGGCCTTCTGGTCGCGGTCGAGGCCGGCGAAGTGATCGGCTACGCGCTGTTCGGGCTGCCGAAGAGGAGCGCGCGTATCCGACTCGCGCACCTGTGTGTGGCTGAGGAGGAACGGGGGCGGGGAATTGCGGGCCGTCTGGTGGAGGGCATCAAGGAGCGGTATCCACAACGCCTTGGGATCAAGGCCAAGTGCCGTCGGGACTATGACCTGAGCGGGATGTGGAGGAGTCTGGGCTTCGTTCCGGACGGTGAGGTCCGTGGGCGTGGTCGTGACGGGGAGATCTTGGACGGCTGGTGGCTGGACCTCGGCCATCCGGACCTGTTCACGGAGATGGAGAGCGACGCGCTCCTCGTGGTGACGGTCGACCATGGTGTGTTCGCCGATCTGCGCGGCCTCACGGACACCACCGGTGCCGAGGAGTCCCGTGCGCTCGAAGCCGGATGGATGGCGGATCTCGTTGAGTTTGCCTACACCCCGCAGTTGGTCCATCAGATCCGGGACCTCACGGACACGGCAGAGCGTCAGCACCAGCAGGCGGCGCTGACCGGGCTCCACAAGCTCTCTCCCGGCTCCGCGGCCGTGGAGGAGCGAACCCGCGAACTGGTGCAAGCCGCTACGCAGGCGGTTCCCGGCCTGGCTGCCGACCCAGCACTTCTGCGAGGCATGCGGTATGTGGCCGAGACCTCGTGTGCTGGTCTACAAGTCCTGGCGACCCGTGATCCGCTGCTGTCTCGCCTGACAGATGTGGCCTGGGAGGTGGCTCGCGTCCGGGTCGTCTCACCGTCGACCGTGACGCTTCACGTCGATGAGCTGCGGCAGGCCCAGGTGTATCGCCCGGCTGACCTGATGGGGACGGAGTTCCGGTCCGCGGAGGTGGCGCCGGGCGCGGAGGATGAACTGGTCGCCTTCTTCGAGCAGTCGGGCGCTGACGACGGCTCAGCCTTTTCTGAGCGGCTGCGGTCGCTGAACGAGGGCGGGATCGCATGGCGTCGTGAGCTTCTCCGGGACGGCCAGGGCCGACCGGTCGCCCTCTACGCGTGGTCGCTGGACGGCCGAACCCTGGTTGTACCCGTCCTTCGCACAGCTGGCCACCCCCTGGAAGAGACCCTGGCCCGGCAGCTCCTCTTCCTGCTTAAGCGGCTCGGGAGGGATTGCGGGGCCGAGATCGTCCGCATCAGTGATCCGCACCCCTCCGAGGCGGCGCGGGCCGCGGCCGGTGACGACGGCTTCTTCGAGCACAACGGCGAGCTCGTCGCGCTCCTGGTGAACGTGTGCGGGACCGCCGCCGAGGTGGAGGTGGTGGCCGGCGGGTTGGCCCGAGAGCTTGCTGTCGATGCGACCGTGCTCGACGTCGGCATGCCGGCGGAGGTGACCGCCGTGCTGGAGCGTGCGTGGTGGCCGGCCAAGGTCATCGACTCCGAGCTGCCGTCCTTCATGGTGCCCATCAAGCCGCGCTGGTCGACTGAGCTGTTCAACGTCCCGGCCATGCTCATCGCGCGGAGCGACGCCCTGGGCATCAGCAGGGAACACGTCTACTACCGATCTTCGCAGCGTCGAGGAGAGAGCGTCCCGGCTCGACTGCTCTGGTACGTCAGCGACGGCAACTCCACGGGAGAGGGTCAGATGGTGGTGGGCAGCTCGCGGCTCGACGAGGTGCTCATCGACACTCCGGATGTTCTGTTCTCGAAATTCGAACACCTGGGCGTATATGGTCGGGCTGAGGTCGAGAGGGCTGCAGACGCGTCCGGTCACGCCATGGCGCTGAGGTTCTCGGACACTGAGATCTTCCCGAAGCCGGTGACGCTGCGCCGATTGACCTCGCTGGCCAGGGGCCGGGGGCTAACGTGGTCGCCTGGCTCGCTGATCTCGCTGTCCAAGATCAGCAGTGAGCTGTTCCAGGCGGTTTACCAAGAGGGGCACCGAACGACGTGAGCGATCCGGAACGCGCGATGCTGCTGTCCGTCCACCCGCGCTTCGCCAACGCGATCCTGGCCGGCAGCAAGACGGTGGAGGTTCGCCGCCAGCGCGTCGCCGCGCCTCCGGGAACGCCCGTCCTCTTGTACGCGACCGCGCCCACCATGGCGGTGGTGGGCATGGCGCGCATTGCCGCCATCTACGTCGCCACGCCCAGCGAGGTCTGGTCGGCTCATCGGGGACAGACCGGGATCACCCGGCGGGAGTACGACGCCTACATGAGCGGCGCGAGGCAGGCGAGCGGTCTCACGATGGAGAATCCTGTCTCCTTCGATGAGCCGGTATCGCTCAATGCGCTGCGCTCCGCCGGGTCCTTCCACCCTCCGCAGAGCTACCGCTACATGAAGGGCGACGAGCTTCGACAGGTGGCCGTGGCGGGACCTGTCGTGGGCACGGCGCTTCGCGAGGCGCTGGGAGACCTGGTACCCGCCTAGTGCTGCACTCGCCGCCGGCGGGGCCGAAGCACCGGACGGGGCTTCAACGCAGGGCGTGGCGAATCTTCAAGCGTCCGTATCCCATGACCCCGGAGATTCGAATCGTCGGCCCGCCGGGCCGGGGCTGTCGCGGGATCTTGTAGCGCAGGTCCTTCCATCCCGTGCTCAGTCCTTCGACGTCGACCACCGCGTCCCGGGGCACCGTGATCCGGGCCCCGTCGGTTCCCAGTTGCAGCTCGATGTCGACGATCGGGTGCTCGATGACCGCCCGGGACAGGTCCAGGCGCACCCTTCCATATGCTGACTCGACCTTGAGGACCCGAGGCACCCGCCACGCGCCACGCCGCTTGATCCGCCCACCGGCGGCGGCGATCGTGGCAGTGCTTCCCGGTTGCTCCTCCGGGAGCGCGACCAGAGCGGACGCGAGTTCGCTCCGCGTCTTGGCGCTGAGCACCTGGTGGAGGTGCTCGTCCAACACCTCGTGTGGGATGAGCCCTTCCGCGTACGCCTCCTGCAGACGTCGCACGGCTGCCTCGCGGTCGCCTTCACGGATCAGTGAGGGCGATTCTTCCGGTAAGGAGGTCACGGGTTCACCGTACTGCCGAGTCGGCGAGGTAAACCCGTCAAGGCAGGCCCGGAGACCGGGGCGCCACCCGTCCCGCAAACCACCCTTTGCGTATGCGTCTTGGTGACCCTTTGCGCCCTGTGTGGCGCAGGCCACACGAATTGCGTCTCGCGATATGGGACGCCGGGGCAGGTTGATGCCTGCTGGGCACCCGAATGGCGCTGGTGTGGCGGCCTGGACTCGACTTAGGGCACGCCGAGGGCACGCCGCCCTCTGATTGGACTAGACAACAAGTAAGGCCCAGATCGGTGATCTGGGCCTTCTTCGTGGAGCGGGTGACGAGAATCGAACTCGCGCTCTCAGCTTGGGAAGCTGCGATCATTTGCGGCCGGTTCGGGCGCTGACCTGGACGAATGGTCGAGGTGCGGCCTCGTCGGGCTCGACTGCTTTCCCCGGGATCCCCCGCTGTTCCCCGCTGGATCTGGTGCGGTTGTGGTGCGCGCCGCTCGTCATCCACGCTCTAGGCCACCTACCGCTTCTGCGCCCGGTAGCGCTTCGGCAGCGCAGTGATCCGTGCGTAGTCCGCCTGGCCGTTGAGCTCGGCCACGAGATCGTCAGGACACACTCGTAGAGATCGCCCCACCAACGACGTCCCCGGTTCTCCCAGATCCGGTAACCACCCGGCACGCCCCGGGCGACGTGGCGTCTTCTGCTCACGGTTCCCCGTTTCCGGCCCACCCTCGTGCCGTCCTTTAGCGAGTCATCCCTGAACGGTCGTGAACGGCGCCGAATGGGACGGAAACTGAGACGGCGGGGGACAGGCGAGTCCTCCCGGGTGTTGCTCATCCTGCCTGTGTTTCGTCCACCTGCGCGCCGAGGTCAACGGTGTCTGCGGACGGTGGTGCCTCGATGGTCGCCGGCTGGTTAACGTCAAGGAAGGTGAAGGTCAAGTCGAGGGGTTCGCCGTCGACGAACTCCAGCGCCTTGCCCTCACCGCTCCGTGTGGCGTGTGTATCGCCCCGCATGCGGAACTGCCTGGTGTGGTTGTCATCGCCGATCCACAGATCCATGGTGAGCGTGCCCTCAATGCCTAGCGCTGTGAACTGATCAAGGCTGTTGATCTGGCGCTCCCGAGCCGCCTCGCTGGCGGCAGCATCACGGGCAGCGCCGATGCCGCTACTGGTGACCGTTCCCCTGTAGTGAGTGGTCCGGGTCCCGTCGATCGTCTCCGTCCCAATGCTTCGCACGTCCTTGGATGCGGTCAGGATCGTGGACTGCACGGCTGGGTTGCCTTCGATCTGACGCGGCAGTATGCCGTAGGACTGGTTGTCCACAGCGCTGCCTCCCCATACAGCCGGGTCGGCGCTGAACCAGCTCTTGCCGTCCAGCTTCTCGAAGTCGATCGCACTCCCGCTCACGTACATCACTTCGTCGACGAACCGGACCTCCAGCTGGCCGTCTCCACCCTGGTCGGTCGCGTTCATCTTCATACTCATGGTCAGGGGTTCCGTGTTCATGGATGCCTCGGCCTCCAGCCGGCCCTTATCCGGCACGGTCCCGGTGACCCGGTAGTGGAGCGACGTGATGCGCTCGGAGTTCGCCGCCGCCTTCGCCACGGCCGTAGCGGGCGTCACCCTGGACGAGCCCTGATTCGGAGAGTTACTCGCCGAGCCCTCTCCGCAGGCACTCGTTCCCCCAGCGAGCAGCACAGCGACGAAGGTCGCGCTCGTCACTCTGAGTGGTACACAACCACGCAATGAAATCGCCATAATTCCCCCCGGATTTGAGGTGGCTGACCCAAGCCAAGGCCGTGAGCGTATCCCGGCGTGTGCCCGGTGATCCGCTGGGTTCTGGTGGGTCATGCGCGACGGACCTACCCGCCTACCAACGCGAGCTTCTGGGGCCTCAGACTTTCAACTTGGGAAGCTCGGGGCACTTCGGGCTTGTTAAAGGGCTGACCTGTAGTGAAGCTGCGTCGGCGCCCGGTGGGCGGTCGCCTGGTTCCCCGTTGTTCCCCGTGGTCTCCCGCAGGATCTGGCACGCATCTGGCATGAGGTGGAGCACGCGCGCACGGCTATCGGTTGATCGGGATCTCGTAGACGATCTCGCAGAGCGCGACGGGCACGACGATGTCCGCGGTCTCGACGGGCCTCCCCTGGTCGCTGTAGTAGGTCCGCCGGATATGCGTGACGAGTGAGCCCTTCTGAATCCCCAGAAGTGAGGCCTCCTCGGCGGTGGCCTGCCTCGGCTCCGGTTGCTCCACGGCATGGCTGACGGTGATGCCGATCTCCGCCATGCGGTTCACGACCCCTGCCCCGGCGTGCGGCCCTCCCTCGGGGAGCACGACAAGCGTGCCACCGGTGAGGTCGTACGGCTCCCAGCTCGTCGACAGCTGAACCGGCCGGCCGTCGGCGAGGAACTCGTACGCGGTCCGCACGCACGGCTCGCCCTCGGCGATACCGAGCCGCGTGGCGACCTCTGCCGGCGCCGGAACCTTGGCCTCGGTCCGGCTCTCCCAGTCGCCCTGCCTGCCAACGGCCTTCATGTCCGCCCGGAACGGCGATCCGCTGGGCTGCTCACGCGCCGACGACCGGACCACCCGTACGCGCTGCCGTGGCTCGGCGACGTAGGTACCGGAACCGGCGCGGCCCTCCAGCACACCTTGGGAGATCAGCAACTCCTGTGCGCGGCGCACCACGTTGTCGCCGACGCCGTACTCCTCGGCGAACTGGGCGCGGGAGGGGAGCCGGTCCCCCGGCTCCCACTCGTGCTCCGCGATCCGCCGCCGTAGCTCGTCGGCGATGCGGAGGTAGGGCGGTTGCTCAGGCATATGGAAAATCTAGTCCACTAGCTCTAATCTAGTTAACTAGCTTCACTCAAAGTGATCGCCGCTAACCGGAGGGCTGCCCTGTGCCTGCTTCCAAGGAGCGCGCGGAGGCCATCGCCGCCCGGTTATCGGCCGTCGGGCTCGCCACGCGCGTGGAGGAGCGCGACGACTGCACGGCCATCGAGGCGGAGGTGCCGGAACCACTCTCCGCCGAGTCGTGGCGGGAGGTCCTGGACGCGGTGGCAACGGCAGACCGCTTCGGCCTCCTCGCCACCAGTTCGAACGACCGCACCCTGTGGGCGGTCGTACACAGAACGGTCCCCACGACGGGCGATGTCGGGGGACCGGGTCATCAGCGATAGGGGCTGAATACCGTGTTCAATCGTATCCGCCGTACCGCCTCGCGCCTCAGGGAGCGGTACCGCTACAAGGGCAGGCACCGCCGGTCCGCAACACCTGTGCGACCAGTGCCCGCCGCCCCGCAAGCCGCCCACGGCGCGGTGCTGTACCTGCGCCGACACCGCGAGCACACGTGCGTTCTCGCAGGCGAGGAGACGGCACTCGTCCGCCCGTACGTCCTGGCCAGCGAGGCCCGCACACGGCACCACTCGGCGCCCGCAACCTCCGCTCCACTCGCAGGCCCCTGGCACGCGTGGGCAGGTGACCACTGATGCCACCCCGCCCACAACCCCATAACCCCCAACCGGGACCCGACTCCTACCGGTCGACCTCCTGCCGCATCGGCACTCACCACGCCTGCGCGGAGTCGTCCCCGCTCACAGCGCCGGTAGACGTGCCGGTCATCTACGAAACTTGCACCTGCTCGTGCCACGCCATCGCCAACTGCCCGCCCCCGACAGAGGCAGCACGGTGAAGGCAACGGCACTCAGCGGCGCGGTGCTGTCCCCCGTCGAGATCACCTCGGCCAGCGTGCAGCTCGGCGACGTCATTCAGGTCGGCGGTCAGCAGTGCCGGGTGACCGACCTCTTCCAGCTGCCCGGCGGAGCGAAACGCCTTGTCTTCGACTCGGGCGAGCTGCTGACCATCCACGCCGGGACCCGACTCATGGCCCTCCGGCTCAGGCGAGTGAAAGGCGGTGAGCCCGCCCATGCCCTCGCGCCGCGACGCCATCGCCGATGACCTCCGGGACCGAATCACCACCGGTCGGCTCAAACCTGGCGAACGCCTGCCCTCTGAAGCACACCTGGCCGCGCGCTACATGGTCAGCACGCCCACGCTGCGGAACGCCCTCGCCGTGCTCCATACGGAAGGCCTCATCGAGAAGGTCCACGGGAAGGGAAACTTCGTCCGCCGTCCGGTCCGCAGGATCACGTACGTCGGAGGGCACCGAACACCGGACACGCACATCCCGGATCTCGCACCCCTGAGCATCACCGTCCACACCACTAGGGTCCGGGCCCGCGGACATCTCGCGGCCCTGCTGAAGACACCGGTTGGCAGCACCCTGACCGAAATCCTCTGTCTCGGCCGTGAGGACGAGAGACCACACAGCATGGCGCGTATCTACGTCCCCTGGGACCTGGCACCGGTCGCCGTACTCCGCGAGTCACTCCCGTACGAGGCAGTGGTGACGCGCCTGACGGAACTCCGCCCGCCGCCGGCTGAAGTCCGGGAGGAGATCAGCGTTCGCCTTCCGACGTCGGAGGAGGCATCCACTCTCCGGATCAGTTCCGCCCTGGCAGTCCTCGCCATCACTCGCCAGACGGCCGACGCCGCTGGACGCGTGATCGAGGCGGCTCTCCTGGTGCTCCCGGGAGACCGCGCCGACGCGGTGTTCACCACTCGATACGTGATCGACGAGAGGCCGATGGAAGGATGACGATGTCGAACGAGCTACGGCTCCTCCCCTGGACGGGGCCCGATGGCAAGCCGTGCTTCCTCAGCACCGATGACAACGACGGCCACTTGTCCCGCTTGGCCGACAACCTCGAGTCAGTACAACTCGGCATGGCGGCCGAACTCCTGCACCAGGCATTAGACCTCCTCGCCGATACCCACACGGACCAAGACGACCTGAGACTCCTGGCGAAGGACCTGACCGGGGCTCTGCGGGACACGCTCCGCGTTGCGGCCAGCCGCGGGCACCGCCTGGAGGGCAGGTCTACTGATCACCGCCCCCGCTGACCAGTGGGCCTGAAGAAGCCCACGGCTCTGACCAGTTCAGCTGCCGTGGGCTTCTGTCGTTGCGGTCGGCGTCGGTTGACCTCGTACGGCCCAGTAGACAGCCCAGGTGGCGTTGACTGCCAAGTGCTTAGAAGATGCCAGCACACCTTGGCAAGTCCACTCGATCGGCCTACACCGGCATCATACTGGGCCGTTGATTCTGCTGCCGTCCGTCGTCGTTGCCGTCAGCACTGCCGTCACTGCCGTCAGCGGTGCTGCCCAGTAACCAACACCGACTAGGAGCTCGGGTCAGGGACTGTGTGGCTCCCTGATCCTGCAATGAGCCCGTACGAACACCTAACTCGATGCCAAGAACAGCGTTACGATGTGAGCTTCGTCATGCCTTGAGGGGGGCTGGATGCGGTCTGGTGGGGCCCGTGGTTCGAACTTCAGTATCGGCGGAGAGCAAGCGGAGGCAGATCCGCTGCTCATGGAAGCATTCTACGAATCTGACGACTACCGGACAGTTTCCTCGAAAGAGGACCCGCGCTGTTTCGTAATCGCGCGAACAGGAAGCGGGAAATCTGCCCTCCTGCAGAGGCTGGAGGAAGAAAACTCCGACCATGTTGTTCGTGTGGCGCCCGAAGACCTTTCGTTGAACTACATCACCAATCTTGGAGTGATGCGCTACCTGGATGAACTAGAGGTTAGCCTCGATCCATTGTTCATCGCTCTTTGGAAGCACGTTCTCCTGGTCGAGCTCATTCGACACAGATACAAGGTCGATTCTTACGCGGCCAAAATGAATTTTTTAAGTTCACTACGCGACAAGATTAAGCGGGACCCGGGCAAGAGGCATGCCCTTGATTATTTGGAAGAATTCCAGGACCGTTTTTGGGTAGAAGCCGACGAGCGCGTCCGTGAAATCACGGAGAAGTTCGAAGAGAAAATCAATAAAGAGGCGAAAGGAAGCCTCAAGGTTGCAGGAAATTCTGCGGCTAGCGCAACAGCAACGGTTGGCGCAGGCCAGGCTGACACTTTCTCGACGGAGACCCGCCGTGAGCTAACTGACCGATTTCAGCGCGTCGTCAATGAGACGCAAATGGCCCGTCTCAATAAAATGCTGAAGGTCCTAGATGAGGATATCCTCGATAGTCGCCAGAACTTCACGTACGTAGTTATCGACGACCTCGATCGAGACTGGGTCGACGAGAAGATTGCGAACGCCCTCATCCGCTGCCTTTTCAGAGCAGTACTCGACTTGCATCGTGTCAGAAACCTGAAAGTAATCGTTGCACTGAGGACCAACATCTTCGAAAACCTCGACTTCGGGCACAGGACAGGGGGTCAGGAAGAGAAGTTCCGCTCACTTTCCCTACACATGCGGTGGGGGCCGGCTGAACTGCGTGACCTTGTCAGCAGTCGGCTACGCATCGCTTCCGCCAAACAAGGCACGCAGAATAACTCTATATCTGAGGTCCTGCCGCGCAGAAACACAACGCGCGGGGACGCTTTTGATTACATGTTGGCGAGAACGCTAATGCGGCCGCGGGACATCATTGCCTTCGTCAATGAGACATTTGTCATCTCCTCGGGCAGTGGAAGGGTCTCATGGGAGGATATTAAGAACGCAGAAGACTCCTATTCCTACAAGCGGCTACTCGCCTTGCGTGACGAGTGGAAGATGTCCTATCCAGACATTGACCGTGTTTTCACGGCATTCAATGGTGCGGTAGTTCCAATGTCGCGTGAAGAGTTCACTAGACGACTCGATGATGCCGCCCTTTTGCTGGCCGATCCTTACTTCAGGGGCGCTGAGTGGCTGGACTACATGACCTCTTCCATGTGGAATAACCCTGCAGGGAGTTGGGCCGAGTGGTATGGGCCGTTGGCGTCCCTGTTGTACAATATCGGATTCATCGGATGTACTACGGGTCGGCAAGGTACAGTCCGTTACGTTCGCACATTCCCGGAGTTCGCTGAGAGAGTGAGCAATCTTGAGGCGACTGTGGGATTCACTATTCATCCGGCATTTCAAGCTGCTCTGGACGTGAGGCTGGACGGTCTTCGGCACGGCTAGGGGCGATCAAGCGGCTTAGGTGGAGATGCGTGAGTGGATCCAATTTATGACCGGTCGGGTTATTTTTGCGCTTGGCTTCAGCAGGGTGTTATCTGGAATCCTTGTGGGGAGCCGCTCGCATACATCCGTGGCAATTGGATTATCAGCTGTCGAGGTCGGCACGTGGGGCAGCTGATCAACGGCTATCTTCGAGATCAGCACGGCGCATCGGTTGCTTGGATGGCTGGAGCTGCGGGGGGCCCAATAACTCCTGTTCCTTCCCTGCCGCCTCCCCCTCCGGTGCTGCAGGAGCTTCCTCCGTACCCCGTAGTTGGAGTTCAGCCGGTATCTCCTGTGGCTTCTCTTGCGTGGTCGCGAAGCAGTTGGGACGCATTCATCGGCGGCTGAGGCCTTACGGACGAGGTCGGTGGAACGGCTTTGGGCGGGAGCTGCTTTGGGGCGAGTGGTCATGGCCCCGTAAGCTTCCGGCGCGTCGGGCAGTCTGTGGACCTGCCCGTTAAAGCACGACGTTGGGGCCATGATATTAGAGGCTCGCCCCAAAGTGGCTGCCTAAAGCCGTGGAGCCGACCGCCCCAGCCACAGAGGGTGTCTCCCACTTCATGCCCGCAGCCGCCGAGCGCGCCGCCGGGCGCGGCCAGCCGGGGCGTAGACAGGAGGCAGGCCGCGCCGCAGAGGCGGCGCGCGCCCGCGCCGTGCGCGGGCCTTGATGAAGTAGGGAAAGTCTTATCCCGCTGGGGCTACAGGGCTCTGTCGCGGTCGGCTCGGTACTCATCGAGGAGGCTGAAGAACAGCTCGACCGCGGGTACGCCCGTCGCTTCGGCTTCGCGCTCGATCTCGGCGGCCCATCCCAGGGAGCTGTGTTGACCGAGTCGCTGCCACAGCCACTCGGCGAACGGGCCTTGAGTTCCAGGGCTCCAGAAGTCGAAGTCCTCGTCGATGCCGTGTACGGCCATCGCGACTCGGTAGCCGATCAGCAGGGAGTCGAGATGCTGAAGAGAGCCGCCGCGCAGCCACATGACGGGGCGAAGTCGTACCTCATCGAGGAAGTCGTGGACGTTGGACAGTTGAGTGAGATGCCTCGGCTGCCGACGTGCGCCACTCGGTTCTGTCATCGGCTGAGCAGTTGCTTGCCGTCGTGGCTTCGTACGTGGGGGCCGTTGCCGTCCAAGGCGTCCAGGAGTCTGATCGCGTAGACCTCGGCCATGCGCTCGCTGACCTCGTCGGGGGTGAGCCAGGAGACGGCTGTTGACTCGCTCGATGTGCGTTCGGTGCCGCCGGAGGGCTTGCAGCGGAAGACCAGGGCGACGACGCCTCGGGTGGTGTTCTTGTAGACGCCGGTGAGTTGGTCCACCTCGACGTGGATGCCGGTCTCCTCCAGGACCTCGCGGGCTACGCCGGCCTCGGGGGTTTCGTCGAGTTCGAGTACGCCGCCGGGGAGCTCCCAGGTGCCGTTGTCGGCTCGGCGGATGGCCAGGAGGCGGCCGTCCTCGCGCACCACGACTCCGGCGACGGATACGGAGTGCAGGGGTGAGGGCGTTGCTTCCTGTGATTGACTCATGTACAGGAGCATAGGAGGCGGAGAGACGCTATGGGAACTGCGGTCGAGGGAGGCAGGTCGGGGCCTCGGTACGTGCAGATCGCCGATGAGATCGTGCAGCAGATCCGGGCCGGCGTGCTCAAGCCCGGTGACATGGTGCCGAGTGAGTCGGAGCTGGTGGAGCGTTACGGCGTCTCGGGCGGCACGATCCGTAAGGCCATGGTCGAGGTGCGGGCGAGCGGGCTCGTCGAGACCCGGCACGGCAAGGGCTCGATCGTGAAGGACCGGCCGCCGGTGCGGCATCGTTCCTCGGATCGGTTCCGGCGGTCCCTTCGGCAGGGTGGCAAGGCTGCGTACCTCGCTGAGTCGGCACAGTCCGGTGCCACGGCCAAGGTGAGCGTCCTCTACATCGGGCCCATGGAGGCCCCCGAGGACGTTGCCCGGCGGCTCGGTGTTCCCGTCGGCGCCCAGGTGCTCGCGCGTCGGCGTCTCTACTTCCGCAACGGCACCCCGGTCGAGACCGCCTCCTCCTACCTCCCGTGGGACGTCGTCAAGGAGATCCCGGAACTGTTCGCCGAGAACCCCGGCGGCGGGGGCATCTACGCCCGACTTGAAGACCACGGCCATGAGTTCGCCGAGTTCGTCGAGACGCTGCAAGCGCGACCGGCCTCCAAGGCGGAGGCGACCGAGCTGGCGCTCAGCCCCGGCGCGCCGGTGGTTCATCTGATCCGTGAGGCTCGCACGACGGCCGGTCTCGTGGTCGAGGTCTGCGACACGCTCATGGCCGCTGACCAGTTCGTTTTCGAGTACCGGATCCCCGCGGCCGACTGACGCACGCTCAACTCCCCGCAGCCCGTCGCGACTTCACTGCCGCGGCGGGTTGACTCATGTATAGGAGTGAGGCACTCTTCTTCTCATCACTCATGTACATGAGTGGCGGAGTTCAGCATCTATAGAGGAGTGATCGCTGTGCGTCAGATTCCCGTGGAGACGTCCGGTGCCACCGTGATGGTCGCCAAGGCCCCGCAGCCCAAGGTGAAGGACCGCCGTACCGGTGAGATCGCCACTGACATGGAGACCGGTGTGAAGCTGATGACGGTCGACGTGATGTTCGCGGCCAACGACGAGGTGGAGATCCTGTCCATCACCGTTCCGGAGACCGGCTTCTCCGGTGAGCTGGCCATGGGTACCCCGGTCGCGCTCACCGGCCTGGTCGCCCGGCCGTGGGAGAACGAGTTCAACGGCCAGAAGCGGCACGGGATCGCCTTCCGCGCGGTCGCCGTCACGTCGCTGGTCGACATCGACTCGGCCTCGAAGGCGGCCTGAGCCATGACGTGGCCGACGGTCTTACTGCTGGTGGTCGTCGCCGCTGCGGGTCTCCTGCGGTGGCGGCGCCCCGCCTGGTACTGGCTGACCTTCGGGGTCGCCCTCGCTGTTCTGCGGGTCCTGGTCCGCTACGCCTCGGTCATGGACGCCTGTGGCCTGACGGTCCCGCCCTCGCGCTGGCGCCTGGCACTGGCCCGGATGACCAACCGCCCGGCGCCAGAGTCCCGCGCACCGCGCATCCTGCGGGTACGGCCCACCCGTACCGGACTGGTTCTGCGGCTCAAGCTCCGTCCCGGTCAGGACGCCTTCGACGTCGCCGCCGCCTCGGATCGGCTGCGCCACTCCTTCGGGGTGTACGGCGTCACCTCCCGTGAGCTGCGCTCGGGCGTGGTCGAGATCCGGATGACCGGCTACGACGTGCTCAAGCGGGTGCAAATGCCTGCCAAGACCGACACTCGTCCGATGCGGGTTCCGGTGGCGCTGCGGGAGGACGGTTCGGTCCACTACCGCGACTACCGTGCCGTTCCGCACGGGCTGACCCTCGGAGCGACTGAATCCGGGAAGTCGGTCTACCAGCGCAACCTCGTCGCCGGGCTCGCCCCGCAGCACGTCGCGCTGGTTGGCATCGACTGCAAGCAGGGAGTCGAGCTGTTCCCGCTGGCGCGCCGGTTCTCCGCGCTCGCCGACAACCCTGACACCGCGCTGGAGTTGCTGGAGGCGCTGGTGTCCCACATGGGGGGCGTGTATCAGCTCATCCGGGCTGAGCAGCGCGTCAGCGTCGCGGTGCCGGATGCGGAGATCGCCGCCGACATCTGGGACCTGCCCGAAGACCTGCGACCGGTGCCGGTCGTGGTCCTGGTCGACGAGGTCGCCGAACTCGCCCTCTTCGCGAGCAAGGAGGAGGAGAAGCGGCGGGACCGGATCATCACCGCCCTGGTCCGCCTCGCCCAGCTCGGCCGCGCGGCCGGCATCTACCTGGAAATCTGCGGGCAGCGCTTCGGCTCTGAACTCGGCAAGGGCATCACCATGCTCCGCGCCCAGCTCACCGGCCGTACCGCCCACCGCGTCAACGACGAAACCTCGGCGAACATGGCCTTCGGCGACATCGCCCCGGACGCCGTCCTCGCCGCGATCCAGATCCCCGCCGAGACGCGCGGGCTCGCCATCGCCGGCGACTCCACCGGTGGTTGGCACCGCATCCGCGCCCCGCACACCTCGCTGCGGCAAGCCGTGAACACCTGCAACAAGCACGCCGACCGCACCCCGGAACTCCCGGCCCTAGCCGCGTTCCGGCCTGCGGTTGCCGCGCTGCCGTCGGCCCGGGTGCCGCTGTCCAAGACGGCACCCGCCTCCGCCTGACCTCTCCACATCCCACGGTCGGCGCGACCGCTTCGCGCCGGGTCCCTACCCCCGCCATGCCTGATCACAGGAGGAGCCGTCATGTCCCGCCCCGCCTTCCGCGTGGATGCCGTGCTCGTTCAGGCCGTCATCGCCGGGGCACTGTCCTTCGCCCACCTGCACGACCTCGCCGCCGCTGCTGGACAGGACGGATGGAAGGCCTGGGCCTACCCGGTCTCCGTGGACCTGCTCCTGGTAGCCGCCTGGCGACGGCTCCGTACGGATGGGCCCTCCCGGCTGGCCTGGTGCTGGTTCCTCATCGCACTGGTCGCCTCCCTCGGGGCCAACGTCGCCACCGCCGGGCTCCTCGACCTCGGCGACGTACCGGCCTGGCTGCGCATCCTCGTCGCCGCCTGGCCCGCCCTGGCCTTCATGGGCGGCACGCTCCTCGCCCACTCGTCCGCTGGCCACGCCTCGGCTTCGCCGGACCCCGCGCCAGGGACGGACCTCGTGCCCGAGGTCGAACCCGAGCCGTCCCCGGTCGACTCCGCCGACGCTGCCCCGTCCCTCCCGCCCGTCCACTCCGCTCCCGCTCCGCCGGCGGCCGTTCCGGTCCCGGCCGCGCTGGTCGACCACGCCCGCAAGGTCGCCGCCGACCACCACGAGCGCACCGGGGCCCGGATCGACACCGACACCCTGCGCGCCCGCCTCGGCGTCCCGCCACACCTGGCCGACGCCATCGCCGCCCAGCTCGCCTGACCCGAAGGGAGACACCTCGTGCTCGTCGACCCGGCCGACCTGACCGCAGCCGACCACCTCGACGCCGCCCGCGAGATGGCCGCCGCGAACCGGCCCTTCCTCGCCTACCTGCTCGCCGAGGAGGCCGCCCGCCTCACCGCCGACCCGGTCACCGCCGCCGAGATCCGCGCGGCCTTCCCCGACCCGAACCTGACCCGAACGGAGACCGACTGACATGCCCGCCCGTGACTTCTTCCACTCCGTGATGCGGATCGGCCCGGTGCAGATCGGCACCCACCGCGACCGTAATGGCCAGACCAAGCACGCCGCCGTGTGCAGCAACGACGGCTGCGGCTGGTCCGCCGACTACTCCAGCCAGTCCGCCGCCCAGCTCGCCGCCCGCACCCACCGCTGCCGCGTCCGCTAGGAGGCCACCGCCATGGACGTCCCGCTCTGGCTCGCCCTGATCGTCGTCGGCTGGCTCGGCGTCAAGCTCATCCGCCCGCCCTGGTGGCTGATCGCCGTGCTCCTCCTCGGCGGCTTCCTCCTCGCCGACAGCGTGCTGGCCCCGCTCATCGACACCGCCGTCAAGTAACCCGCGAAAGGAGATCCGCTCATGTTCCGACCCAAGCTCCCGACCATGCCCCAGCCCACCGGCACCGTCACCCCGCCTGTCGTCGTCGAGCCGACCACGATCACACCCGGCACTTCGACCCCGCCGACGGCCACCGTCCCCGCCCCGGCCCCCGCCCGGCCCACAGTGCAGCTCACCCCCGGCACCGCGCTCGCCCTCGTCGGCGGCGGCACGGCCGTCGTCCTGGTCGTCGGCGCCGTCCTGGTCTCCCTGCTCCTGGCCGTCGCCATCACCGGCGCCTCCGTCGCCGTGTGCGCCCTGGTGATCCGCTCCCTCGTCCACGCCGACGCCAAGCGTCGCTGACCGGCCCCCGGGCGGCCTCGATACCGCCAAGCATCCGCCGCCCGGGAGCCGTCCCTGTCCGATCTCTCAACCGGAAGGAAGCACCCAGCATGGCGCACCGCGCCCTGTCCGCGCCTGAACCTCCGCTCGACCCGACCACCCTCGGCGACCTGCTGCGGGTGGCCTCGGCCGATGACTACACCCGATGGGAAGACCAGATACGTCGCACCGGCGGCTGCGCCGACCCCGTCCACCTCACCGGCTGGACCCTCCACAAGGACAAGACCACCGGCGAGACCCTGCACCACTACACCACCGCCGATGAACCCGGCGGACGCCTCCGCCTCGCCTGCGGCAACCGCCGCGCCTCCCGCTGCCCGTCCTGCGCCTGGACCTACGCGGGCGACACCTACCACCTCATCCGCGCCGGCCTCGCCGGTGACGACCGCCGCGATATCCCCACCACCGTCCGCGATCACCCGCGCGCCTTCGCCACCCTCACCGCACCCTCGTTCGGCCCGGTCCACAACCGGCCCGATCACGGCGTCTGCCGCTGCGGCACCCGCCACACCCCCGACGCGCCCGAGCTGGGCACCGCCCTCGACCCGGCGACGTACGACTACGCGGGCGCCGTCCTCTTCAACAACCACGCCGGGCAGCTCTGGCAGCGCTTCACCACCCGGCTCCGCCGCGAACTCGCCGCCCGCGGCGGCCTTCCCCGCCGGGAACTCGCCGGTCACCTCCGTCTCTCGTACGGCAAGGTCGCCGAGTTCCAGAAGCGGGGCGCCCTGCACTTCCATGCCGTGCTCCGGCTGGACGGGCCGGAGGGCCCTGGAGCACCGCTGCCCGCGTGGGCCACGGTCGGGGTCCTCGCCGACGCGATCCGTGCGGCAGCCGCACACTCCTACACCTCGGTCTCCGTCCCGCCCGCCGGGGACCAGCCGGCCCGGACGTTCCGCTGGGGCACACAGCTCGACGTGCGGCCGGTCAAGGCGTTCGGGGACGGCTCCGACATCACCGAACAGGCCGTCGCCTCGTACGTCGCCAAGTACTCCACCAAGGCAGCGGAGAACACCGGCACCCTCGACCGCCGCATCGGGGAACTCTCCGAACTCGACCGCCACAGCGTGCCCGACCACACCCGCTGCCTCATCACCGCCTGCCGCGACCTCGACCCGCTGTATCCGGAACGGCGCCTGTGGGCCTGGGCGCACATGCTCGGCTTCCGCGGCCACTTCTCCTCGAAGTCCCGCCACTACTCCACCACCCTCGGCGCCCTCCGCCAGGCACGCGCCGACTACCGCGCCGCACAGGACGCCGGAGCCCTCGGCCTGGACGACCGCGAGCCGGACACCGTCCTCGTCCTGACGGACTGGCAGTACGCCGGACACGGCCACACCCCCGGAGAATCCGCCCTCGCCGCCACCATCGCCCGGGACATCCGGCTCAACCGCGAGACCGCCCGCGAAGCACTCCGCGACCGAGCCGGGGCAGAGGGGGAGTGGTGACCGTGGAGCGACTCCTCACCGTGGACCAGGTCGCCGAACGCCTCGGTACGGGTGTCCGCTTCGCGCGGCGGCTCATCGAGGAGCGGCGCATCCGGTACGTGAAGGTCGGCCGGCATGTCCGCATCCCCGAGAGCGCCGTTCGCGACTACCTCGCCGCCCACACCGTGGAACCGGTGGGGCTCCGTCGCGCCGGACTGCGGAGGGCTGCCTGATGGCCAACAAGAAGGGCAGGCGTCGGCGCTTCGGCGCGGTGCGGCAGTACCGGTCCGGCCGGTGGACGGCTTCGTACCTCGGGCCCGACGGTGAGCGCGTCCGTGCTGAGGAGACCTTCGCGACCAAGAAGGACGCCGAGATCTGGCTGTCCCAGGTCGAGGCGGATCTCAGCCGCGGGGACTGGCGCGCTCCCGACGCCGGTGCGGTCAACTTCGGTGTCTACGCCGAGAAGTGGGTCGAGGAGCGGGAGTTGGCCGTCCGGACCGAGGATCTGTACCGGCACCTGCTGCGCCTGTACATCCTCCCGACGTTCGGCGGGCTCGACCTGGACGAGATCACGGCTCCTCGCGTACGTGAGTGGCGAGCCGAACGGCTCCGCGCCACCAAGGCCAAGACCACCGTGGCCAAGGCGTATCGCCTCCTCAAGGGCATCCTTGAGACGGCCGTCGACGATGACCTGATCACGCGTAACCCGTGCCGGATCAAAGGGGCGGGCAAGGAGTCGGCGGCGGAACGGCGCATCGCCACCGTCGCCCAGGTCGACGCGCTCGCCGACGCGATCGGCATCCGCTGGCGGCTCATGGTCTACCTCGGCGCCTACGGTCCGATGCGACCGGAGGAACTGGCGGGCCTGCGCCGTCGGGACGTCGACGTCGACAACCTCGTGATCCGCGTGCGCGTCGCCGAGCCGGAGCGGACCAACGGCAAGCGGGCTCCGGGGCCGACCAAGTCCGACGCGGGTGCTCGTGTGGTCGTTCTGCCGCCCTTCCTCCGGAAGGAGGTGAGGCGTCACCTCGACTGGTTCGCCGAGAAGGGCCCGGACGGGCTGGTCTTCGTGGGGGAGAAGGGCGCGGCCTTCCGGCGTACGACCTTCGGGCGGAAGTGGCGACGGGCCCGTGCGGTCGCCGGTCTCCCGGACGGCTTCCGCTTCTACGACCTCCGCCACACCGGACACACCCTGTCCACCCGCTCGGGCGCCACCCTCCGGGACACGATGGTGCGCGCCGGCCAGTCCTCCGAGAAGGCGGCGTTGATCTATCAGCACTCCGACGAGGAGCGGCAACGGGAGGTCGCCGCCGGACTGGACGACCTCGTACGCGCCGAGCGTGCGAAGCACCACACCGACGACCGTGCGCACCACAGGGAGGAACCGTCGGCGGGCTAGTGGTGCGGTTGTGGTGCGGCGCCCCGCTCGCCGGTCTGGACAACAAAGAACCCCCGGGCCTCTGGCCTGGGGGTTTCGCGTGGAGCGGGTGACGAGAATCGAACTCGCGCTCTCAGCTTGGGAAGCTGATGTTCTACCATTAAACTACACCCGCGTAAGATCCAGACCCCGTCGCACCGACCGTGTCCGGACGCTTGCTCACTCTACCTCATGCCTGGCCCCCGGTGTATCAACCCCCGGGGGCCTGACTGTGTTTCAGGCGAGGATGCGGCTGCGGGGGGCAGTCGTCGGGGCGTACCGTGAAGCAGAGGCGCGCGTGCGGGGTGCCGCCTGGAGGGTCGTTCCTTTGATCCCGTAACGTGGCTTTTGTCGTCAGGGCAGTTAGCCAGACGCGGCTCTTGGGGAAGGGACTCTTGGACTTGATGGAGCGCACCGTCGTCCGCTGTGCCGATGGGCACGTGTTCACCGCCGCCTCGTTCCCGATGCAGCAGGCCGAGCGACTCGGCCCCGGCCGGCTTCTGCGGTGTCCGCGCTGTGCGCGGCTTCGCAGTGTCGTGCCGGTCAGCCTGCAGAAGCGGTAGCACGGGGAGACAGACAGAGGGCGTGGGCGCGCGGGGCGGCCGGTTGTGGCCGCTGCGCGCGCCTTGCGTATTCTCGGGGCGTGCTTCTCTCAGACAAGGACATCCGGGCCGAGATCGACGCCGGACGGGTGCGGATCGATCCCTACGACGCATCCATGGTGCAGCCGTCCAGCATCGACGTACGCCTCGACCGTTACTTCCGGGTGTTCGAGAATCACCGGTACCCCCACATCGATCCCTCCGTCGAGCAGGTGGACCTGACCCGGCTGGTGGAGCCGGAGGGGGACGAGCCGTTCATCCTGCACCCCGGGGAGTTCGTGCTGGCCAGCACGTATGAGGTCATCACGCTGCCCGACGATCTCGCCTCGCGGCTCGAGGGGAAGAGCTCGCTGGGGCGGCTGGGGCTGGTCACCCACTCCACCGCCGGGTTCATCGACCCCGGGTTCTCCGGGCACGTCACCCTCGAGCTGAGCAACCTCGCCACGCTCCCGATCAAGCTCTGGCCCGGTATGAAGATCGGGCAGCTCTGTATGTTCCGGCTCACCTCGCCCGCCGAGCACCCGTACGGCAGTGAGCGGTACGGCTCGCGCTACCAGGGGCAGCGGGGGCCGACGGCCTCGCGGTCGTTCCTCAACTTCCACCGGACGCAGGTGTGAGCGGTGTGCGCGAGAACCTCAGCTACGAGCAGTTCGGCGTCGCCGTCCGCGAGCTCGCCCAGGCCATCGCCGACGACGGCCAACTTCCCGTGGAGCGTTCAGCCGCCGGTCGGGCGGCGGGACGGGCAGGTGCTCGACGCCTGAGGGCGGGTGAGGGGGCGTAGAGGCTTCTTCCCGGACATGAGACGAGGGGCCCCACGAGCGGGGGCCCCTCGTCTCATGTGCCGCGCGTGGGTCAGAACGTGCCCAGCTTCACGATCGACAGCAGGGCGACCAGCTGGATCGCGGACGCGCCCAGGGCCTTGGGCCAGCGCAGGTCGTGGGAGCGGCTGACCATGACCGTGAGGAGGGCGCCGGCCGCGACCCAGGTGGCCCAGCCGAGCATCTGGACGAAGGCCGCGTCGCCGCCGGCGAACATGGCGAAGACCAGGCGGGGCGCGTCCGTGATGGACATGATCTGCATGGAGAGGCCGACCGTGGGCTGCCACGCCCCGTCGCCGCCGAGCTGGCGGGCCAGGGTGTGGGTGACCACGCCGAGGATGAAGGCGCTGATCACCATCGCGACGGCCGTCGTCAGGACGATCGGGACCGCGTTGGAGAGCGTGGCGTTGATCGCGTCCTCGCGGGCGCCGTCGAAGCCGAAGACGGCGAGCAGGCCGTAGAGGAAGGTGACGATGAGGGCGGGGCCCCACATCGTGTAGTCGCGCATCTGGAGGAAGGTCTGCGCGGGGGACAGGACGATGCCCTTCAGCAGGTCCTTCCAGCGCAGCCGGGGACCGACCGGTCCGGGCGGCGCGGCCGAGCCGGCGCGGTAGGTCTCGCCCTGGTGGTAGGGGTCGTCGATGGAGAAGGCCTGGGTGTGGCCCGGGTTGTTCGCCGCGTACGGATCGTGCGGGGCGCCGCCGTGGGGGTGGGCGCCGTCGCCGAAGTACTCGGGCTCGCCGTGACCGCCGTACCCACCGGGTCCACCGGGTCCGCCGTGGCCGCCGTGCGCAGGCGGCCACGGGCTGCCGCCCCCGCCGCCGTTTCCGTACGTCGGCGGCTGCGGCGCCTGCGGGTAGCCGTACGACGGCGCCGGCGGCGTCTGCTGTCCGTGCGGCGCGCCGTTGTTGTTCCGTCCGCGTCCCATCCTGAATCCAGCCACGTCATCGAACGTACCTGGTCCGCGGCGGCCGTGTGCTGGACCCCCGCTTTCGGGCGGGGGTTTGCGGCCGAGCTGTGACATCCCCTAAGGGGTCGTCAGGCCCGGTGTCCGTCCTCCGTAGGGTCGCGGGTCGGTCCGGTCCTACGGAGGACGGAGGCGCGGGGCCGTCAGTCGGCGAAGTTGGAGCCGAAGTACGGCGTGCCCGACCTGGAGACGCCCGAGGTGTCCGGGGCGATGAAGCGGGAGCCGCTCGTGGTGATCTTCGTGCCGTTGGACGGCATGTAGACCATCGCGCCGTCGCCCTTGTCCTCGGCGGAGCCGACGATCAGGTCGGCCCTGCCGTCGCCGGTCACGTCGTCGAGCTTGACGTCCAGGCCGAAGCCGTCGTGGTCCTCGTTGCCGCCCGGGACGCCCGTGTTGTTCTGGTGGAAGGACTGGACGCCGGAGGTGGTGCTCAGCCCGTTCGCGGTGCCGTAGAGGATGACGACCATGCCGGTGTCGACCTCGGACTCGATGTCCTCGCCGGCGACGCCGATGACAAGGTCGAGGAAGGCGTCCCCGTTGATGTCACCGAGGTCGAGTTCGTACCCGAAGTAGTCGTTCTTCTCCGACGCGCCGGGGATGTTGCCGCTGTTCTGGGTGATGCCGGTGGCGGAGCCGGTGCGCGGGCCGGAGGCCGAGCCGGGGGTGACCCAGACCTTGCCGCCCTTGGCGGCGTCGGGGACCGGTGTGCCGTCCTCGAGTGTGGAGTCCCATCCGGCGCCGCTGACGATGTCGCCGAAGCCGTCCTGGTCGATGTCGCCGATCGCGGTGATGACGCCGGGCTTGAGGGCCTTGGCCGCGGACGCCTTCAGACCGGTGGTGGTGCCGGGGATGAAGTAGTTGCGGTTCCAGCCGTACGCGGAGGTGGTCTCGTAGCCGTCGACGACCAGGTCGGTCGCGCCGCCGTCGACGTCACCGGCGGTGAGGTTCAGCGGGCCGTCCACCTCGGCGCCCATGATGGGCGGGGTGATGGTGTAGCGGCCGCCGGACGTGCCCGCGGTGGTGAAGCCGCCCTTGAAGACGTGGATCTTGGCGTGGTCGGTGCCGACGGCCAGGTCGGCCTTGCCGTCGCCGTCGAAGTCGCCGGCGGCGAGGTTCTTGCCCCACAGGTCGTGGGCGGAGGGCGTCGGGTCCTCGACGGTGATGCTCTTGCCGGTGATCCCGGAGGCCGAGCCCCACAGGATGCTGAGCAGGCCGGCGTCCTTGTCGCTCCCGAGGTCCTCGTAGGGGGCGGAGACGGCGACGTCGTCGTAGCCGTCGCCGTTGAAGTCGGCGAAGGCGTGGTCGTAGCCGAAGTTGTCGTCGGTCTCGGCGCCGCCGGGGACGCCCTTGGTGTTCTGGCTGATGGTGTGGCGCTTGGCGGACGACACGCCGGTGGAGGTGCCGTACAGGACGGCGAACTGGCCGGCGCGGGCCTTGCCGCCGACGTAGGCGCCGGTGACCGAGGTGGCCACGTCGCCCCGGCCGTCGCCGTTGAAGTCGGCCAGCGCGACGTGCGTGGAGTCGGCGGCCGTCGCGGGCGAGGCGGCGAAGGTGAGCAGACCGCCCGTGAGCGCGACGGCGGTGGCCGAGGCGAGGGCGAGTCTCATGTGTCGGTGCATGCGGGTTCTCCCTGCGGCATGCGAGGGATGCCTGGCGGGCATCCGGAGTCGATGAGGTGCCGGGCGGCCGTCCGGGTTCGCCGGGAGTCCTTCCGCGGTTCACCGGGGGTTCGGTCATCCGGCGATCATGAGACCGGTGACGGGCGGGGAGGGTTGTACCGCTGTTCGGCCAATTGCTCGACCAATTCCGGCGCCGCGAGCGAGCCGCCCCGCGCACCACCGCGCAGCGCCCCCGAACACACCAAGGGGCCGCCCACCCGGGCGGCCCCTTGGTGCACCGCGGCGGTGCTGCGTATGCGCGCGTTACTTCACCGGCTCCGGCTCCGGGGCGTCCTCGTTCTCCTCCTCGCCCGCCGGGTCGACCGGGGTCTTGACGGACTCCAGCAGCAGCTGGGCCACGTCGACGACCTGGACGGACTCCTTCGCCTTGCCATCGTTCTTCTTGCCGTTGACCGAGTCGGTCAGCATGACCAGGCAGAACGGGCAGGCCGTGGAGACGATGTCGGGGTTCAGCGCCAGCGCCTCGTCGACGCGCTCGTCGTTGATGCGCTTGCCGATCCGCTCCTCCATCCACATCCGCGCGCCGCCGGCGCCGCAGCAGAAGCCGCGCTCCTTGTGGCGGTGCATCTCCTCGTTGCGCAGGCCCGGGACCTTGCCGATGATCTCGCGCGGAGGCGTGTAGATCTTGTTGTGGCGGCCCAGGTAGCACGGGTCGTGGTAGGTGATGAGGCCCTCGACCGGGGTGACCGGGATCAGCTTGCCCTCGTCCACCAGGTGCTGGAGCAGCTGGGTGTGGTGGATGACCTCGTAGTCGCCGCCGAGCTGCGGGTACTCGTTGCCGAGGGTGTTGAGGCAGTGCGGGCAGGTGGCGACGATCTTCTTCGCCGACTTGGGCTTCCTCGACTCGGGCGTGACGTTGCCCTCGTCGTCCGTCTCCTCGCCGAAGGCCATGTTCAGCGTGGCGACGTTCTCCATGCCGAGCTCCTGGAACAGGGGCTCGTTGCCGAGGCGCCGCGCGGAGTCACCGGTGCACTTCTCGTCGCCGCCCATGATCGCGAACTTGACGCCCGCGATGTGCAGCAGCTCCGCGAAGGCCTTGGTGGTCTTCTTGGCGCGGTCCTCCAGGGCGCCGGCGCAGCCGACCCAGTACAGGTACTCGACCTCGGAGAGGTCCTCGATGTCCTTGCCGACGACGGGGACCTCGAAGTCGACCTCCTTGGTCCACTCCAGGCGCTGCTTCTTCGCCAGGCCCCAGGGGTTGCCCTTCTTCTCCAGGTTCTTGAGCATCGTGCCCGCCTCGGACGGGAACGCGGACTCGATCATGACCTGGTAGCGGCGCATGTCGACGATGTGGTCGACGTGCTCGATGTCGACGGGGCACTGCTCGACGCAGGCGCCGCAGGTGGTGCAGGACCACAGGACGTCGGGGTCGATGACGCCGCCCGTGGCGAAGCCGCTGTCGGACACGGGCTCGGCGGTGCCGATCAGCGGGCGCTCGGCCTCGGCGAGGGCGGCGGCCGGGACGCCGGCCAGCTGCTCCTCGGACGCCTTCTCCTCGCCCTCCATGGTCTTGCCGCCGCCCGCGAGCAGGTACGGCGCCTTGGCGTGCGCGTGGTCGCGCAGGGACATGATCAGGAGCTTGGGGGAGAGCGGCTTGCCGGTGTTCCAGGCGGGGCACTGCGACTGGCAGCGGCCGCACTCGGTGCAGGTGGAGAAGTCCAGCAGGCCCTTCCAGGAGAACTGCTCGACCTGGGAGACGCCGAAGACGTCGTCGTCACCGGGGTCGGTGAAGTCGATGGGCTTGCCGCCGCTCGTCATGGGCTGCAGGGCGCCCAGGGCGGTGCCGCCGTCGGCCTCGCGCTTGAACCAGATGTTGGGAAAGGCGAGGAAGCGGTGCCAGGCCACGCCCATGTTGGGGGTCAGCGAGACCACGATCATCCAGATGAACGAGGTCCCGATCTTGATCATGGCGACCAGGTAGACCAGGTTCTGCAGGGTGCCGACGGAGAGGTTGTCGAAGGCGAGGACCAGCGGGTAGGAGGCGAAGTACGACGCCTCGTAGGCGTCGACGTGGTGCAGGGCGCCCTCCAGGCCGCGCAGCACGTAGATGGCCAGGCCGATGGTGAGGATGACGTACTCGACGAAGTACGCCTGGCCCGCCTTGGAGCCGGCGAAGCGGGACTTGCGGCCCGGGCGGGACGGCAGGCTCAGCAGCCGGATGACGATGAGTACGGCGATGCCGAGCACGGTCATCACGCCGATGAACTCGATGTACATCTCGAACGGCAGGAAGCCGCCCAGGACCGGCAGCACCCAGTCGGCCTGGAAGAGCTGGCCGAAGGCCTGCGCGAGGGTCGGCGGCAGCGTCAGGAAGCCGATGGCGACGAACCAGTGGGCGATGCCGACGATGCCCCACCGGTTCATGCGGGTGTGGCCGAGGAACTCCCGCACCAGGGTCACACTGCGCTGGTAGGGGTTGTCGGTCCGGGTGCCGGCCGGGACCGGCTGGCCCAGCTTGAAGTACCGGACGAACTGGCCGATCGCGCGTGCGAGCAGCGCAACGCCGACCACGGTCAGGACCAGCGACACGATGATCGCGGCGAGTTGCATGGGGGCTCCTCGGGCCTGCGAGGGTTTGGGGAGGGTTTCCTGGTGTGTCCTCGGGGGCTCCACTACGGCTTACCCGAGATTACTAAGCGGTAACTTATGCAGTCCGTACGAGACTACCCCGATCCCCGGCCGCACTGTAGCCGGGCACGGAGTGATCTGAATCGCTGAGGGTCGCCTACCGGGCGTCCCTCGCGGGCGTCCCGGATGGCGTCCAGGATCCGATCGTGTTATTCGCGCGAAATCGGTCCATACGCACCTAACTTATATCCGTGCTCTACGGGATCGCCGCCGCCGCCACCGCCCTGCTGCTCTCCGCCCTTCTCACGGGAGTGCTGCGGGTCCCCGCCCTGCGCCTGGGCATCCTCGACCGCAGACGGCGGCGCCCGGTGCCGCTGTCCGGGGGAGTGGCCGTCGGCCTGGTCACCGGCCTGCTCGCGGCCGGCGGGGACGCGGCCGGTGTCGCGCCGCTCGGGAACGGGGTGGGGCGGCTGCTGGCGGCGGGCGCGTGCGTGGGCGTGCTCGGGCTCGCCGTCGATCTGTGGCGGCTGCGCTGGTGGGTCCCCTTCGCCGGTACGGCCGTGGCGGCGGCGCTCGTGGTGCCGTACGAGTGGACCGGCGTGCCGGGCGGGGTGCTCGCCGCGGGGTGGATCACCGCCGTCACCGCCGCCTTCCGGGGGCTGGACCACGCCGACGGGGTGGCGGGCACGGTGGGGGCGGTGACCGCGTTCGGGGTGGCGGCCTGCGCGGCGGCCGAGCTGATGGACGGGCTCGCGGTGCTGGTGAGCGTGCTGGCCGCCGCGCTCGCCGGGTTCCTGCTGCACAACTGGCACCCCGCGCGGGCCGCGCTCGGGGCGGGCGGGTCCCTGTTCACCGGGTTCGTGATCGCCTCGGCGGCGGTGTTCGTGCGGGCCGGGCAGGGAATCGGCGCCGGGGCCGGGGTGTTGTACGCGCTGACGGCGGTGGCCTGCGCGGACGCCGTGCTGGTGGTGCTCGCGCGGCGGCTGGCGCGGTGGCCGGTGACGCGCGGCAGGCCGGACCATCTCGGGCACCGGCTGCGGCGGCTCGGGATCGCCCATCGGGCCGTGACGGTCCTGATCGGTGCGGCCTCGCTGGGCGGGGTACTGGTGGGGGTGGCCGTGCACGCCGGGCGGGTGCCCGGGAGTGCGGTGCTGTGGGTGGCGGCGGTCGCGGCGGTGATCGTCCTCGCGTTCGTCCGTCTGCCCGTCACCCCTGTTTTCCGTCCGCGTCAACGCTCTTCCAGTGCGTCGTCGCAGGTCACAGGGCAGTTGCGTGTAAGGAACGGATAAGAGTTGAGTCAGGCCGACTCAGTTCTGTTGACCGTTGCGGCGGCCGTCATGCATGCTTGAGTCCGTTCCACTCAAGTCAGCTGGAGGAATCGAAATGGCACGTGCGGTCGGCATCGACCTGGGCACGACTAACTCCGTCGTCAGCGTTCTGGAGGGCGGCGAGCCCACCGTCATCACCAACGCCGAGGGCGCCAGGACCACGCCGTCCGTCGTCGCCTTCGCCAAGAACGGTGAGGTGCTGGTCGGCGAGGTGGCCAAGCGCCAGGCGGTCACGAACGTCGACAGGACCATCCGGTCGGTCAAGCGCCACATGGGCACCGACTGGAAGATCGAGCTCGACGGCAAGCCCTTCAACCCGCAGCAGATCAGCGCCTTCGTGCTGCAGAAGCTGAAGCGCGACGCCGAGTCGTACCTGGGCGAGAAGGTCACGGACGCCGTCATCACCGTTCCGGCGTACTTCAACGACGCCGAGCGCCAGGCGACCAAGGAGGCCGGTGAGATCGCCGGTCTGAACGTGCTGCGCATCGTCAACGAGCCCACGGCCGCCGCGCTGGCGTACGGCCTGGACAAGGACGAGCAGGTCATCCTGGTCTTCGACCTCGGTGGCGGTACGTTCGACGTCTCGCTGCTGGAGATCGGCGACGGTGTCGTCGAGGTGAAGGCCACCAACGGTGACAACAACCTCGGTGGTGACGACTGGGACCAGCGCATCGTCGACTACCTGGTCAAGCAGTTCCAGTCGGGCCACGGAGTGGACCTCGGCAAGGACAAGATGGCGCTGCAGCGTCTGCGCGAGGCCGCCGAGAAGGCGAAGATCGAGCTGTCCTCGTCCACCGAGACCACGATCAACCTGCCCTACATCACGGCCTCCGCCGAGGGCCCGCTGCACCTGGACGAGAAGCTCACCCGCGCCCAGTTCCAGCAGCTCACCGCTGACCTGCTCGAGCGCTGCAAGACGCCGTTCCACAACGTCATCAAGGACGCCGGCATCTCCGTCAACGAGATCGACCACGTGGTCCTCGTCGGCGGTTCCACCCGTATGCCCGCCGTCGCCGACCTGGTCAAGGAGCTGACCGGCGGCAAGGAGGCCAACAAGGGCGTCAACCCGGACGAGGTCGTCTCCATCGGCGCCGCGCTCCAGGCCGGTGTGCTCAAGGGCGAGGTCAAGGACGTCCTGCTGCTCGACGTCACCCCGCTGTCCCTCGGCATCGAGACCAAGGGCGGCATCATGACCAAGCTGATCGAGCGCAACACCACGATCCCGACGAAGCGCTCCGAGATCTTCACCACGGCCGAGGACAACCAGCCGTCCGTGCAGATCCAGGTCTACCAGGGCGAGCGCGAGATCGCCGCGTACAACAAGAAGCTCGGCATGTTCGAGCTGACCGGTCTGCCGCCGGCGCCGCGCGGCGTCCCGCAGATCGAGGTGTCCTTCGACATCGACGCCAACGGCATCATGCACGTCACGGCCAAGGACCTCGGCACCGGGAAGGAGCAGAAGATGACCGTCACCGGCGGCTCCTCGCTCCCGAAGGACGAGGTCGACCGGATGCGCCAGGAGGCCGAGAAGTACGCGGAGGAGGACCACGCCCGCCGCGAGGCCGCCGAGTCCCGCAACCAGGGCGAGCAGCTCGTCTACCAGACCGAGAAGTTCCTCGCGGACAACGCCGACAAGGTCCCCGGCGACGTCAAGACGGAGGTCGAGGGCGCCGTCGCCGAGCTGAAGGAGAAGCTCAAGGGCGACGACACCGCCGAGATCCGTACGGCCACGGAGAAGGTCGCGGCCGTCTCCCAGAAGCTGGGCCAGGCCATGTACGCCGACGCGCAGGGCGCCCAGGCGGCCGGCGGCGCGTCCGCCGGTGCCGGAGAGGCCAAGGCCGACGACGACGTCGTCGACGCCGAGATCGTCGACGAGGACCGGAAGGACGGTGCGGCGTGACCGAGGAGACCCCGGGCTTCGACGAGCAGTCGCAGCAGCCCGACGTCCCCTCCGGCGCCACCTCCGACGACGCCGAGCCGAAGGCCGCCGAGACGCCTCCCGCGGAGGAGACGGCGGCCCCGGCCGGGGGCACGGACCGCGAAGCGGCTCTGGTGGCGCAGCTCGACCAGGTGCGCACGGCGCTCAACGAGCGCACGGCGGACCTCCAGCGTCTCCAGGCGGAGTTCCAGAACTACCGCCGGCGGGTGGAGCGGGACCGCGTCGCGGTCAAGGAGGTCGCCGTGGCGAACCTCCTGACCGAGCTGCTTCCCGTGCTCGACGACATCGGCCGGGCCCGTGAACACGGTGAACTGCTCGGCGGCTTCAAGTCCGTCGCGGAGTCGCTGGAGACCACGATGGCCAAGCTGGGCCTCCAGCAGTTCGGCAAGGAGGGCGAGCCCTTCGACCCGACGATCCACGAGGCCCTGATGCACAGCTACGCGCCGGACGTCACCGAGACGACGTGCGTGGCGATCCTGCAGCCCGGGTATCGCATCGGCGAGCGCACCATCCGCCCCGCGCGGGTGGCCGTCGCCGAACCGCAGCCGGGCGCGCAGACGGTCAAGCAGCCGGCCGAGGAGCCCGCCGAGGCGCAGGACGGATCGGAGAACAAGGAGAGCGGTGGCCCGGACGAGGGCTGACGCGGGAGTTGACGCAGGAAAGGAGGGACGTCGGGGATGAGCACGAAGGACTTCATCGAGAAGGACTACTACAAGGTCCTCGGCGTCCCCAAGGACGCCACCGAGGCCGAGATCAAGAAGGCGTACCGGAAGCTCGCCCGCGAGTACCACCCGGACGCCAACAAGGGCAACGCCAAGGCGGAGGAGCGGTTCAAGGAGATCTCCGAGGCGCACGACGTCCTCGGCGACCCCAAGAAGCGCAAGGAGTACGACGAGGCGCGCGCGCTCTTCGGCAACGGAGGATTCCGTCCGGGGCCGGGCGCGGGCGGCGGCTCCTTCAACTTCGACCTCGGTGACCTCTTCGGAGGCCAGCCCGGCGGCCAGGCGGGCGGCGGCTTCGGCGGCGGCCTGGGTGACGTCTTCGGGGGCCTGTTCAACCGCGGCGGCGCGGGAGGACCCACGCGGACCCAGCCGCGGCGCGGTCAGGACATCGAGTCCGAGGTGACGCTCAGCTTCACCGAGGCGATCGAGGGCGCGACCGTCCCGCTGCGGATGTCCTCGCAGGCGGCCTGCAAGGCCTGTTCGGGCACCGGCGACAAGAACGGCACACCGCGCGTGTGCCCGACCTGCGTCGGCACCGGACAGGTGGCGCGGGGCTCCGGCGGCGGCTTCTCGCTCACCGACCCGTGCCCCGACTGCAAGGGCCGCGGTCTGATCGCGGAGGACCCCTGCGAGGTCTGCAAGGGCAGCGGCCGGGCCAAGTCCTCGCGGACGATGCAGGTACGCATCCCCGCGGGCGTCAGCGACGGGCAGCGGATCCGGCTGCGCGGCAAGGGCGCGCCGGGCGAGCGCGGCGGACCGGCCGGCGACCTGTATGTCGTCGTGCACGTCGGCAGCCACCCGGTGTTCGGCCGCAAGGGCGACAACCTGACCGTCACGGTCCCGGTGACGTTCGCCGAGGCTGCCCTCGGCGGCGAGGTCCGGGTGCCGACGCTCGGGGGTCCGCCGGTCACGCTGAAGCTGCCGCCGGGCACGCCCAACGGCCGCACCATGCGGGCGCGGGGCAAGGGCGCGGTCCGCAAGGACGGCACGCGCGGTGATCTGCTGGTCACCGTCGAGGTGAGTGTTCCCAAGGACCTGTCGGGGAAGGCTCGTGACGCGCTGGAGGCGTATCGCGAGGCGACCGCGGACGAGGATCCGCGGGCGGAGCTGTTCCAGGCCGCGAAGGGAGCTTGATTGCAGATGGACGGCCGTCGACGTAATCCGTATGAACTGACTCAGGACACCCCGGTCTACGTCATCTCGGTGGCGGCCCAGCTCTCCGGCCTGCACCCGCAGACCCTGCGCCAGTACGACCGTCTGGGGCTGGTGTCCCCGGACCGTACGGCCGGCCGGGGCCGGCGCTACTCGGCCCGGGACATCGAACTGCTCCGTCAGGTGCAGCAGTTGTCGCAGACCGAGGGTATCAATCTGGCCGGAATCAAGCGCATCATCGAACTGGAGAACCAGGTCGCGGCCCTGCAAGCGCGGGTCGCGGAGCTGGAGGACGCGCTGGACGGTGCCGCGGCGACGATGCGTCAGCGCGAGGCCGCGGTGCACGCGTCGTACCGCCGGGACCTGGTGCCGTACCAGGAGGTGCAGCAGACCAGTGCGCTGGTGGTGTGGCGGCCGAAACGGCAGCAGACCGACTGACCGGCGCCTGACCTCGGAAAAGGGGCCCGGTGCCACGACGAACTCGTCGTGGCACCGGGCCCCTTCCCTTCTGTCCGGCCACATCTGTGACTATGGTATGGCTGCGTGTCCAGATGACCCACGCTGTGCCTTCGCGGGCCGCACACGAGTTCAGGGCACGGTGCTGTGTCCATCTCGTTAAGTGGTCGCCCTTGACTCCGACAGGGGCGAAAGCGTTGGCTTTCAGTCACATGGGTCGCAAAGCTGTGCCCACGTCCAAAACGCACCTGAAGGTAGCCCTCGCATGCGTCGTATCGCCATATCCGTGGCCGCCGCCTCGATGTCCGTCATGCTCGCTGCCGGCTGCGGTGTGCTCGACGCGGCGGAGAGCAGCGACGACGCGAGCCCGGCCAAGGGCGACTACATCACCGTGGGGCTGCTGCTCCCGGAGAAGACCAACACGCGGTACGAGCAGTTCGACTACCCCATCTTCAAGCGCAAGGTGGGCGAACTCACCAACAGCCAGGGCAAGGTCGAGTACGCCAACGCGGAGGCGGACGCCGACAAGCAGGAGAGCCAGCTGCAGCGGATGATCGACGACAAGGTCGACGTCATCGTGCTGGACGCGGTCGACGCCCACGCCATCGCGGGCGGGGTGAAGAAGGCCAAGGAGGCGGGCATCCCGGTCATCGCCTACGACCGGCTCGCCGAGGGCCCGATCGACGCGTACATCTCCTTCGACAACGAACTCGTCGGCGAGGTGCAGGCGCGCAGTCTACTGGAGGCGTTCGAAGGCGACCTCAGCGTCAGCGACAAGATCGTGATGATGAACGGCTCGTCGACCGACCCCAACGCCAAGCAGTTCAAGGCGGGCGCGCTCTCCGAGCTCAAGGGCAAGGTGACGGTCGCCAAGTCCTACGACACCAAGGACTGGAAGCCGGAGAACGCCCAGGCCAACATGGCCGAGGCGATCAACGCGATCGGCGTGGACGACATCAAGGCGGTCTACTCCGCCAACGACGGCATGGCGGGCGGCATCGTCAAGGCCCTGCGTGCGGCCGGCGTGACCGACCTGCCCCCGATCACCGGCCAGGACGCCGAACTCGCGGCGGTGCAGCGCATCATCACCGGCGAGCAGTACATGAGCGTGTACAAGTCGTACCCGGAGGAGGCCGAGAGCGCCGCGGAGATGGCGGTGGCGAGGGTCCAGGGCCGCGACATCCAGTTCGACGCCCTGACCCGTGACCGCGTGGACAGCCCCACCGAGAAGGACATCCCCGCCCAGCTCGTCCCCGTGGTCGCCCTGACCCAGGACAACATCAAGGAAACCGTCATCGCCGACGGCATCTACGAGCTCGGCGACATCTGCACGGCCGACTTCAAGTCCGCCTGCGAGGACATCAAGCTGAAGTAGCCCCCGCCCCACCTCCGGCCACCCTCCGGTCCCCGAACCGGCGGGTGGCTTTTTCACGCCGTTTCCCGCGCAGGTGACACATCCGTCAAGAACGGCCCGAATGGTCCCCGGACAACGCGGCGACATCGCTGCCAACGCCCATCTCGCCATCCCGGTGGGGTTCACAAAGCACGCTTTGCGTGGCATTCCGGGGCGGGTGCGGTGCGGAGTCACGTTGCGGGAGCGGGGACGGTCCGCGCATAGTTGCGCCTGCGGAAAGGGCTGGCGTTCCGAGGCGGGGCCGACCGACCGAGGAGCTGGAACCGGGGGTGGGATGGGCGATGGCCGGGCACGGGACGGACGGGCATCCACACGGTGCTGACCGACTGTGCGAGGCCGGGGATCGCGTGTATTCCCGGGCCGTACGGCGCGGACGGCTGCCGCGCCGGGAGGCGGAACCGGTGCCGTGCCTGCTGGAGCTGGCCCTGCTGCACCCGGACCCGGACGACATGGACTGGCTCGTGCCGACCGCTCCGCAGGAGGTCATGACCCGGCTGCTGCGCGGGATGTACGACGAGGTGAGCGCGAGTCAGCGCCGGGTCGGCTCGGCCGTGGCGGCGGTCGAGTGGTACGCCGGACTGGGCCGTCAGGTGCCCGCGGCGCCGTCGACGGCGGAGGGCCCGGCGATCCGGGTGCTGGACGGGCTCGCGCGGATCCAGGCGGCCATGGACGAGGCGACGCAGGCGTGCACGAGCGAGGTGCTCACCGTCCAGCCCGGCGGCATCCGGCGGGAGGCGGAGCTGTCGGAGGGCCTGCACCGGGCGATGGCGCTGCGCGGGCAGGGCGTGCGGATGCGGGACCTGTACACCCATGTCGCCCGGCACGGGCACGGGTTGCTCTCCTATCTGGAGCTGATGGGCGACGCGGTGGAGGCGCGCACGCTGGACGAGGTGATCGAGCGGCTGATCCTCTTCGACCGCACGGTCGCCTTCATCCCCGCGAACGCCGAGCGCACCATGGCGCTGGAGCTGCGCCACCCGGCGCTGGTGGAGTACCTGGGCACGGTCTTCGAGCGGTTGTGGCGGCTCGCCATCCCGCTGACCGCCCCGCTGCCCGACACCGGCATCGAGGGCATCTCGCACCGGGAGCAGTCCATCGCGGCGCTGCTCGCGGAGGGGCACCAGGACGCGGTGATCGCGGAGCGGCTGGGCATCAGCGTGCGGACGTGCCGGGCGCACATCGCCCGCCTGTCGGAGACGCTGGGGGCGGCGAGCCGTACGCAACTGGGCGTGCGGATCGCCCAGGCGGGCCTCGACGGCTCCCGCGACCCCACGGTCACTCTGACCGCTCGAGAATCCCGGACTGCCCGATGAGGTAACCGAGCTGGGCCCGGCTGTTGCTGCCGAGGGTGGCGGCGAGTTTGGCGATGTGGACGCGTGCGGTGCGGACGTTCATGCCGAGACGGTCGGCGATGACGGCGTCCGTGTGGCCTTCGACCAGCAGGCGGGCGATGGAGCGCTGGCGGAGGCTGATCCCGTCCGGTGAGGGCGGCTGGACGGCCTGGGGGTACATCGGGGTCGCCAGGTGCCACAGGCGGTCGAACGCGGTGATGAAGAAGGTGATCAGGGCGGGATGACGGACCTCGAGTGCGAGAGTGCGCTCGGCGTTCGCGGGGACGAAGGCCACTGTGCGGTCGAAGAGGATCAGCCGTTCGGTGACCTCGTCCAGGGTGCGCGCCTGGACGTCGCCCGACAGGAGTTCGTAGCGGGCGAGCACGGTGGGTGAGTGCCGCAGCGTGTGCTGGTAGAGCGTGCGGATGCGGCCGCCACGGTCGAGGAACGCCTGGTCCCGCTGCAACGCCAGTTGGTGGATGTGGGTGAGTGGGCCGTTGTGCCCACTGTGCGGATGGATGGCCAGGACTTGATCCGTGGCCCGGGTCAGTTCCTCGGCGATCGCCTCGTTGATCTGCTCCTTTCCGCTGAGGATGCTGAGCGTCGGCGTGCTCTCGGCCTGCGCCGCCGGTGCGCCGGGTCGCATGAGCGAATGAAAGGTTTCGGCCAGTCGTTCTTCGCGGCGCCGTTCTTCGGCTATGCGTTCCTCGGAGTGGCGCAGCAGCCGCTGGAGGGCGACGGTCGGCGCGACGGGCTCCAGCCGGCCCACGTCCTCGACGGCGGGACGCAGCAGGCCCAGGTGCACCGCGCAGGGCGCCTGCTGTGCTTCCTGGGGAGTCAGCCGTCCGTGGGTGAGGGCTCTCTCGTAGAGTTCGGCGCCCGCAGCGCAGAGCTCCTCCATGGGGTGCTCCGCGTGTGCCACGCCGGTCACTTGGAGCCGCCATCGTTTTCGAGGATCCCCGACTGGGCTATCAGATAACCGAGTTGGGCGCGGCTGCCGCTGCCGAGGGCGGACGCCAGTTTCGCTATGTGGGCGCGGCAGGTGCGGACGTTCATGCCGAGACGGCGGGCGATCGCCTCGTCGACGTGGCCCTCCACGAGGAGCTTGGCTATGGAGTGCTGGATGTCGGTGAGGCCGTCGGGGGCCGGTTCGTACGGGGCGCCCGCGTTCAGTGAGACCGCTCGGGTCCACATGAACTCGAACACCTTGATCAGGTAGCGGACGAGGCCCGGGTGGCGCAGCTCCAGGGCCACCTGCCGGTCGTCGCGGGTGGGGATGAAGGCGACGGTCTCGTCGCAGATGATGAGCCGCTCCACGAGTTCGTCGATGGTGCGGTACTCCACCTTGGCGGCGTCGAACTGGGCGACATACGCCAGGGTTTCGGGGCTGTGGCGGGCGGTGTGCTGGTAGAGGGTCCGGATGCGCACCCCGCGCTCGGTCATCTGCCGGTCGCGTTCGAGCCCCTGGGCCATGGTGTGCTCCAGACGGCGGCCGCCCGGCTGGACGGAGAGCATCTCGAACCGGCACTGGGAGGTGGCCAGGTCAAGGGCGGCGTTGATCCGGTCGAACCCCTCGAGCACGGTCATCGAATGGGTACTCATCGTGGTCTGCGCGCTGACGGCCATGAACGGCTCGAACGCGTCGGCGAGCTCGATGGACATCCGCCGGCGTTCGGTGATCTCCCGCTCCAGGGGGTTGAGCCGCTGCGCCAGGGCAACCGCCGGGGAAACCGGACGCAGCCAGGCGGGGTCGTCCGGATCGGGGTGAAGCAGGGCGAGTTCCATCAGACAGGGAGCGGGATCCGCGTCCGCGCGCGGGATCCGGCCTGCGCGCAGTGCGTCGGCATAGAGACGGCTCCCGGCCTCACACAGTTCGGTCACCGCATGGGGATGCGTCTCATTGGTCCGATTCGTTGTCAAATCTCCACCCCCCAGGGTCCTGAACATGCAGGAACATGATGCACCGATTGTGTGGCCATGACGTGCCCGAATGAGCCATCGTCGTACTTGACGGGGGAAGGGTGACTTTCGAGTGAGGACGAAGCCGACTATGCGCAAGAGAACGCTTCGCTCGGTACTTGTCGCCGCCTTCTCTGCCGTTATGGCCTTCGGAGTGCTGAGTGGCCTGGCCGGCACGAAGGGCGACGTCCGGGCTGACAGCAGTTGGGGGCCGGTAGCGGCGGAGAAGTCCGCACCCCCTGACAGCACCTGGGGCGTGGTTCAACCGCGGCTCGCCGACGACAGTACGTGGGGCTGAGCGATGACCACCCCACCCGATGACCGATCCTTCCGCCGTGAGATGGCGACCGCCTACCGATCCGGATGGCACTTCATCGACCTGGTCACCGCCCTCCCTCACAGCGGTGACTCGTTGATGGTGACCGTGTTCGGTGAGCCGGTCGTCGTCACGCGGGACGAGGACGGCGACGTACGGGCGTACCGGTGCCTGCGGCGGCCCAGGGGTGCTCCGAAGCCCGTGCGATGTGCCATCCGGTACGGAATGATCTTTGTGAACCTGGACCAGCGGGACCATCGGCAGGTGGAGTCCGACTCCCCCGCCCCCCGGACCATTTCGGCCACCCCCCGCAGTGCCTGACGCGATTCCCCCGTCGTAACAGATCGCGCAGGTGCTTCCCCCCGCAGCGGCGTCACCGTGACCTGAACACGGTGACGCCGCTGCAGTTTTGTGGGACATTTCCGGGTATCGGCCGGATCGGGTGATGGCCGGAAGCGGTCGCTCGCCGGTGCGCGCGGCACCGTCCGCCTCACGCACGCCCCAGCGCCCGTGTGAGCGCGATCTCGATGACCACCCGGGACGGGTTCGGCGACGGCGTCCGTCCGTAGCGTTCCGCATAGCGCCGCTCCGCCTCCTCGACGTGCTCCCGCTCCGTGCGGACCACCGCGCGTCCCTCCAGTGTCGCCCACCGCCGGCCGTCCACCTGGCAGGCCGCGACGGCCGCGCCCGCTGCCCCCGCGGCCAGGACATGGCGCACCTTTGCGCTCGCCTTGCTCGCGATCACCCGAGCAAGCCGCGCCCCGGGGTCGTATGTCACTCCGACGGGTACCACGTGCGGGGTGCCGTCCGGGCGGAGGGTGGTCAGCGTGCACAGGTGCTTCTCGCGCCAGAAGCTGAGATATGACGCGTCCGGATCGCCCGGATCGACGGAGTACGTGGTGGCCATGGGCCGGAACTTATCCCGTCGCACTCCCGCGGACTACCTTGAGCGGAATAGACTCAATTTTGTGTACGCTGTTCGAGGCAGTCTGGCCGAGTCAGCCGCGGGCCAGTGACGGTCATGAGGACCGCTGAGGGTCACTGAAGGGTCATAAGGGTTATCGAGAAGGAGAACGGACACGTGGACGCCGAGCTGACCAACCGGAGCCGGGACGCGCTCAGCGCCGCCGGCAATCGGGCCGTGACCGAGGGCCACCCCGACCTCACCCCCGCCCACCTGCTGCTCGCCCTGCTCGCCGGGCAGGAGAACGAGAACCTCACGGACCTGCTCGCCGCGGTCGACGCCGACCAGGCCGCCGTACGCGCCGGGGCCGAACGCGTCCTCGCCGGCCTCCCGAGCGTCACCGGGTCCACGGTCGCCCCGCCCCAGCCCAACCGCGAACTGCTCGCCGTCGTCGCGGACGCCCAGGCCCGCGCCCGCGACCTCGGCGACGAGTACCTTTCCACCGAGCACCTCCTCATCGGCATCGCCGCCAAGGGAGGCGCCGCCGGCGAGGTGCTCGCGAACCAGGGCGCCACCGCCAAGAAGTTGCAGGAAGCGTTCCAGAAGACGAGAGGAGCCCGCCGGGTGACCACACCGGACCCCGAGGGCCAGTACAAGGCGCTGGAGAAGTTCGGCACCGACCTCACCGCGTCCGCCCGCGAGGGCAGGCTCGACCCGGTGATCGGACGGGACCAGGAGATCCGGCGCGTGGTGCAGGTGCTGTCCCGCCGCACCAAGAACAACCCCGTGCTGATCGGTGAGCCGGGCGTCGGCAAGACCGCCGTCGTGGAGGGCCTCGCCCAGCGCATCGTCAAGGGCGACGTCCCCGAGTCGCTGAAGGACAAGCGGCTGGTCGCCCTGGACCTGGGCGCCATGGTCGCCGGCGCCAAGTACCGCGGTGAGTTCGAGGAGCGGCTGAAGACCGTCCTGGCCGAGATCAAGGACTCCGACGGGCAGATCATCACCTTCATCGACGAGCTGCACACCGTCGTCGGCGCGGGCGCCGGCGGCGACTCCGCCATGGACGCGGGCAACATGCTCAAGCCCATGCTCGCGCGCGGCGAGCTGCGCATGGTCGGCGCCACCACCCTCGACGAGTACCGCGAGCGGATCGAGAAGGACCCGGCGCTGGAGCGCCGCTTCCAGCAGGTGCTGGTCGCCGAGCCGTCCGTCGAGGACTCCATCGCCATCCTGCGCGGGCTCAAGGGCCGCTACGAGGCCCACCACAAGGTGCAGATCGCCGACAGCGCCTTGGTGGCCGCCGCGACCCTCTCGGACCGCTACATCACCTCCCGCTTCCTGCCCGACAAGGCCATCGACCTCGTCGACGAGGCCGCCTCGCGCCTGCGCATGGAGATCGACTCCTCGCCCGTGGAGATCGACGAACTCCAGCGCGCCGTCGACCGGTTGCGGATGGAGGAGCTGGCGATCGGCAAGGAGTCCGACGCCGCCTCCCGCGAGCGCCTCGACAAGATCCGCCGGGACCTCGCCGACAAGGAGGAGGAACTGCGCGGACTCACCGCCCGCTGGGAGAAGGAGAAGCAGTCCCTCAACCGGGTCGGTGAGCTGAAGGAGAAGCTCGACGAACTGCGCGGGCAGGCCGAACGCGCCCAGCGCGACGGCGACTTCGACACCGCCTCCAAGCTGCTCTACGGCGAGATCCCCACCCTCGAGCGCGACCTGGAGGCCGCCTCCGAGGCCGAGGAGGAGGTGGCCCGGGACACCATGGTCAAGGAGGAGGTCGGCGCCGACGACATCGCCGACGTCGTCGCCTCCTGGACCGGCATCCCGGCCGGCCGCCTGCTGGAGGGCGAGACGCAGAAGCTGCTGCGCATGGAGGACGAGCTGGGCAGGCGCCTCATCGGCCAGACCGAGGCCGTCCGCGCGGTGAGCGACGCCGTGCGGCGCTCCCGGGCCGGGGTCGCCGACCCCGACCGCCCCACCGGTTCCTTCCTCTTCCTCGGCCCCACCGGTGTCGGCAAGACCGAGCTCGCCAAGGCGCTCGCCGACTTCCTCTTCGACGACGAGCGCGCCATGGTCCGCATCGACATGTCGGAGTACAGCGAGAAGCACTCCGTCGCCCGGCTCGTCGGCGCGCCGCCCGGCTACGTCGGCTACGAGGAGGGCGGCCAGCTCACCGAGGCGGTCCGCCGCCGCCCCTACAGCGTCGTCCTGCTCGACGAGGTGGAGAAGGCCCACCCCGAGGTCTTCGACATCCTGCTCCAGGTGCTCGACGACGGCCGGCTCACCGACGGCCAGGGCCGCACCGTGGACTTCCGCAACACCATCCTGGTGCTGACGTCCAACCTGGGCAGCCAGTACCTGGTGGACCCGGTGAGCACCGAGGCGGAGAAGCGGGAGCAGGTGCTGGAAGTGGTGCGGGCCTCCTTCAAGCCCGAGTTCCTCAACCGGCTCGACGACCTGGTCGTCTTCTCCGCCCTGACCAAGCCCGAACTGGAACGCATCGCGCAGCTCCAGATCGAGAGCCTGGCCCGCCGGCTGGCCGAACGCCGCCTCACCCTGGAGGTCACCCCCGGGGCGCTGGCCTGGCTGGCCGAGGAGGGCATGGACCCGGCCTACGGCGCCCGCCCGCTGCGCCGCCTGGTCCAGACGGCCATCGGCGACCGTCTCGCCAAGGAGATCCTGGCCGGCGAGATCAAGGACGGCGACACGGTGCGGGTGGACCGCTTCGAGGACGGGCTCCTGGTGGGTCCCGCCACCGGCAAGTCGCTCTGAGTGACGATTCCGTTTCCGGGCCCGATGTCCCCTCGGGACGTTGGGCCCGGGCCGTACCGGGTACCTCGGCAGGGACCGGATCGAGTCAGCCCTCGGCTGACAGGCCCGTCGGGGCTTGCCACCCCCCTCCCCGCATAAGGGAGGATGGCGGGATCCGTACGAAGGGAAAAACACGGTGACCATCGACCCGTCCTCGATTCCGAATTTCGGGGGCCAGCAGCCAGAGCCGCAGCCCCAAGGACCGGCGGGCCCCGTCGTCCCGGATCAGGACCTCGTGAAGCAGCTCCTCGATCAGATGGAGCTGAAGTACGTCGTTGACGAAGAGGGTGACCTCGCGGCGCCGTGGGAGCAGTTCCGCACCTACTTCATGTTCCGCGGGGAGGGCGATCAGCAGATCTTCTCCGTCCGCACGTTCTACGACCGGCCGCACAAGATCGACGAGAAGCCGCAGCTGCTCGAGTCGATCGACGACTGGAACCGGCGCACCCTGTGGCCCAAGCTCTACACGCACACCCACGACGACGGCACGGTCCGTCTCATCGGTGAGGCGCAGATGCTGATCGGCACGGGCGTGAGCCTCGAGCACTTCGTCTCGTCGACGGTGAGCTGGGTACGCGCCGCGATCGAGTTCGACCGGTGGCTGGTCGAGCAGCTCGGCCTGGAGAAGGAGATCAACGAGGCGGAGAAGCCGGAAGACGGCGAGTAGCCCGCCCCTGGGGCACGGCATGCGTGCGGCGGGTACGGCGACGTACGCGCCGTCCACGGGAGGAGCCCGGTCCGGCCGGCGACCCACGGGGTCACCTGCCGGGGCCGGGCTCTCGCGCGCCCGGAACTGACGGAGCCGGTTCCGTCCGTGGCCCGGTCCGTCCGGTGGGTGGCTGCTTATTCTTGTGACCATGACAGCCCAGCCTCCGGAGCCCACCTCCCGGCCCCCCGGCGCCCTGCGCGCCTCCCACGACGACCGGGAGGCCGTGGTGGAGCAGTTGCGCGACGCGGCCGCCGAGGGCCGCATCGACCTCGACGAGCTGGACACGCGCCTGGAGCAGGCGCTGACCGCCAAGACCTATGCCGAGCTGGACGCCCTGACCGCGGACCTGCCGAGGCGCGAGACCGCCGCGGACCTGCCGCCCCTGGTGCTCAAGGGCGGTCTGCACGGGGCGTCCCGGGGCCCCGGTCGCTGGGAGGTTCCCGGGCGGGTCGTGGCGCACGGCGGGATGGCGGGCGTGAAGCTCGACTTCAGCCGCGCCGTGTGCCGTCTGCCGGAGGTCACGGTGGAGGCGTACGGGGAGGCGGCGGGCGTCACGATCGTCATCCCGGACGGCTGGGCGGCGGACACGACCGGCATGGACCCCGGCATGGGCGGCCTGAAGGACAAGACCACACCGGACCGCCTGCCGGGCACCCCCCTGATCAAGCTCACCGGCGGCGGGGGCGTGGCGGGCGTGGTGATCCGCCACCCGAACCGGTGGGAACGCCGGAAGCTGGGGAGTGGTCAGCCCGACGTGTCGTGAAGCGCGTACGGCCGGCGGATGTTCGCCCGCACCGCCTCCGCGATCGGAACCGAACCCGTGTTGAGTTCGAGGATCTGCCGGCCGATACGGGGTTCGTGGAGCAGTTCGGCCAGCGTGCCGGCGACGTCGTCACGGGTGATCTCGCCGTGGAGCTCCGCGGGTCCCAAGGACACGGTGCCGGTTCCCGGGCCGTCGAGAAGCAGGGAGGGACGGAGGATCAGCCAGTCCAGCCCACTGCGGCCGACCGCGATGTCCGCGCCCTTCTTCACGGCGAAGTAGTACTCGAGGTCCTCGCCGAGATCGCGCTCCCCCCATGATTCCGGAAGCACGGAGACCAGTGCGAAGCGCTCGACACCGGCCAGGCGCGCCGCCTCGATCGCTTTCGTGACCCCGTCGCCGTCGACGGCCTTCGTGACCTCCCTGCTGCCGCCGTTCGAGCCGGCGGTGAAGACGATCACGTCGACACCGCTGAACGTCTCCGCCAGTTCGTCCACGGTCATGAGGGCGAGATCGCCGACGCGTGCGTCCACGCCCTGCGTGGCGAGCTCGGCCTTGTGGTCGTCCCGGCGGACGAGACCGCGGACGGCGTCTCCTCTCGAGCGCAGCTTCTGCGCGAGCAGGCCTCCGACACCGCCGGTGATGCCGAGGATCATCACGTTCGCCATGGGCGCTCCGTTCGCTGAGAGGGACGCTCCGACAGAGGTGCCGGAGGATCACTTGCACACCGGCTCGATCGCCCCCCACAGGGCACGGCTGTGCAGTCGGCCGAGTCCGTATGCGTGGTTGATTTCCGTCTTGGCGAGAACCAGTGAGGTCTTGCAGGCGTGGGCCGGGGTGCGAAGGTCCTCCGTCGCCGCCAGTTGTCCGATGAACGCGACGGTGATCCGGTCCAGTTCGGGGCGGACCTCCGTGGCGAGATCGGGACGCTCGGCAGGCGCCAGTTCCGGGTGCTTCGTCCACAGGGCGTGAAGCTCCCGCTGCACGACCTTGCTCATGTCGATCTGCGCCCGGAAGAACTCCACGGTGTCGTCCGTGTCGATACCGGCGTCGACCGCGAGTGCCGCCGCCTGGTCCAGCACCTGTTGTTCCCGTACCGGGTCCTCGATGGGCGTCGTCGTACCGAACTTGGCGGCGGCGACCTTGTCGGCGAGCAGGATCCGCTCGGCGGCGAGGCCGACCAGCGGGGTGAACCGGCCCTTCGGCACGGCGTGCTCGGGAGCTGCCGTCGCTGCCGGCGCACCGGTTGACAACAGGCCCGTCAGGACGACAGCGGAGAAGCCCGCGGACGATAAGGGGGACCGGAAGTGGCTCTTGGACACCTGAATTCGCCTTTCTTGCCGAACGGTCAATGGGAGGAGGGTGGTGGTTCACGCTTCGCGTGTTCCGGCGTACATCTCGTCGATCAACCGCCGGTGCGCGCTCTCGACGACCGGTCGCTTCACCTTCAGGCTGGGGGTGATCTCACCGTGCTCGACAGCGAGGTCGCGGGGCAGAAGCCGGAATTTCTTGATGGTCTGCCAGCGCTGGAGACCCTGGTTGAGCCGTGCCACATATCCCTCGATGAGCGTGACAGTGGCCGGCGCGGCCACGACTTCGGCGTACGACCTGCCTTCCATCCCGTGCGCCTGTGCCCACTGGAGGATCGACTGCTCGTCGAGGGTGATGAGTGCCGTGCAGAAGTTGCGGCCGGCGCCGTGCACCAGGATGTGGGAGGCGTAGGGGCACACGGCCTTGAACCGGCTCTCGATCTCCGTCGGCGCGACATACTTGCCGCCGGACGTCTTGAAGAGGTCCTTCTTGCGATCGGTGATGCTCAGGAAACCGTCCGCGGACAGCTCGCCGATGTCACCGGTGTGGAACCATCCGTCGGCTTCCAGGACCTCGGCGGTCACCTCGGGCAGGCCGTGGTAGCCCTCCATGATGCCGGGGCCGCGCAGCAGGATCTCGCCGTCGTCCGCGATCCGCACCTCCGTGCCGGGCAGCGGTTGACCGACCGTACCTCGCTTCTGCTACTCCGGCGGCGCGGCCCTCGCGCCGGAAGTCGGCTTGATGCGGTGGTCCGTGCGGGCGGTGTGCACGGCGTAGCCCCCACCGGCGCAGATGCCGAGGACGCCGAGGCGCCGGGGGTCGATGCCGGGGGTGGTGGTGAGCGCGTCGAGGGCGTGGGAGATGTCCTCGCCCCGGCGGTAGGGGTCTTCGAGGTCGCGGGACTCGCGAAACTAATACGAAACGGTACTACATGGAGGCTCGCATGTCGGTCGACGGTGCGCGGCTGTGGACGCTGAACCAGCGGCTGCTGGGCGTCGTGCTGGACGCCTGCACGGGGGAGCTGGCCGAACTCGGGCTGGAGACGAAGGAGTTCTTCGTCCTGGCCGAGGTGGAGGCATCGCCGTACCCGGCCGAGATCGCGAGCGCGCTGCTGCTGCCCAAGGCGAGCGTGACGGTCTACGTGCGCAACCTCGTGGCCAAGGGTCTGGTCCGCCGCGAGATCGACGAGGCGGACCTGCGGCGTCACCGGCTCGTGCTGACCGCCGAGGGCACCCGAGCACGCGATCGCGCACTGGCGGCCCTCGCAGCGGAGTACGACCGCAGGCTGGCGAGGGTCACCCCCGAGGACCGCGTCGAGTTGCAGCGCATCCTCGAGGCGATGCTCGCGCCGCCCGCGCCGCCCGCGCCGGCCGGTACGGGCGAGTGACGCGCCGGCGTCCCGGCGTCAGCCCGCCGCCGTCTCCTTCAGGCGGCGGGCCGCCTCCTCGAGGACACTGATCTTCTTGCAGAACGCGAAACGGACGAAGGGCGCGCCCATGTCCCGGTGGTCGTAGAAGACCGCCGTGGGGATGGCGACGACGCCCGCGCGTTCCGGGAGCGCCCGGCAGAATTCGATGCCGTCGGTCTCGCCCAGGGGGCGGATGTCGGCGGTGATGAAGTAGGTGCCGGCCGGGCGGAAGACCTCGAAGCCCGCCTCCGTCAGGCCGGTCGCCAGGACGTCGCGCTTGGTGCGCATGTCCGCGCGGAAGTCGTCGAAGTACGCGTCGGGCAGCGCGAGGGCCTCGGCGACCGCGTACTGGAAGGGGCCCGCGGAGACGTATGTCAGGTACTGCTTGGCGGAGCGGACCGCCGTGACCAGTTCCGGGGTGGCGGTCACCCAGCCGACCTTCCAGCCGGTGAAGGAGAAGGTCTTGCCCGCGCTGGAGATGGTCACCGTGCGCTCGCGCATGCCGGGGAAGGTGGCCAGGGGGATGTGGTCGGCGCCGTCGTGGACCAGGTGCTCGTACACCTCGTCCGTCACCACCAGCAGGTCGCGCTCGACGGCCAGCTCGGCGATCACCGCCAGTTCCTCGCGGGTGAGGACGGTGCCCGTCGGGTTGTGCGGGGTGTTGATCAGCAGCAGGCGGGTGCGGTCGGTGACCGCGTCGCGCAGTTCGTCGAGGTCGAGGCGGAAGCGGCCCTCGCGGGGTCGGAGCGTGACCGGGACACGGGTGCCGCCCGCCATGGCGATACAGGCCGCGTAGGAGTCGTAGTAGGGCTCGAGGGCGATCACTTCGTCGCCGGGCTCCACCAGGGCGAGCAGCGCGGCCGCGATCGCCTCCGTGGCGCCCGCCGTGACCAGCACCTCCGTGTCGGGATCGACGGACAGGCCGTAGCGGCGGAGCTGGTGCGCGGCGACGGCGGTGCGCAGCTCGGGAATGCCGGGGCCCGGCGGGTACTGGTTGCCGAGGCCGTCGCGCAGCGCCCGTACGGCGGCCTCCCTGACCTCCTCGGGGCCGTCGGTGTCGGGAAAGCCCTGCCCGAGGTTGATGGCCCCGGTCCGCAGGGCCAGGGCCGACATCTCGGCGAAGACCGTCGTCCCGCCGAGCCATTCTTTGCGACTCCGTCGCGTGGCGGCGAGCCGGCGGTTGAGGTGGGAGCGCGCGCTGGAGGTCATGGCGGCCATCCTGCGCCGAACCTCTGGAGTTCCTCAACTCTGCTTTGGGCCGGGCGGGCGGGGGGCATTTCCCGGGCACGCACGTGAGGGGAGCCCACGGGGGGCTGCTTCAGGGGGATCACGGGGGATCACGGGGGACCGGAAGGGGAGTGGGGCCATGGAGATCGGCGTCATCTCGATCGTGCTGGCGGTGCTGTTCTTCGGGGTCGGCTGGTTCGGCGCCCGCAACGCGGGCCGCAAGGCCGAGCGGGGGACGGCCGGCCGGTCCGGACGCCGCCGCGGCCGGGACGGTGGCGAGGGCTGGTGGGCCGGCGGGCACGGCGGCGCGGGCGCCGGCGGCTGTGGATCGTCCTCCGACGGAGGCTCGTCCTGCGGAGGCGGGTCGTCGTGCGGAGGCGGGGGCGGATGCGGCGGTGGAGGCGGCTGACACGGGGCAGCGCGGCTCCACTTCGGGAGATGCCGCATCCGCGAGGGCGGGGTCCGCACCTGGGGCGGGCCCCGCTCCGGCGTTGAGCGGTGGCCGGGACTCCGGTTCCGGTTGGCGTCGGGGGCGGCGCGCGGGGGAGGCGTACGCCGTATCTCAGGGGCGTACTCAGGGGTTGAACAGTTGAGCTGGGGAGCCCCCGAGGGGATGGAAAGCCCACGAAGTTGGGTAAAAAAGCTGTGGTGGCGCCACAGTTCATGATTCCCTATAAATCACCAGCGCAGCCCTCGGACCCCCCGCGGACCCTTCTTCCGGCCGGGCGACCGGGCTGACGGGCCGAGTTCCCCGGCGCGGCCGGGGCGCGCGGAGCCGTATCTCCCTCTCCTTGTGTGCTTGCGGAGCCGATCCATGCTCACGACCCTGAACACCGCCTACTCCGACACCCGCGCGGCCGACCTCGCCTGGGATCTGGGGCGTGAGCCGCTTCCCGCGCTGGCCACGCTCGATCTCGATCTGAGCGGGGTGAAGCTGCAGTTGCGGCTGCTGGGCGCCTCCCACCAGGTGCTGGTGGAGGAGGAGCGGGGACAGTGGTGCGAGACGGTGGCGTGCATTCCGGGCAGCAGCACACCGCTGCCGCTGGGCGTGGCCAAGCGGGTGGGGGACTGGGAGTACGAGTTCGCCGCCCGGGTCGAGGAGCTGCCCCCGGGGTCCTTCGCCGGCCGGGCGCAGGAGCTGCTCGCCCTGGTCTCCGACCACCCCCAGGGCCTGGCCGGTGTCTTTCCCGGCAGTCCGCACGCGTTCACGGCGCTGCTCGCCCAGCGCCACGAGGGCCAGGTGCACTGGCGGACCTGGCACGCCTACCCGCAGGACGGGCAGCTGGTGGCGACGCGGACACGGGTGGGGGTACGGGAGTTGGCGCATACCAGCGCGGTCCGGGCGTAAACAAATATCACGCGTGTGGGTGACGTTGTGCGGTGAGGCCGTGACGTAACGTCGCTGAGGTGATCGAACCGCAGGCCCCCGCTCCGCCCGGCTCCGCGGACTTTCGGGACGGCTCGGACGGCGACGCGGGGGGCGCGCTGCGGCTGCCCGTGCGGCAGGGCACCGGGCGGTTCCTGGTCCTCGCGGGGGTGTTCGTCTGCGCGGCCTGCGGACTGGTGTACGAGCTGGAACTCGTCGCGCTGGCCACGTACTTGATGGGGGATTCGATCACCCAGGCGTCCGTCGTGCTGTCCGTGATGGTCTTCGCGATGGGCATCGGCTCCCTGGCCGCGAAACGGCTGCGGCGGCACGCGGCGGCCGGGTTCGGCGCCGTGGAGGCGGCCCTGGCGCTGGTCGGCGGGTGCAGCGCGATGGCGCTGTACGCCGTGTTCGCCTGGACGGGTGACTGGGGCGGACTGTGGGCGAGCGGACCCCGCGCGCTGCTGGTGGCGTTCTCCCTCGCCACCGGGCTGCTGATCGGGGCCGAGGTGCCGCTGCTGATGGAGCTGATCCAGCGGATCCGCCGGCAGGACGCGGGCGGCGCGGTGGCCGATCTGTCCGCGGCGGACTATGTCGGCGCGCTCGTCGGCGGGCTCGCGTTTCCCTTTCTTCTCCTGCCGCTGCTCGGCCAGTTGACCGGCGCGCTGATCACGGGCGCGGTCAACGCGGTCGTCGGCGGTGCGCTGGTGCTCGGGCTGTTCCGGCAGGACCTCACCCCCCGGGCCCGGCGGATGCTGGTGACCGCCAATGTGTGCGTGCTCGCCGTGCTGGGCTCCGCCGCCGTCCTGGTCGACGACTTCGAACGGGCCGCGCGGCACGCCATGTACGGCGCGGACGTCAGGGTGGCCCTGCACACGGACGTGCAGGAGGTGCTGCTCACCGGCGGGAGCGGGGGGCGGCCGCTGAACCTGTTCCTCGACGGGCGGCTCCGGGTCAGCGGCCGGGACGAACGGCGGTACCACGAGGCGCTGGTGCACCCCGCGATGAACGGGCCGCACGCGCGCGTGCTCGTCCTCGGCGGCGGCGACGGGCTGGCCGTGCGGGAGGTGCTGCGCCACAGCGGTGTCCGCCGGGTGCACGTCGTCGAACTCGACGGGGGACTGGTGCGGCTGGCCCGCCGCGACCGGGCGCTGTCCGCGCTCAACGCGCACTCCCTCGACGACCCGCGCGTACGGGTGACCACCGCCGACGCCTTCGACTGGCTGCGGAGCGCGCCCCGGGCCGCGTACGACGTGGTCGTCTCCGATCTGCCGCATCCCGGGATCGCCGCGAGCACGAAGCTGTACTCGCAGGAGTTCTACGGGCTGGCCCGGCGGGTGCTGGCGCCCGGCGGGCGGCTCGTGGTGCACGGGGGCACGGTGGCGAGCCGCCCGCGCGACTTCTGGACCGTGGACGCCACGCTCCGCGCGGCGGGGTTCGACACGGCCGCCTACCGCGTGCGCGGCCGGCGGGCCGGTTACGCCCCCGGGCCCGACCGGAGCTCCATGGACACCGCCCACGTCCACCGCGACTGGGGGTTCGTGCTGGCCGCGCGGTACGCCCCCGAGCCGCGCCTCGACCCGTCCGGGCCCTGCCCTGACACCCTCACCGGTGCCTCCCTCGCGGCGGACGTCCGGGCCGCCGAGGACACCCGGGTGCGCGGTCTGCCGCCGTCCACGCTGGTCCATCCGCGCTACACCGGCTGAGCCCCGTGCGCGCCCCGCGCCGACGCGCCGCGACTTCCGGCGGACGGGGGTGCAGCCGGGCGTCCGCTGGGTAGGCTCCGCACTCATGGAGCACGAGGTGTTCGTTCCGGTCGAGGAGGAACGGCTCAGGGAGGTGCTGGACGATCCCGCGCGGGTCGCCCGGGCGGTGCCCGGGCTCCAGCACGACGCCGGCGCGGATCCCGTCGCCGGCCGCCTGAAGGTCCGCGTCGGCAGCCACTCCGTCACCTACCGCGGATCGGTACGGGTGTCCGCGCGCGACGACGGCTCCTACGCCGTCGAGGGCGACGCGGCGGAGGCCCGCGGCAGCGGCGGGGTGAAGCTGGCGCTCCGGCTGCGCCTGCGCCCCACGGACACCGGCACGACCGTACGCGTCACGGGTACGGCCACGGCCACCGGACGCGTCACGGAACTCCCCCCGGAGGCGGTGACGGCGGCGGCGGCCCGCCTGCTGACCCGCTTCGCGGAGAACCTGGGCACCAGCGCGACGGAGCATCCCGCCCGCCCGGCGGACGAACGGCCCTCGAAGAGCGACGGCTCTCCGGCGGCCGCTACGCCCCCGGCACCCGACGAGGCCTCGGCGTCGCCGGGGCCCGGTGCTCCGCGGTCGCCGGAGGCACCGGAGTCTCCGGGGGCACCGGGAGCACCGGAGTCTCCGGAGTCTCCGGAGTCTCCGGAGGCACCGGAGTCTCCGGGGGCCGATGTTTCCGCGGAGGCCGGTGGTTCCCAGGAGGCCGGTGGTTCCCCGGAGGCCGATGTGTCTCCGGAGCGGGGAGGTTCTTCGGTGTCCGGCGGGCCCTCGGAGTCGGCAGAGTCCCCGGAGCCCGGCGGTGCTCCGGAGCCTGCTGAAGCCGGCGGAGCCCTCGAGCCGGCTGACGCATCGGACGCGGCAGAAGCCCCCGAGTCGCCCGAGCTGCTGTCCACGGGGGACTTCGAGGCCCGGGCGACCAGTGACTTCGAGACCACGCCGGACGCGGAGGACGCGCCGCCGCCCTCGGACGCGGAGGCCGACGGCTCCTCCGTGTTCGACGCGGAGATTCCGCCGCCCTCCCTCGCGGACTTCGAGGACGACGACGAGGACGGCATGGACGACGGCATGGACGACGAGGATTCCGTCGCGGAGGCGGCGCATGCGCGGCGGACGATGATCGGCCGGAGCGCCGAAGAGGTGGACCACGCCCCGCCCCGCGGCCGCTACGCGCCCGTTCCCGCACCGCAGACGGTCTCGTCCTCCCCCTCGCTGCGCTGGGCCGCCCCCGCGGCGGCCCTGGCGGTGGCGTCGGCGGTCGTGGCGTTCCGGGCCCTGCGCAGGCGCCGCTGAGCCGCGGGCGCCGCTGAGCCCCGGCACGGGCACGACCCGGGCGCGACCCGGGAACGACCCGGGCGCGAGCCGGACGCCGTTCGTCGGCACCCGGCCACGTCCTGGCGCGGCACGCCCGCTTGATCGTCCCAGTAGGGTCGGGTACGTGAGTGACGAACACATCACGCTGACCGCGGCGGACGCGGAAGTGGACGTGCTGCCGGGCAACGGCGGGCGGATCGGTGGGCTGCGGATCGCGGGCGTCGAGTTGCTCCGGCAGGGGGAGCGGTTCGGGTGCTTCCCGATGGTGCCCTGGTGCGGGCGGATCCGGGAGGGACGGTTCCGGGACGGCGCCGCCGTGCACCGGATGCCGCTCAACGCCCCGCCGCACGCCATCCACGGCACCGCACGCGACGCCGCCTGGCGCACCGCCCGCAAGAGCACCGACGAGGCCGTGCTCACGTACGACCTCGCCGAGCCGTGGCCGTACCCGGGGCGGGTCACCCAGCAGGTCGCGCTCACCGAGGGGGCGCTGACGCTGACGATGAGCGTGGAGACGTACGGGTCGTCGTTCCCGGCGCAGCTCGGCTGGCACCCGTGGTTCCTGCGCAACCTCGGCGGCGAGGAAGGCGAGGAAGGCGAGAAGGGCGAGGACGTGACGATCGATTTCGCGCCCGCCTGGCAGGAGGAGCGCGGGGAGGACCATCTGCCGACCGGCCGGCGGACCGACCCGCGGCCGGGCCCGTGGGACGACTGCTTCGGGATGCCCGGGGGCGTGGACGTCACCCTCACCTGGCCGGGGCGGCTGGAGCTGAAGGTGACCAGCCGCGAGGAGTGGGTCGTGATCTACGACGAGCAGCGCGAGGCCGTCTGTGTCGAGCCGCAGACCGGACCGCCCAACGGGCTGAACACCCACCCGCGCCTGGTCACGCCCCTGGAGCCGCTCGAGGCCTCGACCACCTGGAGCTGGAGGCGCCTTTAAGCTGGCTGCCATGACGGACACACGCGGCGCGCTGCTGCAGCAGATCAAGGACAAGGCCGTGGTGCACGGCAAGGTGACTCTTTCCTCCGGTCTGGAGGCCGACTACTACGTCGACCTGCGTCGCGTCACTCTCGACGGCGAGGCCGCCCCGCTGGTCGGGCAGGTGCTGCTGGACCTGACCGCGGAGCTGGAGTTCGACGCGGTGGGCGGGCTGACCATGGGCGCCGACCCGGTCGCGGCCGCCATGCTGCACGCCGCCGCGGCGCGCGGCCGCAGGCTGGACGCCTTCGTCGTGCGCAAGGCCGCCAAGGCGCACGGGCTGCAGCGCCGCGTCGAGGGCCCGGACATCGCCGGCCGCCGTGTACTCGTCGTCGAGGACACCTCCACCACCGGCGGCTCCCCGCTGACCGCGGTCGAGGCCGTGCGCGAGGCCGGCGCGGAGGTCGTCGCCGTGGCGACCATCGTCGACCGGGCGACCGGCGCCGCTGAGAAGATCGAGGAGGGCGCCGGGGTGCCGTACCTGTTCGCCTACTCCAAGGACGAACTCGGCCTCGACTGAGGCCGTGGGGCGGGACCGGACGGTACGTGCCGGACATCGCCCGACACAACGACTCGACCTGCACCGTCGACCAGCCCGACAAGTCTGGGAAGATGGGCCCGACAATGACGTCGCATCCAAGGTTCCAGGTCAGGGCCGACCGTACGCAGTACGCCATACCGCACGCATAAGGAGCGGACAGATGCCCATCGCAACCCCCGAGGTCTACAACGAGATGCTCGACCGGGCGAAGGCGGAGAAGTTCGCCTACCCGGCCATCAACGTCACCTCGTCCCAGACCCTGCACGCGGCACTGCGCGGCTTCGCCGAGGCGGAGAGCGACGGCATCGTCCAGATCTCCACGGGCGGTGCCGAGTTCCTGGGCGGCCAGCACAGCAAGGACATGGTGACCGGCGCCGTCGCGCTGGCCGAGTTCGCGCACATCGTCGCCGAGAAGTACGACGTCAACATCGCCCTGCACACCGACCACTGCCCGAAGGACAAGCTCGACGGGTACGTGCGTCCGCTGCTGGCGGTGTCCGAGGAGCGGGTCAAGGCCGGCCGCAACCCGCTGTTCCAGTCCCACATGTGGGACGGCTCCGCGGAGACCCTCGCCGACAACCTGAGCATCGCCCAGGAGCTCCTCGAGCGCGCCCGCGCCGCGAAGATCGTCCTCGAGGTCGAGATCACCCCGACCGGTGGCGAGGAGGACGGCGTCTCGCACGAGATCAACGACTCCCTCTACACCACGGTCGACGACGCCGTGCGCACCGCGGAGGCCCTCGGCCTCGGCGACAAGGGCCGCTACCTGCTCGCCGCGTCGTTCGGCAACGTGCACGGCGTGTACAAGCCGGGCAACGTCGTCCTCCGTCCCGAGCTGCTGAAGGAGCTCAACGAGGGCGTCGCCGCCAAGTACGGCAAGCCGGCCGGCTCCCAGCCGTTCGACTTCGTCTTCCACGGCGGCTCCGGCTCCACCCCGGAGGAGATCCTCACCGCGCTGGAGAACGGCGTGGTGAAGATGAACATCGACACCGACACCCAGTACGCGTTCACGCGTCCGGTCGCCGACCACATGTTCCGCAACTACGACGGCGTCCTGAAGGTCGACGGCGAGGTCGGCAACAAGAAGACCTACGACCCGCGCACCTGGGGCAAGCTGGCCGAGGCGTCCATGTCCGCCCGCGTGGTGGAGGCCTGCCGGAACCTGCGCTCCGTCGGCACCCGCCTGAAGTAACACCTCTCGGAGTGTGAGCCCGGCACCCGTCCGCGGTGCCGGGCTCTTCCGTATGCTCGCCGCGCGCCCGACGTCCGGCTGTCCTCCCCGCAGGGCACGTGGATCCTGTTCACCACGGTTCTCGGCTCCAGCATGGCGCTGCTGGACTCCACCGTGGTCAACGTCGCCCTCCCGCGCATCGGCCGCGACCTGGACCGACCTCGCCGCGCTGCAGTGGACCGTCAACGCCTACATGGTCACGCTGGCCGGGCTGATCCTGCTGGGCGGGGCGCTGGGCGACCGGTTCGGGCGGCGCAGGGTGTTCGTCACCGGGGTGCTGTGGTTCGCCGCGGCCTCCCTGCTGTGCGGCCTCACCCCGAACGCCGGTCGACCCCGGCCCGCGCGAGCTCCTCGCCTCCGGCACCTCGCCCGCCGATGTCGCCGCGCGCCACCCCACCTCCTCGTTGGCCTGGGCGCGGCTGGCCGACGAGGCGTTCGAGCGGGGCGGCGTCGTGGAGTCGTACGCGTACGCCCGTACGGGCTACCACCGCGGACTGGACGCGCTGCGCCGCAACGGCTGGAAGGGCCACGGCCCGGTGCCGTGGGAGCACGGCGCTACATGTGATCGTTCAGTTTCTGCATTCCGTGCCGCCGTCGCTGTCTGAGTGACGGCGGCACAGACGTCTCAACTGCGGTGACTACCGCTTCAGTTCGGTGTACGCCTCGGCGCTGCTGTCCTTGAGGAACTGCCAGCAACGCTCCGTCTCTTCCTTCTCGTCGATCTCGCCGGCGGCACGGGCGAGGGCGGCGAGGCAGCGCAGGAACCCGCGATTGGCGCGGTGGTCCCAAGGGATGGGGCCATGTCCCTTCCACCCGGCCCGGCGCAGCGAGTCCAGACCGCGGTGATAGCCGGTCCGCGCATACGCGTACGACTCGACCACTCGCCCCGCCTCGAAGGTGTCGTCGGCGAGCATCGCCCAGGCGAGCGAGAACGTGGGGTGCTTCGCCGCGACCTCGGCCGGCGACCGGGACTCCTCGCCCAGCAGGCGGTATGCCTCTTCGTTCTCCGGGAGGTACGTCGGATCCGGACCGCCGAGCAGGTTCTTGTGCGTCGTCATGCCGCCAGTCTGCCACTTGTGGCCAGGCGTTCGGGACGTCCGCAAGAGTAATCGGCCGTGGTCCGAGGATAAATGAGAACGGCGGTTGATGTACCTGATCGCGATATGCGACGATCCGGCGCATGGCAGCACGACGGGGGTCCTCCGGGGCCATACAGGTGGGCATCTACACCCGGATCAGCAAGGACGACGAGGCCGAGGGGCTGGGCGTCGCGCGGCAGGAGGAGGACTGCCGACTGCACTGTGCCGCCAGGGGTTGGGAGGTGGCCAGGGTCTATGAGGACAACGACCTCTCGGCGTACAAGCGCAAGACTGTGCGCCCGGAGTTCCGCCAGATGCTGGAGGACCTCAAGGCGGGGCGGATCGACGGGGTCGTCGCCTGGGACATCGACCGCTTCACGCGTCAGCCGCGTGAACTGGAGGCGTGGATCGACGAGTACGAGGATGGCGAGCGCCGTAAGCGTCATCTCGTCTTCGACTCCGTCTCGGCCTCGGACATCGACCTGTCCACGGAGAACGGCCGGTTCATCGCCCGGATCAAGGTCACCATCGCCAACAAGTCCTCGGCGGACACGTCGAAGCGGACGAAGCGCAAGCACCTGGAACTGGCTGCGAAGGGCAAGCTCCCCGGCGGGCGGGCGCCGTACGGATGGAACCGTGAGGACCGGCGGACGCTGGTGCCGGAAGAGGCCGAGAACCTCCGCAAGGCGGTATGGGATTTTCTCGGTGGCGTCCGCTGGGCCTCGATTGCGCGTGACTGGCGGGACAAGGGGGTCAGGTCGCACAGCGGCGGCGTCTTCGACGACTCCAAGATCAAGCGGATGCTGATGAACCCGCGGATCTGCGGCTACCGGATGCACCAGGGCGAGCTGTTCCTGGACGAGAGCGGTGCTCCCGTCGTTGGCGATTGGGAGCCGATCATCACCCCCGATGACTGGTACCTGCTGACGGAGAAGGTCAAGCGGGAGTCGGAGGGGCGTGTCCCACGGGACAACGCCACCAAGTACCTGCTCTCCGGCATCGCCCGGTGCGGGCGGTGCGGTACGAAGATGCGGGCCTTCCCGTCGTACCGGAAGACGAAGACGTCGTCGCAGTTCAAGTACGCGTGCCCCGGCAAGAACGACGGTGGTTGCGGGGGAGTGGCCCGGGCTGGCGAACCGGTCGACCGTCTCATCAGGAATGCCGTGTTCCTCAGCTCGGACAAGGCGCTGGCGAACGTCCGTGAGCGCGTGTCGGAGTGGACCAAGGAGGAGCAACTGGCTTCCTTGGAACGGGATATGGCCGAGTTCAAGCAGGCGTGGCAGGAGAAGCGCATGTCGGCCGCCCGTTACATCGCGCTCACCGAGGATCTGGAGAAGCAGATCGCGGAGCTGCATCGGGAGCGAGCCCTGCATCGGGCAGAGGCCGCGACTTTCGCAGCGGGCCCCATCGACATACGGGGGCGCTGGGAGAATTTGGCGATCGAGCAGCAGCGCGCCGCGGTCCTCAAGGTCTTCCGCGCGGTCATCATCAAGCCCGCGTCCAACGGGCCGATCTTCGATCCGGCGGACATCGAGCCGGTGCTCAGGTGACAGATGGAAGCCGGGTCCCCTTGCCTGTTGGGGACCCGGCTTCGTTAGTTCACGACCGGTCTATGCCGAAGATGCGGAGCAGATCGTCAACCCACTCCTCGTCGCGGTCGGGGAGCTGCGCCTCTACGCGGCGCAGCCACTCGTCCTCAGTCAAAGAGCTGCACCTCCCGCACCGCACCGCCGCGACCGCCGGGTGGGCGGGAACACAGCGGTGGGACACGGGGAGGGAGGGCGGCGTTCGGGCGCGGGGTCGATGCGGAGGCAGGGGGTATTGCGGGTTGGCGCAAGGGGTGAGTCCTCTTCCGGCGGGCATGGGTGCGGCAACACCGGCCCGCCGGTAGATCGCTTGGGAGGGGCCTTCCCCTTCTTGCACCCCAGCACCTGCGCTCCCAGCTCCGTGAGGCGGCGTCCACGTTCGAGCGGGCCACCCGCTCCCGCATCCGGGCCGAACATCATCACGCCCGAGCACTGCGGGGCGCCGTACGCACCATGCTCCGCGAGCCCGCTCCCAAGGACGGCGCCGCCCTGGCAATGTTCCTCGACGCCGCGATTCTGGTCGTCATCGCCGCCGCCCGCTGGCACCAGCTCCGCCACCACGACCAGCAGGTCGGCGCCGCCCAGCAGACCCTGCTCCACCTCCAGGCCGCCTACGAACAGGCCGCAGCCGCACCCCTGGCCGCCCTCGCCCAGCACCGGCCGCCCCAGCAGGCCGTGGACCGACACATCCGCGAGATACGCCGGGCCGTTCCCGATCACGTGGAGCAAGTCATCGAAGACCCCGCCTTCGACGCTCTCACCGCTGCCCTCGCCGAAGCCGAAGCCGCAGGCCACGACCCGGAGCAGCTCCTCCAGCAGGCGGCCGACCAACGGGCCCTGGACGACGCCGCCGCGACGACCCGCGCCGGGCCCGCCTGTGACCAGGCGGGCCTTGCGGTTTCCTGCGACGATTACGCAGGATGCGGGGTGGGGACCGGGGCCCCCGTGCCGGTAACGGCAGGGGCGGACCGCTACCCGGAGTACATTTCAGGAGACAGCGATGTCCCACGAGGCTCACGAGCCCGAGACCCCGCATCTCGACTTCGAGGGGACCACCCCGTACGAGGACTACGTCAAGGCCGATGTCCTCACCCACCTCCAGCACACCCTCTCCGACGATCCCGGAGAGATGGTCTTCCTGGTCACCACCCAGGTGATGGAGCTGTGGTTCACCGTCATCGTCCACGAGTGGGAGACCGCGGCGCAGGCGCTGCGCGAGGACGACGTACCCACCGCGGTCGACGCGCTGAAGCGGTCGCGGCGGGAGCTGGAGGCGCTGAACGCCTCCTGGCGGCCGCTGAGCGGCCTCACCCCGGCGCAGTTCAACTCCTACCGCGGCGCGCTCGGCGAGGGCTCCGGCTTCCAGTCGGCGATGTACCGGCGCATGGAGTTCCTGCTCGGCGACAAGTCGGCGTCCATGCTGGTCCCGCACCGGGGCGCGCCGCGCGTCCACGCGGAGCTGGAGAAGGCGCTGCACGAGCCGAGCCTCTACGACGAGGTGCTGCGGTTCCTCGCGCGGCGCGGGCACCCGGTCCCGGACGCGGTGCTGGGGCGCGACGTGTCGCTGAAGTACGAGCCGTCGGCCGGGGTGGAGGCGGTCTGGACGGCCGTCTACGCGGGCGACGAGCGGGACGAGGTCGCCCGTCTGGGCGAGGCCCTGACCGATGTCGCCGAGCTGGTGTGGCGCTGGCGCAACGACCACCTGACCGCCACGCGGCGCGCGATGGGCGCCAAGACGGGCACGGGCGGCTCCGCCGGGGTGGCCTGGCTGGAGAAGCGGGCGGGCAAGAGCGTGTTCCCCGAGCTGTGGACGGCGCGGTCCCATGTCTGAACTCGCACTGAGAGCGGAGAAGCTGGACGGGTCCGACGAACTCGCCGCCAAGCGGCAGCAGTTCGTCCTCGACGACGTGGTCTACCTCGACGGCAACTCGCTGGGCGCGCTCCCCGTGGCCGTTCCCGGCCGGGTCGGGGACGTGGTGCGCCGCGAGTGGGGCGAGCTGCGGATCCGGTCCTGGACGGAGAGCGGCTGGTGGACGGCGCCGGAGCGGATCGGCGACCGGATCGCGCCGCTGGTCGGCGCGGCGGCCGGGCAGATCGTGGTCGGCGACTCGACCAGTGTCAACGTGTTCAAGGCGCTGGTCGGCGCGGTCCGGCTGGCGCGGGAGACCGGCCCCGGGCGGGACGAGATCGTGGTCGACGCGACCACGTTCCCCACGGACGGCTACATCGCCGGCTCGGCGGCCCGGATGACCGGCTGCACACTGCGCCCGGTGGCGCCGTCCGAGGTGCCGGGCGCGCTGGGCGGGCGCACGGCGGCCGTGCTGCTCAACCACGTCGACTACCGCACCGGGCGGCTGCACGACCTGCCGTCGCTGACGGCCGCCGTGCACGCGGCGGGGGCGCCGGTCGTCTGGGACCTGTGCCACAGCGCGGGCGCGCTGCCGGTCGGGCTGGACGAGCACGGCGTGGACCTGGCGGTCGGCTGCACCTACAAGTATCTGAACGGCGGGCCCGGCGCACCGGCGTTCCTGTACGTGCGGGCGGATCTCCAGGACCGGTTCGACTCCCCGCTGCCCGGCTGGAACTCGCATGCGGAGCCCTTCGGGATGTGCGCGGAGTACCGGCCGGCGACGGGCGCGCCGCGCGGGCGGGTCGGCACCCCGGACATCCTCTCGATGCTCGCCCTGGAGGCGGCCCTCGACGTCTGGGACGGGGTGCCGGTCGACGCGGTGCGCGCCAAGTCGCTCGCGCTCACGGACTTCTTCCTGGAGTGCGTCGAGGCGTACGTCGCCGAGGGCCGGGTCGCGTGTCTGACGCCCCGTCCGCACGGGGAGCGGGGCAGCCAGGTCGCGCTGCGCTGCGAGGACGCCGGTGAGGTCATGGAGCGGCTGATCGGGCGGGGCGTGGTCGGCGACTTCCGCCACCCGGACGTGCTCCGCTTCGGCTTCACCCCGCTGTACGTCGGCTTCGCGGACGTGGAGCGGGCGGCGCGGGTGCTGGCGGAGGTGCTGGAGGAGGTGCCGGTGTGACCCGGGGGCCGGGGGTGACGGCGTACGGGGTCGCCCGGGCCGCCGCCCCCGGCCCGCTGACCGAGCGTGACATCCCCATGTCGGGGGACGTGGCCGTCCTGGTACCGTCCCGGCCGAACGGCCGTGTGTCCGCCGGTCCGTCACCCGCGTTCTATCGCTGAGAGGTTGGAGCATGACGGACGACGTCGCAGCCGCCCGGGCCGCCGCCGAGGAGAAGTCGGCGCTCTCCCACCCGCCCGTTCCCCCCGACGCCACGGCGACGTACGGCGACGACCCGGACCAGCTGATCGACTTCTACGCGCCGCGCGGTGGGGCGGAGGGGCCCGTGCCCGTCGTCGTGGTGCTGCACGGCGGTGCCTGGCGCGCGCCGTACGACCGGGGGCACATCAGCCCGTTCGCCGCGTTCCTGGCGGGGCGGGGGTTCGCCGTGGCGAGCGTCGAGTACCGGCGCGGGGCGGGGGAGACGGGTGGTGGTGCGCCGGTCGCCGGGCGGTGGCCCGAGACGTTCGACGACGTCGCCGCCGCGATGGACGCGCTGCCCGCGCTGATCCGGGAGCACCTGCCGCAGGCCGATCCTCGGCGGGTCGTGCTCACCGGGCACTCGGCCGGGGGGCAGCTGGCGCTGTGGGCGTCGGCGCGGCATCTGCTGCCCGAGGGCGCGGCGTGGCGCACGGAGGGGCCTCCGCCGTTGCGCGGGGTCGTCGCGCTTGCCCCGCTCGCCGACTTCGCGGTCGCCGACAAGCTCGGTTCGTGCGAGGGGGCGGTGCGGGAGTTTCTCGGCGGGGACGATCACTTCGCCGAGCGGCGGGCGTACGCGGATCCCGCGCTGCTGGTGCCGACGGGGATCGCGACGACGCTGGTGCAGGGGCGCACCGACATCGACGTTCCGCAGGCGGTGGCCGAGGCGTATGCGGAGGCGGCGGCGAAGGCGGGGGAGGTGGTGGGGGTGACGTTGCTGGAGGACGTCGGGCACTTTCCGCTGATCGATCCGGGGGCGGATGCGTGTGCGGTGGTGGCGGAGGAGATCGCGCAGCTGGCGTGGTGAGCGTGGGGCTGTTGGGGTGCGGTGGGGGTATGTCATACCCCTAGTACTTGAGAGCTACCCCCGGAGTGAGTCCCCCGGCGGGACGCGGGTTACCTGCGGTGATCCGTAACTTCCCTTCCTGACAGGCCCGATGGGCGGGCCGGTGCGGGGAGGGCGGGGACGGTGGGCCGGGGCGGGACGGGTGTACTGACGTGGGTGCGGGCCGGCGTGGCGGGTGCACCGGTGTTGGTGCGGGCCGGGGGGTGTTTGTGCGGCCCGGCGCTTGCGGGGTGCCGTCGCGCCCACGGTGCCTGCGGGGGCGGCGTGGGGGGTGTACCGGCGTTGGTGTCGGCCGGGGGGTGTTCGTGCGGCCCGGCGCCAGCGGGGTGCCGTCGCGCCCACGGTGCCTGCGGGGGCGGCGTGGCGGGTGTACCGGTGTTGGTGTCGGCCGGGGGGTGTTCGTGCGGCCCGGCGCCGGCGGGGTGCCTCCCCCACTCTCGGCTCCGCTCGAGCGGGAGGTACCCCCATCGCCCCAGCGGCACGACTGCCCGCGGGAACGGCCGGGTGGGGTGGCTTCGGCGGTGGGGGCGTGGGGGGCTGGCCCTGATCGTTGCGGGCGCTGTTGCTGTGCCGTTGGGTGGGGCGGTGGGGGCTCGGGTGCCTGCGCCGGTGCCCGTGGTGGCGGCCGCGCCGTCCGCAGGGACGCTCGACGCGGTGTACGACGCCCACCGGGCCGGTGCAGCCGAGGCCGCGCGGATGGCCGACGCGTACGGGGACCGGCGGCGGGCCGTCGCCGACCGCGCGCTGGCCCGGCGGCAGTTGCTGTACTTCGACGGGCGCGGGCCCGGTCGGGTCACCGAGGTGCTCGGTGATCTCGCCCGCGCCGACCGGGTCGCCGTCCTCGTGCCCGGCTCCGACACCTCGATCGACACCTACGGCCGGTTCCGCGCCGCCGCCCAGGCCCTGCACCGGCGGCTCGGCGGGCGCGCCGCGGTCGTGGCCTGGCTGGGCTACGAGACGCCCGGCACCCTCAGCGCCGCCGTCGCCACCACCGACCGCGCCGAGGAGGCCGCCCCCGCGCTCCGGACGCTGGTGCACGACGTGCGGGCCGTCGCCGGACCGCGCACCCGGGTCTCCCTGCTGTGCCACTCCTACGGCTCCGTCGTCTGCGCCCGCGCCGCCGCCGGTCTCGACGTCGACGACATCGCCCTCCTCGGCAGCCCCGGCACCGGCGCCGACACCGCCGCCGGTCTGCGCACCCGGGCCCGGATCTGGGCCGCCCGCGCCGCCGGCGACTGGGTGGAGCACGTCCCGCATGTCAGCTTCGGCCTCTTCGGCACCACCGTCGGCTTCGGTACCGACCCGGTGTCCCCGGCCTTCGGCGCCCGGGTCTTCGCGGCCGGCGGCGGCGGCCACAGCGACTACTTCGCGCCCGGCTCCCTCTCCCTGACCAACCTGACCCGGATCGTCCTCGGCGAGACCCAGGCGGTGACCCCATGACTTCTCCCGCAGCCGCGATACGCGACGCCGCCCGGCGCGTCGACGCGGCCACCCCCGTCCACCGCGACCGGGCCGTGGACGCCCTGCGCGCCGCCGCCATCCTCGGGGTCGTCCTGGGCCACTGGCTGGTCACCGCCCTCGTCGCCGACGGCCGTACGCTGCGCACGGCCAGCCCGCTCCAGCACATGCCGTGGCTGGCCCCGGTCTCCTGGGCGTTCCAGACGCTCGCCGTCTTCTTCCTGGTCGGCGGCCATGTCGCGACCCTCTCGTACGGATCGGCCCGCGCCCGCGGCATCCCGTACCACCGGTGGCTGCGGACCCGGATGGCCCGGCTGTTCGCACCGGTCGCCGCCGTCCTCACCCTGTGGACGGTCGTCGCCGTCGCCCTGGCGCTCTCCGGGACCGAGTACGCCACCCTCCGCACGCTGGTGAAGCTCGCCCTGTCGCCGATGTGGTTCCTGCTGGTCTTCGCCGTGCTCACCGCCGCGACGCCGTTCCTCACCCGGCTCCACCCGCTGTGGCCGCTCGCCGTGGTCCTCCACGTCGACCTGCTCCGGTTCGGGCTCGGCGCCCCCGAGGGCATCGGCCTGCTGAACGTGGTGGCCGGCTGGCTGGTGCCGTACACCCTGGGCGCCGCGTGGACACGGGGCGAGCTGGAGCGCCGCCGGTCCGGCTGGCTGCTCCTGCTCGCCGGGTCGGCGGCCACGGCCGCGCTCGTCTCCCGGGCCGGGTATCCGGCGTCGATGGTGGGCGTCCCGGGCGCCGGGGTGTCCAACCTCGACCCGCCGACGCTGGCCGTCGTCACCTTCGGCCTCGCCCAGTGCGGGCTCGCGCTGCTGCTGCGCGACCGGCTGCGCCGCGCGATGCGGCGGCCCGTCGCCTGGGCGGCGGTGGCGCTGGTCAACCTCTGGGCGATGACGGTCTTCCTGTGGCACCAGACCGCCCTGATGGCGACCACCGCCACCGGCCTCCTGGCCGGCCCGCTGCCCGGACTGCACACCGTGCCCGACGGCCTCGGCTGGGTCGCCGCCCGGCTGCTCTGGCTGCCCGTGTTCGCCCTCGCCCTCCTGCTCTGCTGGGCGGCGTTCCGGCACGGGGAGCGGGGCGGCGGCGGGCGGTCCCGGGTGGTCCGTACGCACCGGCCCGCGACGGAGGACGTACGTCATGTCTAGGCTGAAGCGCGTGGCGGACAAGGGGGCGAGGACCGTCCTGCGGTGGCTTCGGGCGCTGCGGGGCGATCTGCTGACGGTGCGTGCCGACCCGCTGCCGCCGTCGGAGTGGCTGCGCTGGGTGCCGCACGGCGTCGTGTGCCTGGCCGCGTTCGGCATCTTCTTCGGTGACCTGGACCAGCTCATGGGGCACGGAAGGATCGGCCAGGGCAACGCCCTGCTGGTCGCGCTCGGACAGTGCGGGGCGGCCGTCCTCGCGCTGCGGCGCCCGGTGCCGGCGCTGTGGCTGTCGCTCACCGCCTCGCTGGCGGGAGCGGTCCTGGAGCGCCGCATGCTGATGGCCGGCGAGATCGACGGGTTCCCGTGGCCCTGGACCCAGTGGGGGATCGTGACCCACACACTGGTGCTGCTGCTCCTCACCCTGCGGGTGCCCACCCGCGCCGCCGTCGTGGCGCTGGCCGCGACGGCCCTGCAGACGTATGTCCTCCAGGGCCTGTGGGGCGCGTGGAACCACGTCAGCAACGGCCAGGTCGCCGTCATCCTGTTCGCCCTCGCCGTCGTCCTCGGCAGCGCCCTGCGCGGCCGCCGCGAGGCCCGCGCCGAACTCCTCCAGCAGACCACGCTCACCGCCGAGGAACGCGCCCGGCGCACCCTGCTGGAGGAACGCGGCCGGATCGCGCGGGAACTGCACGATGTGGTGGCGCACCACATGTCGGTGATCTCCATCCAGGCCCAGGTCGCCCCGCACCTGGTGACGGACCCGTCCGACGAGCTGAAGGAGAACCTCGCCGGCATCCGGCAGAACGCGGTGGAGGCGCTCACCGAACTGCGCCGCGTCCTGGACGTCCTGCGCGCCGAGCACCCGGCCCCCGGCGAGCGCGCGGACGCCCCGGACACCACCCGGCACGCGCCGCAGCCCACCCTCGGCCGGCTCGGCACGCTGGTGGAGAACACCCGCGCCGCCGGACTCACCGTCACCACCGAGATCAGCGGCGAGCGGCGCCCGCTGCCGCCCGGCGTGGAACTGTCGGCGTACCGGATCGTGCAGGAGGCGCTGAGCAACGTGCTGCGGCACGCCCCCGGCGCGACCGCCCACGTCACCCTGGCCTACGATCCGCACGGGCTGCGGGTGCAGGTCGTCAACACCGGCCCCGCCCGCGAGGCACCGCCGTCCGCCGGCGCCGGGCACGGGCTGCTCGGCATGCGGGAGCGGGCCGTGATGCTGGGCGGGACGCTGACGGCCGGCCCCTGGGCGGGACGCGGCTACAGGGTCGACGCCTACCTCCCGGCTTCCGCACCGCCCGCCACCGAACCCCCCTCCCAGGACGGCACCGCATGATCCGTGTACTCATCGCCGACGACCAGCAGATGGTCCGCCAGGGCTTCACCGTGCTGCTCAACACGCAGCCCGACATCGAGGTGGTCGGCCAGGCGGTGGACGGACTCGACGCGGTCGCGCAGGTCGGTGAGCTGGCACCGGACGTGGTGCTGATGGACATCCGGATGCCCGAACTCGGCGGTATCGAGGCCACCGCCCGGATCACCTCCGCCACCCCGGACGTCAGGGTGCTGGTGCTGACCACGTTCGACCTCGACGAGTACGTGTACGAGGCGCTGCGCGCCGGGGCGTCCGGCTTCCTGCTCAAGGACGCCTCCGCCGACCAGCTCGCCGAGGCGGTGCGGGTGGTGGCGGCCGGGGACGCGCTGCTCGCACCGGGTGTCACCCGGCGGCTGATCGCCGAGTTCTCCCGGCTCGACCCCCGGCCCCGCACCCCGCTGAGACAGCGCGTCGGCGAGCTGACCGAACGCGAGACGGAGGTGCTCACGCTGATCGCCCAGGGCTTGTCGAACGCCGAGATAGCGCTGCGTCTGGTGGTGGCCGAGCAGACCGTGAAGACGCATGTCGGCAGGATCCTGGTCAAACTGGGCCTGCGGGACCGCACCCAGGCCGCGGTGTTCGCCTACGAGTCGGGGCTGGTACGGCCCTCCGGGTACTGACCTGTCGGCACACCCTCTGTACCGGCAGGTAACCCGCGTGCGGCCTGCGTAGTACCTGAGACGGACGCCCCGGAACCCGTCTCAGCGGGGACGACCGCGACCACCCGGTCGGCCTACCGTGTGAGCGTGACCGAGACGACGCACCAGCAGAACCCGGGCGCCCCGCGGGGCGGCGACGGGGCCGGGACGCGCAGCCCGGAGTACCGGCTGGCCCAGAGTGCCCTGCGGGGACTGCGCGAGGACCTGTTCCACGACCCCTTCGCCTACCGCCCGCTGCCGCCCCGGCACACCGACGGTCCCTTCGTCCGGCGGCTGCCCGGCAGGCTGCGGCAGTCCGCGCGGCACCTGCCGCACGCTGCGGTGGCGGCGGTCGCGCTGCTCACCCTGGCCGTCGGCTCGCTGTCGAGCGGTCTGCCCGGAGGCGACCTGCCGTCCCTGCTGAGCGGCGTGCTGTGCGCGCTGCCGGTGCTCGCCACACTCGTCCGGCCGGTCGGCGCCTTCTGGCTGTCGCTCGCCGTCACCCCGGTGGTGGCGGTCCTCTACGGCAACGGTCTGGAATGGCCGTGGATGCCCGGCGCGTTCGTCTCCCACCTGACGGTGCTGGTCGTCGTCGCCCTGCGCACCCGGCCGCGCACCGCCGTGTGGATGTGGGGGATGACGTTCGCGTACGCCCTCCTCTCGGACCTCGCCTTCACCGGCTCGTACTACTACTCCAACAGCGCTCCCATGCTGGTGGTGTCCGCCTTCGCCCTGCTCCTGGTCTCCCTGTGGCACGTCCGGCACGCCGCCCAGCAGGAGGTGACCGCCCAGCAGACGGTGACCGCGCACGAGCGGTCCCGGCGCACGGCGCTGGAGGAGCGCACCACCATCGCCCGCGAACTGCACGACGTGGTGGCCCACCACATGTCGGTCGTCGCCATTCAGGCCGAGGCCGCGCCGTACCGGGTGGAGAACCCGCCGCCCGAGCTGGAGCGCGCCTTCGCCACCATCCGGGAGAACGCGGTGGCCGCGCTCACCGAGCTGCGCCGCATCCTCGGCGTGGTCCGCGCCGAGGACTACGAGGCCCCGGACGCCCCGCAGCCCACCCTGGCCGACCTGGACGACCTGCTCGTCAACGTGCGCGACGCCGGCCTGACCGTGGACAAGACGGTGACCGGCGCGGTGCGGGAGCTGCCGCAGGGCGTCGAGCTGTCGGCGTACCGGATCGTGCAGGAGGCGCTGAGCAACAGCCTGCGGCACGCGCCCGGCGCGAGCGCACGCGTCGAGATCGCGTACGTCCTCGGCGGACTCGGCGTGCGCGTCGTCAACGGCCCGGCTCCCGAGCCCAGCCTGGTGAAGCCCGCCCGTCACCCGGCCACCACCCCTGAAGGAGGGCTTCGCCCGCCCTCTTCGATGGGCGCCGGTCACGGCATCACCGGCATGCGCGAGCGGGTCACCATGCTGAACGGGGAGATGACGGCCGGGTCCACCGACGACGGCGGCTACGAGGTCACGGTGTTCCTGCCGGTCACCACGGCGAACGAGGGTGAGGCATGACCATCCGTGTGCTGATCGCGGACGACCAGATGATGGTGCGCGAGGGGTTCTCGGTCCTGCTCGGCGCGATGCCCGACATCGAGGTCGTCGGCGAGGCCGTCAACGGCCGGGAGGCGGTCCAGCGGGTCCGCGAGCTCGCCCCCGACGTGGTGCTCATGGACATCCGCATGCCCGAGCTGAACGGCATCGAGGCAACCCGGGAGATCGTCGCCGCCGGCGGCGACGCCAAGGTCCTCGTGCTGACCACCTTCGACCTCGACGAGTACGTCTACCAGGCGCTGCGCGCGGGCGCCTCCGGCTTCCTGCTCAAGGACGCCTCCGCCCGCCAGCTCGCCGACGGGGTGCGGGTCGTCGCGTCCGGTGAGGCGCTGCTCGCGCCGACGGTCACCCGGCGGCTGATCACCGAGTTCTCGAAGCTGTCCGCGGCGCCCCGGCTGATGCCGTCCGCGCAGGCGGCGTACGGCGATCTGACCGAGCGGGAGACGGAGGTGCTGGTGCTGATCGCGCAGGGCCTGTCGAACGCGGAGATCGCCGAGCGGCTGGTGGTCGCCGAGTCGACGATCAAGACGCACGTCAGCCGCATCCTGGTGAAACTGGGCCTGCGGGACCGCACCCAGGCGGCGGTGTTCGCCTACGAGGCCCGGCTGGTCACCCCGGGCTGACCCTGGCCAGGGGGCGGGGTGCGCGGCTACCGTCCGTGCGTATGGCTGCCCTTGACGACCTCGCGTTCGACCCGTGGAACCCCGCGTTCGTCGCCGACCCGTACCCCGCCTACGCCGAGCTGCGGGAAGCGGGCCGGGTGCGCTATTTCGAGCCGACGAACCAGTGGCTCGTCGGCCACCACGCGGACGTCTCGGCCCTGCTGCGCGACCGGCGCCTGGGCCGGACCTACCAGCACCGCTTCACCCACGAGGAGTTCGGCCGCACCGCCCCGCCGCCGGAGCACGAGCCGTTCCACACCCTCAACGACCACGGGATGCTCGACCTCGAACCGCCGGACCACACCCGCATCCGCCGCCTGGTGTCGAAGGCCTTCACCCCGCGCACGGTGGAGCGCCTGCGGCCGTACGTCGAGCGGCTGGCCGGTGAGCTGGTCGACGCCCTGGTCGCGGCGGGCGGCGGTGACCTGCTCACGGACGTGGCCGAGCCGCTGCCGGTCGCGGTGATCGCCGAGATGCTGGGCATCCCGGAGGCGGACCGGGCCCCGCTGCGCCCGTGGTCGGCGGACATCTGCGGGATGTACGAGCTGAACCCGTCCGAGGAGACGGCGCAGAAGGCCGTCCGGGCGTCGCTGGAATTCTCGGAGTACCTGCGGGAGCTGATCGCCGAGCGCCGCAAGCACCCGGGCGAGGACCTCATCTCGGGCCTGATCGCCGCCCACGACGAGGACGACGACCGGCTCACCGAGCAGGAGATGATCTCCACCTGCGTGCTGCTGCTGAACGCGGGCCACGAGGCCACCGTGAACTCCACGGTGAACGGCTGGTGGGCGCTGTTCCGCCACCCCGGTCAGCTCGCCGCCCTGCGCGCGGACCACTCCCTGGTCCCCTCCGCCGTGGAGGAGCTGATGCGCTACGACACCCCGCTCCAGCTCTTCGAGCGCTGGGTGCTCGACGAGATCGAGATCGACGGGCAGGTGATCCCGCGGGGCGCGGAGATCGCGATGCTCTTCGGCTCCGCCAACCACGACCCGGCCGTCTTCACCGATCCGGAGCGCCTGGACCTCACCCGCCGCGACAACCCGCACATCTCCTTCAGCGCCGGCATCCACTACTGCATCGGCGCGCCACTGGCCCGCATCGAGCTGGCGGCGTCGATGACGGCCCTCCTGAGGAAGGCCCCGACCCTGCGCCTCGCGGCAGAACCCCGCCGCAAGCCGAACTTCGTGATCAGGGGCCTGGAGGGGCTGGCCGTGGAAGTGGGCTGATCACCCGTTCGGCTGATCACTGGTCGATTCCGGGTGCGGGACGTGCGTGGCTCGCCAAGCTGGTGTCCGCCTGCGGAGGGAGGCACCATGACCGTTATGGCAGAACGTGGGTCGTCCCGGTTGTCGGTGGACATGTTCGAGCGGATCGCCGAGTTCGCCGAACGTGAGGACGAGACCGTCAGGTTCGAGTTCATCAACGGACGGATCGGGCTCAGGAAAGTGACCAACGGCAACCACGGCGCGATCATCATGTGGCTGGTCCGTCAGTGCATGCAGGCCAGGCCAGAACTCGATCTCAGCCCGGTACAGGGGCTGAAGGTGGAGTCCTACCGAAAGGGCCGGGCCCGGCCGGACGCGGTGCTCGCGCCCGTCGCCCACTTCGCAGGGCAGGGGGACTGGGCGGAGCCCGAAGGCGTGCTGATGACGGTGGAGGTCACCTCCTTCGACTCGGACACGCACGATCGCGACCGTGTGGAGAAGCCCCAGGCCTACGCCGAATCCGGGATCCCCGTCTACCTGCTGATCGACCGCGACCGTCGCTCCGTCCTCGTGCACAGCGACCCGGACCCGGTGGTCGGCTACCGGAATGTCCAGAAGCGCCGGCTGGGCCAGAAGGTCGTGCTTCCGCCCCCCGTCGGCATCGCCTTCGACACCGACGAGCTCAAGCCGTACATGGACTGACCGCCCGGCCGCTCCCTGTCACGTCGTCATGTCCCTGCGCCGCAGCCCGGCCAGCCCCGCCGCCACCAGGGCCGCCGCGAGCGCCGTGAGGACGAGGAGCGGGGGCCACTCCATGGATCCGCCCGGCAGCTTCGGCAGATGACCGAACGGCGACAGGTCCAGCACCGCCCTCGGGGCATCCAGGACCGGGCCGACCCAGCCGATCAGCAGCACCGCACCGGCCACGCCCCACGCGCCCGTCGCCGCCCCGGGCACCAGTCCGTACACCAGCACCGCGATCCCGCCGACCGCCCAGACCGCCGGGACCTGCACCAGGCACGCCCCCAGGATCGGGCCCGCCTGCTCACCGTGGCCCACGGCCAGTCCCAGACCCGCGAGCAGCATCAGCAGCACCGACCCGCCGAACGCGGGCGCCAGGTGCCCGGCGGCCCAGCGCAGCCGCCCGACCGCCCCGGCGAGGACCGGTTCGGCGCGGCCCGAGGTCTCCTCGGCGTGCAGCCGCAGCACCGACGCCACGATGTACAGGGCGGCCACCAGCCCGAACATGCCGGCCATCGCGGCGAGGAACGCGTCGGTCAGCCCGGACTGCCCGCCCATCCGCTGGAAGATCTCCCGCGCGTTGTCGTTGTCCCCGACGAGATCGGCCGCCCCCTTCGCCATCCCGCCGTACACCAGCCCCGCCAGCAGGAAGCCGATGCTCCACCCGAGCACACCGCCCCGCTGCAACCGCCAGGCCAGCGCGCCCGCGCTGCCCAGCCGTCCGGCGGCCGGACCCGGGCGGCTCGGCAGGAAGCTCATGCCGACGTCCCGGCGCCCGGCGAGCGCGTACGCCACCGCCGCCTGGAGCAGCACCGCGCCGGCGAACAGGCCGAGCACCCACCACCGTTCGCCGGCGAAGGCCCGCGCATTCGACAGCCAGCCGAGCGGCGAGGCCCAGGTCAGCGGGGAGGACCCGTCGTCCTTCGCGGAATCGCCCGCCGCCCGCAGCACGAACGCGGCCCCCAGCACGGCCGCCGTCAGCCCCCGCGCGAGCCGCGCGCTCTCCGTCAGCTGCGCCACGATCGCCGCCATGGTCGCGAAGAGCATCCCCACCCCCGCGACCCCCAGCCCGAACGCGAGCGCGCCCGCCGCGCCCTGCCCGGCCAGGCCGGCCGTCACCAGCAGCGCCAGCGCCCCGTTCGCGACGGCCGCCGCGAGCAGCGCCGCCGTCAGCGCGGCCCGCCGCCCGACCGTCCCGGACATCACCAGCTCCTGACGCCCGCTCTCCTCCTCGTCCCGGGTGTGCCGTACGACCACCAGCAGGCCGGTGACGGCGGCCAGCACGCCCGCGGTGATCCCGACCCGCCAGGCGGTCAGCGCGCCGAGGGAGTCGCCGAAGACGGGGCCGACCATGGCCCGCAGGGAGGAGTTGGCGCCCATCTGCGCGACCAGGTCGGCGCGTTCGGCGGGGGTGCCGTACAGCCCCTCGAGCGTGCTCGGCATGGACAGCACCAGCAGGGCGTTCACCGCGACCCAGACCGGGATCATCACCCGGTCCCGGCGCAGCGCGAACCGCAGCAGGATGCCGGTGCCGGCGAACTGGCGTGCGCTCGCGGGCCGTACGGCGAAGGCGGCGGTGCTCATCGGACCGTCACCTCGTCCTGCGCGTCCTGGTAGTGGCGCAGGAACAGCTCCTCCAGGGTCGGCGGGGTGGACGTCAGCGATCGCACGCCCGTCTCGCTCAGGGAGCGCAGCACCGCGTCGAGCCGGTCGGTGTCGACCTGGAGCCGCACCCGGTGGCCCTGTATGTCGAGGTCGTGCACGCCCGGCAGTCCGGCGAGGCCGTTCGGCGGACCGGCGAGCTCGGCGCTCACGCTGGTGCGGGTCAGATGGCGCAGCTCGGCCAGCGAGCCGCTTTCCACGGTCCGCCCCCTGCGGATGATGCTGACCCGGTCGCACAGCTCCTCCACCTCGCTGAGGATGTGCGACGACAGCAGCACGGTCCGCCCGCGGTCGCGCTCTTCGGCGACACAGCGCTGGAAGACCTCCTCCATCAGCGGGTCGAGGCCGGAGGTCGGCTCGTCGAGGATCAGCAGGTCGACGTCGGAGGCGAACGCGGCGACCAGGGCGACCTTCTGCCGGTTGCCCTTGGAGTAGGTGCGGCCCTTCTTCGTCGGGTCCAGCTCGAAGCGCTCGGTCAGCTCGGCGCGGCGCCGCGTGTCCAGGCCGCCGCGCAGCCTGCCGTACAGGTCGATGACCTCGCCGCCGGAGAGGTTGCGCCACAGCGTCACGTCGCCGGGGACATAGGCGATGCGGCGGTGGATCTCCACGGCGTCCGCCCACGGGTCCCGGCCGAGCACCTGAGCGGCGCCGGCGTCGGCGCGGAGCAGGCCGAGCAGGACGCGGATGGTGGTGGACTTGCCGGAGCCGTTGGGTCCGAGGAACCCGTGGACCTCACCGGACCCGACGCTCAGGTCGAGTCCGTCCAGCGCGTGGGTCCGGCCGAACGACTTGTGCAGCCCGGACACGGTGATGGCCTTCGTCATGCTTCGGAACGTACGCTTCCTTCAGAAATTTGTGAAGTTAAGGAAGCATATAAATCAACCGGTAGACTTGATCACGGGAGCGGGAGCGGCAGAGGAGCGGACATGGGCGAGCCGAGCGAGGCGGCACGCGACCCGGAGGCGGTCTCGCGGTTCGTCGAGCACTTCGCGGCGCAGCTGGTCGAGGCCGGCCTGCCGCGCATGCCCGCCCGTGTCTTCGTGGCGCTGCTGGCCTCGGACACCGGGGTGCTGACCTCCGCCGAACTGGGCGAACGGCTGAAGATCTCACCGGCCGCGGTGTCCGGGGCGGTGCGCTACCTCGCCCAGCAGCACATGGTCTCCCGCGAGCGCGAACCCGGCTCCCGTCGGGAGCGGTACCGGGTCCACGGCGACCAGTGGTACGAGGCCCTCGCCAACCGCGACGCCGTCATCAGGCGCTGGGAGGACGCCCTGCGCGAGGGCGTCACCAGCCTGGGCGAGGCCACTCCGGCAGGCCGCCGGCTGGCGGAGACGCTCGCCTTCCTCGAGTTCGTGGAAAAGGAGCTCGAGGCGATGATGGAACGCTGGCGGACGCATCGGGAGGAGCGGTTCGGGCGGGCCTGAGGGGTGACACCACGGCGCGGATTGAGTGACTGATCGGATACTCTGAGTCATGACTGGTTCGCATCACCGGGGAGGGCGCATCATGACAGTCATGGCAGAGCGACCGATGACGAGCGGCACCGAGTCCGACAGCTTCGAGAACCTGCTGAGGACCCTCGACGAGCTGGACGTGCCCGACGGCTACAAGGCCGAGATCATCAGGGGGAACATCGTCGTGTCGCCGTGGTCCGAGGGGTATTACCACCGAGTCATGCGCCAGGTGTGCAGGCAGCTGGAACCCCACCTCCCCGCCGGGCACGCCATCGGCTTCGGCCCGTTCCTCTACGTCTTTCCCGGCGACGAGCGCGCGTACGGACCGGATGTTCATGCCGCGCCCGACAGCGCCTTCGAGACGACCAGCCGCCACCTGGACGGCGAAGCCCTCTCCTTCGTCGCCGAACTGACCTCCCTGTCCACCCGCGACGACGACATGACGGACAAGGTCGAGACCTACGGAAAGGCGGGCGTCCCCGTCTACCTCCTCCTCGACATGCAGGAGGAGCGGGCCACGGTCTTCTCGATGCCCTCGGCCAAGGGTTACGAGTCCCGCGACACCAAGCCCTTCGGCCAGAAACTGGCCGTCCCCGCCCCGTTCGGCTGCGTCCTGGACACGACCGACTTCAAGGCTCCCCAGCCCTGACGCCCCGCTACCGCGCAGGCAGCACCAGCCCCCACGCCCCCTCCAGCACCTCCCACGTCCGTGTGCGTACCGGGCCCGACACCGTCGCGTCCGCCCGGTAGCGGAAGTGGGCGCCCGACACGGTCACCGTGCGGCCCTCAGCCGACAGGACGGACGCCTCCGTGCCCACCGACGCCGGGCGCACCTCCACCTGCGCCCGGCCGGGAGCGCCCGGCATCACCGAGACGCCCTCCACGGGCTGCCCCAGATCGACCAGCGTCTCCCCGTCCACCTCCACCCGCAGCCGCGCCGGTCCTCCTTCCGGCGCGGACACGGTCCCGGACGGCCGCGCCGGCACCAGGGTCCGTACCAGCGTCCGGTACGTCCGCAGCCAGGGGCGCCCCGCCCCGCCGGGAGCGTCCTCCCGCACCGGTGTCACCCCTCCCACCGGCGGGATCCGCAGCGTGCCGAGCACCACCCCGTCGCTGTCGTCCACGAGCAGGTCCATCCGGCGCTCCGTCCCGTCCAGCACCGCCCGCGCCGCCGCGACCGCGCCCGCGGGCACCCCGAGCGACCGGGCGAGGGAGACCGCGCCGCCCACCGGCACCAGGGACAGCGCACATCCGGCCAGCTCCCGCCGCCGGTGCAGCAGCGTCACCGCCCGCACCAGGGCCCGGTCGTCGCCGACCACCACCGGCCGGCGCGACCCGCGCCGCGCCAGCGCCCGCGCGAACTCCTCCGGACCGTCCGGCAGGCACACCTTCGCGCTCGCCGCACCCGCGCCGATCACGTCCTTCGCGATCCGGACGGACTCGCCGTCCGCCCGCCGGGCGACCGGATCGACGACCACCAGGAGCTGATCGGATGCCGCGGAGAAGGTCCTGGAAGTCGCCACCTCGGCCATGCCTCGCTTCCTCGGGTAGCATCTTTGTGCAAGAGCCCCTTGCGCTATTGCGCCAGGGGCTTCGTCTATTCCGGGGCATCCGGTCCGACGGTTGGCGGCCAACGGTGGTCGCGGTGCACGCGACGGTGATCCTCCGTGTGCGCCCCTGACCTTGGACATGCCCCGCCCGGAAGGGGTGTACGCGCGTGCCCGCACTTGTGCTGCTCGGTGCTCAGTGGGGTGACGAAGGCAAGGGAAAGGCGACGGACCTGCTCGGTGGTTCCGTCGACTATGTGGTGCGCTACCAGGGCGGCAACAACGCCGGCCACACGGTGGTCGTGGGCGACCAGAAGTACGCCCTGCACCTTCTCCCTTCCGGGATTCTCTCCCCCGGCTGCACGCCGGTCATCGGTAACGGCGTCGTCGTGGACCCGTCGGTCCTGCTCTCCGAGCTGAGCGGTCTGAACGAGCGCGGCGTCGACACGTCGAAGCTCCTGATCAGCGGAAACGCTCACATCATCACCCCGTACAACGTGACCGTGGACAAGGTGACCGAGCGCTTCCTCGGCAAGCGCAAGATCGGCACCACCGGCCGGGGCATCGGCCCCACCTACGCCGACAAGATCAACCGCGTCGGCATCCGCGTCCAGGACCTGTACGACGAGTCGATCCTCACCCAGAAGGTCGAAGCGGCCCTCGACGTCAAGAACCAGATGCTCACCAAGCTCTACAACCGGCGCGCGATCGCCGTCGGCCAGGTGGTCGAGGAGCTGCTGGGCTACGCGGAGCGGCTCGCGCCGTACGTCGCCGACACCGTGCTGGTGCTGAACCAGGCGCTGGAACAGGACAAGGTGGTCCTCTTCGAGGGCGGCCAGGGCACCCTGCTCGACATCGACCACGGCACGTACCCCTTCGTCACCTCGTCCAACCCGACGGCGGGCGGCGCCTGCACCGGCACCGGCGTGGGCCCGACGAAGATCAGCCGGGTCATCGGCATCCTCAAGGCGTACACGACCCGCGTCGGCGCCGGCCCGTTCCCGACCGAGCTCTTCGACGAGGACGGCGAGGCCCTGCGCCGCATCGGCGGCGAGCGCGGCGTCACCACCGGCCGCGACCGCCGCTGCGGCTGGTTCGACGCGGTGATCGCGCGGTACGCGACCCGGGTCAACGGCCTGACGGACTTCTTCCTGACCAAGCTCGACGTCCTCACCGGCTGGGAGCAGATCCCGGTCTGCGTGGCCTACGAGATCGACGGCAAGCGCGTCGAGGAGCTGCCGTACTCGCAGACGGACTTCCACCACGCGAAGCCGGTCTACGAGATGCTGCCCGGCTGGAGCGAGGACATCAGCAAGGCCACGTCCTTCTCCGACCTGCCGAAGAACGCCCAGGCGTACGTCAAGGCCCTGGAGGAGATGTCCGGCGCCCCGATCTCCGCGATCGGCGTGGGCCCGGGCCGCACCGAGACGATCCAGATCAACTCGTTCCTGTAGCCCGGCCGGCCCGTGCGCCGGCGCCCTCCGGGGGGCCGGCGCACGGGCTCTGCGAGCCGCGGTGACGGTCAGCTGAAGACGATCATCGACCCCTGCGCCAGGCTCCGCGTCGCCGCCGCGTGCAGGCCCAGCCACACGTGGCGCTCGCGGGCGAAGGGGCTGGGGTCGTAAGGGGCCGGGACCGCCGGCTCCTCCAGCTCCGTCGGGCCGCGCGGCGGCTCGGGTGCCGCCGGGGGGTTCGCCGGGTCGATGCCGATGGACGGCGCGACGAGCTCCAGTTCCCGCAGCAGTGCGTGGGCCGACCCCAACGGGCCGCCGCCGGCGAGGAGTTCGTCGCTGGAGAGGGGGGCGGGGAAGTCGAGCGGGACGTACGCGCCCGCGTGGTCGTAGTGCCAGACCAGGTGGGACTGCTGGGCCGTCGCCTCGAACATCTCCAGCAACTGCTCGTAGTCGCCGCCCAGTTCGTCCACCGGAGTGACCGGCAGCCCGCACACCTGGAGCAGGTACACCCGGCGCAGGAAGTGCAGCGCGTCGTAGTCGAAGCCCGCGACCGGAGCCACCTCGCCGGTCAGTCCCGGCATGTACTGATACACCGGCACCGGAGGCAGCCCCGCCTCCGCCAGCACCGCGTTGTACTGCGCGAGTTCCTCGGCGAACGGATTGTCGGGCGTGTGGCACAACACGTCGACGAGCGGTACCAGCCACAGGTCACAGGCCAAAAGAGGGCTCCTCGCATCGCGCGGTGGTCGGGGGCGGTCGTGCCGGTCGTGGTCGTGCCGGTCGTGGTCGTCCCGGTCGTGGTCGTCCCGGTCAGGGAAGCGTATCCGCGCCCGGGCGGGGCGACTCCTCCGGTGCGGACCGTTGTGCGGGTCGTGCGGGTCGTGCAGGTCCCTTACCCATCCCGCCGGCCATCAGGCCCTCGACGAGGGACAGCGCGTGCGTGTTGTACCCGTCGACGATCGCCCGGGCGGAATCGGTGTCACGGCGCATCAGCGCGTCCACCAGATCGGTGTGTTCGGCCCACAGAAGTCCCCGCAGATCGGGCAGCCGCCGCAGATGCTGCACCACGTACACCCACCCCTGGACGCGGAGCCGGTGCAGGAAGTCGGTGAGGTAGGGGTTGCCGAACACGGCCGCGAGTTCGCGCCAGAAGCGCAGGTCGTAGCCGATGAGCACGGTGACCTCGCCGGCGAGGGCGGCCCGCTGGGCCTCCTCGCCGCGGCGGCGCACCCCCGCGAGGGCGGCGGCGACCCGGGGTTCGTCCGGCCGGAGCTGGGCCAGGTGACCCTCGGTCAGCGCCTGGAACATGCCGTCGACCACCAGGTTGCGGGCCTCGATCATGCCGCGGAAGTCGTCGCAGGAGTACTCGTGCACACGGAAGCCCCGGTGCTGGTCGGCGTCGAGCAGCCCCTGCGCCGACAGATCGACCAGGGCCTCGCGGACCGGGGTCGCGGAGACGCCGTACTGCTCGGCGATCTCCTTGACGGTGAACTCCTGCCCGGGCTGGAGCCGCCCGCCCAGTACCTCGTCACGGAGCGCGTCGGCGATCTGCTGCCGCAAGGTGCTGCGGGTCACGGCGCCAGTGCCGCTGCTGCCGGGCATGTTCGGGGCGTCTCCCTCGTCGCGTTCGAATGACGTGCACGGTAAATGTCCGCGAGAAACGCCACCTTACGCGGTCGGGAAGGGCCGGGACGTTCGAACGGGCGCGAGGGGAGAGCCGCCCCGCGCCCGCTCCGGCCGGGTCACTCCGACCCGCACGCACGGTTACGCCACGTAGCTGTCCGCCACCGTGAGGGCCGCGTCCAGCGCCGCCAGCCCCTCCTTCAGCTCCGCCTCGCTCGCGTTGCACGGCGGTACCACATGGGTGCGGTTCATGTTCACGAACGGCCAGATCCCGCCCTCCTTCGCGGCGGCGGCGAACGCGGCCATCGGGGCGTTCGCCTCCCCGGCCGCGTTGTACGGCACCAGCGGCTCCCGGGTCTCCCGGTCGCGCACCAGCTCCAGCGCCCAGAACATGCCGACGCCGCGCACCTCGCCCACGCATGGGTGCCGCTCGGCCAGCTCCCGCAGCGCGGGCCCGAGGAGGGACGCGCCGAGGCCGGCCGCGTGCTCCACGACGCCCTCCTCCGCCATCACGCCGATCGTCGCCACGGCGGCGGCGCAGGCCAGCGGGTGCCCCGAGTACGTCAGCCCGCCCGGGTACGGCCGCCTGGCGAAGGTCTCGGCGATCGCCCCGCTGATGGCGACACCGCCCAGCGGCACATAGCCGGAGTTCACGCCCTTGGCGAAGGTCATCAGGTCCGGCACGACGTCGTACAGGTCGGCCGCGAACCACGTCCCGGTCCGTCCGAACCCGGCCATGACCTCGTCGAGGACCAGGACGATGCCGTACTTGTCGCACAGCTCGCGGACGCCGGCCAGGTAGCCGGGGGGCGGCGGCATGATCCCGGCGGTGCCCGGGATGGTCTCCAGGATGATCGCGGCGACGGTCGACGGCCCCTCGAAGGCGATCGTCGTCTCCAGGTGTTCCAGCGCCCGCGCGCACTCCTGCTCCTCGGTCTCGGCGTAGAAGCGCGAGCGGTACAGGAACGGTGCCCAGAAGTGCACGACGCCGGCCGTGCCGCTGTCGGAGGCCCAGCGGCGGGGGTCGCCGGTGACGTTCACGGCCTGCTGGGTGCCGCCGTGGTACGAGCGGTAGGCGGAGAGCACCTTGGGGCGCCCGGTGTGCAGCCGGGCCATGCGCAGCGCGTGCTCGACGGCGTCGGCGCCGCCGTTGGTGAAGAAGATGCTGTCCAGGTCGCCCGGGGTCCGCTCGGCTATCAGCCGGGCCGCCTCCGAGCGCGCCTCGACGGCGAACGCGGGCGCGAACGTCGTCATCCGGGCGGCCTGCTCCTGGATCGCGGCGACGACCTTGGGGTGCTGGTAGCCGATGTTCGTGTAGACGAGTCCGCTGGCGAAGTCGAGATAGCGCCGGCCGTCGTAGTCCCAGAAGTACGACCCCTCCGCCCCGGCGACGGCGAGCGGGTCGATGAGCTCCTGCGCGGACCAGGAGTGGAACACATGCGCACGGTCGGCGGCCTTGACGGCGGCGCCGGCCTCGGGGTTCGGCTGAGGGGTCATGCCGCCGAGGGTAGGCGGGAGCGCCGGGCCCGCGACATCGGCGGGCTGTCTGCGGTCGGGGGGTTTCCGCGACATGTTGTCGACGCCGGCGGTCGGAGACTGTTTGACAGTCTGCTGTCGTCATGGCAGGCTGCTGTCATATCGAGGCAGTGAATCCAGCCCCAACAAGGGAGCGGTCATGACCCGCAAGCCCGTCCACCTCGCCCTCTACGACACCTACGCCGACTGGGAGACCGGTCACGCCACCGCCCACCTCGCGCGCGCCGGCCACGAGGTGCGCACCGTCACCCCGTCCGGTGAGCCCGTCACCAGCGCCGGCGGACTGCGGGTGCTGTCCGACCTCGCGCTCGACGAGCTGCGCCCCGAGGACAGCTCCCTGCTGATCCTCACCGGCGCCTCCCTCTGGGACGAGGGCGACGACCTCGCCCCCTTCGCCCGCACCGCCCGCGCCTTCCTCGACGCCGGTGTGCCCGTCGCCGCTATCTGCGGAGCCACCGCCGGGCTCGCCCGGGAGGGGCTGCTCGACGACCGGGCGCACACCAGCGGCGCCGCCGCCTACCTCGCCATGACCGGATACGCGGGCGCCGGGCGGTACGTGGAGGCCGACGCCGTCACCGACGGCGGACTCGTCACCGCGGGCCCCACCGAGCCCGTCGCCTTCGCCCGCGAGATCTTCCGGCTGCTCGGCATCCACGACGACAAGGTGACCGACGCCTGGTACCGGCTGTTCCGCGACTCCGACCCGGAGGCGTACGCCGTGTACGAGGAGGCACTGAGCCGGTGAGCCGGGCACGCCAGGACCTGCTCAGCCGGGGCGCGCTCGGCGCCTTCCGGCTGAACGGCCAGTTCCTCGCGGTCGCCGAGGAGCTGGCCCGGCCCGCAGGGATCACCGCCGCCTGGTGGCAGGTGCTCGGCGCGGTCCTCCCGGAGCCGCTGCCGGTCTCCGGGATCGCCAGGACCATGGGCATCACCCGGCAGAGCGTGCAGCGCATCGCCGACCTGCTGGTGCGGCGCGGACTCGCGGAGTACCGGCCCAACCCCGCTCACCGCCGCGCCAAACTCCTCGCCCCGACCGACGAGGGCCGCGCCGCGATCCGCCGCATCGACCCCGGTCACGCGGCGTACGCGGAGCGGCTGGCCGAGGCGTTCGAGGAGGCGTACGGGGAGGAGGAGCTCGCCCGCGCGATACGCGCGTTGGAACGTCTGTCCGACATCCTCGGCGCTCTCGGCCCGCCTGTTACGCAACCGTAGACAACGCGACCGTCGCCCTGGGTAGCGGCCCGCCACTATCCTCGACGTGTTGCTCACTGCAGGGGGGAGGCGGGCAGCGATGGACAGGCTCGGGGCGGGGGATCCGCGCCGGATCGGGGCGTACCGGCTGCTGGCGCGGCTCGGTGGCGGCGGCATGGGGCAGGTCTACCTCGCGCGTTCCGACCGGGGGCGCACGGTCGCCGTGAAACTGGTCCGGGAGGAGCTGGCCCGGCAGGAGGAGTTCCGGGCGCGTTTCCGGCAGGAGGTGCGGGCCGCCCGGCAGGTCGGCGGCGACTGGACGGCGCCCGTGCTGGACGCGGACACCGAGGCGCCCGTGCCCTGGGTCGCCACCGGGTATGTCGCCGGGCCCAGCCTCCAGCAGGTGGTCGGGCACGATCACGGGGCGCTGCCCGAGCGGTCGGTGCGCATCCTCGGCGCCGGTCTCGCGCACGCGCTGCGCGACATCCACGCCGCCGGGATCGTCCACCGCGACCTCAAGCCGTCCAACGTCCTCGTCACCATCGACGGTCCCCGGGTCATCGACTTCGGCATCGCGCGGGCGCTGGAGACGGTGGCCGACGGCGGGCTCACCCGCACCGGCGCGCTCGTCGGCTCGCCGGGCTTCATGGCCCCGGAACAGGTGCGCGGTGACCGCATCACACCGGCGTGCGACGTGTTCTGCCTCGGCTCGGTGCTCGCCTTCGCCGCGACCGGCGCGGTTCCCTTCGGCACGGCCAACAGCGGGGTGCACGCCCTGATGTTCCGCATCGCCCAGGAGGAACCCGACCTGGAGCAGGTGCCGGAGGGGCTCGCGGAACTCGTCCGCGACTGTCTCCGGAAGGATCCGGCCGCACGGCCGGGCCTCGACGAGGTGCTGGCACGCACCGGCGCGGAGGAGACCGTCGTCGACGGCCGCTCCCGTGACCCCTGGCTGCCCAGCGCCCTGGTCGCCCAGCTCGGCCGCCACGCCGTACGCCTCCTCGACGCGGAGGACCCGGAGCCCGCGCCGGGAGGGCAACACGGCGCGTGGGGGCCGGACGCGGCACCCGCGCCGCGGGCTGACGGCTACGGTGCGTCGCCCGGACCGGGCCACCTGGCGCCGCCGACGCCGGAGACGCTGGTCGCGGCGGAGCGGGGCGGGCCGGGGGTGCCCGGTGGCGGGCAGGCGGCCGGGCCTGGGCCAGGGCTTCCGGCGGCGCCCGCTGCGGGACATGAGGTGCACGGGGATGCGGGTGACCCCCGGGCGGGTGCGGTCCGGCCGGGCGGGCCCGCGGCGCCCGGTGGCGGGCAGCCGGGTGGGCCCGGAGCGGCCGTTCCCGGCGGGGCGGGTGCGGATCGGCCTGGTGGGTCCGCGTCACCCGCTGAGGGGCAGCCTGGGGTGTGGGAGGCGGGTGCTGCTGGCGGGCCGGCGGCGGGACAGGCCGGTGGTCCAGGTGTGCCTGGTGCCGATCCGTCGGGCGGGGTGTCCGCTTCGCCCGGTGACAGGCAGCCGGAGGCCGGGGCGGCGCGTCAGGCGGCGCCCGATGGGGGGCGTCCGGTCGCGGGGGAGCCGGGTCGGCCTGCGGCGGCCGCTCCCGGGGCGGCGGGTGCGAGACAACCGGGCGACGGTTCCGCGTCATCCGCCGACGGGCAGCCGGGCGCGTCCGGACCGTCCGGGCAGACCCCCGCCGAAGAGCCGCGCCCCGCTGCCGGGCCGGGACCCATCGCCGGGCCGAACCCCGCTGCCGGACCGTCTCCCGCGGCTGAGCCGCGCCCCGCCGCCGAGTCGGCCCGCGCCGCCGGACCGGGCGGTGCCCGGGACCCCGCCGCCGAGGACCCGGGCGGGACGCCCGAACACGCCCGTGCCGCCGATGACGGCGCCCCGGAGCCCTCCGCTCCGCCGCCGCCGGGGCAGCCGAGTGTGAATCACCTCCCCACCCTGATCGCCGGCCGGAGCACCCCCACGCCACCGCCCGGACCCACCCCCGGCGGTGGCGCCTACGGGCACGCTCAGCAGCACCCCCAGCCGCCCGCGTACGGCTACCCGTACGCCGGCTACGGCGCGGGCCGGACCCCGCCGTACGGCCCGCCGCCGTTCGGGCCGGTGTTCGAGCCGCGCAGGGACCGGCGGTCGACCGCGCTGCTCGTCGTGGTCGCGCTGGTCGTCGCGCTCGCCGCGGGCGGCACCGTGTACGCGCTGATGAGCGGCGGTGGGGACGGCGACCAGCGCGCCGGAGGCGACCCGTCGGCCCCCGTCACACCGAGCGGCGGCGCGTCCTCCGGCACGGAGCCGGGCGGCTCCGGCCCCGGGCAGTCACCGGACACCCGCCCGCCGAGCAGCTCCGCACCGGCGGACGACGGCACCGTGCCCGAGAAGTTCCTGGGCACCTGGTCCACCTCGTTCACCAACGCCGCCGGGCGGCACACCCGCCGGCTGACCGTCGAGCAGGGCGAGGTCGGCGACACGATGCTGTCGCTCGTCGCCGAAGGGCCCACCGGAAGCGGCCCGTACCACTGCGTCTTCAAGGCCCGGCTCACCGCCGCCTCGAGCGGCCGGCTGGACATCGGCCCGTCGTCCGTCACCGTCGGCCGGCCCTCCGGCGCCTGCACTCCCGGCTCCGCGAGCGAGATCACCCTGCTCCCCGACGGTTCGCTGCGGCGCGTGAGCACCGGCGACGGCAGACAGCTCACCTACACCCGCGACTGACGAACGGGGGCCGTCGAGCCCTCGTCCGCCCAAGCCCTTGTCCGCCACGCCCCGTCCGCCCGGAGTGGTTGAACGTTCGGCGAACCCAGGTGAACTTCCGCGGACGTCCGTCGCCGCCGGTGCCGCGTACGGCCGTACGGTGGCCACCCGGTCGGACGGGCGGGCAGTGGCGGGGGCGGCACGGTGCAGTGGCTGAGCGCGGAGAACCTGGTGGCCGTGGCGACGGCGATCCTCGGTGTCGTCGCCTCCGCCGTCATGGTCTGGTACGAGAGACGGGTGCCGCGCCGCAAGCGGATCGGCTACCGCGTCCAGCTGGACGCCCCGATCGGCGACGACCAGCGCTCGGGCCGCCGCAACAACCGGCGGGTGGGCTGGTTCGACACGGCGGCCGGGATGACGGACGCCAGCATGGTGCTGCTGCGCATCGAGAACGACGGTTTCCAGGCCGTCGACAGCGACGACTACCAGAGCCCGGGGAACCACGGCCTGACCGTGGAGTTCGGCACCCGCACCATCCTCGGCGTCTCGGTCACCCAGCCCTCCGCGACCAGCCACCTCATCGAGCACTTCACCCCGGAACGGGGATTCGGCCACCAGGGCAGCACTCTGCGCCTGCCCCGCGTCCCACTGAACCGGGGCGCCTACTTCAAGCTGCTGGTGCTGCTCTCCGGCGGGAGCGTGGGCGACGAGATCGAGCTGCGCGGCGACCTCAGCGAGGGCGAGGTGCACCGCAACCGCAGCGCCACCCCGGACGAGACGGCCCCGCTGTTCAGCCGTGCGGCACGGCTGATCACCATCACGCTCACGCTGTGCGTGGTGGCGCTGGCGGTGATCGTCGTGGCGCAGGACGACAGCCCGCCGCCCATCGGCTGCGAGGGCGGCACCCTGACACTCACCGGCTCGACGGCGTTCGCCCCCGTGCTGCGGGAGGTCGCGGAGAAGTACGAACGCGACTGCGAGGAGGACGACCCCCGCATCGAGGTGGATCCGCACGGGTCGGCGGCCGGGATACGGGACCTGGCGGCGGCCGGTGCCGAGGCGGAACACGGTTCGCCGGCGGTGGTCGCCCTGTCGGACGGCCCCAAGCCGGGCGGGCTGCCCGAACTGCGCGAGAACCGCGTCGCGGTGTCGGTGTTCGCGCTGGTGGTCAACGACGCCGTAGGGCTGCGGAACCTGTCGACGGCGGACGTACGGCGGCTCTACCTGGGCGAGATCGCGAACTGGAGCGAGCTCGGCGGCCCCGACCTGCCGGTCCACCTGGTCAGCCGGGACGCCAACTCCGGCACCCGCCAGGTGTTCCAGCAGCGCGTGCTGGGCCGCGGCGAGATCGCCCACTCCTCCGTCGACTGCGTCCACAGGGACGACCCGTCCGCGCCCGTCATCCGCTGCGAGCTGGACTCCACCGAGCAGGTGCTGGACACCGTCGCCGAGCTGCCCGGCGCGATCGGGTACAGCGAGCTCAACCGGGCCATCGGCATCAAGGGGCTGCACCGCCTGGACCTCGACGGCGACCCCGCGTCCGTCGACGCCATCGAGCACGGGACCAGCTCCTACCCGTACCGGGAGATCGAGTACGCCTACACCTACGGGCAGCCGCCGGCGGACTCACTGGCGTCGAGCTTCCTGACGTATCTCGCGCGGGGCAACGGGCAGGACGTGATCCGCACCCACGGCCATGTGCCCTGCTGGACCCCGGAGGGGATGGAGCTCTGCGGCCGGGGCGGTCCATGACACCCCGCCCTGCCCCCGTCCGTCCGGTGCGGTTCAGCGCGGCTCGGGCGGGCGCTGCCTCGGCATGTTCGGGCGGGTCGGTCCGGGCGTGGCCGGGAAGCGGCCGTGCGGTACGGCGCTCTCCGGGCGTGCCGCCCCCGTCAGCGCCGTCTGCACGCCCAGCGGCGCGCCGCCGCTGCGGAACTCCACCATCCAGTCCGCCGTCTCGACGCGCACCAGCTCCGTCACGTCCTCGGAGAAGCGCCGCAGCACCGACAGGCACCGCTCGGCCGCCTCGCTCGCCGTGCCCTCCGTGGGACCCAGCACCTCGCGGATGCACTCCGACGCCCAGTCGAACTGGAACGTCTGCAACCGCCGCTGCACCGCCTGCGCCGTCGCCACGTCCCGCATCCAGCCGGAGGTCATCCCGAAGAACCGGTCCCCGGCGACGCACGCCACCGCGAGCAGCAGCGCCAGATACCCCCAGGGCGCGAAGCCGTCGGCCACCCCGGTCAGATCGAGCAGCGGCAGCGCGGCCCCGGTCAGCGCGCCCGCCGCCGTCCCGGACCGCAGCGCCCACGCGCCCCGCCGTTTCCACGCCCGGTCCTCGAGATACCAGGCGGCGGTGTCCAGCGCGCCGCGCTCCGCCCACCGGTACAGCTCGTCCAGCCGGGCCGCCGGTTCGCCCCAGTCGCCGAGCGGGAACTCCCGCCCCGTCGGACGGCCCGGCCGCAGTCCGGCCGCCCCCTCTCCCCGCCGGCCCTGAGGCCGACCCTCGGGCTGCATCTCCGGCTGACCCACCCGGTATCTCCCTACTGAGCTGAACCCTTGCTGACCCCTGCCGACCCTGCCCACTACGTTCCGTGCTCACACCATGACGATCCGTGTCCGCGCGTGCCGCCCCTTCCTACCGCCCAATGGGTGGCCGCGTCGGGGGTTCGCGCCCTCTTTCCCTCGGAAGATGGCCGTGATCAGGTATAGGGCCTCCGCCCGAACTCACTCGAAAGAGTGCTGGGGCGACGCCTCCCCCGACCACGTAGGCTCGTGCCGAACGGCAAAACCGTGAGCACCCCGAAACACCGACAGCACGGACCGACCGATCGACCAAGGAGTTCATCGTGATCCCCGGTGGTGGCCAGCCCAACATGCAGCAGCTGCTCGAGCAGGCCCAGAAGATGCAGCAGGACCTGGCCAAGGCGCAGGAGGAACTGGCGCGTACGGAGGTCGACGGCCAGGCGGGCGGCGGTCTGGTGAAGGCCACCGTCACCGGTTCCGGCGAGCTGCGGGCGCTGAAGATCGACCCGGAGGCGGTGGACCCGGAGGACACCGAGACCCTCGCCGACCTGGTCGTCGCGGCGGTCCAGGCCGCCAACGAGAACGCCCAGGCGCTCCAGCAGCAGAAGCTCGGCCCGCTGGCCCAGGGACTGGGCGGCGGCGGTATCCCCGGTCTCCCCTTCTGACCTTTCTAAGACGGCCCACGGGCCTCTACGGTACGTACTGAAGGCACACCAGGAAGGATGGCAGTCCGTTGTACGAAGGCGTGGTCCAGGACCTCATCGACGAACTGGGGCGGCTGCCCGGCGTCGGTCCCAAGAGCGCGCAGCGGATCGCCTTCCACGTCCTTCAGGCGGAACCGACGGACGTGCGGCGCCTGGCGCACGCGCTGATGGAGGTCAAGGCGAAGGTCCGCTTCTGCGCGACCTGCGGCAACGTCGCGCAGGAGGAGCAGTGCGGCATCTGCCGCGACACCCGCCGCGACCCGGCCGTCATCTGCGTAGTGGAGGAACCGAAGGACGTCGTGGCCATCGAGCGCACGCGTGAGTTCCGCGGCCGCTACCACGTCCTCGGCGGCGCGATCAGCCCGATCGACGGGGTGGGCCCGGACGACTTGCGGATCAGGGAACTGCTGGCCCGGCTGGCCGACGGCACGGTCACCGAGCTCATCCTGGCCACGGACCCGAATCTCGAAGGCGAGGCCACGGCGACGTACCTCGCTCGCATGATCAAGCCCATGGGCCTGAAGGTCACCCGCCTGGCCAGCGGCCTCCCGGTGGGCGGCGACCTGGAATACGCGGACGAGGTGACCCTCGGCCGCGCCTTCGAGGGGAGACGACTCCTAGATGTCTGACGCCACGCTGCACGCGACGCACCAGAACCCGGACGACTTCGCGGTCCAGATCGCCGATCAGATCGAGAGCTTCCTGGTCGCCGTCACGGAGGTCGCGAAGGGCGACGAGCCGGACTCGGCGGTCCCGTTCCTGCTGCTGGAGGTCTCCCAGCTGCTCCTGGCCGGCGGCCGCCTGGGCGCCCACGAGGACATCGTCCCCGACGAGCGCTACGAGCCCGACCCGGGCCCCGAGCCGGACGTGGACCAGCTCCGCGAGAACCTCGCCCGCATGCTCGACCCGATCGACGTCTACTCCGAGGTCTTCGACCCGTACGAGCCCCGCAAGGCGCCCGTCCCGGCCCGCATCTCCGACGACCTCACCGACGTCATCACCGACCTCCGCCACGGCATGGCCCACTACCGGGCCGGCCGCACCACGGAGGCTTTGTGGTGGTGGCAGTTCTCCTACTTCTCCAACTGGGGTTCCACCGCGTCCGCCACCCTGCGCGCCCTGCAGTCGGTGGTCGCCCACGTCCGCCTCAACCAGCCCCTCGCCGAACTCGACGGCCTCGACACCGACCAGGGCATGGGCGACGACACCCTCGAACTCGAGGCGGGCAAGGTCATGGCCGAGGAGCTGGGGGAGTCGCTGGGGGCGCGACACGGTCGATGAGGGACGCCAACTGTCCCGCCTCTCCTGACGACTGAACGCTGGTTCAAGTCGAGCTACAGCGACAACGAGGGCGGCAACTGCGTCGAGGTCGCCCTGAGGGACGCCGTCCACGTCCGTGACTCCAAGGCCGCCCCCACGGGCCCCGAGCTCCACCTCACGGCGTCCGCCTGGGCGGCGTTCGTTTCCGCAGTTCAGCCCGGAGCTTGAGCCCCGGGATCCGAGCTCTTCCCCTGGGTTTTCTGGTCTGGTTGAAATACCCAACCAACCAAGTCTGAACGTGAGTTGAGTCGTCATCCCTCGAATGAGTGACGTTGCGTGATCGGCTTGCGCCGCTGCGTGAAGCAGCTCTAGGTTCGCAGCAAACGACCAGCAAATGAGTCGGCCCCGGCGGTGCGCCAACACCACTCCGGGGCCTGACCTACGGATCGAATCGAGGCTTCGACCGTGGCTTACGCCCACCTTAGTCCCGCTCTGCCGTCCCCGTCCCACCCGATGGCCAATTCGGGGTACGGAAAGCGCCCCGTAGGTGACGAAGACCCGCACGCGGACTCGGACTTCGCACATCTGCTCCCGCGTGACGCCGAGGTCGCCGTCTTCATCGACCATCTCGACACCGGTCACGCGATGGGCCACAAGGTGCTCGCGGCGGAGCACCCCCGCTACGGCCAGCAGGCGATGCGTACCTCGCTGAACCGGATCACCGAGGCCGGCCACCTGCGCTGGATCAAGGAGCACATCACCGTCGAAGACGGCACCATGCGGTGGGTCACGCGCACGTACTGGTCGCGTACCCGCAGGTCGGCGGAGTGGTGGGCGCGGTTCGCGCGGGAGCGTCACGGCAAGGACGTCACCCGGGGCCACCAGCCGGGCCTGGCCCGGGTCGAGGAGCAGCCGTCCGCCGTGGAGTCCTCCGCCGAGCAGCCCGCCGTACCGGACGCGCCGGAGCCGGAGCCGGAAAGCGCCGCGTACCGCACCCTCACCGGCCTGCGTGCCGCCGACCCCCGTATGCCGCTCAGTCACGGCGACTGCCGCTCCCTCGCCCCCCTTGCCGAGGAGTGGCTGTCGCGCGGGGCGACCTCGAAGGACCTCATCCGGGCCCTCACCGAAGGGCTGCCACCCACTGTCAGCAACCCGGGCGGTCTCGCCCGCCGACGACTGGAGTCGAAGATGCCTCCGCAGCAGAGGGAACCGCGCGCGAAGGTCACCCGCGCGATCATGGCCTGTGCCACCTGTGACCAGGATGAACGCACGGTGGAGATCGACCGGGGCATCTGCGTGGACTGTCGCAGGGAGGACGAGGCCAATCCGATGTCCGACGAGGACATCGTCAAGGGCTTCGAGGAGATCGCCCACCTGGGGACCGCGTCGGCGTACTTCCTGAGGAAGAAGCTGGAGCGGAGCACGGGTGGCCCCGTGCCCGACACGTTCCGCTCCGTGCCCATCGAGGACCGCGTCTTCTACCACTACCGCGACAACCGCGACCGTATTGCCAACGGCCTCCCGCCGAGGCGCTGGAAATGAGCGTGCAGGAAGCGCCGGTCGGGGCACCATGGTGTCGAGGAGGCGACGCCATGACCCCCACGACCGAACACCGGCCGCAGATGTCCGTCGAGGAGTTCGAGGAGCTCGAGCGCCATGCCCCGGAGACCGTGCGGCTGGAGTTCATCAATGGGAAGGTCCAGGTCAAGGCAGTGACCGACGGCGACCACGACCAGATCGTGGCCTGGTTGCAGAGGCTGTGCGTGCAGCACCGTCCGGAGCTGTGGCTCTACGCCGAGCGTGGCATGAAGGTCGAGGCCTACCGGAGAGGGAGGGCTCGCCCCGACGGCGTCCTTGCTCCCTTCGGCTTCACGAAGGGACACGGGGACTGGTCGGAGGCGGAGGGCGTGCTGATGACCGTGGAGGTCACCTCTCACGACGCCGATACCCACCGGCGTGACCGCGTGGAGAAGCCCGGTGGGTACGCGGCCGCAGGCATCCCCATTTATCTCCTCGTCGACCGGGAGGACCGCACCGTCACCGTCTTCTCCGATCCTGAGGACGGCCGTTACCGCTTGCAGGTGAACAAGCCGTTCGGCGCCGTGATCGACCTTCCCGACCCCGTGAACATCACCCTCGACACCGGGCCCCTTGCGGATCTCGCCGCGTGAGTCCCACTGTGACGCGGGGCACTTTTCCGAGTGGTCCGCGTGGGGATGGGCATGAGCCCCCCTGCAAGAGCGCCGGGGAGTCTCACCATGCGGGATCGCAAAGGTGTTTTCCGGGCGCTCGATAGACTGAGCCGACCGCAGCGGACACATATGTGTGCGGACTGTGGACAACGACGGACTGAGCGAGGAGCGCACGTGGGCCTTGTCGTGCAGAAGTACGGAGGCTCCTCCGTAGCCGATGCCGAAGGCATCAAGCGCGTCGCCAAGAGGATCGTGGAAGCCAAGAAGAACGGCCACCAGGTGGTCGCCGTGGTTTCCGCGATGGGCGACACGACGGACGAGCTGATCGATCTCGCCGAGCAGGTTTCCCCCATCCCTGCCGGGCGCGAGCTCGACATGCTGCTGACCGCCGGAGAGCGGATCTCCATGGCCCTGCTGGCCATGGCGATCAAGAACCTGGGCCACAACGCCCAGAGCTTCACCGGCAGCCAGGCAGGTGTCATCACCGACTCGGTCCACAACAAAGCCCGCATCATCGATGTCACACCGGGCCGGATCAAGACCTCGGTGGACGAGGGCAACATCGCCATCGTCGCCGGTTTCCAGGGCGTCAGCCAGGACTCCAAGGACATCACCACCCTCGGCCGCGGCGGCTCCGACACCACCGCCGTCGCCCTCGCCGCCGCGCTCGACGCCGAGGTGTGCGAGATCTACACCGACGTCGACGGCGTGTTCACCGCCGACCCGCGCGTGGTGACCAAGGCCAAGAAGATCGACTGGATCTCGTTCGAGGACATGCTCGAACTCGCCGCCAGCGGATCCAAGGTGCTGCTCCACCGCTGTGTGGAGTACGCCCGCCGGTACAACATCCCGATCCACGTCCGCTCGTCCTTCAGCGGACTGCAGGGCACGTGGGTCAGCAGCGAGCCGAAGAAGCAAGGGGACAAGCAGGTGGAGCAGGCTCTCATCTCCGGTGTCGCGCACGACACCTCCGAGGCCAAGGTCACGGTCGTCGGCGTGCCGGACAAGCCCGGCGAGGCGGCCGCGATCTTCCGCACGATCGCCGATGCCGAGATCAACATCGACATGGTCGTGCAGAACGTGTCCGCCGCCTCCACGGGCCTGACGGACATCTCCTTCACGCTGCCCAAGACCGACGGCCGCAAGGCCATCGACGCGCTGGAGAAGAACAAGGGCAGCATCGGCTTCGACTCCCTGCGCTACGACGACCAGATCGGCAAGATCTCCCTGGTCGGCGCGGGCATGAAGACCAACCCGGGCGTCACCGCCGACTTCTTCACCGCGCTCAGCGACGCCGGCGTGAACATCGAGCTGATCTCGACCTCCGAGATCCGCATCTCGGTCGTCACGCGCAAGGACGACGTGCCCGAGGCCGTTCGCGCCGTGCACTCCGCCTTCGGTCTGGACTCCGACAGCGACGAGGCCGTGGTCTACGGAGGCACCGGCCGCTGATGGCCGGCACAGCGGGACCCGGCCGTTCCGGGCGGCCGACGCTCGCGGTCGTGGGAGCGACCGGGGCCGTCGGCACGGTCATGCTCCAGATCCTGTCCCAGCGGGCGGACATCTGGGGCGAGATCCGGCTCATCGCCTCCCCGCGCTCGGCCGGCCGCAAGCTGGCCGTGCGCGGCGAGGAGGTCGAGGTCGTCGCGCTCACCGAGGAGGCCTTCGACGGGGTCGACGTCGCGCTGTTCGACGTTCCCGACGAGGTCGCCGGGCGGTGGGCGCCGGTCGCCGCCGCGCGGGGCGCGGTGGTGGTGGACAACTCCGGGGCGTTCCGCATGGACCCGGACGTGCCGCTCGTCGTGCCCGAGGTCAACCCGCACGCCGTACGGCGGCGTCCGCGCGGGATCGTCGCCAACCCGAACTGCACCACCCTGTCGATGATCGTCGCGCTGGGCGCGCTGCACGCCGAGTTCGGCCTGCGCGAGCTGGTCGTCTCGTCGTACCAGGCGGTCAGCGGTGCCGGGCACGCGGGCGTGCGCACCCTGCGCGAGCAGTTGTCCCTGGTCGCCGGCACGGAGCTGGGCACGAACCCCGGTGACGTACGGCGGGCCGTGGGCGACAACACCGGGCCGTTCCCGGAGCCGGTCGCGCTGAACGTCGTACCGTGGGCCGGGTCGCTGCGCGAGGACGGCTGGTCGTCGGAGGAGATGAAGGTCCGGGACGAGTCCCGCAAGATCCTGGGCCTGCCCACGCTGCCCGTGGCGGTCACCTGTGTCCGCGTCCCCGTGATCACCACGCACTCCCTCACCGTGCACGCCCGCTTCGAGGGCGAGGTCACCGTCGACAAGGCGCGCGAGATCCTCGCCACGGCACCCGGCGTGGTGCTCTTCGACAATCCGGGCGCGGGGGAGTTCCCCACCCCCGCCGATGTCGTCGGCACCGATCCGACCTGGGTGGGGCGCGTCCGGCGGGCCCTGGACGACCCCACGGCGCTGGAGCTGTTCGTGTGCGGGGACAACCTGCGCAAGGGAGCGGCGCTGAACACCGCGCAGATCGCCGAGCTCGTGGTGGCTGAACAGTGAAAAGTTCTGGATCACACAGGATTCATTTGTAGGATCTGTGTAAGTCTTGTGAGCCGCGGTTCTCGGTCTGGACCACTTGAACGTGCCTGTCCGCCGACCGAGGATGGCACGAGGATTCATCTCCCCGTCCTCCGCAACCGAGCGGAGGGCGGGGAGCGTCTTTGCGGTCACCCCTATCCGGGACGTGGGGACGCTGCCTTTCAGACGTGGGGACGTCTGGAGCCGGGCGTGGGGACGCCCGTTCATATGGGACACAGGGGAAGAGCGGGGCGCATGAGGGCAATGGAAGCGCTGTCGGCGGTGCTGCCTGACGCGGGCGGGCGGCCGCCGGAACCGGCCGCCGCAAAAGTACCGCCCGGCACGTACAACCCTTACGAGGGGAAGCGTGTCCAACTGACGTGGCTGAGGTACTCGACTTCACAGCGCCGCGGGGCACGGCTTTCCGCCCGCCCCGCCAGGCACTCCGACCCCGTGCGTCCGGTCCGTCCGGCGGCATGCCGGTGATCGCGCCGATGCCCGCTGCGCGTCCCGCCCACATACCCGGCCAGCGTGACGGCGCGGTCGACGCCGTCGCCGCCGGCACCACCGTCGACCACCTCACCGAGACCTACCGCGCCCACTACCGTTCGCTGCTGGGCCTCGCCGCGCTCCTCCTCGACGACACCGCCTCCTGCGAGGACGTCGTCCAGGAGGCGTTCATCCGCGTCCACTCCGCCCGCAAGCGCGTCCGCGACCCGGAGAAGACCCTGGCCTATCTGCGCCAGACGGTCGTCAACCTGTCCCGCTCCGCGCTGCGCCGCCGCATCCTCGGGCTGAAGCTGCTCTCCAAGCCGATGCCGGACATGGCGAGCGCGGAGGAGGGCGCCTACGACCAGCTGGAGCGCGACTCCCTCATCAAGGCGATGAAGGGCCTCCAGCGCCGCCAGCGCGAGGTGCTCGTGCTGCGCTACTTCGCGGACATGACCGAGGCGCAGGTCGCCGAGACGCTCGGCATCTCGCTGGGCTCGGTGAAGGCGTACGGCTCGCGCGGCATCGCCGCGCTGCGGCTGGCCATGGAGGCCCCGGCATGAGCGACGCCAGCGCCAGGGACGCGCGGCACGAGGCCCGCGAGCCGGAAACCCCGCCCGCCTCCGACGCCGTGCCGGCCTCCGACGCCGTGCCGGCCTCCGACGGGGCGCCGGCCCCCGACGCCCCGCACGCCTCCACGGAGGACACGCGGTCCGCTGCGGACGGTGCGCTGCCCGGCGATGGGAGTGGCGCGCTGACCGGCGATGGGAGTGGCGCGCGGCCCGGTGATGGGAGCGGTGCGCGGTCCGGGGCGGGCCGGGCCGGGGTGCCGGGTGGGCAAGAGCTGAAGCAGACGCATGCTGGGAACGGAACTGTGAACGACGGCCGGGACGAACAGAGCCCCGAGGGGCTCGACTCGGACGAGCTGGAACTGCGCACCCTGCTGCACCAGGCGGTGCGCGAGGTGGAGCCGGGCGACGGCACCCTGGAGTATCTGCGCCGGGCCGTCCCGGCGCGCCGGGCCCGCAAGCGCCAGGCCCTCGTCGGCATGGCCGCCGCCGCCCTCTTCGTCGGCACCGCGGTCCCCGCCGTCGTCCACGTCTCCAGCGGCTCCGGCTCCGACGCCCGCCCCTCCGCCGTCGGTCATGCCTCGCAGACGCAGGGCGGTACCGGCCGGGGCGAGGACCACGGCGGTGGCGAGAGCACCGCGGGCGGTCCGTCGAACCGGGTCGAGGGCACCGACAAGGGCGACACCAAGGACAGGAACCACGGCGGCGGCAGCACCGGCTCCGGCGCGGGCACGACCGAGGGGAACGACACCTCGGCGGACACCGAGGACGAGGCGTCCGTGTGCACCGCCGCCCAGCTCGGCCCGGCGGTCGCGAGCAGCGCCTCCCCCGAGACCACGGGCGCCGTCTACGGCTCCTTCCGGGTCACCAACGTCTCCACCGCGAGCTGCACCGTCGACGGCCCCGGCGTCGTGAACGTGACCCCGCAGGGCAAGGCCGCCGCCGGCAAGGTGAGCGCGATGCGGCATGTGGCGGGCGACGCGGCGGCCGGACTGCCCGACCCCTCCCTCGAGGCCGCGCAGCAGGTCCTCGAGCCGGGCGCGTCGTACGAGGTGAAGTTCGCCTGGGTGCCCTCCGAGACCTGCTCCGACCCGGGTGACACCGCGGGCGGCGGCACGGGCGGGCCCTCGGCCGACCCCTCGCCCACCGGCGAGCCGACGAACACCACCGGCGCCTCCTCGGGCACGTCCGACAACGGTACGGCCACTCAGCTGGTCAGGACGGACGGCGGCACCGGCGGCAGCGTGGCGGTGACGTACACGGCGTCGACGGGCTCGAGCTCGGCCACCACGACGGTGAGCAACGCCTGCGTGGGGACGGTCTACTGGACGGGCCTGCTGACGCCCGTCGGCTGACGGGGCGCGTCGTCGTCGCCGTCGCCGCCGCCGGGGATGTCCTCGTCCTCCGCGTTCCCGTCCTCCGCGTTCCCGTCCTCGGCGTTCCCGTCCGGGAGCAGGCCCAGTTCCGCGTCGCGGGCGAGCTCGACCTCGCGGCGCAGCAGACGGAACCACATGAAGATCACGAAGCCGACGAAGGCGAACCACTCCGCGGTGTAGCCCAGGTTCTGGAACGCCTTCAGGTCGAGACCCGTGCCGTCCGGCGCCGACGCCGGAACCGCCCGCATCCCCGCGTCCCCGCGGTTGAGCGTGACCCAGGCGTCGTACACGTCGTACGGCACCAGGTTCACCAGCGAGGCCGCGCTGATCGCGGACGTCTGCCCCTCCGGCAGGCCGCCGCGGGCGCTGACGCCGTTGCTGCCGGGGGTCTCGGAGGCCTGGAGCGCGCCGGTCACCGTGACCTCACCGGCCGGTGCCGGGGGCACCTCGGCCGGGTCGGCGGTGCCGGGCAGCCAGCCCCGGACGACGGGCAGCGCGCGGCCGGTGTCGGTGCGCAGCAGGGTCAGGACGTAGTAGCCGTCCTCGCCGTCCAGCTTCCGGTCGGGCACCAGCAGCTCGGTGTCGTACCGGCCGCTCGCGGTGGTCTGCTTGCCGGAGGTGGCCTTGGTCACCGGCAGCAGGTCGTCCAGCGGCCTGGGCGCCTCCCGCCGGTCCTCGGCGATCCGGGACTCCGCCTCGCGGTGGCTGTCGACCCGGTCCTCGAACCTGCCCAGCTGCCAGGACCCCATGAAGACGCAGAAGGGGATGGAGAGCAGCAGGAAGACGTTGATCCCCCACCAGCGGGGCGTCAGCAGAAACCGGTACACGTCCTCAACGGTACGGGTCCGCGGGCGGTTCCCGGCCCGCGGGGTGGGCGCGCACGGGGGCGCGTCGGGCGGCTCGGGCGGGGGCGCGTCCGGGGGGCCGGGCCGGGGTGTCCCGGGGGGCCGGTGAAAGATCCGGGAGAAGTTGTCCACAGGCTGGGGAGCTGGGCCGCGCGATGACCCTCCGGGCGGGCAGTATGGGGTCATGACTGAGAGCAACGGGTCCGACGCGCCGGGCCGGGCGGACCACCAGAACGATCGAACGCGGCACGAGGGCGCCGAGGACATGCCCGACTGGGAGAAGCGCTTCCGCGCGCCCCGGGTGTCCCTGCCCGACTGGGCCGAGGACGCCCCGGACCGCTCGCTGTTCGTGTCGAACGCGACGGGGACGTACGAGCTGTACGCCTGGGACCGGGCGACCGGTGAGCAGCGCCAGGTGACGGACCGGCCCAACGGCACGACGGACGGGGTGCTCTCGCCGGACGGCGACTGGATCTGGTGGTTCGACGACAAGGACGGCGACGAGTTCGGCGTCTGGCGCCGGCAGCGGTTCTCGGGCGGCGAGGACGAGCTCGCGGCCCCGGGCCTGGACCCCTCCTACCCGGCCGGGATCGCGCTGGGCAGGGACGGCCGCACGGCGGTCGTGGGCCGCTCCACGGACGAGGACGGTACGACGATCCACCTGGTGCGCACCGGGGAGGCCCCGGTGGAGCTGTACCGGCACCGCGAGTCGGCGGGCGTCGGTGACCTCTCCCACGACGGTTCGCTGATCGCCGTGGAGCACACCGAGCACGGGGACGCGATGCACTCCGCGCTCAGGGTCATGCGCCCGGACGGCACGACGGTGGCGGAGCTCGACGACACCCGGGGCGGCACCGAGGAGCTCGGCCTGGAGGTGCTGGGCTTCGCGCCGGTCGAGGGCGACACCCGGCTGCTCATCGGCCACCAGCGGCGCGGACGCTGGGAGCCGCTGGTGTGGGACGTCGCGACGGGGGAGGAGACCGACCTGGTACTGGAGCTGCCCGGCGACGTGAGCGCCGAGTGGTACCCGGACGGCACCGGTCTGCTCATCGCGCACGGCTACGAGGCCCGCGGCGAGCTGTTCCGCTACGACCTGACCGAGCGCCGGCTGGTGAGGATCCCCACGCCGCGCGGCGCGGTCTCCGGGGCCACGGTCCGCCCGGACGGCAGCGTGGAGTACCTGTGGTCGTCGGCGGCCGAACCGCCGGCGGTGCGTTCCACGACGGGCGGAGTGGTCCTGGACCCGCCGGGGATGAAGTCGCCGGGGTCGGTGCCCGTGGAGGACGTGTGGGTGGAGGGGCCCGGCGGCCGCATCCACGCGCTGGTGCAGAAGCCGGCCGGCGCGACCGGCCCGCTCCCGACCGTGTTCGACATCCACGGCGGCCCCACCTGGCACGACAGCGACTCCTTCGCGGCGGGCCCGGCGGCCTGGGTCGACCACGGCTACGCGGTGGTCCGCGTCAACTACCGGGGCTCCACCGGCTACGGGCGCGCCTGGACGGACGCCCTGAAGCACCGGGTGGGCCTGATCGAGCTGGAGGACATCGCGGCGGTCCGCGAGTGGGCGGTCGCCTCCGGTCTGGCCGACCCCGCCCGGCTGATCCTCACCGGCGGTTCCTGGGGCGGCTATCTGACCCTGCTGGGCCTCGGCACCCAGCCGGACGCGTGGGCGGTGGGCATCGCGGCGGTTCCGGTCGCCGACTACGTCACGGCGTACCACGACGAGATGGAGGCGCTGAAGGCGATGGACCGCACGCTGCTCGGCGGCACGCCGGAGGAGGTCCCCGACCGCTTCGAGGCCTCGTCCCCCATCACCTACGTCGACGAGGTCAGGGCCCCGGTCCACATCTCGGCCGGCGTCAACGACCCGCGCTGCCCCATCCAGCAGATCGAGAACTACGTCAAGCGTCTCGAGTCCCGCAACGCCGTCCACGAGGTCTACCGCTACGACGCCGGCCACGGCTCCCTGGTGGTCGACGAACGCATCAAACAAGTCCGCCTGGAACTCGACTTCGCCACCAGACACCTCCCCTGACACCGCCGCAGCCTGCGGGCAGTCGTGCCTCCCCCAGTGCCTGAAGGGCCTGGGAGGTGCCCCCAGGGCGGCACGGGTGGGCGGTGGGGGTACCGCCCGCTCATGAGGGTCCCCCCGCTCGAGCGAAGCCGAGAGTGGGGGAGGAGCCGAGAGTGGGGGAGGCACCCCGTAAGCGCCGGGCTGCGAGCCCCCCGCCCAGCACCGGCGAACGGCACCCCGCCCCCGGGGCCACGGTGAGCCTCACGAACCGTCGGCCCCAAAGGGCACCCTCCGCCCACCCCGCCCACCCCCCGGCAGCCGCCACGCCAACACCCCCACACCCCCCGCCAGCGCGAGCAACACCCAAGAACACCCCACCAGCGCCGAAGTGAACCCCTCCCCGCCCGCCGCCCGCGCCCCCGCACCCTGCGGATCCGCCCCGAGCAACCCCACGAACACCGACCCCAGCACAGCCACCCCGAGAGAACTCGCCAGCTGATTCGCCGTCAGTACCATCCCCGACCCCGCCCCCGCCTCCGCCTCCGGCACCGTGGCCAGCACCACCCCGATCAGCGGCGCCGACACGATCCCCTGCCCCACCCCCGCCACCAGCAGCGCCGGCGCCATCACCAGGGCCGTGACGGGCCCGGAGGACGCCGGCCCCGGCCACAGGGTCACGACGAGGACGAGATAACCGGCCGCCATCGTCCCCGCCCCCACCACCAGCACCCGGTTGCCGTACCGCGCGAGGAGCCGGCGGCCGGCCAGCGACGCCCCGGCGAACCCGGCGCCCAAGGGCACGAACGCGACACCGGAGGCGAGCGGCGACAGCCGCAGACCGTCCTGGAACACATACGCCAGCAGCAGGAACAGCCCGTAGTTCCCGCTGTAGAAGATCAGCGCGATGGCCAGCCCGATCCGGAACCCCGGCTTGCGGAAGAGCGACGGCCGCACCAGGGGCGCACCGCCCGCCCGCTCCTCCCGGCGCTCGGCCTGCCACAGCGCGACCAGGGCCAGGGCCGACGCGGCGAACGCCGGCCACACCCACAGGGGCCAGCCGTCGGCGCTGCCCCGGATGAGCGGGACGATCAGCAGCGTCATGGCGGCCCCGCTCAGCAGCAGCCCCGGGAGGTCCAGACGCTGCCGCCCGGAGGGCCGGTGCCGCGGCAGCGTCGCGGGCACACAGGCCGCCGCCGTGAGCCCGACGGGCACGTTGACCAGGAACACCGACCGCCATCCGAGGTCCAGGACGTCCCAGTGGAGCAGGGCACCGCCGATGATCTGGCCGAGGACCGCCCCGAGGCCCAGCGTCGCCGCGTACAGCGCGAGCGGGCGGGCCCGCTGCTTGGGCGGGAAGATCATCTGGATCAGTGCCAGTACCTGCGGCAGCATGAGCGCGGCCGCCAGCCCCTGGCCCAGCCGCAGCACGATGAGCACCCCGGCCGACGGCGCCGCCGCGCATGCCGCGGAGAAGGCGGTGAAGCCCAGAACGCCCAGGACGAAGACGCGCCGCCTGCCGTAGGTGTCCCCCAGCCGCGCTCCGGTCGTCAGCGTCACGGCGTACACCAGCACGTAGCCGCTGATCACCGCCTGGATGTCGTCGAAGCTCGCGTGCAGGTCGCGCTGGATGGACGGGGCGGCGACATTGACGATGAGCACGTCGAGGATGCCCATGAGCGCCGCCAGGAGCAGGACGGTCAGGGCACCGCGTGGCCGCCGGCCCGCGTCACCCGCGTGCGATGCGGAGCGGGACGACATGCCAGTGGGTCTCGACCGCTTCCGGATCGGCGGCGACACGGGAGCGCAGGCCCGTGGCGAACGTCTCCGCCACGACCTCCGCCCGGCCCTCCGGGCCGCCGGGGTCCAGCGCGGCGAGCAGGGAGGGCAGGAACGCCGCCTGGAAGAACGCCGTCACCTGGCCGGCGTAGTCCTGGACGTCCCCGGTCTCCCGGAACCGGTCGAGCAGGACGTCGGGGAGCACCACCAGGTCGTGCTCCTCCACCCGCAGGACCCCCGCCAGCGGTTCCGTGCGCAGCGGGGCGAGGAACTCCTCCGTGGTCCGGTTCCAGGTCGGGATCGTCATCCTGGCGTACTCGTCCGAGGTGAGCAGGCCCTGACGCACCAGGTCGGTCAGGACGGCCTCGGCGGCGTCCATCAGCCCGTCCGCCCCGGTGGTGCCGTCGTCGGCGCACGCCCCGCCCAGCACGACGAGCTGCCCGCCGGGGCGCAGCTCCCGGGCCCGGTGCGCGAGGAACGCCTCCCAGTCGGCCCGGGACCGTTCCTTCAGGGCGCGGCGTACGTCGCCGGTGGCCCGGGAGGAGAAGATGTGCCCGGGGACCGGCGCGGGCACCCGGGACAGCCAGTGCACGGCGATCGCGCTCCACACCAGATGCAGTTCCGCGGGCGGGAAGAGGGGCTCGTAGAAGGAGCGCGCCTCGGCGTGGACGAAGACGTGCGGCAGATGTGCGTAGGAGCCGGGCGCGTCCAGGAGCGTCGCGAACATGGTGTTGAAGTCGTTGTCGGGGATGTCGGTGTGGACCACCGTCACCGGGGTCTCCTCGCCGGTGCGCCCCCGAACCCCCTCCACCACGGCCCGCATCGGCTCCAGGGAGTTGGAACCGGCGGCCACACCGAGGTCCGCCGCCCGGAACGGCGCGCCGCCCTCCGGCAGGACGACCGCGTCCAGGGCCCGGTGCAGCAGGGGCATGCCGTAGTCACCGGCGCGGCGCTGCACCCGGGAGTGCCGTGCGTAGCCGCGGCCCATCGTTCCCTCGGCACGCGCAGGGGAGACCGATCCGCTCACAGAGACCTCGCTCACCGCCAGTCGGGTCCCCTCGGCCCACCCTAGTCACGCCCCGGCGAGCCGCCACCAGAGGAGCCCGCACGGCGGCCGGCAGGCGTACGGCAGGCGCTACGACGTGCTCCGGGCCCGCCGCCCCAGCAGTTCCGCCAGCCCCCGCCGGGTGGCCGCCAGCACGACCCGGTCCCCCGGACGCAGCACATACGTGTCCGGCAGATCCCACACCAGCCCGCCCCCCGGTGCCTCGGCCGCCGCCCCGGCGCCGTCGCCCGTCCCCCCGCGCGCCGCCGTGTCCAGCGCCAGCACCCGCCACGCGCCCGGCCGGAACGCCTCTCCGACGGTCCGCCCCTCCAGCTGCGGATGCCCGTGCACCACCACCGCCGCGAACAGCAGCACCCGCCGCTCCACCGGGATCGCCCCGAGGATCTGGCGCCCCATCATCGCCCCGGCGAAGGCCGGTGCCGCCAGGTGGGACACGCTCCGGCTCCGGGTCACCGCACCGGGGTGCGCCGTGCGCAGGGTGCGGTACACGGCCTTGGCGAAGTCGTCGTCGTACAGCCGCAGCACGGCCCGCAGGTCCTGCCGTACGGACCGTGCGTACAGCACCGCTTCCAGGTTCGTGGTGTCGATACTGGTCAGGGCGAGCAGCGCGTCCGCGCGATGGATCTTCGCGGACTCCAGTACGCCTTCCTGCGTCACGTCCCCGATCACCACCGGCACCCGCAGCCGCCGCGCCACGGCCACCCCGCGCGCCTCCGGGTCCGCCTCCACGCACACCACCGGGATGTGCAGCTCCCGCAGCCGGGTCAGCACCCGCGTCCCGATCTTGCCCAGTCCGAGCAGCACCACGTGCCCGCTCAGCCCGCGCGGCGGTTTGCGCAGAGCCGACGCCGTACGGAACATCCCCAGCGCCTCGAACACCGCCGCCAGCAGGACCGGCAGCAGCAGCAACCCGACCACCATGGACAGCAGTTGCAGCACCTGCCGCCCGGGCGACTCGTTGTGCGCGGGTTCGTTGATGGCGAAGAGGTCCAGCAGCGTCACATAGGTGGCGTGCAGCGGGTGGTCCCGGGTCACCACGGCCAGCGCGACGGCGAGCGCGAGGACCGCGGCGGCCAGCCCCGCCAGCGACCAGCGCAGCCGCCGCGAGAACAGCGAGGCGAACGGCGGCCCGCTCCGTCCCGCGGGCAACGGCGGCCCGGAGTAGGAAAGCTGCTCCAGTACGACCGTTCCGCGTCCGGTCGCCGCCGCCACCGCCGCCGCGTCGGGCAGCAGTTGGGGCCCCTGATCGCCGCTGTCCTCCGCGCCCTCGTCGCCCGCCGGGTCGTTGCTCGTCGCGGACAGCAGTGCCAGCGTGCACAGCCCCGGGTCGGCGACTTCTCCCGGGTCCGGCGGCCGGCGCTCCACCGCCCGCAGCAGCAGCCCTTCCGCGTCGACGACCTTGCTCGTGCCGACGAGCGCGGTGGCGACCAGCGCGGGCGCGGCCGTGTCGGCGTCGGACAGCACGGTCGTGGCGATGTCGGCCCCGGAGCCCCCGAAGCCGCCACCGCCCGCACGCCCGGCGGGCGTACCGCCCGCCAGCTCGGCGGCCTGGTCGAGGAGTTCCTCGATGTGCTGCCCGAGCCGCCGGTTGTAGAGGCGCAGCACGAGGCGCAGCCGGGGATTGAGCCGGCGGGCGTTCAGCGCGGCGCGGATGTTGGTCTCGTCGTCGTCGTACACCAGCGCCAGCGCGGCCGCCCGGTCCACGCCCGCCTCGGCGAGTACCTCCTCGGTGGGCTCGGCGGCCTCCATCACCCGCTCGTCGGGCACCAGCGTGTCGTCGGAGCCGCTGCCACCCCGGTTGTTGACGGCGGTCACCATCCGGCCGAACAGGGCCGCCGAGACGGCACGGGCCCGCCCCACCACCGGCTGGCGGACACCGCGCCCGGCCGGCGGTACGACGAGGATCACCTGTTCGCGGTACACGCCCCGGAGTTCGGCGGCGAGCCGGTGTGCCAGCCCGTCGTCGCCGCACACCACCATGTGCGTGGAAGGGTCGCTGGGCAGGGCGGGGTTGGGAAGGAGGCTCACCACAGGGGAAGAGACTGCCTCATCAGGACCGCTGGTTCCAGGGCGACTTGAACACCGGTGCGCCGCGCCGCGTACCAAGGGGCAGGGGCCCCGAGCGGCCCCGCCCTTCCGCGCGCCCATCCCCGGAGGTGTACCCGGCCCGTGGCCACCACCACATCACCCCCCTCGCGCGGAACGAGCGGGTCCGGACCCGGACCCGAACCGCCCTCCTCCGGAGCCGGGGGCGGCACCCCACCCGAGCAGCGTCACCACCTCAGCTCCCCCCTCCTCCTCACCCTGGTCCTGCTCACGGCCGTGATGTTCCAGGGGCCGGTCCGCGGCGCCCTGTCCGCCCCGGTGATGCAGAGCTGGATGACCGTGTTCGTGGCCGTGGTCGTCCAGGCCCTCCCCTTCCTGGTGCTCGGCGTCCTGCTGTCGGCGGCGATCGCGGTGTTCGTCCCGCCGTCCTTCTTCGCCCGCGCCCTGCCGCGGCGCCCGGCGCTGGCCGTGCCGGTCGCCGGCGCGGCGGGCGCGGTGCTCCCCGGGTGCGAGTGCGCGTCCGTGCCGGTGGCGGGCGCGCTGGTGCGCAGGGGAGTGACCCCGGCGGCGGCCCTGGCGTTCCTGCTGTCCGCGCCCGCGATCAACCCGATCGTGCTGACCGCGACGGCCGTCGCCTTCCCGGGCAACCCGGAGATGGTGGCGGCCCGTTTCGTGGCGAGCCTGGTGGTGGCGTGCGCGATGGGCTGGCTGTGGCAGCGCCTCGGCCGCGCCGACTGGCTGCGCCCGCCCTCCCGTTCGGCGTACGAGGGGCAGGGCAGAGGCGCGGCGTTCTGGGGCTCGGTGCGGCACGACGTGATGCACGCGGGCGGCTTCCTCGTGGTCGGCGCGATGGCCGCGGCGACCCTGAAGGCGGTGGTCCCGGCGGAGTGGCTGCGCGCGGCGGCCGGCCACCCGGTGCTGTCGGTGCTGGTGCTGGCGGTCCTGGCCGTGCTCCTTTCGATCTGCTCGGAGGCGGACGCGTTCGTGGCGGCGTCGCTGACCCAGTTCTCGCTGACGGCGCGGCTCGCCTTCCTGGTCGTGGGCCCCATGGTCGACCTGAAGCTGTTCGCCCTCCAGGCGGGCACGTTCGGCCGTTCCTTCGCCCTGCGCTTCGCGCCCGCGACCTTCGTGCTGGCGGTGGCCGTGTCGGTGCTGACGGGGGCGGTGCTGCTGTGAGAACCCGGCTCAACGGCCAGGCCCAGGCGGCCCTGCTGTTCCTGCTCGGCGCGACCGTGCTGCACGCCGGCCTGACCGATCTGCACCTGCGGTACGTCAAGGCGGGACTGCGTCCGCTGCTGCTGCTGTCCGGCGCGGTCCTGATCGTGACCGCGGCGGCCACGGTCTGGTACGAGTGGCGGCGCCCGTCGCACGCGGGGGAGGCGCACCGGGAACCCCGGGTCGCCTGGCTCCTCGCCGTGCCCCTCTTCGCCCTGATCCTGGTCGCCCCGCCCGCCCTCGGCTCCTACAGCGCCACCCACACCGGTACGGCGCTGCAGAAGCCGTTGGGCTTCCCCGAACTGCCCGACGAGGGCCCGCTGCGGCTGGGCGTGGGTGAGTACGCGGCCCGCGCGGTCTACGACGACGGACGTCGTCTGCGCGGCCGGTCCATCCGTATCACCGGTTTCGTGGCGATGAGCGGCTCGGGCGACCCGTACCTGGTCCGCATGGGGCTCAACTGCTGCGCCGCCGACGCCCAGCCCGTCAAGATCGCCCTGACCGGTGAACTCCCCCCGGTCCTGCGGCCGGACACCTGGCTGGAGGTCACCGGCGGCTACACCCCGCGCCGTACGAAGGACCCGGTCAACGGCGGCCCGGTCCCGTACTTCGAGGTCACCCGCGCCGAACCGGTCCCCGCCCCGAGCGACCCGTACGACGCGCCGTGGGACGGCTGAACCCGGCGGACGACCCGGCTCGCGTTGCTGTGACGGGTAGCGCTACGACTGGTAGGGCTGCTGGGGGTGCGGCTGGCCGTGCCTCTGCCCGTCCGGGCCGGCGGCGGCCTGCGCCTGGAGCTGTTCGGCCTGTTCCGCGGTCACCTTGTTCTCGGTACCGCAGAACGTGCACTGCGTCGCGTACTTGGTGGAGACCGGGAAGAGCGGTACGAAGAACAGGGTGAACTTCGTGACCCGCTTCCTGAGCGTGTGCGCGGCGGGATTACCGCACTGGGCGCACACCAGCGTCAGTATCGCGAGCTGGTACAGATACCCCTTGGTACCGAAGATGATCATGACGTCGATCCTTCCCGGGCCGCGGCCCCCGGAACCACCCCACCAGACGGTGACGGCAGTCGGCAACGTGACCGGGCGCAACTCTGCCGCACCCTGCACAAGCGCACACCGGCCCGCTGCTGCCACTCTTCTCGTATGACGGACACCTGGGAAGTGAGCTGCCGTCCCCGGTGGACGCGCACCCTGAGGGTTTTCGCCGGCCTCGGCTGGAGCGGAGCGGCCGTGGGGGCGGCGCTGACCGCGTACACCGGCACGGTCGCCTGGCTGGTCCCCGCCCTGCTGTGCGCGCTCGCGGGGTTCGCCGCCCTGCACCGGGTCACCGCCCGCGTCGGCGCCGACGACCGCGGACTGCGCTCGCGCACCCTGCTGCGCCGCCGGAGCGTGCCCTGGAGCGAGGTGGCGGAGCTGCGCATCCGGGCCAGGTACGCGCATCTGGCCCGCGGTGAGGAGAGCCGCCGGGTGAGTGTGCTGCTCCGGGACGGACGCCGGTGGGAACTGCCGCTGCCGCGGACCTGGACCCCGGACACCGAGGAGTTCGACGCGACGCTGGAGCGGCTGCGCGCACTGCACCGGTGTCACGGCGCCGGGAAGGCGCCGGCGGAAGCGGGCGCAGACCCAGGCGGTGCGCCTCGGACGATCCCCCGCATCGCCCGGGACGGACTCCAGCCAGGCCCCCTCACGGTCATCTCGGGCCGTACCACGGGCAGCGGGCGGTTCGGCTCCGTCGTCGCGTGCGTCCTGCTGCTGGCGGGCGCGGCCCTCGCCGTGTGGGCGGTCCCAGACGCCGGCAGGCTCGAACGGGAGTGGGAGTCGGCCGCCCCCTGCGTGTCCGGAACGCCGGCGGCCGAGCGCGGCGACTGCCTCGGCACCGTCCGCGCCGTCATCGACCGCACGGAACCGCAACGCCCGAGGAAGACCAGTTGGCTGTACTTCACCGACGCCCGCCCGGTGGAGCGGCTGGAGGTGTCCAGGGAGGCGGCCCGGGCGTTCCGCGCGGGCGACCCCGTCCGGCTGACGGTGTGGCGCGGCGTGGTCAAGGAGGTCGCGGGGAGCCGGTATGTGTGGCGCGACCACGCCCCCGGTGCCGGGGACTTCGCCGGGCTCGCGGCAGGGCTGATCCTCGCCGCGGGCTACCCGGCCGCCCGTGTCCTGATCGCGGCGCGCGGACGGCACCGCCCGGACGGCGAGGTGCTGCCGTCGGCGCTCCCGTTCGGGGCGGCCCTCGTCGTCACGGCGCTGTGGCTGCTGCCCCTGTGCTACCTGCACCCCGGGGAGCCGTTCGCCTCGCCCGCGACGACCGCCTGGACGGCGCTGGGCACCCTGACGACGCTCACCCTGCTGGTGTGGGCCTGGCGCGCCACGCGGATCCGCCCGCCCGGGGAGACCGAGGAGCCGGGGGAGCCGAGGGAGCCCGACGGGGCTGAAGCGCGCCTCGCCGTGCCGTCGGACCAGGACACCGAGGTCTTCCTGCCGGCCCGCTTCCTCGACGCCACCGACTACAACCCTCACCACTTCGGCACCCACGTCGTCCTGGGCGGCGACGGTCCGCCCGCCGTGACCCCGCACTCCGGCCCCGGCCGTTTCGCGGCCCGCCCGATCCCGGTCTCCCGTCTCGCCCTCACCCGGGTCCGCGGAGTCCGCGAAGGCGACCCGGGCACGATCCCGCGCACCTGGCACGTTGCCGAACTGGAGGACGCCGGCACTCCGGTGCGCCTCGCCGCCGCCCCCGCCGACCTGACCCGGATCCTGCAGGAACTGCACCTGTCGCGAACCCCGGCCGTCCCCGTCCAGGAGGCGGGAACGGTGACGCCGTAGCGAGCTCGCCCTCCAGCGCCGACCCCGCAACGAGATGAGGAACGCATGCAGATCACCGTCTCCACCCTCTCGCTCACCGTCGACGACGTGACCGCCTCACAGGACTTCTTCACCAGCCACCTCGGTTACAAGGAGATAGCCGCCGCCGACGGGTTCGCCTCGCTGACCCGGGGGGACGCCGCCGTCGACCTGGTCCTGCTGGGCCGTGGCACCGACGCGCTGCCGGACGACCGGCGCGACCGGCCCGCTGCCGGGCCCACGGCCGGGTTCGTCCTCTCCTTCACCGTCACCGGCATCGAGGGCGAGGAGCGGCGGCTGCGGGACCGGGGGGTGGACATCACCATGCCGCTGTGTCAGGAGTCCTCCGGCGAGCGGCTCTTCCAGGTCACCGACCCCAACGGGATCGTCGTCCAGTTCGTCGAATGGGCGGCCCCGACGGTCGCGTCCTAGGGCCGCACCAGGCAGGGCCTAGCATGGCGTGCACACCGTAGTGGACGCCGTACACCCCCGGCGGTCCGGTCGTACGAGAGGGATGGTGGAGATGACCGGGCAGGCGGCCGACGCGCCCCGGCGGTCCCGCACGCCGCTGAGCAGGCAGCGGGTCCTGTCCGCCGCCGTCGCCCTCGCCGACGGGGGCGGTGTCGACGCGCTCAGCATGCGCAGGCTCGCGCAGGAGCTCGGTGTCGTGCCGATGGCGCTGTACAAGCACGTGGCCAACAAGGACGAGCTGCTCGACGGCATGATCGACGCCGTGGTCGGCGAGATCGACCCGCCGGTCGCGGACGCCGACTGGAAGACCGCCGTCCGCCTGCGGGTGCTGTCCGCCCGCCGCATGCTGCTGCGCCATCTGTGGGCGTCCGGGGTCATCGAGGCGCGGATGAAGGCACGGACCGCCCCGACGCCCGCGGTGATGGCGTACCTGGACTCGATGATCGGCCTCTTCCGCGCCGGGGGGTTCTCGCTCGACCTGGTCCACCACGCGATGCACATCATGGGCAGCCGGCTGCTGGGCTTCTCCCAGGAGCTGTTCGACGACGGCGCGGACCGCGCGCCGGACCCCGACGCGCTGCCGCCCGAGGAGATGGCCGCGCGCTATCCGCACATCACCGAACTGGCCATGGCGGTCGCCCATGACGAGGGGTCCGTCGTCGGCGGGGGCTGCGACGACCAGTTCGAGTTCGAGTTCGCGCTGGACCTGACGCTGGACGGCCTCGAGCGCCTCCACACCGCCGCCAACTGATCCTTTCCTCCTGCCTCTTGCGGGGTGTACGGCGTACACCCATGATGTGAGGTGTACGCCGTACACCTTCGAGGTGCGTGCATCGGCGTGCGTGCATCGGCGGAGTGCGCGGAGTGCGCGGATTTAGCGGAGTGCGCGTAGTTCGCGGATTTCGCGGAGTGAAGGGGGAGCGGATGATGAAGGCGATCGTGCAGGACCGTTTCGGCCCGCCGGAGAGCCTGCGGCCGGCAGATCTCGACGTCCCCGAGCCGGGTCCCGGCCAGGTACGGGTGCGGGTGCGGGCCGCGTCGGTCAATCCGTACGACTGGCACATGCTGCGCGGTGACCCGTACGCGGCGCGGCTGACCCCGGGCGTGGGGCTGACGCGCCCGAAGTCCCGGGTGGCCGGGATCGACGCGGCCGGGCGGGTGGACGCGGTCGGCGCCGGGGTGCACGGGCTGCGGCCCGGCGACGAGGTCCTGGGCTTCTGCCCGGGGTCCTTCGCCGAGTACGCGCTCACCACGGAGGACCTGCTGGTGCTCAAGCCCGGGGGCCTCACCTTCGAGCAGGCGGCGGCCGTCCCCATGGGCGCGGTGACCGCCCTGCGCGGCATCCGGACCGTGGGGCGGGTCCGGGCGGGACAGCGCGTGCTGGTCAACGGCGCCGGCGGCGGCGTGGGCACGTTCGCCGTGCAGACGGCGGCGGCGCTGGACGCGGAGGTCACCGGAGTGTGCAGTGCCGGCAACGCCGGCCTGGTGCGCTCCCTGGGCGCGGCCCACGTCGTCGACTACGCCCGCGAGGACTTCACCGAGGGCCGCGTCCGCTACGACGTGATCCTCGACAACGTGGGCAACCACCCGCCCGGCCGGCTGCGCGGGGTGCTCACCCCGACGGGCACCCTGGTGGCCAACGGCGGCGGCTCGCCCGGCCATGTCCTCGGGGCGATGGGGGCCATGCTGCGGGTGATCGTCCTCAACGCCTTCGTCCGGCAGCGCCTGGGTGTGATCCTCCCGGCGGCTCCGGCCGGCCCGGTGCGCGAGGATCTGCTCGCCGTCGCCGGGCTCATCACGTCCGGAAGGCTCGCGCCGGTCGTCGACCGGACCTACGCTCTGTCCGATACGGCCGAGGCGGTACGGCACGTCGAGCGGGGACACGCCCGCGGCAAGACCGTGATCACCGTGCCCTGAGCGTGCGGGGCGGGACGGGGCATGGGTGACAACACCCACGCCTCGTGAAATCCGTACAGGTCCGCCCCTGCCCCATTTGGGTGCTGTCCTGGATGGCGCGCGCTCCTCGAGCGGGGAGAAGGTGTGATCAACACACCCCCGGCTTCGCCCTGCGTCCGTCCTGCCACAGAAGTACCGCTCGTGTGGCGGATCACGCGGGCTGCCGGCTCCAGAGAGGAGCACCGCCCCCTGATGCGCCCGGCACAGCAGAGAACAGGCCACACCGGCGAAGTGACCGTCCCGGCCCCGCTCATGCTGCTGTGTCGATCCGCCGCCTGGGAACGAGAATCCCCGTCCGCCGGAAGGGTGGGATCAGCGCCGAGCGGGCCTCGATGAACGTCACGGCATGGATGGCCGTGGCGGTGTTCGCCGCCTGCTGTGTTCTGATCGCGACGGAATGGGTGCACCGGGCCGCCGCGCCCGGCGGTGGGACGCCCCGGGGGCGTGGGGCCCTCCGCCGGCCGGGCGGCGCACCGGGGGCGTGGCGGGCCGTACCGGCCGATGACGCCGTCGCCGGTCCTGGCGACCGGCTCTCTCCTGGCGTGGCCGGACCGCGCCCCGACCGTGACCGTGCCGCCGGGTGCGCCGCTGACGCTCCCGGCCCGTCGGCGTCCCGTGGTGCCCGGGGTGCCGTGTCCGCTCGACGGGTCGATGCCCCGCGACACCGGCGGAGCGCCGCGCTCCACGGCGGCCCGCCCAGCACCATGATCGTCACCGCGGTCACCGGCACCGTCACCGTCGCGGCCGCGTATGTGTGGTTGCGCCTTTTCGTCCTGGTGTGATCGTGAGGCACGGAATGCGCAAGGAGAACAGATGGAGCACACCGGCGACCGCTACGACGGCTTCCCACCGCCTCCCGCCGCGCCCGGGCGGCCGAGGAGAGGGCGATGGACGGACCGGATGACAAACGGCTCCACGACATCGAGGCCCGACTCCACCACGAGGACCCCCGCTTCGCGCGCGCCCTCGGCCACGGCCGTCCCTGCCAACCGCGCGAGTACCGTTACAGCAGGGCCTGGCTGCTGCTCACCGTGGCGCTGGCCGCCCTGGGCGCCGGCATCGCCCTCGCGCACGGGCTGCTCATCGCCGCGGGGCTGGTCCTGGCGGGTGTCGCCGGGGAGATGTTCGACCCGCACCGCGGGATGCGGAACCGCCGCGACCCGCCCCCGCCCGGATTCTGAGCCGGCCCGCCACCGCCTGGAGCCCGACCTGCCCGAACCGCCCCCCCACCACCCGACCCCCCACCACCCGACTCCTGACCACGCAACCGGGAACGCAACGGGAATCGGTCGATGACGCTGTCCGAGCTGTATGTGACGCTGCTGATCGGCGGCGCCGTCCTGCTGGCCAGCATCGCCGCCGCCCGCACCGCCTACCGCGTGGGCCTGCCGAGCCTGCTGCTGTTCCTGGCCGTCGGTGTCGTCGCCGGTGAGGACGGGCTGGGCCTGGACTTCGACAACGCCCAGTTGGCCCAGGCGCTGGGGACCGCGGCGCTGGGGCTGATCCTCATCGAGGGCGGTCTGAGCACCCGGTGGGACGACGTACGGCGGCAGCTGGCCCCCGCCGGTGTGCTCGCCACCGTGGGCGTGGCCCTCTCGGTCGTGGTGACCGCCGCCGGCGTCCACTGGCTGCTGGGCCTGGACTGGACCCTGTCCCTGCTGCTGGCGGCGATCGTCTCCTCCACCGACGCCGCCGCGGTCTTCGCCGTACTGCGCGCGCTGCCGCTGCCCCAGAAACTGACCGGACTGGTGGAGGCCGAGTCGGGCTTCAACGACGCCCCGACCATCATCCTGGTCACGGTGTTCTCCACCGCCACCGCGGACCTGCCGGGCCCCGGGCCCCTGGTGGTCAACCTCGTCTACCAGCTCGCGCTCGGCGGCGCGCTCGGCGTGCTGGCGGGCCGGCTGGGTGCCGCCGCGCTGCGGCACATCGCCCTGCCCGCCACGGGGCTGTACCCGCTGGCGACGGTCGGCTTCGGCATCATCGCCTTCGCCGCGGCCGGAGCGGTCAACGCCAGCGGCATCATCGCCGCCTATCTGTCCGGCCTGGTGCTGGGCAACTCCCAGCTGCCGCACCGGGCCGCCACCCGCTCCTTCGCCGAGGGCGTCGGATGGCTCGCCCAGATCGGCCTGTTCGTCATGCTCGGCCTGCTCGTCGACCCCAGCGAGCTGCCTTCCGCGATCATCCCGGCACTCGTCGTCGGATTGGTCCTGCTGCTGGTCGCCCGCCCGGTCTCGGTCCTGCTCTGTCTGCTGCCCTTCCCGATCCCCTGGCGGGAGCAGGCGTTCATCTCCTGGGCCGGCCTGCGCGGCGCGGTCCCCATCGTGCTCACCACGTTCCCGATCGTCGCGGGGATCGACGGGGCACGCGACGTGCTCAACATCGTGTTCGTCCTGGTGATCCTCTTCACCCTCATCCAGGGCCCCACCCTGCCCGCCGTCGCCCGGCGCCTGGGCCTGGTGCGCACGGGGGCGCTGCGCGAGATCCAGGTGGAGACGGCTCCCCTCGACGTCCTCGACGCCGACCTGCTCACCGTCACCATCCCGGAGGGCTCCCGGCTGCACGGTGTCGCCGTCTTCGAGCTGCGCCTGCCGCCCCCGACGGTCATCACCCTGATCGTCCGCGGCGGCAGCTCCGTCGTACCCGGCCACGACACCGTGCTGAACGCAGGTGACGAACTCCTGCTCGTCACGACGCCGCTGACCCGCGAGGCGGCGGAGCGCAGACTGCGTGCCATCGGCCGGCACGGCAAGCTGGCCCGCTGGCTCGGCGAGAACGGAACTCCGCGCGTGTCCGACGGATGATCGCAGGTATTTTCACCGCATTGCCGATGGAATACGAAGAATGTGAAATTCGTCGTGCGCTAAACTTCTTTACCGAGCCTTGGCGCTCCCTTGGGCGACCGGAATGCTCATCTCGTGGGAATGGCTCTCGATCGCGACGGGGGGAACATGACATGCGTCGACGTGACATGAACCGGCCTGTACGCATCGACAACGCCGCACGTGACAGCGTTCCCGAACGGGGTTACGCCCCCTCCGGCGTCTGACCCCCGGCCCGGCACCGACGCGGGGTCCCCTCTCCGACCGCGGACCCGCCGCCCGGCCGTTACGCGCCCGTCCCGCCCGGACGCCGACCCCGCGCTCTTCACCCTCCACCCCGCCATCCCTTCACCCCTCGCCCTGCCGCACCGGCCGCGGGCCCGCTCCCGGCCGAGCGGCCCGCCGAGAACCGTCCGCCCGTCCGCTGCCGCCGCCGAGAACCGTCCGCCCGTCCCCTGCCGCCGCCGAGAACCGCCCGCCCCGCTGCCGCCACCGCGCGGCCGGCCCAGAACCCGCCCGCCTGCCGCGGCCGCCCCCGCGCGGCCGCCCCCGCCGACCCAAGGCACTGACGCCGCCGTCGCCGAACCGGAGGACCGCCGCACGTGCACAACACCACCGCCATGCTCATCGAACTTGGCGCGATCATCCTGGCCCTGGGCCTGCTGGGCCGCCTCGCCGGACGCGTGGGCTTCTCCCCCATCCCCCTCTACCTGCTGGCCGGACTCGCCTTCGGCCACGGCGGCATCATCCCGTTGCAGGCGAGCGAGGAGTTCACCGCCACCGGCGCGGAGATCGGCGTCATCCTGCTGCTGCTCCTGCTGGGCCTGGAGTACAGCGCCTCGGAGCTGGTCACCAACCTCAAGACCCAGTACCCCTCCGGCGCGGTCGACTTCGTCCTCAACGCGATACCCGGCGCCCTGGCGGCCCTGCTGCTGGGCTGGGGCCCGGTGGCCGCCGTCGCGCTCGCCGGTGTCACCTGGATCTCCTCCTCCGGCGTCATCGCCAAGGTCCTCGGCGACCTGAGCCGGCTCGGCAACCGCGAAACGCCCGTGGTGCTCGGTGTGCTGGTCATCGAGGACCTCGCCATGGCCGTCTACCTGCCGATCCTCACCGCCCTGCTGGCCGGCGCCGGACTGGCAGGCGGCTCCGTCACCCTGCTGATCTCCCTGGGCACCGTCGGCGCGGTCCTCTACCTCGCCCTGCGCCACGGCCGGCTGATCAGCCGCGCGGTCTCCTCCGACAACGCGGAGATGCTGCTGCTGGTCGTCCTCGGCCTGACCCTCCTGGTCGCCGGCCTCGCCCAGGAACTCCAGGTGTCGGCCGCCGTCGGCGCCTTCCTGGTCGGCATCGCCCTGTCCGGCGAGGTCGCCGAGGGCGCGAGCACCCTCCTCACCCCCCTGCGGGACCTGTTCGCCGCCGTCTTCTTCGTCTTCTTCGGCCTCTCCACCGACCCGTCGGACATCCCGCCCGTACTGGTGCCGGCGCTGCTCCTGGCCGTGGTCACCGCGCTCACGAAGATCGCCACCGGCTGGTACGCCGCACGCCGGGCGGGCATCCGGGGCGGGGGCCGGTGGCGCGCGGGCGGCACCCTCGTCGCGCGCGGCGAGTTCTCCATCGTCATCGCCGGCCTCGCCGTGGGCGTAGAGCCGCGCATCGGCCCCCTGGCCACGGCGTACGTCCTGATCCTGGTCGTCCTCGGCCCGCTCACCGCCCGCTGGACCGAGCCGCTGGCCCGGCGCTTCACCCGCCCCGGCCCGCCCGCGCCCCCGGCGGCCGCCACGGAACAGCCGGAACCGGCACGCGCCTGACCGGCTCCGGGCGGGCCCGGCCCGCTACGCCCGCTACCGGCCGAGGATCTCGCCGGCGGCGCCGACACCCTCCCGCGTGCCGATCACGATGAGGGTGTCACCGCCGGCCAGCAGGTAGTCCGGCCCCGGCGACGGAACGGCCTCGGCCAGGCGCAGTACGGCCACGACCGACACGCCCGTCTCCGTGCGCATCCGGGTGTCGCCCAGCGGCCGCCCGTCCCACTGCGAGTCCTCCGGCAGCGCGATCCGCTCGGCGACCAGACCCAGCTCGGCCGTCGCCAGCAGGCCGGGGCTGTGCCGGGCGGGCATCACGGCGTCCATGAGGACCGCCGCCTCGTCGGCGGCCAGCCGCAGGGACAGCGCGTCGGCGCCGACGTCGTCCGTGTCGTACACCTGCAACGTCCGGGACCCGTCGAGATGGGCCACGACCGACAGCCGCCGCCGTTCCCGCGTGGCCATGTCGTACCGCACCCCGCCGTCCGGCAACGGCGTATACCCCATGCGCGAAGCGCCGCCCACAACCGTCCCCCTACCTCAAGCGAGTGTTCCCGGGCCCATGAACGAGGCACCTTACGACACAGGGGAAACATGCCGGCAACCGCCCCGTAGCCGACCGCTGACCGGACAGCCGGTCCCGGTGACCGGCCTTGCGCGACGGCCCGGGGAGGGGTCCCGCCCGCGAGGGGGTTCCATGGCCTCATGATGCGCCGAACGTCAACGACAGCAGTGGTCGCCGCCATGCTCCTGGCAGCCCTCACAGCATGTTCCTCGGACTCCTCGGACGACTCCACCGCCGCAGACACCCCCACCACCTCCACCTCCGAGCCCGCGCCCTCCACAGCGGCCTCCACACCCACCCCGAGCCCGACCGGCCCCTGCGCCGACGGCACGTGCGAGGTGGAGGTCGAGGTCGGGGACAAGGTGAGCGTTCCGGACACCTACGGCCTGGGCCCGATCGAGGTGCAGGCGATCAGCGACGGCACCGTCGAGATGACGGCCCCGCTCACCGGCTCGGGCTACAGCGTCTCCGGCTGCTCCGGCGGCGGGGGCGTGTCGTCCGCGGGCGGCGGCGGAGTCGGCCTGAGCTGCGACAAGGGCACGGTCGCGACCATCAACGACGTGATGAGCCTGGAGGTCGTCAAAACGACGGACACTACCGCCGTCCTCCGCATCGGACCCACCGGCTGAGCCCACCCGGTGCGCGCGTCAGCGCAGTCCGGCGAAGAGATCGTTCTCGGGCAGCTCCGCGCCGGTGGTGTCCCGCACCCGCACGAAGGTCTCCACGCCCATCAGCTCACCGAACCGCTCCTTGCCCATCTTGAGGAAGAAGATGTTCTCGCCCTGGCTGGCATGCGCGGCCAGGGCGTCGAACTTCCGGCCGCTGTACGTGGTGGTGTCCACCCACGTGGTGATCTCCTCCTCGGGCAGACCGATCTCGGCCATCGCGGCCGCCTCGGCGGGGTCCGGCTCCGGCATGTCCGGGAACACCTCCCGGATGACCTCGCCCATCCGTTGCATCGCCGAACGCGGCGCCGTGGTCCAGTACACCTTCGGCGTCAGCGTGACCAGCTCCAGCGCCGCCATGGTGATGCGGTGGGCCTGGATGTGGTCGGGGTGACCGTAGAAGCCGTTCGCGTCGTAGGTGACGACCACATCGGGCCGGTAGTGCCGCATCAGTTCCGCGAGACGGGCGGCGCCTTCCTCCACGGGGGTCCGCCAGAAGGAGCCGGGGGCGTCGTTGCTCGGCCAGCCCGCCATCCCGGAGTCGGCGTAGCCCATCATCTCCAGATCACTGACCCCCAGAATCTCGCAGCTCCCCCGGAGCTCTTCCCGTCGCATCGCGGCGACGGCCGCGGGATCATGCCCGGGCTCACCCGGCTTGACACCCCCCGGCCCGTCACCGCAACTGCCGTCGGTACAGGTCACAAGAACGGTCCGCACACCCTCCGCCGCATACCGCGCGAGAATCCCCCCGGTCCCGGTGGCCTCGTCGTCGGGGTGGGCGTGCACGGCCATGAGCGTCAGCGGCCGGTCAGTCATAAAAGCGTCCTTTCCAAGGAGTTACGCCTCATTCTGCGGGGCGCGACTCACCTCACACGGACAGGAAGCGCTTCGAGTCCATGAATCATCGTGCTGTCCCGCCACCGTGAAGGCCCGTCGGCTTCGATCACTTCGAACCGCTCGATCAGTCCCCGGAAGGCCACCTCGGCCTCGAGGCGGGCGAGAGGTGCGCCCAGGCAGTGGTGGACCCCGTGCCCGAACGTCAGGTGACCACTGGCCGGACGGGTGACGTCGAGCCGGTGCGGATCAGCGAACCGCCGCGGATCGTGGTTCGCGCCCAGCAACGAGATCAGGACGGTGTCGCCCGCCGGAATCCGGACCTCCCCCACCTGCACCGGCTCGGCGACGTATCGCAGCGTCGCCGTGTGCGCCGGACTGGAAACCCGGAGAAACTCCTCCACGGCGCCGGGAATCAAGGCCCGGTCACGCCGCAGAGCCTCGAACTGGTCGGGCCGTTCCAGAAGGGCCCGCACCCCGGTCCCGATCAGATGGACGGTCGTCTCGTGCCCGGCCACGAGTAGCAGGCAGGCCATCGAGGTCAGCTCGACCTCGGTCAGCCTGTCGCCGCCGTCGGAGACGTGTACCAGGTCGGACAGCGGGTCCTGCGTGGGCTGTGCCCGCTTCCGCGCCACGAGGCCGGTCAGATAGTCGAGCAGTTCCGCGGCATGCCGTTCGGTGTCCGCGGAGAACGAGGAGGTAACCGAGACAGACCACATACGGAAATCGGCGCGATCCTCGGCGGGCACCCCGAACAACTCACAGATCACGGTGATCGGCAGCGGAGAAGCGAACGCAGTCAGCAGATCCACCTCCCCCGGCACCGGAATCGCGTCCAGCAGCCCGTCTGAGATCTTCCGGATACGAGACCCCAACGCCGCCACCGTGCGTGTGGTGAAGGCCTTGTTCACCAGCTTCCGTAACCGCGTGTGATGGGGCGGATCCATGGTGAGCAGGTGAGACAATAGAGCCTCGGGAAGCTTCGGCCCGTCGCTCTCGTCCACGTCCTGATCCGGCGCGGGATGCCTGTTGCGCAACCGCGGGTCCGCCAGTAATGCCTTGGCTTCGGCGTACCCGGTGACGAGCCATCCCTCCCTGCCATCGGGGTAAACCGCCCGACTGACCGGCACATTCACGCCCAGCCGCTCGAGGTGTGCGTTGGGTTCGTGCAAGAACTGGGCGCTCAGCTGGAGGGGTATGTCGGGGGAAACCATCTGCGCACTTCTCCAAACCTGTCTTGTTTGAACACAATTCATGAATGCCCACGACTTTCACCCATCGTGCGCAGACTCGGACTCACACACTGTGTACCGAGATGCAATGTCGTCAAGTGTCGCCATCAACAAGGCTGGTCACCACTGAGACAAAAACTCCCCCACGCCGGGAATAAACCCCGCCCGGCCTTTGTTGCTCGGCCATTAATGTGTTACTCACCTTCAGTGCGTGGTGTCGCCAGGGCTGACGCGTCGTGATCCCTGCGGTATGCCGACCGCATGAGGTGTGCGCAAGGGGGCTGACCGATGAACGGCGGGCCTTCCGTGCGAAGTCGAGGCTGGATGCGGCGGCGGAGGCCGCCGTGCGGCGGCTCCGGGCCGAGCGGTTCGCCCAGGGCGACGAGAACCCGGTCATCGCGCACGACCTGCGGGTCAGCGTCCGATCGGTTCAGTGCCGGCGCAAGGCCTGGCCGTGGAACGGGCCCGGGCCCTGGCCGGGGCCCGGCATCACTGCCGCTGTTCAGTGACGAACTGTTCGCTGTGCTCGAGCGGGAGCCGGCCAAGGGGCCGGTGGCGCACGGGCCGGCCGGACCAGACCTGGACCCTGGCGCTGGCGCGGATCAAGACGCTGATCGGGTGCCGCTTCCACAAGGAGCTGCACCGAGCGGGACGAGGCGGCGGTGGCCGGCTGGGTGAAGGAGACCCGGCTCCAGGTGGAAGGACCGTGGCGGCGCTCGACGCCTGGCTCGTCTTCGAGGACGAGGCCGGATTCTCGATGACGCCGCCGACCACCCGCACCTGGTCCCGCCGCGGCCACACCCCCGTGATCCGCGTCCAGGACCGCCGCTTACCGGTGGCCGCCCCGGCCTGCTACAAGTGCGGCGAACTCTCCCGACTGGACTACTGTCCCTGCCCGGACGCCTGGCCCGACGGGCGCAAGAGCTTCTCCTGGAAGGACTACCGCGACCTGATCCAGAGCGCCCGCCAACAGCTCGGCGGCCCGATCGTGCTGGTCTGGGACAACTGTGAGATTCACGGTGCACCGTCCGGGGCGGGATGGCGGGCGCGGACGACCGTGAGGAAGGCGTGGGCGAGCACGGCCAGGGTGACCCAGCGCGACCACGATGTGAAGCGGCGGACCTAGTGCTTGTCCAGTCCGGCCAAGCCCTTTCCGACACGTGGAAGGTCTCCCCGACTCGCCATCTCGACCCGACGATGCGCACCAGCGTGGCCAGCGGCGCCGTGGCGGGTAGTGGGGGAGTTCACCAGCGGTGCGCTTGCGGCGGGTCAGCAACTGGTGGTGGCCGGACCGGGGTTCAGCCAGGTCGATGACGGCACAGTCGCAGCAGTGGTGCCCCTTCGCGCCGCCCCCTGCCGGCAGCTTCTGCCAGGCCCGCTTGGGTACCCTAGCGGTCAGGGCAACGGCGCGGAGCCCGCTCCCCCGCACCGTAGAAACTGGACGAGAGCAGGCGACGGCGAGCACGCAGCCGACCCCGCGGTCTTCCAGCGCGGTCCGCGGCGTGGGGGTGCCGCCGTAGACCTCGTCGCCCGTAACCCAGCCCGCGTGGCGGCCGGCGTCCAGGAACCGGCCGATCATGCGGGCCGCCAGCTCAGGCTTGGTCGCGGAAGCGACGTCTCCATCCAGTCCCGCGGGGCGCTCCGCAAGGCACTGGGCGGCGGCGGCCAGCAGAAGGGGGCGAAGAAGGGCGAGCGCGAGCAGTAGGAGCGGGCCAGGGACGGCCGTCGGGAGCCGCAGAGATTCCTGTACTCCGCTGCTGCACGCACGACAGAGGCCCATTCACGATTACGTAAATGGGCCTCTGACCTGTGTCGGGGTGGCGGGATTTGAACCCACGACCTCTTCGTCCCGAAGTAACTTGGCTGGGGGCGCTGCCTTGAGCTGGTACGGCGCTCACCTGGGCTGACGGTCCGCAGGCGTTCGCGGTTGTTCGCCGACGTTCGCTGGCGTTGTCACGCAGTTAGACACTCACCCGGTACTTCTCCTCGTTTGTGGGAAACACGCGGCCAGTGCAATAGACCATCCAGCAGACTGGCCGCCATGGACTGGATTTCACCCGTCTCCGGACTCGTTGGCGCCCTGGTGGGTGCGGGATTGTCATACCTCGGTACACACCGGGCGCAGGCTAAGGCACTGGCTGATGCCCGCTTGGCCCGCCTCCAGGCCAAGCAGGACCAAGCCGTAACCACATTGGCCGAGACTTTTGGTGATCTTCAGAAGCATGTCCGGGAGGTCCCAGGCGAATGGGAGCCGGGGATGGACGCCGGGGCGGCTGCCGCCGTCACGGCGGCACGACAGGCGTGGGATGAGAAGCTGCAAGATTTCATTGCGCCGGCCCGGTTGGCCATCGGGGTCATCCGGGACAAGAAACTGCGCCGCCGCCTCAACGAGACCATGAATCTGCTGGAAGAGTGGGAGAGTGGGCTGGTGTATGCCTTCCACGGCCGCTCCCGTGTCGGAGTGCTACGCGGGGTGATTGCCCATGCTGTGGAGTGCGTAGGGGCGTGGCAGCGGGAAGAGGCACTACCCGAACCGAACCGCGCCTTCCGGGAGGCGCGGGAGTCCATGCAGGCCAAGCGGGACGAGTGGGAAGCCATCGCGGAGGCCCAGGGGGAAGACCGGCTCCGGCGTCGTGCCGAGCGTGACAGTGCAGGCACACCGCCTCCCCCTGTGGTCGGGTGATGTGAGCTCCGGCGGCCATGGGTCTCCAGGATGGGCAACGACGTTCTCACCGCCACTCCCCGCAGTTCCCGCTCGATCTGGTGCGCTTGTGGTCCGGTGCTCACACGAATGAGTGTGCAGGAGGCCACCCAATCGACGCCTACTCCACGCTCGCCTCGCCTGTACTGGCAGGACTGACAGCACGACAGGCCCCCGACTCCTGGTTGAGGGGTGGAGGCCCGATGGTGGCTGGTCAGGTCAGGTTGACGAGGGTGGGTGTCACTTCGTTCTCAAGGTCGTACTCGGAGAACTCCCATGTTGTTACCACCGCGTCCTTTGGAACGCGATAGACGAACTGCATCTCGTCGTCGAAGCCGGGTTGCAACTGTGCGTTGCATTCTGGGTTGCCGGCGACGTCGTAAAGATCTTCGATCGTGTCGAAGCGTCGGCCCTGGTCGTCGATGAGCGCATTGACGATGGGCAGCGAGCACGTCAGGTCCATGCTGGCCTTTCCCTCGTTGCTGACGACGGTCTTGAGTACGACGTATTTGGCGTCGGCGCCTGCGGATTTGCGGGCTCCGGCGAGCACGATGGTGTCGGCCTCTGCCACCTTGGTGACCTTGACGACGGCTCCGCCGTTCCGGGCCTGGTCGCCGACCTTGGCGTCTGCGTTCTGGTCGGTTGCTGCTGCGGTGTCCTCTTCGACTGTGGCACCGAGCTCGACGGTTTCCGTCACGGTGACGGTGGGCTGTGGCTTTGCTGTGTCGTCGCTGCGGCCAGAGATGGCGATCCCTGTGGCGACGATGGCGGCGGCAATGATGGCCGCGCCGCCGATGATGTAGGCGTTGATGTGGCTCTTCTTGCCGGGCTGCGGCGGCTGAGCCGGCATCGGCGGCGGCGTGATGTTGGTACTCATGATCCCCCCTGCGATGGTGCTGTTGTGAGACGCATCATCCTCTGTGAACGGCTGCACTGACAGCAGTTGGGGACACAGGGGCGGCAAGTGAGGGCGACCACTTCGGGATGCAGCCGCTTTGGTGCTGTTGTAGTCGCGCGTCTGGTGGTGTGCGTGGAACTGGCTGACTTCGATGGCTCGGCGGCGAATCTCTCGGCGCCGGTTCCGATGATCGTGACGACGTCGGCCTTGCCGAAGCGCGACCCCCGCTTTAGGAGAGAGGCTGGGGCGCTTGGCCGGTGACCTGCGGCTTCTTGGGTTGAGCTAGCGAGCACGGATGCCCTCGCTCGTCCCCGCTGTTGACCGTAGCCGACCCCTGCATCTGGCACGACTGTGGCACGGGAGCTTTTCGTCCCGAACTACTGGGTAGGTGGGCTGGTCGGGAGGCCAGATGGCGTCCCGCTTCGTGGTGTAGCCGATCAACGTTGGGGCGTACGCCCCGGGGCGTGTGCCGACAGGGGTTCCGCTCTCTGCCCGACAGGCGGGCCACCATGCAACTCTCCCTGGTGAACGGCCAGTTCAACCAGGAGGTGCATGATGGCCCTGTCCCAGCATGACTTACTTCGGCTGCTGGAGTCACTGCGTTCGGCGGACGGACTCGAACTTGTCCGGTCCGTGGCCGAGCGGATGCTGCAGGAGCTGATCGAGGCCGAGGCAACGTCGAGGATCGGCGCGGAGTGGAACGAGCACACCGAGACACGCACTGCACTGCGCAACGGGCACCGCGACAAGACGCTGACCACGCAGGCCGGTGACCTGGACCTGGCCATACCCAAGCTGCGCGCCGGCAGCTTCTTCCCCAGTCTGTTGGAGCGTCGCCGCCGCATCGACCAGGCCCTGTTCGCCGTCATCATGGAGGCGTACGTCCACGGGGTGTCCACCCGCTCGGTCGACGACCTGGTCAAGGCACTGGGAGCGGACAGCGGGATCTCCAAGAGCGAGGTCTCACGGATCTGCCAGGACCTGGACACCCAGCTGGCCGCGTTCCGGGGCCGGCCCCTGGACCACACCCGCTTCCCCTACATCTACCTCGATGCGACCTACTGCAAGGCACGGGTCGCGCACCAGATCGTCTCCCGGGCCGTGGTGATCGCCACCGGCATCACCGAGGACGGCGGCCGCGAGGTCCTGGGAGTGATGGTCGGCGACAGCGAGACCGAGGTGTTCTGGACCCAGTTCCTGCGCTCCTTGCGTGAACGCGGCCTGGGCGGTGTCCGTCTCGTGCTCGGCGATCACCACTCGGGCCTGGTCAAGGCGATCCGCAAGGTCATGATCGGCGCGGCCTACCAGCGCTGCCGGGTTCATTTCCTGCGCAATGTCTTCGGCGTGATACCCAAGGACGCCGCGGAAATGGTCGCCGCAACCATCCGCACCATCTTCGCCCAGCCCGACCAGGACGCCGTCCGCAACCAGCTCGACACGGTCGCCGACATGCTGGGCGCTCAGTTTCCCCAGGTCAAACAGATGCTCCTGGACGCCAAGGACGACCTCACCGCCTTCGCCGCCTTCCCGGAACGGCACTGGAAGAAGATTCAGTCCACGAACCCGCTGGAGCGGATCAACCGCGAGATCAAACGCCGCGTCGATGTCGTCCAGGTCTTCCCCAACGACGACGCCCTCCTGCGGCTGGTGACCGCCGTGCTCTTCGAGATGCACGACGAGTGGATCGCCTTCCCCCGCCGTTACCTACCCGAAGGCAGCATGGACCAGATCTACCCCACCGAGCCCGGCGAAAGCGCCCCCGTGCTCCCGAACACCACCACCACAACCGACGACTGATCGCCTACACCACGTCAAGGGACACGACCGGAGGCCACCTGTGCGCATTGGCGGTTGGCTGCGGCCGGGGTGGTTATGTACTCCGCTGCTGTACTGCAGCTCTCAGGGAAGTTGTTCAGCTAGTCGTACTCGGCAGCTTGAAGGTGGCTCGTACATGAGGGCGGGTGGGTGTTGCTGGCTGCCAACCGCGCAGTTCTGTCCTACAGATCACGTCTCGTGGTGACGGCTCTGAGAGTCCACTACGGTGGATCACCCTGTTGGAAGGGGAACCCGATGCCTACGCTGCTCTACTACCCTTTGGTAAGACCGCCTCAGGAGGTCCTGCATCAGGCGTTGTTGTACTGGGACGACATGGCGTCCGTGGTGCCGATGGATCCAGAGGTATACGAGGATGCAGTCTCGGATGAGCTGAAGGATCTCAGAGAACGAGGGCTCTACCATCCCATCGTCCTCGGTACTGAATACCGCCAGCCACTCGACGACATGCTTCATCTTGAAGTCTTGACCCGGGAACTTCGTGATCTCGCTGCCGGGCCGCCTAGTCCTCAGGTTTCTGTCATGGATGCCTTTCTCTTCCGCTCGAAGCTCGGCCACTTTTTGGAGCAAGAGATCATCCGCTTAGGTTTGGGGCGTAGGCTTGAGAGCTCAGCGAGGTGGCGTGGCGCCGGCCTGGCCGTGTCTAGGGAGGTACGCCTTCTATTACTCGGCACACTGGCGCAGGAAGTGGCTTTTACGACTGACACTCGCGCCTACACGCCGTACACCGATCAACGATCCGCCCATGAGACGTCGCTTCGGCCGATGGCTCCTGGCTTCGGTGTAGCAGCCTGGCGAGTTGAGCTTGGCCGTCTGCTGCCCATGCCAGCACCGGGCACCACCACATCAGAGGTGCTGGCCTTTCGTGACAGGTATGCCGACGAGCGGGAACGTTTGATGGGTGCCACTCAGACCATGCTCAGCGATTTGCGCCGCGAATGGGAGCACCCGGCCGACGTGCTGGAACGCATGCGAGTGGCGCTGAAACAGGCGCGCGAAGACTACCAGGCAGCTGCCCAAGCCAGCCGTATGGCCTGGGTGCAGAGGTCCATCTCAGTCACGGTGGGAGTGGCTACGGCTGCTGTAGGTGCGTTGGTTGTCCCAGATCTCGCCTGGGTGGCAGGCATAGCGGGCAGCATAGGGTTCAATATCGCTACCCGTGAGGTCCGTCCGCTGTTCCGGACGAGGAATGGGCACCCGTTCAGTTATCTCCACCAGGTTGATCGCGAGCTGGCGTAACGATAACTGCCGTCGGTGTTGCACGCGTGGTATGGCACCTGAAACAGCAAAGGGCTGGCTCGGGAGGAACCTCTTCTGAGCCGGTCCTTCTCGCTGTGCCCCGGCAGGATTCGAACCTGCGACACCCGCTTTAGCCTCGATCTTTCTTGACGGTCCGCCGACGGAGTCGGCGGACCGTTTTGCTTTCGGTGGCTGCTGCCGGGCAGGCCGGCAGCCCGAGTGCCGCGTCGGGTGGGCGCCGGGTTCCACGGTTCCGGGGAGTTGATGTGAGTCGTCGGGACGGTCGGATTCGATGGTCAGTCGGGGTTCGGCAGGGCTGCGAGTCGCTGGACTGCGTGGGTGATCACGTCCGTCCAGGGCCATCGGGCGGTGAAGCGGAGCCAGCTGCGGCGGCCGGTGGTGACCAGCTGGGCGGCGGCGGAGAACAGACGCAGGCGAAGCCGTTTGGGCTCCCAGAGGCGGGTTTCCGCGGTCAGGGCGAGCATCGGCATCCAGGCGAGGAGGTCGAGTGCAATCTGGACGATCTCCAGCCAGATCCGGTTCTGGGCGGTGTCGTGCAGGGGCAGGTTGCGCAGGCCGGTGTCGCGGGCGTTTCGGATGCGGTCCTCGCAGCGGGCCCGGCGGCGGTGACGTAGTTCCAGGTCGGCAAGCTGGCCGCGCTGGGTGTTGGTCGCGAAACAGGTGAGTCGTAGTCCGTCGAGGTCGGTGAATCGCAACTGGGCGCCGGGGTGCGGTCGTTCTTTGCGGACGATCAGCCGCATGCCCTTGGGCCACGTGCTCAGGTCGGGGACGTCGGTGATCTCTGCGACCCAGGCGCCGGGCCGCTCGGTGCCGCCGGAATCGTAGGCCGGAGTCCATGCCTTCTTCGGTATCTTCAGGACGGCCTGGTGGATGGCGTCGGTGATGGTCATTCCGACGGAATACGACAGCCACCGGCCCCGGCGGGAGAGCCAGTCGAGGAAGGCATGGGTCCCGCCGGCGGAGTCGGTGCGGATCAGCGTCCTGTGGCCCCGCCGCAGGCGCCTGGGGAGTTGGGCCAGCGCGAGTTGGGCTGTGGCGATGTGATCGCTCGCGGTGTTGGAACCGGCGTTGCCAGGCCGCAGCAGGGCTGCCACCGGCTCTCCGGAACCGGCCTGGCCGTGGTCGACGAACGCGACGAGCGGATGATGGCCGAAGGTCTTCTTCCAGGTCGCGGTGGCGTCCTGCTTCTCGGAGTGGGCAAGGACGAGCACGCCGTCGATGTCCACGATCACCGAGCCGTCGGCGGCGGGGCTGTTCGCCCCGGCCAGTTCCCAGACCCGCGAGCGTACTTCGGCACGAGCCGACCGGATCGCGGTGAGCGATTTCGGTCCGGCTGCGGCGAGGGCGTCGATGAGGCGGGAGACAGTGGGATCGGATGCCACCGGGCCGAACACATCGGGCTCGGCCCGCAGCACGGCAACATCGGCGAGACAGTCCCCGCCCAGAGCGACTCCGAGCGCGACATCCAGCAGGACCTTGCCCGGATCGTGCACCGTCCGCGGCTTGCGCCACGGCGCCAACGCCGCCGATATCGCGGTGTCCAGACCCGCCTTGCGGACCGTCTCGACCAGAAGCACCGCCCCGGCCTGCGAGACCACCCCACGGCCGCCGCCCTCGACGCGGACACGCGGGTACAACCCGATACGCTTACTCACCTGGAGAGTGCTTCTTTCCGTGCAGCTAACAGGACCCTAGACAAGTCCCATCGTTGCAGGTCAGGAGCACTCTCCGCTTATTTGATCAAGCATCGGACACCCCACCTCGCGAAAGCCCGAGGTTAGGAGTTCGATCTGACCGCCCGTCCACCCGTGCTGCGCGGGGCGGCCGTGGCCGTGTCAGACCGCACGGCGCCGCCGCTGTCCGCTGTCGTTGATGTCAGCCATGGATGTCACCTCACACCGGCTGGGATCACTTGCGCCGCTTGCGTGTCTTCGCCTTGCGTTCGGCTTCCTTGCGCTTCTCGATGGTGTACGACGACCACTCGCCACGGTGCAGGTTGCATCGCGACGCACCGACCATCGCCAGCCGCCGGCACCGAGTGCCCTTCTCCGTGAGCGCTCCACACCTGGACTGCGTACGAGCCACGTCTCCCCCCGGTCTCGACCGTCGTGCGGACCAGTGCAGGATTGCCGGGCACATGTCCTCTGTGGAAGGCGCACTGCTCCGCGCAGCGGTGCACGGCGGCCCAAGGAGGTTGCTCGGGGGCGCACGCTTTCCAACTGTGGTGGTCGATGTGACAGCTGCGGTTATGGCCGTTCACCCGGGTTCACCGTTGGTCGGCGGCCCGTGTGGGGCCTGGCGCGGAACGCGTCTGAACGCTCGTGGACGTCGATGAATGAGAGGGAAACTGAGACGGGCCGCTGCCTGCATGGCCAGCGGCGTCGGCGATGACTCACCGCGGCTTAGTCAGTCGGACCGCGCACCTGGGACACCGATGCTGGGGCCGAGATCAGTGGTGGCGGCCAATGAGTGGGCCGCGGTTTTCAGTTCCTTCTCCCATCCCGGAAGCTCGTCGGGTCCGAGCCATTCGCTGTAGTCCGCTGCGACGGACAGGAACCGTGTCTCCTCCCGGGTGCGGGCTGTGACCGTCATCGACAGTCCATTGCCGACATCCTTGGGGCTCAGCTCGCCTTTCGCGAGGCTGAACGCCAGTCTCACCAGGAGACATCGGCCGGCTGTCTCCTCGTCGGGAAGGGGTATGCCAAGTTCGCGCAAGGCTAGAACGTACAGTTCGCGGACTTCGGCCGGGTCGCTCCGGCGCGGCAGACCGGCCAGCTCGCGCAGGGCAGGGGAATCATGTCCATCGATAAGCGCATGCGCAGCGAGCATCGGGAGTTCCTCGGGAGGGAGGATCTCCGCCACGTACTGCCAAGCGCTGAACTGCAACCGGTCCATGGGCCCATCGTGGGTGGCGGCGAGACGTCCTGGCTAGCCGATTGTTGTTGTACCCTCGGCTTCTTCTTGCCTTGGGTCTTGCCGGGGATCTTGGTTAGCTGGGTTTTTGCTGGTCAGGAGCGGTGGGCTCGTGCGCCTGGTGGTCGTCGTTGGTCGTCATTGGTCGCTGCCGAGCAGCCTCGGACGGCCCAGGGACGGCCCAGCCAGCACCGTCATGAGCGTCGGCTTACCGCGTTACGCAGCGCCTCGAACCAACCCATGAAGAGCCACCTCAACCACCAGAACCAACCTCTGCGCCTGCGTTGCGGCTGTGGTTCCGGACGCGCCGGCATGCGCGGAAGTCGGGGAGGAGTAGAGACACGTGGGCTTCGGCTTCGTCGGCCTCCACCACCGTGCAGATGGCAGTAGCCGTTCCATCCGGCAGGGTTTCCGCACGCTCGTCCCTGCCGTGTCACCCCAGCGCAATGCCCCATGAAGGGAGTCTGGCAGAGCCTGCGAGGGCAGGGGGCCGACCGGGGTAACTGCTCACGAGAGTCCGGAGCCTTCAGCTTGGGAAGCTTGGGTTCTGCGCGGCCGGCAGGCTTGTTGACCTGTTGAGAAGCGGTGTCTTGACCTACGGGCGTGCTGGGTGGGTGACTGCTGTTCCCCGTGGTTCCCCGCACTACCTGGCACGCATCTGGCACGGCAGCGGGTTCAGCCGAGTCAGTCAGTCGCGTCACAAGTTTGCTTGCCGAGGTCGGTGGAGGCGATCAATGAAGGGCTCCGGCGGGCTGGAGACCCATGATCAGCGTGTGACTGCCACCAGCGCCGTAGTGACACTGCAAGCCAGTGTCAGGGCCGTTCCGAATGCTGCGGCTGCCTTCGAGCAAGCTGCGGGGTAGGTGGCGCGATCTCGACGTGCGAAGACTGCGGTAGCAATCGCGACAAGCACAGCGAGCAACACGGCCACGGCGCAGCCCAGAACAACAACAGCAGAGTGGTAAGACACGATCGGTCTCCTATCGGTGCGTCAACCTGTGCTGCTCAATCTCCTCAAGTTGCTGTTCGTCGTGGTCCGCGACGGTAGAACTGGTCGAAGACGAACAGGAGCGAACGACCACGGGAGATGGCATGGCCATGGAGGATGATTCGTCGCCTGCGGCGGCTCTGGCTGAACTACGTGCTCGTCTGGAGCACGGCCTGGCAGAGTTGGGCATAACGAAGACTGCCCTTGCACGGCGCTCGAAGTTGGGACGAACTGCTGTCAGTGAAGCGTTCAACAGGTCCGCCCCTGCTCCCTCCGCCCGAACCGTTGGCGCGCTTGCCCGAGCACTCCACCTTGATGTGGAGGCTCTCTTGAAGCTTCGGACGACCGCTGCTGGTGTTCAACACAGGTCTTCAGAGGAGAACGGGATCTCCTTAGAGGCGGGCATTGGGCGGCCAATCGCTGAGTTTGACCCCCATGACCTTGAAGTTCATCCGGCCATTGACGTCGTACCTGCTTTGAGTGAACCGAAGAGCATGCAGGCTCGTCGGCTTCCCGGCTATGTACGTCGTAACCACGATGGAGAGCTGAAGGCTCTTGTTAAGGCGGCAGCCGACGGGCAAAGCGGGATGGTCGTGCTGGTCGGTTCGTCCTCGACAGGGAAGACTCGCGCGTGTTGGGAGGCAATTCAACCCCTAGCGTCTCAGGGATGGCGCCTCTGGCACCCATTCGATCCCACACGAGCTGAGGCCGCCTTGAACGATCTCAAGTGTGTGGGGCCGCGCACTGTGGTATGGCTAAACGAAACTCAGCATTACATTGGTGCCGGCCAAGGGGTGGGAGAGCACATTGCGGCTGCCCTTCGATCTCTCCTACTTAACCGACAGGCTAGCCCGATCCTGATTTTGGGTACTTTGTGGAATAACTACGCGACTGAATACACGACTCTTCCCGCATCGGGAAAACCGGATCCATATCCGCAAACGCGTGAACTTTTGGCGGGCCGCTTGATCTCTGTTCCCGATAATTTTGACACAGTCGCAATCAGAGATGCTCGGATCATGGCAAGCGCAGGCGACCCGCAACTGACTCAAGCATTGAATCAAGCGCAAGACGGGCGCCTGACTCAGTATCTCGCAGGAGCTCCAGCCTTGTCTGAGCGATACAGAATGGCCGCCCCTGCCGTGAGAGCATTGATTCAGGCCGCCATGGACGGACGTCGATTCGGTGTCGGGAATCACATAGCGGGCAATTTTCTTGCTCATGCAGCGGAGGACTATCTCACAGATCCCGAATACTTGACCCTTGGGGATAATTGGCTTTACGAAGCCTTTCGTGAATCCAATAGGCCAGTGCATGGGAACTTGGCGCCCCTGGTGCCCGTTCGTATTCGCGGCGCGTCTTATCGGCATCAACTGCACCAGATAGACAATATCGCGTCCAGTAAATACCGACTGGCTGACTCGCTCGAACAACTGGGGCGACTTGACCGTAACCAATGCTGCCCGCCAGCTTCGTTCTGGGAGGCGGCTCATGAGTACCTTACGGATTTCGTAGAGCTCGCAAATCTGGCCGTCGCTGCTCACGATCGGCACCGACTCTACTGGGCTCATCGCCTAACTAGACGGGTTGAGGAACACGGGGATGCCTCTGCGCTGATTGAACTAGCGGATATGTGGATGGAAGAGCATCCCGAATTGGCCGAGTCCCTATATCGGCGGTCAGCCGAAATGGGAAATGCTCGCGCCATGAATAGTGTGGGATATCTCCGTGAAGACGCCGGTGACAGAGATGAGGCCGAAGAGTGGTATCGGAAGGCTTCTGAAGCCGGCGACGGGGAGGCCGCTTATCGTCTCGCCGAGATTTACGAGAATTTGGGGGATGCGGAAAAAGCGGAGAGGTTGTACCGGCAAGCTCTAGATTTAGGGCATACCGAAGCTCTGGGCTCCCTGGGCCGCATCGTGTCCGACAGAGGTGGAGACAAGGTCGAGGCCATCTCTCTGTTCACTCGCTCGATTCTTCTGATGGTGCGCCAAGCCGCACGCGCAACCATAGGGAGGCTGGACAGAGTGACGGGAGTACAGCACTCATCTATGGGGCCGTGGGGCTCGGGGAGAAGGGTAGCGAATCCAATTGTTGAGATCGAAGAGAAGGGAGATGCAGGGGATCTTAGGGGATTTATTAATGCCGTGACAGATGCCAGCCGCAATGGTGACACTTATGGAACTATGTGTCGCTACTTGTTGTTTGCTTCAGAAGATAGTGATCAAGCTGAAAAGATGCTGGAGCGTGCCGGACGGGATGGGGATACGTACGCCTTAATCGAGCTTGCGAATAATCGAGAGAAGGCCGGTAAGCTAAAGGAAGCGGAAGCTCTTTATCGAGCGCTCATCGGGTCGGGCGATGATGCTCCGCTAGCGCTCCTCGCTAACTTGATGAAAAAGGCCGGAAACCTTAAAGAGGCTGAGTCTCTTTATTGGCGGGCGATCGAGGCAGGAAATGCGTATGCCCTGTGTCGACTCAGTGAGCTCAAAGAGTATAGGGGCGATCACGCTGGTGCGGTCGAGATTGCGCTACAGGCTGCTAATGCCGGGGACGCAGGTGCCGTACGTGCGCTCTCGAAGGAGAGAGTAAGCCGTGAAGGGTTTGATGACCCTTGGCCGTACGGGCTCGATCCGGATGGCACACCGACGGTCGAATCTTGGTAACTGCTTAGGTCCAGGCTTCGGGGCGCCGACATGCAGCCGTAGGGAACCTACGCCCCTACCGGCCCCAGCTTCCATCCCGTCCGCCGTCGACCCACACACCGTGGAGCTGGCGTGGTTCCTGGCGTCCAGGTGGAGCGCGCCACTGTACGAACGACCTGGACGCCAGGGGCCGCGTCTGCTCGGCTCTGCCTGGGTCGCCGGCGTACGGGATGGAAGCCCCCGCGCACGCCACGACGAACCCGCAGTCGGCGATGGCGCCCCGTCCATCCCGGTGCTGGCCGATCCCCCGCCGGAGGCATCGTTCTGATCTTGGTGGCTCACCAGAGGTGTTCACCTTGTGGCCCTCGGCTTGTCCACGCGCGCGGCGCGGGTGCCGGCCGGGCTGGAGCGGGGCGGAGACAGACATCCGATGCGGTTGATCAGTCAAGCGGTGCTGGGGAAGGCGGTCTGCTCGTCGTAGGGGATGCGGTGGGTGAGGCAGTGGTGCAGGCAGCCGAGTAGGCGGTTGAAGAGGTTGCGTTGGGCTGCGACGTGTCTGTCTTCGGCTGCGCGGCGGCGATCGTAGTGGGCTCGTGCTCCAGAGGATGCGGTGAGGGCGGCGAAGGCCCAGATGTGGCCGGCTGAGGCGAGACGCTGGTTTTTGATATGCCTGGCCAGGACGGTGGTCTTGCGTCCGGAGGAGCGGGTGATGGGGGCGGATCCGGCGTAGGCCTTCAGAGCGCGTGGGCTGGTGAAGCGGGTGTGGTCGTCGCCGAGTTCGGCCAGGATGCGGGCGCCGGTCAGGGCGCCGAGGCCGGGGAAGCTGGTGATGATCTCGGCGTCCTGGTGGGTGGCGAAGGCCGTGGTGGTGGCTGTTTCCAGGTCGTCGGCGCTGGTGCAGGCCGCGTCGAACTGCCGCAGCAGAGCGAGGGTCTTGGTGCCCATGGCCTGCTCGATGACGGGTGGCTGATGCATCTGTGGCTCGCGGAGCAGCGTGTGGAGTCGTTCGACCTCGCCGGTGATCTCGCGTTGGCGTCTGGCCTTCTTGAGGATCGCTCGCAGCTGGGCTTGGGTGAGCTGGGCGGCCTGGGTCGGAGTGGGTGCGGCGGCGAGCAGGGTGCGGGTGACGGGTGAGGCGAGGCCTTCGCGGAAGTGCCTGAAGACGGTGAGGAAGCCGGGGAAGTACTCGCGCAGGTGGGAGCGCAGGCGGTTGCCCGTCTGGACGCGGTCCCAGACGGCGTCCTGCTGGGCTCGGGCCAGGACGGTGATGGCCTGGGCGAGGTGGCTGTCCGCGGGCAGGGGCCGGTGTTCTGCCGGGTCGGTGCGCAGGATGTTGGCCAGGACTTTGGCGTCCAGGTGGTCGGATTTCTTGCGGCTGAGTGCGTAGCGGTCGCGGTAGCGGGCGGCGGTGAGCGGGTTGATCACGTAGATGGGTCTGCTGGTGGCGCGTAAGCAGGCGACCAGGAGTCCGTGAGAGGTCTCGATGGCGACCGGGATCGGGTTCTCTGGGCTGTCGCCGTGCTGGGCGAGCAGTTGCAGGAGCTGGCTGAGGCCGGCGGGGGTGTCGTCGATGCGGAGCTTGTCCAGGAGGGTGCCGGCCTGGTCGAGCAGTGCGATGTCGTGGTGGTCGGTGGCCCAGTCGATGCCGCAGAACACGCTGGTCATGGTGGTGTCCTTGGGTGGGTGCCGGTGAGGTGAGGTCGTCGCCGTGGCGGGGTTGCGCGTCTCCCTAATGGCAGGGCTCAGGGCCCGTCATCCGATTAGCCGTTCGCAATCCCAGCGGTCGCCAGGGGCCTCGGTCAGGTGCGGAACTGGGAGTGTTCGTCAAGCGGTGAGAGGTGTTCCCTGGCGGCGGCTTGGACCACGAGAAGCAACGATGCTGTGTTCGTGTGCGAGCGTGGGTGGTGGGGCCGGTCCGCGCGGGACGAAGGCATGAGCGCGGACCGGCCCCGCCACCCCGGCGATGCTTCACAGAGCGGGAAGGCACGTGGGGCCGACTCTGTCTTGAGAGGTCAGGCCTCAGGAGCGACTACGGATCACCACATGCCCACCCGCCCAGACGCCTGGCATGACTCACCGCCCGACGTCTTACCGCGCCATTAGGAGCGCAGGCCCGGGCGAGGGCCGGGCCGCGCGCGGCGAGCGGAGCGAGCCGTCTTGAACCAGTAGAGAAAGTTTGAATCACGGTCCTACGGGAGGTTGATCATCTAGGTTAGGGGCCGATGTCCGCTTCCTCGTGGTGTAGAACCTGGTCATGGGGAGTGAGCGGCAGGAGCGGATGACGGCGCTTGGGGCACGTCTTCGAGGGCTCCGGGCAGAGGCCGGTCTGACGGGTGCTGTGCTGGCACAACGCGCCGGCGTGGGACAGCCGACCGTGTCCAAGATCGAGAACGGGCGGATGGTTCCCAGCGCCGACGTCTTGGGTCGCCTATCGCGTGCTCTCGACCTTGATGAGCCGGCCAGTCGTGAGGTGCGTGACCTCCTGGCCGCCGTGGAGGATGCGCCGAACACCGTTGACGCATCCGACGACAACGCACCCGACGGGGCAGTCCTTGATGAAGCGGTGCGGTCCGCTCGGCTGGTTCGCTCATTCCAATGCGTCGTCCTGCCGGCCATGCTCCAGAGCGCCGAGTATGCCCGGCACGTCTTCGAAAGCGCACCGAACCCCGCGCCTGAGGCTGTCGGCCGTGCTGTTGCTGCCCGCGTGGAGCGGCAGAGCGTCTTGTACGAGCCCGGACGGGAGTCGGTGTTTGTCGTGACGGAAGCCGTCTTGCGTACGTGGCCGGGAACTCCTGAGTTGATGCTCGCTCAGTTCGACAGGCTCCTGGCCGTCGACAGTCTGAGCACCGTACGTCTCGGGATCATCCCCTGGCGTCGGGCAGTACCTGTCATGCCCCGTCACGGGTTCACCCTGTGCGACCAGCGGGCCGTCGTGGTCGAGACCTTCCAGGGTGAGCGGGTCGTGGACGACTCCGCTGAGGTCGCCGCATACGAGGAGACCTTCAGCCGCTTCGAGGAAGCCGCGGTCTTCGGGGTTGAGATGCGGGAGCTCTTGATCCGCGTGATGCACGAGTTCCGTGAGTTGGCGGACTGCACCACTCATTAGAGGAATAATTCCTCACGATGCCTGGCCTGCTGTCGCGCATGAGAATACTCTGCTCGCTGTGCTGTCTAGCCCCCTAGACGAGGAGTGTTCGCATGCTCAAACAGTGGAGCCGTAAGTTTCCCGGCCTGCCCCGCAAGGTGGCGGAGGCTCGTGCCTTCGTCGCGGCCCTGCTCGAGGATGAAGGGTCAGTTCCTGTTGATGACGCCCTGTTGATCGTCAGCGAGTTGGCCACGAACGCCGTCCGGCACACGCGGAGCGGCTGGTACGGCGGCTGGTTCCTGGTGGTCGTTGGCTTCGGTGACGACGTCGTACGCATCGAAGTCATCGACGCAGGTGGGGACAGGGAACCGCTGCTTCGCAGTGTCAACAGCGATGTGGAAGAAGGTGGCCGCGGCCTTCTACTGGTCACGGCCTGTGCCAAGGACTGGGGTGTACAGGACCGGCCCGGCGGGCGATGCATCTGGGCAGAGCTGGCGCGGGTGAGTGCGTGATGGTTCCGTGTGAGGCGGTGGGCCGTGCCTGCTTTGTAAGTAGAGCAGGGTGAGTCCCCGGGGTGTTCCTCGGCGGCGGGCCCGGTTCTACGTGATAGGCGTTCGTTCAGGGCGGCGTCTCCCGCCCGTTTCGTCTAGGGCCCTAGACTCCTGGTTAGTGCTAGGAGGTGAGGTCATGTCGGACGAGCTGCAACGGATCATGGCGATTGACGATCCGTACCTGCTCCTGCGTGAGGTCACGACCCGGTTGGCCGACGCGCAGCAAGAGGTGACCGAGCTGGCCCGGCTTCGTCGGCGTGTGGTGCAGGATCTCCATGCGCAAGGGTTGTCGTATGCGCAGATCGCAGCGAAGGCAGGTCTGAGCCGTGGGCGGATTCACCAGATCCGGCACACCGGTCCGGCGCCGGAAGGTGCCTTCCTCGGGCGGGGCGCCGTTACCGTCGCCACTCCGCTGCGGCGTGACGACGAGCGTGGGCGCACGGTCGTCGCCGTGGACGACGTCAGTTCCGGCAAGCGGCTGGAGGATCTGGCGCGATCGTACGGGCTCGAGGTCACCTCGGAACACGTGCCGGTGAGTGGTGAGATCGACCTCAACCGGGAAGGCCTGGTCGTCGTCTGCGGGCCGCGCATGTCTCAGGAAATGTGGGAGACGTACGGGCAGGATCCCGTACTGCGTTGGGAGCGCGCGGAAGACGGGCCTTGGACAGTGGTGGACCGCCGTACCGGCACCGTGCACCGGTCGGGACAGGACAGTGATCCGGCCCGGCCGTATGACGTCGGATACATCGGCAGACTGTCGCGCCCGGACGGCTCCGGTTCGCTGCTCGCCATCGCCGGTATCCACACGCAAGGCTCCCTCGGCGTCGTGCAACTGCTCGCCAACGACCTCAACACGCTGTGGGGGCAGGTGGGAGACCGCCGTTTCTCCACGCTGGTGGGTGTCGAGTACGACCCGGAGACCAGCGAACCGCAGTCCGTCGAACTGCTCTGCCCCCTGTACCGGCACGACGAGGAGACCGAGGCGTGAGGGTGACCCTCGCCTCACTGCCTGCTGATCCGGACGGAAGTAACGAGGATTTCGCCGCTGCTGCTTCTGGCGCGGCTGTCCTCCTAGACGGTGCCGGCGTGGGCAGTGCTGAGACGGGATGCACCCATGGCGTCGCCTGGTTCTCCTCGACGCTGGGCGGCCTCCTGTTGCGCGGCATCACCGTGCAGCCGGCCCGGCCGCTCGCCGCCTGTCTGGCCGACTCCATCGGCCTCGTCCGGGCCTTGCACGAGAACAGTTGCGATCTGACCTACCGGGCCAGTCCCACCAGTACGGTCGTCGCCGTACGGGCCGGCGGGGGAGTGCTGGAGCACCTCGTCCTCGGCGACTCCTCGCTCCTCCTCGCCGACAAGGGCGGGAGTGCGCACGTGGTCACCGACCGGCGCCTGGATGAGGTGGGCAAGCGCCTGCGTGGGCCGGTCGACGCGCTGCCCACAGGCTCTCCTGAGCACTCCGCTGCGCTTGCCGAGTACCGGGACGCCTTGACGGGGCTCCGTAACCGGCCGGGCGGCTTCTGGATCGCGGGTCCCGACCCGCGAGCGGCCGAACACGCCCTGACAGGGACGGTGCCGCTGGAATCCCTGGCATCCGTGACGTTGATGAGTGACGGCGCGACGCGACTCGTCGACCGCTTCCAACTTGCCGACTGGCGGCAGATCCTGGCCGTCCTCGATTCCTCCGGGCCGGACGAGCTGATCCGCCGCGTGCGCGAAGCCGAGGCCGGCGACCCCGACGGCCGACGCTGGCCGCGTGGCAAGGCGCGGGACGACGCCACTGTCCTTCACTGGGCGTTGCCGTAGAGCGTCCGCGGACACCAAGACACGTACGTATACCCCCCTAGACAGTTGACGGGGTGTCGGTTTACGGTGGTCGTCAACCCCCCTAGACAGTTGGGGGCCGCCCTCCTTGCACTGTCTAGGGGGGTACTCATGTAGCGCGGTGCCGGGCGACCGGTGCCCACAATCCAGTGAGGTTCTGATATGCGTGTCATCCCCGTGGACACTTCGGACGCGACGCTCCTCGTTACCAAGCTGCCCGAGGTCAAGGTGAGGGACCGGCAGACCGGAGAGGTCGCCGTGGACCCGGTGACCAATCAGCGGCTCATGACGCTGGAGCTGGTGTTCATCGCGGCCGGCGGCTCGGACATGGTCAAGGTCACGATCCCGGAACAGGGCATCGGTGACGGCCTGGTGATGGGTGCACCGGTCTTCCTGTCGGGCCTGGTGGCCCGGCCCTGGGAGAGCGAGTTCGGCGGGCGCGCCCGGCACGGCATCGCCTACCGGGCCGACGCCGTCATGGTCAGCGCCGCCGCACCGGCTCAGGGCTGACGACCATGGGTGACATCGTCCGCGTGCTGTTACCGGTCCTGCTGGTCCTGGCCGCGCTGCTCGTGCTCCGCCGTCGGTTGCCGGTCCTGTTCTGGTGGCTCATCGGGTATCCAGCCGTCGCGCTGCGGGTGCTCACCTCGTACCGGGCGACGATGGACGCGTGCGGCCTGACGGTTCCCGCCTCAGCCATCCGTCGGGCCACGGCCCGGGTGGTGGGGTGGCAGGCGGCTCCCGTACCGCCGCGTCACTCGCTACCGTGGCCGACCGGATCCGGTCTCGTGATGCGGCTGCGTCTGGCTGCCGGGCAGGCGCCCGAGGACTTCACCGCTTCGGCCGACCGGCTGCGGCACGCCTGGGGCGCTCATGCCGTGCATGTCCGCTCCACCAAGCCGGGACGCCTCGAACTGCGCCTGGTCGGCTGGGACGTACTCGCCGAGGTCCGTCCCGCCCGGCGTCAGCAGACAAATGGCCCGCTGTGCCTGCCTCTCGCATTGCGGGAGGACGGGGCATGGCATGTACGGGACTTCCGTACCGTGCCGCACGAACTCATTCTCGGCGCCACGCAGTCCGGCAAGTCCGTCTACCTGCGCAACCTGCTGTGCGGCCTGGCCCGGCGACCGGTCGTGCTCGTCGGCATCGACTGCAAATGGGGCGTCGAACTGGCGCCGTTCGCTCCCCGGTTGTCCGCCCTCGCCGACCACCCGGATCGGGCGAACGATCTCCTGGACGCCCTGTTGGAGGAGATGGAGGCACGGTTCCGCCTGATCGGGCTCTCGGGCGTGGCCGGTCCGGACTCCGTACTCACCTCGGACGTGTGGGGGCTGCCGGACGACGTACGGCCGGTGCCGGTCGTGGTCGTCGTCGACGAAGTGGCAGAGTTCTTCCTTGCCGCGAGCAAGGACGACGAGAAGCGGCGGGACGCCATGGTCACCAAGCTCATCCGCCTCGCCCAGCTCGGTCGAGCGGCCGGCATCTACCTGGAGGTGTGCGGGCAGCGCTTCGGCTCCGAACTCGGCAGGGGCGCAACGATGCTCCGCGCTCAGCTGACCGGCCGGGTCTGCCACCGCGTCAACGACGAGTCCTCGGCGAATATGGCGCTGGCCGACGTCTCTCCTGAAGCGGCCCTGGCCGCGACCTCGATCCCTGCCGACCGGCCCGGCGTCGCCGTCGTCGGTGACTCCTCCGGCGGCTGGTCCCGCGTCCGCTCACCACACCTCACCCTCGACGACGCTGCGGCCATCTGCCGCGACACGGCTGCCCTGGCGCCCGCACTGCCCCGGCTCGACTCCTTCCGGCCCGTCGTCACGGACGCGGCCAAGTCGTCCTCGTCCTCGGCTGCCGTCCCCGCCGCTCGTCCGGTGATCGAGTAACCGCCCTCCCCCCTCTCCACGGTCTGCGTGACCATCTCGCGCCGCGTCCCTACCCCCTCCATGCCCGGAACCGAAAGGAAACCCATGTCACGCCCCACCATCGTCGAGGTGAGCGCGCTGATCGCCGACTTGGCCGCGCTCAGGCAGAGCCGCACTTCCGCCGACCACGCCGCGCTCATGGAGCGTAAGGCGGAACTGCTGGAGCGGATCGCCGCCCACACGCCCGGCGACACCGGCGCCACCGAGGTGGCCCGACTCGCCCGCGAGCGTGCCGACTCCCTCAAGTCCGACGGCTGATCACGCGGAAGGAGTCGAGTCGATGCGTGCTCACCTGGCCCGCGTGGACGCCGTGATCGTTCAGGCCGTCATCGCCGGCGCTCTGTCCTTCTCCCATCTGCACGACCTCGCTGCGGCGGCCGGACAGGACGGCTGGAAGGCATGGGCCTACCCCGTGAGCGTCGACCTGCTCCTGGTCGCCGCCTGGCGCCGGATGCGGCAGGCGCAGCGAGCGGGACAGACGGCCGGTGGTCCGCGGCTGTGGTTCCTCATTGCGCTGGCCGCGTCCCTCGGTGCCAACGTCGCCACGGCCGGACTCCTCGACCTGGACGACGTACCGGCCTGGCTTCGCGTCACAGTCGCGGGCTGGCCTGCCGTCGCCTTCTTCGGCGGAACTCTCCTGGCCCACACACCACACATTCAGGAAGAGCCGAGGGAGCAGACCGCGTCGACCACTGACACGGAAGCGGAGCCGCACCCCGCCCCACCCGTCGAAGTCGACGTGACCGACCGGCACGCGCTCCCGGCACCACTCACCACTCCAGAGCCTGCCGCCGAACCGGTCACCGTTCCGACCCCGGCGCCTGCTCCGGCCGTTGCGCTTCCACCCGCCCTCGTCGACCGCGTCCGGGCTCTGGCCGACGAGCACCGCTCGACCACTGGTCGCCCTGCCGATCCCGACGCCGTGCGCGCCCGGCTCGGCCTGCCCCCGTCCATGACGGCATCCATCGCCGCTCACCTCTGAGAGAGGAGCACCACCATGAACCCGCGCTTCCGCAACGTCCGCCGCATCGGCCCGGTCAACGTCGCCTCGTACATCGACCGCGGACGGAACCGCCACCTGGCCGCCTGCACCGCGCCCCGCTGCGACTTCTCCGCCGAGTACGACAGCCGCGCCGCTGCTGAACTCGCCGCCCGCATCCACCGCTGCTCGGCCTGAGAGGAGACCACTTCCATGGACGTACCGCTCTGGCTCGCCCTGCTCGTGGTTGGGGTGCTCGGCGTCAAGCTCATCCGTCCGCCCTGGTGGCTCATCGCCGCGCTGCTCCTCGGCGGCTATCTCCTCGCCGACAGCCTGCTGGCCCCCGTCCTCGACACCGCCGTCAAGTAACCGCGAAGGGAGACCTGCTCATGTTCCAGCCGAAGATGCCAACCATGCCCCAGCCGACCGGCCTGGTCACCCCGCCCGCCGTCGTCGAACCGGCCGCCATCACTCCGGCTGTCACGACTCCGCAGCCGACCGCCGTGCCCGCGACGCCGTCCCGCCCGGCCGTCCAGTTGACCCCCGGCACCGTGCTCGCTCTCGTGGGCGGCGGTACCGCCGTAGTCCTGGTCGTCGGCGCCGTCCTGGTCTCCATGCTCCTCGCCGTCGCCATCACCGCCGCGTCCGTGGCCGTATGCGCCGTCGTCCTCCGTTCGCTTCTCACTCGCCGCTGACCTCCTCTTCTCCGCCCGCCCGGCTTGCCTGCACTGTCTAGCCCCCTCGACAAGCCGGGCGGGGGCTTGTCGCCCAGTCCCTCGACTTCTCCGCCAGGAGGAAACCGCACATGCACTCCACGGCTTCGGCCGGAGCCATCCGCCGTCTGGCGTCCCTCGCCCGGCACGGCGACCTCAGCGCCTACGCCCACCAGATCCAGCGCCTCGGCGGCTGTGAGCGGCCCGTACGGATGGAGGGCCACCGGCTCGACGTCCACGCTGCCACGGGTGAGATCGTCCGTGAGGTCATCGACCGTGCCCTTCCGGCCGGACAGCTCCTCATCCGCTGCAACAACCGCCGGGCCACTCGGTGTGCCACCTGCGCCGAGGTGTACCGCAAAGACACCTTCCACCTCGTCACGGCCGGCCTGAGCGGCGGCAAGGGCATCGGCCCGTCCGTCGCCCAGCACCCCCGCGTCTTCGCTACCTTCACCGCCCCGTCCTTCGGCCCCGTCCACAACCGCCCCGGCAGCGGACGGTGCCGCTGCGGACGCCTCCACCCGGACGATGACCCCGCCCTCGGCACGCCCCTGGCCCCGGACCGCTACGACTACCGCGCGGCCGTCCTGTGGAACGCGCACGCCGGGGCACTGTGGGGCCGCTTCACCACATATCTGCGCCAGCAGCTCGCCTCCCGCGCGGGTATCGGCCGCTCGGCGCTGCGCGACTGCCTCAAGGTCTCCTACGCCAAGGTCGCCGAGTACCAGCGGCGCGGCGCCGTCCACTTCCACGCCGTCATCCGCCTCGACGGCCCGAAGGGCGCCGAGGACGCCCCGCCGGCCTGGGCCACCACCGAACTCCTCACCGACGCGATCCGCTCGGCGGCCCGCCTCGCCGAGACACCCGGCCCCGTCCTCGACGGCCACGCGTACGCCTTCCGCTTCGGCGAACAGCTCGACATCCGCCCCATCCGCTCGGCCGACTTCTCGGGTACCTCGGAACTGTCCAGCCGCGCCGTGGCCGCCTATGTCGCCAAGTACGCCACCAAGGGCGCCGAGACCGCGGGCACCCTCGACCGGCCCGTCCGGAACCCGATCACGGACCTGATCGGCTCCGGTGTCACCGACCATGCCCGGCGCATGATCCTCACCTGCTGGCATCTCGGCGCGCTGCCCGAACTCGAAGATCTGCGTCTGCGCAAGTGGGCCCACATGCTCGGCTTCCGCGGCCACTTCTCCACCAAGTCCCGCGCCTACTCCGTCACCCTCGGCGCCCTCCGTCAGGAACGCGCCGACCACAACGAAGCCCTGGCCCGCGAACGCGCGGCCGAGGCCGGCCACCCGCTGCCCGACCCGGACACCGTGCTCGTCCTCTCCCACTGGCGCTTCGCCGGTACCGGCCTCACGGACGCAGAAGCCCTCTTCGCGTCCTCGCACCCCGCTTCCCACGACACAGAAGGAGACCCTGACCGTGCACGATGACGAACTGCTCACCGTTGCCGAGGTGATGGCCCGTCTCAGACTCGGTCGGTCCACGGTGTACGACCTGATCCGTACGCGGCGGCTGCCCTCGGTCACCATCGGTCGGTGCCGACGCATTCCGGCCTCCGCCCTGGGCGACTTCATCGCGGAGCAGATGGAGAGTGCGGCCTGATGACCAAGCGTCGGAGCCGTGGTGACGGCGGCCTGCACTGGGACGAGAAGCGGAAACGGTGGATCGCCACGGCGAACCTCGGGTTCGATCCGAGCGGAAAGCGGATCGTGAAGCGGGGGAGTGGCAAGACCAAGACGGAGGCCAAGAACAAGCTCAAGGAGGTGTTGCGGGACCATGAGGACGGCCTCGCCATCGCACCCACCAACTACACGGTCAAGGACGCGGTGACGGACTGGCTCACGTACGGCTTGGCGCGCCTCGACCCCAGCACCGTCGAGACCACCACGCTCCTGAGCGAGAAGCACGTCATTCCGTCGCTCGGTGCCCGCAAGCTCCGCGACCTGAGCGCGGAGGACGTCGACCGCTGGCTTGCCGCCAAGGCGAAGACGCTCAGCACGCGCACTCTCCAGGCGATCCACTCGTGTCTCAACCGCGCGATCAAGCGGGCCATGGCCCGGGACAAAGTGAAGCGCAACGTCGTCGAGCTGTGCTCGGTGCCCCAGGGACAAGCCGGACGTCCTTCCAAGGCGCTCACCTTCGCTCAGGCCGAGGCCGTGCTGAAGGGTGCCGAGGGGACCTCGATGTACGCGTACATCGTCGTCGCCCTGCTGACCGGTGCCCGGACCGAGGAGTTGCGGGCGCTCACCTGGGACCACGTCTTCCTCAAGGGCAAGCCGGACGCCGACCCGCCGCAGCCTCCGCACATCGCGGTGTGGCGCTCGGTCCGGAGAGGCGGTGACACCAAGACCCGGAAGTCCCGGCGCACGCTCGCCCTCCCGGCGCGCTGCGTCGAAGCCCTCTGGCAGCAGTTCGAAGATCAGGGATGGGATCGGCTGGCGGCCGGCGACAAGTGGGAGGAACACGGGCTCGTCTTCTCCTCGGCCGTCGGCAAGCCACTGGACGCGGCCAACGTCCGCCGTGCCTTCCGTCAGGCGCTCAAGGGCGTCGATGGGATCAACGCCGACGAGTGGACGCCCCGGGAGCTCCGGCACAGCTTCGTGTCCCTGCTGTCCGACCGTGGCGTCCCGCTGGAAGTGATCTCCCGGCTCGTCGGACACTCCGGGACGGCCGTGACCGAGGAGGTCTACCGGAAGCAGATCCGGCCCGTGATCCAGACCGGCGCCGTGGTCATGGACGGGATCTTCGGCGCTGATGCGCGGCGGCCGTAGGCACGCGGGAAGCGGTAGTCACGCAGATAGACACGCACACGAAACAGGTGAGGCACCTACTCAATTGAGTAGGTGCCTCACCTGGTGTTTCTCTGTCGGGGTGGCGGGATTTGAACCCACGACCTCTTCGTCCCGAACGAAGCGCGCTGCCAAGCTGCGCTACACCCCGATCGTCGCTGCTGTCGCGGCGACGACGTTTACTTTAGCCCACTGGTGGCTAGAGGCGAAATCCGGTTTTCGAGGGGCGGCGGCGGACCAGGTTCGGGCGGGCGTGGTCCAGGGCCACCAGGAGGACGGCCAGGGCGTAGAAGGCGAGGCCGAGGAGGAGGGCGTTGGCGAGGACGCTCCGGTAGCCGTCACGGGCGACGTCGAGGAAGGGGTAGAGGTAGCGGATGGGGGAGCCGGGGAGGAGTTCGCCCCGGGCCAGGGTGAGGACCAGGTAGGCCATGGGGTAGAGGAGCCACGTCGCGGCCTGGCGGAGGTGCATGCGGGCGGAGGGGGAGAGGAGGAGCCAGTCCAGGAGCGCGGCCACGGGGAGCACCGTGTGCAGGGTGTGGGCCGCGTGGGGCTCCAGCCAGGCGGGGCCGACGGGGCCGTCCGCCATGGTGAAGCGGGGCGTGGCGTCCGCGAGGAGCGTGTGGTGGACGAGAGCCGCCATCGTGACGTAGAGCAGCGTCGCTCCGGTGATCGCGCCCGGCAGCGGGTGCCGGGCGAGCCATGCGCGGCGGGCCGAGGCGAGCATGACCACGGCCAGCAGGACCGCGCTCTGGACCGCGAAGTAGCTCAGGATCCGGGTCGGGCTGCCGGCGAGCGTCTCGACCAGGACCGCACCGGCCGCCAGTAGCGCCAGGGTCAGGCGGTACGCCGCTGCCACGGGCCGCCGTACCAGTGGTACGACGGCCCTGGCGGGGACGGCGGAGGGAAGCAGCCGCGGCTTCGAGCGCGGCAGGGCGGGGAGGTCCGGGATGTCCCTGGGTATCGGCGCGGTCATGCACCCCAGCGTGCGGGGATGTCCCGGTTGGGGCGATATGGGTGGGCCGGACGGGTTACCGGAGCGTGCCCTGGTCGCGGTCGACGAGGGTGAGGAGTGTCGCCTCCGGGGGGCAGGCGAAGCGCACCGGTGTGTAGCGGCTGGTGCCGCAGCCCGCCGACACGTGGAGGTAGGACGTACGACCCTCTGCCGTGTGCCTGGACAGGCCCTTCACGCGGTCCGTGTCCAGGTCGCAGTTGGTGACCAGGGCGCCGTAGAAGGGGATGCACAGCTGGCCGCCGTGGGTGTGGCCGGCCAGGACCAGCGGGTAGCCGTCGGCCGTGAAGGCGTCCAGGACGCGCAGGTAGGGGGCGTGGACGACGGCCATGGAGAAGTCCGCGGCGTTCGACGGGCCGCCCGCCACCTCCAGGTAGCGGTCGCGCTTGATGTGCGGGTCGTCCAGGCCGGTCAGCTCGACCGACGCGCCCTCGAGCTTCAGGGTGCCCCGGGTGTTGGTCAGGTTCAGCCAGCCCGCGGAGTCGAAACCGTCCCGCAGGTCCTCCCACGGGTTGTGGACCGCGCCGACCACCGGGGGGTTGCCGTTCAGGCCGTGCCGGCCCTGGACCTTCTCGAGCAGGTAGCGGGCGGGGTTGCGCGGCTTGGGGCCGTAGTAGTCGTTGGAGCCGAAGACGTACGCGCCCGGCAACTCCATCAGGGGGCCGAGCGCGTCGAGGACCTCGGGTACGCCCTCCGGGTCCGAGAGGTTGTCGCCCGTGTTGATCACGAAGTCGGGGCGCAGGCCCGCCAGGGAGCGCAGCCAGCGCTGCTTCTTGCGCTGGCCCCCGACCATGTGGATGTCGGAGACCTGCAGCACGCGCAGCGGCCTCATCCCGGAGGGCAGTACGGGGACGGTCACCCGCCGCAGTCGGAAGGAGCGGGCCTCGAAGCCCGCCGCGTACAGCAGCCCGGCGGCCCCGGCCGCCGTGATTCCCAGGGGGATTCCGTATCGCGCGCGCATGCGTCCATCGTGTCAGACCGCGGACGGCGGGCCGAACACGCCTGGAACCAGGGGATCTTAAATCGGCGGGCGTTCTCGCACCTGTACCTGCGACAATCGGGCCATGACCACGCTCAAGTCGAAGCTGCAGGATGACCTCAACGCCGCGATCAGGGAGCGCGACGAGCTCCGCTCCTCGACGCTCCGGCTGACGCTCGCCGCGATCACCAAGGAGGAGGTCGCGGGGAAGGAGAAGCGGGAGCTCTCCGACGACGAGGTGCAGAAGGTGATCACCCGTGAGGCGAAGAAGCGCCGCGAGGCGGCGGAGGCCTTCGCGCAGGGTGGCCGCCCCGAGCAGGCCGAGCGGGAGAAGGCGGAGGGCGAGGTGCTGGCCGCCTATCTGCCGCAGCAGCTGAGCGACGAGGAGTTGCAGCAGGTCGTCGCCCAGGCGGTGGAGGAGGCGAAGGCCGCCGGGGCCGAGGGGCCGCGCGCCATGGGGCAGGTCATGAAGATCGTGAACCCGAAGGTCGCGGGCCGGGCCGAGGGCGGCCGGGTCGCGGCGCTGGTCAAGAAGGCGCTGGCCGGCTGAGCGGCCCCGCGGAAAGCGAAGGCGTAATTACGCCACGCTCCAATTCAACCGTCACCCGGAAAGATGCTCCGTTCGCATACGGGTGTCCTGGATCCCAGATCGGCGCGTACAACCTGATCGGGACCAACAATGAAGTGTGGTCCACTGCCTACCTGTACTACTCCAGCGCCGGCGGCGGTACGAACTGTGCGAAGCGCCGGACGCGCCGGACGCCAGGGTGAGGTCGAAGACGTAGTTGGCGTCCGGGCCCTCCAGCTCGTACGGCCGCCAGTCGTCGTCCTTGGGCTCCTGCGGCAGCCGGTAACCGTGCTCCTTGGCCTCCGCCGGATCCGTGATGCCCCAACGCCGCTTCATGTTGGCCGCGTTGTAGCTGTGCGCGGGGCGCCCGCCGGGAGCCGGAGGGTCGTAGTCGAAGAAGAATCGCTTCATGCACGCGCGATTCAGCGCGTTCTTGGCACGCTGGATCGCCACTTCGACGCGATGACCATACGGGGAGGTTCGGTATTCCTGAAAGGGGTGCAAACTGTCACGAAAGGAGCTGTTCGGGTCAATGATGTTGGCGCAATTACGCCAGCCGCCGGAGGTATGTCCGATGCCGGTTGTGCGATCGGTGAAAAAAGAGAACTCCCCCTCTTCCAGGAAAAGGGGGAGTCCTGTGGTGCGCGCGGAGGCGGTCAGTCGCGTCCTCCGGGGCCGTTGCCCGGTCCCTCGATGAAGCCCTCCGGGATGGAGAAGGTCGGGTCCGGCTCGGTGCCGCCCGGGCCGCCGTTGCCGCCAGGGCCGCCGTTGTCACCGCCGCCGTTGCCGTTGCCGCCGTTGATCAGGCCGCCGAGGAAGCCGTCGTCGCCGTTGTTCCCGTCGTCGTCACGGTCACGGCCGCGGTCCTTGTCCCGGTCCTTGTCGCGGTCCTTGCGGTCCGGGATGTTCACCAGGTTGAAGTCGGGCGCCTCCTTGCCGTCCAGAGCGCCGTTCATCATGTCGCGCCAGATCGGGCCCGGCACGGCACCACCGAACACCTTGTCGTGCGGGACGCCGCCGATGGTGATGTTCTGCATCTTCCGCTTGTGGGCGGGGTCGCCGACCCAGACGGAGCCGGCCATGTTCGGCGTGTAGCCCACGAACCAGGCCGCGTACCGCTCGTCCGTCGTACCCGTCTTGCCGGCGCTGGGACGGCTGCTGCCGAGGCCCGCCTGCGTACCCGTACCGTCCTCGACCACACCCCTCAGCAGGGTGTTGATGGTGTCGGCGGTGGTCTCCGACATCGCGCGCCGGCAGGTCGACTTCGGAACCTCCAGGGACTCCGTCTTCCCGTCGACCTTCTGGGTGACCGACTCGATGGCCACCGGCGTGCAGTACATCCCGCGCGAGGCGAACGTCGCGTACCCGGCCGCCATCGTCAGGGGGGACATCTCCATGGTGCCGAGGGCGATGGACGGGGCCTGGGCGAGGTCACCGCCGTCGGCCCGCTCGACGCCCATCTTCTCCGCCATCGTCGTCACCGGGCAGATGCCGATCTCCGAGATCATCTCGATGAAGTAGGTGTTGACGGACTTCGCGGTCGCCTCCTTCATGTCGTACGGACCGACCTCGGTCTCGTTCTCATTGGTGAGCGTGACGCCCTTCTCGTTCCAGATCTTGCCGTCGCAGGCCTGGACCGGGCTCGGGTACTCCATCTCGTACGGCGACGCGTACACCTTGGTCGCCGGCATGCCGCCCTCGAGGGCCGCCGCGGCCACGATCGGCTTGAACGTCGAACCGGGCTGGTAGCCCGCGCCGCCGCCGTGGCTCGCGTCGACCGAGAGGTTGAGCATCGTCTCGTTCTTCTTGGCCTCGTTGCCGTACGGCCGGGACTGGCCCATCGCGAGGACCTTGCCGGTGCCGGGCTCCACGATGGTGGCGGCGGTGGCGACCTCGTCCTTCTGGTAGACGTGGTCCTTGACGGACTGCTGGACCGCCTCCTGCGCCTGCGGGTCCAGCGTGGTCTTGATCGTCATACCGCCCCGGTTCCAGACCTTGGCCCGCTCCTCCCGGGTCTTGCCGAAGACCGGGTCGTTGAGGAACACCTCGCGCACGTAGTCGCAGAAGAAGCCCGCGCCCCTGACCGCGGTGATGCAGCCGTTCTTCGGCTTGCTGACCTTCAGGCCCAGCGGGCTCTTGGCGGCCTTGGCGGCCTGCTCCTGGGAGATGTCGCCGACCTCGGCCATCCGCTGCAGGACGACATTGCGCCGCTTCTTCGCCTCCGTCTCGTCGTTGATCGGGTCGTAGCGGCTCGGTGACTGGACGAGACCGGCGAGGAGGGCGGACTCCTGGATGTTGAGGTTCTTGGCGGACTTGGAGAAGTAGCGCTGGGCGGCGGCCTCGATGCCGTAGGCCTGCTGGCCGAAGAAGGTGATGTTCAGGTAGTTCTCGAGGATCGTCTTCTTGCCCAGCTCCTCCTCGACCTGGATCGCGTACTTCAGTTCGCGGATCTTGCGGCCGATGGTCTGCTGGGTGGCCTGCGCGACCTTCGTCGGGTCGTCGCCGGCCTCCTCGACGAAGACGTTCTTGACGTACTGCTGGGTGAGCGTGGAGGCGCCCTCGGAGACCTCACCGCTGCGCGCGTTGCTGTTCATCGCGCGCAGGACGCCCTTCAGGTCGATCGCGCCGTGCTCGTAGAAGCGCGAGTCCTCGATCGCGACGATCGCCTTCTGCATGTACGGCGAGATGTCCTTGAGGCCGACCACCGTGCGGTCGCGCGAGTAGACCGTGGCGATCTCGCCGCCCTCGGCGTCGAGGATGGTGGTGCGCTGGCTCAGCGGCGGGGTCTTCAGGTTGGCCGGGAGCTCGTCGAAGCTCTCCACCGAACCCTTGGCCGCCAGGCCCAGCGCGCCCACAGCGGGCAGCGCGATGCCGGCCATGACGGCCCCCGCGAGGACACTGACACCGAGGAACTTGGCAGCCTGCTGTGTGGGAGACAGGCCACCGCCCGAGCGCTTCTTTGGCATAGGAGCAGCCTACGTTCTCATTCGCCGGACAAGCGTATATGCCTTGGCCTAAGCTGCACTCAACTGTCACAGCAGTGAGGCCACGTAATCAATACGTCCGGCAGCCCCGAAGCGTTCCGGATCTCTTCGACTTTTTTCACATGAGTTCCGTCGAAGGGTGTTGAGCCCGTGTCCGGATCCACCTCGTGTGTCATGCGGTGTCCGTTGTGACGCAACTGAACTGACCCGCAATGCCCCCTTTGTCGGGCATGTCGCCCCCTCACTCCCCCGGGTGATCTGCCGCTTACCCATAGTCCGTTCGGACCATTCAAGATTGGGCCCGCTGGGGGTGTTGCGCTGTGCCCACCTTCCGTAACGTCCTCAACTGGCGGCGGTGAATATGCCGCTGCCGCCGTGGGGGAGCCTCGATTCGGGAGAGGACGGCGCCGGTATGGGCTGGGTTACCGACTGGAGTGCGCAGGCTGCCTGCCGCACTACCGATCCGGATGAACTGTTCGTGCAGGGAGCAGCGCAGAACAGGGCCAAGGCGGTGTGCACCGGATGCCCGGTGCGTACGGAGTGCCTGGCCGACGCGCTGGACAACCGCGTCGAGTTCGGCGTGTGGGGAGGCATGACGGAGCGAGAGCGCCGCGCACTGCTGCGCCGGCGGCCGACCGTGACCTCCTGGCGCAGGCTGCTGGAGACCGCGCGCACGGAGTACGAGCGGGGGACGGGCATGGTCCCCCTCAACGACGACGAGGTGTACGAGAACTTCGCCGCGGTCGGCTGAGGACCCCTCGCGCGGGGGTTCTCCGGGCCTACGGTGTGACGGGCAGCTCCGGCCGGTCGGCCGCGAGCCGGTCGCCGATGTCCCGCAGCCCTGTGAGGTCGTGCACATCGCCGGGCAGCGCGGCCACCTCGGTCACCGCCACCTCGGGGTGGAGCGCGAGGAAGCGGTCGCGCGTGCGCTGCTCGCGGGAGAGCAGCCGCATCCGCTCGGCATGCAGCCTCAGCAGGCCCGCGGTGAGCCGCTCGACGGGCCGCTCCGCGCCGGCATCCGAATCCGCGTCCGGGGCCGTGTTCCCGTCCGGGGAGTCGACGTCCGTGGTGGCGGGGGAGCCTCCGTCGGGAACGTCCGAAGCCGCGGGAGATTCTGAACTGTCGTACGTGTCGGGAGAGTTACGAAGTCCAGCTTTCCCGTCCTCCTGATCCACAATGCGGGGGTCCTCAAGATTTTCCGCGGCGGCGAGCGCCCGCTCCGCCGAGAGCCGGTCCGCGCCGCTGCCATGGACCCGGTTGAGCACCAGACCGGCCAGCGGCATGTCCTCCGCCGCCAGCCGCTCCACGAAGTACGCGGCCTCGCGCAGCGCGTCCCGCTCCGGGGCCGCCACCACCAGGAACGCCGTGCCGGGCGCCTGGAGCAGCTTGTACGTGGCGTCCGCGCGCGTACGGAACCCGCCGAACATCGAGTCCATCGCGGCCACGAACGTCTGCACGTCCCTCAGCAGCTGACCGCCGAGCACCTTGCCCAGCGCGCCGGTCATCATCGACATGCCGACGTTCAGGAACTTCATCCCCGCGCGGCCGCCCACCTTCGCCGGGGCCAGCAGGACGCGGATGAGCTTGCCGTCCAGGAAGGACCCGAGCCGCTTGGGCGCGTCCAGGAAGTCCAGCGCGGAGCGCGAGGGCGGCGTGTCGACCACGATGAGGTCCCACTCGTCCCGGGACCGCAGCTGCCCCAGCTTCTCCATCGCCATGTACTCCTGCGTGCCCGCGAAGCCCGCCGAGAGCGACTGGTAGAAGGGATTGCCCAGGATCGCGGCGGCCCGCTCGGCGTCCGCGTGCGCCTCGACGATCTCGTCGAAGGTGCGCTTCATGTCGAGCATCATCGCGTGCAGTTCGCCGCCCGCGGAGTCGTCGATGCCCTTGACGCGGCGCGGGGTGTTGTTGAGCGAGTCGATCCCCATGGACTGGGCGAGCCGGCGCGCCGGGTCGATGGTCAGCACGACCACCTTGCGCCCCCGCTCGGCCGCGCGCAGGCCCAGCGCAGCCGCGGTGGTCGTCTTGCCGACGCCGCCCGAGCCGCAGCACACCACGATCCGGGTGTCCGGGTCTTCGATCAGCGGGTCGATGTCGAGCGTGCGGGTGGGGGAGAGGTGGTGACGGGCCGGGTCCTGGGTCCCCGCCGGTTCCGGACGACGGCTCATGGCATCCCCTGCTTCCGGTGCTTCCGATCCCGGTGCTGCCGGCCCGTGACGGGGCCGGTACGGCGGTGGCGGTGACGGAGGTGACGGCCGTTCCGCGATGACCGGGGCGGCCGGGCCGTGCTGGTGCGGGCGGTCATGACACGTCCTGTTCGCGCAGCTGCCGGGCCAGCGCGTACAGACCCGCCAGATCCATGCCCTCCGCGAGCAGCGGCAGTTCGTGCAACGGCACGTCCAGATCCGCCAGCACGGCGCGCTGCTCCGTCTCCAGCGCGTACCGCTCGGCGTACTCCGCCGCCTGCGCGAGCAGCGGCTCCACCAGACGCTCGGCGTGTCCGCCGCGCCGCGCGCCGCCGAGGCCGGCGGACGACAGCGCCCGCGCGACAGAGGAACGAGGGACCGTCGCCACGAGTTCCAGGGCGTCGGCGTCCAGCACCTGCGGCCGCACCATGTTCACGATGACCCTGCCCACCGGCAGCCGTGCCGCGCGCAGTTCCGCGATGCCGTCCGCGGTCTCCTGGACCGGCATCTCCTCCAGCAGTGTGACCAGGTGCACGGCCGTCTCCGGTGACTTCAGCACCCGCATGACCGCCTGCGCCTGGTTGTGTATCGGTCCGATCTTGGCGAGACCGGCGACCTCGTCGTTGACGTTGAGGAAGCGGGTGATGCGGCCGGTCGGCGGGGCGTCCATGACGACGTAGTCGTAGACGAACCGGCCGTTCCTGTCCTTGCGCCGGACCGCCTCGCACGCCTTGCCGGTCAGCAGGACGTCACGGACGCCGGGGGCGATGGTGGTGGCGAAGTCGATCGCGCCGAGCTTTCTCAGGGCCCGGCCGGCGCTGCCCAGTTTGTAGAACATCTGGAGGTAGTCCAGAAGCGCCAGTTCGGGGTCGATGGCGAGGGCGTACACCTCGCCGCCGCCCGGTGCGACGGCGATCTTCCGTTCCTCGTACGGAAGCGCCTCCGTCTCGAAGAGCTGTGCGATGCCCTGCCGGCCCTCGACCTCGACGAGAAGCGTCCGCTTCCCCTCCTTGGCCAGAGCCAGCGCTAGGGCCGCGGCAACCGTGGTCTTGCCGGTTCCGCCCTTGCCGCTGACGACCTGGAGCCTGCTCACGCCTTCGAGCCTAAATGCTCGCCGCGCGGCCCGGCGGCTCCGGGTGGCCGTTCGCGGGCCCCGCGCCCCGCGCGGTGGGCTGACACCGCGGCCATCGCGCTTCGCGCGGGGCGCGGGCACACGGGGTGGGCGGGGGCCGCGGGACCTGCTGCGGCAGCGGCTAGAGTCGGCCGCATGACCAAGTGGGAATACGCGACTGTGCCGCTTCTCGTCCACGCGACGAAGCAGATTCTGGACACCTGGGGCGAGGACGGCTGGGAGCTCGTCCAGGTCGTGCCCGGGCCGAACAACCCGGAGCAGCTGGTGGCCTACCTGAAGCGCGAGAAGCAGGCATGAGCGCCGTCGAGGCGAAGCTGGCCGAGCTGGGGCTGCGGCTGCCGGAGGTGGTGCCTCCGCTGGCCGCGTACCAGCCGGCCGTGCGGTCGGGACCGTACGTCTACACGTCCGGTCAGCTGCCCATGGTGGACGGCAAGCTGCCGACGACGGGCAAGGTCGGCGGGGAGATCACCCCCGAGGAGGCGAAGGAACTGGCGCGTACCTGCGCGCTGAACGCCCTCGCCGCGGTCAAGTCCGTCGCCGGGGACCTGGACCGGGTGGCGCGCGTGGTGAAGGTCGTGGGCTTCGTGGCCTCGGCCCCGGACTTCACGGGCCAGCCGGGCGTCATCAACGGCGCGAGCGAGCTGCTCGGCGAGGTCCTGGGCGACAGGGGCGTCCACGCCCGCAGCGCGGTGGGCGTCGCGGTACTGCCCCTGGACGCCCCGGTGGAGGTCGAAATCCAGGTGGAGCTCACGGAGGCGTAACCCGGGGCGCCGCGCGGGGGGCGACACCGCCGCCGCGGGAATAGGGCCGCATGCCGGTGCCGGGGCGGCATGTCGTCGGCACCGCGTCGCGCGTGCGTGCTGCACGCCGCCCGGGGCTGCGTATGGGCTGCCGTCTCCGACGGTCGCGGTTCAGCTGTGGCCCCGCCGCCGCGAAGCCGCGGTTCGCGCGTGAACCGCGCGCGGGTCCGTTGCTTGCCGTATGCGCCGTATGCGCCGTATGCGCCGTATGCGGTGTCGCGCCGTGGAGGCGGGTGGTCATCGGCGGTGTCTTCAGCGGCCCTGACGTCGCGGTGGCCTCTGTCCTGGCCGCCCGCTCGACGCCTGTGGGGGCGCTGCCGCGTGGGCGTCGTCGCCGGTGTGCGTCTGGCCTGTGGCGGCCCCTCGGTCGCACGTTCCGGTGCGCCCTGCGGCTTCCGGGGACGTGACGGGCGGCGGTGTCTTCCGCGGCTCCGGTGCCCGCCCCACGCCGGAGGCGGGTTGGGCCCGTTCGCCGTCCGGGAGGACGCGAGGCGACTCGGGCACGGCCCACATCTTCCGGGGGGTGCACGGGCGCCGGTGCCCGCAAGGGCTGTGGTTCCCCCGTGGCCGCTCTTCCGGCTGCCGAGGCGGGCCGGGGCCCGACCAGTTGTCGGCGGCGCCGTGGAGTCGCGGTCCGGGCGCGAACCGCGTGGGTTCGTCGCCGTAGGGGTGGCGTCGCCGGTCGTGGAGGCGGGCGGGCGTCGGGTCCGGTCGGCGTTGTCGTGGGCGTGCGTCTCGCCTGTGGTGCCCCTCGGTCATTGCGGCCGTCGGGTCCGGATGCCGTCGGACGGGGCGCGGCCACCCGGGGTGGCAATCGCCGTGGTCCCCCGTCGTCGCGGTGGGCACTCGAACATCCGGGCGTCTCGGGTTAGCCTCCGGCCATGGTGAATGCGCGGGCGGACGGTCAGTGGTACCCCCCGGAGTGGCCGGAGCGGATCCGGGCGCTCGCGGGCGGCGGCCTCACGCCCGTCACGCCGAAGCGCGCGGCCACCGTCATGCTGCTGAAGGACACCGGCGGCGGACCCGCCGTGCACATGCTGCGCCGGCGTACGTCCATGGCCTTCGCGGGCGGCGCCTACGCCTACCCCGGCGGCGGCGTCGACCCGCGCGACGACGACCTGCACGTCCGCTGGGCGGGCCCCTCGCGCGCGTGGTGGGCGGACCGGCTCGGTGTGGACGAGGCGGGGGCGCAGGCCATCGTCTGCGCGGCCGTACGGGAGACGTACGAGGAGGCCGGGGTGCTGCTCGCCGGGCCCACCCCGGACGGTGTGGTCGGTGACGCCACCGGCGACGACTGGGAGGCGGACCGTTCCGCGCTCGTCGCGCGGGAGACGTCCTTCGCGGAGTTCCTGGACCGCCGCGGACTGGTCCTGCGCTCCGACCTGCTCGGCGCCTGGACCCGCTGGATCACCCCCGAGTTCGAGCCCCGCCGCTACGACACGTGGTTCTTCGTCGCCGAGCTCCCGCGGGGCCAGCGCACCCGCAACGCCTCCACGGAGGCCGACCGCACGGTGTGGATCACCCCCCGCGCGGCGTCCGCCGCCTACGACCGGGGCGAGCTGCTGATGATGCCCCCGACCATCGCCACCCTCCGTCAGCTCACGGTGTACGCCACCGCCGCGGAGGCGCTCGACGCGGCTCCCGCGCGGGATCTCACGCCGGTGCTGGCCACCGCGCGTCTGGTGGAGGGTCAGATCGTGCTCTCCTGGCCTGGACACGACGAGTTCACCCAGCACATCCCGACCGGGGGAGCCACCGTATGACGGACGCAAGCACCCTGCCCGGCCAGCCACGGGGCGGTGTCCTCTCCGGCCCCGCCACCGCGCGTGCCGTCAACGTGCTCGCCCCGAACGCCTCGCCGATGACCCTGGACGGCACCAACACCTGGATCCTGTCGGAACCGGACTCCGACCTGGCCGTCGTGGTCGACCCCGGCCCGCTGGACGACGGGCATCTGCGGCATGTCGTCGGCACGGCGGAACAGGCCGGCAAGCGCGTGGCCCTCACCCTCCTGACGCACGGTCACCCCGATCACGCCGAGGGCGCCGCCCGGTTCGCCGAGCTGACCGGCACCAGGGTGCGGGCACTGGACCCGGCGCTGCGGGTCGGGGACGAAGGGCTGGCCGCCGGGAACGTCGTCACCGTCGGAGGCCTGGAGCTCAGGGTCGTACCGACGCCCGGCCACACCGCCGACTCCCTGTGCTTCCATCTCCCGGCCGACCGGGCGATCCTCACGGGCGACACCATCCTGGGGCGCGGTACGACCGTCGTGGCCCATCCCGACGGCCGCCTGGGCGACTACCTGGACACGCTGCGCCGGCTCAGGTCGCTCACGGTCGACGACGGCGTCCACACGGTCCTGCCGGGCCACGGTCCCGTTCTGGACGACGCACAGGGCGCCGTGGAGTACTACCTCGCCCATCGCGCCCACCGCCTGGCCCAGGTCGAGACGGCCGTCGAGGACGGCCATCGCACGCCGTCCGAGGTCGTCGCCCATGTCTACGCCGACGTCGACCGCTCCCTGTGGCCCGCCGCGGAGCTGTCCGTGCGCGCCCAGTTGGAGTATCTGCGGGAGCACGGTCTCATCTAGGGCCCGTGGACGCCCGGTCGCCCCGGACGTCCGTCACGCGGGGCGCGGCGCCTTCACGCCGTGCACGCGCGCGTACTCCTCGGCGAGCCAGGGGCCGAGGTCGTCGACGTACGAGGCGAGGATCCCGGCGTCACCGGCCGGCTCGTGACCGAGGACGGCGGCGGCCCGCATCTGCGCCGCCCGCTGCGGGTAGTACGCGCCGAACGCCGCCGCCATCTCCGTCAGATCGCTGGTCCAGCCGTTCCACCGCGGCATGACCAGGGTGAAACCGGTCCGTACGAGGTGCCGGGACATGAAGCGCACCAGCGGCCGCCTGGCCTCCTCCGTGCCGGCGGCCCCGGCGATCCGCTCCCGCCAGCGGGGGAGCAGCAGCGCCAGGTCACCGTTGGTCTCGCGGGCGAGCAGCGAGTCGGGCCGGTAGCGCGGCAGGACGGGGGCGAGATCCTCGCCGGACAGGGGTGTGCACAGGCAGGACACGAACCACCCCAGGTCGTGCCGTTCCAGCTCGCTCAGCAGCCGCTCGCGGCTGAACAGCAGCGTGCCTACGCCGTCGATCTCGCGGAACCCGCGGTCCAGCCGCTCCTCCAGGACGCGGGCGGCGTGGTGGTCGCCTGCGGTCGGCTCGCCGTGCAGCGCGACCAGCAGGTCGAGGTCGCTGCGGCCCACGCGTGCGGTGCCGCGCGGGACGGAGCCGTAGAGGTACGCGCCGTTCAGCCGGGGTCCGAAGGCGGCGGCCAGCCGCTCCCGCGCGGCGGCGACGACCGGGCGGAAGGCGTGCGGCACCCGCGCGAGGGAGCCCTCGCGCGTGAGGTACCCGTGTGCGTCCAGTCCGGGGCGGTGTCCGGCGGCTTCGGCCATGCGGATCACTCTGCCGCGCGGGAGACGTCCGGCGCAGTCCGTTTCCGTGTCGTCGGTGTCAGCGGGAGCGCTTCGCGAGGCGCTCGACGTCCAGGAGGATCACCGCGCGGGCCTCCAGACGGAGCCAGCCGCGCTGGGCGAAGTCCGCCAGCGCCTTGTTGACCGTCTCGCGGGAGGCGCCGACCAGCTGGGCCAGCTCTTCCTGCGTGAGGTCGTGCACCACGTGGATGCCCTCCTCGGACTGCACGCCGAAGCGCCGGGAGAGGTCGAGCAGGGCGCGGGCGACACGGCCCGGGACGTCCGAGAAGACCAGGTCCGACATGGCGTCGTTGGTCTTGCGCAGCCGGCGGGCCACGGCCCGCAGCAGCGCGGTGGCGACCTCGGGGCGGGCGCTCAGCCAGGGCGTCAGGTCGCCGTGACCGAGGGCGAGCAGCTTGACCTCGGTCAGCGCCGTGGCCGTCGCGGTGCGCGGGCCGGGGTCGAAGAGCGACAGCTCACCGATCAGCTCGCCCGGACCGACCACGGCGAGCATGTTCTCCCGGCCGTCGGGGGACGTGCGGTGCAGCTTCACCTTGCCCTCGGTGACCACGTACAGGCGGTCACCGGGGTCGCCCTCGTGGAACAGGGAGTCGCCCCGTGCCAGGGTCACCTCGCTCATGGAGGCGCGAAGCTCCGCGGCCTGCTCGTCATCGAGCGCCGCGAAAAGCGGGTTCCGCCGCAGAACGTCGTCCACGAGTTCTCTCCTTGTCGGCCTGCTCAGGGGATCTTGCTCCCCACGTACCAGGGGACCGTGGTGCCCATTTTGCCGGACGGTCCAAACAGTGTGATCTGTCACAAGGATGCCGTACGGGCCGGTCGGGGTAAGCGGCAGGGGTCCAATTGGACGCCGGTCCTCGGGGGCCGGGGCGGATGTCGGTGCCGGGTCGTAGGCTGGCCGGGTGTCCAAAACGCCGGTGAGAGCACAGGCCGAGGGGGCTGCACGGGTGGCAGTACGTCGCGATTCCGCTGTGGGCGAACAGGGCTCCGATGGCGGTAAGGAGACGGCGAAAACGACAAAGAGGTCGCCGTCGAAGAAGGCCGCCGCCGGTGAGGGCGGTTCGGCCGGCACGGGCGCGACACCGGAGAAGCGGGCCGGTGCCGCGAAGCAGGCCGGTGCCGCGAAGCAGGCCGGTTCGGCCAAGAAGGTGACTGCCAAGAAGGCCGTGACCAAGAAGGCCGTGACCAAGAAGGCCGCCGCCAAGAAGGCCGCCGCCAAGAAGGCCGCCCCCGCCAAGAGGGCCGCCACGGCGGAGGCCGCTGCCAAGAAGCCTCCCGTCAAGAAGGCCCCACCCCCCAAGAAGCAGGTCATCGCTCCCAAGAAGGCGGCCGCCGCCGTGCGGGCCGCTCCCGCGAAGACCGTCGTCAGGCCCGCCGGACAGGAGTCACGTACCGCGCTGGTCCGGCGGGCGCGCCGGATCAACCGCGAGCTGGCCGAGGTGTACCCCTACGCCCACCCGGAGCTGGACTTCGAGAACCCCTTCCAGCTCCTGGTCGCCACCGTGCTGTCGGCCCAGACCACCGACCTGCGCGTCAACCAGACCACCCCCGCCCTCTTCGCCAAGTACCCCACCCCCGAGGATCTGGCCGCCGCCAACCCCGAGGAGGTGGAGGAGATCCTGCGTCCCACCGGCTTCTTCCGGGCCAAGACCAAGTCGGTGATAGGGCTGTCGAAGGCGCTCGCCGAGGACTTCGGCGGCGAGGTGCCCGGCCGGCTCGAGGACCTCGTCAAGCTGCCCGGCGTGGGCCGCAAGACCGCCTTCGTCGTCCTGGGCAACGCCTTCGGCCGCCCCGGTATCACCGTGGACACGCACTTCCAGCGGCTCGTACGGCGCTGGCAGTGGACCGAGGAGACCGACCCCGACAAGATCGAGGCGGCGGTCGGCGCGCTGTTCCCCAAGAGCGAGTGGACCGACCTGTCCCACCACGTGATCTGGCACGGCCGCCGTATCTGTCACGCCCGCAAGCCCGCCTGCGGCGCCTGCCCCATCGCGCCGCTCTGCCCGGCGTACGGGGAGGGCGAGACGGACCCCGAGAAGGCGAAGAAGCTGCTCAAGTACGAGAAGGCCGACCTTCCGGGGCAGCGGCTGAAGCCCCCGCAGGCCTATCTGGACGCCGGCGGCAAGCCCGCCCCGCCGCTGGGGGCCGGATGACGGAGCGGACCGCGCCACGGCGGCCCGCGGAACGATCTCGGGGCCGCCGGGCGTTGGACCCGTGGGAGGCGGCCGGACGACAGGGGTGGCGATGACGCGCACGAGCGGTACCCAGGGCGGCCGGGTGACGCTCAGCCGGGAGGGGCTGCCCTCCTGGCTGGATCCGGTGGCCCGCGCGGCGGAGACGGTCGCGCCGCGCCAGCTGAGCCGTTTCCTGCCCCCGGAGAACGGCGCGGGGCGCCAGTCCGCCGTCCTCATCCTCTTCGGTGACGGCGAGCGCGGCCCAGAGCTGCTGCTCATGGAGCGGGCGAGCTCGCTGCGCTCGCACGCGGGGCAGCCGTCCTTCCCGGGCGGCGCCCTCGACCCCGAGGACGGCGACCCGCTGGGCGACGGACCGCTGCACGCCGCACTCCGCGAGGCCCGGGAGGAGACCGGACTCGATCCGTCCGGCGTCCAGCTCTTCGGCGTACTGCCGAAGCTCTACATCCCGGTCAGCGGTTTCGTCGTCACCCCCGTGCTGGGCTGGTGGCGCATGCGCACGCCGGTGGGGGTCGTCGACCCGAACGAGACCGCGCGGGTGTTCACGGTCCCCGTGGCGGACCTCACGCACCCCGACAACCGGGCGACCACGGTTCACCCGAGCGGGTACCAGGGCCCGGCATTCCTGGTCGAATCCGCCCTTGTGTGGGGGTTCACCGCGGGCGTCATCGACCGGCTGCTGCATTTCGCCGGGTGGGAGCGCCCCTGGGATCGCACCAAGCAGGTCCCGCTGGACTGGCGCTCGTGACAGGGTGGGCGCCGTGCTGGGTACGACGAGGCGGGGCGTGAAGCGGTGAACGTGCTGGACATTCTGTTGCTGGTCGCCGCCGTGTGGTTCGCCGTCGTCGGCTACCGGCAGGGTTTCGTCGTCGGCATCCTGTCGGTGATCGGCTTCCTGGGCGGGGGGCTCGCCGCCGTCTACCTGCTGCCCGTCGTCTGGGACGCCACGACGGACGGCGCCGAGGTCGGTACGACGGCGGCCGTCGTCGCCGTCATCGTGGTCATAGTCTGCGCCTCCGTCGGCCAGGCCCTGACCACTCATCTCGGCAACAAGCTGCGCCGCTACATCACCTGGTCGCCGGCCCGCGCGCTGGACGCCACGGGCGGTGCCCTGGTCAACGTGGTCGCGATGCTGCTGGTCGCCTGGCTGATTGGAGCCGCCCTGGCCGGCACGACGCTGCCGACGCTCGGCAAGGAGGTCCGCAGCTCCAAGGTGCTGCTCGGGGTCTCGCGCGCGCTGCCCGACGAGGCGGACACCTGGTTCCAGGACTTCTCCTCCGTCCTCGCGCAGAACGGCTTCCCGCAGGTCTTCAGCCCGTTCGCCAACGAGCCGATCACCGAGGTCCGGCCCCCGGACCCGGCCCTGGCGGGCAGCCCGGTCGCGCTCCGCGCGCAGCGTTCCATCGTCAAGGTGATGGGCACCGCGCCGAGTTGCGGCAAGGTCCTGGAGGGCACCGGCTTCGTCTTCGGCGAGCGCCGCGTCATGACCAACGCGCATGTCGTGGGCGGCGTCGACGAACCGACCGTGCAGATAGGCGGCGAGGGCAGGAAGTACGACGCCACCGTCGTCCTTTACGACTGGGAGCGCGACATCGCCGTCCTCGACGTGCCCGACCTGAGGGCGCCCGCGCTGCGGTTCTCGGACGAGGACGCGAGCAGCGGTGACAGCGCCATCGTCGCCGGCTTCCCGGAGAACGGGGCGTACGACGTCCGCGCGGCGCGCCTGCGGGGACGCATCACGGCGAACGGCCCCGACATCTACCACCGCGGCACGGTCCGCCGTGACGTGTACTCGCTCTTCGCGACGGTCCGTCAGGGGAACTCGGGCGGCCCGCTGCTCACCCCGGAGGGCGAGGTCTACGGCGTGGTGTTCGCGAAGTCGCTCGACGACGCCGAGACGGGTTACGCGCTCACCGTGGACGAGATCCGGGAGGACATCGCCAAGGGCCGCAGGGCCAATCAGGCGGTGGACAGCGACAGCTGCGCGCTGTAGCCCTCTGTGTCCCGCGAGCGGGCGTACGGACCGTCAGCCGCGCGGGTGGCGCAGCCGGACCGAGACCCAGCGGGCCCGGCGGCGGAGGATGCGCGGAATTCCCACCCTGAGGTCCGTGGTCGCCATCTGTGGTGCACCGCCTCGCTGGTGGGAGCTCACACCGCCCGCCGAGCGGCGATTGCGGCGTGCGTCACTGTAGTCGTGCGTCCAGCCCATACCCCGACCTGTGCCCCTGGCCCATGGTCGATAACCGCCCCGCGGGCCGCCAATTGGCCTATGCGTCGGGCAATTGGCGTTCGTCGGACAAGCGTTCAGGGGGTGAGTGCCGGGACCGGCACCGACAGCGTTCGCCCGGTTACCGATCGGGCTCGGGATCCTTCAGCCAGTTGATCAGTTCGGTCGAGAAACTGACCGGGTCCTCTTCGTGCGGAAAGTGCCCCAGCCCGTCGAACAGCCGCCAGCGGTACGGCGCTTCGACGTACTGTCCCGAGCCCGCGGCGCTGCGCGTGCGCATCACGGGGTCCAGCGAGCCGTGCAGATGCAGCGTCGGCACCCGCACCGGCCGCTTCATCCGCCGGTTGAACTGGATGCCGTCCGGACGGGCCAGGGAGCGCACCATCCAGCGGTACGGCTCGATCGAGCAGTGCGCCGTGGACGGGACGCACATGGCGCGCCGGTAGTTCTCCAGCGCCTTCTCGTCCGGTACGTGCGGGCCCGACCAGTCCTGGATGAGCTTCGCCACCAGCGCGCCGTCGTCCGCGGTGAGCTGCCGCTCCGGGATCCAGGGCCGCTGGAACCCCCAGATGTGGGACATGGCGGCCGACTGCCTGGCGTCGGAGACCATCGCCGCCCGCCAGCGCCGGGGATGCGGCATGGACGCCACCGCCAGCCGCCGTACGAGCTTGGGGCGCATCGCCGCCGCCGTCCAGGCCAGATATCCGCCCAGGTCGTGGCCGACCAGCGCGGCGTCCGGCTCGCCCAGGGAACGGATCACCCCGGTGATGTCCAGGGCGAGGTTGGCGGGGTCGTAACCGCGCGGTGTGCGGTCGCTGCCGCCGACCCCCCTGAGGTCCATGGCGACGGCCCGGAAGCCGGCGTCGGCGAGTGCCGTCAGCTGGTGCCGCCAGGTCCACCAGAACTGCGGGAAGCCGTGCAGCAGCAGCACCAGGGGGCCGTCACCCAGTTCCGCGATGTGGAAGCGGGCGCCGTTGGCGGCGACGTCCCGGTGGGTGAGCCCGGTGCCGCCGGGGATGTCGAGGCGTACGACCGAAGCGGGTTGCGCCGGAGGAGTGGCGGGGTCCGTCATGAGGACGAGCGTGCCACAGCCTCGATGGCCTGGGGGGCCGGCTCCTGCGGCAGCGCGGGACGCGGATGCGGCTTGGCCTTCTGCAGCACGCCGGCCGTCTCCTTCACCGAGGCGGCGACCTTCTGCGGACCGCGGCTCTTCTTCGCCTTCTTGGCGAAGACGGTGCCGATGAGCGCGAGGACGACGGCGACCAGCACGTTCGCGGCGAAGGACAGCAGGAAGCAGAGCGCGAGGTTCCAGTCGCTCCAGGTGCGGATGCCGTAGGCGAGGGCGAAGTTCAGCATCGGCAGGGAGAACAGCAGCAGCAGGCCGGCCGCCGTGAACGCGCCGCCGCTGGTGGCGCCCCGCTTGACGTCCTGCTTGAGCTGCGCCTTCGCCAGCGCGATCTCGTCGTGCACCAGCGCCGACATGTCAGCCGTCGCCGAGGCGAACAGCTGGCCGATGCTGCGTTCGGCGCCGACCGGGCTGCCGTCGGGTGCGCTCATCGCGGTCTCCCTCTTCTGCGTACGTCCTGCGGACGTCCTCATGACTGCGCGTACGGTGTCCGTCTTTTGTACCGTCTCGTCAGATCATGCCGGACCGTGGTCCTGATCGCTTGCCCCGCTCGACACTTCGGCAAGCGCGTCTCGCGCGGCGGCCTTCTCCCGGGCGAGACGCCGGTGCTCGGCGGCCTTGCGCTCGAGGATCTCCGCCATGCGCAGGTGGTACGCCGGGTCGTCCTGTTCGTAGACGTCCGGGACACCGCTCAGGTCGTCGTCGCGCTCCTCCTCCTCGATCAGCCTGCGGTACTTGGCGTTGCGCATCTTCAGCAGGACGGCCGCGAGGGCGGTGGCGATCAGCGAGCCGGTCAGTACGGCCGCCTTCACGCTGTCCGTCATCGACGCGTCGCCGTCGAAGGCGAGCTCACCGATGAGCAGCGAGACGGTGAAGCCGATGCCGGCGAGGGTCGCCACGGCGAACACGTCCGCCCAGGCCAGATCGTCGCTGAGCGACGCCTTGGTGAAGCGTGCCGTCAGCCAGGTGCCGCCGAAGATGCCCAGCATCTTGCCGAGGACGAGCCCGAGGACCACACCGAGCGTCTCGGGCTGGGTGAACACGTCCGCCAGGGCGCTGCCGGATACCGCCACACCCGCGCTGAACAGCGCGAACAGCGGGACCGCGAGGCCCGCGGAGAGCGGCCGCACGAGGTGCTCGATGTGCTCGCCCGGGGACTGGTCCTCGCCCTCGTGACGGTGGCAGCGCAGCATCAGACCCATGGCCACACCAGCGATGGTGGCGTGGATGCCGCTGTTGTACATCAGCGCCCACACGACCAGGGCCAGCGGCACGTACACGTACCAGCCGCGGATGCCCTTGCGCAGCAGCAGCCAGAAGAGGGCCAGGCCCGCTGCTGCGCCGCCGAGCGCCGCGAAGTTCAGCTGGTCGGTGAAGAAGACCGCGATGATCAGGATCGCGAACAGGTCGTCGACGACGGCGAGGGTGAGCAGGAAGGCACGCAGCGCGCTCGGCAGGGAGGTGCCGATCACGGCGAGCACGGCGAGTGCGAAGGCGATGTCGGTGGCGGTGGGCACGGCCCAGCCGGCGAGGGAGCCGCCCCCCGCGCTGCTGGTGATCGTGTAGACGATCGCCGGTGCCGCCATGCCGCAGAGGGCGGCGACCACCGGGAGCATGGCGGCCTTGGGATCGCGCAGGTCACCGGCGACGAGTTCGCGTTTGAGTTCGACGCCCGCGACGAAGAAGAAGATCGCGAGGAGTCCGTCGGCGGCCCAGTGCGCCACCGACAGGTTCAGCCCGAGGGCCTCGGGGCCGAAGTGGAAGTGGCTGACGCTCTCGTAGCTGTCATGCAGTGCGGGTATGTTCGCCCAGATCAGCGCGCCGACGGCGGCCAGCAGTAGGAGGACGCCGCCGACGGTCTCGGTGCGCAGCGCGTCCGTCACATAGGAACGCTCGGGCAACGACAGGTACCCGAAGGCCTTGCGGGGGGTGGGCGTGCGGGGTGGGGTCACAGGCGTTCCTCTGGTCGACGGGTAGCACGAATCGCGTGCCGACCAGACTTCCCGGCGCCCCATGAGACAGCTTTTTGCTCAGTTTAGCCAACGTACCCGAAGCGCACAGGAGCGCCCACGGGCGCCCCACCAGTGGTGGGGCGCCCGGACGTGCTCCGCGGCGGTGCCCGATCAGTCCTCGCTGGGCGCCTGGGGGAGCTTGGCCTGGATGAGATCCATGACGGTGGAGTCGGTCAGGGTGGTGACGTCACCCAGCTGGCGGTTCTCGGCGACGTCGCGCAGGAGACGCCGCATGATCTTGCCGGAGCGGGTCTTGGGCAGCTCGGCCACCGGCAGGATCCGCTTGGGCTTGGCGATCGGGCCGAGGGTGGCGCCGACGTGGTTGCGCAGCTCGCCGACGAGGTCCTCGGTCTCGGCGGCCGTGCCGCGCAGGATGACGAAGGCGACGATGGCCTGGCCGGTGGTCTCGTCCGTGGCGCCGACCACGGCCGCCTCGGCGACCGAGGGGTGGGCGACCAGCGCGGACTCGACCTCGGTGGTGGAGATGTTGTGGCCGGAGACCAGCATCACGTCGTCGACCCGGCCCAGCAGCCAGATGTCGCCGTCGTCGTCCTTCTTGGCACCGTCCCCGGCGAAGTACTTGCCCTCGAAGCGGGTCCAGTAGGTGTCGATGAAGCGCTGGTCGTCGCCCCAGATGGTGCGCAGCATCGACGGCCAGGGCTCGGTGAGGACCAGGTAGCCGCCCCCGCCGTCGGGCACCTCGCGGGCCTCGTCGTCGACGACGGTCGCGGCGATGCCGGGCAGCGGGGTCTGGGCGGAGCCGGGCTTGGCGTCGGTGACGCCGGGCAGCGGGGAGATCATGATGCCGCCGGTCTCGGTCTGCCACCAGGTGTCCACCACGGGGGTGCGGTCGCCGCCGATGTTCTTGCGGTACCAGATCCATGCCTCGGGGTTGATCGGTTCGCCGACCGAGCCCAGGACGCGCAGGGACGACAGGTCGAACTTGGCGGGGATGTCGTCGCCCCACTTCATGAACGTGCGGATCGCGGTGGGCGCGGTGTAGAGGATGCTCACGCCGTACTTCTGCACGATCTCCCAGAAGCGGCCCTGGTGCGGGGTGTCCGGGGTGCCTTCGTACATGACCTGGGTGGCGCCGTTGGCGAGAGGGCCGTAGACGATGTAGGAGTGGCCGGTGACCCAGCCGACGTCGGCGGTGCACCAGTACACGTCGGTCTCGGGCTTGAGGTCGAAGACGGACCAGTGGGTGTAGGCGACCTGGGTGAGGAAGCCGCCGGAGGTGTGCAGGATGCCCTTCGGCTTCCCCGTGGTGCCCGAGGTGTAGAGGATGAACAGGGGGTGCTCGGCCTCGAACGCCTGCGGGGTGTGGTCGGTGCTCTGGCGGTCGACCAGGTCGTGCCACCACACGTCCCGGCCCTCGGTGAAGGCGACGTCCTGGCCGGTGCGGCGGACCACCAGGACGTGCTCCACGTTGTCCACGCGCCCGACCGCCTCGTCCACGGCGGGCTTGAGCGCGGAGGGCTTGCCGCGCCGGTAGCCGCCGTCGGCGGTGATGACGACACGTGCGTCGGCGTCCTGGATGCGGGTGGCCAGCGCGTCGGCGGAGAAGCCGCCGAAGACCACGGAGTGCGCGGCGCCGATGCGGGCGCAGGCCAGCATCGCGATGGCGGTCTCGGGGATCATCGGCATGTAGACGGCGACCCGGTCGCCCTTCCGCACGCCCAGCTCCAGCAGGGCGTTGGCGGCCTTGGAGACCTCGTCCTTGAGCTGGGCGTAGGTCAGGGCGCGGCTGTCGCCGGGCTCGCCCTCGAAGTGGATCGCGACCCGGTCGCCGTGGCCGGCCTCCACATGGCGGTCCACGCAGTTGTAGGCGACGTTGAGCTCGCCGTCCTTGAACCACTTGGCGAACGGGGGGTTCGACCAGTCGAGTGTCTCGGTGGGCTCGGTGGCCCAGGTCAGCCGGCGGGCCTGCTCGGCCCAGAAGCCGAGCCTGTCAGCCTTGGCCTGTTCATACGCCTCCGCCGTGACGTTGGCGTTCGCGGCCAGGTCGGCGGGGGGAGTGAAGCGACGCTCCTCCTTCAGAAGGTTGGCCAGGCTTTCATTGCTCACGGCATCTGCCTTTCCCAGGGTGTCCGTTGTGTCCCAGGCCACACCTCATCAGACCCGGGGGTGCGCTGACAAGGGCCGACGGCAAATTGGTTTAGACCTGTCGGGTGCCGAGTGGTGCGCTGTACGACACCCCTTCCCACGGGCCCCGGAGCAAGCCGGTTCAAGGGGTGTAACGCCTCTCACATCGGGACGTGCCGCCTCACGTCGCCAGGTCCACGGCCCGGACCCGGTCGAACACCCTCTGCCCGTCCCGCTCGGTGAGCAGATACGCCTGCGCCTCACCCACGTGGAAGTACAGGCCGTGCAGTTCCAGGAGCTCGTCCTTCAGGGCGCGGGCCACCGATTCATGGGCGCGCAGATGCTCCAGCTGCTGCACCACGTTCACCAGGCAGAGCTCCTCGGCCGCGTCGGCGACCGCCCTCCCGGTCAGCCGCGGCGGGGGCCCGCCCGGGTCGCCCAGGCGCTCGAGGCTCGGCCGCCCGTGCCGCAGCCAGCGTCTCAGCGATGTCCGGGCGCCGCCCGGTTCGGCGTCGAGCAGTGCCTGCATCGCACCGCACCCCGAGTGCCCGCACACCGTGATCGAACGCACCGCCAGGACGTCCACGGCGTACTCGATGGCGGCCGCCACCGAGTCGTCGCCGCTCTCCGCGCCCGGCGGGGGCACCAGATTGCCGACGTTGCGCACCACGAACAGGTCTCCCGGGCCACTCGACGTGATCATGGAGGTGACCACCCGTGAGTCGGCGCAGGTCAGGAACAGCTGGGTCGGCCGCTGTCCCTCGCGCGCCAGCCGGGCCAGCTCGCCGCGCACCAGGGGGGCGGTGTGGCTCTGGAACGCGCTGATGCCGCGCACCAGTTGGCTGCCCCCACTGCCGTCCTGTTCCGGCTCGGCCCCGCCGGCCTGGTCCGCGCGGGCCGTTCGTCCCGCGGCTTTCCCTCCTTCCTCCCCTTCCTCGCTGTCGGCCGTGTCCGGCCGCCGGCCGCCGTCCGGGAGGGACCGCGGGCGTTCGCACTGGTGGTTGCGCCAGGCGGTCCAGGGCCGGCAGCGGCAGCCGGAGCCGGACGCTTCGGCCTCCTCGGGCCCGTCGGCCGGATGCCCGGAGGTGAGGACGGCGGGTTCGGCGATCCGGACGCCGGCGCGGCGTCCGGTGATCTCCACGGTGCCGCCCCGCGCGGTGTGCGCGCTTTGCCAGTCCTGCAGCGTCTCGTACGCCGCGTGGTCCATGAAGGAGCCGTCCAGCGCCACCACGGCGGGAGCCCCCTGGGGGACGAGATGCAGCGCGCGGCTGAGCCGGGGCACCGCGAGGAACGTCAACTGCCCGCGCACATGTACGTGATGGATTCCTTCCGCCACCTGGTGGGTGATACGGGTGCGGGTGAGGCGGTGCAGGGCCACACCGACGGCCACGGCGATGCCCAGGGCCACGCCCTCCAGGACGCCGAGGGACACGACGCCGAGGGTGGTCACGGCGTAGACGAGGACTTCCCGGTGGCGGGTCACCGTGCGGATGTGGTGCAGGGACACCATCTGGATGCCGACGGCCATCACCAGGGCGGCGAGTGAGGCGAGCGGGATGAACTCCAGGAGCGGGACCATCAGCAGCGCGGCGGCCACGACGAGAACGCCGTGCAGCATCGTGGAGTTCCGGCTCACGGCGCCCGCGCGCACATTCGCGCAGCTGCGTACGGCGACCCCGGCGACGGGCAGTCCGCCGAGCGAGCCGGAGACGACGTTGGCCGCGCCCTGCCCGAGCAGTTCGCGGTCCAGGTCGGACCGGCCGACGTGGCTCGGGCCGGGGCGGGCGGACACCAGTTTGTCCACGGCCACCGCGCCGAGCAGTGACTGCACGCTGCAGACCAGCGTGGTGGTGAGCACGGCGGCCACGAGGCCGAGTACGGGGCCCTCGGGGAATCCGGCCAGGGCGTGGTTGCGCCAGGACGGCAGGTCCACCTTGGGCAGGACGAGGCCGGCGGAGGCGGCGATCGCGGTGGCTCCGGCGACGGCGACGAGCGGGGCGGGAACCGCACGCAGCAGGCGGCCGGTCCGGCCGGGGAGCCGCGGCCAGAGCAGCAGCAGGGTGAGGGTGAGCACGCTCACCGAGAGGGCTGCGGGGTGCAGCTGCGCCAACTGGGCGGGCAGGGCGCGGAGGTTGTCGGGGACGGAGCTCTGCGGGGTGCCGCCGAGGACGATGTGGAGCTGGGCGACGGCGATGGTGACGCCGATGCCGGCCAGCATGCCGTGGACGATCGCGGGGCTCACCGCGAGCGCGCCGCGGGCCACGCGCAGACAGCCGAGGCCGAGCTGGGAGAGGCCGGCGAGGACGGTGACGGCGCAGGTCGTGCGCCATCCGTACTGCTGGATGAGGTCGGCGGTGACGACGGTGAGTCCCGCGGCCGGACCGCTGACCTGGAGCGGACAGCCGCCGATCCGCCCGGCGACGACTCCGCCGACGGCGGCGGCGACCAGGCCGGCCTGGAGCGGAGCGCCGGTGGCGAGGGCGATGCCGAGGGAGAGGGGGAGGGCGATCAGGAAGACGGCGACCGCGGCGGAGACGTCGGCGCCCGCGACACGCGGCCCCCGGGCGCGCCGCGGCGGGCTGTGGGGCGGGTGCGCGCGCTCGGTGTGGCCCGCATCGGCGGCACGGGCGGGGACGCAGGCTGACATGGTGTCCCGTCTCCTTCGGGTCTGTGCGGTCGCGTGAGGGGGTGGCCCGCTCGGTGGCTGGGCGGTCGCGGCCGTGGGGGCACGGCCCCAGAACGGCGGGATGAGCACGTTCAGTAAACGGATCGTAATTCGAAGTAAAGGGCTGGCATAGACTTTCCGGGCAAACGGTCGAAGTAATCACTCCAGCGAGTGAAGTGGGTATTTCATCGGCTTGTCGTATTAATTCCTTCTCTGTTCCCGTGCGACGTTGGCGGCGCCGTCGGAAAGGACCGGCACAGCACCCGGCATCGCCTCATCGAGTCCGGCCCGAGAGAAGGAAGAAGGTGGGCGGATGGCCGCCACCCACAGGATCGCCGCGGGCACCGTGATCGCCGCTGTCTGCGCAGCCTCGCTCTCCGCCTGCGGGGCAGGAGCCGACACCAGCGGCGAGAAGGAGAAGGCCCAGCCTGCCCCCGCGCCGAAGAACGTCCTCCGGCTGATCGGGGACGGCTCCACCGCCTATACCGGAGCCCAGCCGCACCTGCCGCGGCCCGAGCGGCTGAAGCCCGGTGAGAAGCCCCCGCAGTTCGTCGTCTTCTCCTGGGACGGTGCGGGGGAGGACGGCCAGAAGCTCTTCTCCCACTTCCGCAAGGTCGCCAAGCGGAACGACGCGACCATGACGTACTTCCTGAGCGGCGTCTACATGCTTCCGGAGGAGAAGCGGGAGCTGTACGAGCCGCCGCAGCACTCCCCGGGACGTTCCGACATCGGTTTCAACGATCAGGAGGGCATCGCCGACACCGTGAAGCAGCTGCGGCTGGCCTGGCTCGAGGGCAACGAGATCGGCACCCACTTCAACGGCCACTTCTGCGGCGCCGACGGCGGGGTCGGCGACTGGTCGGTGGCGGACTGGAAGGACGAGATCGCGCAGGCCAAGCGCTTCGTGCAGACCTGGAAGACCAACACCGGCATGAAGGAGGCGGCCCCGCTGCCCTTCGACTACGACAAGGAACTCATCGGCGCCCGCACCCCGTGTCTGGAGGGGCGGGAGAACTTCATGAAGGCCGCCCGCGACCTCGGCTTCCGCTACGACACCAGCGGGGTCAACAACCAGGTGTGGCCGAAGAAGAAGCAGGGGCTGTGGGACCTGTCGATGCAGCTGGTGCCCTTCCCCGGGCACTCCTTCGAACAGCTCACCATGGACTACAACTTCATGGTCAACCAGTCCGGCACCGCCACCCAGGGCGACCCCGCCAAACACGAGTACTGGGGCGACCAGATGCGCGACGGCCTGCTCCAGGGCTTCGCACGGGCCTACAAGGGCAACCGGGCGCCCCTGATCATCGGCAACCACTTCGAGTCCTGGAACGGCGGCACGTACATGCGAGCCGTCGAGGAGGTCATCGAGACGGTCTGCCCCAAGGCGGACGTCCGCTGTGTCTCCTTCCGGCAGCTCGCGGACTGGCTGGACGCCCAGGAACCGGCCGTCCTGAAGAAGCTGCGCTCGCTGGACGTCGGCGAGGCCCCGGCGAAGGGCTGGAAGTCCTTCCTGGCCGGGGGCCCCGCTCCGGCCCCCAAGGGAGCGCCCGGCTCCCCGGCGGCGAAGGGGTGAGCGTCAGGCGGACGCGGTGACGGTCGCGCCCAGCACGAAACCGGGGTCGACCTGGGCCGCCAGGTCGGCCCCCGTCCGCTCGTTCCCCCACGACCGGGCGTTCTTCAGATGGAAGTGCACCATCTGGCGGGTGTAGCGCTCCGGGTCGCGCCGTTCGTACGTCGCGTCGACGGCCGACTTCAGCAGGTGCAGAGCGTCCCGGTTGGCTTCCTCCAGGAGGCCGAACCGGGGCGGCCGGCCCTTCTCCAGGGACCGGACCCAGTCCGAGTGCCCTACCGTCACCAGCAGGTCGTCCCCGACCTCCGCGCGCAGGAAGTCGAGATCGTCCGGGCCCTGCACCTTGTTGCCGACGACCTTCAGGACGACCTCGAAGTCGCGGGCGTACTCCTTGTACTGGCGATAGACGGAGACCCCCTTCCGGGTCGGCTCGACCACGAGGAACGTGATGTCGAAGCGGGTGAACATGCCGGAGGCGAAGGAGTCGGAGCCGGCGGTCATGTCGACGACGACGTACTCGCCGGGGCCGTCGACCAGGTGGTTCAGGCACAGCTCCACCGCTCCGGTCTTGGAGTGGTAGCAGGCGACCCCCAGGTCGGCGTCGGTGAAGGGGCCGGTGACCATCAAACGGACCGCTCCACCGTCGAGTTCCACCGGACGGGCGCAGGCGGCGTAGACCGGATTGTCCTCGCACACCCGGAGCAGCCGGGACCCCTCGCCCGGGGGCGTCGTCTTGATCATCGTCTCGGCGGAGGCGATGCGGGGGTTGCTGCCCCGCAGGTACTCCTTGATCAGGGGAAGGTGGTCGCCCATCGCCGGCAGACCGGCGGCCACCGTCTCGTCCAGGCCCAGCGCGGCCCCGAGATGCTGGTTGATGTCGGCGTCGACCGCGATCACCGGGGCACCGCAGGCCGCGAGATGACGGATGAACAGGGAGGACAGGGTCGTCTTTCCGCTGCCGCCCTTTCCCACGAAAGCAGTTTTCATGTTCACCAACAGTAAGGGAAGGATAGCGCTGAGTAATAGTCGGGCGTGAAGAAGACCACTCCATCGTGGGGCGGGCGTCCGGGGTGCGTAGGGTCGTACTCATGAGTACGACAGGCGCGACCGCCGATCCGCTCGCGGCCCTGGGCGCCCTGCCCGGTGTGGCCGGTTCCGTGGAGACCGTGCGCAAGGCCGTGGACCGGGTCTACGGCCACCGGGTCATGCGGCGGCGCAGCAACGAGATCACCTCCGAGGCGGCGCTGCGCGGCGCCCGTGGCTCGGCCGCGCTGTCCGGCGCGGACTGGGCCCTCGAGGAGGTGCGCCGGCGCAGTGACTTCAGCGGGGACGACGAGGCGCGCACCGTGGGCGCGGCCCTGCGCCTGACCGCCGAGGCGGGCCAGCTGCTGTCCATCTGGCGGCAGTCGCCGCTGCGTGTGCTGGCCCGGCTGCATCTGGTCGCGGCGGCCGGCAAGGCCGAGCAGGTCGGACGGCCCCGGCAGGAGGGTGAACCGGTCGACGAGCCCCTGGCCGGGCTCTCCCTGCCCGGGGCGGCGGAGGCGCACGGCCGGCTGGAGGGGCTGGCCGGGCTGATCGTCGCGGGCAGCTCGGCACCGGCGCTGGTGACGGCCGCCGTGGTGCACGGAGAACTCCTCGCGCTGCGCCCCTTCACCTCCCACAACGGGCTGGTCGCGCGCACCGCCGAACGCATCGTCCTGATCGGCAGCGGGCTGGACCCCAAGTCGGTCTGCCCCGCCGAGGTCGGACACGCCGAGCTGGGGCGCGAGGCCTACCTGGAGGCGCTGGAGGGCTATGTCTCCGGCACTCCGGAGGGAGTGGCCGCCTGGATCGCCCACTGCGGGCGCGCGGTCGAGCTCGGAGCCCGCGAGTCGACCGCGGTCTGCGAGGCTCTTCAGCGCGGGGCGGCGTGAACGGAACGGTGTGAAAAGGCCCCATTCGGGGCCGCACAGAGATGCGGCGGTACGAATACTCGTACCGCCGCTGGCATGTCCACCGGGTTACCAAGCGTCCTCGAAATATGCCCATCAGGCCGGGAACTTTGCCCGTCACCTGGTGCGGCTGGCCCGTAATCGACGGGTCGACGTCGCGTGGGTGCCCGGTTTTCATGCTCGGTCCGTGGGGCCAGATGCGTTGTAAAGGTGATCCTCTCGGATGTCCTTGGTCTCGCGGGCCGTTAACTCCTTTGTACTCCGTGTTCCCGGCACACGGAAGTCCTGGGCCCGCCCTCTTTACTTTTGAATTCAATTACATGCTCGTCGGGTGCCGTTATCGCGAACGCGCCGGGCCGCCGCCCGGCGCGGGCCGCGCGCGGCGGTGCGCCGGCCCGCGCCGGGCGGCGGCTCAGGCCGCCGAGGCGCGGCGCCTGCTGGCGTACCAGACGAGGCCCGCGGTGGCCGCCGCGGCCCCTATGGCGGCCGCCGCGACCAGGGCCGGGCGCGGCGGTACGGAGAGCGCGGGCAGGCGCTGCTTGAGCCGGACCGGACGGTGGAAGTCGAGGATCGGCCACTGGCGCGCGAGGGCCTCGCGGCGCAGCGCCCGGTCCGGGTTCACCGCGTGCGGACGACCCACGGCCTCCAGCATCGGCACATCGGTCACCGAATCGCTGTAGGCGTAACAACGGGCCAGGTCGTAGCCCTCGGAGGCGGCCAGTTCCCGGATCGCCTCGGCCTTGGTCGGGCCGTACGCGTAGTACTCCACCTCGCCGGTGAAACACCCGTCGTCGCCGACGACCATACGGGTGGCCACGACCCGGTCGGCGCCCAGGAGCTCGCCGATCGGTTCGACGACCTCGGCGCCGGAGGTGGAGACGATCACCACGTCGCGTCCGGCGGTGTGGTGCCGCTCGATGAGCGTGGCGGCCTCGTCGTAGATGATCGGGTCGATCAGGTCGTGCAGGGTCTCGGCGACGATCTCCTTGACCTGCTGGACGTTCCAGCCTCGGCACAGGGCGGACAGATACTTGCGCATCCGCTCCATCTGGTCGTGATCGGCGCCGCCGGCGAGGAACACGAACTGGGCGTACGCGGTGCGCAGGACCGCCCTGCGGTTGATCAGACCGCCTTGGTAGAACGACTTGCTGAACGTGAGTGTGCTCGACTTCGCAATGACCGTCTTGTCCAGGTCAAAGAAGGCGGCTGTGCGGGGCAAGGAGTGGTTTTCCACAGCGTCGAGCATAGGCGCAGCCCATTCGGCGTAAGGTGGGGCGCGTGGGTTTGCCTGAGAGGGCTCTCGGGTACACCATGGAAGTCACGGATCGTTCGCGACCGTGTCTAACCCGGTCCGACTCCTCCCCCCCCCGAGTCGGCCGTGGGGACGACCCCCGCTCTCCCCCCCGGCGGGGGTCGTCGCATGTCCGGACGCTTTTTTCTGTTCCGCTCCCTGCTGATGGTGCCGTGGTGAGGGCGGGAGAGAAGTTCTTGTCATGCGCATGAATGGTTACCGCGGGTAGTCGTGGGGCTGCTCTGTGGAGCTCGCGCACAGGGCTCCCAGGACTCACCGGTATGAGTGACCGCGATATTCACAGCCGTCGGTTCGTCCACAGTTTTCCACCAAGATCCACACGTTTTTCCGGATCGCTGCACCGTGATTCCAACGCGACCCGCTCGCCGCGAGTTCTGTCCCGGTTCCGATTGCCGGGTCGCGTTCGGCCGGTTTCCTCCGGCCGTTCACCGAAGGCCGCTCGCCCCCGTTCCCGGCACGTCGTGGGAGCGGGGGGCCGCAAGGGCCGTACGAGAAAGCAGCGAAGGGGGACGAACATGAACGGAACCATCACGCACGATCCGCCGCCCGCCTCCGGAGGAGGCAGGCCGGGCGCACCTCTGATCGTCACCGAGGACGCCGGACTCCTCGACGACCTGTTGCGTCTGTGCGCGGCGGCCGGCGCCACCCCCGAGGTCCATCACGGGGTGCCCGAGCCGAGGGACGGCTGGGAGACGGCTCCGCTCGTCCTGGTCGGCGACGACGCCGCCCGGCGGGTGCGCGGGGCGGCACGCCGGCCGGGCGTGGTGCTGGTCGGCCGTGACCAGGACGACCCCGGAGTCTGGCGGCGGGCCGTCGAGATCGGCGCCGACCATGTGCTGATGCTGCCCGACGGCGAGCAGTGGCTGGTCGACCGCATCGCCGACGTGGCCGAAGGCGTCGGCCGGCCCGCCCTGACCGTCGGCGTCATCGGCGGCCGGGGCGGCGCGGGAGCGTCCACCCTCGCGTGCGCGCTCGCCGTCACCTCCGCGCGGGAGGGACTGCGCACACTCCTCGTTGACGCCGATCCCCTGGGCGGCGGGCTCGACGTGGCCCTCGGCGGGGAAGCGGCCAAAGGACTGCGCTGGCCCGCGTTCGCCGCGTCCCGCGGGCGGGTCGGCGGCACCGCCCTGGAGGAGTCCCTGCCGGAACTGCACTCGCTGCGGGTGCTCAGCTGGGACCGCAGCGACTGCCTCGCGGTACCGCCCCCGGCCGTACGGGCGGTGCTCGCCGCCGCCCGGCGCGGCGGCGGCACCGTCGTGGTGGACCTGCCGCGCCGCGTGGACGACGGTGTCGCCGAGGTCCTCGCCCAGCTCGACCTCGGTCTCCTCGTGGTCCCCGCGGAACTGCGCGCCGTCGCCGCGGCGGGCCGCGTCGCCTCCGCCGTCAGCATGGTCCTGCGCGATCTGCGGGCCGCCGTACGCGGTCCGTACGCGCCCGGCCTGGACGACCGGGAGGTGGCCCGGCTGCTCGGACTGCCCCTCGCCGGGGACCTGCCCGTCGAGCCCGCGCTGCGCCGTCCCCAGGATGCGGGACGACCGCCCGGCGCCTCCGGCAAGGGGCCGCTGGCCCGCTTCTGCAAGGAGTTCTGGGAGCGCGCGCTGGTGGAGGCGAGGGCGGCATGAACGGTCCGGTGACGAGCGGCGCGGGCATGCCCCCGGACCTGCTCGACGGGGTGCGGCGGCGGCTGGCCGAGAGCGGGGCCGAGCCGACGCCCGCGCGCGTGGCGCAGGCGCTGCGGGACCAGGGGCGGGTACTCGGGGACGCCGAAGTCCTGGGAGCCGCCGAGCGGTTGCGGTCCGAGCTGGTCGGCAGCGGACCGCTGGAGGGGCTGCTGGCCGACCCCTCGGTGACCGACGTCCTGGTGTCGGCGCCCGACCGGGTCTGGGTGGACCGGGGCGGCGGGCTGGAGCTCACCGGGATCTCCTTCCCGGAGGAGACGGCCGTCCGGCGCCTGGCCCAGCGGCTCGCCGCCGTGGCCGGCCGGCGCCTGGACGACGCCCGCCCCTGGGTGGACGCCCGGCTGCCGGACGGGACACGGCTGCACGCGGTCCTGCCCCCGGTGGCGGTCGGCGGAACCTGCCTGTCGCTCCGGGTCGTGCGGCCTCGGGCCTTCACGCTCGAGGAGCTGACGGCGGCCGGGACCGTGCCGCCGGGCGGGGACCGCGTCCTGCGGGCGCTGCTGGACGCACGGCTGTCGTTCCTGGTCAGCGGGGGCACCGGCAGCGGCAAGACCACCCTGCTGAGCGCACTGCTGGGCCTGGTCGGCCCGGACGAACGCGTCGTCCTCGCGGAGGACTCGGCGGAACTGCGGCCCGAGCACCCGCACGTCGTACGCCTGGAGACGCGGCCCGCCAACCAGGAGGGCGCGGGCCTCGTCACCCTCGAGGACCTGGTGCGCCAGGCGCTGCGGATGCGGCCGGACCGGCTGGTCGTGGGAGAGGTGCGCGGCCCTGAGGTGGTCCATCTGCTGGCCGCCCTGAACACGGGCCACGAAGGCGGCTCGTGCACTGTCCATGCCAATGCGGCGGCGGATGTGCCGGCCCGGCTGGAAGCGCTCGGCACGGCCGCCGGACTCGACCGCTTCGCCCTGCACAGCCAGCTGGCCGCCGCCCTCTCGGTGGTGCTCCACCTCGTACGCGACCGCGGCGGGCGGCGGCGGATCGCGGAGGTGCATGTTCTGGAGCGGGACCCCTCGGGGCTGGTGCGGACGGTGCCGGCGCTGCGCTGGGGACCGGCGGCGTTCCTTCCCGAGCCGGGATGGGAGCGGCTGCGGGAGCTGCTCAGGGGTGCCCGTGCGGGTGACGGACGGCGGGAGAGGACCGGGGGATGAACGGCATGACCGGGATGTCGACGGCCGCGGCCGCGGCCTGTCTGGGAGCCGCGGCGCTGGTGCTCGGCGGCGGGAGCGCGGGGGCCGGGCGGCCCCGGCTGCTGCTGGCCGGTGGGGGCGCCGTGGAGAGCGGGCCGCCGGGCCGGGCCAGGGCGCTCCGTGCCTGGGCGCGGATCCGCGGCCGGTGGCGCGCCGAGTGGTGGTCGATGGCCGTGGGGCTGGTGCTGGCGGCGCTGGGTGCGTCGGTGCTGCCGGTCGTCGCGGGGGCGGCCGGCGTGCCCCTGCTGCGGCGGGTGCGGCGCGCCGCGGCGCAGCGCCGGGCTGGGGAGCGGCGTGCGGAAGCGGTGATCGCGTTGTGCGGGGCGCTCGCCGGTGAGGTGCGCGCCGGGCGGCAGCCGGGCGAGGCGCTGCTGCCGGCCGCGCGGGACTCCGGCGGGCTCGGCGATCTGCACGCCGCCGTGCTGGCGGCGGCGCGGTTCGGCGGGGACGTCCCCGACGCGCTCGCGGCGGCGGCACGGCAGCCGGGCGCCGAAGGGCTGCGAGGGCTCGCCGCGTGCTGGCGGGTGGCGGTGGACCAGGGGGCCGGCCTCGCGGCGGGACTCGACCGGCTGGGTGCGGCGCTGCGGGCCGAACGGGATCAGCGGGCCGACCTGCGCGCCCAGTTGGCCGGTGCCCGCGCCACGGCGGTGATGCTCGCCGGGCTCCCCGTCGTGGGTCTGGCACTGGGCGCGGCGCTCGGCGCCGACCCGCTGCACATCCTGTTGCACACCGCGTCGGGGCTGGTCTGTCTGGCGGCGGGCGGAGTGCTGGAGGGGCTGGGGCTGTGGTGGGCGCTGCGCATCATGCGGGGTGCTGAGGAGGGGACGGCGTGAACGCGGACGTTGTCCACAGGCTGGGGGTGGTCGTGGGGACCGTACCGGCGCTCGTCTGGCTGGCGGCCCGGTGGGACCGCACGCGGCGCGAGCGGAGAGTACGGCGGCGACTGACCGGTCTGCTCGCTCCGGAACGCGCGTCGCCCTCCGCCCGCCGCGGGCTGACGCGAGCCGCGCGGAGGTGGCTGCCCCACATCGGCGTGGTCTGTGCCGGCTGGGCGCTGGTGGGCGGGCCTGCCGGGGTGGTGGCCGGGCTGGCCGCGGCGGCCGGGCTGTGGCGGTGGCGGCTGCGGCAGACGGCGGCAGCGCAGAGGCGCGGTCCGGACACCGCGCGAGCGGCACGGCAACTCCCCCTGGCGGCCGACCTGCTGTCCGCCTGCATCGCGGCGGGCGCCGGGCCGGTCCTGGCGGCACAGGCCGTCGGGGAGACCTTGGGCGGGCCGGTCGGCGACGCCCTGGCGCGGGGCGCGGCTGAGGTGCGGCTCGGCGGGGAACCGGGAGCGGCCTGGCACCGGTTGGCGTCGCTGCCGGGGGCTCTGCCGCTGGCCCGGCTGCTCGAACGGGCCGACACGTCCGGGCTTCCCCTCGCCACGCCCGTGGGCCGGCTGGCCGCCGAGGCCCGAACGGAGTGGACCCGAGCAGCGACCGCACGGGCCCGGAAAGCGGCCGTCCTGATCAGCGCACCCGTGGGGCTGTGTTTCCTGCCCGCGTTCATCGCGGTCGGCGTCCTGCCCGTGGTGATCGGCCTCGCGGGCGGAGTGCTGGGAGGAGGTGGTCGATGACGGACCCACCGGACGGACAGCGGGACACGGAAGATCGATGCGAGTTTCTCCTCACGGGGGTTGAGATGTATCAGGCGGTACGGGCACGGCTGCGTGCCCTGGTGTGCAAGGGGCGTGCGACACGGAGGGACGCCGGAATGGTGACTTCGGAGTACGCCATGGGAATCGTGGCGGCCGTGGCGTTCTCCGTCGTGCTCTACAAGGTCGTCAACAGCGGTCCGGTCAGCACGGCGCTGCGCAACATCGTGCAGCAGGCACTCGATGGCCGGATGTGAGCGCCGGGCCGACCGCGGGTTCGTGACGGCGGAGGCGGCCCTGGTGCTGCCCGTCCTGGTGATGTTCGCGACGGCGCTGGTCTGGGGCCTGCTGGTGGTGGCCGCGCAGATCCAGTGCGTGGACGCGGCGTACACGGGCGCTCGCGCGGCGGCCCGTCAGGATCCGCCCGACGCGGTCGTGGAGGTGACCCGCGCGGCGGCGCCGCCCGGGGCCCGCATCACTGTGCGCCGGGAGGCGGAGCGGGTCCGGGTGGTCGTCGAGGCCAGGCCGCCGGTGCTGCACGGGTTGCCGTTCGACCTGCGGGAGGAGGCCGTGGCGGCGGCGGAGGACACGGTGGGAGCGGGAACGTGAGGGCGGTCCGGAACGGCGGTGTGCGGTGGCGGGCGGACGACCGGGACGATCGGGACGGGCGCAGGCGCGCACGGTGCTCCGATCAGGGGTCGGCGAGCGTCTGGAGCGTCGGGGCCATCGCCGTGCTGTGTGTGGTGTTCGGCATCGTTCTCACCCTGGGACACGTCGTCGTGGTCCGGCACCGGGCCGCCGGTGGCGCCGACATGGCGGCGCTCGCCGCGGCCGGCCATTGGACACGGGGCGGTGCGGCTGCCTGCGCGCGGGCGGACCGGGTGGCCCGGGAACAGGGCGCACGGCTTGTGCGGTGCGTGCTCACCGGCGAGGTCTCGGACGTGTCGGTGGCGTCGGGCCGGGGCCCGTTCACGGTGGAGGTCAGGGCCCGCGCGGGACCGGCCGCGGGGCCGCAACCCCGACCGGGCGTGCCGGCCCCGCCCTTGGCCGACGCTCGGGTTCCGGCCGACGCTCCGGACCCGGCCGACGCTCCGAATCCGGCCAAGGCCGGTGCTCTGGCTCCGCCCGGTGCTCGGGATCCGGCCATGGTCGGCGCTCTGGCTCCGCAGGGTGCTCGGGATCCGGCCAAGGTCGGCGCTCCGGACCCGCCCGGTGCTCGGGATCCGGCAAAGCCGGCGTTCTGGCTCTGGCTCTGGTCCCGGCCCTGGCGACGCTTCGGCCCCGGCCGGCGCACCGGTCTCGGCCCCGGCTCGTGCTCCGGCCTCGGGCTCCGGCCTCGGGCTCCGGCCTCGTGCTCCGGCCTCGTGCTCCGGCCTCGTGCTCCGGCCTCGGCTTTGGCCTCAACCCCGGCTCGGGCACAGGCCTCAACCCCGGCTCGGGCCCCGGTTCCGGTCGGCGTGGCTCCTGTGTCGGTTGCGCTTCCGGCCGCGGACCCGGCCACGCCTCCGGGCTCGGCTACGCCTCAGTCCGCGGGGCTCGAGTCACCCCTGCACCATCCGCCTCGCGGACCCCGGCGGCACCGTCGGCAGCGCCTGCTCCGTCGGGTCCGCCCGAACCGTGGGCTGTGCCGGCTCCGTCGGTCCCGCCGGCACCGGCCGCGCCTGTTCCCTCGGTCTTGACCGCACCGTCGGCTTCGTCGGCCCCGGCAGCTCCGGCCGCACCGTCGGCTTCGCTCACCCCGTCCGTCCCGCCTGCGCCGTCGGCCTCACTCGGCCCAGAGCCCCCGGTGACGTCCGCCGCCTCGCTCACCCCGGCCGCCCCGGCGGCGGGATCCTCCGTCTCGCCCGGCTTCTCGGCCGGTGCGCCCTCGAGCAGCACCGTCAGGAGGCGTACCGCACCGCGCTTGTGCAGAGGGTCGTTGCCGTTGCCGCACTTGGGGGACTGGATGCAGGAGGGGCACCCGGCGTCGCACTCGCAGGAGGCGATGGCCTGGCGGGTGGCCGTGAGCCAGGCGCGGGCGGTGTGGAAGGCGCGTTCGGCGAAGCCCGCGCCGCCCGGGTGGCCGTCGTAGACGAAGACCGTGGGCAGCAGGGTGTCGGGGTGGAGCGGGATCGAGACGCCGCCGATGTCCCAGCGGTCGCAGGTCGCGAAGAGCGGAAGCATGCCGATCGAGGCGTGTTCGGCGGCGTGCAGGGCACCGCCGAGGATCTCCGGACCGATCCGGGCCCGGTCCAGCTGGTCCTCGGTGACGGTCCACCACACCGCGCGGGTGCGCAGCGTACGAGGAGGGAGGTCGAGCTTCGTCTCGCCGAGCACTTCGCCGGTGATCTGACGCCGGCGCAGGAAGGAGACCACCTGGTTGGTGACCTCGACGGAGCCGTAGCACAGGCGGCCGTCGCCCCACGGGATCTCGGTGTCCGTCTCCAGCACGGAGATCGACGTGGTGTCCCGGGCCACCGTCGTGTAGGTCGGGCTCGCCTGCTCGACCAGGGCGACGGAGTCCTCCAGGTCCAGGGAGCGCACGAGATAGCTGAGGCCCTGGTGCAGATGGACCGCGCCCTCGTGGACGCTGGTGTGCGCGGCGCCCGCGTCGACCGTGCCGAGCAGTCTGCCCGTACCGGCCTCGACGACCTGCACCGGCCGGCCGCCCTCGCCGCGGATGTCGGTCAGATCGGCGGCCCGTTCGCGGCGGGTCCAGTGCCAGGCCCTGGTCCGCCGGCGCAGCAGCTTCGCCGCCTCCAGCTGCGGGAGCAGCTCTTCGGTGGCCGGGCCGAACAGGGCCAGGTCGTCCTCGGTCAGGGGGAGTTCCTCGGCCGCGGCGCACAGGTGCGGGGCGAGCACGTAGGGGTTGTCGGGGTCGAGGACGGTGGACTCCACGGGCCGGTCGAAGAGGGCCTCGGGGTGATGGACGAGGAAGGTGTCCAGGGGGTCGTCGCGGGCGACCAGGACGGCGAGGGCACCCTGCCCGGAGCGTCCCGCGCGCCCGGCCTGCTGCCACAGGGACGCCCGGGTCCCCGGATAGCCGGCGATGACCACCGCGTCCAGGCCGGAGATGTCCACCCCGAGCTCCAGTGCGTTCGTGGCGGCGAGGCCGAGGAGTTCGCCGGAGTACAGGGCGCGTTCGAGAGCACGGCGTTCCTCGGGGAGGTAGCCGCCCCGGTAGGCCGCGACACGCCGGGCCAGCGAGCGGTCGACCTCGGCGAGGCGCTCCTGGGCGATCACCGAGATGAGCTCGGCGCCCCGCCGGGAGCGCACGAAGGCGACCGAGCGGACGCCCTGCACGGTGAGGTCGGTGAGCAGGTCGGCCGCCTCGGCGGTGGCCGTACGGCGGACGGGGGCGCCCTTCTCGCCGTGCAGCTCGGTCAGCGGCGGCTCCCAGAGGGCGAACACCAGTTCACCGCGCGGTGAGGCGTCGTCGGCCACCTCGACCACCGGCAGGCCCGTGAGCCGGCGGGCGGCGGCCGCGGGCTCGGCGGCGGTCGCGGAGGCCAGCAGGAAGGCGGGCGAGGCACCGTAGCGCGCGCACAGGCGGCGCAGGCGGCGCAGCACCTGGGCGACGTGCGAGCCGAACACCCCCCGGTAGGTGTGGCACTCGTCGATGACGACGTACTTCAGCGACTTCAGGAAGGAGGACCAGCGGGGATGGGACGGCAGGATGCCCCGGTGCAGCATGTCCGGGTTGGTCAGGACGTAGTTGGCGTACTGGCGGATCCACTCGCGTTCCTCGAACGGTGTGTCCCCGTCGTAGACCGCGGGACGCACCGAATGGCCCAGTGGTTGTGAAAGTTCCTTCACGGCCCGGCACTGGTCCGCCGCCAGGGCCTTCGTGGGCGCGAGATACAGGGCGGTCGCCCCGCGGCCGTTCGGGGCCTGCGCGCCGTCCAGGAGGGTGGACAGGACGGGCGTGAGATACGCCAGGGACTTGCCGGACGCCGTACCGGTGGCGACCACGACGGACTCGCCGTCCAGCGCGTGCTCGGCGGCCCGTGCCTGGTGGACCCAGGGACGGTCGATCCCCGCGGAGCGCACGGCGGCCACGACTTCCGTGCGGATCCGGTCCGGCCAGCGGGCATGCCGACCCGCACGTGGGGGCAAGTGCTCCGTATGAGTAATGCGCGAAGCCCGGCTCGGTCCGGACGCGAGCCGGTCCAGGACCACGCCCGGCGCGGTGGTGGAGGGCGTGTCCGTCGGGGGTCGATCGGATCGGTGATTCTTGGCCATCGGCACCGAGTGTGTCACTGGCGTGACGGACAATGGGGCCAAGGCGTCGTGCACGCCTGCCGGTAAGTGATTGAATGCCATCGCGGCTGGCGAACCGTCCCGGGGGCTGAGCCGAGATGCCCCAAGGGCGACCGCTCGATAGCTAGGTGCTGGAGGATCCGTGGACCTGTCCCTGTCGACCGAGACCATGGGCGATCGCACGATCGTCAGGGTCGGTGGCGAAATCGACGTATATACCGCGCCCAAGCTGCGCGAGCAGCTGGTCGAGCTGGTGAATGACGGCAGTTTCCACCTTGTCGTCGACATGGAAGGCGTGGACTTCCTCGACTCCACCGGACTCGGCGTGCTGGTCGGCGGCCTGAAGCGTGTCCGAGCCCATGAGGGCTCACTGCGCCTGGTCTGCAACCAGGAGCGCATCTTGAAGATTTTCCGTATCACCGGCCTCACCAAGGTGTTCCCGATCCACACCTCGGTCGAGGAAGCGGTGGCGGCGACCGACTGACCACCGCGTTTCCGCCCCCCGGTGCCCCGGAGGGCGGAGGAAGAACGCGGAAGAAGGACCATGAGGAGGGCCGGGCGTCCGGCGGCCCGGCCTCTCCACAGCACGCCCGTAGTTGCGAGGGGGATGCATGGCCACCGTTGAACTCCGCTTCAGCGCGCTGCCCGAGCATGTCAGGACCGCCCGTCTCGTGGCGGCCGCGGTGGCGCGCAGGGCCGGAGTGGACGAGGCCGTCCTCGACGAGGTCCGGCTCGCCGTCGGTGAGGCGTGCACCCGGGCCGTGGGGCTGCACCAGCACGGTGGCATCTCGGCGCCCGTGAGGGTGCTGCTGATCGAGGAGGAGAAACAGTTCTCCATCGAGGTCGGCGACGAAGCGCCCCACGCGGTCCCCGGCGACCGCGGATCCGGTGACGGATCCGCCGACGCCGACGGGGAGACCGAGGAGGACGAGATGGGCCTCGCGGTCATCAGCGGACTCGTCGACGACGTCGAGGTCAGCGCGGGGGAGAGCGGCGGATCGATCCGCATGAGGTGGCCGACCGTGCCGCCGCCCACCGTCCTCGCCTGACCCGGTTCACCCGGACAGCGACCCGTTTTCCGAAGGGCCCCCTGGTGGGGGCCCTTCGCCATGTGCGGGTGTCGGCACCCGCCCTTACAGTGGTCTCGAGCGGTTGATCGCGTGAATTCCTTCACGATCGACCGGTGTCCTGGAAATGCGATCACGTGAATGCCTCAAGGGCATTACCGATTTCGGGCAACTGGCCGCCCGACGATCATTGGGAAGAGTGCGTGCAGGCCATTTACATTTCCCGCGCTCTGTTTTGATCAGGTTCCGGTACCTACAATCCCGTCCACATCTTGAGCTCAGCCCAAGCGTCAAGGAGGACGAATGGCGGGGCTTTCCATCTCATACGAGTCGGGCCGACCCACAACCCTCGCGGCCGCCGTGCTGACCGACGACAACCGCCTGCTCGTGGTGGCCATCGGGGTCGTCGCACTGGCGGCGCTCGTGGTCGCGGGAGCCCTGGTGCGCCAGGTGCTCGCGGCAGGCGAGGGCACCGACAGCATGAAGGAGATCGCAGGAGCGGTACAGGAGGGCGCGAACGCCTATCTGGCCCGCCAGTTGCGCACGCTCGGCGTATTCGCCGTCGTCGTGTTCTTCCTGCTCATGCTGCTGCCCGCGGACGACTGGAATCAGCGTGCCGGACGATCGGTGTTCTTCTTGATCGGAGCGGCGTTCTCGGCGGCCACCGGCTATATCGGCATGTGGCTCGCCGTACGCACCAATGTGCGGGTCGCGGCAGCGGCACGCGAAGCCACTCCGGCCGAGGGCGAGCCGGAAAAGGATCTCACCGCCGTCTCGCACAAAGCGATGAAGATCGCTTTCCGTACGGGCGGCGTCGTCGGCATGTTCACCGTGGGCCTCGGCCTGCTCGGCGCCTCCTGCGTGGTGCTGGTCTACGCGGCGGACGCGCCGAAGGTGCTCGAGGGGTTCGGCCTCGGGGCCGCGCTCATCGCGATGTTCATGAGGGTCGGCGGCGGCATCTTCACCAAGGCCGCCGACGTCGGCGCCGACCTGGTCGGCAAGGTCGAGCAGGGCATTCCGGAGGACGATCCGCGCAATGCCGCGACCATCGCCGACAACGTGGGCGACAACGTCGGCGACTGCGCGGGCATGGCGGCCGACCTCTTCGAGTCGTATGCCGTGACCCTGGTGGCCGCGCTGATCCTCGGTTCGGCGGCGTTCGGCGACGCGGGGCTGGCGTTCCCGCTGCTGGTGCCGGCGATCGGAGTCCTCACCGCCATGGTCGGCATCTTCGCCGTGGCGCCGAGGCGCGCCGACCGCAGCGGCATGACCGCGATCAACCGCGGGTTCTTCATCTCCGCGGTGATCTCCGTCGTCCTCGTCGCGATCGCCGTGTTCGTCTACCTGCCGTCGTCCTACGCGGACCTGGACGGCGTCACCGACACGGCGATCGCGGACAAGGGCGGCGACCCGCGGATCCTCGCCCTCGTCGCGGTGGCCATCGGCATCGTGCTGGCCGCCCTCATCCAGCAGCTCACCGGCTACTTCACCGAGACCACCCGGCGTCCCGTGCGGGACATCGGCAAGACCTCGCTCACCGGTCCGGCCACGGTCGTGCTGTCCGGTATCTCCATAGGCCTCGAATCGGCGGTCTACACCGCGCTGTTGATCGGTCTCGGCGTCTACGGGGCGTTCCTGCTCGGCGGTACGTCGATCATGCTGGCGCTGTTCGCGGTGGCGCTGGCCGGCACCGGACTGCTCACCACGGTCGGTGTGATCGTCGCCATGGACACCTTCGGCCCGGTCTCCGACAACGCGCAGGGCATCGCCGAGATGTCCGGCGACGTCGAGGGCGCGGGCGCCCAGGTGCTCACCAACCTGGACGCGGTCGGCAACACCACCAAGGCCATCACCAAGGGCATCGCGATCGCCACGGCCGTCCTGGCTGCGGCGGCGCTGTTCGGCTCGTACCGGGACGCCATCACCACCGGCGCGAGAGACGTGGGCGAGCGGCTCAGCGGTGAGGGCGCGCCGATGAGCCTGATGATGGACATCTCCCAGCCCAACAACCTCGTCGGCCTGATCGCCGGCGCCGCGGTCGTCTTCCTCTTCTCGGGGCTGGCGATCAACGCGGTGTCGCGGTCGGCGGGTTCGGTGGTCTACGAGGTGCGGCGGCAGTTCCGCGAGAAGCCCGGGATCATGGACTACAGCGAGAAGCCGGAGTACGGCAAGGTCGTCGACATCTGCACCAAGGACGCCCTGCGCGAACTCGCCACGCCCGGACTGCTCGCCGTGATGGCGCCCATCTTCATCGGGTTCACCCTCGGTGTGGGTGCCCTGGGCGCCTTCCTCGCCGGAGCGATCGGCGCGGGCACGCTGATGGCGGTGTTCCTCGCCAACTCCGGTGGCGCCTGGGACAACGCCAAGAAGCTCGTCGAGGACGGTCACCATGGCGGCAAGGGCAGCGAGGCCCATGCGGCGACCGTGATCGGGGACACCGTCGGGGACCCCTTCAAGGACACCGCGGGGCCCGCGATCAACCCGCTGCTGAAGGTGATGAACCTGGTGGCGCTGCTCATCGCGCCCGCGGTCATCAAGTTCTCCTACGGAGCGGACGAGAGCACCGGGATGCGGGTGCTCATCGCGGTGCTGTCGCTGGCCGTCATCGTCGGCGCGGTCTATGCGTCCAAGCGCCGCGGGATCGCCGTGGACGGCGAGGACAGCCCCGAGACGGAGCCCAAGTCGCCCGATCCGGCGGTGGTTTCCTAGGGCGGACGGCGGACACCGCATCAAGGTGCGGGCGGGTGGCATGCATTGGCGTGCCACCCGCCCGCACCGTCGTCTCGGCACCGTCGTCGTGAGCCTTCTCTCGCTTGGTGCAAATGGCTTCAAAAGTTGTCTTAACGGACGTTCGACGGGTGGTCGTCGCCCATCCGGCGTGTATCTTCCGGGGCCGAAGGCCATGGAAGGGACCAACCCGGTGAACAAGAAGCTCGCGGCCGCACTGTCCGGCGGTGCGGTACTGGTACTGGCGCTCACGGGATGCGGTGGCGACGACAGCAACGAAGAGCTCGACGCCTGGGCGAAGGAGGTCTGCGACTCGGTGCAGCCGCAGGCGGCCAAGATCAGGTCGGCCAACGCCGCGATCCAGAAGGAGACCTCGGACAACAGCACTCCGGAAGAGGTCCAGAAGGCCGACTCCAAGGCGTTCCAGGACATGTCCGACGCGTACAAGGCGATCGGCGCCGCCGTGAACAAGGCCGGGGCGCCGGACGTCGAGGACGGCGAGAAGAAGCAGCAGGACGCGGTCAAGGAGCTCAACGGTATCTCCGCTTCCTACGCCTCGCTGCAGAAGCAGGTCGACGGCCTCGACACCGACGACCAGGCGGAGTTCGCCGACGGTCTGAAGGACATCGCCGCCGAGCTGGACGAGCTGAGCAGGAGCGGCAACAACGCCCTCAGCGCGCTGGAGGAGGGCGACGTCGGCCAGGCCATGGCCCGTCAGCCCAGCTGCCAGACCGCGACGGCGTCGGCGGGCGCCACCAAGAGCTGACGCCGCACCGTTAACCAGGACCCCGGGGGTCGCGGGCCGCCCTGGCCCCCCGGGACCCCTGGCAGCCGCAAGGCCCTCGGGCCGGAGAACCCCCGGCTGGCGGCAGCCTCGGACCACCAGGTCCTCGGCAGTCGCAGTGTCCTGGGCCGCAGGACCACAGGACCGCAGGACCGCCGGGAGCCGCAGAGCCCCGGCCGCCAGGATTCCCGGCAGTCGCGGTGTCCCGGTCGGCCGGGCCCCCGGCAGTGCACGCGGCCCGGGGCTGCGGGACCCCGGCGGCCGCAGGGCTTCCGGGCCGCGCGACCTCGGCAGTCGCGGTGCCCCGGACGGCCCGGGAGGCGCATGCGGCTCCGGGCTGCGACCCCCGGCGGCCGCCTCCGGGCCGGATAACCCTGGCCGTTGCGGGCGCGGCCCGCCAGGCCCCCGGCAGTGCACGTAGCCCGGGGCCGCAGGACTTCGGCGCCGCATGGCCTCCGGGGTGGCAGCCGCAGGGTCTCCGGGCTGCGCGGCCCCGGCCGTCCCGGTCGGCCAGAACTCCGGCAGTGCACGCGGCCCCGGGCCGCAGGGGTCTCGGCGGCCGCAGGGTCTCCGGGCTACGTGAACCCTGGCCGTCGCAGTGCCCCGGCCCGCCGGGCCCCCGGCAGTGCACGCGGCCCCGGGCTCCAGGGCCCCGGCAGTGCACCCGGCCCCGGGCTCCAGGGCCCCGGCAGTGCACGCGGCTCCGGGCCGCACCACCCCTGGCAGTCGTGGCCCCCCGGTCCGCCGCTGCCGTCGTACGCGCGGTGGGAGGGTGGACGCCACAATGGGGGGCGTGAGTGACGTCAGCCTGCCGCCCCTGCCCTCGTCCGACCGTCCCGACGCCGCCGCGCGGTTGCGGGACGCGCTGCTCGCAGCCTCCTTCACCGCCGACGGACTGCTCGATCTGCTCGGCGCCCCCGCCTACGCGGCGCTGGCCCGCAGCGAGACGGTGCCCGCCCTCCGGGTCACGCGCGGGGACACCCCGCTGGAGCCGCTGGTCCGGCTGTTCCTGCTGCAACAGCCGGTGCCGTACGCGCGCGTGGCGGACGTCCTGCCCGTCGACGTCTGCCTGGAGAGCGGGTGGCTGACCCGCACCGGTGCGGACGAGCTCGCCGCGGCCGTGGACGTGCGGCCGTACGGCGGGCCGTCCGGCGAGGACTGGTTCATCGTCTCCGACCTCGGGTGCGCGGTCGGCGGCGCCGGCGGCATCGGCAGCCGGGACGAGGGCGTGGTGCTCGGCGTCGGCGGCGCCTCCACGACCCTGGCCGGCATCACCGTCCGTACGCCTGTGGCCTCCGTGCTCGACATCGGCACCGGTTCCGGTGTCCAGGCCCTGCACGCCGCGCGGCACGCCACCCGCGTGACGGCCACCGACGTGAACCCGCGCGCGCTGCACATCACCGCGCTGACCCTGGCCCTGTCCGGGGCCCCGGCCGCCGATCTGCGCGAGGGGTCGCTGTTCACGCCGGTCCGTCACGACGAGACGTTCGACCTGATCGTGTCCAACCCGCCCTTCGTGATCTCCCCGGGGGCCCGGCTGACCTACCGCGACGGCGGGATGGGCGGGGACGATCTGTGCCGCACGATCGTTCAGGAGTCGGGGGAACGGCTGAACGAGGGCGGGTTCGCGCAGTTCCTCGCCAACTGGCAGCACGTCGAAGGGGAGGACTGGCAGGACAGGCTCAGATCATGGGTGCCCCGCGGGTGCGACGCCTGGATCGTGCAGCGCGAGGTGCAGGACGTCACCCAGTACGCCGAGCTGTGGCTGCGCGACGCGGGCGACCACCGCGGCGACGCGGCCGCGTACCGGGCGCGGTACGACGCGTGGCTGGACGAGTTCGAGGCGCGGAAGGTGAAGGCGGTCGGCTTCGGCTGGATCACCCTGCGCAAGTCGGGTTCCACCGTGCCCGCGGTCACGGTGGAGGAGTGGCCGCACCCGGTCGAGCAGCCGCTCGGCGAGACGGTCCGGGCGCACTTCGAGCGGCTCGGCTATCTGCGGGCGCACGACGACGCGGCGCTGCTGGAGGCGCGCTTCGAGCTGGCCCCCGAGGTCGTGCAGGAGCAGGTCGGGCTGCCCGGTGCCGAGGACCCGGAGCACGTCGTGCTGCGGCAGAACCGCGGGATGCGCCGGGCCACCAAGGTGGACACGGTCGGCGCGGGCTTCGCCGGGGTGTGCGACGGCACCATGAGCGCGGGCCGGATCCTGGACGCGATCGCCCAGCTCCTCGGCGAGGACCCCGTGGTGCTGCGCGACCGCACGCCGGCCCAGATCCGGCTGCTGGTGGAGCAGGGCTTCCTGGAGCCGGCCCGCTGAGCGGGCGCCGCGACGCGGAGCCGGCCCGTCGGCGGCACGCGCAGCCGCCCGTCCGCGGCACGCGCCGACCCCGCGGGTGCACGGCGCCGGGCCCCGGCAGCGACGCCGTGCCGACCCCGCGGGCACACCGCACGACCACCCAGGTGCTCGGTACCGGCCCCGCGGGTGCACGCCGCGAGACCCTTCGGGTGCACCGCGCTCGGGCCACTGGGCCACCGCGCTCGGGCCACTGGGCCACCGCGCTCGGGCCACTGGGCCACCGCGCTCGGGCCACTGGGCCACCGCGCTCGGGCCACTGGGCCACCGCGCTCGGGCCACCGGGCCACCGCGCCCGGGCCATCGGTGCACCGCGCCCGGACCCACCGGTCCGGTCCACCCGCCGGACACCAGCAGTCACAGCACCCTCACCCGTCGCATCCGTCCCGCCCGCACCATGCACCGCCGGCCTCCTTTTCACATCCCTCCGAAAATTTCCGTCGCCGGCCCGGACCGGTTCCGGCCGAGTTGCTCCGCTCCGTAGCACCCCCGTTCACCTCCGGTTCGCCGGGGCGCCGCCCGGGGGTGGCAGCGTCCCGTCCGGGCCGGTGTCACTGGACGGGAAAGAGGGGCGCGGGGGAGTCATGGAGAGCGGACCGGCGATCTTCACGGGAGTGGTGTTCTGCCTGTTCGGGGCCGCGTTGCTGACCTGGACCGTGACCCGCGCGCGGCAGCACCGCCCGGTCGCCCAGGATGTGAGCCCCGTCGCATCCCTCGCCGTCGCCGGGCTCGTCGCGGTGACCGCCCTGGCCCTCGGCGCGTGGTCCCTCACCCGGCTGTGAAGAGCGGGGAACTCCGGCCGCCCGCGGTAACCGAAAGGTTGCGCTCCGCATGTACCCGGGCGGAGTCTGGACACTCCGGGCGGCAGGAACGGTGGTAGTCGGGTTACCGTTCGAGTGGCCGTTGCGGGCTTTTCCCGTTTGACACGGGGGCGGGATGTACCGTCACACTCCGCAGCGTCACCATGACCCGACCCCCGGGGGAGAGCGCCTGGGGAGGCCCCAGCGTCGACCGGAGAGAAGAGCGAAGTTGTCCCCGACCAGCGAGACCGCGAACGGCGGCCGCCGACTCGTCATCGTCGAGTCGCCTGCCAAGGCGAAGACGATCAAGGGTTATCTCGGCCCTGGCTACATCGTCGAGGCGAGCGTCGGGCATATTCGCGACCTTCCCAACGGCGCTGCGGAGGTACCCGAGAAGTACACCGGCGAGGTGCGTCGGCTCGGTGTGGATGTCGACCGTGACTTCCAGCCGATCTATGTGGTCAACGCGGACAAGCGGGCCCAGGTCAAGAAGCTCAAGGACCTGCTGAAGGAGTCCGACGAACTCTTCCTCGCCACCGATGAGGACCGCGAGGGCGAGGCCATCGCGTGGCATCTGCAGGAAGTGCTCAAGCCGAAGATCCCGGTCAAGCGGATGGTCTTCCACGAGATCACCAAGGACGCGATCCGCCAGGCCGTGGCCAACCCGCGCGAGCTCAACCAGAAGCTGGTCGACGCCCAGGAGACCCGCCGCATCCTCGACCGTCTCTACGGCTACGAGGTCTCGCCGGTCCTGTGGAAGAAGGTCATGCCCCGGCTGTCGGCCGGCCGTGTCCAGTCCGTCGCCACCCGGCTCGTGGTGGAGCGGGAGCGGGAGCGCATGGCGTTCCGCAGCGCCGAGTACTGGGACCTGACGGGCACCTTCTCCCCCACTTCCGACTTCACTCCGGCGGGGGGACCCCCATCGGGCCGCGCGGGGGACGCCTCGGACCCGTCGTCGCTGGTCGCCCGCCTGCAGTCGGTCGACGGGCGGCGGATCGCGCAGGGCCGTGACTTCGACTCCCTGGGGCAGCTGAAGAGCGCGAACACGCTCCACCTCGACGAGGTGAACGCCCGCGCGCTGGCGGCCGCCCTGGAGAACACGCGGTTCGCCGTGCGTTCCGTCGAGTCCAAGCCGTACCGCCGCTCGCCGTACGCCCCGTTCCGTACGACGACGCTCCAGCAGGAGGCGAGCCGCAAGCTCGGTTACGGCGCGAAGGCCACCATGCAGATCGCGCAGAAGCTGTACGAGAACGGCTACATCACTTACATGCGTACGGACTCGACGACCCTGAGCGACACGGCGGTCGCCGCCGCCCGTGCCCAGGTCACGCAGCTGTACGGAGCCGACTACCTGCCGCCGCAGCCGCGCACCTACGCGGGCAAGGTCAAGAACGCGCAGGAGGCGCACGAGGCGATCCGCCCCTCGGGGGACCGTTTCCGCACGCCCGCCGAGACCGGGCTGACCGGTGACCAGTTCAAGCTGTACGAACTGATCTGGAAGCGGACCGTCGCCTCGCAGATGAAGGACGCCACCGGCAACTCCGTCACCGTGAAGATCGGCGGTACGGCGTCCGACGGCCGGGACGCGGAGTTCAGCGCCTCCGGCAAGACGATCACCTTCCACGGCTTCCTGAAGGCGTACGTCGAGGGCGCCGACGACCCGAACGCCGAGCTCGACGACCGCGAGCGCCGGCTGCCCCAGGTGAACGAGGGCGACGCCCTCACCGCCGAGGAGATCACGGTCGACGGTCACGCCACCAAGCCGCCGGCCCGCTACACCGAGGCGTCGCTGGTCAAGGAGCTGGAAGAGCGCGAGATCGGCCGCCCGTCGACGTACGCGTCGATCATCGGGACGATCCTCGACCGCGGCTATGTGTTCAAGAAGGGCACGGCTCTGGTGCCGTCGTTCCTCTCCTTCGCCGTGGTCAACCTGCTGGAGAAGCACTTCGGCCGGCTCGTCGACTACGACTTCACCGCGCGCATGGAGGACGACCTCGACCGCATCGCGCGCGGCGAGGCGCGGGCCGTGCCGTGGCTGAAGCGTTTCTACTTCGGTGAGGGAGCCGGCAACGGTGACGCGGCCGAGGCGGGCAACGGCGACGGGGACCACCTCGGCGGGCTCAAGGAGCTGGTGACCGACCTGGGCGCCATCGACGCGCGCGAGGTGTCGTCCTTCCCGATGGGCAAGGGCATCGTGCTGCGGGTCGGGCGCTACGGCCCGTACATCGAGCGCGGCGAGAAGGACAGCGAGCAGCACCAGCGGGCCGACATCCCCGAGGACCTGGCGCCCGACGAGCTGACCGTCGAGCTCGCCGAGGAACTGCTCGCCAAGCCCAGCGGCGACTTCGAGCTGGGCACCGACCCTGCGACCGGGCACACGATCGTCGCCAAGGACGGCCGCTACGGCCCGTACGTCACGGAGGTGCTGCCCGAGGGCACCCCGAAGACGGGCAAGAACGCGGTCAAGCCGCGCACGGCCTCGCTCCTCAAGTCGATGTCCCTGGACACGGTGACGCTCGAGGACGCGCTGAAGCTGATGTCGCTGCCGCGCGTGGTCGGTGTCGACACCGACGGCCAGGAGATCACCGCGCAGAACGGCCGCTACGGCCCGTACCTGAAGAAGGGCACCGACTCGCGGTCGCTGCAGTCGGAGGAGCAGATCTTCACGATCACGCTGGAGGAGGCGCAGGCGATCTACGCCCAGCCCAAGCAGCGTGGCCGGGCCGCGGCCAAGCCGCCGCTGAAGGAACTGGGCACCGACCCGGTCAGCGAGAAGCCGGTCGTGGTGAAGGACGGCCGCTTCGGCCCGTACGTCACCGACGGGGAGACCAACGCGACCCTGCGCTCCGGCGACAGCGTCGAGACGATCACGCCGGAGCGCGGGTTCGAGCTGCTCGCCGAGAAGCGGGCGAAGGGCCCCGCCAAGAAGACCGCGAAGAAGGCCACCAAGAAGGCGGCGGCCAAGAAGGCGCCGGCGAAGAAGACCGCGGCGAAGAAGACGACGGCCGCCAAGAAGACCACGGCCGCCAAGAAGACGACGGCGCAGAAGACAGCCGCCAAGAAGGCTGCCGCCTCGAACGGCGCCGAGGACTGACCGGTGGGGGCGCCGGCACCCCCACCGCGGCGACGCCGGGCGGTCTTCGCCCGGCGTTCGGAATGCGAACGCCCCGGCAACACTTTGGTGTCGGGGTGTGTGCATGCCAGGCGGGTAGCTCCGGGCCGTCGGCGCGGGCCGATAGGCTGAACGCATGACGCGAGCCGAGCAGCCAACGGCCTCTCAACCGGCCCCCGACGACGCCCTTGTCGCGGACTCCCGCGAGCGTGCCGTCCGCGCCCTGCTGCGCCGGCCGCAGCTGAAACGGCTGTGGAGCGCGCAGCTCGTGGGCGGGGTCGGCGACGTCCTCGCCCTCCTGGTGCTGATCCTGCTCGCCCTTCAGGCGGCCGTCCTCGAAGGTGCGTTCGGCGGCGGTTACCGCGGTGCGGCGTTCGCAGTGGCGACCGTTTTCGGCGTGCGCATCCTGGCGACGCTGCTGTTCGGCGCCGTGCTCCTCGGCCCGCTCACCTCGCTCACCGCGCAGGACGGGCCGCTGGACCGCCGCTGGACCATGGTCGGCGCCGACGGGCTGCGCGCCGCGCTGCTCATCGTGGCCCCGCTGTGGATCGACTGGACGCCCGACAACGCACTGGCCGTGCTCCTCGTCACCGCCTTCGTGGCCGGTGTCGCCGAGCGGTTCTGGACGGTCTGCCGGGAGAGCGCCGCGCCCGCGCTGCTGCCCGCTCCGCCGCCCGAGGGCGCGACCGTACGGCCGCTGCCCGACCACATGGACGCGCTGCGCCGCCTGTCGCTGCGCACGAGCTTCGTGGCGATACCGCTCGCGGCCCTCACGCTCGTCGGCGCGGCCCTGTTCAACAACCTCCTGGGCACCGGCGTCGCGTGGTTCGACGAGCACCAGGCCGCGCTGGCGTCGTACGTCGCGGCCGGACTCTTCGCCGCGTCCCTGTCCCTCGTCACCTTCCTGGAACTGCCCGACACCCGCACCCCCCGCGCGCGCTCCCCGCTGGAGGGCCTGCGCCGCCCCAGGAGCGCCGCCGGTCCCGACAAGGGCCGCACAGGGGCGCTGCCGCTGCTGGTGCTGGCCTCCGCGTCCGTCGCCGCCGCCGTGTCGGCCGCCGTCGCCGTGGCGGTGCTGCACGCCAAGGACCTGGGCGGCGGCCCGGTGCTCTACGGCCTCCTGGTGGGCGCGCTGACCGGCGGTGTCGTCGTCGGCATCCGGACGGCGCCCGTCCTGCTGCCGGCCCTGTCGCGGCGCCGGCTGCTCGCGCTGTCCCTCGCCTTCACCGGGGTCGCGCTGCTGGCCGCCGGGCTCGTACCGGACGTCACCAGCGTGGTGCTGATCATGGCGCTGGCGGGCATCGGCGCGGGCATGGCCGCCAGCACCGGCCACACGCTGCTCGACCAGGAGACCGAGGAACAGCGCCGGATCCGCACCACCGAGCATCTGCACGCGGTCGTACGCGTCCTGGTGGCGCTCGGCGCGGTCGTCGCCCCGCTGGCCGCCGCGGCCATCGGCCCTCACCGGTTGGAGAACGGCCGGTTCGTCTTCGCGCACGGCGGTGCCGCGTTCACCCTGATGCTGATCGGCGCCCTGCTGCTGCCGGTGGCCGCCCTGGTGCTGGCCAAGGTCGACGACCGCTCCGGGGTGCCGCTGCGCCAGGACCTGCGCGACGCGCTGCTCGGCGGTGACGACCCCGACCAGGTGCCCGTCGGCACCGGCTTCTTCATCGCCCTGGAGGGCGGCGACGGCGCCGGCAAGTCCACCCAGGCCGAGGCCCTCGCCGACTGGATCCGCTCCAAGGGGCACGAGGTCGTCCTCACCCGCGAGCCCGGCGCGACCCCGGTCGGCAAGCGGCTGCGGTCCATCCTGCTGGACGTCTCCAGCGCCGGTCTCTCGCACCGCGCGGAGGCACTGCTGTACGCGGCGGACCGCGCGGAGCACGTCGACACCGTCGTGCGGCCCGCCCTGGAGCGTGGCGCGGTCGTCATCACCGACCGGTACATCGACTCCTCCGTCGCCTACCAGGGGGCGGGGCGCGACCTGTCGCCGACCGAGATCGCCCGCATCAACCGCTGGGCGACCAACGGGCTCGTACCGAACCTGACGGTGCTGCTGGACGTCGCCCCGGAGACCGCGCGGGAGCGCTTCACCGAGGCGCCGGACCGGCTGGAGTCGGAGCCGGCCGAGTTCCACGCGCGCGTGCGGGCCGGATTCCTCACCCTCGCCGCCGCCGACCCCGGCCGCTACCTGGTCGTCGACGCCGGTCAGGAGCCGGAGGCGGTCACCACGGTGATCCGGCACCGGCTCGACCAGGTGCTGCCGCTGTCCGAGGCCGAGATCCAGGCTCGCGAGGAAGCCCGCCGCAAGGCCGAGGAGGAGGCCCGCCGCAAGGCGGAGGAGGAGGCGGCCCGCAAGGCCGAGGAGGAGCGTCTGGAGCGCGAGCGCCAGGAGCAGCTGGAGCGGCTGCGCGCCGAGGAGGAGGAGCGCAAGCGGCGCGAGCTGGAGGAGGCGCAGCGGCGCGAGGCCGAGCGGCAGGCGGAGGAGGCCCGCCGCCGGGCCGAGGAGGCGGCCAGGCGCGCCGAGGAGGAGCGGCAGCGGCTGCTCGCCGAGGAGAAGGCGCGGGCCGAGGAGGAAGCCCGTCGCAAGGCGGAGGAGGAGCGCCGCCGCAAGCAGGCCGAGGAGGAGGCCCGGCTGCGTGCCGAGGCCGAGGCCCTGCGCCTGGAGAAGCAGCGCAAGGCCGAGGAGGCGCTGCTGCGCGCGGAGGAGGCCCGGCGGATGGCCGAGCAGGCGGCTGCCGCGGCCGAGGCGGGACCGCCGAAGCCGAAGCGCGGCGCCGAGGGCGCGCCGTCCTCCGGCCGGCAGGCGGATGAGGCGGTGACCGTGCCGACGCCGGTGGTGACGCCGACGAACGCCCCGGGCGGACCCGTGGACGAGACGGCCAAGCTGCCGCGGGTACCGGACGAGGACGCCGCACGGCGGGCCGGACGCCCCGGTGACGGGGTGCCGGACGCCGAGGTGACGACCGAGCTGCCCAGGCCGCAGGTCCCGCAGGACGCTGCCGAGGAGACCGCGGTGCTGCCGCCCGTGCCGCCGGGCGCCGCGGACGAGACGGCGGTGCTGCCCCCGGTGCGCGATGACGAGCCCGGACCCGGTGCCCCCGACGGCGGCGACGACCGTACGCGCGAACTGCCGCAGGTCGGCTCCGAGCACGCGCCGCGCCGACGCCTGCAGCGCTCCGACTGGGCCGAGGAGACCCCCCTGGACGACCTGCCCACCCTGGCCGACGAACTGCTGGGCCCCCGCGACGAGGAGCCCGACGACGAGGACGACGGCGGCCGGGGACGCGGGCGGCGACGCGGGCGCTGACCGGACGGCGGGTGCGGGTCGGTGCCGGGCAGGGCGCGTGTCCGCGGGGTCGGTGCGTATCCGTGCCGGCGGTGCCCCGGTTGTCAGTGCCCACCCGCACAATGGAGCCCGTAGGGCAGACAGGGCAGACGGATCCCGTAAGGCAGACGTGACGGACGCGACGGAAGGGAGGACCGCCCCATGACCGTGTGGGACGACCTCGTCGGGCAGGAACGGGTGAGCGACCAGCTCGCCGCCGCCGCCCGGGACGCCGACGCGCTCGTCACCGCCGAGGCGACCGGCACGCCCCCGCCCGAGGCGTCGAAGATGACGCACGCCTGGCTGTTCACCGGACCGCCCGGCGCGGGACGCAACCAGGCGGCGCGCGCCTTCGCCGCCGCCCTCCAGTGCGTCAGCCCCGACCGCGCGCTCGGCGGCGCCGCCGGCTGCGGCTTCTGCGACGGCTGCCACACCGCGCTCGTCGGTACCCACGCCGACGTCAGCTCGATCGCCGCCGTCGGCGCCCAGATCCTCGTGGACGACATGCGTGACACGGTCCGCAAGTCCTTCACCGCCCCGGCGAACGGCCGCTGGCAGGTGATCCTCGTCGAGGACGCCGAGCGGCTGAACGAGAAGTCCGCCAACGCCGTCCTCAAGGCCGTCGAGGAGCCCGCCCCCCGCACCGTCTGGCTGCTGTGCGCCCCCTCCGTCGAGGACGTCCTGCCGACGATCCGCTCCCGCTGCCGCCACCTCAACCTGAGCACGCCCTCGGTGGCGGCCGTCGCCGACATGCTCGTGCGGCGTGAGGGCATCGAGCCGGACGTCGCCGCCGCCGTCGCCCGCTCCACCCAGGGCCACGTCGACCGGGCCCGCCGTCTGGCCACCGACCCCGCGGCCCGCGCCCGCCGGGCCGCGGTGCTGAAACTGCCCCTGCGCGTCGAGGACGTCGGCGGTGCCCTCAAGGCCGCACAGGAACTCGTCGACGCCGCCGCCGAGGACGCCAAGCAGCTCGCCGAGGAGACGGACGGCAAGGAGACCGAGGAGCTGAAGGCGGCGCTCGGCGCGGCCCAGGGCGGACGGCTGCCGCGCGGCACGGCGGGCGTGGTCAAGGACCTCGAGGACATGCAGAAGCGCCGCAGAAGCCGTACCCAGCGCGACAGCCTCGACATCGCGCTGACGGACCTGACCAGCTTCTACCGCGACGTCCTCGCCCTCCAGCTCGGCTCGCGCATCGCCCTCGCCAACACGGACGCCGAGGACACGCTGGAGCGTCTGGCCCGCGGCAGCTCCCCGGAGTCCACGCTCCGCCGCATCGAGGCGATCGCGGCGTGCGGCGAGGCCCTGGACCGCAATGTGCCCCCGCTGCTCGCGGTGGAGGCGATGACGATGGCGCTCAGATCGGGCTGACGCACACCTGTTGCCCACCACTGCGGCCGCCCTGCCGCCGTAGCCCGTACGAGGCACGGTGTGCGCGCAGAGCGTCCGATCCGTTGCGCACAGTTACGATCGCCGTATGCACTCAAGGCGCACCCCTCGCGGGATCCGTACCGGAGCCACCCTGCTCGCCGCGTTGCTCGTCGCGGGCTGCTCCTCCGGGAGTTCGACGAGCACGGCCAGCTCGCAGGCGGAGCAGACGGCGGCGCTGACGCCCCTGCCCCGCTCCACCCCCGCGGAGCTCACCCGGTACTACGAGCAGAAGCCGGCCTGGCGCGACTGCGGCGCCCCCGGCTTCCAGTGCGCCACGCTGACCGCCCCGCTCGACTACGCCGAACCGTCCGCCGGTGACGTCCGTCTCGCCGTCGCCCGCAAGAAGGCCACGGGCCCGGGCAAGCGCCTGGGCTCCCTCCTGGTCAACCCCGGCGGCCCGGGCGGATCGGCGATCGGCTACCTCCAGGCGTACGCCGGGATCGGCTACCCGGCGGACGTGCGCGCCCGCTACGACATGGTCGCCGTCGACCCGCGCGGCGTCGCCCGCAGCGAGCCCGTCGAGTGCCTGGACGGGCCCGAGATGGACGCGTACACGCGGACGGACGTCACGCCCGACGACGCGAAGGAGACCGACGCGCTGGTCGCGGCGTACAAGAAGTTCGCCGAGGGCTGCGGGCAGGACGCGCCGCGGCTGCTGCGCCACGTGTCGACCGTCGAGGCGGCCCGGGACATGGACATCGTGCGGGCGGCGCTGGGCGACGACAAGCTCCACTACGTGGGCGCCTCGTACGGCACCTTCCTGGGGGCGACCTACGCCGGACTGTTCCCGGACCGCACGGGCCGTCTCGTCCTGGACGGCGCGATGGACCCCTCGCTGTCCCCGCGGCGGCTCAACCTCGAGCAGACGGAGGGTTTCGACACGGCGTTCACCGCCTTCGCGAAGGACTGCGTGCGCCAGAGCGACTGCCCCCTCGGCGGCGCGGGCACCACTCCCGAGCAGGCCGGCAAGAACCTCAAGGCGTTCTTCGACGACCTCGACACCCGCCCGATCCCCACCGGCGACGCCGACGGCCGCCGGCTCACCGAGTCGCTCGCGACGATGGGCGTGATCGCCGCCATGTACGACGAGGGCGCCTGGCAGCAGCTGCGCGAGTCCCTGACGGCGGCGATGCGCGAGAACGACGGCGCCGGACTTCTCTTCCTCTCCGACAGCTACTACGAACGGGACGCCGAGGGCGAGTACACCAACCTGATGTTCGCCAACGCGGCCGTGAACTGCCTGGACCTCCCGCCCGCCTTCGCGTCCCCGGACGAGGTGCGACAGGCCCTCCCCGACTTCGAGAAGGCGTCCCCGGTCTTCGGTGAGGGCCTCGCGTGGGCCTCCCTGAACTGCGCGCACTGGCCGGTGGAGGCCACGGGCGAGCCCCGGCGCATCGAGGCGAAGGGCGCGGCCCCGATCGTCGTCGTCGGCACCACCCGCGACCCCGCGACCCCGTACCGCTGGGCCGAGGCCCTGGCCGGCCAGCTCTCCTCGGCCCGCCTCCTCACCTACGACGGCGACGGCCACACCGCCTACGGCCGGGGCAGCGCCTGCATCGACTCCGCGATCAACACCTACCTGATCGCCGGCACCCCGCCGAAGGACGGAAAGCGCTGCTCATAACGGTGCCACCGGCCCCGGATCCCCCCACCGGGGCCCGCCCCCGGGGCCGGTACGAAGCACCCTCGGAAACTGTGTAGACTTACCGACGTCGCTGATCGCACCATGGTGCACACAGCACGCCGCCTTAGCTCAGATGGCCAGAGCAACGCACTCGTAATGCGTAGGTCTCGGGTTCGAATCCCGAAGGCGGCTCTCGATGAAAACCCATGTCGGACCACCACTGATCTGGGTTTTTTCGTGTCACGGTACTGCCGAGGTCTAGCAAGGATCTCCGGAGTCGTCGGTACGGCCTGGTAGCAGCTCACGCTCCCACGAAGACGAAACCGGCCCAGTGCACGGGGTGGGCGAAACTCTTGTGGCCCGGCTCGAGCCGGATGAGGGTACGCCACAGGCCGCGCGCAGCCGCGGGCGGTAGACCGTTGGGTGCTCCCGGCGCGAAGTAGCCGGCCTTCTCCTTGTTGGTGGTGTCACGGAGCCAGCGCTGGGCCGTGTGGAGCGCCGAGTCCGCTGTGCGGCCATTGGCCTTCCATTCGGCGTAGAAGCGGAGCATGAGGAGACAGGTCGACAGATCGGGGACTCGCCATTGGGAGGCGATCACGCCTGCCACTCCAGCTTCGAGCAGGCTGCTCGCCAGGCTGACGACCTCGTTGGGCACGTCCAGTCCGATCACGCCCGTCTCGCATGCCGAGAGGACAACCAGACGGACAGGATTCTGCTCGCCGAGCCGCGCATTGAGGATGTCCCTGAGCTCCAAAGGTGTGTCTCCGGCAAGGGTCAGCGAACTGTTGAGCGGGTTGAACAGGTCTGCGCTGCCATGGCAGGCGAAATGAATCACATCGTGGTCCTTGAGCAGGGGAAGGACCGCGGCCGGAACCGCCCGCTCTCCGGCCAGGACGACACCGTCGGGGAAGTAGGAGCGGATTCCGGCTACTTCAATGGCCGCTTGGGGCAGGGGCGCGGCCGATACGGGCTGAGGATCCTGGACGGCGAGCACACTGGTCTGCCCGGCGCGCTCGGCGCGGGCGACGGCGGTGGCGAGGACCCGGGCGTTCGGGACGGTGCCGATCGGCATGTCGTCGATCACGTAGCAACGCCCCCCTGGCCTGTCCGGTGCGGGGGTCCATGCGGCGTTCAGCGGCAGCAGTTCGAGATAGCCACTCCGAATGAGCGTCACGGGCCCCTGACCCAATGCCACCGTGAGAGGGCCGAGGACCGTATCCCACAGCTCTCGCGCGACGGTCTCGAGCCGGGCCCACCAGTTGAGCGTTCCGTCCTGAATCAGCGCTACCAGCCAGCCAGTGACCTGCTCCGTCGTCAACGCTGGTAGATCCAGGGGGCGGACGTCGCCCTTGTCGACGATGAGGGCCGCCCCGCCGTACTTGGTCGCGACAAGATACACCAGGCGGTCGGGCGCGCCTGTGACCACATCGGCGAAGCTCGGCGGCCTGAAAAACTCGGCTCGACCGGTAGTGGCCCTGATCTCATCGACAAGATCCTCGAGGTTCGAACGGGCGGCCCTGACCGCGGCGTCGTGCTCGGCGAAGTCCACGACGTGGGCGCCGCCGAGCAGGTCACGATCCAGACTGTCGTCTGCGGCGGCCAGCCAGCGAGCCGCTGCGGCCTCGAAGCGTTCGGCCAGACCGTGGTGACCATGCTCGCTCAACCATCCGACGTCCGCGGAACCGAGTTGGAGAACTTCACTGAGGGAAACGGCCCGGGCCATCTCCACCGCCATGACCGCGGCTTCGCGGTCTCCGGACCGGGTGAGGGCGTATGCGGCGAACGCCCCGAAGTCCGGGTTCTGCCCGATCACGCGATTGCGCAGCCCGCGGCTCACCTGAAGACGCACGAGCTCGCCCAGCACTTCGGTCGCCGCACGGGACGCCTCTGCCGCCTCCCCCCAGGCCCCACGCCCAGCGGCCCAGTGTGCCCACTCCACGCTCGCGGCACGCTTCACCCGCGGGTCGGTCACCTCGGTCTCCGTGCAGAGCCTTCGGAAGATGGCCGTGGCTTCGGCGCCGGCTGACGTGTTTCCTTGATGTGTGTGGCGCGTGCTCAGAACCGAGGCGAGTTGGAGGGCCGTGTGTTTCTCCATCAGAGTGCCCTCCCGGGAGGAACGCACCGCCTTCCGAGCCAGTTCGACGGCCTCGTCCAGGTCTGCCGGTTCGTCGGTGACCCCGAACTTCGCAGCTGCCGCCATACTCAGAGTCATGACGGTGTCTCGGCGCAACGGAGACCCGTCGGGGATCTCGTCGAGTACGCGTCTCAGCAGTGCATGGGAGCGCTCCAGATCGGCGCGCTGCTTGTCCGACCCGGAGAACCGGGTCATCAGCGCATTCGCCAGGTTGAACAGGCACCGCGGGAGGTCAGGGTGGCCGGGCGGTAACGCTGCCACTGCCTGTTCGTGCAGGTTGATCGCGCGATTGAGCCGGTCCCCTTCGCCCGTGGCGTCGTAGGAGGCGCGCAGCGCGTTGGCGAGATTGCCAATCCCGACCGCCCTCGAAGGCCCGTCGTCTTCGCTGACCCAACCGGACGTCGACCGCTCATAGGCGGTGATGGCCTTGTCGAGATAACCGAGATCGCCCGTGACGTTGTAGTGAGCCCGCAGCGCGGTTCCCAGGTTTCCCATGACGAGCCGATAGTCAGTACTGCCGGGCTCGCACCTGCTCAGGGCGTGTCCCAGTCGTTCGGTCGTGCGACTGAAGGCCGTCGTGCTGGCCGAAAGCGAGTACTGCTCGCGCCACCGAGCCCCGGCCTGTCGGAGCAGGTGATCGTAGAACGTCGTGTCGGGTGGCGTGGTCGCGAGCTGGGCCTCCAGTATCTCGGTGGCATGGCGCAGATCTTCCTGATCCCCGCTGGTCTCATACCGGTGCACGAGGAGCTGACTGGTGAGAATGGCGTGGACCGACGCCGCGGGTCCCGGCGTCCCCATGCGTCGGCTCACGAGGCGGAGGGCGACCTTCGTCATGTCCTGCCCGTCGGGGAGTTCCCGATGCCGCCTCGCCGTCCCGACGATCCCTTGGACTCCATGTTGCCAGTCGTACCAGGAGGTTGCGGATAAGATAGAGGGGTACGTGATTGCGGTGAGCGCCCTCTCCAAGTCGTCCACTTGCAGAGTCAGAGCGAAGCGCTCGGCAAAACCGCAAGCAAGCGCGGCCTCGGCCGCCGCCTCCCGCCCCAGCGTGATGCCGCTGTCGAGATCGGCGAGCGAGGAGTTCACCACGCCGCGCATGACGTAAAGATCCGCCAGCGGACGCGTCACGTCGACCTGACTCGGCGAGTCCTCGTTCCCGTCCGGGGCACAGGCCTCGAGCCGGGCGATGGCACGCGTGATTTCCTCCGGGTCCCGGCTCTGCAGTGCGTACGGCGGCTCCAATTCGAGAAGCAGCTGCGTCAGCCTTCGGTGGTCCCCCGTGCCCTCCGCTGTCTCGGAGAGCGCGGCGCGCAGGACGGGCACTGTCTGTGAGACACCGTCGGACTTCTCGAAATCCCAGCCCCCCTGCACAATGGCGCTTTGGACCACCGCCAGCCTATGCAGTCGCGAGCCGGGTCTCGTCACCGCCTGCGCCTGTTCCAAGAGGCTGACGGACCGCCGTATATCGGCCTCGTCACGGCGGGCCGACGCGCGAGCGGCCAGCGTCACGCCGAGTTCCGTCAGACATCGGACGAGAAGCGGTCCGCGGGGTCCGAGCGCGATCGCGCGCTCGCCGAGCTCGACGGCCCGGTCGACATCAGCCGGAGCGGAGGTGAGGTGGAAGCGTTCCCGCAGGGCAGCGGAATAGTCGGTGAGGACACGGGGAAGTTCGACATCGGTCTTTGAGGCAGTGGCTGCGAGGCGCTCGAACGCGGCGATGGATCGGTCTAGATCCGCCGGCTCACCGTCTCGACGGAATCGGTCGCGCAGCGAAGCCGCGAGGTTGTTGGCGTAGAGGGTGTGTTCGCCTCTCAGCGTTACCGCGCATTCGAACAGCACGATGGCCTGGTCCAGTGCGTCCCGCTCTTCGGCCATGGCATGGAGATCTCGCCACGCGGCCCCGATGTTGTGTATGCGGTCCGCACGCTCGGGATCACCCTCGGGCGTGATGCCGCACGCCTCTTCATAAAGAGTCAGGGCCCTACGCAGGTCCTCAATGTCGCCGGTGTGCTCGCCACGGTCCGTGTAGGCATGCCCGAGGAGCACGAGCAACTCGGCATGCTGACTCCCGTCCTGCGGGGGCGGATCCAGGGCCGCCTGCGCGACGCGAATACGAAGGTTCGGCAGGCCCGGGACGGATCGGCTCGCGAGAAGCTGCACTGTGCGCAGCAGCACGCTCATCCGGATGAGCAGAATCGTGTGGGCTTCGGGCTCCACGACCATCATGAAGGGGTGATCGAAGAGTCGCTCGCACAGCGCCGTCGCCTCGTGCAGGGAATCAGGCGACCGGAAACCCTCCTCCAGCCGGGCCATGAGTGTTTCGAACTCGGCCTTGTGCGCCGACGCCTTGGCGAGTCGGGCGAGCCCTCTCTCGTCTCCGACGTCCCTGCAGAGGTGGATCACGCGAAGCGCGAATTTGGCAGGGTGGGACACCACGGCCTCCACGCCCGCACCGCGCGTGTCGAGGATCGACCTCAGGAATGCCTCGAAGGCGGGCGTCAGTGCCCGGGGGTGCGCACGGAACCACGCGCTCATCCCGGAAACACTGCCATGCCTCAAAACGGATATCGAGTAAGCCTTGATCAGGGCATGCAGCACAGCGGTCGCCTCATCGCGGCTCATGGAGTCGCCGGACGAACGAGGCGTGCGTGCCACCCTTCTCTTCCGACTTGACATGTTCGCTTTGTCCCTGCCGTCCCCGCAGGCCAGAATGAACCGTGTCCTTCGATGACTTCGACCACAGTACTGCGTCCGAGGAAGCTCGTCTGGTTCACGCCATCGAGCGTCTCGCCGAGGAACTTCCCGAACTGCTGCCCGGCGAGCCTGACGTACGGGCGGAATTCGGAGCGTTGCTCACCCGGTTAAGGTCGGACGCCACCGCGGTTAGGGGCGATGCGCTCGACGAGATCTTGGTGATGCTGGCGGCTCGGCACCGTACCCGAGAGCGGCTGAACGAACTGGTGGGTCCCGATCCCGGTACCGATCGGCACGTGCGCCTCGCCGGCGATCCCTTCGTTGGGTATGAACGACACGTCTGCCCCCGGTGCGGGCGGTTCTGGGTGGTCCTTGACGCCGACGAGGACGACCAGCCGCCAGAGTCTTGCCCGAACGATGGCACGGTGCTGACCAACACGTCCGGGGGTATGAGCACGCCGTGATCGGAGACTTCTGGCGAGGCGTCGGCGGACGGCTGGCCGAGCGCTGGGTGGCCGCGCTCTTCTCGCCCGCGTTCGCGTTCTGGGTCGGCGGAATGGTCGCCTGGCTATCGGGTTCAGAGTCCCGGGACGGAGGCTGGACGTCCAGAGCTCTCGCCTTCGGGCGCGAGCGCCAAGGGCAGCCGGCGATCGTGCAGGGGATCTACGTGGTGGCGCCCCTCACTTTGATCGTCCTCTCCGGCTTGGCGTTGCAGCAACTCGCCATTCCAGTTCTGCGCGCTCTGCAAGGTTATTGGCCTGCGTCTTTCGCGCCCCTGGCAAGCACACTGCGGGCCCGTTTGTCACACCGCTCCGACGTACAGTCACTGCGCCTGCGGCAGCTCGCGGCCAGATCGCTTCCTGAACTCACCGCAGGCGAACTGGCGGAACGGGCACGTCTCGAGCGCCGTCACCGCCGCGTACCGGCGCAGCGCGTCCAACGGATGCCGACCCGGTTGGGGAACAGCCTCCGTGCGGCGGAGTCCCGCATACGTGCCCGCTACGGTCTCGACCCCATGGTGTGCTGGCCGAGGCTGTGGCTACTACTGCCCGACACCGCGCGACAGGAGACCGCAGCCGCTTACACCTCGCTGCTGCTGACAGTTCAAGTGTTTATTTGCGGAGCCCTGTTCACCTTGTGGACCGTGTGGTGCTGGTGGGCTCTTCCCGCAGCGCTGCTAGTAGCCGCTGCGGCATACGCGAGGATGCTCCCGGCCGCGTTTGCCGTCGGCGATGTCGTCGAGTCCTGTTTCGACGTTCACCGTCGGCTTCTCTACCAGGCGGCCCACTGGCCCCTGCCGACCAATCCACGCGACGAGCGGACCGAAGGCGCGCGCCTGACCACCTATCTGCACACAGGCTCCCGGAACCCGGAGCCGACCTTTGTCCAGCCGGCCGAGTCCCCACCGGCCTGAAGCGCCAACGAGCGGCTCACGCTACCCACTGCGGCAGCCCGAGGCCTACGGTGCTTGCTGGCGGTGGAGCCGTTCACGTGCACGTCGGCGGAACGCGTCGTCGGTATCGTCTGCGGACGGCGAAGAAGCCGGCGTGCTCGGCCGGCCAGATGGTGAGTAGCTAGTACTCCAGTGTGACTTCGCGATCTTGTCGCGGACCCGGCTGCGAACGGGTACGGCCACCGCGTGATCATCAGGGGTTGTGTGGACTCATGACGCGCAGGGCCCGATCGGCACGGTCCACCCGTGGGCGGCCGTCGCCGCCGGTGACCTGGCCCAGCGCATCCGGTGGCGCGCACTGGGGCCCGGCCGTGGGGCCGGGCGGCTGCTGTGGATGTGCGAGCGGATGGCCATCGCCCCGCTCGCGCCCGATCTCGTTCCCCGGATGTGGCGCGCGGCCCGCGCCCGTGGCGTCGACGCCCCCGACTGGAGTGGGACGACACCGCCGAACGACTGCGCCTTGCCCCCGGACCGTTACCGCGCGCTGCTCGCGGAGCGCGCCACCGGCGTCCACCTTGACCTGCGGGAGGACGACGGCGAGGTCCGGGTGGCGGCCCCACCGGGCTCGGTGATCCGGTTGTGGGACGGCGCGACCACCACCCCTGCACATCGGCGACGGCGAGGAGAGCACCCTGCTCCTGCCACCCGACGACCCGTCGGACAACTCGGCCGGCAAGAGCGGGGCGGCCGTCTTCACCAGGGGCGGTGACCGGCTGGGGACGGGGTGGCTCGGGGCGTACGCGGCGATCCGCCGCTGAGCCGGCCGCCGGGCGGGTCCCTACGGCGGCCACCGCCCGGCAGGGAGCGTGAAACGGGCGCACGGTAGCACAGGTGGCATGGGCCGGGGAGCGGCTCACACGCACCGATCGGGGTGCGGCAGACTGGTGTGGATCCGGTGGTGCACGTCCGGCCGGACGTGCACCGGCCGAAGCGGAGGAGAAGGGAAGCCCACAGTTCCGTGAGTGACGAGTTCGACGTCCCGGAGCCCGATGCCGCGGACCCCGTCGACGAGGGCGCGTTCGGTATCGACGCGTTCTCTCTCGACGACCGGCTGCGGCTGTTCCACTTCGCCGCCGCCGAGAAGCGTCACGAGTACCTGTGGCTGCTGCGGGCCTTCGACCGCGGGCGTGCCAACTACCAGGTGCTGCTGCACGCCTCGGACACGGTGGGACTGCTGGAGCGGCTCGCCGTCGACCATCCCGCCGCGGGCGCCGTCGGAGGGTCGGCCGGCGTTCAGCCGTTGCTCGACGCGCTCGCGGAGTGGCAGGTCCTGGACCGGTCGTACGACGGGACACGCGCCGCGAACCTCGCCGAGTACCGCAACCGGCACTACGTGTACCAGTTCACCCAGGCCGGGTACCGGGCGTACCGGGCCGTGGAGGACGTGCTCGGGGCGAGTCTGGAGGACGCACAGCTCTCCCGTCTCGTCTTCCCCGACATCCTCGGCGACCTGCGCGCGCTGGCCGAGGCCAACACGGCGGGCGACGGCGAGGAGGTGTACCGCAAGCTGGGCCGTCTCGACTCGGTGCTGAACGAGATGGCGCAGCGCGCCGCCCGCTTCTACCTCATGCTGGGCGATCTGGCCCGGACCAACGACACCCGGCCCGAGGTGTTCCTCGCCCACAAGGACACGCTCCTCGCGCACATGCGGGAGTTCACCGCCGAAATCGGGCGCTACGCACCGCTGTTGGCCGAGGCGGTCGAGAAGGCCGCGGCCACCGGCGTGGACCGGATGATCGAGTACGCGGCCGAGGCCGACGAACGGCTCTTCCGCAGCCCCGCCGAGCGCCTCGCGGACTGGCGGCACCGGTGGGACGGCATCGTCCACTGGTTCGCGGAGCGCGAGCACAGTGAGACCGAGCGGCTGCAGGACGCCACCGTCACCGCGATCCGCTCCGTCCTCGCCCTGCTGCGCCGGGTCACCGAGGCGCGCCGGGGCGGGGTGAGCCGGGAGAGCCAACTGCGCCATCTCGCCCAGTGGTTCACCTCCTGCGAGAGCGACGAGGACGCGCACGCCCTGTTCCAGGCGGTCTTCGGGCTCGGCGCACCCCGCCACATCGCCGTCCCGTACGCCGACCCCGAGCGGATCCCGTCCCGTACGTCCTGGTGGGAGGCCGAGCCGGTCGAACTCGCCCGCACCCTGGTCCAGTCCGGCCGCACCCCCTCCCTGCACGGCCCCGGCCGCATCGAGCGCGACGACGACCGGCGAGCGCTGCTGCGCGCCGGCCAGCTCAAGGAACAGGCCGAGCGCCGCAGTGCCGCGAACTCCCTCGCGTCGGACGGCGTGTACGGCCGGACGCTCGACGAGCCGGAGACGCGGGCACTGCTCGCCCTGCTGGACGTGACGCTCGCCGCCCGTGTCCCCGCCAGCCGCCGTGTCACCGCAGCCTCCGGCTCTGCCCACGGGGTACGGCTCACCCTCACCCCCGCCGAGGGCTTCACCACCGTCGACACCGTGCGCGGCCGTCTCCATCTCGACGGGCTGCGCCTGGAGGTCACCCCATGAGCGAGGCCGTCGTATGAGCCGTGTTGCCGAGGGCGTCTCCGCGCTCGAACTCGCCGACTACCAGAAGGCGGTACGGCTCGTCCTGCGACACCCCCTGGTCACGCCCGCGTACCCGGACAAGGCGGCGCTGGCGACCGTGCGCCGCTGGGCCGATCAGCTGCGCACCGACCTGATGGAGGTGCTCGGGTACCGGCTCGTCACCACCGCCGACACCGTCCGGCTCCAGCGCGCCCAGGACGGCCTGGACACCACCCGCCCGGCCCTCACCCGCGCGGGACGCCCCTTCGACCGCCGCCGCTACGCCTACCTCGTCCTCACCCTCGCGGCCCTCGGCCGCCACGGCGCGCAGGTGGCGCTCGGTGAACTGGCCGACGCGGTCGCCGCCGACGCCGTACGCATCGACGGACTCGGCCTCGACACCGCCCGCAAACCCGACCGGGACGCCTACGTCGACGCCGTCACCTGGCTCACCGAACGCGGCGCGCTCACCCTCGCCGACGGCTCCGCCACCGCCTGGGCAGGCGATCCCGAGCGCGCCGAGGCCCTGTACGACATCGACCGCGAGGTCCTCCTCGCCGTCCACCACCCGACCCGGGTCCTGCAGCATCTGACCTCGGTCACCGCGCTGCTGGACTCCTCCGGCGCGCTGGGACTGTCCGCAGGCCGTGCCGCTCAGCGCCGCGACCAGGCCCGCCGCGCCCGCCGCCTGGTGCTGGAGAACCCGGTCGCGTACTACGCCGACGCCGACACCGAACTCCTGGGCCAGTTGCGGGCGCCCGCTCTCGCCGAGGACCTGGAGCGGCTGACCGGGCTGTCGGTGGAGCGGCGGGCGGAGGGCGTGGCGCTCGTCGACACCTCCGGCAGGCTGTCCGACCTCCGCTTCCCCGGCGGCGGAACCGTCGCGCAGGCCGCGCTGCTCCTCGCCGCCCGGATCAGTGCCGCCGTGCAGCGCTCCGGACGGCACGCTCTCGAACTGCTGCCCGCACCCACGGCCGCCGAACGCCTCGCGGCCCGCGCCCGGCGGATCGATGGCGCGCTGCCGTCGCGTGGGACGGTCGCCGAACTCACCGGACTCGCCGAACTCGCCGAGCCCGATGAGGAGTCGGCGTACGAGACGGCCGTCGACGCGGATCACGAGCCGGGCGAGACCCGGTACCCCTTCGTCACGGACTCCTGGCTCCGGGGCAGGCTCAAGGAGATCATCGGCGAGTACGGCGCGGGCTTCGCCGCCGATCTGCGCGGCGACCCGGACCGGCTGCTCGACCAGGCTCTCGACCTGCTGGCCGCCATGTCGCTGATCGTTCGGGTCGACGGCGGGGCCCTCGCGCTGCCTCTGCTCGCCCGTTACCGAGGGGTCACCGCCCGGGTGAAGACCCGTACGGCCCCCCAACCACCCGCCCAGACCGCCCTGTTCGACGACGAAACCGCCAAGGACGCGACTCCGTGAGCACTCCCGCCCCCCCACCGGCAGCCCGCTACGTCCCCACCCGCGCCGGGATCATCAACCTGTGGGACTACCGGGACGAGGAGTTCTCCTTCGCGGGCGGTTGGCTGGTGCTGCGCGGCCCCAACGGGTCCGGCAAGACCAAGGCGCTGGAAGTGCTGTTCCCGTTCGTCCTCGACGGGCGCATCGACCCCAAGCGGCTCAACCCGTTCGCCGCCGAGGACCGCACGATGAAGTCCAACCTGCTCTTCCGCGGGCAGGACAGCGCGCTCGGCTATGTCTGGATCGAGTTCACCCACCGGGAGACCGGGGAAGCCGTCACCTGCGGCATCGGGCTGCACGCACAGCGGCACCGCGACACGCCGGCCCGCTGGCACTTCGTCGCCGACGGCCGGGTCGGCGAGGACTTCTCCCTCCTCACCCCCGACGACCGGCCGATGACGAAGAAGCAGCTCGCCGCCGAACTCGGACGCGAGCTGATCGTCTCCACGGCCGACTACCGCGCCGCCGTCGACCGGCGCCTGTTCGGCCTCGGTCCGGAGCGCTACGAGCAACTGCTCACCCTGATCCTCACGTTGCGCCGCCCGCAGCTCGCCAAGAACCTCGACCCGGCCAAGCTCTCCGACACCCTCACCGCCGGCCTGCGCCCGCTCGACGACGACCTGATCGCCGAGGCGGCCCGTTCCTTCGACGACATGGAGTCCGTGCAGCGCACCCTGGAGGGCCTGGCCGCCGCCGACGACGCCACCCGCGCCTTCCTCGCGAGCTACTCCACCTATCTGCGGGTCCACGCCCGCGCCGCCGCGGACCGGCTCACCGCCCGCCGCGCCGAGACCGCCGAGCGCGCCGCCGCCCTGCGCACCGCCGCAGCGGACCTGACGGCGGCCCGCGAGGCGCAGGCCGCCGCCGAGACGCGCGCCGAGTCGGCCGATGCCTCGCTCGCCGCCCAGCGCGCCCGCCTCGACCAGCTGCGTTCCTCCGCCGCCTACCAGGCCGTCGAGCAACTGGCCGACCTGGAGCGGCTGGTGCGTACCTGCGAGCAGACCGCCCGGCAGGCGACCGCCGAGCGTGAGCGCCGTACGGCAGCCACCGGCCGCGCCCGCGCCGAGGCCGAACACGCCGCCCGGATCGCCGCCGAACTCGACGCCGCCGTCTCCCGCGATGCCGCCACCGTCGCCGACCACGCCCACACCGCCGGCCTCCCCTGGACCCCGGCCGACGCCGAGCCCGCCCGCCTCACCGAACGCTCATCCGTGCTTGCCGCCGCCCGCCACGAGGGCGTCCGGGCCGTGCGCGCCGCCCAGCAGACGGCACGCGGCGCCGAGCAGACCCGCGACCTCGCCCGGGTCTCCCTCGACCGCGCGCAGGAGGCCGTCGCCGCGGCCGAAACCGCCGAGACGGTTGCCGAGGCGGCCCTCGAATCCGCCCGCGAAGAGGCCTGCACAGCGCTCGGCCGGTGGACGGAAGCACACGGCACGCTGCTGGCCGAGGAGGATGCCAGCCGGCTCGCCGAAGCCCTCGAACTCACCGGAGAGGCCGACGCGGTCACGCTCGCCGACGCCTTCACCGAGGCCACCGCTCCCGCCGTACAGGAACTGCGCGACACCCTCGCCGCCCTGCGCGCCCGGCGCACGGATGTCGAGCGCCGCCGCGCCGACACGGAGGCCGAACGCGACCGGATCGCGGCCGAGTACGACGACGCCCCGCCCCCGGCCCGTGGCCGAACCGCCGAGAGGGCGTCCGGTGACGGTGTGCCCCTGTGGCGACTCGTCGCTTTCGAAAGCGACCTGGCTGATCGTCAATGTGCGGATCTGGAAGCGGCGTTGGAGGCGTCCGGCCTCCTCGACGCCCTGGTCACCGCCGAGGACATCCCCGTGGCGGCCGGGCACAGCGAGGGCTACCTCCGGGCCGGTGCCCCAGTGAACGGCCCGAGCCTCGCCGACCTCCTGCGACCCGAGGTCCCCGAGACCCCTGCGGGTGACGCCGCGATCCCGGCCGCCCGCATCACCGCCGTACTGCGCTCGGTCGCCGTCACCGGCGACCTCGACACCGGGACCCCGCAGATCGGTCCGGACGGCCGGTACGCGGCCGGTGTCCTGGTCGGCGCCCACACCAAGGAGCACGCCGAGTACGTCGGCGCGACTGCCCGCGCCCGTCGGCGCGCCGCCCGGATCGCCGCCTGCGAGGCGCTGCTGGCCGAACTGGCCGCCGAACTCGACGAGTTGGGGCGCGTGCGGACCCGTACGGACGCGGCCCTCGACGCGTACGCCGCCGCCCGCGCCGCGCTGCCCCGCACCACCGGCATCACGCAGGCCCTGCGCGAACTCGACCGGGCCGCGGCGCGGCTGCGCGCCACCCGTGACGCCGCCGACGCGGCCCAGGGCTCGTACGACGAGTCGGTGGCCGCCTGTTCGGTCGCCGAGCGCGCCCTGCGCCGTACCGCCGCCGAGCACGGCATCGAGACCGAGCGCGTCGACGCCGTGGAGACCGCCACCCGCGCCTTCGAGGCGGCGGTCCGCGAACTCGCCGCCCGCCGTCGCGAACACGCCCGCCAGACCGAGGCCGCCCAGGCGGGCGCCGACCGGCTCACCGCCGCCGCCGAGGACGAGGAGGCGGCGGCGGACACCGAACGTGCGGCGCGCCGCCGGCATGCCGAGGAGGCCGCAGGACTCGACGCCCTCCAAGCGGCGGTCGGGGCCGAGGCGCAGGAGGTGATGCGGCAGGTGCAGGAGGCCGAGGACGGGATCGACGCCCTGGTCCGGGAGGCCGAGGAGGCCCGCACCGCCCAGCACGCCGCGATCGCGGACACCGCCGCGGCCGAGGCCCGCCGTACGGCCGCCGCCGAAGCCGGCGCGGTCGCCGCGGCGGAGGAGAAGGACACCGCCCGTGGTCTGCGCCCGTACGCCGCCCGCGAGCTCCTCGACATCCTGCGCTGCCCGCCCGGCCTCGCCTGGCCCGCCCAGGAGGCCGACTGGACCGGCGAGGCACTCCCGCCGGCCGTGGCCGCCGTACACGAGGCGGTCCTGGCCGCGACCCGCGACCTCACCCCCACGGAGACCAGCCTCAAGCAGTCCGTCACCCGGCTCACCAGGGCCCTGGACGACCTGCAGGCGCAGCTCGCCGCCGCCGGACAGGACTACCGGCCCGAATGGGACGGCTCCGACGGCGTCATCCTCGTGCGCGTGGCCGACGAGGAGGGGCCGTTGCCCGTCGCCGCCTTCGCCCAGAAGATCTCCTCCCACCGCCGAGACCAGGCGGAACTGCTCTCCGAGTCCGAGCAGCGCATCCTGGAGGACGCCCTGCTCACCCGGCTCGCCCAGCAGATCCACGACCGCACCGTCGACGCCCGTGACCTGATCCGGCGGATGAACACCGACATGCGCAAGCGGACGATGTCATCGGGGACGACGGTCGGGGTGAGCTGGCTGCTCGCCGACCATCTCGACGACGAGCAGCGCGCCGTCTGCTCCCTCCTCGACGCCGACGCCGCCCGCCTCGGCCCCGACGGTCTCGCCAGGGTGCGCACGCACTTCGCCGCGCAGATCAAGACCGCCCGCGCCCGCCACCGCGACCAGCCCTACCGCGAACTGCTCGCCGAGGTCCTCGACTACCGGTGCTGGCGGCACTTCGCGTTCCAGCTCGTACGCCCCGACAAGAGCGAGGAGCGGCTCACCCGCGCCCGGCACAGCCGCCTGTCGGGCGGCGAGCAGTCCGTGTCGCTGCACCTGCCGCTGTTCGCCGCCGCGCACGCCATGCTCAACTCCGCCGACCCGCACGCCCCGCGCCTGCTCGCCCTCGACGAGGCCTTCGCGGGCGTGGACGACACCGGGCGCGGCGAACTCATGTCGCTGGCCGCCCAGTTCGACCTCGACCTGTTCATGACCGGCTACGACCTGTGGGCCGCCCACGCCTCCGTGTCCGCCGCCGCCCACTACGACCTCGCGCACACCGCCGTCGACCACACCGTCTCCGCCCTGCTGCTCGTCTGGGACGGTGCCCGGCTCCTCGCCGACGACACCGGGGACCTCACCGCCGCCCTCGGCTCGCCCGGCACCCGGCGCGTCCCGACGCCCGAGGAGGCCGCGGTTGTCCACTGAGCGCGAGCCGTCGGCCTACGACGAGTTGCGGGGCGAGGGATGGACCCGGCTGCTGGCCGTCGCCCGCCGCAGGCTGGAGCGCACCGGAGGCGCGCTCGACGGCGACATCGGGCTCGCGACACCCAGCGAGGCCGAGCGCCGCACCGTCATCGGGATCACCGGCCGCTACCGGCCCGAGACCGCCAAGCGCCTCGCCGTACCCCTGAGTGATCTGGACGGGTATCTGCACGACCGGTACGGCACCGGTCTCCTCCAGACCCTCGGCCGTCTCCACGGGCCGCTGCGTGACCGGCCCGCCGAACGGGCCGAAGAGGAGGCACGCCGCGACGACGCCCTGAAGTCGGCCCACTCCAGTCGGCTCGCCGGGCTGGGATGGTTCGCCGCCTGGCTGGACCGGATCGTCGCGGACGGCACGCTCACCCGTCTCGTACGTCGGGGGGACGCGCCGCTCCTCGACGCGGCGGTACGTGTCCTGGAAGGGCTGACCGGTGACGGGGACCGCCCTGCGGGCTCCCCGAAGCGGGTTCCCGGCGTCCTGCCGCTCCCGGTCCTCGCCGAGTGGGCCACCGGCGACACCAAGGCCCTCGTGTCCGGCGCCCCGCTGGAACAGCTCGTCCTGCGGGCCCTCGCCCAGCGCACCGGCGGCGGCTCGGAGGTACCGCCCGACCGGGCCGGGCGGCGCGCCCTGTGGGAGAGCGCCGGCGCCATCGCGGACGACCTCGCCAGCCAAGTGCTCGTCCTCAACATCGGTGCCGACGGCGACACCGTCGTCTGCGACTGGCTGCGTGACGCCGCCGGCTTCGGCATCCCTTTCCGGCTCACCCTCCACCAGCTCGCCACCGACCCCGTCGTCCCCGCCGCCCGCACCATCTTCGTCTGCGAGAACCCGGCCGTCCTGCGCGCCGCCGCCGGCGAACTGCAGGACACCGGCGCCGCCCTTGTCTGCACCGAGGGCGTCCCGTCCGCGGCCTGCCACAAACTGCTCGGCGACGCCGTACGCGCGGGGTCCCGGCTGCACTGGCGCGCCGACTTCGACTGGGCCGGCCTGCGGATCACCGCGAACGCCATGGCCCGACACGGTGCCCACCCCTGGCGGATGACGGCCGCCGACTACACAGCAGCCCTCCGGGAGGGTGGGTCCACGCGACTCGCGGGACCGCCCGCGGCCAGCCCCTGGGACCCCGGACTGGCCCTCGCGATGGAGGCGTCGGGCAGCACGGTCATGGAGGAACGCCTCCTGCCCGCACTCCTGTCCGACCTCACCCGTGCCTGATCCGGCGACAGCGCCCGAGGAGAACGATCCCGAACGCCGACTTCCTCCGTCGTCCCTGGGGGATCCCCATTCCGGTCACCGGCACATGGGACTCTTCGTCGGCGGTTCCGATGATCGCGTCACCGTCGACGGTTGCCGGGCTTGGGCAGCGGCGAGCGGCCCGAGCCAGGATTCCCGGACGACCTCGTTTCAGGACACCGCAGCCGCTCTGATCAGACAGGACGGCATCAGGCAGTACCAGCTGGTACGAGGCAGCATGATCCCTTACGGTCTCGTAATGCGTAGGTCTTGGGTTCGAATCCCGAAGGCGGCTCTGAAAAAAGCCCAGGTCACATTGAACGTGACCGGGGTTTTGCGTTGCTCGGGGCAGCTTTGGCCAGTCGATGCCGGCGGCGAGCATGAGCGTGGCCTGCGGCGAGGTGCCCTCGTCATGCGTGACTCGGGTTCGAATCCAAGAGGCGGCTCCCGATGGGTCGACCTGAGCGGACGTCATCGGGGGCTGCCCCGGTGGCGGGGGGATGGTCGCTCCGGGGCAGCGGTCGAAGGGGCCTCGCGCGGGAGGCGGAGGTGCGGTGTGTCAGGCGCGCGTGACGAGCGTCATCACGGGTACGTTTTCCGCCACTTCCCGGAAGTCCGCCCGCGAGCCGTCCACCGAGTAGCCGTAGAGGTGGGGCAGCAGGCGCTTGGCCATGTGCCGGTTGCGCCAGTAGTAGGCCTCCATGAAGTCGATCGCCTCCTCCGGCGGCATCGGCACCGCCGTGACCGGGATGCTGCGGTTGCCGACCTTGATCGTGACATCCGGGGTGTGCAGGAGATTGCGATACCAGGCCGCCTTGTGCCCCCAGCCGGAGGCGACCACGTAGCGGCCCTTCTCGCGGTCGTGCTCGATGAGTTCGAGCACGACCTGGCGCTGCTTTCCGGTGACCCGGCCCACGTGATTGATCAGCAGCATGCGGTTCCCGAACAGCCATCCGAGGCCGGCGTTGTAGAAGTGGACCGGCAGCCGGAGCAGCAAACCGAGCGGCCCGGACGGCGGTTGCACCTTCTTGACGACTTCCATGGTTCTTCTCCCGCAGTCGAAGGGCCGTGGCTCGTGGACCGGCCGTCAGTGCCGGGGGGTGAAGGGGTGAGGCCCGACAGAGCCCGGGCCTCGACCTGCGCCCGACGCGGCCGCCGGGGTGGCACGCATCGGTTTGGCCGATCGTCTTGGTCGAACGTCCAAGTTCGTGGCGACAACGTAGCACACCCGATCGACGTCCCCTAGTGCTCCGCGAACCGGCTGCTACCTTGGGGGTATCGACTTGGTCGATGGTCCAAGGCGATTGTCCAAGGCGATAGTTCAAATTGTTCGGGAGACGCCGAGGCCTACAGTCCGGATCGGTCACAGGATCGTCGAAGCAGATGGAGGAAAGCGCGATCATGACGACGGATTCCGCCGCCCGAGGCCAGCAGACCAGGGCAAGCCTGCTCGAGGCCGCGGTGCAACTGATCGTGGAGGAAGGCTGGGGCGCCGCCACCACCCGGAAGATGGCCGAGCGGGCCGGTGTGCGGCCCGGAGTGGTGCACTACCACTTCGGCACCGTCACCAACCTGCTCGTGGAAGCGGCCCTCGACACGATCCGGCGGGAACTGAGGCGGGTGGTCGCCCTGTTCGACGGCCATGACACGCCGACCGGGCTGAGCGACATGCTGAAGGTCGTCGGGCAGTACACCGCGGACGATCCGCTGACGGTGCTGATGAGCGAGACCCTGCTCGCCGCCACCCGGGTCGAACGGCTGCGTGTCGAGGTGTCGACGCTGCTGCGGGAGTATCGCGCGGCCACCGGTCAGTGGCTCCGTGCCCAGGGCGTCGAAGACGCCGAGGCCACCGCCGTCGTGCTGAGCGCCGCCCTCGACGGCCTGGTGCTGCACCGCATGCTCGACCCCGAGCTGCGCGCCGCATCCCTGACCGGCCCTCTTTTCCGGATGGCCGGCGTCGAGCCCACGGCGGCGAACTCCCCCGAATCCGCCGGCGTGGACCCCATGGCACCGAACTCCCCCGAATCCGCTGAATGATGACGCGTGTCGCCGACGGCACCCCGGCCGCCGAGGACACCGCGCCATCGCCGAATCTCCGAGGAGAGACCGATGGCAGAAGTGACGGCGCCACGCGGAAGCGTGCGCCTGCGTTCAGTGACCAAGACTTACGGAAGCGGTGAGACCGCACTCACCGCGCTCGGCGGCGTCGACCTGGAGATCGAGCCCGGCGAGATGGTGGTCGTGCTCGGCCCCAGCGGCTCCGGCAAGACCACACTGCTCAACGTGATCGGCGGCATCGAGAGCGCCGACGGCGGAGAGATCCAGGTCGCAGGGGTCGACCTGACCGGCCGCCCGCCACGGGAGTTGGTCGGTTTCCGCCGGGACCGGATCGGATTCGTGTTCCAGTTCTTCAACCTGGTGCCCACCCTGACCGCACGCGAGAACGTCGAGGTGATGATCGAGCTCACCGGCCGCGGCGACCGCCGCCGGGTGCCCGAACTGCTCGCGGCCGTCGGACTGACCGAGCGCATGGACCACTTCCCCGCCCAGCTCTCCGGCGGCCAGCAGCAACGGGTCTCCATCGCCCGCTCCCTGGCCACGGACCCCGACCTGCTGCTGGCCGACGAGCCCACGGGCGCCCTGGACCAGGCCACCGGCAGGTCGGTCCTGAAGCTCCTGCAGGAGACCAACCGGCAGGGCCGCACCGTGCTGATGGTGACCCACAACGCCGCGGTCGCCGCCATCGCGCACCGCGTCATCACCATGAGGGACGGCAACATCTCGTCCATGGAGAAGAACGCGACGCCCGCCGACGCCGTTTCCGTGGGCTGGTGACAGGCGTGCACGGCATCCTCCTCGCCAAGACGCGTCGTGACCTGCGCCGCAGGCTGCCGCAGTTCATCGCGATCGCGATCACCGTCATGGTCGGTGTGCTGCTGTTCATCGCCAGCTACGACGCCTTCCGCAATCTGGACACCTCCTACAAGCGCAGTTATGAGCGGCTGGACTTCGCCGACCTGACCGCCTCCGGCGGCGACGCGCAACGCACCGCCGACGCCGCGCGGAAGGCCCCCGGCGTGAGTGCCGTGGCCAACCGCACCCAGCAGGATCTGCCCGTTCGCCTCGGCAAGGACAAACTGCTCGGGCGGGTGGTGGGCATGCCGGCCACCGGGCAGCCCCCGGTCAATGCCGTCGACCTCAAGTCCGGCAGGGCCCTGAGCGCCGACGCGCCCGACGGCGTGCTGCTGGAGACGCACGCCGCGGACACCTTCGGCCTCGGACCGGGTGACCATCTGCGGGCCTTCGACGGCCACGACTGGCGCACGCTCACCGTGCGCGGCGTCGTGGTGTCCCCCGAGTACCTGTGGCCCGCGCGCAACCGGCAGGAAGCCCTGTCCGACCCGCACTCCTTCGCGGTCGTCTTCGCCCCCGAGGCGACGGCCCGCGAGCTGGCGGGCCCGGACGCGGGCCTGCAGACCCTGGTACGGATGAAGGACTCCGCCTCCGACGACGATCTCGCGAAGGCGGCCGACGCGTTGCGCCGGGCCGGGGCCACCGATGTCACCGAGGCCGACGACCAGGCGTCCAACGCCGTGTTGCACGAGGACCTCAAGGGCTTCCAGCAACTGGCCGTGCTCTTCCCGATGCTGTTCCTCACGGCGGCCGCCATCGCCGCCTACGTCCTGATCACCCGCCTGGTGCTGTCCGAGCGCAAGGTGATCGCGACCTTCCTCGCCGCGGGTGCGCCGCGCGCCGTGGTCGTACGGCACTATCTCGGGCACGGGCTCATCGCCGGCACGGCGGGCGCGGTGGCCGGTGCCGGCCTGGGCGCCCTCGCCACCTCGGGGCTGACCCACGCCTACACCGAGGGGCTCAGCATTCCGGACACCGTGGTCGAGGGGCGGCCGCTCACCCTGGTGCTGGGCGTGCTGTTCGGCGTGGTGGTCGGCCTGGCCGGCGGAATCGCTCCGGCGCTCGCGGCGTCCCGGGCCGCCCCCGCGGAGGCCATGCGGGGCGACGGGGGCACCCTGAAGCCACCGGGACCGTGGAGCCGCGCGGTGGCACGTGCCCGGCGCGTGCCGGTGATCGGCCGTCTCGCGCTGCGTGAACTGACCCGCAGCAGGCGGCGGACGGTGGCCACGATGACCGGCACCCTGCTCGCTCTCGTCGTGGTGCTGTCGTCCGTCGGGCTGCTCGCCAGCATGCGGTCGATGATGGACACGCAGTTCAACGAGGTGCAGCGGCAGGACGCCACGATCACCGCCGCCCCCGGCGCACCGGACCTGACGCAGGCGCTGGGCGCGGTGGACCACGTCGCCGAGGTGGAGCGGGTCACGACGGCCCCGGTGTCGGTCGGCGCGGACGGCCGCTCGTACCGGACCTCGCTGACCGGCTACCGCCCGGACACCCGGATGCACGGTTTCCGCGGTGCTGACGGCGGCAGCGAGAAGCTGCCGGACGAGGGCATCCTCGGGGGCGAGCCGCTCGCCGACAAGCTGGGTGTGTCGGTCGGCGACACCGTGACCGTGAGCAGCGCCGGCCGCAGTACGGAGGTGCGCCTGGTCGGGCTCCTGGACGAACCGCTCGGCACCGCGCTCTACGGAACGCCGGAGACCGTCCGGTCGCTGACCGGCGCCGAGCCCGGCACCTACGAGGTGCGTTTCACGCCGGGCACCGGCACCTCGGCACGTGACCAGGTGCGATCGGAGATCACCGGGATGACGGGTGTGGTGGCCTATGCGGACGCGCAAGCGGTCAAGCGCCAGTTCGACAGCTTCCTCAAGCTGTTCTGGATCTTCGTGGGTGTCATGCTGGCGCTCGGTGCGGTGCTCGCGCTGACCGTCATCTACGTGACCATGACCGTCAACGTCGCGGAACGGACCTCCGAGCTGGCGACGCTGAGTGCCGCGGGCGTACCGCTGCGGCGTATCGCGGGGATCCTCGCGGTCGAGAATCTGACGGCCACCGCGATCGCGACGCCCTTCGGGCTGCTCGCCGGGGCGGGGGCCGCCTGGGCGTCCATCCAGTCCTTCAACAGCGACATGTTCTCCATGGAGCTCACCCTGGGCTGGTCCTCCCTCCTGCTCGCCGCCGTCGCCGTGCTGGGGGCGTCGCTGCTGTCGCAGATCCCCGCGGTACGGATGGTGCGGTCCCTGGACATCGCACGGGTGGTGCGGGAGCGGGCGCAGTAGCGCACGGCCCGCGCACGTGGTGGGGCCCCGGGCCGCGGCCCGGGGCCCCACCACGCGGGACACGTCTCAGCGGAAGACCGAACCGCGGTGCCGCACCGTCTCGCTCAGCCGGTGCTGGATCGTGTCCTTCACCTCGCCGGCGAGCTTCTCCACCACCAGCGGGTCGTCCGCCGCGTCCGGCGGGAACATGTCGGTGTGCACCGGCGGTTCGAACCGGAGCGTCCACTTGGTCGGCAGCGGCACCAGGCCCAGCACCCCGAGCAGGGGGAAGGTGGGGGTGATCGGGAAGTACGGCAGGTTCAGCAGCCGCGCGAGGGTGCGTGACTCGCCGATCATCGGGTAGATCTCCTCGGCGCCGACTACGGAGCACGGAACGATCGGGCGCCCCGTGCGCAGCGCCACGGCCGCGAAGCCGCCCCGGCCGAAGCGCTGCAGGCGGTAGCGCTCCTCGTAGGGCTTGCCGAGCCCCTTGTAGCCTTCCGGCATCACGCCCACGAGTTCACCGTCGGAGAGCAGCCGCAGAGCGTTCTCCGGGCAGGCGCGCACATGGCCCAGCTTGCGGGTCAGGTCGCGCAGCACCGGGAAGTCGAACGCGAGGTCGGCGGCGAGCATCCGCACCGCACGCCGGGCGGGGTGCTTCTCGCGCAGCGCCACCTGAAGCATGAGCGCGTCCACCGGCAGGGTCCCGGAGTGATTGGCCACCACCAGGGCGCCGCCGTCGTCCGGCACGTGCTCCAGGCCCTCCGCCTCGACCCGGAAGTACTTCTCGTACAGCGGGCGGAGCAACGGAAGCAGCGCACCGTCGACCAGGTCGGGGTCGAACCCGAAGTCGTCGACCGCGCCGTCCTCCGAGGCCAGCCGGCCGAACAGGTCCATTCCTTCGGCCAGCAGCTGTTGTACGACTTCCATGACGAAGGAGGGGTCCTTGCTCTCCGTCCCGGCGCCGGGTGCGGACGTCTCGGTCCGCTGCCCGTCGCGGTTCCGGGCGCCCGGGGCCGAGTCCTCTTCGATGGACATTGCGTCTCCTGTCACGCTCGCCGTCTTCCTCGGGTGATCCGTCCTGCCGAAGGCTCACTTGGCCCCGGTCCCCGACCGGTTCGCGACCTCCTCGCCCGGCGGCAGGGCAGCGCCGGAGCGGCCCTTCCGGACGCCGTTGCCGTTGCCGTTCACCGACGGGCGGCCGGCACCCGCGCGCCGTCTGCCGGCCGAGGGCATGTCACGGCGCGCGGCCGGTGCCGTCGGCGCGTCCTCGTCCTCGGCCATGTCCAGACCGCCGACCATGCCGTCGCCGCTGTCGTGGACCGCCTCGTTGCGGCGTTCCCTGGCTTCCCGCAGGAGCCGGGCGCGGGTCTTGATGAACTTGGCGTTCATCTCGTCCACCGGGATGAACTTGTTGACGCCGCCACCACTGACCCGGGGTTCCTGCTTCGCCATGATCTTGTAGTCCTGCGGATCCTGGACGTACTTCTCCAGATACACCTGGAGCGTGGACATCATGCGCCGCAGCGACTCGAGCCGCAGGAAGGGCTTCAGCTGCGGGAACTCGTACACGCGGAAGATGTGCTGGGTGTGCTCCTCGTCCACCGGCATGAACCACGACGTCGTCTCGAACGCCTCGGTCTGCACGTGCACCATGCACGGGAACGAGAACGTGATCACGTAGTGGATGCTCTTGCCCGGATCGTCCTCCTCGCCGTGGTCGAACGAGTAGCGGAAGGTCATTCCGTCGTCGTCCGTCTCCACATGGTGGTTGTGGATCATGGTGGCCTTGAGGAAGTTCTGCTTTCCGTCCAGGCCGAGTTTGGCGAGCGTCCCGTACAGGAAGTTGAAGTCCAGGTAGTTCAGCCAGTGATCCCGGTGCACATAGGTGACGTGGTAGAACTCCTGGACGCTCTCGATGTACCGGGTGTAGTGGACCGGCTTCTCCCACGAAATCGTGGAGTAGAGCTTGTCGTTCTCCTTGATCTCCGTGGGCGCGATGATGTCCGGACGCTCACTCTCCGGACGGTCGTCGCCCCACCACATCCAGATGAGGCCGTACCTCTCCTGGGCCGGGTACGAACGGATCTTCAGCGAGCCGGGTATGCGGGCGCCCCTGCCCATGGCCGGGGTCAGCGTGCACGCGCCCTCGGCGTTGAACAGGAAGCCGTGGTACGGGCATTCGACCGTGTTGCCCTTCATGCGGCCGTCGCCCAGATTGGCCCCCTTGTGCGGGCAGCGCGCGTCCTGGACCACGATCCTGTCGTCCAGGTCGCGCCAGAGCACCAGTTCCATGCCCAGGCGGCGCAGGCCCGTGGGCTTCTTCTTGGTGACGTCCGTGGAAATCGCGATCGGGTACCACAGATCAGGGATCATCCGTCTCTCCTCACCGGCCCGCCGACGCGGCGGCGGGCATCGTCCTGCGGTCTGGCTCTTCGCCCTTTCCTGTCTCTTCGTCTGTCACCGGCCGCTCCGGGCGCGGCCCTCCGGCCGGCGATGTACCGCGGCCCCGTGCAAAACCGCCGTCAGGAGCCGGTGGATTCGGCGACCTCGACCGTTCCGGCGTCGCCGTCGACGACGATCAGGTCTCCGGTCCGGATGACCTGGGTCGCGTGCTTGGTGTTCACCACCGACGGCACGTTGAACTCCCGGGCCACGATCGAGCTGTGCGAGAGCATCGAGCCGATGTCGGTGACGACACCGCCCGCGATGGCGAACAGCGGGGTCCAGGTGGCGTCCGTGAAACGGGTGACGAGGATCTCCCCCGCCTCGAACTCGTCCGCCTGCCAGACCAGGTCCTCCACGATGCGGGCCCGGCCCACCACCCGTCCGGGGCTGGAGCCGAGGCCCTCGAGGATCTCCCCGTCCGGCACCGGCCGTACGGCGGTGGCCGGGTCGTGGTGGCCGATGAAGGTGAGCGGCGGTTCCGGCAGCCGCTTGTTGTACTCGTGCTGCCGGCGTGCCGCCTCGATCCGGGCGCGGTCGAACGCCACCGTCTCCGCGGCACCGCCGGCGAGGTAGCGGCGCACATCCTCGAAGTCGAGGTACATGACCTCGTCCAGGGACTTGAGCACACCGGCCGCCACCAGCCGGCGCCCTACCTCGTAGACCACGGCCCGCACCAGCCAGATCGACGTGATCATCGACATCCGGGTGGTCTCGCGCAGTTCGCTCGTCCCCTCGTACAGGGAGATGACGCCCTGAAGCGCCTTCCGCTTCGGGAGCGGGAGACGGTCCAGGGCGGCACGGGAGTCGTCGTGGTGGCTGCTGCCGCGTTGCAGGATGTCGTCGGCCGAGAAGCCGTCGGCCGCGTAGCGCCGGATCATCTGGAACAGGTACGAGGGGTCGTCCACCCAACGCGGGTGGGACAGCTCCATCTCCTGCGGGCCCCGGGTGCCGTTGGCGCGCAGGAAGGGTTCCATGTGCCGTTCCCAGAAGGCGCGCCCCTCCTCGTCCGCGCGCAGGGCGTCCTCGACGGCGTCCAGCGGCTCCTCCTGGATGATCCTCAGCACGTCCGGCCGCTCCTTGGCGGCCTGCGCGATGGCCCAGATCTCCTTGGCGCAGCCGACGGTCCGCAGATTCGACATGTCCGTCTTGACGCGGTTCTGCAGGTTGGCGCCGTCCTCGCCGAGCCAGCGCGAACACAGCTCGGCAAGCACCCCGTAGAAGCCGAACGCGTTGATGTAGTACGGCATGTAGCCCACGTGCATGTCGTGGAAGTAGCTCAGCCGCCGGTCGAGTTCGGCGTGCAGTTCCCTGCGCGGCATCCGCGTCAGGTCCAGGCCGCGGGCCCGGTCGAACTCGTACAGCCGGGAGTCGGCCATCTCCTTGGACCGGGGCACCGCCCGTGCCATCTCGTTGGCGGTGGTGCGGACCCAGAAGGCGACGGACAGGGCGTCCGGGATGCCGGAGGGAAAGGTGCCGAACGGGTTCTCGTAGTGGGTGGTGTCGACGTCCTCGCTCACGAAACGGTCGGTGAACCGGCGCTGGTCGCGGGTGGGCAGCGCCTGCTGCATCGCGTACGCGCTGTAGGAGATGTTGAGGTAGACGTGCCCCTGGACGTACCCCATGGGCAGATCGGGGTCCCCCGTGGTGCGCACGCCGAGCGCGGAGGTGCAGTCCAGGTGGACGTGCTGCTGGTAGTACTTCGCGAAGCTGAGTCCCAGCGGTGTCATGAGGCCGACGAAGATCTCGCCGATGTCCATGCGCGACCACAGGGTGCCCTGCTCGATGTGCTCGGGCTGCGGTGAGACGTACGGGCTCGGCACGGTCGGCTCGGCCGCCGGGCGTGTGGTGACGGGGCGGGTCTGGAACAGATGGAAGGCCCCGTCGCGCAGGCCCCACTCGATGTCCTGCTCGCAGCCGTAGTGGTCGCGCACCCGCAGCGCCAGGCGCGCCAGTTCGGCGAGCTGGTCGTGGGTCAGGCACGGCGCGGTGCGTGCCGTGCCGTCGACCTTGGTCACGCCGATGCGGCCGGGGGCGAGCGGGGCGCACTTGGTGACCTTGTGGCGCACCTGTTCCTCGACGACCTCCAGGCTGCGGTCGTCCACGATGAAGTAGTCGCTGGAGACACGGCCCGCGACCAGGCCCTCGCCGAGGCCGACGCACGCCTCGACGACGATCCGGTGCGGTCGCGCGCCGACCGGGTCGACCGTGAACAGGACCCCGCTCACGTCGGTGTTCACCATCTCCTGCACCACCACCGCGATGGAGCCCGGCGGTTCCCCCTCCTGGCGGTAGGCGGCGGCCCGGTCGGACCAGAGCGACGCCCAGCACCGCAGGATCGCGTCCAGGAGGTCGTCCTCGCCCGCCACGTCCAGAACGGTGTCGTGCTGGCCGGCGAAGGACTGGGTCGCGGAGTCCTCCTTCAGGGCGGACGAACGCACGGCCACGCGAGGGCGCCCCAGCGCGGCGTACGCGGCGCGCACGGCCTCGGCCATCGGGGCCGGCATCGCCGTGGCGAGCACCCGCTCACGGGCGGTGCGGCTGTCCAGGCCGGGCAGCTCGCGGGCCAGGTCCGTCGCGTCCAGGAAGGCGTCGAAGAATGTCGTGGTGAGGCAGAAGGCCGGCGGCACCGGAAGTCCGGCGGCCACGAGGTCGGCGAGCCGGGCCGCCTTTCCACCGAGGACCGCTGGGTCGGCGCCGGGTGCGGAGCCGAGGCGGAGGAGGTGGTCGGACCAGGTTACGGAGTCGGTGCCGGGCGCGTGGATGGTCATGGTGGGTGCCCTAAGGATGTGAGGCGGTCGGGGAGGACCGGGTGTGGCGGATGGCCGGTTGCCGTCGGTGGCCCCGGGAGACGGGCCGGACGGGCGGTCAGGACCGCACGGGGCGGACGCTGGTGCCCACGAAGGACCAGAACTGCTCACCCGGGACGATCCGGGTGGCCTCCACGTCGACGAAGCCGGCCCGCTCCATCTGGTCGACGAGTTCGGCCTCGCGGGGCAGGGGGCCGCCGAAGTCGGCGTTGGTGAACCAGAGGTTCAGCACGTCCAGAGCGATGTTGCCGCCCTGGCAGCCGGTGGTGAGCAGCAGCTTTCCGTTCGGGGCGAGCAGCGAGCGGACCCTGCGCAGCACCTCGACGCGCTCGGCCACGGGGAAGTAGTAGATGTTGTTGTGCATCGTCACAAGATCGAACTGGGGCTCCAGTTCGAGGGTGCGCAGATCGCCCTGCCGGGTCTCCACGCGATCCGCGAGTCCCCAGGCGGCCATGTTGTCGGCCGCCTGGTCGGCGACCTCCTTCTGCAGGTCGATCGCGACGGCGGTCAGCCGCGGGTTCAGCTCCGCCGCGTACCGCACGTGGACGCCGCTGCCGCAGCCGACCTCCAGCAGCCGCAGCTCGCGGCCGCGGCCGAGGGTCCGCGAGACCGCCTCCTCGACGAAGGGCTGCACGACGCGGGTGGACCGTGCGATGACGGCACCGTCCTGGTCCCCGAGGGTGAACCGCCGGCCGTCGCGCAGCATGGCGGGGCCGTCGAGGAGCGCGGGCACATGGAAGCGGGCGACCTCCTCGAGCATGGCCGCGATCGCGTCGTTCTCGGGCTCGGCCAGGGCCCTGGCCGGGATGCTGGCCGGCCGGTAGCAGCCTTCCACGGTGACGCTGAGATCGCCGAGCCGTACCCCCAGGTCGAGCCAGGCGCGCAGGCGGTCCCGGTCCTCGGCCGGGATGCCGAGGCGGTCGGCCAGGGAGGCCACGTCGCAGGGGCGGTAGGCGAGGCAGGCGAGCACCCCGGAGCCGGAGGCGGCGGCCAGGAAGGACACCCGGTAGACGGGCTCGATGACTCCCTTCGACAGCGCGAGCAGCAGCGGCATGCGTGGATTGCCCAGGAGCTTGGCCGCCGTGAGGATGTCGGTGAGCGGGTCCTCCACACGGTTGCGGAGGGTCCGGGCGAGACTCAGTATGTCCATGCTGCGTTCCTTGCCGGTAAGAGGGGCCGTGTGTCGTCGCCGGGGCCGGAGCGGGGTGTGCCGAGCTGGGCCCGCACCTCGCGCAGCAGCCGGGAGCGCGCGGGACCGTTGACGAAGAAGTGGCCCCCCTCCAGGTGGCGGCGGAGGAAGGAGCCGGCGGTGTAGGGGCGCCAGGCCTCCACCGCGGACTCCGGGGCCAGTTGGTCGCCGGCGCCGGAGAAGGCCGTCACCGGGCACGACAACGGGGTGGACGGGCGCCAGCGGTACTCGTCGCAGGCGCGCAGGTCCGCCCGGAGCGCGGGCAGCCGGCGGGTGAAGTAGGCGCTGCCGACGGAGGGTTCGGGGCCGAGCCCGCCGAGGTCGTCGACCAGCCGGAACAGCGCGTCGTCGCTCAGGGTGTGATCCGTGCGGTCTCCGTAGAGGTGCGGCGCCCGGCTGCCGGACACGAACAGGTGCCGGGGCTCACGCTCCCCGGCGAGGGTCAGCGCACGGGCCACCTCGTAGGCGAGCAGGGCTCCCATGCTGTGACCGAACAGGGCGTAGTCCGAGGTGAACCCGCGGGAGATCAGGGCCTGGGCGAGGGCCTCCGCGAGCGGCCGTATCGCGGTGTACGCCGCCTCGTGCAGGCGCGGCCCGCGGCCCGGCAGCAGCACGGGCACCACTCGGCCGGGCCAGCCGAGGTCCGCCAGCTCCCGCTGCCAGTCGCGGTAGACCGACGCGGTGCCGCCCGCATAGGGCAGGCACACCAGGTACGGGCCCGTGGCCGTGCTCTCGCGGTCCGCACCGGCGGAGGCGGGTTCGGGGAACCAGCCGCCTCGCCGGGTGAGCGGGTCACCGGGCGACATGACGGTGCCCCTCGTCCGAGTCGAGCCACGCGAGGGTGCGGCGCATGCCTTCCGCGAAGTCCACCTCGCTCTTGAACCCGAAGTCCTCCTGGGCGCGGTGGATCCCGTACGACTGGTCGCGGTCGAAGAGGTGGACGGCGTGCCGGGTCAGCACCGGCCTCGACTTGACGCGCAGCGCTTTGTACATCCCCTCGGAGCAGACCGCGAGTGCGGTGGCCAGCGGTGTCGGCAGGCTCAGCTTCGGGGTGCCGGTGCCCATGCCCTCGGCGAGTGCCTCGATGTACTCGCGCCAGGTGGTGCGGTCCGGGTCGCGCAGGTTGTAGGCGCGGCCCACGGTGTGCTCCGAACCCGCGGCCGCGATCATCGCGTCGACCGCGTTGTCCACGTAGAGCAGACCGGCGGGCACCTCGCCCTTCCTGATGTAGATCATCTGCTTCTGCCGCAGCAGACCGCCGATCTCGATGACGAAGTCCTTGCTGGCCGGCCCGTAGACGGACACCGGCCGGACGATCGTCACCGGCACCCCGGTGGCCTCGGACGCCTGCTGGACCGCGCGCTCGCCGAGGACCTTGCTGCGGTTGTACGGCAGTCCGATGTCGCGCGGGGGCCGGCTCTCGTCGCAGGGTTCCTTGGGGTAGCCGTACACGTCGGTGGTGCTGACGTGCAGCACACGGGCCACCGAGCCGGCGTGGTGGGCGGCTTCCACGACGTTGCGCGGACCGTCCACGTTGGCGCGGCGGAACTCCTCCCAGGGTCCCCAGTCCGCCGACACGCCGGCGCAGTTGTAGACGTGGGTGACACCGGCGGCGGCCCGGCGCAGGCTCTCGCGGTCCTCCAGTGATCCGGTGACGACGTCGTCGGCCGTTTCGGCGAAGGGCAACCGGTCGCTGCCGGGACGGGCGAGGACCCGGACACGGTGGCCCCGCTCGGCCAGCCCGCGGACCAGGTGCCGGCCGAGGAATCCGCCGGCTCCGGTGACGAGGACGTCGGGCGCGTGGCCGGCCGGGGGCGGCGCATCGGGGGCCGTGGCGGGCATGGGCTCGTTGCTGTGCGAGGTCATGGATCACACCAGAAGGTCGAGGGAGTGTTCGAGGTCGGCTTCGCTGTGCTCGACGTTCACGAAGAAACGCAGGCGGCACCGGTCGCGGGGGACGGCCGGGTAACCGATGGGCATCACGTTCACGCCCTTGCCCAGGAGGGTGTTGGACAGCTCGATGGTCCTCTCCCAGTCCCCGGTGATCACCGGGATCACCGCGGAGGCGCGGGACACTCCGACGTCCAGGCCGCGCGCGCGGGCCCGCGTGCGGAAGAACTCGGCGAGTTCCCGCACCCGCGCCACGCGCTCCGGTTCGTCGCGCAGGACACGGATCGCCTCCAGCGCCGCCGCCGCGCCGGCCGGGGCGATGCCCGTACTGAAGATGTGCAGCGGCGCGGTGTACTTGAGGTAGTCGACGAGCGGGGCACGGCCCGCGATGTATCCACCGAGGCTGCCGATGGCCTTGCTGAGCGTGCCCATCCACAGCTCGACGTCGGCGGGGTCGGTGTCCCAGTGCTCGCCGATCCCCCGGCCGGTGCGGCCGAGCACGCCGAGCGAGTGCGCCTCGTCGATCATCAGCAGGGCCTGGTGGCGCCGCTTCACCTCGATGAAGCGCGGCAGTTCGGGAATGTCGCCGTCCTGGCTGTAGGCGCCCTCGATCACGACGAGCGCACGGCGGTGGCCACCGCGGGCCGTGGACAGGATCCGGTCCAGAGCCTCCCAGTCGTTGTGCGGGAAGGGGCGGCGGCGCGCGCCGGACAGGATCGCACCGCGCACCGTGCTGTCGTGTATCCACTCGTCGTGCACGATCAGGTCCTCGGGGCCGAACAGGTGGCCGACCGTGGCGACGTTGGTGGCATGGCCGCCGGCGAACACGATCGCGTCCTCGGTGCCGAGGAACGAGGCGATCTCCGCTTGCAGTTCGTGGTGGAGCGGGGTCTCGCCGAACAGCAGCGGGGTCGCCGAACTGGAGGTGCCGTAGCGGTCGATGGCCGCCCGGGCCGCCTCCCTGACCCGCGGATGGTGGGAGAGACCGAGGTAGTTGAACGACGCGAAGTTGACGACCTCCTGTCCGCCGACCTTCGCGACGGCGCCGTTGAACCCCTGGTGGACGCGACCGTACGGGTTGTGGGGGCCACTGCCGACCTGCCGCAGGCGCTCGAGATGCGCGGTGTACTCGGGCCACTCCTCGAAGGCGTACTCCGGCCGCACCGGGACCGGTTCGGGCGGTCGTACGGCGGCCGGCGGCACCGGGTCCGGTGGCGGGGCGACGGGCCGCGCGGGCGTGCTCCGTCCGGCGAGGCGGTCGGCAACGTCCTGGACCGTCGGATCCTCGGGCAGCCCGTGCCGCAACTGCTCGGCCTCGCGGGGGAACCGGGCGGTGATGCGACGCCGGAGATCGGTCTGCATCAGCGAGTCGAGGCCCAGGTCCGCACCGAGCCTCGCATACGGCGCCAGCCGTTCCACGGGGAACCCGGACACCAGCGCGACACATTCGCGTACGAACGGCAGGAATCCCCCCTCCGGTGTGCCGTCCGCGGAGGGGGACCCCGCCGGCGCCCCCTGGGCGTCCGGCAGGGGCGCGAAGCCCGGTGCGGCGGCCTGAGGGCCGGCCGGGTGGGCGGGTGGCATCGGCCAGGCGCCGGGGTGGGCGAAGGGGGCGGGCGGCGCCGGGACGTAGGGCATGCCGGGCAGCACATAGCGGACGCCGTCCCACACGAGGTAGGGGCCCCATGGGGCGAACGGCGCACCCGGCACGGGGTAGGGGGCACCCGGCGCGGGAGCCGGAGGACCCGCGGGCACCGGCGTCGTCGCGGGGCCGGGGGCCGCGCCCGCTGCCGTACCGGGGGCGGAAGCGGGCGCCGGTTCCCCGGCGGCCGCCGCCTCCTGGCTGCCGGTCCGTGCGGCGGCCGGACCGAACCAGTACCGGTCACGCTCCATGGGCAGGTGCGGAACCGGGACCCGGGCGGCGGTCGCCCGCCCGTCGAGGCCGGACCAGTCGACCTCGCCGCCGGAGCAGTGCAGTCGGCCGAGCGACTGCAGGAAGGTCCGCCGGCCGCCGCCCTTCCTGCTCAGTGAGGGCAGCCACAGCAGCCTGCCGGGCTCGCCGTCGGCTCCGCCCTGCCGAGCGACCGTGCTCCGGCACAGGTTGAGGAGCGTCGGGTGCGGGCCGATCTCGACGAAGGCATCGCATCCCCGCCGGCGCAGCTCGGCGAAACCGTCCGCGAACCGCACGGTGGAGAGCATGTGCTCCACCCAGTAGTCGGCGTTCACGTGCTCCGCCGGCCCGCCGGTCAGGTCGGAGATCCACGCGATGCGCGGCGGGGCGAAGCCGATCCGGCCCGCGGCCTGGCGCAGTGGTGCCGCCGCCCCGGCCATCAGCGGGGAGTGGAAGGCGTGCGAGACGGCGAGCGGGCGCACCGCGACACCGCGGTCCGTCAGCAGCTCGCGCACCGGGCCGATGTCCTCGGCGGCTCCCGAGAGCACCAGGTGGTCGGGGGTGTTGACGGCCGCGACCGCGACCGAGGCGAAGCCCGCGGCGACCGCCCGGACGGCCTCAGGGTCACCGACGCACGAGATCATCGCGCCGTCCCCCGGCTGCTCGTCCATGAGCCGGCCCCGCTCCACGGCCAGGGTGAGGGCGTCCTCGAAGGACAACGCGCCCGCCGCGCAGGCCGCCCCCAGCGCGCCGACGCTGTGTCCGAGCACCGCCGCCGGGCGCACGCCCAGGTCGGTCCACAGCCGGGCCAGGGCGACCTCGAACGCGACCAGTGCGGCCTGACAGTCGCGTGTGCCGCGCAGTGCGTCCTCGTGCTCCGGGTCGAAGAGCAGGTCGAGCAGGGGGATGCCGAGGTGGGGGCGCAGCACTTCGCAGGCCCGGTCCAGACAGGCCGCGAAGCCCGGGTGGGCCTCGTACAGGTCCTTGCCCATGCCGGTGTACTGGGTGCCCTGGCCGCTGAAGAGGAAGGCGATGCGGGGCGTGGGCCCGGTGGCCGCGTTGCCCCGCAGGACCGATGGCGCGGGTTCGTCCCGTATCAGCGCGTCGAGGGCCGTGTCGAACTCGGCGTTCGAGCCGGCCGTCAGCACGGCCCGGTGCGGCAGATGGGCCCGCCCGGTGTTGGCGGCGCGGCACAGGTCCGCCACGGGAACGTCCGGGTGCGCGGCGAGGTGGGTGCGCCACGAGCGGGCGAGGGTGGTCAGGGCGGTCGGCGTATGGGCCGACAGGCACAGTGCGTGCACCGCACGGGGGTTCGTCACGGTGAGGGTCTCCTCCCGTAGGGGGGCGGGCGGAGCTTCGAGGACCAGATGGGCGTTGGCGCCGCCGAACCCGAACGAGCTGACGGCGGCGCGGGCCGTGCCGCCGGCGGACAGGGCACGCCGGCGGGTGGGCACGGCCAGACCGGAACCGTCCCAGTCCAGACGGCTACTGGGCCGGTCGAGGTGCAGCAGGGGCGGCACCTCGCGGTCCCTGACGACGAGGGCGGCCTTGATCAGTCCGGCGATCCCGGCGGCCGCCTCCAGGTGACCGATGTTGGTCTTGGCCGAGCCGACCTGACAGGGCCGGTCCGCGGACCGGCCGCGGCCGTACACGCCGGCCAGCGCCTCCCACTCGACGGGGTCACCGAGCGAGGTGCCGGTTCCGTGCGCCTCGACGTAGTCGATCTGGCCGGCGCGCAGCCCGGACCGCGCCAGCGCCTCCGCCATGACCTGCCGCTGGGCGGAACTCCTGGGCGCGGTCAGGCCGTTGCCGCGGCCGCCGTGGCCGACCGCGGAGCCCCGGATGACGGCGTGGATGCGGTCACCGTCGGCGAGGGCGGCGGACAGCGGCTTGAGCAGGACGAGCCCGGCGCCCTCCCCTCGTACGTATCCGTCGGCACCGTCGTCGAAGGTGCGGCAGCGGCCGCCGGGGCTGAGCATGCCACCGGCCGCGAGGGCCACGGACAGGCCGGGAGTCAGCATCAGGTTGACACCGCCGGCCAGCGCGACGGAGCACTCGCCTTCCCGCAGGGCCCGGCAGGCCATGTGCACCGCGACCAGCGACGAGGAGCACGCCGTGTCCACGGCGAGGCTCGGGCCGCGCAGGTCGAAGACGTACGAGAGCCGGTTCGCGGCGACCGACTGCGCGGTGCCGGTCGCCGCGTGCACGTCGGCGCTGTCGAGCCGCGGCATCTGCAACTGCGCGTAGTCCTGGCTGCTGATGCCGACGAAGACCCCGGTGCGGCTGCCGGCGAACCGGGACGGCGGCGCTCCGGCGTCCTCGAAGGTCTGCCAGGCGGTCTCCAGGAGCAGGCGCTGCTGCGGGTCCATCCGGTGCGCCTCGCGGGCGGAGATCCCGAACAGGCCCGCGTCGAACTCGTCGGCCCGGTCGAGGAATCCGCCGTGCCGCGGTGCGGCCACCCCCGCGGTGTCCCAGCGGCCCGGCGGAACCTCTCCCACGGCGTCCCTGCCGTCGAGGAGCAGCCGCCAGTAGCTGTCCACGTCCGGCGCTCCCGGCAGCCGGCAGCCCATGCCGACCACCGCGACGGGTTCGCCGTGAGCCGGAGTGGGGGCGGCCGCGTCGGGGGCCGGTGTCCGGTCCGCGCCTCCGGAGCCGAAGCGGTCCGCCACGGCCCGGATGGTCGGGTGGTCGAAGACGGTGGCGGCGGGCATCTCCCGGCCGAGCAGAGCGCCGAGTTCGGCGCCCAGGGCCACCGCCTGCCTGGAGTCCAGCCCCAGCGAGGCGAACGGACGCGTGACGTCGACGACGGAGGCCGGCAGCCCGAGCCGGTCCGCGACCCGGCCGCGCAGCCACGCCTCCAGTTCCGCCGCCGAGTGGCCGATGCCCGCGGCGGGCACGGCCTCCTCCGTGCTCTCCGTGCTCTCCGTGCTCTCTGCGCGCTCAGCGGGCTCCGCGTTCTCGCCGAGGCAGAGCTCGACGAGCCGGGCGGCCTGCGGGCGCACCAGAAGTTCACCGACCGGAATGCGGATGCCGAGCCGTGCTTCGAGGGTGCCCACCGCGTCGAGGAGCCGCAGATAGTCGAGGCCGAGCTCGGCCAGCGGCCGGGAACTGCCCGCATCGGCGACCGTGACCGTCCGCCCGGCGGCTTCGGTGAGGGCACGGGCCACCGCGCCGGCGACCCGGGCACGGCTCTCGCCGGGCGTCAGCCCGTCGAGGTCCACCCGGTCCCCGGCCCCGGCTTCGGGGGCCGGGTCCGTGGCGCGCACCACGCTCGCCGCCACCACGGGCAGTTCCAGGGCGAGCAGGGCGGCACGCACGCTCCGGCGCTGGGTCTTGCCGCTCGTCGTCTTCGGTACGGCGGAGTGCCGGACCAGGGCGACGGTGTGCGGCGCGATCTCGTGCTCCTCGGCCAACGCGCCGCGCAGCGCGGCCAGTACGGCACCGGGGTCCCCTGCGCCGGGGCCGCCCAACTCGTGGACGAGGCCGAGCTGTTCGCCGTCCGGGGCGGGGATGCCGAAGGCCGCGCCGTTGCCGGGCCGCACGGCCCGACTGGCTCTCTCGGCGGTGCGCTCGATGTCGTGCGGGGCGAAGTTCCGCCCCTGGACGACGACGATCTCCTTGATGCGGCCGGTCAGATGCAGCCGGCCGTCCCGCAGGAACCCGAGGTCGCCGGTGCGCAGCCAGCGGGTGCCCCGCTCGCCCGTGATCGTCGCCCCGAACGTGTCCGCACCGGCGTCCGGCCGGCCCCAGTAGCCCTGCGCCACGCTGGGTCCCGCGAGCCAGACCTCGCCGATCGCGTCCGCGCCGAGGCGCCGCCGGGTCCGAGGGGCCACGACGGCCACCTCGACGCCCGGGACGGGCAAACCGCAGTCCACGACCCGGCGGGTGCGTTCCGTGTCGGGTCCGGCCGGCTCGGCGACGCCCGCCTCCAGCGCGGCCGCGGAGAACCGGGCCGCTTCGGGTTCCTCCCGCGGGCGGACGCCGGTGGCCATGAGAGTGGACTCGGCGAGCCCGTAGCAGGGCATGAACGCCGTGCGGGCGAAGCCTGCCGGGGCGAAGTACTCGGCGAACCGGTCGAGGGTGCTCGCCCGCACCGGCTCGGCCCCGTTGAGGGCGAGCCGCCAGTTGCTCAGGTCCAGGGCGTCCCGCTGCTCGGGGGTGACCCGGCGCAGACACTGCTCGTAGCCGAAGTTGGGGGCGGCCCCGAGCGTCGCGCCGGTGGCGGAGAGCGTGTCCAGCCACAACAGGGGCCGCTGGATGAACGTCCTCGGCGCCATGAGGTGGGCGGGGAATCCGCCGTACATCGGGTGCAGGATGGCACCGATGAGCCCCATGTCGTGGTACGGCGGCAGCCAGGACACCAGCTGCGCGTCCGCACCGTGTTCGAGCCAGGAGTGCATCGCCCGCAGGTTGTGCAGCAGGTTTCCGTTGCTGACCATGACGCCTTTGGGTGTCGAGGTCGAGCCGGAGGTGTACTGGAGGAAGGCCAGGGTCCCGGCGGTGGCGTCGGGTTCCCGCCAGGCGCCGGCGAGCTCCGGCGCCAGTTCCTCGCTCGCGGTCCACTCCAGCCCTGCGAGCCCCGTGGCGCGCGGTTCCGCCTGCCCGGTCCGTACGGCATCCAGGACCGCGCGCGTGGTGAGGGCGTGCCGGGCGCCCGAGTCGTGGACGACGGCGGCCAGCCGGGTGGCCGTACGGCCTGCTCCGGTACGGTCCGGCGGGTAGGCGGGGACGGCCAGGGCGCCGGCGTACAGGCAGCCGAAGAACGCCGCGATGTAGTCGACGCCCGGTGGGTGCGACAAGATCACGGGCTGACCGGCGAGCTTCCTGTCCTGGAGATGGGCCGCCACGGCCCGTGCCCGTGCGTCGAGTTCGTGGTAGGTCAGTGATGTGCTGGTGCCCGCGCTGTCCTCGAGGAAGCGGTAGGCGACCGCGTCGGGCCGCTCGTCCAGCCGTCGCCGCAGCAGAGCGGCCACCGTCTGCGCGTCGCCGTCCGGACGTGCCGCGCCGCTCGGCGTCGGTTTCACGGTCTTCCCCCTTCCCTCGCCGCCGGCCGGCCGGCGCGGGTGGTCCCCGCGGCGGGCGGGGGCGGGGCCCCGTCGAGCCGGCGGTGATCGACCTTGCCGTTGGCGTTGTGCGGCATCGTGGCGAGGCGCTGCGCGGCATGCGGGACCATGTAGGTGGGCAGCAGCGCCGCACAGTGCCGTTTGAGCTGGATCAGGCCCGGCGCCTCGGCGCCCTCGCGGAGCGTGTAGTAGAGCGTGAGACGTCCACCGCCCGGACCTTCACAGAAGCGGACCGCCGCCTCGGCCACCGACGGGTGCCGCTGCACCGCCGCCTCGATCTCACCGAGTTCCACCCGGTAGCCGGAGATCTTGACCATGCGGTCCTTGCGGCCGCGGTAGACGAGCAGTCCGTCCTCGTCGTAGGAGACGAGGTCGCCGGTGGGGTGCAGACCCTGGCAGTGCAGTGCGGCCGCCGGGTCCCCGGCGCGCCGCCAGTACCCCGGCGTGACGCAGTCGCCGCCCACGACGAGTTCACCGATCGTGCCGGGCTCCGTCACGGTGCGGCCCTGCTCGTCGAGGACGGTCAGCCGGGCGCCGTCGACGGGGCCGCCGATGGGCACCGGGGCCGTGCGGTCCAGGTCCTCGGGGCGGACTCGGTGGAACGTGCACACATTGGTCTCGGTCGGGCCGTAGAGGTTGTACAGGGTTGTGCCCTCGGGCAGCAGGCCGGCCAGGGCGCGCAGCCGGGGCATCGGGAACACCTCGCCGGCGAACAGCACGTGGCGCAGGCTCTTGGCCCCGTCGGCGGTGAGCGCGCCCGAGGAGACGAGCAGGCCGAGCGCCGAGGGGACCGAGTACCAGACGCTCACCGCGTGCTCCCGGATTCCCCGTGCCAGTGCCGTCACGTCCTTCGCCTGGTCATCCGGCACGATCCAGAGCGCGGCACCCGAAGTGAGCGCGACGAACAGGTCGAAGGTGCTCAGATCGAAGTTGAAGGAGGCGTGGTTGGACAGCACGTCCCCGGGGCCGATGCCGAACTCCGCGCGGGCCCAGCTCACGAAGCCGGCGAGGTTGCCGTGTGAGATCTGCACCCCCTTGGGGGTGCCGGTGGAACCGGAGGTGTACAGCAGGGCAGCCAGATGGCCCGGGTTCAGGGCGGGCATGAGGGTGACCCGGCCCGCGGCCGCCCGCACGAAGTCGTCCCAGGGACGCACCGGGACGCCGCCGACCGTGTCGGGCAGGTTCTCGCCACGCGTCACGACCACCCGGAGCGAGGCCGGCAACGGCTCCCGGCCGAGCAGGTCCAGGTGGGCCCGGTCGGTGAACAGCGCCACGGGCTCGGCGTCGGCGAGGACGGCCGACGCCCGGCCGGCGGGCTGTCCGCCGTCGAGCGGGACGTAGGCGCAGCCGGCCTGGAGTGCGGCCAGGATGGTCTCGGCGTAGCACGGATGTTTGTCCATCCAGATGGCGATGCGGTCACCGATGCGGACCTCCAGCGTGTCCACCAGCCGGGACGCGATGGCGTCCACCTGGGAACGGACCTCGCCGTACGTGGCGCCGTCCGGTCCCACGAAGGCAGGGCGCGCATCCGCCGCGGTGCTCTCGCGCGGCGGCAGACGGAGGGCGACCGGGGGCGTCGGCCCCGTGCCGCGTGACGCGGGCGTGCTCATCGCGCCCCCGGCAGGACACCGGTCTCGCGGGCGGCGGCGGTGAAGATCTCGGTGGCCAGGTCCAGGTCCTGCCGGGTGTGTTCACAGGTGACGCTGACCCTCAGCCGCGCGTCGCCGAGGGACACGCCCGGATGGACGACGGTCTGGCAGAACAGGCCGCGGGCGCGGACCGCGCGCCCCATCTCCATCGCCTTGCGTTCGTCACCGATGACGACCGGCAGGATCGCGCTCTGCGAGCGCTCCAGGTCGAACCCGGCGTCCAGCAGGCTGCCGCGCAGCACGTCGATGTTGGCCCACAGCCGCTTCAGCCGCTCCGGCTCGGCCTCGATGACGTCCAGGGAGGCGAGGAGACCCGCCGCGACCCCCGCCGGGATGTTCGCAGCGAAGACGTAGGAGTTCGCGTAGTGGCGCAGGTACTCGATCACGTCCTCGTCACCGACGACGAAGCCGCCCATTCCCGCCAGCGCCTTGCTCATCGTGCCGAGTTCGAGGTCGACCTCGCCCTTGAGACCGAAGTGCTCGGAGGTGCCGGAGCCGCGCGCGCCGAGGACACCGGTGGAGTGCGCGTCGTCGATCAGCACACGGGAGCCGTACGTCTTGGCGAGCCGGACGATCTCGGGCAGGTCGCAGATGTCGCCGTGCATGCTGAACACGCCGTCGGCGACGATGAGGCTGCCCCCGTCGGACTGCTCGGCGGTGCGCGCGAGGATCCGTTCCAGGTCCGCCATGTCGTTGTGCCGGTAGATCTTGCGGGCGGCCCCCGACAGCCGGCCGCCGTCGACGATGCTCATGTGGTTGAGCTTGTCGACCACGAGTGTGTCGTAGCTCTTGACCAGGGCGGAGACCGTGCCCAGGTTCGCCGCGTAACCACCGGGGAAGACGATGCAGGCGGAGCGCTGCTTGAAGGCCGCGAGCCGTCGCTCCAGTTCCTTGTGCAGCGTGTTGGTGCCGCCGATGAAGCGCGAACCGGTGTGCGTGGCCCCGTAGGTGCGGGTGGCGTCGCAGACCGCCTCGACGACCCGCGGGTGATTGGCGAGCCCCAGGTAGTTGTTGGAGGCGAACATGAGGAACTCGCGTTCCCGGCCGGCCTGTTCGTCGTAGATCACGGCGCGGTTGGTGCACCGGGAGCGCAACGGCATGCCGTACCAGTACAGCTGCTCCCGCTCCCGCCCCCGCAGGTAGGACCGGAAGCTGCGGGTCTTGGCGAAGATGTCACGGTCGCGCTGCTCGACGAAGTCCTTGGCCGAGCGGGGGTCCCAGGTGCCGCTGTCGGCGCCCGGCACGGGCGGGCCGGCGGCGGACGTCGTACGGCGGGAGGCCAGCGCGGCGGTGACGTCGCGCAGTGTGGTGGCCTCCACCGGACCGAGCGCCGTCCCGTGCAGGCCGAGTGCCCCGGCGGCCTCGGCCGTGATGGAGGCGAGGACCACCGAGTCGATGCCGAGTGCGCTCTCCAGGTCGGCGTCCAGGTCCAACTGGTCGCCGCGGTAACCGGTCTGGCGTACGGCGGCGGTGAGCACGGCCTCAAGAACCGGGTCCTCGGACGGCGCACCCGTCGCCGCCGTGGCCACGGCGTCCTGCCGGAGGCCCGCAGCGGCGTCCGGCAGGCGCAGGGCGCTGCCGACCGCGCCGATGAGTTCACCGACCGTGGCAGGCTCGGCTGGAAGGCTGTCGTCATCGATGCGGAAGCGCTCGCGCACCGCTTCCAGAATGGATCGAAGGATGACGGAGTCAATGCCGAGTTCCGCCTCGAAATGGCTGTCCGGCAGCAGGAAGGACGTGTCGTAGCCCGAGCGGTCCGCGATGATCCGCACGATCTGCTCGTGCAGGTGTGCGAGGTCGAGCGCGTCGTCCGTGCGGTATGTCATGCCGCGTTTCCCCCTTGGCTCTCCTGCAGACGGTCGACCAGCTCGGCGATCGCGTTGACGGACCGGAAGTTCTTCAGCGATATCTCCCGCACCGGAATACTGATCCGCAAGGTGCTCTGCAGGTGGTGAACGAGATCGAAAACGCCCACGGAATCGATGATGTTCAGTTCCGCGATCGGGGTTTCCGGCTCCAGGCCTTCGGCGTCGCCGTCCATCCAGACATCGACGATGTAATCGGTGATCAGTTCCCGAGAGGTCATGACCGTCCTTGATTGGATCCTGCGATGGCTTGGCTCGGGTGCCGGCTCCCGCCGGCGTCAGACCCGGTCGATGCCGGGCCAGATGAGCGTGGTGGCTCCCCAGGTGAGCCCGCCGCCGAAGGCGGCCAGCAGCACGCGGTCGCCGGGGCGCAGCGCGCCCTCGGCGTGTGCGTGGTCCAGAGCCAGCGGCAGGGAGGCCGCCGCGGTGTTGCCCACTTCGGCGATGTGGTTGTAGCCGCGCTCCCGGGGAAGTCCGATCTCGTCGGCCAGCCGCAGCAGGATGCGGTGGTTGGCCTGGTGGCCGACGAACCGGTCCACGTCCTCGATGCGCCACCCTGCCTGGTCGAGGGCGGCCCGGATGCTCTCCGCCATCCGCTGGACGGCGAGCCGGAAGACCTTCTTGCCCTGCATCGTGAAGTAGTAGCCGTCGGCGGCCGTCTCGCCCGGCGACGGCGGGCCGCCGCGCGGCACGGTGATCAGATCCTGGCCGCTCCCGTCGCTGCCGAGTGCGAGAGGCCCCAGGGCGCCGGGCTCCGCCGGGTCGCCCGCGCGCACCAGGACCGCGCCGGCCCCGTCGCCGAAGACGACCGATGTGGTGCGCTCGGCCGGGTCGAGAATCCGCGTGAACGTCTCCGCCCCGATGACCAGCACGTTGTCGACCGTGCCCGCGGCGATGAGACCCGATGCCGTGGCGAGTGCGTAGAGGAATCCGGTGCACACCGCCGAGACGTCGAAGGCCGGTATGTGCCCGAGGCCCAGCTTCTCGGCCACGAGGGGAGCGGTGGCCGGGCAGGGGCGGTCCGGGGTGGTCGTGGCCAGGAGCACGGCGTCCGCCCGCGAAAGACCCGCCGACTTCAGGGCGAGCGCTCCTGCTCCGGCGGCCAGGTCCGAGGTGAGCAGTCCGTCGGTGGCGACGTAGCGCTGCCGGATTCCGGTGCGGGTGCGGATCCACTCGTCGGAGGTGTCGAGTCGGCTCACCAGTTCTTCGTTGGTCACGAGCCGGGGCGGCAGGCAACTGCCGAGGCCGGCGAGTACGGCCGCCCGGCTCATCGTCCGGCTCCGGTCCGGACGGCGCCGTGGCGGGGCGGGTGAGCACGGTGGCAGACGACCAAGGCGTGACTCCTCGCGAAAACGGTGCGGCCGGACGGCCTCGACTGGCAGGAGTCTCGCCGCACTCGCTTACCGCTCGCTGACCGATTTCTGACCGGAGACCAAGTCAGAAATCGGTCAGCGAACGGTAAGCGAGCGGCGCGAGAGTGTGCGACAGCCGCCGGTTCACTGTCCGTGCCATGTGGCCGACCGCCGGCGCGCAGCCGCGCGCGTTCTGACGGCCGCACAGTGATCCGGTCAACTCAGCAGAGAGGCAGATCACCTTCATGAGCGCTACTTACGAGAAGCTCGTCGACCTGCTCGTCACTCACTTCGCCGTGGAGCGCGAGAAGATCAGGCCGGATGCCACATTCGAGGAACTCGATCTGGATTCGCTGTTTCTCGTCGAGCTGCTGCTCGTGCTCCAGACCGAGTTCGACATGGAGCTCGCCGATGACGCGGTGAACCGGACGGACACGTTCGGCCACCTGGCCGAACTCGTGGAGGGCCGTCTCGGGGTGACGCCTTGACGCCGGGCGCCGGTATCGCCGTCACCGGCCTCGGCCTGGTCACCGCCGCCGGGATCGGCACGGACGTGTCCTGGCGGAGCGTGTGCGAGGGCCGGTCGAGGGCCACGAGGAACCCGGTCCTCGACGGCCTGCCGATCGACATCTCCTGCACGGTGCCGGATCTCCAGCCGGCCCGGGATGTCGGGCCGCGCAGCGCGCTGATGCACGACCGCTTCATCCAGCTGGCGATCGTGGCCGCCCGTGAGGCCGTCGCGGACAGCGGACTCGACCCGAAGACCTGGGACGGCGCCCGGGTCGGTGTGGTGATCGGATGCGGTCTCGGCGGCATCGCGACGTTCGAGAAGCAGCACCGCCGGCTGCTCGAGAAGGGACCGCAGGCGGTCTCCGCCCTCCTGCTCCCGATGCTGGTACCGAACATGGCCGCGGGCCATCTGGCGATGGACCTGGGCGCCACCGGCCCCAACTTCGTCACCGCCAGCGCCTGCGCCTCCGGTGCCACCGCCCTCGGCGCCGCCGCGCAGCTGCTGCGGGACGACCTCTGCGACGTGGTGCTCACCGGCGGCACCGAGGCCAACGTCAGCCGGCTGATGGTGACGGGCTTCGCGCAGATGGGGGTGCTCTCACGCCGGGTGGACGATCCCACCGCCGCCTCCCGTCCCTTCGACGCGGCCCGCGACGGCTTCGTCATCGGCGAGGGCAGCGGAGTTCTCGTACTGGAACGGGAAGCGGACGCCCGGGCACGCCGCGCCCCGGTGCGGGCCCGGTTCGCCGGGTACGGCGCCTCCGCGGACGCCCACCACATCACCACCCCCGAGCCGGAGGGGCGCAGTGTCCGCAGGGCGATACAGAGTGCGCTCGCGCAGGCCGGGGTGGGGCCCGAGGAGGTGCGGCACGTCAACGCGCACGGCACGTCGACCCAGGTCAACGACGTGATCGAGGCACGAACGCTGCGTGCGGTGTTCGGTGACGGCGTGGCCGTGACCTCCACCAAGGGGGTGCTCGGCCACACCCTCGGCGCCGCGGGAGCGATCGAGGCCGCGCTCACCGTGCTGGCCGTCCAGCACTCCACCATCCCGCCCACGGCGAACCTGGACCAGCTCGACGCGGACGTCGACCTGGACGTGGTCTCGGGCACGGCCCGCGAGGAGAAGGTCGACGTGGCCATGAGCAATTCGTTCGGATTCGGAGGGCAGAATGCCGTGCTCGTCTTCACCGCCGCCTGAGCATCGCCCCGGCCCCACGGGTGTCCGGGTGGAGGGGGTGACGGCGCCTCATGGCCTTCGTTCTGCCCGAGCGGGACATCGCCGCGCTTGAGACGCGGGTGCAGCACGCCCTGCGCACCGCCGGCCACGCGGAGCTGCCCGTTCTCGGGTTCGGTGAGGTCACCCTCGTGCTGCGGCTGGACACCGCGCAGGGCTCCTTCGCGTGCAAGAGGCTCCCGGTCTTCCCCTCCTACGACAGCTTCCGGCGCCACGAGTCGCTGGTGGATGAGTACGTCCAGCGTCTGGAGAAGGCCGGTGTACGCGTGGCCGCCACCCGGCTGTGGCACACGCGGCTGCCCTCCGGCAGGGTCGTCGGCTACTGCGTCCAGGAGGCACTGGACGGCGACCGGCTGTGCTCCCGGCTGCTGCGCACCGAGAGCGGCGCGTGGGCCGGCGACTTCTACACCCGCTTCCTCGCGCTGGTCGAGGGGGCGGTGACCCCGGAGGTCGGGCTCGACGCCCAGGCGTCGAACTGGATGGACCTCGACGGGGAACTGGTCTACCTCGATGTGACCACCCCTCTGCTGCGGGACACCAGGGGGCGCGAACGGCTCGATGTACGGCTGTTCTTCACCTCGCTGCCCTGGATCCTGCGTGACGTGGTGCGGCTGTCCCGGACCCGGGCGATCTTCGACAAGTTCTACGAGCCGCGCGGCGTCGTGCTCGACTTCCTCGGCAACCTGCACAAGGAACGCGTCGCGCACCTCGTCCCGGACTTCCTGGCGCGGAGCGAGGGCCGTTTCCTTCCTCCGGTCACCTCCGACGAGGTCGCCGCCTGCTACCGCGAGGACGCCCGCATGTGGGAAGTGCTCCAGGCCCTGAAGCGGGCGGACCGCTTCTGGCACCGCAGGATCCGGCGCCGCACTTATCCGTTCCTGCTCCCACCCCGTGTCCACCGCTGAGACCGCGCCGCCCGGCGGAGCCCGGCACCGCCCGGGCCGTGACTCCATCCGGCTCGACCCGGCAGCGCCGCTCCAGGTCTTCCGGCCCGCGCCGCGGCTGGCTCTGACCGTCGTGTCACTCGCCTGGCTGCGCGCCGCCGGGCCGGAGGCCCGGGCCCGGCTCGAGGCACGGCACCTGACGCCGGCCGAGGCCTCCTACGCGGACGTGCTCACCCTGCCGCGCCGGCGCCAGGAGTGGCTGGCCGGCCGGATGGCGCTCAAGTACGCCGTGCGGGCCCACGCGCGGCACACCGGGAGGACTCCGGTCGCCTACGACGACGTCCGCGTCACGCGGGTGGCGGAGGGGATGCGCGCCGGGAAGCCCACGACCGACCTCCCGGTGGAGGTGAGCCTGACGCACTCCGGCGACTACGCCGTCGCGTTGTGCGGGTCCGGGCCGGTCGGAGTGGACCTGGAGCGTCCGCGTTCGTTTCCGCCGGAACTCGTCCGCATCCTCTTGTACGACGACACGTCGGCCGGGGCCGACCTCGCGGCCCGGCGACGCCTGGACACCATGCCGCTGCCCCTGCGCTGGACCTGCAAGGAGGCCGTCCTCAAGTGCTACGGGTTCGGTCTGCGGGTCGACACCCGTGAGGTGCGACTGACCGGCTGGCACGAGGACGGACGGTTCGCCTGGCAGGCGGGCCCCGGACTGCTGCGGCACGTGCCCGCCTCGCGGACCCGACTGCGGACCTGGGCCCGTGAGCTGGACGGCTACCACTTGGCCCTGGTGTGGGAGTGACCCCGCACGCCGGCAGTCGGAGAAGGTGAGGACCGTGCCCGCCCCACGTCCGCCCGCGGCTCCTGCCCGGCGGTTCGAAGACGTACTGGCCGACGCCGCCGCGTTGGCCTCGCTCAGCCCCTCCTCCCACAACTGCCAGCCCTGGGCGCTCGCCCGGGCGGACTCCGCGCAGGCCCGGCGGATGGCTGCCGACGTCCTCGGCACGGCCGGCGAAGCGGGCGCCGAGTACCTGGTGCTCGCCCTGGACCGCCGCAGGGAATTGCGCGCGCTGGACGCGCACGCGATGGAGATGCGGGTGAGTTGCGGCGCGTACTGGCGGCTGCTGCTGCGGGCTCTGGCCGCCGCGGGGTGGCCGGTCCTGCGCACGCACGCCGTCGAGGACGCCGCGCGGGTCCGGCCTGCCGCGCGGTGGCCGTCGCACTGGCTTCCCCTGGCCGTGGCGGAACTGCGCCGCGGCCGGCCCTCGGCGGAGCGCCTCGACGACCTGTGGGCACTGGCCCGCGGCCGGCGAACCCACCGCGGCCCGTACCGGAACACCGCCCTCGGCCACGGGACACTCGACGCGCTCACCCGGGCCGTCGCCGCCCCGCCCGGAACGGAACGGAGCGGCATCGCGGTACGTCACCTGACGTCGGCTCAGGACAGGGCCTCGTTCGCCGGCCTCCTCGGACGTCACGCGGGGCGCGACTTCAGCCACCCGGGTGCATGGCGGGAGACCCATGCGTACGTGCGGTGGAGTGCTGCCGAGGCGCGGCGGCACCGCGACGGCTTCACGGCGGATCAACTGTTCGGACCCCTGACACCGCCGCAACGCCTGCAAAAACGCCTCACCTTGGCCCCACCCGTGATGCGGGCCCTGTGCCTGGCCGGCTTCCAGCACCGGCTCGCCGCGCACACGGCCGAGACCGTGCGGCGCCGCACGCCGGCCGTGGTCGCGCTCGGAATCACCGGGGACCCCGACGGGCCCAGCGGTGTGGCGGAGCAACTGCGGGGCGGCGAGCGGCTGCTGGACTACTGGCTTGCCGCCACGGAAGCGGGGCTGTCACTGCATCCGCTCAGCATCGTGGTGCAGCATGACGATCTGCGACGCGAGACGGCAGCGCTCTTCGGCCTGGCCGGACACCCCTTCTTCGTCAGTCGCCTCGGCATTTCTCCCGGCGAAGCGCCGGCTTCCCTCAGGCGCCCGGAATCCGCCGCATACTTGTCGGTATGAGCGCAGAGGTCTTCGCGGCACCATGACGGCCGGGCCGCTTGGCCAGATGTTTGCTCCGCCTTCGGGCTGACGCCTGCACGGCCGTCCGCGTCTGCCGCCTTCCCGCCGAGCGGGCAACCCCTCGAGTGAACCCAACGGCCTCCACTCTTCGTTGACGTGTGGAGAATTTCTTCAACGAAGCGTTGAGCCATCAATACTTCGTTGACCGTCCATGTAGGCGTGAATTGATCCGGCCGATCGATGACCCCGGTTGCGATGCCTGTCAGGATGGGCGCCTGAGGGTGGATCATCGCCGGGGCTCCTCGGACCAGGGGAATAGTGGAGCAAATCGGAAGGATTTTGATGATCAAGTCCCAAAATGCTCTGCGCGGCGCCCGTCGTCGACGGATCCGGTCTGATCCGAGCCGACCTACTGCGATGTGCTGCCACCCTCGGGCGAATCTTTGAAATCTCAGTGCGCAATGTCCAAAATGCCCATTCGGGCACCCTTGACAAAAGTCTTGGGTGTTCATTTTCTGATGCGTGAATGCCTGGCGCCCGCGCCGACGTGTTCTCGCGTGAGACCGCGAAGCATAATGGGGATACGCTGTGCATATAGATCTTCTCGGTCCTGTATCCGTCACGGTGAACAATCAGCAGCGTGCGGTGGGATCCATAAAAGTCCGGGCCATGCTCGCCACCCTTGCCATGGAGACCGGGCAGGCCGTTTCTCACCTTGACCTGGCCAACGAGCTCTGGTCGGGCGACACCATCCGTAATCCGCGCAACGCCCTGCAGGCGCATGCCACCCGGGTACGCAGGGCGTTACAGGGCCAGGCGGGCACCAAGGGAAGCACCGTGCTGCGTTCCGTACCCAACGGCTATGTCCTGGAGGTGCCTCGGGAGGATGTCGACGGGCATCGGTTTCTCGACCTGGTGTCCCGGTCCAAGACGAGGCTGGCGACCGATCCCGAACAGGCACTGAGGCTGCTGGACTCGGCGCTGACCCTGTGGCGTGGTCCGGCGCTGCTGGACGCGGGCGACGGGCTGCGCTGCCGCAGCGCGGCTCAGCTGTTCGAGGAGACGAGGATCTCGGCTCTGGCGGATCAGATGCGGGCCCGCATGATGCTCGGGGACCACGCTCGGGCGATCGCCGAACTGCACCAGCTGGTGGCCCAGTTCCCGCTGCGGGAGGAGTTCTGCGACCTGCTCATGCTGGGGCTGTACCAGGCCGGACGGCAGAGCGACGCGTTGGAGCAGTTCCGGCTGGCCCGCCAGCGTCTCGACACGGAACTGGGCGTCAGACCCGGGGAACGCCTCCAGCGTCGGCACGCGGAGATCCTGGCGCAGGATCCCGCGCTGACCCTCGTCAGTGGCCTGTGAGCGGGTGGCGCGCCGATATGGCCGGCGGCCGGCCCGGTCGGGAACGGGGCGTTCATCATGACCTCTGAGTCGCGCGCGTGTCCCGAGGAGCACCACCTCTCGGCCGCGTCCGAGCCGATCGCCGTGGCGGGCATCGCGGCGTTGTACCCGGCTGCCCGTGGGGTCGAGGACTACTGGCGGTACCTGACCGCCCCGGCGACCGATGATGCCGGGCTCTCCACCGCGGACGGACTCGGCGATCTTGACATCGATGTCACCGCTTTCGGGATCCCACCGGCCCAGACCGGGTCGATGTCCCGGATGCAGGTCCTCGCGCTCGAGGCGGCCCGTCAGTGCCTGGCGGACGCGGGCTACCGGCGACGGCCGTTGCCGTCGGACCGTGTCGACGTGGTGGTGGGCACGTGCCTGGGTCTCGACCGCCAGTACGCCAACGCCCTGAGGGTCGAGGGCGCCCGCTATGCCGAGGAACTCGAGCGGGCGCTCTCGGCGTACGGCGATGACGCACGGCCAGGGGGCGTCGGCATCGCCGAGGAGTTCCGCGCCGCGCTGATCCGCCGGCTCGGCGCGTCGCCGCACGACAAAGTGGGAGAGCTCGTCAGCAGCATCCCGGCGCGGGTGGCCTCCGCCTTCACACTGCGCGGGAGGACGTTCGCGCTGGAGTCCGCCGACGTCACCTCGCACATGGGACTGGCGTACGCCGCGGACACTCTGCGCGCCGGACTGACGGATGCCGTCCTTCTGATCGCCGGACAGCGGCACGAGGGCCCCTTCGCGGCGCGGGCCTTCGCCGCGAAGGGGATCGGAGAGCAGGCCTTCGCCGGCAAGGGCCCGTTCAGTGAGGGTGTCGGCGCGTTGCTGCTGAAGCGGCTCTCGTGCGCCGAGCGGGACGGCGACCGGGTGTACGCCACTGTGCGCGCGTGCGGCGTGCGGCACGAGGGCCGCCCCGGCGTCTTCCGGTACCCGACCCGGGCGGGGCTGTGGGAGGAGGCGGCCGTCGCCGGGCGTCGGGCCGACGCGACGGCGGCCGGCACCGTGCAGTACGCCGAGTGCTCGCGGTACGGCGCCGGTGCCGGGTCGCAGGCCGAAGAGGAGGCGCTGACCGCCCTGTTCGGCCGCTCGGAGCCCGGATCCGTGGCGGTCGGCTCGGTCCGGGAGCGGATCGGTCACACCCTCGCCAACGCCGGGGTGGCCGGGGTGAGCAAGGTGGCACTGGCCCTGTACCACGGCACACTGCCCGGCGGCGGAACAACAGCGCGGTTGCCGCAGGGGGACGCCTTCCGTGCGGTGGCCGACACCGAGGACTGGCCGGAACCGCCCGGTGGCGGGCCACGCCGGGCGGCGCTGCTGGGATCGTCGCTGACCGGAACGGTGGCTCACATCGTCATGGAGGAGTACCGGGCCCCGCGGCGCGGCGGCCGAGCAGCCGCCGAGGTCGTCCGGCCGGTGAGCCGGGCACGCGCGAGCAGGACCGGGCCGGAGCCGATCGCCGTGGTCGGTTTCGCCGGGCGGTGTGCCGGGGCCCCGGACGCGGAGACGTTCTGGGCACGCATGCTGGCGGGCCGGACCATGGTCGGACCGGTGCCGGACGACGTGCTCGACCGGCACCTCTACCACGCGCCGGGAGCCATCAGCCTCGACCGTTCCTACAGCGACCAGGGGGCGCCCCTGCCGAGGCCGGTCGGGCCCCCGCCCGGACTGAGCCTCCCGCCGGGCCGCTACGCCGCTCTGGACACGGCCCAGCGGGTGGCGCTCGGCGTCGCCGCCGCACTCTTCGCCCAGCGAGGGTCCCCCTCCGGTGAACTGCCGGGCGCCGGTCTGATCGCGGTCGGCAGCAACCTGGGGCTGCACAACGAGCGCCGCCTCAACTCCCTGCTCGCCGCCGATGTGCTGGAAGAGGTGGCCGAGGGTCTGAACGCCCTCGGCCCGCTGACCGCCCGCGCGAGAGGGGAGGTGCTCCGGCTCGTCCGGGAGCGGACGGGCACCGGCGCGGACGTGGACCTCACGCACGCGCTCGACGGCTCCCTGGCCAGCGGCATCGCGGCGCTGATCGCCAACGAGTTCGCCCTGGACGCCGTGCCTGTGGCCGTGGAGGCGGCGTGCGCCTCGTCGCTCGCCGCGCTGGACCTGGCAGTCGGCCGGCTGCGCTCGGGCGCGGTCGACTACGCGCTGGCCGGTGGTGTCGAACTTCCCTGCAACGCCCGTGACATGGTGCTGTGCTCCTCGCTCGGCCTGCTGTCGCACGACCGGATCACCCCGTTCGACGAGGCCGCCGACGGGTTCTCCCCCGGGGACGGCTGCGCGCTCTTCCTGCTCAAGCGGTACGAGGACGCGCTGCGGGACGGTGATCCGGTGCACGGCCTGCTGCGCAGCATCGGCGCCGCGAACGACGCGAAGTCGCTGATCGCGCCGGACGCCGTGGGCCAGGCGGCTGCCATGCGCCAGGCCTTCGACCAGGTCGAGTTCGACCCGTCCGACGTCGGCTACCTGGAGGCACACGGCACGGGCACCCGTGTCGGCGACCGAGTGGAGATCGCGGCGGTGACGCAGGTCTACGGTGCCGTGCCGCGTCGGCGGCCGCTGGACATCGGCAGTGCCAAGTCGTTCTTCGGCCACACCTTCGCGGCGGCCGGCGGGACCGGCCTGCTGCGTGCGCTGCACGCGGTGCGGACCGCGACCGTTCCCCCCAACACCGGCCTGCGCACCCTCAGTCCGGACCTGGCGCTGGACCGCATTCCCGCGCGCATACGCACCGCTGCCGCCCCCTGGACGACTCCGGACGGAGAGCCGCGAAGGGCAGCCGTGAGTTCCTTCGGAACCGGCGGCATCGACTACCACCTGCTCCTCGAGGAACACACGGACGGGCCATGATGAACTCCATCCCAGACCTCGACTTCGATCCGCAGACGCGGGACATGCGCGACATGGTCCTGCGGTTCGCCCGCCGCGAACTCCCGGCGGCGGCCGGTTTCGATCCGGACGGCTTCCGGCGCCGCTGGGAGTCGGCCGGCAAACAGGGACTTGTCGGGAGCAGCGTCCCGGTCGCCTACGGAGGCAGCGGCCTCGGCGCCGTCGAGGCGGCCGCGATGATGGAGGCGCTCGGGGAGGGCAGCCAGGACACCGGCTTTGCCTTCTCCGTGGCGGCGCATCTGTTCGCCGCGGTCATGCCCATCGTGGAGTTCGGCACCGAGCAGCAGAAGAACCGCTGGCTGCCGCCCCTGTGCTCCGGGGAACTGATCGCGGCCCACGGCATCACGGAGCCGGGAGCCGGTTCCGACGCACTGAGCCTGGAGACCCGCGCGCGGCGTGACGGCGACCACTATGTGCTCAGCGGGGAAAAGTGCTTCACGACCAACGCCCCGGTCGCGGATCTCTTCGTCGTGCAGGCGGCCACCCGGGACGGCGGCGGCTTCTTCGGCCTGACCACCTTCCTGGTGCCGGCCGGTACGCCGGGGCTGACGGTCGGGCGGCCCTACGACAAGGTGGGGCTGCGCGGGTCGCCGATGGCCGATGTGCGCTTCACCGACTGCCCGGTGCCCGCGGCGAACATGCTGGGCTCGGAGGGCGCGGGCGCCGTGGTCTTCTCCACGTCGATGAAGTGGGAGCGGACCTGCCTGTTCGGCATCTATCTGGGAAGCATGCGGCGCACGCTGGACTCCACGCTCCGCCACGTGCAGGAGCGGGAACAGTTCGGTACGGCCATCGGCGGATTCCAGGCGGTGAGCCACCGGGTCGTCGACATGCTCGCGCGGTACGAGACCGCCCGGCTGATGCTGTACCGGGCGGCGCGTGGGATCGACACGGGAAGCGAGGACAGGATCGGCCCCGCCCTCGCCAAGCTCGTGGTGAGCGAGGCGGCAGTGCAACTGGGGCTCGACGCGATCCAGTTGCGCGGCGCGCTGGGGATTCTCGACGGCGAGGCGGAGTCGCTGCTCCGTGATGCCCTGCCGGCCAGGATCTTCTCCGGAACGAACGAGATCCAGAAGAACAACATCGCCCGTGAACTGGGCCTGGGCGAGCGCCGCCGAGCGCGTCGGCGCTGAGCGGAAGGGGCTGGAAGAGCATGCACGTCATCGTTCATCGCATCCGACTGCACGAGGGAATCGATCCCGTCCGGTTCGAGACCTGGGTACGGGAGAGCGACTACCGAGCCGCGCCCGAACTACCCAGTTTGATCTCTTTTGCCGTGCACCGTGCCGCAGTGGATGCGAATGCCGCCTTCCATTATTTTGAAGTGATTTCGGTGACCGGTCCCGAGGAGTTCGAACGGGACATGAAGACCGAGGTGTTCCAGTCTCTTGTCGCCGCTTTCGACACCATGGCGTCCGTGGTGGACGAGATTTCCGGGGACCGGATAGAACCAGGATATTCCGCGGGCTGACACACCCGGTGTTGTTCCCTGCCCCGGCACCACAAGCCGCCCAGGCCGCGACTGCACCTGACGGTGCACGACATCGGCGTGGGCGGCTCTTCCTCGTTTCAGGAACTCCCGTCCTGCTGCGTGATCGCGTCGATGAGGCCCGACTCGTAGGCGATGGCGATCGCCTGGGCGCGCGTCCGCGCGTTCAGTTTCTGCAGGACGTGATGCACATGCGACCGAATGGTCGCGCTGGAGACGGTCAGCCGCTCGGCGATCTCGGCGTTGGACTTGCCCTGGGACAGCAGCAGCATGACTTCGCGCTCACGTCGGGTGAGCTTGGAGCCCGTCGCGGCCGATGGTGCGGCCGGGTGGGTGGCGGCGAACTCCAGTGACCAGCGAGCCTCGTCCGGCAGCACCATGGCGTTCACCTCGGTGACCGTCCTGATCACGTGGATGAGGTCCTCCACGGTGCTCTCCACCGAGAGCACCGCGCGCACCCGCATCTGCAGTACTTCCAGCGCGCGATGCGCGTTCTCCGGTTTGCAGAGCAGAATGACTCTGCTGTGGGCCGCCAGTTCGGCGAGCTCCCGGCGATCGTCGACGGTGAGCAGCGGGGAGACGACGAGAGCGGCCTCCGGTGCCGTCTCGACGGCCACGGTGATGGCGCGGCGCACCGATGCCTCCACGCTGGCCTTGAAATGATACTGCTCCAGTAGTGCCTGAATCCCCGCTCCGATGATGGTGTTGCTACAGCACACGAGTAATCGGACGCTCATCGCGTAATGTGCCGCCCGCCATGATCCGGAAGCGGATGTTTCGACTGTGGGATTCTGCTTCGGAGAGAGCAGGTGTTGGTTTTCGGACTGCGCAACAGTCGATGAAGCATTTCGACCGAGACGTTCGTCAGCATTCTTCTCCCCGGGTGTCAAAACGCCAGTCAGACGCTATCACGGCGACCCTTAATCCTGCCGGATTTCTGTACGGTGCACTCACATCTTCGCGGTGCGATCACTTGCGCGTCGAGTTTGTACTTCCTGGCTTTTGGTCAGGGTCGGCACGGCCCTGGGGCCCGGCGCCGGCGGGCCCCGGGACGACGTCCACCGCGACCGCGTCCGCTTCACCGGGTTCGATACTGTGCGTACTCGAGGCGTCCCCACCGTGAACGGTGGGCAACGCCCGTCACGAGCAGGCCGGTCGAGTTGGGGTGAGGGCATGGAGACGACGCCGAGGATCGCCGTCGCCGTGGTGACCATGGGGAACCGGCCGGCCGAGGTGGACGCCCTGCTGGAGTCCGTGGCGAAGCAGGACGTGCCGCCCGCGCGGATCGTGATCGTGGGCAACGGCTGTCCGCTGCCCGAGTTCGCCGAGCGACTGTCCCTGCCCGGCGAGGTCACCACCGTCGAACTGGACGAGAACCTCGGCTGCCCCGGCGGACGGAACGTGGGCATCCAGCGGCTGCGGGAGTTCGGGGACGTGGACGTCGTCGTGGAGCTGGACGACGACGGTCTGCTCGTCGACGCCGATGTGCTGCGCCGCGTGCGGGACCTCTACTCCGCCGACGCGCGGCTCGGGGTCGTCGGATTCCGGATCGCCGACGAGCTGGGGGAGACCCAGCAGCGGCATGTGCCGCGCCTCGGGAAGGCGGACCCGATGAAGGGCGGCTACGTCACCGGCTTCCTCGGCGGCGGGCACGCGCTGCGGATGGAGATGCTCGACGAGATCGGCGACTGGCCGGGGGAGTTCTTCTTCGCGCACGAGGAGACCGACCTCGCGTGGCGCGCCGTCGACGCCGGGTGGCGGATCCTCTACGCACCCGAACTGCTGCTCCAGCACCCGAAGACCTCGCCCGCCCGGCACGCCATCTACTTCCGGGTGAACGCCCGGAACCGGGTCTGGCTGGCCCGGCGGCGGCTGCCGCTCCCGCTCGTGCCCGTGCATCTCGGCGTGTGGATGCTGCTCACCGTGGCGCGGAACCGTTCCGCGCGCGGGCTGCGTGCCTGGTTCGGCGGGTTCGCGGAGGGGTGGCGGGAGCCGGCCGGGGAGCGGCGGGCGATGCGCTGGCGGACGGTGTGGCGGCTCACCCGGCTCGGACGGCCGCCGGTGATCTGACCCCGCCGGGTGCGGGAAGACCGAGGGCCCGGTCGTTCACCTCGTCGACCGGGAACCCTCGTTTCCGGACCGGGCCGCGACGGTGGCACTCCCCCGAGCTGCGCGTTCTACGCGCGCACCCCCGGGCCGGGTCCGATGAAGTGATCACATCAGAACTTGCCAACGGATCGCTAACATGTGGCCAATGGATGTCCCCCGTCACCCGGAAGGCAGTGGTGCGCGTGACACGGCGCGGGCTGCGGTTCGGACTGCTGGGAGCGCCGGTCCTGTACGACGGCGGGGACGGGCGTGACCTCCCCGACGGCGGCGTGCGGGACATCCGCAGCCCCAAGCTCCGTGTCCTGCTGGCGGTGCTGCTGCTCGACGCCGGGCGCGTCGTCTCCGTCGACGCGCTGAAGGACGCGATGTGGGGCGCGGCGCCGCCCCTCTCCGCGCAGCCCTCGCTGCACAATCACGTGGCCCGGCTGCGGCGGCTGCTCGACGACCCCGAGCGGCTGGCCACCGTGCCCACCGGGTACACGCTGCGGGTGGACGACGGCGAGCTGGACGTCCACGTCTTCGACGCCCGCACCGCCGCGGCCCGTGCCGCGCACACCGCGCGCGACTGGGAGCGCGTGGTGCGGGAGTGCACGGTCGCGCTCGCGCTGTGGCGGGGCGCCCCGCTGGCCGGGCTGGCTCCGGAGACCGGTGGGTACGCTCTCGTGCGGCGGCTGTCCGAGGCGCGGCTGCTGCTCCTGGAATGGCGCTACGACGCCGAACTCGCCCTGGGCGGCGCGCGCCTGGCCGACCTCGTGCCCGAGCTGGCGGCGCTGGCCGCGGAGCATCCGCTGCGGGAGGCGTACCACCGGCAGCTGATGCTCGCCCTGCACCGCACCGGACGCCAGGCGGAGGCGCTGGTGGTCCACCGTGATCTGCGCGCCCGCCTGGTGGACGAACTCGGCATCGAACCGGGGCCGGGCGTACGCGCGGCCCACGTGGAGGTGCTGCGGGGGAGCGGCGACGGGGAACCCGAGGTCCAGGGGCACGACCCGCCCCACAGCGCCGGCACCGACGCCGGCAGCAGCACCAACGCCACCCCGCCACGTCCCGCCCAGCTCCCCCCACCCCCCGTCCACTTCACCGGACGCCGGTGCGCACAGGACCGGCTGAGCCGGGTGCTCACCCGCCCCCCGCGGCCGGACGTGCCTCCCGTGGCCGTGATCTGCGGGACCGCCGGCGTCGGCAAGAGCGCGCTCGCGCTACAGGCCGCCCATACGATGAAGGAACGTTTCATCGATGGACAGCTCTACGTCAACCTGCACGGCGCGACCCCGGGGATGACGCCCCTCACCCCCGCCCAGGCCCTCACCGCGCTCCTCCGCGACCTCGGCACCGACCCCCGCGCCATCCCCGGACACCCCGACGCGGCCGCCGCGTTGCTGCGTTCCCTGCTCGCGCCCACCCGCACCCTCCTGGTGCTGGACGACGCCGCGAACGCCGCGCAGGTACGGCCGCTGCTGCCGGCGGGCGCCGGCTGCGCGGTGATCGTCACCAGCCGCTCGCCGCTCGCCGCACTCGACGGCGCCGTCCGGGTCCCCCTCGCCCCGCTGACCGACGAGGAGAGCGCCGCCCTGCTGCGGGCGGTCTCCGGCCGGGACGGGCTCGACGCCGGGCATCCGCTCGTCGCGCTCACCGGCCGGCTCCCGCTGGCCCTGCGGGTCGTCGCGGCCCGGCTCGCCGCGCGCCGGGCCCTCACTCCCGAGGCGCTCGCCGGGCAGCTCTCCGACAGCGACAGCCGGCTGCCCCATCTGGAGTACGACGATCTGAGCGTCCGCCGTTCGCTGGCCGTCGCCCACGACGCGCTCAGGGTCTCCGACCGCGAGGCCGACCGCGACGCGGCCCGCGCCCTGTGCCGCATCGGAGCGCTCGACCTGCCCGGCTACGGCGCCCCCCTGATGGCCCGGCTCACCGGCACCGACGAGCGCCGGGCCGGGGCCGCGCTGGACCGGCTGGTCGACGTGGCCCTCATGGAGGAGACGGCGTACGGCCAGTACGTCCCGCACGACCTGGTCCGCGACTTCGCCCGGGAACGCGCCGGTGCCGGCACGCCCGCCGGTCCCCACGAGGACGCCGCCGAGACCGCCCTGCGCTGGTACGCCGCCGTCGCCGAACGCGTCCTCGCCGCCGTCGCCGAACCCGGCCCGGACCTGGAGGACCGCCGCCGCCCGACACCGTCCCAGCCGCCCGGCCACACCGCGTACGTCGACACCGTGCCCCCGTTCGCCGACGCCGCGGCGGCCTTCGCCTGGAGCGACCGGGAGCTGGAGAACATCGTCACCCTGGCCGAGCGGTACGCCGGCGGCACCACCGGCCCCGCGGGTGCCCCGGACCGCCGTGACGCCCACCTCTCCGTGCTGCTGCGCCTCCTGTACCCCTCCCTCCTGCGCCGCGGCCGCGTCCCCGAACTGGAGGTGCTCGGGCGGGCGGCGCTCCAGGTGGCGCGGCGGCTCGGGGACGAGGCCGCCGAGGGGTACGCGCTGGGCGACCTGGCCGGGTTCCACTTCCTGACCGGCCGGCACAGCAACGCCCTCGCCCTCACCGACCGCGCCCTGGAGATCTGGCAGCGGCTCGGCGTCGTCTCGTGGATCCGGCGTTCGCTCAACAACCGCGGTCTGCTGCTCGAAGGGCTGGGCCGGTACACCGAGTCGGGCCGGGCGCTGCGGCAGAGCCTCGCCCACTCACGGCAGTTGAACGACCCCTACGGCGAGGCCGTCACCCGCAGCCACCTGGGCAACCTGTACGAGCACACCGATCCGCGGGCCGCGATCGAGCAGCACCGGCGCTCCCTCGCCATCGGGGACGAGATCGGCGCGGTCATCGTGCAGCACTCCGCGCACTGCAACATCGGCTACGCGCACCTCCGGCTGGGCGAACCGGCCGCCGCGCTGCCGCACTTCGAGGAGAGCCTGCGCATCCTCGGCGGGGACGGCGACTGGCACGGCGAGTCCCAGACCCGGCTCGGCCTGGTCCGCGCCCTGCGGCTGCTGGGGCACTGCGACCGGGCCGTCCGCGAGTGCACCGCGCTGCTGCGCGGCGCGGACGCCCGCGCCGACCGCTACACCGGGGGCCTGGCCCGCCATCAGCACGGGCTGCTGCTGCGGGAGCTGGGGCGTACCGGCGAGGCGCGGGAGCAGTGGCGGTCCGCGCTGGAAGCGCTGGACGGGACCGATGAGCAGACGGTGGTGGAAGAGCTGCGGGAGCTGCTGGCGGGCGCTCGGGCGGCGGACTGATCATTTGGCGTCGGCATAGCACTCCACCACCGCCGTCGTGAACGGGAAGCGCACCGGTGTCTCGCCGAACGTCAGCCGGCCGGCGAGGTCCGCGGCCTGCCGGATCGCCTCCGCCACCGTCGCCGCCTCCTCCTCGGGGCAGTGCACGATCACCTCGTCGTGCTGGAAGAAGACCAGCTCGGCCGCCATGCCGGCGAGGGTCTGCCGCAGCGCGGCGAGCAACAGCAGCGCCCAGTCGGCGGCGCTGCCCTGGACCACGAAGTTGCGGGCGAAGCGGCCGCGGGCGCGGGCGTCGGTCGAGGCGTAGCCGGGGACCCACGGGCGGGCCTCGGCGCTCCGGTCGTCCTCGGCGGGGGAGGCGAGCGGGATGCCCGCCTCCTCCGCCGCGTCGTCCGTGGCGCGGGCCGCCGGCGGGCAGGTGCGGCCCAGCCAGGTCCGCACGAGCCGGCCCTCCTCGCCCGCGCGGGCGGCCTCGTCGACGTAGGCCACCGCCCTGGGGAAGCGGCGCCGGAGGGCGGCGAGGTTCTTCAGGCCGTCGCCGGAGGTCTGGCCGTAGACCGCGCCGAGGACGGCGAGCTTGGCCTGCGCGCGGTCGCCGGAGAAGGCACGCTCGGACACCGACTGGTACAGGTCGGCCTCCCGGCCGGCCACCTCCATCAGGCCGGGGTCGCGGGAGATGGCCGCCAGCACCCGCGGCTCCATCTGGTCGGCGTCGGCGACCACGAGCCGCCAGCCGGGGTCGGCGACGGCCGCGCGGCGGATCACCTTGGGGATCTGCAACGCGCCCCCGCCGTTGGTCACCCAGCGGCCGGTCACCGTCCCGCCGGCAAGGAACTCCGGCCGGAAGCGGCCGTCGCGCACCCAGTCCTGGAGCCAGGACCAGCCGTGCGCGACCCAGATCCGGTACAGCTTCTTGTACTCGATCAGCGGCTTGACCGCGGGGTGCTCGACGGTTTCGAGCTCCCAGCGGCGGGTCGAGGACACCTTGATGCCCGCCTGGGCGAACGCCTTGACCACATCGGCCGGCAGGTCGGGCCGGACCCGGCGGCCGAAGGCGGCGGACACCTCGTCGGCGAGCTCGGCGAGCCGGCGGGGTTCGCCACCGCCCGCGTACCGCTCGCCGAGCAGGTCGTGCAGCACCGCGCGGTGCACGTCCGCCCGCCAGGGCAGCCCCGCGCGGTTCATCTCGGCGGCCACCAGCATCCCCGCCGACTCGGCGGCGGTCAGCAGCCGCATCCGGTCGGGGTGCGCGGTGGCGTCCGTCCGCCGCTGCTGCTCGGCGTAGACGGCGAGGAGGTCGGTCAGCGGCAGGGGAGTGCCGCTGGGTTCGAAGAGCGGTGACTGGGCGCCCGGTTCGGCGTGCCGCTGCGGCGGATCGGGCGGTACGGGGCCCCCGCGCAGCCGGGCCAGCGCGGCCGCGGCCGAACGGGGTTCCCCGTACCGCCCCTCATGGCCGAGGAGGAGGGTCTCGGCGGCCTCGATGTCGTATCCCCGCTCCACTCGCACCCCCGTGGCGAGCAGGCGCGGGTAGACCTCGGCGGTGGACCGCCACACCCACCGCGCGACTCCGGGACGGCTCCGGACGGCCTCGGCGAGGTCCGCCTCCCGCCGCACCGGCCCGGAGGGCAGCCCGTCCGGACCGAGGGGAGCGACGTCCACGCCGCCTTCCTCGGCCGGAGCGAGCGCCCACCTGTCGGCCATGCCGCGAGTGTGGCAGCAGGGTCTGACAACAGCCCCTGACCTGGGGGTTCCCCGAGTCGGAGCCCTCGCCGGAGCAGCGGATCACACGTCCCGACCGGCACCCGCACAGCCGGGACGCCCCGCGCGGAACCGAAACCGTGCTCCACGCGCGTGCCCCTCCCGGCTGGCCTGGGCCGCGTGCCCTTCCGCGCGGCGAACAGCGGTCCGCCGATCAGGGGCAGAGAGGCCCCGGCGACCGGACCGGCGGCCGGGGCGACGGCCGTGCACAGGGTCCGGCCGGATCAGCCCTCCTGCGCGGGTCCGTCCTCCGTGCGCGTCTCGACGTACTGCGCCAGCACCTCGGTGACGTACCGCTCGGTGGCCGCCTTGTCGATGCCGAGGCCGCTGAGGAGGCCCTCGCCGTTCTCGTGCTCGAGGAGCGCCAGCAGGATGTGCTCGGTGCCGATGTAGTTGTGGCCCAGGCGGAGGGCCTCACGGAAGGTCAGCTTCAGCACCTTCTTGGCCGCCGCGCCGTACGGCACGAGCTCGGGGGCGTCCTCGACGGCCGGCGGGAGCGCCGCGCGGGCGGCCTCGCGGACCGCGTCCACGGTCACGCCCTGCTGGGTGATCGCCTTGACCGCCAGGCCCTGCGGCTCGGCCAGCAGACCGAGGACGAAGTGCTCGGGACGGCCCTCGGCGTTGCGCGCGGCCTGGGCCTCGTTGTGCGCGGCCATGACCGTGTTGCGGGCGCGGGGCGTGTAGCGGTCGAAGCCCTGGCTCGGGTCGGGGTCGTTGCCTCCCTGGGGGACGAAGCGCTTCTGGGCGGCCTGGCGGGTGACGCCCATGCTCCTGCCGATGTCCGTCCAGGAGGCGCCCGAGCGCCGGGCCTGGTCCACGAAGTGGCCGATCAGGTGGTCGGCGACGTCACCGAGGTGCTCGCCGGCGAGCACCGCGTCCTGGAGCTGTTCGAGGGGCTCCTCGTGGACCTTCTTGATGGCCGCGATGAGGTCGTCGAGGCGTACGGATGACTTGATGGCGGGGTTCGTCGTCATGTGTCAACCGTAAGTTGACAGCGGGGGGGTGTCAACCTCGAGTTGACACTTCTGGGTGACGTCGTGGCACCATCGGCTCGTGAGTACGTCCAGCACCGTCGAACGGGCCTTCCGGGCCGCCCTCCACGACACCGGTGACACCGCCCTCGACACCGGCGCCTCCCTGCTCGCCGCCGACCCGGCGGCCGACGGGGAGCTGTCCCGGCGGGGCGAGGAGTTCGTGGCCGCCGCCTGGCGGCGCGGCTGGCAGCCCGCCGACGTCGTACGGATCGTCCGGCGCGAACTGGACGACGTCCATGTGCGGCTGGCCGAGGCGCTGATCCGCGCGCAGGCGCCGCGCGACGACCGTTCCCGGGGGCCGCGCTGGCAGGCACAGCTGGCCCGGATCGACGCCCGCGCGGCGGAGTACCCCGGCGCAGCCCCGCGCGGTGACCGTTTCTCGCACGCCACGGCCGTGCTGGAGCTGTACCGTCTGCTGCTGCGCCTGCCGGTCCTCGACCCCCTCGACGACGCGCCGGACCCGGGTCCGGCGGACCGGAGGCCGGAGTCCCGCGTCTCCGGCCGCATCCGCGCGCTGCTGGCCAAGGCGGAGGCGACGGGGTTCCCGGAGGAGGCGGAGGCGCTCAGCGCCAAGGCGCAGGAGCTGATGGCGCGGCACAGCCTCGACGAGGCGCTGGTCGCCGCGCGGGCGCCCGCGGCCGGGACACCGGGCGCCTGCCGGATCGGGGTGGAGCCGCCCTACGAGCAGGCCAAGGCGGTGCTGCTGGACGCGGTCGCCGGCGCCAACCACTGCCGGGCCGTGTGGAACGAACCCCTCGGCTTCTCCACCGTGGTCGGCTTCGCCTCCGACCTGGAGGCGGTCGAACTCCTCCACACCTCACTGCTGGTGCAGGCCACCGTCGCGATGACCAAGGCGGAGGCCGCGCAGCGCGCGGGCGGACGCAAGCGCACCAAGACGTTCCGGCAGTCCTTCCTCGCGGCCTACGCGCACCGCGTGGGGACGCGGCTCGCGGCCGCCGCCGGATCACCGGTGAGCGAGGACCTGCTCCCGGTGCTCGCCTCCCGCGCGGTGGCGGTCGCCGACCGGACCGACCGTCTGTTCCCGGAGACGACCACCACGCGGCTGCGCGGCGTGAGCGACGCGGCGGGCTGGCAGGAGGGCTCCCGCGCGGCGGACGACGCCCGGGTCGACTCGCGCCGGCCGCTTCCCTGACGCCCCGCCGGACCGGCGGGCGGTGCTCAGGTGCCCAGCCCCGCCGTCGGGAACCCCGTCGGAAGCTTGCCGCCCTCGGCCTTCGTGTAGGTCTCGGTGCCCAGGGAGCCCTCCCAGGTGATCTTCAGGGAGGTGTCGTCGACGGACGCGACCGTGCCCCTGGCCCGCTCCTCGCTTCCGTCGTCGCACGTCAGGCTGATCGACCGGGTTCCGGCCTCCTCCTGGGTGCTGCCGCTGCACACGGGCCCGCCCGTGGCGAAGAGACCTGCGCGGTCGCCGGTGACCATCAGGGCAACGGCCTTGCCCCCGGCCGTGGTGAGCCAGCTGCCCTCCAGTTCACTCGCCGGGGCCGTGCTCGCTCCGGACCCTCCCGTGCCGCCGCCGGAGTCCGCGGTCGCCGTGGCGGACGGGGTGGAGTTCGACGGGGCGTCGTCCGCGTCGTCGGACCCGTCCCCGCTGCACGCCGTCAGCGCGAGCGAGGCGGCCAGTCCCAGGGACGCGGCGGCCACCCGGGCACGCCGGGAGCGCGGCCCCCGCTGCCTTCGGGGTCCCCGCGCCCCGCCGATCGCGTCCATCGAGTGCACCGAAGCCTCCGAAGTCACTGCCGTCCCCCTGCCTGTTGCCGGCCCCGCCGACCGGTCGACCGCCGTCAGCTAACAGGAACCGCACGCCGCCCGGCCAGCCCTCCGTGACACACCTCGCACCCTCGGCGACCCCCTTCACCGAAACGGCACAGGATGGAACACAACAGCCCTCGCGTGCGTCTACAAAGCAGCGGGCCTTCGGTAAAGCGTCCGTCAAGACGGCACGGCACGACCGCGACACTGTAATCGCGGGAACACCCCACGTGCACGTGCATCTGCCCATGCATCTGCACGTGAACGAAGCTATGATCCGGGTCAGTTGACCATTGCATCAATGGCCACATCAGCCAGTGCATCAGCGGGGAGCGACCTGTGAACCACGACGTGTTCGACGGTGACGTGTACGACGGTGCCGACGCGCCCGGCGTGTACAACGGCATGGCTGCCACCGGGCTCGACGGCGTGGCCTGGCAGAAGAGCCGGCACAGCAACTCGCAGGGTTCCTGTGTGGAGTTCGCCCGGCTGCCGGGCGGGGACGTGGCGGTGCGCAACTCCCGCTTCCCCGACGGACCGGCGCTCGTCTACACCCGCGCCGAGATCGAGGCCATGCTGCTGGGTGTGAAGGACGGCGAGTTCGACCACCTGGTCCTCGGCTGAGACGCCCCCGCGCGCGGACGGCACGGGCCCCCGCGCGCGGACGGCTCACACGGCCGCCGCGCGCGGGGCCTCGACGGCACCGGGGTCACGAGCGGCGGCGACGCGCGTAGACGCACGCCGTGCCGACGTGCCGCGGCGTGTCACACCCCGCGGGTACCGGGCCCCTCGGCGGGCCGTGGAAGGCGGAACAGCGCCCAGACCACCTTGCCGTCGAGCGCGCCCGCCAGCGGGTGCCAGCCCCAGCTGTCGCTGAACGACTCGACGAGGAACAGCCCCCGGCCGGACTCGGCGGAGAAGTCGTCGGAGTCGCGGGCGACGGGGTTCTCGTCGCTGGGATCGCGCACCGCGCACACCAGCCGCTCGCTCCAGCGCAGCAGATGCAGCCGCACCGGTGGCTCCTGCGGCCCCGGTCTCGGGGGGCCGCCCGGTACGGCGTGCCGCAGCGCGTTGGTGACCAGCTCGGACACCACCAGGCACACGTCGTCGAAACGGTCGCTCAGGTCCCACTGGTCGAGCATCTTGCGGGTGAACCGGCGTGCGTCGCGCACCGCTTCGTAGCGGGCCGGGAGGGCGCAGGAGGCGGCGTCGGAGGCGGCCGCGAGGTTCAGCGGCGGAAGGCCCTGCCGTAACGGCTCGAGCATGGTCGATCCATTCGTCCCCATGCGAGGCACTCCCGGGAATTCGCGGTCGTAGCGAGCGGCGGTGGTGCGGGGACCATGGTTTCGGATGCGAACAGCAGATGCAAGGGCAGATGCACGTGCAGCTGACCGGAATCACCCTGCCCGTACTGGTTTGTTGGCCAATTTTTCCGTCATCTTCACCCCCTCGCCTGGCTGCCCTCTTGCCCCTTCGGTGCTCCTTCTCTGCCCTTTCCGTACCGCTTCCTGAGCGAAAGGCTCGGCTGGATTCCGTTTCCGTAACCGGACGAGTACAGCTCGGAGTGTTTTAGTGGCAGACTGCGGGCCCTGAAGACGTTGGGGAGGCTGGCGAACGTGAGCGCGGGAGAGCCGGGATCGGTGGTGCGGCGCATGCTGCTCGGATCACAACTCAGGCGACTGCGTGAGGCGCGGGGGATCACGCGCGAGGCGGCGGGCTACTCGATCCGCGCCTCCGAGTCGAAGATCAGCCGGATGGAGCTGGGCCGGGTGAGCTTCAAGACCAGGGACGTGGAGGACTTGCTGACCCTCTACGGCATCACGGACGAGCAGGAGCGCACCTCGCTGATCTCCCTCGCCAAGGAGGCCAACGTCGCCGGCTGGTGGCACAGCTACTCGGACGTCCTGCCCAGCTGGTTCCCCACCTACGTGGGACTGGAGGGCGCGGCCTCGCTGCTGCGCGCCTACGAGGTGCAGTTCGTGCACGGCCTGCTCCAGACCGAGCAGTACGCCCGCGCGGTGGTGCGGCGCGGGATGAAGAGCGCGAGCGACGCCGATGTCGAGCGACGGGTGGCGCTGCGGCTGGAGCGCCAGAAGTACCTGGTCGCCGAGAACGCCCCGGAGTTCCACGTCGTCCTCGACGAGGCCGCGCTGCGCCGGCCGTACGGTGACCGCGCGGTGATGCGCGGTCAGCTCCAGCACCTCATCGACATCTCCGAGCGGCCCAATGTGCGGCTGCAGGTCGTGCCGTTCAGCCTGGGCGGCCACTCCGGGGAGTCGGGGTCGTTCACCATCCTGAGCTTCCCCGAGTCCGACCTGTCCGACGTCGTGTACATGGAGCAGCTGACCAGCGCGTTGTACCTGGACAAGGCCGAGGACGTGGCGCAGTACGAGAAGGCGCTCAAGGAGCTCCAGCACGACAGTCCGGGCCCTTCGGAGAGCCGGGACCTTCTCCGCGGACTGCTGCAACTGTCCTGAGTGTCCAAAGATCGCCTTCAACTCGTATGAAACGCAAGTACGATGACGTGCACTCAGAACGCGCAGTCGGTCAGTCAGTGCTCTGCTGATGCAGCAAGGATCGAGGGATCACATGTCGTCGTACTTCACCGACCTGGCTCAGCAGTACATCGACGGTGAGTGGCGTCCGGGGACGGGCTCCTGGGACATCATCGACTTCAATCCGTACGACGACGAGAAGCTGGCGTCGGTCACCATAGCCACGGTCGACGAGGTCGATCAGGCGTACCGGGCGGCCGCCCGCGCGCAGAAGGATTGGGCGGCGACCAATCCGTACGCCCGCCGCGCGGTGTTCGAGAAGGCGCTGAGACTGGTCGAGGAGCGCGAGGAGGAGATCGCCGAGGCGATCGTCGCCGAGCTCGGCGGTACGCGTCTGAAGGCGGGCTTCGAGCTGCACCTCGCCAAGGAGTTCCTGCGCGAGGCGGTCCACCTGGCACTGCGCCCCGAGGGCCGGATCATCCCCTCGCCGGTGGACGGCAAGGAGAACCGCGTCTACCGCGTGCCGGTCGGTGTCGTCGGCGTGATCAGCCCCTTCAACTTCCCGTTCCTGCTGTCGCTGAAGTCGGTCGCCCCCGCGCTCGCGCTCGGCAACGGCGTGGTGCTCAAGCCGCACCAGAACACGCCGATCGTCGGCGGCACCCTGGTCGCGAAGATCTTCGAGGACGCCGGCCTGCCCGGCGGACTGCTGAACGTGCTCATCACGGACATCGCCGAGATCGGCGACGCCTTCCTGGAGCACCCGGTCCCCAAGGTCATCTCCTTCACCGGCTCGGACCAGGTCGGCCGCCACGTGGCGACCGTCTGCGCCACCCACTTCAAGCGCTCGGTGCTCGAACTCGGCGGCAACAGTGCCCTGGTGGTCCTGGACGACGCCGATGTCGACTACGCCGTGGACGCGGCCGTCTTCAGCCGGTACGTCCACCAGGGGCAGGTCTGCATGGCCGCCAACCGCGTCCTGGTGGACCGCGCGGTGGCCGACGAGTTCACCGAGAAGTTCGTCGCCAAGGTCAAGTCCCTCAAGGCCGGCGACCCGCGCGACCCGGAAACCGTCATCGGCCCGGTGATCAACTCCCGGCAGGCGGACGTCGTCTCCGGCGCCGTCGAGCAGGCGCTCGCCGAGGGCGCCACCGCCCTGGTGCGCGGCAACCGCACCGACAACCTGGTCGAGCCGTCCGTGCTCACCGGCCTGCCCGCGGACTCGGCGCTGCTCCGGCAGGAGGTCTTCGGCCCCGTCGTCTTCCTCGTCCCGTTCGACGGCGAGGAGGAGGCCGTACGCCTCGTCAACGACACGCCCTACGGGCTGAGCGGCGCCGTGCACACCGGTGACATCGAGCGGGGTGTGAACTTCGCCAAGCAGATCGACACCGGCATGTTCCACGTGAACGACGGCACCGTGCACGACGAGCCGATCGTCCCCTTCGGCGGCGAGAAGCACTCGGGCATCGGCCGGCTGAACGGCGAGACGATGCTGGACGCCTTCACCACGACGAAGTGGATCTCCGTCCAGCACGGCCGCAGCGGCTTCCCCTTCTGAGCCCCCGCGCCCGCACCGGCCCGTGGATGGCGGGGCCGCTCCTGGTGGCGGCCCCGTGCGGCCTACTCTGGTGCGCATGTCAGTGATCCGTCTCCTGGTGCTGGGCGCGGTGCGGCAGCACGGGCGGGCCCACGGCTACCAGGTGCGCAACGACCTGGAGTACTGGGGCGCGCACGAGTGGTCCAACGCCAAGCCCGGCTCGATCTACCACGCGCTGAAGCAGATGGCCAAACAGGGACTGCTGCACGCGCACGAGGTCGCCCCGTCCACGGCCGGCGGCCCGCCGCGCACGGAGTACGAGGTCACGGAGCAGGGCACCGAGGAGTACTTCCGGCTGCTGCGGGAGGCGCTGACCTCCTACGACCAGAAGCCGGACGTGCTCTCCGCCGGGCTCGGCCTCATGGTCGACCTCGACCGCGCCGAGGCCCTCGCCCTCCTGGAGCGGCGGATGCGCTCGATCGAGGAGTGGCGCAGGGCCGTCACCGAGTACTACATCCCCGAGGACGGCCCCGGTCAGCTGGGGCACATCGGGGAGATCATGGACTTCTGGGTCCACTCCGCGGACTCCGGGGCCGCGTGGACCCGCGGGCTCATCGAACGGATCAGGGGCGGCGCGTACACGTTCGCCGGGGAGGGTGAGCCGTTCGTCGGCGTGCTGGCCGACGGCGAGGAGAACCCGTTCGCGACCGGGGAACGGGAGCCGCATCCTGGGGATGCGCATTAATCAAGTTTGACCACCGCTAGGGCGGGTATTATGCTGCGGGCGGGTAGTCAAGTTTGACTAGCAAGGGAGTCCCAGTGGCCGACGCGGCGATCATCGTCGAGGAAGTACGCAAGACATACGGCGGAAGCGGCCGTGGACCCGGCGCACCCGCGCTGGACGGGCTCGACCTCACGGTCGGGCGCGGCACGGTGCACGCGGTGCTCGGGCCGAACGGCGCGGGCAAGACCACCCTGGTGCGGATCCTCGCCACCCTGCTGCGCCCCGACGCGGGCCGCATCGAGGTGGCGGGGCACGACGTCGTGCGCGAGGCGTACGCCGTACGGCTGCGCATCGGCCTGCTCGGCCAGCACGCGGCGCTCGACGAGGAGCTCGGCGGGCGGCAGAACCTGGAGCTGTTCGGCCGGCTGCACCACCTGGGCGCGCGTCGCGCACGCGCGCGTGCCGGCGAACTGCTGGAGCGCTTCGACCTCTCCGGCACCGGGTCCAAGGCGGTCAAGCAGTACAGCGGCGGCATGCGGCGCCGCCTCGACCTCGCCGCATCACTGATCACCGAACCGGAGGTGCTCTTTCTGGACGAACCGACCACGGGCCTCGACCCGCGCGGCCGCGCGGAGGTGTGGGACTCCGTCCGCTCCCTGGTCGGCGACGGCACGACGGTCCTGCTCACCACCCAGTACCTGGAGGAGGCCGACCAGCTCGCCGACCGCATGTCCGTGGTGGACGCCGGCCGCGTCATCGCCGACGGCACGGCCGACGCGCTCAAGGCGGCCACCGGCGGCGACCGCATCGACGTCGTCCTGCGTGACGCCGGGCACCTGGGCGCGGCCGTCGCCCTGCTGCCCGTACCGAAGGACACGGTCACGGTGGACACCGACCGGCGGCTGCTGAGCGCACCGGTGACCGACCGCATGGCCGCCCTGACCGGCGCCGTCCGCGCACTGGAGGACGCGGGCATCGAGGCCGAGGACATCGCCCTGCGCCGGCCCACGCTCGACGAGGTGTTCCTCCATCTGACCGGGCCCGACGACCGAACGAAGGAGGCCGTATGACCACCTACGCGCTGACCGACTCCTGGACCATGACCCGCCGCGAACTCGCGCACTGGAAACGGCAACCGGTCGCGGTCGTCGTGGGCCTGGTCTTCCCGGTCATGCTGCTGCTGATGTTCGGCTACCTGGTCGGCGGCGGCCGGGGAGTGAGCGGCGAGTACCTCGACTTCCTGGTGCCCGGCATGCTCGCCCTCACCATGGCCTTCGGTCTGGAAAGCACGATGGTCGCCGTCACCCAGGATCTCAACAAGGGCGTCATCGACCGCTTCCGCTCCATGCCCATGGCCGACGGCGCGGTCCTGGTGGGCCGTTCCGCCGCCGACATGCTCCAGTCGGCGCTCGGCCTGGCGGTCCTGCTCGCCGTCGCCGCCGCGCTCGGCTGGCGCCCCCACGGCGGTGCGGCGGGCTTCCTGGGCGCCGTGGGACTGCTCCTGCTGTTCCGGTTCGCCATGCTGTGGATCGGCATCCACCTGGCACTGGTGGCAGGTAAACCGGAGCTGGTGCAGGCCGTGCAGATCCTGGTCTGGCCGGTCGGCTTCCTGTCCAACGCCTTCGCCGCCCCCGAGTCCATGCCCGGCTGGCTGGGCACGGTCGTCCAGTGGAACCCCCTGTCCCAGACCGCCACGGCCGTACGCGACCTCTTCGGCAGCCCCGGCGGAGAACCGGGCCACGTGTGGCCCGCCATCGCCTGGCCCCTCGCCCTCCTCGCTCTCTTCTTCCCTCTGGCGGTACGCCGCTTCGCCCGTCTCAGTCGGTGACAGCGGGGTCGTGCACCCGCAGCCGGGCGCCCCTGCTCTCCGCGATGCGGCACACATCGGCCAGGGCCTCGCCCATGCGGGCGAGCAGGTAGCGCAGCTGCACGGCGGTCACGGGCCGCTCGTCGTCGAGCATGTCGGCGAGGTGGGCGAGCAGATCGGCTGCCATGTCGAGTTGCACGCCCTCGGCGATGTCGGCGGCCCGGGAGAGGGGCCCGCTGCCGTCGGTCAGGAGATAGCAGGGCTTGCCTTCCGGGCTCACCCAGGGCAGGAGGCGGGCGGGGGTGAGGGCGTGGTGGGTCATGCGGTCAGTCCCAGGTGGCGCGTCGGGTGCGGGTGCGGGGGGATGCGGACGCTCTGACGGGTGATCAGCAGGGCGCGGCGCCGGGCCTGTCGGCGCCGTTCCTGTTCCCGGCGCTCGTGCGCGACGACGTAGGGGCGTACGAGGTGGTGGTCCTCGCCGCGCAGGGGCCGTTCGCCGAACCGGTGCGGCGCGGGGCCGCACTCGGCGGGCGGAGGCTCGTAGCCGTCCCGCGCGCCGCGCCGGCGTCGTCCGGTTGCGGGCACGGCGAGACGGAGCAGTGGGTCGAGAAGGCGGGCGATGAGGTCGAGCATGAGATGACTCCGTGATCGATGTCGCGGTCCGTAGCGATTGCGATACAGAGTGAGACGGCTCGTACTAGGCTCGCCAGGGGGTTCGGTGTGACAGAGCATGTGTCACAAGGGAGTTGATCTCGTGGGCACCAACTACGGCGAGTGGCTCAAGGAACAGCGTGAGTCGGCGGGACTGACGCAACAGCAGTTGGCCGAGTCGGCGGTCATGACTCGAACGCACATCGCGCACATCGAGGCGGGACGCCGGGTGCCGTCGAAGGAGGACGCGCGGCGGCTGGACAACGCGCTGGGCACGGGGAATGTGCTGAGCAGGTTTCTGCCGCAAGAGGACGTGGCGGTTGCCGACTACTTCGAGGCGGCCCGGCTGCTCGAACAACAGGCGGTGATGATCCGCGAGTTCGCCCTGTCGTTCGTCCCGGGCATCCTCCAGACGGAAAGGTACGCGCGTGCGGTTCTGAGCACGTCGTTCCCTCCGGTGGGTGAAGAGGAATGTGACAGGCTCGTTGTCACACGCCTGGAGCGGGCGAAGATCCTGAGCAACCCGGTGACGCCCGTAGTCTGGGCGCTGCTGGACGAGGCGGTGCTGCGGCGGGTCGTTGGTGGCGGGGAGGTCATGGCGGAGCAGATCACGCACCTGACCCTTCTGATGGAGTCGGGACGCGTCCGTATCCACGTGCTGCCGTTCGGGCTGGGCTCTCACTCGCTGATGGACGGCATGCTCACGTTGATGGAATTCGAGGACCAACCACCAGTCGCCTACGGCGAGGGCATGCGCATGGGAGCGTTGCACGACTCCCCGTCAGTAGTTCGGGAGCTGCGAGGTCGCTACGATCTTGCGCTCAGCGACGCTTTGCCGCTGAAGGAGTCTCAGGCCCTGCTGAAGGCACTAGCGAAGGACTATGGGCATCATGACTGATCACGTCATACCGAACGCTGCGACGTACACGGGCTGGCGGGCGTCGTCCTACAGCAACAGCGAAGGGGGAAGCTGCGTCGAGGTTCTCGACGGCCACCCCGTGGGCGTCCCCGTACGCGACTCGAAGAACATCCACGGACCCGCTGTGATCGTTCCGTCGCCCGCCTGGTCGGCGTTCGTCGCGGCGGTCAGGGAGGGGGGCTTCCGCTCTTGACCGACCAGGTCACAGCGAACGGCGCGACGTACACGGGCTGGCGGGCGTCGTCGTACAGCGGCCCGGAGGGCGGCAGCTGCCTGGAAGTCCTCGACGGCCACCCCGCGGGCGTCCCCGTACGCGACTCCAAGGATCCCGACGGACCCGCCGTGATCGTTCCGTCGCCCGCCTGGTCGGCGTTCGTCGCGGCGGTCCGCAGCGGCGGCTTTCGCTTCTGACCGCCCCCGCCCACAGGATCTCGCCCCCGCTCGTAGGGCGAGCGGGGGCGAGATCCCGTGGGCGGCGGGCACCCGGTGTCAGCGGCGCCCGCGGCGCATGGGGACCAGGTTGCCGCGCCGGTGGGCGGCGATGAGCATGGGGATGGCGATCAGCACGCTGATGACGACGGGCACGATCGACGCCTCGAGGCCGAACTCCCCGCCGGTCACCAGGTCGGGGCCGGTCGGAGTGGTGGTCATCAGGCCCTCCGAGGCGTGGCCGGAGACGGGGATGCCGATCAGGCCCAGGCCGGTGTTCCAGGCGAAGTGCAGGCCCACGGCGAACCAGATGTTGCGCTTCCACAGGAACGCGGCACCGAGGAGGACGCCGGCCTCGATGGCGATCGCGGTCGAGCTCCACAGCGTGGCGCCCGGGTTGGCCGCGTGCAGTCCGCCGAACAGGGCCGCGGTGATCGCCAGAGCCGCCCAGCTGCCGCACAGCTTCTCCAGCGCCTGGAGGGCGAGGCCGCGGAAGAGCAGTTCCTCGGTCACGGCGGCGCCGACCTGTATCGCGGCCATGCTCGCCACGATCGACAGGGCGTTACCGGGCCGTTCGTCGAACGAGAACTCGGTGAGGAGCGTGAGCATCGACACGGTGATGAGCCCGAAGCCGATCACCGCACCGGACAACGTCTGTGTCACGGCCCCCGACTTCGCGATCTCCGGGACGTCCCGCTGGGCGACGTGGCGCATGACCGCCCAGTAGACGGCAACCGCCACGGCCGCACCCAGGACGGCGACCACCCCGCCCGCCGAGACCAGGCTGGACGCCAGGCCCACAGCCACCATCCCGATCAGCATCCAGCCGAGGGGAGACCGCAGGAAGCGGCGGCCCTTCCGGCCTGTGGGCTGGGGGGACGCGGTGTGCGTCGTGCTCATGGTGACCTCCGTATGGCATCGGTCGCGTGCCTTCCGCGATCTGCCATGGACGCTACGAGAGCGGCGACGTCCCCGATTCACCCCTGAGTGGACAGAACGAGTAGCTCCCACGGGGGACCCTCCCGGAGCACGCAGGTCAGTGATGGAAGCCGGTGGCCGCGTTCTTGTCCTCCGTGAGGGGACGTGGCTGCCGGCGCAGGTCCGGGAGGAGCCGGGTCAGGTCCTCGGCGAAGACGTCCGCGAGGTCCTCGGAGAAGCCGTTGCGGCACACCACGCGGAGGACGGAGAGGTCCTGGCGGTGCGCCGGGAAGGTGTACGCGGGCACCAGCCAGCCGTGCTCCCGCATCCGCCGGGACACGTCGAAGACGTCGTACGCCGTCACCTCCGGCGCGGTGGTGAACGCGAACACCGGGAGCTGGTCGCCCCGCGTGAGGAGCCGGAAGTCACCGAGCGCCTCGATCCGCGCGGCGAGCCCCGTGGCCACGTCCCGCGCGGCCTGCTGCACCGCGCGGTAGCCCTCCCGGCCCAGCCGCAGGAACGTGTAGTACTGCGCGACGACCTGCGCGCCCGGCCGGGAGAAGTTCAGCGCGAACGTGGGCATCTCGCCGCCCAGGTAGTTCACCCGGAAGACGAGCTCCTCGGGCAGCGCGTCCGCGTTCCGCCACAGCGCCCATCCGACACCCGGGTAGACCAGCCCGTACTTGTGCCCCGAGGTGTTGACCGACGCCACGCGCGGGAGGCGGAAGTCCCACACCAGGTCCGCGTCGAGGAAGGGCGCGACCATCGCGCCGGACGCCCCGTCGACATGCACGGGGATGTCGAGCCCGGTGCGTTCCTGGAGCCTGTCCAGCGCCGCGCACAGGTCCGCGATCGGTTCGTAGGACCCGTCGAAGGTGGAGCCCAGGATGCCGACGACCCCGATGGTGTTCTCGTCGCACAGCGCGACGGCGGCCTCCGGGTCGATGTGGAACCGCTCGCCCTCCATGGGCACCTGACGGGGCTCCACCTCCCAGAAGGTGCAGAACTTGTCCCAGCACACCTGGACGTTGACGCCCATGACGAGGTTCGGCCGGGCACCCGGCGCGGGACGCCGTCGGCTCCAGCGCCGCTTCAACGCCATCCCGGCGAGCATGCACGCCTCGCTCGAACCGGTCGTCGAACAGCCCACCACGGCCGACGGGTCGGGCGCGTGCCACAGGTCGGCGAGGATCGACACACAGCGCCGCTCCAGCTCGGCCGTGCGCGGGTACTCGTCCTTGTCGATCATGTTCTTGTCCCGGCACTCCGCCATCAGGACGCCCGCCTCCCGCTCCATCCACGTGGTGACGAAGGTGGCGAGGTTCAGCCGCGCGTTGCCGTCCAGCATCAGTTCGTCGTGCACGAGCTGATACGCCGTCGACGGAGCCATGGGCCTGGCGGGCATCCGGTGCCGGGGCGGCGCCCCGGTCATGTCCCCGACCGGGTTCGCCGGCCCGAGGAAAGGGTTGACGGACATGGGGCGCTCGTCGTGCTGCGCGGCTCTCTGGAGTGGCATGGGTGCCTCCGTGCGGTGTCGGGTGCCCGTGAGGGCGGTGGGTTCCATGGACGGCGGTTCACCGGACGGCCGTCCCGCCCGGCCGTAGCTGCATGTGCGGGCGGCCCGTGACCAGGAGCCAGGCCGGCAGGGAGGCCAGGCACAGCAGCGCGAGCACTCCGGGGGCGGCGACCAGGACGGCGGCGACGAACAGGCTCACCCAGCCCTGCCGGGTGACGGCCAGCAAGAGCCCCAGGACGGCCGCCGACACGCCCACTGCCGGATGCACCGCGGGCACCAGGGCGTGCGCGCACAGCCCGAGCGCCGTGCCCACGAAAACGGCCGGGAAGATCCGCCCGCCGCGCAAGCCACAGGACGCGGCGACCAGCAGCGCCGCCAGCTTCACCACGGTCATCGTGGCGAACTCGCCCGCCGTCCAGCCGTCCGGGTCGGCCGCCAGCTCCGCGATCTCGTCGAGCCCCTTGAACAGGGTCAGCTGCCCGCCCACGGCCGCCAGGGCGCCCAGCACCGCACCGCCGGCCGGAAGCATCAGCATCGGGTGCCGCAGCCGCGCGAAGGCCCTGTGGACGTACGGGAAGGCGTACACGGCGCACATGCCGAGTGCCGCGCCCGCCGACGCCACCACGAGTGATGCCAGCAGATCGCCCCAGCCGGGCCGCCCGAACGGCGGCAGCCGCAGATCGAAACTCGGCTCCGACACCAGCGAGGTGGTGAGCGCACCCGCCCCCGCGGCCGCCAGCGGCGCGAAAAGGCTGTCCCACAGCTGCCCCTTGATCCGCTGCCCGGCCAGCGCCTCCGAGATGACCAGGGCGGCGGCCACCGGCGTACCGAACAGCGCGCCGATCGTCCCGGCCTCCGCCAGCGCCACCCAGCCGCGCTCCTCGGTCCGCGGAAAGGCCCGCAGACCGGCCCACACCGCCAGCGAGACGTTCACCGCGATGATCGGATTCTCGGGCCCCAGGCTCGGCCCGCCGGCCAGCACGAACGCGGTCGCCAGCAGCAGCCCCGGCAGCACCGCGGGCGGCAGCACCGGCGCCTCCAGGCCGGTGGTCGCGGGGTCGGGGCCCGCGTGGCCCGGTGCCTTCCACACCACCAGCCCGACGGCGACGCCGGTGGCGACGAGCACCACGAACATCCACAGGACGGAGTACCGGCCGACGCCGAGGGCGTCCGGCAGCGTCTGCCACAGGACGTCCTGCAGCTCCTCCGCCGCCGCGCTCACCCCCAGCAGCACCAGACTCGTCACCACGCCCACCAGCAGCGCCGGGACGATGGTCGGCAGCAGGGCGCGCGCGGTGGCCGCTGTGGCGGCGGAGGGGGCGGGCGGCGCGCTGTCCTGGGACACGCGCACACGATAAACGGACGAGACGGACAATTCGGGAACCCGCTTGCACCTCACGTGGCGTGAGGACCCAGGCTGGAGCGCGGAACCGAAAGGAGCGGAAGTGAGCTACTCCGTGGGACAGGTGGCCGACTTCGCCGGCGTCACGGTGCGCACCCTGCACCACTACGACGGCATCGGCCTGCTCGTGCCCGGCGAGCGCAGCCCGGCCGGACACCGCCGCTACAGCGATGCCGACCTCGACCGGCTGCAGCAGATCCTGTTCTACCGCGAGCTCGGCTTCCCGCTCGAGGAGGTCGCCGTCCTGCTCGACGACCCGGACGCGGACCCGCGCGCGCATCTGCGCCGGCAGCACGAGGTGCTGACCGCCCGGATCGAGAGGCTGCGGAAGATGGCGGCGGCCGTGGAACACGCCATGGAGGCACGCAGGATGGGGATCAATCTGACGCCCGAGGAGAAGTTCGAGGTGTTCGGGGACTTCGACCCCGACGCCTACGAGGAGGAGGTCCAGGAACGCTGGGGCAACACCGACGCCTACCGTCAGTCGCAGCAGCGGGCGGCCTCCTACACCAAGGAGGACTGGCAGCGGATCCAGCGCGAGGCCGAGGAGCTCACCCGGCGTTTCGTCGGGCTGATGGAGGCCGGCGAGCCGGCCGACTCCGAGGCGGCGATGGACGCCGCCGAGGCCCACCGCGAGGGAATCTCCCGCAACCACTACGAGTGCGACCACGAGATGCACACCTGCCTGGGTGAGATGTACGTCAACGACGAACGCTTCACCCGGAACATCGACCAGGCGAAGCCCGGTCTCGCCGCCTACCTGCGGGACGCGATCCTCGCCAACGCCGTGCGGCACATCTCCTGAGCGGTCGTGGCCCGGCTCTCGTCCGGGCCACGACCAGCACGGATGCCCCACGGCGCCGGATCGCGGCTTTCTCCGGGCCACAGGACGGTGCATGCTGGGTACCCCCGCGGAACCTGGGCTCCGACGGCTGCGTTCATAATTTGGGCAGCCAGCCCAGCCCGTACCCCCCAGCTGCAGGAGCCACATCCCCGTGACCACCCTTGCGCTCGGCCCCGAGTGGCTGAGCCCGGACTACCTGATCGAGACGTTCAGCCTTCCCGGCATCCTTCTGATCGTCTTCGCGGAATCCGGACTCTTCGCGTTCCTGCCCGGTGACTCCCTGCTGTTCACGGCGGGTCTCTTCGTGGCCGAGGGCAACTACATCAGCCAGCCGCTGTGGCTGGTGTGCACGCTGATCGTGCTGGCCGCCGTCATCGGCGACCAAGTCGGCTACATGATCGGCAAGTTCTTCGGCCCCAGACTGTTCAGCCGGCCCAACTCCAAGCTCTTCAAACAGGAGAACCTGGAGAAGGCCCACGAGTTCATGGAGAAGTACGGCCCCAAGGCGATCGTCCTGGCCCGCTTCGTGCCGATCGTGCGCACCTTCGCCCCCATCGTGGCCGGCGCCGGCCGCATGAAGTACCGCACGTTCCTCACGTTCAACGTCATCGGCGGCGTGGCCTGGGGCTGCGGTGTCACCCTCGCGGGCTACTGGCTCGGACAGATCGAGTTCATCAAGACCAACGTCGAGGCGATCCTCGTCCTGATCGTCTTCGTCTCCGTGGTGCCGATCATCGTCGAGTACCTGCGCGAGCGCGGGAAGAAGAAGCGCGCCGCCGCCGAGGCCCCGGCCGCCGCCCCGCAGCACGCCCAGGCCCCGGTCATGGACGACGCCACCACCCAGCTGCGCCGCATCACCCCGGCCGCCGCCCCGCAGCAGCCCCGGCAGCAGCACTACGGCAACCAGGGCTACCCGCAGCAGCCTCAGCAGCCGTACGACAACGACCAGTACCACAACCAGCAGCCCTACAACGGCGGCTACTGAAGCACGTCCCGCAGGGGCGCGGGGAACTGCGCGGACCACCTCCACCGGCCCGCAGCCGCCCACGCGCCCCCGGGACCGAGCCGGACGGCGCGGCGCTGCGAGCCGGACGGCAAAAGGCGCTAGAAGCCCCGCGTCCGCTTGGCCGCCCGCCGCTTCTCCGGGGAGCCGATCCGCAGGAAGATGCGGGAGATCTCCGACCCGAAGTTCACCCCGATCGCGATGGCCATGGCCAGGGCCACGGCCTTGGTGAGCGACCCGAGACCCGAGGTGACCTCGTTCTGGGCGATGCCCAGCAGACCGAAGTACGTCGCGGAACCGGGCAGCAGCGGCCCGATCGCCGCCGTGGTGTACGGCAGAGCGGACGCGAACCGGTACCGCGCCAGCAACTGCCCGAACAGGCCCACCACACCGGCCGCCACCGCCGTGGACGCCACCGGTGAGATGTCACCCGTCACGTGCATCGCCCCGTAGACCACCCAGGCCACCCCGCCGTTCAGGGTCGCCATGAGCACCGTGGAACGTTCCTGCTGGAGCAGGATCGCGAAGGCCAGGGACAGCGCCATCGACGCGGCGATCTGCGGCACCGGGTGCGACTCGCCCCCGAGCGCGGCGTCCGGATTCAGCTTGGCACCCAGCTGCACGCCGAAGTACAGCACCGTCAGCACACCGGCCACGATGCCCACGAAGAAGTACAGGACCTCCAGCAGGCGCGCGGACGCCGTGATGTAGAAGCCGGTCAGACCGTCCTGCACGCCCGCCACCAGCGCCCGCCCGGGCAGCAGCGCGAACAGCCCACCGGTGATCACCGCGGACGCCTTCACGTCCACGTGCGCCACGGTGAGCGCCACCCCGATCGCGGCCGGCGGCGTGGCGGCCACCGTGAACTGGTAGAACTCCGGCAGCCCCCGCCCCGCGCACAGCCACGCCAGCCGGTCGCCGAGCATCGCGCCGGCCGCGGCGGCCAGGAACACCACGAAGCCACCGCCGACCAGCACCGAGGCCGCGCCCGCCAGGAGCCCGCTCGCCGCGGTCAGCGCCCAGCCGGGATACGGGTGCCGGTTGCGCCGGATCTCCGCCAGCCGCCGGTAGGCCTCCTCCAGGGAGACGTGCGTCTCGTCGTCGCTGAGGTCGTCGACCAGCTGGTAGACCGCCGCGAGACGGGTGTAGTCGGGGCTGCGGCGGCGCACCGTACGGGAGGCGGTCACCGGGTCGTCCACCAGGGAGGGCTGGTAGGAGATCGCCAGCAGGGTGAAGGTGACGTTGGGCTCGCAGCGGTCCAGGCCGTAGGAGCGGCAGACGGCGAACATCGCCGCCTCCACGTCCTCGGCGCCCTCACCGCCCGCCAGCAGCAGCTCCCCGATCCGCAGGGTCAGGTCGAGCACCCGCGGCACGGCCGGGCCCGCCTCGTCGTGCCGCTGCACCGACTCCGGCGCCGGCCGCTCGGTCACCGGCATCCGCAGCATCGTGCGCATCCGGTCCTGCCACGGCACGTCGCGGGTCAGGCTGACGGCCGGCACACCGTTCGGCGGGGTGAACGCCGGCGGCGGCTGCTGCGCGCTGTACGTACTGGGCGGGTTGAAGGCCGACCCCTCGGCCTCGACGGGCTGCTGCGGCGCCACGTCCAGCCCGTCCGGCACCGCGAACTCGGAGGTCGTCTCGGACTCCGTGGGGTTCCTGGAGACGGCCAGTCCCTCGGGAAGCGCGAACTCGGACGTCGTCGACGCATCGGCCTCCGCCGCCGCCGCGACACCGGCGGGCGGCATGAACGCACTCCTCGCCTCGTCCGACTGCGGCTTGCGGTCCTCCGCGTCCGTCACTTTGCCCTTCGCTCCTTGTCACGACACTGTCCGCAGGACCGTTTCCCCGGCCTGTCCCTCCCACTGCCTCAGTATGCGCACGCACAACAAAACGGGCCGCACGCGCGCGTGCGGCCCGTTCTGCGTCTCGCAGCGGGGGAGGGCTCAGTGGCCGCCCGACTCCTTGAAACGCTTGTAGGACCGCTCGATCTCGGCCTCGGCATCCACCCGGCCCACCCAGTTGGCGCCCTCGACCGACTTGCCGGGCTCCAGGTCCTTGTAGACCTCGAAGAAGTGCTGGATCTCCAGGCGGTCGAACTCCGACACGTGGTGGATGTCGCGCAGGTGCTCGACCCGCGGATCCGTCGACGGAACGCACAGCAGCTTGTCGTCGCCGCCGGCCTCGTCCGTCATGCGGAACATGCCGATCGCGCGGCAGCGGATCAGGCAGCCCGGGAACGTCGGCTCGTCCAGGATGACCAGCGCGTCCAGCGGGTCGCCGTCCTCGCCGAGGGTGTTCTCGACGAAGCCGTAGTCGGTCGGGTAGGCGGTCGACGTGAAGAGCCGACGGTCCAGGCGGATCCGACCCGTCTCGTGGTCCACCTCGTACTTGTTCCGCGAACCCTTCGGGATCTCGATCGTGACGTCGAACTCCACCGGACGCTCCTCCATGATCAGCACATAGTTCTGGTGGTTAAGTGTCCCTCACGCAGGTATGTGGTCGCGAAAGGGGCTGGTGGTCGTGCCGGAGCTGAGGCCTTGGCGGGCTGCGGGACCGCACGTCGTGCGGATCGCGGACGCCCTGCGGCCGCGTCTCACCCGGGCAGCGCAGAGCGTACGGTCACGTACGGCGCGCGCCGCCGCGGCCCTCGGGCCACGGTCCGCACGGCCGGACCGGCCGGGATCACCGCAGGTCAAGCGGGTCACGCGGCCGAAGACCTGGCAGTTCACCGCGACCGCGGCCACCGCCGGTCTGGCGCTGGCCGCGACAGTGGTGACCGTCGCCGGCCCCTGGGACTCCTCGGGTCAGCGTACGGCCGAGCACGACCGGGCCGTGGCCCTGGAAGCCTCGCGTGGCACAGATCACGGCGGCAGCCGCGCGAACGCCGGCACCCCGCCGAAGGGAGTGCGGACCGCCCCGCCGGCCGCCTCGGTGCTCACCGGACTCGGCGGCACCGCCACCGCCGCCCGGTCCGCGCCCGCCGCCAAGACCCTCGCCGGCCTGCTCGACCCGCTGCTGAAGTCCCCCGCGCTCGGCCGCCGCTCCGCCGCCGTCGTCGACGTGGCCACCGGCAAGCAGCTGTACGGCACCGGCACCGGGGACGCCCTCACCCCCGCCTCCACCACCAAGATCGCCACCGCCGTCGCCGCGCTCTCCGCCATGGGCCCCGACCACCGCCTCACCACCCGCGCGGTGTACGAGCCCGACACCGAGGAGGTCGTCCTGGTCGGCGGCGGCGACCCCACGCTCACCGCACGCAAGGAGACCCGGGGCCTCGCCGGACTGCCCGACCTCGCCGAGCGGACCGCGGCCGCCCTGGCCAAGCGCGGTGTGCGCAAGGTGACGCTGTCCTACGACACGACCCTCTACAAGGGCACCACGCGGCACCCGATCGGGGTCAACACGAACCTCGCCCCCGTCACCCCCCTGATGGCCGACGAGGCCCGCACCGACGACTCCACCGGCGGCCCCGCCCCGCGCGTCGCCGACCCGGCGGCCGACGCCGCGCGGAAGTTCGGCGACCTGCTCGGCAAGCACGGCATCAAGACCACGCCCCCCGGCCCCTCGAAGGCCACCACCCGGGCCACCACCCTCGCCACGGTCGCCTCGCCCCCGCTCTCCGCCCTCGTCGAACGGATGCTGACCCACAGCGACAACGACCTCGCCGAGGCCCTCGCCCGGCACACCGCCCTCGCCACCGGCCGCACCCCCGACTTCGCCGGCGCCGGTGCGGCCGTCACCGCCCGCCTCGAGCACCTCGGACTCCCCGTCGGCCCCGGCATCCACATCAGGGACGGCAGCGGCCTCGACCGGCGCGGCAGACTCACCGCCGACCTCCTCACCGCCCTGCTCGTCACGGCCGGCGACCCTGCCCACCCCGAGCTGCGCCCCGCCCTCACCGGCCTGCCCGTCGCCGGCTTCACCGGCACCCTGGCCGGCCGCTACACCGACGGCGCGGCCGGCGTCGTACGCGCCAAGACCGGAACCCTCACCGGCGTGAACACCCTCGCGGGTACCGTCGTCGACCGGGACGGCCGCCTGCTGGCCTTCGCCTTCCTGGCCAACGACACCCCCGGCCCGACGGCCGCCCAGACGGCCCTCGACAAGGCGGCCACGGCCTTGGCGACCTGCGGCTGCCGAAACTAGTGCCCCGACAGGCAACGTTCGCCCCGTCGCGACGCCCGGCACGCACTCTCGCCGCACCGGCCGAAAGCCCAAGTACGTCCAGTACGAGGACTTCCGGCCGGCACGCCGAGAGCACGCACCGGACGCCGCTCCTTGACGGGCAAACGTTGCCTGCCGCGGCACTAGAGGAGGCGGGGGAACGCACCACCCCCGCCCCCTCTCCGCGGCCGCCCCCACTCTCGTCGCCCTGCCCGGAACCGACCCCCTCACGTACCGTTGACGCATGACGAGCATCGGTGGTGCTGCCTCTTCCGGCATGGTCGACTGGAATCTCGCGGTCGCGACCGCGACCCGGCTCATGCGACCCGGCCCCGACGTGAGCCGCGACGAGGCCCGCGCCGTCGTCGCGGAGCTGCGCAGGCACGCGAAAGCCTCGGAGGAGCACGTCCGGGGCTTCACTCGTCTGGGCACCGAGGAGACCCACGACACCCCCCTCCTCGTCGTCGACCGCCCCGGCTGGGTCCGGGCCAACGTCGCCGGCTTCCGCGAACTCCTCAAGCCGCTCCTCGGCAAAATGCAGGAACGCCGCGGCACCGGCCCCGGCAACGCCGTACTCGGCGCCGTCGGCGGCAAGGTCACCGGCGTGGAACTGGGCGTCCTGCTGTCCTTCCTCGCCTCCCGCGTCCTCGGCCAGTACGAGACCTTCGCCCCCGCCACCCGCGACCTCCCGGCCGGCGCCAACGGCGGCGGCCGGCTGCTGCTCGTCGCCCCCAACATCGTCCACGTCGAACGCGAACTCGACGTCGACCCGCACGACTTCCGCCTGTGGGTGACCCTCCACGAGGAGACCCACCGCACCCAGTTCACCGCCGTGCCCTGGCTGCGGGACCACCTCGAGGGCGAGATCCAGTCGTTCCTGGAGGAGACCGACGTCGACCCCATGACCCTCCTGGAACGCGTCCGCGAAGCCGTCCAGTCGCTCGCCGGCGGACGCCCCGAGGGAGAGGAGGGCGACGAAGGGCGCTCCCTCGTCGAAGTCGTGCAGACGCCCGCGCAGCGCGAGATCCTCGGCCGGCTCACCGCCGTGATGTCGCTGCTGGAGGGCCACGCCGACTTCGTGATGGACGGCGTCGGCCCCCAGGTCGTGCCGACCGTCGCCGAGATCCGCGAGAAGTTCCAGCAGCGCCGCGCCAAGGGCGCCTCCCGCCTGGACATGGCCCTGCGCAAGCTGCTCGGCCTGGACGCCAAGCTGCGGCAGTACCGCGACGGAGAACGGTTCGTCCGTGCCGTCGTCGAGGAGGTGGGCGTGGACGGCTTCAACCGGGTGTGGACCTCCCCCAACACCCTCCCCACCAAGGCGGAGATCGCCAAACCGGCGGACTGGATCACTCGGGTGCACCGCAAACCGGAAGCATGAGCCCCGTGCCCCTGGCATGCGACGGATCCGGCCGATGGCAGACGGACGCCCCTCCAATCACCCGTCCGAGGGACCGTGGGCCCTGGGCAGGCGTGCAATGCTCGGGGAACGGCCCGGTTCTGTCACCATCTATACACTCTGCGTGACCGAACCTCGGGCTCACCCCCCGAAAACTTCATGAAGGGAACCGGACATGGGTCCCCATCCTGCGGTCGCGGCGATACGCCTGGCGGTCCGCCGCGTCCTGACCGACATCCTCGACGACCACGGCCGAACCCCCGGCCGGCACCCGCACGAGCCGTCCTCCTCCCCGCTCGTGCTGGTGGCCTGCTCCGGCGGCGCCGACTCCATGGCGCTCGCCTCCGCCCTCGCCTTCGAAGCCCCCCGGCTCGGCATCCGCGCCGGCGGCGTCACCGTCGACCACGGCCTCCAGACCGGCTCCGACCTGCGCGCCGCCGAAGTCGTCGCGCGCCTGCGCGAACTCGGCCTCGACCCCGTCGAGTCCGTCGCCGTCACCGTCGGCAGCGAGACCAAGGTGGCGCACGGCACCGCGTACCGCGGCGGCGGAGGCAAACGCGCGGGCGGACCCGAGGCCGCCGCCCGGGACGCCCGCTACGCCGCCCTGGACACCGCCGCCGAACGGCACGGCGCCGCCGCCGTCCTGCTCGGCCACACCCGCGACGACCAGGCCGAAACCGTCCTGCTCGGCCTCGCCCGCGGCTCCGGCATCCGCTCCCTGTCCGGCATGGCCGCGGTCTCGGGGGCCGACGGCCGTTACCGGCGCCCCTTCCTCCAGCTCGACCGGCAGACCGCCCGCAAGGCCTGCATGGTCCAGTCCCTCCCCGTCTGGGACGACCCGCACAACGCCGACCCCGCCTACACCCGCTCCCGGCTCCGCCACGAGGGCCTGCCCGCCCTGGAGAAGGCCCTCGGCAAGGGCGTCGTCGAGGCCCTCGCCCGTACGGCCCAGCTCTCCCGCGACGACGCCGACGCCCTCGACGCCTGGGCCGGCCGGGCCGAGGCCGGCGTCCGGGACGCCGACGGCCGCCTGCAGTGCGCCGCCCTGTACGACCTGCCGCCCGCCGTGCGCCGGCGCGTGCTGCGCCGCGCCGCCATCGAGGCCGGATCCCCGGCCGGATCGCTGTTCGCCCGCCACATCGAGGAGGTCGACCGGCTGATCACCGGCTGGCGCGGTCAGGGAGCCATCAATCTCCCCGGCCGGGTCGTCGTCCGCCGGCAGGGTGGCAGACTGGTCATTCGGCAGGGCTGAATCCGGACCCCACCGACCCGTACGAGTCGCGGGGCGGACCGGACCGGCCGGTGGGACGACCGAAAGTGATGCGGTGGACGCGAACGACATGGGTGCCGACCTCGAGAAGGTGCTCATCACCAAGGAAGAGATCGACGCCAAGCTGGTGGAGCTGGCCGCCAAGATCGACGCGGAGTACGCGGGCAAGGACCTGCTGATCGTCGGCGTGCTCAAGGGCGCGGTGATGGTGATGGCCGATCTCGCGCGGGCGCTGTCCACCCCCGTCACCATGGACTGGATGGCCGTGTCGTCGTACGGGGCGGGCACCCAGTCCTCCGGTGTGGTGCGGATCCTCAAGGACCTCGACACCGACATCAAGGGCCGGCACGTCCTGATCGTCGAGGACATCATCGACTCCGGACTGACCCTGTCCTGGCTGATCTCCAACCTCGGCTCGCGCGAGCCCGCCTCCCTCAAGGTGTGCACGCTGCTGCGCAAGCCCGAGGCCGCCAAGGTCGCCATCGACGTGGAATGGGCCGGCTTCGACATCCCCAACGAATTCGTCGTCGGATACGGCCTGGACTACGCCGAGAAGTACCGCAACCTCCCGTTCGTCGGTACGCTCGCCCCCCACGTCTACGGCGGCTGAACCCAGGGGCCCGGCCGGCCGTACGGTGATCGGGAACCCCGGCGGGCTCCGCGGCGTTGGAGCATGCGTGGACGCGAATGTCGGCCGTCCCCCGCAGCTTCGGGGGACAATGCTGGGGTACCGTCCGAAGAACAGCCTTTATCAAACTCACTATGGCAGGAGGGACGGGGCGGCACCGCTCCGTATGGATGGACGTGAAGCGATACTTCCGTGGGCCGGTCATGTGGATCGTGCTGGCCGTCCTTGCCGTGGTCGTGTTGATGCAGGTCGTCGGCTCGTCGGGCGGCTACAAGACGGTGGACACGGGCCAGGTCGTCCAGGCGATCAATGAGAACAAGGTCGAACAGGCCAAGCTGACCACCGGCGACGAGCAGACCATCAAGGTCCAGCTCAAGGACGGCCAAGAGGTCGAGGGCAGCTCGAAGATCCAGGCGAGCTACATCGGCGACCAGGGCGTCACCATCGCCGCGACGCTGCAGGACAAGTTCCAGAACGAGCAGATCCCGGACGGCTACACGGTCTCGCCGTCCAAGCAGAACCCCTTCGTGAGCATTCTGCTGTCCCTGCTGCCGTTCGTCCTCATCGTGCTCGTCTTCCTGTTCCTGATGAATCAGATGCAGGGCGGCGGCTCCCGCGTCATGAACTTCGGCAAGTCCAAGGCGAAGCTCATCACCAAGGACACCCCGAAGACGACGTTCTCCGACGTCGCGGGCTCCGAGGAGGCCGTCGAGGAGCTCCACGAGATCAAGGAGTTCCTCCAGGAGCCGGCGAAGTTCCAGGCCGTCGGCGCCAAGATCCCCAAGGGCGTGCTCCTGTACGGCCCGCCCGGAACGGGCAAGACCCTGCTCGCGCGCGCCGTCGCGGGCGAGGCCGGCGTGCCGTTCTACTCGATCTCCGGTTCCGACTTCGTCGAGATGTTCGTCGGTGTCGGTGCCTCCCGGGTCCGCGACCTGTTCGAGCAGGCCAAGGCCAACGCCCCGGCCATCGTCTTCGTCGACGAGATCGACGCGGTCGGCCGCCACCGCGGCGCCGGCCTCGGCGGCGGGCACGACGAGCGCGAGCAGACCCTCAACCAGCTCCTCGTCGAGATGGACGGCTTCGACGTCAAGGGCGGCGTGATCCTCATCGCCGCGACGAACCGGCCCGACATCCTCGACCCGGCGCTGCTGCGGCCCGGCCGCTTCGACCGCCAGATCGCGGTCGACCGCCCGGACATGCAGGGCCGGCTGGAGATCCTCAAGGTGCACCAGAAGGGCAAGCCGGTCGCCCCGGACGTCGACCTGTCGGCCGTCGCCCGCCGCACCCCCGGCATGACCGGCGCCGACCTGGCCAACGTGCTCAACGAGGCCGCGCTGCTGACCGCGCGCAGCGATCAGAAGCTGATCGACAACCACATGCTGGACGAGGCGATCGACCGCGTGGTGGCGGGCCCGCAGAAGCGGACCCGGATCATGTCGGACAAGGAGAAGAAGATCACCGCGTACCACGAGGGCGGACACGCCCTGGTCGCGGCGGCCTCACCGAACTCCGACCCGGTCCACAAGATCACCATCCTGTCCAGAGGCCGCGCCCTCGGCTACACCATGGTCCTGCCGGACGAGGACAAGTACTCCACCACGCGCAACGAGATGCTGGACCAACTGGCCTACATGCTCGGCGGCCGCGCGGCGGAGGAGCTCGTCTTCCACGACCCGACCACCGGTGCCGCCAACGACATCGAGAAGGCCACAGGCCTGGCCCGCGCCATGGTCACGCAGTACGGCATGACCGAGCGGCTCGGCGCGATCAAGTTCGGCGGCGACAACACCGAGCCGTTCCTCGGCCGTGAGATGGCTCACCAGCGCGACTACTCGGAAGAGGTCGCCGCGCTGGTCGACGAAGAGGTCAAGAAGCTCATCGAGACCGCGCACAACGAGGCGTGGGAGATCCTCGTCGAGAACCGCGACGTCCTCGACAACCTCGTCCTGGCCCTCCTGGAGAAGGAGACGCTGGGCAAGGAGGAGATCGCCGAGATCTTCGCCCCGATCGTCAAGCGCCCGCCCCGGCCCGCCTGGACCGGCTCCTCGCGGCGCACGCCGTCCACCCGCCCGCCGGTCCTCTCCCCCAAGGAGCTGGCCCTCACCAACGGGGCGAACGGCGCGACGCCGGCCATCAGCACCGCCAAGAGCACCGCGGCGGAGCCCGCCCCGGCGCAGCAGGAGCGGCGGACCCCGGAGGAACGCCCGGAGAGCTGATCCCAGCCTCCCCGCGCCCCACCGGGCCCGGAATGGATGCCGCGCCCCCCTGGTTCTAGCCTGGGGGGCGCGGCATTTGCATCACCGCACTTGAGACGCGTGCCCCGCACGCGTGAGGCACAGGAACGAGGCACCCCATGACCGACCCCGTGACGCTGGACGGCATAGCCCCCATCGGTGAGTTCGACGAGAAGCGGGCCCAGAACGCCGTACGCGAGCTCCTCATCGCGGTCGGCGAGGACCCGGACCGTGAGGGCCTGCTCGAAACCCCGGCACGGGTGGCGCGAGCGTACCGGGAGATCTTCGCGGGCCTGTGGCAGAAGCCCGAGGACGTCCTGACGACAACCTTCGACCTCGGTCACGACGAGATGGTCCTGGTGAAGGACATCGAGGTGTACTCGACCTGTGAGCATCATCTGGTGCCGTTCAGGGGCGTGGCGCACGTCGGGTACATCCCGTCCACCAGCGGCAAGATCACGGGGCTGTCCAAGCTGGCCCGGCTCGTGGACGTCTACGCCCGCCGTCCGCAGGTGCAGGAACGACTCACCACGCAGATCGCGGACTCCCTGATGGACATCCTGGAGCCGCGCGGGGTGATCGTCGTGGTGGAGTGCGAACACATGTGCATGTCCATGCGGGGCATCCGTAAGCCGGGCGCGAAGACCCTCACCTCGGCGGTGCGCGGTCAGCTGCGCGATGCGGCCACCCGCAACGAGGCAATGAGCCTGATCATGGCGCGCTGACGCGGAGCGTGTCGCCGGCTCACGCCGCCGGGGCCGGGCCCGGGCCGCGGTTGTTGTCGTCGTCGTCCTCCGGGAGCTTGCAGACGCGTTCCAGGAAGATCGCGGCCGCTATGACGCCGAGGCCGGCGAGGACGGAGAGGCCGGCGTAGATGGCCTGGTCGCGGCGGGCAGGGACGTCCAGGGACTCCAGGAGGAAGACGCCCGTGCCGCCGTACATGCCGGCGACCAGGGCGGCGACCAGGGCGCTGGCCTGGCCGAAGACGACCGCGCGGGCCGCCATCAGCGGGTCGACCCCCTTGGCGTCGTGCTGCCGCTCGCGCTGGGCCTTGAGGCGGGCGCGGAGGGAGAGCGCGGTGGCCACGAGGACCACCGCGATCACGGCGAGGACGATGGGCGCGGCCACGGGCACGCTCGGGAGGGTGCCCAGGGAGTTCCACAGGCGGGCGACGGCCCAGGCCAGGATCCCGGCGACGACGAAGACGCCTGCCAGCACCCTGATGCGCAGCTCTTTCACGGTGTCCCTTCGCGTTCACCCGGACCGGTGCCCCCGGATACGGGGCGTCTCGACCTTAACGGCTACTCGGGCAGCCGGAGTTCCAGGTCCGCGCGCGGCGTGACGCCGTCGCGGGTGACGGTTCCGAGGAGGTCGGCGACCGGGCCGCGGCCGGGGAGTTCCGCCTCGGGGTCGACGTCGTGCCACGGGGCGAGGACGAAGGCACGCTCGTGGGCGCGCGGGTGGGGGAGCGTGAGGCCGGGGTCGTCGGAGTGGAGGTCGGCGTAGGCGACGATGTCCACGTCCAGGGTGCGCGGGCCCCAGCGCTCGTCGCGGACCCGGTGGAAGGCCTCCTCCACCGCCTGCGCCCGCTCCAGCAGGGAGGACGGGGGCAGCGTGGTCCTGAGGACCGCGACCGCGTTGAAGTACGAGGGCTGGCTGCCGGGCTCGACGCCCCACGGCTCCGTCTCGTACACGGGGGAGACCGCCTTGACCCGGATGCCGGGGGTGTCCTCCAGTGCGTCGACGGCCCCCTGGAGGGTCTCCAGGCGGTTGCCCAGGTTGGCGCCGAGGGAGATCACGGCCCGTTCGGGGTTCTGGAGGGTGGTGTCGGCGGCGTCGACCTGTTCCACGACGGAGGCGGGGACGGGCTGGACGGTCGGGTCGGTGTGGCCCGTGGCGGACGGCCTGGTCATACGCGGCTCCGGGTGATGGTGACGGTCACGTCGTCGAAGGGCACGGTGATCGGCGCGTCCGGCTTGTGGACGCACACCTCGACCTCCTGCACCACGTCGTGCTTCAGACAGACCTGGGCGATGTGCTCGGCGAGCGTCTCGATGAGGTTGACGGGCTCGCCCCGGACGACGGCCACGACCTCCTCCGCCACGATGCCGTAGTGCACCGTCTTCGTCAGGTCGTCGTCGGCCGCGGCCGGCCTGATGTCCAGGCCGAGGACGAGGTCCACGACGAAGGTCTGGCCTTCCTCGCGTTCCTTCGGGAACACACCGTGGTGCCCGCGGGCCTTCAGGCCGCGCAGCGCGACACGATCCACGCGAATCACTCCTGCAGTCGTCGGTCCGGCCGGTCGGTGCCCTGTGCGGGGGCACACCGGCCTGCTCTCGAATCTACCTGCGGCCGCCGACAGGGCCGGTGCCCCGGGGCCACGGTGTTCAGTCCGGGGCGCCCGGGGTCTCGCCGTTCTCGGTCTCCTCCTCCTCGGCGAGGACCGGGGAGGCATGATGCGACCAGAGTTTCCAGCCGGCCGGTGTGCGCCGGAACACGTTGGTGGCGACCACGAGCTGGCCGACCAGCGGCCCGAGCTCCTCACCGGCCTCGGGTGCGGGGCCGCCGCTGAGGATGTTCTCGGTGCAGGTCACCAGGGCGGTGTCGCCGGTGACGGAGACGTGCACGTCGGTGAGGAAGAACTGGATGTAGTCGGTGTTCGCCATGATCAGGGCGTACGACCTCAGGACCTCGCCGCGTCCGGTGAGCACGGGCCAGCCGGGGTGTACGCAGGAGACGACTCCGCTGTCCGCGGGGTCGTGGTACGTCTCGTCGATGCCGAGGTCGGCCGGGGTGAGCCAGTGCGACGCGACCTCTTCGAAGTCGCCCCTCTCCAGTGCCTCGTAGAAGGCGGTGTTGGCGGCTTCGACCTGTTCGACGTCGGTGTGGGGTGCGGTCACCGGGCTCCTTCTGCGCCGTGTGCGCCGGGTTCGGACGGTGTGGCGGGCGCCGTGTGCGCCCGTTCTGCCGTGCGGGCCTGTTCTATCGCGCGGGTGACCCGGACGGCGTCCGCGGTCGCGCGGACCTCGTGCACGCGGACCGCCCAGGCGCCCGCCTGCGCGGCGAGGGCGGAGACGGCGGCGGTGGCCGCGTCGCGCTCCCGCGCGGGCGGCGGCGGGGCGTCCGGTCCGGCCAGGACGCGGCCGAGGAATCGTTTGCGGGAGGCGGCGACCAGCACGGGGTGGTTGAGGCCCAGGAGGCGGTCGAGACGGGCGAGCAGGGCCAGGTCGTGGCCGGCGTCCTTGGAGAAGCCGAGGCCGGGGTCGACGATCACGCGGTCGGCGGCGATGCCGCCCTCCAGGACGGCCCGCACGCGCGCGTGCAGCTCGTCGACGACCTCGGTGACCACGTCGGTGTATACGCCTTTGACGTTGCCGCCCTCCAGGAAGCCGCGCCAGTGCATGACGACGAACGGGGCTCCGGCGGCGGCCACCACGGGGATCATGGCCGGGTCGGCGAGACCGCCGCTGACGTCGTTGACGAGTGCGGCGCCGGCGGCGAGGGACTGTTCGGCGACGGAGGCGCGCATGGTGTCGACGGAGACGGTGACGCCCTCGGCGGCGAGGCCGCGCACCACGGGGATGACACGCTTGAGCTCCTCGGCCTCGTCGACGCGGGTGGCGCCGGGCCGGGTGGACTCGCCGCCGACGTCGACCAGGTCGGCGCCCTGGGCGACCAGGTCGAGGCCGTGCTTGACGGCGGTCGTCGTGTCGAACCAGCGGCCGCCGTCGGAGAAGGAGTCGGGGGTGACGTTCACGACTCCCATGACCGCGCAGCGGTCCCAGTGAGGAAGGCCCGCGACGTGTCGGCGTCCGCTGTGGTTGCTCATATGTTCAGCGTAGGCCCAGGGGACGGCCGTGCGGTGCCTCGCCCCGGGTGCGGCGACGGCCGGGCGGTGCGGCGCTTCACGCCCGGGTCCGGGTCCGGCTCCCCGCCCGGGTCCGGGTCCGGCTCCCCGCCCGGGTCGGGTTCGGCTGGACGCCCGGACGGGTCCGGCTTCAGGGCCGGTGGGGTGCCGTCCGGACCCCGGGCGTGGCGTGCAGGACCGCCTTCAGGTCGCCGTGCTCGGTCCTCGCGGGGGCGGGGCGGCGCGTCCGGGACCCGCCGAGGTCACGGACGCGCCGTACCGGGGTCCGACGACCGGCTCGCGCGATGCGCCTCACCGTGTGGTGCACGGTGCGCGTCGCACGGCCGGCCAGGGGGAAATCCGCGGTGTCCACCACCGCCTCGTTCCCCTCGTTCCTCTCGTCCCCCTCGCTTCTCGGTGCGAGGACGTGGAGCCCGGTCTCGCGGGTCCACACCTCGCCGCCGGTCCGCGAGCAGCCCCGCACTCCGGGGATCCAGGAGTGGGCTCTGGCCACGTCCATGAAGCGTTCGATGGCGCCGGGCCAGGCCTCGACGTCGCCGATCGGATCGCCGTCGGCCATCATCACCCCGGAGACCACGCGGTAGGTCACCGCGGCCTTGCCGCTGGGGGAGAAGACGACGGCCGTGCCGCGGGGCAGCGCGGTGTGCCCGTGGGCGCCCGGGTGGCCGTGCCGGTCGAGCAGGGCGCGCAGCTGTGCCTCGTCGTCCTCGGTGGGCCGCGTGGCGGGGTGCTCGGGCCGCAGGGCGAGGTAGAGGGTGGTGACGGCGGTGAGCAGGCCGAGCGCGGCGAGGGAGAGGGAGACGGTCCAGGAGGTGTCGCCCCGGTAGTGGATCGGGCCCTGGAGGCCGAACAGGCCGTACAGGACGTGGGCGAGGCGGTCGGCGAGGCTCGGGTCGTCGATCAGCGGCCCGGGGTGGGCGTTGACGACGATCAGGCCCAGGAGCAGCGATCCGGCGCCCATGAGGACGAAGTTGGCCAGTGCCCGCCATCTGCTGCGCGGGTCGGGCGGTGCGGTGAATTGCCCGCGGTGGTGCAGCAGGGGCGCGAGCAGCACGGTGGTGAGGAGGACGCCCAGGACGGAGTCGCGGTAGGCGAACTGGGCAACGGCGCCGACCGGGAGTACGGCGACGACGGCCCGCCAGGCCCTGCGCTTGCCGCGCTTGAGTCCCTGCGCGAGCAGCAGCAACAGCACACCGGCGCTGAGGGAGACGGCGGCCGCGATCGGGCCGAGCGCGTCGGGGAGCAGCACGGCGACGGCGTACGTGTAGCCGTGCCGGAAGCGGGGGAGGACGCCGGCGGCGATGTCCAGGACGCCCACCAGGGCGCAGGCGCGTCCGGCGAGGACGGGGACCGCCTCGGGGCGTGGTCCCCGCAGCAGCCGGCGCACGCCCCGTACGGCCCGGTCGTCGGGTACGGCCGCGGTGCCCCCGGCCGCCCCGTCGTCCCGTGGTCCGCCCCCGAGGCGCCGCCCGTCCGTGGGTCTCGGCACCCCGTCCGGCATTTCCTCACCCGTCCTGACAGACATCGTGTCCCGTAGTTCCGCGAGAGAGCGTGGTTCCGGCGCCGATTCGGGCATCCGGCGACATTGCGCCCTCTAGGACGGTGCCGCAGCCAGGGAGGTTCACTCCGCGCGGCCGGATGTTCGCAACGGGTTCACACGGCGCCGGGAGCGGAGCCGGGAGCGGCGCCCGCAGGAGCGCCGGCAGCGGTGCCTCGTACGGGAAGCGGAATGCGCCGGAAGGGACTTCACGGTCCACCGGTGACGAAATGATCTTGATGAAATCGGGTCGTGTGTCTATTCACGCTCGTTCCGCGTTCCCTGATGCCCTGTGAAAGCTTGGATGTGGCTTTGTTTTTACGGCCCGGGGCACCACGATTCCCCTACGCGCGGTAAGTTTCTGGCCATGCCACGTGGACGTCACCGCCATTCCCCGCCTCTGCACAGGATGCTGCCCCCGTCGGCGATCGCAGGCGTCTCCACCGTCTGCGCCCTGGGGTCCTGGGTGTTCACGCAACCGATGGCGCTTCGTGTCCTGGCCGCGGTCGCCGCGGTCACCGCGATCGCCGGCGCCGTCGTCATGCGGCACTGGGATGCCCAGGCGGGTAAACGCGTCGCCGATCTCTCGCGCGCGCGTGCGAGCGACGAATGGCGTTTCGAGGAACGGATCGCCGAACTCGAGTCCGATCTCGAGGAGTCGCGCGAGCTGCGGGCGAAGCTGGAACAGCGGCTGCGCGCCAAGCGCGCGGAGCTGGCCGGGCTGCGCAACGAGCACGCGTCGCTGCTGCGGCGGTACGCGGCGTCTGAGGTCGACCGGGCGACCGTCCTGGAGGAGCGCCGGGTGCTCGAGATCGAGGCCACGGTCCCGGCCCGTGCGCTGCCGCCGGGGACGTCGGATTCCGAGGAGCCGGAGGCCGCGGAAGCGTCCGGGGAGGCCGGGGACGTGGCACCGGCCGGGGACGGGACCGGCGCCGAGGACGCGGCTGCGGCGCGCGCTGTCTTCTCGCCGGAGGGGTCGAAGCTGTTCCTGAAGGCCGACGCCGCGCTGGCGCGGCTCGCCGGGGACGCGGACCGGAACACCGCCGGGACCACCGCGGGAGAGGCCGCCGGGGAGGCCGGCGAGGGGACCGACGGGCAGACGGACGGGCAGACGGACGGGCAGACCGGCGAGCCGGCGGAGGGGCAGACCCGGGAGGAGACCGGACAGCCCGACGAGGCCGGGGAGCCCGCCGAGGGCTCCGACGACGCCGGGACGGCCGGGAACGACGACGCCACCGTCCGGCCCGCCTCCGACGGGCCGGACGACGGCACCGCCCCTGAGCGGAACGACGGTCCGAAGGGCGACGGCACCCCCGAGGACGACGGCCCCGAGCCCACCGGGAAGCCCAAGCCCGAGCCGGCGCAGGAGGACGAGGCCGAGGGCCGGCCCGAGGCGGCCGGCGATCATGAGCGCGCGGCCGCCTCCGGCGCACCGGCCGCGTCTCCGGTCCCGCCCGCGCGGCAGCCCTCCGGACACTTCACCGTGCCGACCGCGGTCGCGGTCGTACCGCCGACCGAGCCGGTACGGCGTCCCGTGACCGAGGGCGGGTTCGACTTCTTCGGGACGAAGCAGGACCAGGACGCGGACGGGTCCGCCCTGGACACCGTCCAGAACGAGGACCTCGCCGATGTCGTCGGACAGGAGGCGCTCGCGCTGCACAAGGCCGAGAACGAGACGGCGTACAAGCCGGCCGGCGAAGCGACGTACGAGCCGGCTGGCGAAGCGGCGTACGAGCCGGCAGGTGAGCCGGAGTACAACCCGGCAGACGAGACGGAGTACAAGCCGGCCGGCGAGACGGAGTACGAGCCGGCCGGCGAAGCGGCGTACGAGCCGGCAGGTGAGCCGGAGTACAACCCGGCCGACAAGACGCAGTACAACCCGGCCGACGAGACGGATCACAAGCCGGCCGACGAGACGGATCACAAGCCGGTCGGCGAGGCGGCGCGCGGCGCGGCCGGTCAGGTCATCGACCTGACGGAGCACGACGAGACGGAACACATCGAGGTCGAGGGCCTGCGCAGCGCGGCGTCCTGAAGGACCCGGACCACGGGCCGCACCGGCGGGGCCCCGCGCGAGACACGTGCGGGGCCCCGCCGCCGTTGTCCGTCAGGCCATCCAGCGATCGGGGCGGGCGTCCCGGCGTCCCGTGCGGGAGCGTTCGGCCTGGGCGTGCAGCAGGGTCGCCGCCTCCCCCGCGTCCCTGAGGCGGGCGCTGACCGACTTGTTCGCGCCGGTGTCCACGACGACGTCGGCGACCCCGCGGGCCCGCTCCCAGGGGCCCTGGACGAGCCGTACGCTCTGCACCTTGGCGTGCGGCACGAGGGCCAGGTTGCGCCGCAGCAGCCCGTGCCGCGCGGCGAACACCGTGTCGGTCACGGTGAGCCCGTGGCCGCGCCACCACACCGGCACGCACCACCGCGCGCGGCGCGGCGGCGGGACGAGCGCCTCGCGCGGGGGCACGCTCACCCCGGGCAGCACCCGCGCGACGACCGACTCGGCGAGGTCGCGCGGGGCGACCGGCAGCAGCAGGGAGTTCGACGACCCCGCCACGTCGAGTTCCACGCGCACCCAGCCGCGCCGCCGCCACAGCAGCGGTTCGACGATCCGTACGGTCTGCACGCGTCCGGGCGGCACCGTCTCGTGCGCCCGGTCCAGCAGCCCGTGGTCGATGCGCAGCCCGTCGGGCGACTCGGCGAGGGTCCAGTCGTACTCGGTGACGAACCGCCCCACGCTGCTCGCGCCCGCCGCGCCCAGCATGGGCACCGCCGCGGCGAGCACCGTCCACAGGCTGTGGGTGGCCGTCCACAGCGACGGCACCGCGACGCAGGCGACGACGAGCCAGACCCAGGTGGACCCGGTCAGCAGCAGGGAGACGGCGAGGACGCGCGGCGGCACCCGCAGCATCTGCCGGGACGGCGCCTCCCCGACCTCGTGCGCGGTCTCCGGCGCGAAACCCGCCGCCCGCGCGAGCAGTTCGGCGCGCAGCGCGCGCGCCTCGCCGGCGTCGAGGAAGGCGAGCTCGTCCTTGCTGTCGGTGCCTATGACGTCGAGCTTGAGTTTCGCCACGCCCGCGACCCGAGCGAGCAGCGGCTGGGTGACGTCGATGGCCTGGATCCGCTCGAGCCGGATGTGCGCGGTGCGCCGGAACAGCAGCCCGGTACGGATGCGCAACTCGCTGTCGGTCACCGCGAAGTGGGTGAACCACCAGCTCAGGAAGCCGTAGAGGGCGGCCGCCGGGACGAGCACGGCGAGCACGATCAGCAGGGTCGTGGTCGTCAGCCGGCTCAGCTGCCGCTGCGCCTGGTCGGGATCGTGCAGCGCCCAGCCGATCAGCACCGCCACGGGCGCCCAGGCCCGCCTGAACGGCGTGACGGGGTGCAGCCGCCGCTCGGTCACCGGCGGCCGGCCGCGTACGTCCTCCTGGACGCCGGGCGCCGTCACAGCCCCGCCGATCGGGCCTCGCCCAGCTCGGTGAGCCGGTCGCGCAGCCGTTCCGCCTCGGCCGGATCGAGGCCGGGGATGGTCGCGTCGGTCGCCGCGGCCGCCGTGTGCAGCTGCACGCTGGCCAGCCCGAAGTGCCGCTCCACGGGGCCGGAGGTGACCTCGACCAGCTGCATCCGCCCGTACGGGACGATCGTCTCCTCGCGCCACAGCACGCCCCGGCTGATGAGCAGGTCGTCGGCGCGCTCCGCGTACCGCCAGGAGCGCCAGTTGCGCTCCAGCATCACCCAGCCCCACAGCAGCAGGGCCAGCGGCAGTGCCGCGAAGGCGGCCCAGGCGGGACCCGCGAGCAGCCCCGGCACCAGGGCGGTGGCGAGCGTCAGCAGTCCCAGCCACACCACCAGCAGCAACCGCCGCAGCTTGAGCAGGCCGGGTGGCAGCGCGATCCACACCGGTTCGTCCCCGGCGCCCACCGGCTCCACCGCGTGCGCCGTTCCGTCCGTCACCGTCGGCCCCCTGTCCTGCGGGCTCCCCGTCTCCATGAGGCCAGCGTACGTAGGAGAGACTGTGTTCATGACTCCTACGACGGAGACCATGGTCGGTATCGGCGGCGCGGCGGAGAGCACCGACATGGTGCTCAACATCGGACCGCAGCACCCCTCCACGCACGGCGTGCTGCGGCTGAAGCTCGTCCTGGACGGCGAGCGCATCATCCGCGCGGAGCCGGTGATCGGCTATATGCACCGGGGCGCGGAGAAACTGTTCGAGGCCCGTGACTACCGGCAGATCATCATGCTGGCCAACCGTCACGACTGGCTGTCGGCGTTCTCCAACGAGCTGGGCGTGGTCCTCGCCGTGGAGCGGATGCTCGGCATGGAGGTCCCCGAGCGCGCCGTGTGGCTGCGCACGCTGCTCGCGGAGCTGAACCGGGTGCTCAACCACCTGATGTTCCTCGGCTCCTATCCGCTGGAGCTCGGCGGCATCACCCCGATCTTCTACGCCTTCACCGAGCGCGAGGAGCTCCAGCACGTCATGGAGGAGGTCTCCGGCGGGCGCATGCACTACATGTTCAACCGTGTGGGCGGCCTCAAGGAGGACCTGCCCGCCGGGTGGATCGCACGCGCGCGTGCCGCCGTCTCCGGCGTGCGCTCCCGCATGGACCGCTTCGACGACCTGGTGCTCGGCAACGAGATCTTCCGTGGCCGCACGCGCGGCGTCGGCGTGCTGTCCCCCCGGGCCGTGCACGCCTACGGGGTGAGCGGGCCGATCGGGCGCGCCTCGGGCGTCGACTTCGACCTGCGCCGGGACGAGCCGTACCTCGCCTACGGGGAACTGGGTGACGTCCTGAAGGTGGTGACCCGCGAGGAGGGTGACTGCCTGGCCCGCTTCGAGTGCCTCCTGGAGCAGACCCACAACGCCCTCGACCTCGCCGACGCCTGTCTCGACCGGCTCGCCGAGCTGCCGCCCGGCCCGGTCAACCAGCGCCTGCCGAAGGTCCTCAAGGCGCCCGAGGGCCACACGTACGCGTGGACCGAGAACCCGCTCGGCATCAACGGCTACTACCTGGTCAGCAAGGGCGAGAAGACCCCGTACCGGCTGAAGCTGCGCTCGGCGTCGTACAACAACATCCAGGCCCTCACCGAGCTGCTGCCGGGGACGCTGGTGGCCGACATGGTGGCGATCCTGGGGTCGCTGTTCTTCGTCGTGGGCGACATCGACAAGTAGGCCCGCCCCCGAAGCCGCGGACCGCGGGCGCCGCGCCCGCGGTCAGCCGCCGAGTACGTCCCCGATGCCCACCGGCTGCACCAGCCACCCGAAGTCCCCGAGCCCGCCCGGCGCGGTGAGTTCGGCGGCCTCCCCGGCCTCCGCGAGGGCGCGCACGTACCCGGCGGGGTCGGTGGCGGCCAGGGCGAGCGGGGGGCGTGCGCCGCTCACGCCCAGGGCGTGCAGGGCCTTCCGCTGCGTCAGCAGGCGCGCGCCGGTGTGCGGCCCGGCCTCGGCGCACGCGTCCAGCGCCACGTGGGCGGTGATGTCGCACGACCCGTCCGGCACGGGCGCCGTCTCCCGTCCCTCCCGGAAGGCCGTGAGGGTGCCGAACGGCGGCCGCGCGGCGGCCGTGTGCGCGTAGTCCACGGCGACGGCGAGCCCCCGTGCGACGGTCCCGGCCGCCGCCGCCCACGCCCGGTCCCGGGGCAGCCCGATCTCCGCGCGGAGCCCCGCCTCCGTGCCCAGCGGCCACCACCGCGCCAGCCACGCGGCGTCCGCACCGGCGACCGGCTCGCCGAGCCGCTCCGTGCCGTCCCCCCGCACCTCCACCGTCCGCGCCACGCCCGCCGGGTCCACCTCGGCGACGTCCACGGGCACGTTGTCCAGCCACTCGTTGGCGAAGAGCAGCCCCGTGATCCCCGCCGGCGGCTCGGCCCCCCACTCGATCCGCTGATCGAGCCCGGCGGGCCGCCCGGCGAGCTCGACGGCGTGGGCACGCGCGCGTGCCGCCACCTCGGCGGGGAGCGCGGCGAGGACGCCGGTGACCAGTTCGCCCCGCCCGGCCGCCATGTCCACGAAGTCGAGCCGCGCCGGCCTCCCCAGCGCCTCGTCGACCCGGCACAGCAGCCGCGCCACGGCGCCGGCGAACAGCGGCGAGGCATGCACCGACGTACGGAAGTGCCCGGCCGGGCCCGCGCCGGGCCCGCGGTAGAAGCCGTCCGGCCCGTACAGGGCCTCCTGGGCCGCCGCCCGCCAGCCCCGCCAGCCCCGCCGGCCGTCCTCCGCAGCCCCTGTGGTCACCGGTTCCGCTCTCCTGTCCCTGCCGTCGTCATCGGCCCAGGTTAGACGCGCGGATCAGCCGGGCCTCCACCTTGCGGAGTACGTGTACCGGCAGGGGATCGGCCCTTCGGTTGACCCCTGCACGCATTTCACTTCTTTACGCTGGGTTACGTGCAGCGCCTCTACGACTTGCTCCGCAGACACCCGACCTGGGTCGACGGCTTCTGGGCCGTGGTCCTGTTCGGGCTTTCGGTGATCGGCGGAGTGGTCGAGGAGGACTCCCAGGGGACCGATCTGCCGTTCCTCACCGTGCCGGTGATGCTGCTGTTGTCGCTGGTCGTCGCGCTGCGCCGGCGGATGCCCGAGCGGATGCTGGTGCTCGCCCTGGCGGTGGGCGTGGGACAGCTGGTGACGGACGTGGCCACGATGCCCGCCGACTTCGCCCTGCTGGTGATCGTCTACACGGTCGCGGCGATCGGCGCCCGCTGGGCGTCCCGGTTCGCGCTGACCGCCGCCCTGTGCGCGGCGCCGCTGGCGACGCTGCGCTGGCCCAACGAGGACGCCAGTACGGCGGAGAACATCGGCGTGATGGTCTTCCAGACCGTGCCCTTCGCGCTCGCCTGGGTGCTCGGCGACTCCATCCGCACCCGCCGCGCCTACTTCGCGCAGCTGGAGGAGCGGGCCGCCCGCCTGGAGAAGGAGCGCGCGGCGCAGGCCAAGGTCGCGGTCGCCGCGGAGCGCGCCCGGATAGCCCGTGAACTGCACGACGTCGTCGCGCACAACGTGTCGGTGATGGTGGTGCAGGCCGACGGTGCCGCCTACGTCCTCGACGCCGCGCCCGACCAGGCGAAGAAGGCCCTGGAGACCATCTCCTCCACCGGACGCCAGGCACTCGCCGAGATGCGCCGCCTGCTGGGCGTGCTGCGCACCGGCGAGCACCAGGAGGCCGGTGAGTACGTGCCGCAGCCCGACGTGCGGCAGATCGAGGACCTCGTCGAGCAGTGCCGGGGGTCCGGACTGCCCGTGGACTTCAAGGTGGAGGGCACCCCGCGCCCGCTGCCCAGCGGCGTCGAGCTCACCGCGTACCGCATCGTGCAGGAGGCGCTCACCAACACCCGCAAGCACGGCGGCCCCAACGTCGGCGCCAGCGTGCGTCTGGTGTACTTCGACGACGGGCTGGGCCTGCTCGTGGAGGACGACGGCAAGGGCGCCCCGCACGAGCTGTACGAGGAGGGCGGCCTCGACGGCCAGGGGCACGGACTGATCGGCATGCGCGAACGGGTCGGCATGGTCGGCGGAACGCTGGACGCGGGACCGCGTCCGGGCGGAGGATTCCGCATCAGTGTGCTGCTGCCGCTCAAACCCGCGCTGTGAGGCCGACGACCAGCGCCCCGAGTCCGCCGCACACCCCCTGCCGACACCCTGTCACAACCCCTGTGACGGTCCGACGACGAACCGAACGGAAGAGGCCCCGATGACGATCCGCGTGATGCTCGTCGACGACCAGGTGCTGCTGCGCACCGGATTCCGGATGGTGCTCGCCGCCCAGCCGGACATGGAGGTCGTGGCGGAGGCGGGCGACGGCGTCGAGGCCCTCCAGGCGCTGCGGTCCACCGCCGTCGACGTGGTGCTGATGGACGTCCGCATGCCCAAGCTCGATGGTGTGGAGACCACCCGCCGGATCTGCGCCGACGCCGACCCGCCGAAGGTGCTGATCCTCACCACCTTCGACCTCGACGAGTACGCCTTCTCCGGGCTGAAGGCGGGCGCGTCCGGCTTCATGCTCAAGGATGTGCCGCCCGGTGAACTGCTCACCGCGATCCGCGCGGTGCACAGCGGCGACGCCGTGGTCGCCCCCTCCACCACGCGGCGGCTCCTCGACCGCTTCGCGCCGATGCTGCCCAGCTCCGGCAAGCAGCCCGAGCACAAGACGCTGGAACGGCTCACCGAGCGCGAGCGCGAGGTCATGATGCTGGTCGCCCAGGGCCTGTCCAACGGCGAGATCGCGGCCCGGCTGGTGCTCTCCGAGGCGACCGTGAAGACCCACGTGGGGCGCATCCTCACCAAACTGGGCCTGCGGGACCGGGTGCAGGTGGTCGTCCTCGCCTACGAGACGGGACTGGTGCGGGCCGGCGGACACGGCTGAACGCACGCCCGCGCGCCGGTAGGGTCGGCGCATGCTCCTGTGGATCAACGGGCCCTTCGGGGGCGGCAAGACACAGACCGCACACGAGATACGGCGCCGGCTGCCGGGGAGCGTCGTCTGCGATCCGGAGTACCCCGGGTTCGGCCTGCACCGCATGCTGCCGCCCCAACTGCGCGGCGACTTCCAGGACCTGACGGCCTGGCGGCAGGGCGTCGTCGAGGTCCTCGACCTCACCCTGACCCAGCACGACGGTGTGGTGATCGCCCCCATGACCGTCACCGACCCCGGGTACTTCGCGCAGACCGTGGGCCGGCTGCGCGACATGGGCCACGACGTCCGTCACTTCACCCTCCTCGCCGAACGCGACACCGTGCTGCGGCGCCTGCGCGAGCGCACCTTCGGCCACGTCCTCGCCTCCGTCATGGGCAAGGCCGCCCTGCGGCGGGAGAGCTGGGCGGTGCGGCGGCTCGACCACTGCCTGGAGCGGCTGGCCGAGCCGGAGTTCGCCGAGCACCTGTGGACGGACCACACCACGGTGCCGAAGACCGCGGACCGCATCGCCGTGCTCGCCGGCCTGACCCTGCGCCCCAACCACGAGGGCCGGATGCGGACCCGGCTGCGCCAGGCGGCCGTCGGCCTGAAACACATCCGCCTCGACTGACCGGGCCCGGCAGGCGCCCCCGCGCGGCCGCACATCTCCGGCGGCGGGGGCGCCTGCCGTCAGGGCCGGAGCAGCCGCCGCGCGAAGTCCACGGCCGCCGCGCGGACGTCGCCGGCCGTCCACTCCAGCGCCGCGGCCCGCACATGGACCTCGGTGAAGGACAGCCCCGGGCCCTTGGGATCCCAGTAGTTGGCGAACAGCATCGCCCCGGTCTCCTCCGCCGCCGCGATCGCCGCCTCGGCCGCCGCCTCGGGCTCGTACGGCACCCACACCTGGAAGTCGTAGGTGTGCGGCACCTCGGGATGCACCCGGGACCAGGGCAGCCCCCCGGCGTGAAGTCCCTCACGCAGTGCGGCGGCGACCACGCGCGCGTGCCGTACGTACTCCGGCAGCCGGGGCAGCTCACGCTCCAGCCCGATCAGCGCGGACAGCGCGGTCGGGAACTGCTGGAACACCGCGCCCCCGTACCGGTGCCGCCAGACCTTCGCCTCCTCCACCAGCGAGGCGGGGCCCGCGAGGGCGGCACCGCCGAAGGCGTCGAAGGACTTGTAGAACGACACGTAGACGCTGTCCGCGAGGCCCGCGATCTCCTCCAGCGGGCGTCCGAAGTGCTCGGTGCACTCCCACAGCCGCGCGCCGTCGACGTGCACCACCGCGTCGCGTTCCCGCGCGGCGTCCACCACCTCGGTCAGCTCCTCCCACGTGGGCAGCACGAAACCGGCGTCCCTGAGCGGCAGCTCCAGCATCAGCGCCCCGAAGGGCTCCTCGAAGTCGCGCACCTCCTCGGCCGTGGGCAGCCGGGGTTCGTTGGTCACGCGTACCGGGCGCAACCCGCTGACCTGGCTGAACGCGCCACGCTCATGCACCTCCGGATGGCTGAGCGGATGCAGGGCGACCGTCGGGTCGCCGGTGCGGCCGGCCCAGCAGCGCAGCGCGACCTGCTGCGCCATCGTGCCGGTCGGGAAGAACGCGGCCGCCTGGGTGCCGAGCAGGCCGGCGACCCGCTGCTCCAGGGCCGTCACGACCCCGTTGCCGTAGAGGTCGGAGTCCTCGTCGAGGTCGTACACCTCGCCCGCCGCCTCCAGCAGGGCAAGGCGCTGCGAGAGCGGGGCGAGGAAACCGAGGCGGGCGAGCACCCGCGGGGCCTTGCGCCACGCGGCGAGCCGCCGTTCGCGCGGCGTCGGCAGGTGTGTGCCGTCCGCCGTGGATCCGGGCCGCTCGTCCCCGGCCGTGGTGTCGTCGGTGTCGTCCGCCGTATCGCTCATACCCGCGATCATCCCGTGCCCCCGCCCGCGCGGGCACTCCGGTTTCCCGTCCCGCGCCCTTCCCGCACATTTCCGCACGCGCGTGTGCCGCCGCGTCGCACGGAAACCCACAGCCTGTGGACAACCGGACGCCCCCGGAACCGATCGCGTTAACATGACGAGAAATCGTCCGGTACCCCGAGCGGACTGGAACGGGAAGGCCGCCGTCGCGTGAACACAACCCCACAGCCCGATCCCAGGGACCGCCCCGCGCGGCTCACCGTCGGCGTCGTCGGCGCCGGACGCGTGGGCCCCGCCCTGGCCGCGTCCCTCCAGCTCGCCGGACACCGCCCGGTGGCCGTCTCCGCCGTCTCCGACGCCTCCCGCAGGCGCGCCGAACAGATGCTCCCGGACGTGCCGGTGATGCCGCCCGCCGAGGTCCTCCGACAGGCCGAGCTGGTCCTGCTGACCGTCCCCGACGACGCGCTGCCCGAGCTGGTCTCCGGACTCGCCGACACCGGCGCGGTGCGGCCGGGGCAGCTGCTGGTGCACACCTCCGGCCGGTACGGCGCGAAGGTCCTCGACCCGGCCCTGCGCGCGGGCGCCCTGCCGCTCGCCCTGCACCCCGCGATGACCTTCACCGGCACCCCCGTCGACGTGCAGCGCCTCGCCGGGTGCTCCTTCGGCGTGACCGCGCCCGAGGAACTGCGGCTGGCCGCCGAGGCCCTTGTCATCGAGATGGGCGGCGAACCCGAGTGGATCGCCGAGGAGAACCGCCCGCTCTACCACGCGGCCCTCGCCCTGGGCGCCAACCACCTGGTCACCCTGGTCGCCCAGTCCCTCGAACTGCTGCGCACCGCCGGCGTCGGGGCCCCGGACCGGATGCTCGGACCGCTGCTCGGCGCCGCCCTGGACAACGCCCTGCGCTCCGGCGACGCGGCCCTCACCGGCCCGGTCGCGCGCGGCGACGCGGGCACGGTCGCCGCGCACGTCAGCGAGCTGCGCCGGCACGCCCCGGGGGCCGTGGCCGGCTATCTGGCGATGGCCCGCGCGACGGCCGACCGTGCCCTCGCCCACGGCCTGCTGAAGCCGGAACTCGCCGAGGACCTCCTCGGGGTGCTCGCCGACGGTGCCCAGGCACCGGGGGAGGACCGATGAGGACCACCGACCGCACCACGACCCGCGCGCCTGGATACGGAGTCGCCCGATGACCGCCACTGTGCTGCGCACCGCCGCCGAACTGAGCGCACGCGCGCGTACCGGCCGCCGCGCCGTCGTGATGACCATGGGCGCGCTGCACGAGGGCCACGCCACGCTGATCCGCACCGCGCGCGAGATCGCGGGCCCCGCGGGCGAGGTCGTGGTCACCGTCTTCGTCAACCCGCTGCAGTTCGGCGCGGGCGAGGACCTGGACCGCTACCCGCGCACCCTGGACGCCGACATCAAGATCGCCGAGCAGTCCGGCGCGGACGTCGTGTTCGCGCCCGCCGTGGACGAGGTCTACCCCGGCGGCGAACCCCAGGTGCGGATCAGCGCCGGCCCCATGGGCGAACGCCTGGAGGGCGCCGCCCGGCCCGGCCACTTCGACGGCATGCTCACCGTCGTCGCCAAGCTGCTCCACCTCACCCGGCCCGACCTCGCCCTGTACGGGCAGAAGGACGCCCAGCAGCTCGCCCTGATCCGCCGCATGGTCCGCGACCTGAACTTCGGCGTCGACATCGTCGGGGTGCCCACCGTCCGCGAGGAGGACGGGCTCGCCCTGTCCAGCCGCAACCGCTACCTCTCGCCCGCCGAGCGGCGCACCGCGCTCGCGCTCTCCCAGGCCCTGTTCGCGGGCCGCGACCGGCACGCCGCCCAGCAGGCGCTGCGCGCGCGGGCCAGCGAGGTACCGGCCACCCGCGCGCGTGCCGAGGCGCTCAGCGCCATCGGCGAGTCCCGCGCCGCGGCCGACGTGCACGCCGTCGCCACCACCGCGGGCGGCCCGGCGGCCATCCGCGCCGCCGCCCGCCTGGTCCTCGACGTGGCCGCCCGCCTCGACCCGCCCCTGGTGCTGGACTACCTGGCCCTGGTCGACCCGTCCGACTTCACCGAGATCGGCGACGACTTCACCGGGGAGGCCGTCCTCGCGGTGGCCGCCCGCGTGGGCACCACCCGCCTGATCGACAACATCCCCCTGACCTTCGGAAGCTTCGGAGCCGCCTCGTGACGAGCACAGGCATAAGACTGCACGCGCCCGCGCCCGGGTGGTCCATCGACGCGGACGTCGTGGTCGTCGGCTCCGGCGTCGCCGGACTCACGGCGGCGCTGCGCTGCGAGGCCGCGGGCCTCACCACGGTGGTCGTCACCAAGGCCCGCCTCGACGACGGCTCCACCCGCTGGGCCCAGGGCGGCATCGCCGCCGCCCTGGGCGAGGGCGACACCCCCGAGCAGCACCTGGACGACACCCTGGTCGCCGGCGCCGGCCTGTGCGACGAGGAAGCCGTCCGCATCCTGGTCACCGAGGGCCCCGACGCCGTACGCCGCCTCATCGCGACGGGCGCGCAGTTCGACGAGTCCGGCGAGGGCGGCCTCGCGCTCACCCGCGAGGGCGGCCACCACCGCCGTCGCATCGCCCACGCGGGCGGTGACGCCACCGGCGCGGAGATCTCCCGTGCCCTCGTCGAGGCGGTCCGCGCACGGGGGCTGCGCACCGTCGAGAACGCCCTCGTCCTGGACCTCCTCACGGACGCCGACGGCCGCACGGCCGGGGTCACCCTGCACGTCATGGGCGAGGGCCAGCACGACGGCGTGGGGGCGGTGCACGCCCCCGCCGTGGTCCTGGCCACCGGCGGCATGGGCCAGGTCTTCTCGGCGACGACGAACCCCGCCGTCTCCACCGGCGACGGCGTGGCCCTCGCCCTGCGCGCGGGCGCCGAGGTCAGCGACCTCGAGTTCGTCCAGTTCCACCCCACGGTCCTCTTCCTGGGGCCCGAGGCGGAGGGCCAGCAGCCCCTGGTCTCCGAGGCGGTACGCGGCGAGGGCGCCCACCTGGTGGACGCCGACGGCGTGCGCTTCATGCAGGGGCAGCACGAACTGGCCGAACTCGCCCCGCGCGACATCGTGGCCAAGGGCATCACGCGTCGCATGCGGGAGCAGAACACCGAGCACATGTACCTCGACGCCCGGCACTTCGGCGCCGAGATGTGGGAGCACCGCTTCCCCACGATCCTCGCCGCCTGCCGCGCGCACGGCATCGACCCGGCCACCGAGCCCGTCCCGGTCGCCCCGGCCGCCCACTACGCGTCCGGCGGCGTCCGCACCGACTCCCGCGGCCGCACCACCGTGCCCGGCCTCTACGCGTGCGGCGAGGTCGCCTGCACGGGGGTGCACGGCGCCAACCGCCTGGCCTCGAACTCCCTCCTCGAGGGCCTGGTCTACGCCGAACGCATCGCCGGGGACATCGCGGGCACCGGAAGCGCCCACCACGCGCGCGTGCCGCAGCCGCTGCCCGTCACGGAGCGCCCGGCGCACCCCCTCCTGCCGCCGGAGGCCCGCCTCACCATCCAGCGGATCATGACCCGGGGCGCGGGCGTGCTGCGCTCCGAGGCGTCCCTGTCCGAGGCCGCGCGGCGCCTCCACCAGCTGCACGCCGACGCACGCGACGCCCTCGACGAGAACGGCAAGACCGCCGAACCGGGCGTCGACACGTGGGAGGCCACCAACCTCCTGTGCGTGGCCCGGGTCCTGGTGGCCGCCGCACAGCGGCGCGAGGAGACCCGCGGCTGCCACTGGCGCGAGGACCACCCCGAGCGCGACGACACCACGTGGCGCCGCCACATCGTCGTACGGCTCAATCCGGACCGGACGCTGGCGGTGCACACCACCGGCACCACAGACTTCCCCCCTACCCTCCCCCGGCACCAGGAGCAGTGACAGCAGTGACCACCCCCGACCTTCCCCTCGTCTCCTCCGGCGGCTGTGGCGACGGCTGTGCCTGCGGCGCCGACGAGGAGACCTATCTGGAGTGCGGCCTCGACCCCGCGCTCGCCCAGCTCCTGGCCGACGCGGGCCTCGACCCCGTGGAGGTCGAGGACATCGCCAACGTGGCCCTCCAGGAGGACCTGGCGCACGGCGTGGACGTCACGACGGTCGCGACCATCCCGGAGGACGCCGTAGCCACCGCCGACTTCACCGCGCGGGAGGCCGGCACGGTGGCGGGCCTCCGGGTCGCCGAGGCGGTCATGTCGATCGTCTGCACGGAGGAGTTCGAAGTCGAACGCCACGTGGAGGACGGCGACCGCGTGGAGGCCGGCCAGAAGCTCCTGTCGATCACCACGCGCACGCGTGACATCCTCACGGCGGAACGCAGCGCCCTGAACCTGCTGTGCCGCCTGTCGGGCATCGCGACGGCCACGCGCGCGTGGGCGGACGCCCTCGACGGCACCAAGGCGAAGGTCCGCGACACCCGCAAGACCACGCCGGGCCTGCGCGCCCTGGAGAAGTTCGCCGTGCGCTGCGGGGGCGGCGTCAACCACCGCATGTCCCTCTCGGACGCGGCCCTGGTCAAGGACAACCACGTGGTGGCGGCCGGCGGCGTCGCGGAGGCGTTCCGCGCGGTCCGTGAGCGCTTCCCGGACGTCCCGATCGAGGTCGAGGTCGACACCGTCGACCAGCTCCGCGAGGTCCTGGACGCCGGTGCCGACCTGATCCTGCTCGACAACTTCACGCCCGCCGAGTGCGAGGAGGCGGTGTCCCTGGTGAACGGCCGCGCCGCCCTGGAGGCCTCCGGCCGCCTCACGCTCGCCAACGCGAAGGCGTACGCGGACACCGGCGTGGACTACCTGGCCGTGGGGGCCCTGACCCACTCCGCGCCCATCCTGGACATCGGCCTCGACCTGCGAGCGGCGGAGTAGCCATGCTGCTGACCATCGACGTGGGAAACACCCACACCGTCCTGGGGCTCTTCGACGGCGACGACATCGTCGAGCACTGGCGCATCTCGACGGACGCCCGCCGCACGGCCGACGAGCTGGCGGTGCTCCTCCAGGGCCTGATGGGCATGCACCCGCTCCTGGGCGACGAGCTGGGCGACGGCATCGACGGCATCGCGATCTGCGCGACCGTCCCGTCCGTGCTGCACGAACTGCGCGAGGTCACGCGCCGCTACTACGGCGACGTCCCGGCGGTCCTGGTGGAGCCGGGCGTGAAGACGGGCGTGCCGATCCTCACCGACCACCCCAAGGAGGTCGGCGCGGACCGCATCATCAACTCGGTCGCGGCGGTCGACCTCTACGGGGGTCCGGCGATCGTCGTCGACTTCGGGACGGCGACGACGTTCGACGCGGTGAGCGCGCGCGGGGAGTACGTCGGGGGTGTGATCGCGCCCGGCATCGAGATCTCCGTGGAGGCGCTCGGGGTGCGCGGCGCGCAGCTGCGCAAGATCGAGGTGGCGCGCCCGCGGAGTGTGATCGGCAAGAACACGGTCGAGGCGATGCAGTCCGGCATCATCTACGGCTTCGCCGGTCAGGTCGACGGCGTGGTCAACCGGATGGCGCGGGAGCTGGCGGACGATCCGGACGATGTGACGGTCATCGCTACGGGTGGGCTGGCGCCGATGGTGCTGGGGGAGAGTTCGGTGATCGACGAGCACGAGCCGTGGCTGACGCTGATCGGGTTGCGGCTGGTGTACGAACGGAACATCTCCCGCATGTGACGCGTGCGCGAGCGTGGGCGGGGAGTGCGCTGCACAGCGGGCGCGTGAACACCGGCCGGCGTTGGTGCGGGCCGGGCGGTGCTGCACACCCGGCGCGAAAACGCTGGCCCGCGTTGGTGCGGGCCGGGGGGCGGTGCTGCACACCCGGCGCTTCTGCAGGTGCCCTGCGTTGGTGCCGGCCGGGGGGTGTCTGCGCAGCCCGGCGCGTGCGGGGTGCCTCCCCCATTCTCGGCTCCTCCCCCACTCTCGGCTTCGCTCGAGCGGGAGGTACCCCCATCGCCCTGGGGGTACCTCCCAGGCCCTTCAGGCACTGGGGGAGGCACGACTGCCCGCGGCTCACGCGCCTCATGCGGCTCAGCGCCTCATGCGGCTCACGCGCCTCATGCGGCTCACGCGCCTCATGCGGCTCACGCGCCTCATGCGGCTCACGCGCCTCGCGCGCCTCGCGCGGATGGCGCGGATGGCGCGCCTCGCGCGGATGGCGCGGATGGCGCGGATCGCGCGGATCGCGCGGATCGCGCGGAGGGCGGGGAGCGGCGGCGCGGATCGCGGGGAGTGGCGGCGCGCAGGTCGGGGAGTGCGGCACTCGCCGGTGGCGGGAGGGGACGGGGCGGGGGTGTGCGCCCGCAGTGGCTGGCGCGTCCGCGCCGTTCAGCCCCACCAGCAAGCTCAATCGCGCCAGTCCGAGGACGTACACCCCCGACCCGGCCCCGCACCCCCACCCGCCGTGGGCGCTACGCGCACCCCCACCGCACCCGCAGCTGCGCCGCAGGCATCCCACCCACCCGGGTGGCGCCGCACGCCACACCTGCACCCCATACACGGTGTTTGTCTGATTAGCGCGTATCGTCGCAGCATGCCCACGCCCTACGGATCCCGCGGCGGCATGGCGTTCGGCGCAGAGGAACTGCGCGTGCTCCGCCGCGCTCTCGCCCTCGCCCTGCACCCCACCCCCGCCTCGGCCGACGACGTCCAGGACTGTCTCCACCTCGCCGACTCCCTCGACGAGGCGACGCGGGAGAGTGCCAGGCTGCGCGCCTTCCTCCTGGCTGACCTCGGCCGCTACCGCGCCGCCCTCCCCGGCACCGCCGCTGGCTACCTCACGCTCCTGGAGGAGGCGCTGGGCGCCGGATACCGCCCCCACCCCGACGATCTGGCCGCCCTCCGCGCCCTGAGCGGCAACCCCACCGCCGTCACCCTCCTGCGCCACTGCGAACGCACCCGCCTCACCGCCCTCCCCGGCGGCAGGGAAGTCACCGCCGCAGACCGGGACCGGGACCGGGACCAGCAGCAGGAGAAGAAAGAGAAGAAGCCCGAGGAGGGCCCCGCCGGCCCGCACCCCGCACCCAACCCCAGCCCGGCCCCCGCACCCACCCCCCACCCCGCCCCAGGCACCCCCAAGCCCACCCCCCGCCCCATCCCCACCCCCGGCGAGGTCTTCCCCCGCCGCAAGCCCACGCCGCCGCCACCACCCGACGAGCACCTGGCCGCGGGCTGACGGCCCACCCTGGCTACCCTGGATTCATGGACTACGTCTCCGCGCTCCTCCCCCCGGCCGTCATGGCCGTCCTCTTCATCGCCGTGATCAGGGTGATCGTGAAGACCCAGGGCGGCGCCAACAAGGCCAAGGAGGACGCCGCCGTCGACGCCGCCCTCGCAAGGGCCGAAGCGCCCAAGAACGAGGCCTGACGGGGTACACGGCCCGCACCTGAGGGGCGTACGACACACCGTCGTACGTCCCTTTTGTGCGCATTTGCCCCCTCGGGCCCCCTTCCGGCACGCCATTACCAAGATCCCGCACTATCGTCGAAGCTGTGCCTCGCCCATTGGGAGAACTCGAAGACGCGGTCATGACGCGGGTGTGGAAGTGGAACCGGCCGGTGACCGTTCGGGAAGTCCTGGAAGATCTGCAGAAGGAACGGTCCATCGCGTACACCACGGTGATGACCGTTCTGGACAATCTCCATCAGAAGGGCTGGGTGCGCCGAGAAGCCGAAGGCCGGGCCTATCGATATGAGGCCGTCTCCACTCGCGCCGCCTACGCGGCGGCCCTGATGAACGAGGCGTGGTCGCAGAGTGACAACGCCGCCGCCGCTCTCGTCGCCTTCTTCGGCATGATGAGCGAGGAACAGCGCCAGGCTCTCACGGACGCGGTACGGATCGTCCAGCTCCCGGAAACCTCCGACGAGAACCGGGGCTCGGACGAGAACCGAGGCTCGGACGAGAACCGGGACTCGGACGAGAACCCCGGCTCCACCGAGGACCGCGCCGGACGATAGCGTCCGCTCATGTCAGCAGACAGCCCCGAAGTCACCGCAAATGCCATCACCGTCCGACGGGCCCGCACCAGCGATGTGCCCGCCGTACGCCGTCTCCTCGACACCTACGTCCGCGGCGGCATCCTGCTCGACAAAGCGACGGTGACGCTTTACGAGGACATCCAGGAGTTCTGGGTCGCGGAACGGGACGACAACGCCGAGGTGGTCGGCTGCGGCGCCCTGCACGTGATGTGGGAAGACCTCGCGGAAGTGCGCACTCTCGCCGTGAAGCCCGGCCTGAAGGGCGCCGGCGTCGGCCACCGGGTGCTGGAGAAGTTGTTGGAGACCGCCCGCTGGCTCGGTGTTCGGCGCGTATTCTGCCTGACCTTCGAAGTGGACTTCTTCGGCAAGCACGGCTTCGTGGAGATCGGGGAGACGCCCGTCGACAGGGATGTGTACGCCGAGTTGCTGCGCTCCTATGACGAGGGCGTCGCGGAGTTCCTCGGTCTCGAACGCGTGAAACCGAACACCTTGGGCAACAGCCGGATGCTTCTGCATCTGTGATCTGCGGAGGGTTCCGCGGCGGTTCCGCAGGGCTTCCCCAGCGGTTCCCCAGCGGTTCCCTATGTCCGAAACGCGCATGTTTCCGAGCCGGGCCCGGGGAGCGGGTCTCCGCCAGGGGTTTGTGTTTTTACGGCAAAAGCGGTTTGCTTTCCGGAGTACTGCAGTACTGCATATAACAAGGGGCGGCGATACGGCGGACGCCGGCACCCCCGACCCTCAAGTTATCGATGAAAGGAAATCCGGTGGCACAGAAGGTTCAGGTCCTTCTTGTCGACGACCTCGACGGCGGCGAGGCGGACGAGACCGTCACGTTCGCGTTGGACGGCAAGACGTACGAGATCGATCTCACCACCGCCAATGCGGACAAGCTCCGTGGCCTTCTCGAGCCTTACGTGAAGGGCGGTCGTCGCACCGGGGGCCGCGCTTCGGGCGGGCGCGGAAAGGCCCGTGCTTCTTCCGGCGGGAGCCAGGACACCGCGGCGATCCGCGCCTGGGCGAAGGAGAACGGATACGAGGTCAACGACCGCGGCCGTGTTCCGGCGTCCATCCGCGAGGCCTACGAGAAGGCCAACGGCTGAGCGTCGGCCCGTACGGCGGCTGCCGCGCGAGCGCGCCGCAGCCGGACGCGGTGGACCTGCGTGGCCACCGTGTTCACCACCCGCGCGAGGTCCGGGGGGCTGTCACAGTCCCCCAGAGCATCCCTCGCACCCATCGCCGACAGCGTCGGCAGCGAGGCCTCGGCCCCGCGTTCCGGCCCGGGGGGCCGCAGCCACACGGCGGCCCCCTGCGAACCACCCCTGGCGGCCCCCGCGCCAGCACCCGCCCACGCGCCCGCACCCACATCAGGCGCGCCCGCACTCGCACCCACGCCCGCACCGGAGCCGACGGACAGCGGCAGGGGAGCCTCCATGACCCCGCCGGCCCCCACGGCCATCAGGTCCAGCTCCAGCGGCGCCCCCCACTCCAGCCACTCCAGCAGCCCCGGCAGCTCCGCCGCGCTGCCCGCGGCCACCAGCAGCAGCATCCGGCCGCCGCACAGCGCGACGGGAAACCCCACGGGCCTGCCCCCGCGACGCCCCCGGCCCTCCAGCCGGGCCAGCGCCGCGGCCCCCGCCTCCGCGGGCACGTCGAGGACGTCGAACCGCACCCCCACGGCGAGCCGCACGGACGGCCCGCGCTGCTCGCGCTGCTCGGTCCGCCCGCGCTGCCCGGTCCGCCCGCGCTGCCCGGTCCGCCCGCGCTCCGCGGGCACCGTGGGCCAGCCCAGGACGTCCTCGTACCAGAGACGCACCTCGTCGTCGCCCGGCCCGTTTCCGCCCCGCCCGCCGTCACTCGACGCCATGCCCCGCGCAACCACCGGAAGCACTCGCGAGTTACGCTGGGTTTCCACGCATGAGCACAGAGTGTCGAACAAGGGGGCGCGAGGGGGTGCGGGGAGGCACAAGGTTGTTCGCCCGTAGCGGAGGGAACCCGTGCACTCGGCATGGACTGTCCGTAGCAGCGGGTAAGACATCCCTAGTGGGAGGGGGCGACACGCAGGGCGGCACGTCTCCCGTTCGCCATGGGCGTACTGGCGATGGGGGTAACTGTCTGGCCTGCGGGAACATCGTCTCGCACCATCGGGTTGGAGCAGATGTCGGCGTGAGCGGGGTCAGGAGGCCATCGACGGTGTCGGCAGTTGGAATGAGCGGTCCCCGCTTGCGGGACTAAGCTGCGGAAGGACAGGGAGGGGAAGTTCCCCCCACTGCCTGACCGCTCTGAGGAGCGATTAACGATGTTCGAGAGGTTCACCGACCGCGCGCGGCGGGTTGTCGTCCTGGCTCAGGAAGAAGCCCGGATGCTCAACCACAACTACATCGGCACCGAGCACATCCTCCTGGGCCTGATCCACGAGGGTGAGGGTGTCGCCGCCAAGGCCCTTGAGAGCCTCGGGATTTCGCTCGAGGCGGTCCGCCAGCAGGTGGAGGAGATCATCGGCCAGGGCCAGCAGGCCCCGTCCGGGCACATTCCCTTCACCCCCCGTGCCAAGAAGGTCCTGGAGCTGTCGCTCCGCGAGGCCCTTCAGCTGGGCCACAACTACATCGGCACGGAGCACATCCTGCTCGGCCTGATCCGTGAGGGCGAGGGCGTCGCCGCCCAGGTCCTGGTCAAGCTGGGCGCCGATCTCAACCGCGTGCGGCAGCAGGTGATCCAGCTGCTCTCCGGTTACCAGGGCAAGGAGACCGCCACCGCCGGCGGTCCTGCCGAGGGCACGCCCTCCACGTCCCTGGTCCTCGACCAGTTCGGCCGGAACCTCACCCAGGCCGCTCGTGAGTCCAAGCTCGACCCGGTCATCGGGCGCGAGAAGGAGATCGAGCGGGTCATGCAGGTGCTGTCCCGCCGTACCAAGAACAACCCGGTCCTGATCGGTGAGCCCGGCGTCGGCAAGACCGCCGTCGTCGAGGGCCTCGCGCAGGCCATCGTCAAGGGCGAGGTGCCCGAGACCCTCAAGGACAAGCACCTCTACACCCTGGACCTCGGTGCGCTGGTCGCCGGCTCCCGCTACCGCGGTGACTTCGAGGAGCGCCTGAAGAAGGTGCTCAAGGAGATCCGCACCCGCGGCGACATCATCCTGTTCATCGACGAGCTGCACACGCTGGTCGGCGCGGGCGCCGCCGAGGGCGCCATCGACGCGGCGAGCATCCTCAAGCCGATGCTGGCCCGCGGCGAGCTGCAGACCATCGGTGCGACCACGCTGGACGAGTACCGCAAGCACCTGGAGAAGGACGCGGCCCTGGAGCGCCGCTTCCAGCCCATCCAGGTCGCCGAGCCGTCCCTGCCGCACACGATCGAGATCCTCAAGGGTCTGCGCGACCGTTACGAGGCGCACCACCGGGTCTCCATCACGGACGAGGCCCTGGTCCAGGCGGCGACGCTCGCGGACCGCTACATCTCGGACCGCTTCCTGCCGGACAAGGCGATCGACCTGATCGACGAGGCCGGTTCCCGGATGCGTATCCGCCGGATGACCGCGCCGCCGGACCTGCGCGAGTTCGACGAGAAGATCGCCGGCGTGCGCCGCGACAAGGAGTCCGCGATCGACTCGCAGGACTTCGAGAAGGCCGCCTCCCTGCGCGACAAGGAGAAGCAGCTCCTGGCCGCCAAGGCCAAGCGGGAGAAGGAGTGGAAGGCCGGCGACATGGACGTCGTCGCCGAGGTCGACGGCGACCTGATCGCCGAGGTCCTCGCGACCGCCACCGGCATCCCGGTCTTCAAGCTCACCGAGGAGGAGTCCAGCCGTCTGCTGCGCATGGAGGACGAGCTCCACAAGCGGGTCATCGGCCAGAACGACGCCGTCAAGGCGCTGTCGAAGGCGATCCGCCGTACCCGTGCGGGTCTGAAGGACCCCAAGCGTCCGGGTGGCTCGTTCATCTTCGCCGGTCCGTCCGGTGTCGGTAAGACCGAGCTGTCGAAGGCGCTGGCGGAGTTCCTCTTCGGCGACGAGGACGCGCTGATCTCCCTCGACATGTCGGAGTTCAGCGAGAAGCACACGGTCTCGCGTCTCTTCGGTTCGCCCCCCGGCTACGTGGGCTACGAAGAGGGCGGCCAGCTCACCGAGAAGGTCCGCCGCAAGCCGTTCTCGGTCGTCCTCTTCGACGAGGTCGAGAAGGCCCACCCGGACATCTTCAACTCGCTGCTGCAGATCCTGGAGGACGGTCGCCTGACCGACTCCCAGGGCCGGGTCGTGGACTTCAAGAACACGGTCATCATCATGACGACCAACCTCGGTACCCGGGACATCTCCAAGGGCTTCAACCTCGGCTTCGCCGCCGCGGGTGACACGAAGACCAACTACGAGCGGATGAAGAACAAGGTCCAGGACGAGCTCAAGCAGCACTTCCGGCCCGAGTTCCTCAACCGCGTCGACGACGTGGTCGTCTTCCCGCAGCTCAGCCAGGACGACATCCTGCGGATCGTCGACCTGATGATCGACAAGGTGGACGAGCGCCTGAAGGACCGGGACATGGGCATCGAGCTCTCCCAGTCCGCCAAGGAGCTGCTGTCCAAGCGGGGCTACGACCCCGTTCTGGGCGCCCGGCCGCTGCGCCGGACCATCCAGCGGGAGATCGAGGACTCGCTGTCGGAGAAGATCCTCTTCGGCGAGCTGCGCCCCGGTCACATCGTGGTCGTGGACACGGAGGGCGAGGGCGACAGCGCGACCTTCACCTTCCGCGGTGAGGAGAAGTCGGCCCTGCCCGACGTCCCGCCGATCGAGCAGGCGGCCGGCGGCGCCGGACCGAACCTGAGCAAGGACGCGTAACCACCGCGTCCGACCGTACGAGAAGGGTCTGCCCCGGGACACACGTCCCGGGGCAGACCCTTCTCCGCGTCGCGGCCCGGTGCCGCCACCGGAGCCGTGTCAGGACAGCTGACCGTCGTAGTCCGGCAGCTTGAACGTCTTCTCCGCGTGCCCGCCGGACAGGTCGGAGGCGCTGTTGCCGATGTTCGCGACGATCGTGTAGCCCTTCGACTCGATGTCGGCGCGCTGGGCCGTCTTGTACTCGGCCACGTCCCGGAACAGGTCGACGAAGCCGCGCACGTACAGGCCCGCGGACTCGTAGCCGGCGTGGTCGAGGTTGTACTCGGTGGGCCAGTGGATGATGCTCGGGCGGGCGGTCACGAAGAACACGGCCACCCCGTGCTCCTGGGCGTACTCCGCCACCTCCAGGACCGGCCTGTTCGCGGGCTGCGGGAAGCTGAACCCGAAGTCGGTCTCCAGCGCCGTGTTGTCGATGTCGAGTACGAGGGCCGGCTTCTCGCCCGGCGCCGTGTCCCCGAGCCGCTGCTTCAGATAGGGCAGGGCCCGGTCCATGACCGCCCGGCAGTCCCGCTGCCAGGTGTCGTAGTCCACGTCCGCCGCTGCCGCCGCGGGCGCCGCCACGAGCTGCCCGGAGGGCGCTGCGGGGGCGGGGGCCGTGGCCTCGGCCGGTGCGGCCAGGGCCACGAGGACGGCCGCGGAGACGGCGGTGACCGATGCGCGGCGCAGCCAGGGGTGTCGGCTTCTCATAGTCGTGGGGGTCCTCTCACGTCCGTAACGCTGCCAACATGGCGTGTACATGCTCGTCTGCGAGGGTGGCGCGAGGTGAACCGTAGGGTTACCGGGCGGTAGGCGCCTAGAGGTCTGCGCCACATTTATGGAATGGCCGAACTCCTTCGCCGGTGACATGGTGCACAGGCGGTTTGTCCGGTACTAGCCGGAATAGTGGCTAAACGCTTGTCGCAAAACGGACATTTAGCTCACCGTTCTGATCGATCAGCTCTAAATGAGGGTTTCACCCCATAAGAATGCTCTGTCAAGAGACGTGTATCTCAGTGCAGAAGTACGAACTATCGTCGTACATCACACCTTTGCGCCGTTATGGCCGGAGGGGCTACCAAGGAATCGCCACCGAGGCGCGGACCCGTCCGCCGGGTGGTTTTCCTCTGCCCCCTCCCTTACGAGGTTTTGATGTTCGAGCGCGTCACGTCCCGTTCCTCCCGTACGTCCCTGATCCGCACCCGCGCGGCCGTGCTGACCGCCGGACTGGGGGCCTCGGTCGCACTGGGGGCCGGGGTCGCGGTCGCCTCCGTCGACACCACGGCCGCCTCCGGCGCGGCGAGTGCCGTCCAGGCGCAGGCCGCCGCGCAGGCCGAGGCCGCGAAGACGCAGGCCGCCAAGGCCGAGAAGGCCGCCGCGGCGAAGAAGGCCGCGGCCGCGAAGGCGGCCCAGGCGAAGCAGGCGGCCAAGAAGGCCGCCGCGAAGAAGCAGGCGTCCTGGGTCTCGCCGGTGAAGAGCTACAAGCTGTCCGCGAGCTTCGCCCAGAACGGCGGCATGTGGGCCTCCAAGCACTCCGGCCAGGACTACGCCGTCCCGACCGGCACCCCGGTCGTCGCCACCCACGGCGGCACCGTCGTCAAGGCCGGCGGCAACGGCGCCGGCGACGGCCCCGCCTACGGCAACGCCGTCGTCATCAAGCACGGCAACAAGACGTACTCCCAGTACGCCCACCTGTCCTCGGTCAACGTGAAGGTCGGCCAGGTCGTCAAGACCGGCCAGAAGATCGCCCAGTCCGGCAGCACCGGCAACTCCAGCGGCCCCCACCTGCACTTCGAGATCCGCACCACCCCGAACTACGGCTCCGCCGTCGACCCGGCCACGTTCCTGCGCGCCAACGGCGTCAACCTCTGAGCTGGGCGCCCGACGAGCCCCGGTGGGCCTGGGTGATCAGATCGATGGCGACCTCGAGGATGGCCTTGCGCTTCTCCTCGGGGTCGCCTTCCATGTCCACCAGGACGTGCATCCCGGCGTGCATGGTGAACAGGGCGCTGACGCAGCGCACCTGGTCCACCAGATCGGCGTCCGGGTCCATGAGGATGTCCCGCATGCCGAGCATGCGGTTCTTGAACATCTCGCCGATGCTCAGCTCGCGGATCGTGGCCTGGTTCTCCTGCATGAAGCGGAAGAGGGGGGCCGCGCCCATCAGCGCGTCGCTGTAGCGGCGGATGATCTCCTGCTTCGTCTCCAGTGAGCGCGGCTGCCGGCGCCCCCACTCGATCAGGTCCTCGATCGGCCGCACGAGATCCTCGAAGATGCTGACGAGGATCTCTTCCTTCGTCTTGAAGTGGTAGTAGAGCGCCGCCTTGGTGACGTCCAGGTGCTCGGCGATCTCGCGGAGTGAGGTCTTCTCGTAGCCCTGCTCGGCGAAGAGTTCGAGGGCTACGTCCTGGATGCGCTGGCGGGTGTTCCCGCGGCGCCGCTGTGTGGTGCCGTCCATGGTGCCGCCCATCCTCCTACTCGACCTGCCTTGGATAAAAACTTACTTGACGCCCGGCTAGTTGCGCGACTACCTTCCCAGTGTAAGAACTAGCCGGGCGGCAAGTAAGTAGCGGTGGCCACACAACGGTGGCCGGGGGAGTGAAAACCCATGGCGATGACAGAGGCGGCGGGGGCCGCGGAAACAGAGAGCGGCAAACAGCCGCGCAGCGTGCGGGTGGTCCTGCTCGCGCTCATGATCGCGATGATGCTCGCGATGCTCGACAACATGATCATCGGCACGGCGATGCCGACGATCGTGGGCGAACTCGGCGGCCTGGAGCACCTGTCCTGGGTGGTCACCGCCTACACCCTCGCGACCGCGGCCGCCACTCCGGTCTGGGGCAAGCTCGGCGACATGTACGGGCGCAAGGGCACGTTCATGACGTCCATCGTGATCTTCCTGATCGGCTCCGCGCTCAGCGGCATGGCGCAGAACATGGGCGAGCTGATCGGCTTCCGCGCGGTGCAGGGCCTGGGCGCCGGCGGCCTGATGGTCGGCGTCATGGCGATCATCGGTGACCTCATCCCGCCCCGCGAGCGCGGCAAGTACCAGGGCATGATCGCCGGCGTCATGGCGCTGGCCATGATCGGCGGCCCCCTGGTCGGCGGCACCATCACCGACAACTGGGGCTGGCGCTGGGCCTTCTACATCAACCTGCCGCTCGGCGCGATCGCGCTGGCCTCCGTCGCGGTCGTCCTGCACCTGCCGAAGAAGCGGTCCAAGGCCGGCATCGACTACTTCGGCATCGCCCTGCTGACGGTCGGCATCACCGCCATCGTGCTGGTCACCACCTGGGGCGGCACGGAGTACGCCTGGACCTCCGCGCAGATCATGGAGCTGACCGGCCTCGGTGTCGCCTCCCTCATCGGTTTCGTCTTCTGGCAGACCAAGGCCGCCGAGCCGGTGCTGCCGCTGCACATCTTCCGCAGCCGCAACTTCACGCTGATGTCCGTCATCGGCTTCATGGTCGGCTTCGTGATGTTCGGCGCCACGCTCTTCCTGCCGCTGTACCAGCAGGCCGTGCAGGGCGCCTCCGCCACCAACTCCGGTCTGCTGCTGCTGCCGATGCTCGGCGCGATGCTGGTCACCTCGATGGTCGCGGGCCGGGTGACCACCAACACCGGCCGGTACAAGATCTTCCCCGTCCTCGGCAGCGCGCTGATGGTCGTCGGCCTGTACCTGCTGTCCACGATGGACACCGGGACCTCGCGCTTCACCTCCGGGGTCTTCATGGCCGTGGTCGGCCTCGGCATGGGCTGCCTGATGCAGATCACCATGCTGGTCGCTCAGAACAGCGTGGAGATGAAGGACATGGGCGTGGCGTCGTCGTCCACCACCCTGTTCCGCACCCTCGGCGCCTCGTTCGGCGTCGCCATCATGGGCGCGCTCTTCAACAGCCGGGTGCAGGACGCCATGACCGAGCGGGCCGGCTCGCTGGGCTCCAAGGTGACCGAGCAGTCCGCCCAGCTGGACGCGGACAGCCTGGCCCAGCTGCCGGAGGCGGCCCGTGAGGCCTACCAGCACGCGGTGTCCTCGGGCACGCACTCGGCGTTCCTGCTGGGCGCCGTGATCGCGGTGATCTCGCTGGCGGCGGCCGTGTTCGTGAAGGAGGTCCCGCTCAAGGGCGAGGGACCCGCCGGGAAGGGCGCCGACGACGCCGCCCCGGCGGCCGCGGCGGTGACCGAGCCCGTCTGACGAGCGAGCACGGAGCAGGCCCCCGGAGGAGCGTCTCCGGGGGCCTGCCGCGTACCCGGGCCCGGACCCGGTGTCGGACCCCCGTGCCACCATCGAGGGCATGGACAGGGCGCGCCGGATGAGGCTGGCCAAGGACGCGATGGACCGCGACTGGGCGGACCCGGACCTCGACCTGGAAGCGGTCGCGGCACACGCGGGCTACTCGCGCTACCACTTCATACGCGCCTTCAGGGAAACCTACGGCGAGACCCCGGGCCAGTACCTCACGCACCGCCGGATCGAGCGCGCCGAGGACCTGCTGCGCACCGCCAACCTGACGGTCACGGAGATCTGCCATCTGGTCGGCTTCAGCAGCCTGGGCACCTTCTCCGCGCGGTTCAAGGCCCGGACCGGCCTCACCCCCAGTGAGTACCGCGCCCGGTTCGTGGGGCGCGGCGCCGCCCTGATCCCGGGCTGCTACGCCATGCACTGGCTCGGCGGCCACCGGCCCGGGCCGGACGGGACGGCGGCGGCACAGCGCAATTCCGGAGAAGCGCGCTGACGGTGGCGCTGCCTACGGTGACAGAGCACCGAAGAAGCGGCCGCGAAGCAGGAGTACACCATGATCAAGGGTCTCGCCATCTCCACCGTCTGGGTCCTGGACCAGGACCGGGCGAAGGAGTTCTACACCGAGAAGCTCGGCCTGGAGGTCCGCACCGACATGACCCTGGGCGAGGGCGGGATGCGCTGGCTCACTGTCGGCTCACCGGAGCAGCCCGACGTCGAGCTGACCCTGATGGTGCCCGGCGCGGGCATGGACCCCGAGTCCGCCGAGATGATCAAAACGCTGGTGGCCAAGGGAGCGCTCGGCCCCGGGGTGCTGACCACCGACGACATCCACGGCGACTACGCCAAGCTCAAGGACCGCGGGGTCGAGTTCATCCAGGAGCCGCAGGAACGGCCGTACGGCACCGAGGCGCTGTTCCGCGACGACTCCGGCAACTGGTTCTCCTTCACCCAGCGCCGCGAGGGCGGACTCGACACGGACAAGGACTGGGCCTGCTGACCGCAGAGGCCGCTTCTCCTGAGGCCGTTTCTCCTGGGGCCGTACCGCCTGAGACCGGTCGCCGCCCCTACGCCAGGACGGGATAGCTCCCGGTGTTCGTCGGCGCGTGCTCCGGCAGCCACAGCACGGCGACGGCGCCCTCGGCCGGTACGCCCTCCGGTGCCCCGGCCGGCCGTACGTTGCGGAAGGTCAGCCGTGCGCCCAGCACCCGGGCCTGGCCGGCCGCGATGGTCAGCCCCAGCCCGTGACCGCGCCCGGCCCGGTCCGCGCTCCCGGTGCGGAAACGGCTCGGACCCTCGGCGAGCAGGGCCTCCGGGAAGCCGGGCCCGTGGTCCCTCACCCGGATGACCCGCCCCTCGACGGTGACCTCGAAGGGCGGCTTGCCGTGCCGGGCGGCGTTGGTGAGCAGGTTGAACAGCACACGCTCCAGACGCCGCGGGTCGGTGGTCACCTCCGACTCGTGCACGACCTGCACGGTGACGTCCGGGTCCTTCGCCGCGACCCGCCGGGCGACGAACTCCCCGAGCAGGATGTCCTGCAGCTCGGCCCGTTCGGAGGCGCTGTCCAGCCGGGCCACCTCCAGGACGTCCTCCACGAGGGTGCGCATCGCCTTGGCCCGGTCCAGCACCAGTTCCGTCGGGCGGCCCGGCGGCAGCAGCTCGGCGGCCGTGAGCAGCCCGGTCACCGGTGTGCGCAGCTCGTGCGCGATGTCGGCGGTGACCCGGCGCTCGGCCTCCAGCCGCTGGCGCAGCGCGTCCGCCATGGCGTCCACCGCGCTGGCCAGGTCGTCGGTCTCGTCGCGCACCACCCCGCCGATGGAATCGCGCACCCGGACGTCCGTCTCGCCCTTGGCGACCTGGTTGGCGGCGCTGGCCGCCTTGCGCAGCCGCCGCGACAGATGCCCGCCGACGAGCACCCCGAGCGCGCTGCCGCCGAGCACGACCGCGATGGAACCGATCACCAGGGCCTGGTCGAGGTCCTGGAGGATGTCGGAGCTGCGGTCGGTGAAACCCGAGTGCAGCGACATCACATGACCGTTCTTCAGCGGCACGGCCGCCCAGATGTCCGGCGACCCGCTGCGGTCGGCCACGTAGGTCGCCCGCCGCCCCGCCTCGACCCGCTCCCGCAGCTCAGGCGGCAGCTGAGGGTCGTCGATCTTGGTGTTGGGGAAGTTCAGCCGCCCGGACATCTCGTAGTTGCGCTGGGCGATCATGATGCGCTCGTCGGCCAGGTCGCGGGCGTTGTCCAGCATCGACACCCGCGCGGCGTTGTGCACCACCAGGCTCAGGACGACCGCCACCAGCGCCCCGACCAGCGCGATGGCCGCACTGAGCTTCCACCTCAGACCCGCCCCGATGCCCGCCCGGCGCACGCCCGCCGCCACCAGGTCCCGGAAATACCCCCCACGCATCCGCTTGCTCAGGCCTTCAGCTTGTAGCCGAAGCCGCGGACCGTCTCGATACGGTCCTGGCCGATCTTGGTCCGCAGCCGCTGCACATGGACGTCCACCACCCGGGTGTCACCGCCCCAGCCGTACTCCCACACCCGTTCGAGCAGTTTGTCCCGGGAGAGCACGGTGCCCGGAGCCGAGGAGAACTCCAGCAGCAGCCGCATCTCGGTCGGCGTCAGCGCCACCTGCCGTCCGGCTCTGCGCACCTCCATGCCCTCTCTGTCGATCTCCAGTTCGCCGAAGGCCAGGACGCCCCCGGCGTCCGGCGCGGTTTCCTCCCGGGTGCCGCCCGCCCGCTCGAAACGCCGCAGCACCGCGCGGATGCGGGCCACCAGGACGGCCCCGTCGAACGGCTTGGTCACATAGTCGTCGGCGCCCGCCTCCAGCCCCAGCACCACGTCGATGGCGTCGGACCGCGCCGACAGCATGATGACCGGGACCATCGACTCGTCCCGGATGCGCCGGCACAGGCTGACCCCGTCGAGCCCCGGGACCATGACGTCGAGCAGCGCGACGTCGGGCCGGTCGGAGCGGAACGCCTCCAGGCCCGACAACCCGTCGGGCATCGCGGTCACCGCGAAGCCGTCCCGCTCCAGGGCGAGCTGGGTGGCCTCGCGGATGACGTCGTCGTCCTCGACGAACAGAACGTGGGTCTGGTCTGCCATCCCGGTGCTCTCAGTCCTCGTGTGGTCTCGTGTGGGTGCGGGCGCGGCCCTCCCGGTCCGCCCCGGGCCGCTTGTCGCCCGACCGGCGAACGCGTGAGGCGCGCGAAAGGTTCACCCCCTTCATCGGACGGGGCGGCCCCGCGGTTCATTCCAAGGTGCCGTGTCTCAGCCCTCGGGCATCGGCGACGGCTGCGCCCCCGCCACCTGCCCGTAGTCGTTGTGCGTGCGGTACTGCTCGTCGAACCGGCCCGAGGCCCAGCGGTAGGTGATCACATCCTCGCCGGAGGGACTCGTCACCGGGTCGCCGCGGTCGTACACCTGCTTGGTCACCACCAGGTCCCCACGGTCGATCTCCGCGTACACGGGGGTGTCCTCGGAGGCGAAGACGTTCACGTACGCGCCATCCTGGTCGCGGTACACATACGAGCCGACGCCCACCGCGTCCCCGCAGGTCAGCACGTTGATCACGACGTCGTCGGAGGTTCCCCCGGTGAGGTTGCCGTAGCTCACGTCGACCGGGTACTCGTCGGCCACACACGGCTTGAGTTCCCGTTTGACCTCCACGGAGACGGCCGGGTCCGCCTTGAGCAGACGCACCGCGTTGACGTCGACCTCGTGCGGGGTCTGCGAGGGCGCGACCGGCGCGGCCGCGCTCGCCATCGAGTCCCCGTGCGCCGGGCCCTCGTCCCGGGTGCCGGTGCCGCCCGTCCCGCAACCGCCGGCGAACAGCACGACGGCGGCGACCACGGCCGTCGCCGTGGTCGCCGCCCTGGCGGTGGACCGGGTCCGTGCGGACCTCGGGCCGGTCAGGCCGCGCAACGCTCCTGCTCCTCACGCTCCAGCGCCCGTGCGTCCAGATCGCGTGCCTCCAGCTCCTCGCGGAGCCGGGCGAGCGCCCGGTGCAGCGTGCTCTTGACCGTTCCGGCCGACATGCCGAGGGCGGCGGCCGTCTCCTCCGTGGACATCTGCTCCCAGTGTCGCAGCACCACGACACTGCGTTGCTTCGGGGCGAGCACATTCATGACATCCATCAGCAGGGCCCGGTCGGCGTGCTGCTCGGTGGCGTCCTCCACACAGGGCTCCGGGAGCTGCTCGGTGGGCACCTCCTCGAGCTTGCGGGCCCGCCACCACTCCGTGCGCGTGTTGATCATCACGCGGCGCAGATAGGCGTCGGCCAGCCGCTTGTCCTCGATGGTCTCCCAGCGGCCGTACGTCCGGGCCAGCGCGGTCTGGAGCAGGTCCTGCGCGTCCACGGGGTCCGGGACCAGGCGGCGGGCGCTGCGCAGCAACGCGTCCTGCCGCGTGCGGACGTACTCCTCGAAATCGAGCACCTCGCCCTGCGCCATGGTGAACCGCCTCCCGATCCCCGTCCCGGCCGCCCGCGCGGACCGGTCGCACTGCCTGTGACCCTTGCTCGTCGTGCTCCTTGTCGAGCACGCGATTGAAGGTACGGAGGCGTTGTCACGGCGCTGTCCGCTGGAGCTTGCGGGCAGCCCTCGGCTGTCCGTCGGTTGTGTAACGGAAGAAGAAAGCGGGTAAAGCGGCTGCCCGACTGGGGTGGCCTTGACCGGTTATGGCCGATTGTGGGGCCGGGACAGGAGTGACGGGAGTGAACGGGAGCGGCCCAGGAGCGGTCCCGGAGCGGCCCTCGGGGTGGGGCTCGGGTGAGGGCTCGGCGGCTGCCCCGGATCAGGCCAGCGGCAGCCGGTACAGCCCTCCCTGCAAGGGCTCCACGAGTCCGTCGGCGACCAGACCGTCCAGCGCGCGGGCGCGCTGCACCGGTTCGTGCCACACCCGGTCCAGCGCGGTCTGCGGGACCGGCCCGGGTGCCTCCCGCAGCACGGCCAGCAGCCGCCCGCGGACCTGACGGTCCGTGCCCGCGTAGGTCTGACCCCGCCGGGGCGGGCCGTCGTGGGCCGGCTTGCCCGCGAGCCGCCAGGCGCACAGGGCGGCGATCGGGCAGCGGTGGCATGACTCGTTCTTCGCCGTGCACACCAGCGCGCCCAGCTCCATGGAGGCGGCGGCCCACCGCGCGGCGGTCGGGGCGTCCTCCGGCAGCAGGGTGCGGGCCAGCCGGCGCTCGGCCGCGGTGGTGGCGTTCGGCGGGTACTGCGTACCGGTCACCGCGCGGGCGAACACCCGGCGCACGTTGGTGTCCAGCACCGCGTGCCGCTGCCCGTACGCGAACGACGCCACCGCCGCGGCGGTGTACTCGCCGATGCCGGGCAGCGCCAGCAGCTGGGCGTGGTCCGACGGCACGTCGCCGCCGTGCCGTTCCGTTATGGCGACGGCGGCGCCGTGCAGGCGGAGCGCGCGGCGCGGGTAGCCGAGCCGGCCCCAGGCGCGGACGGCCTCGCCGGGCGCCTCCGCGGCGAGGCCGGCGGGGCGCGGCCAGCGGGCCAGCCACTGCTCGTAGACGGGCAGCACCCGGTTCACCGGGGTCTGCTGCAACATGAACTCACTGACCATCACTCCCCACGCGCCGGCCTCCGGGCGCCGCCACGGAAGGTCCCGGGCGTGCTCGTCGAACCAGTCGATGACAGGGGAGTGCAGCGGCTCACCGGGAGCACGCTCGGACGCGGAATCGGCGGGATGGCCGTACGGGGGCTTCGTGGGAGCAGTCATGGCCCCTCGATCCTGCCACGCCGGTCCCCACGTAAGGGGTGAGCGCCACGGCCCCAGCCCCAGGAGCACCCACACGAGCACGGTTCACCCCCCAACGCGCGAGAGATCCGCCCCGCCCCGCCCCTCCTCTCCTCTCCACCGACCGACTCGAGCCGCCCAGGCCCACACTCTCCACCCCCACCGCGGTCGGCCCCCCGGCTTCCGCTGCTCCCGCGGCCGGCCCCCCGGCTTCCGCCGCTCCCGCGGCCGGCCCCCCCCGCTTCCGCCACCCCCCAGCCAGCCCCCCGCTCCCGCCACCCCGCGGCCGGCCCTCCCGGCTCCCGCCACCTCCGCCACCAGCCGCTCCTGGGCTCCCGCCGCTTCCGCGGGCAGTCGCCTTGCTCTCGCCGCTTCCGCGGGCAGTCGCCTCCCCCAGTGCCTCAAGGGCCTGGGAGGTGCCCCCAGGGCGATGGGGGTCCCCCCGCTCATGGGGGTACCTCCCGCTCGAGCGAAGCCGAGAGTGGGGGAGAAGCCGAGAGTGGGGGAGGGTGGGCGCGATGGCGCCCCGTAAGCGCCGGGCTGCGCGAACACCCCCCCGGCCCGCACCAACACAGGTGCACCCGCCGTGCCGCCCCGCCCCGGGTTCGCCGGGCACTGTGGACGGCTGCGCCAACGGCCGCTCGGGAACAGGCGAGTTCTCCGGTCGCCGCGACACAGCCCGCCCCAAGGGAACGGCACAGCCGTGGCCAGAGGTGCAAGCGACGCGATCGCGAACGCGCGCACCATCCCCCGAAGTCCACGGTCACAGACTGTAGGTGAGCGCCCGAATCGGTCACACCCAGCGATCACCGGCTGCGGTACCGGACGCAAGTCAGGCTGACTGGCCGGTTTCCGGGATGATGATCCTGAAAAGTTGTCGCCCAGAGCGGCGGGTGGGGCAAGCTAACGCGCCGATCTCTCGTAAGGTTTGCGCCGTGGGATCTCTGCGCAATCCGGTCGGGCCGCTTCCCTCCTCCATCTACTGGCGACGGAGGGCCGTACTGCTGTCCGTGCTGGCCCTGTTGGCGTTGTTGGCCACCTGGATCGTCGTCTCCGGCGGCGGGGGCGGGGACGACCGCGACACGGGTGCCAACGGCAAGAATCCCGCGCCGTCCATCACGCCGGGACCGTCGAGTTCCGGACCGGCGATCAGCCAGGCGCCCGGTGGACGGGACGAGTCGGGCGGCGGCGGGTCCGACGACAGCGAGGGCTCCGGCGGTTCCGGCGGTTCGTCGTCCGGCTCGGGCGACGACGGCGCCAACGGCGACCCGGACGGCTCCGGCGGCGCCGGGGGCGCGGGGGGCAGCGCCGGCGGTGGTTCCGAGGGCGGTACGTCGGCCGGGGTCGGCGCGGGCGACGCGCTGCCGGCCGGATCCGGCTCAGGCCTGCCCAACTGCTCCGCGAACGCCGTCGAGTTGAGTCTGCGCAGTACCCGCAACTCCTACGACCCGGGTCAGACGCCCACGTTCCTGCTTACCGCGCGCAACACCTCCGCCGGCGACTGCAAGATCGATCTCGGCCCTGAGAACGCGGTGCTGACGGTCGCTCAGGCCAGCGACGACGACCCGTTCTGGGCGTCGGACGACTGCCCGAAGGGGGCGCGGAGCCTGGTGTTCCGGGTCCCGGCCGGGGACAGCATCACCTACTCCGTGAAGTGGGACCGCAAGGCGAGCGCGCCGGAGTGCGCGACGCCGAAGGCGGGGTCGGCGAAGCCGGGGACGTACCTGGTGGAGGCGAAGGCACCGGGGTTCGAGAAGGCGCGGACGTCCTTCGTGCTGAAGGCGGACTGACGTACCGCTCGAAGCTCAGACGTACCGCTCGAGGATCGAGCTCTCCGCCAGCCGCGACAGACCCTCGCGCACGCTCCGCGCGCGGGCCTCGCCGACGCCGTCCACCGTCTGGAGATCGTCCACGCTGGCGGCGAGCAGCTTCTGCAGACCGCCGAAGTGCTCCACCAGACGGTCGATGATCGCGCCGGGCAGCCTCGGCACCTTCGCCAGCAGCCGGAAGCCGCGCGGCGACACCGCCGAGTCCAGGGTCTCCGGCGAACCGGTGTAGCCGAGCGCACGGGCCACGGTCGACAGCTCCAGCAGCTCCGCGTGCGTGAGCACGTTCAGCTCGTGCAGGGCCTCCTCGACCGTGCGGGCGCGCTTGGCGGTGGGCTCGGGCACGTAATCCCGCACCACCAGTTCGCGCTCCGGCTCCACGCCCGCGATCAACTCGTCGAGCTGGAGGGCGAGGAGACGACCGTCGGTGCCCAGTTCGACCACGTACTCAGCGATTTCGGTGGCGATGCGGCGTACCATCTCCAGCCGCTGCGCGACCGCCGACACGTCCCGGACGGTCACCAGGTCCTCGATCTCCAGTGCCGACAGCGTTCCGGCGACCTCGTCGAGGCGGAGCTTGTAGCGCTCAAGGGTGGCCAGCGCCTGGTTGGCGCGGGACAGGATCGCCGCCGAGTCCTCCAGGACCCGCCGGTGGCCGTCGACGTACAGCGCGATCAGGCGCATCGACTGGGACACCGAGACGACGGGGAAGCCGACCTGCTTGGAGACGCGGTCGGCGGTGCGGTGCCGGGTGCCGGTCTCCTCGGTGGGGATGGTGGGGTCCGGCACCAACTGGACGCCCGCCCGCAGAATCTTCGACAGGTCGGACGACAGCACGATGCCGCCGTCCAGCTTGCACAGCTCCCGCAGCCGGGTCGCGGTGAACTCGACGTCCAGCACGAAGCCGCCGCTGCACAGCGTCTCGACGGTCTTGTCGGAACCGAGCACGATGAGACCGCCGGTGTTGCCGCGCAGTACGCGCTCCAAGCCGTCACGCAGGGCGGTGCCGGGTGCCACGGCGCTCAGCGAGGCGCGCATCAGGCCATCGGAACCGGCACTCCCACCGGACTTTCCGGGAGCTGCTGCCCGGTCGTTGGCTGCCACTGCACTCCTCCGGTCGCAGGTTCTGGGGCGCCCCCGCTTCGCGCACTCGGTTCGTACGGACGGGCGAGACCTGGGCAAAGTCTACCGGCGGTCCTCCGTCTCCCGCGGGGCCTCTCGGCGACGCGAGCGCGGAAGCACGCGCAGAGCGTCCCCTATGTCCGCTACCTCCAGCACCTTCATTCCCGCCGGAACCTTGCCCGGATCGCCCGGAACCAGCGCGTGTGTGAAGCCCAGACGGTGGGCCTCGGCGAGCCTGCGCTGGACGCCCGTGACGCGTCTCACCTCGCCCGCGAGGCCGACCTCGCCGATCGCGACCAGGTTCTTCGGCAGCGGGGTGTCGCTCGCCGCCGACGCCAGCGCCAGCGCGACGGCCAGGTCGGCGGCCGGCTCGGAGAGCTTCACCCCGCCGACCGTCGCCGAGTAGATGTCCCGCTTGCCCAAGGCGCTGATCCGGCCGCGCTGTTCCAGCACCGCCAGCATCATCGACACCCGAGAGGTCTCCAGGCCGGACGTGGTGCGCCGGGGGGAGGGGATCTGCGAGTCGACGGTGAGCGCCTGTACTTCGGCGACCAGAGGGCGGCGGCCCTCCAGCGTGACGGTCAGACACGTGCCCGGGACCGGTTCGTCACGACGGGTCAGGAAAAGTCCGCTGGGGTCCGCGAGACCCGTGATGCCCTCGTCGTGCAGCTCGAAGCAGCCGACCTCGTCCGTGGTGCCGTAGCGGTTCTTGACGCCGCGCACCAGGCGCAGCCGCGCGTGGCGGTCGCCCTCGAAGTGCAGGACGACATCCACCAGGTGCTCCAGCAGGCGCGGTCCGGCGATCGCGCCGTCCTTGGTGACATGTCCCACAAGGAGCGTGGACATCCCGCGCTCCTTGGAGGCGCGGATCAGCGCGCCCGCCACCTCGCGGACCTGGGCCATGCCGCCCGGGGCGCCGTCGATCTCCGGGGACGCGACCGTCTGCACCGAGTCCATGATCAGCAGGGACGGCTTCACCGCGTCCAAGTGGCCGAGGACGGCGGCCAGATCCGTCTCGGCGGCGAGATACAGGTGGTCGTCGATGGCGTGGATGCGGTCGGCGCGCAGCCGGACCTGACTCGCCGACTCCTCACCCGTCACGTACAGCGTGCGGTGCTCCTCGCTCGCCGACTTGGCCGCGACGTCCAGCAGGAGCGTGGACTTGCCCACACCCGGCTCGCCCGCCACGAGCACCACGGCCCCGGGCACGAGCCCGCCGCCGAGCACCCGGTCCAGCTCGGGCACGCCGGTGGACCGGGCGGTGGCCTGACGGCCGTCGACCTGGCCGATGGGCAGGGCGGAGGTGGTGACCCGGCCGGGCGCCGTCGTACGGACCGCGGGCGCGCCGTACTCCTCGACCGTCCCCCATGCCTGGCACTCGGGGCAGCGGCCGAGCCACTTGGCCGTCTGCCAGCCGCATTCCGTGCAGCGGAAGGACGGGCGGTCCTTGGTGGTCTTCGTACGGGCAGCCATGCGGAAAAGGTAGCGGCAGCCTCTGACAGCGGGGCATCCCGCACCCTCGTTCCGCCGGGCCGGGCGGCGCGGCTGCGGGCGCGGTCGCGGCGCGGCTCACGTGCGGTGAAAGGTTCCTGTCCCCGATTGAGGGATCGTTTCACCCGTACGGATTAAAAGTGCGCAGGGCTCCGGAAGGGGCCGCCCCGGGCCCCCTACGGTCGCCGGATGACAAGCAGTGGCGCGCACACCTCGACCCGCACGACCGGAACCCGCCGGGCGCACCGGGAAGTACGCGACCGCGGCGCCGCACGCACCCTGGCCGAGCGGCCCGCCCCCGGCTACGAGGCCCATCTGGACGGCCTGTTCACCTACTGCCTGTCCGTGCTGTGCGACCACGACGCGGCGATCGCCGCCCTGGCCGACGTGCTCGCGCTCGCCGAGCGCCGTGGCCGGCACGTCCCGGAGGAGCTGGGAAGCCGCCGGGCCTGGCTGTACGCCCTGGCCCGCTGGGCGTGTCTGCGCCGGCTGGCGGAGTCCAGGCAGCGGGGCCAGGCCACGCACGGCGGACGCCGCGCGGGCCGCCGCGCGGGCCGCCGGCGGGAGGCCGGGACGCCCGCCGCCCCGGCCGTCTCCGAGGAGGTGCGGGAGCGGCGCCGCCGGGAACTGGCCGAGCTGGCGTGGCCGGAGGCCGCCGGCACCACCCCGGAGCAGCGCGAGGCGCTCGAACTCGCCGTGCGCCACGACCTCGCCGCCCATGAGGTCGCCTCCGTGCTCGGCAGGGAACCGGCCGCCGCGCGTGAGCTGCTCGCCACCGCGGCCTGCGAGGTGGAACGCACCCGCGCGGCGCTCGCCGTCGTCGAGACCGGCACCTGTCCGGGCGTGGCGCATCTCACCGGCGACCGGCGGCTGGTGCTCAGCACGACCCTGCGCCGCGAACTCGTCCGGCACGTCGACGACTGCCCGCGCTGCCGCCGCACCGCCGAGCGGGCCGTTCCGGGCCGCTGGCCCGGCACCAGCGTCACCCCGGACGCCCTGCCCGTCCTGCCGGTGCCTGCAGCGGCCCTGCGCACCGCCATCGCGCATCACCCACGCGCGCGCGGTGCCGCGCCCCGCTTCGACCGGCGCGGCTTCCCCGTGGACCCCAAGGACCGTGTCGCGCGCCGGAACCGGCTCCGCGCGCGTGTCATGACGACGACCGTCGTCGCCACCGTCGTCGCCGCGCCCGTGCTCGCGCTGTGGGCCGCCTACCGGGGCACGCCGGTCGGGGAGGCCCAGGACGGCCGTTCGGCCTCCGCGCGGGAGGACGGCGGCACCGTCGACCTCGACGGCGAGGAGGCGGGCGCCGGCTACGAGAACACGGGCAACGCGGGCACCCGCCCGAGCCCCCGCTTCGACGAGGACGGCGGGGCGGACGTGTCCGTGGAGGTCGTCGGCACCGGCGGCGCGGGACACAGGGGCGCGGCCACACTGGCCGTCACGGCCGGACACAGGGGCGACACGACGCTGATCACCCTGACGGCGACGGGCGCCCGGCCGGTCCACTGGTCGGCCGCGACGGAGGCGTCCTGGCTCTACCTGAGCGAGTCGTCGGGAACCCTCGCCCCCGGCGAGTCGGTGACCGTCCGGGTCTACGTCGACCAGCTGCGCGAGCCGTCCGGCCCCTGGCGCGCGACGGTGGCGATCTCCCCGGCGGGTTCGGCCGTGACCATCGACGGTTACGGCCCCGCCCCTTCGGTCCCCGCCTCGCCCTCCGGCCACCCCGGCGCCCCGGGCACCGCGCATCCGGGCACCCCGAGCGCCCCTCCCGCGTCGTCACCCGCCCCTGACCCCACCCCCACGACCCCGCCGCCGTCGGAGCCCGCACCGAGCGACCCGCCCCCCTCACCCACCCCGGAGCCCACCACCGACGGCCCCACCCCCACCGGCCCGACCCCCAGCACCCCGGTGACCCCCACCCCGGAAACCTCCGAAACACCCCCACCCGCGGAGTAGGCCCTCAGCCGGGCCGGTCGGTTGGGGAGCGGGCCGCGCCCTGGCAGCTCGGTGCCGGACCCCCGAGGGGCCGTGGGCCGACGCGGACTGCCCCGCCCCGCGCACCGCCGTATCGGGACGGCCTCGCGTCGGGATCCCGGGGTCCGGATGCGCGGGCGGCATCAGGCGCTTCTGTGCCGGCCGGTCGGCGTGGGGGGAGCGGGGCCGCGCTCCTTGCGGCTGGTGCCGGAGGTCCGCACGGCCGGTTCCCGGCGTTCCACAGCGCCAGGAGCCGTCGAACGCCCCGCGTCGGGATCCCGGGGTCCGGATGCGCGGGCGGCATCAGGCGCTTCTGTGTCGGCCGGTCGGCGTGGGGGGAGCGGGGCCGCGCTCCTTGCGGCTGGTGCCGGAGGTCCGCACGGCCGGTTCCCGGCGTTCCACAGCGCCAGGAGCCGTTGAACGCCTCGCGTCGGGATCCCGGGGTCCGGATGCGCGGGCGGCATCAGGCGCTTCTGTGTCGGCCGGTCGGCGTGGGGGGAGCGGGGCCGCGCTCCTTGCGGCTGGTGCCGGAGGTCCGCACGGCCGGTTCCCGGCGTTCCAGAGCGCCAGGAGCCGTCGAACGCCCCGCGTCAGGCACCCGCGTCGGACGCTCGGCGTCGCGCCGCGTCGGGCTCGGGTGTCAGGGGCACCCCGTCCCTCGGACGGGTCGGCGTCAGGCGTCGCGCCGGAGGGTTCGGCGTCATGTGCCCTTACCGCAAGCACAGGCGCTATGCGCCCCCGTGCCAGGTGCCCCCGGCGGGCCGGGGCGTGAGCGGCGGCGTGGCTTTCGCCGTGCGGGTGCCGCGGCTGCCGCAGAAGGGACACCCCGGCCCCTGCACGCGGCGGCGTCCGCGCGGCGCTGTCACCGGCCCGCGCCGCGTGCCGTCCGCCCCGCGTCAGGCGCCCGGCCGGCCCGCCGCATCCGCCTGGTCCGCCGGACCCGCCGAATCCGCCTGCCTCGCCGGATCCGCCGGATGCGGTGCCAGCAGGGGCAGTTGGGACGCCAGGCGTTCCTCGCACAGTTCCGCCAGGCGGTCGTAGCCCGCCTTGCCCATCAGTTCGGTCAGTTCCGCGCGGTAGGAGACGTACACCGGGTCCCCGGCGCCGTGGGCCGAGGTGGCCGACGTGCACCACCAGTGCAGGTCGTGGCCGCCCGGGCCCCAGCCGCGACGGTCGTACTCACCGATCGACACCTGCAGCACGCGTGTGTCGTCCGGCCGGTCGATCCAGTCGTAGGTCCGCCGGATGGGCAGCTGCCAGCACACGTCCGGCTTGGTCTCCAGCGGCTCGCGGCCCTCCTTGAGGGCGAGGATGTGCAGCGAGCACCCCATGCCGCCCACGAACCCCGGCCGGTTCTGGAAGATGCACGAGCCCTGGAACGGCCGCGTCTGACGCTCACCGTCCTCGTCCTCCGCGACCCAGCCGCCCCGCCGGCCCTCGTCGTGGTGCTGCCAGATGTCGGGCGTGAGTCTCGCCACATGTTCGGCGACCCGCTTCTCGTCGTCCTCGTCCGAGAAGTGGGCACCCAGGGTGCAGCACCCGTCGTCCGCGCGGCCGGCCTGGATGCCCTGGCAGCCGCTGCCGAAGATGCAGTTCCAACGAGAGGTCAGCCATGTCAGATCGCAGCGGAAGACCTGCTCGTTGTCCGCCGGATCAGGAAATTCCACCCATGCGCGAGCGAAATCGAGGCTCTTCTCGTCGTCCGCCGGCGCCTGCCCCGGCAACTGCGGTGCTGTCACTCGCGAAGAGGAATCCGCGACCAGTCCGGCCTTCTTGTCCCGCTTGGCCTTCTTGTCCGCCTTTTCGTCCTTCGCCTTTTTCGTCTTTGGCACCCGACCAGGGTAAGCCGCCCGCACCGGGGAACGGGACCGGCTCGGCCACCGCAGACCGGCCAACACGGCGCGCTGCGGGCAGTAGCGTTCTGTACATGAGACTCGGAGTCCTCGACGTGGGTTCGAACACCGTGCATCTGCTCGTGGTGGACGCGCACCCCGGCGCGCGCCCGCTGCCCGCCCACTCGCACAAGACCGAGCTGCGCCTCGCCCAGCTCCTCGACGACGGCGGAGCCATCGGCCCCGACGGGGTGGACCAGCTGATCGAGGTCGTCCACGAGGCGCTCCAGGCCGCGGAGGACAAGGGCGTCGAGGAACTGCTGCCGTTCGCCACCTCCGCCGTGCGCGAGGCGGGCAACGCCGACGACGTCCTCGCGCGCGTGCGCGAGGAGACCGGCGTCGAGCTCCAGGTGCTCAGCGGCGAGGAGGAGGCCCGGCACACCTTCCTCGCCGCCCGCCGCTGGTACGGCTGGTCGGCCGGGAAACTCCTCGTCATCGACATCGGCGGCGGCTCCCTGGAGATCGCCTACGGCCTCGACGAGGAGCCCGACACCGCGGTGTCGCTGCCGCTCGGCGCCGGCCGCCTCACCGCCGGCTGGCTGCCCGGCGACCCGCCCGAGCCGGACGACGTCCGCGCGCTGCGCCGCCATGTGCGCACCGAGATCGCCCGCACGGTGGGTGACTTCAGCCGCCTGGGCGCCCCCGACCACGTGGTGGCCACGTCCAAGACGTTCAAGCAGCTCGCCCGGCTCGCGGGCGCGGCCCGCTCCGCCGAGGGCCTCTACGTCCAGCGCGAGCTGAAACGGGAGTCCCTGGAGGCCTGGGTGCCCAGGCTCGCCGCCATGACCGCCTCCGAGCGCGCCGAGCTCCCCGGCGTCTCCGAGGCCCGCGCGGGGCAGCTGCTCGCCGGGGCCCTGGTCGCGGAAGGCGCGATGGACCTGTTCGGCATCGAACGCCTGGAGATCTGCCCCTGGGCCCTGAGGGAGGGCGTCATCCTCCGCCGCCTGGACCACATGGGTCAGGTGTAGCGCGGCACGCGCCTATGGCACTCACCACAACGGCCAGCGGGCACCCCGCATCCACCCGACCCCACCCCGTAACCTGAGGCTCGTGGCAGAACCAAGGGACGTAGTCCGCATCCCGGATGCGAAGGTCGCCCTGTCGACGGCCTCCGTCTACCCGGAGTCGACGGCGACGGCCTTCGAGATCGCCGCGCGCCTCGGGTACGACGGCGTCGAGGTCATGGTGTGGACCGATCCGGTCAGCCAGGACATCGAGGCACTGCGCAGACTCAGCGACTACCACCGCATCCCCATCCTGGCCATCCACGCGCCCTGCCTGCTCATCACGCAGCGCGTGTGGTCCACCGACCCCTGGACCAAGCTCCAGCGGGCCCAGGCGGCCGCCGAGAAGCTCGGCGCCGGCACGGTCGTCGTCCATCCCCCCTTCCGCTGGCAGCGGCAGTACGCCCGCGACTTCGTGGAGGGCATCTGGCGGATGGCCGGCGAGACGGACGTGCGGTTCGCCGTGGAGAACATGTACCCCTGGCGCTACCGCGACCGCGAGATGCTCGCCTACGCCCCCGACTGGGACGTCACCAAGGAGGACTACCGCCACTTCACGATCGACCTCAGCCACGCCTCGACCGCCCGCACCGACACCCTGCGGATGATCGACCGCATGGGCGACCGTCTCGGCCATGTGCACCTCGCCGACGGCAAGGGCTCGGCCAAGGACGAGCACCTCGTCCCCGGCCGCGGCGACCAGCCCTGCGCGGAGGTGCTGGGAAGCCTCGCGTCGAACGGCTTCGACGGCCATGTCGTCATCGAGGTCAACACGCGGCGGGCCATGTCGAGCGCGGAGCGGGAGGCCGATCTGGCCGAGGCGCTGGCCTTCACGCGTCTCCACCTCGCCTCCGACTCCTCCACGATCCGGGTGCCCCGCCGGTGACCGGCCTCACCGCGAGCAACGGTCCGGGCGCCTCCGCGCGGGGCGACGGCACCACGCGGCGCCGCGGCCGCCCGCCTCGTACGGAAGCGGCCGGCACCCGGGACCGCATCCTCGACGCGGCCCGCGAGGAGTTCTCCGCGCGGGGGTACGACAAGACGTCCGTGCGGGGGATCGCCAAGTCGGCCGGGGTCGACCCGGCGCTGGTGCACCACTACTTCGGCACCAAGGAGCAGGTGTTCGAGGCCGCCGTCGAGGTCGCCTTCGCTCCGGCGCTCGCCGTGCGGGACACGATCTCCGAGGGCCCGGTGGAGGAGATCGGCGAGCAGATGACCCGCCTGATCATCGGGCTCTGGGAGAACCCCGTCACCCGGTCCCCGCTGCTCGCGATCGTCCGCTCCGCCGTGAACAACGAGACGGCCGCCGCGGTCTTCCGCCGCCTGATCGCCGGCCAGCTGCTGCGCCGCGTCGCCGGCCGGATCGACGCGGCGGACGCGGAGCTGCGCGCCGAACTGGCCGCCGCCCAGCTGGTCGGCATCGTGATGATCCGCTACGTGATCAAGGTGGAGCCGCTGGCCTCGGTGAACCCCGAGGAGATCGTGCGCCGCGTGGCGCCCGTGGTGCAGGGCCACCTGACCGGCCGCTGACGCCGTCCGGGTGGGAACCGCCCCCGCGTGGCGCTGCCTTGCCGGGCGGCACTGAGACATTCGTCCCGTATTCCGGACACCTTGTCCCGCCCTCTGGATGACCGGCGTACGCTCGATGCCGTCAGAACTCTCCGAAGGAGCGAGCGACGATGCCCGATCTGAGGTCCCGCACAGTCACCCACGGCCGCAACATGGCGGGCGCCCGCGCCCTTATGCGCGCCTCCGGTGTACCGGGCGCGGACATCGGCCGCAAGCCGATCATCGCGATCGCCAACAGCTTCACCGAGTTCGTCCCCGGACACACCCACCTCGCCCCGGTCGGCCGGATCGTCAGTGAGGCGGTGACGGCGGCCGGCGGCATCCCGCGCGAGTTCAACACCATCGCCGTCGACGACGGCATCGCGATGGGCCACGGCGGCATGCTGTACTCCCTGCCCTCCCGCGACCTGATCGCGGACAGCGTGGAGTACATGGTCGAGGCACACTGCGCGGACGCCCTGATCTGCATCTCCAACTGCGACAAGATCACGCCGGGGATGCTCAACGCGGCCCTGCGCCTGAACATCCCCACGGTCTTCGTCTCCGGCGGCCCGATGGAGTCCGGCCGCGCCACCCTGGTCGACGGCACGGTCCGCACGCTGGACCTGGTGGACGCCATGGTCGAGGCGGCCAACGACAAGATCTCCGACGCGGACGTGCTCCGCATCGAGGAGAACGCCTGCCCGACCTGCGGCTCCTGTTCCGGCATGTTCACCGCCAACTCGATGAACTGCCTCACCGAGGCCATCGGCCTCTCCCTGCCCGGCAACGGCTCGGTGCTGGCCACCCACACCGCCCGCAAGGCCCTCTACGAGGACGCCGCGCGCACGGTGCTCGAGCTGACCCGCCGCTACTACGAGCAGGACGACGACTCGGTCCTGCCCCGCAACATCGCCACACCGGCGGCCTTCGAGAACGCCATGGCGCTCGACATCGCGATGGGCGGCTCCACCAACACGATCCTGCACCTGCTGGCCGCCGCCCAGGAGGCCGACGTCTCCTTCGGCCTCACCGAGATGGACGCCCTCTCGCGCCGCGTCCCCTGCCTGGCCAAGGTCGCCCCGAACGTCGCCAAGGACCGCACGTACTACATGGAGGACGTGCACCGCGCGGGAGGCATCCCCGCCCTGCTGGGCGAGCTGCACCGCGCGGGGCTGCTCAACGAGGGCGTGCACTCCGTCCACAGCCCCTCGCTCGCCGACTGGCTGAAGACCTGGGACGTCCGCGGCGGCTCGCCCTCCCGGGAGGCGCTGGAGCTCTGGCACGCCGCCCCCGGCTGCGTGCGGTCGGCGGAGGCCTTCTCCCAGTCCGAGCGCTGGGAGTCCCTGGACGAGGACGCCGAGAGCGGCTGCATCCGCTCCGTCGAGCACGCCTACTCCAAGGACGGCGGCCTCGCGGTGCTGCGCGGCAACCTGGCGGTCGACGGCTGCGTCGTCAAGACGGCCGGCGTCGACGAGTCCATCTGGACCTTCGAGGGCCCGGCGGTCGTCTGCGAGTCGCAGGAGGAGGCCGTCGAGAAGATCCTCACCAAGCAGGTCAAGGAGGGCGACGTCGTCGTCATCCGCTACGAGGGCCCCAAGGGCGGCCCCGGCATGCAGGAGATGCTCTACCCGACGTCGTACCTGAAGAGCCGTGGCCTCGGGAAGGCCTGCGCGCTGGTCACCGACGGCCGCTTCTCCGGCGGCACCTCCGGCCTGTCCATCGGCCACGCCTCCCCGGAGGCGGCCTCGGGCGGCACCATCGCCCTGGTCGAGGACGGCGACCGCATCCGCATCGACATCCCCAACCGCTCCATCGAGCTGCTGGTCGACGAGGACGAGCTCAGCCGGCGCGAGCAGGCGCTGGGCGGCCGGTACGTGCCGAGGAACCGCGACCGCAAGGTCTCGGCGGCCCTGCGCGCGTACGCGGCGATGGCGACCAGCGCGGACAAGGGCGCGGTGCGGGACGTGAGCAAGCTGGGCTGACCGCCCGGTCCGCCCTCGCGGGCGCCCGTCGGATCACCAGGCGGCCGGGTCGCGCCCCGACACGCCGAACACGGTGCCGTCGGGCGCACCGGCGTAGACGTGGCCTCCCGCGAGCACGGGCGTCGGCAGCGACGCGGGAACGCGGTCGGAATCGGCGCCGAGACGCGGCCGGGTCTGGCCGAGGAGCTTGCCCTCGCGGGCGTCGACGCCCAGCAGCCGCCCGTCGGGCGCGGTCACATACACGTGTCGCCCGTCGGAGGCGGGCACCGAGCCCCGGCTCACACCCGTCTCCAGGCGCCACCGCTCGGTGCCGGCGGCCATGTCGACGGCGACCAGCGAACCGCCCGCACCCATGAGGTACACGGTGTCCCCGTGCACCCCGCTCTGCGCCTCCGCGACGGGCACCTCCAGCGTCACCCGGCGGGTGTCGCCGGTGGCGGGCGTGTAGCGGAGCACGGCCTTCGCGTCCCCGGACACATCGCCGCCGGCGACGAGGTACACGTCCCCGTCCGCGGCTCCCACGGGCGTCAGCGACCCCTCCAGCTCGGCGTCCCAGCGCACCTCACCGGTCGCCGGGTCCACCGCGGTGACCCGGGTCCGGCTCTCGTCCCGGGACGTGCTCGTCGTGTACGCCGACGGCTCCGCCGCCTTCACCGCCTGCCCCGCCGTACCGGTCTCCCCCGTCTCAGCCGTCTCCCCGGCGAAGGAGGTGAAGTACGGCACGCCATGGCCCGGGATCCGGGTGGACCAGCGGGTCTCGCCCGATGCGGCGTCCACGCCCGTGACCGTCCCGTCGCCGCGGGTCAGCAGGAGCATGTCGCCGACCGCCTCCAGCCCCTGGTACTCGGGCGCGTCCTTCCGCCACACCCGCTCGCCCGTGGCGGGGTCGAGCGCTTCCAGATCACCGATCCGGTCGAGGGAGGGGTGGACGAAGCCGCCCGCCACGACCGGCGGTTCACTGCGGACCGTCCCCTCCACCTCGTGCCGCCACAGGGTGCGGCCGTCGGCCGGGTCGAGGGCGAAGACCAGGCCGGGCAGGGCACACAGCAGCCCCTCGGTCATGGGGGTGCACTGGGGCATGCCGCCGCTGTCCGGGGCGGGCGCCGTCTCCCACGTGCCGTAGCGGCCCGCCGCGCTCTGCGCGGCAGGGGCCTTCCGCGCGGTTTCCGTGCCGCCGCCGAGCAGCTGAACCGCCGTGAACCCGCCGAGCACGGCGAGGCAGAGCGCCCCGGCCACCACGGCCGTCCGCAGGCCGAGCCGCCGCACGGGCCGCTCCCCGGCCGCCTCCACCGGGGACTTCGGTGCCTCCGCCGATGACTCCGGCTCCTTCGCCGCCTCCGAGGCAGCGGGCGTGCGCGGCGCCGGGACGAAGAGCTGCGTCTCGTACGCCGCGGACAGCGACCGCAGCTCCCGCATCAGCTCGTCCGGTGTCGGCCGGTCCCCGGGCTCCTTGGCCAGGCACCGCAGTACCAGTGGCGCGAGCGACTCCGGTACGCCCGTCAGATCGGGCTCGTTGTGCACCACTTGGTAGGCGACGACATAGGGGCTGTCGGAGTCGAACGGACCGCGTCCCGTCGTCGCGTGCACCACGAGTGAGCCGAGGGCGAACACATCGGCCTCGGGGCCCACTTCACGGGGTCTGCGGAACTGCTCGGGCGCCATGAACGGCGGCGTTCCGATCAGCTTCCCCGTCTCCGTGCGCAGTTCGCTGTCACGTGGCCGGGAAATGCCGAAGTCGATGACCTTCGGCCCGTCCTCGGCGAGCAGGACGTTGCTCGGTTTCAGGTCCCGGTGCACCACGCCCACGCGGTGGATGTCGCGCAGCGCCTCCGCCAGTCCGGCCATCAGCCGACGCGACTGGTCCGGGTCCATGGGGCCGTTCCGCTTCACCTGCTCGGAGAGGGTCGGACCGGGGATGTACAGGGTGGCCATCCAGGGCCGCACGCCCTCCGGGTCGGCGTCGACGACCGGCGCCGTGAACGCTCCGCTCACCCGCCGCGCCGCGGCCACCTCCTGCCGGAACCGCCCTCTGAACTCGGGGTCCCTGGCATACCGGGCGTGCACGACCTTCACCGCGACCCGCATCCCCGAGGGGCTGCGGGCCAGATGCACCACGCCCATGCCGCCCGAGCCCAGGCATGACTCCAGACGGTAGTGGCCGGCGTACTCAGGAAGTTCCGCTTCCGCGCCCGCCCCGGCGTTCCGCTGCGGCGCCATGGAACCACCCCCGTGCTGTCGTTCACGCGCGCGATCGTTCGGAGCCTAGTCGATGAGGTGTACGGGACCGAGGGGGCTTGCCCGTAAGTACGTGTGATCGGAGAACTCGTGTTTCATGGCTTGTTCCAGGGGAATGACTGTGGCCCCACGACGGTCGTGGGACGAAAAACGGGGGAGGTTTCCCATGTCTGTCGACGGGACGCAGGAGATGGCGGGCGGGGACGAGAAGGTGACCACGGCCGCCGCCGCGGCTTCCTACCCGGTGGCTCCGGGCTACCGGCTCAACGTCCGCAGCGGTCCCGGCACCAACTACTCCGTCGTGCGGGTCCTGTCCGAGGGCGCCAGGGTGCGGATCAACTGCCAGACGACCGGCACCCGGGTGTCGGGCCCGTACGGCACGTCGAACATCTGGGACAACATCGGCAGCGGCCAGTACGTCTCCGACGCGTACATCTACACCGGCAGCGACGGCTACGTCGCCCCGCGCTGCTAGAGGGACCGCCACCGTGGTGCCCGCCGCGGGCCGCACAACCGGCCCGCGGCGGGAGCCGGCGGGGGAGGGGTCCCGCGTCCGCGCGGGCAGGAGTGACAATCGTCGGGTGAGCGCAGCAGAGAACGACACGCACGGCACCCCCGGGACCCCCGCGGGCCCCCGGCCCGAGCCCATCCGGTTCTTCGGCACGACCTGGGTCGACCACTCCGGCGGCTACACCGCCCGCCGCATCGGCGTCGCCGTCGGCTCCCTCGCGGCCGCGGCCGCCGCCTGCTTCGTGCTGCGCATCGCCTACGACGGGCTCCGGATCGCCGACGTCGGCAGCTTCGTCTCGCTGCTCATGGTCGTGATGTTCGCGATCTGCAGCTCGCTCGCCTTCCGCCACACCTGGTCGGGCTTCAGCACCCGCCCCGACCCCGAGCGCCAGGCGTCCCTGCGCGGCCTGCTGTCCATCGGCTTCATCGGCTCACTCCTCGCCTACTTCGTCCGCTCCCTCGTCGAGGCGCCGGGCGAGAAGCTGCACCGCGCGGAGTACGCCACGGCACGCGAGGAGTACGACAAGCGCGTCACCCGCCGTTCGGGGAACCCGTCGAAGAAGCGCCGCCGCTCCTGACCGCACCGGAGAAACCCCTCCGGCCCGCGCCCTGCCACGGCCACCATGGCCGTATGACGACATCGAGTTCCGACCAGGCCGCCCACACCGCCCGAGCCCACTCCTTCAACGGAGCCGCCGCCCGGTACGCGGCCAACCGCCCCTCCTACCCGGACGCGCTCTTCGACACCATCGAGGAGCTGGCCGGACGCCCTCTCGCCGGCTCCCGCGTCGTGGACGTCGGCGCCGGTACGGGCATGGCGACCGCCCGTCTGCACGCGCGCGGCGCCGATGTGCTCGCCGTCGAGCCCGGCGACGGCATGGCGGCCGAGTTCCGCCGCGCCCTGCCCCATGTGCCGGTCGTCCGGGGCAACGGCAATGCCCTCCCTCTCGCCGATCACTGCGCCGACGTCCTCACCTACGCCCAGGCCTGGCACTGGACCGACCCCGCCCGTGCCGTCCCGGAGGCGCTGCGCGTCCTGCGCCCCGGCGGCGCACTCGCCCTGTGGTGGAACACCGCCGCGCTCGACGTGACGTGGATCGCCGAGGCGGGCCGGCGCCTCGACCGCCACTTCGGCCGCGGACTCTCCGCCGAGCAGCGCACCGTCGGCGCCCGCGCCGCCGACCCCACCGGCCGCCTCGGCCTGCTCCGCCGCGACATCCGCTGGAGCCGCCGCGTGCCCGTCGACACCCACCTGGCCAACCTCGGCACCCACTCGGTCTTCCTGACCCAGGACGCCGACCGCACCGCGGCCTACCTCGCCGAGGAGCGACGGCACGTCCTGAGGATCTTCCCGGACGGGATCGTCGAGGAGACCTACGACGTCGTCCTCCTCCTCGCGACGACGCCGACGACACCGACGGCTTGACGCCTCCCGGGGCGCGGAGGATTATTCATCGCATGATGAATTACTCCTCCCGCCCACCGGAGGAACCGGCCGTCCACGCCCAGGACCTCACCGTCGTCCGAGGCCCCCGCACCGTCCTGCGCAGCCTCGACTTCACCGTCCCGCGCGGTCGGATCACGGGCCTCCTCGGCCCCTCCGGCTGCGGCAAATCGACCCTGATGCGGGCCGTCGTCGGCACCCAGGCCAAGGTCACCGGCACCCTCGAGGTCCTCGGCAGCCCCGCGGGACACCCCACCCTGCGCACCCGCATCGGCTACGTCACCCAAGCCCCCTCCGTCTACGACGACCTCACCGTCCGCCAGAACCTCCACTACTTCGCCGCGATCCTCGACCCCGGCCGGGCGGCCGCCGACCGCCGCCACGAGAACGTCACCCGGGCCATCGCCGACGTCGACCTCACCACCCACGCCGACGCCCTCGCCGGCACCCTCTCCGGCGGGCAGCGCAGCCGCGTCTCCCTCGCCGTCGCGCTCCTCGGCACCCCGGAACTGCTCGTCCTCGACGAACCCACCGTCGGCCTCGACCCCGTCCTGCGCCGCGACCTCTGGCAGCTCTTCCACACCATCGCCGCCGAACGCGGCGCGACCCTGCTGCTCTCCTCCCACGTCATGGACGAGGCCGAACGCTGCCACCGCCTCCTGCTCATGCGCGCCGGCGAGATCCTCGCCGACGGCGCCCCCGACGCCCTGCGCACCCGCACCGGCACCGACACCGTCGAGGACGCCTTCCTCCACCTGGTCGACGAGGCGACCGCGGCCGGCCGCACACAGGAGACGGCGAAGGAGACCACCCCATGAGCACCACCCACCCGACGACGGCCGCCCCCACCGCCCCGGCCGCACCCGCCCCGCCCCGCGCCCTGAACCTCTCCCGCACCACCGCCACCGCCGCCCGGGTCCTGCGCCAGCTCCACCACGATCCGCGCACCATCGCGCTGATGGTCCTCGTCCCCTGCGTGATGCTCTTCCTGCTCCGCTACGTCTTCGACGGCAGCGCACGCGTCTTCGACACCATCGGGGCCTCCCTCCTCGGGATCTTCCCGCTCATCACGATGTTCCTGGTCACCTCGATCGCCACCCTGCGCGAACGCACCTCCGGCACCCTGGAACGCCTCCTGGCCATGCCCCTCGGCAAGGGCGACCTCATCGCCGGCTACGCCCTCGCCTTCGGCGCCCTGGCGATCGTCCAGTCCGTCCTCGCCACCGGCCTCGCCGTCTGGTTCCTCGGCCTCGACGTCACTGGCAGCCCCTGGCTGCTCCTCCTGGTGGCCCTGCTCGACGCCCTCCTCGGCACCGCACTCGGCCTCTTCGTCTCGGCCTTCGCCGCCTCCGAATTCCAGGCGGTGCAGTTCATGCCGGCGGTGATCTTCCCCCAGCTCCTCCTCTGCGGCCTCTTCACCCCCCGCCCGAACATGCACCCCGTCCTGGAGGCCGTCTCCGACGCGCTGCCCATGTCCTACGCCGTCGACGCCATGAACGAGGTCCTCCAGCACACCGACATGACGGCAGCCCTCGTCCGCGACGTCCTGATCGTCGCCGGCTGCGCCCTGCTGGTTCTCACCCTGGGCGCCGCCACCCTGAAACGCCGAACCCCGTAGGCGTCCCGCCCACCGGACGCCCACACCCGCCACACCTCCGGGATGCGAGGATGACGAGGGACAAACCACCCCTGGAGGGCACCAACAGCCATGACCCAGAAAGTCGCAGTCCTCGGCACCGGCAAGATCGGCGAAGCCCTGCTCAACGGAATGATCCGCGCCGGCTGGGCCCCCGCCGACCTCCTGGTCACCGCCCGCCGCCAGGAACGGGCCGACGAACTCCGCGCCCGCCACGGAGTCACCCCGGTCTCCAACCCGGAAGCCGCCAAGATTGCCGACACCCTGATCCTCACGGTCAAACCCCAGGACATGGGCGCCCTCCTCGACGAACTCGCCCCGCACGTCCCCGCCGACCGCCTCGTCATCAGCGGCGCCGCGGGCATCCCCACCTCCTTCTTCGAGGAGCGCCTCACCACCGGCACCCCGGTCGTCCGCGTCATGACCAACACCCCCGCCCTCGTCGACGAGGCCATGTCGGTCATCTCCGCCGGCAGCCACGCCACCGCCGAGCACCTGGCCCACGCCGAGGAGATCTTCGGCGCCGTCGGCAAGACCCTCCGCGTCCCCGAGTCCCAGCAGGACGCCTGCACCGCCCTCTCCGGCTCCGGCCCGGCGTACTTCTTCTACCTGGTCGAAGCCATGACCGACGCCGGTATCCTGCTGGGCCTGCCCCGCGACAAGGCCCACGACCTCATCGTCCAGTCCGCGATCGGCGCCGCGACGATGCTCCGCGACAGCGGCGAACACCCCGTCAAGCTCCGCGAGAACGTGACCTCCCCCGCCGGCACCACCATCAACGCCATCCGCGAACTTGAGAACCACGGCGTACGAGCCGCCCTCATCGCCGCCCTCGAAGCCGCCCGCGACCGCAGCCGCGAACTCGCCGGCGGCACCAAGGACTGACGCACCTCACCACCCCTGCACGGAGAGGGTCACCCCGCGGCCTCCACGACCTCCCCGGTCGTCACCACCCGGGCGAAACCACCCCCGTGCAGGGACACCGCCGTCGCCCGCGCCAGCTCCTCGGCCTCGCGCCGCCAGCCGAACGGCCCCTCCAGACCGAACGTGTACGTCGCGTCGTACACGAACAGCACCTCGTACCCCAGGTTCCCACCCACCCGGGCCGTCGTCTCCACGCACATGTTGGTCTGAATCCCGGCCACCGCGAACTGGGAGATGCCCGCCTCCTTCAACCAGGCATCGAGATCCGGCGAACCGTGGAACGCCGAGTTCACGCTCTTCGTCACCAGCAGCTCGGACCCCGCACCCCCTTTCCCCCGCCGCGCCTCCACATAGTCCTTGAAGGCATTGCCCGGCTGTCCCGGCCGCAACGGCGACCGCGGCCCCACCGAGTCGTGCCGCACGAACACCACCGGCCGGCCCGACGCCTGCCAGACGTCGATCAACGAGGCGATGTTCTTGTCGGCTCCGGGGTTGTTCCGCGTCCCCCAGAATTCGAGGTCCTCGAAGCCCTGCTGCACATCGACGACCACCAGCGCTGCGTTCTCCGCGATATCCATGCCCCCGATCCTTGCCGCCCTCCGCCCCGCATCCCAGAGGTGCAAAAGCCATCGATCGATGGTTTACTGCCGACCATGGTGAGCACCCCCGCACCGGACCGCCCACGCGCCCCGTACCGCGTGGCCCTCGTCGCCTTCCCCGGCATCCGCGCCTTCGACGTCTCCGTCATCACCGAGGTCTGGGGCCCCGACCGCACCGACCGCGGCGCCCCCGCCTTCGACCTGCACCGCGTCGCTTCCGACACCACCCCCGTCCCCATGCGCGGCGGCCTCACCCTGCTCCCCGACCGCCCCCTCACCTGGCTCACCGAGGCCGACCTCGTCGTCGTCCCGGGTCTCGACGACCACCTCACCCCCGCACCGCCTCCCGTACTCGACGCCCTCCGCCACGCCCACGCCCGTGGCACCCCCATCGCCGCCCTCTGCGGCGGCGCCTTCACCCTCGCCCAGGCCGGTCTCCTCGACGGCCGCCGCGCCATCACCCACTGGAACCTGATCGACCTCTTCCGAGCCCACCACCCCCACGTCACCGTCGTCCCCGACGCCCTGTTCATCGAGGACCACAACATCTGGACCGCGGCCGGCACCGCCGCCGGCATCGACCTGTGCCTCCACCTCATCCGCCTCGCCCACGGAGCCGAAGCCGCCGCCACCATCGCCCGCTCCATGGTCACGGCCCCCTTCCGCACCGGAACCCAGGCCCAGTTCATCGAGCACCCCACTCCCCGCACCGACCGCGACGCCGACACCCTCGCCGCCGTACGCGAGCACGCCCTGCGCCATCTCCACCAGCCGCTCACGGTCGCCGACCTGGCCGCCCGCGCCGGCATGTCACCGCGCACCTTCGCCCGCCGCTTCACCGCGGCCACCGGCACCACGCCGCTGCGCTGGCTCCTCGACCAGCGCATCGCCGCAGCCCAGCGCCTCCTCGAACGCACCGACCTCCCCATGCCCGAGGTCGCCCGCCGGGCCGGCTTCGGCAGCGAGGTCACCATGCGTCAGCACTTCGCATCGCGCCTCGCCACCAGCCCCCGCGCCTACCGAGCCGCGTTCAGCACGGGCGCCCCGGTATCCGAGCCCGCCGGCAACAGGCCGATCGCCCGGTAAGCGGCATCCACGGTCGGCCGCGCCCTACCCCGCGCCCGCTCCGCACCATCCCGCAGCACCCCCTCTACATAGCCAGGATCCGCGCACAACTCCTTGTGCCTCTCCTGCACGGGCCGCAGAACCTCGACCACGGCCTCCGCCGTGTCCCTCTTCAAAGACCCGTACGACTCATATACACCGGCCAGCGCCTCCGGGTTCCCACCCGAGCACGCCGCGAGGATCTCCAGCAGATTCGCCAGCCCCGGCCGGGCCTCCCTGTCGTACACGACCTCGCGTCCGCTGTCGGTCACCGCCCGCATGACCTTCTTCCGCACCACGTCCGGCTCGTCCAGCAGATAGACGATCCCCGGCCCCGTGTCCTCGCTCTTGCCCATCTTCGCCAGCGGATCCTGCAGATTCATCACTCGCGTCGCCACCACCGGATGGGTGGCCCGCGGCACCACGAAGGCATGCCCGTACCGCTGGTTGAACCGCACGGCCAGATCCCGTGCCAGCTCCACATGCTGCGTCTGGTCGTCGCCGACCGGCACCTCATCGGCCCGGTAGGCCAGGATGTCCGCCGCCATCAGCACCGGATACGTCAACAGCGACAGCCGCACGCTCCCGCCCCGCCGCCGCTCCCGGGCCGCCTTCTCCTTGTACTGGATCATCCGCCGCATCTCGCCGTCCGTGGCCACGCACTCCAGCAGATACGACAGCCGCGCGTGCTCGTCCACATGGCTCTGCACGAACACCGTGCACAGCTCCGGGTCGAGCCCGGACGCCAGCAGCAGCGTCGCCGCCTGCCGGCTGAGTCTGCGCACCCGCCCCGGATCGTGGTCCACGGTCAGCGCGTGCAGGTCGACCACGCAGAACAGCGCGTCCGACTGGTGCTGGTCCACCGCGGCCCACCGCCGCATGGCCCCCAGATAGTTCCCCAGCGTCAGATGTCCGGTCGGCTTGATCCCACTGAAGACCCGTGTCATCTCTTCTTCTCCCTGCTCCTGGCCAGGACCGCCGTCCCCGGTGCGGCCGCCCCTCGGAGTGCTGGAGGGAGAAAACAAAACGGCCGCCGAGGCGGCGGCCGTCGAGTGCGTACGTAGCGTCGGCCGCCGTCAGGCGGCCCACCAGAACTGGCTGTACGTACGCGTCGTCATGGGCCCACCCTACGCCCTGGGGGTGGGGCCGGGCAGCGAGTTGACACGCCTTGGCGGGATCCGTAGTGTTCTCCGGGTTGCCCGACGTGAGCGCCGACTTCGGTCGGTCCCCGGGTGGCCATTCCGCGAGTACCACTACTGATCGACGTCAGCAGTCTGTCTGCCGACGTGTCCATTGGTATGTGTATTCGCGCAATGAGGAATCCGCACCCGAAAGGGCGCAGGACCCCGATTAGGTCGGGAGCCGGGAATCCGCTAAAGTCTCACTCGTCGGAACGGCCCAACGGCCGGGATGACAAACCCCGCTGACCGGGGATCAGATCGAGAAAAAGATCTGATAGAGTCGGAAACACCGAAGGGAAGCGCCCGGAGGAAAGCCCGAGAGGGTGAGTACGAAGGAAGCGTCCGTTCCTTGAGAACTCAACAGCGTGCCAAAAGTCAACGCCAGATATGTTGATACCCCGTCTCCAGCTTCTGCTGGGGCGAGGTTCCTTTGAAAAAACACAGCGAGGACGCTGTGTGCGAGGGGACTATTCCTCCTCTCGCACCGCTCTCGTGGTGTTCATCCCGATTACGGGAAAACATTCACGGAGAGTTTGATCCTGGCTCAGGACGAACGCTGGCGGCGTGCTTAACACATGCAAGTCGAACGATGAACCACCTTCGGGTGGGGATTAGTGGCGAACGGGTGAGTAACACGTGGGCAATCTGCCCTGCACTCTGGGACAAGCCCTGGAAACGGGGTCTAATACCGGATACTGAACCGTCTGGGCATCCAGGCGGTTCGAAAGCTCCGGCGGTGCAGGATGAGCCCGCGGCCTATCAGCTTGTTGGTGAGGTAACGGCTCACCAAGGCGACGACGGGTAGCCGGCCTGAGAGGGCGACCGGCCACACTGGGACTGAGACACGGCCCAGACTCCTACGGGAGGCAGCAGTGGGGAATATTGCACAATGGGCGAAAGCCTGATGCAGCGACGCCGCGTGAGGGATGACGGCCTTCGGGTTGTAAACCTCTTTCAGCAGGGAAGAAGCGAAAGTGACGGTACCTGCAGAAGAAGCGCCGGCTAACTACGTGCCAGCAGCCGCGGTAATACGTAGGGCGCGAGCGTTGTCCGGAATTATTGGGCGTAAAGAGCTCGTAGGCGGCTTGTCGCGTCGGTTGTGAAAGCCCGGGGCTTAACCCCGGGTCTGCAGTCGATACGGGCAGGCTAGAGTTCGGTAGGGGAGATCGGAATTCCTGGTGTAGCGGTGAAATGCGCAGATATCAGGAGGAACACCGGTGGCGAAGGCGGATCTCTGGGCCGATACTGACGCTGAGGAGCGAAAGCGTGGGGAGCGAACAGGATTAGATACCCTGGTAGTCCACGCCGTAAACGGTGGGCACTAGGTGTGGGCGACATTCCACGTCGTCCGTGCCGCAGCTAACGCATTAAGTGCCCCGCCTGGGGAGTACGGCCGCAAGGCTAAAACTCAAAGGAATTGACGGGGGCCCGCACAAGCGGCGGAGCATGTGGCTTAATTCGACGCAACGCGAAGAACCTTACCAAGGCTTGACATACACCGGAAACATCCAGAGATGGGTGCCCCCTTGTGGTCGGTGTACAGGTGGTGCATGGCTGTCGTCAGCTCGTGTCGTGAGATGTTGGGTTAAGTCCCGCAACGAGCGCAACCCTTGTCCCGTGTTGCCAGCAGGCCCTTGTGGTGCTGGGGACTCACGGGAGACCGCCGGGGTCAACTCGGAGGAAGGTGGGGACGACGTCAAGTCATCATGCCCCTTATGTCTTGGGCTGCACACGTGCTACAATGGCCGGTACAATGAGCTGCGATACCGCAAGGTGGAGCGAATCTCAAAAAGCCGGTCTCAGTTCGGATTGGGGTCTGCAACTCGACCCCATGAAGTCGGAGTCGCTAGTAATCGCAGATCAGCATTGCTGCGGTGAATACGTTCCCGGGCCTTGTACACACCGCCCGTCACGTCACGAAAGTCGGTAACACCCGAAGCCGGTGGCCCAACCCCTTGTGGGAGGGAGCTGTCGAAGGTGGGACTGGCGATTGGGACGAAGTCGTAACAAGGTAGCCGTACCGGAAGGTGCGGCTGGATCACCTCCTTTCTAAGGAGCACTTCTCACCAACTCCGGTTGGTCAGAGGCCAGTACATCGGCGAACGTCTGATGCTGGTTGCTCATGGGTGGAACGTTGACTACTCGGCATCTTCAGCCGCCTCGGGCTGCTAGTACTGCTCTTCGGAGCGTGGAACGCAGACCACGAGAGGCGAGGGTGCCGGGCACGCTGTTGGGTGTCTGAAGGCACGGCCGCATGGTCGTTCCTTCGGTGCCGGCCCCAGTGAACTCGAGCCGCTGCTTGGGGTGGTGGGTGGTTGGTCGTTGTTTGAGAACTGCACAGTGGACGCGAGCATCTGTGGCCAAGTTTTTAAGGGCGCACGGTGGATGCCTTGGCACCAGGAACCGATGAAGGACGTGGGAGGCCGCGATAGGCCCCGGGGAGTCGTCAACCAGGCTTTGATCCGGGGGTGTCCGAATGGGGAAACCCGGCAGTCGTCATGGGCTGTCACCCTTGCCTGAACACATAGGGCAAGTGGAGGGAACGCGGGGAAGTGAAACATCTCAGTACCCGCAGGAAGAGAAAACAACCGTGATTCCGGTAGTAGTGGCGAGCGAAACCGGATGAGGCCAAACCGTATGCGTGTGAGACCCGGCAGGGGTTGCGCATTCGGGGTTGTGGGATCTCTCTTTCATGGTCTGCCGGCCATGAGACGAGTCAGAAACCGTTGATGTAGGCGAAGGACATGCGAAAGGTCCGGCGTAGAGGGTAAGACCCCCGTAGTCGAAACGTCAGCGGCTCGTTTGAGAGACACCCAAGTAGCACGGGGCCCGAGAAATCCCGTGTGAATCTGGCGGGACCACCCGCTAAGCCTAAATATTCCCTGGTGACCGATAGCGGATAGTACCGTGAGGGAATGGTGAAAAGTACCCCGGGAGGGGAGTGAAATAGTACCTGAAACCGTGTGCCTACAAGCCGTGGGAGCGTCGCGTTGAGTGCTTGCACTCAACGTCGTGACTGCGTGCCTTTTGAAGAATGAGCCTGCGAGTTTGCGGTGTGTTGCGAGGTTAACCCGGGTGGGGTAGCCGTAGCGAAAGCGAGTCCGAAGAGGGCGATCTGAGTAGCACGCTCAAGACCCGAAGCGGAGTGATCTAGCCATGGGCAGGTTGAAGCGGAGGTAAGACTTCGTGGAGGACCGAACCCACCAGGGTTGAAAACCTGGGGGATGACCTGTGGTTAGGGGTGAAAGGCCAATCAAACTCCGTGATAGCTGGTTCTCCCCGAAATGCATTTAGGTGCAGCGTCGTGTGTTTCTTGCCGGAGGTAGAGCACTGGATAGGCGATGGGCCCTACCGGGTTACTGACCTTAGCCAAACTCCGAATGCCGGTAAGTGAGAGCGCGGCAGTGAGACTGTGGGGGATAAGCTCCATGGTCGAGAGGGAAACAGCCCAGAGCATCGACTAAGGCCCCTAAGCGTACGCTAAGTGGGAAAGGATGTGGAGTCGCAGAGACAACCAGGAGGTTGGCTTAGAAGCAGCCATCCTTGAAAGAGTGCGTAATAGCTCACTGGTCTAGTGATTCCGCGCCGACAATGTAGCGGGGCTCAAGCGTACCGCCGAAGTCGTGTCATTGCGATATGTACCCCCAACGGGGATCGTGATGGGTAGGGGAGCGTCGTCTGCCGGGTGAAGCAGCCGCGTAAGCGAGTTGTGGACGGTTGACGAGTGAGAATGCAGGCATGAGTAGCGATTCACACGTGAGAAACGTGTGCGCCGATTGACTAAGGGTTCCTGGGTCAAGCTGATCTGCCCAGGGTAAGTCGGGACCTAAGGCGAGGCCGACAGGCGTAGTCGATGGATAACCGGTTGATATTCCGGTACCCGCTGTGGAGCGTCAAACATCGAATCCAGTGATGCTAAGCCCGTGAAGCCGTCGGCTGAGTCTTCGGACGAGGTCGGAGTGGTGGAGCCGGTGACCCGAGCTGGTAGTAGGTGAGTGATGGGGTGACGCAGGAAGGTAGTCCATCCCGGGCGGTGGTTGTCCCGGGGTAAGGGTGTAGGACGTCAGGTAGGTAAATCCGCCTGGCAATAGTCTGAGACCTGATGCCGAGCCGATTGTGGTGAAGTGGATGATCCTATGCTGTCAAGAAAAGCCTCTAGCGAGTTTCATGGCGGCCCGTACCCTAAACCGACTCAGGTGGTCAGGTAGAGAATACCGAGGCGTTCGGGTGAACTATGGTTAAGGAACTCGGCAAAATGCCCCCGTAACTTCGGGAGAAGGGGGGCCACACTCGGTGATCCGATTTACTCGGTGAGCTGGGGGTGGCCGCAGAGACCAGCGAGAAGCGACTGTTTACTAAAAACACAGGTCCGTGCGAAGCCGTAAGGCGATGTATACGGACTGACGCCTGCCCGGTGCTGGAACGTTAAGGGGACCGGTTAGCTCACTTTCGGGTGGGCGAAGCTGAGAACTTAAGCGCCAGTAAACGGCGGTGGTAACTATAACCATCCTAAGGTAGCGAAATTCCTTGTCGGGTAAGTTCCGACCTGCACGAATGGCGTAACGACTTCTCGACTGTCTCAACCATAGGCCCGGTGAAATTGCACTACGAGTAAAGATGCTCGTTTCGCGCAGCAGGACGGAAAGACCCCGGGACCTTTACTACAGTTTGATATTGGTGTTCGGTTCGGCTTGTGTAGGATAGCTGGGAGACTGTGAAGCCTGGACGCCAGTTCGGGTGGAGTCGTCGTTGAAATACCAGTCTGGTCGTGCTGGATGTCTAACCTGGGTCCGTGATCCGGATCAGGGACAGTGTCTGATGGGTAGTTTAACTGGGGCGGTTGCCTCCTAAAGAGTAACGGAGGCGCCCAAAGGTTCCCTCAGCCTGGTTGGCAATCAGGTGTTGAGTGTAAGTGCACAAGGGAGCTTGACTGTGAGACCGACGGGTCGAGCAGGGACGAAAGTCGGGACTAGTGATCCGGCGGTGGCTTGTGGAAGCGCCGTCGCTCAACGGATAAAAGGTACCCCGGGGATAACAGGCTGATCTTCCCCAAGAGTCCATATCGACGGGATGGTTTGGCACCTCGATGTCGGCTCGTCGCATCCTGGGGCTGGAGTCGGTCCCAAGGGTTGGGCTGTTCGCCCATTAAAGCGGTACGCGAGCTGGGTTTAGAACGTCGTGAGACAGTTCGGTCCCTATCCGCTGTGCGCGTAGGAGTCTTGAGAAGGGCTGTCCCTAGTACGAGAGGACCGGGACGGACGAACCTCTGGTGTGCCAGTTGTTCTGCCAAGGGCATGGCTGGTTGGCTACGTTCGGGAGGGATAACCGCTGAAAGCATCTAAGCGGGAAGCCTGCTTCGAGATGAGGGCTCCCACCCACTTGATGGGGTAAGGCTCCCAGTAGACGACTGGGTTGATAGGCCGGATATGGAAGCACGGTAACGTGTGGAGTTGACCGGTACTAATAGGCCGAGGGCTTGTCCTCAGTTGCTCGCGTCCACTGTGTTGGTTCTGAAACCACGAACAACCCCATGCCATGGTCACGGCGTGGTGCTGGTTGTTGATTGTTTCATAGTGTTTCGGTGGTCATAGCGTAGGGGAAACGCCCGGTTACATTCCGAACCCGGAAGCTAAGCCTTACAGCGCCGATGGTACTGCAGGGGGGACCCTGTGGGAGAGTAGGACGCCGCCGAACAATTCTTGAGAGAGCCCCCGTGCCATTCGGCCCGGGGGCTTTCGGCGTTTAGGGTCATGCCATGCGCTATGACCTCGTGATTTTCGACAACGACGGTGTGCTCGTCGACAGTGAGCCCATCTCCAACAGGCACCTTGCCTCCTACCTCACCGAGCTCGGGCACCCCACCACCTACGAGGACTCCATCCGGGACTACATGGGGTCGGCCTTGCACCGGGTGCACGACCTCATCGAGGAGCGGACCGGACGGCGGTTGCCGGCCGACTTCGACGACGTCTTCCACGCTCGCGTCTTCGCCGCGTTCGAGCGGGAGTTGAAGCCGGTGTCCGGGGTCGCCGACGTCCTGGAGAAGCTGGCGGCGGACGGGGTGCCGTACTGCGTGGCGTCGTCGGGGAGTCATGAGCGGATCCGGGTGGGGCACCGTGCGGCGGGGCTCGACCGGTGGTTCGACGACGAGCGGATCTTCAGCTCGCAGGACGTGGGACGCGGGAAGCCCGCCCCCGATCTGTTCCTGCACGCGGCGACGCGCATGGGCCTGCCGCCCGAGCGGTGTGTGGTCGTGGAGGACAGCCCGCTCGGTGTGCAGGCGGCCGTGGCGGCCGGGATGGATGTGTACGGGTTCACCGCGATGACGCCGGCCGAGAAGCTCGACGGAGCCACGCGACTCTTCGGCGACATGCGGGAGTTGGTCGCGCTCGTCTCCAGAGACTCGGACTGAAACTGAATCCGACTCATCTTTGACCGGATCTACCCACCAGTACCCCCGAGCCTTACGCTCGCCGCCATGACTGATGTGCTGCGGCGCGGCAGGGCCTCGCTGGCGTTCAGCTTCCTTGTGCAGGGCGTCGCGTTCGCTCTGCTCGTGACGCGCATCCCGGCCATCCAGGACCGGTACGGGGTCTCCGACGCGCTGCTGCCCGTCTTCCTCGCCGCCGTTCCCATCCTGGCCGGCGTCGGCAGTGTGACCACGGAGCGTCTGGTGAAGCGGGTTCCGCCGAGCCGGGTGCTGCGCTGGTCGCAGCCCGTGGTGCTGCTGGCGTTGCTCGGGGTCGGGGCGGGCCGTGACATGACCCTGCTCGCCGTGGCCCTGGCCGCCTTCGGGCTGGCCGTCGGCGCGCTGGACGCGTCGATGAACATGCTCGGGGTGAGCCTTCAGCGGGCGTACGGGCGCAGCATCATGCTCAGTTTCCATGCGGCGTACAGCCTGGGCGGGATCGTCGGGGCGTCGCTCGCCTGGGTCGGGGCGCACTGGGAGCTGGCGCTGTGGGTGTCGTATCTGCCGGTCGTGCTGGTGCTGATGCCGGCGGCGCTGGTCGGGAGCCGCTGGTACGTCGACAGCCGCGACGACGCTGCTCCACAGGACGTCGAGGGTGTGGGCGCGGGCGGCGGTCTCAGATGGCTGTTGCCGCTGTGTCTGGTGATGACCGTGGCCTACATCGGGGACTCGACGGTCTCCAACTGGAGTGCGAAGTACCTCCAGGACGTGCTCGGCAGTTCGGAGCAGCTGGCGACCGTTCCGTACAACGTCTACATGGTCACCACGCTGCTGGGGCGGACGATCGGGGACCTCGGGGTGCGGCGGTTCGGGGCCGTGGCGGTGGTGCGGGCGGGGGCGCTGGTGGCGGCGGTGGGGTTCGCCGTGGTGGCCGGGGCGCCCGGGGCGTGGGCGGGGATGCTCGGGTTCACGCTGCTGGGGCTGGGACTGTGTGTGCTGGTGCCGCAGACGTTCGCGGCGGCGGGGCGGCGTGCGGACGAGACGGGGCGGCCGGGGGCTTCGGACGCGGCCATAGCCCGGCTGAATGTCTTCAACTATGTGGGCTTTCTGATCGGTTCTCCGTTGGTCGGGACGCTGGGCGATGTGTGGAGCTATCGCGGGGCGATGCTCGTTCCGATGGTGTTGGTCCTGGTGACCCTCGTGTACGCCCGTTCGTTCGCGCCTCGGCCTGACCGATACGGTGGCCATCATGAGCGGCCGCGCACAGCTGATGTGGGACGAGGCAGTAACGGGCTATGACTTCGGCCGGGACCATCCGATGGACCCGGTCCGGCTCGACCTGACCCGGAGACTGGTCTCCGCCTTCGGGCTCGACCGCGAGGTGGAGGTGGTCGCCGCCAAGGCGGCCGGGGAGTCGACGCTGCGGCTCGTCCACCGGGAGGACTACATCGAGGCGGTGCGGACGGCGTCGGAGGTGCCCGAGCTCGCGGACCAGTCGTACGGGCTGGGCACGCTGGACGATCCCGCGTTCGCCGGGATGCACGAGGTGTCGGCGCTGATCGCGGGGCAGTCGGTGGGGGCGGCGGAGGCCGTGTGGCGTGGGGAGGCGGCGCACGCGGTGAATTTCGCGGGCGGGCTGCACCATGCGATGCCCGGGTCCGCCTCCGGCTTCTGCGTGTACAACGACGCCTCCGTGGCCATCGCCCGGCTGCTGGAGCTGGGGGCCGAGCGGGTCGCGTACGTCGATGTGGACGTGCATCACGGCGACGGGGTGCAGGCGGCGTTCTGGGACGACCCGCGTGTGCTGACGATCTCGCTGCACGAGCATCCGCGGACGCTGTTCCCGCAGACCGGGTGGCCGGAGGAGACCGGAGCGGGCACGGCGGAGGGCAGTGCGGCCAACGTCGCCCTGCCGGCCGGGACCGGCGACGCCGGATGGCTGCGGGCGTTCCACTCCGTCGTACCGGAGCTGCTGGCGGACTTCCGGCCGCAGGTGCTGGTGACGCAGCACGGGGCCGACACGCACTTCGAGGATCCGCTGGCGCATCTGGCGGTGTCGCTGGACGCGCAGCGGGCGGTGCAGACGGCCTGCCACGAGCTCGCGCACGAGTACTCCGACGGGCGGTGGGTCGCACTGGGCGGTGGCGGCTACGCGGTGGTGGAGGTCGTGCCGCGGTCCTGGACCCATCTGGTGGCGATCGCGGCCGGGCGGCCCGTGGAGCCGACGGAGATGATCCCCGAGGAATGGCGGCAGCAGGTCTACGCCCGGACCCGGCAGCCGGCACCCCGGCGGATGACGGACGGGCGGTGGCCGGTGTCCTGGACCGCGTGGGACGAGGGGTACGACCCGGCGGACCGCCTGGACCAGGCGATCCTCGCGACACGGCGTGCGGTGTTCCCGCTGCGGGGGCTGCTGCCGTAGGGCCCCGGGGGAGGGTGCCCGTAGGGCCGGCTCCGACGACGGCGTCCGCGGGGGCCGTTAGGCCGACCGTGCGGTGTCCGTGCCGTTCCGGCCCCGCAGGGCCCCGGTGTCCCGCACCATCGCTGGTGTGCTGACCACCGACGGCCTTCGTGCGCATCTCCTGGCTGCCCGGCTCGCCGGGGTGGTGGGCACCACCCGGGAGGAGAGCCTGCGCAGCTATCGGTTGTTCGCCGCGCGGGACCCGCGCCTGTTGATCGGATTGGATCCGCAATGGGTATGGGGACAGCGGGATCTGATCGCGCTGATGGCGGACCGGTGTGGAGTTTCGGCCGATCCTGCGCATACCTTCGGCCATGATGTGATCGACCCCGGGCGTACCCTGGCCGCGCTGGACGCCTGTGCGGAGCGTCTGGCGGAGGCCGCCCGGGGCCGTGAGCCGGTCCTTCTCGGGACCGGTCACCCCCACCGGCTGCTCGGTTTCTACGCCGCTCTGGCAGACGGTCTGTCGTCAGCGGGATGTACCGTCCTCACTCCGGCGCAGGGTCGCCGTGTCGACATAACGACCCGGTTCGGCCTACGCACCTGCAACCTCGACTACGTACGAGGAGTCGGGCTCGTCCGCGGCGCGACCTCGCAGCACCCCGGTTGTGAGCCGGGCGCACACACGCACTCCCCGCTCCCGGTTCGGACCGCGCTCGCCGCGGCGGCCGACGCCGGCGGGCCGCTTCCCGCGCTGGTGATCGGAGACCACGGCTGGGTCTGCGGGGCAGGTCAGCTGGGGTTCGAGGCCATGGGACTGGCCGATGTGAACGACCCGGCCCCGTTCGTCGGGGAGGCCGAGGGGGCCGTATCGCTCGTCGTTCCACTTGAGGACGGTGCGCGGTCCGATTACTACCTGCCGCTGACCCGCTACGTACTCAATCGAGCGTGTCTGTCACAGTAGGTCGCCGATGGCTGCACCTCTTCCCCACTCGCATCACAGGCACCTACATTGGGGAGTGAGCACGCAGCGACGAAGAGTCACCGGAAGGGGAAGCCGGTGGCCGTCGAGTGCGGAAGGTTCAGGTGTGTCATGGCTGCAGCTGGCGAGAGGCCTCTGAACGAGGTTCAGTTCCTTACCGTGGCGGAAGTCGCCTCGGTGATGCGAGTGTCGAAGATGACCGTGTACCGCCTGGTGCACAGCGGTCATCTGCCCGCGATCCGGGTGGGGCGGTCCTTCCGCGTCCCGGAGCAAGCGGTTCACGAGTACCTCCGCGAGAGCTACGTGGGGGTGGAAACCGCCTGACGGCGTGCCGGGGAGTCCCGTACCGAGCGTGTAGGGGCCTCCCCGGTCACCTCGATTACGACCTCAGCGCTCGGGCGGGTAGGCTAGCCCCTCGTAGGTCGTGTGGGCCCATGGCGCCCAAACACCGAGTGATGAGAAGTGAGCGAGGGTAGTCGTGGGCTCTGTTATCAAGAAGCGGCGCAAGCGGATGGCCAAGAAGAAGCACCGCAAGCTGCTCAAGCGCACGCGCGTCCAGCGTCGCAACAAGAAGTAAGCGGCAGCGCGAAAGCGTGTCCAGTGGCCCCCCACCGCAGTCCGGTGGGGGGCCACTGCCGTTCGTACGTCCGGGGCGGTCGTCACGACGGGCATTCGGTTGGTTCCGCAGAGCGACGGTGACCCGATAGGTTGGCCGTCGGGAGCAGGGCGAGAGGAAGGCGCTGATCTTGGGAAAGGTCGTGCTCGTGACCGGGGTGGCCCGGCAGCTGGGAGGCCGCTTCGTCCGGCGGATCCTGCGGGACCCCGAGGTGGACCGGGTCGTCGGCGTGGACGCGGTGCCGCCCGAGCACCACCTGGGCGGCGCCGACTTCGTCCAGGCGGACATCCGGCAGCCCACCATCGCGCGGGTGCTCGCCGAGACGGGCGCCGACACGGTCGTCCACCTCGACGTCACCGGGACGCCGCTGGGCAGCTCCAGCCGGACGGCGCTGAAGGAGACCAACGTCATCGGGACCATGCAGCTGCTGGGCGCCTGCCAGAAGTCCCCCAGCATCAAGCGGCTGGTCGTGAAGTCCAGTACGAACGTCTACGGTTCGGCGCCCCGCGATCCGGCGGTCTTCACCGAGACGACCCCGCCCAAGTCGCTGCCCAGTGGCGGCTTCGCCAAGGACACCGTCGAGGTCGAGGGCTATGTGCGCGGCTTCGCGCGGCGCCGCCCGGACGTCGCCGTGTGCGTGCTCAGGTTCGCCAACATCCTGGGCCCGGCCGCGGACAGCCCGCTCGCCTCGTACTTCTCGCTGCCGGTGCTGCCGACCGTCTTCGGCTACGACCCCCGGCTGCAGTTCGTCCACGAGGACGACGTCATCGAGGTGCTGCGGATCGGCTCGCACGAACCCCGCCGCTCCACGCTCAACAGCGGCACCTTCAACATCGCCGGCGACGGTGTGCTGCTGCTCTCGCAGTGCTCCCGGCGGCTGGGCCGGCCCACCGTGCCGCTGCTGCTCCCCGCGGTCACCTGGGCGGGTTCGCTGATGCGTACGCTGGGGATGTCGGACTTCTCGCCCGAGCAGATCCGGCTGCTCACGCACGGACGGGTGGTGGCGACGGACCAGATGCGGGAGACGCTGGGTTTCACCCCGAAGTACTCGACTGCCGAAACGTTTGCCGACTTCGTCCGCAGTCGTGGTCCCGGGCTGCTTCCGCCGGAGGCCCTCGCGGGGGCCGTCGACCGGATCGCCGCGCTGCCCCTGCCGGGCAGCGGTCACTCCCCGACGCAGAGCGCCAACTGAGGAGCGCAGCAACGATGGCGGACGCCAAGGTCATTCCGTTCGACGACGACCACCGTTCCCGCGGCGGGGCCGCGCAGCGCACGTCGCGCCGCCGAAGTGCGGCGAGTCGGCGCCAGGGCGGGCCGGGGCCCGCGGCGGTGGGGGAGGTCCAGCCCCTGCCGGGAGTGACGCCCGTGCACGATGATGATCCGGTGACCGGTGAGGACGAGCAGACCCAGGAGCAGCCGGCCGCCGAGAGCGCCGGGGACGGTGACGGCGACGGCGGCCTGGAGCGGCGGATCGCGAGCGGCCTGGCCTTTCTGCGCCGCCGCCTCACCGGGGACTACGACGTCGACGACTTCGGCTACGACGAGGAGCTCACCGACCAGGTTCTGATGTCGCTGCTGCGTCCGGTGTACGAGAAGTACTTCCGGGTCGATGTGAAGGGCATCGAGAACATCCCGTCGGAGGGCGGCGCGCTGATCGTCGCCAACCACTCCGGGACGGTGCCGGTGGACGGCCTGATGATGCAGGTCGCCGTGCACGACCACCACCCGGCCGACCGTCATCTGCGGCTGCTTGCCGCGGACCTGGTGTTCATGCTGCCGGTGGTCAACGAACTCGCCCGGAAGCTCGGACACACCCTGGCCTGCGCGGAGGACGCGGAACGGCTGCTGGCGCAGGGGGAGCTGGTCGGGGTGATGCCCGAGGGGTTCAAGGGCATCGGGAAGCCCTTCGGCGAGCGGTACAAGCTCCAGCGCTTCGGGCGGGGCGGGTTCGTCTCGACGGCGCTGCGGCAGGGGGCGCCGATCGTTCCGTGCTCGATCGTCGGGGCGGAGGAGATCTACCCGATGATCGGCAACGCGAAGACGCTGGCGCGGCTGCTGGGCTTCCCGTACTTCCCGCTGACGCCGACGTTCCCGTGGCTCGGGCCGCTCGGTGCGGTGCCGCTGCCGACGAAGTGGACGATCCAGTTCGGCGAGCCGATCCCGACGGACGGCTTTCCGCCGGAGGCGGCGGAGGACCCAATGCTGATGTTCAACCTGACGGACCAGGTCAGGGAACAGATTCAGCACACGCTGTACAAGTTGTTGGTGCAGCGGCGGTCGGTGTTCTTCTGAAGCCGCCTTCCCGTTGGCCCGGGTGGTGAGTCGCCGGACGGAGTCCGGCGCAGCTGTCCGAAGCCTGCGAAGCAGTGCGAGGGCAGCGGACAGGAGGGGCCAAGTTGTTGGTGCAGCGGCGGTCGGTGTTCTTCTGAGTTCCTCCGACCGGTCAGGTCGTTTCTACCGGCCGTATGTGTGTGCGGTGCCGGGGGGCGCCCCTTCGTAGGGGGCGCCCCCGGCCCTATTCCGCGTCCTCGGCGTCGATGCCCAGACCCGGAAGGAGACCGGGTAGGAGAGGTGGGAGTGTGACGTCGGGGGCCGGAGGTCGGGTGGCGTCGCCCGTGGGCGGCGGTGTGGTGGCGGTGCCGGCGCTTTCCCCGGGCGGGTCGAGCAGGCCGCCGGTGTTGCCGCCGAGCAGGCCGTCGCTCTCGCGGTCCGGGCCGGCGGAGCTCGACGGATCCGCCTCGCGTGCGGCGCTCCCGCCGGAGGTGTCGTCGGCGGTGCCGGGGGACTGCGCCGGGCGGGACGCCGACGGGTCGCCGGAGGCCGATGCGGAGCCGCTGCGCCGCGTCCCGTCGCCGACCTTGTCGCTGGGCGGCTGGGGGAGGAGGGACTGGAGCGGGGCGACGTCTTCGTCTATGGCGTCGAACACCGACGAGACCTGATCCCGGACGTCCCCCAGCTGCACCGGCAGCTGGTCGCGGAGCGTGCTCCAGGACTCGCGGTGGTTCTGGGAGAAGGAGGAGAGCGCCTGCATGGGGCCGAGGGAGTCCGGGTCCCGCTGGTACGCCTCGCGCAGCAGCCGGTGGCCCTCGGAGGCGTCGTGCCGCATGGCGGACAGGGCGCGGCGGACCTCGCCGAGCGACTCGTGGTCCAGGGAGCCGCTGCGGCCGCGCTCCATCAGCCGGCGTGCTTCCCCGAGGCGGGTGGAGGCGTGGTCGAGGTAGACCCGGCCGCGCTCGTCGCTGCCGTCGGCGAGTCCGAGCTTGACGTCCTCGATGCCTCGCTTGAGCCCGTAGAGGGAGTCGCCGGGCAGCGCGTCGGAGCTGGCGGCCGCGACTCCGCCGAGGGCGCCGGCGGCGACCCCGATGGTGAGTCCGCCCGCGGTGAGGCCCTTGGCGAGCCGGGATCGCGGTCGCAGCCTGCCCAGCGGGGTCGCCCGGTGTGCGCCCCGGGCGCGGCGCGCACGCTGTCCGGGTACGGCCTGATCCGTCGCCTCGCCCGCCGCGGTGCCCTCCTGGAGCATGGCCTCGAACGCGGCCACCAGCTGGGCCCGCTGGACGACCTTGACCTCGGGGTCCAGTTCCGGCCTGGGCAGCGCGCCGAGGCCGGAGGTCAGAGCGAGCAGCTCTTCCTGCTCGCTCTCCGCGGCGGCCGGTGCCGGTGCCGGTCCTTCGGACTGCTCGGCCGCCGTGCCCCGGTCGGACTGCTCCTCCAGGGCCTGGGCGAAGGCGTTCGCCCGCCGGTGCGCCGATACGTTCGCGATCACTGGCGGCACCTCCTCTCGTCATGACGGTCGACTCCCCAGGGGGTCCTGAGGGTTCCCCGGCCCGACCAAGGCCACACGATCGAGTGATCGAAGTCGGTCAGGGGGTGACCACAGGGAGCCTGTATCCCGCACAACGAGCGGCGCGGCACTTGGGTTACGGACTCCGGATGACCGAATGAGGAAGCCAACCGGGTTTCACGTACCGTGAGTTGGCTGTCGCGGAGCGTGTTCCGCCGGACGGGGGTGTACGGGTCAGCGGGCGTCGTCAGGGAGGAGCCGGGCGAGGGTGCGGACGGCCCGGTACTGGAGGGTCTTGATGGCGCCCTCGTTCTTGCCCATGACCCGGGCGGTCTCGGCGACGGACAGGCCCTGGAGAAACCGGAGCGTGACGCATTCCTGCTGTTGGGGGTTGAGTCGTCGTACGGCATCGAGGAGGGCGGCGTTGGACAGGGACTCGAGAACGGAATCCTCGGGGGATCGCTCGACCTCGTTGGCGTCGAGCATCTCCCCGGTGGTGACCTCGAGGCGGAAGCGGCTGGACTTGAAGTGGTCGGCGACCAGGTTGCGGGCGATGGTCACCAGCCAGGCGCCGAAGTCGCGTCCCTGCCAGGTGAAGGTGCCGATACGGCGCAGCGCCCGCAGGAAGGTCTCGCTGGTGAGGTCCTCGGCGGTCGCCTTCCCGCCGACGCGGTAGTAGATGTACCGGTACACGGTGTCGCTGTACTGGTCGTAGAGCCGCCCGAAGGCCTCGGCCTCACCGGCCTGTGCGCGCTCCACGAGGTCCATCATCCGGGCGCTGTCGCTGTCGGCGGCGGGGCGGCGGGCGGTGGTGGCCGGGCGGCCCCTCCGGCCGACGGCGGCGGTGCCGTCGGCGAGGGCGTAGCACGGGCCGGCGAGGGCGGTGGCGAATGCGGGGACGGTGTGCGCGGTCGGGACGAAACCGCGCAGCATGTCTCGGGCTGTCGCGACTGTCGCGCGCAGCGTAGCCAGGCCCGAGGCGTCAACCCCGACGTGTGGGTACACGGGACTCCCAGAGGCAGAGCTTCCATCACGTGCAGTACGTAGTACGTGCAGTGCGGGACCGTTCACCCGTCGTAGCGACGGGTTGGTACCGGATTGCGTCTGAGGAGAATAACGCTTCGTGCAGGCTCTGCTACACCGAGTTGCTCAAATCGTCGATTACGTCGCTTCCGTAACCGGTTGACGTGCGTTCAAGTGTGCTGTGGTGACCAATTGTTGACCGAAAGTTTTCGTCTTCGGGGTGTGAGCGGGGCGAGTTGTGGCCGTGTCCAGCCAACGGGACTGGACAGAGGGGTTGCGGGGTACGAGAGCTGGATTGGGCGTGTTGGGGAGCGCGTCCTGGACCGCGGTCGAGGTCGGTCAGGGTGTGCCGCGTTGACCGGATCCGAGCGTGATCCGCCCCTCGTTCCGGACATGCTCGGAGATCAGCCCATGGCACCGCCGCGCGCGGTCCGCCAGGTCACCACCCAGGCCGGAGAGCTCGGCCAGATACACAGGACGTCGGTGACGCAGTCCGTGTCCGGCTCCTCGGCAAGGAAGCTCCGCGCCGCGGGCTCCACGCTGTCGCCGGATTCCAGGAGCAGCCCCCGGAACAGACCGAAGGCCCTGGCCGCGTCGTCGTAGCGCCCGGTCTGTTCCCAGGTGTCGAAGAACAGCACCACCCAGCGGTGCTGTCCGCCGAGCCGGTCCAGCTCGTTGACGAACGCCCGGTACAGGGACGTCGGGTCGGCCGCGCGCCCCCGGCGGCCACGGGCCGCGGCGCCGCGCAGCCGGTCCAGGCCCTGGGCCGCGGCCTCCGGGCTCGCCATCGCGGTCACCACACCGGCGCCCGGCATCAGGGACACGGCACCCAGCGTGGCCTGTGCCACCATCCGGCTCGCCAGCGACGCCTCGCCGTCGGCCGGGCCGGCGCCGTCCGCCGGTACGGGATCGGCGGCCGCCGCCTGCTCCCGGCGGACCTGCTCCGCCTCCCGGTCGAACCCCTTCAGCGGCCCGGCCTCGCCGGCCAGCTGCCGGGACAGTGCCGTCAGCGCCTGCGGTACGCCGTGGACGTCGTTCTCGTCGACCACGGCGGTCACCGCACCGGCCCGCTGCGCGGTCTCCCGCCACTGCCGCAGCAGGGTCGACTTACCGACCCCGCCCACACCGCGGACGTGGAACAGGAAGTCCGCCGGATCGGCCTCCGCGAGCGGGTCCTTCGCCAGGTTCTCGGCGAACAGCGACAGCTGCGCGCGTCTGCCCACGAACCGCGCCTGCGCGCGTTGCCGGATCAGCTCACCGCGTGATCGGCGTCCACGTGCGGACACGTTCCCCACCCCCGTCCGGCCCGTCAGCCGTAGCCGCCCTCGTCTCCCCCGTTCCGGAAGTATGACGGCCCTTCAGACCGAGTGCAGGGGCCTGTGGACGACGCGGCCGGCGGGCCTGTGGACAACGCGGTCCGCGGGCCCGTGGACGAAGCGGGCCCCGGCGGCGCGGCCGGTGGTCAGCGGCGCTTCCGGTGCAGGGCGATGGCGGCCGCCGTGCCGCCGGCCACCGCGCCGACGCCGGCCGCCGCGGGGATGCCGACCTTGGCGGCCTTGCGGCCGGTGCGGTAGTCGCGCAGGCGCCAGTCCATGCGGCGGGCGTGCTTGCGCAGCTTGGCGTCCGGGTTGATCGCGTAGGGGTGGCCGACCAGCGACAGCATCGGGATGTCGTTGTGCGAGTCGCTGTACGCCGCGCAGCGGCTCAGGTCCAGCCCCTCCGCGAGCGCCAGCGCGCGCACCGCCTCCGCCTTGGCGGGGCCGTGCAGCGGCTCACCCACGAGTTTGCCGGTGTACACGCCGTCGACCGACTCGGCGACCGTGCCCAGCGCCCCGGTCAGCCCGAGCCGGCGGGCGATCACCTGCGCGATCTCCACGGGTGCCGCCGTGACCAGCCACACCCGCTGCCCGGCGTCGAGGTGCGCCTGGGCCAGCGCCCGGGTGCCCGGCCAGATCCGCTCGGCCATGTACTCGTCGTAGATCTCCTCGCCGATGGACTGCAGTTCGGCGACGCGGTGCCCCTGGACGATGGAGAGCGCCGAGTCGCGGGCCTCCTGCATGTGCTCGGGGTCCTCGACCCCCGCCAGCCGGAACCACGCCTGCTGCCAGGCGAACCGCATCAGCTCGCGCGTCTCGAAGAACTTCCGCTTGTACAGGCCCCGGCCGAAGTGGAACAGGGCGGCGCCCTGCATCACCGTGTTGTCCAGGTCGAAGAACGCGGCGGCCCGTTCGTCGCCGGGTACCGGGAACTCCGGTTCGCGTTCGGCAAGGTCCTGGGTGGACTTGCGTGCTGCCTCCGCCGAGGCCTCGCCTGCCAACACGCTCCGCGCCGTGGCGGAGCGCCTACGGGGAGTGAGCCATCCGAGAGCGGCCATGGCGTGAGCATAGCCAGTCCGGACGGCGGGTTCCGGATCCGCCGGGTTCGAACGTCGTGAACTCTCCGGGGCGGCGGCGTTACGAAGCGCGCGACAATGGCCCGTATGAGCCCTCTCTTCCGCCGCAACACTCCGGCCGCTCCGCGGGACCGGCTCGTCACCCTGATCGGCAAGCCCGGCTGTCATCTGTGCGACGACGCGCAGGTGGTGGTGGAGAAGGTGTGCACGGAACTCGGCGTTCCGTGGGAGCGCAAGGACATCACCGAGGACCGGGAGCTGTACGACCTGTACTGGGAGCAGATCCCCGTGGTGCTCGTCGATGGCCGTCAGCACACCTTCTGGCGTGTCGACGAGGACCGGCTCCGCAGGGCGCTCGGGGACTGACCGGCCAGTACAAACTGGCCGGAAAGTCGCTTAGGATCGATGGCGGTTTGGTCTCGGGGGCGGGATTCACAGAGGAGCGTGTGCGGTTTTGCCCCCAGAAGAGAAGGAATGGCGGTGCTCATGCGCCGGTTCCAGCGCAGTGCGCCGGGGGCGCGTGACCCCGGTCACGTTGGCCGGGCAAATCGGACACAATCTTTGTGCACGCGTTCACAAAGACATAGCCTGCATTCGACGGGGCGGTCCGAGGGCGTATGGCTCGACGTATGACCTGATCTGTGACCGCCTGAAGCCCCGCTCTACCCGCAGGAGCACCGTGGCAACTGGCCGAACTCACCGACCGGCGACCCGCAGCCGAGGGATTCCCGAGGCCACCGTCGCCCGGCTTCCGCTGTATCTCCGCGCCCTGACCGCGCTCTCCGAGCGCTCGGTGCCCACGGTCTCCTCGGAGGAGCTGGCGGCCGCGGCGGGGGTCAACTCCGCGAAGCTGCGCAAGGACTTCTCCTACCTGGGGTCGTACGGGACCAGGGGCGTCGGGTACGACGTCGAGTATCTCGTGTACCAGATCTCCCGTGAACTCGGCCTCACCCAGGACTGGCCGGTTGTGATCGTCGGTATCGGTAACCTCGGCGCCGCCCTCGCCAACTACGGCGGGTTCGCCTCCCGCGGTTTCCGGGTCGCCGCGCTGATCGACGCCGACCCCGCGATGGCCGGGAAGCCCGTCGCCGGGATCCCGGTGCAGCACACCGACGAGCTCGAGTCGATCATCTCGGACAACGGGGTCTCGATCGGCGTGATCGCGACCCCCGCCGGCGCCGCCCAGCAGGTCTGCGACCGGCTCGTGGCCGCCGGTGTCACCTCCATCCTGAACTTCGCGCCGACCGTGCTGTCCGTGCCGGACGGCGTCGACGTGCGCAAGGTGGACCTCTCCATCGAGCTGCAGATCCTCGCCTTCCACGAGCAGCGCAAAGCCGGTGAGGAAGCGGCGGCCGACACCGCCGTCGCCCCCGCCGCCCCCCGCAAGCAGTCCGCCACCGACCAGGGGCCCGACGGGGACGTACCCGCCGTGATGCCGGCATGAGTCTCCTCGTCGTCGGACTGAGCCACAGAAGTGCGCCGGTCAGCGTGCTGGAGCGGGCCACCCTTGGCGCGGACGCCCAGACCAAGCTGTTGCAGGACACGGTCGCCGCGGAGCCCGCCGCCGAGGCCGCGGTCCTCGCCACCTGCAACCGCATCGAGCTGTACGCCGACGTGGACAAGTTCCACGCCGGTGTCGCCGAGCTGTCCACGCTGCTCGCCCAGCACAGCGGGGTCGGTCTGGAGGAGCTCACTCCTTATCTCTATGTGCACTACGAGGACCGGGCCGTCCACCACCTGTTCTCGGTGGCCTGCGGGCTGGACTCGATGGTCGTGGGCGAGGGGCAGATCCTCGGCCAGATCAAGGACGCGCTGGCCCGGGCGCAGGAGACGCACACCGCGGGCCGGCTGCTGAACGACCTGTTCCAGCAGTCGCTGCGGGTCGGCAAGCGCGCCCACTCCGAGACCGGGATCGACCGCGCCGGGCAGTCGCTGGTCACCTTCGGACTGGAGCAGCTCGCCGCCGGGCGGCCCGTCGAGAACTGGGCCCACGGCAAGAAGGCCCTGGTCATAGGCGCCGGTTCGATGTCCTCGCTGGCCGCGGCCACGCTCGCGCGGGCCGGTGTCGCCGAGGTCGTCGTCGCCAACCGCACGCCCGACCGCGCCGAGCGGCTCTCCGATATTCTCACGGCGGCCGACGACACGAACGTGCTGGCCCGCGCGGTACCGATGGCATCGGTGCCGTTCGAGCTGACACGTGCAGACGTCGTCGTCTCCTGCACCGGCGCGACCGGGCTCGTCCTTACGGCCGACGCGATCGCGTCGGGCGTCGAGAGCCGCGCCGGAGGGCAGCCGGTCGTCGTCGACCTCGACGAGGTGGCCGACGAGCCCCACGTGCGGCCCGCCTCCGCCGGTGCGGTGGCTCCTCAGTCGCCCGCCTCCGCCGGTGCGGTGGCTTCCGAGGCGCGTACCTCCGCCGGTGCGGTGGCGTCTCAGCCGTCTGCTCCTGCCGGTGCCGGGGCTCCCCAGCCGTCCGCTCCTGCCGGTGCGGTGGCCCCTCAGTCGCCCGAGTCCGCCGGTGCGGTGGCTTCCGAGGCGCGTACCTCCGCCGGTGCGGTGGCGTCTCAGCCGTCTGCTCCTGCCGGTGCCGGGGCTCCCCAGCCGTCCGCTCCTGCCGGTGCGGTGGCGTCTCAGCCGTCCGCGTCCGCCGGTGCCGGGGCTGTCCGGCAGTCCGCCGCTGCCGGCACCGACGAGAACTGCCCGCTCGACCTGGCCTCCGTGCCCCCCGGCTTCTCCGTGATGGGCGAGGCCGCCGTCGCCGGCATGGACGCGGCCACGCTGGAGCAGCATGCCGCCTGGGCCACGGGCGCGACCGTCGACCGCCGCCGCACCGGCCGCGGCGGCCCCGAGGCCGACGCCGACCTGATCGGCGCGCTGGCCGCGACCGCCTCCACCGCCGGCCGGATCCCCGAGCGGCGCCGCCCGGAGCCGGTGGCCGAGCCGCCCCGCCCCGAGCCCCTGCTCTTCCTGCTGGACCTGGCGATGCCGCGCGACATCGACGCGGCCGCGCACCGGCTGGCCGGCGTCCGGCTGGTCGACATCGAATCGCTCGCGGAGGCGTCCGCGGACGCTCCGATGGCTGCCGATGTGGACCAGGTCCGGCGTATCGTCTCCGACGAGGTCGCCGCGTTCGGGGCGGCACAGCGGGCGGCGCACATCACGCCGACCGTCGTCGCCCTGCGCACCATGGCGGCCGACGTGGTGGCCGGAGAGATCGCCCGTCTCGAGGGGCGGCTTCCCGGCCTGGACGACAAACACCGCGCGGAGATCACACAGACCGTGCGGCGGGTGGTCGACAAGCTGCTGCACGCGCCGACGGTACGGGTCAAGCAGCTCGCGGCCGAGCCCGGCGGCGCCGGGTACGCCGACGCGCTGCGCACCCTGTTCGACCTCGACCCCGAGACGGTGGCCTCCGTCTCCCGCGCCGAGGAAAGCACCGAGAAGAACGCAGAGAGCCGAGGGCCGGGATGACTGAGAAGGCACTGAGGCTGGGGACCAGGCGGAGCAAGCTCGCCATGGCCCAGTCCGGGCAGGTGGCGGATGCCGTGAGCCAGGTGACCGGACGGCCCGTCGAGCTCGTCGAGATCACCACGTACGGCGACGTCTCGCGCGAACACCTCGCGCAGATCGGCGGCACGGGGGTGTTCGTGGCCGCGCTGCGGGAGGCCCTCGCGCGCGGCGAGGTGGACTTCGCGGTGCACTCGCTGAAGGACCTGCCGACCACACAGCCCGACGAGCTGGTCGTGGCGGCCGTTCCGGTCCGTGAGGACCCGCGCGACGTGATGATCACGCGCGAAGGGCTGAAGCTGACCGACCTGCCGCGCGGTGCCCGCATCGGCACCGGCTCGCCGCGCCGTATGGCGCAGCTCAACGCGTTCGCGCGCACCCGCGGCATGGAGATCGAGACCGTCCCGATCCGGGGCAACGTCGACACCCGCATCGGGTACGTCCGCAAGGGCGAGCTGGACGCCGTGGTGCTGGCCGCCGCCGGGATGAACCGGATCGGACGCAGCGACGAAGTGACCGACTTCCTGTCGGTCGACACGATTCTGCCCGCCCCCGGCCAGGGGGCACTGGCGGTCGAGTGCACCGCGGACAACGCGGACCTCATCGCCGCGCTCGCCGAGCTCGACGACCCGTTCACGCGGGCCGCCGTGACGGCCGAGCGGTCACTGCTCGCCGCCCTGGAGGCCGGCTGCAGCGCACCTGTGGGGGCGCTGGCCGACCTCTTGACCGACGGGCAGTCTGTCAAGGAAATGCGCCTGAGGGGTGTCGTCGGCTCGACCGACGGTGCCACGCTGGTGCAGCTGTCCACCACCGGTCCCGTGCCCGAGACGCACGAGGCGGCGATGGCGCTCGGTCGCGAACTCGCCACCGAGATGCTCGCGCAGGGCGCGGCCGGTCTGATGGGGGAGCGAGCACATTGAGCCCCACCACCCTTCCCGCCCCTCCGGAACACGGGCACGTCACCTTCCTCGGTGCCGGACCCGGGGATCCGGGACTGCTGACACTGCGCGCCGTGGAGGCGCTGGCGAACGCGGACGTCCTCGTCGCCGAGCAGGACGTGCTCGACGTCGTGCGGACGCACGCCAGGCAGGGCGTCGCCGAAGTGCACACGGACGCCGATCCGTCGGTGCCGGGCACGGGCACGCCCCAGCTGACGGTCGTTGACGGCGCGTCAACAACCGCCGGTGTCCCCGCGATGAGGGATGCCGGACATCTTCTCATGGAGGCCGCGCGGGGCGGCAGGCGGGTCGTGCGTGCGGTGTCCGGTGACCCCGGGCTCGACGCGTACGCCGCCGAGGAGATGCTGGCGTGCGCCTCGGCCGGGGTGCCGTTCGAGGTCGTGCCCGGCATCGCCACCGCGGTCGGCGTGCCCGCGTACGCCGGTGTGCCGCTGCGCGACGCCCAGGGCACGGACGTGCGGTTCGTCGACGCGCTCACCGCGTCCGACCGGTGCTGGACCGAGGTCGGCGCGTCGGACGGCACGGTGGTCGTCTCCACCACGCTCGACTCCGTGGCCGCCGCGGCGGGCGAACTGGTGTCCGCCGGACGCAAGCCCGACACCCCGCTGACGGTGACGGTCGCCGGTACGACGACCCGGCAGCGCACCTGGACGGCGACGCTCGGCACGATCGCGCAGACGCTGAAGCAGGCGAAGGTGCTGCCCTCCCCGGAGGGCAGCCGGCCGGTGATAGCCGTGGTCGGTGAGCGTTCCGCCGCCGCCCAGCGCGACCGGCTGGCGTGGTTCGAGTCCAAGCCGCTGTTCGGCTGGAAGGTGCTCGTCCCGCGCACGAAGGAGCAGGCGGCGTCGCTCTCCGACCAGCTGCGCTCGTACGGGGCCGTGCCGCACGAGGTGCCGACGATCGCCGTGGAGCCGCCGCGCACCCCGCAGCAGATGGAGCGGGCGGTCAAGGGCCTGGTGACGGGCCGTTACGAGTGGATCGCGTTCACCTCGGTCAACGCGGTGAAGGCGGTCCGGGAGAAGTTCGAGGAGTACGGCCTCGACGCCCGCGCCTTCGCCGGCATCAAGGTCGCCGCGGTGGGCGAGCAGACGGCCGCCGCGCTGATCGCCTTCGGCGTGAAGCCGGACCTGGTGCCGAGCGGCGAGCAGTCGGCGGCGGGTCTCCTCGAGGACTGGCCGCCCTACGACCCGGTCTTCGACCCGATTGACCGCGTCTTCCTGCCGCGCGCCGACATCGCCACGGAGACGCTGGTCGCGGGCCTGATCGAGCTGGGCTGGGAGGTGGACGACGTCACGGCCTACCGGACCGTGCGCGCCTCGCCGCCGCCCGCGCAGACCCGGGAGGCCATCAAGGGCGGCGGCTTCGACGCGGTGCTGTTCACCTCGTCGTCGACGGTCCGCAACCTGGTCGGCATCGCGGGCAAGCCGCACAACGTGACGGTCATCGCCTGCATCGGCCCGGCGACGGCGAAGACGGCCGAGGAACACGGCCTGCGCGTCGACGTGATGGCTCCCGAGCCGTCGGTCCACAAGCTGGCGGAGGCCCTGGCCGACTTCGGCGCCCGCCGCCGCGCGGCCGCGATCGACGCGGGCGACCCGGTGACCCGGCCGAGCGAGCGTCGGCCGGGTGCACGCAGACGCCGGTCCACGACGTGAGGTGACACGGGGCGCCCTTCCGGGGGCGCCCTTCCTCGTCCTCGGGTCCCCGTTCAGCCTCGGGCCACGGCGGTGTGCGGATTCCCGCGAACCGGCCCTCCTGGAGGCTGTGCCCGCCACCATGGGGCGAGTGACAGCTCCTACCTCCGCAGACCTGTGGCACCACTACGGCCGCACGCGCCACGCCACCGACCGGACCGTGCCCGACACGTTCCGGTGGGCCTGGGGCCAGGACTGCGGGCCCGGTCCGGACATCCTCGGTGATCTGTCCGGACTGTGCGTCGCCGACCTCGGCGCGGGCGCCGCCCGGCACGCCGCCCACTTGGCCGTCCACCACCGGCCCGCCCGGATTGTCGCCGTCGACGCCTCACCCGCTCAGCACACGATGGCCACGGACCTGTACGGCCACCTCGCGCCGCGCCTGCAACTGGTGCGGTCAGACGTCGTGGAGCACTTGCGGGCGGCGCCCGGCACGTACGACGTGCTCTACAGCGTGTTCGGCGCGGTCGACTTCACCGAGCCGCGTCAGCTGCTGCCGGTGGCGGCGTCCGTGCTGCGGCGGGGCGGACGGCTGGTGTTCTCCACACTCGCCCACTACCTCGGCGGTGCGCCCGCTCAGCCCGACGTGGAGCACGCCGACATTCCGGCCCGGACCCCGGACGGGGGGCCGGCCACGATGCGCCGCTGGGTGCTTCAGGAGCACGTGTGGACCAAACTCCTCGACGAAGCCGGCTTCACCCGGATCAGCGGCGCCCTTCTGCCCGCCGGGCAAGGACCGCGAGCGGCCGACACACTGCTGGTCACCGCATGGCGTGGTCCGCTGACGCAGACGTGACCCGCACGTATGTAGTGGGGTGTGGGCCACGTGTGTTTGCGATGTCAGCGCCCGGAGGCGTACGGCAGGAAGGCCGACCAAGCGGCTGAGGTGAGGTCGAGGCGAGGGCCTGCGGGGTTCTTGGAGTCGCGGACGAGGACGTGACTCTCGTCCGGGGTGGCCACCTCGACGCAGTCGGGGCCGCTGGACGTGCTGTAACTGCTCTTTATCCACTCCAGCTTCATGTCTCTCCAAGCACTTTTTCGATGAGGGCCATCGACTCCCGTGGGCTGAGAGCCTGTGCCCGGATGATTCCATACTGGATGTCCAGGAGCTGCACCTCTTTCGGCTCCGTGATCACGCGACTGATGTGCGCCACCTCGACATGACCGACCGTGGTGCCGTCCCCGAGCCTGAGCAGCCGGAACGAGCCGTCGAGCCCCGAATTCTCCTCTCGGCTCAGCGGCAGTACCTGAAGGTCGACGTTGCGGAACGCGCAGACTTCCAACAGCCGTTCGAGTTGCCCACGCATCACCATCTTGCCCCCGATGGGCCGCCGAAGCGTCGACTCGCACTGGACAAAACTGAAGGCCGCCTGGCCTGTCGTGTCGCTGACGATCTCCTGTCGCGCCAGGCGGGCCGACACCTGCTGTACCAACTGGTCGACAGTGAACGGCGGGCGGCGGGCGCTGAGCACTGCCCGTGCGTACTCCTCGGTCTGCAGCAATCCGTGGATGACGGAGTTGTTGTAGGCGCACAGCTCGGTTGCCTCCGCCTCCAGATTCTTCAGGTCCCGCACCTTCTTCGGGTACCGGATCTCCGCCACGTCCTTCTTCATCGCGGCGATCTTGCCGCCCGCGCCCAGGACTTCGTCCGCCGCGTCCAAGTACTCGGGCCGGGGGATCCGTCGCCCCCGCTCCACGCAGGAGACCATCTCCTCCCCGTACTTGATCGCCGCCCCGAGCTCCGCCTGGGTGAGGCCGGCCGCCTCGCGCCACAGCTTCAACTGCCGTGTGACGGTGCGCATCACGGCACCGGCCTCTTCGTCGTCCAGACCTGCTTCCCACCCGCTCATGTACGCCGCCTCCCGTCGCGCGCGTCCTTCCCCGGACCAACTCCGGCCGCCCGCGCCCGGTCACCCCGGGCAGCCCGGACAGAAACCGGCCCACCTGGCGTACAGCCGCCGCTTGTACGAGCTGATCGCATGCACAGTCTGCACGCGCGCGAGCACAATGCGTGGTGAAACCAGGTGAAAGGAAGGGCCGTCCATGGCGTTGCCCGTAGACCTCGAGACCGATGCCGCGCGGCTGCGTGCGGTCATGGTGGAGGAGCTTGCCGTACGTGGGGAGCTGGACGATCCGGGCTGGCGGGCGGCCGTGGATTCGGTGCCGCGGCATCGGTTCGTGCCTGGGTTCTACCTGGCCGGTGGGGAGCGGGACGGGCGGGGGCTGGCCGTGTGGCAGCCGGTCACCGCCGCGCTCGATCGCGGGCGCTGGCTGGCCGCCGCGTACTCCGACACCACGCTGATCACGCAGTTCGACGGTGAGGAACCCGAGTGGGAAAACCCGGTCGAGCGGTACGGAGGGGCCCCGACCTCGTCCTCCACCTTGCCGTCGCTCGTGGTGCGGATGTGGGCCGACGCCGATGTCCGGGAAGGGCACACGGTGTTGGAGATCGGCACGGGTACGGGGTACTCGACGGCACTCGCCTGCGAACGTCTCGGGTCGGCCGGTGTGACGAGCGTCGAGGTGGATCCGCGCCGGCTGGAACGCGCCGCGAGCGCGCTGCACGGCTGTGGTTACGCGCCCACCCTCGCGGTCGCCGACGGGCTGTACGGGTACTGGCCCGAGGCCCCGTTCGACCGGATCGTCGCGGCCTGCTCCTTCCGCGCCGTGCCCCCGGCCCTGGTCGCCCAGACCCGGCCGGGCGGGAAGATCCTGCTGACACTCTCCGGCTGGCTGTACGGGTACGCCCGCGTCCTGCTCACCGTCGCCGGGGACGGCACCGCCGAGGGGCAACTGCTCGGCGGTACGGTCTCCTTCATGGCGGCGCGCACGCACGCTGCGCTGGCCTTTGGTAATCCCGCCCACTGGGCGGCGGGGTTGCCGAGAGAGATGCGGGTCGCCCGGTACGGGCCCGAGCGGATCACCACCGGGAGCGAGGAAGCCTTCCATCTGCGCTTCCTCGTACAGAGCGCCGTACCCGGTGCCCAACTGGCCACCGTCGGCGACGCGGTGCATCTGATCGACGTGGCGAGCGGGTCGGCCGCCGCGCTGACGCCGGACGGTGACGGGGGTTGGCGGGTGCGGGAGGGGGGTCCGGTGCGGCTGTGGGAGCGGGTCGAGCGCGTTCTCGACGGCTACGAGACGGCGGGGCGGCCGGGGCCCGAGACGTTCACCTTGTGTGTCCATGGCTGCGGACAGCATCTGCGTCACGCGCGGTTGCCGTGCTTGGCGCTGCCCTTGCCCTGAGGGACGGGCCGGACAGCCCTCGGTCGCACGGGTCCACCGCCTTCACAGCGGGAACGCGAGTGAACACCCTGAGTGACATGGATCAAAGAATCGCCGTACCCCGCACCCCGCTCCACCAGTTCACCGTGCCCCTCTCCGCCACGCGCCGGGGTGCCCGGCTGGCTCGGCTGTTCGCCACCGAGCAACTGGAGGGGTGGGGCGTGCCGTTGGATCCGGCCCGGCTGATTGTTGCCGAGCTGGCCGCCAATGCCGTCGCGCACGGCCGGGTTCCCGGGCGCGGCTTCCGGCTCGCGCTCACGGTCACCACGTGCGGGGTGCTGCGCATCGAGGTGACCGACGCCAAGGGTGAGAGCCTGCCGGTGCGGGGGAGTGCCGTGCCGGAGCTCGGTGAGTCGGGGTACGGGCTGGTGCTGGTGGGGGAGTTGGCGGACCGTTGGGGGGTGGTGGCAGGGCCGGTGCCGTGCAAGACCGTGTGGGCCGAGCTGGAGGTCGCCCGCTTCTGGTGACGGGGCTCAGTGACCTCAGCGGCAGAGAGCGTCGATGTCGTCCGAGAAGGCCGGGAACTCGCTTGCGGCCTCGGTGAGGATGGCGTGGGCCGGCCTGCGGGGGGTGGTGGCGTGGCGTTCGGCGAGGGCGGTGAGCGCCGCGTCGGGGCGCAGTTCGCGGTCCTCGTCCAGGACCGCCTCCAGGGGGCCGCAGCCGTCGGCCAGCATCCACAGGAAGTCGGAGAGGTTCCCGGCCACCACGGCGCGCTCGCCCTCCGAGCCCAGGAAGATCACGGGCTGTTCGGCGAGGGGACGGCCGGGCCGCACGCGCCAGAGGGCCGCGAGGCCGCCGGTGCCGTCCTGCCCGAAGACCCGGTAGGCGTCGCCGTCGAGGTCCGGGTTCCCCGTCCACTTGCGCAGCCAGTCCGTGGTCTCCTCGGCCGATTCGAAGGCGTCATAGGGCTCGAAGTCGATGCCCTCGCCGTCGGCGTAGTCGACCCCCGTGCGGGCCAGTTCGGCGAGGGCGGGAGGGAAGGCGCGGTCGTCACCGGTCGTCTCGTTCATGCGCGGCACCGTAGCCGCCGGCACTGACATTGATGCTGATACTCGGGTTCCGGTGGTCGTGACCCGGGCACTGACTGACGCTCTGTTGGACTGTCCTCAAGTTGTTCTGTCCGTCCGCCGGTCCTGTTCAAGGGGGCGGAGCGGCTGTGGACCCTTGTTGGGGTCGTGGGTCGGCCCTCGCCCCCCGGGACCAGCGTTCCCGGGGCGAGGGCCTGGCCGATGTGGTGTCGGTGAAGTTGTCGTGCCGATGGTGGTCAGCCGCCCTGGCCGGCGCTGCCCATCGGGCCGACCTTCACGGAGGAGCCGGAGCCGTCCGTCACGGGCAGGGAAGCGCCGCCCGGCCAGTCCAGGGTGACCGACTTCGTCTCGTTCGGCGGGGTCACCACCAGGCTGGTGATCTTGACGCCGGAGCCACCCGAGTTGTTGATCGGGTAGCTGACGGCGAAGGACACCGACTCACCGTCCTTGAGGATGACCGTCTCGGCCTCCTCGCCGGTACGCTCCGCGGACACCGTTCCCGAGCCGGTCTCCAGGTCGACGCCCGCGTACCCCACGAGGGAGCAGTCCCGGCCGCCTTCGTTGCCGAACTCCACCGCGACCAGGCCCTCGTCGTCCCCGCCGGCGCCCTCCACCGCGGTGACCTCGAGCTCGTCGGTCCGGCACTCTCCCACCTCGCCGTTCTGGTTGGAGCCGGTTCCGGCGACCGAGCCCTGTGCCTGGTCGTTGCCGTCGGAGCCGCCCGTGGAGGCGTCGTTGCCCTTCTGGCCGTCCTGGCCGCCCGTGCCGGCGGTCGTGGGGGAGGCGGCGGGCGTGTCGCCGGCGGCGGCAACGTCGTCGTTCTGGCAGGCCGTGAGCGAGAGACCCGCGACGACGGCCAGGGCGGCGATGGTGAGCTTGTTGACGCGCATGGTGTCATCCTCAGTGTCAGTGGGGGGCCCGCTCGTTGGTGCGGGCGGCCGTTTCTGATCACCTAGAGGCGCCCGGTCCGGCCCGCGTTTCGCCCAACGGCGCGCTAGGACGCGCCTGTTACAGACCAAGACGGAACCTGGACACATGCTTGAGCGCCGTTACGGAACTCAGGAGCGCCGGGTCAGTTCGCGCAGGGCCCGGCCGAGGGTCCGTACGCCCTCGGTGATCGTGCCGGGCGGGTCGGCCGCGTAGCCGAGGACCAGGCCCGGGGGGCCGGGCAGCTGGCGGTGCCAGGAGAGGGGATGGCACTTCACGCCGTGGGCGAGGGCCGCGGCGGCGAGGTCGGTGTCGGGGACGTCCGGGGCGTACGTGACCGTCAGGTGCAGCCCGGCCGACGCGCCGTGGACGACCGCGCCCGGGAGATGCTCCTGCACGGCGTGGATCATCGCGTCCCGGCGGCGGATGTGGCGGGCGCGGAGCAGCCGCAGATGCCGCTCGAGCTGGCCCGATTCCATGAGCTGGGCCAGGACCAGCTGGGGCAGTACGGCGTTGCCCAGGTCGGTGAAGCGTTTGGCGTCGGTCAGCGCCTTGAGATGGCGGGCCGGCGGCAGGAGCCAGCCGATGCGCAGCGCGGGCGCGAGGAGTTTGGAGACGCTGCCCATGTAGTGCACCTCGTCGGTGACCAGGGCGCGCAGCGCGGGCACGGGCGGGCGGTCGTAGCGGTGCTCGGCGTCGTAGTCGTCCTCCAGGATCAGGCCGCCGTCCGCGGCCCAGCGCAGCAGTTCGCGGCGGCGCTCGCCGCTGGTCACCACGCCGGTGGGGAACTGGTGGGCGGGGGTGAGGAGCACGGCGCGGGCTCCGGTGGCGCGCAGCGCGTCGACGCGTGGGCCGTGGGCGTCGACCGGGACCGGCGGGGTGGCCAGTCCGCCGTTGCGCAGGTGCTGGCGGGTGCCGAGCGAGCCGGGGTCCTCCACCGCGACAGCGGTGATGCCGTCCGCCGACAGCAGGGGGGTCAGCAGGGTGAGCGCCTGCGCGATGCCGGCGACGACGAGGAGGCCGTCCGGGTCGACCCTGATGCCGCGGCTGCGGGCCAGCCAGTCGGCCACGGCGCGGCGCAGGCGCGGGGCGCCGCGCGGGTCGCCGTAGCCGAGATCGGCGGCCGACAGTTCGGCGAGCACGGCGCGTTCGGCGCGCAGCCAGGCCGTGCGGGGGAACGCGGAGAGGTCGGGGCGGCCGGGGGTGAGGTCGATGCGGGCGTCGGCGGCGCGCAGCGCGTCGAAGACGTCGGCGTCGGGTTCTCCGGCGAAGGGGGAGGGTGGGGCCGTACCGCCGGGGTGCGGGGGCTTCGTGCCCTGGGCCGGGGGTGCCGCTGCCGGGGGTGCCGCGACCACCACCGTGCCGCCGCGCCGGCGCCCTTCGACGTGGCCGTCCTCGGCCAGGCGCCGGTATGCCTCGGTGACCACGCCGCGCGAGACGCGCAGTTCGGCGGCGAGCACCCGGGTGGCCGGGAGCCTGCTGCCCACGGTCAGCCGGCGGTCGGTGATGGCCTGCCGCAGCCGCTGGGCCAGCCAGTCCGCCTTACCGCCCGCGGGCGCGTCGCCGGCGTACAGCGAGAGGAAGTCGGAGCCGGGCGCCGGCGGGGCGGTGGTCTCCGCCGCGTCGGCCGTCGGCCGTTCCTGCTCGCTCACCGCACCCATGGTGCCACGCGTCCCTTACGGTGTCCGGGCGCCGGACAGGGGCTCGTCGCTGAACGTGCACTCCCGTGCGGAGGGGGTGAGAAGGGCCGTCACGGGGTCGGTCCGCCAGTGCGCGGTGAGTTCGGCGGCGATCGTCCGCACCGCCTCCGCGACGGTGTCCGCACCGCCGTCGTGCACGGCTTCCGCCACGACGAAGATCCGGGTGGTGTGCTCGCCGACCGCGGAGTGGCCGCTCTGCCGGTTGGTCCAGCGGCGGGCATGCGCCCGGCCGGCGGAGTCGGCGTACGTCACCTCGCCGGGGGCGGGATGTTCGATGGCGCCGCCGAAGGTCGTGTACTCCTCGTCGCCGTGGGCGTGGCGCACTTCGAGCAGCGGGCCGGTGATGCGGTCGGCGTCGAGGACGGCGACCGGGACGGCGTACGCGACGGAGATCGCGTTGCACAGGTCGACCACGGGGTGGATGCGCGGGAGGGTCCCTTCCTTGCGCAGTCGCCGCAGCAGGGACTCCGAGGCGCACCGGTACTGCGTCGGCTTGAGCCCCATCCGGGTGAACGTCCGGCGCCAGGCGAGCACTTCGGGGAACTGGCCCTCGGTGGCGCCGGCCAGCCGGGTCAGGGCGCGGGCGGTGTACTCCGCGACGCGGGGGCCGACGTCGGCCGCCGGGCCGATGCCGGTGGCGTGCAGGGCGGCCGCCGCGAGGCGGGGGTGGTCGGACCAGATGGCGTCCGCGTGCCGGAAGCGCATGTCAGGCCACCGCCATGCGTGCGCTCATGCCGACGAAGCAGAGGGCGAAGACCCGGCGGATGCCGGTCATGATGCGGGGCCGGGTCATCAGGCGGTCGCGCACGGCCGCGGCACACAGGCCGTAGACGGCGAAGACGGCCAGGGTCAGAGCCATGAAGACCGCACCGAGCTGGAGCATGATGCCGAGGGAGCCGGGCGTGCCGACGGGCACGAACTGGGGGAGGAAGGCGACGAAGAACAAGGTCAGCTTCGGGTTCAGCAGGTTGATGAGGACCCCGGAGGTGATCACGCGGAGCGCGGGCGGTGGCGCGGTCTTTGCCGCTTCGACGGTCAGCGCGTCCTTGTCGCGCAGCGTCGTCCACGCCATGTACAGCAGGTAGCCGACACCGAGGTACTTCACCACCGAGTAGGCCACGGCGCTGGCGTGCAGCAGCGCGGCGAGGCCGCTGATCGTCGCCACCAGGTGCGGTACGACGCCGAGCGTGCCGCCGAGCGCGGCCAGCAGGCTCGCCCGGCGGCCGTGGGACAGCGCGGCGGCGAGGGTGTACACCACGCCGGGGCCGGGCGTGACCACCACGACCAGGGTGGTCAGCAGGAACGCGAGACTCACAGGATCCCTCCGGGAGATGGACGGTTCTCCCAGCCTGGCGCAGTCATGGCCCGAAGGGCAGAGCCAAACGGTGCGGGCTCTACAGGTCCAAAAGGCACGGACCCCGTGCACCGCACCGGGGTCCGTGACCGTATGCGCGCTCGTCGGACGAGGCCGATCGACAGGAGCTCGTCGGACGAGGACGCCTGACGGGAGCTCGTCGGACGAGGACGCCTGACGGGAGCTCGTCGGACGAGGACGCCCGACGGGAGTTCGTCAGACGAGGCCGACCGACAGGAGACCGCCTCCCGCGGCGACCGCGAAAGCGAGCCCGCGCCGGCCCGCGGTGACCGCCCCGGGGTTGCCCCGCGTCGACAGCACCAGCACGGCGTTCGCGGCGAACGCCGGAAGCAGGATGCCGAACAGCGCGAACGTGCCGACCGCCCCGAGCGTGAGCTCGACCGGCGTGGCGACGGCACCCGCCACCATCGCGACCGCGGCGATCGCGTACAGCGTCCCCGACGCGAGGGTGACGTCGTCCCTCTTCAGCGGGGCGGGCCCGCGCCCCTTGGCGTGGTTCCAGTGGCGACGCTCGGTGCCGACCCGGGCCAGCACCATGATCACCACCTCGACCGCCAGAGCGATCACGGCGACATGCTCGATCGTCACTGCACTCACCTCACTTGCCGCACGCGGACGAGATGGCGGAGATGCCGATGAACGCCTTCACGGCCTCGCGCTCCTTGGAACCGACGCGCTTGCCGTTGACGAAGCGCCAGATGATGTTCGCCGTCTTTTTCGCGCCGTACCGCTTGAACAGGGCGACCGCGCGGGCGACCTTGATGCTGGAACCGGCCGGCGCGAAGCTGATCAGCACGGCGGCGACGGCGGCACTGCACTTGACGACGAACTTCGTCTGGTCCCACCACCCCATCGCGGCCATCATCGGCTGCTTCCCGCCGGGGGCGGCAGCGGCGGCCGGGGCGAGCCGGGCCAGGGTGGCGGCGCGCACCTCCGCGTTGGCGAAGAGGGGCAGCAGCGCGGCCCGGGCCTCGCCGTCCTCGGGGTGGGCGGCCTGGACGAGCTGCTCGGCCGTCGGCCGCGCCGGGAGCGCGGCGAGACGGGTGCGCAGGGCATCCGGGTCCGGAGCCGGCCTGGTCAGGGCCACGTCCAGGGCGGCGGCGAACTGGTCCTCGGTCACGCCGAGTTCGGCTATCCCCTGCGCGAGCACCGCACCCTGCGCCCGCTCCGCCGCGGTGAACTCCGGTGCCTCGGCGGCCGGAGTGGCGGTCGCCGAGACCGTGCGCTGTGCCGCGGGGTCCGCGGCTTCCGTGGCCTGGGCGCCGGTGGCGGTGGCGAGGAGGGTGCCCGCGGTGACGGCGGCGACGAGCATCGCGCCGGTGCGCCGGGCGGCACCGCGCCGCCCGGTGTTCGTGATGATTCTGGTGGTCATGCCAGAGTCCCCGTATTTCTGTTCAGTTATGAGGTGTTGTCCACCTCTGTGGTCGGGAACGAACGTATCTACCGACCGGTAGCAAGGTAAAGGATCTTGAGCAGGATCAGAGCCTTCTCCCGGCCGGCCCGGACCAGGTGGGCAGCGGTTCTCACACCGTGTGGCCGAAGCGCAGGAGGTTCGCCGGGTCGTACGTGTCCTTGACGCGGCGCAGGCGCTCGTGGACCTGTGGGGTCCAGGCGCGGGCCCGGTCGGCCGCGTCGCCGGGGGTGCCGTGGATGTTGATCATCGTGCGGCCGGTGCCGTAGGGGGACATCGCCGTGTGCAGGGACGCCGTGGCGCGTTCGACGGCCTCGGCGTCGGGCGGGGCTCCCATGACCGCGACGGCTTCCAGGAGGTGGGCCGCGTCGCGGGCGCAGATCGCGTCCTCCGTGCGCGCGGGGCGGGACAGGGCACCGCCCATGTGGCGGATCTGGGCGACCAGGATCGGGCTGCCGGAGGCGTCGGGGCCCACCTGGTCCAGGAAGGCCCGCTGGGCCTGCGGGGGCAGTTCGCGCAGCAGGGAGCAGGACTCCCGGGCGGGGAGCGGATCCTGCGGGTCCAGGTGCACGCGGTCGATGTCCGTGTACGGCATCTCCTCCACCCAGTCGACGGCCACCGGCGCGGCCGCGCGGAGCGGGGCCAGCAGCCGCTCGCCCTCGGCCGGGTCGCCGGTCCAGACGACCGCGACGCGGGCCCAGAAGCCGCCACGGATCGGTTCGGGGATCTGCGGGATGGGCGGCATGCGCAGGACGGCGAACGCGCTGCACATCCGCTCCGGGACCGTGCGGGTCCACTCCGTCCAGGCGGCCAGGACGGCCTCGGCGTGTTCGCCGCGGAAGTAGAGGCCGCCGCCGAGCACCGTGCGCAGCGGGAGCAACTCCGTGACCAGGGACGTCACCACGCCGACGGTGCCCTTGCCGCCGCGCAGGGCCCAGAAGAGCTCGGGCTCGCTGGTCCCGTCCGTCTCGTGGAGCCGCCCGTCCGGCGTGGCGACCCGGAAGGAGCGGACCAGGTCGGCGGCGTACCCGTACGTCCGGCCGAGCACCGGCAGACCGCCGCCCGCGAGGTAGCCGGTCGCGCCCGCGTCCGTGGACGTGCCGTTGAGCGTGGCCAGCCCGTGCGGCGCGGCCGCGGCCAGCACGTCCCCCCACTTCGCGCCGGCGGCGACCGTCGCGGTGCGCCGCCCCGGGTCGACCTCCACGGCCCTCATGCGGGCGGTGCTGATCAGCAACCCGTGGTCGACGGGGAAGTTGGCCCCGTGACCGGTGGCCTGGGCGGCGACCGGGGTGCCGGTGGCCGACGCCCAGCGCAGCGCGTTCACCACGTCGTCGGCACCGGTCGCGGCGACGACCACGTCGGGGGTGCGCAGGGCGGACAGATTGAAACCCGTGACCTCCTCGGCGTACCCCTCGTCGCCGGGGCGCAGCACGGGGCCGCGGATCTCCGACAGGGCGAACAGGTCGGGGGTGGGATGCGTGGTGGTCATCGCGTCCTCCGTGAGGCGTGTACGGAGGGACCCGCCGTTCGGGGCCTTTCCTCCAGCATGACTCCGGGGCGGGAGGCCCGCACATGGCCTCCGGGCCGCCGACTCGGCGTCGGCAAAGGCACGGGCGGGGCGGGCGTAGCGTAGGTGGTATGACGACGTACGGATCCTTCCCCGGCGCGCGGCCGCGGCGTCTGCGTACCACTCCCGTGATGCGGCGCATGGTCGCCGAGACCAGGCTGCACCCCGCCGACTTCATCCTCCCGGCCTTCGTGCGCGAGGGGGCGGGCGAGCCGGTGCCGATCGCGGCGATGCCGGGCGTCGTGCAGCACACGCGGGACAGTCTGAAGAAAGCGGCCGCCGAGGCCGTGGCGGCCGGGATCTCCGGGATCATGCTGTTCGGCGTGCCGGAGGAGTCGAAGAAGGACGCCCTCGGGACGCCGGGCACCGACCCGGACGGAATCCTCCAGGTCGCCCTGCGGGACGTGCGGGCCGAGGTCGGGGACGACCTGCTCGTCATGTCCGACCTGTGCCTCGACGAGACCACCGACCACGGGCACTGCGGGGTGCTGGACGAGCAGGGCCGCGTCGACAACGACGCCACGCTGGAGCGGTACGCCGAGATGGCGCAGGTCCAGGCGGAGGCGGGCGCGCATGTGGTCGGGCCCAGCGGGATGATGGACGGGCAGATCGGGGTCATCCGCGCCGCCCTCGACCGGGTCGGGCGCGAGGACGTGGCGATCCTCGCCTACACCGCCAAGTACGCCTCCGCCTTCTACGGCCCGTTCCGGGAGGCCGTCGCCTCCTCGCTGCGGGGCGACCGCAAGACCTACCAGCAGGACCCGGCGAACGTCCGTGAGTCGATGCGCGAGCTGGCGCTCGACCTGGAGGAGGGCGCCGACATGGTGATGGTGAAGCCGGCCGGCCCGTACCTGGACATCCTGGCGCGGGTCGCGGACACGGTGGACGTGCCGGTGGCGGCGTACCAGATCTCCGGTGAGTACTCGATGGTGGAGGCGGCCGCCGAGAAGGGCTGGATCGACCGGGACCGGGCGATCCTCGAGACGCTGACCGGCATCAAGCGGGCCGGCGCGCGCAACATCCTGACCTACTGGGCGATCGAGGCGGCCCAGAAGCTGAACGCTGCGCGGTAAGGGACGGACGCGGCCGCGGGACCCGCGGCTGGAGAGGTCGTCGTGGAGGCGCCGACGCGCGCCTCGATGCAGGTGCGGCCGCCGGTGTCGACGCCGGCAGGAAGCAGGCCCGCAGGACCGTGCCGGGGCGGGCCGTGACCATGGGCGTGTAGACGTACGTCGTGGTGTCGTCCTCGTTCCCGACCCGCCCCTCGGCGTTCTGGGACTACTCCGGCCTGCTCTTCACCTACTGCGACTGAGTGGAGCGGCAACCGCGGACACGCCGTGGTCCGCCCCTGCGGAGGAGAGCCTCGCGGGGGAGGGACGGACCACGGCGTGTCCTTCGTGTTTTGCGGGGAGCCCGGAGACGTCGGGGATCCCGGGGATGTCGGGGATCCCGGAGGTGTCGGGGATACGGCGCCTGCGAGCGCGTCCACGTCCCGGCCGGGCCGCTCAGTAGTTGAGGGCGTCGTCCATCGACCGCTGCCAGTACGTCACCGCCAGCGAGCTGTCGTAGTAGACGCCCTCGGCCGGCAGGGACGGGATCGCGGCCGGGCCGCCGTCGCTGTTCGGGGTGGAGCCCTGGAAGCCGACGGCGAGCTTCCGGCCGGTGGTGCCGCCGTCGCCGCTGCCGTCGGCGGCCGACAGCAGGGCCGCCGCGTACCCCGTCTCGCCCGGCTGGAGGCTCACCACGGCCTGCGGCTGGGTCTCCTTGACCGGCTGCGGCACCCACTGCATCTCGTCGAACCGGAGCACCGGGTAGTAGGTGAGGTCGCAGAGCTTGGACCCGGTGTTCTTCACCGTGATCAGCATGTGGTTGACGGGGCGGGAGACCGGCTTCGCGGTGACGCTGGTGTTGGAGCCGTTGCAGGCGACGCGGGACTGCGGGTCGCCGGAGTCGGCCGGCGAACCGGCGCTTTGGTCCGTGTCCTTGCCGCCGTCGCTCCCTCCGTTGCCGCCGCCCTTGCCGTCCTGGGCGGGCTTGCCCGTACCGGTGCCCTCCGCCGCCGGGTCCGTGGGTGAGTTCTTGGACCCGTCCGCGGTCGCCGCCGAGTCGGTCGACTGACCCGGGCCCTCGTCCTTGGTGCCCGTGCCGTCCTCGCAGGCGGTGAGGGCGAGCGTGGCGAGGGTGATTCCGGCGGCGGCGATCAGGCGGAGGCGGGAGGCACGCATGGCAAATTCTCTTTTCTCGTCACGAGTTGGGGCCGCTCGACCGTTCGGCGGGAGCGGCGTGCTTGGATGACCAAAGCTTGTGAGGGGATCCGTCCCGGCCGCCACATCCGGCGGACGATCCGGGACGCTGGAACGCTCATACCGCTCTGACCTGGGGAAATGGCCGTTCCCTGGAATGGCGGAACGGGACAGGGGGAAGGAGGAACAGTGTCGGAAAGCATGCCCGCGGCGGAGTTCGCAGCGCTCCTGCGGGAGTTGAAGGACCGGTCGGGGCTGAGCTACGGGGTCCTTGCCAAGCGGCTCCACATGAGTACGTCGACGCTGCACCGGTACTGCAACGGGGACGCGGTGCCCACGGACTACGCGCCGGTGGAGCGGCTGGCCCGGCTCTGCAAGGCGGGCCCCGAGGAACTGGTCGAACTGCACCGGCGGTGGGTGCTCGCGGACGCGGTACGCAGACGCAAGCCCGAGACCCCGGCGGCGGATGCGCCGGAGAAGGTGACGCGGACACCGGAGCAGGACACCGCGCCAGCGGTGACGCAAGCGCCCGGGAGGACCACCGGACCCGCGGCCGCCGAAGCGCCGGACCGGAACGCCGCACCGGCACCCGCCGCCGAAGCGCCGGAGCAGTACACCCAACCCCCGACGGAAGAGGCGTCCGCCGGACCCCGCCCCCGGCGCCGTACCCGTACCGCCGTCCTGGCCGGGACCGCCGTCGCCGCCGTGGTCGTCGGTATCACGGTCGCCCTGGGGCTGCCGGACGGCGGGACGGACGGCGACGCGGCCAAGAAGCCGGTCGGGGCCGCGACCGTCGACGACAAGGACGTCACACCCACACCGTCGCTCTCCGCCTCTCCCTCTTCCTCTTCCTCCGCCTCCGCCTCCCCGTCCCAGACCCCCGCCCCGGCGGACAAGAAGACGAGCAGCCCGCCGGCCGCCGGGGCCGCCGCGGCGGACACCGACGACGAGGACAGCGGGGTGCCGCTCACCGTGCACACCGAGCCGTACGCCTGGGAGAGCCCCTGCTTCCAGCGGTATCTGGTCAACCGGCCGGCGAGCGAGGTGAAACCGCCGCCCGTGGAGCAGGACGCGCCGGCGTGGGTCAGCGCGTTCGGGGCCGTGTCCTCGGGGGAGCAGTATGTGCAGCTCACCGTGCAGGGGACCTCGGACAGGACGGTGGTCGTGGAGGATCTCACCGTGCGGGTGGCGGGCAAGCGGTCGCCGCTGGCGTGGAACGACTTCGTGATGGGCCACCCCGGCGTCGGCTGCGGCGCGGGCGTGCCCACGCGTTCCTTCACCGTCGCCCTCGACGCCGCGCGGCCGGACGTGACCCCGCAGGCCGGGCACGACGACTTCCCGTTCTCGGTCAGCCAGTCCGACCCCGAGGTCTACTACATCACCGCCGACGCCTCCGCCTACGACGTCAGCTGGTTCCTGGAGCTGAAGTGGTCCAGCGGCTCCCGCAGCGGCACGCTCACCGTGGACGACAAGGGCCGCCCCTTCCGCACCAGCGGCAACAACGGGCGCCCGGCGTACGAGTTCCCGCTGGGCGGCGAGAAGTGGGTGCCGGAGGGCACGACCCTGCAGGAATGACGGGCCGCCGGCACGCGGCGCCTCAGCTCGCCGGGCTCACCGGGGCACCCCCGCCCACGCGGGCCTCGAAGCACTCCCGCCGGCTGTCGGCGGCCGCGGTGGGCCGGAAACAGGCCCGCAGGACCGTTCCCGGACGGGCCGTGGTCATGGCGGTGTAGACGTACGCTGCCGCGTCGACCTCGTCCGCGATGCGCGCCCGGCGGGTCGGTCCGCCCGCCGTCACCGTCAGCCCGTCGCCGACGCGCGTCGCGTACATCCGGGCCCAGCCGGCGCCGCACTCCCCGCTGTAGCGCAGCTCCACCCGGGCTCCGGTCGCGGTGCGGTGCCTGCTGAGCCGGACCCGGCACCGCACAACCGGGCGCGGCCCGTCCTCCCACCGGGGGAGAGGACGGGCCGCGTCGCGTGTGCCGTCGGAGGGGTCAGAGCCGCTCGGGGGTCCGGATACCCAGCAGGCCCATGCCCTTGGTGAGAGTGCGGGCCGTCATGTCGCACAGGAACAGCCGGTTGCCGACCTGCTCCGGGGTGTCGGCCTTGAGGACCGGGCACTTGTCGTAGAACGACGTGAACAGCGTGGCCAGCCGGTAGAGATACGCCGTCAGCTTGTGCGGGGCGTACTCCGCGGCCGCCTCGAAGACCGTGTCGCCGAACGCGTCCAGGTGCAGGCCCAGGGCCCGCTCCGCCTCGTGCAGCTCCAGCTCCGGACGGGCAGCGGGGCGGACCTCGCCGGCCTTGCGGAGGATGGACTGGATACGGGCGTAGGCGTACTGGAGGTAGACCGACGTGTCGCCGTTGAGCGAGACCATCTGGTCCAGGTCGAACTTGTAGTCGCGGCTCGGCGAGGTCGACAGGTCCGCGTACTTCACCGCGCCGATGCCGACCTGCGCGGCCCGCTCCCGGATTTCGTCCTCGGTGAGGTCCCGCGCCTTCTCCCGCACCACCTCGGCGGCCCGCTGGACGGCCTCGTCCAGCAGGTCCTCCAGGCGTACGGTCTCGCCCTCACGGGTCTTGAACGGCTTGCCGTCCGCGCCGAGCACCGTGCCGTAGCCCATGTTGTGCGCGGTGACGTCCTCGTTCAGCCAGCCGGCCCGGCGGGCCGTCTCGAAGACCATCTTGAAGTGCAGGGACTGGCGGACGTCCACGACGTACAGCAGCGTCGTCGCGTGCAGCTCGTCGACCCGGTTGCGCAGGGCGGTCAGGTCGGACGCCGCGTAGCCGAAACCGCCGTCGGCCTTCTGCACGATCAGCGGGACCGGCTGGTCGTCCTTGCCCCGGATGTCGTCGAAGAACACCACCAGCGCGCCCTCGGAGCGCACGGCGACGCCCATCTCCTCCAGGAGGCGGGCGGTCTCCGGCATGCCCTCGTTGTAGGCGGACTCGCCGACGATCTCCTCGTCGCGGATCTCCATGTCGAGCTTCTCGAAGACGGAGTTGAAGTAGACCTTCGACTCGTCGACGAACTGCTGCCACAGCTCCAGCGTCTCCTTGTCGCCGGACTGGAGGGCGACGACCCGCTTGCGGGCCCGCTCCTTGAACTCCTCGTCCGCGTCGAAGAGCGCCCGCGAGGCCTTGTACACCCGGTTCAGGTTCGACATGGCCTGCTCGCCGTCGACCTCCTCGGGCGGGGCCAGCTCGCCCGGGTGCTCGAACAGGTACTGGATGAGCATGCCGAACTGGGTGCCCCAGTCGCCGATGTGGTGCCGGCCGATCGTCTTCTCGCCGGTGAAGTCGAGCATGCCGCGCAGGGCGTCGCCGATGACCGCGGAGCGCAGATGGCCGACGTGCATCTCCTTCGCCACGTTCGGCTGGGCGTAGTCGATGACCGTGATGCCCGCGTTCTCGTTCAGCGGCACCCCGAGGCGCTCGTCGTCCGCGTACCGGGCAGCGAGGTTCCCGGTGATCGCCCGGTCGGCGACGGTGATGTTGAGGAAGCCGGGTCCCGAGACCTCGACGTCCTTGATCAGGTCGCCGGTGGTGATGCGGGCGACGACCTCGGCCGCGAGCTCGCGCGGGTTGGACTTCGCCTTCTTGGCCAGCGCGAGGATGCCGTTGGCCTGGAAGTCCGCCCGGTCGCTTCGTCGCAGCAGCGGGTCGGCGCCGGCGGCCTCCGGCCGGGTGGCCGAGAGGGCGGACGCGAGCTGCTGCTGGACGGAGTCGGTGAGGGACGTGACCGAGGCCATGGAGGCTGCCGTTCTGCTCGGGTTCGTGGGACTGCTACGACAGACGAGTATCCCACGCCGTGAAAAGCGATTTTCGCGGATACGGGCCGGGCTGGGAGAATGAAGCGGTCAGCCGTGCGACCGTACCGGCTGCCCGAGCAGAAAGAAGGACGTGCCGATCGTGGCTCAGAGCACCGAGACCACCGACTGGGTCTCCCGTTTCGCGGATGAGGTCATCGAGGAGTCGGAGCGTCGGGCCCCGGGCAAACCGGTCGTCGTCGCGTCCGGGCTCTCGCCTTCGGGCCCGATCCACCTGGGCAACCTCCGCGAGGTCATGACACCGCACCTCGTCGCCGACGAGATCCGCCGCCGCGGCCGCGAGGTCCGGCACCTGATCTCCTGGGACGACTACGACCGCTACCGCAAGGTCCCGGCCGGCGTTCCCGGGGTCGACGAGTCGTGGGCCGAGCACATCGGCAAGCCGCTGACCTCCGTCCCCGCCCCCAAGGGCTCGCCGCACCCGAACTGGGCCGAGCACTTCAAGACCGCGATGACCGAGTCGCTGGCCGAACTGGGCGTGGAGTTCGACGGGATCAGCCAGACCGAGCAGTACACCTCCGGCGCCTACCGCGACCAGATCCTGCACGCCATGCGGCACCGCGGCGACATCGACGCGATCCTCGCCCAGTACCGCACGAAGAAGGCCCCGGCGAAGAAGCAGCAGCAGAAGCCGGTCGACGAGGCCGAGCTGGAGGCCGCCGAGGGCTCCGGCGCCGCCGCCGAGGACGACGGCAGCTCCGGCGCGGCCGGGTACTTCCCGTACAAGCCGTACTGCGGCAACTGCGGCAAGGACCTCACCACGGTCACCGCCTACGACGACGACTCCACCGAGCTCACCTACGCCTGCACGGCGTGCGGCTTCCCGGAGACGGTCCGGCTGAGCGAGTTCAACCGCGGCAAGCTGGTCTGGAAGGTCGACTGGCCGATGCGCTGGGCGTACGAGGGCGTGATCTTCGAGCCCAGCGGGGTCGACCACTCCTCGCCCGGCTCGTCCTTCCAGGTCGGCGGGCAGATCGTCGGGATCTTCCACGGCAAGCAGCCCATCGGCCCGATGTACGCCTTCGTCGGCATCAGCGGCATGGCGAAGATGTCGTCGTCCCGGGGCGGTGTGCCCACGCCCGCCGACGCCCTGAAGATCATGGAGCCGCAGCTGCTGCGCTGGCTGTACGCACGCCGCCGGCCCAACCAGTCCTTCAAGATCGCCTTCGACCAGGAGATCCAGCGCCTCTACGACGAGTGGGACCGCCTCGACGCCAAGGTCGCCGACGGCTCCGCCCTGCCCGCCGACGTCGCCGCGCACTCCCGCGCGGTGCGCACGGCGAGCGGTGAGCTGCCGCGGACGCCCCGCCCGCTGCCGTACCGCACGCTGGCCTCGGTGGCCGACATCACCGCCGGGCACGAGGACCAGGCGCTGCGGATCCTCAGCGACCTCGACCCGGCGAACCCGCTGACCTCCCTCGACGAGGCCCGCCCGCGCTACGACAAGGCCGAGGCGTGGATCAACACCCACGTCCCCGCCGACCAGCGCACCATCGTCCGCTCGGAGCCCGACGCGGAGCTGCTGAAGTCCCTCGGCGACGAGGAGCGGCAGTCGCTGCGCCTGCTGCTCGACGGGCTCGCGGACAACTGGTCGCTGGACGGGCTCACCCACCTCGTCTACGGCGTGCCCAAGGTCCAGGCGGGCTTCCCGGCCGACGCCACGCCCAAGGAGCTGCCGCCGGAGATCAAGACCGCCCAGCGGTCGTTCTTCGCACTGCTGTACCGCCTGCTGGTGAGCCGGGACACCGGCCCGCGCCTGCCCACGCTGCTGCTGGCGGTGGGGCAGGAGCGGGTGCGGACCCTGCTCGGGGAGTAGGCGGCAGGACGACGACAGGGGGCGCCCGGTGATCACCGGGCGCCCCCTGTCGTCTGTCGTCGTGTGTGCGCGCTACGCGATGTGGTCCTCTTCCATTTCCGCCGTGTGGCGCGCCTGGAAGCGTTCGGCGAGGGCCTTCAGGGCGCTCGGGCTCAGCGTGGTGCCGTAGGTCGCCTCGATGTTGTCGCCCAGGACGCGGGGCGTGGGGTAACTGCCGTCTATCGACTGACGGAACACCTGGTAGTACGCCTCCTCGTCCGGGTCGGACGCGGAGGTGCCGCCGCCCTCGCCGAGCTCGCGGGTGCGGCCGCCGGGGACGACGGGGATGGGGAAGCTGCCGGTCTCCTCCGGAGAGGGCTCCTGGAGGGGCGGCTCCTCCTGGTACTGGTCCTCGTACTGCTCGGCGTGCTGCTGCTCCGCGTACCAGCGGGCGTACTCCTCGTCGGGGTCGTACGTGGGGTCGTAGCCGCCGTGGTACTCGACCGTCTGCGGGTCGCGGGCGTGCAGCCAGGGGTTGCCGGTGGTGTCGTCCCGGTACTCCGGTTCCTGGTTGCCCTCGAGTTGCAGGCGCTGCTCCCCGGCGGGTGCTTCGCCCCGTGCCTGGACGGCACGGCCGCCCGCGGCCGCGTCGTGCTCCGGTGCCGGGGGGATCAGGGCCGGTTCTATGCCCGCCGCGGCCAGGCCCGCCGGGGCCGTGTCGGCGAGGGGGACGCCGTACTTGGCGAGACGGAGGGGCATCAGGGACTCCACCGGGGCCTTGCGGCGCCAGGCGCGGCCGTACCGGGAGCGGAGACGGGCCTGGTAGACCAGGCGCTCCTGCTCCAGCTTGATCACCTGCTCGTAGGAGCGCAGCTCCCACAGCTTCATCCGCCGCCACAGCAGGAACGTGGGTACCGGCGAGAGCATCCAGCGGGTGAGGCGGACGCCCTCCATGTGCTTGTCGGCGGTGATGTCGGCGATCCGCCCGATCGCGTGCCGGGCCGCCTCCACGGAGACCACGAACAGCACCGGGATCACGCCGTGCATGCCCACGCCGAGCGGGTCGGGCCACGCGGCCGCGCCGTTGAAGGCGATCGTCGCCGCCGTCAGCAGCCACGCGGTCTGCCGCAGCAGCGGGAACGGGATGCGGATCCAGGTCAGCAGCAGGTCCAGGGCGAGCAGGACACAGATGCCGGCGTCGATGCCGATCGGGAAGACATAGCTGAAGTCCCCGAAGCCCTTCTTCAGGGCGAGTTCACGGACAGCCGCGTACGAACCCGCGAAGCCGATCCCGGCGATGATCACGGCTCCGAAGACGACCACACCGATGAGAACCCGGTGCGTCCGTGTCAGCTGAAGTGGCGCGGCCACCCGTACTCCCCTCCCCATGCGTGTTGTTGCGCGCAACAGAGTGGCACATGTGTGCGGGGAACGGGTGGCCGGTTCCGATTCAGAGGGCTCAGCCCTTGTCGGAGGCGGGCTTCGAGTCCGACGGCGACGGCTTGGACGACGCCTTGCCCGACGCGGACTGCGACGGCGAACTGTCCGCCGAGCCCGTTCCGTTGGCCTTCGTCACCGAGGCCACCGCCTCCTTGGCGGCCTTCTGCGCGTCCTTCAGCAGATCGCCGGCGTCCGGCGTCTTGTCACCGGCCAGCCCGGCGCCGTTGTAGTCGAGCGTGACGACCACGTTCTCCACCCGGGCCACGACCGTCTGCTGCTTGAAGGTGCCTTCCTTCTTCTTCAGGTCGTAGCGCACGGCCGTCGCCTCGTCGCCGGTCCCGGTGACCGGCTCGGCCTTGGTGCCCTTCGCGCCCTCGGTCCCCTGGGCGTCGCGCACCTGCTTGTCGTAGTACTCCTTGGCCAGCTTGTCGCCCGCGCCCCGGGTGGTGTCCGAGTCGAAGCGCAGCAGCGACACATTCAGCCAGCGGAACTGCGAGCCCTTCACACCGTTGTTGTCCAGGCTGCTCCAGGAACAGCTGGCGCGCGTGGAGACGTCGTCCGAGCTGCCCTCCTTGCCCGACTTCGCCTTCGGTGCCAGATCGTCCAGGGTCTTCTTCGACAGCACCGAGCAGGCCTCGGGCAGCTTCTTGTACGCCGCCGCCTGGACCGTCGGGGACGGGCTCGCGGACGTCGAGGCGGAGGCGCCGGCACCCTTGTCCTTGCCGTCGTCGGAGCCGGAGTCCGAGGAGCAGCCGGCGGCGATCAGCATCGCCGGGACAACGGCCGCGCCGACAAGAACGCGGGTAAGGCGCTTGGCTCGCTCGGGCTGCTCTCGCTCTGCTCGTCGCTGCATGGTTCCTTCACTCATGACGCTCGTGTTCCCTGCGGTCGGATCGGGTCCGAGGGGTCACGGTACGCGGTGAGCCGGTCGCGCGGCCCTGCTTCGCGGGCTTCGTCAGGAGGGGCGAGGAGGGCGCGAAGGGCGCTCAGCCGCCCAGGGAATCGGCCAACTCGGAGGCCAGTTCCCGTGCCCTGTCCTGCAATTCCTTGCTGTCCGGCACGATGCCGACGGTCATCGGCTGCTCCGCGTACTCGACGGTCACGATCACGTTGGACGTGCGGAACGCCACAGTCACCGTGCGCTGCTGAGCGGTCGAACCGGAGCTGCCCAGCTCGTCGTCGAGGAACGCCTCGTCGCCCAGGTCCTCCAGCAGCCGGGGCCGGAGATCGGAGGGGGTGGCGGACGGCGAGCCGGTGGGCGATCCGGAGGAAGGGGACGAACTCGCCTTCTTAGCGGGCTCGGTGGAGGGGGCGCCGGGCTCCGTGGTGGTCGCGGCGGGTTCCGGCAGCTTCGCGTACTGCTGCCGGGCGGCGAAGAGTTCCTGCGCCTTGGCGTCGTCGCTGACGGCGTTGTCGTAGGAGACGACCCGTTCCAGGTCGATCAGCAGGTGGTCGGTGGCCTGCGCCGACTCCACCTTCCAGCGGCAGCCCACCTTGCGGTCGGTGTCGTAGGTGAGGGTCGCCTCGCCCGCGTACGCCTTCTCGCGCCGCTCCTCGTCGCGCATCTCGCCGATGCCGGGCAGGAGTTCGTCGAGCGTCGACTCCTCGACCGCGCCGCAGGGCTCCGGGAGCGTCGCGTACCTGCCGGGCTGGGCCTCCTGGGTCGCCGCACCGGCGCTGCCGGGGTTGGAGTCGTCCGACCGGCCGCCGCTGTCCGAGCTGCCGGTGCAGCCGGCCAGGACGGCCGCCAGGAGCGCGGCGACGCCGGTTACGTACGCCTTCCGCTGCACGGTCGGGCTCCTCTCGACGGTGGGTGCGGGGACGGTGCCCGCCGGTCCTCCCAGTGTCCCCGCTGGTTAATCGGTTGCCGCAGGGGGGCGGTCTCCCCGGACAATGTGTACCGCACGCACTGCCGTGGACGCCGGTCCGTCATCCCTTTTCGTCGACCTTGGCGCCGGTTTTGCGATTCAAGGCTTTTGTCGGTTTTTCGGGGGAATGGGGTCGTCATGTCGTACGTGGAAGTGCCGGGCGCGAAGGTTCCGATCCGCATGTGGACGGACCCGGCGACGGTGGAGGAGGGCGCGCTCCAGCAGCTGCGGAACGTGGCCACCCTGCCGTGGATCAAGGGTCTGGCCGTGATGCCGGACGTGCACTACGGCAAGGGTGCGACGGTCGGCTCGGTGATCGCGATGCGCGGTGCGGTGTGCCCGGCCGCGGTGGGCGTCGACATCGGCTGCGGCATGTCGGCGGTGAAGACCTCCCTGACGGCGAACGACCTGCCGGGCGACCTGTCCCGTCTCCGCTCGAAGATCGAGCAGGCGATCCCGGTCGGCCGGGGCATGCATGGCGACCCGGTCGACCCCGGCCGGCTGCACGGCTTCGCGACGGGCGGCTGGGACGGCTTCTGGGGCCGGTTCGGCGGGGTGGCGGACGCGGTGAAGTTCCGTGAGGAGCGGGCCACCAAGCAGATGGGAACGCTGGGCGGAGGAAACCACTTCGTTGAAGTATGTACCGATATGTCCGGTTCGGTCTGGCTGATGCTGCACTCCGGGTCCCGGAACATCGGCAAGGAGCTGGCCGAGCACCACATCGGCATCGCGCAGAAGCTCCCGCACAACCAGAACCTGGTCGACCGCGACCTCGCCGTCTTCATCGCGGACACCCCGCAGATGGCGGCGTACCGCAACGACCTGTTCTGGGCGCAGGAGTACGCGAAGTACAACCGCTCGATCATGATGGCGCTCCTGAAGGACGTGGTCCGCAAGGAGTTCAAGAAGGCGAAGCCGGTCTTCGAGCCGGAGATCAGCGCGCACCACAACTACGTGGCCGAGGAGCGCTACGACGGCATGGACCTGCTCGTGACCCGCAAGGGCGCGATCCGCGCGGGTTCCGGCGAGTACGGCATCATCCCGGGCTCCATGGGCACAGGGTCGTACATCGTCAAGGGCCTCGGCAACGCCAAGTCCTTCAACTCGGCGTCGCACGGCGCCGGCCGGCGGATGAGCCGCAACGCGGCGAAGCGGCGCTTCTCCACGAAGGACCTCGAGGAGCAGACGCGGGGCGTGGAGTGCCGCAAGGACTCCGGCGTCGTGGACGAGATCCCGGGCGCGTACAAGCCGATCGAGCAGGTCATCGACCAGCAGCGGGACCTCGTGGAGGTCGTCGCCAAGCTGAAGCAGGTCGTCTGCGTGAAGGGCTGACGCGGGCTACTTCGCGTGGGTGACCGCGTAGATCATGACGAAGGCGACGATGTGGATGCCGAAGAGGAAGTAGCCGAGGTAGTACCAGACGTAGCGCTCACGCTTCTTCTCCAGGGCCAGTCGGCGCTGTTCGAGGTCGTCGGTCATCAGGACTCCCGGTGCACCTTGGTGTTGGAGGCCTGGGCCCGCGGGCGGACCACCAACAGGTCGATGTTGACGTGCGGCGGGCGGGTCACCGCCCAGGTGATGGTGTCGGCGACGTCGTCGGCGGTGAGGGGCTCGGCGACACCCTGGTAGACCTTGGCGGCCTTCTCCGCGTCGCCGCCGAAGCGGGTGAGTGCGAACTCCTCGGTCCTGACCATGCCGGGCGCGATCTCGATGACGCGCACCGGGCGGCCGACGATCTCCAGGCGCAGGGTCTCGGCGAGGGCGTGGGCGCCGTGCTTGGCGGCGACGTAGCCCGCGCCGCCCTCGTAGGTGGCGTGGCCGGCGGTGGAGGAGACGACCACCACCGTGCCGTCGCCGCTCGCGTCCAGCTTGGGGAGCAGGGCCTGGGTGAGGTTGAGGGTGCCGAGGACGTTGGTCTCGTACATGGTGCGCCACTGCTCCGGGTCGCCGGTGGCGACCGGGTCGGCGCCGAGCGCGCCGCCGGCGTTGTTGACGAGGACGCCTATGGTCCTGAAGGCCGTCGCGAACTCGTCGACGGCCGCGCGGTCGGTGACGTCGAGGGGGTAGGCCGTGGCCGCGTGGCCCGCGGCGTTGATCTCCTCGGCGAGCGCCTCGATACGGTCCTTGCGGCGGGCGGTGAGCACCACGCGGTACCCGGCCTCCGCGAGCCGGCGGGCCGTGGCGGCGCCGATGCCGCTGCTCGCGCCCGTGACGACGGCGATGCGGGACGCGGCGGGCGGTACGGCGGTGGCCATGGGGACTGCTCCTCGGCGGTCGGGCGTCATCGGACATCATCGGGCGGACCGGGCGCATCCGGGCGCGGCGCGGGGGCCGGCCGTGCCCGGCCAGGATAAGCGGCGCCGTCCGGGCGGTGGCGGGGGCGTCAGCCGTTGCGCGGGGCGTACATGATCACGGCCATCCCGGCCAGGCAGACCAGGGCGCCGGTGATGTCCCAGCGGTCCGGGCGGTAGCCGTCGGCGACCACGCCCCACAGGATCGAGCCTGCGACGAAGATGCCGCCGTACGCCGCCAGGACCCGGCCGAAGTGGGCGTCGGGCTGGAAGGTGGCGACGAAGCCGTAGGCGCCGAGCGCGAGCACGCCGCCGGCCGCCCACATCCAGCCGCGGTGCTCGCGTACGCCCTGCCAGACCAGCCAGGCGCCGCCGATCTCCAGGAGCGCGGCGAGGACGAACAGGGCGGCGGAGCGCAGGATCAGCATGCCCGCAGCTTCGCACGCGTGCCCCGGCCGCCCGCTGTCACCTGTTGGAGGGCGCCTGCCGCGGCCCGCACCGGGGATACATGCGGTACGGCGAAGGGCTCGACGGGACTGGGAGGTGCGGGATGCCGGGGAGCGCGCGGCCGCGGCTGATGGCGGAGCTGGCCGTGGTGTCCCGGCGCCACATGGCGTCGTACGCCCTGTTCAACCAGGCCCTCGCCGATCGTCTGGGGCTGCACCCCACCGATCTGCAGTGTCTGAACCTGCTGACGCTGGAGGGCGGCCCGGTGACCACCGGACGGATCGCGGAGCTGACGGGGCTGACGACCGGCTCGGCGACGCGGCTGGTGGACCGGCTGGAGCGGGCGGGTTATGTGACGCGGGAGCGGGACGCGGGGGACCGGCGCCTGGTGCTGGTGGCGCCGGTGCCGGAGAAGGCGGCGGAGTTCGGGCGGACGTGGGAGCGGTTCGGCAGCGGCTGGGTGACGCTCTTCGAGGACCTGGACGACGCCGAACTCGCGCTGTTCGTCGACCACATGCGGCGCACGACCGCCTTCGGCACCGAGCAGGCGGCCCGGCTGCGGTCGGGGGACGTCTAGGACCCTAGTCCTTCCGGGCCGGTTCGGCGTCGTAGCGCTCGCGGGCCGCGTGCACCTCGTCGAAGTGGTTCTCGGCCCAGTCCTTCACGGCGCTCAGCAGCGTGCTGAGGCTGGAGCCGAGCGGGGTGAGCGCGTAGTCGACGCGGACCGGGACGGACGGGGTCACCGTGCGGGTGAGGATGCCGTCGCGTTCCAGGGCGCGCAGGGTCTGGGTGAGCATCTTGGGGCTGACGCCGGCGATCCTGCGGCCGAGGTCGCTGTAGCGCATGGGGCCGTCGGCGAGCGCGCTGACCACCAGGGAGACCCACTTGTCGCTGATGCGGTCCAGGAGCTGGTTGGTGGGGCAGTTCCGGATGAACGCGTCGTACGCGACGCGGGCCTGTTCGCGCCGCTGGGCCGCCGTCATGGTCGGCATGGCTCACCTCCGGGAGACAAACGCACTTCCAGGTAACTACTTACTTATTGATAGTAGCTCTCCCTAGGGTTGTGCTCGGCCGCGGAGAAACCGCGGCGAAGAGTGACATTGAGGGAGTTTTCAGCCATGCGTGCTGCAGTCGTGACGTCGTTCGGCGGGCCCGAGGCCGTGCGGATCGACGACGTGGAGATGCCCGAGCCGGGGGCCGGCGAGGTGCGGATCAGGGTCGCGGCGACGACGCTGAACCCGGTCGACGCGATGATGAGGCAGGGCGTCTTCGGCGAGGCCGGCCAGGTGACCGGGCTCGGCTGGGATGTCGCCGGGACGGTCGACGCGACCGGGCCGGCGACCGCGTGGAGCGCCGGCGACGAGGTGATCGCGCTCGACCACGGCCTGGTGAAGCCGCTGGGCGCGCACGCCGAGTACGTCGTCGTACCGGCGGAGGCGGTGGCGCGGGCGCCGCGGACGGCCGACGCGGTGCACGCGTCGACGCTGCCGCTGAACGCGCTGACCGCCGTGCAGGCCCTGGATCTGCTGACGCTGTCCGAGGGTGCGTCGCTGCTGGTGACCGGCGCCGCGGGCGCGGTCGGCGGATACGCCGTCCAGCTCGCCGCGCACCGGGGGGTCACCGTCACCGGTCTGGCCCGGGAGGACGACGAGGAGCTCGTGCGTTCGCTCGGTGCCGCGCACTTCACGGGCGGCGCCGTGGACGCGGGGAGCTTCGACGCGGTGCTGGACGCGGCGGTGCTCGGTGAAAGGGCGGTCGCGTGGGTGCGGGACGGGGGTGCCTACGCGGGCGTGATGCCGGGCGCGGAGCCGGCGGCCGGGCGCGGGGTGCGGGTGGCCGCGGTGGAGGCGTCCGCCGACGGCGGCCGGCTGGCCGAGCTGGTGCGGCTGGTGGACGAGGGGGTGCTGACGCTGCGGGTCGAGCAGACGTATCCGCTGGCCGACGCGGTGAAGGCGCATGCGCGGCTGGCGGAGGGCGGCGTGCGGGGGCGGCTGGCGCTGGTGCCGTAGGCGGCCGGCCGGCGGGGTACCCGTGGCGGGGGAATAGGCGGGGTGGGGGAGTCGTTCCCGGGGTATAGTTGAACCGTCAACAAACCGGAGGATGAGCCGCCATGCAGTTCGGGATCTTCAGCGTCGGGGACGTCACCCCCGACCCGACCACGGGGCGCACGCCGACCGAACGCGAGCGGATCAAGGCCATGGTCGCCATCGCGCTGAAGGCCGAAGAGGCGGGCCTGGACGTCTTCGCCACCGGCGAGCACCACAACCCGCCGTTCGTGCCGTCCTCCCCCACCACCATGCTCGGCTACGTCGCGGCCCGCACCGAGCGGCTGATCCTCTCCACCGCGACCACCCTGATCACCACCAACGACCCGGTGAAGATCGCGGAGGACTTCGCGATGCTCCAGCACCTGGCCGACGGCCGGGTGGACCTGATGATGGGCCGCGGCAACACCGGACCGGTGTATCCGTGGTTCGGAAAGGACATCCGCCAGGGCATCAACCTCGCCGTCGAGAACTACGCCCTGCTGCACCGGCTCTGGCGCGAGGACGTCGTCGACTGGGAGGGCCGGTTCCGCACCCCGCTCCAGGGCTTCACCGCCACGCCCCGCCCGCTGGACGGCGTACCGCCGTTCGTCTGGCACGGCTCCATCCGCTCGCCGGAGATCGCCGAGCAGGCCGCCTACTACGGCGACGGCTTCTTCCACAACAACATCTTCTGGCCGGCCGACCACACCAAGCGCATGGTCGAGCTGTACCGGGCCCGCTACGCCCACTACGGGCACGGCACGCCCGAGCAGGCGATCGTCGGCCTGGGCGGTCAGGTGTTCATGCGGAAGAACTCCCAGGACGCGGTGCGCGAGTTCCGCCCCTACTTCGACGTCGCGCCGGTCTACGGGCACGGGCCCTCGCTGGAGGAGTTCACCGAGCAGACCCCGCTGACCGTGGGCTCCCCGCAGCAGGTGATCGACAAGACGCTGTCGTTCCGCGACTACGCCGGTGACTACCAGCGCCAGCTGTTCCTGCTGGACCACGCGGGGCTGCCGCTGAAGACCGTGCTGGAACAGATCGACCTGCTCGGCGAGGAGGTCGTGCCGGTGCTGCGCGAGGAGTTCGCCAGGAACCGTCCGGCCGGCGTGCCGGACGCCCCCACCCACGGATCGCTGCTGGCCGCCGCCGGGAAGAGGGACGGCGGGCAGAAGGACGCGCAGGACAGCAAGCGGGAAGGAGCGCGCGCATGAGGCTCGTCGTCGTATCGGCCGGACTGAGCGTGCCCTCGTCCACGCGGCTGCTCGCCGACCGGCTGGCCGCGGTGGCCGCCCCGGCCGCGACCGCCCCGGAGCCCGCTCCCGCGGACGTCCGGGTGATCGAGCTGCGCGACCTCGCCGTCGAGATCGCGCACACCTTCACCAACGGCTTTGCCGGCCGGGCGCTGTCCGAGGCGTTCGAGGCGGTGTCCGGGGCGGACGGGCTGATCGTGGTCACCCCGGTGTTCTCCGGGTCGTACAGCGGACTGTTCAAGTCGTTCTTCGACGCGCTGGGCGTCACCGACCCCGACGCCCTCGCCGGGAAGCCGGTGCTGATCGCCGCGGCCGGCGGCACGGCGCGCCACTCGCTGGTGCTGGACCACGCCCTGCGCCCGCTCTTCTCCTACCTCCGGGCGGTCGTCGTCCCCACCGGCGTCTACGCCGCCTCCGAGGACTGGGGCGCCGAGGGCCTGGACGAGCGCGTCGAGCGGGCGGGGAAGGAACTGGCGGCGCTGATGGCGGGGCAGTCCACCGCCCGCCCGCTGCCACGGCGGGACACCTTCGAGGAGGTCACCCCCTTCGAGGAGCGCCTGGCGGCGCTGCGGCCCGCCGGGTGAGATACGGGTAAGAAGCGTGGCCCGGAACCCCCGGCGGATCCGGGGCGGGCCGCCGGGTTGGCACACTGGGCGGGTGCCGCACACCGTTCTGCTCGCCGAAGACGACCGTGCCATCCGCAACGCGCTGGAGCGCGCGCTGACCCTGGAGGGCTACCGCGTCACGGCCGTCGCCGACGGGGTCGAGGCCCTCGCACAGGCCCACCGCAGCCGGCCCGACGTGCTGGTCCTCGACGTGATGATGCCCGGCATCGACGGCCTCCAGGTGTGCCGGGTGCTGCGCGCCGAGGGCGACCGCACACCGGTGCTGATGCTGACCGCGCTGGTGGAGACCGCCGACCGGATCGCCGGACTGGACGCGGGCGCCGACGACTACGTCGTCAAGCCGTTCGACGTCGAGGAGGTCTTCGCCCGGCTGCGCGCCCTGCTGCGCCGGGCCGCGCCCGTCACCCCGGCGCCGGAGCCCGGGCCCGTGGAGCAGCCGGAACCCTCCGGACGGCTGCTCGAGGCGGCCGGGCTGCGCATGGACCCCCAGGCGCGCCGGGCCTGGCGCGGCGGCCGGGAGCTGGAGCTGACCCGCACCGAGTTCGAACTCCTCGAGCTGCTGATCCGCAACGCGGGCGTCGTCCTGGAGCACTCCACGATCTACGACCGCATCTGGGGCTACGACTTCGGCCCCGGCTCCAAGAACCTCGCCGTCTACGTCGGCTATCTGCGCCGCAAGCTCGACGAGCCCGGCGCACCGCCGCTGATCCACACGGTGCGCGGGGTGGGTTACGTGCTGCGGGAGGGCTGAGTGGCCGCGGACCCCGCGCCAGGCACGCCGGTCCCGCGCCGGCGGCTACGGCTGCTGTCGCTGGGGACCACGTTCGCGCTGGCGTTCGCCGCGGTCACCGCCACGGTCACTGTGCTGGTCGGCATCCTGTCCTACAACGCGGCGGCCCGGCTGGTGCGGGTGGACCAGCAGTCGGTCTTCGACGAGGTCGTCCAGGACCTGCGCGGCGAGGTCCGGCAGAACCGGATGACCCCGCACGACTTCTCCTCCGCCGCGCCCGGCCACGACCTGGTGCGGCCCGCCCGGACCGATGTGCAGGTGCTCGGGCCGGACGGCAGCGTCTTCGACCCGGGTGACCCCGGGCTGCCGGTGGTCGGCCCCGACCGCCGGATCGCCGGTGCGCGGACGGCGGGGCGGGTGGTCGTGCACGCGGACGTCGACGTCGGCGACGACGTCTACCGGGTCGCGACCGTCTCGCTGGGCGGCGGCCGGGGCGCGGTGCAGGTCGCGCAGGAGTTCAGCAACACCGAGGACCTGCTGCGGGCCCTCCAGCGGCGCACGCTGATCCTGATGGCGGCGGTGGTGGTCGGGGCCGGGCTGTTCGGCTGGTGGCTGGCCCGCCGCATCACCCGCCGGCTGGTCGTCCTCACCCACACCGCCGAGGCCGTCGCCCGCACCCGGCGGCTCGGCATCGCGGTGCCCGTCGCGGGCAACGACGAGGTGGGGCGGCTCGGCCGCGCCTTCGACCGCATGCTGGGCCGGCTCGCCCAGTCCGAGGAGGACCAGCGCCGGCTGGTCCAGGACGCCGGGCACGAGCTGCGTACGCCGCTCACCTCGCTGCGCACCAACATCTCGCTGCTGCGCCGCATCGACGAGCTGCCGCCCGGCAGCCGGGAGGAACTCGTCGCCGACCTCACCCAGGAGGCCCGCGAACTCACCGACCTCGTCAACGAACTGGTCGACCTCGCCGCCGGGCAGTACGACACGGAACCGCCGCAGCGGGTCGACCTCGCGGACATCGCCGAGGACGTGGCGGGGCCGGCGCGGCGGCGCACGGGCCGGGAGATCCTCGTCACCGCGAGCGGCGACACCACGACGGACGGGCGGCCGGGGATGCTGACCCGGGCGGTGTCCAACCTGGTGGAGAACGCGGTGAAGTTCGACCGGGACGGGAGTGGGCCGGTGGAGATCCGGGTCGCGGGGCCGGCGCGGCCGGGGGTGGTGCGGGTGGAGGTGCGGGACCGGGGGCCGGGGATCGCGGAGGACGATCTGACGCGGGTGTTCGACCGGTTCTACCGGGCGGCGGACGCGCGGTCCCTGCCGGGGTCGGGGCTGGGGTTGTCCATCGTGCGGGAGGTGGCGTTGGCGCACGGGGGTGCGCCGTATGCCTTCCGGCGGGAGGGTGGGGGGACGGTTACGGGGTTCACGGTGGAGGGGGTGCGGGGACGATAGGTGGTCCGGGGACGATAGGTGGTGCGGGGACGGTAGGTGGTGCGGGGCAAGGCACTGGGGGAGGCACGACTGCCCGCAGCCGCGGAGACGTGAGGCGGGGGTTCTGCGTGCAGGTGTGCGGGCGGAAGGCTGGGGGTTCCGGCGAGCCGGCGGAGGTACTGGCACACAGCCGGGGCTGACTCGGTGGCCCGCACCAGTGTTGGTGCCCTCGCACACCTGCGGTTGCTGCCGTGCCGCTCTTGGGGCTGGTCAGCCTGGTTGAACGGCCGGTGGCGTAGTCGGAGACCCGGTCGAGGTGGCGTTCACGGCGCGGGAGACAGGCCGCGACGCCGTGTGGAGGCTCAACACACGTACCGCGAGGTACATGGGCTCGCCGCACTGCTCTCCCGCCGTTCCGGTCAGTGAGGGGCTGTGTCAGCCGAGGAGGGCGAGCAGGCGGGCCATCGCGTCCGTCACGGGTCTGCCGATCTCGCCCGCGGTTGCCGCGATCTGGGCGACGGAGGCCAGGACAAGGCCGCGTTCGCGCAAAGCGGTGCGGTCGGGGGCGAGTTCGGGGAGTGCGTCGTCCACGGTCCGGGCCTGGTCCGGTGTGAGCTGCGGGCGCAGGTCGTTGAGGAAGCGGGTGAGGTCGGCCACGGCGGCCTGGAGTTCGGCATCCTGAGCGGTGCCGTCGTTGTGGACGACCGTGCCGTGGTTGATGCCGACGACCTTCTCGCCGCCGTTCACGTGGACGACGTCTCCGTAGTAGTTCGATGTGTCGCTCATAGTTTGATCCCCGTGTTTCCCTTGCCGCCGTTCATGTGGACGACCGAACCGAAGTTGTTCGTGGTGTTGTGCTGCTCGAGCAAGGTGGAGAACTCGTATTCCGGGTGGTCCATCGCGTACACGAGCTGGCCGGCGACCGCCCGCAGTTCCTCTATGTCCGACCGGGTCAGAACCAGCCGTGAGCCGCTGTTCAGCTCGACGACCAGCACCGGCTTGCGCGACGAGAGCAGGACGCCGCAGACGACGGCCAGAGTGATCAGGAGGAGCAGGCGAAGGGCTGAACCGGTGTCCTCGCCGTTTCCGTCCGTGGGGCCGATGCGGTCGGTGATCAGGAGGGCGAGGAGCGTCAGCACCAGGAAGTAGCCGGCCGCCCTCCCCCAGGCGGGTTTCAGCCTGAACACGTCGACCCAGCTGATGTTGCGCACCGGAGCCGCCGCAGACCCCACCCACAGGATGTGGCGCTCGACCCGCAGTTCCACCTGCTTTCCCCTTCGGGGAGGCGACGGCACCGGGAGTATCCGGGGTGGTGACTGCGGTGGGCGGGGCGGGGGGTCGGGAGGGGGGACGCCGGTGTTTCTCGGGTCGGCCAAGAGGTCCCCCCGTTCCTTCGTCGCAGACAACCGCGCGGTGCGTGGCTCGGGAGCATCATTAAGCCTGCGCGGGGGCGTGGGACGGCAGACGAGATACGGCCAAAATCCCTCCGTCGCGCCTGCGCCGCACCCGCCACCCTGTACGGAACCACTCCGGCCCGCCCGTCCTGCCGCACGACGACGAACGGCCCTGGCGCCGCATGTCTCCTGCCCTGAAGCCGCACCTCCCCGGGAAATCCCCGGCGCCGTGGGAGACTCGGCCCCGTGATCATCGAACGCGCGTACGCACACCGGGGCTCCGGCGAGGAGGACGAGTGGCCCTGGTCCGTGCCCTGTGTACGCGAACTGCTCGCCGGCGGGATGCGGTTCACCGCCCCGGTGACCTTCGTCGTCGGGGAGAACGGCTCGGGCAAGTCCACCCTGGTCGAGGCGCTGGCCGAGGGCTTCGGACTGGACTCCTGGGGCGGCTCCCACGAGTGGCGCCACGCGAGCCACCGCGCCAAGTCCGTCCTCGGCGAGCACATCCGCTTCGACGCGGCCCCCCGCGGCCGCCGGATGCTCGCCGACTGGTCCGCCCGGCAGGGCTTCTTCCTGCGCGCCGAGACGGCCCTCGACGCCCTCGGCCGGGAGGGCCTCGACCCCGGCGCGCGCAGCCACGGTGAGGGCTTCCTCGCGGCGTTCCGGGACAAGTTCCTGCGCCCGGGGCTGTACGTCCTCGACGAGCCGGAAGCCGCCCTGTCCTTCTCCTCCTGCCTCGGACTGATCGGTCATATCGACCAGTTGGCCCGTGCCGGGGCCCAGGTGATGTGCGCCACACACTCACCCCTGCTGACCGCGCTCCCCGGCGCCGACATCGTCGAGGTCGGTGACCACGGCATGCGCCGCACGACCTGGCAGGACCTGGATCTCGTCGACCACTGGCGCCGGTATCTCGCCGACCCGGGGGCGTATCTGCGGCACGTGCTGGAATGACGCCCGCGCGAATCCGTTTCCCGGTTTTGCGTTATCCGGACCGCGGCTGCGGCTCTCCTGTGAGGAAAGGGCCGGGACAGCAGGGTCCAGGACCGAGAAGGAGCGTGGACGAGCGTGGCAGCGAGCAGCGGACCCGGCAGGGAGACGGTCGAGGCGGCACAGCGTGGCGACACGCACGCCCAGGACGAACTCGTCGCCGCCTACCTCCCGTTGGTCTACAACATCGTGGGCCGGGCCCTGAACGGGCACCCCGACGTCGACGACGTGGTGCAGGAGACCATGCTCCGCGCCCTCGCCGCGCTGGGCTCCCTCGACGACCCCGCCGGCTTCCGCTCCTGGCTGGTCGCCATCACCATGAACCAGCTCCGCCGCCACTGGCGCGATCACCGTACGGCCCCCGCCAGCGCGGCCCTGCACGACGCGTACGACGTCGCCGACCCGGGCGCCGACTTCGTCGACCTGACGATCGTGCGGCTCGGCCTCGAGGGCCAGCGGCGCGAGGCCGCGGAGGCCACCCGCTGGCTGGACCCCGACGACCAGGTGCTGCTGTCCCTGTGGTGGCTGGAGGCGGCCGGCGAGCTGACGCGGGCGGAGGTCGCGGCCGCGCTGGAGCTGTCGCCGCAGCACACGGCGGTGCGCGTGCAGCGGATGAAGGCGCAGCTGGAGACGGCCCGGCTGGTGGTACGGGCCCTGGCCGCCCGGCCGCGCTGTGTCCTCCTGGACGACGTGGTCGCCTCCTGGGACACCGTCCCCTCCGCCCTGTGGCGCAAGCGCATCGCCCGCCACGCCCGGGACTGCACGGTCTGCTCGGGCTTCGAGTCGGGCCTGGTCCCGGCGGAGGGCCTGCTGGTCGGCCTGGGCCTGGTCCCCGTCGGCGCGAGCCTCCTCGCGGCCTCCGCCCTGCTCACCGCCTTCGGCACGGGGACGGCCGACGCGGCACCGGTCGCCGGGCCGGGGGCCGGACCCGGGGCCGGTCCGGACGCGCTGGGCCCGGTGCCCGGCACGGGCGACCCGGGGATGCCGTTCGCGGGGCCGATGGGGCCCGGGGGCGGGCCGGGGGAGGTGCCGACGGGCACGGGCACGGGCACGGGCGGGGCGTGGGGCGAGCCGGGTGCGTGGACGGACCCGGGCGGCGCGGGACATGGCGTCGGCTCCGGCGACGGAGGGTGGGCCGAGCACGGCGGTGGGCCGGCTCAGTACGGGGATGTGTGGCCGGCACAGGGCGATGTGGTGGCCGGCCCCGGCGAGGGGCGGGCGGGGCACAGCAGCGGTGCGCAGGCGGGGCCCGGCGGTGTGGTTGGGCACCGTGGTGTTGCGGACGGTGGCGGTGTGCCGCACCGGCCGGGCGGTGACGGCGCGGCGGGCCCCGGCGGTGTGCCGGGTGGCCGGGACTCGGCGTACGGGGACGACGCCGTGCCGGAGTCCGCGTACTCCCGGACCGCGGAATCCGCCGCCGGTGACGAAGCGGGCCCGGTGGTGGGCCACCGTACGGAGCTCCGGGCGCGGAGCCGGGAGCGCAGGCGGCGCGGCCGGACCGTCGCGGCAGTCGCGGCGGCGCTGCTGGTCACCGGCGGCACGATATCCGGGATAGCCATCCTGACCCCCGACGGCGAACGGGACCGTCCCCAGGCGGCGTCCGAGCGCGGCGCGCGCTCCGTGGAGCCCGGCGCCACGACGTCCGAACCCTCCGCCGCGGCGTCCTCCGCGTCCCCTTCCTCTTCCTCCTCCCCCTCGTCCTCACCGTCGCCCAGCGCGTCCCGCAAGCCGAGCGCCTCGGACACCCCCACAGCGCAGAAGTCCGAGGGGAAGTCCGCACCCACCCGTACGTCCGCGCCCGCGAAGCCGCCGGCCCAGTCGACGCCGGACAAGCCGGCCGCGCCCCCGGCCGGGGGCCCCGCCGCGCAGGTCCTGAGCCTCACCAACACGGAGCGGGCCAAGGCGGGCTGTGATCCCGTCGAGGCCGACGACCGGCTGGCCAGGGCCGCCCAGCTGCACAGCGAGGACATGTCCGCCAACAACTACTTCTCGCACACCGGCCAGAACGGCAGCAGCTTCGTGGACCGCGCCAAGGCGCAGGGCCACCCGAGCCCCGGCGCCGAGAACATAGCCCAGGGCCAGAGCTCCGCCGAGAGCGTCATGGACGCCTGGATGAACTCCGAGGGCCACCGCGCGAACATCCTCAATTGCTCGCTCAAGTCCCTCGGCGTCGGCGTCACCACCGACGACTGGACCTGGACCCAGGTGTTCGGCTACTGACCGGAGGCCTCCCAGACGAAGCCGTCGGGGTCGGTGAAGGAGCCGAGCGGGCTGTGGACGACGAGCCGGTGCGAGCCGGTGCCGTCGGCGGGGACACCCGCCACCTTCGCGAGGGCGCGGCGCTTGTACAGCGACAGCTTGACCGTGTCCGGGCCGGTGGCGAACTCGACGTACTTGCCGCTGAAGCTCTTGCCCACGGTGAGGCCCCGCTCGACGTAGAACTGCTTGGTGGCCTTGACGTCCTCGACGCCCAGCAGCAGGACGATCTCGTCGACGTCCCGGGTGACCGGGCCGGTGTCCTTCTTCGACGAGGTGGCGAGCTGCCAGACGGTGCCGTCGGGTGCCCGGACCACGCCGCCGTAGCCCCACAGCGACTTCTCGGCGGGCTTCAGGGAGGTGGCGCCGGCGTCGAGGGCGGCGCGGTGCAGCGCGTCGACGTTGCCCGGCTGGGAGACCACCAGCGAGAGGGTGAAGCCGCGGAAGCCGCTCGTCGGCTCCTCCGAGCCGCGCACCCGTACCCGTGACCGCGACGGGTCCAGTCCGAAGGCGTCGGAGTAGAAGCGTGCGGCGGCCTCGGGGTCGGCCACGTCCAGGGTCACGGAGTCGATGGAGTTCATGCCTCCGACGGTAGGGGCGGCCCGGTCGGGTCCGCTTCTCGGAAACTGACCGGTTCCGCCCCGTCCCGCCGGGTCAGTGGCTGCCGGTGAGTTCTCCGCTGAGCGTCCGGTGGATCCGGGCGCTGTGCTCGTTCAGCCCGGTGATCTCGACCGTCTTGCCGTGCTGGGCGTACTTGGTCTCGATGGCGTCCAGCGCGGCCACGGACGAGGCGTCCCAGATGTGCGCGGCGGACAGGTCGATGACGACCCGGTCGGGGTCGGTGCCGTACGCGAACTGGCCCACCAGGTCGTTGGAGGACGCGAAGAACAGCTCGCCCGTGACCCGGTAGACGACGGTGCCGCCCTCGGGGTCGGTGACGGCGGTGACCTCGGCCAGATGGGCGACGCGGCGGGCGAAGACGACCATCGCGGTGACCGAGCCGACGACGACGCCGATCGCGAGGTTGTGGGTGGCGACCACACAGACGACCGTGACCGCCATGACGGTGATCTCCCCGGCTGGCATCCGCCGGAGCGTCTTCGGGGCGACGGAGTGCCAGTCGAACGTGGCGAACGACACCATGACCATGACGGCGACCAGCGCCGCCATCGGGATGTCGGAGACGACCGGCCCGAAGACGATGCACAGCACCATCAGGAACGCGCCCGCCAGGAACGTCGACAGCCGGGTGCGGGCACCGGACACCCGCACGTTGATCATCGTCTGGCCGATCATCGCGCAGCCGCCCATGCCGCCGAAGAAGCCGGTGACGATGTTGGCGACGCCCTGGCCGAGCGACTCACGGGTCTTGGAGGAGCGCGTGTCGGTGATGTCGTCGACCAGCTTGGCCGTCATCAGCGACTCCATCAGCCCGACCAGGGCCATGGCGAGCGCGTACGGCGCGACGGTGGTGAGCGTGTCGAGGGTGAACGGCACGTCCGGCAGCCCCGGCACCGGCAGGGAGGACGGCAGCTCACCCTTGTCGCCCACGGTCGGCACGGCGATGCCCGCCCCGACGGTGACGACGGTGAGGATCACGATGGACACCAGCGGCGCCGGGACGACGGTGGTGACCTTCGGGAAGAGGACCATCAGCGCCAGGCCGGCGGCCAGCAGCGGATAGACCGCCCAGGGCACGTCCGTCAGCTCCGGCACCTGGGCCATGAAGATGAGGATGGCCAGGGAGTTCACGAAGCCGACCATCACGCTGCGCGGCACGAACCGCATCAGCTTGGCCACGCCGAGCGCGCCGAGGACGATCTGGAAGACACCGGCGAGGATCACGGCGGCGATCAGGTAGCCGAAGCCGTGCTCATGGTTGAGCGGGGCGATGACCAGGGCGACGGCCCCGGTGGCCGCGGAGATCATGGCGGACCGGCCGCCGACGATGGCGATGGTCACCGCCATGGTGAACGAGGCGAACAGGCCGACCGCCGGGTCGACCCCGGCGATGACCGAGAACGAGATCGCCTCGGGTATCAGCGCCAGCGCGACCACGAGGCCGCCGAGCACCTCGGTGCGCAGCACCTTCGGATCGGAGAGCCAGGACGGGCGCCGGGAGCCGCGCAGCCAGGCGGAGGGGGACAGTGCGGAGGAGGTGGACAAGACGCGGGGAACCTGTCGTGCTCGGGCACACCCGGCAGGGGCGCGGGCGCGCGGAAGGGCGGGGGAAGGGCTCGGAAAGGACGTCAGTGAGGGGCGGGGAGGCAACGCCCGGGGCCGACGGGGGCGGCCCCCTCGGGGCGAAGGGTCACCTCGGGGCGAAGGGTCACGGCGGGCAGGCAGCGGCGCCGGGCCTCACAGACATGCGCACACTCTCTCCCGCGGACAACGATTCATCGCCGGGGGCTCCGTCGGCCCCGACACGGCGGACCCGGCAACTCTACCCGTGCGGTGGGTGGGGATGACGTCCCTCCTGTGGCGGAGGGGGTTCGGATGCGAGGATGAGGCGCCATGACCGCAGGGTGGGGTTCCCGCACGGTACGGGCCGCGGTGTTCGCGGCCGTCTGTGTGCTGCTCGCCGCCCTGGGCCACGTCATGATGTCCGGCCGCGACGTCCCCCTGTGGACGCTGGGCGTGGGAACGGTCGCGACGGGTGCCGTCGGCTGGTGCTTAGCCGGCCGGGAGCGCGGGCTCCTGGTGGTCGTGGCCGTGGCGGTCGCAGCGCAGACGGCACTGCACACGGTGTTCTCCCTCACCCAGCCGGCCACCGGAGCCGACGCCTCCATGAACCACATGGGCATGGCCCATATGCCCATGCGGCACACGGCCCTGGCGCCCATGCCGATGGCCCACATGCCCATGTCGCACATGCCCACGTCCCACATGCCCACGTCCTCCATGTCCGGGGACCACATGGACGTCGGCGCCATGGGCCTCCCCCTGACCGGCGGCGGCGACTCGTCGTCCGGCATGCTCGCCGCCCACCTGCTCGCCGCTCTCCTCACCGGACTGTGGCTGGCCTACGGAGAGAAGGCCGCCTTCCGCATCCTGCGGTCCGTGGCCGGATGGCTCGCGGCGCCCCTGCGGCTGCTGCTCGCCCTCCCCGTCGTCCCCGACCGCCGCCGGATCCGCCCCGGCCGCCCCCGCTCGGACCGTGCCCCGGGCCTTCTCCTTCTCGTCCACGCGATCACGTCCCGTGGTCCGCCCGTGGGGACCGCTGTCCTCTGACGACAGCCGATCCTCCCGGGGCCGCTCCCGCGCGCCCCGGGCCCGGCCGTACGCACGCACCGCCGCCGTGGCGCCCGCCACGCGCGCCGCGCCCGCGTGCGCGGGGCCGCCCCCACTTCACCGGACCGCCCGCGGCCACCCGTGCCCCGGTCCGGATCACGGATTCCGAGAAGGACACCAGGTGATCACATACGACCTGCCCGGCTCGCCCGGCGAGTCCCGGCGCGACGCGTCGGACGACGACCCGATCACCGCGTGGGCACTGGCCGCCCGCGGCGGTGACGCGCACGCCGGCGAGCAATTCGTCCGCGCCCTGGACCGCGACGTACGCCGCTACGTCAGCCACCTGTGCGGCGACCCCCAGGCCGTCGACGACCTCGCCCAGGACACGTTCCTGCGCGCGCTCACCGGTCTGCACCGGTTCGAGGGCCGCTCCTCGGCCCGCATCTGGCTGCTGTCCATCGCGCGCCGCGCCGTCGTCGACAGCTACCGGTACAACGCCGCCCGGCCCCGGCCGGCCGAGGTGCCGGACTGGCAGGCCGCCGTGGAGCGGGCCCAGCCGCGCGGCCTGCCCGGCTTCGACGACGGCGTCGCCCTGCTGGACCTGCTGGCCACGCTGCCGGACGAGCGGCGCGAGGCGTTCGTCCTCACCCAGCTGCTCGGCCTGCCCTACGCGGAGGCGGCCGCGCTCAGCCACTGCCCGGTCGGCACGGTCCGCTCCCGCGTGGCCCGCGCCCGGGCGTCCCTGATACGGCTGCTGGACGAGGCCGCCGGCGCGGGGAGCCTTCCGGTGCCGTAGCGGAACGGGTCAGTGATAGGCGTGGACCACGGCGTGGCCCTTGCCGCGGCCGATCATCCACTTGTTGACCGGTGTGGTGATCACGAACGCCACGGCGAAGCCGCCGAGCAGCGCGAACCAGAAGAGTGAGTCGGACAGCTGCGCCTCCATCGCCCCCGGGGTCAGCGCGATGATCGCGTTGTCGACCAGTTCCATCACCGCGATGGAGACGGTGTCGGCGGCGAGCGCGACCTTGACCGCGGCCTTCAGGGACACCCCGGCGCGCACCACGGCGAACAGGGTGAAGGAGTACCCGAAGACGAAGGCCAGGGCGATGGCCAGCGCCATCGTCGGCACGTTGCCCCACGACAGCGACGTGCCGATGACCATGCCGAGGATCTCGCCGATGGCACACCCGGTGAGGCAGTGCAGCGTCGCCTTCACCGCCATCGCCCAGGTGGCGCCGTGCGCGTGCCCGCCGTGCGCGTGCCCGCTGTCGGAGTGCTGCGTGCCGTGGTTCATGCCCCTCATCCCCGATCCACGTGCGGTACGGACCGCGAACTGCGCGGGCCGTGCGGGGCCGTGCGGTTCCGCACGGCCCCGCAGTCGGGAACGATATACCCCCTAGGGGTATTCCATCTACTCTCCCATGATCCTGCGGACCGTGTCCGCGGTGCGGTCCATGAGGGCGGCCACCGGTCCGAGGGCCACGTTCTTCGCCCCGGACTCGACGCCGGGGTGCGGCCGGGTCGGTGCCATGGCCTCGGCGGCCTTGATCGCCTTCGCCATCGTGGCCAGCCCGGTGACGTCGGTGCTGCGGCGGATGTGGATGAACTCGTAGCGTTCCTCCGCCCGCGCGTGCTCCTGGACCTCCTTGCGCAGCTTCATCAGCTTCGGCATGAACCGGGGGTCGTCGGTGTCCATCTCGTCGAGCGCCGCCAGTGTCTCCTTGGCCGCCTTCTCCTCGGCGAGCCGGTCCTTCACCACCTGCTCGCCCCCGGGGAAACGCTTCCGGGCGAAGGGATGGACGACCTCTTCCTCGGCGGTCTCGTGGACGGCCAGCAGACGCACCAGACGGCGGAAGGCGTCCCGGCGCTCCTCGCCCTCGGCGGCCTCGACCTCGTCGAAGAGATTGCGGATGTCGCCGTGCTGGCGCATCAGCAGCGCGACGACGTCGTCGTCCACGGCGTGGTCGTCGCCGGCCTGCGGGGTCCTCAGTTCGGACATGCGGGGGCTCCCCTCACTTCTCGCGCAGCGCGGGGTCGGGGTGCTCGCCCTCGGACTGGACGCGGTACTCGCGGCCGAACATGTCGTCGTGCTCGGCCATCACCCGGTCGCTCGGCGGTGCCTCGCCGCCGTGGATCTGCTCCTGCATCGTCTCGAACCGCTCGTGCGCCTCGCGGACGTAGCCGGCTCCGAGCGTGGTCAGGTCCATCTGCGTGTCGAGCAGTTCGCGCAGATAGCCCTTGTTCGGCTCGAAGGTGAGCACGTTGGGCAACTCGGGTGCGAGCACCGACGCCGGGTCGCGGCCGTCGTGGCGGCGCATGAGGTCACAGGCCTCGTGCAGGTGCTCCAGCTCCATGTTCAGATGCAGCTCCCAGATCGCCTTGACCTTGGGGTCGCTCTCCTGCTCCATGAAGGAGTAGTAGAGGTAGCACTCGTTGTACTCGTGGTTGACCAGCTGCTCCCACCACGTCTCACCCGGGTCGACCAGCGACTCGTAGTGGGTGACGTGCTCCTCCTCGATCAGCCCGATCTCCTGGTAGAGCTGACGGGCGATCGGCTCCATGTAGGTGGGGCCGGTGTTCATGTAGAAGTTCATGGTCTGCTGCTCCGCCGACATGATCGTCAGCGCGTGCAGCTTGGACAGCGGGTCCGTCCGGTCCTTGGCGTAGGGGTCACGGACGTTGTCGACTGGGTTGCGGTGGTGGTACCGCGTGGGGCGGCCCGGCATGACCTCGGTCAGATTGTCGACGATCGACTCCGCCTTGCGGTGCTCGATCATCTCGTACAGGTTGGCGTACCGGTACAGATGGTCGAAGTCCTCCAGCACGCCGAACTCGTACGCCTGCTTCAGATACGGGTCCGGCTCCATCCGGGCCACCCATGCCGTCAGGTCCACCGCGACCTGCTCGTAGGCGATCGTCGTCTCCAGCACTGACGACACACCGGGGAGCAGCCAGTTCACGGCCTTCTGCTGCTGTGCCTCGATGTAGCGCACCCGCGCGAGCTGCCGTTTGATCTCCGGGTCCGCGGTGTGGCGGGCGAGCTGGTGACTGAACAGGATCGCCTCCACCTCGATCCCGTTCATCGTGATGATCCGGCACCGGGTGTACGGGTCGCAGCGGTCCGGGTCGATCGGGTCAACGTTCAGCTCCCGCCAGCTGCGCAGCTGGCGGTCGAGCGGGATGCCCCGCTGCTCCAGCGGATTGAACGCCATGGGCGTGCCTCCTGGGGACGAGGGATGCGCGCGCCGCTGAGGTACCCCCGGTTCAGGCGACGAGCTCGGACGCGACCCTCAGTCTGTTCACGGCCGCTCCTCACCGGCCACCGCTCGCACCCCCGAACGGAACGGTTCCCTCCACCGGACCAGCCGAACGTGCGCCCACCGCACCCGGCGTCGAACCTGTCCGCCCGAACCCCCCGGGCTCACGCGACCTCGCGCACCCCCGGGCTCACGCGACCTCGCGCACCCCCGGGCTCACGCGACCTCGCGCACCCCGCTCAGGGCGTCCCTTCCGCCTCCGCCGGTGCGATCTCGGCGATCAGCCCCTCGACCAAGGTCCTGATCGCGTCGCGTATGGGACGGACGGTCTCGACGCCCTGGCCGGCGGGGTCCTCCAGCTTCCAGTCCAGGTAGCGCTTGCCGGGGAAGACGGGGCAGGCGTCACCGCAGCCCATGGTGATGCAGACGTCCGACTCGCGGACCGCGTCGGCGGTGAGCAGTTTCGGCGTCTCCCCGGAGATGTCGATGCCCACTTCGGCCATGGCCCGGACGGCGGCCGGGTTGACCTGCTCGCCGGGGGCGGAGCCGGCCGAGCGGACCTCGACGCGGTCTCCGGCCAGGTGGGTCAGCCACGCGGCGGCCATCTGGGAGCGGCCGGCGTTGTGGACGCAGACGAACAGGACGGACGGCTTGTCGGCCATGGTGATCGTTTCTCCCGTCGCTCGCGGTCAGCCGCGCAGATCGAGCATGGCGGCCATGGCCGCCACCACCGGCGGTGCGACCTGGTAGTAGACCCAGGTGCCGCGCCGCTCGGAGGTCAGCAGGCCGGCCTCGCGCGGCTTCTTCAGATGGTGGGAGACCGTCGGCTGCGAGACGCCGACGTCGGCGATGTCGCACACGCACGCCTCCCCGCCCGGATGCGAGGCGATCCTGGAGAACAGCCGAAGGCGCACCGGGTCCGACAGCGCCTTGAACATGGCGGCCATCTTCTCCGCGTCCGCCCGGGACAGTTCCCCGGCGGTGATCGGCGGGCAGCACGGCACGACATCCCCGTCCTGCAGGACGGGGAGTTCCACGGCCTCTGATTTCGACATGTGTCTATGTTGGCGCTCGTCGATACGGGTGGCAAGCTCCGAAGCGAAGCGGCATCGACGAACGTCGAATCAAGAAGGTGCTCGTGGCCCCAGCCCGACGCACCACCACCCCCGAGAGCGGGCAGACCGACGCCGGCGGATGCTGCGGCTGACCACCGGCACAACGCGGCCCACCTGGGCACCGAGGGCCCGCTCGCACGGGTCGCACAGCCGGAGGAGATCGCGCCGGCGTACCTCTCGGCTACCGCGGAGGTTTACCCGAAGCCCAACCCGGGGTTGACGCCGAGATGGCCCGCGCACGCCAGACTCTCCGCGAGACCGACGCCACGTGGCGGCGACATTCAAGGGGGAGTCAGTGAAGCGACGCGTACTCGGGCTGCTGGGCGCGGCCTTCAGCATGGTGTTGATCACCACCACGCCGGCCTCGGCACACAGCACCAACGACTGGGCCAAGACCACCCAGGGCGCGCCCGCGGGATGGGCACACCGGACCGCGAAGAGCTATGTCGGTGGTGTGGAGCAGGAGACGGACATCTACTGGCAGGCCAACGGTGAGGTCTGGGTCCACAGCAAGGTGTGGGACAGGAAGACCGACGGCCACTGCGCGGCTGTCCAGATCCGTTACGAGATCTCCGAGAGTCCCGGCCACTGGGCAGGCCACTGGCACTACCGGCCCGTCGGTGGCGCCCTCGACTGCTCCTACCTCGAATCGCTCCCCCAGCACAGCGCGAACTGGATGGCGCGATACCCCACCCGCAAGGTCGCGGCACGGGCCTGTCACGCCAACTCCAGGGGGCAGATCGTCGAGTGTGAAGGAACGTGGCACTGAACCTGCGGGATACCGACGGCGACACGTGTGCGCCACTCACCTGCTTGGCTCCCAAGGGAAGCCGGATTCTGGGGGATTCATGAGTTCACGCTTCAAGCGGATCAAGCTCGCCGCATCCGCGGTCGGACTGCTGACCGCCGCCACCCTGGCACTGAGCACCACGCCCGCCTCCGCATCCGGGAACTACAGCGGCCTCGCCTACATCTACGGCGCCGGCACCTACACCGACGACTGGGGTGACGAAGGCGTCACGGACACCACCCACAACACCAGCTCCAACGCCACCTGCATGTGGCAGCAAATCCTGTGGGCGGACGGCTACCTCACGTCCACCGCAGACATCGACGGCATCTTCGGAAGCAGGACCGCGACCGCGACCGCCGACTGGCAACGCCACTTCATGGGGGCCGCGTCCGCCGACGGAAGCGCCGGCAAGAACACCTGGGGCAATGCCGACAACCGGCTCTCCTACATGTCGGGCAGCGAAGCTTCCGGCCAGTTCCTGGTGGTGGCGTACAACGGCAGGTACCGCTCCTTCACCCTGGCGCGCGACGAAGACGGGAAATATCGCTTCGGGGACGGGACCGGCGACTGGTGGTTCGCCGGCTACAACTACCGGACCTGCGATTTCTGACCGGGCACTCTCCGGCGCGATGTGGACCCGCTCTACGGAAGCTCATGCGAGAGTGGGCCCATGACGGCACCGGAGGCCACGGTCGTGGCGGTCGACGAGGTCGAGGGGCTCGCCGTGGACGGGCTGCGGTGGCTGACCTCGACGGCGCGGGAAACGGCCGACGGAAGTCTCGCCTGGACGAGCGGGCCCTCGGACGACGAACTCGACCCGATGCTCTACAGCGGTACGGCCGGGAACGTCCCCGTGCTCCTGGAGGCGTGGCGGCATTTCGGTGACGACTCCTACGCCGATGCCGCCCTGCGCGCGGCCCGCGGCCTCGCGGCCTTCGTCGAGGGCACCGGCGACGACTCCCTCTACTTCGGGCGCACCGGAATGGCGCTCGTCCTGCGGGCCGTTCACGACGAACTCGGCGACAAGGCCGCCGGCACCGCCGCGGACCGCGCGCTGGGACTCGTGCGCTCACGGTTCGACGGAACCCGCTGGGGCGAGTTGTTCGAGCTGATGGGTGGCAACGCGGGGATCGGCCTCGGGGCACTGCTGGCCGGCGACGCCGAACTGGCCGTCCTCGCCGTGGAGCCGTATCTGCGGGCGGCGGAGCAGACCCCGAACGGCGTCCAGTGGGCCCACCGCACGGGCATCGAATCCCGTCTGCACCACATCTCGCACGGCACGCTCGGCATCGTCCTGGCGCTTGCCCGGATCGGCCGGGCCACCGGCCGCGCGGACCTTCTCGAGCTGGCGCTGGCGGGTGCCGCGGACGTCGTGGCGCGTGACGAGGCGGGGCCGGAGGGCTTCCTGGTGCTGCATTCCACGCCGCAGTACCGCCCCGATGTGATCGAGCCCATCAGCTACGGCTGGTGCCACGGCCCGGCAGGCGACGCCCAGGTCTTCCGGCTGCTGCGGGACGTCACGGCCGACGGCGCCTGGTCCGCCCTCGCCGACCGCTGCTGGCACACGGTCACCCACTCCGGCCTGCCCCGGCGGCTGCGCCCCGGCTTCTGGGACAACAACGGCCGCTGCTGCGGAACTGCGGGCGTCCTCGCCCTGGCCTGCGACCGGATTGCCGAACAGCAGGACGCGTACGACTTCGCCCACGTCCTCGTCGCGGACCTGGCCGCCCGCGCGATCCGGGACACCGACGGCGCCCGCTGGTCCAACGTCGAGCACCGGGCCACCCCGAGCGGCCTCGAACCGCGCACCGGCTGGGCGATGGGCAACGCGGGCATCGTCCGTGAACTCCTGCGCTTCGTACGGCTGAACCGAGCGGGCGATCCCCGGTACGCGTTCGCCTGGCCGGACCAGCCCCCGGTGCTCACTCGAGCCGACACCTTGTCGCGCGGGATGCCGTGCACGTGAGCCCGGGAGCTGCAAGGACCCGCCCCATCCTCGGTCACTTCTCGATGGGCGGCACCTGCAGTGGGCCCGAGGCCAGGACTCTGGTGACGTAGTTCGCCAACTGGGCCCGCATCGTCTCCCGCGGAACGCGCTCTTCTCCGGCCAGGTGCTCGACGAGGTCGGCTCGTGTGGCGGCGAGCAGGGCGTGGGCGGTGAAGTCGCTGTCGTCCAGGCCGGGGATCTGCTCCAGTACGGCTCGCAGCAGGCTGTGCCACCGCTCGTAGTGTTCCGCCCGGTACGGGCTGCTGCTCCCGCCCTCCTCCAGCGCCAGCGCGAGGCGCCGGTTGTCGAGTTTGAAGCACAGGGCGGCGTCGAGCAGGGCGGGTACGCGCGCGTGCGGTGGGGTCGCGGGTCCCAGGGGCGGCGGGCCGGTCTCGACGGCCTGCCTGATGGGTTCGAGCCGTGCCTCGTACAGCGCGCGGAGCAGTCCGGCGCGATCGCCGAAGGCACGGAAGAGCGTGCCCTTGCCGACGCCGGCCGCGGCCGCGACGTCGGCCATGGTGACGTCCTCGGGACTCTCACGGCGGGTGAAGAGGGCGTCGGCGGCCGCGAGCACGGCCTCCCGGTTGCGGATGGCGTCCTTGCGGGACGACTGGCGTTCGGGCATGCCGCTCCCTCCCTTTGCAAAACGGACCCGGGGTCCGTATCGTCGAAGCGGACCCAAGGTCCGGATTCTACGACTGGAGGATACCCATGTCCGCACCCACCTCCCCGGCGGACCTGTACCGCCACAGCCTGCGATTGCTGCTCGACAAGGACATCCCCGCGTGGGTCGCCCTGTGGGCCGAGGACGGCCTCATGGAGTTCCCCTTCGCCCCAGACGGCTGGCCCCGCCGTCTGGAGGGCAAGGAGGCCGTCGCCGCCTACATGCGCCACTACCCCGACCACATCGACCTGCACGACTTCCCCGACCTGCGGATCCACGAGACCACCGACCCGGAGACCATCGTGGTCGAGATGCGCGGCGTCGGCCGCCTGGTGCAGAGCGGCGCTCCCTTCGACATGACCTACATCGCCGTCGTGACCGTTCGGGACGGGCACCTCATCTCCTACCGCGACTACTGGAACCCCCTCGCCGTCCAGGAGCCCGCCGCCGACTTCACCGGGAGCAGCCGATGACCGGCGCCGGCACCACTCTGGTCATCGGCGCCACCGGCACCACCGGCAGCCGCACCGCCGCGCAACTGACGGCCGCGGGCCACCGCGTCAGAGCCGCCAGTCGCCGTGCCACCCCGGTCGCCGGTGCCGAGCCGGTCTCCTTCGACTGGTACGACTCCGCCACCCACGCGGCCGCCCTCGACGGCGTCGACCGCGTCCACCTCATACCGCCCGTGGGCGACTCCGACCCCGCGGCGATCATGCTCCCGTTTCTGCGTCGGGCCCGCACCGCCGGCGTGCACCGCGCGGTGCTGTTGAGCTCCTCGGCCATTCCTGAGGGCGGCCCGGCGGTGGGAGCGGTGCACCAGGCCCTGCCCAGTCTGTTCGAACAGTGGGCGGTGCTGCGGCCCTCGTGGTTCATGCAGAACTTCACCGGCACGCACGCGCACGCCCGCAGCATCCGCGACGAGGGCGTCATCCGGACCGCCACCGGCAGCGGCCGGGTCGGCTTCGTCGACGCCGAGGACATCGCGGCCGTGGCCGTCCGCGCGCTGACCGACGAGCAGACCCCCAACACCGATCTCGTCCTCACCGGGCCCGAGGCACTCGGCTACGACGACATCGCCACGATCGTCACCGAGGTCACGGGCCGGGCCGTGGTCCACCGCCGTCTGTCCTACGAGCAGATGCGCGATCACCTCACGGCGCAGGTGCCGGTGGAGTTCGCCGCCATACTGGCCGGCCTGGACCGTGCCATCGCCCAAGGGGCGGAGGACCGCGTCACCGACACCGTCCAGCGCCTCACCGGCCGGCCGCCGGGCACCTTCCGGGCCCTCCTCGAGAGGGAGATGCGATGCAGTAGCTGATGTCCGGGGCCTAGACACCGTCCTTGTGGCCGTTCTCCGTGAGGATCCGCTCCATGCTCTTGTGGGCGGGGGCGGCTTCCTTGTTGCCGCGGTCGTGGAACTGGCGGAGGTAGCGGAACAGGACGCTCACGCACTTGTCGCGGCCGTCGTACTCCGCGTTGTCGACGAGTCGGCAGTCGGGGGGAGATCTCCCTCGTCCGCCCGTCCGGCCCGGTGTACAGGGGATGCCAGATCATCTCCACGTCCGGGTTCAGCCGCTGGACCAGGTGGAGCTCGGGGACCTCCAGGCGGATGAGGATGCTGTCCGGTTCGTAGGCCCGCACGAAGATGTGGACGGGGCCGGTGGCGAGGTTCACGAAGGCCTTCGACAGGACGTTCCACATCGGCCCGGTCAGCTTCCAGTCCGGGTGCAGCGTCAGGACGTTGAGCACCCTGCCGATCCGGGTCACCGCCAGCGGTGTGTGGCCCCGCGAGTGCGCGTACTCGCTGACACCGTCGCCGCCCGCCCACAGGGCCATGGTGGGCGTCTCGAGCTCCAGATGCTTGGTCATGAGCTTGACGAACTCGTGGTACCACGTATTCGTCGCACGGATCTCCCCGTTGCTTCTGACGGTCGCTCGTTCGCGCCGCGGCCTCGGCGTTCAGCGCGGGCTGGGAGTCGACCCCGCCGAGCAGGAGCTGCCAGGCGGCTTCGGCCTCGTCCTTGGGGATGCCCGCGGCCTGCGTCAGTTTCTGGTACGTCTCCCACTCGGGGTGCTCCGTGGGTCGCGTGGCGTAGTGCTCGTCCAGGGCGCCCGTCTGGCGCTGCACCCAGCGGGTCGCCGCCGCGTTCCCCGCGCGCTGCCGGAGCGCGGCCATACCGGTGAGGGGCATCGCCTCGGGTCCGGCGGCATGCGGTGTCGTCCGGGCCTTGGTGGGCCTGCGTAAGTCGTGCACGTTCGTGTGATCCTTCCGGTAGGTGTCACCGAGCTCGGAGCGGGCCGACAGTCGACGGCTCAACTCCCTTTATTTATGGGGGTGTTGAGGAGTATGAGTATGAAGTATCGGTCTCGGAGGTTTCCGCGACCGGCCCGCGACCGGCCCGCGACCGCGTGCGGCTGCCGCTGCCGGGGACAGGAAGGGCCCGGAGCCGTGCGGCTGCCGGATCGCGTCGTTGTCGGCGCGGATACGCCTCCGAGACAGTGAGGGCCCGTCACGAGCCGAGCCGCGACGGGGCGACAGACGGGGGCCCGGATGAAGCATGTGCCGTTCTTCCGGTGGGTCGTGTCCGCGGGTCTGGTGCTGATCACCTGTTCGATCGCCGTCCTCCTCGCGGCCCCGGACCGCCCCGAACTGGAGCAGGTCGAGCTGACCGTCCTGGGCGAACGGCCCGACGGGACGTGCACCGTCGAGTGGACCGATCCGTACGGGTCCGGCAGGCACCAGGCCCCGTACCTCTGCGACCCGGAGCGGAGCGAGATCCTCAAGGCGCCGCACTACCGGCCCGGTACCTCCATCGGCTGGGAGGTGGGCCGGGTGGTCGCCGAGGGCGTGCACAAGGGCGAGCTGTATTCGCCGGAGCGGGACCGGCACGGCGACCGGTGGATGGAGATGTCCGGTGTGCTGGTGGGGTTCGGAATGCTCCTGACCACCGTCGGTGTCCTCGGCGGGAACATCCGCTCCCTGTTCCGGCTGACCGGCGTCCGCCCGGGCGTCGTCCGCCTCGCCGAGCGGTTGCACCGGCTCGCCGCCGGGGTCGCCGAGGACCATGCGCGGGCCGTGCGGGCGGTCCGGGACGCCTGGGCGCCACTGTACGAGGAAGCCGTGCGCGAGCGCCTGGAACGGATCCCGGTCGCGAGGCTGCGGTGGACCGGCCTGGTGCTCCTGCCGGTGAAGGACCTGGAACGCCACGGCCTGCGCAGCGTCCAGGATGTGCTCGACGCCGGACCGCACGGTGTGGCGGAGGCGTCCGGCGCGGGACGGCGCACGGCCGAGAAGCTGTGGACCGCCGCCCGGCGCAAGGCCGACGACGTGCGCGACAACACGGTGGTACGGCTGGAGGCGACCCCGCCCGGTTCGCGCTCCGCGGCGCTGCTGACCGCGCTGTGGGTGCTGGTCGAGGCCGGCCCGGCCGCGCGCCGCACGGCCGAGGAGGGCAGGCGGCTGGCCGCCCGGCTGGAGCTGCACCTCGCCGGGGCCGCGCCCGCCGCCGGGTGGCGGCGGGCCCTGGACGCGGACCGTGAGCAGCGTCAGGGGGTACGCGCCGCCGTGGCCGAACTGCGCGCACTGCTGCTTAAGGCGGACCGGGACGGCGTGGCCGAACGCTTCCGGCAGGTGTCGGTCGATCTGCTGCGGGGGACGGACGGCGACCCGGCGGGGCTGGCCGCATGGGTCGACTTCGAGTACCGGCCCGCGCGGTACTACGCCCTGCTCCAGGACATCGTGGGTGCCGTCCCGCCCCGGCGCGCCCTCAGCGCAGGCGGGACGACGACAGGATCGACAGCAGGTGGGCCGGGACCATCACCCAGGTGATGACGGCGAGCGCGCCGAGGGCCCAGCGGGTCGAGTCGAGGCTGTCGGTCAGCGCGTCGGCGACGGCCGCGACGAGGAGGACGAGGGACGCCTCGATGCCGTTGGTCACGCGGTGGATCTTGAAGGCGGCGGCGACGCGGCGGACCGTGGCGACACCCTGGGAGCGGGGGCGGGTCGACTCGTCGTCGGCGACGGTCAGACCGCGGCGGGCGCGGGCGACATCCACCAGGTCGGTGGAGGCCTTGAGCAGGACCACACCGAGGGCGGTGGCGATGCCGACCGACAGCCAGCCGCCGGCGCCCGACTCGGCGGCGCGGTAGCCGGCGCCCGCCATCAGCGCCGCGTCGGCGAGATAGGCGCCGAGCCGGTCGACGTAGATGCCGGCCGCGCTGTTCTGGCCCTTCCACCGGGCGACCTCGCCGTCCACGCAGTCGAAGAGCAGGAACAGCTGCATGAGGACGACCGCGAGGATCGCGCCGGTCAGGCCCGGGATCATCAGCGCGGCGCCCGAGGCCACCCCGCACACCACCATGGTCCAGGTGAGCTGGTCGGGGGTGACCGGGGTACGCACCAGATGGCGGGTGGTGCGCAGGGAGATCCTGCGCATGTAGAGCCGGCCGGCCCAGTGCTCGCCGTTGCGGCTCGCCATCTTGGCCTGCGGCTGGCAGACCTCCCGCAGCTCCTCCAGAACCGGAGCACCCATGTCGTTCCTCCCAGGCCCAACCGCCGTCCGCGCGGCGGCGATCGGGTCAGCGTACCGAGGCGGTGCGGCGCGCCCGGCGGGGGCCGCCGGCAGGGGACACTGGGCGCATGGACGCACTCGATCCGGCCACCGCACGCGCCTGGCTCGCCACGGCCCTGACGGAGGCCCGCGCGGGGCTCGCGGAGGGCGGGATCCCCATCGGCGCCGCGCTGTACGGCGCCGACGGGACGCTGCTCGGCCGGGGCCGCAACCGCCGCGTGCAGGACGGCGATCCGTCGGCCCACGCGGAGACCGCCGCCTTCCGCGCGGCGGGACGGCAGCGGTCGTACCGGGGCACGACGATGGTGACGACGCTGTCCCCGTGCTGGTACTGCTCCGGCCTGGTCCGGCAGTTCGGCATCTCCCGCGTGGTGATCGGCGAGGCCGTCACCTTCCAGGGCGGGCACGACTGGCTGGCGGAGCACGGCGTGCGGATCGTGCTGCTGGACGATCCGGAGTGCGTCGCGCTGATGCGGGAGTTCATCGCGCGTCATCCACAGCTGTGGAACGAGGACATCGGCGCCTAATGGGGCTCATCGGGTCATGAGTGAGACTCGATGAGTGGCCGCCAGCAGGTGAGCACTTTCGTCGCCGGAGCCGTTCGAGCTCTGGTGTCAGACCGTGCCCCTGCTGGTCGGCCGGGAGGCCGGACTGCTGATGGTGACACGCCGCAGGCCGGCCTCCCATGACCCGGAGGTCGCGGGAGACCGGCCCGCGCGCGGAGCCCGGTGGGTCAGAAGCCGGCCGACTGGAGCACACCCAGGCCGACGTCGGCGTAGGAGTGCTTGCCGGAGACGAAGATGTTGACGCCGTAGTAGTTGAACAGCCAGCACGCGAAGGCGCCCAGCGCCAGGTAGGCGGCCTTGCGGCCCTTCCAGCCGGCCGTCGCGCGGGCGTGCAGGTAGCAGGCGTAGGCGACCCAGGTGATGAAGGACCAGGTCTCCTTGGGGTCCCAGCCCCAGTAGCGGCCCCACGCGTCACCGGCCCAGATGGCGCCCGCGATGATCGTGAACGTCCACAGCGGGAACACGGCGGCGTTGACGCGGTAGGCGAACTTGTCCAGGGAGGAGGAGGCGGGCAGCCGCTCCAGGAACGAGGTCGCGAAGCTGCCGGGCCTGCCGCCGCTCGCGAGCTTGTTCTCGTAGGAGTCCTTGAACAGGTACATCACCGTGGTGATCGCGCCGACGTAGAAGACCGCGCCGCACAGGATCGCCGTGGAGACGTGGATGTACAGCCAGTACGAGTGAAGGGCGGGAACCAACTGGTCGCTGGCGGTGTACAAGACAGTGACGGCGAGACCGAGATCGAGGAGGACCGAGGTGGTCAGGAACAGGCCGATCCAGCGCACGTTCTTCTTCAGCGCCAGCAGCAGGAGGTACACCCCGACCGCGGTGGTGGAGAACGTGATGTTGAACTCGTACATGTTGCCCCACGGCGCCCGCTCCACGGACAGCGCCCGGGTGAGCACACCGCCGAGCGCGAGGAGGAACGCGAGCACGGTGAGGGAGACGGCGATACGTCCGTAGAGGTCGCCCTGCTCGTCCCCGCCGTGCGCCCCGGGCCCGTCGGGCACGTCACGGGAACCGCTCGAGGCGCGTACGACGACCGTGGGCCGCTCCAGTACGGCGGTGCCGCCGCCCTTGTTGACGGTGACGGCCGGTGCCGTCCGCACCGTGTCCGCCTTCGGCGTGAGCGCCGCGGCCGTACGGCCGACCTTGCTGCGGCTGCCGAAGAGCCACTCCGCGATGTACGCGAAGAAGGCGAGGGTGTAGATCGCCATCGCGGAGTAGATCAGTACGTTGCTGATCTCCGCGAGGTTCTCGTTGTTCGCGGCGGCGAGAGTCACTGCTGCTCAGCCCCTTCGGCAGGTACGGCTTCGGTGTCGGTGTCGGTGTCGGTGTCGGTGGATCCGGTGGTCTTGGGGGCGGTCCGGTCAGTGCGGCCGGACTCGTCGGAGCCGTCGGAGCCGCCGGAGCCGTCCGACTCCTCCGAGCCCTCGGCTTCAGGCGCCCCCGGTGCCTTGTCGTAGAGGAGTCCGGCGAGGTCGCCCAGTTCCTCGGGGACCTTCGCGGACTCGCTGCGGCCGAGTCCGGCCATCTCGACGACGGTGACGCCGTCGGCGCCGCGCACCGCGCGCACCCACACGCGGCGGCGCTGGATGAACAGGGAGCCGGCGAGCCCGGCGATCGCGGCGACCGCACCGCCCAGCGCCCAGCCGCCGCCCGGCTCCTGGACCATCTGGAAGCCGGCCCACTCCTTGACGCCCTCGAAGGTCACGGTGCCGGCGCCGTTCGGGAGGGTCATGGTCTCCCCGAGGGCGAGCTGCTTCTTGAACAGCTTGCCGTCGGAGTCCTTGAACTCCTCCATGTTGGTCTTGTCGAGCTGGTAGATGCTCTGCGGGGTGCCCGCGTCGACGCCGAGGTCACCGTGGTAGGCGGAGAGCGCGAGCATCGGGTTGATCAGCGCCGGGAAGACGGAGAGCATCGTGCTGCCCTCACCGCCGTACGTGGGCAGGAAGAAGGCGTTGAAGCCGAGCTGCTCCCGCTCCCCGTCGGCGTTGCGGTAGCCGTCCATGACCTTGACGGCGCCGGAGGAGGTCACGTTGCCGTCGAGCGGCAGCAGGGCGACGGCCTCCTTGTCCATGACCACCTTGCCGCTCGCGTCCTTCACGGTGAGGACGGGCGCGTAGCCGTGGCTGACGAGGTACACCTTCGAGCCGTCGATCTCCAGCGGCTCGTTGACCTTGACGGTGGTCCTCCGCTCGTCGCCGTAGGCGCCGACGCTGTAGGTGAGGTCCGCCTCGTACGTCCGCGGGGTGCCCCGGTTCGGCCCGGTCGGCTCGTACGTCGCCTTGAAGTCCACGAGGTCGAAGCTGAACGGGTCCAGGTCGTCCTCGGTGAACAGGTTCCCGGAGCGGAAGTCGTCGTACTGGGTGAGGGTGTTGGCGAAGCCGCCGCCCTCGACGATCAGCTTGTTGCCCTCGTACTTGAAGAGCTGCCCCCAGGCGAAGGCGATCAGCATGACGATCAGCGCGACATGGAAGACCAGGTTGCCGACCTCGCGCAGATAGCCCTTCTCGGCGGCGACGGCGTCACCGACGACATGGGCCCGGAAGCGGCGCCCGCGGAGCAGGGCCAGGGCGGCCTCGCGGACCTGCTCGGGTTCCGCGTCGGTGCGCCAGGTGGTGTGCGCGGGCAGCCGGGTCAGCCGGCGTGGCGCCCCCGGCGGGCGTCCGCGCAGCTGGCCCACGAACTGCCAGGTGCGGGGCACGATGCAGCCGATGAGGGAGATGAACAGCAGGATGTAGATCGCGGAGAACCACACCGAGCTGTAGACGTTGAAGAGCCCGAGCTTGTCGTAGACCGGCGCGAGGACGTCGTGCTGCTCGCGGAAGGCGGCGACCTTCGTCTCGTCGATGCCGGTCTGCGGGATGAGGGAGCCGGGGATCGCGCCGAGCGACAGCAGCAGCAGGAGCAGCAGCGCGACCCGCATGGAGGTGAGCTGCCGCCAGAACCAGCGGGCCCAGCCGATGAGGCCCAGGGACGGCAGGTTGGGCTGCTCCTCCTTGGGCGCGGTGGACAGCTGGGAGCCGGCGGCGCCGAGGTCCTGGTCGTCACCGGCCTTCGGGGCGTTGTCTGTCGTGGTGTTGCTCATCGGATCAGATCCCCACAGTGAAGCCGTTGGACCAGGTCTGCATGTGCTGCACGATGATGTCCCACACTCCGGTCAGCAGCAGCAGTCCGGTCGCGATCATCATGATGCCGCCGATGCGCATCACCCAGGTGTAGTGGCGCTTGACCCAGCCGAAGGCGCCGAGCGCCTTGCGGAAGGCGACGGCCGTGAGTACGAACGGCGCGCCGAGGCCGAGACAGTACGCGACCGTGAGGAGCGCGCCGCGGCCGGCGGTGGCCTCGTTGAACGACAGGGCCGTGACGGAGGCGAGCGTCGGACCGATGCAGGGGGTCCAGCCGATGCCGAAGAGGGCGCCGATGACGGGGGCGCCGACCAGCCCGGTCGCCGGCCGCCGGTGGAAGCGGAACTCGCGCTGGGTGAGCCAGGGCATCAGGCCCATGAAGAAGACACCCATGAGGATCATGAAGACGCCGAGCACCTTGGACAGGACGTCCGACTGTTCCTGGAGGTTCTGTCCGAAGTAGCCGAAGAAGGCGCCGCCGGAGACGAACACGGCGGTGAAGCCGAGGACGAACAGTGAGGCGCCGGCCACCATGCGGCCGCGCCGGGCCTCCGCCAGGTCGGTGCCGGAGACGCCGGTGACATAGGAGAGATAGCCGGGGACCAGCGGGAGCACGCAGGGCGAGAAGAAGGAGACGAGCCCGCCGAGCACGGCGATGGGCAGGGCGAGCAGCAGCGCCCCGCTGCGTACCGTCTCGCCGGGGTCGGCGGCCAGCATGGACACTGCGGTCACGTCACTTCTCCGCGAGGACCGGGTCGATCATCTTGCGCAGCTTCTCCTCGCTGAGTGCCTGGAGCGAGCGCGCGGCGATCTTCCCCTCCCGGTCGAAGACGAGGGTGGAGGGAACGGCCTGCGGGTTGAGGGTGCCCTTCTCGAAGCGGAGCATCAGCTTGCCGGCCGGGTCGAACAGGCTCGGGTAGGTGACCCCCTGCTCCTCCTCGAAGGCGCGGGCCGGACCGACGGTGGCGTCACGGGTGTTGATCCCGACGAACTGGACGCCCTCGTCCTTGAGGTCCTGGTACACCTTCTCGAAGTTCTTGGCCTCGGCGCGGCAGGGGGGACACCAGGAGCCCCACACGTTGACGACGACGACCTTGCCCTTGTAGTCGTCGACGGCGAGCCGGTCGCCGTCGACGGTCTTGCCGGACAGGTCGGGGGCGTCGGCGCGGCTGCCCTTCGCCACGGTGGCGATGCCGTCGGATCCGGCCACGTAGCCGGTGTCACCGCCGCCGCCCGACGTGCCGCCGGAGCCGCAGGCGGAGACGACCAGCGCGGCCGCGGCGGCACCGGCGGCCAGGCCGGCGCGACGGCGGACGCGGACGGCGCGGGTGGCGCGGTGCGAGCTCTGCGGGGCCCGGTTCGAGCGCTGGGGGGCGCGGCGTGCGGCACTCATGTGAAAAGTTTCGCATGTCCGTTCCGGGGATCTTGCGCACCCCCCTGCGCGCTCACGCGCGGCCGGATACCCGCATATCAGGCGGGGTTGCCGGACTCCGTTCCGGCGCCGGCGCCAGCGTCCTTGGTGAAGGCCTTCCAGCCACCGGCCGGTTCCTGGCCGACCTCCAGGGTGCGGAGCTTGTCGAGGATCTCCGGCTTCTGCACGTCGAGCCAGTCGGTGAACTGCCGGAAGGAGACGATCCTCACGTCGCCGCCCTTCTCCTTCTCCCGTGCGATGTGCTTGAGCGCCTGTTCCACGGCGTCCATGTAGATGCCGCCGTTCCACTCCTCGAAGTGGTTGCCGACGAAGAACGGCGCCCGGTTCGACTCGTATGCGCGCTTGAAGCCGGATATGTACGCCCCGGCGGCCTGTTTGCGCCAGGCAGGGTAGTTGTGGGCGGGCGCCTTGGTCGTGTTGAGGGACTGGTTGGCGAGCATGTTGTAGTCCATCGACAGGACCTCGAAGGAGCGCCCGGGGAACGGGATCTGCTGGAGCGGAAGGTCCCATATGCCCTGTTTCTTCGAGGGCCAGACCTGCCGTCCGCCGGGCGAGGAGGCGTCGTAGCGCCAGCCGAGCTCACGGGCGGTGGGCAGCAGCTTGTCCTGGCCGAGCAGACAGGGCGTGCGGCCGCCGACGAGCTCCTTGTCGTAGTCGAACGGCAGGGACTCCAGGTCGGTCCACCCGGAGTTGGTGCGCCACTCCTTCACGAAGGACTTGGCCTGGTCGATCTCGTTGCGCCACTGCTGCGGCGTCCAGTTGCCGACGCTGCCGGAGCCGGCGCAGAAGTGGCCGTTGAAGTGCGTGCCGATCTCGTGGCCCTCGAGCCAGGCGCGGCGCAGGTTCTTCAGCGTGTCCTTGATGTGCCCGTCGGTGAGGTAGCCGATGTCGGAGGCGCCGCGCGGGTTGTTCGGCGGGTCGTAGAGCCGCTTCTTGGACTCGGGAAGCAGATACAGCCCCGAGAGGAAGAAGGTCATGGACGCGCCGTGCTCCTTGGCGAGGTCCAGGAACCGGGGGAAGAGCCCGTTGCCGACCTCGCCGGCCCCGTCCCAGGAGAAGACGACGAACTGCGGGGGCTCCTGACCCGGCTCCAGCGGCACGGGCGCCTCCGGCTGGTGGGGCTGCTTGCCGGTGAAGGAGGTGGACCCGTCACCGATCGGACGGGCCGTCTTCGTCGGCTTCGGCTTCCCGGACCCGCCGTCACCCCCCTTGCCGGAACCGTTCCCGGGGGTGGAACCGTCGGAGTCTGTGTCGCCGCCGCCGCAGCCCGCCAGCGAGACGGCGGCAGCGGCACCCGCGCCGAGCCCGAGCATTCCCCTGCGGGAGAGAGCACGCATGGCGCCCCCCTTCGTCACGTCCTCTGGTGGTCACTCATTCAGAGGACGTGACGGACCGGGAGGTTCCCGTCAAGTGCGAAGATTTGGCAACGAATCGGCGTCAGGCCGTTACCGGGCCGGGCGTACGGGCGTTGAGCACCGAAGGCGTCCTTGTCTCACGCCCCGAAGGCGTCCTTGTCTCACGCCCCGAAGGCGTCCTTGTCTCACGCCCCGAAGGTGCCCTGGTCTCACGCCCCGAAGGCCTTGCCCTTCCCCTTCACCGGCTTGGCGCCCGCCAGCAGATGCTTCGGCACCAGATCGCGGGCCGGCTCGCTGTAACCGACGGAGACGATGCGATCCCCCCGGTAGGTGAAGGAGGTCAGCGAGGCGAGCGTGCACTGCCGCTTGCGCGGGTCGTGCCACAGCCGCCGCTTCTCGACGTAGGACCGTACGACCCAGATCGGCAGCTGATGGCTGACCAGCACCGCCTCGTGTCCGCGCGCCGCGTCCTTGGCCGCGTTCAGCGCGCCCGTCATGCGGACGACCTGGTCGACGTACGGCTCGCCCCAGGACGGCTTGAACGGGTTGACCACATGCTTCCAGTTGGCCGGGCGGCGCAGCGCGCCGTCCCCGATGCCGAAGGTCTTGCCCTGGAAGACGTTCTCCGCCTCGAGCAGCCGCTCGTCGGTGACGATGTCCAGCCCGTGCGCCTTGGCGATCGGCTCGGCCGTCTCCTGCGCCCGCTCCAGCGGGGAGGCGCCGACATGGACGATGTCGCGGGACGCGAGGTGCTCGGCCACCCGGTCGGCCATGCGGCGGCCCAGCTCGGAGAGGTGGTAGCCGGCGAGGCGGCCGTAGAGGATGCCGTCGGGGTTGTCGACCTCGCCGTGCCGCATCAGATGGACGACGGTGATGTCCTCGTTCTCGCGGTGCTTCTCCTCAGTACTCACGCGGTCGCCTCCGCTGCCGCTCGGGCCGCCGCCGGGAGGGCGTCGGCGATGCGCTGGACGGCCCGCTCGTCGTGGGCCGTGGACACGAACCAGGACTCGAAGGCCGACGGCGGCAGATACACGCCGTTCTCGAGCAGGGAGTGGAAGAACGCGGTGAAGCGGAACGACTCCTGCGCCTTGGCGTCCTCGTAGCTGCGCACCGGGCGGTCGGTGAAGAACACCGAGAACATGTTGGAGGCGTTCTGCAGCGTGTGCGCCACCCCCTCCTTGGCCAGCGCCTCGGCGACGAGCGCCTGGATCTGCGCCGAGACGGCGTTCACCTTCTCGTACGCGGCGTCGTCGAGCAGGCGCAGCTGGGCCAGCCCGGCGGCGGTGGCGACGGGGTTCCCCGAGAGGGTGCCGGCCTGGTAGACGGGCCCGGCCGGGGCGAGGTGCGCCATCACGTCGGCGCGCCCGCCGAAGGCCGCGGCCGGGAAGCCGCCGCCCATCACCTTGCCGAAGGTCATCAGGTCGGGACGGACGCCGTCGACGCCGTACCACCCGGCGCGGCTGGTCCGGAAGCCCGTCATCACCTCGTCGGAGACGTACAGCGCGCCGTTCGCCGCGCACGCGTCCTTGAGACCCTGGTTGAAACCGGGCAGCGGCGGTACGACGCCCATGTTGCCGGGCGAGGCCTCGGTGATCACGCAGGCGATCTCACCGGGGTGCGCGGCGAACGCGGCGTGCACGGCGTCGAGGTCGTTGTACGGCAGCACGATGGTGTCGCCGGCCTGGGCGCCGGTGACGCCGGGGGTGTCGGGCAGCGCGAACGTGGCCAGCCCGGACCCGGCGGAGGCGAGCAGCGAGTCGACGTGGCCGTGGTAGCACCCGGCGAACTTGATCACCTTGGTGCGCTGCGTGAAGCCGCGCGCGAGGCGGATCGCCGACATGGTGGCCTCGGTCCCGCTGGAGACCAGCCGCACCTGCTCCAGCGGCTCGATCCGGGCGACCATCTCCTCGGCGAGCGCGACCTCGCCCTCACCGGGCGTGCCGAAGGACGTACCGCGGGCGACGGCCTCCTGCACGGCGGCGATCACCTCGGGGTGCGCGTGCCCGAGGATCATCGGCCCCCACGAGCAGACGAGGTCGACGTACTCACGGCCGTCGGCGTCGGTGAGCCAGGGTCCGGCGCCGGACACCATGAACCGGGGCGTGCCGCCGACGGCGCGGAAGGCACGCACCGGTGAGTTCACACCACCGGGAGTGACGGCCGCGGCACGATCGAACAGCGCCTGCGAGGCTGGGGCTTCGTACGAATATGGCAGTTCGCTCATGACCTGCGACTTCTCCGACCTTCTCCGACGTCCCGGGATCTCGCCGGGCTGCGGGTGCGTGTGACTCGTCTCAGGGTAGGCCAGGGCGGGCCTCGCGCATCCGGCCCCCGATCCCGCGTGATCTGCGAAACTGTCGTCTGATACACACAGCTCATACGGCCGGGCGGCCGGAGGCTGCGAAGATCCCGCGGACAAGATGGTTCACCGCACGTTTCGGCGGGCGGCCGTGGGGGAGGTCACTGACACGATGATCGGGTTGCGCGGCGGGGCCACGCGTCCTAGAAAAGCAGTCGGGTGGAGATATGCATCGCGGTGGCGGACTGGGCGAGGGGACTGACGACCTGGGTCCTCGACGTGCCCGGCGGGGAAGGCACCGGCGCGAGGCGGAGGAGACGGACGAGACGACGCCTCGGACCCATGGCGAGCCGGAGCGGACCGGCCCGCTGAGGGGGGCGGAGAGCAGGAATGGTGGTCGGGTGGGGGTGACGTACAAGTACTTCGGCGCGCCGGACGGCGCCACCGCGGCCCGCGTCCCGATCTCGATGCGCCCCGAGGAACTCGGCGGCGACGAGCTCGGGATGAACGGCATGTTCACCAAGATCAAGCCGGAGACGATGGCCGCGATGGTCCTCACGGGCATCGAGGGCGTCCCCCTGCACAAGGTCCCGCCCCTGGAACTGGTCGTCCTGCACCCCGACTACGCGGTCGTGAAGCTCCCCATGACGGTCGTCGACCCCCTGCGCGGCATAGGCGAGGAGGCGGTCGGCGCGGCCGCCTTCATCTGGTCCACGGTCCCGGACCGGGGCGGCCCGCGTGACGCGTTCAACGTGTACCAGCTGCTCCACGAGTGGCAGGACTTCAGCCACCGCCTGCACGAGGCCGGCCACCAGGCGTACTGCCTGGTATGGCCCTGAGCCGGGGCTTCGCGACACCCGGGCGGGGCCTTCGGGCCTCGCCCTTCCGGTTTCCGGCGGCTCCGCGCCGGTGAAGGCACCGTCGACCGCCTTGAGGGTCCGGCTCTCGCTGGACGGCAGCAGTGGGTGTACGTCCGGAACGTGAAGCCCGGGGCCGAGTGGCCGAGGAACTCGCCGCGAGCACATCGGCGCTGATCACGACCCTGCGGGCAGCCTCGGGGCAAGCAGCTCCAGCACTTCCTCCCAGCGGTAGCGGTCGGCACCGCCGCCCGGCTTCGGCCGGTGAGGCTCGTAGGAGCCGATGAGGACGCCCATCTCCCGCAGCACGTCCGGGCTCCGGCGGTATGCAGGATGGGCGGCCTGGGCGGAGTTCAGGCACGGCGACCGGAACGCCCATGGCGGGCGCCTCGCACAGGATGCCCAGCGCGAGGTTGTCCGAGATCCCCGCGGCCCACTTGTTGACCGTGTTGAAGGTCGCCGGGGCGACCGCGATCGCATCCGCAGGGTCGTGTAGCCGCGTTCCATGAGAAGCGGAACGAGGACGGGGAAGGCGTAGTAGACGATGCCCCAGCTCACGATCTGCGTCAGGCAGAAGGTAGGTAGGGCGGCGCGGGGCCGCGACCGGTCCCCTGTTCCGGTCGCGGCCCCGCTGTCGCGGGTGTTGAGGCCGGTCACGAGCCGCAGCAGCCGCCCGCCGGTGCTTCCTCGGCAGCCGTGCCCACCGCCGCGGGCGCGACGAGCGTGACGAGCTGCGGTTCCGGGGCAGCGCAGCATCCGTCACCTTCGGTCTGCTGGGCGTCCGGGGTGTCGAACAGGCCCGCACCGCCGCAGACCCCGGTCTCAGGGAGGGTGAGTTCCACGCGGTCGGCGGACTCGATGTCGCCGGCGACGGCCGCGGCGACGGAGCGGACCTGCTCGTAGCCGGTCATGGCCAGGAAGGTGGGCGCGCGGCCGTAGGACTTCATGCCGACCAGGTAGACGCCCTGCTCGGGGTGGGAGAGCTCGCGGTGACCGTGCGGGTAGACGGTGCCGCAGGAGTGCTGGTTCGGGTCGATCAGCGGGGCCAGTTCCACTGGAGCCTGAAGACGCTCGTCCAGGCCCAGGCGCAGCTCGTCCAAGAACGAGAGGTCGGGGCGGAAGCCGGTCAGCACGATCACCTCGTCCACCGGGTCGAGGCGGCGTCCGTCCTCGCCCACCAGGACCAGGCGGCCGTCACGGTCGCGTTCGAACGCCTCGGTACGGAAGCCCGTGACCGCGTCCGCGTGCCCCTTGTCGACAGCAGCCTTCGCGGCGAGGCCGAGGGCTCCTCGGGCGGGCAGTTGGTCGGCGGCGCCGCCGCCGAAGGTGGAGCCGGAGATGCCGCGGCGCAGGATCCACACCGCGTGCGTGCCCGTACCGCCCTCGGACTCGGCCAGCTCGGCGAGGTACGCGAGCGCGGTGAAGGCGGAGGCACCTGAGCCGATGACGGCCGTGTGCTTACCCGCGTACCGGGCGCGGACGGCCGGGTCCTTCAGATCCGGTACGCGGTAGGTGATCCGGTCGGCCGCCGCCCTCTCGCCGAGCGCGGGCAGACCGCTGCCGCCGGCCGGGCCGGCCGTGGCCCAGGTACCGGAGGCGTCGATCACCGCGCGGGCGAAGACGCGGTCCTCGCGGCCGTCGGCGTACTCGACGTGCACCACGAACGGCTGCTGCTCCCGGTCGGCGTCGACAATCCGATCGCGGCCGGTCCTGGAAACACCGGTGACGGTGGCCCCGGTGCGCACCCGGTCGCCGAGGACGTCGGCGAGCGGCTGCAGATACTGCTCGGCCCAGTCTCCGCCGGTCGGGTACGTCGCCGGGTCGGGGCGGATCCAGCCCGTGGGGGCGAGGAGCTTCTCGGCGGCCGGGTCGACGACCTCGCCCCAGGTGGAGAACAGGCGCACGTGGCTCCATTCACGCACGGCCGCACCGGCACGGCCGCCCGTTTCCAGGACGAGGGGCTCGATGCCGCGCTCAACGAGGTGGGTGGCGGCGGCGAGCCCGACGGGGCCGGCCCCGATGACGACGACAGGGAGCTGCTGGGTGCTCATGATGCTCGATCTCCTTGAAGGGCGAAGGGGGTCAGCGCGCGTGCGTGAGGGCGGTTGGCTGAGTGTGCTGCCGGCGTTCGGCCGCCCGGGCGGCGCTGTCGCTGACCTGAGCGCAGCTGTCGCAGAAGCTGACGCCGGCCAGGTGGCGGGCGGTGCGACGGGCTCGGGCCGCGGTGAGCGCAGTACGGAGGGTGGTGGCCACGACGACTCCCTGTTTCGATGTCTGTCGATACGTGTCTACGCCTCGGAGCTTGCCACCCGTATCGACGAGTGTCAACATAGACACATGTCGAAATCAGAGGCCGTGGAACTCCCTGTCCTGCAGGACGGGGATGTCGTACCGTGCTGCCCGCCGATCACCGCCGGGGAGCTGTCCCCGGCGGACGCGGAGAAGATGGCCGCCATGTTCAAGGCGCTGTCGGACCCGGTGCGCCTGCGCCTGTTCTCCAGGATCGCCTCGCATCCGGGCGGGGAGGCGTGCGTGTGCGACATCGCCGACGTCGGCGTGTCCCAGCCGACCGTGTCCCACCACCTGAAGAAGCTGCGCGAGGCCGGCCTGCTGACCTCCGAGCGGCGCGGCACCTGGGTCTACTACCAGGTCGCACCGCCGGTGGTGGCGGCCATGGCCGCGATGCTCGATCTGCGCGGCTGACCGCTGCCCGAGCCGGGCTGCGGTCAGGCGCCGCAGCCGAGCGGACAGCAGCGCAGCAGGTATGCCTTGAGGGCGTCCAGGTGGTGAGCCATGGTGGCGCCGTCGGCGCGGTAGAAGACCTGTTTGCCCTCCTTGCGGGAGAGGACCAGGCCGCCGCGCCGCAGGAGGCTCAGGTGCTCGGAGGCCGTTGACGGCTTGAGGCCGCACCGCTCGGCGATCTCTCCGACAGTCAGTTCGCGACTGCCCGCGAACTGCTGCATGACCAGTTGGCGGGTCTCGCTCGCCAGGGCCTTGAGGAAGTCGGCCGTCGCCGGGTCGACCCCCTCGCCCGCACCGCCACCTGCCACTTCCTCGGCTGATCCGCGACTCATATTTCGTCACTTCCCGAAACGACGACGCTTACAGGAGAAGGTTCTCATGGAGCCCCACGCCGACCTCATCGTTCTCGGCGCCGGCCAGTCCGGTCTGGCCACCGCCGCACTCGCGCCCCGCCACGGTTTCGCGCGTGCGCTCGTCTTGGAGTCGGCCGACCAGGTCGGCGGGTCATGGCCCCGCTACTACGACAGCCTCACCCTGTTCTCTCCCGCCCGGTACTCGTCGCTGCCCGGCATGCGCTTCCCCGGTGACGGCGACCGCTACCCGACCAGGGACGAAGTGGTCGACTACCTGCGCGCCTACGCCCGCCGGCTCGACGCCGACATCCGCACCTCCACCACCGTCACCTCGGTGCAGCCGCGCGACGGTGCCTGGATGGTGTGCACGGAGGACGGCGCCGAGTTCACGGCGCGAGCGGTCGTGGCCGCGACCGGCGCCTTCCGCAGTCCCTACACGCCGGTCGTGCCCGGCTGTGAGGAGTTCGCCGGGCAGTCGCTCCACGCCGCCGACTACCGCACCTCCGAGCCGTTCACCGGCCGGCGCGTCGTGGTCGTGGGCGGCGGCAACTCGGCCGTCCAGATTGCCGCCGAACTCGGCGTGGTCGCCGAGACCACGCTGGCCAGCCGCCGGCCGATCGGCTGGGTGAAGCAGCGTCCGCTGGGCCGGGACATTCACTGGTGGCTCCGGCGCACCGGGTTCGACATCGCCCCGCTGAGCCGGATGCTGGAGAGGGTGCCGGTGTCCGTCCTCGACGACGGGCGCTACCGCAGGGCTCTCGACACCCACGGCATCGAGCGGCGCGAGATGTTCGCTCGTCTCACACCGGACGGTGTCGTGTGGGCCGACGGTGCCAAGGAACCTGTCGGTACGGTCATCTGGGCCACCGGGTACCGCCTCACCTGTCCCTACCTGAACGGAAGCGGTGTCCTGGGCACCGATGGCCGGCCCCGCCACCACGGCGGCATCGCCACCGTTCCCGGGCTCGGGTTCGTCGGCATCGAGTTCCAGCGCAGCTTCTCTTCCAACACCTTGCGCGGCGTGGGCCGCGATGCCGCGCACGTGCTGTCCCGGCTCAGTCGCTCACGCTGACTCAGCGTCCTCGGCCGCACGGTTCCATGCCTCGCTGTAGACCTGGATCTCTTCATCGGACAGGTCCAGGTCGCCGTGGACGCGCACCACGTTGGTATCCCACGGGCGCACGCCGTCGTGGCGTGGAGTGAGCAGGACTCCGAGCGTGGAAGATTCCTCTGCCATGCCAGTGCGCGCGGTGACCTCATGGTGGCGCAGTTGCACGTACGCGGAGAAGGAAGCCTGGACGATGGGATCGAAGCGGGTGGCCGCGCCCACGATCAGCTGACGGGCCCCGTCCTCTTCGAGAAGACGCCGGAAGCGCCACTTGCAGTGCTCATCCGGTACCTCCGGCACGTCACGGAGCATGTCCAACAGCAGGTGACCCCATTCAGCCCGGGCCGGCACCGGCAGCCGGTCGAAGTCGGACAGCACCGTGAAGCGGTCTGCCTCAGCCACCGAATCGCGCAGGAAGCTGGTGGCAACGTCTTCCAGCATGATGCGGATCATGAGGTGGGCATGGGTACCGTCGGCCCCCGCCGGAGCCTGCGGCAGCCGCGGTGTGGAGAACAGCGTGCCACCCGGACCGACCAGCTCTGTGTCGATGTCCTTGGCCGGCGCGGCGGCATCGGCGGCGGCCAGCTCGTAGAAGCGGACCCAGGGTGGCGGCGCAGGTGGTAGCCGGCGGCGAGCCCAGCCTGGCCGCCGCCGACCACCACCACGTCCGTGTGCTGCGTCACGGTGCAGTCGTCACCGCATGGGCGGCGAATTTCTTACGCCAGGCCAGTGCGACGTAGACCAGGCCGATCAGCACCGGGACTTCGATGAGCGGGCCGACGACGCCGGACAGGGCCTGACCGGAGGTGACGCCGAAAGTCGCGATGGCGACCGCGATGGCCAGCTCGAAGTTGTTGCCCGCAGCCGTGAACGCCAGCGTGGTGGTGCGGTCGTAGGCAAGGCCCAGGCCCTTGCCGAGGACGAAGGTGCCGAAGAACATGACCGCGAAGTACACCAGCAGCGGCAGCGCGATCCGGGCGACGTCCAGGGGCTGGGAGGTGATGGTCTTGCCCTGCAGGGCGAAGAGGATGACGATCGTGAACAGCAGCCCGTACAGCGCCCACGGCCCGATCTTCGGCAGGAAGCGCTGTTCGTAGCCCCCACGGCCCATCTTCCGCTCACCGATCCGGCGGGTCAGGAAGCCGGCCAGCAGCGGGACGCCGAGGAAGATGACCACGTTCAGGGCGATCTCCCACATCGAGATGTCCAGGTGCTCTCCGTCGCCGAGGCCGAGCCAGCCGGGCAGCAGGTCGAGGTAGAACCAGCCCAGCAGACCGAACGCCAGGACCTGGAAAACCGAGTTCAGCGCGACGAGCACGGCCGCGGCCTCGCGGTCGCCGCAGGCGAGGTCGTTCCAGATGATCACCATGGCAATGCAGCGGGCCAGGCCGACGATGATCAGGCCGGTGCGGTACTCGGGCAGGTCCGGCAGGAAGATCCACGCCAGCGCGAACATCACCGCAGGTCCGAGGATCCAGTTGATGACCAGGGAGGAGATCATCAGCTTCCGGTCGCCGGTGACGGCGTCCAGCCTGTCATAGCGGACCTTAGCCAGGACCGGATACATCATGATCAGCAGGCCGAGCGCGATCGGCAGGGAGACACCGCCGACCTCCACCTTCGCCAGCGCGTCGTTCAGCCCTGGAATGGCCCGTCCGAGCCCGAGGCCGACGGCCATGGCGATGAGGATCCACACCGCCAGGTAGCGGTCGAGGGTGGAGAGCTTCTTGACGATCGAGTCGTCGCCACCCCCGGTCTGCACGGAGGTGGTGGGCTCGGTGGAGGTCACGGGCAGGCCCTCTTGTTCTCGGCGGCGGTACGGGCGGCGGCGGCGAGTTCGGCGAACTGCTCGGACAGGTCGGCCAGGACCTCGGGCCTGAGCTTGTAGTAGGTGTAGCGGCCGCAGGGTTCGGTCTCCACGATCCCGGCCTCGCGCAGCACCTTCATGTGGTTGGACAGGTTGGTCTGCTTGGCTCCGGTCTCCTCGACCAGGTGCGTCGTGCACAGCGTCTCGCGCGCCAGCAGGGTCACGATCTTCAGGCGGAGCGGATCACCCAGCACCCGGATCACATCAGGATCGACTGAAGTCAGCATGCACTGATACTCTCACATCACCACTCGCTGATATCAGCGGTGGCTGAAGTCATTGGCGGCCGAGTTCCGCCATGCGACGAAAGAGAACGATCACCATGGCCGACAAGCCGTCCGTCCTGTTCGTCTGCGTCCACAACGCCGGCCGCTCCCAGATGGCCGCCGCCTGGCTGACCCACCTGGCCGGCGACCGCGTCGAGGTCCGCTCCGCCGGCTCCAACCCGGGCGACCAGGTCAACCCGGCCGCCGTCGAGGCCATGGCCGAGGTCGGCATCGACATCTCCAAGGAGACGCCGAAGATCCTCACCATCGACGCGGTCCGCGAGTCGGACGTCTGCATCACCATGGGCTGCGGCGACACCTGCCCCGTCTTCCCCGGCAAGCGCTACCTCGACTGGAAGCTCGACGACCCGGCCGGCCAGGGCGTCGAGGCCGTCCGTCCGATCCGCGACGAGATCAAGACCCTGGTCGAGGGCCTGATCGCCGAGATCGCCCCGGCGAAGCCGGAGGCGACGGCGTGAGCGAGATACGCGACGTCGTCATCATCGGCTCCGGCCCCGCCGGATACACCGCCGCCCTCTAAACCGCCCGCGCCCAGCTCAAGCCCCTGCTCTTCGACAGCAGCATCTTCGTCGGCGGATCCCTCTCGAGTGGCAGGACGTGGGCGAACACGCCGACCAGCCCGTCGGGCGGCACGGTTGGCAGCTGCTGCGCAAGCCGGGCGCCCTGTCGAGCTCCTCGATGAGAGCGGTAGGTCCACCAGCAGCTCCTGCACGTCGGCCTCGCGGATCCCGGGGCGGCACCGCATCATCGAGATCCGGTCCTAAGCTCGCGCCGGCCAGGAAGTACGCGAGAGCGTCGATGGGGGTCCCGCCAGCGCGCTCGGCCGCTAGCGTTCGGCCAGCAAGAGCGAACGCATCAGCCCGGACGCGACCACGGCCGTGTCGGGCAATGTGCAGATCACGCCAGAGCCTAGCGCCCGGCGTTCCCCCGGCTCGGCCGTGATCCACCGGGCAGCCCTCGGCGTCCAGGGCCGACGAGCACCGGGGGGGGGAGCCGAGGCGACCTGGATGCGCCGGGACGCCAAAGGCCGGCGGAGCCGAGCATCAGGCAGTGCCGCTCACTCAGCCTCCTCCGATGGCTCGGCGCCGGTGGGCAGCGAGGGCAGAGGGTCAACGTCCAGGTCTGTTCCGACGGCCTTGTAGCGAAGCTCGTTGACCAGCTGCTCGGTCGCGACGGCGCGGTCGGGGTGACGTGCGGCAATCTCCAGGGTGAGCGCCCGGGCGAGGGCCATTGCGATGATCACCGGGCTGGCCGGACCGACATTCGTCTGGGGTGTCTGCAGAACCACGTCCACCCGGTCACGCACCGACATGCCCAGGGCTTCGCTCATGAACAGCACCCGTGCTCCCACGGCGCGGGCGTGGTCGATGACGACGTCGATCTCCCGGAAGTGGCGCAGCGGGGCGACGACGAGGACGGTGTCGTTGCTGGAGAGGGGCAGCAGCCCGCCAGTGACGCCGAGTCCGGTCTGCGTCAGGCTACGGGCTGGTACACCGCACCGGCGCAGCTCTATGGCGATGAATTCCGCGACGCATCCGGCTTCCTCGATCCCGTAGGCCAGCACCTCGCCGGCTGTGTCGAGGAGGTCGACGGCCGTGTGCCAGGTGTCGGGGTCTACGAGGTGGCGTGCCTCGAGCATCAGGTTGCTGGTGTCGAGCAGTACCTGATCGGCGATGGTGGCATCGGTGCCGAGCTGTTCGATCGACTGTGCGAGCATCCGGGCGGGGTCGCGCCGATCTACCACCGCCTTAAGCAGGACTCGCTTGAGTTCCGGTAGCCCTGAGTAGCCGAGCGCCTTCACCGTGCGCACCACGGTTGCGTCGCTGGTCCCGATGCGCAGGCCCAGGTCGGCGGCGGTCGACGACGGGATCTCGTTGGGGTGGTCCGCGAGGTAGCGGGCCACCTTCCGCTCGCTGGGCGACAGCTCGTCAGCGAGCGCCACGACGCGCTCGTGTAGCGGTGCACTCGAAAATCTCGTAGTTTTCACGACAGACATTGACTCCTTTTAGTAGTGCAGCCTACATTCCCTGCAATCTCGCCGACAACACAGTGTCGGTGAGCGAAGGGAAGGCGAGCGAACGTATGGCCAGGAGCCGTATGAAGGTGGCCGTTGTCGGTGTCGGCACGATCGGCGCAATGGCGTTGCTGCATCTGGTCCGCAGCGGGGTGGAAGTCGTCGGGTACGACGCGTTCACCCCCGGGCACGACCGCGGCGCGGCGGGCGGGGAGAGCCGGATCTTCCGTGTCGCCTATGAGGAGCAGGCCGACTACGTGCCGCTCCTGCTTCAGTCTCTGGAGCGGTGGCGCAGCCTCCAGTCGGCAGCCGGCCAGCAGCTGTTCTACCCGGTCGGATGCGCCACGGTGGGCCCCAGCGACCATGGGGGGTTGCAGGCGGTGCGCGACGCGGCGGCGGCCCACGGGCTGACGCTGGAAGAGCTGGATGAGGAGGCGGCCCGCATCCGGGTTCCCGAGCACCCGCTTCGCCCCGGCGAGTCCCTGCTGTTCGACCCGCTCGGCGGCCTGATCCGGCCGGAGGCCAGCGTGGTGACGGCCGTCGGGCTGGCTGAGGCCGCCGGGGCTACGGTCCGTGCCAACACCGCGGTGCTGGACGTGCAGGAGGACGGGGACCGCGCGGTGGTCGTCACCGAGCACGGCCAGGACACCTTCGACCGCGTCATTGTGTGCCCGGGCCCCTGGGCAAACCGCCTGAAGCTGTTCGCCGGCTTCCAGCTGGCGCCCAAGCAGTTCGTGGCGACCTGGTTCCCCCGGCGCGATTCGCGCGCCTTCGACCTGAACCGCACGCCGGTGGCCATCCGGGTCGGTACCCCCACCTTCTCCTGCTTCCCCTGTGTCGATGGCGTGTCGGTGAAGGTCATCGCCCGCGGACCGGCCTTCACCGACCTGGACGACCCGGACGAGCTGCCGCGTACGGTCGGCCGCGACATCGTCGAGCACGCCGCCGCAGCGGTCCGGTCTGTCCTGCCCGCGCTTAACGACACCCCCATCCGCATCGCCACCTACAGCGACCTCTACAGCCCGGACGAGCACGCCCTCCTCGGCCCCCTTCACCCGGGCAGCCCGGTCACGGTGGCCGCGGCGTTCTCCGGTCACGGTTTCAAACTGGCCCCCGTCTTCGGCGAGATCGCCGCAGAACTCGCCGTCGACGGTCACACGAATCACGACATCTCGTTCCTGTCCCCCAGCCGATTCCAGACAACCCAGCAGGCCTAAGGAACACCCATGAAGACACGCAGATCAGCAATCGCCATCTCGCTCGGCTGTACCCTCGCCGTCGCCGGATGCTCCTCCAGCGGTTCAGACGGTGGCGACACGTCCAAGGCGACGAACAACGCCTCCATCACCGCGCAGAAGGACCAGGCGGCAGCCAAGCTGGTTCCGGCCTCGGTTGCTAAGGCGGGAGTCCTGCGGGTGGGCGTCGCTCTGGGCTCGCCGCCCGACGAGTTCCAGGACAAGCACAACAAGATCGTCGGCTGGGAAGTCGACGTGGTGCGTGCGGCCGCTCAGACCATGGGCCTGAGCGTGAAGTTCGTGCCGAACTCGTTCGACTCCCTCATCCCCGGCCTGCAGGCGCGCCGCTTCGACGCTGCGATCGGGCAGTTCGGCGTCACGAGTGAGCGGGAGAAGGTCGTCGACTTCGTCGCCACCCTGCAGTCCAACCAGCTGTTCGCGGCGCGGTCGGACTCCGGCATCAAGGTCACGAGCCTGGACGATCTGTGCGGACGCAGTGTCGCCGTCGTCCGCGGTGCGCGCCAGTACGAATTCGCCAAGGCGCAGAACCCCAAGTGTGTCGAGGACGGAAAGGAGGCTATCAAGATCGGGGTGTTCAACGACGACGCCCAGGCCGCGCTGAGCCTGACCAGCGGACGCAGTGACCTGTACTGGTCTGGCGCGACCGCCGTCGGCTACTTCGTCAAGACCAGCAACGAACGCGCCAAGGTCGTGGGCAGCTACCTCAAGCCCAACCCCCTGGGCACCGCGATGACGAAGAACTCGGGCATGGCCGAGGCCATGCAGGCCGCCGTCCAGCGGCTCATGGACGACGGCACCTACCAGAAGATCATGACGAAGTGGGGACTGAGCGCGATGGCCATCGACAAGGCTGTGGTGAACCCGAGTGTCGCGGAGAACTGAGCCATGAGCACCCATGCCAGACTGCCTTCCGTGACCGATGGGAGGCGGAAGAGTTCGGACGATAACGAACCCATCGTTCCCGTCCGGCACCCGCTGAACTGGGTCGCGACCGCGATCGTGCTGGTGCTCGCCGCCATGCTCCTCCACGGCCTGGTCACCAACAAGGCGTTCCAGTGGAATGTCGTCGGGCGCTACCTGTTCAACTCCGAAATCCTCGCCGGCCTCGGCCTGACCGCCCTGCTGACGCTTATCACCATGGTGATCGGCCTGGTCCTGGGCACGGTCCTCGCGCTGATGCGGCTCTCGGGCAACCTCCTGCTCTCCTCCGTCAGCTGGGCCTACATCTGGTTCTTCCGAAGCGTCCCGGTCCTGGTCCAGCTGATCTTCTGGTACAACTTCGGCGCGCTGTACTCGCACCTGTCGCTGGGTGTTCCGTTCGGGCCGGAATTCGTCTCCGGAAGCACCAACGCCTTGATCACACCGATGACGGCCGCGCTCGCCGGGCTCGGGCTCAGCCAGGCCGCATACACCGGTGAGGTCATCCGGGCCGGCATACTGGCGGTGCCGAAGGGCCAGACCCGGGCCGCCCTCGCCTTGGGCATGTCCCACCGGCTGACCTTCCAGCGGATCGTGCTGCCACAGGCAATGAAGATCATTATCCCGCCGCTCGGCAACGAGGTGATCTCCACGACCAAGGGCACCTCGCTGGTCAGCGTGATTGCGCTGTCGGAACTGTTGTACTCCGCCCAGCTGATCTACGCACGCACCTACGAAACCATCCCGCTGCTCATCGTCGCGTCCCTGTGGTACCTGGCCGTCGTCTCCGTGCTCTCGGTCGGACAGCACTTCCTCGAGCGGAGGTACCGCCATGCCTGAGACCACCACAGGCGACCCCCTGGTCCAGATCCGGGGAGTGCGCAAGCACTACGGCCGTCACGAGGTGCTGCGCGGCATCGACCTCGACGTCAACGCCGGATCGGTCATGTGCGTCATCGGCCCCTCCGGCTCCGGCAAGAGCACGCTCCTGTCCTGCATCAACCACCTGGAGCCGATCGACGGCGGCAAGATCCGCGTCGGCGGCGAGCTCATCGGCTACCGCGAAGACAACGGACGACTGCGCGAACTGCGGGATAAGCAGCTTGCCGCTCAACGGCGCCGGATCGGCATGGTCTTCCAGCACTTCAACCTGTTCCCGCACATGACGGTGCTGGAGAATCTCATCGAAGCACCCATCAAGGTGCAAAGGGAGAAACGCCCGGCTGCCGTCGAGCACGCGCGGCAGCTCCTTGAGAGTGTCGGCCTGTCCGACAAGGCCTCGGCCTATCCGGCGGAGTTGTCCGGCGGCCAGCAACAGCGCGTCGCCATCGCCCGGGCATGTGCCATGAAACCGCAGCTCATGCTGTTCGACGAGCCCACCTCCGCACTCGACCCAGAACTCGTCGGCGATGTCCTGGCCGTCATGAAAGACCTTGCCCTCTCCGGCATGACCATGATCGTGGTAACCCACGAGCTGGGCTTCGCCCGCGAGGTCGGAGACGATCTGGTGTTCATGGACAACGGCCTCGTCGTGGAGACAGGGCACCCCCGCGAGGTCCTCGCTCACCCGCAACACGAACGCACCCGCACGTTTCTGTCGAAGGTCCTGTAAAGGCGCCGACCCCAGCATCGGGCAGTCGGCTTCTGCCGCTGGGGGTCTCACCCGCACCCGGCAAGTATCCGCGGTCGGCCCACCTCTTGAAGAGGGTCATCCCCTCGCACACGCTGCCGGGCCGCCGCTCTGTACGGCCTCGGGCCCGGATGGGACCACCACCACCCGGTCACCGGGCTCCCGGCCATCACCGCGAGGCTATCGCCTGCAGCGGCACCCGCGCGCTGCTGCCCTCGGCGCAGCTAGCCCCCTGCGGCCAGTGCCACACGACGGCACATCATCTGGCGCACCTACGGAACCACGGCACCCCACCGGCTCCACGCAGGCGTGCTCACCGTGGCCCGCCACCCTACGCCGCCGCCCGCACCAGGGCCCGCCCGCGCCGCACGCCACGGACTTCCACCGCTGACCGCCAGCCCTGCGACAGCGTCACCGACACCACAGCAACGGATGCAGCCCTATGAGCAACACGCCTGCCAAGACGGCCATCACGCCGCCCACCCACTCCGCCCCGTCTGCCTCGTTCACACACGGCGTACGCAAGGGCAACATCCTCCAGGTCGGAGGACAAGTAGGGTTCCTGCCTACGGATGCCGCCCCTCCCTACACTCTCGCCGGCCCTACCCTGCCGGAACAGGCACTGCAGACCCTCGCCAACGTCAAGGCCGTCCTCGAAACCGGCGGCGCAACGTGGGAGGACGTGATGATGATGCGCGTCTACCTCACCGACAGCGCCCACAGCGCCGAGTTCAACGAGATCTACAACGCCTACTTCGCCGACCTGCACGAGCGCCACGCCCGCGCAACCATCTACGTCGGTCTCCCCGAAGGGCTGCTGATCGAGATCGACGCCCTCGCCGTCATCAACTGACCCTGAACTCGACGGTCCTGTGAGAGCGATCGAACTCAGCACTGAGCCCCTGCAAGGCCTGCTGCCGGACGACCGCATCCCAAGGTCCAAAGAGAGCCTCGGTCGCCAGCCTGCCCACATACCCCTCTCCGCGCCAAGGCTCGGCAGTCCCACGACCGGGCACGCCGTGCTGATCGTCTATACGGAGCGACCCATCTGGTGCCCACAGCCAGGGCTTGGGCGAGTTCCGGGGTCGGGCGGTTGGTCGGGCCGTGACCGGTTGGGGTGCATAGCAGAGCAGGCACGGGCTTCGTGATCATTGGGGTGTCGAAGCTCAACGATCATGAGGTGGCCCGTGCCTGCCGCTGCATCTTCTCTCATCCTGCCAGTACCTCCTCCTCCGACCCGGTCACGCCAAGGGAGTAGCCATTCCCGAGTCCCGGTTCGAGGAACTGCGCACGGCGGTCACCGAAGACCGGTCGGCCCCGGCCTGGCTCGCCGAGGCGACCACGCCGCATGGCAGATGCCCATGCCCACCGGGCCCTTGTGGGAGACCCTCCTTGTCCGGGAACGCTCCACCTACGGGTACGCGAAGGCGTCATGGGAGATCAACCTCGGCTGTGACCACGACTGCGGCTTCTGCTATCTCGGCGAGAAGCGGTTCGAGGGCCTGGGCTGGGACGACAGTATCGGTAAGTCCAGCTATCAGAACCTGCGGAATAGGGTGAGTGCGCCTTGAGCCAGAGGCGGCTGGCACCGCCCCTGACGGGAGTACACGGCCGATCGACGCCACGTTGGGTGGAGCGATCAGGATCCGGGCTGCTGCGAAACACCGCTTCCTTACGATCTGCTTGATTTCGTGACGAAGCGGTATTTCTGTGGCCGCGACGCGACTCGTAGGCCCGGTAATCAGGCAGCCGGGAGACGAGCAGGCGAGGGGAATCGGTCGGTCCTGCGGTCCTCGATCCCGGTGAAGAGAGCGTCGACACGGGCGCGTTCGGTAGCGCTGTGAGGCATCAGATAGGCCGCTGCCACGTAGACGACGGTGTTGACGATCAGCGCGGCGGCCCCGGACGTGAGGCCGCCGAGCCACGGCACGGAGAGGGGGTATTGCACCTGAAGCACGCTGGCGGCCAGGAGGCCGCTGACCATGCCGGCTACCGCTCCGACGGCATTGCCCCGGCGCCAGAAGATGCCGAGCAGCAGGGTGGGGGCGAGCTGGACGATGCCCTGGTAGGAGAGAATCGCAAGTTCATTCAGCCCCGTGCTGTGCAGACTGCCAGCGGCGACTACCGCTGCGAGGAGGGTGAGCGCTGCTACGGCCACCTTGGCGGTGCGTGTCTCCCCGGAAGGCATGCGCACGCGCTGGCGGAACCTCACGTCATGGCTCAGTTGGATGCCAGCGGCCTGGAGGTTGGCGTCGACGTTGCCCATGGTCGCGGCGAGTACCGCGACACCAGCGAGCGCGATCACGAGGGTGCCACCGACTCCGGCCACGATGAACCACACCTCCGAGGGCGAGGCCGCGACTTGAGGCATCGAGGATGCCAGCAGTCCCAGCAGCGTCAGAGCCGTGGCGAACACCATCAGGATGGGAGCGGCCTGAACCGCGGACTTCTTGATCGTGGCCGCGCTGCGGGCCGTAAACAGGCGCGCGAATATGTCCGGCCAGCACCATCCGCCGAAGGCGCCGGTGAGAACCAGCGACATCAGGTACAGAGGACCGAGGGAGCTGCCGGGTCCGGGGAGGGTGAAGTGGGTGGCGGGGACCTGGCTCATCGTGTGGCCGTTGGTGAGCAGCCATATCAGCAGGCCAAGGATCAGGCACAGGCCGAGGAAGTAGGCCACGATGCTCTGCACCATGTCGCTGACGACGATGCCGCGCATACCCATCCGCACCGTCCACACCTGTCTGATGGCCAGTACACCGACGCCGATCAGAACGGCGGCGCTGTCCGAGACCCGGCCGAAGGACAAGTAGGAGAAGACGAGCCCGAGGGACTGCATACCGAGCACGATCCATGGGAACGAGGAGATCACCCCGACGAGCGCCGCAACGGTTTGCACCGTACGGGATGCGTAGCGCTTGCCGAGGAGGTCTGCCTGCGAGATCAGTTCCCATGCCCGGCCCCAGTGGTGAACCCGCTGTGCCATGAAGAACATGAGCACGACGGTGAGCAGGCTGTAGGGCACCCAGTAGAAGCCGATGACACCATTGCTCGCAGCCAGGCCGGCGAATGTCGTGAACACGGCGCCGGGAAGCCACGTGTTCAAGAACGACATCGTCTGGTACCCAGGGCCGAAGGCGCGTCCGGCCACCGCGTAATCGGAGAAGCCGTCGTCTGTGCGTCGCATGCGCTCAAGGACGACCACGACGATGGAGAAGAACAGGGCGATCACGCCGTATCCGATGATCATGTTCATGAGTGGCCCTCCCGGCTCCACGATCCGGGGCGGTCGATCGCGTACATGACCATGAGGCTCGCGAGTACGAAGAGACTGCCTCCCACGGTATAGAGCAATACGGTTGCGGCCCGTCCGCTGGAGCCTGCAGCCCAGTAGAGCTGCGGGAGCAGGGTGACTATTGCATCGAGCGCGAGCAGCGTCCCGAGCAATACGGTCTTCCACGGTTGCCGTCGACGGCCGTCTCTTGCATAGGTCTCACTCATGGCCAGCACACCTTCGATCAGGCGCGACGCGTGCGTCGAGTCGGAAGAGCCGCGACGTTCTCTGGACGGCTCCGCGCCGGAACGTTCCGGCGCGGAGGTACCGTAAGGCCTGCCGGAAGGTTCCGGCAAGGGGCTCGGAGATGTGGAATGGGTACGAGATGAAAGAGATGTACTGACGGGTGGAGGAGGGCATCACGCGGAAACCAAGGCGGGCCACCCAGGCCCAGTGGCCCAATTCCCTCAGCATGCCCACGGGCTCCGCCACACCGCCCAGTCCAGGACCCGGCGGACGACTTTCCCGCGTCCGGCCGCCCGGAGGAAAAGCACGAGTTCCCGGCAAGACCACGGACCCGCCACACGGTAACCAGACGCCCGCGCCCTATCAGGGTTCCTCTGATGCAGCCGTCGGCAGCTTCGACTGGATGAGGTCCATGACGGTCGAGTCGGTCAGCGTCGTCACGTCACCGAGCTGACGGTTCTCGGCGACGTCCCGCAGCAGCCGGCGCATGATCTTGCCGGAGCGCGTCTTCGGCAGCTCGGCCACCGGCAGGATCCGCTTCGGCTTGGCGATCGGGCCGAGGGTGGCGCCGACGTGGTTGCGCAGGTCGGCGATGAGGTTCTCGTCGTCGGCGTTCGCCGTGCCGCGCAGGATCACGAAGGCGACGATCGCCTGCCCGGTCGTCTCGTCGGCGGCACCGACCACGGCCGCCTCGACGACGGACGGGTGGGAGACCAGCGCGGACTCGACCTCGGTGGTCGAGATGTTGTGGCCCGAGACGAGCATGACGTCGTCGACCCGGCCCAGCAGCCAGATGTCGCCGTCGTCGTCCTTCTTCGCCCCGTCGCCCGCGAAGTACTTGCCCTCGAAGCGGGACCAGTAGGTGTCGATGAAGCGCTGGTCGTCGCCCCAGATGGTGCGCAGCATCGACGGCCACGGCTCGGTCAGGACCAGGTAGCCGCCACCGCCGTTCGGGACCTCGTTCGCCTCGTCGTCGACGACGGTCGCGGAGATGCCGGGCAGCGGGTTCTGCGCGGAGCCGGGCTTGGTCTCGGTGACGCACGGCAGCGGCGAGATCATCATCGCGCCGGTCTCGGTCTGCCACCAGGTGTCGACGACCGGGGTCCGGTCGGCGCCGATGTGCTTGCGGTACCAGACCCACGCCTCGGGGTTGATCGGCTCGCCCACGGAGCCCAGCACCCGCAGGCTGCTCAGGTCGAACTTCGCGGGGATGTCGTCGCCCCACTTCATGAACGTACGGATCGCCGTCGGCGCCGTGTACAGGATGGTGACCCCGTACTTCTGCACGATCTCCCAGAAGCGGCCCTGGTGCGGGGTGTCCGGCGTGCCCTCGTACATCACCTGCGTCGCGCCGTTCGCCAGCGGCCCGTACACGATGTACGAGTGGCCGGTGACCCAGCCGACGTCGGCCGTGCACCAGTACACGTCGGTCTCCGGCTTGAGGTCGAAGACCGCGTGGTGGGTGTACGACGTCTGGGTGAGGTAGCCGCCGGAGGTGTGCAGGATGCCCTTGGGCTTACCCGTCGTACCGGACGTGTACAGGATGAACAGCGGGTGCTCGGCGTCGAAGGCCTCGGGGGTGTGCTCGGCGGACTGCCGCTCGACGATCTCGTGCCACCACACGTCCCGGCTGGCGTCCCAGGCGACGTCCTGGCCGTTGCGGCGCACGACGAGCACGTGCTCGACGTTGTCGACCTTGCCGATCGCCTCGTCCACAGCCGGCTTCAGCGCGGACGGCTTGCCGCGCCGGTAGCCGCCGTCGGAGGTGATGACGACCTTGGCGTCCGCGTCCTGGATGCGGGTGGCCAGCGCGTCCGCGGAGAAGCCGCCGAAGACGACCGAGTGCGCGGCGCCGATGCGCGCGCAGGCCAGCATCGCGACCGCCGTCTCGGGGATCATCGGCATGTAGACGGCGACCCGGTCGCCCTTGCGCACGCCAAGCTCCAGCAGGGCGTTGGCGGCTTTGGAGACCTCGTCCTTGAGCTCGGCATAGGTGACGGCGCGGCTGTCGCCGGGCTCGCCCTCGAAGTGGATCGCGACCCGGTCGCCGAGCCCGGCCTCCACATGCCGGTCCACGCAGTTGTACGCGACGTTCAGCTCGCCGTCCTTGAACCACTTGGCGAACGGCGGGTTCGACCAGTCCAGCGTCTCCGTCGGCTCCTTGGCCCAGGTCAGCCGACGGGCCTGCTCGGCCCAGAAACCGAGCCTGTCAGCCTTGGCCTGTTCATACGCCTCCGCCGTGACATTGGCGTTCGCGGCCAGGTCGGCGGGCGGTGCGAACCTGCGCTCTTCCTTCAGCAGGTTGGAGAGGGAAGAACTCTCGCTCATCGCCCCATCTCCTCCTTCAGCAGGTTGGCCAGACTTTCGTTGCTCACGAGACGCTCCCAAGACCAATGCGTGTGACTCACTCCTGCGCTCACACACATTTCTCCCATTTATCTGTTTCCAGCCTTGCCGGAACCTTCCGGCAGGGCCTAGGCTAGGCGGTGCCGGAACCTTCCGGCAAGATGGAGCTCCTCATACCGAAGCAGTGCATACGCCCCGACCGCCCGGGAAGCACGCCATGTACGTTGAAAGCACTTCCACCCCCGAGACGGCACCTGATACGCGGGGCCGCCTGGTTCCCAAGATCTGCAGCGTCAGCATCACCGCACAGGCAGAAGCCGGCTCCGTCGGCCTTCTGCGACGCCGCTCTTCCGCGCTCTTCGCCGGGTGGGCGATGAGCGCCGATGGCCAGAGCAGTGCAGCACTGGTGATCAGCGAGCTACTGACCAACGCCGTCATGCACGGGCTCGACGAGATGACGCTCACGATCGCGCTCATGGCCTCGGAGCTGGAGATCACGGTCACCGATCACGGGAAGGGGCCTTCCCCCAAGAACTTCAGCACGCCCAGCGATCCCGATGAGCACGGCCGCGGGCTGGCCATCGTCGCAGGTCTCACGCGCAGCCTGAGCATCGACCAGACAGTGACGGGATGGTGCGCGCGGGCACGCATGGACGTCACTTTCGCCGTGCCGGCTGCTGCCCTTGCCTCGAACCTCCGGCTCAGGGCGGCATGACGTGAGTGACCAAGGTGGAGGCACGCGCAAACTGGGGCGCGCAGGTAGAAGCTCGAGGTGGGAGACGGAATGCGGTCTGTTGACCCGCAGGTACGGCCAGAGCAAAATGTCGGCCACCCGTTCTATGCCCGCTTGGCGCCCTCACGGGAAGCTTCCCGCCTCGGGTGATGGTTCTGCGTTTCTAACCCGCGGCTCAGTGTGCTGCTGTCCCCGGCGCTCCTTGAATCGGCTCAACTCTCCTGCAGACGAACGTCCTTGTCGACCCTGGTCCTCGGGATTGCCTCCACGCCCACCACATGAGCTTGACGTGCCATTGCGTGAATTGAGCCGTGCACAAGCGGGCCTGGGCGTAGCTATGAACACGCGTCACTCCACTCAGCCACTCCCCGAACAAGCTCTGCCTTCCGCCATTGAGAGACCGACACCATGCTTTCACGACTGACGCGTTCTTCTGCCCGCCTCAAGCCAGAGCTGGACGACGAGGCTCTCGGCAAGGCCCTCCAGACTCTGGCCCGCACTCGCGGTTATCACCCCGCCATTGCTCAAATGCACCAGCTCCTTCACGCAACCGGCTCGGACTGGGAACGGCGTTGCCACAGAATAAGGGTGCTGGCCAAGGCCTTTCCGACGTTCGCCCACAGCTGGCAGCAGCTGCACCCTGACAACTGCCATGCTCTGACGCTTCGCAGTTGGACCTTGTTGCTCGCTGCCCGGTCCACCGGTCGGATGACTCATGCCGAAGAAGCACTGGCCCTGTGCCACAAGGCCGCCCGGGCATGGCCCGAGGATCCGACCCCGTGGGTGGCCATGCTCGGGTGTCTGCGCACTCTCGCCCGCCCCTCTGGTGAACTCAATGCTGTCTGGGCCGAGATCAACGCACGCACCAGGTGGCACCGCCAGGCGTACCTGGAAATCCTTGGCTATCTTTCACCCGAGGAGCAGGGCAGCCTGTGGGCCTTGCGGGAACTCATCGACGATCTGCGCACCGCCATGCCGCCCACAGCGCCGGCCGCCTGCCTGCCACTCGAGGCCGCGGTGCGGCAGTTTCATCGCGAGCGGGCCGCCCAGGGTCTGCAAGGTATGGGTGCCGGGCTCTACTGGACGCAGGATCACATCGGCGAGCTGCTCGACCACACCGCACAACGCTGGCTGCAGCCCGGGGCCCTGCGCCACGCCTCAGCGATCGCCGACTTCAACCTGTTCGCCTACGCATTGGTCCAGGCCCGTCGGTTCAAAGAGGCGGCCACTGTTCTGCAGGGCACATCCGGCCTGGTCACTGCATGGCCGTGGCAGCACGACGGTGACCCTGTCGAGCTCTACACCCGACACAGGAAATGATCCGTCGTCGTTATGACTGCCCACGACAGGGCAGCAGGACTGGACTCACTGACGTTCGGTGCACCGCCGACATCGCCTAGTGATCCGCGCTGCGGAACAGCCGCCCTCTGACTCGTATCGACATAGTTGCTGCCCACACCGCCGTACGTGCTGTCCTCGCGTCGGCGTCACGTGCCGCAGGGCTGGTCGATGGCCGCTCCGTCGACACCATCCCGCCGCCGTGGAACTGCCACGCTCCCCGCTCCCGAACCCCGCTTGAACGGTAACGAACACCAGCCATGCTCGATCTCAAACTCCGCAATGCGCGCGTCCGCACGATGGACGACAGCCATCCTCGCGCCCACACCATCGGTGTCTTCGCAGGCCGTGTCGTCGGACTCGACGACACGGTGAAGGATCTTTCCGCCCGCGCAACCGTCGACTGCCACGGAGCCGTCGTTGTGCCCGGATTCGGTGACACCCACAACCACATGGCCTGGTTCGGGCAGTCCCTCGGCGAGCTCGACCTGGCCAACGCAGTCACGGCGGACCAGGTGTACGAGGCTGTGGCCCGCCGTGCGGCGGCCCTGCCCGCCGACGCGTGGATCGTCGGATCCGGCTACGACGACACAGTCATGGGGCACCACCCGCACCGCCTCCAACTGGACCGGGCCTCAGGCGGGCGACCCGTGTGGCTCAAGCACCGCTCCGGCCACATGTGCGCCGTCAGCAGCGAGGTTCTGCGGCTGACAGGAGTCCTCGCCGGCACTGCCGAGGAGCCTGATGGCGGCGTCGTCGTACGCGACGGCGACGGCTCGCCGACCGGGCTGCTGCAGGAACGCGCCCAGAGTCTCGTTTCGGCGCTCGTCCTGCCGTATCCGGTGGCCGATCTCGCCGATGCCATTTCTCGCGCCAGCGCCGTCTACGCGGCGGAGGGGCTCACCCACGTCGTCGAGGCCGGGATCGGCCTCGGCCTGATCGGGCGCAGCCCGGTCGAGGCCGCCGCCTACCAGTTGGCCCGGGAGCGCGGCACCCTGACCACACGCGTTGAGCTCATGGTGGCCGCCGACAACCTGCACGTCCTGCGCGCGCACGCCAGCGACACCATCACCACCGGGATCGACCTGGGGCTACGCAGTGGATTCGGTGACGACCGGCTGCGGATCGGGCCGATGAAGATGTGGCTCGACGGATCACTCATCGGCCGCACCGCGGCCGTCTCGGAGCCTCTCTGCGGCCACGACCACACAAGCGGCGTGTACCAAGACAGCCCTGACGCGATGCGCCACCTCGTCGTTGAGGCCCATCGGTCCGGTTGGCGGGTCGCAGCACACGCGATCGGCGACAGCGCGGTTGATCTCGCCCTAGACGCGTTCGCCGAGGCCCAATCCTCAATGCCCAGGCCGGACGTGCGGCACCGCATCGAGCACTCCGGCGTCGTACGGCCCGACCAGCTCGACCGCTACGCCGAACTCGGTGTCGTCCCAGTGCCGCAGGCGCACTTCCTGCACGCGGTCGGGGACACCATGGCCCAGGCTCTCGGACCCGAACGCACACCGTGGATGTACCGGCACCGGTCCTTCCTCGAGCGAGGGATACGGGTGCCAGGAAGCTCCGACCGGCCGGTCGCAGCGGGTGCCCCTCTGCTCGGCATGCAGTCGATGGTCGAGCGCCTCAGTTCCGCCGGCACTGTGCTCGCCCCCGACGAACGGGTTAGCGCGAAGCAGGCGTTGCGCGCCTACACCCTTGATGCAGCGTGGGCCAGTCACGACGAGGACAGCCGCGGCAGCATCACCCCGGGCAAGTACGCGGATCTCGTGCTCCTCTCCGACGACCCGGTCGAACTGGGGAGCGCTCGCATCAGCACTATCAAAGTCCTCGCCACCTTCGTGGACGGCGTATGTGTCCACGGTGCCGACACCGCCTTCGACAGCGCCGCAGTGCAAGGTTCCCTCCCCACGGGCCCCCGCTCGCAGCCGCCGATCAAGGAGTCCTGAGACGGCCTCTGCCGATGACGTGGCCACTGGATGAGGTCTGTCCGGCCAACCGCTCTGTCCCGCAATCGGCGGATTAGCGCTCTGTGGCGATCACCAGGCTCTCCTCGAGTCCAACTGCGAACACCGGAGCCTGGTCGATGCCATACACCGCAGCGATCCTGCCACCGCAACCGACACCGCACGTCGCCACGTCGAAAGGCCCACCCGACTATGTTCATCAGCCTGATCGACAGCCACTGAGCCCGGGCAGGGGGCGTCGACACCGGTGGGAAGGGCGTCGACACGGGCGCGGTCGGCGGTGCTACAGCGCATCAGATAGATCGCAGCAACAGCAGCATGACGGGCGTCAGCAGCAGGTTCAGCGTCGCGGACGGATAGCGGCGTGCGTGCAGCAGATTGCGGCGCAGCATCGTGGAGGAGTCACGCACGGCCAGAGACAGGGAGCTCATCGGGTGGCCTCCTCGGCCGGGATGGCGACGTCGTTGCCGGTGAGGGCGAAGAAGACGTCGTCGAGGTCGGGGGTGTGGACGGTCAGCTCGTCGGCATCGATACCGGCGGCGTCCAGCCGGTCGAGGGCGGAGCGCAGTTCGCGCTGGCTGCCGCCGCTGGGAATCTGCAGCGCCAGCGCCTCGTCGTCCCGCCGCACGTCGCGCAGCGCGGTGGCGGCGATGTGGTAGGCGGACGGGTCGGTGAAACGCAGGCGGATGTGTCCGCCGGGGATCATCCGCTTGAGTTCCTCGGCGCTGCCCTCCCTGGCCGTGCCGGGGTCACCGCCGTACGCCTCTGCGCAAGCACGCTGCCCGGCGCCGGGCCGAAGGCTTCGCCACGGTGTGCGGGCACTGCGTGCCGCAGGGCGGTCGGCAGGGTGAAGGCCGCTGTGGCGACCGTGCGGACGGGCCCCGGCCGCTGGCGGCCCGCAGGGCAAGGCCGACGAGCGGGCTACCGAGCATGCCGACCTGGAGTCACAGTCTGAAGAGTGCGAAGGCTGCCACGCGTCGCCCGCCGGCCTCGGCGGCGACGTAGGCACGCACGGCGGACGGAGCAGGGCGCCGGCCGTCTCGGTGGTCCGCGACGCCCGCCGGCAGCGCTCGTCGATGGTCTTCGCCGCAATTGCCGTACGTCGGGGCGGGGTTGTCGAACCCCACCCTTTCCCTACCGGTGGGGAGGCTCGGCGGCTGAGCGCGAGCGTCGTGCCCTGCGCCGCGCCGGGAGCCTCCGGCTCAGGGGGCGAGGCCGCGCAAGGCGTAGGCAGTGATGTCGTCCACGAACTGGTCGGTCAGGGGCTGGTGGGCCGCGAGCAGGCGGTAGTAGATCGGGCCGTACACCAGGTCGATCGCGGTCTCCAGGTCGAGGTCGGAGCGGATCTGCCCGGTCTCCTGGGCGCGTCGGAAGACGGCGCGGCCCGCGTCGCGGCGGACCTCCACCCAGCGCGTGCGGAACGCCTCGGCCAGATCGGGGTCCGCCTGTGCCTCGGCGAGCAGGGCCCGTACGACGCGCCCGGCGGGGGTGTCGCGGAAGACGCGTACGAGGGACGAGGCCTGGCTGCGCACCGCCGAGAGGAAGTCGGGGGTCTCCGGGAACGGCACCTGCGGGTCTACGGCGTTGAGGAACGCGTCGAGCGCGACCGCGCCCCGCGAGGGCCACCAGCGGTAGATGGTCGCCTTGCCGACGCCGGCCCGGGCGGCCAGCCGCTCGATCGTGAACTTCTTCAGGTCCTCCTCCACGAGGAGGTCCATGGCGGCGCCGAGGATCGCGGCCGTGGTCGCGGTGTCACGCGTCCTGCCGCGTCCGCGCCTGGCCGGCTCCTTCCTCTCGCGTTGCCCAAGGTCGGTGGGGGTCGCCTCGCGCGCTCCGTGGTCAGCCATGCCCCCATCCTAAGCAGAACGAGGCGTCTTGCAAAACGGACCGTCTTGCAAAACGAAACGTTCTGTATTAGAAGTGGTGGACCGGTCGTTCGACCGGCGACCACTTCGGAGCGGAGCCCGCGAGCACGCGCGGCGGCACGAAGGCAGACAGGGGTGAACCACTCATGACGCACACTCGGCGCCCGGCGGACACGGCCGGGCAGACCTCGTTCCCGTGCCCGGCCCGGCGGAGGGTCCTCGCGGGGATGGGCGGCGCCGCCGTCGCGGCCGTACTGGCGGCCTGCTCCTCCGGCGGGGAGGAGTCCGCGCCCTCCAACGACGACGCCGGTGACAACTCCGGCGGCGCGGGCGGCGATGTCCTGGCCGCCACGTCCGACGTCCCGGTCGGGGGCGGCGTGGTGGCCGGGGGCGTCGTGGTCGCCCAGCCCTCCGACGGCACGTTCCGCGCGTACGAGGCGGCCTGCCCGCACCAGGGGGTGCTGGTCGGTCCGCCCGAGGACGGCGTCATCACCTGCCCTGCCCACCGGTCCACCTTCAGCGACGCGGACGGGTCCCTGATCGGCGGCCCCTCACCACAGGGGCTGACCGAGGTCCCGGTCCGGGTCTCCGGCGGCAACGTCGTCCGCGCGTGAACACCCGCACGCGGCACCGCCCGCCCCTGTCGGCACGTGTTCTGCTGTGCCTCCTGGCCGCCGCCGCCCTCCTGGTCGGCGCCGCCCCGGCACCCGCCTCGGCGCACACGCCGGGAGCCACCGCGCTCGTGCTCGCCGTGCGCCCCGACCGGGCGGACGGAGCGCTCCACATGCCCGTCGACCAGCTGGAACAGGCCAGCGGCCTGGCGTTCCCCGAGCCGTCCGGCACGACACCCGAGGCCGCGTCCCGGCTGACCGAGTACATCCAGGACCGGATGCGCGCCCGGGGCACCCAGGGGCCGTGGCACATCACCACCGGGACGCCCCGCACCAGTGAACTGGGCGGGGAGCCCTATGTGACCGTCCCCCTCACCTTGCACGCCCTGATGCCGGTGGATCGCGACACCCTCACGCTGAACTGCGACGTGGTCCTGCGCGAGGTCGTCAGTCACGACGTGCACGTCTACCGCAGCAGCACGTCCGACGGAGCCGTGGAGGCCTCGCGCATCCAGCTCGCCGGGACCTTCAACTACGCCAACGAGACGCTGACGCTGCCCGTCGAGACCGAGTCGGGCCAGGGCTTCGCGGACACCGTCACCATGGGCATGGTCCACGTCCTGGAAGGGCTGGACCACCTGCTCTTCCTCGCCATGCTGCTGCTGCCCGCGCCCCTGGTGGCCGGGGCCCGCCGCTGGGGTGGCACCCGCCGGGCCCGCAGCGCCCTGACCCGCACCCTCCAGGTCGTCACCGCGTTCACCGTGGGGCACTCGGTGAGCCTGGCCGTCGTCACCCTCTCCGGCGCATCGCCCGGCGGGCGGCTGCTGGAGACCGTGATCGCCCTCTCCGTGGCGGCCTCCGCCGTCCACGCCCTGCGGCCGCTCGTCCGCGGCGGCGAGGTGCTGCTGGCGGGTTCCTTCGGCCTGGTGCACGGCATGGCCTTCGCCGGACTGCTGCGGGAGTTCGGCGGCGGGGTGGGCGGCGCGGTGCGCGACCTGGTGGCCTTCAACCTCGGGGTCGAACTCGCCCAGCTGCTCGTCGTCGCCGCCGTCGTGCCCTCCCTCTTCGTCCTGTCGGCCGGCCCCCGCTACCACGTCGTGCGCCGCACCGCGGCCACGGCCGGACTCGTCGCGGCCCTCGCCTGGGCCCTGGAGCGGGCCACCGGCCTGACCACCCCCCTGCGGCCGGCGCTCGACGCCGTCTCCGCGGCGCCCGAAACACTCGCCCTCGCCCTGGCCGTCGTCGCCGCCCTGGACCTGCTCCTGCGCCGACGGACCCGCACCGGCGGACCGCGACGCGCCGCCGCGCCGCCCGACCCCGCGGCACCGGTCGTCCCGTCCACCCCCGCATCCCTCACCCGTTCCCCCGCCGACGCCTCCTGATCGGAACCACCATGCGTATCCACCCCGCGTTCACAGCGGGCGCCCTCGCGTCCGCCCTCCTCCTCACCGCCTGCACCGGATCCCAGGACAGCGGTGCCGAGGCCGAACTGCCGAGCAGCCTGCCCAACTCCGTCTCCGGCGGCCCCACCGTGAGCGGCGCCACCGAGGCCGTCGTCGCGGCGGCCGACGTCTTCCTGGAGTCCCTGTCGGAGGAGCAGCGCGAGCGCGCCCTGTACGACCGGGACGACACCGACGCCCTCCAGGACTGGACCAACCTGCCGGTCGGGCGGGACGCCGACCGCAACGGCGTGGGCCTGCGGGACCTCTCCGAGGACCAGCGCGCCGCGGCGATGGGAGTCGCCGACGCCGTACTCTCCGACGAGGGATTCGAGGAGATGCGGGCCGTGGTCGCGGCCGGGGACGTGCTCGACCGCCGGGGAGGCGGCGACACCTCCTTCGGCTCGGACCTGTTCTTCTTCGCCTTCTTCGGCGAGCCCAGCACCACGGAGCGGTTCACCGTCCAGATCGGCGGCCACCACCTGGCCGTGCACACCACCTACGACGGCGACCGGGTGATGCCCACGCCCGCGTTCAGCGGCGTCGACCCGCGTGCCTTCGAGGTCTCCGGCTCACGCGTCGAGCCGCTGCGCGACGAGGCCGACGGAGTCTTCGACGTCCTCGGCGCCCTGAGCGACGAACAGCGTGACCGGGCACGCATCGACGGCGAGTTCGCCGAGATCCTCGTCGGCCCCGGCGAGGACGGAGCCTTCCCCACGCCGGCCGAGGGCGTCCGCGTCTCCGATCTGTCCGCCGAGGGGCGGGAACTGGTCACCACGGCGATCAGGGCCTGGGTCGGCGACAGCGACGAGCGGGTGGCCGAGGCCCTGATGGCCGAGTACGAGGCCGACTACGACGAGACCTACGTCGGCTGGGCCGGCTCGACGGACCGGGACGAACCCGGCGCGTACGTGCGGTTCGACGGGCCGCGGCTGTGGATCGAGTTCTCCAACCAGAGCCAGACCGGCAGCGGCGACTCCCTGCACTACCACTCGGTCTACCGGGACAAGCAGCGCGACTACGGCCGCGCCTGAGCGTCAGCCGGGCGCGCCTGAGCGTCAGCCGGCCCCGCCGCGGTCGCCGTCCCCGGGCCGGTCGTCCTTGTCCTTGTCCTTGTCCTCGTTCAGCGACTTGAGGAACTCGGGGTTGTCGTCCGGCGCCACCCACTGCTGCCGGCGGCCCCCGCCCCAGGCGGAGCCGCCGCCCGCGCCCGCCGGGTGGCGCTTCTTGCCGGCGATGAGCCAGGAGATGGATCCGACCAGCGGGAACAGCAGCACGAGGATCGCCCAGAACGGCTTGGGCATATGACGGACGTCCTCGTCCTTCGTGCTGATGCAGTCGATGAACGCGTACACGCTCAGTGCCAGTGGCACGAGGAACATCAGCACCCGCAGCATGGGGCCCTCTCCAGCGAAAACGGTGGGCGGTACAGGGCCAGGGTAACCGCTCGGGGATACTTGACCGCATGGCTTACGACGATCTTCGCTCCCTGCTCAGGGCGCTGGAGCGCGAGGGCGACCTCAAGCGCATCAAGGCCGAGGTCGACCCGTATCTGGAGGTCGGTGAGATCGTCGACCGGGTGAACAAGGCCGGCGGTCCCGCCCTGCTCTTCGAGAACGTGCGCGGCTCGAGCATGCCCCTGGCGATGAACGTGTTCGGCACCGACCGCCGCCTGCTGAAGGCGCTCGGGCTGAAGTCGTACACGGAGATCTCCGAGAAGATCGGCGGGCTGCTGCGGCCCGAACTGCCGCACGGCTTCGTCGGGGTGCGGGAGGCCTTCGGCAAGCTCGGCGCGATGACGCACGTGCCGCCGAAGAAGGTGAAGAGCGGGGACGCGCCCGTCCAGGAGGTCGTGCTCACCGGCGACGACGTGGACCTGGAGCGGCTCCCCGCGCTGTTCACCTGGCCCAAGGACGGCGGCTCCTTCTTCAACCTCGGCCTCACCCACACCAAGGACCCGGAGACCGGCATCCGGAACCTGGGCCTGTACCGGCTCCAGCGCCACGACCAGCGCACCATCGGCATGCACTGGCAGATCCACAAGGACAGCCGGAACCACTACCAGGTCGCCGCCCGGCGTGGTGAGCGGCTGCCCGTCGCCATCGCCTTCGGCTGCCCGCCGGCCGTGACCTACGCGTCCACGGCGCCGCTGCCCGGGGACATCGACGAGTACCTGTTCGCCGGGTTCGTGCAGGGCAAGCGGATCGAGATGGTCGACTGCAGGACCGTTCCGCTCCAGGTGCCCGCGCAGGCGGAGGTCGTCCTGGAGGGCTGGCTGGAGCCGGGCGAGGTGCTGCCCGAGGGGCCGTTCGGCGACCACACCGGGTTCTACACGCCGCAGGAGCCCTTCCCTGCCCTGACGATCGACTGCGTGACGATGCGGAAGCGGCCGCTGCTCCAGTCGATCGTGGTCGGCCGGCCGCCCACCGAGGACGGGCCGCTGGGCCGGGCGACCGAGCGCTTCTTCCTGCCGCTGCTGAAGATCATCGTCCCGGACATCGTGGACTACCACCTCCCCGAGTCGGGCGGCTTCCACAACTGCGCGATCGTATCGATCGACAAGAAGTACCCCAAACACGCCCAGAAGGTGATGCACGCCATCTGGGGCGCCCACATGATGTCGTTGACCAAGCTGATCGTGGTCGTCGACGCCGACTGCGACGTCCACGACCTGCACGAGGTCTCCTGGCGGGCCCTCGGCAACACCGACTACGCCCGCGACCTCACCGTCGTCGAAGGCCCCGTCGACCATCTCGACCACGCCTCCTACCAGCAGTTCTGGGGCGGCAAGGCGGGCATCGACGCGACGCGCAAGTGGCCCGAGGAGGGGTACACGCGCGACGGGGGCTGGCCCGACATGGTGGAGTCCGACCCCGAGACGGCGGCGAAGGTCGACCGCCGCTGGAAGGAGTACGGACTGTGAGTCCCATGGCCGTCGGCGGTCCGGCGCTGTTCATCGGCACCGACACCGACTACGTGGCCCTCGTGCGCCCCGAACTCGACCCGGGCGACGAGGGAGTGCGCCGGGCCGCCGAGGAGGCGGGGGTGACGCCCGAGGAACTCGCGGGCCCCGGCGACACCTGGGCCGTGCTCTTCGACCACGGCGGCGAGGGCGACGGCTTCGAACTGCCCGGCGTGCGCGACGCGGAACCCGCCGACTTCGCCCGGCGGCTGCGCGACGGGCTCACCCAGGAGGGCCCGTTCACGGTCGACGGCGGCTCGGTGCTGCGCCTCGACGCCCGGCCGGACACCCCCGGCACCTGCGCCTTCACCGCGTACGTCACCCCGCCCGACGACGCCGGCACGCCACTGACCGTGGAGACGGGCCCGCTGCCCGTCGCCGCGCTGCTCGCCGATCTCGACACGTTCCTCGGGAGCCTCGCATGATGACCACCGCCGACGGGATCGTGGAGCCGGGAGGGGCCGCGCAGCCGGGGCGCGTCAAGGCGTTCCTGAGGCTCGTGATGATCGAGCACTCGGTGTTCGCGCTGCCCTTCGCCTACATCGCCGCGCTCACCGCGATGTACGAGAGGGACGGGAGCATCCACTGGGGGCGGCTGCTCCTGGTCACCGTCGCCATGGTCGGCCTGCGGACCTTCGCGATGGCCGCCAACCGGATCATCGACCGGGAGATCGACGCCCGCAACCCGCGCACGGCGCACCGCGAGCTGGTCACCGGCGCCGTGTCGGTCCGGCACGCCTGGACCGGCGCCCTGATCGCCCTGGCCGTGTTCCTCGGCGCGGCGGCCCTGCTCAACCCCCTGTGCCTGGCCCTCGCGCCCGTCGCCGTGATCCCGATGGTGGTGTATCCGTACGGCAAGCGGTTCACCGACTTCCCCCAGGCCATCCTCGGGCTCGCCCAGGCCATGGGGCCGGTGGGCGGCTGGCTGGCGGTCACCGGCGCATGGTCCTGGGACGCGGTGGTCCTCGGACTGGCGGTCGGCATCTGGATCGGCGGCTTCGACCTGATCTACGCCTGCCAGGACGTCGACAGCGACCGCGGGACCGGTGTGCGGTCCGTCCCGGCCCGCTTCGGGGTCCCGGCCGCCGTCCGGGGCGCCCGCGGCTGCCACGCCGTCACCACGGCCCTGTTCGTCTGGTACGCCCTCCTCACCGATGCCGGTGCCTTCTTCTGGCTGGGCCTGCTGATCGTCGCCGGCGCCTTCGTCTACGAGCACACCATCGTCCGCCCCACCGATCTGAGCCGCCTGAACCGGGCGTTCTTCAGCGTCAACGGCTTCATCGGCATCGCCCTGTTCGTGTGCGCGCTGCTCGACCTGCTGACGCGCGGGCTGACGGTGTAGCCCGCAGTGGTCCGGAGCAGTCCGGTGTAGTCCCCGCAGTCCCCGTGGTCCCCGTGGTCCCCGTGGTCCCCGTGGTCCCCGTGGTCCCCGTGGTCCCCGTGGTCCCCGCCAGTCCCTAGACCAGGGACTGGCGGGGCGTGGGACGGCGGCGGAAGACGAAGGCCGCCGCCACGCCCGCCGCCAGGCCGATCAGATGGCCCTGCCAGCTCACCCCGGACTGGGTCGGGGCGAGCCCCGCCAGGATGGAGCCGCCCCAGACCGCGGCGACCAGCACCCCGGCCAGGACGCCGAGCGGACGCCGCTCGACGAAGCCGCTGACCAGCAGGAAACCGAAGAGGCCGAAGATCAGTCCGGAGGCGCCCGCCGTGTTGGTGTGTGCCGGGGAGATGAGCCACACACCCAGACCGTCGGCCACCACGATCAGCGCGCAGACGGCGAGGAACCGGCGTATGCCCCCGAGCGCCGCGAGGAAGCCGAGCACCAGCAACGGCACGCTGTTGGCCGCCACATGGGCGAAGCCGAAGTGGAGGAAGGCGGCCGGGAGGATGTCGGCCAGCTCGGACGGGGTGCGCGGCACGATGCCGTACTCGTCCAGGGCGTGCCCGCTGGCCACGTCGACCACTTCGAGCAGCCACAGCAGGGCCACCCAGCCCGCCATCAGCATCGCCGCGGTCCTGGCCCTCTCGCCCTGCGACCACTGCGGACGCGTACCCGACATCGTGCACCCCCCGCCGTCGGCCCGTTCTCCCAGAAGAACGCCCGGGGCCCCTCCACCGGTTCCCGCCCTGCGACTCCGGATAGGCTCGGTCCTGTGAACCCAGTCAAGCCAGGAGAGACGCGGCGTACGCCTTGGATCGTAGGGGTCTCCGGGGCCTCCGGCACCCCGTATGCCGCCTCGGTGCTGCGCGCCCTGCTCGCCGCCGGTGAGAGCGTCGACCTGATCGTCAGCCGGGCCTCGCGGCTCACCCTCCTGGACGAGACCGGCATCGCCTTCCGTGACGCCCACTGGCGGGACGACCTGCGCCAGTGGCTGTCCCGGGGCGCGGACGGAAAGCCGGACACCTTCGCCGTCGACCTCGGCGCAATACGGTACTGGCCCGCCGGTGACCTCGCGGCCGGGCCGTCCTCGGGGTCGTATCCGAGCAAGGGCATGCTGATCGTGCCCGCCTCCACGGCCGGGGTGGCCGGGGTGGCGCTCGGGCTCTCCAAGGATCTGCTCCAGCGGGCGGCGAGCGTCACCCTGAAGGAGGGGCGCCCGCTGGTGGTGGCCGTACGGGAGACCCCGCTGAACGGCCAGACCCTGCGGCACCTGGTGACGCTGGACGACGCGGGAGCGACGGTGGTGCCCGCCTCACCGGCCTTCTACGCGGGGGCGACGCACATCCAGGACCTGGTGGACTTCGTCGCCGGACGCGTGCTGGACGCGGCGGGTGTGGAGCACCGGCTCTACCGCCGCTGGGAGGGCGAACTGGGCGGCGGGCCCCGCGCCGACTGAGCCCGCCGGAGACTGTCCCGCCCGACCCATCCTCGGACCACGACACAGCACCACCCATGTCAAATACTTTCGTACCTCTTCAGTGGAAGGCTTCGATTCGAATGGACGCGGTGGACAGGCAGCTCATCCAGGCCCTGCGGGAGAACGGCCGGGCCTCGTACGCGGAGCTGGGGCGCCTCGTCGGCCTGTCGGGACCCAGCGTCACCGACCGCATCAACCGGCTGGAGGCGGCCGGTGTCATCACCGGCTACCGGGCCACCGTGGACGCCGCCTCGCTCGGCCTCGGCGTCACCGCCCTGATCGGGATCTCGCTCTCCGACGCCGCCGACCACGAGGACGTGGCGCAGCGGCTGAAGGACCAGACCGAGATCGAGGACTGCTGGTTCATCGCCGGCGACGACTCCTTCATGCTCAAGGTGCGGGCGACCGACGTGGACGGGCTGGAGCGGATCATCCGCCGGCTGTCCGGCACGAAGGGCGTCTCCCGGACCCGTACCACCATCGTGCTCTCCACCAAGTGGGAGAACCGCGTCGGTGAGCTGCCCGAAGAGGTGCAGTAGGCGGAGCGTACGGTTGACGGGGTCTGCCTGAAGAGGCCGGACAGGCCGGACAGGCCGGAAGAGAGAGGGAGCGGCATGGACGTCGGGCTCAAGCGCGAGCTGGAGGAGAAGGTCGCGGCGGGTGAACGCCTGACCCGCGAGGACGGCATCGCGCTGTACGAGTCGGACGACCTGGCCTGGCTGGGCGGACTGGCCCACGAGGTGCGCACGAGGCTGAACGGCGACGTGGTGCACTTCAACGTCAACCGCCACCTCAACATGACGAACGTGTGCACCGCCTCCTGCGCCTACTGCTCCTTCCAGCGCAAGCCGGGGGAGAAGGACGCGTACACGATGCGCATCGAGGAGGCGGTGAAGCTCGCCCGGGAGATGGAACCGGAGAGCCTCACCGAGCTGCACATCGTCAACGGGCTGCACCCCAATCTGCCGTGGCGTTACTACCCGCGGTCGCTGCGGGAGTTGAAGGCGGCGCTGCCGGGCGTCTCGCTGAAGGCGTTCACCGCCACCGAGATCCACCACTTCGAGACGATCTCCGGGCTGTCCGCCTCCGAGATCCTCGACGAGCTGATCGACGCGGGTCTGGAGTCGTTGACCGGCGGCGGCGCGGAGATCTTCGACTGGGAGGTGCGGCAGCACATCGTCGACCACCGGACGCACTGGGAGGACTGGTCGCGGATCCACCGGCTGGCGCACGAGAAGGGGCTGAAGACCCCGTGCACGATGCTGTACGGGCACATCGAGGAGCCTCGTCACCGGGTGGACCACGTGCTGCGGCTGCGCGAACTCCAGGACGAGACCGGCGGCTTCCAGGTCTTCATCCCGCTGCGCTACCAGCACGACTTCGTCGATATGAAGGACGGCAAGGTACGCAACCGGCTCCAGGCGCGGACGCGGATGGCGACGGGGGCGGAGGCGCTGAAGACGTTCGCGGTGTCGCGGCTGCTGTTCGACAACGTGCCGCACGTCAAGGTGTTCTGGGTGATGCACGGGGTGCAGACGGCGCAGCTCGCGCTGCAGCACGGGGCGGACGACGTGGACGGGTCGGTCGTCGAGTACAAGATCACGCATGACGCGGACGGGTTCGGTACGCCGGACAAGCTGACGCGGGAGGATCTGCTGGACCTGATCCGGGACGCGGGGTTCCGCCCCGTGGAGCGGAACACGCGGTACGAGATCATCCGGGAGTACGCCGGCCCGGACCCGGCCCGCCGCGAATCCCCCCAGCCGATGAGGCTGTGAGCGACTCCTCCCCCCACCCCTCGCAACAAGGCTGACCCGTCCCCACCTGAGGGCCGCGGGGAACTGCGCGCTCAGCCGTCCACGGGCCCGCACCCGGCACGGGTGGGCAGCCCCCACGGCGGGCTGCCGGCTTTTGAGGGGCGCGGGGAACTGCGCGCTCAGCCGTCCACGCAGCCGCACGGCACTGAGGCGGCGTACCGGAGCCGGAGGCCGGTCCGGAAATGGCTGCGTGGGCGCTTGGTAATAGTTAGCATGCAGCCATGCCCCTTACTTACACGTTCGATCCCGCAGTCGACCCCGCACTGCGCGACGGCATCCTCGACCTGTGGACCGACGTCAGCAACGCGGGCGGCGCGGTCGGCTACGTGCCGCCGGTGACGCGGGAGGAGATCCGTCCCGGGCTGGTAAAGCAGTTCGCGTCCATGGCCGAGGGGCGCTCCCGGCTGGTCGTCGGGCACGACGACGAGGGCCGGGTGGCCGCGACGGCGTTCCTCACCCTCAACACCCACCCCCTGATGACCCACTGGATCTGGATCTACACGGTGATGGTCCACCCCCGGCACCAGGGCGAGGGCCACGGCCGCGGCCTGATGGCCGCCGCCGAGCGGGCCGCCCGCACCCTCGACGGCGTGGAGGCGATACGCCTCGCCTGCCGCGGCGGCCTCGGCCTGGAACGCTTCTACGCCTCCTGCGGCTACAAGGAGGTCGGCCGGGTCCCGGGCGCGATCCGGGTGGCCCCCGGCGACGACCGGGACGACGTGATCATGCTGCTGACGCTGACCTGAGGCCCGTACCCCGCTGAAAGATCCCCCGCCGGTCGTGCTTCACTGGACGTTGTCCCTTTGGGACCTTTCTGACCGTACGCACGGAAGAGTGGATGAGATGCTCCGCTACACGCTGATGCGCCTCGGGATCTTCGCGGGCTGCCTCGTGGTCGTCTGGGGCCTCGTCCACTTCGGCCTCGCCCCGCGCGGCCTGGGCGACTCCAACGGCCTGTGGATCGTGCTGCTCGCGCTGGTGTTCTCCGCCCCGATCAGCTTCGTGGTGCTGCGCAAGGAGCGGGACCGGGCCTCCGAGCGGATCGTGGAGCGGGTGAGCCGGGCCAAGGCCGGCCTCCAGGCCAACCGCACCATGGAGGACGAGGCCGACGAGACCGCCCGCTCGCAGGGGCAGGCACAGGGCCAGACCTCGTAACGTCCCTCACATCCGCGCACCGCGTTCTCGGCGCCCCGGTTTCCGAAACCCCTGGAAACGCGGGGTGCTTTGCGTTGTACGGATGCTTATGCCCCTCCGCCTGTCAAAGTAAGGCTTTGAGGATCCCAAAGCTCGGGTGTTACGGTCTCGGGGTGAAGTCAGCAGCCGTGTCCCCCACGCCCCGGAGTGTTCCGCTCGTGGCGCGCCTGCACGTGGACCTCTGCCGGATCACCGCCGCGAACTGTCGTCCCTGACGACCCTGCGCCGCGCCGCATCCGGCGCCGGCGTCCCGCGTACCGCGTACCGCGTACCGCGTCCCGCGTCCCGCGTCCACGTCATCTTCCTCACGCGTCCCCCACAGACGGATCACTACGGAGCCATGTCCGTGTCCACGAACACGCAGTTCAAGCTGCCCCTGCGCATACGCGCGCCCTTCTGGGCCCAAATACTCGCCGGCCTCGTCCTGGGCGTCCTGCTCGGCTGGCTCGCCCGCAGCCAGGACGTCTCCTTGCTGGTCGCCACCCTGGAGAAGGTCGGCGGCACCTTCATCGGCCTGCTGAAGCTCGCCGTCGCCCCGCTGGTCTTCTTCGCGATCCTGGTCTCCATCACCAACCTGCGGAAGGTCAACAACGCGGCCCGCCTGGCCTCGCGGACCCTCCTCTGGTTCATGATCACCTCGCTGATCACGGTGGCGATCGGCCTGGTCATCGGCCTGGTCACCAACCCGGGCGCCGGAACCGGCCTCACCCCCTCGGACGGCGCCGCACCGGAGAAGTCCGGTTCCTGGATCGACTTCCTGACCGGCATCGTGCCGACCGACGTCATCACACCGTTCACCGAGCTGAACGTCCTGCAGATCGTCTTCATGGCCGCCGTCGCCGGTATCGCCGCCCTCCAGCTCGGCGAGAAGGCCCAGCCGATCCTCACCCTGAGCGAGTCCGTCCTCGAACTCCTCCAGAAGGCGCTGTGGTGGGTCATCCGGCTCGCCCCGCTCGGCACCGTCGGCCTCATCGGCAACGCCATCGCCACCTACGGCTGGGACCTGATCGGCAAGTACGCCACCTTCACCGCCGACATCTACATCGGCTGCCTCATCGTCCTCTTCGGCGTCTACCCGGCACTGCTCGCGACCGTCGCCAAGGCCGGTCCGGTGCAGTTCTTCAAGGGCGCCTGGCCCGCGATCCAGCTGGCCTTCGTCTCCCGCTCCTCCGTCGGCACCATGCCGCTGACCCAGAAGGTCACCGAGCGCCTCGGCGTGCCGAAGGAGTACGCGAGCTTCGCCGTCCCGTTCGGCGCCACCACGAAGATGGACGGCTGCGCCGCGATCTACCCGGCCATCGCCGCGATCTTCGTCGCCCAGATCTTCGACATCCCGCTCGGCGCCGGCGACTACCTGCTGATCGCGTTCGTCTCGGTGGTGGGCTCGGCCGCCACGGCCGGTCTCACCGGCGCGACGGTCATGCTGACCCTCACCCTCTCCACCCTCGGCCTGCCGATGGAGGGCGTGGGCCTGCTCCTCGCCATCGACCCGATCCTGGACATGATCCGCACCGCGACCAACGTCGCCGGGCAAGTTGTATGCCCGTTGATTGTGGCGTCACGGGAGAACATCCTCGACCGCGAGAAGTACAACAGTGTGTCCTCGGCGTCCCTGGACGCGGAGGAACCGCGGGTGGTGGCCGCAACCGCCTGACCGCCGCTCCGAGCAGGCCGGTGACGCCCCGTGCCGACAGGTCCAACGGCGACTCCGTCGGCAGCCGCGACACGTGAATGCGCGGAGGAACGTCCCGGTGCGGCGGACGGTGACGAGGGGATCGGCCACACCGGTGCGGTACCCGGCCCGGACGCCGCGCGAGGGGCGCTCTCCGGCAATCACCGACCGGTGACCGTTGCTGGGTGCGCCCCTTCCTCATGCTTCCGGCATGGTGTGGAATCACCTGCACCACGTGCATCACGTGACGCACATTTCCATGATCCGGCAAGGATCAGCACCACTGGCGAAGGGGGAACCCGTGGCACGCACGCGGGCGCAGAGCCTACGCAACGTCGCCGAGGCGGTCGTCTCCGGCACCGATCCGCGCGCGGCGGCGCGGGACGAACTGCGCCGCCGCACCTCAGGCGGCGGTACGACGGCGGACGGCGGGACGGAACGGCACGACCGGGAGGAGGCCGGGGGCGACGGGATGGACCCCTCGGACTTCCCGGCCGCCCGGGAACAGGACGGGGGCTCCGTCGACACCGTCATGCGGCAGAAGACGGTGCCGCTGGACGAGGCCGGGGAGGCGCTCGGCCGCAGCGAGCAGCTGCGCGAGGGCGGGGAGGTCGTGCACGCCATCTGCCCGATGGTGATGCCCAAGGGACGCTCCCTGCTGTCCATGCTGCCCGTGCTGTCGCTGCTGGTCATCGGCGTCGTGGGCACGTCGGTGGTGTCGGCGGCCGGGGGCGACGGCCTGACCGACCCGCTGTTCGGACTGCACTACTGGGTCATCGCGCTGCTCGCCGTCGGGTTCGTGTGGTGGCGGCAGGGCCTGGTGATGGTGCCGGACGGCTGCCAGGCGATGATCACCCGGTTCGGCAAGCTGGAGAAGGTCGTCGGACCCGGCCGGGTCACCCTGCTCAGCCCGTGGAAGCGGGTGTCGTACATCGTCAACACGACGCGTGAGTACCCCTTCAACGCGCCGGTGCGCGAGGCCCCGACCAAGGGCGGAGTGAAGGCGTCGATCGACCTGTTCATCCAGTTCCGGATCAGCGACCCGGTCGAGTTCGTCTACACCCTCGGCGCGGTCCGCGGGTTCGAGGAGAAGCTCGGCAACGCCGTCAGCGAGACCATCCGCAGCCTGATCTACGAGCAGGAGGCGGCCGGCATCTACGACATGGTCGGCGAGGACAGCGGCCGGCTCCTGGAGCAGCTCAACCAGCAGTTCCGGCCCGCGGTGGAGCTGACCAACGCCAACATCACGCACGCCGAGCCCTCCGACCGGCGCTACCGGATGGACCTCGCCGCGCCCGAGATGGTCCGCGTGGCGAAGGAGGCGTACACCCACGAGTACGCGCTCCAGCTGCGCAAGGAGCAGGACGAGGGCGACCTGACCCGGGAGCTGGCCTCGAGCCAGGAGACGCTCTCCGCGATCCAGGCCGACATCGCCCAGTACCAGGCGCAGATGGACACCGCCGTGGAGCGGGAGACCAACCGCGCGGAGGCGCTGGCCCGCCAGCGCTACGTCCAGGCCGAGTCGGAGGCCAAGGCCAACGCGGCGCTGCTGGAGGCGCAGGCCCTCGACATCCGCGCGGTGACCGCGGCGCAGGCGCCGGAGATCCTCGAGTACCGCTACCAGCAGCAGGTGCTCGACACCCTGGAGGAGGTCGCCGACCACCTGCCGCGGCTGGTGCGGATCGGCGGGGCGGACGGCACCGGGGCCGCCGGGATCGACTTCCTGGAACTCGCCCGTGAGCTGGTCGGCGAGCGCGGGGCGGAGCTGTTCACCGACGCCGACATGGCGGCCGTACGGGGCCGGCTCGCGGAGGTGTCCGAGCGGATCGCCGCCCGTGAGGAGGAGATCGGCGCGCTGCTCGCCGCCGAGCGGCCGACGGTGCCGCAGATGACCGGGGACGCCGGGACGGGCGAGGAGCCCGCGGGTGCCCGGGGAAGCGATGTGCCCGAGTCCGCCGAGGAGGACCAGAGTTGAGCTCCGCGCGTATCCACCGCCGTTCGGTCATCGCCGAGGCCGTCGCCCCCTGGAGCGACATCGCCCGCCTGCTGCGGGGCGGCGAGGCCGACACCCTGATCCCGGTCATCATTCCCCGCCACCGCCGCCGCCTGTGGTGGATGCTGCCGCTGTGGCTCGGCGCCTACGCCCTGCTGTCCGGTGTGATGCTGACGCTGGGCGAGTCGGAGTCCGACGGGGCGTCCGGCCTCGCCTACGGCGCCCTGGCCACCCTCTCCTATGTCGCGGCCGTGGTGCTGCTGCTGGTCGGCGGGCTGTGGTGGTGGCGTTCCTCGATCGTCGAGATCGAGCAGGGCACCAACGGGGTGCTGACCCGCTACGGCGCCGTCACCCGCACCCTGGACGCCGGCCGGCACTACCTGTGGCACCCCTGGTCGCGGGTCGACTTCGTCGTCGACACGGCGACGGAGATCCCGTACTCGGCGCCCGTCATGGCCTGCCCCACGCAGGAGAACGTGCCGCTGCGCTCGATCGAGTTCTTCCTGAAGTTCCGCATCACCGACGCGGTGCTGTTCGTCCGCACCATCGGCGCCGGCAACTTCGACCTGGTGCTCTCCAGCGCCGTGCAGGACGCCATCCGGCAGCGGGCCCGCAGGATGCGTACCGAGCGCGCCTACGACCTGCGCGGCTCTGACGTGGCCGACATGCAGGAGCTGCTCAACCGCCAGCTGTCCGGCTACGGCGTGCGCATCACCGGCTGCAACATCCCCGATGTGCAGCTGCCGGCGCAGTACCAGCAGCACCTGGCCACGCGCGAGCGGGTCGCCAAGGAACGCACCGCCTACGAGCAGGAGTGGGGCCTGACCCGCAAGCGCCGCATCGACAGCCTGGGCATGGACATCGAGCGGGCCAAGAAGGTGCGCGACGCCCGGATCGTCGAGGTGCGGGCCGCGCTGAACCGGGCCCGTGAAGAGGTCGCCCAGCTGCTGGAGCGGCAGGAGACCGAGGCCCAGCGGGTGCGGATCGAGATCGAGACGCGCGGCCGCAGCGGACTGATCGCGGCGGAGAACGAGGCCCGCGCCCAGCGCGCCCTGGCCAAGGCCTACCGCGACAACCGCGCGGTGCTCCAGTACGAACTGGCGCGCAGGCGCCTGGAGGTGGGCGCCGGGCTCGCCGGGAAGGCCCCGCAGCCGGTGGTGGTCCGCACCGACGCGGGCACCGACACCTCGGCGCTGTCGACGCTGTTCACCGCGCAGTTGCTGCCGCGGCTGACGGCGGGCGACCGGCCGGCCCTCGGCGACCTGGCGGACCGGGCGGGTGACGGCGGCCGCGACCCGCGGTAGCGGCGGTGACCGTACGCTGTGTCCCATGGGTGCCGTGAAGACGAAGCGGATGCCGCGTGCGGTCCGTGAACAGCAGATGCTGGACGCCGCCGTACGGACCTTCGGGCAGCGGGGGTACATGGCCGCGTCGATGGACGAGATCGCCGAACTGGCGGGCGTGTCCAAGCCGTTGGTGTACCTGTACCTGAACTCGAAGGAGGACCTCTTCACCGCGTGCATCCGCCGGGAGGCGCGGGCCCTCACCGAGGCGGTGCGCGCGGGGGTCCGGCCGGGGCTGCCCGCGGACCGCCAGCTCTGGTCGGGCCTGACCGCGTTCTTCACGCACACCGCGCGGCACCCCGACGGCTGGGCCGTGCTGCACCTCCAGGCGCGCACGCACGGCGAGGTGTTCGCCGCCGAGGTCGCCGCGATGCGGGCGGAGATCGTGGCGTTCGTGACACAGCTGATCCTCGACGCCGCCCGCGAGGCCCACCGCGACCCGGACCTTCCCGAGCGGGAGGTGGCCGGGCTCGCGGAGGCCCTCGTCGGTGCGGCCGAGTCGCTCGCCGACTGGGCCAACGCCACTCCCGGTGTGACGGCGCGGCAGTCGGCGGCCACGCTGATGAACTTCGCCTGGGCGGGGCTGGGCGACCTGATGGCGGGGCGGCACTGGACACCGCCCGACGACGACGCCCGCGCCACCGCGGCTCAGGCCGGGCGGACCTCCCCGGTGAGGTGAACCCGGCCGTCGGTGCCGCGCAGGGCGAAGCGCGGGCCGTCGGCCGCGTAGGTCACCGTGCCGGGCAGCAGCACCGGCGCCCGGAAACCGGCCCGGATGTGCGCCGCGTCCGGGGTGCCGTGCGCGGCGAGGCAGCGGGCCACGGTCCACATGCCGTGCGCGATGGCGCGGGGGAAGCCGAAGAGCCGCGCGGTGAGCGGGTGGAGGTGGATCGGGTTGCGGTCGCCGGACGCGGCGCCGTAGCGCCGGCCGACGTCCCCGGCGAGGCGCCACTCCTCGACGGCGGGCAGGGACGCGTACTCGTACTCCTCGGAGGTGTCCTTCGTGTCCTTCCGGTCCTGCGGTGCCGCGGTGGTCCGGTGCCGGGCCAGATAGGTGCTGCGTGACTCCCAGACCACGTCGGCGCCGGCCCGCAGCTCCGTGACCACGCCCGCCTCCGTCCCGCGCCGGTGCGGGGCCAGTCCGTCGACGTACACCGTCAGGGCGTAGGTGCCGGCGCACGGGGTCGCCCGGTGCCGGGTGATCCGTATCGACGTGTGGACGAGACCGAGGAGCGGCAGGGGGAAGTCGCGCCGGCTCATCAGCCGCATGGCCAGCGGGAAGCCGAGGACGTGCGGATATGTCACCGGCAGCGTGTCCGCGCCGGTCGCGAAGCCGCACACCCGCTCGTACGCGGCGAGCCGGGCGGGGTCGACGCGCAGTTCGGGCAGCACCAGCCGGGTGCGCGGGTGGGGGGCGTCGGGGCGGGGCCGCTTGAGGGGCGACAGCAGGGCGCCGCGGGCGAGGAGCGGTGCCAGGGCGGGGGGCCCGGGGAGCTCGACGGCGGGGGCGGGTGCGGGGCTCGCGGTCATGGGTTCACGCCCCCAGCAGGCTCTGCCCGCAGACCCGGACGACCTGGCCGTTCACCGCGCCGGAGGACGGGTGGGCGAGCCAGGCGGTGGTCTCGGCGACGTCGACGGGCAGTCCGCCCTGCGCGAGGGAGTTCATCCGGCGTCCGGCCTCCCGGATGAGCAGCGGCACGGCGGCCGTCATCTTGGTCTCGATGAACCCGGGGGCGACCGCGTTCACCGTCACCCCGTGCCGGGCGAGCGCGCGGGGGGCGAGGGAGCGGACCAGTCCGGTGATCCCGGCCTTGCTCGCGCCGTAGTTGGTCTGGCCCGCGTTCCCGGCGATGCCGGCGATGGAGGCGGTGGCGACGATCCGCCCGCCGGGCATCAGGGCCCCGGCGTCGAGCAGCGCGTCGGTGGTGCGCAGCACGCTCGCCAGGTTCACCTCGAGCACGGAACTCCAGCGGTCGGCGGGCATGTTGACCAGCCGCCGGTCACGGGTGATGCCGGCGTTGTGGACGAGTACGTCGAGACCGTCGGGGAGGGCCGCGGCGATCCGGGCGCCCGCGTCGGCGGCGGTGATGTCGAGGGGGAGCGCGATGCCGCCGAGCCGGCCGGCGACGCGGCGGGCGTCCTCCTCGGCCTGCGGGACGTCGAGGACGACCACCCGGGCGCCGTCCCGGGCCAGGGTCTCGGCGACCGCCTCGCCGATACCGCGGGCGGCGCCGGTCACCAGGGCGGTGCGGCCGGCCAGCGGGCGGTCCGCGTCGTCGGGGGCGGAGGTCGCGTCGGCGGCGCCGTCGTGGGCGCCGACCTCGATCACCTGGCCGCTGACGTAGGCGGACCGGGGGGAGAGCAGGAAGCGCAGGGTGGATTCGGCGGAGGGGGCACCGGTGAGGCGGACCAGGTTGACGGTGATGCCCCGGCCGGTCTCCTTGCCGAGGGAGCGGGTGAAGCCCTCCAACGCCTGCTGGGCGGCGGCCTGATGGTGGTCGTCGGGGTCGAGCGGGGCGCCGAGCACCACGATCCGGCCGCCGGCGGCGACCGACCGCACAACCGGGTGCAGGGCCGCGTGCACGCCGTCGAGTCCCTCGACGTCCCGGATCCCGCTCGCGTCCAGGACGACGGCGGCGGGCCGGCCCGTGGCCTCGTCCGGGGCGAGGCCGGTGCGGGCGAGGACGGGGGCGAGGTCGAGGACCGACTTGCCGGCGGTGAGGTGGAGCAGACCGCCCTCCAGCGCCGGCCGGGCGGCGGACCAGCGGTGCAGCGGCGCGGGCCGGGGGAGGCCGAGGCGGCGCGTCAGGAAGCGGCCCGGCGCGGTGCCGGCAAAGCTCAGATAGCGGTCGGCCATGGGGTCTCCGTAAGTGCTCGCACAGTGCTTACTCTAGAGTAAGGTTACCGGAGGTAATCCTAGTCACCGGTGAGGAGCAGGTCGAGATGAGCACCCCGAAGCCGACTGCCGTCCGGCGCGTCGCGGTCCTCGGCGGCAGCCGTGTCCCCTTCGCCCGCTCCGGCGGCCCCTACGCCACCGCCTCCAACCAGGAGATGCTCACCGCCGCGCTGAACGGCCTGGTCGAGCGGTACGGGCTGCAAGGCCCGGGCACGGTGGGCGAATTCGTCGCCGGAGCCGTGCTCAAGCACGCCCGGGACTTCAACCTCGCCCGCGAGACCGTCCTCGGCTCGTCCCTCGACGCCCGCACCCCCGCCTACGACATCCAGCAGGCCTGCGGCACCGGACTCCAGGCCGTCATCGCCGCCGCCAACAAGATCGCCCTCGGCCAGACGGAGGCCGCGATCGCCGGCGGCGCCGACACCGCGAGCGACGCGCCCCTCGGCCTCAACGACCGCCTGCGCAAGGTGCTCCTCGAGGCGCGGCGCGCCAAGTCCACGGGCGCCCGCCTCAAGGCGCTGGCGAAGGTGCGCCCCGGCCACCTCGTCCCCGACATCCCGCGCAACGCCGAACCGCGCACCGGCCTGTCCATGGGCGAGCACGCCGCCGTGACCGCCCGCGCCTGGGGCATCACCCGCGAGGCCCAGGACGAGCTCGCGGCCACCAGCCACCAGCGGCTCGCGGCGGCGTACGAACGCGGGCTGTTCCAGGACCTGGTGGTGCCCTTCCGGGGCCTGGCCCGCGACCAGAACCTGCGCCCGGGTTCGACCGTGGAGAAACTCGCCGCCCTCGAGCCCGTCTTCGGCCTCGGCCACCCCGGCCCGACGATGACGGCGGGCAACTCCACGCCCCTCACCGACGGCGCGGCGCTCGTGCTGCTGGCGAGCGAGGAGTGGGCGCGGGAACGCGGCCTGGAACCGCTGGCGTATCTGACCGCCCACGAGACGGCCGCCGTGGACTTCGTGCACGGGGACGTCGCCGACGGCGAGGACGGCCTGCTGATGGCACCCGCGTACGCGGTCCCGCGCATGCTGGAGCGGACCGGGCTCACCATGACGGACTTCGACCTGGTCGAGGTCCACGAGGCGTTCGCCTCCCAGGTGCTCGCCACCCTCGCCGCCTGGGAGGAGCGGGGACTGGCGCCCGTCGACCGCGCCCGGCTGAACGTCGCCGGCTCCTCCCTGGCCACCGGCCACCCCTTCGCCGCCACGGGCGCCCGCATCGTCGCCACGCTGGCCGCCCTGCTCGCCGAGCGGGACGCGCCCGGCCGGGGACTGATCTCCGTCTGCGCGGCGGGCGGCCAGGGCGTGACGGCGATCCTGGAACGGCCCTGACCACCCGCTCGGACGCCGTACGTGAGCGACCCTCACGTAACCTCCGAGATTGCACAGGCCCGGCCCGGGACCACCTCCCCACCGGCACAGACCCCCCACGTCGTCGCCGTACGATCCCCGCACAGGCCAGTGACGCATCCCCCCTCACTGGTGAGCGCCTCGGCGTGCGGGGCACGTACGTCGTGGCAGCAAGCAGTTCCACTGCACGCCCCAGGAGCCGCCCGTGTCCACCGCGCATTCCGCCACCGCCCTCGACGCCGAGGTGTACGGAGCGCCCGTCCTGGTCGCGCCCGAGACCCGGAAGCTGGACGGAGCCGTACGGGAGGCGTCCGTGCCGCCGTTCGCCCGGCCGGTACGGCACGGCTCGCTCGCCGACCTGCCGTTCGAGAACGCCAACACCGAGCCGGACGCGGTGGTGCTCAGCCGGAAGACCGCGGACGGCAGCTGGCACGACGTGACGGCGCGGCGGTTCGCCGCCGAGGTCATGGCCGTCGCCAAGGGACTGATCGCCGAGGGCCTGGTGCCGGGCGACCGCGTCGCCGTCATGGCCCGCACCCTCTACGAATGGACCGTCCTCGACTTCGCCGCCTGGGCGGCGGGACTGGTCACCGTGCCCGTCTACCCCACCGCCTCCGTCTTCCAGGCCCGCTGGATCCTCCAGGACTCCGGCGCCGTCGCCCTGATCACGGAGACCGCGGGACAGGCCGCCGCCCTCGGCCCCGAACTGCCCCACCTGCCCGATCTGCGGCGGGTGTGGGTCGTGGAGAAGGGCCACGTCGACGCCCTCGCGGAGGCGGGGGGACACGTCCCGGACGCCGAGGTGGAGGTGCGCCGCGGCATGCTGGGCCCCGACACCCTCGCCACGGTCGTGTACACCTCCGGCACCACCGGCCGCCCCAAGGGCTGCGCGCTCACCCACGGCAACTTCTTCGCCGAGGTGGACAACGCCATCGAGCTGCTCTACCCCATCTTCCGCGCCCGGACCAGCGAAGAGGCCTCGGTCCTGCTCTTCCTGCCGATGTCCCACGTCTTCGGCCGCATGGTCGCCGTCGCCTGCGTGCGCGCCAGGGTGCGCCTCGGCCACGCGCCCAGCCTGGCGCCCGAGGACCTGCTGCCGGGCCTGGCGAGCTTCCGGCCCACCTGCCTGCTGACCATCCCGTACATGCTGGAGAAGGTCTTCAACACCGCCCGCGCCAAGGCGGAAACGGGCGGACGGGCCGCCACCTTCGACCGCGCGGCGGCCGTGGCCCGCCGCTACGGCGAGGCCCTGGAGTCCCGGCAGACCGGCGGACCCGGTCCGTCCCGCTCCCTGAAGGCGGCGCGCGCCCTCTACGACCCGCTGGTCTTCCGCAAGCTGCGGAACGCCATGGGCGGCCGGGTCCGCTACGCCATCTGCGGCGGCTCCCCGCTCGGCCGCGACCTCGCCGCGTTCTACGCCGGCGCCGGCATCGAGATCTTCGAGGGCTACGGCCTGACGGAGACCACGGGCGCCTCCACGGTCACCCCTCCGCTGAAGCCCCGCCTGGGCACGGTGGGCTGGCCGCTGCCCGGCACCCGGATCCGCATCGCGGCGGACGGCGAGGTCCTGGTCGCCGGCGACCATGTGCTGCGCGGCTACTGGGACCCGCAGGCCGGCGGAGTCGTCCCGGCCGCCCCCGACGGCTGGTTCCCCACGGGCGACCTCGGCGAGCTGGACGACGAGGGCTATCTGACCATCACCGGCCGCAAGAAGGAGCTGATCATCACGGCGGGCGGCAAGAGCGTCGCCCCGGCGCCGCTGGAGAACTGGCTGCGCTCGCACCCGCTGATCAGCCAGGTCATGGTGATCGGCGACAACCGCCCCTATGTCTCCGCCCTGATCACCCTCGACCTCGACGGCATCACCCACTGGCGCCGGATGAACGGCAAGCACCCGGTCCCGGCGAACCTCCTCGCCGACGACGCGGAGCTGCTGGCGATCCTCCAGCGGGCCGTCGACGAGGCCAACAAGATGCTCTCCCGCCCGGAGTCCATCCGCCGCTTCACCGTCCTCCCGGAGGACTTCACCGAGGAGGCGGGCCACCTCACCCCGTCGATGAAGCTGCGGCGCGAGGAGATACTGCGGGACTTCGCCGACGAGGTGGAGCGGCTCTACGGGGCGTAGGTCACGCCGGTGCGCGGGCGATGAGGAACGCGTGCGGCGTCCTCTCGTCCATCGCCGGGTCGGCCGCGCGCACCGTGCGCTGGACGAGGTGGAAGCCCGCCTCCTCCAGCAGCGCGGCGATGCGCTCCGGCCGCAGCCGCCGGAAGTCGAGGGAGACCGGGCGGCCGAAGGGCCGGTCGTGGCGGCGGGGCTCGTCACCGCACTGGAAGGCGAGCAGCAGATGGCCCCCGGGGCTCAGGACCCGGCGGAACTCCGCGTAGACGGCGGGCAGTTCGTGCGGCGGGGTGTGAATGGTGGAGTAGTAGGAGACCACGCCGTCGAGGGCGCCGTCGGGGAGGTCGAGGCGCTGCATCGCTCCCTGTTCGAAGCGCAGGCCGGGATTCTCCCGGCGGGCGATCGCGAGCATCCCCTCCGACAGGTCGAGCCCGAAGACGGACAGGCCGAGGGAGGCGAGATGGGCGGTCACCCGGCCGGGACCGCACCCCACGTCGGCCACCCGGCCGCCCGCGCCGACCAGTTCGGCGAACCCGGCCAGCTGCGCCCGGTCCAGGGGCTGGGCGGCGAGGGCGTCACGGAACAGGGCGGCGTAGTCCTCGGCGATGGCGTCGTAAAAGGTACGGGTGGCGACTACGTGGTCGGCGTCGGCGGCGGTCATGGCGGGTGACCCTACCCGCGCCCACTGACAGTGCGGGCCTCCGGGAGCGAGGGGCATTCCGGGGCACGGGGGGCCGGGGCGGAATTCGTGCCGGTCCTGCGGCACGTGGGGACTCGTACGCGCCGCGCCCGATCCACGACCGCTCCATGACCGAGCCATGTCCGGTACATACCCGGGACATGTAAGGGCCACGTATAAGGCGCGGGGGAGGGGAATTCGCCGGGAAATCAAACAGGGGCCGCCGGTGCCGAAAAGGGCAGGAGCCCCGTTCGCCTGGCGGCGCGGGGCTCCTTGGGTACTGCTAGTCGTTCCCGGATCGGAGGATCGGGTCAGGCCGGGGTGACGTTCTCCGCCTGCGGGCCCTTCGGGCCCTGCGTGACGTCGAAGGTGACCGCCTGGTTCTCCTCGAGGGACCGGAAGCCGGTCGCGTTGATCGCGGAGTAGTGGACGAAGACGTCGGGGCCGCCGCCTTCCTGGGCAATGAAACCAAAGCCCTTTTCGGCGTTGAACCACTTCACGGTTCCGGTAGCCATAAGCCCTCCTTGGGCTCAAAGGGTTGCCCTGCTCCAGAACCAGCAAGTGTGAAGACCATTCCGCACAACTGCATCCGTCTGAGAACGACGAGAGCCCGCGGTCACATGCTCCGCAGGCTCTGTACTGCAAGGGAAACCAAACTGCAACTTGCGACGAGCTTATCACGCAGGGGTCCGAATGCAATAGAGGCCAAGATCACGTCACCCGAATGTTTGCACCCCCCGTCCGTCGCATTCGTCCGTTGGTGCAGAGCCGGACGAGGGAGGCGCGGCGAGGGGGCGACGAGGGGGGCGGGGGCCTGGCCGGCGCGGGCGAGGGCTAGCCTCGCGATGTGGACAATCCTCGCACCCGGCCGCGCGTCGGCCACATCCAGTTCCTGAACTGCCTGCCCCTGTACTGGGGGCTTGCGAGAACGGGCACGCTCCTCGACTTCGAGCTGACGAAGGACACCCCCGAGAAGCTCAGCGAGCAACTGGTGCAGGGCGACCTCGACATCGGGCCCATCACCCTGGTCGAGTACCTCAGGCACGCGGACCGGCTCGTCGCCTTCCCCGACATCGCCGTCGGCTGCGACGGCCCGGTGATGTCCTGTGTGATCGTCTCGCAGGTCCCGCTGGAGCGGCTCGACGGCGCCAGGGTCGCGCTCGGGTCGACCTCCCGCACCTCGGTACGGCTCGCCCAGCTCCTTCTCGCCGAGCGGTACGGCGTACAGCCCGACTACTACACCTGCCCGCCCGATCTGAGCGTGATGATGCAGGAGGCCGAGGCGGCCGTCCTGATCGGCGACGCGGCCCTGCGCGCGAACATGCTCGACGGTCCCCGCTTCGGCCTCGACGTGCACGACCTGGGCGAGCTGTGGAAGCAGTGGACGGGCCTGCCCTTCGTCTTCGCGGTGTGGGCGGCGCGCCGCGACTACGCCGAGCGCGAGCCGACCATCACCCGCAAGGTGCACGAGGCGTTCCTGGCCTCCCGCAATCTCTCCCTCGAGGAGGTCGGGAAGGTCGCCGAGCAGGCGGCGCGCTGGGAGGCGTTCGACGAGCGGACCCTGGCGCAGTACTTCACCACCCTCGACTTCAGCTTCGGCGCCCCGCAGCTGGAGGCGGTCGCGGAGTTCGCCCGCCGGGTGGGGCCGACGACGGGGTTCCCCGCGGACGTCACGGTGGACCTCCTGCGGCCGTGAGGCAGTGAGGCCGTGAGGTGGGGGCCCGGGCCACTACCCTGCCGGTAGGTTCCGGCGTAGGGGCGTGACGGGGGAGGGGTGGACGCGATGCGGCCGCTCGAAACGGACGAGCCCACGGTCGTGGGGCCCTACCGGCTGCTCGGCCGGCTGGGCTCCGGCGGCATGGGCCGGGTCTACCTGGGCCGCAGTGCCGGGGGCCGTACCGTCGCGGTGAAGATCGTGCATCCGCACTTCGCGCTGGACGAGGAGTTCCGGGCGCGGTTCCGCCGGGAGATCGAGGCGGCGCGGCGGGTCGGCGGCGCGTGGACGGCGTCCGTCCTGGACGCCGATCCCGAGGCCCGGGTGCCGTGGGTCGCCACCGCGTATGCGGCCGGCCCCTCCCTCGCGGCGGCGGTCACCGACGCTGGCCCGCTGCCCGCGCACACGGTACGGACGCTGGGCGCGGGTCTCGCTGAGGCGCTGACGGCGGTGCACGAGCTGGGCCTGGTGCACCGGGACGTGAAGCCGTCCAACGTGCTCCTCACACTGGACGGGCCCCTGCTGATCGACTTCGGCATCGCGCGCGCCATGGACGGCACGGCCTCCCTGACCTCCACCGGCGTCTCGATCGGCTCGCCCGGTTACATGTCGCCCGAGCAGATCCTCGGCAAGGGCGTGACGGGCGCGGCGGACGTCTTCTCCCTGGGCGCGGTCATGGCGTACGCGGCGACCGGCCGGCCGCCCTTCCCCGGGGACTCCTCGGCGGCGCTGCTGTACAAGGTCGTGCACGAGCCGCCGGAGCTGGGGGAGTGGGACGGCGACGTGCGCGAACTGACCCTGGCCTGTCTGGCCAAGGACCCGGCCGCCCGTCCGGCCCCGGCCGAGGTGGCCCGCCGTCTCGCCCCCGAGGGCGGCGCGGCCCGCCTGGTGGCGGGCGGATGGCTGCCGGGGCCCCTGGTGGAGCAGGTCAGCAGGAGCGCGGTGCGACTGCTGAACCTGGACGCGACGGGCGACGCCCCGTCGGGCCCGGTGGACTTCAGCAGACGCTCGGTGAGCGACCCCGCGCCGCCCGCGGGGGGAACCTTCGGCCCACCCCCGGTCATGCCGGAACGCCAGGACGCCTCCGCCCTCCCGGACCCACGCACACCGGCACCCGAGCCGCACGCGACTCCGGTCGCGGCACCGTATGCGGCTCGGGACGCCGGCCCGCCTGTGGCTGCGGACGCGGGTGCGAGCGCGGCTCCGGGTGCCGGTTCGTCCGGGGCCGGGGGCGCGGGCTCGCACGTGGCGCCTGATGCGCAGGCTTCCGGGGCGGACGCCTCCGCGGGGGCGGGTGCCCATCTGCCGACCCGGACGTCCGCGCAGCGGTCGGGCGGTGGGCCCGGGAAAATCTCCGTCTCCGTCGCGGCCACCGCCGCGCCCGGTGCCGGCGGCAAGGGGCGGCGGGTGAGCTGCACGGTCGCCCTCGCCGTCGCGGGTGCGCTGGCGGCCGTGACCGTCGGCTCCGCGTTCGTGTTCGAGCTGCTGCCGGGGATGGGCAAGTCGTCCGGCGACAACGCGGGCGACAGCGCCGGGAGCAAGCCGCCCGCCGCCGTCCTCGACGGCTACGTCGGCACCTGGGAGGGACAGGCCAGTTCCCGCGACGCCCTCTCCATCCCGCTCGGCACGTTCCGTGTGACGGTCGAGGACGCCGAGGTGGGCGAGCGGGTCGGCACCGTCCGGCACACCGACATCCTCGGCGGCGTCTGCGACGACGTCCTCACCCTGAAGCGGGTCACGGACAAGCAGCTCGTCGCGAGCTCCGCCGGGGTGGAGTCCAACCGTGACGTCTGCGACCAGGCTCCGCACACGGTCCGGCTCACCCCGGTCGGCGACGACCTCGTCTACGAGTCGGACAGCAAACCCTCCGGGCGCCCGAAGGCCCGGCTGTCGAAGGTCGGTCAGGGCTGACGAGCCGACGGGACGCCTCGTGGAGCCGCCACCGGCTCACGCTGCGCCGAGCCCGTCCCCGCTGTCCGACTTGAGCCCCTCGACGAAGGCGTCGAACGCGGCGGCCGGGAAGGAGAGGGGACCGTGGGCGGGGTGCTTGGAGTCGCGTATGGCAGTGCGGTTGTCGGAGCGGACTATTTCGACACAGTTGTTGCCGTCGCCGCTTCCGGAGTGAGACGCCCTCTGCCAGCGTTTGGGTGCGGTCATGGTGCCTACAGCTCCTTCGCCAAGCGGTGGATGAGATCGCGTGAGCGCGCAGGATCGAGAGATGCGGACTCCACCCTATGAAATAGCGTCCGAAGTGCGCCGAGTTGGGCTTCGGAGTCGATGAACGCGGCACCCTGCGGAGCGTCCCGTACGGCTGTGTCCAGCCTGGGCACGGCACCGCGCACGTACATCATGGCGTTGGTGGCTCCCGCGAAGCCGTCCAGGTCGAAAGGGATGACGCGCACGGTGATGTGGTGTGCCTCGGAGAGTTCCAGGATGCGTTGGAGTTGAACGCGCGTGGCGGTTCGGTCGCCCACGCGGATGCGCAGTGCCGCCTCGTGGATGACGGCCGTGTAGGGAATGGATCGGGGTTCCTGGATGATCCGCTTGCGTTCCATCCGGTGGGTCACGCGTAGTTCGAGGTCTTCACGGAGCAGTTCGGGCACTCGGTAGGAGAAGACCGCGCGAGCGTAGTCCTCCGTCTGGAAGAGGCCGGGCACGTGCAGGAACTCGATGTCCTGCCGACGGGTGCAGTGGTGCTCCAACTCGGCGAGGTCCAGGAATGAAGGCGGCAGCAGGCCTCTGTACCGCTCCCACCACCCTCGTGTTCGGTCGGTGGCCATGGCGACCAACGCCTCGATCAACCTGTCGTCCGTGCAGGAGTAGTGGGCGGCGAGTTGACGCACGCGGGTTTCGCTGACGCCCGCCACACCGGCCTCGATCTGACTCACCTGCGCCGAGTCGGAACCGAGCAGCGCGGCGGCTTCGCGGCCCTTGAGCCCTGCCGCCTCCCGCAGTTTCCGCAACTCGGCGCCCAGTCGCTCCTGGCGTGCGGTGGCCTGTTGTCTGCGCGGCATGCCGTGCTCCTCGCCTTCAACTGCTCACCGGTAGTGACACGTTCGGGGTGAAGAGTATGACAACGGCTTGCGTGGGCCCAAATTTTGGCCCTACGGTCAGTGATGCGTCGAACACGTTGCGGCACACGGAGGACCGGAAGTGCACCGCTCCGTCATGTCATGACGGACGCGGCGGAGCCACCGCCCGTTCGCTGCCGCCGACCTGCTTCCTTTCCGCCCTTCGACAGGAGTCCACGCATGCCTGAAACCGGTGTCCAAGAGGCAGCCGCCCCCTGGGAGTACACCCTCTCCATCCCCAACGACGCACGTGCCGTGACCATCTGCCGCCGCACCCTGCGGCTGATCCTCACGATGCACGGCCTGATCGGCCTCGTCGACACCGCCGAACTACTGGCGACGGAGCTGGTCGCCAACTCCGTACGGCACACCAAGGGGCCCGCGGCGCTGCGCGTGCGCTGGTCCGACGGTGTGCTGCGGATCGGCGCGTGGGACACGGACCCGGAGCCCCCTGAGCCGCCGGGGAAATGGGAGCAGCTCGCCGAGGCGGAGGAGGGACGGGGGCTGGCCCTGGTGCGGGCTTGTGCGGACCTATGGGGCTGGCAGCCTCACGCGAGGGGCGGCAGCTTGGGCAAATACGTGTGGTGTGACCTCGTCGCGGCCTGACTCGTTGATCACACCGACCAGGAAGGAGAGCTGATGGTCAGCTCGTCGCACGAGGCGCTGCACAGGGTTTTCCAGAAGGATCCCGCGCTGTTGACGCGGGCGTTGCAGCGTGTGCTGAACGTCCGCTTCCCCGAACCGCGGGACTTCGCGGTGCTGAACGCGGATTTGACAGAGATCGAGCCCGTCGAGCGGCGCGTGGACACGCTGATGCGTGTGGAGACGGATGAAGGGGCCTACCTCCTGGTTGTCGAGGCGCAGGGGAAAGTGGACGACGCGAAGCGGAGTAGCTGGGCCTACTACCTGGCGTACTTGTATGCGAAGTACCGCTGCGAGCCGGTCCTCATCGTGATTACGCAGAGCAGAGCCACCGCGCGGTGGGCGGCTCGACCGATCAGGCTGGGACTGCCCGGCTGGCACTCGATGACCGTTCGGCCACTCGTGCTGGGGCCGGAGAACGTGCCGGTGATCAAAAACGAACAGGAGGCGGAGCGGGATGTACCGCTCGCGGTTCTCTCGGCCATGACACATGGCCGGGGGAAGCAGGCTGCCGCCATACTGGAACCGCTGGCTGCTGCCCTGAGAACCATGGACGCCGAGAGCGCAGCGGTCTTCGTCGCGTTCGTCGACTCATGCCTGATCGATAACCGCGCCAAGGAAATCTGGAGGGACCTGATGGCGGCGATTCATTACTTCTTCCGGCACCCGGTGGCGGAACAGGTGCGCGAGGAGGGCCGGGAGGAGGGCCGGGAGGAGGGCCGGGTCGAGGATCGTGCCGCGATGACGCTGCGCATCCTTCAGTGGCGGGGGATCCCGGTGTCCGATGCCGTGCGGGAGCGGGTCCAGGCCTGCACCGACCTCGATCAGCTCGAACTCTGGGCCCAGCGCGCCGTCCACGCGACCCGGGCCGAGGACCTGTTCGCGGGCTGACCGGCCGATCCGCCGGAGATGAGCGACTACCTGGGCGTCTCGCTGATCGTGGTCGCCGCGCTGTGGGGCGTGGCGGCCGGGGCGGTGCTGCCCCGGGCGGCCTACCGGTTCTCCGCCCCGTCGGGGGAGCCGTGGCGGACGGCGTGCCCGGCCGGGCACCCGGTGAACGGCTGGCTCGGCCCCGCCCGGTGCGCACCGTGCGCGAAGCCGTCGTACGCGCCGGGCACCGCCGCCGTCGTCGTGACCGCCCTCGTCTGCGCCGCCCTCGCCGCCGCCACCGGCACCCGGCCCGAGCTGGCGGTGTGGCTGCTGCTCGCGCCGGCCGGCGTGCTGCTGGCGGTCGTGGACTTCCGGGTGCAGCGGCTGCCCGACCCGCTCACCCTGCCGTTCGCGGCGGCCGCCCTGGTGCTGCTGGGGCTGACCGCCCTCCTCCCGGAGCACGCGGGGGAGTGGACGACGGCCCTGCTGGGCGCCCTCGCGCTCGGCGCCGGTTATTACGTGCTCTACCGCATCAACCCTGGCGGCATGGGCTTCGGCGATGTGAAGCTCGCGCTCGGCGCGGGCGCGGTCCTCGGCTGGTACGGCTGGCCGACCGTGATGCTCGGCACGCTGGCCGGGTTCGTCCTCGGCGCGCTGTACGGAGGCGTGCTGGTCGTCGCGCGGCGGGCGGGGCGTAAGACGGCGATCCCGTTCGGCCCGTTCCTGATCGGCGGCGTGTTCACGGGGCTGCTGATCGGTGCGTACGCGGCCTGACGTCGGCCGGCGAACCCCGCTGACGTACGCTGATTCAGTCCGTCCACACCCCTTACGAAAGGGACGCCGGTGACCGAGAAGGCCGACCTTCAGCCCATCCTCGACCGTGCCGCCGCCGGTGGGCGGATCACCCCAGAGGAGGCCCTCGACCTCTACCGGGACGCCCCGCTGCACGCGCTGGGCACCGCCGCCGACGCGGTGCGCAAGCGGCGGTACGCCGGCACCGAGCACATCGCCACGTACATCATCGAGCGGAACATCAACTACACGAACGTGTGCGTCACGGCGTGCAAGTTCTGCGCCTTCTACGCCCCGCCCAAGGACACCGCCAAGGGCTGGACCCGCGACCTCGACGACATCCTGCGGCGCTGCGCCGAGACGGTCGAGCTGGGCGGCACGCAGATCATGTTCCAGGGCGGCCACCACCCGGACTACGGCGTGGAGTACTACGAGAAGCACTTCGCCGCCATCAAGAAGGAGTTCCCGCAGCTCGTCATCCACTCCCTGGGGGCGAGCGAGGTCGAGCACATGGCGCGGATCAGCAAGGTGAGCGTCGAGGAGGCGATCACCCGGATCCACGCGGCCGGCCTGGACTCCTTCGCCGGCGCGGGCGCGGAGCTGCTGCCCGAGCGCCCCCGCAAGGCCATCGCGCCGCTGAAGGAGTCGGGCGAGCGCTGGCTGGAGATCATGGAGACCGCCCACAACCTGGGCGTGGAGTCCACCTCCACCATGCTGATGGGCACCGGCGAGACCAACGCCGAGCGGATCGAGCACCTGCGGATGATCCGGGACGTGCAGGACCGCACGGGCGGCTTCCGGGCCTTCATCCCGTACCTGTACCAGCCCATGAACAACCACCTGAAGGGCCGCACGCAGGCCACGATCTTCGAGTACCTGCGGATGATCGCGATCGCCCGGCTCTTCATGGACAACATCGCCCACATCCAGGGCTCCTGGCTGACCACCGGTCAGGACGCGGGCCAGCTGACGCTGCACTACGGCGCGGACGACCTCGGCTCGGTCATGCTGGAGGAGAACGTCGTCTCGGCGGCCGGTGCCAAGCACCGCTCCAACCTCCAGGAAATGATCGACATGATCCGTTCCGCGGGGCGGGTCCCGGCGCAGCGCTCGACGACGTACGAGCACCTCGTGGTGCACGACGACCCGGCGAACGACCCCGTCGACACCCGCGTGATGTCCCACATCTCCTCGACGGCGATCGAGGGCGGCACGGCCCACCCGGAGCTGAAGCTCCTCGCCTCCAGCTGACGCCGCCGTGCCGACCCTGCACACCGCCGACGCCTCCCCCGAGGCCGCCGTGCTGGTCGACGGCGCGCACCTCGCCGCCGTCGGCCCCTACGAGGAACTGGCCGCCGCGCACCCGGACGCGAGGCTGCGGCGGTGGCCCGGCATCCTGACGCCCGGACTGCTCAATCCGTACGGCCCGGAACTGCTGGAGCGGGCGTACCACCCCGACCCGCGCGAGGCGGACCGGCTCGGCACCGAGCCGCTGACCGGGGAGCGCGCGCGGGCCCTGCTCGACGCCGCCCCCTCCGCGCGGGGCGCCAGCGCACGCCGGGGCGTGCAGCGGATGCTGGCGCACGGCACGGTCGCGGTCGCCGGTGAACTGCGCAGCCGCGCGGTGCTCGACGCGGTGCGCAGGGCCGGGCTCGCCCTGGCGCAGCGCCCGCCCGGCCTGTCCGGGCCCGCGGCGTTCTCCCCGGTGCCGCTCGTGCTGCTGCCGGGACTCGCGGCCGGGGCGCCCGCGCGGTTCGCGGTGTTCGACGTGCCCGACCGGGCGGCCCTGGTGCGGGCCGGCGCCGCCACGTGCGTGGTCACCGTCGTGGGCGGCCGTATGGTGTACCGCCGCGCGTGACCGCCCGTCGCCGCCTGCCACAATGGCCCGGTGACCCGAGCCAGCCTGGACAAGCAGCCGCACGAAGTCGCCTCGATGTTCGACGACGTCGCGGAACGGTACGACCTGACCAACGACGTGCTGTCCCTCGGCCAGGACCGCAGATGGCGCAAGGAGGTCGCCAAGGCGGTCGACGCGCGGCCCGCGCAGAAGGTCCTGGACCTGGCGGCCGGCACCGGAACGTCGTCGATGCCCTTTGCCCGCACCGGCGCCTACGTCGTGCCGTGCGACTTCTCCCTCGGCATGCTCCAGGTCGGCAAGCGCGACCGCGCCTGGCTGCCGTACACCGCGGGCGACGCCACCCGGCTGCCCTTCAAGGACGACGTCTTCGACGCGGTCACCATCTCCTTCGGCCTGCGCAACGTGCAGGACACCGACGCGGCGCTGCGCGAGATGCACCGGGTGACCCGGCCCGGCGGACGGATCGTCATCTGCGAGTTCTCGCACCCCACGTGGGCGCCGTTCCGCACCGTCTACACCGAGTACCTGATGCGCGCCCTGCCGCCGGTCGCCCGGTCGGTGTCGTCCAGCCCGGACGCGTACGTCTATCTCGCCGAGTCGATCCGCGCCTGGCCCGGGCAGGCCGAGCTGGCCGGCCGGCTGAAGGGCGCCGGCTGGTCGCGGGTGGCGTGGCGCAACCTGACGGGCGGCGTGGTGGCGCTGCACCGGGGGTTCAAAGCCGGCTGAGCACGGCCGCGTGCGCCGGGCCGGGCCACCGGCGCGTGGGTCAGGGACAGCTGAGCGCCAGGGCGTAGGGGCCGCCGCCGCGCGGCTCCTCCAGCTCCCGCTGGAGCCCGCCCGTGGGAGGCAGGGGCCCCCGGGGTTCACGCACGCCCCCGCCTCCTCCGTCGCCCTCGCCGAAGTCGAACCACACGTGGACCACGGAGTCCCGGGGGACCTCGGTGCCGGGCTGCGGATACTGGCGGACGACGTAGTCGACGACGGTGAGATGGAAGTCCGGCCGGTCCGGGGCGTTCACCAAGAGCCCCTGTGCCCGGGCCGACTCGCGCGCGTCCACGGCCATCAGGCCGACCAGACGCGGCACACGCACTTCGGGTGTCCCGAAACCCTTGGGTGTCACACGCACGGACGTCACCCCCCAGCGGTACCGGCAGAGTAGACCGGCACGGCGCCCGCCGGAAGCGTCGCGTGGCGTTCCGTGACAATTGACTACTCTCCGTCATCACCTCGGAGGCTGAGGCGGTAGCAGTGGGCCTCGCGGTGCGGCGCCGGAGTCATGAGGGTCTCCGCGAGGCGCATGCCCAGCCGCCTGGTGACCGCTATCGAGCGGGAGTTGCGGGCGTCCACCATCGCCACCACGCCGTCGAGGCCCGCCGCGCGCACCCGCGCGAGGGTCTCCCGGGCGGCGGCGGTGACGTACCCCTTGCCCCAGTGCTCCCGCGCGAGGCGCCAGCCGATCTCGATCTCGCCGACGGGGCCCCAGTCGCGCTCCCACGGCTGGGCGCCGGTGAAGCCGATGACCCGGCCGGACGCGTCGAGCACGGTCCACAGGCAGAAGCCGAGCTGGGCGTCGTGCCGGCGCTGGCGGGCGGTGAGCTCCTCGTAGACCGACAGATCCGCCGCCTTGCCGCCGTGGAACTCCATGACGTCCGGGTCGTCGAAGATCCGGTGCCAGGTGAAGGCGTCCTCGTGGGTGGGGACGCGCAGCCGTACAGCGGGGAGAGCTCGGTTCACGGGGCAGCCCTTCAGCCGGTGATCAATACCGCTGAATAGACTGCCCGTGTCCAGTGCCGGTCGGCACGCAGATTTCGAACCTTGGGGAGATCCCGCCGTGACCGAGCCCCTCTCCGACCACACCGCCGACGTCATCGTCGTAGGCGCGGGGCCGGCCGGCTCCACCACCGCCTACCACCTGGCCCGGTCCGGACTCGACGTGCTCCTGCTGGAGAAGACCGAGTTCCCGCGCGAGAAGGTGTGCGGCGACGGCCTCACCCCGCGCGCCGTGAAGCAGCTGGTGTCGATGGGCATCGACATCTCCGAGGAGGCCGGCTGGCTGCGCAACAAGGGCCTGCGCATCATCGGCGGCGGGGTCCGCCTCCAGCTGGACTGGCCGGATCTCGCCTCCTTCCCCGACTACGGACTGGTCCGCAAGCGCGACGACTTCGACGAGCAGCTCGCCCGCCAGGCGCAGAAGGCCGGCGCCCGCCTGTACGAGCGCTGCAACGTCGCGGGGCCGGTCGTCGACGACCGCACCGGGCGCATCACGGGCGTCAAGGCCAAGCTCGGCGAGGACAAGCGGAAGGTCACCTTCCACGCCCCGCTGGTCGTGGCCGCCGACGGCAACTCCACCCGGCTGTCCCTGGCGATGGGGCTGCACCGGCGCGAGGACCGGCCGATGGGCGTCGCGGTGCGTACGTACTTCACCTCGCCGCGGCACGACGACGACTACCTGGAGTCCTGGCTGGAACTGTGGGACCGCCGCGGCCCGCAGGACCGGCTGCTGCCCGGCTACGGCTGGATCTTCGGCATGGGCGACGGCACCAGCAACGTCGGCCTGGGCGTGCTGAACACCTCCGATTCCTTCAAGGAGCTGGACTGGCGCGAGGTCCTCAAGGCCTGGTGCGCCTCGATGCCGGAGGACTGGGGATACACCCCGGACAACATGACCGGCCCGATCCGCGGTGCCGCGCTGCCCATGGCCTTCAACCGCCAGCCGCACTACACGCGCGGGCTGATGCTCGTCGGCGACGCGGGCGGCCTGGTCAACCCGTTCAACGGCGAGGGCATCGCCTACGCCATGGAGTCCGGGCAGCTCGCCGCGGACGTCATCGTGCAGGCGCACGCGCGGGCGACGCCCGCCCAGCGGGAGATCGCGCTCCGCCGCTACCCGCGCGTCCTGAAGGACACCTACGGCGGCTACTACACGCTCGGCCGCGCCTTCGTGAAGCTCATCGGCAACCCGAAGGTCATGCAGATCGCCGCCCAGCGGGGCCTGACGCACCCGATGCTGATGAAGTTCACGCTGAAGCTGCTCGCCAACCTGACGGACCCGACGGGCGGCGACGCGATGGACCGCGTCATCAACGGTCTGAGCAGGGTGGCGCCGAAGGCCTGACAGCTCGCCGCCCGCGAGGGCTGTCGAACGGGGCGTGCCCGGCCGGGCACGCCCCGTTCGACGAGCGAGCCTTCCGGACCCCTTCGCGTCCGGCCCCTCGAACGACTTCGTCCGGCTCGTGCTCGACGGCTCCGACGAGGAGACGGACGGCGGCAAGGGCGAGGGAGACGGAGGCGCGCCGGACGGCCCGACGCCGCCCGGGTCCGGCGAGGTCGATCCGGACGAGTCCGGCTCCTCCGGGACGAACGCGACCGGCGGCACGTCCGGTGACGCGGCCGGCCACGACGCCGGGGGCGGTCCGGCGCTCACCGGTGCCGGCGGGGTGGCGCTGATCGGCGGGGTGGCGCTGACGGCGCCGGGCCTCGGCGCGGGCGCGATCGTGCTGCGGCGTTGGCGCGCACGGCACAGCGGCGGGCGGTACCGCCGCCTGGCGCCGGCGCGCTGAACGGCGCTGTGAGCGGCCGGAGTCCTCGGAGGGGACTGGCGGCCGTCGGCGTCTGCGTGAGGCGCTGTGAGGGGGCGTCACGGGCCCGCACGGCGCTCCGGCGGCGCGCGCGGGCACTCTCAACCCGCCGCGCACGCGGGATGATTCGGGCAATCGGGCGATCTTGCCCGTGGTGTGCCCTGTGTGAGGCCACGAGGGAGGGCCGCTGCCCTGAGCGGCAGCGGCCCTTCAGCCCGTACAGGCGCGGTTCAGAGCACGCGCACGGCACCCGACGCGGGGTAGCCGGAGAGATCCTGGATGACGACGCCCTTGGACGGGTTGGCCGCGTCCAGGTACTGGCCGTTCCCGAGGTAGACACCCACGTGGTACGCGGAGCCCTTGCCGCCCCAGTACAGGATGTCGCCCTGCTGGATCTGCGACAGCGGGATGTCGGTGCCGACCATCGACTGGTCCTGCGAGACGCGCGGCAGGTCGACGCCGACCTGCTTGAACGCGGCCTGCACCAGGCTCGAGCAGTCCCAGGCGTTGGGGCCCGAGGCGCCCATGACGTAGGCGTCGCCGAGCTGGGCCTTGAGGAAGGAGATGACCGTCGCGACGCTGCCGCTCGCGGGCGCGGAGGCGGTCTGGGTGGCGGCGGTGGACGTCGAGGTGGTGGACAGCGAGGTGCGCTCGGCGTCGCGCGCGGCGCGCTCCGCGGCGGCCTTGCGGGCCTCCTCCGCGGCCTTCTTCTTCGCCTCGGCCTTCTTCTTCGCCTTGGCGAGGTCCGCCTTGGCCTGCTGGGCGGCCTTGGCGGCGGCCGCGTCACGCTCGGCCTGCAGCTGGTAGTTCGCGGCGGCCTGCTGGGTGGCGTCCGCGGACTGGGCGACCTGAGCGGCCAGGTCGGCCGTCAGGGTGGGCAGTTCGAGGGTCTGCGTCACCGGCTCGGCAGCGTTCGCCGAACCCGACGCCCCAGCCACTGCCAGAGTGCTGAGGACGCCACCGGCAACTCCGGCCCGCATCGCCATGGTGCTCTGGGCGGTGCGGCGGGGTTTCCGGTGGCTGCGTATGTGAGCGGTGTGGGACATGGGAACAACCGGTACCAGGGGCTGCTTCATATCTTCAAGAAACGTGTGCTGCGCCACAGTTGTTCAATCCGGCGCCCGAATCCCGGGCGTGTCGTTCTTTATTGACGCCGTAACGGACATTGCGGGCGCCCGTGATCGGCCCGTGATCACGGACTTTCATCGTTACGCCCGAATTGCTCCCCGCCTACCACCGGTTGAAGTGGTTGGCCAATCCCCGCTCTCATGCGGCCCTCATGAATGTGGCGGAGGTCACGGAACGATTACCCGGACCCCCGCGTCCGGGAGGCTCCCGGCACCCCGGCCGACGGCCCCTGCCGCCCGCGGGAGTTCCCGGTGGCCGAACGTGACTGGATCGTGACCCTCCGACTTCGTGAACGCGTGCACACGTCCACACCCCGCCGCGGCTCCCCCCGGAGGTGTGAACGCGGCGTCTAGCAAGAGATCAAGTCCAGCGCCAATTTGCATGCAAGAGAAGCCTCTTGATATGGAGATGACCCCTCTGAGCTGCGCTGACCAGTCAAAATGCCACCTTTGGTGATCACGCGGACGCTTGGCGTGCGAAGATCAGCGCTCATCCGACTTCATGATCGTTCGTCAGGTGGTGGAGATCACAAAGCTTGTGCAATACCCCGTGTCGCAGATCACAGACCCTCGGGCATAGGATGCGGAGCGGTTGGGCTTGTGACCTGCTTCACATGTTCTCGATCTTCGCCGGGGCGGGCGTGGTTCGTGGGGCGGTTGAGGTCGGTCGGGCCCACTGCACAACCGCCAGCAGTCAGTGCCGACTGAGAGGAGCGAGGAGCGGTGAACGCGTATGCGCCCATCCTCGTACTGGGAGCCCTCGGGGCAGGCTTTGCGATCTTCTCCGTGGTCATGGCCACGCTGATCGGTCCGAAGCGGTACAACCGCGCCAAGCTCGAGGCCTACGAGTGCGGTATCGAACCGACCCCCACGCCGGCCGGCGGCGGGCGCTTCCCCATCAAGTACTACCTGACGGCGATGCTCTTCATCATTTTCGATATCGAGATCGTCTTCCTCTACCCCTGGGCCGTCACCTTCGACGCCCTGGGGCTTTTCGGGCTCGTGGAGATGCTGCTCTTCGTGCTCACCGTCTTCGTCGCGTACGCGTACGTATGGCGGCGCGGCGGCCTGGAATGGGACTGAGGGGCCACAAGTCATGGGACTCGAAGAAAAGCTGCCGAGCGGATTCCTGCTGACCACCGTCGAGCAGGCCGCTGGCTGGGTGCGCAAGTCGTCCGTCTTCCCCGCCACGTTCGGCCTCGCCTGCTGTGCCATCGAGATGATGACCACCGGCGCGGGCCGCTACGACCTGGCGCGCTTCGGCATGGAGGTCTTCCGCGGCTCGCCGCGGCAGGCGGACCTCATGATCGTCGCCGGGCGGGTGAGCCAGAAGATGGCGCCGGTGCTCCGGCAGGTCTACGACCAGATGCCGAACCCCAAGTGGGTGATCTCCATGGGGGTCTGCGCCTCCTCGGGCGGCATGTTCAACAACTACGCGATCGTCCAGGGCGTCGACCACGTCGTCCCGGTCGACATCTATCTCCCCGGGTGCCCGCCCCGCCCCGAGATGCTGATGGACGCCATTCTCAAGCTCCACCAGAAGATCCAGAGCTCCAAGCTCGGCGTGAACGCCGAGGAGGCGGCCCGCGAGGCGGAGGAGGCGGCGCTCAAGGCCCTGCCCACGATCGAGATGAAGGGGCTGCTGCGATGAGCGACGCGAACAGCACCGCGGGTGACGATGTGAACCCCGAGAAGGACATCTCCGCCCAGAACCTCCCCGGTCAGCGCGGCCAGGGCGGCGAGGAGGTCCGCGTCCAGCGCGGGATGTTCGGCGCAAACAACGGCGGCGACACCTCCGGCTACGGCGGGCTCGTCCGCTCGGTCCGGCTGCCCGGACCCGCCACCCGCCCCTACGGAGGCTGGTTCGACGAGGTCGCCGACGAACTGGAGGGCGCGCTGGAGGAGCAGGACCTGCTCCCCGCCAACGCCATCGAGAAGACGGTCGTCGACCGCGGCGAACTCACCTTCCACATCGAACGCGAACACCTCGTCCGCGTGGCGAAGACCCTGCGCGACGACCCCGCCCTGCGCTTCGAGCTGTGCACCGGGGTCAGCGGCGTGCACTACCCGAACGACAAGGGCCGCGAGCTGCACGCCGTGTACCACCTGCGCTCGATCACCCACAACCGGGTGATCCGGCTCGAGGTCAGCGCCCCCGACAGCGATCCGCACATCCCGTCACTGTTCTCGGTCTATCCGACGAACGACTGGCACGAGCGCGAGACGTACGACTTCTTCGGCATCGTCTTCGACGGTCACCCGGCCCTGACGCGGATCATGATGCCGGACGACTGGCAGGGCTTTCCCCAGCGCAAGGACTACCCCCTCGGCGGCATCCCCGTCGAGTACAAGGGCGCCCAGATCCCGGCTCCGGACCAGCGGAGGTCGTACTCGTGAGCACGCACGCTTCCCCCAGGGAGACCACCGAAGGAACCGTCTACACCGTCACCGGCGGTGACTGGGACGAGGTCGTCGAGAGCGCGGCCAAGGCCGACGACGAGCGCATCGTCGTCAACATGGGCCCGCAGCACCCGTCCACCCACGGGGTGCTCCGCCTGATCCTGGAGATCGACGGCGAGACGGTCACCGAGGCCCGCTGCGGCATCGGCTACCTGCACACCGGCATCGAGAAGAACCTCGAGTACCGCACGTGGACGCAGGGCACCACGTTCGTGACGCGCATGGACTACCTGACGCCGTTCTTCAACGAGACGGCGTACTGCCTCGCGGTGGAGAAACTCCTCGGCATCGAGGACCAGGTGCCCGACCGGGCCTCGGTCATCAGGGTGCTCCTGATGGAGCTGAACCGGCTCTCCTCCCACCTGGTGTGCATCGCCACCGGCGGCATGGAGCTCGGCGCCACCACGGTCATGATCTACGGATTCCGTGATCGTGAACTCATTCTCGACATCTACGAGCTCATCACGGGCCTGCGGATGAACCACGCGTACATCCGCCCCGGCGGACTCGCCCAGGACCTGCCGCCCGGCGCGGTGGACCAGATCCGCGAGTTCGTGAAGAAGATGCGCAAGAACCTCCCGGAGTACGACGCGCTCGCCACCGGGAACCCCATCTTCAAGGCCCGCATGCAGGACGTCGGCTACCTCGACCTGGCCGGCTGCATGGCGCTCGGCGCCACCGGCCCGATCCTGCGCTCCACCGGCCTGCCGCACGACCTGCGCAAGGCACAGCCCTACTGCGGCTACGAGACCTACGACTTCGAGGTCCCGACCGCCGACACCTGCGACTCCTACGGCCGCTTCCTGATCCGGCTCGAGGAGATGCGCCAGTCGCTGAACATCATCGAGCAGTGCCTGGACCGGCTCCGGCCCGGACCGGTGATGGTCGCCGACAAGAAGATCGCCTGGCCCGCCCAGCTCGCCCTGGGACCGGACGGACTGGGCAACTCCCTGGACCACATCAAGCAGATCATGGGCACCTCCATGGAGGCCCTGATCCACCACTTCAAGCTGGTCACCGAGGGCTTCCGGGTCCCGCCGGGACAGGCGTACACAGCCGTCGAGTCGCCCAAGGGCGAGCTCGGGGTGCATGTCGTCTCCGACGGCGGCACCCGCCCCTACCGGGTCCACTTCCGCGACCCGTCCTTCACCAACCTGCAGGCCATGGCGGCGATGTGCGAGGGCGGCCAGGTCGCCGACGTCATCGTCGCCGTCGCGTCCATCGACCCCGTGATGGGAGGCGTCGACCGGTGACCACCTCTTCTTCGGAGCGGGGCGTCAGCCTGGGCATGCCCGAACTGCCCGCGCCCCCCTACCCGGACGACGTCCGGGCCCGGCTGGAGACCGACGCGCGCGAGATCATCGCCCGCTACCCGGACTCCCGGTCCGCCCTCCTGCCGCTGCTGCACCTCGTGCAGTCGGAGGAGGGCCACGTCACGCGCACCGGCATGCAGTTCTGCGCGGACATGCTGGACCTCACCACCGCCGAGGTGACCGCGGTCGCCACCTTCTACACCATGTACCGGCGCCGGCCGAGCGGCGACTACCAGGTCGGGGTGTGCACCAACACCCTGTGCGCCGTCATGGGCGGCGACGCGATCTTCGAGGAGCTCCAGGAGCACCTGGGCGTCGGCAACGGCGAAACCACCGACGACGGCAAGGTCACCCTGGAGCACATCGAGTGCAACGCGGCCTGCGACTTCGCGCCCGTGGTGATGGTCAACTGGGAGTTCTTCGACAACCAGACCCCCGAGAGCGCCAAGCGCATGGTCGACGACCTGCGCGCCGGCCGCCCGGTCGCCCCCACGCGCGGGGCTCCCCTGTGCACCTTCAAGGAGACCGCCCGCATCCTGGCCGGCTTCCCCGACGGGCGCGAGGGGGCCGTGGAGGCCACCGGAAGCGCGGGCCCCGCCTCCCTGACCGGCCTGAAGCTGGCCAAGGGGGAGGCCGCGCCCGCACGCGTGGTGCACCCGCGCGGCGAGGCGCCGCGGGACACCCCGCCGCACGAGCCGTCGCCCACCGAGCACCTCAGCTCGCACGACGCGCCGCAGGAGACGTCGGCCTCCGACCCCGCGCACCCGTCGGGACCCGTTGCCGAGGAGGGGGAGTGATGACCTTGGCACCCGAACTCAAGGACATGAGCCCGGAGAAGCTGCTCGCACCCGTGCTGTCGGCCTTCTGGGACGAGGACAAGTCCTGGACGCTCGACGTCTACAAGAGGCACGAGGGATACGAGGGGCTCCGCAAGGCGCTCGCCATGTCACCGGACGACGTCATCGCGTACGTCAAGGAGTCCGGTCTGCGCGGCCGCGGCGGTGCCGGCTTCCCCACCGGAATGAAGTGGCAGTTCATTCCCCAGGGGGACGGCAAGCCTCACTATCTTGTTGTCAACGCCGACGAGTCGGAGCCCGGAACGTGCAAGGACATTCCGCTCCTCTTCGCGAACCCGCACAGCCTCATCGAGGGCATCGTCATCGCGTGCTACGCCATCCGGTCGTCCCACGCCTTCATCTATCTGCGGGGTGAGGTCGTCCCCGTCCTGCGGCGGCTGCACGAGGCCGTGCGCGAGGCCTACGCGGCCGGCTTCCTCGGCGAGAACATCCTGGGCAGCGGACTCGACCTCCAGCTCACCGTGCACGCGGGTGCGGGCGCGTACATCTGCGGTGAGGAGACCGCGCTGCTCGACTCGCTGGAAGGCCGGCGGGGTCAACCGCGGCTCCGTCCCCCCTTCCCTGCCGTCGCGGGCCTCTACGCGTGCCCGACTGTGGTGAACAACGTCGAATCGATCGCCTCGGTTCCCGCCATCATGAACCGGGGCAAGGAATGGTTCCGCTCGATGGGCAGCGAGAAGTCGCCCGGCTTCACGCTCTACTCCCTCAGCGGCCATGTCGCGAGCCCCGGACAGTACGAGGCGCCGCTCGGCATCACCCTGCGCCAGCTGCTGGAGATGAGCGGCGGGATGCGGCCGGGCCACCGGCTGAAGTTCTGGACGCCCGGCGGCTCCTCGACCCCGCTGCTCACCGAGGAGCACCTCGACGTCCCCCTCGACTACGAGGGCGTGGGCGCCGCGGGGTCCATGCTCGGCACCAAGGCACTGCAGTGCTTCGACGAGACCACCTGCGTCGTGCGCGCCGTCACCCGCTGGACCGAGTTCTACGCCCACGAGTCCTGCGGCAAGTGCACCCCCTGCCGCGAGGGCACGTACTGGCTCGTCCAGCTGATGCGGGACATCGAGGCCGGCAAGGGACAGATGTCCGACCTCGACAAGCTGAACGACATCGCCGACAACATCAACGGCAAGGCCTTCTGCGCCCTCGGCGACGGCGCCGCCTCGCCGATCTTCTCCTCGCTCAAGTACTTCCGCGAGGAGTACGAGCAGCACATCACGGGCCGTGGCTGCCCGTTCGACCCGGCCAAGTCCACGGCCTGGGCCGACCGTACGGAGGTGCACGCATGACTGTGACCACCAACGCTCCCTCCGGCGGGGGAGAGGCGGCGGTCCCGCCCGAGGACCTCGTGACGCTGACGATCGACGGCGCCGAGATCAGCGTGCCCAAGGGCACCCTGGTCATCCGGGCCGCCGAGCAGCTCGGCATCGAGATCCCCCGGTTCTGCGACCACCCGCTCCTCGATCCGGCCGGCGCCTGCCGCCAGTGCATCGTGGAGGTCGAGGGCCAGCGCAAGCCCATGGCCTCCTGCACCATCACCTGCACCGACGGCATGGTGGTGAAGACCCACCTCACCTCGCCGGTCGCCGAGAAGGCCCAGAAGGGTGTGATGGAGTTCCTGCTCATCAACCACCCCCTGGACTGCCCGGTCTGCGACAAGGGCGGCGAGTGCCCGCTGCAGAATCAGGCGATGTCGCACGGCAACGCCGACTCCCGCTTCGACGGCAAGAAGCGCACGTACGAGAAGCCCGTCGCGATCTCCACACAGGTGCTGCTGGACCGCGAGCGGTGCGTGCTGTGCGCCCGCTGCACCCGCTTCTCCAACCAGATCGCGGGCGACCCGATGATCGAGATGGTCGAGCGGGGCGCGCTCCAGCAGATCGGCACCGGCGAGGGCGACCCGTTCGAGTCGTACTTCTCCGGCAACACCATCCAGATCTGCCCGGTCGGCGCGCTCACCTCGGCGGCCTACCGGTTCCGCTCCCGCCCCTTCGACCTGATCTCGTCGCCGTCGGTGTGCGAGCACTGCTCGGGCGGCTGCGCCACCCGCACCGACCACCGGCGCGGCAAGGTCATGCGGCGGCTCGCCGGCAACGACCCCGAGGTCAACGAGGAGTGGATCTGCGACAAGGGACGCTTCGCGTTCCGGTACGCGCAGCTGCGGGACCGCCTGGACACCCCGCTCGTGCGCAACGCGGAGGGCGAGCTGCGGCCGGCGTCCTGGCCGGACGCGCTGCAGATCGCGGCCCAGGGGCTGCTGGCCTCGCGGGGCAGCACCGGGGTGCTGACCGGCGGCCGGCTCACCGTCGAGGACGCCTACGCGTACAGCAAGTTCGCCCGCGTGGCGCTCGGCACCAACGACATCGACTTCCGCGCGCGCGTGCACAGCTCCGAGGAGGCCGACTTCCTCGCCGCGCGGGTCGCGGGGCGGGGCCGGGACCTCGACGGGACGGGCGTCACCCACACCGCCCTGGAGAAGGCGCCCGCCGTCCTCCTGGTCGGGTTCGAGTCGGAGGAGGAGGCGCCCGGCGTCTTCCTGCGGCTGCGCAAGGCCTGGCGCGGGCACGGGCAGAAGACCTACGCGCTGGCCACGCACGCCACGCGCGGACTGGAGAAGGCCGGCGGCACCCTGCTGCCGGCGGCACCCGGTACCGAGACCGAATGGCTGGACGCGCTCGCGAGCGGTGTCGGCCTGCAGGGCGAGGGTTCCGCGGCCGCCGAGGCGCTGCGTGCCGACGGCGCGGTGATCGTCGTCGGTGAGCGGCTGGCGGCCGTACGGGGCGGGCTGACCGCCGCGATCCGGTTCGCCGCCGCGACCGGGGCCCGCCTGGTGTGGATCCCGCGCCGGGCCGGGGAGCGGGGCGCCATCGAGGCGGGCGCGCTGCCGGCGCTGCTGCCGGGCGGCCGCCCGGCCACCGACCCGCGCGCGCGTGAGGAGGTCGCCGCCCTCTGGGGCGTCGCCGACCTCCCGCACCGCTACGGCCGTGACACCGGCCAGATCGTCGAGGCGGCGGCCCGCGGTGAGCTCCAGGCGCTTCTTGTCGCCGGTGTGGAGGTCGCCGACCTGCCCGACCCGGCACGCGCGCGTGCCGCGCTCGCCGAGGCCGGGTTCGTGGTCTCCCTGGAGCTGCGGCCCAGCGAGGTCACCGAGCTCGCCGACGTCGTCCTGCCGGTGGCCGCGGTCGCCGAGAAGCCCGGCACCTTCCTCAACTGGGAGGGCAGGGTGCGGCTCTTCGAGGCGGCGCTCAAGCCCGACCAGATGACCCGGCGGCTCCCGCCGACCGACGCGCGGGTGCTGCAGATGCTGGCCGACGCCATGGACGTCCACCTGGGCCTGCCGGACCTGCGCACGATCCGCGCGGAGCTCGACCGGATCGGCGTCTGGGACGGTCCGCGCGCCGCCGACCCGACGGAGACCGCGGGCGCCCTGCCCCGGCCGGCCGCCGGTGAGGCGGTGCTCGCCGGGCACCGGCTGCTGCTCGACCACGGCCTGCTGCAACTCGGTGACGAGGCGCTGGCCGGCACCCGGCACGCCGCTCTCGCGCGGCTGTCGGCCGCCACGGCGGCCGAGGTCGGCGTCAAGGACGGCGACCTGCTGTCGGTCACCGGCGGCGCCGGATCGGTGGAACTGCCCCTGGCCGTCACCGACATGCCCGACCGGGTGGTCTGGCTGCCGCTGAACTCCGTCGGCGGCGGGGTCCCCTCGGCCGCCGGGGCACTGCCCGGCTCCCTCGTCCGCATCGGCCCGGCGACGCCCGCCGGTGAGGCCCCCAAGGAGGTGGAGGCATGAGCCCGTACCTCGCCGCTGAAGACCTCTCGATGTTCGGCCGCGATCCCTGGTGGCTGATCCTCGTCAAGGCGGTGTTCTGCTTCGCCTTCCTGATGGTGACCGTGCTGCTCTCCATCGTCATGGAGCGCAAGGTGGTCGCCTGGATGCAGTTGCGCATCGGCCCCAACCGGCACGGGCCCTGGGGCATGCTCCAGTCGCTCGCCGACGGCGTGAAGCTGATGCTCAAGGAGGACGTCGTCGTCAAGCGCGCGGACAAGGCGGTGTACGTCCTCGCGCCGATCGTCGCCGCCGTCCCCGCCTTCATGGCGTTCGCGGTGATCCCCTTCGGGCCGGCCGGCAACGAGGTCTCGATCTTCGGCCAGCGCACCACGATGCAGCTCACCGACCTGCCGATCGCCGCGCTCTACATCCTCGCGGTCGCCTCGGTCGGCATCTACGGCATCGTCCTGGCGGGCTGGAGCTCCGGCTCGACCTACCCGCTCCTCGGCGGTCTGCGCTCCTGCGCGCAGATGATCTCCTACGAGATCGCCATGGGCGCCGCGTTCGCCTCCGTGTTCCTCTACTCCGGGTCGATGTCCACCTCGACGATCGTCGAGCAGCAGACCGACCGCTGGTACATCCTGCTGCTGCCGGTCTCCTTCCTCATCTACATCGTCACGATGGTGGGCGAGGTCAACCGCGCCCCCTTCGACATGCCGGAGTCCGAGGGCGACCTGGTCGGCGGGTTCAACACCGAGTACTCGTCCATCAAGTTCGCGATGTTCATGCTGGCCGAGTACATCAACATGGTGACCGTCTCGGCCGTCGCCGTGACGCTCTTCCTGGGCGGCTGGCGGGCCCCGTGGCCCATCAGCACCTTCTGGGAGGGCGCCAACCACGGCTGGTGGCCGATGCTCTGGTTCACCGGCAAGCTGCTGAGCCTGCTGTTCGCCTTCGTCTGGCTGCGCGGCACGCTCCCGCGGGTCCGCTACGACCAGCTGATGAAGCTCGGCTGGAAGGTCCTCATCCCGGTCTCGCTGGTGTGGCTGATGGCGGTCGCCACCGTGCGGGCGCTGCGCAACGAGAACTACGACTTCGCCGACATCGCGCTGTACATCGCCGCGGGCGTCCTCGGCCTGCTGCTGCTCTCCTTCGTGGCCGACATGTTCCGGGCCCGGGCGAAGGAGGCCGAGCGGCCCGAGGGCCCGCCCGCCTTCGACCCCATGGCGGGCGGGTTCCCCGTACCGCCGCTGCCGGGACAGGAGTTGCCGCCGGTGCCGCGACGCCGCTCGCACCGGGAGCGGGAGCTCATTGTCAGTGGCGGACCCGATACTCAGAGTGACGGATCCCTGGGTGGACCTACGGATGGAAAGGAGGCGTCCGATGGCTGAGGAGCCCAAGGAGACCAAGCCCGGTTTCCTGAACCCCGTGGCCGGCTTCGGCGTGACCTTCAAGGCCATGTTCAAGAAGCGGCTGACCGAGCAGTACCCGGAGCAGCAGAAGACCACCGCTCCGCGCTTCCACGGACGGCACCAACTCAACCGCCATCCGGACGGCCTGGAGAAGTGCGTCGGCTGCGAGCTGTGCGCCTGGGCCTGTCCCGCCGACGCGATCTACGTGGAGGGCGCGGACAACACCGAGGAGGAGCGCTACTCGCCCGGCGAGCGGTACGGCCGCGTCTACCAGATCAACTACGCCCGCTGCATCCTGTGCGGCCTGTGCATCGAGGCGTGCCCCACGCGCGCGCTCACGATGACCAACGAGTTCGAACTGGCGGACTCCAGCCGCGCCGACCTCATCTACACCAAGGAGCAGCTGCTCGCCGGTCTGGAGGAGGGCATGGTCGACTCGCCGCACGCCATGTACCCGGGCACCGACGAACAGGACTACTACCGGGGCCTGGTGACCGAGGCGGCGCCCGGTACGGAGCAGCAGGTCGCCCGTTCCAAGGGCGAGGTGGTGCAGGAAGCCGCCTCGACGTTCGGCCCGGAGGAACCGGCGTCGGAGGAGGTGATCAGGCGATGACCGGACAGTTCGCCGCCGTGGTGACTCTCTCCGCCGGCACCTCCACCGGAGAAGCCTTCCAGTTCTGGGTCCTGGGCACGGTCGCCGTGATCGGCGCCCTGTGCACCGTGTTCATGCGGCGGGCCGTGCACAGCGCGCTCTGCCTCGCCGGCACCATGATCATCCTGGCGGTGTTCTACCTGGCCAACGGCGCCTACTTCCTGGGCGTCGTCCAGATCGTCGTCTACACCGGCGCGATCATGATGCTGTTCCTGTTCGTGGTGATGCTGGTCGGCGTCACCGCGGCAGACTCCCTGAAGGAGACCATCAAGGGCCAGCGCTGGCTGGCCCTGCTGTGCGGTCTCGGCTTCGGCGTCCTGCTGGTCGGCGGGATCGGCAACGCCTCGCTCAGCGAGTTCAGCGGCATCGGCGAGGCGAACGCGGGCGGCAACGTGGAGGGCCTCGCGTCCCTGCTCTTCACCAAGTACGTCTTCGCCTTCGAGATCACCGGCGCCCTGCTCATCACGGCCGCCGTCGGCGCCATGGTGCTCACCCACCGCGAGCGCACCGAACGCGCCCAAACCCAGCGGGAGCTGGCCGAGCAGCGCGTACGCGAGGGCAAGTACCTGCCGCCGCTCCCGGCGCCCGGCGTGTACGCCCGGCACAACGCCGTGGACATCGCGGGCCTGCTGCCCGACGGCACCCCGTCGGACCTCACGGTCAGCAAGACGCTGCGGGACCGCGGTCAGATCCGCGACGTCTCGCAGGAGGCGCTCAACGACCTGCGGGCGCTGGAGCAGCGCGCGGAGGAGCGCCTGGAGCGCAAGGCGATCGAGCCGCCGACGTTCAAGCGGCCCGAGGAGGCGTCGAAGTGAACCCGGTCAACTATCTGTACCTCGCCGCGCTGCTGTTCACGATCGGCGCCACCGGTGTGCTGGTCCGGCGCAACGCGATCGTGGTCTTCATGTGCGTCGAGCTCATGCTCAACGCCTGCAATCTCGCGTTCGTCGCCTTCTCCCGGATGCACGGCAACCTCGACGGCCAGGTCATCGCCTTCTTCACGATGGTGGTCGCCGCCGCGGAGGTCGTGGTCGGGCTGGCGATCATCGTGTCCCTGTTCCGTTCCCGCCACTCGGCCTCGGTCGACGACGCCAGCCTGATGAAGCTGTAAGGGGTCGCTGAATCGTGGAGAACCTGATTGCGCTGCTGGTGGCGGCGCCCCTGCTCGGAGCGGTGGTCCTGCTGTGCGGCGGACGCCGGCTGGACGCCGTGGGCCACTGGATCGGCACGCTGCTCGCGGCCGTCTCCTTCGCGCTCGGCCTGGTGCTGTTCACCGATCTGCTGGGCAAGGGCGCCGAAGAGCGCACCGTCACGCAGCACCTGTTCAGCTGGATCCCGGTGGAGGGCTTCCAGGCCGACGTCGCCTTCCGGCTCGACCAGCTGTCGATGACCTTCGTCCTGCTGATCACCGGCGTCGGCTCGCTGATCCACCTGTACTCCGTCGGCTACATGGAGCACGACGAGCGCCGCCGCCGCTTCTTCGGCTATCTGAACCTGTTCCTCGCGGCGATGCTGATCCTGGTCCTCGCCGACAACTACCTGCTGCTGTACGTCGGCTGGGAGGGCGTCGGTCTCGCCTCCTACCTGCTGATCGGCTTCTGGCAGCACAAGCCCAGCGCCGCGACGGCCGCGAAGAAGGCCTTCCTGGTCAACCGCGTCGGCGACATGGGCCTGTCCATCGCGATCATGCTGATGTTCCTGTGGTTCGGCACCTTCGCCTTCGGGCCGGTGCTCGGCGGCCACGGGGAGGCCTCTCTCGCGGGCGAGGCCGGCGAGGGCAAGCTCACCGCCATCGCGCTGATGCTGCTGCTCGCCGCGTGCGGCAAGTCCGCCCAGGTGCCGCTGCAGTCCTGGCTCGGGGACGCGATGGAAGGCCCGACCCCGGTCTCCGCCCTCATCCACGCCGCGACGATGGTGACGGCGGGCGTGTACCTGATCGTCCGTTCCGCCGCCGTCTTCAACGGCGCCCCTGACGCGCAGCTGGTCGTCACCATCGTCGGCGCGGTCACGCTGCTGTTCGGTGCGATCGTCGGTTGCGCGAAGGACGACATCAAGAAGGCGCTGGCCGGGTCGACCATGTCGCAGATCGGCTACATGGTGCTGGCCGCCGGCCTGGGCCCCATCGGCTACGTCTTCGCGATCATGCACCTGGTGACGCACGGCTTCTTCAAGGCCGGTCTGTTCCTCGGCGCCGGCTCGGTGATGCACGGCATGAACGACGAGGTCGACATGCGCCGCTACGGCGGCCTGCGGAAGTACATGCCGGTCACGTTCGTCACCTTCGGGCTCGGCTACCTCGCGATCATCGGCTTCCCGGGCCTGTCCGGCTTCTTCTCCAAGGACAAGATCATCGAGGCGGCGTTCGCCAAGGGCGGCACCGAGGGCTGGATCCTCGGCGCCTGTGCCCTGCTGGGCGCGGCCATCACCGCGTACTACATGACGCGCGTGATGCTGATGACGTTCTTCGGCGAGGAGCGCTGGCGCAACGCGCCGACGCCGTCCCCGGCCGCGCCCGACGTGGAGCCGGCCGCGCAGACGGGCGGCGCCTACGAGCCTCCGCACCCGCACGAGTCGCCGCGGTCCATGACGATCCCGATGATCGTGCTGGCCGTCGGATCGGTCGCCGGCGGTGCCTTCTTCAGCATCGGCGACCGCTTCGTGCACTGGCTGGAGCCCGTCACCGGGCACGCCCACGGCCATCCGCCGGTCAGCGCCCTGACGGTGACGCTCTCCACGGTCGCCGTGATGGTCATCGGTGTGGCGATCGCCTGGGCCCAGTACGGGCGCCGTCCGGTTCCGGCCGTCGCCCCGCGCGGGTCGCTGCTCACCCGGGCCGCCCGGCGCGACCTGCTCCAGGACGACTTCAACCACGTGGTCCTGGTGCGCGGCGGTGAGCACCTCACCCGCTCGCTGGTGTATGTGGACCACACCCTGGTCGACGGGGTGGTCAACGGCACGGCGGCCTCCATGGGCGGCCTGTCCGGCCGGATGCGCAGGCTGCAGAACGGCTTCGTGCGGTCCTACGCGGTCTCCATGTTCGGCGGCGCCGCGGTCCTCGCCGCCGCGACCCTGCTGATGAGGGCGGTCTGATACCGATGTCCTTTCCTCTGCTGACAGCGACGGCGGCGCTCCCGGCCATCGGGGCGATCGCCACGGCCGCCGTACCGGCCGCGAAGCGCACGGCCGCCAAGTGGCTGGCCCTGCTGTTCTCGCTCGCCACGCTCGCCCTGGCGGTCACCGTCCTGGTCCGCTTCGACCCGGACGGCGACCGCTACCAGCTCACCGAGTCCCACGCCTGGATCGCGGACTTCGGCGTCCGCTACGAACTGGGCGTCGACGGCATCGCGGTCGCCCTGATCGGGCTGACCGCCCTGCTGATCCCGTTCATCGTCCTCGCGGGCTGGCACGACGCCGACCCGCTGGAGACGGGCAGCAGGCGGTGGCGGCCGACGCAGGGCTTCTTCGCCCTGATCCTGGCCGTCGAGGCGATGGTGATCCTCTCCTTCGAGGCCACCGACGTCTTCCTCTTCTACATCTTCTTCGAAGCCATGCTGATCCCGCTGTACTTCCTGATCGGCGGCTTCGGGGACCGTGCCCACGAGCACGGGGAGGAGAAGGCGGCCACCCAGCGGTCGTACGCCGCGGTGAAGTTCCTCCTCTACAACCTGGCCGGCGGTCTGATCATGCTGGCCGCGGTGATCGGTCTCTACGTGGTCGCGGGGAACTTCTCGCTCACCGAGATCGCCGAGGCGCGGGCGAGCGGCGAGCTGAACATGGCGACCGGCACCGAGCGCTGGCTGTTCCTCGGCTTCTTCTTCGCCTTCGCGGTGAAGGCGCCGCTGTGGCCGCTGCACACCTGGCTGCCCAACGCCATGCAGGAGTCCACCGCCCCGGTGGCCGTGCTGATCACGGCGGTCGTCGACAAGGTGGGCACCTTCGCCATGCTCCGCTTCTGCCTCGGGCTGTTCCCGGAGGCGAGCAAGTGGGCGACCCCGGTGATCCTCGTCCTGGCGGTCGTCAGCATCATCTACGGCGCGCTGCTGGCGGTCGGCCAGCGCGACATCAAGCGGCTGATCGCGTACGCCTCGATCTCGCACTTCGGGTTCATCATCATGGGCATCTTCGCCATGACCAGCCAGGGCCAGTCCGGTGCGACGCTCTACATGGTCAACCACGGCATCTCGACCGCCGTGCTGATGCTGATCGCCGGATTCCTGATCTCGCGGCGCGGTTCGCGGCTCATCGCCGACTTCGGCGGTGTCCAGAAGGTCGCCCCGGTGCTCGCCGGCACGTTCCTGATCGGCGGCCTCGCGACCCTCTCGCTGCCGGGGCTCGCGCCCTTCGTCAGTGAGTTCCTGGTCCTGGTCGGGACGTTCACCCGCTACCCGGTGATCGGGATCATCGCCACCTTCGGCATCGTCCTCGCCGCGCTCTACACCCTCGTCCTCTACCAGCGGACGATGACGGGCCCGGTGAAGCCCGAGGTGGCCGCGATGCCCGACCTGAGGGTGCGGGAGATCGCGGTGGTGGCGCCGCTGGTCGTGCTGCTGGTGTTCCTGGGCGTCTATCCGAAGCCCGTCACTGACGTCGTGAACCCGGCGGTGAAGCACACCATGTCCGACGTGGAGAAGAAGGATCCCCAGCCCGAGGTGGAGGCGGCCAAGTGAGCACAGCAGCAGCCGTCCACAGCCTGTGGACAACGGCGGCGGCCGACCCGATCTCGAAGATCGACGCGCCGAAGATCGAATACGGGCAGCTCGCCCCCACCCTGATCGTCGTCGGCGCGGCGGTCGTCGGCATCCTGGTGGAGGCGATCGTCCCGCGAAAGTCCCGCTACTACGCACAGATGTTCGTCTCCGTGGTCGCGCTCTCCGCCGCGTTCGCAGCGGTCGTGGCCCTCGCCGCGAACGGCTACGCCACCACCAAGGCGGGCATCGCGGCGATGGGCGCCATCGCCGTCGACGGACCGGCCCTGTTCCTGCAGGGCACGATCCTGCTGACCGCCCTGGTCGGCCTGTTCACCTTCGCCGAGCGCCGGCTCGACCCGGAGGCGCACGGCAACCGCGTCGACTCCTTCGCCGCGCAGGCCGCGGCCGTACCGGGCAGCGACAGCGAGAAGCGGGCCGTCAAGGCCGGGTTCACCACCACCGAGGTGTTCCCGCTGCTGCTCTTCGCGGTCGCCGGCATGCTGGTCTTCCCGGCGGCCAACGACCTGCTGACGCTGTTCGTGGCGCTGGAGGTGCTCTCCCTCCCGCTGTACCTGCTGTGCGCGCTGGCCCGCCGCAAGCGGCTGATCTCGCAGGAGGCGGCGGTCAAGTACTTCCTGCTCGGCGCCTTCGCCTCCGCGTTCCTGCTGTTCGGCATCGCCCTGCTGTACGGCTACGCGGGCTCGATGTCGTACGCCACGATCGCGCAGGTCGTCGAGGGCAGCGTGGGGGAGGTCACCCCGGCGCTCGCCGACACCATGGGCAATGACGCGCTGCTGCTGATCGGCGCCGCGCTGCTGGTCATGGGCCTGCTGTTCAAGGTCGGCGCCGTGCCCTTCCACATGTGGACGCCCGATGTGTACCAGGGCGCCCCGACACCGGTGACGGGCTTCATGGCGGCGGCGACCAAGGTGGCCGCGTTCGGCGCGCTGCTGCGGATCCTGTACGTCGTGCTGCCGGGCCTGCGCTGGGACTGGCGGCCGGTGATGTGGGCCGTGGCCATCGTCACCATGGTGATCGGCGCGATCGTCGCGATCACGCAGACCGACATCAAGCGGCTGCTGGCGTACTCGGCGATCTCCCACGCGGGCTTCATCCTCGCCGGTGTCATCGCCGCCACCCCGTCGGGCATCTCGTCCGTGCTGTTCTACCTGGCGGCGTACTCCTTCGTGACCGTCGGCGCGTTCGCGGTGGTCACGCTGGTCCGGGACGCGGGCGGCGAGGCGACGCACCTGTCGAAGTGGGCGGGGCTCGGCCGCCGCTCGCCGCTGGTCGCGGCCGTGTTCGCGATCTTCCTGCTGGCCTTCGCGGGCATCCCGCTGACCTCCGGCTTCGCCGGGAAGTTCGCCGTGTTCAAGGCGGCCGCGGAGGGCGGGGCCGTCCCGCTGGTCGTGGTCGGTGTGATCGCCTCGGCCATCGCGGCGTTCTTCTACATCCGCGTCATCGTGCTGATGTTCTTCAGCGAGCCGCGCCCCGAGGGCCCGACCGTCGCGGTGCCGTCACCGCTGACGATGACGGCGATCGGGGTCGGCGTGGCGGTCACGGTGGTGCTCGGTGTGGCACCGCAGTACTTCCTGGAGCTGGCCGGCGACGCGGGCGTGTTCGTCCGCTGACACCGCGCCGGAGAACGGCGGAGCGGCCCGGTACCCCGAGCACGGGGTGCCGGGCCGCGGCCGTCGCGGGCGGGCCTGTGGACAACTCCGGTCCTGTCGGTGCGGGCGCCTATCGTGGACGCAGTGGTCGAGGGACGACGCACGGGGGACGGGACGATGCAGGGGACGGGCGGTATCGCCGAGATGGCAGTGACGGATGACGCGGCGCGGGCAGCGCTGCACCGGGTGTTCGGGTACGAGGCCTTCCGCGGTGAGCAGGAAGCGGTCGTCCAGCATGTGATCGCGGGCGGCGACGCCGTCGTGCTGATGCCGACCGGCGGCGGCAAATCCCTGTGCTACCAGATCCCGGCCCTGGTCAGACCGGGCACGGGTGTCGTCGTCTCCCCGCTGATCGCCCTGATGCAGGACCAGGTGGACGCGCTGCGGGCGCTGGGCGTGCGCGCCGGGTTCATGAACTCCACGCAGGACTTCGACGAGCGGCGGGTGGTCGAGGCGGAGTTCCTCGCCGGGGAGCTGGACCTGCTCTACCTCGCGCCGGAGCGGCTGCGGCTGGACAGCACCCTGGAGCTGCTCTCCCGCGGCAAGATCTCCGTCTTCGCCGTCGACGAGGCGCACTGTGTGTCCCAGTGGGGGCACGACTTCCGTCCCGACTACCTCGCGCTGTCCGTGCTGGGCGAGCGGTGGCCGGACGTGCCCCGCATCGCGCTCACGGCGACGGCCACGGACGCAACGCACCGGGAGATCACCGACCGGCTGCGGATGCCGCAGGCGCGGCACTTCGTCGCCAGCTTCGACCGGCCCAACATCCAGTACCGGATCGTGCCCAAGGCCGACCCCAAGAAGCAGTTGCTGAGCTTCCTGCGCGAGGAGCACGCCGGGGACGCGGGCATCGTCTACTGCCTCTCGCGCAACTCCGTGGAGAAGACCGCCGAGTTCCTCTCGCGCAACGGCATCGAGGCGGTGCCGTACCACGCGGGCCTGGACGCGGGGACGCGCGCCGCCCATCAGTCGCGCTTCCTGCGGGAGGAGGGGCTGGTCGTGGTCGCGACCATCGCCTTCGGCATGGGCATCGACAAGCCGGACGTCCGTTTCGTCGCCCACCTGGACCTGCCCAAGTCGGTCGAGGGCTACTACCAGGAGACCGGGCGCGCGGGGCGGGACGGACTGCCGTCCACGGCATGGATGGCCTACGGGCTCAACGACGTCGTCCAGCAGCGCAAGCTGATCCAGACGGGGGAGGGCGACGAGTCGTTCCGGCGGCGGGCGAACCAGCATCTGGACGCCATGCTGGCGCTGTGCGAGACGGTCCGGTGCCGGCGCGGACAGCTCCTCGCCTACTTCGGCCAGGAGGCCGACCCGTCGGGCTGCGGCAACTGCGACACCTGTCTGACACCGCCGGAGACATGGGACGGAACGGTCGCGGCGCAGAAGGTGCTGTCGGCGGTGGTGCGGCTGCAGCGGGAGCGCGGGCAGAAGTTCGGCGCGGGCCAGATCGTGGACATCCTGCTCGGGCGGCGCACCGCCAAGGTCATCCAGTTCGACCACGACCAGCTGTCGGTGTTCGGCATCGGTGAGGATCTGAGCGAGGCCGAGTGGCGCGGCGTCGTACGGCAGTTGCTCGCCCAGGGGCTGCTCGCCGTCGAGGGGGAGTACGGCACGCTCGTGCTGACCGAGGCCAGCGGGTCGGTGCTGCGGCGGGAGCGGGAGGTGCCGCTGCGGAAGGAGCCGAAGAAGCCGGCGGCGGCGCGTGGCACGGGCGGCGGCCGGGGCGAGCGCAAGGCCAGGGCGGCGGCGGCCGAGCTGCCCGAGGAACTCCAGCCCGCGTTCGAGGCGTTGCGGGCGTGGCGGGCGGAGCAGGCGCGGGAGCAGGGGGTTCCGGCGTACGTGATCTTCCACGACGCCACGCTGCGGGAGATCGCCACGGTGTGGCCCACGTCGGTGGACGAGCTGGCGGGGGTCAGCGGGGTGGGGGAGAAGAAGCGGGCGACGTACGGGGAGGGGGTGGTGGGGGTGCTGGCGGGGTTGGCCTCGCCCGGGGACGCCGGTGCCGGAGGTGACGTGGACGTCGAGCCGGAGCCGGAGCCCGAGCCCGACTGGACGTAGGCGCCGCCGTTTGCTGGGGCTGGGCGGGGGGTGTTGCGCAGCCCGGCGATTGCGGGGTGCCGGGGCGCCCGCCCGTGCCGCCCCGGGGGCACCTCCCAGGCCCTTAAGGCTCTGGGGGAGGCACGATCGCCCGCCCGGGGCTACGGGAGCGCCGTCAGGCCCGGGGCGAAGGTGATCAGCAGGGGGACCAGCGGTACCAGGGCCGCCGCGGTCGTCGTCAGGGCGCGGTGGCGGCGGTCGAGGCGGGGCGGTGGCTCCAGGAGACGGTCGACGCGTTCACCGAGCAGGCGGTGGCTGGAGGCGCAGGACAGCACGCCGCGGTGCTGGTTGAGTTCGATCAGCGCCAGCGCCGTGGTCAGGTGACCGCAGCGGCGGGAGGCCGTGTCGTCGGCGGACAGCTCCACCAGGCGGTGGGTCTGGTCGCAGAAGTGGGCGAACAGCGGGACCCGGGGGAACCCGGTGGCCAGGGCCGTGGAGAGGTGCAGCAGCCAGTCGTGGTGGGCGCGGGCGTGACCGCGCTCATGGGTGAGCACGGCGTCGAGCTGGTGGCCGGTCAGGCGCCGCAGGGCCCCGGTGGTGACGATCAACTGGGGCGGGCTGCCCGGCAGCCACCAGGCGTCGGGGTACTCGTCCTCCAGCACCAGCAGGGGACCGCGGGCGGCGGGGAGCCCGGCGGGCAGGTCCGGGGCGCGCTCCCGCAGCTGGGCCCGGGCCCGGGCGCGACGCCGGCGGGCCTCGACCAGTTCCCGCACCAGCATGGCCGCCGTCCAGGCCGCCCCGCAGGCCAGCAGCACGGTGACGACGGTCGTCCAGGGCGAGGCGGCCGACAGGTTGTACGCGGCGGTCACCGCGGGCGGCGCCGGCGCGAAGAGCTGGGCGCGGACGGTGCCGAAGACGGCCGCCGCGCCCAGCGCGAGAGCCGTCAGACAGCACAGCAGGACGGTGGCGACCAGGCACTGCCACACCCACAGGGCGACGACCGGTTCCCGCTCCGGCCACTTCGCCCGGGTCAGCGCCCGGGGGACGGGCACGGCGGCCGTCAGGGCGACGACGCCCAGCAGGAGCAGGCAGAGGGTCATGCCACGGGCTCCGGATCCTGTCGGAAGGGTCGGCTCGGGGGCGTGCGGGTCGTACAAGGGTCGTGCGAGGGGCGTGCGGGGCGCTGACACGCGCGCACCGCCCGACGCCAATTATGACGGCGAAGGGCGGTGCGAGTCAGCGGTCGTGCGGGATCGGACAGGGCCGGACGGGTCAGGGCGCGGGGACCACCCGTCCCGTGACCTCGCCGAGCCCCACGCGGACGCCGTCCGGGCCCGGCGCCCAGGCCGACAGCGTGACCACGTCGCCGTCCTCCAGGAACGTCCGCTTGCCGTCGGGCAGTTCCAGCGGGTCACGGCCGTTCCAGGTCAGCTCCAGCAGCGAGCCGCGCTCCCGCTCGGAGGGGCCGCTCACCGTGCCCGAGCCGTAGAGGTCGCCGGTGCGCAGGGAGGCGCCGTTGACGGTCATGTGGGCGAGCTGCTGGGCGGCCGTCCAGTACATGGTGGAGAAGGGGGGTTCGGAGACGACATGGCCGTTGACGGCGACGCTGATCCGCAGGTCGTAGCCGCCGGGTTCCTCGTCCGCGTCGTCCAGGTAGGGCAGCAGTTCGTGCGTGCGCTCCGGCGGTGCGACGCGGGCCTCCTCCAGGGCGTCCAGCGGGGTGATCCAGGCGGACACCGAGGTGGCGAAGGACTTGCCGAGGAACGGGCCGAGGGGGACGTACTCCCAGGCCTGGACGTCGCGGGCGGACCAGTCGTTGAGCAGGCACAGGCCGAAGACGTGGTCGCGGTAGGAGCCGAGCGGAACCGGCTCGCCCAGGTCGGACGGCACGCCCACCACGAAGCCGACCTCCGCCTCGATGTCCAGCCGGACGGACGGCCCGAACACGGGGGCCGCGTCGGCGGGTGCCTTGCGCTGGCCGGAGGGGCGCACGACGTCGGTGCCGGAGACCACGACCGTGCCGGAGCGGCCGTGGTAGCCGATCGGCAGATGCTTCCAGTTGGGGGTGAGCGGGTCCGGGGCGTCGGGGCGGAAGATCTGTCCGACGTTGCGGGCGTGGTTCTCCGAGGCGTAGAAGTCGACGTAGTCCGCGACCTCGAAGGGCAGATGCAGCGTCACCTCGGACAGCGGGTGGAACAGCGGCTCGACGGTCTCCCGGTGCGCGGGCACGGTGACCCAGGCCGTGAGCGCCCGCCGCACGTCCGACCAGGCCGTACGGCCCGCCGCCAGCAGCGGGTTCAGGGTCGGGCGGGCGAGCAGGGACGCGTAGGGGGAGCCCAGGGCGTGCGCCGCCGCGCCGGCGTCGAGGACATGGTCGCCGAGCCGGACGCCGACGGTCCGCTCCGAGGAGCCGGGGGGCGAGAACACGCCGTACGGCAGATTGTGCGGGCCGAAGGGATCGCCCTCGGGGACATCGAAGGGGGGCATCGGGTGCTGCCTCGCTTTCGTGTGCGCAGGTGCTCCACGTGTCCGTGGCCAGGCACACGTTACGGGTGCCGTGGCGCTCTTGTGCAGAGCCGGACCGGTGGTGCGGCGGCGGCCGGGCACCAAGGGCGGGGTGCGCGCGGGCGCAAAGACCCCAAGTGCCGCTTTGGACCGCCTACCGGAAGTTATCCACAGGCGGCTGCGCAATCTTGACGGAGCGGTGCGAACGGGGCGACTCTGGGCGGGTGCCGGAAGGCCTCGGGGAGGGGGCGTTCCGTCGGCACACAGGGGGGCGGATGGCCATAGGGGAGGCCGGCCCGCGCTCGGCGCGCTCGTGGTCGCGGCCGAAGAGGCTGGAAGAGACCATGCGTGCCCGGCTCGGCCGGGAATGTGTGTACATGCCGTCATGCAGGCTGGGGCTGTACGTGGCGCTGCGCCACTGGTGCCCGCCGGGCGGCAGGGTGCTGATGTCGCCGGTCAACGACGACGTCATCTTCTTCGTGGTGCTGGCGGCGGGACTGCGGCCGGTGCAGGCGCCGTTGCACGCGTTCGACGCGTCCGTCGACGTCGATGCCGTGCCCGAGGAGACATGGGGCTCGCTCTCGGCCGTACTGACGACCAATCTGTACGGCAATCCCGACCCGGCGCCGCGACTGCGGGCGCGCTGCGACGCCTTGGGCATCCCGCTGTTCGAGGACGCGGCGCACGCGATCGGCAGCGAGACCGGCGGGCGGCCGGTCGGGGCGTGGGGCGAGGCCTCCGTGTTCAGCCTGTCCAAACACGTCGGCGCGAAGGCCGGCGGGATCCTCTCGCTCGCCGACCCGGACCTGGGCGACGCGGTGCGCCGCACCCGCGACGGGCTGCTCACCCCGCGCGGCGCGGCGTCCGAACTGGCCTATGCGGTACGGCCGTATGCCGAGGCCGCCGTGCGGGGACTGGGGCTGCGGCGGGCCGCCTGGGCGGCGTCGGGGCTGCTGGGGACGGCCGAGCGCGACGGGATCAGGATGCCGCTGCGTCCGGACGCGCTGGCCGAGGCCGGCGACCGGGCCCCGGACCTGGCCGCGTACGACCCCTGGGTCCGCGTCGACATGCACACCTACCGCCGGGAGTCCGGCCCGCTGCGGCTGCGGCGGATCCGGCGCGGCCTCGGACGGCTGGACGACGTGCTGAAGGCGTCCCGGGAGGGCACCGAACTGCTGATGTCGACGCCCTGGGCCCGCCCGCCGGCCCGGGGCGGGGTCCAGCCGCTGTTCCGGGTGCCGCTGCTGGTCGCCGACCGGGACGCGGCGATCGCGGCGCTGGCGCGGCGCGGGATCGTCGTGGGCTACCTCTACGACCCGCCCCTCGACGACTACGCGGGGGACGTCTTCACCGACCCCTCGCCCGCCCCCGGGGCGGCCCGCTGGTTCGCGCGGCACGCGCTGCCGGTGGATCCGCTGCGGGCCCGCGAGGTCGTCGACGTGCTGGAGTGGTCCGGCGCGCGGCCGGCCGTGGCGCCGGGGGAGCCGGCCGGGCCGGGGGAGCCGGCCGGCGTGCCGGGGCCGTTCCGTGACTGACAGCCGGGTGGACGGGCCGGCCGCGGCGCGCGCCGGCGGGCGGCCGCCGCCCGGCGGGGACCGGTCCGGCTCGGACTCCCTGTTCAAGAACGCCTACTTCCTGATGCTCAGCACGGGCGTGTCGGCGGTGCTCGGGCTGGCGTTCTGGCTCGTCGCCGCCCGCTACTACTCCGAGGAAGCCGTCGGCCAGGGCTCCGCCGCGATCGCCGCGATGCGGCTGCTCGCCAGCATCACCGCCACCACCATGATCGGCGCCGTGGTCCGCTTCGTCCCGCGCGCGGGCCGCGAGACCGCACGCCTGGTGTGGGGGGTGTACGGGGCCAGTTCCGTGGTCGTCGCGCTCGCCGCGGGCGTGTTCCTGCTGACGCTCGACCAGTGGGGCGCCTCCTACGAGCCCCTCGGCACACCGCTCGCGGGGGCGCTGTTCGTGGCGGCGTGCGTGGCGTGGGCGCTGCTCACGCTCCAGGACGGTGTGCTCACCGGGCTGCGCAAGGCCGAGTGGGTGCCGGCCGGCAACGCGGTGTTCTCCGTCGGCAAACTGGCTCTGCTGGCCGTCTTCGCGAGCGCGCTGCCCGTGCTGGGCATCTTCGTGTCCTGGGCCGTGGCCATCGCGTTCTCCACCCTGCCGCTCGGCTGGCTGATCTTCCGCAGGCTCATCCCGCGCCAGGCCGCGGCCGACCGGGACGTGGAGCCGCCCGGCCTGCGCACCATGGGCCGCTTCCTGGCCGGTGACTCGCTCGGCGCGCTGTTCAGCCTGGCGATGATCAACCTGCTGCCCGTGATGGTCGCGGTCCGCTTCAGCGCCGCGGAGAACGGCTACTTCTACGTGGCGTACACCGTCGGCGGCACGATGGAGTTCATGGCCATCAACATGGCCTCCTCGCTCACCGCCCACGCCTCGCACGACCCGCGCCGGCTCGCCGACGGGGTGCGCGGGGCGCTGCGCCGGATGACGCTGCTGCTGGTGCCGGTGGTGCTGGTGCTGGTCGTGTTCGCGCCGCAGATCCTCACGCCGTTCAGCCCGGACTACGCCGAGCACGGCTCGACCGTGCTGCGGCTGCTCGCCCTCGGCGCGCTGCCCCGGGTGGTCGTGGAGCTGTACATCGGGGTGCTGCGGGTACAGGGGCGCACGGGCGTGCTCGCCGCGCTCCAGGGGGCGATGTGCGTACTCGTGCTGGGCGGCGCGGCCGTGCTGTTCACGCCCGCGGGGATCGCGGGGGCCGGGTGGGCGGTGCTGGCCGGCATGACGCTGACCGCCGCCGTCTCGGTGCTCGGCCTGCGCTCGGCCCTGCGCGAGAGGCCCGCCCCCGTCCCCGAGTACGGCACGCGCTGGGCCCGGCTGAACGCCACCGCCGGATACGGCACGACCTGGGCCCGCCGGGCGGCGTACGCGTCCGAGGGCCCCGGGGGAGGCCGGGACGGCGACACCGTCACCCTGTTCATCGGCGGCCCAGGCTACGAACGGGAGGCCCTCCACGCGGACACGCTGGCGCTCATCGTGCGCCCGCAGCCGGGGGAGGACCGGACGGCGGACCCGGCTCCGGGGACGTCTCCCCGCCGACACGGAGCCGGCCCCTCGCCGGAGGGCAGGAAGCCGGACGCGGGCTCGGGGGAGGTGTCGGACGGGCATCGGTACCGGTTCGGGGCGGGAGCCGCCCGGGAGGACGGTGATCCCGACGGGGCTTGTCCGGAGGGCGGCCGGGATGGGCGGCCGCGCGGGCTGGGGGCGGGGTCCTCGCCGGAGGGCAGGAAGCCGGACGCGGGTCCGGGGGAGGTGTCGGACGGGCATCGGTACCGGTTCGGGGCGGGAGTCGCCCGGGAGGACGGTGATCCCGACGGGGCTTGTCCGGAGGGCGGCCGGGATGGGCGGCCGCGCGGGCTGGGGGCGGGGTCCTCGCCGGAGGGCAGGAAGCCGGACGCGGGCTCGGGGGAGGTGTCGGACGGGCATCGGTACCGGCTGGGGGCGGGAGCCTTGCCGGAGGGCGGTGCAGCGGGTCCGGCGTGGAATGCCGTGGCGTCGGGGCGGCGGGTACCGGCGGACGTGGGCCGTACCGCGTGGGCCGGTGATGCCCACCCCGGTGCGTTGCCGCGGGCACCACGCCCCGCCCCCGCCCCCGCCCCCGTGCCGCCGCCGGAGGAGGCCGCCGACGATGCGGCCGACCGCCGGGCCGGCATGGTCCTCTGGGCGTTGCTCGGGCTGGCGACCGCCGTGTTCTGGATCTCGGTGCGCGGGCTCCCCTGGGCCGGGGGAGCCGCCAGAAGTGAGCCCACGGGACGTGAACTGCTCACCGAGCTGCCCTTGTCGGCGTCGGCGGCCGGGGCGGCGCTGCTCCTCGTCTTCGTCGCCTCGGTGACGTGGTGTGCGAGACCCGTCCCCTGGCTCTCCGGCACCGCACTGGCGTCCGCCCTGATCGCCCTGTACGCCGCGCCCGTCGCCGTGGGCCGTGTGCCCGACCCCGTGGCGGGGGACCTGTACACCGACGCGGCCCGCTCCCTCGCGCAGGCGGTGGGGCTCGACGGCCCCGGCCCCCTGCTGCGATGGGTGCCCCTGGCGGCCCAGCTGCTGTGCCTCGTACCGCTGCGGCTGCTGCTCGCCCGCGCCGGCGGACGGCTGACATGGCGGGCCGGCTGGGGCGCGCTCTATGTCGTGGCGGTGGCCGGCTGGGCGTTCCGGCAGGAGCTCGCACCGGCCGCCGTGTCGGCGCTGGCCGCCCTCCTGGTCCTGCTGCTCCTCACCGGGGCGGGACGGGCTGGTGGAAGTACCCGTTCTTCCCCGCCTCCCGGTACCCCTCGAGCCCCGGACCGTCGTTGACGGTCAGATCGCACTCGGGTTCCTGCGAGGTCGGCCGGTTCCAGTGCACCAGGGCCTTCACCTCGGGGAGTTTCTTCACGTCGGCCGGGATCCGGGTGTACCAGTCGCGCTGGCGCCGCGGGTTCTCCGCGTCGGGGGCGGTGGCGAACTCGGCGAGCATCACGGGCTTGTCGTCGGAGACGTTCGCGCGCAGCCAGTCGTAGCTGGGCTGCTGGCTGTGCAGGAAGTCCTTCCAGTGGGTGGTGTCGTGACAGGCGTAGTAGTTGTACTGGTCCATGGCGATCCAGTCGACGTACGCGTCCCCGGGGTAGAGCGCCTTCATCTCCTCCGCGCTGCCGAGGTAACCGGAGACGGTCCACACCCACACGACGTTGTCCGCGCCCAGTTCCCGGAACCGGTCGTGGAGATGGCGGTACGCCGCGACGAACTCCTCCGGTGTGCCCGCGCCTTCCTTGATGCGGGCGTCGGTCTCCTGGTCGAAGGAGAAGAACACGCGCTTGCCGTAGGCCTTGAGACGGCGGATCTGGGGGTCGATGATCTCCTCGTCGTACTTCCCCGAGGCGATGTTCCGCCAGCCGAGCTGGGTCTCCGTCCAGTCGGCGTGGTGCGGCTCGGTCCAGACGGTGGACTCCCACGCCAGCATGAGCAGCCGGTCCCTGCCGAGCTCCTGCTCGTCGGGGGTGAGCAGCGTCCCGTCGAGCTCGTTGCCCGACATGTCGTGGTAGTTGTACACGAGGTCGAGCCGGCGCCCGATCCGCTTCTCGAAGCCGAGCACGGCGTCCTTGAGCGAGCCGTTCGCCGCGTACGGCACATAGGCCCCCCACCAGGCCCCGCAGGGCGGCACCAGGGTCTCGGTGGGAGCACAGGGCCCGGTCGGCACCGCCCCTGAGGCCGCGTTGCCGGGCAGCCCGTCCGGCGCGTCCGTGTCGTCGGAGCGGCCCGCCCAGAAACCGAGCCCGGTCAGCAGTGCGGCGACCGTCACCAGGACGACCGCCGCGTAGCCGCGCTTCACACGCCTCACCCTCCGCGCCGCATGCCGCCACCGGCCGCGTGCGTGCGGGTCGCGCACCCGGTGCGGGCCCGTCATGCGCCACCGCCGTTCGCGGACCGGCGCCTGCCGTGCTCCGCCGCCCCGCGCCGGGCGGCGGGCAGCGGCAGCCCCGGAAGGGCCGCGGCGACGGTGGTGAGAACGGCGAGCACGACGAGGAAGGAGGTCGCCGAGAAGGCTTCCACCAGGAACAGCGAGGTGGCGGCGAGCACCCCGAGCGACAGGCTGACCGGCGCGGCGAGGGCGACGGCCTCCAGCCGGGCGCCCCGGGCCAGTCCGTCCGGCTGCGGATACAGGGCCGCGCAGCCCGGGCCGAACAGTATGAACAGCAGCACGGGGATCCAGCGCAGCGGCGAGGGACCGGGCAGCGCGGTGGCGGCCAGGGCGATCCAGCCGGAGGCACCGGCGAGGAGTCTGAGGTGCCGCTCCGCGCCGTGCGGCGCGTCGGTGGTGGACGAACGGAACTGGCTGGCCTGCGACGTCACTTCGATCACCTTGTGGTCGTGGTCGTTCCCCGGTCGGCCGGGCGGTACTCCAGCACCACCCCGTAGTCGTGGCTCTCGACGGTTCTGAAGAGGGGCGAGGCGGCCAGCTCGGCGCGCAGCGTCGCGAAGCCGCCGGGCGGCAGCAGGCCCTCGCCCGCGGTGTAGATGTCCTGGGTGCGGGTGAGGACGACGTACGCCCTGGTGCCCGGCGGGATGCCGGCGGCGAGATGGCCCGCCGGGTCCTGGAGCATCCGCTCGTTCTCCGGCAGTTCCTGCTCGGCGAAGAACCAGTGCTCGATCCGGTCGTACCGGTGCAGTGCCTGCGGGAAGGAGCCGGTGGTGGCGAGGATCAGCGAGCCGTCGGGCGCGTTGTCGAGCGCCCGGGTGACCAGCGCGGTCTCCTCGGGCGGCGTGTAGTACATCGTCTCCTTGCCGTAGTACGACGGCATGAAGCCGGCCAGGAGCGCCAGCAGCACGGCGGGCAGCGCGACCGCCGAGACCCTGCGCCGCAGCGCCCTCGCCCCGCCGCGCTGGGTGCCCGCGGCGGCGCCGGGGACGAGCGCGGCGGCGGCGAAGAACGCCGCACCGGGCAGGCCGAACAGATAGACCCGGAACAGCATTTCGCCGCCGTAGTCGTTGACGGCGAAGAGCGGGACGGGGGCGGCGGAGACCAGCAGCAGCGGCAGGGCGCTGCGCACCAGGCGGCGCCGCAGCACGAGGGCGGCTCCGGCGAGCGCGGCGACGGCGAGCACCATCAGCACGTTGGCGGTGCCGGCGAGTTCGGGGCCCGGCCCGGTCAGCTCGCCCGCGTAACCGGCGCGCGAGTTCTGCGTCAGCTCGCCGATCGACTCCTTGAGGGTGGAGAGCGTCTCGGTGAACAGCGGCCGCCCCATGGTCAGGTCCCAGGCGAGCATCAGCAGCACGGCGACGGTCAGCAGCCCGACGTTGCGGTAGCGGCGCGTGAGGCAGAGCGCGGACAGGCAGACGCAGAGCATCACCGGCGTGAGCTGGTGCGTGGCGTTCACGGCGAGGAGGAGCGGGGCGAGGATCGCCACGCAGACCGCGCGCTGCCGGGTCCCGGTCGGCGGGGGCACGCCGGCGGCGGCCGGGTCGAGACGGGCGCGGTCGCGCAGCCGGCCGGCCGAGCCCGGGCGCACGAAGTGCCGCAGCACCACCGTGATGACGGTCAGGTGCAGCAGGAAGGCGAGCCCCTGGGGGGCGAAGTAGTCCTGCCCCACCCAGTTGGCGAGCTGGAAGATCCACACGGCGGTCCACACCAGCCGCCAGTCCTGGCTGAACGTGCGGTAGAGCAGCACGAGCACCGGCATCATCAGCAGACCGAGGACGATCGGCGCCCAGTTGGCGTACGCGGCGGCGCTCTCCACGCCGAAGGCGCGCACCAGGCCGGCGTCGAGCGTGAAGAACCCCGGCCACTGGTCGTAGGCGGACATGTTGCCCGACAGGGCGGCGTCCGGGCGCAGTTCACCGTTGGCGAGCAGGGTGTTGACGACGGCGTCGTGCTTCGACGCCCACGGATAGCGCACGGCGTCGTACAGGATCGCCGGCGGCGCCTTGAGCGCGAACAGCAGCGCGGCGCAGTGCAGGGCGGGCCACCAGGGCGCGGTGCCCGCCCGGCGCAGGGTGAGGACGAAGCCGGCGGTGAGGACGAGCAGCGACAGGTAGTAGGCGGCGGGCAGACGGTCCAGGAGGCCGTAGTCGCTCATCTCCCGGAAGCCGATACGCGGCAGCGCGTACAGCCACAGCGCGGCGGCGAGCAGCAGGGCCAGCAGACCGGCGTCGGGCGCCCGTCGCAAGAACGGCCGGGCCGTGCGGCCGCCGCCGTCGGGCGGTCGCGCGTCCGGCGGGCCGGTGGCCGGGGCGGGGGCGGGCAGCGCGCCGCTCTCCGCGGTCGGTACGGGTACATGGTGGTGCACGCCGGGACTCCCCTCCCCCGTAGCGAGTATAGGAATTAACGCTGTTTTTCACACCAAAAACGTCTCAGTCGCCCCGACGCGGTTCATCCGGCGAACGCGGGGCCGCGCAGGGCGGTGCGGGCCCTGCGGTACCACCGCCAGCCGACGGTCCTGAGCCCGTCCCGGTAGGGGGCGGTCCGCACGTCGCCGCCCGCCAGCCACGCCTCGACGTCGGCGACGGTGTGGCCGCGGCGGACGATCAGACGGGCGATGCGGTAGCGCTCGTCCCGGTCCGAACTGAGCGCGTGCCGCACGGCGGCCGCGGTCTCGTAGCCGGCCCGCGCGGCCATGGCGCGCACCCGCGGGCTGTTGTAGCCGTGCGGATAGGCGAGGTGGGGCACGCGGTGGCCGAGGGTGTCCTCCAGCACGGCCTTGGAGTCCGCCAGTTCGGCGTGCACCTGACGGGCGTTCAGCGTGTCGAGCTGGGCGTGGGTGACGGTGTGGCTGCCGACCTCCAGGCCGGCCTGCTCAAGCCGCTCCGCCCCGGCCAGCGTCATCATCGGGGCGGGCGGCAGCAGGCTGCGGCCGCCCGGGGTGATGGCGCCGGTGGTGAGGTAGGCGGTGGCGGGCAGCCCGCGCGCGGCCAGGACGTCCGCGGTGGGGCCGGGCAGGTCGGCGAAACCGTCGTCGAAGGTGAGCAGCACCGGCCGGGGCGGCAGGGGCGCCCGCCCGGCGAGGCCGTCGGCGAAGGTGCTGATGGTGACGGGCGTACGGCCGCTGCCGGCGATCGCGTCGAGGTGGGCCGCGAACGCCCTGGGCGTGACGGTGAACTCGGCGATCCACTCGGGCGGGTCGTCCATCACGGCGTGGTACAGGAACACGGGGACGGCAGCGACAAGAGCCCCCCGAGCGCCATGGGTCCCGGACGCCGGTCTCATCGCGCCCCCCTCCCCGCGCCGTTCCGCAACGCCCGCCGCGCGCGCAGATAGCCGGCCGGCCCGTGGAGCATCCCCTTGCGTTGCAGCCGTGACAGCCGCCGTGGCCAGGGATGGGTACGGGCGTCGTGCGTGCCCGGCGCGCCCCCGCCGCCGGTGTCGCGTACGGCGGTCAGCGCGCGGGCGCGGGCGAGACCGCGCGGCAGCCGGGCGAGGAACGCGGGCAGCAGCGCGGGCCGGCCGACCAGGACCGCGGTGAGGAAGGCGGTGAGCCCCGCGCCGTAACCGTACGCCTGTGCCTCCAGGTCGGCCCAGGTCTCCCGGTGGTGGTGCCACACCAGCGCGTGCGGCGTGTAGTGCAGCCGGTACCCCTCGGCGAGGACGCGCACGAACCCGTACAGGTCGTCGCCGCCCCGCGCGGGCGTCCCGGCGCCGGTGGCGGGGTCGAAACCGCCGACGGCACGCAGCACGTCCGCGCGGAACGCCATGTTCGCGCCGGACCCGAAACGGCCCGCGGTGAAGGGGAACAGCGGCTCGTCGCGCGGCGGATTCCGCGGGTCGTACGTCGTCGGCGTGAAGCCCTTGGCGAAGCCGCCGTGGCTCTCCAGCAGCACCTGGGCGGGGGTGCGCAGCCGGGCGGGCAGGATGAGGCCGGTGACACAGCCGAGCCGGGGGTCGGCGGCGAAGGGCGCGGTCAGCTCGGTGAGCCAGCGGGGATCGGCGATCACGTCGTCGTCGGTGAACGCGACCACCTCGCCCCGGGCCGCCGCGAGCCCCGTGTTGTGGGCGATCGCCAGCCCGGGCACCGGCTCGCACACGTACCGCACCCGTTCGCCGTACTTCCGCTCCACCAGCTCACGCGTGTCGCCGGTCACGGGCGCGTTGTCGACGACGACGACCTCGAACCGCGGATGATCCTGCGCGAGCACGGAGTCCAGCGCCCGCCCCAGCTGCCCCGCCCGTTCCCGCGTCCCCACCACGACGGAGACCCGGGGCACTCCGTCACCGCCGGCGGGGACCGGAGCCCCGGCCCCGGGCAGTGCGGGGAAGGCCCGGCGGGCCGCCCGGGTCAGGGTGCTCCTCGGGTCCGCCCCTTCCGGGACGTGGGTCAGGAGGGTGCCCACCGGCCGGCCGGCATGTCTGACCAGGAGGAAGACCTCGCCGTGGGCCGGCGGAGGGCTGCCGGGGCCGGGTCCGGGCGTGGGCCCGGCCCCGTCCGCCGGCAGGTCCACCTCGGCGATCTGCACCGGCTCGACGGCCAGGAACCGGCGTATCTCGTCCCGCGTACGCGCTCGTGCTCTGCCGGACATACGTCCTCCCTCCCCTTCCTCACGAGCGGCGCAGCCGTGCCGCGCCCTTCAGGGTCCGAGTCGCCAGGGACGCCAGGCGCGGGCGGGCGCGGACGAAGGCGTGGGCGCGGCGTGCCGGTTCGCGGCTCAGCCGGTGCAGCGCGGCCCCCGCCCCCGGACGGGTCACCGCCCCCTCGTGGACGGCGCGTTCGCCGGTCTTCAGCGCGTCCTTGTACTCCGCGCGCCCGCGGCCCAGGTCGAGCAGGCCGATGCCCTCGGCCGCCGCCGCCTCGGCCATCCGCAGATGCAGCACGAGCCCCGGCGAGTACTTCGCGAACTCCGGGTCGTACGCCGGGAACCAGCAGGCCAGCACGGTGGCCGAACGCAGGCCGAAGTGCGCGGCGACGGGCCGGTCACCGGCGTACAGGACGGACAGCGTGCCCGTGCACTGCGGGGCCCGGGTCTCGGCGAGCCGGCCCACGAGCCGGGCGATCCACTCGCGCGCGAACCGGTCGCGGCGCCCGGTCCTGCGGTACTGCGCCGACTTCCACGCGACGAGCGCCCGCAGCGCGGCCGGGTCGCGTTCGTCGAAGACGAACCGCACGCCCCCGGCGCGGCGGTCCAGCCGGCGCTCCTTGGCCAGCGTGGTCTTCAGGAACTTCGGCGACTGGGTGCGCAGCACCGACTCGTAGGTCTCGTAGCCCTTCTCCACGTCGATGACGTAGGTGGCGTGCTCCTCGGCCGCGTACGGCACGAACAGGTCCTGCCCGGCCTCGAGGTTGTCGAAGGCGAAGCTCGACACCTTGCAGGCCCGCAGCAGTTCACCGGCGTCCGGGACGAGGCCGGGTGCCAGCACCGCCCCCTGGCAGTCCGACACCCCGAGCCCGATCGCCCGGCCCTGCCCCGCCACGCCACGCTCGTAGGGCAGGAAGCCCACCGGCCGCGCCCCTTCGTACAGCACGGCCACCCGGGCCCGGGGCCGCACCCGGCCCACGGCAATGGCGAACTCCGGTTCCATGAAAGGGCTGCGCGGTGCCTCCGCGGCGGCGCGCAGTTCCCGCCAGCGCTCCCGCTCCCCCTCGCCGAGCTCCTGCGGCCTCAGCTCGCGCACGCGTCCACTGCTCACCTGACCCCCCGATCAAGTCCCCCCTGGACTCTTTGGACGGTACCGCCGGTCCCATCGGGGCGGTAGATAGCGGACGATGTTCTTGCCAAACGGTGAAAGAGTCCTCAACCGGTCCGTACCCGGAGATGACGGAAGGCGAACCGCACCGAAAACGAGCGGATACGGGCACGGTGAATCGGACGGTTGCGTTGTCCGTATTCTCTGATCATGGCCGCACCCACCGCTTTCTCGCTCATCGCCACCGACCTGGACGGGACGCTGCTGCGCGGCGACGACACCCTGTCCGACCGCTCTCTCGCCGCCCTCGCGCGGGTGGAGCGGGCCGGTGCCCGGCACCTCGTCGTCACGGGGCGTCCCGCCCCCCGGGTGCGGCCGCTCCTGGACGATCTCGGCTCCACGGGGCTCGCGGTGTGCGGCCAGGGTGCGCAGGTGTACGACGCCGGCGCGGACCGGCTGCTGTGGTCCGTCACGCTGGACCGGGAACTGGCGGAGACCGCCCTCGGCAAGATCGAGGCCGAGGTGGGGGAGGTGTACGCCGCGGTCGACCAGGACGGGGTCGACGGGCTGACGCTGATCGAGCCGGGCTATCTGATGCCGCACCCGACGCTGCCCGCGGTGCGGGTCGAGCGGCGGCGCGATCTGTGGGAGCGGCCGATCAGCAAGGTGCTGCTGCGCCACCCCCGGTTCACCGACGACGCGTTGGCGGCGGCGGCGCGGGCGGTGGTCGGTTCGCTGGCGACGGTCACCATGTCGGGGCCGGGCACCGTGGAGCTCCAGCCGTGCGGTGTGACCAAGGCGAGCGGGCTCGCGCTGGCGGCCGAGCACCTGGGGCTGAGCCCGGAGCGGACGGTCGCCTTCGGGGACATGCCCAACGACATCCCCATGTTCGACTGGGCGGCGCACGGCGTCGCCATGGCCAACGCGCACCCGGAGCTGAAGGCGGTGGCCGACGAGGTCACCATGTCGAACGAGGACGACGGCGTGGCCGTCGTCCTCGAGCGACTGTTCGGTGGGCCGGCCGTGCTCGGCCGTCAGCGGTCGGCTCAGTACGCGCCGAAGACGTTGTCGATCGAGCCGTAGCGGTCGGCGGCGTAGTTGCAGGCCGCGGTGATGTTCGCGACCGGGTCGTACGGGTCGAAGGCGGTGCCCGGCACGTGGTACGCCTGGAAGGTCGGGTCGATGACCTGGAGCAGGCCCTTCGACGGGGTGCCCTTGGCGGCGTTGGAGTCCCAGAGGTTGATGGCGGCCGGGTTGCCGGAGGACTCGCGCATGATGTTGCGGTGGATGGCGTCGTAGGAGCCAGGGATGCCGTGCTGCGCCATGATGTCCAGCGACTCGCGGATCCAGCCGTCGAGGTTGTCCGGGTACGCGGTCGTGGCGGCGGTGGCCGTGGCGGCCGTCGTGGGCGCCGCGGAGGCGGTGGTGGCGCCGAACAGCGGGAGGGCGACCACGGCGACGCCGGTGCCGGCGACGGCGAGGGAGCGGGCGAGGCGACGGTTGGCGAGGGAGCGGGCGAGGCGACGGTTGCGGAAGCGACGGAGCTGACCGGAAACGGGCATGACTGGGTTCCTCTCCTACGCCTGCGAGGTGAGCTGTCGGGTTCGGGCGGGAGAGTGCCCGGCCGTGCCCCTGGAGGCATGGCTTCACCCCTAGCCGTTCCGGCGCGTGGCCGGCCCGGCGGCTTACCTGGGTCCCCCGCTCCTGCCGTGCGTGAGTTCGTCGGTGGGTGTGATGCGGGCGGTGGCAGGATTCGGCGTCCGCCCGGCAGGCCCGGAACGTATGCGAGAGCAGATGTCGGGAACAAGTACGGGGATCACGCAATCGTCCCTTTGATCTTGGATGGGGCGATTTGGGGTGCTTGATCCTTTGCGGATGCCAAGGGCCAACTCGGTTGCGCGGGAAGGGGAAACGGCGCTCGGGTGCGGGGGTGGGCGCGACGGGGTACGCGTGACCGACGTCACTGATCGCAAGCACCGGGAGCATTTACCGCCAAGGGGAATCCACTTGCCAATTGCGACAAATCGGTCGACCGGCCGGGCAGGATGGACAGTGAGGCGTTATGTCCGGGAAGGAGGGAATTGTCCGTTGCGTGGTCCGTCGCTGTCAGCCGATCGGAAGCACTCGGCTCCCGATCCGGTACCGCACTCCTCGTAACCCCGGGTGGCGGCGGTGATCGAAACATGACCGGATACGCTGACTCGAGTGATGGCAGCGACCTATCGACATTCCGTGTAACCGCCAGTGGACACCAGCAGACAGGAGACCCCTCGTGACCGTCGTCGGGCCGTTCGGGCTGAGCGTGCGGGACCAGGCTCTGGAAGCCGATGTCCAGGCCGGGATGGCGGCTGTCGAGGAAGGGCTGATCGAGGCCACCAAGAGTGAGGTCCCCTTCATCACCGGCGCCGCCCAGCACCTGGTGCGGGCCGGCGGCAAGCGGTTCCGTCCGCTGCTGGTGATGCTCGCCGCCCAGTTCGGCGATCCGTACGCGCCCGGCATCGTGCCGTCCGCCGTGGTCGTGGAGCTCACCCACCTGGCCACGCTCTACCACGACGACGTGATGGACGAGGCCGAGGTCCGCCGCGGAGTCGACAGCGCGAACGCCCGCTGGGGCAACTCCGTCGCGGTCCTCACCGGCGACTTCCTCTTCGCCCGGGCCTCGCACATCCTGGCCGACCTCGGACCGGAGGCGGTGCGGGTGCAGGCCGAGGCGTTCGAACGGCTGGTCACCGGACAGATCCTGGAGACCGCGGGACCGCAGGACGGCCGCGACCCGGTCGACCACTACCTGGACGTGCTCGGCGGCAAGACCGGATCCCTGGTCGCCGTCTCCTGCCGCTTCGGCGCGATGATGTCCGGCGCCGACGAGACGGTCGTGGACGTGCTCACCCAGTACGGCGAGCGGCTCGGCGTCGCCTTCCAGCTCGCCGACGACGTCCTGGACATCGCCTCCGACTCCAGCGAGTCCGGCAAGACCCCCGGCACCGACCTGCGCGAGGGCATCGCCACGCTGCCCGTGCTGCGGCTGCGCGAGCGGGCGGCCCGGCTGGGCCTCGCCGAGGACATCGCCCTGTGCGAGCTGCTGGACTCCGACCTCACCGACGACGCCCGGCACGCCGAGGCGCTGCGGCTGCTGCGCGCGCACCCCGCGCTCGAGCAGGCCCGCCGGGACACCGTGCGCTACGCCGAGGAGGCGCGCTCCGCGCTGGCCCCGCTGCGTGACTGCGAGGCCAAGCGGGCCCTCGTTCAGCTGTGCGACGCGGTGGTGCACCGCGCCGGCTGAGCCACCGGCCCGAACTCCCGCCCGACCCCTACTGGTCGGGGCGGAAAACCGCCCCCGTGTCATACCCGAGCAGTACACGCGGTTGCGCCCGCGGGCTGACGCTTCCGGCCGCCGGATTTGGTCAGATGGACCACGACGGACAACACCACTTCTCACCGGTTCGGGTGAGAATGGCGGCTCAGGGCGAGACTGGTGTGAGGACACGAGACGGAAGCCGCCGCCGACCACGGAGGGCACTCATGGCACCGTACGATTCCGAGAACACGACGGCCGCGGGGGAGGCGGAGGCCGACGAGCGGCGCACGATGCGGCGCAGGGCCGCGCGCTACGTCGTCCCGGTCACGGTCATGGGCGTGGCGGCCGCCACCATCGGGCTCGTCCCCGCGATCGCCAGCTCCGGCGACCCCGACCTGCCGGAGATCACCGCCGCGGAGCTCATCGAGAAGATCGCGGAGTCGGACGTCGAGCAGCTGTCCGGCACCGTGAAGATCACCACGGACCTCGGGCTGCCGGACCTCGGCGGCCTCGAGAGCGGCTTCCTGTCCCAAGCGGCGGGCCAGGGCGAGGAGGGCGGCTCCTCGGCCGACCCGTCCGCCAGGCTGACCGAACTGGCGTCCGGCACGCACACGCTGCGGGTCGCCGCCGACGGCCCCGAACGGCAGAAGGTCTCGCTCCTGGAGGACGCCGCCGAGTACAGCCTGATCCGCAACGGCACGGACGTCTGGGGCTACGACAGCGAGTCCAACGAGGTCTATCACGGCACCGTCGAGGAGTCCGGCGAGGAGCGGGAGCAGCAGCCCCCGGCCACCCCGAAGGACTGGGCCGAGGAGGCGCTGAAGTCGGTCGACGACACCACGTCCGTGACCGTCGACGGCACCGCCCAGGTGGCCGGCCGGGACGCCTACCGGCTGGTCGTCGAGCCCAAGCAGTCCGGCACCACGGTCGGCGCGATCAGCATCGCGGTCGACCACGAGACCGGCATGCCGCTGAAGTTCACGCTCACCCCGGCGAGCGGCGGCGCGGCCGTCGTGGACGTCGGCTTCACCAAGGTGAGCTTCGACCGGCCGGCCGCCTCGACCTTCGAGTTCACCCCGCCCAAGGGCGCCGAGGTGACCGAGGCCGACGAGGCGGAGGGCGGCCGGGAGCACTCCGAGAAGCGCGGGAACGCCCCGAAGTCGGAGGAGGACCTGGCCAAGGGCGCCGACGGGCCGTCGGTGCTCGGCGAGGGCTGGAACTCCATCGCCACCTTCGACACCGGCGGCGAGGGCGGCCTGCCCACCGATGAGGCGGGCGGCGACGTCGCCGGCTTCCTCGACTCGCTCGGCGACAAGGTCAAGGGCGACTTCGGCACCGGCACGGTGTTCAGCACCCGCCTGGTCAACGCCCTGATCACCGAGGACGGCAAGGTCTACGTGGGTACGGTCACCAAGGACGCGCTCGTGAAGGCGGCCAGCGAGGGCAAGTAGGCCCGACCGTACGACAGGACAGGGAGCGAGGGAGCCGATGACGCAGGCGTCCGCCGCCGGGCCGGACGGGGAGCACACGGGTGAGGGAGTCATCACCACCCGCGCGCTCACCAAGCGCTACCGCGGCGGACAGCTCGCCGTCGACGGTCTGCGGCTGACCGTCCCGTCGGGCAGCGTCTTCGGCTTCCTCGGCCCCAACGGCTCGGGCAAGACCACCACCATCCGCATGCTGATGGGCCTGATCGAGCCGACCTCCGGCACGGCGCACGTCCTGGGACGCCCCATGCCGCGCTCCGCGCGCGCCGTCCTGCCCCACGTCGGCGCCCTCATCGAGGGCCCCGCCCTGTACGGCTTCCTCTCCGGCCGGGACAACCTCCTGCGCTACGACGCCGCCGACCCCACCGCCGATCCGCGCACCCGGCGTACCCGCGTCGCCGCCGCCCTGGACCGGGTGGGCCTGACGGCCGCCGCCGGCAAGAAGGCGAAGGCGTACTCCCTCGGCATGAAGCAGCGCCTCGGCCTCGCGGCCGCCCTGCTCCAGCCGCGCCGGCTGCTCGTCCTGGACGAACCGACCAACGGCCTGGACCCGCAGGGCATGCGGGAGATCCGCACGCTGATCCGCGAACTGGCCTCGGACGGCACCACCGTCTTCCTCTCCTCCCACCTGCTGGACGAGATCGAGCAGGTGTGCACGCACGCCGCCGTGATGGCCCGGGGGCGGCTGATCACCCAGGGCCCGGTCGCCGACCTGGCCGCGGGGGCCCGCGGCCGGCTGGTGGTGACCACGCCGGACACGGCGGACGCCGCCCGGGTGCTGAAGGAGCAGGGGGTCGCCGATGTGGTTCTGGCGGAGGACCGGGTGACCGGCGAGGTGCCGGAGCGCGACCTCGCCGAGGTGAACGCGGCCCTGGTCACCGCGGGCGTCCGGGTCCGCGGCCTCGGGGTCGAACGGGCCTCGCTGGAGGACGCGTTCGTGGCACTGACCGGGGAGGGGTTCGATGTCGCGGGCTGAAGCGGTGCGGAAGGCGAACCCGCTGTGGACCCTCGGCCTGCTGCGCAGCGAACTGCTCACCACGTTCCGGCGCTGGCGCACCCTCGCCCTGCTCGGGGTGCTGGCGGCCGTACCGGTCCTCGTCGGCATCGCGGTGCGGATCGAGACCGGCGACGGCTCGCCGGGCGGAGGAGGGGGCGGAGGCGGCGGCCCGGCGTTCATCTCGCAGGTCACCAACAACGGACTGTTCCTGGTCTTCACCGCGCTCGCCGCCACCCTGCCGTTCTTCCTGCCCATGGCGATCGGGGTGGTCGCGGGCGACGCCCTCGCCGGCGAGGCGAACGCCGGCACCCTGCGCTACCTGCTGGTCGCCCCCGCCGGCCGGACCCGTCTGCTGCTCACCAAGTACGCGACCGTGATGGCCTTCTGTCTGGTCGCCACCCTGGTGGTCGCCGTCTCGGCGCTGCTCGTCGGCGCGCTGCTGTTCCCGCTGGGCGACCTCACGACCATCTCCGGCACCCGCATCGGCTTCGGTGAGGGTCTGGCCAGGGCCCTGCTCATCGCCCTGGTCGTGGCCGCCTCACTGATCGGCGTGGCGGCGCTGGGTCTCTTCGTCTCCACCCTGACCAACAGCGGCATCGCGGCGATGGCCACCACCGTGGGGCTGCTGATCACGGTTCAGATCCTCGACCAGATCCCGCAGCTGCACGCCCTGCACCCCTATCTCTTCTCTCACTACTGGCTGTCCTTCGCCGACCTGATGCGCGAGCCGGTGTACTGGGACGACCTGACGAAGAACCTGGGCCTCCAGGCCCTCTACGCGGCCGTGTTCGGCTCGGCGGCGTGGGCGAGGTTCACGGCGAAGGACATCACCGCATAGGCGCCCCTCAGCCGGCCTCGTACGGGAAGCGGGCCAGGGGCGCCTCCCGCGCGAAGAACGTCTTGGCCCGCCCCAGCGCCTCCGTGTCCTTCAGCACGTCCCCCGGCTTGCTGCCGTTGCCGAGCAGCACTCCGCCGAACCGCATGCCCAGGTAGGCGGCCGAGTTGTTCAGGAGGCCGGCCAGCGGGTCGGCGACCTCCGGCTCCTGGTGCGCGAGCGCGGTGACGCCCCACAGGGTGCGCCCCGCCATGGCCGCGTGGAAATCCAGCCCCGGAGTGCGCAGCCACCCCGACCAGTGGTCCAGGTAGCGCTTGGTCTGCGCGGACACCGAGTACCAGTACAGCGGCGAGGCGATCACCACGTCGGTCGCCGCCAGTGTGGCGTCGAGGAGCAGGGCCAGGTCGCCCTCGGTGGGGCGGACGTGATCGGTGTCGTGGCGCAGGTCCTCGAAGTCGGGGAGGGGGTGGGCGGTGAGGTCGATCCACCGCTGCTCCACGTCCGGGGGCAGCTGTTCGGCGGCCCGGCGGGCCAGCAGTTCGGTGTTGCCGTCGGGACGGGCACTGCCCAGGACGAAGAGGAAACGACGCGTCATGATGACCCCCAGATGATCGGCGTACGCCAATAAAAGGCTCGTGCATCATATGCGCATGCAAGCAACTTCGCCAAAGGGGGGTCAGCCGGCGGCGGTCCCGCGCCGTTCCGCCTCGCGCGCCACGGCGAGCAGCAGCTCCTCCCGTCCGTGCGCCGCCACGAGCTGGAGCCCCGCCGGACAGCCGTCGGTGCCGAATCCGGCCGGCAGGCTCAGCGCGGGGTGGCCGCTGACGTTGAACGCCCAGGTGAGCGCGGTCGAGTAGACGTCACCCGGTCCGTCGTGGCCGTGCGGTGCCGTGGGCGCCGTGGGGGTGAGCAGCAGGGGGGTGCGGGCGAAGAGCGCGGCGAGGCGGCCGTCGTTGGCGGCGCGGACACGGCGCGCGACGGCGGGGTCGGCGCCGGGGGTGCGCAGGGCGAGCCAGGCCGGCGTGGGGTCGAGGAGCCGCGGCGGCGGAGCCGGCCGTACCAGCCGCACGACACCCGCGTCGACGAGCCGCCCGACGGCCGCCCGGGCCAGGGCGACGGGTTCCGGACCGGGCGCGGAGAAGCCCAGGCCGGGGGACCAGACGGCGGGGACGGGGAAGGCCACGGAGGACTCGGCGGGGGCGGGGAAGGCCACGGAGGACTCGGCGGGGGTGGGCCGCCCCGACATCACCCGCCACCACGCCGCCGCGTCCGCGGCCGTGCGGGTGAGCACCCCGGGCGCCGCGAGACCCGTACGGTCCGGTGAGGGCAGGCGGCCGTTCGTGACCTTCAGGCCGACGACGCCGCACCACGCCGCGGGGATCCGCACCGAGCCCGCGCCGTCACTGCCGGTCGCCAGCGGCACCAGACCGGCCGCCACCGCGACCGCCGACCCGGCCGAGGAGCCGCCCGGCGTGCGGTCCGCCCGCCACGGATTGACCGTACGGCCGTGCGCCCCCTGTCCCCAGGTCTGCCAGGCCGTGCCCGGCCCGGGTACGGAGGTGGCGCCCACCGCCACACAGCCCGCCGCGAGCAGCGGGCCCGCCGCGGCCGCGCCGCGCCGCCCCTTCACCGCGATCGGCACCCCGGCCAGCGGCAGCGGCTCCCCGGCGGCGACCCGCGCGTCCACCTCGGCGGCCCGGCGCAGCGCCTCCTCGTCCCACACCTCGAGGAACGCGCACAGTTCCGGATCCGCCCGCCCGATCCGCTCCAGCGCCTCCGCGGCCACCTCCACGGCCCGCCGCCGGCCCGCGCGGACGGCGCGGGCCAGCTCCACGGCACCGGTCCCGCTCAGCGCGACGCGCCCGTCAGACGGGCCAGCGGCTCGGTCCCGCGGGGCGGGCGGCCGCTCAGGTCACCCAGCCGCCATTCGGGCACCCACGGCACGCGGTACACGTCGATCAGCGATTCGATGATCCGGATCCGGTGGGCGAGGGGACGCGGCAGCCGGCCCGGCGCGTCCGCCACCAGGACCACGGCGTCCAGGTCGAGCCCCTGGGGTGCCTCCCCGCGCCGGAACACCTCCGTGGCCGGGACCACGGCGTCGAGGCCGGCCGCGTGGGTCCGGGCGACGAGGAGCACCGACTGCGGATCGGCGGGGCCGGGCCAGACCCGTCCGCCGTCGTGTCCGCCGTAGACCGCGGCGAGTGTCGAGACGCCGGCGCCGCCGTGCAGGCCGACGAAGGAGAAGCGCCGGGCCGTCGCCCGCGCGGCGGCGGGCGGCGGAGCGGCCTGCGCCTCCGGTGCCGCCACCGGCCCTCGGATCCAGATCTCCGGTCCCTGTCGCATGCCTTCGCGCATGCCCCCTCTCCTGCTCGCCACCTCGATGGTCATGCCGCCGCCGGGACGGGGAGCCGGCGGGGACGGCCGTTGGGACGAGCCTGTGACAACGCGGTGACGTGAGAAGCGCGGGTGAGCGGACAGACTCGACGGCAGGTGGTACGACCCGAATGAGGGAACGATGTCTCGACTCAGCCGCGAGAAGAAGCGGGAACAACAGCAGGCCGCGCACGCGGGAAATCTTGCGGCGATGCCGATCGACGTCCATGTCCCCCTCGCCGGCGGGGGCGGCTCGGGCGGGGCGTCGGTCGGCGGCGTGACGGTGATCGCGGGACCCGGCGAGGAGATCCAGCAGGCGGTGCTGGACCGCCTCCACCGCATCGCCATCGCCTCCGGTCACGCGGTCCTGGCCACCGTGCACGACGAACGCATCGGGTACGTCGTCCCCCTCCAGGTCGAACCGGACGGCTCCAGCCACTTCTCGGGCCGCCCGGCCCCGATCACCCCGGCACGGAGCCGGGAGCCGCGGGACGACAGCCCGCAGCCGATACCCGGGGCCGGACCGGGATCCGCGCCCGCGCCGGGCAGTGAGTCGTACGTCGAACGCCCGACGCACATCCTGCGCCAGGTTCCCGAACCGCCGGCTCCCCGGGGCGTCGTACCGGCCTTCGAGCCGCGGGCCGTACCGGGGCAGGCGGAGGGCACGCCGCCGGGCACGGTCGCGCCCCCGACGGGCGTGTTCGGCCCGCCCCCGTCGATGGACGCGCGGCCGGACACCCCCGATCCGGAGCCTCAGCCGGCCCCCGGGACCGGGACCGGGTCCGGGTCACACGCCGTGTCGGACCCGGACCCCGACGTCAGGCACACCCCGCCGCGCGGGTTCGACGCCGTGGCGGAGGCGGTGCTCGGCGACGCGCCCGCGGCCGCGAACGCCGGGAACCACCTCGCCGAGCCGATGGCCCGGGTCAACGAAGCCGTCCGCTCCGGACACATCGACTCGGCCGCCCGGCTGGCGGAGGAGACCGTGGAGCAGGCGTCGGTCACCCTGGGGCCGGAACACCCCGAGGTGCTGCGCCTGCGCGAACTCGCCGCGTACATCGCCTACCTGGCCGGTGAGCCGGTGCGCGCCTTCCGGCTCTCCCTCGACCTCGCCCTGATCTGCCGCCGCACCCAGGACACCGAGGCCGCCTACGGCAACGTCCGCAGCGCCGCCACCGCGTGGCGCGCGGTGCGCGAGCCGCAGCTGGGACTGGAACTCGGGCACGAGCTGATCGCGCTGTGGACCGAGCTCACCGCCGAGGGCGGCCCCGCCGCCGACGAGATCGAGGAGCTGGAGTCCGCCCGCGCCCGCATGGGCCGCCTGACGGAACGCGTCCGTACGCTCCAGACCTGACCGCGCCCCGCCCCGGTGGCGGGCGCGCTCCGACAGGACCTAGTGCCCCGACAGGCAACGTTCGCCCCGTCGCGACGCCCGGCACGCACTCTCGCCGCACCGGCCGAAAGCCCAAGTACGTCCAGTACGAGGACTTCCGGCCGGCACGCCGAGAGCACGCACCGGACGCCGCTCCTTGACGGGCAAACGTTGCCTGCCGCGGCACTAGTGCAGACAGAACTCGTTGCCCTCCGGGTCGGCCATGACCACCCAGCTCCCGGAGGGCTCCTCCACACGGCGCAGCACCCGCGCGCCGAGTCCTTCGAGCCGGGCGAGCTCCTCCTCGCGGCGTCCCTCGCCCGGGTGCAGATCGAGATGCAGCCGGTTCTTGACCGTCTTCTTCTCGGGCACGCGCTGGAAGAGCAGCCGCCGCCCGCGGCCGGTTCCGCTCTCCACGTCGTAGGGGTCGTCGGGGTGCCGTACCGCCGCGAGGTCGCGCCAGGCGTGGCGGCCGTGGGACTCGGTGACGAGCTCGGCGGGGACGGCTCCCGCGGCGAGCAGCTTCCCGATCAGCGCACTGTTGTCCTCGACCACGTACCGGAGGGCGGCGGCCCAGAAGTCTGCCTGTGCGTGCGGGTCGGCCGCGTCGACGACGACCTTCCAGTGCACCGGCGCGGCCGGAGTCGGTGTCTGTGTCATGGCACCAGTTATAGGTCCCGGCACTGACAACGCCCGGCGGCCGGCCACGCGACCCGCCGGTGGCGCGGTCCCGCTACGGCCTCGTGGCCGCCGTGTCCGTCGCGGGCACGGCGGCGACCTCCCCCGGGCTCCGTTCCTCGGCATCGGCCGGGGCAGCCGCCCGCCGTGTGACGGGCCGGCCGGCCAGGGCTCGCGCGGTCCGGCGGGCGGTGCGCAGCGCGTCGTAGGTCAGCAGGGTGAGCGCCAGCCAGACCAGGGCGAAACCGGCCCAGCGTTCGGGCGGCATGGCCTCCTTGAAGTACAGGACGCCGAGCAGGAACTGGAAGACCGGTGTCATGTACTGGAGCAGCCCCAGCGTCGACAGGGGCACGCGGACGGCGGCCGCGCCGAAGCACGCCAGGGGGAGCGCGGTGACGATGCCGGCGGCGGCGAGCAGCAGCGCGTGCCCGGTGCCCTCGGTGCCGAAGGTGGCCTCGCCCCGGGAGCCCAGCCACAGCAGGAAGGCGAGCGCGGGCAGGAACTGGATCGCCGTCTCGGCGGCCAGCGATTCGACCCCTCCGAGGTCGACCTTCTTCTTCACCAGACCGTAGGTGGCGAACGAGAAGGCGAGGCAGAGGGAGATCCACGGCGGCCGGCCGTAGCCGACGGTGAGGACCAGCACCGCCGAGGTGCCGACCGCGACCGCCGCCCACTGCACGGGCCGCAGGCGTTCCTTCAGCAGCAGCACGCCCATCGCGATGGTGACCAGCGGGTTGATGAAGTAGCCGAGGGAGGCCTCGACGACGTGGCCCGAGTTCACGGACCAGATGTAGAGGCCCCAGTTGGCCGTGATGACCGCCGCGGCCACCGCGACCAGCGCCAGCCTGCGGGGCTGCCGCAGCAGCTCACCGAGCCAGGCCCAGCGGCGCACGACGAGCAGGGCGGCGGCCACGAAGACCAGCGACCAGACCATCCGGTGGGCCAGGATCTCCACCGCTCCGGCGGGCTTGAGCAGGGGCCAGAACAGCGGCACGAGTCCCCACATGCCGTACGCCGCGAAGCCGTTCAACAGTCCTGTCCGACGCTCTGCGGCCGACTTCCCGGTCACGGGCCCCTCCTTCATGCCTGTCGCGTGCCGTGTCCGTGCGACGCCCGCTCATACACGCGACGCCCGCCGGACGACGGTAACGCCGGACACCCCCGCGTGTCATGTCCGTACCGGCATACGGTCATGACGTGCGGGGGTGCCGGGGTATCCGTGACTCCGGGCGGCGGCCGGGTCAGCCCTTGAGTGCGGCGGCGACGGCCTCGGCGAGCGGCGTGGTCGGACGGCCGGCCAGCCGGGACAGATCGCCGCTGTCCACGACGAGTTCCCCCTTCTCGATCGAGACGTCCACGCCCGCCAGGACGGCCGCCATCGGCTCGGGCACCCCGGCGCCGGCCAGGATGCCGGCGAGCGCCTCGGGCGTCACCGGGTTGTAGGCGATCTCCCTGCCGGTCTGCCGGCTCAGCTCGGCCGCGTACTCGGCGAAGCTCCACGCCTCGTCGCCGCCCAGCTCGTAGGTCTTGTTCTCGTGCCCCTCGCCGGTCAGTACGGCGACGGCGGCGGCCGCGTAGTCGGCCCGCGAGGCGGAGGAGACCCGGCCCTCGCCGGCGGCGGCGACCACCGCGCCGTGCTCCAGCACCGGGGCGAGGTTCTCGGTGTAGTTCTCGTGGTACCAGCCGTTGCGCAGCAGCGCGTAGGGCACGCCCGAGCCGAGCAGCGCCTCCTCGGTGCCGCGGTGGTCGTCGGCCAGGGCGGCGGTCAGCGTCCCCGGGGCGCTGGTGTAGGCGAGCAGGGCGACACCGGCGGCCTTCGCCGCGTCGATGACGACCCGGTGCTGCGCCACCCGCCCCTTGTCGAACTCGGTGCCGGAGATCAGCAGTACCTTGTCGCCGGCCTGGAACACGCCGTCGAAGGTCTCGGGGGCGTTGTAGTCGGCGACCGCGATCCGCACCCCGCGCCCGGCGAACTCCGCCCCCTTCTCGGCGCTGCGCACGACGGCGGTGACCTGCTCGGCCGGAACCTTCTGGAGCAGCTGCTCCACGACGAGGCGGCCGAGCTTTCCGTTGGCTCCGGTGACGACGATGCTCATGGTTGGGAACTCCTTGAGGGGTGGATGTGTCACTAACCCTAGGAGTAGCGCTAACTTCCGGAAAGTACCCACTTTGAAGTAAGGTACCTACATGGCGGTAAGTGATGGGGGCCGGAGCAGAGACGAGGGCAACGAGGCGATGTGCCCGCACCGCCTGGTCCTGGAACACGTGACCAGCCGCTGGGGCGTCCTCGTGCTGATCCAGCTCCTGGATCGCCCGCACCGCTTCAGCGAACTGCGCCGGGCGATCGGCAGGGTCAGCGAGAAGATGCTCGCCCAGACCCTCCAGACGCTGGAGCGCGACGGCATGGTCCACCGCGAAGCCCACCCGGTCATCCCGCCCCGCGTCGACTACTCCCTCACCGGCCTGGGCCGCGAGGCCGCCGAACAGGTGCGCGACCTGGCCCTGTGGACCGAGAAGCGCACGGCCGACGTGATCGCCGCCCGGCAGGCGTACGACGGGGCCCGGCGGGCGCAGGACGAGGCCCGGACGCCGTAGCGCCCGGGCCCGGGGTGAACCGCGACGGCGGTCAGCCGACGACGGTCCAGGTGTCGCCGCCGGCCAGGAGGGCGCCGAGGTCGCCCTTGCCGTTCTGCTCGACGGCGGCGTCGAGCTGGTCGGCCATGAGGGTGTCGTAGACGGGCCGGTCGACCGAGCGGAAGACGCCGATGGGCGTGTGGTGCAGGGTGTCGGGGTCCGCGAGCCGCGACAGGGCGAACGCGGTGGTCGGGGACGCGGAGTGCGCGTCGTGGACCAGGATCTCCCCCTCGTTCTCCGGCGTCACCGCCACCACCTTCAGATCACCGGTCTGCCGGTCGCGCACGACGCCCTTGGCACCTCCCCCACTCTCGGCTTCGCTCGAGCGGGAGGTGCCCCCAGCGCCGAAGCGGATCGGCTCGCCGTGCTCCAGGCGGATCACCGCCTCCTCGGCCTTCTGCCGGTCCTTGAGGACCTCGAACGCGCCGTCGTTGAAGATGTTGCAGTTCTGGTAGATCTCCACCAGCGCCGTGCCGGGATGGTCGGCCGCCTGGCGGAGCACCTCGGTGAGGTGCTTGCGGTCGGAGTCGACCGTCCGGGCGACGAAGGACGCCTCGGCGCCGATGGCCAGCGACACCGGGTTGAAGGGCGCGTCCAGGGACCCCATCGGCGTCGACTTGGTGATCTTGCCGACCTCGGAGGTGGGGGAGTACTGGCCCTTGGTCAGGCCGTAGATCCGGTTGTTGAAGAGCAGGATCTTCAGGTTGACGTTGCGCCGCAGGGCGTGGATGAGGTGGTTCCCGCCGATGGACAGGGCGTCGCCGTCACCGGTGACGACCCACACCGACAGGTCCCGGCGCGAGGCGGCCAGGCCGGTGGCGATGGCCGGCGCCCGGCCGTGGATCGAGTGCATCCCGTAGGTGTTCATGTAGTACGGGAAGCGGGAGGAGCAGCCGATGCCGGAGACGAAGACGATGTTCTCCTTCGCCAGACCGAGCTGGGGCATGAAGCCCTGCACGGCGGCGAGGACGGCGTAGTCACCGCAGCCGGGGCACCAGCGCACCTCCTGGTCGGACTTGAAGTCCTTCATGGACTGCTTGCCCTCGGCCTTGGGGACGAGCTGGAGCAGCGCGTTGGCGTCAGTCATCGATGGCCTCCTTCAGCGCCGCGGCGAGCTGCTCCGCCTTGAACGGCATACCGTTGACCTGGTTGTACGAGTGAGCGTCGACCAGGTACTTCGCCCGGACGAGGGTGGCCAGCTGCCCGAGGTTCATCTCGGGGATCACCACCTTGTCGTACCCCTCGAGAACGCCCGCGAGGTTCCGCGGGAAGGGGTTCACGTGCCGCAGGTGCGCCTGGGCGACCTGCTCCCCGGCGGCCCGCAGCCGCCGTACCGCCGCCGTGATGGGCCCGTAGGTCGAGCCCCAGCCGAGCACCAGCACCCGCGCCGAGCCGTCCGGGTCGTCGACCTCCACGTCCGGCACCTCGATGCCGTCGACCTTGGCCTGGCGGGTGCGGACCATGTGGTCGTGGTTGGCCGGGTCGTAGGAGATGTTGCCCGTGCCGTCCTGCTTCTCGATGCCGCCGATGCGGTGCTCCAGACCCGGCGTGCCGGGGATCGCCCAGGGCCGGGCCAGGGTCTGCGGATCGCGTTTGTAGGGCCAGAACACCTCGGTGCCGTCGTCCAGGGCGTGATTGGGCCCCTGCGCGAACCGCACCCGCAGATCGGGCAGCTCCTCCAGGTCCGGGATCCGCCACGGCTCGCTGCCGTTGGCCAGATAGCCGTCGGAGAGCAGGAAGACGGGCGTGCGGTACGTCAGCGCGATCCGCGCCGCCTCCAGGGCGGCGTCGAAGCAGTCCGCCGGCGTGCGCGGCGCGACGACCGGGACCGGCGCCTCGCCGTTGCGGCCGTACATGGCCTGGAGCAGGTCCGCCTGCTCCGTCTTGGTCGGCAGGCCGGTGGAGGGGCCGCCGCGCTGGATGTCCACGATCAGCAGCGGCAGCTCCAGCGACACCGCCAGACCGATCGTCTCGCTCTTGAGCGCCACACCGGGACCGGACGTCGTGGTCACCGCCAGTGACCCGCCGAACGCCGCGCCCAGGGCCGCCCCGATACCGGCGATCTCGTCCTCGGCCTGGAAGGTGCGCACACCGAAGTTCTTGTGCCGGCTCAGCTCGTGCAGGATGTCCGACGCCGGAGTGATCGGATAGGAGCCCAGGAACAGCGGCAGGTCCGCCTGCCGGGACGCGGCGACCAGCCCGTAGGCCAGGGCCAGGTTCCCGGAGATGTTGCGGTAGACACCCGGCGGGAACGCCGTCGCGGCCGGCGCCACCTCGTAGGAGACCGCGAAGTCCTCCGTGGTCTCCCCGAAGTTCCAGCCCGCGCGGAACGCGGCGATGTTCGCCGCCGCGATGTCGGGCTTCTTGGCGAACTTCGACCGCAGGAACTTCTCCGTGCCCTCGGTGGGCCGGTGGTACATCCAGCTCAGCAGCCCGAGCGCGAACATGTTCTTGCTGCGCTCGGCCTCCTTGCGGGTCAGGTCGAACTCCTTGAGCGCCTCCACGGTCAGCGTGGTCAGCGGCACCGGATGCAGGTGGTAGCCGTCCAGGGAGCCGTCCTCAAGCGGGGAGGCGTCGTAGCCGACCTTCTGCATCGCCCGCTTGGTGAACTCGTCCGTGTTGACGATGATCTCCGCACCGCGCGGCAGATCGCCGATGTTCGCCTTCAGAGCGGCCGGGTTCATCGCGACCAGCACGTTGGGGGCGTCGCCGGGCGTGAGGATGTCGTGATCGGCGAAATGCAGCTGGAAGGACGACACACCGGGCAGGGTGCCGGCGGGCGCGCGGATCTCGGCCGGGAAGTTCGGCAACGTGGACAGGTCGTTGCCGAAGGACGCGGTCTCCGAGGTGAAACGGTCACCGGTGAGCTGCATACCGTCACCCGAGTCCCCGGCGAACCTGATGATCACTCGGTCGAGCCGGCGGACGTCCTTGGTGCCCGCCGCTTTGCGCTGCTCCCCTACGACTGCTCCGTCGGCCTGCGCCGCTGTGCTGCTGACCTGGCTGGTCACTGAACTGGACCTCCTCGAGGGCGGCTGTCCGGGACGGCCTTCCCGCAGGCCTTCCCCGGATCAACCCTACGTCCGCAAGGGGCGCCTCCCTCGGGTCATTCGCATCTTGGACACGACTTCGAGACGTCCCACCGGGCCTTTTCGTGACGTCGTCAGGAGTTGAGAGACGCAGGTCACGAGTTGAGATAGGTGAGAACCGCCAGGACCCGCCGGTGGTCGCCCTCGCTGGGGGAGAGCCCCAGCTTCAGGAAGATGTTGCTGACGTGCTTCTCCACCGCGCCGTCGCTGACCACCAGCTGCTTGGCGATCGCCGAGTTCGTCCGCCCCTCGGCCATCAGCCCCAGCACCTCCCGCTCGCGCGGGGTGAGCCCGGCCAGCACGTCCTGCTTGCGGCTGCGTCCCAGCAGCTGCGCGACGACCTCCGGGTCCAGGGCCGTACCGCCCTCGGCCACGCGCACCACCGCGTCCACGAACTCGCGCACCTCGGCCACGCGGTCCTTCAGCAGATAGCCCACGCCCCGGCTGGACCCGGCGAGCAGCTCCGTGGCGTACCGCTCCTCCACGTACTGCGACAGCACCAGCACCCCGACCCCCGGATGCGTCTTGCGCAGCTGCACCGCTGCCCGCACACCCTCGTCCGTGTGCGTCGGCGGCATCCGTACGTCCGCCACCACCACGTCCGGGAGCATGCCCCGCCCGTCCAGGTCGGTGATGGTCTTGATCAGCGCGTCGCCGTCCCCGACACCGGCCACGACCTCGTGCCCCCGGTCGGTCAGCAGCCGGGTCAGACCCTCCCGCAACAGCACCGAATCCTCGGCGATGACCACCCGCACCCTGTCCTCCACGATTTCGGCCCCCCACGCCGCGCGCCGGACCCGTCCGTATGACGGGTCCGGTCGTCCACAGCTCCAGCATTCCAGCTTCCGCCGGGAGGACGGGCCGGGGCAACGCGATTGGGGGTGTCATCGGGGTTGCCGGCCCGCACGGGCGGCCGGGAAGGGCGAGGCGGGCCCACACCCGCCCCGCCCTTTCCGGAAGGCGTTCAGCACATGCTCCGGACCGCTGTCACCGGGCCTGCTCCGCGCGCCACGGCAGCTCGGCGGTCACCCGGGTGGGGCCCCCGGCCGGGGAGTCCACCACCAGGATCCCGTCCACCGCGTCCAGCCGCTCCGCCAGCCCCGCCAGCCCCGAACCCTCGGCGGTGTCGGCGCCGCCCACCCCGTTGTCGACGACCTGGAGCATCAGCCGGTTCTCCGACCGCCACACCTCCACGGCCGCCCACGTCGCCCGGGAGTGCTTGCTGATGTTCTGCAGCAGCTCCGAGGCCGTGAAGTAGGCGATGCCCTCGATGGCCGGCGCGGGCCGCTGAGTGAGGTCCACCTCCACCTGCACCGGGACCGTGCAGCGCGAGGCGACCGAGGAGAGCGCCGCGTCCAGGCCCCGGTCGGTCAGCACCGCCGGGTGGATGCCCCGGGCCAGGTCCCGCAGCTCCTGAAGGGCCGTCTTGACCTCACCGTGCGCCTCGTCCACCATCTGCGCCGCGACCTGCGGGTCCTCCCGCAGCTTCTCCTTCGCCAGGCCCAGATCCATGGCCAGCGCCACCAGCCGGGCCTGTGCCCCGTCGTGCAGATCCCGCTCGATGCGCCGCAGGTCCGCCGCCGCCGTGTCCACCACGACCCCGCGGTCCGACTCCAGCTCCACCACCCGCGTCGCCAGCCGGGACGGCCCGAGCAGCCCGTGCACCATCAGGCGGTCCACCATCGTCAGCGCCCGCACGATCCACGGCGTGGCCAGCGTGAACAGCAGCCCCACCCCCGCCGTCACCGTGATCTCGAACGGGTTGTCCAGATACACCTGGTGCGTCTCGTCGCCGTACAGCTGCAGACCGTCCTGCCCGCCGTACACGGGGAAGACCCAGAACCACAGCGGATACGTCAGCAGCGACCAGCCCAGCGACCAGAACGTCACGGTCACGGAGAAGGTCAGCACCGCCCACGGCAGCTGCAGCACCGCGTACAGCAGGGACCGCCACGAGGCGCCGCTCTTCAGCACGGCACCGACCCACCCCATGAGCCCGTTCCGCCCGGCCCGCAGCGGCTCCGGTTCGCCCACGTCCAGGCGCAGCAGCCCCCGCGCCCGCGCCCGCTCCATCACCCCGAGGCCGCGGCAGCCGGCGAGCGCCGCCGCCAGCACCGGGACACCGAGGAACGTCACCAGCAGGCCCGCCCCCAGCGACACCATCGTGACCGCGTAGGTGAACAGCAGAATGCTGATCGGCAGGCTCAGCAGCACATACCCCAGCTCGCGCCAGGTGCGCCCCTCGACCGGCGCCCGCAGCGCGGCCGGCAGCCGGTGCCGCCGTTCCCCGGCGCTCCCGGGATGTCCGGGCTGCGCGTGGAACCCGTAGCCCTCTCCGTACTCCGTGGCCATCGGCGTCGTCCTTCTCCTCGTCCGGAGCTGTGCTGTCGTATCTCCAGACTGCTGTGCCGCGGGCCGGCGGGCCATGGAGTCCGTCGCAGTCTTGGACGGGGGGTTTTCCCTACCTCCGGCCGCGGGCCGGGGCCCCCTTGGCCGCGCGCGCCTCCGGGGCGAGCCGGCCGGAACGGTCGCGCCACGGCAGCTCCGCCGTCACCGTCGTCGGACCGCCCCGGGGCGAGTCCACGACGAACAGACCGTCCACCGCGTTCAGCCGCTCGGCCAGGCCCCGCAGGCCCGTCCCGCCGTCCACGCTCGCACCCCCGTGCCCGTCGTCACGGACCTGCACAAGGAGCCGGCCCTCCGACCGCCAGGCCTCCACCGACGCCGACCGGGCGCCGCTGTGCTTGCTGACGTTCTGCAGCAGCTCCGAGGCGGTGAAGTAGGCGATGCCCTCGATCGCGGCGGCCGGGCGCTCGTCCAGGTCGACCGTCACCGTCACCGGCACCGTGCAGCGCGAGGCGACCGAGGAGAGCGCCGCGTCCAGGCCCCGGTCGGTCAGCACCGCCGGGTGGATGCCGCGCGCCAGGTCCCGCAGTTCCTGCAACGCCAGCTTCACCTCGCCGTGCGCCTCTTCCACCATCGACGCCGCGGCGTCGGGATCCTCCAGGAGCTTCTCCTTGGCCAGGCCGAGCCCCATCGCCAGATTGACCAGCCGGGCCTGCGCCCCGTCGTGCAGATCCCGCTCGATGCGCCGCAGATCCGCCGCCGCCGTGTCGACCACCACACCCCGGTCCGACTCCAGCTCGGCGATGCGCCGCTCCAGCTCGTCGGAGGGTGACAGCAGGCCGCGCACCATCGCCCGGTCCGCGTTGGCCAGGGCCCGCACGATGAACGGCAGCACCGGCCACAGCACGAACAGGCCCGTCAGCGTGACGACGAAGGTGACGATCCCCCACGGCAGGCGCATCAGCTCGTACAGCACCGCGCGCCAGCCCACCGGGTCCTTGACCGCGAGCCACAGGTGCGGCCAGAACCCGCCGGGCCCGTCCAGCGGCAGCCGGCTCGGCTCCTCCACATGGACCCCGAGGAGCTTCCTGGCCCGCGCCCGCTCCAGCCGGCCCAGCAGCCGCGCGCCCATCAGTCCCACGGCGAGCAGCGGGAGCCCGATCACCGTCAGGGTCATCCCGACGCCGGTGGCCAGCATGGTCACGGCGTAGGTGAAACCGACGAGCGACACCGGCAGGTTCGCCAGGAGATGCGCGATCTCCTTCCAGGTGTGCACGTCGTAGGTGAAACGGACGGGCGGCGGGACGTCGCCGTGCCCTGCCGGTTGCCGGGCCGCCGTCACGGACGGGCCCGGGGGCGCGAATGGTTCGGTCATGTGCCCAGGGTGCCCGCTGCCGGGGGGCCCGCGCCATGGAGCGGACCGCCCGCGGACCCGGGGGAAAACCCCACCCGCGCGTCCCGACCGGTGACGGGCTGCTTACCGGGCTTTTGTCAGGGCCTAGACTCCCGTGCGTACAGATCGTCGAACCAGGGCGTTCGGCGTTCACCGGCACGGATTCGAGGGCACGGGACGGACAGGGGCCCGGCGCCGAACCGAGGGAGTGAGGGGCGGACGTGCGGGAAACGACCGTCGTCGCGGCGGACTACTTCCAGTCCTACTCGGTCGTCGGACTGCTCGCCGTCGTCGGCCTGCTGTTCGTCGCCGTCGCCTTCGGGGCGGGCCGCCTGCTGCGCCCCGTGGTCCCCACGCCCGAGAAGCTCCTGACCTACGAGTGCGGCGTCGACCCCGTCGGCGAGGGCTGGGCCCACACCCAGATCCGCTACTACGTCTACGCCTTCCTCTACGTGATCTTCGCCGTCGACTCGATCTTCCTGTTCCCCTGGGCGACCGTCTTCGCCGCCGACGGCTACGGCGCGACCACCCTGGTGGAGATGTTCGTCTTCCTCGGCTTCCTCGCCGTGGGTCTGCTGTACGCATACAAGAAGGGCGTCCTGACATGGACGTGAACCCTGCCGCCCCCGAGAACCCCGCCGCGTCCGAGAACCCCGCCGCCCCCGGTCCGGTTGTGCTTCCGGAGCCGAAGCGGCTCGGCGCGCTGGCCCGGCTCGCCCCCGCGCCGATGAAGGTGGTCCTCAACTGGGGCAGGCGCTACTCGCTGTGGGTCTTCAACTTCGGCCTCGCCTGCTGCGCGATCGAGTTCATCGCCGCGTCGATGGCCCGGCACGACTTCATCCGCCTCGGCGTCATCCCGTTCGCCCCGGGGCCGCGCCAGGCCGACCTGATGGTGGTCTCCGGCACCGTCACGGACAAGATGGCGCCCGCGGTGAAGCGCCTGTACGAGCAGATGCCCGAGCCCAAGTACGTCATCTCCTTCGGCGCGTGCAGCAACTGCGGCGGCCCCTACTGGGACTCGTACTCCGTCACCAAGGGCGTGGACCAGATCATCCCGGTCGACGTCTACGTCCCCGGCTGCCCGCCCCGGCCCGAGGCGCTGCTCCAGGGGATCCTGAAGCTCCAGGAGAAGATCGCCCGGGAGTCACTGGGGGAGCGGTACGCGACCGGCGGCGAACGGCCGTCGGCGGCGGCGCTGCGGAGCGGGCTGGTCCGGCCGCCGGCCCCGGCGGCCGGTGAGGGGGAGGAGCGATGACCGCGGCCGGCTGGCTCCCCGCCGGCGCCGAGGAGCTCTTCGGCGCGGACGCGGTGGCCGAGGAGTCGTACGGCGTCCTGACCGTCGACGTACCGCCCGCCTCCTGGATCACCGCCCTCCAGGCCGCGCGCGACCGTCTCGGCTGCACCTTCTTCGACTGGCTGAGCGCGGTCGACGAACCGGGCACGGGATTCCGCGTCGCCGCGCATGTCGCCGCCCTGGCTCCGGTACGGCGCCTGCTGCTGCGCACCACGGTGCCGCACGACGCCCCGGCTCTGCCGTCCGCCGTCGACGTCTACGCGGGCGCAGCCTGGCACGAACGCGAGACGCACGAGATGTTCGGCGTGGACTTCACGGACCACCCGGGGCTGGACCACCTCCTCCTCCCGGACGGGTTCGAGGGCCACCCGCTGCGCAAGGACTTCGTCCTCGCGGCCCGGGTCGCCAAGGCCTGGCCGGGCGCCAAGGAACCCGGCGAGTCCGAGCACGGCGGCCCCCGCCGCCGCCAGATGCTGCCCCCGGGCGTGCCCGACCCCAACGAGTGGGGCCCGCTGAAGGGCCAGCTCCCCCCGGCCCCGGCCCGCGCCGCGGGCCGCACGGCGGCAGCCGGCGACCGCCCCCCACGCCGCACCCGCACGGCATCACAAGGCTCGGCCGGCCGGCCCCCCTCCGGGGATTCCACAGATCCGCCACGCCGTTCGCGTTCGGCTGCCGAAGGCTCGGTGAGCCAGTCGGCAGCGGGGGAAACTCCCGCAACTCCGCCGCGCCGTTCGCGTTCGGCTGCTGAGGGTTCGGTGAGTCAGGCTCCCGCCGGCGAGGCTTCCGCGGCTTCGCCGCGTCGTTCGCGTTCGGCTGCTGAGGGTTCGGTGAGTCAGGCGCCCGCCGCCGGGGAGGCTCCCGGTGGCTCGGCAGCTCCGGCGCGCCGCGCGGGTAAGGCGTCGGAGGGTTCGGTGAGTCAGGCGCCCGCCGGCGAGGCTTCCGCGGCTTCGCCGCGCCGTTCGCGTTCGGCTGCTGAGGGTTCGGTGAGCCAGGCTCCCGGCGGCGAGGCTTCCGGCCGGGCGGCCGCTGGGCCGCGTCGCGCGCGTACCGCGGCGGAGGGGTCCGTGAGTCAGTCGGCGGGTGCCGAGGCCGGCGCGCGTCCGGCGCGGCGGGCCCGGAGCGCGAGCGAGGGTTCGGCGTCGCAGCGTACGGACGCGCCCGCCGCCTCGGCGGAGACGGACGCGACGGACGGCGAGTCCGCCCCCGCCGAGGGCCGTTCCGTCCGGAAGCCGCCCGTCACCCCGCGCAGCCCGGACGCCCCCTGGCACCACGCCCGCCCGGCCTACACGGAGCCGGAGCCGGAGCGCGCCGACGCACCGGATACCGCACCCGGCCCCGAGCCGGACCGCGCGTCCGCCCCCGAGCCGGACCGCGCGTCCGCCCCCGAACCGGAGCCCGAGTCCGAGGGCCGGGGCGACGGCGCGGCCCCCGACGCCCCGGCCGGGACCGGCGGCTCTCCGTCCACCGGGCCCGAACCGGACCCCGAACCCACCGACCCCGAAGACCCCTCAGGAGGCCCGCGGTGAACGACGTGCTGGACGTCGCCCTGCGACTCCTGGTCGTGTTCGTCGTCTTCCTCACCTTCCCGCTGATCGTCGGCCAGACCGAGCACAAGGTGATGGCCCACATGCAGGGCCGCCTCGGCCCGATGTACGCCGGCGGCTTCCACGGCTGGGCCCAGCTCATCGCCGACGGCGTGAAGTTCGCGCAGAAGGAGGACGTCGTCCCGGCCGGCGCGGACCGCCGTATCTTCCAGCTCGCCCCCGCCGTCGCCCTCCTGCCCTACCTCCTCGTCCTGCTCGCCATCCCCATCGGCCCGGGCGAGGGCGCGGTCGGCCAGGTACTGGACGCGGGCGTGTTCTTCGTTCTCGCCGTCATGGGCGTCGGCGTCCTCGGCTCGCTCATGGCCGGCTGGGCCTCCGCCAACAAGTTCTCCCTCCTCGGCGGCCTGCGCACCGCCGCCCAGCTCCTCGCCTACGAACTCCCGATGCTGCTCACCGCCGCCTCCGTGGCGATGGCGGCCGGCACCGTCTCCCTCGTCGGCATCCTCGATGCCTTCGAGTGGTGGTGGGTGCCCTGGCAGATCACCGGCGCGCTCGTCTTCTTCATCGCCGGCCTCGCCGAACTCCAGCGGCCCCCCTTCGACATGCCGGTCGCCGACTCGGAGATCATCTTCGGCGCGTACACCGAGTACACCGGCCTGCGCTTCGCCCTGTTCCTCCTCGCCGAGTACGCGGGCATCGTCATCCTGTGCGGCCTGACCACCGTCCTGTTCCTGGGCGGCTGGCACGGCCCCTGGGGCGCCGACGGGCTCGGCTGGGTCTGGACCCTGCTGAAGACCGCCGTCCTCGCCTTCGTCGTCATCTGGCTGCGCGTCACCTACCCGCGCTTGCGCGAGGACCAGCTCCAGAAGCTGTCCTGGACCCTCCTCGTCCCCCTTTCCCTCGCTCAGATCGCCCTCACCGGCATCGTCAAGGTGGTGATCCGGTAACCATGGCTCCCCTCCCCGGCTCCGGCCTGGCCAAGGGTCTGGCCGTCACCCTGCGGACGATGACGAAGAAGTCCGTCACCGGCCAGTACCCCGACACCCAGCCCGACCTCCCGCCCCGCACCCGCGGAGTGATCGGCCTGTTCGAGGAGAACTGCACGGTCTGCATGCTGTGCGCCCGCGAGTGCCCGGACTGGTGCATCTACATCGACTCCCACAAGGAGACGGTGCCCGCGCCGACCCCCGGCGGCCGCGAGCGCAGCCGCAACGTCCTCGACCGCTTCGCCATCGACTTCGCCCTGTGCATGTACTGCGGTATCTGCATCGAGGTCTGTCCCTTCGACGCCCTGTTCTGGTCCCCGGAGTTCGAGTACGCCGAGACCGACATCCGCGACCTCACCCACGAGCGCGACAAGCTCCGCGAGTGGATGTGGACCGTGCCGGCCCCGCCCGCGCTCGACCCCGGCGCCGAGGAGCCGAAGGAACTCGCCGCCGCCCGCAAGACCGCCGACAAGCTCGCCGCCGCCCAGGCCGAACAGGAGGAGGAGTCGTGACCCTCGCCGCAGCCGCTGGAACGGCCGCGCACGCCACGACCACCACCGCCGCCGAGACGCACGGCTTCCTCTCCCCGACCGGGGTGGAGATCGCCTTCCTCCTCGTCGGCCTGGTCACCCTCGGGGCCGCGATCATCACCGTCACCACCCGGCAACTGGTGCACGCCGCCCTCTGGCTGGTGGTCGCGCTCGGCGGCCTCGCCGTCGAATACCTCCTGCTCACCGCCGAGTTCATCGCCTGGGTGCAGGTCCTCATCTACGTCGGCTCCGTGGTCGTCCTCCTTCTGTTCGGGCTGATGCTCACCCGCGCCCCCATCGGCCGCTCACCGGACGCGGACTCCGGCAACCGCTGGGTCGCCCTCGCCGTCTCCGTCGCCGCCGCGGCCGCCCTGGTGTGGGTGGTCGTGGACGCCTTCCGGACCACCTGGATAGACCTGGACGGCGCTCCCTCGGGCTCCACCGAGGTGACCGGCGCGAGCCTCTTCCAGCACTGGGTCCTCCCCTTCGAGGCCCTCTCCGTGCTCCTGCTGGCCGCCCTCGTCGGCGCGATCGTCCTCTCCCGCAAGGCCAAGGACGGCGCCGCGACCGGTGCGCGTGCCACCCGGCGCGACTCGGAAGGGGCCCGCTGATGCACCTCGCCTACCCCGCCGTGCTGTCCGCCCTCCTCTTCTGCACCGGCCTGTACGGCGTCCTCGCCCGCCGCAACGCGATCCTGGTCCTGATGTCGGTCGAGCTGATGCTCAACGCCGTCAACCTCAACCTGGTCGCCTTCGACGCCTGGCTCAGCCGGGCCGCCGAGGACACCCTCCACTCCGGCCAGGCGCTGGCCCTGTTCACCATCGCCATCGCCGCCGCCGAGATCGGCATCGGCCTGGCCATCGTCCTCGCCGTGTACCGCAACCGCGGCACCTCGGACATCGACCGGCTCCGCGACACCGCCGAGGGCCACGACCCCGACGACCCCGACAGCGACGCCACCGGACGCGAAGCGCCCGCGCCCCGGGCTGCCGGCGAGAAGGCTGAGGCCACCGCGTGACCACGACCACCCTCGCCGTCCTCGTCCCCCTCCTTCCGTTCCTCGGCGCGATCGCCGGACTGCTCCTGGGACGCACCGCCCCCGGATTCGTCCGCCCGCTCGCCGTCCTGCCGACCCTGGTGTCGCTCGCACTGGCCGCCCTGGTCGCCGCGCGCCAGGGAGGCGACGGTGCGGTGGACGCCGCCACCGAGCTCACCCCGACCGGCTCGGTCCCCGTCGAACTCGCCCTGCACATCGACGGCTTCGCCGCGCTGACCGCCGTCCTGGTCACCGTCGTCGCCGGCTGTGTGCAGATCTACTCGACGGGCTATCTGCGCGACGATCCGCGCTACCCCTCCTACGCCGCCCTGGTCTCCCTGTTCACCTCCGCGATGCTCCTGGTCGTCTACTCCGGCGACCTGATGGTCCTGCTGGTCGGCTGGGAAGTGATGGGCATCTGCTCCTACTTCCTCGTCGGCCACTACTGGGAGACCCCCGAGGCCCGCGCCGCCTCCCTCAAGGCCTTCCTGGTCACCAAGCTGGGCGACCTCCCCTTCCTCATCGGCCTGTTCGCCCTGGCCACCGACGCCGGGTCCTTCCGCATCACCCGGATCCTCGGCGCCGTCGCGAACGGCGGCATCGAACACCCCACGCTGGTCGCCCTGCTGCTCCTGGCGGGCGTGGCCGGCAAGTCGGCGCAGTTCCCGCTGCACACCTGGCTCCCGGACGCGATGGCGGGCCCGACCCCCGTCTCCGCGCTGATCCACGCCGCGACCATGGTCGCCGCCGGTGTCTACTTCATCGCGCGTCTCCTTCCGCTCTTCGAGGCCTCGCAGGCCGCGATGACCGTCCTCGCCGTCATGGCCGCCGTCACCATGGCCGGTTCGGCGCTCGCCGCCCTCGCCCAGGACGACATCAAACGGGTCCTCGCCTACTCGACGATCGGCCAGCTCGGCTACCTGACCGGCGCCCTCGCCGTCGCCGACCGCGGCGCCGCCGTCTTCCACCTCCTGTCCCACGGTGCCTTCAAGGCGCTGCTGTTCCTCGCCGCCGGCGTGATCATCCACGCCGCCGGCACCAACTCGCTGGCCGCCATGTCCCGCATGGGCCACCTGCGCGACCGCGTCCCCGACGCCTACTGGACGATGACCGTGGCGCTCCTCGCGCTCGCCGCGATCCCGCCGTTCAGCGGCTTCTTCTCCAAGGAGGCCGTCCTCGGGGCCGCCGAACACGTCGTCACCGGCCACACCGGACACGCCCCCGCCGCGGCGGGCTGGATCGTCCTCCTCGCCGGTCTCGTCACCGCCCTGCTCACCGCGGCGTACGCGATGCGGCTGTGGCTGCTGGCCTTCCGCGGCCACGGCACCGAGGCCCCCGACCACGGCAGGCAGCCGCTGACCATGACCGTGGTGCTGTGGGTGCTCGCCGTGCCGTCCCTCGCGCTCGGCGGCCTCGCCTTCCGCGTGCTGCCCGACTGGTTCGACGGCCGGGACCTGACCCCGACGCTCACCACCTCCGTGCTCGGCACGGGCGTGGCCCTGGTCGGCGGCATCGTCACCTACGCCACGTGGCGGCACACCACCGCCCACGCGGCCGCCCGCGTCCCCCTCGGCGCCGTGGCCGCCCATCCCGAGGGCGACGCCGCCCGGGTCGAGGCCGAGGCCATCGCGAGCCACGAACCGGCCTACGGGGACATCGCGTACGCACCCGACCCCTCGGACCCCGGACGGCTGCTGCTCGGACCACTGCACCGGCACGCGGCCGCCGGCTTCCACCTGGACGCCGTGTACTCGGCCCTCTTCGTCCGCCCGGTCCGGGCCGGCGCGAGCCTCGTACGGTTCCTCGACCGCGAGGTCGTCGACACCTACGTACGCGGCGCGGGCACCCTGCCCCGCTGGCTCGGCGCCGCCGTCCGCCGGGCCCAGACCGGCAATCTGCAGACCTATGTGAGCGCGCTGCTCGCCGGCACCGTCGTCCTCGCGGTCGCCGCCGTACTCGCCGCCACGGGAGCGTGAGCAGGCGTGATCGATATCAACGAGTCCGTGATGCAGTTCCTTCTGGCATTCCTCGTCGTCGGCCCGCTCCTCGGCGCGGCCGCCGCTCTCCTGCCGGCCCCGCCCGGACTGAAGGGGAAGTCACCCGAGCAGGCCGCGCTCCGCCACGGCGTGACCGTCACCGGCGCGGTCCTCCTCGCGGCGATCGCCCTCGCGCTCGGCTTCGACCACGACCATCCGTCGAAGATGCAGGCCACGACCGACATCAGCTGGATCCCCGCACTCGACGTGCGCATCCACCTCGGCACCGACGGCATCTCCCTCCCCCTTCTGGTCCTGACCGCGCTGCTGACCTTCCTCAGCGCCCTCTACTCGTACTTCAAACCGCCCACGGGCCCGGCCCCCAAGGCCTTCGTCGCCCTGCTGCTCGTCCTCGAGTCCGGCACCCTCGCCACCTTCGCCGTCCTCGACCTGATCCTGTTCTTCCTCGCCTTCGAAATGGTCCTCATCCCGATGTACTTCCTCATCGCCCGCTGGGGCGGCGAGGGCCGGGCCGAGGCCGCCTGGAAGTTCATCCTCTACACGCTGCTCGGCTCCGTGGTCATGCTGCTCGGCCTGCTCCTGCTCGGCAGCACCGCGGGCACATTCGACATGGTGGCACTCGCCACTGACAACAGCCGGTCCCTCACCGCATCCGTGCAGGTCACCGCCGTTCTCGCGATCGGGATCGGGCTCGCGGTCAAGACCCCGATGTGGCCCCTGCACAGCTGGCTGCCCGACGCCCACACCGCCGCGCCGACGGTCGGCTCGGTCCTGCTCGCCGGCGTCCTGCTGAAGATGGGCACCTACGGTTTCGTCCGTATCCTGCTGCCCGCCGCGCCCGACGGCTTCCGCACCTTCGCGCCGTACCTTGCCGCGTTCGCCGTCGTCGGCATCATCTACGGATCCCTCGCCTGCCTGGCCCTGGCGAGGCGCGGGGCGAAGGGCGACCTCAAACGCCTCATCGCCTACTCCTCCGTCGGCCACATGGGCTTCGTCCTCCTCGGCATCGCGACGATGACCCCGACCGGAGTCAACGGCGCCCTGTTCGCCAACGTCGCCCACGGCCTCATCACCGGCCTGCTGTTCTTCCTGGTCGGCGGGCTGAAGGAGCGCACCGGCAGCACCGACCTCGACGCCCTCGCGAAGGAGACCGGCGCCGCCCTCTACGGCAGGGCCCCGCGCCTCGGCGGCCTGCTCGCCTTCGCCGCCGTCGCCTCCCTGGGCCTGCCGGGCCTCGCCGGGTTCTGGGGCGAGATGCTCGCCCTGTTCGGCGCCTTCGACCCCGCCGGGGGGCTCAGCCGCCCCGCCTTCCTCACCTTCATGGCGATCGGCGTGTTCGGCACCCTGCTGACCGCCGCCTACCTGCTGGTCGTGGTCCGCCGGGTCTGCATGGGCGCCGTCCCCCCGGACGTCCCGAAGTACACCGACGTGCGCTCCTACGAATTCGCGGCCTGGACCCCGCTGGTCGTCCTCACCGTCGCCGCCGGACTGTGGCCCAGGGCCCTCCTCGGACTGACCGACCCGGCCGTGCAGCAGCTCCTCGCAGGAGGCACCCGATGAGCTCACTCGTCCAGTCCGTCGACTGGCCGGTCATCGCCCCGCCGACCATCACGGCGGTCGTCGGACTCGTCGTCCTCGTCGCCGACCTGTTCGTCAGCGAGAAGCGCAAACCTCTGCTCGGCCTGGTCTCGGTGGCCGGACTCGCCGCCGCCACGCTGGCGCTGCTGCCCCTGCTCGACGCCGACCGCAGCACCTTCTGCCTGGTCGGCGACGACGGCGTGTGCAGCTACACCGCGGACCGCTTCACCCTCGTCATCCAGCTCCTGGTGCTCGGCGGCGCCCTCCTCGCGGCCCTGCTGTCGGTGACCGCCCTGAAGGACGAGAACAAGCGGCTCCCCGAGGGCGAGTACTGGTTCCTCTTCCTCTCCTCCGCGGCCGGCGCCGCCCTGCTGCCCGCCTCCCGCGACCTCGCGACCCTCGTCGTCGCCCTCGAGGTCGCCTCCCTGCCCGCCTTCGCCCTCGTCGGGCTGCGGCACGGCGACCGCAAGTCGTCCGAGGCGGCCCTGAAGTTCTTCCTGTCCTCGGTCACCGCCACCGCGGTCAGCCTGCTCGGCATCAGCTTCGTCTACGCCGCCACCGGAACCCTCCACCTCACCCTCGTCGCCGAGCGGATCCAGACCGTCGACGGGCAGTTCCACACGCTCGCGCAGACCGGTGTCGTCCTCACCCTCGTCGGCTTCGCCTTCAAGACGGCCGCCGTCCCCTTCCACTTCTGGGTCCCCGACACCTACGTGGGCGCCCCCCTGCCGATCGCCGCCTATCTGTCCGTCATCGGCAAGGCCGTCGGCTTCTCCGGCCTGATCCTCGTCACCGTCGTCGCCCTGCCCTCCTACGCCGACGTATGGGGCCCCGCCCTCGCCGTGCTGGCCGCCCTCACCATGACCGCCGGCAACGTCGGCGCCCTGCGCCAGCGGTCCACGCGCGCGTACAGCGCGGTACGCCTGCTCGCCTGGTCCTCCGTCGGCCAGGCCGGCTACCTCCTGGTGCCGATCGCCGCCGCCGCGTACTCCGACGACGCCGAGAAGGCGATCGGCTCCACGCTCGCCTACGCCCTCATGTACGGCGCCGTGAACCTGGGCGCCTTCGCGGTGGCCGCCCTCGTCGGCCGTGCGCACCGCCGCAACCGCGTCGCCGACTACCGCGGCCTGTACGCCTCCAGTCCGCTCACCGCCCTGCTCCTGGGCTTCTTCCTGCTCTGCCTCGCCGGACTCCCGCCGGGCATCATCGGCCTCTTCGCCAAGGTCACGGTGTTCGCCGCCGCCGTCGACGCGGGCCTGGGCTGGCTCGCCGTCGTCATGGCCGTCAACGTCGTCATCGCGCTGGTCTACTACCTCCACTGGACGGCGCTGCTCTTCCGCGCCCCCGAGGGCGAGCCGGTCCGGCACCGCGTCCCCGCGCCCCTCACCGCCGCGATCGCCCTGACCGGCGTCGCCGGCGTCGCCCTGTCCGGCGCCCCCCAGCTGGTCCTCCGCTTCACCGCCACCGGGCTGTTCTGAGCCCACCGGGGCACCCCGGCCGGAGACCGCCGGGGCGGTCTTCACCCGGACGGGTGACACGCGGCACGGCGCGCACAAGGGAACTAGTGCTCTTCGCCTGGCGTTGACCGGTACGGGAGGGTCCACTGGACGTGACACCACCGGACCAGTGGACAGCGCAGGTCGCAAGAGGATCAGCAAGCAAGGGTTCCCCTGCCGCACGACTTGGAGGGCGTACCGTGCACCGCCGGCACAACGGGCTCAGGACCGCAGTCCTCCTCGGGGGGCTGTCCGCGCTCATCATCGTCATCGGCAGTTTCTTCGGCCGCACGGGGCTCGTCGTCGCCGTCCTGATCGCGCTGGGCACCAACGCGTACGCGTACTGGAACAGCGACAAGCTGGCCCTGCGGGCGATGCGCGCCCGCCCGGTGAGCGAGTTCGAGGCCCCCGGGCTGTACCGCATGGTCCGCGAGCTCTCCACCCAGGCCCGCCAGCCCATGCCCCGCCTGTACATCTCCCCGACGGAGGCCCCCAACGCCTTCGCCACCGGCCGCAACCCGCGCAACGCGGCGGTGTGCTGCACCGAAGGCATCCTGCGCCTGCTCGACCAGCGGGAGCTGCGCGGCGTCATCGGCCATGAGCTCAGCCATGTCTACAACCGCGACATCCTGATCTCCTCGGTCGCCGGCGCCCTCGCCTCCGTGATCATGTTCCTGGTCAACTTCGCCTGGCTGATCCCCATCGGCCGCTCGGACGACGACGACGGTCCCGGCCTGCTCGGCATGCTGCTGATCATGATCCTCGGGCCGCTCGCCGCGTCCCTCATCCAACTGGCCATCAGCCGCTCCCGGGAGTACGAGGCCGACGCCTCCGGCGCCCAGCTCACCGGCGACCCGCTCGCCCTCGCCTCCGCCCTGCGCAAACTGGAAACCGGCACCAAGCAGCTTCCGCTGCCTCCCGAACCCCGTATCGAGACGGCCAGCCACATGATGATCGCCAATCCCTTCCGTCCGGGACAGGGACTCGCGAAGATGTTCTCCACCCACCCGCCGATGGCGGAACGTATCGCCCGGCTCGAGAAGTTGGCAGGTCACCACCAGTGAAGACCATCCTGAATCTCATCTGGCTCGTCTTCAGCGGCTTGTGGCTGTTCCTCGGCTACCTGTTCGCCGGCGTGCTGCTGTGCATCACGATCATCGGCATCCCGTTCGGCATCGCCGCCTTCCGTATCGGCGTCTACGCCCTGTGGCCCTTCGGATACACGACGGTCGAACGCCGGGACGCGGGCGCCCCCTCCTTCCTCGTCAACATCCTGTGGCTGCTGCTGGCCGGGTGGTGGCTGGCCCTCGGGCACGTCCTCACCGGCATCGCCCTGTGCGTGACGATCATCGGCATCCCGCTCGGCATCGCCAACTTCAAGCTGATCCCGGTCTCGCTGTTCCCCTTGGGCCGCGAAATCGTGCGGACGGACCAGGCGTTCACCGACCGCTGGTAGCGCCGGGTGCCACCCGGGGTTGTCCACGACCCCGGAGTTGTCCACAGGCCCGCACGGCGATCGGGCGCGGCCCGCATGCTGAACCCATGACCCACCACGAGCAGTTGCGGCCGCCGCGCCTGCCGGCCGGCTGCCGACCGCCGGTCACCGTGCGCCGGTCACGCCCTTGCGCACGGCGTACACCAGCACGCCCGCCAGCAGCACCCCGGCGCCCGCGGCCACCGACACCCACGGCAGGGAGAACGCCAGCACCAGACAGCCGGCCAGCCCCACCGCCGGCACCACCCGCGTCACCGGCCGCGCATCGAGCGTCCAGGCCGACGCGTTGGCCACCGCGTAGTACGTCAGCACACCGAAGGAGGAGAAGCCGATCGCACCCCGCACATCCACCGTGGCGGCCAGCACGGCGACCACGGCACCCACCGCGAGCTCCGCGCGGTGGGGCACGCGGAACCGCGGATGGACGGCGGCCAGGGCGCCCGGCAGATGCCGGTCCCGGGCCATGGCGAGCGTCGTCCGCGACACCCCGAGGATCAGGGCGAGCAGCGAGCCCAGAGCGGCCACCGCCGCACCCGCCCGCACCACCGGGGCGAGCCACGGAACCCCGGCGGCACGCACCGCGTCGGCGAGCGGCGCGGTGGCCTCACCGAGTTCCCGCGCCCCCAGTACCGACAGGAGGGCCACCGCAACGGCCGCGTACACGACCAGCGCGAGGCCGAGGGCCAGCGGGATCGCCCGCGGAATGGTGCGCGCCGGATCCCGGACCTCCTCACCGAGGGTCGCGATACGGGCGTACCCGGCGAAGGCGAAGAACAGCAGACCGCCGGCCTGGAGCACCCCGCCGGCCCCGCCCGTCAGCCCGATGTCCAGCCGCCCGGCATCGGCCTCCGCCGACGTCAGACACCCGGCCACCACGGAAGCGAGGACCGCCAGGACCACACCCACGATCGCCCGCGTCAGCCACGCGGACTTCCGGACACCGCCGTAGTTCACCGCGGTCAGCAGCACCACGGCGGCGACCGCCACGGCGTGCGCGCGACCCGGCCAGACGTACGCGCCCACGGTGAGCGCCATCGCCGCGCAGGAGGCCGTCTTCCCGACCACGAAGGCCCAGCCCGCGAGGTAGCCCCAGAAGTCCCCGAGCCGCTCCCGTCCGTACACGTACGTGCCGCCCGAGGCCGGGTACCGCGCGGCGAGGCGGGCCGACGAGGTGGCGTTGCAGTAGGCGACCGCGGCAGCGGCCGCGAGCCCCAGGAGCAGCCCGGTACCGGCCGCGTGCGCGGCGGGTGCCAGAGCGGCGAAGATCCCGGCTCCCACCATCGAGCCGAGTCCGATGACCACGGCGTCGCCCAGGCCGAGCGTGCGGCGCAGTTCAGGGCTGGTCGTTCCTGTCACGGGACCGGACCCTACTGGCCCTGTGCAACCGGCACATGGACGTGGCACGTCTTGGAGGTGCAAAGGCAGCAAGAAAAGGGCAGGTGCACGGCATGACGATCATCAGCTGGATCATTTTGGGGCTGCTGGCCGGGGCGGTGGCGAAGTTTCTGCTGCCCGGCCGCGACCCGGGCGGACTCATCGGCACGACACTGATCGGCGTGGCCGGAGCGTTCATCGGCGGCTGGATCTCCGCCCGTTGGTTCGACCACCCGATCACCAAGGACTTCTACGACGGCACCACCTGGGTCGCCGCGATCGGCGGCGCGCTGGTCCTCCTGGTCGCCTACCGCATCCTGTTCGGCCACTCGCGCAACTGAGACGGGGTGGGCACCGCGCGGGTGCCCACCCCTGTCGTCCGCGTCCTACCGGTAGTTCACGAACTGCAGCGCGAAGTCGAAGTCCTTGCCCTTGAGCAGGGCGATGACGGTCTGGAGGTCGTCCCGGCTCTTCGAGCTCACCCGCAGTTCGTCGCCCTGCACCTGCGCCTTCACACCCTTCGGGCCCTCGTCCCGGATGATCTTCGCGACCTTCTTGGCGTTCTCCTGGGAGATGCCCTCCTGGATCGACGCGAAGATCTTGTACTCCTTGCCGGAGAGCTGCGGCTCACCCGCGTCCAGGGCCTTCAGCGAGATGCCCCGCTTGATCAGCTTGGACTGGAAGACGTCGAGGACGGCCTTCACCCGGTCCTCGGAGTTCGCCTCCATGAGGATCTTCTCCCCGGACCACGAGATCGAGGCACCCACGCCCTTGAAGTCGTAGCGCTGCGAGATCTCCTTGGCGGTCTGGTTGAGGGCGTTGTCGACCTCCTGCCGCTCGACCTTCGAGACGATGTCGAAACTGGAGTCGGCCATGTCCTGTGGCTCCTTGGATCAGGGTGCGTATCGGGCTGCGCACCGAATGCGTACCGGCATGGATGGACGGCCCCCGAGCACGGCATCGGCCCCGGACCGCATCCGGGCCAGCCTAGTCACCCGCCGGCCCCCGGGCGGCGATCAATCGGGTGGCGAAGCACCCCTGCCCATCGGGTATTGTTTACGTCGTTGCCACGGAGCACCGCCGCAAGGCGGTACAAGGCGGCAACCCCGGCGGTGTGCCCGAGCGGCCAAAGGGAGCAGACTGTAAATCTGCCGGCTCAGCCTTCCCAGGTTCGAATCCTGGCGCCGCCACGCTGAGGGAAACCTCCTCTGACCAGTGAACAGCACTGGTCAGAGGAGGTTTCTTCATGCAGTATCCCGTTCGATTTCCGGCGCGCGCGGCGTGGGCGTGTCTCACCTCGTACCGCCCGTATCCCACCCTCGATCAGTGCGTGTCCCCCAGGTGTCCCCCGAGGGTGAGCGTGATCACTCCGGTTCGTTCCACTCCTTCAGGGCCGCATCGATCCGGCTGTTCGCGTGCTCTCGCGTCTGGTCGAGAACCTTGGCGTACACCTTGTGCAGCACGGCGATGCTGTGGCCTGCCCGACGCGCGCATTCCATCGCGTCCACTCCGGAGCTGAGCCAGAACGAGACTCCGGCGTGTCGGAGGTCGTACGGGCGGCGGGCCAGCAGCGAGGCCGTCTCAGCGTCGCTCAGCACGTCTTTCCGGGCTTTGGCCCAGACCTCGCCGTAGCCGGTCTCTTGCAGCAGACCGCCCCGGTTCGTCCGGAAGAGCCGACCGTCGGGCGCCGTGCCCTGAGAGGCGATGTGCTCGCGCAGCAGCCGGACGAAGTGGGGCGGGATAGGGACCGGACGGGAGTCGTTCTTGGCGCGGGCCTTGAGGTGACGTGCCTCATGCGCCGTTCCGTCGTTGGTCCAGCTCCGTCCGGCCCGGACGATCCCCTGTCGCAGGGTGAGCGTCCCCCACCCCGTTTCCGGGAGGTGGCATTGGCTCGCGCGCAGCGCGGCGGCCTCGGCTGGCCGCATAGCCGCGTAGTACAAGCACCCGAAGAAGGCTTCCAGGTGCCGCCCGCGTGGTCCCTGCTCGCGCACTCCCGCCAGCAGCGCGCGGACCTGCCGCGGGTTGGCGACGCTCTCGGGGTCGACCTCTTCCACCGACTTGGGCGCGGTCCACTTCACGGCATTGATCGGGTTCACCGGCATGGTGAAGTACTGCTCTTCCACGGCGAGCCCGAGAACGTCGCTCAGGCAGGCCCGCTTACGCTTCGCGGTCCGTGGCGCCGCCTCCTTGCCATCGAGTCGCAGGGAGAGCGCGTCAAGCGCCAGACGTACGGTCGCGGGGTCCTCCAGAGCAGACACGGGCAACGAGTGCTTGGCGACCCAGGAGAGGGCACGGGCCACGTCGTCCGGGGGAGTCTCGCCCCAACGGTTCCGGTTGTACGCCCACCCGTAGAGCGCACGCCGTATGAGGGCGGCGTCCGGCATCCCCGTTCGCGTCTTCACGAGGGCGGGGGTGATGGTCGCCAACGCGTCGGCGTAGTTCTTCCGGGACTTGGCCGGCGCCAACGCCCACTTGCGATCGACGTATGCGCGGCTGTGGTCGTACCAGGTGATGGAGCCCAGCTTGGCGCGCAGCTCGGAGACGGGGAGCCCTGTCTCCTCGTCGAACTGATCACCGCGTCGCACGGCGGCCATGAGTTCGGACCGGCGCCCTTCAGCCTGAACTTTGAGCGTGTAGCTCTTGGAGTGCTTCCGCGTCCCTACCAGCCACCGCACACGGTAGGGCTTGGGCCGCTCCTTGCGGATCTCGATGGAGTACAGACGAACGTCGTAGGTCAGTGCCATGGGAACTCCAGAGGGGCCCGCCAGAAGCGGGCCCCTCGTTTCTTGTGCGGTGATGGTCAGGCTGCGTCTTCGATGGACGCCCACCAGGCGTCAAGGTCGGTGCGACGGCAGCGGATATGCCCGTTGGGGAGCTTGATGAGCTTGGGGGCCTTGCCGCGGGCGCGCATGCGGTAGAAGGCGGCGCGGCTCATCTCGATCTCTTCGAGGACTTCGGGGAGCTTGAGCATCTTGGGGCGGGCCATGGCACTCCTCAGCGAAGGGCGGAGCGGTCGGGGTGAGTTGGAACCACATTCCTCTGAGTCGCGACTCAGCGGCACTCAGCGGCACTCAGCGGCTCTCAGAGGGGTCTTGAGACGCGGTGAGTCGCGACTCAGGCAAATGTGGTTCGGACAGCTTCAGTGTGATCCCGCTGTAGGTGATCACCTGGCGGCCGTAGGCGTCGCGGGGCCGGGAGCGGCTGAGTTGGGGGATGACGGAGAGCAGGTTGCGGCCAAAGACCTGCTTGGTGCCGGGGCGTACGCCGTTGTCCTCGGCCCAGTCCCGCCAGGCCGTCCACAGCGCTTCCACGGGCACGGAGCAGGTGGGTCCGGTGGTGCAGCGTTCGCGGATGAACGCGCTGGTGGGTGAGGCGGTGTCCTGCATGGTGGTCATGGCTTCGCGGCTGGAGGGGGGTTCGGTGATCCGGCCGTTGCTCTGGAGGCGGGCGAGTCCTTCCAGTGCCCAGTTCAAGATGCCGGGCATCTCGGCGGTGAGCCGGTCGAAGAGGGTGGGGTCTTCCTTGCCCAGCCACGACGTGCGCATGCTGAGGAGGATGAACCGCCTTGCGATGACGCCGGAGGAGTCGCCGAAGTGCGGTAGTTCGTTGGACAGGACGACAAGCCGGGTGGGTAGCTTGCCAGTCCAGACCGCGCGGTATTTGCGGTCGATGTCGATGGTGTCTTCGCCGGAGATGGTGAGCAGCCGCTCGACGACCTGACTGTTGTCGTTGCCGGACAGGCGGGCGTCGGAGATCACCGCAAGGGGCTTGCCGACCAGGGTGGACAGGCCAAAGTTCGTGCCCAGTCCGGCGAGGGTGGGACCGGCAAGGTTCTCTCGTCCGACCAGCTCTTTGAGCACTCGGGCGATGGTGCCCTTGCCGGACCGGGACGGCCCGACGATGAGCAGGATCTTCTGTTGGTCGGTGCGGCCGGACAGGACGTAGCCGAACCATTCCTGAAGCGCGGCGATGGCTTCGGGGTCCTCGGGCCAGACCTGCGCGAGGAACCGTTCCCAGGTGGGCGCGGTGGCGTCGGGGTCGTAGGCGAACGGCACGGAGACCAGGTTGAAGAACCCGGGGCCGTGCGGCAGGAGGGCCCGGTCCCGGATGCGTAGCAACCCGTTGGCACAGGCCACGATGGGGCCGTGGTCCTGCCCGGTGTCACCCTGGTCGTCGATCCAGGCGGGGGCGTCGGTGTCGGTGGGCAGCAGGGTGATGGCCCCGAGGGCGTCAAGCAGGTTGCCGATCTTCTGCTTGGTCGGTGCCCAGTCGCGTTCCTCGGGCTGTCCGTCCTTGCCGGGGGTCTGGAAGACCGTGTGCTCAAGTCGGGTGTACATGGCGGCGCGGATCTGGGCTTCGTCCGTCTCGCGCCAGCAAGCGCCGTTCCAGCGCATCCACGATGCCCGCCAGCGTCGGCACACAAGCTGTCCGTCCTCGGTCTGCCAGTCGGGCAGGAGGCGGCGGGCAACGGCCAGGGGGTTGGACGGCGGTGGCAGTTCCTCGGTGGCGGTGGGCTCGGTCATGCCGCGTGCCTCCCTTCCTGGGCGGTGCGGAGCGGGCAGGTGGTGCGGTGCGCTTCGTGGTCGGTGATCAGGGCGAGCACGCGGCGGTGTCCGACGGCGCTGCGGTCACGGCCGTACAGGCAGCGTGAGGTCGCGGTGGGCACGGCGCCCTTGGGCGCGCTGATGTGCAGCCACGCCACGGGGAACCGTCCGTCGCTCTGGCCCGGGTCAGGGCGAACAGCAGAAGGGACGCCCTTGCGGGCGGCGCCTTTCGGCTCGCCCACGGTCGGTCGGCCGCTGCCCGGTTCGGCGTCGCGCGGGCCGGTCGGGGTGCCGGTGAGGCTCTTAGGAGGGGGAGGGGTGGTCATGCCGCACGCCCGCGGGTCGGGTTGTGGGCGATGGACCAGTCCAGGCCCCGCCGGATCACGTCGTCGTAGTAGCGCTGCGACTGTGTGGCGTTGCCGGCCGCCGCCTCTCTAAGAGCCTGCTCAACCTGGGGGCGGGGGAGGTCGCCGGACGCGATCAGCCGTCCCAGGGCGCGGGCGGCCCGCAGCAGCGTGGCGTTACGGGTCCCGTCGGCGGCGGTGGCGACGTTCCGGGTCTCGTTGGCGAGCGCTACATCCGCGTATCGGCGGGATTGCCCCACCACGGTCCTTGTGGGCGCGTGTGCGGGCTTGGGGGTCGGTCGGAGGATGCTCAGCAGCCATCCGGGCGGAGCGGCGGCCACAGGGGCGCACAGAGCTTCGTACCGCCCGGCGGGGGTGATGCTGCCCGCTGCGACGACGTAGCCGCCATGCGCGCGGGTGTCGACCAACGCGGCGATGCTGCCTGCCGTGTTGGTCAGCCGCATGCCGGGCGGGGCGGTGAAGTACAGGTGTGTCCCGCCGCTCGCGGTCCGGGTCCGGTAGGTGTCAGGGACGGGGTGGCCGGCGCGCTCGCAGAGCGCTGCGAAGGTTGCCGCGCCGTCAGGCGCGTCCGAACTGCCCTTGTCCTTGGGCACGTCCAGGTCGACCACGACCAGCCTTGAGGGGCCGGTAGCGATCCCGACGTTGAACGGCGCCTGTGACCACGCGGCGCGGATGCGGCCGGGGTCGGTGGTGGCACGCTGCTCCCACTTCCGATGCCCGCTCGCGCACGGCCCGGTGCGGGTGCACGTCTTCTCGCCGTGCAGGGCGGGCCGCTTAGTCCCGGGACGCAGCGGGAAGACGTGCCAGCCGCGCGCTGCGGCGTCCAGTGCTGCATGCAGCAGCGCGGATCGGGGGTCTTGGGTCATGCTGGAGGTCTCCAGTCCTGTTGCAGGGTGCTGGGTGACAAGGGCGACCGCGCATCTTTGGCGAGAGGGGCGGTCGCCCTTGGCGTAGCTAGCTGTGGAAGTGGTTGCGCTTGATCACGGCCCGACGGATGTTGACGGTGGTGCCGCCCTTGTGGCTGCTCGTGCTGAGGACCTGGACGGCGATCCACCCGCCGAAGATGACGGCGGCGAGGATGATGAGCTGACCGATGAACGCGGTCAGGGCGGCGATGAACGAGGTGAGCAGCAGCAGTCCGCCGCACACTGCGAGGAACCCGACGCCTCCGAGGGCGACGTTCACCGCGGTGCGGGAGACGGCCGGCTTGGCCGTGACCGGGGCAGGCTGGGGGTGCTCGATGGCGTAGCCGGTGACGATGCGGCCGTCCGGGAGGACGATGCTCGCCACCGCCGGAACGGCGTTCGGCTGCACGGGCACGACCGGCGTCGCGGCGGGCACGGCGGGCGGGAGCGGGATTGGCTGGTGGACTTCGACGGGCATGGACCGGTGGTAGGAGGTGGGCTCGTTCACTTGGCGCCTCCAGCCAGGTAGGCACGGCCGGCCGCGGTCACCTTCACCGGGTCGGTGCGACCGTCGCCGATGTCGATGAAGGCGTTGGCGGCCAAGGGGTGGAAGGTGCAGTCGTTGACGGTGTAGGTGGACCCCGCCATCTGCCAGCGGCCATAGGGAGCGGAGACGAACAGGACCCCATCGCCGGTGTCGTTCTGGGCGATGGTCTGGAGGAGCTTTCGGACGGTGCGCGAGAACATGCGGAATCCCTTCCGGCCGATGGCCAGGGAGGCGGAGGCACCCTCTTCGGGGTGCCGTGTGGAGGGGTGTTTCGGGGGTGTGACCTGCGGGCCTCCCTGACTCCCTGAATGATCATCTGTGCAGGTCAGGGCCAGGGAGGCGGGTCAGGGAGGGGTTCAGGGAGTTCTCCCTGTCTCCCTGACCCGTCCGGGGGTCGCTCCCTGCCGTCATTCGGCGGAAGCGGAACCTTCTCCGTCGCGGTTGGCGAGGGCGCGGGCCACGCGGTCGCGGGAGACGACCATCACGCCGTCGGACTTGTAGGGCGATGCGTCGGCGTCGTCCAGGACGCGCTTGAGGTCGATGAACGACCAGCCGCCGTACGCGCCCGGGTTGCGTGCGGCGAGCCGTGCGAGGACGTCCTTGGTGCGCACGCGGGGTGCGTCGCCGATGACGGTGGCGATGTCGGTGAGCGGGTCGTGATCCTCGCTCCGCTCGATGGCGTGCAGGGTGGTCACTCCGTCGCGCATCGCCTTGGCCCGGTCGGTGATCGCGGTGGCGGCGTCGTCGTTGATGTAGTGCGTGCGCACCGTGATGGACGACTGGCCGGCCGGGATGGCGATGCCGTCGGAGGCGACGACCAGCGTGCCCCGGTCCAGACCGGGCCGGAGCAGGTTCGGGGCGGCGCCTCCGTCGACAGCCTTGTCCCCCAGCGCCATGCGGGCCTGCGACTCGGTGCCCAGGGCGAGCGAGGCGCGGGTGTGGGCACCCTCGCGGACCAGCTTGGGCAGGTTCTCGTTGGTCGGGTCCTGCGTGCCCTGCCACATCAGCACATTCACCGCACGCCCCTGATTGTGGATCTTCCGCACGGCCATGAAGTACCGAGAGTTCGCCTTGGAACCCCCGTACGGGCGCTTGTCGGCGTCCTTGGCCGGACACATGAACGCCATCTGTGCCTCGTCGACCAGCACGATCAGCGCCGGGAAGGTGGTGCCGGGCGGCGCCTGAATCCGGCGGTTCATCTCATCCACCGCACCCTCAACCATCTCGGTCACCTGGATCACGTGCTCATCCGTCGGCCCCTGGATCAGCGTGGTGGCGAGCCCGTCGAACATGGCCCAGTCACCGACGCCCTTGAGGTCGCCAATCAGGAACTCGACCGAACGGTCCAGCGACAGCCACAGGGCCAGCGAGCGCAGGGCCACGGTCTTGCCCTGGTTGGACAACCCGGTGATGAGAAGGTGGCGCTGGTAGAGGGACAGGGCGGCGGCATCCCCGCGCAGGTCCTGACCCCAGGGGGCTTTGCCCTTGGCGTAGTCGGCGGTCATCGTCTCGTCGGTGACCAGCGGGGACGGGCCGATCGGCTCGTCCAGCGCGCCACTGTCGGCGATCCACAGTCGCACGGTGCGGGCGGCGGTCGGGATGGTGATGAACACCTCGTGCTCGTGCCGGGTGAGGTTCTCGGCGAGCTTGCGGCGCCGGTTCTGTACCTCGATCGTCGACACCCCGGACGGCAACGTCACGTCAACCTCGACACCGCATCCGGCGATGGTGATCGGCCCGAGCATGGACGCGCCGGCGTCGCCCATCTCCTTGATGGCTCGCGCGAGGGCGGGTACTCCGAGGTCGCGCAGGGCCTTGACCACGATGGACGGGGTGATCGGCTCCCCCTCGCCGTTGCGGACGTTCGCGGGCAGGGCCCACGCGGGTGCGGCGTGCTGCTTGCGGCCGACCGACCACAGGGCCAGCAGCGCCAAGAACGGGCCGATCGTCACGGCCGGGCCCCACACCACCTGAACGATCCGGATCAGCAGCGCGATGAAGTCGATGGTCGCGGACAACGGGGTGATGACATCCGTGGCCTGACCGCTGCTGATGGCCAGGACCACCCCGAGGGCGACCAGCACACCCACGCCCATACCCGCGCCCACGGCTACGCCCTTGGCGGCGTCCACGGGCGAGTGGAGCAGGTCCATGCGGCGGTGGTGGCGAGCAGCGCGGAAGCGCTGCAAGCGCTCCTCCCACTCCTCCGCGGCTTCCAAGTTCCCCGCGGCCTCCGCCGCACGGATCATCCGCTCGTAGCGCGACCCGGTACGGCCGTCCCACGCCCGGCGGGCCACGATCCTGCCGCCGTTGACCGTGTAGAGGCCGTGCCGGGCGGCGGCGCGCACGCCGGCCCGGGTCCGCTCGTGCGTGACAGCGGTCTTCACGGCGCGGCCGGAGCGCACCCACAGCGGCACCGGCCGCGCGGGCGGCGCGTCCGGCACCACGGTCAGCGTGGTCACCGTCGCCGTGTCGGCGGTCGCCGGTTCGGCGGTCGGGTCGGTGTGCTTGTGGAGGTGAACGACGTTCTCAGACATGCTGGGAGGTCTCCTGACTGCCCCCTTGGCGGGGGCGGGAGTGAGGGAGAGCCGGGGTGGCCGGGTCCGTGCAGGGAGGCGGCCACCCCGGTACTGAAATGGGCTGGTCACCACCAGCCGGAGGACCGCTTGGCGGCCTTGGCGCGGGCGGCCTCGGTGATGAGTCGCTGCCGCTCGGCGTGCAGGGCGTTCAGCTCGGCCGTGAGCCGCATCTCGGCGGCGTTGCTGGTGGACTCGATCTGCTGCTCGGCGCGGCCGGTGCTGCGGCCCCGTGCGGTGCGGTAGGTGCCGCTCGCGGCGGCGCGCAGCATGGCGCGGCGCTCGCGGCCGGTCAGCGGCCACAACTCACCCCGCCGCACCGCCTCCAGCTTCTTGCTGGTCAACCGGATTTCGCGGTCCAGGCGGCGCAGGTCAGCCTTGCTCATGGGTGCTCCCTTCCGGCCCGTGCGGGTCGGGGTAGGCGCAGGGCACGCACGTGCCCAGCGCGGCGGGGATGACGTATCCGGCATCACGCCGGCAGGCAGGACAGGTGCGGCGCGCGGCGTTGGCCTTCGCGAGCGCCGCCCGGCGGGCCGGCGTCATCGGCCGGACCGGCACCGCGAGGTCGACGCGGTAGAGGTAGGCGACCAGCGGGCCGCGCCGGCGGCGGGGGCGTTCGAGCTGCGCGGCCACGTCCTGACCCCCGGGCCGCAGGCCCAACGCGCGCAACTGGCGGCGGGTGGCGTAACCGTCCGGGGCGAGGCGCCACCGGTACACCGGCAGCGTCCCCATCACGCGACGCGCTTCCACGCGGCCCTAAGGCGTACCTCGGATGCGGAGTGCCCGGCGGCCCGGAACCGGGCGGCCATCTCCCGGTACGACAGAGCCGGCGTCTCGCTGCGGCGGATCTCGTCGACAAGCGCGTCCAGCGCCTCATCGGTGAGCCCGGGTGCGGCCTCCAGCGAGCGGGACGTGAGCGACTCGGACGGCCCCCACACCGGCAGCTCCCACCGGGGCGTGACACCGGGTGTGACGCGGCTCGTCACGCTGGTCAGCGCCCTGCCGGTCTCCTCGCCCGCGCGGGCCGTCTCCAGCGTCGACCACGCCGACGAGAGCGTCTGTGCGGTCTTGGCCTGGACGCGTGCGACGCGCGCCCCGGCCTCCGTGACGGCCGTCAACCGCGTCTCCTCCGTGGCCGCCTCCGCCCGCAACCGGGCACGGGCCACGGCCGCCTCATCCCGCGCCTCCTGCTGAATCCCGCGGATCGCATCCAACGCGGCCGGGGTGAGCGCCGTTTGCTCCCACAGGCCGTGCACGAGCCACAGGGCTTTGGCCGCGATCGGCAGCCACGCCACCGCCAGCCACGCCCCGGCCGACTCCTCCGCCGTGAGCGCGTGGGCGATGAGGACACCGGCAGCGAGGGCGCCGAAGGACCAGCCGACGGCGGTCACGGCCCGGTTGTGGTCACCCTGGGCAGCGAGCCGGCGTTCATAGGCGAGGGTGGCCAGCCATCCCCCGTCGATCCCAAGACCGACGACCAGAGCGACCGGCCACGGCACCGCGGTGCCCAGCCACATCACCACCACCGCGAGGGTGAGCACCATCGACACGGCCGTCATCGCGACGGCCGGCAGCACGGTCTTGGCCCTCATGCCGCACCCCCGTCCCGACCGCGCACCGTGACGGCCGCGATCAGCAGGACCGGGCTGGAGTCGTCGTCGGGGTCGCGGCTGTCCTCCGTCCACGACCACACCGCACCCGGGGCCACCTCGTAGCCGAGGGCGGCCAACGCGCGCCGGCGCTCCGCCACCGTCGGCACCGGCCCGCAGGCCTTCCACCGGTAGGTGGGCCACTCGGTCTCGCCGTACACAACGACGTACAGGCGCCACGCCCGGCCCTCGCCCCGCATCTGCGACATCTGCGCGGTCAGCGTCCTCATGCCGCACCCCCGGCGGTGAGCAGGGCAGCGAGGATGAGCAGGGCGCCGCCGGCGCGGGTGAGGTCGACCGCCCGCCGCAGGCAGGTGAACTTCACGACGGCCAGCCGGGACAGTCCGGCGATGTCGGCGGCCAGATCGGTCGAGACAGCCTCGCTGATCTCCTCCGGGGTGAGCGTCGCCCACACGGGGAAGCCGTGCCCACCATTGAGGTTGGGGCGGACCGACCGCAGCAGCAGACCGGCGGCCGCGACCAGCAGCGCCAGACCGGCCACGCCCACGACGACGGCAGGCCGGTTCATCGGCAGGTCGCGGGCGACGGTCCAGGCTCCGGCGAGGACCGCGCCGACGAACGCCAGCAACAGCGCCGTCTTGCTGTCCGTGCGCGTGATCTCCGCCTTCACCTCAGCGTGCGCGGCGATCAGGTTCCGGTCGGCGCTCACGCGGCACCCCCGGGAAGGCTCGCGCCGGCGCTGCGGTTGAGCAGCGCGACCCGCGCGGCCAGCGCACGGCGCCGCGCCCGGCGGATCCGCCGGACGTCCAGCTCCGACGGCGTGCGGTCCAGCGTGACGATGTGCGCGTCCAACAGGTCGACGTCCGCCAGGATGACGGGCATCTCCCGCTCGATCGCGTCCAGTTCCGCATCCGTCGGCTCCATGAAGTCGGCGAACGCGGTAACGGCGTCCTGAACAGTGACAATATGGTCCATGGGTCGTGGTTCCTCTCACAGGTTGGTACGGCCCGAACGCGGTCCCCGGGGGGCATCCCGGGGACCGCTCGCCGTTGTGGTCGGGTGTGGTCAGCCGCGCTCGGGCTTGCGGCCGTAGGCGGCGTTCAGCTCCGCCGTGACGTCCTTGCACTGGCCGGAGACGATGCGGTCGTAGACCTGCTGGCCCTTCTTGACGTTCTCCGGGCTGGTCAGGTCGGTCGACTGCTGCGCCTTGTTGCCGAACATGCGGACTCCTGACGATGTGTCGTCGATCGCGGGAGACCGGCGGTGCACCGGTCTGTGGACTCCCCGGAGCGGACCGGGCGCACCAGGGCGCTGAGAATGCGCGGGGTGCGGGTCTTGCTGCTCCCACCGCGTGGGAGCGGTGGGGGAGAGTGCCCCGGCCGGGAGTCGAACCCGGCCTGCGACCATCGGGGCGGTGGGGTCAGCGAGCGTCGCGGATGTCGGTGAGCGAGGCTCCGAGGTTCTGCGCGGCCTGGACGGCCTTGTGCATGTTGTGGAAGGTCGCGGCGCCCGGCGTGCTCGCGTGGGCGTTGACCGCGTCTGCGGCGGCCTTGATGGCGGCGGCCCGGTCCGGGATCTGTGTGGCCATGGCACTCTCCGGTCGTTGAAGGTCGGGGATCGGTGCGTGCCCCGGGCCGGATTCGATCCGACGGCATCACGCCGGGGCCGGGGCTGGTTCAGCGTTCGGTCACCTCGCGTCGTGCTGGACGATGACCAGGAAGGAATCCGAGGGCAGGCCCATCACGCCGCCCTCCCCACGAGGTAGGGGTGCGGACCGCGCGGACGCTGAGGCAGCGGTTCCTTCGTCTTCTCGTGCTCGCTGCCGACCATCAACGGCGCCCCTGCATCCGGGCACTGTCCTGACTGCCCTTGTTGCGCTCCGCGTTCCGCCTCTCCAGCTCAGCGCGCTCCGCGTCTGTCAGACTGGTAAACACAGGTGCCTCCTACACAGGTGCCTGTAATGCGCCGTCCGGAGTTGCACCTCCGGGCGGCGCGCTCGTGCGGAGCCCCTTCGACTCCCCGCGCTCCCGCCCGTACGACCCACGCAGAGCGGGCCGGACGGGCGGGAGAGGCAGCCGGCCGCAGCGACAGGGCGCTGCGGAACCAGGGCACGGACCGGGATGCAGAACGGGTGCCGCCGACCGGTCCGGCCTCCAGCAGCACCCCAGGTATGTCGACGGTTCACACCGAACCCCCTGTCATCTCAGCGAATCGACTCGATCTCTCGCGGCTCCGAACGCGCCTTGCTCCGCCTCCCATCGACGGCGCGTCATTGCCGTGCCGTTCAGTCGTCACTCGCTGAACGGCGCTCCCATCCCTCGCGGGTGTCATGGACCGGGTGCAGCCCAATCACCGGGATCCCCGTGATCCGGTCCCTGGGTCTACGCCCGAGGGACAGACCAGCGGCTTAGCCGATGACACCGATCGATCCGTGAAGACGACGGACTTTGACGTCTCCCCTGCCGCACGGACCGCGTGTAAGCGGGACCGGCGGGGCCGTTCCGCGCACCCCGGGACGGGACGCAGCGAAGCAGGGCAGGAAGAAACCTCATGACTTCCTGTCCTCAACTCCTCTTTAGGAGTTGCCCATGACTATGGCCGACCGTGGGGAAGTCGTCAACACCTCATGAGGACTTATGCTGGGATGGCTCCATAGACAGGGACGGTGACCACCGCATGGCCAAGGCATACGAGCGCATTGCCGACGATCTCCGGCAGCGCATCCGCGCAGGTGAGTACAGGTCGGGCGAGCGTCTGCCCGCCGAAACGAAGCTTGTAGACGAGTACCGGAAGAGCCTGCCGACTGTGCGCCAAGCGCTCGGCGTGTTGCAGGCGGAAGGACTCGTCGAGAAGCGACACGGACGTGGCAACGTGGTGCGCAAGCCACGCAGACTGGTGACCCGCACCAACGAGCGTCACCAGTGGGAGAAGGACCGGGCCCGGCAGTCGCTCGATGAGCGTCAGCAGACCGGCGCGACGGAACACGACACAGGCTTGACCGTCTCCGATCTCGTTTTCAGTGCCGTGTTCAGCGAGACGGAGGCTGACGAGGATCTGGCAGAAGTGTTCGGCGTGCCGGTCGGGACGCGTCTACTGGAACGCGTGTACCGCACCCGATACCGCGAGGAAGAAGTGCCGTTCAACGTCTCGCGGTCCCGACTGCTCTACGACATGGCAGCGGCCAATGCGGCCTTGCTCGATGCGGACAACGAGCCGTGGCCCGGAGGCACTCTTAACCAGCTTCACAGCGTCGGAGTCGAGGTGGACCGAATCACCGAGCGGATCACGGCCCGCCCGCCCACGTTCGAAGAATCCGAAGAGTTGGGCCTGACCGCAGGTGTAGCGGTCATCGTGCTTCGGAAGACATGCGTTGATATCGACGGGCGGGTTGTGGAGGTAGCTGACGTGACGTTGCCGGGAGACCGAACCGAGCTGGAGTTCACGACTCCGCTGGACAGGTGGTGAGCCGTGACTCGCATCATCACGGTCGTCACCGCAGTGCATGCCCCCGGGGCTGAGTACCTGCCCGACGCCTACAAGTCGCTTATGGAACAGGAACTCCCGAACGGGTGGGACTGGCAGTGGGTCGTTCAGGAAGACGGCGAGACGGACGCGGTAGCGCCGTTCGTGCCTCAAGATGACCGAGTGAGCTTCGACCAGGGGCGTGCCGGCCGAGCGGCCATGGCTCGCACCATGGGTCTGGCCCGAGCGCGCGGCGAGTACGTCAAGGTGTTGGACGCGGACGACATGCTCACCCCGGGCACTCTCGCGCGGGACATCGCGGCCCTTGCGGACGGTGGCATCGGGTGGGTCACGTCGCGCGTTCTCGATCTCCTGCCCGACGGCAGCACCGTGGGCTTCGACCAGGACCCGCCCGCAGGACCGATCGAGATCGGCGCCGTACTGAGCCACTGGAAGGCTCACGACTACCGGGCGCAGGTTCACCCGGCCACGTTGTGCATGCGGCGGGAACTGCTGCTCGCCCTCGGCGGGTGGATGGCTCTACCAGCCTCGGAAGACACGGGTCTGCTGCTCGCCTTGAACGCGGTCAGCCGTGGTTGGTTCCACGCGGACGCGGGGCTTCTCTACCGGAAGTGGCCGGGGCAGGTGACTGGTCAAGCGGCGCACGTTCACGCGGGGGAGCGGGAAGCGCGCATGGCCGTTGTGGAGGCCAGAGCGCGGGCGCTTGCTGCCCTCCCCGGGTGGCGGTTCGGTGACGCCGGCGCGCGCTGATGAACGGGTGATTCCCCCATGCGTCCCCCCGGCGGGCGGTCAGGCGACAAAAGCGCTGGTCAGCGCCCGTAGAGGCGGCCCGCTGTAAATCTGCCGGCTCAGCCTTCCCAGGTTCGAATCCTGGCGCCGCCACAACTGGGGAAGACCCCCTTCGGACTGCGGTCCGGAGGGGGTCTCTTCGTGTGCGTCGGGGCAGGGGCGGGGCAGACTGGCCGTATGCCGTCGCGTCGTCGTCCGTGTCCCGAGTGCCGTCGTGAGATCGCCGTGGTCGCCGGGCGGTATGCGCGGCACGACCCGCCCGGTGCCCGGGGGAGCGGGGAGCTGACGTCGTGTCCCGGGTCGCGCAGGCGGGCCCCGCTCGGTGCGGAGCAGCCGTCGCTGGACGGGCACGTGGTGCCGGACTTCCCCGGGCAGATGCCGCTCTTCTAGCGTTCCTTCTTCCGGCGTCCGGCGGTGCTCAGTTGCCCGCCACCGACTTGACGGCGACCGACACCGGGGCGGACCCGCTGATGAGTTCCAGGGTCAGCCCCGCCGTCGCCGGGGTGTCCACCAGTTCCGCCAGCACGGCGGCCACGTCGTCGCGCGGGACCGGGCCGCGGCCCGTGTGCGCCTCCAGGCGGACCAGTCCGGTGCCGGCGTCGTCGGTGAGCTGACCGGGACGCAGGATCGTCCAGTCCAGGGCGTCCAGACTGCGGATGTACGCGTCCGCCTCGCCCTTGGCGCGCAGATACACGTCGAAGACCTCGTCGCCCTCGTGCGCCGGGTCCGCGCCCATGGACGACACGATCACGAAACGCCGTACGCCCGCGCGGACGGCCGCGTCGGCGAAGAGGATCGCCGCCGCCTTGTCCACCGTTTCCTTGCGGTCCACCCCGCTTCCCGGGCCGGCGCCCGCCGCGAACACGGCGGCGTCCGCGCCCTCCAGGCACTGTGCGACCTCCTCCACCGACGCGGACTCCAGGTCCAGCACGACCGGTTCGGCGCCCAGCTGCCGCAGTTCGTCGGCCTGTTCGGGTTTGCGGATGATGCCCGCCACCTCGTCCCCGCGCGCGGCGAGCAGCCGCTCCAGCCGCAGCGCGATCTGACCATGACCACCAGCGATGACAATGCGCATGCTTCCGACCGTACGCCGGGGCGGCACCGTCCGCCGCCGCTACGCGGGTCCCCGCCCCTGCCGGGGCAGCCCGGGTCCCACCGCACCCGTCGAATCGCGGTACTCCCGTACCGCGCTCGTCCGCGCCACCACCCGCCCCCCGTGCACCACGATGCGGCTGTACGCCAGGGACAGCGCGCCCGGCAGCCCGTCCCCGCGGACGGCCAGCAGTTCGGCCGGGAAACCCGCCTCCACCCGCACCTCGGGCAGCCCCAGAGCGGCCCGCGCCGACGTGCTCACCGCGGCGTAGGCGTCGTTCGCGGGCAGGCCCTGGTGCGAGGCCAGCAGATAGGCGGCCTCCAGCGGGTCGCCGCGGCCCACCGGATTCGACACGTCCCGCAGGGCGCCGCTCCCCGCGGCCACCCGCACCCCCGCCGAGCGCAGCAGCCGTACCGGGGCCGCGCCCCGGCCGTCCGCGGCCCCGCAGCCGCCCTGCGGCAGGCACACCACCGCCACCCCGGCCGCCGCGAGCCGGTCCGCGGTCCGCGCGGCCACGTCGTCCGGCAGCCCGGCCAGAGCGCCGCACGGACCGAGCACGACCCCCGGCCGCAGCCCGCCCGCCATGGCCGCGAACCGGGCGAGCCGGGTGGGGTCGGCGGCGTCCGTGTGCAGGTCCACGGGGCAGCCGTGCTCGGAGGCGACCTCGAGCACCGCCTCCACATAGCCCGTGGGATCGGGATCGAGGTCCGGGCAGCCGCCCACCACGGACGCTCCCATCTTCAGCGCGTCCCGCAGCACCGCGAGCCCGTTCGCCCCGGCCACCCCGGTCAGCACCCGTGGCATCGCCACCGTCGTCAGCTCCGTCAGCCCGCGCAGCGAACGCCCCGCCCGCAGGACGGCCGTGAGCGCGCCGAGCCCGGCCAGATCACCCACGCGCACATGCGCCCGCAGCGCCGTCGCGCCGTGCCCGAGCTGGAGCAGGGCCGCTTCCGTGGCACGGCGCTGCACGTCCTGGGGGTCGTCCGGAACGGGGCCCTCGCCGCCCGCGGTCAGGGCGGTGTCCGCGTGGGCGTGGGGCTCGGCGGGCGCCGGCAGCAGGAGATAGCCGGTGAGGTCCACGCGTGTGACGCACGCGCGCGTGCCGTCCGCCGCCAGGCTGCCGGCCGTACCGACCGCCTCGATGCGCCCGCCCCCCAGCCGCACGTCCACGGTGCGCCCGTCGGTGAGCCGTGCGCCGCACAGCAGGACCGGGGCCGGGTCGGCCGCACCCGGGCCGGGGAGCGACGGCCAGGGGCCGGACGGTGGCTGCGGCTGGCTTTCGGGCATCGCGCTCCTGGGGCTCGGGCCGTGCACGGGGAAGCACCTCACGCGGAGACAAGATCACGCAGAGTGAGTCGAGCCTAGGATGGCCGCCCGCCGCTCGCCGGGAGGAGCGCAATAGTCGTACCGGCGTGGTCCCCCGGGGCGTGAGCGCCACGTGGACGGGCAGCCCCCGGACGCCGCCGCGCGGTCCCCTCATGACGGGACAGGGGGCCCGAAACGGATTTGGGCGAACGGCGGCGGACCGTGTAATGTCTTCATCGCTCGCCCCAATAGCTCAGTCGGCAGAGCGTCTCCATGGTAAGGAGAAGGTCAACGGTTCGATTCCGTTTTGGGGCTCTGGTGAGTGAGGTTCCCGTCGCGAGGCGGGTCCCGATCGCATCAAAGCGGTGTAGCTCAGTCGGTAGAGCAAGCGGCTCATAATCGCTGTGTCACCGGTTCAAGTCCGGTCACCGCTACTGACAGTAGCCGATTGCGGGGTCGGTCCTTCGATCGGCTACTCTTCTTGCGTTAATACAGTCCATCCGTTCGTCAAGGAGCACTCACGTGGCTGCCACCGACGTCCGCCCGAAGATCACGCTGGCCTGCGTGGAGTGCAAGGAGCGGAACTACATCACCAAGAAGAACCGGCGTAACAACCCGGACCGTCTTGAGATGAAGAAGCACTGCCCGCGTTGCAATGCGCACACCGCGCACCGCGAGACGCGATAAAACAGGCTCGTACACGAGGCCGTCCCCCCACTCGGGGGGCGGCCTCGTGTCGTTTCAGTCAGATACAGGAGGTGCCGCGCGCATGGCGCTCGACCAGTCCTTCGTGGGGCGGAGCTACCCGCCCACCGAGCCCTACGAGGTGGGCCGGGAGAAGATCCGTGAGTTCGCCGAGGCCGTGGGGGACGCCAACCCGGCGTACACGGACGCGGAGGCGGCCAAGGCGCTCGGTCACCCCGATGTGATCGCCCCGCCGACCTTCGTGTTCGCGATCACCTTCAAGGCGGCCCAGGAGGTCGTCGCCGACCCGCGGCTCGGTCTCGACTACAGCCGGGTCGTGCACGGCGACCAGAGGTTCGAGTACCGGCGCCCGGTGCGCGCCGGTGACCGGCTGAGCGTGACCTCGACCATCGAGAAGATCAGGTCGATGGCCGGCAACGAGGTGCTGGACATCCGCGGCGAGGTCCACGACCAGGCCGGCGAACACGTCGTGACCGCCTGGACCAAGCTCGTGGCCCGCGCGGCCGAGGAGGCGTGAACACACCATGACGGCGAAGATCTCCTACGCCGACGTCGAGGTCGGCACCGAACTGCCCGCGCAGACGTTCCCCGTGACCCGCGCCACCCTCGTCCGGTACGCGGGCGCCTCCGGCGACTTCAACCCCATCCACTGGAACGAGAAGTTCGCCAAGGAGGTCGGTCTCCCCGACGTCATCGCGCACGGCATGTTCACCATGGCCGAGGCGATCCGCGTGGTGACCGACTGGGTGGGCGACCCGGGCGCGGTCGTCGACTACGGCGTCCGCTTCACCCGCCCCGTCGTCGTCCCCAACGACGACAAGGGCACGGCCATCGAGGTCAGCGGCAAGGTCGCCGCCAAGCTCGACGACCACACGGTCCGGGTGGACCTCACCGCGACGCACGACGGACAGAAGGTCCTGGGCATGTCGCGCGCGGTCGTCCGGCTGGCCTGACCCGGACCGGCCGGGGAAGCGGGGCCGAGGGCGCCGTCTCGTACTCTTGAGCCCGTGCAGGAACTCCAAGACGCCCCCCTCGCCCCGCTGACCACCTTCCGGCTGGGCGGCCCCGCGACCCGGCTGGTCACCGCGACGACCGACGACGAGGTGATCGCCGTCGTCCGCGACGCCGACGACACCGGCACCCCGCTGCTGATCATCGGCGGCGGATCCAACCTGGTCATCGGCGACAAGGGCTTCGACGGCACCGCCCTCGTCATCGCCACCCGCGGCTTCCGCCTGGACGGCACGCGGCTGGAGCTGGCGGCCGGAGAGGTGTGGACCGACGCCGTCGCCCGCACCGTCGAGGCGGGGCTGGCCGGTGTCGAGTGCCTGGCCGGCATCCCCGGCTCGGCGGGCGCCACCCCGATCCAGAACGTCGGGGCGTACGGCCAGGAGGTCTCCGCCACCATCACCGAGGTCGTCGCCTACGACCGCCGGGCCCGGGAGACCGTGACGCTGGGCACCGAGGACTGCGCCTTCTCGTACCGCCACAGCCGCTTCAAGTCCGACCCCGAGCGCTACGTCGTGCTGCGCGTGCGTTTCGCGCTCGAGGACGCCGGGGGCCTGTCCGGTCCCGTCCGGTACGCCGAGACCGCCCGCGTCCTCGGTGTCGCGCCGGGGGAGCGGGTACCGCTGGACACCGCCCGCGAGACGGTGCTGAAGCTCCGCGCGGGCAAGGGCATGGTCCTCGACCCCGAGGACCACGACACCTGGTCGGCGGGTTCCTTCTTCACCAACCCCATCCTTGAGGACGGGGCGTTCGAGGCGTTCCGCGCCCGGGTGCGGGAGCGGCTCGGTGAGGGCGTCGAGGCCCCGGCGTACCCGGCCGGGCCGGGCCGCACCAAGACCTCCGCGGCCTGGCTGATCGACAAGGCCGGCTTCACCAAGGGCTACGGCGACGGCCCCGCCCGAATCTCCACCAAGCACACCCTCGCCCTCACCAACCGCGGTGACGCGACCACCGAGGACCTCCTGGCGCTCGCCCGCGAGGTCGTCGCCGGGGTGCGCGAGGCCTTCGGCATCACGCTGGTCAACGAGCCGGTCACGGTGGGCGTGAGCCTGTAGATTCCCGTTGCCGCCGGGGCCGCCCGCCCGCGATCATGGGGGCGGGCGGCCCCTCGTATGCGCCTGAGACTGCGCCGGTTCCGCCCCCGCGCGGGGCCGCGCGAGCATCGCGTGGTCCAGCCCCTGCACCCCCTGCGGCACACCTCGCTGCGGGCTCCCGAACCGATCGGGCTGCTCATCGGCGACCACGACGGGCTGAACCGGCTCGCCGGACTGTTCTCCTTCGCCGCCTGCTCGCGCCGCACGCTCGTCCACGTACCGCTGCGGGACGGCGTGCCGCCCGACGAGGGGACCGGCGAACCGGTGGACCTCGTCCTGGCCCATCACTCCTACGGGCTGCGCCCCGGCACCTGGCCGGAGCTGCGCCGGTCGCTCGGCCCGGGCACGCCCCTGACCGTCCGCACCGACGAGGCCCGCACGGACCGGGACGCCGCCGCGTGGCGCCGGCGCGCGGGGCGCCCGGACTGCCGGGACACGCTGCGCCACGCCCACCACGCGCGAACGGTGTTCTCTTCGGCAGCCGGGACGTGTTCGCCGAGGCGGCCATGAACTGCGCGTACGCGGAGGGATGGGGGCCACGGCAGAAGGGCGTCGCCAAGGGGCGCATGGCGACGGTGTCCAGCCTCCCCGGGCTCGTGCGGCGGCCCGGCGGCGGGCACCCCGAGGAGATCCTGATCTGCTTCAAGCCGTACCCGCCCTACGCCCACTTCAAGCGGCCGGACTGACCGGCGCCTTGCCTGGTGCTCGCGGCAGCGTGGGGCGGGTCGGTGCCTGTGCCCGTGCGGAGGCGGCCGGCGGCTGCGGGCGCGCGGCGGGTGGCGGCGTTCCCTGTGGCTGTACGGGGGTGGCCGTGTCGGGTCGGCACATTCGCGCCGGGGTGGCCGGCGCCTGCGCCGGTACGGGGCTGCTCGCGGCAGCGTGGGCGGGTCGGTGCCTGTGCCCGTGCGGAGGCGGCCGGCGGCCGCGGGCGCGCGGCGGGTGGCGGCGTTCCCTGTGGCTGTCGGGCGGCACACTCGCGTTGGGGGGGCCGGCGCCCGCGCCGGTACGGGGCGGGGCTGACCGGTGGCCCCGCTACACCGGCGACGTGAGCCAGTCGTCCACGCCGGACAGGAGCTTGGCCTTGATGTCCTCCGGGGCCGCCGAGCCGCGTACCGACTGGCGGGCCAGTTCCGCCAGCTCCGCGTCCGTGAAGCCGTGGTGCAGGCGGGCGATCTCGTACTGCGCCGCCAGCCGGGAGCCGAACAGCAGGGGATCGTCCGCGCCCAGCGCCAGCGGCACCCCCGCCTCGAACAGCCTCCGCAGCGGTACGTCCTTGTGCTTGTCGTAGACCCCCAGCGCCACGTTCGACGCCGGACAGACCTCGCACGTCACCTGGCGGTCCGCGAGCCGCTGCATCAGCCGGGGGTCGTCCGCCGCCCGGACCCCGTGACCGATCCGGTGCGCCTCCAGGTCGTCCAGACAGTCCCGTACCGACGACGGCCCCGCCAGCTCGCCGCCGTGCGGCGCCGACAGCAGCCCGCCCGCGCGGGCGATCGCGAACGCGCGGTCGAAGTCGCGGGCCATCCCGCGCCGCTCGTCGTTGGAGAGGCCGAACCCGACCACGCCCCGGTCCGCGTACCGCACTGCGAGGCGGGCCAGCGTGCGCGCGTCCAGAGGGTGCTTCATCCGGTTGGCGGCCAGCAGCACCCGCATGCCCACCCCGGTGTCCCGCATCGCCGACTCCACCGCGTCCAGGATGATCTCCAGCGTCGGGATCAGCCCGCCGAGCCGGGGCGCGTACGACGTCGGGTCGACCTGGATCTCCAGCCACCCCGATCCGTCGGCCACGTCCTCCTGCGCCGCCTCCCGCACCAGCCGCTGGATGTCCTCCGGCTGCCGCAGACACGAGCGCGCCGCGTCGTACAGCCGCTGGAAGCGGAACCAGCCGCGCTCGTCCGTCGCACGCAGTCTCGGAGGCTCCCCGCTGGTCAGCGCGTCGGTCAGCGCCTCGGGCAGGCGCACCCCGTACTTGTCGGCCAGCTCCAGCAGGGTGGCGGGCCGCATGGACCCGGTGAAGTGCAGGTGCAGATGGGCCTTCGGCAGCTGAGAGACATCACGTACACGCTCCATCGGTCGATCGTGCCGCACGCCCCGGCCGGCCCGGTAGCGCTTTCCCCATTCGTGGTCTTGCTCGCACAAAGGAACGCGCGGCAACGAGCAGGGGCGCCCGGAGTGCATCCGGGCGCCCCTGTGCCGACGCGGAGGTCAGTCCCGCGCCTCCGCCAGCAGCTTCTGGATCCGGCTCACGCCCTCGACGAGGTCCTCGTCGCCCAGCGCGTACGACAGCCGCAGATAGCCCGGCGTGCCGAACGCCTCACCCGGCACCACCGCGACCTCCGCCTCCTCCAGGATCAGCGCGGCCAGCTCCACGCTGTTCTGCGGCCGCTTGCCCCGGATCTCCTTGCCGATCAGCGCCTTCACCGAGGGGTAGGCGTAGAAGGCGCCCTCGGGCTCCGGGCACACCACGCCGTCGATCTCGTTCAGCATCCGCACGATGGTCCTGCGCCGCCGGTCGAAGGCCTCGCGCATGGCGGCGACCGCCTCCAGGCCGCCGGAGACGGCGGCGAGCGCGGCCACCTGGGCCACGTTGGAGACGTTGGACGTGGCGTGCGACTGGAGGTTGGTCGCGGCCTTCACCACGTCCTTCGGGCCGATGATCCAGCCGACCCGCCAGCCCGTCATCGCGTACGTCTTCGCCACACCGTTGACCACGACGCACTTGTCGCGCAGCTCGGGCAGCAGCGCGGGCAGGGACACGGACGACGCGTCGCCGTAGACCAGGTGCTCGTAGATCTCGTCCGTGAGCACCCACAGGCCGTGCTCGACGGCCCAGCGGCCGATCGCCTCGGTCTCGGCCTCGCTGTAGACCGCGCCGGTCGGGTTGGAGGGGGACACGAAGAGGACGACCTTCGTCCGCTCGGTGCGGGCCGCCTCCAGCTGCTCCACGCTCACGCGGTAGCCGGTCGTCTCGTCGGCGACCACCTCGACCGGGACACCGCCGGCCAGCCGGATGGACTCCGGGTACGTCGTCCAGTACGGCGCCGGGACGATGACCTCGTCGCCCGGGTCGAGGATCGCGGCGAAGGCCTCGTAGATGGCCTGCTTGCCGCCGTTGGTGACCAGGATCTGGGACGGGTCCACCTCGTAGCCCGAGTCGCGCAGCGTCTTGGCGGCGATCGCGGACTTCAGCTCGGGCAGACCGCCGGCCGGCGTGTAGCGGTGGTACTTCGGGTTCTTGCAGGCCTCGATCGCGGCCTCGACGATGTAGTCCGGCGTCGGGAAGTCGGGCTCACCGGCGCCGAAGCCGATCACCGGTCGCCCGGCGGCCTTGAGGGCCTTGGCCTTGGCGTCCACGGCGAGGGTGGCGGACTCGGAGATCGCGCCGACTCGGGCGGAGACCCGGCGCTCGGTGGGAGGGGTTGCAGCGCTCATGGGCCCATCGTTCCAGACCCGGATCCCGCCGGGCACGAGGGTTTCACCGACTGAACATGACCGGGCAAACCTGTGGACACCAGTCCGGATCCACCGCGCCGCGGCCGTGTGGCCAGGACGATCTTCCCCCGTTCCGGCTCCGGGGCGGCCCCTCGCAGGGACTTTCTGTTCGACGCCCGGCCCAGGAACACGTACACTCTCACCTCGTTGGCCTTCAGCGGCCCGCACTCAGCCGGTGCACACCAAGCATCCGGTCGGATGCGGTACGTTGGGGAGCGCACAAAGGGTCGTAGCTCAATTGGTAGAGCACTGGTCTCCAAAACCAGCGGTTGGGGGTTCAAGTCCCTCCGGCCCTGCTACACACACCATCGCCAGGATGTGTGCGCATGTACGTACAGCAATGCACCGCCGTGCGGGCTCAGACCGGGCGCGGCACGGCCACGACCCGGAATCAGGTGAGGACGAGTGACGGACGCCGTGGGCTCCATCGACATGCCTGATGCCCAGGACGAGGCTCCTGACTCCAAGAAGAAGACCCGCAAGGGCGGCAAGCGGGCCAAGAAGGGCCCGCTGAAGCGCCTCGCGCTCTTCTACCGTCAGATCGTTGCGGAGCTCCGCAAGGTGGTCTGGCCGACCCGCAACCAGCTGACGTCGTACACAACCGCGGTGATCATCTTCGTGGTGGTGATGATCGGCCTGATCACCCTGTTCGACTATGGCCTCAGCAACGCCGCCAAGTACGTCTTCGGCTGATCCCCGAGCGAAGAGCGCCGAGGTACCCGGCGCTCCTTTCGCATGTTCCACCCCTATGTATCCAGGAAGAAGCAGCCACCGTGTCTGACCCGAACGTGAACGACGCCGTTGAGCCTCACGGCGAAGGGGCCGAGTCCGCCGAGGACGCGCTCGCCGCCGCCGAGGGTGCGGACGTCGAGGACACCCGGGCCTCCGCCGAGGCCGAGGCTGCCGGCACCACCGCGGACGAGACCGCCGAGGCGGACGGCACCGCCGAGGCCGGGGAAGCGGCCGAGGAGGCCGAGGAAGAGCCCGAGGACGACCGCGACCCGGTCGAGAAGCTCCGCGAGGAACTGCGCACGCTCCCCGGCGAGTGGTACGTCATCCACACCTACGCGGGCTACGAGAACCGGGTGAAGACCAACCTGGAGCAGCGCGCCGTCTCGCTGAACGTCGAGGACTACATCTTCCAGGCCGAGGTGCCGCAGGAGGAGGTCGTCCAGATCAAGAACGGCGACCGCAAGACGATCAAGCAGAACAAGCTCCCGGGCTACGTCCTGGTCCGCATGGACCTGACGAACGAGTCCTGGGGCGTCGTCCGCAACACGCCCGGTGTCACCGGCTTCGTGGGCAACGCCTACGACCCGTACCCGCTGACGCTGGACGAGATCGTCAAGATGCTCGCCCCGGAGGCCGAGGAGAAGGCCGCCCGCGAGGCCGCCGAGGCCGAGGGCAAGCCGGCCCCGCAGCGCAAGGTCGAGGTCCAGGTGCTGGACTTCGAGGTCGGCGACTCGGTCACCGTCACCGACGGCCCGTTCGCCACGCTCCAGGCGACCATCAACGAGATCAACCCCGACTCCAAGAAGGTCAAGGGCCTGGTGGAGATCTTCGGCCGGGAGACCCCGGTCGAGCTCTCCTTCGACCAGATCCAGAAGAACTAGCGCTTCTGTGATCGGCTGACACACAGCTTCCGCGCAGGTCAGGCAAGCGCTCGCGCGTTTGTCTGACCTGCGCGGTTTTTGGCCGCGCATCCATACCCGTTATCGTTGTGCGGTATGCCTGCGTCCGGGTTGTCCCCCTGACGCGGGCAGGACCCGAATCGAAAGGACCCGGAGAGCCATGCCTCCCAAGAAGAAGAAGGTCACGGGGCTCATCAAGCTCCAGATCCAGGCCGGTGCCGCCAACCCGGCCCCGCCGGTCGGCCCCGCGCTGGGCCAGCACGGCGTGAACATCATGGAGTTCTGCAAGGCCTACAACGCCGCGACCGAGTCGCAGCGCGGCTGGGTGATCCCGGTGGAGATCACGGTGTACGAGGACCGCTCCTTCACCTTCATCACCAAGACCCCGCCGGCCGCCAAGATGATCCTCAAGGCCGCGGGCGTGGAGAAGGGCTCCGGCGAGCCGCACAAGACCAAGGTCGCGAAGATCACGCGTGACCAGGTCCGTGAGATCGCCACCACCAAGATGCCCGACCTCAACGCCAACGACCTGGACGCCGCCGAGAAGATCATCGCCGGCACCGCCCGTTCCATGGGCGTCACGGTCGAGGGCTGACCGCCACCCCCGTACGCCAAGCAGTAGTGGCAGGGCCTGCTCGGCCCGGACCACGACTCCTCAGATTCCACAGGAGCTTTCAGTGAGCAAGCGCAGCAAGTCTCTCCGCGCTGCGGACGCCAAGATCGACCGGGAGAAGCTGTACGCCCCGCTCGAGGCCGTCCGTCTCGCCAAGGAGACGTCCACGACCAAGTTCGACGGCACCGTCGAGGTCGCCTTCCGTCTGGGTGTCGACCCGCGCAAGGCCGACCAGATGGTCCGTGGCACCGTGAACCTCCCGCACGGCACCGGTAAGACCGCCCGGGTCCTGGTCTTCGCGACCGGTGACCGTGCCGAGGCCGCGCGTGCCGCGGGCGCCGACATCGTCGGCGCCGACGAGCTGATCGACGAGGTGTCGAAGGGCCGTCTGGACTTCGACGCCGTCGTCGCCACCCCGGACCTCATGGGCAAGGTCGGCCGCCTCGGCCGCGTGCTCGGTCCCCGTGGTCTGATGCCGAACCCCAAGACCGGCACCGTGACCCCGGACGTGACCAAGGCCGTCAACGACATCAAGGGCGGCAAGATCGAGTTCCGTGTCGACAAGCACGCGAACCTGCACTTCATCATCGGCAAGTCGTCGTTCGACGACACCAAGCTGGTGGAGAACTACGGCGCGGCGCTGGAGGAGATCCTCCGTCTGAAGCCGTCCGCCGCCAAGGGCCGCTACATCAAGAAGGCCGCCATCAGCACCACGATGGGCCCCGGCATCCCGCTCGACCCGAACCGCACCCGCAACCTCCTCGTCGAGGAGGACCCGGCCGCGGTCTGAGCCGGGCGGGCCGGCCGGCCCGCACCGCCGTTCGAGAAGCCCGTCCCCGCACCTCGCCAGGTGTGGGGACGGGCTTCTCGTACGACAGTGTCCGTGGCGTGGGTTACCGTTCTTCTGATCGCACAGACGTTGCACAGCGAAAACACAACACAGGGGTGGGACTCATGGGGATGTCCGCATGGAAGCGCGCGGGTGTCTGTCTGACGGCCGCGGCCGTCGTCGCCGGCGTCGCCGGATGTGGTGGGGGTGACGAGGGCGGCAGCGAGAAGAAGGCCGCCGACTCGTCGCAGTCCGAGGTGCAGACGCAGAACCAGATGACGAAGGTGCTCCAGGCGGCCTTCAAGAACACCTCGGAGGCCAAGTCCTCCAAGGTCCGCATGACGATGGAGATGCCGGCCGGCCTGGAGGGCGGCGGCACCATGGAGATGTCCGGCGTCCAGGGCTGGGACCCGGCCGTCCTGGACGTCACCATGAAGGGTTCCGCGCTCACCGCGGGCGACCCGGACGCCCCCGAGCAGGTCCGCATGATCATGGTGGACCAGGCCATGTACATGGACATGGGAGCGGAAGCGGCCGCCGACATGGACGGCAAGCGCTGGATGAAGATGGACTTCGGTGCCATCGCCGAGGCGTCCGGCGACCCGGAGATCCAGAAGCAGTTGACCGGGGGCATGGAGAACATGAACCAGGACCCGGCGCAGCAGCTCGCCCTGCTGCTCGGGTCGAAGAACCTGAAGCACGTGGGCCCGGAGAAGGTCGACGGCGTCCAGACGCAGCACTACAAGGGCACGCTGACCATCGAGGAGATGCTCGACGCCAACAAGGCGCTCGACGGTGTGTTCACCGAGAAGGAGCGCGAGCAGCTCGTCGCCAACATGAAGAAGACGGGCCTGAAGGGCTACGACACCGAGGTCTGGGTCAACGAGGACAACTACCCGGCCAAGATGATCGTCGGCCTGCAGATGAACGAGGGCGCGATGAAGATGACCGCGCACTACTCCGACTACGGCGCGGCCGCCGACGTCGAGCCCCCGGCGGAGAAGGACACCTTCGACTTCATGGAGATGATGAAGGAGCTGGAGGGCCTCGGAGCGGGCGCCTAGAGGCGATTTGCCTGACGCCGATCCGTTCGCGTACTCTTCCACGGAAGCCAAAGACCGCTGGTCGTTGCCGTGCGCTCGTCAGAGGGCGCGGTGGCCGAAGGATCCGCTGAAATGCGGACGACCCGCGCAGGTGTCAGTGGAAGAGTTCCCGGAGTTCGCCGCCGTGAGGCCGTGAGCAGCCGGTTGAGCTACGCCCCGTGCGCCTGCGCCGGGGCGTTTCGTTTTCCCCAGTCCTCCTTCGGGTCCGCGCGGTCCGAATCACCCGGAAGGAGGCCGAGGCTCATGGCGAGGCCTGACAAGGTCGATGCCGTCGAGGAGATGCGGGACAAGTTCCGTGACTCCAACGCTGCTGTCGTTACCGCGTACACCGGTCTCACCGTGGCGCAGCTCAAGCAGCTGCGTCGTTCGCTCGGTGAGAACGCTCAGTACCGTGTGGTGAAGAACACGCTGACCAAGATTGCGGCCAAGGAGGCCGGGATCACCACGCTCGACGACCTGTTCGCGGGTTCGTCGGCGGTCGCCTTCGTGACCGGTGACCCGGTCGAGGCGGCGAAGGGTCTGCGCGATTTCGCCAAGGAGAACCCGAATCTCGTCATCAAGGGCGGTGTCCTTGACGGCAAGGCGATGTCCGCCGACGAGATCAAGAAGCTTGCGGACCTCGAGTCCCGCGAGGTTCTGCTCGCCAAGCTGGCGGGCGCTTTCAAGGGCAAGCAGACGCAGACTGCTCAGGTCCTCCAGGCGCTCCCCTCGAAGCTCGTCCGCACCGTGGACGCGCTCCGTGCCAAGCAGGACGAGCAGGGCGGTGCCGAGTAATTCGGCTCGCTTCCCGATCCTCGCCGCGTGAACCGCACCAGGTGAGGGTCGACGCGGGCCCGACGTACGCCCGCCTCACCCCGTACATCCGGCACCAGCCGATTTAGTGGAAGGACCGCCATCATGGCGAAGCTCAGCCAGGAAGACCTGCTCGCGCAGTTCGAGGAGATGACCCTCATCGAGCTCTCCGAGTTCGTGAAGGCGTTCGAGGAGAAGTTCGACGTCACCGCCGCCGCCGCGGTCGCCGCCGTGGCCGCCCCGGGCGCCCCGGGTGCCCCGGTCGAGGCCGAGGCCGAGAAGGACGAGTTCGACGTCATCCTCACCGGCGCCGGCGACAAGAAGATCCAGGTCATCAAGGTCGTGCGTGAGCTGACCTCCCTGGGTCTGAAGGAGGCCAAGGACCTCGTCGACGGCACCCCGAAGCCGGTCCTCGAGAAGGTCAACAAGGAGGCCGCGGACAAGGCCGCCGAGTCCCTCAAGGGCGCCGGCGCCTCCGTCGAGGTCAAGTAGGACCTCGCGGGTCCGGCAGGATCCGTGACCACGTCCTGCGGGACGTGTAACGCTCAAGCGCCGAGGAGCGATCATCCATCCGGGTGGTCGCTCTTCGGCGTACCGGGGGTCCGGCGGCGGCTGCCTTGCACCCGGGACGGCGGGGGGTATGGTGATCTTCGTTGTGCCTCCACAGGCCTCGGAGAATCGCCTCGTGGCAGGCGGTCGGGGCAAGGGGGGCCTTGACGAACCGCACGCAGCGCGCAATTCTCAGGACGCGTCGTCACAAGGATCCGAATCCGAGGCATGGATCGACGGCAAAGAGGGCAGTATCACGGTGCGTTGAGGGCAGCGCCTTGTCGCAGGAGTTGAGTACAACGAGGGCCTCTACCCGGTCTCGTACACCGCACTGGACATCAGTGTGCCAAGTGGCTACACTGACCCTTTGCGCTGCCTGTTAGCTGTCCCCTGCCCGTCACCAGGGGCATGCCCTCGCTCGAGCACCGACGACAAGATGATCTCTGACCTGGGGTTCTCACCCCGGTGGAGGATTCTGTCCCTGTGCACGGTGGGGGGCCGGTACGCGCGTAGTGAGTCCGAGCCCTCGGAAGGACCCCCTCTTGGCCGCCTCGCGCAACGCCTCGACCGCGAATACGAACAACGGCGCCAGCACCGCCCCGCTGCGCATCTCCTTTGCAAAGATCAAGGAGCCCCTCGAGGTTCCGAACCTTCTCGCGCTGCAGACCGAGAGCTTTGACTGGCTGCTCGGGAACGACGCCTGGAAGGCTCGCGTCGAGGAGGCTCTCGAGAACGGGCAGGACGTCCCCACCAAGTCCGGTCTGGAGGAGATCTTCGAAGAGATCTCCCCGATCGAGGACTTCTCCGGGTCGATGTCGCTGACCTTCCGCGACCACCGCTTCGAGCCGCCGAAGAACTCCATCGACGAGTGCAAGGAGCGCGACTTCACGTACGCCGCCCCGCTCTTCGTCACCGCCGAGTTCACCAACAACGAGACCGGCGAGATCAAGTCCCAGACCGTCTTCATGGGCGACTTCCCGCTCATGACGAACAAGGGCACCTTCGTCATCAACGGCACCGAGCGTGTCGTGGTGTCCCAGCTGGTCCGCTCGCCCGGCGTCTACTTCGACTCCTCCATCGACAAGACGTCCGACAAGGACATCTTCTCCGCCAAGATCATCCCCTCCCGGGGTGCCTGGCTGGAGATGGAGATCGACAAGCGCGACATGGTCGGTGTGCGCATCGACCGCAAGCGCAAGCAGTCCGTCACCGTCCTCCTGAAGGCGCTCGGCTGGACCACCGAGCAGATCCTCGAGGAGTTCGGCGAGTACGAGTCCATGCGCGCCACCCTGGAGAAGGACCACACCCAGGGCCAGGACGACGCGCTGCTCGACATCTACCGCAAGCTGCGTCCGGGCGAGCCCCCCACCCGTGAGGCCGCGCAGACGCTGCTGGAGAACCTGTACTTCAACCCCAAGCGCTACGACCTCGCCAAGGTCGGCCGCTACAAGGTGAACAAGAAGCTCGGCGGGGACGAGCCGCTGGACGCCGGCGTGCTCACCACCGACGACATCATCGCCACCATCAAGTACCTGGTGAAGCTGCACGCCGGGGAGACCGAGACGGTCGGCGAGTCGGGCCGCTCGATCATCGTCGAGACCGACGACATCGACCACTTCGGCAACCGCCGCATCCGCAACGTCGGCGAGCTGATCCAGAACCAGGTCCGTACGGGTCTCGCCCGTATGGAGCGCGTCGTGCGCGAGCGCATGACCACCCAGGACGTCGAGGCGATCACGCCGCAGACCCTGATCAACATCCGGCCGGTCGTGGCCTCCATCAAGGAGTTCTTCGGCACCAGCCAGCTGTCCCAGTTCATGGACCAGAACAACCCGCTGTCGGGGCTGACGCACAAGCGCCGTCTCAACGCCCTCGGCCCGGGTGGTCTCTCCCGTGAGCGGGCCGGCTTCGAGGTCCGTGACGTGCACCCCTCGCACTACGGCCGCATGTGCCCGATCGAGACGCCGGAAGGCCCGAACATCGGTCTGATCGGTTCGCTCGCCTCCTACGGGCGGATCAACCCGTTCGGCTTCATCGAGACGCCGTACCGCAAGGTCGTCGACGGCCAGGTCACCGACGAGGTGGACTACCTGACCGCCGACGAGGAGGACCGCTTCGTCATCGCCCAGGCCAACGCGCCGCTCAGCGACGACATGCGCTTCGCCGAGAACCGCATCCTGGTCCGCCGCCGCGGCGGCGAGGTCGACTACGTCCCCGGCGACGAGGTCGACTACATGGACGTCTCGCCGCGCCAGATGGTGTCGGTCGCGACCGCCATGATCCCGTTCCTCGAGCACGACGACGCCAACCGTGCCCTCATGGGCGCGAACATGATGCGCCAGGCCGTGCCGCTGATCAAGAGCGAGGCCCCGCTCGTCGGCACCGGCATGGAGTACCGCTCCGCCGTCGACGCCGGCGACGTGGTCAAGGCCGAGAAGGCGGGTGTGGTCCAGGAGGTCTCCGCGGACTACATCACCACCGCCAACGACGACGGCACGTACATCACGTACCGCCTCGCCAAGTTCTCCCGGTCCAACCAGGGCACCTCGGTCAACCAGAAGGTCATCGTCGCCGAGGGCGACCGGATCATCGAGGGCCAGGTCCTCGCCGACGGTCCGGCCACCCAGAACGGTGAGATGGCGCTCGGCAAGAACCTGCTGGTCGCGTTCATGCCGTGGGAGGGTCACAACTACGAGGACGCGATCATCCTGTCGCAGCGCCTCGTGCAGGACGACGTCCTCTCCTCGATCCACATCGAGGAGCACGAGGTCGACGCCCGTGACACCAAGCTCGGCCCCGAGGAGATCACCCGGGACATCCCGAACGTCTCCGAGGAGGTCCTCGCCGACCTCGACGAGCGCGGCATCATCCGTATCGGTGCCGAGGTCATCGCCGGTGACATCCTCGTCGGCAAGGTCACGCCCAAGGGAGAGACCGAGCTGACCCCCGAGGAGCGGCTGCTGCGCGCGATCTTCGGTGAGAAGGCCCGTGAGGTCCGTGACACCTCGCTGAAGGTGCCGCACGGCGAGACCGGCAAGGTCATCGGCGTCCGCGTCTTCGACCGCGAGGAGGGCGACGAGCTTCCGCCCGGTGTCAACCAGCTGGTGCGCGTCTACGTCGCGCAGAAGCGCAAGATCACCGACGGTGACAAGCTCGCCGGCCGTCACGGCAACAAGGGCGTCATCTCCAAGATCCTGCCCATCGAGGACATGCCGTTCCTCGAGGACGGGACCCCGGTCGACATCATCCTCAACCCGCTCGGTGTGCCGTCCCGGATGAACCCGGGACAGGTCCTGGAGATCCACCTCGGCTGGCTCGCCAGCCAGGGCTGGGACGTCTCCGGTCTCGCCGACGAGTGGGCGCAGCGCCTCCAGGCGATCGGCGCGGACCGCGTGGAGCCCCGTACCAACGTGGCCACCCCGGTCTTCGACGGCGCCCGCGAGGACGAGCTCGCCGGTCTGCTGGAGCACACCGTCCCGAACCGCGACGGCGACCGCATGGTCCTGCCGTCCGGCAAGGCGCGGCTGTTCGACGGCCGCAGCGGTGAGCCGTTCCCGGACCCGATCTCGGTCGGCTACATGTACATCCTGAAGCTGCACCACCTGGTCGACGACAAGCTGCACGCGCGTTCGACCGGCCCGTACTCCATGATCACCCAGCAGCCGCTGGGCGGTAAGGCTCAGTTCGGTGGCCAGCGGTTCGGCGAGATGGAGGTGTGGGCACTCGAGGCGTACGGCGCCGCCTACGCGCTCCAGGAGCTGCTGACCATCAAGTCCGACGACGTCACCGGCCGCGTGAAGGTCTACGAGGCCATCGTCAAGGGCGAGAACATCCCCGAGCCCGGCATCCCCGAGTCCTTCAAGGTCCTCATCAAGGAGATGCAGTCCCTGTGCCTGAACGTGGAGGTGCTGTCCAGCGACGGTATGTCCATCGAGATGCGTGACACCGACGAGGACGTCTTCCGCGCTGCGGAGGAGCTCGGCATCGACCTGTCCCGGCGCGAGCCGAGCAGCGTCGAAGAGGTCTGACGGGAGTGGGGCGGCCCGGTGAACCCCGGGCCGCCCGCCCCAGGACCCCCGTATCAGACCCAAAGACTCACGACCCTGAGAGGGATTGACGCATAGTGCTCGACGTCAACTTCTTCGACGAGCTCCGGATCGGCCTGGCCACCGCTGACGACATCCGTCAGTGGAGCCACGGCGAGGTCAAGAAGCCCGAGACCATCAACTACCGCACCCTCAAGCCGGAAAAGGACGGACTCTTCTGCGAGAAGATCTTCGGTCCGACCCGGGACTGGGAGTGCTACTGCGGCAAGTACAAGCGCGTCCGCTTCAAGGGCATCATCTGCGAGCGCTGTGGTGTCGAGGTCACGCGCGCCAAGGTGCGCCGTGAGCGGATGGGCCACATCGAGCTGGCCGCGCCCGTCACGCACATCTGGTACTTCAAGGGTGTCCCGAGCCGGCTGGGCTACCTGCTCGACCTGGCTCCCAAGGACCTCGAGAAGGTCATCTACTTCGCCGCGTACATGATCACGTACGTGGACGAGGAGCGCCGTACCCGCGACCTGCCCTCGCTGGAGGCCCACGTCTCCGTCGAGCGCCAGCAGATCGAGAACCGCCGGGACGCCGACCTGGAGACCCGCGCCAAGAAGCTCGAGACGGACCTCGCCGAGCTGGAGGCCGAGGGCGCCAAGGCCGACGTGCGCCGCAAGGTGCGCGAGGGCGCCGAGCGTGAGATGAAGCAGCTGCGCGACCGTGCGCAGCGCGAGATCGACCGCCTCGACGAGGTGTGGAACCGGTTCAAGAACCTCAAGGTCCAGGACCTCGAGGGCGACGAGCTGCTCTACCGCGAGCTGCGCGACCGTTTCGGCACGTACTTCGACGGCTCGATGGGTGCCGCGGCGCTGCAGAAGCGCCTGGAGTCCTTCGACCTCGACGAGGAGGCCGAGAAGCTCCGCGAGATCATCCGTACCGGCAAGGGCCAGAAGAAGACCCGTGCGCTCAAGCGCCTGAAGGTCGTCTCCGCGTTCCTGCAGACCTCCAACAGCCCCAAGGGCATGGTGCTGGACTGCGTGCCGGTCATCCCGCCGGACCTGCGTCCGATGGTGCAGCTGGACGGTGGCCGCTTCGCGACCTCCGACCTGAACGACCTGTACCGCCGTGTCATCAACCGCAACAACCGCCTGAAGCGGCTTCTCGACCTCGGCGCGCCCGAGATCATCGTGAACAACGAGAAGCGCATGCTCCAGGAGGCCGTGGACGCGCTCTTCGACAACGGCCGCCGCGGCCGCCCGGTGACGGGCCCCGGCAACCGTCCGCTGAAGTCGCTGTCCGACATGCTCAAGGGCAAGCAGGGCCGCTTCCGTCAGAACCTGCTCGGCAAGCGTGTCGACTACTCGGCGCGTTCCGTGATCGTCGTCGGTCCGCAGCTGAAGCTGCACCAGTGCGGTCTGCCGAAGGCGATGGCGCTGGAGCTGTTCAAGCCGTTCGTGATGAAGCGCCTGGTCGACCTGAACCACGCGCAGAACATCAAGTCGGCCAAGCGCATGGTCGAGCGCGGCCGCACCGTGGTGTACGACGTCCTCGAAGAGGTCATCGCCGAGCACCCGGTGCTGCTGAACCGTGCGCCCACCCTGCACCGCCTCGGCATCCAGGCCTTCGAGCCGCAGCTGGTCGAGGGCAAGGCCATTCAGATCCACCCGCTCGTGTGCACCGCGTTCAACGCGGACTTCGACGGTGACCAGATGGCCGTGCACCTGCCGCTGTCCGCGGAGGCGCAGGCCGAGGCCCGCATCCTGATGCTGTCCTCGAACAACATCCTCAAGCCGGCCGACGGCCGTCCGGTGACGATGCCGACCCAGGACATGGTCCTCGGTCTGTTCTTCCTCACCACCGACGGCGAGATGCGCGACCTCAAGGGCGAGGGCCGTTCCTTCGCCTCGGTCGCGGAGGCGATCATGGCCTTCGACGCGGGCGAGCTGTCGCTCCAGTCGAAGATCGACGTGCGCTTCCCGGTCGGCACCATCCCGCCGCGCGGCTGGACCCCGCCGGCGGGCGAGGACGGCGAGGCCGAGGCCTCCGAGTGGCAGCAGGGCGACCCGTTCCGGCTGAACACCACCCTGGGCCGTGCGCTCTTCAACGAGCTGCTGCCCGAGGACTACCCGTTCGTCGACTACGAGGTCGGCAAGAAGCAGCTCTCCGAGATCGTCAACGACCTCGCCGAGCGCTACCCGAAGGTCATCGTGGCGGCGACGCTCGACAACCTGAAGGCGGCGGGCTTCTACTGGGCCACCCGTTCCGGTGTCACCGTGGCCATCTCCGACGTCGTCGTGCCCGAGGCGAAGAAGGAGATCGTCCGCGGCTACGAGGCGCAGGACGAGAAGGTCCAGAAGCAGTACGAGCGCGGTCTGATCACCAAGGACGAGCGCACGCAGGAGCTCATCAACATCTGGACCAAGGCGACCAACGAGGTCGCCGAGGCGATGAACGACAACTTCCCGAAGACCAACCCGATCTTCATGATGGTGAACTCGGGTGCACGAGGCAACATGATGCAGATGCGTCAGATCGCCGGTATGCGTGGTCTGGTGTCGAACGCGAAGAACGAGACGATCCCGCGTCCGATCAAGGCGTCGTTCCGTGAGGGCCTGTCCGTGCTGGAGTACTTCATCTCCACGCACGGTGCCCGTAAGGGTCTGGCGGACACCGCTCTGCGGACCGCCGACTCGGGTTACCTCACCCGTCGTCTGGTCGACGTCTCCCAGGACGTCATCATCCGCGAGGAGGACTGCGGCACCGACCGCGGTCTGCGTCTCAAGATCGCGACCCGGGACGCGGACGGAGTGCTCCGCAAGGAGGGCGACGTCGAGACGTCCGTGTACGCGCGCTGCCTCGCCGAGGACATCGTCGTCGACGGGCAGGTGCTGGCCCCGGCCGGTACCGACCTGGGCGACGTCCTCATCGAGGAGCTCGTCTCCCGCGGCGTCGAGGAGGTCAAGACCCGCTCGGTCCTGACCTGCGAGTCCGCCGTCGGCACCTGCGCGATGTGCTACGGCCGTTCGCTGGCCACGGGCAAGCTGGTCGACATCGGTGAGGCGGTCGGCATCATCGCCGCCCAGTCCATCGGTGAGCCCGGCACCCAGCTGACGATGCGTACCTTCCACACCGGTGGTGTGGCCGGTGACGACATCACCCAGGGTCTGCCCCGTGTCGTCGAGCTCTTCGAGGCCCGTACGCCGAAGGGTGTCGCCCCGATCTCCGAGGCCTCCGGCCGTGTGCGGATCGAGGAGACCGAGAAGACCAAGAAGCTCGTCGTCACCCCGGACGACGGCAGCGACGAGACGGCCTACCCGATCTCGAAGCGTGCCAAGGTCCTGGTCGGCGAGGGCGACCACGTCGAGGTGGGCCAGCAGCTCACCGTGGGTGCCACCAACCCGCACGACGTGCTGCGCATCCTGGGTCAGCGTGCCGTCCAGGTCCACCTGGTCGGCGAGGTCCAGAAGGTCTACAACTCGCAGGGTGTGTCGATCCACGACAAGCACATCGAGATCATCATCCGGCAGATGCTGCGCCGGGTGACGATCATCGAGTCGGGCGACGCGGAGCTGCTGCCCGGCGAGCTGGTCGAGCGCTCGAAGTTCGAGACCGAGAACCGTCGTGTGGTCCAGGAGGGCGGACACCCGGCCTCCGGCCGTCCGCAGCTGATGGGTATCACCAAGGCCTCGCTGGCGACGGAGTCCTGGCTGTCGGCCGCCTCCTTCCAGGAGACGACCCGAGTCCTGACGGACGCGGCGATCAACGCCAAGTCCGACAGCCTCATCGGCCTCAAGGAGAACGTCATCATCGGTAAGCTCATCCCGGCCGGTACGGGTCTGTCCCGTTACCGCAACATCCGGGTCGAGCCGACCGAGGAGGCCAAGGCCGCGATGTACTCGGCCGTCGGCTACGACGACATCGACTACTCGCCGTTCGGCACGGGCTCCGGCCAGGCGGTTCCGCTGGAGGACTACGACTACGGTCCGTACAACCAGTAAGCGCCTCGCCTGATCCGAAGGGCGGTCACTCCGTACGGGGTGGCCGCCCTTCGGCGTGCCGGGACACGGAGGTCACCGCGCACGGAAGGGTCGGTGGAACCAAACTGCCGGTACGGTGCGTTGAAGTGGGTGAAACCGAGGAAACAGCGGAAACAGCGGAAACGTAGAGCGGGGACAAGTGTCCCGGGCCCCGGGAGGCAGCCGTGTCGTACCCGACTCCGTGGCAGGGCAAGCCGTTGCAGGGTCCCGGCGGTCCCGGCGGTCCGCCGATGCTGGCCTCGCATGCCGACCGCGAGCGCGCGGTGGACGTCCTGCGGGCCGGGTACGGCGAGGGCAGGCTGGACCATCCCGAGTTCGAGAAGCGCGTCGCCCGGGCCTATGCGGCCCGCACCGTGGCGGAGCTGTCGCTGCTGGTCGCCGACCTTCCGCAGGGCCCGGTGCCGCAGCCGGCGGCGGTGGCCGCCGCGCCGGTTCCGGCGACCTTCCTGGCCCGGCCGCAGCGGACCAACGGCAAGGCGATCGGCTCGATGGTCTGCGGCGTGCTCTGTGTGGCGACCGGCGGGCTCACCGGGCTTCCGGCCGTGATCCTCGGCCACATGGCGCAGTCGGAGATACGCCGTACGGGCGAGGGCGGTGACGGCCTCGCCCTGACGGGGCTGGTGCTCGGCTGGCTGTCGGTGGCCGGCTGGGCGGTGTTCCTGAGCTTCTTCGCCCTGCTCGCCGTGGCGGCCGGCGGTACCAACTGATCGTCCGTCGGCGGGCTCAGCGGCCCGGCTGGAGGTACGGCTGCAGGTGGTGCAGCCGGGTGTAGTAGTCGGGGTGCGAGGACAGCAGCTTGCTCACCGGGGTCTCGGTGGCCGGCGCGCCGCCGTTGGCCGCGGCGAGCACCGCGGCCTGCTGCTGCTCCTGCTGGTGCAGCTTCTCCAGTACGGCCGCCAGCATCGGGGCGAAGCCGAGCGCGGCGGCGTGCTGGTCGGCGCGCAGCTCCGAGCGGCGTCCGACGGCGGCGAGCGCGTAGGGCATGGCGAGGATCAGCAGCGGCAGACCGTACAGGGTGCTGATCGTGGCGAGCGCGATCCCGCCGACGACCAGGCCGAAGAACAGCACGCCGAAGCAGGAGAACACCCGCGACACGCGGAACATGAACCAGGTGACCGCGCGCAGCACCCGCCAGGCGATCCGGCCGGGCAGCGCGTACCAGTAGCCGAGCAGCCCGGACCACGCGTGGCCGCCGACGTGGTGGCCCAGCTCGTGCGCCATGACGGCGGCGAGCTCGCCGTTGGGCAGCTGGTTCATGGCGAACCGGGTGACGCCGACGATGTGTCCGGCCGCGGCGACCGCGTTGAGGCTGTCGCTGTCCTCGACCCAGAGCTCGTAGTTCCGGCCCTCGACGCCCGCGCGGGCGGTGACCTCGCGCCACACCGGTTCGAGTTTGGCTCTTTCCTGCGGCGTGGGGTAGCGCAGACGGAGCAGATGGCGCGCGAGGGCGCTTTCGGTCGGGCGGTGGAACACGAGTGCGCCGCTGGCGAGCCAGGCGAGCACGATCAGGATGCCGAAGCCGCCGAAGACGAACGAGACGAGGGCGACGACGACCAGGCTGCACAGGAAGTTCGGCAGGTGGAGAAGGAGATTGCCGAACGCGGTCGCGTCGGTGTGGCGCTGCTGGCCGGAGACGTGGACCCGGCCACGGTCGGTGCTGATGTGGTGCGGGTGCAATGGGGAGTCGGGCGCCGGTGGCGGAGCGGCCTGCGGGTACGGCGGCTGCGGGACCGGCGCGCCCTGGGGGTACTGGGGAGCTGCGGCGTTCTGCGGGTACTGCGGGTACTGCTGGTACTGCGGGGCCTGGGAGGTCTGGGGGTAGGGCGGCGGGGCCTGCGCGGGGATGTGGGGCTGGGCCCCCGGGGCCGGCGCGCCCTGGGGGTACTGGGGAGCCGTGGCGTTCTGCGGGTACTGCGGGGTCTGGGGTGCCTGCGGGTACTGCGGCGGGACGGCGGCGCCGGGCCCGGGCCCGGGCGGGGGCTGGGGCGTCGGCTGCTGGGGATACGGGGGCGGGTACTGCGGCGGATACTGCGGCGGGATCTGTGCGGCTCCCGGCTGGTCCGGTTGGGCGCTCGGCTCGGGGTACTCCGGCGGGGTCGGCGGCGGCTGGGTCATGGTGTTTCCTTCGTGACGTGAGCGGTGGCCGGCCCGTGGGTCAGCCGATCAGCAGGGAGGCGGGCAGCAGGAGCGTCCCGGTGCAGAAGGCGATCAGGCCGGTACGGATCCACTGGTGCTTGCGCCAGGCGATCCGGCTCGTCTCCGTGAGCGCCGCCGTCAGCCCGGCCACCGGGTCGGCCTCCGTGTCGGCGAGCGCGGTCTCCAGCCGGCCCGCCTTCACGGCCCGCTGGATGTCCCCGAAGTACGACAGCGGCTGCCCGAGGACCCACGTTCCGCTGCGATAGCGCGGCAGGACGGCCAGGAGCAGCGCGAAGAGGGACAGGGCGAGGGAGAAGGTCCCGGCCCACCACACCGTCGCGCCCGTGGCCGACAGGGCGTCCGGTGACCAGTTCCGTCCGGCGAGCAGTCCGCTGAACACACCGGCGGTGATACCGAGGGCGGCGACCAGAACGGCCGCCTTGCTGTCGGCACGCGCGATCTCCGTGCGCAGATCCGCCAGCAGCCGCTCGCACAGGTGCGCACGGGATGCGGCGGGGGGAGCGGACGCCGGGGCTGGGGCCGGGGTCGGGGCCGGGTCGGGGGCGCGGGTGTCCGCGGTGGCCGGTGCGGGTGCCGGTGCCGGGGCGGGTGCCGGGGCGGCTGCGGTCGCCGGAGCCGGGGCGGGCGCCGGGTCGGCCGTCACCGGCCCTCCCTCTCGCCCCCGGCCGTGTCACCCGGCGGGGTGCCCTCCGGCTGCCCCGCGGTGCCGTCGGCGGGCGGGGGCGCGGACTCCGGCGCGGTGGGCGTCGTGCCGTATCCCGGCGGCGGCTGCCACGCGGTGGAGGGAGACGGGGGCGGCGCAGGAGGGGCGTACGGCACGGCGGCCGGGTCGCCGGGGGTGGCGGGTGATGCCGTCGGCGGGTGGCCGGTGGGCGTGGTGGGTGGCTGCCCTGGCGTGTAGGGCGTGGCGGGGGCCTGCGGCGTGTGGGGCGGGGCAGGCATGGGGTCGGTGGGTGTGGCAGGTGCCTGGCCTGATGTGTAGGACGTGGCGGGGCCTTGCGGCGTGTGGGGCGGGGCAGGCATGGGGTCGGTGGGTGTGGCAGGTGCCTGGCTTGACGTGTAGGACGCGGCGGGGCCTTGCGGCGTGTAGGGCGGGGACGGGGGTGGGTCCGTCGGGTACGGCGTGGCCGGGACCGGAGGTGGCGTGGGCGGGAGTGGGGCGCCTGCGCCCGCGCTCGCACCCGCGCCGGGGACCGGGGGGTCGGCGGGGGGCAGGAGGGGCGGGTCCTGGGGGACGCCCGGGAGCCGCTGGTTGAGGATGTCGCTGACCGTGCGCAGCGCCAACTGCTTGGGGCCCTCCAGCTCGAACTTCTCCGCGCCCTCCCCGCCCAGCAGTTCCTTCACCAGATCCATCTGCGCCTGGATCATGCGCAGTTGGTCCTCCCGCATGCTGCTCATCACCAGGTGCGAGTCCTCCGGGTGCTGAGCCAGGTGGAGCGCCCAGGACTGCACACCGCCCTGCGACAGGTGCCACTTGTAGAACTCGATCTTCTGCGCCTCGATCTTCTGCAGCTCCAGCATCTGCTCCCCGCGCAGCATCGCCTGATCGTGCTGCCAGCGCTGCTGCTGCAGGGCCAGTTCCTGCTGCCGCCGCCCGTACTCCATGGCGCGTTCCAGCTGCAGCCGGTCCTGCTGCCGGTGGCGCTGGTCCATCTCGACGTCGACCTGCATGCCCTGCTCCGCCGTGCGGATCTGCTCGGCCGCGGAGTGGTCGATCGCCTGGAGCCGCTGCTGGTGGTCGATGTTCGCCTGGTCACGGCGGAGCCGCAGCGTCCAGGTGACCTGGAGCCCCGCCGTCGCGCCGAGCGGGCCGACGAGCATGACCGCCCGCAGCAGCTCCCGCTCGGCCGCCGCGCTGTCGGCGATGGAGAAGCCGCGGGTGACCGGCCGGGCCGCCTGCTGCAACTCGCCGATCAGCAGCGCGGGCACGTCCCTGATGCCGCTCGCCACGAACCGCGCCGGGTCCAGCACCTGCCAGGAGACGTCCACCTCCGCCATGAACTCGAACGCGTCGTTGTCGCTCGGCAGGGCGAGGGTGTCGCTGAAGGGGTGGACGCCCATGTCCACCTCGTACACCGCGGTGTACCGGCGGGCCGCGATCTCGCTGCGGCTCGGCCGGGTCGGCGGGGGATAGGCCTCGTAGCCGCCCTTGGGCGTGGAGAAGACCAGCGCGTGGTCGATGCGGACCACGTGCTTCAGGGACAGCTCGAAGCGGGAGAGCTGCCGCACGGTGAGCACCGGGTCGATCAGCCGCGTGTGCCGGTCGGCGGGCTGCTGCCATTCGGGCGGGCGGTGGAAGGAAGGCATGGGGCGTCTTTCGTCAGCGGGGTGGAAGCCGTCAGCGGGGTGGAAGCGTGCTCAGCAGCCGGGCGGCCACCTCCGGCGGGGGGTTGCCGTCCTCGCCGGACATGGTGCGCAGCAGATGGCTCAGCCGCTGGTACTCGGTCGGAGTGGTGACGAGCCTCGGCAGCAGCGCGGCGAGGGCCCATTCGGTGGTCGTGGCGCGGCTCGCGGCGAGCACCCAGGCGCGCAGCGATTCGAGCGCGAGCCCGGTGTACCCGGGGTCGCCGAGGGCTTCCCGCCACAGGCGCGCGATGCCCTCGGCCACGGTCCGGTCGCCCGCGGTGGCGGCGTCGGCGTACCACTGGAGGACCAGCGGGGTGCCGTACCGCTCGTCGCCCTCGGTCTGGCGGCAGGCGTTGACGAAGCCGCCGAGGGACAGGTCGCGCACGGCCCGTTCGTCGTCGAGGTGTCCGGTCAGGTCGTCGAGGACCTCGGAGGAGGCGGGGGAGAGCAGCAGCAGCTCCACGGCCTCGGCCAGTTCCCGCGCCATCTCCACGTCGAAGTCGTCCGGGTCGCCGAAGCGCTTGTACAGCTCGCGGGCGGCGGCGCGCAGCGCGGTGAGCGCCTGGCCCGGCCGCTCAGGGCCGATCAGCGCGTACGCCCGGACCGCCACCCAGCGCAGCCGGCGGTCCTCGGCCGCGGACCAGGCGTCGAGGATGCGCGGGACGTTGGGCGTGCCGATGTGGTGGGCCAGGGTGAGCGAGTTGACCGCGACGAGCCGGTGGCGGAACCGGTTCGAGATCGCCCACGGCTCGATGACCAGCGCCATGGCGGACGGCAGATCGGTGCGGGCGAGGACGGCGACGGTGGACGCGGCTCGGGTACGCACCAACGGGCGCCCGTCGTCGGCCAGTTGGCGGAGCCACTGGATCAGCGCGGGGCGCGCCGAGGGATGGCCCGTCCACACCTCGCGCAGCAGCACCAGCGAGGCCCGCTCGTCGTGGAACGCGGCCTTCGTCTGGGTGACCGGGCCCCACTCGGTGTTCTCCTCGCCCTCGGCGAGCCGGGCGCGGGCGAGCTGGAGGCGCTTGCCGATGTGGGTGCCGAAGACGGGGATCTCGGCGGCCAGGGACCGGTTCTGGGTCTGCTGGAGCAAGCCGTAGAGCAGGTCGCTGAGTTCGGCGGTGAGCGCGTAGGGGCCGTCGTCGAAGGCGGCGAGCGCGATGAGGAACGCCTTGTCCCGCAGGTGGACGGTGTCCTCGTCCTCCTCGAACCACTCGCGGACCTGGTTCTCCAGCGACACCAGCGAGAAGGAGGCGACCTCCTGCTCGGCGGCCTCGCCCGCGAAGTACCGGGCGAGGAGCTGGGCGAAGGCGGCGACCTCGCGCAGCTGGTGGCCGTGGCCGAGGAACTCCTTGACCGCCGGCAGGTCCAGCAGGCGCGGCACGGCGTCCTCGCCGGTGCGGACGCGCAGGTGCGCGGCGAGCACGTCCTCGTCGGCGGGCGGCCGCCACTCGACCGCGGACACGTCGTCCTCCAGGACGGCGGTGGGCCCGACGGTGATCACCGCGTACGCGTTCCGCTCGGCGAGCCGGTCGGCGGCGCCGAGCAGATGGGTCTCGCGCAGGGCGTTGCCGCGACGGGTCTCCAGGTCGCACAGCACGTAGCCGCGGGCGGTGTCCCGGCCGGTGCCCGCCCCGTCGCCGGTGTCGTCGCGTGCGGTGAACCGGTCGGCGAGGGAGCCGGGGCTCGTCTCGCGGTCGAGGGCGACCACGGGCTCGGCGCCGAGCCGGTGCAGCAGCATCAGGGCGGCCGTACGGCGGCCGGTGAAGCGGGCGCCGGACAGCACCAGGACGCGGTCGCGGCGCAGCCGGTCCACGAGGCCGTCGAAGGTGTCGCCGGCGGTGACGAAGGAGGCGGCGAGCCGCTCCAGGGTGGCGCGCGGGATCTCGCCCGAGGCGGACGCGGCGGTGGACAGGCCGGGGAACGACCAGTGGTGGACCGTCTTGCTGCCCATGACCACGTCGCCGGTGACCCGGCCGCCGGAGACGCCGTGCTGGTCGCCCTCGGTGTAGCCGCCGCCGAACCGGGAGTGCGTGCCGACCTTCATGGTGCGCGGGCTGTGGTCCAGCAGGTCGCGCCGGGCCGCCCACGCGTCCTGCGGCTGGTCGCGCTCCTCCGACTCCTCGGCGGAGCCGTCTCTCGGGGCCTCGTCGGGGGCGGGCTCGCCGGATGCGGGGCCGGACCCGGGGGCGGCGCCCGCGGTACCGCCGCCGGCCGGGCCCGCGGCCGGGGGCTCCTGCCCGCTCACGGCTGCTCACCCCGCTCCGTCTTGCTGCCCATGACGACGTCACCGGTGACCTGGCCGCCGGAGACGCCGTGCTGGTCGCCGGCGACGTAGCCGCCGCCGAAGCTCACCGTGCCGCCGCTGATGTTCAGGACCGGGCCCGGCGCCGGGGCTCCCCGATGTCCGGCCGGCGCCGGGCGGCTCTGGTGCGGACCCTCGTCCGGGGCGGACGGCGCCGGCGCCGGGCGGTCCCCCGAACCGCCCGGCGCCTCCCCCGCCCCCCGGTCACCGTGGTCCTGGGAATCCCCGCTCCGGTCGCCGGAATCGGCCGGTACGGGGCCGTGCAGCCACGCCGTCAGCGGGCCGTTCTTGCTGTCCACCGTCACGCGGTGGAAGTCCGCGGCCGGGACGCCGGGGTGGTCGTGCCGTACGACACCGAGGTACACGGAGTCCGAGACGCACAGCGCGAAGTCGTCGGCGCGTTCGCGCAGGGCGGCGCGGAGCAGACCGGCGTCCAGCAGCCGGCAGGCGTGGTTGAGGTCGGAGCCGACCCAGCCGTCGCGGGCGTCCACGGCCACGTATCCGCCGGCGACGACACCGCGCAGCCGGATCTGGGCGGAGCGGGACGCCATGCGGTTGACGGCGCGCAGCTGCTGCGGCACCTCGGTCAGCAGGGCCCGCAGCAGCGCCGTGACGGGGGCGTTGGCGTCGATCAGCTCCATCACGGAGTCCCCGCGGTCGGCCCGCATGCGCAGGGTCTCGTCGATGCCGGCGGTCTCCAGGGCGCGGTCGGTGACGTCGTAGAGCATGCGCCGCAGATACGCCTGTTCCACGTCGTCCCGGTCGCTGAACCTTTCGATGTCCAGCAACAGGATCGTGCGGCTCACGGGGTCGGTCATGATCGCCCTTCGAACGGGTGGGGGTGGCGGTGCAGGTCAGAAGAGTGGCGGGAGCGGGGGGTGGGGCGTGAGGGCGGATGACCCATTGGAAGTGTGTACGGGTACACAGAACGTGGCTGGGCCGGTGCCGTTCGCTGGGGCTGGGCGGGGGGTGTTCGCGCAGCCCGGCGTTGGCGGGGGCCTCCCCGACTGCCCGCAGCTGCGGCGGAACGGCTGTTCGCAGCCTGTTGCACGTGGTCATGCGATGCCGGATGTCGGCGGGTCGGTGGCGGCGATTCTTCGGAGGATGTGGGGGCGGAGGATCAGCAGGGTGCGGCGGCCGGTCGAGACGGCCTCCTTCTCGCGCAGTTCGCGCAGCAGGCGCTGGACCATCTCCCGCGACGCGCCGACCGAGCCCGCGAGTTCCTGCTTGCTCAGCGGGACGGCGAGCTCGATGCCCTCGTCGGTGCGGCGGCCGTGATTGCGGGCCAGATCCAGCAGCAGCACCGCGAAACGCTGGCGGACGCTCATCGAGGCGAACTCAAGGCGCCGCCGGTCCGCCGCCCGGGTGCGGTCCGCCGTGAGGCCGAGGAGGGCGAAGGAGACCGCGGGGGAGTGGTTCAGGAAGTCCCGGAAGCGTCCGTGCTCCACGGCCACCGCCCGCACCGGCTCCAGCGCGGTCACCGTCGCCGAACGGGGGCGCCCGGTCAGCGCCGCCGACTCGCCGACGACGTCGCCGGCGCCGCGCAGGGCGAGCAGCGCCTCGTAGCCGTTGGCCGCCGCGGCCGTGACCTTCGTCCAGCCCTGTACCAGGAACAGGACGTGCGAGGAGGGCTCGCGCTGGTGCAGCAGGACGACCCGGGGAGCGAAGCGCAGCTCGCGGCCGAGCGCGAGCAGTGCGGTCCGCTCCTGGCTCTCCAGGCGGGCCAGGAACGGCACCCGGTCCTCCAGACCAACGTCGTCCGGTCCGTGCGACGCCGATGTCATCAGGATGAACCCCCCGTTCGTCTGCGGCGGACGGATCAAAGTACTGACGGCCGGGCGTGTAAAGGGCGCGATTCGGCCAACATGGGATATCGGACACCGATCGGCCGTGGACCGACAAGGGCGTCTGCCGCGGAGTGGCTACGGACGGCGAGGGGGTCCGTACGGAGGGATGCGGAGAACCCGCTGGGCGAAACAGGAGAAGTCCGGCGTGTCGGGCCGCGCTCCATTTGTTTTGACCGGAGTCCGTGAGCTGGGTACGCTCAGACCTTGTGCCTGGGGTGTGCCCTGGCCTTCGTGCGTGCCATCACACCGCACCGGAGGCTGTGAAACGGCCACCGCAATTCAGCGCCCCCTTCTGCCTTGCGGTGGGAGTCCGCCGGATTCGACACACCCGACCGCGTGGGTCGGCGTTGTTCCAGGTTAGCTGTACCCATCGGCACACAGAAACCGGAGAAGTAGTGCCTACGATCCAGCAGCTGGTCCGCAAGGGCCGGCAGGACAAGGTCGAGAAGAACAAGACGCCCGCACTCGAGGGTTCCCCTCAGCGTCGCGGCGTCTGCACGCGTGTGTTCACGACCACCCCGAAGAAGCCGAACTCGGCCCTGCGTAAGGTCGCGCGTGTGCGTCTGACCAGCGGGATCGAGGTCACCGCCTACATTCCGGGTGAGGGACACAACCTGCAGGAGCACTCCATCGTGCTCGTGCGCGGCGGCCGTGTGAAGGACCTGCCGGGTGTTCGCTACAAGATCATCCGTGGCTCGCTCGACACCCAGGGTGTCAAGAACCGCAAGCAGGCTCGCAGCCGTTACGGCGCCAAGAAGGAGAAGTAAGAATGCCTCGTAAGGGCCCCGCCCCGAAGCGCCCGGTCATCATCGACCCGGTCTACGGTTCTCCTCTGGTGACCTCCCTCATCAACAAGGTGCTGCTGAACGGCAAGCGCTCCACCGCCGAGCGCATCGTCTACGGCGCCATGGAGGGCCTGCGCGAGAAGACCGGCAACGACCCGGTCATCACGCTGAAGCGCGCTCTCGAGAACATCAAGCCGACCCTCGAGGTCAAGTCCCGCCGTGTCGGTGGCGCCACCTACCAGGTCCCGGTCGAGGTCAAGCCCGGCCGTGCCAACACCCTGGCGCTGCGCTGGCTGGTCGGCTACTCCCGCGCCCGTCGCGAGAAGACCATGACCGAGCGTCTGCTCAACGAGCTCCTCGACGCCAGCAACGGCCTCGGTGCCGCTGTGAAGAAGCGCGAGGACACGCACAAGATGGCCGAGTCCAACAAGGCCTTCGCGCACTACCGCTGGTAGTCGCAGTCCACATCGAGACCGAGAGAAGACTGAAGCCTTATGGCTACCACTTCGCTTGACCTGGCCAAGGTCCGCAACATCGGGATCATGGCCCACATCGACGCGGGCAAGACGACCACCACCGAGCGGATCCTGTTCTACACCGGCGTTTCGTACAAGATCGGTGAGGTCCACGACGGCGCTGCCACCATGGACTGGATGGAGCAGGAGCAGGAGCGTGGCATCACGATCACCTCTGCTGCCACCACCTGCCACTGGCCGCTGGAAGACGTCGACCACACCATCAACATCATCGACACGCCGGGCCACGTCGACTTCACCGTCGAGGTGGAGCGTTCCCTGCGCGTTCTCGACGGTGCCGTGACGGTGTTCGACGGCGTCGCCGGCGTCGAGCCCCAGTCCGAGACGGTGTGGCGTCAGGCGGACCGCTACGGCGTTCCGCGTATCTGCTTCGTCAACAAGCTCGACCGCACCGGTGCCGAGTTCCACCGCTGCGTCGACATGATCAGCGACCGCCTCGGTGCGCAGCCGCTGGTCATGCAGCTGCCGATCGGTGCCGAGGCCGACTTCAAGGGCGTCGTCGACCTGGTGACGATGAAGGCCTTCGTGTGGTCCGCCGAGGCGGCCAAGGGCGAGATGTACGACGTCGTCGACATCCCGGCCACGCACACCGAGGCCGCCGAGGAGTACCGCGGCAAGCTGCTCGAGGCCGTCGCCGAGAACGACGAAGAGCTGATGGAGCTGTACCTGGAGGGCACCGAGCCCACCGTGGAGCAGCTGTACGCGGCGATCCGCCGTATCACCATCGCCTCCGGCAAGAGCGACGCGACCACCGTCACCCCCGTCTTCTGCGGCACCGCGTTCAAGAACAAGGGCGTGCAGCCCCTGCTCGACGCGGTCGTGCGCTACCTGCCCTCCCCGCTCGACGTCGAGGCCATCGAGGGCCACGACCCGAAGGACGCGGAGCAGGTCGTCGCGCGCAAGCCGTCGGAGGAGGAGCCCCTCGCCGCGCTGGCGTTCAAGATCATGAGCGACCCGCACCTCGGCAAGCTCACCTTCGTCCGCGTGTACTCCGGCCGCCTCACGTCCGGCACCCAGGTGCTGAACTCCGTGAAGGGCAAGAAGGAGCGCATCGGCAAGATCTACCGCATGCACGCCAACAAGCGTGAGGAGATCGAGTCGGTGGGCGCCGGTGACATCGTCGCCGTCATGGGTCTGAAGCAGACCACCACCGGTGAGACGCTGTCCGACGACAAGCAGCCGGTGATCCTGGAGTCCATGGACTTCCCGGCGCCGGTCATCCAGGTCGCCATCGAGCCCAAGTCGAAGGGCGACCAGGAGAAGCTCGGCGTCGCGATCCAGCGCCTGGCCGAGGAGGACCCCTCCTTCCAGGTCCACTCGGACGAGGAGACCGGCCAGACCATCATCGGCGGTATGGGCGAGCTGCACCTCGAGGTGCTGGTCGACCGCATGCGCCGTGAGTTCAAGGTCGAGGCCAACGTCGGCAAGCCGCAGGTCGCCTACCGCGAGACGATCCGCAAGACCGTCGAGCGCGTGGACTACACCCACAAGAAGCAGACCGGTGGTACCGGTCAGTTCGCCAAGGTGCAGATCGCGATCGAGCCGATCGAGGGCGGCGACGCCTCGTACGAGTTCGTGAACAAGGTGACCGGTGGCCGTATCCCGAAGGAGTACATCCCTTCGGTGGACGCCGGTGCCCAGGAGGCCATGCAGTTCGGCATCCTGGCCGGCTACGAGATGACGGGCGTCCGCGTCACGCTCATCGACGGCGGCTACCACGAGGTCGACTCCTCCGAGCTCGCGTTCAAGATCGCCGGTTCGCAGGCCTTCAAGGAGGCCGCGCGCAAGGCTTCGCCCGTGCTCCTGGAGCCGATGATGGCCGTCGAGGTCACCACGCCCGAGGACTACATGGGTGAGGTCATCGGTGACATCAACTCCCGCCGTGGCCACATCCAGGCCATGGAGGAGCGGGCGGGTGCCCGCGTCGTGAAGGGTCTCGTGCCCCTCTCGGAGATGTTCGGCTACGTCGGCGACCTGCGCAGCAAGACGTCCGGCCGGGCCAGCTACTCCATGCAGTTCGACTCCTACGCCGAGGTTCCGCGGAACGTCGCCGAGGAGATCATCGCGAAGGCCAAGGGCGAGTGAGGGACTCCGTTTAACGGACTCCGTTCTCACGCTTTAGGCTTGACCCCGGAGCCTGCAAGCGGACATTCCGTCGCCAACCCGGCGGAATGCCCCGGGCCCGGGTTTCCCAGCAAAGATCACCTGGCGCCGATGAAGTAAGGCGTACAGAACCACTCCACAGGAGGACCCCAGTGGCGAAGGCGAAGTTCGAGCGGACTAAGCCGCACGTCAACATCGGCACCATCGGTCACATCGACCACGGTAAGACGACCCTCACGGCCGCCATTACCAAGGTGCTGCACGACGCGTACCCGGACCTGAACGAGGCCTCGGCCTTCGACCAGATCGACAAGGCTCCCGAAGAGCGCCAGCGCGGTATCACCATCTCCATCGCGCACGTCGAGTACCAGACCGAAGCGCGTCACTACGCCCACGTCGACTGCCCCGGTCACGCGGACTACATCAAGAACATGATCACCGGTGCCGCCCAGATGGACGGCGCGATCCTGGTGGTCGCCGCCACGGACGGCCCGATGCCGCAGACCAAGGAGCACGTGCTCCTGGCTCGCCAGGTCGGCGTTCCGTACATCGTCGTCGCCCTGAACAAGGCCGACATGGTGGACGACGAGGAGATCCTGGAGCTCGTCGAGCTCGAGGTCCGTGAGCTCCTCTCCGAGTACGAGTTCCCGGGTGACGACGTCCCGGTCATCAAGGTCTCCGCTCTGAAGGCCCTCGAGGGCGACAAGGAGTGGGGCAACTCGGTCCTCGAGCTGATGAAGGCCGTGGACGAGGCCATCCCGGAGCCCGAGCGTGACGTCGACAAGCCGTTCCTGATGCCGATCGAGGACGTCTTCACCATCACCGGTCGCGGTACGGTCGTCACCGGCCGCATCGAGCGTGGTGTCCTCAAGGTCAACGAGACCGTCGACATCATCGGCATCAAGCCGGAGAAGACCTCCACCACGGTCACCGGCATCGAGATGTTCCGCAAGCTGCTCGACGAGGGCCAGGCCGGTGAGAACGTCGGTCTGCTGCTCCGCGGCATCAAGCGCGAGGACGTCGAGCGCGGCCAGGTCATCATCAAGCCGGGCTCGGTCACCCCGCACACCGAGTTCGAGGCCCAGGCCTACATCCTGTCGAAGGACGAGGGTGGCCGCCACACCCCGTTCTTCAACAACTACCGCCCGCAGTTCTACTTCCGTACGACGGACGTGACCGGCGTCGTGACCCTCCCCGAGGGCACCGAGATGGTCATGCCGGGTGACAACACCGAGATGAAGGTGGAGCTCATCCAGCCCGTCGCCATGGAGGAGGGCCTGAAGTTCGCCATCCGTGAGGGTGGCCGGACCGTGGGCGCCGGCCAGGTCACCAAGATCAACAAGTGAGCTTGCTGACTTGACCTGGTAGCTCCTCCCGCGAGCACCGGAGAGGGCCCGCACGACGTCGGTCGTGCGGGCCCTCTCGCCTGTTCAGTGCCGTGCGTCGTCAATGCGACGTTGAGGCCTTCACTCGATCGCGCGAAGAACACCGAATATGCGCCTGGCGTATGCCAAGCCACCCTTACGTTCGCCTCATGGTCAGCTCATCCCATGAGGCCCTGCATCGGATCTTCCAGGAGGTCCCGGACCTCTTCGCCCGCGTCGCCAGACCTCTCGGCGCCGCGTTCCCCCCACCCCTTTCCTCCGCCGTGCTCTCCACCGACCTCACGGAGACCCGGCCGCTGGAGCGCAGGGTGGACACCCTGCTGAAAATGGACACCGAGGACGGCAGTTACCTCCTCGCGGTCGAGTCACAGAGCAAGCCGGAACCGCGCAAGCCCGCGAGCTGGGCGTATTACCTCTCGTACGTGTACGCCAAGTACGGCATCCCGCCGGTTCTCCTCGTCGTCTGCCCCGACCGGGGTACGGCCGCGTGGGCAGCACGGCAGTTCGACATCGGCCCACCGCAGTGGCCCTCGCTCAGCCTGTGCCCCCTGGTCCTGGGACCCGACGACGTCCCGGTGATCGACAGCCCCGTCGAGGCCGCCCGCGACATCCCGCTCACGGTTCTGTCGGCGGCGTTGCACAGCCGGGATCCGGAGGCCGATGCGATACTGGCCGCACTGGCAAAGGCACTCAAAGGCCTGTCGGCCGACGACGAGAACACCGCAGTCTTCATCGAACTCACGGAACAAGGCCTCGGCAAGACGCCGGCCGCGGACCTCTGGAGGCACCTCATGGCCGTCGACCTCTCGTTCTTCCAGTCCCAGACCGCCCAGCAGCTCCGCGCGGAGGGGCAGTCGAAAGGCCAGGCGGAGGGCCGGGCGGAGGGCCGGGCGGAGGGCCGGGCGGAGGACCTTCTCCTTCTGTTGGGGCATCGGGGTGTCGAGGTTTCGGATCGGGACCGGGAGCGCATTGTCGGTTGTGGTGATCCCGATGTGCTGGGCCTCTGGTTCAGAAGGGCTCTGACGGCCGAGTCGATGGCGGAGGTCTTCGCGGCCGATGGACAGGCCAGGGCCCAGGACTGATGGACCTTTCCCTGTTCCAGTCACAGACGGCCCAGCGGCTTAGAGCCGAAGGCCGGGCTCAGGGCCGGGCACAGGGCCTTCTGTGCCTGCTGAGTCATCGAGGTGTCGAGCTCACCGAGGAAGACCGGGAGCGCATCGTCGGTTGTGGTGATCCCGACGTGCTGGGTCTGTGGTTCAGCAAGGCTCTCACGGCGACATCGGCGGCCGAGGTCTTCGAGGGCGAGCCGGCCTGACCCGGGTCAGTGCGGCAGGGCGATGCCGAAGGCATCGCCGTTGCTGCCTGCCGGGAAGCCCAGGTCGGCCTCGGCGAGAGCCTTGGCCGACTCCATGGCGCCGAGCCTGACCTTGAGGATCGTGACGCTGCCCGCCGCGTTGCCCGGGGCGCCGACCAGCGGTTCCACACGGCCGTTGCCGTCGGTGTCCAGGGCACCGACGGTCCAGCCGAAGTGGTCGGCCTCGGCGACCGTGCCCGGTACGCCGTCCGTGTCCTGGTCGATCCACAGCGCACCCTTGGTCGTGATGCCGCCGGTCGGGTTGCCGAAGAGGATCATCGAGGCGCCCGCGCCCTTCACCGAGCCGATCGCCTCGCTGCGCATACCGACCACCAGGTCGTCCACGCCGTCCCCGTCGAAGTCTCCGGCGGCCTCTCCGCGGTTTTCCCTGGACGATTTCCTTTCGGTGCACCTTCCGGAGCCGGGCGGCGAGCGTTTCTTCACGGCCGGCGTTCGCGAAACACTTGAAGAGCTGGCGGACCTGCGTGATTCGGGCATGTCGCATGGACATGCGCCCCATCCCGAGCCGGGTGGGCTGCTTCCCTGGGGGGATTCGGCGGAGGGCGATACGTTCCACTGGCGTACGACCGGTGGACATCCTGATTCCTGGACGATTCTGGTCAGCGGGCACAATCATGACAAATGATGACTGGTGCCCGTATCAGGGGACCATTACGGAGTACCTGGCGGGGTTGTTGAGCGGGACGGTTTCTCCTGACGGACTACCGCCGGACTTTCCGCGTGATGTGCCGACGCTCGACTTCGACTGATCGGGGGCAGCTGTGCGACAAGTGGTGGAGAACACCAGCGAGTGGCAGGGTCAGGCACCGGCGAGCCTGACGTGCCAGTTCGGCGAGGAACCGGACCGCGCCTCCCTGGTAGCGCCAGGGGTGCAGCCGGGCGAAAGCACAGGGCCCGGGAGAAGCGGCGGATCACCGTCGACGGGTCCGGTGTAGTGCGTCGAGACGGGAGCCGTCGCTGATGGCCGCCGATGCTGAACGGGACGTCCCGGTTCAGGCGGTGGAGCTGGAGTTCCGGGTGAACCGGACCGAACTGGCCGAGGCGCTGTGCGCGCGGTCGGGCCGGACGGGTTCCCGTATGGCCCGGCGTGTCCCCGTCCTGCTCGGGGCGACCCTGCTCCTGGCCGGCGCCGTCGCCCTGCCGTGGCCGATGCGAGGGCTCGCGTTCCTTGTGCCGGTGCCGTTCGGGGTGCTGTTGGGGTCCCTCTTCGACGAGTGGCGGCTGCGTCGCCGCGTGGCCGCGCTGGACCGGTGGGCGCGGAGTCCACGGGCGGTACGCCGTGCGGCTGGACGACATCGGCGTCCACAGCCGCACGGCCGTCTCCTCCGGGACCCTCCGGTGGGCCGCCTTCACGCGCTGCCAGGAGACCGGGAACCTGTTCGTGCTGTGGGTCGACGACACGGTGGCCGGCATGTGCGTGCTGCCCAAGCGCGGGGTGGGGCCTGACGGAGACGTCGAGCGGCTGAGGGAGTTGGTTCACCGTCATGTGCGGGGGCACGCGCACCGGTCAGCGGTGGATTGATGCGCCTGCCCCCTGGTGAGGCGGTCGGTCAGGGTTCACGCGCGCTGCCACAGTGCCGGGACCTTCGGGGCTCCTGGCCGGTCTGGGCCTGGTGGCCCCGGAGGCAGCGGTAGGCGGCGCCGCCGCAGGTGTTCGTGTCGCCCGGCTGGTGGACGGTGCCCGCGGACCACGTGCCGGCGGGCTCCTCCTCCCCGGGCGGCTCCTCGTCGTCGCCGGTCGTCTTCGGGGTGAGGCCGTAGTTCTGGAGCAGCGGGTTGATCGGCTGGAAGAAGGCCGTGCCGCCGCTGCGGCGGTCGCCCGAGCCGCCCGAGGTGACGCCCTGCGCCTGGCTGCCGGAGAAGCCGAGCCGCCTGAGTCACCCGGCTCGGCGCACACCGTCGTCCGGGTCACGCCGCTGATGGTGCCCTCGGGGTAGGTCACGCTGGTGTTCAGCACCTCGATGGTGCCGCAGTGCCGGCCGGTGGTGGAGCCGGAGCGGCGGACCGAGGCGCCGACCGGGGCCTGGACGGAGCCGGTGACCTGGACGTTCCGGCTCCGACCGGGAGGCGCAGGTGGTCACCGGGGCGTCGGGCGTCACGTCCGCCGGACGGTCCACCACGGCGCTGAGCAGGGGGCCGTGGGTGCCGCCCGGACGGAAGGACGCCGTCGCGCGGGAGGAGCGGGCGGACCGGGCGGCCCCCTGCCGCCACTCGGTCACCGCGGGCAGCATGATCCGGCTGCGTTCCAGCACCGGTTCGCCCGGCGCGGTGGCCCGCACGCCGTGCCGGCCGCGCTCGAACAGCGCGCCGCCCAGGGCACGTTCGATGCGCTTGAGCTGGGCGCTCAGCGCGGGCTGCGCGAGCCCCGGGTCGGTCGCCGCCTGGGTGAGGCTGCCCGCGTCCGCGATCGCCCGGATCGTCTTCAGATGCCGCAACTCCGGCTCCATGAGGGGAGCTTGCGGCGTGGCGAGGCGGTCGTCAGCGTGGGACGCGCAGGCCGTCGACGAGGATGCCGGCCAGGCGGCGGGCGTCGTAGTCGGGGTCGGTCTCCGCGCCGATGCACAGGTTGCCGACGCCCCGCATGAGGGTGAGGGCGTCGACGTCGGCGCGGATCTCGCCGGCGGTGATCGCGGAGTCGAGGAGTTCGGCGCAGACGGGCACGAGGCGGTCGAGGAAGTAGGTGTGCAGCGCCTCGAAGCCGGACTGGTCGGAGCGCAGGACGGCGGCGAGGCCGTGCTTGGTGACCAGGAAGTCGACGAACAGGTCGATCCACTGCCGCAGGGCGGCGTGCGGGGTCGCGGCGTCGGCCAGGAGGGCCGGACCGGCCTCCGCGCAGGCCTCCACCTGGTGCCGGTAGACGGCGATGATCAGGTCCGCCCGGGTCGGGAAGTGGCGGTAGAGGGTGCCAAGACCGACCCCGGCCCGGGAGGCGATGTCCCGCACCGGCGCGTCCACGCCCGACGCGACGAACGCCTCGGCGGCCGCCTCGAGCAGCGTCTCCTTGTTGCGCCGGGCGTCCTTCCGCCGGGACGGGACGGCGGGCCCGTTGCCCTCGTCGCTCTGGTTCACCGCGTCGTTCCTCCACCTCTTGTGCGCACTCCGCATGGTCTCACGCAGGCCCGCGCACCCCGGGCTTGCGAAGCGGAACAGTGTTCCGTATCGTCGTGGCGTACCGGAACGATGTTCCGGTTCCTGCCTCTCCCCTTCCCCTTCCACGACGAGGAGACACGTCATGCAGTACCGCACCCTCGGCCGGACCGGCGTGCAGGTCAGCTCCCTCGCGCTCGGCGCGATGAACTTCGGCGCCATCGGCAACACCACCCAGGAGGAGGCCACGGCCCTCGTCGACGCGGCCCTGGAGGCCGGCGTCAACCTCATCGACACCGCGGACTGGTACAGCGAGGGCCAGTCGGAGGAGATGGTCGGCAAGGCCATCGCCGGCCGCCGCGACGACATCGTGCTGGCCACGAAGGCCACCATGCCGATGGGTGGACGCAACCGTCAGGGCGGCTCCCGCCGCTGGCTGTTCACCGCGCTGGACGACAGCCTGCGCCGGCTCGGCGTCGACCACGTCGACCTCTACCAGATGCACCGCTGGGACCCGGCCACCAGCGACGAGGAGACCCTCTCGGCCCTGACGGACCTTCAGCGCGCCGGCAAGATCCGCTACTTCGGCTCCTCCACCTTCCCCGCGCACCGCATCGTGCAGGCCCAGTGGACCGCCCGTGAGCTGCGGCTGAGCCGCTACGTCACCGAGCAGCCCAGCTACTCGGTCCTGCAGCGCGGCATCGAGGCGCACGTCCTGCCCGTGACGCAGGAGTACGGGCTCGGCGTGCTGGTGTGGAGCCCGCTGGCCTCGGGCTGGCTGTCGGGCGCGGTGCGCAGGGGCCGTGACGTCACCACCCACCGCTCGACGGTCATGCCGGAGCGGTTCGACCCCTCGCTCCGCGCCAACCAGGACCGGTTCGAAGCCGTCGAGGCGCTGGCCACGGTCGCCGACGAGGCCGGCCTGACGATGATCCAGCTGGCGCTCGGCTTCGTGACCGCGCACCCGGGCGTGACCAGCGCGCTGATCGGCCCGCGCACCATGGACCACCTGCGTTCGCAGCTCGCCGCCGCGGACACCGTGCTCTCCGCCGACGTCCTGGACGCGATCGACAAGATCGTCGCCCCCGGCGTCGACCTGGCCGCGCACGAGAAGTTCGACGCACCGCCCGCGCTGCTCGACGCGTCCCTGCGCCGGCGCTGACCTCAGGAGGTACCGGCCCATGTCCAGCGCACCCGCACCGCGGTTCGGCATCATGACCGCCCCCACGCAGGTCGCCTACGACGACGTCCTACGCGTCTGGCGCGAGGCGGACACCGTCCCGGAGATCGAGCACGCCTGGCTGTTCGACCACCTCATGCCCATCTTCGGCGACCCGCAGGGCCCGACGTACGAGGGGTGGACGCTGCTCGCGGCCCTCGCGGCGCAGACCCGTCGGCTGCGCCTGGGCGTGATGGTGACCAGCAACCGGTTCCGGCCGCCGGCGCTGCTCGCCAAGATCGCGACGACCGTCGACATCGTCTCCGGCGGACGGCTCGACTTCGGCATCGGCGTCGGCTCCCGCCCGCACCCGCCCCAGGCGTGGCGCGAGTACCCGGCGCACGGTCTGCCCTTCCAGCCCCCGGCGCAGGCGGTGGAGAGCCTCGCCGAGGCCTGCACGGTGATCCGGCGGCTGTGGACCGAGAAGGAACCCTTCGACTTCCACGGCACGCACCACCGGCTGACCGGGGCGTTCGGCAGCCCGAAGCCCGTGCAGCGGCCCCACCCGCCGATCCTCGTCGGCGGCCGCTCCGCGGCGACGCTGCGCGTGGTCGCCGAGCACGCGGACCTGTGGAACATCCCCGGCGGCGACATCGACGACGCGGTCCGCCGCAGCGCCCTGCTGGACCGCTACTGCGCGGAGATCGGCCGCGACCCGGCCTCGATCGTCCGCTCGGTCCATCTGTCCGTCGATTACGACCGTCCGGGCACCACGCGGGAGGCGATCGGCGAGGCGGTCGCCGCGGGTTTCGGACACATCGTCCTGGGGCTGGGCGCGCCGTACCCGGACGGCGTCGCGCGGTGGGTCGCCGAGGAACTCGTCGCTCCGTTCCGCGACCGGCGGTAACGGTCGCGCGCAAGGGTATTGACGCGCCGCTCGGGCGCGCCATAACGTCCGCCCCATCCCTAATGTTTCGGAGTCGATTTCGAAACATTCGAGAACGACGATGGGAATGAGACTCCCCGCATGAGATCCATTCGTTTCGCCACCGTGGCCGTCGCCACCGCCGCCCTGACCCTGCCGCTGACCGCGGGCACCGCCACCGCCCGCCCCTCGGAGGGCCCGAAGCCCCCGCCGCACTCCCACGCCAAGTTCGACCGGCTGCGCGCCGCCGCCCCCGAGGGCTTCGTGGTGGGCACCGCCGTGGCCGGCGGCGGCCACCACCTGGAGCAGGACTACCCCGACCCCTTCACGTACGACCGGGAGTACCGGAAGATCCTGGGGCGCCAGTTCAGCTCGGTCTCCCCCGAGAACCAGATGAAGTGGGAGTTCATCCACCCCGAGCGGGACCGCTACGACTTCGGACAGGCCGACGCCATCGTCGAGTTCGCCAAGCGCAACAAGCAGGTCGTGCGCGGCCACACCCTGCTGTGGCACAGCCAGAACCCGGCGTGGCTGGAGGAGGGCGACTTCTCCAAGGAGGAGCTGCGCACCATCCTGCGCGAGCACATCACCACGGTCGTCGGCCGCTACGCCGGCAAGATCCAGCAGTGGGACGTCGCCAACGAGATCTTCGACGACCAGGGCAACCTGCGGACCCAGGACAACATCTGGATCCGCGAACTCGGCCCGGGCATCGTCGCCGACGCCTTCCGCTGGGCCCACGAGGCCGACCCGAAGGCGAAGCTGTTCTTCAACGACTACAACGTCGAGAGCGTCAACGCCAAGAGCGACGCCTACTACGCCCTCGTCCAGGACCTGCTCGCCCAGGGCGTGCCCGTGGACGGCTTCTCCGTGCAGGGGCACCTGAGCACCCGTTACGGCTTCCCGGGCGACCTGGCGGACAACCTGCGCCGGTTCGACGCGCTCGGCCTGGAGACCGCCATCACCGAGCTGGACGTCCGCATGGACCTGCCGGAGAGCGGTGTGCCCACCAAGGAGCAGGAGCGGCAGCAGGCCGACTACTACCAGCGGATGCTCGAGGCCTGCCTGGACGTCGACGGCTGCAACTCGTTCACCATCTGGGGCTTCACCGACAAGTACTCCTGGGTGCCGGTGTTCTTCGAGGGCGAGGGCTCCGCCACCGTCATGACCGGCGACTTCAAGCGCAAGCCCGCCTTCTACGCCCTGCGGGACACGCTGAACGAGGCGGCCCGGGAGGACGACTGCCACGGGCACGGCAAGCACCACGGGCCCGGGAAGCACCACCGGCACGGGAAGGGCTGAGACCGCCCGCTCCCGCGAACGCCCCCGGACCGGTGGTCGGCTCCCGGTCCGGGGGACCTCCACGCGCGGGCGGGCCGGGGGGCCCGCCCGCGGCTCTCACGCCTTGCGGGCCACCGCCACGTACGCCCCGCTGTGGACGCCTTCCTGCCCGGGAACGGGCTCGCCCAGCTCCGGGCGCCACTCCTCGGCCGCCACGATGCCGGGCCCGACGATCTCCAGCCCCTCGAAGAAAGCGGGCGAACCGCTCCCGGCTACGCATGTGCATGCCGGTGCTGGTGGCGGAGGTGGTGGGAGCCTCCAGGACCGGCTCGACCGGCCCGTACGCTGCGGCGACGGGGCGGGCGTGGATCACGGTGCTGCCCGCCGAGATGCCGGTGAGCTCCAGTTGGACCGGGGTCCCGGCGGCAGCTGAGACAGCCTTCTCCACAGGATCGAGAAGAGCGTCACCCCACTGGAAGCGCAGCGCTCCACCCTCTGCGTCCGGTCCTGTGAGCCGGAGGCGGAGTTCCTCGTCGAGGCGGGCGTTCGGCTCGTATGCCCGTGCGGCGGCCAGTCGGCTCGCCCGGTGATCGGCCTCCACCTCGTCGTCGTCCCGGTCCTCCGTACCCATCTCCTCCAACAGCCGTCGCGCGTGCGCTGCGGCGTTGGGATCGTCTCCGAGCAGAGCGCGCCTGCGCTCGCGCCAGCTGTCGCCGGTCGTCACAGGCGCACCTCCAGGTATCCACGTGCCGGGACGGCACTGCCTGCGGAGGGGGAGCGGTCCGCCTGGCCGGGTAGCCGACAGCGCTGCCACCAGTCGTCCCACACCCCTTGGGGATAACCGGAAGCGGTGAAGGAAGGCAGCACATGAGTCCTGAGGGAGGTGCGGAACCGTTGCGGTCGAGCTAGAGCGGGTGGGGGTTCGTTGTACGGCAGTCGCGGCAGAGCGATTGGGATGCGGGGGCGCGGAAGGCGTGGTCGCAGCCGTCGCAGTTGCGCAGGGGGTGGACCACGGGCGGGGCCGGGGTCGGTGCGCGGTAGGGGGGTTGTGGTGGGAGGTGTGCGGTGAGGCGGTGGGCGAGGAGGGCGGCGGGGCGGCGCAGGGGCTGGTCGGGGAGGTCGGTGGTGAGGGCGTGGCGTACGGCGGTGGGGGCGATGTCGCGTTCGAGCCAGGCGATGACTGCGGGGGCGAGGTGTTCGGTGTCGGTGGCGGAGAGCAGGAGGCGGGGGTCGTGGCGGCGCAGGCCGGTGAGGAGGTCGGTGGCCTGCTGGTGGAGTGCGGTGGCGGCGGCGCGGGTGGGCTGGGGGACGGCGGGGAGGGCCTTGCGGGGGCGGGGCTGGGGTGTGCGTTCTCTCGGCGGCCGGGGCTGCGGGGCGGGGCAGCCGGTGTCGGCCGGCTCGCGTCGGTGGCCGGGCTGGTTGCAGGAGATGGTGCGGGTGATGATGCGGCCGGTGGGGGTGCGGACGCGTTCGCGGCGGAGGTAGCCGTGGGTTTCGAGTTCGCGCAGGGCGGCGGCGATGCGGGTGGTGCCTTCCTTGAAGCGGGCGGCGAGGCTCTTGATGTCGGCGGGGGTGCCGGTGGGGAGCGACTGGATGTGGCAGCCGAGGCCGACGGCGAGGAGCGAGAGTTCCTTGTGCTGGGTGAGGTGGTTGCCGATCACCACGAAGCGGGTGGTGTGGCGGGTGTTGTCGTGGATGACGCCGCCGGTGTGGTGACGCGATCGGGTCGGATTGGCGTCGGCGGCTGACTGGGCGCGCGGGGGCGCGCTAGGGTTTTGGGTATCCATCGGGAAGGGTTCTGCTTCCTTGGTGGTCAGGCCCTCGCACTGGGACGGCAATCCCGGCGGGGGCCGAAGTGTTTTTCGGTTGTGTGCGCCGAGCGTAGAGGCGTCGGGGGTCCGAAAATCCAGCTGAGCCGGTGATGTTCACCCGCCCGAGTGATGGCGTGCCTCGGGCGGGAGGGGTGGGGCTTGGTGGGGTTCTTTCTCCCCCGGTTCTTGCTGGGTAAGGCGCCGACGGCACCGGAGCTTCAGATCCCGGGTTCCGGTGCCGCGAGGCGCAGTTCGGCCCAGACGGTCTTGCGTGGGAAACGGTCCTCGGACACGCCCCAGCGGTCCGCGAGCGCGTCCACGAGGAGCAGACCGCGGCCCGACTCGACGTCAGGGGCGGTTCGCTGGCGCCGGGGGAGTCGGTCGCTCCGGGTGTCTCACTGGTGGGCTTGTCGCGATCTAGCGTGAGTGGTGGTGGATCTCCCTGCGTGTGGTGACTGTCCGCTGGTTGTCCGGTGCTGTCCGGGCTGTCGGGGTGGTTGGTACGCGTAGGGCGCCGCGGTACGGCGCGGGACGACGGAGGGTGTGGCATGTCGGTGGACGGTGAAGCGGTACGGCTCAAGGGGGAGGCGGACGAGCCGGGGTGGGAGGTGGATCCGGACGACGAGTGGGGCGTCGCGGTCATCACCACGGTGGGGCGGCAGTTGAAGCTGCGGCGCGAGGCGGCGGGGATGCGGGCCGGCCAGTTCGGGGCGGCGATCGGGTACGGGGAGGACCTCGTCTACAAGGTCGAGGGCGGGAAGCGGATCCCCCAGCGGGAGTATCTGGACAGGGCCGACGAGGTGTTGGGGGCAGGTGGACTGCTCTCGGCGGCTTGGGAGGACGTGAAGAGGGTCCGGTATCCGAAGAGCGTGCGGGCGCTGGCGGAGCTGGAGGCCAAGGCGGTCGAGCTGGGGGTGTACGTCGGGCTCAGCATCCATGGGTTGTTGCAGACGCCGGAGCATGCGCGAGCCTTGTTCGACGCATGGCAGCCGCCGTATTCGGAGGAGGAGGCGGAAAGCTTGGTTGCTGCTCGCATGGCTCGAAAGTCGATCTTCGAACGATGCCCTGCTCCAGCTCTGAGCTTCGTCCTGGAAGAGGCGACGCTACGTCGGTGCGTTGGGGGCACAATGGTGTGGCGACAGCAGCTCGAACACCTGCTGGAGGTGGGGCGGTTGCGTAATGTCACGTTGCAGGTGATGCCTATCAGTGCAGGTGCTCACCCTGGACTGGACGGCAGGATCGAGGTGCTGAAGTTCGCCGACGGTACGGCAGCAGGTCGTTCCGATGGCGCGTTCGGCGGTCGACCGACCTTCCATCCTAAGCAGCTACGGATCCTTGAGCTGCGGTATGGGGCGATCCGGGCGCAGGCTCTCACCCCTCGTGAGTCGCTGGCCTTTATCGAGCAAGTGCTGGGAGAGACATGATCCGCAAGGCTTCTACTGGGGACGTTTCTGAACTGGCTTGGTACAAGAGCAGTTACAGCGACGGACCCGATGGCAACTCCTGCGTCGAGATCGCGATAGCGCCCAGCGCCATCCACGTCCGCGACTCCAAGAACGCGGAGGGTCCTCGGCTGGCACTCACTACTGTTGCGTGGGCGGACTTCTTGGCGTACGTCTCGGAATGCTGACACTTCAATGGCCCGCCCGCCCCGGTTATCACCGGGGCGGGCGCGTTGGCGTGTGACTCAGAACAACGCGTCGGGCTTGGGCCCACGCCTGCACCCTGGCCCTACGGGCGGCATCCCTGCGCTGCTTGGCCTCGGGTGTGTGCAAGCCCTTGTCCAGCTCCTCTTTGTAGCGGGCGTGATTCAGCTCCAAGAGCTGGACATCCGCATGGAGTTGCCGGAGAGCGGTGTGCCCACCAAGGCGCAGGAGCGGCAGCAGGCCGACTACTACCAGCGGATGCTCGAGCCGTGCCCCGCTCCCGCTGACGCCCCCGGACCGGTGGTCGGCTCCCGGTCCGGGGGACCTCCACACGCGGCTCTCACACCTTGCGGGCCACCGCCACGTACGCCCCGCTGTGGACGCCCTCCTGCCCGGGAACGGGCTCGCCCAGCTCCGGGTGCCACTCCTCGGCCGCCACGATGCCGGGTTCGACGATCTCCAGCCCCTCGAAGAAGCGGGTGAACCGCTCCCGGCTGCGCATGTCCATGGTGAGCCCGCCCGCCCGGTAGAGGTCGATCACCTTCCGGGAGGCCTCCGCCGGGTGGAAGTCGGGGGTCAGATGGGACATGACCAGGTAACTCCCGGACGCCAGCGCCTCCTTGAGCCGGTCCACCAGCTCGTACGCCCCGTCCTCGTCGCCGATGAAGTGCAGCAGCGCGATCAGGGACAGCGCGACCGGCCGCTCCAGGTCCAGCGTCTTGCGGGCCTGCTCGACGATCACGTCGGTGTCCCGCGCGTCCGCCTGTACGTAGTCGACGGCACCCTCCGGAGTGCCCCGCAGCAGTGCCTCGGCGTGCACGAGGACGATCGGGTCGTTGTCGCAGTACACCACCCGCGCGTCGGCGGCGATCTCCTGCGCCACCTGGTGCAGGTTCGGCTCCGTCGGTATGCCGGTGCCGACGTCGAGGAACTGGCGCACGCCCTGCCCCGCCAGCCACCGGGTGGCACGGTGCATGAACGCCCGGTTCATCCTCGCCATGACGGGGATGCCCGGCGCGAACGCCACGAGATTGCGCCCCAGTTCCTCGTCCACCGGGTAGTTGTCCTTGCCGCCGAGGAACCAGTCGTACGTCCGCGCCGGATGCGGCTTGCTGGTGTCGATCCGCCCGGCGGCCGCTATGCGGGACTGCCCCTGCTCCACCCTGAACCCCTTTGTTCCGTCCCCGAGTTACTCGTGTGTACCCCGGGACTCACGATAACCGTGCCTGGTCACCTCGCCCGCTGTTATCGCCGTTACCGCATCACCGGTACCGATGTTAGTTATCAATGGTATCGTGCTTCTGATTCCATTGGTAACACGGTGAGGGGAACAGCATGTCCGACCGTCTGCGGATCATCGGGGTGGAAGAGACCGTCGTCGTGCCCGCCGTCCTGGAGGCGTACCGGCGGGCCGGATCGCCGCAGATCTTCTCGCGGGGCTTCGGGGACAGCCCGGTCGCGACGAGCCTGCGCGACGTCGGTGAGCGGCGGCTGGCGCACATGGACGACCAGGGGATCGACGTCGCCGTGCTGTCCCTGTCGACCCCGGGCGTGCAGGACCTGCCGGAGGCCGACGCCGTGGCCGTGGCGCGCGAGGCCAACGACCAGCTCGCCGCGATCGTCGCCGCCCGGCCCGACCGCTTCCAGGCGTTCGCCGCGATCCCCACCCAGTCGCCCGCTGCGGCCGCGGCCGAACTGGAGCGTGCCGTGTGCGAGCTGGGCTTCCCGGGGGCCATGCTCTACGGCCGCACCGGAGACAGACTGGCCGACCACCCCGACCACGACGAGCTGTACGCGACGGCCGAGCGGCTGGCCGTACCCCTGCACTTCCACCCGCAGACACCGGTGCGGCCCGTCGTCGACGCCTACTACTCCGGCCTCCCCGGGCCCATGGGCCCCATCCTGGCCGGAGCCGGACTCGGCTGGTACTACGACCTCGGCGTCCAGTACCTGCGCATGATCTTCTCCGGGGTCTTCGACCGGTTCCCCGACCTCCAGGTGATCGCCGGCCACTGGGGCGAAATCGTGCTGTTCTACCTGGACCACACCGGCTTCTTCGCCGAGGCGGGCGGCCTGAGCCGACCCCTGGCCGAATACTTCACGCGCAACTTCTGGGTCGCCGGCAGCGGCACCAACAGCCCCCGCTACCTGCGCTGGACCGCCGAGGTGATGGGCACCGGCCGGATGCTGTACTCCACCGACTACCCTTTCACCTACGGCACCCGCCCCGGTGGCTTCCCCTACGTCGACACCAGCGGCGGCGCCGCCCGCTCCTTCCTGGAGAACGCGCCGTTCACCGACGAGCAGAAGGCCGACATCGGCCACCGCAACTGGGAGCGCCTCACCGCCCGCGCCAAGCGCCGGACGGCCTGAAGCCGCCCTGCCGCGGCCGTCCGCACGCCGCCGTGCGCGGCCGCCGGCGCCCGTCCCGGGTCCCGGGCGTGAGGTCTCAGATGGCGGACGATCGCGTGTGCGTCTTGCCGTACCGGTTTACACAGAGGTAACACTGGAAAGCTGGCCGCCCGGGGCAACCACCTTCCGGTCGGCCCCTGTCCTGCGCGCGGCAACGGCGCCGAGCGCCCTTCACCGGTCCCGTACCGGTGTCCGCCGCGCCAGAAAGGGTTCCCGTGACCTCACGACCCGACGCCCAGACCTCCCTCGACCTGCTGCGTGCCGAGATAGAACGCCGTAACCCGGCGGAACCCGAGTTCCACCAGGCCGCACGCGAGGTGCTGGACACCCTCGCCCCGGTGCTCGCGGCGCGCCCCGAGTACGCCGAGCCGGGGCTCGTCGCGCGGCTGGTCGAACCCGAGCGGCAGATCATGTTCCGGGTGCCCTGGCAGGACGACCAGGGCCGGGTCCACGTCAACCGGGGCTTCCGGATCGAATACAACAGCGCCCTCGGCCCGTACAAGGGCGGGCTGCGGTTCCACCCCTCGGTGAACCTCGGGATCATCAAGTTCCTGGGCTTCGAGCAGATCTTCAAGAACGCGCTCACCGGGCTCGGCATCGGCGGCGGCAAGGGCGGCAGCGACTTCGACCCGCAGGGCCGCAGCGACGCCGAGGTCATGCGCTTCTGCCAGTCCTTCATGACCGAGCTGTACCGGCACATCGGCGAGTACACCGACATCCCCGCCGGGGACATCGGGGTCGGCGCCCGCGAGATCGGCTACCTGTTCGGCCAGTACCGGCGGATCACCAACCGCTGGGAGGGCGGCGTGCTGACCGGCAAGAACGCCGGCTGGGGCGGCTCGCTGATCCGCCCCGAGGCGACCGGGTACGGCAACGTGCTGTTCGCCGAGGCCATGCTGCGCGCCCGCGGCGAGGACCTGGAGGGGCAGACCGCGGTCGTCTCCGGCTCCGGCAACGTGGCGATCTACACCATCCAGAAGCTGGCCGCCCTCGGCGCCAACCCCGTGACCTGCTCCGACTCCGGCGGCTACGTCGTCGACGAGAAGGGCATCGACCTGGAGCTGCTGCGCCAGATCAAGGAGGTCGAACGCGGCCGCGTCAGCACGTACGCCGAGCGCCGGGGCGCCTCCGCGCGGTTCGTGCCCGGCGGGCGGGTGTGGGAGGTCCCCGCGGACGTCGCCCTGCCGTCGGCCACGCAGAACGAGCTGAACGCTGACGACGCCGCCGCCCTGATCCGCAACGGCGTCAAGGCGGTCTCCGAGGGCGCGAACATGCCGACCACGCCCGAGGCCGTCGACCTGCTCCAGCAGGCCGGCGTCGCCTTCGGCCCCGGCAAGGCCGCCAACGCGGGCGGCGTCGCGGTCAGCGCGCTGGAGATGACGCAGAACGCCTCGCGCACCTCGTGGAAGGCCGACCAGGTCGAGCAGGAGCTGGCGCGCATCATGACCGACATCCACTCCACCTGCGCCGAGACCGCCGAGCGCTACGGCGCCCCCGGCGACTACGTGGCCGGCGCGAACATCGCGGGCTTCGAGCGGGTGGCGGACGCGATGCTGGCGCAGGGCGTCATCTGAGACGGATGTGTCCGCCCGGCGTCCGGAGGCGACGCCGGGGCAGGGCGCGCCGTCCGGCGCGGGCACGCGGGAGAAGCGGTGTGGGCGGGCGGGGTTCCTCGGCCGTCCGGCGCGGGCACGCCGCGTCCGCGCCGTCACGGAGTGGGCAGGCCGGCCGGTCGGGCCGGCCGCCCGAAGCGCGCGGGGACGCCCGGTGAGTACAGCACGCTCACCGGCGCACCGGCCGGCTCGGGCAGACCGGCCGCGGTGACCAGGTTCTCCTCGCACTCCACCAGCTCCGCCCGGTGCAGCGGCCAGCGCGGATGCGCGTTGGGCAGGTACATCGACCGGCCGAAGAAGACGCCGTGCATGCCCCAGCGCGCGGTGAGGAAGTGCTCCAGCTCGGTCGGCTCCACGACCGGCTCGCCGCGGCGCACGGTGAGCCGGCCGCCCGCGCCGCGCGGCCCGGGCCACCGCCGGGAACTCGTGTAGCGGACGGTGCGGGCGTCGAGGTGCTCGACGCGCATCCGCGACCAGACGTACGGCATCCGAAATCCCAGGCGCCCGACCGCCACCGGGACCAGCCGGGAGGCGTCCAGGGAGAGGAAGACCACCCCGCGCCGCCCGTGCGCGTCCACGGAGTACAGGCGCACGTTGGTCTCCGGGAAGTTCCCGAGATACGGCACCCCCGGGAGCCGCAGCCACCCCACCCGGTGCATGCGGAAGGCGACGAGACCGACGTACGTCACCCCGTCCAGCGTGTCGGGCACGGTGCCCGGCGGCAGCAGGCCGGCCACGTCGGCCGGGTCCACCGCCCAGTGCACGAACGTCAGGTCCAGCCAGGACTGGGTGAGCAGCGGGCGCGCTATCGGCGCCGGCGGGTCGGGTGTGATGGGCTCCGGGGGCAGCGGCAGCGGTGTCGACGGCACGGCGCCAGTATCACGGAGGGCCGGGGCGCCGGTACGGCTGCCCGGGTGAAGGTGGCGGACGCCACGATGTGCCCCGCATGGCCCTGGTGACCGCGCCGCCCGGCCGGGAAGGCTTGAGGCCATGCAGAAGTTCTCGCTCGACGCCCTGGCCCGCGAACACCTTCAGCGCGCCGCCGCCGCGCCCAACGGGCGCAGCGCCACCACCGTCTACGGCGGCCACGAACACACCCTGCGCCAGACGCTCCTCGCGCTGACCGCCGGCACCAGCCTGGCCGACCACGAGAGCCCCGGCGAGGCGACCCTGCTGGTCCTGCGCGGCCGTGTCCGCCTGGCCGCCGGCGACGCCGAATGGGAGGGCCGCAGCGGCGACCTCGTCGCCATCCCGCCGGCCCGCCACAGCCTGCTGGCCCTCGAGGACGCGGCGGTGGTGCTCACGGTCGCCAAACAGGGCTGACGCCGTCACCTTGTTTGACCGGGGCCATTCGCGGGGTAATCTCTCTCGCCCGATTGGCCAGGCCCCTGCCCGCTATGGCAGACTGTCGGAGTTGCTCGGTCGAGCGTTGATGCTGCGCGCCTCCCGCCGGGAGGACCGGAAGCGAGTCCCACAGTACTCGTCGTCCCACGCATTGCACCGAAAGGTGCAGGGGCGGACGTACGGGAATCTTCCGGGAAGCGTCGTGCGGCGCCGGCCAGGCACCCGGTGGGCCTTTCGCCCCCGGTCCGCGGTTCTGGTAGGGCCGTGTCAATCCCGCAGGGATGTTCGGACAAGGGACATTTGTGTCAGCGGGACTGCGACACGCCCGACCGCGTGGGTCGGAGCGGAGGGGATCCTGCCGGGTCCAGAGCGTAAAGAGAGACAGGACTACGAAGTAGCCATGGCGGGACAGAAGATCCGCATCCGGCTCAAGGCCTACGACCACGAGGTCATCGACTCCTCGGCGAAGAAGATCGTCGAGACGGTGACCCGCACTGGTGCGTCGGTCGCGGGCCCGGTGCCGCTGCCCACTGAGAAGAACGTGTACTGCGTCATCAAGTCGCCGCACAAGTACAAGGACTCGCGCGAGCACTTCGAGATGCGCACGCACAAGCGCCTGATCGACATCCTCGACCCGACCCCCAAGACCGTTGACTCTCTGATGCGACTCGACCTCCCGGCCGGTGTCGACATCGAGATCAAGCTCTGAGGCCGGTGATCTGAAGAGATGGCTAAGCAGATCAAGGGCATCCTGGGCGAGAAGCTCGGCATGACGCAGGTGTGGGACGAGAACAACCGTGTCGTCCCGGTCACCGTCGTCAAGGCCGGCCCCAACGTCGTCACCCAGGTCCGTACGAACGACGTCGACGGCTACGAGTCGGTCCAGCTCGCCTTCGGCGAGATCGACCCGCGCAAGGTGAACAAGCCCCTCAAGGGTCACTTCGCCAAGGCCGACGTCACCCCCCGTCGTCACCTCGTCGAGATCCGCACGGCGGACGCCTCCGAGTACACGCTGGGCCAGGAAGTCACCGCCGAGGTGTTCGAGGCCGGCGTGAAGGTCGACGTGACCGGCAAGAGCAAGGGCAAGGGCTTCGCCGGTGTCATGAAGCGCCACAACTTCCGTGGCCTCGGCGCCGGACACGGTACCCAGCGCAAGCACCGCTCGCCCGGCTCCATCGGTGGCTGCGCCACTCCGGGCCGTGTGTTCAAGGGCCTCCGCATGGCGGGCCGCATGGGCAACGAGCGGGTCACCACCCAGAACCTGACCGTCCACGCCGTTGACGCGGAGAAGGGTCTGCTGCTCATCAAGGGCGCGGTTCCCGGTCCGAACGGCGGCCTCGTCCTGGTCCGCACCGCGGCCAAGGGGGCCTGAGGTAACCGATGAGCACTGTTGACATCCTTTCGCCGGCGGGCGACAAGGCCGGTACCGTCGAGCTCCCCGCGGAGATCTTCGACGTCGAGAAGGTCAGCATCCCGCTGATCCACCAGGTCGTCGTCGCGCAGCTGGCCGCTGCCCGCCAGGGCACCCACAAGACCAAGTCCCGCGGTGAAGTCCGTGGCGGTGGCCGCAAGCCGTACCGCCAGAAGGGCACCGGCCGCGCCCGTCAGGGCTCGACCCGCGCCCCGCAGTTCGCCGGTGGTGGCGTCGTCCACGGCCCGCAGCCGCGTGACTACTCGCAGCGGACCCCCAAGAAGATGAAGGCCGCGGCCCTGCGCCACGCCCTCACCGACCGGGCCCGCCACAACCGCATCCACGTCGTCACCGGCGTGATCGAGGGTGAGACGCCCTCCACGAAGGCCGCCAGGACGCTGTTCGGCAAGATCTCGGAGCGCAAGAACCTGCTCCTGGTCGTCGACCGCGCCGACGAGGCCGCGTGGCTGTCCGCCCGCAACCTGCCCCAGGTCCACATCCTGGAGCCGGGCCAGCTGAACACGTACGACGTTCTCGTCTCGGACGACGTGGTCTTCACCAAGGCCGCTTTCGAGTCCTTCGTCGCCGGCCCGAACAAGGCCAACGACAACGAAGGGAGCGAGGTCTGATGGCTGCCCGTCACCCCTCGATCGCCTCGAAGGCCGCCAAGGCGGCCAAGGCCCGTCGCGTCGCCAAGGCGCGCCGTCACGAGGCCGAAGGCAAGAACACCGTCGTCACCCCGGTGAGCAAGGCGTACACGGACCCCCGTGACGTCCTGCTGAAGCCGGTCGTGTCGGAGAAGAGCTACGCGCTGATCGACGAGAACAAGTACACGTTCCTCGTCGACCCGAGCGCGAACAAGACCCAGATCAAGCAGGCCGTCCAGGCGGTCTTCGAGGTCAAGGTCACCGGGGTCAACACGATCAACCGTGTGGGCAAGCGCAAGCGGACCCGTACCGGCTTCGGCCAGCGTGCGGCGACCAAGCGCGCGATCGTGACCCTTGCCGAGGGCGACCGAATCGACATCTTCGGCGGTCCGACCGCGTAAGCGGTCGGGATCGTCCAGATTTCGGAATCACTTCCGAGGACTGAGAGACAATGGGTATCCGCAAGTACAAGCCGACGACTCCGGGCCGTCGTGGCTCCAGCGTCGCCGACTTCGTCGAGGTCACGCGGTCCACGCCGGAGAAGTCGCTGGTCCGCCCCCTGCACAGCAAGGGCGGCCGTAACAATTCCGGTCGTGTGACCGTCCGCCACCAGGGCGGTGGCCACAAGCGCGCCTACCGCGTGATCGACTTCCGTCGTCACGACAAGGACGGCGTGCCGGCGAAGGTCGCGCACATCGAGTACGACCCCAACCGCACCGCGCGCATCGCGCTCCTGCACTACGCGGACGGCGAGAAGCGCTACATCCTCGCGCCGCGTGACCTGAAGCAGGGCGACCGCGTGGAGAACGGTCCCGGGGCCGACATCAAGCCGGGCAACAACCTTGCCCTGCGCAACATCCCGGTCGGTACGACGCTGCACGCCATCGAGCTGCGTCCCGGCGGCGGCGCCAAGTTCGCCCGCTCCGCCGGCGCCTCGGTGCAGCTGCTCGCCAAGGAGGGCCAGATGGCCCACCTGCGCATGCCGTCCGGCGAGATCCGCCTGGTCGACGTCCGCTGCCGCGCCACTGTCGGCGAGGTCGGCAACGCCGAGCAGAGCAACATCAGCTGGGGCAAGGCGGGCCGCAAGCGGTGGCTGGGCGTGCGCCCGACCGTCCGCGGTGTCGTCATGAACCCGGTTGACCACCCGCACGGTGGTGGTGAGGGCCGCACTTCCGGTGGTCGCCACCCCGTGTCCCCGTGGGGCAAGAAGGAAGGCCGTACTCGTTCGCCCAAGAAGGCGTCGAACAAGTACATCGTCCGCCGCCGCAAGACGAACAAGAAGCGCTAAGGACGGGTTGAGATGCCTCGTAGCTTGAAGAAGGGACCCTTCGTCGACGACCACCTGATCAAGAAGGTGGACGCCCAGAACGAAGCCGGTACCAAGAACGTCATCAAGACCTGGTCCCGCCGCTCGATGATCGTCCCGGCGATGCTCGGCCACACGATCGCGGTGCACAACGGCAAGACCCACATCCCGGTGTTTGTCACCGAGTCGATGGTCGGCCACAAGCTCGGCGAGTTCTCGCCGACCCGCACCTTCCGGGGCCACGTCAAGGACGACCGGAAGTCGAAGCGCCGCTAGTCGGCGGGGTGCAATCGACCATGACAGACACTGAAGGGACAACCATGGAAGCCAGGGCCCAGGCGCGGTACATCCGCGTCACGCCCATGAAGGCCCGCCGCGTGGTGGACCTCATCCGTGGCATGGACGCCACGGAGGCTCAGGCGGTCCTGCGTTTCGCCCCGCAGGCCGCGAGCGTGCCGGTCGGCAAGGTGCTGGACAGCGCCATCGCCAACGCCGCGCACAACTACGACCACACCGATGTCGACAGCCTCTTCATCTCCGAGGCCTACGTCGACGAGGGCCCGACCCTGAAGCGGTTCCGTCCGCGCGCCCAGGGCCGTGCCTACCGGATCCGCAAGCGGACCAGCCACATCACCGTGGTCGTCAGCAGCAAGGAAGGAACCCGGTAATGGGCCAGAAGGTAAACCCGCACGGGTTCCGGCTCGGTGTCACCACCGACTTCAAGTCGCGTTGGTACGCCGACAAGCTGTACAAGGACTACGTCAAGGAAGACGTCGCCATCCGCCGGATGATGACGTCCGGCATGGAGCGCGCCGGCATCTCCAAGGTCGAGATCGAGCGCACCCGTGACCGCGTGCGGGTGGACATCCACACCGCTCGTCCGGGCATCGTCATCGGCCGCCGCGGCGCCGAGGCCGACCGCATCCGCGGTGACCTCGAGAAGCTCACGGGCAAGCAGGTCCAGCTGAACATCCTCGAGGTCAAGAACCCCGAGACGGATGCCCAGCTGGTGGCCCAGGCCGTCGCCGAGCAGCTCTCCTCCCGCGTCTCCTTCCGCCGCGCCATGCGCAAGAGCATGCAGTCGGCGATGAAGGCGGGCGCCAAGGGCATCAAGATCCAGTGCGGTGGCCGTCTCGGCGGCGCCGAGATGTCCCGCTCGGAGTTCTACCGCGAGGGCCGTGTGCCCCTGCACACGCTCCGCGCGAACGTGGACTACGGCTTCTTCGAGGCCAAGACGACCTTCGGCCGCATCGGTGTGAAGGTCTGGATCTACAAGGGCGACGTCAAGAACATCGCCGAGGTCCGCGCCGAGAACGCCGCTGCCCGCGCCGGCAACCGCCCGGCCCGTGGCGGTGCCGACCGCCCGGCCCGTGGTGGCCGCGGTGGCGAGCGTGGCGGTCGCGGTCGCAAGCCGCAGCAGCAGGCTCCGGCCGCCGAGGCCCCCAAGGCCGAGGCTCCCGCCGCTGCTCCGGCGGCCGAGAGCACCGGAACGGAGGCCTGACCGACATGCTGATCCCCCGTAGGGTCAAGCACCGCAAGCAGCACCACCCCAAGCGCACCGGCATGTCCAAGGGCGGCACGCAGGTCGCGTTCGGCGAGTACGGCATCCAGGCGCTGACCCCGGCGTATGTGACGAACCGCCAGATCGAGGCGGCTCGTATCGCGATGACCCGTCACATCAAGCGTGGCGGCAAGGTCTGGATCAACATTTACCCGGACCGCCCCCTCACCAAGAAGCCGGCCGAGACCCGCATGGGTTCCGGTAAGGGCTCCCCGGAGTGGTGGGTGGCCAACGTCAAGCCCGGACGCGTGATGTTCGAGCTGTCGTACCCCAACGAGAAGATCGCGCGCGAGGCCCTGACCCGTGCGGCTCACAAGCTGCCGATGAAGTGCAAGATCGTCAAGCGCGAGGCAGGTGAAGCGTGATGTCGGCCGGTACCAAGGCGTCCGAGCTGCGCGAGCTGGGCAACGAGGAGCTTCTCGCGAAGCTTCGCGAGGCCAAGGAAGAGCTGTTCAACCTCCGCTTCCAGGCGGCGACCGGGCAGCTCGAGAACCATGGCCGTCTGAAGGCGGTCCGCAAGGACATCGCGCGGATCTACACCCTGATGCGCGAGCGTGAGCTGGGCATCGAAACGGTGGAGAACGCCTGATGAGCGAGAACAACGTGACTGAGACGAACACTGAGGCCCGTGGCTTCCGCAAGACGCGTGAAGGCATCGTCGTCAGCGACAAGATGGACAAGACCGTCGTCGTCGCCGTCGAGGACCGCAAGAAGCACGCGCTGTACGGCAAGGTCATCCGCAGCACGAGCAAGCTCAAGGCCCACGACGAGCAGAACGCCGCCGGCGTCGGTGACCGCGTCCTCCTGATGGAGACCCGGCCGCTGTCCGCGACGAAGCACTGGCGCATCGTCGAGATCCTCGAGAAGGCCAAGTAAATCTCCTGCGGGGCATTCCCCGCAGGACAGTTCCGCCAGGCTCCGGGGGCCGAGTGATCGGCCCCCGGGGAACCGGCAGACAAACAGGAGATAGACGTGATCCAGCAGGAGTCGCGACTGCGTGTCGCCGACAACACGGGGGCGAAGGAGATCCTTTGCATCCGTGTGCTCGGTGGCTCCGGTCGCCGCTACGCGGGCATCGGTGACGTCATCGTCGCCACCGTCAAGGACGCGATCCCCGGTGGCAACGTGAAGAAGGGTGACGTCGTCAAGGCGGTCATCGTTCGCACCGTCAAGGAGCGCCGCCGTCCGGACGGCTCGTACATCCGCTTCGACGAGAACGCCGCCGTCATTCTGAAGAACGACGGCGACCCTCGTGGCACCCGTATCTTCGGCCCCGTCGGCCGTGAGCTGCGCGAGAAGAAGTTCATGAAGATCATCTCCCTCGCGCCGGAGGTGCTGTGAGCATGAAGATCAAGAAGGGCGACCTGGTCCAGGTCATCACCGGCAAGGACAAGGGCAAGCAGGGCAAGGTCATTGCCGCTTACCCGCGCGACGAGCGTGTCCTGGTCGAGGGTGTCAACCGGGTCAAGAAGCACACCAAGGCCGGTCCGACCGCTCGCGGTTCGCAGGCCGGCGGCATCGTGACCACCGAGGCCCCGATCCACGTCTCCAACGTCCAGCTGGTCGTGGAGAAGGACGGCAACAAGGTCGTCACGCGCGTCGGTTACCGCTTCGACGACGAGGGCAACAAGATCCGCGTTGCCAAGCGGACGGGTGAGGACATCTGATGACGACCACCACCACTCCGCGTCTGAAGACGAAGTACCGCGAGGAGATCGCGGGCAAGCTGCGCGAGCAGTTCTCCTACGAGAACGTCATGCAGGTTCCCGGCCTCGTCAAGATCGTGGTCAACATGGGTGTGGGCGACGCCGCCCGCGACTCCAAGCTGATCGAGGGCGCCATCCGCGACCTCACCACGATCACCGGTCAGAAGCCGGCCGTCACCAAGGCCCGCAAGTCCATCGCGCAGTTCAAGCTGCGTGAGGGCCAGCCGATCGGTGCCCACGTCACGCTCCGTGGCGACCGCATGTGGGAGTTCCTGGACCGCACCCTGTCGCTCGCGCTGCCGCGCATCCGCGACTTCCGCGGCCTGTCCCCCAAGCAGTTCGACGGCCGTGGCAACTACACCTTCGGTCTCACGGAGCAGGTCATGTTCCACGAGATCGACCAGGACAAGATCGACCGTGTCCGGGGTATGGACATCACCGTGGTCACCACGGCGACCAACGACGAAGAGGGCCGTGCCCTTCTCCGTCACCTCGGCTTCCCGTTCAAGGAGGCGTGAGCGAGATGGCGAAGAAGGCTCTCATCGCGAAGGCTGCTCGCAAGCCCAAGTTCGGAGTGCGCGGCTACACCCGCTGCCAGCGCTGCGGCCGTCCGCACTCCGTGTACCGCAAGTTCGGCCTGTGCCGCGTGTGCCTTCGTGAGATGGCTCACCGCGGCGAGCTGCCGGGCGTGACCAAGAGCTCCTGGTAGTCCCGGTAATTCCGGACTCCCAGGGCTCTCGGTAAGCAAGGGGAACGGCAGGAGCCCCGCTCCGCATGGCTTAGGCTTGTGGGGTTGGGCGCCTGCCGTGCCCGGACGCCACGCGGGCGGCTGCCCGCCAATGTTTGCTTACTACGCCGTAGGTCCACCGCGCCGCACCCGTCCCGTCTCGGATCGGGGAGAGGGATGGCGCACCAGGAAACCCCGGCGAGAGAGGCCGAAGGCCAATTCATGACCATGACTGATCCGATCGCAGACATGCTTACGCGTCTGCGGAACGCGAACTCGGCGTACCACGACTCCGTGGCGATGCCGCACTCGAAGATCAAGTCGCACATCGCGGAGATCCTCCAGCAGGAGGGCTTCATCACGGGCTGGAAGGTCGAGGACGCCGAGGTCGGCAAGAACCTCGTCCTGGAGCTGAAGTTCGGCCCCAACCGTGAGCGCTCCATCGCGGGCATCAAGCGGATCTCCAAGCCCGGTCTCCGGGTGTACGCGAAGTCCACCAACCTGCCGAAGGTGCTGGGCGGCCTCGGCGTGGCGATCATCTCCACGTCGCACGGGCTCCTCACCGACAAGCAGGCCGGCAAGAAGGGCGTGGGTGGGGAAGTCCTCGCCTACGTCTGGTAGCGGAAGGGAACGGAGGAAACAGCTATGTCGCGCATCGGCAAGCTCCCCATCGCGGTTCCCGCCGGCGTGGACGTCACCATCGACGGCCGTACGGTCTCGGTCAAGGGCCCCAAGGGCACGCTGACCCACACCGTCGTGGCGCCGATCGAGATCGCCAAGGGTGAGGACGGCGTGCTGAACGTCACCCGCCCCAACGACGAGCGTCAGAACAAGGCCCTGCACGGCCTGTCCCGCACGCTGGTGGCGAACATGATCACCGGCGTGACCCAGGGTTACGTGAAGAAGCTCGAGATCAGCGGTGTCGGTTACCGCGTTGTCGCCAAGGGTTCGAACCTGGAGTTCTCCCTCGGCTACAGCCACCCGATCACGGTCGAGGCCCCCGAGGGCATCACCTTCAAGGTGGAGGCCCCCACCCGTTTCTCGGTCGAGGGCATCGACAAGCAGAAGGTCGGCGAGGTTGCGGCCAACATCCGCAAGCTGCGCAAGCCCGACCCGTACAAGGCCAAGGGTGTCAAGTACGAGGGCGAAGTCATCCGCCGCAAGGTCGGAAAGGCGGGTAAGTAAGCCATGGCATACGGGCAGAAGATCCTCAAGGGCGACGCCTACAAGCGTGCTGCTATCAAGCGTCGTCACATCCGGATCCGCAAGAAGGTCGCCGGCACCGCCGAGCGTCCTCGCCTGGTCGTGACTCGTTCCAACCGTCACATCGTGGCGCAGGTGATCGACGACCTGAAGGGTCACACCCTGGCGTCGGCGTCCACCCTGGACGCGTCCGTCCGCGGTGGCGAGGGCGACAAGTCCGCGCAGGCCAAGCAGGTCGGCGCCCTGGTCGCCGAGCGTGCCAAGGCCGCCGGTGTCGAGGCCGTCGTGTTCGACCGTGGTGGCAACCAGTACGCCGGGCGCATTGCCGCTCTGGCGGACGCCGCCCGCGAAGCCGGACTGAAGTTCTGAGCCGGTTCCGTAGCTAGCGGAAACAGAGAGAGGTAATTCCAATGGCTGGACCCCAGCGCCGCGGTGGCGGTGCCGGTGGCGGCGAGCGGCGGGACCGGAAGGGCCGTGACGGCGGCGCAGCTGCCGCCGAGAAGACCGCATACGTTGAGCGCGTCGTCGCGATCAACCGTGTCGCCAAGGTTGTGAAGGGTGGTCGTCGCTTCAGCTTCACCGCGCTGGTCGTGGTGGGCGACGGTGACGGCACCGTGGGTGTCGGATACGGCAAGGCCAAGGAGGTGCCGGCCGCCATCGCCAAGGGCGTTGAGGAGGCCAAGAAGCACTTCTTCAAGGTCCCCCGCATCCAGGGCACCATCCCGCACCCGATCCAGGGTGAGAAGGCTGCCGGCGTCGTGCTGCTCAAGCCCGCGTCGCCCGGTACCGGTGTGATCGCCGGTGGTCCGGTGCGCGCCGTGCTCGAGTGCGCCGGTATCCACGACGTGCTGTCGAAGTCGCTCGGCTCCGACAACCAGATCAACATCGTGCACGCGACCGTGGAGGCCCTCAAGGGCCTGCAGCGTCCCGAGGAGATCGCGGCCCGCCGTGGTCTGCCGCTCGAGGACGTCGCTCCCGCGGCTCTGCTGCGTGCGCGTGCCGGGGCAGGTGCGTAGGTCATGGCGCAGCTCAGGATTACGCAGGTCAAGTCCTACATCGGCAGCAAGCAGAACCACCGTGACACCCTGCGCTCCCTTGGTCTCAAGGGGATCAACACGCAGGTCGTCAAGGAGGACCGCCCCGAGTTCCGCGGCATGGTGCACACCGTCCGCCACCTCGTGACGGTCGAGGAGGTCGACTGATCATGGCGGAGCAGAACCCGCTCAAGATCCACAACCTCCGTCCCGCCCCCGGCGCCAAGACCGCCAAGACCCGTGTCGGTCGTGGTGAGGCGTCGAAGGGTAAGACGGCCGGTCGTGGTACCAAGGGCACCAAGGCCCGCTACCAGGTTCCGGAGCGCTTCGAGGGCGGCCAGATGCCGCTCCACATGCGCCTCCCGAAGCTCAAGGGCTTCAAGAACCCGTTCAAGACCGAGTTCCAGGTCGTGAACCTGGACAAGCTCGCCACCCTCTACCCCGAGGGCGGGGAGGTCACGGTCGAGGACCTGGTCGCCAAGGGTGCGGTGCGCAAGAACAGCCTCGTCAAGGTCCTGGGCCAGGGCGAGATCTCCGTGGCGCTGCAGGTGACGGTCGACGCCGTCTCCGGCTCCGCCAAGGAGAAGATCACCGCCGCCGGCGGTACCGTCACCGAGCTCGTCTGAACCCCTCAGGTGTCTTGATGACGTAGAGCGATCCCGGCCGGGGATACCCCACATTTGGGGTATCCCCGGTTGGTCGTTCCTAGGGGGGCATGGTCGCCGGTAAGGTGGCCTGCGCTGCTCTTTGACCTCGAGCGCCCCAAGCGGGCACTCAGGGCGGCAGTTGACCGTTACGTATTCGTCCTTAGTCGGAATCTCAAGACCGTCACCCTTGACGCAGTTGCGCGGGGGGTCGCAGGAGGCACCGTGCTCACCGCGTTCGCCCGGGCGTTCAAGACGCCCGACCTGCGCAAGAAGCTGCTCTTCACGCTCGGCATCATCGTGGTGTACCGCATCGGCACCAACGTTCCCATTCCGGGCGTCGACTACCGCAACGTCCAGACGTGCATCGACAACGCCGAAGCCAATGCGGGTCTGTTCGGTCTGGTCAACATGTTCAGCGGCGGCGCGCTGCTCCAGATCACGATCTTCGCGCTGGGCATCATGCCGTACATCACCGCGGCGATCATTCTGCAGCTGCTGACGGTGGTGATCCCGCGTCTGGAGGCCCTGAAGAAGGAGGGCCAGGCCGGTACGGCGAAGATCACCCAGTACACCCGCTACCTGACCGTCGCGCTCGCCATCCTCCAGGGCACCGGCCTGGTGGCCACCGCCCGCAGCGGCGCCCTGTTCCAGGGCTGCCCGGTCGCGAGTCAGATCGTTCCCGACCAGTCGATCTTCGTGACCATCACCATGGTCGTCACCATGACCGCCGGTACGGCCACCGTCATGTGGCTCGGTGAGCTCATCACCGACCGCGGCATCGGCAACGGCATGTCGATCCTGATGTTCATCTCGATCGCCGCGACCTTCCCCTCCGCCCTGTGGGCCATCAAGCAGCAGGGCAGCCTGGCGGACGGCTGGATCGAGTTCGGCACCGTCATGCTGGTCGGCTTCGTCATGGTCGGCCTGGTCGTCTTCGTCGAGCAGGCCCAGCGCCGGATCCCGGTGCAGTACGCCAAGCGGATGGTCGGCCGCCGCTCCTACGGCGGCACCTCGACCTACATCCCGCTGAAGGTGAACCAGGCGGGTGTGATCCCGGTCATCTTCGCCGCGTCGCTGCTCTACATCCCGGCGCTGGTGGCGCAGTTCTCCAGCGGGGACGCCGGCTGGAAGACCTGGGTGGAGAAGAACCTGGCGGACCCGGGCGCGACGCCGCACATCATCCTGTACTTCCTGCTCATCGTGTTCTTCGCCTTCTTCTACGTCGCGATCTCCTTCAACCCCGAGGAAGTCGCCGACAACATGAAGAAGTATGGTGGCTTCATCCCGGGCATCCGGGCTGGCCGACCGACCGCTGAGTACCTGAGCTTCGTACTCAACCGGATCACCTGGCCGGGTTCGCTGTATCTGGGCCTGATCTCTCTCGTGCCGACAATGGCGTTGGCTGGTTTCGGGGCGAACCAGAACTTCCCGTTCGGCGGGACCAGCATCCTGATCATCGTGGGTGTGGGTCTCGAGACGGTGAGGCAGATCGAGAGCCAGCTCCAGCAGCGCAATTACGAAGGGTTCCTCCGCTGATGCGAATCGTCCTCGTCGGGCCGCCGGGTGCTGGCAAAGGTACGCAGGCCACCCGCCTTGCCGAGAAACTGCGCATCCCGCACATCTCCACAGGTGACCTGTTCCGCGCCAACATCAGTCGGCAGACCGAGCTCGGGAAGCTCGCGAAGTCCTACATGGACGCGGGCAATCTCGTCCCCGACGAGGTCACCATCGCCATGGCCAAGGACCGTATGGAGCAGCCCGACGCCGAGGGCGGCTTCCTGCTGGACGGCTTTCCGCGCAACGTGTCGCAGGCCGAGGCGCTGGACGAGCTGCTGAAGACCGAGGGCATCGAGCTGGACGCCGTGCTCGACCTGGAAGCCCCTGAGGACGAGGTCGTCAAGCGGATCGCCGGGCGCCGGGTCTGCCGCAAGGACTCGTCGCACGTGTTCCACGTGACGTACAGCCCGCCCAAGCAGGAGGGCGTGTGCGACACATGCGGCGGCGAGCTGTACCAGCGCGACGACGACGCCGAGGAGACGGTGCGCACGCGGCTCGAGGTCTACCACACGCAGACCGAGCCGATCATCGACTACTACCGGGCCCAGGGGCTCGTCGTGACCATCTCCGCGATGGGGCCGGTCGACGAGGTCACCGGGCGGGCGCTGGAGGCGCTGCAGCGCGGGTAGTGGTGTGTTCTTGACGGCCGCAGCCGCGGTTCCCGTGCCAGGGAGCCGCGGCTGCGGCCTGCCGGGCCCCTGTCGCCCTTATCGTTGGAAGCGTCCGTCATCCCTCCTGGTCCCGGAAAGGCCGTCGTCCCCATGGTGCAGATCAAGAGCCCTGAGCAGATCGCCAAGATGCGTGAGGCGGGGCTGGTCGTCGCCGCCATCCATGCGGCCACGCGTGAGGCCGCCGTGCCCGGGGCCACGACCAGGGACCTGGACCAGGTCGCCCGCAAGGTGCTCGCCGAGCACGGTGCCCAGCCGAACTTCCTCGGCTACGGCGGCTTCCCGGCGACGATCTGCACATCCGTGAACGAGGTGGTGGTCCACGGCATCCCCTCCGACGACGTCGTCCTCAAGGACGGCGACGTCATCTCCATCGACTGCGGCGCCATCGTCGACGGCTGGCACGGCGACGCCGCCTACACGGCGTTCGTCGGCTCCGGGCACTCCCCGGAGCTGATCGAGCTGTCCCGGGTGACCGAGGAGTCGATGTGGGCCGGTATCGCGGCGATGAAGCAGGGCAACCGGCTCGTCGACGTCTCCCGGGCGATCGAGACGTACATCCGCCGGCAGCCCAAGCCGGGCGGCGGCAAGTACGGGATCATCGAGGACTACGGCGGCCACGGCATCGGCACCGAGATGCACATGGACCCGCACCTGCTGAACTACGTCGAGCGCAAGCGGGGCAAGGGCCCCCGGCTGGTCCCGGGCTTCTGCCTCGCCATCGAGCCGATGGTGTCCCTGGGCACCCCGAAGACCGAGGTCCTCTCCGACGACTGGACCGTGATCACCACCGACGGCACCTGGTCGTCGCACTGGGAGCACTCCGTCGCCCTCACCGAGCAGGGACCGCTGGTCCTGACGGCCCCCGACGGAGGCAAGGCCAAGCTGGCGGAGATGGGGATCACGGCGGCGCCGGACCCGCTGGGCTGAGGTCGGTCCCGGGCGGCCCGCCGGCTGGAGGTCGGCGCAGCCGCTGGAAGCCTGTGAGGCGCCCCGGCGCCGAGTTCGCGAGAGCGGCGTCAGGGGTCGGTCGGAGGCAAGGCCAAGCCGGCGGGGATGGGGATCACGGCGGCGCCGGACCCGCTGGGCTGAGGTCGGTCCCGGGTGGCCCGCCGGCCGGAGGCCGGCGTCCGGGGTCGGTCGGCGGCAGGGCCGAGCTCGCGGAGATGGGAATCACGGCCGCCCCGATCCTCTCGGTTAAGGATCAGTCCCGTGGGGCAGACTTCTTCGATTCGTCTTTCCGGGTGCGCTGACGTAGACTGACTCGTCGGCTCTTGTGCACCCGCATGTCTGCATGTACTCACACGGTGCACGCCGGAGTCGATCAAGGTAGTCGATTCGAAGGGCGAAGCGTGGCCAAGAAGCAAGGTGCCATCGAGATCGAGGGCACTGTCGTCGAGTCTCTTCCGAACGCCATGTTCAAGGTCGAGCTCCAGAACGGCCACCAGGTCCTGGCACACATCAGCGGCAAGATGCGCATGCACTACATCCGCATCCTCCCTGACGACCGGGTCGTGGTGGAGCTGTCTCCGTACGACCTGACGCGTGGCCGGATCGTCTACCGGTACAAGTAGATCTTGCCCGCGCCCCGGTCCGCCGGGGTGATGGCACTGACCCGGAGAACCTCACATCCCATGAAGGTCAAGCCGAGCGTCAAGAAGATCTGCGACAAGTGCAGGGTGATCCGCCGTCACGGCCGGGTCATGGTCATCTGCGACAACCCGCGCCACAAGCAGCGCCAGGGCTGACCGCAGCACTGATCCACCCTCTGCGCCTCCCGCAGAACTTCGCGCGACGCGAGCAACACATGTTCATACGCAGGGCCCGAGCCGACCTTGGCTCGACACCCCCGGCTCGGAGGCCGGGGACCCATTCGTACCTGGTACGGCGGCTGGGATCCGGTCCTGTGGAAGACCTCCGACAATCAACTGGAGCCATTGAATGGCACGCGTTTCCGGTGTTGACATCCCGCGCGAAAAGCGCGTGGAGATCGCCCTCACCTATGTGTTCGGCATCGGCCGGACCCTTTCGCAGCAGACGCTGGCCGCCACCGGCGTCGACCCGAACACCCGCGTCCGCGACCTCTCCGAGGAGCAGCTCGTCGCGATCCGCGAGTACGTCGACAACAACATCAAGACCGAGGGTGACCTCCGTCGCGAGATCCAGGCCGACATCCGCCGCAAGGTCGAGATCGGCACCTACCAGGGTCTGCGGCACCGTCGCGGTCTGCCCGTCCGCGGTCAGCGCACCAGCACCAACGCGCGTACCCGCAAGGGCCCGCGTCGCGCCATCGCCGGCAAGAAGAAGCCGGGCAAGAAGTAGTCCTCAGCGGACCCCGTCCACGGTCTTCGCTGCAGGACCGACCACCTCCCGTAGGAGTAAATAGATGCCCCCCAAGGGACGTCAGGGCGCCGTCAAGAAGGTGCGCCGCAAGGAAAAGAAGAACGTCGCTCACGGCCACGCGCACATCAAGAGCACGTTCAACAACACGATCGTCTCCATCACGGACCCGTCCGGCAACGTGATCTCCTGGGCCTCCGCCGGCCACGTCGGCTTCAAGGGCTCGCGGAAGTCCACGCCGTTCGCCGCGCAGATGGCCGCCGAGTCGGCCGCCCGCCGCGCCCAGGAGCACGGCATGCGCAAGGTCGACGTGTTCGTCAAGGGCCCGGGCTCCGGTCGTGAGACCGCGATCCGTTCCCTGCAGGCCACGGGCCTCGAGGTCGGCTCCATCCAGGACGTCACCCCGACCCCGCACAACGGCTGCCGCCCGCCGAAGCGCCGCCGCGTCTGAGGCAACGGCCGCGCTGGTCGGCCCCCTGCCGGGGGTGCGGGGGTCGTCCCCCGCAATGTCGCAGTACGGCTGCCGCCCGCCGAAGCGCCGCCGCGTCTGAGGCAACGGCTTCCTGTGGTTCCGGGCGGTACGGTCCGTAACGGCCGTATCGCCCGTACCCTTGCAGTACCCGCACTTTTCACCGGGTGCGGTTTCCGTCGGACGTCAAATAGCGGGCGTCCACGAAAGAAGGATCTGATCCACACATGCTGATCGCTCAGCGTCCCTCGTTGACCGAAGAGGTCGTCGACGAATTCCGTTCCCGGTTCGTGATCGAGCCGCTGGAGCCGGGCTTCGGCTACACCCTCGGCAACTCCCTCCGCCGCACCCTCCTGTCGTCGATCCCCGGTGCCGCTGTCACCAGCATCCGCATCGACGGCGTCCTGCACGAGTTCACCACCGTGCCGGGCGTCAAGGAGGACGTCACCGACCTGATCCTCAACATCAAGCAGCTGGTCGTCTCCTCGGAGCACGACGAGCCGGTCGTGATGTACCTGCGCAAGCAGGGCCCGGGTCTGGTCACCGCCGCCGACATCGCGCCTCCGGCCGGTGTCGAGGTGCACAACCCCGACCTCGTCCTCGCCACGCTCAACGGCAAGGGCAAGCTGGAGATGGAGCTGACGGTCGAGCGTGGCCGCGGTTACGTCTCGGCTGTTCAGAACAAGCAGGTCGGCCAGGAGATCGGTCGCATTCCGGTCGACTCGATCTACTCGCCGGTCCTCAAGGTCACCTACAAGGTCGAGGCGACCCGTGTCGAGCAGCGCACCGACTTCGACAAGCTGATCGTCGACGTCGAGACCAAGCAGGCGATGCGTCCGCGTGACGCCATGGCCTCCGCCGGCAAGACCCTGGTCGAGCTGTTCGGTCTCGCCCGCGAGCTGAACATCGACGCCGAGGGCATCGACATGGGCCCGTCGCCCACGGACGCCGCCCTGGCCGCCGACCTGGCGCTGCCGATCGAGGAGCTGGAGCTCACCGTTCGGTCGTACAACTGCCTCAAGCGCGAGGGCATCCACTCCGTGGGTGAGCTCGTGGCCCGTTCCGAGGCGGACCTGCTCGACATCCGCAACTTCGGTGCGAAGTCCATCGACGAGGTCAAGGCGAAGCTGGCCGGTATGGGCCTGGCCCTGAAGGACTCGCCTCCCGGGTTCGACCCCACCGCCGCGGCGGACGCGTTCGGGGCGGACGACGACGCGGACGCGGGTTTCGTGGAGACCGAGCAGTACTGAGTCCGGGACCGGATGCCGGTTCCCCGCTGCGGGATCGCCGTATTTGATTGCGCAGTTCCCCGCGCCCCTTCGGGGGCCCGGGGCTTCCGGAGCCGGAAGGCTCTGGATCTCCGACAGGCGACCGCCTGCTCGGATACTGACTCCGGTACCTGATACGGCCGGGGCAGACACACAGGAGATACATCATGCCGAGGCCCACCAAGGGTGCCCGTCTGGGCGGCAGCGCCGCGCACGAGAAGCTGATGCTCGCGAACCTCGCGAAGGCGCTTTTCGAGCACGGCCGCATCACCACCACCGAGGCGAAGGCGCGCAAGCTGCGTCCCTACGCCGAGCGTCTGGTCACCAAGGCGAAGAAGGGCGACCTTCACAACCGCCGTCAGGTGCTCCAGGTCATCACGGACAAGAGCATCGTCCACACGCTCTTCACCGAGATCGGCCCGCGGTACGAGAACCGTCCCGGTGGCTACACCCGCATCACCAAGATCGGTAACCGCCGTGGCGACAACGCGCCCATGGCCGTCATCGAGCTGGTCGAGGCGCTGACCGTGCAGCAGTCGGCGGTCGGCGAGGCCGAGGCCGCGACGAAGCGCGCGGTCAAGGAAGACGCCCTCAAGAAGGACGAGGCCGTCGAGGCCCCGGCCGAGGAGACCAAGGACGACGAGTCCAAGGACGCCTGAGGCGCTTGCCGAGAGCGGGCCCGTCCCTTCCGGGGGGCGGGCCCGCTTTCGTGTCCGCGTGCGGGTGAGAGGATCGCGGTGTGAGTGACGACGTACAGCCCGGGTTCGTACGGGTCCGACTGGACCTGTCCTACGACGGAACCGAGTTCTCCGGCTGGGCCAGGCAGGCCGGGGGCCGGCGGACCGTGCAGGGGGAGATCGAGGACGCGCTGCGGACCGTGACACGGTCCGGCGGGACGACGTACGAGCTGACCGTGGCCGGGCGGACCGACGCCGGTGTCCACGCCCGGGGGCAGGTCGCGCACGTCGATCTGGAGCGGGAGGTGTGGGCCGAGCACCACCCGAAGCTGCTGAAGCGGCTCGCCGGACGGCTGCCGATGGACGTACGGGTGTGGGCGCTGCGGGAGGCACCCCCCGGTTTCAACGCCCGGTTCTCGGCGATCTGGCGGCGCTACGCCTACCGGGTCACCGACAACCCCGGGGGAGTGGACCCGCTGCTGCGCGGTCACGTCCTGTGGCACGACTGGCCGCTCGACGTCGACGCCATGAACGAGGCGGCGCGCGGGCTGCTGGGGGAGCACGACTTCGCCGCGTACTGCAAGCGGCGCGAGGGCGCGACGACCATCCGCACGCTCCAGGAGCTGAGCCTTGCGCGGGGCGCGGACGGGATCATCACGGCGACCGTCCGGGCGGATGCCTTCTGTCACAACATGGTGCGCTCGCTGATCGGCGCGCTGCTGTTCGTCGGCGACGGCCACCGTCCGCCGGACTGGCCCGGGAAGGTCCTCGCGGCGGGCGTGCGGGACTCCGCCGTCCATGTCGTACGCCCGCACGGGCTGACCCTGGAGGAGGTCGGCTACCCGGCCGACGAGCTGCTTGCGGCGCGCAGCAGGGAGGCGCGCAACAAGCGGTCGCTGCCGGCGGACCGCTGCTGCTGATCCGGACCGCTCAGTCCTGCGCCCACCGGGAGAGCAGTCCGGACACGGCGTCCGCGGCCTCCTCGGCGTCCCGGCCGTCGCCCCGGGCGGAGGGGGCCAGCTCCAGGTGGACGAAGATGGCGTGTTCCCGCTGCGCCGACCGTCCCTGGACGTTCTGCTTGCCCTCCAACGGACACCGCGCCGACCATCCCCGGCAGACCCGCAGCCCGTCCGCCTCCATGCGGTCGGCCAGCGCGGAGACCTCCTCGGGCGCGCTCTCGACGGCCCCCGTGGACACGACGGCGTCGTGGTCCGCGGTGGACTCGGCGAAGCCGTGCAGCTGCACGCCGGGCACGCCGCGCTGCTGCAATTCCACGACGACGGTGTGGAAGGCGCTGTCCTCGCGGTGGGCGACATCGGCGGCGTCCCCGGGCCCCGCCCGCCGGTGGGCGCCGGCCAGCACCAGCGCACCGCCGGGGACGTCCTCCAGGAGCCGTACGCCGAGGGCCTCGGTGTCCCGGTCGGCCACAGGGTGCGGCACCTGGGCGTTCCAGCGGAGGCGGGAGTCCGCGGTCACGTACAGCCGTCCCCAGGACGTGCTCTCTTCTCCGGTGGCCGCGATCTCGTCGTAGCGGCGGCCGGTCGCGGTGTCGGTCAGCCGCGTCACGCCGAGGCCGATCGGGGCGAGCAGCCGCTCCGCCTCCCGCGCGTCACCCTCCAGCAATCTGCCCACGCCCTCGGCCAGTTGGGCGCGCTCCTCCTCGTCGGGCGCCGAGTAGGGGCCGTCCGGGCTCAGTTCCTCCGCGTAGTTCAGGACATGGCCGCGCAGATCGACCAGTTCACGGGCGCTGGGGTCGGTGTCCTTCGACGGGGACCGGGACGCTTTCTGGCAGGACGTCAGGGCCAGCGGCAGAAGCAACAGGGCAAGAACGAGAATAAAGTGTGATTGTCTCGTGATGGTGAAACGAGGGTTACGCATGCGTGGCATGTGAACATGTTCCGGTGACATTTCGTAAGCCTCTCCGCATGGGTCGTACCCCGGCGACTCTGGTGGCCGCCATGTCTCTCCTCGCCGGCTGCGGCTCCGCCGTGGCCGAGACGCAGGCCGAGGCCGGCGGGCGCTCGTTCACCGTGGCCGCGGCGGGTGACATCCTCATCCACCCCGAGCTGATCGAGCAGGCGGCCAGGGATGCCAAGGAGACCGGCGAGGGCGAGGCGGGACTGGACTTCCGGCCGCTGCTCGCCGGGGTCAAGCCTGTCATCAGCGAGGCGGACCTGGCGATCTGCCACATGGAGACCCCCGTCGGGAAGCCCGAGGGGCCCTTCGAGGGATTCCCGGAGTTCCTGGTGCCGCCGCAGATTCTCACCGCGGTCAAGGACGTGGGCTACGACACCTGCTCCACGGCGTCCAACCACACCTACGACCACGGCATGAAGGGTGTGCGCAACACCCTGGACGCCCTGGACGAGCTGGGGCTCGGGCACACCGGGTCGGCGCGGACGGCCAAGGAGGCCGAGAAGATCAACATCCGGGAGGTCAAGGGCGTCAAGGTCGCGCACCTGTCCTACTCCTGGGAGTCCTTCGTCCACCCCACGCCCGAGGACAAGCCCTGGATCCTCAACAAGACCAGCTCGTCCGCGATCCGCAAGGCCGAGGCCCGCGCCCGTGAGAAGGGCGCCGAGGTCGTCATCCTCTCCGTGCACTGGGGTGCCGAGTACTACAACGAGCCCAGCACCGCGCAGCTGAACCTGGCGCAGTGGCTCAGTGAGGAGACGGGGATCGACCTCGTGATCGGTCACCACTCCCACGTCGTGCAGCCGATCCAGAAGGTCGGCAACACCTGGGTCGCCTACAGCCTGGGCAACCAGGTGGCCCGGCACTCCTCCCCGGCCGGGATCACCGAGGAGGGCGTCATCGGCTGGTTCGAGTTCCGGGAGACCGCGGACGGGTGGGACGTCAGCGCCCGCCACCGTACGACCCTGGTGGAGATCCCGCCCGAGCTCCAGCCCGGGGAGAAGCCGGCGGACGGGGCGGTCGTGGACCACCGGGTGCGGGATGTGCGGCAGTCGCTGGAGAAGCCCGGCGACCTCTCCGAGGAGCGGCTCTCCCGCCTGCGGCTCGCCGAGCAGCGCACCAGCGGGTTCCTCTACAACCGCGGTGCTCCGGGAGGCGACGGCCTGAAGCCGCTGCCCCTGGAAGGGTGACGCAGAACACAATCCCTTCCTGCGTTCGACCTACAACTTTGTCGGCGCTTATCAGTCTTTTCAGTGACAGCGTCGCACGACCGCGCGAGCGGTGATCCTCCGTCGTGCGCTGGACCCACCGCTGCGACCAAGGAAGAAGACCGGTGACATCGAGTCGTGCCGCGAACGCGGGACGGGCTGGGCGGCGATCCCGCCACAGACGCGCGGACATGCCGCTGCTCGGCGGCATCCGCCCCCCGATCGCCCTGCTGTGCCTGCTGATCGTCGCCCTGGCCGGTCTGACGGCGAAGGTGCTGGGACCGAGCGGTGAGGCCGTGGTGCCCGAGGCCGTCCTGACCTCGCAGAAGCACTTCGCGGAGGACGGCGCCATCGCGCTGCGCGCCTCGATCGACGAACGGGTCACCGACCTCCAGCGCACCGCCGCGGCGCTGAGCAAGGGGGAGCGGGCGGAGCCGGAGGACGTGCTCTCCGACCTCGGCCGGACGTACCAGAAGTGGACCGGCACCACGGTGCTGGACCTCGAGACGGGCGACGTGCTCGCGGCACGGGGCGAAAGGATTCCGCTCGCCTGGATCGACAAGGACGTCCTCACCGGCGAGTACGCCCTCGCCCCGCGCATGGTGCGGCTGGAGACCGGCGACGTCCGCCTGATGACGATGGCGGTCCTCGACCGCAAGGAGGGGCCGCAGCACCTCCTGATCGCCTCCAACAGCCTGGCGGTGCCCAACATCTCCATGGGCCCGTTCCGCACCATGGCGGTCGTGGCGCGCGACGGTGAGGTCCTCGCCACCGCCGGATTCGAGGAGTCCGAGGCGCTCAACTCCGACAAGCAGCGCACGGAACTCGACTTCCTCCAGAAGCAGATGTCCCGCCTCTCCGACCAGGCGGCCACCCGTACCGAGGAGCACCCCGTCACCGCCCGGGAGCCCGGCTCGCACGGCCACCCCGGAGTCAGCGGCACCCTGGTGGGCGACAGCTACAACGGGCGGATCACCACCGCCGGATACGCCTCGCTCGCCTCCTCCGACCCGGCGGAGAAGGACAGCGTCGCCGCCGGCCTCGGGCTCACCGTGGTGGCCATGCTCCCCGTGGTCCAGCAGCAGGGCGCCGCCGACGCCGGCCGGGAACTGTACGGGCTCGTCGCGGCCGGTGCCCTGATCGCGCTCGGTCTGCTGGCCGCGGCCGTGCTCTGGGCCGCCGTGCAGCGACCGCTGCTGCGGATGTTCCTGGAGTCCCGCCGACTGGCCCGCGGTGACCTGACCCGGCCGGTCGCGATACCCCGCTGGGGCGAGGCCGCCCGCATCGGCACCGCCCTGGAGCGCCTGCGGACCCAGCTGACCGGCGACGCCGACGGCGAAAGCTCCGGCACCGGCCGCCGCAGGGCCCGCTTCGGCGTCCGGGTGCCGCTCGCGGTGACCGCCGTCCTGCTGCTCCTGTGGTGCGTGCCCGTCGGCCTCCTGCTGAACCGCACCGACGACTCGGTCAGCGTGCCCGCCACCATGGTCAACGACCAGCGCGAACGCACCGACCTGATCGCCGACCGGGTCCGCCGGGCGCTGAACGAGGCCCAGGCCGACCTGGTCTCCACCTCCCGGCTGATCGACGTCGACAAGCCCGACGCCGCCGGCGAGCTGCTGGCCGACGCCCTGCGCGAGCACACCCGCTACCAGGCCCTGTACGTCGTGGACGGGTCCGGCGAGGTCCTCGCCCGCGCCGGCGACGACCCGCACGCGTGGAGCGACGACGAGGACCTGCCCCTGGTCCGGGTCTCCGGTAAGGGCGGCAAGAAGCCCGTGATCCAGGCCGGCGCGCCGGTGCCCGAGGAGAAGGGCACCACGCTCGTCGGCGAGGTGCGCGTGGAGTTCCTGAACTCGCTGCTGAAGCGGCCCGGCCTCGGTGAGCTCCGGGTGGTGAACGCCGAGGCCGAGACCCTCGCCGCCAGCGACGGCTTCCGCGCCTTCGAAGGCCTTCCCGGGGACACCCTGCCCGACCTGGTGCGGGCCGCCGGGGTGCCGGTCGGCGCCGGGCCGGTCGAGAACGGCCTGCTGCTGCGCGACGGCGGCAGCGTCACCGTCGCCGCGGCGGCCCCCTTCTCCGGCGGCGGTGTCGCCTCCGACCTCGGCTGGACCGTCGTGAGCTGGCAGAACGCCGACTCCTTCGAGATCGCCGCCTACGAGCGCGAGGACCGCAGCGTGCTCGCGGGTCTGCTCGGCCTCGCCGCGATCGTCATCTGCCTGGGCTGGGTGCACCTGGTCGTCGCACGGCCGCTGCGGGCGCTGGCCGCGAGCGCGGAGAAGCTCGCCGGCGGAGACCTCAAGACCGTGCACTTCCCGCGCTACCAGGACGAGGTGGGAGCCGTCGTCCGCAGCCTCGAACTCATCCGCCAGCAGTTGCAGGCACGCCGAAACAACCAGGCACGCCGGCCCGCCGAGCCCCGGCTCGGCGCCGGAGGAAGGTGACCCGCCGTGCTCTATCTGTACTTCGTGCTGCTGGCCGGCAGCCTGTTCCTGCTGATCGCCGGCATCCTGGAGCAGCGCCGGCACTACGCCGCCCTGCATTCCATCCCCTCCCGCGTGCTCGTCAACGGCATCCGCGGCAAGTCCTCCATCACCCGGCTGTGCGCGGGGGCGCTGCGCGGCGGTGACCTGGTCACCGTGGCCAAGACCACCGGCACCGCGGCGCGCTTCATCCACCCCGACGCCACCGAGGAGCCGGTCTACCGCAAGTTCGGCATCGCCAACGTCGTCGAGCAGATCGGCATCGTCCGCCGGGCCGCCACCTACCGCCCCGACGCGCTCGTCATCGAGTGCATGGCGGTCATGCCGGCCCTCCAGGAGGTCAACCAGAGCAAGCTGATCCGCTCCACGATCGGCGTGCTGTGCAACGTCCGCGAGGACCACCTCGCCGAGATGGGCCCCACTCTGGACGACGTGGCCCGCTCGCTGTGCCGGTCCATGCCCGAGGACGGCATCTGCGTCACCGCGGAGAAGGAGCGCTTCCACATCCTCCAGGAGGAGGCGGACGCCCGGAACTGCAAGCTGGTCTACGCCGACCCCGAGACGGTCACCGACGAGGAGCTGCGCGGCTTCAGCTGGTTCACCTTCAAGGAGAACGTGGCGATCGCGCTGGTCGTCGCCGACCTGCTCGGAGTGGAGCGCAAGGTCGCCCTCCAGGGCATGTACGACGCCCCGCCGGACCCGGGTGTGCTCTCCGTGGAGCGCTATGTGGCCCCCGACGGCGACCGGCTCGCCTTCGCCAACGTCTTCGCGGCCAACGACCCCGAGTCGACGCTGATGAACATCAACCAGCTGCTCGACCTCGGGGCGATCCGCCGCCCGCTCAACGTCGTCATCAACTGCCGCCCCGACCGCGTCGAGCGCAACGGGCAGATGGGCGAGATCATCCCGGATCTGCAGCCGGACAACGTCTTCGTCATCGGGCACCCGTCCAAGAGCGCCATCGACGCCATCCCCGCCGAGTGGCGCGACCGCGCCGTCGACCTGGGCGGTGAGCGCCGCTCCGCCGACGAGTTCATGCCGGCCATCCTCGACCGCATGTCCGACGGTGCCTCGCTGGTCGCCATCGGCAACATCCACGGGCAGGGCGAGGAGCTCCTCGAGTACCTGGCCGAGCTCCCGGAGGACGACAGCGACAGCGGGGAGGCGGAGCAGGGCCCGGCGGCCGCCGCGGCTCCCGTGCAGGCGCAGCGCCTGGACCCGTTCGCCTCCTACCCGACGGCGCACGAGGAGCGCTACCAGGCGTCGCAGACGCAGGAGATCCCCATCGTCCGCATCCCGGCCCAGCAGGGCGCCCCCCGCGCCCGGCAGCCGCGGGAGCAGCAGCAGATGCAGTACGCGCAGTACGGGCAGGAGCAGCAGTACGCGCAGCAGCAGTACGGGGAGCACCAGCAGTACGGCGAGCAGCAGTACGCGCAGGGGCAGCAGTACCGGCCGGAGCACGAGTACCAGCCGGAGCAGCACTACGAGCCCGGGCCGCGGCACGAGCAGTACGGGCAGGGGACGCCGTACCCGCAGCACCAGCAGTACCCGCAGCAGCAGTACGAGCCGGAGCGGTACGAACCGGAGCAGCGGTACGAGCCGGAGCAGCGGTACGAGCCGGAGCAGCGGTACGAGCCGGAGCAGCAGTACGAGCCGGAGCAGCCGCCCGCCCCCGACCCGGAGCCGCCCCACCCGTACTTCGGGCGCCCCTCCTGGGCCGAGCCGGACACGCCCCCCGACGGAACCCGGCACCCCGGCGCCGAGGGCGGGTGACCGCCCCCGCGCCGCCGACCGTGCGGCCGTCCGCCTCGCCCACCCCCGTTCCCCTCGCCCGGAGACCCCGTTGACCACCGCCGCCCTGACCCCCGAGATGGCCGCCCTCGGCATCGCCATAGGCCTGTTCTTCTCGCTGCTGTGCTACCTCACCACCAACCTGTCCCCCGGCGGCATGATCACTCCCGGGTGGATCGCGCTGACCCTCATCGAGGACCTCCAGCGCGCGGCGATGATGGTGGGCGTCACCGCGCTGACCTACGCGGGCACCAAGATCATGCAGCGGCTGGTGATCCTCTACGGCAAGCGGCTGTTCGCCGCGGTGGTGCTGCTGGGCGTGCTGCTCCAGGCCACGGTGATGATCGTGCTCTCGATCGAGTTCCCGCTCATGTACGGCAACCAGACCCTCGGCTTCATCGTGCCCGGCCTGGTCGCCTATCAGATGGTGCGCCAGCCGAAGGGGGCCACCCTGCTGGCCACCGGCACCGTCTCCCTCATGGCCTACATCGTCGTCGCCGCCGGCCTGCTGCTCGGCGTCATGCCCACGGTCTGACACCCGCCGGGCACCCCCAAGAACCGAGAACCACGATGAACCGAATGACAACCGAGGAGTAAAAGGTGACAGGGAAAGCGAAGAAGAAGTCGCGTCCGGTCGTCTCGGGCCTCGTGGTCCTGGGCCTCGTCGCGACCTCCGGCTACCTCACCCTGGAACTGCGCAAGCAGGAGGCGCCCGGCGTCACCGAGGTCAAGAACGTCGGCGTGCTGAACGGGGGCGGCGGCTCCGGCGACGGCGCCTCCAAGGACAAGGGCGGGGAGAAGTGGTCCCGGCTGGAGAACCCCGCGCGCTCCGTGCTGCGCGACGGCAGCGGACGTATCCAGGCCGTGTTCACCGACGGAGCGCGCACCGCCACGCTCACCGGACCGGCGCGCACCTTCGAGGAGCCGGCCTCGACCTCTTCCAAGGTCTCCACCACGGACTGGGTCCGGCTCATGCCCGAACCGTGGAAGAAGGGCGCCGAGAAGGAGAAGTGGTTCAAGGAGTGGTACGCCGAGTACGCCAACAGCAAGAAGGACGACCTGTTCGCCTTCGCCTTCCAGTACGTGGCGGGCGCCCCGGTGAAGAAGGACGAGCAGGGCATCGCCTACGCCGGTGACGCGAACTTCGGCCCGCTGAACACCACCGGCGCCGAGGGCGGCGACCTGCGCCTGGAGCAGTCCGACTTCTACGACTACCTCGGCGTCCCGTACCCGTTCCGGGACGGTGCGACCGGCACGCCCGAGGCCATGCGCGCCAAGTCGCTGGACTGCTCCGGCTTCATCCGCATGGTGTTCGGCTACCGCGCCCGCTACCCGCTGAGGTCCTCGGACACCTCCGGCGACGGCCTCCCGCGCACCGCCAACGGCATGGCCCGCTCCAAGGAGGGTGCCGACGTGCTCCCGCTGGCCGGGATCACGCCGAAGGACCGGCCGTCCAACATCGACCAGCTGCAACCCGGCGACCTGGTCTTCTTCAAGCTCGACACGCGGACCAAGGACCGCCTGGACCACGTGGGCATGGTGCTCGGCCACGACACCGAGGGCCACCTGATCTTCGTCTCCAGCCGTGAAGAGGTCAACGGCCCGACCATCGGTGACATCGGGGGCGTCTCCCGTCTGGACGGCAACGGCTACTACGCCAAGACGCTGCGCAGCGCCAAGCGGCTGTGACCGCCCGCGCCGGCGGCGGCGCCACGGGTCGCTACTCGTTGGCTGCCGCCGACGCCTGGGCCTCGCCCCTGCGGCGGATCTGCCGGAACGTGAACTCCTGGAGGTCGTCGCCGGTGGCGAAGACGGCCTTGTCCTTCGTCGTCACGTCCTTGCCGTCCGTGAAGCCGGCGAGGGTGAAGTAGGCGTAGCGGCCGTAGGAGTTGGTCGTGGAGCGGCAGATCGCGCCGACGCAGAAGTCCTTGACGCCGCCGCCCGACAGCGACTTGATGATGCTCTTCTTGTCGGCCTGCTTCTTGGCCTTGGTCGCCTGGGCCTCGGTGTCGAAGACGGCCACGCCGACCGTCACCGCCACCTTGTCCTTGGTGTAGGTGACCCGGATCAGGCGGGTGCAGTCGTTGTCGGTGAGGACGTTGGGGAGCGTCGCCTTCGCGGCCGAGGCGCAGTTCTTGGTGTCGGCCGTCGGCCCCTTCTTGTACACCGTCTCACCCATGGTCAGCTGGGTGCCCGGGAAGAGGATGTCGGGGCTGAGCGGGGCCTTGTCCTTCTTCGCGCTGGCGACGAAGTCCTTCGGGTCCAGCGGCGGCGGGGCGCTCGTCGGGGCGAACGACGGGACCGTGCCCGTGGGGCTCGGCAGATCGGAGGCCCCGGGAAGCTGCGAGGAGGCGCCCGGTGAGGCCTGGTTGCTGCCGTTCGCCGACACCACGGCGACCGCGACGGCCGTGCCTATCGCGACGGTGGCGAGTGCGCCGCCGCCTATGAACAGCATCCGGCGCCGCTTGGCGCGGGCCTCCGACGCGTCGGCGAGCGCCGCCCAGTCGGGTGACTGGCTCGCACCGCCACCGCTCCACGGCTGCTGGGAATTCGGTGTCCAGGGATCCCACTGCTGTGAAGGTCCCCCCTGCCCAAAGCTCATGGGCCGCATCTTAGACGGGGGAAGGGGTGTGCTGGTCCGCGTCAACCGGCCCCGGAGGGCCTAGCGTTGCCGGCATGGTGACGGGCAAAAGCGACATCTCCGGGTGGTTGGTGCGTCCCGCCGGCGGCTGCCTGTGGGCCGGACTCGCGGCCGTGCTGGGGGCGCTGACGGTGCATACGGTGCTGGTGACCTCGGACGGAGGCATGGACAACGCCATCGTCGTGGACGCCGCCCGGACCTGGCTGGACGGGGGGTCGCCGTACGACGACCGGCACTTCCTCTATTTCCCGAGCGCCGTCATGGCCGCCGTCCCGCAGGCCCTGCTGCCGCGGTCCGTGCTCGACGTGCTGGCGCCGGTGACGGTGGTCCTCGCCCTCGTCGCGGGCTGGGTCTGTGCGCTGCTGCTTCACCGCGTGCCGCTGCGCAGCAGGCTCGCCGCCCTCGGCCTGCTGGGCCTGGCGGCCGGCTTCGCGCCTTTCGGGCAGCTGGTGCGGCTGGGGAACTGGACGGTGACGGCCGTCCTGGCGCTGCCGCTGTGCCTGCTGCTGGTGAGCCGGGGCCGGTGGGCCGCGGGCGGTGCGGTCATCGGGGTGGCGGTGGCGCTGAAGCCGCTGCTCGCGCCGATGGCGCTGCTGTTCCTCTTCGCGCGCCGCTGGACCGCGCTGGCCCTCGTGGTCCTGGTGCCGGCGGTCACCTCGGTGGTCGCCGCGCTGTTCCTGCCCGACCCCACGGGCTTCCTCACCCGCACCCTGCCCTTCCTGGTGACCGGCGACGACGCCTTCCTGCGGCTCTACGAGGCCTCGCCGGCGGCCGTGCTGCCCCGCCTCGGGATGCCCCAGGGGCCGGCCACCGCGCTCGCCCTGCTCGCGGGCGCGGCGGGCGTGGTGTGCGCCTACCGGCGCTGGCGGGGACCCGGGCCGTCGGCGCTGCGCCTCGCGGAGACGTCGGCGGCGCTGATGCTGTCGGCGTTCCTCGTCTCGCGGCCTTCCTACAACCACTACCTCCTGGTCGTGCTCCCGCTGCTGCTCGCCGGACTGCCGTACGCCGGCGCGGTGGCCCGGCGGCCCTGGTTCTGGCTCGCCCTGGTTCCGCAGCTGCCGGGGGTGACCTGGCCGTGGCTGGAGGCCGGGACGCGGCGGGCCTTCCGGGACGCGCTCACGCTGGGTGTGCTGGCGGTGACGGTGGCGTACCACTGTGTGCGCGGGGCGGGAGGGGTGGAGGCGGCGGAGGACGCGGAGGCGGCGGAGGTGGCTGAGGGGGCGGAGGTGGCCGGTGGGGTGGAGCGGCGGGAGGCGGAGGGCGGTTCCGGGGAGTCCGGGGGGCGGCGTTCGGCCGTACGGTCGGTGCGGGGTGACGGGGGGCGGGGCTCGTTTTGACCCGTCCGGTCGAGCGCGGGTATTCTTCAGGATCGTTGTGTGTAGTGGCTTGCTCATTCTCACGTGAGGGGCCCTTACACCGGTCCACCGGACCGATGACCAGCGACCAGCACGCGGTTTGCGTCACCGCGGTGCGGTCAAGGCTGTCGATCGTCTTCGGTGACCTTGTCAGGACCATTCACTGAAGAAGCGAAGGCTACGAACCGTGCGTACGTACAGCCCCAAGCCCGGCGATGTGACGCGCCAGTGGCACGTCATCGACGCTCAGGACGTCGTCCTGGGCCGGCTGGCCTCCACTGCGGCCTCCATCCTGCGCGGCAAGCACAAGCCGATCTACGCGCCCCACGTCGACACCGGTGACTTCGTCATCATCATCAACGCCGACAAGGTGCACCTCTCGGGCAACAAGCGGACCCAGAAGATGGCGTACCGCCACTCGGGCTACCCCGGTGGTCTGCGCTCCGTCCGCTACGACGAGCTGCTCGAGAAGAACCCCGAGAAGGCCATCGAGAAGGCCGTCAAGGGCATGCTCCCCAAGAACTCCCTGGGCCGTCAGATGCTCTCGAAGCTGAAGGTCTACTCGGGCGACCAGCACCCGCACGCTGCCCAGCAGCCGGTGCCGTTCGAGATCACCCAGGTCGCGCAGTAAGTCCGGCCACCCCTAAGACTGAAGAGAATCTGAGGAGAATCGTGGCCGAGACCACTGCTGAGCAGCCGCTCGAAGAGCTTGACATCGACAGCTACACCACCGAGTCCGAGGTGCCCGTCGAGGGCGAGTACACCTCGGAGTCCATGGCCTCCCGCTTCGGCGAGCCCCAGCCGGCCGCCGGCCTGGGCCGCCGCAAGAACGCCATCGCCCGCGTCCGGATCGTCCCGGGCTCCGGCAAGTGGAAGATCAACGGTCGCACCCTCGAGGACTACTTCCCGAACAAGGTGCACCAGCAGGAAGTCAACGAGCCCTTCAAGGTGCTCGAGCTCGAGGACCGTTACGACGTCATCGCCCGCATCGCGGGTGGCGGTGTCTCCGGTCAGGCCGGTGCGCTCCGTCTGGGTGTCGCCCGTGCGCTGAACGAGGCGGACGTCGACAACAACCGCGGTCCGCTGAAGAAGGCCGGCTTCCTGCGCCGCGACGACCGTGCGGTCGAGCGGAAGAAGGCCGGTCTGAAGAAGGCCCGCAAGGCTCCGCAGTACAGCAAGCGCTAAGCACAGGGCGCTCGCGCGTACTCCGAACGCCCCGGCGGCACGCCACAGTGCTGCCGGGGCGTTCGTTTATTCGGTGCCGTGGGCGTATAACGGCACAAGGCGCTCAAACGCTAATGTGATCGAATGGTCGGGTGGGCCGCACTCGCGTGAACAGCGTTTCGTGCGACGACCGTCGAACACACACATCACGGGCTTCGGGCAGCGGTACAACCGTCGGCCGTACGGCCGGGGGTCATCACCTCGGCTGTCGAAACTGACGCATCCTCAGGAGGACAAGTGGGACGACTCTTCGGCACGGACGGCGTGCGCGGTGTCGCCAACGCGGACCTGACGGCGGAGATGGCGCTCGGCCTGTCCGTGGCCGCGGCGCACGTGCTGGCCGAGGCGGGCACGTTCGAAGGGCACCGGCCCACCGCGGTGGTCGGGCGTGATCCACGTGCCTCCGGGGAGTTCCTCGAGGCGGCCGTCGTCGCGGGGCTCGCGAGCGCGGGCGTGGACGTGCTGCGCGTCGGTGTGCTGCCGACGCCGGCGGTGGCCCACCTCACCGGGGCGCTCGGCGCCGACCTCGGTGTGATGCTCTCCGCCAGCCACAACGCCATGCCGGACAACGGCATCAAGTTCTTCGCCCGCGGCGGTCACAAGCTCGCCGACGAGCTGGAGGACCGCATCGAGTCCGTGTACGAGGAGCACCGCACCGGGGCGCCCTGGGACCGGCCGACCGGCGCGGGCGTCGGCCGCGTGCGGGACTTCGGGGAAGGGCTGGACACGTACGTCGACCATCTCGTCGGCGTGCTCCCGAACCGGCTGGACGGTCTGCGGATCGTCCTCGACGAGGCGCACGGTGCCGCGGCGAAGGTGTCGCCGGAGGCGTTCACCCGGGCCGGGGCGGAAGTCGTCACGATCGGTGCCGAGCCGGACGGGCTCAACATCAACGACGGGTGCGGTTCGACGCACCTCGACCGGTTGAAGGCCGCGGTCGTCGAGCACGGGGCCGCGCTGGGGATCGCGCACGACGGGGACGCCGACCGGTGCCTGGCCGTGGACCACACCGGTGAGGAGGTCGACGGCGACCAGATCCTCGCGGTGCTGGCGCTGGCGCTGCGGGAGCGGTCCGCGCTGCGGTCCGACACGGTGGTCGCGACGGTGATGTCCAACCTCGGGTTCAAGCTCGCGATGGAGCGGGAGGGCATCCGGCTGGTGCAGACCGCGGTCGGTGACCGGTATGTGCTGGAGGAGATGAAGGAGAACGGCTACGCCCTCGGGGGCGAGCAGTCCGGCCACGTCATCATCCTCGACCACGCGACGACGGGTGACGGCACGCTGACGGGTCTGCTGCTTGCGGCTCGGGTCGCCGGGACCGGGCGGACGCTGCGGGACCTGGCGTCGGTGATGGAGCGGCTGCCGCAGGTGCTGATCAATGTGCCGGACGTGGACAAGTCGAGAGTGAAGACGTCGGCGGAGCTGGCGGCGGCGGTCGGTGAGGCGGAGCGGGAGCTGGGCGTGACGGGGCGGGTGCTGCTGCGACCCTCGGGCACGGAGCCGCTGGTCCGCGTCATGGTCGAGGCAGCCGACATCGACCAGGCCCGCACGGTGGCGGGCCGCCTGGCGGACGCCGTCAAGACGTCCCTGGGCTGACGCGCGGGACACCTGCGGCGCCGCTGCCCTCCGGTGGGGGTGCGCGTCGTATGCCTGCGGCGCAGCTGCGGGTGCGGTGGGGGTGCGCGTAGCGCCCACCGTGGGTGGGTGGTGCGGGGCCGCGCCGGGAGTGTACGTCCTCGGACTGGCGCGATGGGGCTTGTTGGCGGGGCTGCACGGCGCGGACGCGCCAGCCACTGCGGGCGCACACCCCCGCCCCGCCCCCTCCCGCCGTCGGCGCCTACCGCGATCCCCGCAATCCGCCCCTCGCTACCTGCTTCTTCGCAGGACAGCGCGTGATTTGCGTTCCGCTGGTGTCCGTCGTTGTGCGGGGGAATCCGTGGGCGTTGCCGTCACTACTGCCGTCAGGAGCGGGCGGCTGGCACTGGTGCCATGTCTCGTACCGCCGGTCACCGCGGAGTTGGTGTCGGACCACCGTGTGCGCGGTGGGGCCGGTAAGCCCTGTCCCTGTGCCGTCGAGCATGTTCCAAGAGCTCGAAGCCGGCACCCTCCGCGTAGCGTTCCAACTCACGGAGAACAGGACGCGCCTGTGGATCTCGTCTCGCGCCTCGTCGCCCGAGGGAAGCATCCAGTGCCGGTGCATGGTGTTGATCTGGGTCCGCAGGTCCCACGTGTGGCGGATGGTGACGGTGGCGGGGCCTCTCGGCGTGTCCACCGTGGCAGTGGCTGGCTCGGTCCGGGTGATCGGGGCGACGGGGGAACACAGCACGAGCAGCGCTCCACACCGGACTCCGCAAGGGCGAACTCCTCGGCCTGCGCTGGGAAGACCTCGACCTCGACAAGGGCACCGCCGCCATCCGCCGCACACTCCAGCGCACCAGCGCAGGCGGGCTCACCACGCTGCCCACCAAGACCCGGGCCCGAACGCCGCATCGCCCTCCCCACCCGCTGCGTCCAGTCGCTGAAGCGCCACCACGAACAGCAGCAGCGCGAGCGCGAGGTAGCGGGCACCGCGTGGCAGCCCAACGGGCACGTCTTCACCACCGCGCAAGGCGGGTCGATCGACCCGACCAACCTCACCCGCGCCTTTACCACGCTTCTCCGCAAGGCCGGCCTCCGCCGCATCCGATTCCACGACCTCCGCCACTCGAGCGCCACCCTCCTCCTGGAACAGGGCGTCGAACTCGTCGTGATCAAGGAGCTGCTCGGCCACGCACACATCGGCGTCACCGCCACCGTCTACGCACACGTCCGACTCCGCCTCCAACGCGAAGCCATGACCGCCCTCGGCGACGCTCTCGACCGCCCCTGACCCCGCGCACGGCAACGGCGGCGAACACTCCTGGTGTTCGCCGCCGTTGCCGTCAACTGCCGCCGTCAAGGCAGGACGTAATACCCCATACAGGGCATGAAGCGGCCCTGCCTCTTCGCCTGAGTGAAGGGGCGGGGCCACCCCTGCGGAGGGTCAGGCGATTGGCTCGCCCGCCACTCCGCTAAATCCAACGAGACCGTTTCTCTTCGCCATGTTGAGAATCTCTGGGAGATAGTCAAGCTGGCGAACCGAAAGGGTCAGGAGGACGTATTTGGCTGCATCGTCAGGCTCCTCCTCCAGGTCAAACTGAGACGGCTCCAGAACGTCGGCAACGTCCGGCCACCTACCCAGCAATTCTTCCCGAAACCGCAATACGTCAGGACTTGCCGCGAGGTCGCCGGTGTCGCCTTCAGCGAGGGCGTCAAAGACTTCCTCGGGGTCCCCGATGCAACGCTTCCAGAAGCCAAAGTCGCTACTCACTGGCCATCCTCCCAGGTTAGGGGTTGCAGATTGGACAATCTGTGCCGCGACGGACTACCGAGGTTTCAAACCCGTACGTCTTCGCTAGCCATTCGTCCTTCCTTCGCTGACCCCTCGTGTAGTTCGATTTATTCACCTTCACCTCATAAAGGTGAAGGTTGCCGTTTGGTTGCCTGACTGCGATATCCACTTGACGCTTACCATAGGGGGTCCAGAGTTCGAGCCCGTTCCCGTAGCTCTCGCTGTAGATATCGGACTTCTTGTAGAACTTCTCGAACGTCGCCGTCATTTCATCAACACCGGCGGCACTGCGAGCCTTGTCGGGTTTCGTCGCCGTCCAGGCCTCTTTGGCCGTAGTCGTCGACGCTGCTGACCATGCCGAGGTCGTTGTGGTGCCGGGTGGTGACGTGGGTGCGCCAGGTCTTGGAGCCGGTGAGGTAGGTGCTGGTGTAGGTCGTGGTGCTACGGGCCCACAGAGCGGTGTGGTCGGCGGCGTCCGGGACCGACTGTGTGGCGGTGTTCTTGTAGGTGTAGTTGTGGACGGTGCTGCTGATGGGCCGGCTGCCGTTGTACGTGACCTGCTGGCGCAGCATTCCCTTGTACTGATTGCTGTCGGTGACGGCGGGGACGTCGGCGTCGGTGTCGAGGAGCGGCTCGATGCTGACGGACTTGGTGCCGTTCTTGTTCTTGTCGCCGTGCATGCCCTGGAGGTAGAGCGAGACGGTCTTGGAGCGAGTGGTGCCGGTGGCGCCGGTGTAGGCGGTGACCTGGCGGTAGCCGCGCCAGTCCGACCAGGTCCGCTCGTCCTTCGGGGTGAAGGGGTCGTCGTTGTGGTGCCAGGCCGCGCCGCTGTAGGAGTAGGCGTGTTCGACGGCGGGGTTGGCGGCGGTCGGGTCGTGTACGCCGACGGCGGTGACGCGGTACTTGTGGAACCAGTCGATCGCCGCGTTAGTCGGCGCCGTTGATGTGCCAGTACTGCGGGTAGCAGGAGCGGGTGTTGGTGTCCGGCGCCGCGTCCAGGACCTCGCTGCGCACGCATTCCGGCGAGGAGAGCGTGACCTCGGTGATCGCGCCGGTCTCGGAGGTGACGGTGGAGATGCGGGGGCGGTCAGGGGGAGAATGTCGTCGGTGGCGTCGACCCGGTGCCCGGACCGCTGCAGGAGCGCCATCGTGACGCCGGGCAGGACGTCGGCCTTCGGCCACACGACGCCGTCCGCCCCGATGAAGCCGACGTTCCAGGTGCCGCCCTCAGAGACACGGTCGTCCGGCCCGATGAACAGCGCGTCGTCGGCGCCTTCGAGGAGTGCGGTACGGCGTGCGTGCAGGGCGCCGAGAGACCGGCGTGCTTGACCGTTGGCACATCACGCTCGTAGTGGACCGACTCAGCGCCAGAGTCAGCAGGGCAACGGCGCACGACGCTGGGGTGCGCTCCCCCGGGCAGCAGGCCCGGCAATGCCGAGAAGTAAAGGGGTGGCTCACAGCTTGCGCAGGCTCAGGCGTTGGACCTTGTGGTCCGGCCCCTTGCGGAGCACCAGCGTCGCCCGCCCCCGAGTCGGCGCGATGTTCTCCACCAGATTCGGCTTGTTGACGGTCCGCCACATCGTGCGGGCATAGTCCAGCGCCTCCTCCTCGGACACCTGCGTGTACTTGCGGAAGTACGACGACGGATCCTGGAACGCCGTCTCCCGCAGCCGCTTGAAGCGGTTGAGATACCACCGCTCGATGTCCTCCGCCCGCGCGTCGACGTACACGCTGAAGTCGAAGTAGTCCGCAAGCCCCACCCGCGTCCGCCCGTCCTTCCCGGGCAGCGCCGGCTGCAGGACGTTGAGCCCTTCGACGATCAGGACGTCCGGGCGGCGCACGGTGAGCGTCTCGCCCGGGACGATGTCGTAGATGAGGTGGGAGTACACCGGCGCGGTGACCTCGTCCTTGCCCGCCTTGATGTCGGCGACGAACCGGGTGAGCGCACGCCGGTCGTAGGACTCGGGGAACCCCTTGCGCGACATCAGCCCGCGCTTTTGGAGCTCGCTGGTCGGCAGCAGGAAGCCGTCCGTGGTGACCAGCTCCACGTGCGGGTGCTCCGGCCAGCGGGACAGCAGGGCGCGCAGCAGCCGCGCCACCGTGGACTTGCCCACGGCCACGGAGCCGGCGACCCCTATGACGAAGGGCGTGCCCGACTGCGAACCCTGCTCGCCGAGGAATGTGTTGAGCGCGCCCCGCAGTCCGTCGGTGGCGCCGACGTAGAGGTTGAGCAGCCGGGACAGCGGCAGGTAGATGTCCCGCACCTCGTCGAGGTCGATGACGTCACCGAGGCCGCGCAGCCGCTCGACCTCCGCCGCCGACAGCGGCAGCGGGGTCTTGTCGCGCAGCGCGCTCCACTCGGAGCGGGTGAGGTCGACGTAGGGAGTCGCCTCCGGCCGTTGCCGGTGGGCGCTCCGGGGCATCGAGGAGACCGGAGAGATCACAGTCCATTGTTAACGGAGTTCGAACAGGGCGGCAGGTGGGCTGCGTCACGTCGGTCCGCCCCGCCGGGGACCGTGAGGTCACGGTCGGGTATCGGGGCGATGGTTATCGATCATGTGTGCGAGTGCCGTCTGTACGGTATCGGCATTAGTGAAGATCGAGGAAAGAGTACTGACGTGACATCGACCGCCGTCCGCCGCACCGCCCTCGTGGCCTCGGCCGCCGCGCTGGCCCTGCTCGCCACAGCCTGCGGGGGATCGTCCGACGACGACGGCGGCGGCACGGCCGGTGGCGAACCGGCGGGGACGGAGCGGTCCGCGTCGGCGGACGCGTCCGCCGGGACCGGCGACGCGCTGACCGCCGCCGAGTTGGAGAAGGTGGCGCTCGCCCAGGCCGACGTGGAGAACGGCAAGGTCGTCACCAAGGTCCCGGCGGATGACGACGTCGCGAAGGACGAGATCCGGACCGACGACGAGGCCTGTCTGCCGCTCGTCCACGCCCAGGCCGCGGTGGCCCAGGGCGAAGCGGCGGCGGATGTGAAGCGTTCCTGGACCGGCCAGGACGAGTCGCCCTCCGCGAGCGCGGGTCCGGACGGTCAGGACATGATCGAGATCCAGGTGAACAAGATCCTGCTGAACGTCGCCTCCTACGCGGACGGCGGTGCCGAGCAGGCGCTGAAGGGGCTGAACGCGGCCGCCGAGAAGTGCGCCGGCGGTTTCACCGCGACGGTGGGCAGCGACGAGATGCGGATCGCGAAGGTCACCACGTCCGACGCTCCCGAGGGCGGGGACGAGGCGTTCGCCGCCACGCTCGGCGTGACCACCGGCGCGGACTCCAGCGCGCCCATGAAGGTCGTCGTGGTCCGCAAGGGCTCCACGCTCGCCTCCTTCAGCGTCGTCAACCTCTCCTCCATGGTGACCGGCGAGGACTTCGAGGTTCCCGCGGCCGTGGTCGACGCGCAGGTGGCCAAGCTCGGCTGACCTCGCCCGCGCGCACCGGTGGGAATTTCCGATTTCGGGCACGCAGCGGCCATTTTCGGCGCCTGACGGATCGTAGGCTGCCGGGCATGTGCGGAATCGTGGGATATGTGGGGCCGCAGTCGGCGCTGGACGTCGTGACGGCCGGACTGAAGCGACTGGAGTACCGGGGCTACGACTCGGCGGGCGTCGCCGTGCAGGCCGACGGCGGGCTGGCCACGGCGAAGAAGGCCGGAAAGCTGGTCAACCTGGAGAAGGAGCTGGCCGACCGGCCGCTGCCGGCCGGGACGACCGGGATCGGACACACCCGCTGGGCGACGCACGGCGGTCCGACCGACGCCAACGCCCATCCGCACATCGACAACGCGGGCCGGGTCGCCGTCGTCCACAACGGCATCATCGAGAACTTCGCCGCCCTGCGCGAGGAACTGGCCGAGCGCGGACACGAGTTGCGCTCCGAGACCGACACCGAGGTCGTGGCCCATCTGCTCGCCGAGGAGTTCTCCTCCTGCGCCGACCTCGCCGAGGCGATGCGGCTGGTGTGCCGGCGGCTGGAGGGCGCCTTCACCCTGGTCGCCGTGCACGCCGACGAGCCGGACGTGGTCGTCGGCGCGCGCCGCAACTCGCCGCTGGTGGTGGGCGTGGGGCAGGGGGAGGCGTTCCTCGCCTCCGACGTGGCCGCGTTCATCGCGCACACCCGCGACGCGATCGAACTGGGCCAGGACCAGGTCGTCGAGCTGCGCCGGGACGCGGTGACGGTCACCGACTTCGACGGCGGCACGGCCGACGTCCGCGCGTACCACGTCGACTGGGACGCCTCCGCCGCCGAGAAGGGCGGCTACGCCTCCTTCATGCTCAAGGAGATCGCCGAGCAGCCGAAGGCGGTCGCCGACACCCTGCTGGGCCGCATCGACGGATCGGGCGCGCTGACCCTGGACGAGGTCCGGATCCCGGCGGGGGTGCTGCGCGAGGTCGACAAGGTCGTCATCGTCGCCTGCGGTACGGCCTTCCACGCGGGGCTGATCGCCAAGTACGCCATCGAGCACTGGACGCGGATCCCCTGCGAGGTGGAACTGGCGAGCGAGTTCCGCTACCGGGACCCGATCCTCGACCAGCAGACCCTCGTCGTCGCCGTCTCGCAGTCGGGCGAGACCATGGACACGCTGATGGCGCTCAGGCACGCCCGCGAGCAGGGCGCCCACGTGCTGGCGATCTGCAACACCAACGGCTCCACCATCCCGCGCGAGTCGGACGCGGTGCTGTACACGCACGCCGGGCCGGAGGTCGCGGTCGCCTCGACCAAGGCGTTCCTGACCCAGCTGGTCGCCTGCTATCTGGTCGCGCTGTACCTGGGCCAGGTGCGCGGCACCCAGTGGGCCGACGAGATCCGCGCGGTGGTGCGGGACCTGTCCTCGATCTCCGGTGCGGTGGACCGGGTCCTGGGCACGATGGAGCCGGTACGGGAGCTGGCCCGGTCGCTGGCGGACAAGGGCACGGTGCTGTTCCTGGGCCGGCACGTGGGCTACCCGGTGGCGCTGGAAGGAGCGCTGAAACTGAAGGAGCTCGCCTACATGCACGCGGAGGGCTTCGCTGCGGGCGAGCTGAAGCACGGGCCGATCGCGCTGGTCGAGGACGATCTGCCGGTGGTGGTCGTCGTCCCCTCGCCGCGGGGCCGGTCCGTGCTCCACGACAAGATCGTCTCCAACATCCAGGAGATCCGGGCGCGCGGGGCGCGCACGATCGTCATCGCCGAGGAGGGTGACGAGGCCGTGGTGCCGTACGCGGATCATCTGGTGCGGATCCCGGTCACCCCGACGCTGCTCCAGCCGCTGGTGGCGACGGTGCCGTTGCAGGTCTTCGCCTGCGAGCTGGCGACGGCCCGGGGCAACGAGGTGGACCAGCCGCGCAACCTGGCGAAGTCGGTGACGGTGGAGTAGGCGTCCGGGCGGGGGGCGGGTGCACGGCCGCGGGTCCGGGTGGTGAAGTATGGAGCCGTGGAACAGGCGGAACAGGAAGCATCCCGGGAACCGCGGCTGCGGACGCTGCGCAGGGCGCTCACCCCGATGCGGGTGGCGGTCGGCGGGCTCTCCGCGGCGGCTCTGGTCGCCGGTCTCCTGGTCGTGGACTCCCACCGGATCGACTCCGCGCCGCGCGGCGGCGACCCGGAGTGCTCCGAGGTCGTGGACCGGCTGCCCGAGAAGGCCGGCGGCCGGTCGCGGGACTGGGCCCTCGGGGACGGTGTCGCCTCCTGGGGCGACCGCTCCCTGGTGCTGCGCTGCGGAGTCGCCGAGCTCCAGCCCAATGTGAACCTGTGTGTGACGGCCGACGGCATCGACTGGGTGCTCGACGAGGACCGGCTGAAGGCGGACGGGGTGAGCGTGCTCACCACCTACGGGCGCTCCCCGGCGGTGGAGGTCACCTACGACGGCCCGCGGCAGGAGGTCGGCGGCATCCTCGTCGATCTGAACGGTTCCGTGGAGCCGATCGCGCAGCAGCGCAAATGCGTCGGGGTCGGCGACATCCTGTAAGGGGTTCCCCGCGCGCCAGCCGTAGGGTGCCCGTATGAGCATCATCGGAGTCGGGATCGACGTGGCCGAGGTTGAGCGCTTCGCCGCGTCCCTGGAGCGGACGCCCGGACTGGCCCGGCGCCTCTTCCTGGAGAGCGAACTGCTGCTGCCCAGCGGTGAGCAGCGCGGTGTCGCCTCCCTCGCCGCGCGGTTCGCCGCCAAGGAGGCCCTGGCCAAGGCGCTCGGCGCGCCCGCGGGGCTGTACTGGACCGACGCCGAGGTGTGGTGCGAGGACAGCGGGCGGCCACGGCTGCGGGTCACGGGCACCGTCGCCGCCCGCGCGGCCGAACTCGGCGTACGGTCCTGGCACGTGTCGCTCAGTCATGACGCCGGGGTGGCCTCGGCGGTCGTCGTCGCGGAAGGGTGAGACCGTTGTCCGCCTTCCCCGGAGTCGGGGTCGATGTGCCGGTTTGGGGTGATGTGTTCCTCGTCGTGGCCGCCGTCCTCACCATCGGTTTCACCCTCGTACGACTGGCGCGGCGCCGCCGTCGGTGATTGCGGTGCGTGTATCGGCCGAACGGGGGTACACGCGGGGAGCCGGTGCCCGGAGCGGGGCCGATTCACGAGGAGGGGTGACTGTGACGTCGACGATGGCGCGGACCGACCGAGCTCTGAGCGTGACCGAGCTGCCGGAGGTCGCCGAACCCGGCCAGGTCGCGCCGCAGGACGCACGAGAGCTGTCCAAGCAGTTCTTCCGCCGGCTGACCGAGCTGGAAGAGGGCACGCACGAGTACCAGTACGCGCGCAACACGCTGATCGAGATGAACATGTCCCTCGTCCGCTACGCGGCGGGCCGGTTCCGCAGCCGCGGTCCCGAGGAGATGGAGGACATCGTCCAGGTCGGCATGATCGGGCTGATCAAGGCGATCGACCGGTTCGAGCTCTCCCGCGAGGTGGAGTTCACCTCCTTCGCGATCCCCTACATCGTCGGCGAGATCAAGCGGTTCTTCCGGGACACCTCGTGGTCCGTGCATGTGCCGCGGCGGCTCCAGGAGGCCCGGGTGCAGCTCGCCCGCGCCACCGAGGAACTGCGCAGCCGGCTGGGCCGTACCCCCACGACCGCCGAGCTCGCGCAGCTGATGTGCCTGAGCGAGAAGGAGGTCGACGAGGCCCGGGTCGCCTCCAACGGCTACAACTCCGCGTCCCTGGACGCCGCCATCGGCAGCGAGCCGGACGGCGAGAGCGTGCTCGCGGACTTCATCGGCACCGAGGACGCCGCGCTGGAACTGGTCGAGGACTTCCACGCGCTCGCCCCGATGATCGCCGACCTCGACGAGCGCGAACGCAAGATCGTCCACTGGCGGTTCGTGGAGGAGCTGACGCAGGCGGAGATCGGTGAGCGGCTGGGCTGCTCCCAGATGCACGTGTCGCGTCTGCTCTCCCGCACCCTGAAGCGGCTGCGGGCGGGGATGCTCAGCACGACCTGAGGCGACGGGCGGGACAGGCGTGCGGGGTGCGGCTCCCAGAGCCGCACCCCGCACGCATGCCGGGGACCCGACAGGCCCCCGTGCGCTGCCGGTTCCGGGCCTGCCCGTGCGGGAAACTCGGACGCATGCGTACTGCGTACAGCGTGGAGACGGTCAGGGCGGCGGAGCGGGAACTGATGGCGCGGCTGCCGGAGGGGGCGCTGATGCTACGCGCCGCCGCCGGACTCGCCGCGGCCTGCGCGGAGGTGCTGGGGCGGGTCTACGGCAGCCGGGTCGTGCTGCTGGTCGGCAGCGGGGACAACGGAGGTGACGCCCTGTACGCCGGCGCCCGGCTGGCCCGGCGCGGCGCGGGGGTGAGCGCGGTGCTGCTCGCCCCGGAGCGGGCGCACGCCGGCGGGCTCGCGGCACTGCGCCGCGCCGGGGGCCGGGTGACCGGGGCGAGCGGGGCCGAAGGACTCGTCGAACGGGCGGATCTCGTCGTCGACGGCATCGTCGGGATCGGCGGCACGGGCGGGCTGCGCCCTCAGGCCGTGCCGCTCGCCGAGGCCGCCGAACGGGGCCGGGCGGCCGTGGTCGCCGTCGATCTGCCCAGCGGGATCGAGGCCGACAGCGGCGAGGTGCGCGGCCGGGCGGTCCGCGCGGATCTCACGGTGACCTTCGGCACGCACAAGCCGGGGCTCCTCGTCGACCCGGCGCGGGAGCACGCCGGGTCGGTGCGGCTGGTCGACATCGGCCTGTCGCTGCCGCCGGAGCCGGAGCTGGAGGCGCTGCAACACGCGGACGTCGCCCGGCTGCTGCCGGTGCCGGGCGCCGAGAGCGACAAGTACCGGCGGGGCGTGGTCGGCGTCGCCGCCGGGTCCGGCCGCTATCCGGGGGCCGCGGTGCTCGCGGTGGCGGGCGCGCTGCGGGGCGGTGCGGGAGCCGTACGGTACGTCGGCCCGGCCGGGCAGGACGTGATCGCACGCTTCCCCGAGACCCTCGTGTCGGACCGGGGGCCCAAGCACGCGGGCCGGGTCCAGGCATGGGTGACCGGCCCCGGCGCCGGGGACGACGCGGCGACGGTCGCGGAGGTGCTCACGGCGGACGTGCCCGTGCTGATCGACGCGGACGGGCTGCGGCTGGCGGACGTGGCGGCCGTACGGGCACGGCGTGCGCCGACGCTGATGACCCCGCACGCGGGGGAGGCCGCCGCGCTGCTCGGCGTGGAGCGGGAGGAGGTCGAGAGCCGGCGGCTGTCGGCGGTGCGGGAGCTGGCGGAGCGGTACCGGGCGACAGTGCTGCTCAAGGGGTCGACGACCCTGGTGGCGGCCGCGGGCGGGGGACCCGTACGGGTGAATCCGACGGGGACGCCGTGGCTGGCCACGGCGGGCAGCGGGGACGTGCTGTCGGGCCTCGGCGGGTCGCTGCTGGCGGCGGGCCTGTCGACGGTGGACGCGGGGAGTGTGGCGGCGTATCTGCACGGGCTGGCGGGGCGGCTGGAGGCGGACGGGGCGCCGGTGGGGGCGCAGGACGTGGCCTCGGGGATCGTGCGGGCGTGGCGAAGTGTGGTGCGGGGGTGAGGGGTTGACGGGCGGCGGGTCCTCCCGCCCCGTCGCCCCTTCCGGCCCCGGCCTCCGGGGGCGCTGCCCCGGCAGCCCCGCTCTTCGAGCGCCGGCGGGGCCGACCGGCGGGGCTCTGAGACACTGGGGCCGATGAACGAGACAGTGCGGGCCCGTGCCGAGATCGACCTGGCCGCCCTGCGGGCCAATGCGCGGGCCCTGCGGGAGCGGGCGTCCGGTGCCGCCCTCATGGCCGTCGTCAAGGCCGACGGCTACGGGCACGGCGCCGCCGCGTGCGCCCGGGCGGCCGTCGAGGCCGGCGCCGCCTGGCTGGGCACCGCCACCCCGCAGGAGGCGCTCGCGCTGCGCGCGCCCGGCGCCGGGCTGCCGGACGACGTACGGATCCTGTGCTGGCTGTGGACGCCCGGGGGGCCCTGGCGGGAGGCGATCGAGGCCGGGATCGACGTGTCGCTCAGCGGCCGGTGGGCCCTGGACGAGGTCACCCGCGCGGCGCGGCAGGCGGGGCGGCCCGCGCGGGTGCAGCTCAAGGCCGACACCGGCCTGGGGCGCGGCGGCTGCCTGCCCGCCGACTGGGTGGAGCTGGTCGTGGGCGCCCTGCGCGCCGAGGCCGAGGGGCTGCTGAGGATCACCGGTCTGTGGTCCCACTTCGCCTGCGCCGACCAGCCGGGCCACCCCTCCGTCCCCGCCCAGCTGGACCGCTTCCGGGAGATGGTGGCGTACGCGGAGCGGCAGGGCGTCGACCCCGAGGTGCGCCACATCGCCAACTCGCCCGCCACGCTGGCTCTCCCGGAGAGCCACTTCGACCTCGTCCGCCCCGGCATCGCCCTGTACGGCGTCTCGCCCAGCCCCGAGATCGGCACCTCCGCAGACTTCGGACTGCGCCCCGTGATGACCCTCGCCGCCTCGCTGGCGCTGGTGAAGCGCGTCCCCGGCGGCCACGGTGTCAGCTACGGCCACCACTACGTCACCCCCGGCGCGACCACCCTCGGCCTGATCCCGCTCGGCTACGCCGACGGCATCCCGCGCCACGCCTCCTCCACCGGCCCGGTCCTCGTGGAGGGCAAGTGGCGCACGGTCGCGGGGCGGGTGGCCATGGACCAGTTCGTCGTCGACCTGGGCGGCGACGACCCGGGTCCGGGCGCCGAGGCCGTCCTCTTCGGCCCCGGCGACCGCGGCGAGCCCACCGCCGAGGACTGGGCACAGGCGGCCGGAACCATCGCGTACGAGATCGTCACGCGGATCGGAACCCGCGTTCCGCGCGTCTATACCGACGACGCACACGAGGGGAGCGGTAGGTGAGCGAGACCATAGCGGGGGCGGCGGCCGCCGCGGCCGAGGCGTCCCGCGGCGGCTGGCGCCGGGCCACCGGTGTCGCCGGCATCGCGCTGGGCGTGCTCGCCACCGGGGCCGCCGCGGGCGTCGCGATAGAGCGGATGACCGTTGGCCGGGGCATGCGGAAGAAGGCCAGGCTCGCCCTCGACTCCGCCGGGCCGTACGGCTCGCTGCGCGGCACCCCCGGCAGGGCGTACGCCGACGACGGCACGGAGCTGTACTACGAGGTCGACGACGCCGACCCGGACGCGGAGGCCTCGCCCGCGCGCCGCCGCCGGCTGTTCGGCCGCCGGGAGCCGGGCCCGGTCACCGTCGTCTTCAGCCACGGCTACTGCCTCAACCAGGACTCCTGGCACTTCCAGCGGGCCGCGCTGCGGGGCGTCGTCCGGACCGTGTACTGGGACCAGCGCAGCCACGGCCGTTCGGCGCGGGGCGCGGCGCAGACGGAGAGCGGCGAGCCGGTCACCATCGAGCAGCTGGGACGCGACCTGAAGGCCGTCATCGACGCGGCGGCCCCCGAGGGGCCCCTCGTGCTGGTCGGTCACTCCATGGGCGGGATGACGATGATGGCCCTCGCCGACCAGTACCCGGAGCTGATCCGGGACCGGTGCGTGGGGATCGCCCTGGTCGGTACGTCGTCGGGGCGGCTCGGCGAGGTCAACTTCGGGCTGCCGATGGCCGGCGTCAACGCGGTGCGGCGGGTGCTGCCCGGTGTGCTCAAGGCGCTGGGGCAGCGGGCCGAGCTGGTGGAGAAGGGGCGGCAGGCCACCGCGGACCTGTTCGCCGGGATCATCAAGCGGTACTCGTTCGCGTCCCGGGACGTGGACCCGGCCGTGGCGCGGTTCGCCGAGCGGATGATCGAGGGCACGCCGATCGACGTGGTCGCCGAGTTCTACCCGGCGTTCAACGAGCACGACAAGGCCGAGGTCCTCGCCCACCTCGCCGGACGGCCGGTGCTGGTGCTGGCCGGGGTGGACGACCTGGTCACGCCCAGCGAGCACAGCGAGGAGATCGCCGGTCTGCTCCCCGACGCCGAGCTGGTGCTGGTGCCGGACGCCGGGCACCTGGTGATGCTGGAGCACCCCGAGCAGGTCACCGACCGTCTCGCCGACCTGCTCGCCCGCGTGGGCGCGGTGCCCGCTGCGGCTACGGTGGGTGGTTATGGAAGCAGCACCGCAGAACCCGGCTGAACCGCCGCAGGCCGCGCCCTCCGTCGAGCTGACGGTCACCTCTCCCGAGCAGATGCGCGAACTGGGGCGCAGGCTCGCCAAACTGCTGCGGGCGGGTGACCTCCTGCTGCTCTCCGGTGAACTCGGCGCGGGCAAGACGACGCTGACCCGGGGGCTGGGCGAAGGGCTCGGCGTGCGGGGCGCGGTCACCTCGCCGACGTTCGTGATCGCCCGGGTGCATCCGTCGCTGGGGGACGGGCCGCCGTTGGTCCACGTCGACGCCTACCGGCTCTCCGGCGGGCTGGACGAGATGGAGGACCTGGATCTCGACGTCTCGCTGCCGGAGTCGGTGATCGCCGTGGAGTGGGGCGAGGGCAAGGTCGAGGAGCTGACCGACGACCGCCTCCAGATCGCCATCCACCGGGCGGTCGGCGACACCACGGACGAGGTGCGGCACGTGACGGTGACCGGTGTGGGCGAGCGCTGGGCGGGGACCGGACTGAGCGCGCTGTCGGCCTGACGGGTGTCCTCCGCCGGGCCGGGCGGCGGGGACCGTCGCGCCCGTGTTTCCGACATGGCGTCGGCAAACTGTTGCGTTCGGGGTGTCCGGCGTGGTCACATGGTATCCCGTTCGTAGTTAGGTCTACCTAACTTCGTCCGCCCGGCCCACAGGAGGCGTCCATGCCGGCCCCTCAGAACTCCCGTGAGTCCACGCCGCGGCCGCAGTCGCTTCCCGGGGTGCCCATGCGTGACCTGCTCGCGGCGTGCGCCGCGGCCGCCGTGGTCTCCACCCCGCCCCGCGCCCCCGAGCCGCCGCGGGCCGAGCAGGTGCGCGAGCGCCGCGAGGCGGCCTGACCTCCCGCCCCTCACGGCACGACGACGACCGTCCGCCCGATCGTGGCGAACTTCCACATCGCCGCGCCGTCCGCGCGCGTCTCACGGATGCCGCCCGTCCGCTCCGCGGGGTCGAGCGCCGGGGCCGAACCGTCCAGGGCCGCGCTGAACCCGATCGCCGTGCCCTCGACGTCGGTGAACCGCACGACGTGCTCGACCGGGACGCCGTCCGATCCGGTGACCTCCCCGGACCGCGAGGTGACGTGGTAGGTGCCCGGCGCCGGGTCCACCGTGCTGGGGCTGACCCCGAACGTGCGCCGTACCCTGCCCCCTTCGTCCACCAGCCACACCCGGTCGGCGTCCAGGGAGTACACCACCCGCTTGCCCGTCCCCGACCGGGCGGGCAGCGCCGTGCGGGGATCGTGGTGCGGGGCCTCGCGCACGGCGCCCGCGGCACCGGCCGCCGCGCGGCGCAGCTCGGGCGGGACGCTCACCGCGGCCTGGTGGCCCAGGTAGCCGATCGTCGCGAGGGCCGCCGCGGTCAGCCCCGCGACGATCATCGAACTGGCGCCCGCCACCGCCGTCACCTCTGTCCCGCTGTGCTCCGTTATGTACGTTCGTGGACGGACGGTAGCAGTCCGTGACCGTCCGGCCCGTGCGGCCGTGGCCGGGGCGCGGGAGCCGTAGGCTGTTTGCGTGCTCTTGCTCGCTCTGGATACCGCCACCCCAGCCGTCACCGTCGCGCTGCACGACGGCGACGACGTCATCGCCTCGTCGAGCCAGGTGGACGCCCGCCGCCACGGCGAGCTGCTGCTCCCGGCGATCGACCGGGTCCTCACCGAGGCAGGTCTGCGGCTGGACGCCGTCACCGGCATCGTCGTCGGCATCGGACCCGGCCCCTACACGGGACTGCGGGTCGGCCTGATGACCGCGGACACCTTCGGGCTCGCGCTCGGTGTGCCCGTGCACGGTGTGTGCACGCTGGACGGCCTCGCCTACGCATCCGACCTGGAGGGCCCCTTCGTCGTGGCGACCGACGCCCGCCGCAAGGAGGTCTACTGGGCGCGCTACGCCGACTTCCGCACCCGCCTCACCGACCCCGCCGTGGACCGGCCGGCCGACATCGCCGGACAGGTCGCGGGGCTGCCCGCGGTCGGCGCCGGCGCGCTGCTGTACCCCGACACCTTCCCCAAAGCGCACGAGCCGGAGCACGTGACCGCGGCCGCCCTGGCCGGGCTGGCCGTGGAGCGGCTCGCGGCCGGCGCGGAGCTGCCCGCGCCCCGGCCGCTGTATCTGCGCCGGCCCGACGCCCAGGTCCCCAAGAACTACAAGGTGGTCACCCCCAAGTGACGGGAACCGACACTGCCGTGCTGCGCGAGATGCGCTGGTGGGACATCGACGCCGTGCTGGAGCTGGAGCGGGACCTGTTCCCCGAGGACGCCTGGTCGCGCGGGATGTTCTGGTCCGAGCTGGCCCATGCCCGCGGGCCGGGGGCGACCCGGCGCTACGTCGTCGCCCAGGAGGGCGGGCGGATCGTCGGCTACGCGGGGCTCACCACCTCCGGCGCGGAGTCCGACGACGGCTCCACCGCCGGTGCCGACATCCAGACCATCGCCGTCACCCGGGACCACTGGGGCACCGGCCTCGGCTCGCGGCTGCTGACCGAACTGCTGCGGGCGGCGACCGAGTTCGAGTGCACCGAAGTGATGCTGGAGTGCCGGGTCGACAACGTCCGCGCCCAGAAGCTCTACGAGCGCTTCGGCTTCGAGATCATCGGGCTCAGACGCGGCTACTACCAGCCGGGGAACGTGGACGCCCTGGTGATGCGGCTGACCGACCCGTCCACCCCCGCGAACCCGGCGAGCCCCGTCGACGGCGACGGCGTACAAGGAACCGAGATCCATGGCTGACGAACCTCTGGTACTGGGGATCGAAACCTCCTGCGACGAGACCGGCGTCGGCATCGTGCGCGGCACCACCCTGCTGGCGGACGCGGTCGCCTCCAGCGTCGACGAGCACGCCCGCTTCGGGGGCGTGGTCCCGGAGGTGGCGAGCCGCGCCCATCTGGAGGCGATGGTCCCCACCATCGACCGCGCGCTGAAGGAGGCGGGCGTCAGCGCCCGCGACCTCGACGGCATCGCCGTCACCGCCGGCCCCGGACTCGCCGGCGCGCTGCTGGTCGGCGTCTCGGCCGCCAAGGCGTACGCCTACGCCCTCGGCAAGCCCCTGTACGGCGTGAACCACCTCGCCTCCCACATCTGCGTCGACCAGCTGGAGCACGGGTCCCTGCCCGAGCCGACGATGGCCCTGCTGGTCTCGGGCGGCCACTCCTCGCTGCTGCTCTCCTCGGACATCACCTCCGACGTCCGCCCGCTCGGCGCGACCATCGACGACGCGGCCGGCGAGGCCTTCGACAAGATCGCCCGGGTACTGAACCTCGGCTTCCCCGGCGGTCCGGTCATCGACCGCTACGCCCGTGAGGGCGACCCGGACGCGATCGCGTTCCCGCGCGGACTGACCGGCCCGCGCGACCCGGCCTACGACTTCTCCTTCTCCGGGCTGAAGACGGCCGTGGCCCGCTGGATCGAGGCCAGGCGGGCGGCGGGCGAGGAGGTGCCGGTGCGCGACGTGTCGGCGTCCTTCCAGGAGGCGGTCGTGGACGTCCTCACCCGCAAGGCCGTGCGGGCCTGCAAGGACGAGGGGGTCGACCATCTGATGATCGGCGGCGGGGTCGCGGCCAACTCCCGGCTGCGCGTCCTGGCCCAGGAGCGCTGCGAGGCGGCGGGCATTCGGCTGCGGGTGCCGCGCCCCAAGCTGTGCACGGACAACGGCGCGATGGTCGCCGCCCTGGGCGCGGAGATGGTCGCCCGGGGCCGCCCGGCCTCCGACTGGGACCTGTCGGCCGACTCCTCCCTGCCGGTGACCGAGACCCACGTACCGGGCAGCGCGCACCCGCACGCCCACGCGCACGAAACCGCGGGGGAGAACCTGTACTCATGACGGTCGCGCTGATGTGGGAGGCGCGGGCGGTCCCCGGCGGCGGCCCCGCGCTGCTCGCCTGGGCCGGGGAACGGGTCCGCGACCTCCCCGGACGCCCCCTGCGTCGCGAGACCCTCCGCGGCCCGCAGGACCGCGTCCTGGTCATCACCTGGTGGGACGCCCCCTACGACGCGGACCTGCCCGAACTCCCGGAACCGGCCGGGGAGCTGATCACCCGTCCCGTGCACCGGTGGCGGTTCGAGTCGCTGGGGAGCGACTGAATCCGGGCGGTCGTCACCGGGCGGAGGCTCGGCTCTGGCGTGATCGTATCCGAATCTTTCGATTTGGTTGACGAATGTTTAGAGAAACAGTCGGCTTCCGAGGTCTTCGTCAGAGGGTCCGGCAGGGATACGATCGCCGCCATGACTTCCCCGCAGCCCGCCGAGACCCGGACACGAGCGCGCAGCACCCAGACCGCGACGCTCGCCGAGATCGCCCGCGAGGCCGGTGTCTCCGCACCGACTGTTTCGAAGGTCCTCAACGGCCGTGCCGATGTCGCGCCCGGCACCCGCAGCCGGGTCGAGCAGCTGCTGCGCGCCCACGGCTACCGGCGCCGACGGGCCGAGGCCACCCGCTCGCCGCTGATCGACGTGGTCTTCCACGAGCTGGAGAGCGCGTGGGCGATGGAGGTCATCCGGGGTGTGGAGAACGTCGCCCGGGACGCGGGGCTGAGCGTCGTGCTCTCCGAGAGCGCGGGGCGGCTCACCCCGGGGCGCACCTGGGCCGACCAGGTGGCCGCGCGCCGCCCGCACGGCGTGATCCTCGTGCTGTCCGGCCTCGACGAATCCGGTCGGGCCCTGCTGACCAGCCGCTCCATCCCGTTCGTCGTCCTGGACCCGGCCGGCGACCCGGGCACCGACGTGCCCTCCATCGGCGCGACCAACTGGCAGGGCGGGCTCGCCGCCACCCGGCACCTGGTCGAACTGGGGCACACCCGGATCGGCGCGATCAGCGGACCCTCCCGGATGATGTGCAGCCGCGCCCGCGTCGACGGCTACCGGGCCGCCCTGGAGACGGCCGGGCTGCCGGTGGACCCGGCGCTGATCGTGTCCGGCGACTTCCACCACGACGCCGGGTACCGGCAGGGCCTCGCCCTGCTGCGCCGCGAGGACCGGCCCACCGCGGTCTTCGCCGGCAACGACCTCCAGGCACTCGGGCTGTACGAGGCCGCGCGTGAGCTCGGGCTGCGGATCCCGGAGGACCTGAGCGTGGTCGGGTTCGACGACCTGCCGGTGGCCCGCTGGGTGGGGCCGCCGCTGACGACCGTACGGCAGCCGCTGACGGAGATGGCGGAGGCGGCGGCCAAGCTGGTCCTCGACCTCGGCAAGGGCGAGGACTCCCAGGCCGCGACCCGGGTCGAGCTGGCGACGAGCCTGGTGGTGCGGAGCAGCACGGCCGCGCCCGCCGGGGCCTGACCGCGGCGAAAGTTTCGGCCCCGGTTCCGGCCGTCCGAGTCTGAGAATTTCACTAGAAAACTGACCGGTGGCCGCTGCACGCCATAATTCGGACTTATGTTCCTGTCTGTGACGGAACATCAGGGGAGCGGCGGGGCAGGGGACGACGGGACCGGCAACGACGGGGACGGCACCTCCGGCATACGGACGCGCCGGCGCAGGCGGGCACTGAGGATCACCGGCTTCTCGCTGGCCGGACTGCTCGCCCTGGGCGCCGGAGCGGCCGGCTGGGCGTACTGGCAGCTCAACGGCAACATCCGCAGCGTCGACATCAACGGTGCCCTGGGCGACGACCGCCCCGTCCGGCCCATGACGGCCCCGTCGCCGGGCTCCTCCGTCACCGCCGAGCCCCTGCCGGCCGGGTCCCTGAACATCCTGGTGCTCGGCTCGGACTCGCGCAGCGGCGCGGAGAACCGGGCGCTCGGCGGCGGGGAGAGCGGCGGCGCCCGCTCCGACACCGCCATGGTCGTCCACCTCGACGCCGGACGGACCGCCGCGACCGTCGTCAGCATCCCGCGCGACACCCTCGTCGACCGGCCCGCCTGCCCGCTGCCCGACGGAGGCTCCACCCGGCCGGTCTCCGGCACGATGTTCAACACCGCCTACGAGGTCGGCGGGCCGGTGTGCGCGGTGAAGACCGTCGAGTCGCTCACGGACGTCCGCATGGACCACTACATCGAGATCGACTTCTCCGGCTTCGCCCGGCTGGTCGACGCCCTCGGCGGCGTCACCGTCACCACGGACGAGGACATCGACGACGACCGCAGCCATCTGACGCTGGCGGCCGGCACCCACCACCTCGACGGCACTCAGGCCCTCGCGCTCGCCCGCACCCGCTACGACATCGGCGACGGCAGCGACCTCGGCCGTATCGAGCTCCAGCAACTGCTGGTGAAGGCCCTGCTGGACCGGATCGCGGGCCAGGACCTGCTGACCAGCCCCGCCCGGCTGTACGAGGTCGCCGACGCCGTCACCGGCAGCCTCACCACCGACACCGGCCTCGACTCGCTCGGCGAGCTGACCCGCTTCGGGCAGAGCCTGAGGGGACTGACGTCCGCCTCCGTCACGACCGTGACCATGCCCGTCCTGCCCGCGCCCACGGACCCCAACCGCGTGGTGGCCGACGAGCCGGACGCGCGGGAGCTGTGGGCCTCGCTGAAGTGACCCTTCGCCCGCCGCGATCACCGGGCGGCGCGAGAGAATGTCCGCGTGGGTGTCGATTCCCGAGCTCCCCGTTCGACGCAGGGGTGAAGAGGCCGGGAACAGCCCGGTCCGCACCGCACGAGGAGCCACCATGCCGCGCTATCTCTCCATGATCCGGATCGACGAGAACAACGCCCCCGAGGGCGGCCCCAGCCCCGAGCTGATGCAGCGTATGGGCGAGCTGATCGAGGAGATGACCAAGGCCGGGGTCCTGCTGGACACCGCCGGACTCACCCCGACCGCCGAGGGCACCCGGGTGCACTACGAGGGCGGGCGGCTGTCGGTGACCGACGGGCCGTTCACCGAGTCCAAGGAGGTCATCGGCGGCTACGCGATGCTGCAGGCCAAGGACAAGGCCGAGGCGATCGAGTGGACCAAGCGCTTCCTGAAGGTGCACGAGCCGCACTGGACGGTCACCTGCGAGGTGCGGGAGGTCGTGGAGGGCTGACCGGCCCGCCCGCCGGGACCCTCCTTTGCCCGGGCCGCCGCGGGGGTGTCTGATGGTGGGCTGTGACACCACAGCCCGCCACCGGCCCCCACGACGATCCGGCCCGGAGCGTCGAGACCGTGTTCCGCATGGAGTTCCCACGCGTCGTCGCCGCCGTCACCCGGGTCGTCCGGGACGTGGGCATCGCCGAGGAACTCGCGCAGGACGCGCTGGTCGCCGCGCTGGAGCGGTGGCCCCGGGACGGCGTCCCCGACAACCCGGGCGCCTGGCTCACGACCGCCGCCCGCAACCGCGCCGTCGACCTCGTCCGCCGGCGCGAGACCTACGCCCGCAAGCTGGCCGAGATCGGCCGGGAGCAGGCGACGGTCACGGCCCCGCCGGAGGAGCCCGCCGACCCGGACGACATCGACGACGACCTGCTGCGTCTCGTCTTCACCGCCTGCCACCCGGTGCTGTCCGCCGAGGCCCGCACCGCCCTCACCCTGCGTCTGCTCGGCGGCCTGACCACGGCGGAGATCGCCCGCGCCTTCCTCGTGCCCGAACCGACCGTGGCCCAGCGGATCGTCCGCGCGAAACGCACCCTGGCCAGGAAGAACATCGCATTCGAGGTGCCGTACGGCCCCGACCGCGAGGCCCGCCTCGGCTCGGTCCTCGACGTCATCTACCTGATCTTCAACGAGGGGTACGCGGCCACGGCCGGCGACGACTGGCTGCGCCCGGCGCTGTGCGAGGACGCGCTGCGGCTGGCCCGCGTGCTGTCCGGGCTGATGCCGAAGGAACCCGAGGTGCACGGGCTCACCGCGCTGCTGGAGTTCCAGTCCTCCCGGGCCGCCGCCCGCACCGGCCCGGACGGCGCGCCGGTCCTGCTCAAGGACCAGAACCGGGCCCGCTGGAACCGCGTGCTCATCGCCCGCGGCGTCACCGCCCTCTCCCGCGCCGACGCCACCGCCGCCGGCGCCCCGGGCCCGTACGCGCTCCAGGCGGCCATCGCCGCCTGCCACGCGCACGCGTACCGCTACGAGGAGACCGACTGGCACCGCATCGCCACGCTCTACGCCCTGCTCGCCGCCCGGACCCCCTCCCCGGTCGTCGAGCTCAACCGCGCGGTCGCCGTCTCCATGGCCGAGGGCCCCGCCGCCGCACTGCCCCTCGTCGACGCCCTGACCGGCGTACCGGAACTGCGCGACTACCACCTGCTGCCCAGCGTCCGCGGCGATCTCCTGGCCCGCCTCGGCCGCACGGAGGAAGCCCGCGCGGAGTTCGCCCGAGCGGCGGCCCTGACCCGCAACACCCCCGAACGCGAACTCCTCCTGCGCCGCGCGACCCCCGACGCCCCCTGACCCCGGCACGCCGTCGGCACCGGGTGCGCCTGCCCGGCGGGGGCGGGGCGTTGGGTGCGCCTGACGGGCGGGGTGGGTGCCGGGTGTGACCGACGGGCGGGGTGGGTGCCGGGTGTTGCTGGTCGGTGGGGCGGCGCCGGATGTGGTTGGTCGGTGGGGGTGGGTGTCAGGGGCCTGGTCGGCGGGGGCGGAGGCTGGGTGCGACTGACCGCGGGGCGGGTGCGGGGCGTGCCTCACCGGGCGGGGTGGGTGCCGGGTGTGGCGGCCGGCGGGGTGGGTGCCGGGTGTGGCTGGTTGGCCTGGCACGCCTGGTCAGCGCACCGGGTGGCCCAGCAGCATCGTCGGTGCGCCGGCGACGCGGGTCAGGAAGACCGTGACGGATGCGGAGCCGTGCGGCTTGGGCAGGACCTTGCGGCGCAGTTCCTCCGGCTCGACCGCCGAGCCGCGCTTCTTCACGGTCAGCGTGCCGACCCCCCGCTCCCGCAGCAGGGCCTTCAGCTTCTTGACATGGAAGGGCAGCCGGTCGGTGATCTCGTATGCGGTGGCGAACGGCGTCGGACGGTACGCGTCCGCGGTGACGTAGGCGATCGTCGCGTCGATGAGCCCGCCGTCGAGTTCCGCGGCGGCCTCCGCGACCAGATGGGACCGGATCACGGCACCGTCCGGCTCGTACAGGTACCGGCCGGGCGGGCGGACGGCCGGGTCGGGCAGGCCGCGCGAGAGGAGGGTGTGCGGGCCCGGGAGCAGGGTCGCGCGGACCGTGCCCGCCCCGCCGGTGCCGAACCACAGCACTGCCTCCTTCACGTCCCCGCCGTCCGAGATCCACTCGGCCTCCGCGTCCCCGGGTACGGCCTCGTGCGGGATGCCCGGCGCCACCTTGAGCGCCGCTGCGCGCGGTGCCGTACGGGCGGCCCCGACCGCCCAGGACAACGGCGGTGAGTACGCCTCGGGGTCGAAAACGCGCCCCCGGCCCCCGCGCCGGGCCGGGTCGGCGAACACGGCGTCGTACCCGGCCGTGTCCACCTCCGTCACGTCCGCCTCGCGCACCTCGATCAGCCCGGCGAGGCCCAGCGCGTCGGCGTTCGCCCGCGCCGCCGCCGCGGTGAGCGGGTCCCGGTCCACCGCCAGGACCCGGATCCCGGCCCGGGCCAGCGCGATCGCGTCCCCTCCGATCCCGCAGCACAGGTCGGCCACGGAGGTCACCCCGAGCTCCCTGAACCGCTCCGCCCGGTACGCCGCCACACTCGCCCGGGTCGACTGCTCGACCCCGTTCGGCGTGAAGAACATCCGGGCCGCGTCCCGCTCCCCGAACTTCGCCACCGCCCGCTGCCGCAGCCGCGCCTGGCCGAGGGCCGCCGAGACCAGTGCGGCGGGGTGCTCACGACGCAGCCGGGTCGCGACGGTGAGTTCGTGCGCCGGGTCGGTGTCGCGCACCTCGTCGAGGAGGGCACGGCCTTCGGGGGTGAGGAGGGGAGCGAGGTCGTTCACCGGGTCATTGTGGGCCAGTCGGTGGACCGTGCGCCTCCGGCGGCGGTGTCGGGCCGGGTCCGGCCCTCGGGGCTGCGAGGATCCGGCCCCATGCGAGCAGTAGGACAAAACGATAAAAAGCTGCCGTCGCGTGGCGCTCGGACCGGTCTGGCCGTCCTTGCGCTCGCCGCCATCGCCTCGGGCTGCGGACAGGGCGGCACCGACACCGAACCGGCGAGCGGCCAGCAGCCCCTCCAGGCGCCGCCGGCCCGCGCACTCGACGCCTACGCCACCAAGCTGCGCGCCGCGCACGCCGCCCGGGCCGCCGCCGCGAAGCGCTGGGGCCTCAAGCGCGTGCCCCTGACCGCCCCGCCGCCCCCGGAGAAGAAGCCGGAGATCACCACCCGGGACGGCTTCGAGGTCGACGGCCACCGCCGGCTGGGGCTGCCGCCGGTCTTCACCACCGTCCCCACGAAGGAGAAGATCCTCTTCCTCACCATCGACGACGGCGAGGAGAAGGACCCGGCCTTCCTGCGGATGATGCGCGAACTGAAGATCCCCTACACCGCCTTCCTCAGCGACTACCTCGTCAAGGAGGACTACGGCTACTTCAAGAAGATGCGGGACACGGGCGTCGGCCTGCACAACCACACCCTGCACCACCCCTACCTCCCCGCCCTGTCCCGCGCCCGCCAGAAGCGCGAGATCTGCGGCATGCAGAAGATCATCGAGAAGCGCTACGGCAAGCGCCCCGCCCTCTTCCGGCCGCCCTACGGCAACTATGACAAGGACACCCTGCGCGTCGCGAAGTCCTGCGGGATCACCCACGTCCCCCTCTGGAACGAGGAGGTCTTCGTCGACCACTGGGAGTACCGCGAGTGGGATCGGTCGCTGCACCCCGGCGACATCGTCCTGACCCACTTCCGCGGCCGCGACGACTGGGACGGGACGATGCCGGACATGGTCCGCCGCTTCCTGAACAAGATCACGGCCGAGGGGTACGCGGTGGCGCGGCTGGAGGACTACCTGTGAACCCGCGGAGGGCCCCGGCCGCGGCCCTCCTGCTGGCCCTGACCGCCGGATGCGCCTCGCCGGACGCGCCGGACCGGGCGACCGCACCGGACGGCCGGGCCGCCCCGGTCTCCGCACCGGCCGGCGCGACGGGCGGCGCGCGTGCGGACCTCCCGCCCGTGGTCGACCACGTCCCGACCGACGACCCGGTCGTCTTCCTCACCTACGACGACGGCGCCGAACGCGACCCCCGCTTCATCGACCTGGTGCGCGAGCGCCGGCTCCCCGTCAGCATGTTCCTCACGGACAGTGTGGTGGGCCCCGGCTACGCCCACTTCGCCCGGCTGCGCGCGGTCGGCGCGAGCCTGCAGAACCACACCCTCGACCACGCCGCCCTGCGCGGTCTGCCCCACGCCGGACAGCGCGCCGAGATCTGCGGCCAGCAGCGCAAGCTCAAGTCCCGCTTCGGCATCCGCCCGCGCCTCTTCCGCCCGCCCTACGGCACGTACGACACCACCACCCTGCGCGCCGCCGCCGACTGCGGTATCGCCGCGGTGGTGCTGTGGCGGGCGGTCCTGGAACCCGACGGCCACCTCACCTACACCCGCGGCCCCCACCACCTGAACCCCGGCGACATCGTCTCCGTACCGTCGGGCGAGGCGCCGAGACTGTCCCTGGCGGAACGGACCGAGGGGCTGCTGGAGGAGCTGGAGGAGCGGGGGCTGAGGGTGGGCAGGCTGGAGGACTACGTGGGATGAGCCACCGCCGCACCGCCGCCGCCGGCTGCGCGACCGCGCGCCGGAACACGCCTTCCACTCCCGACGCGCCGCACGGCAATTGGCACTCCGCTTGACCGAGTGCTAATCACAGTCATAGTCTCAGGTCTGGCACTCCCCCCTGGAGAGTGCCAACACACGCGACGGGCAGGTCCGGCACCCGCGACGACGGATCCACCTGGTCGCCACCTCAGACAGTTAACCCCGTGAGATCTCCGAAGGGGGAGGTCGGATCGTGACGACCGCCAGCTCCAAGGTTGCCATCAAGCCGCTCGAGGACCGCATCGTGGTCCAGCCGCTCGACGCCGAGCAGACCACGGCTTCAGGCCTGGTCATTCCGGACACCGCCAAGGAGAAGCCCCAGGAGGGCGTCGTCCTGGCCATCGGTCCGGGCCGCATCGAGGACGGCAAGCGCGTCGAACTCGACGTGAAGGTCGGCGACGTCGTTCTGTACAGCAAGTACGGCGGCACCGAGGTCAAGTACAACGGCGAGGAGTACCTCGTCCTCTCGGCCCGCGACGTCCTCGCGATCGTCGAGAAGTAAGGGGGCCCGGGGCGACGCCCCGGCCACCCGGCCTCGAAGCAGGCATTTTTTGCTCGACACCGCGCCCCTGGCCCCAGCACTCCGACAAGGAGCCGGGCGCAGGGGCGCAGTGATTTCACCCAGATTTCCGAGAGGGCTCCCGCTGCCATGGCGAAGATCCTGAAGTTCGACGAGGACGCCCGTCGCGCCCTCGAGCGCGGCGTCAACCAGCTTGCCGACACGGTGAAGGTGACGATCGGCCCGAAGGGCCGCAACGTCGTCATCGACAAGAAGTTCGGCGCTCCCACGATCACCAACGACGGTGTCACGATCGCCCGCGAGGTGGAGATCGAGGACCCGTACGAGAACCTCGGCGCGCAGCTGGTGAAGGAGGTGGCGACCAAGACCAACGACATCGCGGGTGACGGCACCACCACCGCCACCGTGCTGGCCCAGGCGCTGGTCCGCGAGGGCCTGAAGAACGTCGCCGCCGGTGCCTCCCCGGCGCTGCTGAAGAAGGGCATCGACGCCGCCGTCGCCGCGGTCTCCGAGGACCTGCTCGCCTCGGCCCGCCCGATCGACGAGAAGTCCGACATCGCCGCCGTCGCCGCCCTGTCCGCCCAGGACCAGCAGGTCGGCGAGCTCATTGCCGAGGCGATGGACAAGGTCGGCAAGGACGGCGTCATCACCGTCGAGGAGTCCAACACCTTCGGTCTTGAGCTGGACTTCACCGAGGGCATGGCCTTCGACAAGGGCTACCTGTCGCCGTACTTCGTGACGGACCAGGAGCGCATGGAGGCCGTCCTCGACGACCCCTATATCCTCATCACCCAGGGCAAGATCTCCTCCATCGCGGAGGCGCTGCCGCTGCTGGAGAAGGTCATCCAGGCCAACGCCTCCAAGCCGCTGCTGATCATCGCCGAGGACGTCGAGGGCGAGGCCCTGTCGACCCTGGTCGTCAACAAGATCCGCGGCACCTTCAACGCGGTCGCGGTCAAGGCCCCGGGCTTCGGTGACCGCCGCAAGGCGATGCTGCAGGACATGGCCGTCCTCACCGGCGCCACGGTCGTCTCCGAGGAGGTCGGCCTCAAGCTCGACCAGGTCGGCCTGGACGTGCTGGGCACCGCCCGCCGCGTGACCGTCACCAAGGACGACACCACGGTCGTCGACGGCGGCGGCAAGAAGGAGGACGTCCAGGGCCGGGTCGCCCAGATCAAGGCCGAGATCGAGACCACCGACTCCGACTGGGACCGCGAGAAGCTCCAGGAGCGCCTCGCGAAGCTGGCCGGCGGCGTGTGCGTCATCCGCGTGGGTGCCGCCACCGAGGTCGAGCTGAAGGAGCGCAAGCACCGTCTGGAGGACGCCATCTCCGCGACCCGCGCCGCGGTCGAGGAGGGCATCGTCTCCGGTGGCGGCTCCGCGCTGGTTCACGCCGTCAAGGTCCTCGAGGGCAACCTCGACAAGAGCGGTGACGAGGCCACCGGTGTCTCCGTGGTCCGCAAGGCCGCCGTCGAGCCGCTGCGCTGGATCGCCGAGAACGCCGGGCTCGAGGGCTACGTCATCGTCTCCAAGGTCGCCGAGCTCGAGAAGGGCAGCGGCTACAACGCCGCCACCGGCGAGTACGGCGACCTGATCAAGGCCGGCGTCATCGACCCGGTCAAGGTGACCCGTTCCGCCCTGGAGAACGCCGCCTCCATCGCTTCCCTGCTGCTCACGACCGAGACCCTGGTCGTCGAGAAGAAGGAAGAGGAGGAGCCGGCCGCTGCCGCCGGCGGCCACGGCCACGCCCACTGATGACGTAAGGTCGCCGGTACCTGAGTGAGGGCCCGGTTCCCGTCCGTCCGGACGGGAACCGGGCCTTTGCCATGCCCCGATCATGGAACCGTCCCCGGCCGGAGAAGGTCTCTCCACACGGCAGACGGAGCAGGAGGGGGACGGCGATGAACCAGGTGCTCTACGGGGAGCGGTCCCGGAACCCGCTGGCACGCACCGTGGAACTCACCGAGAGCGGACTGCGCAGAGGCGGCAGGACGACTCCGCCGGCCGAGCTGAACCTCGCCGCCATGGCGGACGCGTTCCTGCGCGGACACTGGCTCGGCGGCGGAGGCAGCGAACGCCCCCTGGCGTCGTTGCCGCCGGACCGCGGCATCGTCCCGGTCACCCGGGCGACCGGCACCAGCAAGCCCCTGAAAACACGTCAGGCCGCCGCCTTCGCCCACGCGCTGGGCGAACTGGCGGTACGCCGGTGCGGTGGGCCGGAGCGGGTGGCCGCCCTCGCCGCACGGGCGCACGCGGAGGGCGTACCGCTGTGGATCGCGCGCCGGTACGCGCACGCCCCCGCCGGACCGGTGACCGTCGCCGTGGACCGCCGCTCGGTACGCGTGGACGTCTGGGGCCCGCACGCTCCCGCCGTACGGCTCAGAGCACCGCAGGGCTACCTCCTCGACTCCGTCGACCGGGCCCACGGTCTGGTCATGACCGTCGGTGACGTCCCCGCCGGACTCGAACTCCGCAGGGGACTCCGCAGATCCAGGAACAAGGTCGAGATCCGCCTGCCCGACCGGCAGTGGACGCTGCGCCGCGAGGACACCGTGAGTTCGTCACTGCTGCGCGACGGCACCCGTGTGGCCGTACTGACCCGTCCGCCCCGCGGCACCACCCCGGCCCCCGGTACCCTGCTGCTCCCGCTGTGCGACGTCCACCATGAGAGCCCCGACCCCCTGGATGCCGTGATGGCCCACGCGGTCGCGGTCTCCTTCGGCCTCGGCGACGCCACGGGCGCTGCCAGATTCCGTCCGGCGCACCTCTCGCGCGGGTCCGCGGGCGACGCGGTCTGGGACCGCCCCTGGTTCAGCAACCTCGGCAGGGACCGCGACGACAACGAATCCGGCGGCGGCGACGGCTGGGGAAGCGACGGCGGGGACGGCGGCGACGGAGGCGGCGGAAGCGACGGAGGAGGCGGCGGAGGCGACTAGCCCACGCCCGCACCGCACCCACCCCGGAGCCGCTCGGGCGCTGCGTGTTCGCGCTGTCAGGCGGCCGTCGGGGCGGTGCCGCGTGCCGCCCGCACCGTGGCGGACAGGGCGGCGAAGGCCCGCGCCAGGTCGTCCCGGGTGGAGGGCACGACCCCGCGCATGAGGACGAAGGCGTGGATGTGTCCGGCGGCCTCGTGGAAGGTCGTGGGCACGCCCGCGTTGACGAGGGCGGCCGCGTAGGCGCGGCCCTCGTCACGGATCGGGTCCTCGCCCGCGGTGAGGACGACGGCCGGCGGCAGGCCGGTGAGGTCGCCGAGGAGCGGCGAGCCGCGCCAGTCGTGGGCGTCGGCACGGTAGTGGTCGTAGTACCAGCGGAGGCCTGCCTCGGTCAGCAGTCGTCCGGTGGCGAACTCCTCCTGTGACGGGTACGGACGTGAGAGGTCGGTGGCCGGGTAGATCGTGATGTGTGCCTGGACCGGGACCGCGGCCGGGGTGTCGCGCAGGGCCATCGCCGTCACGACGGTCAGCGTCCCCCCGGCACTGTCTCCGCCGAGCACCAGGGCATCGGCCTCCCGGCCGAGCTCACGGGGGCTGGAGGCGACCCATCGGGCGGCGTCCTCCGCGTCCTCGACCGCGGCCGGGTACGGGTGCTCCGGGGCCAGCCGGTAGTCGACGAGCACCACCGGGAGGTCGAGCATCCGGGCGACGTCGGCCGCGAAGCCGCCGTGCGTCTCCAGGTCTCCGGTGACGAATCCGCCCCCGTGGTACCACACGACCACCGGGCCGGGCTCACGCTCCGCCCGTGGGTCGAGGAGCAGGCCGGCGATCGTGCCGGACCGTGTCGGGATGGTCAGCGGCCGCTGTACGGCGATGTCGCCGACGGGCAGGTCCGCGGCCTTGACCGACGCACGCAGGCCGGCGCGTGCCTGGTCCGGGGTCTGGGTCTCTATGCCGGGCATGTCGGCGGCGGCGAGGTAGGAGAGAAGCGCTTCCACATCTGCACGGGGCATGATCGTCCTCACGTTGATGTCAGGTTATGACATCAACGAGGCTAGCACTTGACGTCATAATCTGACATCCCTGATAGGGTCGGCTCATGAGCCGCTGGAAACCGGGAAGCCGTGCGCGACTCCAGGAAGCCGCCCTCGACCTGTTCTTGGAGCACGGCTATGCGGCGACGACCACCGCGTCCATCGCCGAGCGGGCCGGTGTGACCGACCGGACCTTCTACCGCCACTTCAAGGACAAGAGCGAAGTGCTGTTCGGCGACGAGGGCCGGATCGAGCACCTCATGGTCACCGCCGTGGCGGACTCCGGGTCGTCCGCCTCCGGCGCCCTGCGGGAGGCCCTGCGCGCGGTCGCGCGGGACTTCGAACCGCGCCGCGGCGCCATGGCCAGACGCGCGACCGTCATCGAGTCCGTACCGGACCTGGCGGAACGCGAACTGTGGAAGCTCCGCACCTGGTCACAGGCGCTCACACAGGCACTCGTCGAACGGGGCGAGGAACCCTTCACCGCTCAGGCCCAGGTCGAGGTGGCCCTCGCCCTGTTCCGTACGGCTTTCCAGTCGTGGACACATGACGACGCCCCGCCGGCCCTCGATGAACTCATCCGGAACGCCTACACCGCCGTCCGTCTTCCCCACGCCTGACGGCTGGGGATTCGCCCTGCCGGGGCGCGGTAGTCGCTGGAGAGGTCCAATGGGCGCCGGACGCGGTGAACAGCAGACCGCACGTCGTGATCGGAGACGGCGGATACGACACGTAGACGCGTCACCCGCCGCAGTACCGCTTGTTCACGCGGCGGTGGGCCCGGTCGCCGGGACGCGGTCAGCCCTCTTGGCGCAGCAGGAAGCGCACCGGCTCCGCCAGGGCCGCCCGGGCCCCGTCGCCGTCACCCAGCCGCGCGGCGAGCGTGGCCTCCGCCAGCCGTGAGGGCAGCGCCTCCGCGAATTTGAGCCCTCGAACAGCGTGCGGGTCCACTTCCGGCAGGCTCAGGCCCGTCCCGGCGTCCGTCACAGCCGCCCGCCATGACTGCGGGGTGACGTCGTCGCGCAGCCGGATGAAGCGGTCGTCGACGGTCCGGTGCCGAAGGACCACGGAGGGAAGCGACGCGGCCAGGGTGGCGTTCGCCCGGTGCCCGGCCCAGGTCCACCAGCGCACGTCGCTGTCGCCCCGGCGGGTGATGACCGTGCCCGCCGGGTGTACGACGTCCAGGTACGTTTCCCGGGTCGCCGCGAGCTTGGCTTCCGCGCGCCGGGTCAGAGTCACCGGCGGCTCGCCCCCGAGCAGCACGTCACGTACGGCATGGGCCAGGGTGAAGGACCGGACGCGGTGCGCCCCGAAGCCGCTCCACTTGGCACGCCCGCCCTCGTCCACGGGTTCCACGAAGCAGCGCCGGCGCCGCCAGTCGATGTACGTCACCAGCCAACTGCGGCCCGCCAGCAGCAGCTTGCGCGGACCGTCGGTCTCCTCGGTGAGCAGGTCCGGGTCGGTGCGGCCGATCTCCGTCCGTCCGCTGAGCACGGTGAACTCGGGCGGCGCGGTGAACGAGGCAACGTCTACGCCGGCGACTTCAAGGTCGAGCTGTCCCAGGGGTTCAGCGGCCGGTCCGCCGGGCGGGTCGAGGAGTACGTGGTCACGCCGCAGCTCCAGGCGCAGTTCGACAAGGCGCTGAAACTGATCCGCGGCGCCGTCCGCAAGAACGCCTAACGTCCCTCAGTACGACCGTCCCGCCCGCGCCCCTGGCCATCAGCCGCTCCCACTCCCCACAGCACATGCCCGGCCACCCCCGCGGCCGGGCTTTTTCCGGGGCCCGCGCGGTCAGACCCGGGCGCCTCACATCTCCCTCCTTATCCTGCCAGCCGCGGCGCGAATCCTGGCCCGGGTGACAAGAGGCCGTGCAACTGGTACCGGATACTTGTACCATTCGACTGGTGCGGTCTCCCCGTACCGGTTTCTGTGGAGGAGAGGCATGTCCATCACTGCCAGCGAGGCCCGGGCCAGGCTTTTCCCGCTGATCCAGCAGGTCAACGACGACCATGAGCCCGTGGAGATCACCTCCAGGGGCGGCGACGCCGTACTGATGTCGGCCGACGACTTCCGTTCCTGGCAGGAGACGGTCTACCTGCTGCGCTCGCCGGCCAACGCCGCCCACCTCATGGCGGCCGTCGCCGCGGACAGGGCCGCCGACACCCCGGTGATCACCAGGAGCATGGCGGAGCTGGAGGCCCTGGCGGAGGACGGCGAGTGAGGGATGTACGGTTCCGCCCCACCGGGTGGGAGGACCTCCTGTACTGGCAGGCCGCCGACAAGAAGCTGTTCCGCAAGCTCATCCGTCTGATCGGCGAGATCCAGCGCGACCCCTTCACCGGTATCGGTAAACCGGAACCGCTGAAGGGCGACCTGTCGGGGTACTGGTCACGCCGGATCGACGACGAGCACCGCCTCGTCTACCGGGCCACCGAGAAGGAAGTCGTGATCATCAAGGCCCGGTACCACTACTGACGGACCGGCGCGGCGGGCACCACGGCCCACACCGTCTTTCCGGGGGCGCCGGGGCGCGGAGCCGTTCTCCACTCCTTGGCTAGGGCGGCGACGAGGAGAAGCCCCCGCCCGCCGTCCTCCTCGCTCCCGGCGTCCCGTGCCTCGGGCAGCCGCTCGCCCCGCGCGTCGCTGACCTCGACGCGTACGTGCCCGTCCTCCTCCCGGCTGAGCCGCAGCTCGGCGTCCCGGCCGGGGACCCGGCCGTGGGTCGCGGCGTTGGCGGCCAGCTCGGCCGCGACCAGCTCGACGGCGTCGTGCGCCGGGGTGCCGTAGCGCCAGCCCCAGGCGTCCATCTGGCAGGAGGCGAGCCGGCGGGCCAGCCGCGCGCCGCGCGGGGACGGGGTGAAGCGGAACGAGAGCACCGTCTGGTCGGCGAGCGGGAGCGGCAGCGCGGACCGCCGCTCCCGGCGGGGGGAAGTGGTCATGCCCTGAAGATCCCGCGCCCACACCCCCGTTCACCAGGAGCGACGCCCCCACGGCGGTCGTCTGTCGGGGCGGCGGGCGAGGCTGTCGGGTTTGTCGGGGCGGGCGTCCGTCGGTCCGTTCCGACGGCTGTCCGCTGCAGCCGTATGCGCGGTCAGACGGGCTCGAGGAGGTCTACGACGGAGAGCCCAGATTCGCCGTTGACGAGAGTCAGGGCGATGTCGGCGCGAGCGGCCAGGGCGAGCGGATCAAGGCCTTCGACGTAATCGGCGTGGATGATCCGGTCCAAGCCCGCTCCGACCAAGGGGGCGGCGGTGCGGAGTGAGGCTTCCAACGCCACGCCCTGAGTTGCGCCGCCGTGCAGGATGATGTTCCGGGTCCGGTACAGGCGCCGGAGTGCGATCCGGAAGGCGCCGGCGACATCGTTCAGAACCGGGCGCGGATTCTGCGCCAGGTCGGCCATGCGCTGCGCGGCGGGACGGTCGCTGTACTTCGTGGAGGCGCCGGTGAAGTCCAGCGCCGTGGCCCCGTGGGTGAGAAGGGCCTCTGCGACCACGCGGGCTCGCTCTTGATTCGTGGTGCATCCTGCTACCAACCGGGCTAGTTCGTCCGGTGTGCGTGGCTTGTGTCGGTGTGCGAGGGCAGTGAGCTCGGCCCGGGGCCAGGAACACGCGATGATGACCGCCATCCGCTCTGCGGCCACTGCCTTACCGGACCGTTCGCCCTCTCCCTTGGGGTCATCGGGGTTCGACAGCAATGACTCGATGGCTGCCCAGGCGCCCGCCACGGCCGGGGCCAATGGGCCACGGTTGACCGCGGCCGCCAGCTCCAGGGCATCGTCGGTCCGACTGCGGGCGCCGGCGACCTTGTACAGGTGCCCTTCATTGACCAGGGTCAGGACATCTGCGCCGCGCGCGGGGGGATCGAGTGGGATGGGCCGCGGGTGGCCGGCGACCCAGATGTGAGGGAGGGGTCGCACACCGCCCCGGTCGCGGCGCAAGAACTGGGAGCGGGCTGTCATCCGCTCCAGCATCTGACGAGCCTGCTCGGCGGCGCTGAAGGGATCGAGGGCCGTGAACCGGTAGACGAACCCGCCGCCGGGCCGGATGCCCGCGGTGTCGTGACCGTGCTCACGCAGCCAGGCCACTACCTTGCCTTTGCCGTACCAGTGTTCCAGCGGTTCGGCGAGCTCCCGTCGGGGCACCTTCTCCAGCGCCACCAGGACGTCGTACGTGCGGGCCTGCGCACGGGCCAGCTCGACCGCCGCTGCCGCCGTGTCGGCCGTAGTGGCATGCGCGTCGTACAGCAGCCGCCCGCAACGACAGGAACCGCGCGGCGGCGGTCAAGCAGTGCAAGCGGTACTGGGGCGCCAACTACACCCAGGGCGGCGCGCTCGAATGCGACGAATACCCCTTCGCCAGCACCTACGAAGGGGCTGCCGAGCCCGAGTTCGACGCGGACGCCAAGAAGTTCAACTTCTCCGCCAAGCCCATAGCGAAGGACGACAACAAGGCCGGCGGATTGATCCTCAAGAGCTTCTACGCCAAGAACCGCATCATCGACGGGATGGACGACGGGTTCATCGTCAAGATCGTCACGTGACCTGAGGCGCCTGTACCTGCGGCGGGAGCGGAGCGCGTCCGTTCCCGCCGCAGTACTGCTTCCTCACGCGCCGGCGGGCCAGAAACGGATGAGGTAACGCTCCACCCCATGACCGGTGCCTTCCCCCTCCGACAGGGCGGCGGCCTCGGCCCGGCCCGCGCAACTGACCCGGACCCGCCACGAACCACCGGAGCCCTCCAGCACGATGACGTCGTCCGCCCGGCCCGTGTGCATGGACCACACGGCGACCTGACCGCTCGTCGACTCGAACTCGGCCTCGGCCTGCTCGTCCCAGTCCGCCGGGTCCTCCTGCGGCGGCGGCCCGTCCCACACCTCGACGGTGACCGTGGGGGTCTGTCAATCGAACGGCTCTGTCCCGTAATCGGCTCTGTCCCGTAATCGGTGGTAGCGCTGTGTGGTGATCACTGGAGGAGGATGCGGTGGCGGAGCAGGGAGAATCCAGCTCGGCCGTGCATCTGCCTCATGATCTTCTTGGTTCGTGTGTTGACGCCTTCGGTGCGGCCGTTGTGGTACGGGGTGGTGAGTCCGGCGTCGACGGCTGCGCGGTCGAGCTCAAGGCCGTTCGCGAAGGAGTGCAGGTGGGGCAGGTCGGTGGAGCGAACCGTGGTGATCCAGACGGTGAGCTTGGCGTCGTTGCCCTCAGCCGGCGTCAGCAGCTGCGCGAACTCGCCGGTCAGACAGGCGAGTTCAGTCATCGCGGGGCAGGCTTTGGTGAGTTCCCGCAGCAGTGCGGCATCCTTGTCGCGCAGGTTCTCGGGGCGGGTCAGGAGGAGGCGGGCGAAGCGCTGCGGGGTGGTGACGGGCTTGTCGCCCTCGGTCCGGCCCTGGGTGATGTAGCGGTAGAGCAGGTTGAGGCTGCCGGTGTATCCCAGCTCCTTGATCTCCCGGAACAGTTGTTTGACGGGGACGGCCGGGTCGGCAGCGCGACGGGCGCGAAGGTGGTCGCGGTAAGGGTCGACGAGCGTGGGCCGGTACCGGGGTGCGCGACGCTCGGCAGTGGGCTCCTTCATGCGGGCGTACCGCTTGACGGTGTTCAGTGCGACGTCGAGACGGCGGGCGCATTCGAGCAGGCCGACACCCTTTTCGAGCAGGTCATGGACCTGCTGCCAGCGTTCGCGGGTGGTCTGCTCGCGGACACCTCCGGGCCGGGCGGGGTTCACGGCGGTCGCCCAGCACGCGGCGTGGGAGCGGACCTCGGCCAGGACCTTGCCGCACAGGTTGCTCCACAGATGCCACCTGTCGCTGACCTGCACCGCTTCGGGCAGGGCCTGGCGGATCGCCTCGCCATAGGTGGTGGAGCCGTCCCGGCAGAGGTACTCGACCCCGGGATGCTCGCGCAGCCACGCCGCCAGGGTCTCGGCGGTGCGATCGGGCAGGACATCGATCCGCTCGCCGGTCTCGGCGTCAATGATCACGGTGGCGTAGCGATGCCGGCGCTTGAGGGCGAAATCGTCGACGCCGAGCACGCGCGGGACGCGCAGCGGCGGGACCGCCCTGCGCATGAGTATGCGCAGGGCGGTCGAGCGAGAGATCCAGCAGGCCAGCACGTGTGAGAGGCGTTCACCCGCCCGGCCCGCTAACTCCTTGACCACAGAGCCGAGTTGGTCGGCCAGACGGTTGGTCCGACGCTGGTAGCGCTCCACGACGCCGGGAACCTGCTCACGGAACGTCTGCCGCGAGCAACCGAGCACCGGGCACACCAGCCGCCGCAACCTCACCAAGACGACGACCCGCCGTCCGTCCGTGGGCACGTCCGCGACTCTCCGCCCGTGGAACCCGTGCACCCGCCCTGTCGGCGTGCCGCACTCGGGGCACGGCACCGGATCGTCCCGGGTCCGCGCAGACACCCGGATGACCTCGCCCTCGTCCTGTACGCCCTCGATGGCGCGGGCTGACAACCCCGAAAACACCACGCTCACAAGCTCATTGACATCTCGCACACCATGCCAACGATGCCCGTCACTCGTCGTTACCACCGATTACGGGACAGAGCCGATCGTTTTACAGTCCCGAATCTGGAAGTGATCACCGCTGAGAAAACGTCAGTGAAGTGGGAAGGCCGGGCGGTCTGTCGACGAGGTCGGCAGGAAGCGTCCGACGGCGGGGTTCCCGACGTTGGCCCCGCTGAGGAGGCATCGCAGGGCGAGCGGGGGCGTTCACTCGTGCGACGTAACGATTTCCGTTATTGGCGAGGTTGATGCGGGGGCGTCCTACGGTGCGAGCACGGGTGAGCTGCGGACGGATGTGCGGAGGGGTGGGTGCGATGGAGTCGGGAGCGGACTCGGGTGCGGGCGTGGAGGGCGGCGCGGGCGCCGATTCCAACGGGGAGTTCCTGCGCTGCTTCGGCCGCCAGATGAAGCTGCTGCGGGAGGCCGCGGGGCTGACGCAGGCGCAGTTGGGCGAGCGGGTCGGGTACGGCGAGGCGCAGATCGCGGCGGTGGAACAGGGGCGGCGGATTCCCCGGCCGGAGCTGGTGGACGCGGTGGATCGGGAGGTGGGCGGGCGGGGGCTGCTGGTGGCGATGAAGGGGGAGGTGGCGAAGGCTCGGTATCCGGGGTTCTTCCGCGAGTTCGCGGCCTTGGAGGCCGATGCTGCCGAGCTGCACGCCTATGACGCTCATGTCGTCAATGGCTTGTTGCAATGCGAAGAGTACGCACGCGCGGTTTTCAGCATGTGGCGGCCACTGCTGGACGCGGAGACCGTCGAGCAACGGGTGTCGGCGCGCTTGGACCGGCACAAGTTGCTGACGCGGCGCCCCACGCCGCTGCTGAGCTTCGTGATCGAGGAGACCGTCCTGCGTCGGCCCCTCGGGGGCGCGGAGGTCATGCGAGCCCAGTTGGAGCACCTGTTGCTCGCCGGACACGAACGCAACGTAGAGCTACAGGTGATGCCGACCGGACGGGACGAACATGCCGGAGTCGCCGGGCCCTTCACGTTGATCCTCACGCGGCAACAACGGAGGATGGCGTACACGGAGGTGCAGAGCAACAGCGCCCTGCATACGGCGCCAGCGAAGGTCCAGGGGTTCGAGTCCACGTACGGAGTCCTGCGGGCGCAAGCGATGACCCCCAGGGAGTCGCTGGCCTGGATCGAGAAGCTCTTGGGAGAGTTGTGAACGCCAACGACGATCAGGCAGCACGGTTGACCTGGGTGAAGAGCAGCTACAGCGCTGGTGATGGTGGCCAGTGCGTCGAGGTCGCGGACGCCGGTACGGCCGTGCTGATCCGTGACTCCAAGTGCCCGGACGTGGCGATCCTCAACGTGCCGTCCGGCCAGTGGACGGCGTTCGTGCGGATGGCCGCAGACGCCTGAGACGAACAAGGGGCGGCGGGAGGCCTGTTGCGCTTCCCGCCGCCCCTGACTCACGCGTGGCAACGTCCTGCGCGTCCCGGTCGTGCGCCGGGTCAGAGCTCCGTCGGCTCCAGCGCACCCAGCTGCGCCATCAGCCCCAGCCGGTCGTACTGCCACCAGCCTTCGACGATCTTGCCGTTGTCGCCGAAGCGGAAGATGGTCGTGCCCGTCATGGAGACGTCCTTGCCCGTCGCCGGGATGCCGAGGAAGTCGCCCTTGTGGGTGCCCTTCCAGCTCCAGCGGGTGCACACCCGGTCCCCCTCGGCGAGCTGGTCCTCGAGGGTGAAGGAGAAGTCGAAGCCGCCGCGCCACACGTCCATCTCGCGCCGGAAGTGATCGAGGCCGACGATGTCCTGCTCGTTGGCCGGATCGTGGTCGTGGTAGTGCTCCTCGACCAGGCCCGTCATCGGGGACAGGTCCTCCGCCGTGCTCACCACCTCGAAGAAGCGCCGCGCGGAGTCCGTGTTCAGCTGCGCGTCGCGCACCACGTCCAGGTCCGTGAACGTCGGCATCTCCTCACAGAGCGCCACCATCTCCCGGAAGATCCGGTCGGTCTCCGGGAGCTGCGAGTTCCGCATCGCCTCCTCGTACGACGGGAACTCCACGATCTCGACGACGTGCGACGTGTCCGAGCGGTCCTTGCCGACCACCGCGTGGGTCGCCGTCCTCTTGCCCCTGGTCTGCTCGACCCACTGGTCCATGAGCTGGTCCATCTCCTCGAACCGGTTCGTCCGGCAGTCGATGAGCTGTACGAAGGTCATGACACTCGCCTCCGGTCCCCCCTGGGTCCGGGTCGGTCCTGTCAGCACCCATTCTCCTCCGGGGAGCGGGCCGCGTCCCACTGTGCCGGTGCACCCGCGCGGGGCTACCGCGGCCCGTACTTCCGTCCCGTCCGCGACGAGATCCCGCCCAGCAGTCCGCGCGGGACCAGCTTCGCCGCTCCCAGCAGCGCCTTGTACCGGGGGTCGGGGATCGACAGCGTCTTGCCCCGGGCCAGGTCCGCCAGTGCCGCCGCGACGACCTTGTCCGCGTCGAGCCACATCCACTTCGGGATGTTGTCCGTGCCCATCCCCGCCCGCTCGTGGAATTCGGTGCGCACGAAGCCGGGGCACAGCGCCATCAGCCGGATGCCGTGGCCGGCGAGGTCCTGCGCCGCGCCCTGGGTGAACTGCACGACCCACGCCTTGGACGCCCCGTACGTACCGCGCGGCACGAACGCGGCGGTCGAGGCGACGTTCACGACACCTCCGCGCCCGCGCTCCCGCATCGCCTCCACCGCCGCCGACGTCAGCCGGAGCACCGCCTCGCAGTGCACCTTGAGCATCATCAGCTCATCGGACATCGGCACCTCGAGATAGCGGCCCTTGTGACCGAACCCGGCGTTGTTGATCAGCAGGTCGACGGGGTTCCTCCGGTCGCCGAGACGCTCGGCCACCGCCTCGATGCCCCGGTCCTGAGCCAGGTCGGCGGTCAGCACCTCCGCCTCGATGCCGTGGCGGTCGTGCAGCTCGGTGGCCTGCTCGCGCAGCCGGCCGGTGTCGCGGGCCACCAGCACCAGGTCGTGTCCGTCGGCCGCCAGCCGCCGCGCGAACGCGGCACCGATCCCAGCCGTCGATCCCGTAATCAGAGCCGTTGTCATGGCCCAAGACTAGTTACCCGGAGCGGAGCCGTCCGCTCTGCGCCTCCGCCCCCGGAACCGCGCCCCCGGACCGTGGCGGGAGGTCAGGTCGGCTGCCGCGTCCCGTACTTCCCCAGGTACCGCTGCGCCACGGCCGCCGCCTCCGGGTGCAGGGCCGGACCGGCCTCCGGCAGCCGCGGCAGCAGCGTCCGGTCGGTGGTCACCGCGCGGAACTGCAGCGCCACCGTCACCTCGTGGTCCGGCCGGTGAACGATCCGTACGGCGTCCCCCGCGCGGATCTCGCCGGGCTCGATCACCCGCAGATACGCCCCCGGCGCACCCCGCTCCGTGAACCGCTTCACCCAGCCCTTCTCACCCATGTGGCCCTGGAAGGTGCGGCAGGGAATGCGTCCGGAGGTGACCTCCAGGACCACCTCGGGCCCGACGGCCCAGCGCTCACCGATCAGGGCGCCGGACACGTCGATGCCCTCCGTGGTGAGGTTCTCGCCGAACGCGCCGTTGGCCAGCGCGCGCCCCAGCGTGCGCTCCCACTCGTCGAGATCCTCACGGGCCACGGCGTAGACCGCCTGGTCGTCCCCGCCGTGGTGCCGCGTCTCGCACACGGCGTCGCCGTCCAGGCCGCTCCCGCCGAAGCCCTTGGGGCCGGGCGCGGCCACCCGCACCGGCCCGTCGACGGGCCGCTTGTCGATCCCGGTCACGCCGTCGCGATGATCCGTGTACGGAACGGTTTTGGGCCGGCCCAGGTTCACAGACAGAAGCTTCATGCGGCGCAACGGTAAGCGATGAGGGTCAAAGCGTCGACGCAATATTCGGCGCCGCACCAAAGGGCCGCTTATCCTTGAGGGGTGATCGAAGCCCGCCACCTCCGCGTACTGCGCGCCGTGGCCACCACCGGTTCCTTCTCCGCGGCGGCCCGCGAGCTGGGCTGCACCCAGCCCGCCGTCAGCCAGCAGATGAAGGCCCTGGAGTCCTCCGTCGGAACGCCCCTGCTCATCCGCAGCGGCCGGGAGATGCGCCTGACCCAGGCGGGCGAGGCGCTGGTGCGGCACGCCGCCGGGATCATCGCCGGGCTCACCGCCGCCGAGGAGGAAGTCGCCGCGATCGCCGGGCTGCGCGCGGGCCGGGTGCGGCTCGTGTCGTTCCCCAGCGGCAGCTCCACGCTCGTCCCGACGGCCCTGGCCGCCCTGCGCGACGCCCACCCGGGCACGCGCGTCTCCCTGGAGGAGGCCGAGCCGCCGCGCTCCGTGGAGATGCTCCGCGAGGGCGACTGCGACGTGGCCCTCGCCTTCCGGTACGAGGGGGCGGCGGGCGCCGAGGAGTGGGACGACCTCGTCGTACGGCCGCTGCTGTCGGACCGGCTCGTCGGCCTCGTGCCGCAGTCGCACTCGCTGGCCCGCGCGGAGTCCGTCGCCATCGGCGAACTCGCCGACGAGCCCTGGATCGCCGGCTGCCCGCGCTGCCGGGGGCAGCTGGTCGAGGTGTGCGAGGCGGCCGGCTTCACCCCGCGCATCGACTTCGCGACCGACGACTACCCGGCGGTCGTCGGCCTGGTGGGAGCGGGACTGGGGGTCGCGGTCCTGCCCCAGCTGGCCATCGAGTCCGTACGGCCCCGGGGCGTGCGCACCGTGGCGCTGGAGCCAGCCGTGCGGAGGCAGATCGTCGCGCTCACCCTGCCGGACCTCGCGCAGGTGCCCGCGGTCGCCGCGACGCTGGAGAAGCTGGCGGCCGCCGCGGCGCGGTGAGGCGCCGGGACGAAACAAGGCGCGCGACAGAACAAGGGCACGCGCGCGTGCCCGGTCGTGCGTGCCCCTCTGTGTGTGTCTGTTTCGTATGTGTCTGTTTCGTGTGTGTCTATTCCGTGTGTGCCTGTGCGTGCATGCCTGTGCGTACGCACGCGTTGGTGCGTGCTCGTTCGTTTCGTGAAGAAACGTTCCTTCAGTTGTTCGGGGCGGTGGCGTGTCCGCTGCCGGCGGCCGATGCCGACACCAGCCGGTTGCGCGCCCGTCCCATCAGCTCTTCGCGCTCGTCCTCGGTCAGGCCGCCCCACACGCCGTACGGCTCACGTACCGCCAGCGCGTGCGCGGCGCACTCGGCGCGTACCGGGCACCTCATGCAGACCTCCTTGGCCGAGTTCTCGCGAGCGCTTCGGGCCGCACCACGCTCGCCCTCGGGGTGGAAGAAGAGCGAGCTGTCCACCCCGCGGCAGGCAGCCAGGAGCTGCCAGTCCCACAGGTCCGCGTTCGGTCCGGGAAGGCGGGAGAAATCTGCCATTGCGTGACCCCTTGTAGCCGTTCTGGGCGGATCCGGTGTCCACGACCGTACAACTACGATCCAAGGAGATGAAAATATGACTCATTGCGAATCTAGCCCCGGACACCATCAAAGGGGAAGAAATGGGGCTGAATGGGGCATGAGTTGTGGTGAAAGTCCGGGGGTCCGTCGCGCATGTCTGCACCGTGAACGCCTCCTCACGTAGAGTGCCGAAGATGGCAGACGGCCCCGTAACTCTTTCGAGTGACCGTCGTTGAGAGTGCGAGGCGGTTGAAGGAACAAGCGCTCGGGCGGGGCGTCCGAGACGGTCGACCGCACAGGTGACGATTTCGTACCAGCCTGGAGGCTCAAGGTGACGCGCATCAGCTGCGGAGGGCGGCCATGACTTCCGTCCTCGTCTGCGACGACTCCCCGCTTGCCCGAGAGGCGCTCCGCCGCGCGGTCGCGACCGTGCCCGGCGTCGAGCGCGTGACGACGGCGGCCAACGGCGAGGAAGTCCTCCGCCGCTGGGGTGCCGACCGCTCGGATCTGATTCTGATGGACGTACGCATGCCCGGTCTGGGCGGCGTCGAGACGGTCCGGCGTCTGCTGTCCGCCGACCCGGGAGCGCGCATCATCATGCTCACCGTCGCGGAGGACCTCGACGGCGTGGCGCTCGCGGTGGCCGCAGGCGCGCGGGGCTACCTGCACAAGGACGCCTCCCGCGCGGAGCTGCGCGCCACGGTCACGCAGGCGCTCGCCGACCCGACCTGGAGGCTCGCCCCGCGCCGGCTGCGCTCGGCCGAAATGGGCGCGGCGCCGACGCTCACCGCGCGTGAGATCCAGGTGCTCGAAGGCATGAGCCACGGGCGCTCCAACGCCGAGATCGGCCGCGAACTGTTCCTCTCCGAGGACACCGTCAAGACGCACGCGCGCCGGCTCTTCAAGAAGCTCGGCGCCTCGGACCGGGCCCACGCGGTGGCGCTCGGGTTCCGGTGGGGCCTCGTGCGCTAGGGCCCGCCCTTCGGGCCGGGCCGGACGCGGTGCGCGACACCGAGCACAGCCCGGCGCACGGGGGCACACGGACGCCCCCGACGGGGGCACGGGTGGCACCGGGGATGCGCGGGCGCCGAGGGTGCGCGCTGTCGCGAGTGGGGTGCGCACGGTGCGCTTCGGTGCGGGTGTCCGCCGCGTGGTGCGCCCCCGTGCGGTTGCCTGCCACGCGGTGCGCGTCGGCTCACCCGCTGGTGCCGTGCCGGGGCCGCTTCGGCACGGGGTGCCGCAACTGTCCGGTGGCCGCGTGGGCGTCGTCGCGTGGGTGTGCGGATGTCCCGTCCGTGCCGTTCGCTCACGGCGCCGACGGGATGCCGGTGCCACGCGCTCGTGAGCGTGCCGTCGCGCACAGCGCGTTCCGGGCAGGCTGCACGCGTGTGCGTGTCGCCGTACGGACGCTGCTCTCGCGCGGGCGCGCCGGGTGCGGCGGACCGGCGTACGGACCCGCGTGCCGTCCCGCTCGCGTGCGACCGGAGGCCGGACGGACGGGGGCGTGCGACCCGTCAGCTGGGCGGGCGCGTACCCCACGGGAACCACGCCGAAAACCCGGCCCACCAGGGCATCCTCGGTGGCCGGAAGACGCCCGCTGCTCGTTTCGCCGCGGATGCCGCATCCTTGAGGTGTGGAGTTCCTCGGGGACGAGTCGGTCGAGCGGGAGGGGAGGGCGCAGGGTATGAGTTCCGGCGCACCTGCTCATAACGCTTCGGTGCACAACAAGGGACACGGTGCCACGGACCAGACGTCCGCAAGGCACCATGGACCGATGCGCGACGACGAGGCGGGCACTGCCCAAGGGGCGATCGGTGCGCTCGTCCATCGCGCCGTCGACGGAGACGAGCAGGCCACGCACGATCTGCTCGCGCACGTCCACCCCCTCGCGCTGCGCTACTGCCGCACGCGGCTGTCCCGGCTGCCCGGCGACGCCCGGCACTTCGTGGAGGACCTCGCACAGGAGGTCTGCGTCGCGGTGCTGCTCGCGCTGCCCCGCTACAAGGACACCGGCCGGCCCTTCGAGGCGTTCATCTTCGCCATCGCCTCCCACAAGGTCGCCGACCTCCAGCGCGCGGCGATGCGGCACCCCGGCTCCACCGCGGTGCCCTCCGACGAGATGCCCGAGCGGCCCGACGACTCCCTCGGCCCCGAGGAGCGTGCCCTGCTCAGCAGCGACGCCGAGTGGGCCAAGAAGCTGCTGGCCAGCCTGCCCGAGAACCAGCGTGAGCTGATCCTGCTGCGCATCGCCGTGGGACTGACCGCGGAGGAGACCGGACAGATGTTGGGAATGTCACCCGGTGCCGTCCGCGTGGCCCAGCACCGCGCGCTGAGCCGGCTGCGCGCCCTGGCGGAGCAGTAGCCCCCGCCAACCCCCCGCCGCCGCGCGGCCCCTTCGGCGTACGAACGGAATATGAACGGAAGATCACCCGTTCCCGTACGAACATACGAGGCCGGGAGCCGTGCGAAACCGTGGAATGAGACACCTCCGCTTCCCGTTAGCATGGACATCCGCACCGATCAAGGCCATTTGGGGAAGGTGTCATGACTGCCAACGTCGACGGAGTGCCCGGTAAATTCGCGACACTCGGGCTGACCTACGACGACGTGTTGCTGCTGCCGGGCGCGTCGGACATGGCGCCCGAGGAGATCGACACCGCCTCGTACGTGTCCCGGAACGTGCGGGTCAACATCCCGCTGCTGTCCGCCGCCATGGACAAGGTGACCGAGTCCCGCATGGCGATCGCGATGGCCCGCCAGGGTGGCGTCGGCGTCCTGCACCGCAACCTGTCCATCGAGGACCAGGCCAACCAGGTCGACCTGGTGAAGCGGTCCGAGTCCGGCATGGTCACCGACCCCATCACCATCCACCCGGACGCCACGCTCGCCGAGGCCGACGCCCTGTGCGCCAAGTTCCGCATCAGCGGCGTCCCGGTCACCGACGGCAACAAGAAGCTGCTCGGCATCGTCACCAACCGGGACATGGCCTTCGAGACCGACCGCTCCCGCCAGGTGCGCGAGATCATGACGCCGATGCCGCTGGTCACCGGCAAGGTCGGCATCTCCGGCCCGGACGCCATGGAGCTGCTGCGCCGCCACAAGATCGAGAAGCTTCCGCTCGTCGACGACCACGGTGTCCTCAAGGGCCTGATCACGGTCAAGGACTTCGTGAAGGCCGAGAAGTACCCGCACGCCGCCAAGGACGCCGAGGGGCGCCTGCTGGTCGGTGCCGCGGTCGGGGTCGCCGGTGACGCGTTCGAGCGCGCCCAGGCGCTCATCGAGTCGGGCGTCGACTTCATCGTCGTCGACACCGCGCACGGCCACTCCCGTCTCGTCGGCGACATGGTCGCCAAGATCAAGTCGAACTCGTCCGGCGTCGACGTCATCGGCGGCAACATCGCCACGCGCGACGGCGCCAAGGCCCTCGTCGACGCGGGCTGCGACGGCATCAAGGTCGGTGTCGGACCCGGCTCCATCTGCACCACCCGCGTGGTCGCCGGCGTCGGCGTCCCGCAGGTCACGGCGATCTACGAGGCCGCGCTGGCCGCCAAGGAGGCGGGCGTCCCGGTCATCGGCGACGGCGGCCTGCAGTACTCCGGCGACATCGCCAAGGCCCTGGTCGCCGGCGCCGACACGGTGATGCTGGGCTCGCTGCTCGCCGGCTGCGAGGAGTCCCCCGGCGAGCTGCTGTTCATCAACGGCAAGCAGTTCAAGTCGTACCGCGGCATGGGCTCGCTCGGCGCCATGCAGACCCGCGGCGACCGCAAGTCGTTCTCCAAGGACCGCTACTTCCAGGAGGGCGTCGCCTCCGACGAGCAGTTGGTGCCCGAGGGCATCGAGGGCCAGGTGCCCTACCGCGGCCCGCTGTCGTCCGTCGTCCACCAGCTCGTCGGCGGCCTGCGCCAGTCGATGTTCTACGTCGGCGGCAAGACCGTCCCCGAGCTCCAGGCCAACGGCCGCTTCGTCCGGATCACCTCCGCGGGCCTCAAGGAGAGCCACCCGCACGACATCCAGATGACGGTCGAGGCACCGAACTACAGCCGCCAGTAGCGGCGGGCTTCCCGAGGGCGGCTCCGGACCACCGGGGCCGCCCTCGCCGTACGTCCGGGGCGGTGGGCGCCACGGCCGTACGGGATACTGGAAGGCGCTGCAACGCATCAGGGAAAGGCCACAGACGTGACTGAGATCGAGATCGGGCGCGGCAAGCGCGGCCGCCGGGCGTACGCCTTCGACGACATCGCCGTCGTCCCCAGCCGCCGTACGCGGGACCCGAAGGAGGTCTCGATCGCCTGGCAGATCGACGCCTACCGCTTCGAGCTGCCGTTCCTGGCCGCTCCCATGGACTCGGTCGTCTCGCCGGCCACGGCGATCCGCATCGGCGAGCTCGGCGGCCTCGGCGTGCTGAACCTCGAGGGCCTGTGGACCCGCTACGAGGACCCGCAGCCGCTGCTGGACGAGATCGTCGGCCTGCCCGCCGAGAGCGCCACCCGCCGTCTCCAGGAGATCTACGCGGCGCCCATCAAGGAGGAGCTGATCGGGCAGCGCATCAAGGAGGTGCGCGACTCGGGCGTGGTCACCGCAGCCGCGCTCTCCCCGCAGCGCACCGCCCAGTTCTCCAAGGCCGTCGTCGACGCCGGCGTGGACATCTTCGTCATCCGCGGCACCACGGTCTCCGCCGAGCACGTCTCCGGTTCGCACGAGCCGCTCAACCTGAAGCAGTTCATCTACGAGCTCGACGTCCCGGTGATCGTCGGCGGCTGCGCCACCTACACGGCCGCCCTGCACCTGATGCGCACCGGTGCGGCGGGCGTCCTGGTCGGCTTCGGCGGCGGCGCCGCGCACACCACGCGCAACGTGCTGGGCATCCAGGTGCCCATGGCCACCGCGGTCGCCGACGTGGCCGCCGCCCGCCGCGACTACATGGACGAGTCCGGCGGCCGGTACGTGCACGTCATCGCGGACGGCGGGGTCGGCTGGTCCGGCGACCTGCCCAAGGCGATCGCCTGCGGCGCGGACTCCGTGATGATGGGCTCCCCGCTCGCCCGCGCGACGGACGGTCCGGGCCGGGGCAACCACTGGGGCATGGAGGCCGTCAACGAGGAGCTGCCGCGCGGCCAGAAGGTCGACCTCGGCACGGTGGGCACGCTGGAGGAGATCCTCACCGGCCCGTCCCACACCCCCGACGGCTCGATGAACCTCTTCGGCTCCCTGCGCCGCGCGATGGCCACGACCGGCTACAGCGAGCTGAAGGAGTTCCAGCGCGTCGAGGTGACGGTGGCGGACTCACAGCACCGGCGGTAGAGCGGGCACGGGCTTCATACGGCTCCGAAGGGCCGGCCACCTGGCGGTGACCGGCCCTTCTCGCATGTCCGGGGAGCGGGGGCGCCCGTGGCAGTCGAGGGGCGCGCGGTTGCTTTCGGGACCGATCCGTACGGGTTTACCCGTGTGAGGCCGCTACTGTCCTCGACGGCGCCCCAGTTCTTGTGGGAGCCCCCTTCCAAGGACCTGGTCCGGACCCCGCCCTCGGGGCCCGGCCCGATTCCGACGGACCGTCCACCGGGCTACTGGGCGGTGTCGTGGAAGGGGGCGCCCATGGGACGCCACCGCAAGCCCACTCGCTGGGACCGGATCCGTCTGTGGACGGTGAAGTGCCGGAGGAGGTGGATCTTGCGGATTTTCGGATGGTGAGCGGCCGCCCCCACAAGGACTAGGGGCGGACACCCCGTGAACCATCCCGGAGCCTGTCGCAGTGCCCTCTGCGGCGGGCTCCACCTCATCGCAGCGTACTCGCGTGGGGTCCCTTCCACCACCGGCCTCTGAAGCGCGCATTTCGTCCGCGCTCCCCCTCACAACCGATGCGCCGCCCCCGTAGGCGTCGCCCCCCGCGTGTCCAGCAGCAGCTGGGCCTTCACCGACAGCCCCTGGAGGTCGTACGTACGGTGCTGCTGGAGCAGGATCGTCAGGTCGGCCTCCGCGGCGGCCTCGTAGAGGGAGTCCGCGCGGGGGACGGGCCGGTCGAGGACGTTCCAGGACGGCACGTGGGGGTCGTGGTAGCTCACCGAGGCGCCCAGCTCCATCAGCCGGACCGCGATCTCCTGGGCGGGGCTGCCCTGCTGGTCGGCGAGGTCGGCCTTGTAGGTGATCCCGAGGAGCAGCACGCGCGCGCCGCGCGCGGACTTGCCGTGCTCGTTGAGGAGGGCGGCGGCGCGCTGCACCACGTAGCGGGGCATCCGGCCGTTGACGTCCTGCGCGAGTTCCGCCATCCGCAGGGTGCGCCCCGCGTGGGCGGTCAGGTCCTGGGGGACGGCGTGGCCGCCGACACCGGGACCGGGGCGGAAGGCCTGGAAGCCGAACGGCTTGGTCTCCGCGCAGCGCAGCACGTCCCACAGGTCGATGCCCAGGTCGTGGCAGAGGGCGGCCATCTCGTTGACCAGGGCGATGTTGACGTGCCGGAAGTTGGTTTCCAGCAACTGGACGGTCTCCGCCTCGCGGGTGCCCCGCGCGCGCACCACCTTGTCGGTGATGCGCCCGTAGAAGGCCGCGGCCGACTCCGTGCAGGCAGGCGTGAGGCCCCCGATGACCTTCGGGGTGTTGGCGGGGGTGAAGTCGCGGTTGCCGGGGTCGACGCGGCTGGGGGAGTGGGCGAGGTGGAAATCGCGCCCCGCGCGGAGGCCCGAGCCCGACTCCAGGAGGCGCAGCAGCGGCCCTTCCGTCGTCCCGGGCGGCACGGGGGACTCGAGGATCACCGTGGTGTGCGGGCGCAGCCGCGCGGCGAGCGTGCGGGCGGCCGTCTCGACCTGGCCGAGGTCCGGTCCGCCGTCCGCCCCGCGCGGAGTCGGGGCGCAGATGACCGCGATGCGCACCCGGCCCAGCTCGGTGGGGTTGGCCGTGACCCGGAAGCCCTGCGCCAGCATGCGGCGCTGTTCGGCGGCGCTGAGGGAGCCCGCCTCGGGGCCGGTCCGGAAGCCGATGGTGGGGATGCCGGCGGCGACGGCGGCCTGGGCCAGCGGCAGTCCGTACGGGCCGAGTCCGATGACGGCGAGATCTGCGGGCATGGCGTGAGCCGTCCTTCCCAATAACCGGAGTGCGACTGGTGCGCAAGCGCTGTGGACTGGACAGGCGAGCGCAATGTCAGACTAGGAGTAAATATGACCGATATGCGGGATTGATCGGCTGGTTTTCGGTGAGTCGTTCCGGCAGGTGTTGTCCACAGGCTGTTTCGCAGGTGTTGTCCACAGGCTGGGGGTGCGTGGTGGCTGAAGTCGGGCAAGCCGGTCAGAATTTGGGCATGAGGGTGGGAGACCGGGCTTCGCCGGACGGGTGCGGCCGACGCGACCGATGAGCGGGAGGCAGCGGTGAGGACAGCGACACTGGGGCCGGCGCAGCGCGCCGAATCCCTCGCATCCATGGCCGAGCACGAGCTGGACGTGCTGGTCGTCGGCGCCGGCGTGGTGGGCGCGGGCACAGCGCTCGACGCCGCGACGCGCGGCCTGTCCACCGGCCTGGTCGAGGCCCGTGACTGGGCGTCCGGCACCTCCAGCAGGTCCAGCAAACTGATCCACGGCGGCCTGCGCTATCTGGAGATGCTCGACTTCGCCCTCGTGCGGGAGGCATTGAAGGAGCGCGGCCTGCTGCTGGAGAAGCTCGCCCCGCACCTCGTGCGGCCCGTGCCCTTCCTGTACCCGTTGCAGCACAAGGGCTGGGAGCGGCTGTACGCCGGGGCGGGCGTCGCGCTCTACGACGCCATGGCCATGACCCACGGGCACGGCCGGGGCCTGCCCCTGCACCGGCACCTGAGCCGCCGTCACGCCCTGCGGGTGGCGCCCTGCTTGAAGAAGGACGCCCTGACTGGGGCCCTCCAGTACTACGACGCCCAGATGGACGACGCCCGCTACGTGGCGACCCTCGTGCGCACGGCCGCGGCGTACGGCGCGCGGACCGCCAACCGCGCCCGGGTGACCGGGTTCCTGCGCGAGGGCGAGCGCGTCGTGGGCGCCCGGGTGCAGGACGTCGAGGGCGGCGGCGAGTACGAGGTCCGCGCCAAACAGGTGGTCAACGCCACCGGTGTGTGGACCGACGACACCCAGGCGATGGTCGGCGAGCGGGGCCAGTTCCACGTCCGGGCCTCCAAGGGGATCCACCTGGTCGTCCCCAAGGACCGCATCCACTCCACGACCGGGCTCATCCTGCGCACCGAGAAGTCGGTCCTGTTCGTCATACCCTGGGGCCGGCACTGGATCGTCGGCACCACGGACACCGACTGGGACCTCGACAAGGCCCACCCGGCCGCCTCCAGCGCCGACATCGACTATCTGCTCGAGCATGTGAACTCGGTCCTCGCGGTGCCCCTGACGAGGGACGACGTCGAAGGCGTGTACGCCGGCCTGCGGCCGCTGCTCGCCGGCGAGTCGGACGCCACGAGCAAGCTGTCCCGCGAGCACACCGTGGCCCACCCCGTGCCGGGACTGGTCGTGGTGGCGGGCGGCAAGTACACCACCTACCGGGTGATGGCCAAGGACGCGGTGGACGCGGCGGTGCACGGACTCGACATGCGCGTCGCCGACTGCGTCACCGAGGACACCCCGCTGGTGGGCGCCGAGGGCTATCACGCGCTGTGGAACGGGCGGGCCCGGACGGCCGCGCGCACTGGACTGCACCCGGTGCGGGTCGAACACCTGCTGCAGCGCTACGGCTCGCTGGCGGAGGAGGTCCTGGACCTCATCGCCTCGGATCCCTCGCTGGGCGCGCCGCTGCGCGCCGCCGACGACTATCTGCGCGCCGAGATCACCTACGCCGCCTCGCACGAGGGGGCGCGGCATCTCGACGACGTGATGACCCGGCGCACCCGCATCGCGATAGAGACGTTCGACCGGGGCGCGCGCAGCGCCCGGGAGGCCGCCGAGCTGATGGCGCCGGTGCTGGGCTGGGACAAGAGCCAGATCGAACGCGAGGTGCGGCACTACGAGAAGCGGGTGGAGGCCGAGCGGGAGTCCCAGCGGCAGCCCGACGACCTGACGGCGGACGCGGCGCGGCTGGGGGCACCGGACATCGTGCCGCTGTAGCCGGCGAGGCCGGGCGTCCGCCGTGGGAGAGCGGAGCCGGCCCGGCCGCCCCGCATCACTCGAACGGGTGACTGGAGGCGGGATCTTCGTTCGGGACCCGCTCGTTCTACTTGGTGCCAGGACAGAACTCGGCCGCGAGCACCGCGGACTCGAGACCGGGTTGTGTCACCGCGTCCGTGTTCACGCGGAAAGTGAGGACACGCCGGCCGTCGACCGTGGCTGCGGTGCGCACGTAGCTGCCGGAGATGCGCCCGCCGTGCCCCCAGACCGTGGTGCCGCACGGAAGCGTCACAGGAAACATGCCCATGCCGTACGAGCCGTGTGCGGTGCGGGTGTCGAGCATCTCGCCCAGCCGCCGCGGCGGCAGCAGTTCGCCGGCGAGGAGGGCCGAGTAGAAGCGGTCCAGATCGGCGAGGGTGGTCACCAGTTCGCCCGCGGCCCCGGCCACCCGCGGGTCGAGCCGGGTGACCTCTGTCCCGTCGGCGGTGTAGGAGCGGCCGTGCGGCAGCGGCAGGGAGGTGCGGGAGCCGGGGAAGGAGGTGCCGGTCAGGCCCAGCGGGGTGAGGATGCGGCGCTCGGTCTCGTCGGCGTAGGAGCGGCCGGTGACCTGTTCGACGACCAGGCCGAGCAGGACGTAGTTGGTGTTCGAGTAGGAGAAGCGGCCGCGGTCGGCCGGAGGGTGGGTGAGTGCGATGCGCACGGCTTGAAGAGGCGTCACCGGGACGACGCCGCGGGTGTCCGCGGTGAAGTCGGCGAGTCCGCTGGTGTGGGTGAGCAGGGACCGCAGGGTCAGCGCGCGGCCGTCGTGGCCCGCTCCCCGCACCAGACCGGGCAGATGCTCCTCGACGCTGTCGGACAGCGACAGGCGTTGCTCGTCGGCCAGTTGCAGCACGACCGTGGCGATGAACGTCTTGGTGATGCTGCCGGCGCGGAAGTGGTCGGCACGCCCGATGCCCGGTCCGGCCTCGGCGTAGCGCGAGCCCGTGCCGTCCAGCGCCAGCAGCGCCGCGGCCGGGGCGCCGCCCCGCGTGACCAGCAGCGGAAGGAGCGCGTCCGCCGACGGGGCGGCAGGGGCCGAGGATGCGGCCGGTGCCAGGGCGAGCAGGGCCACGGACACAGGAACGGCGAGTAGTGTCCGTAGCGGCGGCATCCGGATCCTTCCTTGTCGGGGCCCATCATGCAGGGCGGCGGAACGCGTCCTTCGACCGGGTGCCGCGGGCGCCGGCCCCGAGGCGCGGCGAGAGGCACCCTGGGCGTCGAGCACTTGTCGCGTGAGGGACAATGAAGGCTCTGTCAGGGCGGGTTGCATGAGGGGACGCATGTCGGAGGCGGAGCGGGCGGGGACATCCCGTCAGGACAAGAGCGCACGTCTCCTCGCCGGGCGGTACCGGCTGGGAGATGTGCTCGGCCGCGGCGGCATGGGGACGGTCTGGCGTGCCCAGGACGAAACCCTGGGCAGAACCGTCGCCGTCAAGGAACTCCGTTTTCCCTCCAGCATCGACGAGGAGGAGAAACGACGGCTCATCACACGGACGCTGCGTGAGGCCAAGGCCATCGCGCGGATCCGCAACACCAGCGCCGTCACCGTCTTCGACGTGGTGCAGGAGGACGACCGGCCCTGGATCGTGATGGAGCTCGTCGAGGGCAAGTCCCTCGCCGAGGTCATCCGGGAGGACGGCCTGCTGGAGCCGCGGCGTGCCGCCGAGGTCGGGCTCGCGGTGCTCGACGTGCTGCGGTCCGCGCACCGGGAGGGAATTCTGCACCGCGACGTGAAGCCGTCGAACGTGCTGATCGCCGACGACGGCCGGGTCGTGCTCACCGACTTCGGCATCGCCCAGGTCGAGGGCGACCCGTCCATCACGTCGACCGGCATGCTGGTCGGCGCCCCCTCCTACATCTCCCCGGAGCGGGCGCGCGGGCACAAGCCGGGACCGGCGGCCGACCTCTGGTCGCTGGGCGGCCTGTTGTACGCGGCGGTGGAGGGCACCCCGCCGTACGACAAGGGGTCCGCGATCGCGACGCTCACGGCGGTGATGACCGAGCCGCTCGAGGAGCCGAGGAACGCCGGACCGCTCACGGACGTCATCCAGGGTCTGCTCACCAAGGACCCCGCCCAGCGGCTCGACGACAGCGGCGCCCGGGCCATGCTGAACGCGGTCATCCACGCGCCCGAGCGCCGGGCGGAGGAGCCGGAGCCGGCGGACGCGACCAAGGTCGTGCCCCTGCCCGAGCAGCCCGGCGAGCGCGGCACCCGCGGCAAGCGGGGCGAGGAGGCGGGGGAGAAGCTGCGGGGCGCGCTGCGTTCCGTGCGCAAGGCCGCGGTGGCGGCGGGATCCGCCGGCGCAGCGGCGGCGGCACGCGCCAAGTCCGCCGCGGGCAACGCCCCTTCGGCGTCCCACGCGGCCACGCGGACCCGGGGCACGGCGGCGCGGACCCCCGGGGCATCCGCCGGCACGGCGGCCGCCGCGTCCCCCTCGGCCTCCGCACCCGCCTCCCCACCGGCCTCCCCACCCGTCACGAACCCGGCCGCGGCGCCCGGCGCCGCCGCGCCGGGGACCGCGCGGCAGCAGCCGCCGTCCGGCGGACGCAGTTCCGGATGGCCCGTGATGACCCCGCCGGACCTGCCGCCCAGGCCCGTGCCGCGGGCGTCGCTCACCGATGTGGTGCCGCGGCGGACGCTGGTCCTCATCGCGGTGGTCGTGGCCCTCGCCCTGCTCGGCATCGTCCTGGCCGTCGCGCTCAGCGGCGGGGACGACGAGGGCGGTACGAACGCCAAGGCCGGCGGCGACCGCACCGCCGCCGGTGAGGCCCCCAGCGCCGACACCAAGTCCGACGAGAGCGACGGCACCCGCACCGACGGCGAGGCGACCGGACCGGCGGAGAAGGAAACGGCCCCGGGCGCCGGCGAGAACACCGCGGGCGCGGGCGGCGGACCGGGGAAGGGGAAGTCGTCCGGCAACGGCGGCGGTACGTCGGCCGAGCAGACGTACCGGGGGAGCCAGGGGTACTCGATCGGGCTGCCCGAGGGGTGGAAGTACCGGTCGTCGGGGCCGGCCGGTGACCGGTTCACCGGGCCCGACGGGCAGAAGCTGCTGATCGGCTGGACGACCACGCCGAAGGACGACCCGGTGGCGGACTGGAAGAACCAGGAGCGCAGCATGGTGCGCTCCCAGTACCGGCGGATCCGTATCGAGGCGGTGGAGTACCGGGGCTGGAACACGGCGGACTGGGAGTTCACCTACGTGGAGGGCGGCACCAAGTACCGCTCCGTCGACCGGGGAACCGTCGTCGGCGACCGTCTCGGGTACGGGCTGATGTACACGGCGAAGGCCGCCGAGTGGGGCAGCGAACAGCGCAAGGACACCTGGCGGACCCTGACCGGGACATTCCGTCCGAAGTCCTGAGCATGAGCGGATCCCGGAATGGGGAGTCAGATGTGGCAAGCCCTCTCTGCGGGTTGCCTCCGGCACGTATCGTGAATGCTTGCGGACCGTACGAAGCCGCAACGGCCCGCAGGGCGAACGGAACTGACCGACCGTAGTGCCGGGGGAGGCATTGTGGACGACTACGCGGGACGGGTTCTCGCCGACCGCTACCGCCTGCCGCTGCCGCCCTCCGACGAGTACGAACTGACCGAGACCCGCGCCTTCGACACCTTCAGCGGGCAGGAGGTCCTGGTCAGGCAGGTTCCGCTGCCGGAGGTCGTCGAGGCCGAAGTGCTCGACGCCGAGGGGCTGCCCGACGGATTCACCGCCCGTGACGGCACCGCACGGCGCGGCGGAACGGGACCGGGCGCGGCCCGGACCACCCGACGGCCCGCCGACCCGGTGGTGCGGCGCGCCGTCGAGGCCGCGCAGGCGGCCGCCGCCCTTCCCGACCACCCGCGCCTGGACCAGGTCTTCGACGTCTTCGCCGAGGGCGGTTCGCTGTGGATCGTCAGTGAGCTCGTCGCCGCGCGTCCGCTGGCCGCGCTGCTCGCCGAGCAGCCGCTGTCCCCCTACCGGGCGGCGGAGGTCGCCTCCGACGTCCTGACGGCGCTGCGGGTGCTGCACTCCCACGGCTGGGTGCACCGCAACATCACCGCGCGCACCATCCTGGTCTGCGACGACGGCCGGGTCATGCTGACCGGTCTCGCCGTCGGGGCGGCCGAGGAGGCCCTGTGCGGTTACGACCCGGTGCCGGAGCGGGACGACGGCTCCGGCCCGGAGCGGCCCGGGGAAGCGCCCGGGGCGCCGGGACCGCCGGACCAGGCGCCGCCCGGGACGCCCGGCAGCGGGCAAGGCCTCTCCTGGCCGCCCGGCCTCACCGCCGCCACCGGCCCCGGCGCCGATCCCGACGCCGCGCGCAGGGCCGCCATCGAGGCACGGGCCGGCCGGCTGCCCGACGGCGGCGCGGACACCCCGGGCGGTCTCACGCCCGCCGCCGCCCCCAGGGCCCTCGACAGCGCGGGGGACGTGCGCGCCGCCCGGGCGGGCGCGATCGCCGCCTACCGGGCCGGTGCCCGGGCCGCCGCCCGGGTGCAGGAGGCCCAGCAGAGCAACCGCGCCGCCCTGCCCGGAGCCCGCCCCGCCCCCGAGGACGACGGACCGGCGCCCGCCGCGTCCCCGCCGGGCCGGATAGCCGACCCCTACGGCGTCGGCGCCACCGGCTGGAACGGCGCGGCGCCCGGCACCGGCGGCCCACCGGCCCTCGCCGAGGGGAGCGGACGTACGGCCCCCGGGGAAGCCGCGGACCCTACCGGACCCGGCGCCCTCGAAGCGGCGGCCGCCCCCGCCCCGCCGGCGCGCTGGGACGACCTCGTGGCGCAGGCCCCCGCGCGCCGCGGCCCCACCACCGCGCTGGCAGCCGAGCGGGCCCGGCAGGCACGGATGGCCGTCGTCGGACCGGTGACCGAGCGATGGGCGCCGGAGCAGGCCGGTCCCGTGCACGACAACTGGCAGCTGGCCGCGCCGATCGGACCCGCCACCGACCTGTGGGCGCTGGGCTCCATGCTGTTCCGGGCCGTCCAGGGACACGCGCCCTACCCGGAGGATTCGACGGCCGAGCTGGTGCAGATGGTGTGCGCCGAGCCGCCCGCGTTCGCCGAGGAGTGCGGTCCGCTCCGCCCGGTCGTGGAGTCGCTGCTGCGTCAGGACCCCACTGAGCGCCCCGAGTTCGAGGAGCTGCGCGGCTGGCTGCGCTCCCTGGTGCGCTCGGCGCCCGAGCCCGAGGCCGGCGTGCACGTCATAGCGGCACCCCCCGCCGCCGAGACCAGCCGGCTGCCGGTCATACGGCGCCGGGGCGAACTGGTGCGCAGGCGGCGGGCCGGGCTGCCCGCACACCACGGCCGTCACAAGCGGGCCAAGCAGGGCACGTCCCCGCGCCGGCTCGGCCGCACCCTGCTCCTGCTGGTGCTCCTCGCCATGGCGGCGGCCATCGCCTACGCGATGCTGTTCATGCCGAAGGCCGGTGAGGAGAACACGGGGGCGGGGACCCCCGACCGCACCGGCGCCGCCGGCGAGGTGAGCACCGCACCGAGCGAACCGGGCCCGGACGGGGAGGCGTCGAAACCGGCGGACGGCCCCGGCAAGAGCCCCGAGGAGTCCGCGGCCGCCGGCGAGACCCAGACCACCGGCCCCGAGGCCGCCGACGGCTTCACCCTGCGCAAGGACCCGGAGGGCTTCAGCGTCGCCGTCGCCGAGAACTGGCAGCGCACCGCGAAGAACGGCAGCGGGCAAGTCGTCTACTCCCGCGGCGGCTTCGAGCTGATCGTCGTACCCGGGCGGGACAGCGCCGACCGCTACGGCAGCGACCCCATGGCCTACCAGCGCGACGACGAGCGCGAACTCCAGCCCTACCGCGACTCCAGCTGGGCCACCTCCACCGGCCTGAAGACCATCGAGGTGGGCGGACGCACCATGGCCGAGGGCCAGTTCACCTGGACCGGCGACTCCGGCGACCTGTACGTGCGCAATCTCGCGGCGCTGATCGACGGGCGTTACCACGTGGTCCAGGTACGCGGACCGGAAGCCCAACGGGACGAGGTGACACGGCTGTACGAGCAGGCGGCGGCGACCTACCGTTACACCGGCTGAACCTACCGGCGGGTACGCGCATCTCCGCGCCCGCCTGGGGGAGATGGGGACGCGAACACGGGCGGCGGGGTTGCCTCCCGGGCGTGAACAGCGACATGCGTCACAGTGCGGTCTCCATGGCACGCCGTCGGTTCCCAGGAAGGGCGGCGGATACTTACTCTGACCCTGTCAAGACCATTGCGGGGCAACGTGAATCAGATGCAGGGCTCCCTCGTCGCGGGCCGGTACCGGCTCGGCGACACCATCGGGAGCGGTGGCATGGGCCGGGTGTGGCGCGCACACGACGAGGTGCTGCATCGTACGGTCGCCATCAAGGAACTGACGGCGGCACTCTACGTCTCCGACGGCGAACAGGCCAGGCTGCTGGCACGTACCCGCGCGGAGGCACGGGCGGCCGCGCGGATCAACCACTCCGCCGTCGTCACGGTGCACGACGTACTGGAGCACGACGGCCGTCCGTGGATCGTGATGGAGCTGGTCGAGGGGTACTCCCTCGCCGACGCGGTGAAGGAGCGGCACCGCATCGAGCCCCGCGAGGCCGCCCGCATCGGCCTGTGGGTGCTGCGCGCGCTGCGCGCCGCCCACGCCGCCGGCGTACTGCACCGCGACGTCAAGCCCGGCAACGTGCTCCTCGCCCGCGACGGGCGGGTGCTGCTCACCGACTTCGGCATAGCGCAGATCGACGGCGACACGGCCATCACCCGCACCGGCGAAGTCGTCGGCTCGGTCGACTACTTGGCGCCCGAGCGGGTCAGCGGCCACGTCCCCGGCCCGTCCTCCGACCTGTGGGCGCTCGGCGCGACGCTCTACACTGCGGTGGAGGGCCGGTCGCCGTTCCGCCGCACCTCGCCGCTGACGACCATGCAGGCGGTCGTCGAGGAGGAGGCCGAGGAACTGCTGCACGCCGGGCCGCTCGCCCCGGTCATCAGCGCACTTCTGCGCAAGGATCCGGCCACCCGGCCCGACGCCGCCGAGGCCGAGCAGATGCTCGCCGAGGCCGCCGAGGGACGCAGACCCCGCACGGCCCAGGAGTACGTGCCCACCCAGGCCGTCGACGCCTCCCCGCAGCAGTACGGAACCGGGTCGCAGACGCCGGTCACGGCCGCGCGCACGCCGTACCCGCAGGCCGACGGTGCCTCGGCCTCGGCCGCCCGGCAGCCCCACGGGGCACCCGCCGCCGCGCCGCGCCGGAAGATGCGCCTGCGGGGCTTCGTCCTCGCCGTCGCCCTGGCCGCCGTCGTCGGCGGCGCCACGGCGGTGGTGCTCCAGCAGCAGGAGGACCGCGACCGGAGCGGCGGCACCGCGGCCGGCCCGTCCGACGCCGCCCCGACGCCCACGAAGACGGGCGAGACCGACTCCACGGGCGCCCTGCCCGAGGGCTGGGTGCGGCGCGACGACCCCTTCGGCTTCAGCGTCGTCCTGCCCGGCGAGGACTGGGAGCGCACGGTGTTCGACGAGGCGACCGGGCAGGTCGACTACACGCCCGACGGCGGCGAGCACTTCCTGCGCATCGCCGTCGACGAGACCCCGGACTTCGACGACCCCTACGAGCACCTGCGCGATCTGGACCAGCAGACCGGCTCCCGCCTGGTCGACTACCAGCGGCTGGGGCTGCAACGCCTCACCTACCGCGACCGCGACGCCGGACGCCTCGAATACACCTGGACCGCGATGGCCAAGGACACGCGGTTCCCCGGTCCGCGCCGGGCCGTCGACCAGATGTACCTCTCGCGCGACGGCGTCGAGTACGCGATCTACATGTCCGCACCGGCCGCCGACTGGGACACCGCCCGCGAACAGTTCCGGACCATCCTCCGGGGGTGGCGCGAGTCCTGACGCCGCGGCAGGGGCGAACGCGCGCCGCTTGGCCGAATCGCCGTACCGGAGCGGACGCATCCGGTGGGGCATGATGGGCCCATGGTGACCGAGGGGGAGCCGGAGAACGGGACCGAACGGCATGGTGCCCGAGTCATCGCGGGCCGGTACCGGCTGGACGCGCGGATCGGGCGCGGCGGCATGGGCGTGGTCTGGCGGGCCACCGACCAACTGCTCGGACGCGGCGTCGCCGTGAAGGAACTCCCCTTCGACGAGACGCTGTCCGCGGCCGAGGCCCGGCGCCGGCGGGACCGCACCCTGCGCGAGGCGCGCGCCCTCGCCCAGCTGAGCCACCCGAACATCATCGTCGTCCACGACGTCGTCGAGGACGACGAACGCCCCTACATCGTCCTGGAGCTGATCGAAGGGCCCTCCCTGGCCGACCGCATCGCCGAACAGGGCCCGGTCGACGCGGCGGAGGCCGCGCGGATCGGCGTGGACCTGCTCGGCGCGCTGCGCGCCGCCCACACCTCGGGTGTGCTGCACCGCGACCTCAAGCCCGCCAACGTGCTGCTCGAGGACGGCACCGACCGGGTGCTGCTCACCGACTTCGGCATCGCCCAGGTGTCCGGCTCCACCACGCTCACCGAGACCGGCTCCTTCGTGGGCTCCCCCGAGTACACCGCGCCCGAGCGGATGTCCGGCGCGCGGACGGGCCCGGAGTCCGACCTGTGGTCGCTGGGCGCGCTGCTCTGCGCGGCGCTCAGCGGCGAGTCGCCGTTCCGGCGCGACTCACTGAGCGGGGTGCTGCACGCGGTCGTGGTCGACGAGATCCGGCCGCCCGCCGAGGCCGCGCCGATCCTGCCCGTCGTCCTCGGCCTGCTGGAACGCGACCCGGACCGACGGCTGGACGCGGACCGGGCCGAACGGATGCTGCGCGCGTTCCTCGCGACCGGCCGCACCCCCCGCACGGCGCCCCTGGAGCCGCTGCCCCCGGACCGCGACCTGCCCCGCCGGCGCTTCCCGGCCCGGCGGACGGACACCGCGGCGCCGGCCGTCCCTGGGGAGCGTCCCGTGCGGCGCCAGCCCACGAAGGGTGTGCTGGTGGCCGCGCTGGCGGTCGCCGCGATGGCCGGCGCGGGCGTGTCCGCGGCGGCGCTGCTCCTGCAGGACCGCGGCGGCGACGGCGGCGGTACGCCGACGAGCACGGCGCCGGAGACACCCGCCGGCCAGTCGCCCGCCCCCGGACCCCGGCCGCCCTCGACCCCCGCCGCCACGACCACCGCCCCGCAGCGGACCCTGCCGTCGGAGTCCGGCTCCGCACCGACATCGGCCGCACCGACATCGGCCACGCCGGCGACGACCGGCCCCTCGGTGTCGCGTTCCTCACCCGCGACCGGCACCAAAGGGACATAAAAGGTAGATAAGTTCCGGCGCGGGTCACGGCTCTGTGACCGGTGGGCGTCCGCGGTGGATACGCGGCGGTCTCGCGCGATATGGATGGACCATGAGCAGCAACGGGGGAGCCCGCAACGGGGCCGACGAGCCAACCAGTTTTGGTCTGCAACCGCCGAACCCGCATCCCTCCACGGGGGTGCCGCACCCCGGCAACCCCTACGCGGCGCCGACCCAGGTCGTTCCGGAGCAGCCCCCGGCGGCCGATCCCGGGGCGGGCCGGCTGATCGCCGGACGCTACCGGCTGCTCGCCAAGCTCGGCCACGGCGGCATGGGCACGGTGTGGCGGGCCAAGGACGAGACGGTGGACCGCGAGGTCGCCGTCAAGGAGCCGCGCGTCCCGGACCATCTTCCCGAGCGTGAACGTGCCAACGCCTTCGAGCGGATGCGCCGCGAAGCCCGCGCCGCCGCCCGGCTCGACCACCCGGCGGTGGTCAACGTCCACGACGTCGCGGTCGTGGACGGCCGGCCGTGGATCGTGATGGAACTGGTCCAGGGCCGCTCCCTGGGCGCCGTGCTCCAGGAGGAGGGCACCCTCTCCGCGCGCGAGGCCGCCCGGGTCGGCCTGGAGGTGCTCGGCGCGCTGGAGGCCGCCCACGCCGCGGGCATCCTGCACCGGGACGTCAAGCCGGACAACGTGCTGCTCGGCCGGCACGACCGGGTCGTCCTGACCGACTTCGGCATCGCCCAGATCGAGGGCGAGACCAACCTCACCGACACCGGCGGCTTCGTCGGTTCGCCCGAGTACATCGCGCCGGAGCGGGTGCTGGGCCAGCGCCCCGGCCCCGCCTCCGACCTGTGGTCGCTCGGTGTGGTGCTGTACGCGGCGACGGAGGGCGTCTCGCCGTTCCGCCGCAGCAACACCCCCGCCACCCTCCAGTCCGTCCTCAACGCCACGCCGGCACCGCCCGCCTCCGCCCAGGGCCCGCTCGCCGAGATCATCACCGCGCTGCTGCAGAAGGACCCGGCGCGCCGGCCGAACGCGGCACAGGTCCGCGCCGTGCTGGAGGCGGCCGCGAACCCGCCGCCTGCGCAGCCCACGCAGGTGGCCCCGGTGGTGGTGCCCGGCCAGGGCGGCAAGGGCATCCGGATCGGCCGCAGGACCCTGATCGGTCTCGGCGCGGCGGTGGTCGCGGGAGCGGTGGCAGTGTACTTCGCGGTCGCGAACCCATTCGCGGGCCCGCTGCCCGACGGCTGGAAGACGCACGACCTCGGCGACCGGCCGGGCATGTCGGTCGCCGTGCCCGAGTCCTTCGTGAAGGACAAGCAGGCCGAGGACTCGGACGGCACGGTCGTCTCCTTCACCGACCCCAGCGGCATGGTGCGCGTCGAGACCAACCGCGACCTCAAGTCGGAGGACAAGAACGGCGACCTCGAGGCGTCGGCGGCGGAGGAGGCCTTCGCGCACTGGGACGAACTCAAGGACGGCGAGTACGGCTGGGGCATCGCCGACACCCCGGCGCCGGAGGGACAGCCGCGCGAGACCACGTACAAGGAGCACGACGCCGCCACCAACACCATCGTCTACACGACGACCGGAACACCGACCCTGGTGCGCGAGGCGCAGGTCATGTACTACCGGAACAAGGACGGCGACATGTACCGGCTCTGGATCGTCTACCCGGGCAAGGGCTACTTCGCCGAGGAGGGCCGGAGGATCGCCCGCACGGTCTTCGACAGCTGGGACGTCCACACGCTCTGAACTGCGGGGCCGGCCGATCGTCAACGCCCTGATCAGGGGCTTCGTTGCCAGCGTTCACTGGCGTTGTGTGAGCCCTGCGCGAATCTGTTACCGACGGGTACACAAAGTGTTCGGCCGGGCATACCCTGCGCCTCATGACGGACGCGCAGACCCGGGAAACCACCGGCACCAACCCCCTCGCCCCCTCCCCACGGGGGGCCCGTACCGCCGCCGACGTGGTCACGCCGGAGCTGGTCGCCCAGCTCACCAAGGGTGTGGCCGGCTCCGGCCGGACCGCCAATCACACGCCGTTCACCGGCGAGAAGCTGGCCGACCTGCCCGAGTCGACCCCCGAGGACGTGGCCCGGGCCTTCGAGACGGCCCGCACCGCCCAGGCCGTCTGGGCCGGGACCCCGGTGCGCCGGCGCGCCGCCGTCCTGCTCCGCTTCCACGACCTGGTGCTGGAGCGCCAGGCCGAGGTGCTCGACCTGATCCAGCTGGAGACCGGCAAGGCCCGGCTGCACGCCCACGAGGAAGTACAGGCCGTCGCGGTCGCGGCCCGCCACTACGGCCGCCGGGCCGCCGCCCATCTGCGCCCCAAGCGGCACGCCGGCGCCGTGCCGGCCCTCACCAAGGTCACCGAACTGCGCCACCCGCGCGGTGTCGTGGGCCAGATCGCCCCCTGGAACTACCCCCTCGAACTGTCCGTCGGCGACGCCCTCCCGGCGTTCGCCGCGGGCAACGCGGTCGTGATGAAGCCCGACACGGAGACCTGCCTCACCGCACTGTGGGCCCGCGACCTGCTGATCGAGGCCGGACTGCCCGCCGACGTCTTCCAGGTCGTCCTCGGCGAGGGCCCGGTCGTCGGCCCCGAGGTCGTCAAGCACGCCGACTACGTCTCCTTCACCGGCTCCACCCGCACCGGCCGCGAGGTCGCCCAGGGCGCCGCCGCCCGGCTGGTCGGCGTCTCCCTCGAACTCGGCGGCAAGAACGCCATGCTGGTCCTGGACGACGCCGACCTGGACAAGGCCGCCGCCGGCGCCGTCCGCGCCTGCTTCTCCAGCGCGGGCCAGCTGTGCATCTCCATCGAGCGGCTGTACGTCCACGAGTCGGTCGCCGACGCCTTCCTGGAGCGCTTCGCCGCCCGCACCAAGGCGCTCCGCCTCGGCACCTCCCTCGCCTACGGCGCCGACATGGGCTCCCTGGTCGGACAGCGCCAGCTCGACGCCGTCACCCGGCACGTCGAGGACGCCGTCGCCAAGGGCGCCACGGTCCTCGCGGGCGGCACGGCCCGTCCCGACATAGGCCCCTACTTCTACGAGCCGACCATCCTCGACGGGGTCGAGGCCCCCATGAGCGTCTGCACCGAGGAGACCTTCGGCCCGGTCGTCTCCGTCTACCGCTTCTCCTCCGACGACGAGGCGGTCGAACGCGCCAACTCCACGCCCTACGGGCTCAACTCCTCCGTGTGGACGGGCAACGCCCGGCGCGGCCGCGAGATCGCCGCCCGGCTGCGCACCGGCACCGTGAACATCAACGAGGGGTACGCGCCCGCGTACGGCAGCGTCCAGTCGCCGATGGGCGGCATGAAGGACTCCGGCCTCGGGCGCCGGCACGGCTCCGAGGGCATCCTCAAGTACACCGAGGCCCAGACCGTCGCCCACCAGCGCGTACTGCCGATGGCCCCCTCACTGGGCATGGACGACGCGGCGTACGCGGCCTTCATGAGCCGCAGCCTGCGTCTGATGAAGGCGTTCCGGTTCCGGTGACCGACGCCGGGGCGCGCGCAGCCGCGCGAGACACCACGGAGCACCCGCACCACCCGCACGCGACACGCGCAGAGGAGACACCCGTGCCCGAGGAGGAGTACGACTACGACGTCCTCGTCGTGGGGTCCGGATTCGGCGGCTCCGTGTCGGCGCTCAGGCTCACGGAGAAGGGCTACCGCGTCGGCGTCCTCGAGGCCGGCCGCCGCTTCACCCGCGAGACCCTGCCGAAGAACTCCTGGGACCTGAGGAACTACCTGTGGGCGCCCGCACTCGGCATGTACGGCATCCAGCGCATCCATCTGCTGGGCAACGTCATGGTCCTGGCCGGCGCGGGCGTCGGCGGCGGCTCCCTCAACTACGCCAACACCCTCTACGTACCGCCCAAGCCGTTCTTCGACGACCCGCAGTGGGGGCACATCACCGACTGGCAGGACGAGCTGAAGCCGTACTACGACCAGGCGCGGCGCATGCTCGGCGTACGGCTCAACCCCACGATGACCCCGTCGGACGTGCATCTGAAGGGGGCGGCCGAGCGGATGGGCGTGGGCGACACCTTCCACATGGCGCCCGTCGGTGTGTTCTTCGGCGACGGCGAGGACGCCGACGGCACGGTGAGGGCGAAGCCGGGACAGGAGGTGCCCGACCCCTACTTCGGCGGGGCCGGCCCCGCGCGCCGGGCCTGTGCCGAGTGCGGCGAGTGCATGACGGGCTGCCGGCACGGTGCGAAGAACACCCTCAACGAGAACTACCTCCACCTTGCCGAGAAGGCGGGCGCGGTGGTGCACCCCATGACGACGGCGGTGTCGGTGACGGAGGACTCGCGCGGCGGCTACGCGGTCGCCACGTTGCCGACCGACGACCGCCGCAAGGGCGAGGGCCGCACCTTCCGGGCCCGCCGGGTGGTCCTGGCGGCCGGCACCTACGGCACCCAGACGCTGCTGCACCGGATGCGGGCCGGCGGACAGCTGCCGCACCTTTCGGACCGGCTGGGCGAACTGACCCGCACCAACTCCGAGGCCCTCGTGGGCGCGCAGACCGACAACCGCCGCTACCGCAAGGCCACCGGGGCGCCGAAGGCCGACTTCACCCGGGGTGTCGCCATCACGTCCTCGATCCACCCCGACGAGAACACCCACATCGAGCCGGTCCGCTACGGCAAGGGCTCCAACTCGATGGGCGGGCTCTCCATCCTCCAGGTGCCGTACGCGGGCGGTGGCTCGGGCGCGGCGCGGGTCCTGGGCTGGCTGGGCAACGCGGTGCGGCACCCCGTGATGACGGTGCGCTCGCTGTCCAACCGGCGCTGGTCGGAGCGGACCATCATCGGGCTGGTGATGCAGTCGCTGGACAACTCCCTGACGACGTACCTCAAGCCGTCCGGGGCCGGCCGCGGGCTGCTCACCGCCCGGCAGGGGCACGGCGCCCCCAACCCCAAGCAGATCAAGGCGGCCACGGAGGGCGCCTCGGCGCTGGCGGCGGAAATCAACGGCTTTCCCGGCTCCAACGTCGGCGAGCTGACGGGCATGCCGCTGACCGCCCACTTCCTGGGCGGCTGTCCGATCGGTGCCTCCCGGGAAACCGGGGTGATCGACCCGTATCACCGGCTGTACGGCCATCCCGGAATCTCGGTCGTGGACGGGGCGGCGGTCTCGGCGAACCTGGGCGTGAACCCCTCCCTGACCATCACGGCCCAGGCCGAGCGGGCGATGTCGTACTGGCCCAACAAGGGTGACGCCGACCCGCGTCCGCGACAGGGCGAGCCGTACCGGCGCCTCCAGCCGGTCGAGCCGAAGTCCCCGGCGGTCCCGGCGGACGCGTTCGGTGCGCTGAAGCTGCCGTTCCTGGGGATGCCGGAGGTGCCCCCGAAGAAGTAGACAGCAGAAGGAAGAAGAGGAAAGAAGAGGAAAAAGGACCTGTGCCCCCCTCCGAGCTCAGGTCCTTTTCCCTTGTCCTGGGTGGTGCCGCGCGCGGGTGCGCGGTCCGGCGGTGTTACGCCTCCGTACCGGCCTTGCGCCGGCGCACCACGAACACCGCACCGGCACCGGCCACGACGGCGGCGCCGCCGACCAGCCCGATCATCGGCAGGGCGGAGTTCGAACCGGTCTGCGCGAGGCTGCCGGTGACCTTCGGCGTGTCCTTGTCGGGCTTCGCGTCCGTGACCGGCGCCTTGCCGCCGAGCTGCGGCTTGGTGCCGTCCGTGTCCGTGCCGGGGGCCACGATCCGGAACCGGTACGAGACGTCGCCGAAGCCGAGGCACTCGTCGTCGCCGTCGCCGTAGATCGTCGCGCCGAGCGAGAAGGCCGCACCGGCCGGGGCGGAGGCCGAGACGTTGAGGCGCATCGGGATCTCGACCCGGTAGCCGGGCTTCAGCTCGTTCGAGTAGCCGATGTAGCCCACCGCGTAGCCCTCTTCGCTGAGGTCGAACCAGACCTTGGCGTCGGGGTCCCAGGCCTGGAGCCGGACCTGCTTGCTCTTGAACAGGTCCATGCCGTCCGCGTCTGCGGAGGCCCCGGCGAAGTAGTCCAGGTTCTGGAGCGTGGAGCCGGAGTCGTTCAACACGTTCAGCGAGAACGTGTGCCAGCCGCTGCCCGCGGAGATCTTGCCGGGCAGGCCGGTGATGCCGACGTCGACCTTGGTGTCCTCGCACGCGGTCGGCTCCGGGTCCGGAGTCTCCTCGGGCGCGGAGGTGCTCGGCGAAGGCGACGTGGTCGCGGAGGGCGAGGTGGACGTGGACGGCGAGGCGGAGGACTCGTCGCCCGGCTCGGTCTCGTCCTTCCCGTCCTCGGAACCGGTCCCGTCACCCGAACCGTTCTCGTCACCCGAACCGTTCTCGCCGCCCGGCTCGGTCTCGTCCTTCGGGTCCGTCGCGTCGTCCGGGCCCGACTCGGTCGTGGACGGGGAAGGGGACGTGCCGGTCTCGCCGTCGGTGCCGGACCCGGCCGCGGAATCGCTCGCGGTCGCGGTCGGCGTGGAGTCGGTCGCGTACGCGGCCGGGGCGGCGAGCAGCGCGGCCGGGGCGATGGCCGCCGTCGCGACCGCCGCGGCCATGGCACGGCGAAGCTTCATGAAGACCTCGGGAAGTCCGGTGTGCCGCGTGGCCGCGGCACGAACGAGTGAGGGAAAGGCCTCCGCGCCGGGGCGCGGGTGGCTGTTGGTTCCAGTGGTTCGATCAACGGGCCCGGCGAATGGTTGTCCCCGATCTCACAGAATTTTTATGTGACGTGGATCACTTACGAAAGCGGGTGATCTCTGACGTACGCTCAGCCGCCGACAGCCGTCCCTGAGAGAAAGCCCGCTATCCCGTGGCCGAGCAGCCGTCCGAAGAGAAGAGACCCGAGAACGGACCGGAGAGGGGACCGGAGGACCTGCCGGAGTCCTCGTCCCTGCCGGACGACGTCTGGGAGAAATTCGTCCAGGACAGCGAGCGCGACATCCGGGCGTCCGCTCCCAAGGAGCCGTCCGCGCGGGCGCGCATGGTGACGGAGCGGCTGCGGGCCATGGACGAGGCGCAGGCGGCCGGGGCGGGCGCGGGCGGCCGCAGGAGCCGCTGGGGCAGGAAGCGGACGCCTCCGCCGCCCGCCCAGCCCGAGGGCTGGCGTACGGGTCCAGCCTGGCAGGAGATGAACGGGCGCGCCTCGCGCCGCCGGGTGTGGAGCGCGGTGGGCGTGGTGGTGGCCGCCGCGCTCGCCGTGGTCGCCGTCAATCCGTCCGCCGCGCTGTCCTGGCTGCCCGGCGGCCTCGGCGACGGGTGGGACACCCAGGACGAGGCAGCATCGTCCCCCGCCCCGCCGCTGGCCCCCGAGACCGCCCGGCCGAGCACCGCGCCGTCCGACGCCCCGCCCGACGTGCCCACCCGGGAGAAGCCGTTCGCCGGGTCCCCGGCCGCGCGCTGGGAGGCGGGCGCGGACGCCATCCGGCTCCCGGAGGCGAAGGCCGTGGGCGGTGTGTCCGCCGCCCGGGTCGAGGCCGCGCTGAAGAAGACGAAGCAGTTCCTGGTCGCCGCCAACCTCGACCCCGCGGTGCTCGAGGGCGGCCGGCCGGCGAAGGCGCTGGACCTGGTGGACCCCGGGGAGAAGGACCTCCTCGCGGAACTGCGCGTGGCGCTGCGCAGGCCCACGGCCGAGAACGACCCGACCTGGGCCTTCACCCGTTTCGATCCCGACGAGGTCGAACTCGTGGGGCAGGCGCGGGTCCGCGGCCGGATGACCGTCGAACCCGAGCCCGGAACCGCGGGGAAGGCGCTGATCAAGGCGGACTACACGTTCGTGTACCCGGTGGCGCGCGCCGGCGGCGGTGACGAGGTGACCAGGACCATCGTGCGGCGGACGATCGAGGTGGCGGCCATGGATCCCGCGCGGTTCCGGTTCACCGAGGGACGCCTCTGGATATCCGACTACAACAGCGAGATAGCCAACGACGACTGCCGGGAGGGCGACGGCGTCATCCGTCCCCAGTTCCTCACTGACCGGGAGGAGGGCCCGGAGCCGACCGGCGAGGCGCGCGATCCGTACGACCGCAGCGAGGGCCTCGACCGGCCGGAACAGGGCGCGGGCGAGGAGGACTGCGGCGTGGTGTCGCGCGTCTGAGGTGCGGCGGCCGCGGCCGGTCCGATCCGGGAACGACGCAAGTCATCCGTCGGCCGGCTCCGGGCGTCCCCGGAGCCGGCCTTCTCCCGGGTGACCGGGCCGGCTGTCCCCTGCCGCCCGGTCACTCGTCCGGAGCGACGTCCCACGGCGTCGACACCATCCGTACGCCTCGACGCTCCGGCGAGCCATGTGTGGTTCTCTCGAGCCCGCCCCTGGCCGGCGCGGACACCGGGACCAACGAAGCGGCCCGGCCACCGGTCACGCGCCGGACGGGTGAGAGGCGGTGCGTACGTCCGTACCGGGAACGCGGATTCAGATCCTGCCCCGGCACAGCTCCAGCAGCGTCATCGCGAGCGCGGTGCCGGGCTTGCCCAGGGCGTCCCGGTAGGTGGCGAGGATCTCCATCTCGCGGGAGAGGTTCACGCGCCGGCCGCCGGAGGCGATCCGTTCCTCCTGGATGACGGCCGACACGGCCATCCGTTCCTGCACGAGGCCGATGATCCGGGCGTCGAGCGCGTCGATCCGCTCGCGGGCACCGGTGATCAGCTCGGCCGCCTCGGTGGTACGGGCACCGGTCCGCTCGCCGGGCTGCGGGCCGGCCTGTCCGGGGGTGGTGGCGGTGGTCGGGGTGGCGGTCATGTCCGGGGGCTCCTCGGTGAGTCGTCGGGTGAGGTGCCCCGGAGCGACGGGGTCCGGAGCCGAACGCCAGGCGCCCCGGACCTTGTCGGCCCGGGGCGCCTGGGAAGTCGCTTGTCAGTTGCTCAAGCAGCACGACCATGGCAGCCGGCGGGCCGGTCGCCATAGGTAAAGAGGAAGGTCTGGTGCGTGAGCATGGGCCCAGTATGCCCGCTCCGCGGCGGCTGTCCACAGCGCGCCGCATGGTGAGACGGATCGCGTCGGTCCGCGTCCCCCGGCGCGGGCCGGGGTCCTTTGCCGCCTCGGTAGAATCGGGAGGCACAAGACCCCCGCCCCACCGCCGGAAGGCACCTCGTGTCCTCAGCGTCTCCCGCTGCCAACGCGCCCGACACCGTTCTGGTCGTCGACTTCGGCGCGCAGTACGCCCAGCTCATCGCCCGTCGCGTCCGCGAGGCGCGGGTCTACAGCGAGATCGTGCCGAGCACCATGCCGGTCACCGAGATGCTCGCGAAGAACCCGGCGGCGATCATCCTGTCCGGCGGCCCCTCGTCCGTGTACGAGGAGGGCGCTCCCCGCCTCGACCGCGCGCTCTTCGAGGCCGGCGTGCCCGTCTTCGGCATGTGCTACGGCTTCCAGCTCATGGCGCAGAGCCTGGGCGGCCAGGTGGACAACACCGGCGCCCGCGAGTACGGCCGTACCGGTCTGCACGTCTCCAAGAGCTCCTCCACCCTCTTCGAGGGCACCCCGGACGAGCAGGCCGTGTGGATGTCGCACGGCGACGCCTGCTCCGCGGCCCCCGAAGGCTTCACGGTCACCGCCTCCACCGACGTCGTGCCGGTCGCCGCGTTCGAGAACGACGAGAAGAAGCTCTACGGCGTCCAGTACCACCCCGAGGTGATGCACTCCACGCACGGACAGCAGGTGCTGGAGCACTTCCTGTACCGGGGCGCGGGCCTGACCCCCGACTGGACCACGGGCAACGTGATCGAGGAGCAGGTCGCCGCCATCCGCGAGCAGGTCGGCGACCGGCGCGCCATCTGCGGTCTGTCCGGCGGTGTGGACTCCGCGGTCGCCGCCGCCCTCGTGCAGAAGGCCATCGGATCCCAGCTGACCTGCGTCTACGTCGACCACGGCCTGATGCGCAAGGGCGAGACCGAGCAGGTCGAGAAGGACTTCGTCGCCGCGACCGGCGTGCAGCTGAAGGTCGTCGACGCCGAGGAGCGGTTCCTCACCGCCCTGAAGGGCGTCTCCGACCCGGAGGAGAAGCGGAAGATCATCGGCCGCGAGTTCATCCGGGTCTTCGAGCAGGCCCAGGCCGAGATCATCGCGGACGCGGGCCCGGCGGTGGAGTTCCTCGTCCAGGGCACGCTCTACCCCGACGTCGTCGAGTCCGGCGGCGGCACCGGCACCGCCAACATCAAGTCCCACCACAATGTGGGCGGCCTCCCCGAGGACCTCGAGTTCCAGCTGATCGAGCCGCTGCGCCAGCTGTTCAAGGACGAGGTCCGGATGGTCGGCCAGGAGCTCGGCCTGCCGGACGAGATCGTCCAGCGTCAGCCGTTCCCCGGGCCCGGCCTCGGCATCCGCATCGTCGGCGAGGTCACCAAGGAGCGGCTCGACCTGCTCCGCGAGGCCGACGCCATCGCCCGTGAGGAGCTGACGGCGGCCGGCCTCGACCGGGACATCTGGCAGTGCCCGGTCGTGCTGCTGGCGGACGTGCGGTCGGTGGGCGTGCAGGGCGACGGCCGCACCTACGGGCACCCGATCGTGCTGCGCCCGGTCTCCAGCGAGGACGCCATGACCGCCGACTGGTCGCGGCTGCCGTACGACGTCCTCGCGAAGATCTCGACCCGCATCACCAACGAGGTGCGGGACGTCAACCGGGTCGTCCTCGACGTCACCTCCAAGCCGCCGGGGACCATCGAGTGGGAGTAGTCCCCGCCGTCGCGGGGCTCAGGTCCGTTTGAGGGTGCGCACCGGCTCTCCGGGCTTCCAGACCTGGACGACGAGGTACTTCTCGTCCTCCACGTAGGTCCGTACGACCTCCGTCAGCTCGGTGCGGAAGAGGTGGAACGGCTCCGGCGGTTCCACCTCTTCGGCGTACCGGGCCCGGGTCGCGGTGTCGTCCGCGGCGATCTCGACCGCCCGGCCGCCGATCCGGACGTCGCCGCCGCCCATGCCCGTCCCCTCGCCCGGGTTCGCCTGGAGCGCGAAGCGCGGGTCGCGGCGCAGGTCGAGCGCCTTGAGCGAGTCCGGCATCATGCCGAACCAGAGCTCACCGTCGAGGAAGCGGACCTCCAGGCCCGTGGTGCGCGGTGAGCCGTCCTTGCGCAGGGTCGCGAGAACGTGGTGGGTGTACGCGGTGAAGCGCTGCTCGACGGTCTTCGCCAGCTCCGGTTCGGCCGCGGTGAAGGCCGCCCAGTTCATGCCCGTGTCTGTGCTCATGGGGGGAGTGTGGCGCCGAAAGCGGACATCCTGTGTCGGGTATCCCCGTTCGTGTCGGGGTGTTCGGTTCGCGGGGCGCTGGGTCGGGGCGCGATGGGTGCCCGGTGTTACGGAACAGAGCTGTCGTCCGGGGCGCCCCGCCGGTAACTTCCGCCTCGTACGCAAACCCCCCGCGGGAGGACTTATGCACGGGAGGCCCACGCCGCCCATGCCGCTGCCCACCGACAAGCTGCGCTTCGCCATGCCGCCCATGCACGAGTCGGTCGAGGACGAGCGCCGGCACCGCAAGGAACGGCTCGCGGGCGCGCTGCGGCTCTTCGGGCGGCTCGGCTACGAGGACGGTGTGTCGGGGCACATCACGGCACGCGACCCGGAGTACAGCGACTGCTTCTGGGTCAATCCGTTCGGGATGCCCTTCCGGCACGTCACCGTGAGCGACCTGGTGCTCGCCAACCAGGACGGGCAGGTCGTCGAGGGCGGCCACCACGTCAACCAGGCCGCGTTCACCGTGCACGCCCAGGTGCACGCCGCACGGCCCGACGTCGTCGCCGTCGCCCACTGCCACTCCGTGCACGGGCGGGCCCTCGCCGCACTCGGCGACCTGCTGGACCCCCTCACCCAGGAGAGCTGCGCGTTCTACGAGGACCACGCCCTCTACGACGCCTACAGCGGCGTCACCGTCGACGCCGAGGAGGGGCGGCGGATCGCCGGTACGCTCGGCTCCCACAAGGCGCTGGTGCTGCGCAACCACGGGCTGCTCACCGTGGGGGACTCGGTGGACGCGGCGGCCTGGTGGTTCATGACGATGGAGCGGTCCTGCCAGGTGCAGCTCATGGCGCGGGCCGCGGGCCGGCCCGTCCTCATCGACCACCGGCAGGCGGTCGCCACGCGTGAGCAGCTCGGTGGGGACCTCGTGGCGTGGATCAACTACCAGCCGATGTGGCAGGAGATCACCCGGAGCGAGCCGGATCTGCTGGGCTGAGCGGCCGGGGTCAACCCGGCGTTCGGGAATTCACTCGCACTGACCGGGGCCGCCGGTCGTGAAGGGTGTGCGGTAGGGCACAATTCGCTTGCGTCAGCGGGGACTTGTGTCGTGGTTTCGATGGATGGCGGGAAAGGGCGGGCTTCGGGCGTGGCGGTGCAGGAAGCGAGGCAGGGCGGCGTGGACACGGGCCCGCACGAGGGCGGCTGCACCTGCGGCGACTGTCCGCACGGGGCACGTGAGGGACATCGGCGTGCCGTCGCGGCGTTTCTGCTGAAGCGGGACGAGTACGCGGCCGGGCAGGGGGTGCCGGCCGCCGTGGCCCACTCCGCGTCGGCCTCCCGGCAGTGGGTGTCGGAGGAGCTGACCCAGGCCGCGGAGGCCGTCGCCGAGCGGGGACGGGCCGAGGGCGCGGCGTGGCTGGAACGGCTGTGGCGGCGCACCGCCGTCGTGGTGTGGGCGGCCGTGGTGCTGCTGCTCCTCGGACAGGCGCTCACGGCGATCGGCGCGGGGTGGACCGCGGCGCGCAGCGCCGGTCTGCTGGCCGCGGTGGTGGTGGCCGGCGCGCTCACCGCCGCTTCGTGGTTCCACCGGGACCGTGGCGGTGCGCTGGCACCGGTGATCGGTGAGGACAACCGGCTCTCCACGTCTCGCGCGGTGGCCGCGTCCTGGGTGCTGTTCGTGGCGTTCGCGGTGCTCGTCCTGGTGGGGCGGCTGGCGGCCGCGTCCGGTGAGCGGGAGCGGGACGCGCTGATCGACGGGCTCGAACTGGCCCGGGGCGCGGGCGTGGTGACGGTGCTGGCCGTGGTCTGCGGGATCGCCGTGCTGGTGCGGCGGGTCGTCGGACTGCGGGTGCAGGGACAGCGGCTGCAGAAGGTGCGGGCGTACCGGCCCAGGGCGGCGGATCTGCTGACCGACGACTCGGGCCGGGGCAGCTTCGCCGACATCCAGTACGTCGTGATCGGCGGGGTCGCCCTGGCGTTCGCGGCGGTGCGGCTGGCGCGGCGGCCGGACCAGTTGCCGGACCTGCCGTGGGGGCTCGCGGTGGTGGTGCTGGTGTCGGCGGGGACGTATCTCGCGGGGAAGTACGCCGAGGGCGGGCGTCCGGTCATTCTGTCGGTGGTGCGGGCACGGGAGGCGGGCGATCTGGACGCGCCGATCCGCACCGGGGACGACATCGAGATCCGGGGGGCCGGGTTCGTGCCGGTGGGGGCGCAGGGGGCCGACCGGCTGTCGCGGATGGTGGTGCGCGTGGGGGCGGTGAACGTGCATGTCCCGCTGGTTCCGGTCACGGGCGGCTTCGACAACCCGACGGACGCGTTGCTGACGGTACCCGTACCGGCGGACGTGGAACCGGGCCGCGTGGACGTCCAGGTCGTGACGGCAGCGGGAGTGGAGACGAACCGCTACACGATCGACGTGACGGAGTGACGAGGGCGCGCGGTCCGCGGGCGGTCGCTGCCACGGGCCGACGGCCCCGTCCGGACACACCCCCCACAGAAAAACCCCGCGCAACAGGGTTGAGGCGCTCCGGATTGTCGTACGTATGGTTCGTGGAGGAGGCCCCGGGACCGCAGTGAAGGGCGGCACTCAGCGATGAGCCACGGCATGCGCGCGCACACCAACCCCCCGCATCTCGACGGCGACAGAAACTGGCGGGACCTCGCCTCCCGCTACGCGCTGGTACCCCTGCGCCTCTTCCTCGGCGTCACCTTCGTCTACGCCGGCCTGGACAAACTCACCGACAGCGCGTTCATGAAGGACTCCGGCGCCGGTTCCATCGGTGACATGATGCGCGGCGTCCGTGACTCCTCCGCCATCCCCGCGATGATCGACATGGCGCTGGAGAGCCCCGTCGCCTTCGGTTACGCCATCGCCTTCGGTGAACTGGCCGTCGGGATAGGCGCGCTGCTCGGACTGCTCACCCGCCTGGCCGCACTCGGCGGTGCGCTGATCTCCCTCAGCCTGTGGCTGACCGTGAGCTGGGCCGCCGATCCGTACTACTACGGCAACGACCTCCCGTACCTCATGGCCTGGACCCCGCTGGTGCTGGCGGGCGCCCCGCTGCTGTCCGTGGACGCCGCGCTCCGGGAGCGGCGCCGGCGGCGGACGGGGGACTACCGGTAGCTCCGCGGCGCCGGGTCAGCCCGTGGGCGCCCTGCCGCGGCGGCGACGGGCGAGGCCGGTCAGGAAGCCCACCGCGCCGGCCAGGCAGAGCCCGCCCATGACGAGCGGGATCACCACGAACCACGGGGTCTCCCAGGCGCCGCCCGCGTCCCCGGCGTAGGTCACCCCCGCGAGGGTGAGGAACGCACCGGCGATCAGCCGGCCGGGCTGGAACTCATGACGTAGCACGGCTCACCTCCGCCTGTCCCGCGCCGACCCGGAGATCGAGGTCGAGCGTGCCCGCCTTCCCGGCGCCCGGCGGCGGCTCCAGGGTGACCCTCTTGTGCTGACCGGGGGCCACGTCCACGTCCTCCTGCCCGTCGCCCGGGAGCCGGATGTCACCCAGGCCCACGTCGATGCTCAGCTTCACGGTCACGTCCCTGGGCACGATCACATGGAGCCGGCCCAGACCGACATCGGCCTGTGTCTCCACCGTGTCGTTCTCGGGGACGCGGATCGCGGACAGGTCCAGTTCCCCCTGGCCCGCTCCCAGGTCGTAGAGCGGGCGTATCTGCGTGACCGAGGTCGGCTCCCACGTGGTGCGTGTCCAGTCGGTGCCGATGTCTTCGGGGATCGCGGCCGAGCCGGCGAGCAGGCCCGCCGTGATGACCGCCAGGACGATCGATCCCGCTCCCGTGCGGCCCAGGAACGCGCTCACCGCCACGCCGATGCCGAAGACAGCGAGCGCGCAGGCGAGGCCGGTCTGCAGGGTGACGCCGAGGGGCTGCGACTCCCAGGTCAGGCCGGTGCCGAGGCCCGCGGCGAGCAGGGCCAGCAGGAAGACCCAGCCGCCGATGCCGCGGGGGCCGCGCGGCTTCGGCGGCCGCGGTGCGTGGACCTTGTCCCGGGCGCGGGAGTCGAGGCCGATGCTGACGGCGGCGGCGATGTCCAGGTCGCGGGAGTCCCGGGGGCCCCACAGATAGCCCGTCCCGCCGACATGGGTGCCGTCCTTCACGATGGGGTCGCGCCACCAGGAGGGGTACGCGCCGGCGGCCGGCGGCGCCTGCGGCTCCGGCGGGGCGTCGGCGACGGCCTGGGCGGCGAGGTGGTCGGGGCTGGGGGCGCCGCGCCGCCGCGACCAGTACCCCGCGCCGGCAAGCAGCAGGGCCAGTATGGTCGCGAAGCTCAGCACGCCGTCGTTGCTCAGCATGGTGAGGAAGACGCCGCAGCCGACCAGCGCGAACAGCACGGCCGTCAGGGTGTGGCCGTCGACCCGGCCGGTCAGCAGCCGGCGGACCTCGTTCTCCTCGTCGTCGTCGTAGGGGACGAAGAGCCAGGTGAAGCCGTAGAAGATCAGGCCGATGCCGCCGGTGGCGGACAGGACCGCGAGCGTGATCCGGAAGATCACCGGGTCCATGTCGCAGTGCCGGCCCAGGCCCGCGCACACCCCGCCGAGCATCTGGTGCCGGCGGTCGCGCCGGAACCGCTCGTCGGTGTCGCCCGGCGGAGCGGCGGCCGCCTCCTCCTGTCCGGGCGCGCCCGCCTGCGTGCGGGGCGGGCCCGCGGCGTGCTGGTGATCGGTCATGGGTCCATGGTGACGGGCGAGTCGCCGCGGCGGCAGTCGGCATGACCCTGGACGGACCCTGATATCGGTCCCTGAGGGCGGGCAGGGGAGTGTTCGAGGGGGACGGGCGGGAGATCAGGGGAGTCTCCGGGGACTACCCTGATGCTCCGGCACCGCGGGCGTGTGACCATCGGTGGCATGTCGGAAGCCGCCGCAGCGCCACTCGCCGAGCCGCGGCCGCCGCGCAAGCTCTACCGCAGCAGTGACGGACGCTGGCTCGGGGGCGTGGCGCGGGGGCTCGCCGGACATCTCGGGCTGCCCGTGATCTGGGTGCGCCTGGTCTTCATCGGGCTGTTCACGGCCGACGGCCTCGGCGCGCTGCTGTACGCCGCCTTCTGGTTCTTCGTGCCGCTCGGTGTGGGCGGAGTGGACGCGCAGAGGCCGGCCTCGCCGGTGACGACCGAGACCGCGCCCGACGGCCGGCGCAGACTCGTCACCCGCAGGCCCGACAAGGGCCAGATCGTCGCCCTGCTCCTCATGGTCGTCGTGGCCATGGTCTTCGTGGGCAGCGTCGACCTGAGCAACGGCACGAGGGCCTATCTCTGGCCGACCGTCCTGGTCGGCGCGGGCGTCGCCCTGGTGTGGCGGCAGGCGGACAACGCGCGCCGGGCCCGCTGGATGGAGGTCGGCCGGCGCCGCCGTACGGTGACCCTGCTGCGCGCCGTGGCCGGGGTGCTGCTGGTGACGGCGGGCGCCTCGGGCATCTTCGTGCTGCGGGGCTCCGGCACCCACCTCGGCTCGGTGCTCCAGGCCGCCCTCGCGGTGCTGGTGGGCATAACCCTGCTCGCGGGCCCGTATCTCGTCCGCATGACGCAGGACCTCTCCGAGGAGCGCCTGATGCGCATCCGCGCGCAGGAGCGCGCGGAGGTCGCCGCCCATGTCCACGACTCGGTGCTGCACACCCTGACCCTGATCCAGCGCAACGCGGACCACCCGGGCGAGGTGCGCCGCCTCGCCCGCGCCCAGGAGCGCGACCTGCGCAACTGGCTCTACAAACCGGAGGGCAACGGCAAGGACGAGGACGACGAGCCCACCACCCTCGCCGAGGCCGTGAAGCGCAATGCCGCCGAGGTCGAGGACAAGCACGGCGTCCCGCTGGAGGTCGTGGTGGTCGGCGACTGCCCGCTCGACGAGAGAATCGGCGCACAGATGCAGGCCGCGCGGGAAGCAATGGTCAACGCGGCCAAGTACGGTGGCGAGGGAGGCGCGGTTCAGGTCTACGCCGAAGTCGAGGGGAGGACGGTCTTCGTGTCGGTCCGGGACCGGGGCCCGGGCTTCGACCTGGACTCGATACCCGCCGACCGCATGGGCGTCAGAGAATCGATCATCGGCCGCATGGAGCGCAACGGCGGCACGGCGCGGCTGCGCGCGGTGCCCGACGGCGGCACGGAGGTCGAACTGGAGATGGAGAGGGCGGAGAAGACGTCATGAGCGAGCCGACCGAGGCGAACACAGCGCAGGGGGCCGAGTCCGCCGGGCGTCGGGTGCGGGTCGTCCTCGTCGACGACCACCGCATGTTCCGCACGGGGGTCCAGGCCGAGATCGGACAGACCGAGCAGACGGGGGTCGAGGTGGTCGGCGAGGCCGCCGACGTCGACCAGGCGGTCACCGTCATCACCGCGACCCGGCCCGAGGTGGTCCTGCTCGACGTGCACCTGCCCGGCGGCGGCGGTGTCGAGGTGCTGCGCCGCTGCGCCCCGTTGATGGGGGACACGGAGCAGCCGGTGCGGTTCCTCGCCCTGTCCGTGTCGGACGCGGCGGAGGACGTGATCGGGGTGATCCGGGGCGGTGCCCGCGGATACGTCACCAAGACGATCACCGGGACCGACCTGGTCGACTCGATCTTCCGGGTCCAGGAGGGGGACGCGGTGTTCTCGCCGCGGCTGGCCGGCTTCGTGCTGGACGCGTTCGCCTCCACCGACGCCCCGCCGGTCGACGAGGACCTCGACCGCCTCACCCAGCGCGAGCGGGAGGTGCTGCGGCTGATCGCCCGCGGGTACGCGTACAAGGAGATCGCCAAACAGCTGTTCATCTCGGTGAAGACGGTCGAGTCCCATGTCTCCGCGGTGCTGCGCAAGCTCCAGCTGTCCAACCGGCACGAACTGACCCGCTGGGCGACGGCGCGGCGACTGGTGTGAGCCGCCGCGCACGGGCCGCTCAGCTCACCCGCGTCGCGCCCGCGAACGGCATCTCGTCGATCGGGGCGACCCGGACGGGGGCCGAGGGGTTCGGGGCGTGGATCATCCGGCCGTCGCCGACGTAGATGCCGACGTGACTGATGCCGGAGTAGAAGAAGACCAGGTCGCCGGGGAGCAGTTCGGAGCGGGCGACGCGGCGGCCCGCGTCGATCTGGGCGTAAGTGGTGCGCGGCAGGGAGACGCCCGCGGCGCGGTAGGCGGCCTGGACGAGGCCCGAGCAGTCGAAGGCGTCCGGGCCGGTGGCGCCCCAGACGTAAGGGCTGCCGAGCTTGCGGTAGGCGTAGGCGACGGCCTGCGCGGCACGCGGGCCCGGGGCCTGTGCGGTGACGGAGCCGGGGGCCGTGGCGGGGCGTGCGGCGCCGGTGGTCTTCGCGCGGTGTTCGGGGGGCAGCCGGTCCAGCAGCCGGCGGGCGGCGGTCAGCTTGCCGGTGATTGTCTTCTTGTGCCGCTGCATCTCGGCGCGGCGGGCCGTCAGCGACTTCGCCTCCACGCGGGCCGCGCCGCGCAACTGCTCGATCTCCCGGAGCTGCGTGCGGACCCGCCCCACCTCCGCGCGGTGGCGGGTGCCCGCGCGCTCGGCGAGGGCGGTGCCGTCCAGATAGCCGTCCGGGTCCTCGGACAGAATGAGCTGCAGGGCGGGGTCGAGGCCCCCGCTGCGGTACTGCGCCGCCGCGACCGAACCGAGGGCGGCGCGCGCGTCGTTGAGACGGTCCTTCCTGCGGGCCGACTCGTCCTGCAGATCGCGCAGCCGCCGCTGCGCGGACTCCGCCTTCTCCTTCGCGCCGTTGTACTTCTCGGTGGCGGCCTCCGCCTCGCGGTGGAGCCGGTCGACATCGGACCTGACCTGCTCCGGCGACGGCCGGGGCGCGGCCTGGGCGGTCCCGTCCAGGCCCGTCGCGGTGGCCGCGCCGGCGAGGGCGATGGTGGCGGCCGTGCGGGCCGTGTGGCCGCCCCCCGAGCGCTGTCGGGACCTGCGGTGCGCTGCCACCTCGACTGCCCTCCTCGTCCACGACCGCCGCGGGCGGTCCGGCGGCGGGGTGCACAGGGGAGCCGTCCGCCGCCGGACCTCTTCGGCGGTGGTGTCCGGCTGCCGCCCCTGGTCCGGGCGGCGATGGAGCGCCGGTCACCTGGGGGAGGACGCTAGGCCCCGCCGCGCGGCCCGGGTAACGGGTTGTGCGGAAGTGGCGTGAGCGGACCAGCGGGTGACCGTAAGTGACCGGTATTCCGCCTCGACCGCGTCGTCTTCACTCTGAGTGATGACCGATGTGGTGGAGGAGGGGGAGGCGAGGGCGCCGGAGTGCTATGGGGCGGGGGTGGCTAGGCTCCGGCCCCATGGACACACTCATCCACCTCTTCGTCGGTCTGCACATCATCGGCATCGCGTCGCTGCTCGGTGGTTTCCTCACCCAGATGAAGGCGATGGGGGAGGGCACCGCCCGCTTCAGCCCGGCGATGCTGCACGGCGCGCTGACGATGCTGGTCACCGGCGTCGCCCTGGTCGGCCTCAACCAGGCGCAGGACTACTCCGTCGACAACATCAAGATCGGCGTGAAGCTGGCCCTGCTGATCGTGATCCTCGGCCTGGTCTATGTGAAGCGGGACGACGAGAAGGTGGACAAGGGCCTGTTCGGACTGGTCGGCCTGCTGACCGTGACGAACGTCTTCATCGCCGTGCTGTGGACCTGACCGTTGCTGATCCGAGGCACGGATCGCCCACGGAGCCGATGAGGTGGGAGACCTGCGGGGCCACCTGGCAGGTGTGGTGCTTGCGGACAGGCCAACTCGTGCGTGTGAGAGGCTACATGCCCACAAGCTCTGCCCCCGACACGAGGACGGATCATGCAAGCTCAAGGCGAACGCCACCAGGCCCGGCGGTCCGGGGTTCCTCGTCCGGTGGTCCGCGGTGTCGACGACGCTGCGGCGACCGCCGCGCGGATGCCCGGTAGTCCGCATTCGGCCAGAATATTGCAGCGCGCCATCGGCAACCAGGCGTACAGCCAGGTGGTGCAGCGGACACCGGCGGGCGGAGGTACCGCCGCCCCGGAGGGGTCCAGGATCAATTTCACGCTGTCAGCCTTGGAAGAGCGGTTTGCGGCGTTGAGGGCCGAGCAGCCGGAACTGGCTCGTCAGCAAGAGCCCGTGTGGAATAAACTCATGTACGTCTTGCGGGAGTTCGACAGCTGGATGCGCAGCATTGAGGTTGGTTACCGGTTCGGTGGCAGCCTCATCGGGTACATCTACGGAGGACCCCGGGCACCGCAGGACATCGACATCGATGTGTCGAACGGCGACAACATGCACCGCCTGTTGGCCGAGATGCAGGCTTCGGGCGACTGGTCCGGACAGCTCAGTGGCCAGGGCGGCAACCTCCTGAGCATCTATTGCAGGAATCAGCGGGTGCCTGAGTTCCAGTTCGATGTGTCCAGCGAGACCACGGCATTCAACAATCCGTACGACCTGAAGGAATCGATGCAGACGGAAGGAGATGCCGTCGTTACGGGTGACAAGATCTCGCGCGAGGAAATGATACTCAACTACCTGGACCGGATGATCCAGAAGCCCGACATCGCGAGGCTCAAGGGCGACGACAGTCAGATTGTCGGCCTCCTGAGGGGGGTCGGGTGCAGTTCACTCGCCGATGTCGAGGCCTACTGGGACCGAAACCTCCACCCGGCCATCAAGGCGGGCGATCCTCGTATCCCGGCCCTGCGCGACAACCTGGCGAACATCGCCAGGGAAAATTTCGGGGGCGGGGCCACGTCGAGGGCCACCTCGCCCGAGCCGATGGAGATCGACGGGGACGAGATGGACCTCAGCTGATACCGGCCCGTCCGGCCTGGTCCCACCGTGATGGCCGCGTCCAGGTTCGGTACCCGGGCGTACGAGGCGGCGAAGCCTGACCAGGCACCTTTCACGCCGATGGACTCATCGAGCAATGGGAGCGACTCATGGGGTGGCGTCGGTCCGAGTAGTGCCGGCGCCCCATGCGCCAGCTGCCACGGACCGGTTCTCAGCAGACCGTCACAGATGACGAGGGGACGACGGATCGCCGGGGATCCGACGGTCCACAGCGGCCGTGCAGCCGCTCAGGCGGGGCGCACCACGCTGTGGATCGAGGACTCGCCGTCGTAGAAGATCGACTCCTCGCGGACGTAGGTGCCCGGCTTCGGGGCGTGGATCATCATGCCGTTGCCGATGTAGATCCCCACGTGGGTGACGTCGGCGTAGAAGAAGACCAGGTCACCGGGCTGGGCCTCGGAGACGGGGACCGTCGTTCCCGCGTTGACCTGGTCGTAGGTGGTGCGCGGGAGGGTGACGCCGGCGGCCTTCCAGGCGGCCTGGGTGAGGCCGGAGCAGTCGTAGGAGCCGGGGCCGGTGGCGCCCCAGACGTACGGCTTGCCGATCTGCGCGCGGGCGAAGGCGAGCGCCTTCTCGGCCTTGGTGGCGTACGAGGAGTCCGTCGAGGTGGAGGACGGCGGGGTGGCCGAGCCGGAGGACTCCGAGGTGCCCGAGCCGCTCTCCTGCCGGGCGGCCTCCTCCTGGGCCTGCTGCTCGGCGGCCTGCTTCCGGGCCAGCTCGGCGGCCTTGCGGGCGGCCTCCTGCTCCTTCTTCTTCTCGATCGCCGCAAGCCGTGCCTTCTCCTCGGCGGTCAGCTTCGACAGCAGCTCACGCGCGTCGGTGAGCTTCTTCTGGACCTTGGCCTTGGCCTTCTTCAGATCGTCCTGCGACTCCGTGAGCGTCTCGAGGCTCTCTGTGGCCTCCTTGCGCTTCTTCATCGTCTCGGACTGCTGGGTGATGTAGTCGTCGACCGCCTGCTTCTGGCGGCCGGTCATCCGGTCCATCACCTGGCGCTGGTCGAAGATGTCCTGCGGCGTGTCCGCGAGCAGGAAGGTCGCGGTGTCCGGGACGTTCGCACCGGTGCGGTACTGGGCGGCGGCGAAGGAACCGAGTTCCTCCCGCGCGTCGTTGAGCTTGTCGGTGCGCTTGGCGACGTCGTCGAGCAGGGTGTCGACACGCTTGCGCTGCTTGGCCGTCTTCTCCTTGGCCCCGTTGTACTTCTCGGTCGCCGACTCCGCCTGGCGGTAGAGGTCGCCGACCTTCTTCTCGACCTCCTCCAGACTCGGCTTGTCGTCGTCCGTGGGGACGGCGTCGGCCGTCTGGGAGAGCAGGGCCACGGAGGTCAGGGCGGCCGTGGCGAGGGCCGGGGTCCGTATGCCTGCCACGCGGGTGCCGGGGGTGCGCGACTTGCGGTGCGACGCCAAGGGAGGCGACTCCTTCCAGTGTTCCGCCTACCGGGTTAGCGGTGGGGGTCCCTCCCAGGCCGTCAGGGCTCTGGGGGAGGGTTCGGGCGGTGGTGCTTGGAAGGGTTGCCCTACGGCCGCTCCGCGAGGGAGTGGGCCGATTCACCCCATGTGTCTCGGTGGGTCCCCGGCTCCGGCTGCCACGAGGGACAGGGACGGACTCGGCGGGGGCCGCGCGGCCCGGCGAGGTTCGCCGGTGGGGGTCGTACGGCCCGCCCGCACCGTAGCCAACTGGTGTGGCGCCTGTGAAGGTTGATGGGTGATATGCCCGATACATTTTTGTGACCTTGTGCGGCGGGTCACTCAGGGTGAGGTCCCGGTACCGGCGGGTACGCGGCCGGGCGGCGGGCGGACTCCGGCGGCGTGTGCGGGCGGAAACCGGGGATGTTCCCGGGGCGGCCCCGGGTTGTCGGTGCGGCGCCCTAGACTCGGAGAGCGATGAGCAGCCTCTTTGACGACAGCTTCCTGGCGGACCTCCAGGCCCAGCGGGGCCCCGCGGACGAAACCCCGCCGCCGCCCGAGGACGATCATGTGCCGGAGACCGTTCCGGACGATCTGTTCGGCGGGAGGTTCGACGTGCCGCCGGACCGGGACACCCACTACCGCGACGGCGCCCCGCGCCCGGTGATCGACACCGCCGCGCTGCTGGAGGGGCTCAACGACAACCAGCGTGCCGCCGTCGTGCACTCCGGCAGCCCCCTGCTCATCGTGGCCGGCGCCGGTTCCGGCAAGACCCGCGTGCTCACCCACCGCATCGCCCACCTGCTGGCCGAGCGCGGCGTCCACCCGGGCCAGATCCTCGCGATCACCTTCACCAACAAGGCCGCGGGGGAGATGAAGGAGCGCGTCGAGCAGCTCGTCGGCCCGCGCGCGGGCGCCATGTGGGTCATGACGTTCCACAGCGCGTGTGTGCGCATCCTGCGCCGCGAGTCCAAGAAGCTCGGCTTCACGTCGTCGTTCTCGATCTACGACGCGGCCGACTCCAAGCGGCTGATGGCCCTGGTCTGCCGCGACCTGGACCTCGACCCCAAGCGCTTCCCGCCGAAGTCGTTCAGCGCCAAGATCAGCAACCTGAAGAACGAGCTGATCGACGAGGAGGACTTCGCCGCCCAGGCGAGCGACGGTTTCGAGAAGACCCTCGCCCAGGCCTACGCGCTGTACCAGTCGCGGCTGCGCGAGGCCAACGCCCTCGACTTCGACGACCTGATCATGACGACAGTCAATCTGCTGCGCGCCTTCCCGGACGTCGCCGAGCACTACCGCCGCCGCTTCCGGCACGTCCTGGTCGACGAGTACCAGGACACCAACCACGCCCAGTACGCCCTGGTCCGCGAGCTCGTCGGGAGCGCCTCCGAGCACCCCGTCGACGTGCCGCCGGAGGCAGAGGTGCCGCCCGCCGAGCTGTGCGTGGTGGGCGACGCCGACCAGTCGATCTACGCCTTCCGCGGCGCGACGATCCGCAACATCCTCCAGTTCGAGGAGGACTACCCGGACGCGACGACGATCCTGCTGGAGCAGAACTACCGCTCCACCCAGACCATCCTCAGCGCGGCCAACGCGGTCATCGAGCGCAACGAGTCGCGCCGCCCGAAGAACCTGTGGACCAACGCCGGCTCCGGCGCGCGGATCACCGGCTACGTCGCCGACACCGAGCACGACGAGGCGCAGTTCGTCGCCGACGAGATAGACCGCCTCACGGACGCGGGCGAGGCCAAGGCGGGCGATGTCGCCGTCTTCTACCGCACCAACGCCCAGTCCCGTGTCTTCGAGGAGATCTTCATCCGCGTCGGCCTGCCCTACAAGGTGGTCGGCGGGGTCCGCTTCTACGAGCGCAAGGAGGTCCGGGACGTCCTGGCCTATCTGCGGGTGCTGGCCAACCCGGAGGACTCGGTGCCGCTGCGCCGCATCCTCAACGTGCCCAAGCGGGGCATCGGCGAGCGCGCGGAGGCCATGATCGACGCCCTCGCCCAGCGCGAGCGGATCAGCTTCCCGCAGGCCCTGAAGCGCGTCGACGAGGCGTACGGGATGGCCGCCCGGTCGGCGAACGCCGTGAAGCGGTTCAACACGCTGATGGAGGACCTCCGTACGGTCGTCGAGTCCGGCGCGGGACCGGCGACGGTCCTGGAGGCGATCCTGGAACGCACCGGTTACCTCGCCGAGTTGCAGGCGTCCACCGACCCGCAGGACGAGACCCGCATCGAGAACCTCCAGGAACTCGCGGCGGTCGCCCTGGAGTTCGAGCAGGAGCGAGGCGAGGGGGAGCAGGTCGCCCTGTCCGACTTCCTGGAGCAGGTCGCCCTGGTCGCCGACTCCGACCAGATCCCCGACGAGGACGAGGACGGCTCCGGAGTCATCACGCTGATGACCCTGCACACCGCCAAGGGCCTGGAGTTCCCGGTCGTCTTCCTGACCGGCATGGAGGACGGCGTCTTCCCGCACATGCGCGCCCTCGGCCAGACCAAGGAGCTGGAGGAGGAGCGGCGCCTGGCGTACGTCGGCATCACGCGCGCGCGGGAGCGGCTGTACCTCACCCGGTCGACCCTGCGCAGCGCGTGGGGCCAGCCGTCGTACAACCCGCCCTCCCGGTTCCTGGAGGAGATCCCGGCCGCCCACGTGGAGTGGAAGCGGACGGGGCCGAGCGCGCCCGTCTCCTCCGGTCCGGCCTCGGGGGTGGCGGCCTCGCTGTCGTCGTCCCGCTCCCGCTCGTCGGCCTCGGGTGCCTCCGGCTTCGCCACCCGCCGGACGGCGGACAAGCCGGTGGTGTCGCTGGCGGTCGGGGACCGGGTGACGCACGACCAGTTCGGCCTCGGCACCGTGGTCGCGGTGAAGGGTTCGGGGGCCAACGCGGAGGCGACGATCGACTTCGGCGACACCAAGCCCAAGCGGCTGCTGCTGCGGTACGCGCCGGTGGAGAAGCTGTAGCGGCCGCGGGTGACGGCCCGTCGGGGGGCGTTCCTACGACGGGTCGAGGCCGTGGCTGCGCAGCCAGGAGAGCGGGTCGATCGCCGAGCCGCCGCCCGGCCGCACCTCGAAGTGCAGGTGCGGGCCGGTCGAGTTGCCCGAGTTCCCGGAGAACGCGATGTGGTCGCCGGCCTTCACGGTCGAACCGGAGGGGATCTGGTAGCTGGAGAGGTGGCAATACCACGTCTCCGTGCCGTCCTTCGCCGTGACGATCATCATGTTGCCGTAGGCGGAGTTGTACTGCGTGCGGACCGTGCCGTCGGTCGCGGCCAGCACCGGGGTGCCGTAGGAGACGGGGAAGTCGATGCCGGTGTGGACGGACATCCAGTTGATGCCGGACTGGCCGTAGTAGGCGCTGAGGCCGTGCCGCGCGACCGGGAGCGCGAACTTCGGACGCAGCCGCTCCTTGCGGGCCGCCTCCTCCGCCGCCCGCCTGCGCTCGGTCTCCTGCTGCGCCTTGAGGTCGATGCGCTCCTGGGTGCGGCTGGCCCGGTCGGCGAAGTCGTCGGCGCCGGCGGCGAGGCTCTCCAGCTGGGTGTCCAGCTTGACGTTGGCGGCGGACGGCGCGACCGGTTGGGCGTCGGCCGCGGTGGTCTTCTCCTGGCCGCCGTCCTCGGCCAGATCGCCCACCGAGGCGGCGGCGATGCCGGCGACGCCCATCACGCACGCGGAGGGCACGGCCACCGTCAGCAGCGCGGAGCGCTTGGGGGGCGTACGGCGGCGGGAGCGGGACGCGGCGCGTGAACCGGGGCGCGGCTGCGGGACGGGGAGGATCTCCTCCTGGTCGTCGAGCAGGGAGACCGCGGGCAGTTCACCGGTGTCCCCCGGCTCGCCCGGGGCGGGCCCGTCGGCGGCGGAGGACTCGGGGGCGTCCTGGTCGTACCCGCCCTGCTCGTAGCCGTCCTGGCCGGCGCGGGTGTCGGGGCCGCCGTACGCGTCCTGCCCGAAGGACTCCGACATCTGCGACATCTGCTCATGGCTGTCCGGGCCGGACGTCGCGGCCGTGGTGTCGCCGCCGGAGTTCCACTGCGTGGCGTCGTGGACGCCGCTGTCGAAGATCTGGGTGCCCCAGCCCCACTGCTGGGTGCCGTCCCCGGCGTTCCCGGACCCGTCCGGCTGGAGCCAGGTGCCTGCGTCCCACTGGCCGCTCGTCTCGGGCGAGGCGCCCTGCGCGGGGATCACCGGCATCTGGTGGCCGGTGGTCCAGGCGGTCGCGTCGTAGCCGCCGGTGTCGTAGCCGACGGGGCTCTGGACCCCGTACGCGTCGTGGTGCCCGGTGTCCTGGCCGGCCGTGGACCACTGTCCGGAGTCGTAGGCGCCCGTGTCGGGGCCGCTGCCCGGGAGGTCCCCGAAGAGGGGGTCGGCGGCGAAGCTGCCGGTGGTGTGGCCGGTGCCGAAGTGCGTGGCGCCGAAAGCGGTGGCGTCGTAGCCGCCGTAGCCGGTGAAGCCGCCGTACGGGGCTTCCTGGGCGCCGTACGACGCGTAGGGCGCCGAGGCGGCATCGGAAGCCGGAGCCGGGGCCATGGTCCCCGACGGGTGACGGTCGTTCACCAACTTCTCTTTCGCCTCGACAACAGGGGCTGCCAGAGCAGTGCGGCGACTGTACCCGGCGGTACGCGGGCACGACAATCTTCCCCAGGTTTCACGCGCGCAGGAAACGGGCATTCGGCCGTGTTTTGGGGGACGGCGGGCGCGGTCTTGGCACTTTGTTCGAAACCTGTTCGAGGTTGTGGGGGTGGCGCGTCCGTAAGTCGCCCGTGTCGGACCGTTGTTGTTCGGATGTGGACGCTCGTGATGCACGGGTCGGTGCGGACGGGTGCCGGGCGTGTCGCGCCCGAGCCGTCCTCACGCCACCGTCAGGCCGTTCGCGCGGCCGGTGGACGGCTCCCCGGGGTGCGCCGTGTCCAGTGCCTGCCGTATGCCGCTCGCCACGGCCGGGTGCACGGGCAGGGCGAGGTGGCCGACGCCGCTCACCCGCACGTTCACCGCGGTGAGGTCCGGGTGCTCGATGCACGCCGCGTCCAGCGGATCCATGATGTGGTCGAGGTCGCTCCAGAAGGCGACGAAGTGGGTGCGGCAGCCGGGTGAGGGCAGCGCGAGCTCTTCGAGCACCGGTGAGCCGGGGCGCATCTGGCGCACGATGGGGTGCGCGTTGGCCAGCCGGGCGACCCGCGTTCCGGAGTGCGGCGTGCCGAGCGTGACGAGCGTGCGCACCCGGCTGTCACCGCCCAGCCGCTGCACGTAGTACCGGGCGATCAGCCCGCCGAGGCTGTGTCCGACCACATCCACCTGACGGCTGCCCGCGCGCTCGCACACCTGCTCGATGTGCCGTCCGAGCAGTTCGGCGGCGATCCGGATGTCGCAGGTCAGCGGGGAGTAGTTGAGCGACTCCACCTGCTGCCTGCCGTGCTGGGCCAGGCTGCGCCGCAGCAGGACGAAGACCGAGCGGTTGTCGATGAAGCCGTGCAGCAGCACGACCGGGGGTTTGGCCTCCGTCGGCAGTTGTGCCGCGCCGTCCGGTGCCGGCAGCGCGGGGCGGGAGGAGCCGCGTCGCTCCTGGATGATGCCGGCGGGATAGAGCAGGAGGTGGCCCGCCAGGATCGCCAGCTCCAGGGCGGTCGCCTTCAGCAGGGTCAGGGAGAGATCCGCCAGCCGGGCCGGCAGAAGACGCCGGCAGAGCGGCAGGAAGGGGAGTGCTGCCTCGGTGACCTTCATGGCCGACCTCCTGTCGGCACGCGGAAGGACAGCCTCGTCCCCCGTGTGCCCTCATGGGATGTCGCTTCGAGAGCGGTCGACGGTGCGCGGGTGCGGTGTGAGGAGGGAGCGCGGTGGAACGCCGACCTCGGTGCGGATCCCTTATGCGCATGTTCCCACCGATGCCCATGTGCCGCACGAGCACACGGTGTGCGGGCTCCGGGGCCCGGGAACGCTGCGCGATGAACGTGTCCCACCGTGTGATTTCCCCCTCCCTCCACCCCGCGAAACTGCCGGTTGCGGGATGCTGGAGATAACGTTCGTTCACTTCTCGGACCGGTTCGGGCCGGGGCGTCCGTGTGATGTGTGCGGTACTTGTCGGTACGGATGGATGTAGTCGCTTCATGGAGGCAGTGATGGGTGTGGCAGCCGGACCGATCCGCGTGGTGGTGGCCAAGCCGGGGCTCGACGGCCACGATCGCGGGGCCAAGGTGATCGCGCGGGCGCTGCGCGACGCCGGTATGGAGGTGATCTACACCGGGCTCCACCAGACCCCCGAGCAGATCGTCGACACCGCGATCCAGGAGGACGCCGACGCGATCGGCCTGTCCATCCTCTCCGGGGCGCACAACACGCTCTTCGCGGCGGTCATCGAGTTGCTCGAGCAGCGGGACGCGGCGGACATCCTGGTCTTCGGCGGCGGCATCATCCCCGAGGCGGACATCGCGCCGCTGAAGGAGAAGGGCGTGGCGGAGATCTTCACGCCGGGCGCGACCACGGCGTCGATCGTCGACTGGGTCCGCGCCAACACCCGCCGGCACGCGGAGGCGTAGGGCCCTACCGCCGCCCCTTGACCGTCCCCGGCCGGGGACGGTCAAGGGGCGGGCGGGGTCAGTTCCGCCAGCATGGCCGCGCGCAGACGCAGGGTGGTGACCAGGCGCTGGAAGGCCTCCGACCAGTAGCCCCCGGCGCCCGGTGACGCGTTCTCCGGCTCGTCCGGCGCCGCCAGGAGCGCGTCGAGGCGGCCGGCCTCGGACGGGTCCAGGCAGCGTTCGGCCAGGCCCATGACTCCGCTGAAACTCCATGGATAGCTCCCTGCGTCCCGCGCGATGTCGAGCGCGTCGACCACGGCCCGTCCGACCGGCGCCGCCCAGGGCACGGCACACACGCCGAGCAGCTGGAACGCCTCGGACAGGCCGTGCGTCCCGATGAACCCGGCCACCCACTCGGCCCGGTCGGCGGCGTCCAGCGTGCCGAGCAGCCCGGCCCGCTCGGCCAGGGACACCGCCCCGGGGCCGCCCGCCTCGGGCGCCGAGGGGTTCCCGAGCAGCGCCCGGGCCCACGCCGCGTCCCGCTGCCGCACCGCCGCCCGGCACCAGGCGCCGTGCAGTTCGTCCCGCCAGCCGTCCGCGACGGGCAGGGCCACGATCTCTTGGGGGTTGCGCCCGCCGAGCCGCCGCGACCAGGTGTCCAGCGGGGCCGCCTCCACCAACTGACCGAGCCACCAGGACCGTTCGCCCCGGCCCGCCGGGGCCTTGGCCGCCACGCCGTCGCGCTCCATGTCCGCGTCGCACTCGTGCGGCGCCTCGACGGCGATCGTCGGTACGTCCCGTGTGTGGTCCACGGCCACACACGCGGCGGCTCTGACCGCCATGCGCCGCGCCAGAGCCGAGCCGGGCAGCGCCGAGAGCAGCTCCGCCGCCGTCGCCCGCACCGTGCGGCTGCGGTCGCCCAGGGCCCGCTCCAGGAAGGGTTCGTCGTCCGGGGCCAGACCGGTGCGCAGCGAGTCCAGGAACATCAGCCGGTCCTCGGCGCGCTCCGTGGCCCAGGTCGACTCGAGGAGGACACGGGCGGCGCCGGGCTCGCGGAAGCGCAGGGCGCCGAGGAGGGCGACCCGCTCGGCGAAGAGGCCCTCCTGCCACAGGCGCCGTATGCCGTCCGGGTCGAGCGGGCCGGCCCCGGACGCGCCGCCCGGCGCGGAGCGCAGTGCGAACCGCCAGTCCGGGTTGAGCCGGGCCAGCCACAGGGCGCGCGGACCGGCGAACCGCAGCGCCGCCGGACGCAGGTCCGTACGTCCCCGGGCGGCGTCGAGGAGGGCGGGCAGCAGCGCGGGCGGCGGCGCGAAACCGCGGTCGTTCGCCGCGGCCAGCCACTGCGGGAGCAGCTCCATGAGATCCGGGGCGGCGCCCCGGCGGCCGCCGCCGGAGGAGGCCGGGCGGTCGGCGAGCAGCATCGCGAGCCTGCGCGCCGCGGCGGGCGGCAGCGCGGGGCGCGGGTCCGCCGGGGCGGGCCGCGGACGCTCGGCGGCCCGCGCGGGCAGCAGCCCCGCCCGCCGCCGCACGGTTGCCGCGGCCGCCGCGTCCAGCAGCGCGGACGGCGCCTGCGGACCGGGCGCGACACCCGCCGGGGTGCGCCGGTCCGTGCCCAGCAGGGCCGCGGTGACCAGCTCCTCCCAGTCGTCCGGGAGGGGCGCCTCCACGGCGGCGGTCGTCCTGCTCATGAGCTTCCTTCCGACGGGTGTCCCGGTTCGGCGACGCCTCAGGTGCACCGAGTGTCCAGTGGTGCCCGAAAGATTCCAGGGGCGGGTGGTACGGGATCGGGCGCGGGGCTCAGTACAGCTCCACCGCCTCCCCGGGCCCCTCGGGCCATGCCGCCAACGGAGTGAAGCCCCGGTGGCCGCACTCGCCGAAGACCCTGACCGGGGCGCCGCCCGACAGGGCCACCAGGCGCCACAGACCGGGACGCGACCGCGCGGCCGGGGTGAGCGGCAGGGCCGCGTCCCCGTCGGCGTCGGCCAGCTGCCAGCGGTCACCGTCCGGGACCGGTATCACCCGCTCCAGCGTCACCGGCACCGACTCCAGCCACGGGTCGTCGCGCAGCGCCTCGCCGTAGCGGGCGACCGCCAGGCCCGGCGTCGTGCCCGGCGGCCGGACCGGTGTCGGCGCGGGCGGCGCGAACCGTTCCCCCAGGGCCACCCGCACCTGGCCCGGGCCCGGATGGGCGGACACCTCCGCGTCCAGGGCCAGCCCGACCGGCAGCGCCGGCTCCGGGGGGCGGCCGGCCGCCCCGTAGGTCAGGAGCAGCGCCGTGCGCCCCGAGCCGGTGCCGTACAGCCAGGTCCGGCGGGTGGTCAGCCGGCTGTCCGCCGTGTCGTACCGAGCGAGGACCAGCCAGTCGTCCCGCACCGGCGGGCCGTCCGCCGCAGCGGGCAGGCCGATACGGGAGCGGACCGTCGCGGCGAGCCCTTCCGGCAGCTCCTCCCGGCGCAGCCAGCCCCGGGCCAGGAGATGCAGCAGCGCGCACTCCTCCAGCAGCCGCACCGGCCGGCCCGGCCCGGTGTCCGGGAGCGCCGCCAGCTCCCGCACCCGGGCGGCCAGCCCCGGCGCCTGGGCGTCCACCATGCGGGCCGCGGTCTCCTCCCACAGGCCGTGCCCGGACTGCTCGGCCGCTGCCAGACCGCCGCGGAGCAGGTCGGCCAGGCGCCGCTCCAGCTCCGACGCACCCGCGGTGATCCGCTCGGCCCGGCGCTCCGCCCTGCGCCGCGCCGCCTCCGGATCCGCCGTCCCCGGCGGCGCGCCCGCGCCGTCCCCGGCCGGCCCGCCGTGTGCCCGCCCGTCCGCGAGCCACCGCCCGGCCCACTCCGGCACCCGCGCCCGCGGCAGCGCCTGCTCACCGCCCGCCCGGAGCTCCAGCAGACCGAGCGCGTGCGCGCACGGGGACGTACGGTCCGGGCAACTGCACGCGTACACGGGCGCGGACGGGTCTGTCACGTCGACGACCGTCCGGTACGGCGCGCCCCCGCCGTCCTCGCACAGCCCCCACACCGTCCCCTCCCCGGACCGGCCGGTCCCCGACCACCGCCCGGCCACGCCGGGTTCGCCGCCCGTCCGGCGTGACGCGGCGTCAGGCGCCGGTGCCGGCCCCTGCTCCGCACTCCGGCCAACCCCCTGCACAGTCATGCCACCGAAAGTAGATCCCGGCACTGACAATCGGCCCGCGGAGCCCATGTGCGCAGGTCGGGGCGATTGTCAGTGGCGTGGTGCACGGTGGGTGACAGATCCGAACCGGCCGAGCTGGAGGGGGACTCAGCCATGACTGTGTCTGTGGGACCGACGCCCGTCGAACCGGGCCGGTACGACTCCGTGCCCGCGCACACATCCGGCACCGCACCGGCGCGTCCGGAGACGCTGCGGCCGCACGCCGAGGACGCCTTCGCGGCCGAACTCGCCGCGCTGGCGGCGCGGGACGACCGGCCGCGTCCCGCCCGCTGGCGGCTGTCGCCGTGGGCCGTCGCGACGTATCTGCTCGGCGGCACGCTGCCGGACGGCACGGTGATCACACCCAAGTACGTGGGCCCGCGCCGGATCGTCGAGGTCGCGGTGACCACTCTCGCCACTGACCGCGCCCTGCTGCTACTCGGCGTGCCCGGCACGGCGAAGACCTGGGTCTCCGAGCACCTGGCCGCCGCGGTCAGCGGCGACTCGACGCTGCTGGTGCAGGGCACGGCCGGCACACCGGAGGAGGCGATCCGCTACGGCTGGAACTACGCCCGGCTGCTCGCCCACGGCCCCAGCCGCGACGCCCTCGTGCCCAGCCCGGTGATGCGGGCGATGGCGGACGGCACGACGGTCCGCGTCGAGGAGCTGACCCGCATCCCGGCCGACGTCCAGGACTCGCTGATCACGATCCTGTCGGAGAAGACGCTGCCGATACCCGAACTGGGCGAGGAGGTGCAGGCGGTCCGCGGATTCAACCTGATCGCCACGGCCAACGACCGCGACCGCGGGGTCAACGAGCTGTCCAGCGCCCTGCGCCGCAGGTTCAACACCGTGGTGCTGCCGCTCCCGGAGACCGCCGAGGCGGAGGTCGGCATCGTCGCGCGCCGGGTCGGCCAGATCGGCCGCTCCCTCGACCTGCCGGCCGTGCCCGACGGCATCGACGAGATCCGCCGGGTCGTCACCGTCTTCCGCGAACTGCGCGACGGGGTCACGGCCGACGGGCGGACGAAGCTCAAGTCGCCCAGCGGCACGCTCTCGACCGCCGAGGCGATCTCCGTCGTCACGGGCGGGCTGGCCCTTGCCGCCCACTTCGGCGACGGCGTGCTGCGGGCCGGGGACGTCGCCGCGGGCGTCCTCGGCGCGGTCGTCCGCGACCCGGCGGCGGACCGCGTCGTCTGGCAGGAGTACCTGGAGACCGTCGTCCGCGAGCGCGACGGCTGGCAGGACTTCTACCGGGCCTGCCGGGAGGCCGGCGCATGAGCCACGGCAGCGGGGACGCCGCCGCACCGCTGCTGCTCGGGGTGCGGCACCACGGCCCCGGGTCGGCGCGGGCGGTGCGCGCCGCCCTCGACGAGGCCCGTCCGGACGTGGTGCTGATCGAGGGCCCGCCCGAGGCGGACGCGCTGATCCCGCTCGCCGCCGAGGAGGACATGCGGCCGCCGGTCGCGCTGCTCGCCCACGCGGTGGACGAGCCCGGCCGTTCGGCCTTCTGGCCGCTGGCCGGGTTCTCCCCGGAGTGGACCGCGATCCGCTGGGCGCTGGAGCACGGCGTCCCGGCCCGCTTCATCGACCTGCCCGCCGCCCACACCCTGGCCCGGCAGCGGGACGAGGAGGGCGACGGCGAGGACGGCGGCACCGCACCCGCGGCCGGTGGGAGCGACCCGGCGGGCACCGACGTGCGGGTCGATCCGCTGGGGGTGCTGGCCCAGACCGCCGGGTACGACGACGCCGAGCGGTGGTGGGAGGACGTCGTCGAGCACCGGGGCGTCGGTAAGGGGGACCCGGTCGCGCCCTTCACCGCGCTCGAGGAGGCCATGACCGCGCTCCGGGAGGAGTACGGCAGCGGGGGACACGAGCGGGACGAGGTGCGCGAGGCCCATATGCGGCTGCGGATCCGCGCGGCGCGCCGGGAGTGCGGGGACGGCGTGGCCGTGGTGTGCGGGGCCTGGCACGTGCCCGCGCTCCGGCGGCGGACCACCGTCGCCGCCGACCGCGCCCTGCTGAAGGGGCTGCCCAGGGTGAGGACGGACATGACCTGGGTGCCCTGGACCCACCGCAGGCTCTCCCGGGCGAGCGGCTACGGCGCGGGCATCGACTCCCCCGGCTGGTACGAGCATCTGTTCGACGCCCCCGACCGGCCGGTGGAACGGTGGCTGACCAAGGTGGCGCGGCTGCTGCGGGCCGAGGACATGAGTGTGTCGTCGGCGCACGTCATCGAGGCCGTGCGGCTGGCGGAGACCCTCGCGGCGCTGCGCGGACGGCCGCTGCCCGGGCTGAGCGAGACGACCGACGCGGCGCGGTCGGTGCTGTGCGAGGGCTCGGACGTGCCGCTGGCACTGGTGCACGACCGGCTGGTCGTCGGCGACGTCCTCGGGGAGGTACCGGCCGCCGCGCCCGCCGTCCCGCTGCAGCGCGACCTCACGCGGATCCAGCGCCGGCTGCGGCTGCGACCGGAGGCGGCCGGGCGGGAGCTGGAGCTCGACCTGCGCAAGGAGACCGACGCGGAGCGCAGCCGGCTGCTGCACCGGCTGCGGCTGCTCGGCATCGGCTGGGGCGAACCCGCCGAGTCGCGCGCCGGCACGGGGACGTTCCGTGAGACGTGGCGGCTGCGCTGGGAGCCGGAGCTGTCCGTGCGGGTCGCCGAGGCCGGGGTGTGGGGAACGACGGTCCTCGCCGCCGCGACCGCCAAGGCCGGGGCGGACGCCGTCGCCGCGCGGAGCCTCGCCGAGGTCACCGGGCTCGCCGAGCGCTGTCTGCGGGCCGGCCTGTCCGAGGCGCTGCCCACGGTGCTGCGGATGCTGGCCGACCGTGCGGCCCTGGACACCGACGTCGGCCACCTCGCCCAGGCGCTGCCCGCCCTGGTCCGCTCCCTGCGCTACGGCGACGTCCGGGGCACGGACACCGCGTCGCTGGCCGGGGTCGCCGCCGGAATGGCCGAGCGGGTCTTCGTCGGACTGCCCCCGGCCTGCGCCGCACTGGACGCCGACGCCGCCGAGGAGATGCGCGGCCATGTCGACGCCGTGCACGGCGCGATGGGCCTCCTCGGCGACGCCCCCGCACCGGGCCACGCGGGACTGCGCGCGCGCTGGCAGTCGGTGCTGCGCACCCTGTCCGCCCGGGACACCGTGGCCGGGGTCGTACGGGGCCGCGCCGTGCGGCTGCTGCTGGACGACGGGGGACTGGCGCGGGACGAGGTGGCGCGGCTCATGGGGCTCGTGCTGTCGCCGGGCACACCGCCGGCGGACGCGGCCGCGTGGATCGAGGGGTTCGTCGGCGGCTCCGGCGGGGGACTGCTGCTGGTCCACGACGAGCGGCTGCTGGGGTTGGTCGACGCGTGGCTGACGGGCGTACCGGCGGAGGCGTTCACCGATGTGCTGCCGCTGCTGCGGCGGACGTTCTCGGCCTACGGGACAGGCGTGCGCCGCACCCTCGGCGAGCTGGTCCGGCGCGGGCCGGGGACCCGAGGCGGCGCGGTCGCGCTCACCGGCCCGCCCGGCTTCGGGCCCGGCCTCGACCCCACGCGCGCGGACGCCATGCTGCCGGTCGTCCGGCTGCTGCTGGGCCCGCACGGGAACGAGGAGACGGTGGACGCCGCACCGGCGGGGGTGACGCGATGACGGACACACGGCCACCGGGGGACACGGCCACCGCGGTCCCGGCAGCGGACTCGGCGGACGAGCGGCTGCGGCGCTGGCGGCTCGTGCTCGGCGGGGACACGGCCGACGGGACCGGCCACGCCCTGTCCGGGCGGGACGCCGCGATGGACGGGGCGCTCACCGCCCTGTACGGAAAGGAGGACGGGCCGCGGACGGGGCGGGACCGTTCGGCGGGGCTCGGCGCGTCGGCGCCCTCGGTGGCCCGCTGGCTCGGGGACATCCGGACCTACTTCCCCTCTTCCGTCGTCCGGGTCATGCAGCGTGACGCCATCGACCGGCTCGGGCTCGCCACTCTGCTGCTCGAACCGGAGATGCTGGAGGCGGTCGAGGCCGACGTCCACCTCGTCGGCACGCTGCTGTCGCTCCACAAGGCCATGCCGGACACCACGAAGGAGACGGCGCGGGCCGTCGTGCGCAAGGTCGTCGAGGACCTGGAGCAGCGGCTCGCCACCCGTACCCGGGCCGCCCTCACCGGCGCCCTGGACCGCAGCGCCCGGGTCAGCCGGCCCCGCCACCACGACATCGACTGGAACCGCACGATCGCGGCCAACCTCAAGCACTACCTTCCCGAGCACCGGACGGTCGTGCCCGAGCGGCTCATCGGCTACGGGCACGCCTCGCGGTCGGTGAAGAAGGACGTCGTCCTCTGCGTGGACCAGTCCGGGTCGATGGCGTCGTCCGTGGTGTACGCGTCGGTGTTCGCGGCGGTGCTCGCGTCGATGCGGTCGCTCGACACGCGGCTGGTCGTGTTCGACACGACGGTCGTCGACCTCACCGACCGGCTCGACGACCCCGTCGACGTGCTCTTCGGCACCCGGCTCGGCGGCGGCACGGACATCAACCGGGCGCTCGCGTACTGCCAGTCGCAGATCACCCGCCCGGCGGAGACGGTCGTGGTGCTGGTCAGCGACCTCTACGAAGGGGGGATACGCGACGAGATGCTCAAGCGGGTGGCGGCGATGCAGGCGTCGGGGGTCCGGTTCGTGACGCTGCTCGCGCTGTCCGACGAGGGGGCGCCCGCCTACGACGGGGACCATGCGGCGGCGCTCGCGGCGCTGGGCGCACCGGCGTTCGCCTGCACGCCCGATCTGTTCCCGGAGGTGATGGCGGCGGCGATCGAGAAGCGGCCGCTGCCGATACCGGACGCGGGGTGACGGGGACGGACTCGGGCCGGTAAAAACGGACATGACAACCCATCGGTTACGGAGGGCTTGCGCGACCTCGGGAGGGGCGTGCGAGGATCGGCGCCGTTCGCATGTGGGCCGTTGCCGCGTTCCCACGCGTGTCCTCGCCGTCCGGGAGGAATCCCGCCTTGACCTGGTCCCCCGCCGTGCCCGGTGCCGCTCTGCGCGCGATGCGCGTGGCGGCCGGACGGCGTGCGGTCCAACTGGCGCTGCTGGTGGGCGCGGTGTTCGTGCTCGGCGTGCTGTGCGGGGAGCGGGCGCAGGCGGCGGACGGCACGCCGGCCCGCGAGTACCCTTCCGCGGCGGCCCCGGTCGCGGCCGGCGCGAACACCGCCGGGCGGCTCGTCGACACCCTCACGGCACCGGCTCCGGACGCTGCCGAATCGATCCGCCCGCGTCCGGAGACCGATGCCGCGATCCGCTCGCGCTTGGACGCCGGTGACGTTGTCCGCCCGCGTCCGGAGACCACCGGCCCGATCCGCCTGCGCCTGGGGGTTGCCGACGCAATCGGCCAGCGTGCGGAGACCGGCGACGCGAGCCGCCCGCGTCCGGAGACCGGCGACGTGATGGGGCGGCGTCCGGGGGCCGGTGAGGCGATCCGTTCGCGTCCGGGGGCCGGTGAGGGGGGCCGTTCGCGTTCTGGGATCGTCGGCTCGGCGCGTCTGCGTCTGGGGGCTGCTGACGTGATGGGGCGGCGTCCGGGGGCCGGTGAGGCGATCCGTTCGCGTCCGGGGGCCGGTGAGGGGGCCGTTCGCGTTCTGGGATCGTCGGCTCGGACCGTTCGCGTCTGGGGGCTGCTGACGTGATCGGTCGGCGTTCGGAGATCGGTGACGCGATTCGCTCACGCTCGGACGCCGGTGAGGCGATCCGTTCGCGTCTGGAGGTCGGGGACGCGGACCGTTCGCGTTCCGGGGCCGTCGGTTCGGTGCGTTTGCATCTGGGGGGTGTCGACGCGGGGGTCGGGGACACGATCCGTTCGCGTGTCGGTGAGGGGGCCGGCCTGGTTCGGGTGTTGGCGGAGACGGTCGTCGGGATCGTGGGGGCGTCCGGGATGCCGGGTGACGTACCGGGAGTGCTTCCCGATCTGCCCCTGCTGCCCGACTCGGGGCTCCCGGGATTGCCCGGCGGCGCCCCGGTGCACATCCTTCCCGAGCTCATCGTCCCCGGCACGGATCAGCCGTCCGCCCCGTCGCCCGACGCGCCCGACGGACCCGCTGCCAATGCCGCCACCCCCTCGGACGGGCCGGCCCCTGCCACCCCCCACGGTCCGGCCCTCACCGGTATCGGCGGCGTGCCGTCCGGTGCCGGGGGATACCAGGGCGGCCACGGGCACGGCACCCCCGCCCCGGGCGGCGTGACCGCCGGGCGGCCCCTCGCCCCGCACGCCCCCGCCGACAACCCGGCGGACGGCACCATGGGCAGCGGCTCGGCCGCGGACGCCGGCACGCAGCGTCACGGTGACGCGAGCGCCGTCCCCGCGTTCCACCGGCCCGTGCCCCATCTCGTACCCGGCCCCGCCCTGCGCGCCGAGGCGACCGGGACACAGGACCGCTGCCGGGACGTGCCGGTCTCACCCGCCTAGGACGGCACCCCCGCGCGGCGGCGACGCATGAGCGCGAGGGGGTCGGCAGGGTCCGCCTGCCCGGGGCACGGCCTGCCCGCGCCGCACGCACGGCGCGAGCCGTCGGCAGAAACGCGCAGAAACCGTCCCGGACCGCCCAGCCCTCGCACCGCGCCGCGCACCCCGCTCCCCACCCGCTTCTGACTCGCGGGTAACAAAGGACTCCGCGGGGCATCAGGACCCCGGACAGCCGAAAGCCGTCGGCTCGTCCGGCCGCAACTCCGCGGAGGGGCGGCCGGCCCCCATTGGGGTGGGGGCCGGTCCACCCCGCAACCCCGGGACCAGGGCATCCCCGCCCTCCCGGGTTGTTCGAAAGGGCCTCACCGGGTCAACCCCAGCCCGGTGAGGCCCCTCACCCGAGGCACGCCGTGCCAGGGAGGGCGGCATCATGTGACAGGTATCACCGCTCACGTGTGACCCGCGATTTAGAGAGGTCACCCCGGCGGGGATAACCTGCGAGACGGACATGCCGCGCGCTCGGACACCGTGTGCGCCTCCCTTGTGACAGAGCGGACGTCACGTTGCCCTTCGCGGCACGCCCACGCATCCAACGAACCGCGAGATCACTGATAGGGACGGAAGCGCGTGGACCTGTTCGAGTACCAGGCGAGGGACCTCTTCGCCAAGCACGATGTACCGGTGCTGGCCGGTGAAGTCATCGACACGCCTGAGGCGGCCCGCGCAGCCACTGAGCGTCTCGGTGGCAAGTCCGTCGTCAAGGCCCAGGTGAAGGTCGGTGGCCGCGGCAAGGCAGGCGGTGTCAAGCTCGCCGCCACTCCCGACGAGGCGGTCGAGCACGCGACCAACATCCTCGGCATGGACATCAAGGGCCACACGGTCCACAAGGTGATGATCGCCGAGACGGCCCCCGAGATCCTGGAGGAGTACTACGTCTCCTTCCTCCTCGACCGTGCCAACCGCACCTTCCTCTCCATCGCCTCCGTCGAGGGCGGCATGGAGATCGAGGAGGTCGCGGCCAGCCGTCCGGAGGCCGTCGCCAAGACGCCGATCGACGCCAACGAGGGTGTGACCCCGGCCAAGGCCCGCGAGATCGTCGAGGCCGCGAAGTTCCCGGCCGACGTCGCGGACAAGGTCGTCGACGTCCTGGTCACCCTGTGGAAGACCTTCGTCGCCGAGGACGCGCTCCTCGTCGAGGTCAACCCGCTGGCCAAGGTCGCCTCCGGTGATGTCATCGCCCTCGACGGCAAGGTCTCCCTGGACGACAACGCCGAGTTCCGCCAGCCGGAGCACGAGGCCCTCCAGGACAAGGCCGCGGCCAACCCCCTCGAGGCCGCCGCCAAGGAGAAGAACCTCAACTACGTCAAGCTCGACGGCGAGGTCGGCATCATCGGCAACGGCGCGGGTCTCGTCATGAGCACCCTGGACGTCGTCGCCTACGCCGGTGAGGCGCACGGTGGCGTCAAGCCCGCCAACTTCCTCGACATCGGCGGTGGCGCCTCCGCCGACGTCATGGCCAACGGCCTGGAGATCATTCTCGGCGACCCGGACGTCAAGTCCGTCTTCGTCAACGTCTTCGGCGGCATCACCGCCTGCGACGAGGTCGCCAACGGCATCGTGCAGGCGCTGCAGCTGCTCAAGGACAAGGGCGAGGACGTCACCAAGCCCCTCGTCGTCCGCCTCGACGGCAACAACGCCGAGCTGGGTCGCAAGATCCTCTCCGACGCCAACCACCCGCTCGTGCAGCGCGTGGACACCATGGACGGCGCGGCCGACAAGGCCGCCGAGCTCGCGGCCGCGAAGTAAGGGACCAGGGACACCACAGCCATGGCTATCTTCCTCAACAAGGACAGCAAGGTCATCGTCCAGGGCATGACCGGTGCCACGGGCATGAAGCACACCAAGCTCATGCTGGCCGACGGCACGAACATCGTCGGTGGCGTGAACCCGCGCAAGGCGGGCACGTCCGTCGACATCGACGGCAACGAGATCCCGGTCTTCGGCACCGTCGCCGAGGCGATGGAGAAGACGGGCGCCAACGTGTCCGTGCTCTTCGTGCCGCCGGCCTTCGCCAAGGCCGCCGTCGTCGAGGCCATCGACGCCGAGATCCCGCTCGCGGTCGTCATCACCGAGGGCATCGCGGTGCACGACTCCGCCGCGTTCTACGCGTACGCCGTGCAGAAGGGCAACAAGACCCGGATCATCGGCCCGAACTGCCCGGGTCTGATCAGCCCCGGCCAGTCGAACGCCGGCATCATCCCGGGCGACATCACCAAGCCCGGCCGCATCGGCCTGGTGTCGAAGTCCGGCACGCTGACGTACCAGATGATGTACGAGCTGCGGGACATCGGCTTCTCCTCCGCCGTCGGCATCGGTGGCGACCCGATCATCGGCACCACGCACATCGACGCGCTCGCCGCGTTCGAGGCCGACCCCGACACCGACCTGATCGTGATGATCGGTGAGATCGGCGGCGACGCCGAGGAGCGGGCCGCGGCCTTCATCAAGGAGAACGTGAAGAAGCCGGTCGTCGGCTACGTCGCGGGCTTCACCGCGCCCGAGGGCAAGACCATGGGCCACGCCGGCGCCATCGTCTCCGGTTCCTCCGGCACGGCCGCCGCGAAGAAGGAGGCCCTCGAGGCCGCCGGCGTCAAGGTCGGCAAGACGCCGACCGAGACCGCGAAGCTGGCGCGCGCGATCCTCGCCGGCTGAGCGAGGTCACACACGCGCGAGGCCGCGGCATCGCGGCACACGCACGGCTCGGCCGGGCCCGTTCCCCACAGTGGGACGGGCCCGCCGTCGTCGTGGCGGCGGCCGGGCGGCGTCGCTGCGGGGTCACCGGGCCTGCGGCAGCAGCCGTTCCGGTCCGCCCGGCAGTTGCTTGCGCAGCTTGGCGCGCAGCTTCCGCTCCTCCTCCGACAGCGGTCCTGGTGCCACACGCGGCGGCACGCCCCGGACCGTCTCGCCCGGCGGCACCGGCGGCTCGTACCGGGTGGGGGCGGTGTGCAGGGTGAGCGCCGTGGTGCCGATCAGGGTGACGGTGAAGGCGATGGCCGCCCGGGTCCAGAAGCGCGCGCGGCGCTCGCTGCCGACCCGTACCGCGGGTGGCTCGGCCGCCCGCAGCCGTCCGGTGGAGGCGAGTTCAGCGAGTCGCTGGTGCAGCTCGCCCGGGTCCGACAGCTCCGGCAGCCGGGCGGCGACGGCCGCCCGCGCGTACATCAGTCGGCCGGCCGCCGCCCGCGTGGTGGCCTCCGTCTCCGCCGCCGTCTCCGGCAGATCGAGGCCGACCCCGTCGTACAGCAGGAGTGTGCGGCGGTACGGCGGCGGCAGGCGCAGCAGGGCGTCGAGGAGCGCGCGGTCGTCCTCGGCGGGGGGCGGCGGTTCGGGCTGCCGGCAGCGGCGGCGGAACCGGTGCCACGGGGACAGCGCCCACTCGTACGCCGCCGCGCGCACCCAGCCCGCCGGGTCCGGGTCGCGGGCCACCTCGGGCCAGCGGTCCCAGGCCAGCTGGAAGGCGCGCTCCACGGACTCGCAGGCCAGGTCGCGGCGGCCGCTGAGCAGGTACGTCTGCCGGACGAGCGCGGGAGCGCAGAAGGAGTACAGCGCGTCGAAGGCCTGAGCGGGCGTCAGCCCGGTACCGGCGTCCTCCCGCGCGGGGGCCCGCGGAGGCGCCGGCGCGAACCCGGCGGGCTCCGGGGCGACCGCGGGGCGGCCGCCCCGTTCGTCCAGACACACCGTCACCACCACCGGGACCTCCTCCTGCTGACGACTCGGTACGGACTTCCCGGCCCCGGCCCCGGCCGCGGTGTCGCCGGGACCGCCCGCCCGCCCGGCCAGGCCGGCCAGCAGTCGCGCGTACGTCTCCCGGTTCCGGCCGCGCGGTGTGCTGCGGCCGGACTCCCACGAACGCACCGTGTCGGGCCGTACGCCGACCCGCTCGGCGAGCTGAGCACGCGTCAGCGCGTGGGCCTCGCGCAGACGTCGGCGTTCCTTGGGCGGGGGGAGCGGGGTGGTGGGGCTCCGTGTCACTGGACGCCCCTCCGTACGGAAAAGTACATAAACATATATTGGGCGACACAGCCAGGCTTCGCCCGTTACACCGGGAAAGCGCGTGTCGTTGGGAGCATGGCGGGCGTGACCCAGCTGACTCCCCGCCGGCCGGCGCCGGCCGCCGCCCTGCTCACCCGGATGCGTGACCGCCGGCCCGGGCTGGCCTCCGGCCTCCTCGGCGGCGCCCTCGCGGCGGGGCTCGGGCTCGCGGCGTTCACCGTGCTCGTGATGCTGCTGTGGATCAGCTCGCCCTACGCCGACAGCGGCCCCGGCGGCGCGCTGCACATCGCGGCGGCCCTGTGGCTGCTGGCGCACGGCGCCGAACTGGTCCGCACCGACACCCTCTCGGGCGTCCCCGCCCCCATGGGCCTGGTCCCGCTGCTGCTGCTCGTGCTGCCGGTGTGGCTGCTGCACCGTGCGGCCCGGGACGCCGCGGACGGCCACGCGGGCGACGAGGCGCCGCTGGTCCCCGGCCGCATCGCACTGGCGGGCGTCGTCGTCGGCTACCTCGCCGTCGCCGCGCCCGCCGCGCTCTACGCCGCCGACGGCGGGCTGCGGCCCGCGTGGCCGGGGACGGCGTTCGGCGTGCCCCTGGTCGCCGTGCTGGCCGCCGGGAGCGGGGTGTGGTCGGCGTACGGCCGTCCCAGCGGGCCCCTGGAGCGGTTGCTCGGCCGGGTGCTGCCCCGGCGCGTACGCCATCTGGTCCTCGGGCCGGACGGCCGCCCCGGGGTCGCCGCGCGCGCCGCGGTGGCCGCGACGACGGTCCTGGCCGGCGGCGGGGCGCTGCTCCTCGCGGTGTCACTGGGGTGGCACGCGGGGGAGACCCGGCGGGCCTTCCTGCGGCTGACCGAGGGCTGGCCGGGATGGCTGGCCGTGCTGCTGCTCTGCGTCACCCTGGCGCCGAACGCCGCGGTGTGGGCGGCCGCCTACGCCCTCGGTCCCGGCTTCCTCCTCGGCGACGGCGCCCCGGTGACCCCGCTCGCCTCCGCCGCGGCCCCGCTGCTGCCGCCGTTCCCGCTGCTCGCGGCGGTGCCGGACGCCGGCGCGGGTACGCCGCTGAACTGGGCGGCCGGGGTGGTGCCGATGACGGCCGGGGTGGTGGCCGGCCTGCTGGTGGGCCGGGGCGCCACGATCAGCGGCCGGGCGCCGGCCCCGGTCTGGAGCGCCGGCCGGACCGCGGGCGCGGCGGTGCTGGCGGCGGCGCTGTGCGCGGCCCTGCTGTCGCTGCTCGCCTCCCTCGCGGGCGGCCCGCTGGGGGTGGCGGCGCTGTCCCGGTTCGGCCCGGTGTGGTGGCAGGTGGGCGCCGCGACACTGCTGTGGCTCGCCCCGGCGGCGGTCGCGACGTCGCTGGCGGTACGGGCCTGGCGCGCGCGCCCCCTCCCCGGCGCCCCGGCGGGCCGCATCCCGGGGCCCGCCGTCCCCGGCCGCCTGCCCCCGCACCCGCCCGGCCCCGACACCGGCCGGCGCTTCGACATCCTGCGCTTCTTCGGCTTCGGCACGAAAACCCCGGCGCCCACGCCCTACCTCCTCCTCCAGGACACCTCGCTCCACAGCACCGACGAGGACCACGCGCCGCACGGGCACCGGAACCCGGGCACCACCCCGGAGCCCCGGAACCGCCCCGCCCCCACGCCCGCGCGACCCGGCGACCCGCACGGGTCTGGGGACCGCGACGCCTTCAACGCGCAGGCTCCCCCGCATGGGGGCTGGGATTCGTGCGCTGGCCCGGAGCCGCGGGACCGCCCTGCCGCCGCGCCTGCGCGACCCGGCGGCCCGCACGGTTCTGCGGACCGCGACGCCCTCAACGAGGACGCTCCGCCGCACGGGCGCTGGAACCGGGGCACCGCCCGGGAGCCCCGGAACCGCCCCGCCCCCACGCCCGCGCGACCCGGCGACCCGCACGAATCTGCGGACCACGGCGCCCCGAACCCCCGCGAGGACGGTCCGCCGCGCGGGGGCTGGGGCCCGGGTGCCGGCCTGGAGCCACGGGACCGGTCCTCGGCCCGGTCTGGAGGTCCGCACGGGTCTGCGGATCGCGGCGCCCTGGGCCCCCGCGAGGACGGTCCGCCGTACGCGGGCTGGAATCCGGGCGCCGACCCGGAGCCGTGGGGCCGGTCCGGCACCGTGCCTGCCCGGCCCGGTGACCCGTATGAGTCGCAGATCTACGACGCCCTGAGCCCTCGCGAGGACGTTCCGCCGCGCGGGGGCTGGAGCCCGGGTGCCGGCCCGGAGGTATGGCACCGCGGTGCCGTTCCGCCGTCGTCGCCCGGTTCGCCCGGGGGCGACGGTCCGTACCCGCTCCCGGATCGCGACGGCCGAGACGGGAACGCGTGAGGGCGCCTGGCTGCGCGGCGCCGTTCCACAGGCGCCTCCCTGCCCGTCTCCGGAGCGTGGCGGCCGGGACGGGGCCGCGCGAGGCGCCGCGCCTCGCCAGGGCTGGGCGCGGCCCCGGGGTGCCGTCACGCAGACGCTTTCCGGGTCACCGCGTACCGGGGTGGCGTCGCGTGTGCGCTTGCCGGCCCGCCGCTGCGGGCCGTACGCGTGGCAGCGAGGTGCCGTTCCGACGTCGCCCGGCCCACCGGGGGCCGGGCGGTGTGCGGGTCACTCGTCGCCGAGGAGGCCGCGGAGTTGCTCCGGGAGGAGGTCCTCGCAGCCCTGGCGCGCCTCCTGGGTGAGGGCGTCGCTGGTGCAGGTGTAGTAGTCGCTGTACACCAGCTGGGCGGCGAAGGACGCGGCGACCAGCGCGAGCGCGAGGGACGCCGTGACCAGACCGCTCACCGCGGCCGTGGTCTGCGGGCGGCCCTTCTGCTCGGGCGCCGGCGCGTCCGGGTCCTGGGCGCGGGGCTTGGCGCGCAGGGCGCTGATGGCCCAGTACATGGCCAGGGCGCCCAGCAGCAGTGCGACGTACGGCCAGCTGAAGAGGGCGAAGAAGAAGGCCCACATGCCCGACAGCAGCGCGTACCGCGCCCTGCGCTGGGCCGGGTCCGAGGGGTCCCAGCGGGGTCCCGGGCTCGGCGGACCGCCCTGCCCCTCGGGGCGCGGGCGTTCGCCGAAGCCGCCGGAGGACCGGCCGGGCTGCCGGTCGCTCCAGCCGCGGCCCCAGGGGGAGCGGCCGCCGCCGTCCTCCCCGCCCGAGGGGTGCCTCGGCTGCCAGGGCCGGTCGGGAGTCCCCTCCGGCGGCGGCGCGAACGGGTTGTCGTCCTGGGTGCCCTGCGTACCCTCGGAGTCCTGGGAGTCACGGCGCCGGTCGTCGCCGCTGTCCCCGCCCTGGGAGGAGTCGGGCGGGGACGAGGGGCGCTCCCGCAGCAGCACGGCGCCACGCTCCCCTCCCTGGGCCGGCTGCTGGGGGAACGTGAGGAGTCGCAGGCTGCGGTACGGCGTCAAGTGAGCGTCTTCCCCTTAATGAAGCACGGCGTGGTCCGGCGGCAGCCGCCTCGCACGACGTATCGACTACGACTGAGCTGTGAGCCGGTGCGTTCCCTTCGGCTCTCCGCGGCCTGGGTCCGTCAACCGGTGAACGCTCGGCGCGCGGTTCGCGTTCCCCCGCGTCCGAGGCGTCCCGGTCCGGTTGTTCCCGGACCGGCTCCTCCCAGACGCTACCTTCCGGCCACGCCCCCGTCCCGCGGGGGCCGCCCGGTGTGCCGGTATCGTTGCTGACGGTCGGCCGCTTCGTAGGCTTCCCCGTATCCGGGTCCCCGAAGCATTCGTGTGAATGTACAAAGCGCTGTGCCGCCGACCGTGCAGACGCTCCCCGAGAAAGGGCCCCACCGTGGCCGCCAAGCCCGCCGGCCAGCGCGCCAGGCGTCTCGTCGTGCTGGTTTCCGGATCCGGTACCAATCTTCAGGCGCTGCTCGACGAGATCGCCGCCACCGGCGCCCAGGCGTACGGGGCCGAGGTCGTGGCCGTCGGCGCCGACCGCGAGGGCATCGAGGGCCTGGCCCGCGCCGAGCGCGCCGGACTGCCGACCTTCGTCCGCAAGGTCAAGGACTACCCGACCCGCGAGGAGTGGGACGCGGCGCTCGCCGAGGCCGTCGCCGCGTACGAGCCCGACCTCGTGGTGTCCGCCGGGTTCATGAAGATCGTGGGCAAGGAGTTCCTCGCGCGCTTCGGCGGGCGGTTCGTCAACACCCACCCCGCCCTGCTGCCCAGTTTCCCCGGGGCCCACGGCGTACGGGACGCGCTGGCGTACGGCGCCAAGGTCACCGGCTGCACCGTCCACTTCGTCGACGACGGCGTCGACACCGGACCGATCATCGCGCAGGGCGTGGTGGAGATCCGGGACGAGGACGACGAGAGCGCTCTGCACGAGCGCATCAAGGAAGTCGAGCGAAGGCTGCTCGTCGAGGTCGTGGGGCGGCTCGCCCGCAACGGCTATCGCATTGAGGGACGAAAGGTAGTTATCCAGTGACCGCCGAGAGCAACAAGCGGGCCATCCGACGGGCGCTCGTCAGCGTCTACGACAAGACCGGCCTCGAGGACCTCGCGCGCGGCCTGCACGAGGCCGGCGTGGAGCTCGTCTCCACCGGGTCCACCGCCGCGAAGATCGCCGCCGCGGGCGTCCCCGTCACCAAGGTCGAGGAGCTCACCGGCTTCCCCGAGTGCCTGGACGGCCGCGTCAAGACCCTGCACCCGAAGGTCCACGCCGGCATCCTCGCCGACCTGCGCCTGGACGACCACCGGCGGCAGCTCACCGAGCTGGGCGTGGAGCCGTTCGACCTCGTCGTCGTCAACCTCTACCCCTTCCGTGAGACCGTCGCCTCCGGTGCCACCGCCGACGAGTGCGTGGAGCAGATCGACATCGGCGGCCCCTCGATGGTGCGCGCCGCCGCCAAGAACCACCCGTCCGTGGCGGTCGTCACCAGCCCCGCCCGCTACGGCGACGTCCTCGCGGCCGTCCGCGACGGCGGCTTCGACCTCACCACCCGCAAGCGCCTCGCCGCCGAGGCCTTCCAGCACACGGCCGCCTACGACGTCGCCGTCGCGAGCTGGTTCGCCTCCGAGTACGCCCCGGTGGACGACTCGCAGTTCCCCGACTTCCTCGGCGCCACCTGGGAGCGCAAGAACACCCTCCGCTACGGCGAGAACCCGCACCAGCCCGCCGCGCTCTACGTGTCGGGGACGGGCGGCCTGGCCGAGGCCGAGCAACTGCACGGCAAGGAGATGTCCTACAACAACTACACGGACACCGACGCCGCGCTGCGTGCCGCGTACGACCACGAGGCCCCGGCCGTCGCGATCATCAAGCACGCCAACCCGTGCGGCATCGCCGTCGGCGCGGACGTCGCCGAGGCGCACCGCAAGGCCCACGCCTGCGACCCGCTGTCGGCGTTCGGCGGGGTGATCGCGGTCAACCGCCCGGTCTCCAAGGAGATGGCCGAGCAGGTCGCGGAGATCTTCACCGAGGTCATCGTCGCGCCGGACTACGAGGAGGGCGCGCTGGAGGCGCTCACCAAGAAGAAGAACATCCGCGTGCTGCGCGCCCCGCAGGCGCCGGCCGCCCCGGTCGAGGTCAAGCCGATCGACGGCGGAGCGCTGCTCCAGGTCACCGACCGGCTCCAGGCCGAGGGCGACGACCCGGCCACCTGGACGCTGGCCACCGGCGAGGCCCTGTCCGAGGCCGAACTGGCCGAACTGGCCTTCGCCTGGAAGGCGTGCCGCGCGGTGAAGTCCAACGCGATCCTGCTCGCCAAGGACGGCGCCTCCGTCGGCGTCGGCATGGGCCAGGTCAACCGCGTCGACTCCGCCAAGCTGGCGGTGGAGCGGGCGGGCGCCGAGCGCGCGGCCGGTTCGTTCGCCGCCTCGGACGCCTTCTTCCCGTTCCCGGACGGCCTGGAGATCCTCACCGGAGCCGGGGTGAAGGCCGTGGTCCAGCCCGGCGGCTCGGTCCGCGACGAACTGGTCGTCGAGGCCGCGAAGAAGGCCGGCGTGACCATGTACTTCACGGGCACGCGGCACTTCTTCCACTGACGGACCCGTTCCGCGCGGTCGCCGGTCAGCCGGGCGACCGCGCGGAACAGCGGACGGCGGAGTTCACTTCCCGCGCCGGGTGCGTGCCGGGCCCGAAGTTCCGCACGGTGGGCGGCGAGCACATGGGATGCGGGGGCGCCCCGTGGCGGCGCGCTCGCGCAGGGGTGCCGGCGGCGTGACCCGGAGGGTTCGGGGTCGCGTTGCGAGAGGGCGGTCACCAGGGGGTCAGGTAGTCCACCACCGCCGTGAACGACGAGCAGCTTTCGATGAGTTTGTGCGAGCGCGGGGCGTACGTGCCCGCCAGGTTGCCCATGCTGTTGACCGGGGTACAGCCGGTGCGCTGGGCCGTGCGGCGCCGGTCGGCGTCGGCGGGGCGGAACCCGGTGCCCCGGAAGTAGGCCACGGCACGGTCGGGCCGGTCGTCGTCGAGGTTGTTGAAGACGGAGCGCACGGGGGCGTCGGCGGCCCAGTCGCAGGTCGCCCTGCCCGACTGCCAGTCGGAGTCGTCGCCCCGCCAGACGCACATGTTCCCGTTGCCGTTGTGCTCGCTGAAGAAGCAGACGCTGTCCCGCGGGCAGTGGTGATAGCCGTAGAGCACCTTGCCGTTCGGGCCGGTGGGGAACGCCTGTGCCTTCGGCAGCGCCGCGTACACCGGCGTCCCGTCCTCCGCGGTGACATGGGCGTGGACCTTCGCCGCCAGCACGGTCGTCCCGAGCACGGCGGCCGACAGAACGGCGCGGAGCACCGGACGGCGGTGCCGCGGACCGCGCGGGCGGAGCCGGGGCAGGCGGGGCGGACCGGGGACGCCGGCCGCCGCTTCCACGCGGCGCAGCAGGACCTCCGTGGTGGGGCGGTCCGCGCCCGCGGGTGCCAGGCAGTCGCGGACGATGTCCCGCCAGCCGTCGGGGAGCGCGGGGGACAACCGCAGCTCCTCGTGGCCGCGCGCGTAACGCATCACCGCGTCGGCACGGGCCTGCGGGGAGCCCCCGGGCAGTGGGAGCGCTCCCGTGAGCGCGACGTGGGCCAGGACGCCGAAGGCCCACACGTCGGCCGACGGCCGGGTCCGTGTCCCGCGCTCGTCGGTCTCCGGCCAGAGCAGTTCGGGCGGGGTGTAGTCCGGGGTGGCGAACGCGGTGGTGTAGGCGTGGGTGCCCTCCAGTTCGGCGGCCGTGTTGAAATCGGCGAGCCGTACCGAACCGTCCGCCATCAGCAGGACGTTCGCGGGCTTCAGGTCCCCGTGCACCCAGCCCGCGTGGTGCAACTGGTGCAGGCCCTCGCAGATCTGCGCCAGCAGCGCGGGGGCGTGCTCCGGGGCGGGGCTCCGGTCCAGTACGGCGTCCAGGGACTTCTCGGCCTGCTCCAGGACCAGGACCGTGGCGCCGTCCAGCTCCGGCTGTTCCGGGTCGTCGACCGTCAGGGTGTCGTACATCCGGATCAGCCGGGGGGAGCGCAGCCGGCGCAGCAGCCGTACCTCGCGCTCGGCCAGATCGCGCAGCTGGCGGGGTGTGCGGGTGCCGGTCGGCAGGAACTTCAGCGCCGCCCGGCGCGGCAGCCCGCCGCCGTGCGCGGTGCTCCGGACCGCCCGGTAGACCGTGGCGAACGCGCCGGACGCGAGGGGTTCGCGCACCTCCCACACGCCGATCCGGTAGCCCTTCGGGACGACAACGGCGTACGGCGCTGTGCTCACCGTGCCGCCCCGCTCGGGAGGGGTGCGAGCACCACGAGGTCGTCCTCGCGCACGAGGTCGAACCGCAGGGCCAGGGAGACCAGCGACTCCTTCTTGCCGTGCACGCGACGGCCCGGCTCGGCCGCGTCCGGGCCCGGTCTCAGCCGCAGTTTGACGGCCAGGTAGTCGATGTTCCAGTAGACGGCGGAGCGGGTGACCTTGGGCCAGCCGGGACGCAGGAGCTCCACCACCTCCTCGACGGTGGGCAGCGGTGCGCTGGTGTCCCCCCGCAGCCGGCGCTCGCACAGGGCGGTCAGCACCGCGAAGTACCGCTTGGTGCGGTCCAGGGAGAACGCCGGCACGGTGGCGGACCCCCCGAGTCCGTGGCGCTCCACGCTGCGGAACGCGTGCCGGGGGGCCCAGACGTCGAAGGTGAGCAGGTCACCCGCGGCGGGCAGGGTCACCCGGGAGAACTCGAACGGCACGGGCGCGTCCACCCGGCCCGGCGCCACCTTGACGTGCTCGCCCGCTCCCTCCGGGTTCTCCACCACATAGGTCTGGTCCTCGCTGAGGTTGCTCAGCAGCCAGAAGGTGTGGTGCGCGGTGATCTCCCCGGCGACCCGTGGCACTCCCTCGTGCGCGATGACCATCCCGTTCCGCGCAGGGGTTCTGCCGAACCCGACGTGTTCCCCCGCGCCGAGCCGTATCTGATCGCTTCCGGCACCGCCCGACGGCGGCACGACGATGACGCTGTACATGGAGTTGTTCCCCCTTCCCCGATTGCTCGGGGCCAACTTTCCCCAGTCCAACGGGAAGCAGGGTGAGAGACGTCTCCGTACGGCGATGGGTCCCCCGGCGCCTGGCGCCTGGCGCCCGGCGGCTGCGGTGCGGGCACCGCTGAGCGCGGCGGCGGCCGTGGCGCACCCCTGCTCCCTCCACCGTGATGGTAGAGCCCGGGAAGGCCCCGATGGGGGGCCGCCGGAATCGTGCACCGGCGCTGCGCTGGACGTTTGCGCTGGAAGTCAACGGCCTTGTTTTCCGCACGTGTCGTCGCTAAGGGACCGGGTCGGTGCGGCCGGTGCGGCCGGCGCGCCGTCCGCCCGGAACGGTTCGGCGGACGGCCTTCCCCCGCGTCCGCGGCACGGTGTTCCCTGGGACGCAGGGGCGGGTGGCGGTACGCGGACATGACGCGGACTCACTGTGACGGCGCTCGCCGGGCCAAGGAACCTGCAACATTTCAGGGTGCCCGGGGTGTGACCGCCGGTGTCGCGGCCACATGCCCGGTGCACCCCCGTTTATCGGACATTGATCTCGGCTTCCTACGATCGGTTCCGGCCGACCCGCGCCGGACGACCACCGGTGCGCCGGAGAGCACGAGCTGAATCACCTGGGGGACCGACATGCTCCGCATCCATTTCACCGACGCGGATCTGGCCAGGACCCGGATCGCCCCCGCCCCGGACCCCCTCTTCGAGATCACCGCGAGCCTGCACCGGCTCCAGACGCGCACGGGCCGGTGGGCCTACGCCGGGTGGTACCGCACCGCACGGGAGCGGATGCGGGAGCAGCGGCTGGAACGTGTCGTGCGGAGCGTCCTGCTGCCCGTGTATCCGAGGGCCGCGTACTTCCCGGACTTCCTCAACCCGGTCGACGCCGTGAACGGTCTGGACGCGGGCTTCGAGTCGATCCTGGCCACTCCGGCGGAGCGGGTCAGGGAGGAACTCGGCATCCTCGACCGGACCGTCGGGGCGCCCGCCTGGAGCGGGCGACTGGTTGATTACCGGATGCGCAAGCAGTTCGTCGGGGTGCTGCGCGCGTACCACGAGGCCGTCATCGTCCCGCACGCCGAGCACGTGCAGGCGCGCATCGAGGCCGAGCGGGCGGCACGCGGCCGCCTGCTGCTCGACGGGGGAGTGGAGGGCATGCTCGCCGGGCTCGGGCCCATGCTGCGCTGGTGCCCTCCCGTCCTGGAGGTCAGCTACCCCCGGCAGGCGGAGGACCGGGACCTGCATCTCAACGGCCGCGGCATCACGCTCGTCCCCTCCTACTTCAACTGGGGCGAGCCGGTCGCCTACGCCGACCCCGGGCTCCCGCCCGTGCTCTGGTACTCCCTGCTCCACGAGCCGGAGGCCCGCAGACCGAGTGCCGACGATCCCGGGCGCTCCCTGACGAACCTGCTCGGACGCGCCCGCGCCGTCGCCCTGCACACCGCGTCCGGCGGCGCCACCACCGGGGAGATCGCCCGCGCCGCCGGGGTCTCCGCCTCCGCCGCCAGCAGACACGCCACCGCGCTGCGCGACGCGGGCCTCGTCACCACGGTCCGCAACGGCCGGACCGTCCTGCACACCCTCACCCCCACGGGCGCCTCCCTGCTGCGCGCGGCCCGGCGGAGGACGAACGAGGACGCGACGGGAACACCCGCCTGAACCGGCGCCGGTCCGGGAGCCCGGGCTCCACGCGCGAGGGCCGTGTCCCCCGTACGGGTGGGACACGGCCCTCGCGGTGGTGAACGGCGGTCGTCCGCCCGCGGGTTCAGTACCTCGGTCGTCGGAACCATTCCGCGCTGTCCCGCTTCGCCGCGAAGACGATCACCAGGATCGCGACGATCATGATGAGCAGGCCGAGGAGGTAGAGGGGCAGCGCGAAGATACCGCTGATGATGGCGAACGAGGCGTAGACGATGGAGCAGATGCGGACACCGTTGCCGCCCTTGGCGTACTGCAGCAGCACCACCAGGCCGAGGATCGCGAAGACGGCGGCCAGGCCGAGGAAGAAGACGACGACGCCCTTGCCCAGGTCGGCGTACCGCTCGGCCTCCGCGTCACCGGTGATGCCGGCCTCGAGCATCGTCTCGTCCCACTCGGCCAGCGTCACGCCGTACACGGCCGCGATGATGAGGTGCGCCACGGCGATCACGCCGAGCAGGATCTGCGCGGCGCGCGTGATGCCGGGCATCTGGGCGGGTCCGGGGGCGTAACCGCCGCCGTAGGGCTGGGACACCGGCGGGGCCGAGGGATAGCCATAGCCCTGCTGCGGGGCGCCGGGCTGCTGGGGGTAGCCGTAGCCGGGGCCCGCCGGGGGCTGCTGGGGCGGCTGCCCGTAGGGGTTGTTCGGGTCGCCGAAACTCATGGCGGTTCTTCCTCCGTTTGCGCTCCAGGTGCGGGGACGACGCGAGGGCCGGCGCGGAGGAAGTTCCAGTGTTGCGGTCCGTCCCCCCGGTTCTGCCCGCGGCACCGTGCCCCTCATCGTTCTTGACCGTTCCTTTCCTTGTCCAGCCGTACGCCGTATGTGTTGTGCAAGTGCAACATCACTGATCTTGGGCGGATTCGGACGGAAGGGACCGGGGGGCGGGGCCGTGCGCGGCGCCGTGGCCCGGAATGCGGGCTGATTGGAACCCGGGCCCGGTCATCCGCGAGGATGGGGCCATGACCGCCCAGATTCTCGATGGCAAGGCCACCGCAGCCGAGATCAAGTCCGATCTGACCGCCCGCGTGGCGGCGCTGAAGGACAAGGGCGTCACGCCCGGCCTCGGCACGATCCTCGTGGGGGAGGACCCCGGCAGCCAGAAGTACGTCGCGGGCAAGCACCGCGACTGTGCCCAGGTGGGCATCGCCTCCATCCAGCGCGAACTGCCGGGAACGGCCACGCAGGAGGAGATCGAGGCGGTCGTCCGGGAGCTGAACGAGGACCCCGCCTGCACCGGCTACATCGTCCAGCTGCCGCTGCCCAAGGGCATCGACGAGAACCGCGTCCTGGAGCTGATGGACCCGGAGAAGGACGCCGACGGCCTGCACCCGATGAACCTCGGCCGTCTCGTGCTCAACGAGCCGGCGCCGCTGCCCTGCACCCCCAACGGCATCATCACCCTGCTGCGCCGCCACGGCGTGGAGATCAAGGGCGCCGAGGTCGTGGTCGTCGGGCGCGGCGTGACCATCGGCCGGCCGATGCCGCTGCTGCTCACCCGGCGCAGCGAGAACGCCACCGTGACCCAGTGCCACACCGGCACCCGGGACCTCGCGTCCCACCTGCGCCGCGCGGACATCATCATCGCCGCGGCCGGCAGCGCCCATCTGGTCCGCCCCGAGGACGTCAAGCCGGGCGCGGCCGTCCTCGACGTCGGTGTCTCCCGCAGCGCCGAGGGCAAGATCGTGGGCGACGTCCACCCGGGCGTGGCCGAGGTGGCCGGCTGGGTCGCTCCGAACCCCGGCGGTGTGGGGCCCATGACCCGGGCCCAGCTGCTGGTCAACGTGGTCGAGGCGGCGGAGCGCAGTGTCGGCTGAGCGGAACGCCTCCGACGCGCCGGACGTCCCCGACGCCGCGAAGGCGCCCAAGCGGCCCGAGGACGTCACGGTCCGTGATCCCGTCAGCGCGCCGGACGCGAAGGGGCGGCCGCGCCGCGTCACCCGCCGGTTCCCGCTGTTCACCCGGGACACCGCGCGCCCCGAGGGCGGTGGCAGGGCGGCGCCGGGCGACGCCCCCGCGCCCGCCCGGCAGTGGCCGATCCTGGCCGTGCTGCTCACGGTCGGGCTGGGGCTGCTGGTGACCGCGCTGGACCAGTTCCGGCTCGGCACGCTGCTGGTGGGCGTGGCCCTGGTGGCCGGGGCGCTGTTGCGCTGGCTGGTGCGAGACGTGGGCATGCTGGCGGTGCGCTCCCGCTTCACGGACATCGTCACGTACGGCGGACTCGGCCTGGGGATCGTGCTGCTGGCGCTGATGGTCCAGCCGGAGCCGAAGGTGCGCATTCCGTTCCTGGCGGATCTGCTGCACTTCACGATCAGCGGTTGAACGCATGTGAACGGCGGCCCGTCCACACCCCCGTGAGCGGACGGGCCGCCGCCGCCCACCACACTCCTGCACGGCGAAGCGCCTGTTCAACGGCTCTCCGGCCGCTGTGGCAGACAAGTGACCGTTCTGCTACGTCCCCCGGAATCCTCGTACCGGCCCGCAATGCGCTCGCGACATGTCCGCGACAGGCGGGCCGAGGCGGGTGCCCATGTACGGACACATTTGGGGATGTGCCGCAAAGGAGGGGGATGGTGGGGCAGTATGAACAATTGGGGTGACCGGGGATGTCCCGCTCATCAGTTCCGGGTTCTGTTCGGTCGAGGGGGCGACCGGTGGGACACTGTTGCGCAAGCGAGCAGGCGTGCGGCATGGCACGCTTGCGGCCCTGACGCTCCCGTGCGCCCCCACCCCGGGAACTGAGACCCAGCCCGGCGGCATCCCTAGTGGGTAGCCGGACGGAGAACTCGGCAGGGGCACCATGCGCGAGGGAAGAACCACCAGCACGAACCGGGGGGAAGAGGGGGGAAGCAATGCCTCGTTGGAAGGCCTTGCCGGATGATCTCGATCCGCAGATCAGGGAGTTCACGAGCCAGCTCAGGCGGGTCGTGGACCGCAGCGGTCTGAGCGTCGCGTCGGTCGCCGACCGCACGGGCTACAGCAAGACGTCCTGGGAGCGTTATCTGAACGGCCGGCTGCTCGCGCCCAAGGGGGCGATCGTGGCCCTGGCCGAGGTCACCGGGACCAACCCGACGCACCTCAGCACCATGTGGGAGCTCGCCGAACGCGCCTGGAGCCGCTCGGAGATGCGGCACGACATGACGATGGAGGCGATCCGGATCTCGCAGGCGCGCGCCGCGCTGAGCGAGCTGTCCGGGCCGTCGTCGGGCGACGGATCCCGCAAGGGCGGGGCGGCGGTCCGTCCGGGTGTCGCGGGACCGGCCGGTGTCGCGCCGAGCGTGCCGCCGCAGCCGACGGCCTCCGACGTGCGCGACGCCGTCGAGGGCGGGCGGGGCGGCCCGTCCGGCGGCTCCTGGGGCGTCCCCGGGCCCGCCGGGCCGTCGCAGCCGGGCCAGGGGGGCGGGTCCGGCCGCGGGCGCGCGGGTGGCCCGGGGGGTGCCGGCAAGAAGCGGACGTCGACCCTCATCGCCGGTGCGCTGGGGGCGCTGGTCGTGGTCGCCGCCGCGTTCTACGTCGTCGGGACCGAGGGCGACAAGACGAAGGACGAGGCGCGGACGTCCCCGTCGCCCAGCGTGACCACCGACGCGAACCTGCCCCCGGGCGTGGAGTGCAGCGGCGCGAGCTGCGCGGGCAAGGACGCGGAGGTCATGGGGTGCAGTGGTGACCTGGTCACCACGGCGCAGACCGGGGTCGTCGGCACCACCACGGTGGAGGTCCGCTACAGCGAGACGTGCCGCGCGGCGTGGGGGCGTATCACCCAGGCCGCGCAGGGCGACACGGTCGAGATCACCGCGGGCACGGCGAAGGAGAGCGACACCATCGCCGCGGCCGGCGACACGGTCACGTACACGATGATGGTGCCGATCGACGACCCGGCCGAAGCCACGGCCTGCGTCACCCTGTCCGCCACCGGCGAAAAGGGCTGCGCCGAGTAAGGCGGTTTCACCCCGACGCCCGGCGCCCCGGCGGCGGGCGTCGCGGTCCACTTCGGCCCAGGCCCCTCGCCCCGGGGCACCGCGCGCACCCCCTCGCATCCTCCCCCCGCGCCGGGTGCCCGCACCTCGACGCGACTGCCCTCGTCCGACACCAGTGCGTGTGCCGCACGTTCGGCCGGGGCGAGGGTTGTTTGGCCCTGGAGGGCGCCGGCCGAGGCGCCCCGGAGGTGGGGCGCAGGGCGTGGTTGCCGAACGGGGGCTGAGTGCCCGGGGGTGCGGGGGCGAGGCCGCGGCGGAGCCCTGCTCGACGCAGCCTTTCCCGCCGGATGCGGCCACACCCGGCACCCCTGGCCCGGCCCCCGAGCCCCTCAGCCCCCTGGCCTTTGCCTCTCCGGCTCCCCGACTCTTGGCCCTCGGCCCACGTTCCAGCTCCCGACCCCGTCCCCCGATCCCTGCCCCCGGCCCCCGGGTCTCCGGGTCTCCGGGCCTCCGGCCTCCGGTCTCCGGGCCCCGGCCTCCGGCCTCCGGTCTCCGGGCCTCCGGGCCTCCGGGCCCCCGGGCTCCGGGCCCCGGCCTCCGGTCTCCGGGTCTCCGGTCTCCGGGCCTCCGGTCTCCGGGCCCCGGCCTCCGGCCTCCGGGCCCCCGGGCTCCGGGCCTCCGGTCTCCGGGCCCCGGCCTCCGGCCTCCGGCCTCCGGTCTCCGGGCCCCGGCCTCCGGGCCCCCGGCCTCCGGTCTCCGGGCCCCCGGCCTCCGGTCTCCGGGCCCCGGTCTCCGGGCCCCGGTCTCCGGGCCCCGGCCTCCGGGCCCCGGCCTCCGGGCCCCGGCCTCCGGCCTCCGGCCTCCGGGCCCCGGCCTCCGGCCTCCGGGCCCCCGGGCTCCGGTCTCCGGGTCTCCGGTCTCCGGGCCTCCGGCCCCCGGGTCTCCGCGCCCCGGCATCCGGGCTCCCGCCCCCAGCCTTCGACCCCACGGCTCCCGACGCCGGCCCCCCGGGCCCCGGCGCTCCGGCCCCTGGCCTGGTGGGTCCCCGGGTCTCGGTGTCGGCCCCCGGGGCAGGTGGGGGTGTTCCAGGGAGGTAGAGGGGGTTCGTTGGGCCGTATGGGCGCATATGTGTGGGGGAATCGTGGGGACGTGAATGAGGGGGCGAAAGGCGGGCACGCGGAAAGTACCCCCACGGGAGTCCGGCACGGTCGGTCCCCGACGGCGGCCGCCCCGCCCCTACCTCTCCCGGACGGAGCGGCCGCCCCTTTCGCGCCCTTGCCGGTACCCGCGTACGCGTACGGTCACTCTGTGGGACGGGCCACAGGGAGCCCGCCCGTCCACGGTCACGGATGCGCGATAGCCTGACCGCTGGATCTCTCTTGACGCCAAGAGATCGATCATCCGAACCGATGATCGATCATCGTGGCCGCCGGTCACGAGCCGGAGCGGGATCCCGCACCCCGGGGCAGGGACCGCCCCACCGCCAGCTGTCATACGGAGAACGCCATGACCCGCACTCCCGTGAACGTCACCGTCACCGGCGCGGCCGGCCAGATCGGTTACGCCCTGCTCTTCCGCATCGCCTCCGGTCAGCTGCTCGGCGCGGACGTGCCGGTCAAGCTGCGCCTGCTGGAGATCACCCCGGCGCTGAAGGCCGCCGAGGGCACGGCCATGGAGCTCGACGACTGCGCGTTCCCGCTCCTGCAGGGCATCGACATCACGGACGACCCGAACGTGGCCTTCGACGGCGCCAACGTCGGGCTCCTCGTGGGCGCCCGTCCGCGCACCAAGGGCATGGAGCGCGGCGACCTCCTCGAGGCCAACGGCGGCATCTTCAAGCCCCAGGGCCAGGCCATCAACGCCCACGCCGCCGACGACATCCGCGTCCTGGTCGTCGGCAACCCGGCCAACACCAACGCGCTGATCGCCCAGGCCGCCGCCCCGGACGTCCCGGCGGAGCGGTTCACCGCCATGACCCGCCTGGACCACAACCGCGCGCTGACCCAGCTGTCGAAGAAGACCGGCGTCCCGGTGTCCGAGATCCGGAAGCTGACCATCTGGGGCAACCACTCCGCCACCCAGTACCCGGACATCTTCCACGCCACCGTCGCCGGCAAGAACGCCGCCGAGGTCGTGAACGACGAGAAGTGGCTGGCCGAGGACTTCATCCCGACCGTCGCCAAGCGCGGCGCCGCCATCATCGAGGCCCGCGGCGCCTCGTCGGCCGCCTCCGCCGCCAACGCCGCCATCGACCACGTCTACTCCTGGGTCAACGGCACGCCGGAGGGCGACTGGGTCTCCATGGGCATCCCGTCCGACGGCTCCTACGGCGTCCCCGAGGGCCTCATCTCCTCCTTCCCGGTCACCGTCAAGGACGGGACGTACGAGATCGTCCAGGGCCTGGAGATCAACGAGTTCTCCCGCGCCCGTATCGACGCCTCCGTCAAGGAGCTCGAGGAGGAGCGCGAGGCGGTCCGCGGCCTCGGCCTCATCTGACCCCGCCCCCGCAGGGCTTCGGGCCCCGCACCGGTTCCCCCGGTGCGGGGCCCGCCGCGTTTCCCCGGCCGTGGTTGCCGGCTGTCACCGGCCGCCCACAGCCTGGGGGTTCTGTGCCGTTTTCGACTTGGATTCAGTGACTCGGCGCACTTCAGGCCGTGAATTCGGCATGCATTCGGCGCTCCAGGGCAGGAGCACCCGGTCCCGTGGATGACGCATGCGTGATACACGGACGCGGAACAGGAACGGAAGGCAGTCACCGACCATGGCGGACAGTACAGAACTTCGGGCGCGCGGCACCATCCACGCGGGAGGCGAGTGGCGCACCGCCGTCTCCGGGGCCACCCGCGAGATCCTCGACCCCGCGGACGCCCAGCCGTTCGCCGTGGTCTCGGAGGGCGACGAGAAGGACACCGACCTCGCCGTGGCCGCGGCGCGCCGCGCCTTCGACGAGGGCCCGTGGCCGCACACGCCCGTCGCCGAACGCGCCGCGCTGCTGCGCCGCGTGGCCGGTCTGCTGGTGCGCGACCGCGAGGAACTCGGGCTGCTGGAGAGCATGGACGCCGGCAAGACCGTCGAGGAGGGCCGCGTCGACATCGACTGCGTCGCCGACGCCTTCCGCTACTTCGCCGACCTCGTCGCCGGAGAGGCCCCCGGCCGGGTCGTCGACGCGGGCTCGCCGGACATCCACAGCGTCGTCGTGCACGAGCCGGTCGGCGTCTGCGCGCTGATCACACCCTGGAACTACCCCCTGCTCCAGGCCAGCTGGAAGATCGCCCCCGCCCTCGCGGCCGGCAACACCTTCGTGGTCAAGCCCAGCGAGATCACCCCGCTCACCACCGTCGCCCTCATCGGCCTGCTCACCGAGGCCGGACTGCCCGCGGGCGTCGCCAACATCGTCACCGGGCCCGGCCACACCGTCGGCGCCCGGATGGCCGAGCACCCCGACGTCGACCTGGTCTCCTTCACCGGCGGTCTGGTCAGCGGCACCAAGGTCGCCCAGGCCGCCGCGCCCGGCGTCAAGAAGGTCGCCCTCGAACTGGGCGGCAAGAACCCCAACGTCGTCTTCGCCGACGCCTGCGCCACCGCCGACGGCTTCGACACCGCCGTCGACCAGGCCCTCAACGCGGCCTTCATCCACAGCGGCCAGGTCTGCTCCGCAGGCGCGCGGCTCATCGTCGAGGAGTCGGTGCGCGACCGCTTCGTCGCCGAACTCGCCCGCCGCGCCGGGCGGATCAGGCTCGGCCGGGGCACCGAGGAGGGCGTCGAGTGCGGGCCGCTGGTCTCCGCACAGCAGCGCGCGAAGGTCGAGGCCTACGTCGAGTCCGCGCTCCAGGAGGGCGCGGTGCTGCGCTGCGGCGGCAAGCGGCCCGAGCCGTCCGCCGAACGCCCGGAGTCCGGCTACTTCTACGAGCCGACCGTCCTCGACCGCTGCCACCGTGAGATGCGCGTCGTGCGCGAGGAGGTCTTCGGACCGGTCCTCACCGTCGAGACCTTCCGCACCGAGGACGAGGCCGTCGCCCTCGCCAACGACACCGAGTACGGACTGGCCGGCGCCGTATGGACCGCCGACGCGGGCCGCGCCCGGCGGGTGGCCGGACGGCTGCGCCACGGCACCGTATGGATCAACGACTTCCACCCCTACCTCCCCCAGGCGGAGTGGGGCGGCTTCGGCAAGAGCGGAGTGGGCCGCGAACTCGGTCCGGCCGGGCTCGCCGAGTACCGCGAGACCAAGCACGTCTACCAGAATCTGGCCCCCAGGCCGGTGCGCTGGTTCTCGGGCTGAGCCGCGGACCCGCCGGGCGGTGCCCCCGCACCGCCCCCGGCCGTACCGCACCCCGGCAGTACCGTACGTCGCGCCGCGACCGCCCACCTGTCCCGAGTCCCCCGGAGGAGTACCACCCAGATGACCGCTCAAAACCCCGAACGCCCCCATGAATACGACTACGTCGTCATAGGCGGCGGCACCGCCGGATCCGTCATCGCCTCCCGGCTGACGGAGAACCCGGACGTGACCGTCGCCGTCATCGAGGGCGGCCCCAGCGACGTCGGCCGCGACGACGTACTGACCCTGCGCCGCTGGATGGGCCTGCTCGGCGGCGAACTGGACTACGACTACCCCACCACCGAGCAGCCGCGCGGCAACTCGCACATCCGGCACAGCCGCGCCCGCGTGCTCGGCGGCTGCTCCTCGCACAACACGCTGATCGCCTTCAAGCCGCTGCCGTCCGACTGGGACGAGTGGGAGGAGGCCGGCGCCAAGGGCTGGGGCGCGGTGCCGATGGAGGCGTACTACGCCCGCCTGAAGAACAACATCGTGCCGGTCGACGAGAAGGACCGGAACGCCATCGCCCGCGACTTCGTCGACGCGGCGCAGGCGGCCCTCCAGGTCCCCCGCATCGAGGGGTTCAACAAGAAGCCGTTCTCCGAGGGCGTCGGCTTCTTCGACCTGGCCTACCACCCGGAGAACAACAAGCGCTCGTCGGCCTCGGTGGCGTACCTCCACCCGGTGATGGACGAGCGGCCCAACCTCACGATTTTGCTGGAGACCTGGGCGTACCGGCTGGAGCTGAACGGCACCCGCGCCGAAGGCGTCCACGTCCGCACCAAGGACGGCGAGGAGATCCTCGTCCGGGCGCGCAACGAGGTCGTCCTGTGCGCCGGCGCCGTCGACTCGCCCCGGCTGCTGCTGCACTCCGGCATCGGCCCCAAGGCGGACCTCGAGGCGCTCGGCATACCCGTGGCGCTCGACCTGCCGGGCGTCGGCGAGAACCTGCTGGACCACCCCGAGTCGGTGATCGTCTGGGAGACCGACGGCCCCATTCCGGAGAACTCCGCGATGGACTCCGACGCCGGACTGTTCGTGCGCCGCGACCCCGGACACCAGGGCCCGGACCTGATGTTCCACTTCTACCAGATCCCGTTCACCGACAACCCGGAGCGACTGGGCTACACGAAACCGGAGTTCGGCGTCTCCATGACCCCGAACATCCCCAAGCCGAAGAGCCGCGGCCGGCTGTACCTCACCAGCGCCGACCCCGAGGTCAAACCCGCCCTCGACTTCCGCTACTTCACCGACGAGGACGACTACGACGGCCGCACCCTCGTCGACGGCATCCGCATCGCCCGCGAGATCGCGCGGACCGAGCCGCTGGCGCACTGGCTCAGGCGCGAGGTCGCCCCGGGCCCGGACGTCACCGGCGACGAGGAACTCAGCGAGTACGCCCGCAAGGTCGCCCACACCGTCTACCACCCGGCCGGCACCTGCAAGATGGGCGCGGCCGGCGACGACACGGCCGTCGTCGACCCCGAGCTGCGGATCCGCGGCCTGGAGGGCATCCGCGTCGCGGACGCCTCCGTCTTCCCGACCATGACCGCCGTCAACCCGATGATCGGCGTCCTGATGGTCGGCGAGCGCGCCGCCGACCTGATCGGTGGTGCAGCCCGATGACTTCCCTCACCAAGACCCCCGCCGCCGGCGACTCCGCCGCCGGCACCCCCGTCTTCTCCGTCGACGGACTGTGGAAGGTCTTCGGCCCCAGGGCCGAACGCGTCCCCGGCGACCCGGAGCTCGCCGCTCTCGGCCCGGCCGAACTGCGCGCCCGCACCGGCTGCACGGCCGCGGTGCGCGATGTGGGCTTCGACGTCCGCAAGGGCGAGGTCTTCGTCGTCATGGGCCTGTCCGGCTCCGGCAAGTCCACACTGGTGCGCTGTCTGACCCGGCTGATCGAGCCGACCGCGGGCACCATCGTCATCGACGGCGAGGACGTCCGCGCGATGGACAAGGCGCGGCTGCGCGAACTGCGCCGGCACCGCGCTGCCATGGTCTTCCAGCACTTCGGTCTGCTGCCGCACCGCACCGTCCTCGACAACGTCGCCTACGGCCTGGAGATCCAGGGCGTGGCCAAGGCGGAACGCCGCGAGAAGGCCGCCCAGGTCGTCGCCAAGGTCGGCCTGGAGGGCATGGAGCAGCGCAGGCCCGCCCAGCTCTCCGGCGGCCAGCAGCAGCGGGTGGGGCTCGCCCGCGCCCTCGCCGTCGACCCCGAGGTCCTCCTCTTCGACGAGCCGTTCAGCGCGCTCGACCCGCTGATCCGGCGCGACATGCAGGAGGAAGTGATCCGGCTGCACCGCGAGGAGGGCCGCACGATGGTTTTCATCACCCACGACCTCCAGGAGGCCCTGAAGCTCGGCGACCGGATCGCCCTGATGCGCGACGGCAGCGTGGTCCAGCTGGGCACCCCCGAGGAGATCGTGGGCTCACCCGCCGACGACTACGTGCGCGAGTTCGTCCGCGACGTCCCGCGCGAGCAGGTCATGACCGTCCGTACCGCCATGCGGCCCGGGGACTGCGGCGGCCCCGAGCACCCGGGCTCCCTTGCGCCCGGCACCGTGGTCTCCGCCGCCATCGAGACCGTCGCCCGCACCGGCCGCCCCGTCTGCGTCGTCGAGGACGGCCAATGCCTGGGCCAGGTCGGCGACGCCGACCTCCTGCGGGTCGTCGCCGGCCTCGGCGCCCGCCCGGCGAAGGAGGCCGCCTGATGAGCACTGGCGTCAGAACCACCGCCCGGGGGTGTCGCGCATGAGTGCCGTCACCACCCCCGCCCCGCCCTCCCCGTCCAGGGAACCGGCCGAGGAAGAGACGCCGCCGGCGTCGCGCGCCCGCCCGGCCCATCCGCTGCTGCGCCTCCTGGCCCCGCTGGGCGTCGCCGCGGTCGTGCTCGTGCCGGTCGCCGCGGCCCTGTGGGGCAGCGGAGCCTGGCCGTCCGACCTGACCGTCGACGTCAAGACACCGCTGGACGACGCCTACGCCTGGGTCGTGCGCAACCGGGAGACCAACCCGGTCTTCCTCTACTTCCTGCTCCACCTGAGCAACTGGGCCGACGACTCCGTCAGCTGGATGACCGACCTGCTGCTGACCGTCGGCTGGTTCCCCGTGACGGTGGCCGCGGTCCTGTTCTCCTGGCGCGTCGGCGGGCTGCGGAGCCGGCGCGGAGCCAAGCTCGCCGCGGTCACGCTGGGCTCCTTCGCGCTGTGCGGCGTGCTCGGCATGTGGGAAGCCACCATGGAGACCCTCGCCCTCATGGCGGTCGCGGTCACCGTGTCCGCGGTCATCGGCGGTCTGCTCGGCCTGGGCGGCGGCCTGTCGGACCGCTTCCAGAAAATCCTGCGCCCGGCGCTGGACACCATGCAGATCATGCCGGCGTTCGCCTATCTGCTGCCGCTGGTGCTGCTGTTCGGCATCGGCGTGCCCTCCGCGCTGATCGCCACGATCATCTACGCCGCCCCGCCCATGGCCCGGCTCACCGCGCTCGGCCTGCGCGGCGCCGACGCGGGCGTGATGGAGGCCGCCAAGTCCCTGGGGGCGAGTCCGTGGCAGCGGCTGGCGACCGCCCGGCTGCCGCTGGCCCGTAAGGAGATCCTGCTCGGCCTCAACCAGACGATCATGATGGCCCTGTCCATGGTCACCATCGCCTCCGTGGTCGGCGCCGGCGGCCTCGGCGAGGAGGTCTTCCAGGCCCTGTCCACGGTCGACGTCGGTGAGGCGCTCGCCGCGGGCATCCCGATCGTCCTGCTGGCCGTCTGGCTGGACCGCGTCACCGCCGCCGCGGGCGACCGGCTCGGCGAGGGCTCCGGCCCGTCCCCGCTCCGTCTGCTGCACGGCTGGCGCGGCTGGAGCCTGACGGCCGGCGCGGGCACCGTGGTCGCCGTCACGGGCGCCCTGCTGCTCATCGAGGAGTGGCCCGAGCTGTGGGTCGTGGACATCTCCGAGCCGGTCAACCGGGCCATGGGCTGGTTCACCAGCCACCTCGCCGAGGGTGTGCCCGTCCTGGGCGGCACCCGCACCTGGGCCGACGGCTTCACCACCTGGGTGCTCGACCCGCTCCGCGACGGCCTGACCGCCACCCCGTGGTGGCTCCTGGTGCTGCTCGCCGCGGCGCTGGGCCTCCTGGCGGGCGGCTGGGGCGCCATGGCCACGGCCGGCGTCTCCATGGCCGGTCTCGGCGTCATCGGCGTGTGGGACAGCTCCCTCGACACGCTGTCCCAGGCCATCGCGGGTGTCGTCGTCACCCTCGTGCTCGGCTTCGTCGTCGGCGTGGCCGCCGCCCGGGTCCCGGTGGTGGAACGGCTGCTGCGGCCGGTGCTCGACACCATGCAGACCCTGCCGCAGTTCATCTACCTGATCCCGGTGGTGGCGCTGTTCAACGTGGGCCGCTCCGCCGCCGTCGCGGCGGCGGTGCTCTACGCGCTGCCCGCCGTCGTCCGGATCACCGCGCAGGGCCTGCGGCAGGTCGACCCCGCGGCGCTGGAGGCCTCCCGCTCCCTGGGTGCCGGCACCTTCCAGCAGATCCGCCAGGTCCAGGTGCCGCTGGCCCGTCCGGCGCTCATGCTCGCCCTCAACCAGGGTGTCGTCCTCGTCCTCGCCATGGTCATCGTCGGCGGCTTCGTCGGCTCCGGCGCCCTCGGCTACGACGTCGTCTACGGCCTGCAGAAGAGCGCACTGGGCACCGGTCTGACCGCCGGCGTCGCGATCGTGCTCCTCGGCCTCGTCCTGGACCGCACGACCCAGCGCACCCGGGAGACGACCGGCTCGCCCTGACCGGCACCCCGGCGCCCCCGGGGCCGCGGCCCCGCACCCCGGCCCGGCACCGACCGTCCGACCGTCCGACCGAAATGAGACATCGCACATGCGGAGGAACACCATGAACAACTCGAACGCCCGGCCCGGCAGAGGCAGAAAGCACCTCGTCCGGGCCGCGGCCGCCGCGGCCGTCGCCCTCGGCCTCACCACGCTGAGCGCCTGCGGCGCCGCCGAGACCGGCTCCTCGTCGTCCAAGGGCTCCTCCGACAAGGTCACCATCGCCGTGCCGTCGTGGGTCGGCGCGGAGGCCAACGCCGCCGTCGCCCAGTACATCCTCGAGAACGAGCTGGACACCAAGGCCGAACTGACCCAGCTCGACGAGTCGGTCGCCTTCGACGCCCTCAACAGCGGCAAGGTCGACGCCATCCTGGAGGACTGGGGCGGCGCGCCGAAGAAGGTCGACCTGTACGTCAACGACAAGAAGACCGTCGTCGAGGGCGGCGACCTCGGTGTGGTCGGCCACATCGGCTGGTTCGTGCCGAAGTACCTGGCCGACGAGCACCCGGACATCACCGAGTGGAAGAACCTCAACAAGTACAAGGACCTCTTCAAGACCGCCGAGAGCGGTGACAAGGGCCAGCTCCTCGAGGGTTCGCCGTCGTACACCACCAACGACGACGCGATCATCAAGAACCTCGACCTGGACTACAAGACGGTCTACGCCGGCTCCGAGGCCGCCCAGATCACCCAGATCTGGGAGAACTACAAGGCCAAGAAGCCGTTCATCACCTACTGGTGGACCCCGCAGTGGCTGAACGCCCAGATCGACCTGGTGGAGGTGAAGCTGCCCGAGTACAAGGAGGGCTGCGACGCCGACCCCGAGAAGGTGGCCTGCGCCTACGCCCAGACCCCGCTGCAGAAGTACTTCAACGCCGACTTCGCCGAGGACGGCGGTGACGCGGCCCAGTTCCTGAAGAACTTCAACTGGACCGCCGAGCAGCAGAACGAGGTCGCCGCGATGATCGCCGGCGAGAAGATGAGCTCGAAGGCCGCCGCCGAGAAGTGGGTCAAGGCCAACGAGGACGTCTGGAAGAAGTGGCTGCCCTGATCTGACACGGGCGGCCCGCACCCGACACGAGTGGCCCCTCCCTCACCCGGCACGGTGAGCGAGGGGCCTCGTCGTCCCACGGCGCGGGGCCGTCAGCGGTGCTGCCCCGGCTGGTAGTGGCCCGGCGTCTTGCGGCAGGTCACACCGAACCGGTTCCACGCGTTGATCACCGTGATCGCGGCGATCAGCTGGGACAGCTCCGCCTCGTCGAAGGCCTTGGCGGCCCGTTCGTACACCTCGTCGGGCACGAACCCGTCGGTCAGGACGGTGACGGCCTCCGTCAGCTCGATCGCCGCGAGCTCCTTCTCCGTGTAGAAGTGCCGCGACTCCTCCCACGCGGCGAGCTGCACGATCCGCTCCACGCTCTCGCCCGCCGCGAGCGCGTCCTTGGTGTGCATGTCGAGACAGAAGGCACAGTGGTTGATCTGGGAGGCGCGGATCTTCACCAGTTCGTACAGCTTGGGGTCCAGGCCCTTCTTCGCGGCCGAGTCCAGCCGGACCATCGCCTTGTAGACCTCGGGCGCGTGCAGCGCCCACTCCAGCCGGACGGGCTGCTCGGCGGCGTACGTCGTGGTCGTTTCCATGTCGGTCATGCCTCGACCCTAGGAGCGGGGCAGCCCAGGAGTATGGTCCATTTCCATGGCGGAACGCTGGGCCACTTCACGCGCCGGTCTGGGCATCGACCTCCACATCGACCCCTCGGGCCCCGGTCTGCGCCGGGGTCTGACCGACGCCCTGCGCGAGGCCGTCCGCACGGGCCGGCTCTCCCCGGGCACCCGGCTGCCCTCCTCCCGCTCCCTCGCCGGTGACCTCGGCATCGCCCGCAACACCGTCGCCGACGCCTATGCCGACCTGGTCGCCGAGGGCTGGCTCACCGCCCGGCAGGGTTCCGGCACCCGTGTCGCCGACCGGGCGGTGCCCGCCCCGCCCGCCCGTCCGGCCGCCCCGGGGCGGGCACCCGGCCGGCTCCCGTACAGCCTCATCCCCGGCACCCCCGACCTCGCCTCCTTCCCCCGGGCGGAATGGCTCAAGGCCACCCGGCGCGCCCTGGCCACCGCCCCCCACGACGCCTTCGGCTACGGCGACCCGCGCGGCCGCCCCGAACTGCGCGCGGCCCTCGCGGAGTACCTCGCCCGGGTCCGGGGCGTGCGCACCGACCCCGAACGTCTCGTCGTCTGCGCCGGCTTCGCCCACGGCCTCCGGCTGCTGTGCGACGTGCTGCGGGCCCGGGGCGCCGACACCCTCGCCGTGGAGTCCTACGGGCTGGACGCCCACTGGGATCTCGTCGCCCGCGCCGGTCTGCGCACCGCCCCGCTGCCCTTCGACGCCTCCGGCACCCGCGCGCAGGACCCGGGCGACGCGGCCGCGGTGCTGCTCAGCCCCGCCCACCAGTTCCCGCTGGGCGGCGCCCTGCGGCCGGAGCGCCGCGCCGCCGTGATCGACTGGGCGCGCCGCACCGGCGGCCTGGTCCTGGAGGACGACTACGACGGCGAGTTCCGCTACGACCGCCAGGCCGTCGGCGCGCTCCAGGACCTCGACCCCGGCCACGTGGTCTACCTCGGCACCGCCAGCAAGTCCCTCGCGCCCGGCCTGCGCCTGGGCTGGATGGTCGTGCCCCCGTCCCTGGTGCCGGAGGTCACCGCCCACGGGGCGGGCCGGTCCGTCGGCGTCGTCGAACAGCTCGCCCTCGCCGAGTTCCTCACCTCCGGTGCCTACGACCGCCATGTCCGCGCCGCCCGCCTGCGCTACCGCCGGCGCCGCGACGCCCTGGTCGCCGCCCTCGCCGAACGGGCCCCCGACGTCCATGTCACCGGCATCGCGGCGGGCCTGCACGCGGTGCTGCGCCTCCCGCCCGGCACCGAACGGTCCGTCGTCCAGGCGGCCACCTGGCAGGGCCTCGCCGTCCAGGGCCTCTCGGCCTTCCGCCACCCCGCCGCCGACGCCACCCCCGGCGACGGCCTGGTCGTCGGCTACGGGACGCCACCGGACCACGCCTGGACGAGCACCCTCGAGGCCCTGTGCCGGGCGCTGCCGTAGGACGGCCGCGGGAACGTCGCCGCCGCGGGACGCCGCGCGAAAAAACCCCGGTCGGGTGTCGATCCGGCCCCCCTCCCGTTCGACGTCGGTATGAGGAGCGCATCGCCGCACGGGGCGTGCGCGAGATCCGGACGGGAGCAGAGATGCACCAGCTGCTGAGGGTCATGAACTTCAACGTCTCCAGCGACGGCGTCGCCGCCGGTGAGCACCAGAGCCTGGAGAACCCCTTCGGCCTGCCCGGCGCCGAGCGGCTGTTCTCCTGGGCCGGCGCCACCGCGAGCTGGCCCAACCGCACCGAACCCGGAGGGAGCCGCGGCCTGGACGACTACTTCACCCGCGACTTCGCCCGCAACATCGGCGCCGAGATCATGGGCCGCAACAAGTTCGGCCCGCAGCGCGGGCCCTGGCAGGACCACGACTGGCGCGGCTGGTGGGGCGACGAGCCCCCGTTCCGCACCCCGGTGTTCGTGATGACCCACCACGAGCGCCCGTCGTTCACCCTCTCCGACACCACCTTCCACTTCGTCGCCGGCAGCCCGCACGCCGTCCTGGAGCGGGCGCGGGAGGCCGCCCAGGGCCAGGACGTCCGGCTCGGCGGCGGGGTCACCACCGTCCGGGAATTCCTCGACGCCGACCTGGTCGACACCCTGCATGTGGCGGTGGCGCCGGTGACGTTCGGCTCCGGACTGCGCCTGTGGGAGTCGCCCGAGGACCTGTGCGACCGCTTCCACCTCGAGGTCGTGCCCAGCCCGAGCGGTGTGACCCACCACCTGTTCTGGCGGAAATGACAAGGCGCACATGACAAGGGAGGACACCTCCCTTCGGCCGGGGTGCCACGGGCGGACGGCGTGGCCCGGATGGTGGACGCCGCCTGTGGCACTCCGTGCCGCCCGGTACCCTGACCCCGGGCCGTGACTGGCGTGCTGGGATGGAGCAACCATCGGGAAGCGGCCCCCGCCCCCGCCCACCCCGGGGACCGGACATGTGCCGTGCGCCTGGGCCGTACCGTGAACGCTGAACGCCACGTCCGGAGGTCCGTCATGTCAGCCGAGCCCCGCTCCACCGCTTCCACCGCCTTCCGTTCCGCCCTCGACGTGATCCGCGCCGTCGAGCCGCGCGTCGCCGACGCCATCGGCCAGGAGGTCGCCGACCAGCGCGAGATGCTCAAGCTGATCGCCTCCGAGAACTACGCCTCCCCGGCCACCCTCCTCGCGATGGGCAACTGGTTCAGCGACAAGTACGCCGAGGGCACCATCGGCCGCCGCTTCTACGCCGGCTGCCGCAACGTCGACACCGTCGAGTCGCTCGCCGCCGAGCACGCCAAGGAGCTCTTCGGCGCCCGCCACGCCTATGTCCAGCCGCACTCCGGCATCGACGCCAACCTCGTCGCCTTCTGGTCCGTCCTCGCCCAGCGTGTCGAGCTGCCCGCCCTGGAGAAGGCCGGTGTCCGCCAGGTCAACGACCTCTCCGAGGAAGACTGGGCCGACCTGCGCCGCGCCTTCGGCAACCAGCGCATGCTCGGCATGTCCCTGGACGCCGGCGGCCACCTCACCCACGGCTTCCGCCCGAACATCTCCGGCAAGATGTTCGACCAGCGTTCCTACGGCACCGACCCGGCCACCGGCCTGATCGACTACGAGGCCCTGCGCGTCTCCGCCCGCGAGTTCAAGCCGCTGATCATCGTCGCCGGCTACTCCGCCTACCCCCGTCTGGTGAACTTCCGGATCATGCGCGAGATCGCCGACGAGGTCGGCGCCACGCTCATGGTCGACATGGCGCACTTCGCCGGTCTCGTCGCCGGCAAGGTCCTCACCGGCGACTTCGACCCGGTCCCGCACGCGCAGATCGTCACCACCACCACCCACAAGTCGCTGCGCGGCCCGCGCGGCGGCATGGTGCTGTGCGACGACTCCCTGAAGGACCAGGTCGACCGCGGCTGTCCGATGGTGCTCGGCGGACCGCTGCCGCACGTCATGGCCGCCAAGGCCGTCGCCCTCGCCGAGGCCCGGCAGCCCGCCTTCCAGGACTACGCCCAGCGCATCGTCGACAACTCCCGCGCCCTCGCCGAGGGCCTGATGCGCCGCGGCGCCACCCTGGTCACCGGCGGCACCGACAACCACCTCAACCTGATCGATGTCGCCACCTCCTACGGCCTCACCGGCCGCCAGGCAGAGACGGCCCTGCTGGACTCCGGCATCGTCACCAACCGCAACGCCATCCCCGCCGACCCCAACGGCGCCTGGTACACCTCCGGCATCCGCATCGGCACCCCCGCGCTGACCACCCGCGGCCTGGGCACCGCCGAGATGGACGAGGTGGCCGGCCTCATCGACCGCGTCCTGACCACCGCGGAGCCCGGCACCACCAAGTCCGGCGCTCCCTCCAAGGCGTCCCACGTCCTCGACGCGAAGGTCGCCGACGAGATCTCCCGCCGCGCCACCGACCTGGTCGCCGGCTTCCCGCTCTACCCGGAGATCGACCTCGGCTGAGCGCCCCTTCCGCAGGCGGCCCACGGCGGTCCGGTCATCCACCGGGCCGCCGTCCGCAGCCCTCAGAGGTCCAGCAGCTCCTGCCTCGGCCCCGGATCGTCCTTGCGCCGGCCGAGGCGCGGCCACCCCGTCACATACGGCCGCAGCACCATCGCCGCCCCCGCTCCGGCCACGACGCCCGGTATCGCCCACCACCAGTCGGTGCCGCCGCCCGTCGCCGCCGCGGCGCGGGGCTCGGGCGACGCCGTCGCCTCGTCCCCGTCCTGGTCCGCCGCCGTGCGGCCCGGCAGCTTCTCCCACGGTGCCGGGTAGATCCCGGCCGGCGAGCCGGTCGTCTCGCCCATCACGCCCAGATCGAACATGAACTTGTGCACGTTCGCCGCGTCTTTGGCGCGGTGCCAGAGCCCGTTCGGCGTCTCGCTGAACTGGGACGCCGTGTGTATCCACACGTCCTGGCCCGTCTCGCCCAGGAAGACCCGGTCCACGCGCCACGGTGTCACGTCGTGCACCAGCCAGCTCACGGTGATCATCCGGGCCGAGGCCGAGACCGCCTCGGGCGGCCGCTCCCTGGTGCCCTCGCCGACCGGGCCGAGCAGCCGCTCCAGCTCGCCGTACCCCTTGTCGGAGTAGTACAGCGAGGCGGTCTCCTCGCTCTCCGCCGAGACCACCAGCACACTCGTCGGCCCCCCGGCGGACGCCGGCGACGCTCCCCACAACGCCAGCGCCAGCGCGGCCGCCACCGCGCCCACTCCCGCCGTCAGTTGTCGAACCCTGCCCTTCCAGCCACGCATCCGGACCCCCACTCGGCCGGTCGATCCCCGTGCGGCCCGCCCACGGGCCGCCTGTCACTTCTGGTACACCGCCCGACCCGCCGGGGTTCCCACCCGCCCGGCACGAATTCCCGGCGACCCGGAGCACCCGGCTACCGGGGCACCTCCACCGTCTTCGCGATCTCCAGTGCCCGCGCCTTCGACGCCACCCCCTCCAGCCGCAGCGTCACCCCGTCCCCCGCCACGCCCCGGCCGTCCGCCGCACCCCGGTGGCCCCACAGCAGCGTCGGTCCCGCCGTGCGCTCCGCCCGGGTGTACCGGTGACCGTCGGTGTCGACCATCCAGAAGCTCAGCACATGCGGCCGCGCGAACCACAGGACCGGATCCGGGACGCCGGCCTCCGAGTCCTCCCCGCCGAGCGAGAGCCACTCCGGCTGCTCGCGCACGCTCTTGGTGAAGGCGATGTCCAGGCGCCCCGGGAACGCGTCGAGCCGGATCGTCCGCCCCTCCTCCCGCCAGCACAGGCTCACCACGAACCGCCCCCGCGGCAGCCCGCTCACCGTCACCGCCTCCGGCGCGCCCAGCGCCTCGGGCACGAGCGGCGCGAACCCGGCCCGCCGCTCCGCCTCGCCGAGCGACAGCGACCGCCCGCAGCCCGGCACCCGCGCACCCGGCGAGGGCACCGCCGACGGGTCGTACCGCACCTCCACGCCGCCGAAGCCGAACCAGTCGGTCACCGTCGCCCGCACCGGAGGGGTCAGCGCCAGCACCGTCAGCAGCCCGCACGCCGCCGCCACCAGCGACCGCCACCGCGCCCGCGTCCAGCGGCGCATCACCCGCATCCGGCCGCGGGCACCCGTCGGCTCGGCGACGGGCACCGGCAGTCGCTCGGCGAGTATCTGCCCCAGCACCCGCTCGACCATCGACTCGGACCCCGCGCTCCCGTCCGGCCCGTCCAGCGACCGGCCGAAGGCCCGCAGCTCCTCCCGCAGCCGCTCGGCGTCACCGTCGTACTGCTCACCGTCGGTCCGCTCACTCACGCCTCTCACCCCCTTCCCGGGGCCGGAAGTCCGGCAGCAGGCGCTCCAGCTTGCGCAGGGCGCGGTTCAGTCGGGACTTCACCGTCCCGCGGGGCCAGCCCAGGGCCTGGGCGGTCTCCCGCTCGTCCATCTCCAGCAGATAGCGGTAGGTGACGACCAGCCGGTGCTCCTCGCTCAGCTTCTCCAGGGCGGCGACCAGCGCTCCGCGGCGCTCGGTCTCCAGCGTCGCCACCGCCGGGTCGGCCGACTCCGGTATCACCGGCGCCGACTCCGCGAGCGCCGCCTCGCGGCCCGCGAGGGTGCTGCGCCGCACCGCGGCGCGCACTGTGTTCCTCGTCTCGTTGGCCACGATCGACAGCAGCCACGGCCGGAACGCCATGCCGTCCCGGAACCGGCCCAGCGCGCAGTACGCCTTCACGAAGGCCTGCTGCACCACGTCCTCCGCGTCCGCCCCCGCCCCGAGCGCGGTGGCCGCCCTGAGCGCGATGCCTGTATGGGCCCGCACCAGCTCCGCGTACGCCTCCGGCTCCCCGGCGCGTACGCGGGCGATCACCGCGACCTCATCGACGATGCGGCCCCCCTCCCGCGTTCTCACACCCTTGTTACACCGCCGGGCACGGATCGGTTCCCACCTGTTTCCGGTCGGTTCCCGACCCCCTCCCGGAACCTGAGAGAATGGTGGGCATGGCGACTGACCGACCTCGCGTGCTCTCCGGAATCCAGCCCACCGCAGGCTCGTTCCACCTCGGCAACTACCTCGGCGCCGTCCGTCAGTGGGTGGCCCTGCAGGAGACCCACGACGCGTTCTACATGGTCGTCGACCTGCACGCGATCACGCTTCCGCAGGACCCGAAGGAGCTGCGCGCCAACACCCGGCTCGCCGCCGCCCAGCTGCTGGCCGCCGGGCTGGACCCGGACCGCTGCACGCTCTTCGTCCAGAGCCATGTGCCCGAGCACGCCCAGCTCGCCTGGGTCATGAACTGCCTCACCGGCTTCGGCGAGGCCTCCCGCATGACCCAGTTCAAGGACAAGTCCGCCAAGCAGGGCGCCGACCGCGCCTCCGTCGGACTGTTCACGTACCCGATCCTTCAGGTCGCGGACATCCTGCTCTACCAGGCCCACGAGGTGCCGGTGGGCGAGGACCAGCGCCAGCACATCGAACTCACCCGCGACCTCGCCGAGCGGTTCAACACCCGGTTCGGCGCGACCTTCACCGTCCCGAAGCCGTACATCCTCAAGGAGACGGCGAAGATCTACGACCTTCAGGACCCGACGGTCAAGATGAGCAAGTCGGCCTCCACGCCGAAGGGCCTGATCAACCTCCTGGACGAGCCGAAGACCACCGCCAAGAAGGTCAGGAGCGCCGTCACCGACGCCGACACGGTGATCCGCTACGACGTCGTGGAGAAGCCCGGGATCAGCAACCTGCTCACGATCTACTCCACCCTCACCGGGACGGACATCCCCGAACTGGAGCAGCGGTACGCCGGCAAGGGCTACGGCGCGCTCAAGACCGACCTCGCCGAGGTCATGGTCGACTTCGTCACCCCGTTCCGGGAGCGCACCCAGCAGTACCTGGACGACCCCGAGACGCTCGACTCGATCCTGGCCAAGGGCGCGGAGAAGGCACGCTCCGTCGCCGCGGAGACCCTCGCGCAGACGTACGAACGGGTGGGTTTCCTGCCCGCCAAGCACTGAACCGGCGCTGAACCGGACCGCGGGGGCGATCCGTACCACCCCGCAGCGCCGCACATCACTCCGGTTGCGCCTGCCCGCATCCGGGCCGTGGCCGTACAGTCGATAACCGGGTGACCGTCACGACGGTCACCCGGCGCCCCCCGCAGCTTCACCACCACGCTTCACCACCGACAACGACAGGAGACGACGTGGGGACCGTAACGATCGGCGTGTCGATCGCGGTCCCGGAGCCTTACGGCAGCCGGCTTCAGCAGCTGCGCGCGGGCTTCGGCGACGCCGCGGCCCACGGCATCCCCACGCACGTCACCCTGCTGCCGCCGACCGAGATCGGCGACACCGACCTGGTGGCCGTCGAGGCGCATCTCAGCGAGATCGCCGCGGCCGCCCGCCCGTTCCCGATGCGGCTGTCCGGCACCGGCACCTTCCGGCCGCTGACACCGGTGGTGTTCGTCCAGGTCGTCGAGGGCGGCGCGGCGTGCACCTGGCTGCAGAAGCAGGTCCGCTCCGCCTCCGGGCCCGTCGCCCGCGAGCTGCAGTTCCCCTACCACCCGCACGTCACCGTGGCGCACGGCATCGACGAGGCGGCCATGGACCGTGCCTACGAGGACCTCGCGGACTACGAGGCGCAGTGGGCCTGCACCGGCTTCGCCCTGTACGAGCAGGGCACCGACGGGGTGTGGCGCAAGCTGCGCGAGTTCCCCTTCGGCTCCGTGGTGGTGCCCCCGCAGGGCGGCAGCGTGGACCGCGGATCGGTCTCCGCGCGCTGACCCCCGCGCCGGTCCCGCACCAGCGGCTCCCCCGCGCCGGACCCCGCGCGGCGCTTCACACCGGCAGCCGCCGGAACAGCGCGCGCGGCAGATGCCGCAGCGCCGACATCACCACCCGCAGCGCCCCCGGCACCCACACCGTCTCCGCCCGGCGCCGCAGCCCCAGCTCCACGGCCGCCGCGACCGCCTCCGGGGTGGTGGCCAGCGGCGCCTCCGGCAGCCCCGCCGTCATCCGCGTCCGCACGAACCCGGGGCGTACGACCATGACGTGCACGCCGGTGCCGTGCAGCGCGTCGCCGAGGCCCTGGGCGAAGGCGTCCAGGCCGGCCTTGCTGGAGCCGTAGATGAAGTTCGCGCGCCGGGCCCGCTCGCCCGCGACGGAGGACAGCACCACCAGCGAGCCGTGCCCCTGCGCCTGCAACGCGCCCGCGCACACCAGGCCGGCCGAGACCGCGCCGGTGTAGTTGGTCTGCGCGACCCGCACCGCGGCCTCCGGGTCCCGCTCGTCGTGCGCCTGGTCGCCCAGGGTGCCGAAGGCGAGCAGCACCATGTCGACGTCGCCCTCGGCGAACACCTTGCCGAGCGCGTCCTCGTGGGCCGCGGGGTCGAGCGCATCGAAGGCGACCGTGCGCACCACGGCGCCGAGGCCGCGCAGCTGCTCGGCGGCCTCGTCCAGGCCGGGGGAGGGGCGGCCGGCCAGCCACACCGTGCGGGTGCGGCGGGCAATCAGCCGCCGCGCGGTGGCCAGCGCGATCTCGGACGTACCGCCGAGGACGAGCAGGGACTGGGGGAGGCCGAAGGCGTCCTTCACGACAGCTCCTAGAGGGGGGCCTGGAGATGGAGGCGGCGGGACAGGTCGGAGGTGAACACCCCGCGCGGATCCAGCTCGGCGCGCAGCGCGCGGAAGTCGTCCAGGCGGGGGTACATGGCGGCGAGCAGTTCGGGGCGCAGCCGGGAGTCCTTGGCGAGGTAGACGCGGCCGCCCGCGCCGGCCACCTCCTCGTCGAGCTCGTCGAGGAACCCGCCGAGGCCGGGCAGCGACGCCGGGACGTCCAGGGCCAGGGTCCAGCCGGGCATGGGGAAGGACAGCCAGCCCGGGTCGGCCTCGCCGAAGCGTTTGAGGACGGCGAGGAAGGACGGGCAGCGCCGCTCGGAGACCCGGCGCACGATCCGGCGCAGGGCGTCCTCCCGCCCGTGTCCGACGACGAACTGGTACTGCACGAAGCCGCCCCGCCCGTAGACACGGTTCCAGTGCGGCACGCCGTCCAGGGGGTGGAAGAAGGCGGGGATCCGCTGGAGCTGCCCGGTCCGCGCGCGGGGCGCCCTGCGGTACCAGAGCTCGTTGAACAGCCCCACCGTGGTCCGGCTGAGCAGACCCTCGGGGACGAAGGAGGGGGCGGCCGGGAGCCGGGAGGTGCGGAAGGCCAGCGGCTCCCGGCGCGCGCGGGTGCCCCGGGGCAGCGCCTCCAGGGGCGCGTGGTCGCCGCGCGTGAGCACCGCGCGGCCGGTCGCCCGGCCCCGGGCCAGCAGATCGATCCAGGCGACCGAGTAGCGGTAGCGGTGGTCGGTGCCGGCGAGGCGGGCCATCAGGTCGTCGAGGTCGTCCGCGCGTTCGGTGTCGACCGACATCAGGGAGGTCTCCACCGGCTGGAGCCGGATCGTCGCGGTGAGGATCACCCCGGTCAGGCCCATGCCGCCCGCGGTCGCCTCGAACAGCGGTGTGCCCGGCGCGACCGCGGTGACCCGGCCGTCGGCGGTGAGCAGTTCCAGGGAGAGCACATGGCGCGAGAAGGAGCCGGAGACATGGTGGTTCTTGCCGTGGATGTCGGCGCCGATCGCCCCGCCGACCGTCACGTAGCGGGTGCCCGGGGTCACCGGCACGAACCAGCCGAGCGGCAGCAGCACCTCCATCAGCCGGTGCAGGGAGACGCCCGCGTCGCACAGCACGGTGCCGCCGTCGGCGTCGATGGCGTGGATCCGGTCCAGGCCCGTCATGTCGAGCACCGCGCCGCCCGCGTTCTGCGCCGCGTCCCCGTACGCCCGTCCCAGGCCCCGCGCGATGCCGCCGCGGGCGCCGCACTGCCGGACGGCCAGAGCGGCCTCCTCGTACGTCCGCGGACGGATCAGCCGGGCTGCGGTGGGAGCCGTGCGGCCCCACCCCGTGACGGAAACGGTGTCGGCAGGCATGACGGCGACCGTATCGCCCCTATGTGACGCGTTGGATTTGAAACGTCACTCCCATCCCCGAAACGGGTGATTAATGGGATGTCGCCCAATAGTGACGGAAATACGGCCCGTCGGGGGTGAACAGTGGGTCCACATGGACGACCACCACGACCTCCCGCACCCCCGGGGTCTGACGGGCCTGGACCACCGGATCGTCGCCGTGCTCAGAGCGTGCGGCACGGACCCGCGCGTGGCCGGTGCCGCGCGCTGCCTGTCCCGGGCGGGGGAGCACGGGGCGCTGTGGCTCGCGGCGGGCCTCGCCGGTGCCGCCGTGGACCGCCCGCGGCGCGCCGCCTGGCTGCGGGGCGCCGCCCTCACCGCCGGCGCCCACGCCGTCAGCATGGGAGTGAAGCGCGTCGTGCGCCGCCCCCGCCCCGCCCACGTCGAGCCGCTGGTGGGCACGGCCGGCCGGCACTCCTTCCCCAGCTCGCACGCCACCTCCGCCGCGGCCGCCGCCGTCGCGTTCGGCGCGCTGGGCGCCCGCGCGGTGCCGCCGCTGGCCGCCGCCGTGTGTCTCTCCCGCCTGGTGGCCGGCGTCCACTACCCCTCGGACGTGGCGGCGGGCGCCGTCCTCGGCGCGCTGACCGCCCGGCTCGGCGCCCGCTGGATGACGGGAGGTTCCGCGTGACCCTCCTGCGCGAACGCCCCGGCCGGCACGAGAGCGCACCGCCCCGCGGACGCGGCCTCCTCAGGGGCCTGCTCCGGACCGCGCGGCCCAAGCAGTGGGTCAAGAACGTCCTGGTGATCGCCGCCCCCGCCGCCGCGGGCGAACTGTTCTCCGCCCGCGCCCTGACCCGGCTCGCCCTGGTCTTCGTCCTGTTCACCGCCTGCGCCGCCGCCGTCTACCTGGTCAACGACGCGCGCGACGCCGAGGCCGACCGCGCCCACCCCACCAAGTGCCGCCGTCCCGTCGCCGCCGGCCAGGTCCCCGTACCGGTCGCCTACGCCGCCGGGATCACCCTCGGCGTGCTCGCCCCGGCCGTCGCGGCCCGGCTGTGCCCGCCGGAGGTCGCCGCCCTGCTCGCGGCCTACCTCGGCATGCAGTTGGCGTACTGCCTCAGCCTCAAGCACGTCCTCGTCGTGGACCTCGTCGTCGTCACCACCGGCTTCGTGATGCGCGCGGTGATCGGCGGACTGGCCCTCGGCATCCCGCTGTCCCGCTGGTTCCTGATCACCACCGGGTTCGGCGCGCTGTTCATGGTGGCCGCCAAGCGCTACTCCGAAGCCGTGCAACTGGCCGGAACGCAGGGCGCCACGCGCCCGCTGCTCACCGAGTACACCACCGGCTACCTCCGCTTCGTCTGGCAGCTCGCCGCCGGTGTGGCCGTCCTCGGCTACTGCCTGTGGGCCCTCGGGGAGAGCGGGGCCCCGCACACCGGCGTGCTGCCCTGGCGGGAGCTGTCCGTGGTCGCCTTCGTCCTCGCCGTCCTGCGCTACGCCGTCTTCGCCGACCGGGGCAGCGCCGGTGAACCCGAGGACGTGGTGCTGGGCGACCGCGCGCTCGCCCTCATCGGCGTGCTGTGGGCGGCGATGTACGCCCTGGCGGTGGCGGACCGGTGAGCCGTCCGCTCACCCGCCGCCGGGAACTCCTCGGCTTCGCCACCGCAGGACTGCTCGCCTACGCCGTCGACCTCGCCCTCTTCACCTGCCTGCGCGGCCCCGCCGGACTCGACCCGCTCACCGCCAAGGCGCTCTCCTTCGTCGCCGGCTGCACGGTCGCCTACGCCGGCAACGCGCACGGCACCTACCGCGACGCCGGGGTGCGCGGCGCCCGCCCCTACGCCCTGTTCTTCGCCGTCAACCTCGCCGGCGCCGCCGTACAACTGCTCTGCCTGGCCGTCAGCCACTACGGGCTCGGCCTCACCTCGCAACGCGCGGACACCGTCTCCGGGGCGGTCGTCGGCATGGCGCTGGCCACCGGTGTCCGGTTCTGGGGCACCCGGACATTGGTCTTCCGCGCGGCGGGCAGAGTCGGTTCATGGACTGGCTGAAAAAGCTCCCGGGCATCGGGCCGTGGGCGGCGCGCCTGACGCTCACGCACGCGTGGCGGTCGTACGAGCGTCTGGACCGCGTGCACTGGACACGGCTGGCCGCCGCGATGACCTTCCGGAGCTTCGTCGCCCTGTTCCCGCTGCTCACCGTGGCCGCCGCGATCGGCGCCGCCACCCTCAGCCAGGAGCGGCAGACCGCCCTCCAGGACACGATCACCGACCAGGTGCCCGGCATCTCCGACCAGTTGGACGTCGCGGACCTGGTGCACAACGCCGGCACCGTCGGCCTCATCGCCGGCGCCGCCCTGCTGTTCACCGGCATCAGCTGGGCCGGAGCCATGCGCGGCTGCCTGCGCGCGGTGTGGGAGCTGCCCGACGAGGAGGAGAACCCCCTCCTGCGCAAGGGCAAGGACGCGGGCATCCTCGTCGGGCTCGGCGGCGCGCTCCTGGTCACCCTCGCCGCCTCCGCCGTCGCCTCCGCGCTGGTCGGCCGCATCAGCGACGCCATCGGGCTGGAGAAGGGCGGCTGGGGCGGAATCGTGCTGCACATCGCGGCGTTCGCCGTCGCCGTCGGCGCCGACTTCCTGCTGCTGCTGTACGTCCTCACCCTGCTGCCCGGCGTCGAACCCGCCCGGCGCCGCCTGCTCGTGGCCGCGCTCACCGGCGCGATCGGGTTCGAACTGCTGAAGCTGCTGCTCAGCGGCTATCTGCAGGGCGTGGCCGCGAAGAGCATGTACGGCGCGTTCGGCGTCCCGGTGGCCCTGCTGCTGTGGATCAACCTCACCTCGAAGCTGGTCCTGTTCTGCGCCGCCTGGACGGCCACCCCGGGCAAGCGGGACGAGACGGCCGACGCCGTCACGGTCGCGAACGGCGGCGCACCAGGTCCGGCAGCGGCCAGCGCCGGTTGACCAGGAACGCGCCGCCCGCGAGCAGGACCAGCACCCCGCCGACGATGCCGAGGGCGACCCCGATGCCGTCCGTGCCGCTGCTCGCCGTGGCGCTCGCCGCCGGCTTCGAGCCGCCCCCGGCGCCCCCGGCCTCACCGGGAGAGGCGGACGGACCCGGGCGGGCGTCGGCCTGGTCGGCGCTCTTCGGCGGCACCAGCTCACCGACCGGTTCGACCTTGCCGGCGGCCTTGAAACCCCAGTCCAGCAGCCGCGCGGTCTCCTTGTAGACCGCGTGGGGCTCGTCCTTCTGCGGATTCATCACGGTGACGAGCAGCACCTTGCCGTCCCGTTCGGCGACACCGGTGAAGGTGGCGCCCGCGTTGGTGGTGTTGCCGTTCTTCACGCCCGCTATGCCCTGGTAGACGGGCACGCCGGGGGCACCGCTCAGCAGCCGGTTGGTGTTCTGGATCTCGAAGGACCCGCGGACCTTCTTGCCCTTCTTGTTCTTCTTCGTCTCGCCGGGGAACTTCGCCGAGACCGTCGAGCAGTACTCCCGGAAGTCCTTCTTCTGGAGTCCGGAGCGGGCGAACAGGGTCAGGTCGTAGGCGGAGGACACCTGGCCCTCGGCGTCGTAGCCGTCCGGGCTGACCACCCGCGTGTCGAGGGCCTGGAGCTCCTCGGCGTGCGCGTTCATCTCCTCGACGGTGTTCTCCACGCCGCCGTTCATCGCCGACAGCACGTGCACCGCGTCGTTGCCGGAACGCAGGAACACACCCAGCCACAGGTCGTGGACCGTGTAGGTCTCCTCCTCCTTGATGCCGACCATGCTGGACCCGGGCCCGATCCCGGCCAGGTCGGAGACCTCCACCTTGTGCTTGGTCGTCCCGGGCCACTTCGGCAGCAGCGTGTCGGCGAACAGCATCTTCAGCGTGCTCGCCGGGGCCAGCCGCCAGTGCGCGTTGTGTGCGGCGAGCACATCACCGGACTCCGCGTCGGCGACGATCCAGGACCGGCCCGACAGTTCCTTCGGCAGCACCGGCACCCCGCTCGCGAGATTGACCTGCGTTCCCGGCTTGCCGAGCCGGGCACCGCCGACGATCGACATCTTGGCCGGGGGTTTGGCCGACGGCGTCGTCGACGGTTTGGGGGCCGCCGTGGCGACGGGCGCGGTGAGCGCGGTGGATATCAGGACGGCGGAGGCGACCAGCAGGGAGCGCCGGACGGTGTTCTTGGGTGCGGGCACGGTCGGAAACGTACATGCCACACCTGTGGAAGTCCCGCCCCGGGTTCCACCCCGGGCAAGGAACCGGACAGCGGCCCGAGATACTGGACGCATGCCGTGCTCATCCGGGGGACAACCCCCGGGCCCCCGGCCGGTCACAGGAGCGCGGCGTTCCGATGAAAGGTCTGTTCCGGTGAAGCTCAGCCGCCCCATCTCCTGGTTCCTGCTCGTCTTCGGGGTGTGGAGCTGGGTCATCTGGATCACTTTCGTCAACAACCTGGTCAAGGACAGCAGCGGACTCGCCTTCGAAAACGGGAATCCCACGGCCTACTTCTTCGTTCATCTGACGCTCGCCGTCGTCTCCTTCGTATGGGGGACGGTCATCGGGGGCATCGGGTTGCGCGGCCTGCGCGCACTGAGCCGGACGTCACGAACGACCTCGTAAAGCAAGGGAACCGCGCACCGTGGCCATCGTCTTCGTACTCATCGCTCTGCTGGTCCTGGCCGTCCTGGTCACGGGCAACTGGTTCGTGTGGCGGCGGCTGTTCCGGGACACCACGCGGGGGCCGGGCGCGGTGCGCCGCGCGGGTGCGGTGGTGATCACGGGCGGCTGGGTGCTGGCCGTCGGCGCCTTCGTCGCCGAGAACGCACAGGCTCCCTTCTGGCTCCAGCAGACGCTCTCCTGGCCCGGGTTCCTGTGGATGGCGCTCTCCCTGTACCTGCTGCTGGCGGTGCTCGCGGGCGAGCTGGTACGGCCGGTGCTGCGCCGCATCCTGGAGCGACGGGCGCGGGCGACGGAAGCGGGGACGGCGGAAGCGGGGGCGGCACGGGCGGCGGACGCTCCGGCGAAGCCGAGGCCGATACCGGCGGGGCAGGGCGCGGGTCCTGTCAACGGCGGCACAGCGGACGCCGGGCCGGGCGGTGAGGGTGCCGCGCCCGGCGGTGAGAACTCCGCGTCCGGCGGTGGCACAGGCGCGACCGAGGCGCCCGCCGCGCCTGTCCCGTCCTCCGGTCCCTCCCGCCGTCTGTTCGTCTCCCGTGTCATCGCCGGGGCTGCCGCCACGGCGGCCGTGGGCACCGTCGGCTACGGGACGTACAGCGTGCTGCGCGGGCCGGGCGTGAAGCGGGTCACCGTGCCGCTGGCCAAGCTGCCCCGCGCGGCGCACGGTTTCCGGATCGCGGTGGTGAGCGACGTCCATCTCGGGCCGGTGCTGGGGCGGGGCTTCGCGCAGAAGGTCGTCGACACGGTCAACTCGACCCAGCCGGACCTCATCGCGGTCGTCGGGGACCTGGTGGACGGCAACGTGGACGACCTCGGCCCGGCCGTGGCCCCGCTCGCGCAACTGAGGGCCCGTCACGGGTCCTTCTTCGTCACCGGCAACCACGAGTACTACTCCGGGGCCGAGCAGTGGGTCGAGGAGGTACGGCGGCTCGGGCTGAACCCGATGGAGAACGCGCGCACGGAGCTGCCGCACTTCGATCTCGCGGGCGTCAACGACGTGGCCGGCGAGGAAGAAGGGGAGGGGCCGGACTTCGCGCGGGCGCTGGGGGACCGGGACCGGGAGCGGGCGTGTGTGTTGCTGGCACATCAGCCTGTGCAGATTCATGAGGCCGTCGACCATGGGGTGGATCTGCAGTTGTCCGGGCACACGCACGGGGGTCAGCTGTGGCCGGGGAATCTGATCGCCGGCGGCGCGAATCCGACGGTGGCCGGGCTCGAGCGGTACGGGGACACGCAGCTGTACGTGACCCGGGGGGCGGGGGCCTGGGGGCCGCCGACCCGGGTGGGGGCGGAGTCGGACGTCACGGTGATCGAGCTGGCGTCCCGGGAGGCGTGACAAGGCAGGGGTGCCCGCGGTTGCCGGCACCGGCCTCGCCGGCCCGCCGTGTCAGACGGAGTGCGCGGGCTGTTCCGCCGGCGCCGGCGTCCCGTGTTCCTCGTCCGTCGACGCGCGGCGGCCGGGCAGGGTCACCGTGACCGCGAGCCCCTTGCCCGGTGCCGTCAGGACCGACACCTCGCCCCCGTGGGCCCGCACCACGCCCTGCACGATCGCCATCCCCAGCCCGCTGCCGGCGCCTCCGCCCGCCCGGAAGAACCGGTCGAACACCCGGGCCGCGTCCTCCGCCGCGAGCCCCGGTCCGTCGTCCGCCACGGACATCCGTACGACGCCGTCCGTGCGGACCACCCCCAGCCGCACCGGTACGTCCGACGGCGTGTGCGTCCGGACGTTGCCCACCAGATTGCCCAGGACCTGCCGCAGCCCGGCCTCGTCGGCCTGCACCAGCACCGATCCGTCCGCGTCCACGGTCACCGGCCGCTCCGGCTGGTGCATCCGCAGGTCCTGCGCCGCGTCCCGCACCAGCCGGCACACGTCCACGTTGCGCAGCCGCAGTTCGGGACGCTGGTCCAGCCGGGCCAGCACCAGCAGCTCGTCGACCAGCCGCCCCATTCGGTCGGACTCCGTCATCATCCGCTCCCAGGCGCGCTTGCGCTCCGTGGGATCGACCAGCATCCCCCGGTCGTGGAGCTGGAGATAGCCGCGTATCGCGGCCAGCGGGGTGCGCAGCTCGTGCGAGGCGTCCGCGACGAACCGCCGCAGCTGGGCCGCGCTGCGCTCGCGCGTCCGGTACGCCGACTCCACCTGCTGGAGCATCGAGTTGAGCGCGAGCCGCAGCTGCTCCACCTCGAGGATGGGATCCTGGCTGGAGGGGACACGCCGGGTCAGATCGCCCTCCGCGATCGCCGACGACGTCTCCACCATGTCCTCCAGCGGCCGCATCCGCCGCCGCACGCTGAGCATGGTCAGACAGGCCAGCAGCAGCAACAGCAGGCTGCCGATGGCCAGATCGAGCTTGACCGCCTTGGTGACGCCCGCGTGCACCGACTCCGTGGAGGTGGCGAGCAGGATGCGCGTGCCGTCCGCGAGCTGGGTGGCGGTGACGCGGTAGGCGGTGCCGCGCACGGTGATGTCGCGTGGTTCCGGGGCCTCGACCAGGGCGGACGCGTCGCCCACGGCCTCCGCCAGGGCGTGCTGGGTCCTGGTCGGCTCGAAGCCGAGGACGCCGATGGGCTCGCCCCGGGTGTCGACCGCGGCGAAGAGCTGGTCCGGGTCCTCGTCCCGGTTGAAGTCCGGATCCACCCGGTCGCGGAAGAAGGTGAGCGCGCCCAGCGAGTCGATCTGACGCAGCGTCAGCGCCGAACCGCCCACCGACTCACGGGTGCGCTTCAGCTCCGTGTCGATCTGGTCCAGCAGGTAGTAGCGCATGCCCATCACGCTCACCGCTGTCGCCGCCACGATGCCCAGCGCCAGCAGGATCACGTTGGCCAGGGTCAGCTGCCCGCGCAGCGAGTGGATGCCCCGCGTGGAGCGCGGCCATCTCAGCGGCGGCCTCATGTCAGCCCGTACCCGACGCCGCGCCTGGTGGTGATCACCGGCGGTCCGATCGTGTCGAGCTTGCGCCGCAGATAGCTGATGTAGGTCTCGACGACGGTCGACTCGGCCGGGGCGTGCTCGTACTGCCAGACGTGGCGCAGCAGTTGCTCCTTGGGCACGATCCGGCCGCCGTTGCGCACCAGGAACCGCAGCAGCGCGTACTCGGTGGGGGTGAGCTCGACCGTGCGGCCCGCGCGGCGCACCGAGTACGTCGTCTCGTCCAGTTCCAGGTCGCCGTGGCGCAGCGGGGCGGGCTGCGGCAGCACGCCGGCGGGGCGGGTGCGGCGCAGCACGGCGGTGATCCGGGCGACGACCTCGTCGATGTTGAACGGCTTGGTGATGTAGTCGTCGCTGAAGCCCAGCGCGCCGACGACCTCGGCCGGCGCGTCCCGCGCGGTGAGGAACACCAGCGCCAGCTCCGGCCGCCGGGTGCGCAGTTCGCGGCCCAGGGCGCGGCCGTCGCCGTCCGGGAGCATCACGTCGAGCAGGGCGCAGTCGGGGCGGGTGTGCTCGGTGAGCGCGAGCGCCTCGCGGACCGAGCCCGCGGTCATGACTTCGAAACGGTGGTAGCGCAGGGCGATGGCGAGGACGTCCGCGATGCTCTCCTCGTCCTCCACGACCAGCACGGTGCCGGTAGCTGTCGTCATGCCCCCAGTATCGGCGCCGGCGGCCGCCCCCGTACGGGTAGCCGCCTTGGAGTTCCTTGAGAGTCTCCCGTGAGCCGTGTTCCGCGACGGGTGCCGCACCCGATTCTTCTGTCAGGACCTGGGGGACCTACCGATTACGAAGGAGTTTGAAACGTGGCGGCATTGGCACGCTGGTGCTATCGGCACCGGCTGGTGGTCCTTCTGCTGTGGGTGGGGGCGCTGTTCGGACTGGGGGCATCGGCGAGCAGCGCGGGCACCAATTACTCGGAGATCTTCTCGCTTCCGGACACCGACTCCACGCGGGCCATCGACCTGATGGAGCAGGCCTTCCCGGAGCGCGCCGGCGACACCGACACCGTGGTGTGGAAGGTCGACGAGGGTTCGGTGCGCGACGAGGCGGTGCGCTCGCGGATCGAGCCGGCGCTCGAGGAGATCGGGGGGATGGACGGCGTCGGCGCCGTCGAAAGTCCGTACGACGAGCAGGGCGCGCAGCAGATCAGTGAGGACGGGCGCGTCGCCTACGCGCAGGTGACGTTCACCGAACAGGCGAACTCGCTGTCGCTGGAGCTGATCGAGGACGTCGTCGACACGGCGCAGGCCGCCGAGGGCGACGGGCTCCAGGTGGATCTGGGCGGCCAGGCCATCTCGCGCACCCAGGAGCCCCCGGCCGGCATGGCCGAAATGGTCGGCATCCTGGCGGCCGCCATCGTGCTGTTCGCGGCGTTCGGATCCTTCCTCGCGATGCTGCTGCCGCTCGTGGTGGCCGTCTTCGGTGTCGGCACCGGCATGTTCGCCATCCAGCTGCTCAGCCATGCCACCAACATCCCCGAGATCGCCACTCTGCTGTCCACGCTGATCGGCCTCGGCGTCGGCATCGACTACGCCCTCTTCATCGTCACCCGGCACCGGCGCGGCATCCTGCGCGGCGCCGCCCCGGAGGACGCCGCGGTCACCGCTCTCAACACCTCCGGCCGCGCGGTGCTGTTCGCGGGCGGCACGGTGTGCATCGCGCTCCTCGGCATGCTGGTGACGAACCTGCGCTTCCTGGACGGTGTCGTCATCGGCACCACCCTGACCGTCGTGCTCAGCGTGCTCGCCGCCGTCACCCTGCTGCCCGCGCTGCTCGGACTGCTCGGCCACCGGGTGCTCAGCCGCCGGCAGCGCCGCAAGCTCGCGGCGACCGGCCCGCAGTCGGAGTCGGCGAGTGGTCTCGTCATGCGCTGGTCCACCACTGTGGAACGCCGCCCGCGTCTCATCGCCCTGGTGTCCGTCGTGCTGATGGCCGCGCTCGCGATCCCGCTGCTGTCGCTGCGGCTCGGCGCGGTGGACCAGGGCAACGACGACGCCTCCATGACCACCCGGCAGGCCTACGACACGCTCGCCGAGGGCTTCGGGCCCGGATTCAACGGTCCGCTCCAGGTGGTCGTGAAGGGTGAGGCGTCCGACGGCCTGGTGACGGCGGTGGAGCAGACCGAGGGCGTCGCCCAGGTCGGCGCCATGCCGCCCGCCAACGGCGTGACCGTCATCCAGGTCATCCCGGAGACCGCACCGCAGGACGAGGAGACGGGCCGGCTCATCGACACCTTGCGTGAGGACGTCCTCCCGGAGGCGGGCGTCGAGGCGCATGTCGGCGGGGCGACCGCCGTGTCGAAGGACTTCGCGACGGTGAGCGCGGAGCGGCTGCCGCTGTTCATCGCCGCCATCATCGTGCTCGGCTTCCTGCTTCTGCTGCTCGCGTTCCGTTCCCTGGTGGTGCCGCTGACGGCCGCCGTGATGAACCTCCTCGCGGCGGCGGCCTCCTTCGGTGTGCTGGTGGCGGTCTTCCAGTGGGGCATCGGACTGGATCAGCTGGGCCTGGGCAAGGAGGGCCCCATCGAGGCCTTCCTGCCGATCATCATGCTGTCGCTGCTGTTCGGCCTCTCCATGGACTACCAGGTGTTCCTGGTGAGCCGGATGCACGAGGAGTGGGTGCACACCCGGGACAATGCCCGCGCGGTGCGCGTCGGCCTCGCCGAGACCAGCCGGGTCATCACCTCCGCCGCCATGATCATGGTCTGCGTCTTCCTGGCCTTCGTGCTCAGCGGCGAATACAGCGCCGCCATGGCGGGTGTGGGGCTGGCCGCCGCGGTCGCGCTGGACGCGCTCATCCTGCGCATGGCGCTGGTCCCGGCCGTGATGCATCTGCTCGGCCGGAGCAACTGGTGGCTGCCGGCCGGTGTGGAGAAGCGGCTGCCGCACCTGGCGGTCGAGCCCATGGAGGACGAGCCGGAGCCTGGTGCGGCGCCCGGGACACCGCCGGCGATCCCGGGGCAGCGCGACGGCTCCGCCTCCGTCGTCCACGGGTTCGTCCGCACCGTCGACGGTGAGCCCGTCGAGGGCGCGGCCGTGACGCTGATGACGGCCGGCGGCCGGCAGCTGGACCGGGTCGTCTCGCACGCCGACGGCGCCTACATCGTCGCCGTCCCGGCCCCGGGCACCTATCTGCTCGCGGCCACGGCGAGCGCGTACGGCTCCCGCGCGGCGCAGGTGAGCGTGGGGGAGGGACCGCTGGTGCACGACGTGGAACTCGCCCCCGGCGAGGTGGACGCCGTCAACTGACGGCAGGGGGGCGTCCGTCGGCGGCGGGCGCCCCCTTCGCCGCGGGGTCGGGCAACGCCTTGGTCATCCCGGGCAGGAACTCCGTGAACAGTTCGTGCACCTCGCGGACTAGGGGCCGCAGCACCCGGAACCGGGCCAGGGCGACCCCCCGCGCGGTGAGCCGGGCGCCGCGCTCGGCGAGCCGGTAGCTGCGCTCACGGCCCTCGGTGCGGTCGAAGACCCAGTACAGGACCAGGCCCATCTGGGAGAGCCACATCAGCTCGGGCAGGATGTCCCGCAGGTCCTCGGGCACCTTGGTCCGCGTCCCGGCGAGCACCGCGCGGTGCACGCTGATGGCCTCCTCGCGCGCGTGCTCCGACTCGGGGGAGAAGGGGCTGAGCGGGCTGTCCGGGTCGGCCGCGTTCTTGAAGAACTGCACCGCGAACTCGTGGTACGGCGCGGCGATGTCCAGCCACGCCTTGAGCACGCCCGCGAGCCGGGCCTCCAGGTCGGTCTCCCGGGCCAGCACCTCCCGGGTCGCCACCTGGTGCTCGGCGGCGATCCGGTCGTAGAAGCCCTGGATCAGGTGTTCCTTGCCCTCGAAGTAGTAGTACGCGTTGCCGACGGAGACGCCGGCCTCCTTGGCGATGGCCCGCATGGTCGTCTTGTCGTACCCGCGCTCCTGGAACAGCCGCATGGCCGTCTCGAGGATCAGTGCGCGGGTCTGTTCGGACTTGCTGAGTGCGGCGCCGTCGTCGGGGCCGTCGTTCTTCGCGGACACGGAACCAGAGCCTAACGCCAGGACGCGGGCCCCTTTACGGGGCGGTACAGCCGTCGGCGTCGCAGCTCGGCGGGGTGTGGGCCCAGCCGTCGCGCGGGTCGTACGTCCACCCGTCGCCGCGGTGGTACACCCGCCCGCCCCGGCGGGCCGCGGCCCCGCGCCACTGGGCGGCGGCGAGCACGGCGCCCTTGGCGAGCCGCGCGCCGGACGGGGTGCTCAGGCGGTGGGCCAGCCGCCGGTGGTTGCGCAGCGCCCACAGGGTGACGATCCAGGCGGCGGCCCCCCGGTAGACCTGGCCGCCGTCGGCCACGACGGTGATCTCCTCCAGGGTGGCCCCGTGGTCGAGACCGGGGAACGCGGCCCGTGCCGCCGGTGACCCCGCCGGGACCAGCTCCAGCGGCACCAGCTGCGGCTGGCGCACCAGCCAGTCCCGGACGAAGGAGCACAGGGAGCACTCGGCGTCGTACAGCACGGTGAGCCGGCGGACCGGGACGCGTACGGCGTCCCGGTCCCGGTGGACGGCCGTCACGCCGCTCACGCCCCGGCCGTCGGGGCGGCCCAGCCCTGCGGGGGCACGGGCGGCAGCTGCTCGCGCTCCATCACCCCGCGCCGCCGGATCTTGTTGAGCACGTACACGTTGGCCAGGTGCATCACACCGAGCACCAGCAGCACCACGCCGAGCTTGGTCGACAGGGCCTCGAAGATGCCGCGGGTGTCGGTGATCGTCTCGTCGTCGCTCAGGTACAGCGCGACGAAGCCGAGGTTGACCAGGTAGAAGCCGACCACCAGGAGGTGGTTGACGGCCTCGGCGAGCTTCTCGTTGCCGTGCAGCACGTCGGAGAGGAAGATCCGCCCGTTCCTGCTCAGTGTGCGGGCCACCCAGACGGTCAGCCCGATGCTGACGACGAGGTAGATGACGTAGGCGATGACCGTGCGGTCCATGTCCCCCAGCCCTTCTTGAACGCGTTCAAAACGCTGACACGGATGACTCTAGACCCACGTTTTGAACGTGTTCAACTCGCTGCGGAGTGGCCTGCGTCACGCATGCCGAAGGGCCCCGTCTCCGGCGGAGACGGGGCCCTTGCAGGCGGGGCGGCGTACCTCAGTAGCGGCGCGTGATCAGCGCCCGCTTCACCTCGGCGATCGCCTTGGTGACCTCGATACCGCGCGGGCAGGCGTCCGTGCAGTTGAAGGTCGTGCGGCAGCGCCAGACGCCGTCGCGGTCGTTGAGGATCTCCAGACGCTGCTCGCCGGCCTCGTCACGCGAGTCGAAGATGAACCGGTGCGCGTTGACGATGGCCGCCGGGCCGAAGTACTGCCCGTCGTTCCAGAACACCGGGCAGGACGACGTGCACGCGGCGCACAGGATGCACTTGGTGGTGTCGTCGAAACGCTCGCGGTCCTCGGCGGACTGCAGGCGCTCCCGCGTCGGCTCGTTGGTGTCCTTCGTGATCAGGAAGGGCATCACGTCCCGGTACGCCTGGAAGAACGGCTCCATGTCCACGACCAGGTCCTTCAGGACCGTCAGGCCCTTGATGGCCTCGATCGTGATCGGCTTTTCGGGGTTGATGTCCTTGATCAGCGTCTTGCACGCCAGACGGTTCTTGCCGTTGATCCGCATCGCGTCGGAACCGCAGATGCCGTGGGCGCAGGAACGGCGGAAGGTCAGCGTGCCGTCCAGATCCCACTTGATCTTGTGCAGACCGTCGAGGACGCGCTCCTTGGGGTCGATCTCCAGCTGGAAGTCTTCCCAGGTCGCCTCCGCCGAGACCTCCGGGTTGAACCGGCGGATCCGGAAGGTGACGGTGATGTAGGGGGAGTCGGCGAAGCCCGGCTCGGGCGCGCCGGCCGCGTCGCTCTTGTCCAGAACGGGGGTAGCCATCAGTACTTACGCTCCATCGGCTGGTAGCGGGTCTGGACGACCGGCTTGTAGTCCAGACGGACGGTCTCGGTGCCGTCGGCGCCGACCTCGCGGTACGCCATCGTGTGGCGCATGAAGTTGACGTCGTCGCGGTTCGGGTAGTCCTCGCGGTAGTGACCGCCGCGGGACTCCTTGCGGGCCAGTGCCGAGACGGCCATGACCTCCGCCAGGTCGAGCAGGTTGCCCAGCTCGACGGCCTCCAGCAGGTCGGTGTTGAACCGCTTGCCCTTGTCCTGGATGGCGACGTTCTTGTAGCGCTCGCGCAGCTCGGCGATCTTCTCGACCGCCGTCTTGATCGTCTGCTCGGTGCGGAACACCATGACGTTGGCGTCCATGGTGTCCTGCAGCTCGCGGCGGATCTCGGCCACCCGCTCGGTGCCGGTGGACGAGCGCAGCCGCTCGATCTGCCCGACGACGAACGACTCCGGGTCCTCCGGCAGGTCGACGAAGTCGGCGGTCCTCGCGTACTCCGCCGCCGCGACGCCGGCCCGCTTGCCGAACACGTTGATGTCCAGCAGCGAGTTGGTGCCCAGGCGGTTGGCGCCGTGCACCGACACGCAGGCCACCTCGCCGGCCGCGTACAGACCCGGCACGACGGTGGTGTTGTCCGCCAGGACCTCGCCCTCGACGTTGGTCGGGATGCCGCCCATCGCGTAGTGCGCGGTCGGCTGGATCGGGATCGGGTCCGTGTAGGGCTCGATGCCGAGGTAGGTACGGGCGAACTCGGTGATGTCGGGCAGCTTGGCGTCCAGCTGCTCCGGCGGGAGGTGGGTGAGGTCGAGGTAGACGTGGTCGCCCTCGGGACCGCAGCCGCGGCCCTCGCGGATCTCCGTGTAGATGGAGCGCGAGACCACGTCGCGCGAGGCGAGGTCCTTCATGACCGGCGCGTACTTCTCCATGAAGCGCTCGCCGTCCTTGTTGCGCAGGATGCCGCCCTCACCGCGGGCGCCCTCCGTCAGCAGGATGCCCATGCGCCAGATGCCGGTCGGGTGGAACTGGAAGAACTCCATGTCCTCCAGCGGCAGCCCGCGCCGGTACACGGCCGCTTGGCCGTCACCGGTCAGCGTGTGCGCGTTCGACGTCACCTTGAAGAACTTGCCGGTGCCGCCGGACGCGTAGATCACGGACTTCGCCTGGAAGACGTGGATCTCGCCGGTCGCCAGCTCGTAGGCCACCACACCGGCGGACTTCTTGACGCCGTCGACCTCGGTGATCAGCTGGTCCAGGACGTAGAACTCGTTGAAGAACTCCACGCCCTCCTTGACGCAGTTCTGGTACAGCGTCTGGAGGATCATGTGACCGGTGCGGTCGGCCGCGTAGCAGGAGCGGCGGACCGGGGCCTCGCCGTGGTTGCGGCTGTGGCCGCCGAAACGGCGCTGGTCGATCGTGCCGTTCGGGGTCCGGTTGAACGGCAGACCCATCTTCTCCAGGTCGAGGACCGAGTCGATGGCCTCCTTCGCCAGGATCTCGGCGGCGTCCTGGTCGACCAGGTAGTCACCGCCCTTGACCGTGTCGAAGGTGTGCCACTCCCAGTTGTCCTCCTCCACGTTGGCGAGCGCGGCGGCCATGCCGCCCTGCGCGGCGCCCGTGTGGGAGCGGGTGGGGTAGAGCTTGGTCAGGACAGCGGTGCGGCTGCGCTTGGTCGCCTCGATGGCGGCACGCATACCGGCGCCACCGGCGCCGACGATGACGGTGTCGTACTTGTGGATCTTCATAGTTCTCGCAGCCCCGTGCCTAGCGGATGTTCGGGTCGAAGGTGAAGATCACCAGCGTGCCCAGCAGGATGGTGAACACCGTGGCGGTGTAGAGCAGGCCCTTGAGCCACAGCCGGGTGTTCGGCCGCTCCGCGTAGTCGTTGATGACCGTACGCAGGCCGTTGGCGCCGTGCAGCATGGCGAGCCAGAGCATCAGCAGGTCCCAGACCTGCCAGAACGGCGAGGCCCAGCGGCCGGCCACGAAGGCGAAGCCGATCTTGGAGACGCCGCCGTCGAGCACCAGCTGGATCAGCAGGTGGCCGAGGACGAGGACGACCAGGACGACGCCGGACAGGCGCATGAACAGCCACGCGGCCAGCTCGAAGTTGCCCCGGGTGGACTTCGGGGTCTTCCTGGTCCGCTTGCGCGGGGGCTCGATGACCGGCGCCGGGTTGTCGACGGAGTACAGCGAGGCACCCTCGACGGGGCCGATGCCCGGGGTGGCGGAGGTTTCAGTCGTGGACATGGGCGTCAGCTCCCGAACAGTTCACGAGCGGCGTGGCCGAGGACGGGGTAGATCGCCCCGAGCATCAGCACGACCCAGATGGCGACGACGGTCCAGAGCATCTGCTTCTGGTAGCGGGCGCCCTTGACCCAGAAGTCGACGGCGATGACACGCAGGCCGTTGAGCGCGTGGAAGAGGACGGCGGCGACGAGGCCGTACTCCAGCAGCGCGACGATCGGCGTCTTGTACGTGGCCACGACCTCGTCGTAGGCCTCGGGGGACACCCGCACGAGAGCGGTGTCCAGCACGTGAACGAACAGGAAGAAGAAGATGAGGACGCCGGTGACTCGGTGAGCCACCCAGGACCACATTCCTTCCCGGCCGCGGTACAGCGTTCCAGCCGGCACGGAAATTTCCTCCGGGAGCGGGGATTGGGGCCGCGCCGGCTTTCCTTGTCGGTCGGGCCCGGCCGGGTACGGTCCACCGGCCCCCAGCATGGTAGCGACGAGTGCCTGCGGTGCTTACAGGGGGCCTGCCGGTGTGATCAAACTGGCACGCGTACGGGCTACCCGCGGCCGCCGGGGAGGGGGGTATCGGGATGGGGGGATATGCGGTCAGAAGCCGGGTGCGGCGCCGTCGTGCTGGTGCGCGCCCACGCGGCGGAGCCGCAGATCGTCACCGCCCCGCGCCCCCAGGAGACCGGTCAGCCGTTCCCTGGCCAGGCGGCGGAGTTGCTCCGCTGCCATGACCCGCTCGTCCTCCGGATCGTTCGCCAATCGTGACCGGATGTCGGTCAGGACGTGGTCCAGGGCTTCGTCCCGGGGGACTCCCTCCAGGGAGATGACGAATACGTGCCCGAATCTGGCCTCGTAGGCCGAGTGGGCCGCGCACAGGGCCGTGTGGGCGGCGGAGTAGGTGTCCTCGGGCAGGTCGGGGAGGGATTCCGCCGCCAGGGCCTCGTCCAGTTCCTTGACGGACAGGTCGTACGCCGCCTCGTCCGAGGCCGCCAGGAGGGACGCCAGGTCGGGGTACGGGCGGTGGCCGGCGACGCGCAGGGCCCAGCGCGGGCTGTGCAGGCAGGCCAGAAGGGCACGCTCGGCGTCCTGGGCGGGGGCGGTGTTGAACCGCTCGAGCGGGGACGGGGTGCCGGGCGCGCCGCGGGACTGTCCGGGTATGGCGACTCGGCCGGGGAGGTCTGGGAGACGGTGCGCAGGCAGCGTGGGTCCTCGTGGGCGTCGCGTGTGTGTCGGTGGCAGATGCTGTGAGAGTTCTGACGTCACGTTATCGAGTGAGTCCGAGACGTGTCCGATCGGTACCCCCGATTCACCCGGACGGCAGAGTTTGAGAACGGTTCGTCGACGCCCTTCACCCGAACGGGCCGTACGTTGGCGGGGTGAGTCAGCACAGTCAGGACAGGCGGCAGGGCAGGCGGCACCGGCGGCGCTCCGTGGCGGGGGCGGTCAGGGAGCGACGGGTGCTGGCCGCGGCCGTGGCCGCGGGCGCGCTGGTGGCCGGGACCGGTGTGGGCATCGGCCTGTGGGTGTCCTCCGACGGCGACGGCGCGCCCTCGGGGGCGACGGCGGCGCAGAGCCCCACCCCGAGCCCCAGCCGCTCCTACCCCCTGTCGAAGGCGCCGCGCACCATACCCGCCGTCCGCGAGCACACGGCGGAGCGCGGTCCCGGCTGGCGTCCCGCGCGCGAGCACCGGGTGGTCGTGGCCGACCCGGCGCTGGCCGACGAGGGCCGGCTGATAGCGGACGAGCTGGGGCTGACGTACGCGGGCGAGAAGGACGACGAGCGGGACGGTGACCTCCGGCTGGAGCTGAACCGCGGTGACGGCGCCGGTCCCGAGTCGTACACGATGACCGTGCGGGGCGGCCGGGTGACCGTGACCGCCCCGGCCGAGGCGGGCGTGTTCTACGGCACGCGCACCCTCAAGCAGGAGATAGCCGGGGCCGGCGCCGCACCCGAGGGCGTGGTGCGCGACGAGCCGGCCAAGGAGCGGCGCGGGATGATGCTGGACATCGCGCGCAAGCACTACAGCGCCGACTGGATCGAGGACCGGATACGCGAACTCGGCGACCTGAAGTTCAACGAGCTCGGTCTGCACTTCTCCGACGACCAGGGCTTCCGCATCGAGTCCGAGTCCCACCCCGAGATCGTCTCCTCGGAGCATCTCACCAAGGCCCAGGTCGAGAGGATCGTCGACCTCGCGGCGAGCCGGCACATCACCGTCGTGCCGGAGATCGACTCGCCCGGCCATCTCGGCGCGGTCCTGGCCGCCCACCCCGACCTGCAACTGCGCAACGTGAACGGCGGCGCCGTGCGCGGCGCGATCGACATCTCCGAGCCGGAGTCCGCCGAGATCGTGGACGACCTGCTCGACGAGTACGCCGGGCTCTTCCCCGGCGGCCAGTGGCACCTCGGCGGTGACGAGTACCAGGCCCTGGTGGTCTCCGACCCCGAGGCGTCCTTCCCGCAGCTGGCCGCCGCCGCGCGCGAGAAGTACGGCTCCGGCGCGACCGTCGAGGACCTGACGACCGGCTGGCTCAACGACCGGGCCGCCACCGTCCGCGCCCACGACCGCACGCCCCGCGCCTGGAACGACGGCTTCTTCCGCGGCGGATCGGTGCGGGCCGACAAGGACATCCGGGTCGCCTACTGGACGGGCAAGGAGATCGGGGCCCGGCAGCCCGCCGAGTATCTGCGCGAGGGCCGCGAGGTCATCAACTACAACGACGAGTTCCTCTACTACGTCCTCGGCGAGCCCCTGACCTTCGTCTATCCGACGGGGCAGCGGATCTACGAGCAGTGGACGCCGCTGGTGCTGCGCGGCACCACCGCCGTCCCCGAGCGGTACGACGACCAGATCCTCGGCGGGTCCTTCGCCATCTGGGGCGACCTGCCCCGCTCCCAGACCCAGGACCAGGTCGCGGCCGGCATCCGCATGCCGCTGCGGGCGACCGTCCAGAAACTGTGGGACCCCGACGACCCCGAACTGTCCTGGGCGGAGTTCCGCGGCCTTGCCGACGACCTGGGCTGACCTGCGCGCTTGCCCCTTCGGTCATGGATTGCCGCATACGCCTGCGAACCCCCGTGCGACTGTGGTGGTGTTTTCGTGATCCGAACCGACGAGGGGGAACGGCAGCACATGGGCTACTGGGGGTATTTCGTCGTGGGCCGCGGGGAGCGGCCGCTGGCCGAACTCGACGCGCTCTCCGGCGCGGCCGGGGGGCTGACCCTGCGCACCTCGGCGCCGGAGGGCTGGCAGCTGTGGGAGTACCCGGGTGAGGGCGACATCGGGAACATGAACGACCTGGCGCGGGAGACCGGCGCGCCCGCGCTGTTCGGCTACGTCATGAACGGCGACTGCGTGGTCGTGGAGGCGGCGTCACCGGAGAGCGGGGCGTGGACGACCTGCCTCGCCCGGACCGCCATGGCCGGATATCTCGACGGACAGCAGGAGGGGCTCACCGTCGACGACTACTTCCTCGAGCCCGCCGACGCCGCCGAGCGCGCCGTCTTCTGGGCCGAGGAGGCGGGACACACCGTGTCCCCCGAGGACCTGGCCGGCATCCTCAAGGCCGAACCCGAGGAGATGGCCGAAAACCTCTTCTTCCGGCTCCTCGACCGGCTCGGAGTGGTACCCGAGTGACACTCCGGGCTCATCGCACGCAGTAAGGGACGATGCGGGCTCCGTGAGGACGACGCCCGTGAAGGGCCTCGTCCGGGGCCTGTGACGACCCACAGAGGGAGGCGTGGATGAGCCTGGTGGAACTGATCGCACAGGCGGACGAGCGCGGACTGGCCGTGAGCGGGTTGGCTTGTTTGGACCGGTGCGTGCCGCTGCTGGGCGGCGACGACGAGGTGCTGCGCCCGCTGTGGTCGAGCCTCGCGGAGGACGCCGCCGCCGGCGACTGGGCCGAACGGCTGGAGCAGGCGCGCGGCAAGCTGGACGCGGCCCCCGGCGACACGGACGAGCCCGTGGCGCTCGCCCACCGGATGCTCGCCACCGCCCCGGCCGAGCGGTCCCTCGCCGGACTGCGGGAGTGGGCCGACGCCTGCTCCCTCGACGCGCTGCGGATCCACCGGCTGCTGGACGGCGCCGCCGACGACGGCCGAGGCCCGGCCGAGGTGTGCCGGGAGGGCGAGTCGGACGGTCTGTCACCGCTGCTGGCCGCCGAACTGCGCCGCCAGATGTCCGTACTGGAACTGGTGGCCGCGCACGGTCCGGCAGGGCTGCGGGGCGCGCTGGAGGTGTCGACGGAGGGACGGCGGGTGCTCCGCGCGGCCGTGTCCCGCCGCAGCCGCCGGGACGGCTGAGCCTCCCGTGTGCGACCGTCCCGGGGTGGTTCTGCGCCCGTTGCGGAAAGCCCGGGAATCCGGGTGACGAAACGCTTCGTCGCAGCGCTCTTCAGGATGTGACGACTGCGACGACTGTGACGACACAGCAGGAGACCAGGCCCTCGGCCGCGACGAAGCCGGTCCGCTGGGCGGCGGACGCGGTGGTGGCGATGCGCGAAGGGGCACGGCTGCGCCTCGACTACTCGGCGCGCAGCCTGTGGAGCGTCGACCGGATGATCGAGGACATACGCCAGGAGTCGGCCCCGTACGCCGCCGTGGAACTGGTGCTGCGCGGACTGGGCGCTTATGCCGGTGAGGTGATCGTCCGTCAGGCCGGGGGCGAGTGGTGGTCCTCCGGCGGCGACCACTGGGTCCGCACCCCCGACGGCCGCCTCTGGGACCCGATCGACGAGGCCCGGCGCTGCTACACCCATGACGGGTCACTGCGGCTGCTGTGCCGGGACGCCTCCGGCGGGGGACCGCGCCGGTAGCCGGACGACGACGGCCGGGACCCCGCGCGGAGCCCCGGCCGCCGTCGTCACCGGGTCCCGGCTGGAACACCGTGCCGCCGTACCCGAGTCCCGTGCTGTTGCCCGGGAGGTACAGGACCGCGCGGTCCCATGTGTCCCCGCCCTCCGCGCCGAACGTCAGGCCCGCGCGGCCGTAGCCCGGACGTGCCCCGGACCAGGATCGCGGCGCCCGCGTCCTCGCGGTTGGTGCCGTCGCGGCTGAGGTCCTCGCCGGCGACCCGGTGGCCGCGGTGTGCGTGCCGGACCGGGTGGTGCCAACGGTGTGCCGTGGCACTCACCGGGCGCCTGGGCCTGACGAAACGTTTCGGCGGTGGTCACCGGTGTCGTGCATATGCCGCCGGTCCCTCACGGACGTGTCAACTGATGGAAAGTTGTACAGAATCCGTGACATGGCTGTGTGGTGATCGACACGTTCATCACCTGTGATGATCAGGGTCCGGCGTCCGCTTGATCTCCTGGGAACCCGACCGGATTCCCCAGAGACCGGGCGGAGGGGGCGCCACCGGCTTCCGCTGGACCACTCCGTGGCCGGCCTGCGCGTCGTCGACGCCCTGGTGGACGGGCCGCGCAAGGGTGCGGCGGACGGCGAGCGGGTGCGCGGCACGCTGTTCGAGCTCGGCGCCTACGTCGGTGAGGTGCCCGTGCGCCGCGCGGGCGGCGAGTGGGTGGATCTCGACGAGGGGCAGCGCACGTACTTCGGGCAGCCGGTCGGGGTGCGGATGCCGGACGGCCGGATCCGGAACCCGGTCGGCACGGTCCACATCCGGTTAGAGGAGGGAAGGAAGGAATCCCTGCAGACGTTCACCTGGTGCCGCACGGGCGTGCCGGACGGACCACCGCCGCCTGAACAACGAACACAGTGACATGGGGGTATTCCCGTCGTGGGCAAGCGTGACGGACGTGGAGAGCGACGCGGGCGCGGGGAGCGGCCCGCGAACGGGGGCCGGCGGGGGAGTGGCGAGGGGCCGGGACGTGACGGAGGTCACGGCGGCGCGAGCGAGCCGGGGCGCCGGTCCGAGCGGGGGCGGTCGCGGTCCAGGGGGCGGCGCTGGGGCCGGACCGCACCGGCCGCACTGGCCTTCGGCGCGGTGATGATCGCCTCGGGAGTGGCCGTGGCGTACTACCAGGACCACCGCGGGTCCGGCTCCGGCGATGCGTCCGCTGCCGCCGGGGACATGCTGGAGGGCAACGCCGGCGAGAGCGGGGAGGCCCCGGAGTCGCGGGCCCCGAAGAGCCCCGACGCCTCCAAGTCACCGTCCTCGCCCGCCTCTTCCTCCCCGTCCTCCTCCCCCTCCTCGTCCGCCTCGCCGTCGTCCGAGGAGATCGACATCCCCGCCTCCGGACCGGGGACCTTCGTCACGGCGCAGGCCGACGGCACGGTCGTCGGCAAGGGCAGCCGCGTACGGCGCTACATGGTGCTGGTGGAAAATGGCATCGATGTCTCGGCGAGCGCGGCCGCCGACGAGATATCGGCGGTCCTGGCCGACCAGCGGGGCTGGACCCGGGACGGGACGAACTCCTTCCAGCTCGTCAGCTCCGGTTCGTACGACTTCGTTGTGAAGATCGCCACGCCCGGCACGACCGACCAGATCTGCGGCGCCGCCGGTCTGCAGACCCGCGGTGAGGTCAACTGCAGCGTCGGCACGGACGTGGTGGTCAACCTCAAGCGCTGGGTGCTGGGTTCACCGCAGTTCGACGGCCCCATCGGCGAGTACCGCGCGCTCATCGTCAACCACGAGGTCGGCCACCGCATCGGACACGGCCACGAGACCTGCCCCGGGCCCGGTAAGCCGGCCCCCGCGATGATGCAGCAGATCAAGGGACTCAAGGGCTGTGTCGCCAACGCCTGGCCCTACAGCCGGGACGGCTCCTACCTCGGCGGCCCGCAGGTGCCCTGACCATCGGCCAACGGCCTGACCGGCCCGGATGTGACCCATGAGGCGTCCGGCGGGCTGTGACACTTTCGTGGCGCCGCACGCTGATGACCGTGGGGGTGTGGGCGCCGACGGACGTGCTCACGCCAAGCGCGCGGGGGACGCGCGACCCGCTCGGTACGGACGAGGACGGTTCTTGGGCCACGGAGGGGAACCCCGCCGCGCACAGGCGTACGACGGGGAACTGGGCGCGGCCGTCGCGCGGGCCCAGAAGGGGGACGAGGCCGCCTTCGCCGTGGCCTACCGGCTCGTGCAGCCCGGACTGCTCGGGTACGTGCGCGGGCTCGTCGGGGACGACGCCGAGGACGTGATGTCGGACGCCTGGCTGGAGATCGCCCGCGACCTGGGGAGGTTCAAGGGCGACGGGGCCGGGTTCCGGGGCTGGACGGCGACCATCGCCCGGCACCGGGCCCTGGACCACCTGCGCCGGCAGCGGGTGCGTCCCCGCCCCTCGGCCATCGAGCAGGACGTCCTGGACCTGCCGGGCGCGCAGAGCACGCACGAGCAGGCCATGGAGGCCATGTCCACCGAGTACGCCCTCGAACTGGTCGGCGCGCTGCCGCGGGACCAGGCCGAGGCCGTGCTGCTGCGCGTGGTGGTCGGCCTCGACGGCCCGGCCGCCGCCCGCGTCCTCGGCAAGCGTCCGGGGGCGGTACGGACGGCCGCGTACCGGGGTCTGAAGCGCCTGGCGAAGCAGCTCGACGCCGAGAGTGTGACGGATGAGGCGCCGCGGACGCTGGGTGAGTCGACATGAATGTGGGCCGGGACGGTGGACGGCACGGCGGTGTCCGCCCCGGGCCGTCCGCACCCGGCGGTCCGCGGCGGCCCCCGCGGGCCGGTCGCTGAACGGACCGGACATGCGGAACGTATCCGTCGGTCCGGGCGTGCGGCCCGCCCGCGCGTACGGGTGGCGCCGGGCGTGCGGGTGGCGCCGGGCGTGTGCACCGGGTGGCGCCGGGCGTGTGCACCGGGTGGACCGAGCAAGAGCGAGCAGGGACGGGAACGGACATGGGTGAACGGCAGAGCGACGGCGGGCAGGCCGGCCGTCGGCGTGTGCACCCTGAGGGCGCGGTGCCCGCGCAGGACCACGCTGCCGTCCGTACCGCCGATGTGGAGTCGCTGCTCGCGGTCGCGCTGATCCGCGGCGGGGTGGACGCCGGGGCCGAGCAGCGGGCCGTCGCCGCGTTCGTCGCCGCGCGGGAGTCGGGGGCGCATGGCGCGCGCACCCGGCGCCGCGACGACTGGCGGAGCCGTCGGCGGCGGTTCGGCAGCAACTCGCTGAAGGCCACGCTCTCCGCGCTGGTCGCCGGCCTCACCCTGAGCGGCGTCGCGGTGGCCGGTATCGGCGCGGCGGGTTCCTCGACCGACGGGCCTCCGAAGGACCCGAAGGACACCCACGCGCCGTCCGGCGCCACGGCTCCGGCCGTCCCGAAGTCCGCGGGCCCCGACGCCGGTTCCGCTGCCCGGAACACGGACCGTCCCGGCACCGCCGGGGACACCGAGGCCCATTGCCGGGCCTACGCACGGGTCGAGGGGCGCGGCAGGGCGCTGGACGCGCCGGTCTGGAAGCAGCTGGTCGAGGCGGCGGGCGGCGCGTCGCGCGTCGACGCGTACTGCGCGGAACAGGACGGGGCGCGCCGCGAAGACGCCGGCGGCGCGGAGAAGAACGGACCGGACACCTCCGGCAACGGTTCCCCGGACACCCCGGACGACGCCGCCCGGAGCAACCCGGGCAACGCTTCCGGCACGGGCGCGGGGAACGGCCCGGGCGCGGGGAACGCGGGCAACGGCGACAACGCGGACGCCGCCGGCAACGCCACGGGCGGATCGGCGGGCAGGCCCGCCGATCCCGGCGCCCGGGGCCGGTGACGTCGGGCCGGCGGGTATACGCCACGGGACGCTCCGAAGAACGCTGCCGGACGCGGCGCGGGCGGCGCCGTCGGCGATGATGCGAGCGGTGGTGGGAGGGAGCCCGTTGAGCCCGGGTGCCGGAAACCGTGACGTCGGCCCGGTGGTGGCCGTTACCGGGGGAGACGGAGGACGTCGGCGCCGAGGCAACGGCCGAGGCCGCCACCCCCCACAGGAGAGGCCCCGGCCGTCGCGCGGCACGGGCCGCGCGGCGACCCGTACCCTCTACAGCGCCAAGGGTGCGTTTTCTGTCACACCATCCTGTGTCACGGGTTAGTTGCATCTTGGACGGACATGGACGGGGAGAGGATTCAGGCCGTAACGTGCCTTTCGCGCCAGGCCGCGGCGGACACATGACCACGAACCGCCCGCGGTCCAGGGGTCGCAACCACTGATCCGACGATCACCACTGACCGAGCAACCACGACGGCGAGAACCCGGTCCGCCGCGAGAGCGGCGCCGGCTGAGGCGCAGAAGGGCGCGCGCGTGTGCTGGGGGACGACGCGGAGCTGACCGCCGCGGTGCGTGCGGCACAGGACGGGGACGAGACCGCGTTCCGCACGGTGTACCGCGCCGTGCACCCGCGGCTGCTGGGCTACGTCCGCACGCTGGTCGGCGAGGCCGACGCCGAGGACGTGACGTCCGAGGCATGGCTCCAGATCGCCCGCGACCTGGCACGGTTCACCGGCGACGCGGACCGGTTCCGCGGCTGGGCCGCCCGGATCGCCCGCAACCGCGCCCTGGACCACATACGCATGCGCGGCCGCCGCCCGGCGATCGGCGGTGACGAGTCCGAACTCACCGGCCGGGCCGCCGAGTCCGACACCGCGGGAGAGGCGATCGAGGCGCTGGCCACCGACGGCGCGTTCTCCCTCATCTCCCGGCTGCCGCAGGACCAGGCCGAGGCCGTCGTCCTGCGCGTGGTGGTGGGCCTCGACGCCAAGTCCGCAGCCGAGACGCTGGGCAAGCGTCCCGGCGCCGTACGGACCGCCGCCCACCGCGGCCTGAAACGCCTCGCCGAACTGCTCGGTGACGATCCGGAATGCCATCCGGAATCCGCCGGGGTGCTCGACGCCCTTCCGCCCCAGAGAGAACCACGCCGTCGTACGGTGACGTCCGCGAGTGTGACGCAGATGCGAACGCGGACGCAGAAGGACATGTGATGGCCGACGAGCAGTACAGGTGGCTGGACCGCGGGACCGCGGAGCGATTCCTGAACGGAGAGCCACCCGAATCTGCCGATCCCACCACCCGTGACCAGGCCGAACGTCTCGCCGGAACTCTCCGCTCGCTCGCCGCGCCGCCCCCGTCGGCCGATGAGGAACTTCCCGGTGAGGCGGCCGCGATGGCCGCCTTCCGCAAGCTGCGGGAGGAACACCAGGGACAGTCCGGCGCGGACCCGCAGGCCGTGCATCAGGCCGCGGAGACAGCCGCCGACGTCGGTCTGATCCGTCTCGGCGCCACACACGATGATCGTTCCGGAACCGCGGACGGACCCGGCCGGCCGCGGTTCCTGCGGCTCGGACTGGCCGCCGCGGTGGTCGCCGGCATGGTCGGCGGCGCCGCGGCCCTGGCCGGCGCAGGCGTCCTGCCGACGCCCTCCGACGATCCCGACGCCGACCCCGCGGCCTCCGTCACCGCCACGCCTTCCCCTCCCGGACGCCTCCTGGTCTCGCCCCCGCCGGACGGCGGCGAAGCAGGGCGGTCGAAGGACGCCGGCAACGGCGGGAAGGGGACGGACGCCCACGGCGGCGACGACACCGGTCCCGACGGACCGGGGGCGTCCGGCAAGAACGGCTCGGACGCCGGCGACTCGGCGGCCCGCTCCGGACACGGCTCGAAGCAGACGGTCTCCGCCTGCCGTGACCTGCGCGACGGCAAGCAGCTGAACGACGCCCGCCGGCGTCTCCTCGAGCAAGAGGCGGGCGGTCCCTCCCATGTCCACGGCTACTGCGAGGACACGCTCGCCGGGGACGAGGCGGACGACGCGCACACCACCACAGGCTCCGGCTCCGGTGACGGCGACGACGAGGGCAACGGCAAGAACAAGGGCAAGGGCAACGGCAACAACGGCAAGGCCAAGGGCCAGGGCGAGAATCACGGCCAGGGCAACGGCAAAGGCAAGAACAACGGCAACGGGAAGAACAACGGCAAGGGCCACGGCGCCGACAAGAACAAGGGCCATGGCTCCGGTCAGGGCGACAACGGCAAGCAGAACCAGGGAAACGGACCCGGAAACAACGCCGGAAACAATCCCTGACCTGCGCTTTTGTTGAGCGATCACATCTCTTCGCCGACGGGTGTGACACTTCCGGACCCCGCGACGCAGTAATGAGTGAGCCGACTGGTCATCGGCCGTCGCACAGAGCCGGGGTTCCCCCCGTACCTGCGGCTCGTGCATCCGGCGCGGGTGGGACACGTTCCCCCGGTCCCGCCCGCGCCCCATCTCTCACCAGTGCACGACGACCTTGTCGCCGTTGCGCACCTGCCCGTACAGCCGGGCGATCGCCGCCTCGTCCCGTACGTTGACGCAGCCGTGCGAGGAACCGGCGTACCCCCGCGCGGCGAAGTCGGCCGAGAAGTGCACGGCCTGGCCGCCGCTGAAGAACATGGCGTACGGCATGGGGGAGTCGTAGAGCGTGGACACATGGTGCCGGGACTTCCAGTAGACCCGGAAGACACCCTCACGGGTGGGGGTGTACTCGGAGCCGAAGCGGACCGGCATCGTCGACACCGTGCGCCCGTCGATCATCCAGCGCAGGGTGCGGCTCGACTTGCTGATGCACAGCACACGGCCGGACATGCAGCGCGCGTCGGGCTCGTCGGCGGGCTGACCGCCCATCAGGTACAGCTCCCACTTGCCCGGTTCGCGCGTCATGGCGAGCAGGCGCTGCCAGGTGACGCTGTCGGTCACCCCCGTCTTCGGCAGTCCGCGCTTGCCCTGGAAGCCCCGGACCGCCTGCGTCGTCAGCTCGTCGTACGTCCCCGTGGGCCCGTGGAAGATCCAGGCGACCTGCCGCAGCCGGGCCTGGAGTTCGCGTATGTCCCGTCCGGAGTCGCCGGGGGACCACAGCACGCGCGGCGGCCGCCGCGTCGACGGAGCGGCGGAGGGCGACGAGGGCCGGTCGTCCTTTGGAGTCCGTGACGCCGCCGGGGACGGAGACGGGGACGGCGTGCGGCTCGGGACCTCTATGCGCACGGGCGACCGCTGCTCCCCGTCCGCACCGGTGGGCTGCACCGTGCAGCCGGCCGCGCCCGCCGTGAGCGCGGTGAGTGCCGCCAGGCCGGCCACCCCTCTTCTCCCCATGCCCTTCCTACGCACCCAAGCCCCCCTCGTCTCACGGGCCGTGCCCGGATCCCGGCACCCGGGATCCTCGGATCCCACCACAGATCTACCCCGGAGGTGCCCGTTGCCGAACAACGGGGCATGGTGGTGGGTGACCGGCCGGACAACCGCCGAGGTGGACGCTGTGAGCGGGGTCCCATGGCGGTTGTGAGGAAGGTCCCAGCGTGTGCCCCTGCACCGGGCCGCACGCGCCCCGCTACAGTCCGTGCAGGTCGGCCCGTACGGGCGACCACGAAACTGACGGGTACGGGGCGAGCAACGCCGCTCACCGGGAGGCAACCACACCATGGCGCGCGAGTCTGAGTCCGGACTGCCCATCGAGCCGGTCTACGGGCCGGAGGACCTGGCGGGCTGGGACGCGGCCGAGAAGCTGGGCGAGCCGGGGGCGTATCCCTTCACGCGGGGTGTGTATCCGACGATGTACACGGGCCGGCCGTGGACGATGCGTCAGTACGCGGGTTTCGGTACGGCGACGGAGTCCAATGCCCGGTACAAGCAGTTGATCGCGAACGGGACGATGGGTCTGTCGGTGGCGTTCGATCTGCCGACGCAGATGGGTCATGACTCCGACGCGCCGATCGCGAGCGGTGAGGTCGGCAAGGTGGGTGTGGCGATCGACTCGATCGACGACATGCGGGTGCTGTTCGGCGGGATTCCGCTGGACAAGGTGTCCACGTCGATGACGATCAACGCGCCGGCGGCCCTGTTGCTGCTGCTGTACCAACTGGTGGCGGAGGAGCAGGGCGTCAGCGCCGACAAGCTGACGGGCACGATCCAGAACGATGTGCTGAAGGAGTACATCGCGCGGGGTACGTACATTTTCCCGCCGAAGCCGTCCTTGCGGCTGATTGCGGACATCTTCAAGTACTGCCGGGCGGAGATCCCGAAGTGGAACACGATCTCGATCTCCGGCTATCACATGGCGGAGGCGGGCGCCTCGCCCGCGCAGGAGATCGCCTTCACCCTCGCCGACGGTATCGAGTACGTGCGGACGGCGGTGGCGGCCGGGATGGATGTGGACGACTTCGCCCCGCGTCTGTCGTTCTTCTTCGTGGCGCGGACGACGGTCCTGGAGGAGGTCGCGAAGTTCCGTGCGGCGCGCAGGATCTGGGCGCGGGTGATGAAGGAGGAGTTCGGGGCGAAGAACCCCAAGTCGCTGATGCTGCGTTTCCATACGCAGACGGCCGGGGTGCAGCTGACGGCGCAGCAGCCGGAGGTGAACCTGGTCCGTGTGGCCGTGCAGGGCCTGGCCGCGGTGCTGGGTGGTACGCAGTCGCTGCACACCAACAGCTTCGACGAGGCCATCGCCCTGCCCACCGACAAGAGTGCGCGGCTGGCGTTGCGTACGCAGCAGGTGCTGGCGTACGAGACGGATGTGACGGCGACGGTCGATCCGTTCGCGGGTTCCTATGTCATCGAGAGGATGACCGACGACGTCGAGGCGGCGGCGCTTGAGCTGATGCGGAAGGTCGAGGACCTCGGAGGCGCGGTCAGCGCCATCGAGCACGGCTTCCAGAAGAACGAGATCGAGCGCAGCGCTTATCGCATCGCGCAGGAGACCGACTCCGGTGAGCGGGTCGTGGTCGGCGTCAACCGTTTCCAGCTCGACGAGGAAGAGCCGTACGAGCCGCTGCGTGTGGATCCCGCGATCGAGGCCCAGCAGGCCGAACGCCTGGCGAGGCTCCGCGCGGAGCGCGACCAGCAGGCGGTCGACGCCGCCCTGGCCGCCCTGCGCAAGGCGGCCGAGGGCGAGGACAACGTCCTGTACCCCATGAAGGAGGCCTTGAAGGCCCGTGCCACAGTGGGCGAGGTCTGCAACGCCCTCCGCGGCGTCTGGGGCACCTACGTCCCGTCGGATGCCTTCTGACCTGGGCGGTTACTCCGTCCAAGTGATCGCGGGCAGCTGCTCTACACCGAACCGGCCGACGGCACGTACCCCGCCCCCCAGCGCTTCAAGCGTGGCCAGGACGTCGTCGTGCCGGGGTCGGTCGGAGTGAGTGCCGAGATCTCGGTGGACACCCTTCTCGACGGCTGAGGCGCTTGCCCGGCAGGGCTGCCGCAGGGGTCAGCGGGTGTCGAAGCGGGAGAGGTATTCCGGGAGGCCGGTGGGGGTGTGGCCGGCCCACCCCACATAGCCGTCCGGGCGGACGAGGAACAGGCCCGTGCCGTAGGTCCCGTGCGCCGGGCCCTGCACCACCCGTACGGACGGGGGCATGGCGGGGGCGGCCGCGCCCAGGGCCAGCAGGGTCCAGTGCGGGCCCCGGAAGGCGTCGAAGATGCGCACCCCGGCCACCGTGCCGTCGGGCGCCCGGTCGCCCGCGCGCACCGGGCCCGGCTCCATGCGGGTCTCCGCGGTGAGCGAGGAGTAGGGGTAGCCGAGATTCAGCTGCCGGGTGGCCCCGCCCCGCCGGGTCTCGCCCCGGTGCACGCTGGTGGAGAGGTCCAGCATCTGCGCGGCGATCGGCCGCCGCTCCTCCTCGTAGGTGTCCAGCAACGCCTCGTCCGCCCCGCCGCCCAGCACCGCGCCCAGCTTCCAGCCGAGGTTGTAGGCGTCCTGGATGCTGGTGTTGAGCCCCTGTCCGCCGGCCGGTGAGTGCACGTGCGCCGCGTCACCGGCGAGGAAGACACGGCCCGCGCGGAACCGGTCGGCCAGCGCGGCCCGCGGGCGGAAGTTGGAGGCCCACCGCACGTCCGTGACGTCGTCGGCGGCGAGGTGGGTACGGGCGGCGATCACCTTCCGTACGCCGTCGGGCGAGACGTCCACCTGCTCCCCCTCCGCGAACCGGGCCATCACCTGGAAGTCCTCCGTCCCGCCCAGCGGGCAGATCGCGAGGAGCTCCTGGCCCTCCGCCGGCGGGAAGATGTGCCAGTTGTCCCGGTCCAGACCGGTGAGCCGGACGTCCGCCACCAGCATGGGCTGCGGGTCCACCTCCTCCCCGGTCATGCCGATCTCCACGCTGTGGCGCACCACGGACCGGCCCCCGTCCGCCGCGACGAGGTACCGGGCGTGCAGGGGCTCGCCCGAGGCGAGGTGTGCGGTCACCCCGTCCGCGTCCTGCGTCACGCCGGTGACCTCGCGGCCGAAGGCGACCTTGCCGCCGAGTTCCTCGAGCCGCTCCAGCAGGATCCGCTGCGTGCGCCACTGCGGCACCATCCACGGCTCGTTGTACGGCGAGTCCTCGGTCGGCTCGGCGATCTGGTCGAACATGTGGTGCTCGCCCATGCGCTCGCCGTTCTGCCAGAGCATGCCGACCGGGTAGCCGCCGCCGGCCGCGCGGATCGCGTCCAGCACGCCCAGGTCGTCGAAGACCTCCATGGTGCGCGGCTGCATCCCCTTCCCGCGCGAACCGGGGAACAGGTCGTCCTCCCGCTCCACCACCAGCGCGGAGATCCCGCGCCGGGCCAGGTCGACACCGAGGGCGAGACCGGTCGGTCCCGCGCCCACGATCAGCACATCGGTGTGGTCCATGATCCACCGTCCTTAACGTTGTTAAGTGCCGTCTTCCAGAGCGTGGCCCTAACGGTGTTAGATTGTCAAGCGTGAGTACGGAACGACGCGCCCCGCTCGACCGCGGACGGGTCGCCGACACGGCGCTGAAGCTGCTCAACGAGGTCGGCCTGGAAGGCCTGACACTGCGTGTCATCGCCAAGGAGCTGGACGTCAAGGCGCCCGCGCTCTACTGGCATTTCAAGGACAAGCAGGCGCTGCTCGACGAGATGGCGACGGAGATCCTCCGCCGCATGGCCGCCGAGCACACGCACACGCTCTCCCCGGACGACACCTGGCAGGAGCGGCTGCTCAAGGTCAACCGCGGCCTGCGCACGTCGCTGCTCGCCTACCGCGACGGCGCGAAGGTCTTCAGCGGCACGCGCTTCACCGGTATCGAGCACGCCGAGCAGATGGAGGACAACCTGCGGCTGCTGACGTCCTGCGGTTTCACGCTCGCCCGGGCCGTCCGCGCCATCACCACCACGTACCTGTACACGCTCGGATTCGTCACCGAGGAGCAGGGCGTCATGCCCCGGCCCGGGGAGCGCCGCGAGGGCTTCGACGTGAGCGACCGTGCCCGCCTGCTGGCCGACTATCCCCTGGCGGCCGGGGTCGGCAAGGAACTCTTCGAGAACTACGACGCCCACTTCGAAGAGGGCCTCGCCCTGATCCTCGCCGGGATCGAGGCCCGGTTCAGCCGAGCAGACGCCGCAGGTTCAGGCGTCCCCACAGAAGGCTGACGGCGAACGACAGAACCATCACCGTGACCACCAGAACGGCCAGCAGCAGCCCCGCCGCCGGGCCGCCGAGCTCCGGCGACACCAGGGGAGCGACGATCTCCTCGACGAACAGCACATGCACCATGTACGCGCCGAGCGCCGCACCGGCCAGCCTCTTCAGCAGGGGCCGGTGCCTCTCCGGCACCCTGACCCTGCTGACCAGCAGCAGGACACAGATGCTCATCACCGCGACGAACAGGTGCGCGTTGGGCATCACGTAGTGGACCTGCGTGTTGTACCAGAGCGCCCCCACCATGGTGAGCGCCATCAGTACGAACAGGGGCCGCCGCCACCGGACGGTCCCGGCCGGCAGGGCGAACAGCAGCGCCCCGCCCACCGCGTACACCAGCGCATAGGTGCTGAACCCCCAGGACGACGACGGCATCTCATACCCCGTCACCTCGGTGATCGTGGTCAGCACGCTCGGCGCGACCGCGACGCCGAGCAGTGCCGCGCCGAGCCCCCAGGGCCGCCGGCCCGCCCTGATCAGCACGGCGAAGGCGAGCAGCGCGATGACCGGGATGTAGTTGTACATGAACCACAGGTGGTAGGCGGGCTCCACGGAGCCGAAGAGGGAGTCCGCCGCCAGCTCCGTCATCGGACGGTCGTTGCGGTCGCGCAGCCAGGCCCAGAGCAGGTAGACCGCCGTCCACACGAAGAGCGGCACGGTGTTGCGCACGATCCGCTGCCACATACGGGCGCTGTCGCGCGGGGGTGCGCCGACGAGTACCGCCCAGCCGGCGATGGCGAAGTACATGGGCACCGCGAAGGGGTTGACCGCCTCGGCGACGTGCCCCGCCCAGTAGGTGCCGGAGCCGTTCGCCGGGTCGTTGCCGGTGGCGTGGATGAACTGGGCGCCGACGTGGCCCAGCATGATGGTCGCGGAGCAGAGGAGGCGGATCAGGTCGATGTCAAAGCGGTGTTCGCGTGGGCCGGTCCGTCCGGCGGGAAGGCTGGGGCCGGCCTTTTGCTGCGGCAGGCGTACGGAGGTGTCGTTGGGCACCGCGCAACTGTGGAGCGGTGGGGTGTACGGGGGTTGACGGGCGGGTGGCGCGGTTGTGACCCGTGGGTCTCGGTTGGCGACCCGGCTGCGCTACCTCCTGCGGCGCACCGCCCTGCCCACCACCCGCTTCGCCCGCCCCGCCTGGACCCTCGCCCGGGTGCGCGGTGTGCTCCCCGGCAAGGACAGTTCCGCCAGGCGCAGTTCGGGGAAGTAGTAGCCGGGCGTACCGGCCAGATGCGTGCGGAGCCACTCCGCCGTCGGCTCCCGCAGGCCCGCGTACGTCTTGGGCTGCATGCAGAAGCCGACCGCCCGGACCAGGGGCGACAGCGTGTCCGGGGCCGGTCCGACGACGGCGGGCGTCTCGTCACCCTCCAGGTCCGGCACCAGATGGTCGATCACGGCCAGCGGCACCCGGTTGCTGTTCGGGTACGGCGTGAGACGGTCCATGACCAGCGCCGTCCCCACCCGGGCGACGGGCACGTCGTAATACGCGGACGCGGTCACCATGGCCGTCGAGAAGCAGCCCACGACGAGTGCGGGACGGCAGTGCCGGTACAACGTCTCGGCCAGCAGCGGAGCGTCCAGCACGGTCAGCCGTACACCCGCGTCCGCCGCCGCCTTGCCCAGCGCCGCCGAGTAGCCGGCCGGGGCCGTCGGATGCGGCTTGAAGACGATGGACCGGTGCCCGGCGCGCACGGCCCCGGTCAGCATGCGCACGTGGAGGTCCTCCTCCTCCCGCGCGCTCAGGATGTTGATCGCCGCCAGGTACTGGCCGAGGAGCACGGCCGTCGGCTCCTCGGCGAGTACGGGCGCGAGCCGCGGGTCGTCCGCCGCGTCGCGGGAGATCTCGTCCAGCACACCCCGGAACGCCCCGTCCGGCACGATCACGGGTTCGACGCCGTACTCGGACAGCAGCAGCGGCCGCAGCCCCGGGACCAGGTCGAGATGGAGCAGCCGCCGGACGCGGCGCGCGAGGGTCAGGGGCAGTTTCTCGCGCGTCGGGCCGTAGCTCATCAGCCCGTCGGCGTACACGTCGACGGACGCCTCGGAGAAGATGGCCGCCAGCGCACGGGCCGGGTTGACCTGGATCGACTCGACGGCGAGCTCCACCCTGTCGTCCTCGTCGACGTCCCACAGCAGCCGCAGCGCCCGCTGCCACAGCACCGTGTCGTCGCCGCGCGGCCCCCAGGTGCTCGGGTGGTACGGGCTGATCGCCTCGTTCCAGCTCGTCACCGTGTCGAAGCGGCCGGCCAGCGGGCCGTAGCCGTGCATCTCGTCCAGGCGCAGGGCGGTCTCCGGGACGGCGGCGTTGTTGGAGACCAGCAGGATGCGGCGGGCCTCCCCGCGCGGTCCGAACAGGCCCGCGTCCAGCGCGGCGGCCAGGGTGGCCGCGCCGTAGAGCGTCGAGACCTGGAAGATCTGGGTGGTGGTGCGGGGCAGGGACATCAGGCGGCCTTCCGCCCGTCACGCAGGCGGCCGAGCAGCCTGCCGCGGGTGCGGTCGATGGTGGCGAGGGTCTCCTCCAGGGCGTGCTGCGGCATGCGGTGCAGCGCGTCCCGCGCCTCGCGCCGCAGCCGCCCGGCCGCCGAGGGCTCGTAGGCGTCCGCCTTGCCGAGGTGGAAGGCGATCATGGCGCAGTAGGTGCGGACGGCCTTGAGGAGGAAGCGGTCGGCCTCCGGGTCGTTCTGCACGTCCCGCAGCAGCAGGTCGTACGCCGGGATGAAGTCCAGCTGACGGGAGTCCTTGATCTGGGTGAGGGAGGTCGTCACGCCGCGCCGGTAGAACACCCCGTGCAGGCCGAGGGACGCGTAGCTGCGGGCCGTCAGGTGCAGGCGCCAGATCCACAACCGGTCCTCGGCGGTGCGCAGTTCGGTGACGAACCGCATGCCGCCGTCGGCGAAGAGGTGGCGGCGGTAGATGCCGGCCCAGACGAAGGGGTAGTCGACCATCGTCTCCGTGTCGACGGGCATGATCCCGTCGCGCGGATCCATCACCGCGTTGCGCACGGGGGCCGGGGGCCGTCTGATCACGCGTTCCGTGCCGGTGGCCTGGACGTGATCGGTGCGGGCGAAGTCGCAGCCCAGCTCCTCCATCGCCCGCACCATGCCGGCGAGGTGACGGGGGCCGTACCAGTCGTCGCCGTCGAGGAACGTGAGGAACTCGCCGTCGGCCGCGTCGATACCGGTGTTGCGGGCCTGGGCGATGCCCTGGTTCGTGTCGTGCCGGATCACCCGTGCGCCCGGGAGGCGCTCCGCCCAGCGGTCGATGAGGTACGGGGTGGCGTCCGTGGAGCAGTCGTCGACGAGCAGGAACTCGAAGTCCGGGTGGGCGTTGGCGGTGAGGCTGCGCAGGGTGCTCTCCGCGAACGCCTCCACGTTGTGCATCGGGACGACGACGGACAGTTTGGGCACGTGGGGTCTCTTTCTCGGGGGCATGGAGCGGCGGCTCGAATGTGCCCTGGCTTGGCGGGCGGCTGGTGGCGTGTGCGTGGACAACGGGTGAACAGTGCGGTCACGGTGGGGGTGCGGGTCGGGGGTGTGTTGCACGGGCGGGGCTTCTGCGGGGTGTCCGGTGCTGGTGCGGGGCGGGGGTGTCTGCACGGTCGGCGCTCTGCAGGGTGGCCGGCGTTGACGCGGGCCGGGGGGTGTTGCGCAGCCCGGCGCCGGCGGGGTGCCGCCCGCGCCCACCCGTGCCGCCCCAGCGGCACGACTGCCCGCGCTGGGCGGGGGGCGGGGGGCGGGGGGCTTGGGGGCACATCCAGGCCCGTAAGGCACTGAGGGAGGCACGACTGCCCGCGGATTTCGCCGGGTCAGCGGCGCAGCTGTGCGGCTCTTTTCAGGGCGCGGGCCTGGCGGGCCAGGCGGCGGGCTGTGGGGTTGCGGGGGAGGAAGGCCAGGCGCTGGGGGATACCGCCGGGGAGGGCCAGGGAGGCGAGCCGTTTGCGTGCGAACCAGCGGCGGACGCGCGGGTGGCCGGCGTGGCGCGCGAGGAACCCTTCCGCGACCGGGCGCAGGCGCGGGTGGACCTCCGGGCGCATGGTGAACCCGAGTGCGGCGACCAGGTCGCCCAGTTCACCGGCCGGGAGCGCGGCCTCCGCGCCCCCCGACTCCGCGCCCCCCGACTCCGCGCCCCCCGACTCCGCGTCCGGCAGCAGCGCGTCGGACAGCACCGCCGCGACGCGGGCACCGTTGCGGTACGACGTCAGGCGCTCCAGGAGCCACCCGGTGCCGACGCGGACGACCGGCAGGCCGTAGAACGCCGACGCCGTGAACAGTGCCGTGGAGGAGCAGCCGACGACCAGCGCCGGACGGGACTTCTCGAACAGCACCTCGGCGGGCACCGGGTCGTCCAGGACCGTGAGGTGCACGCCGAGACGCTCCGCCTCGGCCCGCAGCGCGCTGCCGTGCCGGGCCGGGGCGGCGGGGTGCGGGGCGAACACGGCCGCGTCGTGGCCGCGTCCGGCCGCTCCCCGCAGCATCCGTACGTGCAGGGCGTCCTCCTCCCCGGCGGCCTCCACGCCGAGCGCGGCCAGGGACTGGCCCACCAGCAGCGCCGCACCCTCCGGCAGCGGGGGCAGCGCATCCGTCACCGCCGCCATCTCACCGGTGACCTTCAGGAACGCGTCCGTCGGCACCACCCGCGCCGGCACGTCGAACTCGGCCAGCAGCAAGGGCGTCAGACCCGGCACCAGACCGGGATGGAGCACCTGGCGCACCCGCGTACCGATCAGCGGGTCGAGCTTGCCCCGCGTAGGGCCGTAGCCCGTCAGTCCGGAGACGCAGACGTGCACCGGGGCGCCGGTGAACACCTGGGCCACCGCCAGCGCCGGGGCGGTGTCCGGGGGCCCGAGGACCAGCTCCACGCGGTCGTCGCCCAGCCCCCACAGCCGCCGCAGATGCCGCTCCAGGAGCGGAACGTCCTCCGCGCGGGGCGTCCAGGCCGCCGGATGGAACGGCCGGATCGCCTCGTTCCAGGACAGCACCGCGTCGAAGCGGTCGCGCAGCGCGGCGAACCCCGGCAGCGCGTCGGGCGCCGGTGCGGCCTCGGGGACCGCGGAGTCGTCGCAGAACAGCAGCACCCGCCGCGCGGGCCCCGCGAAGCAGCCGGACTCCATCGCGGCCACCTGCGCGGCGACGCCGTACAGCGACGAGGCGCAGAAGATCCGGGTGGTACGGGGCATCAGGCGGCCGCCTTCCCCGTGCCGGCCCGGCGCCGCAGCCGCCGCAGCCGGGCGGCACGCCGCAGGTCCATGGTCTCCAGCACGTCGTCGAGCACGTCCTGCGGCAGCCGCCGCAGCGCCGCCGCGCTCATCGCCCGCAGCCGCCGGACCACGGCGGGCTCGAACTTGTCCTCGTCCGCCAGATGATGGGCGATGATCGCGCAGTACGTCCGCACCGCCTTCGGCAGCAGCCGGGCGGCGTCCCGGTCCGCCGCCGTCTCCTCGACGATCTGGTCGAAGGCGCGGATGAAGTCGAGTTGGCGGTCGTCACCGATCCGGGTGAGGGAGGAGGCGACCCCCCGCCGGTAGAACACGCCCAGCAGGTCCACCACCGCGAACGACTCCGCCTCGCGGTGCAGCTTCCACGTCCACGGACGGTCCTCGGCCGTGTGCAGCCCCTCGGTGAAGTGCAGCAGCCCCCGCTCCAGCAGCCGCCGGTGGTAGACACCGGCCCAGACGGACACATAGTCCACCGAGGTCGTCCGGTCCGCGGGCAGGATCGACTCCCTGGGGTCCAGCACCTCGCCCCGCAGCCCGACCGGCACCCGGCGCAGCGACCGGGCGCGGCCGGTGACCTGCACCTGGTCAGTACGGACGAAGTCGCAGCCCAGCCCCTCGGCCGCCGCCACCAGACGCGGCAGATGACCCGGCGCCAGCCAGTCACCGGCGTCGAGGAAGGCCACGTACTCGCCGCCCGCCACGTCCAGCCCGGTGTTGCGCGCGGTGGCGACCCCGCCGTTGGTGCCTCGGGGGAGAAGACGCACCCGGGCGACGTCCGCGAGGTCCTCGGCGGCACGCTCGAGAAGGGCCAGGGTTCCGTCCTGGGAATGGTCGTCGACCAGAATGAACTCGAAATCCGGGCGGGCGTTCGCGCGCAGACTTCTGAGCGTGTCCGGGGCGTATTGCCGCACATTGTGGAACGGGACGATCAGCGAAAGCTTCGGCACGCGCAAAACATTAGGAGCATCGCCCGGATCGGCAACTTTCCGATGGTCGTACGGGGGGTGAACTCCGTGTGTCGGTACGGTGTATCGGGTCTACGCAGGGCGTTTTCGCGGGCCGGTTCGGCTCGCGGTGGGCTGTTGTTAACGTTTCGTTGATTCACGGTTGGGCCGTACCTAGAATTCGCTTCCTAGCGTCTTCGGCGTGCCAGAAAGTGCCGACAAGCCCCTCCGGGTCGCGGTCCTCGCGGATTCCGACACCCGCTGGAAATGGGGCGCGCTCACCGCGAACCGCATCACACCGCGGGACATCCGCCTGGACGGATACCTCCTGCGGGGCCGCGCCACGCCCACCGCCCGCCAGCTCGGCGAGGTCGGCGTCCGCGCCGACTCGCTCCGGGAGGTCACCGCGGTCGAGTTCCTGCGCGCGATGCGCGAGGAGACGTACGACGTCCTCGTGCTCGCCCTGGTCGGCGGCGGTGTGCAGGCGATGCTCCACGGGCTGAAGCGCGTCTGGGAGGACCGGCCCCGCCGGCCCGTCGTCGTCACCGGATACGTCGGTGTCGTCTACGAGAAGCTCGCCGACGGCCTGCTGCTGCGCCACGGCGCCGACCTCGTACTCGCCAACTCCCGCCAGGACGCGGAGCGGTTCCGCGCCGTGTACGAGGGAGTGGGCGCCGACGCCGGCTCGGTGACCGAGGTCGCGCTGCCGTTCCTCGGCGGGGACGCCTACACCGGCGGACACGACCGCCACACCGTCGTCTTCGCCGCCCAGCCCTCCGTCCCGGACAACCGCAGGGACCGCACGTACCTGCTGGACCGGCTGGTGGGGCACGCCCGCCGGCACCCGGAACGCGACGTGCTGCTGAAGCTGCGCTCCCGGCCCGGCGAACACACCACGCACATCGAGGAACTGCCCTACCAGAAGCTGTCCCAGCGGCTCGACCTCCCCGCCAACTTCCGCCTGGTCTACGGGCACATGGGCGAGGTCCTGGACCGGACCGACCTCCTCGTCACGGTGAGCTCCACGGCCGCCCTGGAGTCGCTGCACCGCCGCATCCCCACCGCGATCCTCACCGACCTCGGCATCCGGGAGGCGCTCGGCAACCACCACTTCGTCGGCTCCGGCTGCCTCGCCTCCTGGGACCAACTCGACGCGGGACACCGCCCGGAGCCGGACGAGGAGTGGGTGGCCCGGCAGGGCGTCGCCACGGGCGGCCGGTACGGGACGGCCTTCGACACCGCCCGCGAACGCATCGCCGGGCTGCTCGGCCGGCCCGGCGGGCTGCCGCCGCTGACGCCGTACTACACACCCGTCACCGCGCCCGGCTATCTGCCCGGCATCCTCGCCCGCCACCACCTCGGCCCCGACGGCACGCCGCTGCCGGGCGCGCCCGCCGCCGACCGGGAGCCCGGACCGGTCCGGCAGATCGTGCGCCGGGCCGCGCGCGGCGCCTACCGGCACGGCGTGCAGCGCGTGGCCCCGGTGATCCGGCGGATGGGCGAGCTGTGACCGCCCGCGCCGCCGCCCCGACCCCCGCTCCAGGAGCTGATCCCATGTCCCATCCACCGACGGTGCGCCGGGTGCTCGCCGTGATTCCCGCACGCGGAGGCTCCAAGGGCGTCCCCGCGAAGAACCTCGCCCCCGTCGGCGGCGTGCCCCTGGTGGTGCGCGCCGTGCGCGAATGCCGGGCCGCGCGCCACGTGACGGACGTGGTCGTCTCCACCGACGACCAGGCCATCGCCGCGGCCGCGCGCCAGGCGGGCGCCGAGGTCGTCCTGCGGCCCGCCGCCATCGCCGGTGACACCGCGACGTCGGAGGCGGCCGTCCTGCACGCCATGGACGCCCACGAGGCCCTGCACGGCGCCCCGGTGGACGTCGTCCTGCTCGTGCAGTGCACCAGCCCCTTCCTGACCCGCGAGGACATCGACGGGGTGACCACCGCGGTCACCCACGAAGGCGCCGACACGGCGGTGACGGTGGCCCCGTTCCACGGCTTCCTCTGGCGCGACGCACCCGCCGGCGCCGACGAGGCATCCGCCCCCGACGGGGGCACCGGCTCCGGTGGCGTCCCGGCCGTTGCCGGCGCGGCCGGAGGGCCTGGGGTGAGCCGCGTCGACGCGGCCGCCGAGGCTGCCGCCGCCGGTCAGGGCCCGGTGCGGGGCGCCGGTGGGGCATCCGCCCCGGAGTGGGGCGCGGGTACCGGCGCATTCTCCGGCCGGGGCGTGGACGCCGGCTCCCGTGGTGGACCGGGCGCCGCCGTCGTCGGAGGCCACGGTGTCAACCACGACAAGTCCTTCCGCCCCCGGCGTCAGGACCGCCCCCAGGATGTGCTCGAGACCGGCGCCGCCTACGCCATGGACGCCGCCGGCTTCCGCGCGCACCGGCACCGCTTCTTCGGGCGCACCGAACTCGTGCGCACCGACCCGGCCCGGGTCCTGGAGATCGACGACCCGCACGACCTCGCCCGGGCCCGGGCCCTCGCACCGCTCCTCGACGCCCCGCGGCCCGGCGCCCTTCCGACCGCCGACGACATCGACGCGGTCGTCCTCGACTTCGACGGCACCCAGACCGACGACCGGGTGCTGATCGACTCCGACGGACGGGAGTTCGTCTCCGTGCACCGCGGGGACGGACTCGGCATCGCGGCCCTGCGCCGCAGCGGCCTGAAGCTGCTCGTCCTGTCCACGGAACAGAACCCGGTCGTCGCCGCCCGCGCACGCAAGCTCCAACTCCCCGTGCTGCACGGCATCGACCGCAAGGACCTCGCACTCAAGCAGTGGTGCGAGGAACAGGGCATCGCGCCCGAGCGCGTGCTCTACGCCGGCAACGACGTCAACGACCTCCCGTGCTTCGCCCTCGTCGGCTGGCCCGTGGCGGTCGCGAGCGCCCACGACGTCGTACGCGGCGCCGCCCGCGCCGTCACCACCCTGCCCGGAGGCGCGGGCGCGATCCGGGAGATCGCCGGCTGGATCCTCGGCACCTCCCTCGATTCCCTCCCCACGTAAGGAAACCCCCGTTCATGAGCACCAACTCCCGCATCCGCACCCTCGGCCCCCGCGAGGCCGGCCCCGGCCGCCCCGTGTACGTCACCGGCGAGATCGGCATCAACCACAACGGTGACATCGAGAACGCGTTCAAGCTGATCGACGCCGCCGCCGAGGCCGGCTGCGACGCCGTGAAGTTCCAGAAGCGCACGCCGGAGATCTGCACCCCGCGCGACCAGTGGGACATCGAGCGCGACACCCCCTGGGGCCGGATGACGTACATCGACTACCGCCACCGCGTGGAGTTCGGCGAGGACGAGTACCGCCAGATCGACGCCTACTGCAAGAAGAAGGGCATCGCCTGGTTCGCCTCCCCGTGGGACCCCGAGGCCGTCGCCTTCCTGGAGAAGTTCGACGTCCCCGCCCACAAGGTGGCCTCCGCCTCCCTCACCGACGACGAACTGCTGCGCACCCTGCGCGCCACCGGCCGTACGGTCATCCTCTCCACCGGCATGTCGACGCCGAAGCAGATCCGCCACGCCGTCGAGGTCCTGGGCAGCGACAACATCCTGCTCTGCCACGCCACCTCGACCTACCCGGCGAAGGCCGAGGAGCTCAACCTCCGCGTGATCAACACCCTCCAGCAGGAGTACCCGAACGTCCCGATCGGCTACTCGGGCCACGAGACCGGCCTGCAGACCACCCTCGCCGCCGTCGCCCTCGGCGCCGCCTTCGTCGAGCGCCACATCACCCTCGACCGCGCCATGTGGGGCTCCGACCAGGCCGCCTCCGTCGAACCGCAGGGCCTGGCCCGCCTGGTCCGCGACATCCGCACCATCGAGGCGTCCCTCGGCGACGGGATCAAGAAGGTCTACGAGTCCGAGCTGGCCCCGATGAAGAAGCTGCGCCGCGTCGCCGGCGTGGTCGCCGAGGCGGAGATCGCCACGGCCGCGGGCGAACCGCTGACCGTCTGATCCGCGCCCCCACCCCACCTCACCCCACGACGACGGGAACGGTCGTACGCCGATGAGCCCCCGCGCCGGCCGGCCCGGCCCTCGCACTCTCGCCTTCGTCGAGAGCCCGGTACAGCTGCTCAACGTGCTGGAGTGGGCGCACGCGCACGCGTCCGGCGAGCGGCTCACCCTGGTGGTGCTGTCCCCGGTGGACCCGATGACCCGCGGCCAGCTGCGCCGTATGGCGGAGCTGGCCCGCGAGGAGGGCCACGAGGTGAGGTGGGAGGAGGCGCGCGGGGGAGCGGGCGCCCCCGCGCGGACGGTCGGCGGTCTGGCCGGGCCGCTCCGCCGGGCCGCCCGCGTCGTCCTGGGCGACCCGTTCTCCCGGTACGTCCAGCTGCTGCTGACGATCACCCGGGCCCGGGACGTCGTCGTGGTCGACGACGGCACCGCGACCATGGAGTTCGTCGGCCAGCTGGCCCGGGGCGAGCGGCTGGTGCGCTGGCACCGCAAGGGCGGCCGCCCCGGCCCCCGCGAACTCCTCCTCGCCCCCGTGTCCGCCGGCGCCCGGCGCCGGCTCACCCCGGGCGGGGAGCGCACGGTGGAGGTGTTCACCTCCATGCCCGTGCGGGACACCCCTCCCGGCGTCACCGTCCGCGCCCACACGTTCGCCTGGACCCGGGACCGCTTCGGGCCGCCCCGCATCACCCAGGGCGCCGACCTGGTGGGCACCTCGCTGGTGGAGACCGGCGTGGTGGACGGCGACGCCTACCTGGAGGCCGTCCACTCCCTGGCGCGCGCCCACGGCGCCCGGCGCTACTTCGCGCACCGCCGCGAGAGCGCGGACAAGCTCCACCGGCTGGCGGCCGTGACGGGCCTGGAGATCGTCCGCCCCGAACTCCCCCTGGAGCTGATCGCCCGCCGCGGCCCCATCGGCCGCACCGTGGTCAGCTTCCCTTCCACGGTCGTCCACACCCTCCCCCTCGCCCTGACCGGCACGGACGTCCGCGTGGCGGTCCGCGACATCGACCCTGCCTGGCTGACCACGACGGCCTCTCCCCGCGCGCGGGGCTTCCTGTCCGGGGTGACGGACTCCGCGCGGGACATTCACCGGCTACGGACGCCGTGACCGCCCCCCGGCTGCCCGCGCAACCGCCTCCGCTGTCCGCCAGATGAACCGGTCCGCGTGGGCTGGGCCGAGCGTGGTATCCGTGAAGAAGGCGGATGGGTGAGGAAGCCCTGATGCGGATGTGACGCATGTCACGATCCGGCAGGTCACGGGGCCTTCACCTCGCGCAAAGGCCGCGAGTTTACCCATCCGGATTGACAGCTATGCGTGGGGCAGCCGAATTTTCTTCGTCTGACGGGCTGATTTTTCTTGATCCAGGCTCAGTAGTCGGCTTCGGCGCCCTACTCTTCAAAGGGTGAAACCACTGATGTCACTGGAGTCCGAGGTCGACCTCCCCGGTGGAGCGGTGCTCCCCGGAGCGTTGCCGGAGGCCCTGCGTGCCGAACTCGTCGCGTTCCGCCGCGACCTGCACATGCACCCGGAGCTGGGCAACCAGGAGTTCCGTACCACCGCCGCGATCAAGGAGCGTCTGGAGCGGGCCGGCCTGCGGCCGCGCGTACTCTCCGGCGGGACCGGCGTGATCTGTGACATCGGGACCGACGGCGCGGCGGGCACCGACTCGGCGATGCTGGCCATGCGCGCCGACATCGACGCCCTGCCCATCCCGGACATGAAGTCCGAGTGCTCCTACCGCTCCACCGTGCCCGACCGTGCCCACGCCTGCGGTCACGACGTGCACACCACCGTGGTCCTGGGCACCGGCCTGATCCTGGCCGAGCTGCACCGCCAGGGCCTGCTGCCCCGCCCCGTGCGGCTGATCTTCCAGCCCGCCGAGGAGGTGCTGCCCGGCGGTGCCGCCGACGCCATCGCGGACAGCGCGCTCGAGGGCATCGGCCGGATCATCGCCGTGCACTGCGACCCCCGGGTCGACGCGGGCAAAATCGGACTGCGGCAGGGCGCCATCACCTCCGCGTGCGACCGGCTGGAAATCACCCTCGACGGCCCCGGCGGGCACACCGCACGCCCGCACCTGACCACCGACCTGGTCACCGCCGCCGCCCGGGTCGTCACCGACGTGCCCGCCATCGTCGGCCGGCGGGTCGACAGCCGCAGCGGGCTCGCCGTGACCTGGGGCAGGATCGAATCGGGCCACGCGCCCAACGTCATCCCGCAGCACGCCGAGCTGTCCGGAACCGTGCGCTGCCTGGACCTGGAGGCGTGGCGGCAGGCGCCGGACGTCGTGGTCGCGGCCATCGACGAGGTGGCCAATCTGCACCGCGCCAAGTCGGAGATCAACTACGTGCGCGGCGTCCCGCCGGTGGTCAACGAGGCCGGGACCACGGAACTGCTGCGCGACGCGATGATCGCCCGGCGCGGTGTGGAGTCCGTCGAGGGCACCGAACAGAGTCTCGGCGGCGAGGACTTCTCCTGGTACCTGGAGCGCGTCCCCGGCGCCATGGCCCGCCTCGGCGTCCGGCCCCCCGGCGAGCGCACGGTCCGCGACCTGCACCAGGGCGACTTCGACGTGGACGAACACGCGATCACCGTGGGCGTGGAACTCTTCACCGCAGCAGCGTTGCTGGACGCCCTCCGCTAGCCGGCACCGACGGATCACCCCCGCGGCCCACCCCCCCCGGCGCCCCGCGGCCCCCACCCCCCCCCCGGCGCCCCGCCCCACCCGCCCCACCCAGCCCTTCCGGCGCCCCGCCCCACCCAGCCCCTCCGGCGTTTGAGGAGCGGGGTCCGGGGCGGGACGGGAAGGGGCGGCGGGGGCGAAAACCCCCAAGCCCAACCCGAACCCACCCCACGCACCCCACGCACCCCGGGCCACCCCACCCGCCCCCTCCGCTTGCGCCCCGCGCAGGGGCCCGGCAGCGTGGGCACGTGCAGACACGCCCGTCACACCGATCGCCCCGCGCGGCCCCCCAAGGCCCCGTGGTTCACAAGGACGTAACCGGCCATCGGCACGAATGGATAACGGCACCACGGAACCCCGTTCCCAGGAGTGTCTACGCGCGTTAATGTGCGCCGAACCGAGCACCCGCTGCGGGGCTGTGGAGAATGGGGAGCTTCAGATGCGTCGGATATCCAAACTGACCCGCGTCGCGGTGGGGGTCGCCTCGCTCGCACTCGCCGCCACCGCCTGCGGCGGAACCAGCAGTGACAGCAACGACAGCGGCGGCTCCAAGGAAGACCTCGGCCTCGCCATCGCCTACGACATCGGCGGCAAGGGCGACCAGTCCTTCAACGACGCCGCCTTCGCCGGCCTGACCAAGGCCAAGGACGAGTTCGGCTACAAGACCGCCGACGTCGAGCCCACCGAGGGCGAGACCGACGCGGACAAGGAGCAGCGGCTCGCCTCGCTGGCCCGCCAGGGCTACAACCCGGTCATCGGCGTCGGCTTCGCCTACGGCCCCGCGATGAAGGCCGTGGCCGCGAAGTATCCGGACACGACCTTCGGCATCGTCGACTCCGTGGTCGAGGGGGACAACGTCGCCTCCCTCGTCTTCGCCGAGGAGCAGGCCTCCTACCTCGCCGGTGTCGCCGCGGCCAAGGCCACCAAGACCAAGACCGTCGGTTTCGTCGGCGGTGTGGACATCCCGCTGATCCACAAGTTCCAGGCCGGCTACGAGCAGGGCGTCAAGGCGACCGACCCCGACGTCAAGGTCATCTCGCAGTACCTGACGCAGACCGCCGAGGAGGGCGGCTTCTCCAGCCCCGACAAGGGCAAGGCCGCAGCCGAGGGCCAGATCGAGAAGAACGCCGACGTCGTCTACCAGGCGGCCGGTCTCTCCGGCCAGGGTGTCATCGAGGCCGCCGCGAACGCGAAGGTCTGGGCGATCGGCGTCGACTCCGACCAGTACGAGCAGGAAGCCCTCGCCGCGTACAAGGACTTCATCCTCACCTCCGCCCTCAAGGATGTCGGCGGTGCGGTGTACGCCCTGGCCAAGTCGGTCAAGGACGGCGAGCCGCTGACCGGCACCCAGGTCTTCGACCTCAAGGTGAACGGCGTCGGCCTCTCGGAGAGCAACCCGAAGATGGCCGATGTCCCCGGCCTGAAGGACGCCGTGGCCGAGGCCAAGGAAGGCATCATCGACGGCTCCATCAAGGTCAAGGCGGAGTAACCCGCCGAAGTCGCACGAAGCGGGCGGGCGCCGAGAGCGCCCGCCCGTTCCTTGTGTCCACGCCTCCCCAGCTTCATCGTCTCCCCGCCTCCCGCCTCCCCAGCTTCGTCGTGTCCACGCCCCTCCGCCCCCACGTCACCCACCGCCACCCCGCCTTCGCGATCGGCAACGCCGTGACCAGGCTTCGGGCGGCCTTGAGCACGGCCCGATAACAAGGTGGACAGAAGGGGTTTTCAGGCAGGTCTACGCGCGTTAATCTGCGGCGAAGCCAGCGCCGTAGCTGAACCGTCCCGGCGCTTTGTACGACTAGGAGCACCACACATGCGCCGGATTTCCCGGATCACGGTCGCAGGCGCAGCGACCGCCTCCCTGGCCCTCGCCCTCTCCGCCTGCGGCGGCACCTCGACCTCGTCGGGCTCGTCGGACTCCAAGGAGGACCTGGGCCTCGCCATCGCGTACGACGTCGGCGGCAAGGGCGACCAGTCCTTCAACGACGCCGCGTACGCGGGCCTGGAGCAGGCGAAGAAGGAGTTCGGCTACAAGACCGCCGACGTCGAGCCGACCGACGGCGAGACGGACGCGGACAAGGAGCAGCGCCTGGTCTCGCTGGCGAAGCAGGGCTACAACCCGGTCATCGGTGTGGGCTACGCCTACGCCGCCGCCGTGAAGGGCGCCGCGGAGAAGTTCCCGGACACCACCTTCGGCATCGTCGACGACGCCACGGTCGAGGCGGACAACGTCGCCGACCTGGTCTTCTCCGAGGAGCAGGCCTCCTACCTGGCCGGCGTCGCCGCCGCCGAGAGCACCAAGACGAACGTCGTCGGCTTCGTGGGCGGTGTGAACATCCCGCTGATCCACAAGTTCCGCGCGGGCTTCGAGCAGGGCGTCAAGGACACCGACCCCAAGGTCGAGGTCATCTCGCAGTTCCTGACGCAGACCGCGGAGGAGGGCGGCTTCTCCAGCCCGGACAAGGGCAAGGCCGCCGCCGAGGGCCAGATCGAGAAGAAGGCCGACGTGGTCTACGCGGCCGCCGGCCTGTCCGGCCAGGGCGTCATCGAGGCCGCCGCCGCCAACGAGGTGTGGGCGATCGGTGTCGACTCCGACCAGTACCAGCAGGAAGCCCTCGCCCAGTACAAGGACTCGATTCTCACCTCGGCGATGAAGGACGTCGCCAAGGCGGTGTACAACCTGGCGAAGTCGGTCGAGGACGGCAAGCCCGCGACCGGTATCGTCAAGGGCGATCTGAAGACGGGTGAGGTGAGCCTGTCGAACTCCAACCCGAAGTTCGCGGACGACGCCGAGCTCCAGGAAGCCATCGAGACGGCCAAGGAGAAGATCATCAGCGGCGAGATCAAGGTCGAGTCGAGCTGAGCAACTCTTTGCACCACCGCGGGGTCGCGACCGCCGGCCGGGGTGCGGGAAGCGTGGCTTCCCGTACCCCGTCGGTCAGGGGCGCCACCCCTTTGTATGCCGTAGGGGCGCTACGCGCGTAGACGGCCCCCGTCCCCAGGAGAGTGCGTCATCAACGCGTCCAGCAGCCCTCCGGCCGGAGCGGCGGTCAACGATTCGGTGACCGCCGTCGAGCTCGCCGGCATCACCAAGCGTTTCCCCGGCGTCGTCGCCAACCACGACATCCATCTCACCGTCCGCAAGGGCACCGTCCATGCCCTCGTCGGTGAGAACGGCGCAGGCAAGTCGACCCTGATGAAGATCCTCTACGGCATGCAGAAGCCGGACGAGGGCACCATCACGGTCCACGGCGAGAAGGTGAGCTTCTCGTCCCCCGCCGACGCCATCGCGCGCGGCATCGGCATGGTGCACCAGCACTTCATGCTCGCCGACAACCTCACCGTCCTCGAGAACGTCGTCCTCGGCAGCGAGAAGCTCCACGGCATCGGCGCCCGCGCCCGCCGCCGGATCAAGGAGCTCTCCGAGCGCTACGGCCTCGGCGTCCGCCCCGACCTCCTGATGGAGGAACTCGGCGTCGCCGCCCGCCAGCGCGTGGAGATCCTCAAGGTCCTCTACCGGGGCGCCACCACCCTGATCCTCGACGAGCCCACCGCCGTCCTCGTGCCGCAGGAGGTCGACGCCCTCTTCGACAACCTGCGCGAGCTCAAGGCCGAGGGCCTGTCGGTCATCTTCATCTCCCACAAGCTGGGCGAGGTCCTCTCCGTCGCCGACGAGATCACCGTCATCCGCCGCGGCACCACCGTCGGCACCGCCGTGCCCGCCGAGACCACCTCGCGCCAGCTCGCCGAGCTGATGGTGGGCAGCGAGCTGCCGACGCCCGAGACGGCCGAGTCCACGGTCACCGACCGCCCCGTCATCACCGTCGACAAGCTGCGCCTGGCGGCCCCCAGCGGCAAGGCCCTGCTCGACGACATCTCCTTCACCATCCATGAGGGCGAGATCCTCGGCATCGCCGGCGTCGAGGGCAACGGCCAGACCGAACTCGTCGACGCCCTCATCGGCCTGCGGCACGCCGACTCCGGCGTCATCCGGCTGGCCGACGAGGAGATCACCGCCTGGCCCACCCGCAAGCGCCGCGAACAGGGCATCGGCTACATCCCCGAGGACCGCCACCGCCACGGCCTGCTCCTGGCCGCCCCCCTCTGGGAGAACCGCATCCTCGGCCACGTCACCGAACGGCCCAACGCCAAGGGCGTCTGGCTGGACCCGAAGTCCGCCCAGGAGGACACCCGCCGCATCGTCAAGACGTACGACGTGCGCACCCCCGGCATCGACGTCACCGCGGCCTCCCTCTCCGGCGGCAACCAGCAGAAGCTGATCGTCGGCCGCGAGATGAGCCACAAGCCGCGCTTCCTGATCGCCGCCCACCCCACCCGCGGTGTGGACGTCGGCGCGCAGGCCGCCATCTGGGACCACATCCGCGAGGCCCGCCGCGAGGGCCTGGCCGTGCTGCTGATCTCCGCCGACCTGGACGAGCTCATCGGCCTGTCCGACACCCTGCGCGTGATCTACGACGGCAAGCTGGTCGCGGACGCCGACCCGGCCACCATCACCCCGGAGGAACTCGGCACCGCCATGACCGGCGCCGCCGAGGGCCACCTCGAACACGACGAGACCCCCGAGACCCAGGCCGACGTGTCCAAGTCCCCTGAGTCTCCCGAAGACGAGGCCCGCTGATGAAGAAGTTGGACAAGGAGCGCGTGCTCCTCGCCGTGGCCGGGCCGGTCATCGCGCTCGCCGTGGCCTTCGTGCTCAGTGCGATCGTGCTGGTCGCCTCCGGCAAGAACCCGGTCGAACCGTTCGCCCTCATGTTCGAGCAGGCCGGCTTCTCGGACATCCAGGTCCTGATCATCAACCAGGCGTCGATGTACTACATCGCCGCCCTGGCGGTGGCCATCGGCTTCCGGATGAACCTGTTCAACATCGGCGTCGACGGCCAGTACCAGCTCGGCGCCATGATGGCCGCCATCGTCGGCGCCCACATGAACCTCCCGGCCGTCCTGCAGATCCCGCTGCTGCTTCTCACCGCCGTGTTCACCGGAGCCTTCTGGTCCGGCATCGCCGGCGTCCTCAAGGTCACCCGCGGCGTCAGCGAGGTCGTCGCGACGATCATGCTCAACGCCATCGCGACCTCCGTGATCGGCTACCTGTGGCTGCCCACCGTCTTCGGCGTCAAGGTCGGCAACAACAACACCACCGGCGAGATGCACGAGTCCGGCTGGATCCCCGGCATCGACATGGGCGCCGCCGGCGAGATCTACGGCCTGGTGATCCTCGCCGTCCTGCTCGGCATCGGCTACTGGGTCGTCCTCAACCGCACCCGCTTCGGCTTCGACCTGCGCGCCTCCGGCGCCTCGGAGTCCGCCGCCTCCGCCAGCGGCGTCGACCCCAAGCGCATGGTCCTCACCGCCATGCTGCTCTCCGGAGCCATCGCCGGTCTCGCCGGTCTGCCCATCCTGCTCGGCGACGCCCACACCTACAACCTCAGCTTCCCCACCGGCATCGGCTTCCTCGGCATCGGCATCGCCCTGCTCGGCCGCAACAGCCCCGTGGGCATCGCCTTCGCCGCCCTGCTGTGGGCCTGGCTCGACAAGGCGTCGCCCGAGCTGGACTTCCACGGCTACGACAAGGAGATCGCGGTCATCATGCAGGGCCTGATCGTCCTGTCGGTGGTCGTCTCCTACGAGGCCGTCCGTGAGTGGGGCCTGCGCCGCCAGCAGCGCCGCGTCGGCGCGGAGCTCGCCGCGGGCCACGTCCTCGGCGCCAACAACACCACGAAGGAGGTGGCCGGCCGATGACCGCTCCGACCACAGCGACCGACGTCAACCAGCCGTCGCTGGAGCACGCCCCGCAGACCGGCCGCCGCATGTCGCTGCCCGTCCTGATGCTGGTCATCGCCGGAGCCCTGGCGCTGACGTCGATCGTGCGCCTGATCACCGGCGCCAACGGCATCACCAACGTCAGCCAGATGTCCACCGCCCTCCAGCTCGCCGTCCCCATCGGCCTCGCCGGTCTCGGCGGCCTGTGGGCCGAGCGCGCGGGCGTCATCAACATCGGCCTCGAAGGCATGATGATCCTGGGCACCTGGTTCGGCGCCTGGGCCGGATTCCAGTGGGGTCCGTGGACCGGTGTCCTCGTCGGCATCATCGGCGGCTGCCTCGGCGGCCTGCTGCACGCCATCGTCACCGTCACCTTCAACGTCAACCACATCGTCTCCGGTGTGGCCATCAACATCCTCGCCCTCGGCGCCACCCGCTACCTCGCCCCGCTGGCCTTCGTGGGCCACCAGGGCGGCTCCGCCAAGCAGTCCCCGGCGGTCGACTCGCTCGGCCACTTCACCGTGCCGGGACTGTCGGACGCACTGAGCGACCTCAACGACAAGGGCTGGTTCTTCGTCTCCGACATCGCCGGCCTGCTCGGCGGACTGGTCACCGACGTCTCCTGGCTGACCCTGATCGCCGTCGCCCTCGTCCCCGCCACCTGGTGGATCCTCTGGCGCACCCCGTTCGGCCTGCGGCTGCGCTCCTGCGGCGAGAACCCGGTCGCGGCCGAGTCCCTCGGCGTCAACGTCTACAAGTACAAGTACCTCGCCGTGATCATCTCCGGCGGTCTGTCCGGCCTCGGCGGTGTCTTCCTGTCCATCGTGGCCAACCCCTTCTACCTGGAGGGCCAGGTCAGCGGACGCGGCTTCATCGGCCTGGCCGCCATGATCTTCGGCAACTGGATGCCCGGCGGCCTCGCCATCGGCGCCGGCCTCTTCGGCTACACCGACAGCCTCAACCTGCGCGGCGGCTCCGCCAACGTGCACGCCCTGCTGCTGCTCGGCGCGCTGCTGCTGCTCATCGGCGCCATCTGGCTGGCGGTCCGCAAGAAGTACGTCAACGCCGCGATCACCCTGGTCATCGGCGGCCTCGTCTTCGCCTGGTACGCCGGCACCAACGAGGTCCCCAACCAGGTCGTCGCCGCCACGCCGTACGTCATCACCCTCGTCGTCCTCGCCCTGTCCGCCCAGCGGCTGCGGATGCCCAAGGCCAACGGCATGCCGTACCGGAAGGGACAGGGCAAGTGACCGCCGGCGACGCCGACTGGGAGGCACTGCGCGCCGTGGCCCGCGAGGCCATGACGCACGCCTACGTCCCCTACTCGGGGTACCGGGTCGGCGTCGCCGCCCTGGTCGACGACGGGCGCACGGTCTCCGGCTGCAACGTCGAGAACGCCTCGTACGGCCTCGGCCTGTGCGCCGAGTGCGGCCTGGTCTCGGAGCTGCACCGCACCGGCGGCGGCCGGCTCACCCACTTCACCTGCGTGGACGGCAACGGCGACATCCTCGTCCCGTGCGGCCGCTGCCGCCAGCTGCTGTACGAGTTCGGCGGCGGCGGACTGCTGGTGGAGACCCCGGAGGGAATCCTGCCGCTGTCGGAGATGCTGCCCCAGGCCTTCGGCCCGCAGCACCTCGCCCAGTAACTCCCGTGCGGCCCCTCCGCGCGACGGCCGGCACCGCCGGTGCCGCCGGCCGGAGGGGCCGCGCCCTTCGCACCCCGGAAGGAACCTCAGCCATGGCCATGGACGCCATCTCCGTCATCCGCACCAAGCGGGACCGCGGCGAACTCAGCGACGAGCAGATCGACTGGGTGATCGACGCGTACACCCGCGGGGAGGTGGCCGACGAGCAGATGTCGGCCCTCGCCATGGCGATCCTGCTCAACGGCATGAACCGCGGCGAGATCGCCCGCTGGACGGCCGCGATGATCGCCTCCGGCGAGCGCATGGACTTCTCGTCCCTGTCCCGCCCCACCGCCGACAAGCACTCCACCGGCGGCGTCGGCGACAAGATCACCCTCCCGCTCGCCCCCCTCGTCGCCGCCTGCGGCGCGGCCGTCCCCCAGCTCTCCGGCCGCGGCCTCGGCCACACCGGCGGCACCCTCGACAAGCTGGAGTCCATCCCCGGCTGGCGGGCCCTGCTCTCCAACGAGGAGATGCTGCACGTCCTGGACACCACCGGCGCGGTGATCTGCGCGGCCGGCGACGGACTGGCCCCCGCCGACAAGAAGCTCTACGCGCTCCGCGACGTCACCGGCACGGTCGAGGCGATCCCGCTCATCGCCTCCTCCATCATGTCCAAGAAGATCGCGGAGGGCACCGGCTCCCTGGTCCTGGACGTGAAGGCCGGCACCGGCGCCTTCATGAAGACCCTCGACGACGCCCGCGAACTGGCCCGCACCATGGTCGGCCTGGGCACCGACTCCGGGGTGCGGACGGTCGCCCTGCTCACCGACATGTCCACCCCCCTCGGCCTGACCGCCGGAAACGCCCTGGAGGTCCGCGAGTCGGTCGAGGTCCTGGCCGGCGGCGGCCCGGCGGACGTCGTCGAACTGACCCTCGCCCTCGCCCGCGAGATGCTCGACGCGGCCGGACTGAAGGACGCCGACCCGGCGAAGGCCCTGGCCGACGGCTCCGCCATGGACGTCTGGCGCCGCATGATCGCGGCCCAGGGCGGCGACCCCGACGCCGCCCTCCCGGTGGCCCGCGAGCAGCACGTCGTCACGGCCCCGTCCTCCGGCGTCCTGACCCGCCTCGACGCCTACGGCATCGGTGTCGCCGCCTGGCGCCTGGGCGCCGGACGCGCCCGCAAGGAGGACCCCGTGCAGGCCGGCGCCGGCGTCGAACTCCACGCCAGGCCCGGCGACGCGGTGACCGAGGGCCAGGCCCTCCTGACCCTGCACACGGACACCCCCGACCGCTTCGCGTACGCGCTCCAGGCCGTCGAGGGCTCGTACGACATCGCGCCGCGGGGCACGGGCTTCACTCCCACGCCGGTGGTGCTGGAACGTATCGCCTGACCAGCGGTTTCCCCGATCGGATGAACGGGACCGGTGGACCCCCGCCGGTCCCGTTCGGCATGCTGGACTCGGTGACGCAACGAGTAGGAGACGGCCGTGAGCGCACTCACCGTGAGCCAGGACCCCGAGCAGAGCTGGGACGACCTCGTCCGGTTCTGGGAGGAGATGGACTGGCCCGAGGGCAGCAAGGTGGAGATCATCGAGGGGATCATCACCGTGTCACCTGCTCCGGCGTACCGTCACAACGTGATCGCGGCCCGCATTCAGCGCCGTCTTTACTCTGTGATCCCCGAGGACTGGGAAGTTTTCCAGACTCTTGCCCTCGCCGTGCCCTCGCGTCTTGGCATGCTGATCCCCGACCTCGTCGTGGCCCCGGTGCGGGAGCACACCGAATCGGACACCCACATCCCTGCCGCCCTGGCCGAACTGGTCGTCGAGGTCACCTCGAGGTCCAACGCCCGCGACGATCGCGTGGGCAAGCTCGCCGCCTACGCCACCGCGGGCATTCCGCTGTACCTTCTGGTCGACCGCTGGGCCTCCGACGGGCCGACCGCGACCCTCTACGGTGCCCCCGAGGGAGCCGTCTACCGGCCGCTGAGCACCGCGAAGTTCGGCGAGCCGATCAAGATCCCCGCCCCCTTCGATCTCGTCATCGAGACCAGCGAGTTCCCCGAGGCCTGAGCTGCGGGCATGAAGCCCAGCCTCCGGGGGCTACGCAGGGCGCTGCGATGCTCGCGGGCCCCGCGCGATGAGTTACGCGTCCCCGCCCGGTCTACCGGTTGTGGATGACATGACACCGCCCGTACTCGTGCTCAGCGGCCCTCTCGCCCCGGACGGGGTGGACGGGCCGTGCGACGAGCTGCGGACACTTCTGGACGGCGGAGGCGGAGCGGGCCGCGTGGTCGTCTGCGACGTCGGCGGGCTCGGGCCGCCCGGTCTCGCCGCCGTGAACCTCCTCGCGCGGCTCCAGCTCACCGCCCGCCGGCGCGGAGGCCGGATACGGCTGCGCGACCCCTCACTGGCGCTGTGCGCCCTGCTCGACCTGGTCGGCCTCCGCTTCGAGACGGAGGGGCAGCCCGAACAGCGGGAACCACCGCTCGGTGTCCAGGAAGCAGTGGAATCCGGTGATCCGGCCGTCTGAGATCTCCAGCGCCTGCACCGCCCACGGCGTGTAGCCGCCGGCCTCCGGGTCGGGCTTGTACTGCGCGAACCCCGGCAGCCCGTTGACCTCCACCGGGACCAGCCGCGAGTTCGCGCAGGCCGCGCCCAGCGTCGTCATGAAGCCCGTGATGTCGTCGGCGCCGGTCAGCCACAGGTCGAACGGCGGCATCGTCATGATGGCGTCCTCGTGCAGCAGCGCGGTCAGCGCCGACATGTCGTACCCCTCGAACGCCGCCACATAGCGCTCGAGCAGCTTCTGCTGCTCCTCGTCCAGCGGGTCGGACACCGACGCCTCGGCGCCGGGCTGCTGCCGCTCGGCGAGCGTGGCGCGGGCCCGCTGGAGGGCGCTGTTGACCGACGCGACGGACGTGTCCAGCAGCTCGGCCACCTCGGCGGCCTTCCAGGCCAGCACCTCGCGCAGGATCAGCACCGCCCGCTGCTTGGCCGGCAGCTGCTGGAGCGCGGCCATGAAGGCCAGTCGCACCGACTCCTTGGCGACCGCGGCCTCCGCCGGGTCGGCGGGCGTGGGCAGCATCCGGGAGTCGGGCATCGGCTCCAGCCAGGTGTTGTCCGGGCGGGGCGACAGCGCGGCCTGCGCCAGCGGTGTGGACTCCGTGAGGTCCATCGGGCGGGCCCGCTTGTTGCCGGCCGTCAGCATGTCCAGGCACACGTTCGTCGCGATGCGGTAGAGCCAGGAGCGGAGGCTGGAGCGGCCCTCGAACGTGGCGTAGCTGCGCCAGGCACGGATCATCGTGTCCTGCACCGCGTCCTCCGCCTCGAAGGACGAGCCGAGCATTCGGTAGCAGTACCCGGTCAGCTCGACCCGGTACTTCTCCAGGCCGGCGTCCACACCGGTCGTCGTCGCCGTGCGGTTCGTCATCGTCCACCCACCCCATGTGGCCTCGTCGTGGCGCACCATCGCACCCACCACTCCGGAAGCTACCCCAGCCCACTGACAACGGCCCCCCGAGTCAACGAACGCGCAGGTCAACAACGGTGCCCGCACCAGAGGTCTCTCGCCCCCGCCGCCCCTTCCCGTCCCGTCCCCGGAGCTGCGTCCCAGACCCCCTTCGGCCCTTCGGGCCTCGTCCTCAAACTCCCCCAGAGGGGGTACCCCCAGACGGGCTGAAATGCAGCCCCTCCGGCGTTTGAGGAGCGGGGGTCCGGGGGGGAGCGCCCCCGGGGACGGGACGGGACGGGAAGGGGCGGCGGGGGCGAGGGAAATTGTCAGGCCGGCCGCAGCGCCGCCCGCGACGCCGCCCGCGTCCCGGCCAGGGTGATCGCCGCGACCCCCGCCACCGCCACCAGCCCCACGGCGACCGTCCCGCCCCACCCCGCCGCGTGGAACGCCAACGCCCCCACCGTGCTCCCCGCACTGGACCCGACGTAGTACGCGGACTGATACAGCGCCGACGCCTGCGCACGCCCCACCCGCGCCGCCTTCCCCACCGCCGACGACGCCACCGCATGCCCCGCGAAGAACCCCGCGGTGATCAGCACCAGCCCGGCCAGCACCAGCGGCAGCGACCCGGCCAGCGACACCAGCAGCCCCACCGCGGTCGTCCCCCCGCCCGCGTACAGCGCACCGCGCCGCCCCAGCCGGTCCACCAGCCGCCCCGCCGCCGAAGCCGAGACCGTGCCCACCAGATACACCAGGAAGATCGACCCGGCGACACCCTGCGGCAGCGAGAACGGCGCCTCGGTCAGCCGGTACCCGATGACCGTGTACACGCCCCCGAAGACCGTCATGAACAGCGCGCCGATCGCGAACAGCCGCCGCAGCAGCGGATCGGCCAGATGCCCGCGGACCGTACCGGCCAGCACCCGGGGCCGCAGCGACCCGGGACGGAAGTTTCTAGGCGTGGGCAGCAGCAGCCGGAAGGCCACCGCGCAGGCCACCGCCAGCAGACCGATCACCCCGAGGGCGACCCGCCAGCCCCACTCCTGCGCCACCCAGCCGGTGATCACCCGGCCGCTCATCCCGCCGACGCTGTTGCCGGCCACGAACAGCCCGATCGCCGTCACCAGCGCCCGGGGCGTGACCTCCTCCGCGAGATACGCCGTCGCCGACGCGGGCAGCCCGGCCAGCGCCGCGCCCTGCAGCGCCCGCAGGACCACCAGCACACCGAGCGACGGGGCGAAGGGCACCAGCAGTCCGAGGGTGACCGCGACGGCGAGCGAGACGGTCATGACGGTGCGCCGGCCGAACCGCTCCGACAGCGCGCTCATCGGCAGCACGAACAGCGCCAGACCGCCGGTCGCCGCCGACACCGTCCAGCTCGCGTCGCCCGCGCTCACCGCGAACTCGCCTGAGACCAGCGGCAGCAGGGCCTGGGTGGAGTACAGCAGCGCGAACGTCGCGACACCCGCGAGGAACAGCGCGAGACTCATCCGGCGGTAACCGGGCCCGCCCGGAGACATCCGCCCGGCGGGAGCCGAGGAAGAAGAGGAAGAAGAGGAAGAAGCAGAGGGAACACGAGCGACGGCGCCCACAGTCGTGGACGCCCCGGTACTGGCGGGAGTCATGCCACGAAACTACGTACGCCCCCGCTCATCCGTCCAATGCATGGAATCGCCATAATCGTTCCCATGGAGCATCAGCAGAGGTCACGCAGCCGGCTGTCACAGACCAGTGACACACGAGACATGGACGACATGTCCCGGCTGCTCGCCCCCCGCCTCGCCCACTTCGCCGGCGTCGCCCGCACCGAGCACGTCACGCGCGCCGCCCAGGAGATGCAGGTGCCGCAGTCCACCCTCTCCCGGGCCATGGCCCGCCTCGAACAGGACCTGGGCGTCGAACTGTTCGCCCGCCACGGCCGCACGGTGTCCCTGACCCGGGCCGGCCGCACCTTCCTCACCTCGGTCGAACGCGCCCTCGCCGAGATCGAACGCGCCGCCGAGGAGGTCCGCGCCGACGCCGACCCCGCCACCGGCAAGGTCGCCTTCGGCTTTCTGCACACCATGGGCGCCGAGACCGTGCCCGGCCTGCTGCACGCCTTCCGCGCCGACCACCCGCGCGTCCGCTTCAGCCTGGTCCAGAACTACGGCGAGGCCATGCTGGAGGGCCTGCGCGCGGGCGAACTCGACCTGTGTCTGACCTCCCCGGTGCCCGACGCCCCGGACCTCGTCGCGCGCCGCCTCGACGAGCAGAAACTGCGCCTGGTCGTCCCCGCCGACCACCGGCTCGCCGGCCGCCGCCGGATCCGGCTGGCCGAGGCCGCCGACGAGACGTTCGTGACCCTGGAACCCGGTTACGGGCTGCGCCGTATCACCGACGACCTCTGTGCGCGGGCGGGCTTCAAACCCCGTACCGCCTTCGAGGGGGAGGAGGCGGAAACCCTGCGCGGCCTGGTCGCCGCGGGCCTGGGCGTGGCTCTCCTGCCGCCGCCCCCGTTCCCGCGCCCGGGAGTCGTGGAGCTGACGGTCACGGCTCCGCGGGCGGCACGGGAGATCGGAGTGGCCTGGCTCGCGGGCCGCCCCGACACACCCCCCGTGGCCGCCTTCAAGAAGTTCCTGCTCTCCAAGAGGGGCAGCCTGCTGCCCGCCTAGGAGTGTCCTGAAGATCTTGAAATCGCGCCCGGCTTGCACCAGTTCATACGGATTGACATTTACCGGCAATCCGGGATGAGTCGGGCGGGCGGAGCAAGATCTTCAGCGGTCTTCTAGGCGGGCTCGGGCGCGGACGCTACCGCCGCCGCAACGACGCCCCGAACCCCGCCGCGAGCGGCATCCGCAGCCCCAGCGGCGGAGGCGCCGCCAGGGCGTCCTGCACGGGCCGCGAGAACGCCCGCCCGAACAGCGCCCCCATCACGAAGTCCTCGACCAGCGCCAGCACCTCGTCCCGGTACTGGCTCAGCCCGTGCCCGTCCGCGTGGACCTCGAACCGGCACACCTCCCGGTTCGCCTTCTTCGCCCGCGCCGCCAGCCGGAACGACAGCTCGGGGTCGGTGCGCGCGTCCTTCGTGCCGTGCACGATCAGCACCCGCCGCCCGGCGAGCTGTTTCACCGGTTCGGGTGGTGCCGCCGCGTCCTCCTCGGGCAGCCAGGGTGCCAGCGCCACCGCGGAGTTGACGGCCTCGTGGCCCCCCGCGCGGAGCGCGGCCCGGCCGCCCATGCCGGAGCCGACCAGGCAGACGGGCACGTCCCCGTAGCGCCGTACGGCCTCGTCGGCGGCCCACACCGCGTCGTGGGCGAGGCGGGCCTCACTGCCGTTCCAGCCCCGGTAGCGGTAGTGGACGACGTGAGTGGCGAGGCTCTGCTCCCGTCCCGCGCGGGTGAGGTGGCGGCCGAGACCCCGTACGGAGGCGGCCGCCAGCATCGGCGACGGCCGCCGACTGGACACCTCCTCGCCGCCGGGGAGCAGCAGCACCACACCGCCCACCTCGGCCGGCTCCGGGCCGAGCACCCTCCCCAGCCGGGCCGTGCGCACCGGCGTCGCTTGCTGTGCCATGACAGAACATTCTCAGAAGCGGCGGTGTACACCACCCGTCCGGGGGGTCACCTTTGGGTATCGACGGATGCGCGCACGCCGCGCGACCGGCGATCTACGCGCGTAGGCGTTAGAGTGCGGAAATGACGAGCCAGACCATCGCGAACACCCCGACCGCGGACCAGATCCGCCGGGCGCCCAAGGTTCTGCTGCACGACCACCTCGACGGCGGGCTGCGCCCCGGCACCGTCGTCGAACTGGCCCGCGAGACCGGGTACACCGGCCTGCCCCACACCGACCCCGACAAGCTCGCCCTCTGGTTCCACCAGGCCGCCGACTCGGGCTCCCTGGAGCGGTACCTGGAGACGTTCTCGCACACCGTCGGCGTCATGCAGACCCGCGACGCCCTCGTCCGGGTCGCCGCCGAGTGCGCCGAGGACCTCGCCGCGGACGGTGTCGTCTACGCCGAGGTCCGCTACGCCCCCGAGCAGCACCTCGAGGGCGGGCTGACCCTGGACGAGGTCGTCGAGGCGGTCAACGAGGGCTTCCGGCAGGGCGAGCGGCGGGCCAGGGACAACGGCCACCGCATCCGGGTCGGCGCGCTGCTGACCGCGATGCGGCACGCCGCCCGTGCCCTGGAGATCGCCGAACTCGCCAACCGCTACCGGGACCTGGGCGTCGTCGGCTTCGACATCGCGGGCGCCGAGGCCGGCCACCCGCCCACCCGGCACCTGGACGCCTTCGAGTACCTGAAGCGGGAGAACAACCACTTCACCATCCACGCCGGCGAGGCGTTCGGGCTGCCGTCCATCTGGCAGGCCCTCCAGTGGTGCGGCGCCGACCGGCTCGGGCACGGGGTGCGCATCATCGACGACATCCGCGTCCGCGAGGACGGCTCGGTCGAACTCGGGCGGCTCGCCTCCTACGTCCGGGACAAGCGCATTCCGCTGGAGCTCTGCCCCAGCTCCAACCTCCAGACCGGCGCCGCCCCCTCGTACGCCGAGCACCCCATCGGGCTGCTGCGCCGGCTGCACTTCCGGGTCACCGTGAACACCGACAACCGCCTCATGTCCCACACCAGCATGAGCCGGGAATTCGAGCACCTGGTCGAGGCCTTCGGTTACACGCTCGACGACATGCAGTGGTTCTCCGTCAATGCGATGAAATCAGCGTTCATTCCTTTCGATGAACGACTGGCCATGATCAATGACGTCGTCAAACCCGGATATGCGGAGCTGAAATCCGAATGGCTGTTCCGGCAGACCGCCTCCACCAGCGGGTCTGTGGAATCGGAGAGCTGAACACCGCGTCCCGGGGAAACGTGAACACCGGCGGTGTTCACAATCCGTCCGCATTTCGATGTTTGCGGCGGGCGGTGCCGCCTGTTTACCGTCACAGCACCGCTCACATCCCCGTATCCCATTTCGAGGACGCATTTACATGAAGCAGTCTGCTGCCAAGACCCTCGGTGTCGCCGCTCTCGGTGCCGCCTTCGCCGCCACCGGGGCGGGCGCCGCCAACGCGGCCCCGGCTGTCCCGGACGCCGTTCCGTCCCTGGACACCGTCACCCAGGCGCTCCCGGCGGAGCGGCTGACCGACGCGGTGCCGGGCACGTCCGAGGCGCTCGCGACCGGCCAGAAGCTGGCGGGCACCGGCGTGGCGGCCGTCCAGCCGGTCGCCGAGCAGGCGAGCCCCGTCGCCCCGGAGGCCGGCCTCCTCGGCGGCCTGCCCGTCAACCAGCTGCCCGCGCAGGGCATGATGGTCAACGGCGTTCCGCTCGGCAGCTGAACCGCCGCGCACACCGCCGATGGGGCGCACCCGGAATTCCGGGCGCGCCCCATCGGCGTACTCGCGGGGGACGGTGGCCGGATGTCCGTATCACCAGACCGTGCGTGACTTCTCCTCCGCGGGCATCAGCACCCACAGCGCGATGTACAGGAGGAACTGCGGGCCCGGAAGCAGGCACGACGCCAGGAAGATCACCCGCATCGTGGTCGTGGAGGTGCCGAAGCGCCGGGCCAGCGCGGCGCACACTCCAGCGATCATGCGGTCGTCGGCGGGGCGGGCGGGGAGGCTCATGACGGCTCCTCGGTGGGCGATGCGAGGCCTCCCGGATGGCGGCCTCCGTACACTCCACGTTACGGAGACGAAGGGGGCAAAGCGTCGCTCCACGGGGCGATCCCGACCCTGGCGATCGTAGGGGTTCGCCCCTGAGGCTCCTCCTCCGGGAGGAGGGCCGTCCCGGGCGCGTACCCCGCCCTGCGGCGGAGCCAGGCGCGTCCCGCGGGCACGAACGCCGCGTGCGCGAGCGCCGCGCCCGCCGTGTTCAGCAGCAGCGAGTCGATGTCCACGACCTGCCCCGGCACCGCGGTCTGCAGCAGCTCCACGGCGAGCGACACCAGGGCGGTCGCGGTCATGGTGCGGATCAGCGACCCCAGCCGCGAGGCGGCCAGCCGCCCCCCGGCCATCGGCAGCAGCACACCCAGCGGCGCCAGCAGCGCCATCGCCTCACCGGTTCGCCGCACGCCCGTCGCCCACCCCAGCGCGAAGTCGGCACGGATGCCGTCCAACGGCCGGAGATTCGCCGGCATCACCCAGGGGACGTCCAGCGGGCGCAGCGTGTACCAGGCGACGAAAGCGAGATGCGCGGCCAGGAGGAGCCCTCCTGTCACACGGATGCGGAATGCGGCGGTGCCGCCGATGAAGCCTTGACGCTGCACGACCCCCAAGACGCGGCGTTGGGCACGCTCGGTTCCGGGATGCCACCCGTTCACCGTATGAGGCATACGCCACACTCCCACACCCACCCGATGTCCTGCGCGCCCCGTACCGGTCCGCCCGGGTGACTCCCCGAGTCTCGGCCCCCGGTGGCCCGCGCGCCCGGCGCCTCAGCCGCCGGTGGCTCGCGCGTCTCGGGTGCCGGTGTCCTGCGCGTCCCGTGCCGGTCCGCCCGGGCGCCTCAGCCCCGGCACCCCTTGCCGCTCAGTCTCCGATGGCGCCCCGCGCCCCAGCCGCCGGTCGCCCCCGTGCCGTGGTCCCGGGTGGCTCCCCGCGCCCCGGGCGTCTCGGCCCCCGGTGGCCCGCGCGCCCGGCGCCTCAGCCCCGGCACCCCTTGCCGCTCAGTCTCCGATGGCGCCCCGCGCCCCAGCCGCCGGTCGCCCCCGCTCCCCGGCGTCTCGGCTGTCGTGGCCTGCTCGGTCCCGGGTGGCATCTTGTGCCGGTCCGTTGGCCGGCTCAGTCGTCGTTGTGGTCTGCGTGCGTCAGTGCCCTGTGGCGCCCCGTGCCTCAACTGCCGGTGGTTTCCCGTGGGTCGGTCGCTGGTGGCTTGGGCGTCCCGTGCCGCTCCGCCCGCCGCCTCGGTCGACAGCGGCCTGCGCGCCTGGTCCCGGGTGGCTCTCCGCGTGTCGGTCGCTGGTGGCCCCGGCGTCTCGGCTGTCGTGGCCTGCGTGTCTCGGTCGCGGGTGGCGTCTTGTGCCGGTCCGTTGGCCGGCTCAGTCGCCGTGGTCCCCCCCCGTGGCGTTCCGGGGCTCAGTCCTCGGTGGCTTCTGAGGAAGGGGGTTCCTTTTCTCCCGGGCGGGAGCGGACCTCGTCCGTGCATTTGTAGCGGCGTGGCCGGCTGTTGTCCGGGCCGCCCAGGACCACCGAGCCGTCGCTCTCGGCCGCCGCCGAGTCGGAGAAGGTGCAGACGATCTGCGCCAGCGCCGACGCGGACAGGCTCCCCGGCACGGTGCCCAGCCGCAGGGCGTCCCGCGGATCACCGGGCCGCGGACCGCTCACTGTCGTCCCGGGCCGCACCCGCGTCGCGTACCCGGCCTCCCGCTCGGCGGCCGACGGCCGCTGCGACAACTCGTCCAGCAGCCCCTGCGCCACCAGCACCCGCCGCGCGTCCGCCGCCCCGTCCGGCACCCGCACCGTCCGGTCCACCGCCACCAGCGACGACCCGCACAGCAGGAACACCTGTACCGGCAGCCCCCGCTCGGCCTGCGTCGTCGGCTCCGGCTCGGCCAGCGAGCAGCGCACTCGCGAAGGCGCCGGACCGAAGTCCGTCGGCACCTCCGTGGCCCGGATCCCGCACCCCGCCAGCAGCGCCCCGAGCGCCCCGGCGGCCAGCAGCCCCCGCCCGCCCCGCAGGGCCGCACGCCGTACCGCCGTCCGCCGTCCGCTCATCGGGCCTCCCCCTCGGCGCCTTCCTTCCCGGCGTCGCCGTCCTTCTGTGAAGGATGCCGTGCGGAGACGTCCCGTGGCAGCCGCAGGGTGAAGATCGCGCCGCCCTCGGGGGAGTTGGCCGCAGTGATCTCGCCGCCGTGGATGTGGGCGTTCTCCAGGGCGATGGACAGCCCCAGTCCGCTGCCCTCGGAGCGCGGCCGGGAGGCACTCGCCTTGTAGAAGCGGTCGAAGACGTGCGGCAGGACCTCCTCCGGGATGCCCGGCCCGTGATCCCGCACCTCGATGATCACCGAGCCCCCGTCGCCCGCGCCCTCCAGGTCCTCCGGGGCGTCCGGGCCCTCCGGAGCTTCCGCGAGGGACTCCCGTACCGCCACCCGCACCGGCGACCCGCCGTGCTTGAGCGCGTTGCCGATCAGGTTGGCCAGGATGACGTCGAGGCGGCGCGGGTCGATCCGCGCATGGATGCCGCGCTCGGCGTCCAGATCGACCGCGTCCAGCCAGGCCCGCGCGTCGATGCAGGCGGTGATCTGGTCGGCGACATCGACGTCGTCGAGCACCAGACGGGCGGTGCCCGCGTCGAAGCGGGTCACCTCCATCAGGTTCTCCACCAGGTCGTTCAGCCGCCGGGTCTCGCTCACCACCAGCCGTACCGCCGGCTGGATCATCGGGTCGATGCCGCCGCCCTCGAACTCGAGCTCCTCCTCCAGGACCTCCGTCACCGCCGTGATCGCGGTCAGCGGCGTACGCAGCTCATGGCTCATGTCCGCCACGAACCGCCGCGAGGACTCGTCCCGCGCGGCCATGTCGGCCACCCGCTTCTCCAGCGCCTCGGCCGCCTTGTTGAACGTACGGGAGAGATCGGCCAGTTCGTCCGTGCCCGACACCCTGAGCCTGGTGTCCAGCTTCCCCTCACCGAGCCGCCGTGCGGCCACCCCCAGCCGCTGCACCGGCTTCAGCACGGTCGTCGCGGCGGCGTGCGCGAGCAGCGCGCTACCTATCAGTGCCAGCGCCGTGGCGATCCCCAGCGACCAGGCCAGCGAGTTGAGATCCTTGGCCTCCGGCTCCAGCGACTTCAGCATGTAGCCGGTCGGCCCGCCGCCGATCACCCGCGTCCCCGCCACCAGATACGGGGTGCCGCCGTCCGTCGTCCGCTGCCAGTACAGGTGGTGCGGATACTTGTTGTTCGACGTGATCTTCTGCCGCTCGGTGACCGCGTCGCGCAGCGAGGCCGGCACGTCCCGCAGCGAGAAGCCGTTCATCCCGCCCGAACTGCCGTACACCGTCCGCCCGTCGGGATCCTCCGCGACCAGCAGCACGGTGAAGCGCTGGCTGCTGGTGGCCATCTGGCTCGCGGTGCGCTGCAGTTCGTCCTGGGTGGGGTGCTCGGGCAGCGCGCCCGCCCGGTTCTGCATCTCCTGCTCGAAGTCGCGCAGCACCGCGTCCTGGGTGCGGGTCAGCACGGACTCACGGTTCAGCCAGTACGCGATGCCCGACGCGGACACCGCCGCGGTGAGCGCGACCAGCCCGAACACGACGACCAGCCGCAGCCGCAGGCTGGTGAAGCGCAGCCGTGACCAGATTCCCTTGCGCACGGCGGCCCAGCCGCCGGTACCCCCTTGGTGCTCCTGTGTCACTGAGGCGGATCCAGCCGGTAGCCGACACCGCGCACGGTGCGGATCAGCGTCGGGGACGAGGGCACGTCCTCGACCTTGGCGCGCAGCCGCTGGACACAGGCGTCCACCAGGCGCGAGTCGCCCAGGTAGTCGTGCTCCCACACCAGCCGCAGCAACTGCTGCCGGGACAGCGCCTGGCCCGGCCGCCGGCTCAGCTCCAGCAGCAGCCGCAGCTCCGTCGGCGTCAGCTGGAGGTCCTCGCCGTTCTTCGTCACCGTCATCGCCGAACGGTCGATGACCAGGCTGCCGAAGCTCGCCGAGTCGCTGGACTCCCGCTCGCCGCGCCGCAGCACCGCCCGGATGCGGGCGTCCAGCACGCGGCCCTGCACCGGTTTGACGACATAGTCGTCGGCGCCGGACTCCAGGCCGACCACCACGTCGATGTCGTCGTTGCGCGCGGTCAGCAGGATGATCGGCAACTGGTCGGTGCGCCGGATACGACGGCACACCTCGAAGCCGTCGATGCCGGGCAGCATCACATCCAGCACGATCAGATCGGGCCGCTGCTCACGCAGCAGCTTCAGACCGTCCTCTCCGCTGGCAGCGGTCGCCACCCGGTGACCCTGGCGCGTCAGTGAAAGCTCCAGGGCCGTCCGGATGGCGTCGTCGTCCTCGATCAGCAACAGGGAAGGCACCCGCTCATTCTGGCCCATGGAGGGCTCCCTGTTCGACCCGTGGGTGGGAGATGCCCATTGAACACGCATACGTGCCTCTACGTGCCCGGACACTTGTGAAGGACCTGTGCCCGCCGCGTGCCGGACCCCTGTGACACGCCTGTGACAGTCGGCGGACACGGCCATGAAGGTCCCCCGGCAAGCTATTCGGCACAAGCACAACAGCAGGACAGAACACCGGAAGTCCACGACGGGAGGCGCGAGATGAACATGCTGCACGGCACCAGCACCAGCGCAGTGGTCACACGCCTGCACGACGTGAACCGGGGTTCCGAGAAGTCCGGTGCGGCGGGCATGCGGGGGTGCGCCCGCGGCACCGGGCGTCAGCACACCACGATCATGACGGTGGTTGACGCGTCCACGGGGGACAAGGACGGGGGGAACGCGTACGGGGAGGGCTCGGGGGAGCGCCGCTCGCTGACGGAGGCGGAGTTCACCGCCTACGTCCAGGAGCGCCGCGCCTCCCTGTACGCCACCGCCTACCACCTGACCGGCGACCGCTTCGAGGCCGAGGACCTGCTGCAGAGCGCACTGTTCTCGACCTACCGGGCGTGGGACCGGATCAGCGACAAGGCGGCGGTCGGCGGATACCTCCGCCGCACCATGACCAACCTGCACATCAGCGCGTGGCGCCGCCGCAAGCTGAACGAGTACCCGACCGAGGAACTGCCGGAGACGGCCGGCGACACGGACGCGATGCGCGGCACCGAACTGCGCGCCGTCCTGTGGCAGGCACTGGCCCGGCTGCCCGAACTCCAGCGCACCATGCTGGTCCTGCGCTACTACGAGGGCCGCACGGACCCGGAGATCGCGGACATCCTCGGCATCAGTGTCGGCACGGTGAAGTCCAGCATCTGGCGGTCCCTCCGCCGGCTGCGCGAGGACGAGGTCCTCAGCTTCGGCCGTGACGAGGAGAACGCCTTCGGCGAGCTCGTCGCCTGAAGGTGAGGGGGAACCGGGGGGCCCGGGATCGGGGGATCCAGGGGACCGGGTAACAGGGGGGACCTGCGGGGATGCCGGGGGGCGTCACCGCGGCACGTGGGGGACACGGGGGAACCGGAGGGGGACACAAGGGGGGACAACGGGGGGCGGCCTCTGAGATCCGGGGGAGGGATCGACGAGGGACCGGAGAACCCACGGGGGATCCGAAAAGCCCCGAGGGCCCGAGGGGGGACTCCCGGGAACACGGGGGTCACTGGGGGGGCACGGGGGATCACGGAACAGCGGGACTGCGGAGGGCCGGGGGGCCCGCCCGGTCCCGCTGTTCGTGTGTGCGGGGTCGTGTGTGCGGGTCGTGTGTGAGGGGTTCCGTGCGCGGGGCCGCGTCAGGCCGGCGCGGTGGAGCTCGTACTCGTACTCGTGCCCGTCGCCGTACGTCCTGCGACCGCCGCCGTCGCGAGGCGGGTCAGGGCCTCGTCGCGGTCGCAGGCGTGGGCGCCCAGGGCGGCCTGGCGGGCGATGATGGAGCGCTCCAGGCGCATCAGACGCCAGCCGCGGCGCAGCAGGAACGGCACGGACTTGCGGCCCTCCTTGAGGTCCCGCAGGAAGCGTCGCCGGAACGTCCGCACCGGGCCGCGGCTCAGGCAGAGCGCGTCGGCCAGCAGGCCCAGATCACGGCAGCGGCCGATGATCTCCGCGGCGAAGATGCCCTCCGCGATGAACAGCGGGGTGCCGCCGATGTCGACGGCCTCCTCGCCCGTACGGGCGCTCAAGGAGATGTCGTAGACGGGGACTTGGGTGCGACGCGTCCTGCACAGCCGTTCGATCGCGGCGACGGCGATGTCCGCGTCCCAGGAGCCGGGGTCGTCCCAGTCGATGTCCGACGTGCCCGCCACCAGGGGCAGGGTCGGGTCGTCGCCCTCCTTGTAGAAGTCGTCGAGACGCAGCACCGGAAGGCCGGAGCGGGCCGCGAGCAGGGACTTGCCGGAGCCGGAGGGGCCGCAGAGCAGCACGACTCGCGCGGATATGGGCGACTGGGAACTCACAGGACACCAGTGTGAGGCATCGTCCGGGGGGCGTACGACCCCGAGGTACGGCTTTGAAGCGCGCGTCACACGTCGACTACGCTTCGCGACGAACCGATCACACAGTGAAGGTAGTAGGTGGCACAGCGATGGCCCGACACAAGGCACCCAGGATGCCGACCCCGACCGCCCGGCGCGCCCTGGCGGTCCTCGCGACGGCGGGTGCGGCGCTCGGCCTCGGTACGGCCACGGCGGCGGCCGCGGACTCCGGGGCGCTCCTCGACGGCGCCGGTGCCGACGCCGGCCGGGTCGTGGGCACGGTCGCGGACCTCAAGCCCAACCCGCTCGCCGGCACGGGCGTGGACCCGCTCGACAACGGCGTTGCCGCGCAGGTCGCCGACTTCCGGCCGGTGGACTCCCGGCAGGTGACCGGACCGGTCGCCCAGGCGCAGAGTGTCGACAGCATCCCGGTGGCGGGGCGGGCGACGGACGCGCTGAGGGGCTGAGCTCACCACACCAGACGCGGAGCCGCGCCTCCTCTCCTGGGGGCGCGGTTCTCTGTTTGCACGGGGGCGATCTGCGCTCGGCGAAGTTGTTCCGTCGAAACAGACGGAACACCCGTGACCCGCCGGATAGCCTGATCGGCGGCCCCGCCCATGACGTGTGTGAGGCCTTGCGCAGACGACACTGGGGGGGAATCCATGGCCAATCCCTACTACATGCGTCACCTTCGCAAGGGACTTGAGAAGAGGTTCCGCCCGCACATCGACATGTCCGACCGGGCCAAGGCGGATCCCAAGGAGGAGGAGAGGGCGTTCCTGAGCCGCGCGGTTGCGGCGCTCGCAGTCAAGCACGAGACGGGGTGGAGTGATGCCCAGGCAGCGGCCGGCGTGATCGACGGCTTCGGGGACCGGGGCATCGACGCTGTCGCAGTCGAGGAGCGTGGAGAAGACCGCTACCACATCACTTTGGTACAGGCGAAGTGGAGTGTGAACGGTACTGCCGGTTTCGGGGAACGCGAGCTCAGGGCGTTGTTCAGAGGCCTGGATGATCTGCGAGAATTGGAGTTCCATCGCTTCAACAGCCGGATCGAGTCCCATGCGGTAGCGCTTGAGACAGCACTGGACAATCCAGGGACCATCCGGCTGGTCCTTGCCCTGGTTACGGAGAATGACCTGCACCCCAACATCGAGCGGGAGCTCAAGAAGGGGATCGAGGAGCGCAGCTGGCTGCCGGGCATGATCGATTACGAGGTCATCGACCTGAGAGGCCTCTATCAGGAGTTGCTGGGCGATCAGGCGGAGAGAAAGATCGAGCTCGATGTGTGGCTCGAGGGCGCCGGTAAGGAGACGATGCCGTACGAGGCGTTCTACGGCACCGTGTCCGTGACGGAGATCGCGGAGTGGTATCAGGGCGACAACCGGGCCCACCTGTTCTCACGCAATCTGCGGGACGCTCTGGATGTCTCCGACGTCAACCCCAAGATCCAGGCCACGCTGCTCAGCGAGCCCCAGCACTTCTGGTACTTCAGTAATGGCATCACGCTGCTCTGCGAGAGTTACGAGCCGAAAGGGAAGGGGGCGTTCAGACCTGGTGCGGGAGTCGGTTTCCGGTTGAAAGGTGCCAGTGTCGTCAACGGCGCGCAGACAGTGGACGCGATAGCGCGCGCGGTCCAGAAGAGCCCCGGAAACGCAGGGCAGGGGCGGGTCCTGGTGCGGATCATCTCCCTCAAGGAGTGTCCCGAAGGGTTCGGCGACCGGGTCACCACAGCTGCCAACACGCAGAACCCCGTGCAGGAGCGGGACTTCAAGTCACGTGATCGGATGCAGTTCGACCTCCGTGACGAGTTCATCGTCTCGCTCGGCCTGAACTATGTCATTCGTCGCGGGGAGCCGGCGCCCCACCCCGCGGCCGGCTGCACCATGACCGAGGCCGCGCTCGCGCTGGCTGCGACGCACCGTTCGCCGGACCTGGTCGCCCGAGCCAAGCGGGACTCGTCCACGTTGTGGGAGGACCGCCACTACCGTGACCTTTTCGGGCATCGCCCGAGTGCGGCCAGGGTCTGGCGCGTGGTACAGCTCTTGAGGGAGGTGCGCGAGGCTCTGGGGAAGCTGCGCGTCGATCTGTACGGCAGGGTTGCCAGCGCGGCGGGGAACGCCGACCTGCTCATCGCGCATGCAATTTTCCAGACCATGGACACTCAAGGTCTCGATGACACCGACGAGGCGGGTGAAGCCCGGTGGCGGGAGCGACTGGCGGCTGTGCCTGAGCTGACCGGACGGGCCTTGTGGTGGTTCGTGGCGATCGCGGATGTTGCCTTCGGTGAGAAGAGTCAGTACGCCACGACTGTACGTACGGCCGAGCGTGTACAAGTGGTTGCCCGGCGTCTGACCGAGCGACTCAAGTCGGGAGACAAGGCTCCCGACTACAGTGAGTATCAGGTCACCGAGCAGCCCTCGGGCAGGGGCGGCAGGCTGGCGAACGCGGTGCGGGTGATCGTCGACGCGGGTCGGATCGCTGAGGGCACTGTGCTGGAGTTCCGTCCGGTAACCGGCCCCGACCGCCGTGGCCTGCCGAACTGGTTGTCTGCTGACGCGAAACGATCTCGTGCAGTGTGGCGGAACAACAAGACCAAGCCTCTGGTCTGGGAAGCGGACGGTAAGCCGTACGCGCCCTCCACGCTTTCTCGACACATGCGCGGGGAGGCCATGGGGGTCCATCAGCAGGTTCAGGGAACTCGATACTGGCATGTGCCGGGTGAAGGCTCGCTTGCCGACATCGCGGCCGAACTGCGGGCTGTCGACGACTTGGATGCGGGACGGAACGCCGAGGAATAGCGACGTGGCGTCCTTCTGGCGCATACGGAGGGTGAGCGGTGCGGGGCCGAACGGAACCGGTCCCGGGCTGTCCTAGTCTTGGTCGGTGCCGTCGATCTGACGGCGGGCGGTGTGCCGTGCGACAAGAGGGAACAGAGGGGCACTCATCACGATGGCTGAGGAACAGTTGGGCTTCGACATGCCGGAGGAGGGTCCGCGCAAGCCGGAGACGTCCGGGGAGACCGCCAAGGAGGACACCGGCGAGGCGCCCGCAGGGCCGCGCAAGCTTGCCGACGACGAGGTCTTCGACTACATCACCGGCGACAAGGTGGTGAAGCTCACCGAGGCCGAGAAGGTACGCCAGCACATCGCCCGCTCCCTCGTTCATCAGTACGGCATCGACCCGCACGACATGGAGGCCGACTTCTCCATCCCGGTGATCAACGACGCCGGCCGCAAGACCCGTCGCCGAGCGAGCATCGCGATCTTCGAGCACGGCAAGAAGCACGAGCTGGAGAACCTCCGCCGGGTCGTCATCACCAAGCCCCGCCCCAAGGACAGCCGCACCGTTTCCAAGATCCGCACCTACGCCCATGCCAAGGCGCAGATCGACGAGCTCGGCCAGCTCATGCAGGCGGCACCCGGCTGCCGCTACGGGATGTGGACGGACGACAAGGACCTCTACTTCGTCCGCAAGGACGACGATTCGTCCCTGTTCGAAACGAAGTACCGTCCCATGCTGAACTGGCCGCGTGGCGATGCAACCAGCTTCGACGCCCAGGGCGATGCCTCCTCCCTCGCGATCATGCGGCGGGCAGACGAGCGGATGCTGCGGTTCGCCTTCCGCCGCTGCCACAACTACATCCACGGCAACGAGGGTCTGCCCAAGGACGCAGCGTTCTGGCAGTTCCTGTACGTGCTGTTCGCCAAGTTGCACGACGAGCGGCTGGTGCGTGAGGGCGCCGAGGTGCCGCGCTTCCGCATCGACAGCGACGACCTCGCCGCCGCCGCCGAGGAGGAGGCGGGCAGCGCCGAGGTCGCCCAGCGGATAAGGGAGCTGTTCGACGAGGTCAAGGAGTTCTACGCTCCCCAGCAGCTGTTCGACGAGTACGACCGCCTGACCCTGACCGACGGTGCCCTCACCTTCATCGTCAAGCAGCTCGCCACCTACCGCATGCACGACACGTCCCTGGATGCCCTCGGCACCGCTTACCAGGAACTCGTCGGGGACAACCTGCGCGGCGACCGCGGCCAGTACTTCACCCCGTCCGGTGCGGTCCGCCTCATGGTCGAGATGCTCAATCCCCAGGAGGGTCAGACCGTCCTCGACCCGTGCTGCGGCACCGGCGGCTTCCTCCGGGAGACCCTGCTGCACATCCTGCACACGTGGATGCCGGAGGACGAGCAGGACCTGTCCGTTCAGGAGAAGGCCCGGCAGGAGACCAGGAAGCGGAAGCGGCTCGGCGAGTACGCCCAGGCCTGTGTCTTCGGCACCGACTTTGACCCCTTCCTCACCCGCGCCGCCGCGTTCGGCGTGATGATGCTCACCGACGTCGCGGGCAACACCTTCCAGGTCGACTCCCTGGGCTTCCCCCGGATGGGCAACCTGCGGGGCATGCAGCGCGCCCTCCAGTACCTCGACCGCATCGCGCCCGGCGAAGTCGACATCCTGCTCACCAACCCGCCCTTCGGCTCCGACATCCCCGTGACCGGACCGGTGCTCGAACTGTTCCGCACGGACGAGGACGGCTTTGAGAAGGAACGGAGCATCGCCTACAGCTGGTCCCGAGGCGAGGACGGCACGCTGGTGAAGGGCAGGCCGGCCGTCTCCGTGGCGCCCGAGCGGCTCTTCGTGCAGAAGGCCGTCGAGTGGGTCAAGCCGGGCGGCCGCATCGGCATCGTGCTGCCCAACGGCATCCTGTCCAACCCTGGCCCCGACGACGAGGCGGTACGCAAGTACATCCTCGACGAGTGCTGGGTGATGGCCAGCGTGGAACTTCCCGTGGAGATCTTCGTCGTCGGTGCGGGCGTCAACATCCTCACCACCCTGCTCTTCCTCCAGAAGAAGACGCAGGAGGAGAGGGACGAGGAGCAGGTGCACGGTCCTCTCGACCACCCCGTCTTCATGGCTGTCGCCGAGAAGGTCGGCCACGACCGGCGCGGCAACGACCTGTTCGTCCGGGACGCCAAGGGTGACTACGTCATCAAGGAGTACGAGGAGAAGGACGAGGTTGTCGTCAAGAACGTCGCGATCGAGCGCTCCATCAAGCGGCGTACCCGCATCCTCGACAACGACCTGATGTCCGAGCGTGACCGACCTAAGTACCACGATCGGCCGAGCGTCGTCCGCGAGTACCGCAAGTTCATCAAGGAGTACGGCGACCAGCTCCCCTGGAAGCGGCCGGAGGATGACGCGTGAGGATCGCGGAGCGGGGCAACCCGACCATGCGGAGCTGGCTCGACCGGCAGGGGTTGCGATTGGACGCCAAGCCTTACTTGTCGGGGGCGTTCGCCACGCAACAATTGCTGGAGCGGTTGTCTGTTGCGAAGGTTCAGCTGAAGGAGGTCACGGCTGGGCACGGCGGGGGGATCTTCAACGGGCCGAAGTTCCGCCGGGTGTATCTGCCCGATCCGGAGCACAGCGTGCCGTTCATCGGAAGTAAGGACATGCTCGTCGCCGACTTGGGCGGGGTACCTCGACTCAGGAAGAGAGACGCCGAGTCAAGCCAGCTGCATTACTTGAGGCTGGAACCTGGGATGACCTTGATTGCGTGCTCGGGGTTCAATGCGGGGCGGCGAGCGTATGCGCGACCGGACATGGATGGTGCGTGGTCCTCCCAGCATGTCATCAAGGTTGTACCGGATCGAAAAAAGATCCTGCCGGGGTACTTGTACGCCTTTCTTGCCAGTCGGTTTGGAGAAGTGCTGGTCAAAGAAGGAGTATATGGGTCGGCCATCAAGCACATCGAGCCGCACCATATTGAAGGTCTTCCGGTGCCGCGCTTCGGCGAGGCGGTGGAGAAGGAGATCCACGAACTCATGGACGAAGCCGCCTCATTGCGGGCGGCGTTCCAGAGTGGCGTGAATCAGGCGACACGGGATCTGTTCGAGACCGCGGGGCTCGGGGATCTGCTTGACCTGCGGTGGCACGAGCAGGGGCGGGACCTCGGGTTCGCGCAGCGCGGGGTGAATGCGACGACGCTGAGGGCGCTGAATTTCCAGCCACGGGCGCAGAAGATACTGCGGCGGCTGGGGGAGGTTGAGCATGTGACGTTGGGGGAGGTTTGCAAGGGTGGTCAGATGAGCCGTGGCCTACGCTTTCCGCGCGTCGACGGCGAACCAGGGGACACTTACAGCTACCGGCTGGTGGGCCAGCGTCAGGCGTTCTGGGTCCGGCCGGAAGGGCGATGGATCAGTAAGGCACACACTCCAAAGGAGGTGCTGGCGGAGGACGAGACGGTCTTGATCGCCGCCCGCGGAACGCTGGGAGAGAACGAGGTCTACGGCAGATCAATCCTCGTAACAGCCGCATGGAGCGGTCACGCTTACTCCGAGGACTTCTTGCGGGTGCGTTCAGGCCTCTCAGGATTTTCCGGCGCCTACTTGAGTGCCTTCCTCCGGTCTGACCCCATGTTTCGAGTGCTGCGTTCTTGTTCAACAGGTGGTAAACAACAGGACATTCACCTTGGCCTATGCGCTGCAATTCCGGTACCGACCCTGACTGAGGACGACCGTAAACGCGTCGCAGGCACTGTCCGCCAGGCTTACAGTCAGCGTGATGAGGCCGACCGCAAGGAGGACCGTGCCCTTGCAGTCTTGGAAGAGGCAGTAGCTCGGCATGCGGGCGTTTCACCCGACTGAGCCGCATTCTCCTGGGGCCTTGTACGGGCTCATGACCCGTACAAGGACACTCAGACCTGGGACGAAGCGTCCTTGAAGCTCCCGATGAACTGGTTCCATGCCTTGGTGGGGACCACCAGGATGGGTCCAGCAGCGTTCTTGCTGTCCCGGATGGGCACAGCGCCAGGGAAGCCGTCGGCGACCTCGAGGCAGTTGCCCCCGTCCACGTTGCTGTAGCTCGACTTGCGCCACCGTATAGGGCTCAGTCCGATTGCTGCTCGCATGGGTTGAAGCCTTCCATCGCTGCTTCGATCATCGCGGCGGACTCCCGCGGCGACAGGGCGTTGGCCCTGAGTAGATCGTAAGCCCGGCGCCGCTTCATGGCCTCTGCCGGATCCTCGATAAGTTGGCCGGAGTAGTTGCTCTCCACGTAGGCCACTGCCGTGGTATTCGGCAGTGTGAGGAGCGTCAGGGTGCTGTCGAGCAGCGCGTGTTCCCCATGTGCGCAAGGGATGACCTGCACCTCAATGCGCGGCGACTCGGCGAACGACAGCAGAGCCTGGAGCTGTTCGCGTGCGGTTGCCGGACCACCGACAGGGCGCCGTAGAACGCCCTCCTCCAGAAGCGCCCACAAGCGGGGCCCATCCCCCTCCCCCAACCGCCCCTGCCTCCCCACCCGAAGCTCCACCTTCCGCTCGATTTCCTCCCCCGAGGCCTCCGGGTCCCCCACCCGCAGCAGCGCCCGCGCGTATGCCGGTGTCTGGAGCAGCCCGGGTACCAGGTGCCCGGCGTATTCGTGGACGTCGGTGGCCTGGTCGGCGAGTTCCATGAAGCGGCGGTAGCGGTCGGGGTAGCGCTCCCGCTGGATGATGCTCCACAGGCCCTCGAACAGTCCGCCCGTGCCGAACGCGGCGTCGAGCTTGGAGGAGAGCGGGGGCAGAGGCAGGCGCTCGGCGGTCTCGACACCGTGGAGCTGGGTCTTGCTGTAGTTCACGATGTCGGACAGCCGGTCCAGGGACACCCCGGCCAACTGGCGCTGGCGGCGCAGTTCCGTGCCGTAGAGGTCCCGTGCCGAGCGGGCCGGGTCGAGCTTCTGGGTCTCGGAGGCCATGTGCTTCCCCTGTTGCCGTGCTGTTCGGCATCCCCGGGTGGAATGCCGCCACCCTGTTCACGGTAGTGGCGGACGGTGACGACGTGGGTGCGAACAGTGAAAAGCCGGAGTGTGCGGTGAAACCGTGGAGCCGTCTCCGGGGCAACTGCGGAAGCTGCCCCGTCCCAAGGGGCTTGCGTACTCCCAGTATCGATCTGGCGTACCCTCCGGGCGGCCGCGGCTGTCCGGCGTACGACGACCGGCAGGAGGGCTGGGCAGCCGCTCAGGGGCGGGCGCGCACAATCAGTGTCCCGATGTGACCCGGCCTGGGTGCGTCCACGACCGATGCCTCGACCGAGGAGAACCCGGCCCGGATCAGGTGCCTCTCCCACACCGCGGGCTTGTAGCTGTAGCGGTAGGTGAACATCGCCTTGCCCGCGAAGCCGCCCTTGTACATGCCCTGCGGTCCGTAGGCACCGGGGATGGCGGGCGGTTGGGAGAACGCGAACACGCCTCCCGGAGCCAGGTGCCGGCGGACGAGCGGGAACAGCCGGGAAGGATCGGTGAACCAGGCCGCGCCGAAGATGGAGTACACGGCGTCGTACCGGCCCCGGTCGGTGGCGAGCCAGTCGATGACCTCTCCCTGCTCGATCCGTACCCCGAGCGGTGCCCACTTCTCGCCCGCGCGCTGCACCATCCGCGGGGACAGGTCCACGCCGGTCGCCTTCACGCCCTGACGTGCGAGGTGGGCGAGGGCCCTCCCGGTGCCGCAGCCCAGTTCCAGGACCGTCTCCGGTGTGCCGAGGAGTTCGGTGCAGGGGCCGTGGCCGGTGTACTGGGTCCAGCAGAACGACGGCTCGGCGTCGTCCTTGAACGCGGACTCGGCGTAGGTGTCCCACAGTTCGGTCTCGGCAGCGATGTCGTGAGGTACGGGCACGGCGGTTCCTCCGGTCGTCGGGATGCGGGAGCCCCCGCCCTCGGGAAGCCATGAGGGCGGGGGCGACTGTAGCGCCGGTTCAGTGGCTGTCGGGGACCTTGTCGTCGCACGGTGAGCAGTCCGCGCCGTCGATGGCCCACAGCTCTTCGTCGATCGCCCAGCCCTGGTTCCTCAGGAAGTCGCCGGTGCGCAGGCACAGGCCGTCGCTGCGGCGCTGGATGAACGGGGCGTGGTGCTTGAACCTGCCGCCGTTGTACAGGCGGCAGATTCCCCACCAGACGGGTGTGTCGAGGATCAACTGGTGGACGCCGATGTCGACGAGCCTGCCGACACCGAGGTGGACGTCGGGGTTCTCGATGGAGCCCACGACGTACATGACGGCGTTGCCGAGGATTCGTTCGGCCATGTCGCGGACCATGGTGTGGTCACGCAGGAGCAGGGCGATCTCGCGGTCCCACAGGTTCATGCCGGAGTCGAAGACGTTGACGGTGAGTTCGGTGATGTGCGGGGCGACCGCGTTGAGGAGTTGCTGCGGGTCGCGGGTCCGTGTCGCGGCAAGCTGCTCCAAGGCGATGGTCACGTCTTCCTCCAGCGGTGAAGTAATGCGGTACTTGGGCCGTGACCAGGACGGTACGGAGGCAGGTTGCAGGCATGTGTGCCGATTGCCTCGGATTGCCGAAGGAACTGTTGAGTTGTGACGGATTGTTCAGTGGAGGTTGAGGGAGGCGCGCGCCCGGCCGATCAGCCGGCGTGCCTGTTCCCCGTAGACCGCGGTCGCATCGAGCCGGTCCCAGGCGCGGCCGTACAGGGCGAGATCCTCGGCGGACTCCAGCACGAACTCCGAGTTGATCGTCTCGACGACCACCCGCTCCTCGTCGAAGATCCAGAAGCCGTGCTTCGGAGACAGCTTCAGCCGGGCTCCGAACGGCACGATCCCGAGCGTCACCTGGGGCATGCCGATCAGCCCTATCAGTCGGTCGTACTGACCTGCCATCACCTCACCGGGCCCGACGCGGGCATGCAGCGCGCCTTCCCAGATCAGGACGCGGAAGCTGTGGCCGTCCTCGTACAGCACCTCCTGTCGTCTCATGCGGGCGCTCACGGCTTCGTCGGTGTCCCGCGGTGACTGCATGAGGTCGGCGTTGAGGAGCAGCAGGTGCCGGGCGTAACCGGGGGTCTGGAACAGTCCGGGCATCACGGTGGCTTCGTAGCCGCGGACGGTCGCGGTGCGCCGGTAGGCGGCGACGTAGCGGTCCTGTACGGCCCGGTGCCCGGTGGCGAGCTGACGGCGCCAGGACCGTTGCCGGGACTCCAGGCCCCGCAGCCGGCTCAGGAGGTCGGCGGACTCCGCAGGGACGCCGAGGGCCTGCGCCCAGGCCCGGAGGTCGGCGGCTGTCGCAGTCTGTTTCCCGTTTTCGAGACGGGACACCTTCGAGCGCTGCCAGCCCAGCCGATCGGCCAGTTCCTTGCCCTGGAGGCCGGCCTCGCTGCGCAGCTCGCGCAGCCGCGCGCCGAGGGCCTCGCGGCCGGACTGGTGATCGGTGGCGCTCACCCGGCCGACGGTACCTGTGCCTGGAACCGGCCGGTAGGCACAGCGTGATGCCAGGCGGCATCGCGAGCCTGGCAGGCACGCACGACGCTCTCTGCGTCCTCCAGGACCCGGAGGCCGAGAGTGACGCCGTGGTCGTCGATGACGAACTTCACCAGGATGCGGGAGTCGAACAGCCAGAAGTCGTAGTCCGGCAGCCCAAGACGTGCTGCGTCGGTACGCCAGAGGTTGCGGATGTCCTCACCGGCGGCCACATTCCCGAGCCCGGTGGCGAGGAGGAACCGCTGGCCCTCGGTGGGCGGATTGTCGACGAGGCGGACCCGCTCGTATCGCTTCCCGGTCTGAGTCTGCCGGCGGACGGCGGCCTGCCAAGGGTTGGCCGGGTCGTAGCCGAAGGTCTCACCCCGCTGGAAGCGGGGCCAGTTCGGGCTGTCCCGGTCGGTGGCGTAACCGCGCTGTGTTTCGAGGCGCCAGGCCGTGTGCTGGAAGCTGGTGAAGAGGTGGGTGATCTCGTCGAACGTGATCAGGTCCGGCACGCGGTTCTACTCCTTCGTCGGTGTGTCGGCGGCCGGGGAGACGAGGCCGGGCATGAAGCGGGTCAGCAACTCACGGGGGATCCGTACGAACGTCTCCGAGGGTTTGACGTCCCGGAGCTGCGCCAGATGCTCTGGGGTGGTCTCGCGGTCGCCCTGCACGAGGATCTCTCCGGTCTCGACGATCTCGTAGAGAGTGGGGCAGTTCCCGTTCTCCGAAGTGGTACCGATGAACCTGAGCGTCACGGGGGTTCTCCGTTCTGGCTGTCGGACGTCCAGAATGCTGCGGATCGCGAGAGACTGCTCGTGAATTGCAGGAGATTGCACCGAGCGGCTCCGGGCGCGTTGATTGCCAGCAACGGACGCCGCACCGGCGTGAGGCGGTCAGTCGGGTGCGCAGGCAGGTCGGACGGCCTGGAGATCGCCGTGTGTGGTGCCGGACCCTGCTGTCGCCTCCGGGGCCGCGCCTGGTCCGCCTGTTCGCACGGCGTAGACGACTCCGTGGCTCCTCTTTCCCCGGTCGACGTGCTGTTCCGTATCCCCAGTGGGAATACCGTCACCCTGGTCGAGGCAGTTGCGGAAGGTGACTCTATGGGTGCGAACAGTGAAATCCCGAGCCGCCCTGGCGCGGCTCCCGCACCAGGAGGCACCACATGGCCCCCCACACCCCGTCGGCACCGACGCCGCCCCCGCTGCCCCGCCGTTCCGCCATCGCCGCCGCGGCCCAGGCGCACGAGGCAGCCGTACGCGCCGCGCGGGAGGAACGCGCACCGCAGCGGCTGCCCGTCGGGCAGCTCGCGTACGACACCCGGCGGGAGCGGCGGGGCATCGTCATGGATCACCTCGACGGGCTGGTCTGGCTGCGCCCGGAGGGCGGCGGAACCGAGTGGACCGCGCGGCCCGACGAGGTCGAGCCGGCCGCCTCCGTGCTCGGGGGCGATCTGCCCGAGGGCATCCTGCGGGCCCGGGTCGCCGTGGCGAACTCCCGCAGCAGGCAGAAGCTGCTGTGACCGCAAGTGCGGCTCCCGTCAAGGGTGTTGTGCAGGTGGCACACGGGTTGTCAGTGGCTGGGCATAGAGTGGCCGGTGACTCGAAGTGTTCAGGTGCGGACAGGGGGTTGCGGCCGGTGGCACGGATGATTCCGGTGGGTGAGCCGGTCAACGATGCCGAGCGGATGGTGCTGCGGCACCTGCGCGACCACGCCCCCGACGACTGGACGGTGGTGTCCAACTTCGAGCTGTCGTACGGACGCGGTCGGCAGGTCTTCGAGGTCGACCTGGCCATCCTCACCGAGCACGTGTGCCTGCTCGCCGACACCAAGGGGGCGCACGGCCGGATCGAGGTGCGCGGGACCCGCTGGTACCTGAGCCGGGGATCGTACTTCCCGAGTCCGGTGCGCAAGTCCCGGGAGCACGCCAAGGTGCTGGGACGGCTGCTGCGGCGGTCCCGGTCCGGCGCGGCGCTGTCGGTGTGGTGCGACCCCCTGGTCATCCTCCCGTTCGACGACGCCGTGCTGCGGGACCCCGCCGGGCTGGACGAGCCGCACACGGTGCGCCTGCGCGATCTCGTGCCGTTCCTCGCGCAGTACCGTCCGGCGGCCGGCCACCCGGTGCCGGACATCGCCGGCCGGCACGACGACATCGTGCGGGTGCTGCGCGCCGAGGCCCGGACGCCCGCGGGGCCCCGGACATTCGGCCGGTACGAGGTCGAGGAGACCCTGGCGGAGACCGACCCCTCGGCACCCGCCGACCCCTACGACCCGTACGAGAACGTGTCGGTGTACCGGGTGCGCAGACAGGGCCAGGCGGGTGCCGGCACCTATCTGCTCCAGGTGCACGGCGTCGACCCCCTGCTGCCCGAGGCCGAACTGGACGCGGCGTTCGCCCGGATCAGCACACCGATGCAGGCACTCGGCAGGCTCAAGGCGAGCGAGCACATCGTGGCCTGCGTGGACGACTTCCCCGTGGACGACCAGGCGGGCTACGCGGTCGTTCTGGAGGACGTGCGGGCCGACGCGCTGCGGGTACGGTTCACGGACGCGTCGTCACCCCTCGGCGCGGATGCCCGGCGCCGGGTGATGTCCGGCGTACTCGCCGGGCTCGCGCACGCCCACGCCAAGGGTGTGGTGCACCGGGGCCTCACCCCCGACGCAGTCCTCGTCGACCGTGACGGGGACGCCATGCTGACCGGATTCGACCTGGCCTACCCCGGGCAGCCGCGCGGCCCCCTGCTCACCGTGCGGCAGACGGCGCTGACGCGGCACGACGCCGCCTACCTGGCGCCGGAGGTGGCGGGCAACGCGGACGCGTTCTCACCCGCATCGGACATGTATGCGGCGGGAGCGCTCTTCCACGAGCTGCACACGGGTGAGCCGCCCGACCCGGAAGGGGACATCGCGGCGGCGCTCGGAGCGGTCCCCGGCCTCGACGCCGGTGTCGGGCGTCTCGTCACGGCGCTGCTCGACCCCGACCCGCGGCGACGCCCCCAGGCCCGTGACGCGCTGGAACTGCTGGAGCGGCGCCGTCCGACGCCGGGCGGACGCCGCGGCGGTCTGCCCGAACCGGAGACCGACGACTCCTTCGACTGGCACGACCCGCGCAACTACGCGGACCTGCCCCACGGCTTCCGGCTCACCGAGAAGTTCCGCGTGCGGGCGAAACTCGGACAGGGACAGTTCGGCGTCGTCTACCGGGTCTACAACGTCCTCGACGACGAGGACGAAGTGCTGAAGATCCTCACCGGCGGCGGACTGGGGGTGGAGGAGCGGCTCAAGAAGGAGTACCGGGCGCTCCGCCGGCTTCCGCCGCACCCCAACCTGGTACGGCTGATCGACGCCGAATGGCTGCCCAAGGGCGGATTCCCCTACCTGCGCATGGAGTTCGCAGAAGGGCGGGACCTCCAGGCCGTCATCGACCGCGGCGCCGAACGGCCCCTGGGCCCGGCGGACGTGCTCCGGCTGCTGGAGGACTGCCTGAAAGGTCTCGGCCACCTCCACGGACACGGCGTCTACCACTGCGACATCAAACCCAGCAACCTGCTGTGGACGCCCGACGGCACCCGGCTGCTCGACTTCAACGCGGCGGTCACCACCGACTCCACCCTCACCCCCACCCTCGGCTCACCCAAGTTCATCGCCCCAGGAGCCCTCGGCCGGGAGCGGCCCAGAGCCGAGGACCTCACCGACCTCGACCTGTACGCGACCGGCCTGTCCGCCTACATGGCACTCACCGGCTGCTACCCGTGGCGGGGCCGCGAGAGCCCGCCGCGCGACGAAGAGGCCCCCGACCCCCGGGACCTCGCCGGCTTCGCCGACCTCGGAGCCGACTTCACCGGGGTGCTGCGCCGCGCGATCTCACCCCGCCGGTCCGAACGCTTCCCCGATGCCGAGGCGTTCCGCACCGCACTGCGCGAATCCGGAGACGTACGCCGGACACCTGCCCGCCCCACCGCGGGCCGGACACCGGCCGCCCCGCGAGGAACCGCGACCGTGCCCGCCCAGCCCGCCGCACCAGGGCGCAACCCGTTCGTGGCGCATCTGCAAACCCTCTACAGTCAGAACGCGCGAACCAACGCTGGCACCCGCGGCCTCGACCCCACCGGATTCCCGCTCTACGTAGAGACCGCCCTCGACACCCGGCTGACCCCGGCCGTGCTGCGGGGAGAACACCGCCTGGTGGTCATCACCGGCAACGCGGGCGACGGCAAGACCGCCTTCCTCCAGCACCTCGCCGCCACCGCGGCCAAGAAGAACGCGGACTTCACCGCCCGCCGCGCCAACGGAGACGAATTCACCTACCGCGGACGCCTGTTCCGCACCAACCACGACGGCAGCCAGGACGAGGACGGAACGGACAACGACACCGTCCTGGAGGCGTTCCTCGCCCCCTACCGCGGTGAGTCCGCCGACGGCTGGACCGACCATGAAACCCGGCTGCTCGCCATCAACGAAGGACGGCTGGCCGACTTCCTGAGCCGGCACGAGAAGCACTACCCGCTCCTCGCCGACATCCTCCGCGAGGGCCTCACGAGCGGACAGGAAACCCACGGCATCGCCGTCGTCAACCTCAACGCCCGCGACGTCTACGCCGACCCGCACAGCACCGGCTCCATCATGCGGCGCATGGTCGAGGCCATGACCGACCCGCGCCACTGGGAGGCCTGCGGTTCCTGCCCCCTCGCCTCCCGCTGCTACGCCCTGCACAACGCCCGCACCTTCGCCCACCCCACCGCAGGCCCCCAGGTCCGCGAACGCCTCACCACCCTGCACCGCATGGCCGGACTCCGCGGACGGCTCCACATCACCCTGCGCGACCTGCGGTCCGCCCTCGCCCACACGCTCACCTCGGGACGGGACTGCGACCAGATCCACGCCCTCTACACCGGTGACACCGACACCACCCAACAGCAGCTCGACAGCTTCTACTTCACCAGCTGGGCCGGCATCCACACCAGCAGCGACCAGGAGCACGACCGGTTCCTCACCCAGCTCCGCGATCTCGACATGGCCCAGGTCCCCGACCCCCAGCTCGACCGCCGACTCGACTACACCGGACCCTCCGGCGGCCACAGCCTGATCTCGGTGGACCAACGCGGTCACCACGACGAGGAACTCCTGCGCGAACAGTTCACCGCCCTGCCCCGCACCCCGGATCCCGGCGGACGGCAGCGCGACGCCCACCGGGCCTACCTCGCCGCCGCCCGGCGCCGCTTCTACTTCGAAAGCCTGGACGACACCCGCTGGACCACCATGGTCAGCCACCGCTCCGGCAGCCGCTTCCTGCGCCTCCTGGACGGCACACTTCCCGCGGGCGGAGAATTGGCCCGGCTCGTCGAGGCGATCAGCCGCGGCGAGGAGATGCCGCACCCCGCCGGTCCGGACGGCGAACCCGACCTCGCCCTCCAGGTCAGGGCGGTACGCGGCGCCACCATCCGCAGCCATCGCCTCTTCCCCGCCGGACGGTTCACCCTCGACGTACGCAGCCCCACCGCCTCCCCGTACGTGGAGACCAGCCCCCGGGAACTCGTCATGAGCCACCGGCCCGACGGCGACGGACCGCAGCACGCCCGGCTCGTCGTCCGCCTCGACCTGTACGAGCTGCTCGACCGGCTCCACCGCGGCCACCGGCCCGGCGTCGAGGACCGCCAGGGCCAGAACCTCGCCCTCACCGTCTTCAAGAACGCCCTGTCCGCCGCAGCCTGCCAGGAAGTGCTGCTCAGTACCCCCGGCAGCCCTCCCTACCGCCTCACCAGGCAACCCGGCGGAACCCTGCGGCTCGCCCCGGCCCCGGGAACGGAGCACTGATGGCACTGCACCGCCGCGACAGCGAACTGAAACACCCCGGCGTCTCCCACCTGGAATACAAACGGGTCGAGATGGACCGGGTGCTGACCGGATTCCTGATGCGGGTCAACCACAACGGCCTGCCCAGCAAAATGGTGCAGCGCAAGGAACTCTCGGTCGACGCCTTCGTCAGTGAGTTCACCAAGGCACAGCACGCGGCGAAGTTCCCCGGCTTCGCCGAGCACAGCGACATCGCCCGGCGGTGGATCGAGACGCAGCTCCTCGACATGGTCAACCGCGGCCGCCCCAGCCAGGCCGTGGCAGGACTGCGCCCGCTGCACGGACTCACCTACAAATTCCGCAACTACTACCACTCACGCGCCTACGGCGCGGACGCCCAGCTCTACCAGATGCTCCGCCACGCGCGGGGCGGTCAGGGCCAGGCAGCCCTGGAACAACTGCGGAGGTTCTTCTTCACCGGACTGGGCTCCGCCTCCCGCAGCCGCCCGGACAGCTCCGGTGAACCCCGCATCGACGTCGAGACCCAGGCCGTACTGCACCTCAACAGCCAGGTCACCCAGGACGCTGCGCAGCAGGTACGCGGCTGGTACGACGCGCCGCCCCTGTGCGTCGGCCAGGCCGACCTGCTCGCCGACGACGTCCTGCGCCTGATGTCCCTGAAGGACCTGCTGCCGCGCGTCACCCTCGTCGAATACCTGAAGATCCTCTGTGCGCTGCACCTCGCCCTCGGACAGCTGAAGGCGATGAAGCTGCTGCCGCACATGGTGGCCCGCGGCGGCGCGGACCCGGCCTGCGGCCCCGACAACTGCCCGGCCACCGCCGCGGCGGCCGATCCGCTCGCGGGCTGCCCGTTCCGCGCCGGGCTCTTCGTCGACGCGGCCGGTGTTCCTGGAAGCGCGGCGGCAGCCCTGGCCGAACAGAGCGCGGCCGCCTGGCACCGGCGCATCCCGGCCTTCGTCCGCGCCGGCTACGTGGTGCGGAAGCTCGACGACTTCGCCGACCACGTCGACTCGAGCGAGGAAACCGCCCGGCCCGCCCGGGGCCGTGCCACCATCGGTGAACTCCTGCGCTTCGGCACGGACGCCTACCTGGAGCGCCGTGAACGGTTCTTCGCGGCCCGCCTGGAGAGCATCCTCGTCGAAACGCCGAAGAGGGAACAGCCCGAAGAGGTCCGGCCGCTGCTGGAAGCATCCATGGGACTCGGCGCCTTCGAGCAGTACATCGAACTGCTCATGGCCTACCGCGGCCGCTACCACCACAAGTACCTCATCGAGACGATCGACTCCCTGCTGCTGAAGAACCGGCCCGGCGCGCTGATCGCACAGCCCCACCGCGGGCACCGGCGGTTCGTCCTCGACAGCGCGCTGCTGGAAGTACTCGTCCAGGTGGCGCTGCTGCGCCCCAACCCGCGCGGTACCCGCTCGCGCTTCACCCACCACACCGTCTCCCTGCGACTCGACGAATTCACCGATCTGCTGCGCACCCGCTACGGCCTGCACATCGACCGGCTCCCGGCCGGTGACGGCTTCGCCGTCACCGGACCGGAGGAAGAAGCGGCACTGCGGGCGAACACCGAGGCGTTCACCACGAAGCTTCGGGAGACCGGCTTCTACGACGACCTGTCCGACGCGTACGTCACCCAGGTGATCACACCCCGTTTCGTGATCACCCAGGACGGCACCGTCACAGCGGGCAGCGGAAGGTAGCGGAGAACGGACCACCATGGCACGCGGACTGACCGAGATCACCGAAAGCCAGTGGCGACAGGCCCTGGAACAGGCACTGCTGCCCCGCATCGCCCACGTGCTGCGAGGCAGGGAAGCCGGACACTGCATGCGCGTCGAAGGGCTCCACACCGACCTGGCCGTGAGCCTGGCCCGCCGGCTGCACACCGCGGTACCGGAGGCCCAGGTCCACGTCCTCGACCCGGGGACAGCGGACCTCGACGCCGACGACGTGACCATCACCGGCACCCGGCTCGTGGAACTGCGCAACCCCGACGACACCGGGGCGCTGCGGCCTCCCCTGCTGGTCTTCGTCCCGCCCGGCACCCGGGCCAGCGCGGAGGACTCCTTCTCCACCGCGACGTTCGAGGAACTCCCGCTGGACGACGTGCACACGGCGCTGCGGCAGACCCTGCTCGGCCAGGTGCCCGAAAACCTGCGCCCGTCCGTCACGGAACTGCTCGGCTCCCCGGCGGCCGGCGGGCCGAAGGGCGCCGACGCCCAGGCCGCCGTGCGGTACCTGCTCACGCTTCGGGAGAACCACTACCACCCCGAAGCAGCCGGTGCGGCCGTCCACCTGCTCGGCCTCATCCCCGACTTCCGGCTCTTCGCCGATCCCGCACTGGTCGGCCGCAAGAGCACCCGCAACCGCCGTGTCGTCGACGCGCTCAGCGACCACGCCGCCACCCCCCGGCAACGGGTCCTCTCCCTGGGCCTGCCCCGCTCCAGCGCGCAGCAGCAGACCTTCATGAAGCGGCTGGTCGACTTCGCGGGACGGACCTCGTTCACCGAGCCCCGCCAGTGGTGCCGGTCCATCGCCGTCGAACCGGGCAACTGGCCCCTGGCCTTCCACCACTGGCCGGAGCAACAGGACCGTGGCAACCAGCGGATCACCGTCGAGGTCGACGACCTGACCGCCCTGCCGAAAGTCGGCGACAGCGGCGAGGACCTGCGCAACCACCCCGTACTGGAACGCGTCTTCGGCGCCCGCTACCTGCTGCCCGGCGGTCTCTCCTCCCTGCCGGTCTCCTTCACCGTGGCCCCCGACCCCCGCACCGTCACCGGGCTTGCGCATTTCAAGGTCGAGATCTGCTCGGAATCGGTGGGGGAAGGCACTGACGGAGACGACGACAGCACCGTGGCGGTCAGCCCCACCGGGCTCACCGTCACCGTCCCCGCACACCGCCGCACCACCCGGAACGTGCACAGCACCAAGGTGAAACTGAAGCGTGGCCGCCGGGCCACCGAATGGGAGGAAGGCTGGCACTTCGTCCGGGTCACACCCCTGGACGAGCACGGCGAACCCCTGCCCGTGACCCGGACCGGACATGGCCGCACCCGGCGCACGGAGGAAAGCGACCGCTTCTACGTGGTGCCGGACGGCGAATTCGACGAGCCCCCTGCCCCTCGGGTCCAGCGTGCCTCCGGTGTCGCCCAGGCCCTCAACCGGCTGCGTTTCACCGCGCGGGCCGACGGACGTGATCCCTGGCGCATCACCTGCCGTGATGTCACGTGGGCCGGTACAGGAATCAAGACCCGTTCCCTGCGTGCCTCCTTCGGCGCCGGCGCTCCCTTCCTCCTCGACATGCCGCGCCAGCTGGCCGAGGCTCAGCAGGTTCTCCTGACCCGGCCCCACACCCTGACCGGTCCCAAGGTGGAGATCGACGCCGCCGACGGGGTACACCTGAGTCCGCAGTCCCACCCCGGGGAGACCCGCACCGACCACACACCCGCGTACGCCACGTTCCTGAGCGCGCGCACCTCCCTGTTCTCGGCGATCACCGGGGAGCGGGCCGGCGAGGACGCCCACGTGGTGGAAGGAAGGGACCCCCGGGACCTCCGCGCCCCGACCGAGGCATACGCGGAGGCCTATCTGGACGCGCTGACGGCCTGCCTGCGCGCCCTGGAGGACCCGTACGCACGCGATACGGACACACACCGCGGCGAACTCCATCGACTGCTGAGCACTGACACCCTGCCCGTGACCCTGGCCGCCCCGGACGGCGCCCGCTCGGCCGCCGTGCTCGTGGCACCCACCCACCCCCTGCGGATGCTGTGGGACAGCGGCCATGCAGCCCTGGCCGATCACTGGCTCGGCGAAGCGGAACACGATGACAGGGCGGCAGTCCTGGAACGGCTCGAAGCACTGGAGCGGAGACTGGCACCGCTCGGCTTCCCCCTCACCGTGCCACTGGACACCGGAGAACTCACCTTTGCGGCAGGGCTCCTGACCGACTACTGGCAGGTTTGCCTGCCGAGCGAGGCCGAGAACCCGCGCGGCACCGTCGCCAGGATCGCCGTGGCCCTCGGGGCGGACGGAGCCCCCACCCGCAGTGGCGATGTGACCGGGGCGAACCTCGCCGACCGCGTCGAGCGCTACATCCGCCTCCACCCCTATGCCGACTCGCTGATCATCAACGCGGTGGGTGCCGGTCGTGGCGAACTGCTCACGGACATGCTCATCACCCTCCAGGAGCGCCGCCACCTGGCCCATCTGAGGTACACGGTACGGCTGTTCACCCCCGTTCCCGACGACCCCTGGGCAGGAGGCGCCCTCACCGACCTCTTCGCCCCCCGGGACGGGGCACGCACCGCGGCCGCTGAGGCGTTCTCGACCCCGGGCGATCCGCTGCGCCCGAAACTGTCGGTCGTCGTACGGGACCTCGCCGATCTCACCTCCGGCGACGAGGACTTTCCCGCCCACCTCAGCTTCCTGTTCGCGCCGTTCGGTGGCGAGCGCCACGACATCGCTCCCGGCCGGACCGCCTCGGGCCGGACCGCCGTGCACGGGCTCGTGCAGGAGATGACCAGCCACTACAGCGAGGGTGGGGACACGGCCACCTGGAGCCGCCGCCCGCGGCACGGTGCGACGGACCCGCTGCCCGGCGCGGAGATCACCGGAGACCTGCTGGCCGCACTGCCCGCCACCGTGTCGGCCGCCGTGGTCGCGGCCACCGCGGGGGAGCCCCGCCCCGGAATGCTGCCCCAGATCAGCCTCAGCCTCGGTACCGACGACCGCTCACTGCTGCACGACGTGCACCGCATGAGCGACTGGGTGATCACCGTGGACCGCACGCTCGGTGCGGAATACTTCGATCACGGGCGCCCGAACCGGGCCGAGTACGTCATCGACTACACGGCCTCCTCGGCGGCGGGCATGAGCAGCCACATCGTGGTCTCCTCACGCTCCGTGGACGAGTTGCGGGCGTTGCTCGAACCGGTCCTGGCGGACCGCAGACTCAGCATCGAGCAGCGCCATGTCCGTACCTTCTTCGATCAGCTGCGGGAACTGTCGGGCAACCTGGCCTTCAAACTGGCGGCGCTGAGCGAGAGCGGACGCACCGAGGTGGTGGGGCTGGCGCTGGCCCGCCTGTACCTGGAGCACCGCAGCGCGCTGCGGCACCAGATCCTGGTACCCCTCGACGCACACCCCGAGCTCTACGCCGAGCAACAGCGGCGCTCGGCAGCGGGCGACACGGAGGTCAGGCTGCATCGCACCGACCTCGCCCTGTTCGACCTGGATGCTGAGCGGGCGACCATCACCTGCCGCCTGGTCGAGGTCAAGTGCTTCACCGGCACGGGAGGCCCGGCGTCCCTGGAGGCGACACGGCAGCGGATCCGCATCCAGCTGGACAACACCCGGCGAGTACTCACCGGACTGTTCGATCCGTCCGTTCCCCGCAGCGACCGCCCCCTGCAGAACGTCACCCTGCGCACACTGCTCGACCACTACCTCGCCCGCGCGGACCGGTACGGCCTCTTCTCCGCGAAGTCCCGGGAAGAGGCACGCTGGCTGCTCGACCACCTGGACCACCACTTCACCTGGGAGTTCACCGCCACCGGTCTGGTCTTCGACCTGTCCGCGAATGGACTGGACATCGAAACCGCCGACGGCATCACCTACCACCGGGTCGGCCGGGAGCACGCACTGCGCATGCTCGACAAGATCCGGACGGAGTATCTGCGCGGACCGGCGGACGAGGCAGAGAACTCCGAGACGGCCGGGGAGAATGAGGAAGGAACGGAACCGGAGCGCGCCGGCCCGCGGTTGGGTGAGCGTCCCTCACTTCCCGGGGAGCGGGATGCCGCGACGACGGCCACGCTCCGTCCGCGGGAACGCGAGCGGACCGTGCCGGACGACCCCGGGCCGCTTCCCCTGGACACCGAGGACGACGATCCGGGGAGCGGGGCGGAACCGGGCGCGGAGGAACATGCGGTCGGCGAACCGGACCAGGAGCCGCCCGGGGCAGAGCCGCGGGAGCGGCCGTCGACGGAGCCCGAACCACAACGTGCCGACGGCAGCGACCCGTCGCCCCGCCCGGTCACGGACTCTGGGACCGCGCACGGGATCGACGGCGCTGGAGGGCCTGAGGGAACGGCTGCCGATGTCATGCTGGGCGTCGCCCAGCCCTCACCCCAGTACGGCCTTCTGGGCACCAGCGCGGGTCGCCGGGTCGCCCTGGACCTCTACGAGACTCACACGATGAGCCTGTTCGGCGTCCAGGGCGGAGGCAAGAGTTACACCCTGGGCGCCATCCTGGAAATGGTCTCCCGGCCCGTGACCGGAATCAACCGGCTCGGCAGGCCCCTGGCGAGCATGGTGTTCCACTACAGCGAGACGTCCGACTACGCCCCAGAGTTCACCAGCATGATCCGCCCCAATGGCGACGAGGGACAGCGAACCGCCCTGCGGCTGGGTTACGGTGCCGAGTCGGTAGGACTGGACGACGTGACGATGCTCGTTCCCGCGGAGAATCTGGAAGACCGGAGGGAGGAGTTCCCGGACCTGGAGATCCGTCCGCTGACCTTCGCCTCCTCCGAACTCAAGGCGAGTCACTGGCGGTTCCTCATGGGAGCCGTGGGCAATCAGGCCACCTATATCCGGCAGGTCAACCGGATCATCAAGGAGAACCGCAAGGACCTCACCCTGGAGGCCGTCCGCCGGGGTATCGAGGACTCCGAACTCGCCGATCATCTCAAGAAGCAGGCCAAGGCGAGGCTGGAGCTGGCGGAGAACTTCATCGACGACTCCACGCGGTTGCGTGACCTGGTGCGACCCGGACGGCTGATCATCGTCGACGTACGCTCCGACGACATCGAGAAGCGCGACGCGCTCGGTCTGTTCGTCGTGCTGATGCAGCTGTTCGCAGAGGCTCGCCGGCCGAACGAGACATTCAACAAGCTCGTCGTCTTCGACGAGGCCCACAAGTACGCGGACAGCGGGGACCTGGTGGCGGGACTCGTTTCGAGCGTCCGCGAGATGCGGCACAAGGGGATGTCCGTCATCGTCGCCAGTCAGGACCCGCCGTCCGTTCCGACGGCGCTGATCGAGCTGTCCAGCGAAATCGTGCTGCACAAGTTCACCTCACCGGCGTGGCTCAAGTACCTGCAGAAAGTGAACACCGCCCTGGGCAGCCTCACATCGCAGAAGATGGCGGCCCTGCAGCCGGGGGAGGCATACCTCTGGTCGAGCAAGGCAACGGACGAAGCCTTCACCCAGGGGACCGTCAAGATCCAGTGCCGCCCACGGGTCACTGAGCACGGAGGCGGGACCAGAACGGCGTTCGACTGACGGGTGCGGCGCCCTCAGGCAGGAGGCGCCTGTCGAGTGATTCACCAGAAGTGGTGGCGTGCGGTAAGGGAGGCCGCGGTTCCTCTGGACGGAGAGGAGTCGCCGCCTGGTTCGAACGGGCGTGTGGGGGACTGCGTGACGCGCTCAAGGCGGCGGGGATGACATTGCCGTCCCTCGGACTCGACGCGGCTTCCTGCGCCGGGTTCGCTCCGCTCGCGTTGATCGACCTGGGGCGCTGCAACGTGGCCACGGCCCGTGCGCTCTCCTCCGCACTCCGGCCCGGTCCGGGGGTGGCACGGTGAGGCACCGGCGCCCCCGCCGGAACCCGGCGACCAGGCGGTCAGGGAGCTGCCGGCGGAGTCGGCCGGATGGGTACGGGCCGCCGGGGGTGCGGCGTGATGTTCACCCCGTCCGTCAAGCGCCCGTGGCCGCGCGGACCGGTGACGGCAACGCGTGGGTGACGGGCGTGTACTGGCTGTACTGCCGGCGTGACGATGCGGCCGTTTTGTGGATCGGTTCCGTCGCCACCCCCGGCGGCAGGGGTGACGCTTCGAGGCCTGCCGGGACCACCCGTCGACCGGGCATTCCCCACCAACCCCGGCAAGGAGGCGGGCATCACTCGCCCCTGGGCGGGTCGTTTGCCCGGCGAGCCGGCAGCGACAGCCCGCTTTCTGGTGCCGGTACTGGAGGGCCTTGTATGGTCAATGCGGAGGCATGTGCAGCAGGAGAGGGGCACCATGCGCAACCGGTTACGCGGAGCCGTTCCGGCGTCGGCTCTGTTCCTGCTCGGGCTGGCGGTGTGGCCCGCGGCCGAGGCGCTGAAGAGCGGCGGGCCCGGTGTCACGGTCCACAACGAGTCGGTGACGCCGCAGGAAAGGGCCGAGTTCCGCGAGGCGCTGCGGTACCGGGACGAGACCGGCAAGTGGCCGTGCCCCGAGAACGGCCGCCCGCCGCAGGCGGAGGAGACGGCGCAGGGGGGCGTGTCGGATCTGATGCACCGTGCCGGGCCGGACGACTACGACTGTCCGGCGCAGGACGACCAGTAGGAGAAAGGGCCCGGCCTTCGCGGCCAGGCCCCTCGCTGCCCTGCGGCTCCGGTGGGTCAGAGCGCGTTGTACACGCTGACCGCGTAGGCGCCGTGCTCGGACGAGTAGAGATGGTTGTCGGCCCAGTTGCCGGCGTCGTCCGTATAGCGGTGACTGTTCGCGCCGACGATCCGTGCATCGGTCGCCAGGTCCTTCACCAGCGGCCCGCCGCTGGCCCCGTGACCCATCTCGCAGTCCATCTCCAGCCGCTGGTCCAGCGGATTGAAGTTGGAGGCGTCCACGGTGTTGCCGTGGCAGTACCTCATGTACATCCCGTCCTGGTAGAACGAGTCCGCCCTGCCGTATCCGTCGGCCGGATAGCCGATGGAGAACACGTTGTCGTTCTCCGGGGCGTTCGACTTGAACTCGTACCCGTACGCGCCGACGGTGTCCTGCACATATCCGTAGCCGGAGTGCTGGTGCAGAACGACGGCGCCCATGTCGGAGTAGCGGTAGTCGCCTTCGTCGATGTACGCGGACGGCACGATCACGTTCTTGACGTCCCAGTAGTCGTACGGCGCCCCGTTGTCGAAGCCGGGGGCGAAGGCGTATCCGGTGTTGAACGCGCCTGCCTCCCGGTCGTACAGGCAGTGTGCTGCCGTCCATACGCTGGACTTGTTGCTGTGGACGACGACGGCCGCGCTGCAGTGGCCGTAACCGCCGCCGGCCGTCTGGATGAACAGGATGCCGGTCGCCCTCCACGGCCACCGGTCCGGCTGCGCCGCGGGAAGAGAGCTGGTCAGTTCGGCCGCTGCCGCGAGCGTGTTCGCCTCGGCCGTGCGTGGGCTGAGTCCCTTGGGGGCAACCCCGGGGGCGGAGGTCGCCACATCGGGGAGGGCCGGACCTGGTGCCGCAGCGGTGTCCTGTGCCGCCCCGACGGACGGAGTGTCGAGCGGGTGGGCGAGCGCCTTGTCGATCCGTTCCGGTGTCCAGAACCTGTCGGCCTGACCGGGACTGGCATGCGTCTGCTTGACCGCGACGGAGGGGAGTTCGGGCCGCTGTGTGACGTCGGCGGCCTGAGCGGTGCCGGCGGTGGCGCCCAGAAGTGCCGCCGTGGCGACCGCGGATACTGCCAGCCGGATGTGTCTGGGTATCTGCATGAGGGCATTGATCACCTCATGCGGTCCTCCGGTAACCGACGTCACAGCAAGGCGTCTTGAACCGATCAATCATTGGCTGAAATCGAACACGGATCCGAATCACGGCGGGGAATCGGGTGGCCGACCGGCAGCGCCGAGGACTGCGCTCGGCCGGCCTCGGTGAGCGGAGAGCCGCGCCACCCCCGGACGGTGGGGAAGCGCGGCTCTCCGGTTCGTGGGTTCCTCAGTAGGCGGAGCCCGACGCGCCCAGGGAGCCCGTCGGGTGCCAGACCGTCTTGGTCTCCAGGAACGCCGTCATGCGCTCCGTGCCGGGGGTGGCCGCCCAGTTGTCCACAGGCTGTGGACGAAGGACGCGCTTGAGGTTGTCCGCGGCCGCGATCTCCAGTTCCTTCGCCAGCGCCTCGTCGGCGCCCGCGAGGTCGATCGCGTTGACGTCCTGGTGCGCGGCGAGCGGGGCGGCGATCTCCGCCGTACGGCCGGAGAGGATGTTGACCACACCGCCGGGCAGGTCGGAGGTGGCCAGTACCTCGCCGAGGGAGAGGGCGGGCAGCGGGGACTTCTCGGAGGCCACCACGACCGCCGTGTTGCCCGTCGCGATCACCGGGGCGATCACCGAGACCAGGCCCAGGAACGACGACTTCTGCGGGGCCAGCACCGCGACCACGCCCGTCGGCTCCGGCGAGGACAGGTTGAAGAACGGGCCCGCGACCGGGTTGCCCCCGCCGACCACCTGGGCGATCTTGTCGGTCCAGCCCGCGTACCAGACCCAGCGGTCGATCGCCGCGTCCACCTGCTCGCCGGCCTTCGCCTTCGACAGGCCCTCGGCCTCGGCGACCTCGCGGACGTACTGGTCCCTGCGGCCCTCCAGCATCTCCGCGACGCGGTAGAGGATCTGGCCGCGGTTGTACGCCGTCGCGCCGGACCATCCGCCGAACGCCTTGCGCGCGGCGACCACCGCGTCACGGGCATCCTTGCGGGAGGCGAGCGGGGCGTTGGCCAGCCACGTGCCCTTTGCGTCCGTCACCTCGTACACCCGGCCGCTCTCCGAACGCGGGAACTTCCCGCCGACGTACAGCTTGTAGGTCTTCAGTACGTTGAGCCGATCAGACATCGAGGTACGCCTCCAGGCCGTGGCGGCCGCCCTCGCGGCCGAAGCCCGACTCCTTGTAGCCGCCGAACGGCGACGTCGGGTCGAACTTGTTGAACGTGTTGGACCAGATCACGCCCGCGCGGAGCTTGTTCGCGACCGCCAGGATGCGCGAACCCTTCTCCGTCCAGATGCCCGCCGACAGGCCGTACGGGGTGTTGTTGGCCTTGGCGACCGCCTCGTCGGGCGTCCGGAAGGTGAGGACGGAGAGCACGGGGCCGAAGATCTCGTCGCGGGCGACCGTGTGGGCCTGGGTGACGTTGGTGAACAGCGTCGGCGCGAACCAGTAGCCGTTCTCCGGCAGTTCGCAGGCCGGCGACCAGCGCTCGGCCCCCTCCGCCTCGCCCAGGTCGGCCAGCTTCGTGATGCGGGCCAGCTGCTCGGCGGAGTTGATCGCACCGATGTCGGTGTTCTTGTCCAGCGGGTCGCCGAGACGGAGCGTGGACAGGCGGCGCTTGAGGGAGTCGAGGAGTTCGTCCTGGACCGACTCCTGCACGAGCAGGCGGCTGCCCGCGCAGCAGACCTGGCCCTGGTTGAAGAAGATGCCGTTGACGATGCCTTCGACGGCCTGGTCGATCGGCGCGTCGTCGAAGACGATGTTCGCGCCCTTGCCGCCCAGTTCGAGCGTGACCTTCTTGCGGGTCCCGGCGACCGTGCGCGCGATCTCCTTGCCGACCGCGGTCGAGCCGGTGAAGGCGACCTTGTTCACGCCGGGGTGGGCGATCAGCGCGGCTCCGGCGCGGCCGTCACCGGTGAGGATGTTGACGACGCCCTTGGGCAGGCCCGCCTGGCGGCAGATGTCCGCGAAGAACAGGGCGGAGAGGGGCGTGGTCTCGGCGGGCTTCAACACCACCGTGTTGCCCGTCGCCAGCGCCGGGGCGATCTTCCACGCCAGCATCAGCAGCGGGAAGTTCCAGGGGATGACCTGGCCCGCGACGCCCAGCGGCCTCGGGCTCGCGCCGCTGTGCTCGTTCGTCGACCTCCGGCCGAACCCGGCGTGGTCGAGCTTGTCCGCCCAGCCCGCGTAGTAGAAGAAGTGCGCGGCGACCAGCGGGAGGTCCGCGTCGCGGGTCTCCCTGATCGGCTTGCCGTTGTCCAGGGTTTCGAGGACGGCGAGCTCGCGGCTGCGCTCCTGGATGATGCGGGCGATGCGGAAGAGGTACTTCGCGCGCTCGGAGCCCGGCAGCGCCGACCACTTCTCGAACGCCGCGCGGGCGGCCTTCACCGCGCGGTCGACGTCCGCCTCGGTGGCCTCGGCGACCTCCGAGAGGACCTCCTCCGTGGACGGGGAGACGGTCTTGAAGACCTTGCCGTCGGCGGCCTCGGTGAACTCGCCGTCGATGAACAGGCCGTACGACGGGGCGATGTCGACGATCGAGCGGGACTCGGGCGCCGGTGCGTACTCGAAAACAGGTGCCATGGTGATCAGTCCACCGTCACGTAGTCGGGGCCGGAGTAGCGGCCGGTGGCCAGCTTCTGGCGCTGCATCAGCAGATCGTTGAGCAGCGAGGAGGCGCCGAAGCGGAACCAGTGGTTGTCCAGCCAGTCCTCGCCCGCGGTCTCGTTGACCAGGACCAGGAACTTGACCGCGTCCTTCGACGTGCGGATGCCGCCGGCCGGCTTCACACCGACCTGGACGCCCGTCTGGGCGCGGAAGTCGCGGACCGCCTCCAGCATCAGGAGGGTGTTCGCGGGGGTCGCGTTGACGGCGACCTTGCCGGTCGAGGTCTTGATGAAGTCCGCCCCGGCCAGCATGCCGAGCCAGCTCGCCCGGCGGATGTTGTCGTACGTCGACAGCTCGCCGGTCTCGAAGATGACCTTCAGGCGGGCGCTCGTCCCGCAGGCCTCCTTCACGGCGGTGATCTCGTCGTACACCTTCATGTAGTTCCCCGCGAGGAACGCCCCGCGGTCGATGACCATGTCGATCTCGTCCGCGCCGGCGGCGACGGCCTCGCGGACGTCCGCCAGCTTCACGGCGATCGGGGCGCGGCCGGCCGGGAACGCGGTGGCCACCGAGGCGACCTTGACGGCGGAGCCGGCGACGGCCTCCTTCGCTGTGGCCACCATGTCGGGGTACACGCAGACCGCTGCCGTGGCGGGGGTGGTGCGGTCGGTCGGGTCGGGGCGGACCGCCTTCGCGCCGAGCGCCCGGACCTTGCCCGGGGTGTCCGCGCCTTCCAGCGTCGTCAGATCGACCATCGAGATGGCCAGGTCGATGGCGTACGCCTTCGCGGTCGTCTTGATCGAGCGGGTGCCGAGGGACGCGGCACGGGCCTCCAGGCCGACCGCGTCGACGCCGGGCAGCCCGTGCAGGAAGCGGCGCAGGGTGCTGTCGGACGCGGTGACGTCGCTGAGAGCGTTGGGTGCAGTGGTGGGCATGGTCACCAGACGAGCATATCTACGCGCGTAGCGGCTGTACAGCCCTGTGCGCATCTCAGAGGCGACTCGGGGCGACTCGGGGCGACTCCGGGGGCGGGGGCGTGTCGGCGGTGTCTCGGGGAGGTCTCCTGGGTGCCTCGAGGTGCCTCGAGGTGCCTCGAGGTGCTTCGGGGGCGTCTCGGGGGTGCCACGAGGGTGCTTCGGGGCGCTTCGGGGTGCTTCGGGGGCGTCTCGGGGGTGCCACGAGGGTGCTTCGGGGGGTCCCACCGCGTACGAGGTCCCGTCGGGCGTCGTGCAGAATCGGGAGCATGACGACCCCCGAGCACCAGTCGCCCGAACCGGAGCCCACGAAGCGGCCGGCCGGGTCCGCGGAGCCCCAGGAGCCCCAGTACAAGGACCGGATCTACCGCTCGCTCGCGGGTGTCGTCGGCGGTGTGCTGCTGCTCGCGATCATCGGCTGGCTCGGCATCGACGCCGTGGTCGCCGGCGAGGGCCGCACCCCCTGGCTCTCCCTGGCCACGATGCTTCTGCTGGTCCCGCTGGTCGTCGCCTACACCCTGCGTCCCGCCGTCTACGTCAACGACGACCGGCTGCGCGTACGCAACCCGTTCCGCGTGATCGTGCTGCCCTGGGGGCGGGTCGCCTCGCTGCGGTCCGGGTTCTCCAACGAGGTCGTCGACGACTCCGGCACCAAGTACCAGCTGTGGGCGCTGCCCGTCTCCCTGCGGGCCCGTAACAGGGCGGCCCGGCACGAGGCGCGGGTGGCTGCGCAGGCGGCGCGGCGTGAGCGTGGGGGGCGTGGGGGTGACGCCGGCGGACGTGCCGGTGGGGGTGCCGGTCGGGGGAGTGGGCCGGGGAGTGTTCCCGAGGCGCCGCGGCAGGCCGAGAGCGACCGGGCCATGGCCGAGATGCGTGAGCTGCACGAGTGGCGGAAGGACGCCGAGGCCGCGCAGGGCGAGGTGTCCGTGCGGTGGGCCTACGAGATCGTGGGGCCGGCGGTGGCGGGGGGCGTGTTGCTGGCGGTGCTGCTGGGGGTGGGGTGAGGGTTTTCGTGCGGGGCGGGTTGATCCGCCCGCCCCGCGTGAGGTGCCTGCTCTAGATGCCCGCTGCCTCGGACAGGTCCTGCTTGATCCGCTCGAGGAGTGAGGCCGCGCGGGCCCGGGCCTCGGGGAGGCCGGCCTTCGTCCCGACCGGGATCACCACCTCCAGGTAGCACTTCAGCTTCGGCTCCGTGCCGCTGGGGCGGACGACGACGCGTGCGCCGTCCAGGGTGTAGCGCAGGCCGTCCGTGGGCGGGAGCTTCTCCGTGCCCTGCGTGAGGTCCTCCGCCCTGGTGATGGGCAGGCCCGCCAGCTCCGTGGGCGGCTGTGCGCGCAGGCGGTGCATCGCGGAGGCGATGAGGCCGAGGTCCTTCACCCGGACCGAGAGCTGGTCCGTGGCGTGCAGGCCGTGCTCCACGGCGAGGTCGTCGAGCAGGTCCAGGAGCGTACGGCCGCTCTCCTTGAGCTCGGAGGCCAGTTCCGTGAGGAGCAGCGCCGCCGTGATGCCGTCCTTGTCCCGTACGCCGTCCGGGTCGACGCAGTAGCCGAGCGCCTCCTCGTAGCCGTAGCGCAGGCCCTCGACCCTCGCGATCCACTTGAAGCCGGTCAGGGTCTCCTCGTACGGGAGGCCGGCCTTCTCGGCGATGCGGCCGAGGAGGCTCGACGACACGATCGACTCCGCGAAGGTGCCGGTCGCTCCGCGGCGGACCAGGTGGGCGGCGAGCAGGGCGCCGACCTCGTCGCCGCGCAGCATGCGCCAGTCGCCGCCGTCCTTGACGGCGGCGGCGCAGCGGTCGGCGTCGGGGTCGTTGGCGATGACCAGGTCGGGGTTCGTCTCGCGGGCCTTGGCGAAGGCGAGGTCCATCGCGCCGGGCTCCTCCGGGTTGGGGAACGCGACGGTCGGGAACTCCGGGTCGGGGTCGGCCTGCTCGGCGACGAGGACGGGGGCGGGGAAGCCTGCCCGGTCGAAGGCGGCGAGGAGGGTGTCCTTGCCGACGCCGTGCATCGCGGTGTAGACGGTGCGGGCGGTGCGGGCGGAGCCGTCGGCCAGGACGTGGGTGGTGCGGGCGAGGTAGGCGTCCAGGACGGTGTCGTCGAGGGTCTCCCAGCCCTCGGTGGGGCGGGGGACCGTGGTGAGGGACGCGACGGCGGCGATCTCGGCGGCGATCTCGGCGTCGGCCGGGGGGACGATCTGGGAGCCGTCACCGAGGTACACCTTGTAGCCGTTGTCGCGGGGTGGGTTGTGGCTGGCGGTGACCTCCACGCCGGCGACCGCGCCGAGGTGCCTTATAGCGAAGGCGAGGACGGGGGTGGGGAGGGGGCGGTCGAGTACGGCCGCGCGCAGGCCGGCGCCGGTCATGACGGCGGCGGTGTCCTCGGCGAACGTCTGCGACTTGTGGCGGGCGTCGTAGCCGATGACGACGAGGCCGGCCGTGTCGTCCCCGTGGGGGGTCCCCTGCTTCTTGAGGTACGCGGCGAGGCCCGCGGCGGCGCGGATGACCACGGAGCGGTTCATGCGCAGGGGGCCGGCGCCGAGTTCGCCGCGGAGGCCGGCGGTGCCGAACTGGAGGGTGCCGTTGAAGCGGGCCGCGAGCTCGGCGTGGTCGCCGGCGTCGATGAGGCGGGCGAGTTCCTCGCGGGTGTCCGGGTCGGGGTCCTCGGCGAGCCATGCCTGGGCCTGGGCGATGAGGGCGTCGTCTTGCACGGTCGGTCAGCCTCTCGTTGAGTGTGGTGCGCGTCGTGTGCCTGCGGCGCAGCTGTCTGTTGGGTGGGGGTGCGCGTAACGCCCACGGTGGGTGGGTGGTGCGGGGGCGGGGCGGGGGTGTACGTCCTCGGACTGGCGCGATTGTGCTTGTTGGCGGGAGGTGAACGGCGCGGACGCGCCAGCCACTGCGGGCGCACACCCCCGCCCCGCCCCCTCCCGCCGTCGGCGACCGGGCCAGGGCTCACTGGTATCCCCCTTCCGCGGCGCTGCGGCTGGTGACCGGCGTCCAGGGCTCACTGGTATCCCCCTTCCGCGCCGCCGCGGCCGGGGACCTCCGGCCGCGGCGCCGCGCCGCTCCTGCGATCCGCGGCCCGCTGCCGCCACCCGCGCGATCCGCGGGCAGTCGTGCCTCCCCCAGAGCCTGAAGGGCCTGGGAGGCACCCCCATGGGCGATGGGGGTCCCCCGCTCATGGGGGTACCTCCCGCTCGAGCGAAGCCGAGAGTGGGGGAGGCACCCCGTTGGCGCCGGGCTGCGCGAACACCCCCCGGCCCGCGCCGGCGCAGGGCGCCTGTGCAAACGCCGGCTGTGCAACACGTCCCCGGTCCGCGCCGGCGTAGGGCACTCTGCTTGGCGTCGGCTGTGCGGCGTACCGCCAGGCGGCGGAGGCGTGGCAGTTGCCCGGGTGGCCAGTGGGCCGGGCCCTGGTTTGCGCACAGGCGTGTGGGATGCGTGCCGGCCGGTGGTCAGAGGCGGCCGAGGACCTGGGCCAGCAGGGAACCCATGCGCGTAGCGGAGTCGCGGCCCGCCTGGAGAACTTCCTCATGGTTCAGCGGCTCACCCGTCATCCCCGCGGCCAGGTTCGTGACCAGCGAGATCCCCAGCACCTCCGCCCCCGCCTCCCGCGCGGCAATCGCCTCGAGAACCGTCGACATGCCGACCAGGTCCGCGCCGATCACCCGGGCCATCCGGATCTCCGCCGGAGTCTCGTAGTGCGGCCCGGGGAACTGGGCGTAGACCCCCTCCTCCAGGCTCGCGTCGATCTCCTTGCACAGCGCCCGCAGCCGCGGCGAGTACAGGTCCGTCAGGTCGACGAAGTTCGCCCCGACGATCGGGGACGTCGCCGTGAGGTTGATGTGGTCGCTGATCAGGACCGGCTGCCCGGGGCGCATGCCCGCCCGCAGGCCGCCGCAGCCGTTGGTCAGGACAACGGTCTTGGCGCCCGCGGCCACCGCCGTACGGACGCCGTGGGCGACGGCCGCGACACCCCGGCCCTCGTAGTAGTGCGTACGGCCGAGGAAGACCAGGGCGCGCTTCGCGCCGACGCGGTACGAGCGGACCCTGCCGCCGTGGCCCTCGACCGCCGGCGGCGGGAAGCCGGGCAGGTCGGTGACCGGGAACTCGGCCTCGGGGGTGCCGAGGGCGTCCACGGCCGGGGCCCAGCCGGAGCCCATCACGAGGGCGACGTCGTGGGTCTCGGCGCCGGTGAGTTCGCGCAGGCGCACGGCGGCGGCGTCGGCTGCGGCGTACGGGTCGCCCTGGATGTCGTCCGGAAGAAGAGAAGCGTTCACGCCGTCGAGGGTAGCCGCTAAACGCCTACGCGCGTAGATGTGGAAGGCGACGGGATGGCGATCGTTGTCTTGTCGTTTCCGACGAGGGGCCCTCAGCAGGGGCGTTTGCGCAGTTCCATCACATAGTCGTGGGGCGCGCCCGCGGACTCGGCCGCGTCGGCGATCTCGCCCAGGTAGCGGGCGGAGGGGAGGCCGCCCTCGTAGCCGTTGAGGACGTAGGTCCAGGCGCGCTCCTCGCCGTCCAGGGTGTGGACGCGCACCCGCGTGCGCCGGTAGAGATCCAGGCCGCCCCCTTCCCAGCGGTCCAGGGACTCCTCGTCCATCGGCGCGATGTCGTACAGGGCCACGAAGACCTGCGAGATCGGATCCTCGACGAGGGTCGCGAGCGCACCCTCCCAGCCCATGTGCTCGCCCCCGAACGTCAGCCGCCACCCGTTCAGCCAGCCCGTGGCGCGCAGCGGCGAGTGCGGTGCCCGGCGCGACATCAGCCGGGCGTCGAGGTTGCCGGCGTACGCGGCGTAGAGCGACATGGTGGGAAGGGTACGGCAGCCACTCCTGTAACAGCGGGGCCACGGCTGAGCCCCCCGGGCGGTCGCACGGTGAAGTGTGCGGGACAATGGAGTACGTGACTCGGATCGTGATCATCGGTGGCGGACCCGGCGGATACGAAGCGGCGCTGGTCGCCGCGCAGCTCGGCGCGGAGGTGACCGTCGTCGACTGCGACGGCCTGGGCGGTGCGTCGGTGCTCACCGACTGCGTGCCGTCCAAGACCCTCATCGCCACGGCCGAGGTGATGACCACCTTCGACTCGTCGTACGAGGAACTGGGGATCATCGTCGCCGACGACACCCCGCACATCGAGCAGGCCGCCCGGGTGGTGGGCGTGGACCTGGGCAAGGTCAACCGGCGGGTGAAGCGGCTCGCCCTCGCCCAGTCGCACGACATCACCGCCTCGGTGACCCGGGCCGGCGCGCGGGTGCTGCGCGGGCGCGGCCGGCTGGAGGGCATGCAGGCGCTCGACGGGTCGCGCAAGGTGGTGGTGCGCGCCGCCGACGGCAGCGAGGAGACCCTCACCGCGGACGCCGTGCTCATCGCCACCGGCGGCCACCCGCGCGAACTGCCGGACGCCCGGCCCGACGGCGACCGCATCCTGAACTGGACCCAGGTCTACGACCTCGACGAGCTCCCCGAGGAGCTCATCGTGGTCGGCTCCGGTGTCACGGGCGCCGAGTTCGCCGGTGCCTACCAGGCCCTGGGCTCCAAGGTGACGCTGGTGTCCTCGCGTGACCGGGTGCTGCCGGGTGAGGACCCGGACGCGGCCGCCGTGCTGGAGGACGTCTTCCGCCGCCGCGGCATGAACGTCATGGCGCGCTCCCGCGCCCAGTCCGCGAAGCGGGTCGGGGACCGGGTGGAGGTGACCCTCTCCGACGGGCGGGTCATCACCGGGTCGCACTGCCTGATGGCCGTGGGCGCCATCCCGAACACCGAGGGCATGGGCCTGGAGGAGGCCGGGGTCAGGCTGCGGGAGTCGGGCCACATCTGGACCGACAAGGTCTCGCGGACCACCGCCCCCGGTGTCTACGCCGCCGGTGACGTCACCGGGGTCTTCGCCCTCGCCTCGGTGGCCGCGATGCAGGGACGTATCGCCATGTACCACTTCCTGGGCGACGCGGTGGCCCCGCTCAACCTCAAGACCGTCTCCTCGAACGTCTTCACCGACCCCGAGATCGCCACGGTGGGCTACACCCAGGCCGACGTCGACGGCGGCAAGATCGACGCCCGCGTGGTGAAGCTGCCGCTGCTGCGCAACCCGCGCGCGAAGATGCAGGGCATCCGCGACGGCTTCGTCAAGATCTTCTGCCGTCCGGGCACCGGCATCGTGGTGGGCGGTGTCGTGGTGGCGCCGCGCGCCTCGGAACTCATCCACCCCATCTCGATCGCGGTCGACAACAATCTGACGGTCGAGCAGATCGCGAAGGCGTTCACGGTGTACCCCTCGCTGTCCGGCTCGATCGCCGAGGTGGCACGGCAGTTGCACACGAGGAAGACGGGCGTGGAGGCCTGACCGTGAAACGCGGGGCCCTATACCACTTGGTGTGGGGCCGTGCGAACAACTTCTGCTATTCAGCGCAAACTGCTGAAAGCAGACGGTCGCTGGCGTTACTGTCAGTTTCGTGTTCGCTGCAGAACGTCGCCAATTGATCCTCGAAATGGTGCGAGCGAACGGGGCCGTGTCGCTCCGTGAACTCGCCCGCGTCGTCCAGACCTCCGAAGTGACCGTACGGCGGGACGTGCGCGCGCTGGAGGCAGAAGGACTCCTCGACCGCCGGCACGGCGGTGCGGTACTTCCGGGCGGTTTCACGCGAGAGTCCGGTTTTCCGCAGAAGTCTCATCTCGCGACCGCCGAAAAGACCGCTATCGCCGACCTCGCCGCGAACTTCGTGGAAGAGGGCGAGGCCATCGTGGTCGGCGCGGGTACCACCACGCAGGAGCTGGCCCGCCGGCTCGCCCGGGTGCCCGGACTGACCGTGGTCACCAACTCCCTGCTGGTCGCCCAGGCGTTGGCCCATGCCAACCGGGTGGAGGTCGTGATGACCGGCGGTACGCTCCGCGGTTCGAACTACGCCCTCGTCGGCAGCGGTGCCGAACAGTCCCTCCAGGGACTGCGGGTGTCCCGGGCGTTCCTCTCCGGCAGCGGTCTGACCGCGGAGCGGGGGCTGTCCACGTCCAACATGCTGTCGGCGTCCGTCGACCGGGCGCTGGTGCAGGCCGCGGCGGAGGTGGTGATCCTCGCGGATCACACGAAGCTCGGTACGGACACGATGTTCCAGACGGTGCCGACGGATCTGATCACGCGGTTGGTGACGGACGAGCCGCCCGCGCACGACGATCGTGCGGGGACGGAGTTGCAGGCGCTGGCGGACCAGGGCGTGCAGATCGCTGTCGCGGGGGCGCCGGGAGGTTCCGCGGGGGCGGGGGGTGAGGGGCCGCCGTCGGCGCGTCAGCGCCGGGATGTGCCGCTGCCCGGGCCTCGGCGGCAGGGGCCGGGGCTGCGGGCGGCTGTGGCGTTGGGGGCGGGGGAGCAGGGGAGTGAGCGGGGGGCGCGGGTCGCGGATCTGCGCCGCCGCTGATCGCTCGGCGCGGGCAGCGGGTTCCGGGGGGTTGCCCACCCCGGGGCCCCTGAACGCCGAGGGGGCGCGTTGCCCAGCAGGCGCGTGAACGCCGGCCGGCGTTGGTGCGGCCCGGGGGGTGTCTGCGCAGCCCGGCGCTTGCGGGGTGCCTCCCCCACTCTCGGCTCCTCCCCCACTCTCGGCTTCGCTCGAGCGGGAGGTACCCCCATGAGCGGGAGGTACCCCCATGAGCGGGAGGACCCCCATCGCCCTGGGGGTACCTCCCAGGCCCTTCAGGCACTGGGGGAGGCACGACTGCCCGCGGACCGCGGGAGCGGCGGCGGGATGGGCGGCCGCAGTCGCGCGCGGCGCGAAGCGCGGATCGGAGTGGGCGTCGATCAGACGCCGACGGCGGGGAGGGGACGGGGCGGGGGTGTGCGCCCGCAGTGGCTGGCGCGTCCGCGCCGGCCACCTCCACCAACAAGCACAGTCGCGCCAGTCCGAGGACGTACACCCCCGCCCCGGCCCCGCACCCCCACCCGCCGTGGGCGCTACGCGCACCCCCACCGGACCCGCAGCTGCGCCGCAGGCGTGTGCCTGGTCAGTCCTTGATCTCGCAGATCGCCGCGCCGGACGTCACCGACGCCCCCACCTCCGCGCTCAGGCCCTTGATCGTGCCCGACCGGTGCGCGTTGATGGGCTGCTCCATCTTCATGGCCTCCAGGACGACGACCAGGTCGCCCTCCTTGACCTCCTGCCCCTCCTCCACGGCGATCTTCACGATCGTGCCCTGCATCGGAGAGGCCAGCGTGTCGCCCGAGGCCACCGGCCCGGACTTCTTCGCCGCCCGCCGCTTCGGCTTGGCGCCCGCCGCAAGACCCGTACGCGCCAGGGACATCCCCAGCGACGCCGGAAGGGAGACCTCCAGCCGCTTGCCGCCGACCTCGACGACCACCGTCTCGCGGCCCGCGTCCTCGTCCGCCTCGGCATCCACCGCGGCGGCGAACGGCTTGATGTCGTTGACGAACTCCGTCTCGATCCAGCGGGTGTGGACCGTGAACGGGTCGTCGGAACCGGTGAGTTCGGGGGCGAACGCCGGGTCCTTCACCACCGCACGGTGGAACGGGATCGCCGTGGCCATCCCCTCGACCCGGAACTCGTCCAGCGCACGGGCGGCCCGCCGCAGCGCCTCCTCGCGGGTACGGCCGGTGACGATCAGCTTCGCCAGCAGCGAGTCCCACGCCGGACCGATGACCGATCCGGACTCCACGCCCGCGTCCAGCCGGACACCCGGGCCGGACGGCGCGGCGAACGTCGTGACCGTGCCCGGCGCCGGCAGGAAGTTGCGCCCCGGGTCCTCACCGTTGATGCGGAACTCGAACGAATGGCCCCGCAGCTCCGGGTCGCCGTACCCCAGCTCCTCGCCGTCCGCGATGCGGAACATCTCCCGTACGAGGTCGATGCCCGCGACCTCCTCGGTCACCGGGTGCTCCACCTGAAGACGCGTGTTCACCTCGAGGAACGAGATCGTCCCGTCGAGGCCCACGAGGAACTCCACGGTGCCCGCACCGACGTAGCCGGCCTCCTTCAGGATGGCCTTGGACGCCGAGTACAGCTCGGCCACCTGCGCGTCGGACAGGAACGGGGCCGGAGCCTCCTCCACCAGCTTCTGGTGCCGCCGCTGCAGCGAGCAGTCGCGCGTCGACACGACGACCACGTTGCCGTGACGGTCCGCCAGGCACTGCGTCTCCACGTGCCGCGGCTTGTCCAGGTAGCGCTCGACGAAGCACTCGCCCCGCCCGAACGCGGCCACGGCCTCGCGCACGGCGGATTCGTACAGCTCCGGTACTTCCTCCAGCGTCCGGGCGACCTTCAGACCACGCCCGCCGCCACCGAACGCGGCTTTGATGGCGATCGGCAGCCCGTGCTGCTCGGCGAAGGCGACGACTTCCTCCGCGCCGCTCACCGGATCGGGCGTACCCGCCACCAGCGGAGCGCCCGCGCGCTGGGCGATGTGCCGGGCGGCGACCTTGTCACCCAGATCGCGGATCGCCTGCGGCGGCGGGCCGATCCAGATCAGCCCGGCGTCCAGCACCGCCTGGGCGAAGTCGGCGTTCTCGGAGAGGAAGCCGTAACCCGGGTGGACGGCGTCCGCCCCCGACTCGCGCGCGGCCTTCAGTACCTTGTCCACGTCGAGGTAACTGGTGGCGGGAGTGTCACCGCCCAGGGCGAACGCCTCATCCGCGGCGCGGACATGCAGAGCGTCCCGGTCCGGGTCGGCGTAGACGGCAACGCTCGCGATTCCGGCATCCCGGCAGGCCCGGGCAACGCGGACAGCGATTTCGCCACGGTTGGCGATGAGCACCTTGCGCACGATTGAGGCTCCCTCCTTGAAACAAGCCGAGTTTAGGGACTGCCGACACGGCACATCGACCCGTCCCCAGTGGTGAGCTTGCCCACACGGAGCGTGATACGAGGCTTGCTCGACCTGCGAAATCCCTTGTCGCACCTCGGTACGCAGGACTCCTCCCGGAAACCCTAGCCGCCCGCTGTGGTCAAGGTCTCTGTAAGAGCGTGCTGCGGCCCACTCCGTTTCTTTGTGGAGTCCCTACGAATGGCCCAATGATTCTTTGCCCTTCGCAGAACCCTTGTACCGAGGTTTACCCGGCAGTAGCCTTCGCGTCGGCCCGAACATACTCGGGGTAACCGCAGTCGTGCTCGAAAGAGGGTGGGGGCCGGTGGTGCGCAGACCGGTGGCGTGGGTCGTGGCGCTCGTACTGTTCGCCGAGGCGCTCGGCATCGCGGCGGTGAACTGGTTCCTGGGCGTCGTCGTCGACCGGCAGGACATGTCGCTGGCGGGGCTCGACCCGGACATGATGTCGGTGTCCTCGAAGGCCGGCGGAGTCGTCTTCGGGCTCTACTTCGCCCTGTGCGGCCTGGTGGCCCTGCTGGTCGCGCTGCGCGACCGGGCGCCGGCCGGCTTCGGACGCGTGCTGCTGATCAGCGCCGCGGTGGTGCACGGGCTGCTGGGCGCGTTCGCGTGGGGGCTGATCGGCTGGACCGCGTTCCTCTACATGGTGGTCGTCCTCGGGCTCGTCGTACTGCTCCTGATGACGTACGACGGCCGTCCGGACGAACCCGCCGGCACCGCTCCGGAGGAGGGCGCCGGGGGCCCCGGTGGCGCGAGGGGTGACGAGGGTTCAGGCGGCAGCGAGGGGTCGGGCGGCAGCAAGGGCCCGGGGGGCGGCGACGGCTCTCCCGTCATCCCTCCTGCGGCGCCCACAGCTCCGTGATGCCCACACCCAGTTCGCCCAGCAGCCGCCGGACCAGCGGCAGGCTGATGCCGATCACGTTGCCGTGGTCGCCGTCGATGCCGTCGATGAACGGCGCCGAACGGCCGTCCAGGGTGAACGCCCCGGCGACGTGGAGCGGTTCGCCGGACCGCACGTAGGCGGCGATCTCCTCGTCGGTGGGATCGCCGAAGCGGACGACGGTGGAGGCGGTGGCGGAGCTGTAGCGGCCGCTGAGGGTGTCCCAGACGCAGTGGCCGGTCTGGAGCGTGCCCGCGCGGCCGCGCATGGCCTTCCAGCGCGCGGTGGCCTCCTCGGGGTCCGCGGGCTTGCCGAGGGCCTCGCCGTCCAGCTCGAGGACCGAGTCGCAGCCGATCACGAGCGCGCCCTTGACCTCGGGTTTCGCGGCGACGACGGACGCCTTGGCCTCGGCCAGGGCGAGGGCCAGTTCGGCCGGGGTGGGGGCGGTGACGGCGTCCTCGTCGACCCCGCTGACGACCACCTCGGGAGCCAGTCCGGCCTGGCGGAGCAGTCCGAGCCGGGCGGGGGACTTGGAGGCGAGCACGAGACGGCGGCGCGGGTGATCTGTCATGCGGTCAGCGTATCGACGCCGCCCGGACGCCTCACCTCGCGCCGATCACGAGCATGGCGAGCACCATGGCCAGAGCCACCAGAACGCCCAGCCGCCGCAGCATGTCCTGCGTGTCGCGCAGTTCCTTCGGCGGCTCGTTCTCGGGGTCGGACCACAGCATGCCACCAGCGTCGCGCCGAGCCGGCGCGGGACGCCTGAGTACGCGTACTCAAGTTGCCGGCGTCACGCGCCCGGCCAGTACGTCCGCGACCACGCCGCCGGCCCCGGATGGGGCAGCGGGCGGGCGGCGATGCGGGACGGGTCGGACCAGGAGTCGCGGGGCGCGGGCGCGCCGGACGGCACGGTGGCTGCCGCCGCGGCGCGCGCCCTGACCACCGCCAGTGCGGCGGCCAGCTCCTCCGGGGTCGGGTTGCCCCGTACGACCTTGATCACGACGGCTCCTGTCTGGGGGGCGGGGTTCTGCAGCGGGGTTCAGCGGAGTTCTACAGGGGGATGTTGCCGTGCTTCTTCGGGGGCAGGCTCTCGCGCTTGGTGCGCAGCTGGCGCAGCCCGCGGACGATGTGGCGGCGGGTGTCGGACGGCATGATCACCGCGTCGACGTAGCCGCGCTCGGCCGCCACGTAGGGGTTGAGGAGGGTGTCCTCGTACTCCTGCATCAGCCGGGCGCGGGCCTCGTCCGGGTCCCCCGACTCGGCGATGGTGCGCCGGTGCAGGATGTTGACGGCGCCCTGCGCGCCCATCACCGCGATCTGGGCGGTGGGCCACGCCAGGTTGAGGTCGGCGCCCAGGTGCTTGGAGCCCATGACGTCGTACGCGCCGCCGAAGGCCTTGCGGGTGATCACGGTGATCAGCGGGACCGTGGCCTCGGCGTAGGCGAAGATCAGCTTGGCGCCGCGGCGGATGATGCCGTCGTGCTCCTGGTCCACGCCCGGCAGGAAGCCCGGGACGTCGACGAACGTGATCACCGGGACGTTGAAGGCATCGCAGGTCCGGACGAACCGGGCCGCCTTCTCGGACGCGGTGATGTCCAGGCAGCCGGCGAACTGCATCGGCTGGTTGGCGACGATGCCGACGGGGCGGCCCTCGACGCGGCCGTAGCCCGTGACGATGTTGGGCGCGTAGAGCGCCTGGGTCTCGAAGAACTCGCCGTCGTCCAGGACGTGCTCGATGACGGCGTGCATGTCGTAGGGCTGGTTCGCCGAGTCCGGGACGATCGTGTCGAGTTCCCGGTCCTCGTCGGTGACGGTCAGGTCCGCCTCCTCCGGGAACGCCGGGGGGTCGGAGAGATTGTTGGACGGCAGGTAGGACAGGAGCTGCTTGACGTACTCGATCGCGTCCTTCTCGTCGCCGGCCATGTGGTGGGCCACGCCCGAGGTGGCGTTGTGGGTGCGGGCGCCGCCGAGTTCCTCGAAGCCGACGTCCTCGCCGGTGACGGTCTTGATGACGTCCGGGCCGGTGATGAACATGTGGCTCGTCTGGTCGACCATGACCGTGAAGTCCGTGATCGCGGGGGAGTAGACCGCGCCGCCCGCGCAGGGGCCGACGACCAGGCTGATCTGCGGGACCACTCCGGAGGCGAGGGTGTTGCGGCGGAAGATCTCGCCGTACGCGCCGAGGGAGGCCACGCCCTCCTGGATGCGGGCGCCGCCGGAGTCGTTGATGCCGATGACGGGGCAGCCGGTCTTGAGGGCGAAGTCCATGACCTTGACGATCTTCTGGCCGTAGACCTCGCCGAGGGCTCCGCCGAAGACGGTGAAATCCTGGGAGAAGACGGCGACCGGGCGGCCGTCGACGGTGCCGTAGCCCGTGACGACGCCGTCGCCGTAGGGGCGGTTGGCGTCGAGGCCGAAGTTGGTGGAGCGGTGCCGGGCGAACTCGTCCAGTTCGACGAAGGACCCCTCGTCGAGCAGGAGGTCGATCCGCTCACGGGCCGTCAGCTTGCCCTTGGCGTGCTGCTTCTCGACGGCGCGTGCGGAGCCGGCGTGCGTCGCCTCTTCGATACGACGCCGGAGATCCGCGAGCTTGCCCGCGGTCGTGTGAATGTCAGGCTGCTGCTCTTCCGGCTCGGACATCGGGATGCGGCTCCCTGCCTGCTCAAAAGGGGGGACGGTTACTCATCCGTAGCGTAGTAGGGGGTCATCCGTTCGGCAGTGCGGTGTTTCCCACACCTAGTGTGGGTTGCATGACGCCCCGAGATGACTCCGAATCCGCGCGGTCCGCCCGCAGCCGTTGGTCCGACCTGGACCGGCCTCCGCTCAATGCGTCCGTGTTGCGGCGGGGGCTGGTGCGGGAGGGGGCGCTGTGGCGGCAGGTGGAGGTGGTGGAGCGTACCGGGTCGACCAATTCCGACCTGGTGGACCGGGTGGACCGGGCAGGTCGGGCGGGCCGGGCGGCCGGGGGGCGGCTTGAGGAAGGGGTCGTTCTCGTCGCCGAGGAGCAGAGCGCCGCGCGGGGGCGCCTCGACCGGCGGTGGACGGCGCCGGCCCGGTCGGGGCTGTTCTTCTCCGTGCTGTTGCGTCCCGCGGAGGTGCCGGTGGCGCGGTGGGGCTGGCTGCCGTTGCTCACCGGGGTCGCGGTGGCGACCGGGGTGTCGCGGGCCGCGGGGGTCGATACGGCGCTGAAGTGGCCCAATGACCTGCTGGTCACCGTCGGGGGAGAGGAGCGGAAGGCCGGCGGGATCCTGGCGGAGCGGGCCGGGGACGACGGGGTGGTGATCGGTGTGGGGATCAACGTCAGCCTGCGGGCGGACGAGCTGCCGGTGCCCACGGCGGGGTCGCTGGCGCTGGCGGGGGCGGTGAGCACGGACCGGGATCCGCTGTTGCGGGCGGTGCTGCGGGCGCTGGAGGAGTGGTACGGGCGGTGGCGGGCCGCGGGCGGGGACGCGGGGGCGTGCGGTTTGCAGGAGACGTACGCGGCGGGGTGCGCGACGCTCGGGCGGGAAGTGCGGGCGGAGCTGCCGGGGGACCGGGCGGTGGTGGGGGAGGCCGTGGCCGTGGACGGCGACGGGCGGCTGGTGCTGGCGACGGGGGCGGGGGTGCAGGAGCCGGTGGGGGCGGGCGACATCGTCCACCTGCGGCCTGCTTGACCGCTTGACGCCTGCGGCGCAGGTGCGGGTGGGGTGGGGGCTTGGGTAGCGCCCACGGTGGGTGGGTGGTGCGGGGGCGGGACGGGGGTGTACGTCCTCGGACTGGCGCGATTGTGCTTGTTGGTGGGGCTGAGCGGCGCGGACGCGCCAGCCACTGCGGGCGCACACCCCCGCCCCGCCCCCTCCTCGCCGTCGGCGCCTGCCGCGCGGCTGCGGGCTGCGCGCCGCCGCTTCCCGCCATCCGCGCCGTCCGCGTGATCCGCGCCCTCCGCGTGATCCGCGCCGTACGCGCGATCCGCGCGAGCCCCGCGATCCGCGGGCAGTCGTGCCTCCCCCAGTGCCTGAAGGGCCTGGGAGGTACCCCCAGGGCGATGGGGGTCCCCCCGCTCATGGGGGTACCTCCCGCTCGAGCGGAGCCGAGAGTGGGGGAGGGTGGGCGATGGGGGTACCTCCCGCTCGAGAAGCCGAGAGTGGGGGAGGCACCCCGTAAGCGCCGGGCTGCGCGAACACCCCCCGGCCCGCACCAACGCAGGGCACCTGCAGAAGCGCCGGCTGTGCAGCACCCCCCGGCCCACACCCACACGGCCGGCGTGCACGCACGGTGTCTCGATCAACCCCCGGCTCAACCTAACCGAGTGAGCTGGCGCACACCTGCCGTAGAGTTGAGCCCGGTCGATACATGGCCGTGGCAGATCGGAAGGGCAGCAACGCGTGACCGTCGACGACTCGGGTTCCGGAACGGACGCGCAGGGCGCCGGCGAGGATCCGCTTGCTCTGCGCCTCGAGCAGCTCATTCTGGGCGCCGAGCGCCGTTACACACCGTTTCAGGCCGCCCGCAGCGCCGGCGTCACCATGGAGCTGGCCACCCGCTTCTGGCGGGCGATGGGCTTCGCCGACGTCGGCCAGGCCAAGGCGCTGACGGAAGCGGACGTACTCGCTCTGCGCCGCCTCGCCGGTCTGGTGGAGGCGGGGCTGCTCAGCGAGGCCATGGCGGTGCAGGTGGCACGGTCCACCGGGCAGACCACCGCACGGCTGGCCGAATGGCAGATCGACTCCTTCCTGGAAGGTCTGACCGAGCCGCCCGAGCCGGGCATGACCCGCACCGAGGTCACGTATCCGATCGTCGAGCTGCTCCTGCCCGAGCTGGAGGAGTTCCTGGTGTACGTCTGGCGGCGGCAGCTCGCCGCGTCCGCCGGCCGGGTCGTGCAGGGGGCCGACGACGAGGAGATGGTCGACCGGCGGCTGGCCGTCGCCTTCGCGGACCTCGTGGGGTTCACGCGGCTGACCCGGCGGATGGAGGAGGAAGAGCTCGGCGAGCTCGTCGAGGCCTTCGAGACCACCGCCGCCGACCTGGTCGCGGCGCGCGGCGGGCGGCTCATCAAGACGCTGGGCGACGAGGTGCTCTACGCCGCCGACGACGCCGGCACCGCCGCCGAGATCGCGATGCGTCTGATCGAGACCATGGCGAACGACGAGACCATGCCCGAGCTGCGGGTCGGCATGGCGTTCGGCACCGTGACCACCCGGATGGGTGATGTGTTCGGTACGACCGTGAACCTGGCGTCGCGGCTCACCTCCATAGCCCCGCGCGACGCCGTGCTCGTCGACACGGCGTTCGCCGAGGAGCTGATCCGTACCGGGGACGCGCCCGCCTCCGAGGCGGCGGCGGCCGAGGCGGTGAACGCGGCGGAGAAGGAGGGCGAGGAGCCGCCGGCGTACCGGTTCGCGCTCCAGCCGATGTGGCAGCGGCCGGTGCGTGGGCTGGGTGTGGTGGAGCCCTGGCTGCTCACCCGCCGGAACGGGGCCGCACCCTCCGCTTCGTCCTAGCCCGCGCCGCCCACGCACAGGCCGATGATCGGTACGCACAGGCCCGGGGGACGGGTGGGTTCCTGTTCCGGCTCGGGCTCGGGTGTGGGGGTCGGTCGGTCCGGGTGGTGCGGCGGCTTCCGGGGGGCGGGTGGGGGCTCTGCTGCGGGAGTGCGGGTTGTGGCGGGTCGGGTGGTTGCGGGGGGTGGGGTCGATGTCGGGGGTGTCTCCGCCGAGGGGGTGTTGGGGGGCGAGGGCCGCTCGGGTGTTTCGAGGGGGGACGTGTGCGGGCCGCCCAGGGCCTCGGGGGAGGACGGGGTCGCCTCGGGGGACGGTGTCGTGGTCCGGGCGTTCGGCGGCGCCGTGGTGGGGACCGGCCGTTCCGTGGTGGGGCGGGGGACGGCCTCCACGCCGGTGCCCGGCCCGCCGTCGGGTGCCGAGGTGAGGCGGATCAGGGTCACGGCGCCGGCGGCCAGGGCCAGGCCGCCCGCGGCCAGCAGGACCTTGCGGGGGCGGGGCTTGCGGTGACGGCCCCGGGCGCGGGGTAACGGGGCGGGCCGTTCGGCCGTGTGCGGTGCGGGCGCTGTCCTCATTGCTCTTCCTCCCCTGCCGCGCGCCCCCGACGCGCCGCGCTGCGGACGCTATGCGCTCCCACGGAGGGCGGGGCCCGAGTCGGCCCGATGTCACTCGAACGGGTGGGCGGGGGGTGACGAGGGAACTGGACGTGCGCCCTTTTCCGGGCGGGCCCCGGCTGCGATGATCGGGACGAGCGATGTTAACCCGCGTTAACCGGAGGCTGTCATGAGTGAGGAACGGTTCGGGGAGTTCGTGCTGGTGCGCCGGCACGAGCAGGGGCATGTCGCGGAGCTCGTCCTCGACCGGCCCAAGGCCATGAACGCCGTGTCGACCGAGATGGCCCGTTCCGTCGCCGGGGCCTGTGCGGCGCTGGCGGAGGACCGTGGCGTGCGGGCGGTGGTGCTGACCTCGACGCACGAGCGGGCGTTCTGCGTGGGCGCCGATCTCAAGGAGCGCAATTCCTTCAGTGACGCCGATCTGGTGCGTCAGCGGCCCGTCGCGCGGGGCGCGTACACCGGGGTGCTCGAGCTGCCCGTGCCGACGGTGGCGGCCGTGCACGGGTTCGCGCTGGGGGGCGGGTTCGAGCTGGCCCTGTCGTGCGATGTGATCGTCGCGGACGGTACGGCGGTCCTGGGGCTGCCGGAGGTGTCGGTGGGCGTGATTCCGGGCGGGGGCGGTACGCAGTTGCTGCCCCGGCGGGTGGGTGCGGCCCGTGCCGCGGAGCTGATCTTCACCGCGCGCCGGGTGGAGGCCGGTGAGGCCCGGGAGCTGGGGCTGGTCGATGTGCTGGTGGAGGAGGGGCGGGACCGCGAGGAGGCGCTCGCCATGGCGGCCCGGATCGCCGCGAACTCGCCGGTGGGGCTGCGGGCGGCCAAGCGGGCGCTGCGGCTGGGGCATGGGCTGGATCTGGCCGCCGGGCTCGAGGTCGAGGATGCCGCCTGGCGGTCGGTGGCCTTCTCGGGCGACCGGGCGGAGGGGGTGGCCGCCTTCAACGAGAAGCGCCCGCCGCAGTGGCCCGGAGAGTGATCACGTGAATGCGGTTCGTCATCATCCTGATGTCCCTATTTGGGCTGAACATCCTTAATCTGGGGGGATGGGTGAGGAGAGCCGGCTGGCGGCCGTGGTGGCGCTGGCCCAGGGCATGGCCGCCGCGCACAGTTCGCGGGAGTCCTGGCGGGCCGCGGCCGGTGGGGCCTGCCGGGCGCTGGGCGGCAGCTTCGCCGCGCTGTCGGTGTGGGAGCGCGAGCTCGGGCGGCTGCGGGTGCTGGTGAACGTCGGGGAGCTGGCCGAGGGGGAGGAGGAGTTCCCGGAGGACGAGTCCTATCCGGTGCACCAGTTCGCCGAGATCACCGAGTTCCTCCATGAGCGGTGGGCGGGGGGCGGTGAGCCCGACGCATGGGTGGAGACCGCCGAGGGGACCTCGGCGGGGCGGCCCGGGTACTGCCACCAGCGGGTCGCGGCGCTGCGGCGGCGGGGGCGCGGGTGCTGTGTGGTCGCGCCGGTCGTGCTGCACGGGCGGGCCTGGGGCGAGCTGTATGTGGCCCGGCCGGCCGGGGTGCCCGTCTTCGGCCGGGCGGACGCCGACTTCGCGACGGTGCTGGCCGCCGTGGTGGCCGCCGGGATCGCGCAGACGGAGCGGCTGGAGGAGGCCCGGCGGCTGGCTTTCACGGACTCGCTGACCGGGCTGGCCAACCGGCGCGCCGTGGACGCCCGGCTGGACGAGGCCGTGGAGCGGCACCGGCGGGACGGGGCCGTGGTCAGCCTGGTCGTGTGCGATCTGAACGGGCTGAAGCGGGTCAACGACACGCTGGGGCATGCCGTGGGGGACCGGCTGCTCGAGCGGTTCGGGACCGTGCTGTCGCTGTGCGGGGCCATGCTGCCCGGGGCGCTGGCGGCGCGGCTGGGCGGGGACGAGTTCTGTCTGCTGGTGGTGGGGCCGCCGGCCGACGAGGTGGTCAAGGCGGCCGACGAGGTGTGCCGGCGGGCCGTGGAGCTGGGCATCGGGGACGGTGTGGCCTGCGGGGTGGCGTCCACCGAGGATCCGATCGGGCCGGTGCACTCCGCCCGGCGGCTGTTCCGGCTGGCCGACGCGGCGCAGTACCGGGCCAAGGCCGAGCGGGCCGTCCATCCCGTGGTGGCCGGGCGGGGGGGGCCGGACGATCCCGTCGTCCGGCTCGCGGACGAGCCGCCGCGGGCGTCGGACGGGGAGCGGCGCCGGTTCCGGGGGCGGCATTCGCCGTAGGTGTGACGTAGTCGGTAAGGGGTGAGCGGGGAGTCCAGGGGTGACACCGTGGAATTCACTGCGTACGCTCCTGAATATGGATATGCACACTGTGGTGGTGGGGACGGCGGGCGTGACCGCGTCCGATGTGCTCGCCGTGGCGCGCGGCGGTGCCCGCGTCGAACTGTCCGCGGAGGCGGTGGCCGCCCTCACCGCGTCCCGCGAGATCGTGGACGCGCTGGCCGCCAAGCCGGATCCCGTCTACGGGGTGAGCACCGGCTTCGGCGCCCTGGCGACCCGGCACATCAGCCCGGAGCTGCGTGCTCAGCTGCAGCGCAACATCGTCCGTTCGCACGCCGCGGGCATGGGCCCCCGCGTCGAGCGGGAAGTCGTCCGGGCTCTGATGTTCCTCCGGCTGAAGACCGTCTGCTCCGGCCGCACCGGGGTCCGCCCCGAGGTCGCGCGCACGATGGCCGACGTGCTCAACGCCGGGATCACCCCGGTCGTCCACGAGTACGGCTCCCTGGGCTGCTCCGGCGACCTGGCCCCGCTCTCCCACTGCGCCCTCACGCTGATGGGCGAGGGGGAGGCCGAGGGCCCCGACGGGACCGTGCGGCCGGCCGGTGACCTGCTCGCCGAACACGGCATCCACCCCGTCGAACTGCGCGAGAAGGAAGGACTCGCCCTCCTCAACGGCACCGACGGCATGCTCGGCATGCTGGTCATGGCCCTCGCCGATCTGGACCTCCTCTACAAGTCCGCCGATGTCACGGCCGCCCTCAGCCTGGAGGCCCTCCTCGGCACCGACAAGGTGCTCGCCCCCGAGCTGCACGCCATCCGCCCGCACCCCGGCCAGGCCGCCAGCGCCGCCAACATGCTCGCCGTACTGAAGGGTTCGGGGCTGACGGGGCATCACCAGGACGACGCCCCCCGGGTCCAGGACGCCTACTCCGTGCGCTGCGCCCCCCAGGTCGCCGGCGCCGGACGCGACACGCTGGCCCACGCCCGGCTGGTCGCCGAGCGTGAACTCGCCTCCGCCGTCGACAATCCCGTCGTACTGCCTGGGGGTACCTCCCAGGTTTTCGGCTCTGGGGGAGGCCGGGTGGAGTCCAACGGGAACTTCCACGGGGCGCCCGTCGCCTATGTCCTGGACTTCCTCGCCATCGCCGTCGCCGACCTGGCCTCCATCGCCGAGCGCCGCACCGACCGGCTGCTGGACAAGAACCGCAGCCACGGACTGCCGCCGTTCCTCGCCGACGACGCCGGTGTCGACTCCGGCCTGATGATCGCCCAGTACACCCAGGCCGCCCTGGTCGCCGAGCTGAAGCGGCTCGCCGTACCGGCGTCGGCGGACTCGATCCCCTCCTCGGCGATGCAGGAGGACCACGTCTCCATGGGCTGGTCGGCCGCCCGCAAACTGCGCACCGCCGTCGACAACCTCACCCGGGTCGTCGCCGTGGAGCTGTACACCGCCACGCGCGCCGTCGAACTGCGCGAAGGGCTGACGCCGGCCCCGGCGACGCGGGCCGTCATCGAGGCGGTACGACGGGCGGGGGTGGGCGGCCCCGGACCCGACCGCCATCTGGCGCCCGACCTCGCAGCGGCCGACGCGTTCGTGCGGGACGGGCGGCTGGTCGCCGCCGTGGAGTCGGTCACCGGGCCGCTGCGCTGACCCGGCCGGGCCCCGCGGGAGGCGCGGGGCCCCAGGGCCGATGAACCCTGGTCAGAACTCCAGCCGCTCCCGGCGCACCGAGTAGACGACGAAGCCGGCACCGAGGGCGAGCGAGACCGTGCCGCCGACGATGTACGGGGTGCTGTCGAAGCTGCCGGTGTCCGCGAGCCGGACCTCCTGGCCGGTGCTCTCCAAGGACGCCGACGTGGCGCCGTTCACGGCTCTCGCCTGCTCGGTGACCTGCGGGGAGGGGCTCGACGACGGCGCGTCCCCCGCCGGGGTGTCCGATGTCGCGTTCGCGGACGGGACGAACCACAGGGCGCACAGCAGGGTGCCCGCGGCGGTGGCGGTCAGCAACGGACGGAGCGCGGATGACACGGAATATCGATCCCCTTGTGGCGCTGGCGAATTGGCCGTGTGGGCCGATGGTAGTGAAAGTCGCGGGTCACAGGAAAGTCACGGGAGCTCTTGGCCGTACGCTCCGGGGATGAGTACTCCAGAGACATCACGGTTTGTACGGCTTCGCGTCGAGCTCGTACTCGAGATCGACGACGAGGACGCGGTGACCGGGGCCGCGCTGCGCCGGATCGCGGACGAGGTCGAGGTGCCGGACGGCGAACGGGCACACGCCGAGAGCGCTGTGACGGAGGACACCGCGGAGGCCCTCGCCTCACTGGTGGATCCCTTCGACCTGGTCAGCGAGGTGCCGGGGGTCGAACTCCTGCAGGCCTCCTGGAGCAGCGAGCGGATCGACTACGACCCGGACTCGCCTCAATGGGACCTCGGCGGGGAAGATGACGAAGATGACGGAGAGTTCGACGAGGACTTTTACCGCGACGACGAGGACGGGGCGGACCGGGCGCATTGAGGCGGCTCGGGAAAAACGTGACCCCGGTCGGCAACCGCGGCCGGGGGCGTGACGTCTCACAGGAGGGCGCGGACCGGTGTCCCGTCGACCGCCCCGAGGGCGTGGTGAGTCCCACACCTCCGGGCCGTGGGGAACCGGATCATCCGGTCGTAGCGTTGAAGATTGTGGACGAGTGCCCTCGGTATCGCGCAGGGGGCTCGTGGGGTTGGGATTCGGCAACGATGGAGAAGCGTGTGATGACGGACGGTAAGCGGCGCAGGGGCTTGGCGGCCGCGTCCGCTCTGCTCGGCGGAGTGCTCGTGCTCTCGGCGTGTTCGGGGGGCGGCGACTCGGGCAGCGACGGCAAGGACACCTCGCAGGCGCAGGTGGACGAGGCGGCGGCCAAGAAGTCGTCCGAGGCGCAGATCAAGATCACGCCGAAGGACGGTTCCGACAACGCCTCCATCAACAACTCCGCCGCCGTCACCGTGAGCAAGGGCACGCTGACCGAGGTGAAGATGACCACCGCCGACGGCACGGCCGTCGAAGGCGAGATATCCGCCGACAAGAAGAGCTGGAAGCCCAGCGTCCAGCTCGAGCGCGCCACCACCTACAAGCTGGCGGCCACCGCCGAGGACTCCGAGGGCCTCGCCGCGCACGAGAACGCGTCGTTCACGACGGTCTCCCCGGACAACAGCTTCATCGCCAACTTCACGCCGGACGACGGCACCACGGTCGGTGTCGGCATGCCGGTGTCGATCAACTTCGACAAGGCGATCACCGAGAAGGCCGCGGTCCAGAAGGGCATCACCGTCTCCAGCAGCAGCGGCCAGGAGGTCGCCTGCCACTGGTTCAACGCCAACCGCATGGACTGCCGGCCCGACGAGTACTGGCAGGAGAACTCCACCGTCACGCTGAAGCTGGCGCTCGACGGTGTCGAGGGCGCCGAGGGCGTCTACGGCGTCCAGCAGAAGACGGTCACCTTCAAGATCGGCCGCAACCAGGTCTCCTACGTCGACGCCGAGACCAAGCAGATGAAGGTCACGCAGAACGGCAAGACCGTCAAGACCATCCCGATCTCCGCCGGCGCGCCCGAGAACAAGACGTACGAGGGCCAGATGGTGATCTCCGAGAAGTTCAAGGAGACCCGGATGAACGGCGCGACGGTCGGCTTCACCGACGACGACGGCAAGGGCGAGTACGACATCAAGGACGTGCCGCACGCCATGCGTCTGAGCACCTCCGGCACCTTCATCCACGGCAACTACTGGGGCGCCAAGTCCATCTTCGGCAGCGTCAACACCAGCCACGGCTGCGTCGGTCTGGCCGACGCCAAGGGCGCAGGCGACCCGAACACGCCGGGTGCCTGGTTCTACGACAACTCGATCGTCGGTGACGTGGTCGTCGTCCAGAACACCGGTGACAAGACCATCGCCCCGGACAACGGCCTCAACGGCTGGAACATGAGCTGGGAGCAGTGGAAGGCGGGCTCGGCCGTCTGACGCCGCCCTCCGGACACGGAGCACCCACCCCACGCGGGCCGATGCCCCCGTCCCCTCCTCCGGGAGCGGACGGGGGCATCGGCCGTTTCGCCCCACGGGCTCATCCCTCGGCCGGCCCCGGCCGGGTGACGCCCGGTCACCCGGCAACTCCGCCAGGGGGGAATCCTGCGCAGACAAGTGAACAAGCGTGTGCGCGGCGGGCCTGGCCGGCCCCGCGTCGGCCAACGAGCGTCACGGGGCCGCGGTGTCCGCGCCCTGCTCCCGGGCGTCCGCGCCCCAGCTCGCCAGCAGCCGCAGCGCCTCCGCCGAAGGGGAGCCCGGCTCCGCGAAGTAGGTGACCAGCGACTGCTCGGTGTCCGCGGCCGGGCGGAACGACTCCCACTGCAGCGTCAGTTCACCCACCAGCGGATGCCGCACCCGCTGGACGCCGTGGCTCTTCTCCTTCACGTCGTGGGCCGCCCACAGCGTCCGGAACTCCTCGCTCTTCACCGACAGCTCCCCGACCAGGGCGGACAGCCGCGGGTCCTCCGGGTGGTCACCGGCGTCCATCCGCAGATAGCCGACCATGTCGTACGCCTTCTGGTCCCACTCCACGAACAGCTCCCGGTAGTCCGGGTTCAGGAACACCAGCCGCGCCCAGTTGCGCTCCTGCACCGGCATCCGGGCCCAGTCCCCGAAGAGCGCCGCGGCCATCCGGTTCCAGGCGAGGATCTCCGAGCGCCGGCCCACCACGTACGCCGGGACCGTGTCCATCGAGTCCAGTAGCTGCCGCAGCGCCGCGCGGACCTGCTGCGTCCGGGGCGGCTGCTTCCTCCGGTGCCGCTTCGGCCTCGTCAGATGCGTCAGATGGGCCCGCTCGGCGTCGCTGAGGCGCAGGGCGCGGGCGATCGAGTTCAGCACCTCCGCCGACACGTTCTGCCCGTTGCCCTGCTCCAGGCGCGTGTAGTAGGCCACGGACACCCCGGCGAGCTGCGCCAGCTCCTCGCGGCGCAGGCCCGGGACCCGGCGGTGGCGTCCGAAGTCCGGCAGGCCGACGTCCTGCGGCTTCAGCCGGGCCCGCCGGGTCCGCAGGAACTCGCTGAGCTCCGCACGCGGGTCGAGACCGCCGCCCGCCGCGCCGGCCGGATCGGTGTGCTGCTCGTCCATGGGTCCAGTATTCCCGGTCGTGCGACCGGGAGACTGACCCCGCCAGTGGTAGGCACAGCCAACGTAGGCAAGGCCGGGGGCTGGGTGGATTCCCCGCGCGGTCCCAGGCTGGAGCGCGTGCCCGGCGGGACGGAAGACGGCCGGGCGCACGACCACCTCACGAGGAGAACCGGCATGACCACTGTTGCTGCCTACGCCGCACCCGCCGCCAAGGCTCCGCTGGAGCGCACGACCATCGAACGGCGCGAGGTGGGTGAGCACGACGTGCTGATCGACATCAAGTTCGCCGGCATCTGCCACACCGACATCCACCAGGTCCGGGAGGGCTGGGGTGAGGCGAGGTTCCCGATGGTCCCCGGCCACGAGATCGCCGGGGTGGTTTCCCAGGTCGGCCCCGGCGTCACGAAGTACGCCGTCGGTGACCGCGTGGGCGTCGGCTGCATGGTCGACTCCTGCGGCACGTGCGACAACTGCCGCGCCGGAAGGGAGCAGCACTGCACCGTGGGCGTGGTCGAGACCTACAACGGCCTGGACAAGAACGGCGAGCCCACCTACGGCGGCTACGCGCGGACGATCGTGGTCGACGAGAACTTCGTCCTGCGCATCCCCGACGGCCTGTCCCTGGACGTCGCCGCGCCCCTGCTGTGCGCGGGCATCACCACGTACTCCCCGCTGAAGCGCTGGTCCGCGGGGCCCGGCAGGAAGGTCGCGATCCTCGGCATGGGCGGCCTCGGCCACATGGGCGTCAGGATCGCGCACGCGCTGGGCGCGGAGGTGACGGTGCTGTCGCAGTCCCTGCGCAAGAAGAACGACGGCCTGCGGCTGGGCGCCGACCACTACCACGCCACCTCCGACCCGAAGACCTTCGAGGAACTGCGGGGCACCTTCGACCTCGTCCTGTCGACCGTGTCGGCGCCGCTGGACCTCGACGCGTATCTGTCCCTGCTGAGGCCCGGGGGCACGCTGGCGAACGTCGGCGCCCCCGAGGAGCCCGTCTCCCTGAACCTCTTCTCGGTCATCGGCGGCGGGAAGACCCTCGCCGGGTCGCTGATCGGCGGTATCGCCGAGACCCAGGAGATGCTGGACTTCTGCGCCGCGCACGGCATCGGCGCGGAGATCGAACTGATCGCCGCGGCCGAGATCAACGAGGCCTACGAACGCGTCCTGAACAGCGACGTCCGTTACCGCTTCGTGATCGACACGGCAACGATCTGACACCTCGTGGCAGCTCCCCCGTCACCTCCGTGAGACCCGTCTCGCCAGGGTCTGCGGGCGGGCGGCCTCACGCCGAGGGCGAAACGCCGCGGAGACCGGCGCCTACAGTGCCTCGAACGGAGGGATGATGCGGACGATGATCAGTGGGTCACGCGGTGCGACCAAGAAGTAGAACCAGCCGCCGGCGGCATCCATACGGCGCAGGCCGCCCGGTCGAGGGCCGTTTCCCATGTCGCTGACGTCGACACCTGTACTGGCCAGGTCGACGAGTTGGCCGGCCAGGCGCTCCACCTCCGCCACTACGTGAGCGGGAAGGCCGCCTGCCACGTGCTCGTGGTCGGGGTCGTACTCCCAGCGCCAGTCGGCGCTCACCGGGCCGGGAGGCCGACGGCCGCGTGGGCCTCGTCCAGGATCCGCCCGATCTCGTGGGCGGCCTGCCGGGCTTGCGCGGCGTCGCCCGACTCGGCGATCTTCTCCCAGTGGCGGAGGCCCGCTGCCAGGTCAGGGCGGCGCTGGATGTGCACATAGACGGTCCACTGGGCGATGAACCGCTGGAGCGGTGCCAGGTCGGAGCCCTGCCGTGACTGGTCGGCCGCTTGGTCCAGTTCCCGGGTGAACGCCGGCAGCGCGGCAGGCGCGATCTGCCGGATGGCTTGCCTCAGCGCGGCAACCGTGGCCGGTGGCTGGGGGATGAGCGGTTGCCCGGCGGCGGAGGTGGTCATTGTTGCTCCCATGGGCGCGATTCTGATCCCAGGCGTCAGCGTAATGGGCCTGCCTGCCTTCCCACCGCTCGAACGAGTGAGGGAGAAGCGATGCTGCGAACCCGGGTCGCCGACGGGACCGCGACTCAGTGCGGCAGGGTGGCCGGGCTGCCGCCGTTGGCCTCGTAGCCGGCGACCGCCAGGGCGCGGTAGACGGCGAACTCGGCGGCGGGGTCGTCGGACAGGGTCCAGGGCAGCGCGCCCACGTGGCCGTCGATGTGTATCAGCTGGTTCATGGCCTCCGCCCAGCGCTCGGCGCGGACCAGGAAGAACACCAGCAGGTGCCGCACATGCGCCGGCATCGGGTCGTCGGGGCGGGCGGAGTGCACCGCGTGCAGCGCGCCGTGGATCGCCTTGCCGACGACCTCGCTCTGGTAGAAGCCGGCGACCAGGGTCACCTCGGGCAGGTGCTCGAACACCGCGAAGAGCGGCATGGCGGCCAGGAGCGACCCCTGCGGCGCCCGCGCCGCGGCGGCCTCCGCGAAGGAGTACGCCAGCTGCCGCGAACCGTGCCACTTCTCGCACCAGTACTGCAGGGCGGCCAGGTGCGCGCCCATGTGGGTCGGGGCACGGTCCAGGATCTTCAGCCAGACCTGCTCGAAGTCCTCCCGGGAGTAGCCCAGTCCACGGGCCACGGAGAGCTCCACGATGTAGGGGACCGGGTCGCCCGGGGCCAGCAGCGCCGCCTCGCCGCACGCCGCCTTCGCCTCCTCCATGATGATCCGGAAGGCGTCCGTCCCGGGCGTCGCGGTGCGCCACGCCTGCTGCACCAGGAACTCGGCGTGCACCGCGGCGCCGCCCGCGTCCTTGGGCGCCTCGGTCCGCCACACCCGCAGCCACTGTCCGCCCGGCGCCTCGCTCACCCCGCCGGGCCGCTGGGCCAGCTCCAGCGCGGCCGCGCCGGCGAACGCCTGGACGCGCTGCCAGCGCAGCTCGCCCTCCGCGGCGGTGCCGGCCAGCAGCTGCTGGGCCGCGCGGTAGTCCTGGGTGCGCTGCACCAGGTCCAGCACGTCCAGCAGGTCCTGGTCGGGGCCGGGCATGCGGACGTCCAGCTCCTCCTCGAGGGCGAAGCCGTAGTCGGCCGGGTCCGCCGCGTCCGGGTGGCCGGGCGGGACCAGGCCCACCGCGCCGCGCCGGCGCCGCAGGAACGGCATCACCACGAAGCCGAGCATGACGAGCGCGATCAGGACCCACAGAATCTCCATGTCACAAGCGAACCAGACCGTGCCGACAATTGGCCAACCCGGTGCCCGACCCTGTGGAAAACGTCCCGTGATCCGCCGCCCGGCCGATCGTCACCGGCCGCCGGCGGCCCGTCCGGCGCCCGTGCCCGTCGTCCGCGCCGCCCGCGCACTACCCTCGGGCACATGAGCGACAGGCACATCAGTCAGCACTTCGAGACGCTCGCGATCCACGCGGGCAACACCGCCGACCCCCTGACGGGAGCGGTCGTCCCGCCGATCTACCAGGTGTCCACCTACAAGCAGGACGGGGTGGGCGGCCTGCGCGGCGGCTACGAGTACAGCCGCAGCGCCAATCCGACCAGGACCGCGCTGGAGGAGAACCTCGCCGCCCTGGAGGGCGGCCGCCGCGGTCTCGCGTTCGCGTCCGGACTGGCGGCCGAGGACTGCCTGTTGCGCACGCTGCTCGGCCCCGGCGACCACGTGGTGATCCCGAACGACGCCTACGGCGGCACGTTCCGCCTCTTCGCCAAGGTCGTCGCCCGCTGGGGCGTGGAGTGGTCGGTCGCCGACACCTCCGACCCCGCCGCCGTACGGGCCGCGGTCACCCCGAGGACCAAGGCCGTCTGGGTGGAGACCCCCTCCAACCCGCTGCTCGGCATCACCGACATCGCCGCCGTGGCGCAGGTCGCCCGGGACGCGGGCGCCCGGCTCGTCGTCGACAACACCTTCGCCACGCCGTACCTCCAGCAGCCGCTCGCGCTCGGCGCGGACGTCGTCGTGCACTCGCTGACCAAGTACATGGGCGGCCACTCCGACGTCGTCGGCGGCGCCCTGATCACCGCCGACGCGGAGCTGGGCGAGGAGCTCGCCTTCCACCAGAACGCGATGGGCGCGGTCGCCGGGCCCTTCGACTCCTGGCTGGTGCTGCGCGGCACCAAGACGCTCTCGGTGCGCATGGACCGCCACAGCGAGAACGCCACGAAGATCGCCGACATGCTCAGCCGTCACCCCCGTGTGACGGACGTCCTGTATCCGGGGCTGCCGGACCACCCGGGGCACGAGGTCGCCGCCAAGCAGATGCGCGCCTTCGGCGGGATGGTCTCCTTCCGCGTCGAGGGCGGCGAGGAGGCGGCCGTCGAGGTCTGCGACCGGGCCCGGGTGTTCACGCTCGGCGAGTCGCTGGGCGGCGTGGAGTCCCTGATCGAGCACCCGGGGCGGATGACGCACGCGTCGGCGGCCGGTTCCGCGCTCGAGGTCCCCGCGGACCTGGTGCGGCTGTCCGTGGGCATCGAGAACGCCGACGACCTGCTCGAAGACCTCCAGCAGGCGCTCGGCCGCTAGGGTCCGCCGTTCGGAACACGCCGCAGGACACCGGCGGCGTCTCGAAGGGCCCTGGGTGTCGCTCACCAGCCCGTGAGGGGCGGAGTCGTCTCCGACGGCGGTGCCTCCCACGGGTGGGCGGTGAGCGCCCACACGGTGAACGCCACGGCCGCCGCCAGCAACAGCAGCCACATCGCGCGGCGCGCCAGCGTCCTGCGCCGCAGGATGCGGGCGCCGCGCCGCGCGGCGTCCACGTGCAGATCGGGCGGCACGGGCGGCGGTGACTGCTCCAGCATCCGCCGTACGGTCGCCTCACGCCTCATGCCGGCCATGTCCGCCCCCGTGTCTCATGACGGCACCGCCCCGACGCCGGCCACCGTGGGCGCGGGGCGCCGGGGAGGGCTCAGCACGTTCGCCATCGCGCGGTTGAAGATCGTCCGTATGCGCTCGGCGGGCAGTCCGAGCAGCGCCGCCGTCTGCTCCTCCGCGACGCCCTCGTGCAGCCGCAGCACCAGGACCAGGCGTTCCTGCGGGGGAAGCGCGGCCAGGGGGCTGCCGGGGCGGGGGCGGGAGCGGAGCAGTCCGCCGAGTTCGTGCCACGCGCTGTTCGCGAACCGGGTCGCCAGGTACTGGCGGGTGTGGTCGTAGGGGTCCTCGCCGTGCAGCCGGTCCCAGCAGGCGTACGTGTGCGCCAGGGCGTGGGTGAGCAGGCGGCGGGCGCGGGGATTGGCGTCCGGGGCCTCGGCGGTGAGCAGGGTGGCGGTGTGCAGCAGGCGGCTGCCCGCGCCGGCGACGTACGCTTCGAACTCGCGGGCGCGGGAGGCGTTGTCGGACACGTGCCGTGCCATGCAGCCGCACCCTCCCCTCGGGGTCTGCTCCCCTCATATCAGGCCAGGGGGGACCCCGTGGTCAAGAGTCGCGGCACGCTCGGTGCATGCGTTTTCCTCGCCCCCGCCGCCCCTTCCCGTTCCCGGCCCCCCGGGGGGTGCGCCGGACGGGGCGGAAGAAGCAGCCCGTCCGGCGTTCGAGGACGAGGCCCAAAGGGCCGAAGGGGGTCTGGGGCGCGGCCCCGGAAGGTCAGGAGTCCGTACGCTCAGGAACGGACATCCGAGAGGACAACGCCGCGTTGAAGCGCGTCAGCAGCGTGCAGAACGCCTCCCGCTCCTCCGGCGCCCAGTCGTGCGTCAGCTCGGCCATCAACCGGCGCCGCGAGGAGCGCACTTCCTCCAGCCGCGACTGCCCGCGCGGGGACAGCTGGAGTACGACCGCCCGGCCGTCCTCGGGGTGCGAGGTCCGCTTGACCAGGCCGGTGTCCACGAGCGGGGCCACCTGACGGGTGACCGTCGAGGAGTCGATCCCCATGCTCGCGGCGAGCGCCTTGACGCCCATGGGACCTTCCTTGTCGAGGCGGTTGAGCAGCAGGTACGCGGCGCGGTCCATCGAGTTGCGCACCTGGCCGACCCCGCCGAGCCGCGTCTGTTCGGCGCGGCGGGCGAACAACGCCACCTCGTGCTGCAGCGTGTCGAGAAGGCCGGTGTCACCGACGGCCGTCGGGTCCGTCGTCATGTCCATCGACATTTCAGGTGTAGTGGGCATGGCCGGAGGCTCACTTCGTGGAGGGCTGTAATTGGGGGACAGAGTACGCGGCCGGGGGGCGGGCCGTACCGGCGCTGCGCAAAGCGGCGTCCGCGGGTTGGTCACACCGGTCGCGGCCGTGGGTGAACTGCGATGCTGGAGTCATGAGCTACAGCACGGCCGGCTCCCTGCGGGCCGTCACCCTCGACGATGTGCGCGGCGCCCAGAAGATGCTCTCCGGCGTGGCCCGGACCACCGCGATGGAGGGCAGCCGGCATCTGTCCCAGCGGGTGGGCGCTCCGGTGCATCTGAAGTGCGAGAACCTCCAGCGGACCGGGTCGTTCAAGCTGCGCGGCGCCTACGTCCGGATCGCGGGCCTGCTGCGCGAGGAGCGGGCCGCCGGAGTTGTCGCGGCCAGCGCAGGCAACCACGCGCAGGGCGTGGCGCTGGCGTCGTCGCTGCTCGGGGTGCGTTCCACCGTGTTCATGCCGAAGGGTGCCCCGTTGCCTAAGGTCAGCGCGACGCGGGAGTACGGCGCCGAGGTGCGCCTGCACGGCCAGGTGGTCGACGAGACGCTGGCCGCGGCGAGGGAGTACGCGCGCGAGACGGGCGCGGTGTTCATCCACCCCTTCGACCATCCGGACATCATCGCGGGGCAGGGCACGGTGGGCCTGGAGGTCCTGGAACAGTGCCCGGAAGTACGCACGATCGTCGTCGGTGTCGGCGGCGGCGGGCTGGCCGCCGGGATCGCGGTCGCGGTGAAGGCGCTGCGACCCGATGTGCGGATCGTCGGGGTGCAGGCGGCCGGTGCGGCGGCGTATCCGCCGTCGCTGGCGGCCGGGCGTCCGGTGCCGTTGCGCCACCCGGTGACGATGGCCGACGGGATCAAGGTGGGGCGGCCCGGTGACGTGCCGTTCGGGATCGTCGCCGAGCTGGTGGACGAGGTGTGCACGGTCACCGAGGACGAGCTGTCGGCCGCGCTGCTGCTCTGCCTGGAGCGGGCGAAGCTGGTCGTGGAGCCGGCCGGGGCGAGCCCGGTGGCGGCGCTGCTGAGCCGTCCCGGGGCTTTCGAGGGCCCGGTCGTCGCGGTGCTCTCGGGCGGCAACGTGGACCCGGTGCTGATGGAGCGGGTACTGCGGCACGGCATGGCGGCGCAGGGCCGCTACCTGGCCGTACGGCTGTGGCTCACGGACCGGCCGGGGGCGCTCGCCTCGCTGCTCGGGGCGTTGTCAGTGGTGGACGCTAACGTCCTCGATGTGAGTCACGTACGGACCGATCCACGGCTCGGGCTCACGGAGGCGGAGGTCGAGCTGCACCTGGAGACCAAGGGCCCGGCGCACTGCGCCGAGGTCGAATCGGCTCTGCGCGAAGCGGGATACACGGTCATGGACTGATGCCGCGAGGGCGGTGTCACTCCTTCGGGTAAATGCATTGTGAGACGCGATACATCGCGTTATGGTGTGTCGCGTGCCGCGGTCCGGCCGCCGTGTGTGCGGCCGACGTGCCGGGCGGAAAATCAGGAGCGCGGCACAGCGTGGATATCTAGGCTTTCCCGAATAATCACGATGACGTGGAGACACATATGCCAGGCGCCATCTACGCCGAAGGTCTGGTGAAGACCTTCGGAGACGTCAAAGCACTGGACGGCGTCGACCTCGAAGTCCCCGAGGGCACCGTCCTGGGCCTGCTCGGGCCGAACGGCGCGGGCAAGACCACCACCGTCCGCTGCCTCACCACCCTGCTGCGCCCCGACAGCGGCAGGGCCGTGGTGGCCGGCCTCGACGTGCTCAAGCAGCCCGACGCGGTGCGCCGCTCCATCGGCCTGTCCGGCCAGTTCGCGGCCGTGGACGAGTATCTGACCGGCCGCGAGAATCTGCAGATGGTCGGCCAGCTCTACCAGATGAAGGCCAAGGCGGCGCGGACCCGCGCGGACGAGCTGCTGGAGCAGTTCAACCTCGCGGACGCCGCCGACCGCACCGCCAAGACCTACTCCGGAGGCATGCGCCGCCGGCTCGACCTCGCGGCCGCCCTGGTCGTGTCGCCGCCGGTGATGTTCATGGACGAGCCGACGACCGGCCTCGACCCGCGCAACCGCCAGCAGCTGTGGGAGGTGATCAAGCAGCTCGTCTCCGACGGTACGACCCTGCTGCTCACCACGCAGTACCTGGAAGAGGCGGACCACCTGGCGCACGACATCGCGGTCGTCGACCACGGACGGGTCATCGCCAAGGGCACCTCCGACCAGCTCAAGGCCCGGACCGGCGGCGAGCGCGTCGAGGTCGTGGTGCACGACCGCGGGCACATCCCGGCCGCCTCCGCCCTCCTCGACAAGTACAGCCTCCGGGGCCTCGGCCAGGGGGACACCACGGTCGAGGAGCACATGCGGAAGATCACCACACCGGTCTCCGGCGGAGCCAAGCTCCTCGCCGAGATCATCCGCGAGCTCGACGCCGACGGCATCGAGATCGACGACATCGGCCTGCGCCGCCCCACCCTCGACGACGTCTTCCTCTCCCTCACCGGCCATGTCGCGGAGGCCAAGGACGAGGACGGCGAGGGCGCGCGGGACGCCGAAGGACACAGCAAGGGACAGCGCGCCGCCAAGGAGGCCGTGAAATGAGTGCCGTCAGCGACGCCGTGCGGGTCACGGCGCCCGGCAACCCGATCGGCCAGTCGGTCCGGGACTCCCTGGTCGTCGCCAAGCGCAATCTGATTCGCATGGGCCGGATCCCCGAGGTCGTCATCTTCGGGCTCATCCAGCCGATCATGTTCGTGGTGCTGTTCTCGTACGTGTTCGGCGGCTCCATGGACATCGGAGGCAGCACCAGCCCGCAGGTCTACCGCGAGTTCCTGATGGCGGGCATCTTCGCCCAGACCGTCACCTTCGCCACCGCCGGTGCCGGCGCGGGCATCGCCGAGGACATGCACAAGGGGCTGATCGACCGCTTCCGCTCCCTGCCCATGGCCCGCGGCGCGGTGCTCACCGGCCGTACCCTCGCCGACCTGGTGCAGACGGCGCTCACCCTGCTCGTGCTCGCCGTGGTCGCCCTGCTGGTCGGCTGGCGCACCCACACCAGCATCGGCGAGGTGCTCGCCGCGTTCGGGCTCCTGCTGCTGACCGGATACGCGTTCACCTGGATCGGCGCGGTCATCGGACTGTCGGTCCGCACGCCGGAGGCGGCCACCTCCGGCGGACTGGTCTGGCTCTTCCCGGTGACCTTCGTGTCGAACGCGTTCGTGGACTCCAGCAACATGACGCCCTGGCTGCGCCACATCGCCGACTGGAACCCGTTCAGTGCCACCGTCCAGGCGTGCCGGGAGCTCTTCGGCAACCCCGGGGTCTCGCCCTCGGACGCCTGGCCCATGCAGCACCCGGTGTGGGCCTCGCTGATCTACTCGGTTCTGATCATCGTGTTCTTCCGCACCCTCGCGGTGCGCAAGTACCGCTCCGCCGCGGCATGACGAAACCCCCGGCACCGCACAGCGTGCCGGGGGCCCGCCGGGACATCGCGGGGGCGGGTCAGCCGCTGTAGGGCTCGGCCTTGAGGATCTTCACCGAGGCCGTCCTGCCGTTGGGCAGTTCGTACTCGGCGTCCTCGCCGACCTTATGGCCCATCACGCCGGAACCGAGCGGGGACTGCGGAGAGTAGGTCTCCACATCCGCGCTGGCGTACTCGCGCGAGGCGAGCAGGAAGGTCAGGGTGTCGTCCTCGTCGCCGTCGAAGGCGATGGTCACGACCATGCCGGGCGCCACGGCGCCGTCGGCCGCCGGGGCCTCGCCGACCTTGGCGTTCTCGAGGAGCTGAGTGAGCTGGCGCACACGGAGCTCTTGCTTGCCCTGCTCCTCCTTGGCCGCGTGGTACCCGCCGTTCTCCCGCAGGTCGCCCTCCTCACGCGCGGCGGCGATCTTGGCGGCGATCTCCGTGCGCGCGGGACCAGTAAGGTACTCAAGCTCGTCCTTGAGCTTGTTGTACGCCTCCTGGGTCAGCCAGGTGACGTTCTCGCTGGTCTGGGTCACAGGTGCTCCTCGTAGGTACTGGGAATACAAAGCAACGCCCTACCAAGAAGGATGGTCCTCCGTGGATGGGCGAAACCACGAGCCTAACAATTAGGTGCCCGCAGGGGGAGGACATAAGCCACCAGACTTGTGTCAGCGCAGGTCAGTGGTCAGGTATTCCCCACGCATTCCCCGCCGTATCACCCGGCGTGGCAGCCGACCAGCTCGGCCGAGGTGGCCCGCGAGGTCGTGCGCAGCGTGACGACCTCGTCGATGCGCGTGGCGTCCTTGTCGAAGCGGAAGTCGGCCCGGCCCACCTCTGCGCCGTTCTCGGCCTGGGAGCGCACCGTGCAGTAGCCGTCGACACCGGCGTCCTTGTGCACCTCCAGGCGCACCTTCACCGCGTCGTCGGCGACGTCGAAGCCGATCACCTCGGCGCTGATCTCGTTCTGGGCGACGTAGTAATAGCCGAACCATCCGATCAGCGCGAGCATCAGCACCGACAGCACGGCGCCGACGAGCTTGAGAGTGCGGTCGGCACGCTGGTCCGAGGAGCGGCCGTAGCGGCCCTCGGGCAGCCGCGTGCTCGACGTACTCATGATCGTCTCCTCGGCAGGAGGGGACCGGCGTCCCCGCGAGAGCCCCGGTGCGGAACTCCGGAATTTTTCGTCCCCCGCTTCGGTCACTATAGAAGCCTGCGACTGCGCCGCCGCACACAGGGCGCCCAACGACTTGAGGATTGAGTCTTGACTGACCAGCTGCGACTGATGGCCGTGCACGCCCACCCCGACGACGAGTCGAGCAAGGGTGCGGCCACCATGGCGAAGTACGTGTCCGAAGGGGTGGACGTGCTGGTGGTGACCTGCACGGGCGGGGAGCGCGGCTCCATCCTCAACCCGAAGCTGCAGGGCGACGCGTACATCGAGGAACACATCCACGAGGTGCGCAAGAAGGAGATGGACGAGGCCCGCGAGATCCTCGGCGTGAAGCAGGAGTGGCTCGGCTTCGTCGACTCCGGGCTGCCCGAGGGCGACCCGCTGCCGCCGCTGCCGGAGGGCTGCTTCGCGCTGGAGGACGTCGACAAGGCGGCCGGCGAGCTGGTGCGCAGGATCCGTGCGTTCCGTCCCCAGGTGATCACCACGTACGACGAGAACGGGGGGTATCCGCACCCCGACCACATCATGACCCACAAGATCACGATGGTGGCGTTCGAGGGCGCGGCGGACACCGTGAAGTACCCCGAGGACGCGTTCGGCCCGGCGTACCAGCCGCTGAAGGTCTACTACAACCAGGGCTTCAACCGCCCCCGCACCGAGGCGCTGCACCAGGCCATGCTGGACCGCGGCCTGGAATCCCCCTACGGGGACTGGCTCAAGCGCTGGAGCGAGTCCGAACGCACGGAGCGCACGCTCACGACGCATGTGCCGTGCGCCGACTTCTTCGAGATCCGTGACAAGGCGCTGATCGCGCACGCCACGCAGATCGATCCGGACGGGGGGTGGTTCCGGGTGCCGATGGAGGTGCAGAAGGAGGTCTGGCCGACGGAGGAGTACGAGCTGGCGAAGTCGCTCGTCGATACGTCCCTCCCCGAGGACGACCTCTTCGCGGGCATCCGGGACAATGCCTGACATGAGCGCAAGCGCAAGCCTGGCAATGACCCACCTGGTGCCCCTGGCCAAGGAGCTCGACGAGGACAAGGTGACCCCGGGGGTTCTCGGGTTCATCGTGTTCGCGGTGATGGCTCTGGCGGTGTGGGGGCTGATGAAGTCCATGAACCGGCACATGGGGCGGGTGAACTTCCAGGAGTCCGAGGACGTCGACGCCCCGACCGCGGGCAGCAAGGCCGCGGGCGCCGAAAAGCACGCCTGAGCCCACCACCGGACGCCGGCCGACTCGGCGGCACGTGCCGTCAGCGGGCGTGGTCGGCCAGGGACAGCAGCAGGTGTGCCGACTCGGGCCGCAGATGGTCCGAGTGGGCACCCGCGGGACCCCGGCCGCGCACGAACACCCGGCCGGCGTCCACGCTGACGAACCGGTGGTCCAGGGTCTGAACCGGGTACGGCCGCCCGGGCGGGAGCATGTCGATCGCGGAGACTGGTGCCGGCGCGGTGCCGATGCCCGCGTAGCCGATGCCCGCCCGTCGCTCCGCGCGCAGGTGCCAGAAACCGGTGGCGCGGTCGTACTGCGAGTAGGTCGCGACCAGTGGCCCGCGCAGTGGTGCCCCGGCCAGCGAGGTGAACCGGGTGGCGAAGGCGTCACGCGGAGCCGCCATCTGGAACAGCAGCATGCTGTCGACGGTGAACGGCCGTCCCGGCACCGACGGCATGCTCCAGCCGAGTGTCCCTCCGGGCCGGTCGCCCGCCGCCCACTGCACCGCCTCGCAGAGGAAACGGCAGCCGAACGAGTGCCCCACCAGATGCAGGTACTGCCCGGTCCGGGTCCGCAGGACGGGCGTCCGGTCGCCGCGATGCGCGTCCAGGTAGCCGAGCAGCCGGCCGATGACCCGCGCGGCGTGCCCGTGTGACGACATGGAGTGCGCACGCTCCCGGACCTTGCGGTAGCCGGCCAGCGAGGGCAGCGACCGGGACGGCCAGGTCACCAGCACCGGCCAGGGGGCGAAGCCCCGGGACCCGGACGCCAGCCCGGGGTAGAGCTCCGGACGGGTGTCGAGTTGCCGCGCGGCCAGACCGAGCAGGGACTCGAAGGCGGCGAGCGCCGAGTCCGGCGTGGTCTGCCACCCGTGGACGTACACGACGATGTCGGTGGCCCAGGGCGGCGGCGTGAGAAGGTCCGCGAAGTGCTCGTCGAGCCGGGCCGCGGGCACCGGGCGCGGGCCGTTCGCGGTGGGCCGGGCGGGCCAGCCGCGCTCGTCCAGGTACACGGTGCGTACAGATGCCGGGCCGGTCACCAGGCACGCTCCAGCCGGTGGTCCATACCGCAGTGCAGCGCGTAGGCGAAGCCCAGCGGGTTGCGGAGGAAGTCCGCGAAGTGCCGGCCCAGCGCGTGCATGATCTCCCCGGCCGTCTCGGTGCCCGGCAGATAGCGGGTGACGAAGGCGTGGGCGTACTCGGCGGCGAACACCTGCGGCATCTCGATCTGCGGTCCGAGGACACCGCCGGCCCCGGCGCGGAGCAGCGCGCCGCCTATGTGCGTCACATCGGCGGCGCCGGTCAGTCCCGCGTAACAGGCGTTGAAGAGCACGAGGGGGCGGTACGGGAAGAGGTCGCCCGTGCCGCGTCGCGCGAGCACCGTGTACGCGTCGATGTCCTGGTGATCGCTCAGCTGCACCACGAACCGCGGCGCACCGGGCTCCTCGGTGGTCCGGAAGTGTCCGTGGCACCAGAAGTACATCAGCTGCTCCTCGAGGGGCCCGGACCGCAGTGCTTCGAGCAGTTCAGGGCGCCGGGTGCGCTCGATGCGCCGGGTGCCGACGGCGAGGGCGGCGGCGACCTCGGCCGCGCGGGTCCGGCCCTCGGCGTCCAGGCAGGTGTCGTGGTTGAGGCTCACCACCGGGAGCGGGGGCAGGTCGGGGGACTCGTCCTCGTCGGGGAAGTCCGAGTGCACTCCGCCGGTCTGCTCGATCTGGTGCCGGTAGCCGAGAAAACGCCGCAGCAGTTCGTCGGGGGGCCGGAGGCCCGGCTCGCCCGCCGCTCCGTACTCGGCGGGAAGGCACAGCATCGGCCAGGGCAGGAAGAGCGGGGAATCAACCCGTACACGCAGCGGGCGGTCACCGCCGAGCGTGGCGAGGAGCACCTTCCGCAGCCGCTCGGCGCCCCTCCCCTCGGCCCCGAGCAACTCCTCCCACAGCAGATACGCGCCCTGCTCGACGAGTTCGTCGAGGATGACGCACAGTTCGGATTCGGGTTCGGCGGTGAAGTCCAGCAGGGTCGCATAGGGCAGCGGCGTGCGGTCCGGCGCGGGGACGCCGTGCTCGTCGACGGGTTCGTACGCCACCAGCTCCCGCTTCCACAGGGCCCGCAGGTGTGCCGCCGAGGCGCGCAGCGAGGCGGGGGCCACCTCAAGGCGTGCCGTGTACTCGCCGACGGCCGCGGGGACGGCCGTGCCGTACACCCGTGCCCTGAGGTGATCGTCCGCGTAGGCGTCCAGGGCCAGCACCAGATCGGGGTGGCGGACGGCGGCCGCCGGACGCCTGGTGAAGCCGCGTCCCGGGTCCTGGATGACGCGGACGGGAAGATTCTGCGCCACTCGCCGGTCACCTCCCGCGCAACGGCTCGACGAGCGGCGCGGTCGCCGAGGGGCGACCGCCGCGACGGGTGTCGATGATGTCGATCTCGGTCTCCACCTCCTGGAGCACGGTCCCCGTCTCCTGGTACGTGACCGTGAAACGGATGCGGTGGCGGCCGGGGCGCAGGGGAGTGAAACGGAACTCGGCGCCCGCGTCCGGATCACCCGGGGCCGACGGCCGGAGGGTGACGGAGTACTCGGGCTGGACGTCGGCCGCCGTGACCGGGACGGCGTGCGCCGACAGCCAGGGCAGCGCCTCGCGCGGCGCGGACGACCAGGGGTGGTGCATGCCGGGCACGAGATGCAGGGCGATGTGGGACACGCGGTCCGCGGCCGGAGCGTCGTCGAGCAGGGTGAGACGGATGCGGGACTCCAGGGTCGGGAAGCGGAACCGGCCGTCGTGACGCGGCTCCGGGACGGTAAGGCGTGCGATGCGGGGGATGCCGAGCGGACCGCGTCCCTGGGGCCACTCGATGAGGGCGAGAACGGCGGGCGGATAGCGCCGGGAGAGTTCCCGCAGGGCCGAGGAGGGCGGGACCGTGCCGTCCAGGGCCGCCCGGCAAACGTCGGCCCAGGCTTTGCCCGCTTCGTCGCCGATGGAGTCGAACAGGTCCCGGGCCTCGGCCAGCCACTCGGCGCGCTGTTCTCCGTGCATCCGGTTGCCCAGCCTGAGCAGGGCCCAGCCCTCCCCGTGCGAGCAGCCGGTCCCGGCGAAGGCGTAGGCCGCGCGACGCGGGCCGGCCCGGTGCACGGTCTCCGCCGCGTCCCCGTCCTCCGGGGAGACGAACTCGCGGTCCAGCCACGCCAGGCCCAGCTTGTCTTCGGCGCGGATGAATCGTCTGCGCAGTTGGGTCGCCATCCACGGCTGGAGGGGCAGCCCGCAGGCGCCCAGCAGGGTCAGATACAGTTCGCGCCACGCTGCGGCGCGGCGGTCCCGGACGGGCCGCTCCTCGGCGAAGGCGGACGAGATCGTCTCCTCGGCGACCAGGACGTCGGTCTCCGACAGCACCAGGGCGATGTGCAGCAGTTCGACGTCCGCCCAGTCCTTTCCGAACGGATCGTCGATGTCGCCGAACATCGTCCGCGCCGCCGTGACGCGCTTCTCCGCCTCGTCGGGGTCCCCGCGCAACAGGCACCACCGGCCGTACTCCAGCATCGCCCAGGCCTCGCCCCGCAGGTCGCCGGCCACCTGGTGCGCCTCGATGGCACGCCGCAACAGAGGGCCCACCCCCCGCAGGTCCCCCCGTTCGCAGGCGACCCCGGCCTTGGTGTGGAGAACCCAGCCGTCGGCGCCGCGCTCGGACGGCAGACGCGCGAGCAGCAGTTCGGCGTTCCCCAGCATCCCGCGCTCCCGGAACGCCTGGGCGTACTGCAGCACCAACGCCGGATCGTCACTCTCTGCTGCCATGACCCCGTTGAACGGCGTGCTCTCCCCGTACCGCCGCAGGGCCAGGCCCAGGAGCGCCGTGTACGCCGTGTACACCGCGTACGTCCCGACGGTGCCGACCGCGGCCTCGCGCAGCCCGAGCAGGTGCGGCAGTTTTCCCCGATGGGCGAGTTCTTGCGCCAGGTAGGCCGCGAAGTCCTCCGCGCCGGGGGTGCCGGCGTACAGGGAGCGAACAGCGAGCAGCAGGCAGGTGGTGGGGTGTTCGCCGGCCAGCGCGGGGGAGGAACGGACCGCGCGCATCAGCCTCCTCGCCGCCTCGGTCGCGCGATGGCGCGTCTCTTCACCGGGCAGGCCGTCCACGACGTCCTTGACGACGTCCCGGTGCAGCCGCACCCCCGACCCGTTCTGCTCCAGCAGCCCCAGATCCTTCAGCAGCGCCGCCGCGCCGAACGCCACCGCGTCGTCGTCCGGCGCACCGGTGCCGGACGTCAGGTACCGGATCAGCACGTCCGGCAGCCACAGGTCGTCCGAGGCGGTCAGCGCGGCCAGTGCGTCGCACAGACGCACCGCCTCAGGGGGCATGCGCTCACGGGCGCCGGCCACCGGACCGGCCGCCGTCGTGAAGGGGTGCACGACGACCCGCACGACCCGGGGAGCCAGGGGTTCGTCCGCTCCCACGAGGGCGAGCACCCGGCACTCGGTGGTGCCCACCGCCTGCTCGAGGGCGTGCAGCAGGGAGGCCCGGGCACCGTCGACCAGGACGAGCACGGGCTTCTCCCGCTCCGCCCATTCGGTCAGCTCCTGTGCGCAGGTATCGACCACCGGGCCGTGCAGATCTCCGGGCACGGCGGGCACGGCCCGCGCCCGGCCGATCGGCCATCCGGGCGAGGCGGCCACGGCCTCCGCCAGGTCGACCGGCCACGCACCCAGGAGGTCCAGCAGCCGCAGCAGTGTCACCACGTCGGGCTCGAGGGATCCGACCTGGTCCAGTCGGCACACCGGGCCCCCGGTACCCGACGACCACGTGTCGGCCAGCCGGATCGCCACCGCGTCCCTGCCCCGCGCCGGAGCCACGCCGGCCACCACCACCGGCTGGGACTCCAGCAGCGCCCAGAGTTTCTCGTCCCCCGCCAACGGCACGTCACTCATCCCCGCGTCCCCCTCCGTACGGCCAGGGCAATACCCGGTTTCTACGCTTTCGAGTCCACCGCCACGCCCATGATCTCCCGGGCGTGGCGGGTGGGGGTCAGGCCCAGGTGCCAGGCCTGCCAGCCGGATTCGAGGGTGACGCCGCGTTCCAGGAGGAGCTGGTAGGCCTCCACGCAGTCCGTCAGCTTGGTGTCGCGGGCGGGGTGCGTGGCGCGGGCCAGCTGGGACAGTTCCTCCTGCGCCACCGCCGTACCGACCTCCGTGCCGCCCGGTGCCGCGTAGGGCAGCAGCGTGCAGCGCAGGAAGCGCGCCCAGTCCTCGCCGCGCCGGTCGCCGTACGACGCGAACAGCGCCACCGCCTCGTCGCACAGGGTGAGGGCCTGCGGCGTCCGCGCGTTGCCCGCGTCGACGACCGCCAGTTCCAGGCAGGTCCACGCCTCGCCGTGCGCCACCCCGATCCGCTGGAAGTCGGCCCGCGCGTCCACCAGGAGCTGCCGGGCGAACCCGGAGTTGCGCAGCGACCCCGTCCGCGCCGCCCGCTGGTCCCGGGTCACCCGCGCCGAGTGGTGCCGGGCGCAGGCCAGGCCGTAGACGTCGCGCATCCGGGAGAACATCGTGCGGGCACGCTCCAGCTCGCGCACGGCGCGGTCCAGGTCGCCGGTCTCCTCCAGGGCCTGGCCCAGGTAGTACAGCGTCCACGCCTCGCCCCGGGCGTCCTCGTTGTCCCGGTGCCGGGCGGCGGCCCGGCGCAGTTCCTCCACCGCCGGTGCGGCGTCGCCGTCCACCAGCCGGGCCCGCGCCAGCTCCGTCAGCGCCCACGCCTCACCGCGGGCGTCGCGGGTGCGGCCGTACAGCTCCAGGGCCGTGCGCAGTTCGCCCTCCGCGCGCGGTACGTCGCCCATCCGCAGGTTCAGCTGTCCCAGCTGGAAGTGCGCCCACGCCTGCCCGTGCACCGACTCGCCGGCGCGGTGCAGCACCAGGGACTCGGTGAGCAGGTCCAGCGCCTCGGCCAGCCGGGCCCGGTCCCGCTCCACCGCCGCCAGCGCGTGCATCGTCCAGGCGCGGTCCGTGGCCAGCTCGGGCGCGGCCTGCAGGTCCAGCGCCTCCCGCAGTCTGGCCGCCGCCTCCGTCAGATTGCCCTGGTGGTGCAGCGTGATCCCGAGCGAGGTCAGCGCCCGCGCCGCGCCGGCGTCGTGGTGCGCGTCCCGGTACAGGTCGACCACCGACGTCAGCGTGGTCCGCGCCTTGTCCAGCTCGCCCAGCTGCCGCGCCGCGATACCGGTGCGCCACTGCACCGAGCGGACCAGCAGTCCCTCGTCCACGGCCTGCGCCAGCTCGCTGATCTCGCCCAGCCGGTAGAGGTCGCCGCGCAGCAGGCAGTAGTCGCACAGCGCGCCGAGCAGGTTCTGCACCGCCCCCCGGTCCACGCCCTCGGCGTGCCGCAGGGCCGCCGTGATGAAGCTCGACTCGTCGTCCAGCCAGCGCAGCGCCTCGTCCAGCGAGGTGAAGCCGTAGGGGCTGAAGCGGTCCGAGCGCGTGGACATGTTGCCGTCGACCAGCCGGAGCACCGAGTCGGCCAGCTCGGCGTAGTTCACGATCAGCCGTTCCTGCGCGGCCGAGCGCTCGGCGGGTTCCTCCTCGTCGAGCAGCCGGGCCAGCGCGAACGCGCGGACGAGGTCGTGCAGCCGGTAACGGCTGTGCCGTACGCGGTCGATCAGCCCGGCGCGGTTCAGCGCGACCAGATGCTGGGTGGCCTCGGCCTCGTCGGTGGCCAGGAGGGCCGCCGCGGCGGCCGCGCCCAGCGAGGCCCGGCCGGCCAGCGCGAGCCGGCGCAGCAGCCGCCGCAGGATCTCCGGCTGGTCGGTGTAGCGCAGCCACAGGGCACGCTCGACGGGCTCGACGGGCCCGTAGGCGCCCAGGTCGGCGGCGAGCGCGAGCGGTGAGCGGGGTCCGAGGGCCGCGCCCGCGGCCCGCAGGGCCAGCGGCAGGCCGCCGCACAGGTCGCGCACCCGCTCGGCGGACTCGGCGTCGTAGGGCCCCGAGGAGTCCTGCGCGGCGGCCGCGAGCAGTTCCTCCGCACCGGCCGCGTCCAGCGGCTCGACCGGCAGCTGGTGGACCCGGGCGGGCAGGTCGTCGGGCAGTCCGAGGGGGGAGCGGGAGGTGATCAGCACCAGGCTGTCGGACCGCTCCGGTATCAGGGTGCGGACCTGCTGCGGATCGGAGGCGTCGTCGAGCACCACGGTGACCGGCAGCCCGGTCAGATGCTGGTGGTACAGCTCGCTCAGCCGCTTGACCTGCTGGTCCGGCGAGGACCGCTCGCGGAACAGCAGCTGTTCGCGCGGCGCTCCGAGCCGGTTCAGCAGATGCAGCAGCGCGTCCCGGGTGGACAGCGGGGGTTCTCCGGGGTTGTCGCCGCGCAGGTCGACGACGCAGGCGCCGCGGAAGTAGTCCCGCAGCTCGTGCGCGGCGCGCACCGCGAGGGTGGTGCGGCCGCTGCCGGGCGCCCCGTGCAGCACCACCACGGTCGGCAGGGTCTCCGTGCCGGCGCGGGCCGCCTGCACCCACTGCCGGATCCGCCCCATCTCCTGGCGCCGGCCCGCGAAGGGCCCCAGCGGTTCGGGCAGCTGCCCGAAGGACTGCTCCAGCACACTGCGGCTGCGGGCCGCCGCGCTCTTGTCGCTGCCGCGCAGCCGCGGGCCGGTCTTCTTCGGCCCGGTGGACGCGGCGAGCACCCGCTGCTGGTCGAGGAAGGGGCGGATCCCGCGCACCTCGAGGGCCGTCAGCCACTGCAGCCTCAGCTGTTCCGGCCCGCCCGGCTGGCTCACCGCACCGGCCCGGTGGTGGGCGGCGGGCACATGGGAGCCGGCCACCTTCACCACGGTCGTCGCCGCGCCGACGACGCCGACGGTCACGCCCGCGCCCAGCGCCGTCCCGGCGCCCGTCCCGAGCGCCATGTCGGCGGCGACGGCCGCCAGCCCCGCGACCCCGGCCACCAACAGCGGTGTCCCGGCGCCCTCGCGGGCGTAGCGCTGCCGGAAGGTGAGCTGTCCGGCCGCCGCCTCGTCCAGGGCGCGCGTGTACGCCTCGTACTCCTCGGCCGCCGTCTCCGCCATCGCGTCCAGCGCGCCGCGCGCCCGCGTGAGCAGCACCTTGCCGTCCGTGCGTCCGCCCGAGCGGCGCACCTCCTCCTCCACGGCCCGGGTCAACAGCCGTTCGGCGTCCGCCCGGTGACTGTCCCGCATGTGTCGTCCCCCTCCGGCGGCGTCGGCCCGGTCCGGCCGCGTCCGCTGGTCACAAGTGTGTCGTGCGGGGGCCGCCGTGGGGAGAGGGCCGGATCGCCCGGCTGTGTGCTGCCGGGCTCCGGGGCGGGTACTGCGGCAGGATGGACACCATGCCGAACCGACTGGCCCATGAGACGTCCCCGTACCTGCTCCAGCACGCCGACAACCCGGTCGACTGGTGGCCGTGGTCCCGGGAGGCCTTCGAGGAGGCGCGGCGGCGCCAGGTGCCGGTGCTGCTGAGCGTCGGCTACTCCAGCTGCCACTGGTGCCATGTGATGGCGCACGAGTCCTTCGAGGACCCGGGCACCGCCGAGGACATGAACGAGCACTTCGTCAGCGTCAAGGTGGACCGCGAGGAGCGGCCGGACGTCGACGCCGTCTACATGGAGGCGGTGCAGGCGGCGACCGGGCAGGGCGGCTGGCCCATGACCGTGTTCCTCACGCCGGACGCCGAGCCGTTCTACTTCGGTACGTACTTCCCGCCCGAGCCCCGGCACGGGATGCCGTCGTTCCGGCAGGTGCTCCAGGGCGTGCACCAGGCGTGGCAGGAGCGGCGGGACGAGGTCGACGAGGTCGCCGGGAAGATCACCCGGGATCTGGCCGAGCGGGAGCTCTCCTTCGGCGACGACCGGCTCCCCGGCGAGCAGGAACTGGCGCAGGCGCTGCTCGGGCTGACCCGTGAGTACGACCCGCAGCGCGGCGGGTTCGGCGGGGCGCCGAAGTTCCCGCCGTCCATGGTGATCGAGTTCCTGCTGCGGCACCACGCCCGGACCGGTGCGGAGGGCGCGTTGCAGATGGCCGCGGACACCTGCGAGCGGATGGCGCGCGGCGGGATCCACGACCAGCTCGGCGGCGGTTTCGCGCGGTACTCGGTGGACCGGGACTGGGTGGTGCCGCACTTCGAGAAGATGCTGTACGACAACGCGCTGCTGTGCCGGGTGTACGCGCATCTGTGGCGGGCCACCGGTTCGGAGCTGGCGCGCCGGGTGGCGCTTGACACCGCGGACTTCATGGTCCGTGAACTGCGCACGCCCGAGGGCGGGTTCGCCTCCGCGCTGGACGCCGACAGCGACGACGGAACGGGGCGGCAGGTGGAGGGCGCGTACTACGTGTGGACGCCCGCGCAGCTGCGCGAGGTCCTCGGGGAGGACGACGCCGAACTCGCCGCGCGGTACTTCGGGGTGACCGAGGAGGGCACCTTCGAGGAGGGCGCCTCGGTGCTGCAACTGCCGCAGCGGGACGAGGTGTTCGACGCCGGGCGGATCGACGGCATCCGGGAGCGGCTGCTGGCGGCGCGGGCGGCGCGGCCCGCCCCCGGCCGGGACGACAAGGTGGTCGCCGCCTGGAACGGGCTGGCGATCGCCGCGCTCGCCGAGACGGGGGCGTACTTCGGCCGGCCGGATCTGACGGAGGCCGCCGTCGCCGCCGGGGACCTGCTGATCCGGCTGCACCTCGACGAGCAGGCCCGCCTCACCCGTACCAGCAAGGACGGGCACGCCGGTGCCAACGCGGGGGTGCTGGAGGACTACGCGGATGTCGCCGAGGGGTTCCTGGCGCTGGCGTCGGTGACCGGTGAGGGGGTGTGGCTGGAGTTCGCGGGGCTGCTGGTGGACCACATCCTGGCCCGCTTCACCGACGAGGAGTCGGGGGCGCTGTACGACACGGCGTCGGACGCGGAGCGGCTGATCCGGCGTCCGCAGGACCCGACCGACAACGCGGCGCCGTCCGGCTGGACGGCCGCCGCGGGCGCGCTGCTGGGGTATGCCGCGCAGACCGGTTCGGAGCCGCACCGCACGGCGGCCGAGCGGGCGCTGGGTGTGGTGAAGGCGCTCGGACCGCGGGTGCCGCGGTTCATCGGGTGGGGGCTTGCGGTCGCCGAGGCGGTGCTGGACGGCCCGCGGGAGATCGCGGTGGTCGGTCCGGCGCTCGACGATCCGGCGACCCGGGCGCTGCACCGTACGGCGCTGCTGGGGACCGCGCCCGGCGCGGTGGTCGCCGCGGGGGCCGAGGGGAGCGACGAGTTCCCGTTGCTCGCGGACCGTCCCCTCGTCGGCGGTGCACCGGCCGCCTACGTCTGCCGTCACTTCACCTGCGACGCGCCGACGACCGATGCCGACCGGTTGCGTACGGCGCTGAATGGTTGAACGTGTGGACATGTCAGGGGAGTTGGCCTGCGCAGTTGCGTTGTGATTCGGTCGAATGACGGCCTGAAACCGGTCAACTTCCGTTCACAGTCGCACGGTTACGCAACACGTTCTTTATCGGAAGCACCCTCACGCTTCACGATTCCCCCCTAACCTCTACACAGCGGCGTGACGGATGGGGGCGTCAGACACCTGATGCACCGTCACGTCGTGGGGGTTTTTGGGATCTGGGGGGATCTGTTTGCTCACGTCTGTCTTCATTGCTGTCGTTTCCCTGGCCTTGTTCTGGATGGCCGCGTTCACTCTGTGGTGGCAGATGCACGCCTGGCGCACACCGGAGGTGCTGGCCTCGACACGGTTCAGCAGCCCGGACGGCGGCGAGCATCTGTCGTTCTCGCTGCTGCTGCCGGCCCGGCACGAACAGGCGGTGCTCGACCACACCATTCAGCGGCTGCTGGAGTCCAGCCACACCGACTTCGAGATCATCGTGATCGTCGGCCACGACGACCCCGGGACCACCGCGGTCGCCGAGGCCGCGGCGGCCCGGGACCCACGGGTCCGGGTGGTCGTCGACACCCATGCGAAGAAGAACAAGCCGAAGGCCATGAACACGGCGCTGCCGCACTGCCGCGGCGACGTCGTCGGAGTCTTCGACGCCGAGGACCAGGTCCACCCGGAACTCCTCGCCCACGTCGACCACGCCTTCCGCTCCACCGGCGCCGACGTGGTCCAGGGCGGGGTGCAGCTGATCAACTTCCACTCCAGCTGGTACAGCCTGCGCAACTGCCTGGAGTATTTCTTCTGGTTCCGCTCCCGGCTCCACCTGCACGCGCAGAAGGGATTCATCCCGCTCGGCGGCAACACGGTCTTCGTCCGCACCGGCGTGCTGCGGGAGGCCGACGGCTGGGATCCCGACTGCCTCGCCGAGGACTGCGACCTGGGTGTCCGGCTCTCCAGCGTCGGCAAGCGGGTCGTCGTCGCCTACGACTCCGACATGGTGACCCGCGAGGAGACCCCCGGCTCGCTGATGTCGCTGCTCAGGCAGCGCACCCGCTGGAACCAGGGCTTCCTCCAGGTGTACCGGAAGAAGGACTGGAAGCAACTGCCCACCCTCGGCCAGCGGATGCTGGCCCGCTACACCCTGATGACGCCCTTCCTCCAGGCGTTCACCGGCCTGATCATCCCGCTGAACGTGGCGGTCGCGCTCTTCCTCGACGTGCCCGTCTCCGTCGCCTTCCTCACCTTCCTGCCGGCCGTCACCGCGCTGGTCACCTTCGTCTTCGAGGTGGTCGGGCTGCACGACTTCGGCAAGCAGTACGGGCTGCGGGTGAGGTTCGTCCACTATCTCAAGCTCATCGTGGGCGGCCCCTTCTACCAGGTGCTCCTCGCCGGCGCCGCCGTCCGTGCCGTCTGGCGCGAACAGCGCGGACGCAACGACTGGGAGCTGACCACCCACGTCGGTGCGCACATCGACGCCACGGACGGGACACGGGACGCCACCGCCGCCCCTGACGCCTCCGACCGGACCCGAGAGGACGTTCCCGCGTGACCTCCACTCTTCCCGCGGTGACCGGCTCCGAGGCCACCGCGCGGCCCCGGCCTGTGCCCGCCACCGTCCCGGCCGGGCGGACGCAGCCGCCGGGCCGGCTCCGCTCCTCCCGCCCCGACCTGCTCCTGTGCGGCGTCCTCCTGGTGGTCGTCCTCGTCGTCCAGGGCTGGAACATCGCCGACTACCCCACCCTCAGCGACGACGAGGGCACCTACCTCGCCCAGGCCTGGGCCGTCCAGGAGGGCAGGGGCCTCGCCCACTACACCTACTGGTACGACCATCCGCCGCTCGGCTGGATCCAGCTCGCCGCCCTGACCTGGATACCGGCGATGATCAGCCCCGAGTCGATGACCGTCGGCACCATGCGTGCCGTGATGCTGCTGATCAGCGCCGTCAGCGCGGTCCTCGTCTACGTCCTCGGACGCCGTCTCGCCCTGCCCCGCTGGGCCGCCGGGCTCGGCATGGCGATCTTCGGGCTCTCCCCGCTGTCGGTGGTCCTCCAGCGCGAGATCTTCCTCGACAACCTCGCGGTGATGTGGACGCTGCTCGCCTTCACCCTCGCCGCCTCACCCAGCCGCCACCTCTGGCACCACTTCGGCGCGGGCATGGCCGCCGCCACCGCGGTCCTCACCAAGGAGACGATGCTCGTCGTCCTGCCCGCCCTGTTCATCACCGCCTGGCGGCACAGTCACAAGGACACCCGCAAGTTCGCGCTGACCGGCGCCGTCACCGCCTGCGCGCTGATCGGCTTCTCCTACCCGCTGTTCGCCCTGCTCAAGGGGGAACTGCTGCCGGGCAGCGGCCACGTCTCCCTGTGGGACGGCATCGCCTACCAGATGACCCGGCCCGGCTCCGGCTTCATCCTCGACGAGGGCTCCGGCTCCTGGGGCGTACTCCAGTCCTGGCTCTACTACGACCGGATCCTCCCCCTCGGCGGACTCGCGGGCGCGCTGCTGCTGCTCGCCACCTGGCGCTGGTCGGTCACCGCCCGCGCGCTGGCCGGACCGGCCCTCACGGTCGCCGTCCTCGCCGCGCTGGCCATGCGCCCGGACGGCTATCTGCCCGCCATGTACATCATCCAGGCGCTGCCGTTCCTCGCCCTCGTGCTCGCCGGAGGCACCGCGAGCGTCGCCCACGCCGTGCTGCGCCGACGCCGCTCGGCGGCCGAGCGCCGGGCACTGACCCGCGCCCGGTACGTCCTCGCCGGCGTCCTGGCCCTCGCCGCCTGCCTCTACGTCGTACCGCGCTGGTACGACGGTGCCCGCATCGCCGTGACCACCGAGGCCAACGCCCCCTACCAGGCGGCGTCGCGGTGGATGGCCACCGAGGTGGCCGACCCGGCGGACACCCGGGTGCTGGTCGACGACGCGATGTGGCTGGACCTGGTGCACGCCGGGTACCGGCCCGGGCTCGGCGTCATCTGGTTCTACAAGGCCGACCTCGACCCCGAGGTGACCGAGAGCCTGCCGCGCGGCTGGCGGGACATCGACTACGTGGTCGCCTCCCCGACCGTACGGCGCGACGCGAAGGACCTGCCCAACGTCCGGGACGCCATCGCCCACTCGGAGCCGGTCGCCGTCTTCGGCGAGGGCGAGGACCGGGTCGAGATACGCCGGGTCGCCACCGCCGGAGGCAGCCGATGAGCCAGGAGTCCCTGTCCTCGGGCGAGCTCGGCGACCCGGCGCTCGACCCGGTGGAGGTGCCGGAGCCGGGCGCCGTGACCATCGTCGTCCCCACCTTCAACGAGTCCGCGAACGTACGGCAGTTGCTGCACCGGATCACCGAAGCGGTGCCCGCCCGGCTGCCCTGCGAGGTCGTCTTCGTGGACGACTCCACCGACGACACCCCCGACGTCATCCGGAAGGCGGCCGCGGACTGCCCCTACCCGGTCACCGTCCTGCACCGGGAGGAAGCGGCCGGCGGGCTCGGCGGCGCGGTCGTCGAGGGCATCAAGGCCGCCGCGTCGGACTGGGTCGTCGTCATGGACGGCGACTGCCAGCATCCGCCGTCCCTGGTACCGGAGCTGGTGGCGACCGGTGAGCGGGCGGGCGCCCAACTGGTCGTCGCCTCCCGCTACACCGAGGGCGGCAGCCGGGCCGGCCTCGCGGGCGGCTACCGGGTGGCGGTCTCGCGCGGGGCGACCTGGCTGGCCAAGGCCCTCTTCCCGCGCCGGCTGCACGGCATCAGCGACCCGATGAGCGGCTTCTTCGCCGTCCGCCGCAGCGCCGTCCCCGCCGACGTCCTGAAACCCCTGGGCTACAAGATCCTCCTCGAACTCGCCGTCCGCGGCCGCCCGCGCACCGTCACCGAGGTGCCGTTCGTCTTCCAGGAGCGGTTCGCCGGGGAGTCCAAGTCGACCGCGAAGGAGGGGGCGCGGTTCCTGCGGCACCTCGGCGGGCTGCGCATGGAGGCCCCGCTCGCCCGCATGGTCGTCTTCGGGCTGATCGGACTGACCGGCTTCATCCCCAATCTGGCCGCGCTGTGGGCGCTGACCGGGGCCGGGGTGCACTATCTGCCCGCCGAGATCGTCGCCAACCAGTTCGGCGTGGCCTGGAACTTCCTGCTGATCGAGACACTGCTGTTCCGCGAGCGACGGCGGCACCGCCACTGGGCCGACCGCACCGTGCGGTTCACGCTGCTCGCCAACGCCGACCTGGTGCTGCGCCTGCCGCTGATCGCGCTGCTGGTCGGCCGGTTCGGCATGACGGCGCTGCCGGCCACCGCGCTGGCGCTCGTGATCACCTTCGTCCTGCGCTTCGTGGGGACCGAAGCGCTGGTGTACCTCCCGAGCCGGGCCCGCAAGGCAAGGAGCACCGCATGAGAACACCCGGAAATCCGCTGACGTCCAGACGTACCACGGCCCTGCTGGCCGTGGGCGCGCTCACCACCGGCCTTCTCCTGACCGCCCCGCACCCCGCCTCCGCCGCCAACCTGATCAAGAACCCCGGCTTCGAGACGGCGGGGACCGGCGACATGCCGTACTGCTGGGAGAAGTCCGGCTGGGGCGACAACGACTTCACCTTCACCACCACCTCCGACGCGCACACCGGCGACAAGGCCATGAAGGTCGAGCTGACCCGGCGCGTCGAGGGCGACCGCAAGGCGCTGATCACCGAGTCCGCGGAGTGCGCGCCCGCGGTGACGCCGGGGGAGCAGTACGACCTGGGCCTGTGGTACAAGACGACCACCCCGGACGCGGCCCTCACGCTGTTCCGGCACGACACCACGGCCGGCTGGCAGTACTGGACCGACCTCAAGACGCTGGACATGCGGGCCGCCTGGACCGAGGCCACCGTCCGCACCCCCGAGGTCCCGGCCGGCACCGACCGCATCTCCTGGGGCGTGTCCGTCTACGGCACCGGCTCCGCCACCACCGACGACTACACGATGGAGCAGGTCGCCGAGCCGGTCCCGGAACCCGGCTGCACGGGCACCGCCGAGGAGTGCGCCGACGGCAGCTGGGAGGTGCTGCCCGCGCAGAACCCGGTGCGCTCCATGCACTCCGTCGTGCTGCACAACGGAAAGGTGCTGCTGATCGCCGGCTCCGGCAACGACCCGGAGCTGTTCGAGGCGGGCACCTTCACCAGCGCCGTCTACGACCCTTCGAACGGCAGCTACAAGGTCATCCCGACCCCGGACGACATGTTCTGCGCCGGGCACGTCCAGCTCAAGGACGGCCGGGTGCTGGTGATGAGCGGCAACAAGGGCTACCCGTCCGCCGACGGCACCATCGGCTACCAGGGCTACAAGGACTCCTACATCTTCGACCCGGAGACCGAGACCTACGCGAAGACCAACGACATGAACGACGGCCACTGGTACCCGTCGGCGACCATCCTCGGCAACGGCGACGTGCTCAGCTTCGGCGGTCTGCGCGAGGACTCCACCGGCTCGGTCACCGCCGAGCGGTGGTCGGACGCCGCACAGCAGTGGCTGCCGACCTGGCAGGTCAACCAGACCTGGTCGTACTGGGGCCTGTACCCGTCGATGATCCTCATGCAGGACGGCCGCCTCTTCTACTCCGGCAGCCATGTCTTCGGCAACAACATCCCCGGCACCGGCTCGGCGATCTACGACTACGACGCCAACACCATCACCCAGGTCCCCGGCCTTCAGAACAAGGACGAGCGGGACCAGTCGGCGAGCGTGCTGCTGCCCCCGGCGCAGGACCAGAAGGTCCTCACCCTCGGCGGCGGCAACATCGACTCCAACCCGGACGCCAACCGGCTCACCGACATCATCGACCTCAAGCAGCCGAACCCGTCCTACGTCGCGGGTCCGCCCCTCCCGCAGGGCACCGTCGACCTCGGCGACGGGCCCGTGCCGCAGACCGGTGACCAGGGCAAGATGTACGTCTCCGCGGTACTGCTGCCCGACGGCACGGTGCTGGAGACCGGCGGCGCGCTGCACAACCGCGCCGACCCGGTGTTCGAGACGTCCGTCTTCGACCCGGCCACGGAGACGTTCGACCCGGTGGCCGCCGACCCGGAGGCACGCGGCTACCACTCCTCGGCGTTCCTGCTGCCCGACGGCCGCGTGATGGCCACCGGCGACAACCCGGGCAACGGCTCCTGGAACCACAACGTGTCGATCTACAGCCCGCCCTATCTCTTCAAGGGCGAGCGGCCGGAGATCACCTCGGTGATCGACACGGAGTGGAACTACGGCGACACCCAGCGGATCACCGTGGACCGGCCCATCGCCAGGGCCGAGCTGATCCGCCCGGCCGCCGTCACCCACTCCTCGGACCCGAACCAGCGGTTCGTGGACCTGCCGCTGTCGGTCGACGGCGACAACGTCGACCTGAACGTGACGAGCAACCCCGACCTGGCCCCGCCCGGCTGGTACATGCTCTTCGCGGTGGACGCCAACGGTGTGCCGTCGGTGGCCGAGTGGGTGCACCTCCAGGGCCCGGAGGCGCTCGCCGCCAAGGACGCCTCCGCCCATGTCCACTCCTTCGCTCAGGCACCGGCGGGCAAGGTCACCGAGCCCGGCGGGAAGCGCACCTCACAGCCGGTCGGCCCGGCGGTCTCCGGCTGCGACCGGCACTACGGCTCGGCCAACGTCTGCGTGCCGACCACGTTCCCGGACGAGGTCGAGCCGACGACGACGGCCCGCTGCACGTGGCTGAAGGAGCACGACTACGGCCCGCTGAGGATCAACGGCAAGGACGACCCGCTGAAGCTGGACAGAGACCGCGACGGCATCGCCTGCGGCAAGAAGGACCCAACGGTGCGCTGAGGAGCGCCCCGAAGGGGCGCGGGGAACTGCGCGATCAGCCACGAACGGCCCGCAGTTCCCCGCGGCCCGTCCCTCGACGGCGCTTCCCGGCGGAGCCGCCCGCCCTCAGCCCCGCCCGGAGCGCGACGCGACCGCCCGCTCCACGATGGCGACGAGCTGCGAATGATGCGCACCCTTCCAGTACGCGCGCCCGCAGTCCGAGCACTGCGCGAACACGTCGTACGACCGGTGCGTGCCGCCCTTCAGCTGGTCGGCGACATCCTCCTTGCTCGCCTCGCGCAGCAGCCCGTTGCAGGCGGTGCACCGCGTCCACGGGCGCAGCTCGGGATCGAACCGGTCCAGCACGTACGGCAGTTGCTCCGCCGGCCGGGTGCTGTACACGAACGCGCCGGCCCACAGCTCCCGCCGCCGCAGCAGCCCCCGGTCCCGGCTGAGCATCACCCGCCGCTCCGCCGCCGACCGCGCGGCCAGCGCCGGATCCCCGATGTCGGTCGACTCGTACGCGGTGTCCACGCCCAGCAGCCGCAGCCGGCGGGCGAGGGTGCCCAGGTGCACGTCGAGCAGGAACCGCAGGGGTGCTCCCGGCACCCGCTGGGGGTGGGCGACGCTCCGCACGGTCACGGACTCGCCCGCGGCCGGGACGTGCGACACGGGCACCTCGCGTCCGTCCACGAGCAGGGCGCCGACCTCGGTGAGCGGGACGCCGAGGGACTCGATGACATGGCCGAGGGTGGAGACGCCGTCGGCGGCGGTCCTCAGCGTGCCCCCGGGCCGTGCCTGGGGGACGAAGAGCAGCAGTTCGGGGGCGAACTCGACGCGGATCTCTGGACCGTTCACCCGGTCAGGATCGCACGGGGTCCGCCCCTCGGGCCCGTGCTTTACGGCTGCGGCGCGGGGCCGGCGTCACCGGCGGGGGAGGTCCGCGCAGACGTCCAGGGTGCGGTCGATCAGCTCCAGGATGTCCTCCTGGCAGTCGCCGTCGACCCAGTAGATCATCGTCTCCAGCAGGGCGCCCATCAGCCCCATGGCGTAGACGCGCACCTCGAGGTCGTTCTCGTGGCGCCCGGTGCGTTCGGCGAGGGCCCGGCACATCAGGCGGCCGGTGACGGACATGCTCTCCATCAGCCGGGAGCGCACCTGGGGGACCTCGACCATGAGCCGGACCCGCAGGAGCATCTCGTCCTGCCCGTGGTCCGGGCTGTCGGCGAGCGCCATCGCCATCGCCTTGCGGATGGCCCAGCGCAGCGACTCCCGCACCGGTTCATGGGCCGGGCGCTCCCGCAGCAGGCCCTCCACCAGGGAGTCGTACTCGTCGGTGAGGACGATGTCCTCCTTGGCCGGGAAGTAGCGGAAGACGGTGCTCGGCGAGACCTCGGCGCGGTCGGCGATCTGCTCGACGGTGGTGGCCTCGTACCCCTGCTCCTTGATCAGGGCGTAGGTGGCGTCCCTGATCGCCATGCGGGTCTTGAGCTTCTTCCGCTCGCGCAGGCCCAGATGGCGGGCCGCCTCGGGAACCGGGGTGCGTGCCGTGGTCATGCCGTCATTGTCGGTCATCCGCCTCGCGCGGGGCCACGCCCGGGGACGGGCCGCCCTCCGGCGCGGGCTGGTCCCGGGCGGCGGGGCGTCCGTCGGGCAGGAACAGGGCGACCAGGGCGGCGGTCGTCAGGGCCGCGATCCCGCAGATGACGAGGGCCAGCGACATCCCGTCCAGGTAGGCCGCGTCGGCGGCGCGGGCGAGCTGCGGCAGCCCGAGCCGGTCGGCGACGGCGTGGGCCCCGCTCAGCGTCTCCCGGGCGGCGTCGGCGGCGGGGGCGGGCAGTCCGGCGGTGTCGAGCCGGCCGGCGTAGACGTCGGCGACGAGGCTGCCGAGCAGGGCGATGCCGATCGCGCCGCCCACCTGCCGCAGGGTCATCAGCAGGGCGGAGCCGCTGCCGGCGGCGTCGGCGGGGATGCCGCCGAGTGCCGCGTCCATCGCGGGCACCATGGCCAGGCCGAAGCCCAGGCCCGCGATCGTCAGCCAGGTGGCGGTGAATCCGTAGCCGCTGTCCGCCTCGGTCCGGGAGCCGAGCAGCGCGGCGAAGCACAGCACCACCAGGCCCACGGCGACCACCGGGCGCGGCCCGGACCGCCGCACCAGGGGCGTGCTCGCCCGTGCGGAGACCATGAGCCCGGCCATCATCGGCAGCAGCCGCAGGCCGGTGCCGAAGGCGTCGTTGCCGCCGGTCTCCTGGAGGTGGGCGGGCAGCAGGAACAGCAGTCCGGCGAAGACGAACGTGCCGAACGTCGCGGCCAGCACGTTGAACAGGAAGACGCGCCGCCCGAGCAGGGCGAGGTCGAGCATGGGCCGGGACGCGCGGCGCTCGCGCAGCACGAGCCCGGCCAGGAGCAGGACGGACAGCGCGAACGAGCCGAGCACCCGGCCGCTGCCCCAGCCGCGCACGGGCCCCTCGATGATGCCGAACACCAGGGCGCCGAGCCCGGCGGCGCTGAGCGCGGTGGACAGCGCGTCGACCCGGGGGGAGGAGGGGTCACGCGACTCGGGCAACAGGAACAGGCAGGCGGCGATGCCGACGGCGGCCATCGGGATGTTGATCAGGAAGACCGACCCCCACCAGTAGTGGTCGAGGAGCAGTCCGCCGACGAGCGGGCCGAGCGGCATCCCGGCGGCCATGGAGGCGGTGACGGCGGCGACCGCCTTGCCGCGCTCCTCCTCGGCGAACATCGACGGCAGGACGGACAGGCCCAGCGGGATGACCAGGGCGGCGCCGAGGCCCATCAGCGAGCGGGCCGCGACGACGAGTTCCGGTGTGTGGGTCAGGGCGCCGGCCAGGGATCCGGCGAGGAACACGGTGAGCCCCGCCACCAGCATGCGGCGCCGCCCGTACCGGTCGCCGAGCAGCCCGGCGGGCAGCATCAGCGCCGCGAACACCACGATGTACGCGTCCACGATCCACTGCAGCTGCCCCGTGCTCGCCTCCAGCTGCGCGGCCATGGTCGGCAGCGCCACGTTGAGGATCGTGAGGTCGAAGCCGAGGGTGAGCATGCTCGCGACCAGGGCGCCGAGGGCCCACCAGCGACGGGGGTCGGGGTGGGCGGGGTCCTGTGTTGTGACAGTGGCCATGAAATGAGAGTAGCTGTCAAAAAGTAGCGACTGTCAATATGGCGGAGCGTGCCGGCGTGTGGACCCAGGCGCGCGGGCACGCGAAAAAGGCCGCGGCGTCGGTGCCGCGGCCTTGTGGAGGCGGGGGTGTGCCGTACGGGCGGTGCGCTCTACGCGTGCTGGTACGCCACCAGGGAGATCCCCACGTAGTGGGCGATGAAGGCGGCCAGCGTGAGCGTGTGGAACACCTCGTGGAAGCCGAACCAGCGGGGCGAGGGGTTGGGCTTCTTGATGCCGTAGACGACCCCGCCCACGCTGTAGAGCAGGCCGCCCGTGATGACCAGGACCAGGACGGCGATGCCGCCGGTGCGCAGGAAGTCCGGGAGGTAGAAGACGGCCGCCCAGCCCATCGCGATGTAGCAGGGCGTGTAGAGCCAGCGGGGCGCGCCGACCCAGAAGACCCGGAAGACTATCCCGGCCGCCGCCGCGGCCCAGATGCCCCACAGCAGCCACCGCCCCTTGGAGTGCGGCAGCAGCAGGATGGTCAGCGGGGTGTAGGTGCCCGCGATGATCAGGAAGATGTTGGCGTGGTCGAGGCGGCGCAGCACCCCGTCCATGCGGGGGCTCCAGTTGCCCCGGTGGTAGAGCGCGCTCACGCCGAACAGCAGGCAGGCGGTGAGGGCGTAGACCGCGCAGGCGGCGCGTCCCCGGGCCGAGTCGGCGAAGGCGGTGAGGGTCAGTCCGGCGACCAGGGCAGCGGGGAACATGCCGAGGTGCAGCCAGCCGCGGAGCTTGGGTTTGACGGGGTGCGGCAGGGAGGTCGCCACCGGGCCGGGGCTGTCGGACGGCGGGTTCACGGGGGCGTCGGGGACGAACGCAGTCATGTCCTGCATCGTACCTACGGAACCGTAAGTTACGGCCCGTCGACAGCAATTGCGTACCCGGAGTGGTCATCGTCTCACGCCACCCCGCGGGACGGCGACGCAAAGAAATCGTCAGTTCTGGCCCATGCGCGCGTAAAGCGCCGCCGAAATCGGTGGTCAGCGTCACGTTGCTCACCTGTGCGGCCCTCTGGACAGATGGGCGCTCACGTCGGATGATCAAATGAGTGCGGTCGGCACCGGATGAGCGCTCGGCGCATCCGCATCCGGGTCGCAGCCCCCACGGGGCCTCCCAAAAAACCCTCATCTAGGAGCAAACGTGGCGCGCGACATCGTGGAAACCGGCGTCCCCACCACCCACCAGGGCCTGATCTCCTGGGTCGACGAGATCGCAGAGCTGACCCAGCCGGACACCGTGGTCTGGTGCGACGGCTCGGAGGCTGAGTACGAGCGGCTGTGCGAGGAGCTCGTGGCCAAGGGCACCTTCACGAAACTCGACCCGATCAAGCGCCCCCACTCCTACTACGCGGCCTCCGACCCCACCGACGTCGCCCGCGTGGAGGACCGGACCTTCATCTGCTCCGAGACGGAGGAGGACGCCGGCCCGACCAACCACTGGATGGCCCCCGGCGAGATGCGGGAGATCTTCCAGGGCGGCAAGGGCGTCTTCCGCGGCTCCATGCGCGGCCGCACCATGTACGTCGTGCCCTTCTGCATGGGCCCCCTCGGCTCGCCCCTGTCCGCCCTCGGCGTGGAGATCACCGACTCCGCCTACGTCGCCGTGTCCATGCGCACCATGACCCGGATGGGCCGGCCGGTCCTGGACGAGCTCGGCTCCGACGGCTTCTTCGTCAAGGCCGTGCACTCCGTCGGCGCCCCGCTGGAGCCCGGCCAGGAGGACGTCCCCTGGCCCTGCAACAGCACCAAGTACATCTCCCACTTCCCCGAGGACCGCGAGATCTGGTCCTACGGCTCCGGCTACGGCGGCAACGCCCTGCTCGGCAAGAAGTGCTACGCCCTGCGCATCGCCTCCGTCATGGCCCGCGACGAGGGCTGGCTGGCCGAGCACATGCTCATCCTCAAGCTCACCCCGCCGCGCGGTGAGTCCAAGTACGTCGCCGCCGCCTTCCCGTCCGCCTGCGGCAAGACCAACCTCGCGATGCTGGAGCCGACCATCCCCGGCTGGACGGTCGAGACGATCGGCGACGACATCGCCTGGATGCGCTTCGGCGAGGACGGCCGCCTGTACGCCATCAACCCCGAGGCCGGCTTCTTCGGGGTGGCCCCCGGCACCGGCGAGCACACCAACGCCAACGCCATGAAGACCCTCTGGGGCAACTCGGTCTTCACCAACGTCGCCCTCACCGACGACGGCGACGTGTGGTGGGAGGGCATGACCGAGGAGACCCCGGCCCACCTCACCGACTGGAAGGGCCGCGACTGGACGCCGGACTCCGGCGAGCCCGCCGCCCACCCCAACGCCCGCTTCACCACCCCCGCCGCGCAGTGCCCGATCATCGCGCCGGAGTGGGAGGACCCCAAGGGCGTGCCGATCTCCGCGATCCTCTTCGGCGGCCGCCGCGCCAGTGCCGTACCGCTGGTGACGGAGTCCTTCGACTGGAACCACGGCGTCTTCCTCGGCGCCAACGTGGCCTCCGAGAAGACCGCCGCCGCCGAGGGCAAGGTCGGCGAGCTGCGCCGCGACCCGTTCGCCATGCTGCCGTTCTGCGGCTACAACATGGGCGACTACATGGCCCACTGGATAGACGTGGCCAAGGACAAGGACCAGTCCAAGCTGCCGAAGATCTACTACGTCAACTGGTTCCGCAAGAACGACGACGGCAAGTTCGTCTGGCCCGGCTTCGGCGAGAACTCCCGCGTCCTGAAGTGGATCGTGGAGCGCCTGGAGGGCAAGGCGGAGGGCGTCGAGACCCCGATCGGCGTGCTCCCCGCCAAGTCCGCCCTGGACACCGAGGGGCTGGACCTCTCCGACGCCGACCTGGACTTCCTGCTCACCGTCGACAAGGACGTGTGGCGCGAGGAGGCCGCCCTGGTCCCCGAGCACCTCAACACCTTCGGCGAGCACACGCCCAGGGAGCTGTGGGACCAGTACCACGCGCTGGTGCGGCGCCTGGGCTGACGCCCGCACAGACCCCGCGGCCGGTCGGTATGAGGATGCCCTGACCAGCGATCGTCACGCCACGGCCGGCCGCGGAACACACCGGCGGGGCCCCGCACAACGGCGTGCGGGGTACGGGCCCGTCGTCGCCCCCTCCGTCCGCCCCGACGGAGACCCGCGGCGACGGGCCCACCCCCGCCCACCGCGGCACGGCCCGCCCAGCGGGCTCACGAACGTGCCGATGCGCGACCGGGCGCTCCGGCCGGCACCCACCGCCGCCCGGAGCGCCCGCTCGTGCGCGGCGGCCCGCCCGTGTGCGGCGGCCCGCTCGTCGTCCGGTCGGTTTGTCGTCCGGTCGGTTCGTGTTGGGCCTGCCCGTCCGTGGCGGCCCGCTCGTCATCCGGCCCGCTCGTCGTCCGGTTCGTTTGTCGTCTGGTCGGTTCGTGTCGGGCCTGCCCGTCCGTGGCGGCCCGCTTGTCATCCGGCCCGCTCGTCGTCCGGTCGGACTGTCGTCCGGTCGGTTCGTTGTCCGGCTCGTCTGTCGTCCGATCGGTCCGGCATCCGGCCGGCCCGTGGTCCGCGGCTCGTGATCCGGTCGTGTGTCATCCGGTCCGGGCGTGGCCGGCCGCCGTGTCCGCCACCGTGGCGCCGTCCAGACTCCCGCGCGCCGGCGGTCCGAGGTCCGTGCCCCGGCGGAAGCGGCCGGGGGAGATGCCGTACTCCCGGCGGAAGGCGCCGCCGAAGGCAAACTCCGTCGAGTAGCCCAGTTCCCGGGCGATGGTCGCGAGCGGCATGTCGGTCTCCCGCAGCAGCCGCGCCGCCCGGGACATCCGCACACCCGTCAGATAGTCCCGGGGCGGCCTGCCGAGCGCCCTGACGAAGTGACGGGTGAACGCGGTGCGCGACATGCCGACGGCGGCGCTCAGTTCGGAGACCGTCCAGGCCCGGTGCGGGGCGCGGTGGATGTGCCGCAGCGCGGTGGCCACGGCGGGATCGTCGACATGGGGCCAGTCGGTGTCGTTCTCCTGCCGCCAGCGGCGCAGCGCGTGCACCAGCACCAGGTCCACCAGGGCCGAGCGGGTCACCTCCGTCTCCGGACGGGCGGCGGACACGTCCGCGAGGAGCAGCTCGGCCAGCGACGTCAGCTGCGGCGCGCCCCCGTCCGGCGAGGTGACGATGACGTCCGGCAGTGAGGTCAGATACGCGTGGACCCTGCCGTGCGGCAGCCGGTAGGCCCCGCACAGATACGTGAAGTCGGCGGTCCCCAGGGGCGGGCGCGAGGGGCCCTCCTCCGAGAGCGGCAGGTCGCCCAGTGCGCGGGGGGCGTGGCTCAGCCCGTGCGCGGCGCCGAACGAGGCGAGCACGACATCACCCGGCCGCAGCGCGCGCGGCGGGGCGTCGGCGGTGATCAGCCAGCCCCGCCCGTGCAGCACGACGTGGAAGCCGATCCCGGAGAACGTCTCGAATCTCCTGCCCCAGGAGCCCGTCTCCTGGATACAACGGGCATAGGCACGACCGGTCCGGACACTACCGATCACCTCACTGAGGATGTCCACGCTGCGAGGCTAACAGCCGCCTGCGCACGGAATGGTATGCCCGCGCGTCAAGCGAGTATGGCCCCGCGACGGGACCGGGGGTTGGGTCGAGAACATGATGATCAGCTCATACATCAACGAATACGCCCGGATCCTGCTGGACCATGCCGAGGAGACGGAGCGGGAGAACCGTCTGGCGGCCGCCAGCGTCGACGCCCTGCGGAGCAGCGGCGCCTTTGCCCTGCGCACCCCGTCCGTGTACGGCGGCGAGGAGGCCGACGCTCCCGCGGCCGCCCGCCGCCTGGCCGAACTGGGCCGTGCCTGCCCGTCGTCCGCGTGGGTCGCCGGCACGTCCGCCACGGCCAAGACGCTGGTCACCCGGTTGCACAGCACCCCCGCGCAGAAGGAGTTCTTCGCTGATCCGGACCTGCTCGCCTGCGGTTCCGGACTGCCGACGGGCCGCGGGGTCCGGGAGACGGACGGGGTACGGGTCACCGGCCGGTGGGACAACGTGTCCGGATGCGAGTCCGCCGAGTGGGCCAATGTGGCGCTGATGGTCGACGGCGGCTACCACGTCGCGGCCATTCCCCTCACGGATCTGGGCATCGACCGGAACTGGCACATGGCGGGCATGCGCGGCACCGGCAGCCAGCGGCTCGTCGCCGACGACGTACTGGTCCCCGCGCACCGTGTCGCGCCCGGCGGGCCGCCGCAGCCGGCGGACCAGATCTTCTTCGGGCTGTGCGTGCTCGCACCGGTGGTGGGCGCGGCGCGGGGCGCGCTCGACGCGGTGGACGCCATGTTCCGCTCCGACCGCAAGCCCTTCATGACGAGCTACGCGCGCATGGGCGACTCCCCCGGCGCCCGTCACTGGCTGGCACAGGCCGCCGCGCTGGTGCGCCGGGCCGAGCAGGTCATGCTCACCGCCGCCCACGACAGCCTGCGGGACGACCTCGGCGAGACCGACCGTGCCGGGGTGCGCATGAGCATGGCGGCGGCGGGCAAGGACTGCCGGGACGCCGTGGAGCTCATGCTCGATCTGCACGGCTCCAGCGGTTTCCGGGAGGCCGGCGCCCTCCAGCGCTACTGGCGGGACGTCGCGGTGGGCAGCCGTCACCCCGCGCTGAGCCCCTACCTCGCCACCGAGAGCCTCGGCGCGATGCTGGTCGCCTGACGCCCGGATCGTCCGGCGCCCGGACGACGGGGCCTCAGATCACGCGGAACAGGTCGGCCGCGCTGTGGACGTCCGCCAGGTCCTCGACGGTGCGGAGGTTGTCGCACAGGGACTCCAGGACCGACCCCGACGCGGTGGCGTCGGCCGGGAGGGCGACGGCGACGCCGAACAGGCGGAAGCCCAGGCGGTGCTTGACGTCGTTCCAGGCGCGCGTCCACCGCTCCGTCACCTCGCAGGCGTCGTCGGTGATCAGCACGATGTCCCCGCGCCCGCGGGCGGTGTCGTTGAACTCCTCCTCCAGCAGCCGGGCGGCGGTGCCGAGCGGGCGCTGGACGTCGGTGCCGCCGCCGAGGAAGGTCTCCGCGAAGTCGAGGACGTCGGTGATCGCGGCCGGCCGGTCGCCCGGGAAGCGGAAGACGCTGACCTTGTCGGAGCCGGAGAACAGGATGCCGACGAAGTCCCGGCCGGCGTGCCGGGCCTGGTCGAGCAGGGCCAGCGCGCACGCCTTCGACCAGGCCTCCCGGGTGATGCCGCCGGGCCCTTCCGCGTACATGGAGTGCGAGGTGTCCACGCACGCGACGACGGCTCCCCGGCCGGTGCTCTGCTCGCCGCGCGTGTCGTAGAGCATCAGTTCCCCGGCGGCGTAGCGGGCGGCGAACACCGCGCGCAGTTCCGGCACGCCGAGGACGGCGAGTTCGGAGGGGATGACGCGGGACAGGTCGTCGCCGAGGGTGACGCCGACCAGTTCCCCCGTGGCGTTCTCCACCTTGCGGGCCCGCTCTCCGGCGGCCATCTGCCGGAAGCGGCCGATGAGTTCGGCCCAGCGGGCGAGCCGTCCGCCGCGCAGCCGCTCCGCCAGCCGGGCCCGCTCCTCGAACGGCATACGCTCCCGTTCGCCGGCGCCGACGCCCCACGCCCGCATCAGCGCCGCCTCCTGCCGGACGGCCCGCGCCGCCGTCGCCGTCGCGTTCCTGGCGGCGGCGCGGATGCCGGGGAGCGCCGCCGCGAGGGCCCGCTCGGCGGCCTGGGCCTCCTGGCGTGCGGCGGCCTCGGCGGACTCCGCCGCCTCGATCGCCCGGCGTACGGCGCCGGCGGCCGGGGCGGGGACGGTGCCGTCCGTATCGGTCTCCTCGGCGGCCCGCCGGAGCGCCTCGCTCACGGCGCTCGCGGCGGTCGCGGCGTCCTGCCGGGCCCGGTCCGCCTGCCCGGACCGCTCCCGGGCGTCCCGGGCGCGCTCCAGGAGCCCGCGCAGTGCGGAGGCCTGGGCGAGGACGGCCATGGCGGCCGCGTAGGGGTCGCCCGCCGTCTCCCGGTGCAGTTCGGCGAAGTCCGGTGCGTGCAGCAGGGCGCCGACGACCTCGTGGTTGACCAGGTGGGAGGGGGCCATCTCTGCGCGGTCGCGCAGCCGGGGGGCCGCCTGGTAGGCGGTCAGGAACACGTCGGCCAGCAGATCGGCGGTGTGCGGGTGGTACGGGTCCAGGGCGGCCGCCAGCTCGCGCACCCCCGCCGACCGCTCGTGGACGTCCCGCCAGGCGACCCGGTCGAACGGGTCCGCGACCACGGCCCCCGTGTGCCGTGCCGCGGTGGCGGCGGACCGGGAGAGCCATGTCCCGGAACGGTCCGCCAACGCGCCCAGGGTGTCCGGCCCTTGACTCACGGCGCGCCCTGGAGCTGGGCGTGCACCATGCTCGCGTCCATCCCGAGGGCCTCGGTGAGCACGCGGGCGCGGACGGCGCGCTGGCGGCCGGTGACCCGGTCGATGGCGGCGGTGGAACGGCCCGCGTTCGCCGCCTCCTCGCGCAGCTTCTCCAGCCGCTTGCCCGCCAGGGCCAGGGTCCCGTGGGCGTTCTTGATGACCCACTCGCTCAGCGCCTCCCGGGACTGCCCGGCCATGGCGTCGAGCTGGGCCTCCAGCTCGTCGATGGCGTCCGCGAGTTCGAGCGCCTCCTTGGCGTCCGGGTTGACCAGGTGCAGCACCTCCCGCTCGACCAGCGGGCGTTGGGCGGGGGAGTCCCACAGCACATGCGTCAGCACCGACAGATCGCTCTCCGCCACCGCCGTACGCCCGTCCAGGTAGGCGGACGCCTGGAGCAGCCCGACCGCCTGCCGCCAGCGCCGGTCGGAGGCGACGAGTTCCTTGCGGCGCAGCGCGGCCCGCAGCGTCACCACCGCGTCCACGATCACGTCGGGCACGTCCACGGCCGGGACGTCCTCGGCCACCGCGCGCTGGAGTTCGGCCAGTTCCACGGTGGTCGGGGGCGCCGGTGCGGCGGGACGGCCGACGGCGGAGCGCACCAGGGCGGCGAAGTTCGAGGGGTCCTCCAGGTACCCGACCTCGATCCGGACCAGCAGCCGGTCGTAGATCGCGGCCGAGTCCTCCCCCTCGGGCAACTCGTTGCTCGCGGTGATCGCACCGATCAGCGGGCAGTGGATCGGGGCGCCGCCGTTCTCGGGGTGGTAGATCCGCTCGTTGAGGTAGCCCAGGGTCTCGTTGAGCGCGGCGGTGGAGCACTTGAAGATCTCGTCGATGAACGCGACGTGCGCGGTGGTCGCCCGCCCGTCGTACACCTGCCGGTACTCGCCCCGGGCCAGCGCGGCGACGTCGATCGGGCCGAACATCCGCGTCGGCGCGGTGAACTTCGACAGCAGGATCTCCCAGTACGCCGCCCCGTGGAACCGGCCCGTCAGTTCCCGCGCCAGCTCCGACTTGGCGGTCCCGGGCGGGCCGAGCACCAGTGAGTGCTGCCCGGCCAGCAGCGTCACCACCAGCGTCCGTACGACGTCCGCCCGTTCGTAGAAGCGCTCCGACAGTCCGTCACAGATCGCGCGCAGCCGCTGGGCCGTGTCCCGCCCGTCGCTCATTTCCCGCTCCTCGCCTGTGACGCCCTGGGGCTGCTGGGACGGCAGCGCCCCCGACGTTACCGGGACTTTGGGGACGTACGCGCCCTTCCGGGGAAGCTCCGGCGCGACGGGGCGCATGCGGGCGCATGTATATTGGAACGGAACCGACCTGTTCCGTTTGCTCCTTGAAACCGCTTGAAACCGCTTGAAACCGCTTGAATTCGCTCGAAGGAGTCGCGCCATGGCCGAAGCGGCCACCAAAGACGTGGTGAACGCCTGGATCGCTCTGTGGGACGGGGACCTCACCCGAATCCCCCGCGTCGTGTCCCCCGATTTCGTCGCCCACACGGCACCGCTGACCGGCGGCGCCCCCGTGGACATCCAGGGGCACGACGGACTGCATGCCTGGGTGGCCGGGGCGCACCAGGCCCTGCCCGGACTGCACTACACCCTCCAGCGCGACCCCCTCCGCGACGGCGACATGGTGGTCACCCACTGGCTCGCCGAGGCGACGTACCCCGGGGGCATACCGGAGGCGAGCGCCGAACCGGGCACCCCGGTGCGGTTCTACGGACTCGATATGCTGCGCCTGAACGACGACGACCGGATCGTGGAGTACTGGGTGCACCCGGACAGCCTGTGGTTCGTGCAGCAGCTCGGCCTGCGCGAACTCCCCCCGCTGGAGGCCGCGGGGTGAAACGGGCGCCATCCGGCGCGGCCCGCGGAGGAGCGCAGCTGCGGGACCGGGTCACGGCGGCCATCGGGGCCGCGGTGATCGAGGAGCTGGCCGAGCGCGGGTACGGCGCGTTCTCCATGAACGCGGTGGCCGAGCGCGCCGGTGTCGGCAAGGCCGCGCTGTACCGGCGCTGGCCCTCGAAGCTGCCCATGGTCGTCGACATCGTGGCCTCCGTCGCGGTGTCGGCCGCCGAACCGCAGGACACCGGCACCCTCTCCGGTGACCTGTGGGCGGTGCTGCGGGACATCCGCGACGCGATGGCGCAGCCGTACGTGGCGCCGATCGTGACCGACCTGGTGGCGGCGTCCCTGCGCTCGCCGGAGCTGGCCGAGGCCCTGCGCCGCGAGGTCTCCGTGCCCCGGCGCCGCCACGTCCGGCAGCTGATCGACCGCGCCGTCGCGCGTGGTGACATCGCCCCGGACGTCGACGCCGACGTGGTCCTCGACCTGCTGGCCGGACCCCATGTCATCCGGTTCGCCACGTCCGGCGGCGCGATGGACGACGGCGCCCTGGAGGCACTGCACGGGTTGCTGCTGCGCGCGCTGACGGCGTGACGAGGGCCGGGCGTCAGGCCAGCAGGGCGCGCAGCCGCCCGGGAGGGAGCCCCGCCGCACGACGGACCGCCCGGGTCATGTGCGACTGGTCGGTGTAACCGAGCTCCCGCGCCAGACCCGCCAGGTCCCGCTCGCCCTCGCTGAGCCGGTCGAGCACACGGGCCAGGCGCAGCCGCTCCCGGTGCGCGGACAGCGTGCTGCCGGTGACGGCCGTGAAGACCCGGCTCAGATGGTGCGGCGACGCGCCCACCGCCCGGCCCAACGCCGCCAGCCCCAGCGTGGGTTCGGCGGCCAGCGCGGCACGCGCGTCGTCGGCCAGCCGCCGGCGCGCGGCGGCGGACGCGGGCCGGCCGGAGGCGACGCGGTCGGGCGCGAGCCGTGCGAAGACCCCGGCCGCCAGACGGACCGTGTGCTCGGCGAGCGCGAAGGAGTCATCGCCCCGGCGGGCGAGGGAGAGCAGCACCCGGTGCGCGAGCGCCAGCTCGGCCGTCACCATCACCAGCCCCTCCGGGACCGTGGGATCACCGCCCAGCAGATCGGCGACCCTGGGCGCGGACAGCACGATCTCGGTGTACGCGTCCGGCCCGAGCGGATGCGCGAACTGCTGCTCGCTGCCGAGCCGTTCGACGTACACGGCACCCGCGTCGAGCACCTGCTCCACCCCGTCGACCCGGGCCCGCAGCACTCCGTCCCGGAGCAGCACGAGCCCGAACACGGGAGCGGGCCGGAGCGGCGACCAGCCGGGCGCGACGCTGCCGCAGCGCACATCGGCGAGCAGGACGTCGTCCTCGCACAGGTGCACCCGCCGCTCCCCGGCCATACGGCCATCGTAGAAGCCGCACCCGGGCCCCGCGCCCCCCTTGCCCGGCCTCCCGCGAAACGGACACGCACGTACAAGCGCCGGTACGCCACCCCCGAGCACGATGACGAACGCGCACCACGACCCGTACGCGTCACTCTCTGGGGGACCTCATGACCCACCGCCCCGACCCGCCCCACACGCACACTCACACCGCCACCCGCCGCGGCGTCCTGCGCGGCGCCGCCGCCGCGGGCGCCGGCACGCTGGCCCTGTGGACAGCGGGCCCCCGGGCAGCCGCCGCGCCCCGCCATGCCGCAGCCCCGTCCATCATCACCCGGCACACCGGCCCCTACGAGGTGATGGCCCTCCTCGACGCCCACGGCACCTTCCCGGGCACCCAGCAGGGCGTCTTCCCCGACGCGACCGAGGCGGACTGGGCCCGCGCGCGGCGGCTCGACCCGGCGGCCTTCGGCCCGGACGACACCTGGGAACTCGACTTCCGCTGCTACGCCGTCCGAGGGCCCGGAGGCCGCGTCACCCTCGTCGACACCGGCATCGGCCCGGCCGGCAGCCCCGCGTCCGACTGGGCCCCGGTCCCGGGCCGCCTCCCGTCGGTCCTCCGGCACGCGGGCATCGCACGCGACGACGTGGACACGGTGATCCTGACCCACCTCCACGAGGACCACTTCGGCTGGACGGTCGACCCGGAGGGCACCCCGATGTTCCCCAACGCCCGCCACGTGGTCCAGCGCACGGAGATCGAGTCCCTGGGCGCCGACGACAGCGCCCTGTCGTACGTGGTCGAGCCCCTGCGCCGCGCCGGGCTGCTGCACGCGGTCGACGGCCGGGTGAAGGTGCGGGGCCGCCCCGGCTGCGCGGGGCTGACCGCCGTACCGACGCCCGGACACACCCCCGGCCACCAGTCCGTACTCGTCGAGGGCGGTCGGCACAGCATCATGATCACCGGTGATGTCCTGGTCCACGCGGTGCAGTTGGCGGCACCGGACGTCGCCTACCGCCTGGAGGACGACCAGGTCACGGCCCGCCGCACCCGCCACACCCTCCTCGCGGAGGCCCGCACCCACCACCACCTCCTGGCCACGGCCCACCTGAACCACACGTTCCTCCGCCCCTGACAGGGACCCGGTCCGCTCAGGGGGCGTCGGGACGGTGTCGGAACCCTCGATACGGGAGATCTTGGCCTGGGTGAGCCCGGCGCGGTCGGCCACTTCCGTCTGGGTGAGCCCCAGCTCCGTCCGCCGGTCGTGAAGCAGTGCGAGACCCAGCCTGCCCGTACGCACCCGATACGGTCCCGGTGTGGATCTTTTCGATGCCGGGGCGCTCCGGCTGCTGGAGGCTCCGCCGTTGCGGCTGTCGCCGGGGGAGCAGCGGGCCATGGACGATGCGTGGGACGCGGCGGTGCGGGCCAACCCCGCGCTGTTCGACGGGCCGGTGGCCGGGTGCACGAGCCTGGTGCGCGACGAACGTGACGGCCTCGTCCTGACCTGGGTCCGCGCGACGTACCGGTACTTCGTTCTGCGCAGGCTGCCCGGCGCGACCGTACGGCTGCCGTCCCTGTTCGTGTCGGTCGCGCAGCCGTCGGACGACGGGCGGCTGCTGGTGGGCCGGATGGCGTCGTGGACGAGCTCACCCGGCCGCTGGCAGCTCCCCGGCGGCTCGGTCGAGCCCCCGCCGGACGGCCAACCCCTCGACCTGGCCGCCCTGCGCCGCCACGCGGCCCGCGAACTGGCCGAGGAGACCGGCGTCGACACCCCCGCCGACGACCTCACCCCCTGGCAGGTCACCCGGCAGACGAACGGCAGCGTCGGTGTCCTGTTCCGGGCTCCGTCCCGTCCCGCCGCCTGGCTGCACGCCCGCCACGCGGCCCTCACGGCGACCGAGCACGCCCTGGGCCGCACCCCGGAGCTCGACCGGCTGGCCCTCGCCCGCGACCCGGCCGGCCTGGCGGACCTCACCGGTCCGCACGTCTCCTACCTGGCCCCGGTCCTCCACCGCCACGCCCGCTCCGACGGGCCTCCATCACACGGACACCACTGACACCGCCCCCGGACCCGGAACGGCACCGCCGCCTTCCGGCGCCCCCGCCCCGAACTCGCACCACACGGTCTTCCGACCGGGTCCCTGCGTCACGCCCCACCGCGCCGTCAGCGCCTCCAGCAGGGCGAGCCCGCGCCCCGACTCCTCCTCGGCGTCCACCGCCGCCCGCAGCACGGGCAGCACCCGGGGGTCGGGGTCGGTGACCTCCAGCCGGATCCGTCCGCCGTCGTCGCGCGACACCCGGACGGTGACGGGGACCCCCTCGCCCAGATGCCGGATCACGTTCGTCACCAGTTCACTCGCGCAGAGCTGGACATCGGCGCCGTACTCGCGCAACGCCCTGCGTACGCCGGACACCTCGGCCGGTGTCGCGAGCAGCTCCAGCGTCATCGCCGGTCGCATCACGCGGCCCCCTTGCGCAGAGCGGCGGTCAAGGCCTGGGCGGTGAGCAGATTGCAGTTGCCGAGCGCGATCAGCGGCCGGGTGGGGCAGCGCGCGGCGAACGTCGGCAGGTCGACGCCGAGGGACGGCAGCGTGATGCCGTGCGCGGCGAGCGCCGACCGCAACTCCTCGGCGCAGGCGTCGGCTTCGGTGGGGCTGTGCATGGGGGTTCACGCCTTCCAGTGCTCTGTGTGACGAATCGCTCACACTCTGCCGCCGCCCGGCGTAGCGTGACAGCCCTTCGGCATCCCGGCCCTGAACTGCACGTACGCGGTACGACAGTGGGTAGCGGCCGGAAACGGCACACCAAGGACGGTGAACCATGGGGCAGCGCAAGGACATCGACGGCTCGACCGGCGTCCCTACCTTCTACGGCTGTGAACTGCGCTGGAAGCGGGAGGAAGCGGGCCTCACACTCCAGCAGTTGGTCGAGGGCAGCTTCTACGGCCCGAGCCACCTCAGCGAGATCGAACGCGGGACGCGGAGAATGCCGGCGGAGCTGGCGGAACACGTCGACAAGGTGCTCGGTACGGACGGCTTCTTCCGGCGGCGGTGTGAGGATGTACGGCGGGCGAAGAGGAGAGGGCACGCGAGCTATTTCGAGCGCGTGCTGGAGGCGGAGAAGCACGCGGAGACCATCGAGGAGTGGTGCCCGACGCTGATCCCGGGGCTGTTGCAGACGGAGGCGTATGCGCGGGCGGTCGTGCGGGCGACCCACCCGCTGGCACCGGTTGAGGAGGTGGAGGAGAAGGCCACCGCTCGGCTGGCACGGGCGCGTCTCTTCGAGGAGAACCACAAGACCCCGGTCTACTGGGCCATCCTTTCCGAGGCCCTGCTGCGCCAGCCGATCGTTCCGCTGGACCAGGCCGCTGAACAGTGGGAGCACATTGCGGGGTTGGCCCGACAGCACCGGATCGTTCCCCAAGTCCTCCCGTGGAACTGCGGAGCACATCCGTTCATGCTGGGCACTGCGATGATCATGACGTTTCCCGATGCGCCACCGCTGGTCTACACGGAGGCACTGCACAGCGGGGACACGATCGACGATCCGGGCCTCGTGAAGGAGTACCGAAGGTCGTACGATCTGCTCAGGGCCGCCGCATTGCCACGGGAGGCGTCCCTGGCCCTTATCGATCGAGCGGCTGAGGATGGCAGAAATGGCAAGCAACGCGACTGACTTGAGCACGGCCGTCTGGCGCAAGAGCAGCTACAGCAACGGCAGCGGCGGTAACTGCGTCGAGGTAGCCGAAGCCTTCCCCGGCGCAGCCCGCTGGCGTAAAAGCACCTACAGCAACGGTACGGGCGGTGACTGCCTCGAAGTCTGCGACGCCCACACCGCCGTGGTCCCCGTGAGGGACTCCAAGGTCCCCCACGGGCCGGTCCTCACCATCGCTGCCCCGGCCTGGACGTCGTTCGTCACCTCCCTCAAGTAGCTGCCGAGCGTGTCATCCCTCCCCCACGGGGAAGACACGCTCAGGCAGTGGCCGGACGGGCAGGCCAGACCAGCGCCCACTGGATGTTGGACCACTTGTAGCAGTGCACGAACTGCCCCGTGCTCGTGCGGTAGGCCGGCCAGCCGATGTGCTTCAGCGTGTTGGGGCCGTACTCGCCGTCGACGGTCGCACCGGTGGCCCTCTGCGCTCTGCGCAGCGCGGCCTCCGTCCGGTCGCCGAAGACGCCGTCGACCGCCAGGCCCGCCGAGTAGCACTTGTTCAGGGCTCAGGGCATGGGCAGCGACTGCAGCCTGGTGACCTGCCCCTGGCCGTCGAAGCTCAGGTCGTACCCGATGGCAGAGCGGGCCGAGGACGACTTCGCCGTCAGCCGGCTGACGAACTCGGCCTGGGAGTACGCCTCGGCACGCTTCTCGTCGCCGAGCGGGACCGACAGCAGCACCTGGGCGTCCTCGGCCATGGGTACCTCCCTGTAGGGCCCCTCGCCCGGGTGGATCACCCAGGCGTCGAACTTGGGGTGGAGCTCCTTCTGGGCGGGTCGCACCGACAGGTACGTCCGCCCGTCGCCGGTCCGGGCGCCGTCGATCTGGACGAACTTCTTGGCGCCGGCCCAGGAAGCCGCGCCGGTCGACGCCGACGCCGACGCCGACGCCGACGCCGTACCGTCCGGGCCGGCACCGTCGTCCGACGTGGAAGGTGTCGCCGACGCCGCGGGTGCGGTGGTGGCCGCCTGCCCGTCGTCCTCGCCACTGCACCCGGTCAGAATGACAAGGCTGAAGGCGAGCGCGGTGAGGCAGCGCAAGGCGGGCCGGCGGTGTGTGAGGCGCATGGTCGAGTCCCCCAAGAGATCGCGTGTGTTCTGGATACGCAGTCTCTACGTGTCACCCCGCCCTCCGGGTTACACCCCGGGGCGACCTCTTTTGGTGACGACCGCCGAGCCCGCACGGGGACTCACTCGGCGAGCCAGTACGCCTCCCGCAGCGACCGCACGCGGCCCTCGCTGTCGTAGTCGATCGCGAACACCCACCGGGGACCGGCGGCCAGTTGCTCCACGAGTTCGCCCAGTTCCACGTCCGCGGCGTTCCCGCCGGCCAGCCGCCGTACTTCGACCAGCGTGCTCCGCGGCAGCGTCAGCGTGTGCACCCCGCCACCCGGTGTCGAGGCCCCCCGTACGCTACGGACCCGCTCGACGGTGACCTGCACCGTGCCCCCCTTCCCCACCGCACCGTACACATAGCCCAACTCGCCGGCGTACTCCTCACCCGGAGCGGGCGTCGGCGGCACGAACCGCGAATCGGTCGGCGCCGGCCCGACGGCGGGCGGTTCGGACCCCCGGGTGGCCTGGATCAGCGACAGTCCGCCCAGGACCACAGCCGCGGTGAGCAGCGCGCCACCCGACGCCAGGGCGGCCCGCTTGCGGCGCAGGCGCTGCTCACCACGCGCCCGGATCTGCTCTGCGGTGAGCGGATCCGTGTGCCGACGGCCCGAATCGGCGAGGTCGGCCAGGTAGTCCCCCAGCCTCGTTTCGTCAGCCATGACGCCCCTCCGGCAGGCGGCTAGTCCGCGGGTCCAGGTCGGTGTCGGCCAGCAGCCGTGCCAGTGCCGCCCGGCCCCGGCTCAGGTGAACCTTGACCGTACCGACCGGGCAGCCGGTCTCGGCAGCCACCTGTTCCACCGGCAGGTCGCACAGATGGTGCAGCACCACGGCCCGTCGATGGGCCTCCGGGATCTGCCGCAGCGCCTGGACCAGCACCACATGGTGCGGCTCCGGTGGCGGAGCCGTGGCCGGCGGGCCCTGCCGCCGCGCGAAGGCCAGCGCCGTGCGCACCCGTCGCCACCGGCTGACCGCCAGCCGCCAGGCCACCGTGCGCACCCACGCCTCGGGGGCGCCGTTCAGGTCCAGCTCGGCCCGGCGTTCCCAGGCGCGGGCGAAGGCTTCCTGAACCACGTCCTGGGCCTCGGCGAGGTCGCCCGTCATCGCGTACAGCTGGCCGATGAGCCGGCCGACGCTCTCGGCGTAGAAGGCGTCGAACTCGTCGTGCTCGTCAGCACCCCGGCCGCCGCGCGGTACATCTGGTGATCGCATGCCTCTCCTGTCGCGCTGCACGGTGTCACCCGACTGCCCCGCGACACAAGTGGTCAGCGACTCGGAGGGAGGCTGGGAACAGTGACGTTCTCACCCTCGAGCGCGCAGAAACAATCATGAGCGTCATGGAAATGTTCCCCCCGGCCGACGAACGAGGTCTGGAGACCAGACATGCCGGGACGGTCCGCCGAGTGCGGGGGCGTGGCTGAGTGTTCCGCGCGTCTCTTCGTTCCTGGCTGATCCTCGCCGTGCCCGTCGTCGGTCTGCTGGTGCTGACGTACTCCGCCACCACGCCCGAGCCGCCCCCGTCCGCCGAGGTGCGGGCCGCCGCCGAGCCGTTGCGGGACCGGCCGCTGTCCTCCGGCGGCACGGCCCGGCTCTCGCAGTGCGGAGTGAACGAAGGGCCGCGCCCGGAACCACGGGGGAAGGGCGAGCGGGGCACGGATCCCCAACTGGTGCTCAGGAGCTGGGGTTACCACGACCCGGGGCCGAAGGAGCCGGGTGAGCCCCGCTTCACCGTCCACGCGTCCATCCTGGCGGGCGATCACCCTCACCTTCACCGACCCCGCGATCCGCGCGTACCGCGCCGGGACCGCCGAGGACGCCGGCTCCTTCAGCGACCGGCTCGTCGCGGTCTTCCTCGAACCGGACGTCTCCCGGGTGTGAGCGGAAGACGTCCGGTGACGTCACGCGCCGTCGACGAGGTCCAGCACGGCGCGCACCGGGTCCGCCGCCCGGTACTCCGCGCTCAGCTCCCGCGCCCGGCACCGGAACTCCGGCTCGTCGAGCACCCGCCGGACGGCTCCTCCGACCGCGCAGGTGCCCGGCCGCCCCGGTGCGCAGGTCGACACCGACCCCGAAGTCCGCGACCCGGGCGGCCACCGCGGGCTTGCCCTCGCTGCCGCCCAACGTCGTGCTGTGCTGCGAGGCGGCCTGTACCCGCGCGACCCATGCCACGCCCCCACCCGCCCCACCGTGAAGACGGAGCCGGCGCAGGAGCGATGAGTCCGGGCGGCGGACGGAGTCTGCCGTGGCATGACTGGAATCACCACCACCACCGTCAACGTCAACGGGATCACCCTGGGCATCGAGTCGTTCGGTGACGAGGGCGCGCCACTCGTCCTGCTCGCCGGCGGGACGACGCTGCTCTCCTGGCCCGACGCGCTCTGCGAGCGCCTCGCCGCCGGCGGGCGCCGTGCCGTGCGCTACGACCTGCGCGACAGCGGGGAGTCGACCACGGCGGATCCGGAGGCGCCCGCCTACACCTTGCGCGACCTCGCCGCCGACGCGGCGGCCCTCGCGGGCGCGCTCGGCGGCGGGCCCGCCCATCTCGGAGGCATCGGCGTCGGCGGAATGGTCGCCCAGGTCGCCGCGCTCGACCACCCGGGCGCGTTCTCGGCGCTCACCCTGGCCGGCACCCGCGCCGTCGCCCCCGGCCCGCCCGACGACGACCTCCCCGACCACGACCAGGCGACGATGAGCCGGCTCTTCGCGCACGCAATGCCGGACTGGAGCGACCGGGAGGCGGTCGCGGACTTCGCCGCCGCCGGTGCGGAGATCCTCGGCGACGACCCGGAGACGGCACGCGCGGTCGCCGCGCGCATCTGGGACCGCACACCCGGCACCGCACCCGCGGTCCAGATGGCCAACCAGCTGGGCATGGTGTTCTCCAGGCTCGACTGCACCCCCCGCTGGCGCGAACGCCTGCCCGGGATCAAGCTCCCCACACTCGTCGTCCACGGCCGCCACGACCGCTTCTTCCCGGTCGGCAACGCGGAAGCGATCGCACGAGAGATCCCCGGCGCACGCCTGCTCGTCCTCGAGGACGCCGCCACCGCGATCCCTGATGCGGCGACCGCCGAGATCGCCGAGGCGATGCTCACGCTCGGACAACACGGCGGGTGACACGCGGATGCGGCCTTCACGGGGCCTTGGTCACGGAAGCTGAGGAGCGCTGATCGTCGAACGGGATGCGCGCCGGAGGCGAGGGCGCCCGGTCCGCGCGTCGCTGCGGGTGCGCGCGGACCGGGGCCATTCGGGGAGCCCGGGAGGGCTCAGCGGGACGCGAGGGCGCGCGGCTGCGAGGCCGCGGCGTGGGCGTCCATCCGTTCGGCGGCGAGGATCGCCACCGCCGTGTCGGCGCGCGATGCGGCGACGACCAGGGCGCGCCCCGCGAGGGCGTGGGCGCGCCGGTGCAGGGCTGCCGCGTTCGGCTCCCGGCCGGTCGTGGGCGCCGACGCGCGGGCCGGCGTACGTCCTCCCCGCAGGCGGGTGACCTGCTCGGTGAGCCGCTCGGCCGCGGTGTCCAGATCGGCCGAGGGTGCCGTGGCGCGCAGCTCGTCGGTGACGGCGAGCAGCGCGGCGAGGTGGCCCGCGAGCTGGATGTCCAGTTCCTCCTCGCGGGACCTGCGGGGGAAGTCGTGGGTGGTGCCGGCCATCGTGCTGTGGACCGACTTGTCACGTATCGGCTCGTACATGGATGGCCTCCTGGGTGCTGACAGGAAGCCATCCTAGCTTGGATTCCGTCTAAAGTTGAGTCGTTCACAAGATCAGACGGATGGGTGCCGTTGTCAGGGCTGGCCGTAGCCGTCCAGGAAGCGGCCGATCCGGCCCATCGCGTCCCGCAGGTCGGTGACCGACGGCAGGGTGACGATCCGGAAGTGGTCCGGCTCCGGCCAGTTGAAGCCGGTGCCCTGGACGACCATGATCTTCTCGCGGCGCAGCAGGTCCAGGACCATCCGCCGGTCGTCCTTGATCTTGAAGACGTCGGGGTCGAGGCGGGGGAAGAGATACAGCGCGCCCTTGGGCTTGACGCAGCTCACACCCGGGATCTGGGTCAGCAGCTCGTAGGCCGCGTCCCGCTGCTCGCGCAGCCGTCCGCCGGGCAGGACCAGGTCGTTGATCGTCTGGCGGCCGCTGAGCGCGGCGACCACGCCGTGCTGGCCCGGCATGTTCGCGCACAGGCGCATGTTCGCCAGGATCGTCAGGCCCTCGATGTAGGAGTCTGCGTGCGCGCGCGGGCCCGAGATCGACATCCAGCCCACCCGGTAGCCGGCCACCCGGTACGCCTTCGACATGCCGTTGAAGGTGAGGGTGAGCAGGTCGGGGGCGACGGAGGCGGTCGGGATGTGCCGCGCGTCGTCGTAGAGGATCTTGTCGTAGATCTCGTCCGAGCAGACCAGCAGGTTGTGGCGGCGGGCGATGTCGGTGAGGCCCTTGATGACGGCCTCGTCGTAGACCGCGCCGGTCGGGTTGTTCGGGTTGATGATGACGATGGCCTTGGTGCGGTCGGTGACCTTGCGCTCCACGTCGGCGAGGTCCGGCATCCAGTCGGACTGCTCGTCGCAGCGGTAGTGCACCGCCGTGCCGCCGGACAGGGAGACCGCGGCCGTCCACAGGGGGTAGTCGGGCGCGGGTACGAGCACCTCGTCGCCGTCGTCCAGCAGTCCCTGCATCGCCATCACGATCAGCTCGGAGACGCCGTTGCCGATGAAGACGTGCTCGACGTCGGTCTCGATGCCGAGGGTCTGGTTGTGCATGACGACCGCCCGGCGCGCCGCCAGGAGCCCCTTGGCGTCGCCGTAGCCGTGCGCCGTCGATACGTTGCGGAGGATGTCCTCCAGGATCTCGGGCGGGCACTCGAAGCCGAACGCCGCCGGGTTCCCCGTGTTCAGCTTGAGGATGCGGTGACCGGCAGCTTCCAGCCGCATCGCCTCCTCGAGCACCGGGCCCCGGATCTCGTAACAGACGTTGGCGAGCTTGGTCGACTGGATCACCTGCATGCTGGGAGCTTACGGCCCGGTATGGCCCTTCGGACCGTGTTTTCCGCCACGTGAGACGCGCCGGTTCGGGCGTTTTTGTCCGCCCACTGGTTTGGAGACCCCCGACTTTCCTGCACTGCGCCGCCACGTCCGGCCCCACCCCGTACGCCGACGGAGGGAACGGCGCGCCGGATCCCCGGACTCCGCCGAACGTGTACCGCCCGCAGAGCGCCCGTCCCCGGCGTACGACGCCTACGCGGCACCCCGGGGGGTGGGGCGCACGAGCCGGTACCCGGCACCGGCCCCTCGCGCTCCGAGGCCGGGCGGCGGCGGGGGCGCCGCAGGGCCCCCGGGCCTCCGCGCCTCGGGCCCCCGCGCCCCGCGCCTCGGGCCGCCGGGCCCCCGGGCTCCCGCGCCCCGGGCCTCCGCGCCTCGGGCCCCCGCGCCCCGCGCCCCGGGCCTCCGCGCCTCGGGCCCCCGCGCCCGCGCCCCGGGCCTCCGCGCCTCGGGCCCCCGCGCCCGCGCCCCGGGCTCTCGCGCCTCGGGCTCCCGCGCCTCGGGCCCCCGGGCTCTCGCGCCTCGGGCCCCCGCGCCCCCGCGCCCCGGGCTCTCGCGCCTCGGGCCCCCGGGCCCCGCGCCCCGGGCCTCCGCGCCTCGGGCTCCCGCGCCTCGGGCCGCCGGGCCCCCGGGCCCCCGCGCCTCGGGCCGCCGGGCCCCCGGGCCCCCGGGCCCCCGCGCCTCGGGCCGCCGGGCCCCTGGGCCCCCGGGCCGCCGGGCCCCTGGGCCGCCGGGCCCCTGGGCCCCCGGGCCCCCGGGCCCCGGGCCTTCGGCCCCCCGCGCCCCCGCACACACGTCGTGCGGCGGCGGCGCTGTTCGCCGCGTTCGCCTTCTCGGGTGGGGGCCCGACGGTGACGGCGGCGGCACGGGGAGGACCTCCCGCGAGGGGGCGGCAGCCGCTGGGCGGCCTGAGGAGCCGTCCACGGCGGCGAACGCCTCCGTACCGGCAGGGGAGACGGAAACCGTCGGCAGGCCGTCGCCCCGTTCCGGCTCCCCGGGTACGCGTGCGAGCGGTTCCTCCGGCGGCCGCGGGGGCCGCCGGACCAGGTGGCGAGCCGGTGGCCGCGCCCGCCTCCATCACCTCCACACCGACCCTCCCCACGGCACCCCCCACCGCCTCCACCGGCCCGGGTGACCCTGGTCCGGGCAACTCCGGCGACCGGTCGAGGTGGGGCCGTGGCCCGCACGGGCCCGGGTGGCGGTGGGTCCCCCCGGACGCGGATCCGGACCCCGGACCCGGACCCGGACCCCGACCCGGATCCGCGTCCGGCGGGCCGCGCGTCGGTCACGCATGCCCGGCCCGGTGAGGGCCCCTCCCGGTGAAGTTACCGGCCGGAAACAAGGGCTTGTCTCCTCGGCTTACACGTGCTGACAATGCGCATGACAACTTTGGGCGGCCGGAGGGAGCCCCCCGGCCGTCCGACGCCGCAAGAGGGGACCCCCATGAGAAAACCTCTCGTCGTCGCGCTCTGCGCCCTGGCCTTCGCCGGGGCGGGCGCGACCCCCGCGGTCGCCGCCGCGCCAACCCCCACGGGCGCGGACACGACCACGGACGCGGCCCCGACCGCGTTGACGGATCTCGTCAACGACACGGTCGGGGCCGCGGCGGACGCCCTGTCCGGGCTCACCGCGCCCAAGGCCGGCGCGGTGAGCTTCGCGGGCACCGTCTCGCTCAGCAACTGCTCCGGCTCCGTCGTCCGGATGCCCGGCTCGGCGCCCGACGACCCGGCCCTCGTGCTCACCAACGGGCACTGCCTGGAGAGCGGATTCCCCGCGCCGGGGCAGGTCCTCGTCGACCGGGCGTCCAGCCGCGGTTTCGGACTGCTGAACTCCTCCGGCTCCCAGGTCGCCACCCTGCGCGCCGAACGGCTCGTGTACGCGACCATGACCGACACGGACGCCGCCGTCTACCGGCTCGGCACGACATACGCGCAGATCAAGAGCGCGTACGGCATCGACCCGCTGACCCTGAGCGCCACCCGCCCGGTGCCCGGAAACTCCGGTACGGTTTCCGGTTATCGGACTCAGGTTCAGTCATCGCTCCTCAGCGTGAAGGCAAGGGGCCTCTTGATGTCAGAGGTCAGCGCCATCGCTAGAGTCGCCCTGTCCGACAACGCAGTTGGCGGACCTACCGCCGGACGGGCGGAAAGTGACGCCTGTGGAGGCCCGTGTAAGACCGGTTTTCTCGGAGACTGGCAGGGGCCCGTGAAGCAGGAACCCGTGGTGGTATCGCGACGCGGTACGGACCGCAATCTCCAGCCCTCGTGTTGGGGAGGACGTCAATGGAAGCGGATCTACATAGTTCCCGCCCGCTGCGGCGCGGACAGGTTCGAGTCCGTCGCGGCGGGCGGTCAGCGGGGAGTCCTGCGGACCGCCCGTCCCGCCAGGACGTCCGTGCGCCGCCCGTCCTCGATGACGAACTGCCCGTCGACCATCACGTACGGGATCCCCGTCGGCAGCGTCCGCGGCTCGGCGAAGCTCGACCCCGCCGCCACCGTCCGCGGGTCGAACAGCACCAGGTCCGCCCGGTGGCCCTCGCGGATCAGCCCCCGGTCCGTCAGCCCCAGCCGCGCGGCAGGGCGCGCGGTCAGATGCGCCACGCACTCCTCCAGCGACAGCACCCCCAACTCCCGCACGTAGTGCCCGAGGTAGTGGGGGAACGTCCCGTACGCGCGCGGGTGCGGCTTGGCGCCCTGGAGGATGCCGTCGGAGCCGCCGGTGTGCACCCGGTGCCGCATGATCGCCCGGACGTTCTCCTCGTGGCCCACGTGCTGGAGGATGGTCGGGGCGAGCCTGTCCTTCAGCAGCAGCTCCCGCGCGACCGTCCAGGGCGACTCGCCGCGCTCGCGCGCGGATTCGAGGACCGTACGGCCCACGTACTCGCCCAGCGCCGGATCGCCGACGCCCGAGATCTCGATCGTCTCCCACTCCACCGGCACGCCGTGGCAGCCGTCCGAACCGGTGACCTCCAGATGGTGCCGGATCCGCTCGGCCGTGGCCTCGTCCGCCAGCCGCCGCAGGATCTCCTCCGGACCGCCCTCGCTCGCCCAGCTCGGCAGCAGCGCCACGAGGGTGGTGCAGCCCGGGGTGTAGGGGTAGGTGTCGAGCGTGATGTCGGCCCCGGCGTCCAGCGCCTCGTCCAGCAGGGCCAGCAGTTCGGGCGCCCGGCCCTTGTTGACCCCGAAGTTCATCGTGGCGTGCGCGAGATGCAGCGGGCAGCCCGCCTCCCGGGCCAGCGCCACCATCTCCTCGTACGCCTCCAGGGCGCCGGCGCCGTAGGAGCGGTGGTGCGGGCAGTAGTAGCCGCCGTACGACGCCACCACCCGGCACAGCTCGGTCAGTTCGGCGTCCTTGGCGTACATCCCGGGCGTGTACGTCAGTCCCGACGACATCCCGACCGCGCCCTGCTCCATGCCCTCCGCGACCAGCCGCCGCATCCGCTCCAGCTCGTCGGGCGTGGCCTCGCGGTCCTCCCAGCCGACGGCGAGCGCGCGGACCGTGCCCTGCGGGATCAGATAGGCGGCGTTGACGGCGATGCCCCGGTCGAGCCGGTCCAGGTACTCGCCCACCGACCGCCAGTCGAAGTCGATGTCGTCGCCCGAACCGTTCCACCCGGCGATCGCCCGGCGCACCTCGCCGAGCGTGCGGTCGTCGACCGGCGCGTACGACAGCCCGTCCTGGCCGAGGACTTCGAGGGTGACGCCCTGCGCCGCCTTGGCGCTGTGGTCGGGGTCGCGCAGCAGCGCCAGATCGCTGTGGGCGTGCATGTCGATGAAGCCGGGGGCCAGGACCAGCCCCTCGGCGTCCAGTTCACGGCGTGCCTTCGGGCGCTGACAGCCCGCGTCCGCCGCCTCCTTCACGATGGAGACGATGCGGCCGCCGTCCACGACGACGTCCGCGCGGTACGCGTAGTCGCCGGAACCGTCGACGACGTCCGCGTCCCGTATGACGAGCTCTTCCATCTGCCGGCCTCCTAGAAGAACGTACGGACGTAGTCGGTCACCGTGCCGTCGGCCTCCACGACGGGAATCAGCACCCACTTGTCGAACGACGTGCACGGGTGCGACAGTCCGAGCCCCACCCAGTCTCCCACCGCCAGGTCGGCCTCCCCGGTGGTGCGCAGCCACGCGTGCTGGTCGGACAGGCCGGTCACCGAGATCCCGGTGGCCGGGCGCTCGCTCCCCTCCCGGCGGACCACCTGGGCGAACGGCAGATCCAGGTCGTAGGCCGCGTCCCGCTTGCCCGCGTTGGTGAACGCCTGCTCGGCGGACGGCCGGGACACCACCTGCGTCCACAGCCGGAACGCCGGCTCCAGCGCGCCTTCCTCCGGGACCCGGTTGAAGGGGGTCAGCTCGCGGTAGTGGCCGTCGTCGTGGGAGACGTACGCGCCCGAGCGCAGCAGCTTCAGCACGGGCGCGGAGAGCTCCGGGATCCCGGCGAAGATGTCGGCCACCGCGTCGAACCAGGCGCTGCCGCCCGCGCTCACCACGATCTCGTCGAGCCCCGCGAACCGGCCCGCCTTGTCGAAGTCGGCCGCGAGCGCCACCAGGCGCCGCAGCCAGGCGCGCACCCGCTCCGGGTCGGCCTGCGGCACCTCGCCCTCGTACCCGGCGACCCCGGCCAGCCGCAGCGACCGCGCGTCCGCCACGGCGTCGGCGACGGCGGCGCACTCCGCCTCCGTGCGCACCCCGGTGCGCGCCCCCTCACCCGCGGCGAGCTCGACGACCACGTCCACCGGACGCGAGGCCCCGGCGAGGGCGGCGTCCATCAGCTCGACGCCGCGCACGGAGTCGACGTAGCAGACGAAGCGGAAGTCCGGGTCGGCGTCCAGGTCGGCCGCGATCCACCGCAGGGCCGCCGCGTCCACCAGCTCGTTGGCGAGGAAGATCCGCCGGATCCCGTACGCCCGCGCCACCCGCACCTGGTGCGGGACGGCCAGCGTGATGCCCCACGCGCCGCGCTCGATCTGCCGTTGGAAGAGCTGCGGCGCCATGGAGGTCTTGCCGTGCGGCGCGAACGCGAGCCCGTGCCGGGCGGCGTACCGCTCCATCAGCTCCAGGTTGTGCTCCAGGCGCTCGGCGGAGAGCGCGAGCACGGGGGTGGTGAACCCGTCGGTGAAGAGATTGCGCCGCTGCGCGGCCAGCTCGCCGACGGTCAGTCCCTCGGCGTCCGGCGGGAGGCCCTTGAAGCGGTGGTCGACACGTTCCTCGGCGAGGCGGGCGAGAGCTTCGGTGCCGGAGACCATCGGGAACCTCCCTGATCAGGCGCATTGCATTCACTGCAACACTCATTGCGTATATCGCTACCCGCTGTCTAACATCTCGGCCACGCGGGGTCAACGGACACCGCTTCACCCCGCACCGGACGAGGAGCCCCGTCATCGTGACCGTCACCGGAACCGGCAACGCCCCCGACGTCGTCGACGTCGTCGCGCTCGGGGAGTCCATGGTGACGTTCCGGCCCTCACGGCCCGGCCGCCTCGCCGACGTCCCCTCCTTCGACCGCGGGATCGGAGGAGCGGAGTCCAACGTGGCCTGCGTACTGGCGGCGGCGGGACACACGGCCCGGTGGCTGAGCAGGGTCGGCGCGGACGGCTTCGGCGACCACCTGCTCGAGACGGTCGGCGGCTACGGCGTCGACGTCTCTCACGTCCGCCGCGACCCGGCCCGGCCCACCGGCGTCTACTTCCGCACGGCCGGCGACCGGTCCACCGACGCCCACGAGGTCGCCTACTACCGGTCGGGCTCGGCGGCCTCCGCGATGTCCCTGGCCGACTTCCACCCGGACGCGGTGGGCGCCGCGCGCATCCTCCACCTCTCCGGGATCACCCCGGCTCTCTCCGAGGACTGCCTGGCCCTGATGCGCGAGCTGACCGCCCCCCGCCCCGGCCGCCCCCTGATCAGCTTCGACGTCAACCACCGCCCGGCCCTGTGGCGCGACGGCCGGGGCCCGGAGATCCTCCTGGAACTGGCCCGCCGCGCCGACCTCGTCTTCGTGGGCGAGGACGAGGCGGAGGAGGCCTGGGGTCTCACGGGCGACCACATCCGCGAAGCACTCCCGGAACCGGAGCTCGTGGTCGTCAAGCAGGGGCGACGGGGGGCCGTCGCGTTGTGCGCTGATCCCGGGCAGTCGTGCCGCTGGGGCGGCACGGGTGGGCGATGGGGGTCCCCCCGCTCATGGGGGTCCCCCCGCTCGAGCGAAGCCGAGAGTGGGGGGGAAGCCGAGAGTGGGGGAGGCACCCCGCAGGCGCCGGGCCGCGCAACCACCCCCCGCCCAGCCACCACCAGCGCCCCCGCCCTCAAAGTGGACGTAGTCGCGACAACCGGCGCCGGCGACGCCTTCGCCGCGGGCTTCCTCTCGGCCACCCTCCGCAACCTCCCCCTCCGCACCCGCCTGCGCCACGGCCACCTCACCGCCGCCGCCACCCTCACCGCCCCCGGAGACCTCGCCCCGCCCCCCTCCCGCGCCCTCGCCGACCGCCTCGCCGCCCTCGACGACACCGCGTGGGGGAGACTGCGACTCGGCCCGGGTTGGACCGACACCATGAGCCGGGCCGAAGAGGAGGCACGCACACCATGAGCCAGACCGTAGACCGCGCCCTGAGCATCCTCCCGCTGCTCGCGGAGGGCCCCGCCGACCTCGGCCAGGTCGCCGACCGCCTCGGCGTGCACAAGTCCACGGCCCTCCGCCTCCTGCGCACCCTGCACGAGCACGGCATGGTCTACCGCCAGTCCGACCAGCGCTACCGCCTCGGCGCCCGCCTCTTCGCCCTCGCCCAGGAGGCGATGGAGAACCTGGACATCCGCGAGATCGCCCACCCCCACCTCGTACGCCTCAACGAGCAGTGCGGACACACCGTCCACCTCGCCGTGTACGAGGAGAACGAGGTCCTCTACATCGACAAGGTGGAGAGCCGCTACCCCGTGCGGATGTACTCACGGATCGGCAAGCCCGTCGCCATCACCGTCGCGGCCGTGGCCAAGCTCCTCCTCGCCGACCTGCCCGAACCCGAGCGCCGCGCCCTCGCGGAGAAGCTCGACTACCCCCTGTACACGTCCCGTTCGACACCGCATGCCACCGCGTTCCTCCAGGAACTGGCCAGGGTGCGCGAACAGGGCTGGGCCACCGACCTCGGCGGCCACGAGGAGTCCATCAACTGCGTCGCCGCGCCGATCCGCGGCGCCGACGGCCGGGTGGTCGCCGCGATGTCGGTCTCCGCGCCGAACGTCGTCGTCACCGCCGAGGAACTCCTCACCCTGCTCCCGCTGGTGCGCCGTACGGCGGACGCGATCAGCGGCGAGTACTCCGGCAGGACCCCGGCAGAACTCCAGTGAAGGAAAGACCCGTATGACCGAGAAAGTCGCGCTGACCCCCACGACCCACACCACCCCGCCCGCGAAGTTCTCCCACGGCGTCCGCAAGGGCAACATCCTCCAGGTCGCCGGCCAGGTCGGGTTCCTGCCCGCCGAGGAGGGCAAGCCGCCCACGCCCGCCGGTCCCACCCTGCGCGAGCAGACCCTCCAGACCCTCGCCAACGTCAAGGCGATCCTCGAAGAGGGCGGCGCGGGCTGGGACGACGTGATGATGATCCGCGTCTACCTCACCGACGTGGACCACTTCGCGGAGATGAACGAGATCTACAACACCTACTTCGAGGAGCAGGGCCTCACCCAGCCGCCCGCCGCCCGCACGACCGTCTACGTCGGTCTCCCCGCCGGCCTCCTCATCGAGATCGACGCGCTCGCCGTCCTCGGCTGACCCGCGCCGGAACCACCGCATCCGCACGCCGTAGCCGTCACGGCACGGTGTTCCGCACCCCCCGGGACGCCGTGCCGCGGTCCCCCCTGCCCGAAAGCCCCATGCCCTTACCCAGAGGACCCCCGAATGTCCCATCCGCTCCTCCCGCTCGCCGCGTCCGCGCCGGCGGAGACACCACCGCACACCGGAGGACTGCTCCTCCTCGTCGACGGCACCGCGGGCCTGCTCACCGTCGCCACCCTCGGCATCGCCCTGCTCCTCTTCCTGATCATCAAGGTCCGGCTCCAGCCGTTCGTCGCCCTGCTCGGCGTCTCCATAGCCGTCGGCCTGCTGGCGGGGCTGTCGGTCACCGAACTCTTCGGCACCGTCCAGCGCTCCGACGCGGTGTCCACCATCGAGTCCGGCATGGGCGGCATCCTCGGGCATGTCGCGATCATCATCGGCCTGGGCACCATGCTCGGGGCGATCCTCGAGGTCAGCGGCGGCGCCGAGGTGCTGGCGGGCCGGCTGCTCGGCCTGTTCGGCGAGAAGCGCGCCCCGCTCGCCATGGGCCTCACCGGACTGATCTTCGGCATCCCGGTCTTCTTCGACGTCGGCATCTTCGTCCTCGCGCCGATCGTGTACGCGGCCGCCAAGCGCTCCGGCAAGTCGATCCTGCTGTACTGCCTCCCGCTGCTCGCCGGCCTGTCCGTCACCCACGCGTTCCTGCCCCCGCACCCGGGCCCGGTTGCCGCCGCCGGACTGCTCCACGTCGACCTGGGCTGGGTCATCCTCATGGGCATCGTCTGCGGTCTGCCGGCCGTCGCCGCCGCCTGGGTGTTCTCCGCCTGGATCGGCAAGCGCATCTTCGTCGCCGTACCGCAGGACATGGTCGAGGCCGCGCAGGAGGCCAAGGACGCCGTCGCCGCCGAGCAGCGCGCCTCCGGCGTCACGCCCCGGGAGACGCCGGTGCCGCTCGGCACGGTCCTCGGCATCATCGGTACGCCGCTGATCCTGATCCTCGCGGCGACCTTCTCCTCGATCGCGCTGGACGAGTCCACCCTCCGCTCGGTGATCGAGTTCTTCGGCCACCCGTTCGTGGCGCTCACCCTCGCCCTGTTCCTCGCCTACTACCTGCTGGGCATCCGGCGCGGCTGGTCCCGCAAGTCCCTGGAGACCGTCTCCACGTCCTCGCTGAAGCCGGTCGGCAACATCCTCCTGGTGGTCGGCGCGGGCGGGGTCTTCGGCGCGGTCCTCAAGGCCAGCGGGGTCGCCCAGGCGCTGTCCGACACCTTCAACGACGTCGGCCTGCCGGTGATCGTCCTGTCCTACCTGATCTCCGTGGTGCTGCGGGTCGCGCAGGGCTCGGCGACGGTGGCGATCGTGACGACGGCGGGCATCGTGGCCCCGCTGCTGGCCGAGGGGGACCACTCCCAGGCGTTCGTGGCGCTGGTCATCATGGCGATCTCCGCGGGCTCGATCTTCGCCTCGCACGTCAACGACGGCGGATTCTGGATGGTCGCCAAGTACTTCGGCATCAGTGAACGCGACACGCTCAAGACCTGGACGGTCCTGGAGAGCGTCCTCTCCGTGGCGGGTTTCGTGGCCGCTGCGGCGCTCAGCCTGGCGGTGTGAGCCGTGGTGCCCGTGTAGGCGTCTGATAACGAAGTTGGGGCTGGCTGTGACCCGCACAGGTTTGTCGACCATACTCCTGCGGTGTGGAGCAGCGCATAGGTTCGAGCAGCCAGCCCCTGGAAGGCGCCGGGTTCGACCCGGCATTCATCCCCGGGCTCACCTCGCCCGCGTCCGGCCGGGAGGAGGACGCGAAGACGAAGACGAAGACGGACGGCCCCGAGGACGACGCCACGGCACCGGAGGCGGATGCCGGGACGGAGGCCGCGGAAGAGACCACGGAGGAGACCGCCGAGGCCGCCGAGGAGCCCGCGGCGTCCGCGGACGGCTCCGAGACCCCCGAGGAGGACCCGGATCCCGCCCCCGAGGGCCCCGTCTTCGAGGCGTCCGACCGCCGCGCCAGGATCGTCGCCGACCACAGTGGTGTACGCCTGCGCCTGGACGACCAGGAGTGCGAGTTCCGCTGGGACGAGATCGGGGCCGTGGAGACGGAGACCCCGCGCTTCGGCAAGCGTTACACGGTCACTGTCCACACCCCGGACCGCCGCTGGTACTTCCTGGAGATCGAGGCCGACTCCAGGAGCCGCTTCGCCGAGTGGGACGCCGAGTTGGACGCCGTCCTGGACGAGTACTTCGACGACGAGGCGGGCGACGAGGACAAGACGGCGGACGCCGCGGACGATTCGGATACGGCCGCTGACGACTCCGAGGACTCCAAGGACTCCAAGGACTCCAAGGAGGCCAAGGACCCCGAGGAGTCGGAGGGCTCCGAAGAGGCCGAAGAGGCCGAGGAGGCCAAGAAGTCGTCGGCCTGAGCGGGCAGCCGCCGGCGGTGACGGGGTCGGCCGTGCGGCGCACGGCGCCGGCCGGTCCCGGTGCATCTGGTGAAGATCCCCGCACGCCCTCTTGTCCGACCGGCGCCCTTCCGCTTTCTTGACCCCATGGCGGACACCACGGGCAACATCCAGGACACCGGGGCGGCGAGTGGCCCCGGCCCCGACCCGCGCAAGTCCAGTTGGCGCTACATCGGCCCCGGCATCGTCGTCGCCGCGACCGGTGTGGGCGCCGGTGATCTGGTGGCCACGCTCATCGCCGGCAGCAACTTCGGATACACGCTGCTGTGGGCCGCGGTCATCGGCTGTCTGGTGAAGATCTCCCTCGCCGAGGCGTGCGGCCGCTGGCATCTGGCCACCGGCCGCACCCTCTTCGACGGCTGGGCCGGCCTCGGCCGCTGGACGACCTGGTTCTTCGGCGTCTACGCCGTGATCTGGGGCTTCGTCTACGGCGCGGCGGCGATGTCGTCCAGCGGCCTGCCGCTCCAGGCGTTGTTCCCGGACGTGATGGACCTCGAGTACTGGGCCATCGCCTGCGGTCTGGCCGGCCTGGTCTTCGTCTGGTTCAACAAGTACGCCGTCTTCGAGAAGGTCATGACCGTCCTGGTGGGCGTCATGTTCGTGGTGACCGTCTATCTGGCGGTCCGGGTCACCCCCAACCTCGGCGACGCCTTCGCCGGCCTCCTCCCGGTCCTCCCGGACGAGAAGGACTCGGTGCTCAACACCCTCGGGCTGATCGGCGGCGTCGGCGGCACCATCACGCTGGCCGCGTACGGCTACTGGGTCAACGCCAAGGGCTGGACCGGCACCGGCTGGATGAAGATCATGCGGCTGGACAACCGGGTCGCCTACGCCACCACCGGCATCTTCGTCGTCGCGATGCTCGTCGTCGGCGCGGAGCTGCTGCACTCGGCGAACATCGCCATCGCCGGGGGCGACAAGGGGCTGATGCAGCTCGGCGGCATCCTGGAGGACGAGTACGGCACGGCCACCGGCAAACTGTTCCTGATCGGCTTCTTCGCCACCTCCTTCACCTCCCTGATCGGCGTCTGGCACGGCGTCAGCCTGATGTTCTCCGACTTCCTCGCCCGGCAGCGGGGCGAGCGCGAGGCGCGGGGCGACGAGCTGGCCTCCGGGCGCCGCGAGCGCTCATGGACCTTCCGCGCCTATCTGCTCTGGCTCACCTTCCCGCCCATGGTCCTGCTCTTCCAGGACGAGCCCTTCCGCCTGATCATCATCTACGGCGTCCTGGGCGCCGCCTTCATGCCGTTCCTCGCCCTCACCCTGATGTGGCTGCTCAACTCCTCCCGCACGCCCCGCGAATGGCGCAACGGCCCGCTGAGCAACGGCATGCTCACCGTCGCGGGCCTGCTCTTCCTGGTGCTGTGCGTGAAGCAGGTCTGGGACCAGCCGTGGTCGGAGTTCTTCTGACGCCGGGCCGGAGGTGCGCTCAGTCCTTGCGACGGTAGGTCGCCGGGGGCTGGTCGTCGCCGAGCGTGGTCACGGTCATCACGTCGGTGCTCTTGAGCCGCAGCGTCTCCGTGTTGCCGTTCTCGCACTCGTCCTCCGGTTCCGCGACCGTGACGATCGCCGGACCGAGCCGCACCCCCGTGCTGGTGGCGTCCACCGCGACGCTCTCCCACTCGCAGTGGTACGCCGCCCCGTCACCGGTCCACTCGGCCACCACGTCGCCGTAGGCCCCTTGCTTCAGTACGAGGGACATGCTTGTGCCGGCGTCGGTGCCCTCACGCTCCCAGGTGCCGAGGAAGTCGTCCGGGATGGGGGTGTCGGACGGTTCGGTCTTCTTGAGGATCGCGGTCTCGCGGCCGTCTCCGCTGGTCCAGGTGATCGAGCCGTCGTCGCCCAGGCGCAGGGTCTGCTCGCCGCCGTCGGAGCAGCCCGACTCGGGGATGCTGGTGACCGAGCGGGACTCCAGCACCATCAGGTTGCCGAACGAGACGAGCTTCCCGGCGCCGATGCACAGCACGTCCTCGAAGGAGTTGAACGTCGTCGCGACGTCCTCCCCCTCCACGCCCTGGGTGATCGTGATGCGCCGGAGCGACCGCACGTCCCCGTCGGAGTCCTTGCCCTGGCCCTGCCAGGTCCCCAGGTACTCCTCGGCTATCGAGCCCTCGATGGAGGCCGAGGGGGCCGGGCCCGAGGAGGTGTCCTCGTCGTCCTGCCTGGGGTCGCCCGCGGCCTCTTCGGTGCCGTCGGGCTGCCGGGGGCCGTCCGTCGAGCCGGAGCTGGTGTTGCCGCCCTCGCCCTTGTCGCCGCCCAGGTTCATGGCGGCGTACGTGATGCCGCCGGCGAGCAGGGCGACGACCAGGGCGACGGAGCCGACGACCAGCCGGGTCCGCCTGCGGGCCGCCGGAGCGGGCGCGGGGGCCGGTGCCGGAATGGGGTCCCCGAACACACCGAGCGGCGGCGCGACCGGTGTCGGCGCGGGTGTCTGCGCCGGAGGGGGAGCCGACGCGGGGTTCACGGCGGCCGGTCCCTGGTCCACGGCGGCCGGGTTCGCGGCGGCCGGTCCCTGGTCTACGGCGGCCGGGTTCGCGGCGGCCGGTCTCGGGTCTACGGCGGCCGGGTTCGCGGCGGCCGGTCCCTGGTCCACGGCGGCCGGGTTCGCGGCGGCCGGTCCCTGGTCCACGGCCGCCGGGTCGGCGGCGGGCGGGGCCGGGTCCGGTGCGGGCTGCGGGGTGGCCGGCGCGCTCGCCGGAGGCGGCGGCGTCGAGGACGGCGTGGAGGGTGGTGTCGCGGGCGGCGGCGGGACCGGCGGCGCCCCGGGCGGTGGCGGGGTGGCCGCGGGCGGCCCGGTGACGGGCATCGGCGGCACGGTCGGCGGTGCGGCCGGAGGCGCGGGGACGGCCCGGGTGCCCGGTGCCTCCGAGTCCAGCAACTGGGCGGCCTTACGGCCCAGTTCCGCGATCAGGCCGGCCGGCAGCCACGGCTCGGTGTCCGCGCTCGCCGCGTCGGCGGCCGTGCGCTCCACCAGATCGGCGGGTGTCGGCCGGGCGGCGGGGTCCTTGTCCAGGCAGTCGCGCACGAGTTCCGACAGGCCCTCGGGCAGGCCGGACAGGTCCGGCGGCTCCTGCGCGATCCGGTACATCACCGCGTGCATCCCGCTGTCCGACGAGCTGAAGGGCTGGCGCCGGGTCGCCGCGAAGGCCAGCACCGAGCCGAGCGAGAAGACGTCGCTGGCCGCGGTGAGCGATTCGCCGCGGACCTGCTCGGGGGACATGTAGCCGGGCGAGCCGATCACCGCCCCGGTGCGGGTCAGTTTGCCGTCGGCGGTCACCGCGTCGAGGGCGCGGGCGATGCCGAAGTCGATGACGCGCGGCCCGTCGATCGTCACGAGGATGTTCGCCGGTTTGAGGTCGCGGTGGACGAGGCCCGCCTCGTGGACGGCCGTGAGCGCCCGGGCGAGCCGGTTGGCGAGGATCCGCACCGACCGCTCGGGCAGCGGCTCCGGACGCCCGGCGATCACCTCGTGCAGGGAGGGCCCCGGCACATACCCGGTGGCGACCCACGGCGCGGCCGCGTCGGTGTCCGCGTCCAGCACGGGCGCGGTCCACTCGCCGCCCACGCGCCGCGCGGAGGCGATCTCCTGCGCGAAGCGCCTGCGGAACTCGGGCTCCGCCGCCAGCTCGGAACGGACCAGTTTCACGGCGACGGTGCGGCCACCGGCCGAGCGGGCCAGATAGACCTCGCCCATGCCGCCCGCGCCGAGACGGGCAAGGAGCCGGTAGGGACCGATACGTGACGGATCGTCGGGTCTCAGCTCGTCCACGGTCCGATCCTCGCACAGCGGGCACGCCGAGACGCGGTCCACTACGCATCGGTCACTTCTGTATCCCGCTCGTGACCTGCGGTCTCCGTGTGCGGGGCGCCGGGCCCCGGACGGCACCGCCCCTGCCCCACGTCGTCGCGGGGCAGGGGCGGTCTCCGTTCGGGCCGCGCCGGTTACGGAAGCGCGTGGACGTGCGGGCCGACCGCGTTGGACCAGGCGTTGCCCGCCGTGGCGTCCCAGTTGGTCGACCAGGTCATCGCGCCCCGCAGGGACGGGTAGGTCCGGGACGGCTTGAAGCTGCCGCAGCCGGTGCCCCGCGTCAGGCAGTCCAGGGCGTTGTTCACCACGGAGGGGGAGACGTAGCCGCTGCCCGCGCCCCGGGTGGAGGCCGGGAGCCCCAGGCCCACCTGGGACGGGTCGAGGCCGCCCTCGAGCTGGATGCAGGCGAGCGCGGTGAGGAAGTCCACCGAACCCTGGCTGTAGACCTTGCCGTCGCAGCCCAGCATCGAGCCGCTGTTGTAGTACTGCATGTTGACGACCGTGAGGATGTCCTTCACGTTCAGCGCCGTCCGGAAGTACGAGTTGGACGTCGACTGCATGTCGATGGTCTGCGGGGCCATCGTCAGGATCATCGACGGGCCCGCCTTCGCCGACAGGGAGCGCAGCGCCTGCGTCATGTAGGTCGCGTTGAGGCCGTTCTCCAGGTCGATGTCGACGCCGTCGAAGCCGTACTCCTGCATCAGCGCGTACACCGAGTTGGCGAAGTTCGTCGCGGAGGCGGAGTCGTTCACCGAGACGGTGCCCCGCTCGCCGCCGACCGAGATGATGACCTTCTTCCCGGCCGCCTGCTTGGCCCGGATGTCCGCCTTGAACTGGGCGACGGTGTAGCCGTTCAGGCCCGCCGTGTCCAGGTTGAAGGTGACGGCGCCCGGGGTGGCGGTGGCGTCGGCGAAGGCGACCGCGATGATGTCGTACTGGGACTGGACGTCGGAGATCCGCTGGACCGCCGCGCCGTTGTTGAAGTTCTGCCAGTAGCCGGTCACCGCGTGCCGGGGCAGGTCGCCTCCGCCGCCGCTGCCGTCGTCGTCCTTGGTCCGCGCGGTCACCGCCGCCGACTTCGGCGACTCACCGGCCGCGTTGGTCGCCGCGACCTGGAAGGAGTACGACGTCGAGGCGGCGAGCCCGGTCACCGTCGCGGAGGTGCCCGACACCGCCGTCACCCGGGTGCCGTCGCGGTAGATGGTGTAACCCGTGGCGCCCGACACCGCGTTCCACGCCAGGGACACCGACGACGCCGTCGTACCGGAGACACCGAGACCGCCCGGGGTGCCCGGGACCGTGGGCTCGGGGTCACCGCCGCCTCCCCCGTCGGGGCCGAACACCGACAGGTCGTCGACGTGGTAGGGCTGCTGGCCGTACCAGCCGTGGGTGTAGACCGTCACCGAGGTGGTGTTCGCGCCGGTGGTGAAGGACGTCGACAGCTCCTTCCAGCTGCCGGAGTCCGGGGTCCAGGTGGACACGTCCGTCGTGCCGGTGCCGGTCGCGCCCAGGTAGGCGTACCCGCCCTGCACCCACGCGCTCAGCCGGTACGTCGAGTTGGGCCGCACCGCGACCGTCTGGCTGCAGCGGGCGTTGTCCTGTCCGGCCGGGGTGGCCTCGAGCGCGGCCGTGCCGCCGTGCACGGGGGAGGAGACGGTGGTGCCGCTGTTCGCGGAGCAGGTCCAGTTGCTCAGACCCGCCTCGAAGCCTGCGTTCTTGGCGTTGTTGACGTCCGCCGCGGACGCCGGGCCCGCGCCGGCGAGGGGAAGGGCGAGGGCGAGAGCGGAGACGAGGGCTCCGGCCCAGACATGTCTGCCGCGGCCGGGTGTGCGTGGTGCGCGGTCCACTGTGGGGCCTCCGGTGGGGGAGTTGGGGGGCTGGGACGACGGTGGCCACCGTTGGAGACAAGTTGGTCCAGACCAATCTCCTTGTCAATAGGTCCAGACCGGAAAGGCGGGCATCCGGGGCGGGAGTAGGCCCGGCGCCGGGAGGGAAACGTGGGTCCGAGGGCCCGGAGCGGGTCCGGCGTCAAGTCGCGTGCACAGGATCCACACCCCTGGGTCCGGATAGAGACCGGCGAGATGCTCAACCTGCCCCGGTTTGGCGCACCTTGTGCCCCAGTAGTTGCTGTATGGCTGCACAAACGCTGTTCTCCGGCCACAGGCCCGCGGTTACAGTGCTCACGTAGTCACGCAGTGAAGTCGCCAGGGTGCATCGGAGTGACGCCCGGTGGGCTGCCGGGATGGGGAGAACGGGGAGCCGCGCGTGCCAACTGCCATTGCCGTGACCGGCGCCGACATGGCGTTGCCGGCCCAGGACGAACGGACCCTGCCCGCCGTCGTGCTGCGGGACCTCGACACCCGCCCGCTGGAACAGACGCTGACCGAGCTCCAGATGGTCATCGAGCAGCACGGCCATGTCATCGTCGTCTGCTCCCGGGCCGCCCCCACCGCGGTCCAGCGGCGGCTGCACACCCTGCGCGCCCTCCTGGAGAGCGACCGGATAGCTTTCTTCCGCCCCGATCTGCCTCCGCTCGGAGTGGCCGTCCTGGCCCGCCAGTTACGCCAGCTCGCCTCCTGCGACCTCAGCCCCGGCGTGCTCGCCTCGGCCGGCCGCCTGCTGATCCACTACATCCACTCCGGGGCCCTGCTCGGCTCCGTCGCCCGGCTCGACCGCGTCCCGGTCGACCTGAAGCAGCACGCCAAGTCCTGGGTGCCGGGCAGCCAGTTCGCCGTCCTGGCCCACCCGCAGCCCCAGCTCGTCCGCATCGGCCCCGAAACCGTCCTCGACGGCCCCGAGTTCGGGACCTGGATGCTCGTCGCCAAGGGACAGCTCCAGTCCGACTGGGTCACCGCCACCCTCGCCCCCGCCTGGAGCGTCCAGGGCCTGCGGGAGACACCGCTGCCCGCCGCGTCCCCGGGCTGGTGGGGGACCGGAAAACTCGTCGAGTTCTGTACCTTCCTGCCCGACCTGTCCGTCCTGTACCAGCTGGTCACCTCCGTACGGCGGGGCACCTGCCACTGGTGCGGCATCGACGTCATCGGCGACCGCTGCGTCTTCTGCTCGGCCGTACCACCCGCCCCCGAGGGCACACCCGCCCTCACCCGGCGCACCTGACCGTCCGCCCCACCGCACCTGCTCCACCGCACCCGCCCGACCGCCCGAGTCCGCTCGACCGATATCCCCGATGAGGTTGTACGGTTCATGAACTCCCGTCAGCGCCGCGGCGTGATACTCCTGCTTCTGTCGGTCCTGTGCGCCCTCGGCGCGTTCGCCGGCGTGCTCTCCGTCATCAACGACGTGGAGTCCAAGGTCGGCCCCGAGGTGACCGCCTACCGGGTCAGAACCGATATCGCGCCCTACACCGCCCTCGGCGCGGACCAGTTCGAGAAGATCGAGATGCCCGAGCGGTGGCTCTCCGAGAACGCCGTCACCGACCTCGACGACATCCGCGGCAAGATCGCCGTCACCACCCTGCGGGAGGGCTCCCTGCTGCAGAGCGACATGGTCGTGAACCAGCCCGCCCTGCAACCGGGGCAGCAGGAGGTCGCCATCATGATCGACGCGGCCACCGGCGTCGCCGGCAAGATCACCCCCGGCGCGTCGGTCAACGTCTACGCCACCTTCGAGGGCGAGCGGGAGGGCGAGCCCGACCAGTCCCGGATCATCGTGACCAACGCCCAGGTGCTGGACGTGGGCCGGCTCACCGCCCTCCAGCCCGACGAGAACGACCGCGGCCGCCGGCCCACCGACGCCGTACCGATCACCTTCGCGCTGTCCGCCCTCGACGCCCAGCGCCTCACCTACGCCGAGTCGTTCGCCCAGCGGGTCCGGCTCGCGCTGGTCGCACCCGGGGGCGACGGGGACGTCCCCGAGAAGGACCGGACGTACGAACTCGCGAAGGACAAGTGAGAGGCCCGCATGCCCACCAGGATCCTCCCGGCAGTCGGCGACGCGGACGCCGTCCGGTCCATCACCACCCTGCTCAGCCAGCTCCCCGACGCCGAGCCGGTGGCCCCGGTGACCGACTCCACCCAGCTCATCGACACCCTCGCGCGCCTGGCCGCCGAGTCCGTCGACGAACTGCCCGAGGTCGTGGTCGTGCACGAGCGGATCGGTCCGGTCCCCGCCCTGGAGCTGATCCGCGAAGTCGCCCTGCGCTTCCCCTCCGTCGGCGTCATCCTCGTCACCTCCGACGCGAGCCCCGGCCTCTTCCAGGCCGCCATGGACTACGGCGCCCGCGGACTGGTGGCCCTCCCGCTCGGCTACGAGGAACTCGCCAGCCGCGTCCAGGCCGTCGCCCAGTGGTCCGTCGGGGTACGCCGTCATCTGGGCGCGGGCATCGACGTGTTCACCGGCGTCGGCGGCACCGTCGTCACCGTCAGCGGCGCCAAGGGCGGCGTGGGCGCCACCCTGACCGCCATCCAGCTCGCCCTCGCCGCCCAGGCGTCCGGCCGTACCGCCGCCCTGGTCGACATGGACCTGCAGACCGGCGACATAGCCTCCTACCTGGACGTCCAGTTCCGGCGCTCCGTCGTCGACCTCGCCGCGGTGGGCGACATCTCCCCGCGCGTCCTGGCCGACGCCGTCTTCCGCCACGACACCGGCCTCGCCCTGCTGCTCGCCCCCGCCGAGGGCGAACGCGGCGAGGAGGTCACCGACCGCGCCACCCGGCAGATCGTCAGCGCCCTGCGCTCCCGCTACGAGGTCGTCGTCATCGACTGCGGCGCCCAGCTCGGCGGCGCCGGCGCGGCGGCCGTGGAGATGGCCGACCGGGCCCTGCTGGTCACCACCCCCGACGTCATCGCCGTACGCGGCGCGAAGCGGGCCGTGCGGATGTGGGACCGGCTGCAGATCCGCAAGGCCGAGGAGACCACGGTGGTGGTCAACCGCCACACCCGGGGCACGGAGATCCAGCCCGCGCTCATCCAGCGGATCACCGGCACCACGGTGGCGGCCACCACGGTCCCCGCCCACTTCAAGGAACTCCAGGGCGTCGTGGACGCCGGCCGCGTCCACGAACTGGAGGCCAAGAGCACGGTGAAACAGGCCCTGTGGGGCCTGGCCGGCGAACTCGGCCTGGTCAAGGCCGCCGAAGTCGCCCACAAGGGCGGCCGGCTGCGCGGCGACCGCGGGTCGGTCAGCTTCCGGCGCAAGCGGGACGACGGCGGATGAGATGAGGGGAGCGAGGGAGATGAGGGGAGCAAGGGATGTGTGCAAGCACGTACCCGGGCACCGCGGCGGCGACCGGGGCCAGGTCACCGTCGAGTTCCTCGGCATGACCCCGACGATCCTGGTCACGCTGGTGGTGCTGTGGCAGCTCGTGCTCGTGGGGTACACGTACACGCTCGCGGGGAATGCTGCGGACGAGGCGGTACGGGCGGCGACCGCGACGGCACCGGGCGGACGCGACGGCGCCTGCCAGGAGGCCGGTCTGGACAAGCTGTCGGGAGCGTGGGCGGGGGGAGCGAGCGTGGACTGTGCGACCGCGGGCGGCTTCGTCACGGCCGATGTGCAGCTGGACGTCCCCATCCTCTTCCCCGGCACCGTCTCCTTCCCCTTCACCGTGACGGGCCACGCGGGGGCCGTCGAGGAGGAGGTGGACTGACATGCCGTACGGGCGCACCCGCCACCGGCGGCACGGCGACCGCGGCCAGGCGGCCCTCGAATACCTGGGCTTCCTGCCCATCCTGCTCCTCGTCGCCATGGCCGCCGTACAGCTCGGCCTCATCGCCTACACCGCCCAGCAGGCGGGCACCGCCGCGCGGGCGGGAGCGCGCAGCGCGTCGCTGGACGAGGGCGCCCAGGGCGCCTGCACGGCCGCCATCAGCAGCTGGCTGGCCGACGGCACCGCCTGCGGGGAGGCCCGGGGCGGCGACGAGGTCACCGTCACCGCCACGGTCGACATCCCGTCGATCGTCCCGGGCTGGGACTTCGGGCCCGCCACCAAGAGCGCCACGATGCCGATGGACCACTGAGACAGCCGGAAGAGGACGACACCGAGGACGAGGAGCGCGCCACCCATGAGCCTGCGGGCACGCATCAACTCCCCCGAGGAGACGACCGGCCGGGGCGAGGACACCCGCCTGGTCGCCTCCTACCGGGCCAAGCTCCTGGAGGAGATCGACCTCGCGGAGATGAGTTCGCTGGCCGCGGCCGAACGCCGGGTCCGGCTGGAGCGCGTCCTCGGCCACATCATCAGCCGCGAGGGACCGGTCCTGTCGACCGTCGAACGCTCCCAGCTGATCCGCCGCGTCGTCGACGAGGCACTGGGCCTGGGCATCCTGGAACCGCTGCTGGAGGACGCGTCGATCACCGAGATCATGGTGAACGGCCCCGACGCGATCTTCGTCGAGCGCGGCGGCCGGGTGGAGCAGCTCCCCCTGCGGTTCGCCTCCCACGACCAGCTGATGCAGACGATCGAACGCATCGTCTCCACCGTCAACCGCCGCGTCGACGAATCCAACCCGATGGTCGATGCCCGCCTCCCCTCCGGCGAGCGCGTCAACGTCATCATCCCGCCGCTCTCCCTGACCGGCGCCACCCTCACCATCCGCCGCTTCCCGCGCTCCTTCACCCTCCAGGAACTCATCGGCCTCGGCTCGCTCGACGAACACATGCTCTACCTGCTCGCGGGGCTGGTGCAGGCACGCTTCAACGTCATCGTGTCGGGCGCGACCGGCACCGGGAAGACGACGCTCCTCAACGCCCTGTCCGGACTGATCCCCGAGGGCGAACGCATCATCACCATCGAGGACTCCGCCGAACTCCAGCTCCAGCAGCCGCACGTCGTCCGCCTGGAGTCCCGCCCGCCCAACGTCGAGGGCAAGGGCCGGGTCACCATCCGCGACCTGGTCCGCAACTCCCTGCGGATGCGCCCCGACCGCATCGTCGTCGGTGAGGTCCGCGGCGGCGAGTCCCTGGACATGCTCCAGGCCATGTCCACCGGCCACGACGGCTCCCTCGCCACCGTCCACGCCAACAGCGCGGAGGACGCGCTGACGCGGTTGCAGACCCTCGCCTCCATGTCCGACGTCGAGATCCCCTTCGTCGCCCTGCACGACCAGATCAACAGCGCCGTCGACGTGATCGTCCAGCTCACCCGCTTCGCCGACGGCGCCCGCCGCATCACCGAGATCGCCCTGCTGGAGAGCCACGGCGGCGAACCGTACCGGCTGGCCACGGTCGCCCGTTTCGACGCCCGGCCGATGACCGCCGACGGACGCGTCCACGGCGCCTACGCCCACTATCCCCTGCCCCGCCGCACCGCCGACCGCCTCTACATGGCGAGCCAGCCCATCCCGCAGGCGTTCGGCATCGCCCAGTCCGCCGACCAGCTCGCCACCCGAGAAGCCAGGTAGGAACCGTCCCCATGGAGCTGCAGAACCTGACCACGCTGACCATCGGCATCGCCCTGCTGACCTGCGTCCTCGCGGTCACCGGGGTGCATTCCTACGCCTCCGGCAGGGCGCAGCGCCAGGCACTGGTGGACCGCCTGACAGCCACCGGTCAGATCCCCGTCGCCGGCCGCCGACGCCACTTCCCCACCCTGGACCGCCGTCTGCGCCGCACCAAGGCCGGCCGCAAGCTGGAACTCCGCCTGCTGGCCACCGGCCTGGACATCACCCCCGGCGAGTTCGCCGCCGCCATGCTCGCCGTCGTCGCCGGACTCTGGCTCGTCGGCCAGGCCGCCCTCGCCCCGTTCTTCGGCCCGATCGCCGGGCTGCTCGGCATCTGGGCGGCGCTGCAGTTCCTCACCTGGCAGCGCCAGAAACGCATCGAGAAGTTCATCAACCAGCTCCCGGAACTGGCCCGCATCCTCGCCAACGCCACCCAGGCCGGCCTGGCCCTGCGCACGGCCCTCGGCATGGCGGCGGAGGAACTGGAGGCCCCGGCGGGCGAGGAACTGGCCAAGGTCGCCAACCAGCTCGCCATGGGCGCCTCCATGGACGACGCCCTCGGCGAACTCGCCGACCGCCTCCCCTCCCGCGAACTCGTCGTCCTCGTCACCACGCTGGTGCTGTCCAACCGGGCGGGCGGCCAGGTGGTGAGCGCGCTGCGCAACCTCACCGAGACGCTGGAGGAACGCAAGGAGACCCGGCGCGAGGTCCGCACCCAGCTCTCCCAGGTCAGCATGACCTCGTACGCCGTTCCCGTCCTGGGGGTGGGCTCGTTGTTCCTGATGAACGGCGTGAAGGACGGCGCCCTCGAACGCATGACCGGCTCCCCGGCCGGACAGGCCGCGGTGATCCTCGCCTTCGGGCTGTACGCCGTCGGCTTCGTCCTCATCCGCCGGCTGTCCCGCATCGACGTCTGACCGGCGAGGAGGCTGACTGACATGGGACTCCTGCTCGCCCTGCTGATGGGCCTCGGCGTCTGGGGCGTCTTCGCCGGCATCCGCATGTACCGCGCGGAGGCCAAGCTCCCGAGCGACCTGATGCTCGCCCTGGAGGTCGGCTCCACCCGCACCGGCGCGGTCGACTCCCTCATCGACCGCATGGGCATGCGCTACGCCCCCGCCGTGCTGCGTCTCATGGGCCCCAAGCAGGTCGCCAGGTACCGCCGCAAGATCGACCTGGCGGGCAACCCCGGCGGCCTCACCATCGACCGCTACGCCGCCCGCCGCGCGGTCTACGGCGCGCTCGGCGCGACCGGCTTCCTGGTCTTCCTGCTGCGCGGCCAGCTCTTCGTGGCGCTGCTCCTCCTGGCGTTCGGCGCGTTCTGGACGGAGGTCGGCATCTGGTCGGCGATCCGCGTCCGCAAGGACGTCATCGAGCGGACCCTGCCCGACTTCCTGGACGTGCTGGCCGTGGTGGTGAGCGCGGGCCTGGGCTTCCGGCAGGCCCTGGACCGGGTGTCCTCGAAGTACGAGGGCCCGTGGGCGGACGAACTGCGCATCACGCTGCGCCAGATGGACCTGGGCATGAGCCGCAGGCAGGCGTTCGCGGAACTGCGCCGCCGCAACGACTCCGAGCAGGTGGCGATGTTCGTCACGGCGCTCCAGCAGGGGGAGGAACTGGGCGCGCCGATCGTCGACACGCTGGTGTCGCTGGCCAAGGACATGCGCCGTACGGACGCGCAGAACGCACGCCGGAAGGCGGCGCGCGCGGTCCCCAAGGCCACCATGATGATCACCACCTTCATGGTTCCGGCCACCATGATCCTCCTCGGCGCCGGCCTGATCCTCGGCTCCGGCACCGACTTCGGCTCCATCACGGGCGAGTAGGACGGGGGCGGGTGCGATGACGACGACCAGGGAACGCACGAGGCGGCTGCGCCGTCCGGCGAAGCCGTCGGAGATCACCACACCGCCGGCGGGCACGGTCCTCCCGCCCCACACGAGGACGGGCGCGCCCGACATCCCGGTGACGTCGGCGACACCGGCACTGCCGCCGGGGTGGGAGCCGGTGATGTCGGCCCACGAACCGAATGCCGCCGACGGCGCAGAACCCCCACAGGGGCCACCCGCACCCGACAACGCATCCCGCACGGGTGGTCCGGGTGGGAACCCCCATCCGGCCGAAGGCCGGATGCACCCCGAACAACCCGCACCGGCACCGGCAACCGCCCCGGACGTCCAGATCCAGGTGAATGCCCTACAAGCCCTGTGCCGGCAGGCGTTCGGCTTCAGGCTGGCGATGATCGCCCTCGCATCCCCCGCCGCCCTGCTCAACGCCGGCCCCGGCTGGGGCACCCGGCTCGTCGCGACGGCCGTGGTCGTCACCTTCATGGCGTCCTACGTCCTCTTCCGCGACTGGGAGCGCTTCGGCCCCCTCCTCCTGCGCCACCCCACCCTCCTGGCCGTGGACACCCTCTTCGGCGCCCTGCTCCTCGTCTCGGCAGGCCCGGACACCACCCTCGCCTACGTCAGCGTCTGCACCCCCCTCCTCGCCGGCCTGATCTACGGCTGGCGTGGCGCCGCGGTCTTCGCCTCCCTCCAGGGCCTGATCCTCCTGCTGGTCTACGCGGCCCTGGAGAACCCGCACCAGGACCTGGCGCAGACGCTGCTCCTGCCGGGCCTGTGCGTCATCGCGGGCGCGGTCGGTTCGAGCCTGCGCAACCTGATGCTCCGCCTCGGCTCGGCGACCCGGGCCCTGACGACAATCCGGGCCAAGCTGGCCGTCACGGAGGCCGTCAGCGCCGAACGCGCCCGTCTGGCGCGCGAGATGCACGACTCGGTGGCCAAGACCTTGCACGGGGTGGCCCTGGCGGCCGACGGTCTGGCGGCCACGGCCGGTGCTCCCCACATGGACCCGGCCCGGGTGACACAGCAGGCGGAACTGGTGGCCCGTTCGGCCCGCCGTGCCGCCGCCGAATCCCGCGAACTCCTCACCGACCTGCGCAGGGAGTCCGACCCGGGCCAGGGCACGGACGTACTGGTGGAACTCGCGGCCCGTACGAAGGACTTCAGCGAGCGCACGGGCCTGCCGGCGTCGTACCACCCGACCGGGGAGGACACGGTGCCGCCGGTCCCTCCGGCGGTGGCACGCCAACTTCTCACCATCGCCGCCGAGGCCATGGAGAACGCCCACCGCCACGCGAAGCCGACCCGCGTCGACGTGCGGGCCGGCGTCCAGGGCGACCTGCTCCGCATCAGCGTGTACGACGACGGCACCGGACTCCCGCCGGGGACGAACCTCGCCCATCTGCGCAAGGCGGGCCACTTCGGCCTGGTCGGGATGGTCGAGAGAGCCGCCTCGGTCGGCGCCCGCATCCGCATCGGCCGGGGCACACGGGCCCGGGGCACGGAGGTCCGCCTGGAACTCCCGCTCGCGGCCGTGACACCGGCGACCCCCACGGAGGCCACCCGATGAACACGCCCCCCCACCCCTTCGCGAGCGTCCCTCCTCCCTCCCCCCTCCGGGTGGTGGTGGCGGACGACAACCCGGTGGTCCGCGCCGGCCTGACCGCCCTGCTCACCGGCCGTGCGGACATCACGGTGGTGGCGGAGGCGGCGGACGGCAGGGAAGCGTACGAGGCGGCCCGGACCCACCGGCCCGACGTGGTCCTCCTGGACGTCCGCATGCCCGGCGTGGACGGCATCGCGGCGCTGCCGCACCTGGTGGGCATCGCGCCGGTCATGATGCTGACGTACAGCAGGGAATCGGAGATCGTCCAGGAGGCCCTGCGCCGCGGGGCGGGCGGCTACCTGGTCCACGGCGAGTTCACGGCGGACCAACTGGTGTCGGCGGTACGGGACATCAAGGACGGCCGACCGCACTTCACACCGACGGCGGCGGGAGCGTTGCTGTCGCAACTGCGTCGCGAGCGTGCTCCCGAGCGCCAACTCCCCGACGGACTAGGTGGTGAGCCACCTATTTCTGCGGAAAACCTTTCGCAACTGCAACCGGATGTGGCACAGTCGTCGTCTGGGTGGACAAGCGGCCGCCCGGCCGCTCCCGACAGGTCGAGGTTCCAACTGAGCGCAAGGGAGGCGGAGATCATGGACCTCATCGCGTCCGGCATGAACAACCAGCAGATCGCCGCCACGTGCTTCATCAGCGAGAAGACGGTCAAGAACCACATCAACCGCATCTTCGCGAAGCTGCACAGCACGAGCCGCTCCGAGGCCGCGGCCAAGTGGCTCGGCACGGCACCGGGTCCGGACCGGGGGGTGGGGTGACCGTGGTGAGGCCGTGGGGGAAGACGCGGTGGGCCTCCCTTTGGGCCCGCAATTGGGCCCTGGGACCCTCCGCCGGACGGGGCACCCGACCGTACGTTGCTCGTGTCGAAACCGGCCCCACGAACAGGGCCGCCACCGCGCCAGAGGGGGGACCCCATGAGCAACTGGATCCACACGACCGTCAGTTACCTCAACTCCCGCGCAGCCCGCGACGACAAGGGCCAGACGGCGGTGGAGTACCTGGGCATCATCGCGGTGGTCGTGGCGATTGTTCTGGCGATCACGGGGACCGACATCGGCAACACGATCTACACCGCGATCACGGACAAGGTGAACGAGGTCGTCGGCGGCGGCTGAGGCTGAGGCGCCTTCGCAGGTACGACGATGCAGGGCAGGCATTCCCCATCTACATCACGGTGGTGGGGGGCCTGCTCTTCCTCGCGTTCGCGTACTTTGCGGTCGGCCAGGCGGCGGCTAACCGGAATGACGCGCAGACCGCCGCTGACGCGGCCGCACTCGCGGCTGCTCAGGACAGGCGGGATCAGCTCGCAGGTGCATGGGTGAAGAACCTGCTCGAGCCGGACAGGTGGCAAGCGATCTTTCAGGGGAACGCGGAAGGGCTCGGACTCTCTTGCTGGCGAGCGGACCAACTCGCGGCGCAGAACGATGCAATCGTCCTGAGTTGCGTTCCCGACGGCCCGCTGGGCTACACGGTCGTGGTCGAAACGAACGACACCGTGGGTGAATCCATCGTGCCCGGCACCGAAGACAAGAAGTCCCAAGAGAAGGCCACTGCCGTGATCGAACCCCGCTGCGAGTTCGGCGATCTTCCAGTGGAGGAGGCTGCGGAGGACACGCTGCCTCTGCTCACCTGTGAGGGCACGGAATGGAAACTGGACCCGAAGGCTCCTGAGGAACTGCTGCCCAAACCGGAAGACCTCTTCGATGTCCACCTGGCCGACTGACAAGCGATCGACGAATGATGAAGGAAGCAGAGGCATGAGCATGCGGTTCACTACGAAGGCCCGCAGGGGGATGGTCGTACTGACCGCTGCGGCCGCACTGGCCATGGGTGTGGCCGGGTGCGGCGGAGCCGGTGACGACGACAAGAAGCCGAAGACGTCGGCCTCTGCCTCGAAGGACGACGGGTCCAACCCGAGCGCTCAGGAGGGCCAGGCGGACGAGCCGTTGGCAGAGCTGAAGGGCACAGATGGTCTTCTGCTGCAAATCACCTCGGCTCAGCGTGATGGCGGGGGATTCGTCACCGTCAGCGGAACACTGAAGAATGATGGCGCGAAGCGCATCACGGTGCCGGCTGCTATCCGTGGTAACGAGACCGAGATTCTTCGGCACGGAATGTCTTTCGGGGGTGCGACTCTCGTCGACAGCAAGGACAAGAAGCGCTACTACGTCCTACGTGACACGGATGGGCGACCGTTGACAACCACAGGCTTCTCATCGCTCAAACCGGGTGAATCTCTGGCCGTCTTCATGCAGTTCCCGGCACCGCCGACGGACGCCTCCGAAGTCACATTCCAACTGCCGACCTTCGCCAGCGGCACCATCCAGATCTCTGGGTGAGGCAGAGATGACGCATACGCGCTTGATCCTCATCGGCACCGTCGTCTCCGTCCTGGCCGTCACCCCAGGTGTGGCCCGAGCCGACGACGGCCCCAGCGTCCCCCCGGGCACGGAGGCCACCGCATCGGCGCCCGTCGAGCTCGACGCCAACGACCCCGACCTCAAGCTCCCCGACGGCGCGACCCTCGCGGAGCCGAAGGTGCTCGACATCAAGCAGATCGTCGAAGAGCAGAGCGGAGACGAACGCCGTGAGGACACCAATGCCGACGTGAAATTCGCGCTCCAGGCCGAGGTCCTCTTCGGCAAGGACAGCGCCAAGCTCGGCGCGCAGGCCAAGTCCCGCATCGCCTCCATCGCGGACGAGATCAAGACCCAGAACGCCACGAAGATCCGCGTTTTCGGCTTCACCGACAACCTGGGTTCGTCCGCACACGGCGACGTGCTGTCCCGCAAGCGTGCCAACGCCGTGCACGGTGTCCTCGTCCAGGAGCTCAGCGACGCCAACGTCACGTACGAGGTCAGGGGCTACGGCGAGCAGTACCCGATCGCCGACAACTCCACGGAGGCCGGCCGCAAGAAGAACCGGAGGGTGGAGATCTCCTTCCCGCGCACGCAGAGCTGACTACAGCAGATGATCGGCCTTGCCTGCCTTGATCTCCAGGATCAGGGAGCGCAGGGCCTCTCTGCTGTCGGTGAGCGGGGTGTCCTCCTGCCCGGCGACGGCGATGTAGGCGTTGCCTTCGGTGTCGGTGCCTATGCGGAAGCAGTTCGCGCCCTCGGCGCAGAACGGTTCTTCCCACGTGATATCTGTCATCGGGTACTCCTCACAGGTCGCCGGCGAGCTTACGCATGAAGTCTCGGGAATCGATCGACGAGAGCGACGCGGCCTCCATCCAGTCCAGGTGTGCGCGGTACTTGTCCAACTGGGACGTCCCGTGGAGGAATTCGGGACCGTGTGCTGAGTCGAGCTCTGCCGTGTCCAGTTGCGGCACTACTGCCTCCGCATACGTCAAGGCCTGTCCTGCACCGGGGAAGGCGCCCGCCTTGAAGGGAATCACACGTACGTCGATGTTCTCGCGTTCGGACAGATCGCAGAGGCGGTCGAGCTGCGCCCGCATGGTCCCGGTGCCCCCGAATTCGACGCGCAGAGCGGCCTCGTGCACGTACCCGACGTACATGATCGGGTCCTCGCGGTACAGCACCTGCTGGCGCTGCATGCGATGCGCCACGCGCAACTCGACCTCGGCCGGTGAGAGTGCCGGAAGCGCAACGGTGAACAGTGTGCGGGCGTACGCGTCGGTCTGCAGCAGACCGGGGACATGAATGGCCAGTCCGGCACGTACCTTGCGCGCGTTCCATTCCATCTCCGCGATGTCCAGCAGCCCGGCGGGCAACCGTCCGCGGTAGGTCTCCCACCATCCACGGGTGCGGTCTCCGGCCATGTGGGCGAGGGCGTTGACGTACGCCTCGTCCCGGCAGTCGTAGTTGCACGCGAGCGTCCGGAGACGGTCGGGTGTGATGGCTCGGATGCCGGACTCGATGTTGGAGATCTTCGTGCGGTCGATGCCCAGCAGACCGGCGGCGTACTCCGTGGACACCTCTGCTGCAAGGCGCATCTTGCGCAGTTCTGCACCCAGGCGCTTCTGGCGTTCCGTGGGTGTTGCCCTAGGCGGCATGTGTGTCACTACCTCCAGTTGTCGCGGCGTCAGTTTGCCCTCTCCTCAAGCCCGTGGTCCACCCACACGGGTGGCAATTTCGAGGAGAAGGTGGCACGTTGCCACCTCAGCCTTCTACTGTCAGCGACAGGTCGATTACGACACGTTCACCCGCTGACCACTGGAGTCGCCATGTCCGCATCCGCCGGCCTCTGTCCGATCGCCGCCCCCGCCGATCTGCCGCCCGCAGGGCCGGAGCCCGACACCCTCTCGTACAGCTTCACGCTCCCCGCAGGTGCGCAGAGCCCCGGGATCGCCCGTGCGGCGGCCCGGACCATCCTGCGGGCCCACGGTCTGGAGGACATGACGGACCCGGCGGTCCAGGTACTCGGTGAACTCGCCGCCACGGCCTACCGCCTGGCCCCCACCACCGTTCTGTACGTCTCGCTCCGCTACCGCGACGACGCCCTCCGCGTCACCCTCTACGACGCGCATCCCCGCCACACCCACCCCCGGCTGGCCACGGCCTGCGACAACCGCCGCCGGGCCGCGCTGCGCCTGCTGGCCTGTGTCGTCAAGGCCTGCTCCGGTGACTGGGGCGTCGGCGATGCGCGGGAGCCGGGCGGCGGCACGCGCATGTGGGCCGTCCTGCCCAGGGAGGGTGCCCGCGCCTACGTGGACGGGTGCGGCAGGGGTGCGGCTACGTCACCCTGACGTCGGGCCGCCTCCGTCCTCCTCCCGCACCACCTCCACGCGCGCTCCCACCCGCAGCCCCCACCCCGCCATCGCGCCCGCCTCGGCTTCCAGTACGTGGCGTGCTCGGAGGCGGGGGAGGCCGAGGCGGCCCGGGGGCATGGTGCGCAGGGCGATGACGCGGAGGCGGCGGTCGAGGTAGGCGACGTCGATGGGGATGCGCATGCGGAAGGTGTGGATGCTGTTGGCGGGGGAGAGGAGCAGCGCGCCGGTGAGGGAGTCGCGTCCCAAAAGCCCTTTGGTGCGCGCTCGGTAGGAGGTGGCGATCTCCAGCGGGACGCGCGCGGAGGGGCCCCCGTCCCCCTCTCCCCGGACCAGCAACTGCCCGTGTCCGTCCCGCCGGCGTCCCCTCACCGACCGACCCCCTCCTGTAGGCACCGTGGCCCACCAAACATATGGGCCGGATGCGCCGTGCGGACAGGCGGGCGTCCGCACGGCGGTGGGCGGCGTCAGCAGGTCTCGCGGACGTACTCGATGACGTGGACGTTGCCGTCGTCGTCCGTCTCCTCGGCCGTTTCGCCCGGGGCCAGGACCGGACGGTCACGCTGCACCACGCTCACGCGATCACTGAAGGCGCAGGCGTTGGCCATGCCCTCGGGGCTGTACTCGATCATGATGACGTTGTCGCCGAACGCCTCGACGTAGTCGGCGCATTCGTTCCACTCCGGGTCACCGCACTCCTCCGCGACGGCGAAGTCGAGGCCGTTCTCGTCGTGGTACGGGGCCAGCTCCACGGTGTTCTTCTGACCGACGGCCAGGCCCCGGGCGTGGCCGTGTTCGGCCAGGAGCCGGATGTAGGCCTGGGCGTCGTCGGCGGTGATCTTGCCGTCGACGACGTCCCGGGTGAAGGTGTCGTAGTTGTCCAACTCCAGGGCGTCGAACCCCTTGTCGGCGCAGGTGTCGATCTGCGTGTTGATCCTTGTCGCGATGGCTTGCCGCTTGGTGTCGGTGGTGATGTCGAGGATCGCCTCGTTCCAGTCCTCGTCGATGACCACGTCGCCGTCGTCGTTCCTCAGCAGCAGATCCTGGTCCCAGTCGTCGGGACCGTCCACATCCCCGACCTCCTGGGTCTGGAAGGCGTTGACGTAACAGATGTTGTACAGCCCCGCTGCCGGTGACTCCTTCCAGTCCCGGCTGACCACCGTCACCCCGGCGGGCGGGTCGTAGGGTTTCCCGATCTGGTAGTCGAAGTCGGCACCGGCCGGGGGCGGGGACCACTCGGCGGCCTCGGCCCCGGGGACGAGGAATGCCGCGGCGCCCGCGGCGACGACGGCCGCGGCCAGGGTAACTCGGGAACGAGCTGTTGCCAGAAGGCGCATGGACAGGCTCCGTGGTACGAGGGCACGTCCCCGCCTCGGCGCCTTGGGGCGACCTGGCGACTCGGTCCGGGCTTGCGGCAGGAGAGGGCCGCGTACCGGCTGGGCGTACCTCTGACGCGGAAGTGCTCCGACCGCCGCGTGCCATGGAGTAAACAGGTCTCATTCCGTGGGCGTCAACATCTTGCATCTTCACAACACCCGCCCGATAATGCCCAGTTCGAACGACGGGGCTTGCCGCCGGCGCCTGTGGACCGTCTCCGAGCAGCTCACCGGGGTGACCTTTCCGGCACTGACCTCGCAGCGGACGGACCGCTGAGACCGTCCGGCGTCCGGCGTCCGGCGTGCGTGAGCCGTCCGGCGTCCGGCATGCGTGAACCGCCGTAGTTGGGCGCTGTTTTGGGCCCACGGGCCCATGCCCCCGCCACCCGCCCCTTCCTACCCTCGGGGCCTGCCGTGAACCGCACACGGTTGCGAACCGGGGGACTCGAGGGGGACGGGCATGGCCTGGAACGGGGGAGGGGCGGGGACCGGGGCCGTACCGGCGGCCGGGAGCGGGGGCGGGCGGCGGGGCATGCCCCGGTCCCTGTCCCGGGCGTTGCTGCTCGTGCACGCCCTGTTCGCGCTCACCGTGCTCGGCGGGCTCGGGCTGCTGCTGACCGCGGCGTCGCTCGACGCGGTCGACGGCACGCTCCTCGCCCAGGTCGCCCACGCCGCCGCTCCCGGTGTGCTCGGCTGGTGGCTCGCCCGCCGCACCTGGCGGGGCGGGGCCAGGATCTGGGCCGGGCTGATCGCCGTCCAGGCGTGGCTGGTCCTCGGCGCGGTCTCGAACCTGGCCGACGGGTCGGCCCGCGGCTTCACCCAGCTGCTCCTCCCCTTCCTCGTCCTGTTCCTCCTGACCCGCCCGGAGAGCCGCGACTGGTACCGCCTCGCCGCACCGGAACGGCGTGAGCGCCGCGCCTTCTCGCTGCCCCGGATGATCCGCTGGCGCCGCGACGACGGCCAGACGGCGGTGGAGTACGCGGGCCTGGTCGCCGTCGTCGCGGCGATCATCGCGGCGCTCGTCCTCAGCGGACTGGGCGGGCAGCTGCTCGGCGGCATCCAGGCACAGGTGTGCCGCGTCATCGGTGCCGCCTGCCCCGCGCCCGGGAGCGGTGGGGACGGAGACGGCCAGGTCACGGCCGAGGACAGCGACGGGGGCGGGGACGACGCCGGTGCCACCGGCACCACCGGCGGCACCGGCACCACCGGCGGCACCGGCGGCACCGGCGGCACCGGCGGCACCGGCGGCACCGGCGGCACCGGCGGCACCGGCGGCACCGGCGGTACCGGCAACCCCGGCGGCGACTCCGGCGACCCAGGCGGTACGGACACCGGCACCGGCACCGGCTCCGACGACCCGTCGGCCGGCACGACGGGCGACCCCTCCCTCGTCGACCCCGTCGCCGCCGAGGACGAGATCGACGAGCCGCCGTACGAGGACCCGACCACCGACGACGACGGCGGCGAAAACGGTGACGAGGGCGACGACGAGGGGTGCTTCTCCGGCGTCGGTGCCTTCTTCGGCTGCGCCGGGGACCAGCTCGAGCAGGTCGGCCAGGGGCTGTTCGTCGACGGCATCGGGGGCGACCTCACCGGCATCTGGGACGTGGTGACCAACCCCGTCGACACCTGGAACGGTCTGATGGACTACGGCAGTTCCCTCGGTGACGCGTGGTGGGACAACACCGCCGACGCCCGCGACAAGTGGGACGACGGCGACTACTTCGGAGCGATCCTGGACTGGGGCGGGGCCTCCCTCGGCACCGGCGGAACCGTCCTGTTCGACTCGTTCATCGGCGACGACGTCGTGGACCAGTGGAACGACGGCAACGAGACCCGCGCCGTCACCACCGTCATCTGGAACGTCGGCTCCCTCTTCATCCCCGGCTACGGCGAAGCGAAGATCGCCGAGAAGGTCGGCTCGCTCGGCCGGCTCAGCAAGGTCGTCGACGACGCCGCCGAGGCCGCCCAGGACGCGCGGCGCGCGGCCGAGGCGGGCGACCTGGACGCGCTGGAGGACGCCGCCCGGCGCGCCGACGAGGCCGCGGACGAGGCGGAGGAGGCGGCCCGCCGCACCGGCTGCACCCTCTCCGCGCCCGCCCGCAGGACCCCGTACGGCGAAGGCCCGCACCCCGGTCCCGGCGGCGGGCCCGGCACGGGCACCACCGTGCTCGCCGCCGGCCCCGTCGCGGACGGCCCGTACACCCTGCTGGCCGAGGAAGGCTGCGACCAGGAGGCCCGGGAGCAGGCCGAGGAGGCCCGCGCCGCCGAGCGCCAGGCCTACCTGGAACGCAAGCGCGCCGAGGAACCGGCCCGCGCCCGGGAGGCGCTGGAGAACCGCAAGCGGTACCCGGACCCCGAGCACGGCGACGCCGGCGACCCGCGCAACTACGACCCGCCGGACTGGGCCGACGGCCTGAGCCGCCGCGAGTACGGCGACGCGGACGGCGGCGACGGCTTCTGGGCGAGCCGCGACCGCAACCCCAGCCCCACCTGGCGCAACGAGTCATGGCTGCGCTACCAGGAACAGGTCACCGGCACCCAGCGCGGCTACGAGTACGTCGTCCCGCACCCCGACCCGAAGGTGCCGGACGTCGAGTTCGACGGCTGGGACTCCTCCCGGCAGACGTATCTGGAGGCCAAGAACGGATACGACAGCTACCTCGCCGCCGACCGCACCGAACTCACCCCCTCCGGCAGGGAACGGCTGCTGGCCGAGGCACGCCGCCAGGTGAGCGCGGCGGACGGCAAGGGCATCGAGTGGCACTTCTCCAACGAGGAGGTCGCCGACGCGGCCCGCGACGCCTTCGAGGACGCGGGCCTGGACATCGAGGTCGTCCACACCGCCCCCGACCGCATCGCGGGCGAGAAGAAACCCGAGGCGTTCGACTGACACGGCCCGGCCGGCACGTGAGCACCGTCATTGCCCGCCGCACCGCGCAGGGCGCGTCTAAGGTGGGCGGGAGGACCGGTGTGGCCGCGGGTGAGAGCGGAGAGCGGGGACATGCGACGCGTGGTGCGGGGCTTCTGGGGCCCTCGGCAGGAGTCGGCGGAGGAGCTCGCCGCTCGGTGGAGCACGACGGTGGAACGGTTCGCGGTGCTGCTGCCGGAGGCGGTCGGTCACGCGGAGTGGGCGTGGCGGACCGTGCCCGCCGCGGGGGCCGGCGAGACGGTCGGGACGGACGAGGCGTCGCTGCTCGGCGCGCTGCGTACGGCCCGCGAGGCCGACCCCTGGGCGGCGGCCAACGGCACGTCCCTGCGCCTGCTCGCCACCGGCCTCGCCGACGGCTGGAAGGTGGAGCTCGCCGCGCTGGCCGGCGCGGCGCCGGACTCCCTGCTCCAGTCGCTGGTCGCCACGATCACCGCCCCTGACGGGGCGTCACTTCCCGGCGCCGCGCTGCTCACCGTCGTCGCGGAGGCCTGGCAGCCGGACTACGGGGACGTGAGCGACCGGACCGTCACCGCCGCCCTGAAGAAGGAGGCCGGCTTCAGGGTGGGTACGCCGTCGGTGGGGTGGGTCGGCTATCTGTCGAAGGGGCGTGCCGCCCGTATCCCCGCCGGCCTGGCCGCCGAGCGTGTCGAACTGCCCACCGAGGGCGTCCTGCTGAACATCGCCTCGCCCGGCGACACCGCGGCCGTCGTCGAGGCGTACGAGGCCCTCGAGAAGTCCGGTGCTCTGGAGCCGCTGCCCCGCCCGATGAAGCGGCCCATGCTGTGACGGCCCGCGCGGGTGAGCCGTTCGACCCGGGGCGGGTGGTGGCCGCCGTCGAGACGGCCCTGTCCGAGGCCCGTCTCCCCGATGCCGGTCCGGTGGCCGACGAGGGGGAGCCGGACACCGGTGAGTGGCGGGCGACCCGGGGGGAGGGGTTCCTGCTGTTCCCCCTCTGGGAGAGCGCCCCGCTCACCGGCGTGTACGGGCGCGAGTGGACGGACGCGGAGGCCACGGCGGAGGCATACCTGGCCGCCGTGGTGCGTGAACTGGACCGCCGCTGGGGGCCGCACCGGACGGTGACCATGGGGCCGGACCTGCGCGCACGCCCGGCCGCGGAACCCTTCCGCACCCTCCTCGCCAAGGACTGCGGCGGCGACCTGACCCTCTGGGGCCCGGTGCCCGCCGCCCCGGGCGACCGCTGGGCCGCCGTCTCGCTCAACCAGTCCGACGGCGACGCCCCGATGACACTCACCGCGCTGATCACCGACCGGCCGCTGCCCGAGGACCGGTGACGGCGCCGAAAAGCGGCGCCGAAAAAGAGCGGAAGCCGGCCGCCGGGCTCGGGTAGGAAGGGCCCATGACCACACTTGGCGCAGTGTTCCGTCCCCAGCTCCCTCCCGAGAAACTCCGTTCCGTCGCCCGGACCGCCGACGAGGCCGGCCTGGAGGAACTCTGGCTCTGGGAGGACTGTTTCCTGGAAGGCGGAATCTCGACCGGCGCCGCCGCGCTGGCATGGACCGAACGGGTGAGGGTCGGCGTGGGCCTGCTCCCCGTGCCGCTGCGGAACGTCGCCGTCACGGCGATGGAGGCCGCGAGCCTGCACCGGATGTTCCCCGGGCGCGCGGCCCTCGGGGTCGGGCACGGGGTGCAGGACTGGATGGGGCAGGTCGGGGCGCGGGCCGAGTCGCCGCTGACCCTGCTGCGCGAGCATCTCGCCGCGCTGCGCGCCCTGCTGGGCGGGCAGCGGGTCACGACCGAGGGGCGCTACGTCAGGCTCGACGACGTCGCCCTCGACTGGCCGCCGCAGGGACCGGTGGAGATCCTCGCCGGAGCCACCGGCCCGCGCACCGTCCGGCTCACCGGAGAGGCCGCGGACGGGACCATCCTCACCGCCAGTACCTCCCCCGACGGGGTCCGCCGTGCGCGCGAGCTCATCGAGGAGGGCCGGGCCGCGGCGGGCCGGACCGGTACGCCCCACAAGGTGGTCGTCTATCTGCTCGCCGCCACCGGGGACGGAGCCGACGAGCGGCTGCGCGCCGAACTCGCCGCCGAGGGGGTCGCCGGGCAGCCGGACCTCGGGGTGGCCGGGGACGCCGCCGCCGTGGCCGGGGCGGTGCGGCGGCTGGCCGACGCCGGGGCCGACTCCGTCATCCTCCAGCCGACCGGCGACGAACCCGACCCCGAGGGCTTCGTACGGTTCGTGGCGCGGGACGTGCGGCCGCTGGTGCCGTAGCGGGGCGGAGCAGGCGATAAACGAGCGACAGGCGGCGGGGTGGTCGGGCAGGGTCGGTGCATGTCCGACGACAAGCAGACGCGCTCCTTCGAGGAACTCCTCGCCGAAGGCGCCGCCGTGCCCACCGACGGGTGGGACTTCTCCTGGTTCGAGGGGCGGGCCACCGAAACCCGGCCCTCGTGGGGGTACGCCACGGCGATGGCCGGGCGACTGGCCCGCGCCGGTGCCGCGCTCGACATCCAGACCGGAGGAGGGGAGGTCCTCGACTTCGCCCTCGCGCGGGCCGGCCGGCGTCCGCCGCTCACCGCCGCCACCGAGGGCTGGCCGCCCAACGTCGCCCGGGCCACGGCGCTGCTCCGCCCCCGCGGTGTCGCCGTCGTCGCCTCCCCCGAGGACGCGCCGCTGCCCTTCGCCGACGCCACCTTCGACCTGGTCGTCAGCCGCCACCCGGTGCGGGCCCACTGGGACGAGATCGCACGCGTGCTGCGCCCCGGCGGTACGTACTTCGCGCAGCACGTCGGCCCGGCCAGCGCGTACGAACTCGTCGAGTTCTTCCTCGGACCCCAGCCCGAGGAGCAGCTCCGGGCGCGCCATCCCGACCGGGAGCGGCGCGCGGCCGGGGCCGCCGGACTGGAGACCGTCGACGTGCGGGCCGAACGGCTGCGCATGGAGTTCCACGACATCGCCGCCGTCGTGCACTTCCTGCGCAAGGTGATCTGGATGGTCCCGGACTTCACCGTCGAGGCGTACCGGCCGCGGCTGCGCGCCCTGCACGAGCGGATCGAGGCCGAGGGGGCGTTCGTGGCGCACAGCAGCCGGCATCTCCTCGAGCTCCGCAAGGGCGAGTGAGCGTGCGCGGGGGCTCGTCGCGGCTCGGGGAGGCCGCGGTTTTCGCATTGTTACGGACCGCGGCTTCCCCTGGAACCCAGGCATCACATAGGTTCGGACCAAGGTGATTCGCGTAAGCAAAGCTGCGCGGGGCGGCGCCGCGCAGTGGAGGGGGCTGCGCGGCGCCGGGTTCACCGGCCGCGGAAAGCGGCCCGGCCGGGGCGGGCGGATGCCGTCTCCGGGCCGGGCGGACACCCGATCCGGGTCAAGCCGCTGTCGCCGCCGGGGTCACCCGTCAGGGGGACGACCGGAAGAGTGGCGCTGAAGGTGCGGCGTTGGTGTCACAACCTGCACACAGTCCCCTCAACGTCTCTTTCTCCCCAGGATGTGGCGGTGTTTCGGCCACGAGAAGGCCATGGAGCGCGCTTTCCGAGGGCTCTCCGGCGTCGCCGGACGACTCCGGAGAGTAGTTGTGTGTCGCTGATGCGCGCAGCATCACTTACGAAGGGTTATGGTGGAAACCCCCCCTCGGGCCGGTCCGTCTCCCCCCCACGGACCGGCCCGTTTTCTTGTGCCCGGGCATGATGCCGCCCGCCGCCCCCTGGTTAGAGTCCAGGCATGTCGAACGAGTATCCGACGCCACCTGGGCAGCAGCCGCCCGGCCCGCCGGGCCCCTACGGTCCCCCCGGCGGGCAGAGCCCCTACGGTCAGGGTCCGTACGGCCCGCCGCCCGGCCCGTACGGCACCCCGCCGGCGCCCGGAGCGCAGCCACCGTACCCGCAGCAGCCGTACCCGCGGCCTCCGTACCCGCAGCAGCCCGGGGCCCATCCTCCGCCCCAGCCCGGCGCCCACGCCTACGGGTGGCCCGGCACCCCGCCGTACCCCGGACCGTCCCAGCCCCCGGCCATGCCCGGTCCGGTGCGCGCCGCCCAGATCGTGATCTTCGCGACGCTCGGGGTCGGTGTGCTGCTCGCCGTCGTGGTCGCCGCCGGCGCCGGGGCCCATTCCTCGGGGCGGTTCTTCAGTACGTACGTCACGACCGTCGTGCTGTTCGTCCTGGCGTTCCGCTTCCACACGGCGGGCAACGGCGTCCGCGTCGCCTGCCAGGTGCTGTCCGCCGTGCAGATCCTGTTCACGCTGAGCGCCACGGCCCAGGGCGTCCAGTTGGGGATCGTGCCGCTCGGCTCCGCCATCGCCGTCCTCGTCCTGCTCAGCCAGGGCTCGGCGAAGCAGTGGTTCAGGCGGCACAGCGCAGACGGCGTGCCCCTGAAGTACAGCTGACAAACGCACCACCGCCGACTTTGGGGACCCCCGCCCCGGCAGGGGTACGCTTCGCCTTCGGGGACCGCCATACGGACAGGTACCGCCCGCGGCCGAGACCGGGCCGCCAGCCGCGCCACGCGGCGGGGCGCCGCGCCTGTCCGATCCGTACGGAGGGGCTGACGATCACGTGAACCTGCGCGACAAGCTGCGGGGCCTGCTGGTCAGGCTGTACGCACGCCGGGTGGAAGGCCACCTGGACACCGCTCAGGTGCCCAAGCACATCGGCATCATCATGGATGGCAACCGCCGCTGGGCGAAGGCCGCGGGTTCCAGCACCGTCCACGGCCACCGGGCCGGCGCGGACAAGATCGAGGAGTTCCTCGGCTGGTGCAGCGAGACGGACGTCGAGGTCGTCACCCTCTGGCTGCTGTCGACGGACAATTTCGACCGGCCGAAGGAGGAACTCGTCCCGCTCCTCGGCATCATCGAGGACGTGGTGCGCGGCCTCGCCGCCGACGGACGCTGGCGGGTCCACCACGTGGGCACGCCCGACCTGCTGCCGTCCGGGATGCAGACCGCCCTGAAGGAGGCCGAGGCGGCCACCGCGCACATCACCGGGATAGTGGTCAACGTCGCCATCGGATACGGCGGCCGCCAGGAGATCGCCGACGCGGTGCGGTCCATGCTTGTCGACGCCCACGAGAAGGGCACCTCGATGGAGGAGCTGGCCGAGGCCGTCGACATCGACATGATCGGGCGTCACCTCTACACCCGGGCCCAGCCCGACCCGGACCTGGTGATCCGCACCAGCGGGGAACAGCGGCTGTCCGGGTTCATGCTCTGGCAGACCGCCCACTCGGAGTACTACTTCTGCGATGTCTTCTGGCCGGCCTTCCGCAAGGTCGACTTCCTGCGGGCGCTGCGCGACTACGCCGCCCGCCACCGCCGCTACGGCGGCTGAACGGCACCGCGCGCAGCCCCCGTACCGGGGCCTTGGTCCGCCTTCCGCACGGCCCCCGTCCCCCCTGGTCACGCGTTGTTCACCGGTCCGCCGTCATATGCCGTGGCATGGCCTTGCCCGTTCGAGGGAATAAGCCAGGCAGGTCGACACCCGAACCACGGGTGTCGGATCTCAGCGGGCGGCACGGAAGCCGTCCGCCCGGGAGGCCCTTTTGCAGCAGCCCGACCGTGCGGTCACGGCACGGACGACGCAGCGGAGGGCCGGTTCTCGGCCCGCCGTGCGAAGGGGCCGTCGACCGGTCCAGCTCCGCTCCGTCGCTCCCCGACCTCATCCGAGGGGGTACGTCCTTCCGTGGTGACCAGCACAAAGCGCCACAAGCCAGACCGGCGCACCTATGTTCTCGACACCAGCGTCCTGCTGGCCGACCCCAACGCCCTGAACCGCTTCGACGAGCACGAGGTCGTGCTCCCCATCGTCGTGGTGACGGAACTGGAGGCCAAGCGGAACCATCCCGAACTCGGCTACTTCGCCCGGCAGGCGCTCCGCCGGCTGGACGACTACCGGGTGCGGTACGGCCGCCTCGACGCCCCCATTCCGACCGGGGACCTCGGCGGCACGGTACGGGTCGAGCTCAACCACTCGGACCCCAGTGTGCTGCCCAGCGGCTACCGCCTGGGGGACAACGACTCCCGCATCCTCGCGGTCGCCCGCAATCTGCAGGCCGAGGGGTTCGACGTCACCGTGGTGTCGAAGGACCTCCCGCTGAGGATCAAGGCGTCCTCCGTGGGACTGCTCGCCGAGGAGTACCGGGCGGAGCTCGCCATCACGGACGCCTCCGGCTGGACCGGAATGTCCGAACTGACCCTGCCCGGTGAGCAGGTGGACATCCTCTTCGAGGAGGGGCACGTGTACGTGCCCGAGGCGTCCCACCTCCCCGTGCACACCGGCCTGACCATCCAGTCCGAGCGCGGCAAGGCGCTGGGGCGGGTCACCGCCGAGGGCCAGGTGCGGCTGGTGCGCGGCGACCGGGAGGCGTTCGGCATCAAGGGCCGCAGCGCCGAACAGCGCATCGCGCTGGACCTGCTGCTCGATCCGGACGTCGGGATCGTGTCCATGGGCGGCCGGGCCGGCACCGGCAAGTCGGCGCTGGCGCTGTGCGCCGGCCTGGAGGCGGTCCTGGAGCGCCGGCAGCACCAGAAGGTGATGGTCTTCCGTCCGCTGTACGCGGTGGGCGGGCAGGAGCTCGGCTATCTGCCCGGTACCGAGGCGGAGAAGATGAGCCCCTGGGCGCAGGCGGTCTTCGACACCCTGTCGGCCGTCACCAGCCGGGAGGTCATCGAGGAGGTCACCGCGCGCGGGATGCTGGAGGTCCTGCCGCTCACCCACATCCGGGGCCGCTCGCTGCACGACGCGTTCGTGATCGTGGACGAGGCGCAGTCGCTGGAACGGAACGTGCTGCTGACCGTTCTGTCCCGGATCGGGGCCGATTCACGGGTCGTTCTGACCCATGATGTCGCCCAGCGGGACAATCTGAGGGTCGGGAGGTACGACGGTGTGGTCGCCGTCGTGGAGAAGCTGAAGGGGCATCCGCTGTTCGCCCACGTCACCCTGACGCGGTCCGAGAGGTCCCGGATCGCCGCCCTTGTGACCGAAATGCTCGAAGACGGGCAGATCTGACCCGCCCATCCCAACAAGGGTCGGTTACGCAGTAGTTGGCGCCGTCCGGAAAAGGCGTAGAGCCTAGCCGGGCGGCGTCGGCGTGCGTGCGGCTTTCCGACAATCACTGGGGCCAAACGGGATGTGAGCTTTCACACGCAACGGAGAATTGCCTTGCGCCGTCGGGTTACGGCAGAGTCTCAATCCTGTCAGGCCCCGCATACGGCACAGCCGCACCCCCAGCGGTACGGCACCACAGCAGTACACCGTTCCAACTCCATAGCGTCGCCGTATGCCGCCCGAGCACTACGCGGTGCTCCCCTCGTGGGAGTTGCCCACCGGGCCCGTGCCTCCCGTGACCCGTAGTTGGGGAGGCCAGTGTTCAGGGGCACGATTGCGTCCGCGAGGGTCACCGAAGCGGTCGATGCTGGAAGGAAACCGTGTGAGCCGGATCTCGGTCCGGGGATTCGCAGTGGCCTCGGCCACGGCGGTCACCGCTGTCGGAAGCGTCGTCGGCGTTGCCTCGGGCAGCACCGCGCAGAACAACGACGCCGAAGCGACGGCAAGCGGCACCACGCTGCTCGCGGACATCCCCGCGGGCCAGCAGGCCCAGGTGCAGACCGCGTCCCTGACGCAGCAGGCCGAAACCATGGCCATCGCCGCGGACGCGACCGCCAAGAAGGACGCGGAGGAGGCCGCCCGCAAGGCTGCCGCCGAGACCGCGGTCGCCAAGAAGAAGGAGGCGGCCGAGAAGGCGGAGCGGGAGGCCAAGGAGCGCGCGGCGGCCAAGGCCGCCGCCAGCCGTTCCGCGGTCCGCGACGCGTCCAGCTTCCCCGTCCAGTCGTCCTACACCATCGCCGAGGTCCAGGCGATGGCCCGGCAGCTCGTGCCGGCGGACCAGTTCCAGTGCTTCAGCAACATCGTGCAGCGGGAGTCGAGCTGGAACTACCAGGCCGACAACCCCACCTCCGACGCCTACGGTCTGGTGCAGGCCCTCCCGGGCTCCAAGATGTCCTCCGCCGGAGCCGACTGGGCGACGAACCCCGCCACGCAGATCAAGTGGGGCCTGGGCTACATGAACGACCGCTACGGCAGCCCGTGCGACGCCTGGAACTTCTGGCAGGCCAACCACTACTACTAGACGCAACGCGGCCCCGCCCGATCCCGGCCGCCGCTCAACCCCGGCGCAGCCCCGCACCGTCCTACGGTGTGGGGCTTTCGCCATGTACGGTCTGACCGACGACTCCAGGGGGAGTGGTGGGGAGCGACGGGGGAAGAGGACGGATCATGTCGCGAGTGCCAGGATGGCTCAGCCGTGTCGGAGCGGGGCTGACCGCTGCCGGCAAGCGGCTGGAGGAGCGCCGCGCCGAGGCGGCGGGAGAAGGCCGGTCCGGCGACGAGGACTCCGGACGGGAGGCCGCCCCGCGCCCCGACCAGACGCCGTCGGCCGAGTACGTCGCCGTCCCGGTCCGCCCGGACCCGGCGCAGGCCGTGCCCTGGGGGGTGCGGGTCGCCGCCGAGGCCGGCTGGCGGCTGCTGGTGCTGGCCGGCACGGTCTGGGTGCTGATGCGGGTCATCAGCGCCGTCCAGCTGGTGGTGCTGGCGTTCGTGGCCTCGCTGCTGATCACCGCGCTGCTCCAGCCGACGGTGGCCCGGCTCAGACGGATCGGCGTGCCGCGCGGTCCGGCCACGGCGTTGACGGCGCTGTTCGGGTTCGTGGTGATCGGCCTCATCGGCTGGTTCGTGACCTGGCAGGTCATGGAGAACATCGACAACCTCTCCGACCAGATCCAGGACGGCATCGACGAGCTGCGCAACTGGCTGCTGAACAGCCCCTTCCACGTCACCGACAAGCAGATCAACGAGATCGCCAAGAACCTGCGTGAGGCGGTCGGCGCCAACACCGAGCAGATCACCTCGGCGGGCCTGGAGGGCGTGACGGTCGTCGTCGAGGCGCTCACCGGCACGTTGCTGGCGGTCTTCTCGACGCTGTTCCTGCTCTACGACGGCAAGCGGATCTGGGAGTGGTCGCTCAAGCTGGTTCCGGCCGCGGCCCGTCCGGGTGTCGCCGGCGCCGGGCCGGCGGCGTGGCGGACGCTGACGGCGTATGTGCGCGGCACGGTGATAGTGGCTCTGATCGACGCGATCTTCATCGGGCTCGGCATCTACTTCCTCGATGTGCCGATGGCGGTGCCGCTCGCCGTCTTCATCTTCCTGTTCTCCTTCATCCCGCTCGTGGGTGCGGTGGTGTCGGGAGCGCTGGCGGTGGTCGTCGCGCTCGTCACGCAGGGCGTGTTCACGGGCGTGATGACGCTGGTGGTGGTGCTGGCGGTGCAGCAGATCGAGGGGCACATCCTCCAGCCGTTCATCCTGGGGCGCGCGGTGCGGGTGCATCCGCTGGCGGTGGTGCTGGCGGTCGCGTCCGGCGGGATGGTGGCGGGGATCGGGGGTGCGGTGGTGGCGGTGCCGCTGGTCGCGGTGACGAACACGGTGGTCGGGTACCTCCGTGCGTACGCCCACGAAACGGCGGTGCTCCAGACCCCCCGGCCCCGGAGCGCCACGGCCCTGTCCGCCCCGGACGCCCCGGAGCCTCCGGCAACCGCGATGGAAAAGCCCCCGGAGCCCCCGGAGAACGACTGACGCCACGCAGCTGCGGGCAGTCGTGCCTCCCCCAGTGCCTTAAGGGCCTGGGAGGTACCCCCACCGCCCACTCGTGCCGCCCTGCGGCACGACTGCCCGCGGCCTACGCGGCCTACGCGGCCTACGCGGCCTACGCGGTCTGCGTGGTCTGCGCGGAGTTGTGCAGTGCGCGGAGAGGGGGCGGCGTGCGCGGGGCGCGGACTGCGCGGATGTGGGTCGGGCCCGCGCCACTGGGTGTGGGCGGGCCCGTGAGAGGGGGGCGGGGTCAGTCCGTCAGGGCTGATTCCGCGTCCAGGGTGGCGGCGACCGCCTGGATCACCGCCGCGATCTTGAACGCCTCCTGGATCACCTCGCGCTCCAGCCCCGCCTTGCGCAGCACCTGCTCGTGCGAGTCGAGACACATCCCGCAGCCGTTGATCGCGGAGACCGCGAACGACCAGAACTCGAAGTCGACCTTGTCGACACCCGGGTTGCCGATGACGTTCATCCGCAGCCCGGCCCGCAGGTTGCCGTACTCGTGGTCCGACAGCAGATGACGGGTGCGGTAGAAGACGTTGTTCATCGCCATCACCGCGGCGGCGGCCTTCGCGGCCGTGTACGCCTCCGGCGACAGGTTCGCCTTCGCCTCCGGCTCCAGCTCGCGCAGCACGATCGCCGAGCGCGAGGCGATCGCCGTCGACAGCACCGTGCCCCACAGCTGCTGCGCCGGCAGGTCGGAGTTGCCGATGACCGAACCCAGGTTGAGCTTCAGGTCCTTGGCGTAGTCCGGTATACGGGACTTCAGGGAGTCGAGTGACATGTCAGCTCACTCCCCGGCCAGCAGCGCGACCGGGTCCAGCGTCTCGTCGCCCTTGCTCCAGTTGCACGGGCAGAGCTCGTCGGTCTGCAGGGCGTCCAGGACCCGCAGGACCTCCTTGGGGTTACGGCCGACGGAGCCCGCGGTCACCATGGTGAACTGGATCTCGTTGTTCTGGTCCACGATGAAGACGGCGCGCTTGGCGTAGCCGTCCTCGCCCTCGATGCCGAGGTCGCGCATCAGCTCGTGCTTGGGGTCGGCCATCATCGGGAACGGCAGGTCGCGCAGGTCCTCGTGGTCCTTGCGCCAGGCGTGGTGGACGAACTCGGAGTCGCCGGAGAAGCCGAGGACCTGGGCGTCACGGTCGGCGAACTCGTCGTTCAGCTTGCCGAAGGCGGCGATCTCGGTCGGGCACACGAAGGTGAAGTCCTTGGGCCACGCGAACACGATCTTCCACTTGCCCTCGTAGGTCTTGTGGTCGATCGTCTCGAACTCCTTGCCCTTCTCCAGCGAGACACAGGCGGTCAGTTCGAACTCGGGGAACTTGTCACCGACAGTGAGCACAGGCTCTCCTTGCAGCGAGGAAGCACCCATGTTGCGGGTGATTCCCATGGGGTTGGACCTTGTTGATGTTGGCACAGGGTGCATTGATTAGTGAAATAGCTACACTCGGTCGTGTTGATCGGAGGGACCTATCAGTGACCGTGGGTAAGAGGCGCAGGCAGCCGAGCCTCGCGCAGCTCCGGGCGTTCGCCGCCGTCGCCGAGCATCTGCACTTCCGGGACGCCGCCGCGGCCATGGGGATGAGCCAGCCGACGCTGTCCGGGGCCGTCTCGGCGCTCGAGGAGACGCTGGGTGTCACCCTCGTGGAGCGCACGACGCGCAAGGTGCTGCTCTCGCCGGCCGGCGAGCGGCTCGCCGCCCGCGCCAAGGCCGTACTGGCGGAGGTCGGCGCGCTGATGGAGGAGGCGGACGCGCTGCGGGCGCCGTTCACCGGGGCGCTGCGCCTCGGTGTGATCCCGACCGTCGCACCCTATCTGCTGCCGACCGTCCTGCGGCTGGTGCACGACCGCTACCCGCACCTCGACCTCCAGGTGCACGAGGAGCAGACCGCGAACCTGCTGGAGGGGCTGGCCGGCGGCCGGCTCGACCTGCTGCTGCTCGCCGTCCCCCTCGGCGTGCCGGGAGTGACCGAACTCCCTCTCTTCGACGAGGACTTCGTGCTGGTCACCCCGCTCGGCCACCGGCTCGGCGGCCGGGAGGAGCTCCCGCGTGCGGTGCTGCGCGAGCTGAACCTGCTGCTGCTCGACGAGGGGCACTGCCTGCGCGACCAGGCCCTGGACATCTGCCGTGAGGCGGGTCGCGGGGGAGTCCCGGCCACCACCACGGCGGCCGGACTGTCCACGCTGGTGCAGCTGGTGGCGGGCGGCCTCGGTGTGACGCTGCTCCCGCGCACCGCCGTCGACGTCGAGACCAGCCGCTCCAGCCGGCTGCTCACCGCCCGCTTCACCGACCCGGCCCCCACCCGCCGCATCGCCCTCGCCATGCGCACGGGCGCGGCGAGGGCGGCGGAGTACGAGCAGCTGGCGGTGGCCCTGCGCGAGGCGATGCGGGACCTGCCGGTGCGGACCGTCGGGGACTGACCCGCACCGGCGGCGGACCTACTCCGTGCGCAGCCCGTCGGGCCGCATCATCCGCAGCAGCGGGGGCAGGCTCAGCAGCGTCACCACGAGGACCACGCCCGCGCCGATGCCGGTCATCTGCAGCACGCTCGGCCAGTCCACGCTCACCGGCGTCGAGGTCATCCGCAGCAGCACCGCGCCCAGGGCCATCCCCACCACCGAGGCGAGCAGCAGGCCCAGACCGATCGGGATCGCCGTCTGCCACAGCACCGACAGGCTCAGCGTGCGCCGCCGGGTACCGAAGGCGATCAGCGCCGACAGCAGCTTGCGGCGTTCGCGCAGCTGCTCCAGCTGGGAGACCAGCAGGCTCGCCCCGATCAGCGCCAGGACGGCCGTGGCACCGGCGAACAGACCCGTGCGGATGGCGTCGAAGCGCTCGGTCCGCTCGGTGGTGGTCCAGGTCGTCGGGTACGCCAGCGGGTCGACCCGGGCCGCGGTGTTGCGCACGTGCTCACGGACGTCCGGCACCGACGCGTCGAGCGACAGGTACAGCTGGCCCCGGAGCGCCTTCAGCATGCCCGCGGGCGCCGCGGCCGGTGTCATCAGGAAGCCGCCGCGCTTCCTCCCGGTCGGGTCCTCGATGGAGTCGGCCTCCTTCAGCTTCTTGGGAAGGGTCCAGACGAGGTCCGGCGGATCGCCGTCGGCGCCGCCCCGGTCCAGGTAGAGCTTCTGGCCCGGCTTGCTCAGCGACGGGGTGTCGATGTCGTACTCGCCGCCCCGGAGCGCGAACACGTCGCCGTCCGCGCAGGCGGGGAGCTTCGCCACCTCGCGCAGGGTCGCGCAGTCGCCTACCGTCAGCTCGGTCCAGTGCTCCGGCTCCTCGTCGAAGGGCCGGTCGCTGAGAGACCCCTCGGACAGCGCGATGACCTCGCGGACACCTTCGGTCTTCTCCAGCTCTACGGTGGCCGCGGCCAGTTGCTCGCCCTGCGGCACCCGTACCTGCATCTGCGCCCGCGAGAAGTCGAAGCCGGTGTTCTCGGTGTAGTCGCCCTCGACCCCGGTGAACAGCATCTGCAGCGCGATCGCGCCGGCCACGGCCACCGCGATGCCGTTGACCATGCGGGCCGCCGCGCCGCTGCTCAGCTGCAACCGGCGCACCGCCAGCTGCCAGGACACGCCGCCCGGGCCGAGCCGGGCGACGACCGTCTCCACGATCCAGGGGAGCAGCGCCGTCACCCCGACGAGCAGGCACATGACACCGCCGGTGACCAGGTACCCGTTGAAGTCCCCGTTCTCCCGGCCCTGGCCGATCATGGGGACCAGCATGCCGATTCCGGCGAGCGGCAGCAGCAGCCGCCACCAGAGCCGGCGGCGGGCGGGCCGCGCCGTCCGCACCACGCCCAGCGGTTCGATGACCACCCCGCGCAGTGCCAGCAGGGTCACCAGCACCGCGGCCGCCGGCACCGCCACCGCGACCAGCAGCGCGAGGAGCGGCGAGGGGTTCAGGTAGCTGGGGAAGACACTGATGTTGAACACCTCGACGGACGCGGCGAACTCGCGCCCGGCCAGGAAGAAGCCGGTGCCGAACACCAGACCGAGCAGTGCTCCGCCGAGCGCCTCGCCCGCGGCGATCCGCCGGGTCATGCCGCCGTCGGAGCCGACCAGCCGCAGTGCGGCCAGCCTGCGGTCGCGCCGTTCGCCGCCGAAGCGCACCGCCGCGGCGATGAACACCGCGACCGGCATCAGCAGCACCACGAAGACGACCAGGACGAGCAGCACGAGGACCGGATCGGCCTCCTCCTCCACCGGGTTCGGGTTCCCGAAGGAGTCGATACGGTTGACCGTCCCGTCGCCCATCCGTTCCGCGAGGTCCTCGGCGCCCGCGTAGTAGGCGAGTTCCTGCGAGCCGATGAGCCCCTGCTCGCCGATCGTCCCCACGATGTCGTAGTCGAGCCGGTCGCGCAGCAGTTCGCTGCCGTCCGCGTCGAGGAGCTCCTTCAGCGCGGGGGAGACCGCCATCTCACCGGGGCCGGGGAACTCCTTCAGCCCGGGCGGCAGCGGGGCCCGGTCGCCCTCCGGTTCCAGCAGCCGGCCGCGGATGTCCTTCTGTCCGAAGACGGTGTCGGTGTCCGCGGTCACCACGGTGTTGTCGGCCGGGCTCTCGATGGGCTCGCCGAAGGCGTAGTTGAGGCGGGCCTCCCCGCGCCGGTCGCGCTCCGCCAGCGCGCCGGGCAGGGCGGTGGTGAGCAGCAGCAGCGCCACGCCCAGCCCGACGCCGACGGCGGTGAGGAGCGCCCGGATCCACCCCTCGCGTCCGCCGGCGAAGGCGAACCGCATGCCCATGCCGAGGTCGCGCGCCCACTGACCCGCACTCATACGACGCGCTCCATGTCCCGTGACTTGCCGTCGCGGACGACGATCTCGCGGTCGGAGTACGCGGCCACCCGCGCCTCGTGCGTGACGAGGACGACGGCGGCGTTGGCGGACCGGGCGGCCTCGGTGAGCAGTTCCATGACGCGCTCGCCGTTGAGGGAGTCCAGGGCGCCGGTCGGCTCGTCGGCGAACAGCACGCGCGGACCGGTGACCAGCGCGCGGGCCACGGCGACCCGCTGGCCCTGGCCGCCGGAGACCTCGCCGGGCCGCTTCTTGCGGACGTCGTCGACCTCGAGGCGCTCCATCCAGGTGAGCGCGGCCCGCTCGGCCTCCTTGCGGGGCGTGCCGTTGAGCCGCAGCGGCAGGGCTACGTTCTCCACGCAGGTCAGCTCCGGGACGAGCTGCCCGAACTGGAAGACGAAGCCGAACTCCGAGCGCCGCAGCGCACTGCGCTCGGAGTCGCTCATGGCGGTCAGCTCACGCCCGTTGTAGGTGATCGAGCCGGAGTCGGGCGTGACGATGCCGGCGAGGCAGTGCAGCAGCGTCGACTTGCCCGAGCCGGAGGGCCCCATCACGGCGACGACCTCACCGGGGTGGATGGAGAACCCGGCGCCGTCGAGCGCGGTGGTCGGGCCGTAGACCTTGCGCAGGTCCTGGGCGGTGAGCAGGGAGCCGGGGGGCGGGGAGGCGGTCACCGGGTCACCTCCGCGCGGAGCTTGTCCAGGCGTGCCGCGGTCAGCTCGAGCCAGCGCAGATCGGCCTCGAGGTGGAACAGGGCGTGGTCGCAGATGAGCTGGTCGGCCAGATCGCCCTTGCGCTTGCGGTCGGTGAGGATCCGCATGCTGCGCAGATGCTCCGAGCGCTGCGTGTCGAGGATGTCGGCGGCGTCGCGGCTGGTGAGCAGCGCCAGGACGACCTTGGTGTAGAGCGTCGACTGGAGGTACGGCTCCGGCTTCTCCGGCGTGGCGAGCCAGCGCTCGACATCGGTGATGCCGGCCTCGGTGATCGCGTACCGCTTCCGCTCGGGGCCGCCGCCGGCCTCGATGCCGTCGACTTCGACGAGCCCGTTCTTCAGCAGCCGGGACATCGTCGAGTAGACCTGGCCGTAGTGCAGCGGCCGGTCGTGACCGAACTTCTCGTCGAAGGCCCGCTTCAGGTCGTAACCGTGGCGCGGGCCGGACTCCAGGAGCCCCAGGAGGGTGTGACCGATGGACATGCGGAGCACTCTACACAGTGTGTATACGCGGGATGTATACGCCGAGTGTGGAGATCATGGCGGGGTGTAGGAGAGCCCAGGTGACGGCCGATTGTCACGGTTCTGCTACTGGGCCGGTGCGGCGCCTACTGAGGCGGTGCCCCGTTCCCGGGCGGACGTCCGCGGCGGGGCAGGGGCCCCGCGTCGCCGGGAAGGCGGCCCGCCTCCGCGAGCGCGCGTCGCAGGAGGAACTCGATCTGCGCGTTCGCCGAGCGCAGTTCGTCGTTGGCCCAGCGCGCCAGCGCCTCGTACACCGACGGGTCGAGCCGCAGCAGCACCTGTTTGCGCTGCGGCCGGCCCTGGGGGGCCGGGCCCCCGGACGGGGCCGTCACTGGTAGAGCGTCCCGGTGTTGAGGACCGGCTGCGCCGAGCGGTCGCCGCACAGCACCACCATCAGGTTGGAGACCATCGCCGCCTTCCGTTCCGGATCCAGCTCCACGATGTCCTGCTCCGCGATCCGGGTCAGCGCGGACTCGACCATGCCCACGGCGCCCTCGACGATCTGCTGCCGCGCCGCCACGACCGCGCCCGCCTGCTGCCGCTGGAGCATCGCCGAGGCGATCTCGGGGGCGTACGCGAGGTGCGTGAAGCGGGACTCGATGATCTGCACACCGGCCGCCTCCACGCGCGCGTGCAGTTCGACCGCGAGCTTCTCCGTGATCTCCTCGGCGTTGCCGCGCAGCGAGAGGCCGCCCTCGTCGTGGGCGTCGTAGGGGTACTCGATGGCGATGTGCCGCACGGCCGCCTCGGTCTGGGTGGAGACGAACTCGACGTAGTCGTCCACCTCGAAGGTGGCCTGCGCGGTGTCCTCCACCCGCCACACCACGACCGCGGCCAGCTCGATCGGGTTGCCGTAGGCGTCGTTCACCTTCAGTACGGCGGTCTCGTGGTTGCGCACCCGTGTGGAGATCTTGGTGCGCGAGGTGAAGGGGTTCACCCAGTGCAGGCCGTCCTGGCGGATCGTGCCCCGGTAGCGGCCGAAGAGCTGCACCACCCTCGCCTCGCCCGGCGCCACCATGTGCAGCCCGCGCATCGTGAGGAACGCGGCGATCACGACCAGGATGCCGCCGACGATCAGCGCCGCCTTGGCGCCGGCCGAGGAGACGGCCGTGGCGGAGACGGCCAGCCCCACGCCGCCGAGCAGTCCGGCCAGTCCGAGGACCAGCGCGAGCCCGCCCCCGATGCTGTGCGCCGCGGACTCCCGTACGCGCGGAGCCGGCATCTCGGGCGCGTCGGCGGTGACGTGCGTGTCATGCGCGGACATGGGTGATCCCCCGTTCCTCCGGGCGCCCTTGGCGTGGATTCCACGCGCTAGCACCTGCTAATCAAAGTGATAACACATTACCTGATCGCAGCAACCCCGCACAGGTCTCGTAGGTCGGTTCCTGTGAAGCGGGTGCTGATTGTCACGTCCGTAAAGGCCGGATCGGCAGCCCTTTGTCACAGCTCCCGGTGTTAGCTTTCTGAGCTGACCTGAGCGGCGAACCTGTGTGGCAGTTGAGCACACACGAGCGAAGCGGAACGGAACGGGCGTATGGGACGAGCGGAAGAAAGACGCGCACGACAGCGCGGTGGGCGCCGTGCGGCACCCAAGGGCCGCTCGTCGCGCGCGGCCGGCCGCACCGGCATCCGCCGCTTCTTCACCTGGAAGAAGATCCTCGGTACCTTCTTCGGCCTCTGCCTGCTCGGCATGGGCGCCTTCATCGTGCTCTACATGATGATCGACATCCCCGAGGGCAACGCCGACGCCAAGCGGCAGAGCAACGTCTACAAGTACAGCGACGGTTCGGTCCTGGCCCGCGACGGCGAGGTCAACCGCGAGGTCGTCGACCTGGCGCAGATACCCAAGCCGGTGCAGCGCACCTTCGTCGCCGCCGAGAACAAGAGCTTCTACAAGGACGCCGGCGTCGACATCAAGGGCACCACGCGCGGCCTGGTCAACACCCTCACCGGCAAGGGCACGCAGGGCGGTTCGACCATCACCCAGCAGTACGTCAAGAACTACTACCTGACGCAGGAACAGACCGTCACCCGCAAGCTCAAGGAGCTGGTCATCTCCCTGAAGCTGGACCGGGAGAAGTCCAAGGACTACATCCTCGCCGGGTACATCAACACCAGCTACTACGGCCGCAACGCCTACGGAATCCAGGCCGCCGCGCAGGCCTACTACCGCGTCGACGCCGAGGACCTCACCGTCGAGCAGGGCGCCTACCTCGCCGCGCTGCTCCAGGCACCGAGCCAGTACGACTGGGCGGTCGCCTCCGAGAACACCAAGAAGCTGGTCCAGCAGCGCTGGAACTACGTCCTGGACAACATGGTCGAGGAGGGCTGGCTGGAGCGGTCCGAGCGCTCCGGCATGAAGTTCCCCGTGCCCAAGGAGCCCAAGGGCGACCCGGGCATGGCCGGCCAGACCGGCTACCTGGTGCTGGCCGCGAACAACGAGCTGAAGCGGCAACTCGTCGCGGACGGCACGGCGGAGGACACCAAGCAGGCCGACGCGCTCGTCGACGCCGGCGGCTGGACGATCACCCTCAACATCGACAAGAAGAAGCAGGCCGCGCTGGAGAAGTCGGTCAAGAAGCAGCTCACCGACCAGCTCGATGCGAAGGAACGCAAGGTCGACGCCGACATCCAGGCCGGCGCCGTCTCCGTGAACCCGAAGAACGGCGCGGTCGTCGCGATGTACGGCGGCGTGGACTACCTCAAGCACTTCACCAACAACGCCACCCGCGACGACTACCAGCCCGCGTCCACCTTCAAGCCGGTGATCCTGGCCGCCGCCCTCGAGGAGGAGGCGGAGACCCAGGACGGCGACCCGATCGACGCCGACACCGTCTACGACGGCACCAGCAAGCGCCCAGTGGTCGACAACGGCAGGAGGGTCGGCTTCGCCCCCGAGAACGAGGATGACCAGGACTACGGCGACATCACCGTGCAGACGGCGATGAACAAGTCCGTCAACTCCGTCTTCGCGCAGATGGGCGTCGACGTGGGCATGGACAGGGTGATGGAGACTGCGGGCGACCTCGGCATGGACGTCGAGGGCCTGGAGGCCGTGCCCGCCCAGACCCTGGGCTCGATGGGCGCCAGCCCGCTGGAGATGGCCGGGGTCTACGCCACCCTCGACAACCACGGCAAGAAGACCACCCCGACGATGATCAAGTCGGCGGAGCACCGCAGCCGCACGGTCACCATGCCCGACGCGGTCGGCGAACAGGTCATCAGCCGTCAGGCCGCCGACACCGTGACCTCCGTGCTCACCGGCGTGGTCGACGACGGTACGGCCCAGAAGGCCGTGCGGGACAACCCGCGGCGCGACGGACGTCAGGTCGCCGGCAAGACCGGTACCTCGGACAACAACAAGTCGGCCTGGTTCACCGGCTTCACACCCGGCCTGGTGACCTCCGTCGGGCTGTTCGGCGAGGACGACAAGCCCCCGCACCCGCAGGTCGAAATGTACGGGGCCCTCGGCGAGGACCGCGTCAACGGCGGTGGGCCGCCCGCCCGGATCTGGGCGGAGTACACCTTCGGCGTCGCCGCCGAGGGCGGAAAGTTCGACCTGGACACCGAGCAGGGCGCGGCCGTGAAGCCGCCCCGGTCGTCGTCGCCGCCGGAGTCGCCCTCGAACACGCCGAGCCAGGAGGAGACGAGCGAGGCGCCCACCACCCAGGCGCCGCCGGAGACCTCGTCAGCGCCGCCGACCTCGGAGCCGCCGACGACCCCGCCGGAGACGACTCCGCCGCCGACGAAGACGCCCACGAACTCGCCGACCTTCACAAGCCCGGGCGACCCGGACGATCCGGGGGACCCGGGGTTCGACGGGGACCAGTAGGCGGCACGCGGACAGGTACCCGCGGACGGCGCACGAAAGGGGCGCCCGGTGAACGCACCGGGCGCCCCTTCGCCGTACGGGCGGCTCAGCCGCCGCGGTTCAGCTCGAACCACACCACCTTGCCCGTGCTCAGCCGGGTTGCACCCCAGCGGCGGGCCAGCCGGTTCACCAGATACAGCCCGCGCCCGCCCTCGTCCGTGGCGCGCGCCTGCCGCAGCCGGGGCAGCTGCGGCACGTCGTCACCGACCTCGCAGCGCAGCACGTCCGTGCGCAGCAGCCGCAGGGTGACCGGCCGCGTCGCGTACCGCACGGCGTTCGTCACCACCTCGCTGACCAGCAGCTCCACCGAGTCGCTGAGGTCCTCCATGCCCCAGCGGGACAGCGCCCGCCGGGCCAGCCGCCGGGCCCGGCCGGGGGCGGCGTCCTCCGGCTCCAGGAACCAGTACGCCACATCGCTCGGCGCGATCCCGTCGAAGCGGGCCGCCAGCAGCGCGATGTCGTCGTCCCGGTCTCCCGGGCCGAGCATGTCCAGCACCTCGTCGCACAGCGCCTCCAGCGGCGGCGGATGGTCCGGGCCGGTCAGCTGCGCGGTCGCGGCGAGCTTCTCGCGCAGCTGCTCGATACCGGTCCACACGTCCCGCAGCCGGGACTCCACCAGGCCGTCGGTGTACAGCAGCAGCGTCGCCCCGGCGGGCGCGTCCAGCTCCACGGCCTCGAAGTCCACCCCGCCCACGCCGATCGGGGCGCCCGCGGGCACCCGCAGCACCTCGGCGCGGCCGCCCAGCTCCAGCAGGATCGGCGGCGGATGACCGGCGTTGGCGATGGTGATGCGGTGCGATACCGGGTCGTACACCGCGTACAGGCAGGTCGCCATGCGGTCCACGCCGAGCCGCTGCGCCTGCTCGTCGAGGTGGTGCAGCACCTCCTGCGGCGGCAGATCGAGACCGGCCAGGGTCTGCGCGGTGGTGCGCAGCTGTCCCATGATCGCCGCCGACGTCATGGAGTGCCCCATCACGTCGCCGACCACCAGCGCCACCCGGCTGCCCGGCAGCGGGATCGCGTCGTACCAGTCGCCGCCGACCCGCGCCGTCTCCGCGGCCGGGAGGTAGCGCGAGGCCAGCCGCACCCCGGTGCAGCGCGGCAGGTTCTCCGGCAGCATCGTGCGCTGCAGCTCGTCCGCGATGTACGCCTCCCGCCCGTACAGCACCGCCTTGTCGATGCCGAGGGCGCTGTGCGTGGCGAGCTGGGCGGCGACCAGCAGGTCGTCGGCCTCGAACGGGATGCGCTCGGGACGGCGCAGGAACAGCGCCGCGCCGATCACCCGGCGCCGGCCGCGCAGCGGAGCGAGGATCGCCCGCTGTCCGTCCGGGACCGCCGAGGCGCCGTCCGCGCCGAGGAGTTCGGGCAGCGCGGCCCGGGCGGCCGGCGCGTCCGTGAACACCGGACGCACCCCGCGCAGCACCTCGGCGAGCGCGCTGCCCGGCCGCACCGTGCACAGCTCCTCGCCGACCGAGTCCAGCTCGGACGGCTCCGGGGGGAGGGCGACCGGGGCGAACCCGCCCTCGGTGTCCCGCTCGGCCGGTATCCGGTCGGTGCGGCGCAGCCGCAGCACCAGCGGGCCCGTGGGCCGCTCGTCGCCGACCGGCAGCGGGTCGCGCAGATAGACCAGGATCGCGTCGGAGAAGGTGGGCACGGTGGCCCGGCACAGCCCCATCACGATCTCGTCCAGGTCGATGCCGCGGGCGATCCGCCGGGTGGCGGCGCCGACGAACCGCAGCCGGTCGCCGTCCCGCCGCATCGGCGTCGGCCGCCCCGGCAGTGTCACCTGCCCGGTGCGGCGCTCCTTGCCGCCGGGTGCCTGCGCGGGGGAACGCTCCTGCCCCGCGGCCGGCTGCACCGGGATGCCCTCCGGTGCGGGACGCGGGCGGTGCGTGTCCGCTCCGGCGCCCTGTCCGGCGCCCGGCTGGGAGTGCTCCGACTCCGGGGTGTCCGCGGGGGCCTGCTCGGTGCCGTCCGGTGTCACCGCGCCCGGCGTGGCGGCGCCCGGCGACCCCGGGGACGCGGCCCCGGTCGCGGGCGGCTCGGCGCCGGAGCGGCCCTGTACAGGTAAGGCGGCCCCGGTGTCCGGCACGCGGGCCGGTGGCGGGGTACGCAGGAGCGCCCCGCGGGGATCCGCGGGGTCCACGCCCGGCTGCGGGCGCTCGAAGGAGGTCGGCTGCTCCGTCACGCGTGTCGAGTCCATCCGTCCGGCGCACGCCGTGCGCGCGGTTCGTCCCGCCGAAACTCCGATACCCGGAATACGTGCCCCCGGAACGGATTCCGCGTGTGGTCAGAGGTTGTTCCTGCGCCGCCGGCTGACCGTACCCGGCCGGTACCGGTGTTTCCGTACCCCTCGCTCACGTCCTGCCGCCCCTCGGTGACGTTTGGTCAAGCCCAGCGCGCGCTCCGGCAATTGTTCTCCGCGCCCTTGCGGACGACGATCCTACGGTTCCCGCCCCGGGGCGCAGCAAGGGTCTCACGAGGACGCATGGGCGGGAGTGCGGTCCCAGTCCTGTGGGAGTGACGGTACCGTCCAGGCCGGATCGGGGCGCCAGTTCTCCCATCCGTCCGAGAACGGCGGCCCCCAGTCCTCGATCACCGCGACCGCCGCCCGCCCGGCCCGCTGTACCCGCGCGGCCTGCGCGGAGTCCATCAGGCCGTCCCGCTGGGCCTGCGCGAACTCGTCCTCGTCGCGCCAGTGCCAGCCGCGGTCCGGGTGCACGGAGATGTCCAGGAAGTGATCCTCGGAGTCCACCCCACCGGCCCAACGGGTCAGCGGCTCCTCCAGGTTCACGTACCAGTTCTTGAACCGCCAGCCCGGTTCCCAGAACAGCCACACCGACCAGGGTTCGCCGGGCCGGGCCAGCTTCAGCACGCCGGTGCCGAACCAGCGGCCCCGCCGCACGGTGCGCGGCTTGGTGTACCGGGTGGCGAGCGGCTCCTCGTGCACGGGCGTGCCGTCCGCGAGGACCGGCCGCATGCACTCGGTGCCGGGCGCCATCCACACGGCGAGCAGCTCCGAGTCGTCGCGTACGACCGTGACGGGGCGCACGATATGGATGTGCGCGCCGCCGTTCTCCCGGTAACGCCACAGGATCTGCGTCCCGGGCGTCCAGTGTGCGGCCGCACGCCCCGCTTCCTCGCGCTTCATCGCTCCGCCCTCTGTCATGAGCAGATTTTAGGTGCCCCAGGCATACGACGCTGCGGCGCCCGTCACGGTTCTCGCCGGGCCACGATGCGTCACGGGTGGGTCATCCGCAGGACGTCCAGGGCCTCGTCGAGCTGTTCGACGGTGAGGTCGCCGCGTTCGACGTAGCCCCCCTCCAGGACCACCTGCCGGATGGTCTTGCGCTCCGCCAGCGACTTCTTGGCGACCTTCGCGGCCTCCTCGTAGCCGATGTACTTGTTGAGCGGGGTGACCACGGACGGCGAGGACTCGGCGTACTCCCGGGCCCGCTCCCGGTCGGCGACGATCCCGTCGACGGTGCGGTCGGCGAGCAGGCGGGAGACGTTGGCGAGCAGCCGCACCGACTCCAGCACGTTCTTCGCGATGACCGGAAGCATCACGTTGAGCTCGAAGTTGCCCGAGGCGCCGGCGGCGGCGACGGTCGCGTCGTTGCCGGTGACCTGGGCGCAGACCATCAGCACGGCCTCGGGGACCACCGGGTTGACCTTGCCGGGCATGATCGAGGAGCCGGGCTGGAGGTCGGGGAGCCGGATCTCGGCGAGCCCGGTGCGCGGGCCCGAGGCCATCCACCGCAGATCGTTCGCGATCTTCGTCAGCCCGACGGCGACGGTCCGCAACTGCCCGCTGGTCTCCACGACGCCGTCCCGGGCGCCCTGTGCCTCGAAGTGGTCGCGCGCCTCGGTCAGCGGCAGCCCCGTCGCGCGCGCGACCTCCTCGATGACGGCGGCGGAGAACCCGGGCGGGGTGTTGATGCCGGTGCCGACGGCGGTGCCGCCCAGCGGCAGTTCGGCCAGGCGCGGCAGGGAGGCGTTCAGCCGCTCGATGCCGTGGCGCACCTGGGCCGCGTACCCGCCGAACTCCTGGCCCAGCGTCACCGGGGTGGCGTCCATCAGATGGGTCCGCCCGGACTTCACCACGTCGGCGAACTCCTCCGCCTTGCGCTCGAGGGCGGCGGCGAGGTGGCCGAGGGCCGGGATCAGGTCGCGGGTGACGGCCGCGGTGGCGGCGATGTGGAGGGAGGAGGGGAAGACGTCGTTGGACGACTGCGAGGCGTTGACGTGGTCGTTGGGGTGCACCTCGCGGCCCAGCCGCTCGGTGGCGAGCGTGGCGATGACCTCGTTGGTGTTCATGTTGGACGAGGTCCCGGACCCGGTCTGGAACACGTCCACCGGGAAGTGCTCGTCCCAGCGGCCCTCGGCGACCTCGCCGGCCGCCTCCTGGACCGCCTCGGCGATGTCCTTGTCCAGCACCCCGAGGCGGGCGTTCACCTTCGCCGCGGCGCCCTTGATGCGGGCGAGGGCCTCGATGTGGGCCCGCTCCAGACGCTGCCCGGAGACCGGGAAGTTCTCCACGGCGCGCTGGGTCTGCGCGCGCCACTTGGCGTCGGCCGGTACCTTCACCTCCCCCATGGAGTCGTGCTCGATGCGGTAGCGCCGGTCGTCGTCCGTGGTCGTCATCGTGGTACCTCCGAGGAGTCACAGCAGCGGTCCCCGACGAGCGTATTCCCGGACATGCCCTCCGCCCCGCCGCGCGGGCGCACGGCGGGGCGGAGGGCCCGTGGGGGGAAGGGTCAGCCGTTGAGCAGCATCACGTCGTCCAGGAGGAAGCTCGTCCGCAGGCTGTAGTCCTCACTGGCGGTGAAGGTCACGGTCACGGTCTGTCCGGCGTACGCCGACAGGTCGGCCGAGCGCCGCACATAGCCGCCGCCCGCATCGGCGTTGGACAGGGTGGCGAGCGTGGTGCTGCCGGCCCGCACGGTGAACCGGTCGTACGCGCGGGAGCCGGACTCGTCGGTGTCGACGCGCAGCCAGTAGCTCAGCGTCGCCCGGGAGCAGTCGGCCGGCACGGTCACCGTCTGGCCGATCGACTCGGTGCTCGTGTACCCGTTCCCGCCCAGCCAGGCGTAGCGGGTTCCGTCGTGGGCGGAGGCGCCGGTGTGGGCGCCGATGACGCCGGTGTTCCCGGTCCAGGGCGAGGTGCCGCTCTCGAACCCGCCGTTGGTGAGGGCGCCGGCGGTGTCGCAGTCGCCGCCCGTGCCGGTGTCCACGGCCCGCTGCCAGAGGGTGTACGCGATGCCGTCGGCGGCGCGGTCGAGGCCGGTGGTGTTGATGTTGGCGAGGGTGTCGCAGGACCGGTGGTAGCAGGGGTCGTAGGAGGACCCGGCGGTCCCGCCCCACTTGGCGGCCTGCGCGGAGGTCTTGCGGGCGCCGGCGCCCATCGCGTAGCCGGAGGTGGGGATCCCGTACCGCTCGAAGGAGTAGTCGTCGCTGCGTCCGGCGCCCTCGGTGTTCTCCTCGGGCTGCAGGCCGAGCGAGTCCCAGTACGCCTTCATCGGCGCGGCGGCGGCGGAGGTGATGTGGTTGATGAAGTAGCCGCCGTTGGTGGAGGCGACCATGTCGAAGTTGTAGTACGCCCTGATCCTGGCGCGCTCGGCGGACGACAGCGAACGGACGTAGAAGTCGGAGCCGTTGAGGCCCTGCTCCTCGTCGGTCCACCAGGCGAAGCGGACCCGGTCGCGCATGGCCGGGTTCTGCCGGGCCAGCGTCAGGGCGGTCTCGAGGAGGGCGGCGGAGCCGGAGCCGTTGTCGTTCATGCCCGGTCCGGCGGAGACGCCGTCGAGGTGGGCGCCGAACATGTGCACGGTGCCGGCGTCGCCGTGCGGCCACTCGGCGATCAGGTTGGGGCCGGCCCCGCTGGAGCAGCCGGAGGTGCACGGCTGCTCGGTCACGGTGTAGCCGGCGGCCTGGAGCCTGCCCTTCACATAGGCGACGGAGTCGTCGTAACCCTGGCCGGTGGAACGGCGGTTGCCGCCGTTGCGCGCGGCGATGGCGCTCAGCTCACTGAGGTGTTCCTGCACCTTGTCCACGTCGACGTCGGGCGCGGCGGCGGTGGTGGTGTCCGTGGTGGTCCGGGAGTCGGCGGCCACGGCGGGGAGTGTTCCGCAGCCCAGCACGACGGCGAGCGAGACGCCCGCGACGGCGAGTCTTCGTATCACCTTGTCTCCTCCGGGAGGTGGCTGTGGGGGTGAGCCACACAAGGATTGACATGGCATGTGCATGTCGGAGTGACGAGAAGACTCACAGCGATGGTTGATCCCGTCAACGGAACGGGCGGGCCGAAGCCGATATTGTCCGAAAGGAGCACACGATATCCGATATTCGGACGGCTGGGTGTGAGCAGATGTCAGACGTGACGATCGACCCCGGTGTCGGCATACCCCGGCCGGCCGACGGCGAGCTGTGGACCGCGACGGTGCTGCGCCCCTGACGCGGGCCGATGGCGCTCGGGCGCGCGACGGGCGGGCGCGGAGCGGTCCGCACCCGCCCGTCCCGTCACGCGGCTCCTGGGCGTTACGCCAGACCCGGGCCCCGTACCGGGATCGACGTGAAGGTCGGCTGCTGCGGGGCGGGGTCCTGGAAGAAGTCGTTGCCCTTGTCGTCCACGACGATGAACGCCGGGAAGTCCTCGACCTCGATCTTCCAGACCGCCTCCATGCCGAGCTCCTCGTACTCGAGGACGTCGACCTTCTTGATGCAGTCCTGCGCCAGCCGCGCGGCGGGGCCGCCGATGGAGCCCAGGTAGAACCCGCCGTGCGTGCCGCACGCGTCGGTGACCTGCTTGCTGCGGTTGCCCTTCGCCAGCATCACCTTGGACCCGCCCGCCGCCTGGAACTGCTCGACGTAGGAGTCCATGCGCCCGGCCGTGGTCGGACCGAAGGAGCCCGAGGCGTACCCCTCCGGCGTCTTCGCGGGCCCGGCGTAGTACACCGGGTGGTCCTTCAGGTACTGCGGCATCTCCTCGCCCGCGTCCAGCCGCTCCTTGATCTTCGCGTGCGCGATGTCGCGCGCCACGACCAGCGGACCGGTCAGCGACAGCCGGGTCTTCACCGGGTACTTGCTGAGCTCCGCCAGGATCGCCTTCATCGGCTGGTTGAGGTCGATCCGCACGACGTCGCCGTCGGTGTCGAGCTGCTCGTCCGTCGTCTCCGGCAGGAACCGCGCCGGGTCCGTCTCCAACTGCTCCAGGAACACGCCCTCGGCCGTGATCTTCGCGACGGCCTGCCGGTCCGCCGAACACGACACCGCGATCGCGACCGGGCACGAGGCCCCGTGCCGGGGCAGCCGCACCACGCGCACGTCGTGGCAGAAGTACTTGCCCCCGAACTGCGCCCCGATGCCGATCTTCTGCGTCAGCTCGAAGACCTTCTCTTCCAGCTCCTTGTCCCGGAAGCCGTGCCCGAGCGGCGACCCCTCGGCGGGGATCTCGTCCAGGTAGTGCGCGGAGGCGTACTTCGCGGTCTTCAGCGCGTATTCGGCCGACGTGCCGCCGACCACGATCGCCAGGTGGTACGGCGGGCAGGCGGCCGTACCCAGCGAACGGATCTTCTCCTCCAGGAACTTCATCATGGAGGCCTCGTTCAGCACGGCCTTGGTCTCCTGGTACAGGAAGCTCTTGTTGGCCGACCCGCCGCCCTTGGCCATGAACAGGAACTTGTACGCCCCGCCGTCCGTCGCGTACAGCTCGATCTGCGCCGGCAGGTTCGACCCGGTGTTCTTCTCCTCCCACATGGTGAGCGGAGCCATCTGCGAGTAGCGCAGGTTCAGGTTCTTGTACGCGTCGTAGATGCCCTTGCTCAGGGCCTCCTCGTCACGCCCCGACGTCAGCACGTTCTGCCCGCGCTTGCCCATGACGATCGCCGTGCCCGTGTCCTGGCACATCGGCAGCACGCCCGCCGCCGCGATGTTGGCGTTCTTCAGCAGGTCAAGGGCGACGAACTTGTCGTTGGCCGACGCCTCGGGGTCGTCGATGATCCGCCGCAGCTGCGCCAGGTGCGCGGGGCGCAGATAGTGCTGGATGTCGCGGATGGCCTCCTCGGCGAGCTTGCGCAGCGCCTCCGGCTCCACCTTGAGGAACGTCCGGCCGTCGGCCTCGAAGGTGGACACACCTTCGGAGGTCACCAGCCGGTAGGGGGTGGTGTCCTCTCCCATGGGGAGCAGATCGGCGTACTCGAACTCAGGCATCTCGCCCATTCCTCACTCGACGGAAGACCGCCCGCCTCCGTCGGCGGGCGCGCTCCAGCCTAGGACCTGCCCCCGGTGGCGAAGTTGTGAGGTTGTCCTCAGTTGTCCGTCCCGAAGGGTAGTCGCGATCTATCGCGTTTGGGTACGCTGCTGCCGTGGACCTTCAGAAGCACGCCCAGCAGCCGGACACCGCACCCGAGACCGCGGCGGGGGCCGCCGGACTGCGCGCCTCGGACGCCGACCGGGACCGTATCGCCGACCTCCTGCGCGAGGCCCTCGCCGAGGGCCGGCTGACCGCCGACGAGCACGCGGAGCGCGTCGAGGGTGTGCTGGCCGCCAAGACGGTGGGCGAACTGGACGCGTTCGTCCAGGACCTGCCGATAGCCCACCAGCGGCGCACGGCGCCCTCCTCCGCCCCCAGCCGCCCCACCCTGGGCGCGATTCCGGCCGACCCCGATGACAACGTGGTCGCGGTGTTCAGCGCCGCCGCCCGCAAGGGCCGCTGGCGCACCGGCCGCCGCATCCACGCCTGGGCGGTCTTCGGCAGCGTCGAGATCGACCTCAGCGAGGCGATGTTCGACCACCAGCAGGTCATGATCAAGGCGTTCTCCGTGTTCGGCAGCGTCGAGATCCGCGTCCCGGAGAACATCTCGCTGCGCGGCACCGGCGGCGGTGTCCTCGGCTCCTTCGAGGTGGACACCCTCGACGCGACCGACGAGGAGGCCCCGGTGGTCTTCGTCGACGGCTGGGCGGTGCTGGGCAGCGTGGAGGCGCGGCCCCGGCGCGGCAAGCTCGTCGCGGACATCCTCGACCGGGTGCAGCGCACGGTCGACAAGAGCATGCGCAAACATCTCGGCCACTGACCCGGCACCGGCGGAGCCCCGTCGGGGACTCAGTGCATAGGCACGCGCACATCGGGTAAGCCTTGCTGCATCGTCTCTCGCTCGCGAAGCCGTCGTCAGGAGTAGACCGTGCTGCAACCGCCGCATTCGTCCCTGCAGGTAGCCGCCGTCCCGGTGCAGCGAGCGGCAGCGCGGGAGAGGGACCAGGACGCCCCCTGGCACACCGAGGCCGTGTGCCGGCGCGACGAGGCGGGACTGTTCTTCGCACCGTCCAAGGAGCCCACCGCGGCCCGGCTCTCCCGCGAGGAGGCGGCCAAGCGGGTCTGCGCCCGCTGCCCGGTCATGGTCGAGTGCCGTGAGCACGCCCTGCTCCAGCCCGAGCCCTACGGCGTCTGGGGCGGCCTCACCGCGGCCGAGCGCCGCGTGGTCCTGGCCCGCCGCAGGCGCCGCGACATGGAACTGAAGAAGACGGCGGGCCCGAGCCGCATAGCGGCGGCGGGCTAGCACCGCGCACACGCGGACAATGCGCCCCCTCCGCACAGGGGGCGCATTTTCAGGGCCGCTACCGCGCGGCCGGTCTCACTTGGCCCGGTCGAAGTCGATCGCGCTGTACGCCCGCAGCTTGCTCAACCGGTGCTCGGAGTCGATCCTGCGCACCGTCCCGGACTTCGACCGCATCACGATCGAGTCCGTCGTGGCCGTCTCCGGCCGGTAGCGCACCCCCCGCAGCAGTTCGCCGTCGGTGATCCCGGTCGCCACGAAGAACACGTTGTCCCCGGTGACGAGGTCTTCCGTGGTCAGCACCCGGTCCAGGTCGTGCCCCGCGTCGACCGCCCGCTGCCGCTCGTCGTCGTCCTTCGGCCACAGCTTGCCCTGGATCGTGCCGCCCAGGCACTTCACCGCGCAGGCCGAGATGATGCCCTCGGGGGTGCCGCCGATGCCGAGCAGCAGGTCGATGCCGGTGCCCTCGCGCAGCGCGAGGATCGAGCCGGCCACGTCGCCGTCGGAGATCAGCTTGATGCGCGCGCCGGTCTCCCGGATCTCCCGGATGATGCCCTCGTGCCGCGGCCGGTCGAGGATCACCACGGTGACGTCCTCGGGCGTGACCCGCTTGGCCTTGGCGACGCGGCGGATGTTCACGTCGACCGGGGCGTTGATGTCGACGAAGTCGGCCGCCTCCGGACCGGTGACCAGCTTGTCCATGTAGAACACGGCGGAGGGGTCGAACATCGAGCCGCGCTCGGCGGCGGCCAGCACGGCGATCGCGTTCGTCATGCCCTTGGCGGTCAGCGTGGTGCCGTCGATCGGGTCGACGGCGATGTCGCACTCGGGTCCGGTCCCGTCGCCCACGTGCTCCCCGTTGAAGAGCATCGGGGCCTCGTCCTTCTCGCCCTCGCCGATGACGACGACGCCGTTCATCGAGACGGTGGAGACGAGGGTGCGCATGGCGCGCACCGCGGCACCGTCGGCACCGTTCTTGTCACCGCGCCCCACCCAGCGGCCCGCGGCCATCGCCGCTGCCTCGGTGACCCGTACGAGCTCCAGGGCGAGGTTCCGGTCGGGTGCCTCGGAGGGGACATCGAGCTCGGACGGCAGGTGATGGTGTTCGGTCATCGGAGCGCACCTTTCTGTACGACGACGGCCGGTTGAGGGTATGGGCCACGACTCTATCGCCAGGCAGACAAAATGAGCAGGGCCCCCCACGGATGAGCGCTTCGGGCACCTGCGACGATAGGGGGCGTGGCAGGAACGAGCAGCATGCAGAAGTCGGCCAGGGACATGATCCTGTCCCTGGCTCTCATCGTGCTCGCCGCGGGAGTCGTCTGGCTGTTCATCCCGCACGAGGACGGCGAACCCGACATCAAGCGGGTCGACTACCGGGTCGACCTGCTCACGGCCCGCCGGGCCGCCTCCTACCCCGTGGCCGCGCCCGAGGGGCTGCCCCAGGAGTGGAAGCCCACCTCGGTCCGCTTCCAGGGCGCGGAGTCCGAGGCGTGGCACCTCGGCTACCACGCCCCCGACGGGGAGTACGTGGCGGTCGAGCAGTCCGCGGGCAAGCGCTCGGCGTTCATCGAGGACGCGACGCAGGGCGCGACGAAGACCGGGACCACGCAGGAGATCGACGGCCGGACGTGGACGCGCTACGAGGGCGACCACTACGACGCGCTGGTCCTGGAGGGGACCGAGGGCTCGACCACGATCGTGACGGGCACGGGGTCGTTCGGGCAGCTGACCAAGATGGCCGGGGCCCTCCGCACCGAGTGAACGGCCACGGCTAGTAGTGAACGGTCGCGTCCAGTACGGTCGCCGTCATGAACGAGAACAGCACGCACACCGCCGTCGGCGGCCCTCAGGACTTACCGAGCAATCGGGGCCGTTGGGGTGACGACGACGAGCACGGCACGCTCAACCTCATCACCGAGGAGGCCCGTGCCAGGGGAGCGGCCGAGGCCCGTACGGGACGGGCGGTGTCGCTGGCGCTGCCGATCCGGCCGACGCCGCTCATCAGCGGTCCCTTCGCGCCCTCCACCCAGGACGCCTCGCCGGTCCAGCAGGTGATGGTGTACACCGGCTCTCCGGCGATGGCGACGGCCGAGGTGATGGTCGTCACCAACCACCATCCCCGCTCGACCCACCTCGACGCGCTGGCGCACATCCCGCGCGACGGGCAGGTCTACCCGGGCCGGCCCCTGGGCGAGAGCGTGACCCCGGCCGGGGCCACGCACGCCTCCACGACGTCGTACGCCTCCGGGATCGTCACCCGGGGCGTCCTCCTCGACCTGGCGTTCGACGGCCCGCTGCCCAGCGGCCACGCCGTCACCTCGGCGGACTTCGAAGCCGCCGAGGAACGTCAGGGGGTGCGGCTGGAGTCCGGTGACGCCCTGGTGGTGCGCTGTGGGTGGCCCATGACGCCCGATCCCGCCCGGGCCATGCCGGGGATGAGCATGGACGCGCTGCGGTGGATGCACGAGCGTGGCGTCGCGCTCTACGTCGGTGACATCGGCGACGCGCATCCGCCGCTGGACCCCGCGTCACCCGCGCCGATGCACGGCGTCGCCCTCCCGATGCTGGGCATGCCGCTGGTCGACGCGGCCGAGCTGGACGAACTGGCGTCGGTCAGCGCGGAACTCGGCCGCTACGCGTTCCTGTTCACAGCCGCCCCACCCCGCATCCACGGCCTCACGGGCGTCCCGGTGAACCCCCTGGCGATCTTCTGATCCAGGGCCGGTGACCATGGCCCCCCTCCACCGGGCCGCCGGACAGCGCCCGCGGCCCGGCGGGGGCTCGCCCGGTATCGGCGCGGACCCGGCGAGGGGATGGCCCGGTGTGGGTGTGGGCCGGCGGGGGTGCGGGCCCGGTATCGGCGCAGGGTCCGGCGTGACGGAACGGTGGGGCAGGGCGTCCGGTGGTCGGTTGGGGTGTCCGGGGATGGTCATGGGCACGGTGTCCGGTGGTGGTGGCGTGGGGTGCGTGCCGTGTGGAGCCTGGCAGTCGCGCGGCGACCGGGCGGCCCGGGGAGACGAGAACCCGTCCAGCAGGTGGGCCGGCGGGGGTGCGGCCCGGCCCGGCGGGGGGGGTGTGGGACCGGTGTGGGCAGGCCGGTGTCCGGGGATGGTCATGGGCACGGTGTCCGGTGGTGGTGGCGTGGGGTGCGTGCCGTGTGGAGCCTGGCAGTCGCGCGGCGACCGGGCGGCCCGGGGAGACGAGAACCCGTCCAGCAGGTGGGCCGGCGGGGGTGCGGCCCGGCCCGGCGGGGGGGTGTGGGACCGGTGTGGGCAGGCCGGTGTCCGGGATGGTCACGGGCACGGTGTCCGGTGGTGGTGGCGTGGTGTGCGGTTGCCGTGGGGGCGGGGGTCGCGTGGGGACCGGGCGGTCCGGGGGCAGGTCCACCCACGGGGTGGGCTGGTCGGCGGGCCTCGGCCGGGTCGGGCCGCGGTCACCGAGACGTTGGCCCGGACCGGCCGCGAGCCGGAGACGCCGCGCGTGTCATCGCGCCCCGGCCGCGGTGGCCCGCTGCACCGGCCCGCGGATCAGGACTCCTCGGAGTCGGTCTCCGCTTCCGCCTCCTCCGCCAGCGCCGCGTCCAGGCGGGCCCGTGCTCCGTCCAGCCAGCGGCGGCACACCTTGGCCAGTTCCTCGCCGCGCTCCCACAGCGCGAGGGACTCCTCCAGCGTCGTCCCGCCCGCCTCCAGGCGCCGTACGACCTCGATCAACTCGTCCCGCGCCTGCTCGTACCCGAGCGCCTCGGCCGTCCCCGCCGGCTGCCCGGTTTCCGTCCTGCTGGTCATTCCGCCCACCCTACGTGTCGACCCGTACCGTGAATTCGCCCTCGGACACCCGCGCCCGCAGCTCCTCACCGCCCCGCACCTCGCCCGGAGCGCGCACCGCGTGCCCGTCCGCCCGCTGGAGCACGGCGTAGCCCCGTTTCAGCGTCGCGGCCGGGGACAGCGCCACCACGCGCGCGTGCGTGTGCGTCAGCTCGGAGTCCGCCCGGTCCAGCTGATGGCGCAGCGAGCGCCGCCCCCGCTCCAGCAGCGCCGTGACCTCCTCGGCGCGGGCGTCGATCATCCGGTGCGGATCCTGTATCGAGGGCCGGGCCAGCGCATGGGCCAGCCCGCGCTCCTCCCGGTCCACCAGCGCCCCCACACAGCGCCGCGCACGGTCGCGCAGCATCCGTACCCGCTCGTACTCCTCACCCACGTCCGGCACCACCTTCTTCGCGGCGTCGGTGGGCGTGGAGGCGCGCAGGTCGGCCACCTGGTCCAGGAGCGGGCTGTCCGGCTCGTGGCCGATCGCCGAGACCACCGGCGTCCGGCACGCCGCCACCGCCCGCACCAGCTGCTCGTCGGAGAACGGCAGCAGATCCTCCACGCTCCCGCCGCCGCGCGCCACGACGATCACGTCCACCTCGTCGACCGCGTCCAGCTCCTTCACGGCCTGGACCACCTGCGGCACCGCGTGCACCCCCTGCACCGCCACGTTGCGCACCTCGAAGCGCACGGCCGGCCAGCGGTGCCGGGCGTTCTCCAGCACGTCCCGCTCGGCCGCCGACGCCCGCCCGCACACCAGTCCGATCAGCTGCGGCAGGAACGGCAGCGGCTTCTTCCGCTCCGGCGCGAACAGCCCCTCCCGCGCCAGCGACTTCTTCAGCTGCTCCAGCCGCGCCAGCAGCTCCCCGACCCCCACCGGCCGGATCTCCGCCGCCCGCAGCGACAGCTGCCCGCGCGGCGCGTACCACTCCGGTTTGCAGTGCACCACCACCCGCGCGCCCTCGCTCACGACGTCCGCGACGGCGTCGAACACCTGCCGGTAGCAGGTCACCCCCACCGAGATGTCGTACGAGGGGTCGCGCAGCGTCAGGAACACCACCCCGGCGCCGGGCCGCCGCGACAGCTGGGTGATCTGACCCTCCACCCACACCGCGCCGAGCCGGTCGATCCACCCGCCGATGAGCCGCGACACCTCCCCGACCGGGATGGGAGCCTCCGCAGACGTGTTGACAGCCATGCCGCGAGAGTAGTGCGCCCCACCGACAACGCACCGTGACCGGACCCCTTGAACCGGGCCCTTACGATGGTGGGCATGACCGCTTCGCCTGGCCGCCGTGTCCTGCTCGCCGCCCCCCGTGGCTACTGCGCGGGTGTGGACCGCGCCGTGATCGCCGTCGAGAAGGCCCTGGAACAGTACGGGGCCCCCGTCTACGTCCGGCACGAGATCGTGCACAACAAGTACGTCGTGCGGACGCTGGAGAAGAAGGGCGCGATCTTCGTCGAACGGACGGAGGAGGTCCCGCCGGGCAACATCGTGATGTTCTCCGCGCACGGCGTCGCCCCTGTCGTCCACGAGGAGGCCCAGCGCGGCCGGCTCGCCACCATCGACGCCACCTGCCCGCTGGTCACCAAGGTCCACAAGGAAGCCGTCCGGTTCGCCAACGACGACTACGACATCCTGCTGATCGGCCACGAGGGCCACGAGGAGGTCATCGGCACCTCCGGTGAGGCCCCGGACCACATCCAGCTCGTCGACGGCCCCGGTGACGTGGACAAGGTCGAGGTCCGCGACCCGTCGAAGGTCGTCTGGCTCTCCCAGACCACCCTCTCCGTCGACGAGACCATGGAGACCGTCGACGCCCTCAAGGAGAAGTTCCCCCAGCTGATCTCCCCGCCCAGCGACGACATCTGCTACGCCACGCAGAACCGCCAGCTCGCGGTCAAGCAGATGGGTGCCGAGGCCGACCTGGTGATCGTGGTCGGCTCGCGCAACTCCTCCAACTCCAAGCGCCTGGTGGAGGTCGCCAAGCTGGCCGGCGCCCGCGCCGCGCATCTGGTGGACTTCGCCGACGAGATCGACGAGGCCTGGCTGGAGGGCGTCACCACGGTCGGCGTGACCTCGGGGGCCTCGGTGCCGGAGGTCCTGGTCGAGCAGGTGCTGGAGTGGCTGTCCCGGCGCGGCTTCGAGGACGTCGAGATCGTCAAGGCGGCCGACGAGTCCATCGTCTTCTCCCTGCCCAAGGAACTCCGCCGCGACCTGCGCGAGGAGGCCGCCACCCTGGTGGCCGAGCGCGGCGGCACGGGGACCGGCGCGGACGCGGCGCAGTGACGGTGACGGCACGCAAGTCGGCCGGGCGGCTGCTTTCGTGACGGTCCGTCGTTCGACGTAACGTAGGGACATGCAGATCTTCGGCGTGGACATCGGCGGATCCGGGATCAAGGGTGCCCCGGTGGACCTGGACAAGGGGGACCTGGCGCAGGAGCGCTGCAAGGTCCTCACCCCGCACCCCGCCACGCCCGATGCGGTGGCGGACGGGGTCGAGCAGGTCGTCGACCACTTCGGCTGGACCGGCCCGGTCGGCATCACCTTCCCCGGTGTGGTCACCGACGGCGCCACCATCCGCACGGCGGCCAACGTCGACAAGGGCTGGGTCGACACCGACGCGCGCGTCCTGCTCGGCGACCGCCTCGGCGGCCTGCCGGTGACGGTGGTGAACGACGCGGACGCGGCGGGCGTCGCCGAGATGCACTTCGGCGCCGGCCGGCACCGCCGGGGCACGGTGATCGTGCTGACCTTCGGCACCGGCATCGGCAGCGCCCTCTTCGCGGACGGCGTCCTCGTCCCCAACACCGAGCTGGGCCATCTGGAGCTGCACGGCCACGACGCGGAGAAGCGGGCCTCCAGCAAGGCCAGGGACGACCACGACCTGTCGTGGGAGGAGTGGGCGCACCGGGTGCAGAAGTATCTGGCGCACGTGGAGATGCTGTTCTCGCCGGAGCTGTTCATCATCGGCGGCGGGGTCAGCCGCAAGGCCCACAAGTTCCTGCACCACATCAAGGGCATCAAGGCGGAGATCGTCCCCGCCCAGCTGCAGAACAACGCGGGCATCGTGGGGGCGGCGATGCGGGCGGCGACGGGCGGCGCGTAGCCGCCCGCGCTAGGGGCGGGGGCGCCCGCGCGCGAGGCGGCGGTTGATCGCGCGCACCCGGCGCACCCGCCGCATCAGCACGATCACACCCGCGATCAGCGTCCCGCCGTAGAGCCACCCGGCCTGGGTGGCCAGGCCGGTCACCATGCCCATCAGCCAGTCGATGGTGCCGCCCTCGCCCTCGTCGGCGAGGGGGACCATCCCCACGGCGAAGGAGATCGGCACGACGATGGGCGCGATGAACAGCTCCGACTCGCGCACCCACAGCGCGGTCAGCACGCACACCGGCAGGAACAGCACCCCGTACACCGTCTGCGACGCCCCGAACAGGACCTCGGTCAGCAGCCCGAGGACGAGCATCACGGCCCCGCAGAACAGCCCGCCGCCCAGCCCGGTGAGCCGCGGCCGGCGGGCCGCGGGCGGGGGAACGGGCCGGTCCGGCCGCGCGGACCGTACGACCCCGCCGCCCGCCGCTCGCTTCGCCTGCGGCGGCACCGGCGGCTTCACCGGCGGTTTCACCGGCCGGGACGGCCTCGGCGGCTTGGACGGCCCCGGCGGCCCGGGCGCCGGGTCACGTCGCGGTCCGTGCTGCGCGGGTCGCGTCCTGTGTTGCTCCACTGGACCAACTTAGGTCGTTTTATGTGCCGAACCATCCGTCGGACACGCCGGGACCGCGCCCCGGGCGGGCGTCCGACGCCTCGGCCGGGCGGGTGCGGGCACGCCGTAGACTGGTGGATCGGTCCGTACGGCCCCGTAGGACCGGTCCTCGCCCTCATCCTCACGTACGGGAAGTCGCAAACGTGTCGCTCACGATCGGAATCGTCGGTCTGCCGAATGTCGGCAAGTCGACCCTGTTCAACGCCCTGACCAAGAACGACGTGCTGGCGGCCAACTACCCGTTCGCCACGATCGAGCCGAACGTCGGCGTGGTCGGCGTCCCCGACCCCCGCCTGACCAAGCTGGCGGAGATCTTCGGCTCCCAGCGCATCCTCCCGGCCACCGTCGACTTCGTCGACATCGCCGGCATCGTGCGCGGCGCCTCCGAGGGCGAGGGCCTGGGCAACAAGTTCCTCGCGAACATCCGTGAGTCCGACGCGATCTGCCAGGTCATCCGCGCCTTCAAGGACGAGAACGTCGTCCACGTCGACGGCAAGGTCTCGCCGAAGGACGACATCGAGACGATCAACACCGAGCTGATCCTCGCCGACCTGCAGACCATCGAGAAGGTCCTGCCCCGCCTCCAGAAGGAGTCGCGGATCAAGAAGGACATCGTGCCCAAGGTCAAGGCGGTCGAGGAGGCCAAGGAGATCCTGGAGAAGGGCGACACGCTGTTCTCGCAGGGCATCGTCCAGGGCACCGAGCGCGCGGAGCTCCTCCACGACCTGCACCTGCTCACCACCAAGCCCTTCCTCTACGTCTTCAACGTCGACGAGGACGAGCTGACCGACGAGGACTTCAAGAACGAGCAGCGCGAACTGGTCGCCCCCGCCGAGGCGATCTTCCTCAACGCCAAGCTGGAGGCGGACCTCGCCGAACTGGACGAGGACGAGGCCCTGGAGCTCCTCCAGTCCGTCGGCCAGGAAGAGCCCGGCCTCGCCACCCTCGCCCACGTCGGCTTCCGCACCCTCGGCCTGCAGACCTACCTCACGGCCGGCCCCAAGGAGTCCCGCGCCTGGACCATCAAGAAGGGCGCCACCGCCCCCGAGGCCGCCGGTGTCATCCACACCGACTTCCAGAAGGGCTTCATCAAGGCCGAGGTCATCTCCTTCTCCGACCTGGTCGAAACCGGCTCGGTGGCCGAGGCCCGCGCCAAGGGCAAGGCCCGCATGGAGGGCAAGGACTACGTGATGCAGGACGGCGACGTCGTGGAGTTCCGCTTCAACGTCTAATACGTCTGGCGAAAGGCCGTCTGACCTGCGGCGGAGCGGGTTGGGCGGCCTTTGCGGTCCGCACAGAGTCCGCAGCGTGCTGGATGGGTCCGGCACGCGGGGGCGCGGTTACGCCGCTTCGTCGACCTGTGGCTGAGCCTCGGCGGACTGGTCCGCGTACGCCTTGTCGACGGCGGCCCGGGTCCGCTCCTCGGAGCGGGCCACAGGTGGGTGTAGATGTTCAGCGTCATGGCCGCGTTGGTGTGGCCGAGGCGCTCGGAGACCGTTCTTCACGGACTCGCCGTGCTTGATCAACAGGCTGGCGTAGTGGTGCCGGAGGGCGTGGGGTCCGGTGCCCTTCGGTAGACGGCCTTCGCGCAGGCGGGCCGCCAGGACCCATCCATGAAGTGCGTGTGGACCACGGGTCCGCCCTGCGGTGCCGTGAAGATCCAGCCCTCGGGCCCATCGGCGGGAAAGTCCCGCAGGTGGGCCTTCATCGCATCCACCGCCATGCGGGGGAGCGGGACCGTGCGGTGCGAGCGAGCGGTCGTGGGCGGACAGACGAACACGCCGTGCCTGGCGGTCTGCTGGATCTGCTGCTCGACCGAGACGGTCAGCAGGTCCACGTGCCGGAGCTGGAGGCCGAACAGCTCGCCGGGGCGGAGCCCGGTGGCCGCGCCGAGCAGCACGACGCCCTTGTATCGGGCGGGTATCTCCTCGGACAGCGTCCGCACCTGCTCGACGGCCAGGGGCACGATCTTCTTCCGTGGTACGGAGGGCAGCTTCGCCTCGGCGCACGGGTCGTGAGGGATCATCCGGTCACGGACGGCCGCCCGGAAGACGGCGTTGACCGTGTTGAAGACCGTCCGTGAGGTGCTGGCGGCCAGCCCGTGCGTGGTGGTGAGGCTGGTGACCCAGCTCTGTACGTCGCCGGGCTTGATGGCGCCGAGTGCCCGCTTCTCCCAAGCCGGGTAGACATAGCAGCGCAAGTGCTGGGCCACCGCCTTGGCCGTGGAAGGCCGGTGTGGCTGGATGGCCCGCCATTCCTCCGCGTACTCCTTGAAGGGCTTCTTCGCCGATCGCGGGTCGACGTACTGGCCGGTGACCAGGCTGGCCGTGACCTCGTCGATCCATCGCTGGGCGTCGAGCACTCCCACCGGCGCCGAACGCGCCAAGGCCGAGCGTCAAGGCCAGACGGTCACGGCACGGCAGTGGCTGCGAGAGCAGGCGTACGCGGTCGCCGCCGCCGTAGGCAACGAAGCCGACTACTTCACCGTGCTGCAGTCCCTCGGCATCAAGGTCAAAACACGCCTCGGCCCCGAGACCGGCGACGTCATCGGCTACAGCCTTGCCGCACCCGGCGACACCAACGTGGCCGGCGAGCCCGTCTGGTACGGCGGCTCGAAACTCGCCCCCGACCTCTCCATCAACCGCCTACGCGACCGCCTCCCCGACCAGAAGGTGGCCGACCACCCGCGGTATGTGGCGGACCCAGCCGACCCATGGCGCCACACCACCACCGCCATACATGCGGCACGCGCCGTCCTCGACTCCGGTGACGATGCCGCCGCCCAGGGCCACCTGGCCGCCTTCGGCGACGCTCTCTACAACATCGCCAGCGCCACGACCGGCCCACACCGAGCGGAACTACGAGCGGCGGCGATGGCCTTCAACCGCGCCCGCCGCTCCGCCACCCGCGCCGACCACCAAGCCGCCACCGCCCTGCGCAAGGCCGCCAAGGAACTCGCCTACGCCTCCAACGAGCCGGGCGGACTCGCCATCGCCCTGCTCTTCGCCACCATGCACCTGGCCCGCGCCGCCGCCAAGTGGCACGAACAGCGCGGCCACGAACAACAGGCCGCTGCGGCTGAAGAAGCCTTCCGCCACCTTCACGCGGGCTACCAGCAGGCCGCCCGACCCGTCCTGGCGGACCTGGCCCGCCGAGCACCGCGAGCCGCAACCGCCCGCCGCTTCGAGCAGGACGTTCGTGCGGCCCTCCCCGACCACGCCGACCGGATCCTCGCCGACCCCACTGATAGGCCAGGATTAAGGCTGCTGGAGTGGTCGCCGGAAACACCTGCTCCTGATTGAGGAGCAGCCGATACAGATCGCCTACCGCCCGTACCCGGCTGTGGGTAACTGCGAGACCCACGTCATGAGCCCGGTCAGGTGCTCGGGCTGCAGCCCGTGGTGTGGGTCGGGCTGAATGAGGAGGGTCGACGTTCCCTTCGCAGTGCGCTCCGCCGCCCATTCATGGTCGAGGCCGGTGAAGTCGTCGTCGATCCAGACGGCGGGGGCGTCGCCGAGCCAGGCGTCGACGTGGTCGCGCTTCCACAGGTAGCCGTTGGGGTGGCTGGTGGTGATCTGCGGACGCGGGAGATCGACGTACGGCAGGGCCGGGAGGTCCAGAAGGGGCCCGATGAGGGTGGTGGCGTCCTGCCGCCAGCTGGTGCACCAGGCCGGAGTGACCAAGCCGGTACGGATGACGTCCATGAGCAGGCGGCCGTGGTCGGGGTTGAGCCAGACGGTGACCGGGTTGTTGGTGCTGCGGCCGGCGGGGACGACGTCGTGGCGGGCGTGCGTGGCCGGGGTCGAGCCGTGCTCGTCGGGGAAGGGTATGAGGACGCCGTCGATGTCGAGAAGCAGGTAGGGCGGGCGCATCGGTTCCTCCGGGGGGAAGCCGGGCGGGTGGCTGTCAGAGCTTGCGGGCGCGGATCAGCAGGGTGGTGGGCCAGTGGCCCATGCGGGGGTCGTGGAACTCCTGGGCTGAGGTGAGCCAGAAACCCGCCTGGCTGAGGTGCTTCTCCCACCGGTCCGTGGAGAACTCCCAGCGGGCGATGGGTAGGCGGGTGCGATCGGGAAGAGTGACGTGGTCGCGACGAGGTCGGTCGTCGCCCGAGGGGCTTCGGCCGCCGCGCTGCGGGTGAGGGACAGAGAAGACGAGTACCCGGCCGGGCGTGAGGCGCTGGGCCACGGCCGGCAACAGGAGGTCGGGGGCGACGAGGCCGACGGCGCCGAAGACGGAGTAGATCGCGTCGAACTGCTCGTCGGAGGCGTGCAGGTAGTGCAGGGCGTGGCCGGCGACGAAGGTGAGGCTGTTCAGCCGTCCGTAGTGGGAGCGGGCGCGGCGGACCTGGAGGCCGACCAGGTCGACGCCGGTGACACGGGTGCCATGGCGGGTGGCGAGATGGGCGGCGTTGTGGCCGGGGCCGCAGCCGAGTTCCAGGAGTCGCTTGCCGCGCAGGTCGGGGCCGAGGGCGTCGGCGCCGGGACCTTGGCCGGGTCTCGTCGTCCATTCCATCCGGGCGGGTACGGCCAGAGGTTCGGCGAGTCCGGCGGCGGTGCGCTGGAGGGCGTGGGCGTGCCAGGGGGATGCCTGGGCGAGCACGTCAGATCTCCAGGAGGTGGAGGACGTCGGTGAGGTGGCGGCGGACGGCCTTGCTGTAGGCGGGGTCGGTGGCCGGTTCGTTGATCCAGCGGACGGCCTGCTCCATGAACCACTCGACGGCCCACATGCGGTGCCAGCCCAGGGCCCAGTTCTCGGCGGTGAGCCCGCCGCGCGGGGCGAGTGCGTCGGGGGTGCCGCCGGCGGTGACGTACTGCTCCAGGAAGACGCGCAGACGGACGGGGTGCGGGGACTCGGTGGTGCCGTGCCAGCTGGCGAGGTCGAGCAGGCCGGGGCCGGTGAAGGCGCGGGCGAAATCGAGCAGCCGCCAGCCACGCTCGCCGATGTGGAGGCTGGTGGGGTGGAACTCGGAGTGCACCCAGCCGAACGGCTCCAGCGTCGCTCCGGCCGAGCGAGCCTCGGCGGCCTGAGCGATACGGTCGAGCGCATCCTCGACATCGTCGGCATCCTGCCACCGGTTGGCCTTGGGCAGCCGTTCGAGGTGCTCCAGCGCCCTTGCCGGGAGCGTCCGCAGCCGGTCCTGGTCGAGGACGGGCAAGGGCGGAGCCGTGCGGGTGCCGTGCAGGATCACGGCCGCGGCGACGCCGTCGAGGTCGTCGGCCTCGCGGACGGACGGTCCGAGGTCCTCCATGAGCATGCCGAGCCAGCCCTCCAGGACGGCGGAGGCGTGGACCTGGGGGACGGGTACGCCGAGGGTGTGGGCCAGGCGGAGGGCCTGGTCCTCGCTGTCGAAGGGCTTCTTGGCGTACTTGAAGATGGCCGTGGAGCCGTCGGGGAAGGCCACGCGTTCGACGCCGGACATGGACCACACGCGTACCTCCTTCCGTGCGGCGGTGGTCTGGCCGGTCGCGGTGAGCAGGTTGTCGAGGAGTTCGGCGCTGGGGTTCGTGGTCACGGGAAGGCTCCGGGGAGACGGTGGCGTCCGGGGCGGGCGAGGGGTGCCGGCCCGCCCCGGAGCTTGATCGGGTGGGGTTACGCGGCGGGGTTCACGCGGTGGGCGTAGACCTGCTCGATCCAGCCCGCCTTGAACGCGGCGAGGTCGTCGCGGAAGTTCGCCATCGAGGCACCGTAGGGCGCGACCACGCCGCCGGACTGGTCCGGCACGGACTGGCAGCCGTGCACGAGCCGGCCGCCGAGCGCCGCGTGGGCCTTGATGGACTCGATCCGGCGGTGCTCGTTGAACCAGCCGCCGTGGTAGACCTCGTCGAGCATCCCGCCCATCTCGTCGTCGAGGTCGAAGACGACGGAGGTGGCGGCGGGGAAGAACCAGCACGGGCCGACGTTGGAGATGTGCCCGTCGAACTCGACCTTGTTGAGCGCCATGAACGTGGCTGCCTCGCGCAGCATCCGCAGGTGCTCGGCGGTGATCTGCGGCAGGCCGAGGCCGGCCAGGTGCTCGTCGCGGAAGATGTAGGCGTACACCTCGTACGCGGTGGCCACGACGCGGGCGGCGTCGGAGGTGGACTCGCTGTGCTGCTTGATGAAGTCGAGCGCGAGCTGCTCGACCGTGCTCTCGGTCGTCTCGTCCACCTCCAGGAGCTGGGACTTGACCAGCTCCCAGTCGGCGACGAGCCAGGTGTTCGACTCGAAGCGGAAGAAGTACTGCGCCGGGTCGATCGTGATGCGCCGGCCGTCGACCTGGATGCCGGGCAGGCGGCTCCAGCGCGGGTCGAACGCCTCGGGCAGCTCGACCGTGATGGCCGTGGTGTCGATGGTGGTCACCGTGTCTCCGTCTCTGATTGGCCGGGTTCGGGCACAGGAATGCTCGAGCCCGGTGTGGGCGTACGGAACTTCGGGGTGGCGCCCGGACCAAGGGGGAGCCTGGATCACGGTCGTGCCGTTCCGGGCGGCTGCTGATAAGTGAACCGGTGGTCACGCTCAGTGGGTACGGTGGAAGGCAGTTGAAGCGGTATACGCGGTTTACAGCTCCGGAGTGGAGGCGATCGTGGCGGCGCCGAGAGAACCCAACTCCCGTCTGCGCGACGTCATCGCGGCGGTCGACTGCACCTACGAGGCCCTCGCCAGAGACGTGCGGCGCATCGCGGCCGAGAACGGCGAGATCCTCCAGACCAACAAGTCGGCCATCTCGCACTGGGTGAACGGCACCCGCGCCCCGTCGGGCCGGGTAGGCCAGTACCTGACCGAGGCGCTGTCCCGCCGAGCGGGGCGCACGGTCACCCAGACCGAGATCGGCCTCCAGGCCAGCGATGACGAAGCGCCGGCGGAATCCGACCCTGTCCTCGCCGCCACCGACCTGGGCCGCGCCGACGTCGAGCGCCGCTGCTTCCTCGCCATCGCGGCCTTCACCACCGCCGGCGTCGCCATGCCGCTCGGATACGACCACGAAGCCACTGCCCGCATGCTCCGCGCCCGCACCGGCACGTCCGTGGTCGGGGCAGAGGACGTGGACGTCGTACGGCAGATCACGGCGGCCTTCAGCGCCGCCGACGAGCGCCTCGGCGGCGGGCACGGACTGACCACCGTCACCGCGTACCTCGCCGACACAGCCGCCCCCATGCTGCGCGGACGTTTCCCCAATGAAGCCTTACGCCGGGCAGCCTTCGGCGCCGTCGCCGAACTCGCCTACCTCGCAGGGTGGAAGCACCACGACCTCGGCCAGGAAGGGGCCGCCCAGCGCTACTACCAGGTCGGCTACAAGCTCGCCTGCGAAGCCGACCCCTACGGCCACGCCGCCTGGATGATGCGCGCCCTCGCCCACCAGGCCCTCAGCCTCAAACAGCCCCACCACTGCGTAGACCTCGTCGAAGGCGCCCTCCGCACGGGTCTCGGCCACGTCGACGGTCAGACCGAGGCTCTCCTCCACATCACCCACGCCCGCGCCTACGCCGCCGTGAACGAGAACCCCCAGGCCGCGCGCGCCCTGCTCGCCGCCGAGGACGCCCTCCTACGAGACGACGGCCCCCAGCCCAGCTACTCCCGCGTGAGCGGCCCCGCCGCCGGCACCGTGGCCAGCCACACCGCCCGCACCCTGACCGACCTCGCCGACCACATCGGCACCGAGCAGCAGCACCGAGACGCCCTCACCCGCTGGGACCCCGAGAAGTACAAGCGCGTCCACGCCCTCACCCACGCCGACCTCGGCGACAGCCTCGCCGCCCAGGCCCGCGCCGACGAAGCAGTCGCCGCCTGGACCCAGGCCCTGGTTCTCATGGAGGGCATGACCTCCGACCGCACCCGCAAGGCGATCACCTCGATCCGCTCCACCCTCGCGGTCTACCAACGCCGCCGCGTTCCCGGCGCAGCCGATCTCGCCCGCCGCGCCCGCGAGGCCCTCGCCTAACATGCCCAACAACCCATCCGACGAAGGGAACACCGTGGCCCAGCAGACCGACGATCAGCCGAAGGCCCTGAAGCCGGCGCTCGAATCCATGACCCTGCTGGTCGCCGCCGTCATCGTCCACGACAAGACCACCAACCGCGTCGTCCTCCTCCAGCGCAGCGAGAACGCCAAGTTCGCTCAGGGCCTGTGGGACCTCCCCGTCGGCAAGAGCGAACCAGGCGAGCCCATCACGGAGACCGCGGTCCGCGAGCTCTACGAGGAGACCGGCCTCACCGTGAAGCCCGAGTCCCTTAAGGTTGCCCACATCATCCACGGCGCCTGGGGCGTCGAAGCCCCCAACGGCTTCCTCACGGTCGTCTTCGCCGCCCACGAATGGACCGGCGAACCCGAGAACCGCGAACCCCGCAAGCACTCGCAGGTCTGCTGGGTCGACGCCAACGCCATCCCCGAAGCCTTCGTCGACACCACCGCCAGCGCCCTCCACCATTACCTGAATGACGGCTCGGAGGTCTCGCTGGACGGCTGGTCGGCAGCGTGAGCATCACGCTGCTCCACCTCATACCCAAGGACCCGCACTTTTCGCCTGCGCCCGCTGCGAGCGAGGCTGCGCAAGCCCGGCTACGACAACTGGTTCCTGAGGCGTTGGGCGGTTACGACGTCTGGGACATCCCAGGCACAGCCTTCATTGATGCCGGGGAGAACTGGTGTGGTGTCCGGTGCCCCGTATGCGGCTCCGACATCGAAGACTGGTGGGGCGACGCGATGGACACGGCAGCCCTGCCGGACGGCTATTTCGACGCGCTTGACGTGACGATGCCCTGTTGCTCTGCCCAGACGGACTTGAACGCCCTCGACTACGTCGAGGCTGTGGGTTTCGCCAGGTACAGCCTTGTCACCACAGACCCAGAATGCGAGCTGCCACTACCACCAGCCAGCATCCAGGCGCTGGAGGACCTCCTGGGCACGGTCCTGCGACAGGTCATCGCCCGGTACTGACGTCAAGCGCTGGCTTCGCTATGCAGGGCTGCTCGGAAACAGAAGCTCGTACGGCAGGTGATCGTCGTCCGCTACGCGCGGCACGTAGTCCGCGGCCGTGCGTGCAGCCACAGCCAGCAGGCGAGCGGCAGCCTCCTCCTCGGGGATGGAGGCAAGCCCGAGAGCGTGCAGAAGGCGGTCGCGCTCGGCGTCGAAGTCCGGGTGGTCGGCCCGAAGGTCCGAGCCAAGCTCGCTGATCGCGAAGCCCTTCGCCAGGTCGCGCCAGAAGGGCAGCACCACGATGAGCGTGATGGCCTCGACGAGGTCGGCGCCGATCAGTGTGGCCTGTCCCTCAGAGTCGGCGTAGAGGACGGGCCTCTCGTCGGCCTCAGCATCCCCGCACAGGTAGTACGTGCCGCCGGCGCCGCAACCGGCTATCGCGTGTAGGGGGATCCTGGTAGAAAGGGCAAGTTCCTCGATGGGATCCCGGCGCTCAATATCGAAATCGCCAGGCCAGGCGAGCGCGGTGGCAAGGGAAGGCTCCTGCTCGATCCGGCGGAGCAGGGCGTCTGATGCGGTCATGGGACGGAACGTAACAGCGCCGTCGGACGTCTGGTGCGGCTGGCCTGCTGGTCGACGCCAGCCGGTGCTGTCAGTAGGGCGTGGCACAGTTCGGCCATGAGTTACGACCTGGCGGTGTGGGAAGGCAGCAAGCCCGCTGACGATGTGATCGCGGGCGAGGTCCTCACGCAGATGTACGACCGCTACATCGACACGGAGGAAGAGTTTCCACCCTCACCGCGTATCGCGGAGTACGTTGCTGGGCTCTTGGCGCGGTGGGTAGATCTCACGGAAGACGAGGAGGACACCTCCCCTTGGTCGACGGGGCCGTTGATCGGCGAGGCGTCCGGGCCGTTCATCTACTTCCCGATGCGGTACAGCATGGCCGAGGAGGCTTCGGCCTACGCCGCCGATCTCACGGCATCGATGGGGCTCGTTTGCTATGACCCGCAGGCTCGGCTGCTGCGGCCGTGACCGCCTTCGGACCGAGGGCGGGTGCAGTCCGGCACGGCCTTCCTGCGCGCAGGTAGCGTGACAGGCATGTCCGAGGAGTTGCCCGGTTTTCCCTACCACCCCGACCCCTTGGCGACCGGCGCGACAGGTTCACCGCGGGCCAGAACACGGCGAGACCGTCATAGTCGTTCGGGTAGCGTTGTGCCTCCATCATCGCCTGCCGGCCACCGGCCGAGCCGCCGTGGAAGTAGGAATGGACGGGGCCCCTGCCGTAGTAGGCGGCGATCAGCTTCTTGGCGCTGACGGCTGTCTGATGGATCGACAGGTGATTCCAGACGTTGATGACGGGCGTGTCGAGGGTGTTGTCGGGGTTGAGCGCGAACTCCCCCTGGTTGTCCGTCGTCGGTACTCCGGCGTCGGTGTTCGCCGTGGCGTATCCGGCAGCCAGGGAGCACGGGTCGTACCGGCCGCACGGCTCGTCCGGCCCCCCGCCCACGAAGCCACCGCCACCGGTACCGACGAACCGCCCGTTCCATGCCGAGGAGGGGAGGAACATCCCGACCCGGAAGGACGCATCGGACGGAGGGTCGGTCACCGTGAGCTGAAGGTCGCAGTAGGCCGGGAGGTCTTCCGAGGCACTGACCGAAGTGGCGCTCTCGACCGTCCTGCCGGGCAGCCGCACGTCGATCATGCTCTCGCACGAACGAACCGGCGACCCGCTCGTCGGCGGAGCGTCAGCGGAACGGGTGCCGGCGGTGGGAACGAACGGGGGCGTGGGCAGGGACGTCGCCAGGGTCCACGCCACCACCGCCGACGTGATCAGTAACAGGACGTGACGACCTCTGCTTCTCCGCTGCGCCGCGGATGGGTGGGTCGCTTCGCTCATGGCCCTTTCCTCTCTGGGGCGACGGAGCGTCGCTCCCGTGGTGAGGTGACCGTATGCCATCCTGGCACTTGGTGCCAGACTGGCATACGGTAACTGTGTTGGTCAGGGACCAACCCATGCACACGAGAAGGCGGGAAAGGTATGAACACATCGGGAGCGGTACTCGTCACCGGGGCGAGTTCGGGCATCGGCGCCGAGTTCGCACGACAGCTCGCGGGCCGCGGCCATGACACCGTGCTCGTCGCCCGCCGCGCCGCCCGCCTTGAGGCGCTGGCCTCGGAGCTGTCCGCTTCCCACGGCGCTCGTGCCGTGGCCCTGCCGATGGATCTGACGGAACCGGGGGCGGGGCAAGCGCTGCGTGCCGAGACGGACCGGCTCGGGATCGATGTCGCCGGAGTGGTGAACAACGCAGGTGTCGCCAACCACGGGTTCTTCCGCGACGAACAGCTCGATCGGCTCAAGGCCGAGGTCGCGCTCGATGTCCTCGGGGTCGTGGAGATCAGCCATGCCTTCCTGCCGCGCCTTCGCGAGCGGGGAGAGGGCTTCCTGATCAACATCGCGAGCATGGCCGCGTACAGCGCGAGTCCCACCATGGCCGTCTACGGTGCGTCCAAGGCGTTCGTGCTCAGTTTCACCGAGGCGCTCTGGTACGAGGAGCGGGGTTCGGGCGTGACGGTCTTCGCCGTCTCCCCGGGGGCGACGCAGACGGAGTTCTTCGACGTGGCGGGCGAGAGCGCGAGCGGCAACGCCCGGCGGATGCCGGCCTCGGCGGTCGTCCGGACAGCGCTGGGGGCGCTCGACCGCCGCAACCCGCAGCCGAGCGTCATCGTCGGAGGCGGGAACCGGGTCGTCGCCGGTGTCTCGCGTCTGCTCGGCCGCCGTCGGATGACCCGAACCGTCGGACGGACGATGACCCGCGCCATGGCACAGAGCCGATGACCGCCGAAAGGCAGGGGTGACGCGTGGCTATGCTGATCGCATGACGGAAAGCGCAGGTTCGGCGGAGCGGCTGTGGGACCGGACACGTCGTTCCGTCCAGGCGGAGATCGCCCAGGTCGCCATGGACCTCTTCCTCCGGAAGGGGTTCGACCGGACCACGATCGACGAGATCGTTTCCGTGGCGGGCGTGTCCCGGCGCTCGTTCTTCCGTTACTTCGGAACGAAAGAGGACATCGTCCTCGGCGACCTTGCCGATGAGGGCGCGAAGGTGAGTGCCGAACTCGCCAAGCGTCCCGATGAAGAGGATCTGTGGACGGCGCTGCGCTCCGCGATCCTGGCCGTCGGAGACGCGGAAGAGGACGACGAGCGCACGCTCGCGGTCGCACGGATGATGTACGGCAGCCCGTCCCTGCGAGCCCGCAGCATCGAGAAGCACCTGCGCTGGCAGTCCGACCTCCTCCCCGAGGTGCGCCGGCGCCTTGGCCCGCCCGAGGAAACGGCCGACCTGCGTGCCGCGGCCGTCGTGGCGAGTGCGATCACATGTCTCGACGTTGCCGGAGAGGCCTGGACCCGAGCCGACGCGGACCGGCCGCTCGCCGTCTACTTCACCGAAGCCCTGGACGCCGTACATCGCGGATGAGGGTGCGGATCCCGTTCGGTTTCCTGGTCTCGTCTCCGCAGCCGTCGAGGAGAACCCCGCGGCCCCGCCGACGGCTGGAACGCCTCCGGTGCGACCGGCGGAGGCGTCCGCGGCTCTCAGGATTCTTTGAGGTTCCTGCTGTACGGATGGTGCCGTGACTGATGCCGCTGCCCGGACCACGGTGCTCGTCGTCGACGACGAGCCGAACATCCGCGATCTGCTCTCGCAGACCTTGCGTCTCGTCGGTTTCGGGACCGTCACCGCGGCCGGCGGTTTCGAGGCGCTGACGGCGGCGGAGTCGGCACGGCCGGGCATCGTCGTTCTCGACGTGATGCTGCCGGACATCGACGGTTTCGAGGTCGCGCGACGGCTGCGTGCCACCGGCCATGACGTGCCGGTCCTCTTTCTCACCGCCCGGGACACCGTGGAGGACCGGATCGCCGGCCTGACGGCGGGTGGCGACGACTACGTCACCAAGCCCTTCAGCCTCGAGGAGATCGTGCTGCGTATCCGTGCGATTCTGCGTCGCACGCAGGCGGCGGGCAGCGCGCGGGAGGAGCCCGGACGCGACGGCGTGCTGCGCTACGCCGACCTGGAGCTCGACGAGGACGCCCACACCGTCCAGCGTGGCGGGCGCGCCGTCGCGTTGTCGCCGACCGAGTTCAACCTGCTGCGTTTCCTGCTGGAGAACACCGGCCGTGTCGTCAGCAAGGCGCAGATCCTGGACCGGGTGTGGAGCTACGACTTCGGCGGCGACAGCCGCATCGTGGAGAGTTACGTCTACTACCTCCGCAAGAAGATCGACTCAGCGGGACCGCCGCTGCTGCACACCGTGCGCGGCGTGGGGTACACCTTGCGGCTGCCTCGCGGGGAGGGCTGATGCCGCGTCCGCGCAGCTGGCAGCACTGGACACTGCGCTCGCGTCTGACGGTGATCGCCACGGGGCTGACCGCGCTGGCGGTGCTCGGGGCCAACGCCGCCGGGCTGCTCCTGCTGAACTCCTACCTGGTCGACCGGGTCGACGCGCAGCTCAGGTCCATGAGCGGACGGGCCCAGGCAGAACGGTTCGACGGAGCCGGCCCACAGGAGCTGGAGCGGTTCGCCAAGGGCCGGTCGGACGCGGACGACCTGCTCGCCCTGCGGTTCGACTCGATCATCTACTTCTACAAGGACGGGGAGCCGGTCACCGGCGTCCCCGAGCAGCCCGAGTACGGCGAGCCCGCGCTGCCGGACGCCGCGGAGCTGCTGGAGAGGGCCGGATCGCTGTTCACGGTGCCGGCCGCGGACGGCGGCAGCGACTGGCGTGTGCACGTCGGCGAGCCGTCGGCGACCGGTGCCTTCACCGTCGGTGCCACCCGTCTTCAGCAGGTCGAGGAGACCACCGACCGGCTGCTGCTGATCGACGCGATCGTGATGGCGGTCGTTCTCGCCCTGCTCGGCGGCGCCGCCGCGCTGGTCGTCCGCCTGGGCCTGCGGCCGCTGACGCGGATGGAGACGACCGCGGAGGCCATCGCGGCCGGTGACTTCACCCGGCGGGTCACCGACACCGACCCGCACACCGAACCGGGGCGGCTCGGACGCGCGATGAACCTGATGCTCGGCCGGGTCGAGTCCGAATTCGCCGCGCGTACGGCCTCCGAGCAGCGGTTGCGGCGCTTCCTCGCCGACGCCTCGCACGAGCTGCGCACCCCGCTCACCTCCATCCGCGGTTTCGCCGAGCTCTCCCGGCGCGGCGGCGACGCCGACGACGGGATGCGGCGCATCGAGGAGGAGGCCTGCCGGATGGACGTGCTCGTCGAGGATCTGATGCTGCTCGCGCGGCTCGACGAGCGGCGGCTGCCCGAGCGGCGCCCCGTCGACCTGCTGGAGCTGGCCGCCGAGGTCGTACGGGATCTGCACGCCCGCTCGCCGCTGCGCACGGTGCGGCTGACCGGTCTCGGCGGGACCGGCTCCCCCGGGCCGGTCACCGTCACCGGCGACCCGCTCCGGCTGCGGCAGGTCCTCGCCAACCTCCTCGTCAACGCCGACCGGCACACACCGCGACAGGCACGGATCACCGTCCGCCTCGGACCGGCGCGGGCCCCGCTCGCCGGCCCGGCCGCTGTGGGGGTCGGCACCGCGCCGCCGCCCGGCACGCCCGTGGCCGTGGTCGAGGTGGCGGACACCGGAGCCGGCGTCCCGCCCGAGCACGCCCCGTACGTCTTCGAGCGCCTCTACCGCGCCGACCCGGCCCGCACGGGCGGCGGCAGCGGACTCGGCCTGTCCATCGCCGCCGCGCTCGTCGAGGCACACGGGGGGCGTATCGAGCTGGCCGCCGCCGTACCGGGAGCGGGTGCCACGTTCCGGGTCGTCCTGCCGTGCACCGCAGCGACGTAGCCGCGGCCGATCGCGCGCGGGCGCGGAGACACAGCTATTCCCAGGTGGCTTCGAGGTTCACCGCAGGCTGCTTTGAACCTGCCCTGCCAGCATCGCCACCCGTACGGCCGGCCGGCTGGTCCGCAGCCGGCGGCGTACCGAGAAGAGGAGTGGCAACGATGCGAAGGACCTTGATGATCCGCGCACTCACCGTGCCCGCCACCGCGGTGCTGGCACTGGGTCTGCTGACGGGGTGTGGCAGCTCCGGCGACGAGACGTCGCAGGTCGCTTCCGTGGGCGACGGCACCTCCGCCGCCCCCGGTGCGGACAGGAGCGATGCCGAGCAGTCCCAGGAATTCGTCGACTGTGTGCGTGAGCACGGTGTCGCCATGGAGGACCCCGACCCGGAGACCGGAGAGCTCAACCGCGGCAGCGTCACGGGCGGTGGCGTGGACACGGAGAAGATGCAAGAGGTCATGACCGCGTGCCGGGACCTGATGCCGCAGTCCCTGGCCACTGAGCGGCAGTTCGATCAGGAGGAGGCCCGGAAGTTCGCCGGCTGCATGCGGGAACAGGGCGTGGACATGGAGGACCCGGGCCCCGAGGGCTTCGACGACAGTGTGCGGGAGCAGCGGGACGATCCCGGGTTCCAGGACGCCATGGAGCAGTGCCGCGACACGATGCCGGCCGGAAGCGGGAGCGCCGGAGAGTGACCACCCAGGACACCGCGCGGGAGCCGCACCCTCTCATGGACGGCGCGAACCACGAGGACGACCGGGCCGAGTCCGCGCCGGCCACGCGCCGCAGGCGGCACCGGCTGCGCACCTCACTGATCCTGCTCGCCGCGATCGCCGTGACCGCGACGGGTGCCGTCGCCGCCACCGGAGCCCTCGGCGGTGACGGCGAACCCGTCGCCGCGGCCCCGTCGGGCCCGCCCAGGACCGCCAAGGTGCAGCGCACCACGCTGACGCGTACCGAGACCGTCGACGGCACGCTCGGATACGGCAGCGCCACCGCCGTCCGGGCCCCCGCCGCGAGCGGCTCCGGCGACCCGTCCGCTCAGGGCGGCCAGTCCGGCCAGTCGTCCGGCGACACCGGCGCCGGCATCATCACCTGGCTGCCCGCCGCGGGCGAGACGATCGAACGCGGCGAGGCCGTCTACAGCGTCGACGAGGAGAAGGTGCCGCTGCTGTACGGCTCCACCCCGCTCTACCGCACGCTCGCCGTGGGCAGCGAGGGCAAGGACGTCGAACTGCTGGAGAAGAACCTCTCCGCCCTCGGCTACACGGGCTTCACCGTCGACGAGGAGTTCACGCAGGGCACGGACGACGCCGTACGTGCCTGGCAGGAGGACCTCGGCCGCGAGGAGACCGGCACCGTGCGGGCCGGGGACGCGGTCGTCGCCTCCGGCGCCAGGCGGGTCGCCGAGGTGAGGGCCCCACGCGGCTCCGCTCCCGCCGGGGACGTGCTCACCTGGACCGGCACGGAGCGGATCATCACCGTCGACCTCGAAGCGAAGTTCGAGGACCTCGTCGAGGACGGCGAGAACGCCACCCGGGCCACGGTCGAACTCCCGGACGGCACCTCGGTCGACGCCGAGGTGTCCGACATCGGGACCGCGGCCACGGCCGTGGCCGGCGGCGAAGAGGGCGGGGCCGGCTCCGGCGGGAGCGGTGCCGGGGAGGCCACCCTTCCCGTCGAGCTGAAGGTCGGGGACCAGAAGAGGCTCGGCCGCTACCAGGCGGCCCCGGTCGAGGTCACCCTGGCCGCGGAGTCCCGCGAGGACGTGCTCACGGTGCCGGTCAACGCGCTGGTGGCACTGCGGGAGGGCGGCTACGCCCTGGAGACCGTGGGCAGCACGGGCATCGAGTACCTTCCGGTCGACCTCGGCATGTTCGCGGGCGGCATGGTCGAGGTGTCCGGTGAGGGCGTCACCGACGGCCTGGTCGTGGGGGTCCCGAAGTGACCGCGCCCGTGATCGAACTGGCCGGGGTGTCCAAGACGTACGGGGACGTGACCGCCCTGGCCGGCGCCGATCTGACCGTCCGCCGCGGCGAACTGCTCGCCATCGTCGGCCCGTCGGGCTCCGGCAAGTCCACGATGCTCAACATCATGGGGACACTGAGCCGTCCCTCGGCCGGCACGGTCCGCGTCGACGGTCACGCCGTCGAGGACCTCAGCGACCGCGAGCTGTCCGCGCTGCGCGCCGGGACGATCGGGTTCGTCTTCCAGTCCTTCCACCTCGCCCCGGGTGTGCCGGCCGTGGACTCCGTCGCGGACGGACTGCTCTACAGCAGCAAGCCGCGCGCCGAGCGGCGCCGCCTCGCCGAGCGCACGCTGCGCCGCGTCGGTCTCGGACACCGGCTCCACAACGAACCGCACCAGCTGTCCGGCGGGGAGAAGCAGCGCGTGGCCATCGCCCGCGCCGTGCTCGGCGATCCGCCGCTCCTGCTCGCCGACGAACCCACCGGCGCGCTCGACTCCCGCTCCGGCGCCGTCGTGATGGGACTGCTGCACGACCTGCACCGGTCCGGAACGACGGTCGTGGTCATCACCCACGACCGGGACATCGCCGCCTCCCTGCCACGCGAGGTCCGGATCAAGGACGGCCGTATCGAACACGACTCGGACATCCAGGCCGCAGGCCGGCGAGGGAGCTACCAGGGGATGGGGACATGAGCACGGCAGCACCACCCCGCCCCGGGCGGGAACGCCCCCGCCCGGCCCGGCTGTCCCCCGCGGACGTGCTCCGGGTCGGCGGCTCCGGCCTGCGCTCGCGCCCCCTGCGGGTCTTCCTCTCCGCACTGGGCATCGCCATCGGCATCGCCGCGATGATCGGCGTCGTGGGCATCTCCACCTCCAGCCAGGAGGAACTGAACCGCAGGCTGGATGCGTTGGGCACCAACCTGCTCACCGTCGGACCCGGCCAGTCCTTCGGCGGGGGAGAGGCCCGTCTGCCCTACGAGGCGGTGGAGATGGTCCAGCGGATCGGCCCCGTCGAGTCGGCCGCCGCGGTCGGTCTGACGGACGCCAAGGTCTACCGCAACGACCACGTCCCGGCGACGGAGACGGGCGGCATCGGCGTCTACGCGGCCGACACCGCCCTGATGAAGACGCTGGGGACCGAGATCACCGACGGTCAGTGGCTCAACAGCGCCAACGAGCGGTACCCGGCCGTCGTCCTCGGCCTGAAGGCCGCCGAACAGCTGGCCGTGCACGAGTCGGGGCCCGACGTCCAGGTGTGGCTCGGCGGGCGCTGGTTCACCGTGGTCGGACTCCTCGCGGCCAACGAGCTCGTCCCCGAACTGGACTCCGCCGCGCTGGTCGGCCGGCCGGTCGCCGAGCGGGAGCTGGGCTACGACGGCCATCCGACGACCGTGTACACCCGCGCACAGCCCGCGGCGGTCTCCGACGTCCAGGCCGTGCTCGGCGCCACCGCCAACCCCGAGGACCCCAGCGCCGTAGAGGTCTCCCGACCCTCCGACGCCCTCGCCGCCAAGGAAGCCACCGACGAGACGCTGGGCGGGCTGCTGCTCGGCCTCGGCGCGGTCGCGCTGCTCGTCGGCGGCGTCGGCGTCGCCAACACCATGGTCATCTCCGTGCTGGAACGCCGCGCCGAGATCGGCCTGCGCCGCTCGCTGGGCGCGACCCGCGGCCAGATCCGCACCCAGTTCCTGTGCGAGTCCCTGCTGCTGTCCGCCCTCGGCGGAGTGGGAGGCATCCTGCTCGGCATCGGCGTGACCGGCGGCTACGCCACCTACCAGGGCTGGCCCTCCGTGGTACCCGCGTGGGCGATGTCCGGCGGCCTCGGCGCGACACTCGTCATCGGCGGCCTGGCCGGCTTCTACCCAGCCGTGCGAGCCGCCCGCCTGCCACCCACAGAGGCCCTCGCAGCCACCTGAGACACCCTCCCGCCACCGGTGGGGTCGGCGCCCACCTGGGCCGGGGTGCCGAGTCGGCGGCCGGGCGGGTTGCACCACTCGCCGTTCGATCCGTTGCCGTTGCGGCTGGTGTCGGTCACGAACTTCGCGTCGTGGCCGAGCCAGGAGACGACCGACTGGTGCTGCGGGAGTCGGCCTGAGGCGCGAGTCGCGGACCGGGGGCCGTCGGCGCCCTCGGGGGGCGGGCCGTGGCCGGCCCGCCCGTTCCCGCCGTCGGGTGGAGCCCCGCGTGATCGCTCGAGGCAATAACTCGGCGGCCGCACGCCCCGCTTCGTGGCAAGGTGGGTCCCGTTGACCGAGCTGTGCGGGGAGCGAAGGGGAGACGGCTCATGGAGACCCATCGGCTGGGGCGTACGGATGCCGAGATCACCCGGCTGGGGTTCGGCGGCGGTCCGCTGGGCGGACTGTTCGAGCCGCTGGACGACGCCACCGCGGCCCGGGCGCTGGACGCCGCCTGGGAGTCGGGCATCCGCTACTTCGACACCGCGCCGCACTACGGCATCGGCCACTCCGAGCGCCGGATCGGGGACCTGCTGCGCGGCAAGCCCCGGGCCGGGTTCACGCTGTCCACCAAGGTCGGGCGGCTGCTCGTGCCGCAGGACGCGCGGGGGCGGACGGACGACTCCTTCGCCGTCCCGGCCACTCACCGACGGGTGTGGGACTTCACCCGCGACGGCATCCGCCGCAGCGTCGAGGACTCCCTCACCCGCCTCGGCCTCGACCGGATCGACGTCCTCTACCTGCACGACGCCGAACAGCACTTCGAGGACGCGCTGCGCGACGGCTACCCCGCGCTGGCTCAGCTGCGCGCCGAGGGCCTCGTCGGGGCGATCGGCGCGGGCATGCACGACGCCGGCAAGCTCACGCGCCTGGTGCGGGAGGCCGACCCGGACGTGGTGATGCTCTCCGGGCGCTACACCCTGCTCGACCACAGCGCCCTGGACCATCTGCTGCCGGCCTGCCTCGAGCACGGAGTGTCGGTGGTGGCCGCGTCCGTCTTCAACTCCGGTCTCCTGGCCACCGAGCGGCCCTCCGCGGGAGCCCGCTACGACTACGGCTCCGCGACCCCCGAACTGGTGGAGCGGGTCCACCGGATCGCCGACGTCTGCCAGGCGCACGGAGTCACCGTCCCCCAGGCCGCCATGGCCTTCCCGCTGCTCCACCCCGCGGTCGCGGGCATCGCCGTCGGCATGCGCACCGCCGAGGAGGTGCGGCGCAATGCCGAGGCGTTCGCCGCACCGGTCCCGCCGGAGCTGTGGACAGAGCTGTGCGGCGAGGGGCTGCTGGATCAGCGGACCGTCGGGGTGTAGGCAGCACCGCCCCCGGCCGTGGCCGAGCACATAGAGGCCGAGCACGTCCCGGTCGACCTGCGCCACGACGACGGGAGGCTGCGGATCACCGTGACCGACGACGGCAGGGGCGGCGCGGATCCGGCGCGGGGCGGCGGGCCGGCCGGCATCGAGCGCAGGCTCGGCGCCTTCGACGGCACCCTCGCCCTCGACAGCCCGGCCGGCGGTCCCACCCGGGTCACCGTCGAGCTGCCTTGCGCCCTGTCCTCCCACCGGACCCCGGCCACCTGACCACCGCTCGTCGCCCCACGTTCAGCCATGGCCTGTGAGGCGCACCCGATGCCGCACGCCGCAAGGCGACGCGGCGTCCGGGTACGCGCACGTCCGCGTGCCTCATGCGCTCAGGACTGCGTGGGCCCGTGGCCCCTCGGGTGGCGTCCGGGTGTGCGCACACCCGGACGCCACCCGCGCTCAGGACCGCGTCGGCCCGCTCGGCCCCCTCGGGCGACGTCGTGCCGCGCCCGACGCGCCCCGCGCCGCCTCCTTCCTCACTCCTCCTGCCGAAGCAGACGGGCCGGACCGAGGGCGGCGAGGGCGTGCAGTTCCTGGGGCCGTTCCGGCGAGGGAACGATCCGCAGGGCCCCGAACGGGCCCGCGATCCCGACCAGGCGCGGGACCGGCCGCAGCAGCAGCCGGTCGCCGGGACCGAGGACACCGTCGAGCACCGCCTCGCTCAGCAGATGGTGCAGATGGACCAGGCGGTCCGCGGCCGTCGGACCGGCCGTGGCCAGGTACAGCTCCCGCTGCACCGGGGCCCGGTCGCCGGGCGGTCCGTCCGCGGGCAGTTCCACGGCCGTCCGGGGCACGGCGGGCGGCCCGGCGGTCGCCGGGAACAGCTTGAGCAGCCGGCGCAGGGCGGTGCTCTCCTCGGCGGGCCCCGGCCCGAGCCAGGCGGTCGAGGCGTCCTGGGCGATGTGAGCGAAGCGGAACCGCTCCCGCACCTGGGCCGGATTGCCGACCAGGAACACCGTCCGGGTGAAGTCGCGCCGCCAGGCGGCCGCCGTCTCCCCTCGGACGCCGCGCGCGAACGCGTACGTCTCCCTGATCCAGGACGGCAGGTCGAGGTCGCGCAGCACGCACACCGCGAGCACTTTCGGCTCCGCGCCCACCGCAGCCATGTCCCGCTGGGCCGCCAGCAGCCCCTCCTCGGTCAGCAGGTCGAACCGCTCGGCCAGCTCCGGCCGCGCCTCGCGTATGCGCCGGGCGTTCTCGGCGCGCAGCAACTGCTGGGAGATGATCACAGGTAGACCGCCTCCAGGAGGTCCCGGGCGGGAGCGGGGCGATGCCTGGCCAGCAGGCCGGCGGTCAGGCGGTAGGGATTGACGTGGAGGTGGTCCTTGCGGTGACGGGCCAGCACCTCCGCGACCGGCGCCGGGTCCCGCGCGCGGTCGCCGGAGAGCAGCCGGGAGGCCCGGGCCATGCTCTGGCGCAGCACCTCCCACCGGAACGACTGCTGCTGTCCCGCGCCGAGCACCGCGATGAAGTACAGGCGCACCCCCAGCCGCAGCACCTGGTCGTCGTACTCCTCGCCCAGCTCCCGCAGCAGCGCGCCGACGGTGTGCCCCTCCCAGCCGCCGTGCCGCGCCGACCGGATCCGGCCGTCGATCGGCACCCGGCCCAGCACCACCCGGCGGACCGCGGCGCCGCTCGCCGCCAGCACCCGCTCCACCAGGTGGTAGTCGGCCTCCAGCTCGCGGTCGTAGAGCAGCACGATCTCGTCGAAGGACCCGGCCAGCGGCAGCAGCTCCCGCATCATGCACGCCAGGTAGTTCGGGCGGCCGTCGGGGTCGACGATCTGGCGCAGCGGCAGCCCGTACCGGGTGGCGTCCAGGTACACCGGGCCGCCGCAGTGGCGCAGATCGAGGCAGAACCCGAGTTCGGCGAGGCGCTCGAGTGACTGCTCGGCCCCCAGCGCGGGCGGCTGGTGCTCCCGCAGCCCGGGGTCGTGCATGCCCAGGCGCGCGTAGTGCCCGGCCCACAGCTGGAGCACCCGCGCCCCGGCCGGATGCACCCAGCCGTCCTCCTCGACCGCCTCGGCGTACGGCCGCAGCGCGGCGGCGCCGGGCCGTTCCTCCTCCGCCCGGTACCCGACGTACAGCTCCCCTATCTCCTCCTCCGACAGACCGGAGTAGTCGGCGTCCCCGACCGCGCGGTCGAGGTACTCCCAGAACCCCAGGGTCTGTTCGGTGAGGTGATAGGCGGTGGGGCTGTAGCGGTACGTCACGTCCGCGACCCGGCTGCTCGCCCGGTACATCACGTCGGTCCACAGCAGCCCCTTGAGGTGACTGGGGGTCAGCGGCTTGGAGGGGGTGACGGTGATCGGCGCCAGCAGCACACGGGGCCTGCCCGGCGGCCGTTCCCGGCCGTCGGCGGTCCTCTCCGGTGCGGTCACGGTGCCGCTCACGCCGGCTGCTTCCGCCCGTGGACGAAGAACACCCGCCGCACCCCCGGCACGGAGCGGGGAGGCACCGGATCCGGCCAGCGGCCGTAGTCGGCGGCCGGCTCGCCGGGCTGTACCGCCTCGGCCTTCAGGCCGTGCGCCGCGAACAGCGCCTCGGGCTCGTCCGTGCCGAACACCCAGGGACAGCCCCAGTCGGCGAACACCTTCAGCAGCACCTGGACGTCCGGCAGCGTCAGCGCCGCCGCGTTGACGAGGTCGGCGGCGATCCGGCTGCCCGGTGCCATGAGGGCGGCCACCCGCTCCAGCAGGCGGTGCGCGTCCTCCTCGGCGAGGTAGTAGAGCAGCCCCTCCACCAGCCAGACCGACGGGCGGTCCGGGTCGTAGCCGGCCCGCAGGAGCTCGTCCTCCCACCCGGGTGCGGCGAGGTCGAGCGGCACGGCACGCCGGTCCACCCGGGGCCGCTCCGAGGCGAGGCGTTCCTCCTTGTGGGCGAGTACGGCGGGCCGGTCCAGCTCGAAGTAGCGGGTGCCGGCCGGCCAGTCGGTGCGGTAGGCGCGCGAGTCCATGCCGGCGGGCGCCAGGACGATCTGCGCGACGCCGTCGCGGTGGACCGCGTCGTGGAGGTACTCGTCCAGGAAGCGGGTGCGGATGGCGTTGTAGTCCGGGGTGCTCGGGGCGCTGCGCTCCTCGCCGGGCGGCAGCGTCGCCTCGCGCAGCTCCCGCAGCAGGGCGAATCCCGTGTCCCCGGCCAGCGGGGCGGCGTAGGGGTCGTCGAAGAGCCGGTCCTCGCGGCCCGTCTCCGCCGCGCGCAGGGCGGCGGTCAGCAGGGCGGTACGCTCGACCGCGTTCAGGGTGCCGGTCATCACTGTCCTTCCCGACCGGGCACCGCGGTGCCGGTCAGTCGTTCCCACAGGGCGGGGTCCTGCCGGAAGAGCCGGTCCTTCACCTGGGTGGGCCGGACACCCGTCGCGACGGCGGTGTGCCAGTCCCTCAGGAACGCCTCCTCGTCCAGCAGGCGCACCGTCGGCGCGCCCAGCCGGCCCTCGGCGCGCGCCGCGCGGTAGTCCCGCGACTCACGGCCGATCGCGGTGTCGAGCAGGGCGGCGAAACGCTCGGTCTCCGCGGCCGACCACGCCCCGTACCCGGCGAGCGCGAACGTGTAGAACGGCACACCGCCGTCCCCGTCGTCGGCCCGGCAGGCCGCGTTGCGCACGTCGAGCCCCGTGCTCCGGCCCGCCTCGTCCAGCGCCCGGATGACCTGGGCGTCGCGCAGGCGCTCCCCGGCGACGCTGGACCGGGTGGCACGCCCGGCGTACGACACCCGGGGCACCCCGGCCACGCGGTCGACGACACGCACCACATCACCCACCGCGTAGCGGTACAGCCCGCCGATGTGGCTGAAGACGACGTGGTAGTCCCGCCCTTCCTCCAGCTCGTCCCAGGTGAGCGTCGTGGCGTCCGGGGTCAGGTCCTCGTCGGCGTCGAGGAACTCGTACAGCGACGCGCCGACCGTCAGGGAGCAGGCCGAGGTGTGCCGGTCGAGGGCCACGCCGACCGGTCCCTCGGATGCGGCGACGGGCGCTGGCAACGTTGCCACTCCGGCCCCGAACTCCTCCCGCAGCCGCGGCAGGTACAGGGATGCCATGCCGGTGGTCCAGCAGAACAGCGCCCGCATCCGGGGCCACAGGTGCGCCGGGCGGATGGTGCCGAAGTGGCCGGCGAGCCGCTCCAGTTCGCGCGCCCGCGCCGGGTCGGGGTGGGTGTGCGGCAGCCCGCCGAGCGTGCCGTCGTGGATGTCCTTCACCAGCCGGGGCCACCACAGCCGCAGCTGGTACGGCAGTGCCGCCACCATCGCCGGGTTGATCCCGATGACCAGGCGCACGTCGCTCACGGCCGCGAGCCGCAGCCGCAGGTAGGCCTTCTCCAGGTGCTCGTTCGCCTCGACGGGCACCGGCAGGACGCCCCAGGGCGCTCCCGTGCCGGGCTCGGCGGACAGCGGCTCGCCGAACTTGGCGCCGAAGTCGACCTGGCTGGCGCCCACATGGGGCAGCCCGGAGGCCGTGACGGGAGGTGCGGACAGGGGGTCGTGCTTGAGGTTCAGGACCGCGTCGGGCCGCTCCAGCACGTCGGGGTGGGCCTCGATGAGCGGTGCCCAGGCGGCGAAGTAGAAGGGGAAGAAGGTGTGCCGCATGAAGGCCGGGGTGACCGGGATCTTCTTGTGCTTGCCCGTCGTCCCGCTGCTGGTGAAGTAGACGGCGGGGTCGTCGGCGCTGAGCACCGCGCTCTCCCCGGCTGCCATGCGCTCGATGTACGGCGACAGCGCGGCGTAGTCGTTGACGGGGACGGCCTTGCGGAAGTCGGCCGCCTCACGCACGGACGCGAATCCGTGGGCGCGCCCGTACTCGGTGTCCGCGTTGAACTCCACGAGCTCGCGCAGCACGCGCCGTTGCTGCTCCGCGGCGTCGCCGAGGGCGGCGGCCATGCCCTCCCGTTCACCGAGGACCCGCTCCCGGTAGCGGCGGACACGGTCGGGGTTCGCCCATTCATCGGACAGGTTCATGCGCGACCAGCACCTCTCGTATTCCCTGGGCGACGGAGGACACCCGGTCCTGTTCGCCGATGAACGACACGGGCAGCGAGCCGATCTCCTGGCGTATCGCCAGGTGCAGGTCCGCCTGGAACCGTGTGAAGGACACCCGGTCGGGGCGGGTGCCGTAGTACTCGAGCGGGTTGAGGTCGCGGCCCTTGCCGCAGCGCAGCCAGGCGGTCTCCGGGGACACCCCCACGAAGATGACCTGCTGGGGCTGGGGGAAGGAGCGCCACCAGTCGAACAGGGGGTGCCGGTCCAGCCCTTCGAGGCGGCACTTGGCGAGGATCTTGTAGTAGTACGAGTCCACCAGCACGGGGGTGTCTCCGCCGCTGCGCGCGATGCTGTCCCGCAGGTGCAGCACGGCCGTCTGGAGCATCGTGAGCATGAAGTCGGGCGAGTAGTCGCGGTGCAGGGCGGGCATCACATCGCCCACGAGTGCGCGGCGCAGCCGGGTGATCAGCGAGTGTCCCGGGCCGAGCAGTTCCTCGTCGGCGGAGACGATCCGTACCTCGGGGGAGATCCGGGCGAGTTCCGCCAGCGCGGTGGACTTGCCTGCGTAGTCGGTGCCCAGCAGGACGGTGAAGGGCGGCATCTCCGGATGCGCCGGGAGCCCGGACAACGGCCCCGGTAACGGGCCCGGTGACGAGCCCGATAACGAGCCCGATAACGAGCCCGTGGCCGTGCCCTGGGGACTGGGGGGTGCGGTCATGCGTCCACGTCTTCCTCTTCGGAGCTTGTGCGCCGGCCGGCGGGCACGGTTCCGGCGGAGCGGCCACCTTCGGCGCGCGAGCAGGTCACGACCCGGAATCATCTGTTCCTGACCTTTCCGCCCGCGCGTCAACCCGTACCGACCCCTGTCCGGGTCGCGCCAAAAACCTTACGGGCAGGGGCTGTTGATTGCGCGTAACCTCGCGGAGAGTGAGGCGTGCGGCACAGCGCGGGGGGCCGCGCCTGCGCCGGACCCGCCCGGCTACCGGGAGGGCGCGGACGGGGGCGGAGCGGCCCGCCGGGCCACCGTCCGGCAGGCCTCCGCGTACCCCCGTACCAGCGGGCGGCCGGCGTCCTCGGTGCGCCAGGCCAGGGCGTAGCGGGAGGGGGAGAGGCCGTGCACGGGCCGGGTCGTGACGCCGCCGAGGGTGATCAGAGGGGCGTTTCCCCGGGCCACCAGACAGATGCCGAGGCCGGCGACCAGCGCCTCGTAGGTCTCCTCCGTGCCCGCGATCTCCGCGCCGATGCGCGGCGGGCCGCCGGGGCGTTCGTCGAGGGCCAGCCAGTGGTCGCGCAGCACGCCCGAGGCCTCGGGCAGGGCCAGGAACGGCTCGTCGGCGAGGTCCGCGAGGGTGAGGTCGGTGCGGGCGGCCAGCGGGTGGCTGTCGGGGAGGGCGACCAGACGCGGCTCCTCGGCGACCACCGTCCAGGAGTACCGGCCGGCGTCGGGCAGCGGGAGCCAGACGAACGCCACGTCCGCCTCGCCGTCCGCGAGCCCCGCCGTGGGGTCCTCCCAGGTGACCTGGCGCAGCCGGACCACGGCGTCGGGATGGGCGGCGGTGAAGCGGGACCGGATCGCCGGGAGCGGGCCCCCGCGGCCCGGGCTCGTGCTCATGCCGACGACCAGCGTGCTGCGCTGCGCGGCCCGCGCCCGTTCCACCGCGGCCGCCCCCTCCGCCCACCCCGCCAGCACGCGCCGGGCGTGCGGAAGGAGTTCCGCGCCGGCGGGGGTGAGCGCCACGCCGTGCCGGTCGCGCCGGAACAGGGTGACGCCCAGCTGCCGCTCCAGCGCCCGGATCTGCTTGCTGAGGGCGGGCTGGGAGACGTACAGGCGCTCGGCCGCTCGGGTGAAGTGCAGCTCCTCCGCCACGGTCAGGAAGTAGCGCAGATCCCGCAGGTGGACGTCGGTCGTCATAGCCATTGGTTATCAGCGTAGGTCTTGGACGGGCCGGACGGCACGGCGGCAGGGTGGTCGGTGGAACGACGGACAGCCGAGGCACGAGGAGCCGAGATGAACAAGGTGTGGCTGATCACGGGAGCCGGCAGCGGGTTCGGCCGGGCCATCGCCGAGGCGGCCCTCGCCGACGGCGATGTGGTGGTCGGCGCCCTGCGCCGGCCGGAGACCCTGGACGACCTGGTCGCCGCCCACCCGGACCAGGTGGAGGCGCTGCGTCTGGACGTCGCCGACGTCGAGGACGCCGGGGAACTGGTGCGGGACGTCGTGGCGCGGCACGGGTGGATCGACGTCCTGGTCAACAACGCGGGCCGTACGCATGTCGGGGCGTTCGAGGAGACCACCGACGACGAGCTGCGCGACCTGTTCGACGTGCACGTCTTCGGGCCCGCCGCGCTGGTGCGGGCCGCGCTGCCGGGCATGCGCGAGCGGCGCTCGGGGGCGATCGTGCAGATGAGCAGCGTGGGCGGGCAGATGTCCTTCGCGGGATTCGGGGCCTACAGCGGCACCAAGTTCGCGCTGGAGGGCATGTCGGAGGCGCTGGCGGACGAGGTGCGGGAGTTCGGCATCAGGGTGCTGATCGTCGAGCCGGGCTCCTTCCGGACGTCGCTGTTCGACACCCGCAGGGCCGGGGTGAGTCCCGACAGCGGCGTCTACGCCAAGGCCGCCGAGACCCGTGCGATGGTCGCCGGCGGTGACGGCAGCCAGCCCGGCGACCCCGCGAAGGCGGCGGCGGTGATCCTGGCCGCCCTGGAGGCGCAGGACGCGCCGCTGCGGCTGCCGCTCGGCGACGACGGGGTGGACACGGTCCTCGGCCATCTCGACCAGGTCCGCCAGGACGTCCTGGCCTGGGAGAAGCACACCCGCGCCACGGCCTTCGACGGCTGAGGACCCACCCGGACCCGACCGGGCGGCCCGCCCCGTGCGGCGGGCCGCCCGGTGTCGCGTTGTCACCGTCCCGGCCGTCACGTCGGTGCAGGGCCCCTTGTGCAAATCCTGTGGACCCCTCAATCTTTCCGCTGACGCACGGACTTGGCCGCCGTGGTTTGTCATGATCCTGCCAATGGCCGGTTCGTTGCGCCACACGCGCGACGTGTGCGTCGAGCGCACCACCCCCCACAGCACACGCACCACCGACCGAGGAGGAACCCTCACATGGCAGTGACGCGTCACCCCCGGCGAAGACTGGCCACCCTCGGCGCCGCGACCACCGCGGCCCTCGTGGCGAGCCTGGTCTCCGCTCTCCCCGCGGGCGCGGCCCCGGCCGCACCCGAAGGCCGCATCCAGTACGCGGGCGCCCCGAACGCCGTCCCCGGCAGCTACCTCGTGACCCTGAAGGCCGACGAGGCCCGCTCCGGCTCCGCCGAGGGCCGCGCCCTGGCCGAGAAGTACGGCGCCGACATCGAGCGCACCTACACCAAGGCGCTCAACGGCTACGCGGTGGAGGCCTCCGAGGCCGAGGCGAAACGTCTCGCCGCCGACCCGGCCGTCGCGACCGTGGTCCAGAACCGCACCTTCCACGTCACCGGCACCCAGCCCAACCCGCCCTCCTGGGGCCTGGACCGGACCGACCAGCGCGGCCTTCCGCTCGACAACTCCTACACCTACCCGGACTCGGGCGGGGAGGGCGTGACGGCGTACGTCATCGACACCGGCGTCCGCATCACCCACAACGACTTCGGCGGCCGCGCCTCCTACGGCTATGACGCCGTCGACAACGACAACACCGCCCAGGACGGCCACGGCCACGGCACGCACGTCGCCGGCACCGTCGCGGGCAGCTCCTTCGGCGTGGCGAAGAAGGCGCGGGTCGTCGGCGTGCGGGTGCTGAACAACTCCGGCTCCGGCACCACCGCCCAGGTCGTCGCCGGCATCGACTGGGTGGCGCGCAACGCGGTCAAGCCGGCCGTCGCCAACATGTCGCTCGGCGGCGGGGCGGACAGCACCCTCGACGCGGCCGTCCGGGGCGCCATCGCCTCCGGCGTCACCTTCGTCGTCGCGGCCGGCAACGAGTCCACCAACGCCTCCACCAAGTCCCCGGCCCGGGTGGCCGAGGCAATCACCGTCGGCGCCACGACCTCCGGCGACGCCCGGGCCAGTTACTCCAACTACGGTTCCGTCCTGGACCTGTTCGCACCGGGTTCCTCCATCACCTCCGCCTGGCGCACCAGCGACACGGCCACCAACACCATCTCCGGTACGTCCATGGCGAGCCCGCACGTCGCCGGCGCCGCCGCCCTCCACCTGGCCGGCCACCCCTCGGCCACCCCCGCCGAGGTCTCCTCCGCGCTGACCTCCGCCGCCACCACCGGCGTCGTCGGCAACCCGGGCAGCGGATCGCCCAACCGCCTGCTGTACGTGGGTGACGGGGACACCACCCCGCCCCCGCCCGGCGACCGCTTCGAGAACACGAGCGGCTACACCATCGCCGACCGCTCCACCGTCGAGTCCCCGGTGACCGTCTCCGGTGTCTCCGGCAACGCTCCCTCGGACCTGGCCGTCGAGGTCGACATCACCCACACCTACATCGGTGATCTCCAGATCCAGCTGGTCGCCCCCGACGGCACGGCGTACACGCTGAAGTCGTACGGCAGCGGCGGCAGCGCGAACGACATCCGCACCACCTACACCGTCGACGCCTCCGCGGAGCCGGCGAACGGCACCTGGAAGCTGCGCGTCAGCGACAACGCGTGGTGGGACACCGGCCGGCTCAACGGCTGGGCCCTGCAGTTCTGACGCGGCCGCCCGCGCACGGACACACTCTCGCCCCCGGGGAGCATCTCCCCGGGGGCGAGGCCCGTCACCGCCCGCAAGGCTTTGGGCCGGGGCGTCTCCCGCACGTGCACCGCGAGAGCGGTGGGAGGGCGCCGGAAAGCGGTGCGACGGAGGTGTGATGGCCCTCATAGCGGGGAGAAAGTGCCTGGGTAAAGCCCTCACGCGGCAGATGTCATCACATCGAGTGATTCTCTGGCCTTTGCTTGCCTGGCACGACCTACGGTTGCCACGCTGTTGCTGTCTGTACAACCTGATGGGAGTGGCCCGTGACCTTCGGTGAGCAGCCGGCGTACCTGCGCGTCGCGGGTGATCTCCGCAAGAAGATCGTCGACGGCCGGCTGCCCCCGCACACCCGGCTCCCTTCCCAGGCAAGGATCCGCGAGGAGTACGGCGTCTCGGACACGGTCGCGCTGGAGGCGCGCAAGGTGCTCATGGCCGAGGGGCTCGTCGAGGGCCGCTCCGGCTCGGGGACGTATGTGCGCGAGCGCCCGGTGCCCCGGCGCGTGGCCCGCTCCGGGTTCCGTCCGGAGCGGGGGGCCACGCCGTTCCGCCAGGAGCAGGCCGACGCGGGCGTCCGCGGCACCTGGGAGTCCCGCAGTGAGCAGACGGACGCCTGCGCCGCCGTCGCCGGGCGGCTCGCCATCGAGTGCGGCGACCGCGTGATGCGCACCAAGTACCTCTTCCGGGAGGCCGGCGAGCCGATGATGCTCTCCACCTCCTGGGAGCCGCTCGCCCTCACCGGCCGGACCCCGGTGATGCTCCCCGAGAAGGGGCCGCTGGGCGGCATGGGCGTCGTCGAGCGCATGCGCGCCATCGACGTGATCGTGGACAACGTCACCGAGGAGGTCGGCGCCCGCCCCGGCCTCGCCGAGGAGTTGGTCCTGCTGGGCGGCGTCCCCGGCCATGTCGTCCTGGTCATCCAGCGCACGTACTTCGCCTCCGGCCGGCCGGTGGAGACGGCGGACGTGGTCATTCCCGCCGACCGCTACCGGGCCGCGTACCACCTTCCGGTGAAGTAGCGCCGTTCCGCTCCCGCCCCACCACCCCCTCGCGCTCCACCGCGCGCCCCCCGGCCCGCGCGTCCGCCCCGGCGCGCGGGCGGGCCCGGCGCTGCCCCGCCGCCGTAGCAATCTGGCCGTTCTCGCAGGTCGCCCCCGGAGCGTGCCGCACCGGGCGGTATGCCGCTGACCGGACGCGTCGGCCCGCGCGCACGGCGCATCCGTCACCGTGCGCCCCTGCGTACTGGCCGGTTGCGTGCCTCTTTGTGAAAAGGCGTATTCGCTCAGTGAAGGTAAGGCGTAGGCTCGGGCATATGCGGACTGCGGTTTCCTTACCGGGCGGGGCGCGGCACAGGTCACGGGCGGGAAGTGGAGGGGAGCGATGAACGACGGCACGGTGACTCTTCCCTGGCTCGTCGTGCGCCAGGACGACAACGGCAATCGCTACCGGGTCGGCAGGTACGCGACCCGCGCCGAGGCCGAGAAGATCGCGGACAGCCTCGACGGGCGTGAACACCAGCAGCTCTACTGGGTCGAGCGCATCAGCCAGAACGCAACCTCCGCGGACTGACCCGGCCACCGGCGGCATCGGCCCCGGCCTGCCGTAGGCTCCGGCGCATGAGTGAGCGGGTCGTGGTGGTCGGAGCGGCGTTGTGGCACGAGGGGCGGCTGCTCGCCGCCCGCCGGAGTGCGCCCGCCGAGCTCGCCGGGCGCTGGGAGCTGCCCGGGGGCAAGGTCGAGCCGGGAGAGGCACCGGAGGCCGCCGTCGTGCGGGAGTTGCGCGAGGAGTTCGGCGTCGACGCCGAGGCGGGGGAGCGGGTGCCGGGGGAGTGGGCGCTGCGGGCGCCGTATGTGATGCAGGTGTGGACGGCGCGGCTGCGCCCCGGGTCCGCCGCCGCGCGGCCCCTCCAGGACCACGACGAACTGCGCTGGCTCACCCCCGACCGGATCTGGGATGTCGACTGGCTCGACCACGACGTGCCCGCCGTCCGCGACACCCTCGCCCACCTCGGCCTGCGCGAGGGCGTGTGAAGCGCGACTCCGGCGTGCGGGCGCGGGTGTGACGGGGCGTGGGCGCCGTCCCGCGCCGTGCGTGCCACGATGCGCCGTCGAACGGGGTACGCGGTCCGGGATATCGGGTATGTGCCCATTAACCCCATGAAACCGGACATGGGTGGGGTTCCGCACCGGACTCCCGCACTCCCTCGGCGGGGAAGTGATCCGCGTGACCGACGGCGACGGCGACTGGGCCGCATGGACCTTCAACGCGGATCCGGGCGCCGTGCGCGCCGCCCGCACCGCCGTCCGCGACCAGCTCCGGCTGTGGGGCCTCGACAGCGTAGGTGACCTCGCCGCCCTCCTGGTCAGCGAACTCGTCACCAACGCCCTGCGGCACGCCACCGGCCCCGTCGGGGTACGCCTGGTACGCCCCTCCGAGGACGGGAAAGTCCTGCTGGTGGAGGTCTCCGACCCGCTCCCCGACCCGCCGCGCGAGCGCGACGCCCGGCCCGAGGACGAGGGCGGCCGGGGACTGCGGCTCCTCGCCTCCGCCTCCCGCCGCTGGGGCACCCGGCCCGGCGCCTCCGGCAAGACCGTGTGGTTCGAACTGGCGGTGCCCGGATGAGGCCTCGCACGGGCGTTCACCGGTGTACGCGGCGGAACCTTCCGTCGAGTGACCTGTTCCGGCCTGTGGAGGTTGTCGAAGAGGGGGATTCGACGACGTGTCCGCTGGTTAGAAGACTGGAAGTGTTCTCACGGCGCGGACCGAAAAGCATCGGGACCGTGCTGTGATCGTGAACACCGTGTTGTGCGGCGCCGTAGTGCTGGATACTGCGGGCAGCCGCCCCCGGTGACCGGTGCCGGACGCGGTGAGCTGGAGGGGACGGTTCGCGTGAGCGAGATACCAGCGAAGGCCACGGAGTCCGAGGACTCGACGGGCGGCGCGAGGGGAAGGGCCGCCGACGGGCCCATCCCCGGCGACGCTCCGCTCGCCGACGGCATGTGGCAGAGCAGTCCGCCCGGCTCCATGTACGACTACATCAAGGTCGCCTCCTTCTCCATCGGCCCGGACGGCCTGGTCGACCAGTGGAGCCTGCGCGCCGAGCAGATCTTCGGCATCCCCGCGGAGCGCGCCGTCGGCACGGACCCCATCGAGGCGTTCATCGAACCCGTCCGCCGGGAGCGCGGCCAGCGCAAGATGGCCGAGATCCTCGACGGCCGCGAGTGGACCGGAGTGGTGCCCTTCCGCCTGCCCGACACCATGGTGGCGGACGAGCGCGACCGGGAGGGCCTCGCCGAGGTCTACGTCATGCCGACGCGGACCGAGGAGGGCGAGAAGGCCGCCGTCTGCATCGTCGTCGACGTCCGCACCCTGCGCCGTATCGAGACCGACCTCGCGGCCTCGCAGGCCATATTCGGTCAATCCCCCTTCGGCTTCCTGCTGATCGATCCCGACCTGCGGGTACGCCGCGCCAACCAGCGGTTCGCGTCCATCTTCGGCGGCACCCCCGACGACCACCGCGGCAAGGGAGTCCACGACTATCTGCCACGCGGGGAGGCCGAGCGGGTCGCCGCGACCCTGCGGCGGGTACTGCAGTCCGGCGACTCCATCACGGACATGCACGTCTCGGGATTCGTCCCCGGCTCCGACGAGCGCCGCCACTGGTCCGTCAACCTCTACCGCGTGCACAGCGGCAGCGGCCGGCCCATCGGCATCGCCTGGCTGGGCACCGACATCACCGCCCGCCGCGCCGCCGCCCGGGAGGCCGCCGCCGCCCGGCGCAATCTGGCCCTCCTCAACGAGGCGGGCGCCCGGATCGGCAACTCCCTCGACCTGGAGACCACCGCCCGCGAACTCCTCGACGTCGTCGTCCCCGGCTTCTGCGACCTGGCCACCGTCGACCTCTACCAGGGGCTGCTGGTCGGCGACGAGACCCCGCCCGGGCTCGCCGACGGCAGCGCGGAGGTGCGCAGGGTCGCCTTCGCCAGCGCGGTCTCCGACGCCCCGCTCGGCGGCACCGGGGAGCCGGTCAAGCTCGGCGCCGTCCACCACTACGCGTTCAACTCGCCCTGCGCCGACGCCCTGCGCACCGCCCGCCCGCAGACCGTCCCCAACGAGGACGGCGGACTGGTGCAGTCCACCCTCGCCGTGCCGATGGTCGCCCACGACACCGTGGTGGGCCTCGCCCGGTTCGCCCGCACCAAGGGCAGCGAGCCGTTCGGCGACCGCGACCGCGACCTCGCGGTCGAACTCGCCGCGCGCGCAGCGGTCTGCATCGACAACGCCCGCCTGTACCGGCGCGAGCACGAGCGCGCGCTGATACTGCAGCGGTCCCTGCTCCCGCCCGGCGACCCGGAGGCCTCCGGGCTCGACATCGCCTGCCGCTATCTGCCCGGGGCCGCGGCCACCGGCCGGGCCGGCGAGGTCGGCGGCGACTGGTTCGACGTCATCGAACTGCCCGGCCACCGCACCGCGCTGGTCGTCGGCGACGTCATGGGGCGCGGACTGCGCGCGGCCGTGGCGATGGGCGAACTGCGCACCGCCGTGCGCACCCTGGCCCAGCTCGACCTGGAACCCGCCGAGGTGCTCTCCCAGTTGGACGAGATCGCCCGAGGGCTCGGCGCCCCCGGCGGCCCCTCCCAGGCCTTCGCGGGAGGCGTCCAGCAGGCCACCAGGGCCGCCCGCCGCCCCCGCGAGGCGGACCTGTCCGAGGTGTACCTGGCGACCTGCGTCTACGCCGTCTACGACTCGGTGACCCGGCGCTGCACGTTCGCCAACGCGGGCCACCTGCCGCCCGTCCTGGTCGAACCCGGCGAGCCCGCGCTGATGCTGGACGTGCCGCCCGGCATGCCGCTCGGCGTGGGCGGGGAGCCCTTCGAGGAGGTCGAGGTCGAACTGCCCGAAGGCGCCCTGCTCGCCCTGTACACGGATGGACTGGTCGAAAGCCGCGACCACCCCCTCGACGAGGGCCTCCAGGCCTTCGTGGGTACCCTGACGGACCCCTCCGCCCCCCTGGAGGACGTCTGCGACCACGTCCTGAACACCCTCGACACCCACCACGGCGAGGACGACATCGCCCTGCTGATGGCCCGCGTCCAGGGCCTGCCCGCCGACTCCGTCGGCGACTGGACCCTGCCCCGGGAGCCGCGCAGCGTGGGCCGGGCCCGTGAGTACGCCCGGTCGCAGCTGCTGAGCTGGGACATGGAGCCCCTGGTCGACACCACGGAGCTCCTGGTCAGCGAACTCGTCACCAACGCCCTGCGGTACGGCGAGGGGGAGATCAGACTCCGGCTCCTCCTCGACCGCACCCTGGTCTGCGAGGTCTGGGACGCCGGCCTGGTCCAGCCCCGCCGCCGGCGGGCCCGGGACACCGACGAGGGGGGCCGCGGCCTCCAGCTCGTGGGCCTGCTCAGCGCCGCCTGGGGCTCGCGCCGCACGCCCCGGGGCAAGACCGTCTGGTTCGAACTCCCCCTCCCCGGCACCGACACCACCCTCACCGACCCGGCGGAGGCCCTGCTGAGCCTGTTCTGAGACGACCCCGGCCGGCCCCCCGTCCCGCGTATCGCAACCGGAACACCTGTTCCCGTCGTCCTACCCCCAACATCAACAACGCGGCTGCCCAGGGGAGCCGACGGGGGGAAGGGTGGCCGGCATGGAGCACACGGAGCCGCGGGAACCAGCGACGCCGGCCCCGGAGCGGCGCCGCAGACCCTGGGTCCGCCGGGGGCGCTGGGCCGTGCTCGTGCTCGCGCTGGTGGTGCTCGTGCCGGTGCTCGCCGTCGAGGTGGCGTTGCGGGTCAACTACATGGGGGATCCGGCGGAGGGGACGTACAGCCGGGACCGGGACGCCATGTGGCTCGGGCACGCCTGGGTCGACGGGCGCAAGAAGGACGCCGACGTCACCGCGCTCGCCCGCCGCCTCCAGGGCACGGGGATCCGGGACCTCTACGTCCACTCCGGGCCCCTGGAGCACGACGGAACCCTGCCGAAGTCGGCGTACCCGCGCGCCCGCTGGCTGATCGACGCCGTGCACCGCGAGCTTCCGGGCGTCCGCGTGCAGGCGTTCCTCGGCGACGTCCTCGCCAACGGCGGCCCCGACGGCCTGCACCTGGACCGTGCCGCCACCCGCGCGGCGGTCGTCCGCAGCGCCGGCCAGGTCCTGGACGCGGGCTACGACGGCGTCCACCTCGACCTGGAGCCCCTGCACTCCGGCGACCGGGACTACCTCTCCCTCCTCGACGAGCTGCGCGCGGTCACCCGCGCCGAGGACGCGCAGCTGTCCGTCGCCGCCCACCAGATCGACCCGCTCCCCGCCCTGCACACGGTGTTCGGTGTCTTCGCCGAGCACCCCAAGTGGTGGTCGCAGGAGTTCTTCGGCCAGGTCGCCCGGCGCGTCGACCAGATCGCCGTGATGACGTACGACACCGCGCAGCCGCTGGAGGGCACCTACGGCGGCTACGTCGCCCAGCAGACCTCCCTCGCCCTGGAGGTCACCCCGCCCACCACCCATCTGCTGATCGGTCTGCCGTTCTACTACGAGAGCAACTTCGACCACTGGGGCCACGCCGAGACCGTCGCTGCCGCCGTCCGCGGCGCCCGCCTTGGCCTCTCCCGGACGGACCCCGGCCGGAAGCTCTTCGGCGTCGCCCCGTACATCGACTTCGCGGCGACGGAGACGAACTGGAAGGAGTACCGGGAGGGCTGGCTGCGCCCGGGCACCCCCTGAAGCCTCAGCGCCTCCTGATCTTCGAGCCCAGCCACACCAGCGGGTCGTACTTCCGGTCCACCGCCCGTTCCTTCATCGGGATCAGCGCGTTGTCCGTGATCTTGATGCCTTCGGGGCAGACCTCCGTACAGCACTTGGTGATGTTGCAGTAGCCCAGCCCGTGTTCGTCCTGGGCCGTGCGCTTGCGGTCCAGGCCGGTCTCCTCGGCCGCGTCCAGCGGATGCATGTCCAGCTCCGCCACCCGCATCAGGAAGCGCGGCCCGGCGAACGCCTGCTTGTTCTCCTCGTGGTCCCGGACCACATGGCAGACGTCCTGGCACAGGAAGCACTCGATGCACTTGCGGAACTCCTGCGACCGGTCCACGTCCTCCTGCATCATCCGGTACTCGCCCGGACCGACCCCCTCCGGCGGGACGAAGGCCGGGACCTGCCGGGCCTTGGTGTAGTTGAAGCCGACGTCCGTCACCAGGTCCCGGATCACCGGGAAGGTCCGCAGCGGGGTCACGGTGATGGTCTCGTCCCGGTCGAACACCGACATCCGGGTCATGCACAGCAGCCGGGGACGCCCGTTGATCTCCGCCGAGCACGATCCGCACTTGCCTGCCTTGCAGTTCCAGCGCACGGCGAGGTCGGGGGCCTGGGTGGCCTGGAGGCGGTGAATGATGTCGAGGACCACCTCGCCGTCGTTCACCTCGACCGTGAAGTCCTCCAGGCCGCCGCCCTGCACGTCCCCCCGCCACACCTTGAAGCGGGCCTCATAGCTGCTCACTCGTACAGCTCCCCTTCGGCGAGGTACTTGACCAGCTCCTCCTTGTCGAAGAGAGCGAGCAGGTCGGGGCGGATGGGTTCGGTGGTCTCGCGGGTGAGGGCGATCCGGCCGCGCGCGGCGTCGTCGGCCGCGGGAGCGTCCGCGCCGTCGGCGAGCGCGCACAGCAGATTGACGTTGCGCCAGGCCCGGTCCATGCCCGCGTGGTCCTCGCGGGTGTGGCCGCCGCGCGACTCGGTGCGCTCCAGCGCCGCGCGGGCCACGCACTCGCTGACCAGCAGCATGTTCCTGAGGTCCAGGGCGAGATGCCAGCCCGGGTTGAACTGCCGGTGCCCCTCGACCCCGGCCCGGGCGGCCCGCGCCCGCAGCTCGGCGAGCTTGTCCAGGGCCTGCTCCATCTCGTGCTCGCGGCGGATGATGCCGACCAGGTCGTTCATCGTCTGCTGGAGCTCCTGGTGCAGCGTGTACGGGTTCTCCGGGGGCCCCTCGGCCGCTTCCCCGCTCTCCGCGGAGAACGGGCGCAGTGCCTCCGCGGCGGCCGTGTCGACCTGTACGTCGTCCACGCGGGGCCGCTCGTCTCCCGCGGCCCCGGCGTACTCGGCCGCGTGCCAGCCCGCCCGGCGCCCGAACACCAGCAGGTCCGACAGGGAGTTGCCGCCGAGCCGGTTGGAGCCGTGCATCCCGCCGGCCACCTCACCGGCCGCGAACAGCCCCGGCACCCCGCGCGCCGCCGCCGAGTCGGAGTCGACGGCGATGCCGCCCATCACGTAGTGGCAGGTCGGCCCGACCTCCATCGCCTCCGCCGTGATGTCCACGTCCGCCAGCTCCTTGAACTGGTGGTACATCGACGGCAGCCGGCGCTTGATCACCTCGGCCGGCATCCGCGTGGACACGTCCAGAAAGACCCCGCCGTGCGGGGAGCCGCGGCCCGCCTTCACCTCGGCGTTGATCGCGCGGGCCACCTCGTCGCGGGGGAGCAGCTCGGGCGGGCGCCGGTTGTGGTCCGGGTCGTCGTACCAGCGGTCGCCCTCCTCCTCGGACTCGGCGTACTTCTCCTTGAAGACGTCCGGGACGTAGTCGAACATGAACCGCTTGCCCTCGGAGTTGCGCAGCACCCCGCCGTCGCCGCGCACCGACTCGGTGACCAGGATGCCCTTCACCGACGGCGGCCAGACCATGCCGGTCGGATGGAACTGCACGAACTCCATGTTCAGCAGCGGGGCCCCGGCCAGCAGCGCCAGGGCGTGCCCGTCGCCGGTGTACTCCCACGAGTTCGACGTCACCTTGAACGACTTGCCGATCCCGCCGGTGGCGATCACCACGGCGGGCGCCTCCAGGACGAAGAACCGGCCGGTCTCGCGCTCGTACCCGAAGACGCCGCTGACCTTCTCGCCGTCCTTCAGCACGCGCGTGACCGTGCACTCCTGGAAGACCTTCAGCCGGGACTCGTAGTCCCCGGTCTCGCGGTGATCCTCCTGCTGCAACGAGACGATCTTCTGCTGGAGGGTGCGGATCAGCTCCAGTCCGGTGCGGTCGCCGACGTGGGCGAGGCGCGGGTACTCGTGGCCGCCGAAGTTGCGCTGCGAGATCCGGCCGTCCTTCGTCCGGTCGAACAGCGCGCCCCAGGTCTCCAGCTCCCACACCCGCTGCGGGGCCTCCTGGGCGTGCAGTTCGGCCATCCGCCACTGGTTGAGGAACTTCCCGCCGCGCATGGTGTCGCGGAAGTGCACCTGCCAGTTGTCACCGGCGTTGACATTGCCCATCGCGGCCGCGATGCCGCCCTCGGCCATCACGGTGTGCGCCTTGCCGAACAGCGACTTGCAGATCACGGCCGTACGGGCGCCCCTCTCGCGCGCCTCGATCGCGGCGCGCAGACCGGCGCCGCCGGCCCCCACCACGACGACGTCCCACTCCTGTCGGTCGACCATGGACATCAGTGAAGGCCCCCAGTTAGAAGAAGCGCGGATCGTCGAAGACACCGGACGCGACGAGATACACGTAGAGATCGGCGAGCGCCACGCTCAGCAGCGACGCCCAGGCGAGCTGCATGTGCCGTGCGTTCAGCCGGCCCACCCACTGCCACATCCGGTAGCGCACCGGATGCCGGGAGAAGTGCTTCAGCTTCCCGCCGACGATGTGCCGGCAGGAGTGGCAGGAGATCGTGTACAGCCAGATCAGCGCGATGTTGACCAGGAACACCAGGGTGCCAAGACCCATGTGGCCCCAGTTGTACTCCTCGTCGCGGAAGGCGAGCACGGTGTCGTAGGTCAGGATGCAGGCGACGAGCAGCGCCGCGTAGAAGAAGTAGCGGTGGATGTTCTGCAGGATCAGCGGGAAGCGGGTCTCCCCGGTGTACGAGGCGTGCGGCTCTGCCACCGCGCAGGCCGGAGGGGACGCCCAGAAGCCCCGGTAGTAGGCCTTGCGGTAGTAGTAGCAGGTCAGCCGGAAGCCGAGCGGGAAGATCAGGATGATGATCGCCGGCGAGATGCCCCACCAGCTCCCGAAGAGCTCCCAGTTCGGCCCCGCCTTCATCGGTACGCAGTTCTCCGCCAGACACGGCGAGTAGAACGGCGAGACGTAGGGCGCCGCGTAGTAGTCGGCGCCTGCGAAGGCCCGCCAGGTCGAATAGACGACGAAGGCGAGCAGACCGGCCGCGGTGGCGGCCGGGGCCAGCCACCAGCGGTCGGTCCGCAGGTGCGGGGCGGCGATCGCGGCGCGCGTACCGGTTCTCACGCCGCCGCGCGGGCGATCGGATGCGGTGGCAGGAGGTTCCGTGCCAGTGGCCACTTGTCCACTCCGGTAGGGGTCAGGGGGACGCCGCGATCGGCGGGGGTCAGGGGGCGCGACGGCCGCGGGCGCCGAGGCCCTCGTCGTCCGTGTCCACCCACAGCGAGGGGTCGTACGGCGTGTCGGGGATGGTCACCAGGTCGGGCCGCTTCGGCGGGGCCTCCTTGGCGGCCGCCGTCTCCCGCAGCAGCGCGATGCTCTCGCGCAGGTGGTTGGTGTCGGCTCGGACGCGGCGCATCTCCAGGCCGCCGCTGCCCAGCTGCTTCTCCAGGCGCCCCACCGACCGGAGCAGGTCGTCGAGACAGCGCTGGACGGTTGTCAGTTCATCGTGCACGGACATGACTTGCCCTCACTTCCACGGGTCCTTCTGGCCCAAGGCGGCAACGTTCATGCGCCTGAGAGTGTTGCGTGTCACACCTTGCGCTGTGAAGGGATGTGCATCGATTGGCCGAGGCGTATGGGTGCACCGGATGGTGCGTTGCGCCGCACGGGTGGCCTTGACACCCGTGGCCGCCGTGTCGCCCTGAGTTGCCGAACCCTTTCCTCTTCAGTGGGCCGCATAGATCGGATGAGCTCCAAATACCACCAAAAGTGATCGTAACGCCCGCGGCTTTCCGGAGGTACCCAGAGATGTCCCACGACGGCATCGGCCCGCGCGCGGCTCTGCGCTCGGTCGCCTTCCTGACCGCCGGCATCCTCACGGTGCCGGCACTGGCCGGATGCGGGTCCGACGATCCCGCGGGCGAGCCGGCGGCCGGGGCGGACATCGCACGCGCCGACCGGGCGAAGATCGCGGACGGGGGCACGCTGCGCTGGGCCGTGGACTCCGTCCCGGACACCCTGAACACCTTCCAGGCGGACGCCGACGCCACCACCTCCAAGATCGCCCAGGCCGTCCTGCCGTCGATGTACCGGATGGACCGCCGGGGCCGGACGGTGCGCAACCCCGACTATCTGGAGTCCGCCGAGGTCGTCGACACCGAGCCCCGGCAGGTGGTCGTCTACCGGCTCAACCAGCAGGCCGTCTGGAGCGACGGCCGCGAGATCGGCGCCGCCGACTTCGCCGCCCAGTGGCGCGCCCTGTCCGGCAAGGACACCGCCTACTGGACCGCCCGCAACGCCGGTTACGACCGCATCGAGAAGATCGAGCGGGGCGACAACGACCTCGAGGTCAAGGTCACCTTCCGCCGCCCCTACGCCGACTGGAAGTCCCTGTTCACGCCGCTGTACCCCAAGGAGGTCACGGGCACCCCGGACGCCTTCAACGACGGGGCGCGCAAGAAGCTGAAGGTCACCGCCGGGCCCTTCACGGTGCAGAAGGTCGACACCGAGGAGGACGAGGTCACCCTCGTGCGCAACAAGCGCTGGTGGGGCGACCCGGCCAGGCTGTCGAAGATCGTGCTGCGCGCCGTGCCCCGCGACAAGCGGATCTCCGCGCTCAGTGACGGCACCCTCGATCTGGCCGAGATCGATCCCTCCGCCGCCCGCCGCATCACCGTCGCCGCCCTGCCGCGGAGCGAGTCCAGCCCTCTCATGGGCCCCGGCGCCGACCGGTCCGCCGCGGACGATCTGCGCTCCTGGGCGGTGGCCCACGGCTCCGACGAGGAGGCCGCCGACGAGGAGATCTCCGCCCGCAAGAAGCTGCGCAAGAAGGCCGCCAAGTACGCCCGCCAGCAGAAGGCCCTCACCGGCTTCGAGGTGCGCAAGTCGCTGGAGCCCGCCTACACCCAGCTCGCCCTCAACGGCGCCGACGGCCCCCTCGCCGACGAGCGGGTCCGCCGCGCCGTGGCCCGTGCCCTGGACCGCCGGGCCCTCGCCGAGACGGTGCTGGAACCGCTGGGCCTGCCCGCCCAGCCCGTCGGCAGCCACCTCGCGCTGGCCGGCCAGGCCGCCTACGCCGACAGCAGCGGCGCCCTCGGCAAGCAGGACGTCAAGGAGGCCCGGGCGCTGCTCGCGGACGCCGGCTGGGTGCCGGGCGGTCCGGTCAAGGAGGAGAAGAAGGAGGACGAGGGCGAGGAGGCGGCAGGCGCGGAGGGAGAGGACGCCTCCGTGGACACCTCCGAGGGCGCCTCCGACGAGGCCTCGGGGGAGGACTCCGGCAGCGAGTCGGAGGGCGGCGACGACGGCGTGTACATCGTCGGCGAAGACGACACGGACGGCGATACGGACGGCGAAGGGGACGGGAACGGCGAGGGGGACGGGAACGGCGAGGGGGACGGGGACGACAAGGCCCCGCGCGACTCCGACACCGGTACCAAGCAGCTGCGGCAGAAGAACGCCCCCGGCGCCTACGCCCCGGAGGGCACTGCCGCCCCGGCCCGCGCGGAGAACGCCCCCGTCGCCAAGGACGGCAAGGCGCTCACCCTCCGCTTCGTCCTGCCCACCGGACCGGGCTCGGACACGCTGGCCACCGTGGCCGACCGGATCGCGAAGATGCTGAAGCGGATCGGCATCCGCACCGACATCAGCAAGGTCGACGACGAGAGCTACTTCAAGGACCACATCGCCTCCGGCGAGTTCGACCTCGCCCTGTACTCGTGGCCCGCGACCGCCTTCCCGGCCACCGACGCCGGCCCCGTCCACGCCAAGCCGGTCCCGGCCGCCGACGGCTCCCTGAACGTGCAGCAGAACTGGACCCGCGTCGGCACCGACCAGGTCGACCAGCTCTTCGACCAGGCCATCGGCACCCTCGACGACGCCGAGCGGCACGCCCTGATCCGCAAGGCCGACTCCCGCATCTGGGCGGCGGCCGGCTCGATCCCCCTCTACCAGCGCCCCCAGCTCGTCGCCGCCCGCAAGAACCTGGCCAACGCCGGCGCCTTCGGTCTGCGCACGCCGGTGTACGAGGACATGGGCTACCTGAAGAAGTCCGCCCAGGGCCCGGCGGGCTCGCCGGGCGCCCGGAGCACCGAGTCGCCGGCCGGGGACTGACCGCCCCGCCGCACACGTCGGCGGCCCGCCCCGAGCGAGGTGGGCCGCCGACGTACGGGTGCCTGCCGGATCAGCCGTGCTTGGCGCGGCTCGCGGCGCGGGCGCGCTCGCGGGCGTCCAGGTTCACCTTGCGGATGCGGACGGCCTCCGGGGTGACCTCCACGCACTCGTCGTCGCGGCAGAACTCCAGGGACTGCTCCAGCGACAGCTTGCGCGGCGGAACGATCGACTCGGCCACGTCGGCCGTGGACGACCGCATGTTGGTGAGCTTCTTCTCCTTGGTGATGTTGACGTCCATGTCGTCGGAGCGGGAGTTCTCACCGACGATCATGCCCTCGTACACCTCGGTGCCCGGCTCGACGAAGAGCACGCCGCGCTCCTGGAGGTTGGTCATCGCGAACGCGGTGACCGCGCCGGAGCGGTCGGCGACCAAGGAGCCGTTGTTGCGGGTGGTCAGCGTGCCGAACCAGGGCTCGTGGCCCTCGTGGATGGAGTGGGCGATGCCCGTGCCGCGGGTCTGGGTCAGGAACTCCGTACGGAAGCCGATCAGACCGCGCGAGGGCACCACGAACTCCATGCGCACCCAGCCGGAACCGTGGTTGGACATGTTGTCCATACGGCCCTTGCGGACGCCCATGAGCTGCGTGACCGCGCCCATGTGCTCCTCGGGGACGTCGATGGTCATGCGCTCGACGGGCTCGTAGACCTTGCCGTCGACGTCCTTGGTGACCACCTGGGGCTTGCCGATGGTGAGCTCGAAGCCCTCCCGGCGCATGGTCTCCACCAGGATGGCCAGCGCCAGCTCGCCGCGGCCCTGCACCTCCCAGGCGTCGGGGCGGTCGGTGTCCAGCACGCGGAGCGAGACGTTGCCGATCAGCTCGCGGTCGAGGCGGTCCTTGACCTGGCGGGCGGTGACCTTGCGGTCCTTGACGGCCGCCTTGTTGTCGGCACCCTTGCCGGTGCCGCCGCGGCCGACCAGCGGGGAGGTGTTGGTGCCGATGGTCATGGAGATCGCCGGCTCGTCCACCGTGATCAGCGGCAGCGGAACCGGGTTCTCCGGGTCGGCCAGGGTCTCGCCGATCATGATGTCCGGGATGCCGGCGACGGCGCAGATGTCACCGGGGCCGGCCTTCTCGGCGGGCTTGCGGGTGAGCGCCTCGGTCATCATCAGCTCGGAGATGCGCACATTGGCCACGGAGCCGTCGCGCTTCATCCAGGCGACGGTCTGCCCCTTCTTCAGCTCGCCCTGGTGGACGCGGAGCAGGGCGATGCGGCCGAGGAAGTTGTCGGCGTCGAGGTTGGTGACGTGGGCCTGGAGCGGGGCTTCGGCGTCGTAGACCGGGGCCGGGATGTAGTCCAGGATTGTCGAGAAGAACGGCTCCAGGCTGGTGGAGTCCGAGGGGACCGTGCCGTCGGCCGGCTTGGTCAGGGAGGCGACGCCGTCGCGGCCGCAGGCGTAGACGATCGGGAACTCGATCTGCTCCTCGTCGGCGTCCAGGTCGAGGAAGAGGTCGTAGGTCTCGTTGACGACCTCGTCGATCCGGGCGTCCGGGCGGTCCGTCTTGTTGATGCACAGGATGATCGGCAGCCGCTGCTGGAGCGCCTTGCGCAGCACGAAGCGGGTCTGCGGCAGCGGGCCCTCGGAGGCGTCCACCAGCAGCACCACACCGTCGACCATCGACAGGCCGCGCTCGACCTCGCCGCCGAAGTCGGCGTGGCCCGGGGTGTCGATGATGTTGATCGTGATGGGCTCCCCGCCGTCCTTGGGGTGGTACTTCACCGCCGTGTTCTTGGCGAGGATCGTGATGCCCTTCTCACGCTCCAGGTCGTTGGAGTCCATCATGCGGTCGTCGACCGAGTCGAGCTGGTGGGCGGCGAAGGCGCCGGCCTGCTTGAGCATGCCGTCGACGATGGTGGTCTTGCCGTGGTCGACGTGGGCGACGATGGCGACGTTGCGGATGTCGTGACGTGTTGCGGACGGAGCCATAAAAGGCGTACTCCCGGAGTGCTGAGGAATGCCCTGCACGAGCATCTGTGGTGTGCGGGCCCTGCCGGGCTGACACACGCCACGGCCTCACCCCATGGTACGGCCCGCCGGACGGTCCGCCGTCGCGAGCTCACCAGCCCCCCGCGTCTCCCGGGATGTGAGAAGTCTCGTTCGGATATCGGTGTGCCCCCGAACACGTTTCGGACATGTAAACAAAATGGTGCACCTAAATGCCCGAATTGCCGGTTTATCGGCGGGGGTGTCAAGCGCGCGCAGATGTCAATCTTTGCAATTTTTGCTCAAAATATGGACGGTAGGGAGATCCCTATGTCTTGCGCCCTTGACGCGCGTTGACGGTCTTGGCGAAAGTTCCCCCCAAACCACAGAACCTGCCGGTATCTGTGCTGCGCTCAACTCTCCAACCCCCCGGGGGACGAACACGATGACCAGTCCAATCAAGGCCGAGGACTCCGGGTCCGCGGCTGTCTTGGACCCTGAGCTCGCGGCGACCGCCGAAAAATCGGTCGCCTCGGGCGCGAAGCAGCCCGAGGGTCGTTCCCCCGGCCAGTTGATGTGGCAGCGGTTCAAGCGCGACCGTACCGGGGTCGTCTCCGCTTGCGTAGTGATTTTCTTCTTCGTCGTCTCCGCGTGCGCTCCGCTCATCGCGAAGGTGTACGGGAAGGATCCCTACACGCTGTACGCCCAGGAGCCGGAGTACCCCTTCCTCCTGGACGACTTCGCCATGCCCACCGGTTCCTTCGGTGGCATGTCGGGCGAGTTCTGGTTCGGCGTGGAGCCCAGGCTGGGCCGCGACGTGTTCACCATGCTGCTGTACGGCATCCGGACCTCGCTGTACATGGCCGTGGTCGTCACGACACTGTGTGTGATCACGGGTGTCGTCATCGGCATGGTCATGGGCTACTTCGGCGGCCGCGTGGACTACTGGCTGGGGCGGGTCACCGACTTCTTCCTGGCCTTCCCGCAGCAGCTGTTCTTCATCGCCTTCATGCCCGTGGTGGTCGCGATGTTCGTCGACCCGCAGGACGAGACCCCCACCTACCTGCGGGCCATAGCGATCACCCTGGTCATGTGGTTCCTCGGCTGGATGGGCCTGGCCCGTCTGGTCCGAAGCTCCGTACTCTCGCTGGCCGAGAGGGAGTTCGTCGAGGCGGCCAAGGTGTCCGGCGCCTCTCCGTGGCGCATCGTGCGCAAGGAGATCCTGCCGAACATCGTCACCCCGATCCTGGTGCAGGCCACCTACATCCTCCCGGGGACGATCCTCTCCATCGCCTTCCTCTCGTACATCGGTGTCGGGTTCGTGGAGCCGACCCCCGACTGGGGCCGGATGTTCGCCATCGGTGCCGACGTGTACGAGCAGGACCCGATGTTCATGTTCTTCCCGGGCGTGGCGCTGGTGATGTTCGTTCTCGCCTTCAACCTTCTCGGAGACTCCGTCCGGGACGCATTCGACCCCAAGACCGGACGGTAATCGTCCATTGGTGGTGGGGGAGCTGCCGCCCCCGTGCCGGGCGACCGGACCGTCAGGCAGCACTCGTGGACAACTATTGACAGGTAGGTGCATCGGCATCATGAAGCCCATCAGAACGCGTACCGCGCGTGCCATCGCAGTCGCCTTCGTGGCCGGCTCGCTGGCGCTGACCGGCTGCTCCGGCGACAACGGCGGTGGCAGCAAGGGCAAGGACGACGCGAAGAACCAGAAGGACGCTGCCGAACAGCAGGATCCTGTCGCCTACGGTGACGCCGCCGCCTCCACCGGCCCGGCCGAGGAGGTCTCCGGAGCCAAGTCCGGCGGCTTCATCAACGTCTACATGCAGTCGGACCTGACCCACATGGACCCGGGCCAGATCTACGTCTCCGACGCCGGTCAGTTCTCCAACCTGATCCACCGCGGTCTGACCAACTACCAGGAGGACGAGGAGGGCAACCTCACGGTCGTCGGTGACATCGCCACCGACTCCGGCAAGTCCTCCGACGACGGCAAGACCTGGACGTACACGCTCAAGGACGGCGTCAAGGACGAGGACGGCAACGCCATCACCTCGGCCGACGTCCGCCACACCATCGAGCGCCTGTACTCGAAGGTCATCTTCGACGGTCCGACCTTCGTGCAGTCCTGGCTCTCGGGCAGCGACTACCGCAAGGCGCTGCCGGACGGCCCCTACAAGGGCAAGCACCTGCCGGACTCCGTCCTGGAGACCCCGGACGACAAGACGGTCGTCTTCCACTTCGACAAGCCGCAGCCGGACCTCCCGCAGGCCCTGGCCATGGCCGGCTACGCCATCGTGCCCGAGAAGCAGGACACGAAGGAGAAGTACGACGACGCCCCCGCCGCGCTCGGCCCCTACAAGATCGCCGAGTACAAGCCGGGCAAGTCGATGAAGCTGGTCAAGAACGACCAGTGGGACCCGAAGACGGACGCCGTGCGTCACCAGTACGTCGACGGCTACAACTTCAGCTCCACCATCGACCAGGCCAGCCAGACCAAGCGCCTGATCGCCGACCAGGGCGAGGCCAAGAACGCCATCCAGTTCACCGACCAGGTGGACCCGGCGCAGATGTCCACCGTCATCGGTGACGCGAGCGCCAAGAAGCGCACCGTCCAGGGCTACCAGCCCTACGTGTGGCAGCTGACCTTCAACCTGGACCGGATGAAGGACAAGAAGATCCGGGACGCGATCACCCACGCGATCCCGAGCCAGTCCATGGTCCAGGCGGACGGCGGCCGTTACGGCGGTGAGGTCGCCGGCGGTCTGTTCGCCCCGACCCTGCCGAACTTCGACCCCGAGTACGACCCGTTCGGCAAGCTGAAGAAGCCCAACGGTGACCCGGAGAAGGCCAAGGAGCTGCTGAAGGAGGCGGGCTTCAAGGAGGGCACCAAGATCAGCTACGCCTACTCCAACACCCCGCGTGGCCAGGCGCAGCAGGTCATCATCAAGGACGCCCTCGAGAAGATCGGCTTCGACGTCCAGGCCAAGGAGATCGACCGGGCCAGCTTCTACGAGCAGGTCGGCAAGCTGGACAACCCGTACGACATCTACATGACCGGCTGGGGCCAGGACTGGCCGTCGCCGTCCACGGTCGTCACGCCGGTCTACGACGGTGAGCTCATCCAGGATGGTGCGTCGAACTACTCGCACATCGACGACGAGCAGGTCAACAAGCTGATCCAGAAGGCCCTGACGCAGGAGCCGGAGGAGGCCGCCAAGACCTGGGAGCAGGCTCACCACCGCATCGTGGAGGAGATCAACCCGGCCGCCCCGGTCTACTACGCGAAGGCGATGCAGCTCTACGGTTCCAACATCGGTGGCGCCAAGTACAGCACCCGGTCGAGCTACGTCGACCTCAACGACCTGTACCTGAAGCAGCCGTAAGCCGTCAGTTCGGCTGACCGCGGGGGTGTGCGCCAGGCGGAGCGCACCCCCGCGGACGGTTCCCCCCTCCCCGCCGCCGCGTTTCGAAGAGAGCATCCACCCGCCATGCTTCAGTTCCTCATCCGCAGGCTGATCGGCGCCGTCGTCATCATGTTCCTGATCGGCGCCTTCACGTTCTTCCTGTTCTATACGGTTCCTCAGGACTTCGCCGCGCTGTCCTGCGGAAAGAACTGCTCGCCCGAGAACCTCGCCGTGATCCGCGAGAACCTCGGACTGGACAAGCCCATCACCACCCAGTTCTGGGAGTTCATGTCGGGCATCGTCACCGGGCGGGACTTCGCGACCGGCCACTGCTCCGCGCCCTGCCTGGGGCAGTCCTTCAGCACCGGTGAGTTCGTCTGGGACTCGATCCTGGACCGCTTCCCGCTGACGCTCTCGCTGACCGTCGGCGGTCTGGTGATCTTCCTCGTCGTGGGTCTCGGCGCCGGTCTGCTGGCCGCCTGGAAGCGCGGCACCGTGGCCGACCGTGCCGTCAGCGGTGCCTCCATCGTGCTGAGCTCGTTCCAGATCTACTTCCTCGGCCCGATCGTCCTCGGCATCGTCGTCTACCAGACGGGCTGGATGGACAACCCCAAGTACCACCCGTTCACGGACAACCCGCTCACCTGGGCCGCCGGCCTGCTGATCCCGTGGGCGGTCATGGCCACCATCTTCACCGCGCAGTACACCCGTATGTCGCGCTCCACGATGATCGAGCAGCTCCAGGAGGAGCACGTCCGCACCGCGCGCGCCAAGGGCATGAAGCAGAGCTACGTCTTCTTCCGGTACGCCTGGCGCGGCTCGCTCATCCCGATCGTCACCATCCTCGGCATCGACCTCAGCGCGCTGCTGTCCGGCGCGGTGGTCACGGAGTTCACGTTCGACCTGGCCGGTGTCGGCCGTCTCGCGGTGGACTCCTCGCTCACGAAGGACCTGCCGGTGACCATGGGTGTCATGCTGTTCGGGGCGTTCTTCATCCTGCTCCTGAACATCCTCGTGGACCTCGTCTACGCGTACATCGACCCGCGCGTGCGGCTCAGCTAGGAGAAACACCGTGACCACACTGACCAAGACCGAAGGTGACAAGGCCCCGTCCGGGTCCGGTGCCTTCCTCTCGGTCCGCGACCTGCGGGTGCGGTTCTCCACTGAGGACGGCATCGTCAAGGCGGTCGACGGACTGTCCTTCGACGTCGAGCGCGGCAAGACCCTCGGCATCGTGGGCGAGTCGGGCTCCGGCAAGTCCGTCACCAACCTGACGGTGCTCGGCCTGCACAACCCCAAGAGCACCACGGTCGAGGGCGAGATCGTCCTCGACGGGCAGGACCTGATCACCGCGTCCGAGAAGGAGCTGGAGAGGCTCCGCGGCAACAAGGTCGCGATGATCTTCCAGGACCCGCTGACGGCGCTCTCGCCGTACTACACGGTGGGCCGGCAGATCGCCGAGCCGTTCATGAAGCACACCGGCGCCTCCAAGAAGGCGGCGCGGGCCCGGGCGATCGAGATGCTGACCAAGGTCGGCATCCCGCAGCCCGAGTCCCGGGTGGACGACTACCCGCACCAGTTCTCCGGCGGTATGCGCCAGCGCGCCATGATCGCCATGGCGCTGGTCTGCGACCCCGACCTGCTGATCGCGGACGAGCCGACCACGGCCCTGGACGTGACGGTGCAGGCCCAGATCCTGGACCTGCTCAAGGACCTCCAGCAGGAGTTCGGCACCGCGATCATCTTCATCACCCACGACCTCGGCGTCATCTCCGACATGGCCGACGACCTGCTGGTGATGTACTCGGGCCGGGCCGTGGAGCGCGGCAGCGTCCGCGAGGTGCTGCGTGAGCCCAAGCACCCCTACACCTGGGGCCTGCTCAGCTCGATGCCGCGCCTGGGCGGCGACACCTCGCAGGCGCTCAACCCGATCCCCGGGTCCCCGCCCAGCCTGCTCAACCCGCCGTCCGGCTGCCCCTTCCACCCGCGCTGCGCGTTCACCGGCCAGGTGTCGGGCAACCGGTGCAGCACCGAGCGGCCGCAGCTCGGCGAGGGCCGTGCCGCGGCGTGCCATCTGACGGCGGAGCAGAAGCAGACCATATTCATCGACACGATCCAGCCCCGGCTGCGCTAGGGAGAGATCCGAGACATGAGCGACAACCTCACCCTCCCCGCACAGCAGGGCTCCACCGGCGCGTCCACCGAGACGCTGCTGAAGGTGGAGGGCCTGACCAAGCACTTCCCGATCTACGGCGGCTTTCCGATCAAGCGGAAGGTCGGCGCCGTCCAGGCGGTCGACAAGGTCGACCTGACCGTCGGCGTCGGCGAGGCCGTGGGCCTCGTGGGTGAGTCGGGCTGTGGCAAGTCGACCACCGGCCGGCTCATCACCCGGCTCCTCGAGCCGACGGGCGGCAGGATCGAGTACGCGGGCCGCGACATCACGCACGCCAAGCGCAAGGAACTGGCGCCCGTGCGGTCCGAGATCCAGATGATCTTCCAGGACCCGTACTCCTCGCTGAACCCGCGGCAGACCGTCGGCACCATCATCAAGTCGCCCATGGAGGTCAACGGGATCGACCCCGCCGGCGGCCGGGAGAAGAAGGTGCGCGAGCTGCTCGAGCTCGTCGGCCTCAACCCCGAGCACTACAACCGCTTCCCGCACGAGTTCTCCGGCGGCCAGCGCCAGCGCATCGGCGTGGCCCGTGCCCTGGCGCTCAACCCGAAGCTGATCGTCGCGGACGAGCCGGTCTCCGCGCTGGACGTGTCGATCCAGGCGCAGGTCGTCAACCTGCTGCAGAAGGTCCAGGAAGAGCTGGGCATCGCGTTCCTGTTCATCGCCCACGACCTCGCGGTGGTCCGGCACTTCTCGCAGCGCGTGGCCGTGATGTACCTCGGCAAGGTGGTCGAGGTCGGCGACCGGGACTCCATCTACAACCGGCCCCGGCACCCCTACACCCACGCGCTGCTGTCGGCCGTGCCCGAGGTGGCGATGGACGACGAGCAGGAGAACCGGGAGCGCATCCGCCTCTCCGGTGACGTGCCGTCGCCGATCATGCCGCCGTCCGGCTGCCGCTTCCGCACCCGCTGCTGGAAGGCGCAGGACAAGTGCGCCACCGAGGAGCCGCCGCTGGTGCGGCTCTCCGACAGCCGCGAGGGACACCTGACGGCCTGCCACTTCCCGGAGGACCCCAGCACCGAGGCCCGTGCGGAGGACGTCGTCCTCGACCCGGCGCTGAAGGCGCTGGAGGAGACCGCGGTCGAGAAGGACTGACCGCACCCCGACGCAGCAGCGGCTGCCGATCGCCCCTCACGGGGGCGGACGGCAGCCGCTGCTGTCGTGTCCGCCGTACGTGCAAACGGCTGGAGTCGGCCCCCGTACAGGTGCCGTACATGTGCGCCATGCACCTTGTGCGCCGATATTGGCGTCAAGGATCACCGCACACAGTCAGCGCACGTACGAGGAGGCACCCCATGCGCCGAGCCACGCACGCCCGATGGGCCGTCTGCGCGATGGCGGTCGCCCTCGCCGCGACCGCCTGCGGAAACGAGGACGGCGGCGCCGGCGACGCCGGCGCCGTGCTGAGCGCCTCCTGGGGCGACCCGCAGAACCCGCTGGAGCCGGCGAACACCAACGAGGTGCAGGGCGGCAAGGTCCTCGACATGATCTTCCGGGGGCTCAAGCGCTACGACCCCGTGACCGGCGAGGCCCAGGACATGCTCGCCGAGAAGATCGAGACCTCCGACTCGCAGAACTTCACCATCACCGTCAAGGACGGCTGGACCTTCAGCAACGGCGAGAAGGTCACCGCCCAGTCCTTCGTCGACGCCTGGAACTACGGCGCGAGCCTGCGCAACAACCAGCGCAACGCGTACTTCTTCGGCTACATCCAGGGCTACGACGAGGTCCACCCCGAGGAGGGGGAGCAGAGCGCCGACACCCTGTCCGGGCTGAAGGTCACCGGCGAGCGCACCTTCACCGTCGCGCTCACCCAGAAGTTCTCCACCTTCCCCGACACCCTGGGCTACAACGCCTTCGCCCCGCTGCCCCGCGCCTTCTTCGACGACCACGACGCCTGGGTGAAGAAGCCCGTCGGCAACGGTCCCTACCTGGTCGACTCCTACACCCGCGGCTCGCAGATGTCGCTGCGCACCTGGGCGGACTACCCGGGTCCCGACAAGGCGCGCAACGGCGGCGTCGACCTCAAGGTCTACACCGACAACAACACCGCCTACACCGACCTCCTGGCCGGCAACCTCGACCTGGTCGACGACGTGCCCGCCCCGCAGCTGAAGAACGTGCGCGACGACCTGGGCGGCCGCTACCTCAACACCCCCGCCGGCATCATCCAGACCCTCGCCTTCCCCTTCTACGACGAGGACTGGAACAAGCCCGGCTCGGAGAAGGTCCGCACCGGCCTGTCCATGGCGATCGACCGCAAGCAGATCACCGACACGATCTTCCAGAAGACCCGCACCCCCGCCACCGACTGGACCTCACCCGTCCTGGGCGAGGACGGCGGCTTCCAGGACGGGCTGTGCGGCAAGGCCTGCGAGTACGACCCCGAGGGGGCGAAGAAGCTCATCGAGGAGGGCGGCGGCCTGCCCGGCGGCAAGGTGACGATCACCTTCAACGCGGACACCGGATCCCACCGCGAATGGGTCAACGCCGTGTGCCACTCCATCAACAACGCGCTGGACGACGAGCGCGCCTGCACCGCCAACCCGGTCGGCACCTTCGCCGACTTCCGCAACGAGATCACCGGGCGGAAGATGACCGGCCCGTTCCGGGCGGGCTGGCAGATGGACTACCCGCTCATCCAGAACTTCCTCCAGCCGCTGTACTACACCGACGCCTCCTCCAACGACGGCAAGTGGTCCAACCAGCAGTTCGACGATCTCGTCGACCGCGCCAACCGGGAGACCGACACCGCCACGGCCGTCGGCCTGTTCCAGCAGGCCGAGGAGGTCGTCCGGGACAACATGGCCGCGATCCCGCTCTGGTACCAGAACGGCAGCGCCGGCTGGTCCGAACGGCTGTCCGACGTCAAGCTCAACCCGTTCAGCGTCCCCGTGTACGACCAGATCAAGGTGAGCTGATCCGCCATGGGGCGCTACGTCGTCCGGCGTCTGCTCCAGATGATCCCGGTGTTCGTCGGGGCCACGCTGCTGATCTTCCTCATGGTCCATGTGATGGGCGACCCCATCGCCGGACTGTGCGGCGAACGCCAGTGCGATCAGGCGACCGCCGCCCGGCTGAAGCGGGAGTTCGGCCTCGACCAGCCCGTCTGGCGGCAGTACCTGACCTACATGGGCAACGTCTTCACCGGCGACTTCGGCACGGCCTTCAACGGCCAGGAGGTCACCGAGCTGATGTCGACGGCCTTCCCCGTGACCGTCCGGCTCACCCTGATCGCGATTCTCTTCGAGATCGTCGTCGGCGTCACCCTCGGCGTGCTCACCGGACTGCGCCGGGGCCGCCCCGTCGACACCGGTGTCCTGCTGGTCACCCTCGTCGTCATCTCCGTGCCCACCTTCGTCACCGGCCTGCTGCTCCAGCTGCTGCTGGGCGTGAAGTGGGACTGGATCCGCCCCTCGGTCTCCTCCGAGGCGCCCTTCGGTGAACTGGTGCTGCCCGGCCTGGTGCTGGCCTCGGTCTCCCTCGCCTACGTCACCCGGCTGACCCGCACCTCCATCGCGGAGAACCGCCGCTCCGACTATGTGCGCACCGCCGTCGCCAAGGGCCTGCCCCGGCACCGGGTGGTGGTCCGGCACCTGCTGCGCAACTCGCTGATCCCCGTGGTCACCTTCATCGGCGCCGACATCGGCTTCCTCATGGGCGGCGCCATCGTCACCGAGCGGATCTTCAACATCCACGGCGTCGGCTACCAGCTCTACCAGGGCATCCTCCGGCAGAACACCCAGACCGTCGTCGGCTTCGTCACCGTGCTGGTGCTGGTGTTCCTGCTCGCCAACCTCCTCGTCGACCTCCTGTACGCCGTGCTCGACCCGAGGATCCGCTATGTCTGACCAGCCCTACGACCCCGAGCGCGCCGTCGCGGCCACCCCGGCGGGCGGCACCGTGGACGTGAGCCTCGACGCGGCGGAGACCCTCCAGCAGGGGCCGAACGGCCCGGACGGCCCCGCCGAGGAGCGGGAACGGCCCCGCTCCCTGTGGTCCGACGCCTGGCGGGACCTGCGCCGCAACCCCGTCTTCATCGTCTCGGCCCTGGTCATCGCCTTCCTCGTCCTCATCTCCCTGTGGCCCTCGGCCATCGCCTCCGGCAGCCCCCTCGCCTGCGACCTGTCCAAGGCCCGGCAGGGCTCACAGGCCGGGCACCCGTTCGGCTTCGACGGCCAGGGCTGCGACGTCTACACCCGCACCGTGTACGGCGCCCGCACCTCCGTGGCGGTCGGCGTCCTCGCCACGCTCGGTGTCGCCGTCCTCGGCAGCGTCCTCGGCGCCCTCGCGGGGTTCTTCGGCGGCGTCTGGGACGCGGTCCTGTCCCGGGTCACCGACGTCTTCTTCGCCATCCCGGTCGTCCTCGGCGGACTGGTGCTGCTGTCCGTCATCACCAGCAGCACCATCTGGCCCGTCATCGGCTTCATCGTGCTGCTCGGCTGGCCGCAGATCTTCCGCATCTCCCGCGGCGCCGTCATCACCGCCAAGCAGAACGACTACGTCCAGGCCGCGCGGGCGCTGGGCGCCTCGAACGCCCGCCTGGTGCTGCGGCACATCGCGCCCAACGCCGTCGCGCCGGTCATCGTCGTGGCGACCATCGCGCTGGGGACGTACATCTCGCTGGAGGCCACCCTGTCCTACCTCGGCGTCGGACTGAAGCCGCCCAGCGTCTCCTGGGGCATCGACATCTCCGCCGCCTCCCCGTACATCCGCAACGCCCCGCACGCGCTGCTGTGGCCCTCCGGGGCCCTCGCGGTCACGGTGCTGGCGTTCATCATGCTCGGCGACGCGGTGCGCGACGCCCTGGACCCGAAACTGAGGTGATCCGCCGTGCTGCTCGAAGTACGGGACCTGCACGTGGAGTTCCACACCCGGGACGGGGTCGTGAAGGCCGTCAACGGCGTGAGCTACGGCGTCGAGGCCGGCGAGACGCTGGCCGTGCTGGGCGAGTCCGGCTCCGGCAAGTCGGTGACCGCGCAGGCCGTCATGGGCATCCTCGACATGCCGCCCGGCCGGATCACACGCGGCGAGGTCGTCTTCCGGGGGCGGGACCTGCTGGGGCTCAAGGAGGACGAACGCCGGCGCGTCCGGGGCGCCGAGATGGCGATGATCTTCCAGGACGCGCTGTCGTCCCTCAACCCCGTGCTCACCGTGGGCGACCAGCTCGGCGAGATGTTCACCGTGCACCGGGGCATGTCCCGCAGGGACGCGCGGGCCAAGGCGGTCGAGCTGATGGACCGGGTGCGCATCCCCGCCGCCCGGGAGCGGGTCCGGCAGTACCCGCACCAGTTCTCCGGCGGCATGCGCCAGCGCATCATGATCGCGATGGCGCTGGCCCTGGAACCGGCCCTGATCATCGCCGACGAACCGACCACCGCCCTGGACGTCACCGTCCAGGCCCAGGTCATGGAGCTGCTCGCGGAGCTGCGACGCGAGTACCGCATGGGCCTCGTCCTCATCACCCACGACCTGGGCGTGGTCGCCGACGTCGCCGACCGCATCGCCGTGATGTACGCGGGCCGCATCGTCGAGTCGGCGCCCGTGCACGACATCTACAAGGCACCCGCGCACCCCTACACCCGGGGCCTGCTGGACTCCATCCCGCGCCTGGACCACAAGGGCCGGGAGCTCTACGCCATCAAGGGCCTGCCGCCCCACCTCACCCACGTCCCGCCCGGCTGCGCCTTCCACCCCCGCTGCCCGCTGGCCCGCGACGTCTGCCGCACCCAGGAGCCCCCGCTGTACGAGGTGTCGCCGACGCGGGGGAGTGCCTGCCACTTCTGGACGGAGTGCCTCGATGGCTGAGCCGGCCGAGACGGTCCTGGAAGCCGGCAACCTGGTCAAGCACTACCCGCTGACCCGGGGCGTCGTCCTGCGCAAGCAGGTCGGCGCGGTGAAGGCGGTCGACGGCGTGGACTTCCGCCTCGGCCGGGGCGAGACGCTGGGCATCGTCGGCGAGTCCGGCTGCGGCAAGTCGACGGTGGCGAAGATGCTGGTCAACCTGGAGCGGCCGACGGCCGGTTCGATCCGTTACAAGGGCGAGGACATCACCCGGCTGTCCGGGCGCGCGCTGAAGGCCGTACGCCGCAACATCCAGATGGTGTTCCAGGACCCGTACACCTCCCTCAACCCCCGGATGACGGTGGGCGACATCGTCGGGGAGCCCTACGACATCCACCCCGAGGTGGCGCCCAAGGGCGACCGGCGCCGCAGGGTGCAGGAGCTGCTGGACGTCGTCGGCCTCAACCCGGAGCACATCAACCGCTATCCGCACCAGTTCTCCGGCGGTCAGCGGCAGCGCATCGGCATCGCGCGGGGGCTGGCGCTGCGGCCCGAGGTGATCGTCGCCGACGAGCCGGTCTCCGCGCTGGACGTCTCGGTGCAGGCCCAGGTGATCAATCTGATGGACCGCCTGCAGAAGGAGTTCGACCTCGCCTACCTCTTCATCGCGCACGACCTGTCGATCGTGCGGCACATCTCGGACCGCGTCGGGGTGATGTACCTCGGCCGGATCGTGGAGACCGGCACCGACACCGAGATCTACGACCATCCCACGCACCCCTACACCCAGGCGCTGCTCTCCGCCGTCCCCGTGCCGGACCCGGAGGCCAGGGAGCGCCGGGAGCGGATCATCCTCAGCGGCGACGTCCCGTCCCCCACGAACGTCCCCTCCGGCTGCCGCTTCCGGACCCGCTGCTGGAAGGCGCGGGAGCGCTGCGCGCGGGAGGTGCCGGTGCTCGCGGTGCCCGAGCCGTTCGCCGCGGACGGGGGCCCGGCGGCGCATCCGTCGGCCTGTCACTTCGCCGCGGAGAAGCAGGTGGTGCCGTGAGGCGGGGTGCCCGTGAGGCGGGGCGGAAACGGTGGCGGGCCGGGATGACATGGCGCATCCCGGCCCGCTTACGGCACCCGCACGGCCGTACGCTGATCAGCGTTCCCCGTCCGTATATCGGAACCGCTTCCGCGGAGTTGCCGGTGTGTTAACGCGGTTCGTCCCCGTTTGCCAGGCCCAGGGAGCGCCTGAGGAAGTCGAGCTGGAGCCGGAGCAGGTTCTCGGCGACCTCCTCCTGCGGGGTCATGTGCGTGACGCCGGACAGCGGCAGCACCTCGTGCGGCCGGCCGGCCGCCAGCAGCGCCGAGGACAGCCGCAGCGAGTGCGCGACGACCACGTTGTCGTCCGCGAGGCCGTGGATGATCATCATCGGCCGGTGCGGTGCGACGGCGTCGACCAGGCCCGTGTCGTCGATCACCGAGTTGCGGCGGTAGACGTCCGGCTGTTCGTCCGGGAGACCGACGTAGCGTTCCTGGTAGTGGGTGTCGTAGAGGCGGAGGTCGGTGACCGGGGCGCCGACCACGGCCGCGTGGAAGACGTCGGGGCGGCGCAGGGCGGCGAGGGCCGCCAGATAGCCGCCGAAGGACCAGCCCCGGACGGCGACCCGGTCCAGGTCGAGCGGGAAGTCGGCGGCGAGCGCCTGGAGGGCGTCGACCTGGTCCTGGACCACGACGGCGGCGATGTCGTCCCGGACGGACTTCTCCCAGGCGGGCGAGCGGCCCGGGGTGCCGCGGCCGTCCGCGACCACCACGGCGAACCCCTGGTCGGCGAACCACTGCGAGGTCAGATGCGGGTTGTGGGCGGCGAGCACCCGCTGCCCGTGCGGACCGCCGTAGGGATCCATGAGCACCGGCAGGGGGGTGTCACCGGCGTAGTCCCGAGGCATAAGCACGGCGCACGGAATACGGCGTGCGCCCCCCTGTGTCAGCGTCACGCGGGGGGACATTCCCGGGTTTTCGGCATACGACCGGACAGTCGCCGTCGGTTTCCCGTCACGCAGCACCCGCGCCCGCGAACCTGGCCGATCCGGCGTCGCGGAGACGAGCACGGTCACGCCCCCGGCGCGGACCGCCGAGTGTACGCCGGGCTCCTGCGAAAGGCGCTCCACACCCAACTCGTTCACCCGGTACACATGCACCTCGCCGATCTCCGGATCGGCCGCCTCCTCGCCCGCCGACGCCGAGACCAGCACGTCGTCGTCGGAGACGTCGAGCACCGCGCGGATGTGCAACTGCGGCCCGGTCAACGGCCGTTCGCCCACGGCGAGTCGTCGCGCACCCCCCTCGTCCGCGACCCGCACCAGCTGACCCGAGGGGCTCCAGCAGGGCACCCCGGGGAAAAGTTCCAGCCAAGTTGGATCTTCGTCGGCGTGCACCATCCGGGTCGCCCCGGTGTCCGGGTCCACGGCCAGGATCAGCGAGGCGCGCTGGTCGCGCGACTGCACGAGGAGCAGCGGGGCACCCGCCGCTGACCAGTGCACTCGTGCCAGATACGGGTAGCGTGCGCGGTCCCAGGCGACCTCGGTGCGCGTGCCGTCGAGGCCGATGACGAACAGCCGGACCTCCGCGTTCGGGGTGCCCGCCGCCGGGTAGCGGACCGGGCTCGGCTCCTGTTCCGGACGGGCGGGATCGGAGATCCACCACGGCCGCACCGGCGTGTCGTCCACGCGTGCCACCAGCAGCCGGTCCGACTCCGGCGCCCACCAGAAGCCCCGCGAACGCCCCATCTCCTCGGCCGCGATGAACTCCGCCAGACCGTAGGTGACCTGCTCGGACTCGGGTGCCGCGAGCGCGCGGTCCTCCCCGCCCTCGGCCCCGGTCACCCGCAGGGCACCGCGGGCGACGTAGGCGACGTACCGTCCGTCGGGCGACGGGCGGGGGTCGATCACCGGCTGCGGCGTGGGCAGTTCACGTGCCGTGCCGGCCCGCAGCTCGGCCGTGAAAAGCCGCCCTGACAAGGCGAAAGACGCCAGCTCGACCCCCGCGTCGGTGGCGTAGCCGACGATGCCGGCACCGCCTTCACGGCTCCGTTCGCGCCGCGCGCGCTCCTCGGCGGAGAGGTGCTCCAGGGCGCCGCCCAGCAGGGCGCGCGGGTCGGCGGCCATGCGCTCCTCGCCGCCTTCCGTGTCGAGGACCCGGAGCGATTGGGCCCGGTCCGTACCGGAACCCGAGCGCAGGAACACGACACGCGAGCCGTCGGGCGCCACGGTGAACGAACGCGGCGCGCCGAGCGTGAAGCGCAGGGTGCGGGCGTGCCGTCGGGGGAAGGAGTCAGCCTCGGTCGTCATGCCTTGACCATATTGGCCATGCGCCCCCTTGTGCGGCAGTGCGCCGATCGATGCGCACGTACGGATAGTTATGATCGTTAGCGCATAGTGGGTATGAACCTGCTGGCTGCTGTGTGGATTTATCTGCCCCCATATTCCTACCCCCGCGCCCTTGGGATCCTTGGAGGTGAGCCGCCGTGGCACTCTCGATTTCGGCGGTGGTGCTGCTGGCGATCATCGTCTTCCTGCTGATCAAGAAGTCCGGCCTGAAGGCCGGGCACGCCATCGTGTGCATGCTGCTCGGCTTCTACCTCGCCTCTTCCACGATGGCCCCCACGATCAGCGAGCTGACGAACAACATCGCGGGGATGATCGGCAGCATCAAGTTCTGATCCCGGCCGGCGGACCCCTCGCGTGTTACTCGTCGGTAAGTCATGATGGCGTGGACCAGCATCCACGCGTTCAGGGCGGAGCCGACGGTGACGACTTCCGAGGAACAGAGCGAGGGCCGGAGCGAGACGCGGGACAGGGTGCACGTCTTCCGCGACGACGCCCTCGGTGACCACGACGCGGTCGGGCTCGCGCAGGCGATCCGCCGGGGCGAGGTGAGCGCGGCCGAGGCCGCCCGGGACGCGGCGGCACGCGTCCGGGACGTCGAGGACCGGCTGCACGCCGTCCAGGTCCACCTCGACGCCCCGGCCCACGCCGCGCGGCCCGGCGGCGCGCTCGCCGGGGTGCCGACGTTCGTCAAGGACAACACCGACTACCAGGGACTGCCCACCGGCCACGGCAGCGCCGCCTTCGCGCCCCGCGCGGCCCGCCGGCACGCGCCGTTCGCCCGCCAGTTCCTGAGCACGGGCGTCACGGTGCTCGGCAAGACCAAGCTGCCCGAATTCGGCTTCAGCCCCACCACGGAGTACGAGGCGGGCGAGCCCGTCCGCAACCCGTGGCACCCGGACCACTCGGCGGGCGGTTCGTCGGGCGGCAGCGCGGCACTCGTGGCCTGCGGGGCCGTGCCCATCGCGCACGCCAACGACGGCGGCGGCTCCATCCGCATCCCCGCCGCCTGCTGCGGCCTCGTCGGTCTGAAGCCGACCCTGGGCCGGGTGGCGCTGAACGCGCAGAGCCGCCAACTGCCCATCGACATCATCACCGACGGCGTCGTGAGCCGCTCGGTGCGCGACAGCGCGGCCTTCCTCGCGGCGGCCGAGCAGCACTACCGCAACCCCAAGCTGCCGCCCGTGGGCCTGGTCGAGGGCCCCTCCGACCGGCGCCTGCGCATCGGCCTGCTGACGGACTCCCCGAACGGCGTCCGCTCCGACGCCGACACCCGGGCGGCGGTCGAGGAGACGGCCCGGCGGCTCGAGGGGCTCGGCCACACCGTGGAGCCGGTGGACCTGCCCATCGACCCGCGCTTCACCCAGGACTTCCTCACCTACTGGGGCCTGCTGTCGTTCCTGATCGGCGTCACCGGCCGCAGACTCGGCACGGACTTCGACCGCCGCCGCATGGACGGGCTGAGCCGCGGCCTGCGCGAGCAGTACCTGCGGGACTGGCGCACCACACCGGGCGTCCTGCGCCGCCTGAAGCGCACCCGCGAGGCGTACGCGGCCGGCTTCCGCGGGCTCGACGTGATCCTCTCCCCGGTCCTCGCCCACACCACCCCGCGGCTCGGCCACCTCAGCCCGAACGTCCCCTACGCCACCCTGATCGAACGCCTCGTCAACTACGTGGCTTTCACCCCGGTCAACAACATCGTCGGCACCCCGTCCCTCTCGGTACCGGCCCTACGCACCACCGCGGACGGCCTCCCCATAGGCGTAATGTTCTCCGCCCGCCCCGGCGCGGAACGCACACTCCTGGAACTGGCTTACGAACTGGAAGCGGACCACCCGTTCCCGAGCCTCCGCACCCCCTGACGGCTCCCGGCCCGGACCGCCCTCACCCTCCCACCGGCCCCCCGAGGACCTCCTCCACCGCGACCCGCGGCGAGGGCAGATGCTCCGGCCAGACCATGAACACGGCCTTGGAGGCCGTCTTCTCGCTCACCTGCGGGGGCCGCGTCGGGTGCGGCGGGGCGTCCGTGCAGCCGGCGAGGGCAGGTGGCGCGCGGTATGAGGACGCAAGCTCCAGTTGCACATGCGGCTTTCCGCCAGGCAATGGCGCGCCGTGTTACGAGTGGTGACCAGGTGCCCATGGTCCTGCTGTGTCGTCGGAAAGACTCGGACGATGGCGTGCCGCGACGGTCCGGACCCGTTGGAGTTCCGCAAGCACGGCGACTATGCCAGCGTCAAGTGAGCGTTCTCGGTCTAAGTATCCGAGTGGCCCGGCGGGGGCCTTGACCCTTGATCCTGGACACACGAGACACTGGATCCTGAGGATCTGAGAACGGACATCTCGTGGTCATGAAGAACTATCCGCCGCAGTTCAAGGCGGACGCGGTCGCGCTGTACCAGTCGCGGCCCGAGGCGACGATCAGGCAGGTCGCCTCTGATCTGGGGATCAACCCCGAGACGCTACGGAACTGGGTCCGGGCGGCCGGAGCGAGCCGGCCCCGGGGGCGCCGGGCGGAGGTGCCGGCCGAGCCGCCGACGCCGTTGGAGGCGGAGAACGCCGCTCTACGGAAGAAGGTCCGTGAGCTGGAGGAAGAGCGCGAGATCCTGCGGAAGGCGGCGAAGTATTTCGCCGGGGAGACGCGCTGGTGAACCGCTTCCAGTTCGTCGCCGACCACCAGCGCCGCTACGGCGTGAAGCGGCTGTGCACCATCCTGGGCATCGCCCGCTCCAGCTTCTACTACTGGCGCCGCACGGCCGCGGACCGGGCCGCCCGGCAGGCGGCCGACGCCGCTCTCGCCGCACGGATACGGACCGTGCACCGCGAGTCGGACGGCACCTACGGCGTCCCCAGGATCACCGCCGAGCTCCGCGAGGCGGGCGAGCGGGTCAACCACAAGCGGATCGCGCGCGTGATGCGAATCATCGGCTTGGCAGGCGTGCGCTTGCGTCGCAGGCACCGCACCACGATCGCGGACCCGGCCGCGGCGAAGGCCCCGGACCTGATCGGCCGCGACTTCACGGCACGCAAGCCGAACACGAAGGGGACGTCACCCCCGCCGCCGTACGCCGCGCCCTGACCGCCGACCTGCCGCCCGGGGGCGTACGCCGTCCCGCCGCTTTCCTGGCCCACCGCCTCACCGCCCAGCTTCCGCCTCCGGCCCCGTACCGGGAGCCGGCCGCCCCGCCGCCTCCCGTCCGGCCACGGCGCACCATCCAGAACTGTGACGGCTGCGACCGGGGCATCCGCTCTTCCGAGCCCGGCGCTCGCTGCCGTGACTGCCGGACCGGCCTCCAGGAGATTGCCCACGGTGAACGTGAACAGGTACCGCGCCCTGCGTGACTTCATTCGGACCGCGGACGGCGTGGTGCCGGGCAAACTCGAGATCACCAAAGAGGGAATCGTCCACGACATGGCTGAGGGAGGCGAGCCGGGGCTGGCGCCGCATACGACCCCGGTCACGACCCCGGGGAGACGTTCGTCGGTGGCATGCTCATTCCGCCGGATATATTTCGTAGCCCGATATATGCTCGACACATGACACGACGGAACCCGTCCCTGACGGAACCGCAGTACTTCATCCTTGCTGCGCTCATGGATGGACCGTTGCACGGTTACGGCATCATCAAGGCTGCCGAGCAGGCCACCGACGGGCGGCTCCGGATCGCTGTCGGCACCCTCTACGGCGCGCTGGAACGGTTGGAGCGGGCCGGGCTGGTGGCGGCCGGCGACGAGGAGATCGTGGACGGACGGGCACGGCGCTACTACCGGCTCACGGAGGACGGCACCGAGGCGCTCGCCCGGGAGGCGCTGCGGATGCAGCAGGCGGCGGCTGTCGTCATGGGGCGCTCGGGGGATGCCGGGGTGGCCCCGGCATGAACCGGCTGCTGCTCGCGGCTTACTCCGAGCCCTACCGCTCCCGGCACGGCAAGGAGTTGCTCGCCTGCCTGTCCGAGGCCTATCCCGGTCGTTCCTGGCCCCCGCCGCGCGAGGTGCTCGCCCTGGCCCGTGCCGGAGTGCAGGTCCGCGCCCGTGCCGTCGTCGACGACACGGCCCGGCCCTGGTGGCTGGACGGCATTCATCTGACCGCTCTCGTCCTCGCCGCGCTGGCGCTGGTGCCGTACCTGCAGGATGTGTGGCACTGGGCACTGCACATCGATCCCGGCCGGCATGCCATCGCCTTCCACTTCTCCGGCTGGTACCCGTGGGCGCAAGGTCCCGGCACCCGGACCCGGCTGCTGCCCTACGGGCTGCTTCCGCTGGTTTGTCTGATCGCCCTGTTGCGTGGCAGGGCCTGGATCGCACTGCCGGCCGCAACGGTGATGATCTACGCCGGAGCCACGTTCAACAGCACGACGTTGTTCGGCGACGAGGGCAAGGCCGGCCTGGGGTACTACGGGCTGGGCGCCCCGATAACAGCCCATGACCTGGTGCTGTCCGGGGCGCTGTGCACTGCGTGCGCCGTGCTGGCGGCCTGCCGTCCCGGCCGGCTGCGGCGCCGCTCGTACCGCTGGCTGGTCCTTGTCGTGTTCGCCCTGTTCGTGGCCGGCGGCATGCACATCATCTCCGTCAGTCCGACCTTCCAACGCGGCCTGTTCGCCCTCGAAGTTGCCGCGCTGATCGCCGCGTGGGTGGCGACGTCCGCCACCGGCGACTACCGGTGGCTCATCCCCGTGGGAGCGGTCGCGTTCGTCCGTACCCAGGCGATCGTCGCCCAGCCGCACACCTTCATGGAGTCCCTGCCGGACCTGGTGGTCCTCCTTCTCCTGATCGCACCCCTCCCGGTCCTGGCGATCGCCGCCCAGCGTCGGCAGAACCGGGCGCTCCTCGAATAGGAGCAGATCCCTGGTGGGCCGGCCGATCCCGTCGACCTACCGCGTGCAACAAGAAGAGCGCGTGACCGAACTGCTCTCACGGAAGAAAGCAAGCGATGACCCAGCACGATGCCTCCACCCTGCCCACGCACGAGCCCACCGGCCCCGGCCCCCGGTGGACGACTAGGCGGCCGTGGACCCCAACTCTCGTGTACTCCCTGGGGCTCCTGGCGGTCTACCTGCTCGCTGTGTGCACTCCGGTCGGGCAGAGGGTGGAGAACGCCGTGTTCGATCTCGGTTCGCCCGACGCGGAGAAGGCATGGATCTATCCCTGGTCGGGAGCGACCTACGGCTCGACACCCTTGCCACCGCTGGAGATGAGCCACATCAAAACCCTGATCGTGGGTTTGGCCGTCATCGCGGTCGTGACCGTGGTGCGCAGGTGCTGGTTGCAGGGCTGTGCGGCGGTCGGGATCGTTGTCGTCACGATCGGGGCCAAAGAGGTGCTCAAGCCGGTCCTGCCCCGCCCGGACCTGGTGAACGCCCCGGATATACTCAGCGAGGGCAGCTTCCCCAGCGGGCACACGGCCATCCCCGCCGCGCTGACCCTCGGCGCCCTTCTCGTCGCGTCGCCCCGCGTCCGCCCCTACGTCACCACGGCCGGCGTGCTGTGGCTGGCCTGCATCGCCGCCGCCGTCCAGGCCCTTGGTCACCACCGGCAAAGTGACGTCCTGGGGGCAACACTGCTGGCCTGCATCTGCTACAGCCTCGTGTCCTGGCTGCTGCCCGCCGCCGCACCGGACAGCACGCGCGGTCCCCGTGCGCTGCCGTCCGTCACCCTGGCACTGTCCGCGGCCGTCGTGCTCGCCGCCGGCGTACGCAGCGACTCCCTCACGCGTTCATTGGTCGCCGCCGCCGCGGCCTTTGGGTGCGCAGCCCTGCTCTGGTACACCGCGACGGAGGGCCCCGCACGCCGCACACGCCACGCACCGGCCTGACCATCCGGCCGACTACAGGCGGAACATTCGGTCAAAGGGGCAGCCCCTGCGGGCCGGCACCCCGCCCGGCGGCCCACCGCACACGGGGCTTTTCGATACCAACGGTGCCAAGGTCGTCCAGTAGCCGCGGAACCGCTCAACCAACTGCCTCGCCGCTGCTGTAGCTGCTCTTGAACCACACCAGGCCGGAGGCGTCCCCGGTCGAGGTCCTGGGGCTCATGGCTCCCCCCGGCAGGTGCTCGATGAATGCTTGCTCAGTGGGGCAATCCATCTGATCAAGCAAGTCGAGATCATCCTGCCCAGCCACACGCTGAGCCGACCGGGAGCTGCTCGGCGAGCGCGTCCACCCGAAGCGGGCCGGCTGATGTCGTACCCGGCCCGTGAGGTGTTCGGGCCGGGTGCCGGACTGTCTCGACGTGGCCCTGCTTCCTGGGGTCTACGACTTCCGTACCGGCCAGCACTTCACGCTCAAGCAGCGCCCGCTCACCCGCGCCCACCTGGACGACTTCGTGGCGGCCTACCGCGTGGGCGAGCCCCGTTCCTCCCGTGTCGAGTCCGAGGACGAGAACGGCCCGTTCAAAAAGTTCGACTACGAGGACCTGATCGCCCGCGACAAGGTCAACCTCGACATCACGTGGATGAGCGACCCGGCCCTCGATGACGCCGACAGCGGCCTGCCGCCCGAGGTCATCGCCGAGGAGATCGTCCGCGACCTCCAGTCCGCCCTGAACGAGTTCACCGCCATTGCCCGTTCCCTGGGCGGCGACGTGGACGTACTGGAGGTCGAGGACGAGTAGGAGCGTGCTGGATCAGCCCTCGACCGCGTACGGTACGAACCTGGACCACACGGTAGGGGTGAGGGCCAGTTGAGGGCCGCCGATGTCTTTTGAGTCGCGGATGTGGACCGTGCCGGGCTCGGTGGCGATCTCAACGCAGGAGTCGCCCTCGCTGCTGCTGCTGTAGCTGCTCTTGAACCACGCCAGGTCGGAGGCTGCTCCAGACGAGGTTTTGCGGCTCATGTCTCCCCCAGCAGTTGCTCGATGAATGAGGCGGTCTCACGTGGCGTGAGGGCCTGGGCTCGGATGATGCCATACCGAAGTTCCAGGATACGGAGCTGCCTCGGCTCGGAAACCGGTCGGCCGTTGGCAACTGCCGGTGAGCGCCCCACCATCGAGCCGTCCTCGAACTTCAGCACCTCGATGCCGCCTGCCAGACCGACATGCTCCTCGTGGTCCATCGGCATCACCTGACCTGCGTTCCGCGCAATTCAGGGGTTCTGGAGTCCCTTCCGAGGTGAAGGTACAGGTCAGCGGGTTGGAGTCTGGTGACACGGCCGGATTCGCCTAGAGACGCGATTTTGCGGATTCGCCTGCGCTGAACTGGTCTTGCTCCGTATGGTCTGGAGTCGTGTATGTGAAGACGACGAAGCGGGAGAACAAGTCCGGCACGGTCCGGTACCTGCACCTGGATCACAACGAGTGTGATCCGGTGAAGGGCCGGGCGGTCCCGAAGGTGCTGTTCACGTTCGGCCGTGAGGACGACCTCGACCGGGACGCGGTGAAGCGCCTGGTCGCGTCTCTATCGCGGCTGCTGGAACCGGGCGAGGCACTGGCGTCGACCGCGGCGGGTGACCTGGAGTTCGTCTCCTCGGTCCCGTTCGGCGGCACCTACGTCCTCGATCATCTGTGGCGCCGGCTGAAGATCGACAGGATCGTCGGGCAGGTCGGGCAGCCCAAGCGGGGCCGGCGCCGGGACATGTCGGTGACCGAGCGGGTGCTGTTCTCCCTGGTTGCGAACCGGGCCCTGGCTCCGTCGTCGAAGCTGGCCGCCGCGGACTGGGTCACGCACGACGTGCATGTCGAGGGCCTGCCGGCCATCGACGACGACGCCTGCTACCGGGCGATGGACTGGCTCCACGAAGTCCAGGACGACCTGGAGAAACGGGTGTTCGACGAGGTCGCGAACCTTCTCAACCTCGAGGTCGACCTGCTGTTCTTCGACACCACCAGCACCTACTTCGAACTGGAGGAGGCCGACGCGCCCGTCGCCCGCGACGACAAGGGCCGCCTCCTGCCCGCCGCAGACGACACTCCCGCCGACGCCGACGACAGCGGTGACGCCCCGGACCAGGGCGGGTTCAGGACCTTCGGCAAATCGAAGGACTCCCGCGACGACCTGCCGCAGATCGTGATCGGGATGGCCGTCACCAGGGACGGCCATCCCGGTCCGCGTCTGGTCCTGGCCCGGCAACACCGGTGACCAGAAGCTGATCCGGCAGGTCAAGGACGACATGCGCGACTGGACCCTCAGCAAGATCGTGTGGGTCACCGACCGGGGATTCTCCAGCGAACGCAACCGCCGCTACCTCCGCCAGGGCGACAACGCCTACATCGTCGGCGAGAAACTCCGCTCAGGCAGCCCGGAGGTGAAGGCCGCCCTGTCCCGGCAGGGCCGCTACGGCGAGATCGCCCAGAACATGCGGGTCAAGGAGGTGCGGATCTCCGACACCGAACGGTTCGTGATCTGCCACAACCCCGAAGCCGCCACCCGTGACCAGCACATACGCGAACAGCTCGTCGCCCAGCTCACCACCCTCATCGACGGCACCGACAAGCTCAGCGAGTTCAAGCGCGGCGAACTCCGCGGGAGGATCGCCGACAAGCCCGGCCTCAACCGCTATCTCCGCACGACCCCGGCCGGCAAGCTCCGCATCGACACCGCGAAGATCAAGGCCGAGGAGAACCTCGACGGCAAGTACCTGCTGCGATGCTCCGACCCGCACCTGTCCGCCGAGGACATCGCCCTCGGCTACAAGCAGCTCCTCGAAGTCGAGCGGGGCTGGCGGGACATGAAGCAGATCATCGACCTGCCGCCCGTCTATCACCGGCTCGAGGAACGCATACGCGCGCATGTCATCCTCTGCTGGCTCGCCCTGTTGCTGATCCGCATCACCGAGACCACCACCGGCGCGACCTGGCCGACCGTCCGCCGCGAACTCGACCGGCTCCACCTCGGCACGTTCACCGGCCCCACCGGCCTGTTCCAGCAGGTCACCACCCTCACCAAGCCCCAGATCGATCTCCTGGCCACGCTCGCCATCCCCACACCGAAGCAGATCATCGCCCTCGAACCCACACCCCGCTGACCAGCACGAACACCAGCGCCTAGAGAAACGCCTCTCAGGCGCCCTCACCCATGTCTGCGCAGCTCAGACCACAGGTTCGTGACTCTATGCCGCTGAATTACGCGGAACGCAGGCTTTTGGCCGCTCGCTTGAGTCTCGTCATATGTACCTACTCCGGTGGTCGGGGACTCACGGTCATTGCGTGAGGACATGGGCGCGTCCGGTTCCCGGAAGGGAAGGGTGCAGATGCGATGCCGAGAAGCCCGCCGTGTCAGCCCCGGGCCGTGTACGGGATGAAGTTTGCCCACGCCGCGGGGGCGAAGGCGAGGCGGGGGCCGTCGACGTTTTTGGAGTCGCGGACGTGGACGGTGCCGGGCCGGGTGGTGACCTCGACACAGGAGTCGGTCTCGGCTCCGCTGCTGTAGCTGCTCTTGAACCAGGCGCCCGCTACCTCGACGCAGGAGTCACCTTCGTTGCCGTCGCTGTAGCTGCTCTTGAACCACGCGAGGCCGGAGGTGTGGTGGTTGGAGACCTTGCGGATCATGTTTCCCCCAGCAGTTCCTCGATGAAGGCCAGCGACTCCCGAGGTGGGAGAGCCTGCGCGCGGATGCTGCCATAGCGTAGTTCGGCGATGCGGAGCTGCCGAACGTCCGAGATCGGGCGGCCGTTGAACGCCCCCTCGCAGCGTGCCACCGCGGAACCGTCCTCGAACTTCAGCAACTCGATCTTCCCATCAAGCCCCGGGTGAGATTCGCAGTGCGTCGGCATCACTTGAAGCGTCACACAGCGCAGCCTGCCCACTTCAAGCAGACGCTCCAGTTGTGCGCGCCACACCATTGTGCCTCCGAGCGGACGCCGTAGTGGGGCCTCTTCCAGGACGAAACTGAGCGTAGGTGCCGGGTCCTTCTGGAAGATGCTTTGTCGATCCATGCGAGCAGCCACCATTCGCTCGATCTCGTCCTGGCTGTAGGCGGGTTGCCGTGACTCGAACGCCGCCCGTGCGTGATCGGCCGTCTGGAGAAGCCCGCTGATGCTGTGGCAGACGTAGAGGCCGATCTCGACAGCTCGCCCTTCCAACTGTGCGAGATCCCGAACCTTCTTCGGATACCGGACCTTCTTGACGTCCTCCTTCATCGCAGCGATGAGTCCGTCGGCGTCCAACACCTCGTCCGCCGTGTCCAAGTACTCGGGCCTCGGGATCCGCTTCCCCGTCTCGATCTTGTACACGAGATCCGCTCCGTATCCGGCCGCCGTCGCGAAGTCGTTGACCCGCATCCCCGCCGCTTCCCTGCGGAGCCTCAACTGCCGTCCCACCGTGGCGACTACGGCGAGTGCCCAGTCGTCGTCCGGGTCGACTTCCCACCCCGGCTCGTCCGTCTCGGTACCGACCCGCACCGCCTCACCGTTCACCGACATGTGTGCCCCTCCGTGATGCCGCGACGTACTGCTCCGACCTGTTCGCAGGAGCTACTTCGACAGCTTGGACAGGGCTCGTCGAACCCTGGACCGTAGCTCTACGTAACAGCTCAACTACTCAAATCAGTATGTCCAGTCGGCCACGCTCAGTGATGTGAATCAGCAAACTCAGGCCGCCGAAATCGTCCAGAACTTCAGCACGCTGCTGTCGTCCACCCCGCGAGGCGCTCGCCTGGCCCGCCTGCTCGCGGTGGACACGCTCCGCAGTTGGGGGCTTCCGCACGAGCGGGCGAGCCATGTCATCGCGGAACTGGCGGCCAACGCGGCCACCCACGGCCGTCTCCCCGGACGCAGCTTCCGGCTCACGCTCTACGTGATCGGGGGCACGCTCCGCATCGAAGTCACCGACACCCGCGGGGAGCGGATGCCCGAGCCGCACGTGCCGGAGCCGGACGCGGAATCGGGGCGAGGACTGCAACTCGTGGAGGCGCTGGCCGACCGCTGGGGCGTGACCGAGGGATGGTTCCCGCGCAAGACGGTCTGGGCCGAACTGGCCTTCTCGGCACCGGAACCCGCGTCTTCGTGCTCCGGTGCCGCCGGCCGCTGAAAGACAAAGAACTCCGGGAAAAGCACCCCCACCAAACCCGACCCTCCCGCCCGTGGCCGTACTCACTCGGGCGGGTGAACATCGCCGGTCCGGCTGGATTTTCGGGTCGCCGAGGCCCGACGCTCAGCGCAAGGAACGCACCCCCACAACCGCTGACATGAGACGGCCCCCGCCGGGACGGCAATCCCAGTGCGAGGGCCTGACCACCGAGGAAGAAGGCCCTTCCCGATGGGTACCCAGAACCCTAGCGTGCGCCTGCACGCCAAAGCCCGCCTTACGGGCAACAGCCACCCGGACCGGTCCCACCGCACCGGCAGTGGGCTGCACCACGACAACACCCGCCACACCACCCGCTTCACGGTGATCGGCAATCACCTCGCTCAGCACCGGGAGCTCTCGCTTCTCGCCATCGGGCTCGGAGTGCACCTCCAGTCGCTGCCCAAAGGCGCCCCGGCCGACATCAAGAGCCTCGCCGCGAGGTTCCCCGAGGGAGCCACCCGTATCGCCGCCGCTCTGCGCGAGCTGGAATGCCACGGTTACCTGCGCCGCGAACGCCACCGCACGTCCACCGGCCGCATCGTGAGCCGCACGGTCTCCTGCAATCAGCCGGCGACGCTCCGGCGCCCCCACCCCGAGCCCCCGGCGGCGGAACCGCAACCGCAGCCGCAACCGCGCCCGCAGGCAAGTGCACGCGAGCGCAGAGCGCTCCCCGCCGTACCGCGCCCCGAGTGCAACGTCCCCGCCCTCTTCCGGGCCGCCGCCGACCTCCTCGCGAGCCTGCACCGGCATCACCCGCAGATGCTTCTGTCCGCCGCCGACACGGCCCACCTGGCCCCGGGTGTCGCCGCCTGGCTGGAGAGGGACGTCGCCCCCGACGCCGTACGCCGTGCCTTGACCGCGGACCTGCCACCCGAGGGCGTGCGCCGCCCCGCCGCCTTCCTGGCCCATCGCCTCACCGTTCAGTTGCCGCCCCCGGTCCCGCTCCGTGCGCCGGCCGCCGTTCCGCCGTCACCCGCGCGGCACCCGATGCAGAACTGCGACGGCTGCGATCGCGGGTTCCGCGCACCGCACCCGGGCCGCTGCCGCGACTGCCGCACCGACCTCCAGGAGGCCGCCTAGCATGAACGTGACGATCCTTGCCCCTGGGCACAAGCGACGAGGAGCGAGCGCCATGACCATCGCACCCGACGGCGCGCACCAGAGCGCCTCCCACATGTACCGGGCCATGCGCGACTTCGTTCAGTCCACGGACGACACGTTGCCGGGCAAATTCGAGATCACCAAGGAAGGGATCGTCCACGACATGATGTCGCCCAGCGGTCGGCATGAGCTGACCACACTGCGGCTCCGGAAGCGCCTGGAGAAGGTGATGCCGGAAGAGCTCGTGGCCCATACGGGCGAGCCCGATGTGGAGGACGAGCCCGAGGGCGTCATGCGCCGTCCTGACGTCATGGTGATCGCCGAGGAGGACATGGACATCGACGGTCCCTTCGACGCCCGTACGCTCATCGCGGCGATCGAGGTCGTCTCCCGTTCCAATCCGCGGAACGACTGGGTGGGCAAGATGCGTGACTATCCGCTGCTCGGCATCCCTGTCTACGCGATCTTCGACCCCCGTACCGGCACCGGCGCGGTCCTCACCGACATCCACCCCACGCCGGACGGCCCCCGGTATGCCACCCGCAAGGACTTCGTCTACGGCGAGGACGTCACCATCGGCGAGTGGACCATCTCCACCAGCGGACTCCCGCGCTATCAGGACGATGAGGGATGACATGAAAGGCCGGGGCGCGAGGAGTGACCACCCGCGCCTCATAGGGTGGACCCCATGACGGAACTGCCCCCACGGCGTCTGATGCTGGTGCATGCGCATCCGGACGACGAGTCGATCAACAACGGCGCGACCATGGCGCGGTACGTCGCCGAGGGCGCTCGTGTGACGCTGGTCACCTGCACGCTCGGTGAGCGGGGGGAGGTGATCCCGCCGGAGCTGCGGCACCTGAGCGGGGCCGCGCTCGGGGGGCACCGGCTCGGAGAGCTCAGGGAGGCGATGCGCGCGCTCGGCGTGACCGACTTCCGGCTGCTCGGCGGGGCCGGGCGGTACTGCGACTCCGGGATGATGGGGCTGCCCGACAACGACGACCCCGGCTGCTTCTGGCAGGCGGACGTCGGTCAGGCCGCCGGGCTGCTCGCCGAGGTGATCCTGGAGGTGCGGCCGCAGGTTCTCGTCACGTACGACGACAACGGCGGGTACGGGCACCCCGACCACATCCAGACCCACCGCGTCGCCATGCGCGCCGTCGGGCTCGCCGCCGAGGCGGGCTGGGACGTGCCCAAGGTGTACTGGAACCGCGTGCCCCGGTCCGTCGCCGAGGAGGCCTTCGCCCGGCTGGACGACGACCTGGCCACACTGCCCTTCGACAAGAGCGCCGCCGTGGACGACGTACCGGGTGTGGTGGACGACGGACACATCACCACCGCGATCGACGGCACCGCGTACGCCGCCGCCAAGGCCGACGCCATGCGCGCGCACGCCACGCAGATCACCGTCGCCGAACCCTACTTCGCGCTGTCCAACGAGCTCGTCCAGCCGCTGTTCACCACCGAGTACTACGAGTTGGTGCGCGGTGAACGTCCCGGAAGCCGGGAAAGCGACCTGTTCGCCGGAATCGGCAACGGTGCGGGGGAGATGCCGTGAGCGGGGACCGCACGCCCATGATGGCGCAGCCGCTTCGGCCGCCCTCCGCCGCGCGGGCCGGCGCCTACCTGCTGCTCTTCGTGCTCGGTGGCGTCGTCGGCGTGGCGGGGGCGCTCATCCAGCCCGCCTGGTTCCCGGGCGGGCTGCTGCTGGCCCTCGCCGGCGAGGCCGGACTCGTGCTGGGGGCCTCGCGGGTGATGCGCAGCCGGGCCGGCGGCGGGGCGGTCGCGGCGGGCTGGATGCTCGTCGTCATCCTGCTCACCACCAGCCGCCCCGAGGGCGACTTCCTGTTCGCCGCGGTCGCCGGCACCTATCTGTTCCTGCTCGGCGGCATCGGCGTCGCTGTGATCTGTGCCACCCTCGGCGGCGGGAGGCAACCGCGAGGCGCCTCCGCCCGACTTGGCAAGTGACGTACCACTTCGCCGTGTCCCGGGCGTGCGGGTCCCGTGTGGGTTTCCCCGCCGGTACTGGGATACGGGCCGGATGCGGCCAGTAAGGTGGTGCGCGCCGCCGAGCCTCCCTCGAACCCTCGGCTTCGCCCGAGCAGGGGGGACCCCCACCGTGAGGTCGTGACGGGCGGCGGAGCCAACCGGGAGAACCTGCCTTGAGTCGTGAAACTGACACTCCGTCCTCCGGGCCCAACGGGCACGGCGGAGCCGCCTATCCGTCGGGCACCCCGCCCTACGGGATTCCGGCGATTCCGGACGCGGGTACGGACGCGGGCCGTTCGGCCGCGCGGCCGGAGGAACGCAAGACCGAGACCACGCTGACGACCCGTATCCGGATCAACATCCCCGGATCGCGGCCCATTCCGCCGGTCGTCGTGCGCCAGCCCGTCAAGGACGCGGAGAGCAAGGAGCGCACCGACGCCGAGGCGGCGGCTCCGTCCCCGGCGCCGGCTCCGTCCCCCGCCGCGGTCGAGCCTCCCGGTCGGCCCGCTCCGCCGGCTCAGGCCCCTGCCGCCCCGGCGGCCGAGGAGAAGCCGGCCAGTGACTGGTTCGCGCCCCGCAAACCGGCGACGGGCAAGGGCAGTACGGGCGGCGGCTCCGCCAACGGCGCAGGTGGGCCCGGCGGTTCGGGTCCCGCGACGGGCGGCGGCGCGCCGGGCGCACCCGCGACGGGCGGCGGCGCTCCGGCGGGCCCGGGTGCGCCCGGCGGCGCACGGCCGGGCGCCGGACGCCCCGGCGGCGTGGTCGGCTCCATGGGCGCGCTGGGCGCCGCCCGCCCCGGCGGGGCGACGCGTCCCGGACCCACCGGCACGACCGGCGCGACCGGCGGGCCCGTGGCCCCCGGGCACGGCGGCGGTACCGGCTCCTTCGACGTGACCGAGGCCCTGGCCGGCGGACCGGCGGGCAGCGGCACCCGTCCGGGCGGGCACCCCACCGGCGAGCCCCGCCGCGACGACCTGCCGTTCTTCACCGGGGACGGACCCGGCGCGGCGCCTGCACAGCACGGTCCCGGCGGTGGCCCGGGAGGAGGGCGGAGGCAGGACCTCCCGCCCGGATACGGCGGCCCGCAGCGCCCCGCCGGCCCCACCGGCGGCCCGGTGACCGGCGACGCCCCGACGATGCCGCCCGGCGGCGCTCCGGGCGCTCCGGGCGCTCCCGGCGGCCCCGGCCGCCCCGGCGGCGCTCAGCAGGGCCGCCCGGACACCCCGGGCGGCGGTCTCAGCGACGACACGGCGATCCTCACGCCCCAGCAGCCCGCCGAGCCGGGCACCCCGGGCTACGGACCCCGCCACGACAACGTCTCCGGGCACACCGTCACCAGCGGCATCCCCGTCGTCCCGCCGAGCGCGGCCTTCGACGCGCCGGACCGTCCCGGAACGGACGGCGGCTCCGGCCCGCAGACGCCTCCGAAGCGGCCCGAGCCGGCCTCCCCGGCCCCGGCGAGCTCCTCCAGGGCGCCGAAGAAGAAGGGGCGCAACAAGCTCGTCCTGCTCGGCGGCGGTGTGCTCTTCCTCGTCGGTGTCGCCTACGGCGCCGGCCTGCTGATGAACCGCTCCGACGTGCCCAAGGGCACCACTGTGCTCGGCGTCGACATCGGCGGCGGCACCCGCGACGACGCGGTGAAGAAGCTGAACGCCGCCCTCGGCGACCGGCTGAACAAGCCGCTGACCCTGTCGGTCGACGGCAAGACCGTCGAGCTGCAGCCGGACAACGCGGGCCTGCAGTTCGACGCCGACGCCACCGTCGGCGCGGCCGCCACCAGCGACTACAACCCGGTCAACGTGATCGGCTCCCTCTTCGGCCAGCAGCGCGTCGTCGAACCGAACATGCCCGTCGACGAGGAGAAGCTGCAGGCCGCCCTGGAGAACGCGGCCGGCGGCGCCGGCTCGGTGACCGAGGGCGGGATCACGTTCGAGTCCGGCAAGGCCGTCCCGGTGTATCCCGAGGCGGGCCAGGGCATCGACGTGGCCAAGGCCTCCGACGTGGTGACGCAGGCGTACCGCACCGCGGTGGAGACCGGGAACTCCTCCCCGGTGAAGGTCCCGACCACCGTCCAGCAGCCCAAGGTCTCCAAGGCCGAGGTCGACCGGATGATGAAGGAGTTCGCCGAGCCGGCGATGTCGGGCATCGTCACCGTGCAGACCGATCCGGCGCACTCGATCCCGATGAGCCCCGAGAAGTCGCTCTGGAAGTTCCTCCGGGTGGTGCCCGTCAACGACAAGCTCGTCGAGAAGCCCGACCTGAACGCCCTGAAGGGGCTCTACGGCCAGACGTTCGAGGGCGTGCTCATCGCCCGCGGCAACGGGGAGAAGACGGCCGTCACGCCGCAGGACGTCTACGGCGCCCTGCGCAAGGCGCTGGTCAGCAAGACCGACCGGGTCGCCGTCATCGACACCGACCCCAGCTGACGCGGCCTGTCGTCCGAGGGCACCCGGTGACGTCACCGGGTGCCCTCGCTCAGTTCAGCAGGGCCCTGGCCGCCCGGGCCTGACCGCGCACCTGCTCCGCCGCCGGTTCGTCCACCGCCGCCACCACCTCCGCGTACGCCTCCAGCTCCCGCGCGCCGTCCTGGAAGTCGCCGCGCTGCACCAGGAGCTGCGCCCGCTCGTAGCGCAGCCGCGCCGCGTGCGCGGGGAGGAGCAGGGACAGCTCCACGGCCCACAGCGACACGTCCGACCGCTCCGGCCGGGCCGCCGCCCACGCCCGTACGTTGTTCAGGATGCGCAGGACGACGTCCAGCACCCCCGCGGGCGCCAGCATCGAGGCGTCCAGCGGCGCCCCCGTCGCCCCGGCGACCAGCGTCTGCGCGTCGGCCTCGCTCAGCACCCGCCCCCCGTCGAACGGGTCGGCCAGCACCTGCCCCGCCCCCGCGCCCGGCTCGCCGAAACCGACGACGAAATGCCCCGGCAGCGCCACCCCGTACACCGGGGCCCCCGCCCGCCGGGCCACCTCGATCCACACCACCGACAGCAGGATCGGCAGCCCGCGCCGCCGCCGCAGCACCTCGTGCAGCAGCGAGGACTCCAGCCGCTGGTAGTCGTCCGGCACGCCGTGGAAGCCGTACCGCTCGCCCAGCAGGTCCCGCAGCGCCACCGCCCACGCGCGCGGCGAGCCCGGCCGGTAGGGCAGCTCTCCGGCCAGCCGGTCCAGCTCCACCTCCGCGGCGTCCATCCCGGCCTCGTCCAGCGTGCCGTCCGCCTCCGCGCCCACCAGCAGGCAGAGCGTGGCCAGGTCGGGGCGCTCGCAGCGGGCCTCCTCGGCGAACCGCCGGCGCAGCTCCGCCGAACGCTCGGGCGGCGGGGGGTGCGGCGGCGGGTACGGGGAACGCATACCGGGTCCTTGCCCGCTCACGGCGCTCCGTCACCTGCCGGAGCCGACGATTCCGGTGAGGCGGGGGCGCGGTAGTGGTGATACGCGTGGTGCGGGGCGAAGCCCAGGCGCTCGTACAGCGCCCGCGCGCCCGCGTTGTCGCCCTCCACCTGGAGCCAGCCCGCCGAGGCGCCCTCGTCCAGCGCCCGCCGGGCCAGCGCGGCCATCACGGCCGTCGCCAGACCCCGCCGGCGCTGCTCCGGGTCCACCTCGACCGCCGCGAACCCGGCCCACCGCCCGTCCACCACACACCGCCCGATGGCCGCGGGCGTCTCCGCCCCTGGCACCGTGGCGAACCACACCGAGGCTCCGCTCCCCAGCACCCGCAGCGCCACCTCGCTCACCCCCTTGCGCTGGTACCGGGCCAGCCACGCCTCGTCGGCCTCCCGCGACAGCCGCACCCCGGACGGCTCCCCGCCGAGGTCGGCGACCGGCGCCAGCGGGCCCACCCACAGCTCGGCGGTCACCTCCCGCACCCAGCCCCGCCGCTCCAGCTCCGCGCAGAGCAGCTCCTGCGCCCCCTCGGCGCCGGTCGCGGTCTGGACGTAGGCGGGCAGCCCGCGCGCCGCGTACCAGCCGCGTACGGCCATCAGCGCCTCGTCCAGCGGCATGCCCGGGTCACCGAGCGGCAGCACGGAGTTGGCCCGCCGGGTGAAGCCCACCCGCCGCCCGGCCTCCTTGCCGGCCGCCGCGCGCAGCTCCCACGCGCCCAGCCGCTCGCTCTCCACGGGACGCCACCCCCGCGCGGCGACCCGCGCCAGCTCCTCGTACGAGGCCGCGGGGCCGCGACGGCGCGCCGGTGCGGGGGGAACCACCTTGCCCGCGACCAGTGCGGACTCCGCCACGCGGACGCTTTCTCCGTCCTTCTTTGTGATTCGCAGCACACCGTTGTCCCATGATGTGAGAACGCCGACCGCGTCGGTGAACTTCTCACCCGTTGGACCATGTTCGATCAAACACCGTACGGAGACCCGTTTTCCCACGTCAGCAGCGGTGATACGGACCTCGAGGCGCCCGGCGGCAGAGATTTCCACGGGTCGGTTCACCCCTCCTGTTCGGATCATGCCCAGGAACGGAGATACTAGGGGCGGGCATCGACGACGCCGCGCTCCCGCGCGCCAGGCGGCGGAGCCTGAGGAGGCCCGCCAGCGCCCTATCGAGGAGGAACGACAGCGTGACCTACGTCATCGCGCAGCCTTGTGTCGACGTGAAGGACAAGGCGTGCATCGAGGAGTGCCCGGTCGACTGCATCTACGAGGGCCAGCGGTCCTTGTACATCCACCCGGACGAATGCGTCGACTGCGGTGCCTGTGAGCCGGTCTGCCCGGTCGAGGCGATCTTCTACGAGGACGACACTCCCGAGGAGTGGAAGGACTACTACAAGGCGAACGTCGAGTTCTTCGACGAGCTCGGCTCGCCGGGCGGCGCCAGCAAGCTGGGTCTGATCGAGCGGGACCACCCGATCATCGCCGCGCTGCCGCCGCAGGCGTAGCCGTCCCGCAAGCGGCCTCCGCACCGACGTGCCGCCCTGGTCCCGTACGGCCCGGCCCCTTCCGGGACCGCCGTACGGGGCCGAGGCGTTCGCCGTACCAGAAAGTGAGCCCCGCCCCGTGTCCGCAGTCTCCGACCGGTTGCCCACCTTCCCCTGGGACAAGCTGGCGCCGTACAAGAAGACGGCCGCAGCGCACCCCGACGGCATCGTCGACCTCTCGGTCGGCACGCCCGTCGACCCGGTCCCCGAGCCGATCCAGAAGGCCCTGATCGCCGCGGCGGACTCACCGGGCTATCCCACGGTCTGGGGCACGCCGGAACTGCGCGACGCGATCACCCGCTGGGTGGAGCACCGGCTGGGTGCCCGTGAGGTCACCCACCGGCACGTCCTGCCGATCGTCGGCTCCAAGGAGCTGGTCGCCTGGCTGCCCACCCAGCTCGGACTGGGCCCCGGCGACACGGTCGCCCACCCGCGCCTGGCCTACCCGACGTACGAGGTCGGCGCCCGCCTCGCCCGCGCGGAGCACGTCACGTACGACGACCCGACCGAGCTGGACCCGGCCGGACTGAAGCTGCTGTGGCTGAACTCCCCGTCCAACCCGACGGGCCGGGTGCTGTCCAAGGAGGAGCTGACCCGGACCGTCGCCTGGGCCCGCGAGCACGGCGTCCTTGTCTTCTCCGACGAGTGCTACGTCGAGCTGGGCTGGGAGGCGGACCCGGTCTCGGTGCTGCACCCCGACGTCAACGGCGGCTCCTACGACGGCATCGTCGCGGTGCACTCGCTGTCCAAGCGGTCCAACCTCGCCGGTTACCGCGCGGCCTTCCTGGCCGGCGATCCTGCGGTCCTCGGGCCGCTGCTGGAGATCCGCAAGCACGGCGGGATGATGACGTCCGCGCCGACGCAGGCGGCCGTGGTGGCGGCGCTCAGCGACGACGACCACGTCCGGGTGCAGCGGGAGCGGTACGCGGCGCGGCGTGCGGTGCTGCGCGAGGCGCTGCTCGCGCACGGGTTCCGCATCGAGCACAGCGAGGCCAGCCTCTATCTGTGGGCGACACGGGGTGAGTCCTGCTGGGACACGGTGGCGCACCTCGCGGAGCTGGGCATCCTGGTCGCCCCGGGCGACTTCTACGGCCCCGCCGGCGCGAACTTCGTCCGCATCGCCCTCACCGCGACGGACCCCCACGTATCCGCTGCCGCTCACCGCCTTACCGTTTGACCCCGGGTCCAGTGACCGTGCGCTGAACGGCACCCCGTGCCGGTGGGCTGTGCCCACCCTCCCCCACTCTCGGCTTCGCTCGAGCGGGGGGACCCCCATCGCCCTGCGGAACGACTACCTACAGCGGTCCCCCAACTGCGGGCAGTCGTGCCTCCCCCAGAGCCTTAAGGGCCTGGGAGGTACCCCCAGGGGCGGCACGGGTGGGCGGTGGGGGTACCGCCCGCTCATGGGGGCACCTCCCGCTCGAGCGAAGCCGAGAGTGGGGGAGAAGCCGAGAGTGGGGGAGGCACCCCGCAACGCCGGGTTGCGGAACACCCCCCCGGCCCAGCCCCACCGCCGGCGCACACAGGAAACGGGGCCCGGGGGGAGTACCCCGGGCCCCGTTTGCGGGGTGGGCGTCAGCCGAGCGGGAGGTCCTGCACCGCCGGCACCGCCTTCGTCACCGTCTTGCCCGCCGCAGGCGCCACGTCCGTGTCCGGCGCGGCCTCCCCGACCTCCTTGGCCACATCGTCCACGGTGCTGCCCGGAACCCCGTCGAGGACACTCAGCCCGAGGTTCGAGGCCGACGGCAGCCCGGGAGCCGCGCTCGCGGTACCGGCCGCGCCGACCCCGGCGGCCGCTCCCGCAGCGACGAGCAGCGCGGCACGGGCGATCCGACGGGTCAGGGGGAGAGACATGATGCTCCTTCGACGGCAGACGACGATGTGTGCCCGGCCACCGGGCCCGGACGCAGTGACTACCGCTCGACCGCCGCGAAGGTTGCGGCGCGGCCACGCAATGAACCCCCTCGGGTGAGCGCCCGTACTACTGCGCGGTCGTGATCCGGACCGCCCCCGCGCCCCTGTCGCCCGAGCCCGCGGACCCCTTGCCGTCGAGCATCCGCCACTCGCTGTTGGCGTGCCCGGCGACCCACTCCCGTCCGGCGTAGGAGACCCGCCTTATGTGCAGGGCGGAGGCGTTGGCCACGGCCCAGTGCGCCAGCTGCCACCCCCGCGCCCCGGCGTTCCGCCCGGCCCCGGCGCCGCTCCCGGCGGTGACCGGAAGCGTCACGGTCCGCCCGGAACCGGCGGCGCCCGGGCCGTCTCCGTTCCGCGAGGACGCCGGGCGCGCCTCCGTGCCGTGCGCCCCCGCACCGTGCGCCCCCGTGCGGTCCACCTCCGCACCGGCCGGCTCCAGCACGTCCCGCCCGAAGTCCCGGGCCAGCGCGGCCCGTACCGTGTCCGCGCTCGCGGCCCGGGTCGCCGAGGGGCGCCCCTCGCAGGTCAGCGTGGCACCCGAGCGCCCGGTGAGCGCGGCGGCCAGCAGCGCGGCGTCCGGTTCGTGCTTGGCGTACGCCTGCGGGAAGCCGCTGCGCTGCACCCGCTGCGCGGCGACGGTGAGCGGCAGCCGGGTGTAGCCCCGCACCTCCTCCAGGTGCTCGTAGAACTTCCCCGCCGCGTACGCCGGGTCCATGATCTGCTCCGGCGTGCCCCAGCCCTGCGAGGGACGCTGCTGGAACAGCCCCAGCGAGTCCTTGTCGCCGTAGTCGATGTTGCGCAGCGCGGACTCCTGCAACGCGGTCGCCAGCGCGATCGTCACGGCCCGCTCGGGCAGTTCGCGCGCCGTGCCCACGGCGGTGATCGTCGCCGCGTTCACCGCCTGCTCGGGCGTGAACTCGTAGGCCGCCCCGTCGTCCTTGCCGGAGACGACCTTGCAGCCGGGACCTCCGGTGCCCCCGGTGTCGTACTGGACCACGATGTAACCGGCGACCGCGGACAGCACCGCAAGACCCGCGCTCCAGCGGAGAAGACGACCGCGAAGCGTGCGCTTGGAAGGAAGGGACGGCTCTGGCACGCGTACAAGGTACTGGAGAGTACGGTTCCATGTGAGGTGGGTGTGAACAGTGGGCGCTTTCCACGGCGCGCTAGGGTCGACGGCATGGCCGACACCCCGCTTGACCTCACGCTGGACGCCGCGCGGCTGACCGCGCAGCTCGTCGATCTCCCCTCCGAGAGCGGCACCGAGAAGCCCCTCGCGGAAGCGATCGAGACCGCGCTGCGCACCCTGCCGCACCTCACGGTCGACCGGCACGGCAACAACGTCGTGGCCCGCACGCGGCTCGGGCGCGCGGAGCGGGTGATCCTCGCCGGGCACATCGACACGGTCCCCATCGCGGACAACGTCCCCTCCCGGCTCGACGCCGACGGCACGCTGTGGGGCTGCGGCACCTGCGACATGAAGGCGGGCGTGGCCGTCCAGCTGCGGATCGCGGCCACCGTCCCCGCCCCCAACCGCGATCTGACCTTCGTCTTCTACGACAACGAAGAGGTCAGCGCCGACCTGAACGGCCTGGGACATGTGGCCGACGCCCACCCCGAGTGGCTGGAGGGCGACTTCGCGGTGCTCCTCGAGCCCTCCGACGGACAGGTCGAGGGCGGCTGCCAGGGCACGCTGCGGGTGCTGCTGAGGACCACCGGCGAGCGCGCCCACTCCGCCCGCTCCTGGATGGGCTCCAACGCGATCCACGCGGCCGCCCCGATCCTCGCCCGCCTGGCCGCGTACGAGCCCCGGTACCCGGTCATCGACGGCCTGGAATACCGCGAGGGGCTGAACGCGGTCGGCATCTCCGGGGGAGTGGCCGGCAACGTCATCCCCGACGAGTGCGTCGTCACCGTGAACTTCCGCTACGCCCCGGACCGCACCGAAGAGGAGGCGCTGGCCCATGTCCGCGAGGTCTTCGCGGACTGCGGGGTGACGGAGTTCGTCGTCGACGACCACAGCGGCGCGGCGCTCCCCGGCCTGTCCCATCCGGCCGCCGCGGCCTTCATCGAGGCGGTGGGCGGCACTCCGCAGCCCAAGTACGGCTGGACGGACGTCTCCCGCTTCTCGGCGCTGGGCGTCCCGGCGGTCAATTACGGCCCGGGGAACCCCCACTTGGCGCACCGGCGGGACGAACGGGTGGACACCGCCAAGGTCCTCGCGGGGGAGGAGCGGCTGCGGGCCTGGCTGACGGTGTGAACCGTACGGCCGGCGGGGCGTTTGGAACGCTCTCGCGTGGACATGCTGACGTCCCCCGTACGTAACCCGCGTAGATCTACGCTGAGGCGGTACGACCTGGCAATCGGAGGGAGCACACATGGCTACGGGAAACCCGGAGGGCAAGCGGCAGCCACCGGAGGAGCAGCGGCTGGGACCGGTGCTCCTCCGGCGGGATCAGGTGCAGAAAAGCACCACCGACCAGCGGCTGTTGGACAGGCGCGCCCCGTCGGAGTGGGTGCACACCGACCCCTGGCGGGTGCTGCGGATCCAGTCGGAGTTCATCGAGGGCTTCGGCACCCTGGCAGAACTCCCGCCCGCCATCAGCGTCTTCGGCTCGGCGCGCACACCGGCCGACTCGCCGGAGTACGAGGCCGGGGTACGGCTGGGCCGGGGCCTGGTCGAGGCCGGCTTCGCGGTGATCACCGGGGGCGGCCCGGGGGCCATGGAGGCGGCCAACAAGGGCGCGCTCGAGGCGGACGGCATGTCGGTCGGCCTGGGTATCGAGCTGCCCTTCGAGCAGGGGCTGAACCGCTACGTCGACATCGGCCTGAACTTCCGGTACTTCTTCGTCCGCAAGCTGATGTTCGTGAAGTACGCCCAGGGCTTCGTGGTGCTGCCCGGCGGCCTCGGCACCCTCGACGAACTCTTCGAGGCCCTGACCCTCGTCCAGACGCAGAAGGTCACCCAGTTCCCCATCGTCCTGTTCGGCACGGAGTACTGGGGCGGTCTGGTCGAGTGGCTCCGCAACTCGGTCATCGCCGGCGGCAAGGCGGCGGAGAAGGACCTCCTCCTGTTCCACGTCACGGACGACGTGGACGAGGCGGTCGCCCTGGTGTCGAAGGAAGCGGGCCGGTAGGAGGCGGCCGAGGGGCGTCCTCGAAGGCGCCGGGGCTCGGGGCGGAGCCCCCGCGGCCCTCTAGGCGAGCCCCCTCCGCGCGACAGCCGGGACCCGCTCACCCGCGATGGACGACACCATGTCCAGCACCTGCCGGGTCTCGGCCACCTCGTGCACCCGGTACACCCGCGCCCCCAGCCACGCGGACACCGCGGTCGTCGCGAGCGTCCCCACCAGGCGTTCCTTCACCGGCCGGTCCAGCGTCTCCCCGACGAAATCCTTGTTGGACAGCGAGACCAGCACCGGCCACCCGGTGTCCACCATCTCGCCCAGCCGCCGCGTCGCCTCCAGGCTGTGGCGCGTGTTCTTCCCGAAGTCGTGCCCCGGGTCGATCATCACCGACTCCCGCGGCACCCCCAGCGCCACCGCCCGCTCCGCGAGACCCACGGTCACCTCGAGGATGTCGGCCATGACGTCGTCGTACGTCACCCGGTGCGGCCGTGTCCGCGGCTGTGCGCCCCCCGCGTGGGTGCACACCAGACCGGCGCCGTACCGCGCGGCGACCTCCGCCAGCCGCGGGTCGACCCCGCCCCAGGCGTCGTTCAGGACGTCCGCGCCCGCCTCGCAGGCGGCCTCGCCGACCTCGTGCCGCCAGGTGTCCACGCTGATCACGACGTCCGGGAAGCGGCGCCGCACCTCGGCGACGAAGCCGACGGTGCGCCGCACCTCCTCCTCGGCCGTGACCTCCTCGCCGGGCCCGGCCTTCACCCCGCCGATGTCGATGATCGCGGCGCCCTCGGCCACCGCCTGTTCCACGCGGGTCAGCGCGGGCTCGTCGAGGAACGTGGCGCCCCGGTCGTAGAAGGAGTCCGGGGTCCGGTTCACGATCGCCATGATCAACCGCTCGTGCGGTGCGAATTCCCGCCTGCCCAGCCTGAGCATCCCCTGTGACCTCTCCTCGTCCGTCCGTCCCGGCCGCGCCCGTCCGCCCGGCGGCCCCGACTGTCAGACTCGCATGGCACGATCGGAGCCACACATCCGACTCCGACTCAATCCGACCGTGGGGGCCCCGGCGATGCTCATGTTCCTGTTCCTGGTCGTCGCGCTTGCCGTCGTGGTCGCCGCGGTGACCCTCGCGGTGGTGGGCGGCGGCGACAACGGGCCGCTGCCCGACGCGGCGCCCGAGCGCGTGGTGGGCTTCCTCCCGCCGGACCGCCCGCTCAGCCGCACCGACGTGGAGGGCCTGCGCTTCCCGCTCGCCGCCCGCGGCTACCGCATGGCGGACGTGGACGACGCCCTCGCCCGGCTCGGCGCCGAACTCGCCGAGCGCGACGCGCGGATCGCCGACCTGGAGTCCGCGCTGGCCGGCGCCCGGGCCGCCGCGGCCCATCTCTCCATGGACAAGACCGCCCCGCACCGGGAGGACGAGCAGCCGTGAGCGACGCAGCGGCCACAGACGGCGCATCGGCCGTGAGCGACGCCCCCGCCGGCCCGGACGGTCTGCCGCGCTGCCCCTGGGGACTGTCCACCCCGGACTACGTGGCCTATCACGACGAGGAGTGGGGCCGCCCGGTCCACGGCGACGACGCCCTCTTCGAACGCCTCAGCCTCGAGGCGTTCCAGTCCGGCCTGTCCTGGATCACCATCCTGCGCCGCCGCCCGGGCTTCCGCGCCGCCTTCGCCGGCTTCAGGATCGCCACGGTCGCGGAGTTCACCGACGCCGACCGCGAGCGGCTGCTCGCCGACACCGGCATCATCCGCAACCGCGCCAAGATCGACGCGACCCTCGCCAACGCACGCGTGCTCGCCGCGTGGGCGCCCGGCGACCTGGACGCCCTGATCTGGTCGCACGCCCCCGACCCGGAGGGCCGCCCGGCGCCGAGGACGATCGCCGACGTCCCCGCGGTCACGTCCGAGTCGACGGCGCTGTCCAAGGCCCTGAAGAAGCGCGGCCTGCGCTTCGTCGGCCCCACCACGGCCTACGCCCTGATGCAGGCCTGCGGGCTGGTGAACGACCACCTGGAGGCGTGCGTGGCGAGAAGCGCCCCGAAGGGGCGCGGGGCCCCGTCGATCAGCGGCTCCGCCGCGGGGCGCGATCAACCACGCTGAACCCGCACCCCGACGGCGGCGCTGCTGCCCCGGGCTCACCGCAAGCTCACCGGCCCAGGTACCGGGGCTTCTCCTTGTTCACGAACGCCCGCACGGCGATCGCGTGGTCCTCCGACGCGCCGACCCGGGTCTGCAGCTCGTCCTCCTTCTCCAGCGTCTCCTCCAGCGAGTGGCTCAGCCCGAAGGCCACGGACTTCTTCAGCGCCGCGTACGCCACCGTCGGCCCCTCGGCCAGACCCCGGGCCACCTTCTCCGCCTCCGCGCGCAGCTCCGCCGCCGGGACCAGCCGGTTGGCGATGCCCAGCTCGTACGCCTCCTGGGCGGAGATGCCGCGCGGGAAGAGCAGCAGGTCGGTGGCGCGGCCGGGGCCGATCACCCGGGGCAGCGTCCACGAGATCCCGGAGTCCGCGGTCAGCGCGACACCGGCGAACGAGGTGTTGAACGCCGCCGTCTCCGCGACGATCCGGTAGTCCGCGGCCAGCGCGAAGCCGAAGCCGGCGCCCGCCGCGACCCCGTTCACCGCCGCGACCACCGGCTTCGCTGCCCCGGCGATCGCCTTCACGATCGGGTTGTAGTGCTCGCGCACCGTGCTCATCGTCCCGCCCGAACCGCTCTCCCGGTCGGCGGCCAGCAGCCCGATGTGCTCCTTGAGGTCCTGCCCGACACAGAACGCCCGATCGCCCGCGGCCGTCAGCAGCACGGCCCGTACGGCGGCGTCGTCCGCGGCGGCCCCGACCGCGTCCCGGAGGGCGACCTTCGCCGCCACGTTCAGCGCGTTCATCGCCTCCGGGCGGTTCAGCGTGATCGTCGCGAGTCCGTCGCTCACCTCGTAGAGCACGGTGTCGGCCATGGCGTATCCCTCCGTGTCGCGGCTCGGGACCTACCGGCCGGTACGTCCCTGTTGCAGGACAGCATGACGGAGATCACCGGTCCTGGAGTGGGGGCCGCGTGTGACCTGCGTCAAACAATTCTCAGCGGATTCAGGCCCTCGGAGGTGTGTGCGGTGGCGCAGTATCGCAGTCACATCGCCGAATTGAGTGGTTTTGCTCGCGCGCGTTGCCCAAGCGATGCCTGCTGATGTTGGTCATCGGGTCCTGCGATGCGGGATAATGGCCTGGAAGCAATGTGTTCGATGCCGGTGGCGTGTGTCCTGCTTCAGGGACCGCAGGTGCCCTTCAGTGGGCCGTCGGCTCAGACGGTTTAGCTGGGTTTCAGGAAGGGGAACGAGCATGGCGGCCATGAAGCCGCGGACGGGTGATGGCCCGCTCGAGGTGACCAAGGAGGGGCGGGGCATCGTCATGCGCGTTCCGCTCGAAGGCGGCGGTCGGCTCGTCGTCGAGCTGACCCCGGACGAGGCCGACGCGCTCGGCGACGCCCTCAAGAAGGTCGTCGGCTGACGCGCAAGCGACCATACCCTTTCAGCCGCCCCGGTGCCGCACGCGGTACCGGGGCGGCTGTTTGCGCGAAGTTCGGGGTAGCGCCGTACCGGCCGGTCACGTCGTGGCGCGGGGACGCGCCGGTCACTTCTTGACGGCGCACAGGAGCCCGTCGCCGACCGGCAGCAGCGACGACACCAGCTCCTGGCTCTCGCGCACGGTCCGCACCAGCTCCCGCAGTCGCAGCACTTCCGTGGGCTGCGGCCCGGAGTCCACCGTGCGGCCGTTCGCGAACACGCCTTCGAAGGCGACCAGGCCTCCCGGGCGCAGCAGGCGCAACGATTCAGCGAGATAGTCCTGGTACTCCTGGCGGTCGCCGTCGCAGAAGACGAGGTCGTAGCCGGAGTCCGCGAGACGCGGCAGGACGTCCAGCGCGCGGCCGGGGATGAAACGGGCCCGGTTGGCGGCGAAACCGGAGTCGCGGAACGCCTGCCGGGCGGACTGCTGGTGCTCCGGCTCCTGGTCGACCGTGGTCAGCACCCCGTCGGGACGCATCCCGTGCAGCAGATGGATCCCGGAGACACCGCAGCCGGTGCCGATCTCCGCGACCGCCTTGGCGTCCACGCCGGCGGCGAGCAACCGCAGGGCCGCGCCCGTGCCGGGAGACACCGAGCGCAGGCCGGCCGCGCGGGCCCGGCCCCGGGCCCAGTGCAGCGCCTCGTCCTCGGCGACATAGGCGTCGGCGAACGCCCAGCTCGTCTGCCGGTTGGCGGTAATGACCCTCTCCTGTCCCCGTGGTTGCCTCGGCGTGACTGTATCCGTTGCCGTCGGGAACCTGCTGATGGGACCGGTCGTTTAAAGGAGAAGAGCAAGTGGCGTGTGCCGTGACGGGGGGTGGGTTGTGAACGAGGACGCCGGGAAAGCGCAGACGCAGGCGTACGAGGCGTGGCAGCCCAGATCAAATTCTCGTAAAACCGCTTATCCGGAGCTAACGGGCGAGGTGGCTATGGTAGGGGCTCCACTGGACACCACCAGAGCCGACAGGGGAGGTGCGGCTGCACCTGTGGATCGCGGAGGAGTGCTGCGGCGCTTCCTCGGATCGGCGGGCAAGCCGAAATCCGTGAACGACACCGCTGCTGACCACCACCGCGCCGGCGACCCGGCCCAGACCGCGACCTTCTCCGGCGACGCGGACGGGCAGGCGTGGACTCCGCCCACCTGGGAGGAGATCGTCAGCATGCACAGCGGCCGGGTCTACCGGCTCGCCTACCGTCTCACGGGCAACCAGCACGACGCGGAGGACCTCACCCAGGAGGTCTTCGTCCGCGTCTTCCGCTCCTTGTCGACGTACACCCCGGGCACCTTCGAGGGGTGGCTGCACCGGATCACCACCAACCTCTTCCTGGACATGGTCCGCCGCAAGCAGCGGATCCGTTTCGACGCGCTGGGCGACGACGCGGCCGAGCGGCTGGCCAGCAAGGAGCCCACACCGCAGCAGGTCTTCAACGACGCGCACTTCGACGCGGACGTCCAGCAGGCCCTGGACACCCTCGCGCCGGAGTTCCGCGCCGCCGTCGTCCTGTGCGACATCGAGGGGCTCTCCTACGAGGAGATCGCGGCGACCCTGGGCGTCAAGCTCGGCACCGTCCGGTCCCGGATCCACCGCGGCCGTTCCCAGCTGCGCAAGGCCCTCGCGCACCGCTCGCCCCAGGCGCGTGCGGACCGCCGCTCCTTCATGCCGCGTGTCCCCGCACTGGGAGGAGGGGGCGCGAGCGCGTGAGCGGTTCACGGCCGAAGTCTTCCGAGGGACACCTCGCAGAGCAGCACCTGGGAGACCGACTCTCCGCCCTGGTGGACGGAGAGCTCGGTCATGACGCGCGTGAGCGCGTACTGGCGCACGTGGCCACCTGCGCGAAGTGCAAGGCGGAGGTGGACGCGCAGCGCACGTTGAAGAACGTCTTCGCCCAGGCGGCCCCGCCGCCGCCCTCCGAGAGCTTCCTGGCCCGCCTGCAAGGGCTGCCGGCCGGGGGCGACCTCGGCGACGGCGGCCCGCCGCTGGGCGGCTCAGGGCTGCCGGGCGGCCCGTCCGGCCGGTTCGGCACCGCCAGTGGCTTCGGGAACAGACGGGAGCGCTTCGAGTTCGCGTACGCGCCCGCGCGCCGGCCTGAGCCCCGGCCGGTGGCCGCGGCCGCCGGCCGGGGGTTCCCCGTGCACGACGTCAGCCGCCACGAGACCGACCGCCCGGCCTCGCGCGGGCTGCGGTTCGCGTTCGTCGCCGCCGGAGCGGTGTCGCTGGCCGCGATCGCCCTGGGCGGGGTCACCGCGACGGGGCCCGCCGACACCGAGGCGCGCGGTGGAAAGGGCAGCAATGTGACACCGGCGCGCTCGCAGGGCGCGGGTGCGACGACGGCGCCGGAATCGCGGCGCCGCGGGGTCGGGCCGCTGCTGGGCCAGGCGGGGCAGAGCACGCGGGACGACGCCCCCGTCGCGCCGGTGGGGGTGTCCGCACCGCTGCTGCCCGCCGTTCCGCCGCCCTCCGCGGGCGGTGCGGCGGCGGTGTCGCCGCTGATACGCCCGCCGGAATCCGCCCCGCCGCTCACCCTGACGGCGTGGGCCACCTCGGCCGGTTTCCGGGCCTCGGGCCTTGTCACCCCCACGCCCACCAGCACGTCCCGCTGACCTGTCCCCTGCGCAGGGGCGCGCGAACCTGATTGAATTCCAGGCGGCGCGCCCTCGCCCATACGGACGGGCGCCGAGCCAGTGTCCAGCTGTGGGGAGAGCATGAACAACGGGAAGCCGGGCCCACCGGGGGAAGAGCCGAGCACGCGCTCGGAGGTACCCGAGGGGGACTTCGAACTGGCCCGCCCAGCCCGGCCACCGGCCGCCACTCCCCAGGAGGGCGACTACGAACTGGCCCCCTCCCGCTCCACACCTCCCGGGACGTCGGCCCCCGGCACCGCCGCCACGGGCCCGTCGTCCGGCGAACGCGGCACCGCCACCGGTACGCCCGCCGCCCCGCCGCCCGGCGCGGACGACTCCGGCGCGGACGACTCCGGCGCGGACGACTCCGGCGCGCAGCGCCCGGCCGGTGCCGCCTCCGCCACGGCTGGGCCCGGTGCGGAGGGGCCCGTCGGCTCCGCTTCCGCCGCCTCCGGGGCCGGTGTTCCCGGGGTGTCTGAAGCCTCCGTGGCTTCGGCGCCCGGCGCGGAGGGACCGGACGCCGTCGCCACCGCTCCCGTCGGGGCCGGTGCCTCCGCTGGGTACGAGGCTTCTGCCGTCCCCGGGGCCGGCTCGGGCCCGCGCGATGGCGTCGCCGCCGACACCGACGGGTCCGGTGGGCCTGTCGTATCCGGTGCGCCCGCCGCCTCTGCCGTCCCCGCCGGGGAGCCGCAGGCGTCCGGTGGTGGGCAGGTGCGGCCGTTGCACGAGCCGGATGCCTACAGCACCCCGCCGTACGGGGAGCCGGGGCCCTGGGCGCCCGCGCCGCCCGTGCAGCACCCGGCGGGTACCCCCGCGCACGGGGTGCCGAGTGCCGTGCCTCCCGCGCCCGCCGCAGCCGGTGCCGTACCCCCCGTCCCCGCCCCGGCACAGCCCGACGTCGTGGACGTCACGCCCGTCGACCCCTGGGGGCGCTACGACCCCTGGGCGGTGCCGGCGGGAGCCGCGCCGTTGCAGCAGCCCGCGGGGGCGGACGGCAAGCCGCGCCGCAGAAGTGTGCGGCGGGCGATCGCCGGGGGTGCCCTGCTGCTCGCGCTGGTGTCCGGAGGCATCGGCGGCATCGTCGGCGCCTACCTGGAGCGCAACGGCGGCATCGGCACCGTGACCCTGCCCCAGGCGGGGAAGGAGGACGCCGCCCGCGACCCCGGCAGCGTCGCCGGGATCGCCGCCCGGGCGCTGCCCAGCGTCGTCACCCTGCACGTCAGCGGCTCCGGAGCGGCCGGCACCGGCACCGGCTTCGTGCTCGACGACCGCGGCCACATCCTCACCAACAACCACGTCGTCGAGCCCGCCGGGGACAACGGCGAGATCACCGTCACCTTCCACAGCGGCGACACCGCCCAGGCCACCGTCGTGGGCCGGGACAGCGGCTACGACCTCGCCGTGGTGAAGGTGAAGGGCGTGCGCGGGCTCTCCCCCCTGCCGCTGGGCAACTCCGACAACGTGCGCGTCGGCGACCCCGTCGTCGCCATCGGCGCCCCCTTCGACCTGGCCGGCACGGTCACATCCGGCATCATCAGCGCCCGGGAGCGCCCCATCACCGCGGGCGGCGAGAAGGGCGACGGCAGCGACGTGTCCTACGTCGACGCCCTGCAGACCGACGCGCCGATCAACCCCGGCAACTCCGGCGGACCCCTGCTCGACGCCCGGGCCCGGGTGATCGGCATCAACTCCGCCATCCGCTCCGCCGGCGACGGCGCGGACCTCGACGGCGGGCAGGCCGGTTCCATAGGGCTCGGCTTCGCCATCCCGATCAACCAGGGCAAGCGCGTCGCCGAGGAGCTGATCAACAACGGGAAGGCCACCCACCCCGTGATCGGCATCACCCTCGACATGAATTACAGCGGCGACGGCGCCCGTGTCGCCGTCAAGGGCAACGACGGCGGACCGCCGGTCAGCACCGGAGGCCCCGGTGAGAAGGCCGGGATCGAGCCCGGCGACGTCATCACCGAGGTCGACGGCACCCGCGTCCACTCCGGCGAGGAGCTCATCGTCAAGACCCGCGCCCACCGCCCCGGCGACCGCCTGAAGCTCACCATCGAGCGGGACGGGAAGGAGCGGACGGTGTCGCTGGTGCTGGGCTCCTCGGACGGCGGCTGAGCGGCATGCGGGTGCCCGGGACAGTACCGGTCGTACGGGATGGACGGGTACCGTGGATCCGGCCCGGACCACGGAGGACCACAGGCGGCCGGTACCGAGGGCCGAGGACCGAAGGCATCGCGAGGAGCTTCAGGTGTTCAATGACATAGGACCGCTCGAGCTGGTGACGCTCATCGTCCTCGCCGTGCTCGTCTTCGGTCCGGAGAAGCTGCCCAAGGTCATCCAGGACGTGACCCGCACGATCCGGAAGATCAGGGACTTCTCGGAGAGCGCCAAGCAGGACATCCGCCAGGAACTCGGCCCGGAGTTCAAGGACTTCGACTTCGAGGACCTCAACCCCAAGACGTTCATCCGCAAGCAGCTGGACAACGACGACCTGGGGCTGAAGGAGATCCGCAACGGCTTCGACCTGAAGAAGGAGATGGCCGAGGTCGCGGACGCCGTCCACGGCCGCGACACGGAACCGCCCACGCCCACGCCCTCGCCCTCTCCCTCGTCCGGCGGCCGCGTCGACATGACGAAGAAGCCGGAGATCCCCGCGGCCGACGACCGTCCGCCCTTCGACGCCGACGCCACCTGAGCCCCGGCGCGGGGGCGTACGCCCCCGCGCACGTGACGCGTTTCATACTCCACCCGGCCCCCGTACGGCCCGATACGGCCCTCCGCGCGACCCACGCGCCGGGCGGTTTCCCAGCCTGTGCCCACAGGGTGGCTATGCTGCCGAGTTGTTGTGCGGAACGGACGAGTACGCCCGAAGGGGGGCGGGCCGCCCGGTCCGACGAGAGCGAGGAGGCGTCCGGGCACATGGAGACGACGAGTTCGGCAGTCGCGCAGGCGCCGGCCGCGGAGGACGGACAACAGGTCCCCTCCGCCCGGCGTACCGTCGACGGCTACCTGCGCGCGCCCTTCCCGTGGTACGGCCTGGACGAGGCCTTCACGGGACCGCGCTGGCTGATGCAGGTCGGACTGGCGGCCGACGGGGCCGTCGAACACGGATCGGTCGGGCACGGCGACGAGCCCTCCGTGCGCAGCGAATTCGCGGCCGGGTCCGACCAGGACGCCAAGGAGAAGTTCGCGGTCGTGGTGACCGTGGCCGCCAACCCGGTCCGCCGCAGCGCCGACGGCACCGGTCTGCTGGAGGCCACCTCGGTCTCCTCCGCCGCCTGGCTCGCCGGTGTGGGGCTGCTCTCCTTCACCTGGCCCGGCCAGATGGACCACACCTTGCGCGACGACTGGCTGGAGCAGCAGACGGAGACGGCCTGGGTCCTCGCCGACGACCTGGACGGCGCGGACTGGTCGACGCTGTCCCTGCCGGTGGACGGCGTGCCGACGCCGTTCCACTACCGGGAGTCCGAGTTCGGCTGGGTGCTCGCCGGCTCCACCGAGGCGGGCGTGCACGTGGGGGCGTACGGACGGGGCATGAGCGCGTACGGGCTCGGCTTCGCGGTGGTCAAGGACATCACGGCCTACGAGGCCTGAGCGGCCTACGAGGCCTGAGCGGCCTACGAGGCCTGAGCGGCCTACGAGGCCTGAGCGGCCTACGAGGCCTGAGCGGCCTACGAGGCCTGAGCGGCCTACGAGGCCCGAGCGGCGTACGCATGTGGGTGAGGGCGCCGTCCGCACGGGACGGCGCCCTCACCTTGACCAGGGGCCGACCGCTCAGAACTTGTTGCGCGGCGTGATGCCCAGCGACATGCCCGCCAGCCCCCGCTGCCGTCCGCCCAGCTTGCCCGCGATCGAACGCAGCGCCGAGCCCGCCGGGGACTCCGGGTCGGACAGGACCACGGGCCGGCCCTCGTCGCCGCCCTCGCGCAGCCGGACGTCGATCGGGATGGCGCCGAGCACCGGGACCGTCGCACCGGTCGTCCGGGTCAGGCCGTCGGCGACCGACTGGCCGCCGCCCGTGCCGAAGACGTCGACCATCTCGCCGCAGTGCGGGCAGGGCAGCCCGGACATGTTCTCGACCACGCCGACGATCTTCTGATGCGTCTGCACGGCGATCGACCCGGCCCGCTCGGCCACCTCGGCCGCCGCCTGCTGGGGCGTGGTGACGACCAGGATCTCGGCGTTCGGCACCAGCTGGGCCACGGAGATCGCGATGTCGCCGGTGCCGGGCGGCAGGTCGAGGAGCAGCACGTCCAGGTCGCCCCAGTACACGTCCGCGAGGAACTGCTGGAGCGCGCGGTGCAGCATCGGGCCGCGCCACACCACCGGCGCGTTGCCCGGGGTGAACATGCCGATGGAGATGACCTTCACGCCGTTCGCCGACGGCGGCATGATCATGTTCTCGACCTGGGTGGGACGTCCGTCGGCGCCCAGCATGCGCGGGACGGAGTGGCCGTAGATGTCGGCGTCCACGACACCGACCTTCAGCCCGTCGGCCGCCATCGCCGCCGCCAGGTTCACCGTCACCGACGACTTGCCGACGCCGCCCTTGCCGGAGGCGACCGCGTACACCCGGGTCAGGCTGCCCGGCTTGGCGAAGGGCACCTCGCGCTCGGCCTGGCCGCCGCGCAGGGCGTTCGCCAGCTCCTTGCGCTGCTCGTCGCTCATGACGTCCAGCGTGACGTCGACCCGGGTGACACCGTCGACCCGGGAGACCGCGTCCGTCACGCGCTGCGTGATGGTGTCCCGCATGGGGCAGCCGGAGACCGTCAGGTACACGGTGACCGCGACCGCACCGTCCGCACCGATCTCCACCGATTTGACCATCCCCAGCTCGGTGATGGGCCGGTTGATCTCGGGGTCGTTCACCGTCGCCAGTGCTTCGCGCACCGCGTCTTCCGTAGCCATAAGGACGATGGTACGGCGCCGGGTACACCCGCCGGTAAGGACGTCAGCGGTCTTCTGCGTCACGTCCCGGCGGCCGTTCCGCCCGCATGGCCGGGAATGCCCCGTGATGGTCTTTGTGCCCGTTGTGGCGTCCCTCCAGCTCCTTGACCACGTCCTGCAGCTCGGAGCGGATCCAGTCCCGGGTGGCCACCTCCCCGAGCCCGATGCGCAGCGCGGCGATCTCCCGGGTCAGATACTCGGTGTCCGCGATCGACCGCTCGTTCTGCTTGCGGTCCTGCTCCAGGTTCACCCGGTCGCGGTCGTCCTGCCGGTTCTGCGCCAGCAGGATCAGCGGGGCGGCGTAGGAGGCCTGCAGGGACAGCGCCAGCGTCAGGAAGATGAACGGGTACTCGTCGAAGCGCAGCGACTGCGGCATGGACACGTTCCACAGCACCCACAGGATGATGACGACCGTCATCCAGACCAGGAACCGCCCGGTGCCGATGAAGCGCGCGATCCGCTCCGACAGCCGCCCGAAGGCGTCCGGGTCCCACTCGGGCAGGAGGCGGCGCCGGGGCGGCCGCGGCTGGTCCAGCCGGGGTGCGCGGGGGCGCCCGGCGGCGGTGGCCCCGACCGGCACCCGCTCGCGTGCGCCGTCGCGCTCAGGAGCCATCGGGCGCCACCTCCTCGCCGAGGTGGAACTCGTTCTCCCGCCAGTCGTCCGGGAGCATGTGGTCGAGCACGTCGTCCACGGTCACCGCGCCCAGCAGCGACCCCGCCTCGTCGACCACGGGCGCCGCCACCATGTCGTACGTGGCGAAGAACCCGGCGACCACGGGCAGCGCCGCGTCCGGCTCCAGCGGCTGAAGATCGTCGTCCAGCATCGAACCGACCAGCGTGTACGGGGGGTCGCGCAGCAGCCGCTGGAAGTGCACGGTGCCCAGGTACTTGCCCGTCGGCGTCTCCTCGGGCGGGCGGCACACGTAGATCTGCGCGGCGTGCGCGGGGGAGAGGTCGGGCTCGCGGATCCGGGCCAGGGCGTCGGCGACGGTCGCGTCGGGCCGCAGCACGATGGGCTCGGTCGTCATCAGCCCGCCCGCCGTGTGCTCCTCGTACGACATCAGGCGCCGCATGTCGGCCGCGTCGGCGGGCTGCATCAGGCTCAGCAGCCGCTCCTTGTCCGCCTCCGGCAGCTCACCGAGCAGGTCGGCCGCGTCGTCGGGGTCCATCGCCTCCAGCACGTCGGCGGCCCGCTCCTCCGCCAGCACGCCCAGGACCTCGATCTGGTCGTCCTCGGGCAGCTCCTCCAGCACGTCGGCGAGCCGGTCGTCGTCGAGCGCGGCGGCCACCTCGGCGCGCCGCTTGGGGGAGAGGTGGTGCAGCACATTGGCGAGGTCGGCCGGGCGCAGCTGCTCGAAGGTGGCGAGCAGGTTCTCGGCGCCCTGCGCGTCCTCCTCCAGCGAGAACCCGGTCACCGCGGACCACTCGACGGTCAGCGTCTCCCCCTTGCCGCGCCGGAACGCCCCGCCCTTCTTCCCCTTGCGCACGAAGACCCGGTCGATCTCCCACTCGCGGCGGGCCGGCAGCTGGTGCACCGACAGATCGAGGACGGTGACCTCCTCGCCGGTCTCCACCAGCGTCACCCGGCGGTCCAGGAGCTCGCCGAAGACGAGCCGCTCGGTGGGCCGCTGCTCGAAGCGCCGCACATTGAGCACCCCGGTCGTGATCACCTGGCCGGCCTGCACGGCGGTCACCCGGTTCATGGGCAGGAAGATGCGCCGCCGCGTGGAGAGTTCGACGACCATGCCCAGCAGCCTCGGCGGACGCCGGCCGGGCCGCAGGATGACCACCAGATCGCGCACGCGCCCCACCTGGTCGCCCGCCGGATCGAAGACGGCGACACCGGAGAGATGGGAGACGAAGAACCGGGGGGCACCGGCTGCCATGGCGGCGGCTCCTTTGCGTGCGGGGCTTTCGTTGCCGTGTACTGCCTGCTGCGTTCGTTATCCGGATTGCCCGCTCGGGTGGGCTTCAGGCTAGCCCGTCCCAATCGGCCGTGCGCCCGCGGCCGGTCCGGACGGACCGGCTCCGCCCGGCTCCCTGGGCCCCGGTACTCTGCGGTACGCCGATCAGGTCCCCCGTCAGAGAGGCAGCCCACCTGTGACTTCGATCTCCCAGGGCCGTTCCCGCAGGGCCGTGCTGGCCGGCGCCGCGTGCGCACTGCTCGTCGCGGGAACGGCGCTCACGGGATGTTCCGAGGATCCGAACGAGGGCACCAACGGTGTCGGGAAACTGCCCGCCGACCAGATCCAGAGCAGAGCCCAGCAGGCCGCCGAGTCGGTCGGCACGGTGCGGCTGCACGGCACCGTCGTCACCAGCGGACGCACCTACACGCTGGACATGCGGCTGAAGGAGAAGGGTGGCATCGGCTCGGTCACCACCAAGGGGGAGACGTTTCGCCTGCTGCGGATCGACGACGAGCTGTATCTGAAGGCCGGTGCCGAGTTCTGGGGGCGGGGGAGCGGCGAGGAGGGCAAGGACGGCGGCAAGGCGGACACGGCGGCGGCTGGCAAACTCGCCGAGAAGTATGTGAAGGTGCCGCAGGGCGATCCGTCGTACAAGAAGTTCATCGGATTCACCGATAAGAGTGTGCTGCTCAGCGGTCTGCTGACCCTGCACGGCGAACTGGCCACCGACGGCCACCACGAGCAGTCCGGCCTGCGCACCATCCGCGTCACCGGCGAGCAGGGCTCCGGCGGCACCCTGGACGTCTCGCTCGAGGGCAAGCCCTACCCGGTGCGCCTGGTGCGGGCCGGGAAGGCCGGCACCCTCACCTTCTCGGACTGGGGCACCGACTTCCCCCTGAAGAAGCCGGCCAAGGACGAGACCCTCGACTACGGCAAGCAGCTCCCGACGTCGTAGGGCCCGCCCCCTCGCTAGCGCTTGTGCCGCTTCTTCTTCAGCAGCAGCTTCGGCAGCCCCGCGGGGACCGGCCGCCGCGTGGTCACCGGGGTCGGCAGCGGGGCCTCGGCCAGCGAGCCGTCGGGGAGCGGTGCGAGGGCGCCGGTCGGCTCCAGGCGCAGCACCCGGCACTCGCGGGCCCAGCGCTCCGGCATCGTCTCGGCGTCCGGGGCGTTGAGCCGCTTGCCCTTGAGCTCGGCGACGGCCGCCTCCCAGGCCTCGGAGCCCGGCGGCAGCTCCGCCACCGTCGCGGACCAGGAGACCAGCCGGCCGCCCTTGTCCTTGCTGCGCACGGTGACCTCGGCCGGCCCGCCGTCGGACAGCCCCGGCAGCGGCTGCTCCCCGGGCCCGTCGCCGATCACGCACGCGGCGCCCTCGTGCCACACGTGCCACAGCGCGCGGGCCGGGACCCCGGGCCCCTTGACCCAGATGAGGCCGGACTTCTTCGTGGCCTCCTCGATGAGGGCCCGGTCGAGCAGCTCGCTTGTCATGGCGCCCAGCCTATCCAGGCCCCTCAGAGCCACCCGTTGCGCTTGAGCGTCCGGTGGATGCCCAGACAGATGGCCACCGTGACACCGAGGACCAGCGGGTAGCCGTACCGCCAGTGCGTCTCGGGCATGTGGTCGAAGTTCATCCCGTACACCCCGCAGACCATCGTCGGCACGGCGATGATGGCGGCCCACGAGGTGATCTTCCGCATGTCCTCGTTCTGCGCCACGGAGGCCTGGGCGAGGTTGGCCTGGAGGATGGAGTTCAGCAGTTCGTCGAAGCCGACGACCTGCTCCTGCACCCGGGCGACGTGGTCGGCCACGTCCCGGAAGTACTTCTGGATGTCCGGGTCGATCAGCCGCATCGGCCGCTCGCTCAGCAGCTGCATCGGCCGCAGCAGCGGTGCCACGGCCCGCTTGAACTCCAGCACCTCGCGCTTGAGCTGGTAGATCTGCCCGGCGTCCGTGCCGCGCGGCGTCCCTTTGCGGCCCGGCGAGAAGACCTGCGTCTCGACCTCGTCGATGTCGTCCTGCACCGCGTCGGCGACCGCGATGTAGCCGTCCACCACATGGTCGGCGATGGCGTGCAGCACGGCCGAGGGGCCCTTGGCCAGCAGCTCGGGGTCGTCCTGGAGACGGTGCCTGAGGGCCCGCAGCGAGCCCTGTCCGCCGTGCCGGACGGTGATGAAGAAGTCCCGTCCGGTGAAGCACATCACCTCGCCGGTCCGCACGACCTCGCTGCTGGCGGTGAGCCGGTCGTGGTCGACGTAGTGGATGGTCTTGAACACCGTGAACAGGGAGTCGTCGTAGCGCTCCAGCTTGGGCCGCTGATGGGCCTGGACGGCGTCCTCCACGGCCAGCGGGTGCAGCCCGAACTCCGCGGCGATTCCGGCGAATTCGGCCTCGTTCGGCTCGTGCAGACCGATCCAGACGAAGCCCCCGTCGCGACGCACCAGGCGCATCGCCTCCTGGGGGGTGAGCTGGCCCTCGGTCTCCAGGCGCCGGCCGTCGCGGTAGATGGCGCAGTCGACGACGGCGGTGGCCGTCACGGGGTCACGGACGGTGTCGTACGTGCCGCTCTCCTTGCGCAGGGAGATGCGGGAGGCGGGGCGGACCACGGCGCGCAGGTCGCGGATCATCGACATGGCGGGCTCCTTCGCATTCACGCAACGAAAGGCGCCGGGGCGACGGGTGGAACAACCCGGAATGAGGACGTCCTGGACTGCGGATGTTTGGCACGTCCACAAAGCGGGGAGCACCGCACCGTCGCGGTGGCGAGCTTCGTCGCTGATACAGCTACTGGGGCAGATCAGGCAGAACGAAACGAAGTGCTCTTCCGATGAAGACGCGCGGGCGAAAGGCGGTAGCCAGACAGGGAGCAGCTACATCAGCGGGCGGAAGAGCGGGTGATACTGCACGGTCGACTTCGGTCCATGCGAGCCTCACCTCCTCCGGCCGGTCCCTCGTGAGGGACGATCCACCATCCCCGTGAGCGGGGAGGGACACACCAGGCGTCCGGGCCACGGGACGCTGCCGCGTGCTGCCCGAACCGCCGACCAAGCGTATCAGCCGACTGGCATGTCAAGGCTCTGCTTTGCCCGGTACTGACGAGTTCTATGCTCGCCGCATGGCTGATGTTCTTCCTCTGGTCGAGGCCCGGTTGCGTACGGCACTGGGCGAACCGGACGCGCGCGCGGCGGTCACCTTCCTGGGCACGGACCGCATCGAGGTGCTGCGCTTCCACGAGGGCGACATCGTGCGCTACGCCACGCTCGGCATGTCCGCGCAGCCCATGGCCGACCCCACGGCGGTGATCGCGGACCAGGTCAAGGGTCCGCGCGCCGAGCTGGTGCTCTCGGTGCGCTCCGGTGTCGCCGACACCGACAAGGCGCTCCGCCCGCTCGCCGTACTCGCCGCCTCCCCGCAGGTCGAGGGCGTGGTCGTGGCCCCCAACGCCTCCCTCGACGTGGGCGAACCGCTGTGGCCCGGGGCCCCGTTCACCTCGGTGCTGGTGGGCGAGCCGGGCGGGCTGGTGGAGGACCTGGAGCTGGACGAGCCCCTGGACCCCGTGCGGTTCCTGCCGCTGCTGCCGATGACCCCGAACGAGGCGGCCTGGAAGCGCGTGCACGGCGCCCAGGCCCTCCAGGAGCGCTGGCTGAACCGGGGCACGGACCTTCGGGACCCGCTGCGCGGGTCGGTCGCCCTGGACTGAGCCGTCCGGCCGGTCCCCTGGCCGGAACTTGCCGGTGTGAACATCCTGCTCGTTCGACAAGATGACTGCGCCGGGCGGGTGATCGTCCTTGACGGGACGCGGCGGAGCTAGGACCGTGGGGCTCTATGAGGGGCGAACCCAGTTGCCCGAAGTGCGGTGGCCGGGTCAGGGCTCCCGGCCTCTTCTCGGATGCCTGGCAGTGCGATGTACACGGCACCGTGCACCCGGTGCAGCCCGTGATACCGCCGAGCGTCGAGGCTCTCGAAGTCATCGTGCACCGTACGAAGGTGCCGTTGTGGATGCCGTGGCCGCTGCCTGTGGGCTGGCTCTTCACGGGGGTGGCCTGCGCGGGCGACGACCGCAGCGGAGGCCGGGCGACGGCCGTCGCGTGCACCGGTCCCGGACCGCTGGGCGGAATGGGTGAGCTGATCCTGGTCGCCGAGGAGCTCGGCGTCGGCCTCGGCGCGCGGTACGCGGGCCTCGACGGACCGGACCCGGGGCCGTACATGAACGTCGAGAAGCCACCGCAGGCCAAGGTGCTGGCCGCCGGCCGCCCGACCCCGCTCTGGCATGTCCCCAAGACACCGGACGACCGGGCCGTGTTCGCGGGCGAGGCGCTCGGCATGTGGCTGTGGGCGGTGGTGTGGCCGGAGCAGTCCGGCCTGCTGATGTACGACGAACTGGTCCTCACCGACCTCCGGGACGCGGGCGCGGAGGTGGAACTGGTCCCGTGCGGCGCCCTGTCCCCACGTCTGCTGGAGGCGTAGGGGCGACGGGGACGCGGCCGACGGGGCGCCGGCGGGAGGCGCACGGCCGGGGGACCGAGTGGGGTGCACGGCATGGCGCCGGTGGGGAACGCCTGGCTGGCCTTCGGCGGGTGGCGCACGGGCGGTCGCCGGTAGGGGCGGCGGCGGTGACGCCTGGCGGGTGGACGGCGGGTGGCCTACGGCGGTCGTCGGTATATCGCGCGGCGGGTCGTCGGCGGGTGGCGCACGGCTGGGTGCCGGCAGGGGCGCGTGCCGGCCTTCGGCGGGAGGCGCGCGTGGCGGGCCGTCGGCGGGCGATGCTGGGTCGCCGGTAGGCGCGCGTGGCTGGTCGCAGGGGGAGACGCGCGGCGGGTCATCGGCAGGGGTGCCTGGGCGGGTGTCGGCGGGAGGCGCACGGTGAGGGCGCTGGAGAGGTGCACGGGATGGGCGTCGGTGGGGCGCCGGTGCGGGCGGCTGGCTTGGCGCCGGCGGGAGGCGCACGGCCGGGGGACCGAGTGGGGTGCACGGCATGGCGCCGGTGGGGAACGCCTGGCCGGCCTTCGGCGGGAGGCGCACGGGCGGTCGCCGGTAGGTGCGGCGGCGGGTGACGCGGGTTGGGGGCGGCGGGACATGCGTGGCGGGTCGCTGGCCGAGGCGCGTGCCTGGTCTTCGGTGGGCGATGCGTGGCGGGTCGCAGGGGGGAGCCGTGCGGCCGGTCATGGGCAGACATGCCTGGCTGGGGGCAGGGGGCGGCGAGTGGCGGGGTGTTGGTACGGGGTGCGGGGCCGGTCTTCGGTGAGGTGCGTGGCAGGGCGTTGGTGTGGGGTCAGTCTTTGGCGGGACGCGGTGTGGCGGTGCCGCCGGCCGGCTGGGGGCGTAGGGGGCGTATGGTCCGTTCGGGTGTGACCGTGGGGGGCGAAAATCCGGTTATCCTGGAGCGTCCCCTTCCGTCCGTCACCGCTTGGAGTAACGCGTCGTGCGCATCGATCTGCACACCCACTCCACCGCGTCCGACGGTACGGACACGCCGGCCGAGCTGGTCCGCAAGGCCGCCGCGTCCGGTCTCGACGTCGTGGCGCTGACCGACCACGACACCACGCGCGGACACGCCGAGGCGCTGTCCGTCCTGCCGGCGGGGCTCACGCTGGTCACCGGCGCCGAACTCTCCTGCCGGCTCGACGGCATCAGCATGCACATGCTGGCCTACCTGTTCGACCCCGAGGAGCCCGAACTGCTCGCCGAGCGCGAACTGGTCCGGGACGACCGGGTGCCGCGGGCCCATGGCATGATCGCCAAGCTGAACGACCTGGGCGTGCCGGTCACCTGGGAGCAGGTGGCGCGCATCGCCGGCGACGGCTCGGTGGGCCGCCCGCACGTGGCGACCGCGCTCGTCGAACTGGGCGTGGTGCCGAGCGTGAGCGACGCCTTCACCCCGCAGTGGCTCGCCGACGGCGGCCGCGCCTACGTGGAGAAGCACGAGACCGACCCCTTCGAGGCCGTGCGGCTTATCAAGAACGCGGGCGGCGTCTGCGTCTTCGCCCACCCCGCCGCGAGCAAACGGGGCAGGACCGTGCCGGAGTCCGCGATCGCCCGGCTCGCCGAGGCCGGACTCGACGGCATCGAGGTCGACCACATGGACCACGACCCCGAGACCCGGGCGCGGCTGCGCGGCCTGGCGAAGGAACTGGGGCTCCTGGTCACCGGGTCCAGCGACTACCACGGCAGCCGCAAGTCCTGCGTCCTCGGCGAGTTCATGACGGACCCCGAGGTGTACGGCGAGATCACGCGGCGCGCGACCGGGGCGTTCCCGGTACCGGGGGCCGGCGGAGTCTGAGGCCCGCCCTCTCGCCCTCTCCGCCCCCGTTCCGTTCGTTCCCCGGCAAGGCTGTCATGCTCGACGTCGCCGTCTTCGGCTCTCTCTTTCTGACCCTTTTTGTCATCATGGATCCCCCTGGGATCACCCCGATCTTCCTCGCTCTGACCGCCGGCCGCCCGGCGAAGGCGCAGAAGCGGATGGCGTTCCAGGCCGTCTGCGTGGCCGGCGGTGTGATCACCGTGTTCGGGCTGCTCGGCCACCAGATCCTCGCCTATCTCCATGTGTCCGTGCCCGCCCTGATGATCGCGGGCGGGCTGCTCCTCCTGCTGATCGCGCTGGACCTGCTCACCGGCAAGACCGACGAGCCGCAGCAGACCAAGGACGTCAACGTCGCCCTGGTTCCGCTGGGCATGCCGCTGCTGGCGGGGCCGGGGGCGATCGTGTCCGTCATCCTCGCCGTTCAGAAGGCCGACGGCGTCACCGGCCAGGTCTCGGTGTGGGCGGCGATCCTCGCCATCCACGTCGTGCTCTGGCTGGTCATGAGGTACTCCCTGCTGATCATCCGGGTCATCAAGGACGGCGGAGTGGTCCTGGTGACACGGCTGGCGGGCATGATGCTCTCCGCCATCGCCGTGCAGCAGATCATCAACGGCGTGACCCAGGTGATCCAGGGCGGCTGACCATCCCGGCCGTCCCCGTGGGCACGGCGGAGCCCCCGTACCGAGGGCGGTACGGGGGCTCCGAAGCGTGCGGGCCGGGACCTGGCCCGGGTGGCCGGTGTCCCGTGCGTCCGGCGTTATGAGGCCGAGGTCTCGGCCGGCCGGATCCACAGGCGCTGCCCGATGGCGGCGGCCTGCTGAACGATGCGGTTGACGGAGGCGGCGTCCACGACGGTCGTGTCCACGGGCGTGCCGTCGACGTCGTCGAGTCGCATGATTTCGAAGCGCACAGGCTTCTCCCTTCGTCTGGTCATCCTCCTGAAGGAGAACTACTCGGTGGTCGGCCCCCGGGCCAGTCGAGCCCGCGGTCCCTGACGAGGTCAACGGGATGCGCCATACAAACATTCCCTACGCTAAAGAAATTTTTCGATCGACTAAATACTCACGAGTAAGGGTTTCGAAGGAGACCGACCGGGACCGGTTGTGTTCGTAGCGTGACCACCGGGACAATGGAAGCGATGAACGAAGACCTCGCGGCCCTGCACGCCCGCATCGATCTCACGAACGAGTTGCTCCAGCGCATGCTCGCCGAGGTGGCGAAGACACCCTCGACTCATGCGATCTTCGTCGACGCCGGCTATCTGTACGCCGCCGCGGGGCGCCTGGTGGCCGGGACGGAGGACCGCAGGGCCTTCGACCTCGACGCCGAGGGACTCATCGACGCGCTCATCGACCGGGCCCGCACCGTCTTCGCCGACAGCAGGCTGCTGCGCGTCTACTGGTACGACGGCGCCCGGCGCCGCATCCACACCGCCGAGCAGCAGACCATCGCCGAACTCCCCGACGTCAAGGTCCGCCTCGGCAACCTCAACGCCAACAACCAGCAGAAGGGCGTCGACTCCCTGATCCGCACCGATCTGGAGTCCCTGGCCCGGCACCGGGCCATCAGCGACGCCGCCCTCCTCGGCGGCGACGAGGACCTCGTCTCCGCGGTCGAGGCGGCCCAGGGATACGGCGCCCGGGTCCACCTCTGGGGCATCGAGGCGCCCGAGGGCCGCAACCAGGCGGAGCCGCTGCTCTGGGAGGTCGACAGCCAGCGCACCCTCGACCTCGACTTCTTCAAGCCGTACGTCTCCCGGCGCACGGCACCGGCGTACGAGACCACCACGGGCCGGCCCACCCGCGAGGACGTCCGGTTCGTCGGCGCCCAGATCGCCGCGAAATGGCTGGTCGCACGCGGCCGGGAGGCCATGGTGGAGCTGCTCCCCGGTCACCCCTATCTGCCCGGCTCCGTCGACCAGGACCTGCTGGTCGAGGCGGAGGGCCTCCTGCAGTACTCCCTGCGCGGCCAGGCGGACCTGCGCCGCGTCCTGCGCGACGGCTTCTGGGACCACCTCCAGGGGCAGTACTAGGAGACCGCCCCGGCGGGAGGCAGGCCGTCCCAGAAGCCGGCGAGCGCGCGGGCGGTCGGTGCGGGCCGGTCGGCGGCGGGCGAGTGCTCGGCCCCTTCGATGACGGTGCGGTGCGCCCCCAGCCGCCGGGCCATCTCGTCGAGGTCGGGTACCGGCCAGGTGTCGTCGCGTTCACCGGACAGGACGTGGAACGGGAGCGGCACGGCGGCCAGTTCGTCCACCCGGTCCGGCTCGCTGCACAACTGGCGGCCGGTGGCGAGCAGTTGCGCCGGCTTCGTGCCCAGCCAGCGGTTACGCAGCAGTTCCGGACCGCCGATCCCGCGGGCCGGTCCGCCCACCTCCTCCGGCGGCCCCATGGCCAGGATCGCCTGCCAGCACTCCGCCATCGACATCACCGCGAGCGCGTCCCGCAGCAGCTTCACCCGCTGCTCCTGGGAGACGGAGAGCCGGCCGGGGCCGGAGGACATGAGCGTGAGGGAACGGAAGGGGGTGTAGTCCAGGATGACGGCGGCACGGGCGATCTGACCGCCGAGCGAGTGTCCGACCAGGTGCACGGGCGTACCGAGCGCCTCCGCCTGCGCGAGCACGTCCCGCGCCAACTCCTCCTGCGCGTACGCCGACTCGTCGTCCGCGGGGCCGTCCGACTCGTACTGCCCCCGCCCGTCCACGGCGACCGTGCGGTATCCGCGCGCGGCGAGGGGCTCCTGGATCAGCGCGAAGTCCTCCTTGCTGCCGGTGTACCCGGGCAGCAGCAGGGCGACGCCCCGGGGAGTGGCACCGGGGGCGGTCGGCACATCCACGGCGGCGAACTCGCCGCGGGGGGTGCGGAGTCGGCGGGCACGGGCGGAGGTGGGGTGGCCGGTCACAGGGTGAGCGTAATGGCTGCGGACACGCCGACGGCCCGGCCCCCGGGTGGGGGACCGGGCCGTCGGCGTGAGTGCCTCAGCCCTCCGCGGGCTCCACGGCGGCCGTGGCCTTGCGGGTCCGGCGTGCCTTGGGCTTCGCCTCGTCGGCTCCTTCCGCCTCGGCCTGCTTGGCGGCGGTCTTGCGGGTCCGTCGCGGCTTGGCTTCGGCGGCTTCGGCCTCGGGCTCCTGCGTGGTCTGCGCCGGGATGTCGGCGGTGGCCTTGCGGGTGCGCCGGGGTTTGGTCTCGACGGTTTCGGCGGTGTCGACGGCGACCTCGGCCTTCTTGGCGGCGGTCTTGCGGGTCCGTCGCGGCCTGGCTTCGGCGGTCTCGGCCTCGGGCTCCTGCGTGGTCTGCGCCGGGATATCGGCGGTGGCCTTGCGGGTGCGCCGGGGCTTGGTCTCGACGGCTTCGGCGGTGTCGACGGCCGCTTCGGCCTTCTTGGCGGCGGTCTTCCGGGTGCGGCGCGGCTTGGTCTCCGCGGCCTCGGTGGCTTCGACGGTGTCGGCCACCTTGGTGGCGTCGGCCGGGGTCTCGGCCTTGGCGGCGGTCTTCCGGGTGCGGCGCGGCTTGGTCTCCGTGACCTCGGTGGCTTCGACGGTGTCGGCCACCTTGGTGGCGTCGGCCGGGGTCTCGGCCTTGGCGGCGGTCTTCCGGGTGCGGCGCGGCTTGGTCTCCGTGACCTCGGTGGCTTCGACGGTGTCGGCCACCTTGGTCGCGTCGGCCGGGGTCTCGGCCTTGGCGGCAGCCTTGCGCGTGCGGCGGCGCGGCTCCGTGGCCGGGGCGGCCTCGGGCTCCGCGACGACCGGCGCGGCCGCGGCGGGCTCCTCGACCGGCGACTCGGTCACGACGGCCGCCGTGTCCACCGCCGCCTTCTCCGCCGACCTGCGGGTCCTGCGGCGGCGCGGCTTCGCGGGGGTTTCGGCGGTCTCAGCGGTGGTGTCCACCGCCGGGCCCTCCGCCGTGCCGACGGCGGACTCCGCCGTGGACTCCGCGGCGGGCGCCGTGGCCGTCGAGGGCGCGTCCGCCAGGACCCCGCCGCGCATCCGGCGACGCCGACGCGGAGTGCGGACGGCGGTGTCGACGGCCTCCGCCTCCCCGGCGCCTCCGGCGGCGGGGCTCGCGGGCTGCTGTGCCGCCTCGTCCAGCGGCGCACCGCCACGCGTGCGGCGGCGGCGTCGCGGCGTACGGGTGGTGGTCTCGCGCGTGGTGGTCTCGCGCTCCGCGCGGGAGTCACCGCGCCGGCCACCACGGCCGCGCGGCCCTCCGCGGCCGCCCGTCTCGCCCAGGTCCTCCAGCTCCTCCGCGTCCAGCCCGGCGCGCGTGCGCTCCGAGCGCGGCAGGATGCCCTTCGTGCCCTCGGGGATGCCCAGGTCCGAGAACAGGTGCGGGGAGGTGGAGTACGTCTCCGGCGGGTCGCCGAAACCGAGGTCCAGCGCCTTGTTGATCAGCTGCCAGCGCGGGATGTCGTCCCAGTCGACCAGTGTGATCGCCGTACCCTTCGCGCCCGCGCGGCCGGTACGGCCGATGCGGTGCAGGTACGTCTTCTCGTCCTCGGGGGACTGGTAGTTGATGACGTGCGTGACGCCCTCGACGTCGATGCCGCGCGCGGCGACGTCCGTGCAGACCAGCACGTCCACCTTGCCGTTGCGGAACGCGCGCAGCGCCTGCTCGCGCGCGCCCTGGCCGAGGTCGCCGTGGACCGCGCCGGAGGCGAAGCCGCGCTGCTTGAGCTGGTCGGCGAGATCGGCGGCGGTGCGCTTGGTGCGGCAGAAGACCATGACCAGGCCACGGCCGTCGGCCTGCAGTATCCGCGCGACCATCTCGGGCTTGTCCATGTTGTGCGCGCGGTAGACGAACTGCGTGGTGTTCGCGACCGTCGCGCCCTCGTCGTCCGGGGTCGTGGCGCGGATGTGCGTCGGCTGCGACATGTAGCGCCGGGCCAGACCGATCACGGCGCCCGGCATCGTGGCCGAGAACAGCATGGTCTGCCGCTTGACCGGGAGGAAGCCGATGATCTTCTCGACGTCGGGCAGGAAGCCCAGGTCGAGCATCTCGTCGGCCTCGTCGAGGACGAGCGCCCGCACATGCTTCAGGTTCAGCTTCTTCTGCCCGGCGAGGTCGAGCAGCCGGCCCGGGGTGCCGACGACCACGTCGACGCCCTTCTTCAGCGCCTCGACCTGGGGCTCGTAGGCCCGGCCGCCGTAGATGGCGGTGACGCGCACATTGCGCACCTTGCCGGCGGTGAGAAGATCGTTGGTGACCTGGGTGCACAGCTCACGCGTGGGGACGACGACCAGCGCCTGCGGCGCGTCGGTGAGGTCCTCGGGCTTCGCCCGGCCGGCCTCCACGTCCGCGGGAACGGTGACACGCTCGAGGAGCGGAAGGCCGAAACCCAGCGTCTTGCCGGTGCCGGTCTTGGCCTGGCCGATGACATCCGTGCCCGTCAGGGCCACGGGGAGCGTCATCTCCTGGATGGGGAAGGGAGTGATGATGCCGACGGCCTCGAGGGCCTCGGCGGTCTCGGGAAGGATCCCGAGCTCTCGGAACGTCGTAGTCAGGGTGCTGCCTCTTCTGTGTACGCGGTGCGAGGCGAACGCGGGGGGTCGTGTAGGGACCGTGCCGGGGACGTCGGCTGCCATACGGGCGGAGCCGTAGAACACGGGACCACTGCCCACGCTCGAGCGTTCGTACCGCTGAGGTGTCCCTCCGGATTCCGTACGCACTGTGGCGGACGGCTGGAGGGCTGTCGGGTCGGAGCCGATCGGGCCACCGACCGGGCATCCTCATACATACGGCCTGTCGAGTACGTCAGAGTGCTCAGCAGGCGCATTACCACCATACCCCGGATTCGCGCACATGCCATGGCCGATTTGGACACGTAGTCGTCGTCACACTGATTGACCAGGGACTTCCGGTGCGTGGAGAGCGGGCTATTGTGCGCTTCATGACGAGCTCTGACAAGCCTGAGAACGCCGCGGACGCCCCCGACACCTCCGCCGGACACACCGGCGTCGCCGCCATGGACTGGGCGGCCGCCTCCGCCGACCCCCAGTACCGTGCCGCCGTCGTGGATCTGCTCGGGGCGCTCGCGTACGGGGAGCTGGCGGCGTTCGAGCGGCTCGCGGAGGACGCCAAGCTGGCGCCCACGCTGGCGGACAAGGCCGAGCTGGCGAAGATGGCCTCCGCCGAGTTCCACCACTTCGAGCGGCTGCGTGACCGGCTCGCCGAGATCGGTGAGGAGCCGACGCTCGCCATGGAGCCCTTCGTCGCCGCCTACGACGGCTTCCACAAGCAGACGGCTCCCTCCGACTGGCTGGAGGGCCTGGTCAAGGCCTATGTCGGCGACTCCATCGCCAGCGACTTCTACCGGGAGGTCGCGGCCCGGCTCGACTCCGACACCCGCGCCCTGGTGCTGGCCGTGCTCGACGACACGGGGCACGGCGGCTTCGCCGTGGAGAAGGTGCGCGCGGCGATCGACGCGGACCCGCGCGTGGGCGGGCGGCTCGCGCTGTGGGCGCGGCGGCTGATGGGTGAGGCGCTGTCGCAGTCCCAGCGGGTGGTCGCCGACCGGGACGCGCTGTCGACGATGCTCGTGGGCGGTGTCGCGGACGGATTCGACCTCGCCGAGGTCGGCAAGATGTTCTCCCGGATCACCGAGGCGCACACCAAGCGGATGGCGGCTCTGGGGCTGGCGGCCTGACGGACGGGCGCAGCGCCCGCCCGGTTCAGTCCCTCCGTGACCGGCGGCGGCCGGTCAGGCGGTCGCCGACCGGCGGCGCAGTCTTCCCGCCGGGCGCAGCAGCAGCGACAGCGAGGCCACGGAGACGATCACCGCCCCGAGCAGGACCGTCGGCAGACTGCCGCCCAGCGAGCTCTTCATGACGAACGCGCCGAACAGGGCTCCGGCCACACCGGTCGGCAGGACCAGGGCGGCGGCGGGAAGCCGATGCGACAGGCGGTGATACGCCGCCCACGCCAGAGCCAGGCCGAGGATGGCGGAGCTGAGCGCTTCCAAGAGCATGTCGGGGTCCCTCCCACATGGCCGGGCTGCTCACATCGGTCCTAGCCCGTCTTACCCCTGACCTGCAAAATCCAATCCACCTGTGTGAAGGATCGGTGCGCCATTCGTGAGGGGACGCGAACGGGCCACGGGAACGCGGTCGGCCCCGTGGGTGACGCCCGAACGGACACAGAGGAAGGGCCCGGCGGATTCGCACCGCCGGGCCCTTCCCCGATGTCCGGTCGTCGCGCCTACAGCGCGCCGAAGCCCACCTTGCGCGGGGCCGGCTCGCCGATCTCGACGTAGGCGAGACGGTCGGCCGGGACCAGGACCTTGCGGCCGTGCTCGTCCACCAGGCTGAGCAGCTGCGCCTTCCCGGCCAGCGCCTCGGCCACCACGCGCTCGACCTCCTCGGCGCTCTGACCGCTCTCCAGAACGATCTCGCGGGGCGCGTGCTGCACGCCGATCTTGACCTCCACGGCTATGTCCCTCCGACGGTCAGTGAAGTGCGCGACCTTCCGCGCCGTACCCAGCACACATTAGCCCGGTGAGGGGACCCGCACGCCGCGCCCGGCCACGCCAGGAGCGAACAGCCGACGGGAAACAAACGACCGCCGGTGCCGGGCCGCGGCTCAGTGATGCTGCTCGTTGCCGTGCAGCGGGAATCCCGCGATGCCCCGCCAGGCCAGCGAGGTCAGCAACTGCACCGCCTGGTCGCGCGGCACACTGCGGTCGCTGTGCAGCCAGGACCGCGCCACCACCTGCGCGAGGCCGCCGAGCCCCGAGGCGAGCAGCATCGACTCCGCCCGCGACAGACCGGTGTCCTCGGCGATGACGTCGCAGATCGCCTCCGCGCAGTCGTTGGTCACCTTGTCGACGCGCTCGCGCACGGCGGGCTCGTTCGTCAGGTCCGACTCGAAGACCAGGCGGAACGCGCCGCCGTCGTCCTCGACATAGGCGAAATAGGCGTCCATGGTCGCCCGGACGCGCTGCTTGTTGTCCGTCGTCGACGCCAGTGCCTGGCGCACCGACTGGATCAGGGCCTCGCAGTGCTGGTCCAGCAGTGCCAGGTACAGATCGAGCTTGCCCGGGAAGTGCTGGTACAGCACCGGCTTGCTGACGCCGGCGCGCTCGGCGATGTCGTCCATCGCGGCCGCGTGGTAACCCTGCGCGACGAAAACCTCCTGGGCGGCGCCCAGCAACTGGTTCCGCCGGGCACGGCGCGGCAGGCGTGTACCCCTCGGGCGTACCGCGTCCGTCTGCTCGATGGCTGTCACGCCGCCTCCCATTGTCGTCCACATGCGGTGTGAGCCGCGCCGCCATCGTACTTTTCGGTAATCGTGGTGTGCGCGGTGAGAGCGCAGAATTTCACGGACCGGACGGAGGCGAAAGCCGTACGGACAGTTTCAAAAGCTGTCAGAGCGGGCAAGATCAGCCCCTTTGTGCAGGCAACGGTGCCCTTGCGGACACACTCCTCACCGGTAGTCGTCCTCGTCGAGGGCGACGACCCGGGCCTGCTCCAGCAGGTCGGCCTCGTTGGCGCGGGCGGGGTCGAGGTCGGTCACCGGATCGTCGCTCTCCGGTGCGACCTCCGTCTGCTGCTCGGCCGCGTCGACCCTGGGTGCCTCGACGTCGAACTCCTCCTCGCCCTCGTGCACGTCCTCGTCCTTCTCGAACGTCTGCGGGTCGGTCGGGTCTGCGGTCATGCCGGGCTCCCTTCCTACGAACGTCCCTGATGAGTACAGGTGCCACATGCGGGTGCCCTCCGTACGAGAGTAGGAGACACTCGATCCGGACGCTATGCGATGCGCGACGGCGACGTGACGGACCGCGCACCCTCCATGGAGCAACCTTGTGATGCCGAACACGTGAGCTGCCGCGTGATCGTCTCGTAACATTGCCGCATGTCTTCGACCGAGCTGCCGTCCGTGCCGCCCGCCAACGTGCTTCCCCAGGTGGCGGCCGTCAGGGTCGCCGAGGGCGAGCGGCTCAGGTCGGTACGGCTGCCCGGCGTCACGCTCTCCGTACGGTCGAGACCCCCCGCGCGCAAGGGCCTGCCGCCCGCTCTGTACGTCCACGGACTCGGCGGCTCCTCGCTGAACTGGTCGGCCCTCATGCCGCGGCTGCACGACGTGGTCGACAGCGAAGCGGTCGACCTGCCGGGCTTCGGCGACTCCCCGCCGCCGGACGACGGCGACTACTCGATCACCGCGCACGCACGCGCGGTGATCCGCTATCTCGACGCCTCCGGCCGCGGCCCGGTCCACCTCCTCGGCAACTCCCTCGGCGGCGCGGTCACGACCCGCGTCGCCGCCGTACGCCCCGACCTCGTGCGCACCCTCACCCTCGTGTCGCCGGCCCTGCCCGAGCTGCGGGTGCAGCGCACCGCCGTCCCCACGGCGCTGCTGGCGGTGCCCGGGGTCGCACCCCTGTTCACCCGCATCACCCGCGAGTGGACGGCGGAGCAGCGGGTCCGCGGCGTGCTGCGGCTCTGCTACGGCGACCCCGCGCGGGTGTCGCCCGAGGGGTTCCGCAACGCGGTGCAGGAGATGGAGCGCCGGCTGCGGCTGCCGTACTTCTGGGACGCCATGGCGCGCTCCGCGCGGGGGATCGTCGACGCCTACACCCTGGGTGGCCAGCACGGACTGTGGCGCCAGGCCGAGCGGGTGCTCGCACCGACGCTGCTCGTCTACGGCGGCCGGGACCAGCTCGTCGGCTTCCGCATGGCGCAGCGTGCGGCGCGCGCGTTCCGGCACTCCCGGCTGGTGGCCATCCCCGAGGCGGGGCACGTGGCGATGATGGAATATCCCGGGACCGTGGCACTCGCCTTCCGCGAACTCCTCAGGGATACAACGGATTCGGCCGATGAAGGGGATACTGGGGAGCCGGGCGCGCAGGGCGCTCAGGGTTCCGCCGCGGCAACCGGTGGCGGTGCCACCGCCGACGACAAGAGGGGCTGAGGCGCGACGTGGGACGCCACAGCCGCCGTGGACCCGCCCCCAAGGGCGGCAGCGCGGAGACGACCGCACGCAACGCCCGGGAGGTCCGCCCGGGTCCCCGCACGTCCGCCGCACCACCGGCCCGGCAGCAGTCCGGGTACGGGGAGCCGTACCCGTATCCCCAGCCCCACCCGTCCGCCACGCCCGCGCACGGTGTGCCGCGCCTCCCGGACGGATGGCAGCCGGACGGCACACCGCCGCGCGGTGTGCCGCAGGCGCGCGGAGGCCACCCCGAGCAGCGCGAACCCGGCGGCGGCTGGGGGACGGTGTACGACCGGACGACAACCGGGACCGGTTACGCCGGCATGCCCCCCACCGGCCCGGGCCCCTACGGACAGCCGCCGGCGCCCGGCACCCGGGGCGCGCCCTTCCCGCGCCAGCGCCGGGCGCCCGGGGGAGGACCGCGCAAGGAGTACCTCGACGCCTTCGCCGAGGACGCCGACGTCTTCACCTCGCGCCCGCCGGCCTCCGCGCACCGCGCCGACCCGTACGACTTCGTCACCGACTGGAGCAGCGAACCGGCCGTCGGCATCCCGTCCGACCGCGACGACGACAACGACCCGCCGGGCGGAGGGCCCGCGGCCAAGGGCGGCAAGGGCAGGGCCTTCACCGGTATCGCGGCCGCCGCCGTCACCACGGTCCTGGCCGTCGTCGTGGCCGGCCAGGTCACCGAGGAACGCGCCGACCCCGGCGCACAGGCACAGTCCGCCGGTGAGCAGGCGCGTGACGTACGGGACTCCGCCTCGCGCGGTGACGACCGGGAGACGCCCGCCGCACCCTCCACCGAGCCGCTGACGTACCAGCAGAAGATGGACAGGAAGTACCCGCTCACCCAGACCCGCGCGGGCACCGGGAAGTTCGACGCGATCAACGGCATCGACAAGGCGCCCGGCAAGGGCCGGAAGATCACCTACCGCGTGGACGTCGAGCAGGGGCTCGGCCTCGACGGCGAACTCTTCGCCCAGGCCGTGCACCGGACGCTCAACGACAACCGGAGCTGGGCGCACAACGGCGCCCTCGCCTTCGAACGCGTCCAGTCCGGCCGGGTCGACTGGGTGATCACCCTCGCCAGCCCCAAGACGACCGCCGACTGGTGCGCCAAGTCGGGCCTGGACACCACCGAGGACAACGTCTCCTGCGACTCCGCGGCCACCGAACGCGTGATGATCAACGCCTACCGGTGGGCGCAGGGCTCCGAGACCTACGGCGACAAGATCCACGCCTACCGCCAGATGCTGATCAACCACGAGATCGGCCACCGCCTCGGCCACAACCACCTCACCTGCGACAAGGACGGCGACCTGGCGCCGGTGATGCAGCAGCAGACCAAGTTCCTCGAGCACGACGGGATCCGCTGCCGCCCGAACCCCTGGGCCTACCCGAACGGCTGACCGCCGGTCAGCAGACCTGAACGCGTCCCGCACGGGAAAGTTACGCCCGTTCACCCCTTTTGGTGGCGTGATGGACAACCGTCCATCACGCCGCCTTCTGTTCCGCATACCTTCGTCCCGCTGCGAGCCGCCGGGCCAACGGCGGCTCCCCACACGGGAGATCGGGGGTGCACACGTGCGCATCGGACTGCTTACGGAGGGTGGTTATCCGTATGTGGGCGGTGAGGGCAGGCTCTGGTGCGACCGCCTGGTGCGCGGACTCGGCCGGCACGAGTTCGACGTCTACGCGTTCAGCAGTGGCCAGGCCCAGGAGGACGCGGGCTGGGTCCCGCTGCCCCCGCAGGTCCGCAGGGTGCGCACCGCGCCGCTGTGGGCGGCCGAGGACGACGGGGTGGTGTACGGCCGTCGCGCACGCCGGCTCTTCTCGGAGCACTACGGACAACTGGCCGCGACCCTCTGCGCCCCCACGGACGCCTCCACCCCCGAGGCGGACCGTTTCGCCACCGCGCTGCACGGCCTCGCCGAACTCGCCCGCGACCAGGGCGGCCTGGTGGCCGCACTCCGCTCCGAGACGGCCGTCCGCGCCCTGGAGCGCGCCTGTCGTGCGCCCGGCGCCCGGCGCACCGCGCGCGAGGCCCGCGTCCCGGATCTCCTGGCCGTCGCCGCGCATCTGGAACGCGCCCTGCGCCCCCTCTCGCTCGACTGGTACGACGAGGACGGACTGGGCGCGGTCGACCTGTGCCACGCCACCGCGGGCGGTGTGACGGCCCTGCCCGGCCTGCTCGCCCACCACTTCTTCGGCGTCCCGCTCCTCGTCACCGAGTACGGCGTACGCCTGCGGACGCACTACCTCACCCGCCCCGACTCCCCGGCCGCGGTCCGCTCCCTGCTCGCCGCCTTCCACGGCAGGCTCGCCGCCGAGACCTACCGCCGCGCCGCGTTCATCACGCCGGGCAACGCCCACGCCCGCCGCTGGCAGGAACGGTGCGGCGCCGACCGGACCAAGCTGCGCACCGTGTACCCGGGCATGGACCCCGCGCCCTTCGTCGAGGTGGGGGAGTCGCAGAGCGCGGACCCGCACACGCTCCTGTGGTCGGGCCGGGTGGAGCCCGCCAAGGACTTGGTCTCGCTGCTGCACGCCTTCGCGGAGATCCGCAGACAGGAGCCGAAGACCCGCCTGCGCGTCATCGGCGGCCCGACCGGCCCGGAGGGCGCCGCCTACCTCGGCCACTGCAAGGCCCTGGCCGCCCACCTCTTCCCGGACGAGGCCGACGGCCCGCATGCCGTGGGCGACAACCCGGTCTCCTTCGAGGAGCTCGGCGGCCCCGGCCTGCGCACCTGTGCCGACGCCTACGCCGGTGCGGCGGTGACGGTCCTGTCCAGCGTCGTCGAGGGGTTCCCCGTCGGGCTGGTCGAGGCGATGCTCTGCGGGCGCGCGACCGTCTCGACGGACGTCGGCGCGGTCGTGGAGGCCGTCGGGGGCACCGGTCTCGTCGTACCACCCCGCAACCCGCGGGCGCTCGCCGAGGCCTGCGTCTCCCTGCTGCGCGACCCCGAGCGCCGCACCCGCCTCGGCGCAGCCGCACGCGCCCGCGCACTCGAGCTGTTCACCGTCGACCAGAACATCTCGGCGTTCCACGGCCTCTACCTGGAGACCGTCGCGCGCACCCCGGCCCGCCGCGCCCTCCTCGACGGCGTCCAGCCCTTCGCCGCCCCCGCCGAGGCCCGCCTCCCCGGCCACTGGACCGAGCCGGCCTCCCGCCCCGTGCCCACATGGGCCCTGCACACCCCGGTACCCGCAACGGAGACGACCCGATGACCGACCTCAGCGAACGGACTCCGTCGGGTGCGGCCGACCCCGTCAAGGCACTCCTGCACCGCCACAACGACCTGTGCGTCCGGGCGGTGGACCCCCTGGAGATCGCGGCGGGCCTGGAGGCGCACGGCATCACCGACCGCACCGCCGCGCGCTTCCGCCACCGCGACGTCTTCTCCCTGGCCGAGGAGCTCTACGCCCGCACCCCCCGCGACGACGCCGAAACCCGCCCCACGCCACCCACCACCAGCCCCCGAAGCACCACGACACTCCTCCTCCCCTTCCTCCCCGGCGCGCTGTGCGCGGCCACGGTCCTCGCGCTCCACCACACCCACGGCGAAACCCGTCTCTACGCGACGGCCGCCGGCATCCTCGCCGTCGCCCTCGCCCTTCGCGCGGTACTGCGCCGGGGCCCGCTGAGCGCCCCGCGCCGCGCGCACCGCCCCACCACGACGACCTCGACCTGCTGGCTCATCGGCTACGCCCTCCTGGGCGACGGCCTGCTGCGGGTGGCGATCACCGGCGGCCCCGACGGCCTGCCCGACGGCACGGGCCACGGACACTGGCCGCTCGCCGCCGCCCCGGCCGTGGCCCTCGCCTTCGCCTGCGCCCCCGCCGCGTGGACCGCCCGCCTCTTCGCCACGCACGCCCGTCGCAGGCTGGCCTCCAGCCGTGGCCTGGAGGACTTCTCCGCGTCGGCGCGGCCCGCACTCCTGGGCGCGTTCACCGTGTTCCTGGGCGCGGTGGCGGCGCTGCTGGTGATCGTGTCCGTCGCCCTCGACGAGCCCTTGGCGCTCCCCGGGACGCTCGCGCTGGGTGCCCTGCTGTTCCTGGCCCGCCTGCTCACGGTGCACAACTTCACGCACGCGCCGAAGGTGATGCTGGCGGTGACGTCGGTCGCGCAGGCGACGGCGCTGGCGTCGGTCTTCGCGGCGCGGCTGCCGGGGCTCGGTGTGCTGTCCACACCGGTGGAGAGTGTCACCGCGGTGTGGGGCCCGGCGGCCGTCCCTGTCCTCACCTGCGGTGCGGCGGCGCTGATCCTCCTGATCCACGCGGCCCGCACGCTCACCCGGGCCGCGGCGCACCTGACCCCGGAGCAGCTGCCGTGACGCTCCCCGGGGGTGCGTTGCCCAGCCGGCGCTTCTGCAAGGTGCCCTGCGTCGGTGCGGGCCGGGGGGTGTCTGCGCAGCCCGGCGCCGGCGGGGTGCCGCCCGCGCCCACCCGTGCCGCCCCAGCGGCACGACTGCCCGCGGGTGGCGCGGATCGCGGGGATCGTGCGGATGGCGCGGGTCGCGGGGAGCGGCGGCGCGCAGCCCGCGGCGCGCGGCAGGCGCCGACGGCGGGGAGGGGACGGGACGGGGGTGTGCGCCCGCAGCGACTGGCGCGTCCGCGCCCCGCACCTCCACCGACAAGCCCCATCGCGCCAGTCCGAGGACGTACACCCCCGGCCCGGCCCCGCACCACCCACCCCCCCGTAGGCGCTACGCGCACCCCACCCCACCCCGCGCTGCGCCGCAGGCGTACGACCCCCACCCGCACGAAGGAGAACCCCGCATGACCCCCCGCCCACCAGCTCCGCACAGCGAAGGAGCCGCATGATGAGAGTCCTGCTGATCGGAGCCAACGGCTACATCGGCCGCTTCGTCGCCGACCGCCTCCTCGCCGACCCCGCCGTCCAGCTCACCGCCCTCGGCCGCGGCGACGACGCCGATGTCCGCTTCGACCTCGCCACCGGCAGCCCCGGCGCCCTCACCCGCTTCCTCGACGCCGTCCACCCCGGCGTGGTCATCAACTGCGCCGGCGCCACCAGAGGCGGCGCGCGCGAACTGACCCGCCACAACACCGTCGCCGTGGCAACCGTCTGCGAGGCCCTCCGCCGCAGCGGCTGCGGCGCACGGCTCGTACAGATCGGCTGCGGCTCGGAGTACGGCCCCAGCCAGCCCGGCTCCTCCACCGCGGAGGACGCCGTCCCCCGCCCCGGCGGCCCCTACGGCGTCAGCAAGCTCGCCGCCACCGAACTGGTCCTCGGCTCAGGACTGGACGCCGTGGTCCTCCGCGTCTTCTCACCCGTCGGCCCCGGCACCCCCGCCGGCTCCCCCCTCGGCCGCCTCGCCGAGGCGATGCGCCGCGCCATGCAGTCCGGAGACGGCGAGATCAAACTCGGCGGCCTCGGCGCACAACGGGACTTCGTCGACGTCCGCGACGTCGCCCGGGCCGTCCACGCCGCGTCGCTCTCCGCCGCGCAGGGCGTCATCAACATCGGCTCGGGCCGCGCCGTCCGCTTGCGCGACGCCGCGGGAATCCTCGCCCGGGTGGCCGGCTACACCGGTGCCCTCAACGAACTCGACACCCTCCCCGCGATGCACCACGCCACCCACCTGACCCACAGCCACGGCACTCATGTCACCCACACCCCGCACCTCAGATCCTCCATCGGCCACCCCCGCCCGGACTCCGACCACCACCACCCCACCTCGACCTCAACCCCGACTCCCACCTCCGCCACCGCCGGCGCGACCTCGGGCACGGGCCCCACCGCCTTCCCGTACCCCGACGGCTGCGGCACCTGGCAACAGGCAGACGTCCGCACCGCCCGGGACCGCCTCGGCTGGCGCCCCCGCATCAACCTCGAGGAGTCCCTGGCCGACATCTGGATGGAGGCGGCATGCCGCATCTGAACCTGATGAATCTGATGAACCTGACCAGCACGAACCCAGGCACCGCGGGCACGGACGTCCGCACCGGCCTCGGCATCCCCGGCTTCGCGCACCCCCTCCTCGCCCCCACCGAGTGGAGCAGACTCGCCTGCCCCGGCACCCCCCTGCACTGGGTGGTGCTCAACGTGGCCGACGGCCCCGGTGCGCAGCCCGACCCGGACTGCCTGGCGGCGGCCGGCCGCCTGCGCAACGCCGGCGTCCGCGTCCTCGGACACCTCGACACCGCCTACGGCCTCCGCGGCTTCGGCGAGGTGATCTCGGACGCGCACCGCTTCCTCGACTGGTACCAGGTGGACGGCTTCCTGCTGAACCGCTGCCCCGCCGACCTCCCCGCGCTCCCCGGGGTGCGGCGCACCGCGGCCACGCTCCGGGTGCTCCATGAGACCGCGCACATCGTCCTGGGCCACGGCACCCATCCCCACCCCGCCTTCGCCGAGCACGGCGACCAGCTCGTCACCTTCTCCGGTGCGTGGAGCGACTACCGCTGGTCGCAGGTGGCGGAGTGGACCGCCGACCACCCGCCCGAACGCTTCTGCCACTTCGTGCACGGAGTGCCCCGTCCCCACCTGGACGAGGCGCTGCGCATCGCCCGCTGGCAAGGAGCAGCCACGGTCTACTTCACAGACCAGACAACCCCGACCACCCCCACCACGACCCACCGCACCCCCACCACCCACCCCACCCACCCCACCCACCCCACCGACCCTTGGGAATCCATGCCCGGCTACTGGGACGACATCGTCTCGCAGATCGGGACGGGTGTCTCGGAATGAAAAAGGCCATGGCAGTGTTAAGCGAAGAACAACCGTAGTGATTGACCGACCAACGGAGTCCCCGTGTCGCTGCCACCCCTGGTCGAGCCGGCCCCCGAGCTGACCGTAGACGAGGTCCGCAGGTACTCCCGCCACCTGATCATCCCCGATGTGGGGATGGACGGGCAGAAGCGGCTGAAGAACAGCAAGGTGCTCTTCGTGGGCGCCGGCGGTCTGGGTTCGCCAGGGCTGATGTACATGGCCGCCGCGGGCGTGGGCACGCTCGGCATCGTGGAGTTCGACGAGGTCGACGAATCGAACCTGCAGCGCCAGGTCATCCACAGCCAGTCCGACATCGGCCGCCCCAAGGCGGAGTCCGCGCGGGACACGATCAAGGGCATCAACCCTTACGTGAACGTGGTGCTCCACGAGGAGCGGCTCGAGTCCGACAACGTGAAGGACATCTTCAGCCAGTACGACCTGATCGTCGACGGCACGGACAACTTCGCGACCCGCTACCTGGTCAACGACGCCTGCGTCCTGCTGAACAAGCCCTATGTCTGGGGCTCGATCTACCGCTTCGACGGCCAGGCCTCCGTCTTCTGGTCCGAGCACGGCCCCTGCTACCGCTGCCTCTACCCGGAGCCCCCGCCCCCGGGCATGGTCCCCTCCTGCGCCGAGGGCGGCGTCCTCGGCGTGCTGTGCGCGTCCATCGGCTCCATCCAGGCGAACGAGGCCATCAAGCTGCTGGCCGGCATCGGTGAGCCGCTCGTCGGCCGGCTGATGATCTACGACGCCCTGGAGATGCAGTACCGCCAGGTCAAGGTCCGCAAGGACCCCGACTGCGCGATCTGCGGCGACAACCCGACCGTCACGGAGCTCATCGACTACGAGGCCTTCTGCGGCGTCGTGTCCGAGGAGGCCCAGGCGGCGGCGGCCGACTCCACGATCACCCCCAAGCAGCTCAAGGAGTGGATCGACGACGGCGAGAGCCTCGAGCTCATCGACGTCCGGGAGCCGAACGAGTTCGAGATCGTCTCCATCCCGGGCGCCCGCCTGATCCCCAAGAACGAGTTCCTGATGGGCAACGCCCTGGAGAGCCTGCCGCAGGACAAGAAGATTGTCTTGAACTGCAAGACGGGTGTCCGCAGTGCGGAAGTCCTCGCGGTCCTGAAGTCTGCCGGCTTCTCCGACGCGGTCCACGTCGGCGGCGGCGTGATCGGCTGGGTCAACCAGATCGAGCCGGAAAAGCCGGTGTACTGAACCCCTGCACCGAACCCCTGTACTGAACCCCGGCACACAGGGCGGCTCAGCCAGGACACGGCGGGGGCTCCGACGACACCACGGTGCGCGGAGCCCCCGCCGTCGTCATGAGCAGACCTTGCCGTCCTCCGGCACCGTGCCGTCCAGCAGATACGCGTTCACCGCCGAGTCGACGCAGTCGCTGCCGCTGCCGTACGCGCCATGGCCCTCGCCCTTCCAGGTGAGCACGACGCCGACGTCCTCGCCCAGTTCGTCCGCCATCTTCCGTGCGCCCTCGTACGGCGTGGCCGGGTCGCCCGTGTTGCCCACGACCAGCACCGGCGGCGCGCCGGGGGCGCTCACCTCAGGGGTGTCGAACTGGCCGGGCACCGGCCAGTCGTGGCACCAGCCGGCGGTGTCCCAGCCGAGGAAGGAGCCGAACACCGGCGATATCTCCTCGAACTCCGGCAGCAGCTTCTTCGTCTCCTCGATCGTCGGCCGCTGCTTGGCGTCCAGGCACGAGATGACCCGCTGGGAGTGGGTCGTGGTGCCGTAGCGGCCCGAGGCGTCGCGCTCGTTGTACCCGTCGGCCAGGGCCAGCAGCTCCGAGCCGTCCCCGTCCTCGGCGGCCTCCAGCGCGCTGGTCAGCACCGGCCAGCTGGTCTTGCTGTACAGCGGCAGGACGATGCCGGTCAGCGCCAGCGTCTGCGTCAGCTCACGCCCGGAGGAGGACGTCGGCAGCGGCTCGGCGTCGATCCGCTCCAGGAGCCGCGCTATGTCCCGCGATCCCTGCTCGGGGTCCTGCCCGGTGGACTTCAGATAGTTGTTGAGGGCCGTCTGGAAGCCGCGCGCCTGGTTCTTCGCGTGCCCGATGGTGTCGGCGGTCGGATCGACCACCGCGTCGAGGGTCATCCGGCCCACCTTCTTGGGGAACAGGTGCGCGTAGACGCCGCCGAGCTCGGTGCCGTAGGAGATGCCGAAGTAGTTCAGCTTCTCGTCGCCGAGGGCCTGCCGGATGCGGTCCATGTCACGAGCGGTGTCGGTGGTCGAGACATGGGCGATCAGCTCCCCCGCGTCCTCCTTGCAGCCCTTGCCGAAGTCGGCCGCGTCCCGCAGGTACGCCTGCTCCTCGGCCGGTGTGTCCGGGGTGCCGTCCACCGACGCCTCGGCGGCCTGGATGCTCTTGTCGTCACGGCAGCGGACGCCCTCGCTGGCGGCCACCCCGCGCGGATCCCAGCTGACCAGGTCGTACCGCTCGCGCAGCTTGGAGACCGTGGAGGCGTAGGACGGCATCATGGAGACGCCCGAGCCGCCGGGCCCGCCGAAGTTGAACAGCAGGGAGCCGGCGCGGTCGCCCCCGGTGGCCTTGGCCCGGATGAGGGCCAGCCCGATCGTCGAGCCCTCCGGTTTCGACCAGTCCAGCGGCACCTGGAGTGTGGCGCACTGCCAGTCGTCGCCCGGTGCGGGCGCGTCGCCGGACGCCTCGCACTCTCCCCAGTCGAGCGCGGCCACGTTGCCCTTGCCGCCCTTGCCGTCGTCGCCGTTCCCGCCCTTCTCGCGGGAGTCGTCGTCCGACGAGCCGGATCCGCTGCAGCCCGCCGTCAGGAGCGCGGCGGCGACCGCCAGGGCCGTCCACCGTGTGAAACGGGTCATGTACCAATTCCCCCCTCGCTGGCCTTCCGCGCTCTGCCACGGATGGCGGTCAGGCCATGGTAGGCAGTTTTCACCGCCCGCCGGACCAGCCTGTGGATAACGCTCTGACCTGTGCATATGTAGCCATGCGAGCGCGGTGCACGCCGTCACGCAGGCGCGCCTCACGCACAGACGGCTCCATCCTCAGGCACCGTGCCCTCCAGCAGATAGCCGTGCACCGCCCGCTGCACGCACCGGTTCCCGCTGCTGTACGCGCCGTGCCCCTGCCCCCGGTACGTCAGTTCCACCCCGACACCTTCACCGAGGGCCTGCGCCATCCTGCGCGCCCCCTCGTACGGGGTGGCCGGGTCGCCGGTGTTGCCGATCACCAGGATCGGGGCCGCGCCGGGGGCGCTCACCTCGGGGTGGTCCGCGGCCCCCGGCACCGCCCAGTCCGTGCAGCTGATCATCCCCCACGCCAGATACTCGCCGAAGAGCGCGGACGCGGCCCGGAACGCGGGCAGTTCGCGTTCGACGTCCTCGGGGCCGTAGCGCGGTTTGTCGTCGGCGCAGTTGATGGCGGTGTTGGCCGCGACGAGGTTGCTGTACTCGCCGTTCTCGCTGCGCCCGTTCAGCGAGTCGGACAGCAGCATCAGGATCGTTCCGTCACCGTCGTACGCCTGCTCGAGGCCGTCGGTGAGGAACTCCCAGAACTCCTGTGAGTACAGGGCCTGTGCGATGCCGCCGGTCGCCGCGGTCTGGGTCAGCTGCCGGGGAAAGATCCCGGGGATGGGCCTGCGGTCGAGGTCCCTCAGCAGCGCGGCGATGCGGTTCTTCACGTCCTGCGCGCTGTCGCCGATGGGACACTCCTCGGTCCGTGCGACGCAGTCCTCGGCGTAGTTGTCGAGCGCGAGCTGGAAACCGCGAGCCTGCCCGAGGGAGCCGGCTTCCGCGTTCTGGGTGGGATCGACGACCGCGTCGAACACGGCGCGTCCCACGTTCCGGGGGAACAGGTGGGCGTAGACACCGCCGAGTTCCGTGCCGTAGGAGATGCCGAAGTAGTGCAGCTTGTCGTCGCCGAGGACCCGACGCATCAGGTCCAGGTCACGGGCGGCGTCCGTGGTGCGCACATGCGGCAGGATCCGCTCGGAGTTCTCCTCGCAGTCCGCGTTGAACTCCTTGGTGCCGTTGAGGAGTTCCGCGCGCTCGGCGTCGTCGTCGGGGGTGGCGTCCTGCTGGAAGTGCGCGTCCAGCTGCCGGTCGTCCTGGCACTCCACGGGTGCGCTGCGGCCGACCCCGCGGGGATCGAAGCTCACCAGGTCGTAGCGGGTGCGCAGGGTCGCGTACTCCTCGCCGAAGGCCGGCAGCGTGGTGACGCCGGAGCCGCCCGGGCCGCCGAAGTTGAAGATCAGGGAGCCGATGCGCTCGCTCGACGGGCCGCTCGACCTGACCCGGATCAGTGCGAGGTCGATGGTGTCGCCCTCGGGGTCGTCCCAGTCCAGCGGCGCCTTCATGGTGGCGCAGCTCCACTCGCCCCTGCCGCCGGGCAGCGGGGAGGGGGCAGGGCCGCCGCCCTGGGCCTCGGACGGGGCCGGGCAGTCCCTCCAGTCGAGCTCCTGCCGCGTGAGGTCCTGGTCCTGACCCTCGTCGTCCCCGCCGCAGCCCGCCAGCAGGGCGGGCAGCAGCACGGCGCAGGCGGTCAGGACGGCGGCACGCGGGCGGAGGCCGGAGGGCTGGGGCATGCTCCCATCCTGCGGTCGCCCGGTGCCCCACGCGCGGGACACGTGCCGTACGAGGTAGGCGGGCCGTTGCGAGGCACGGCGCACGAGTGCCGCGGACCGCCGTGCCGTAGGCCGCTGCCCGCTACAGCGCCTCTTTGCGCGTGAGGTGGTTGAAGGCGATCCACCCCGGCAGCACCGGCAGCCACAGCGTCAGCAGCCGGAAGAGCAGCACGGCGGGCGCGGCGACCTCCTTGGGGAGGCCGACGGCGATCAGACCGACCGTCAGGGTCGCCTCGACCGCGCCCACGCCGCCCGGTGTCGGTGCCGCGGACCCCAGTGCGTTGCCGGCGAGGAAGACGACGGCGACGCTGGCGATGCTGACCGAGGCCGTCTCGTCGCCGAAGGCCCGGATCGAGGCGTCCAGGCACATCACGAAGCAGGCCGTCAGCAGCAGCATGCCGCCGATGCCGGTGATCAGTTTCTGCGGACGCTGCAACACGTCGAGCATGCGCGGCACGACACCGGCGAAGAGCGACCGCACGCGGGTGACGACGAACTTCCGCAGGAACGGCACCGAGGTCACCACGAGCACCAGCACCGCCACCGTCAGCAGGCCGCCGATGACCGTACGGGAGGGCGACAGGGAGGGCGTCTTCTCGGTACCGGTCAGATAGCCGAACGCCAGCAGCATGAGGACGTGGCAGCCCAGTCCGAAGAGCTGCGACGCGCCCACGCTCGCCACCGCGAGCCCCGGCCGCACCCCCGCGCGCTGGAGGAAGCGGGTGTTCAGGGCGACACCGCCCACCGCCGCCGGGGCGACGATCTTCACGAACGACCCGGCGACCTGTGCGGCCACGGTCCGCGCGAACGGCACCCGCTCCGGCACGAACCCGAGCAGGGCCATGGCCGCCGCGAAGTAGCTGGCCGCGGAGAACAGCACGGCCGCCGCGACCCAGCCCCACTCGGCGTTCGAGATCAGCGGGCCGACCTCGATGTGGGTGAGCTGGGTGAGCAGGAAGTACGCGCCGATCGCACCGGCGATGAAACTGATGAGCGTGCGCGGACGCACCCGCTCCAGCCGGGCCGGCTCGACCGGGGCCTGCGGCCGGATGCGCAGCACCTCGTGGCGGATCTGGGTGAGCAGGTCCTCCTCGCGCGCCTCCTCCAGCGCCTCGTCGATGGCCCGCTTCTCGGCCCGCTGTTCCGCGCGCACGGCCTTCTTGGCGGCTTTGTCGAGCACCACGTGGCGCTCGCCGTCGGTGCCCTGCTCCGCGCGGGCGGGCTTGGTCTGGCGGGAGGCCTCCAGGACCGCCTCCCGCTCGCGTTCCGCCTGCTCCCGGGCCAGTTTCCGGAGCGTGGCGCGGGTGGAGCGGCTCAGCGCGATGGGCTGGAGCATCGGCAGGCAGTCCGCCACGGTGTCGGGCCCGAGGACGCTCAGCGCGGAGGCCACGGCCCGTTCGGCGCCGACCCTGAGGCCCAGCGTCACCAGCAGCTGGGAGATGTCCATGCGCAGCAGCAGATCGCCGGCCGCGATCTCCCCGCCGCGCAGATCGGTGAGGATCACCGTGCCGGAGGGGTCCACCAGGATGGCGTCGCCCACCAGCCTGCGGTGTGCGATCCGGCGGGACTGCAGGGCCCGTACCTGGTGCCAGGTGTCCCGCAGCAGTTCGTCGGTGATCTCCTCGTCCGGCAGCGAGTCGAGGGTGCGGCCGCCGGTGTGCTCGTAGACGAGCATCACCGCGTCGGGACCGAGCTCGGAGGTCGCGATCAGCTTGGGCGCGTTGGCGCCGGCCGCGATGGCCGCGTAGGCCAGCAGGGCCTCCTGCTCCAGCGCCTGGCGCAGCGACTGCAGGCTGCTGCGGGTCGCGAAGCCGCGCAGGGCCAGATTGCGCCACGCGCGGTAGAAGAACCCCTGCGCCTGCTGTTCGCGGTCGACGACCGTGACGTCCAGCGGCGGACCGTCCTCCAGGGTGACGAAGTAGCGGCGTCCCCGGTCGCCGGTCTCGGCGGCGTCCGGCCCCTCCACGCGGGAGGCGGTCACGGGGCGGAAGCCGACGGTGCGCAGGCCCGCCATCAGGGTGCGACCGGTGGGACGCACATTGGGGGAGCCGACCGCGTAGAGGGTGCCGTAGGCGACGGTCCAGCCGATCAGCACCGTGAGGATGATCGAGAACGGTGTCGTGTACCCGGTGACGAGCATCGAGAAGGCGTCGAGAAGCAGCACGACCCACAGCACCGCGCGCCAGCGCGGCCGACGGGACATGCCGACGGCCGTCATGTACGCGATGACCGGTGCGAGATAGCCGTGCACCGGGTCGGTGAGCGCATGGATGTCCCCGGGGGAGGGCTGGGTGAGCGCTTCCTGGATCGAGTCCGGGGCGGCACGTGCCACCCAGAGGTCGGTGGCGAGCGTCACACCGTGCGCGAGCACGGCCGCGAGCACACCGTCGGCGATCCGCAGCCCGTCCCTTTTGATCAGCCGCTCGATGGCGAAGGCGACCGGCACCAGGAGGATGGCGATGCTGGAGGCCAGGCCGGCGATCTTGATGAGCAGATCGGGTGCCTGCCCGGTGCCCTTGGTGATGTCCTGTTCCAGCCCCGAGGTGGTGCCGTGGGCGAACGCGGCGATCGCCAGCAGCAGCACGATCGCGAGGACGCCGCCCAGCAGCCGCATGAGATCGGACGGGCGGTGCACCCGCGCGGGAAGCAGCGGCTCGTCGCCCTCCACCTCGTCGATGTGGGCGTTGTCCGGGTCCGTGGGGCCGGGTTCCGCGGTGTCCGGGCGCGACGACGCGTCAGGGGTGCCCTCCGTCTCCCCTGGGTGCGCACCCTGCTGCTTCATCATCTCTTCTCGATCTCGTATCACCGGTCACCGCCCGCACGATGGTGGCATGCCGTTCCGGCACAAGGGGGCATCAGGGTCCACAAGCGGGGCGGCACAGTCTGCCCGAAGCACCTCCTCGGAGCGAGCCGTGCGCACACGCGCGAGCGCGTCGCGTTGTCGGTGGGGTGGGGCAGGATGAGCCGGATGAGCCAGCAGAGCCTTCCGTCCGACGGTCCCCCGGACCATCCGGACGCGCTGCCCGAGTACGCCGAGAAGGTCCTCGAGGTGGCCGAGCTGATTCCGCCGGGGCGGGTCATGACGTACGGGGACGTGGCCGAGTGGCTGGGGGAGGGCGGCCCCCGGCAGGTCGGCCGCGTGATGGCCCTGTACGGGGGCGCGGTCCCGTGGTGGCGCGTGGTCCGCGCGGACGGTGTGCTGCTGCCGGGCCACGAGCTGAGAGCGCTCGGTCACTACCGCGAGGAGGGCACGCCCCTGAGGGAGGCGAGCCGGGCCGCGGAGGGCCATGTGCCGCGCCTGGACATGAGACGCGCGCGGTGGGACGGCGGTGGACACACCGGGGGTCACACCTGACAGCTTCCGCCATCGCGCCCGCCGCCGTGTGACCTGTGTTGCCTCATGGGGCGTGCGGGCACAGGCGTGGCATGACGTACGTTCGTGAGGTGAGGGACATGTGCGCCGCAAGCGCCCGGAGGGAGAAAGCGGAAGTCCTGCTTCCGCCGATTTCACCGGCGTAGCGTCGGCTGCGCGTGCCCCCTTCACCCCGTGCCCACCGCCCCCCGCGCGCGGCGAACGGCCCCACAGCACACCCACCAGGACCGGCGAACCACGTGAGCTCCTCTTCCTCCACCAGCGGCCTGTCGCACCCTGCGGTGCGTCGGGGGAACCGTGGCGCTTATCGACTGGTGCGTACCCCGCCGGCTCGCGTGAATCCCCCTGATCTGGACGCCGCACAGCGCTCCGTGGTTGAGCACACCACCGGCCCGCTGCTCGTTCTCGCAGGTCCGGGCACCGGCAAGACCACCACCCTCGTCGAGTCCGTGGCCGCGCGGATCGCCCGTGGCGGGGACCCCGAACGCATCCTGGTGCTGACGTTCAGCCGCAAGGCGGCCGTGGAACTGCGGGACCGGATGGCGCTGCGCATCGGGGCCGCCCGCGCCCCGCAGGCCACCACCTTCCACTCCTTCTGCTACGCCCTGGTCCGCGCCCACCAGGACAGCGGCCTCTTCGTGGAACCGCTGCGACTGCTGTCCGGCCCCGAGCAGGACGTCACCGTCCGCGAGCTGCTCGCCGGCCAGGCGGACCTGGAGCGGCTCGGGCTCGCCCATGTGCGCTGGCCCGACGAACTGCGTGCCTGCCTGACCACGCGCGGCTTCGCCGACGAGGTCCGCGCGGTGCTCGCCCGCAGCCGGGAACTGGGCCTCGGCCCCGGCGCCCTGGACGCCTTCGCCCGCCGCATCGGGCGCCCCGACTGGCGCGCCGCCTCCGCCTTCCTCGCCGAGTACCTCGACGTCCTCGACCTCCAGGGCGTGCTCGACTACGCGGAACTGGTCCACCGCGCGGTGCTCCTCGCCCGCCGCCCCGAGATCGCCGGACCGCTCGCCGCACGGTACGACGCCGTCTACGTCGACGAGTACCAGGACACCGACCCCGCCCAGGTACGGCTGCTGCACGCCCTGGCGGGCGGACGCACCCTCGTCGCCTTCGGCGACCCCGACCAGTCGATCTACGCCTTCCGGGGCGCGGACCTGGGCGGCATCCTCGAGTTCCCCCACGCCTTCCCCCGCGCGGACGGCCGCCCGGCTCCGGTCGCGGTGCTGCGCACCTCCCGGCGCTCCGGAGCCGCACTCCTGGAGGCCACCCGGGGGGTGACCCGGCGCATGCCGCTGCCCCGGCTCCCGGCCGAGCGGGTCCGCGCCCACCGGGACCTCGCACCGGCACGCGACGGCGGCCGGGTCGAGGTGTACACCTACCCGACGGCCGGCACGGAGCTGGACAACGTCGCCGACATCCTGCGCCGGGCGCACCTGGAGGACGGGGTCCCCTGGAGCGAGATGGCCGTCCTGGTGCGCGCCGGCACCCGCACGCTCCCCACCGTCCGCCGCGCGCTCACCTCGGCGGGCGTCCCCGTCGCCGTCGACGGCGACGACCTCCCCCTGCGTCACGAACCCGCCGTGGCCCCCCTGCTGACGGCCCTGCGCGCGGTGGCCGCGGCGGAGGCGCGGGAGCAGGAGGACCCCGGCGAGGACACCGCGTCCGGCGCCGGCACCCAGGCGTGCTGGCTCGACACCGAGACCGCCCTCACCCTGCTCACCTCCCCCCTCGCCGGCATGGACGCCGCCGACCTGCGACGGCTCGGCCGGGCCCTGCGCGAGGAGGAGCGAGCCGCGGGCAACGCCCTGCCACCGCCCTCGGACGAACTGCTCGCGCGGGCGCTCGCCGAACCGGAGCGGCTCGCCGTGCACGACCCCGTCCACGCACGCGGCGCCCAGCGGCTCGGCTCCCTGCTGCGGCGGGCCCGCGCGCGACTGGCGGACGGCGGAACGGCCGAGGAGGCCCTGTGGGAGCTGTGGGACGGCACGCCCTGGCCCCAGCGTCTGGAGCGCGCCGCCCGGCGCGGCGGCGCGGCCGGCCGCAACGCCGACCGGGACCTCGACGCCGTGTGCGCGCTGTTCGCCACCGCCGCCCGCGCGGAGGAACGCACCGGCGGCCGGGGCGCCCTGAACTTCCTGGAGGAGATCGAGGCCGAGGACATCGCCGCCGACACCCTCACACGCGGCGCCGACGCCCGCCCCGGAGCCGTACGGCTGATGACCGCGCACCGCTCCAAGGGCCTGGAGTGGCGGCTGGTCGTCGTGGCCGGGGTCCAGGAGGGCCTCTGGCCGGACCTGCGCCGCCGCGGCTCCCTGCTGGAGGCCGACCGCATCGGCCGTGACGGACTCGCCGAGCCCCTCACACCCGGAGCACTGCTCGCCGAGGAGCGCCGCCTGTTCTACGTCGCCGCCACGCGCGCGCGGGAACGCCTCGTCGTGACGGCCGTGAAGGCGCCCGCCGACGACGGCGACCAGCCCTCCCGCTTCCTGACCGAGCTCGGCGTCGAACCCAAGGACGTCACCGGCCGTCCCCGGCGGCCCCTGTCCGTCGCCGCGCTCGTCGCCGAGCTGCGTGCCACCACGGTCGACCCCCGGGTCTCGGACACCCTGCGCGAGGCCGCCGCCCAGCGGCTGGCCCGGCTCGCCGCGCTCGCCGACGAGGACGGCCGCCCGCTGGTGCCGTCCGCGCACCCCTACCGCTGGTGGGGCATGTTCGAACCGACCGAGAGCAAGGTGCCGCTGCGCAGCCGCGACCAGCCCGTCGTGCTCTCCGGCAGCGCCCTCGACCAGCTCGCCAACACCTGCGCCCTGCAATGGTTCCTCGGCCGCGAGGTGAAGGCCGACGCGCCCGCGACCGCCGCCCAGGGCTTCGGCAACGTGGTGCACGTCCTGGCCGACGAGGTGGCCTCCGGGTACACCCCGGCCGATCTCGCCGTCCTCATGGAGCGCCTGGACTCCGTGTGGAACGCGCTCGCCTTCGACGCGCCGTGGAAGTCGGCGCAGGAGAAGGAGAACGCCCGCGTGGCGCTCGAACGCTTCCTGAAGTGGCACATCATGGACCGCACCGGACGCACCCCGGTGGCCAGCGAGCACGACTTCGACGTCACCCTGAACGCCGGTGACTACCAGGTGCGCATCCGCGGCCAGATGGACCGCGTGGAGACCGACGGCGAGGGACGCGCGTACGTCGTCGACTTCAAGACCGGCAAACAGGCGCCCAGCGCCAAGGAGGTCGAGCGCCACCCGCAGCTCGCCGTCTACCAGCTCGCCGTCCGCGAGGGCGCCGTCGACGAGGCCTTCGACGGCGAGCGCCCCGAACCGGGCGGCGCCGAACTCGTCCAGCTGCGTCAGGGCGCCGCCCGACGGGACGGCGGGGAGACCCTGCCCAAGGTGCAGGCCCAGGAGCCGCTGGAGGGGGAATGGATCGGCGACCTGCTGGCCACGGCCGCCGGCAAGGTCCTCGACGAACGGTTCACGCCCACGGCGGGCCAGCACTGCGCCCACTGCGCCTTCCGCTCCTCGTGCAGCGCCCGGCCCGAGGGCGGACACGTCGTCGAGTGACCGGCGTGACGCATCGCACCACCCGCGCCGACCTGCGATTCTTCCCTCCCTCCGGGTGCCGTGGCCCGTCGCTGTCAGTGTCCGCCGCTAGATTCTGCGTGTGCCCGCGCGTATCACCGATCCCGAGCAGCTCAAGGAGCTCCTCGGCATCCCGTTCACCCCGGAGCAGACGGCCTGCATCATCGCGCCGCCCGCCCCGCAGGTGATCGTGGCCGGAGCCGGATCGGGCAAGACGACGGTGATGGCGGCGCGCGTGGTGTGGCTGGTCGGCACCGGACAGGTCGCCCCCGAACAGGTCCTCGGCCTCACCTTCACCAACAAGGCAGCCGGTGAACTCGCCGAACGCGTCCGCAAGGCGCTGATCAAGGCCGGCGTGACCGACCCCGACCCCGTCGACCCGGACGACCCGCCGGGCGAGCCGGTGATCTCCACGTACCACGCCTTCGCGGGCCGGCTGCTGAGCGACCACGGGCTGCGCATCGGGCTGGAACCGAGTTCCCGCCTGCTCGCCGACGCCACCCGCTACCAGCTCGCCGCACGCGTGCTGCGCGAGGCCCCCGGCCCCTACCCGGCGCTCACCCGCTCCTTCCCCGACCTGGTCGGCGACCTCCTCACCCTCGACGCGGAGCTCGCCGAACACCTCGTACGCCCCGAGGACCTGCGCGCCCACGACGCCGGGCTGCTGCGCACCCTGGAGAACACCAGACTCACCAACGCCGACCTGCGCAAGGTCCCCGAAGCGGCCGCCGCGCGGCGCGAACTCGCCGAGCTGGTGCTGCGCTACCGGGCCGCCAAACGCGAGCGCGACCTGCTCGACTTCGGCGACCAGATCGCCCTGTCCGCCCGGCTCTCCGCCATCCCCGAGGTGGGCCGGGTGCTGCGCGACGAGTTCCGCGTGGTCCTCCTCGACGAGTACCAGGACACCTCCGTCGCCCAGCGGGTCATGCTGGCCGGACTGTTCGGCGGCGGCACCGGCCACCCGGTCACCGCCGTCGGCGACCCCTGCCAGGCGATCTACGGCTGGCGCGGGGCCTCCGTCGCCAACCTCGACGACTTCCCCGACCACTTCGCCCACGCCGACGGCCGCCCTGCCACCCGCCAGTCGCTCAGCGAGAACCGCCGCAGCGGCGGCCGCCTGCTGGACCTCGCCAACGGCCTCGCCGCCCCCCTGCGCGCCCTGCACGAGGGCGTCGAGGCGCTCCGCCCCGCCCCGGGCGCCGAACGCGACGGCACCGTCCGCTGCGCCCTGCTGCCGACCCACGCGGAGGAGCTCGACTGGATCGCCGACTCCGTCGCCCACCTCGTCCGCACCGGCAAGGCGCCCGGCGAGATCGCCGTACTGTGCCGCACGGCCGGTGACTTCGCCGCGATCCAGGCCGCCCTGGTGGCACGGGACGTCCCCGTCGAGGTGGTCGGCCTGTCGGGCCTGCTGCACCTGCCCGAGATCGCCGACCTCGTCGCCGTCTGCGAAGTCCTCCAGGACCCGGGCGCCAACGCCTCCCTCGTCCGCCTCCTCACCGGCCCGCGCTGGCGCATCGGCCCCCGTGACCTCGCCCTGCTGGGCCGCCGCGCGCGGCGGCTCGTCTCCCCCGCACGCGTGGACGGCGACGACGACCCCGACCGGCGGCTCGCCGAGGCCGTCGAGGGCGTCGACCCGGCCGAGGTGATCTCGCTCGCCGACGCCCTCGACACCTTCCTGGAGACACCGCTCGACGGCAGCGGGGACGACGACGGCCTGCCCTTCTCCGCCGAGGCGCGCGTGCGCTTCGCGCGCCTGGCCGCCGAACTGCGCGACCTGCGGCGCTCCCTGGCCGACCCCCTCATGGACGTCCTGCACCGAGTCCTCGCCGTCACGGGTCTGGAGGTCGAACTGTCGGCCTCCCCGCACGCGCTCGCCGCCCGGCGGCGCGAAACCCTGTCCAACTTCCTCGACATCGCCGCCTCCTTCGCCGCCGGAGACAACGAGGCCACCCTGCTCGCCTTCCTCGGCTTCCTGCGCACCGCCGCCCAGTACGAAAAGGGCCTCGACAACGCCCTGCCCGGCGGCGAGAACACCGTCAAGGTGCTGACCGCGCACAAGTCCAAGGGCCTCGAATGGGACGTCGTCGCCGTTCCCGGACTGGTCACCGGCACCTTCCCCAGCACCCAGGGCCGCGAGAAGTGGACCGCCCAGGGCAAGGTGCTGCCGCACGGACTGCGGGGCGACGCGGACACCCTGCCCGACGTCGTCTCCTGGGACGCCCGGGGCCTGAAGGCCTTCCACGAGGCCATGAAGGAGCACCAGCACACCGAGGAGCTCCGCCTCGGCTACGTCACCTTCACCCGCCCCCGCTCCCTGCTGCTCGGTTCCGGCCACTGGTGGGGCCCCAGTCAGAAGCGGCCCCGCGGTCCTTCCGCCTTCCTCGAGGCCCTCTACGAGCACTGCGCAGCCGGACACGGCGAGATCGAGGCGTGGGCCGACGAGCCCGCCGAGGACGAGGAGAACCCCGCGCTGCACCGGGCCGCCGACGACCAGGTGTGGCCCCTGCCCCTGGACGACGCCGCCCTCACCCGCCGCCGCGCGGCCGCCGAAACCGTCCTCGCCCACCTCGACGCCCTCACCTCCCGCCCCGACGGCCCGGCCGCCGCCGTGCACGACCCGGACACCTACGACGACCCGGACTGGCCGCCCCCGCCCGACGACGAGGAACTCCTCCCCGAGGACGACCCCTTCGCGGACGACGACCCGGGCGACTGGGAGTCCTGGACCGCCGACCGCCCCACCGTCCCGCACCAGGCGACGCCCCCCGAGGCCACCGCGCGCCCGCACGGGACGGACCGCGCCCACCCGCCTCGGCGGCCCACCGCCCCCCGCCTCACCCCGGAGGAGTCCCGCACCGTCGCCTCCTGGGACCGCGACCTCGACGCCCTCGCCGGAGAGCTGCTGCGCACCCGCGCGAGCGTCACCGAGGTCCGGCTGCCCGCCTCGCTGACCGCCTCCCAACTGCTCCGCCTGGCCGAGGACCCGGACGGCTTCGCCCAGGAGCTGGCTCGCCCCATGCCCCGCCCCCCGCAGCCCGCGGCCCGCAGAGGCACCCGCTTCCACGCCTGGGTCGAGGCACGCTTCGAGGCGCTGACGCTGCCCATGCTCGACCCGGAAGAGCTGCCCGGCAGCGACGCCGAGATCGAGGACGAGCGCGACCTGCAGGCCCTCAAGGAGGCCTTCGAACGCACCGAGTACGCCCGCCGGACGCCCCACCGCGTGGAGGCGCCCTTCCAGCTGACGATCGCCGGCCGCGTCGTCCGCGGCCGCATCGACGCCGTCTACCGCACGGACGACGGGGACGGGACGACGTACGAGATCGTCGACTGGAAGACCGGCCGCGGCCGCACCGCCGATCCGCTCCAGCTCGCCGTCTACCGGCTCGCCTGGGCGGAACAGCAGGGCGTCCCCCCGGAATCCGTCAGCGCCGCGTTCCTGTACGTACGCACCGGGGAAGTGGTCCGCCCGGACAGCCTGCCCGGCCGCGCGGAGCTGGAACGGCTGCTGCTGGAGGAGCCGTCCGGTGAGATACCGCACTCCGAGGACACCCGCGCGGGCCGCTAGGCTCGACGGCATGAGCCAGCCCGTTGACAGTGCCGTCAGCGCCGTCCGTACGTACATCGCACAGCACCGCGTCGCCTTCCTCGACGATCTCACCGAGTGGCTGCGCATCCCGTCCGTCTCGGCCCGGCCCGACCACGCTCCCGATGTGCGCCGCAGCGCCGACTGGCTCGCCGTGAAACTCAAGGAGACCGGCTTTCCCACCGCCGAGGTCTGGCACACCCCGGGCGCCCCCGCCGTCTACGCCGAGTGGCCCTCCGCCGACCCCGGGGCGCCCACCGTGCTGGTCTACGGCCACCACGACGTGCAGCCCGCCGCCCGTGAGGACGGCTGGAACAGCGACCCCTTCGAGCCCGTCGTCCGCGACAACCGCCTCTACGCGCGCGGTGCGGCCGACGACAAGGGCCAGGTCCTCTTCCACACCCTCGGCGTGCGCGCCCACCTGGCCGCCACCGGCCGCACCACCCCGGCCGTCCACCTGAAGCTGCTGATCGAGGGCGAGGAGGAATCCGGCTCCCCGCACTTCCGTGCGCTCGTCGAAGAGCACGCGGACCGGCTCGCCGCCGACGCCGTGATCGTGTCCGACACCGGCATGTGGTCCGAGGACACCCCCACCGTGTGCACCGGTATGCGCGGCCTCGCCGAGTGCGAGATCCGGCTGTACGGCCCCGAGCAGGACATCCACTCCGGCTCCTTCGGCGGCGCCGTGCCCAACCCGGCCACCGCCGCCGCCCGCCTGGTCGCCGCCCTGCACGACGACGACGCGCGCGTGGCGGTCCCCGGCTTCTACGACGGTGTCGTGGACCTCACCGACCAGGAACGCGAGCTCTTCGCCGCGCTGCCCTTCGACGAGGCACAGTGGCTGCGCACGGCGAAGTCCCACGGCACCCGCGGCGAGGCCGGATACAGCACCCTGGAGCGGATCTGGGCGCGCCCCACCGCCGAGGTCAACGGCATCGGCGGCGGTTACCAGGGCCCCGGCAGCAAAACGATCATCCCCTCCTCCGCGGAGGTGAAGCTGTCCTTCCGGCTGGTCGCCGGCCAGGACCCGGACCACGTGGCGAACGCCGTCCGCGCCTGGGTGCCGGGACAGATCCCCGACGGCATCCGCCACGAGATCTCCTTCGGACCCGCCACCCGCCCCTGCCTGACCCCGCTGGACCACCCCGCCCTGCAGTCCCTGACCCGGGCGATGGCCCGCGCCTTCGACCGGCCAGTGCTGTTCACCCGCGAGGGAGGCTCCGGCCCGGCCGCCGACCTCCAGGATGTCCTCGGCGCACCCGTCCTCTTCCTCGGCATCTCCGTCCCCTCCGACGGCTGGCACGCCCCGAACGAGAAGGTCGAGCTCGACCTGCTCCTCAAGGGCGTCGAGACCAGCGCCCACCTGTGGGGCGACCTCTCCGAGCACTGGCGGCACGCCCCCTGACCGCCGCACGCCGTCCGGAACCGGTGCCCGCGCGGGCACACTGGAAGGGGCCCGCGCCACGCCCCGACGGATCCGGTCCCTCCCACCGCACGTTCCGCCGAACCGCCCGCCCACCCGATCCGTTCCACCGTGGGAGTTGGAAGCACCCGTGACCACCTGGACCGACCACACCGCCGACCGCCCCATCTCGCTCACCCTGCCGAGCGGCATCGACCGCGCCGCCCACCACCGGCTCGACGAGGCATGGCTCGCGGCGGCCTGGAGCCACCCCTCGACCCGCTGCTTCGTGGTCTCCGGCGGCCAGGTCCTCATCGACGAGACGCCGGACGGGCGTACGGAACTCCTGATGGCGCCGTCCTTCGAGGCGCCGCTCACCGAGGCACACCGCTACTTCCTGGGCATCGACGAGGAGGGCGTCAGCTACTTCGCCCTCCAGAAGGACTCCCTGCCCGGCCGCATGGACGACTCCGCCCGCCCGGCGGGCCTGCGCGAGGCGGGGCTGCTCCTGTCACCGCGCGAGGCGGGCCTGATGGTGCACGCGGTCGCCCTGGAGAACTGGCAGCGGCTGCACCGCTTCTGCTCCCGCTGCGGCGAGCGCACCGTCATCGCCGCCGCCGGCCACATCCGGCGCTGCCCGGCCTGCGGTGCCGAGCACTACCCGCGCACCGACCCCGCGGTGATCATGGCGGTCGTGGACGCCGACGACCGCATCCTGCTCGGACGCCAGGTCCACTGGCCCGAGGGCCGCTTCTCGACGCTCGCCGGATTCGTCGAGCCGGGGGAGTCCATCGAGCAGTCGGTGCGCCGCGAGGTCCACGAGGAGGTCGGCGTCGCCATCGGCGAGGTCGAGTACGTCGCCAGCCAGCCCTGGCCCTTCCCCTCCAGCCTCATGCTGGGCTTCACCGCCCGTGCCACCACGACCGACATCCAGGTCGACGGCGACGAGATCCACGAGGCGCGCTGGTTCTCCCGCGACGAACTCGCCGCAGCCTTCGAGTCCGGCGAGGTGCTCCCGCCCTACGGCATCTCGATCGCGGCCCGGCTGATCGAGCGCTGGTACGGCACGGAGCTGCCGACCCGCGGCGCCTTCTGACCCGGCGCGCCCGCCCGGCACGAAGAAGCGGGGTGGCCGCCCCGTGAGGGACGGCCACCCCGCTTCCGGGCTGTGCCGCTCAGACGCCGACCTTCTCCTTGACCTGCGCGAGAGACGGGTTGGTGAGCGTCGAGCCGTCGGCGAAGAGGACGGTCGGAACCGTCTGGTTCCCGCCGTTCGCCTTCTCCACGAACGCCGCGGACTCGGGGTCCTGCTCGATGTTGATCTCGGTGTACGCGATGCCCTCACGGTCCAGCTGGCTCTTCAGCCGGCGGCAGTAGCCGCACCACGTGGTGCTGTACATCGTCACAGTGCCCTGCATGCCTCTCGCGCTCCTTCGGCGGCTCGGGGGAAGACTCGTCGTGGTGGGAACGTACTTGAAAACGCAGGCATTCCCCGGGCGCGGGTGCGCCGCCGCCGTACGGGCGTGACATCCGCCGCAGCGATATGACCGCATTGATATGACCGCGAGGCCCTCCCTGTGGACAACCGGCTCACCCGTCTCCGGCGACCTGGCAGCATGGCCATGTGACAGCAGCAACGCACTCCTCCCTCTTCCCGCGGGTACCGGACTCGGCCGACGCGGTGCTCGAAGGGCTCGATCCCGAGCAGCGGGCCGTGGCCACCGCCCTGCACGGACCGGTGTGCGTGCTGGCGGGCGCGGGGACCGGCAAGACCCGGGCGATCACCCACCGGATCGCCTACGGGGTGCGCGCCGGGATCCTCCAGCCCTCCAGCGTGCTCGCCGTCACCTTCACCAACCGTGCCGCCGGGGAGATGCGCGGCCGGCTCCGCCAGCTCGGCGCGGCCGGGGTCCAGGCACGCACCTTCCACTCCGCGGCGCTGCGCCAGCTCCAGTACTTCTGGCCGAAGGCCATCGGCGGACCCATGCCCCGGCTCGTCGACCGCAAGATCCAGCTGGTGGCCGACGCGGCAGCCGCCTGCCGCATCCGGCTCGACCGCGGTGAGCTGCGGGACGCCACCGCCGAGATCGAGTGGTCCAAGGTCACCCAGACCGTCCCGGCGGACTATGCGGCCGCCGCCGCCAAGGCCGGCCGGGAGACCCCCCACGACCCCGCCGAGCTCGCCCAGCTCTACTCCGCCTACGAGGAGCTCAAGCGCGAGCGCGCCGTCATCGACTTCGAGGACGTCCTGCTGCTGACGGTCGCCGTCCTGCAGGACCGGCCCGACGTCGCGGAGCAGGTCCGCGCCCAGTACCAGCACTTCGTCGTCGACGAGTACCAGGACGTCAGCCCGCTCCAGCAGCGTCTGCTGGAGCTGTGGCTCGGCGACCGGGAGAACCTGTGCGTGGTCGGCGACGCCAGCCAGACCATCTACTCGTTCACGGGAGCAACCCCCGACCATCTGCTCGACTTCCGCACCCGCCATCCCGGAGCCACCGTCGTCAAGCTGGTCCGCGACTACCGCTCGACCCCTCAGGTCGTCCATCTGGCGAACGGGCTGCTCGCCCAGGCCCGCGGCCGGGCCGCCGACCACCGCCTGGAGCTCGTCTCCCAGCGCGCCCCGGGCACCGAGCCGGTCTTCACCGAGTACGCCGACGAGCCCGCCGAGGCCGAGGGCGCCGCGCGCCGCATCCGGGAGCTCATCGACGCGGGTGTCCCGGCGAGCGAGATCGCCGTCCTGTTCCGCACCAACGGGCAGTCCGAGACCTACGAGCAGGCCCTCGCCGATGCCGGGGTGCCCTACCAGCTGCGGGGCGCCGAGCGGTTCTTCGACCGCCCCGAGGTGCGCAAGGCGGTCGTCGCCCTGCGCGCTGCGGCCCGTTTCGGCGGCAACGACGCGCTCCTCGACGACGCCCCGGACCTGCCCTCCCAGGTGCGCGCCGTGCTCTCCGGAGAAGGGTGGACGGCCCAGCCGCCGGCCGGCTCGGGAGCGGTCCGCGAGCGCTGGGAGTCACTGGCCGCCCTCGTCCACCTGGCGCAGGACTTCGCCGGCGCCCGGCCCGGCGTCACGCTGGCCGACCTGGTGACCGAGCTCGACGAACGGGCCGGTGCCCAGCACGCCCCGACGGTGCAGGGGGTCACTCTCGCCTCCCTGCACTCGGCCAAGGGCCTGGAGTGGGACGTCGTCTTCCTGGTCGGTGTCGCCGAGGGGATGATGCCGATCACCTACGCAAAGACGGACGAGCAGATCGAGGAGGAGCGCCGCCTCCTCTATGTCGGTGTCACCCGCGCGCGCGAGCGCCTCCATCTGTCCTGGGCGCTCTCGCGCTCGCCCGGCGGCCGGCCGAACCGCCGTCCCAGCCGCTTCCTCACCGGACTGCGCCCCGGGTCGGCCGCCGCGGGCCACGGCGGTGCGGCCGGGACGGGAGGAGTCGAGCGCGGCTCCGCCTTCGGTGCGGCGGCGGCCCCGGCCGCGGCGCGGCCGCGACGCGGCCTGCGCAGCCCCGCCCGCTGCCGGGTCTGCGGCCGTACGCTGACCGAGGCGGGCGAGATGAAGCTGATGCGCTGCGAGGACTGCCCCTCCGACATGGACGAGGGGGTGTACGAGCGGCTGCGGGAGTGGCGTGCCGAGCAGGCGCGCCGCAGCGGACAGCCGGCCTTCTGCGTCCTCACCGACAAGACACTGATCGCCATCGCCGAGGCAGTCCCCGACGACGAGCACGCGCTCGCACGCATCCCGGGGGTGGGGATGCGCAAGCTGGGCCGCTACGGGGCCGATGTTCTGGCCATCTGCGCAGGCCATGACGTGGCCGGGGAGCAAGATCCGGACTGATGCGAACTCGTCGAAAAAATAGTTTGCGCATGCGCCGGGAATCCCCATAGGTTCTTAGGCACGGGGACGGCGGCCTTCTCGAAGGCCCTGGATCCGTGTTGTACTTGCATATCCGCGGACTGGCTCACCCCAGTCCCCCGAGACGCCGAGAGGAGGCGAGTCCAGTGATCAGCATCAACACCAGCTCCGTCAAAATGACCGATCGCTCGGCCGTCTCCCTGTGCATTCCCGGCGCCTCGAACCGGGGCACCGGTCTGTCCGGCCTCCGTGCCGTGCGCCCGGCGTCCTCCGTCGCTCCCGCGGGCCTTGCCGTCCGTGAGCGCGATGAGCGACCGACCAAGGCACTGGAAGCGGCAGTAGTGGCACAGGCGCAGGCCTATGCCTTTGCGGCGGCCGGTGCCGGATTCCGGAAGCAGACGACGCAGCACCACCTGATGTGGGCCTTCCGTGGGCCAGAACCCTGGAGTGATCCAGCCTGATGAGATCAGGCTGGCGCCTTCAGGGCCGCGGAACCCCATCCGGGATCCGCGGCCCTTCTGTTTGTCCATCACGTGGACGACGACACGAAGGCGCCTCGGGACAAGAAAAGAACCCGGTACCAGCCGCCACCCGGTCGACCGACCGGAAACGACCAGACGAGGAAGACGAACCGTGCAACTCGAAGCGCACGCCCCGTCCGTACCGCCTTCCGACACGATCCCCAAGCCCGGCTCCACGGAGGACCCGACCTTGACTCCGCTCACCGCGCTCACCGCGCTCGACGACGCCATCGAGAACCTCGGCGTGCCCGTCCCGTGCCGCTCCTACGACCCGGAGGTCTTCTTCGCCGAGTCGCCCGCGGACGTCGAGTACGCCAAGTCCCTCTGCCGCACCTGCCCGCTGATCGAGGCCTGCCTCGCCGGCGCCAAGGAGCGGCGTGAGCCCTGGGGCGTCTGGGGTGGCGAGCTGTTCGTCCAGGGAGTTGTCGTCGCCCGGAAGCGGCCGCGTGGCCGCCCGCGCAAGAACCCGGTCACGGCATGAACACCCGAGGAACGATCGACCGCCCCCTGACGCACGACCCCCAGAAGCAGGCCCCGATGATGCCGTCCGCTCACGAGCCCGCGGGCTCCGCGACCGAAGACTTCACCACCAGCGGCGCGAACGACTCGCGCCAGAACAGGACCCGAGAGATGCAACTCATCCCAGAAGCCCTGGCTCGCGCGCATATGCGCGACCGACTGCACGAGGCGCAACAGGAGCGCCAGGCCGTGCGCCTGGTGACCGCGCGCCGGATGCAGCGCCGCGCCGAGCGCGCCTCCCGGCGCGCCCGCCGCGCGCTCGCCATGGCGGTCATGCAGTAACCGACCCATCCGAAGCGGTGGCCCCGCCCAGCCGGAGGCCCAGCTCTTCCCCGCGGGGGCCGGTCCGTGTGAACGGACCGGCCCCCGCGGTGCGTTGACGGGCGGACCGTCCGGCACGGCGCTATCGTCACCGGGATGACGAGTCATCCCGGTGACGGCGAGCGGGACGGTGCCGACGACGCCCGCGCGTCGGAGGCGGAGCCGCTGGTGTGCGCCCAGTGCGGCACCCGGGTGGAAGGCCCGCAGCCGACCTGGACCTTCTCCGTGGAGAACGGCACCCCACGCCACTACTGCGAGAGGTGCTCCCGCGAGAATCTGCGGGCGATCGAGGGACGCCTGGACGCGCAGTGGTGGTAGCGGCGGCCGTGCCCGTCAGGCCTGCGCGGCCGATTCCTCCTCCGTCGGCTCCTCCGGCACGAACGCCGGCAGCCACTCCTCCAGTTCCTGACGCAGCCGCACCGTCGCCCCCAGCTGGCAGAGCACACCGATGGTGCTCAGGGTCACCCGGTGGATCAGCAGATAGGCCGGGGGAAGGTTGAGCTGCTTGGCCAGTTGGGAGGCGGGGGAGCGGGGGTCGGCGATCCGGGCCGCCTGACTGCGCATCCAGCCGCGGCTGAAGGTGAACTCCTCCGCCCGGGCCGGCTCGATGATCGGCAGGAGATAGTCCAGGACGGCGTCGGGGTCCAGCTCTATGGACTCCTTGACGAACCCCTCCGTACAGAGCATGTCGTAGACGGCCTCGGCCTCGCCGTCCAGCGTCATGCGCAGCGCCATGCCGATGGGCTCGGGCAGACCGCCGGGCAGCCGGTCGACGGTGCCGAAGTCCAGTACGCCGAGCCGCCAGTCGTCCTCCCCCTGCGGACCGCCGGGCAGCAGACGGAAGTTGCCCGGATGCGGATCGGCGTGCAGCAGACCGGTGCGGGCGGGGCCGGAGAACAGGAAGCGCGCCAGGAGCTGGCCGGCCCGGTCGCGCTGCGCCTCGGTGCCGTCCGCGATGATCTCCGACAGCGGGATGCCGTCCATCCACTCGGTGATCAGCACCTCGTCGCACTGGTGGACCACGTCCGGCACCACGACGTCGCCGTCGCCGAACTCCTCGGCGTGGGCCCGCTGCGCCTGGGCCTCCAGCCCGTAGTCCAGCTCCTCCGAGACACGGTCCTTCAGCTCCGTGATCAGCGGCTTGACGTCCATGCCGGGGACGAGCGGGCCCAGCAGACGGGCGAAGCGGCTCAGCTGGTTCAGGTCGGACAGCAGGGCCTCGCCGGCGCCCGGGTACTGCACCTTGACCGCCACCTCGCGGCCGTCGTGCCACACCGCCCGGTGCACCTGGCCGATCGAGGCCGCCGCGGAGGGCTTGTCCTCGAACTCCAGGAACAGTTCCTGCCAGTCTTCGCCCAGCCGCTCCTCGAGCACCGCGTGGACGGTGCGGGTCGGCATCGGCGGGGCCGCCTCCTGGAGCTTGGTCAGCGCCGCGCGATAGGGGCCCGCGACCTCCTCCGGAAGAGCCGACTCGAAGACCGACAGGGCCTGGCCGAACTTCATCGCGCCGCCCTTGAGCTCGCCGAGCACCTTGAAGAGCTGCTCTGCGGTGCGCTGCTGAAGCTCGCGGCCGACAAGTTCCGCGGACTCGCCCACGATCCGCTTGCCGAGTCCCCACGTCGCCCGCCCGGCGAAGCCGAGCGGGAGCGCGGCCAGCTTGGCGGTCCGGGTGACCGCCTTGCGCGGAAGATCAGACATGCGCCCTCCAAGTACCTGCCGGCCGCTCCGAGTCCGCCTGGCGGCGCACCGTCTCCGACGACCCCTGCTCGGTCATTGTCTCGTGCGATCCCCCGCCTCCGGGGGTGTGTTCTCCCTTACCTTTCTCCCGGCCCGTTCCCTCGCGCGGCTCCGCCGCCCGTCCGGCGGCCCCGCACGAGCAGGCGGGATGCGGCCACACCGGCCGCGCACGCCAGTGCAGACCAGGAAGGGACACCTCCCAGCGTGCACCCGCGGATGACGGAACCGCACCGTCCAGGAAGGCGAGCGCGTGGGCGGCGGCCAGTCCCGCGACCGTCGTGGCCAGGGCCAGATCGCAGGCCCCCACTCTGCGCTGCCTGCCGGAACGCCACTGGGCGATCAGCCGCGGCCAGGTCGGGTCCCGGTCGGCGCGGTCCTGCTGGAGACATCCGGCACAGCCGGTTTCGCCGGGCAGCACCAGCGGGCCGACCACACCGGTCCCCTCCACCACGCCCGCGTGGAGATGCGGGGTGCCCGAGGACAGCAGGCTCTCGGCGGCCGCCGGATCGGGTGCGTACACGGCGACGTCGTCCCGCGGGGCGAGGACCACCAGGGAGAAGCCGGGGTCGCTTCCCTCGAGCGGTGACCGGACGGTGCGGCGGGGCGGCCGGCCGGGTGCGGCCCGGCGCACCGCCGCGCGGGCGGCCTCGTCCCGGCGGTCGCCGACGGCCTCGGCGGGCAGCCCGCCCGGCGCGACGTCCCACGGCTCGACCCGCCCGACGTCACGCACCGCCACGTCACCCACTCCGGCCCCCGACAGCAGCGCCGCGAGCACCCCACCGACCCGGCCCGCGCCCCGCACCTGCACACGCATGCCGCGACGCGCCGCCAACCGGCGCAGCGGATCCCCCGGTTCACAGGTGGTCAGGGCGAGGGAGGCCAGGTCGGGACGGAGCCGGTCGAGGGCCTCGGGCTTCTCGCGCAGGGCGTCGGCGGCCGGTCCGCCGCCCCGGGAGTCGTCCAGCAGCCCGGCCCGCGACAGCCGCCGTACGAGCAGGTCGACATGGCCGTCGGGCAGATCCATGCGTCGCCCCTCCTCGCGCAGGAGGTCCAGGCCGCGGGTGCCGTCGAGCAGGTCGAGGAAGCTGCCCGTCGCCATGTCCATCGGACCCAGCGTCAGCGCGTGGGCGGGAGTCATCCCGAACTGCACGGTGTTGAGATCACGCCATCCGCGCCTGAGCGCGGGCTTGACCATCGGATGCATGACAGGCCCCCGTAATTGATGGATCGTCCCCGTGGCCGGCGGGGCCCGGTGGTTCCCCGGCCGGCACACGCCAGCATGCCGGGACACGGCCGAGAGGCGTCGAAAGTTGTCCACAGGTGACCGAATTCTTCGTACAAATCCGGCGCACGGTGGTGGGATCGGGAGGGAACCGTCCCGGGGTCAAGACTTCCCCGTGCCCAGCGGGTACCGTGCGGGGCGTGCCCGCCGACCCACTGCACCGCTCCGGAACGTCCCAGCGCAGCGCGAGCCAGCCGACGAGCGGCTCACGGGCGAGCGCGATCGAGGTCCGCAGGAGCGCCCGTCGACGCAGAACGGTCTCCGCGTACCGCGAGGGCGATCGCACCGTGGTGCTCATCCCCGCCCGGATGTCCGAGGCGGAGGAGCAGCGCTGGGTGAACGTCATGCTCGACAAGCTGGCCGCCCAGGAGAGCAAACGCGCGCTCGGGGACACGGAGCTGGCCGAGCGTGCCCGGCGGCTGTCGGACCAGTACTTCGACGGGCGGGCGGTGCCCGCCACCGTGCGCTGGGTGACCAACCAGAACACGCGCTGGGGCTCGTGCACCCCGTCCGAGGGCAGCATCCGGCTGTCGCACCGGTTGCAGGGCATGCCCGACTACGTCGTCGACTACGTCCTCTGCCATGAGCTGGCGCACCTGCTGGTGCCCGGGCACGGGCCCCGCTTCTGGCGGCTGCTGGAGGCGTATCCCAGGACGGAGCGGGCCCGCGGCTTTCTCGAAGGTGTCGTCGCGGCCGGCCGGCTGCCGCATGTGCCCGGTGCGGGCGATGAGTGAGTGCCGCCGGGTGTGAGCGCACCGTAGGCCCGTGCATGCGTTGTGTACCGGGTCTGTACCGACTTCCTTCGGTGTCGGTGTTTGCCGTTAGCCTGGCGCGACGCACTCACATTCGGGATGGGGGACGGTCGTACGCATGGCCAGGGAATTCCAACGCGGCCACAAGGCCAGGATCAGTGACCTCACCGCGGGCACGGATCTGTACGTAGGTGTGCAGATCTCCGGCCCGGGGCTGACCTTCGACATCAGCTGCTTCGGTCTGGACGCCGACGAACGGCTTTCGGACGACCGCTACTTCGTCTTCTTCAACCAGCCGAAGTCTCCCGAGGAGTCCATTCAGCTCCTGGGCGCGCAGGCGGGGGACACGGAGTCGTTCCGGGTGACGCTGGACCGGATCCCGCAGCAGATCAAGAAGCTGTCCTTCACGGCGACGATCGACGGGGCCGGGCAGATGTCCCAGGTCGGCCCCGGATACATCCGTATCGTCGCGGGCGGCGAGGAAGTGGCCCGGTACCCGTTCAGCGGTGCGGAGTTCTCCACCGAGCGCGCCGTGATGCTCGGCGACTTCTACTTCAAGGACGTGTGGCGCTTCGCCGCCGTCGGCCAGGGCTTCGACGGCGGGCTCGAGGCGCTGCTGAAGAACTTCGGCGGTGAGGTTGCCGAGGAAGAGCCGGCCGCGCCGCAGCAGCAGCCGGCCGCCGGCGGCGCCGCACCCGGCTTCGCGCCGCCCGCCCAGGCCGCCGCGCCGCCCGCGTTCGGAGCACCGGCCGGAGGCCCCGCACCCGCACCCGCACCCGCACCCGCGCCGGCTCCCGCTCCGGCCCCCGCGCCCGCTCCGGCCCCCGCGCCGCAGCCCGCCGCCCAGGGCTTCGCCCCGCCTCCGGGCGGCGCCACGCCGCCTCCCGCGCCCGCGCCCTCCGCGCCGCCGGTGCACTCCGCGCCGACGATCGCCGCGCCCATGGGCACGCCGCCCGGCGGCTTCCCCGCCCCGCCGCCCGCCCCCACGCCCCCCGGCCAGCAGCCCCCGTACGGCCAGCCCGCCCCGCCGCCCGGCTACGCGCAGCCGCAGGCGCCGCAGGCCCCCGCCCCGCCGCCCGGCTACGGACAGCAGCCCCCGCCGCCTCCGGGGTACGGCCAGCAGCCCCCGCCCGGACAGGTGCCCCACCAGCAGGCCCCCTACGGCGCTCCCCAGGCGGCTCCGCAGGGCGCTCCGCAGGGCATGCCCCAGGGCGCTCCGCAGAGCCCCGGCGTCATGGGCGCGCTCCAGCAGTTCAAGGAGACGCCCACCGGACAGCGCTGGACGCAGCAGAACAAGAAGCTCGTCCGCGCGGACCTGAGCATCGGCGGGACGCCCGTGCTGGCCCGGCAGGGCAGCATGGTGCTCTACCAGGGCAAGGTCGACTTCAGCTACAAGGGCGCCGGGTTCTCCGGCCGCATCGTGGGCAACGCCACCGGCCAGGAGATGCAGCTGATGCGCTGCACCGGCCAGGGCCAGGTGTTCTTCGCCGAGGACTCCACGATGCTGCACCCGATCGAGCTCCAGGGCGACGCCGTGTGCGTCTCCGCGGAGAACGTCCTCGCCTTCGACGAGGGCCTGCAGTACGAGGTCCGCCGCATCGAGGGGCACGGCATCCCCGGCGGCGCGCTGTTCACGATGCAGTTCCAGGGCACCGGCACGATCGTGGTGAAGACCCACGGCACGCCCGTGGTGCTGCCGGTCACGCCCACCACCTTCGCCGACTGCAACGCCGTGGTCGCCTGGTCGGCCGCGTCCCAGGTGGTCGTCTCCAGCCAGGTGCGGATGCGCCGCAACTCCTATCCCGGCGACACCGGGGAGAGCATCAACCTCCAGTTCCGGGGCGCACCCGGCAACTTCATCGTCGTCCAGCCGTACGAGATCTGAGGGAGTGCCCGTCATGAACCAGCCACTCGCGGGCTACGCCCCCGCCCCCGTCACCGCCCGCATGGAGAACCACGGCAACCATATGCTGAAGGTCGCCATGCAGACCGGCAACGACCTTCTCGCGCGCGTGGGGTCGATGGTCGCCTACGAAGGGTTCGTCCAGTACGAGCCCAACCCGCCCGCCGTCCGCCAGATCGCCAAGGACTGGCTCACCGGTGAGGGCGCGCCCCTGATGAAGTGCTCCGGCGACGGCCTGCTCTACCTCGCCGACTACGGTGCCAACGTCGTCGTGATCAACCTCAACGGCGACGGCATCTCCGTCAACGCCACCAATCTGCTCGCCTTCGACGCCCATCTCACGTGGGGCGTGGAGCGGGTGAAGGGCCTGGCGAAGTTCGCCGGACAGGGCATGTGGAACACCAAGATCAGCGGACAGGGCTGGGTCGCGCTCACCTCGCGCGGCAAGCCGATCGTCGTCGACTGCGGCGGCGGAGAGGACGAGACGTACGTCGACCCGGACGCCCTGGTCGCCTGGTCCCCGAACCTCAAGGTGAAGGGCAAGCGCAGCTTCCGCGCCCAGTCGCTGATCGGCCGCGGCAGCGGCGAGGCCTTCCAGATGGCCTTCTCCGGTCAGGGCATCGTCGTCGTCCAGCCCAGTGAGGACAGCACCGACCGTCTCCGGGTCCGGGGCTGAGGGGGAGCAACCACATCATGCAGAGCCCGCTTTTCGCGTTCAACGAACAGCAGACCCAGGACCGCTGGAGCCTGCAGAACCAGCAGATGCTCCGCGTCGGCCTCGAGGGTCACGACGACGTCCTCGCCCGCAAGGGCAGCATGGTCGCCTACCAGGGACTCGTGGAGTTCGACGCCGAGTTCCAGAGCAGCGGCGCCTCCCGCGCGCGTGCGCGCACCGGTGAGGGCCTCGACCTGATGCGCTGCCACGGGCAGGGCACCGTCTACCTCGCCAACCTCGCCCAGCGCATCCACATCATGGAGGTGGAGGGCGACGGGCTGACGGTCGACAGCAGCTATGTGCTCGCGATGGACTCCTCGCTGCACCACGAGGTCATCGCCGTCGACAGCCTGTACGGCATCTCCGGCTCGGGGAAGTACCAGCTCAACATCACCGGCACCGGCAAGATCGCCCTGATGACCTCCGGCATGCCGCTGCTGATGCAGGTGACGCCGGACAAGTACGTCAACTGCGACGCCGACGCGATCGTCGCCTGGTCCACCTCCCTGCGGGTGCAGATGCAGGCGCAGACCCACTCCTCCGGGGTGTGGCGGCGCCGCGGCAGCACCGGTGAGGGCTGGGAGCTCAGCTTCATGGGCAGCGGCTTCGCGCTCGTCCAGCCCAGCGAGCTGCTGCCGCCGCAGAACGCCCAGATCGGCTCGGGCCTCGCCGCGCAGTACGGCATGGGACAGCAGGGCGCCCGCGGCCAGAACCAGGGCAACGTCTGGAACTGACCCGCGTACCGGAACAGCAGTAAGGGGTGGCCGCCACGGCGGTCGCCCCTTACGCGTGTCGCCCCTTACACGTGTCTCAGCCGTCCAGCCTGGTGCGGGTCGCCCCGACCAGTCGGCGGACCGACTCGTCGGCCACGCCCTCGACCTCGTCGTAGCGGAACCAGCGCAGGTCCAGGGACTCGTCGCTGATCGCGTGCACGGCGTCCGGGGCGGCCACGGCCGCGTACTGGACGTCGAAATGGCAGTGACAGGGCGGCGGGATCGGATGCCGGTCGAGGCGCACGGGGCCGCCCGGCAGCAGCGTCAGGTCCTCGATGCCCGACTCCTCCCTCGCCTCCCGCAGGGCCGCGGCGGCGAGCGAGGCGTCCCCGGGCTCGCAGTGGCCGCCCATCTGGAGCCACATCCGCAGCTTCCTGTGCAGGGTCAGCAGCACCCGGCCGCGCTCCGGGTCGATCACCAGGGCGCTCGCCGTGACATGGCCGGCCGTACAGGCCTTCCACACCCCGTCCGGATGGGCGGCGAGATGCTCCAGATAGTCCTGACGCAGCTCCGGCTGGCCCTCGAACCCCTTGAGGACGAGGACCGCGTCGTCGTGCAGGCTCACTCCGCGCCGTCGCCCTTCTTCTCGTCCCCGCCGTCGTCCTTCTTCCGGAGGTCGGGCTTGTCGGCGGCCTCGCCGAGCATCTTGTCCAGCTCGGAGAAGTCGATCTGCTCGCGGTGCACGAACCCGTCGGGGTCGTCCAGATCGGTGGCCGTCGGCAGCATGTCCGGGTGCGCCCACAGGGCGTCCCGGCCGTCGACCCCGCGCGCGTCGGTGAGCGAGGCCCACAGGCGCGAGGCGTCGCGCAGCCGGCGCGGACGCAGCTCCAGACCGATCAGCGTGGCGAACGTCTGCTCCGCCGGACCGCCCGAGGCGCGGCGCCGGCGCAGCGTCTCGCGCAGTGCGTCGGCCGACGACAGCCGGGGCTTGGCCGCCGCGTGGACCACCGCGTCCACCCAGCCCTCGACCAGGGCCAGCGCCGTCTCCAGACGGGCCAGGGCCGCCTTCTGCTCCGGCGTGTCCTCCGGCTGGAACATGCCCTGCTGGAGAGCCTCCTGCAGCTGCTCGGGGTTCTGCGGGTCGAACTGGCCGACGACGTCCTCGAGCTTGCCGGTGTCGACCTTGATGCCGCGCGCGTAGCCGTCGACCGCGCCGAAGAGATGCGAGCGCAGCCACGGGACGTGCGCGAACAGGCGCTGGTGGGCGGCCTCGCGCAGGGCGAGATACAGCCGCACCTCCTCCTGGGAGACGCCCAGGTCCTTGCCGAAGGTCTCGATGTTCAGCGGCAGCAGCGCGGCCCGGCGGGCCGGGCCCAGCGGCAGGCCGATGTCGGACGAACCGACGACCTCACCGGCGAGCACACCGACGGCCTGCCCGATCTGCGTGCCGAACATGGCGCCGCCCATGGAGCGCATCATGCCGATCAGCGGGCCGGCCATGGCCTGCATCTCCTCCGGCAGGACGTCGCCCATCGCGTTCCCGACGCGCTCGGCGACCGGGTCGACCAGCTCCCGCCAGGCCGGCAGGGTGGCCTCGACCCACTCCGCGCGGCTCCAGGCCACGGCGGAGTTGGCGCCCGAGGGCAGCGAGGTGGCGTCGTCCAGCCACAGGTCGGCCAGGCGGACGGCGTCCTCCACGGCCTTGCGGTCGGCCGGGCCGACGCTCGCGTCCTTCGACCCGCCCGCCGTGCCCTGCGACACGGTCTGCCGGGCGATCTGCTTGGCCATGTCCCAGTTCACCGGCCCGCCCTCGTAGGAGAGCATCTGGCCGAGCTGCTGGAACGCGGCCCCCAGGTCGTTGGGGTTCAGCGACCCGAACATCGCGGCGAACGGATTGTCCGCGTCGGGGCCGCCGCCAAAGCCTCCGGCTCCGGGCATGCCGAAACCGAACGGGTTGGCCGGGCCCTGACCACCGCCGCTCTGCGGGTCCTTCTTCTTGCCTTCGTCGCCGTCGTCCGGCTCCTCCGGCGGAAGGCCGAATCCGAATGGGGTGTCACTCACGGGATTCCTCGGCTTGTAGGGCCGCCGGTTCTTTCCGGCGGCACGGCTGCCCGACAACACCACCCAGCGTAGACACCTGAAGCGGATCGGGCCTCGGTGCTTCGCCGACAGAAGGCCTGCGGCAGGATGGATGCCACCTGGTACGTACGCGTCGCTTGCGCTCGTACTGAAGACAACCGCTGGAGACGCCCGGTGAGTTCCCCAGATCCGCAGGTTCGCGCAGCGCGAAACAACTCAACCAGCCCCGCGGCGCGCGGGCCCGTCGTAGCGGTCACCGGAGCCGCGTCCGGCGTCGGTGCGCTGCTCACCGCGCGGCTCGCCGCGTCGGAGGAGATCAAGCAGGTCATCGCCCTCGACGAGCGGCGCGGCGAGTGCGCCGGGGCACGCTGGCACATCCTGGACGTACGGGATCCCGCCATCGCGGAGAAGCTGCGCGGTGCCGACGTGGTGGTCCATCTCGCGCTCGACCTCGATCTGGAGACCGACGGCGCCGCCCGAACGGCCTACAACGTGCGCGGCACGCAGACGGTGCTGACGGCCGCCGCGGCCGCCGGGGTGCACCGCGTGGTGCTGTGCACCTCGACCATGGTCTACGGCGCGCTGCCCGACAACGAGCTGCCGCTGTCCGAGGACGCGGAACTGCGCGCCACGGCGGAGGCCACCGGCGTCGGCGACCTCCTGGAGATCGAGCGACTGGCCCGCCGCGCGCCGCGCGCGCATCCCGGCCTCAACGTCACCGTCGTCCGCCCCGCCGTCCTCGTCGGCGGCACCGACACGGCGCTGACCAGGTACTTCGAGTCGCCTCGGCTGCTGGTGGTGGCCGGATCACGGCCCGCGTGGCAGTTCTGCCACGTCGACGACCTGTGCAGTGCCATGGAGTACGCCGTGCTGGAGAAGGTCGACGGCGAGCTGGCCGTCGGCTGCGACGGGTGGCTGGAGCAGGAGGAGGTCGAGGAGCTCAGCGGCATCCGGCGGATGGAGCTGCCCTCGGCGGTCGCGCTCGGCGCGGCGGCCCGCCTGCACCGGATCGGGCTCACCCCGTCCCCGGCCGGGGACCTGGCGTACACGATGTACCCGTGGGTGGTGAGCGGGAGCCGGCTGCACGACGCCGGGTGGCGGCCCGCCCACACCAACGAGGAGGTCCTCGAGGAACTGCTGGAGGAGGTGTCCGGCAGGCACACGGTGGCCGGCCGCCGGCTGGGACGCAAGGACGCCACGGCCGCGGGTGCGGCGGGCGCGACGGTGGCCCTGCTGGGCGCGGCAGCCGTGGTACGCCGGGCCCGCAAGGCACGGCGGCGCATCTAGGGCCGCCGCTCCCGCGGGAGGCTCCGAGGGCGCACGCGCGTGTGCCGGGTGATGCGGCTATTCCGTGTTGTCGTGCCCGTGGGGCACGATGGGGGCATGGCATCCACGCACGATCACCCGGGTGAGCAGGCCGCACAGGATCCGATCAAGCTGATCGGGATCCGCGACACGCCGTTGTCGGTGGACGAGGTCCTCCGCGCGGTGGGCGACGACGCGGCCGGCGGGACGGCGCTGTTCGTCGGGACCGTGCGCAACCACGACGGGGGCGCGGACGTCGACGCGCTCGGCTATTCGTGCCACCCCAGCGCCGAGGACGAGATGCGGCGCATCGCCGAGAAGGTCGCCGCCGAGTTCCCCGTACGGGCGCTCGCCGCCGTCCACCGCGTGGGGGATCTGCGGATCGGTGACTTCGCCGTGGTCGTCGGCGTGTCGTGCCCGCACCGGGGTGAGGCCTTCGAGGCCTGCCGGAAGCTGATCGACGACCTCAAGCACGAGGTGCCGATCTGGAAGCACCAGCGGTTCACTGATGGGACCGATGAATGGGTCGGCGCGTAGCGCCGTCGTCGAGGGGCGGTGGTCGGGCGACGGGCGGGCGGGTCGGGGCCTGCTGAGCGGGGCCGGGGCTCCGGTTGCGTAACCGCACCCCTGACGTGAGCGTTGTCACTGCGGATGGTTAATCTGCTGATCAGTCAGTGTTGCGGACGCTCATGGGGTTGGGAGGTCGGCATGGCGGCGCTTGCCTGGTTGCTGATTCCGCTTGTGGCGGCTGTCGGAGCGGGGCTGTGGGGCAGTTGGGCCAACCGGACCCGCAAGGTGCGGGGCGACGGACCCGAACTCACCGGTTACGCCCGCTTCCGCGAGGCCATGGAGAAGCCGCGCTCGGACCGCTGAAGCAGGTGAGGCAGCAGGTCACGGTGGAGGACGCGGACAGGGCCGCTCGTCCGGGCGGCCCTGACGGTGCGCTGACAGGGCCGTCCCGTACTGTCGAGTCATGCCACGCCGCACCGCGACGATGCTCGCCTCCACCCTGATGCTGATCGCGCTCCTGTGCGCGGGAGTCTTCATCCCCGTGCCGTACTCGGAGATGTCGCCCGGGCCGACGGTGAACACGCTGGGCGAGCACGACGGCGAGCCGGTGCTGCAGATCGCCGGGCACAAGACCTACCCGACGGACGGCAACCTCAACATGACCACGGTGCGGGTCACCAGTGCCGACTACCGGATGAACCTGGTCGAGGCCGTCTACGGATGGCTCGCGCACGACAACAAGGTCGTCCCGCACGAGACCCTCTACCCCGACGGCAAGACGGAGGAGGAGTCCACCCAGGAGAACGCCGAGGAGTTCAGCCAGTCCCAGGAGAGCGCCAAGGTCGCGGCCCTGAAGGAGCTCGACGTCCCGGTGAAGTCCTGGGTGATCGTCTCCACGGTGGTCAAGGGGTCCCCCTCCGAGGGCAAGCTGCACGCCGGTGACGTGATCAAGGCCGTGGACGGCGAGACGGTGAAGGAGCCGGCCGACGTCGCCGAACTGGTGACCGAGCACAAGCCGGGCGAGGACGTCGTCTTCACCATCGTGCCCGCCGGGGAACAGGCCGCCGCCGAGAAGGAGGGCCGGACGGCGACGAAGACCGAGAAGGTCACGATCACCACCGCGACCTCCGACGACGCCGGCGAGGAGCGCGCCATAGTCGGCATCTCCGCCGGTACGGACCACACCTTCCCGTTCGACATCGACATCAAGCTCGCCGACGTGGGCGGGCCCAGCGCGGGTCTGATGTTCGCCCTCGGCATCTACGACAAGCTCACGCCCGGCAGCCTCACCGGCGGCGCCTTCGTCGCCGGCACCGGCACCATCGACGACAACGGCGAGGTCGGGCCGATCGGCGGCATCGAGATGAAGACGGTCGGCGCGCGCGACAAGGGCGCCGCGTACTTCCTCACCCCCGCCGAGAACTGCGCGGCGGCCGCCGAGGACACCCCCGACGGCCTCACCCTGGTGAAGGTGGACACCATGGACGACGCCCTGGGCGCCCTGGCGGACATCCGCTCCGGCGACACCGACGACCTGCCGAAGTGCACGACGTCCTGACCGGACCGCTACTCCGCGAACGTCGCCGTCAGCGCCTCCGCCAGCCCCGGAACCAGATCGGAACCGGTGAGCACCTCCGTGGGCGAGTCCTTCGCGCGCAGCCGCAGAGCGGACTCGCGGGCGCCGTCGCGCAGCACCGCGACCGTCATCCGCACCTCCTGACGCTCCGGGTGCTCGGCCACCCACGTGGCCAGCGCGGCCTCGTCCAGATCCTCGGGGACCTGAGCCTCGGCGGACGGCGGCAGCATCAGCCGCTCCACGGTCAGCGCGCAGCCGGCCACCGCCTCGGGCCAGGCGACGGTGCCCAGGAACTCGTCCAGCGGTTTGCCCGTTGGAATGCTGTCCTGCTCGATCGGGGTGAAGGCGGTGGTCTCCTGCTCGGCGTCCGGGCCGAGCCGGCCCGCGAGCGAGGGCTGCTCGGCGCGCAGCCGGGCGGTGTCCACGAGGGCGAAAAGTCGGGCGGGCTGGTCCCAGCCGAGTCCGGAGGCGTACTCGTCGATCTCGAGCACGGCCCGGGTGAGCGGGTTTGCGGCCATGGGTGTGTTGGACATGGTCACAATCCTCTCTCGTTCCTCACCGGAATCGGGAACCGAGTAAAGGGTGAGTAAGTTGCATAGGTGTGGGCCCGCGAACACGGGGGGCCACGACGGTCCGTGAAACCGCGGGCCCGACGGATCAACAGCGATTTTCGAGGTGCCTACCTTGGCTTTCCAGATGCCGGACCGCGGCGGAGGCCCGACGGGGCCACGGATCAGAGTGGGCCGCCCGTCCCGGCGGGTCCGGACCCTGCTCATGACACTGGGCGTCCTGGCCGTCCTCGGCATGGTGTTCACCATGTTCGCGGGGTTCTGGACCGACTGGCTGTGGTATCGCTCGGTCAACTACTCGTCGGTCTTCACGACGACCCTGTGGACCAAGATCGGGCTGTTCTTCGTCTTCGGTCTGCTGATGGCCTTCGCGGTCGGCTTCAACATCTGGCTGGCCCACCGGATGCGGCCGCCGCTGAGTGCCATGTCGATGGAGCAGCAGAACCTCGACCGGTACCGCATGGGCATCGCCCCGTACAAGAAGTGGCTGCTGCTCGGCATCACCGCCCTGGTGGGCCTCATCGCGGGTGCGTCGGCGTCGGGCCAGTGGCGCACCTGGCTGATGTGGGTCAACGGTGTGTCCTTCGGGCAGAAGGACCCGCAGTTCAAGCTCGACGTCTCCTTCTACGCCTTCGACCTGCCCTGGTACCGGTTCCTGCTCGGCTTCGGCTTCGCCGCCACGATCCTGGCGCTGATCGCCGCCGCGCTCACCCACTACCTCTACGGCGGGCTGCGCGTCACGAGCCCGGGCGCACGCGCCACGGCCGCGGCCACCGGACATCTCTCGGTGCTCCTCGGGATGTTCGTCGCGCTGAAGGCGGTCGCCTACTGGCTCGACCGGTACGGGCTCGCGGTGAAGTCCAGCGACTTCAAGGCGACGGACAGCTGGACGGGGCTGCGGTACGTCGACGCAAACGCCTATCTGCCGGCCAAGACGATCCTGTTCTGCATCGCGGTCATCTGCGCGCTGCTGTTCTTCGCCACGCTGTGGCGGCGCACCTGGCAGTTGCCCGTGATCGGCTTCGGCCTGATGGTCCTGTCGGCGATCCTCATCGGCGGCCTCTACCCGGCGATCGTGCAGAAGTTCCAGGTCCAGCCGAACGAGCAGGCCAAGGAAGCGCCGTACGTCGAGAAGAACCTCAAGGCCACGCGTGAGGCCTACGGCATCGACGACGCCGACGTCGCCGAGTACCCGGGCACCGCCCAGACCGAGGACAAGACCCGGCTGCGGGACGACGTCACCGACACGGCGAGCATCCGGATCATGGACCCGAACATCGTCTCGCCGACGTTCCAGCAGCTCCAGCAGATCAGGAACTACTACGCGTTCCCGACCAACCTGGACGTCGACCGCTACAACAGCGACGGCGAGGACCAGGACACGGTCATCGGTCTGCGTGAGCTCAACCTCAACGGCATCCCCAAGCGGAACTGGATCAACGACCACTTCCGCTACACCCACGGCTACGGTGTCGTCGCCGCGGAGGGCACCAGCGTGGGTTCCGGCGGCCGTCCGGAGTTCACCGAGTCCGACCTGCCGTCCAAGGGCGAGCTCGGCTCGTACGAGCAGCGCGTCTACTACGGCGAGCGGACGACCACGTACTCGATCGTCGGCGGTCCCCAGAAGGAGATCGACTACTCCGACGACAGCGGTGAGAAGACGTACAGCTACGAGGGCGACAGCGGGGTCAACCTCGCCAACCCGGTCAACCGGGCCGCCTACGCGGTCGCGTTCAGCGAGCCGCAGATCCTGTACTCGGGCGCGATCGGTGAGGGCTCGCGGATCCTGTACAACCGCACGCCCAAGGAGCGCGTCGAGGCGATCGCCCCCTGGCTGACCATCGACGGCGACGCCTACCCGGCGGTCGTCGACGGCCGGATCCAGTGGATCGTCGACGCCTACACGACGACGAACGGCTATCCGTACGCGTCGCGGACCACCCTCGGTGACACCACCGCCGACTCGCTGACCGCCACCAACGACCAGCGCGCGGTGGTGGCCCAGCAGAACCAGGTCAACTACATCCGCAACTCGGTGAAGGCGACCGTCGACGCCTACAGCGGCGAGGTCAAGCTCTACCAGTGGGACACCCAGGACCCCGTCCTCAAGACGTGGATGAAGGCGTTCCCCGACACGGTGGAGCCCAAGAGCGAGATCTCGGACGACCTGCTGGCGCATCTGCGGTACCCGCAGGACCTGTTCAAGGTGCAGCGCGAGCTGCTGACCCGCTACCACGTCGAGGACGCCAACACGTTCCTGAGCGGCAGCGAGGTCTGGCAGGTGCCGGACGACCCGACGAACAAGACGGGCGACGCGGTGCCGCCGTACTACCTGAGCATGCGGATGCCCGACCAGCAGGATCAGGTCTTCTCGCTCACCACGACGTTCACCCCCAACGGACGTGACAACCTCAGCGCGTTCATGGCGGTCAACGCCGATCCGGGCACCGACGACTACGGCAAGATCAGAGTGCTCAAGCTGCCGACGAGCACCACCGTCGCCGGACCCAAACAGGTGCAGAGCCAGTTCAACTCCGAACAGGACATCGCCGAGTCCATCAGGCTGCTGAGAGGCGGCGACTCGGAGGTCGAGTACGGCAACCTCCTGGCCGTACCGCTCGACGGAGGACTGCTCTACGTGGAGCCGGTCTACGTACGCGGTGGGGGACTGAAGTACCCGCTGCTGCGGAAGGTGCTGGTGACCTACGGCGGCCAGACGGCGTTCAAGGACACCCTCGAGCAGGCGCTGGACAAGGTCTTCGCCGGTGAGGGCACGCCCGTCGAACCCCCGACCGGTGAGGACGAGGGAGCCGGCGAGGACGAGGGGACCGGCGAGGAAGAGGGCACCGAGCCACCGCCCGCGGCCGACAACCCCACGGTCCAGGAGGCCCTGGACGACGCCCAGAAGGCCTTCGAGGACGGCCAGGAAGCCCTGAAGAACAACGACTGGGAGGCCTACGGCAAGGCGCAGAAGGCCCTGGAGGACGCGCTCCGCAAGGCTGAGGAGGCCCAGTCGGACGGAGGGGGGGGCGGCGCCGGCGGCGGGGAGAGCAGCCGCGAGCCCGACGCCGGTCCGAGCAGTTAGCGAGCAGGCCGGTCAGAGGCTCCCCCCCCGCGCCGTGCTACGGTTGCAGCACAACGGCGCGGGGTGGAGCAGCTCGGTAGCTCGCTGGGCTCATAACCCAGAGGTCGCAGGTTCAAATCCTGTCCCCGCTACTGAAGTCGCGCACTAGGCGACGCCAAAGGCCCGGATTCCTCACGGAGTCCGGGCCTTTGTGGTGTGCGAACGCATGTGCTTCGACGGTCGACGGTCGCGCCGCCGACGGGAGTTGGAGGGTGTGTGTTTGACTTGTCTCTCTGTGGGCATGTCGACAAAACGCTGTAGTGACCTCACTGACTGCGGTATACCAGGTGTACCCAGGTTGCAGGTGGTGCGACGATGGATGGTATGGGGGACAAGGCATCTCTGTACGAGACAGGGCGTTTTGCGCAGTTCTCCCGCCGGGAGGACTCTCGCGACGAGGCCGGGGAGGCCGCCGACGAGGCGGCGGAGGAGCTGCGCCAACGACTCGCGGCCGAGGCCGGCGACGTCGAGGCGATGAGCGTCCTCGGCGCCATGCTGCTGCGCCGCGGTGATCTCGACGGAGCCGAACCCCATCTGCGTGCCGCCACCGCCGCGGGCGACCGCGCCGCCGCCAACAACCTCGGCGTTCTGCTGCATCAGCGGGGCTACCCCGACGAGGCCGCCGGCTGGTGGCGGATCGCCGCCGTCGCCGGCTCCACCGCCGCGGCCCACGCCCTCGGCCGCCACCACCGCGAGCGCGGCGACGAACCCGCCGCCGAGTACTGGCTGCGCCAGTCCGCCGAGCAGGGCCACGCGCTCGGCGCCTACGCCCTCGCCGACCTGCTGGAACACCGGGGGGACACGGCCGGCACCGAGCGCTGGATGCGGGCCGCCGCCGAGCGGGGGCACCGGGAAGGGGCCTACCGGCTGGCCCGCGCACTGGACCGCAAGGCCGCGCGGGAAGCGGACGAGGACGGCGCCCCGCTGCTGGAGGAGGCCGAGCAGTGGTACCGGCAGGCCGCCGCGCGCGGGCACCGCAGGGCCGCGCTGCACCTCGGGGCGATCCTGGAGAAGCGCGGTGAGCTCAAGGAGGCCGGCCGCTGGTACCTGACCTCCGCCAAGGACGGCGAGGCCCGGGCGGCCTGTGCGCTCGGCTTCCTGCTGCGCGACGCCGGTGACACCGAGAACGCCGCCGTGTGGTGGCTGCGGGCCGCGCAGGACGGCGACGGCAACGCCGCCAACGCGCTGGGCGCGCTGCACGCCGAGCGGGGCGAGACCCAGACCGCCGAGCGCTGGTACCGGGCCGCGATGGACGCCGGTGACATCAACGGCGCCTACAACCTCGGGCTGCTCTGCGCCGACCAGGGCCGCACGGTCCCGGCCGAGCAGTGGTACCGCCGGGCCGCCTACGCCGGACACCGCGAGGCGGCGAACGCGCTGGCGATCCTGCTGCTGCGGGCCGGCGACGAGGCCGGCGCGGAGCCGTGGTTCTCCAAGGCCGCGGAGGCCGGCAGCGTGGACGCCGCGTTCAACCTCGGCATCCTGCACGCCGGCCGGGGCGAGGACGACGCCGCGCTGCGCTGGTACGAGCGGGCGGCGGCGGCCGGGCACACGGAGGCGGCGCTCCAGGTCGGCATGGCACGGCTGCGGGACGGCGAGGAGAGGGAGGCCGAGCGGTTCCTGCGGTGTGCGGCGGGCGGCGGGAGCGCCGAGGCCGCGTACCGGCTGGCGACGGTGCTGGACGCCCGCAGGCCGCCGGAGCCGGCGCACGAGCTGGGGGAGCCGGTGAACCGGCGCAGCGAGTGCGAGGAGTGGTACGAGCGGGCGGCCTCGCAGGGGCACCGGCGGGCGCAGGTGCGGGTCGGCATGCTCGCGGCGGCGCGGGGCGACGTCGTCGAGGCGGCACGGTGGTACCGGGAGGCGGCGGAGGCCGGGTCGCGCAACGGGGCGTTCAATCTGGGGCTGCTGCTGGCGCGGGAGGGGAGCGAGCCGGAGGCGGCGGTGTGGTGGACGCGGGCGGCGGACGCGGGGCACGGGCGTGCGGCGTTGCGGCTGGCGCTGGTGTATGCGCGGCGGGGGGAGCTGGCGGAGGGGCAGCGGTGGGCGGATCGGGCGGCCGCGCTGGGGCCTGCGGCGGTGACGGAGCGGGCTACGCGGTTGCGGGACGCGTTGCGGGAGGAACTGTCGGCGTGACGCTGCGCCGGGCTGGGTGAGGTGCGGGCGGGGGTGTTGCGCAGCCCGGCGATTGCGGGGTGCTTCCCCCACTCTCGGCTCCGCTCGAGCGGGAGGTACCCCCAGCACCCACCCGTGCCGCCCTGCGGCACGATTGCCCGCAGCTGGGGCGGTGGCGCTGCCGGCAGCTATGCGATTTGCTTCTGTGGTCTGGGGTGACGTACTGTTTCGTTTGTCGACGCGGGGTGGAGCAGCTCGGTAGCTCGCTGGGCTCATAACCCAGAGGTCGCAGGTTCAAATCCTGTCCCCGCTACTGAAACCGAGGGCCGGAATCCGAACGGATTCCGGCCCTCGGTGTTTGCCCCGAGCGCACCGGCGCCGCGGGGACCGTTCGCCTAGGCCGACGCGCAGTTCGGGCAGACGCCGCGGTAGGTCACTTCCACGTCGGACACCGTGAAGCCGAAGCGCTCCGTGTCGGGGAGGTCGGCCAGCGGGTTGCCGGTCGGGTGGACGTCACGGATCGCGCCGCACTGCGCGCACACCAGGTGGTGGTGGGGGCGGTGGGCGTTGGGGTCGTAGCGCTTGGCCCGCTTGTCCGTGGCGACCTCGAGCACCTCGCCGAGCGAGACCAGCTCGCCCAGGGTGTTGTAGACGGTCGCCCGGGAGATCTCGGGCAGCTTGGCGACCGCCCTGGCGTGCACCTCGTCGGCCGTCAGATGGACGTGTTCGCCGTCGAGGACCTCGGCCACCACACGGCGCTGCGCGGTCATCCGCCATCCACGTCCGCGCAGCCGTTCCAGAAGGTCACTCATAGGCACCAGCCTAACAGCAGGGGGAACCAGGTCCCGAACGGGTGTGACTTTGGAGCCTTGCTTGACTTAGACAATGTCCATTGTAGGATCGAGCGTGGCTTTAGCCAAGGGACAGGTTTGGTCAGCATATGACGCAGGAGGCGTACGTGACGCAGGGACCGCTCACTACGGAGGCCGGTGCTCCGGTTGCCGACAACCAGAACAGCGAGACCGCGGGCGTCGGTGGCCCGGTCCTCGTCCAGGACCAGCTCCTTCTGGAGAAGCTGGCCCACTTCAATCGTGAACGCATCCCGGAGCGGGTGGTGCACGCCCGCGGTGCCGGTGCGTACGGCACCTTCACGGTGACCGCCGACGTCACGAAGTACACGCGCGCCAAGTTCCTCTCCGAGGTCGGCAAGCAGACGGAGACCTTCCTGCGCTTCTCCACGGTGGCCGGCAACCTCGGTGCCGCGGACGCCGTGCGCGACCCGCGCGGTTTCGCGCTGAAGTTCTACACCGAGGAGGGCAACTACGACCTCGTCGGCAACAACACCCCGGTCTTCTTCATCCGGGACGCGATCAAGTTCCCCGACTTCATCCACACCCAGAAGCGCGACCCGTACACCGGCTCGCAGGAGGCGGACAACGTCTTCGACTTCTGGGGTCTGTCGCCCGAGTCCACGCACCAGGTGACCTGGCTGTTCGGCGACCGCGGCATCCCGGCGTCGTACCGCCACATGGACGGCTTCGGCTCGCACACCTACCAGTGGAACAACGAGGCCGGCGAGGTCTTCTGGGTCAAGTACCACTTCAAGACGGACCAGGGCATCAAGAACCTGACCGCCGAGGAGGCCGAGATCCTCGCGGGCAAGGACCCCGACTCCCACCAGCGGGACCTGCGCGAGGCCATCGAGCGCGGCGACTTCCCGTCCTGGACCGTCTACGTCCAGGTGATGCCGGCGGCCGAGGCGGCCACCTACCGCTTCAACCCGTTCGACCTGACCAAGGTCTGGCCGCACGCGGACTACCCGCTGATCGAGTTCGGCAAGCTGGAGCTCAACCGCAACCCGGAGAACATCTTCGCCGAGGTCGAGCAGTCGATCTTCAGCCCCGCCCACTTCGTGCCGGGCATCGGTCCCTCCCCGGACAAGATGCTCCAGGGCCGCCTCTTCGCGTACGGCGACGCCCACCGCTACCGCGTCGGCATCAACGCCGACCACCTGCCGGTGAACCGCCCGCACGCCACCGAGGCGCGCACCCACGCCCGTGACGGCTACCTGTACGACGGCCGCCACAAGGGCGCGAAGAACTACGAGCCGAACAGCTTCGGCGGCCCCTTCCAGACGGACCGCGCGCCGTGGCAGCCCATCCCGGTCAGCGGTGTCACCGGTGAGTCGGTCACGCCCGTGCACGCCGAGGACAACGACTTCGTGCAGGCGGGCAACCTGTACCGGCTGATGGCCGAGGACGAGAAGGAGCGCCTGGTGAACAACCTGGCGAACGCCATCTCCGGGGTCACGCGCGACGACATCGCCGAGCGCGCGATCAACAACTTCCGCCAGGCGGACGAGGACTTCGGCAAGCGGCTGGAGGCCGCGGTCCAGGCCCTGCGCGGCTGATTCCAGCGCTGGACCGCTCGCCGGCCGACGGGCAGGACTCCCCTCGGGGGTCCTGCCCGTCACGCGTATCACTACGCCGGTACGTGCTGGGCGTCCCGCTGCCGCTCGGGTGCCCAGCAGCGGATGATGTCGCGGACCGAGACGATGCCGGTGGGCTCGCCCCGGTCGAGGACGATCAGATGGCGGAAACCGCCGTGGGTCATGGCGACGGCGGCCTCCTCCAGGGTCCAGGTCGGGGTGGCGAAGACGACGTCGGTGGTGGTGTGGGCGTGGGCGCGCTCGGTGTCCGGGTCCTGGCCGGCACCGACGGAGTTGAGGACGTCCCGCTCGGTGAGGATGCCGATGCCGGTGCCGTCGGGGTCCAGGACCACGGCCGCGCCCACCCGGCGGGCGGACATCAGGGCGGCGGCCTGTCGGAGTGTGTGGGCGGGGCCGATGGTGAGGACCACGGTGCTCATGGCGTCACGGACGAGCATGGATGGAGCCACCTCCTACTGGAAAACGCCAGGTCACGGGCGGGATGGCCCGCTCGTTCGCGATTTCACAAATTCACAAGTGGGGGGACTCTCAGAGTGGCAGGCAAAGCGCGGGTCAACAAGAGGGCGCGTGCGGCGGGATGGGGGCGTGCGCGTGGATCTTCCGCGGCTCAGTAACGCTGGTATTGAATCGCTTGTCCAGCGGGGTGCGGTGATGCGCCGCACCCCGCTGGAGAGCAGGGTTGTCGCTGTTGACGCCTGTCGTCATCTGTCGCGATCGGCCACCCTCGGACGGCCCACAGACGGCCCGGCCAAAGGCGCGGCAGGGCGTCCTCGGTGCGCGCCCTCAGCGCCGGGCCGTCGGCTGGCCAGATGGGGAGAAGCGGAAAGGAGCGGCCTACGGCCGCGCGTCCCTGGGCTCGCTGCGCTCGCGTGCCCGCCGCCCGTCCGTTGGGCGCGTGGTGCGCGGCTGCGGGCTCATGCGTGTGCTCGAGCCTTCCAAGGGGGGATCACAGGACGGGGCGTGGGCAATCGATCAGCCCTTCGCTTGGAAGGCCCAACAGCTCTTCAGGCGGGGCTGACAGCCGTTCGTGCTGCCCTCCTGCCCCTTCTGAAGAGCCCTCCCCCCACCTCTCTCCTAGAGAGTTAAGAAAAACAGCGTCCGCAGCATCCGCCGGGCAACACGCACCCCCTTTGACCTGCACTGTCCTAGCGGACGCTAAACGATTTGTTTAGCGTCCGCTAGCGTCCGCAGCGTCCGGTCACTCTCCGCTACTAAGAGTATGTCTTTGCAGGTCAATGCGGCTCTTAGAAGGGGGAGGGGTGCGGACGCTGCGGACGGTGAGTGCTCCGGAACGCCGAAGAGGAGCACCCCGGCGCCGCGCGTGGGTGCTCCTCTTCGATGTGCCGCCGCGCCACCGGAAGAGCGCGACGATCGTCGGGAATTCCGAGCATTGCCGCGCGCGAGCGTAGCGAGCTGCCAAGGGTCGCGCGGCCGTAGGCCGCACCTTCTATCCCTTGCTCTGCTGGGCAACCTCGCTCAGTGCCTTCAGTACCGACTCGGGGTCGCCGTTGTACGCGAGGTGCGGTTCGTCCGGCTCCGGCGGGACGAACCGGGTGCGGTAGCGGAGCAAATCGCTTTCGGCGAAGTAGATCGAGTTCGGGTCGGCTTCATGGCGTGCATTCCGCCGACTGACACGGGCCCACAGTTCCTCGTGGCTCGCTTCCAGGTAGACGAGCACTGTGCTTGCGCCCGCGTCGGTCGCGATCGTCCGCCAGTGAGCGCGGTCCTCCGGCGTCCAAAAGCCGTGGTCGACCACTACGTCACGCCCGGCCCGCAGTTGCTCGCGGAGCTCCACGGCGGTCTCTTCGAGGACCGGGCGTTCGAGGGTCGGGAAGACACCGCGGGGAAAGTCGACCCCGTAGACGCCATGTCGTCGGAACATCTCTTCGTCGGGGCAGAGTCGGAGGAAACCGCGGGCTGTGAGGGCGCGGGAAAGCGTGGTCTTCCCCGAGCCGGGCAGTCCTGCCATGAGCACACAAGCCGGTCGGGCCACGTGACCACCGGCCGTCACGGGGTGACTTCCGATTCCGTGCGCCACGTACGGCCGGGGCCCCCGAGGTCAACGCCGTACTCGACCACGTTGCTCTCAATGTCGACGAACTTTGCTGTCATCACTACTACGGGATCCGCTGGGGGTTGCGCGGGGTTCAGTTCCAGGAGGCGCGCGTCCTCAGGCGTCAAGAGACGTGCCGACGCGGTGTCGATCCGGTGAGTGATCGGTCGGCCCGTAGCCTGCGCGATGAGCTGTAGCGACGTTCCACCGGTCAGGCGGTCGCTCTTCATCAGCTGGGGGATCAGCCGCCCGTACCGCACGGGGATCCATGACGTGGAGTGCGCGACGATCCCGTGCCGGTCGCGGTACACCCGGCGTCGCCTGATCACCTCTGAACCAGGCGCAATGTCCAGCGCGCTCGCCACGTCTGCGGGCGCCGGCACAACGGCGGCTTGGTGGGAGTCGGACCGTTCGCCGGACCCCCAGCTTGACCCGCTGCGACGGCCCCGGTCCTGACGTTGGGAGCCGGACGACATGGGGGAGGGCCGATCCAGCACCTCTGTCCCGATGCCGTGGATGCCCCTGACCAACCCTTCGGTGCGCAGCTTCCGCAGCGCCTTTTCGGCGGTCGCGGTGCTGACTTTCCACTCCTGCGCGAGGTTCTTGATGCTCGGCAGGAGTGAGCCCGCCGGTAGTGCGCCGGACGTGATCAGCTCCGTGTAGTGGGCGGCAATCTGCGCGTACGGCGCTCGATTGTCGGCCTGCTCCGACATCTCCGTAGCTCCCTTGTCTCAGTGGACGCCATGCCTACTGTACCCCTTGACACCCTAGGGTGCCCTAGGGAACCTTAGGGATGTGCCCGCCGGTCGGATGGCTCGATCCGAGACCGCCTGTCCGGCGTGCGCTGAAACCCCGAAAGGCCCTGGTCAACGTCAGGGCAAAGCAAGGAGCGGCTCCCTACCGCCAAGCAGATAGCCGCTCCCTGACCCTCGAAGGGGCACATCAATCATGCCTGGAATCACTGTGGAACGGACGGGCGAGTCGGTCTCGTTACTGCGTGCGGCGCGCTTGGAGCGGGGCTGGAGCCTGAGGAAGCTTGTAGAGCGGCTGTGTGCCGAGGCGGACCGTCAGGACGTGCGGATTGGTACGCACCCGGGGTCGGTGAAGGCTCTGGCGATTTCGTGGGAGCTGGGTCGGCGTGCCCCGAGTGCGGTCTACGTGAAGCTGCTGACGGCTGTGTACGAGACGACGGCCGGAGCGCTGGGCATTCCGGAGCCCAAAACGTTCTCCCTGGACAACAAGCAGTTGGGCGACCTGTTCGCCAAGTACCGCGGGTTCGTGTGGGGGTACCTCTACCGCCGGGTGGGTCAGGACTTCCACCTTGCTGAGGACCTGATGATGGAGACGTTCATCAAGGTCGGTGAGGCGCTGACACGCATGCCGGAAGACTTCAGCGAGCTGGACAACGCCTACAAGTGGCTCGCTGTTCAGGCGCGTTGGGTCTTGGCGGACTACCGCAAGGCGCGTTTGACCTTCTCGAAGCGTGAGCGTCTGTTGGGCGCGGACGAGGAAGGTCAGCTGCCGGATTTCGAGGCTGAGGATGAGCTGTCGCGTCCGGAAGAAATGGTGATCAGCGGTCTGAGCCTGTTGGACCTGACGGCCGGGCTGACGGACGTAGAACGCGAGTTGATCGTGCTGCGCTTCGTCGACGGGCTGACCATGACCGCGGTCCAAAAGCGCATGGGGTTGACTCCGAGCCAGTCCTACACCGTGCTGCGCAAAGCCTTGGCGACCATGCGGGCCAACGCCGTGGTCATCTGGGACATCCCGGCCACCGTCGGCGCACTGGAGACGGCGGCATGAGCCGACGCAACAAGCTGTGTTCTGCCCGGCGGCGGCTGCGCAAGGAGCAGCTTGCGCGCCGTCACGGGCAGCGCTGCGCCTACTGCCGTCGGCCGTTCGCTGCACTGGATGAGGCCACTCTCGACCACATTGCGCCGAAGTCGCTGTGGTGGTCGTGGTCGGTCACCTCGCTCGTGCTGGCGTGCGTCGACTGCAACCAGGCCAAGGCCGACCGCTTCCCGCTCTCGCTCGCCCTGGTGTTGCTGGTGTGGGCCGACCCGACCGCGCCGGTCGTCCGGCCGGTCGACTGGCCGGTGTTGGCCCGACTCGCGCTCGCCCACCGTGAGGCGCTCATCAGCGTGACGACGTGCGTCACACCGGCCGTCACACCCGGCGTCACGGCCGTCGAGTCGGCCGCCCCGACCGGTGAACGGTCTACCCCCTGCCTGCATGAATCGACCCCGCACCGCCCCGACCGCCGGTCGGCCGTGTGGCCCGACTGCCTGCGCCCGCCCCGCCCGGTGCGGGTGTGCGCGGGCCCGACCGGAGAGGCGGTGCCCGCGTGAGCGAGGTGAACACTCAGGTGAACGCAACCCCCCGACCCGTGAACGGCCGGGCGAGGCCGGTGAACGGATCGGCTAGCCCCGAGAACAGCGCGGACGGTGGGGTGAACACCGCGCGCGGGGACGTGTACACCCGTCGGCCGGGCGGCCGTGCAGGTGTACCCGAGGGTGTACAACGCGACGGCAAGCAGCCGCCGGCCGCCGCGCGGATCGTGGCCATGGCGCGCGAGGAGTACCGATTCGTCATGTCGACCGACGGCCGCCCCTACGCGGTCGCCCTGGACGGCCCCAACGTCGCCGTGCCGCTACGGGGCAAGGCCGGACTGCGGCAGCGTCTGGCCCGACGGTTCGCGGACGCCTACCCGGGTGAGGTGGCCTCACAGTCCGCGCTCGCGGACGCGATGACCGTGCTGGAAGGCATCGCGGAGGACAACGACCCGGTGCCGGTGAACCTGCGCGTCGGGCGGGCCCCGGACGGCGCGGTCGTGGTCGACCTCGGCAGGGCGGACGGCCGCGCGGTCGTGGTCTCGGGTCTCGGCTGGCAGGTTGTCGACCGCTCCCCGGTGCTCTTCCGCCGCTCCGGCGCCATGGCCCCGATGCCTGAGCCGGTGCTGGACGGCGACGGTCTGGCCAAGCTGCACGCGCTGCTGAACATGGACGAGTCCGCGTTCCGTCAACTGGTGGCGTGGCTGGTGGCGGCGTGGATTCCCGACATCCCGCACCCGGCCATCGTGTGCAAAGGAGAGCAGGGCACGGGCAAGTCCAAGGCCGCGCAGATGTTCATCAACCTCATCGACCCCTCCCCGGCCGCCAAACGCAGTCAGCCGCGGGACGAGAAGGCGTGGTCACGGCAGGCGTTCAGCTCATGGGCGCTGTGCCTGGACAACGTGAGCACGATCCCACCGTGGCTGTCGGACACCCTGTGCAAGGCGGTCACCGGGGACGGCGTGGTCGACCGCGCCCTGTACACCGACGATGACGTTGTGGTCCTCACCTTCAAACGGGTGCTGGCCATGACCACCATCGACGCGGGAGCTCTCGCCGGAGACCTGGCCGAACGGGTCCTGTTGCTGGACTTGCAGCTCATCGACTCCCACCGCCGCCGCTCCGAGGAAGAGCTGGATGCCACCTTCGAGGCGGTACGCCCGGCGGTGCTCGGGGCGCTGTTCGATGTGCTGGCGTGCGCGCTCGCGGTGCTCCCCGGCGTGCGGCTTCAGTCGATGCCGCGCATGGCCGACTTCGCCCGCGTGCTCGCGGCCGTCGACCAGACCCAGGGCTGGAACACCCTGGACGACTACCTCGCCACGTCGGCGAACGTCGCCACGGATGCGTTGGAAGGCGACCCGTTCGCCCTGGCCATCGCCGCTCTCGTCGACCAGTGCGGCACGTGGCGGGGCACGGCCGGGCAGTTGCTCGAAGCGCTGCCCGCGCCGGGCCCGGTGAGGCCGCCGAACTGGCCCAAGGACGCCACTCGCGCCGGGGGGCGGGTCAAGCGGCTGGCTCCGCTGCTGCGGTCCATCGGGATCACCGTGGATGACACGCAGCGTAGCCGGGACCGGACCCGTCACAAGCTACTGATCCTGTCCCGCGCACCCGACGACGACGCGTCAGCGTCCGCACCCGACCAAGGCTCACTCTGGCCGGACGTGGCGCCCATCGGACAGGGCAGAACGGGGCCTGACCAGACCTGACGTAGCCGGACCACCGCCGGGCCGGGCCGCACACCAGCGGCCCGGACACGTCGAAGACTGCGGACGCTACAGCCGTCCAGCGTCCGCAGCGTCCGCACCAGCGTCCGCACCACACACCCGCCCTGGCCTGCCCGGATACGGCCGTGCGGACGCTGGGACGCTGCGGACGCTGAAATACACCAACTCTCCAGGACGGCCACCCGGCACCACTCCCACGCACCGCCCGACGGACACGAGGAGTCACCACCGCCATGGCCACCCCCGAACCGACCGACCCCCGCGCGATCCTGCGCGGCGGCCTCCCGGACCGCTACCTCACCCCCGAAGACCTGGTCACCATGTTCAGCCTCCCGAGCGTCGAAACCCTCTACCAGTGGCGCCGCAAGCGCATCGGCCCGCCCGGCTTCCGCGTCGGCCGCTACCTGCGCTACGACCCCGCCGCCGTACGCACCTGGGTGACCGAACAGCGCGCCCTCGACGACGCAGCCTGACCCTCGGCCGACGGGGGAGGCACCCGCCGCCGGCCCAGGGAGGAAGGGAGAACTCCCTAACCACCTCCCTGGCCCGCCTCCCTCTATCTGATCAGCGCAGATGGCCTCTCAGGGAGGCAGGGAGGCACACCCCCCACACCCCCGGAAACGGCCCTCAGACGCCTTCCGGCACCCCCTGCCGCTGCCTCCCTGAACGGCCCGACCGGGCCAAAGCAGCGCCGCTAGACCTAGCACCCCGCCCCGCTAGGCCTAGCGGGGCCGCTAGCACCCCCGACACCCCTTGACCAGTCCGCTAGCGCCTAGCAGCCCTCACCAAGCACACCCGAAAACCGGCCGGACGAACCACACCAACCCCCCGGGCCGGTTACTAGAGAAGGGATCAGCCCTCATGGCTGGCCACATCCAAGACCGTTGGTACAAGACCGAAACCGCCGCCAGCGGCAAGACCGTCCGCGTCAAGACCGACCGGCACGGCACCGGCCTGCGCTACCGGGCCCGGTACATCGGCCCCGACGGCACCGAGAAGTCCAAGAGCTTCCCCGATGGACAGAAGCGCCTTGCCGAGAAGTGGCTGAGCGCCATCGAGGCGGACATGACGCGCGGGCAGTACATCGATCCGCGCGCCGGACGCCTCACCGTGCGGCAGCACGCCGAACGGTGGTTGGCGTCGCTCACCATGGACCCCGGCACCTACGTGAGCACCGAGCAGCGGATTCGCCTGCATGTCCTGCCGCACCTGGGTAGTCGCTCGCTCGACTCGCTGAGGCCGACGCACGTTCGTGAGTGGCTGCGGAAGCTCCACGACGGAGGAGTGGCCCCCGCCTACCAACGGGTCATCTTCGCGAACCTCAGCGCGATGCTCGCGGCGGCTGTGGACGACCGGTTGATCCCGCACAACCCGTGCCGTTCGTCGTCCGTGAAGGCGCCCAAGGTGGAGCCGCGGCGCGTCGTGCCTTGGAGGCCTGAGCGTGTGCTCGCCGTCCGGGCGGAGCTCCCGGAGCGATACCGGGCCACGGTGGATTTGGCCGGCGGGTGCGGCATGCGGCAAGGCGAAGTGTTCGGCCTGGCCGTTGAGGACGTGGACTTCGTCCAAGGAGTCGTTCACGTCGTCCGACAGGTGAAGCTCATCGCCGGACGACAGGTGTTCGCGTTGCCCAAGGGAGGCAAGACGCGCACGGTCCCGCTGCCCGAGAGCGTCATGTGGTCGCTCGAAGCGCACATCGAGAAGTACCCGCCCACGCCCGTGCCGCTGCCGTGGCGGTCGGTCGACGGCCCGCCGGTCGCGGTGCCCGTCCTCTTCCGCAACGCAGAGGGACGCGCGGTGAACCGCGTCGTCTTCAACCACAAGGCGTGGCGGCCCGCCCTTGACCGGGCGGGTATCCCGCGCGGCAGGGAGAACGGCATGCACGCGCTGAGGCACTTCTACGCGTCCGTACTCCTGGACGCGGGCGAGAGCATCAAGGCCCTGTCGGAGTACCTCGGTCACCACGATCCGGGGTTCACGCTGCGGACGTACACGCACTTGATGCCGAGCAGCGAGAAGCGGACGCGGGAGGCGGTGAACCGGGCCTTCGACGACGGCCCGGCCACCGATGACGGCCCCACGACGGCCCAGAGGTAGTAAGAAGGGAGGGAACGCGCAGGTCAAGCCGCTACTGGCGTCAGTAACGCTGGTTGAGATACCCCAGCAGCTCGTCGTGCAGCAGCCCGTTCGACGCCGCCGCGTTGCCGCTGTGCGGGCCCGGGCGGCCGTCGAGGCCCGTGAACGAGCCGCCGGCCTCCGTGACCACGATCGAGGGGGCCGCCATGTCCCAGAGCTCCAGCTCCGGCTCCGCGCACATGTCCACCGACCCCTCGGCGACCATCATGTACGGCCAGAAGTCGCCGTACGCGCGCGTGCGCCACACCTCGCGGGTGAGGTCGAGGAAACCGTCCAGCCGCCCCTGCTCCTCCCAGCCGCTGAGCGAGGAGTACGCGAAGGAGGCGTCGGCGAGCTTGGAGACCCGCGAGACCCGCAGCCGGGTGGCCGACGACAGGCTGCGGCCCGCGAAGGCCCCGTGCCCCTGCGCGGCCCACCAGCGCCGGCCCAGGGCGGGGGCGGAGACGACCCCCACCACCGGCTGGAAACCGCCCTCGCCGGCCTCCGTCAAGGAGATCAGCGTGGCCCACACCGGAACCCCGCGGACGTAGTTCTTGGTGCCGTCGATCGGGTCGATCACCCAGCGCCGGGGCCCCGTGCCCTCCACCCCGTACTCCTCGCCGTGGACGGCGTCCCGCGGCCGGGCCCGCTGGAGATGACCGCGGACGAGCTCCTCGGCGGCCTTGTCCGCCTCACTCACCGGCGTCATGTCCGGTTTCGTCTCCACCTTGAGGTCGAGGGCCTTGAACCGGTCCATCGTCGCGGCGTCGGCGGCGTCCGCGAGGACATGGGCCAGACGCAGGTCGTTGAGGTAGTCGGGCATGCAACGAACGGTATCCGCCGAGGTCGGTGCGGGGCTACCGGGGGCACCGCCCGAGACCCCTTGACAGTGCCCGACGGCGCGTCAAATCTGAACCGCAGGACCGGCCGCTCGCCCCGAGGGAGGCGAAGATGCCTGCAGCGCGGGAATCTCTGCTGGACGCCGCCTACACGGCACTGGCACGCCGGCCGTGGTCCGCGGTGCGGATGGTGGACGTGGCCGCCGCGGCCGGAGTCTCCCGGCAGACGCTGTACAACGAGTTCGGCAGCAAGGACGGACTCGCCCGCGCCCTCGTCCGCAGGGAGGCCGACGGCTACCTCGCCGGCGTCGACCGCGCCCTCACCGGCCACAGCGACCCGCGCGACCGGCTGACCGCCACCGCCGAGTGGACGGCCGCCAGCGCCCGCGACAACGCCCTGGTCCGCGCCATGCTCACCGGCTGCTGGAGCGAACGCCTGCCCATGCCGACCCTCGCGGCCGTGCCGTCCGGTTCCGTCGTGCCCGCGCAGCGCCGCGCCGACGGCCCGCTGCCCTCACCCACCGACTTCGTCGCCCTCGTCCGCGACCGCGCCGTCGCCGTCCTGGCCGGCCCCGGAGCGGTCAGGGGCGACACCGTCGAGCTCGCCCGCTCCTGCGAACTCGTGGTCCGCCTCGCCCTGTCCTGCGTCGCCGCACCACCGGCCGACAACGGCGTCGCCGACCTGGTGCGCGGCGCCCTGCACCGCCAGCCGGTCCCCTGGTGGGTCTCGTAGCGGGCGCCTAGTGCGCCGACCCCGAGAGCTGGAGACCGATCACCCCGACGATCACCAGGGTGATCGACACGATCTTCAGCGTCGAGACCAGGTCGCCCAGGAACACCATCCCGTAGATGGCCGTACCCGCCGCCCCGATGCCCGTCCACACCGCGTACGCCGGACCCACGTCCAGCTTCTTCAGCGCCAGCGTCAGCAGCCCGAAGCTGCCCAGCGCGAACGCGCAGAACGCGACGGTCGGCCACAGCCGGGTGAAGCCGTGCGACAGCTTCAGACACACGGCGAACCCGGTCTCGAGCAACCCGGCCACGATGACCAGCAGCCACGCCATGTGTCGTCCTCCCGCATTCCCCGCGTACGGTGACCGCTTCGCCCGCTTCGGGGCCGGCTCGGTGCGATTATGCACTTACCGCCCGGGCGCCACGACAAACACGCGAAGGTCAATCGCCTTCCGTGTGCTCCCGCGTCGCCAGCAGCCGGCGCAGCGAGTACAGCCGGGCCGGGTCCGCGTGGCCCTCGGCCACCCAGGCGTCCAGCGCGCAGTCCGGCTCGTCGTGACTGCACGCGCGGGGACAGCCCTCCGTGCCCGGCTCCAGATCGGGGAAGGCGTGGATGACCCGCGACGGATCGACATGGGCGAGCCCGAACGACCGTACGCCCGGGGTGTCGATCACCCAGCCCTCCGCGCCCGCCAGCGGCAGCGCCAGCGCGGAGGTCGTCGTGTGCCGCCCCCGCCCGGTCACCGCGTTGACCAGCCCGGTCGTACGCCGCCGCGCCTCGGGCACCAGCGCGTTCACCAGGGTCGTCTTGCCGACCCCGGAGTGCCCCACGAACGCCGTGATCCGGTCCTTCAGATGCTCGCGCACCCGGTCCGCCGCCTCGCCGCTCTCCAGATCCGCACGGCTGGTGACGACGTACGGGATGTCCAGGTCGCCGTAGAGCTCCAGCAGCTTGTCGGGCGGTGCGAGGTCCGACTTGGTCAGCACCAGCAGCGGTTCGAGCCCGCCGTCGAACGCCGCGACCAGACAGCGGTCGATCAGCCGCGGGCGGGGCTCGGGGTCGGCGAGGGCGGTGACGACGGCGAGCTGGTCGGCGTTGGCCACCACCACCCGCTCGTAGGGGTCGTCGTCATCGGCGGTACGGCGCAGCACCGAGGTGCGCGGTTCGATCCGCACGATCCGCGCGAGGGTGTCCTTCTTCCCCGACAGGTCGCCCACGATCGCCACCCGGTCACCGACCACCGCCGCCTTGCGGCCCAGCTCGCGGGCCTTCATCGCGATCACGGTGCGGTCCTCGACGAGGCAGGTCAGCCGGCCCCGGTCGACGGTGAGGACCATTCCCTCCGCGGCGTCCTCGTGCTTGGGCCGGATGTGGGTGCGCGGCCGGTTGCCCCTGCGGTTGGGGCGCGAGCGGATGTCGTCCTCGTCGGTGTGCTTGCCGTAGCGGCGCATGGCGGACCCCTATGCCCCGAGCATCCCGGTCCACAGGTCGGGGAAGTCCGGCAGCGTCTTCGCCGTGGTCGCCACGTTCTCGATCTGCACGCCCTCGACCGCCAGGCCGATGACCGCGCCCGCGGTGGCCATGCGGTGGTCCTCGTAGGTGTGGAAGACCCCGCCGTGCAGCCGGCGCGGGCGGATGTGCAGACCGTCGGCGGTCTCCGTGACGTCACCGCCGAGCTCGTTGATCTCCTTGGTGAGCGCGGCCAGGCGGTCGGTCTCGTGCAGCCGCAGATGCGCCACGCCCCGCAGCGTCGACGGCGAGTCGGCGAGCGCCGCGACGGCCGCGATGCCCGGCGTCAGCTCGCCGACCTCGCCGAGGTCCACGTCGATGCCGTGGACCGAACCGGAGCCGGTGAGGACGAGCCCGGACTCGGTCAGCTCGCAGGAGCCGCCCATCTCGGTGAAGATCTCCCGCAGCCGGTCGCCGGGCTGGGTGGTGCGGGCGGGCCAGTCCGGGATCACGACCTTGCCGCCGGTCACCAGGGCGGCCGCCAGGAACGGCTGGGCGTTGGACAGGTCCGGCTCGATCGTCAGGTCCCGGCCCAGCAGGGCGCCCGGGGTGACCCGCCAGACGTTGGGCTCGCCGCCCGACTCCGGGGTGTCGACCTGGGCGCCCACCGCGCGGAGCATGTCGACGGTCATCCGGATGTGCGGCATCGAGGGCAGTGTCGCGCCGGTGTGCCGGACCTCCACGCCCTGGTTGAAGCGGGGCGCGGAGAGCAGCAGCGCGCTGACGAACTGCGACGAGGAGGACGCGTCCACCTCCACCGTGCCGCCGTCCAGGGCGCCGCCGCCGTGCACCGTCATCGGCAGCGCGCCGCGGTCGTCGTCGTCGATGCGGGCGCCCAGGTGACGCAGCGCGTCGATGACTCCGTTCAGGGGACGCTCGTACGAACGCGGGTCGCCGTCGAACCGGATGGGGCCGTCGGCCAGCGTCGCGACCGGGGGCAGGAACCGCATCACCGTGCCGGCGTTGCCGACGTCGACGGTGGCCGGGCCGCGCAGGCCCGTGGGGAGCACCCGCCAGGCCTCGCCGGTGCCGTCGGGGCCCACGCCCTCCTCGATCTCGATGCCCATGGCGCGCAGGGCGCCCGCCATCAGCAGGGTGTCGCGGGACCGCAGCGGGCGGCGCAGCCAGCCCGGCTCGGAGGCGAGGGCGGCGAGCACGAGGGCGCGGTTGGTGACCGACTTGGACCCGGGCACGTGGACCGTCGCGTCGACGGCTCCGCTCGCGTGCGGGGCGGGCCAGAGGGCGGTGTGTGCGGGGTTTGGGGCCATGAGGCCCACTTTATAAGGAGCCCGCAGGACAGGCCGTCCTTCGGGTACGCCCGAACTCCGGCCCACCGCGCCACACCCGCGCAGCCTGCCCCCGGCGACGTGCGGCACCACACCCGGCGGCCACCACCTCCGCGGCTCACGGGGCGGTACCGGGTCGCTGCCGTCCCGGCGACTGGTGGGGCGGTGGCCGGGGGGTCGCCGTCGGGCCGGCTCGAGGACCGCGCCGGGCGGATACTGCGCCGGGCGGCCACTGCGCCGGCGGGGCGGTCGCCGTCCCGGCGGCTCGTCACGCGGTACCGGGCGGCTGCCGTCCCGGCGACTGGTGGGGCGGTGGCCGGGGGGTCGCCGTCGGGCCGGCTCGAGGACCGCGCCGGGCGGATACTGCGCCGGGCGGCCACTGCGCCGGCGGCTCGGGGTCCGGGCGGGCGGCTGCCGTCCCGGCGGCTCGTCACGCGGTACCGGGCGGCTGCCGTCCCGGCGGCTCGTGGGGCGGTGCCGAGTGGCTGCCGTCCCGGCGGCTCGTGGCGCCGCACCCGGCGGCCACCGCCCTGGTGGCCGCCGCCCTCCTGGCCGCCGTGCACCCGCTGACCTCTGCCGTCACGGGCCCGGACCCGCCGCCCCCGGCCCTGGACGGCCGGCCCCGCGACACCCTCACTCCCGGGGGCGTGCCCCGCGCGTCGGCCTGGCCGCAGCGCGCCCGCGCCTCATGCCGGCCGTCCGGACGCGGGACTCGCGTGGGGCCCGTGCGCCTTCGAAAGGCGCCGGGCGGCTGCCGTCTCGCCAGCTTGTGACGAGGTGCCAGATGGCTGCCGTCCCGGCGGCTCGGGGGCCGTGCCGGGCGGTCGCCGTCCCGGCGGCTCGTCACGCGGCACCGCGCGGCCGGCGCACCCCGCGGGCTGGTCGCGCCGTGTCCGGTGGTCACCGGCCCCGCGGCGCGGCGGTCACCAGCCCAGGAGCCACCTGCCGCCGCCCAGCAGCGCGCACAGTGAGACCGCGTGGAACAGGAACAGCCACAGGCCCGCCGGGACGTGCGTCAGGCGCGACAACTGGTCCGCGTCCGAGTCGCCCGCGCCGCCGCGCGCCCGCTTGGCCTGGAGTTCGAAGGCCGGGCGCACCCCGCCCAGCAGCAGGAACCACACCACGGCGTACGCGAACGCCGCCTGCACCTGGGGGCCGGCCAGCCAGGACACCAGGACGAACGTGCCGCCCGTGACCACCACCGTCACCGCGCCGTAGGCATTGCGGATCATCACCAGCATCGCCAGGAGCAGCGCCGTGGCCAGCCACAGCAGCAGCGTGAGGCGCCCGGCGCCGAGCAGCGCGGCGCCGCCGAGGCCCAGCAGCGGGGGCGCGGTGTAGCCGGAGGCGGCGGTGAGGATCATGCCGATGCCGTCCGGCTTGCCCCGGCTGACGGTCAGGCCGCTGGTGTCCGAGTGCAGGCGTATCCCCGTCAGGGTGCGGCCGGTGAGCAGGGCCACCAGTCCGTGCCCGCCCTCGTGGGCGATGGTGATGGCGTTGCGGGAGATCCGCCACGGCCCGCGCGGTACGACGACGGCGGCCGCGGCGACCAGTGTGGCGACCACCACCCACATATCGGGGTCGGGCTGGGTGCCGGAGACCTCGTCCCAGAGCGAGCCGAGCGACGCGGAGGCGGTGCTGACCATGCTTTCCATGCGTTTCGGATCGCTCCCTCTGGGCGTACGGGGTCCAGCAGTGTTGCACGAATGTGCGGTTGGTTTCTCAGACGCCCGCGGAGCGGCGATCGTTCCTGAACGGTGAACGGGCACGCCCGCGGCCGGTGCCCGCGACGGCCTCGGGAGGGGTCCCGGCGGGCCGCTGGTACCCAAGGGACAGCCCGCCCGCGAGGCCCGCGGCGCCGGGCGAGCGGTGACCCGTACCGAGAGGGGGACCGAGGCCGATGACGCACCCGGTGACGTACGACCCCGTGGTCGACGGCCGCCCGCTGCCACCGGTCCCGCCGTCGAGCCCCGTGCGCGTGCCACGGGACAGGGCGCTGGTGCTGGTGCCGGACGCCGGGCCGATGCGCACGGTCCGCGCGGGCGAGCAGGTGCCCGACGGCTGGTTCGGGCCGGACCGGATGATGTTCCTGGTGGACACCGCCGAGCACCGGCTCGTGCTCGACCTGCGGCTGTCCGGCCGGGACGGCGCCACCCGGTTCCGCTGCCGGGCCGAGCTGATGTGCCGGGTCACCGACCCCGCCGCGGTGGTGGCGCGGGGCATCCGCGACATGGGCGCCGCCTGGCACGGCCCCCTGGACGCACGGCTGCGGAACGCGGCGCGGGGATACGGCGCCGGAGAGTCCCGCGAGGCCGAACGGGCGCTGAACGCCGCGCTGCGCGACGTCACCGGGGACGCGGCCGTCCGGCTGCGCGGCGCCCGCGCCGAACTGCTCGGCCACGACGGGGCGTCCCGTGCTCCGGGCCGCAGCCGGGTACGGGGGACCCGGCCGCGCCCCGGAACAGCGACTGCGGCCGACGGTACGGAGGTACTGCTGGGGGAGGTGGTGGCGCGGAAGGAGGAGCCGCTGCCGCCGAAGCCTTCCCGGCCGCCCGACGTGCCGTCGGCCGCGCCCGCCCCGGAGCGCCGTGCCAGCAGGGTCCGCGGCACCGGGACCGCGGGCGACGGACGACGCGGTGGGGGGAGGCGGTGAACGACATGCCGGCCCCGGCGGGCCCCGCCGTCCGTCCGCGGCAGGACACCCCGCCCCGGCCGGGCCATCTGACCTGGTCGGCCGCGGACGGCGGGCTCCAGACCCTCGCGGTGTGGACGGAGCGCCGCCCCGGCCACGGGGAGGACGCCGAACCGCTCGCCGCCCACCACCGGCCCACCGGCAGCGGACTGCTGGCCGTCTTCGACGGTTCCGGCGGCTCCGGAGCCGCCCCCGGCTGGCGCGCGCCCGACGGCACGACGTACACCAGCGCCTGGACCGGCGCCCGGATCGCCCGGCTGGCCGCGGAGTGCTGGTTCCAGCACGCCGTCGCGCCCGAGGAGAACGCGTCCGGCGGGAACGGACCGGGCAGCGCGGGCAGCCCCGAGCGGCTGAAGCACTGGCTGCGGACGATGCTGGACGCCGCCCCCACGATCGCCCGGAGCAAGATCACCGGTTCCATGCGCCGCATCCTGCCCACGACCCTGGCCGCGATCCGGTACGAGACGGCCGCCGGAGGCGTGCGCTGGGAAGCCGTCTGGGCCGGCGACTCCCGGTCGTACGCCCTGCTGCCCGGCAGCGGGCTGCACGCGCTCACCCGCGACGACACGCACGAGGACGACGCCCTCGCCCAGCTCCGGCAGGACCCGCCGATGACCAACGTCGTCTGCGCCGACCGCGAGTTCACCCTCTCCGCCCACCGCGGCGAGTTCGGCGCGCCCTGCGTCCTGCTCACCGCCACCGACGGCTTCTTCGGCTACGTCCACACGCCCGCGCAGTTCGAGTGGGTCCTGCTCGACACGCTCGCGCACGCCGGCGACGTGGCCGACTGGGCCGAGCGGCTGCGCCGGGCGATCCAGCCGGCCACCGGCGACGACGCGTCGCTCTCCCTGGCGGCGCTGGGCTTCGAAGACTTCGGCCGGCTGCGTGCCGCCTTCGCCGGCCGGCGCGCCGACCTCGCACGGGGCGAGTACCTGGACGTTCCGCCGGACGACGACCAGGAGGCGATGCGCGGCTGGCAGGACCGGACATGGCAGGCCTATCGGGACGCGTACGAGACATTCATGCCGGGGGTGCGGGAGTGAAGCCGGGCGACGTGATCGGCGGGTACCGGGTCGTCAGCGAGCCGACCAACGCCGACGGCGGCAAATGCATGTGGGCCTTCGCCGAGAAGGACGGCAAGGAGTACTTCCTCAAGCGGTTCCTGGAACCCAAGCGCCCCCGCGAGGGCTCCGCCGGCAGCGCGGCCGGCCGGCGCATCAGGCTGGAGACGTGCCGGGAGTTCGAGGATCGGCACCGCGGCATCATGGAGCTGCTGCGGCCCGACGCGAGCGGCGCGGGCAACCTGGTGCTCGCCACCGACTTCTTCCACGCGGGCAGCACCTACTACAAGGTGACCGAGCGCATCGACACCGCCGGTCTGGACAGCCCCCACACCCTCCCAGCGAAACAGCGGACGGTGCTGCTCAGGACGCTGGCGACCAGCCTGCGGCTGCTGCACGACATCGACGTGGTGCACGGCGACCTGAAACCGGCCAACGTCCTCGTCCAGAAGCGCGAAGGGGCCGCGTTCCACACGGCGAAGCTCATCGACTTCGACGACTCCTACCTCTCCGGCAGCCCGCCGGCCCGGGAGGACATCGCGGGCGACTCCCTGTACGGCGCGCCGGAGTGGCGGCGCTATGTGCAGGGCGACGAGTCCGTGGCGAGCGCGGATCTGACGACGGCCGTGGACATGTTCGCGCTGGGCCTGATGACGCACCTCTACCTCACCGGCACGCTGCCCGCGCACGCCGACCGATTCGGATCACCGGCGGACGCGGTGAACGCGGGGGAGCCGCTGGTCGCCGACGAGCGGCTGGACACCGCCACACAGGCGCTGATCGGGGCCGCGACCGCCGCCGACCCGAAGAGCCGCCCCACCGTCGCCGACTTCCTGACGGCGCTGAAGGACCCCGGGGCGTGCACCCTCCACGACACACCGCAGCCCCGCCCGGTGACCACGGCGGCGAAGGACGGGCCCACCCGCCCGGCAGCCGCCAGGAGCCGGGTCCGGGTCAATCCGCCGGACCGGTCAGGGCCCCCGCCGGACCGCTCGGCCCACCGGCCGCCGGCCGACGGCGACGTGCCGAGGACGTCCAGGGTCCGGATCAACCTCGGCCCCCGCCGGGCCGGCCCTCCCGACGACCGTCCCACCCGTAACCGAGGAGACGCATGAGCACGGACATCGAGAAGTACCAGGGCAATCTGCGGTACGCCGTCGACATCGTGATGTGCATCGACGCCACGGGCAGCATGCATCCCGTACTCGACGCCGTGAAGAGCAGCTCGCTCCAGTTCCACCAGCGGCTGAACGAGGTGATGGGCAGGAAGAGCAAGGAGATCAGCCAGCTCCGGCTGAAGGTGATCGCCTTCCGCGACTTCGGCGACGACCCCTCCGACGCCATCGAGCAGACGGACTTCCTGCGCCTGCCCCAGCAGGTGGCGGAGTTCGAACGGTTCGTCACCGGCCTCGATGCGGGCGGCGGCGGGGACATCCCCGAGTCCGGCCTGGAGGCTCTGGCCCTGGCGATCAACTCCCCCTGGGAGAAGGGCCTGGACCGGCGGCGCCACGTCATCGTCATGTTCACCGACGCGCCCGCGCACCCCCTCGGCACGGTGGGCGCCGGAGCGCAGACCTATCCGCGCAACATCCCCCGCACCATGGACGACCTCTTCGAGCAGTGGGGATACGCCCGGAGCCAGACCGCGGTGATGGAGCAGTCGGCGAAGCGGCTGGTCCTCTTCGCGCCCGAGGAGGAGCCGTGGAAGGAGACCATCGGCGAGGAATGGGATCTCACCCTGCACTTCCCCTCCAGGGCCGGGGAGGGTCTGGAGGAGTTCGAGATGGACGAGATCATCGAGACGATCGCGAACAGTCTGTGACTCCCTGGCTCCACGGCACGGGCGCCCGCATCGACTTCGACGGACCGTGGCTGGTGTTCTCCTGGTGGCGCCGCCGCAGCGAACCCGTGTCCGCGCACGGCGGCCGGCTGTACCTGCCGCCCGAGTGGTGCGTCTCGGTGCGGGGCCGGCTGTCCGCCGGCGACGGCGGCCTGCGGCTGGCCTTCCGGTTCCGGCCGGGCAGCGTGACGCGCGGCGGCGACGTGGTGGCCGAGATCGTCGTCGACGCGGACCGGGCGGCGGCGGCCTGGCGGTCCGCCGAGTGGTTCGCGCGGGAGTACCGCGTGGCGGACCTCTCCGCCTCCTGGCAGGACACCGAGCCGGCCGCCGCCGAACGGGAGGAGGCCCGGGACTGGCTCAGCGCCCCCGTCCCGCCGACGACACAGGCCCTCTTCCGCTCGGTCATGGCCCGCCTGACCGCCGCGGACGTGTGAGCAGCGGGGAGGCAGGGTGACCGGGCCGACGTGGCAGTGCGCGGACTGCGACACGTACAACGGCGCCGGGGCGACGGTGTGCGCCGTCTGCGACACACCACGGGGTGCGTCCGAACCGCCGTCGGCGAAGAAAGCCCCGGCCAAGAAAGCCCCGGCGAAGAAGACGGCGGCGAAGAAACCGGCCGCCGCAAGGAAGAGCACCGCCGCGAAGGAGACGGTCACTGCCAGGAAGGCACCGGCCACCGGAGCGCCCGTCACGGCTGACAGGAGGCCGCCGTCCGGGTCCCGGGCCGGCGTGACCGCATACCCGAGCGTGCCGGGAAGGGAATGGCGGTGCGCCGTGTGCGGGAACCACGTGGTCGGGGAGGTCCGGTGCTTTGTCTGCGGTGCGATCGGGCCGCCGAGCGCCATGCGGACCCGGTCCAGGGGCCTCGTGGATCCGTACACCGGGCGGCCTGTCCGGGAGCCGACCCGCGGGGAGATCCTCACGGCGTGCGGCTGTCTGCTGTTCCTCCTGGCCGCCGTGGTCACCCTCGTCGTCCTGCTGATCGCCAACTGGTCGTCCGTCACCTCGTTCGTGACGGGCTCCGACTCCCCGGAACCCGCCCCGACGCCGACCTGGGGCGGCCCCTGCCCGAAGCAACTCACGGAGAAGATCTCCGAGGGGGCCGGGGCGACGCTCGTCGCCGCCTACAGCCGGGAGGACCTGGAGGAGCGCTACGCCTTCTGCCGGACGAAGACGGGCAAGGTCTACTACTTCTTCAAACAGAAGCACGGCAAGCCGTACGACAACGCCACGGAGGTGAAGGCGTCGGACGGCGGCTATGTGGTCGACTTCTACCCGCAGAAGACCAGTTACCACTTCCGCGACAGCGAGCTGAAGGCCTACGACGAGGACGGCAAGGAGATCTGGAACGGCGACCTGGTCCCCGAGGAGACCGTCGAGTGAGGCCGGCCGTCAGGAGTGCGTGACCTCGATACGCGATATGCGGACCTCGCCGTGGTTGCCGTCGTCGCACGGCTCGGAGTTGCCGCAGTTGGCCTGCGTGTAGGCGCCCGCCTTGAAGTAGTTGGTGTCGCCCTCGTGACGGATCGTCGTCTCGAGCCGGCCGTTGTGGTACACGTCGATCTCCCCGTCCTCCGCCACGAACCGGGCCTCGAACTCCGTGCCCAGCACGTAGTCGTCGGTGACCAGGTGGTGATGACGCTCGTCGCCCTCGGTGACGTACAGGCTGCTGCCCTCGAGGCGGAAGACGGTGACGTCGTCGTCCCCGCCGTGCACCTGGGCGCCGACCAGGTACGGCCGTTCCTCGGGCAGGGTCATGAAGGCCTCCCTGACCACCAGGGTGTGGGTGCCCTCCGTGGTGGACCAGGCGGCCTCGTCCGTTCCGCCGTCGGTCATCTCCCGCAGTTCGGCCCGCGGATAGCTGGAGCCGCCCGTCGTCACACCGTTGACGGCGGCCCGGAACCGGACCGCCTCGCAGCCCGGTTCCACCCGGAACCACGGCGCGGCGGAGAAGGATGCCAGCTCGGGCTGGGTGATCTCCGTCGGGTCCTCCTCCTCGCCCGTGGGCAGCGTCAGCTTCCAGTCGCTCAGGTCGAGCACCTCGGACGGATACCTGCAGTGCGCGGCGGCCGCCCGCCCGTCCGCGGCCGGTGCGGCGGCCTGGGCGGACAGTGTGAACACGGCGGTCGAGACGGCGGCGGTGACGCCCGCCAGTACGACGGTCCGGGTGCGCGGCATGACGGCTCTCCTCCTGGCGGCGGTGGGGTCGGCGCGTACCGTAGGCGCCGCCGCTGGGACCGGTCCCGGCAGTCCCCTCGCCGTCCGCGCCGCCGGAGATGCGTGCGACTGATGAAGGCTCTGGGTAGAGCCTGCACACAGTCCGCAGGCCGCAGTAGGTTCGTCCCTGAACGCGGCCCTGTGCCGTGTACGTTCCGGACCCGACCGAGGGGGGAAGATCCGTGCGTTCGGGGGAGCTGTTCGCCGACCGCTATGTCCTGAAGGAGGTCATCGGCGCGGGGCGCGGCGGCGACGTGTGGCTGGCGCATGACACGGTGGTGGGCCAGGACGTCGCGTTGAAACCGGAGCGGACGGACGGCTCCGACGAGGCCGCGGTGCGGCGGCTGCTGGGCGAACCGCGCGCCATGGCCAAGTTCCGGGACCACCCCCACGTGGTGACGCTCTACGACGTGGTGACCGCGGAGCAGGACGGTCCCGGGCCGCGGACGTACTGGTTCGTCATGGAGTACGTGCCCGGCGGGGGCCTGGACCGGCATCCGACGGTCTCTCCCGAGCGGGCGGCCCGCATCGGCGCCCAGCTCGCCGGCGCGCTGAGTGCCCTGCACGAGGCGGGGATCGTCCACTGTGACGTCAAACCCGCGAACGTCGGGCTCACCCGGCAGGGGGACGCGAAATTACTGGACTTCGGCGCCGCCCACCGGGTCGGCGGCAGCGAGACGATCACGGTCAGCGGCCCGTTCAGCTTCACCCCGGACTACGCGGCTCCCGAACTGGCCCGGGGCAACGTGCCCCGGCCGGCCTCCGACGTGTTCTGCCTCGGCGCCACGCTGCACGCGCTGGTCACCGGAGCGCCGCCACGTGGTGACGCGGTCGAGGACGACTCCCCCGCCCCGGGACAGGACGGCGGGGAGGCCGAGCGGCTCAGGTACTGGAAGGCCGAGCAGGGCGTCGTGGAGCTGGACGCCGACGCCCTGGGACCGCTGCGCCCCGTGCTCGCCGCCATGCTCCACCGCGACCCGCGGCAGCGCCCGGACGACGCCGAGACCAAACGGCTGCTGGAGGAGGTCGCCGGAACCCGTCCCGCCCGCGGTCCGTTCGCCACCGGCACCGTCCCCGGACTGCGGCGGCGGCGCCGGCCGCTGATCGCCGCCGCGCTCGGCGTCGGGGCCGTGCTGGCCGCCGGCCTCGTCGTCCTCCCCGGCCACGGCGACGACGGGAAGCCGGCCGGTTCCCCGGCCGGCCGGAGCCGGCCCGACGAGAACGACTCGGACGGGGAACGGCGGGCCCTCATCGGCGATCCCCGCACGGCCGACGTGTGCGCCCTGACCGACCCGGCCGCCCTCGACCAGTTCGGCGACGGCGACGTGCACGTGGATGTCGACTACGGCAACTTCGACCGCTGCGACGTGCTCGTCGGCATCGACGACGAGACGCGGATCGACGTCTCGGTCCGCCTGCGGAGCGGCCCGGCGCCCGAGGGTTCGGAACCCTCCCGCACGATCGGCGGGATCGGCATCCGCCGGGAGCAGGCGGAGAGCGACGAGTGCAAGCTGCTGCTCACCTCCGGCCGCGACCCCGGGGACGCGCTGGTGCAGGTCCGCGTCAACATGGGCAAGGGCACCGTGGTCGGCGGCACCGCCACCCTGTGCACGGTCGCCCATGAGGCGGCCGGCAGCGCGGCGGAGGTCCTCGACGCCGGGCCCGTCCCGCGCCGCTCGCCCGGCTATCCGCGCGCCTCGCTGGCCTGGGCGGACGCCTGCGCCCTCCTCGACGCCGAGGCGCTGTCCGCCGTGCCGGGCCTCAAGTCCGATGTGCCGGATGCGGGCATCGCGAACTGGAGCTGCGAGTGGTCCAGCGACGTCGACGATCTGGACGCGGAGGTGGGCTTCCACCGCGACCAGCCCAAGTCCGCCGTGAACGGGGCCACGACCGTCATGCTCAGCGGCTACCGCACCGTCGTCGAACCGGACGACGACGGCGATTCCTGCTCCGCGTTCGTCGAGTACCGCAGATACAGCGGCCAGGGCGGCAAGACCGCGGCCGAGATGGTGCGGCTGGACGTCGCCGGGCGCAAGCCCATGGCCCAGCTCTGCGCGACGGCTGAGGAGCTGGCCGGCTCCGCGGCCGCCGGGCTCCGCGCACGGTGACGCTGCGGGCCGTGACGCTCAGGGCGCCGTGACGCTCCGGGCGCCGTGACGCTCAGGGCGCGGAGTCCGGCCAGCCGGCGTCGTCCTCCATCAGGTCCAGGTCCGGTGGCACCAGCGTGGTCGACTCCACCAGCCCCTTGATCAGGTTGTGCAGCAGACTGTTGTCGGCGGGCCGGCCCTGCGACTTGTCGTGCAGCAACGGGTACCGGAAACCCGTGTGGTGCAGCCGCCGGCGCACCGCCTCGACCCGGTGCTCGATCCTGCGCTCGGTCCAGTTGCCGTCCGGACACAGATAGGCGAGCTGCTTGGCGGCCACGGCGTACGACAGGGGGCGCGGCTCCTCCTCGTACAGCAGATAGCGCTGGCCGAGGACGACCAGCAGCAGCCGCTCGTCGTCGTCCAGCGCCCAGGTCTCCGGCCGGACCGTCTCCGCCCGCCGCCGCGACACCGGGCCCTGGTCGTCGTGGCCGGCCACATACAGTTCGACCAGGTGCTCCCGGTAGCCCGAGCCCTTCACGAACAGCGGGGTGTAGCCGGTGTCGAGCGGGACCGGATCGGTGCTCAGATGCAGCATCCGGCCCCGGGGCAGCCGGACGAGCTGCTGCCCGGTGTTGCGCAGCCACCACATCCCCCGCCGGTACGTCAGCTCGCCGTGCCGCCGGCTCACCCGCAGGTCGTCCACGCCGACCCCGAGGTCCACGTCCGGTTCCTCGCCGCGCCCGAAGCGGACCGTGAGCCCCTGGCGGGGCGGTGCGCTGAGCTCGCCGGTGACCGTACGGGCGTGCAGGGTTCCCGGCGCGGCGGACGCGACACCGCGCGCGAGGCTGGCGGAGAGGGGCATCGCTGGTCTCCTCGGTCCGGGGCTGCGTACGACTGACCAGTGTCCGCGGCCGGCGCGGGACCCCTCCCCGGCACGGCCGCGCGCGGGACGCTCCCCCCGGAACCGACGTCCCTCGGACCGCCCGCGCCGCTTTCCGTAGGGTATGAGCATCGCTTCACCGGTGCGGACGGGGATGGACATGTGCGGACGGTACGCGGCGAGTCGCAGGCCCGAGGACCTCGCCGGAATCTTCGAGATCGAGAAGTGGGAGCCCGAGGAGACCCTGGAGCCCGACTACAACGTGGCGCCGACCAAGGAGGTCTACGCCGTACTCGACCGTGCCCTGAAGGACACGCAGGACCCGCGCCCGGTCCGCCAGCTGCGGAAGCTGAAGTGGGGACTGGTCCCCTCGTGGTCCAAGACCCCCGAGGGCGGCGCCCGGATGATCAACGCCCGCGCGGAGACCGTGCACGAGAAGCCGTCCTACCGCCGCGCCTTCTCCTCCCGTCGCTGCATCCTCCCCGCCGACGGCTACTACGAATGGGTCACCGGCAAACAGGAGCGCGAGCTGGAGACCGAGGGGAAGAAGAAGCGGCCCCGCAAGCAGCCCTACTTCGTGACGCCTGCCGACGGCTCGGTCTTCGCCATGGCCGGGCTGTACGAGTTCTGGCGGGACCGGACGCTGCCCGACGACCACCCGGGGGCCTGGTGGGTGACGTGCTCGGTCATCACCACCGAGGCGGAGACCGACCCGCTCGCCGTGGCGCCCGCGGAGGGCCCGCACGCCCTCGCCGAGATCCACCCGCGGATGCCGCTGATGCTGACGCCGGACCGCTGGGACGCCTGGCTGGACCCGTCCCGCACCGACCCCGGCGAGCTGCGCGAGCTGCTCGCCCCGCCGCCCCCCGGCCTGATGCGCGCCTACCCGGTCACCACGGCCGTCAGCAATGTCCGCAACAACGGGCCGGAGCTGCTGAAGGAGCTGGCCGCGCCGGAAGAGGGCACACTCTTCTGACGTGACCCCCGACACGACAGAAACCCCCGGCTCGACCGGCTCGACCGGCACGACCGGCACGACCGGCACGACCGGCACGACCGGCACGACCGGCACGACCGGCACGACCGGCACGACCGGCACGGCACAGACCGTCGAGACCGACGCCGGCCCCGCCCGCGTCACCTGGCACCGCGCCCCGCCCCCCGCCCGCCTCGTCCTCGCGCTGAGCCACGGCGCCGGCGGCGGCATCGGGGCCCGGGACCTCCAGGCGCTCGCCGCCGAGCTGCCCGCGCACGGCGTGACCGTCGCCCTCGTGGAACAGCCCTGGCGGGTGGCCGGCAAGAAGGTCGCCCCCGCGCCGAAGACCCTGGACACCGGCTGGCGGGGTGTCTGGCCCGCGCTGACCGGTCCGGGCCTGCCGGTGATCGCGGGCGGGCGCAGCGCCGGCGCCCGGGTGGCCTGCCGCACCGCCCGGGAACTCGGCGCCCACGCGGTGCTCGCCCTCAGCTTCCCCCTGCATCCGCCCGGGAGGCCGGAGAAGTCCCGGGCGGACGAACTGCTGGGCGCCGGGGTGCCCACGCTCGTCGTCCAGGGCGGCAACGACCCCTTCGGCAGGCCCGCGGAGTTCCCCGAGGGGACCTACGAGCTGGTCGAGGTGCCCCACGGCGATCACGGCCTCGCCGTGCCCAAACGGGCAGGCCTCACGCAGGAGGAGGCCGTGACGGTCGTCACGGACGCGGTCGTGCGCTGGACCGGCACGCTCGGCTGAGGCGCCGGGAATGCCCGGGCGGCCCGCGCTGTTGGGACGGACGTATATGCCGGTCGACGGCATGCCGCCGTAGGAGAGGAAGTCCACCGCATGGGTTCCACGTTCTGCCCGAGCCGAAGTGCCCGCGCCGACCTGGACTGGTCGGTGTTGCACGCGGCCAAGACGGCCCCTATTCGGGCGGCGGGCGGACCGGATCGTCGTCTATCCTCCGATTCGAGTGAGACCGGTTTCGGCCTCACGACGACGTTGGAGGAGGTGGGTCCGGTTCCCGGTACCGACGCAGGGACCGAACACGGCCAGGCGGGGCAGCCCGAGGGCAGGGGCAGCACGGGCGCGGAGACGACCGCGGAGCGCAGCGCGCGCTTCGAGCGGGACGCGCTCGAGTTCCTCGACCAGATGTACTCGGCGGCGCTGCGCATGACGCGCAACCCGGCCGACGCCGAGGACCTGGTGCAGGAGACCTACGCCAAGGCGTACGCGTCCTTCCACCAGTTCCGCGAAGGCACCAACCTCAAGGCGTGGCTGTACCGGATCCTCACCAACACCTTCATCAACTCGTACCGCAAGAAGCAGCGCGAACCCCAGCGCAGCGCGGCCGAGGAGATCGAGGACTGGCAGCTCGCCCGCGCCGAGTCGCACATGTCCACGGGTCTGCGCTCCGCGGAGTCGCAGGCGCTGGACCACCTGCCCGACTCGGACGTCAAGGAAGCGTTGCAGGCGATCCCCGAGGAGTTCCGCATCGCGGTGTATCTCGCCGATGTCGAGGGCTTTGCCTACAAGGAGATCGCCGACATCATGGGGACACCCATCGGTACGGTGATGTCCCGGCTGCACCGGGGCCGACGTCAGCTGCGCGGCATGCTCGAGGACTACGCGCGCGAGCGCGGTCTGGTCCCGGCCGGTGTCGGAGAGTCGAACGAAGCGAAAGGCTCGGGGTCATGAGCTGCGGAGAGCCGCACGAGACGGATTGCAGCGAAATCCTCGATCATCTCTACGAGTTCCTCGATCGTGAGATGCCGAATGCGGACCGTGTGAAGTTCGAGCACCACTTCGAGGAATGCTCGCCGTGCCTGGAGAAGTACGGGCTCGAGCAGGCGGTGAAGAAGCTCGTCAAGCGCTGTTGCGGACATGACGACGTGCCGGGCGACCTGCGCTCCAAGGTCATGGGCCGGATCGATCTGATCCGCTCCGGCCAGACCGTGCCCGACCAGGACGTCACGGCCTCGCCGGCCACACCCCAGGAGCCCTGACACCTCGCCGGTTTCCCCGGCCTCGTGTCACTCGTACGTGCTAATCCGCGGGTTATCGGCCTGTGGAGGCACCCGCCTCCGGCCTAGGCTCCAGATCCTGGCAGACGGCGGACCGGGTGCCGTGGGCACGGTCGGGGGTGGGGGCTCATGGAGGCGTTACCGGCGCGGACCAAGCTGTATGTCGCCGGTGTCACCCTGCCGGCCCTGCTCTGTCTGGTCCCGCCGCCGGTCCTCACCGCGCCGGAGGCCCTCGCGGACGTCCGCGTCTCCTGGTGGCCGGTCGCCCTGCTGGCGGCGCTGTACGCCGGATGCGAGCGCCTCGCCCGGTCGCGCCTCGTCGCCGCCCCGCACCCGGGCGGCACCTTCCACCCCGTGCTGCTCGCCGGGGCCTTCCTGCTGCCGCCGTACGCCGCCGCGCTGGTCGCGCTGCCCGGGGCGCTGCTGCTGCCCGTGGAGCAACGGCCGCACGCGGCGCGCAGGCTCTGGCGGGCCGCCCAGCTGGTGCTCGCCGTGTGGGCGGCGAGCCGCGTCCACGCGGCGGCCGGGGGGAAGACCACGGTGGCCGACTGCGAGGTACCGGGCGCGCTGGCGGCGGCCGGGGCCGCGGTCCTGGCGTTCTGCCTGGTGCTCACCCTGCTCGACGGCGGCATCCCGGCCACGGCGTCCGGCGGGCCACCGCGCGGGCGCCCGACGGCGGGCCCCGCCGCGTGGTGGCGGCAGTTCCTCAGATCGCTGGTGCCGCTCACCGTGCACGGCCTCGCCGGGCTCATGATGGCGCTGCTGTGGCGCAGCGACTACGGCCCCACGGCGGCGCTGCCGGTGCTGCTGCCGATGGGCGTCTCGTGGTGGGCGTTCGCCCAGTACCACCGGGAGCGGGCCGCCCACCAGGCCACGATCCGCGCGCTCGTGCAGGCCGTCGACATCAAGGACGGCTACACGCGCGGACACAGCGAGCGCGTCGGACGCGCCTCGATGATGATCGCGCGGGAACTCGGCCTGGACGACGAACGGGTCGAGGTGCTGCGCTTCGCCGGCATCCTGCACGACGTCGGCAAGCTCGGCGTCCCCACCCGGCTGCTCACCAAGAACGGCCCGCTGACCCCCGAGGAACGCCGGGTGATCGAACTGCACCCCGAGTACGGGCACGAGATGGTGCGGGGGATCTCCTTCCTCGGCGAGGCCCGCGCGGCGGTGCTGCACCACCACGAGCGGCTGGACGGCTCGGGCTACCCCTACGGGCTGGCGGGCGGTCAGATCCCCGAGCCCGCGCGGGTGGTCGCGGTCGCCGACGCCTTCGACGCGATGACCTCCAACCGCACCTACAGCAGGGCCCGGCCCGTGCCCGCGGCGCTCGAGGAGCTCCGCCGGTGCGCCGGCACCCACTTCGACCCGCGGATGGTCGGCGCGCTGTCCCGGGCCATCGCCCGGTCCGGCTGGCACCCGGCGGTGACCGCCGCCGACGACCGCTCCACCGCCCTGCCGGGGCCCGCCGCACCGGTGACCGACCGGTCCGGGGCCCGGCGGTGAGGCCGCGGCTGCACACCGTCGTGCACCTCTGCGCCGCCGTCCTCGCGGCGGGGTCCCTCGGCAGCACCCTCTACCACGGCGTCGAGGAACGGGGCGCCGCCCTGGCCTTCGGGGTGCTCGTCACGGTCGGCGAGCTCACCCGGCGCAACGGGATCCGGATCCGCGAGGCCGCGCCGCTGGCCGCCGCGGGCTCCCTGTCGTACGCGCTGCTCGCCGAGACCGCGGGGCGGCCCACCCACCACGGCGCCGCCCAGGTCGTCACCGTGGTGCTCGCCGCGTCCCTGCTCGGCAGCGTGCCGCACGTGGGGCGCGGCGACGGGCCCGCCCTCGACCCGGCCGCCCGACGGGTGCTCACCGTCGGCTTCGTCGCCCTGTGCTTCCAGCCGCTGTACACCCGGGGCGCCTTCGACGACTGGGGCGGCTCCGCCCACGCCCTGCTGCTGCTCGCCCTGCTGTCCCTCACCGCGCTGTGCGACGCCGTGCTCGCCGCCGCGCTGGCCCACTCCCGCACCGGCTGGCCCTTCCCGCCGCTGCTGCGCGACGAGCTGCGGGCCGTTCCCGGCATCGGCGCCGCCGTCATCGCCACCGGTGCCGTGATGGCGCTCGGGGTCGCCGTCGTGGGCCTGTGGGCGCTGCCCGTGTTCTCCGTGCCCCTGCTGCTGGCCCAGCTGTCCTACCGGCGGTACGCGGCCGTCCGCGCCACCTACCGGCAGACCATCGCGTCCCTCGCGCGGGCCACCGAGATCGCCGGGTACACCCCCGCCGGTCACGCCCGCCGGGTCGCCTCGCTCAGCCAGGCGGTGGGCCGGGACCTCGGGCTGACCGAGCCCGAGCTGACCGTGCTGGAGTACGCGGCGCTGATGCACGACATCGGCCAGCTCAGCCTCGTCGACCCGGTCCCCGCGGGGGCCACCGCCGGACTGCCGGTCTCCGAGCAGCGGCGGATCGCGCTGCTCGGCGGCGCCGTGGTGCGGCAGACGGGGGTCGACCCCCGGGTGGCCGGGATCGTCGAACGCCAGGCCGACCCGCACCATGAGCAACCGCTCGCCGCGCGGATCGTCCGGGTGGTGAACGCGTACGAGGAGAAGTCCAGGGAAGGAGGTCCCGGCGGGCCGCTGACCGCGCTGGAGGAACTGCGGCTCGGTACCGCCGGGGAGTATGCGCCGGAGGTCGTCGAGGCGCTGGCCCGGGTGCTGTCACGGAACACGGAGGGGGCGCGTGCATACGGAGAGCGGACGTGGTGAGAGCCTCGCGCGGGGCTGTCTGACCCCCTGCGAGGCTGGGTAACCCATGGGTAATGAGCGTCCTTGTGGCCGTACGTGGTTGGATGCGAAGGAGAGGGTGTCCGGGGGCGCGGACCGACACAGCCGGCCCACCGAACGGAACTGGCAGGCGGGAATCGTGAGGATCTTCGGCAAGGGACGGCACCGGCCCTCCGCCTCCTGGCGGCAGGCCACGGATCGCGCGTTCACGCTCATCGGCGACGGCCGGTACGAGGACGCGGGAGCGCTGCTGACACGTGCCGCCGATCTGGAACCCTGGCTCTCGGAGTCCTGGTTCAATCTGGCGCTGCTGCACAAGTTCCGGCACGACTGGGAGCAGGCGCGTTCGGCGGGCCTGCGCGCCGTGGCGCTGCTCGACCGCGACACCGGGGCGCCCGACTGGTGGAACGTCGGCATCGCCGCCACCGCGTTGCAGGACTGGCCGCTGGCCCGGCGGGCCTGGCAGGCCTACGGGCTGAAGGTGCCGGGACCTGCCACCGACTCCGGCGAGCCCCTCGGCATGGACCTGGGCAGCGCGGCCGTGCGGCTGTCCCCGGAAGGGGAGGCGGAGGTCGTGTGGGGCCGGCGCCTGGACCCCGCCCGGATCGAGGTGCTGTCCATTCCGCTGCCGTCCTCCGGGCGCCGCTGGGGCGAGGTCGTCCTGCATGACGGCGTGCCGCACGGCGAGCGCAGCACCGCCGCCGGGCACACCTACCCGGTGTTCGACGAGATCGAGCTGTGGGCGCCGTCGCCGGTGCCGACCTGGGTGGTGCTGCTGGAGGCCGCGTCCGAGACCGACCGGGACGCGCTGGAACAGCTGGCCTCCGACGCCGGTTTCGCCGCCGAGGACTGGTCGTCGTCCGTGCGGCTGCTGTGCCGGATGTGCTCGGAGTCCCGGATGCCGTCCGACGAGGGCGAGGGCGAGCACCTGGACCCGCACGACCACAGCGAGCCGGGGCACCCCGGGCCCCTCGGCCACCGTACGGACGGGCAGTTGTGGGTGCCGGAGCGCGAGTGCGGGATCGCCGCGCCGGCGTCGCTGGTACGGGGGTTGCTGGACGGGTGGGTCGCGGACAGCCCGGAGTCCAGGGATTGGCGGGATCTCGAAGAGGTCTGTTAGGGCAGGCGTGCAGACAGCTGCCCGTACCCTGTATCAGCATCACAACCCCCGTTTTTCAAGGAAGGCACACCTCGGTCATGGCTCAGCAGGACACCGATCAGCAGTACGCGGGCGTGCTCCCCGTCGACGACGAGGGGTACGTCATCGACACGGAGGACTGCGAGGAGCGCGAGGCGGCCTGGCGCGAGCGCGGCACCTCACGGCCGATCACGGTGGTCGGAAACCCGGTGCTGCACAGGGAGTGCAAGGACGTCACGGACTTCGGCGAGGAACTCCAGCAGCTGGTCGCCGACATGTTCGCCAGCCAGCGCACGGCCGAGGGCGTGGGCCTGGCCGCCAACCAGATCGGCGTCGACCTGAAGGTCTTCGTCTACGACTGCCCGGACGACGAGGGCGCGCGCCACGTCGGCGTGATCTGCAACCCGAAGCTGGTCGAACTGCCCGCCGAACAGCGCCGGCTGGACGACGGCAGTGAGGGCTGTCTGTCGGTGCCGACCGCGTACGCGCCGCTGGCCCGCCCCGACTACGCCGAGGTGACCGGGCAGGACGAGAAGGGCAACCCCGTCCGGGTGCGCGGCACCGGCTACTTCGCGCGGTGTTTGCAGCACGAGACCGACCACCTCTACGGCTACCTGTACATCGACCGGCTGTCCAAGCGCGAACGCAAGGCGGCGCTGCGGCAGATGGCCGAGAACGAGCCGCGCTACCCCGTGGTCGCCAACGACTGACGCGGCGTGCGGAGCCCCTCCGCCGCCTCGCTCACGGCGCCCGACCGGACACCTCTCCGGTCGGGCGCCGTTCGTCTCTGCGCGCCGAAAGGTAGTGAAAGAAGCAAATCCGTTCCCAGAACGGTCAGTTGTGGTGCTGAATAGAGGTGCGGGGATACGCACGGCGTGCGCCCGGCTCGGGGGACGGGCGCAGGCCAACTGGCGGCGAGAGGGGATTGTTCGTGCATGCTTTGTCACACGGCACCACATCGACACCGACCACCATCGCGGTTCCACCGGCGCTGTCTCTTCCGGTGATCGAGGCGGCGTTTCCCCGGCAACTCCACCCGTATTGGCCGAAGCTTCAGGAAACGACCAGGGCATGGCTGCTCGAAAAGCGGCTCATGCCGGCGGACAAGGTGGAGGAATATGCCGATGGCCTGTGCTACACCGACCTTATGGCGGGGTACTACATAGGCGCCCCCGACGAGGTCCTGCAGGCGATAGCGGACTACAGCGCGTGGTTCTTCGTCTGGGACGACCGGCACGACCGCGACATCGTGCACGGCCGGCCCACCGCCTGGCGGCGGCTGAAGAACCTGCTGCACAACGCCCTCGACAGCCCCACCGACCACCTGCGTCACGAGGATCCGGTGGTCGCGGGACTCGCGGACAGCGTGCGACGGCTCTACACCTTCCTGCCGGGCAGCTGGAACGCCCGGTTCGCCCGGCACTTCCACACGGTGATCGAGGCGTACGACCGGGAATTCCACAACCGCACGGAGGGAATCGTCCCCACCGTTGAGGAATACCTGGAACTGCGCCGGCTCACCTTCGCGCACTGGATCTGGACGGACCTGCTGGAACCGAGTGCGGGAAGTGAACTCCCGGACCCGGTACGGAAGAACCCGGCGTACCGGAAGGCGGCGCTGCTCAGTCAGGAATTCGCCGCCTGGTACAACGACCTGTGCTCACTTCCGAAGGAAATAGCCGGAAGTGAGGTGCACAATCTCGGCATCAGTCTCGTCACGCACGAAGGGCTGACCCTCGAAGAGGCCATCGCCGAAGTGCGGCACCGCGTCGAGGAATGCATCCGCGAATTCCAGAATGCGGAACGCGACGCGCTGCGGTTCGCCGACGTCCTCGACGACGGCACCGTGGGAGGAAAGGAAACGAGCGCCGCCGTGCGCGCGTGCGTCGGCAACATGCGGAACTGGTTCAGTTCCGTCTACTGGTTCCACCACGAGTCCGGCCGGTACCGAGTCGACAGCTGGGACGACCGGTCCACGCCCCCGTACGTCAACAACGAAGCGGCAGGTGAGAAATGACCGTCGAGTCGGTGAACCCCGGGACGTCCGCCACGACCGCACTGTCCGAACCGCCCCTGGCCGGCGGAGGATTCCCCCTCCTCGGCCACGGCTGGAAACTGGCCCGCGATCCGCTGTCCTTCCTCTCCGGACTGCGCGACCACGGCGAGGTCGTACGCCTGAAACTGGGCCCGAAGACGGTGTACGCCGTCACCACCCCCGCCCTCACCGGGGCGGTGGCCCTCAGTCCCGACTACATCATCGCCGGGCCGCTCTGGGAGTCCCTGGAGGAGCTGCTCGGCAAGGAGGGCGTGGCCACCGCCAACGGCGCGCTGCACCGGCGCCAGCGCCGCATCATCCAGCCCGCCTTCCGGCTCGACGCGATCCCCGCCTACGGGCCGATCATGGCGGAGGAGTCGCATGCGCTGGTGGAGCGCTGGCGTTCCGGCCAGGTGCTGGACGTCACGTCGGAGTCCTTCCGCGTGGCCGTCCGGGTCGTCGCCCGCTGCCTGATGCGCGGCAGCTACATGGACGCCCGGGCCGACCGCATCTGCGCCGACCTCGCGGCACTGTTCAGCGGCATGTACCAGCGCATGGTGGTGCCGCTCGGGCCGCTCTACAAGGTTCCGCTCCCGGCCAACCGCGAATTCAACCGGGCCCTGGCCGATTTGCATGTCCTGGTGGACGAGATCGTCGCCGACCGACGGGCAAGCGGTCAAAAGCCGAACGATTTGCTGACGGCTTTGCTGGAGGCGAAGAACGACAATGGCGAGCCCATTGGGGAACAGGAGATCCACGATCAGGTCATCGCCATACTCACCCCCGGCGCCGAAACCGTCGGATCCACGGTGATGTCTCTCCTCTTGGTTCTCACCGAGCACCCGGAACTGGGCGACAAGATCCGCGACGAGGTGAAAGCCGTCGTCGGTGACCGGCCCGTCGCATTCGAGGACGTCCGAAAGCTGACGTACACCGCGAATGTCGTCACCGAGGCCCTCCGGTTGCATCCGGCCGTCTGGATATTGACGCGCCGCGCGGTGACCGACACGGAACTCGGCGGATACCGCATTCCCAAGGGGGCGGACCTCATCTACAGCCCGTACGCCATCCAGCGCGACCGGCGGTCGTACGAGCGGCACGAGGAGTTCGACCCGGACCGCTGGCTCCCCGAACGGTCCAAGGACGTCCCCAAGTACGCGATGAGCCCCTTCAGCGTGGGCAACCGCAAATGCCCCAGTGACCACTTCTCCATGGCCGAGCTCACGCTCATCACCGCGGCGGTCGCCTCCGCCTTCCGGTTCGAGCACGCGCCCGGCTCCGACATCCGGCCGCGGATCGGCATCACGCTCCGGCCGCGCCGGCTGATGCTGCGGGCACTGCCCCGCTGACCGGCCCGTCCGGCTCCTCCGGCGCGCGTCAGGCGGCCTCCGGGCCCCGGAACGCGCGCCGGTAGGCCTGCGGGGTGGTGCCCACGGCGCGCACGAAGTGGTGGCGCAGCGCCGCCGCGTTGCCGAAGCCGGTGCGGCCCGCGATCGCGTCCACGGTCTCGTCCGTCGCCTCCAGCAGATGCTGGGCCAGCAGCACCCGCTGGCGCAGGATCCAGCGGTAGGGTGTGGTGCCGGTCTCCTGCTGGAAGCGGCGGGCGAACGTGCGCGGGGACATGTGGGCGCGGTCGGCGAGCTGCTCGACGGTGACCTCCTCGTCGAGGTGCCGCTCCATCCACACCAGCACCTCGGCGACGGTGTCGACGCCGGTCCGGGGCAGCGGGCGCTCGATGTACTGGGCCTGGCCCCCCTCGCGGTGCGGGGGCACCACCATGCGCCGGGCGATCTTGTTGGCGACCTCCGGCCCCTGCTCCTTGCGCACCAGATGCAGACAGGCGTCGATCCCGGCGGCGGTGCCGGCGGAGGTGATCACCGGGTCCTCGTCGACGTAGAGCACGTCCGGTTCCACGGTCAGATGCGGATACTGCCTGGTCAGCTCCTCCGCGTGCTTCCAGTGGGAGGCGGCCCGCCGGCCGTCGAGGAGCCCGGCGGCGGCGAGCACGAACACGCCCGAGCAGACGCTCAGCACCCGGGCGCCCCGGTCCACGGCCCGGCGCAGGGCGTCCAGCAGCTCGGGCGGGAACCGGCGGGAAACGTAGGAGGACCCGGCGGGCACGGTGATGAGGTCGGCCGTCTCCAGACGCTCCAGACCGTGCTCGACCTGCAGCGCGAAGCCCGAGTTGCTGCGCACGGTCGGGCCGTCGGCGGAGACGACCGCGAAGTCGTAGACCGGCAGTCCGTCGTCGCTGCGGTCGACGCCGAAGACCTCGCAGACGACTCCGAGTTCGAAGGGGTTCACACCGTCGAGGAGGACGGCGGCCACGTTCTTCAGCATGGTTCCCAGTGTGCCGCGCCGCTGGCAGTAAATCGAGGGTCTACGGCAGTCCTGCCACTGTTGGTAAGGAGTGTCAGGGGCGACAGTGGTGACATGACTACGGCGCAGATGGAAGCAGTGATCGCGATGGTGGCCGTCACCGGCCTGTTCGTCCTGATGATCCTCCCCGCCCTGATCGGCATCGCGCACGACCGCCGGATCGACCGGCAGATCAAGCGGGCCCGGGGCGCCGCCCCACACCGCACCGCAAGGGCGGCGTGAGGCGGCACCGGGGCGCACCGCTCCCCGGCGTCCCGTTCAGAAGTCCTCGTCCAGGTCGACCGTGCCCTCCACGGCGACCTGGTACGCGGACGGACGCCGCTCGAAGAAGTTCGTCAGCTCCTGGACCCCCTGGAGCTCCATGAAGGAGAACGGGTTCTCCGAGCCGTACACCGGCGCGAAGCCGAGCCGCACCAGCCGCTGGTCGGCGACGCACTCCAGGTACTGCCGCATCGACTCGGTGTTCATGCCCGGCAGGCCGTCCCCGCACAGGTCGCGCGCGAACTGCAGCTCCGCCTCGACCGCCTCGCGCAGCATGTCGGTGACCTGCCGGCCCAGCTCCTCGTCGAAGAGCTCCGGCTCCTCCTTGCGTACGGTGTCGACCACGTCGAAGGCGAAGGACATGTGCATCGTCTCGTCGCGGAACACCCAGTTGGTGCCGGTCGCCAGCCCGTGCAGCAGACCCCGGCCGCGGAACCAGTAGACGTAGGCGAAGGCACCGTAGAAGAACAGCCCCTCGATGCACGCGGCGAAGCAGATCAGGTTCAGCAGGAAGCGGCGGCGGTCCGCCCGCGACTCCAGCCGGTCGATCTTCTCCACCGAGTCCATCCACCTGAAGCAGAACTCGGCCTTCTCCCGGATGGACGGGATGTTCTCCACGGCCGCGAAGGCCGCCGCCCGGTCGTCCGGGTCGGGCAGATAGGTGTCCAGCAGCGTCAGATAGAACTGGACGTGCACCGCCTCCTCGAACAGCTGCCGCGAGAGATACAGCCGGGCCTCGGGGGAGTTGATGTGCTTGTACAGCGTCAGCACCAGGTTGTTCGCCACGATCGAGTCGCCCGTGGCGAAGAACGCCACCAGCCGTCCGATCAGGTGCTGCTCCTCGGGGCTGAGCTTCGCCAGGTCGGCGACGTCCGAGTGCAGGTCCACCTCCTCCACGTGCCAGGTGTTCTTGATGGCGTCCCGGTAGCGCTCGTAGAAGTCCGGATAGCGCATCGGGCGGAGCGTCAGCTCGAAACCGGGGTCGAGCAGGTTCTTGTCGGTCATCACTGGCAGGCCTCGCAGGACTCGGGGTTTTCCAGGGAGCAGGCGACCGCTTCGGGGCCGGGCGTCTGCCGGGCGGGGACGGCAGCGGTGGCGCGCGCCGCCCGGGCGATCCGGGTCGCCGGGCGGGACCGCAGGTAGTACGTGGTCTTCAGGCCCTGTTTCCAGGCGTAGGCGTACATCGAGGAGAGCTTGCCGATGGTCGGTGTCTCCAGGAACAGATTGAGCGACTGCGCCTGGTCCAGGTACGGCGTGCGGGCGGCGGCCATGTCGATCAGACCGCGCTGCGGGATCTCCCACGCCGTGCGGTACAGCCGGCGCACCTCCTCGGGGATCCACGCGAAGTCCTGCACCGAGCCGCCCGCCTCGCGCAGCGCCTCACGGGTGCGCGCGTCCCACACGCCGAGCTGCTTCAGATCGTCCACCAGGTACGAGTTGACCTGGAGGAACTCCCCGGACAGCGTCTCGCGCTTGAACAGGTTGGACACCTGCGGCTCGATGCACTCGTACACCCCCGCGATCGACGCGATGGTGGCGGTCGGCGCGATCGCCAGCAGCAGCGCGTTGCGCATCCCGGTGGCCGCGATCCGCGTCCGCAGCGCCGCCCAGCGCTCCGGCCAGGCCGGCTCGACGTCGTAGTGGTCGGGGTGCAGCACGCCTCGCGCGGTGCGGGTTTCCTCCCACGCGGGCAGCGGGCCGGCGCGCTCGGCCAGGTCGGCGGAGGTCTCGTAGGCGGCGAGCATGATCCGCTCCGCGATCCGCGTGGACAGGGCCTTCGCCTCCGGGGAGTCGAAGGGCAGCCGCAGCTGGAAGAAGACGTCCTGAAGGCCCATGGCGCCCAGACCGACGGGGCGCCACCTGGCGTTGGAGCGGCCCGCCTGCTCGGTCGGGTAGAAGTTGATGTCGACGACCCGGTCGAGGAACGTCACGGCCGTGCGCACCGTGGCGTCGAGGCGCTCCCAGTCGATGTCCCCCTGCCGCACGAAGGCGCCGAGGTTGACCGACCCCAGGTTGCAGACCGCGGTCTCCCCGTCGTCGGTGACCTCGAGGATCTCCGTGCACAGGTTCGAGGAGTGGATGACATGGCCCGGGGCCGCCGTCTGGTTCGCCGTCCGGTTGGCCGTGTCCTTGAAGGTCATCCAGCCGTTGCCGGTCTGCGCGAGGGTGCGCATCATCCGGCCGTACAGCTCCCGCGCCGGGAGCGTCCTGCGCGCCAGGCCCTCGGCCTCGGCGGCCCGGTACGCCGCGTCGAACTCCTCGCCCCACAGGTCGACCAGCTCCGGCACGTCCGCGGGGGAGAACAGCGACCACGGCCCGTCGTCGGCCACCCGGCGCATGAACTCGTCCGGCACCCAGTGCGCGAGGTTCAGGTTGTGCGTACGGCGGGCGTCCTCACCGGTGTTGTCGCGCAGCTCCAGGAACTCCTCGATGTCGGAGTGCCAGGTCTCCAGGTAGACCGCCGCCGCGCCCTTGCGCCGCCCGCCCTGGTTGACCGCGGCGACCGAGGCGTCCAGCGTCTTCAGGAACGGGACGATGCCGTTGGAGTGCCCGTTGGTGCCGCGGATCAGCGAACCCCGTGAGCGGATGCGGGAGTAGGCCAGACCGATGCCGCCGGCGTGCTTGGAGAGCCGGGCGACCTGGTGGTAGCGGTCGTAGATGGAGTCCAGCTCGTCCTTGGGGGAGTCCAGCAGATAGCAGGACGACATCTGCGGGTGCCGGGTGCCGGAGTTGAACAGGGTGGGGGAGGAGGGCAGGTACTCCAGGCGGCTCATCAGCGTGTACAGCGCGGCGACCTCCTCCACCGAGCGCGCGCTGTCGTCCTCGGCGAGACCGGCGGCGACCCGCAGCAGGAAGTGCTGGGGCGTCTCGACGACCTTGCGGGTGACCGGGTGGCGCAGCAGGTAGCGGCTGTGCAGGGTGCGCAGGCCGAAGTAGCCGAAGCGGTCGTCGGCGCCGGGGTCGATCAGCCCGTCGAGCCGGTCGCCGTGCCGCCGGACGAACGCGGCGGTGCGGTCGGCGATGAGCCCCTCGCGGTGGCCGGTCGCGACGGACCGGGTGAACGACGTGACGCCCTGGGCGGCGGCCTCGGCGCGGATGCCGAGGGTCAGCAGCCGGGCCGCGAGCCGGGAGTAGGCCGGGTCCTCGGAGATCAGCCCGGCGGCCTCCTCGGTGGCCAGTTCCCGCAGCTCCGTCTCGTCGGCGTCCGCGGACCGGCCGCGCAGCGCGGCGGCGGCGACCCGGCCGGGGTCGGCGTCGGGCAGGTCGGCGGTCAGCTCGGTCAGGGTCCGCAGCAGCGCGGCACCGGGGCCGCCGCTCTCCTCGGGCACGTCGATCGCTGAAGCCGGATCGGCTGGCGCGATGGTCACGTGGGGCTCTCCCTCGCTCGGCACGGGGCCTCGAAGAGCGCAGGGGGCAGCACACGAGCGCACGCGGCGCCGCGTCCACCGGCCCATTCCGCGAGGCCCGGACGTCGGGGCACCCGGACCGGACGGCCGGGTGCACTGTCGGCAGGTCCTCGGACTGACGCCCATGCGCCCGGAAGCGGGCAGGCATGGGTACACCGTTGCGGGACAGTTCCGGATTCACACCGGATTCCCCTGCGACGACAGCGAGCATGAGCATACATCTTGTGCCGGGTGTCGCCGACAACCCCATATGTTGTGCCGTGCTGGTGTCAGAGCGTCAGCTCGTAGGTCATGAGCGTGATGTCGTCCAGCTCCGGCAGCGGGTTCCAGTCCCGCTCCGGGGTGCGGGTGAAGCCCACCCGCTCGTAGATGCGGTGGGCGGCGTGCATGGTGCGCTGGGTCGACAGCACGATCCGCCGGCGCCCCCCGATCGCCCGGGCCCGCTCGACACAGGCGCGCACGAGGGCCTCCCCGGCGCCGCGGCCGCGGCCCGCGCGGGCCACCGCCAGCATCCGCATCTCCGCCTCGTCCGGTGCCGCTATGTCGGCCATCGGCCCGGGGCCCGGCACGAAGGTCACCCCGCCCAGCAGCGCCCCGCGCTCGGTGGCCACCAGCACCTCGGCCGCGGCCGCCCGCTTCGCCACGTCACGCAGTTCGTCGAGATACCGGTCGCTCTCCCCGAAGTCCAGCAGTCCGTCCAGCAGATACGCCTCGGCGGTGATGTCACCGAGTTCCTCGTACTCCCCGGGCCGCACAGGTCTGATGACGATGTCCATGGGGGGAGTGTGCCGGACGGGTACGGCGACGGGCCGCCGGAATTCTCCGGCGGCCCGTCGTTCCAGAGCGGCTGCGGCGTCAGTGGCTGCTGCTGCCCGCCGTGGCCGGCGGGAGCTCCACCTGGACGCCGGCGTCGCCCGCGTCCACCGTGTAGTCCTCCGGCTTGGTCTGGTCGATGCCCTCGGGCGCCTTGAGGGCCCGCATGACGAAGGTCAGGACGACCGTGACCACGACGTTGAGCACGAAGGCCGTGAGACCGATGTAGCCGATCTCGCCGATGCCCGGGATCTCCTCCGACGACCCGCCGAAGTGCTTCTGCGTCGGCGAGGAGACACCGTAGGCGGCGGCGGTGCCGTAGATCATGCCGACCGCCCAGCCGCCGATCAGCGCCCAGCGGTGGAACCAGCGGGTGAACAGGCCGCCCACCAGCGCCGGGAAGGTCTGCAGGATCCAGATGCCGCCGAGCAGCTGGAAGTTGATCGCGACCGTCTTGTCCATGGTCAGGACGAAGAGCAGGGCGCCCACCTTCACCAGCAAGGACACGATCTTGGAGACCTGGGTCTCCTGCTTGGGCGTCGCGTCCGGCTTGATGAAGTCCTTGTAGATGTTGCGGGTGAACAGGTTCGCCGCCGCGATCGACATGATCGCCGCCGGCACCAGGGCGCCGATGCCGATCGCCGCGAAGGCCACGCCCGCGAACCAGTCCGGGAACATGTTCTCGAACAGCTGCGGAATGGCCAGCTGGCCGTTGCTGACCTTGACCCCGGCCGCGATGGCCATGAAGCCCAGCAGGGCCAGCAGCCCCAGCATCAGCGAGTACAGCGGCAGGATCGTGGTGTTGCGGCGGATCACCTCACGGCTGCGCGAGGACAGCGTCGCGGTGATCGAGTGCGGGTACATGAACAGCGCCAGCGCGGAGCCGAACGCCAGCGTGGCGTACGTCCACTGGCTCGCCTCGCCCGGCACCAGCGAACCGCGCGGCGCGCCGGTGGCCGGGTTGGTCTCGCTGTAGGCCTCCCGCGCGGAGGCGAAGATCTCGTCGAAACCGCCCAGCTTGATCGGGATGTAGATGATCGCCACCACGATGACGATGTAGATCAGGGTGTCCTTCACGAAGGCGATCAGCGCGGGGGCCCGCAGACCCGACGAGTACGTGTACGCGGCCAGCACCGCGAAGGCGATCAGGATCGGCAGGTCCTTGATGAACCAGTTGGTGTCCTCGCCGCCGCCGACGCCCATCACGTCGAGCACGGCCTGGATGCCGACCAGCTGGAGCGCGATGTAGGGCATCGTCGCCAGGATGCCGGTGACCGCGACGGCCAGCGACAGACCCTTCGAGCCGAACCGGCCGCGCACGAAGTCGGACGTCGTCACATAGCCGTGCTTGTGCGACACCGACCACAGGCGGGGCAGGAAGGTGAAGATCAGCGGGTACACCAGGATCGTGTACGGCACCGCGAAGAACCCGGCCGCGCCCGCCGCGTAGATCGCCGCGGGTACGGCGACGAAGGTGTAGGCGGTGTACAGGTCGCCGCCGAGCAGGAACCAGGTGACCCAGGTGCCGAACGACCGCCCGCCCAGACCCCATTCGTCGAGGCTGTGCTCGTTCTCGGCCTTGCGCCAGCGCGCGGCCATGAACCCCATGGCCGTGACGAGCAGGAAGAAGAAGATGAAGACGGCGAGTGCCACGCCGTTGACGCCGTCGTTCACTGCGACGCACCGCCCTTCGAGGCCGAGCGGGCGCGCTGGTCACGCTGCCAGAGCTTGTAGGCCGTCATCGTCAGCGCGGTGGAGATCAGCACCCACAGCATCTGGTACCAGTAGAAGAACGGGATACCGATGACGACGGGGTCGGTCTTCGCGTACGAACCGACCCACAGCATGGCCACGAACGGTGCGACGAGACAGAGGGCGATGACGACGCGCACGGGCGTCACCACCGGCCCTCCCGGGTTTTCTGGAGCTTGCGACATCGGGCGGCTACCGTCCCCTCACTGATCACCGGCTGCAATGCGCGGAAATGTAGGTCAGTGTGCGGCGCGGTCGGAACCCCTCCTCCGCAGAGCGGTATTCAGGCGCCGCCCAAACGAGAGGCAACAGCAACGAAAACCTTGTCAACCACCTAGTTTGTCCGGATACAGCACTCTTCCGAAGCGGTCTCGGGGCTCACTCCTGGGGGCGCTTGAGACGCGCGACGAACTTGTACCGGTCACCCCGGTACACCGAGCGCACCCACTCCACCGGCTGGCCGTCGCGGTCCCGCGAGTGCCGGGAGAGCATCAGCATCGGCAGGCCCACGTCCGTGCCGAGCAGACCGGCCTCCCGCGGGGTGGCCAGCGAGGTCTCGATGGTCTCCTCGGCCTCCGCCAGATGGACGTCGTACACCTCGGCGAGGGCGGTGTACAGGGAGGTGTACTTCGCCAGGCTGCGGCGCAGCGCGGGAAAGCGCTTGGCACTCAGATGGGTCGTCTCGATGGCCATCGGCTCGCCGTTGGCCATGCGCAGCCGCTCGATGCGCAGCACCCGGCCGCCCGGCGCGATGTCGAGCAGCCCGGCGAGCCGGTCGTCGGCCGTGATGTAGCCCAGGTCGAGCAGCTGCGAGGTCGGCTCGAGACCCTGCGCGCGCATGTCCTCGGTGTACGAGGTGAGCTGGAGCGCCTGGGAGACCTTGGGCTTGGCCACGAACGTGCCCTTGCCCTGGATGCGCTCCAGCCGCCCCTCGACCACCAGCTCCTGGAGCGCCTGGCGCACGGTGGTGCGCGAGGTGTCGAACTCCGCCGCCAGCGTGCGCTCCGGCGGGACCGGCGTGCCGGGCGGTGCCGTCTCGGTCATGTCGAGCAGGTGCTTCTTCAGCCGGTAGTACTTGGGCACACGCGCCGTACGGACCGCGGTCCCACCCTCGTTCTCCGCACTGCTGACGTCGGTGCTCATGCTCTGCCTTCCCGGCTCCGGATGCCGAAACGACCGACATCCCCATCGGCCACGGCTGACATCGTGGCACGGCTCGGGACAGGTGTGTGCCCCGCACGCTCCGTGATCCCCTTTGTATACCCCCGGGCGCAAGGGGTGGTCCAGACCATGGGCGGGGGTCAGATGCCCTGCCACTCCGGCTTGTTCGCGTAGGTGTGCCGGAAGTAGTCGGCGAGCTTCAGCTTGGACGCGGCGGCCTCGTCGACGACCACCGTGGCATGCGGGTGCAGCTGCAGCGCGGAGGCCGGGCAGACCGCCGCCACCGGCCCCTCGACGGTCGCGGCGACCGCGTCGGCCTTGCCCTCGCCGGTGGCCAGCAGCACGAGGTGGCGGGCCTCCAGGATGGTGCCGATGCCCTGGGTGATGACGTGGTGGGGGACCTGCTCGATGTCGCCGTCGAAGAAGCGGGCGTTGTCCACCCGGGTCTGCTCGGTCAGCGTCTTGATCCGGGTGCGGGAGGCGAGCGAGGAGCACGGCTCGTTGAACCCGATGTGCCCGTCCGTGCCGATCCCGAGCAGCTGGAGGTCCACACCGCCGGCCTCGGCCAGCTCCCGGTCGTACGCCGCGCAGGCCCCCGGCACGTCCTCGGCCGTGCCGTCCGGGCCCATGAAGGCGTCCATGGCGATCCCGAGCGGCTCCAGGACCTGGCGCCGCAGCACCGAGCGGTAGGACTCGGGGTGGTCGGCGGGCAGCCCCACGTACTCGTCGAGCTGGGCGATCCGCGCCCGCGAGGTGTCCACGGCGCCGGATGCCACCCGCTGTGCCAGCGCCTCGTAGACGGGCAGCGGCGTGGAACCCGTGGCGACGCCCAGCAGGGCGTCGGGCTTGCGCCGCAGGAGCTGTGCCATGGCCTCGGCGATGAGTTCGCCGCCCGCCTCGGCGTCCGCAACGATGACAACTTCCACGGTGGGCCTGCCGATCTTCAGAAGGTCTCGACTGGTTCTGGCGCCCCGGCGCTCGGGACATGTGGTTTAGACCAATCTCAATCTAGCAGAGAGGCTCCCGCCCTCCCAGGCGGAACCGCCGCCCCGGCGGCCGCCCGCCCGAAAACGCCCCGCCTCTCCGGCCCCGGACAGGGCTTTCACGGGTTAGGCTGCCCGGTGGACGCCCGTGCCCTCGGCCGGGTGTCGGCAGGACAGCAAAGAACGGGGTTCCGACGCATTTACACGGGCAGTGGTCTAGTCCACAATGCGTAAGGAACACAGTAAGCCTGCCTTCCCCGCACAGGAAGGCGGACCGAGGATCCGGAGCTCTCTGCCCTGACTGCGCCGGCTCCTCGACCTTCGGCCGACCGGGACCGCACACCCCACGGCCGATACAGCTCCGGGCTGCGGTGCCGAAGAGGGTTGAGGGTCCCTCCCAGGCGCCGCGGCCCGCGGGTGTTTCCGGGGGCGGTACCGACCCCCGGGTACGCTCGCTGACGTGCCCTCCATGAACGAGCTCGTACGCCAGCACACAGCCCTCGACGACACCGATCTCGAGTGGCTCCATCTGCTGGTCTCGGAGTGGCAGCTGCTCTCCGACCTCTCCTTCGCCGACCTGGTCCTGTGGGTCCCCACCCGGGACGGCACCCGCTACGTCTCCGTCGCGCAGATGCGCCCCAACACCGGCCCGACCTCCTACCAGGACGACATGGTGGGCCATCTGGTGCCGCGCGGCCGCCGGCCCATGCTGGACGCGGCCCTGGACGAGGGCCGCATCGTGCGCGAGGGCGACCCGGAGTGGCGCGAGGAGGTCCCCGTGCGGGTCGAGTCGATCCCCGTACGGCGCGAGGGGCGCGTCCTCGGCGTCATCGCCCGCAACACCAACCTCCTCACCGTGCGCACCCCGAGCCGGCTGGAGCTCACCTATCTCCAGAGCGCCTCCGACCTCGCCCAGATGATCGCGGCCGGCGCCTTCCCGTTCGCGAACCAGCAGCTGGAGATGGACGCCTCGCCCCGCGTGGGCGACGGGCTGATCCGCCTCGACGCCGACGGCATCGTCCAGTACGCCTCGCCCAACGCCCTGTCCGCCTTTCACCGCATGGGGCTCGCCGCCGACCTGGTGGGCCATCACCTCGGGCAGACGACCGCCGAACTGGCGCCCTCGCGCGGTCCGGTGGACGAGGCGCTGGCCAAGGTGGCGAGCGGCTGGGCGCCGCGCGAGTTCGAGATCGAGTCGAACGACGGGGTGATCCAGTTCCGGGCGATCCCGCTCAAGCCCAAGGGCGCCCGCATCGGGTCCCTGGTCCTGCTCCGGGACGTCACCGAACTTCGCCGCCGCGAACGCGAGTTGATCACCAAGGACGCGACCATCCGGGAGATCCACCACCGCGTGAAGAACAATCTCCAGACGGTGGCGGCGCTGCTGCGGCTCCAGGCCCGCCGCATCGGTTCCGAGCGCGGCCGTGCAGCGCTGGAGGAGGCCGTCCGGCGGGTGGGGTCCATCGCGATCGTGCACGAGACGCTGTCCCAGAATCTGGACGAGCGGGTGGAGTTCGACGAGATCGCCGACCGGGTGCTCGCGATGGTCGCCGAGATCTCACCGGGCAAGGTCACCGGCCGGCGTTCGGGCCGCTTCGGGATACTCGACGCGGAGGTCGCCACCCCGCTGTCGATGGTGCTGACCGAGGTTCTGCAGAACGCGCTGGAGCACGGCTTCGGCGAGGGGGACACCGGCACCGTCGAGGTGTCCGCGGTCCGCGGCGGCACCTCCAAGGAGGCCCGGCTGCTGGTCACCGTGCAGGACGACGGCGTGGGTCTGCCCGAGGACTTCGACCCGCACACCGCAGGCAACCTCGGGTTGCAGATCGTACGGACCCTGGTGGAGGGCGAGTTGAGCGGCACCTTCGACATGGTGCCGGCCCCGGACCGGGGGACCAGGGTGATCCTGGACATCCCCGTGCGGTCGCACACGTAGCGCGCTGTCCGTACCGGTGGCACAGCAACAGACCCCGGGCAGCAAAAGGCCCGGGCAGCGAAAGGCCCGGGCAGCGAAAGGCCCGGGCAGCAAAAGACCCCGGACCGTGAAGTGGTCCGGGGCTGATGCTCGTTCCTCGGGGTCCCCCTGCTCGAGCGGTGCCGAGCACTGCGGGGGAACTGCGCGCTGCGGCTCGGGGGCGGGAGATGCATACGCGATGTATGCGCCGCCAAGCTCAGGCTGTCAGCAGGGGGGTGTCAGGCGGAGGCCTGACGGGCCCGGTTGCGGGCGGCGCGGCGCTTCATCGCGCGACGCTCGTCCTCGCTGAGACCACCCCAGACGCCGGAGTCCTGACCGGACTCGAGCGCCCACTGGAGGCAGTTCTCGATCACCGGGCAGCGACGGCAGACGGCCTTGGCTTCCTCGATCTGCAGCAGCGCGGGACCGGTGTTGCCGATGGGGAAGAAGAGCTCGGGGTCTTCCTCGCGGCAAACGGCGTTGTGACGCCAGTCCATGGCTGCTACCTCTCCTTGGTATAACTGCAAGTGCTTGTGAATGTGAACGCTTTCACGAATCCCCCAACAAGGGAAGGGCCGACCGCCAGGTTCCCTGGCGTGGTCCTTGGGTTGAAGGGGGGTTCCGGTGATCTGTGGAGGCCGGTGTTGCGGGCCGTCCCGATCGCCATGTAGAGACTCGCAAACCTCGGCGGCGGATACAACCCCTTCCGAAAAGTTTTTTTTGATTCTTCGGTGTCGACTAGGTCACAGCCGTACTTCCATGGGGTGGATCCTGGCCTAAACGTTCGAGTGAAAGGACTTTGGCCCTTTCTGCTCACACAATCACACGCAGTGCACGGCGTACGCCTGTGAACGTCACGCTCGTTCGCAGCCCCAGGTGGTCACCGTCCATCTGGAGGGGCAGCGGCACCTTCGAATGCAAGGTGAAGCGGGTCAGATCGTGCCGGGACACCGCGTGCTTGCCGCGCGGTCCGCGCTCGGGGGACGAAGTGAGCAACTGCGTGCCATACCGGGCAACCGCGGCGGTCGACATCCGGCTGAGACCGAAGAGATCCAGGCCGGTGTCGAACGAGGCCTGGGGCGAGGCGTAGATCGGACGGTTGCCGAGAAACGTCCACGGCGAGGTGTTCGAGACTATGGACAGGACGAGCCCGGTGACCGGTTCCTCGCCCGGGTGCTCCAGGGTGATCACCCCGCGCCGGCGGTGCGGTTCGCCGAGCAGCTGACGGACGACCTGGCGCATGTACAGCGCGTGCGTGGACTTCCGGCCGCGCTCCCGCTGCTGCTCCACCCGGCCGACCACACCGGCGTCGAAGCCGAGACCCGCGTTGAAGGTGAACCAGCGCGACGGCACGGCCTCGTCCTCCGAGCCCGGCGTGCCCGAGGTCAGCCCCAGGCCCACGGTGCGCTCCCGGCCCTCGCGCAGCGCGTCCAGCAGGACGCCCGTGGCCTCCACGGGCTGGTTGGGCAGGCCCAGGGCGCGGGCGAACACATTGGTGGATCCGCCGGGCACCACGGCGAGGCCGGGCAGGTGCTCCGGATCGGGGCCCGCGTGCAGCAGACCGTTGACGACCTCGTTGACGGTGCCGTCCCCGCCGAGGGCCACCACCAGGTCGGTGTCGGCGCTCTCCGCGGCCTGCCGGCCCAGGTCGCGCGCGTGCCCGCGGTACTCGGTGGTGACCGCGTCCAGCTTCATCTCGCTGGCGAGGGCGTGGATCAGCACATCGCGCGTGCGCGCACTTGTGGTGGTTGCCGCCGGATTGACCACGAGAAGAGCACGCATGACGTGCAGGGTACCTACTGAGCGGTACCGGGCCCAGACCGAGGTCCGGCCGGAGCGTACCCTTCAGGGGTGAGCAGTGAGCAGACTCCCACCACCACCTCGGACGACACCGGCCCCCGCCCGCGCCGTCTGACGTACGCCGCGGCGCTCGCCGCCCTGGAAGGGCTCGCTCTGGTGGCCGGCGGGGTGTGGCTGCTGGTCCTCGGCCTCGCCGGCGAACCGGACGACCGCGGGCAGGCCGTCACCGGCGGAGTGACGCTGATCGTGCTCGCCCTGCTCCCGCTGCTCGCCGCGCGGGGCCTGTTCGCCCGCCGCGGCTGGAGCCGCGGCCCCGCGGTCATCACCCAGGTGATGGCGCTCCCGGTGGCCTACAACATGCTCCGCTCCGACGGCGCGGCCATCCCCGCGGGCATCGCCCTGGCCGTGGTCTCCGTCACGGCCCTGTTCCTCCTGCTCAACCCGGAAACAACCCAGGCACTGGGCATCCGGGGGCCGGGCAACACGAACACCTAGTGCCAGCCCCTCCGGCGTTTGAGGAGCGGGGTCCGGGGGCAGCGCCCCCGGGGACGGGAAGGGGCGGCGGGGGCGAGAAGAGGGCTCCAGCCGGCCCAGGGACGCCGGGAGCGCCTCACTCCTCCACGAGCAGCTTCTCCCGCAGCTGCGCCAGCGTCCGCGCCAGCAGCCGGGACACATGCATCTGCGAGATGCCGACCTCCTGCGCGATCTGCGACTGCGTCATGTTGCCGAAGAACCGCAACAGCAGGATCCGCTTCTCGCGCGGCGGCAGATCCTCCAGCAGCGGCTTCAACGACTCCCGGTACTCCACGCCCTCCAGCGCCTCGTCCTCCGCACCGAGGGTGTCGGCGACCGCCGGGGACTCGTCGTCGGTGTCGGGGACGTCCAGGGACAGTGTGGAGTACGCGTTGGCGGACTCCAGACCCTCCAGGACCTCCTCCTCGGAGATGGCCAGCTTCTCGGCCAGCTCGTGCACCGTGGGGGAACGCCCGTGCAGCTGGGAGAGCTCCGCCGTGGCCGTGGTCAGCGCCAGCCGGAGCTCCTGCAGCCGGCGCGGCACCCGCACCGCCCAGCCCTTGTCGCGGAAGTGCCGCTTGATCTCGCCGACGACCGTCGGTGTGGCGTACGTCGAGAACTCCACACCCCGGTCCGGGTCGAACCGGTCGACCGACTTGATCAGCCCGATGGTGGCGACCTGGGTGAGGTCGTCCAGCGGCTCGCCGCGGTTGCGGAAGCGGCGCGCAAGATGCTCGACGAGCGGCAGGTGCATGCGCACCAGCCGGTTGCGCAGCTCCGCGTACTCCGGAGTGCCGTCCTCCAGCGTGCGCAGCTCGAGGAACAGGGCGCGCGCCCCGCTGCGGTCCTGCGGGTCGTGGTGCGCGTGCGCGCCGTGCGTGCCGGGTCCGCCCGGTGTGCCGCTGCGCGCGCCCCGGGTGCCGGACGCCTGCGGCGTCTCGTCCTCGGCGTGTCGCTCGTGCTCGCTCATCGTCCCGCCCGTCGCCCTTCCCCGAGCGCTCGCCTCGTCCCCCGTCGCCCGCGCGGAGGCGCCCCCGTGGTTCGGACCGGCCCCGGCGTGCCCGGCCGGAGGCGTACCGCGCACGGCACCGCCCGCCTGCCCGCCGCCAGGGAGGGCGGTCTCCGCGGAGTCGTCCTCCGGATGCGGCCGGGCCTGCTCGGGGATGCCGTCGATGCCGTCCGGCACGCGCTCGGCCGGCAGCTCCCGTGTGCCGCGTTCTTCGTCCCGCACCGGCCCGTCCTCGCTCCTCACGCCGGCCCGGGTCCCGCGCCGCGCTGTTTGTAGAGGCTGATCGACACCGTCTTGTCCTCGTCCACGGCCGAGGAGACCTTGCCCGCGAGCGCGGACAGGACGGTCCAGGCGAACGTGTCACGCGAAGGGGCGTGACCGTCCGTGGTCGGCGCCGAGACGGTCACCTCGAGCGAGTCGTCGACGAGCCGGAAGACACAGCTGAGCACCGACCCCGGCACGGCCTGCTGAAGCAGGATCGCGCAGGCCTCGTCGACCGCGATGCGCAGGTCCTCGATCTCGTCGAGGGTGAAGTCCAAACGGGCCGCGAGGCCGGCCGTAGCCGTACGCAGCACCGACAGGTAGGCCCCCGCGGCCGGCAGCCGGACTTCCACGAAGTCCTGGGTCGCGGGCTCGCCTGCGATCTGGGACACCCTCACCTCCAAGGTGGTACAAGCGTTTCAGGGCCGTTCGCCCCCGGGTAACGCGTCAAGTGTTCAGCGGTGACGCTATCGCGCTCTCGGCGCTCCTGTCCCGGGGCCCCGACCCGTGGCTGTCACTCATAGTAAAACTATGAATACGCTCCGTGGCTAGGGGTCTGCGGCCCTCAAATGGGAAGAGCGCGCGCCGCATTGACGTACCCAGACGCCAGACGGTCGAACCGTCCGGCACCCGGACCGCCCCGCGTCACACCAGTACGCGGTCGACGAAGCACCAGCGCCAGTCCCCGCCGGGCTCGTGGCTCCGCATCACGGGGTGGCCGGTTTCCCGGTGGTGCTCCGCGGCGTGCCGTGGCGGCGCGTCGTCGTGTGTGCCGTGTTTCGTCAAGTTTCTCCTTCGTGGATATGGCTGCCGGGCCGGCAGTGTCTGTCTGTGGAGCTGGTGCAGGACCTCAACGGAGCACTCCGGGGGGCAGCCGGCGACGAAGCAGACATCCCTGCGGCGCGAGCCGTGGGAACCCCCTCGTTCGGAAGGGGGAGGAAGCCAAGACTGCCAGATGGCGACGCCTCTCCTCGGGCGACCGCGCGGAAAAGCGAGGGTGAGCCCGGCATGGCTGTGATGCCTCTTCTGCTGCTGGCCGCGCGGTGGCGCCGCGGTCGCGGCGGGCCTGGCGGTCAGCTACGTCCCCGGCGCCGAGCAGCGCCTCGGCGAACTCCTCACCGACGAGCGCAACACCCTGCCGCTCCCGCCCGCGGACCGCCTGCGCGCCGTCCTGGAACGCCGCAACGTCGTCCGGGAACGGCCCGGCCAGGTCAACCCCGTCACCGGGGAGTCGGTCGACGACACCTGCCGGCGGCTGTCCCGTGAGGTCATCGGCGCGGAAGGCGACGTCTTCGTCACGGTGCGCGACGCCCGCCACGGCGACGACGAAATGCTCCGCATTCTGCTGCGCCGACTGGACCTGGAGGAAGCGGCGGCGTACCGGGAGACGGCGTAGCCGTGCTCTTCGGGTGGACCGCTTGCGCGGGGTCGGGGCCCGGGCACGGGCCGCTATGCGGCGTCCCGCTTTCTCGCCCTTTCGGCAGCTGCCTCGACATCCTTGATCAGCGACTCCATGCCCTTGTCGAAGCGGTTCCGGTACTTCTCCACCTGTTCCTCGCTCATGGTGCTGGTGTCGCGGGTGTGGGCGAAGCCGATGAGGTTGACCCTGACCGACTCGGCCTCGTTTCCGTCCGCCGGCTCCTGGTCCACCGCGGTGAGCACGCTCGCGGCGATGAAGGCGAGACCGGAGTCCCGGGTGCCCGGCCGCACCTGGCGCAACCGGCCCACCAGTACGTCGTAGACGTTCGCGTTGTCCGAAAGGCCCCTCAGGTTCTGCTTGGACATGATGCCGTTTTTGAGGCGGCTGTTCCCCAGGCCCGTGCCCCCGACCACCCGATAGTCGTTGAACGCGGAACCGGTCGCTGTGTCGGCGGCCTTGAGCTTCGCCTTCGTGATCGCGGCATCCGCCTTTTCCATGGTGAGAAGCAACTCCTGCTTGCTCGCCGTGCTTTCGCCCACCTTGATGTCGAGCAGCTTCGGCTTGTTCATGCCGTGCGTGAGGTTGTCGATGTAGACGTGGGTCGAGTCACTGCCACCCGTTGCGCTGTCCATGGCCTTGACCTCCTCGGCGGTGTGCGACCCCGGGACCACACCCTCCAGCGAGGGATGCCTCCCGGCGCGCATGTCCGCGTAGAACTTCGTCTCCACGTCGTTCGTGGGCTTTTCCCAGGACGCTCCCTCCGGCCCGTTTCTTGATACCGCCGTGCCCGCCTGTCGCCTGCTCCTCAGCGCGCTGGACAGGTGTTCCGGCCGCGCCGCGGACGGCACGCTGGATGGCCGCGGGGCCCGTGGCCCCCGCTTGCTGAGCGGTCTCGACAACCTGTGACAGGGCGGCGTTGCCCGCGGACTTCTGCAGGGAAGCGGTCCATGCCGGGAGCGACCCGGCGTCGACCGGCCGGGTCGTCGCCCTGGTGGTGAAGGGAGCCTCTCTCCGTCCACGCTCCCGGTCCGACAGCGTGAATCGGCTTGCGTGGTGGTGCACTTCTGCTCCTCATGGCTTTCGTGAATCCCCTGGAAGAGACTGAGCAGTCAGCAGCGGTGCCGTGAAGGCGCGGGAGGGCACACCGGAGGGAAAGCCGTCCTTGCCCCGGAGTCCAGGCGCGCCGGCGAGCAGGGGCAGGATGTCCTGCTTGCGGTCCGGGCCGGTACGAACGCGGTCGTCGGCGTCAGGTGGCGAACGGGCGGCCGGTGATCACGGCGGCGAGGGTGGTTCCGCGCGGGAAGGCGTTCTCCTCGGCCAGGGTGACAAGGGCGTAAAGCAATTTGGCGACATAGACGCGTTCCACGGGAAGACCGTGGCGCTGTTCGAAGTCCTCGGCGAAGGCCGTGAGGCCGGGGGTGACGCGCGCGTAGCCGCCGAAGTGGAAGCGGTCGTCGAGGCTCCAGTCGCCGCGCGGACCGCCGAACGCGCCGGTCTGCAGGGCCCGTATGTCCTCTCCCAGGAAGCCGCCCTTGAGTACCGGTACGCCCAGCACGCGCAGGCCGGGGCCGGCGCCGGCAGCCAGCCCCGCGAGCGTGCCGCCGGTGCCGCAGGCGACGGCGGCGACGTCCGCGTGACCGGCCAGTTCCTCGCCGAGGGCCCGGCAGCCCCGTACCGCGGCGGAGTTGCTGCCGCCCTCGGGCACCACGTACGCGTCCACGGCGTCCGCCGCGCGCAGGACGGCGGCCAGGGTCCCCGCCTCGCTCTTGCGGCGGTACACCGACCGTTCGACGAAGTGCAGCCGCATGCCGTCGGCCGCGCACCGGGCCAGCGACGGATTGAGCGGGCGGCCGGCGAGTTCCTCGCCGCGCACCACGCCGACCGTGGGCAGGCCGAGCAGCCGGCCGGCGGCGGCCGTGGCCCGCAGGTGGTTGGAGTAGGCGCCGCCGAAGGTGAGCACGGTCCGCCCGGCCGCCGCCGCGAGGTTCGGTGCGAGCTTGCGCCACTTGTTGCCGACCAGCTCCGGGTGGATCAGATCGTCCCGCTTGAGCAGGAGCCGGATCCCGCGCCGGCCGAACCGCTCGTCCGCGACCTCCCGCAGCGGCGAGGGCAGCCGCGGCCGCAGGCCCGTGAGGGCGCCGGAACCGGAGGCGTCGAAGCTGGTCACGGGGTCATTGTCCCCCGTCGCCCACGCACCCGGACCGGCGGCCTCACGGCGTCCCGCGGCGGTGCTTCACCCCAGCCGGTCGCCGATCCGGTTCCTCATCGAGGTCATCGAGAACCCGCGCGGGTCGACCTTGCCCGGCTGCCACTCACGGTGCCCGATCACCGAGCGCTCGTTCCAGCCGTGGTGGCGGCAGACCGCGGCCGCGGCCTTCTCGATCGCCTCCAGCTGGGCCGCCGGCCACGGGTCCTCGCCGTCGCCCAGGTTCTCGCACTCGAAGCCGTAGAAGTGCCGGTTGCCGTCGGTGTTCGCCTCGTTGTCCGGCGGCAGGCTCCGCTCCGCGATCACCGCGCGCAGGACGTCGTCGTCGCCGAGCCCCGCGTGGTTGGCCCGGCCGTAGCCGACGAGGTGGACCCGGCCGTCCTTGGTGATCACGCCGTGGCAGAGCGGACCCGGCAGACCGCTGTAGCCCTTGCGGCAGATCTCCACCGTTGCGGCGCTGCCCTTGGTGACCGTGTGGTGGATCATCACACCGTGCACCGGGCCCCAGGGGCCCTTGTGGTTCCGGTTGTGGCCGCGCCAGTCGCCGACCTCGACGACCGTGAGACCCTCCGCCTTCAGAGCGCGCAGGAACGCGCTTGCGGACATGGGTGGGGCCATGACCGCCCTCCTTCGTGCCGGACGGCGGCCGCCGTCCGCGGCCGCCTGGTACCTGGCTCATTACCTGAAAGGTGGCCGTTCAACTACTCGTTCGGGTCCTGTGCGACTCGATCCGGACAACTTCGTTCCGGTAGGGCGCCGTTCGGCGGCGCCCCATGTGTGCCCAGCCCTCCCATGATCCAACCCCGCTCGATCGGGTAATGGCGCGCGCACGCTCGGTGAGGAACGCTTGATCACGCAGGGCGGTGCCCGGCACGGCCGGGCTTTGATCATCTTTTGGGGAGGGCAATTCTCTATGTCGGTAGGCGAAGAGGTCCGCACGGAGCAGGCCGGGCAGCAGCAGAGTCTCGGCACGGCCGCGGCGCGGAACCTGGCCACCACGACCAAGTCCGTGCCGCAGATGCAGGAGATCAGCTCGCGCTGGCTGCTGCGCATGCTGCCCTGGGTCGATGTACAGGGCGGTACGTACCGGGTCAACCGCCGGCTGACGTACGCCGTGGGTGATGGCCGGATGACGTTCGTGAAGACCGGCGACCGCGTCGAGATCATCCCGGCCGAGCTGGGAGAGCTGCCGGCGCTGAGGTCGTACGAGGACGAGGAGGTGCTGGCCGAGCTGGCCTCCCGCTGCCGGCAGCGGGAGATCGGGGCCGGGCAGGTGATCGCCTCCTTCGGCAGCCAGGCCGACGAGGTGTACCTGCTGGCGCACGGCAGGGTGGAGCGGATCGGCACGGGTCCCTACGGCGAGGACGAATCCCTCGGCGTCCTCGCCGACGGCGCCTACTTCGGCGAGCAGGCCCTGACGGACGACGACGCCATCTGGGAGTACACGGCCCGCACCCTCACCACGTGCACCGTGCTCGTACTGCCCCGCGAGGCCGTCGAACAGGTCGCCGAGCGGTCCGACACTCTGCGCGAGCACCTCAGCAGCCGACGGGCCTCCGTTCCCGGGCAGCGCACCAACAAGTACGGCGAGAAGGAGATCGACCTCGCCGCCGGGCACAGCGGCGAGCCCGACATCCCGCACACCTTCGTCGACTACGAGGCACGGCCGCGCGAGTACGAACTCAGCGTCGCCCAGACCGTGCTGCGCATCCACTCCCGCGTGGCCGACCTCTACAACCAGCCCATGAACCAGACGGAACAGCAGATCCGGCTGACCGTGGAGGCACTCAAGGAGCGCCAGGAGCACGAACTCGTCAACAACCGTGACTTCGGCCTGCTCCACAACTGCGAGTACGACCAGCGGATCCAGCCGCACGACGGCGTCCCGTCCCCGGACGACCTGGACGAGCTGCTCAGCAGGCGCCGCGGGACCCGGCTGCTGCTCGCCCACCCCCGCGCGATCGCCGCGTTCGGCCGCGAGCTCAACAAGCGCGGACTGGTCCCGGAGACCATCGACATGAGCGGCAACCGCATTCCCACCTGGCGCGGGGTGCCCCTCTTCCCGTGCAACAAGATCCCGGTGACCGAGGCCCGTACGACCTCGATCATCGCGCTGCGCACCGGGGAGGAGGACCAGGGCGTCATCGGCCTGCGGGCCGCCGGCATCCCCGACGAGATCGAGCCGAGTCTGTCGGTGCGGTTCATGGGCATCAACGAACAGGCCATCATCAAGTACCTGGTCACGACGTACTACTCGGCCGCGGTCCTGGTACCGGACGCGCTCGGTGTCCTGGAGAACGTCGAGATCGGCCGCTGGCGGTGACCGTTCGCCAGGTCCCGCGCCGCCCGCCGTGTCCCCGCCCGTCCGGGCGGGTACACCTCGGACGTACGTGCCCGACGGATGCGGAAACGCCATCCCTCCGCTCCTCCACCGAGCCGGACCCAGGGGGAAGCCGATGACGGAGTCCATCACGGAGCCGAAGACGGGGCGTACGACGGAGCGCATGACGGAGACCACCACGGAGCAGCGCCCCGGAGAAGGGCACGAGGCGACGTTACTCCTGGAGCGGGCGCGGGCCACGGTCGACCCGGTGCTGCGGACGGCGCTCGGCTCGCTGCCCGGCTCGATGCGCCGGATCGCGCTCTACCACTTCGGCTGGGAGCAGGCGGACGGCACCCCGGCCCAGGGAGGCTCGGGCAAGGCGATCCGCCCCGCTCTGGTCCTCGCCGCGGCCTCCGCCATGGGCGGTCGCACGGCCCGCTCCGCGGCCGTCCGGGCGGCCGCGGCCGTGGAACTGGTGCACAACTTCACGCTGTTGCACGACGACGTGATGGACCGGGACACCACCCGCCGCCACCGCCCCACCGTGTGGACGGTGTTCGGGGACACCGACGCGATCCTCGCCGGCGACGCCCTCCAGGCGCTCGCGCTGCGACTGCTCGCCGAGGACCCCCATCCGGCGGGCCGGGCGGCGGTGGCCCGCCTCGCGGACTGCGTGATCGAACTGTGCGCCGGCCAGCACGCGGACACGGCCATGGAGCGCAGCGCCCCCGGCGACGTCACCCTCGCCGAGACGCTCGCCATGGCCGAGGCCAAAACCGGTGCGCTGCTCGGCTGCGCCTGCGCCATCGGGGCGCTGTACGCGGACGCCGGGGACGCGGACGTGGCGGCGATGGACGCGTTCGGCCGGCAGGCCGGACTGGCCTTCCAGCTCATCGACGACGTGATCGGCATATGGGGCGACCCCCGCCGCACCGGCAAACCCGCCGGCGCGGATCTGGCCGCCCGCAAGAAGTCGCTGCCGGTGGTCGCCGCGCTCACCTCCGGCACCCCGGCGGCCGTCGAACTCGCCGCCCTGTACGCCGCTCCGCACCGGAAGGAGACCCTGGAGCACATCGCCCGGACCGTGGAACGGGCGGGCGGCCGCGACTGGGCGCAGACCCAGGCGGCCGACCGGATGGCCCGGGCGATGCAGGAGGTGGCCCGCGCGGTGCCCGACCCGGAGGCGGCGGGCGGACTGCTGGCGCTGGCCGAGTTCGTGACCCGGCGCAGCACCTGACGGCCGGCCGGCCGTCCCGTGACCCGGGGACCGTGCCGAGCCGCGCGGACCCTGACCCGTGCGGCAGGCGTGGCTCCGGCCGGCGGGTCCCGCACTTCCCCACGATGTGCGGGGCCCGTCCTCCCCGGGGCCGTCCCCCGATAGGCTCAACCGCCGTACGGACAGAGACGGTTGGGACGAAGGGGCGGACATGGGAGTGGCGATCCGGACGGCTGGGGACGACGACCGGGAGCTGATAGTCCGGCTTCTCGACCAGGCGTTCCAGGACGACCCGGTCAGCAGCTGGGTCTTCCCCGGCGAGGAGTACCGCCGCAGCACCCACCACCGGCTGATGGCGGCCTTCACCGATGTGGTCCTCGCCGACGGGTGGGTCGACATCACCGAGGACGGCTCGGCCTGCGCGCTGTGGATGTCCGTACCGGCGGACGACCCCGGCCACGGCGACCGGGCCGAGGGTGAACAGCAGGACGGCGGCGACGACTTCGTGCGGATGCGCGAGGCCGTCGACCCGGAGAACGAGCGCGTCGAGCTGATCGGGCGGCTCACGGCCGGGATCCACCCCTCGGGGCGGGCCCACGCGTACCTGTGGATGATCGGGGTGGTCCCGGGCCGGCAGGGCGAGGGCCTGGGCACCGCGCTGATCGGGTCCGTCCTCGAGCGCTGCGACCGGGAGGGCCGGGCGGCGTATCTCGAGGCCAGCAGCGAGCGCAGCCGCGTGCTCTACGAACGGCTCGGCTTCGAGGCGGCCGGCGAGCCCCTCGCGCTTCCGGACGGCCCGTTCATGTACCCCATGTGGCGCGAGCCCCGTTAATCCCTTGCAACCACTACGACTGAAGTACTACAACTGGAGTTGTTCACGACGAGTGCCGCCTACGGGAAGAGACCGCGTTGCGAAAACTCACGTACTTCATCGCCTGCTCCATCGACGGCTTCATCGGTGACCCGGAGGGCGACGCCTCGGCCATGATCTCCCTGGTCGACGAGGAGTTCTTCGAGTTCCTCAAGGCGGAGTACCCGGAGACCCTGCCCACCCACGGCCGTCGCCCGCTCGGCCTGGACGATCTGCCGAACAAGCGGTTCGACACGATCATCCAGGGCCGGGCCAGCTACGACCTGGCCCTGAAGGAGGGGATCACCAGCCCCTACGCCCACCTGCGCGAATATGTCGCCTCTCGCACGCTGGGGGAGTCCCCCGACCCGAACGTCGAGATCATCGCCGACGACCTGACCGGCCGGGTGCGCGCGCTGAAGGCGGAGGACAGCGCCTACGACATCTATCTGTGCGGCGGCGCCGGACTCGCCGGCGCGCTGGCCGACGAGATCGACGAGATCATCATCAAGACCTACCCCATCGTGCAGGGGTCGGGCATGCCGATGTTCGACACCGGCTTCTCGATCAGGGCCTTCGCGCTGGAGTCGGTCCGCACGTTCGGCAACGGCGTCGTGGTGCGCACGTACCGCAGGGAGCGCTGACCGCCCACCGGGCCTACCCTGAGGGCATGGGCAGCGAACAACCGGTCTGTCCCGCCTGCGGGCAGCCAGTGGAGTTGGTGGTCCGGCGCCACAAGACGCTGGGCGCGTGGGTACCGGTATGGGTTCAGGGCCCATGCCGCAACCCGGAGTGCGAGAAGTACCCGGAGCAGGAGACCGAAGCCGGCACAGCGCCCCGGAGCCCCGACCGCACCGGCGTGACGGAAACCGAATCCGTACGGAAGAACGCCTGAGCAAGCCCCCGCCCCGACGCGCTAGCGTGGGGCCATGCGGAGCAGGGGGGACGAACACCGCCGCGCGTTATGGCGGTGGGGCATCGGCATCTGGACGGCCGCCGTGCTGGCCGGCGCCGGGACGACGCTGTGGCTGCGGGACGCCGCGGAGCCGCCGCCCCCGATCGGCTGGGAGGACACCCGGCCCACCCCGGCCCCCACTCCCAGCATCGTCCTTCCGTCGGGCGGGGAGATGTACTGCCTCGATCCCTCGATGCCGCCGAACGACGAAGGGAACGGCCTGATGGCCGTCCTCTGCCATTACCGCTGACTACCCGGGCCCGCGCGGCGGCCCGCCTGTCAGAAGGACGTCCGGCGGACGCTCACCGCGCCGGGCGCTCCATGAACCGCAGCATGTTCCCCGCCGGGTCGCGGAACGCGCAGTCGCGCACCCCGTACGGCTGGTCCACCGGCTCCTGGAGCACGTCCCCGCCGGCGGCCCGCACGCGCTCGTAGAGGGCGTCGCAGTCGCTGGTGGTGAAGTTGACCCCGCGCAGCATGCCCTTGGCGAGCAGCTCCGCCATCGCCTGCTTGTCGGCGGGGGAGACGTCCGGGCTCGCGGCGGGCGGCTCCAGCACGATCTCCACGTCCTGCTCCGGCGAGGCGACGGTCACCCACCGCATCCCCTCGAACCCCACGTCGTTGCGCACCTCGAGCCCGAGGACGTCACAGTAGAAGGCCAGCGCCTTGTCGTGATCGTCGACGGCGATGAAGCACTGGGAGAGTCTCACGTCCGTTCCTGTGTCCATGCGCCCACGCTAGAAGGTTTCGCTCGGCTCGACCCGGGGACGGCCCCGGACCGGACGGGTGTACGTCCGCGCCACACACGGCGGGATCACCGCGCTCTCCTCGTGCGACCGGGCCCGGTACGCGCTCGGCGTCTGACCGACCAGCTCGGTGAAACGCGAGCTGAACGACCCCAGCGAGGTGCAGCCGACCGCCAGACACACCTCGGTCACCGTGAGATCGCCCCGCCGCAGCAGCGCCTTGGCCCGCTCGATGCGCCGGGTCATGAGATACGCGTACGGCGTCTGCCCGTAGGCCGCGCGAAAGCTCCGCTGGAAGTGGCCGGGTGACATGAGCGCGGTCCGCGCGAGTTCCGCGACGTCGAGCGGCTCCGCGTACTCCCGGTCCATCCGGTCCCGCGCCCGCCGCAACCGCACCAGATCCTCCAACTCCATCCCCCCACCCTCCCACGCCCCACCCCCTCACAGCAGACCGAGCCGCCGGATCTCCTCCAGGGGGTACGGCGTCCGTCTGGTGCGGGTGCGGAAGGTGTGGGTGAAGTCGGACATCACCGCGGCGATGGGGGCGTGGCGGGTGAGGAGGGCCGCGGCCGTGTCCGGCAGGGCCTCGGGGGGCTTGCCCCGGGCGAGGGCGTGGATCAGGGCGCGGCGGCCCTCGCGGTCCTCCCCGCGGATGCCGCACAGGGCGGTGACCAGCCAGTTCACCAGGTACGAGGCGGTGTAGCAGCGGTCGTACGTCCGGTGGCGGTCGAGGAAGTCCGCCTCGTCGGGCGCGAGGTCGAAGGCCGAGGAGAGGGCGAGGCCGTAGTCGGTGAAGTAGAGGCGGTGGCCGTCGGTCAGGATGTTCTCGAAGTGCGCGTCGAAGTGCAGCAGGCCGCGGTCGTTCATGAAGGCGACGCCGGCGGGCAGGTCCCGCTCCACCAGGGCGCAGGCGCGCTCGGCGCGCTCGCCCCCGGCCTCCACCTCGCGGCCCAGCCACTCGTGCAGGTTCCGCGGGATGTATTCCAGGAAGAGCGTGAGGGCGGCCGGGGACTGCGACAGGGCCTCGATGCGGCCGCGGACCTGGGGGCCGCCGCCCCAGTAGGCGACCGCCCGCTCGATGTCGGCCAGTTCGTCGGGCAGGGGAGTCGTGTCCGGCAGCACCCGCCAGTGGTGCAGCAGGGGGAAACCGTCGTGTTCCGCCGTGCGCACCCAGTCCGTCGTCATCAGGTGCGCGGCCAGTTCCCGCCAGGCCCCGAAGCCGGGGCCGCCGAGGGCGCCGACGCCGTAGTGGCAGAACATGGGGAGGCCGAACAGGTTCGCCGTGGAGCGGATGTGCTCCGGCCGTAGCTCCGTCCGGGTGAGGGGGACCCGCTTGACGAAGACCCGGCTCCCCGCGACCTCCGTCAGCGCCGATGTGCCGCCGATGCCGGATCCGGCCGGCTCGGCCCGGGTCACGAGGGCGCGCAGCGCGCGGTCGTCGTACCGGGCCAGGGCCGTGGAGACGGCCTCGTGGGCGGACAGCCGGGCCTCGCGGGCCGGGGCGGAGGGCTCCACGGTCACCTCCGCCGGGGGACGCGGAAAAGGGCCGCACCCGGCCCGTCGGGCTGCGGGGGCCGGGTGCGGTGTGGACGGACGCTGCAATACGTGTGGAATCGCAGGCCGGAAGGCATGTGGGTCAGGCCTTCTTGGTCTCCCAGAAGATCTTGTCGATCTGGGCGATGTAGTCCAGGGCCTTCTGGCCGGTGGCGGGGTCCGTGGACGCCTTGGCGGCCGACAGGGCCTTCAGGGTGTCGTTGACCAGCTGGTGCAGCTCCGGGTACTTCTCGAAGTGCGGCGGCTTGAAGTAGTCGCTCCACAGCACGGAGACGTGGTGCTTCGCCAGCTCGGCGCGCTGCTCCTTGATGACCGTGGCGCGGGCCTGGAAGTGCGGGTCGTCGTTGCCGGCCATCTTCTCCTGGACGGCCTTCACCGACTCCGCCTCGATGCGGGCCTGGGCCGGGTCGTAGACGCCGCAGGGCAGGTCGCAGTGGGCGCTGACCTTGACCTTGGGGGCAAACAGGCGGGAAAGCATGAAGCGTTTCCTTCCTCGTGATCGTCTTCTCACACTGGACATTACTCCGTGGCGGACGGCTTTTCGCGGGTGCCCCCACGGGCTTAGGACAAAAGTCCGGGGTCAGACTGAGACTGGTGGAGGAAAGAACCGGGGAGGTGCCGGGAGATGCCGGAGCTGTCGCAGGACGCCGAGCGGGCGAGGACGCCGCTGCCCTTCGGGGTGGCCGAGGTGACCGGGCCGTCGATGGTGCCCACGCTGCACCACGGGGACCGGCTCCTGGTGCACTACGGCGCCCGGGTCAAACGCGGTGACGTGATCGTGCTGCGGCACCCGTTCCAGCAGGACCTGCTGGTCGTCAAGCGGGCCGCGGAGCGGCGCGACGGCGGCTGGTGGGTGCTCGGGGACAACTCGTACGCGGGCGGGGACAGCACCGACTACGGAGTGGTGCCGGACGAACTGGTGCTCGGCCGGGTCCGGTTCCGTTACCGGCCGCGCGGCTCCGGGCGGCGCTCGCCGCTGGCGGTGGTGGCCTGGGCCCTGTCGGCGGCGCGGCCCGTGCTGTCCGGGCGGTCGGCCTCGAGGCGTTTGCGCGCGCGGTAGGCGGCCACGTTGGCGCGGGTGGCGCAGCGGTCGGAGCAGTAGCGGCGGGAGCGGTTGGTGGAGGTGTCCAGGTAGGCATTGCGGCAGGGCGGTGCCTGGCACAGGCCGAGCCGGTCCACGCCGTACTCCGTGAGGTGGAAGGCGAGGCCCATCGCGGCGATGGCGGCGTAGCCGGCGGTCGCGTTGGAGGGGTGATCGGCCAGGTGCATGTGCCACAGCGGGCGGCCGTCGTCGTCGCGGAAGTCGTGACCGGAGATCTGCGGGCTGACGGGGAACTCGAGGAGCAGCGAGTTCAGCAGGTCGACGGCGAGCGTCTCGTCGCCGCCGTCCGCCGCTTCGAACACCGAGCGGAGCCTCGCGCGCACGGAACGGAAGCGCGTCACGTCGGCCTCGGTGGTGCGCCGGGCGGCCGACTGGTTCGCGCCGAACAGGTCCCGGACGGCCTCGACCGAGGTCAGCGTGTCCTTCCCCCGGGCCGGTTCCTCGGTGTTGACGAGGCGCACGGCATAGTCCGAGTAATAGGCCAGTTCCACTTGTAGTCCTTACGCAGGGGCTCTATGGTCGGGTGTGCGGTCGGGTAACAGATGCTCGTACCGCAAGGGTATTACGTGACGTAGGTGAGGAGGGGCTCCATGACGGACGCGCGTACCACCACGGCCGCCGCCGACTGGCACGCCTGGCAGGAGAGCTGGGACCGGCAGCAGGAGTGGTACATGCCCGACCGCGAGGAGCGGTTCCGGGTCATGCTGGACATGGTCGAGGCGCTCGTCGGCACCGCCCCGCGCGTGCTGGACCTCGCCTGCGGCACCGGCAGCATCACCGCCCGGCTGCTCGCCCGCTTCCCGGACGCCACCAGCACCGGCGTCGATCTCGACCCGGCGCTGCTCGCGATCGCCGAGGGCACCTTCGCCGGGGACGAGCGGGTCTCGTTCGTCACCGCCGATCTCAAGGACCCCGCGTGGCCGCGGGCGCTGCCGCACGACTCCTACGACGCCGTCCTGACCGCGACGGCCCTGCACTGGCTGCACCGGGAACCCCTCGCGGACCTCTACGGGCACATCGCGGGCCTGGTCCGCGACGGCGGTGTCTTCATGAACGCGGACCACATGATCGACGAGTCGACGCCCCGCATCAACGCGGCGGAGCGGGCCCAGCGGCACGCCCGCATGGATCAGGCCAAGTCCGACGGCGCCCTGGACTGGGCACAGTGGTGGCAGCTCGCCGCGCAGGACCCGGTCCTCGCCGGACCGACGGCCCGCCGCTTCGAGATCTACGGCGAGCACGCGGACGGCGACATGCCCTCGGCGGCGTGGCACGCGCGCGTGCTGCGCGAGAAGGGCTTCGGCGAGGCGCGGCCGGTGTGGTGCTCGCCGTCGGACACCCTGCTGCTGGCGCTGAAGTAGCAGCTGAAGCGGCACACGGGCGAAAGGGCGGTACGGAGAGATCCGTACCGCCCCTTCGCCGTGCGCGGGACCGCGGTCAGAGCACCTTGGACAGGAACGACTTGGTGCGGTCGTGCTGCGGGTTGGTCAGCACCTCGCGCGGGTGACCGGACTCGACGACCACGCCGTCGTCCATGAACACCAGCGAGTCGCCCACCTCCCGGGCGAAGCCCATCTCATGGGTGACGACGATCATCGTCATGCCGTCCTCGGCGAGGTCGCGCATGACGTCGAGGACCTCACCGACGAGCTCCGGGTCGAGCGCCGAGGTGGGCTCGTCGAAGAGCATCAGCTTGGGCTGCATCGCCAGCGCGCGGGCGATGGCGACGCGCTGCTGCTGACCGCCGGAGAGCTGAGCGGGGTAGTGACCCTTGCGGTCGCCGAGACCGACCCGGTCCAGCAGCCGCTCCGCACGCTCCCGGGCCACGGCCTTGGTCTCCCGCTTGACCTGGACCGGCGCCTCCATGACGTTCTCCAGCGCCGTCATGTGGGGGAAGAGGTTGAAGCGCTGGAACACCATGCCGATGTCCCGCCGCTGCGCCGCGACCTCCTTCTCCTTGAGCTCGTAGAGCTTGTCGCCCTTCTGCCGGTAGCCGACCAGCTCACCGTCGACCGACAGCCGGCCGGCGCTGATCTTCTCCAGGTGGTTGATGCACCGCAGGAACGTGGACTTGCCGGAACCGGACGGACCGATCAGGCAGAACACCTCCCGCGCGTTCACCTCCAGGTCGATGCCCTTGAGGATGTGGGCGAGACCGAAGGACTTGTGCACGCCCTCCGCCTTGACCATCGGGTGACCGCCGGGGACGCTCACGACGTCCTTGCTGAGCTTGCTCATCGGGTCACCCCCGGGCGGCCGAAGGAGTTGAACAGGCGGAGGTTCTTCTTCAGGCGCTGCAGCGGCGTCGGCGGCAGACTACGCGTCGAGCCGCGGGCGTAGCGGCGCTCCAGGTAGTACTGGCCGACGCTGAAGACGCTGGTGAGGGCCAGGTACCAGATGGAGGCCACGAAGTACATCTCGACCACCGCCAGCGAGGTGCTGGAGACGTCCGTGGAGCGCTTGATGAGCTCGTTGAACTGCACCGCGTAGGCGAGCGACGAGGTCTTCAGCATGTTGATGTACTCGTTGCCGGTCGGCGGCACGATCACCCGCATCGCCTGCGGGAGCACCACCCGGCGCAGCGTCTTGGCCTGGGTCATGCCCAGCGCGTGGGACGCCTCGGTCTGCCCCTCGTCGACGGACTGGATGCCCGCGCGGACGATCTCGGACATGTACGCGGCCTCGTTCAGGCCGAGCCCCAGCAGCGCCGCCAGGAACGGCGTCATCACCTGGTTCATCTCGTCCTTGTAGAACCCCAGGTTGAGGACGGGGAACACCAGCGCGATGTTGTACCAGATGAGCAGCTGGACCAGGACCGGCGTGCCGCGGAAGAACCAGACGTAGAAGTAGGCCACCGTGCTGGTGACCGGGTTGGACGACATCCGCATGACCGCGAGGATCACGCCGAGCACCAGACCGAGCGCCATGGCCAGCACGGAGATGTACAGCGTGTGCCAGGCACCGGACAGGATCGTTCCGTCGGTGAGGTACTCGGGGATGACGCCGTAGTTGATGTTGGCGTTGGAGAAGGCGATCCCGATCAGCACCAGGATGGCGATGACCACCGCGCCGGCCACCCAGCGGCCGTAGTGGCGCACCGGGATCGCCTTGATCTGCTCCGGCGGCACCGATGGTGACCCCGGAGTCTTGTCAACCGTGTCAGTCACAGCGACTGCCCTTCAGTGTTGCCGAGGTTCAGGAACCGCCGTTGATCTTCGCCTCGGTCACCGCGCCGTCCGTGACGTTCCACTTCTCGAGGATCTTGGTGTACTCGCCGTTCTCGATGATGGCGTTCACGGCCGCCTCGAGGGCGTCCCGCAGCTGGGTGTTCTCCTTGCTCACGCCGATGCCGTACGGGCCCGCCTCGATCTGCTCGCCGACGACCTCGAAGTCCTTGCCGCCGCCCGAGGTCTTGGCGTTGTAGGCCGCGACCGGGAAGTCGTTCAGGTCGGCGACGGACGCGCCCTGCTTCAGACGCAGCAGCGCCTCGGGGTCGGTGTCGTAGGTCTGGAGCTTGATGGCCGGCTTGCCGTCGGCGGTGCACTTCTTGTTCTGCTCGTTGGCGATGCCCTCCGAGGTGGTGCCGCGCTGCAGCGCGACCACCTGGCCGCAGAGGTCGTCCAGGGACTTGATGCCCTTGGGGTTGCCCTTCTGGACGAGGATCGACGTACCGGCCGTGAAGTAGTCGACGAAGTCGATGCCGTCGCCGGCCTTCTTGCCGGTGTCGGAGTCGATGCCGTTCTGGCGGTCCTTGGTGTCGCTCATCGCCGACATGATCACGTTGAAGCGGCCGGACTGCAGACCGACGATGAGCTGGTCGAACTTGCCGTTCTGGAAGTCGAACTTCACCCCGAGCTGCTTGCTGAGGGCCTCGGCCATGTCGGGGTCGATGCCGACGGGCTTGCCGTCCTGCATGAACTCCACCGGCGGGTACGCGATGTCGGAGCCCACCTTGATGACGCCCGCCTTGCGGATGTCGTCCGGGAGCTTGTCGGCGAGCGGCGCGCTGGACGAGTCGGTGCTGCCGCTGTCGCTGCTCTTGTCCGTCTGGTCACCGCAGCCGGTGAGAATCAGTGCGCCTGCGACCGCGATCGCGCCGACCGCTGCCATCCGGGAGCGTGCGGCGGTGGTACGACGGGTGGTGCTTGCGGTCATGGTGGGTTCCTCCGGCGGATGGGTGGAGTTGCCGATGGGGCCGGCGACTGCCGGGACGGCATCGCCGCGGTCGACGAGAGCACACGCCTTCGAGTGTCGCGACCTCGTGTGATGACCGCATCTTGCCATTCGGACTGCGCCATCCAGGGGGGAGGCGATGTCAAAATCGGATAACGGGTGGCACCCGAACCGGTCCAGTTCGCTCCATTGTGGCCGGACAGTATGTGGGAATCGTCCATTCCGGCCGGAAGATCTCCGGTTGAACTCGTGCTATGGGAACCGCCGCCGTAACCTTTGGTGTGATTGCGGGCTTGCTGAGCGTCCAGGTCTTGTCCTGTTATCAGGCGATAGTTCGAGGTGCCGGTATGTGACCTTCGCGTTATGGACTCGTCGCCGACGGCGTCCGTCCGGTAAGAAGGTTCTTTACACCCCTCATCCGGGGCTCAGGGCGCGTGTGCGGCGCGCCCGTCGTGTTTGGCCCGAACGCATCAACCCTCCGGGCCTTGCGCGGTCCCGCCCACCCCTCACCAGGAGTGGCAACCCTCAAACCATGAACAATTAAGGGGTAAAACCAAGTGGCAGCGGAGATTGTCAATCCTCGCAGCGACCGCGAAAGCCGGAACGGTCATCCGGACCAGGAGAGCGGGGCCGAACCTCTCGACTCCTTCGACCCGGCGTTCGCGCTGCACCGCGGCGGCAAGATGGCCGTGCAGGCCACCGTGCCGGTCCGCGACAAGGACGATCTGTCCCTGGCGTACACGCCCGGGGTCGCGAAGGTGTGCAGCGCGATCGCCGAGCAGCCGGAACTCGTCCACGACTACACGTGGAAGTCGCAGGTCGTCGCCGTCGTGACGGACGGTACGGCCGTGCTCGGCCTCGGGGACATCGGCCCCGGCGCCTCCCTCCCGGTGATGGAGGGCAAGGCCATCCTCTTCAAGCAGTTCGGCGGCGTGGACGCGGTCCCGATCGCCCTCGACTGCACCGGCGTCGACGAGATCGTCGAGACCGTGGTCCGGCTCGCCCCGTCCTTCGGCGGGGTGAACCTGGAGGACATCTCGGCACCCCGGTGCTTCGAGATCGAGCGGCGGTTGCAGGAGCGGCTGGACATCCCGGTCTTCCATGACGACCAGCACGGCACGGCGGTCGTGTCGCTGGCGGCGCTGCGGAACGCGGCGCGGCTGAGCGGACGCGACCTGAGCGAGCTGCGGGCCGTGATCTCGGGCGCCGGCGCCGCGGGTGTCGCGATCGCCAGGATGCTGGTCGAGGCCGGCATCGGGGACGTCGCCGTGGCCGACCGCAAGGGCGTCGTCTCGCGCGAGCGCGAGGACCTCACGCCGATCAAGGCGGAGCTGGCGTCCTTCACCAACAAGGCCGGGCTCACGGGGTCGCTGGAGTCGGCCCTGGACGGGGCCGATGTGTTCATCGGCGTCTCCGGCGGCACGGTGCCCGAGTCGGCGGTGGCGTCGATGGCCAAGGGCGCGTTCGTCTTCGCCATGGCCAACCCCGACCCCGAGGTGCGTCCGGAGATCGCGCACAAGTACGCGGCGGTCGTGGCCACCGGACGGTCGGACTTCCCGAACCAGATCAACAACGTGCTGGCGTTCCCCGGCATCTTCGCGGGCGCCCTCCAGGTGCGCGCCTCCCGGATCACCGAGGGGATGAAGCTGGCCGCCGCCGAGGCGCTGGCCTCGGTGGTCGGTGACGATCTCGCCGCCGACTACGTCATCCCGTCCCCGTTCGACGAGCGGGTCGCCCCCGCGGTGACGGCGGCCGTGGCCGCGGCCGCCCGGGCGGAGGGCGTCGCCCGCCGCTGAACACGCGACGCTTCCCCGTCGGCCCCATCGGCCCCGTCCCCCGGACGGGGCCGATGTGCTGGGCGGGCGGCCGCGGCCGCCCCGGCCGTATGACAAGAGGGCGTGTGTCACAGCGGGGCCTGGTTCCCCCGGTGGGGCGGGGAACCTATCGTCAAGGTCATGTTCGCTGTCTACGCCGCCCGAATCGACCGCGACCAGCCGCTCAACGGTCTGGAGCTCGGGGAGCGCCCCGCTCCCGAGGCCCGGCCCGGCTGGAGCACCGTCACGGTCAAGGCCGCCTCCCTCAACCACCATGACCTCTGGTCCCTGCGGGGCGTGGGCCTCGCGGAGGACAAGCTGCCGATGATCCTCGGCTGCGACGCCGCCGGGGTCGACGCGGACGGCAACGAGGTCGTCCTGCACTCGGTGATCGGCCAGAGCGGTCACGGGGTGGGGCCCGAGGAGCCCCGGTCCATCCTGACCGAGCGCTACCAGGGCACCTTCGCCGAGCAGGTCGCCGTGCCCACCTGGAACCTCCTGCCCAAGCCGAAGGAGCTCTCCTTCGAGGAGGCCGCCTGTCTGCCGACCGCCTGGCTGACGGCGTACCGGATGCTGTTCACCAACGCCGGGGTACGGCCCGGAGACTCCGTGCTGGTGCAGGGGGCCGGGGGCGGTGTCGCGACCGCCGCCATCGTGCTCGGCAAGGCCGCGGGGCTGCGGGTCTTCGCCACCAGCCGGGACGAGGCCAAGCGCAAGCGGGCGCTGGAGCTCGGTGCCGTGGAGGCGGTGGAGACCGGGGCGCGGCTGCCGCAGCGGGTCGACGCCGTCATCGAGACCGTGGGCGCCGCCACCTGGTCGCACTCGGTGAAGTCGCTGCGCCCCGGCGGCACGCTGGTGATCTCCGGCGCCACCAGCGGTGACCGCCCCTCGCATGCCGAGCTGACCCGGGTCTTCTTCCTGGAACTCAAGATCGTCGGTTCGACCATGGGGACCAAGGACGAGCTGGAGGACCTCCTCTCCTTCTGTGCCGCCACGGGGGTGCGTCCCGTCATCGACGAGGTGCTGCCGATGGACCGCGCCCGGGAGGGCTTCGAACGGATGCAGTCCGGCGGCCAGTTCGGAAAGATCGTCCTCACCGCTCCCTGAGCGGCACGGCCCGCACCGACGGCCGGCCCGGTTCTCCGGGCCGGCCGTCGGCATGTCAACCGGGGTTGACGACAGGCGGTGTGTCAATCTAAGTTGACATCATGACTGAGGCAACCGACCTCGCCGAGCGGGCGGGCGACCGCGACCCACGGGTCGGCCTGCGGGCCGTCGCCGCGCTGCGCAGGCTGCTGGAGCAACTGGAGACCGTGCAGGTGCGCAACGCGCGCGTGCACGGCTGGTCGTGGCAGGAGATCGCCACCGAACTCGGCGTCAGCAGGCAGGCCGTGCACAAGAAGTACGGGAGGCATTGATGTTCGAGCGATTCACGAAGGACGCCCGGGACGTGGTGAAGGAGGCGGTCGCGCAGGCGGAACGGGCGGGGGCGCCCCGTGTGGACAGCGAGCATCTGCTGCTGGCCCTGCTCGACCGTGAGGGAAGCCGGGCCTCCTTCGCACTGGGCGCCCTCGGGCTCACCGGGCGGCGGGAGCCGGTCAGGGCGGCACTGGAGCGGGTGCGCCGGCGGGGCGGCCTCACCCAGGCCGAGACCGACGCCCTCGCCGGGCTGGGGATCGATGTGCCGGAGATCGTCGCCCGGGTGGAGGAGGCGCACGGGACCGGCGCCCTGTCCGGAGCCCTGTCCGGCGGGAAGGGCGGCGGGAAGGGCGGCGGCCGGCGGTCGGGGCACCGTCCCTTCGGGCGGGACGCCAAGGCGGTCCTGACCGGGGCCCTGCGCGCCGCCACCGCCCGCAGGGACCGGCGCATCGGCGACGAGCACCTCCTGCTCGCCCTCACCGTCCGCCCCGGCGCCCCCGCCGAGGTCCTCGCCGACCATGGGGTGACGTACGAGTCCGTCACCCGGGTGCTCTACGGGAACGGCGGGGAGACCAAGGCGGGCTGACGACGGATCAGGCCTTGGGGGCGCGCAGGAGCGCCCCGATGTGCGCCGCCGCCGTCGACAGGTGGCGGCGGGCGTCACGGAGCTGGTCCCCGGTGACGCCGTGGTCGCGGGCCGCGTCCCGGATGTCGTCCCGGAAGCGGTCCAGCAGCCGGTCCAGGTCGCGCGCCGGGTCGCCGGTGGAGTTGGCCGCGTCCTCGTGCGCCCACGCCGGGGTGTACTCGGCGGGGAAGTCCTCGGGCGTCCGGGAGTACGCCGGCTCGGAATCCGGGCCACGGGATCCCGCGCCGGAGCGGCCGAAGGCGAAGTCCTTGCCGAGCCCGCCCATTTCCTTGGCCAGCTCACCCAGCCCCTCGCGCAGCCCGGTCGGCCAGTCGCCGCGGGCGAAGTGGCCCTGCACCTGTTCCTGGACCTGGCGCATGATCCGCTGCACCTCCTCCTGCGCCCGGTCCTGCGCCTCCTTGGCCTGGCGGCGGGCGCGCTGGGCCTCCTCCCGGGAGCGCCGGCTCTCGTCCTTGGCGCGCCGGGCCTGCTCCTTCCACTCCTGCTTGGCGCGGCGCATCTCCTCCTTGGCGGCGCGCCAGGCGTCCTTGTCGCCGAGGATCCCGAAGTCGCCCGTGAGGCCCTCCTCGTCGGAGGTGCCTGTGCCGCGCGGCTGGCGGGCCTTGCCGGCGGCGGCCCGCATCTCGCGGCGCAGATCGCCCGCCGCGCCGCTCACGTCGGCGCGGATCTCGGCGGCCAGTTCGGCGACCGACTCGCGGATCTCCAGCTCCAGATCGGCCAGCTCGCCGCTGCGGTCGGCAAGTTCGGCCCGGCCGGCGTCGGTGATCGAGTACACCTTGCGGCCGCCCTCGGTGGTGTGGGTGACCAGGCCCTCCGCCTCCAGTTTGGCCAGGCGCGGGTAGACCGTGCCCGCGGACGGCGCGTACAGCCCCTGGAAGCGCTCCTCCAGGAGGCGGATCACCTCGTATCCGTGCCGCGGGGCCTCGTCCAGCAGCTTCAGCAGGTAGAGGCGGAGACGTCCGTGGGCGAAGACGGGGGGCATGTCAGAGCACCTTCTTGTCGGTCGTACCGGCGTTGTCTCCCGTGCCGTCCCGGGGGGCCGGATCGTCCTCCCCCGGCGGGCGGCGCAGCAGGGCGATGGAGCCGGAGACGGTGGTGGCGCGCAGCGTGCCGCTGCCGGCGCCCAGACGGCCGGTGAGCTTGTGGGCGCCCCACTGGCCCTGCACCCGGAGGTCGTCGAAGGCGTTGGAGATCGCGCCGCTGGCGGTGTTGGCCTCGACCTCCGCGTCCGCCGGGTCGGGCAGCCGGATGGCGATCTCGCCCGAGACGCTGGTCAGCTTCACCTCCGTGGGGCCGTCGGGATCGAGGTCCACGATCATGGAGCCGCTGACCGTGTCCGCCTGGACGGCGGAGCCGGCGCCCTCGACGACGGTGAGATCGCCGGAGACGGAGGTGAAGCGGAGATCGCCGGTGAGGGACTGCGCCTCCACGCTCCCCGACACGGTGTCCGCGCGGACCGGGCCCGAGAGGGCGACGAGGGTGGTGTCGCCCGCGATGCCCTTCACGGCGGCGGGGCCGCGGATGCCGGAGACGACGGCGGCGGCGCCGACGACGCCGACCTCGACGCGGGTCTGTGCGGGGACGGCGAGGGAGACCACCGCGCTGCGGCGCCAGCCCTTGCGGTCCAGCCACTTCAAAAAGCCCTTCCAGGGCAGGTCGTCGTAGGCCACCGTGAGGGCGCCGTCCTTGTGGGTCACCACCAGGGGCGGGCCGTCGATCTCGGTGACCTCCAGGCGGGCGGAACCCTCGTCGGTGCCCACGACGTTCACTGTTCCGTTGACGATGCGGACGTGGAGCTCGGTCACGGGGGCGTCGAAGGTGAGCTTGGTGGGCTCCGCCACGGACGACTCGGGCATGGTGACGACCTCCTGGAACGGGTGTGCCTTCCCGATTGACGCGCCATATCGCGTCTTACGTGATTCACGATATATCGCGGCAGGGGAAAGTCAAGGCACTCGTTCGGGGGAACCGTCGGCTGCGGTGGCCGGTACGGGTACTGGTGTCGGTGCTGGGCGGGGGTGGTGCGCAGCCCGGCGATTGCGCGGGGTTACTCGTCGTCCTCGTCGTCCAGGCGGGCCAGCCAGGTGGCCAGGCGTTCCACCGGGACCTCGAAGTCGGGGTTGAGGTCGACGAATGTCCTCAAGTGCTCGGCCAGCCACTCGAAGGTGACTTCCTCCTCGCCGCGCCGCTTCTCCAGTTCCTCGATGCCACGGTCCGTGAAGTACATGAGACAAGGATATGTGCGCGAAAACGGGCGGGCCGCACCCCCCGTGAGAAGGGTGCGGCCCGCCCGTACGGCTGCCCGTGGCGCCTTGGGAGCTACGCGTCGAAGACCTCGCGCACCAGCTGCTCCTGCTCGGCCTGGTGGCGCTTGGCGGAGCCGACCGCCGGGGACGAGCCGTGCGGCCGCGAGATACGGCGCAGACGCTCGTCGTGCGGCAGGTCGGCGCCGACCGCCAGGTCGAGGTGGTCGATCAGGTTGAGCGCGATGAACGGCCAGGCACCCTGGTTCGCCGGCTCCTCCTGGGCCCACAGGTACTTCTCGGCGTTCGGGTACTTCTTGATCTCCGCCTGGAGCTCCATACCCGGCAGCGGGTACAGGCGCTCGATCCGGATGATCGCGGTGTCCCACGCGCCGCGCTTCTGCCGCTCGGCCTCGAGGTCGTAGTAGACCTTGCCGGCGGTGAAGACGACCTTCTTGACGGCGGCCGGGTCGACCGTGGCATCGCCGATCACCGGGCGGAACTGGCCCGTGGTGAACTCCTCCGCCTTCGAGGCCGCGGCCTTCAGGCGCAGCATCGACTTCGGGGTGAAGACGACCAGCGGCTTGTGGTGCGGGTTGTGCACCTGCCACCGCAGGAGGTGGAAGTAGTTCGACGGCGAGGTCGGCATGGCGACCGTCATGTTGTTCTGGGCGCAGAGCTGGAGGAACCGCTCCGGACGGGCCGAGGAGTGGTCCGGGCCCTGGCCCTCGTAGCCGTGCGGGAGGAGCAGGACCACACCGGAGGTCTGGTTCCACTTCTGCTCCGCCGAGGAGATGAACTCGTCCACGACCGTCTGCGCGCCGTTGACGAAGTCGCCGAACTGCGCCTCCCACAGCACGAGCGCGTCGGGGCGGGCCAGCGAGTAGCCGTACTCGAAGCCCATCGCCGCGTACTCGGACAGCAGCGAGTTGTAGACGTTCAGCCGCGACTGGTCCTCGGAGAGGTACTGCAGCGGCGTGTACTCGTCGCCCGTGCTGCGGTCGATGATGACCGCGTGGCGCTGGCCGAAGGTGCCGCGCTGGGAGTCCTGGCCGGCGAGGCGCACCGGGACGCCCTCCAGGAGCAGCGAGCCGAACGCGAGGGTCTCGCCCATGCCCCAGTCGATCGTGCCGTCCTCGACCATCGACGCCCGGCGCTGCAGCTGCGGCAGCAGCCGCGGGTGGACGGTGATGTGGTCGGGGATGTTCACCTGGGACTCGGCGATCCGCTTGACGACCTCCGTGGTGACCGCGGTGTTCACGGCGACCGGGAATTCGGGCTGCGGCTCCGCGGGCTCGACCGTCGCCGGCTGGCTGGTGGCCTCGCGGACCTCTGTGAAGACCTTCTCCAGCTGGCCCTGGTAGTCCTGCAGCGCCTGCTCGGCCTCTTCCAGGGTGATGTCGCCGCGACCGATCAGGGACTCGGTGTAGAGCTTGCGCACCGAGCGCTTCTTGTCGATCAGGTCGTACATCAGCGGCTGGGTGAAGGCCGGGTTGTCCGACTCGTTGTGACCGCGGCGGCGGTAGCAGATGAGGTCGATCACCACGTCCTTGTTGAACGCCTGGCGGAACTCGAAGGCGAGCCGCGCGACGCGCACGACGGCCTCCGGGTCGTCGCCGTTCACGTGGAAGATCGGCGCCTCGATCATGCGGGCCACGTCGGTGGCGTACATCGACGAGCGCGACGACTCCGGCGCGGCGGTGAAGCCGACCTGGTTGTTGATGACCACGTGGACCGTGCCGCCGGTGCGGTAGCCGCGCAGCTGCGACATGTTCAGGGTCTCGGCCACCACGCCCTGGCCCGCGAAGGCCGCGTCGCCGTGGATGGCCACCGGCAGGACGGTGAAGTCCGTGCCGCCCTTGCCGATGATGTCCTGCTTGGCGCGGGCGACGCCCTCCAGGACCGGGTCCACCGCCTCCAGGTGCGAGGGGTTGGCGACCAGGGAGACCTTGATCTGCTCGCCGTCCAGCCCGGTGAAGGTGCCCTCGGCGCCCAGGTGGTACTTCACGTCGCCGGAGCCGTGCATCGACTTCGGGTCGAGGTTGCCCTCGAACTCGCGGAAGATCTGCGCGTACGACTTGCCGACGATGTTGGCCAGCACGTTCAGCCGGCCGCGGTGGGCCATGCCGATGACGACCTCGTCCAGGCGGGACTCGGCGGCCGAGTCCAGCACCGCGTCGAGCAGCGGGATGACGGACTCGCCGCCCTCCAGGGAGAACCGCTTCTGGCCGACGTACTTGGTCTGCAGGAAGGTCTCGAAGGCCTCCGCCGCGTTCAGCCGGCGCAGGATGCGCAGCTGCTCCTCGCGCTCCGGCTTGGAGTGGCCGCGCTCCACGCGGTCCTGGATCCACTTGCGCTGCTTGGGGTCCTGGATGTGCATGAACTCGATGCCGGTGGTGCGGCAGTACGAGTCACGCAGCACGCCGAGGATGTCGCGCAGCTTCATCATCGACTTGCCGGCGAAGCCGCCGACGGCGAACTCGCGCTCCAGGTCCCACAGGGTGAGGCCGTGCTCGACGATGTCCAGGTCGGGGTGCTTGCGGACCTTGTACTCGAGCGGGTCGGTGTCGGCCATGACGTGGCCGCGGACCCGGTAGGAGTGGATCAGGTCGAAGACCCGGGCGGCCTTGGTGACGTCGTCGTCGTGGGAGGCGTCGATGTCCTTGAGCCAGCGGACCGGCTCGTAGGGGATGCGCAGCGCCTCGAAGATCTCGTCGTAGAAGCCGTCCTCGCCCAGCAGCAGGTTCGCCACCTTGCGGAGGAACTCGCCGGAGGCGGCGCCCTGGATCACCCGGTGGTCGTAGGTCGACGTGAGCGTCATGACCTTGGAGATGCCGAGCTTGTTCAGGGTGTCCTGGCTGGTGCCCTGGAACTCCGCCGGGTAGTCCATCGAGCCGACGCCGAGGATCACCGACTGGCCGGGCATCAGGCGCGGCACGGAGTGGACGGTGCCCAGGCCGCCGGGGTTGGTCAGGGAGACCGTGACGCCGGTGAAGTCGTCCATCGTCAGCTTGTTGTCGCGAGCACGACGAACGATGTCCTCGTAGGCCTGCCAGAACTCGAAGAAGTTCAGCGTCTCGGCCTTCTTGATCGCCGCGACGACCAGCTGGCGGTCGCCGTTGGGCTTCACCAGGTCGATGGCCAGACCGAGGTTGACGTGCTCCGGCTTGACCAGGGTCGGCTTGCCGTCCACGCGGGCGAACGAGTGGTTCATCGACGGCATGGCCTTGATCGCCTGGACCATGGCGTAGCCGATGAGATGCGTGAAGGAGATCTTCCCGCCGCGCGCCCGCTTGAGGTGGTTGTTGATGACGATGCGGTTGTCGAACAGCAGCTTCACCGGGACCGCGCGCACGGACGTGGCCGTGGGCAGCTCCAGGGAGGCGTCCATGTTCTTCGCCACGGCGGCCGACGGGCCGCGCAGCGTCACCTGCTCGGGGCCGGTCTGCGCCTCACCCGCGGGCTCCGCCTTCGGCTTGGCCGGAGCGGCCTGCTTGGCGGCGGGAGCGGCGGCGGGCTTCGCGGCCGGCTGGGCGGCCTTCGCCGGAGCGGCGGCCGGGGCGGATGCCTGGGCCTGGGCCGGCTTCGCGGCGGGTGCCGGGGCAGTGGTGGCCCGCGGTGCCGCGGGAGCGGACGGCTGGGCCGCGGGGGTGGTGGTTCCCGCGGCCCCCGCGGCCGCGGAACCCGCCGGTGCCGAGGTCGCAGGCGCCCCCGGCTTGTAGTCGGCGAAGAAGTCCCACCAGGCTCGGTCCACCGAGTTCGGGTCCTGGAGGTACTGCTGGTAGATCTCGTCGACGAGCCATTCGTTGGCACCGAAGGCCGCAGCGGGGTTCTTGCCCGCTTGGTCGGTGTCGGTCGAGGTGCTCGAGTTACTGGGGGACTGTGGCGACACGGCGTCAACCGCCCTCTTCCGCTTCGCAAGATGATGGACAGCGGAAATAAAGGCTACGCCCCCCGACGCGAGAAGGTCAGGCCGGGCCGCTTCAACGTCGTGCAAGTCACATTGCCGCATGTGTTTCGGCGCGGGAAATGGCGGGAAACAACCGAGGTTCCGGTCCTTGCTGCGGCTTTCGGCATCACTAGGCCGGGGCCTGGCGCGCGGTTCGCGCGGGCCCGTGCCTGATCACACGTGTCCGTCAGTGCCGACACGTTTGGATCTTGCGGCTCCGCTTCGAACTTTACGTCAACTTGGTACGGATGGCGCTCCCGGAAGAGTGATCAGAATTCGGCAGCCCCGCTCGGATTCGGCCACGCCGATCCGGCCCCCGTGCAGCTCGACGGCCCAGCGGGCGATCGCCAGGCCGAGACCGGTGCCGCCGTCGCTGCCCGGTCCGTGCGGACGGTTGACGTTGCCGCGGTTGAACCGCTCGAAGACCCGCCGCCACTCCGTGCGCGGAATGCCGGGACCCTCGTCCAGCACCTCGAGCTCCAGTGAGTCCGGCTGGGCGCCGCGCCGCGCCCGCACCGTCACACGGCCGTGCGGCGGGCTGTGCTTGACCGCGTTGTCGATGAGGTTGGCGACGACCTGGTGGATGCGCTCGGGGTCGGCGTGCGCGGTGAGCTCCGGCGGCGACACGTCGAGGTGCAGATGCACGTCCGTCCGGGTGTGGCTGCCGGACCCGGAGGCCATGCCCGCGCGGGCCGAGGACAGCATGTTGGCCTCCTTGAGCACGCCGGACAGGTACGGCCACAGCTCGAACCGGCGCTTGCGCAGCGGCACGACCCCGTTGTCCAGGCGGGACAGGTCCAGCAGCGTCTCCACCAGGCGTCCGAGCCGCTCCGTCTGCCGCAGGGCCGTGCGCATCGTCTCGGGGTCGGCCTCGGTGACGCCGTCGACGATGTTCTCCAGCACCGCGCGCAGGCCCGCGATGGGGGTGCGCAGCTCGTGCGAGACGTTGGCCACCAGCTCCTTGCGCTGGAGGTCCTGGGCCTCCAGCTCGTCGGCCATGACGTTGATCGTCTGGGCCAGGTCGCCCAGCTCGTCCCGGCGGTTCTCGCGCACCCGGCGGGTGTAGTCGCCGTGCGAGATGGACCGTGCCACGGTGTTCATGTCGTCCAGCGGCGCGGTGAGCGAGTGCGCCACGAACTGGGTGATCAGCAGCGTGGCGATCATCGAGAAGACCGTGATGAAGCGCAGCTCCGTCTTGGTGTGCACCGCGATCACCGACAGTCCCGTGGTGATCAGCACCGAGACGACGACCAGCGCACCCAGCTTGGTCTTGATCGAGAACGGGCGTACGCCGCCCCAGGGCTGCGCGGACCCGGGGTCTCTGCGTCCGGCCGGCCCGTCGGTCATGGCGTCGGCGTCTCCAGGGCGTAGCCCACGCCGTGCACGGTGCGGATGCGCTCGGCGCCGATCTTCCGGCGCAGTGCCTTGATGTGGCTGTCGACGGTCCGGGTGCCGGAGGCGTCCGCCCAGTCCCAGACCTCGGCCAGCAACTGCTCCCGGGAGAGCACCGCGCGGGGCGTGTTCGCCAGGCACATCAGGAGGTCGAACTCGGTGGGCGTCAGGTGGACGTCCTCGCTGCGCACGCGCACCCTGCGCTGTGCGTGGTCGATCTCCAGCTCGCCGAGGCGCAGGATGCCGCTGCGCGGGGTGGTGGCGGCGAGCGCCGCGCGCTCCATGCGGCGCAGCAGCACATGCACGCGGGCCGCCAGCTCCCGCATGGAGAACGGCTTGGTCATGTAGTCGTCGGCGCCGACGCCGAGACCGACCAGCATGTCGGTCTCGTCGTCCCGCGCGGTGAGCATCAGCACGGGCACCGGCCGCTGGGCCTGCACGCGGCGGCAGACCTCCAGGCCGTCGAAGCCCGGCAGCATGATGTCGAGGATCAGCAGGTCGGGCTGCCAGGCCTCCGCCGTGTCGACCGCGGACGGGCCGTCGCTCGCCGTTTGCACCAGGAATCCCTCGGCGCGCAGGCGGGTCGCGATGGCGTCCACGATCGTCGCGTCGTCCTCGACCACCAGAACGCGGCGCTGCGCGCCGGGGGTGGTCGTCGCCGTGCCGTTGTGGGAGGTGTGTGTCTGCTCCATCGCCCGCCCCTGAGGTGTGCTTTATCCGGAATCCGTGGGGTGATCCGTCGTCTGCGCATCACTGCGATTGACGCTTGAATGATCGGCGTCAGGGCAGCAGCGTACGGGGATTCACTGTGGCTTTGCTATCCAGGGCGGACACCGATGTGCACGGCGTCCGGAACGCCCCGGGCAACGGGGATCTCTTCGGTACGCACCTGTCGGAACCCGGCATTCCGCAAGGTTCCCTCGAATTCCGGGGAGGGCTTGGCGGACCAGACGGCGAGTACTCCGCGCGGTTTCAACACCCGTGCGCAGGCCGCCAGTCCGGCCGGTGAATAGAGCCCCTCATTGCCCTCGGTGACGGTCCAGTCGGGCCCGTTGTCGATGTCGAGGCACAGCGCGTCGAACGTGTCGGAAGTCTCATGGAGGTAACGGAGCAGGTCCGCCTCGACGATCTCCGCGCGGGGGTCGGCCAGGGCCGTCGCGGAGAGGTGGGCCAGCGGCCCCGCGCGGTGCCACTCGATGACGGCCGGCTCGCGCTCCACCACCGTGATCCGCCCCCAGCGCGCCTGGCCGGCGGCGTGTGCGAGCGAGAAGCCGACCCCGAGACCGCCGATCAGGACGTGCGGGTCCGCCGTGCCCGCGTCGAGGGCGGTGAGCGCCGCGTCCACGAGCAGCCGCTCCGAACGCCCGTCGGAGGTGTCCATCAGGAAGCAGCCGTTGGCGATGATCTGCAGCAGTCCGCCGTGCCTGCGCAGTACGACCTCGCCGTACGGTCCCTCGCGGCGGTCCAGGACTTCGGGGGCTTCGGGAATGTCGGACGGGGTGGGCATGCGTTCATCCTGACAGCCGGGTTTTCCCGCCGTTCACGGCCTCCCGCGGTACGAGGCGGTGATCGCTCAGAGCGAACGCCGGCCCGGGAACATTCGGCGGCTCCCCTTCATTGAGTCGACATAGCTCAACTTGACTGCCGAAGGGGAGATCATGGCTGCTGAGTCCACACCGCTCGCCCTGCCCGTGCTGCCACTCGACGACGAGGTCGTGCTGCCCGGGATGGTGGTTCCGCTGGACCTGAGCGATTCCGAGGTACGCGCCGCCGTGGAGGCCGCCCAGGCCGCCGCCCGCGCCGAGCCCGGCAAGCCCCGGGTGCTCCTGGTGCCACGCGTCGACGGGACCTACGCCGGCATCGGCGTGCTGGGCACGGTCGAGCAGGTCGGCAGGCTGGCCGACGGTGACCCGGGCGCCCTGATCCGCGGCCGTGGCCGCGTGCGCATCGGCGCCGGGACCACCGGGCCGGGCGCGGCTCTGTGGGTGGAGGGCACCCGCATCGACGAGAACGTGCCCGAGCCGCTGCCGGGGCACGTGAGCGAGCTCGTCAAGGAGTACAAGGCGCTCGCCACCGCCTGGCTGCGCAAGCGTGGCGCCTGGCAGGTCGTCGACCGGGTCCAGGCCATCGACGACGTCTCCGCGCTCGCCGACAACTCCGGCTACTCGCCCTTCCTCGGCACCGAGCAGAAGGTCGCCCTGCTGGAGACCACCGACCCGGTCGCCCGGCTCAGGCTCGCCACGCAGCAGCTGCGCGACCACCTCGCCGAGCAGGACGTCGCCGAGACCATCGCCAAGGACGTCCAGGAGGGCGTCGACAAGCAGCAGCGCGAGTTCCTGCTCCGCCGTCAGCTGGAGGCCGTCCGCAAGGAGCTGCGCGAGCTGAACGGCGAGCAGGACGGCGAGGAGTCCGACGACTACCGTGCCCGCGTCGAGGCCGCCGACCTGCCCGAGAAGGTCCGCGAGGCCGCCCTCAAGGAGGTCGACAAGCTGGAGCGCTCCTCCGACCAGTCACCGGAGGGTTCCTGGATCCGCACCTGGCTCGACACGGTCCTGGAGATGCCGTGGAGCGAGCGCACCGAGGACGCCTACGACATCCAGGGCGCCCAGGCCGTCCTGGACGCCGAGCACGCGGGGCTGCAGGACGTGAAGGAGCGCATCACCGAGTACCTGGCGGTGCGCAAGCGGCGCAGCGACCGGGGCCTCGGCGTCGTCGGCGGCCGGCGCGGGGGCGCCGTCCTGGCCCTCGTGGGCCCGCCCGGCGTCGGCAAGACCAGCCTCGGCGAGTCCGTCGCCCACGCGATGGGCCGCAAGTTCGTCCGCGTCGCCCTCGGCGGCGTCCGCGACGAGGCCGAGATCCGCGGCCACCGCCGCACCTACGTCGGGGCGCTGCCCGGCCGGATCGTCCGCGCGATCAAGGAGGCCGGCTCGATGAACCCGGTCGTCCTGCTGGACGAGATCGACAAGGTCGGCTCCGACTTCCGCGGCGACCCGGCGGCGGCCCTGCTCGAGGTGCTGGACCCGGCGCAGAACCACACCTTCCGCGACCACTACCTGGAGGTCGAGCTCGACCTGTCCGACGTGGTGTTCCTCGCCACGGCCAACGTGCTCGAAGCCATCCCTGAGGCGCTGCTCGACCGCATGGAGCTGGTCCGCCTCGACGGCTACACCGAGGACGAGAAGGTCGTCATCGCCCGCGACCACCTGCTCCCGCGCCAGCTGGAGCGTGCCGGGCTGGACAAGGACGAGGTCGCGATCGACGAGGGCGCGCTGCGCAGGCTGGCCGGCGAGTACACGCGCGAGGCCGGCGTGCGCACCCTGGAGCGGTCGATCGCGCGGCTGCTGCGCAAGGTCGCGGCCCAGCACGAACTGGGCGAGCGGAAGCTGCCCTTCACCGTGACCGGTGGCGACCTGCGGGAGCTGATCGGCCGGCCGCACCACGTGCCCGAGTCCGCCCAGGACCCGGCCGAGCGCCGTACCGCCGTGCCCGGTGTCGCCACCGGCCTCGCGGTGACCGGCGCGGGCGGGGACGTGCTCTACGTCGAGGCGTCCCTGGCCGACCCGGAGACGGGCGCGGCCGGGCTGACCCTGACCGGCCAGCTGGGTGACGTGATGAAGGAGTCGGCGCAGATCGCGCTGAGCTTCCTGCGCAGCCACGGGGCCGAACTGGAGCTGCCGGTGGGCGATCTGAAGGACCGCGGGGTGCACATCCACTTCCCGGCGGGCGCGGTGCCCAAGGACGGCCCGAGCGCCGGCGTCACGATGACCACCGCGCTGGCCTCGCTGCTCTCCGGCCGGCTGGTCCGTACGGACGTGGCGATGACCGGCGAGGTCTCGCTGACCGGGCGGGTGCTGCCGATCGGCGGGGTGAAGCAGAAGCTGCTCGCCGCACACCGCGCGGGGATCACCACCGTGATCATCCCCAAGCGCAACGAGCCCGACCTGGACGACGTCCCGGCGGAGGTGCTGGACAAGCTCGACGTCCACGCCGTCACCGATGTCCGCCAGGTCCTGGAGCTGGCGCTGGCGCCTGCCGTGAACGGCGCGGCGCCGGAAGTTCCGGTCGCGGCGTGACGGACGCGGCCGGAGGGGAGGGCCCGGGTCCCGTGAGGGAGGCCCGGGCCCTCGCCACGTCCGGGGCGGTCAGCCGAGGGCGAAGGTCCGCACCCGGTCGACGGTGCCGTTGAAGCGGTCGTGGTCCCCGACGGTCGGACCGGTCGAGGTGTACTGCCACATCGTGTACGTCCCCCAGCCGGCGGGCAGTTCGCCCACGGTGGAGGCGTACCGGGCGATCCACAGCGGCGTGGTGGCGGCGAAGCCGGCGTAGTTGCCGGTGCACTGCTTCCACCAGCTCGTGGCCGTGTAGATCACGGCGTTGCGGCCGGTGCGGGCCCGGTACTGGTCCAGGAAGGCGCGGATCCAGCTGACCATCGCGCTCTGCGACTTGCCGTAGCAGGCGTCGCCGTACGGGTTCCACTCGATGTCCAGCACGCCCGGGAGGGTCCGTCCGTCGGCGGACCAGGCGCCGCCGCGGCTGACGAAGTAGTCCGCCTGGGCGGCGCCGCTCGCGGTGTCGGGCGTCGCGAAGTGGTACGCGCCGCGGATCATGCCGACGTCGTAGGAGCCGTTGTACTGCTGGGTGTGGTACGGGTTGGTGTAGTACGTCCCCTCCGTGGCCTTGGCGTAGGCCCACCGGACCCCGCTCTTCCACAGGGTCGGCCAGGCGACGTTGCCCTGGTGACTGGAGACGTCCACTCCCTCCGTCTGGGTGGCGCGCGCGGTGGGGACGCCGCCGCGGCCGTCGTGGGCGACGACGCCCATGCCCATGTGGGCGGAGCCGCGCGGCGGGACGGTGGGAGCGGACGGAGCGGATTCGGCCGCGCCGGCCGCGTGGGGGAGGGACAGGACCGCGAGCAGCACCGCCGCGGCGGTCGCGAGCGCGGGTATGCGGGTGAGGCCGGATCTGTGCACAGGCATGACGCATCTCCGAAAGGTCGGTGGGGGCGAACCCGGAATGTGACCCACATCGCATGTAGTGGGCATGCCACGTAATCGCCTGGTAGAGAACTGGTGCGCGCGGACCACGACGGCCACGGGCCGGACCGCGCGGTGCCGTTGGTCTACGCCTGCGAAATACTGGTGGAGCTGCGGCGACGTCGCCACTTGGCGGGAAACTTTCAGAACGGGAAACCGAGGCAGGGGCAGACGTGCACGATGACGCAAACGGCGGCGGAGGACACGCCGCCTCCCCGGGGCCCGCGCGCGACGTGGAGCAGCCCGGTTTCCTCGCGCTGGAACGCGAGTTGACGGTGCTGCTGCGCCGCGCCCGCGCCAGCCAGGGGGAGATGGCCCGCGAGGTCCACCCCGACCTGGAGCCGTCCGCCTACGGTCTGCTGGTCCGTCTGGATGAGTGCGGCCGGCAGCGGGCCACCGAGCTCGCCGCCTACATCGGCGTCGGCAAGGCCACGATGTCCCGTCAGCTGCGGGCACTCGAACAGCTCGGACTGCTCGCCCGTGAGCCGGACCCCGCCGACGGCCGCGCCTGGCTGGTCGCCCTCACCGAGGAGGGGCAGCAGCGGGTGAGCAGGGTCCGCGAGGCCCGCCGCGCGCGCTACGCCGGCCGGCTGGCCGACTGGAACCCCGCCGAGGTCACGGAACTCGCCCGGCTGCTCAACCAGCTGAACCGGAGCATGGCGAGGTGAACGGCGCGTCCTAGCGGGGCGACAGCTCCGCGAAGACGACGGTGGCGTCGTCGTGCGCCTTGCCGCGGCGGGGCGGCACCCGCTCCGCGTCCGCCCGCTCCAGGGTCCGCACCCGGTCCACCAGGGCCTGCGGGCCCTCCTTGCGGATCAGGGTGAGGCAGTCCGTCCAGTCGCCCTCCCGGAACCTCTCCACCCAGCGCGCCGCCCCGTCGGTCAGGGCGGCGAGCGCGCCCACCTCACCGCGCGGCAGCGAACCGGTCACCGCGCGGGAGGCCACCGAGGGATCCGCCGCCGCCGTGAAGAACCCGCCCTCCTTGTTGCGCAGCGTGCTGTCCACCAGGGCGTGGGTGGCCAGGGCCGAGCGGGGCAGCCGGTCCAGCCGGTCGTCCAGCAGCGCGGTGACCGTGCCGTCGGGGGCCTCGACCAGCAGGGCCGAGTCGGACAGCACCAGGTACTCCACCGAGACGGGGGACCAGCGGGCCAGCACCACCGTTGCCTGCGGTGTACGCGGGTGAGAAAGGTCACAGGTCACCGCGTGACTGTCGGCGGTACGCGCGAGGGCGCGGGACAACACCTCGGCAAGCGGGACATCCGGGAGGGAAACGGTCAGCTCGCCCAGCGCGCCGCCCAGCCGGGCAGTGAACCAGGGCACGGAGTGCAGACAGCCGCCTCCGTCGTCCGGAGGCGTGACCCCGTCCAGCACCACGAGCGAACCACCCTGCCCGGAGGCAGGGAGCCCGACGCTCGCGAAGTCCTCGTTGGGGCGGGCCGGATCCCCCGGTTCCGAAACCAGCTCAGTGCGCATCCCACCAGTCTGCACGAGCCCTCCACAACGCTCGCCAAAGGCGGGCAACGACCGTCGAATCCCCGCAGCGACGCAGGTCAGGCGCCTGATTTGGGACGGATTGCAGGCCTCGGGGAAGGCGTGGCGGCGAATCCTGCCACCGCCCGCCGCTGACGTCCAACCGGCGTGCCGCGCACGGCGGCTGCGGACCGTGACGGGACTTGCTCCTCAACTCACGTCCGATGTTCACTCCTTCGAGTGGCGGGTCAGGTGATGCGCATCCGCCGTCCACGGGCACTGGGAGGGTCGGGGAGCGATGGGGGGCGCCTCGCCGTCCCAGCGCGGTCACCGGCTCGGGGTGAACAACCGCACCCGTTGACGGAGCGTCACCCGGGCCCACGGGTACACGAGTCAGGAATGCGAGCACCGGTGCAGAAGACGCGGCCTCGTCGCAAAGGCAAGCAGACGGCTCCCACGGGAGACGCGGAGCAGAAGCCCACCGTCGGCAGGGGCCGCCCCACCCACGTACGCAACCGGCTCATCGTCGCCGTCGCCGTGGTGGCCGCCGCGATCGCCGGGGCCGGGGCGCCGTCCGTCATCGCCGCCTCCGGCCGGCTCAGTGACGCGCAGGACCTGGTGACGCTCGCCGAGCGCACCCAGGACGCCCTCACCCTGGCCCACTCCCTCGCCGACGAGCGCGACGAGGTCGTCCCCTACATCGCGGCCGGCCGCCCCGAGGCCAAGGCGCCCTCTGAGCAGCACAGCGCCCGCGTCGACCGGCAGGTCGAGGAGCTGCGCGCCGACCCCGACACCTCGCAGGCGCTGCGCGACGAACTCGACGCCGTCGCCGCCGTACGCAGGGCCGCGCTCAGCGGGAAGAGCAGCGCCCTCGAAGCGCATCAGGCCTACTCCACCGCCATCACCCAGCTGCACCGGCTCGCCGAACAGCTGGCCGAAGAGACACCGCCCCGGGCCGGCTCCGGAGCCCACGCGCTCGCCGAGCTGGACGGCGCCGTCCAGCAGGCCGCCGCCACCCGCGGACTGCTGCTCGCCGCGCTGAGCGTGCCGCGCACCACGCGGACCGTGATCGACCCGATCACCGGCCTGCCGACCACGTCCACCTCCTCCTCGGAGGCCGGCACCAAGCGGCGTGACGCGCTGACCGCCGCCGCGCTCCAGGCCCGGCTGCGCTCCGACGCCGCTCTCGCCGACTTCCGCGAGGGCGCGCCCGAGACCGCCCGCGCCTCCTACGACTCCACGGTCAACGGACCCGAGGTCGACTCCGCCGAGAAGTACCTCGCACGGCTCACCGACGCGCCCACCCTCTCCGACGGCGAACTCGACACCAGCACGAAGAAGCTCGCGGCCGCGCTCACCGCGCGGATCGACGCGATGCGCGGGGTGGAGTCCGGCCTCTTCGAACAGCGCACCAAGGATCTCGCCCAGCTGCGCGACGACGACGTCACCGAGCTGGAGGTGCGGATCGCCGTCCTCGGCGCCCTGATGCTGCTCGCCGTCGGCATCGCCACGGCGATGGCGCGCACGCTCACCCGGCCGCTTTCGGTCCTGCGCCGCGGCTCCGCCCGCCTCGCCGAGGCGGAGGACCCCGCCGCGGAGGAGGCGGTCGCCTTCACCGGCCGCAACGACGAGTTCGCGCAGGTCGTCCGGTCCGTCAACGCCCTGCACGCGCACGCCGCCGCACTCGCCGAGCGGATCGCCACGCTGGAGGCCGACCGCAAGCATCTCGTCGGCCAGCGGCAGAAGATGGCCGACGCGCGCGAGGAGCTGCGCAGCGAACTCGCCGAGTCCGCGGCCCAGCTGGAGCGCGTGCGCGCCGGGATCGGCGGCACGTTCGTCAACCTCGCGCTGCGCACCCTCGGGCTGGTCGAGCGGCAGCTCGGCGTCATCGAGGGGCTGGAGGAGCGGGAGGACGACCCGGAGCGGCTGGCCACGCTGTTCAAGCTCGACCACTTCGCCACCGTCATGCGCCGGCACAGCGAGAACCTCCTCGTCCTCGCCGGCACGGAACACGGCCGGAACACGGCCGGTCCGGTGCCGCTGGTGGATGTCGTACGGGCGGCGGTCAGCGAGATCGAGCGGTACGAGCGGGTGCGGATCGCGGCGCTGCCGCCGCACGCGCACATCGCCGGGTTCGCGGCGGACGACCTCTCCCATCTGCTGGCCGAGCTCCTGGAGAACGCCACGGCGTTCTCCCCTCCCGACCTGCCCGTCGAGGTCTCCGGCTGGCTGCTGGAGAACGGTGAGGTCATGCTCTCCGTCCAGGACGAGGGCATCGGCATGGCCGCCGACCGGCTGGAGCGGCTCAACTCCCGGCTGGCCGACGTCGACCCGGAGGCCACGTACGACGCGGACGCCGAGGACGGACTCGGGCTCGGCCTGTACGTCGTCGCCCGGCTCGCCCAGCGGCACGGTGTGCGGGTCCGGCTGCGCGAGCAGAAGCAGGGCGGCATCGCGGCGGTCGTCGTCCTCCCCGACCCCCTCCTGACCCCCGCCACCCCCACCGCGGTCCCCGCGTCGGTCTCCGGCTCTCACACGGTCTCCCTCCCGGGCGCCGACGCCGAGGCCAACTCCAACGTCCTCCAGGGCCGCACGGAGCCGGACGACCCCTTGGTCGCCCTGGCAGAACAGTCCCTCCGCGACGCCCCGCCGGCCTCCGACCGCGCGGATGCGCCCGCGCAGGGTGAGGGGGACGAAACCGAGGCGGCCCGCGAGGACATGCCCGTCCCGGGCGCTGAAGCCGAACCCGAGCCGGAAGCCGCGGACGAACCCGCGCCGACCCGCGCCGACCCGCCGGCTCCCGGCCGCGCGGACGTGCCTGAGTCGGCGCCCGTGCCGGGTCGTGGTGAAGCGTCGGCTTCCGGTCGCGCGGGTGCGCCCGCGTCGGTGGACGGGGCCGGGCCCGAGCCTGACCGTGGTGACGCGTCGGCCGTCGACCGGGTGGATGTGCCTGCGCAGGGTGCTGGTGACGGGTCCGCGGTGGGCTGGGTGGATGCGCCCGGCGGGAGCCGTGAGGCCGAGCCCGAGCCGGGACCCGTGGACGGATCCGCGCCGGGCCGCGGTGACGCGGGAGCCCTCGGCCGTGCGGCCGAGCCCGAGGTGCCCGAGTCGGGCTTTGGTGACGCGTCGGCTTCCGGTCGCGCGGGTGCGCCCGCGTCGGTGGACGGGGCCGGGCCCGAGCCGGAGGCCGGGATGCCCGAGCCGGGGCGTGGTGACGTGTCGGCGGCCGGGGACGCGGGTGTGTCCGGGTCCGGTCGTGGTGACGGTGGTCGTGGGCCGTGGGCGGATGATGATGCCGACGGGCACGGTGAGCGGCCTGCCGAGACCACCATGGCGTTGCTGATCCCCGCGCAGCCCGACGGGGCCGACGAACTGCCCGCGCGTCCCGACGTCACGCCCGACCACGGAACCGGGTCGGACACCGCCCCCGGCGCCCATGAGCCCGAACGGCCGGGGGCTGGGCACGCTGTCGACGCCGGTGCCGCGAGGCCCGGTGCGGGGCATGCCGTCGAACCCGGGCGGGCGGAGACCGGAGCGCCCGACGCCCGCCCCGGTGCCGTACTGCCGCGCCGGCCCGTGGACGACCGCGGCCGTGCCGAGCACGCGCGTGTCGAGGACGAGGAACCGGTCACCGCCAAGGGACTGCCCAAGCGCACACCGAAGACCAATGCGCCCGCCCCGCTCCCGCGCCCCCGCACCGGGAGCGTCGACGCCGAGGCGCTGCGACGGCGGCTCGGCGGCTTCCGCCGGGGAGCGGCCGCCGGCCGCCGCGACGCGGAGGCGGAGCTCGCCGAACGACCCGGCACGGAAGCGCACAACGAAGAGACCGCGGGGGGCACCGTCGAGGAGGCAAGCAGTTGACCGCGCCCAGTACTTTCGGACTGAGCAGTGAGGCCCGCAACCTGCACTGGCTGCTGACCAACCTCGTCGAGGAGGTCCCCGGCATCCTCTCCGTCGCCGTGGTCTCCTCCGACGGCCTGCTGCTCCTCTCCTCAGACGACCACCGGAACACCGAGGCCCGTGACGCGCGCGGCGCCCGACGGTCCGGCCCGCGCGGCTCCGCGGCCGACCTCGCCACCGTCGTCTCCGGCATCGGCAGCCTCACGGTCGGCGCCGCCAAGCTGATGGACTACGGCCCGGTCAAGCACACGATGGTCGCGATGGACGAGGGCAGCCTCTTCGTGATGTCGATCAGCGACGGCTCGCTGCTCGGCGTGCACGGCTCCGAGGACTGCGACATGAGCGTGGTGGCGTACCACATGGCGCTGTTCGTCGGCCGCGCCGGCCACGTCCTGACCCCCGAGCTCCGCAGCGAGCTGCGCCAGAACCTGGAGAACCAGCCCACCGGGAGCCGCCCATGAGCAGCACGTCCAGGAAGAACCTCCCGGTCCGTGGCGGCGACCGCAGGCCCGCCCGGGTCCGCCCCTACTCGCTCACCGGCGGCCGTACCCGCTTCGGCCACGTCCTCCTCGTCGAGACCTTCGTCGGCGCCACCTCCGGCACCGCCGCCCTCGACGCCGCCGAGGAGCGCAGGGAACTCACCGACGGCGGCCACACCACCTCCCGGGTCATGCCGGAGATGCGGGCCATCGTCGAACTGTGCCGCCGCATGCGGACGGTGGCCGAGATCGCCGCGCTGCTGAGGATGCCGCTCGGCGTGGTCCGCGTCCTGCTGAGCGACCTCGCGGACCAGGGAAAGATCCGTGTCTACGGAACGGGGACCGGTCACGGCACGGGCCGCCCCGACCGCGCGTTGCTGGAAAGGGTGCTGAGTGGACTCCGTCGTCTCTGACGCCGCTCCCGGTGTCTCCCCGCTCGTCGACGTCGAGGGTGACGAGCCCCTTCAGCCCTGGCAGACGGACCGCACCCGCGCACCGGTCGCCACCAAGATCGTGGTGGCCGGCGGCTTCGGCGTCGGCAAGACCACGCTGGTCACCACCGTCTCGGAGATCACGCCCCTGGAGACCGAGGCGCTGATGACCGAGGCGAGCGAGGGGCACGACGACCTCACCGCCACGCCGGACAAGTCCACCACCACCGTGGCCATGGACTTCGGCCGCATCACGCTCCACGACGACCTGGTGCTCTACGTCTTCGGCACACCCGGCCAGCAGCGGTTCTGGTTCATGTGGGACGACCTGGTGCGCGGCGCCATCGGGGCCGTCGTCCTGGCCGACACCCGCCGCCTGAAGGACTGCTGGCCGGCGCTGGACTACTTCGAGAGCTGCGGACTGCCGTACGTCGTGGCGGTCAACCACTTCGACGGCAGCGAGCGGTTCGACCCCGAGGACGTGCGGGAGGCGCTGTCGGTCCCCGCACACATACCTGTCATGATCATGGACGCGCGCCGCCGGATCTCGGTCATCGAGACCCTTCTGTCCCTCGTGGGCCACGCGCTCGACGAAACCCCCGAGTAGCCCGGCGACCCCCCCCGAGTAGCCCGGCGAAAACCTCCGAGTAGCCGACGAACCCCCCCGGAGTAGGAGACACCTCACGCATGCGGAAGATACTCGTCGTCGGAGCCGGCCAGTCCGGACTCCAGCTCGCCCTCGGCCTCCAGTCGCACGGGTACGAGGTCACCCTGATGTCCAACCGGACCGCCGACGAGATCCGTACCGGGCGGGTCATGTCGACGCAGTGCATGTTCCACACCGCCCTGCAGCACGAGCGCGACCTCCAGCTGAACTTCTGGGAGTCCCAGGCCCCGAAGATCGAAGGACTCGGCGTCTCCGTCGCCGCCCCCGGCTCCTTCGACCCGGGCCCCTCGCAGCGCGCCATCGACTGGCTGGGCCGGCTCGACGGGTACGCGCAGTCGGTGGACCAGCGGGTGAAGATGGCCGGCTGGATGGAGACCTTCGCCGAGCGCGGCGGCCAGCTCGTCGTGCACGGCGCGGCCGTCGGCGACCTGGACTACTTCTCGCGGACGTACGACCTCGTGCTGGTCTCGGCGGGCAAGGGCGAGCTCGTGCAGATGTTCGCGCGTGACGCGGAGCGCTCCCCGTACAGCGAGCCGCAGCGCGCCCTGGCGGTCGCCTACGTCCACGGGCTCGGCCCGCGCCCGGAGCACCCGGACACCGAGGCGGTCCGCTGCAACCTGGTCCCGGGCGTCGGCGAGATGTTCGTCATGCCGACGTTCACCACCTCCGGCCGCGCCGACATCCTGTTCTGGGAGGGCATACCCGGCGGCCCGCTGGACGCCTTCAAGGACGTCAAGGACCCGGCGGAGCACCTCTCCCTGACCCTGGAACTCATGGAGAGGTTCCTCCCCTGGGAGTACGCGCGGGCCACCAAGGTCGAACTGACCGACGCCGGCGGCACCCTGGCCGGCCGCTACGCCCCCACCGTCCGCAACCCGATCGGCCGGCTGCCCTCCGGCGGGCTCGTCCTCGGGGTCGCCGACGTCGTCGTCGCCAACGACCCGATCACCGGCCAGGGCTCCAACTCCGCGTCCAAGTGCGCCGCCTCCTACCTCGCCTCGATCCTCGAGCACGGCGAGAAGGAGTTCGACGAGGCGTGGATGCAGGCGACCTTCGACCGCTACTGGGAGACGGCCCGGCACGTCACCAAGTGGACCAACGCCATGCTCGCCCCGCCGCCCGAGCACGTCCTCAACCTGATCGGCGCCGCCGGACAGCTCCAGCCCGCCGCGGACCGCTTCGCCAACGGCTTCGACAACCCGGCCGACTTCGAGGACTACTTCTACGACCCGGAGAAGGCCGGCGCCTACCTGGCCGAGGTCTCCGGCGCGGTCGGCGCACCGGCGGCGGAGTAGCCCGCGTCGGACCCCTCCGCGGCCCATGCGGGGAGCTCCGGCGGCACGAACCGCCGCAAGGACTCCCCGCCGGGGTCGGGACGTACGGCGCCGAGCACCGGGTTGGCCGCGACGGGGGAGACCTTGATCCTGGCGCCCGGCCGGGGTGCCTGCACCACCTTGCCGTCGCCGATGTACAGGGCGACATGCGTGGCCTCCGGGAAGTACACGACGAGGTCCCCCGGCCGCAGCTCCACCAGCGGCACCCGCTCCAGCCGGGCCCACTGCTCCTGGCTGGTCCGGGGGATCGGCGTCCCCGCGGCGCCCCACGCCTCGGACGTCAGCCCCGAGCAGTCGTACGCCGCCGGCCCCTCGGCACCCCACTGGTACGGCTTGCCGAGCTGGTCCACGGCGTAGCGCACCGCCCGTTCGCCGGCCGCGGACGGGGGAGTGCTGCCGCTCAGCGCGCCGGAGGCGACCAGTTCCTCCTGCGCCTCGGCGACCCGCCCGCGCTCCAGTTCGGCCAGCGCGGCGAGCTGCTCGGCGGTGAGCGAGGCGAGCAGTTCCTCCACCGCGTCGAGCCGTCTGCGCACCTCGTCCCGCTGCTCGCGGCTCCGCTCGGCGAGGGCCTTCCGCTCGGCGAGGGCCTTCTGTGCCCGGCGCGCCAGCGCGCGGGCCTCCTGCTCGCCGGCGGTCAGCCGGCCCACCGTCTCAGCCCGCTCCCGCGCCAGCTGCCCGATCACATGCCCCTGCTCGAGGGCGCGCTGCGGATCGCGTGCCAGCAGCAGCCGCAGGTACGGGGAGAGCCCGGTGACGCTCTGGTACTGCTGCCGGGCCAGCCGGCCGGCCGCGCCCCGGCTGTCGTGCAGGGAGTGCCGGGTGCGGGCCAGGGCGCGTTCGAGCCGTTCGGTCTCGGCACGCTGCTTCTTCAGCCGCTCCTCGGTGGCGTTGTGGGCCTCGGTGGCCTTCTCGGCCTGGCGGTACAGGGTCTGAAGCTCCGTCAGCAGCTCGGCGACCGAGCGCCCGCCGGTATCGGCGGCGGCGCCGCCCGGTTCCGGGACGGCCGCCGCGGGCAGAGGGGCGAGTACGGTCCCGGCCGCCAGCGCCGCCGTGCACACCAGACGCAGAAGCATTCCTGACACACCATCACCTCCGACGCGGGGCGGCTCGTCCGCTCCGCATCGCGAGCATTGGGCGGGTGTGCGCGGCCCGCTCGCCGAGTGTGCGCGGTTCGGCGCAACGGGGTCACCCGTCGGTGTCGTCCGGCTTGCCCTCCGGCGTGGCGTCCCGCGCGGTCGCGGGCCTCGACCACGGCCACCGGAGCTTCCGGCGGCCGCCCTGCCCCGTCGGATCGTGGAGGTACTTCCACCCCCGGGTCAGCCCGGTCCGCGGGCCCCGGTCCCGGGGCACCCGCCGGTAGACCAGCACCGTGGGCGGTCCGCCGTCCGGCGCCGGGACGGGGATGCGGTACGTCTTGGGCGGGTGCCCGGTGATGCCCAGCAGCACGGGCAGCACGCGCCCGTCCATGGGCCCGCCCTCGAAGGGGGTGTCTTCGCTCTTCACACCCCCAGTTTCGGCCACCGGCCGCCGGCGCGCGGAACCGGCCGCGGGGCACCCGGACGCCGGCCGGTCACAGGTCCCTGGCCAGCGCCTTCACCAGGACGTCGGTCTGCGCATCGCGCCGCGCGGTCACCGCAAGGGCCGCCGTGAACTGCTCCACGAGCCAGTCCCGCAGCTCCTCCCGCGGCGGCTGCTTGTCCTCGTCGAGCCAGATCAGCGAGGCCGCCTCCACGGCGGTGATCCACATCCGGATCGTCATCCGCAGCCGGGGCCCGGGCTCGGCCACCTCGAGATGGCTCAGGATGTGCTCGGCGGCGGCCCGGCGCACCCCGTCCACGATGGCGGTCGTCCGCGAGGTCTCCACCACGCTCCCGCCCTGGAGCAGCGCGCTGAACCCGGCGTCGTGCTGGTCGACGAACGCGAGATACCGGTCGACCGCCCGGGACAGCCGGGGGAGCAGCGGTCCCTCGTGCGGTTCGTCGAAGCAGGTGCGCAGCTCGTCGGCGGCGGACCTGAGGGCCGCCTCGTACAGCTGCTGCTTGCCGCCCGGGAAGTACCGGTAGACCAGCGGCCGTGACACACCGGCCGCCTCCGACACGTCGTCCAGGGACACGTCCTCCGGGGCGCTGTGGGCGAAGAGGGACAGTGCGGCCTCGAGCAGCTGGCTGCGGCGTTCCTCGACACTCAGCCGCCGGTAGGCGGGGGTGGGGGCCTGCGAGGTCATGCCCGCAGGGTAGTCGCCCGCCCGGCTACGCGAGCAGCCCGGACGACTTCCACAGCCGCCGCCCGACGCCGCGCAGCACGCCGATGTCGTCCAGGAAGTCGGTCAGCCGCTTCGCCCCCTGCTGCATCACGTCCCGCCGGTGCCCGCTCGCCCTGACCTGGGCGACGGCCTCCCGCCGTTCCAGGCCGACGTTCGTGTACACCTCGGGGTTCACGAACGCCACCGAGAACACCCGGGCGAACTCTCCCGAGGTGACCCGGGTGAACTCCTGCGACCACTTCGGGGCGGTCACCATCTGGCGCCGCAGCTCCTCGCGGGCGTAGCGCACGTGCCGCGCCTCCTCGACGACGTGGATGCGCGTGACGCCGCGGATCAGCGGCTGGACCCGCTCGTCGGGGAAGGTCAGCCGCTGCATCCAGTCCAGGACCTCCTCGCCGAGCAGGGTGGCCGTGAAGGAGCCGGGGGTGGTGGAGACCGTCTTGAACAGCCGGCCGAGGTTCTGGTGGACCCGGCTCACCGGGTACCAGGGGGTGCCGCCCCGGGTGATCACCCGGGCGAACATCTTCGAGTGCCGGCACTCGTCCTCGATCTCGGTGAGGGCGTAGCGCACATGCGCGCTCGTGGCGGCCTTGTCGTAGATGTGCCGCACCAGCAGCTGCATCAGGATCAGCTCGAACCAGATGCCCAGCGAGGCGAGCGCCGCCGCCTCGTGCTGCGAGAGCCGGATGCGCTGCTCCTCGCTCATCCGCTTCCACAGCGGGGTGCCGTACAGCGACACCAGCTCCGGCGGCCAGAACCACTTGCCCTCCTCGAAGGGCGCCTCCCAGTCCAGCTCCTTGTCCGGGTCGAAGGAGTGCTTGGCGGAGGAGGCGAGGAGCCGCTCGGCCACCTGTTCCCGGTCCTTGAGCAGCCCGAGCGCGTCCCGCAGCCCCTCGAGGGCCTCGGTCTCCGACAGGGTCGTCATGGCGGCTCCACCTCATGCGCATCTGGGTTACCGGCGGGTCACCACTTATGAGACTGCCTGTCAGCAAGCCCGTCAATCCCTGCGGCGCGACTTGTTGCCGGCAGGGATGCCAGGGGTGGAGTCAACAGGCCGCCGCCGGGATCCCGCACCACTGGCGCGTCGAGGAGAACGACGGACTCCCCGTGGTCCACGTCTATCGACCTCACGGCCGTCAACCGCCGCCGTTAGACCGAACAGCCCAGCCCTTCCGGCACCTCCACGGTCACGGACTGCGCACCGCCCGGCGGGAACGAGGTGCGCAGGGTGAACGCGTACGGCGTCGGACCGTGGGTGCGCAGGTGGAGCAGGCGGGCCTCGGCCTCCGCGACCGTGGGGCGGTGACCGGCGGGGACCCACCACATGGTCACCATCGCCTCCTCCACCCGCTCGAACCACTCCCTGCGCCGCGCCAGCATCTCCCGGTGCCGGCCCTGGTACATGAAGGCCGTCAGGGCGTTCGTGTCACGCCACACCGACATGTTGATGATCAGCCAGGGGTCCCCGAAGACGGAGATGTCCGTCGCGTCCCCTTCCTCGCTCTGCAAGCGCCAGACGAAGCCGTCGGCGGCGTCGGCGTCCGCGTTCACCGGGTCGAGACTGTCGACGAAGTCCTTCAACTGAGGGGAGTCCAACGGGGCCCTGAGACGGGCGATGTTCACCTGGGCGAGTTCGTACGCGGTCTCGGTCATATACCGAACGTTAGGTCGGCAGCGGTGTGCTCCGGCACCCCCGTCTCACCAAGTGGGCCCCCACGGCTACGACTTCAGCACCGCCTCCATCACCGCCCGCGCGATCGGCGCCGCCGTCCCGCCCCCGCTGATCTCCCGCCGGTTCGCCGCCGCGTCCTCCACCACCACCGCCACGGCCACCTTCGCCTCCATGTCCGCACCGCCCTGCGCCCACGAGATGAACCAGGCGTACGGCGTACCGGAGTTGCCCAGCCCGTGCTGCGCGGTGCCCGTCTTGCCGCCGACCACCGCACCGGGGATCGCGGCCTTCTTGCCGGTGCCGTCCTCCACGACCCCCCGCATCAGCTCCCGCAACCGCATCGCCGTCGCCGGATGCATGGCCCGCCGCACCGGACGGGAACCGGCCGCGGACACCGTGCCGCCGCCCGCCCGCGTGGTCCGCTCCACCAGATACGGTTCCCGCACCTGACCCCCGCCCGCCACGGCCGCCGCCACCATCGCCATCTGGAGCGGGGTGGCCCGGGTGTTGTACTGCCCGATCGACGACAGCGCGAGCTGCGCCCGGTCCACCGACGTGTCGAAGGTGCTCGACGCCACCCGGAACGGAACGCGTACGTCTGTGTCGTTGAAGCCGAAGCTCTCGGCCGTCGCCCGCATCCTCGCCACGCCCGTGGACACCCCCAGCTTGGCGAACACCGTGTTGCACGACCGCACGAACGCCTCCCGCACCGTGGCGTTCTCACAGCCCTTGGCCCCGTTGATCAGCCGGGTCGTCGTCCCGGGCAGGGTGTACGGGTCGGGCGAGTCGGTCGGCTCGTCCAGGCTCCCGACCACCCCCGCGTCCAGCGCCGCCGCGGCCGTGACCACCTTGAACGTCGACCCCGGCGGATACGTCCGCTGCACCGCCCGGTTCAGCATCGGCCGGTCCGGGTCGGCGTTCAGCCGCGCCCAGGTCTCCCGCGCCGTCCTGCCGTTCCCGGACAGCAGCGCGGGGTCGTACGACGGGACCGACACCAGCGCCAGGATCCTGCCCGTCGACGGCTCGACCGCGGCCACCGCCCCCTTGCGCCGGCGCAGCCCCTCGTACGCCGCGCGCTGCGCCGCCGGGTCGATCGTGGTCAGCACATGGCCGCCCGGGTTGCGGGACCGGGTGAACTCGTTCCACATCGGCAGGGGCGCGAGCAGCGGGGCGGCGCCGGACAGCAGCCCGTCCTCCGTGCGCTCCAGCAGCGTGGTGCCGTACTCCTGCGAGGCGAAGCCCGTCACCGGCGCGTACAACGGCCCCTCGTGGTACGTCCGTTCGTAGCGCAGATGCTCGCCCGTGTCCCGCGAGCCGGTGACCGGCCGGCCGGCGACCAGGATGTCGCCGCGCGGCTGCTGGTAGCGGGAGATGGCGTCCCGCCGGTTGGCCGGGTTCGCCACGTAGGCGTCGGCGTGCAGCACTTGCACGCGGGCGGCGTTGACCAGCAGAGCGAGCAGCAGCAGGGCGCAGAACAGCGCGGCGTGCCGGATGTGACGGGTCACCGGGCGGCACCTCCGGCGCGCTGCCGCCGCGCGCAGTCGCTCAGCCGGACCAGCAGCGCCACGATCGTCCAGTTGGTCACCACCGACGAGCCGCCCTGCGCCAGGAACGGCATCGCCATCCCGGTCAGCGGGATCAGCCCGGTCACCCCGCCCGCGATCACGAACACCTGGAGCGCCACGATCGAGGCGAGCCCCACCGCGAGCAGCCGGCCGAACGGATCGCGCAGCAGCAGCCCCGCCCGGTAGCCGCGCTCCACCAGCAGCCCGTACAGCAGGAAGATCGCGGACAGCCCCGCAAGGCCCAGCTCCTCACCCGCCGTCGCCAGGATGAAGTCGGACTTGACCGCGAAACCGATGAGCACGGAGTGCCCGAGCCCCAGACCGGAACCGAGGATGCCGCCCTCCGCGAAGGCGAACAGCGACTGGGCCAGCTGGTTGGGGCCCTCGCCCGCCTCGATGGAGGCGAAGGGATGCAGCCAGGTCTCGATCCGGTGGTGCACATGGGGTTCCAGCCGCCCCACGGCCACCGCCCCCAGCGAGGCCAGCAGCAGCCCGACCGCGATCCAGCCGGTGCGGCCGGTGGCGACGTACAACAGCACCACGAACAGCCCGAAGAACAGCAGCGACGTCCCCAGGTCCCGCTCCAGCACCAGCACGCCCACACTGACCAGCCACACCGCGAGGATCGGCCCCAGCACCCGCCCGGTGGGCAGTTGCAGCCCCCACAGCCGCCGGCCCGCGTAGGTGAGCGCACCGCGATTCGCGGCGAGGTAGGCGGCGAAGAACACGGCGAGCAGCACCTTGGCGAACTCGCCCGGCTGGATGGAGAATCCGGCGATCCGGATCCAGATCCGCGCCCCGTTCACCGCCGGGAAGAGGATCGGCACCGTCAGCAGCACGAGCGCGGCCGTGACACAGACATACGTGTAGCGCTGGAGCACCCGGTGGTCCCGCAGCACCAGGACGACCGCCGCGAACAGCGCCACGCCCAGCGCCGACCACACCAGCTGCGTCGGGGCGGCCGCTTCGCCCGGCGCCTCCAGATCGAGCCGGTAGATCAGCACCAGACCGAGGCCGTTGAGCAGCACCCCGATGGGCAGCGGCAGCGGGTCGGCGTACGGGGCGCGCCAGCGCACCGCCAGATGCGCGACCAGGGCGAGCACACCGAGCCCGGCGCCGTAACCGGCGGCGCCGGGCGGGACGGTGCCGTTCCTGGCGAGGCCGACGGCGCAGTAGCCGTACACCGACAGCAGGACGGCCAGGACGATCAGGGCGAGCTCGACGCCGCGGCGCCGGGGGAGGCGGACGGTGGGCGTGGACGCTCCCGCCGTCGCCAGGGTCGTACCGGCCTTGCTCATGTCCGGAACTTACCCATATGGGGTGTGTGTCCTGCGCTCATCAGCACCAGCGTGGCGCGGGGCCGATGTTGTCGATGTGCCCGGCCGGACCCCAGGCCCAGGTGCCGTCCGTGAGCAGGTACCACAGCGGGTTGCCGTTCACCCGGTCACCGGGGACCTTGCAGAAGATCGAGACGACCTCGCCCTTGTGGGCGTACCGGATGACGCGGGCCCCGCGGTTCGGGGCGGTGCGCAGGGCAAGCCGGTTCGTGGTGACGACGCCCTTGTACTCACCCTGGTTGCCGCCCTGGTGATGGCCGTTCCCGCCACCACCGCCCAGCTGCCCCGAGCCGCTGTCGTGACCACCGTTGCCCCCCTGGTTGCCACCACCTCCCTGCTGCTGGTGACCGCCGTTGCCCCCCTGCTGATCGGAGCCGCCCCCACCGCTGTTGCCGCCCTGCTGGCTCCAGTTCCCCTGGCCGCTCTGGTTCGGGTCGTCGGCGGCCAGGGCGGGAGTGACGGCGGCCGCGACCGCGAAGGCCCCGGCGGCAAGAGCTATGGGCAGTCGGCGGGAGAACGGGGGGCGCGGAGCCATGGCGGTACCTCCATGTAGAGGGAGAAAACGGGTCGAAGGTGACTTGTCGCCACACTAGGAGCGTCCTCGGACACCCGCCCGCCCTGCTGCGCCATCGGGGACGCCACTGCGCCCTCCGGGTCACCGGGCGGCTACTCCGTCAGCTCCTCCAGCAGCCGCGCCGTGGTGAGTCCGGCCCGCAGATAGTCGACGAACAGCTCGTTGTGCAGCGCCCACGACGACCGGCGGGAGCGGATCAGCCGTATCGCCGCCTCCGCGCTGCGGCCCTGGCGCATCAGCGTGTGCGCGACCACCAGGCCCGAACGGTTGTACCCGTGATAACAGCGCACGAGGACGCTCCGGCCGTCGTCCAGCGCCTCGCACGCCGCCTCGGCGAGCCGGATCACGCCCGCGAGCTGCGTCCCGTCCAGCGGCCCGTCCGGAATGGGCCACACATGGTGCTCGATCCCGGGATCCGGACCGTGCCCGGGCAGCCGCAGCAGCGTCTGGACAAGATCGAACTGCTGGCCCACCACGGCGAACTCCAGCTGCCCGGAGAGCCCCCGGAACTCGTGTCCGCCCATCCACAGACCGGGCACGATCTCGTTCCACGGGCTGTCCGGAGCCGGTACGTCGGGTTGATTCCTGCGGGTACGCAATGGCGCCTCCCCACCCTCATCGCCCAACTCCTCTCCAAGGTAACCGGCTTCTTGCCCCTGGAGCACCCCGCCTGTTCCCATGGACGTGGGGTGATGGTGCATGAACGGACTGCGCGTCATACCGACCTGGCAGTACGGCCGCGAACGGCTGTACGTCTGCCTCCCGGACGGCAGGAACCTCGCCTGGTACGACCGCGAGACGGCCCGGGTGAACCTGCTCCGCGAGGATCAAGAGGAGGAGGTGCTCAGTGCCCTGGGCCCCTTCCTCACCGGCCCGGTCACCGTCGGCCCGCCGCCCGTCCCCACCCCCGCCGAACTGGCCCGCCTCGCCCTTCACCCCGACGACGACCTCGCCCCCAACCGTCCCGGCGAGGCCCTGCTGATCTCCCTGGCCCGCGATCCCGGCCCGGCCCACCGCCTGCGCCCCGACCCGCGCCGCCGGGCGCTCGCCGCGGAACGGACGGTGGGCGAGGCCCTCGACCGCCTGGACGTCAGCGGCTGGCACACCCTGCACTCGATCCCGCTGCCCGGCGGCGACCGCGTCCACCACCTGCTGATCGGCCCCGGCGGCCTGTACGCCGTCCACGCCCTGTACGCCCGCAAGCAGCGGGTGACGGTCGACGACCCCCGGGTCGCCTTCGGCCGTCACGCCCCCGTGCCGCTCCTCCACCGCGTCCGCGCCGAGGCCGACCGCGCCTCCCACGCCCTGACGGCCGAGGTCCGCCCGGTCCTGGTCCTGGTCGGCGCGACAGCCGTGACCATTCCTTCCCCACCCCGTGAGGTCCGCGTCCTGACCGACCCCGACCTCGCCGCCCTCAGCCGCCCGGGCGGCGTCCTGAAACCGGCCGACATCGAGGCCCTGCACGCGGTGGCGAGAGACCGGACGACCTGGTCCTGAAGGACTACGGCAGCCGGCCCGCGTGCCCCGGCTCGAACAACGGCGCCAGCAGATCACCGTAGTCCTGCACGCGTGGCCCCATGTCGGGCGCCTGGAACGCCATCCGCTCCGGCGCCCGGCACTCCTCGACCTCCTCCCAGGTCACCGGCGCCGACACCAGCGGCTCGGGCCGCGCCCGCAGCGTGTACGGGGTGGCCGTGGTCTTCCGGGCCGCGTTCTGGCTCCAGTCGACGAACACCTTCCCCGGCCGCAGGCTCCGGGTCATCCGGTGCAGCGCCAGCCTGGGCATGGCCTTCTCCGCCTCCATGGCGAGCGCCTTGGCGTAGTCGGACACCTGTTCGGAAGAAGCGTCCCGCACCGCCGCCAGCAGATGCAGCCCCTTCGACCCGGAGGTCTTGGCGTACGCCTCGAAGCCGTCCGCCGCCAGCCGCTCGCGCAGCCACAGCGCGACCTCGCAGCACTCCACGACGGTCGCCGGGGCCCCCGGGTCCAGATCGAACACGATCCGGTCGGCCAGTCCGGGGTCCCCGATGAGCCACTGGTGCGTATGGAACTCGGCGACCAGGTTCGCCGCCCACATCAGGCTCGGCAGATCCTGCACCAGAACCATGCGGGCCGGGCCCTCGCTCCGGGGCACCTCGGCGGTGGTGACCCAGTCGGGCGTACCCGGAGGCACGTTCTTGGTGAAGAACACCTGCCCGTCGGGCCCGTCCGGATACCGCAGAAAGGACACCGGCCGCTCCCGCAGATGGGGCAGGAGCACATCGGCGACGGTCGCGTAGTAGTGCAGTACCTCCGCCTTGGTGAACCCGGTGGCGGGATACAGCACCTTCTCCAGATTGCTGAGTGCGAGCCGTCGCCCCTCCACCTCGGTGATAGGCGCCATACGATGAGAATCTCACGCAAACCATGACAAAGTGGTCGACAGGAGGTGCTGCACGTGAGGTCCATCTGGAACGGCGCGATCTCGTTCGGCCTGGTCAGCATCCCGATCAAGCTGGTGAACGCCACCGAGAACCACTCGATCTCCTTCCGCCAGATCCACACGGAGGACGGCGGCCGGATCCGGTACCGCAAGTTCTGCGAGCTGGAGGACCGCGAGGTCTCCAGCCAGGAGATCGGCAAGGGGTACGAGGACGCGGACGGCACGATCATCCCCATCACCGACGAGGACCTGGCCGACCTGCCGATCCCGACCGCCCGCACGATCGAGATCGTCGCCTTCGTCCCGGAGGACCGGATCGACCCGCTCCAGATGGACGCGGCGTACTACCTGGCGGCGAGCGGGGCCCCGGCGGCCAAGCCGTACACGCTGCTGCGGGAGGCGCTGAAGCGGAGCAACAAGGTGGCGATCGCGAAGTTCGCCCTGCGCGGCAAGGAGCGCCTGGGCATGCTCCGAGTGGTGGGCGACGCCATCGCCATGCACGGCCTGCTCTGGCCGGACGAGGTCCGCGCTCCCGAGGGCGTCGCGCCGGACACCGACGTCACCGTCCGGGACAAGGAGCTGGACCTCGCGGACGCCCTGATGGACACACTCGGCGAGGTCGACCTGGAGGACCTGCACGACGAGTACCGCGAGGCGCTGGAGGAGGTCATCGCCGCGAAGGCCTCCGGCGAGGCCCCGCCGGAGGCTCCCGCCCCGGAGCGGCCCGGTGGCAAGGTGCTGGACCTGATGGCGGCGCTGGAGAACAGCGTGCGGGCGGCGCGGGAGTCGCGGGGCGAGGAAGCCGAGGTCAAGGATCTTCCCCAGCGGAAGACGGCTCGGTCGTCGCCGAAGGACACGGGTGGGAAGAAGTCGACGTCGGCGGCGAAGAAGAAGACGGCGTCTTCGAAATCGACGCAGGGCGCCAAGAAGACAACGGCGAAAAAGTCCGCGCCCAAAAAGAAAAAGGCAACCCCCCGCAAACGCTCGGCGTAATCGCGGGCGGGGTTGCTGCGGGCCGGGGGTGTGCTGCACAGCCGGCGCCTCAACGCAGGCCGCGTTGGTGTGGCCCGGAGGTGTGCTGCACAGCCGGCGCTTCTGCAGGTGCCCTGCGTTGGTGCGGGCCGGGGGGTGTTCGCGCAGCCCGGCGCTTGCGGGGTGCCTCCCCCACTCTCGGCTCCGCTCGAGCGGGAGGTACCCCCATGAGCGGGGGGACCCCCATGGCCCTGGGGTTACCTCCCAGGCCCTTCAGGCACTGGGGGAGGCACGACTGCCCGCGGATGGCGCGGCTCGCGGGGGACGGGCGGCGCGCAGGCCGCCGCCCGCAGGCCGCTGCCCACTGCCCGCAGCGCGCAGGCCGCCGCCCGCAGGCCGCTGCCCGCTGCCCGCTGCCCGCTGCCCGCTGCCCGCAGGCCGCTGCCCGCTGCCCGCAGGCCGCTGCCCGCTGCCCGCAGCGCGCAGGCCGCCGCCCGCAGCGCGCAGGCCGCGGCGTGCGGCAGGCGCGGGCGGCGGGGAGGGGACGGGACGGGGGTGTGCGCCCGCAGTGGCTGGCGCGTCCGCACCGCCCACCCCCACCGACAAGCTCAATCGCGCCAGTCCGAGGACGTACACCCCCGGCCCGGCCCCGCACCACCCACCCACCGTGGGCGCTACGCGCACCCCCACCGGAGGGACAGTGGCGCCGCAGGTTTCTACGCCACGCGCCGCAGCGCCAGTACCGCGTTGTGGCCGCCGAAGCCGAACGAGTTGCTCAGGACCAGATCACCACCACCCGGCAGCCGTCGCGGCGCGTCACGGACGACGTCCAGGTCGATGGAGTCGTCCACCTCCGCACACCCCACCGTCGGCGGCATCACCCCATGGTGCAGAGTGAGCACCGCGGCGACCGCTTCGACCCCGCCCGCCGCGCCCTGCAGATGCCCCAGGTGCCCCTTGAGCGCCGTCACCGGCACCCTCAGCCGCCCCAGCACACCCCGCAACGCCCGCGCCTCGGCGAGATCACCGTCCACCGTCGCGGTCGCGTGCGCGTTGACGTGGACGACATCCGCGACCTGCCCCCCGGCGTCCCGCACGGCCCGCCGCAGCGCCAGCGCGATGCCGGACCCGGACGGATCCGGCGCCGCCACGTGGTGCGCGTCGGCCGACAGCCCCCACCCGGCGGCCTCGCAGTAGATCCGCGCCCCGCGGGCACGCGCGTGCTCCTCCGACTCCAGCACGAGCACCCCCGCCCCCTCCCCGTTGACGAACCCGTCCCGTCCCTTGGCGAACGGATGCGACGGCGAGCCCTCCGAGGGGTCACCCTCGGCCAGCGCCCGCATCGCGGCGAACGACGCCATGATCGCCGGCGCGACGACCGCCTCCGCCCCGCCCGCGAGGGCGACGTCGACCCGGCCGTACCGGATCCGGTCGACGGCCTCCCCGATCGCCTCGGTCCCGGAGGCACACGCGCTGGTGACGGTGCGCGCCTCACCGGTGATGTGCAGGTCGAGCGAGACCTGCGAGGCGGCCTGCGACGGCACGGTCATCGGCGTCGTCAGGGGCGAAACCCCACGCGCCCCCCGGTCCCGCAGCTTCCGGTCGCCCCCGACCAGCACCGACGCGTCCCCGAGGATCGCCCCGAGGCTCACCCCCACCCGCTCCGGGTCCAGCCCGCTCTCACGGGTACCGCCGTCCGCGTACCCCGCGTCGGCCCACGCCTCCCTCGCCGCCAGCACCGCGAACTGCGCGGCGCGGTTCATCCGCCGCGCCGCCTGGCGGGGCAGCAGCCCGGCCGGGTCCACCGGCACGGTCCCGGCGATCCGCACGGGCAGCCCGTCGAACTCCTCGTCCGCCAACTCCCGTATGCCGTGGCGTCCTTCGAGCAGCCCGTCCCACAACTCGCCCGTACCGACACCCAGCGGCGTCACCGCACCGAGCCCGGTGACGACGACCCGCCGCGCCCCGGCAGCCTCCGCCGCCCGCACGGGCCGCGGCTCGTGCCGCACGACGTTCCCCTCCCGATCCGCCTCGGCGGCCCACCGCCGCACATCCTCATCGGCCACATTCGCACCCGCCCCCGGACTCTCCCCCGGACTCTCGCCCGGATTCGCCCCCGCCCCCGTCTCCTCGTCCCCCATCCCCTCGTCCCGATACCAGACCCCCCACCGCCGCACATACGTCACTTCCCCGGCCAGCGGATGAACCGCCCGAAGGAACCGCACCCGGTCACCGTCCCGGAACTCCACCCCGTCGAGGGACGGCGAGCTCACCCGCGGCACCGCGTCCACGTCCATCCGCCGCCCGGCGACGGTCACCCGCTGCTCACGCCGCAGTACCTCCTCGTGGTCCACCCCGCCGAGCGGCGGACGCAGAGTGACCCGAATCACCTCAGGGGACTCGGGCAGCGTGTGCGTGACGACATGCCACCGGTGCTGTTCGGCGTCCTCGCGCGACAAGGCGAGCAGGTCACCGGGGACGACCTCGGCGGCGGTAACCGCGTACGGGCGTATGGGTACTTCGGGCGTTTCCGGGGAGTACGTCATATGACTGGATGCTCTCTTTGGTCCGAACTGTCGTACTGAAGCCGCTTAGAAGTGTTCTGTACGAACTGCGAACCGACCATTGTTGAACTCGAGACATGCCCGATTTGCCCCGCTATACCACACCGGTGACGCGGAACACACCCACCAAATCCCTACCCAATCACCCCACTTACTCGACCGTACGAGCACTGTGGAAAACGTCACGCACACCCCCGAACCCCGACCCCCACCCCCGAACCCTGACCACCCGCCCACCCGCACCGCCCGAAGCATCCCGGCACCCGCGTTCCACGTCTTCTCCCAGGGGTGTGCTTCGATGAGCGCGATCTGCCGAACCTGTACGCGTGGCGGTGGCGGTGGCGGAGGGGATGCAGGGGAAAACCGAGACTGCGGTGGAGGGCATGACCGAGGACGAGTTCGACGCTTTCTATGCGGCCGCCTTCCCCCGTCTGACCGGGCAGCTCTACACCTTCACCGGGGACCTCGGCGACGCCCAGGACGTGGTCCAGGAGGCGTTCGTGCGGGCCTGGGACCGGCGTCACAAGCTGTTGGCCGACGAGGCCCCGGAGGCGTGGGTGCGTACCGTCGCCATGCGCCTCGCGGTGAGCCGCTGGCGCCGCGCGAAACGCTGGCTTGAACTGGTGCGGCGCACCCCGCCACCGGAGTCGACACCCGGCCCGGGGCCCGACCGCGCCGCGCTGGTCGCCGCCCTGCGGCAACTGCCGGAGGCACAACGCAAGGCTGTGGTCCTTCACCACCTGTGCGACCTCAGTGTCGAGCAGGTAGCCTCCGAGACCGGGGCCCCCGTGGGGACGGTCAAGGTCAGGCTGTCCCGTGGACGGGCGGCCCTGGCCAAGCATTTGGCGGTGGAAGAGGCCGAGGAGCCGGCCTGGAGGGAGGGCGGCCGTGTCGGATGAACTCGCCGATGCCCTGCGCGAGTTGGCGGCACAGCACGAGACCCCTCCACGTGTGGAGGCCGCGGAGATCCGCGACCGGGCCCGGCGCCGCTCCCGCCGCCGCAGGGCGAGCGTCGCCCTCGGCACCACGGCGACGGCGCTCTGCGTGGTGACGGCGGCCGCCTTCACCCTGCACACCGAGGACCTCGACAGGCACGGGCACCTGCCGGGCAAGGCCTCGGGCACCGCCTCGGACTCGGCCGCCCCGAGCATGGCACCCCCGAGCATGGCACCCCCGAGCCGGGCGACCCGGGTCCCCGACCCCGCGCCGTCGGGCCGGCTGGACCTGGGCCTGCACACCCTCACCGTCCGCGACCGTGTCCTGCGCATCGACGCGCACTCCTTCGGCCGTTTCCCGGACGGCACCCGGCTGACCGTGGTCGCCAAGGCCGACACCGCGGTGCTGCGGCTGAGGGACGAGCCGAAGCTCGAAGAGGTCAAGGTCCCGTACATGGTGGAGCTGCGCACGCCCGACGGGGGACCCGTCTACGCCGGCGCCCTGGCCTACGACACCGGGGCGCTGCGGAAGCTGTCGGACGGCACGGGCTGGCTGGACATGAACACGCGGGACGCGCAGTGGTTCTACGCCCAGGTCCGCGAGGGCGACCGCATCGAACTCACGTCGACGAGCACCCCGCCCGCCGGAACCACCACCGACGCAGGCGAGGGGGGACCCAGGGCCGCCGTACCGGACCCGAACCCCACGGTCCGCGTACCGGAGGACGCCGGGACGGCAGCCGCCGCACCCCTGGAGGCACACCGGGCACGCTGAAAGGACAAAAGGGCAAAAGGACAAAAGGGCACCAGAACCGACCCGACGGCCGACGGAAACTACGTCACCAACCCCTGGCGGTACGCGTAGACAACCGCCTGAACCCGGTCCCGAAGCTGAAGCTTGGTCAGAATGCGCGAGACGAACGTCTTGACCGTCTCCTGGCTGATCACCAGCGACGCGGCGATCTCGCTGTTCGACAGCCCCTCCGCGATGAGCCGGAGCACCTCCAGCTCGCGCGGCGTCAGCGGGATCTCCCGGCTCCCGCCCTCCGCGGGACGGATCCGGGCGGCGTACCGGCCCACGAGCTGCCGCGTCACCTCCGGGTCCAGCAGCGCCGCGCCCATGGCCACGGTGCGGATCCCGTGCAGCAGCCGGTCCGGGGGCGCGTCCTTCAGCAGGAACCCGCTCGCCCCGGCGCGCAGCGCCTCGTACACGTACTCGTCCAGGTTGAACGTCGTCACCACGAGTACCTTGATCGGCTCCGCCACCCCGGCCCCGGCCAGCTGCCGGGTGGCCTCGATGCCGTCGAGCACCGGCATCCGGACGTCCATCACCACGACGTCCGGACGCACCTTGGCGGCGAGGTCGACGGCGGCCTGCCCGTCCCCGCACTCGCCCGCCACCTCGAGATCGGGCTGGGCGTCGATGATCGTCACCAGCCCGGTACGGATCAGCAACTGGTCGTCGCAGACCAGCACGCGGATCGGACTCGCGGTCACGCCGGTTTCCCGGAGGGTATCCGCGCCCGTACCACGAATCCGCCGCCGGGAGTCTTGTCCGCGCTGAACTCACCGCCCAGGACGTCGACCCGCTGGCGCAGACCGGCGAGCCCCCGCCCGCTCCCGCCCGGCGACGCGCCGACGCGCGCCCCGGAACCGTCCGTGCTGACCTCCACGGTGATGTCCCTCTCCGTATGCTGCACCTGAACCGAAGTACGGCTTCCGTGAGCGTACTTGAGAGCGTTGGTCAGAGCCTCCTGCACCACCCGGTACGCCACGAGATCTGCACTTCCGGTCGACGGGGCCGGTGTCCCCTTCTCCGTGAAGTCCACCGGCTGTCCGGCCCGGCGGGTCTGCTCCACCAGCGTGAGCAGCCGGCCGACGGGCGGTGTCCGGGCGTCCCCGCCGTGGTCGGGGTTGAGCAGGTCGAGCAGGTGCCGCAGATCGGTGATGGCCCGCCGGCCCGTGTCGGTGACGGCGGTCAGCGTGTCACTGAGCCGGTCCGGCGCGGCGGTCAGATACCGCGCCGCCTCCGCCTGGACGACCATCGCCGTCACATGGTGCGTCACGACGTCGTGCAACTCCCGTGCGATGCGCGAGCGTTCGGCGGCGCGGGTCTCCTCGGCGACCCTCCGGCGCCGTTCGGCCTCCGCGAGCCGCGTGGAGCGCAGCCACACCCCGATGCCCCACGCCAGGCACAACGCCAGGTAGAACGTCACGAAGTCGGCCGGGGTCTCCTCCGCGCCCCGCCGGTGGAACTCGGCCACCAGCAGCACGTACGCCACGGAGAAGACGGCCGCGGTCGTGCGCCGGTACTGCTCCAGATGCGCCCCCGCGCTCAGCAGCGCGATGGGCAGTGCGGAGCCCGCGTGGGAGTGGTAGCCGCGCAGTTGGTCCACGGCGAAGCCGACCGCCACCAGGGTGAGGCAGACGATCGGCAGCCGCCGTCGCACGGCGAGCGGAAGGGACTGCAGGGCGATCGCGGCGACCGCCAGCGCGTCGTACGGGCGGTCCGGCACCCCGCCGAACTGCGTGCCCCGGCTGTGCAACAGGGGCAGGAGGGGCGCCACGAGGAAGAACACGCCGAGCGGAAGATCCCTGAGCGTGACGTCCCATCGGCCCCACGCCTCCCGGGCCCGCCGAAGTCTGGTCACCGGGGGAGTGTAACGACGCCGGAGTCGACACTGCCGTCACGCCCGTCACGCCCGCCATGCGGCACCAGGTTCCCGCGCCGGCGGGCCAGCCACAGGAAGCCGATCGTCAGCAGCACACCGAACACCAGCGTGTACAGGCTCGCTTCGGGACCGAACTCCCCGCCGCCGATCAGGGTCGGACCGGACGTCGCGGATTCCAGCAGCCCCTGCTGGGTGTCGTTGCCGGAGACCTCGGTGCTGAAGATGCCGGACGCGGCGTAGTTCCAGCCGAAGTGCACACCGATCGGCATCCACAGATTGCGGGTGGCGACGTACGCGGCACCCAGCATGGGGCCCGCCGAGAGCGCGATCACCACGGCGCCCCACAGGCTGGCGTCCGGGTTGAGCAGGTGCCACGCCCCGAACAGCAGACTGGTCGGCACCAGTGCCCACCACGTACCGCCGCGTTCCTCGATGACCCGGAACAGCACGCCGCGGAACATCAGTTCCTCCGTGACGGAGGCGGCGGCCATGAACCCGGCGAGCCCGACCGCACCGGTGACCGACCCTATGCCGTCGATCTCGTAGTACCCCAGCAGAGCGATGTTCCCGATCACGCACCCGAACAGCACGATGCCGATCAGCACACCCCGGACGACCGTGGAGACGGCGCCTTCCCCGGCCGCCTCCGTGACCGTCCGGCGCTCGGTCCGCCGTACCACCCACCGGTACACCAGGATGGACAGCGCGACCGTCACGCCACCCAGGGCCAGGCTGAGCCACGGGTTGTCCTTCACCGCGTTGACGCTCTGTCCCCCGACCATGGACACCAGCACCAGGGCCAGCAACTGCCAGACCACTCTCACGACTTACTCCTCAACGAACCGGTCGTACCGAGCCTGTGAAACCGTGGAACCGCAGGACCGGTGCAACCGGTGGAACCGCAGAATCCGACGAACTCGCGGCACCTCGCCGCGACACCCCGAACGCTACGGATCCGCCGCCCCGGAATCGTCACCTCGCGGTGGACTCCTCCACGTAGCTCGCACGGGGGACAGCGGCCGGGCACCCCCTGGACGCGAGGTCACCGTGCGCAGGCCACCGGCCCGCGCGGAAGACCGGCGCCATCACCGGGTCATCGTGACCTCTCGGCACTGGCGCTGTCCGTTCCGGCCGACCAGTGGGGCCAGCGCGGCTCGTCGCCCTCCGGCTTGTCGCCCAGGATCGTCACCCGCCAGCCGACGCGGCGGCCCGTGTAGTCGTTGACCGCGTAATGCTGGGTGGCCCGGTTGTCCCACATCGCGATCGCGCCCGGCTGCCAGCGGTACCGGCACACCCGCTGCGGGCTCTCGGAGAGTTCGAAGAGATGTCGCAGCAGCGCGTCGCTCTCGCCGGGCGCCAGTTGCGCTATGCGCCGGGTGAACAGCCGGTTGACGTACAGGGACCGGCGGCCGGTCTCCGGGTGGGTGCGGACCACCGGATGTTCCGCTTCACTGCGGTACGGCATGGACGGGTGCTCGAAGACGTGCACCGCGGTGAGCCCGTCGAGCATCTCCCGCAGAGGCGGGGACACCGCCTCGTAGGCCAGGTACTGGTTGCTCCACATCGTGTCCCCGCCGGCCGGCGGGGACACGACGAGCTGCAGCACCGAGGCGATCGGGGGAGACGGCGAGAACGTCACGTCGGTGTGCCAGACGTCGGCCTTCGCGCCGAGCTCCGAGTCGAGTACCACGACTTCGTCGTGCTCCGGCAGCTTGGGCAGGAAGGGGTGCACCTCCAGCTCGCCGAACCAGCGGCCGAACTCCTTGTGCGCCTCGGGTGCCAACCCCGCCGCGTCCGGGAAGAACAGCACCAGATGCTCCAGCAGAAGTCCGCGTACGGCCGTGAAGTCCGCCTCCGTCATCCGGCCGAACGGCACCCCGCGCACCTCGGCGCCGAGCGCGCCCGACACCGGGCGGACCTCGAAGCGGGTTTCGTTGCTCGTCATCACCACATCACCTTTTCCGGGTTTTCCCGACGGCCCGCGAAAGCTGCTCCCGGGCAGGACAGAGAAGAGGCGTCATGTGTGCCGCGCCCACGCCGGCTCCTGCCGCGCCCGCGGGTCCGGCAGCAGCCCGATCTGGTGCAGCCGGTCGAGAAGGGTCAGCGGATGCGTGCCGAGCCCGGCCATGTTGTACATGACCGTGTAGCGGATCCGGTCGTTGGCGCCCGTGCACCGCAGGGCACGCCGTCCCAGCAGCCGGCCCGTCCACGACAGGTCGGTCACCATGCGCGCGGCGTTGTGGCTGATCCGCCCCACGTGTACGAGGTCGGCGTGGCGCGCCCGTCCGTACGCGAGCAGCGCCCGGTCCACGGACGCGTCCGTCAGGTCACCGCACTCCCGCAGCACCGCGGCCAGGCGGTCGGCGTCGGCGACGGCACTGTTCATGCCCTGAGCCGCCATCGGATGCACGAGGTGCCCGCAGTCACCGACCAGAGCCAGTCCCGGCCGGGTCAGCCGGGGCGCCAGCGCCCGGCCGACCGGCAGGGTCTGACGCCGTGGCAGGGCCTCGTGGATCGCGTCCGCCAGCGGGCCGAGCGCCGGGGTGTCCCGGACCAGCGCGGCGGCCCAGCGGGCCTGCTCACCCGGTTCCGCCCCGCGCAACTCCCCGGGCCCGACTTGCGCGTACAGCCGGACCCGGCCCCCCGGAAGCGGATAACGCAGCCGCAGCCCGCGCGCGGTGACGTACGCCGAGAAGTCGGCATCGACCTCCGGCGCGCCGGTCAGCTCCATCGCGACCAGCCGGTGCGGATACTCCTGCCGGGCCAGGCCGATCCCGGCCGCCCGCCGAAGCCGGGAGGAGATTCCGTCGGCCGCCACCACCAGCGCCGCCGACACGGTGCGCGGCGTGCCGTCCCCGGTCAGCCGTACACCCGTGACGCGGCCGTCGGGGCGCCGGAGCAGTTCGTCCGCGAGCACGCCGCGACGCAACTCGACGGAGGGCGGCAACGCCTCGGTGAACGCGCGCAGGATGGCCGGGTAGTCGTGCGCCAGCAGCCAGTTGCCGTCGACGGGCAGCCGCCGGTAGTCCAGCGTCATCCGCGCGGTGCCGTCCTGGTCACGGGCGACAAGCCGGTCCAGGCGCAACGCGCCCGCCCGCTCCAGCGCCCCGGACACGCCCCAGTCGCCCAGGACCCGCAGCGCACCGGGCTGAAAGACCTCGCCCTTGGCCACCGGCCGGGGCCGGGGCTGCTTCTCCACCAGCAGCACGCGCAGGCCCAGCCGTCCCAGCGCACAGGCCGCCGCCAGACCGCCGACACCCGCGCCGCACACCACCGCGTCCACGTTCATCGGGCGCTCCTCGGCAGCCGGAGCGTCCTGGAGGACCGGGCGGTGGCCGGGCCCCTCCCGGCCGCCCGGCCCGGCCGTGCGGCGCCCCGGGCGACGAGGCCGGCGGAGCCTTCGGGACGGGCGGAGCGCGGTGCGCCGACCGCACCGACGGTCACCGGCGGCGGCACCGGAGCGGGCGCTCCGCGGCCGAACACGCCGTCCGGTCGTGGCGCCGCGGACGCAGTGCCGGCGGCCGCGTCGATCGCATCGGGGGCCTCGTCCACGAGCAGAGGTGTGGTCATGCCGCGGGATCCTTTCCGACGAGGGCGGTCGGGGCGGTCGGGAACTCGTGGCACGCGCGCATCAGCCTCTGGGTGACCAGGGAGAAGATCAGGACCGGCACCAGGACGACGGTGGCCGTGACCACCCCCCGGGCACCGGCGAGGACCGCGGCGGCCAGCACCAGCCGCTCCGCGACCAGTACCTCGTGCGCGCGCAGTGCGGACCGGGCGTCGATCGAGGGCCCCGACCGCAGCAGCGGTACGAATGCGGCCGTGCCGCAGCCCGCGGCGACGGCGAGCAGCGACACCTGCCCGGCCGCGTCGCGCGGTGCCCATACGGCGGCCGAGGCGACCAGCGCGAGACCGCCCGCGTACAGGGCGAGGGCCAGCCGGACCGCGTGCCGCACGCCGTGCCGTACCGGTACCGAGCGGTACCCGCCCGCCCGGTCGCCGTCCACGTCCCGCACGGTGCCGACCAGGTTCGACGCGGTGTCGTGCAGCAGGAGCCCGGCGGCCACCGGCAGCAGCGACCAGGGCGGCTCGGGCCGTGCGATCATCGCGCCGATCACGACGGCGAGGGCGGCCAGCGCGCCCCGGGACACGTTCCCGGACAGACCGCGCTTCTTGAAGACCCGGCTGTAGCCGACGATGCCGGCCACCGTCGTCAGGAACAGCGGCAGGATGGCCCAGTTGGCGGCGACCACCAGGACGGCGCTGGCCGTCGCGCACACGACCCCGCCCGCCAGCGCCGCGTCCGCCGACAGCCGTCCGGAGGGGATCGGCCGCTGCGGCTTTCCGATCGCGTCCAGCTTCCGGTCGAACCAGTCACCCAGATAGTGCCCGGACAGCCAGCCCAGCGCCGTCGCGGCCGCGGCGACCGCCGGCCGCCCCGTTCCGGTGCCTCCGGCCCAGACGGCGCCGGCCAGCCCGAGCAGGGCGGGATAGCCCGTCGTGTACGGACGCCAGGTCTGCACATGGGCCAGGACGGTCGTCCGGCCGCGTGTCCACCGGCCCGCCACGGCTAGCGGTCCCGGCGCACGGTCAGGTCCGCGATCGCCGCGAGCAGTCCTCGCGCGTCGCTGCGGGGCAGCGGGGTCAGCGCCTTTCCCGCCTGCGCGATCTCGGCATACGCCTGCGCCCGGGCGAGGTCGAGGGCGCCGGTCGCGACGACCACCTCGCGCAGCGCGGCGAAGGTGGCCTGCGGGGTGAGCCCGCCGCCGAGGGCCCGCTCCAGACGGCGTCGGTCGTCCGGGCCTGCGGCCTGGTGGGCCAGCAGCACCGGGAAGGTCGGACGCAGGTTGGCGGCGTCACTCGTGCCGGGTTTGCCGGTGACGGCCGGGTCCGCGAGATACGGCAGCAGGTCGTCGTACATCTGGTAGGCCAGCCCCAGGTGGCCGGCGAAGGCGGTGACCGCCTCGGTCTCCTCCGGCGAGCCTCCGCTGAGCAGCGCACCGGCCCGGCAGGAGGCCCGCAGCAGGGCCCCGGTCTTGAGCGAGGCCATCTCCCGGTAGGCGTCCAGGCCGCCCTCGCCGGGCCACGCGTCGGCCAGCGTCGTCTCCTGCACCTGTCCCCGGCACAGGTCCTCGCCGGCTTCCGCCAGCACCCGGACCGCGGCCAGCACAGCCGTGTCCGGCACCCCGAGCGCGGTGCACTCGGCGACCACCGAGAACACCTGGAACAGCAGTGCGTCCCCGGTGGCGATCGCGTCCGGCACACCGTAGAGCGCGTGCACGGAACTCTGGCCGCGCCGCAGGTCGTCGCCGTCGATGACGTCGTCGTGGATCAGCGAGGCCACGTGCAGGTACTCCACGGCCAGCGCCGCCGGAATCACCTCGTCGCGCGATCCGCCGGTCGCCTCGGCGGAGGTCACCAGCAGCAGCGGCCGCAGCAGCTTGCCGGGGGCGAGCAGTGCGTAGCGGGCGATCTCGTGCAACCGGTCACCGCCGTCCGGCCAGCGGACGTCGAGCTCCCGGCGCAGTGCCCTGGCCGCCGGGGACAGCGTGACCTCCCGGACCGCCACGGTCTCGGCGGTCATCCGGCACACTCCGGCGCCGGACCCTCCTGAGCGGTGTGTTCCTTCGCGACGAAATCCTTGGCCAGGGTCAGGACGGCGTCGTTGGCCTCCGGGGTGCCGGTGCTCACGCGCACGCCCGCGCCCGCGATCTCACGCACCCTCACACCCTGGGCCTCCAGATGGTCCACGAACGCCTTGCCCCGCTCACCGAGCGGCAGCCAGAGGAAGTTCGCGCCGCTGGGCGGCACCTCCAGGCCCAGGTCCAGCAGCCCGGCCCTGACCCGGTCCCGCTCCCGGGCGACCTCGGCGCATCGATCCCGCATCGCGTCCTCGGCCTCCAGCGCGGCCATCGCGGCGGCCTGCGCGACGGTGCTCACCCGGAAGAACGGCGTCATCCTGTGCAGTGGCCCGACCACCGCCTCCGCACCGGCCAGATGGCCGACCCGCAGTCCGAGCAGCCCGTGCGACTTGGAGAACGTCCGCACGACCGCGATCCGTTCGTCACGTTCCGCCAGCGTCATGGCGTCGGCGAGTTCGCCGGGCCCCGCGAACTCGCGGTACGCCTCGTCGACCAGCACCAGCACGCCCGGCGGCAGCGCGGCCATGAAGTCCTTCAGCCGGTCGTGCCCGAGTACCTCGCCCGTCGGGTTGTTCGGGTTGCACAGCAGGACCGCCTTGGTGCGGTCCGTCACGGCGGCGGCCATGGCGGTCAGATCGTGCTCCTGGCCGGTCAGCGGTACCGCGACCGGTTCGGCCCCGGCGTTGCGGATCAGGAGCGGATACATCTCGAACGACGGCCAGGCGTGCACCACTTCGGTGCCCGGCCCGGCGTGGGCGTTCAGGAACTGCTGGAGCAGCGCGGCCGACCCCGGGCCCGCCACGACCCGGGCAGGCGGCAGGCCGAGCCGGCGTGCCAGTTCCTCGGTGAGCCCGGTGGCGAGGGCGTCGAGGGTAAGATTGACGTGCTCACTCGACTCCCGGACCGCCCGGGCCACACCGGGTAACAGTGCCGAATGGTTTTCGTTCAGGGAGAGTTCGTGTATTGCCGGATCCACGGGATGGCCTTCCTGTCGACGTGCCATGGGGCAGGGAGAAGGCAGCCGCGACCGCTTGGTGATGACGGCGCGGTGAAAGGGAATGCGCGCGGTGACGTGATGAGGGGAGCGCAGAGGAATCGGTGGGGGAGACCGGAGACAGAACAGGCGCGAGAATGGGGGAGCACTGTTCCATACGGCGGCTTATGGAGCGCCGACTCTCTCAGTTTGACCATGTAACGGCTCCCCGCGCAAGCACCGGTCCGATGAAGTCCGGAAAGGGCGATTTGTTCCGGATGGGGTGGCAATTGGAGCGTCGGTATGCGGCGGTCGGGGAATGCTTCCCCCGTCGCAGTGTGACCTTTGCCATGTTTATTTCGCGCAGCGGCGTCGTGCGGGGGAAAGCTGCGCGAGTCGCGGCCAGGTCCTCGTGCGGAAGCCGGTGCATTCGCTCGTACCGGTCTGATCTGGCGTGATGGGCGGAGCGGGCGGTGCCGGACGCGCGACGGCGACGGCGCTGACTGCTTAGTGGGACGGGCCGGTGCGGGCGCTGCCGGCGGCGCCCGTGGCACTCCTGACACGGGAGAGGGCTGCTGCTATCACAGAATCCGCGACGCGGAAGTCATTCGCTGGTGGAGAGCACCTGACTTACTGGTCAGGAAAGGAAGTGACACTTATGCGCCGGCGGGAAAGCGGGTGCGGTCGAACCGCGGTCGGGTCACAGCTGCGCCATGGCCCGAAGCTCCGCCGTGGTGTTGCGGTGCGGGAACGGTCGCTCAGGTTCTGGTACGTCCAGGGCGCGGCACAGCGGCCCCCACCCGTCGGCGGGGGACCACTCGACCAGCCGGTCGGCCGGCACGAGCGAGCGCACCTCGTCGTTGTGCGCCTCATAGGCGGCTTTGGCGGCGCGCTCGTCGGCCCAGGCGGCCGTCAGGTGCTCGACGGTCGTGAGGTGGCCCAGTTCGATGATCCGCGCGTCCGCGTGCTCCGGGTGCGCCAGGTGCCGCTCCAGCACGGGGACGACCGTCTGCGAAAAGCTGCGCCACCAATCCTCGGTGTCACGGACCGAAAGCACCACGAGCGCCTCCGGGAACACGGTCTGCAGCTCACGCCAGAATGCCGACGTGGGCCCGCCGACGGCGGCGCCGTAACCGTCGAAAAAACTCTCCCAGCCGGACGAGGGACTGCCTTCCGTAAAGGCTTGTTCCCACGGCGAGACATGCTCGGGGCGCTGGGTCACCTCTAGCATGTGATAGCACTTCCGGCCCAGCAATTCGCTCAGGCCGAGATGCAGAGAGAACGTTCCGGTGCGCCCGATTCCGGCCCCGATGATGCGTAATGACACTGGCGATCTCCGTTCGGTTCGGCACAGTTGGCCGAAATTTACGAGAAGCGTCTCGACCCTGTCAAGGAATGGTGATTTCACGAAGCTTCAGGAGTTCCAGGAGAAGGGAGGAACAGGTGCAGCCGACGAGTCCGCAACTGCTTGACCAGGTCAATGACGCGATGCATGCCGGTGCACGTGCTCTTTGGGACGTACAGCGGCCTGACGGGGTATTCGATTATGGAGGGGAGAAATGGACGTCGGTGCTGGCGACGGTGGGTGCTGTCTCCGCGCTGCACTGCGCCGATCCGGTGCGTTCCGCGGATCTCGTGGTGAGAGGCGTGGAGTGGCTGTGCCGTCACCAGGCCGCGGACGGTGGCTGGAGCACCATTCGTGATATGCCGTCCGAGGCCGGTCCCACCGCGGTCGCCGCGGCGGTGCTGCATGAACTCGCGCCGCGACGGGCGGATGAGACCGTCCGTGCGGCCCGGTCGTGGCTCGACGATTACGGCGGGCTGGAGGCGATTCCCCATCGGGAGATGGCTGCGGTGTGCAGGCGGTTTTATGCCCGGGCCGGCTGGCTGGATGCAGAGAACCTCCCGAGGCTGCCTCTCGGACTCGCCGCTTTTCCGCGGTTGTTCCGTGAGCTGCTCGATTTCCGTGCGCCGCTGGTCGCTGCCGCGGCGCTTTCTCAGGCCCGTACCCGTCCACGGGGCCCGGCGGGGCGGTTGCTCGACCGGATGGGAACGCCTGCCGCGCTCCGGCTGATCCGGCAGATCTACGAACACGAGGGGATGACGGGGGAGTTCAGCGAGGATCCCTGGGCGGCGGGTCTGACCTGCGAGGCGCTGGCGCGGTCGGGCGCGGCACCGGATCTGGTGGCGCTGACCGTGGAGTGGCTGCGCTCGAAGGCGAACCCGGACGGCTCGTGGAACATGATGCCGCTGGATCTGACCTGGTCCGTCTATGCCGTCGAGGGCCTGATGGGGGCCGGCTACGGTGCCGACCCGCGGCTGGCTCTGTCCCGGTCGCTGTTCCATGACCGTCAGCAGGACCAGCCCTTCGCCGCCTTCGGCTGCCCGGCGGGCTTCTGGGGGTGGTCCTCGCCGCACGGCTGGCCGGCGGCCGTGGAGACCGCCGAGATCACGTCCGCTCTTGCGTGCATGCCCGGCGGGAGGGAGGACGCGCATGTCGCCCGGGGCGTGGAGTGGCTGCTCGCACAGCAGGACGGCCGGGGTTCGTGGAGTCTGTGTGTCCGCAACACCAAGGTCGACAACTGCGGCCCCTGCCCGCACACCACGGCCCAGGCCCTGGTCGCGCTGCTGAACGCGGGGGTGCCCGCGGACGGGCGGTCCGTGCGGGCGGCGGTGCGCTGGCTGCTGGGCAGCGGGCGGGAGGACGGCTCGTTCGACTCGGTCTGGTACCGCGGCCACACCTCCGGAACGTCGGTGGTGCTGGAGGCGCTGGTGAAGGCCGGGGCCGGCGGACATCCCGCCGCCCGGCGGGCCGCCGACTGGCTGGTGCGTACCCAGCGTCCGGACGGTTCGTGGAGCACGGGCGATGGGGTGACGCCGGGAACGGTGGAGGAGACCGCGTGGGCGGTGTGGGCCCTGCTGTCCGCCGGGCGCGGCGCGGACGACGAGGGTGTCCACCGGGGTGTGGTCTGGCTGCTCGCACAGGGATCCGAGGGCGGATGGCCGCAGGCGCCGGTCAGCGAGTTCATCCGTGGCGCGTCCCGCTTCCCGAACGGCGGACTGACCAACGGCCTCGCGCTGCGTGCCCTCGCCGCCTTCCTCGACGCGTCCGGGCGCCGGCCCGGCTGACGCGCGGGGGGACGCGCGGGGGACGCGGGGGACGCGGGGGACGCGGGGGGACGTCACACTCCGCGTGACGTCCCCCCGCGTCGGGTCTCGCATGACACACGCGGGGCCCCGGGCCCACCTCTTCACCTGCCCGGGGCCCAGGGGCCCCGCGTGGTCCTACCCCTTCACCGCCCCCGACGTCAGCCCCCGGATGAACGAGCGCTGCAGGGCCAGGAAGGCGAGCACGGACGGCAGCATCGCCAGGAACGCGCCCACGAGCAGCACCCCGATGCCCACCTGGTCGTCCGAGCGCAGGGAGCGCAGCGCCAGCGGCAGGGTGTACTGCGCCGGGTCGGTGGCCACCAGCAGCGGCAGCATGTACTGGTCCCAGATCATCGTGAACCCGAAGATGCCGATCACGCCCAGCGCGGGCCGGCACAGCGGCAGGACCACCTGCCAGAAGATGCGCAGCTCACCCGCGCCGTCCAGCCGTGCCGACTCCTCCAGCTCCTTGGGGATCTCCTTCATGAACTCGGTCATCACCAGGATGGAGAAGCCCCACGCCGCCACCGGCACGATCATGCCGACCAGCGAGCCGACCAGGTTGATGTGCAGCACCGGCAGGTCGGCCAGCAGCACCGACAGCGGCACGGCCAGGACCTCCTCCGGCAGCATCATCGTCGCCAGGATGAGCACCATCACCGCCGCCGCGCCGCGGAACTTCTTCCGCGCCAGGGCGTAGCCGGCGAGGACGCTCACCAGCACCTGAAGGAACAGTCCGCCGCCCACCACGATGAACGAGTTGAGGAGGTAGTCCAGGACGTTCCGGTCGATGGCCCGCTCGACGTTCTCCCAGGACAGCTGGTCGGGGACCAGGGTGAACTGCGTCGGGTCCACGGTCGGCGTGAAGGCGCCGACCATCAGCGCCAGCAGCGGCCCCGCGAAGACCACGAACAAAGCGGTGTACAGGACGAACCGCAGCACCCGGGCCCACGGCCCGCGCGCCTCCTGGAGGCCGAGCGCCGTCTCATTCCTCATCGGGCCCTCACATCCCTACGGCGCAGGCGCGACGCGATCGTCAGCACCAGCAGAATCAGGAACAGCAGAACGGTTCCGGCCGCCGCGACCCCCAGCTCGTTGCGTTCGAGACCGAGCTTGTACGTCAGGGTCAGCAGCACCTCCGTCGAGCCGTCGGGCCCGCCGTTGGTGAGCAGGAACACCTCGGTGAAGATGCGCAGGCCACGGATCGCGGCCAGGGTCAGCAGGATCGCGAACACCGGGCGCAGACCGGGCAGCGTGATGTGCCAGATCCGGCGGAAGCGCGAGGCGCCGTCGACCGCCGAGGCCTCGTAGAGCATCCGGTCCACACCGGCGAGGCCCGCCAGGAAGATCATCATGTCGTAGGGGGCGCCCCGCCAGATGCCGACGAAGGCGATGGACGCCAGTGAGCTGTCCGGCGAGTTGAGGAACTCGCTGGGCCCCAGGCCGAGGACGCCGAGCACCGAGTTCAGCGCACCGCCCTCGGCCGGGTAGTACATGACCCGCCACACCTCGGCCACCACCGCCATGGCGGTGACCACCGGCAGGAAGATCGCCGACCGGATGAACCACAGGGACCGGGTCTGGCCTTCCAGCAGCAGGGCCAGCGCCAGCCCGATCACGATCGAGCCGGCGGTGGTGGCCACGGCCAGGAACACCGTGTGCCACACCGCCGCCCCGAAGTCGGCGCTCCCCGCGATCTCGGAGTAGTTCTCGCCGCCGACGTAGGTGTTACCGAGGAACGGCCGGACCTCCTGGAAGCTCATCTGTACGGCCTGAGCCATGGGGATGAACTTGAAGTACAGGAAGAGCAGCAGGGCGGGCGCCAGGAACAGCCACGGCGTCGCGGCCCGGCGCAGCCGCGCCTTCACCGGCTGGTCCGTACGAGGCGGGCGCCGGATGTCCGCCTTGCGCGGCGCCCGCGCCTCGGTCACCGCCATCAGCCCTTGGCCTCCTGCTTCTCGAGCTCCGAGTCGATCTCACCGGCGAGCTTGTCCATCGCGCCGGCGACGTCGCGCGAGCAGTCCGAGACCACGCCGTTGAGGCCCTCGGAGGAGATCTGCCGGACGGTGGCCCAGTTCGGCAGGGCGGGCGCGTTGCGGCCGGACTCGTCGTAGACCTTCTGGAAGACGTCCCAGCGCGGGTCCTTGCGCTCGGCGGCGCCGTCCACCTTGGTGTTCACCGGAAGCCGCACGATGACGCCGCCGTTGTCGACGCCCATGCCGATCTTCTGGCCCTCGGGGGAGGCGGCGAACTCGGCGAACTTCTGCTGTCCCGACTCGTTGCCCGAGCCGGCCATCAGGTAGACGTTCTCGCCCTCCGCCAGTGCGGACGCGCCCTCGGCGCCCGGCGGGGGCGCGACGACCTCGTACTTGTCCTTGCCCAGCGAGCCGTCGAAGCGCGGCAGCATGTACGGGCCGGTCAGGTAGATGCCGCCCTTGCCGCTCTCGAACACGGTGTGCGTGGTGGAGGAGTCCGCGGTGCTGGCGCCCGGCTGGACGACCTTGGAGTCGCAGAACATCGCCTGAAGCTTCTCGACGGCCTGCACCGAGCCGGGCTCGTTGACCGCGGCCGTGTAGCCGTCGCCCTGCTTCTTGACGAAGTCGCCGCCCTCCGACCACAGCATGGTGGAGAACCACCAGGTCAGGTAGCCGCGAGTGGTGGTGCCCGGCACCACCATGCCGGCGGTGTCGTCCTTGCCGTTGCCGTCCGGGTCGTCCTCGGTGAACTTCACCGCGAGCTCCGTCAGCTCGTCCCACGACTTGGGTACGTCGGCCCCCACCTTCTCCCGCCAGTCCTTGCGTATCAGCAGCGCGAAGGCCTGCGAGTTGAAGGGCACCCCGTAGTACTTCCCGTCGTACCCCTGCGCCGCCTCCCAGGCACGGTCGGCGAGGTCACCGCTCCCGGCGATGCCCTTGCGGTCCACCTCACGGACCAGACCCTGGGTCACCATGTTGCCCAGCTGGCCGGTGTCGTTGATGACGATGTCGGGCAGGTCCTTCTGCGCGGTGCGCTGCTGGAGCTTGGTCTCGAAGTCGGTGGCGCCGACGGCGACCAGCTTCGCCTCGATGCCGGTTTCCTTGGTGAACGCCTTGGTAAGGGCCTCGGCCGACTCGGCGTGGGGGGTGCCGGCGTCCTGCCGGATCCAGACCTCCAGTGGCTGGGAGTCGTCCTGCTGCTGGCCGGATCCACCCGAGGAACACGCGGTGGCGGTGACGGCGGCTACGGCGAGAACCACGGCGATGGCGCCGGACCGCCGCGCTCCTGCTGATCTACGGAGTTGCTTCGACACGGGGAGCTCCGTCCATTCCGTTCCGTATAGGAGGGGGGTGGCCGGACTCTACGCACAGACATGGCCCGAATCAATAGAATGAACAGGATTTACATACATGAACGCCAGGGTCCGGCCGCACCCCACCCGCACGGCCCTCGCGGCACCATGGAGCACATGGCTGATGACGACCGGATCGTGAACACCCACCAGTTCGAGGCGTGGAACGGCTACGAGGGCCGGCACTGGGCCGAGCACCAGGCGCGCTACGACGCCCTCAACGACCCCGCCAACGCCCCGCTGCTCGCGGCCGCCCGCCTCCGCGACACGGACGACGTCCTGGACATCGGCTGCGGCAACGGCCGCCTGACCAGGCTCGCCGCCCGCACCGCGCGCCGCGCCGTCGGCGTCGACCTGTCCACACCCATGCTGGAACGCGCCCGCGCGAGCGCCGCCGGGGAACACCTCACCAACGTCACCCACCTCCAGGCCGACGCCCAGGTGCACCCCTTCGAACCGGCATCCTTCGACGTCGCCCTGAGCCGCTTCGGGATCATGTTCTTCGCCGACCCGGTGGCGGCGTTCACCAACATCGGCCGCGCGCTGCGCCCGGCCGGCCGGCTGGCCTTCGTCTGCCCCCAGTCGCTCAACCGGATGGACCAGGCGACGATCTTCGCGGCCGTGGCCGAGCACGTCCCTCTGCCGGACTTCTCGGAAAAGACCGAAACCGGCCCCGCCGCCTTCGCGGACCCGGGACGCGCGACAAGCGTCCTCTCGGAGGCCGGTTTCGAACAAGTGATCGTCGCCCCGCTGGAGGTCTCCCAGCGCTGGGGTCCGGACGCGGCGGACGCCGCCGACTTCCTCTTCGGCTGGGGCCCGATGCGCCACTGGCTGCGCGACGCCGCGCCGGAGTCCGTGAGCCGGTCCCGGGAGTCGGCCGCGCGCGCCTTCCGCCGCTACGAGACAACGGACGGCGTGCGCCTCACCGCCCGCTACTGGCTGGCCACGGCCACATGGCCGGGCACGCGGTGACCGTACCGGGAGGCTGAGCTCAGCACCCTTCGCGGAAAACGAGCAGCAGGGAATCGGTCTGGGTTTCCTTCCCGTCGGAGGCCCAGACCTCGGCCGTGTACTCACCGGCCGGCGCGGGAGCGATCCGCAGATCCAGCCAGCCGTTGACGGGCAGCCCGCCATCGTCGGGATCGCGCTCATTGGTACCCGGCTTCAGGGTGCCGCCCACCCCGGTCGACCCCGGAGGCAGATCCCGGATCCCATACGCGATCGGGGTGTCCCACGTCCCCTCCACCGTTGCGAAGGCATAGGTCCGGGGCCACCCTTGATCCGGATCCATGCAGATCCGCTGCCCCTCGGCCGCGAGGTTCCACGACCCCGCCGCCCCGGCGGAAGCCGGCGCCGCCCCGACGAGCGGCAACACCACCGCCGAAACCAGCCCGACCGATAATCCGGCCCTCCGAACGCTCTTCTTCACGAAAACCTCCAGGTAGAAGACGCATAAGCCCATACGAACCCATCTCCCGGCCTTTCTCGCGAACCGGCAGCACCACGAGTGTCACGTGCCCAACGCCACCGAACAAGGCCTTGTTGCACTTTCAATGACCTGTGTCTCGATAACGCCGTCGGGGCCGCCCGGGGTGACGGGACCGTTTGCGGACGTTCCCGGACGCACCCGACGCCGTCGCCGCACCCGCGGGCCGCTACAGCACCCGCCACGAACGATCACCGCCCACCGCGTCGCGGACGCGGGCGCACAGGCGGACTAGCCTGCGGCGTATGGGGCTTGGGGACATCGGATACGAGGACGTCATCGCGGCGACGGAAGAGTTCCGCCGCCTGGGCCGGGACACCTTCCTCCAGACATACGGCTTCGGGCGCGCCGCGTCGTACGAGCTGGTCCTGGACGGCCGCCGCTACGACTCGAACGCCATCGCCGGCGTGGCCCACGGCTACGCCACCGGCGACTTCCTGCGCGCAGGGGACTTCAGCGGCGGCGCGGCCACGGTGGCGCGATGCCTGCGCGAACTGGGCTTCGTGGTGGAGACCGGAGCCGCACCTAACAGCCGCGTGGCCCTGCTGGACCGCCTCCGGAAGCTCAAGGTCTCCCGCGGCCCCGGAAACCCGGCCCCCAGCCGTCACCAGCCGCTGAGCCTCCTGTGGGCGATCTCCCGCACGGTCGACGGACGGCCCCGTATGACCCCGTGGCCCGAGTTCCGGGACGAGGTGGGCCCCCTCCTGACCGAGTTCGGCCTCCCCAACGCGAAGGCCACACCGCAGTACCCGTTCTGGCACCTCAGGGGCAGCGGCCTCTGGGACGTACAAGGCATACCGGCGGACCTGTCACGCAAGATGCCGAACGTCACCATTCTCGACGCGCACCAGGCCCGAGCCGGCTTCACAGAAGAGACCGCGCGCCTCCTCAACGACCCGGTGACCCGCCTCGACGCCATCACCACGCTCTGTGAGACGTACCTGAAGGACATCGACCGCCGAACCCTCCTCGCACGCATCGGCCTGTGCGGCTACACCACAGCCGGCAACCTGACGGAGGAGCGCATCGAGGCCGCCCTGGACGAACACGACCGCCCCGACGGCCCCGCACCCCGCCGTGACACGACCCGCTCCGTCATCGTCCGCGACGAAGCCCTGGCCCGGAGGGTCAAGGAACTGGAGGACAACCGCTGCCAGATCTGCGACACGACGCTCCGCTACCTGGACCGCGCGTACAGCGAGGCCGCCCACATAAGAGGCCTGGGCAGCCCTCACCACGGCCCCGACGAACTGCGAAACCTCCTCTGCCTCTGCGCCAACTGCCACGTCCTCTTCGACGGCCTGGAGATCTACATCGCCCCGGACGGCCTGGTGCAAGCGACGAATCACACAAGGGACCCCCACCCCCTACGCCGCGCCCCCGACCACCCGCTGGACGAGGCGCACGTCGCCTATCACCGCACCCTGTGCCTGATCAATGCCCACGCACGGCCGGCGGCCGCATGGGAGGGTGCTACAGCAGATGGTCGGCCTTCCCGGCCTTGATGTCGGTGATGAGGGCGCGCAGGGCTTCGAGGGAGTCGGTAAGGGGGGTCTCCTCCTGGCCGGCGACGGCTATGTATCCGTTGCCCTCGGCATCGGTACCGAGGCGGAAGCAGGAGCTTCCCTCGCCGCAGAACGGTGCCTCCCAGGCGATGACAGCCATGTGGTCACTCCTCATAGTTGGTGAGCGATCTCGCGGATGAAGTCGCGGGACCGTTGCGGGGACAGTGCCAACCCTTCCAACAGGTCCAGCTGGGCACGGTATTTCGCGAGTTGACTGTCGGCGTGGAGGAAATCCGGTCCATGGGAGTTGTCGATCTGCACGGTGTCCAGCTGCGGCACGGGCCCTTCGGCGTAGACGACGGTCTGCCCCGCTCCGGGAAAGGCGCCCTGGGCGAAGGGAAGCACCAGCACGGTGACGTTGTCCCACTCGGACACTTCCAGCAAGTACTTCAACTGCCCTCGGGCAACATCCGGTCCCCCGAACTGCATCCGAAGCGCCGCTTCATGGATCACAGCCACATACGGAACCGGGTTGTCACCAGTGAGCACATTCTGACGCTCGGAACGGTGAGCGAGCCGGAGAGCGACCTCATGCTCGGGAAGCTGCGGCACGACGGCGCGGAAGATGGCCATCGCGTGCTCCGACGTCTGGAGCAGCCCCGGCACGTGCACGGTGTTCGCACCCCGCAGACGTACCGCGTAGGCCTCGGTTTCGGAGATGTCCAGTAAGCCCTGAGGCAAGCTGCCCCGATACCGCTCCCACCACCCCGTCCGCATCGGCTCCGCCATCTCGGCAAGGGCATCGACGTACGTCTCGTCGGTGCAGTCGCAGTTGCAAGCAAGCGTGCGCAGCCGTTCGGTGTTGATGCCGCGCAGTCCGGACTCCATGTTGGAAATGCGGCTCCGGTCGACGCCGAGAAGCCCCGCGGCGTACTCCGCGGACATGCCGGCGGCGGTGCGCATCCTGCGCAGTTCACTTCCCAGACGCTTCTGCCGCTGAGTGAGGATCGTCCTCGGGGGCATGACGTTCCTTTCGTACGTGCGGTGTCCGGATCAGTCCTATAACCACAAGTTCACCGCATCGAGGCCAATATTTCGGGCCGCATGGCAAATGTGACCCCTGCTGTTCTACTGTCAGTATCGCGCAAGTTACACAACGCGATGCTGGAAGCGCACCGCGCGAGCATGCCCGCCTGCCCTGGGGCGGGTATGCCCGCGACCAGGGCGGCAGGCCACCGGCACAACAAAACCCTCTCTCCCCACACCGGAGTTCGTCATGCCCGAAATCCCCCTGGTACCCGCCCACTGGCACTTCCCCGCCCACCCCGCCTCCGTACGGAGGGCCCGCCACGCAGTCACGGAATCACTGCCACACATCCTCCGCCCGCACCTGGGTGACGACTTGAGCCTGCTGACCTCCGAACTGGTCACGAACGCGATCCGCCACGGGACGGGCCGCGAGGACGAGGACCTGATCGAACTGGTCCTATGGCCGGCCGACGGCCACTACTGGCTGGCCGTCTCCGACCCCGGCGCAGGCAAGCCCGTACTGACCCACCCGAACACGGACGCGGAGAACGGCCGGGGCCTACTCCTCGTCGACCACCTCGCCACCACCTGGACCGTCCGCCCCCGCCCCACCCACGGAACATCGGTGATCGCGGGCCTCGCCCTACGCCGGGACGGTTGACGGGTCGGGAGCATCTCAGCCGTGTGCAGCCAGCCGCCGTTGCCGGCTGCACCTGCCGATCGCGTCCAGTCGGTGCCGACCGGCCCTCCCGGCACAGTCATTGGCGGACCTGTTGCCGTAGTTGACGGACCTGCGGGACGGAAGGCGCATCAGGCAGCCCGGATAGCCGTCTGAGGGTGCCTAGAACTGGACCGCAGTCCCATAGACGACGAAGTGAGCTCCTACGGAACCTCCGAACAGACGCCCCTGGTGCATGGCTGGGGCACTGCAGATACGAACGCCTATCACTTCCTCAGCGCCCCCTTCCTCGGCCTCTCGCAGCAGGCTCTCAGTAGCCTGGGTAACGTTCTGCCCCGTCCCCCAAACCATCCAATACCGCGTGACGCTGCGCCCGTTCAGCGGCTGATCGGAGGTGCTGAGGGGGATACGAGAAGAGCTACGTCGCGACATGAACGCCATTGTTCCGACGCTTGACTGGGTGTGACGGCAAACCCCGCAGTCTCGTGGCCGCAGGTCGGCGTCGGGGACGACCAGCACCACTCCGTGTACTAATCGTGCCCTCAGGCGCACAGCCGCATCCTGCCAGCGGTAGCGGCGGTTCATGAGCCGGGCGCACGACCTCCGGCACTGAGCTCTGTCGACATATGGTCTTGTGACTCCTCTCGCTCGCTGCTGGCATGTCGGCAACATCGAACGCGGGAGCACAGGGGGCCTCTGTGGAACTGCACGTCACGCGCTGGAAGAGGTACGGACATGATCGCCTGTACGCCAACCTGCCTGACGGCACCTCGGTCGGTTGGGCAGACGTTACGACGGGGGACATCACGGTCTTGCGTACGGAGTACCGCGACGAAGTGATGGCCGTGCTCAAGGAGCACTTACAGAAGCTGACCGACCCAGTTCTGCCGCGGAGGGAGCCCACGGCTGCCGCGCGTCGCACGCTGCCACCACTGACGCCGGGTGACGATCTGGCCGTGAACCCTCCCGGAGCCCTTTTACGTGCTCTACTCGACGAATCCGGACCGGGACTCCTGGAGCGAGTGATTGCACGAGTCCTTCGGCGACCTACGGAATGGGATGGCTGGCGGAAGGGCTTGGAGGGAGAACGGCGAGTCGGAACCGAGTTGAACCGCCTGAAACGCCACGGCTGGCACGTCTTGCACTCCATCCCCTTGTCCAACAAAGTGGATATCGATCACCTATTGATCGGGCCTGGTGGAGTCTTCAGTATCAATACAAAGCATCACGACAAGCGGGCCGTGTGGGTCGGGGACGATTCCGTGAAAGTCGACCACGGCAAACCGGCGCCCTACGCACGCAAGAGCCGGGCGGAGGCCAAGAGGGTCGCCCGAGTCCTTGAACACTATTGCGGCTTTCCGATCCCGGTCGAGCCGGTACTCGTCTTCGTCGGCGTCACTGAGCTGAAGGTGGTCGCCACGCAGCTCAGCGTCCGTGTCTACGAGGAGCGCCAGGTATCGGCACTCGCTCCCCTCTCAGGCGTGCTCACCGCCGACCAAGTGGAGCAGGCGTACAGCGTCGCTCGTCATCGCAAGGCTTGGGCCCGTGCCTGAGTCGGCGGACCAGCGTGGCGCTGGGGCCCCGCTAGCTAGGGGTGCTCAGGCCTGCATCTCGCTGCACATACGCGAAGACCCCGTTCTCAGCGTTTCCGCTGGTGACGGGGTCTTTGGGCACCTAATCCGTGGTGCCCCCGGCAGGATTCGAACCTGTGCACACGGCTCCGGAGGCCGGACGGTTCCCAAGAGTTTTCGCAGGTCAGCGAGTTGTCTGACGAAATGTCAGCCCCGCCGTCCCGCGTATGTCCCGCGGCAATGAAATGTCCCATTCGGGACCGCGGCCGCGCTTTCGCGTGCCGGTCAGCGTCGATCCCGCCCCGGTCGGCCACCAGGGCTGGGCCCATGGCGCCCCCGTGAGTCACGCAACCCCGCCTCATGTCATGTCAGGCCGTGTATGGGTCCGTCGCCGTACAGCGCGCTGATGTCGACCAGGAGGACATCGCGGCGGTGACCGGCCGCGTCGATGACATCGGGATGGAAACCGTGCAGGGAGAACAGGACGAGGGTCGCGTCATCGGGCCGGTGCCCCTGGTCGGCGAGGAGGGTCCGGATGTGTTCGAGGCGCTCGAGGTCCTTGAGTCCTCGGGGTTGAACGGTGGCCTTGGCCTCACCGATCAGGGCGATGGCGGCTCGCGGGTTTTGAGGGCGCTCGCCGGGGGCGATGGCGAGTAGGTCGACCTCGTGTTTGGTCCGGGCGGTCGGGTCGGCGATCTCCGCCGTGCCTACCGCGCCGAGGGACAGCCCCGTCTCGTCGATGGCGAAGGAGCGGGCCCATTCGCGCGCGGTCTCCTCGAAATGCGGGCCGAGGATCTTCGAGTGGTACGTCGGTCGGGACGACTGCCACACCTGGGCACCGCGCCGCCGTTCCACCAGGTCCACCATGGGCAGTGTGATCAGCTGGTTGAAGCGGATCACTGGGTCCGCCACGCTGATGGTCGGGTGGCGCGCCTTGAGCAGATCCTGCTCCTTGCGGACGTAGCCGGTGGACTCGAGCACCTCCAGCGGGGCGACCATGGCGGAGCGGGACCGTTCCAACATCGAGCCGACCTTCGCCGGGGTCGAGGCGCCCCGGGCGACCGCGGACAGTACGTCGTAGTACAGCGTGCGGTGGGTGATCCGCGGGTCCTCGCGCAGCAGGAACTCCGCCTCCACCCGGGAGTACAGTGCCCGCCCCGGGTCCAGCAGGGTGCGTTCCACCCAGGGGGCGAACTCAGCCTCACTCTGCGGGGGCCGCCCAGCGGCCAGCGGCCGATAGCCGGGGGCGCCGCCCAGCACGGAGTCGACCTGCAGTGCCACCGCCGGGTCCGCGATCCCCCAGTGGGTGCGGGCGGTGCGGTAGTCGAAGGCCGGCAGGCGCAGGTCCAGAACGGCTCGGCCGCGTAGCGGCTTCGTCCCGGACAGCAACTCGGACATCACGCTCATCGCCGAGCCGCACAGCACGATCCGGCCGCCTGGTGCCTTGCCGGACTGCGACTGGTCGTAGAGCAGTTGCAGGAATCCGGGGATCTCCGGGGAGTGCTGCAGCAGGTACGGCAGCTCGTCGATGACGATCAGCGGCGCCCCCGAGGCCCGGTTCACCACATCCAGCGCGGCGGTGAGCACATCCCGCCAGTCGTCCAGTCGCATCGCCCCGGGCCGCACACCCGCGTGCGCGGCGATCGTCTCGGTGAACCGGTGCAGCGCGGGAACCCGGCCTTCCTCCTGCACAGCGGTCAGGTACAGCCCGCCCACCGCTTCAGCGAGTGCCTCCAGCAGGAACGACTTCCCGTTCCTCCGGCGCCCCGAGACGATGGCCAGTCGCAGCTCGGTGGCTGGATCGGCGAGAAAATCGTTCAGGAGGGCCCACTCGTGATCGCGGTCCAGCAGCCGCCCCGGCTTGTCGATCTGTCCAGCCACAGCTTCCCCGATTCCGTTTGGGTCAATCTAAACAGAAATGGTTCAGGTCGACCTTACTATCAGCTGTCTCTGGTCGAGGCCAGTTCGCCGAGGCCCCTGTCATCGTGGGGAACGGTCGTCCTGGGCTTGAGTCGCGGGCTGTCACGATCCGGCATGCCGGACCACGGCCGCCCGGAGCGGACTCCGGAGCGGACTGTCAAGTTCCCGCTACGTTCTCGCTCGAGCAGGTCGAGGACAGGACCGTCGGTTTGGCGGATCGCCGGCGGATGCGTCGGCGTCTGTGCTGGGTTGCTCGGTGAGCAGCAGTGGGCCTGCAGGGCATGGAACGTTCTTTCTGCTGACATTCTGTGAGCCGCATGCGACGGACAGAAGCGACTCCACCCCCGGGAACGGCTCTGTACGGTGTTCGGGTGACACGCCAAGCGGAATCCGGTCTGACCACCCACGCTCTTCTTTCCTGGGGCATGGAGCGTGGCGAAAGTCTTGATCCAGTGGCCGCGGACGCGGTCCTGCATCTGCTCGCCCTGAGCGGTGCCAAGGTGCGCGACGGGCTGCCTGAGAAGCTGTTGTCTTTCCGAGTGTGATCAGTGGGTTTCCGCAGGTCGTGGATGGGTGCGGTAGGTCCGTGAAAGTAGTGGCCTGTCACGTTGTCGTTCCGTGGGAGGCCGTGAATGCCCTCGATCATCGGACTGCTGGAACAACAGGAACATGCTGCTCGACGCCGGGTCGACGGGCTTCGTGAGGAAGCCGACCGCGTCCAGGCCGAGTTGGCCGCGGCCGAGGAGGAATTGCGGGAGTGGTTGATCGCCCGGCGGCGAGTCGACACGGTTCTGGCTCCCGACGGAGCCGGCGTTCAGGACGCTGCCGGTCCGCGGGAAGCGGGCGGGTGGCCGACATCCCGTGATGCGGCCCGGCCGAAATCGCAGGTGCCGGTGTGGCGTGCGGGGATGGCCTCGTCGGTGCTGTCGGTCGACTACCAGCGGATCGTTCAAGCAGTCGCGGACCGGGCCCGTCTGGAGCAGGGGCCTGTGACGTGCCAGGAAATGGCCGCGGGGTTCGGCATGGACGTGGTGCCGGCACGGGTGGAGGCATTGCGGTCGAAGGCGAAACGCCTGGTCGCCCGGGGCTGGCTGGCCGAGCCCACTCCCGGACAGTTCACCCTCGCTCCCGGTGCGGCCGGGCCAGGCGACGGATCATGAGGGCGGTCATCGACCAGTAGATCATCACCTCGGCACTGGTGACACGGCGCTCGAAATCGCGGGCCAGGCGGCGGCTGCGCATCAGGTGCGCGAACAGACGCTCGACGATCCACCGCTTGGGCAGCACCACGAACCCCTTCACGTTGTCGCTGCGCTTGACGATCGCCACCACCAGGGCGAACGTGGCCAGGCAGTGCTCGACGAGGCTGCCGGTGTAGCCGCCGTCGGCCCAGACGAGGGCCAGGCGGTGGTGGGCAGCGGCAACCTGTTCCAGCAGGACGCGGGCAGCGGCCCGGTCGCCGGCATCCGCGCCGGTGACCATGACGCCGAGCAGCAGGCCGAGGGTGTCGACCACGACGTGCCGTTTGCGGCCGTTGACCAGCTTCCCGCCGTCGAAGCCACGACTGTCGGCGCCGACCACGGCGTCCGCCTTGACCGACTGCGAATCGATCATCCCGGCCGTCGGCCGGGGATCCCGCCCCGCCTTCTCGCGGACCTGCCCGCGCAGCCGGTCGTGGAACTCCCGGACCAGGCCGTGGTCGCGCCAGCGGCGGAAGAACGCGTAGACCCGGTCCCACGGCGGGAAGTCGACCGGCATCGCCCGCCACTTGATCCCGTTGTCCACGAGATAGGCGATGGCGTCCAGCATCGCCCGGTGGCAGTACGCCTCCGGCTGCCCGCCCCGGCCGCGCATCCAGCCAGGCTCCGGCAGCAGCGGCCGCACCACCGCCCACTCCGCGTCCGTCATGTCACTCGGGTAACGGCGCTCGTGCAGCGCATGGTCGGCAGCGTTTCCGAACCGGTGAGCCAGACAGTCACACTCCCGGGTGCCCGCGGTGGACTGCACAGGCATCGGCACGCAAGACTGCGACACCAGGGCCTCCTGATGCTCGGTGATTCGACACCAGCGAGCTGTTCAGGAGGCCCTCCTCTCATGCGCCGAGCACACCACGACCACCCGATCGGGACGACCGTTCGATCACCAAGTCCCGAGAACGGTACGACAACGGCTTCTGAGGCCATTCCCGACCTGGTACGGGCCGTGCTGCTCGAGGCGCTGCCGCAGTTCCTGTCCGTCACACCGGGCGAGGAGGGTGCGGCACTCGGGGTGCTGCGCGTGCTGGCGGACCGCACCAGAGCGGACGGGCGGCTCAACGCCAAGCGGCACGCGCGGCTGCGCGAGGCGATCGACGAGTGCGCCGAGGAATACCTGCGGGTGATGTGGGACCCACGCGAGTTGACGCTCCCTCGCTTCTGGGGCGGCCTGTTGCGGTCACGCGGTGTCGACGTACGGGACGCGCAGGCGGTGCGGGGAGGGTTGGAGGAACTTGGGCGGTTGCCGTACGCGGAGCGTGTCAGACATCCCATGACGCTGGATGTCAAGTTGTGGCGAGGTTCGCGTGGTGGGCCCATGCTGTGGCCTCGCTGTAGTGAGTGCGGGTCTTGAGGCATCCGTGGAGGATGCCGACGAGTCGGTTGCCCAGCTGCCGCAGGGCAGGGTTGTAGTCCAAGTCGCGGGCGCGCTGTTTGTCGTAGTAGCGGCGGGCTCCGGGCGAGTTCTGCAGCGCGCAGAACGCCTGTCGCTGGAGAGCGTCGGCGAGCCGGTTGTTGCGGACGAAGCGGGCCTGGACGCTGTGGCTTTTGCCGGAGGCCCGGGTGATGGGGCTGGTGCCGGCGTAGTTCTTGCGGGCCTTCGCGGACGTGTAGCGGGTTGGGTCGTCTCCGAACTCGGCCAGCACCCGAGCGCCGGTGATCTCGCCGATGCCGGGCATCGACAGGTAGATCTCAGCGTCCGGGTGCGCCAGAAAATGCGTCTTCACCTGCCCCTCCAGGGCGTCTATCTGCTCGTTCAGAGTGATCATCAGCCGGGCGTGGGCGGTCACGGCGGCTGCGTAGGCATCGGCGACAGGAGCCGCGACGTTCAGTTGCGGCTCGCGCAGGGCGGCCTGGATGGAGGCGGCTCTCTGCTCCCGGTTGCGGCGCCGGTGCCGGGCGAGGACCGCGGTGATCTGTTGCTTCGTCAGCTTCGCCGCCTGCTCCGGCGTAGGTGCCTTGAGCAGCAGTTCCAGGGCGTCCGTGCTGGTCAGCTCCAGTCCCGCGTAGGCGGCGAGCGCGCCGGGGAAGTACTCGCGCAGCGTGCTGCGCAGCCGCTGGAAGGTGCGGGTGCGCTCCCAGATCAGCGTCTGGTGGGCACGGGCGACGACCTTGACGGACTGGGCCTGCTCGCTGTCTCCGGCGATCGGCCGCAACTGGGCACGGTCGATGCGGACCATGTCGGCCAGCGCGTGTGCGTCGCCCTTGTCGCTCTTGGCACCGGAGGTGCCGTACCGCTCCTTGAACCGGGCCGCTTGCCGGGGGTTGACCGCGTAGACCTGGTAACCGGCCGCGAGCAGGGCCTGGACCCACGGGCCGCGATCGGTCTCGATCCCGACCACCACCCCTCCCGGCTCCAGGTCCTCGCCGCCGTGCCGGGCGATCAGGGCGTGCAGCTTCGCGACGCCTTCGACCCCTTCCGGCAGCCGGGCGGCCCAGAGCCTTCGGCCCGAGTCGTCCTGGACCTCGACATCGTGATGGTCTTCGGCCCAGTCGTCGCCGACGAACAGCACCCGCTTCTCCAACCTCTCGACGTACACCGCGCGTGTGGCCCGCGGAAGACACAGCTCGCGCCCTAATGGATCCAGTGCTCACGCCCCACAACCCGGCGGGCACGCCATCCCATCAGCAGTCCGGCCTCCCGGCCGACCAGCAGGGGCACGGTCTGACACCAGAGCTCGAACGGCTCCGGCGACGAAAGTGCTCACCTGCTGGCGGCCACTCATCGAGTCTCACTCATGACCCGATGAGCCCCATTAGGCTGCTGTCCCTTCCGGACGCGACGGATGCCAAAGAGCCCGACGCGGGCTCCTTGGCTGCGGCTCCGGCGGCGTGGTCGCTCGGCCCCTACCGGCGCGGACTGGCGATGGAGCGGCAGGCTGTGGCCGCGATGGTGCTGGGGCAGCGCCTCGCCCTCGGCCTGACAAAGTCGGACGAGGCGCCATGGGTGCTTGACCTGCTCGGCTCCGAACAGGTGGCGCGTCTGATGGATGCCGATGGAGTCGGCGAGTGGACCGAGGCGGTTACGAAAGCCGGGCTGCGCGTGGGACGCCGCTGGTCGCTCGGGCCGGCCGAACTGCCGTCGGCGGCGCTTCCCGCTCCTTGGTCCGCGCCCGGACGACATGGCGCTGTTCACCGCGGTGGGCAAGGTGGTCGAGCAGTACGACATCCTGCGAGGGGAAGAGCCGTTCGCGCCGCCGCACCGGCTGCCCGCGAACCAGGACGGCTTTGTGGCCGCGCTGTGCGGCAGAGGGTTGCTCGCGCCCGCGGCAGCAGCTCGCCGCGTCCCCGCCCGCAGACGTCGACGCTGACGGGGTCGACAGCGCGCTCACGACCGGCTTTCTCGTCCTGGATCCGGAGGGCAGGCCGCGGCCCGGGCCGTCCCTGGAAGCATGGCGTGAGCGGAACGCGGGTGAACTCGCGGCTCTCGCGGTGCGCGCCCTGGTGGAACTGTGCGCACGGCTGGGCGACGATCCGCACCTCGGGGACGGCTTCGAGGGCGAGACCCTGGGCGATCTCATGGCACTCCACTGCGCGGCGGGCGAGACCCGGTCGGTGGCGCGGGATGCGGCTGTGGCGGCCGACTGGATGGTGCCCACGGAGGCGTCGCTCGCCGCGCCGGTGCGTGGCCCCAAGGACTCCACGGAGCTGGAGGAGTCCGGCTGCAGAGCAATGTTCAAGACCTGTGGATCGGCCTCGGGAGGGGTGCCTCGCGGAATGCGGAGGGCGTACCTTCCCGAGTGATCGACTGATGGTCATCGAGTAGGCCCGCGTTGCAGCGCGGGTCGGGAAGGCACGCCCGTGCTCAGCGTAGTCAACGACGAGGGATCCACCGAGACCGGCTCCTTGATGGACGACATCGTCCGTGAGGGCGCCCGGCGGATGCTCGCCGCCGCCCTGGAAGCCGAAGTCAACCAGTACATAGCCGAGTTGGCCGGTCAACGCGACGAGAACGGCCGCCGCCTGGTGGTCCGCAACGGCCACCACCGCGAACGGACCGTGACCACTGCCGCCGGCCCGGTCCAGGTGCGGGCGCCCCGGGTCAACGACAAGCGTGTCGACACGGAGACGGGCGAGCGCAAGCGGTTCTCGTCGAAGATCCTGGCGCCGTGGTGTCGGAAATCCCCGAAGGTCAGCGAGGTCCTGCCCCTGCTCTACCTGCACGGACTGTCCTCGGGCGACTTCGTGCCCGCGATGGAGCAGTTCCTCGGCTCAGCGGCCGGGCTCTCGCCGGCCACGGTGACCCGGCTGACGAAGCAGTGGCAGGACGACCACGCCGCCTTCCAGGCCCGTGACCTGTCCGGATCCGACTATGTCTACGTGTGGGCCGACGGTGTCCACCCCAAGGTCCGCCTCGGCCAGGTGCACTCCTGCGTCCTGGTCCTCATGGGCGTCCGCCTGGACGGCACCAAGGAACTCATCGCGCTCGCCGAGGGCCTGCGCGAGTCGACCGAGTCGTGGGCGGACCTGCTGCGCGACTGCCGGCGGCGTGGCATGCGCGACCCCGAGCTCGTGGTCGGCGACGGTGCGATGGGCCTGTGGCGGGCGCTGGCAGAGGTGTTTCCGCAGGCCAGACAGCAGAGGTGCTGGGTTCACAAAACCCGCAACGTGATCAACGCCCTGCCGAAGTCGGCTCAGCCCGGCGCCAAGAAGGCCCTGCAGGAGATCTACAACGCCGAGGACCGCGGCCATGCCATGAAGGCGGTCAAGGACTTCGAGCGGTCCTACGTCGCGAAGTGGCCCAAGGCCGTCAAGAAGATCACCGACGACGTCGACGAACTCCTCGCGTTCTACGACTTCCCGGCGGAACACTGGGTGCACCTGCGCACAACAAATCCGATCGAGTCAACCTTCAGCACGGTGAAGCTCCGGACCAAGGTCACCCGCGGAGCAGGCAGCGCGGCCGCCGCCCTGGCGATGGTGTTCAAACTCGCCGAGTCCGCCCAGGCCCGATGGCGTGCGATCACCGCACCCCAACTCGTCGCCCTCGTCCGCGCCGGCGCCCGCTTCGAGAACGGTCACCTCATCGAACGCCCCGAGGCCGCCGCGGCCTGAACAACCCCGCTGATCCACAACTCTTGACAATTACTCCCGTCTTTGGATGACGAAGTCCTCGTCGTCACTGCTCAGCAGGCGGGGACGGCCTCCCGCCCACTGAGGGTTTAGGCATGCAAGCCCGATCTCGTTGAAGCGGTGGATCACGTCTCGGACGGTGTCCTCGTCTGCCTGGACCAGCCGCGCGATCACCGGGACCGTGCTGCCGCCGGCCGAGGCCAGCAGCATCATCGCCCGCCGAAACCGTACCGAGCTCGTACTACCTCGCCGAACGATCTGCTGAACCTTCTGCCCCTCCTGCTCCGTCAGCCTCCGGACCCTGACCGGTGGTGCCATCCCGCCTCCTCTACTGGTTGGAAGCGACATCGCTTCCAACCAGCACAAAGAGCAACCCGGTGAACCTATGCGGTCACAGCACTAGCAGCGATCCGCGCCGTGTCCCTCGCCGCCCACGGCTCAGGTCGGTGGAGCGGCTTTGGGGTGGCGCTGCTTTGGCGCGAGTGATCATGGCCCCGTAAGCTTCCGGCGCGTCGGGCAGTCTGTGGACCTACCCGGTAAAGCACGACGTTGGGGCCATGATCTTCGAGGCTCGCGCCAAAGTGGCTCCGTAAAGCCGTGGAGCCGACCGCCCCAGCCACGACGTACCCCTGTGCCATCGCCGCCGAGCTGCCCGGCGGCGACACCTCCGGCGGCTGGTCCCGCATCCGCACCCCCTACCTCTCCCTCGCCGACGCTGCGGCTACCTGCCGCGCGACGGCTGACCTGGCCCCCGACGTACCGGCGCTCCACCCCTTCCGGCCGTACGTCCCGCCGATGCCGGTGGAGGCGTCCGGGCCCGTAGCCACGGGCCGCCCGGTCATCGAGTAAGCGCACCCGCCCACGGCCGGCACGGCCGTCCCGTGCCACGTCCCTACCCCCTCCATGCCTGGAACCGGAAGGAGCTGCGCCGTGCGTGCCCTGCCCGTCCGCATCGACGCCGTACTCGTCCAAGCGCTGATCGCTGCCGCGCTGTCCTTCGCCCACCTGCATGACCTGGCGCTGGCCGCCGGACAGGACGGCTGGAAGGCCTGGGCCTACCCGGTCTCCGTCGACCTGCTGTTGGGCGCAGCCTGGCGGCGGCTGCGCTCCGGTGAGGCGAAAACGGCCGGGTGGTGCTGGTTCCTCGTCGCCCTGACCGCCTCGCTCGGCGTCAACGTCGCCACGGCCGGACTCCTCGACCTCGACGACGTGCCGGACTGGCTGCGCATCCTCGTCGCCGGATGGCCCGCGATCGCCTTGACCCGACAGAACCGCCTCACCGAAGCCGTGCTCATCGCTGAGCCCGTGATCCTCGCCGCCGACAGCTACGAGGGCGACGAGATCTTGCGCTGGCTGGCCGAGCACGTCACCGACTTCACCGGCCATGACCTCAAGGAGACCCCGTGATGACCGCCAACCGCCGCTTCCGCCGCGTCGTCCGCATCGGCCCCGTGCAGGTCGCCACCTACTACGACGGCCGCGGCCGCGAGAAGCACACCGCAGCCTGCACGGCTCCACGCTGCGGCTTCGCCACGGACTACGACAGCCGCGCCGCCGCCGAACTCGCCGCCCGTACCCACCGCTGCGCCATCCGCTGAGGGAGCTCCCGTGACCGTCTCGCTGCCGCTCGTCTTCGTCCTGGGCGTCATCGCCTGGGCCGCGATCAAGTTCCTCGGCGTCCGGCTCTGGGTCGCCATCGTGATTGCGCTCTTCGGCTTCTGGCTCTCGCACACCTTCCTCGCCCCTGCCATCGAGTCCGGCACCCGCTCCGGGGTCGACGTCGTCAACGGCACCCACGAGTGACAAGGGGATCCGCCGTGTTCCGTCCCAAGCTGCCCGACGTCCCGACTCTGCCGACGACCACCGTCACGCATCAGCAGACGCAAGCTCCGGTTGCCTCGGCCGGCCGTCCGGTCGCCCCATACGTGGGCATGGTGCTGGCGCGGTTGCCGCCGTGGTCGTCGTCGGGATCGTGCTCACCGCGCTCCTGGCGGCGGTCGCCGTCTCGGCCGTTTCTGTGGCCATCGCCGCCGTGGTCCTGCGCTCGCTCGTCAACGGCGCACACAAGCGCTGACCGGCCGCCGGGGCGGCAACAAGCCGCCAAGCATCCCGCCGCCCCGGGGACGTCCCTTCCGAACCGTCACGACAGCCGAAAGGAACTCCCATCATCACCCGGCAGACTCCGCCTCCGCTGGCGGAACTCTCCATGCTGGCCTCCCTCGGCACCCTGCCCGAGCTGGGCCGCCAACTGTCCGGCCTGGGCGGCTGCACCCGCCCGGTACGCCTCGACGGCCACCGCACCGAATACGCGGTGGACCGGACCACCGGGGAGATCGGCCGCGTCCTGCACCACCTGGACTCCTCCGCCCTCCCGGCCGGCCAGCTCCTCGTCCGCTGCAACAACCGCCGCGTCACCCGGTGCGCGGCCTGCGCCGAGACCTACCGCCGCGACACCTACCACTTGATCACCGCCGGGCTCCGCGGCGGCAAGGGCACCCCCGAACGGGTCGCTACCCACCCGCGCGTCTTCGCCACCTTCACCGCCCCCGGCTTCGGCCCGGTCCACAACCGCCCCTCCGGTGATCGCCCCTGCCGCTGCGGCGTCCGCCATGACGATCAGGACCCGGCCCTGGGCACGCCCTTCGACCCGGACACGTACGACTACGAAGCGGCCGTGCTGTGGAACGCGCACGCCGGGGCCCTCTGGCAACGCTTCTCGATCTACCTCCGCCGGGAGGTCGCCAAGCGAGCCGGCCTCACCCAGCGGGCCTTCCGGGACCATGCCCGGGTCTCCTTCGCCAAGGTGGCCGAGTACCGGAAGCGGGGCGCCGTCCACTTCCACGCGGTTATCCGCCTCGATGGCCCGGAAGGCGGCGAGACCGCGCCCCCGGCCTGGGCGACGGCCGAGCTGCTGACCGACGCCATCCGCGCTGCCGCCGCTGCCGCTCGCGTCGACGGCCCGGATGTCGAGGGTCGGCCGCACACCTTCGTCTTCGGCCGACAGCTCGACGTCCGTACGATCCGGTCCACGGACTTCGACGACGGCCAGGACCTGACCGAGCGGGCCGTAGCGGCGTACGTCGCCAAGTACGCCACCAAAGGCGCCGAGACTGCGACCGGCACCCTCGACCGGCCGATCCGCTTCCTCGCCGAGCTGGCACAAGCGAGGATCACCGACCACGCCCGGCGCATGATCCGCACCGCCTGGACCCTGGGCGCACGCACCGAGCTGGCAGACCTCCGTCTGCGGGCCTGGGCCCACATGCTCGGCTTCCGCAGCCACTTCTCCACCAAGTCCTGCCGCTACTCCACCACCCTCGGCGCCCTCTGCGATGCCCGCGCCGCATGGCGCCGCGCCCAAGCCGATCCGGCCGTCGACACGGGCCAGGAAACGACTCTCGTCCTCGCGCACTGGGTCTTCGCCGGAACCGGCCTCTCCAGTGCTGAAAGCTGGCTCGCCGCCACCCTCGAACCCGCTGCCGGAACGGAAGGAGAACCGACATGGACCGCCGACGCGACGAACTCATGACCGTTCCGCAGATCCTTGCCGAGCTGGGTGGGGCGTCCCGGCGCACCTTCTACCGCTGGCGCGAATTGGGCCAGGGGCCCGCTGCGTTCAAGTTGCCCAATGGGGAGCTCCGAGTGTGGCGGAGTGACTTCACCACGTGGCTGCGGCAGTTGGAGGCGGCGGCGTGAAGTCCCCCGACGTGAAGGTCTGGAGCGCTGTAAGCGGGACACCAAGACGCCCTCGTACGGAGTCCGCTGGTCTGTTGCGGGCAACGTCTTCTCGGAGTCCTTCCGGACCAAGGCGCTTGCCGACCACTACCGCACGAAGCTCATGCACGCGATGCGCGAGGGCGAGGAGTTCGACACGGAATCGGGCCTTCCGGCCTCGATGGAAGAGAAGAAGTCGGCCGTATCGTGGTACGCCTTCGCTCTCAGGTACCTCGCCATGAAGTGGCCCCATGCCGCACCCAACACACGGGACGGCATCAACGAAACCCTCACCAGCGTGACGCTGGAACTCCTCGACGAGCGTGCCGGACGGCCGTCCGACGAGGTGATCCGCAGAGCACTGCGCAACTGGGCCTTCGTGCTGCCGGGGCCCGATGACCGGGAAGTCCCGGACGACGTGCGGAACGTTCTCCACTGGGTGTCCAAAGCGTCCCGGCCGCTCGCCGATCTCGCAGAACCGGCCACGGCTCGCGCGGTCCTCGATTCGCTGAAGCTCAAGCTCGACGGCACGGCGGCAGCGGCGGAGACCGTGCGGCGTAAGCGTCGGACGCTCGTCAATGCCGCGAATTACGCCGTCGACCTGGGGGAGCTGCGGGAGAACCCCATCACGGCTGTCCGCTGGCAGAAGCCGAAGGTGTCCAACCAGGTCGATCCGCGGGTCGTCGCCAACCCGGAGCAAGCACGGAACCTGCTGGCGGCGGTTTCCTACGTGGGCGCGTACCGGCGTGCCCGTGGTCGTCGCCTCGTGGGTCTGTTCGCCGCCATGTACTTCGGCGGTCTCCGGCCGGCGGAAGCGGTCGGCCTCGTCGAGACGGACCTGAACCTTCCCGGGCAAGGCTGGGGCTCGGCGCTGCTCCACCGGACTCGTCCGTCCGTCGGCAAGCAGTGGACCGACTCGGGGGAGACCCATGACGACCGCGGGCTGAAGAACCGGCCGACCGAGGATGTGAGGCGGGTGCCCATTTCGCCCCACCTCGTTGCTGTGCTCCGTGAGCACCTGGCCACCTTCGGCACGGCGGACGACGGGCGGCTGTTCTTCAGTGAGAAGGGCTCGGTCGTCCCGTCCTCGACCTACTACAGGGTGTGGCAGGAGGCCCGGCTTCTCGCGCTTCCGCCGGCCGTCGCGGCCTCGCCGCTCGCGAGTCGGCCGTACGACCTCCGGCACTCGGCACTGTCGACATGGCTCAACGCCGGGGTCGACCCGACAGAGGTGGCCGAGCGCGCCGGCAACAGTGTCGAGGTCCTGCTGACTCGCTACGCGAAGTGCCTCGACGGACGGCAGGACGTCGCCAACCGACGGATCGAGGACCTGTTGCGCGAGTACGAGTGAGACATCCTGCACCGGTACGGAGGCCCCGGGTACTTTGCCCGGGGCTTCCTTTATGGCCCAATGCCTAGTGATGACCATGAAGGCTGCTGTCGCGTCAGCGAGTGTCCGGATCTAATCGGCGCACCTCAGATGGCTCCGCTGAATAGGACTTCTTGCGTGTCCGCTGTCTGTGGCCCTACTCCAGGGCCAGTCGAGCTTCCTCCTCCAGCTCTGCCAGAGCATGAGTCATGAAGTCATCGAGGTTGCTGTTCGCCCTGGCCCAATCGGCGCTCGGTTTGGGCAGCCGCTTACGGTCCAAGCGGGCTTCCAAGCACTCTCGGATGTCGCGCATGGCGACATGGGTCACCGCAAGCATGGCGTCGTCCCCGTGTGTATCGCAGGCCATGGCTGCACTGGTAATCAAGTCAACGGAAGCCGTGAGACGCCTTCGCACCCTTCGGTCACGGAAGGCAAACACCGACGTCATGCAGTCCTCAGTGAACTCTTCCTGCTCAAACCAGCCGGTAAGACGGCGTCCCTCAACACGCATGCGCCGCAGAAGTCCAAGGAGTGTGACAGCGGCCTTCTGCTCCTCAGCGGCTTCACGACCCCAGCGGGTGTCTCGAATGACGAAGTAGTTCCCGAGCAGGGCGATGACTGCACCAAGGGGCCCGCCGATCAGGCCGCCTATGATCGCTTCCGACATGAGGCACAGTCTGCCAGGCGGACAGTGCTGGCCGGAGAGCTTCTTGTGGGTGTGAGTCCCTAGTCTTTCCTAGACCTCACCTGCGGCGATGCCCCAAGATCCCGTCCACGCCTCGTCCACAAACCCCGGCATACGGCCGCTTCGGCCCGCACACGCCTGCACATACGCGGAGACCCCGGCCTCAGCGTTTCCGCTGGTGACGGGGTCTTTGGGCACCTCATACTGGGTGCCCCCGGCAGGATTCGAACCTGCGCACACGGCTCCGGAGGCCGTTGCTCTATCCCCTGAGCTACGGGGGCGTGTCGTTCGCGTGGTGATCGCGGCGACGGGTAGAACACTACCAGTTCCTCAGGGGTGGTCAGGAACCTGTTTTCGCAGCAGGCGGCGTCGGTCCGGAGTGCGGGGTGTCGCTCGTGCGGGGCGGAAGTGGGGAAACGCCGGACGTGGTGGCCGGTCCCGACCTACTCTCGAGTTGTGCCAGGCGCGTCGGGCCGGGTTCTTGTTGTGGACGACAACAAGGTCATCCGGCAGCTGATCAGGGTCAACCTCGAGCTGGAGGGCATCGAGGTCGTGACCGCGGCCGATGGTGCCGAGTGTCTGGACGTCGTTCATCAGGTGCGGCCCGACCTCGTCACGCTTGATGTCGTCATGCCGAGACTGGATGGGCTGCGGACTGCCGGTCGGTTGCGAGCGGATCCGCGGACCAGGGACATCCCGCTCGTTGTCGTCAGTGCCTGTACGCAGTACGAGGTCGAGAGCGGGCTCGAGGTCGGGGTGGACGCGTTTCTGGCCAAGCCCTTCGATCCGCAGGAGCTTGTGCGGATCGTGCGGGAGCTGATCGCCAATCCTGTCGGGCGGGTGCGCGGGTCCGGGGATGCCGAGCCTGCTGCCGGGCACGCCTGAGGGCACGGCCCGGTCGGGCAAGGGCGCCTGCTGTCCATGCGGCGTCCATATCGCGGGATCGACGGCAAACCCGTTCGCCTCCCCACCCCCCTCCTCCCATACGCTTGTCCCGTGACTCCCGTCGAGCTCTCCCGCACCGTGCTGCACGCGGTGCGCCGTGCCGTCGACGAGGGGGAACTGAGCGTGGCTCCGCCCGAGCGGGTCGTCGTCGCGCCTCCGGGGCCCGGGGGGTGCGGGGACTACGCCACCAACGTCGCCCTTCAGCTCGCCGGCCCGGCCGGGCGGCCGGCCCGGCAGGTCGCTGATGTTCTGCGGGCGCATCTCCTCGACGCCGGCGGGATCAACGACGTCGTGATCACCGGGCCCGGGTTCATCAACATCTCCCTGGGGGACACCGCGTCCGTCGGGCTCGTACGGGAGGTTCTGCGGCGTGGGTCCCGGTACGGGTACGGCGACTCCCTTGCCGGGGAAGGCGTCGTACGGCTGACTGCGGCCCGTGAGGTGCGGGCTGTCGTTCAGCTCGACGTCGTGGCTCGGCTTCTTCGGTCGCAGGGGGCTCGCGTGCACACCCGTTGCGCCGGTCCGCTGGAGGCGGAGTGGGGGAGTGTGCTGGGCGTACGCGTCGATGACGTGTGCGAGCGGCCGGAGAAGGTCGGGGTTCGGCCCCACCCCGCGCCCTCCGATCCCGTGAGCCTCGGGCGTGACGCCGGGCGGTGGGCCCTGCTCTCTCCCGCTGCTCATGATCGGGCCCGGATCAGTGACGAGTATCTGGTGCAGCGGGAGAGTAATCCCCTGTTCCGGGTGCGGTACGCGCATGCCCGGAGTCGGGCGCTGGTGCGCAATGCCGGGGATCTGGGGTTCCGCGCCGAGCCCGGTGTCGTAGGCGGCGGGCAACCGGCGCTGGTGCAGGCCCTCGCCGATTACCCCCGTGTGCTCGCCTGCGCCGCCGCCCACCACGCGCCCGACCGGCTGGCCCGGCATCTCGTGACCGTCGCCGATGCCCTGTTGCCGTTGCTTCCCGCCGTGCTGCCCCTGGGGGAGGAGAAACCCTCGGCCGCCCACCGTGCCCGGCTCGCCCTTGCCGAAGCCGCCGGGACGGTGCTGGCCGGTGGCCTGTCCCTGCTCGGCATCGACGCACCCGATCATCTCTAGGAAGCCCAAGACCAGTCATGAGCCGTTCCGCACATCCCGCCGGGCCCCGTCACGCCGACGTCCTCCCCGAGGGGCACTACTCCGCACCGCCCGCCGACCTCAACGCCCTCGACGCCAAGGTGTGGTCCGAGACCGTCACCCGTAATGACCACGGCGTGCTCACCGTCGGCGGGGTCGACGTCAAGCGGCTTGCCGAGGAGTTCGGCACGCCCGCCTACTTCCTCGACGAGGACGACTTCCGGGCCCGGGCGCGGGCCTGGCGCACCGCGTTCGGTGACGACGCCGACGTCTTCTACGCCGGCAAGGCGTTCCTGTCCCGGGCCGTCGTGCGGTGGCTGTACGAGGAGGGGCTGAACCTCGACGTGTGTTCGGGCGGGGAGCTGGCCACCGCGCTGTCGGCCGGGATGCCCCCCGAGCGGATCGCCTTCCACGGCAACAACAAGTCGACCGGCGAGATCCGGCGGGCCGTCGAGGCCGGGGTCGGGCGGATCGTGCTCGACTCGTTCCAGGAGATCGTCCGCGTCGCGCACATCGCGCAGGAGTTCGGCACCCGGCAGCGGGTGCAGATTCGTGTCACCGTCGGTGTCGAGGCGCACACGCACGAGTTCATCGCCACCGCCCACGAGGACCAGAAGTTCGGCATTCCGCTGGCCGGCGGGCAGGCCGCCGAGGCCGTGCGGCGGGCGCTGAAGCTCGACGGGCTGGAGCTCATCGGGATCCACTCCCACATCGGGTCGCAGATCTTCGACATGTCGGGCTTCGAGGTCGCCGCGCACCGCGTGGTCGGGCTGCTCAAGGAGATCCGCGACGAGCACGGCGTCGAACTGCCCGAGATCGACCTTGGCGGCGGGCTCGGCATCGCGTACACCAGCGACGACGACCCCCGTGAGCCGCACGAGATCGCCAAGGCGCTGACCGAGATCGTCACCCGGGAGTGCGAGAGCGCGCGGCTGAGCACGCCGCGGATCTCCGTCGAGCCCGGGCGCGCCATCGTCGGGCCGACCGCCTTCACGCTCTACGAGGTCGGCACGGTCAAGCCGCTCGACGGGCTGCGGACGTACGTCTCGGTCGACGGGGGGATGTCCGACAACATCCGTACCGCCCTGTACGACGCCGAGTACAGCGTCTCCCTGGTGTCCCGCAGCTCCGACGCCGAGCCGATGCTCTGCCGGGTCGTCGGCAAGCACTGCGAGAGCGGGGACATCGTGGTCAAGGACGCCTTCCTGCCGGGTGACGTGGCGCCGGGCGACCTCCTCGCCGTGCCGGCGACGGGGGCGTACTGCCGGTCGATGGCCAGCAACTACAACCATGTGCTCCGCCCGCCGGTCGTCGCCGTGCGCGGGGGCGAGGCGCGGGTCGTCGTGCGGCGGGAGACGGAGGAGGATTTGTTGCGGCTCGACGTGGGGTAAGGCCCCGGCCGGCCGTAAGGGGTGTGGGCCGCCCGGTCACCCGGTCGGGGCGGGCCGGAAGATCGCCGGTCCGACCGGCCGGAAGGTCGCGGATCCGACCGGCCGGAAGATCGCCGGTCCGACCGGCCGGAAGGTCGCGGATCCGACCGGCCGGAAGATCTCCGGTCCGACCGGCCGGGGAGATGAAATAGACGTCTCACGATCCGGACAAAGGGCAGAAACTTCCGTCCGGTGAGTGAGACTGGTGCAACCGAGACGGTAATCAGGAAACGAGGTCGGATGATGCGTACGCGTCCGCTGAAGGTGGCGCTGCTGGGCTGTGGAGTGGTCGGCTCAGAGGTGGCGCGCATCATGACGACGCACGCCGACGACCTCGCCGCCCGGATCGGTGCCCCGGTGGAGCTCGCGGGCGTGGCCGTACGGCGGCCCGACAAGGTGCGCGAGGGCATCGACCCCGCGCTGGTCACCACGGACGCCACCGCGCTCGTCAAACGGGGCGACCTCGACATCGTCGTGGAGGTCATCGGCGGCATCGAGCCCGCCCGTACGCTCATCACCACCGCCTTCGAGCACGGCGCCTCCGTCGTCTCCGCCAACAAGGCCCTGCTCGCCCAGGACGGCGCCGCGCTGCACGCCGCCGCCGAGGAGCACGGCAAGGACCTCTACTACGAGGCCGCCGTCGCCGGCGCCATCCCGCTGATCCGCCCGCTGCGCGAGTCCCTCGCCGGCGACAAGGTCAACCGGGTGCTCGGCATCGTCAACGGCACCACCAACTTCATCCTCGACAAGATGGACACCACGGGCGCCGGCTACCAGGAGGCGCTCGACGAGGCCACCGCGCTCGGGTACGCCGAGGCCGACCCGACCGCCGATGTCGAGGGCTTCGACGCCGCCGCCAAGGCCGCCATCCTCGCCGGGATCGCCTTCCACACGCGCGTGCGCCTCGACGACGTCCACCGCGAGGGGATGACCGAGGTCACCGCCGCCGACTTCGCCTCCGCCAAGGGGATGGGCTGCACCATCAAGCTGCTCGCCATCTGCGAGCGGGCCGAGGACGGGGCGTCGGTCACCGCGCGGGTGCATCCCGCGATGATCCCGCTCAGCCACCCGCTCGCCTCCGTGCGCGGCGCCTACAACGCCGTGTTCGTCGAGTCCGACGCCGCCGGGCAGCTGATGTTCTACGGCCCCGGCGCCGGCGGTGCGCCGACCGCCTCCGCCGTCCTCGGGGACCTGGTCGCCGTGGGGCGCAACCGCGTCGGCGGGACCACCGGGCCCGGTGAGTCCGCGTACGCCGCGCTGCCCGTCTCGTCCATGGGCGAGGTCGTCACGCGCTACCACATCAGCCTGGACGTGGCCGACAAACCGGGTGTTCTCGCCCAGGTCGCGACCGTGTTCGCGGAGCACGGCGTCTCGATCGACACGGTTCGCCAGCAGGGCAAGGACGGTGAGGCGTCGCTCGTCGTCGTCACGCACCGTGCGTCCGACGCCGCCCTCGGCGGGACCGTCGACGCGTTGCGCAAGCTCGACACCGTGCGTGGTGTCGCCAGCATCATGCGGGTTGAAGGAGAGTAACCAGCAATGACCCACCAGTGGCGCGGAATCATCGAGGAGTACCGGGACCGGCTGCCGGTATCCGACAGCACACCGGTTGTGACGCTCCGTGAGGGCGGTACGCCGCTCGTGCCCGCGCAGGTGCTCTCCGAGCGCACGGGCTGCGAGGTGCACCTCAAGGTCGAGGGGGCGAACCCCACCGGGTCCTTCAAGGACCGCGGGATGACCATGGCGATCTCCCGGGCGAAGGAGGAGGGCGCCCAGGCCGTCATCTGTGCCTCCACGGGCAACACGTCCGCCTCCGCCGCCGCGTACGGCGTGCGGGCTGGCATGGTCTCCGCCGTCCTCGTGCCGCAGGGCAAGATCGCGCTCGGCAAGATGGGCCAGGCGCTGGTCCACGGGGCGAAGATCCTCCAGGTCGACGGCAACTTCGACGACTGCCTCACGCTCGCCCGCGCGCTGAGCGACAACTACCCCGTCGCGCTGGTCAATTCGGTCAACCCGGTACGTATCGAGGGGCAGAAGACGGCCGCCTTCGAGATCGTGGACATGCTGGGCGACGCCCCCGACATCCATGTGCTTCCGGTGGGCAACGCGGGCAACATCACCGCGTACTGGAAGGGGTACAAGGAGTACGCCGCCGACGGGGTCAGCACCAGGACGCCGCGCATGTGGGGCTTCCAGGCGTCCGGCAGCGCGCCGATCGTGCGCGGCGAGGTCGTCAAGGACCCGTCGACCATCGCCACCGCCATCCGGATCGGCAACCCCGCCTCCTGGGAGTACGCGCTCGCGGCGCGGGACGAGTCCGGCGGTGCCATCGATGAGGTGACGGACCGTGACATCCTGCGCGCCTACCGGCTGTTGGCCTCGCAGGAGGGTGTCTTCGTCGAGCCCGCGTCCGCCGCGTCGGTGGCCGGTCTGCTGAAGGCCGCCGAGCTGGGCAAGGTCGACCCGGGCCAGCGGATCGTGTGCACGGTCACCGGGAACGGTCTGAAGGACCCGGACTGGGCGGTCGCCGGTGCGCCGCAGCCGGTCACCGTTCCCGTCGACTCGGCGGCCGCCGCCCAGCGGCTCGGTCTCGTCTGACCTCGGGGGGATCGGTCCCGGCCAGAGGGCTCGGGCCCGTCCCCCCGGACCCCTACCGCGCCGGAATGCACAAGACCGGCGTAAGGGGGCGTCGACCTGGGGAAGTTACTTATAGGGGGTGCACAGGGGGCTCGCGACACGCATCGTGCGCCTCCCGTGCGCCCTATGTCGCCACTCAACCTTCCTTCGATAGGCTGTACTGAACCCGCCCGCCGCATATGCCGCGGCAGTGCGTCGTCCCCACGGTCCGCAAAGCGGCCGGGAGCGGCGCGGACAGCGGCCGGCCAGCCCGGTCGGCGGCGGCCCCAGGGTTTCGTACGTCATCGAATGTCCATCGAATGTCATTCGACAGTCCCGCAGCTCAAGGAGAGTCTTCGAGCGATGGCCGGTCCCGCCTTCCGAGCCGCCGCCGTCCGGGTGCGCGTCCCCGCCACCAGCGCCAACCTCGGGCCGGGCTACGACGCCTTCGGCCTCGCGCTGGGGCTCTACGACGACGTGGTCGTCCGGGTGGCCGACTCCGGGCTGCACATCGACATCGCCGGTGAGGGCAGCGACAACCTCCCGCGCGACGAGCGCCATCTGCTCGTACGGTCCCTGCGCACCGCCTTCGACCTGCTCGGCGGACAGCCGCGGGGCCTCGAGATCGTCTGCGCCAACCGGATCCCGCACGGCCGGGGTCTGGGCTCCTCCTCCGCCGCCATCTGCGCCGGCATCGTCGCCGCCCGCGCCGTCACGATAGGCGCCGAGGCCAAGCTCGACGACACCGCGATGCTCGAACTGGCCACCGAGATGGAAGGCCACCCCGACAACGTCGCCGCCTGTCTGCTGGGCGGATTCGCCCTGTCCTGGATGGAGGGCGGCGCCGCCCGGGCCATCAGGATGGAGCCCGCCGATTCCATCGTTCCGGTGGTTTTCGTGCCCGGAAAGCCGGTTCTCACCGAGACCGCGCGCGGACTGCTCCCGCGCACCGTGCCGCACGTCGACGCCGCCACCAACGCGGGCCGTGCCGCCCTGCTCGTCGAGGCCCTGACCAGGCGCCCCGAGCTGCTGCTGCCCGCCACCGAGGACCGCCTGCACCAGGAGTACCGCGCCCCGGCCATGCCCGAGAGCGCCGCCCTGGTGGAGCGGCTGCGCGGGGACGGCATCCCCGCGGTGATCTCCGGCGCCGGGCCCACGGTCATGGCGCTGGCCGACGCGGAGAGCGCCGACAAGGTCGAAGCACTGGCCGGCGCCGACTGGGCCGCCAATCGGCTCGGTCTGGATGTGCAGGGCGCGAGCGTGCTTCCGCTCGCCACCTGACACACGGTTGCCGGATTTGGAGAGGGGGAATGTTTGTTGGATCCGGTAGTGTTAACCTCAAGTCTGCACCCGACCCCACCATGGCGAGGTGCCTCGTGTCCCCGTCCGGGACAGACATTCTTCCGGGAGCCCCCCAAGCCGCACTGTGTTCACTGTGACGTACGCAGGCAGTACGTCGTACGCGGATGCTGAGCGGCCCGACGGTGGGGGTACCCCCTCTGGGGGAGCTCCGGAACCGGTGCGACCACGCCACGTGACACTGGGTGCCACGGCTAGAGGAAGCGCCATCACCAGTCATCTCTTCCGCCGCTCAGGCGGACAACCGCCCCGGCACGGTTCGCACAGCAAGAACCGATGCCGGACAGCACAACCGGTCGCCGAGCCAGACAGGCCGACGTCCGCTCCAGGGAAGGACCCTTCGTGAGCGACACCACCGATCTGATGGGCGCACGTGTCGAGGAGACCGCTGCCGCGCCTGCCACGGACGCTTCCGCGCCTGCCTCCGGTGCCGGCTCCCGGCGGCGCCGCGGTACCGGCCTCGAGGGCATGGTGCTGGCCGAGCTGCAACAGGTCGCATCCGGTCTCGGAATCAGGGGCACCGCGCGCATGCGCAAGAGCCAGCTGATCGAGGTCATCAAGGAGGCGCAGGCCGCCGGCGGAGGTGCTTCCTCCGGGGAAGCCGCCCCGGCCAAGGCCGAGACCGCCGCCGAGACCAAGCCCAAGCGCCGCGCCACCTCCCGGACCCGTACGGGTGACACCGCGGAGAAGAAGGCGGACGCCAAGGCCGAGCAGGCCCCCGCCGAGAAGGCCGCGGCCCAGCAGCAGATCGAGATTCCGGGCCAGCCCTCCCCGAAGGCCTCGGCCGAGCAGGCCGAGGAGGCCGCTCCCGCCGAGCGCCGCCGCCGTCGCGCCACCGCCGACGCCGGAGCCCCGGCCGCGGCCGAGACGGTCGCCGCCGAGGCGAAGACCGACTCCAAGGCCGAGACCCCGGCCCAGCCGCAGCAGCAGCAGTCGCAGCAGCAGTCGCAGCAGGGCGAGGGCAAGTCCGACCACGAGGGCGGCGAGGGCCGCCGCCGCGACCGCCGTGACCGCGGCCGCGACCGTGACCGCGGTGACCGTGGGGACCGCCAGGACCGCGGTGACCGCGGAGACCGCGGTGACCGCCGCAACAAGGGCGACGACCAGCAGCAGAACCAGCAGGGCGGCGGCCGGCAGAACCAGCAGGGCGGCGGCCGTCAGGACGACGGTTACGACGACGACGGAGGCGGCCGCCGTGGCCGTCGCGGCCGCTACCGCGACCGCCGTGGCCGCCGTGGCCGCGAGGACGTCTCCGAGCCGCAGATCGCCGAGGACGACGTCCTGATCCCGGTCGCGGGCATCCTGGACATCCTCGACAACTACGCCTTCATCCGGACCTCCGGCTACCTGCCGGGCCCGAACGACGTGTACGTCTCCCTCGCCCAGGTCCGCAAGAACGGCCTGCGCAAGGGCGACCACATCACCGGCGCCGTGCGCCAGCCCAAGGAGGGCGAGCGCCGCGAGAAGTTCAACGCGCTGGTCCGCCTGGACTCCGTCAACGGCATGGCCCCCGAACACGGCCGCGGCCGCCCGGAGTTCAACAAGCTCACCCCGCTCTACCCGCAGGACCGCCTCCGCCTGGAGACGGACCCCGGCGTGCTGACCACCCGGATCATCGACCTGGTGTCGCCGATCGGCAAGGGCCAGCGCGGTCTGATCGTGGCCCCGCCGAAGACCGGCAAGACCATGATCATGCAGGCGATCGCCAACGCGATCACCCACAACAACCCCGAGTGCCACCTGATGGTCGTCCTCGTCGACGAGCGTCCGGAAGAGGTCACCGACATGCAGCGGTCGGTCAAGGGCGAGGTCATCTCCTCGACCTTCGACCGCCCGGCCGAGGACCACACCACGGTCGCCGAGCTCGCCATCGAGCGCGCCAAGCGCCTGGTGGAGCTGGGTCACGACGTCGTCGTGCTGCTCGACTCGATCACGCGTCTGGGCCGTGCGTACAACCTCGCCGCCCCGGCCTCCGGCCGCATCCTGTCCGGTGGTGTCGACTCGACCGCCCTGTACCCGCCGAAGCGCTTCTTCGGTGCGGCCCGCAACATCGAGGACGGCGGCTCGCTGACCATCCTCGCCACCGCCCTGGTGGACACCGGGTCCCGCATGGACGAGGTGATCTTCGAGGAGTTCAAGGGCACGGGCAACGCGGAACTCAAGCTCGACCGCAAGCTCGCCGACAAGCGGATCTTCCCCGCGGTGGACGTCGACGCGTCCGGTACGCGTAAGGAAGAGATCCTGCTCGCCAGCGACGAGCTCGCCATCGTCTGGAAGCTGCGCCGGGTGCTGCACGCCCTCGACCAGCAGCAGGCGGTCGAACTGCTCCTCGACAAGATGAAGCAGACGAAGTCGAACGCCGAGTTCCTGATGCAGATCCAGAAGACGACGCCGACTCCGGGCAACGGCGACTGACGTCGCGCTCGCCGCAGAAGGCTTCACCGCAGAGAGCTGCACCGCAGAGAGCTGCACAGCAAAGGGCCGCTTCCGCCATGGAAGCGGCCCTTTGCGTGCTTCCGGTGCCGGTGGGGCGGGCGGGAGATCTTCACCACATGGCCGTTGTGCAACCGTATGCCGGATTTCCCCGTCTGATCCGACGGCGGGACCATGGTGGGGTACAGGCCGTGACGGCCGCGTCTGCCACCGGGCGCAGGGGGTAAACGACCGGAGACGAGCCGAGGAGCACATGGCTGCCGACAGCACACCGGGCCCCGGGATACCGGAGGAGTCCGGTTCCACGGGCACGCGGGGGCGGGGCAAGGGGCGCCGTCGCAAACCACGCGAGAAGCGCAAGGGCCTGAAGATCATGGCCTGGACGGCGGCGGGCATCGTCGTGCTGGGCGGCACCGGCGCCGGATACCTCTACTTCAAGCTCAACGGCAACATCGAGAGCGTCGACATCGACCAGGCCCTCGGCACCGAGCGGCCCGAGAAGGCGGACAACGGCTCCGAGAACATCCTCGTCCTCGGCTCCGACACCCGCGTCGGCGGCAATCAGGACCTCGGCGGCGGCATCGACGACGGCAGCGCCCGCTCCGACACCGCGATGGTCGTGCACGTGTACGAGGGTCACAAGAAGGCCAGCGTGGTCTCCATACCGCGCGACACCCTCATCGACCGCCCCGAATGCACCGACACCGAGGGCGGCACCCACCCCGCCGCGAGCGGCGTGATGTTCAACTCCGCCTACACCACCGGCGGCGCGGCCTGTGCGGTGAAGACCGTCGAGTCGATCACCGACCTGCGCATGGACCACTACCTGGAGGTCGACTTCACCGGCTTCCAGAAGCTGATCGACGAACTCGGCGGCGTCGAGGTCACCACCACCGAGGACATCAAGGACCCCGAAAGCCACCTCGACCTCCCGGCCGGCACCCACCGGCTCGACGGCGAACAGGCCCTGGGCCTGGTCCGCACCCGGCACGGCGTCGGCGACGGCTCCGACCTCGGCCGCATCCAGCTCCAGCAGGCGTTCATCAAGGCGCTGGTGCGGCAGGTCGGGGAGGTCGGCGTCTTCACCAGCCCGCAGAAGCTGTACAGCCTCGCCGACACCGCCACCAAGGCGGTCACCACCGACTCCGACCTCGGCTCGGTGAACTCCCTGATGTCCTTCGCCAACGGTCTGCGGGGCATCAAGCCGTCCAACATGCACATGATCACCATGCCGGTCCAGTACGACCCGGCCAACGCCAACCGCGTCCTCCCCCTGAAGGACAAGTCCCAGCTGGTCTGGGACGCCCTGAAGAACGACAAGGCGATCCCGAAGAGCGCCACCGAGGACACGGCCACCGGCGAAGCGAGGGGTGTGGTGTCCCGCTGAGGCCGCGTGCCGCGAGGGACCGCGGACGGCCCGCAGGGAATAGACGAGGCGCGCCCCCGGTTTTGGGTGACGGCCCCAGTCCTGGCAGACTGGTACGTCGGCTCCGGTTCACGCTCCCGCACCCCGCGTCAGCGACCCGGCGCCCTCCCGAACCTAGGAGACACCTTGAAGCGCGACATCCACCCCGAGTACGTCGAGACGCAGGTCAGCTGCACCTGTGGCGCGTCGTTCACCACCCGCAGCACGATCTCCGGCGGCACCATCCGTGCCGAGGTCTGCTCCGAGTGCCACCCGTTCTACACGGGCAAGCAGAAGATCCTCGACACCGGTGGCCGCGTGGCCCGCTTCGAGGCCCGCTTCGGCAAGGCCGCCGGCTCCAAGAAGTAGCGAGCCGCCATCCGCCGGTCCACGGCCGCGCCCCCGCCCGGGGCAGGCCGGGACCGGCGTTTTTGGTCGCCCGCCCCTTCACCCACGTACCAGCAGGAGCCCAAGATGTTCGAGGCCGTCGAGGAACTCGTCGCCGAGCACGCCGACCTGGAGAAGAAGCTCGCCGACCCGTCGGTCCACGCCGACCAGGCCAACGCGCGCAGGCTGAACAAGCGCTACGCCGAGCTCACGCCGATCATCGCCACGTACCGCTCCTGGAAGCAGACGGGCGACGACATCGACACCGCCCGCGAACTGGCCGCCGACGACCCCGACTTCGCCGCCGAGGTCAAGGAGCTGGAGCAGCAGCGCGAGGAGCTCACCGAGAAGCTCCGCCTGCTCCTCGTCCCGCGCGACCCCAGCGACGACAAGGACGTCATCCTCGAGATCAAGGCGGGCGCCGGCGGTGACGAGTCCGCCCTGTTCGCCGGGGACCTGCTGCGCATGTACCTGCGCTACGCCGAGCGTGTCGGCTGGAAGACCGAGATCATCGACGCCACCGAGTCCGAGCTGGGCGGCTACAAGGACGTCCAGGTCGCCGTGAAGTCCCGCGGACAGGTCGAGCCCGGCCAGGGCGTGTGGGCGCGGCTGAAGTACGAGGGGGGCGTGCACCGCGTGCAGCGCGTGCCGGCCACCGAGTCGCAGGGGCGCATCCACACCTCCGCGGCGGGCGTCCTGGTGACCCCCGAGGCGGAGGAGGTCGACGTCGAGATCAACCCGAACGACCTGCGCGTCGACGTCTACCGGTCCTCCGGGCCCGGCGGCCAGTCCGTCAACACCACCGACTCCGCCGTGCGCATCACGCACATCCCGACCGGAGTCGTCGCCTCCTGCCAGAACGAGAAGAGCCAGCTGCAGAACAAGGAGCAGGCCCTGCGTATCCTGCGCTCCAGGCTGCTCGCCATGGCGCAGGAGGAGGCGGAGAGGGAGGCCGCCGACGCCCGCCGCAGCCAGGTCCGCACCGTGGACCGCTCCGAGAAGATCCGTACGTACAACTTCCCGGAGAACCGCATCTCGGACCACCGCGTCGGCTTCAAGGCGTACAACCTGGACCAGGTCCTGGACGGCGACCTCGCCGCGGTGATCCAGGCCTGCGTCGACGCGGACTCGGCCGCCAAGCTCGCCGCCGCGTAAGCCCCGTAGCCGTAGACAGTCCGGAGGACCAGTGAACCTGCTGCTCGCCGAGGTGGCCCAGGCCACCCAGCGGCTCGCCGACGCGGGCGTGCCCTCGCCGCGCACCGACGCGGAGGAGCTCGCCGCGTTCGTGCACGGCGTCAAGCGCGGCGAGCTGCACGGTGTCAAGGACTCCGACTTCGACGCCCGGTACTGGGAGGTCATCGCCCGCCGCGAGGCCCGCGAGCCGCTCCAGCACATCACCGGGCGGGCGTACTTCCGCTACCTGGAGCTCCAGGTGGGGCCCGGGGTGTTCGTCCCGCGCCCCGAGACCGAGTCGGTCGTCGGCTGGGCGATAGACGCCGTCCGCGCGATGGACGTCGTCGAGCCGTGCATCGTCGACCTGTGCACCGGCTCGGGCGCCATCGCGCTGGCGCTGGCGCAGGAGGTGCCGCGCTCGCGCGTGTACGCCGTCGAGCTGTCCGAGGACGCCCTGGCGTGGACCCGTAAGAACGTGGAGGGGTCCAGGGTCGAGCTGCGCCAGGGAGACGCCCTGACGGCCTTCCCCGACCTCGACGGCCAGGTCGATCTGGTGATCTCCAACCCGCCGTACATCCCGCTCACCGAGTGGGAGTACGTCGCGCCGGAGGCCCGCGACTACGACCCGGATCTGGCGCTGTTCTCCGGTGAGGACGGCCTCGACCTGATCCGCGGCCTGGAGCGCACCGCGCACCGGCTGCTGCGACCCGGCGGCGTGGTCGTCGTGGAGCACGCCGACACCCAGGGCGGACAGGTGCCGTGGATCTTCGCCGAGGAGCGCGGCTGGGCCGACGCCGCCGACCACCCCGATCTGAACAACCGCCCGCGGTTCGCCACCGCCCGCAAGGCGCTGCCGTGAGCGTCCCGCATACTTTTCCCCCCAGCACGTGTACGAGGAGGCCCGCCAGATGGCTCGGCGATACGACACCAACGACGCGACCGACCGCGCGACCGGTCTGCGTGAAGCCGCGTCCGCGGTCCGCCGGGGCGAACTCGTGGTGCTGCCGACGGACACGGTGTACGGCATCGGCGCCGACGCCTTCACCTCGGAGGCCGTCGCCGATCTGCTGGAGGCCAAGGGCCGGGGCCGCACCATGCCCACGCCCGTCCTGATCGGCTCCCCGAACACCCTGCACGGCCTGGTGACGGACTTCTCCGAGATGGCCTGGGAACTGGTCGACGCCTTCTGGCCGGGCGCGCTGACGCTGGTCGCCAAGCACCAGCCGTCCCTCCAGTGGGACCTCGGCGACACCCGGGGCACGGTGGCCGTGCGGATGCCGCTGCACCCGGTCGCCATCGAGCTGCTCACCGAGGTCGGCCCCATGGCCGTGTCGTCGGCGAACCTGACCGGTCACCCGGCGCCGGAGAACTGCGACGCCGCCCAGGAGATGCTCGGCGACTCCGTCTCCGTGTACCTGGACGGCGGGCCCACCCCGGGCAACGTGCCGTCCTCCATCGTCGACGTCACGCGCCCCGTGCCGGTGCTGCTGCGCGAGGGCGCGATCTCGCCGGACGAGCTGCGCAAGGTGGTACCCGACCTCGAGGTGGCGAATTGACGGCCCCTGAGGCGGGGCGTGGCATAGGCAACGGGGAATCCAGCGCGGAGACGACGACGACCTTCGGCTTTCCGCGCGACACCTTCCGCATCCTCCACGTCAGTACCGGAAATGTGTGCCGCTCGCCCATCACCGAGCGGCTGACCCGGCATTTCGTGAGCCAGCGGCTGGGCGTCCTGGGCGGCGGGCTGATCGTGGAGAGCGCGGGCACGTGGGGGCACGAGGGCGCGGCGATGGAGGCGCACGCGGAGACCGTGCTGGCGGAGTTCGGCGCCGACGCCTCCGGGTTCGTGGGGCGTGAGCTGCTGGACGACCATGTGATCCGGGCGGATCTGGTGCTGACGGCCACGCGGGACCATCGGGCGCAGGTCATCTCGATGGGGCATTCCGCCGGGCTGCGCACGTTCACGCTGAAGGAGTTCACCCGGCTGGTCAACGCGATCGACCCCGCGACGCTGCCGTCCCTGGAGGAAGGGCTGGTGATGCGTGCGCGTGCGCTGGTGCGGGCCGCGGCGGCTCTACGCGGGTGGCTGCTGGCGCCGACGGCGGAGGCGGACGAGGTGCACGATCCGTACGGGGCGCCGTTGACGTTCTTCCGGTCGATCGGTGAGGAGATACATCAGGCGCTGGATCCTGTGGTGACGGCGTTGACGGGGGTGCCGGCGCGGATGTAGGCGGGGACGGCGGAGCAGCGGGGGCGCTTTTCGGGATGTTCGGCCTACATTGGGCGTACGTCAGTGTCGACGCCCGGGAGCGGATCATGACGGTCAGCGATGCCCTCGAGGCCGATGTTCTGCGGCGGCAGGACCCCGAGCTGGCCGAGGTGCTGCTCGGGGAGCGTGAGCGGCAGTCGAGCACGCTCCAGCTGATCGCCGCCGAGAACTTCATGTCGCCCGGCGTGCTGGCCGCCCTCGGCTCGCCGCTCGCCAACAAGTACGCCGAGGGATACCCGGGCAACCGGCACCACGGTGGCTGCGAGATCGTCGACGTGGCCGAGCGCCTCGCCGTGGAGCGGGCCAAGGCGCTGTTCGGCGCGGAGCACGCCAATGTGCAGGCGCACTCCGGCTCCTCCGCCGTGCTGGCCGCGTACGCCGTCCTGCTGCGCCCCGGCGACACCGTGCTCGCCCTCGGCCTGCCCTACGGCGGTCACCTCACCCACGGCTCGCCCGCCAACTTCTCCGGCCGCTGGTTCGACTTCGTCGGCTACGGCGTGGACGCGGAGAGCGGACTGATCGACCACGAGCAGGTGCGCACCCTCGCCCACGCCCGCCGGCCCAAGGCGATCGTGTGCGGGTCCATCTCCTACCCCCGGCACATCGACTACGCCTTCTTCCGCGAGGTCGCCGACGAGGTCGGAGCCCATCTCATCGCGGACGCCGCGCACCCCATGGGCCTGGTCGCCGGGGGAGCGGCGCCCAGCCCGGTGCCGTACGCGGACATCGTCTGCGCGACGACGCACAAGGTGCTGCGGGGCCCGCGCGGCGGGATGATCCTCTGCGGGAGCGAACTGGCCGAGCGGGTCGACCGGGCGGTGTTCCCCTTCACCCAGGGCGGTGCGCAGATGCACACCATCGCGGCCAAGGCGGTCGCGTTCGGGGAGGCGGCCACCCCGGCGTTCGCCGCGTACGCGCACCAGGTGGTGGTCAACGCCCGGGCGCTGGCCGCCGCGCTGGCCGCCGAGGGGCTGGCCGTCACCACGGGCGGCACGGACACCCACCTGATCACCGTCGACCCGGCGCCGCTCGGTGTGGACGGGCGCACCGCGCGGGGCCGACTCGCGGCGGCGGGCATCGTCCTGGACTGCTGTGCGCTGCCGCACGACGACGACCGCGGGCTGCGCCTGGGCACGGCGGCGGTGACCACGCAGGGCATGGGCGTGCGGGAGATGACCCTGGTCGCGGGCCTGCTGGCGAGCGTCCTGCGCGGCGGAACGGACCCCGCGCGGGCACGTGAGGACGTACGGGAACTGGTCGCGGCGTTTCCGCCGTACCCGCGCTGAGCGGGCCGGGCCGGGGGTAGGCGCACCGGATGCACAGCCACACGTGCAACCATCGTCGCTACCCGGAAGTCCCCACTGGTATGCGTGCCTCGCTAGGGTGTGGGGCTGTGATGGCCAGCGAGACCTGTGGGGAAGCCCGTGCGTGAATACCTGCTGACGCTCTGCATCACGGCCGCGGTGACGTACCTGCTGACCGGGCCGGTACGGAAATTCGCGATCGTGGCCGGAGCGATGCCGGAGATCCGGGCACGCGACGTGCACCGGGAACCCACTCCGCGGCTCGGCGGTATCGCGATGTTCTTCGGCCTGTGCGCGGGCCTGCTGGTCGCCGACCACCTCACCAACCTCAGCCAGCTGTTCGAGAAGTCCAACGAGCCGCGGGCGCTGCTCTCCGGGGCGGCGCTGATCTGGCTGATCGGTGTCCTGGACGACAAGTTCGAGATCGACGCCCTGATCAAGCTGGGCGGGCAGATGATCGCCGCGGGTGTGATGGTGATGCAGGGTCTGACGATCCTGTGGCTGCCGATCCCGGGCGTCGGTTCGGTCGCGCTCACCCAGTGGCAGGGCACGCTGCTCACGGTCGCGCTGGTGGTCATCACCATCAACGCGGTCAACTTCGTGGACGGGCTCGACGGGCTCGCGGCCGGGATGGTGTGCATCGCGGCGGCGGCGTTCTTCCTGTACGCGTACCGCATCTGGTACTCGTACGGCATCGAGGCGGCCGCCCCCGCCACGCTGTTCTCGGCCATCCTGATGGGCATGTGCCTGGGCTTCCTGCCGCACAACATGCATCCCGCGCGGATCTTCATGGGCGACTCCGGGTCGATGCTCATCGGCCTGGTCCTGGCGGCGGGCGCGATCTCGATCACGGGACAGGTCGACCCGGACGCGCTCCAGCTGTTCGCCGGTTCGGAGAAGGAGGCCGTGCACCAGACGGTGCCGGTGTACATTCCGCTGCTGCTGCCGCTGACCATCATCGCGGTGCCGGCCGCCGACCTGATCCTGGCGATCGTGCGGCGCACCTGGCGCGGTCAGTCGCCGTTCGCGGCGGACCGGGGGCATCTGCACCACCGGCTGCTGGAGATCGGCCACTCGCACAGCCGGGCGGTGCTGATCATGTACTTCTGGTCGGCGCTGATCGGCTTCGGCGCGCTCACGTACTCGGTGAACTCGGCGTCGATGTGGATCGTGCTGAGTGTGGTGATCCTCTCCACGCTCGGTCTCATCCTGCTTCTGCTGCCGCGGTTCACCCCGCGGGCGCCGCGCTGGGCGGAGGCCGTCGTGCCGCCGCGCTACCGCCGTCGCAGGGCCGCCGTGGCCGCACCGGCCGCCGAGGCCGCCGCCGCGGCCGACAGGGTCCCCGAGGAGGCCGCGCAGGAGGAGCGCACCCCGGTGGCCGCCGGTGTCGCGGGCGTCAACGGGGCGACCGCCGTGGGCCCTCGCGCACGCCTGGCCGACCGGTCACGGTCAAGGTAAGAATCCGACTAGAGCATTGCCAAGTCGTGGGGCCCTGATGGGACGGCGTTGGGGGTGCGAAGCGCCCCAATACCAGACATACGCGACCGCTTCTCGCTCAGACGCGCGGATTGCTTCTCATGTGTGACGCCGAGCACATCCGACAGGTAAAGACTGCATCAAATAGTTTGTGATAGCGTTCACGAGAACCCCCGAGAGAGCCGAAGGACCGCGGTGCGACGGTTCATCGGTGCGAGGAATTCTCACTCGGCCCGGGGGTCTACGCTCGTCCCATGACGACACCTGCCCCCCTGTGAAAAGCGGAGTTGCCGCCATGCCGTCCAATGACGTCCGAAACCTGGCCCAGGCCGCCGTGCCCACGGCTGCCGCCGGCGCTGTCGCCGCCGTCGTCAGCGCGCTGGTGGCCGGTGGCGAGGGCGCGGTCGGGGCGCTCGTCGGGACCGTGGTCGTGATCCTTTTCATGGGGATCGGCCTCTACGTACTGCAGCGCACCGCCAAGTCGCTCCCGCACCTGTTCCAGGCCATGGGTCTGATGCTGTACTCGGCACAGATCCTGCTGCTGTTCGTGTTCGTCGCCGTGTTCCGGGACACCACGTTGTTCCATCCCAAGGCCTTCGCCCTCACGCTCGCCGGCACCACTCTCGTGTGGATCACCGCGCAGACGCGCGCCCACATGAAGTCCAAGATCCTGTACGTCGAACCCGAACCGGCGGCGGCCAACAAGCCGGGGAATCCGGGGCCTTCGTCGTGAGGGGTAGGCCCGGGATAAAAGGGCCCCGGAAGTCCTGCTATCGTCCGGTGCCAACTGCGGCATCGCGGGCGCGGGCATCCGAGCTGACGCCTGCTCAATCGCGAGGCGAGATGCCCCCCAGCCGCCCCCACATCCGTAACACCAGTCCCGTGCCGAACCGCGGCCCCGCGCCGCGCCGACACCACGAGGTTGCCGTACCTATGCGCCACGATGAAGGAGCCCGCGGTGAGTGCTGACCCGACGCAGGTGCTCGCCTTCGAGACCGACTGCCACATCTTCGACGGCTGTGGCTTCCCGGCTCCGGGCCTGCACTCGTTCCTCTTCGAGCCGCTCTGGGGCGACGCAGACGGCAACGGCCTGTACTTCAACAAGCCCATGCTGCTCGCGCTGCTCGGCTCGATCGTCGTGGTCGGCTTCTTCTGGGCCGCGTTCGCCAGGCCGAAGATCGTCCCCGGCAAGATGCAGATGGTGGCCGAGGCCGGCTACGACTTCGTGCGCCGGGGCATCGTCTACGAGACGATCGGCAAGAAGGAGGGCGAGAAGTACGTTCCGCTCGCCGTCTCCCTGTTCTTCTTCATCTGGATGATGAACCTCTGGTCGATCGTCCCGGTCGCCGCCTTCCCCGTGACGTCGATCATCGCCTACCCGCTGGTGCTGGCCCTGATCGTCTACATCACCTGGGTCGCGCTGACCTTCAAGCGGCACGGCTTCGTCGGCTTCTTCAAGAACGTGACGGGCTACGACAAGACGCTCGGCCCGGTGCTGCCGCTCTCGATGACCATCGAGTTCTTCTCCAACCTGCTGGTCCGTCCCTTCACGCACGCCGTGCGACTCTTCGCGAACATGTTCGCCGGTCACACGCTGCTGCTGCTCTTCACGATCGCCAGCTGGTACATGCTGAACGGCATCGGCATCGCCTACTCCGGTGTCTCGTTCGTGATGGTGCTCATCATGACCACCTTCGAGCTCTTCATCCAGGCTGTCCAGGCGTACGTGTTCGTGCTTCTGACCTGCAGCTACATCCAGGGCGCGCTCGCCGAGCACCACTGAGCACCCGCCCCCGCCCCAATCGTCCGGTGGCCAACCCCCACCGGTCCGTAAAGAGAAGGAAGAACTGGCATGTCCCAGACCCTCGCTGCTGTCGACGGCAACATCGGCTCCATCGGTTACGGTCTCGCGGCCATCGGCCCCGGCGTCGGCATCGGCATCATCTTCGGTAACGGCACCCAGGCCCTGGCCCGCCAGCCCGAGGCCGCCGGCCTGATCCGCGCCAACCAGATCCTGGGCTTCGCCTTCTGTGAGGCGCTCGCCCTGATCGGTCTCGTCATGCCGTTCGTCTACTAAGACGAGCGCCTGACGACCGACCCTTTCGACGAAAGGCACTGATGTGAACTCCGCCCTGGTTTTCCTGGCGGCTGAGGGGGAGAAGGAGAATCCCCTCATTCCGCCGTGGCCGGAAGTTGTCATCGGCCTCATCGCTTTCGTCATCGTCTTCGGTTTCCTCGCCAAGAAGCTCCTCCCGACCATCAACAAGGTCCTGGAAGAGCGTCGCGAGGCCATCGAGGGCGGTATCGAGAAGGCCGAGGCCGCGCAGACCGAGGCCCAGAGCGTCCTTGAGCAGTACAAGGCCCAGCTCGCCGAGGCCCGGCACGAGGCCGCGCGTCTGCGCCAGGAGGCGCAGGAGCAGGGTGCCGCGCTCATCGCCGAGATGCGGGCCGAGGGCCAGCGTCAGCGCGAGGAGATCGTCGCCGCCGGTCACGCGCAGATCGAGGCCGACCGCAAGGCCGCCGCGTCCGCGCTGCGGCAGGACGTCGGCAAGCTCGCCACCGACCTGGCCGGCAAGCTCGTCGGCGAGTCCCTCGAGGACCACGCCCGGCAGAGCCGCGTGATCGACCGCTTCCTCGACGAGCTCGACCAGAAGGCCGAGGCGGCGCGATGAACGGAGCGAGCCGCGAGGCCCTGGCAGCCGCACGCGAGCGTCTCGACGCGCTGACGGACAGCACGGCCGTCGACGCTGCGAAGCTCGCCGACGAGCTGGCCGCCGTCACCGCGCTGCTCGACCGCGAGGTGTCGCTGCGTCGGGTCCTCACCGACCCGGCGCAGGCCGGTGAGGCCAAGGCCGACCTGGCCCGGCGCCTGCTCGGCTCGCAGGTCAGCGGTCCGGCCACGGACCTGGTGACCGGCATGGTGCGCTCCCGCTGGTCGCAGTCCCGCGACCTGGTGGACGCACTGGAGGAGCTGGCGGACACCGCCGACCTCACCGCCGCCCAGAAGGCCGGTGCGCTCGACGACGTCGAGGACGAGCTGTTCCGCTTCGGCCGGATCGTCTCCTCCAGCACCGAGCTGCGCGCCGCGCTGACCAACCGCAGCGCCCCGGCCTCCTCCAAGAGCCAGCTGCTGCGCAGCCTGCTCGGAGGCAGGGCGAACGCGGCCACCGAGCGTCTGGTGACGCGCCTTGTGAGCGCGCCGCGGGGACGTAGCCTGGAGTCGGGACTGGAGTCCCTGTCCAAGCTCGCCGCCGAGCGCAGGGACCGCATGGTGGCCGTCGTCACCTCCGCGGTGCCGCTGAGCGACCGGCAGAAGCAGCGCCTGGGCGACGCCCTCGCGAAGCTCTACGGCCGCCGGATGCACCTCAACCTCGACGTCGACCCCGCGGTCGTCGGCGGGATCCGGGTGCAGGTCGGTGACGAGGTCATCAACGGCTCACTGGCGGACCGGCTCGAGGACGCGAGCCGCCGGCTGGCGAGCTGAGCAGCACATTCCGAATAGGCAGTACGTACTTACGGCCCTGGTTGGGCCGTGCAGAGGATTCACCTCCTGTAGGGGGGAGTCCCCATCCCCCCCCAAGTGAAACTTCGGGCCCAACAAGGAGAGCAGGGAACTCAGATGGCGGAGCTCACGATCCGGCCGGAGGAGATCCGGGACGCGCTGGAGAACTTCGTCCAGTCGTACAAGCCGGACGCGGCCTCGCGCGAGGAGGTCGGTACGGTCACCCTTGCCGGCGACGGCATCGCCAAGGTCGAGGGCCTTCCCTCGGCCATGGCCAACGAGCTGCTGAAGTTCGAGGACGGCACCCTCGGCCTCGCCCTCAACCTCGAGGAGCGCGAGATCGGTGCCATCGTCCTCGGTGAGTTCAGCGGTATCGAGGAGGGCCAGCCGGTCACCCGCACCGGCGAGGTCCTGTCCGTCGCGGTCGGTGAGGGCTACCTCGGCCGTGTGGTCGACCCGCTCGGCAACCCGATCGACGGCCTCGGCGAGATCGAGACCGAGGGCCGCCGCGCCCTCGAACTGCAGGCCCCCACGGTCATGCAGCGCAAGTCGGTGCACGAGCCGATGGAGACGGGCTACAAGGCCGTCGACGCCATGACCCCGATCGGCCGTGGTCAGCGTCAGCTGATCATCGGCGACCGCCAGACCGGCAAGACCGCCCTGGCCGTCGACACGATCATCAACCAGCGTGACAACTGGCGCACCGGCGACCCGAAGAAGCAGGTCCGCTGCATCTACGTCGCCATCGGCCAGAAGGGCTCCACCATCGCGTCGGTCCGCCGCGCGCTGGAGGAGAACGGCGCGCTGGAGTACACCACCATCGTCGCCGCCCCGGCGTCCGACCCGGCCGGCTTCAAGTACCTGGCGCCGTACACCGGTTCCGCCATCGGCCAGCAGTGGATGTACGAGGGCAAGCACGTCCTCATCATCTTCGACGACCTGTCCAAGCAGGCCGACGCCTACCGCGCCGTGTCCCTGCTGCTGCGCCGCCCGCCGGGCCGTGAGGCCTACCCGGGTGACGTCTTCTACCTGCACTCCCGTCTGCTGGAGCGCTGCGCCAAGCTCTCCGACGACATGGGCGCCGGTTCGATGACCGGTCTGCCGATCGTCGAGACCAAGGCCAACGACGTCTCGGCGTTCATCCCGACCAACGTCATCTCCATCACCGACGGCCAGTGCTTCCTGGAGTCGGACCTGTTCAACGCCGGTCAGCGCCCCGCGCTGAACGTCGGTATCTCCGTCTCCCGGGTCGGCGGTTCCGCGCAGCACAAGGCGATGCGACAGGTCTCCGGCCGTCTGCGCGTGGACCTGGCGCAGTTCCGCGAGCTCGAGGCGTTCGCCGCCTTCGGTTCCGACCTGGACGCCGCGTCGAAGGCGCAGCTGGAGCGCGGTCAGCGCATGGTCGAGCTGCTGAAGCAGAACCAGTACGAGCCGATGGCCACGGAGGACCAGGTCGTCTCCATCTGGGCCGGCACCACCGGCAGGATGGACGAGGTGCCGGTCGCCGACATCCGCCGCTTCGAGAAGGAGCTCCTGGAGTACCTGCACCGCAAGGAGCAGGGCCTCATGACCTCCATCCGCGAGGGCGCCAAGATGTCGGACGACACGATCCAGGCGGTCGGCGACGCCGTGGCGGAGTTCAAGAAGCAGTTCGAGACGAGCGACGGCAAGCTGCTCGGCGAGGACGCGCCGAAGGCGACCACCGCCTCCAAGTGACGTAAGGAAGGGACCTGACTCATGGGAGCCCAGCTCCGGGTCTACAAGCGTCGCATCCGATCCGTCACCGCGACCAAGAAGATCACGAAGGCGATGGAGATGATCGCCGCCTCGCGCGTCGTCAAGGCGCAGCGCAAGGTGGCGGCCTCCACGCCGTACGCGCAGGAGCTCACCCGCGCGGTCACGGCGGTCGGAACCGGGTCGAACACCAAGCACCCGCTCACCACGGAGGCGGAGAACCCGACCCGTGCCGCGGTCCTGCTCCTCACGAGCGACCGCGGCCTGGCCGGCGCCTTCAACTCCAACGCCATCAAGGCGGCGGAGCAGCTGACCGAGCGCCTGGAGCGCGAGGGCAAGCGGGTCGACACGTACATCGTCGGCCGGCGCGGTGTCGCCCACTACAACTTCCGCGAGCGCACGATCGCGGAGACGTTCACGGGCTTCACCGACGAGCCCTCGTACGCGGACGCCAAGAAGGTCGCGGCCCCGCTGATCGAGGCCATCACGGACGAGACGGCGGACGGCGGCGTGGACGAGCTCCACATCGTCTACACCGAGTTCGTCTCGATGATGACGCAGACGGCGGTCGACTCCCGGCTGCTTCCGCTGCGTCTCGACGAGGTCGCGCGGGAGTCGCACGCCAAGGGCGAGATCCTGCCGCTGTACGACTTCGAGCCCTCGGCCGAGGACGTCCTCGACGCCCTGCTGCCGCGGTACGTGGAGAGCCGGATCTACAACGCGCTGCTCCAGTCGGCCGCTTCGAAGCACGCCGCCACGCGGCGCGCGATGAAGTCGGCCACAGACAACGCGGGCGAGCTGATCAACACGCTCTCCCGTCTTGCCAACGCGGCCCGCCAGGCCGAAATCACCCAGGAAATCAGCGAGATCGTCGGTGGCGCCAGTGCCCTGGCCGACGCGACCGCGGGGAGTGACAACTAATGACCACCACTGTTGAGACCGCGACGGCTACGGGCCGCGTCGCCCGGGTCATCGGCCCGGTCGTCGACGTGGAGTTCCCCGTCGACGCCATGCCGGACATCTACAACGCCCTGCACGTCCAGGTCGCCGACCCGGCCAAGGAGGGCGAGCTCAAGACGCTGACCCTCGAGGTCGCGCAGCACCTCGGTGACGGCCTGGTCCGCACCATCTCCATGCAGCCCACCGACGGCCTGGTCCGCCAGGCCCCGGTGACCGACACCGGCACCTCGATCTCCGTCCCGGTCGGCGATTTCACCACCGGCAAGGTGTTCAACACCCTCGGTGAGGTGCTGAACACCGACGAGGAGTACACCGGCGAGCGCTGGCCGATCCACCGCAAGGCGCCGAACTTCGACGAGCTCGAGTCGAAGACCGAGATGTTCGAGACCGGCGTCAAGGTCATCGACCTGCTCACCCCGTACGTCAAGGGTGGAAAGATCGGTCTGTTCGGCGGCGCCGGCGTCGGCAAGACGGTGCTCATCCAGGAGATGATCTACCGCGTCGCCAACAACCACGACGGTGTGTCGGTGTTCGCCGGTGTCGGTGAGCGCACCCGTGAGGGCAACGACCTCATCGACGAGATGAGCGAGTCGGGCGTCATCGACAAGACCGCGCTCGTCTTCGGCCAGATGGACGAGCCCCCGGGCACCCGTCTGCGCGTGGCCCTGGCCGGTCTGACCATGGCGGAGTACTTCCGCGATGTGCAGAAGCAGGACGTGCTGTTCTTCATCGACAACATCTTCCGCTTCACCCAGGCCGGTTCCGAGGTGTCGACCCTGCTCGGCCGTATGCCCTCCGCGGTGGGCTACCAGCCGAACCTGGCCGACGAGATGGGTCTCCTCCAGGAGCGCATCACCTCGACCCGTGGTCACTCGATCACCTCGATGCAGGCGATCTACGTCCCCGCGGACGACCTGACCGACCCGGCCCCGGCCACCACCTTCGCCCACCTCGACGCGACGACGGTGCTCTCCCGTCCGATCTCGGAGAAGGGCATCTACCCGGCCGTGGACCCGCTGGACTCGACGTCCCGGATCCTGGACCCGCGCTACATCGCGCAGGACCACTACAACGCGGCCATGCGCGTGAAGAACATCCTGCAGAAGTACAAGGACCTGCAGGACATCATCGCGATCCTCGGTATCGACGAGCTCGGCGAGGAGGACAAGCTCGTGGTCCACCGCGCCCGTCGCGTGGAGCGCTTCCTGTCCCAGAACACCCACGTCGCCAAGCAGTTCACCGGCGTGGACGGTTCGGACGTGCCGCTGGAAGAGTCGATCGCCGCGTTCAACGCGATCTGCGACGGCGAGTACGACCACTTCCCGGAGCAGGCGTTCTTCATGTGCGGTGGTATCGAGGACCTGAAGAAGAACGCGAAGGAACTGGGCGTCTCCTGACCCCGGGCCTGTGAGGTGAGCCGCACGGCTCACCCTTTGAGGGGGCGGGCGCGTCCCGCCCCCTCACCCACTACTAGACTTGTAACCAACACCCGGCACAACCGCCGGGTGGTGACCCGAGGAGCCATCTTGGCTGCTGAGCTGCACGTCGCGCTGGTCGCGGCCGACCGAGAGGTCTGGTCCGGCGAGGCCACTCTGGTCGTCGCGCGCACCACGTCCGGCGACATCGGCGTCATGCCCGGTCACCAGCCGCTGCTCGGTGTGCTGGAGTCGGGCCCGGTGACGATCCGTACGCGCGAGGGAGGGACCGTCGTCGCCGCGGTGCACGGCGGTTTCGTCTCGTTCGCGGACAACAAGCTGTCGCTGCTGGCCGAGGTCGCCGAGCTGGCGGACGAGATCGACGTCCAGAAGGCGCGGCAGGAACTCGAGCGCGCGAAGGCGGAGGACGACAGCGAGGCCCAGCGCCGCGCGGATGTCCGTCTGCGGGCGGCGACGGCGGGGCGCTGATCGCAGACCCGTGGGATGACGTCACTCAGCCGCGGCCGGCACCGGAGCGATCCGGAGCCGGCCGCGGCTGAGGCAGATCTGGATGATTTTTCCGTTCCGTTATCTAGGAGACGAGGAGGTCGGTGCCGATGGTCCTCGCTCTGACTGTGTGCGGAATCGTCGTGGCCCTCGTGGTGATGGGGCTCTTCGTCTTCGGCCTGCGCCGCCGCCTCATCCAGCGCTCCGGTGGAACCTTCGACTGCAGCCTGCGCTGGGACGCCCCCGAACCGGGCGACAGCGGCGGCAAGGGCTGGGCGTACGGGGTGGCACGGTACAACGGTGACCGGGTCGAGTGGTTCCGGGTGTTCTCCTACGCCCCCCGCCCGCGCCGTGTCCTGGAGCGCTCCGCGATCGAGGTGGCCGGCCGCCGCGTCCCCGAGGGCGAGGAGGAGCTGGCGCTGCTGTCCGACGCGGTGATCCTGGCCTGCCTGCACCGGGGCACGAGGCTGGAGCTCGCCATGAGCGAGGACGCGCTGACCGGCTTCCTCGCCTGGCTCGAGGCGGCCCCGCCCGGCCAGCGGGTGAACGTGGCCTAGGGGAGTGGGGTAGGCTCGGCATCGCATCAGGAGATCGCCGCCGGATGGCGGAGGATCCTGGCGTACACCCCTCCAGGGGGCGGCAAGAGAAAGTAGTACCAGCGTCGGCGTTCCCGCCCAGGGCGCCTTTTCGACGCGAGGGCGAACCAGTTGAGGAATCCTGGTTTCCCGGTGCTGCGCATCTCTTCTCCAGAGTCATCGTCTCCGCTTCGGGAAACCAACCATCCCGAACGGAAACGGCTCATGTCGCAGCTCGAACACAACAAGCAGGTCGTCGTCGACTACTACCGGACGGCCTTCGAGGGCAATCCGCGCAAGGCGGTCGAGGACCACTTCGGCGACCGCTACATCCAGCACAACCCGGACGCGGACGACGGTCCCGAGGCCTTCATCGGCTTCGTCACCTGGCTGCGCGGTCAGTACCCGGACCTGCGGCTGGACATCAAGCGCGTCCTCGCCGAGGGGGACATGGTCGTCACCCACTCCCACCTGGTCCTGAAGCCCGGTGAGCCCGGCCGCGCGCTCGCCGACTTCTTCCGTCTGGAGAACGGCAAGGTCGTGGAGCACTGGGACGTCATCCAGGACGTCCCGGCCTCCTCCGCGAACCCCAACGGGATGTTCTGACCCGGGAGACGGACAACGCGGCCGCCCCCGGACGGCAGGGTCCGGGGGCGGCCGTGTGACGGTGGTGCGTGCGGTTACCGCAGTCCGCTGTCGATGGCGCTCACCAGCTCACCGTTGGTGGTGTCGCCGCTGAACTCCCAGAAGAAGGCGCCGCCCAGGCCCTGGCTCTTGGCCCAGGACATCTTGCCGTTGATGGTCGACGGGGTGTCGTAGGACCACCAGTTGCTGCCGCAGTAGGCGTAGGCGGTGCCGGCGACGGTGCCGGTGGCGGGGCAGGAGTTCTTCAGGACCTTGTAGTCCTCGATGCCCGCCTCATAGGTGCCGGGCGCCGGGCCGGTGGCCGAGCCGCCGGGGGCGGACTGGGTGACGCCGGTCCAGCCGCGGCCGTAGAAGCCGATGCCGAGCAGCAGCTTGCTCGCCGGGACGCCCTTCGCCTTCAGCTTGGCGATGGCGGCGGCCGAGTTGAAGCCCTCCTGCGGGATGCCGTTGTACGACGTCAGCGGCGAGTGGGGCGCCGTGGGGCCGTCCGTGTCGAAGGCACCGAAGTAGTCGTACGTCATCACGTTGTACCAGTCGAGGTACTGCGCGGCGCCGGCGTAGTCGGCGGCGTCGAGCTTGCCGCCGCTGGAGCCGTCGGCGGTGATGGCGGCGGTGACCAGGTAGTCGTCGCCGAACTCGGCGCGCAGCGCCCGCGAGAGGTTCTCGAAGGCCTCAGGACCGCTGTTGTCGCAGGTCAGACCGCAGGCGTTCGGGTACTCCCAGTCGATGTCGATGCCGTCGAAGACATCGGCCCAGCGCGGGTCCTCCACCACGGCCTTGCAGGACTTGGCGAACGCGGCCGGGTTCTGCGCGGCCTGGCCGAAGCCGCCGGAGTAGGTCCAGCCGCCGAAGGAGTACAGGATCTTGATGTGCGGGTACTTCTCCTTGAGCTGGCGCAGCTGGTTGAAGCTGCCGCGCAGCGGCTGGTCCCAGGTGTCGGCCTGGCCGCTGACGGACTTGTCGGCGGTGTAGGCCTGGTCGGTGGCGGCGTAGGAGTCGTCCAGCTTGCACTGGCCGTTGACGACGTTGCCGAACGCGTAGTTGATGTGGGTGATCTTGGCGGCCGAGCCGGAGGTCACCAGGTTCTTCGCGTGGTAGTTGCGCCCGTAGACGCCCCACTCGGTGAAGTAGCCGAGCTTGATCTTGTCGCCGGGCGGCGGCTCCTCGCTCTCGCCGGTGGTGCGGACCTTGACCGCGCCGCTGACCGGGCCGGTCTGGTCGGCGGTGTCCCGGGCCTGGACGGAGTAGGAGTAGTCCGTGCCCTTGGTCAGGCCGGTGTCCGTGTAGGAGGTGCCGGTGACGGTGGCGACCGGGGCGCCGTCGCGCAGCACGTCGTAGTTCTTGATGCCCTTGTCGTCGGTGGCCGCCGACCAGGACAGTTTCACCGAGGTGTCGGTGATGTTCGAGGCGGTGGGGGTGCCGGGCGCGGAGGGGGCCTCGTCGCCGGGGACCGAGGTGCCGTCGCAGCTGCCGCCGTTGAGCTTGCAGTGGGAGGGGGCGCCGGAGCCGCTGCCGTTGAAGCCGAAGCTGACCGACGCCCCGGGGGCGAGGGTGCCGTTCCAGCCCTTGTTCTTGGCGGTCCAGTGGTCACCGGAGTTGGTGACGGTGGCGTCCCAGGCGGAGGTGACCTTGGTGCCGGAGGGGAAGTCCCACTCGACGGTCCAGGAGTCGATGGCCGTGGTGCCGGTGTTCTTCACCGTCCACTTGCCCTCGAAGCCGGAGCCCCAGTCCTGGGTCTTGGCGTAGGTGGCGGTCGCCGAGGTCGCGGCCTGGGCCGGGCCGGCGAGGGCGACGAGTCCGGACAGGGGGAGCAGCAGGGTTGCGAGGCCTGCCGCGGCTCTGTGTCTGAAGCGCATGCTGCGCCTCCTTCGGGGGAGAAAGCCGTTGTGGATGTGACTGAGCCACCACATCCCGCGGTGCCGCGAGAATAGAAAGGTCTGGACCACGGGTCAATAGGTCTGGACCACTCTGGTGGCCGTCACCCCGGCCGTCCCGCTACACGCCCAACTCCTGCGCGAGCACCGCCGCTTGCACCCGGCTGCGCAGCTCCAGCTTCCCCAGCAGACGGCTGACGTGCGTCTTCACCGTCGCCTCGGCCATGTCGAGCCGCTTGGCGATGTCCGCGTTGGACAGCCCCTCACCGAGGCACGACAGCACCTCGCGCTCGCGTCGCGTGAGGGAATCCAGCACCGCCGGATCGCCCGACACCGGGCGCGCGGGCCGCGCGGCGAACTCCGCGATCAGCCGCCGGGTGACGGCCGGGGCGACGATGCCCTCGCCGCCCGCCACCGTGCGCACCGCCGCGACGAGGTCCTTCGCCTCCGTGTTCTTCAGCAGGAACCCGGCGGCCCCGGCCCGCAGCGCCCCGAACACGTACTCGTCGAGGTCGAACGTGGTCAGCACCAGCACGTCGGCGAGCCCCTCCGCGACCACCTGCCGGGTCGCCGACACCCCGTCGAGGCGCGGCATCTGTACGTCCATCAGCACCACGTCGGGGCGCAGTTCGCGGGCGAGGGCCACCGCCTGCTCGCCGTCCGCCGCCTCGCCCACGACCTCGATGCCGGGCGCGCTGCGCAGGATCAGGACCAGTCCCGCACGGACGGCGGACTGGTCCTCGGCGACCAGGACGCGGATCATCAGGTGTCTCCTTGCACGGTGTCGTCGACCGGGAGGGTGGCACGCACCACCCACAGCTTGCCCTCAGGACCGCCCTGCGCACCGCCCTCCGGCCCGGCCTCGAAGGTGCCGTCCAGCAGCACGGCCCGCTCCCGCATACCGGCCAGACCGGCCCCCGACCCCGGCGCGCGCGGGGCGTCCCGGTCGCCGTACGGGCTGGTCACACGGAGGACCAGGGCGTCCTCCGTCCGGCGCAGCCGCACGGTGACCCGTCCCGGCGCGCCGTGCTTCAGCGCGTTCGTCAGCGACTCCTGCACCATCCTGTACGCGGCGAGTCCGACCGGCGCGGGGACGGCGTCGTACTCGGCGTCCAGGGTGACGTCGAGGCCGTTGGCGCGGGCGCCGTCGACGAGGGTGCCGAGGCTGTCGAGGGTGGGGGTCGCGGCGGGCTCCCGGTCCTCGTCCCCGTCGCGCAGGATGCCGATGAGCCGTCGCATTTCGGACAGTCCCTGGACGCTGTTCTCCCGGATCACGGTGAGCGCCTCCCGGGAGGTCCCGGGACTGTCCAGGGAGAGCGCGGCCGTGGAGTGAATGGCGATCGCGGACAGGTGGTTGGCGACCAGGTCGTGCAACTCGCGTGCCATCCGGGCCCGTTCCGCGGTCACCGCCTGGGCGCGGTCCATCTCCGCCAGCAGCGCGGTCTGTTCGGCCCGCAGCCGGGCCGCGTCGGCGGCGTCGCGGTGGTTGCGCACGATGAGGCCTGTGGACGCGGGCCCGAACGCCACGGCCCCGACGACGACACCGATCAGCAGTGCCTCCGGCACCCGCCACACGGCGTAGGGCACCAGCGTCGCCGCGATCGTGAGCAGGCCGGTGATCCGGGGCAGGAGACGGGCGGTGGCGGGCGTGCCGTACACGACGGCGGCGTACATCAGGTCGGTGTACATCAGGATGGTGGCGACGCTGCCCTGGGTCATGGTGTCCCCGGCCAGCGCCAGGGTGCCGGTCAGCAGCGCGGTGCGCGGGGCGGTGCGGCGCAGCAGCTCGCCGGCGCTGATCACCGCCAGCGGCACGAGGAGCGGCCAGCGGCCGCCGAAGAGCACGACCGGATCGTGGCCCGGCCGCACACTCAGCCCGAAGCCCCACAGCAGCAGCCCGCCGGCGAGTCCGGCGAGCGCGAGCCACACGTCGAAGCGGGGCGGACGGGGCAGTCGTACGGCCATGCCACCATCCAACACGGTGCGCGCACCCGGCGCCTGATCCGCGGGAACGGTCCTGGACTGCATCTTTCGATGTACCGCGAGTTCATCGCCCGCGACGACGCGCAGGGCCGGCCCGGACGGGAGCCTGAAGGGGTGACCGAGAGGAGCCAACCGTGATCGTCGCCCTGATCGCCGCCTGCGAGATCGGTTTCTGGGTGCTGCTGGCGGCCGGACTGGCCTGCCGGTACCTGCTGAAGATGCCGCGCACCGGTCTCGCGCTGCTGCTGTGCGAGCCGCTGCTGGAGGTCGTGCTGCTTCTCGCCACCGCGCTGGACCTGAAGAACGGCGCGGAACCGAACTGGACGCACGGACTGGCCGCGCTCTACATCGGCTACACCGTCGGCCACGGCCACCGCACGGTGCGGTGGCTCGACGGCCACGCCGCCCACCGGCTGGGCGGCGCGCCCAGGCCGCCCGGCCCGCCCCGCTACGGCACGGCCCGGGCCCGGTACGAGACCAGGCTCTGGCTGGGCACGCTGACCGGCGCCGCCGTGGCGACCGTGCTGCTCCAGCTCGCCATCTGGTACGTCGGCGACCCGGGCCGCAGCACCTCCCTGGAGGCGTGGCGGTTCACGGCCTGGCGGGTCGCCGGCATCCACGGCCTGGTGGCCCTGGCCTACTGGATCTGGCCCAAGCGGGCCCCGGCCGGCGAGCTGAGGGACGGGGCCGCGGGGGAGAAGGAGAGCGTCCGGCGCTGAGCCGGGGAGGGCCGGCTCAGCGCTCCCCGCCCGGCACCCACAGCACGTCGCCGGTCTCCTTGTTCGCGATGCGCGCCAGGATGAACAGGAGGTCGGAGAGGCGGTTGAGGTAGGTGGCGGTGAGGGGGTTCATGGTCTCCCCGTGCGCCTCCATGGCGGCCCAGGTGGAGCGCTCCGCGCGGCGGACGACCGTGCAGGCCTGGTGCAGCAGGGCGGCGCCGGGGGTGCCGCCGGGCAGGATGAAGGAGCGGAGCTTGTCCAGCTCCTCGTTGAAGCGGTCGCAGTCCGCCTCCAGCCGGTCGATGTAGAACTGCTCGACCCGCAGCGGCGGGTACTCGGGGTTCTCCACCACGGGCGTCGACAGGTCCGCGCCCACGTCGAACAGGTCGTTCTGGACGCGGGTGAGGACCTTGACGACCTCCTCGGGCAGGCCGCCCAGCGCGATCGCGGTACCGATCACCGCGTTCGCCTCGTTGGCGTCGGCGTAGGCGGAGATCCGCAGGTCGGTCTTGGCGACCCGGGACATGTCACCGAGATGGGTGGTGCCCTTGTCGCCGGTCCTCGTGTAGATACGCGTCAGGTTGACCATGGGATCAGCCTAGTCGCGCCGTCCGCTACGCCGGGGGAGTGGTCCGCGGGGCCCGGAGCGGCACGGGTGACCCCCGCTTGGCCCGCGTTGTCGCAACCCCGGTGTCCCGCAAGGCGGGTGGCGTCGGGGACGTGACGGGAGTCTCACTGGGTGAGACGTGAAACGCGTTACTAAGTCAGTCACAGAGCCGCTGGTGCCCGCTAGTGTCCGCCCGTAGAGAACAACGACAGCGCGTATCAGGGGAGTCGCACAGTGGCACGCAAGCTCGCCGTCATCGGGGCCGGTCTCATGGGGTCCGGAATCGCCCAGGTCTCCGCACAGGCGGGCTGGGACGTCGTCCTGCGCGATGTCACCGACGAGGCGCTGACGCGCGGCACCGACGGCATCAAGGCGTCGTACGACAAGTTCGTGGGCAAGGGGAAGCTGGAGGCGAAGGACGCCGAGGCCGCCCTCGCCCGGATCACCCCGACCACCGACCTGGACGCCTGCGCGGACGCGGACGTCGTCGTCGAGGCGGTGTTCGAGAAGCTCGAGGTCAAGCACGAGATCTTCCGGGCCCTCGACAAGATCGTGCGCGAGGACACCGTGCTCGCCTCCAACACCTCCGCCATCCCGATCACCAAGATCGCGGCCGCGACGGAGCACCCGGAGCGCGTCGTCGGCACCCACTTCTTCTCGCCGGTGCCGATGATGCAGCTGTGCGAGCTGGTCCGCGGCTACAAGACGAGCGACGAAACCCTCGCCCGGGCGCGGGAGTTCGCCGAGTCCGTCGGCAAGACCTGCATCGTCGTCAACCGGGACGTCGCCGGCTTCGTCACCACCCGCCTCATCTGCGCCCTCGTCGTCGAGGCCGCCAAGCTCCACGAGTCGGGCGTCGCGAGCGCCGAGGACATCGACCTGGCCTGCAAGCTGGGCTTCGGCCACGCCATGGGACCGCTGGCCACGGCCGACCTCACGGGCGTCGACATCCTGCTGCACGCCTCGGACAACATCTACACCGAGTCCCAGGACGAGAAGTTCGCCGCCCCCGAGCTGATGCGCCGGATGGTTGACGCCGGTGACATCGGGCGCAAGAGCGGGCAGGGCTTCTACGAGCACTGACACCGCGCACGCGCCCCGGGCGTGCATCACACGCCGGGGTGAATTCGGTATCGGTTCGCTTACAGGCAGCAACCTCCGCGGGCGCCACGCAGTCAGAGGTTGCATCACCGGCCTGACGGAAAGCACGGAAAACGCGGAGCACGAGACGCATCACGGGGAGCACATATGCACATCAGGGGCGACCACGCCGAGCTGGTCGTCGGGGGCCGCCTCGACGTCCGCAGCGCGGCGGACGCCCGAACGGTCCTGCATTCGGCCGTCGACGACGGTGTCGGCGACCTCGTGCTGGACCTGTCCGAACTGGACTCCTGGGACGCCACCGGGCTCGGTGTGATCATGGGAGCCCACCGACGGGCCGGCCGGTGCGGGCGGCGCCTGGTGCTGCGCGACGTGCCGCCGCAGATGCAGCGTCTGCTGGTGGCCACCCGGCTGCACCGGATCCTGGCGATCGAAGGGGGCATCGGGATGGACACGCTGCCCCGCGTATGAGGCCGTACGGGTGGGTGGCGGACGATCGGCGGAGGCCCGGCCGGCCCCTGCGAACCGTGCGACGCGTGCACAATCCTCACGAGACCGTGACCTCTCGGACGGCACGGTACCCCGGGCTGTCGTAGATACTGAGCGAGGGTTTATGGTGCGGCTGCCCGCTGCCTTGCAATCCTCGAGCGGGCCCGGACCAGAAGCGACAGCGAGGTGTGCAGCGAGGCCGGGGAGGGCTTCCGTCACACGACGCTTTTGGGGGGCTAGGACCTATGGACCCGAACCACACGGGACCCGAGGAGTACGGCCACGGCCACGAGGGTGACACCGGTGCGCCGCGCCAGCGTCCTCCCAGGGAATCCCTTACTTCCGACTTCGGACAGCACGCACCCGCGCTCGCCCGCACGGTGCGGCTCGTCTCCGGCGACTTCCTGCTGACCGTCAACCCCGTCGACGGCAGCGAGATCGAGCCCTGCCCGCCTGCCGAAGAGCCGGCCCGCCCGGTGAAGCTGACCGAGGCCGGGCGCGCCGAGGCGGAGCGCGCCGCGCTGCCGCCCGTCCCGCCGGGCCCCGCGCAGCCCGTGCTGCCGCTGCTCGCCCGTCAGGAGGAGCGCGAGAAGCTCGTCCGGCTGCTCGCCCGCGGCCGCTCGGTACGCCTCACCGGTCCCGCCGGCTCCGGCCGCACCCGGCTCCTCGACGTCGTCGCCGAGGACTGCGCCGACCTCGCCCCCGACGGCGTCGTCCGGCTCAACGGCGTGAACCGCGGCGCCGACGACCTGCTGTACGAACTCTTCCACCGTGTGCACGACGCGCCGCTGCACCGCCCGCGGCGGGACGAGGTCGTCGCCCGCGTGCGCGAGATCGGGGCCGTCGTCGTCCTGGACGACCTGGAGTTCGGCGCCGCCGCCCTCGACGGACTGCTGGAGGCCACCCCGGAGTGCGCGTTCCTGTTCGCCGCCACCCCGGACGTGCCCGAGCCCTCCGCGGAGGCCGGCGTCGAGGAGGTCACCCTCTCCGGTCTCGACCGCTCCGACGGGCTCGACCTGCTCGAGCACGCGGTGGGCCGCGGCCTCACCGAGGACGAGGCGAACTGGGCCGGCGACCTCTGGTTCGAGTCCGAGGGCCTGCCGCTGCGCTTCGTCCAGGCCGGCGCCCTGCTCCGGCAGCGCGACCGGCTGCGGGCCGGCGCGAGCGCCGTCGACGAGTTCGGCGTCTTCGAGGACGTTCGGGCCGACGAGGTCCCCCTCGACCCCGTCGACGGCGACGAGGTGCCCCTGCCCTCGCTCGGCGAGGCCGCCGCGCCCGCCCCGCTGCTCGCCTCCCGGCTCAGCACCTCCGCCCGCGCCACCCTGCGGTTCGCCGTCGCGCTCGGCGGCGAGGTGCCGCACCAGGCGCATCTGCCCGCCCTGGTGGGCGACACCCACGCCGACGCCGCCCTCGGCGAACTGGCCGCCTGCGGGCTGGTCTCCCCGGCCGGCTCCCGCTACCGGCTCGCCGCCGGGGTGCCGGCCCAGCTGGAGGCCGCCGGATACGCCGCCGAGGCCGAGGAGCAGGCACGCGCCGCCGCCCAGCACTACGCCTGGTGGACCGGCCACCCCTCGGTCACCCCCGAACGCGTGTGCGCCGAGGCCGACGCGGTGCTGGCGGCGCTCGCCGTGCTCTCACCGCTCACCTCGGCCACCGGCGAGGGCGAGCCCAGCACGGCCGTGCAGCTCGCCCGCACCGCCGCCCCGGCGTTCGCCTCGGGGATGCACTGGAGCGCCTGGGAGAAGGCGCTGCGGGCCGGTGCGGAGGCCGCCCGGCTCGCCGGGGACGTGGGCGAACAGGCCTACTTCCACCACGAGCTCGGCATCCACGCGCTGTGCGCCGGACAGCTCGACCGGGCGCGCGCCGAGCTGGAGGCGTCCATCGGGCTGCGCGGCGCCCTCGCCGACAAGCGCGGCACCGTGGCGGGGCGCAGGGCGCTGGCCCTGGTCGCCGACCGCTCCGGTGTCCCGCTCGCCCTCATGCCGGCCGCGGGGGAGGAGGTGCCCGAGGTCCACGGCGAGGAGCCGCTCTCGCCGCCGCGCGGGGTACCCACGGCGTTCCCGGCGCTCCAGCCGCCCGCCGACACCCCCCACGTCATCAGCCGCACGGTGCCGTCGCCGCTGTCGTCGTCGTCGTCGCCCTCCGAGCCGCCGGCCAAGGCGGGCGGGGGCCTGAAGGGCCTGGCCAAGCGCAATCTGGTGGCGGCCGGCGCGGGCGCGCTGCTCGTCGCCGTCCTGGGCACCGTGGTCACCCTGGGCGCCACGTCGGAGAACGACGCCGGCACGCCGTCGGAGAACGTCGGCGTCAACCCGTCCGCAAGCCAGGGCCTCGACGACGGCAGCCTCGGCGCCGACCCGGCGGCCGGGGGCGACGGGGACACCGGTGAGGCCACCACCCGGCCGACCGACCCCGGCCCCGACGGCACGCTGGGCACCACGGACGACCCGACGCCCACGGCCGAGGAGTCGGGCGAGGCGTCGGGCAAACCCAGCGGCACGAAGAAGCCCGGCGATCCGTCGAAGTCGCCGTCGAAGTCGCCGTCCAAGTCACCTTCGAAGTCCCCGACCAAGTCCCCGACCGACACGGGGGAACCGGGCGACACGGGAGAGCCGACGGGCCCGGACGAGACCTCGAGCTCGCCGGATCCGACCGGCTCGCCGGATCCGACGGATGGGGAGACCACCGAAGGGCCGTCCACCACGGCCAGCGGCACCGACCCCTCCACCCCCGTGGCCACCGACGCCTCCGCCGATGCCCCGCAGAGCGGCGGCGCGGGTACGCCCAGCGGCTCGCCGTCGGTGATCTGACCGGCCGCCGTCACGCGAGAGGGCCGGATTCTCCGAAGGAATCCGGCCCTTTGGCATGTGCCGGTGGCGTACCGCTCAGAACAGGCGCAGTTTGTCGTCCTCGATGCCCCGCATCGCGTCGTAGTCGAGCACCTGGCAGCCGATGCCCCGGTCGGTCGCGAGCACCCGGGCCTGCGGCTTGATCTCCTGGGCGGCGAAGACGCCGCGCACGGGGGCGAGATGGGGATCCCGGTTCAGCAGCTCCAGGTAGCGCGTGAGCTGTTCCACGCCGTCGATCTCGCCGCGCCGCTTGATCTCCACCGCGACGGTCTGCCCCTCGGCGTCCCGGCACAGGATGTCGACCGGTCCGATCGCGGTCATGTACTCGCGGCGGATGAGGGTGTAGCCCTCGCCCAGGATCTCGATGCGGTCGGCGAGCAGCTCCTGGAGGTGTGCTTCCACGCCGTCCTTGATCAGGCCGGGATCGACGCCCAGCTCGTGCGAGGAGTCGTGGAGGATCTCCTCCATCGTGATGATGAGCTTCTCGCCCGCTTTGTTGACGACGGTCCACACGCCCTCGTCCTCGCCGGTGCCCTCCTTCAGCGTGCAGGGCGGCGACATCCAGTTCAGGGGCTTGTAGGCCCGGTCGTCGGCATGGATCGAGACGCTGCCGTCCGCCTTGACCAGGATCAGACGGGGTGCCAACGGCAGGTGCGCGGTGAGCCGCCCGGCGTAGTCCACGGAGCAGCGGGCAATGACGAGACGCATGGTCGGCAACGCTACTCGACCGACTGGGGCCGAGGCGATTCGCCCCTTGGTGCCGCCCTCACAGCCGCCTCCCGCGCCCCGTGCGGCACGTCCTGAATCTCCTGGAAAACGCGTGTTCGGCGATGGCCGATTACCTGCCCACAGGAAGTTCCGCATCCGGGCATTCGCCTGGTGCCGTCACGGTCCGTTGCTTACGGTATTGAACGGGAGGTCGCGAACTGTGTACGCAGCGTGCTCGATTTCGCGCGCTCCCCTATCTGTCAGGCAACCCCTGCTCGTTGGGGGTGCGAGAGGAGAACCCATGTCGCTCGACGTCTCACCGGCCCTACTCGAACAGGCCGAGCGAGGCGAGGTCGACGAAGCTGACTTCGTCGACTGCGTCCGGACCTCCCTGCCCTACGCGTGGGAGATGATCAGCTCCCTGGTGGCCCAGCTGAAGGTGGACGGCGGCGAGTTCGCCGACAACCAGACGCCTCCGCCGGACGAGCAGGCGCGCGGTCAGCTGCTGCGTGCGCTCGCGAGTGACGCGATACGCGGCGCGCTGCAACGGCACTTCGGTGTACGGCTGGCCTTCCAGAACTGCCACCGGGTGGCCGTGTTCCCGCTTGACTCCTCGGTCGACGAGACGCTGGCCCGCTTCACCTCGGTGCGCAACCAGCTGCTGAACCAGTCGCCGGAACTGCGCGACTGCTGACGCGCCATCATGTGCTTGCCGCTCCGTACGCGGGAGGTGCGGTTCTGTACCGGGGCGGCAAGCTCCCTGGATCCCGCTCGGGCCCCTTCGCTCAGGTGAGCTGGGGAAGTACCTCGGCCCCGAGCCGCCGTACGTTCTCCTCCGTCGCCGCCAGATCGCCGGAACCCTCGACGAGCAGGGCGAAGCGGGAGATGCCGGTGCGCTCGCTGGTCGCGGCGAGCCGGTCGGCGCACAGCCGGGGCGTGCCCACCGGGTGCAGCCCGCAGAGCAGTTCGGTGTACGCCAGCGGGTCGCGCATCTGCCGCTGTCGCCCGTCGACGGTGACATGGGCCTCCAGACCCTGCCGCAGCCAGCCGGGCATCGCCTTCAGCAGGGTCTCCGCCGCGTCCGTGCGCCGGTCCGCGATCTGGCACACGCCGGCCGAGACATGGTCCGCGCGGTGGATCTCCCGGGCCGGCCGTCCGCACGCGCGCGCGTGCCGCCGCCACAGGGAGACCATCTCGGCCTTCTCCTCGTCCCCGACGTGCATGCCGAGCAGCATCGGCAGCCCGCGCTCGGCGGCCAGCCGCACGCTCGCCGGGGAGGTGCAGGCGACGACCACCTCCGGGCCCCCGGTCTCGGTCAGGGCCTCCGACGGGCGCGGGACGACGGGCACCTCACGGAAGCGGTAGCGCTCGCCGTCCGCGCCGACGGACGGTTCGCGCAGCCAGCGCACCAGCAGATCGAGTGATTCCGGGAACTCCTTCTCGTACGCCTCGAGGCCGGCGCCGAACACCTCCAGGTCGACCCACGGCCCGCCGCGGCCGACGCCCAGGGAGAACCGGCCGCCGCTGGCGATGTGCAGCAGCGCGGCCTGTTCGCCGAGCGCCACGGGATGGACGGTGGGCAGCACACTGACCGCCGTACCGACGCGCAGCCTCCGGGTGCGGCCGAGCAGGAGCGCGGCCAGGGTGACGGCGGACGGGCACGTGCCGTAGGGCACGAAGTGGTGTTCGGCCAGCCAGACCGAGTCGAGTCCCGCCTCCTCGGCGGCTTCGGCCGAGCGGACCGCGCGGTGCAGTGCCTCTCCCTCGCCCTGCCCGGGGAACCGGGCGGCCAACACGAAACTTCCAACGCGCATTGCTTTTTCCTGCTTCCTTGGCTCCGACGCGGAGCTCCCCCACAGGGCATAACCGCCCGACACGTGCCGAGGACACGGCCGCGCGAGCGATTTTGCGGATTGTCTGCAGAATGGGCCGTTGTCGCGGGGGCTCCGCCTCGCCATGGAGGGGACTTGTGGCGATTGGTGCCGTACGCGTACCCCGGCCCGTGCCGCGTAGGCTGGTGTGCGGCCCCAGCATCCTGTATAGCCCCGTGAGGTGTCCTGTGTCCCCGCGTCGCAACCGACCCAAGGGAGCCGGTTCGTCCGGCCGGAGCGCCGAGGACGACCGTGCCGGGCGCTACGGCGGCTGGCAGTCCACGGAGAGCTGGCAGGGCGAGGAGTGGAGCGTGCGCCACGTGGCGGGCGCCAGCGCGCGGGGCAAGGCCTACCGCTGCCCCGGCTGCGACCAGCTGATCCCGGACGGAGTGCCCCACGTGGTGGCCTGGCCGGAGCACTCGGGCGTCGACGAGCGCCGGCACTGGCACAAGGCGTGCTGGAACGCGAAGGACCGCCGCACCACGCGGGTGCAGCGGTCCCGTAACGCGCCGAGGTTCTGAGCCGGCCTACGCCTCCCGCCTCACACGTCCCGCTTCTCCAGCAGCGCGAAGGCGCCGGCGAGCGCGACGCCCGTGAGGACCAGCATGATCCACAGCGGGTCCCAGCCGGACGGCCCGGTGTCGGAGAGGGAATTGGCGTAGAAGATGCTGATCTGGTTCGGGATGGAGTACTCGAACAGCGCCTGCTGCACGTCCTGGAGCGAGGACGAGAACATGAACAGCGCGATCACCAGCGGGGCGAGCACGGCGCCGATCATGATGGTGATGGCGCCCGCCGAGTGCCGGACGATGGAACCGATCGCCAGCGACAGCGTGCCGAGCAGCGCCAGGTAGAGCGAGACGCCGACGGTGCCCTTCAGCCACTCCTCGCCGGTGGGCTCCTTGGCGTTGTAGCCCTCCAGCATCGCCACGTGCAGCAGGCCGATGAGCCCGGCGCACGCCAGTGTCACCACGAAGGCCAGCAGGAAGAAGACCAGGGCCTTCGCCGCGAGCACGCGTCCGCGCGAGGGACAGGCGACCATCGTGGTGCGGATCATGCCCGTGCCGTACTCCGAGGCGGTGGTCAGCACGCCCAGCGTGATGAGGCACATGGTGCCGAGGAGCAGTCCGAAGAAGCCCAGGAACAGCGGGCTCTCGTCGCCCAGGTCCGGGTCGGAGTTCACGATCACGAGCCCGGTCAGCAGACCGATGCCGACCACCAGCAGCATGAAGACGCCCAGCGTCCACATCGTGGAGCGCACGGACTTGATCTTCGTCCACTCGGAGGTGAGCGCGTGCCCGAGGTGCGTGCGCACCACCGGGATCGGCGAGGTGTAGCCGGGGTACGGGGAGTCGGGTGCCGCCTGCCATTCGGGTGCGGCGCTCTGCGGCATCGGGGGCGGGGGCGTGCTCATCGGGCGTCCTCGGGCTTGGTCGGGTCGGCGGCGGGGGCGGACGGGGGCGCGGCGGCGGGCGGAGCGGGATGCGCCGGGGCCTGGGCGGCCTGCGGAGCGGTCTGCGCGTACGGGCTGGGGGAGGGGGCACCCGGGGCCGCGCCCGGGGCTCCCGGAGCGCCGTAGGGGCCCGAGGGGGCCTGCGCGGGCACGCCCTGCGGCGCCGGAGCCGCGAAGGGCTGCGCGCCGTGCTGTGGCGGCGGGGGCGCGTACCAGCCGGGCTGGCCCTGCCCCGGGACCGGCATCGGCGGCTGCGCGCCCGGCGGCAGCGGCTGCTGGAGCCCCGCCTTCTGGTCGGTGGTCGACCGGTAGTCCACGGCGCCCTGCGTCATCCGCATGTACGCCTCCTCCAGCGAGGCCTGGTGCGGCGACAGCTCCCACAGCCGTACGTCGCTGCCGTGGGCGATGTCGCTGATGCGCGGCAGCGGCAGTCCCGTCACCCGCAGCGCGCCGTCCTGCTCCGGCAGCACATGGCCGCCGGCCTCGGTGAGCGCGGCGGACAGCTTCTCGCGCTGCTGCGGCTCGGAGTCCGGGGTGCGCACCCGCGCGAAGTCGGCGGAGTTGGCGGAGATGAAGTCGGTCACGCTCATGTCGGCGAGCAGCTGGCCGCGGCCGATCACGATGAGGTGGTCGGCGGTCAGCGCCATCTCGCTCATCAGATGGGAGGAGACGAAGACGGTGCGGCCCTCCGAGGCCAGTGCCTTCATCAGGTTGCGCACCCAGAGGATGCCCTCGGGGTCGAGACCGTTGACGGGCTCGTCGAAGAGCAGCACCTGGGGGTCGCCGAGCAGCGCGGCGGCGATGCCCAGCCGCTGGCCCATGCCCAGGGAGAAGCCCTTCGACCGCCTGCGCGCCACGTCGTGCAGGCCCACGACGCCCAGGACCTCGTCCACGCGGCGGGCCGGGATGCCCGACAGCTGGGCCAGGCTCAGCAGGTGGTTGCGGGCCGACCGCCCGCCGTGCACCGCCTTGGCGTCCAGCAGCGCGCCGACCTGACGGGGTGCGTTGGGCAGCTTGCGGTACGGATAGCCGCCGATCGTGACCCGGCCCGCGGTGGGGTTGTCCAGACCGAGGATCATCCGCATCGTCGTCGACTTGCCGGAGCCGTTGGGGCCCAGGAATCCGGTGACGGCGCCGGGTCGCACCTGGAAGGAAAGGTTGTACACAGCGGTCTTGTCGCCGTACCGCTTGGTCAGGCCGACTGCCTCGATCATGCTCCGCACCCATCGAAAGGTTCAGGACAGCAGGGCACACGCCCCCGTAAGGGTTAGGAGGATATCGGGGCGCTGACGGTTCCGGCCAAGCCCGGGTAAAAACCGGCCCGGGCGTCCTTCACTGCGCGTCGCGCCTCTTCAGCAGCACGTAACCGCCGATCACCGCGGCGGCCACCCACAGCGCCATGATGCCCAGCCCGCCCCAGGGGCCGTACGGGGTGTCGTCGTCCAGCGGCGGGACCACCTGCATGATCTTGCTGCCGGCCTGGTCGGGCAGGAACCGGCCGACCTTCTTCGTGGCGTCCACGTTGCCGAGGACGTTCGAGATCAGGAAGAAGAACGGCATCAGGATGCCCAGCGACAGCATGGGGGAGCGCAGCATCGCGGCGACGCCCATGGAGAACAGCGCGATCAGCGTCATGTAGAGACCGCCGCCGAAGACCGCCCGCAGCACCCCGTCGTCGTCGATGGACGCCTTGTGCTCGCCGAGCATGGCCTGGCCCAGGAAGAAGGTGGCGAAGCTGGTGGCCATGGAGACGACCAGGGCCAGCACGGTGGCGACCGCGAGCTTGCTGAACAGGAAGGTGCCGCGCTGCGGCACGGCCGCCAGCGAGACGCGGATCATGCCGGTGCTGTACTCGTTCGACACCACCAGCACCCCGAACACGATCATCGCCAGCTGACCGAGACTCATCCCGGCGAAGCTGATGAACGTCGGGTCGAAGTCCGCCCGGTCCCGGGCGCTGAGGGAGTCGAACTCGCTCCGCGACAGGGCCGAGATCAGCATGCCGAGCGCGATGGTGACGACCACCGCGAGCGACAGCGTCCACACGGTGGACGCCACCGACCGGATCTTGGTCCACTCCGACCGTACGACCTGTGTCGCCGCCATGCCGCTCAGCCCTTCTTCCAGCTCGCGCCCCACTGCTGCGCCCCGGACGCGGGTGCGCCGGGGGCGGCGTGCGCGTGGTACTCCACCGACTCCGCGGTCAGCTGCATGAACGCCTCCTCCAGGGAGGCCTGCTGCGGGCTCAGCTCGTGCAGCGTCAGCCCGTCCCGGGCCGCCAGCTCCCCGATGTCCTCCGCCGCGGCCCCGTCCACCTCCAGCGCCCCGTCACCGCTCTCCACGGCGCTCATCCCGCTCCGGTGCAGGGCGTCCAGCAGCTGTTCCCGCTGCGGGCTGCGCACCCGCACGTAGGAGCGCGAGTTCCGCTTGATGAAGTCGGCCATGGAGGTGTCGGCGAGCAGCCGGCCCTGCCCGATGACCACCAGGTGGTCGGCGGTCAGCGCCATCTCGCTCATCAGATGGGAGGAGACGAAGACCGTGCGGCCCTGGGCGGCGAGCGATTTCATCAGCGTGCGGATCCAGTGGATGCCCTCGGGGTCGAGGCCGTTGACCGGCTCGTCGAACATCAGGATGCGCGGGTCGCCGAGCAGCGCGGCGGCGATGCCCAGCCGCTGTCCCATGCCGAGCGAGAACCCCCTGGCCTTCTTCCGCGCGACCGCGGTCAGCCCCACCGCGTCCAGCACCTCGTCCACCCGGCGCGCGGGGAGTCCGTTGCTCTGGGCGAGGCACAGCAGGTGGTTGTAGGCGCTGCGCCCGGGGTGCGCGCCCTTCGCCTCCAGCAGCGCCCCGATGCAGGTGAGCGGGTCCTTGAGCCGGTGGTAGTGCGTGCCCTCGATCCGCACGTCCCCGGCGGTCGGGTGATCCAGGCCCAGGATCATCCGCATGGTGGTCGACTTGCCGGCGCCGTTGGGGCCGAGGAAGCCGGTGACGATGCCCGGCCGGACGGTGAAGGTCAGGTTGTTCACCGCCACCTTCTCGCCGTACCGCTTGGTCAGCCCCTCGAGCTCGATCATGCGGCCACGCTAAAACGGGACAAAGCCCCCTGCCACCTCAGTGGCAGAGGGCTTCGCCGGGATCCGGTCGCCGTTACCGGGACTGCTGAGCCGGAACCCCGCGGGAGATCGGCTCGTCCTCGGTGGCCGGCGCGCCGGTCGCGGCCACCGCCGCACCGGTGAGCGTCGCCAGCATCTCGCGGACGTTGGTCAGCTGGGCGTTGATGGAGTCGCGGCGGTTGGTCAGCGCCGCGAGCTCGCGCTCGGACTCCGAACGGATGCGGTCCGCCTTGGCGTTGGCGTCGGCCACGATGTCCTCGGCCTGGCGCTGGGCGGTCTCCACCGTCTGGCGGGCCCGGCGCTCGGCGTCGGTGCGCAGCTTCTCTGCCTCCAGACGCAGCTGCTCCGCGCGGTGCTCGATCTCCGCGAGGCGCTTCTCGGCCTTGGCCTGACGCGAGGCCAGGTCCCGCTCGGACTGCTCGCGGCGCTTGGCGAGGTTCGTCTCGAAGTCGGCGGCGGCCTGGGCGGCCTTGGCGCGGGTCTCCTCGAAGAGGGCGTCCGCCTCCTCCCGCTTGGACTGCGCGTCCTTCTGCGCCTCGGAACGCAGCTGGGACGCCTCGCCCTTGGCCTTCTCGACGATCCGGACGCCCTCGTCCTCCGCCTTGGCCTTGCGCTCGGCGGCGTACGACTCGGCGTCGTTGCGCACCTGCTGGGCGGCGGACTCGGCGAGCTCGCGGTGCTGCTCCGCGGCGCGCCGTGCCTCCTCGCGCAGGTCCTTGGCCTCCTCCTCGGCGAGACGGAGGATCTTCTCCACGCGCGCGCCGAGACCCGCGTACGACGGCTCTGCGTCGTTGACCTGGGCCTGGGCGTTCTGCGTCTCGAGGTGGAGCTCTTCGATGCGCTTTTCCAGAGCGGTGATGCGGGCGAGAGCGCTGTCACGGTCGGAGACGAGCTTGGAGATACGTTCGTCCACCTGAGCGCGGTCGTATCCACGCCGCACAAGCTCGAAGCCGTAGGGGGAAGTGTCGCTCATGGGGTTCCTGTCGAATGAGACCGGTGAGGTGATAGGGGGAATCCTAGGGGCCGAAGCGCTGTGTCATCGAGCGGATGCACGTTTGATACGGAGAATGACACCCCTTTTGAGTGGCTCGCCGCCGGAAGGCTTGCCAAAGGCATGATCAAAGCCCTCACCGTACAGGGGATTTGGCCCGGTTTGCTAGCTATCGGTTGACTTGCCACTCGTACGGGTAGCACCCGCCGTGGCCCCCGCCTTGACCCCGCTGTCCTTGCCGCCCCCGGGAGCCTCGAAGGACTCCAGCGCCTCCAGCACATCCTGCACGCGGGAGATCTCCGCGTTGATGTCCTCGCGGCGCCGCACCAGCACCTCCAGCTCGCGCTTGCCCTCCTCGACCGTGCGCCGCGCCTCGCGGACCGCCTCGGCCTTCAGCTCCTCGGCCTCCTTCACGAGCGTGGCCTTCTTCTGCTCCGCCTCCTTCAGCAGACCCTCGGCCTTCTTCACGGCGGCGATACGCACCTTGCCCGCCTCGGAGTTGGCCTCGGACACGATCTCCTTGGCTTTCGCCTCCGCCTTGGCGAGCTGCTCCTCGGCGGCCTTGATCAGCGCGTCGCAGCGGTCGCCCGTCGACTTCATCGTCTCCGCCGCCTCCCGGCGGGCCCGCTCGTGCAGCTCCTCGATCTCACCGGTGATGCGGTCGCGCAGCTCCTCCGCGCGCTCCCTGATCTGCGTGGCGTCCCGACGCGCGCCGACGAGCAGCTCGTCCGCGTCCGTACGGGCCTTCTCCACGCGCGAGTTACCCTCGACGGTCGCCTCGGACACCAGCCGCTCGGCCTCCGTGCGGGCCGCGCCGACCATCGCGTCCGCCTGCGACTCGGCGTCCGCCGTCGTCTTCTGCGCCTGCTGCTGCGCCTCGGTGAGCAGCTTGTCCGCCTCGGCGGTGGTCTCCGTGATGAGCGTGTCGACCTGCTCGGCCGCCTCCGAACGCCGCTTGTTGGCCTCCTGACGGGCCTCGTCCAGCGTCCGCTCGGCCTCCTCCCGCGCGGTGGCCACCAGCCGCTCGGCCTCGGACTCCGCCTCGGACCTGACCCGCTCGGCCTCCTGGCGCAGCCGCTCCGCCCGCGTCTGCGCCGACCCCACCGTCTCGGCGGCCTCGGCCCGCAGCCGCTCCGCGTCGCCGGTCGCGTCCGCGATCAGCTTCTCCGCCTTGGCGACCGACTCGGTGCGCAGCCGGTCGGTCTCCGTGATGGTGTCCTCGGTGAGCCGCTCGGCCTCGCCGCGCGCCTGCGTGATGAGCGTGTCCGCCTGCGTCGCCGCGTCCGAGCGGATCCGGTTGGCGTCCTCGCGGGCGTCCGCCCGGGTGCGCGCGGCGGCCTGCTCGGCCTCGGCGACGGCGTCCGAGGCCTGCGTACGCAGCCGCTGGGCGTGCTCGGACACCTCCGCGCGGATCCGGTCGGCCTCCGTGATCGCCTCCGAGACGGTGCGCTCGGCCAGCGACTTGGCGGCCTCCGTCTCCTCGTTGGCCTCGCGCCGCAGCCGGCTCGCGTCCTCGCTCGCCCGCTCCCGCTCCGCGTAGGCGTCGGCGCGGACCCGGTCCGCCTCCTCCTCGGCCTCGCGGCGGGTGCGCTCCGCGGCGTGCTCGGCGGCGGAACGCAGCCCGGTGATCTCCTCCTGCGCCTGCTCGTGCAGCCCCGCGACGGAGTCCCGCACCTGCTGGGCGTGCTGCTCGGCCGCCGACACCATCTCCGTGGCGCGCCGGTCCGCCTCCTCGACCAGACGTACGGCCTCGGCCTGGGCCTCCTCCACACGGGTGCGCGCCGAGGCCAGCAGCTCCTCGCTCTGCTCGCGCGCCCGCTCGCGCTCCTGGTCGGCCTCCTGCCGGGCGGCACCGAGAAGCTCCTCGGCCTCGCGCCGCCGCCGGGCCGCCTCCTCCTGCGCGGCGGCCAGCGTCTCGGACGCCTCCGTACCGATCCGCTCCGCGGCGGCCTGCGCCTCCGCGCGCACCCGGTCGGCGCTGTCCTGCGCCTCCGACTTCAGCCGCTCCGCCTCGGCCGCGGCCTCCGACCGCAGCCGCACGGCGACGGACTCGCCCTCCGCGCGGGCGGCCGACGCGTCGGCCGCGGCCTCGTCACGCAGCCGCTCGGCCTCGTCCTCCGCCTGCTGCTGGAGCGCACGGATCCGCTCGGCGGCCTCGCTGCGCAGCCGCTCGCCCTCCTCGGTCGCCTCGCGGCGGATCCGGCCGGCCTCTTCGCGCGCGTCGCTCAGCGCCCGCTCGGCGGCGGCGAGCCGCTCCTCGGCCTCCGTGTGCAGCCGGGTCAGTTCGTCCGCGGCCTCCGCGCGGCGCTCCTCGACGGCCCGCTCGGTCTCCTCGCGCAGCTCGCGCGCGGCCCGCTCGGCGTCCTCCTTGAGCGCGTCCGCCTGCTCGACGGCCTCCGCGCGGTGCCGCTCGGCCTCCTTGCGCGTGCGGTCCAGCGTCTCCTCGGCCTGCCGGCGCAGCGTCGTGGCCCGCTCGATGGCCTCGGTGCGGACCTTCTCGCTGTCCGTCTGCGCGGTGGAGCGCAGTTCGTCGGCGTCGGCCTTGGCCTTGGCCAGCAGCTCCTCGGCGGACCTGGCCGCCTCCTCGATCTGCGCCACGGCCTCCTTGCGGGCCTCCGCGCGGATCTTCTCGCCCTCGGCGACCGCGTCCGCACGCAGCTGCTCGGCCTCGCCGCGCAGCCGGCGCGCCTCCTCCTGCAGCTCGACGGTCTTGGCGCGGTACTCCTTGGTGTCGTCCTTCGCCGCGCCCTTGAGCTGCTGCGCGATGTCGTGCGCCTCCGCGCGCAGCCGGTCGGCCTCCGCCTCGGCCTCGCTGCGGATCCGCTCCGCCTCCTCGGCCGCCGCCTTCGTGGTCTGCTTGGCCTCCTCGGAAGCCTTGTTGAGCACGTCCTCGGCGGTCCTGGCCGCCTTGGACAGCTGGGTGGCGGACTCCTCCGCGGTGAGCGCGCGGGCCTTCTCGGCGGCCTCCGCGACGATCTTCTCGGCCTCCGCGCGGGCCTCGGCGACCAACTGCTCGGCGTCCGCCTTGGTGGTCTCGGCCTCCTTGGTGGCCTCGCTGACCAACCGCGCCACCTGCTCCTTGGCGGTGCGCGTACGGGTCTCGTTGGCGGCCTCGGCGGAGGCGAGCGCCTTGTCGGCGGCCTCCTTCGCCTCGGTGAGCACCTTCTCCGCCTCGGCACGCGCCTCGCGCAGCGCGCTCTCGGCCTCCGTCATGCGCTGCTCGGCGGCCTTGGCCAGCTCCTGGGCCTCGCGGCGGGCCGACTCCGACTCGGTGGCCGTGGACGTCCGCACCTGTTCGGCGTGCTGGGCGGCCTCCTGCGCCTCCGTGGTCGCCGTGTTCATCAGCCGGTCCGCGTCCGCGCGGGCCCGGCGCAGCAGCTGCTCGGCCTCCGCGCGGGCCGCCTCGGCCTCGCTCTGCAACCGCCGGCGGGCCTCGGCCGTCAGCCGCTCGGCCTCCTCGCGGGCGGCGGCCATGGCCTGCTCCCGCTCCGCGCGGGTCTCCTCCATCAGCCGGCGGGCCTGCTCCTCGGTGCGGGCCCGCAGCTGCTCCGCCCACGCCACGTTCTCGTTGACGTGGGCCTCGACGGTCTGGCGGCGCTCCGCCAGCTCGTGGTCGAGCTGCTGGCGCCGCGTCACCGCCTCCTGGTGCAGCTCCGCCTGCAGCCGGGCGGCCTGCTCCGCGTGCTCCTGGAGGATGCGCTGGGTCTGCGCCCGGGCCTGGCTCAGCTCCCGCTCGGCGTCCGCGCGCAACTGGTCGGCCTGCAACTGCGCGTTCCGCAGCAACTGCTCGGCCTGGTAACCGAGATCGCCGCCGTCGTAGGCGGGCCGGGACATGATGGTGCGCCGCGCCTCGTGCAGCTTGGCGCGCAGCACCTCGACCTGGTAGCCGAGGTCCTCGGCGTGCTGGATCGCCTTTTCCCGCTCGGTCTTCAGCCGCTTCATCTCGGCTTCGAACCGAGTGAGGTGGTCGACGTCAGCCGCCGGCTCTCGCTCCTGGCTCTCGTAGCCCCGCACTGCGCGGTCCCATCCGTCCCCTGGTCGCAAGTCTGGCCGAGCTCCGTCCAACCGCTGAACGGGGCCCCCGGGGGAATGGTGTCAGATCAACGGCGGAGCATGGGCTGCTGCCCCGCGCTCGCCCCCCGAAACCCGGACCCCGGCGATCCCGTCGCCAAAGACGACGGGACTCGGTCACCACACAAGGAGCGGCGACCAGACCCAACCCTACCGGCCCTTATGTACGTGGGTCAGTGCTCGGACGACTCAACGGGCGCGGAAGTGACCAGTTCTGTCAGTACGCCATGGCAGTCCTTGGGGTGCAGGAAGGTGATCCGTGACCCCATGGAGCCGCGCCGGGGCTCTTCGTACAGAACGCGTACGCCCTTCTCCTTGATGCCGGCCGACTCCGCGTCCACATCCGCCGTACCGAAAGCGATGTGGTGGACGCCCTCCCCGTTCTTCGCCAGCCACTTGGCGACGGCGGAGTCCTCCCGGGTCGGCTCGAGCAGTTGCAGGTAGGAGGCCCCGCCGTCGGAGGTGTCGTTGATCTTCAGCATGGCCTCGCGCACGCCCTGCTCCTCGTTGACCTCGGAGTGGAAGACCTCGAAGCCGTAGGTGGCCCGGTAGAACTCCACGGTCCGGTCCAGGTCGAAGCAGGCGATCCCGATGTGGTCGATTCGCGTCAGCATGGAATCAGTCCAGCGCTCCCGCGGTGGTTACGCAACGTGCGCGCGATCACACCGAAAGGCCGATGACGGCGTCCACCGCACGTCAGTACATTCGAAGTAAACCCTCGTTCACTCCTCGGCTGTGCAGCCGGAAGGGGATCGCAGCTCATGTCTTCCGCATCTTCCGCATCATCCGCAACGAACGGCACGACCTCCGTGATCGTCGCGGGCGCCCGCACCCCCATGGGGCGGCTGCTCGGCTCGCTGAAGTCCTTCTCCGGAGCCGACCTCGGCGGCTTCGCGATCAAGGCCGCCCTCGACCGTGCGGGGATCGGCGGCGACCAGGTCCAGTACGTGATCATGGGGCAGGTGCTCCAGGCCGGGGCGGGGCAGATCCCGGCCCGCCAGGCCGCCGTCAAGGCCGGCATCCCGATGAACGTCCCGGCGCTCACGGTCAACAAGGTGTGCCTCTCCGGTCTCGACGCCATCGCGCTCGCGGACCAACTGATCCGCGCGGGCGAGTTCGACGTGGTCGTCGCCGGCGGCCAGGAGTCCATGACCAACGCCCCGCACCTGCTGCCCAAGTCCCGCGAGGGCTTCAAGTACGGCGCGGTCCAGATGCTCGACTCCATGGCCCACGACGGTCTGACGGACTCCTTCGAGAACGTCGCCATGGGCGAGTCCACCGAGAAGCACAACACCCGCCTCGGCATCGCCCGCCCCGAGCAGGACGAGATCGCCGCCCTGTCCCACCAGCGCGCCGCCGCCGCGCAGAAGAACGGCGTCTTCGAGGCCGAGATCACCCCGGTCGAGATCCCGCAGCGCAAGGGCGACCCGGTGCTGTTCAGCAGGGACGAGGGCATCCGGGGCGACACCACGGCCGAGTCGCTCGGCAGGCTGCGCCCGGCCTTCTCCAAGGACGGCACCATCACCGCCGGCTCCTCCTCGCAGATCTCGGACGGTGCGGCGGCCGTGGTCGTGATGAGCAAGGCCAAGGCGCAGGAGCTGGGCCTGGAGTGGATCGCCGAGATCGGCGCCCACGGCAACGTGGCCGGCCCGGACAACTCGCTCCAGTCGCAGCCGTCCAACGCCATCCGGCACGCGCTGAAGAAGGAGGGCCTGGAGGTCTCCGACCTCGACCTGATCGAGATCAACGAGGCCTTCGCCGCGGTCGCCGTGCAGTCAATGAAGGACCTGGGCGTTTCCACTGAAAAGGTGAACGTCAACGGCGGCGCCATCGCCCTCGGTCACCCGATCGGGATGTCCGGCGCGCGGCTCGTGCTGCACCTGGCGCTGGAGCTGAAGCGGCGCGGTGGCGGGGTCGGCGCGGCGGCGCTGTGCGGCGGCGGCGGTCAGGGTGACGCGCTGATCGTGCGGGTACCCAAGGCCTGAGCCCGGTTTCGGTTTCCTTACTGGTTTCCTCTGGTTTCCTCTCGTGAACGGAGCTGTGATGCAGGACGTCTCCTCGCTGGTCGCCCAGGCCAGGGAAGGCAGGCCGCGGGCCGTGGCCCGGCTGATCTCCCTGGTGGAGGGGGCGTCTCCGCAGCTCAGGGAGGTCATGGCGGCCCTGGCGCCGCTCACCGGCAACGCGTACGTGGTCGGCCTCACCGGCTCTCCGGGGGTGGGCAAGTCCACCTCCACCTCGGCCCTGGTGACCGCGTACCGCAAACAGGGAAAGCGGGTCGGCGTCCTGGCCGTCGACCCGTCCTCCCCCTTCTCCGGGGGCGCCCTGCTCGGCGACCGCGTCCGTATGTCGGAGCACGCCTCCGACCCGGGCGTCTACATCCGCTCCATGGCCACCCGCGGCCACCTGGGCGGCCTCGCCTGGGCCGCGCCGCAGGCCATCCGCGTCCTGGACGCGGCCGGCTGCGACGTGATCCTGGTCGAGACGGTGGGCGTGGGCCAGTCGGAGGTGGAGATCGCCTCCCAGGCCGACACCTCCGTGGTGCTGCTGGCGCCCGGCATGGGCGACGGCATCCAGGCGGCCAAGGCCGGAATCCTGGAGATCGGCGACGTCTACGTCGTCAACAAGGCCGACCGCGACGGCGCCGACGCCACCGCGCGGGAGCTGAACCACATGCTCGGCCTGGGCGAGGCCCGTGCCCCGGGCGACTGGCGCCCCCCGATCGTCAAGACGGTCGCCGCCCGCGCGGAGGGCGTCGACGAGGTGGTCGAGGCCCTGGAGAAGCACCGTGCCTGGATGGAGGAGCGGGGCGTGCTGACGGAACGCCGCCTGGCCCGCGCCTCCCGGGAGGTCGAGACCATCGCGGTCACCGCCCTCCGCGAACGCATCGGCGACCTCCACGGCGACCGCCGCGTGGGCGCCCTGGCGGAACGCGTCCTCGCCGGCACGCTGGACCCGTACACGGCGGCGGACGAACTGGTGCAGAACCTGACCTCCACCAGCCCGCCCGCTCCTTGAGAACGAGGCCCGCCCCCACCAGCCCGTCCGGCGTTTGAGGACGAGGCCGTTCAGGGCCGACCGGGGGTCTGGGCGGAGCCCCCAGGGGTCGGGAGCGGGAAGGGGCGGCGGGGGCGACTAGTCGTCATCGGAGCCGTCATCGGAGTCGTCGTCGGATCCGCGGCCGTCGTCGTCCCCCCGCTCCGCGGACACCTCGCCGCTGCCGAGATCGACCCGCCACTCCCGCTCACCCCCGCCGGAGGCACGCGTCTCCGCCTCCCACCCCTCGTCATCGAGCTCCACGGAGACCACCGTCCCCTTGGCGGCAGCCGCCTCCGCCGCGTCCTCGGCCGAGACGGAAGCCCGCTTCAACACCCCCCGCACCTCACCGGCGTCGTCCTCGTCGTCCTCCGACGCCCCGAGCACCTTGCCGCTGCCCGGGTCGACCCGCACGTCGTACCAGCCGTCCCCGCGCCCGAGCACCTCGACCTCCCAGTGCCCGTCGTCCAGTTCGGCGGACACGGCCGTACCCGGCGTGTGCTTCAGCGCGGCAGCGATGGCGTCGGCGGCGCTCACCCGCCCCGACGGACGCGTCTCGACACGGTCGCCGTCACCACGCCGGTCGTCCCGGTCGTCGTCACCGGCCCGACCGCCGGCCCGATCACCACCCCGATCGTCATCCCGCCCGTCATCGCCCCCCGCCCGCGTCACCGACGCCGAGCCGGACCCCCCGTCATCGCCCCCCGAGCCCGCGATGGCCGTCGCCGTCCCCCCGCCGACCAGAGCCGCAGCCGCCACGACGCCGATCACGATGTTGCGCTTCATCTGCATTCCTCCCGAGTCGCCGCGCTTTCGCGCTGTACGGCCTCAATCTCGCCGACCGACGCTGAGGGCAACCTGAAGCCACCTGAAGTGATCTTCAGCTTTGGTTTGCCACCCTTGATCCCATGCGCCTGCTGATAGTCGAGGACGAAAAGCGCCTCGCCCTCTCCCTCGCCAAGGGCCTCACCGCCGAGGGCTACGCCGTGGACGTCGTCCACGACGGCCGGGAGGGGCTGCACCGGGCCACGGAGGGCACGTACGACCTCCTGATCCTCGACATCATGCTGCCCGGCCTGAACGGCTACCGCGTCTGCGCCGCCCTGCGCGCCGCGGGACACGACGTGCCGATCCTGATGCTCACCGCCAAGGACGGCGAGTACGACGAGGCCGAGGGCCTGGACACCGGCGCCGACGACTACCTCACCAAGCCGTTCTCGTACGTCGTCCTCGTCGCCAGGATCAAGGCGCTGCTGCGCCGCCGGCAGGGCGCGGGCGCCTCCCCGGTCCATGTGCACGGCGACCTGAAGGTCGACACCGCCGCCCGCCGCGTGTACCTGAGCGACGACGAAGTGGCGCTGACCGCCAAGGAGTTCTCGGTCCTGGAACACCTCGTGCTGCGGGCCGGCGAGGTGGTGTCCAAGGCCGACATCCTGGAGCACGTCTGGGACTTCGCCTACGACGGCGACCCCAACATCGTGGAGGTCTACGTCAGCGCCCTGCGCCGCAAACTGCGCCCCGGGCTCATCCGTACCGTGCGCGGGGCCGGCTACCGGCTGGAGACGGGGCCGTGAGCCGGGTGTTCGGGTCGGTGCGCGCGAAGGCGACGCTCGGTGCCACCCTCGTCGTCGCGGTGGCCCTGGTCGCGGCGGGCACCGCGGTGCTGCTGTCGCTGCGCTCCAACCTGATCGGGGAGGCGGGCACCCAGGCGGACCGCTCCGCGCGGGCGGTGGCCGCCGAACTCGCCGCCCGGACGCCGTACGACAGGCTCTCCGGGCTGGACGCCGAGGACCGGCCGGTGCAGATCGTCGACGAGGAGGGCGAGGTGGTCGCGGCCTCCGAGGACCTGGAACGGATCACCGGCACGACGACACCCGAGGTGACGCCCCGTCCGCCGACTCCCCCCGCCGCAACCGACGATGACGACGACTCCGACGACGCGGCAGACTCCGACGACTCCGACGACGCGGACGACTCCCGCGACGACGATGACGACGACTCGGACGAATCCCTGGAGGTGGGAGAGATCGCCCGCGACAGCTCCTTCGGGAACGGCTCCGCGACGATCGACGGCGACACCCAGGACTACCGTTTCGCCTCCGTGGACGTGCGGACCCCCGACCGTGGCCGCCTGACCGTCCACGCGGGCGCTCCGCTCGCCGCCGAGCACAGCGCCGTGAACACCGCGCTGACCGGGATGCTCATCGGCCTGCCCGTCCTGCTCGGCGTGGTCGCCGGCGTGACCTGGCTGGTCACCGGGCGTGCGCTGCGTCCGGTGGAGGGCATCCGGCGGGAGATGGCGACGATCACCGCCTCCGAGGATCTCGCCCGGCGCGTGCCCGAACCGGCGACGCACGACGAGATCGCCCGCCTGGCCCGTACCACCAACGTCACGCTCGCCGCGCTGGAGGCGTCCGTGGAGCGGCAGCGGCGGTTCGTCGCCGACGCCTCGCACGAACTGCGCAGCCCGATCGCCTCCCTGCGCACGCAGTTGGAGGTGGCCGCCGCCCATCCGGAGCTGCTCGACCTGGACGGCGCCGTCGAGGACACCGTACGGCTCCAGCAACTCGCCGCGGATCTGCTGCTGCTCGCCCGGCTGGACGCGGGGGAGCGGCCCGCCGGCACCCGCGTCGACCTGGCGGCGCTCGCCCGCGAGGAGAGCGCCGGGCGGCCGGGTGTGACGGTGGACGCGGAACCGGCGGAGGTGACCGGATCGCGGGGGCAGCTCGGGCGGGTGCTCGCCAACCTGCTGGACAACGCCGGGCGGCACGCACGCGAGCGGGTGGTCGTGACCGTGCGCCGGGAGGGCGCGTGGGCGGTGCTCGGGGTGGCCGACGACGGCGAGGGTGTCGCCGAGGCCGACCGGGAACGGATCTTCGAGCGGTTCGTACGCCTGGACGCCGCCCGCAGCCGCGACGACGGCGGCGCGGGCCTGGGCCTGGCGATCGCGCGGGACGTCGCCGTCCGGCACGGCGGCACGCTCACAGCAGCCGAGGCCCCGACAGGCGGAGCCCGATTCGAACTCCGCCTGCCACTCGCCCCTGCGAGCTAGACGAGTTATTCCGAATGCTGACGGTGCGTCCGGGAACACAGACAGGGCGTCCAAGATCGATCTGTGACGAATGACCTGGACGCCCTGCTGACCGCACTGTACGTGAAGATCGATGACGAGATTGGAGATACCCGATGGCTGGGCCGCCCGCCGCGATTGACGGACTCCGAACTCGTCTGCCTCGCCGTCGCCCAGGCCATGCTGGGTTTCGCCTCGGAGTCCAGATGGCTGCGGTTCGTCCACTCCCGGCTGGGCGCGATGTTCCCGTACGTGCCGAAGCAGCCGGGCTGGAACAAGCGGCCGCGGGCAGCGTTGCCGCTGGTCAAGCGCGTGATACGACTCCTTGCAGCGGACACCGACTTCTGGTTCGACAACCACTGGATCATCGACTCGACCCCGGTGGAGTGCGGCCGCTCGCGGCCCACGGTGAAGCGGTCGGACATGGCCGGCTGGGCCGGATACGGGTACTGCGCCAGCCACTCGCGGTTCTTCTGGGGCCTGCGGCTGTACCTGGTGTGCACCCCGACCGGCATGCCGATCCTGTGGGCCTTGGCCAACCCCAAGCTGGACGAGCGCGAAGTGCTGATGGCGATGCTGGATCGCGAGCCGGACGCGGTCACCGGCCGGCCCGGCCTGCTGTTCATCGCGGACAAGGGCTTCGCCTCCAAGGAGTTCGAGGCCGATCTGGCCTTGCGCGGGGCGGCGTTGCTGCGGCCGTCGTTCAAACGGGAGAAGCGCCGCGCGGGCGAGTCGCTGCTGAAGTCGGTGCGGCAGCTGATCGAGTCGGTGAACGACACCCTCAAGGGCCAGCTCGACCTGGAACAACACGGCGGCCGGACCTTCGAGGGCGTCGCTACCCGCGTCGCTCAGCGCGTCCTCGCGCTGGCTGCGGCGATCTGGCACAACCACAAGACCGGACAGCCGGTCATGCGATCCCTGATCGCCTACGACCACTGATCACATCGGAATGACTCGTCTAGGGTGCCGGCAGCGCGCAATGTGTCCATGTCGAGGCTGCGCGCGTGGTGAATGAGGTCGTCGAGTGCTGCCCCGGGCACGGCGCCGGGCTGACCGAAGGTGGTGATCTGTTCGCGCACGATCATGGGGGTGGGGATCGACGTGATCTCGCATGCCTGTGCCAGTTCTCGCTGCGCCTCGGTGTCGATCTTGGCGAACACGATGGCCCTCTTGTCCGAGACCTGCTCGAAGACGGGCCCGAAGGTGCGGGCAGGGTCCGCACCATTCGGCCCGGAAGTCGATGATCACGAAGCCGTTTCCGGAGATGACCTCGCTGAAGTTGTCTGCGTCGGCTCGATGGTGCTCACGGTGCTGCTCCTGCGTGTGATCGGGGTATCGATCGACGCCGTGGCGCTGTGTCGCGGTCGGGCACACCGCGAGTTCGCGGCGTGCCCGACCGCCGCTGCCCGCGCGGGCGGTGTCGTGCTCCGTCCGCACGGAGTCTCTGCGAGGTCAGCGAGCGGCGACGTGGTCCGTGACCTCGATCTCGGGGGCTGCCTCGGCGTCGGACTGGAGGGGTGCGGTGTTCTTCGGGCCGCGCAGGGCGACGTAGACGAACAGGGCGGCCATGACGGCGGCGCCGACCCACATGGACTGCTGCCAGCCGTCGACGAAGGACTGCTGCGCGGCGCGGATCAGATCCTCGGCGTGGCCTCCGGTGGTGGGCGCCACCTCGATGGCGTTGGCGATGCCCTCGCGTGCGGTGTCCGCGGCCCCGTCGGGGATGCCGTCGAGTTTGCCGTCGATGGCGCTGCGGTAGCCGCTGGCCAGCAGTGCGCCGAGCATCGCGATACCAAGAGCGGTGCCGAACTCGCGGGTGACGTCGTTGAGCGCGGAGGCAACGCCCTGCTTCGCGCGGGGCAGAGAGCTGGTGATGGCCTCGGTGGAGGGCGTCATCGACAGGCCCATGCCGACACCCATGACGATCATGCCGGTCAGGATGGACAGGTAGCCGCCGTCCACGGACACGAACAGCGCCATCAGCGCCAGGCCGAGCGCGGACAGGGCGACGCCCACCGTCATGGTGGAGCGGGCGCTGATCCTGGCGGCCACCTTGGGGGCCAGGCCCGAGCCCATCATCATCATGACGGCCATCGGCATCAGCGCCACGGTCGACAGCAGCCCCGACATGCCGAGCACAGCCTGGAAGAACGGGAAGAGGACCACGGCGATACCGGCCTGGACGCCGAAGACGACCAGCAAGGTGATCGAGCCGCCGGCCAGTCCGCGCTCACGGAACAGGCGTACGTCCAACAGCGCGGCATCGCGGCGGCGCAGTTCCCAGGCCACGAAGGCAAGGGAGGCGGCGACGCCGACGGCCAGGCTGACCAGCGTGATGGGGGCGGTCCAGCCGCGCTCGGGGCCTTCCTGCAGGACGAAGATGAGACCGGTCACGGCGATGACGGAGAGCAGCGCGCCGATCATGTCGAAGGAATGGGCGGAGCGTTCGCGGGAGTTGGGCACCGACTTCAGTGTCATCGCCAGCGCCACGGCCCCCAGGACCACGGGCAGCACGAACAGCCAGCGCCAGTCGGCGACGTCGACCAGCAGGGCGGACAGGAACATGCCTACGATGCCGCCGCCTCCGGCGACACCGGTCCATACACCGATCGCCTTGCCGCGTTCCTTCTCGGGGAAGGTGGAGGTGATGACGGCCAGGGTGATCGGCATGATCATCGCGGCGCTGACGCCGGCGGCCACCCGGGCGGCGATCATGATCCCGGCCGACGGGGCGAGTCCCGCGAGGACGCTGGCGGCGCCGAAGATGACCAACCCCGCGATCAGCATGGGCTTGCGGCCCAGTCGATCACCGATGGCGCCGAGCGGCAGCAGCAACGCTGCCAGGGCGAGGGTGTAGCTGTTGATCATCCACAGGACGGCGGTCTGCGAGACACCGAACTCGACGGCAAGGTGGGTCTGGGCGACGCTCAGCCCCGACACCGAGGCGATGACGGCCATCAGCGCGATCGAGACGGTGATCAGGACCGCGCGCAGCTGACGCGCATCCGGCGCATCCTCGACGCCGATCGGGGTGTCCGACGTGTGGGGAGGCTGATGGGTACTCATGGTTTCCTTCCAAAAGGGCATGCGGAATCAGCGCCGGGGCAGGGCCGGTCGCCAGGTGGGTGAGTCGGTTGCCAGTCGGGTTTGACAGGGACTTGCTCACCGCGCGGACCGCTGGATGGCGGCCGCGCGGGTTGTTCAGCTGAAGCGCGTACGTGTCAGCCGGTGGCCTTCTGCGCGGCGGCGCCGACCCGGGCGGCGGTGGTGGGAAGTCTGCGCAGACATCACGCGCCCTTTCGGCCTACCAGGCCTCCTGTGCTGGACCAGCTGTGTTCGACGTTAAGCCCACATTGCATCAAGGGCATACCATGTTGCCCATGACGCAAGAAGATGGTCAGCTGGACAGCCTCGTACGCAAACGGATCCGCGCCCTGCGCGTGGCACAGGGCTGGTCCCTGGAGGAACTGGCCACCCGGGCCCACCTCAGCCAGTCCTCACTGAGCCGCATCGAGAACGGTCAGCGCCGCCTCGCCCTGGACCAGCTCGTCACCCTCGCCCGCGCCCTGGACACCACCTTGGACCAGCTCGTGGAGAACGCCGCCGACGACGTCGTCATCAGCCCGATGATCGACGGCGCCCACGACCTGATGCGCTGGCCCATAAAGGGCGACCCCGGCATGAGCGTGATGCGTCAGCGGATGACCGACCCGCCGCCCGACAATCCGGCCCGTATGCGCGCGCATCCCGGCCGCGAATGGTTCGTCGTACTGTCCGGCACCGCCGTCCTCATGCTCGGCCACCGGCGCTTTCGGGTCGAGACCAACCAGGCCGCCGAGTTCCCCACCATGATGCCGCACGCCATCGGGGCCGAAGGCGGCCTCTGCGAGATCATGGGCATCTTCGACCGCGACGCCCGCCGGGGCCATCAGAAGGACGCCGGTGCCGACGCCCCCGATGCCGACGGCGGACACGCCCAGAGCCCCTGCGAATAGCAGGGCGCGGTCGAGCCGAAGGCTCGAGGCGCGACGGGCGCCGTTGCGTGCCGGGCAGCACGGCAGGCCATCTTCTTGCGCATTCCGCAAGTGATCATGCTAGAGGCGCATGACCGGCTTACGGTGGAGCCGTGACCGACACTCATCAGCACACCCATCACAGCAAGAGCGCTCACCACCCCGACCACGGACATGGCGGCCTCCACGAGCACGGCGATCGCGGTCAGGCGGAGATCCTCGATTTGGACGCCGAGGTGCTCGCCGAGCACACAGCGTCCATTACCGCCTGGCTTCCACTGAAGGACGAGCCGCGCCACATCGTGGACCTGGGCTGCGGGACCGGCGCGGGAACCTTCGCGCTCCTCGATCGCTTCCCGGACGTGCACGTCACCGCCGTCGACGCCTCGGCCGGGCACCTGCAGCTCCTGCGCGAGAAGGCATGCGCCCACGGTGTCCAGGGGTGCGTGCGGACCGTGCAAGCCGATCTCGACGACAACGACTGGCCCGACCTCGGCAGGCCGGATCTGGTATGGGCCTCGGCTTCGATGCACCACTTGGCGAACCCCGACAGCGCACTGCGCAACGTTCGCGAACTGCTCGTCCCCGGCGGCCTGTTCGCCGTCGTCGAGCTCGCGGGCGTCCCCCGCTTCCTGCCCGCCCACGCCCCGGAGAACCGGCCTGGCCTCGAAGAGCGCGCCCATGCCGCGGCCAACAGCTTCCACGCCGAGCACGTCCCGCACCGGGGCGCGGACTGGGGCCCGATGCTGACAGCCGCCGGCTTCACCGTCGAGGACGGACGCTCCCTCACCGTCAACATCGAAGGGGCGCGCAGCGAAGCGATCGGCCGTTACGCCTACGGCGTTTGGCAGCGCATCCGCAGCGTCGCCGCCCCCGCCCTCAGTCCGGAGGATCTCGCCGCACTCGACGAGCTCCTGGACACCAGCAGCCCGACCAGCCTTCTGCGCCGCGAGGACCTCGCCCTACGCACCGAGCGCACCGTGTGGGCCGCCCGCCGCGCCTGACGCGCGGCCAGGCACTCCGGGGTGCCTGCCGGGTCCACATCGTCCCGTCCGGCTGAACCGTTCGCGAACGACGACCGCAGCGGGTGTCCCGCCTCCCCGAGCCCTGACACCCGCCACCGGTCCGGCGAAAAGGGCTGCGTCACCACCGCGCTTGACGGGCAGCCGCCCATGAGCCGCGGCAACAACTCTGCGGGTCAATGCAGTTGGTCTCCGCACGAGCCCCTTGCGGGCTGGGCCCTGCCGCCCGAGCCTGCGGGCTGAGGGCTGTGGCCCCTGCAGATGTGGCCCGCCGCCCGCGCCCAGGGCCGCCGCCCCTCAGGGACGGCCTCGCTGCCCCCGCAGATGCTCGGCGATGGGCTTGAGGGCCTTGTCGAGTTCGATCAGCGCCTCGGGTGAGAGCAGGTCGATGAAGTGCCGGCGTACGGACGCCACGTGGTGCGGTGCGACCCTCTGCATGGTCTCCATGCCGTGGTCGGTGAGGACCGCGTACAGCCCCCGGCGGTCGGACTCGCAGTTCTCCCGCCGCACGAGGTTCGCGTTCTCCATGCGGGTGATCTGGTGCGAGAGCCGGCTCTTGGACTGCATCGTCGCGGAGGCGAGGTCGCTCATGCGCATCCTCCGGTCCTCCGACTCGGACAGGTTCACCAGGATCTCGTAGTCGTTCATTGTCAGGCCGAACGGCTGCAGATCCTTCTCGAGCTGGTACGTCAACAGCTTGTTGACCTCCAGGTGGGTGCGCCAGGCGCACTGCTCCGCATTGGTCAGCCAGCGGGTGGCCGTCTCGGTCTCCATGAATGAAGTCTACCTAAGAAGTTGAATGGCGAACTAATGAGGCTTCCGTGTGACACCGCGGTCAGGCGTTCGATGTCACACCCCGCACACTACCGCTCACAGCCCGAAGCGACGCTGGAGGTCTCCCAGCTGTCCGGGAAGACGCGGTGCCCCCGCCCCCTGTCCACGGCTCCCCTGGGCCCCGCCCCCGGGCACTCCCGGCTCGTGCGGAGTGACCCCGGTCGCCTGCTCCGCCATCAACGTCTCGGAGGACTGGAGCAGCACCGTGCCCGCCCCCACGAACTCGAACTGGTGCTCCTCGCCGGAGGCCCCGCCCAGGCCCGTCATCGCACGTAGACCGCCCATGACGCCGGTCATGTAGCCGTGGTCGTAGTGGTGGCACGGGGACGGGCAGTCCGCCCAGCCGACCAGCGCCTGCGGGTCCACCCGGATCGGCGGTTCCATGAACACCACCGGACCGTTGGACGCGGCGACGAACTTCCCGGTTCCGATCAGGGTCAGGAAACCCGGCACGATCGACTGCTTGAGCGACAGACTTGGCTGAAAAGCTAGCAAGTTGCCCGAGCGAATGGTCAGGTTGCCGTCCTCGAGGTCGTACGAATTCACGTCGAAGGCCCGGTCGGCGAGGAGCATCTTGCCCGAGCCCTCCGCCACGACCCAGTCGCTCGCGTGCAGTGGCGAATGGAACGACGTACGGACAAGTCGGTCGAGTCGCCCGTGCCCGATGCCGTTGAAATCGATCGAGCCGTAGTAGGCGATCATCTTCCCCTTCTGCATGAACCACTGAGTGCTCTTGAGCTCCACGCAGAAGGTGTACGGATCGACGTTGTCGTCGGCCGGCAGGGTCATCGGGTCGTGCACAGGGCTGCTCACAGCTTCTCCTCCGACGCCTGGACGTACACGGCACCGCTGCCGCTCAGCTCCAATTGGAAGGCCTCGCCGGAGCCCCGGCCCACCATGTCCCGCCAGCCGAGGGCGGTCGAGAGCTTGTTGCGGACGTCGCCGTGGTGGGCGACGTACGCCTGGGGGTCGACGTGCACGGGCCGCTGCGGGGTGATCGGCACCTCGATCACCCCTCCGTGGGCCATCACGGCGACCGCGCCGTGCCCCTTCAGGGACGTGGTGAACAGCCCCTGCCCGGAGACCTGCCCCCGGACCATGCCCATCACCCCGCCCTGGGAGCCGAGGAACACCGTGCCCTGCTCCAGCGTGCCCTCGAAGGCGAGCAGCCGGTCCGCCTCGACGTACAGCGTGTCCCCGGCGAGGTTGATCACCTGGATGTGGTGGCCGCCGTGCCCGAACAGGACCGTGCCGCTGCCCTCGACGGTCATCAGGGGCGTGTCCTCGTTGGCCACGCGTCGGCCGATCATCGACATCACCCCGCCCTGACCGCCGGTCATGTTCGGGGTGAACGAGACCTCGCCCGTGTACGCGAGCATCGCCCCGCGCTGGCTGAACAGCCGCTGACCGGGTGCCACGGTGACCTCGATCATCTTGGAGTTGATCTCCCGGAAGCCCATCAGATTCCTTTCGAGGGGGCCACTGGATTCAGCCGGTGGGATATTCGAATCGATCGCCGCGGGGCGGAGTGCTGCAGTCTTTGTGTCGGAGGGCAAAGTCCCCAGATATGCGAGGTTATGACGAGGCATCAATTGTGGTAGCGTTTTGGTTGTGGCTAGAGGGGATGTCCGGGAGTCGCTGAATCTTCGAGTGCCCCCGGCGGTGAAGCGGCAGGTCGAGGAGTACGCCCATCGCATGGGCATCTCCGTCAACGCCGCCGCGATCCTGCTCCTGGCCGAAGGTGCGCGCCTCTTGCGGGAGTCGGAGCGGTGATCCGGGCGTACAAGTTCCTCCTGCGTCCCACCGTCCGTCAGGCCCAGGCCCTGACCGAGATGCTGCGAGACCACTGCGCGCTGTATAACGGGGCACTTCAGGAACGCCGAGACGCCTATCGGCACGTGTCCAAAAGCACCATCAGATACGGTGACCAGTCGGCGCAGTTGAAGGAGATCCGGGCGTTCGACCCCGAGCATCAGGGCCGTTGGTCGTTCTCCAGTCAGCAAGCCACACTCCGGCGGCTCGACAAGGCGTTCCAAGCCTTCTTCCGCCGCATCAAGAACGGCCAGACGCCCGGCTATCCGAGGTTCAAGGGGGCCGGGCACTTCGACACCGTGACCTTCCCCAAGGACGGGGACGGCTGCCGCTGGGGCTCCACCCCGCACGACCCTCAGACCCGCGTACGCCTCCATGGTGTCGGCCACGTGCGCGTGCACCAGCACCGGCCGGTCAAGGGTCGCGTCAAGACGATCTCGGTGAAACGCGAGGGAGCGCGCTGGTACGTCGTTCTCGCTTGCGCCGACGTACCTGCCGAACCCCTCACGACCACGGGCACGGCCGTCGGGATCGACATGGGCGTCACGCACTTTCTGACCACCTCCGACGGCGAGCACGTACCCAACCCGCGCTTTGCCGAGGCGGCGGCCGAGGAATTGGCCGAAGCCCAGCGGCACCTCGCCACATTCCCGAAGCGGACCCGCAAGCGCACCAAGAAGCACCGCGCCGCCGCCCGGAAGGTCGCCAAGCTGCACGCCAGGATCCGGCGCCAACGCCTCGACCACCACCACAAGACCGCGCTCGCCCTGGTCCGCGATCACGACGTGATCGCCCACGAAAAGCTGAACACGGCGGGCATGACCCGCACCCCCAAGCCGAAGCCCGACCCCGAGCAGGCAGGCGTGTACCTGCCGAACCAGCGGGCGGCGAAGGCCGGACTCAACCGCAGCATCCTCGACACGGGCTGGGGGGTGTTCCTCGCGATCCTCGCCGACAAGGCTGAAAGTGCCGGTCGGACCGTCATCGCCGTGGACCCCCGCAACACCTCCCGCACCTGCCCTGCATGTGGGCACACCGCGAAGGAGAACCGTGTCACCCAGGCCACGTTCCGGTGCACGGCATGCCCGTACACCGCCAACGCCGACGCCGTCGGCGCGACGAACGTCCTCACCAGGGCCGGGCTGGCCCTCTGCGACGCCGCCTAGTCGGCGAACCAGGAAGCCCGCGCGTTCACGCGTGGGTGGAGTCACGTCAGACGTCCCCCGCGATCGTGTTGCGCTCACTGGGCTGGACGTAGACCACTCCGTCGCCCTCGAACCGGATCTGGAAGGCCTCGCCGCCGCCCTCTCCCATCAGCGTGCGGAAGGTCACACCCGACTGGAAGGACTGCCGCAGATTCCCCTGGTGGGCCACGTAGGCCCCGGGGTCGACCGTCAGCGGGTACTGCGGACTGACCCGGAGCAGCACGGCCGGACCGTCGGACATGATCGCCGCCTGGCCGTGCCCCTCGATCGTGGTCGTGAACAGCCCGTTGCCCTGCGAGGCCCCGCGCAGACCGGTGAATGTGGTCCCGGTGCGCAGCCCTCCGTCCGTCGCCAGCAGATTGCTGGACTCCACGTACAGCTTGTCGCCCTGGAGCCCCACCAGGTTGATCTCGGAGGCCCGGTCCGCGAAGAAGCAGGTCCCGTGCCCCTTCACCTCCATCAGTGTCATCTGCTCGCCCGTGAGCCGCCGGGTCACCATCCCCCGCAGGCCCTCACCGCCACCCGTGAGCTTCTTGAAGGCCATCTCGCCGTCGTACGCGACCATGGAGCCGTTCTTCGCCTTCACGGCGTCCCCGGTCAGGTCGACAGCGAGCACCTTGCTGCTCTGAAGTCGGAACATCGCCACGCTTGCGACGGTAGCGGCCCCTTTGCCCCTTCGACAGATCCCCGGGGCGGAGTCGCACCCCTAGGAAACCCCGATGGCCCCCTCACGGCCCCCTCATGGACCCCCGTGGACCCCAATGGCCCCCTCATGGACCCCCTCCCGTGATCGCGTCCGGGGTTTGCCACAATGGACGCGCGCTTGTGCGTGTGTTCACAAACCACTCGCGCCAGCCGTCCGAACCGTCGACGCCGACGTCTCTCCCACCGAAGGTGACCCGTGGACATCAAGACCGCCACCGCCCTCCGCCGACTCCGCCTGGTCTCGGGCCCGGAAGCGATCTCGTTCCTGCTCCTGCTCGTCTGCTCGGTCCTGAAGCGGACCACGGACTTCAACGCCGTCCCGGTGATGGGCGCGGTCCACGGCTTCCTCTTCGTGCTGTACGTGCTCTTCTGGGCGGACGCCTGGAACCGCGCCAAGTGGCCGCTGAAGACCGCGGCGTTCTACTTCCTGATGTCGGTCCTGCCCAGCGGCGGCTTCTTCGCCGACCGCCGGCTCAAGCGTGAGGCCGAGGACGCGGTGATCGCCTCCCGCGCCCGCACCGAGGGGGTCGTGAACGCGTGATCGTCGCCTTCTCCGTGACGCCGCTGGGCGTCGGCGAGGACGTGGGGGAGTACGTCGCCGACGCGGTGCGCGTGGTGCGCGAGTCGGGGCTGCCGAACCGCACGGACGCGATGTTCACCTCGGTGGAGGGTGAGTGGGATCAGGTCATGGACGTGGTCAAACGCGCCGTGGCCGCCGTGGAGGAGCGCGCGCCGCGCGTTTCCCTGGTCCTCAAGGCGGACATCCGCCCGGGAGTGCAGGACGGGCTCACCTCGAAGGTGGAGACCGTCGAGCGGCACCTGGCGCAGGGCCGGGGATGAGCGCGGACCGATGTGTGAGACAGGGCTGACCGACATATGACCGGCCGGTAGGGTCTGCTCCGTGCCGAAGCCGCTCAGTCTCTCGTTCGATCCCATCGCCCGCGCCGACGAGCTCTGGAAGCAGCGCTGGGGAAACGTGCCGTCGATGGCCGCGATCACCTCGGTCATGCGGGCGCACCAGATCCTGCTGGCCGAGGTCGACGCGGTGGTCAAGCCGTACGGGCTCACGTTCGCGCGGTACGAGGCCCTGGTGCTGCTGACCTTCTCCAAGTCCGGTGAGCTGCCGATGTCCAAGATCGGCGAACGGCTCATGGTGCACCCCACGTCGGTGACCAACACCGTGGACCGCCTGGTGCGCTCGGGCCTGGTCGACAAGCGCCCCAACCCCAACGACGGCCGCGGCACCCTCGCGACCATCACCGACAAGGGCCGCGAGGTCGTCGAGGCCGCCACCCGCGACCTGATGGCCATGGACTTCGGCCTGAGCGCCTACGACGCCGACGAATGCGCCGAACTCTTCGCCATGCTCCGCCCCCTGCGCCTGGCAGCGGGCGACTTCGAGGACGGCTGACGCCGCCTCGCACGCCGGCCGGTACGGGCGGGACGCGGTCGGTTGACCGGGGTACCGCGTGGTGGTGAATTCCGCCCTTCTGGGCGTGCAGAAACGCTCGGGCACTTCGCCCGCACCGGAATCCTGTTACCTCGTCGTGCCGCGGACGATCGCCGTCCGCTTCGATCCGATGGGAGCCGGTGCATGCGTCTTCGTCGTTCTGTTCGCCCTGTGGTGGCCGCCGTGGGGGCGCTGGTGCTCGCCGCCGGGTCCGCCGGTGCGGCGCATGCCAGTGCCACCGGGTCCACGGCCATCAGCAGCTTTGACTACGCGGTGCGCGGCGCGACGATCAAGGTCCCGGTCGGCTGCTTCCTGACGCACACCATCAAGGGCTCCGGCAAGCGGATCACCAGTGAGTTCGCCGGTGTCGACTGTATGGGCGTCGCGGCCACGTTCTCCCGGTTCTGCAACTGGAGGATCGACTTCGCCTACGCCGACACGGGCAACCGGACGTATCTGACCTCACGTGGTGCCACCCACGCGACCTGCGAGGGAGCTCCTCTGCGGCACGCCGCACCACGGACGTTGCGGCACCACGGGAAGGCGTGCGCGAAGCTCCACATCAACGGCGAGCTGCGTGCCGTGCAGTGCCACTACATCACCAAGTGAGGTGCCTGCGGCCGGAGGCGATGCGCGGGCGGTGTCAGGCCGCCGCGGGCGTGGTGTCGGTCTTCTGGGCGAGGAGCGGCTCGGCCTCGCGGGTCACCCGGCGTTCGACGAAGAAGGCCGCCGTGGGAACGGTGCCGGCGAGCAGGATCCAGAGCTGGCGCCCGACCGGCATCTTCATCTTGCTGCCGAGGTCGAAGGCGAAGATCAGGTACAGCACGTACAGCCAGCCGTGAGCGATGCCGACCACCGTGACGAAGCCGTCGAAGCCGTCCAGGCCCAGAAGGCGCTTGCCGATCACACCTACGGTCAGCAGCACCAGAAGGACTGCCGTGACGTATGCCATCACGCGGTACCGGGTCAAGACGCTCTTCTTCATGGCGTCGAGGGTAGCCGGTGCGGTGCGGGGGCCGGCGTCCGCCTCCTGGCCTGCACCGCTGTCATTTACTTGGACGTCCTAGTAAATTCGAGGGTATGGACGCTGACGCCATCGAGGAGGGCCGCCGACGCTGGCAGGCCCGGTATGACGCCGCGCGTAAGCGCGACGCGGATTTCACCACGCTCTCCGGCGATCCCGTGGAGCCGGTGTACGGTCCCCGGCCCGGGGACACCTATGAGGGGTTCGAGCGGATCGGCTGGCCCGGTGAGTATCCCTTCACCCGCGGTCTGTATCCGACCGGCTACCGGGGGCGGACGTGGACCATCCGGCAGTTCGCCGGGTTCGGGAACGCCGAGCAGACCAACGAGCGGTACAAGATGATCCTCGGCAACGGCGGGGGCGGGCTCTCCGTCGCCTTCGACATGCCGACGCTCATGGGCCGCGACTCCGACGACCCGCGCTCGCTGGGCGAGGTCGGCCACTGCGGCGTGGCGATCGACTCGGCCGCCGACATGGAGGTGCTGTTCCGGGACATCCCGCTCGGTGACGTCACCACCTCGATGACCATCAGCGGGCCCGCCGTGCCCGTCTTCTGCATGTACCTCGTCGCCGCCGAGCGCCAGGGCGTCGACCCGGGCGTGCTCAACGGCACCCTCCAGACGGACATCTTCAAGGAGTACATCGCGCAGAAGGAGTGGCTGTTCCAGCCCGAGCCGCATCTGCGCCTCATCGGCGACCTGATGGAGCACTGCGCCGCCGGCATCCCCGCCTACAAGCCGCTCTCCGTCTCCGGCTACCACATCCGCGAGGCCGGGGCGACGGCCGCCCAGGAGCTGGCGTACACGCTGGCCGACGGCTTCGGGTACGTGGAGCTGGGCCTCAGCCGCGGGCTGGACGTCGACGTCTTCGCGCCCGGCCTCTCCTTCTTCTTCGACGCGCACGTCGACTTCTTCGAGGAGATCGCCAAGTTCCGCGCCGCCCGCCGCATCTGGGCGCGCTGGATGCGGGACGTGTACGGGGCGAAGAGCGACAAGGCGCAGTGGCTGCGCTTCCACACCCAGACCGCCGGTGTCTCGCTCACCGCCCAGCAGCCGTACAACAACGTCGTACGGACGGCCGTCGAGGCGCTCGCCGCGGTGCTCGGCGGGACCAACTCCCTGCACACCAACGCCCTGGACGAGACCCTCGCCCTCCCCAGTGAGCAGGCCGCCGAGATCGCCCTGCGCACTCAGCAGGTGCTCATGGAGGAGACCGGCGTCGGCAACGTCGCCGACCCGCTGGGCGGCTCCTGGTACGTCGAACAGCTCACGGACCGCATCGAGGCGGACGCCGAGAAGATCTTCGAGCAGATCAAGGAGCGGGGCCTGCGCGCCCACCCGGACGGCAAGCACCCGATCGGGCCGGTCACCTCCGGCATCCTGCGCGGCATCGAGGACGGCTGGTTCACCGGCGAGATCGCCGAGTCGGCGTTCCGCTACCAGCAGGCGCTGGAGAAGGGCGACAAGAAGGTCGTGGGCGTCAACGTCCACACCGGGTCGGTCACCGGTGACCTGGAGATCCTGCGGGTCAGCCACGAGGTGGAGCGCGAGCAGGTCCGGCTGCTCGCCGAGCGCAAGGCCGCCCGCGACGACGCCAAGGTGCGCGGCGCGCTCGACGCCATGGTCGCGGCCGCGCGCTCCGGCGCCAACATGATCGAGCCGATGCTCGACGCCGTACGCGCCGAGGCGACGCTCGGCGAGATCTGCGACGCCCTGCGCGATGAGTGGGGGGTGTACACGGAGCCGGCCGGCTTCTGAACCCCGGCCGCCCCCGCACGGCAACCCGGCAGGCTCGGTGTCGACGGACAACCGTGTCTGCCGGGTGCGTTGTGCGGGGCAGCGGTTTCCGGGGGCACGCCGCGTGTGTCCGTCGCCCGGTGGGCCTGCCGTCGGGCGGAGCGGGGGCGTCGTGCCCGGCAAGTCGTCCGGCGCGGTCGGGTGCGGCGCGGCGGGCCGGCCGCGGTCGCCGCCGGCGCCCGGTGCGCGGCCGCGGGGGGTGTCGTGCCGCTGCGCGGGAGCGCGCGTCAGCCGGAGATCAGCAGCACCCCGGCGTACGACAGGCCGGCCACCACCACCCACGCGCCCAGGCCCAGCGCCGCGACGCGGGCGCCCGTGCGGGTCAGGGCGGGCAGGTCGACCGCGCTGCCCAGGCCGAACAGCGCGGCGGCGAGCAGCAGTTCCTGCGCGACGTGGGCCGCCTCCAGGACCGGCGCGGGCAGCAGGCCCGTGCTGCGCAGCGCCACGGCGGCGAGGAAGCCGACGACGAACAACGGCACGACCGGCACCCGGGGCGCGCCCGCGACGCGGCCCGTGCGGCGCCGGACGCCCAGGGCGACCGCGGCGACGATCGGGGCGAGCAGGGCCACCCGCATCAGCTTCACCAGCACGGCTTCGCCGAGCGCCGCACCGCCCGCCGTCTGCGCGGTGGCGACCACCTGACCCACGTCGTGCACGCTCGCCCCGGCCCAGCGCCCGAACTCGGCGTCGCTCAGCCCGAGCACGCCCTGCAGCAGCGGCAGTACGGCGATGGCGAGCGTCCCGCAGAGGGTCACCAGGGCGACCGACGTGGCCGCGTCCCGTTCGTCGCTGCCCCGGGCCTCGCCCACCGCGCCGATCGCCGACGCCCCGCACACCGCGTACCCGGCGGCGATCAGCAGCGGCTGGTCGCCGGGTAGCCCCAGGCGTCTGCCGAGCCACCAGGTGCCCAGCAGCGTGACCGTCACGACGCCGATCACCATCAGGACGGTGGCCCAGCCCAGCGCCCGGATGTCGGCGAAGGCGAGCCGCAGCCCGAGCAGCACGATCCCGGCCCGCATCAGGCGCTTGCCGGCGAACGAAAGACCCGGCCGCGCGGTGGTCCGTACGACGCTCCGCAGCCGGGGCAGATGCGCCGCCACGACGCCCAGCACCACGGCCGAGGTGAGCATCGGCACCCCGGGCAGCACCCGGTGCACGCACCACGCCACGGCGACCGCGAGTGCCGCGAGGGCGAGTCCGGGCCGGCGGGACGCGGGCATGGCGACGCCCGGCGACGGCCGTGCGGGCCGTTTGTCCAGCAGCGCCATCAGCGGTCGGCCGGCTGCGGGTAGACACGGCGGACGCTGGTGCCGAAACGGGAGAGGTCGGCGCCGTAGACGTGCAGGGATATCGCCCTGCCGGGCCCCTCGTTGCGGACCCGGTGGATGTCCCCGGGCGGGGCGAAGCCGCAGACCTCGCCGCGCGCGTTGACCACGTCGGCGGTGGCGACGAGCCGCGCGCCGTCGTGCGGGCCGGCGGCCGGCAGCAGCCGGTAGCGCCGCTCGTGCTCCCGGCCCTCGTGGACGCCGGTGGTGCACCAGGCGATGTGGTCGTGCACGGGCGTGCCCTGACCGGGCAGCCAGACCAGGGCGACGAGGGAGAAGCTGCCGTCGTGCTCGGCGTGCAGCAGGTGCTGCCGGTAGCGCTCCGGGTCGCTCTCGCACTGCTCGTCGGTGAGCAGGCCGGGGGCGCCCAGGTGCGGGGCGAGGCACTCGCCGACGAGGTGGGCCGTGGGGTCGGGCGGCAGCCCGCGACCGACCGTGGCTCTGATGTCCGCGATCAGCGCGGCGAGGCGCGCGGTGGGGCGCGGGACGGTGAAGGCGTCCGGGAGACTCGTGGCACCGGGAGCGGGAGGCATATCAGGAGCGTCGGCCCGGCGGACGTATGACGTCCAACGCGAGTTTCTTCGCCTTTCCCAAGAACCGCTTATGGATCGGCCCGTACGGCGGCGGCGTCAGCAGCCGTCCTTCGCGGCCGCCACCGCCTTCAGCCCCTCCAGCACCCGCGCCGCCGCCGGTATCCGCAGGTGCTCGGGCAGGACGTAGGCCGAGATCTTGCGCCGGGAGACGGGCCGCAGCGGACGCCCCGCGACCTTGGGGTGGCGCATGAAGTTCAGGACGAGCGAGGGCAGCATGGCGACCCCCAGCCCCTCCGCGACCAGGCTCTGCACGGCGAGGTTGTCGTCCGTCATGAACGCGATGTCGGGGACAAACCCCTCCTCCGCGCACTCGTGGAGCAGGTTGGCCCGGCAGCGCGGGCAGCCGGCGATCCAGCGCTCGCCGGACAGGTCGGTGAGCCGGACCGCCCGCCGCCGGGCCAGTGGATGGCCGGCCGGCAGCAGCACGGTCAGCTGGTCCTCGAGGAGCGGGATCTCCACCAGCCCTTCCGGCACCTGTTCGTGCAGTCCGGGATAGGTGAACGCCAGCGAGATGTCGCACTCGCCCCGGGTGAGCCGCCGCAGCGACTCGGGCGGCTCGTTCTCCAGCAGATCCACGCGGAGCGCGGGGTGGTCGGCGGTCAGCCGCGTCAGGGTCTCGGGGATCAGGGTGGAGTTGGCGCTGGGGAAGGCGCACAGGCGGACCCGTCCGGCGCGCAGCCGCGTGAGGGCGTTCATCTGCTCCTGCGCGGCGGACATGGCGTCGAGAATGGTGGAGGTGTGCCGGGCCAGCGCCTCACCGGCCTCGGTGAGGCGCAGCCCGCGGCCGACCCGGACGAACAGGGCCGAGCCGGTGTCCCGCTCCAGCGCCTTCATCTGCTGGGTGATCGCCGGCTGGGTGTAGCCGAGGGCCCGGGCGGCGGCCGAGTAGGAGCCGGTCCTGACCACCTCGTGGAACGTCTTGATGTGCCGGGAATCGAACACCGGGGCATCATAAGCGGGGTTTGGGGTGCCGCCGGGCCCGCGCCGGGGAGCTCACGGCTTGCGGCCCACCGCCCCGTAGAGCGAGATCACGACGCCGTCGTCGGTGGTCTCGCCGACGGCGAGCTCGGGGTGCCAGTCGGTCACCTGGACGAGGCCGGGCTCCACGAGGTCGAGGCCCGAGAAGAAACGGGCGATCTCCGCGCGGCCGCGGGGCACGAGCGTGACCCCGCCCGCCCGGTACACCGCGACCCCGCGGGCGACCGACTCGGGGGCGAAGTCGGCGGTGAGCTGGGAGAGCACCAGATGGCTCCCGGAAGGAAGCGCGTCGACGAGCCGGGCCACCAGGGCGTGGGGGTCGTCCTCGTCGTCGAGGAAGTGCGTCAGCGCCACCACGGACAGCGCCACGGGCCGGTCGAAGTCAAGGCTCTCGCGGGCCCGGCGCAGGATGAGCTCCGGCTCGCGCACATCGGCCTGGACGTAGTCGGTGACGCCCTCGGGGGTGCTGTGCAGCAGCGCCTCGGCGTGCGTGAGCACGATGGGGTCGTTGTCGGTGTAGACGACGCGGCACTCGGGTGCCACGCCCTGGGCCAGTTGGTGCAGATTGGGTTCGGTGGGGATGCCGGTGCCGATGTCCAGGTACTGCCGCACGCCCGCCGGGCCGGCCAGCCACCGCGTGGCGCGCTGCATGAACCAGCGGTTGGTGCGGGCGATGTGCCGCGCCGTGCCGTCGACGCCCAGGATCTGCCGGCCGAGTTCCTCGTCGACGGAGTAGTTGTCCTTGCCGCCGAGGAACCAGTCGTAGACCCGGGCCGGGTGCGCTCTGGAGGTGTCGATCCGTGCGGTGTCGGGTCCCATCCCGGTCATACGCCCTCCCTGACTGCTCGGTGTCCCGTGTCCCGGCGGGGATGATCGGGATCCTCGCAGGGGCGCGCGGGGCGGCGACAGGCGACTACCGGCCGACCCCGGCCGTCGGGGCGTCAGCCGGAGCTGGCGGAGCCGGGCGCGGCGGCCAGGCCCGACAGCAGGACCTGGGTGAAGCCGTGCACCCATTCCTCGTCGGCCGGTTCCGCGCTGATCAGCGTGCGGTGCACCACCGCGCCGGCCACCATGTCGAAGATCAGGTCGACCGTGCGGGCCGCCGCCTCGGCGTCGGGCTGGACCGGCAGCTCGCCCCGCTCCTGGGCGCGGGCCCGGCCCGCGTGGACGAGACGTTTCTGCCGTTCGACGATCGAGGCGCGGATGCGCTCGCGCAGCGGGTCGTCCCGGGTGGCCTCGGCGATCACGGCCATCAGCCCGCTCCTGGCCTCCGGGCGGGCCAGGATCGCCGCGAACTGGAGCACCACGCCCTCGATGTCGGCGGCCAGGGAGCCGCAGTCGGGCAGGTTCAGCTCGTCGAAGAGCTCCGCGACCGCGTCCACCACCAGCTCGTTCTTGCCCGCCCAGCGACGGTAGAGGGTGGTCTTCGCCACGCCCGCGCGCTCCGCGACGTCTCCCAGGGTGAGCTTGGACCAGCCGAGTTCCACCAAAGCCTGACGGGTCGCGGCCAGGATCGCGGCGTCCGCGGCGGCACTGCGCGGGCGTCCGCGACTGGCTGTGGTGCGGCTCTGCATGTCACGACCATAACCGGCGGATACCGGGCGGTCTGTGGTGAGAGAGATCACGGAGAAGATCGCGAGGCGGGGTGCCGCGAGGACCCCGGTCGGCATTACGCTACGTCTCGTAGCGAAAGCACGCGTGACCGGCGTGCCCGAGCGACGACCACCGGCGCGGGGTGGGGACCCCGGCGCCAACACCACACGTACGCCTGGGTTTCCCGGGCGCTTTTCACACACGCGCGCTGTACGGGGGAGGATAGGCGCATGCAGCCACGGAACATGTCCATGAGCGGAGTCGTCGACCTCGCCGCGGTGAAGGCGGCCCAGGAGGCCAAGGCGAAGGCGGAGCAGGCGCGCGCCGAATCGGCCCGGCAGGGCGGCGGAGGCGCCGTCTCCCCGGCCGACCTCGTCATCGACGTCGACGAGGCCGGCTTCGAGCGCGACGTTCTGCAGCGGTCCACCGAGGTCCCGGTCGTCATCGACTTCTGGGCCGAGTGGTGCGAGCCCTGCAAGCAGCTGAGCCCCCTCCTGGAGCGGCTCACCGTCGAATACAACGGGCGCATCCTCCTCGCCAAGATCGACGTCGACGCCAACCAGATGCTGATGCAGCAGTTCGGGATCCAGGGGATCCCGGCGGTCTTCGCGGTGGTGGCCGGACAGGCGCTGCCGCTCTTCCAGGGAGCCGCGGGCGAGGCGCAGATCCGCCAGACCCTGGACCAGTTGGTGCAGGTCGGCGAGCAGCGCTTCGGCCTGACCGGTCTCACCGTCGACCCCGACGCCCAGCCGGGCGGGGACACGGCCGACGCCCCGGCCGAGGCCGCCGGGCCGTACGACGCCCTGCTGGAGGCCGCCGTGCGGGCGCTGGACAGCGGTGACCTCTCCGGTGCCGTCCAGGCGTACCGGAACGTGCTCGCCGACGACCCGGGCAACCCGGAGGCCAAGCTGGGGCTCGCGCAGGCGGAGCTGCTCCAGCGGGTCCAGGGGCTGGACCCGGCGAAGGTGCGCGCGGAGGCCGCCGAGAAGCCGAACGACGTCGCCGCGCAGATCACCGCCGCCGACCTGGATCTGGTGGGCGGTCATGTCGAGGACGCCTTCGGCCGCCTCATCGAGACGGTGGGGCGCACCAAGGGCGAGGACCGGGAGGCCGCGCGGGTGCGGCTGCTGGAGCTGTTCGAGGTGGTCGGCGCCGAGGACCCGCGCGTGGTCGCCGCGCGCCGGGCGCTGGCGCGGGCCCTGTTCTGAGCCTCCGGGCACGCATGCCCGACGCCCCCGGGCACGCGTGCCCGATTCGGCCCGGTTCACCGGCCGGCCGGGTGCCCGGTGCCCGAGTTGCGGACTGGTCGACAGGTGGCCGGTGCGGCCGCGTTTTACCAAATCTTGGTAATCGCGGCCGCTGTTACTGCAAGTAAGTTGCGGGCGTTGATCTGTCGGTTTCTGTCCACCGATCAATAGTTTTGTACGGCCCCTTCGATGCACCGAGCGTCGCTGTGCGGGGCCTGCGTGTCGGGTCATGGTTACCCGGCCGTTACTAGCGAGTAACGAACCCCCTTGTGCGGGCGGCGAGAATGCACCACGATCGGCGACGCTCGGTCCATTACCCGTACCCCGACAGCCGGTCGGGCCGCGGGAACTCCTGGGTCCCCACCGAGCAGGGCCGGCGGCAGTGGCGCCGGCTCTTGGACAGGGGGGTCTTCGCCCACCCGGCGAAGCCTGTCCAGCAGGGTTGTGCGTGATGCGTGTCAGGCGCGACCAGTGGTTGTCGCTCGGGGGTGATCGCCGGTGATTCGGGCGCATGTCGTGCGCCGCCGAGTGCGGGCGCTCTCCTTCCCGAGGACGTAGCACTTCTCCCATCCCTGCCCGGCCGGTCCGCCGTTCATGGCGGCGAGTCAGGACAGGAGATGTACGTCCGAGAAGGAGGAAATATGGAGTCCCAGGTGCGTGGCGGGACCAGATGGAAGCGGTTCGCTGTGGTCATGGTGCCCAGCGTGGCCGCGACGGCCGCGATAGGTGTCGCCCTCGCGCAGGGCGCTCTCGCCGCGTCGTTCAGCGTGTCGGGGCAGTCGTTCAAGGTCACCACGGATGAGCTCGTCGGTAAGGGCTTCTCGCAGTACGGCGCCCTTGACGAGGGGTACACCCTCTCCGGCAAGAAGGCGGTTCACCCCGTCGCGGTCTCGGCGTTCAAGTCCGCGACCATCAAGAACCTGTGTCAGTCGGTCGTCACCCCGAACATTCCGGTGCTCGGGAACGTCAGCCTGATCCTGCGGGCCGGCCAGGGTTCCGAACCGGTCAAGGCCGAGAACCTGTACATCGACGTCGCCGACCTGAGCGCCGATGCGACGTTCACGAACATCGACATCGGTGTGGCCGCCAAGGATGCCAACAAGGGTCCGGGCATGAAGCAGGGCGAGGTCGCGAACAAGCAGGCCAACCCCTACGGGTTCGCCCAGCAGGCGGACAAGGCCGTGCTGAAGGACGTGAAGCAGACGGCGTGGGCGACCACCGCCGGAACCTTCAAGCTCAGCGGTCTGAAGATGTCGCTCTCGACGGGTGTCAAGGAGTGCTACTAAGCACTCGCTGACGGGCGGGGGAGCCGGTGGCGCCCCCGCCCGTCCACCTTCCCGCCGCGTCTTCACACGCGGCGCACATCACCACCACAGCAAAGCCGTACCAGGGAGCTGTTTTCCATGAGCGCCGAGACTCCTGCCGCCGTCGGCCAGTTCACCCGCCGCAGGCTGCAGTTCCGCGCCTGGCGGGGCGCGCGGCCGTTCTGGGCCGGGCTGTTCGTCATGCTCGGCGGACTCCCCATCGCCTACTTCCCGTACGCGAACCTCCAGATCGGGCATCTGACGCTGGCCATGGCGACCACCGCGGGCGCCGGATCCCTGATCATCGGTGTGCTGCTCGTCGTACTCGGCGTCAGCCTCTGGTTCCAGAAGCACGTCCGGGTCTTCGCGGGTGTCGCGGCGATTCTGCTGGCGCTCGTGTCCATCCCCGTGTCCAACCTCGGCGGCTTCCTCATCGGCTTCCTCTTCTCCCTCGTGGGCGGGGCGATGGCCGTGGCGTGGGCGCCGGGTGTGCCGCCCGCCGAGGAGCCGCCGGCGAACGGCGACGGCCACGGTGGGACACCGGAGGGCGCGACCGCGGACACCATGGCCCTGGACCCCGTGGACGGCGCCGTGCCGGTGGGCGATGAGGATCACTTCCGGGCCCCCGAGGTGCCGGGAGAGAAGAACCTGTCAGGAACGAGCCCGGCCAACGGGGCGAACGGGAGGCACAGTGCCGGCTGACGAGGTGACCCACGGGACTGAGGTGGGCAAGTCCCGTGTGAGAACCGGGCCGCGTCACGCGGCACCCAAGAAGCCGCTGTTCACCAGGTTCCACATGCCCGCCGGGAAGGCGATAGCCATCGCGGCGATGCCGACCGCGGTCCTCATGGGCATGGGCTTCACCCCGACGCTCGCCCAGGCCGACGACCAGCCGTCGTCGAAGAACCTGACGGCCGACGAGTTCAAGGAGTGCCTGGAGGCCATCGAGCAGGCCGAGAAGGGGGAGGACGCCGAGGCGTCGCCCACCCCGTCCGCCACGGCGAGCGACACCGCCTCGCCGGACGAGAAGCCCTCGAAGGACCCGGCCTCCTCGGCTCCGGCGGCGGGCAAGGCTTCTGACGCGGGATCGGACAAGGCCGAGGACAACGGCTCGGACTCTTCGCCGGATTCAGGTTCCGACGACAAGTCCGAGTCCACGCCGAGCCCCTCCGCGACCGCGGGCGGCCAGTCCGCCGACGAGGAGCGCACCGAGCCCGCGCCCTCCCCGTCGGAGACCGACCGCAACCTCCTCGAGGACATCGGCGACGCCCTGAAGGACGTCTTCACTCCCGGGGACAAGAAGGAGGAGGAGACGGCCCCGAGCCCCACCCCGTCCTCCTCCGCCTCGTCCTCCGCCCCCGCCGACTCCGGCAAGACGGCCGAGGGCACGAAGAAGACGGCCACCGACACGGTGGAGGACACCGTGCGGGACGTCGCGAAGGACGTCGGCGACACGGCCTCCAAGGCGGCCGGGGACGCCACGGAGAAGGCCGAGGAGCCCACGGCGGGGGCGACCGCCACTCCGGGCGCCACCGCCTCGCCCAGCCCCTCCGAGACGCCCGGCGTCGACCTCGAGGACTGCCCGGTCGCCACGGACGCCGAGGGCGGCGTCGACAACAAGGTCCCGCTGCCCGACGACCCGTGGTTCCTGAACGCCAGCTCGCTGCTGCTGAAGGGCGCCGACTACAAGGGCATCGTCGAGGTGCGGACCGCCAACGGCACCGTCAAGAAGGTGTTGAAGTACGTCATATCCGACGGCACCGACATCGGGGACCTGCATCAGACGGTCAAGGACGACCAGTCCGGCAAGACCTACCACGTGCAGGCCGCCAAGGGATCGACGTCCACGATCCGCGACGGCGACACCGTGATGTACACCGAGAGCATCTCCGGCAACCTGCTCGGCCTGATCCCGATCACGTTCGACCCGGAGCACCCGCCGCCGCTCAACATCCCGCTGATCTACTTCACCAACGTGAAGGTGCAGCAGGCCGGCCAGTTCGGCGGCACCCTGCACGTGCCGGGACTGCACCAGTACGTCACCGACTGAGCCGCCGTCAGCACCCTTCCGTGAGCCGCAGCACCGAGGGCGCCCCCGTCCACAGGGGGCGCCCTCGGTGTCGTACGCGCGTGGTACGGGTCAGGACGTCGCGCCGCCCAGGTGGTGGACCCGGACCATGTTGGTCGTGCCGGCGACGCCGGGCGGCGAGCCGGCCGTGATCACCACGATGTCGCCCTCGCCGAACCGGCTCAGCCGGACCAGCTCCTGCTCCACCAGCTCGACCATCTCGTCGGTGCTGTTCACGAACGGCACGACGTGCGGCTCCACGCCCCAGCTGAGCGCCAGCTGGTTGCGGGTGGACTCGTCGGTGGTGAACGCCAGGATCGGCTGGACGGCGCGGTAGCGGCACAGCCGCCGGGCGGTGTCGCCGGACTGGGTGAAGGCCACCAGGCCCTTGCCGCCGAGGAAGTCCGCGATCTCGCAGGCGGCACGGGCCACCGAACCGCCCTGCGTACGCGGCTTCTTGCCCTGCACCAGCGGCTGGAGGCCCTTGGACAGCAGCTCCTGCTCGGCCGCCTGGACGATCTTCGACATCGTCCGCACCGTCTCGATCGGGTACGCGCCCACGCTGGACTCGGCGGACAGCATCACCGCGTCGGCGCCGTCCAGGATCGCGTTGGCCACGTCGGACGCCTCGGCGCGGGTCGGCCGGGAGTTGGTGATCATCGACTCCATCATCTGGGTCGCCACGATCACCGGCTTGGCGTTGCGCCGGCACAGCTCGATCAGGCGCTTCTGCACCATGGGGACCTTCTCGAGCGGGTACTCGACGGCGAGGTCACCGCGGGCGACCATCACACCGTCGAACGCCATCACGACGTCCTCCATGTTCTCCACCGCCTGCGGCTTCTCCACCTTGGCGATGACGGGGACCCGGCGGCCCTCCTCGTCCATCACGCGGTGCACGTCGGCGACGTCCTTGGCGTCCCGGACAAAGGACAGGGCGACCAGGTCGCAGCCCATCCGCAGGGCGAACCGCAGGTCCTCGACGTCCTTCTCGGACAGCGCCGGCACGTTCACGGCCGCGCCGGGCAGGTTGATGCCCTTGTGGTCGGAGATGACGCCGCCCTCGATGACGATCGACTTCACCCGGGTGCCCTCGACGTCCAGCACCTTCAGCTCGACGTTGCCGTCGTTGATCAGGATCTGGTCGCCGCGCGAGACATCGCCCGGCAGGCCCTTGTAGGTCGTCCCGCAGATCGTCTTGTCGCCCGGGACGTCCTCGGTGGTGATGGTGAACTCGTCACCGCGCATCAGCTCGACGGGACCCTCCGCGAAGGTCTCCAGGCGGATCTTCGGGCCCTGGAGGTCGGCGAGGACACCGATGGCCCTGCCGGTCTCCTTGGCGGCGGCACGGACCCGGTCGTACCGGCCCTGGTGCTCGGCGTGCGAGCCGTGGCTGAAGTTGAAGCGGGCCACGTTCATGCCGGCTTCGATCAGGGCGACAAGCTGCTCGTGGGAGTCGACCGCGGGGCCGAGAGTACAGACGATTTTCGAACGGCGCATGGGGCGATCCTATCGGTTTGTTTCGCTACGGAATATTCCGTCTGGCGGAATGTACAAATGAGAAAGTCCCTGCTCAGTTGTTCTTTCCGACCAGTGCGTATGTCTGCTGTGCGATCTCCATTTCCTCGTCCGTCGGTACCACCGCGACCGCGACCCGCGCGCCCTCGGGCGAGATCAGCCGCGGCCCGCCGCCGCGTACGGCGTTGCGCCCCTCGTCCACCGCCAGACCCATTCCTTCCAGGCCCGCCACGGCCGCCGCCCGCACCGGAGCGGCGTTCTCGCCGACCCCGGCGGTGAAGGCCACGGCGTCCACCCGACCGAGCACGGCGTAGTAGGCACCGATGTACTTCTTCAGACGGTGAATGTAGATGTCGAACGCCAGCTCCGCCTCCCGGTCGCCCTCGTCGATCCGCCGCCGGATCTCCCTCATGTCGTTGTCGCCGCACAGTCCGACCAGACCGCTCTTCTTGTTCAGAAGAGTGTCGATCTCGTCGGCGGACATTCCGCCAACGCGCATCAAATGGAAGATGACGGCAGGATCCAGGTCTCCCGACCGCGTACCCATCACCAGCCCCTCCAAGGGGGTCAGCCCCATGGAGGTGTCCACACAGCGGCCGCCCCGCACGGCCGAGGCGGACGCCCCGTTGCCCAGGTGCAGCACGATGACGTTCACCTCCTCCGGCGCCCGGCCCAGCAGCCGCGCGGTCGCCCGGGAGACGTACGCGTGCGAGGTGCCATGGAAGCCGTAGCGGCGGATGCGGTGCGCGTCGGCGGTCCTCACGTCGATCGCGTAGCGGGCGGCCGACTCCGGCATCGTGGTGTGGAAGGCGGTGTCGAAGACGGCGACCTGCGGCAGATCGGGACGCAGCGCCATGGCCGTGCGGATGCCGGTCAGATTGGCCGGATTGTGCAGTGGCGCCACCGGGATCAGCCGCTCGATCTCCGCCAGCACCTGCTCGTCGATCACCGTCGGATCGGTGAAGCGCTTCCCGCCGTGCACCACGCGGTGGCCGATCGCGGCCAACTCGGGGGAGTCCAGGCCCAGCCCGTCGGCCGCCAGCTCCTCGGCCATCGCCTTCAGCGCGGCATCGTGGTCGGCGACCTGCCCGGTCCGCTCGCGGGTCTCCCCGCCCGACGCGAGCGGGGTGTGCCGCACCAGCGAGGTCCGCTCGCCGATCCGCTCGACCAGACCGGTGGCCAGCCGCTTGCTGCCGTGCATCTCCAGCAGCTGGTACTTCACCGACGAGGAACCGGAGTTGAGGACGAGGACACGGGACGGGCTCACTGATCGGCTGCCTTCTCGCTCGGGGAACCCGGGCCGCTCGGGGCCGGGGACTGGGCCTGGATCGCCGTGATGGCGACGGTGTTGACGATGTCCTGCACCAGGGCGCCCCGGGACAGGTCGTTGACCGGCTTGCGCAGGCCCTGGAGGACCGGGCCGACGGCGATCGCGCCGGCCGAGCGCTGCACGGCCTTGTAGGTGTTGTTGCCGGTGTTCAGGTCGGGGAAGACCAGCACGGTCGCCTGCCCCGCCACCTTCGAGCCCGGCAGCTTGGTCGCCGCGACCGACGGCTCGACGGCCGCGTCGTACTGGATCGGCCCCTCGATCCGCAGATCGGGCCGGCGGGAGCGCACCAGCTCGGTGGCGGTGCGCACCTTGTCGACGTCGGCGCCGGTGCCGGACGTGCCCGTCGAGTACGACAGCATCGCGATCCGCGGCTTCACGCCGAACCGCGCGGCCGTGGCGGCCGACTGCACGGCGATGTCGGCGAGCTGCTCGGCGTCCGGGTCCGGGTTGACCGCGCAGTCGCCGTAGACGAGCACCTTGTCGGCCAGGCACATGAAGAAGACGGAGGAGACGATCCGCGCGTCCTCGCGGGTCTTGATGATCTCGAAGGCCGGCCGGATCGTCGCGGCCGTGGAGTGCACCGAGCCGGACACCATGCCGTCGGCGAGGCCCTCCTGCACCATCAGCGTGCCGAAGTAGTTCACGTCGGAGACGACGTCGTAGGCCAGCTCCACGGTCACGCCCCGGTGGGCGCGCAGGGCCGCGTACTGCTCGGCGAAGGACTCCCGCAGCTCGGAGACGGCGGGGTCGATCAGCTGGGTGTCGCCCAGGTCGACGCCGAGGTCGGCGGCCTTCTTGCGGATCTGGTCCACGTCACCGAGCAGGGTCAGTTCGCACACGCCCCGGCGCAGCAGCACCTCCGCCGCGTGCAGCACCCGCTCCTCGGTGCCCTCGGGGAGCACCACCCGGCGCAGGTCGGAGCGGGCCTGCTCGAGCAGCTTGTGCTCGAACATCATCGGGGTGACCCGGTCGCTGCTCGGCGCGGAGACGCGCCGGGTGAGCTCGGCGGTGTCGGCGTAGCGCTCGAAGAGGCCGAGCGCCCGCTCCGCCTTGCGCGGGGTGGCCGCGTTCAGCTTGCCCTCCATGGAGAAGAGCTGCTCGGCGGTGGGGAAGCTGGTGCGCGGCACCGACAGCACGGGGGTGCCGGGGGCGAGGCGGTCCGCGAGGGTGAGGATGTGCTCGGCCGGAACCTCGCCCAGGGTCAGCAGCACCCCGGCGATCGGCGGGGTGCCGGCGCTGTGCGCGGCCAGCGCGCCCACGACCAGGTCCGCACGGTCCCCCGGAGTGATCACCAGGCATCCCGGGGTCAGCGCGGCGAGGAAGTTCGGCAGCATCGCACCGCCGAAGACGAAGTCCAGGGCGTCGCGGGCGAGCCCGGAGTCGTCGCCGAGCACCACCTTCGCACCGAGGGTGTTCGCGATCTGCCAGACGGTCGGGGCGGAGAGCGCCGGCTCGTCGGGGAACACGTAGCAGGGCACGGGCAGCCGGCTGGCGAGCCGCTCGGCGATCTCGTCCCGGTCCTCGCGGGCGACCCGGTTGACCGCCATGGCGAGCACGTCGCAGCCCAGGGTGGCGTAGGCGCGGTAGGCGTTGCGGGCCTCGGCACGCACCGACTCGGCGGTCTGCTTGCGGCCGCCCACGACCCCGATCACCGAGGCGCCGAACTCGTTGGCGAGGCGGGCGTTCAGGGACAGCTCGTCGGGGAACTGGGTGTCGGCGTAGTCGGTGCCGAGGACGAGGACGACGTCGTAGTCGCGGGCCACCCGGTGGAACCGGTCGACGAGGGTGGACACCAGTTCGTCCGTCCCCTGTTCGGCCTGGAGCGCGGACGCCTCGTTGTAGTCGAGGCCGTAGACGGTGGCCGGGTCCTGGGTGAGCCGGTAGCGGGCCCGCAGCAGTTCGAAGAGACGGTCGGGGCCGTCGTGCACCAGGGGGCGGAACACCCCGACCCGGTCGACCTGCCGGGTCAGCAGCTCCATGACCCCCAGTTCGACGATCTGCCGGCCGTCGCCGCGGTCGATGCCGGTCACGTACACGCTGCGGGTCACGCGCGCTCTCCGTTTCGTCGGGGGCAGCAGGAGTCGTCCTCGTCGGGGGGCCGTGCGAGTGGCCGGCGGGCCGCAGGTGTCATCCTGGGGCCACAAAAATCGCCCACCGAGGTGAGCAGATCCCTCTTGACAATACCTCTGGCGCTGGCTAGGACGCCCGTCCGTCCGTCGTCGGCACCGCTCCGGGGGACATGAAACAATCGGGACTGGCTCACCGGTATCGACAGGGACCAGGAGACACAGCACGATGCGTATCGGAGTTCTCACCGCAGGCGGCGACTGCCCCGGCCTGAACGCAGTGATCCGGTCGGTCGTGCACCGAGCGGTCGACAACTACGGCGACGAGGTCATCGGCTTCGAGGACGGCTACTCGGGCCTGCTGGACGGCCGCTACCGCACCCTCGACCTCAACGCGGTCAGCGGCATCCTGGCCCGCGGCGGCACCATCCTCGGCTCCGCCCGGCTGGAGCGCGACCGGCTGCGCGAGGCCTGCGAGAACGCCTCCGACATGATCCACGACTTCGGCATCGACGCGCTGATCCCGATCGGCGGCGAGGGCACGCTCACCGCGGCCCACATGCTGTCCGAGGCGGGCCTGCCGGTGGTCGGCGTCCCGAAGACGATCGACAACGACATCTCCTCCACCGACCGCACCTTCGGCTTCGACACCGCTGTCGGCGTCGCCACCGAGGCGATGGACCGCCTGAAGACGACCGCCGAGTCCCACCAGCGGGTGATGGTCGTCGAGGTCATGGGCCGGCACGCCGGCTGGATCGCCCTGGAGTCCGGCATGGCCGCCGGCGCCCACGGCATCTGTCTGCCGGAACGTCCCTTCGACCCGGCCCAGCTGGTCAAGATGGTCGAGGAACGCTTCGCCCGCGGCAAGAAGTTCGCGGTGATCTGCGTCGCCGAGGGCGCGCACCCGGCCGACGGCACCATGGACTACGGCAAGGGCGAGATCGACAAGTTCGGCCACGAGCGCTTCCAGGGCATCGGCACGGCCCTGGCATACGAACTGGAGCGCCGCCTCGGCAAGGAGGCGAAGCCGGTCATCCTCGGCCACGTCCAGCGCGGCGGCGTACCGACGGCGTACGACCGCGTCCTCGCGACCCGCTTCGGCTGGCACGCCGTGGAGGCGGCGCACCAGGGCGAGTTCGGCAGGATGACGTCCCTGCGGGGCACCGACATCGTGATGGTCTCGCTCGCGGAGGCGGTCACCGAACTGAAGACGGTCCCGAAGGACCGGATGGACGAGGCGGAGTCGGTCTTCTAGGAAGGCTCACCGGACGGGTCCCGCTTCCGGGAGGGGCGCTCCGCTCACCGGGTCGCGTCCCCGACCGCCGTCCAGAAGTGGTCGACGATGCGGTCGAGGAACTCGCGGCCGCTGTCGCCCGCGTCGCCGTGGCCGCCGCCCCAGCTGAGGGTGGCGGCCATGTGGCCCTGGTAGTCCTGGTGGAGGCGGTGGAGGGCCTCCTCCAGCGGGCGGCGTTCCAGTGGGGCGATCTTCGACACCGGACGCACGTACGCCTGCCAGCGCGTCGTCGCCGCGCTGCGCAGCAGCTCCGCGAGCCGGTCCTCCCGGCCGGTGACGGTGATGACGTCGGCCAGGGACAGGCCGAGCATCCGGGCCAGCGCGGCCGACTGCCGCTCGGTGCCGCGCCAGTGGCCCGTCTCCTCCATCCGCAGATACGCGTGCAGTTCGTGGCCGACGGTGCGGGCGACGTCCTCGGGGGCCAGACCGCGCGCGACCCGGTGCTCGCGCAAGGAGCGCGGCCGCCCTATGAGTTCCCCGGGCGAGCACCACAGCGCACCGGCCAGGGCGGCGAGTTCGGGATGGGAGGGGGTGGCGGTCCCGCGTTCCCAGGCGGCGACGAGCGCGGGGGTGACGTACGGCAGTCCGTACGAGCCGCGCAGGGCGTGGGCGACGTGCTCGGGGCCCATGCCCAGGGCGGTCCGCAGCCGGCGGGCGGCGGGGGCGTTGAACGGCGGGGGCGGATGGCGGTCGGTACGCGCGGAGGGATGGTGCACGGCCCTCAAGCTAGGCCCGCGCGCAAGGGGTGACTACGGTCTGTTCGGCCAGGATCACTGATTGTAGGAAGGTACGGCTACCGGGGAGTCGGTTCGCCGGGAGAGGAGCGGTGGCTTGGCGCGGGGAACACGCCGCCGATGGTGAACGGCAAGCTCAGTGGGCATATGCGTAGGCCGTCGTCGATGCCGCCCGCGCCGCCGCCGGGGTGCGGGCGCACGGTGCTCGAATCCCCGTGCGACGCGATACCCCGCTCAGTTCCCCGCGCGACGGCCGTCCGCGCGGCGCAAATCCACCGCCGCAGGGCCGTCCGGAACGGCCGGACGGGTACCGGTGCCGTCCTCCTCGCCGTCCGGCGCCGGCAGCGCGGGCAGCGGTACGGCGCAGACACCCGTGTCGGGATCGCAGAAGGCGTCGGTGGGGACGTCGAGGATCGTGAAGGGCTGGGGGTCGGTGCTCATACGGTCTGCTCCTCGTCCTGTCGGGCCGCACGGATGGCGTCGCGGTAGGCGTCGGCGGTCGCGACGCCGGGGATGGCGAGCCGGCTGTCGAACACGGTGAACGGGACCCCGGTGACGCCCGCGTCGAGAGCGGTGCGCCGGTCGGCGCGCACGGCGTCGGCGTAGGCGTCCGTGCGCGCCGTCGCCTCGGCCTCCTCGGCCGGAACACCGAGCCGGGTGGCCGTCTCCACCAGGTACGCGGTGTCGTAGATGTCGACCGCCTCGGTGAACAGGTCGCGTTGCAGGCGGACGAAGAAGGCGTCGCCCTGTCCGTGCGCCCGGGCCAGGTGCAGGAAGCGGTGCGCGTGGAAGCCGTTGGAGCTCGGGCGGTGCAGCCGGTACTCCTGGCCCTGGTCGCCCGCGAGGCGGGCCATGCCCCGCTCGTGCCGCTCGGCCGCGGCCCGGTCACCGCCGTACTTGTGCAGCACGTACCCGAAGGAGTCGACGCGTGTGGCGTCGACGTCGGGCAGCAGCTCGAAGGAGTGCCGTACGACGGTGATCCTCGCGGTGCCGCCCTCGGCCGCCACGGCCTCCTCCAGCCGTGGCTCGGCCAAGTAGCAGGCGGGGCAGCAGAAATCCATCCACACGTCGACGCGCAGGGTGGCGCCGGAGGCGGGGGGTGCGGGTGCGGACATGGGGGTGTCCTTTCCGTTGGAGGGGGGTGAGGGCGGGCGCGTCAGGGCGCGAGCACGATCCGGCCGAAGACCTCGCCGGCGTCCATCCGCTGGTGCGCCACGACCGCCTTGTCGAGAGGGAGGACGTCGTGCCGCACCGTGGTGAGTCCGCCCCGTGTCGCGGCCGCGAACTGGTCCTCGCGCACGGCCCGCAGATCCGCCGCGGGAACCGTGGCGGCGCTGAAGGTGGCGAACGACAGCGACCTCTGGAACTGGGCCATCAGCGTCATCCCGAAGTCCGCGGGCGGTGGGCCGCCCACCGCGCCGACGGCCACCAGGCGCCCGTTCGGGCGGAGCCGGTCGAACAGTCCCGGCAGTCCGGCGCCGCCCACGACGTCGAGGACGACGTCGAAGCCCTCCGGAGCATCGGGCCCGCCGTCCCCGGAGCGGTCCAGCACATGCGTCGCGCCCAGCCGGCGCAGCCGCTCGCCCCGTTCGGCCGACGACGTGGTCACGGCCACGGCGGAGGCGCCCCCGCGGGCCGCCAACTGCACGGCGACGACACCGATGCTGCCCGCCGCCCCGCGCACCAGCACCGCCTCGCCGGGGGTGAAACGGGTGTGTTCCAGGGCGAAGTGGGCCACCGCCCCGGAGCTTCCGAGGGTGACCGCGTCGGCCGGCTCCAGCCCTTCCGGCAGGGGCAGCACCTGGTCGAGCGGCACGCACGCCTGCTCCACGTAACCTCCGCCGACACCGGTGAAGGCCCACACCCGCCGGCCGGTCCACGACGCGTCCACATCCCTGCCGACGGCCGTGACTGTCCCCGCAACCTCGCTGCCCGGGACGAACCCCGGCTCGAAGCCGTAGGCGGCCAGGTCACCCCTGCGGATCACCACGTCCGCACCGGCGACCCCCACCGCCTCGACGTCGATCAGTACCTCCCCCTCGGCCGGGGAGGGAGCGGGCAGGTCGACGACGGCCAGTCCTTCCGAGGCGCCGTACGCGCGAATCTTCACGGCCTTCACGGTGTTCTCCTCCAGGTGAGTTCCGTTCCGGACGCTAACGGACGCCCCCGTCCGTTTCTCCTAAAGTGAGAGCATGACCGCGAAAGTGCCTCACACTCTGCGCTCCGACGCCCGCGACAACCGTGACCGGCTCCTCGACGCCGCCAGGGCGCTGTTCTCGGTCGACGGCCTCACCGTCCCGATGCGGGACGTCGCCCGCCGCGCCGGCGTCGGACCGGCCACGCTGTACCGGCACTTCCCGACCAAGGAGGCCCTGGTCACGGCCGCCTTCGAGGACCAGTTGCGAGCATGCCGGGACATCATCGACGAGGCCCGCGCGGATCCCGACCCCTGGCGCGGGCTGTGCCAGGTCATCGAGCGCATCTGCGTCCTGCACGCACAGGACCGGGGCTTCACCGAGGCATTCCTGTCGGCCTACCCCCGGGCCTTCACGGCGACCGTCGGCCACGGCCACATGCTCGAGGCGATCACCGACCTGGCCGGCCGCGCGAAGCGCACGGGCCGGCTGCGCTCCGACTTCGTACCGGACGACCTCGTCCTCATGCTCCTGGCCAACAAGGGCCTGCAGACGGCCTCACCCACCGCCCGCCCCGCCGCATCCCGCCGCTTCGCGGCCTACATCATCCAGGCCCTCGCCCACGGCCCCCACAACACCCCCCTGCCCCCACCGGCCCGCCTGGCCACACCGGAGCCCGGCACGGGGTGAGGACGGCGGGGCGGAGGCGTCAGTCCGGTTGTCCGGCGGCGAGGGCACGGGCGCGGGCTCTGGCGGCTTCGGCGGAGGCGTTGGCACGGGTGAAGGCAGCGGCGGCCTCGAGGTGTGCGGCGCGAGCTCGGTCGTGCCGACGGGGTGCGCCTCGATCGCCATGTGCACGCGACCCGCCTGCTGCGGGGCGCCGCCGACATTGCCCCACTCCGTGGGGTACGCGAGGGCGGCATGAACGTCCCCTTACTACCTCAACCCCCTTTCTCCGCTCCCCGAACCCACCAGTACATCAGCTCCGGGCGGCCCACCGTGCCGTACTGGGGGCGGCGGGCCGCGCGGCCCGCGTCGACCAGGTGTTCCAGGTAGCGGCGGGCAGTGATGCGGGAGATGCCGACCGCTTCCGCCACGCCGGCGGCCGTGAGGCCCTCGCCGGCGTCGCGGAGGGCCACCGTCACCCGTTCCAGGGTCGGGGCGCTCAGGCCCTTCGGCAGGGCGGCCGGGCCGGGCGCGCGCAGGGCGGCCAGGGCTCGGTCGACCTCGTCCTGGCCGCTGGCCTCGCCCACCGCCGCGTGGAATTCCGCGTACCGCACCAGACGGTCCCGCAGGGTCGCGAACGTGAACGGCTTCAGGACGTACTGGACGACGCCCAGGGACACCCCCTCGCGGACGACCGCCAGGTCCCGCGCCGAGGTCACCGCGATCACGTCGGCGTGGTGGCCGGCCGCACGGAGCGAGCGGGCCAGCTGGAGGCCGTGCACGTCCGGCAGGTGCAGGTCGAGGAGGAGCAGGTCGACGGGCGTGCGCTCCAGGGCGCGGCGGGCCTCCGCGCCGGTGTACGCCTTGCCGACCGCGACGAACCCCGGTACCCGGCCGACGTACATCACGTGGGCGTCCGCGGCGACCGGGTCGTCCTCGACGACGAGCACTCTGATGGGCCGCTCGGTCATGTGCGGGCTCCTGGGTCCTGTGCGGCCGCGCCGGGAGCCACGCCACGGGCGGCGTCGGCCCGCGTGCTTCCCGAATCCGTCCCGGCCCGCGTGCTTCCCGGCCCTTCGGCTTCTTCCGCCCGCGTGCCCGGGGCCGGGGTCCTCAGCGGCAGCCGGGCCTCGAACACCGCGCCGCCCTCGTCGCCGGAGGTCACCGACAGGGTTCCACCGTGCCGGGCCACCGCCTGCTGGACGAGGGCGAGGCCCAGGCCCCGGCCGCCCGGGCCGGACGGCTTGGTGGTGAAGCCCCGCCGGAAGACCGCCTCCGCGTGGTCGGGATCCACACCCGGGCCGGTGTCGGAGACCCGGAGGACCAGTTCCGCGCCGTCCTGTCCGGTCGACGCGGTGACCGTCACGCGGGGCCGGACTCCGCCCTGCGCCGCGTCCACCGCGTTGTCGATCAGGTTGCCGAGGATGGTCACCAGGTCACGGGCGGGCAGCGAGTCCGGCAGGAGGCCGTCGTCCAGGCGGCTGTCCGCCGACACCACCAGCTCCACGCCCCGCTCGTTGGCCTGCGCGGTCTTGCCGAGGAGTAGCGCCGCCAGCACCGGCTCGCTCACCGCCGCGACCACCTGGTCGGTGAGCGCCTGCGCCAGTTCCAGCTCGGCCGTGGCGAAGTCCACCGCCTCCTCGGCCCGGCCCAGCTCGATCAGCGAGACCACGGTGTGCAGCCGGTTCGCCGCCTCGTGCGCCTGCGAACGCAGCGCCTGCGTGAAGCCCCGCTCCGAGTCCAGCTCACCCATGAGCGACTGCAGCTCGGTCACGTCCCGCAGCGTCACCACCGAGCCGCGCCGCTGGCCGCCGCTGACCGGCGAGGTGTTCACCACCAGCACCCGGTCCGCGGCCAGATGCACCTCGTCCACCCGGGGCTCCGAGGCGAGCAGCGCGCCCGTCAGCGGCGCCGGCAGGCCCAGCTCCGCCACCGACCTGCCCACCACGTCCTCCTCCTGGTCCACACCCAGCAGCTCCCGGCCGCCGTCGTTGATCAGCGCCACCCGGTACTGGCCGTCCAGCATCAGCAGCCCCTCGCGCACGGCGTGCAGCGCGGCCTGATGGTAGTCGTGCATATGACTGAGCTCGGTGGCGTTCATGCCGTGCGTGTGCCGGCGCAGCCGCGCGTTGATGACGTACGTGCCGACCGCGCCCAGCGCGAGCGCGCCCGCCGCGACCACGAGCAGCGCGGTCAGCTGGCCCTGGGCGCGCTGGCTGATCTCCTCGACCCTTATGCCCGCGCTGACCAGGCCGACGATACGGCCGTCGTCCCGGATCGGGGTGACCGCCCGGACCGACGGCCCGAGGGTACCGGTGTAGGTCTCGGTGAAGGTACGGCCGCGCAGCGCCGGGGCGGTGTGGCCCTGGAAGAGCAGACCGATCTGGTCGGGGTTGGGGTGGGTCCAGCGGATCCCCCGCGGATTCATGATGGTGACGAAGTCCACGTCGGTGTCGCGCACCACCGCCAGCGCGTACGGCTGGAGCCGCGCCGACGGATCCGGCGTACGGATCGCCTCCCGCACGGACGGCGAGTCGGCGACCGAACGGGCCACCGCGGTCGCCTGCCGGCCCGCCGCCTCCTCGGCCTGGCTGCGGTCGCTGACGTACGTGAACAGCGCGTACCCCGCCACGACGACCGTGATGAGCACGGCCTGCATGGCGAACAGCTGACCCGCGAGGCTGCGGGGCCGGGGGAGGGGGATGCGCATGCCGTCAGTCTGCCTGCCGCTTCCACGGTGAACTAAATGAACGGAAGGGTGACCGCGCTCACAAGGCAGGACATAGTCACGGCATTCCCCCTGGGCCCGACGACGGGCCCTGACCCCATCTCCCCGGACGTGAGCCGCACGCCGGTGATGCCGACGACGCCGTCAAGGAGGGCCGCCGTGTCCAGCACAGCCGCTACGGCACCTGCCGCACCCAGAGCCAAGCGCGACCGCACGCACTATCTCTACATCGCGGTGATCATCGCGGTCGCCCTCGGCATCGCCGTCGGCCTGATCGCCCCCGACTTCGCGACCGAGCTGAAGCCGCTGGGCACCGGGTTCGTCAACCTGATCAAGATGATGATCTCGCCGATCATCTTCTGCACCATCGTGCTGGGCATCGGCTCCGTACGGAAGGCCGCCAAGGTCGGCGCCGTCGGCGGCATCGCCCTGGGCTACTTCCTGGTGATGTCGGTCGTCGCCCTCGCCATCGGCCTGATCGTCGGCAACATCCTGGACCCGGGTACGGGCCTGGCGGTGACCGACGCCGTCAAGGAGACCGGCCAGGCGCAGGTCGACGCGGAGGCCAAGAGCACCGTCGACTTCCTGATGGGCATCATCCCGACGACGATCGTCTCCGCCTTCACCGCGGGCGAGGTCCTGCAGACCCTGCTGATCGCCCTGCTCTGCGGCTTCGCCCTGCAGGCCATGGGCTCCGCCGGACAGCCCGTGCTGCGCGGCATCGAGCACATCCAGCGGCTGGTCTTCCGCGTCCTGGCGATGATCATGTGGGCGGCCCCGATCGGTGCCTTCGGCGCCATCGCGGCGGTCACCGGCTCGGCCGGCGTCGACGCCCTCAAGAGCCTGGCCGTGCTGATGCTCGGCTTCTACACCACCTGCGTGCTCTTCATCTTCGTGGTCCTGGGTACGCTGCTGCGGGTCATCGCGGGAGTGAACGTCTTCTCGCTCTTCAAGTACCTGGGCCGCGAGTTCCTGCTGATCCTGTCCACCTCCTCCTCGGAGTCGGCGCTGCCGCGCCTCATCGCGAAGATGGAGCACCTGGGCGTCAGCAAGCCGGTGGTCGGCATCACCGTCCCGACCGGCTACTCGTTCAACCTCGACGGCACCATGATCTACATGACCATGGCCTCGCTGTTCATCGCGGACGCCATGGGCACCCCGATGTCCATCGGCGAGCAGATCCCGCTGCTGCTCTTCCTGCTCGTTGCCTCGAAGGGCGCAGCCGGTGTCTCCGGCGCCGGTCTCGCCACGCTGGCCGGCGGTCTGCAGTCGCACAAGCCCGCCCTGGTGGACGGCATCGGCCTGATCGTCGGCATCGACCGCTTCATGAGCGAGGCGCGCGCCCTGACCAACTTCGCGGGCAACGCCATCGCCACCGTCCTGATCGGCACCTGGACCAAGGAGATCGACCGGGACCGGGTGGACGAGGTCCTCGCCGGCCGGGCCCCCTTCGACGAGCGGACGCTCCTGGACGACCACGGCGGCGCCGGCGACGCGGACGGCTCCGGCGCCGAGCAGGCCGAGCCGGGCGGCGAGAAGGAGCTGGCGAAGGCCTGACGGCCGGCCCGCTCCCCGCGGACCCCGGGCGGCAGGGCGCTCCCCCGTAGCCCTGCCGCCCGGCCCCGGAGGCCCGGCACCCACCCTGCCGGGCCTCCTCCCCCCACGGCCGGACGGCCGGGCCACCTCCCCCACGAGCCCGGCCGCTCGGCCCTTTCCCGTCCCTCCCGGCTCCCTCCGCTCCTCCCGCCCTTTCCTTGACGCCGACGTCAAGGCTTACGTTCGTCCGTATGCGAATCGGCGAGCTGGCCGCACGGGCCGGGACCACCACGCGGACGCTGCGGTACTACGAGTCGCGCGGGCTGTTGCCGGCCCGGCGGGCCACGAACGGCTACCGGACCTACGACGAGAGCGACCTGAAGCTGCTGCGGCAGATCCGTACGCTTCAGGACTCCGGGTTCGACCTGGAGGAGACCCGCCCCTTCGTGGAGTGTCTGCGCGCCGGGCACCCCGAGGGCGACACGTGCCCCGCCTCGCTCCAGGTCTACCGGCGCAAGCTGGACGAGCTCGACGCGCTCATCGGTGAGCTGCGGACGGTGCGGGCGAAGGTCGGGGAGCAGCTGGCGCGGGCCGAGCGGGCCCGGGAGGCGCTGGCCGCCGACGCGGCGGTTCCGGGAGGTCCGGAGCCGGTGTGCGAACTGGGAGGGGAGCTGCGGTGAGCGGTGTGCCCGAGGTGACGGACGAGGACTTCGCACGGGAGGTGCTCGGGGCGGAACTGCCCGTGCTGGTGGAGTTCACGGCCGACTGGTGTCCGCCGTGCCGGCAGATGGCCCCGGTGCTGGGCGCGCTGGCCGCCGAGGAGGAGGGCCGGCTGAAGGTGGTCCAGCTGAATGTGGACGCCAATCCCGGGACGCCCAACGCGTACAAGGTGCTGTCGATGCCCACCTTCATGGTCTTTCGCGGCGGGGAACCGCTGCGGTCGATGGTGGGGGCCAGGCCCGGACGGCGGCTGCGCCAGGAGCTGGAAGAAGTGCTCTGACCTGCGGATCGGCCCGACGCGAGGCGCGGGTCCGGACACGAATAAACCCCCGGGCAATTGCGTCCGGGGGTTTTCCCTGCGTATATTCATTGGTTCGCGACTTCGCATGAACGAAGGCGCGGTGAAGTCCAGTGAGCACAGTATATGCGGGCGGGAGCGGAATTGTCAAACACCGAATTTCCGGACGATGAATTGCGGCAGGAACAGGAATTCATCGACGGACTGTACGCACGCGTGGACGTCCTGCGCGGTGACGCCGAGACCGGTGTCGCGGACGCGCTGGCCCAGGGCCACACCCCCCGGCAGGCCAGGCTGGAGCGCGACATCCTGGTCGCCGAGCGCTCCGGGCTGCTCGCCGCGCTGAACGCCGTGGACGGCTCCCTCTGCTTCGGCCGGATCGACCTCACGTCGGGCCGGACGCACCACATCGGCCGCATCGGGCTGCGCGCCGACGACACCGAGCGGACGCCGATCCTCATCGACTGGCGCGCCCGGGTCGCCCGCCCCTTCTACCTGGCCACCGGGCACACCACGATGGGGCTCAGGCGCCGCCGGCACATCGCCACCGAGGGACGCAGGGTCACCGCCCTGCACGACGAGATCCTCGACCTCGGCGACGAGACCCGCACCGGACACGAGGACCCCACGGGCGACGCCGTCCTGCTCGCCGCCCTCAACTCCGCGCGCACCGGCCGCATGGGCGACATCGTGCGCACCATCCAGGCCGACCAGGACCGCATCATCCGCGCCCCGCACCGCGGGGTGCTGGTCGTCGAGGGCGGCCCCGGCACCGGCAAGACCGCCGTGGCCCTGCACCGCGCCGCATACCTGCTCTACGAGCACCGCGAACTGCTGGCCCGCCGCGCCGTCCTGATCGTCGGCCCCAACCCGGCGTTCCTCGGCTACATCGGGGAGGTGCTCCCGAGCCTCGGCGAGACCGGCGTGCTCCTCGCGACCGTGGGTGAGCTGTACCCCGGGGTGCGGACCACCCGTACGGACACCCCCGAGGCCGCCGCCGTCAAGGGCGCGGCGCGGATGGCCGACGTCCTCGCCGACGTCGTACGCGACCGGCAGGCGCTGCCCGACCCGGTGATCGCGATCGAGCACGACCGCGAGATCCTCATGCTGGACGACGGCCTGGTCAACGTCGCCCGGGAACGCACCCGCGCCACCGGGCTGGCGCACAACGTGGCCCGGGAACACTTCGAGGGCCACATCCTCAACGCGCTCACCGACATGGTCGCCGAGCGCATCGGCACCGACCCCTACGACGGCAGCAACCTGCTCGACCCCAGCGACATCACCCAGATCCGCGACGAACTCGCCGAGAACCCCGAGGTCTGGTCCGCCATCGACCGGCTCTGGCCGCGGATCACCCCGGAGCAGCTGGTCGCCGACTTCCTCGCCGCCCCCGAGGGCTACCTGCCCGACGAGGACGCCGCCGCGATCCGCCGGCCCGTCACCCGGCACTGGACCGTCTCCGACGTGCCGCTGCTCGACGAGGCCGCCGAACTCCTCGGCGAGGACGACCGGCTCGCCCGCGAGCGCGCCGAACGCGAACGGCAGCGGCAGATCGCCTACGCCCAGGGCGTCCTGGACGTGTCGTACGCGTCGCGGACCTACGAGTTCGAGGACAAGGAGGAGGACGACCCCGAGGCCTCCGAGGTGCTCTCCGCGCACGACATCATCGACGCCGAGCGCTTCGCCGAACGGCAGGAGGAGGACGACCACCGCAGCGCCGCCGAACGTGCCGCCGCCGACCGCACCTGGGCGTTCGGGCACATCATCGTCGACGAGGCGCAGGAGCTGTCCCCGATGGCGTGGCGGCTGCTGATGCGGCGCAGCCCCACCCGCTCGATGACCCTCGTCGGCGACCCGGCCCAGACCTCGGAGGCCGGTGGCGTCGGCTCCTGGGCGGACATCCTCGAACCGTATGTCGAGGACCGCTGGGAGCACACCCGGCTCGGCGTCAACTACCGCACCCCGGCGGAGATCATGGACGTCGCCGCGGCGGTGGTGCGGGCGGAGCACCCGGGATTCGAACCGCCCGGCTCCGTGCGCAGCACCGGTGTACGGCCGTGGATCAGGGCGGTGGACGAGCTCCCGGGAGCCGTCGCCGAGGCGGTGCGCGAGCTCACTCCGGACGAGGGCCGGGTCGCGGTCATCGCCCCGCGGGAGCTGCACCGGGTGCTGGCCGCACGGCTGGACGGCGTCACCGCCGGGGCCGAACCCGACCTGACGCAGCGGACGGTCCTGCTGGATCCGCGTCAGGCCAAGGGGCTCGAGTTCGACTCCGTGCTGGTCGTCGAGCCGGGGCGCTACGGCACCAGCGACCTGTACGTGGCCCTGACCCGCGCCACCCAGCGGCTCGGCGTGGTCCACACCGAGCCGCTGCCCAAGGGCCTGGTGGACGTGGCCTGACGGTCCAAGCAGCCTGACGGTCTAAGCAGGGCGCAGCCACAGCGTCGCCAGGGGCGGCAGGGTCAGCCGGATGCTCGCCGGGTAGCCGTGCCACCCCTGCGGCTCCGGCTTGACCGGGTCGGGATGCGTGAGGTCACCGCCGCCGTAGCGGCCGGCGTCGGTGTTCACCGTCTCGTGCCAGGCGGGGATGTCGTCGGGCACCCCGATCCGGTAGTCCTGCCGCACCACCGGCGCGAAGTGGGACACCGCCAGCAGCGGGGAGCCGCTCGCGTCGTACCGCAGGAAGGCGAACACGTTGTCGTCCGCGGCGTCCCCGGTCACCCAGCGGAAACCGGACGGCTCGGTGTCGCCCTGCCACAGCGCCGGGGTGTGCCGGTAGACGGTGTTGAGGTCGCGCACCAGGTCGCGCACCCCGCGGTGGTCGGCCTCGGCACCGTAGTGCGGGTCGAGCAGCCACCAGTCGGGGCCGTGCGCCTCGGACCACTCGGCGCCCTGCGCGAACTCCTGCCCCATGAACAGCAGTTGCTTGCCGGGGTGGGCCCACATGAACGCCAGGTAGGCGCGCAGGTTCGCGCGCTGCTGCCACCAGTCGCCGGGCATCTTCGACACCAGGGACCGCTTGCCGTGCACCACCTCGTCGTGGGAGATCGGCAGCACGTAGTTCTCGCTGTAGGCGTACACCATGGAGAACGTCATCTCGCCGTGGTGGTGGCGGCGATGCACCGGGTCGTGGCTCATGTACTGCAGTGAGTCGTGCATCCACCCCATGTTCCACTTCAGCCCGAAGCCCAGCCCGCCGAAGCCGCTCGGGCCCTTGTGGTGGGTGGCCCGGGTGACGCCGTCCCAGGCCGTGGACTCCTCCGCGATCGTCACGACCCCGGGCACCCTGCGGTACACGGTGGCGTTCATCTCCTGGAGGAACGCCACCGCGTCCAGGTTCTCCCGGCCGCCGTGCTCGTTGGGCGTCCACTGGCCCGGCTCGCGCGAGTAGTCCAGGTAGAGCATGGAGGCGACGGCGTCCACCCGCAGGCCGTCGATGTGGAACTCCTCGCACCAGTACAGGGCGTTGGCCACCAGGAAGTTGCGCACCTCGCGCCGGCCGAAGTCGAACTCCAGGGTTCCCCAGTCCGGGTGCGCCGCCCGCAGCGGATCCTCGTGCTCGTACAGCGGCCGGCCGTCGAACTCCGCCAGCGCCCACTCGTCGCGCGGGAAGTGCGCGGGCACCCAGTCCATCAGCACCCCGATCCCGGCCCGGTGCAGGGCGTCGACCAGGAACCGGAAGTCGTCGGGGGTGCCGAGGCGGGCCGTGGGCGCGTAGAACCCGGTGACCTGGTAGCCCCAGGAGCCCCCGAAGGGGTGCTCGGCGACCGGCATCAGCTCGACGTGGGTGAAGCCGAGGTCCTTGACATAGGCGGGGAGCTGGTCGGCCAGCTGACGGTAGGTCAGGCCCGGCCGCCAGGAGGGCAGATGCACCTCGTACACGGAGAACGGTGCCTCGTGCGCGGGCACCTGTGCCCGCTGCTCCAGCCACTGGGCGTCGCCCCACTCGTACGCCGAGGAGGTGATGACCGACGACGTCGCCGGCGGCACCTCCGTGCGGCGGGCCAGCGGGTCGGCGCGCAGGGTCTTCGAGCCGTCGGGGCGGGTGATCTCGAACTTGTACAGCTCGCCCTCGCCGATGCCCGGCACGAACAGCTCCCACACACCCGTCGAGCCCAGCGACCGCATGGGGAAGCCGGTGCCGTCCCAGAAGTTGAAGGAGCCCGCCACCCGCACGCCGCGCGCGTTCGGCGCCCACACCGAGAAGCGGGTGCCGGTGACGTCCTGGTGCGTCATCGGGTGCGCGCCCAGCACCGTCCACAGCTCCTCGTGCCGGCCCTCGCCGATCAGATGCAGATCGAGCTCGCCGAGCGTCGGCAGGAAGCGGTAGGCGTCCTCGGTCTCCTGCGTCGTCCCCTCGTACGTCACCAGCAGCCGGTACGCCGGGACCTCCCGCAGCGGCAGCAGACCCGAGAAGAACCCGTCGCCGTCGTCGTGCAGTTCGACGGTCAGCCCTCCGGAGACCACGGTCACCGCCAGGGCGTACGGCCGGAACGCCCGGAAGACCACCCCGCCGGGCACCGGGTGCGCGCCGAGCACGGAGTGCGGGGCGTGATGGGTGCCGTCCAGCAGCCGCTCCCGGTCGGCGGCGTCCACGGCGGGGGAGACCGCGATCTCCACCTCGGGCGGCGCGGACCGCGCGACGGGGGCCTCCGCGGCGATGCCCGTACTGTCCGGCAGCGCCTGCTCCGAGGCCGTGCGGGCCGCGTCCTCGGTCGCCTTCGCAGTCGCCGCCTTCGCCGCCTCGGTCGCCTTGGTCGTCTTGGCCGCCTTCTTCGCCGTCTTCCGCGTCGTCTTCCCGGCCGCCTTCTTCACCGTCGACTTCTCGGCCGCCGCCTTCGTGGCCGTGGTCTTCGCCGCCGCGGCGCTCTTCTGCGCCGATGTCTTCTTCGCACTGTCCTTCTTCACGGCTGCCTTCTTCCGTGCGGGCGCCGGCGGCTCGCCGTGCCGCTGCTCGGACGGCTGCTCCGGATGCGAACCGCTGGACTCGGGGCGGGGGGTCACGGGCGAAGCCTCCTGGGCGAAGGTCGGAACGGGTCAGGTCAGGTCGGCCGCGGCGAGCCGGTGCACCGCGGCCATCGGTACGGGCAGCCAGTCGGGGCGGTGCCGGGCCTCGTAGACCGCCTCGTAGACCGCCTTGTCGGTCTCGTACGCGCGCAGCAGCACCGGCTCCGTGCGCGGATCCCGGCCCGCGGCCTGCGCGTACCCGGAGCAGTACGCCGCCCGGCAGTGCACGGCCCATTCCGGCTGCGGCGGGTCCACCGAGCGGGCCGCGTAGTCGAAGGAGCGCAGCATCCCGGCGACGTCGCGCACCGCCGGCTGCGGCATCCGCCGCTCGGCCAGCGGGCGGGCCGGCTCCCCCTCGAAGTCGATCAGCGACCACTCTCCCGCCGGGGAGCGCAGACACTGCCCGAGGTGCAGATCGCCGTGCACCCGCTGGGCGGTCCAGGTGCGGCCCTCGGCGGCCAGGTCGTCCAGCGCCGTGTACGCGGTGCGGAGCCCGTCCGCGTACGGCCGCAGCGACGGCACCGCGTGCACCGCCGCCTCGAGCCGCTCCCGCATGCCGTCGACCAGGGAGCGCAGCTGGGTGTGGCCGAGCGTGACCGTCGGCAGCGCGCGGGCCAGCGCGGTGTGCACCTCGGCGGTGGCCCGGCCCAGCGCCCGTGCCTCGGCGACGAAGTCCTCACCCTTGGCGAGCTCCCGCAGCGCCAGTTCCCAGCCGTCCGTGGCGCCCTGCACATACGGCTGGAGCACCCCGAGCACATACGGTTCGGCCGACGGCGGCGGGCCGGGCGCCTGGTCGGGGTCCGCGACCAGCCAGGCCGTCGGCGGCGGCACCCGGGGGCAGCCCTCGCGGGCCAGCGCCAGCGGCAGCTCCAGGTCGGGATTGACGCCGGGCACGATCCGGCGCAACAGCTTGAGAATGAACGTATCTCCGTAGACGACCGACGAGTTCGACTGCTCGGCGGTCACCAGGCGCGGCACCAGACCGGGGCGGATCTCCTGGTGCGGGTCCCGCTCGAAGCGAAGCCCGCCGATCCGGGCCCGGGTGCGCAGGGCCTCCAGGAGCAGTTCGGCGGGCCGGGTGTCGTGCAGGGCCTCGTAGACCGTCCGTCCGGCCAGCGGGCCCCGGGTGACATGACCGATCAGCGCGGGCGCCAGCCGGGGCGGCAGCGCCTCGCGCACGCCTATGAACAGCTGGTAGCAGTCGCCGGGCAGCTCATGGCCGCCGTGGCCGGGCAGGAGCGGCTGGTGGGCGCGGACCAACAGGTGGTACAGGCCCAGCTTGGCGTCGGCCGGCAGCAGTTCGGTGGCCGCGACCAGCTCGAACCCGGTGACCGGGCGGCCCTTTCCGGCGAACCAGCGCTGCCGCGGCAGCCACTCCCTCAGCAGCGGATCCAGTGACGCAAGGAGGCCGGGCGGTGTCGTGACGGTGCGTGTGACGGCTTCCGACATGGCGTCGCGTCCTTTCCCCTCTTTCGGCGCGCCACGAAGGACGCCGCCGGTGGGCGGGGTGTTACTGATGCGTGCCCAGGGCGGGCCGGTGAAAACCGTCCCGCCCCGGGTTCTACGCGGCGTCCTTGCGGAGCCGGAACCAGTAGAAGCCGTGCCCGCCGAGGGTCATCAGATACGGCAGCTCGCCGATGGCGGGGAACCGCACCCCGCCGAACAGCTCGACCGGGTGCCGCCCCTCGAACGCGCTGAGATCCAGCTCCGTGGGCTGCGCGAAGCGTGAGAAGTTGTTCACGCAGAGCACCAGGTCGTCCCCGTCCTCCCCGTTCGGAGGTGCCTCGCGCAGGAAGGCCAGCACCGCGGGGTTGGAGGAGGGCAGCTCGGTGTAGGAGCCGAGGCCGAAGGCGGGGTTCTGCTTGCGGATCTCGATCATCCGGCGGGTCCAGTGCAGCAGGGACGACGGGGAGGCCATGGAGGCCTCGACGTTGGTCACCTGGTAGCCGTAGACCGGGTCCATGATCGTGGGCAGGAAGAGCCGGCCCGGGTCGGAGGAGGAGAACCCGGCGTTGCGGTCCGGGGTCCACTGCATGGGCGTGCGCACCGCGTCGCGGTCGCCGAGCCAGATGTTGTCGCCCATCCCGATCTCGTCGCCGTAATAGATGATCGGCGACCCGGGCAGGGACAGCAGCAGCGCGTTGAACAACTCGATCTGGTTGCGGTCGTTGTCGAGGAGCGGGGCGAGGCGGCGGCGGATGCCGATGTTGGCGCGCATGCGGGGGTCCTTGGCGTACTCCGCCCACATGTAGTCGCGTTCCTCGTCGGTGACCATCTCCAGGGTCAGCTCGTCGTGGTTGCGCAGGAAGATGCCCCACTGGCAGCCCGAGGGGATGGCGGGGGTCTTGGCGAGGATCTCCGAGACCGGGTAGCGGGACTCGCGGCGCACGGCCATGAAGATGCGGGGCATGACGGGGAAGTGGAAGGCCATGTGGCACTCGTCGCCGCCGGCGGCGTAGTCCCCGAAGTAGTCGACGACGTCCTCCGGCCACTGGTTGGCCTCCGCCAGCACCACAGTGTCCGGGTAGTGCGTGTCGATCTCCTTGCGCACCCGCTTCAGGAACGCGTGGGTCTCCGGCAGGTTCTCGCAGTTCGTCCCCTCCCGCTGGTACAGATACGGCACCGCGTCGAGCCGGAACCCGTCGATCCCCAGGTCCAGCCAGAACTTCAGCGCGGAGATCATCTCCTCCTGCACCGCCGGGTTCTCGTAGTTCAGATCCGGCTGGTGCGAGAAGAAGCGGTGCCAGTAGTACTGCCCCCGCACCTGGTCGTACGTCCAGTTGGAGGCCTCGGTGTCGACGAAGATGATCCGGGCGTCCTGGAACTGCTTGTCGTCGTCGGCCCACACGTAGTAGTCGCCGTACGGTCCGTCGGGGTCCTTCCTGGACTCCTGGAACCACGGATGCTGGTCGCTGGTGTGGTTCATGACGAAGTCGATGATCACGCGCATGCCGCGCTGGTGGGCGGAGTCGACGAACTCGACGAAGTCGGCGAGGTCGCCGAACTCGGGCAGGACGGCGGTGTAGTCGGCGACGTCGTAGCCGCCGTCGCGCAGCGGCGACTTGAAGAAGGGCGGCAGCCACAGGCAGTCGACGCCCAGCCACTGGAGATAGTCGAGTTTGGCGGTCAGACCCTTCAGGTCGCCGATGCCGTCGCCGTTGCTGTCCTGGAAGGAGCGGACCAGGACCTCGTAGAAGACGGCGCGTTTGAACCAGTCGGGGTCCCGGTCCTTGGCGGGGGTGTCCTCGAAGGTGTCCGGGACGGGCTCGTTGACGCTCATGTGGTGGGTGACCCTCCGATCTGCGGGGTGGACGGTCGCAGAACCCTGCCGTGCGCGTCGGGGAGCCCTTCCCCGGACTCCTGGCCGACGACGAGCACATGCGCCCCGCCCGGGCCGAGACGCACATAGTTGGCCCTGCCCCATCGATAGACCTCGCCGGTGAGCTCGTCGCGCACCGGCACCGACTCGTGCCAGTCCAGGCCGAGTTGCGGCATGTCCAACGAGACCGTGGCCTCCTGGGTGTGGTGGGGATCGAGGTTGGCGACCACCAGAACGGTGTTCGAACCCTTCCGCTTCGAGTACGCGATGACCGCCTCCTGGTCCGCGTGGTGGAAGTGGAGGTCGCGCAGTTGCCGCAGGGCGGGGTGGTCCCGGCGGATGGTGTTGAGGCGGGTGATCAGGGGGGTGATGGTGCGGCCCTCGCGTTCGGCGGTGTCCCAGTCGCGGGGGCGGAGCTGGTACTTCTCGCTGTCGAGGTATTCCTCGCTGCCCTCGCGCAGGGGGGTGTTCTCGCACAGTTCGTAGCCGCTGTAGATGCCCCAGGAGGGGGAGAGGGTGGCGGCCAGGACGGCGCGGACCTCGAAGGCGGGGCGGCCGCCGTGCTGGAGGTAGGCGTGCAGGATGTCGGGGGTGTTGGCGAAGAAGTTGGGCCGCATGTAGGAGGCGGCGTCCCCCGACAGTTCGGTGAGGTACTCGGTCAGTTCCTGCTTGGTGGTGCGCCAGGTGAAGTAGGTGTAGGACTGCTGGAAGCCGATCTGGGCCAGGGTGTGCATCATCGCCGGTCGGGTGAAGGCCTCGGCCAGGAAGACGACGTCGGGGTCGGTGCGGTTGATCTCGCCGATCACGCGTTCCCAGAAGACCACGGGTTTGGTGTGGGGGTTGTCGACGCGGAAGATCCGCACGCCGGTGGCCATCCAGTGGCGCAGGATGCGGCAGGTCTCGGCGATCAGGCCGTCCATGTCGGCGTCGAAGGCGATGGGGTAGATGTCCTGGTACTTCTTGGGCGGGTTCTCGGCGTGGGCGATGGAGCCGTCGGGGCGGTGGTGGAACCACTCGGGGTGTTTGTGCACCCAGGGGTGGTCGGGGGAGCACTGCAGGGCGAAGTCGAGGGCGACTTCGAGGCCGAGTTCGCCGGCGCGGGTGACGAAGCGGGTGAAGTCCTCCAGGGTGCCCAGGCGGGGGTGGACGGTGTCGTGGCCGCCTTCGGGGGAGCCGATGGCCCAGGGGACGCCGACGTCGTCGGGGCCGGCGTTGAGGGTGTTGTTGGGGCCTTTGCGGTGGGTGGTGCCGATGGGGTGGATGGGCGGGAGGTAGACGACGTCGAAGCCCATCGCGGCGATGGCGGGCAGGCGGCGGGCGGCGGTGTCGAAGGTGCCGTGGGGCTGCTGGGGGGTGCCCTCGGAGCGGGGGAAGAACTCGTACCAGGCCCCGTACAGGGCCCGCTCGCGTTCCACCAGCAGCGGCAGCGGGTCGCTGCTGGTGACCAGCTCCCGCAGCGGGTGGCGGGCCAGCACCGCGTCCACCTCCGGCGTCAACGCCGCCGCCAGCCGGGACGCCGCCGGACGGCTCTCGTCCCGCAGCGCCTCCACCGCCGCGAGCAGCACGCTCCTCGGCTCCGCGTCCGGCACCGAGGCCGCCGCCCGCTCGTACAGCCGGGCGCCCTCCTCCAGCACCACCTCGGTGTCCATGCCCGCCGGGATCTTGATCCGCGCGTGGTGCCGCCAGGTGGTGACCGGATCGCCCCACGCCTCCACCGTGTACGTCCACAGCCCGGGCTCCCCGGCGGTGACGGTCGCCCCCCACCGGTCCGTGCCCGGCGCCAGCTCCCGCATCGGCGTGAACGGCCCCCGGCGCCCTTCGGGATCCCTCAGCACCACATCGGCGGCCACCGCGTCGTGCCCCTCCCGGAACACCGTCGCCGAGATCTCGAACGACTCACCGGGCACGGCCTTCGCCGGCCGGCGCCCCTCCCGGACCATCGGGCGGACGTCGAGCACGGGGATGCGCCCCACGGCGGTCGGGGGACCGGAGGCGGCCGGGGCCGGGTCCGGGGCGGGGGACGGGCGGGGGCCGGTCCCGGCAGGGCGGCCGGGAGAGGCCCCGGCCCCGCGTTTCACGGGCGCCGGGGTGCCGGGCGCCGGGGGTGGTGACGAGTGGTGCTTGGCGGGCATGACCGCTCCTGTCCGCGTCAACGAGGGTGGGCGGATGACTGTGGGGAGGTGGGTCCTGCGGGGTTTCTGTGGGGTGTACCCGCAGGAGCCTTCCCACACTGCTCGGGTGGGCAATCCGGCCCTTTGTTAACTACTCACGCGTATGTCGACACACAAGACCGGTCCTGTTCGCACGGGGGCAAGCCGGTCCCCGAAGCGCCTCGCGTGGGCTCGTTCCCACCCTCGCCGGCGCGGACCCGGCCACTCGGCGTCCGGCGTTCCCGCAGGGAGCGCCGTCAGGAGCGCGGCACCTGGAGCAGCCGGTTCGGCGACCCGAGCCCGCGCCCCGTCACCCTTCCGTCCGCCGCCCCCTTGACCAGTGCCTTCGACACCTGGGCGGGGGTCGCCCGCCGGTGCCCGGCGAGATACAGCGCCGCCGCGCCCGCCACGTGCGGGGCCGCCATGGACGTACCCGAGTGGGTGGCCCGCGCGGTGTCGCCCGCGGCGGAGGCCGAGGTGACCGACACCCCCGGGGCGAACAGATCGACCGCCGAGCCGAAATTGGAAAAGGCCGGTTTCTTGTCCTGACGGTCGGTGGCGCCGACCGTGAGGGCCTGTTTCACGCCCGCCGGGGAATACAGCGCCGCCGGCATGCCGTCGTTGCCCGCGGCGACCGTGTAGGTGACGCCGGAGGCGATGGACGTACGGACGGCGGCGTTCAGCTCCGGGCTGTGCGGGCCGCCCAGACTGAGATTGGCGACCGCGGGCTTCCTCGCGTTCCGGGTCACCCAGTCGACACCGGCGATCACCTGGGCGGTGGTGCCCGACCCGGCGTCGTCGAGCACCCGCACGGAGACGATCCGGGCCTTCCCGGCGACACCGTGCGCCGATCCCGCGACGATGCCCGCCACATGCGTGCCGTGTCCGTTGCCGTCCTGGGCGCCGGGGTCGTTCCGGACGAAGTCCCAGCCGTGCCGGGCCCGGCCGCCGAAGTCCCGGTGCGTGACGCGCACGCCGGTGTCGATCACGTACACCGTCACGCCGGCGCCCGCCGGCTCGGGTGCGGTGTAGCGGTGGTCCAGTGGCAGGTCGGGCCCGTCGATCCGGTCGAGGCCCCAGGGCGGCGGTCCCGGCCGGGTGCCCTCCAGCGCCACGCGGGTGTCCTGGACGACCGAGACGACCCGGGAGTCGGCCGCCAGCCGCCGCGCCTGCTCCGGACCGGCCCGTACGGCGTACCCGTTCAGCACCGTGCCGTAGGTGTGGCTGATTCTCGCCCCGTACGCCGCGGCGAGGGCCCGGCCCGCCGCCGAGCGGGCCGCCGTCCCCTCCTCGAGCGTCACCAGGTAGCTGCCGGTCACGGAGCCGGGCGCACCGGCTCCGCGTATGTGTCCCTGAGGTGCGGCGTGCGCGGGCAGGGTGGCGGCCGGGAACGCCGCGGCGCACAGCACCGCCGCGCCCACCCCCACCCGGCGCAGACGCCGGGTCCGCGTCCGTGCCATGGTCCGAGTCCCCCTCCTGGGCCTGGGCCCTGTGCAGGGCAGCGTCTCGTGCGGGGAGAAGCGGGGCAAGGACGCCCAGGGGGGCGGAATCGGCCATATCCGCTTTGCGGTGAATCATTTGGGTAGGGGATCCAAGGGGCCCGTGTCTTCCGGCTTCCCGCGCGGAGCGTGTTCGCGCGGGTACTGTCGGCAGCGATGCCCGGACGCACACCGCGTCTCTCACGAACGCGCCGAGGTGGCTTGTGAAGGCGATCCGTCGATTCACCGTCCGACCCGTGCTCCCCGAACCCCTGCGTCCCCTGAGCGACCTGGCCCGGAATCTCCGCTGGTCCTGGGACTCCGGCACCCGTGACCTGTTCCGCTCCGTCGACCCCGGGCGCTGGGCCGCGGCGGGCGGCGACCCCGTACGGCTGCTGGGCAGCGTGGCGACCGAGCGGCTCACGGAGCTGGCCGGGGACCGCGCCTTCCTGGACCGGCTGAACGCGGTCGCCGACGACCTGCACGCCTACATGACCGGCGACCGCTGGTACCAGGCGCAGCCCGGCCGGCTGCCCACCGCCATCGCCTACTTCTCCCCGGAGTTCGGCATCACCGCGGCCCTGCCCCAGTACTCCGGGGGCCTGGGCATCCTGGCCGGCGACCATCTGAAGGCCGCCAGCGACCTCGGCGTCCCCCTCATCGGCGTCGGGCTGCTCTACCGGCACGGCTACTTCCGCCAGTCCCTGTCCCGGGACGGCTGGCAGCAGGAGCACTACCCCGTCCTCGACCCCAACGAGCTGCCCCTGGACCAGCTCAAGGAGTCCGACGGCACCCCCGCGCAGGTCACCCTCGCCCTGCCCGGCGGCCGCTGCCTGCGCGCGCGGATCTGGCTGGCCCAGGTGGGCAGGATCCCGCTGCTCCTGCTGGACTCCGACATCGAGGAGAACGCCCTCGGCGAGCGCGGGGTGACCGACCGGCTCTACGGCGGCGGCAGCGAGCACCGGCTGCTCCAGGAGATGCTGCTCGGTATAGGAGGGGTCCGCGCGGTCCGTACGTACTGCGCGCTCACCGGGCACGCCGCACCCGAGGTCTTCCACACCAACGAGGGCCACGCCGGCTTCCTCGGCCTGGAGCGCATCGCCGAACTGCGCGCCGAGGGGCTGGACTTCGACGCGGCGCTGGAGGCGGTCCGCGCGGGGACGGTGTTCACCACCCACACGCCCGTCCCGGCCGGCATCGACCGGTTCGACCGCGAACTGGTCGCCCGGCACTTCGGTCCGCACGCCGAACTGCCGAACATGGAGGTCGACCGCATCCTCCGGCTCGGCATGGAGACCTACCCCGGCGGCGAGTCCAACCTGTTCAACATGGCCGTGATGGGCCTGCGCCTGGCCCAGCGCGCCAACGGTGTCTCCCTGCTGCACGGCCAGGTCAGCCGCGAGATGTTCTCCGGGCTCTGGCCGGGATTCGACCCCGAGGAGGTGCCGATCACCTCCGTGACCAACGGGGTGCACGCGCCGACCTGGGTCGCGCCCGAGGTGTTCCGGCTCGGCGCCCGGCAGATCGGTACCCAGCGTGCCGAGGAGGCGCTGAGCGTCGGCGACTCCGACCGCTGGGACTCCGTGGCGGACATCGCCGACCAGGACATCTGGGAGCTGCGCCGCTCGCTGCGCGAACTGCTGGTGCTCGAGGTCCGCGAGCGGCTGCGCGCCTCCTGGCGGCAGCGCGGCGCCGGGACGGCCGAACTGGGCTGGATCGACGGGGTGCTCGACCCGGACGTGCTGACCATCGGCTTCGCCCGGCGCGTGCCGTCGTACAAGCGGCTGACGCTGATGCTGCGCGACCGGGACCGGCTGATGGACCTGCTGCTGCACCCCGAGCGGCCGGTGCAGTTCGTGATCGCGGGCAAGGCGCATCCGGCGGACGACGGCGGCAAACGGCTCATCCAGGAGCTGGTCCGCTTCGCCGACGACCCGCGCGTGCGGCACCGGATCGTGTTCCTGCCCGACTACGGCATGGCGATGGCGCAGAAGCTCTACCCCGGCTGCGACGTCTGGCTGAACAACCCGCTGAGGCCGCTGGAGGCGTGCGGCACCAGCGGGATGAAGGCCGCGCTCAACGGGTGCCTCAACCTGTCCGTGCTGGACGGCTGGTGGGACGAGTGGTTCCAGCCCGACTTCGGCTGGGCCATCCCCACGGCGGACGGCGTCGGGACCGACCCGGACCGGCGCGACGCCATAGAGGCCGCAGCGCTGTACGACCTGCTGGAGCAGCGGGTGACCCGCGCCTTCTACGAACGCGGGCGCAGCGGACTGCCCGACCGCTGGATCGAGATGGTGCGCCGGACGCTGAGCCTGCTCGGGCCGAAGGTGCTGGCCGGCCGCATGGTCCGGGAGTACGTCGAGCGCCTGTACGTGCCCGCCGCGCACGCGCACCGCGCGATGGACCCGGACGCGGCGCGGGCGCTCGCCGCGTGGAAGGCGAGGGTGCGCGGCGCCTGGCACGGGGTGACGGTCGACCACGTGGAGACGTCCGCGACGACGGCCACGGCGGAACTCGGTACGACGCTGGGGCTGCGGGTGCGGGTGGGGCTCGGCGGGCTGAAGCCGGAGGACGTCGAGGTGCAGGCGGTGTCCGGGCGGGTGGACGAGGAGGACCGCATCACGGATGCGGCGGCCGTACCGCTGAAGCCGGTGGGCACGGCCGATCAGGAGGGCCGCTGGGTGTACGAGGGTCCGCTGTCCCTCGACCGCACGGGTCCCTTCGGCTACACGGTCCGCATCCTCCCCAGCCACCGCCGGCTCGCCTCCGGCGCGGAACTGGGCCTGATCGCGCTGCCGTCGGAAGACCTGGCAGAGGCAGCGGGCCTCCTGATGCGGTGACCACGGCCCCACCCCGGACACCCCGTCCACTGCAACCCCTCGCCGGGTTCGGCAACGCCGTTCGCTGCACCTTCCAGCCTGCGGGCAGTCGTGCCGCTGGGGCGGCACGGGTGGGCGCAGGCGGCACCCCTTCAGCGGGCAGCGGCTCCATCCCCCAGCCACGCACCCACAGTTTGTCGCCCCCGCCGCCCCTTCCCGTCCCGTCCGTCCCCGGGGGCAAGCCCCCGGACCCCCTGTCGGCCCTGAACGGGCCTCGTCCTCAAACGCCGGACGGGCTGCGGGGGCTTCGCGGGCCCGGGCGGGTGAAGGCGCTGCTGCGGCCAAGGCTGACGTACCGTCGGGGTATGGGCGAGCTTGAGATTCGGCAGCTTCGGTATTTCATCGCCGTCGGCGAGGCGGGCAGCATCACCAAGGCGGCCGAACGCCTGATGATCACTCAGCCCGCCCTGTCCAGGGCGCTCCAGGCACTGGAGCGAAAGGCCGGCGTCACCCTCCTCGTCCGCGGCCCCCGCAAAGCGGAACTCACCGACGCCGGCCGCGCCCTCCTCACCGAGGCCCGCGAGATAGTGGAGCGCTCCCGCACCGCACTGGAGCGCGCCCGCGGTGCGCAGACCACGACCGCCACCCTGACGGTGAGCGTCTGCGAGTGCGACGTCGTGACCGTGTCGGCCGTCTGCAAGGTGTTCGAGGAGGCCCACCCCGGCACGCGCGTGCACGTCAACCCGCGCGAGTGGTCCCTGCCGCCCGACGACCTGCGCACCGGGCAGGCGGACGTCGCGTTCCTGCGGGACTGCTACGACCGGCGCGATCTGGTCGTCCACCGGCTCGCACTGGAGCCGCGCTCCGTTCTGCTCCCCGAGGGACACCCTTTGGCGGACCACGAGACCCTCACGGTCGCCGACATCAGGGACGAGCCGGTCACCCACTGGGCGGGGATGTCCGCGGAACAGGCGGAGCACTGGAGCGGCGCCGACTCCGACCGCCTCCCACGCCGGCAGGGCCCCACGGTCCGCAGCAACACCGACGTTCTCAACGCCGTCATCCTGGGCCGGGCCATCGCCTTCGCGCACGGCTCGACGCTTCCGGACGCGCTGCCGGGAATCCGGATCCGCCCGGTCGAGGGCCTGTCCCCGAGCCGGCTGGACATCGCGACCTCCGTACGTGCGCATCCCGGCACCGCCCAGCGGTTCGTCGAGTGCGCGCGCCGGTGGTGGGCCGGAACCCGCTGATCGCCGCATGCCCCCGGGACATGGCACGACGTGCCCGATCGGCATTTCCGGCCTGGTCAGCCGCCTGGTTGACTGATCGAAAAGCCCCACTTGACGCATGACGAACGGAGCGCCATGACCCCGACCATCGCCGAGGAGCCGTGGGACAGCGCCGACGGAATCCGCCTGCGCGCCGACATGGAGGCGGAACTGGCGGCCCGCTACGACATACCCGACCAGGAGACCGAGAAACCCACCGCGGAGACCATCGACGTGTTCCTCGTCGCCCGCGACGCCGACGGCAAGGCGACCGGTTGCGGCGCGCTCAGGCTGATGTCCGACGGCATGGCCGAGGTCAAGCGCATGTACGTCGCGCCGGAGGCGCGCGGTACCGGCGTCGCCACGGGCATCCTGCGCATGCTGGAGGCGCACGCCGGCCGGCGCGGGGTGCACACCGTGCACCTGTCCACCGGGACCGAACAGCCCGACGCGATCGCGTTCTACGACCGCGAGGGCTATGAACGCACCGAGGGCTACGGCCCCCACAAGGGCCATCCCATGGCCGTCTTCTTCGCCCGCCGGCTGCCCGGCGACGCCCGCTGATCGGTCCTGGATCAGTCCTGTTCGATGCCCCGCGTGGCCAGCCGCCGCAGCACCTTTCCGCAGCGGCGGGCGTAGGCGTGCTGGAGGCCCCGGGTGGCGGGGCCGCCCGCGCGGGCGTACCAGCGGGCCGGCCTGCTGAACGCGGAGACGGTCAGCCACACCGTCCCGTCCCCGGTGCGGTCCACCACGAAGGCCTCCTCGCCGCTCTCCGGATGCCCGGCCAGCGTGCCGTACGCCCAGCCCGCCCTGCGGTGTTCCTCCACCGTCCACACCACCCGGCAGGGGGCCTTGACCACCCCGGCGAGGGTGACGGTGACGTCGACGTCCGGGGCCGCCCGGTCGGCGGTGGCGTCGATGCCGACCCCCAGCTCCCGGTGGAGTTCCCAGGTGAGCAGTGCCTCCGCGGCCTGCCGGAAGACGGGCTCGCCCTCGCCGAGCCGGGTGCGCACCCGCATCGGGTGGAAGCCGGGAGGACAGAAGTCGGGGTCCCGGGTCGCGCCGACGTGGTCGTAGGTGAAGTCCGCGGCAGACATGGGACCCAAGAGTAGGGCGGCGCCCACGCCTTCGGGGAAGGCGGGGCGCCGCTCATTCACTCGTTTCCGGATCTTGCTTCCGGATCTCGCTTCTGGTGCTCGCCCCCGCCTACGGGAAGGTGAGCGTCCAGCCGTTGATGTAGCCGGTGTCGTAGCGTGCCCGGTCCTGCACCCGCAGGTTCCAGGTGCCGTTGGCGGCCTCGGAGGAGGCGTTGACCGTGTAGGTCTCCTGGATGTTGTCCGCGGAGCCGCCGCTGCGGCTCCTCAGCGGGTACACGGTGCCGTCGGGAGCGACCAGGTCGACGACCAGGTCACCGCTCCAGGTGTGCACGATGTCGACCGTCACCCGGAGGTTGGACGGTGCGTTGCCGGACCGTCCGGTGACGGTGATCGGGGAGGTCACCGCGGAGCCGTAGTCCGGGATCGCCACGTCGTCGGTGCTCTCGAAGGACGTACCGCCACCGCCGCCGCCGTCGTCGGAGCGCGAGCCGACGTTGATGGCCGCCCAGGCGTCCTGCACCGCCTTGTACTCGGCGCTGTCCGTGCCGTACAGCTCACCGGTCGCCGCCAGGGTGCCGGTGCGGGCGCCCGCGTAGTTGGTGGTGGAGGTGAACTTGGTGGTCAGCGCGCGGAACCAGATCTTCTCGGCCTTGTCGCGGCCGATGCCGGTGACCGGGAGGCCGTCCGACGTGGGCGAGTCGTAGGAGACACCGTTGATGACCTTGGCGCCGCTGCCCTCGCTCAGCAGGTAGAAGAAGTGGTTGGCGGGACCGGACGAGTAGTGGACGTCGATGTTGCCGATGCCCGAGTACCAGTAGTCCTTGGACCGGCTGTCCTTGCTCGGCTCGTCCATGTAGCGCAGCGGGGTGCCGTCGCCGTTGATGTCGATCTCCTCGCCGATGAGGTAGTCACCGACGTCGTTGGAGTTGTTCGCGTAGAACTCGACGGTGGCGCCGAAGATGTCGCTGGTTGCCTCGTTGAGTCCGCCGGACTCGCCGCTGTAGATCAGGCCCGCGGTGGCCGAGGTCAGGCCGTGGGACATCTCGTGCGCGGCGACGTCGATCGAGGTGAGCGGGTTGGCGTTGCCCGCCCCGTCGCCGTAGGTCATGCAGAAGCAGCTGTCCGACCAGAAGGCGTTGATGTAGTTGTTGCCGTAGTGGACGCGGGAGTAGGCGCCCACGCCGTCGCCGCGGATGCCGCTGCGGCCGTGCACGTTCTTGTAGTAGTCCCAGGTCAGCGCGGCCCCGTAGTGGGCGTCGGCGCCGGCCGACTCCGCGTTGGACGGGCTGCCGTTGCCCCAGACGTCGTCCGGGCCGGAGAACAGCGTGCCGGTGCCGGAGGTGCCGCGGTTGAGGTTGTACGTCCGGTGGCCGCCGCGCGCCCCGTCGGTGAGGTTGTACGAGGACCCGGACTGGGTGGTGGTCAGGTCGACGGTGCCGCTGTAGACGGTGTGGCCGGTGCCGTTCTGCACGGCCTGCCACTCGAAGAGCTTCTCGCCCGTGGTGGCGTCCGTGACGACGTGCAGTTCCTGCGGGGTGCCGTCGTGCTGGAGACCGCCCACCACGGTCTCGTACGCCACGACGGGTGTGCCCTCGGCGGCCCAGACGACCTTGCGCGGGGCGCGGTCGACGTCGGCGCCCTTGGCCTTCTCGGACTTCGCCGCGGACAGGGCCTGCCGTTCGGCGTCGGCGGCCGGCACCTTGGCGGTGGTGGTCGCGGGCTTCACCGCGGCCCGGGTGGCCTTGACAACGGTGTCGGCCTCGCCGGGCGCGTCGCCCTGGACGACCATGTCGCCGCCGAGGACGGGCAGGCCGTCGTAGGTGCGCTCGTAGCGGACGTGCACGGTGCCGTCGCGGTCCTTGAGCACGTCACGGACGACGAGCTTCTCCTTGGCGCCCAGACCGAGTTCCTTGGCGGTCTCGGCCTTGGTGGCGTTCGCCTCCCGGATCAGCTCGGCACGCTGGGCGGGGCTGAGCTTGGCCGGCTCGGCGCCGGGCCCGGCCTTGCTCGCGGCCGCCTGCGCCTGCTCGGGGGCGGCGGTGGCGCTGCCGGACTGCACGGCCGTGGCGATCAGCGCGGCCACCCCGGCGAGGGCGACGGCCGCGGCACGGCGGTGGGTGGTGTGGGGGGTGCGTCTGTGGGACGTCCTGGTTCTCAACGCTGACTCCTTCTGCGTGGACCGCGGGTCGCGCGGCCTGGGGAGACCGGGCGGCTGGTGAGTCGCCCGGGCAGAACGGAAGTGCTCTGAGCCGTGGCCGCCCTGCAGCGGAGGGGGTGACGCGGTGGGGTTGCTGTAAAGCGGCCGTGGGAAGCGTCGCAGGGGAGCGCGGTTGCTGTCAGGAGCGCGTCAAGATTTTGGCGGAAATCGTTCGCTGTCCGGGAGTCCGGTTCCGTTATACGAACCGCCACGGACATGGGGCGGGAACGATCAGCCGTGCGGGGCCCCGAGCGGCGGCGAAAGGATCAGCCGTCCGCCGACATCAGCCGTGTGACGTCGACGGATCCGTCTCCCGTCCGCGGTTCGGGGATCGCCGCCCACAGCGCGGCGAGCGCGGCGAACGTCGCGACCAGCGCCAGGGCGCCGCGGCGGCCCCGCGCCCACCCGGCCCGGAACCGCACCGGGTCCTCCACCAGCACCTTCGACAGCCAGGCCGCCAGGAAGGACACGGCGAGCAGGACGAACGTACGGGGCCGGCCGGACAGGCCGAGACGTTCCTCGTCGAGCAGCAGGAACACCGGCCAGTGCCACAGATAGAGGCTGTACGACAACTCTCCGGTCCGGCGCAGCACGGGCACGGCCAGGGCGCGGCCCAGCGGGCTGCGCGGCGCCCGGGCGAGAGCGCCGATGAGCAGGGCGGCGGCCAGCGAGTGCAGGAACAGGCCACCCTGGAACAGCGACGGGGTCCGCTGCCCGTCCGCCAGCGCCCAGTACACCCCGATCCCGACGGCGAGGACCGCGCCCGTCCAGGCCAGGGCGGCCTCGCGGGCGCGGGCGAACAGGCGCGCGGCCGGTGCCGTCGCCGCCAGCGAACCGAGCAGCAGCGCGAAGGCACGGGTGTCGGTCCCCTCGTAGACCCGGGTCGTGTCGCCGGGACCGGCCGCGGCGGTGAGGACGACCATGAGGACCAGCGAGCCGACCGCCCCCGCCCCGGCCACGACGGCGATGCGCCGGTGCGCATGGCGTCCCCGGGCGAGCAGCCCCACCACCAGCGGCCAGAGCAGATAGAACTGCTCCTCCACGGCGGTGCTCCACAAGTGGCCGAAGACCCGGGTGTCGGCCCCGTTCCAGTAACCGGCCTGATCGTTGACGAAGTGCCAGTTGGTGAGGTTGGCCGCCACCCAGGGGGCGTCGTCGAGCGCGAACCGCAGCAGGGGCGGCGGACCGAACGCCAGGACGAGCAGCAGCGTGCCCGCCACCATGACGGCGAGCGCCGGCAGCAGACGGCGCGCACGCCGTCCCCAGAACGCGACGAGATCGATACGGCCGCCGCCCTCCCGCGCCTCCTTCAGCAACAGGCCGGTGATCAGGAAACCGGACAGGACGAAGAACAGGTCGACGCCGAGGAAGCCGCCGCCGAGATGACCGGCGTGGAAGAACAGCACCCCCAGGACGGCCGCGCCCCGCAGCCCGTCCAGCGGTGCGATGTGCCGCCGCCCGGCGGTCGCCGCGGGCCCGGCGGTGCGCCGGTGCGTCGTCTTAGGGGGTGCCGTCTGCATGGGTGCGGGTCTCCAGGGAGGGTGGGGTCGAAGCGGTCGCCGTTGTGCGTTACGCACAACCGAGTTGGCTGTAGACCTTCTCGCCGGTCCAGGAGCCGGTGGCCCACTTCTCCGCGTCCGCCGGGGTGAAGCCGTAGAGCTTGTGGAGCTCCTTGCCGAACCACTGGGCGAAGGCGGCCGACCCCTGCTGGCAGGAGTGGATGCCGTCCTTGCTGCGCTGGGCCATGGCCGCGTCGCTGTCGGTGCCCCACAGGGAGGCGGAGTCGACGAAGCGGACCGCCTCGCCCTGCTCGTCCGCGACGGCCTTCGCCGTCTTCGGCGCGGCCTTGATCTCGGCCTCGTGCGGCTTGTAGAAGTCGCCCACCTTGAACGGGGGAGCGGACACGAGGAGCAGTTCGGCGCCCGCGTCGGTGACGGCCTCGGCCAGCCGCGTGTAGGCGGCGCGCTGCTCGTCGGGCGTGCCCCAGTCGTAGGTGGTGATCTGGTAGGCGACGACGTCCGGCCGGAACGACGTCAGCGACTTCGGCAGCGCCTTCCAGGTGGGTTCCGCGATCTCGCCGACCACCCCGCCGCCGCCGGTGGAGGCCATCGACTCGAACTCCGTGCCGGCGGCCCGCATGGCCGCCTCCACGGCCGGTGCCTGCGCCTCGCTGATGGAGTCGCCCATCCACAGCAGCCGCTGCGGCCTGGCGTCGTTCTTCTCTTCGGCTCCGCGGGCGTCGGAGCCGGCGACGGAGGTGCCGGCGTCGCCGTCCGGGGCGCCGGCGGAGTCCCCCGAGTCCTGGCAGGCGGTCAGCGCGAGCAGCGCCGCCGCCGACACCAGGGCCAGTCGTGCGGTACGGCGGGGGAGGGGAAGGTTGTCGAAGTTCATGCCCTCGAGCACAGACGACGCCCGCGCCGCCCGGAACCTCTGTCATCGTTTCCTCACACGGCGCGGAAACAGGCGTCATACGCTTCCAGCATCCTGGTCAAGAACGCCGCAGCCCCGCCGGAGAAGAGCGCACCACCCATGGTCCGAGTCCTGCTCATCGAAGACGACCCCGCCGTGCAGAAGGGGGTGACCCTCGCGCTGAAGCGCCGGGGGCACGAGGTGGAGGTCGCCGGCAGCGGCGAGACCGGACTGCTGGCGCTTCAGCGCCGCCGGCCCGACCTGGTCCTGCTCGACCTGATGCTGCCCCGGATGAGCGGCCTGGAGGTGTGCCGCAGGATCCGGGAGGACCAGCAGCTCCCCGTCATCATCCTCTCCGCGCGCGGCGACGAGATCGACATGATCGTCGGCCTCGAGGCCGGCGCCGACGACTACATCGTCAAACCGGCCGGCCCGGAGATCCTCGCCGCCCGGATGAAGGCCGTCCTGCGCCGGGTCGCGCCCGCCCAGGACAGCCCCGGGGCACCCGCCCCCGGCGGGCCCGAGGAGCACGGCGGCCTCACCGTGGACCGCGCCTCCCTGGTCGTCGCCAAGCACGGCACGGAACTGGCGCTCGCGCCCTCCGAACTGAAGCTGCTGCTGTTCCTCACGGCCGCCCCCGGCCAGGTCTACTCCCGTCAGCAGCTCCTGGAACAGGTCTGGGAGCACTCGTACTACGGCGACGTCCGCCTCGTCGACGCCTGTGTGATGCGGCTGCGCGCCAAGATCGAGGACGAGCCCCGCAAGCCGGTGTACGTGCAGACCGTGCGCGGCTTCGGCTACCGCTTCGGACCCGTGTGATGGCCCTCCGGCTCCGCCTCCCCCAGGGCCTGCGGACCAGGTTCGTCATCGCCTTCCTGCTCGCCGCCGCGTTCGGCGCGCTGCTCACCGCGGGCCTCACCTTCCAGCAGGCCCGCTCCGCGATCCTGGAGCGCACCCGCAACGCCGCCGTCACCGACCTGCGCACCCAGCTCGGCTCCCTCGCCCCCGAACTGACCCTCCCGCCCGCCGCCGAGGACCTGCGGGACCTGACCGGACAGCTCGACCGGGCGGGCGGCAGCCGGGACTGGCACGCGGCCGCCGCCTACCGGGACGGCCCCCTGGTCTCGCGCACCGAGGACACCCCGCCGGTGCCCGGCGCGCTCCGCCGCGCCGTCCAGGACGACGGGTCGGCGACCTACCAGTACGTCGAACACCGGGGCCGCTCCTGGCTGGCCGTCGGCATGCCCGTCGCCTACGCCGACGCCGCCGGCACCACCGACGCCGGGGACCGGCTCTCCGGGCTGACGGCCTACGTCTCCTTCCCGCTCGACGACGACGAGACCGACGTCGCCGCCCTGGTCACCGCCGCGCAGGCCGGCGCGCTCGCCGCGCTGCTGCTCGCCCTCGTACCGGCCCTGCTCGCCGCCCGCAGCGTGCTGCGTCCCGTACGGCGCCTGCGGCACGGCGCCGAACGCATCACCGCCGGAGAGCTCGGCACCCGACTCGACGCCGACGGCCACGACGAACTCGCCGCCCTCACCCGCTCCTTCAACACCATGGCCACCACCCTCGAGAAGGACGACGCCGAACTGCGCCGCATGGAGGCACAGGCACGCCGCTTCGCCGCCGACGTCGCCCACGAACTGCGCACGCCGCTGGCCGCCATGTCCGCCGTCACCGAAGTGCTCGACGAGGACGCCGCCTCCGGCACCCTGCCCCCCGACACCGCCGACGCCGTCCGCCTCATCAGCGCCGAGACCCGCACCCTGGCCCGCCTGGTCGAGGACCTGATGGAGGTCTCCCGCTTCGACGCCGGAGCCGCCCGGGTCCACATGGAGGACGTGGACCTGCGCACCATCGTGGCCAAGACCCTCCAGGTGCGCGGCTGGACCGACGACCCGCGCGTCACCGCCCTCCTGCACGCACCGGTCCCGGTCCGCGTCGACCCCCGGCGCATCGACGTGGTCCTGGCCAACCTGGTCGGCAACGCGCTGCGCCACGGGCTGCCCCCGGTCACCGTCTCCGCCCGCGCCGCGCACGGCCGGGCCGAGCTCACCGTCACCGACCACGGCCCCGGCATCCCCGAGGAGGCGCTGCCGCACGTCTTCGAACGCTTCTACAAGGCCGACACCGCCCGCACCCGCTCCGAGGGCAGCGGCCTGGGCCTCGCCCTCACCTACGAGAACGCCGTCCTGCACGGCGGCACGCTCACCGCGGCCAACGCCCCCGGCGGCGGAGCCGTGTTCACCCTCACCCTTCCCCTCGCCGGCATCCCGCGGGAGCGCCCATGACATCCCGTACCCGACGCGCTCTGCTCGCCGTGCTGCTCGCGGTCCTCGCCTCCGCCTGCGGCATCAGCCCTTCCGGTCCCGCGCGGGCGGGCGCCCCCGCCTCGGGCGTCCAGCGGCCCGGCGACGAGGACCGCTCGGTGCGCCTGTACTTCTCCGGCCCGTACGGCATCCGCGCCGTCACCCGGCCCGTCGCCCGGCCCCTCACCCCGAAGCAGGCGCTCGACCTCCTCCTCGAGGGCCCCACCCGGGCCGAGAAGGAGCGGGGCCTGACCAGCGAGGTGCCGCCCATGGAGGGACTGCTGACCGTCACCGCGACGACCGGGGCGGTCGACCTCGTCGTGCCCGGCACGGTCGGCACGGGCGAGCTGGACGTGACGGCGATCAGCCAGCTCGCCTGCACCGCCGCCCACGCCGACGTCCCCGGGGACCGGCCCGCCACCGAGGTCGACATCCGCGTCCACGAGGACCTCACCCGGACCCGGGCGCCCTGGACCGTCCGCTGCGGGCCGGAGGGCGACGCGGTGCCCGTCATGCGCTGAGCGGGTCCGGGACCGGTCAGGACGCGGGGCGGTCGCCGTGCCAGGAGTGCCACAGGGACGCGTACACCCCGCCGGCCGCCACCAGGTCGTCGTGCGTGCCCAGTTCGGTGAGCCGGCCGTCCTCCATCACGGCCACCCGGTCCGCGTCGTGCGCGGTGTGCAGCCGGTGCGCGACCGCGATGACCGTACGGCCCTGGAGGACGGCGGCCAGCGCACGCTCGGTGTGCCGCGCGGTCGTGGGGTCGAGCAGCGCGGTGGCCTCGTCCAGGATCAGCGTGTGCGGATCGGCCAGCACCACCCGGGCCAGCGCCAGTTGCTGCGCCTGGGAGCCGTCGGTGGCGTGGCCGCCCTCGCCCAGCTCGGTGTCCAGCCCCTCCGGCAGCTCCCGCACCCACGCGTCGGCGCCGACCACCGCCAGCGCCGCCCACACCCGCTCGTCGTCGGCGGCCGGTTCGGCGATCCGCAGATTGTCACGGACCGAACCGAGGAACACATGGTGCTCCTGGGTGACCAGCACCACCTGCCGCCGCAGCCGCTCCGGGTCGAGACCGGCCACCGGCACCCCGCCCACGGTCACCGTCCCCGCGGTCGGCGCGTCCACGCCCGCCAGCAGCCGGCTCAGCGTGGTCTTGCCCGCACCGGACGGCCCCACCATCGCCAGCCGCTCACCCGGTCGCACGGTCAGGTCGACCCCGCGCAGCACCTCGCCGCCCCCGTCGTAGGCGTAGCGCACGCCGGTCACGTCGATGCGGTCGCCGTCCGGATCCGGGATGTCCGTCCGCTCGGCCGCGCGCGGCGCCCGCACCAGGCCCTCCACCCGGGCGAAGGAGGCGCCGCCCGACTGGAGCTGCTCCAGCCGCATCAGCACCTCGTCCAGCGGCCCGCTCAACTGCAGCAGATACAGGGAGGCCGCCACCACCGCCCCGAGGCTCACCATGCCCCGCTGGTGCAGCCACCCGCCGAACAGCAGCACCCCGGCCACCGGCACGACGTACGACACCTCGACCACCGGGAAGAACACCGTGCGCAGGAACAGCGCGTGGAAGCGGGTGCGCCGGGAGGTCTCCAGCGCGTCCCGGGCGGCCCGCACGCGCCGTTCCCGCAGCCCGAACGCCTCCACCGTGCGGGCCCCCGCCGCCGTCGCCGCGATGATCTCCGCCACGTCCGAGTTCGCCGCCCCCTCGGCGAGATAGGCGTCGCGGGCCCGGTGCAGATACCAGCGCAGCACCAGCCAGATCGGCGTCAGCCCGAGCAGCCCGAGCGCCCCCAGCAGCGGATCCACCACCAGCACCGCGCCCATGACGAACAGCGACTGCACGGCGTTGACCAGCAGCGAGGGGCCCGCGTCCCGCAGGGTCGTGCCCACGGTGGTGACGTCCCCCGTGCCCCGCGCCGTCAGATCGCCGGTACCGGCCCGCTCCACCACCGACGAGGGCAGCGCCAGCGCCCGGTCCACGAACCGCTCCCGCACCCGGGCCAGCGTCCGCTCCCCGAACCGGTGCCCCACGTACCGGGCCCAGCGCGACAGCAGCAACTGCGCGACGGCGCACAGCAGGATGACCGGCGCCAGCCGGTCCACCACCGCCACGCCGCCCCCGTCCCGCACTTCGTCGATGATCCGCCCCAGCAGCCAGGGCCCGGCCAGCCCCGCCACGGCCGCCAGCCCGTTCAGCGCCAGCACCCCGGCGAAGGCCCGCCGGTCCGCCCGCACCAGCCCCACCGCGGCCCGCCGCACATCGGCGGGCGCGGCCAGCGGCAGCCGCTCCCCGCTCATCGCACGGCCTCCGCTTCGGTGTCCCGGGCCACCAGATCCCGGTAGCCGGGCTCCTCGTCGAGAAGCCGCTGGTGAGCGCCGCGCGCGACGGCCTTCCCGTCGACCAGGAAGACCACCTCGTCGGCCCGCGTGAGCACCAGCGGCGAGGAGGTCACCAGCAGCGTCGTACGGCCCCGGCGGGCCTCGCGCAGCCGGTCGGCGACCGTGGCCTCGGTGTGCGCGTCGAGCGCCGAGGTCGGCTCCACGGCCAGCAGCACCTCCGGGTCGGCCAGCAACGCCCGTGCCCAGCGCACCCGTTGCCGCTGACCGCCGGAGAGGCTGCGGCCCTGCGCGGACACCGTCGAGGCGAGCCCCTCGGGCAGCCCCTGCACCACGTCGTCGGCGGCGGCCGCGTGCAGCGCGCGCAGCACCTCCTCGTCCGACGCGTCGGCGCGCCCGGCCACCACCTCCCGCAGCGGACCGGCGAACAGGTCCGCCTCGGCGTCGGCGACCAGGATCCGCTCCCGCACCCGGGCGAGCGCGATCCCGTCCAGCCGCACCCCGCCCCAGGTGGCCGCCGACGGCGCGTACCGGCCGAGGCGGTCGACCACGGCGAGCGCGTCGGCGGGCCGCGCGGTGACCAGCGCGGTCAGCCGGCCCGGCAGTACCCGCACCCCGGACTCCGGGTCCTCCAGCGTGGAGGGCTCGGCCGGCGGGTCGGCGGTGGCGGCGTCGGCCGGCGGCTCCAGCCGCAGCAGCGCCGCGACCCGCCGCCCGGCCACCACACCGCGGCTCAGCTGGTACCCGCACTCGATGAGGAACATCACCGGCCACACCAGTACGGCCACATAGCCGTACACCGACACCAGCTCGCCCACCGAGATCGTGCCCTGCGCGGCCAGCCGTGCCGCGATCCAGGTGACGCCGGCCAGGAACAGCGTCGGCAGGCCCGCGGAGAGCGCCTGGATCCAGCTCGTGACCGCCCCGACCCGGTACCCCTGCTCCCGCAGCCGCCCCGAGTCCCGGCGGAACGCCTCGGAGACCAGGCTCTTCCCGCCGAGCCCGCTCAGCACCCGCAGCCCGCCCGCGAGATCACCGATCCGCGCCGTCAGCACCCCCTGGCGTTCCCGGTACTCCGTCTCCGTCCCCCGCAGCCGCCCCGTCAGCGGCCCCACGACGAGACCGATCACCGGCACCCCGAGCAGCACGACCACCGCCAGCAGCGGCGACACCGACCACAGCAGCCCCGCCACCACCGCGTACGCCACGACCGCGCCGACCCCCGGCCCGACGGCGGTGAGCGACTGGGCGATCACCTGCACATCGCCCACCCCGATGGTGACGACCTCCCCGGTCCCGGTCCGCCGCTCCAGCGAGGCACCCAGCCGGACCGTCTGCCCGACCACCACCTTCACCGTGCGGAAGTTGGCGTCCATGCGCACCCGCGTCATGGTGCGGTGCCGCATGATGCTCAGCCAGGAGTTGAACCCGTTCACCGCGAACAGCGCCCCGGTCCACAGCGCCAGCGCCCCCGTGTCACCGGGCGCGAGGCCGTCGTCCACCGCCCGCGCCATCAGGTAGGGCGTGGCCGCGAGACCCACCATCCACACACTGCCGAACACGGCTCCCGCGGCGCACCGCCCCGGCTGCCGCCGCACCAGCCACCACAGATACCGGGCCCCGCCCCGGCTGTCGGGCGTGCCCGGATCCTCGTACGCGTCGATCATGCGGCCATTCCCCCGTGCCCCGTCCTTCCCGCTCGGCCCTAGGCCAGACTGTCCCGCCACGCCCGGTGCAGGTCGGCGAACCTGCCGGTGCGGTCGATGAGTTCGGACGGGCTGCCGTCCTCCACGATCCGTCCCCGCTCCATGACCAGCACCCGGTCGGCGATCTCGACGGTCGACAGCCGGTGGGCGATCACCACCGCCGTACGCCCCTTCAGCACCGTCGCCATCGCCCGCTGCACCGCCCGCTCACCGGGCACGTCCAGGGAGCTGGTCGCCTCGTCCAGGATGAGGACGGCCGGGTCGGCCAGCAACGCGCGGGCGAAGGAGACCAGTTGGCGCTGGCCGGCCGAGATGCGGCCGCCGCGCTTGCGGACGTCGGTGTCGTAGCCGTCGGGCAGGGCGGCGATGAAGTCGTGCGCCCCGATCTCCTTCGCCGCCCGCTCGATCTCCGCGCGGGTGGCGTCCGGCCGGCCGAGGGCGATGTTCTCCGCGACCGTCCCGGAGAACAGGAACGCCTCCTGCGTCACCATCACCACCTCGCGCCGCAGCCCGCGTCCCGTCAGGTCGCGCAGGTCGACGCCGTCGAGCAGCACACGGCCTTCGGTGGGGTCGTAGAACCGGGCGAGCAGCTTGGCCAGCGTCGACTTGCCCGCGCCGGTCGAGCCGACGACGGCGACGGTCTGTCCGGCCGGGAGGGTGAGGCCGAAGCGGGGGAGCACCTCGCCGCCGGTGCGGTAGGCGAACCGCACGCCGTCGAAGTCGACCTCGCGGCCGGGGAGGCCGGCGCGCCGCTCGGGAAGCTCTCGGGGGCGGACCGGTTCCGGCACCGTCGGGGTCTGCGCCAGCAGACCGGCGATCTTCTCCAGCGAGGCCGCCGCCGACTGGTAGGAGTTGAGGAACATGCCGAGCCGGTCGATCGGGTCGTACAGCCGCCGCAGATACAGCACCGCGGCCGCCAGCACACCGAGTTCCAGCGACCCGTCCGCCACCCGGTAGGCGCCCCAGAGCACGATCAGCGCCACCGTGGTGTTCGCGGTGACCCGCGAGCCCACCACGTAGCGGGCCATCTCGAGGAGCGCGTCGCCGTTGGTCCGTTCGTGCCGCCGGTTGAGCACCGCGAAGTCGGCGTCGTTCGCGGCCTCCCGGCGGAAGGCGTGCACCGGCCGGATGCCGTTCATCGTCTCGACGAACTTCACGATCACCGCGGCGATGGCCGTCGACCGCTTCCGGTACACCCGCGCCGCCCGCCGCCGGTAGGAGCGGATGAGCAGATACAGCGGCACGAAGGACGCCACCGCGACGGCCCCGAGGCCCAGGTCAAGCCAGAGCAGCAGCACCGAGATGTAGATCGCCGACAGCGTGACCGTCACCAGCTCCTGCAGGCCCTCCTCCAGCAGTTCCCGCAGCGACTCGACGTCGGTGGTGGAGCGGGAGATGAGCCGGCCCGAGGTGTAGCGCTCGTGGAAGTCGACGCTGAGCTCCTGGGCGTGGCGGAAGATCCGGCCGCGCAGATCGAGCAGGACGTCCTGGCTGACCCGGGCCGACGCCGTGACGAACGCGTACTGCAGCGCCCCCGCCGCCACCGCGCACAGCAGATAGCCCGCCGCCACCGCGATCAGCGGCCCGTTGTCGTCCGCGCGGAACGCGGGCACGGCCCGGTCGATGGCGTACGCCACCAGCAGCGGGCCCGCCTGGACCGCGGCCTGCTGGAGCAGCAGCAACAGCGCGGTGACGGCGACCCTGCCCCGCATCGGCGTGAGCAGGGAACGCAGCAGCGTGCCGGTGGCACCCGGGGGAGCGGGCAGCTGATCCCGGTCGAAGGGGTCGCCCGACTCCGGCGTCGGGCCGTCGTCCTCGTCCCGGACCGGTGCGGTGGTGGCCGCCGTCATCGCTGGTACTCCTGTTCCGCGGCCGGGTCGCCGGACATGAGGTGCGCGTACTCGGGGTGGGTGCGCAGCAGTTCGTGGTGCGTGCCGACCGCGGTGATCCGGCCGCCGGAGAGCAGGGCGACGCGGTCGGCGAGCAGGACCGTGGAGGGGCGGTGCGCCACGATGAGGGCCGTGGTGTCCGCGAGCACCCGGCGCAGGGCGGCCTCCACCGCGGCCTCCGTGTGCACGTCGAGCGCGGACAGCGGGTCGTCCAGGACGAGGAAGTCGGGGCGTCCGACGACGGCACGGGCCAGCGCGAGGCGCTGGCGCTGGCCGCCGGAGAGGCTGAGGCCCTGCTCGCCGACCTGGGTGTCCACGCCCTGCGGGAGCGCGTGCGCGAAGTCGGCCTGGGCGACGGCGAGGGCCCGGCCGAGGTCGTCGGCGCCGGATCCGCCGCCCATCAGCACGTTCTCGCCGACGCTCGCGGAGAAGAGGGTGGGTTCCTCGAAGGCGACGGCGACGCGGGAGCGCAGCTCCTCCCTCGACATCTCCGCGATGTCCTGCCCCTCGAGGGTGATGCGTCCGGAGGTCACCTCGTGCAGCCGGGGCACGAGCGCGGTGAGCGTGGTCTTCCCGCTCCCGGTCGCCCCGACGAGCGCGAGCGATTCCCCACGGCGGATGTGCAGGTCGATCCCGTGCAGCACGGGCGGGGAATCGGCGGGCGCGTCGGGGTACCGGAAGCTGACCGTGTCGAATACCAACCCGGCACCCCGCAACGCCGGGCTGCGCTCCCGGCCCCCGAGCACCCCCGACTCGGGCTCCGCGTCCATGACCTCGAAGTACCGTTCCGTAGCCGTCGCCGCCTCCTGGCTCATCGCCAGGAGGAAACCGATCGAGTCCACCGGCCACCGCAGCGCCAGCGCCGTCGACAGGAACGCCACCAACGTTCCCGCGGACAGCGACCCGTCCGCCACCCGCACGGCCCCCAGCACCAGCGCCGCCCCGATCGCCAGCTCCGGCAGCGTCACGATGACGCCCATGATCGTCGCCAGCAGCCGCGCTTTGTGCAGCTCCGTCCCCCGCAGCCTCCCCGACAGCTCCCGGAACGCCCGCGCCTGGCTCCGGTGCCGTCCGAACCCCTTGATGATCCGGATGCCGAGCACACTCTCCTCGACCACCGTCGTCAGATCACCCACCTGGTCCTGTGCCCGCCGCGCCGCACCGGAGTACCGCTTCTCGAACACCACGCACGTGATCAGCACCGGCGCCGCCGGTACCAGGATGACCAGCCCCAGCGTCCAGTCCTGCACCAGCATGATGCTCACGCCGACCAGGATCGTGACCCCGTTGACCAGCAGGAACGTCAACGGAAACGCCAGGAACATGCGCAGCAGCATCAGATCCGTCGTCGCCCGCGACAGCAGCTGCCCCGACGGCCACCGGTCGTGGAAGGCGACCGGCAGCCGCTGCAGATGCCGGTACAGATGCGCCCGCATCTCCGCCTCGACGTGCGACAGCGGACGGGCCACCAGCCACCGCCGGAACCCGAACAGCAGCGCCTCCGCGAGCCCGAGCAGCAGCAGGTACAGCGCGCCCAGCCACACTCCCGCCGGGTCCCGGTCGGCGACCGGGCCGTCCACCATCCACTTCAGGACGAGGGGGATGAGCAGCCCTGTGCAGGAGGCGAGGATCGCGACGAACGCGGCGGTGAACAGCCGCGCCCGCACGGGCCGTACGTACGGCCACAGCCGCAGCAGCGTGCGCACGGCGGAGCGGGTTTCCGGGGGAGGAGGTGTCGTGGGCATCAGCAGCGAGCCTACGGATCGCCACTGACACTGCCCACCGAGTTTCGGCCGGACCGTGTTCGTCCGTTGGTCCTACGACCTGCGCGGACGGGGCAGCACCCGCAGCAGCAGCACCGACCGTTCCGGCACCGTGATCCGTGTCCCCGCGCGGTGTTCCACCGTCGGGGCCGCCTCCTGCTCCTCCCGCGCGGTGTCGACGACCACCTCGTACCGCTGGGCCCACGGTGCCCCCGGGAGCGCGAACTCCACGGGATCTCCACCCGCGTGGAGGACGGCCAGAAAGCTGTCGTCGAGGATCGGCGCACCCCGCTCGTCGCGCCCCGGGATGTCCCGCCCGGAGAGGAACATGCCGAGCGTGGCGGCCGGCGCGTACCAGTCGCCCTCGGTCATCTCCGTGCCCTGCGGGGTGAACCAGGCGAGGTCGCGCAGCCCGTCCGCGGAGTGCGCCCGGCCGGAGAAGAAGGAGCGGCGGCGCAGCACCGGATGCCGGTGGCGCAGGGCGATCAGGCGGGAGGTCAGCTCGAACAGCGGCCGCCACTCGGGGTCGTCCAGCAGGCTCCAGTCCACCCAGCCGGTCTCGTTGTCCTGGCAGTAGGCGTTGTTGTTGCCGCGCTGGGTGCGGCCCATCTCGTCGCCGGCGACCAGCATCGGCACGCCCGTCGACAGCAGCAGCGTGGTCAGCAGGTTCCGCAGCTGCCGCCGCCGCAGCGCCCGTACGCCGGGGTCGTCCGTCCCGCCCTCCGCGCCGCAGTTCCAGGAGCGGTTGTCGTCCGTGCCGTCCCGGTTGCCCTCGCCGTTGGCCTCGTTGTGCTTGCGGTCGTACGACACCAGGTCGCGCAGGGTGAAGCCGTCGTGCGCGGTGACGTAGTTGACCGAGGCGTAGGGGCGCCGTCCGCCCCAGGCGTACAGGTCGCTCGACCCGGACAGCCGGTAGCCCATCTCCCGCACATCCGGCAGCGCGTGCCGCCAGAAGTCCCGCACGGTGTCGCGGTACCGGTCGTTCCACTCCGTCCACAGCGGCGGGAACGCGCCCACCTGATAGCCGCCGGAGCCGACGTCCCACGGCTCGGCGATCAGCTTCACCCGGCGCAGCACCGGGTCCTGCGCGATCACCGCGAGGAACGGCGACAGCATGTCGACGTCGTGCATCGAACGGGCCAGCGCGGCCGCCAGGTCGAAGCGGAAGCCGTCGACGCCCATCTCCGTCACCCAGTAGCGCAGGGAGTCCGTGATCAGTCGCAGCACGTGCGGCTGGACGACGTGCAGGGTGTTGCCGCAGCCGGTGTAGTCGGCGTATCTGCGGGCGTCGGGCTGGAGGCGGTAGTAGCCGCGGTTGTCGATGCCCTTCAGGGACAGGGTGGGGCCCAGCTCGCCCGCCTCCGCGGTGTGGTTGTAGACCACGTCGAGGATCACCTCGATCCCGGCCGCGTGCAGGGCGCGCACCATCCGCTTGAACTCGCCGACCTGCTGCCCGGCCGTCCCGGAGGCCGCGTAGCCGGCGTGCGGGGCGAAGTAGCCGATGGAGTTGTAGCCCCAGTAGTTGCGCAGCCCCCGGCGCAGCAGATGGTCCTCGTGGGCGAACTGGTGCACCGGCAGCAGCTCCACGGCCGTGACCCCGAGCGCGGTCAGATGCGCGATCGCGGCGGGGTGCGCCAGCCCCGCGTAGGTGCCGCGCAGCTCCTCGGGGATGCCGGGATGGCGCTGCGTGAAGCCCTTGACGTGCAGCTCGTAGATGACGGAGTCCGCCCACGGTGTCTTCGGCCGGCGGTCGTCGGCCCATTCGTCGTCGGGCCCGTCATCGTGGACGACCACCCCCTTGGGGACGTACGGCGCCGAGTCCCGGTCGTCGCGCACGGTGTCCGCGACATGCTGCTCCGGCCAGTCCCGGACGTGCCCGTACACCTCCGGCGGCAGCGAGCCGTAGTCGTCGCCCGGGCCGGCGTCCACCGCGCGGGCGTAGGGATCGAGGAGCAGCTTCGCCGGATTCCAGCGGGCGCCGGTCCACGGGTCCCAGCGGCCGTGCACCCGGTAGCCGTAGCGCCGGCCGGGCCGCACCCCCGGCACGAAGCCGTGCCAGATGCCGTGCGTCAGCTCGGTGAGCCGGGCCCTGCTCTCCCTGCCGTGCTCGTCGAACAGACACAGCTCGACGCCCTCCGCGCCGCCCGCCCACAACGCGAAGTTGGTCCCCGCCACCCCGTCCGGGCCCACCCGGAACCGGGCACCCAGCGGCGTCGGCCGTCCCGGCCGCACGGGCACCGTGGGGACGGGCGGCGCCGGCCGCGCGCCGTTCACGACGGCGGCCGGGTGCCCGTCCCCGGTGGCCCGCTCTCCGGCCACCGCCTCCTGCTCGGCTGCGCTGGACACCTGTCAGCCTCCCGCGGCTCGTGGGGGACGGCGGCGGACAGGGGGTGGCGGCCCGTTCAGCGGCTCGGCCGTGGCTCCCCGGCGCGTCGTCCTCCCACTGTTCTGCCCAGAGCGCGGCTCGCACTCACGTTTCCCCGGGGGGCGGCATGGTCGTTTCCCGGAGCCGAGGCCCGTCGTTGGGTACCGCGTGAGGCACGTACAAGGGCGCGCACGGCGCGCGAGGGCCGCACTGGCCGTCGTACTGACATGGGCAGGACTGCTGACCGGGACCGTCGGGTGTACCGCGGACGGCCCCATCGAGGGGGCGTTCGGGCCCCCGGGCCGCGGGGACGTCATCCGGGTGGTGCCGGACGACGGCAGCGAGGACGTACGCCCCGACGCCAAGCTGCGGGTGCGGGTACCGGACGGGCGGCTGGAGTCGGTGAAGGTGGTCGCGTCCCAGGATGCGCGGGAGTCGCGCGTACCGGGTCGTATCTCCGCCGACGGGCTGACCTGGACGCCCGAGGACGACCGGCTGGCGCTGGCCGCGAAGTACACCGTGGACGCGGTGGCCGTGGACGGCGAGGGCCGCCGTTCCGCCCGGCACACCACCTTCACCACGTATGTCCCGGAGGAACGCTTCATCGGCTATGTGGCGCCCGACGACCGCTCCACCGTCGGCACCGGCATGATCGTCTCCCTGGAGTTCAACCGGAAGATCGTCCACCGCGCGGCCGTCGAACGCGCCGTCCGCGTCACCGCCCGCCCGGCCGTCGAGATCCGCCCGCACTGGTTCGGCGACACGCGCCTGGACTTCCGGCCCGAGCGGTACTGGAAACCGGGCACCAAGGTCACCGTCGACCTGAACCTGCGCGACGTCGAGGGAGCCCCCGGCGTCTACGGGCTCCAGCACCGCACCTTCACCTTCACCGTCGGCCGCAGCCAGGTGTCGGTGGTCGACGCGGCCGCGCACACCCTGCGCGTACGCCGGGACGGGGAGCTGCTGACCACCGTGCCCGTCACGGCGGGGGCGAAGAAGACCCCCACCTACAACGGGAAGATGGTCATCACCGAGATGCTCGAGGTGACCCGCATGAACAGCCGCACGGTCGGCTTCGGCGGCGAGTACGACATCCCCGACGTCCCGCACGCCATCCGGCTGACCAGCTCCGGCACATTCCTGCACGGCAACTACTGGGCCGAGCCGGATGTCTTCGGCCGCAGCAACGTCAGCCACGGCTGCGTCGGCCTGCGCGACGTGAAGGGCGGTGGCGCGGACACCCCGGCGGGCTGGTTCTTCGACCGCAGCCTCATCGGTGACGTCGTCGAGGTCGTCAACAGCAAGGACAAGAAGGTGGCGCCGGACAACGGTCTCGGCGGCTGGAACATGGACTGGAAGGAATGGAAGGCGGGCGGGGCGGTGAAGCAGCGCTGACCGAACCCTCGCACGGACCGTTGAAGTTGGAACGGAACGGTGACACTTCTTCCCCTTCGAACGCCTCTGGCCTGTGGTTACCATCCCTGGTGAGCGCGAGGGGCGCGGGGGCGCGGGCCGGGCCAGGCCCGCCGAGGGGAGAAACAAGTGAACGTGGGGCCGATATCGGGGGCTTCGGTTGGCGTGCGCGGACGCGGCGGCAGAAAGCTCGCCGCGCTGGCGCTCGGAGTGATGCTGGCGGTCACCGCCTGCGGCGGCGGAGGATCCGATGAGGGATCCGGCTCGGGCGACGGCAAGGGCAAGGACAAGGCCGCCGGCGCGGCGCAGAGCAAGCAGTCGGAGGCGGTGATCGGCATCGCCCCCGAGGACGGGGCGAAGTCCGTCAGGACCACCGGGGCGCTGAAGGTCGACGCGACGCAGGGCAAGCTGACCGAGGTCGTCGTCAAGGACCCCGACGGCGACGCGATCGAGGGTGAGATATCCAAGGACGGCGCCACCTGGACGCCGTCCACCCACCTGGCCGCGGCCACCAAGTACACGGTGCACGCGGTCGCCAAGGACTCCGAGGGCCGCACCGCCGCCGAGGACTCCAGCTTTACCACCCTGACGCCGAAGAACACCTTCGTCGGCACCTTCACTCCCGAGGACGGCTCCAAGGTCGGCGTCGGCATGCCGTTCTCGCTGCGCTTCACCCGGGGCATCACCAACCCGGAGGACGTCGAGAAGGCCATCCGCATCACCACCGAGCCGGCCGTCGAGGTCGAGGGCCACTGGTTCGGCAACGACCGCCTCGACTTCCGTCCCGAGAAGTACTGGAAGCCCGGCACCAAGGTCACCGTCGACCTCAACCTCGACGGCGTCGAGGGCCGCGAGGGCGTCTACGGCGAGCAGGACAAGACCGTCTCCTTCACCATCGGCCGCAAGCAGGTCTCCGTCGTCGACGCCAAGAAGCTGACCATGAAGGTCGAGCGGGACGGCAAGGTCATCAAGACCATCCCCGTCACCACCGGCAAGGCCGGCATGGAGACCTGGAACGGCCAGATGGTCATCAGCGAGCGGCTGAAGGTGACCCGGATGAACGGCGAGACGGTCGGCTACGGCGGTGAGTACGACATCAAGGACGTCCCGCACGCCATGCGCCTGACCACCTCCGGCACCTTCCTGCACGGCAACTACTGGGGCGGCGGCGCCTTCGGCAACTACAACGCCAGCCACGGCTGCATCGGCCTGCGCGACGTGCGCGGCGGCTGGGACAAGAAGGCACCGGGCTCCTGGTTCTACGAGCACTCCATGATCGGCGACGTGGTGATCGTCAAGAACTCCAACGACGCCACCGTCGCCCCGGACAACGGCCTCAACGGCTGGAACATGTCCTGGGAGGAGTGGAAGAAGTAACCCCGGCGCCCGGCCGGGCCCCGGCCGGGCGTGACCGACCGCACCTTCGCCGAGCGCGTTAGTGGCCGTTAACCTGCTGCCATGACCGTACATCTCGAAGTCGCCGAAGGCGTCGGCACGCTCCGGCTGGACCGGCCGCCCATGAACGCGCTGGACGTCGCCACGCAGGACCGTCTGAAGGAACTCGCCGAGGAGGCCACGCGCCGCGAGGACGTGCGCGCCGTGGTGATCTACGGCGGCGAGAAGGTGTTCGCGGCGGGCGCGGACATCAAGGAGATGCAGGCGATGGACCACGCGGCGATGATCGCGCGGGCCCGCGCCCTGCAGGACTCCTTCACCGCCGTGGCCCGCATCCCCAAGCCGGTCGTCGCCGCCGTCACCGGCTACGCGCTCGGCGGTGGCTGCGAACTCGCGCTCTGCGCCGACTACCGCATCGCCGGGGAGAACGCCAAGCTCGGCCAGCCCGAGATCCTGCTCGGGCTGATCCCGGGCGCGGGCGGCACCCAGCGGCTGTCCCGGCTGATCGGCCCCTCCCGGGCCAAGGACCTCATCTTCACCGGCCGCCAGGTCCGGGCCGACGAGGCGCTGACGCTCGGCCTGGTGGACCGCGTGGTCCCCGCCGACGAGGTCTACGCGCAGGCGCACACGTGGGCGGCGAAGCTCGCCCAGGGCCCGGCGATCGCACTGCGCGCGGCCAAGGAGTCGGTCGACGCCGGCCTCGAGACGGACATCGAGACCGGCCTCGCCGTCGAACGCAACTGGTTCGCGGGCCTGTTCGCCACGGAGGACCGGGAACGCGGGATGCGCAGCTTCGTCGAGGAAGGCCCCGGCAAGGCGAAGTTCCTCTGACGGTCGTGTGAAAACCTTACGTACGTCTTGCAATTGACGCGATGTCTGATCCGGGTCCCTCGATGGGGCGGATTGTGGGAGTCTGGGTACACCCTTAAGCCGTTCGTGTCGAGGGAGCCCGTCGATTGCCTGAGAGCGAGCCGTTTCCGCAGGTAGGACGGGCTTTCGGCGACCCCGAAGTGCCGCCCGCATATGCCGGTGGCCCAGTGCCGGAGGGGGGCGCACAGGGGGCGTATTCCCCCGGAACGGCCCCGGAGGGCCCCTCGGACGGCCATGATGGGGTCATGGCGGGGCTGGATGGCAGGGAACAGCCGCGGGGAGACGGACGCGCGACCGCGTCGCGCTGGTCGCCGACGGTCGAGGACGAACGCGCCCTCAAAGCACTGGAGTTGTTCGGCGACCCCACGGAGGCGGAGGTTCCGCTGCCGTCCCGTCCCGAGTCCGCCGCCACCGCACGCCGGCTCGTCCAGATCGTCGTCCTGCGCCACTGGGGACTGAACGCCAGGACCACCGAGGACGCCGTCCTGCTCGTCTCCGAACTCGTCGGCAACGCCGTGCGCCACACCGGGGCCCGGGTCTTCGGACTCCGGATGCGCCACCGGCGCGGCTGGATCCGTATCGAGGTGCGCGACCCCTCCCGGGGCCTGCCCTGCCTCATGCCGGTCCAGGACCTCGACATCAGCGGCCGGGGCCTCTTCCTCGTCGACAAACTCGCCGACCGCTGGGGCGTCGACCTCCTCCCCCGGGGCAAAACCACCTGGTTCGAAATCCGCACAACAGACCGCTGACCCGCGATAGCTGCGGGCAGTCGTGCCGCCCCAGCTGCGGGCAGTCGTGCCGCAGGGCGGCACGGGTGGGCGCAGGGGCACCTCAACAGCGAGCAGCGCCTGAATCGGCCCCCGGTGACCTACACGAGCGGCGCTGGTAAACGCGAGCCGTGCAACACCCCCCACCCCCCCGCCTCACTCCGGCAGGAACAACGCCTCCGCCCCCACCACCCGGTACCCCGCCCCCAGGAACGCCCGCAAACTCCGCGCATTCCCCGGAGAGACCTGCGCCCACACCGCCTCACCCCCCGCCAGCTCCCGCGCCGCCCGTGCCAGCTCCCGCCCCACCCCCCGATTCCGCGCCCCCTCCGCCATCTCCACCGCGACCTCCAGCCGCCCCGCCACACCCCGCCCCAGCACCAGAACGCCCTGGCCCCCCTCCACCACCCACACCCGCACGTCGTCCCGCCGCCGCCGCGCACTCACCACCCGCGGATGCCCGGGATCATCGATCTCCTCGAGAGCGAGCAACGGAGCGTCGGCGGACCCGAGCCCCGGCGCCACCGTCATGACATCGATCGTGTCCGTCCGCCGCCCCGTACGCTCCATGAACGCGGCCAGGAACCGCGCGTTCATCGTGGCGGCCAGCGCGTCGCAGTCGAGCGCGGCCAGCGTCCGCCGCACCCACGCCGGATCCTCGTCGGTGAAGACGACGGAGTGCGCGGTGAACGCCAGCACCCCCGCGTCCCGGGCGGAGGGCTGGGGCACCACCGTCGTCCCCCCGTCCGCCGCCGGGAAGACACCGCGCGCCGCCGCGTCGAGAATGTCCCGCAGCGTGTCCGTCTCCGTGCCCGAGCCACTGTCCGCCACCGAGCCGCTCCTTGAGTCTCCACCCACTGGAAGGCCCAGACTCCCAGACATGATCGACGACGGCACCGGACTTCTCACCATCGGCGAGCTCGCCCGGGCCACCGGCCTGTCCGTGCGCACCATCCGCTACTGGTCCGACGAGGGCGCCCTGCCGCCGGTGGCCCGCTCCACGGGCGGCTACCGGCTCTACGACGCCGGCTCCGTCGCCCGCCTGGAACTGGTCCGCACCCTGCGCGAACTGGGTCTCGGCCTGGACGACGTACGCCGGGTGCTGACCGGGGAGACCACGGTGGCGCAGGTCGCGGCGGCGCACGTGGCCGCGCTGGACGCGCAGATCCGCTCCCTGAAGGTGACCCGCGCGGTGCTGTCGACCGTGGCACGACGAGGCTCGACCACCGAGGAGACGGCACTCATGAACAAACTGGCCCGACTGTCCGCCGCCGAGCGCCGGCGCATCCTGGACGACTTCATGGCAGAGGTCTTCGAGGGCATCGACACCGCGGACCCCGACATCCGGCAGCGCCTGCGCTTCGCCGCGGCCGACCTGCCCGACGACCCCACCCCGGAACAGGTGGACGCCTGGGTGGAACTGGCCGAGCTCATCCAGGACCCGGAGTTCCGGGCCACGATGCGCAGGATGATCGAGTTCAACGCCGCGGACCGGGGGCCCGACGTCCCCACCGGCAGTTCCCTGTGGTTCATGAGCCGTCTGATCCGGCTCGCGGGCGGCGCCCTCAAGGACGGCGTCGGCCCGGGCTCCCCGCGCGCCGAGGCCGTACTGCGCGAACTGATCGGCGACGCCGACCCGGCCGCCGTACTGGAACGCCTCGCGTCGGCGACCGACGTCCGTCTGGCGCGGTACCGCGAGCTGTCCGCGATCGTGAACGGTCTGGAGCCCCCGTCCTCCTACGAGAAGGAGTTCGGGTGGGTGGTCGCCGCGCTGCGGTCCCAGGTGGCCCGATAATCTGACCTGCGTCAGTAGGACGCACAGCACAAGACGAGGGGCGGACCGGTGGCGGACATCGAGGAAGCGCGCAAGCAGTTCGAGCGGATCGACACGGACGGGGACGGGTTCATCACCGCTGCCGAGTTCAAGACCGCGCTGGCCCAGGGCGGGGACTGGAACGTCACCGAGGCGGTCGCCGAGGCCCTGATCAAGTCCCGCGACCTGAACGGCGACAAGGTCCTGTCGTTCGACGAGTTCTGGGCCCACCTGGACAAGGAGGAGCGGGCCTAGAAGGCTGCTGAAAATCTTGTTGAGGGCTGTCCGGTCGTAGGCCGGGCGGCCCTTTTCGCTGGTACCCGACCACCAGACCGGCCTCCCTGCCGGTCCTGGTCTGGGCGCTGAGCTTGGGGTTCACATAGGTACGGCCTTCCGTCGCCTTGACGAAGACGAACGAAAGGCCGTCGGTGTCGTACGAGGACGACTGGTACGAGCTCACGTCGATGCCACGCAGCACGCGGGTCTCCCGCTTAGTGCCGTGGGGGGACGGGAGTTGTCTTATGCCCCGCATCAACCATCTTGACGCAAAACGCGGTTCAGCATTCGATAATGTTCACCGCGAGACCGCCGCGGGCCGTTTCCTTGTACTTGACCGACATGTCCGCGCCGGTCTCCTTCATCGTCTTGATGACCTTGTCCAGGGAGACCTTGTGGGAGCCGTCGCCGCGCATCGCCATCCGCGCCGCGGTGACCGCCTTCACCGCGGCCATGCCGTTGCGCTCGATGCACGGGATCTGCACCAGGCCGCCGACCGGGTCGCAGGTCAGACCGAGGTTGTGCTCCATGCCGATCTCCGCGGCGTTCTCCACCTGCTCCGGTGATCCGCCCAGCACCTCCGCGAGGGCACCCGCCGCCATCGAGCAGGCGGAGCCGACCTCGCCCTGGCAGCCGACCTCGGCGCCGGAGATGGAGGCGTTCTCCTTGAAGAGCATGCCGATGGCGCCCGCGGCGAGCAGGAAGCGGACCACGCCCTCCTCGTCGGCGCCGGGCACGAAGTTCATGTAGTAGTGCAGGACGGCCGGGATGATGCCGGCCGCGCCGTTGGTGGGCGCCGTGACGACCCGGCCGCCGGCCGCGTTCTCCTCGTTCACGGCCATCGCGTAGAGGGTGATCCACTCCATGGCCAGCGCCTGCGGATCGCCCTCCGAGCGCAGCTTGCGGGCGGTGTTCGCGGCACGGCGGCGGACCTTCAGACCCCCCGGCAGGATGCCCTCACGGGTCATGCCGCGCTCCACGCACGCCTGCATCACGCGCCAGATCTCGAGGAGCCCCGCGCGGATCTCCTCCTCGGAGCGCCAGGCGCGCTCGTTCTCCAGCATCAGGGCGGAGATCGACAGACCGGTCTCCTCGGTGCGGCGCAGCAGCTCGTCGCCCGTGCGGAAGGGGTACTTCAGGACGGTGTCGTCGAGCTTGATGCGGTCGGCGCCCACCGCCTCCTCATCGACGACGAACCCGCCGCCCACCGAGTAGTACGTCCGGCTCAGCACCTCCGCCCCGGACGTGTCGTAGGCCCACAGCGTCATTCCGTTGGCGTGGTAGGGGAGCGACTTGCGGCGGTGGAGCACCATGTCGTCGTCGAAGGAGAACGCGATCTCGTGCTCGCCGAGCAGCCGGATCCGGCCGCCGTCCTTGATCTTCTCCACCCGCTCGTCGGCGGACTCCACGTCCACCGTGCGCGGTGAGTCGCCCTCCAGGCCGAGCAGCACCGCCTTCGGCGTGCCGTGGCCGTGCCCGGTGGCGCCCAGCGAGCCGTACAGCTCCGCCCGCACCGAGGCGACCGGGTCCAGCAGATCCTCGTTGCGCAGCCGCCGGGCGAACATCCGGGCCGCCCGCATCGGGCCGACCGTGTGCGAACTGGACGGGCCGATGCCGATCGAGAAGAGATCGAAGACCGAGATGGCCACGGGGGGACTCCTAAGGGTTCGGCGGACGACGCTGTCCGCCTGCGGTTCATGGTGCGGGGCACCGCGCTCACCGACCCAGTGTGCGCGATGCCCCGGATGTCCGTACAAAAAAGCGTACGAAATTACGTCAGACCGGGGTACAGCGGGTGCTTCCCGGCGAGGGCCGTCACCCGGGCCCGGAGCGCCTCGACGTCGTAGGACGGCTTGAGCGTCTCCGCGATGATGTCCGCGACCTCGGTGAAGTCCTCGGCCGTGAAACCGCGGGTGGCCAGGGCGGGGGTGCCGATCCGCAGACCCGAGGTGACCATCGGCGGGCGCGGGTCGTTCGGGACGGCGTTGCGGTTGACGGTGATGCCGACCTCGTGCAGCCGGTCCTCGGCCTGCTGCCCGTCCAGCTCCGAATCGCGCAGGTCCACCAGGACCAGGTGCACGTCCGTGCCGCCGGACAGCACGTCCACGCCCACGGCCTTCACGTCGTCCTGCACCAGGCGCTCGGCCAGGATGCGGGCGCCCTCCAGGGTGCGGCGCTGGCGCTCCTTGAACTCCTCGGAGGCGCACACCTTGAACGCGACCGCCTTGGCGGCGACCACATGCTCCAGCGGACCGCCCTGCTGGCCGGGGAACACCGCCGAGTTGATCTTCTTGGCCAGCTCGGCCGTGGAGAGGATCACACCGCCGCGCGGGCCGCCGAGGGTCTTGTGCGTGGTGGTCGTCACGACATGGGCGTGCGGGACAGGGTTCGGGTGCAGGCCCGCGGCCACCAGACCGGCGAAGTGCGCCATGTCGACCATCAGGTACGCGCCGACCTCGTCCGCGATCCGGCGGAACGCGGCGAAGTCCAGCTGACGCGGGTACGCCGACCAGCCGGCGACGATCAGCTTCGGCTTGCTCTCCTTGGCCAGCCGCTCGACCTCGGCCATGTCGACCTGGCCGTCGTCGCCGACGTGGTAGGCGACCACGTCGTAGAGCTTGCCGGAGAAGTTGATCTTCATGCCGTGGGTCAGGTGCCCGCCGTGCGCGAGGTTCAGACCCATGATCGTGTCACCGGGCTTGAGCAGCGCGAACATCGCGGCCGCGTTGGCCTGCGCGCCCGAGTGCGGCTGCACGTTGGCGTGCTCGGCGCCGAACAGCTCCTTCACCCGGTCGATGGCGATCTGCTCGATCACGTCGACGTGCTCGCAGCCGCCGTAGTAGCGGCGGCCCGGGTAGCCCTCGGCGTACTTGTTGGTGAGGACCGAGCCCTGCGCCTCCATGACCGCGACCGGGGCGAAGTTCTCCGAGGCGATCATCTCGAGGGTGGACTGCTGACGGTGCAGTTCGGCGTCGACCGCGGCGGCCACCGCCGGGTCGAGCTCGTGCAGGGACGTGTTCAGAAGCGACATGCGGCTACGGCTCCTCAGCCCGCGGTGTGGGCGTCGTACTCGTCGGCGGTCAGCAGGTCGGCCGGCTCGTCGGTGACGCGCACCTTGAACAGCCAGCCCCCCTCGAAGGGGGCGGAGTTCACCAGCGACGGGTCGGCCACCACGTCCTCGTTGATCTCGGTGACCTCGCCGGAGACCGGGGAGTAGAGGTCGCTGACCGACTTGGTCGACTCCAGCTCGCCGCAGGTCTCGCCCGCGGTCACGGTCGAACCGACCGCCGGGAGGTCGACGAAGACCACGTCGCCGAGCGCGTTGGCCGCGTGCTCTGTGATGCCGACCGTCGACACGCCGTCCTCGGCGGCCGTCAGCCACTCGTGCTCCTTGCTGTAACGCAGCTGCTGGGGGTTGCTCATGGCCTGAATTCTCCTGTACGCGGGGGACTGCTGATGACGGTGGGACAGCGGAAAGCGCTGTTGAGCGGGTACGCCGTCGCCGGCCCGGGCGCGCGGGGCCCGCCCGGGGGCATGCCTACGACGGTGTCACTTCTGCCGCTTGTAGAACGGCAGCGCCACGACCTCGTACGGCTCGTGGCTGCCGCGGATGTCCACGGCGACGCCCTCGGTGCCGGGCGCCGCGTGCGCCGCGTCGACGTAGGCCATCGCGATCGGCTTGCCCAGGGTGGGGGAGGGGGCGCCGGAGGTGACCCGGCCGATCACCTCGCCGCCGGCCACGACCGCGTACCCGGAACGCGGCACCCGGCGGCCCTCGGCGACCAGGCCGACCAGCACCCGCGGCGGCTGCGCGGCGGCCCGCTCGGCGGCCTCGGCCAGGGCGGCGCGGCCCACGAAGTCGCTCTCCTTGTCGAACTTCACCACCCGGCCGAGACCGGCGTCGAAGGGCGTGAGTTCGGTGCTGAGCTCATTGCCGTACAGCGGCATGCCCGCCTCCAGGCGGAGCGTGTCCCGGCAGGACAGCCCGCACGGGACCAGGCCCTTCTCCTCGCCGGCCTTGGTCAGCGCCTGCCACAGCTCGACCGCGTGCTCCGGCTTCACGAACAGCTCGAAGCCGTCCTCGCCGGTGTAGCCGGTGCGGGCGATGAGCGCGGGGACGCCGGCGACCGTGCCGGGCAGACCGGCGTAGTACTTCAGGCCGTCCAGACCGGCGTCGGTGAGCGAGGCGAGGATCGCCGGGGACTCGGGGCCCTGCACGGCGAGCAGCGCGTACGCGTCGCGGTCGTCGCGGACCTCGGCGTCGAAGCCGGCCGCGCGCTCGGTGAGCGCGTCGAGCACCGTCTGCGCGTTGGAGGCGTTGGCGACCACCATGAACTCGGTCCCGCCGAGCCGGTAGACGATCAGATCGTCCAGGATGCCGCCGTCCGCACGGCAGATCATGGTGTAGCGGGCGCGGCCCTCCTTCACGCCGCTCATGTTGCCGACGAGGGCGTGGTCGAGGAGGGCGGCCGCCTGGGGGCCGGTGACCGTGATCTCGCCCATGTGCGAGAGGTCGAAGAGGCCGGCCCGGTTGCGCACGGCGTTGTGCTCGTCGCGCTCGGAGCCGTAGCGCAGGGGCATGTCCCAGCCGGCGAAGTCGGTCATCGTCGCGCCGAGCGACCGATGCAGGGCATCGAGCGCGGTCCGGCGGGGTTCGGTACTGCTCATCGGTCGGTCTCCCAGAGGCGATGGGGGTCCTTCCCACGCCGGGTCGGGCGGGCGCGGGAGAAGGCGAGGACATGTCCTCCCCATCTGTCATCGGAACCTGAGAGGTTCGCCATGACCGCCCGTACCGGGGAGGGGTCACGGCTTGCACCTTGGGTGGGGTCGCCGGAACGGCTCCGGCGGCCCGCTTTTCAGATGTGCCTCGCCCACGCGGTAACGGTGCCTGAGAGATTCAAGGGAGGGACTTGCTCCTTCGGCGCCCCGGCGGCACATGATGCCGGGGACTCTCCCGCGCGGATTCAAACGGCCGGTATGCAGTTGCGGGCACATCATTGCACGCATCGCCGGGGTCCGGCAGGGGGACCCTTCCCAGGGGTGTACTGGTAGTACGGGCGCGGTCACAGGGAGCTGTGACAGGCCTGTTTCACGAAAGGCACGGAAACGAGAGACACCCGGCATTACCTTCTCTTGACACTCGGCGGGGTGGGACGTGTGCCGGCCCCAGGGGAGGACCTCACGGTGAACAGGACCACGGCGTGCGCCACCACCACCGGCGCCGCACTGCCCGCGCAGCCGGCCACCAGGGCCGGCCGGGCCCGCAGCGCGCTGCCGGCACCCGTCGTCCGCGATCTGCGGGCACGCGCCGGCCGCAGCCCGCACGTGCTGCTCTTCGGACCCCGCGACCTCGTCGTGGTCACCGGACTGCCCGGCAGCGGCAAGTCCACGCTGATGCGGCGCGCGGTGCGGGGCATCCGCGTCGACTCCCAGGACACCCGCGACCGCTGGGAGAGCCGCATGCCGGGCTTCCTGCCGTACGCCGTGTACCGCCCGCTGGTCCGCGTCGCCCACTACGCGAGGCTGCGCCGCGCGCTGCGCGCCGGTGACGCGATCGCCGTCCACGACTGCGGCACCCAGGCCTGGGTGCGGCGCTGGCTGGCCCGCGAGGCCCGGCGCCGGGGCGCGAGTCTGCATCTGCTGCTGCTCGACGTCACCCCGCAGCAGGCCCTGGCCGGCCAGCGCGAGCGCGGACGCGGGGTCTCCCGGTACGCCTTCCGCCGCCACCGCGCGGCGAGCGACCGGCTGTTGCGCGCCGTGCAACGTGGGCGGGTGCCCGAGGGCTGCGGCTCGACGGTGCTGCTCGACCGGGACGCGGCCGACGCGCTGCGCCGGATCGGCTTCGGCGGATGACCCGATAGCCTTTTCAGCCACAGCAGTGGTTCCAGGCAGGCGGTAGGCGACAGATGGACTTCCCGGCGGACTTCTCGGACCGGACGCACTCCCATCCGCACGGCGGATGGCCCGGTAACGAACTGGAGGAGGTGCTCTCCGCCTCCCTCGGTGTCCCCTCGGCGGGGGCCAGGATCATCGAGGTGCTGGGCCGCAGCTTCATCTGGGTCCCGCTGCCCAACGGCGGAGGCCCGGACAGCGGCCCGCTGGACCTGCCCACCATGGAACTCGACGGCCAGGCCTACGTTCCCGTCTTCAGCTCCGAGGAACAGTTCCGGCAGGTCGTCGGCTCCCACATGTCGTACACGATCGCCCCCGCCGTGGAGTTCGCCCGCGGCCTGCCGCCGCAGGCGGGGATCGCCGTCAACCCCGGTGGCGTGGTCTGCGCCCCGCTGCCGCCGGGCGCCGTGGCCGAGCTGTGCCGGGCCGGGCGCGGCCCGCTGGACGGCCCGGCGAGCGGCGGCCGGGTCCGGCTGTTCGAGCCCGACTGGCAGGACGACCCGGTCGACTTCCTCGGCGCGGCCTCGGAGGAGTTCGACGCCATCGGCGTCGTGACGACCGCCCGCCGCTGTCTGGCGGCGATCGAGACGGCCGACCCGGTGCTGTTCGTCGGCGTGGAGCTGTCCAGGACCGAGGACGATGCCCGCCCCCTCCCGCTGGACGCCCTGGGCCGGGCCCTGGGCCGCGTCCCGGCCCGCTGGCCGGTCAACCTGATCCTGATGGACCTGGCCCAGGACCCGGTGGCCGACTGGATGCGGGCCCGGGTCACCCCCTTCTACCAGCGGCACCCGTGACCGCCGCGGGGTGCGGGCCTTGCCGCGTACGGAACGCAGACCGCCGGGGGCCGTCGGCTTAAGCTAGGTTCGTTGGCTGGCGAGGTGTGTTACGGAGGGGCGATACAAAGTGAGCGCTGGCACCGCGGCGGCCGGGCAGGTCGAGCACATGCTGCGCCAGGTGACGCCCGGGCGTTACGACGCCTACGAGGCGTTGCTGCGCGCTCTCGCGACCCCTTCGACCGGCCAGGTCTGGATGCTGCTGTGGCACGGCCAGGCCGGCTCCCCGGACGCCCAGTACGGCAACATGGACGTCGACGGCTTCGGCTACGCGCCCTGCGTCACCTCCGCCCAGGAGCTGTCGGCCAGCGGCTGGAACCGGTCCTACGAGGTCGTCGACGGCCTCGAGGTGGCCCGTGCCCTCTACCCCGACCGCTACGGACTCTGGCTCAACCCGCATGCCCCGGGCGGCGGCGTCGGCATCCCCTGGCTGGACCTGCGCCGGATCGCCGGCGGCCTGGACCGCCAGCCCGCCGGACCGCTGCGGCTTTCCGAACCGGCCGTCGAGATCCCGCAGTTCTACGCCCTCCTCGCGCAGAACGCCCACCGCACCCCGGCCGTCCGCTCGCTGCGCCGCGCCTGGGTGCAGCCCGCGCTCGGCGCCCCGTACCTCGCCATCGGCCTGGACGTGTACGACACCTCCCCGCCCGCCGTGGACGCGGTGCGCGCGATGATGCAGCAGTCGCTGGGGGCGGTCCCGGACGGACTGCCCGTGTCGACGGTCGCGCTCTCCGACGAGCACGACCCGGTGGCGATGTGGCTGCGCGCCAACGCCCGGCCGTTCTACGACCGGGAGGCGCACGGCGCGGTCCAGCCGCCCGTGTCGGGGTACGGCTACCCGCCCGCGCAGCACCGCTGACCGGGCCGGATCCCGCGTTTGAGGCACACCCTCCGCGGGAAGCGTGACCGTGCCCCGGTGACTCAGCGTCACCATGTGTCCACCAGGTGGACACGTCCGCCGACGGGGCGGACCCGGGTGGGACGGGGGTTGATTTCGCGTCAGATTTTCGGCCATACGCGCGGAGCGACGACCCGTTGACCACGTGTCACCTGCGGTTTCACGGCGTCTTTACGCCATCTCCCGATCTCCGGACGGGCCCGCGGAGGCCGGATTTTGTGTCTCCGGGGTTAAAAATCGACGGTCGGCTGCCTGAAGCATCCCTTATGTCAAGTGTTCAGATCTCAGGTAGGTATCACCGCTATCCGGACTGTTCCTGACTGACTGCGAACGTCTGTAGTGTTCGGCCGGTCAAGATGCATCCACATAGCGGACCCGGAGTGGCCCCAATATGCGCATACCCAAGTCCCGAGTCGCTCGGGCGATCACGGCCGCGGTGGCGGTCGGTCTGATTGCCACGGGCTGCTCCAGCGAGCGGGACAGTGACAACAAGAGCGACGGCTCGAAGGACACCTTCGTCTTCGCCGGTGCCGGTGACCCGGGTTCTCTCGACCCTGCCCTCGCGAGTGACGGTGAAACCTTCCGTGTGACGCGGCAGGCGTTCGAGGCCCTGCTCGAGCACGAGTCCGGCGGCACCGAGCTGGTCGGCGGCCTCGCCGAGAAGTGGTCGAGCAACGACGAGGGCACCGTCTGGACCTTCAACCTCCGCAAGGGCGTGAAGTTCCACGACGGCGAGGAGTTCAACGCCGCGGCCGTCTGCGCCAACTACGACCACTGGTTCAACTGGACGGGCACCTACCAGTCCAGCGCGGTCTCCTACTACTGGCAGACCATCATGGGCGGCTTCAAGAAGAACGAAGACCCCGAGACGCCCGAGGCGAACTACAAGTCCTGCACCGCGAAGGACGAGCACACCGCCGTCATCGAGGTCAAGGAGCCCTCCGCCAACCTTCCCGGCGGCTTCTCCCTCAACGCCCTCGCGATCCACTCGCCGAAGGCCATCGAGGAGTACGAGAAGCAGGAGGCGACCGCCAAGGGCGACGCCATCACGTACCCCAAGTACAGCCAGGAGGCCGGCACCGTCGCCGGCACCGGCCCGTACAAGATCACGAAGTGGAACAAGGGCAACAAGGAAGTCACCCTTGAGCGCTTCGACGACTACTGGGGCGACAAGGCGAAGATCAAGAACCTGGTCTTCCGCACCATCGACACCGAAGAGGGCCGCCGCCAGGCGCTCCAGGCCGGTGACATCGACGGCTACGACCTGGTCGCGCCGGCCGACGTCAAGACCCTCGAGGACGAGGGCTACGTCGTCCCGACCCGTGGCGTCTTCAACCTCTTCTACGTCGGCATGAGCCAGGAGGCCAACAAGGCCCTCGAGAAGAAGGAAGTCCGCCAGGCCATCGCGCAGGCGATCGACAAGGAGAACCTGGTCAAGACCCAGCTGCCCGAGGGCGGCAAGGTCGCCGACCAGTTCATGCCGGACACGATCGAGGGCTACTCCAAGAAGGTCACGCAGTACCCCTTCGACACCGCCAAGGCCAAGGACCTCCTGAAGCAGGCCGGTGAGGAGAAGCTCGAGATCGAGTTCTGCTACCCGACCGAGGTCACCCGCCCGTACATGCCTGCCCCGCAGGACCTGTTCGAGCTGATGAAGTCCGACCTCGAGAAGGCCGGCATCACCGTCAAGCCCAAGGCCATGAAGTGGGCCCCGGACTACCTGGACGCCACCGAGTCGGGCTCCTGCGCCTTGCACATGCTCGGCTGGACCGGTGACTTCAACGACGGCTACAACTTCATCGGCACCTGGTTCGCCGAGTTCGACAAGCAGTGGGGCTTCAAGGACAAGAAGGTCTTCGACGCCGTGAACGCCGGCTCGGAGCTCGTGGGCGAGGAGCGCATCGCCGCCTACGCGAAGGCCAACGAGGCCATCATGGACTACCTCCCGGGTGTCCCGATCTCCTCCTCCCCGCCGGCCATCGCGTTCGCCAAGAACGTGAACCCGCCGAACGTCTCCCCGCTGACGCAGGAAGTCTTCGCCGAGACCTCGTTCAAGTAGCCGCTCGACCGGCAGGTGAACCAAACGGGGGGTTCCGCCCGGCCGCCGCAACTCGGCGGCCGGGCGGGTCCATTCATGTAAGAAACCACGCAAGAAAGGGGCATGCGGGGTGCTGCGTCTCGTCGTACGAAGACTGCTCCAGCTCATACCCACGCTGCTCGGACTGTCGGTGTTGCTCTTCCTCTGGCTCGACCGGCTGCCCGGTGGACCCGCCTCAGCGATCCTGGGGGAAAAGGCCACCGAGGCCGAAGTGGCGCGCATCAACCGTGCTCTCGGGCTGGACCAGCCCGTCTACGTTCAGTACTGGCGCTTCCTCAAGCGCATCTTCGAACTCGACCTGGGCACCTCCACCCAGACCGGACAGCCGGTGTGGGACGAGTTCGTCCTGCGGTTCCCCGCGACCGTGGAACTGTCCCTGACGGCGATCCTCCTCGCCGTGGCCGTCGGCATCCCGCTCGGCTACTTCGCCGCCCGCAAGCGCGGCGGCTGGCTCGACGTCGGCGCGGTCTCCGGCTCGCTCATCGGCATCTGCATCCCGGTCTTCTTCCTCGCGCAGATCCTCAAGGGCGTCCTGGCCGTCAACATGGGACTCTTCCCCAGCTACGGCCGCCTGGACACCGGCATCGACGCCACCAAGGTCACCGGCTTCGCCGTCCTCGACGGCATCCTCACCGGCGAGTTCGACGCCTCCTGGAACGCCATCACCCACCTGGTCCTCCCGGCCATCGCACTGGCGACCATCCCGCTCGCGGTGATCGTGCGCATGACCCGCGCCAGCATCCTCGAGGTGCAGGACGAGGACTACGTGCGCACCGCCGAGGCCAAGGGCCTCAAGCGCGGCGTCATCCGCAACCGGCACGTGCTGCGCAACGCGCTGCTCCCCGTGGTCACCTCGGTCGGTCTGCTCACGGGCTCGCTGCTGTCCGGCGCGGTCCTCACCGAGTCGGTGTTCACCTTCGGCGGCATCGGTTCCTTCATCCGGACCGCGATCGACGGCCGTGACTACCCCGTGCTCGTCGGGTTCATCATGTTCATCGCGCTGATATACGTCCTGATCAACCTGTTGGTGGACCTCGCGTACAGCCTCATCGACCCGAGAGTGCGGGTGCACTGACCATGAGTGTGGCCACCAAGACAGACAAGATCCAGCGCCTCGCGGAACTCGCCGCCACCAAGGAGACCAGCACCGGGGCCAGCCTGTGGCGGGAGGCGTTCCGGCGCCTGCGGCACAGCAAGATGGCGATCGTCGGCGCGGTCATCATCGCCCTGTTCGTCCTTCTCGCGATCATCGGGCCCTTCGTCGCCCCGTTCTCCCCGACCGCCCAGACCTGGCGCGGCGAGGTCTTCCCCAACCGGGGCGAATTCGTCGGCATGCGCGGCGAGAACTGGTTCGGGCTCGACCACCTTGGCCGCGACATGTTCTCCCGCATCCTGGTCGGCGCCCGCCAGACGCTGCTCGTCGGCGTCGTCGCCACGATGATCGGCCTGATCGTCGGCTTCGTGATCGGCGGTCTCGCCGGCGCCTTCGCCACCCTCGGCGGTGACACCGGAAAGCGCATCGACTCCGTCATCATGCGCTTCATCGACATCATGCTGGCGATGCCCTCGCTGCTGCTGGCCGTGTCCATCGCCGCCGTCATGGGCCAGTCCCTGACCACGGTGATGATCGCCGTGGGTGTGGTGCAGATCCCCATCTTCGCCCGGCTGTTGCGCGGCTCCATGCTGGCCCAGGGCAACGCGGACTACGTGCTCGCCGCCCGGTCCCTCGGGGTGCGCAAGCGGCGCATCGTCCTCTCGCAGATCGTGCCCAACTCGCTCAGCCCGGTGATCGTGCAGGCCACGCTCTCCCTGGCCACCGCGATCATCGAGGCGGCCGCCCTGTCCTACCTGGGCCTCGGCAACCCCGATCCGGCCATCCCCGAGTGGGGCGTCATGCTCACCCAGGCGCAGCGCTTCTTCGACAACGCGCCGATGATGGCGGTCTACCCCGCCGTCGGCATCATCATCACCGCCCTCGGCTTCACCCTCCTCGGCGAGGCCATGCGGGAAGCCCTCGACCCGAAGCTGAGGGGCTGAACCACCATGTCACTGCTCACTGTCGACGAACTGACCATCACCTTCGGCGGCCGCGGCCGCAAGGAGTCCCGGGCGGTCGACGGCGTCTCCTTCGAGGTCGACCAGGGCCAGGTCGTGGGGCTGGTCGGCGAGTCCGGCTGCGGCAAGTCCGTCACGTCCCTCGCCCTGATGGGACTGCTGCCGCACAAGGGCGTCACCATCGGCGGCCGTGCCGACTTCGACGGCGCGAACCTGTTCACGATGAGCCCGTCCGCCCGCCGTGACATGCGCGGCAGCGAGATGGCGATGATCTTCCAGGACCCGCTGTCCTCGCTCAACCCGGTCGTGCCGCTCGGCGTGCAGGTCACCGAGATCCTCGAGCGCCACCGCGCGATGAAGGGGCAGGCCGCACGCAAGGAGGCCGCCCACCTGCTGGACCGGGTCGGCATCCCCGACCCGACCCGGCGGCTCAAGGAGTACCCGCACCAGCTCTCCGGCGGTATGCGCCAGCGTGCGCTGATCGCCATGGCGGTGGCCTGCGCCCCCCGCATGCTCATCGCCGACGAGCCCACCACGGCCCTCGACGTGACCATCCAGGCCCAGATCCTGGAGCTGCTCAAGGAACTCGTGGACCAGGAGGGCACCGCCCTGCTGATGATCACCCACGACCTCGGTGTGGTCGCCGGTCTCTGCGACCAGGTCAACGTGCTCTACGCCGGCAAGGTCGTGGAGTCCGCCGGGCGCCGCGAGCTCTTCGGCCACCCGACCCACCCCTACGCGCACGGGCTGCTGGGCTCCATCCCGCGTCTGGACGCGCCCCGGGGCGAGCCCCTCCACCCGATCCGCGGCTCCATCAACGACCGCATCGCCTGGGCCGACGGCTGTGCCTTCGCGCCCCGCTGCGACCGGTACGAGATGGGCTGCCTGACCGGCACCCCGCAGCTCTCCGAACCCCGCGGGGCCGGTCACCAGGTGCGGTGCGTCAATCCCGTACTCGACGACGCGAAGGCCGAGGAGGTCACCGCATGAGCCTGCTCGAACTGGACGGCGTCAAGGTCCACTTCCCCATCAAGAAGGGTGTCCTCTTCGACCGCACGGTCGGCCACGTCTACGCCGTGGACGGGGTCTCCCTGAAGGTCGAGGCCGGCCAGACCTACGGCCTGGTCGGCGAGTCCGGCTGCGGCAAGACCACCCTCGGGCGGTCCGTGCTGCGGCTGGTGGACATCACCGAGGGGTCCGTCGTTCTCGACGGCACGGACCTGGCCAAGCTGCCCGGCGAGGAACTGCGCCGCATCCGTCGCCGGCTGCAGATGGTCTTCCAGGACCCGCTGGGTTCGCTGAACCCCCGGCAGAACATCGAGTCGATCCTGTCCGAGGGCATGATCGCCCACGGCATCGGCAAGGACCAGGAGGAGCGCCGGGAGAAGATCAAGTCGATCCTGGACAAGGTCGGCCTGCCCTCCAACGCCCTCTCCCGCTACCCGCACGAGTTCTCCGGCGGGCAGCGCCAGCGCATCGGCATCGCCCGCGCGCTGGTCCTCGAACCGGACGTGATCATCTGCGACGAGCCGGTCTCCGCGCTCGACGTGTCGGTCCAGGCCCAGGTCATCAACCTGCTGGACGAGCTCCAGGAGGAACTCGGCCTGACGTATGTGGTGATCGCCCACGACCTCGCGGTGGTCCGGCACATCTCCGACATGATCGGTGTGATGTACCTGGGCTCGCTGGTCGAGGAGGCGCCGAGCGACGCGCTCTACGCCGAGCCGAAGCACCCGTACACCAAGGCCCTGATGTCGGCGGTGCCGGTGCCGGACCCGGATGTGGAGGACCGGCGCGAGCGCATCCTGCTCACCGGTGACCTGCCCTCCCCGGCGAATCCGCCGAGCGGCTGCCGCTTCCACACCCGCTGCCCCTGGGCCCAGGCCTCGCGCTGCTCGACCGAGCGGCCCGAGCTGCGGGACATCGGCGGCGGCCACCGGGTGGCGTGCCACTACGCCGACGAGATCGCGGCCGGGACGCTGAAGCGGACCGCCGGTGAGGTCGTGTCCGCCACGCGCGAGGGTGTGGACGACGCCCCGGCGCCGGAGACCCCGGCACCGGCGAAGGTGCCGGAGCAGCCGGGCCCGCCGAAGCAGGAGCTCCTGAAGGCGGAGAAGGCGGAGAAGGCCGAGAAGAAGGCCGAGGCGACCGAGAAGAAGGCCGAGGCGACCGAGAAGAAGGCCGAGGCGACCGAGAAGAAGGCCGAGAAGGCCGAGGCGACCGACGACAAGGCCGAGAAGAAGGCGGCGCCCGCCGTGGCCGAGAAGGCGGACAAGGCAGCCGGTTAACCCGCCGAAGACAGCAAGCTCAACCCACCCCTCGCCTTGATTTGGAAGGCGAGGGGTGCTTGCTGAGTAAGAATGTACGGGTGCTCCAGCAACTGTTCAGTCCGTCCGTCCTGCATGTGCTCGACCTGATCGGCATCTTCGTCTTCGCGATCTCGGGTGCCCTGCTGGCCGTCCGCAAGAACTTCGACGTCTTCGGCATCGCCGTGCTCGCCGAGGTCACCGCCCTGGGCGGAGGGCTCTTCCGCGATCTGGTGATCGGCGCGGTACCGCCCGCCGCCTTCACGGACCTGGGCTACTTCCTCACGCCCCTGATCGCCACGGTGCTCGTGTTCTTCCTGCACCCGCACGTGGAGCGCATCCAGGCGGCCGTCAACGTCTTCGACGCGGCCGGTCTCGGCCTCTTCTGCGTCGTCGGGACCACCAAGGCGTACGACTTCGGCCTCGGGCTGACCGCCTCCGCCTGTCTGGGTCTGGCCACCGCGGTCGGCGGCGGTGTGCTGCGCGACGTGCTCGCCAACGAGGTGCCCTCACTGCTGCGCTGGGACCGCGATCTGTACGCGGTGCCGGCCATCGTGGGCGCCACGATGGTCGCGCTGTGCATCCGCTACGACGCGCTGAACCCGGTGACCAGCTCCTCCGCCGCCGTCACGGCCTTCGTGCTGCGGCTGCTCGCGATGCGCTACCACTGGCGGGCGCCCCGCGCGTGGCACCGCCGGTCGACGGTCCGGGAGGAGGAGTAGGCGGTCCGACCGGGGCGGAGGGCAAAGCTACCGCTTAGTATTATCTTATTGTACTGTTCAGCCATGCCAGAAGCAGCCACCGCCCCGGCCGCCCGGGCCGTGATCGGCGCCAGCGAGTTCGACCGCGACACCGCTCTCACCCGGCGGGCTCCCGGCGTCTACGACATCGACCTCTCCGCCGGCTGGACGATCCTCAACGCCGTCAACGGCGGCTACCTGCTGGCCGTTCTGGGCCGTGCGCTCGCGGACGCCCTGCCGCACCCCGACCCGTTCACCGTCTCGGCGCACTATCTGACCGCGTCCCGGCCGGGTCCGGCGGTGGTCCGCACCGAGACCGCGCGCACCGGGCGGACGCTGTCCACCGGTCAGGCGTCCCTGTTCCAGTTCGACGAGCAGGGCGCGGAGGTGGAGCGCATCCGCGTGCTCGCCTCCTACGGCGACCTGGACTCGCTCCCCGCCGACGTGCGGACGACGGCCGGGCCGCCCGCGATCCCGCCGATGGAGCAGTGCTTCGGCCCCGCGGACGGACCCACGCCCATCGACGGCAGCTCCGCCATCACTGAGCGCCTGATGCTCAAGCTCGACCCCTCGACCCTCGGCTGGGCGCTCGGACAGCCCTCGGGCAAGGGGGAGATGCGTGCCTGGTTCGGCCTGGCCGACGGCCGGGACCCGGACCCGCTGGCGCTGCTGCTCGCGGTGGACGCGCTGCCGCCGACCGCCTTCGAGATGGGCCTCTCCGGCTGGGTCCCCACGGTGGAGCTGACCGTCCACGTCCGCTCCCGCCCGGCCCCGGGCCCGCTCCGCGTCTCGGTCACCACCCGCAACCTGGCCGGCGGCTTCCTGGAGGAGGACGCCGAAGTCTGGGACACCGACAACCGCCTGGTAGCCCAGTCCCGCCAACTGGCAAGAGTCCGCCTGGCGTAGCCAATCCACCCGGCGGCACGCCCAACCACCCGGGCCACGCCCATCGCGTCCGGGGGCACCCCGGGCCGGTCGGGGGTCCTATTTCGTGCGGGGCGTGCTGAGGCTGTCTGGGGGGCGGCCTGGGTTGTCGGGATGGTCGTCCAGTCTGTTAGGGGTGCCCCCGGCCCGTCGGGGGACCCGTCCCGCCCGGGGGCGCCCGGGTCCGTCGGGGTAGCCCACCCAGCCCGTCCGGCGTTTGAGGACGAGGCCCGTTCAGGGCCGATGCGGGGCCCGGGGGCAGCGCCCCCGGGGACGGGACGGGAAGGGGCGGCGGGGGCGGAAAAGGCCGGCCTCACCCACCCCGCCGATCCAGCCAGTGTTCCCGCCCGATCCCGATCAACCGCATCTGCCGAGCAGCCACCCGAGCCACCCGCTCCCGAGCCTCCCCCGTCTCGTCCCCCGACGCCTCCAGGAACAGCGACGCAGTCCCCAGCATCAGGTCCACATACAACTGCGCCAGCATCCCCACATCCTCCGCACTCCACCCCGCGGACACCGGATCCGAGGCCAGCGCCTCCCCCACCTCCACGGTGAACCGCCCCAACTGGTCGCGGATCGCTTCCCGCACCACCCGCACTCCGCCATGCCGCTCCCGCGTGACGAACCGCACGTGCGCCGGATACGCGTCCGCATGACCGGCGATCAGTTCCAGCGCCCGCGCGATGCGTTCCTCGCCGTCCCCCGTCGTCGCCACCGACGTCCGGATCATCGGGTGCAGACTGCCCAGCGCCTCCTCGACCAGCGCCACGCCCAGGTCCTCGATCGACCGGAAGTGCCGGTAGAAGGCGGTCGGCGCGATCCCCACGGCGCGGGTGACCTCACGCAGGCCCAGGCTGCTCAGGCTCTGCCCCTCGAGCAGCTTCAGCGCCGCGTCGAGCAGCGCCTGCCGGGTCTTCCGCTTCTGCGCCTGCCGGACGCCGGGAATGTGACTCATACCATGCAGTTAACAACTGTTCTCCGGAATCGCAAGGCCTGAGTCCCGTTAGGCTGGATAGTCAGTGAACAAGTGTAACCGTAAACGTTCACCGACTCTGGGGGATCCACTCATGCTGTTCCTCGTCGCCGCGCTCCTGCTGCTGGGCGTCGTCCTGGGCACCGTGGCCCACGCACCGCTGTCCTTCTCCGTGGCGGCCGGAGCCGTCATCGCCGTCTGGCTGGGCGTCTTCGCCCTGCGCGAGCACCACGGCCGCCGTCGCGGCACCTCCGCACGCTGACCACTCGGCACGCTGACCACTCGACCTGGGAGCCGATCACCATGCACCTCACCGCACCGGCCGGCCGGCGCACCGGAATCCAGGACGCCGACGGGATGGCCGTCGCGTCCTTCGTCCTGGGCCTGCTGGGCCTGCTCGTCCTCAACGTCTTCCTCGGCCCCACCGCCATCGTGCTGGCCGTCGTCGCGCTGTGGCGGGGCACGCCCCGGCGCGGCCGCGCCCTCCTCGGGCTCGGACTCGGCGTCGCCGATCTCCTCGTCCTCGCGGCGTTCATGCAGGCGGACGGCACGATCTCCTGGAGCTTCTGAGCCGCCGCGCGATCCGGCCGACCGCGGACCCGCCCCGGCGCACGGGCCCCGTAGAATCGGCCCCACCATGGCTTACCTCGACCACGCCGCGACCACCCCGATGCTTCCCGAGGCGGTCGAGGCGCTCACCGCGCACCTGGGCGTCACCGGCAACGCCTCCTCCCTCCACGCGGCCGGTCGCCGCGCCCGGCGCGTCGTGGAGGAGGCCAGGGAAACCCTCGCCGAAGCACTCGGCGCCCGCCCCAGCGAGATCGTCTTCACCTCCGGCGGCACGGAGGCCGACAACCTCGCCGTCAAAGGCCTGTACTGGTCCCGCCGCGACGCGGACCCGGCCCGCACCCGGGTCCTCGCCAGCCCGGTCGAGCACCACGCGGTCCTCGACGCCGTCCACTGGCTCGACGAGCACGAGGGCGCCACCGTCGAGTACCTGCCGGTCGACGCGTACGGCAGGGTCCACCCACAGGCCCTGCGCGAGGCCATCGCCCGCAACCCCGACGACGTCGCCCTCGCCACCGTCATGTGGGCAAACAACGAGATCGGGACCCTCCTGCCGGTCCGTGAACTCGCCGAGGTCGCCGCCGAGTTCGGCGTCCCGCTGCACTCCGACGCGGTCCAGGCCTTCGGCCAGATCCCGGTGGACTTCGCCGCGTCCGGGCTCGCCGCGATGGCCGTCTCCGGCCACAAGATCGGCGGCCCGTACGGCATCGGCGCGCTGGTCCTGGGCCGCGAGCACACCCCCGTACCCGTGCTGCACGGCGGCGGTCAGGAGCGTCATGTCCGCTCCGGCACCCTCGACGTCCCCGCCATCGCCTCCTTCGCGGCGGCGGGACGGCTCGCCGCCGAACAGCAGGAGTGGTTCGCCCGCGAGATCGGCCGGTTGCGCGACGCGCTGGTCGCCGCGGTCCTCGACGCCGTCCCGGACGCCGTCCTCGGCGGCGACCCCGACCCCGGCGGGCGGCTTCCGGCCAACGCCCACTTCACGTTCCCCGGCTGCGAGGGGGACTCCCTGCTGCTGCTCCTCGACGCCCAGGGCATCGAGTGCTCCACCGGCTCCGCCTGCACCGCCGGCGTCGCCCAGCCCAGCCACGTCCTCCTGGCCACCGGCACGGACCCCGACCTGGCCCGCGGCACCCTCCGCTTCTCCCTGGGGCACACCTCCACCGAGGCGGACATCGAGGCCCTGGCCAAGGCCATCGGCCCCGCGGTCGAACGCGCCCGCGCGGCAGGCCTGACGTAGACGGCCGAGTGCGCGTCGGGGAAGGAAGCATGCAGCAGCACCGTTACACGCTCGACCGCTGGGAGGACCGCTCCGGGCACCGGGCGGCCTGGACCTTCGGCTACCGCGGCACGGCGGGGGAGTTCGGGCGGGTCGAACTGACCTATCCGGCGAAGCGGCACGGCGACCGCTACACCACCCAGGTCAGCGGCGACACCGTCCCCGCGACCGGCTTCAGCGGCTGGGCCCGCGGCCGCAAACCCTCCCTGCACCTGGCGCAGCTCGTCGTCGGCGGGGCCGGGATCCGCGTCAAGCGCAACCGCTGGGCACAGACCAGGGCCGGACGGGCTCTGCGCATGCGGGTCGACGGACGGGAGTACCGCTATCTCGCCACCAGCCGGCGCCACCGCGACCGCGCCCTGATCCGCGGCGGTGTCGAGATACGGACCGGCCGCCAGGGCAGCGGCGCAGACAAGAAAGCCGTCCTCACCGTCTCCGGTCCGGCCGACGCCACGGACCTGGCGCTGGCCGTCGTGATGGTCGGGGTCAACACCCGCAACCTCACCCGGGGTGGTGCCGTCCGCGCCTTCTTCGGCAGGTCGCCGGACTGGCTGGAGATCTTCCAGTGACGGACTTGCGCCCGCGGACTCCGGGGGACCCGGCGGTCGTGTCCGCTCAGGCGCCCGACGTGGCCTTCGAGGTGTTCCCCGAGGTGCCGGCGCGGCGGACCAGCTCGAGGTAGCGGTCCCAGTCCCAGTGGGGGCCCGGGTCCGTGTGGTCCGTGCCCGGGACCTCGACATGGCCGATGATGTGCTTCCGGTCGACCGGGATGCCGTAGCGGGCGCATATGCGCGCCGTGACGCGGGCCGAGGACTCGTACATCTCGTCGGTGAAGTCCTCCGGCCGGTCCACGAACCCCGCGTGCTCGATGCCGATACTGCGCTCGTTGTAGTCGCGGTTCCCCGCGTGGTACGCCACGTCCAGCTCGCGGATCATCTGGGTGACCCGGCCGTCCTGGCCGACGATGTAGTGCGCCGACGCCTTGTGACCCGGGTCCTGGAACGCGCTCACCGCGCTGTCGAAACTGCCCTGGGTGACATGGACGATCACCATGTCGATGCGGAAGTCGTCCGGCCGGTCCGCGCTGCGCCAGTTGGCGTCCGAGGCCGCCACCCAGCGGGCCCCCGCGTAGTCCACCGCGCCCTGCTCGCGTGACTTCTCCACACCGGGCAGACGCCACCACAGGCGCGCCAACTGGTCCCGCGCCAGTACCGCGGTGCCCACACCGGCCGCCGCCCCGCCCACGATCAGGGCACGCCGGCCTATGCGTCGGTCCCCGTCCTCGGACTCCTTGCTCTCTCCGTGCTCTCCCATATTCCTGTAAACGGGTTCTCGGCGGCCGGGGTTCCACCGCACCCGTACCCTGGAGGGGTTATGACTGACACCCCGCAGCCCTTCCGCCCCCTCCGCGTCCTGGCCGCCATGTCCGGCGGCGTCGACTCCGCCGTCGCCGCCGCCCGCGCGGCCGAAGCGGGCCACGACGTGACCGGCGTCCACCTCGCCCTGTCCGCGAACCCCCAGTCGTTCCGTACCGGCGCGCGGGGCTGTTGCACCATCGAGGACTCGCGCGACGCCCGCCGCGCCGCCGACGTCATCGGCATCCCCTTCTACGTCTGGGACCTCGCCGACCGCTTCCGCGAGGACGTCGTGGAGGACTTCGTCGCCGAGTACGAGGCGGGCCGCACCCCCAACCCCTGCCTGCGCTGCAACGAGAAGATCAAGTTCGCCGCGCTCCTGGACAAGGCGCTCGCGCTCGGCTTCGACGCGGTCTGCACCGGCCACTACGCCAAGGTGATCCTCCGCGCGGACGGCACCCGCGAGCTGCACCGCGCCTCCGACATGGCCAAGGACCAGTCGTACGTGCTCGGCGTGCTCGACGACCGCCAGCTCGCCCACGCCATGTTCCCGCTGGGCGACACGGTCACCACCAAGGAGGAGATCCGCGCGGAGGCCGAGCGGCGCGGACTGGCCGTGGCCAAGAAGCCCGACTCGCACGACATCTGCTTCATCGCCGACGGCGACACCCAGGGCTTCCTCGCGAACCGTCTCGGCAGGGCCGAGGGCGACATCGTCGACGAGTCCGGCACCAAGGTCGGCACCCACGAGGGCGCGTACGGCTTCACCATCGGCCAGCGCAAGGGCCTGCGGATCGGCACCCCCGCCCCCGACGGCAAGCCCCGCTACGTCCTCGACATCTCCCCGGTGGACAACACGGTCACGGTCGGCCCCGCGGCGGCCCTGGACGTCACGGCCCTGTCCGCGATCAAGCCCCGCTGGTGCGGCGCCGCCCCGTCCGGACCCGGCACCTACACCGCCCAGCTGCGCGCCCACGGCGGCGAGACCGAGGTGACCGCGGAACTCGTCGACGGGGAGCTGCGGGTCCGCTTCACCGAGCCCGTGCGCGGCGTCGCCCCCGGCCAGGCGATCGTGCTGTACGACGGCACCCGCGTGGTCGGCTCGGCGACGATCGCGTCGACGGTGCGGGCCACGGCGGACGTGGCCTGAGCGCTCCCGGCCCCCGGGCCGCGTGCCCGGGGCGGCCCGGCGCTCACCGTGCGAAGAACTCCGCGAGGACCGGCGCCAGGACGTCCGGCTCGACCATGTGGGTCTGGCCCTCCAGGGTGCGGTACGTGCCCCGGGGGACCGACTCGGCGATCGCCCGCGCGGCCTCGCGCATCCACGCGGGGCTCGCGTCCCCCGCGATCGACAGCACCGGCACACGGATCGACGACAGCAGCTCGCGCGGCACGCTTCCGTCGCCCATCACGGCGTCGTCGTGGGCGAGGCTCGGCGCCATCGACTCCATCCCGGCCCACATCGGGGACTGCCGCGCGCCCTGGATGACCCCTTCGTCCAGTCCGGTCAGCCGCAGGAACAGCTCCACCGCGTCCCCGCGCCGCCCCTCCGCGAGCGCCGCCGCCAGCTGTTCGGTGTACCGGGCGCGCTCCGCGAGATCCTCGTCCGACATCGCGTACGGCGTCTCGTAGACGGCGACATGACGCACCGGCAGCCCGCTCGCCGCGGCCCGGAGCGCCAGCGCGCCGCCCGAGGAGACGCCGTACAGCGCCGCCTCGCCGCCCATCGCCTCGATCAGCGCCGCCAGGTCCTCGACCTCGCGTTCGACCGCGTACGGCGCCGTGTCGCCGCTCGCGCCGCGGCCCCGGCGGTCGTAGACGACCACCCGGAACCGCTCCGACAGGGGCGCCGCCAGTGGTGCCACCGTGGCGCCCGTCGACATCGCCCCGCTGACGAGGACGATCGTGGAACCCCGCCCGGCGCTCTCGTACGCCAGGGACGTTCCGTCGCGCGAAGTGATGTTCTTGTCCATGTCACACCAGACTGCCGCACGGCACGGACATCGTCGGGGAGGCGGGCGGGCGCGTCCGCCGATCGCAACCCGTCCACGCCATCAGCTCACGTCCACCTCGTAGAAGCACAGGTGGCCCTTGATCGGGGCGGCCGCGTCCACGTTCGGCTCCTGATACGCCCAGACCAGATCCTCGGCGTCCGGCAGCGACCAGTAGGAGGCCTCCCCCTTGAACGGGCAGCGCGTCCGTGTCTCCGACGGCGTCAGCAGGTCGAGACGTACGTCCTCCGGCGGAATGTAGTACCGAGGGGGACAGCCCCTCTCGTGCAGCACCAGCGCGCGGTCGCTCTCCGCCAGGACCTGCCCGCCGTGCACCACGCGCACGTGCCGCTCACTGGGTTCGATGGTCATGTGATCACGTAGGGTCACGATCGCTCCTTCGGGTAGCCGACTCGGCGGTTACAGCGCACGCTGTAGCGGAGTTCTTCCCGAGGAGGCGCCATGGGAGCAAAGGACACCCGCAGGAACCGGGGGACCCTCGCCCACCGCGCCCGCTATGCCCTGGGGCATCCTGGCCGCGTCCCCGCCCACGCGCGGCGCGCCCTGCGCGACGCCTGGCTGCGGCTGCGGTACCGCGACCACATCGCCTACTACCGCGCGGTGATGGCCTCCGACGCCGCCCGCAGCGCCGAGGCGGCGGTCGGCCACAATCCCTCGCGCGAGCAGTGGGCGCGCATCGGCCGGATGCAGTTCGACTACCTGGTGCGCCACGGCCTCCGGCCGCACCACCGGATGCTGGAGATCGGCTGCGGCAACCTCCGCGCGGGCCGGCTCTTCATCGACCACCTCGAACCCGGCCACTACTACGGCATCGACATCTCGCCGCACATCCTGCTCGCCGCCCAGGACACCCTCGTCCGCGAGGGGCTCCAGGCCAAGCTGCCCCACCTCACCCTCGCCGACGACCTCACCTTCGCCTTCCTGCCCGACGGCCACTTCGACGTCGTCCACGCGCACAGCGTCTTCTCGCACTCGCCCCTGCACGTCATCGAGGAGTGCTTCGCGCACGTCGGCCGGGTACTGGCGCCCGGCGGGCTCTTCGACTTCACCTTCGACCGCACGGAGGGCGAGGAGCACCAGGTGCTGCACGAGGACTTCTACTACCGCACACAGACCCTGGCGGAACTGGCCGCCCGGTACGGTCTGGCCGCGGAGTTCATGGCGGACTGGGAGGAACTGCCGCACCGGCAGTCCAAGATGCGGCTCACCACGATGTCCGACCGGGCCAGTACGGTGAGGCCGTGACATTTGCGTCTTCCTCTCCGCCGCCGACCTCCACGACCGCTACACGCACCCCGCGCGGGAGTTCGCCCGGCTTCTCGGCAAGGGCGGTCACACCCTGGTGTGGGGCGGCTCCGACGTCGGCCTGATGAAGGTCGTGGCCGACGGCGTGGAGGAGGCGGGCGGCCGGCTCATGGGCGTCTCGGTGCAGTTCCTCGCGGCGAAGGCACGCGCGGGCATCGACCACATGGTGATCGCCCAGGACCTCGGTGAGCGCAAGCGCCTGCTGCTGGAGAAGGCGGACGCCGTCGTCATCATGGTGGGCGGCACCGGCACCCTCGACGAGGCGACCGAGATCCTGGAGCTGAAGAAGCACGGCCGCACCGAGAAGCCCGTGGTACTGCTCAACACCGCCGGCTTCTACGACGGGCTCAAGGAACAGTTCCGCCGCATGGAGGACGAGGGGTTCCTGCCCCGCCCGCTCACCGACCTGGTGTTCTTCGCCGAGGAGCCGGTGGGCGCGCTCGCCTACCTGGAGGAGAGCCTCGGCATGGCATGAGCGCCCGGTGGTGCGAGCATGGCGGTCATGGCTACCCATGTGATCACCGGAGCGGGCTCCGGCATCGGCGCGGCCGTCGCCCGCCGCCTGCACGCGCGCGGGGACGACCTCGTGCTCCACGCGCGCGACGCGGGCCGGGCGAAGGAACTCGCGGCCGGGTTCCCCGGTGCCCGCACCCTCGTCGGCGACCTCGCCGACCCCGACCGGCTCAGCTGGGCCTTCTCCCACCAGTCGCTCCCGGACCGCGTGGACTCCCTGCTCCACATCGCCGGCGTCGTCGACCTGGGCCCCGTCGGTGAGCTCACCCCGAAGACCTGGCGGCACCAGCTCAACGTCAACCTCGTCGCGCCCGCCGAGCTCACCCGCCACTTCCTGCCCCAGCTCCGCGCGAGCCGCGGCCACGTGATCTTCGTCAACTCCGGCGCCGGCCTGAACGCCCACGCCGACTGGTCCGCCTACGCGGCCTCCAAGCACGGCCTCAAGGCCCTCGCCGACTCCCTGCGCCACGAGGAGCACGCGGCCGGCATCAGGGTCACCTCGGTCTACCCCGGCCGCACGGCCAGCCCCATGCAGGCCAAGGTCCACCAGCAGGAGGGCAAGGAGTACGACCCCGCCCGGTGGATCGACCCGGACTCGGTCGCCACGACCATCGTCACGGCCCTGGACCTCCCGAGGGACGCGGAGATCAACGACGTCACGGTGAGACCGGGACGGTAAAGCCGGCTCGTCCCGCACAACCCAGCCCGTCCGGCGTTTGAGGACGAGGCCCGAAGGGCCGAAAAGGGGGGTCCGGGGGCTTGCCCCGGGGGACGATGGGGGTACCTCCCGCTCGAGCGAAGCCGAGAGTGGGGGAGGGAAGGGGCGGCGGGGGCGAAAACCCCCGCCCACCCACTGCGTACGCTTCCCCTGTGAACGCCAACCACCGTTTCGGCCCCGCCACCGGCATCGGCTCCCTCCCCGGCACCGACGCCCGGGAAGCCGCGAAAACCGTCACCGGCAGCTTCGAGGACTTCCCCCACCTCCCCGAACTCCCCGCCCGCGGCCCCGGCGCGGACATGATCGGCCGAACCGCCGGGATGCTCGTGGAGCTGTACGCCCGCGTCGAGCCCAGCGGCTGGCGCCTCGGCGACCGCCCGGGCCGCGACACCAGGCGCGCCCGCTCCTGGCTCGGCGAGGACCTCGACGCCCTGGAGGAGTTCACACAGGAGTACCAGGGCCCGCTGAAGGTCCAGGCCGTCGGCCCGTGGACGCTCGCCGCGGCCCTGGAACTGAGGAACGGCGAGGCCGCCCTCTCCGACCCCGGCGCCTGCCGCGACCTCGCCGCCTCCCTCACCGAAGGACTCCGCCTCCACCTCGACGAGGTGCGGCGGCGGGTGCCCGGCGCGCAGCTCGTCCTCCAGCTCGACGAACCGTCCCTCACCGCCGTACTGCGCGGACAGGTGAGGACCGCGAGCGGCTACCGCACCCATCGCGCGGTGGACCGGCAGACCGTGGAGGCCACACTGCGGGACGTCGTCGGGGTTCACGGCGACGGGCCCGTCGTGGTCCACTCGTGCGCACCGGACGTCCCGTTCGCCCTGCTGCGCCGGGCGGGCGTGGCGGGCATCTCCTTCGACTTCTCCCTCCTCACCGAGCGTGACGACGAGACGATCGGGGAAGCGGTGGAGGGCGGGACCCGGCTGCTCGCCGGTGTCGTCCCGGGCACGGACGGCCCGTTGTCAGACCCGGGCGGTAGCGTCATGGGTGTCAGGACGCTGTGGCGCAGGCTGGGGCTGCGGCCGGGGCTTCTCCCGGAGGCGGTCACGCTCACCCCGGCGTGTGGGCTCGCAGGGGCTTCCCCCGCGTACGCGCGCACGGCCTACGCCCACTGCGTCCGGGCGGCGAGATCGCTCGCGGACAACCCAGAGTAACGGGAGGACACACGGTGGCCGGCGACAAGCAAGCGGAGACGACGAGCGTGCCAGCCGAGGCGCGGGAGAAGCACGCCAGGCTCGCTGAGCAGATCGAGGAGCACCGCTTCCGGTACTACGTGAACGACGCCCCCGTCATCAGCGACGCCGAATTCGACCGGCTGCTGCGCGAACTGGAGGAGCTGGAGGAGGAGCATCCGGAGCTGCGCACCCCGGACTCGCCGACCCAGAAGGTCGCCGGGGCCTACGAGACGGAGTTCACCTCCGTGCAGCACGTCTCGCGCATGCTCTCCCTGGACAACACGTTCAACGACGAGGACCTCGCCGCCTGGGCCGAGCGCATCCACAAGGAGCTGGGGGAGCAGAAGTTCCACTTCCTGTGCGAGCTGAAGGTCGACGGCCTCGCCGTCAACCTGACCTACGAGCGGGGGCGGCTGGTCCGCGCGGCCACCCGCGGCGACGGGCGCACCGGCGAGGACATCACGCCCAACGTGCGCACCATCGCGGAGATCCCGGACCGGCTGAAGGGCGACAAGGTGCCGGACCTGGTGGAGATCCGGGGGGAGGTGTACTTCCCGATGGAGAAGTTCCAGGAGCTCAACGCGCGGCTGAACGCGGCGGGCGAGAAGCCGTTCGCCAACCCGCGCAACGCGGCGGCAGGTTCGCTGCGCCAGAAGGACCCGCGGGTCACCGCGACCCGCCCGCTGCACATGGTGGTGCACGGCATCGGCGTCCTGGAGGGCTACAAGGGCCTGACCCGCCTCTCCCAGGGCTACGAGCTGCTCAAGGCCTGGGGCCTGCCCACCTCGGAGCACAACAGGGTCGTCGACGACCTCGCCGGCGTACGGGAGTTCATCGCCTACTACGGCGAGCACCGGCACTCCGTGGACCACGAGATCGACGGCGTCGTCGTCAAGCTCGACGAGATCCCGCTGCAGGGGCGCCTCGGCAGCACCTCGCGCTCCCCGCGCTGGGCCATCGCGTACAAGTACGCGCCGGAGGAGGTCAACACCAAGCTGATCGACATCCGGGTGGGCGTGGGCCGCACCGGCCGCGTCACGCCGTACGCGCAGGTGGAGCCGGTGACCGTGGCGGGCTCCGAGGTCGAGTTCGCCACCCTGCACAACCAGGACGTCGTCAAGGCCAAGGGCGTGCTCATCGGGGACACGGTGGTGCTGCGCAAGGCCGGTGACGTGATCCCGGAGATCCTCGGGCCCGTCGCCGACCTGCGGGACGGCAGCGAGCGCGAGTTCGTGATGCCCTCCGAGTGCCCCGAGTGCGGTACGCCGCTGAAGGCGATGAAGGAGGGCGACGTCGACCTGCGGTGCCCCAACGCCCGCACCTGTCCCGCCCAGTTGCGGGAGCGGCTGTTCTATCTCGCCGGGCGCAAGGCGCTGGACATCGAGCACTTCGGCTATGTCGCCGCGGCGGCGCTGACCAAGCCGCTGGAGCCCGAGGAGCCGCCGCTGAAGGACGAGGGCGACCTCTTCGACCTCACCGTCGAGCAGCTGCTGCCCATCAAGGCGTACGTCCTCGACCAGGACAGCGGGCTGCCCAAGCGGGACCCGAAGACCGGCGAGGAGAAGATCGTCACGGTCTTCGCCAACCAGGAGGGCGAGCCGAAGAAGAACACGGTCGCGATGCTGGCGAACATCGCCGCGGCCAAGGATCGTCCGCTGGCCCGGGTGCTGACCAGCCTGTCGATCCGTCATGTCGGTCCGGTCGCGGCCGAGGCGCTGGCCCGTGAGTTCCGCTCCATCGACCGCATCGAGCAGGCCTCCGAGGAGGAACTGGCGGCCACCGAGGGGGTCGGTCCGACCATCGCCGCCTCGCTCAAGCAGTGGTTCGCCGAGGACTGGCACCGCGAGATCATCCGGAAGTGGAAAGCGGCGGGTGTGCGCATGGAGGACGAGCGGTCGGGGGAGGACGAGGGGCCGCGTCCGCTGGAAGGGATCACCGTCGTGGTGACCGGAACCCTGGACGACTTCACCCGCGATGGCGCGAAAGAGGCACTCCAGAACCAGGGCGCGAAGGTGACCGGATCCGTCTCCAAGAAGACGTCGTTCGTCGTGGTGGGTGACAATCCCGGGTCAAAGTATGACAAGGCGATGCAGTTGAAGGTTCCGGTTCTGAACGAAGAGGGTTTCAAAGTCCTTCTCGAGCAGGGCCCGGAGGCCGCGGCCGAGGTCGCTCTTTCGGCCGAGGAGTAACGGTTGAACCCCACCCGATCGGCGCATACCAGATGCATACGGGTGGCTGGGGCGCATTCGGGCAACCGTCGGCGACCGGTGCCCGTGAAAGCCTTCCGCGGCCTACTGTTGAGATGTGCGCCTGCCGTGCCCAGTTGCGGTCGGGGCAACCCCGTACCCGTGAAGGGTCCGGGGAGGGGCTTTCCACCGCGGAGCCGCTGAGGGTTGTCGGGCATCGGGCCGCGTGGCGTGGGCACCGCCGGCTGTGAGAGGGACGGGAATGGAACCGACCGAGAGCGCCGCCCCGGGCTCACGGCTGCGCCTGCGCCGTATGGCGGTCGCGTGGCGACGTGGCCGGCGGAACGGGCGGCCCGCGGGGCAGCCGGGCGCGCAGGGGCGCACCGCAGCGGGCGCCGCGGACGCGCGCGGCGCGGGACGGGCGGGCGTCGGCGGGCCGTCGGGGGGCGAGCCGGTGCGGGCGGTGACTTCGGGTGCCGGGCAGGGCGGTTCCGGGTTTCCGGGTGCGGGGCAGGCGGGTTCCAGGCTGTCGCGTTCCGGGCTGTCGGGTCTGCGGCAGGCGGGCTCCGCGGGCGGGCCCGGGGGGCCCGAGGCGGAGAGCGAACGGCACCCGTCCTGGCCCGCGTTGCCCACCGCCGTCGTCGCCGCGGCCGGGTTCGTGCTGGGCGCGGGGTTCCTGCGGGCGTTCACCGGAGGGCACGCGCTCTTCCCGTCCGGGACCGTCGGCTGGTCCCTGGCCGTGCTGACCGGCATCATCGTCGGGCATCTGGTGATGCTCGGGCGGTCGCGCTGGTGGGGCGGCACCGGTTCGGGCGCCGCCCTCACCCTGGCCGTGCTGCTGATGTACGGCTGGGTCGCGGCCGGAATGGTCAGCCTCACCGTCGTCGTGCTGGTCGGCATCGCCCGGCGCGGCCGCTGGCGGCAGGGCGTGCTGCACGGCGCGGTGGATCTGCTCGGCATCGGCGCCGGGGCGCTGGTGCTGGCCGCGTTCGGCTCCGTGCCGTCCGTCGAGTCGCCGTCGACTCCGGACACCTGGACCTTCTACACCGGCCCCGGGGTGGTGCTCGTCGCCACCGTCTATCTCGCGGTCACCCGCGCGCTCCTGTGGTACCTGCAGACCCCGCGCGAGGGGCTGCCCACCGTCGCCCGAACCGCCCTGGTGCGGCAGGGGCTGGTCGCCGTCGCCCTGCTCGGCATAACGCCGCTGGTGTGTGTCGTCGCCGACGCCAAGCCGCTGCTGCTGCCGCTGTTCTCCATCCCGTTGATCGCCCTCGACTCCACACTGTGGATAGCCCGCGCGCGGGCCGAGGAGCAGCTGCGCGACCCGCTGACCGGGCTGCCCAACCGGCAGTGGCTGCTGGAGCGGATCTGGACGGCGCTGGACGACGCGGAGCGGATCGGTGCGCGCGCCGCTCTGATGCTGATCGATCTGGACCGGTTCCGGTCGGTCAACGACACGCTCGGACACCGTGCCGGTGACCGGCTGCTGTTGCAGATCGCCGACCGGCTGAGAGCCGCGCTGCCCCGCGGGGCGGAGGCCGCGCGGCTCGGCGGTGACGAGTTCGCCGTCTTACTGCCCGTCGCCGACTCCACGACCTCCGCGACCCGCGCCGCCCGCGGCCTCGTCGCGGCCCTCAGCTCCCCGCTCGACCTCGACGGACTCACCCTGGTTCTGGAGGCGAGCGCGGGAGTCGCCGTGTTCCCGGACCACGCGGTGGACGCCGAGGGGCTGCTGCGGCGGGCGGACGTCGCGATGTACCAGGCCAAGCGGGACCGTACGGGGGTCGAGGCGTACGAGTCCAAGCGCGACTCCAACACCCCCGACCGGCTCGGGCTGCTGGGCGATCTGCGCAGGGCGCTGGACGCGCACGAGGTGGAGCTGCACTACCAGCCCAAGGTCCGCTTCGACGGGCAGGTCGCCGGGCTGGAGGCGCTGGTGCGGTGGGTGCATCCGGAGCGGGGCAAGGTGCCGCCGGACGAGTTCATAGCGATCGCGGAGTCGTCCGGGCTGATGCCGCACCTCACGGAGTACGTGCTGGAGACCGCGCTCGGGCAGGTCGCCGAGTGGCGGTCGCAGGGGTTGTTCGTGCCGGTCGCGGTCAATGTCTCGCCGCGCGATGTGCACACGCCCGGGTTCGCCGGGTCCGTGGCAGCGCGGCTGGCGCGGCACGGCGTTCCCGCGGGAGCGCTCCAACTGGAGATCACCGAGCATGTGCTGCTGGAGGACCCGCAGCGTGCGGCGGACACGCTGAACGCGCTGACGGGGCACGGGGTGAAGATGTCCCTGGACGACTTCGGGACGGGGTACTCGTCGTTGGTGCATCTGCGGCGGCTGCCGGTGAGCGAGCTGAAGATCGACCGGTCGTTCGTGGCGCGGCTGGCGGTGGACAACGAGGACGCCGAAATCGTGCGCTGCACGGTGGATCTGGCGCACTCGCTCGGGCTGCTGGTGGTGGCGGAGGGCGTCGAGGACGACGAGACCTGGGAGCGGTTGCGGGATCTGCGGTGCGACGCGGTGCAGGGGTGGCTGGTCGCCGCGGCGATGCCGCCGGACGAGACGACGGCGTGGCTGCTGGCCCGGGGGTCCCGGGGGTGGCAGCGGCCGGCGGCTGCCCTTCCGGCGGCCACGACCACGGGCGAGGACTGACTGGGCCCTCCTGCCTGCGGCGCCTGTGCTCCTCCGGTGGGGGTGCGCGTAGCGGCGGTGGGTGGGGGTGCGGGCCGGGACGGGGGTGTACGTCCTCGGACCGGCGCGATTGAGTTTGTCGGTCGAGTGCTCGGTGCGGACGCGCCAGTCGCTGCGGGCGCACACCCCCGTCCCGGCCCCTCCTCGCCGTCGGCGGCTGATCGGATCCTTCGGTCGTAGGTGGGGAGTCGCAGGGGGGAGGGTGAGGGCGCTGTACTCGGCGTGCGACGGCGTGAGGCGAACGGGTTTCACGGGCAGGGGGCGGTGCCCCATAGGATTGGAGCCAAAACACTCACACTCACCCCAGAGGATCGCTGCATGCCTGGCATCACGCGCGAGGAGGTCGCCCACCTCGCCCGGCTGGCGCGTCTGGAGCTGAAGCCCGAAGAGCTCGACCACTTCGCAGGCCAGCTCGACGACATCATCGGCGCGGTCGCCCGCGTCAGCGAAGTCGCCGACCAAGACGTACCGCCGACCTCGCACCCGCTCCCGCTGACCAACGTCATGCGGCCGGACGAGGTCCGTCCCTCGCTCACCCCCGAGCAGGCGCTCTCCAGCGCCCCGGCCCAGGAGCAGCAGCGTTTCAAGGTGCCGCAGATCCTGGGGGAGGAGTAACCCGCATGAGCGATCACATCATCAGGCTCACCGCGGCCGAGACCGCCGCGAAGATCGCCTCCGGCGAGCTCACGGCCGTCGAGGTCACCGAGGCCCACCTGGCCCGGATCGAGGCCGTCGACGAGAAGGTGCACGCCTTCCTGCACGTCGACCGCGAGGGCGCCCTCGCGCAGGCCCGTGCCGTCGACGAGAAGCGGGCCAAGGGGGAGAAGCTCGGCCCGCTGGCCGGTGTCCCGCTCGCGCTCAAGGACATCTTCACCACCGAGGGCATCCCGACCACCGTCGGCTCCAAGATGCTCGAGGGCTGGATCCCGCCGTACGACGCGACGCTCACCAAGCGGCTCAAGGCCGCCGACGTCGTCATCCTCGGCAAGACCAACATGGACGAGTTCGCCATGGGGTCCAGCACCGAGAACAGCGCCTACGGGCCGACCGGCAACCCGTGGGATCTGACCAGGATTCCCGGAGGCTCCGGCGGCGGGTCGTCCGCCGCGCTCGCCTCGTTCCAGGCGCCGCTCGCCATCGGCACCGACACCGGCGGGTCCATCCGCCAGCCCGCGGCCGTCACCGGCACCGTCGGCGTGAAGCCGACCTACGGTGCCGTGTCCCGGTACGGCATGGTCGCCTTCTCCAGCTCCCTGGACCAGGGCGGCCCCTGTGCCCGTACCGTCCTCGACGCGGCCCTGCTGCACGAGGTGATCGCCGGGCACGACCCGATGGACTCCACCTCCATCGACGAGCCGGTGCCCCCGGTCGTCGAGGCGGCCCGCAACGGGTCCGTGGCCGGGATGCGGGTCGGCGTCGTCAAGCAGTTCCGCGGCGAGGGCTACCAGGCCGGTGTCGTCCAGCGGTTCGACGAGTCGGTGGAACTGCTGAAGGGGCTCGGCGCCGAGATCGTGGAGCTGGACTGCCCGTCGTTCGACCTGGCGTTGTCCGCCTACTACCTGATCGCGCCCTCCGAGTGCTCCTCCAACCTCGCCCGCTTCGACGGCCTGCGCTACGGCCTGCGGACCGGCGACGACGGCACGCGCTCCGCCGAGGAGGTCACCTCGCTGACCCGCGCGGCCGGCTTCGGTGACGAGGTCAAGCGCCGGATCATGCTGGGGACGTACGCGCTCAGCTCCGGCTACTACGACGCGTACTACGGCAGCGCCCAGAAGGTCCGCACGCTGATCAAGCAGGACTTCGACGCGGCGTTCGAGCAGGTCGACGTGATCGTCTCCCCGACGACGCCCACCACCGCCTTCCCGATCGGCGAGCGCGCCGACGACCCGATGGCGATGTACCTCGCCGACCTGTGCACCATCCCGACCAACCTGGCCGGCAACGCCGCCATGTCGCTGCCCTGCGGCCTCGCGCCCGAGGACGGGCTGCCGGTCGGACTGCAGATCATCGCCCCGGTCATGAAGGACGACCGCCTCTACAAGGTGGGTGCCGCCGTCGAGGCCGCCTTCGTGGAAAAGTGGGGCCACCCGCTGCTCGAGGAGGCTCCGTCGCTGTGAGTGCACTGACCAAGGCCAAGGGCTTCAAGAAGTCCAAGTCCGGTACGTACCTGTCCATGGCGGCCACCGCCTTCGGCGCGATCGGGGTCGCCAAGCGTGTCAAGAAGGCGCGGCTGGAGAAGGACACCCTGGTCCTCATCGACGCCACCGTGTCCGCCGCCGCCATCGTCACCGGCCTCGCCATCCTCTACCGCGAGCTGAAGCGGCTGGGCGACGACGACGTCCTGCTGGGCTGAGAGGGAAGTTTCACCGTGACCACCACGACCGACCTGGTGTCGTACGAGGACGCGCTCGCGTCGTACGACCCCGTCATGGGCCTCGAGGTCCATGTCGAACTCGGCACCAGGACCAAGATGTTCTGCGGATGCTCGACCGAGCTGGGCGCCGACGCCAACGCGCAGACCTGCCCGGTCTGCCTCGGCCTGCCCGGCGCTCTCCCGGTCGTCAACGCGACCGGCGTCGAGTCCGCGATCAAGATCGGCCTCGCGCTGAACTGCGAGATCGCCGAATGGTGCCGCTTCGCCCGGAAGAACTACTTCTATCCGGACATGCCGAAGAACTTCCAGACCTCCCAGTACGACGAGCCCATCGCCTTCAACGGCTACCTCGACGTGCAGCTGGAGGACGGCGAGGTCTTCCGCGTGGAGATCGAGCGCGCCCACATGGAGGAGGACACCGGCAAGTCGACGCACGTCGGCGGTGCGACGGGCCGTATCCACGGGGCCTCCCACTCGCTGCTCGACTACAACCGCGCGGGCATCCCGCTCATCGAGATCGTCACCAAGCCGATCGTCGGTACCGGCGAGCGCGCTCCCGAGGTCGCCCGGGCCTACGTCCGCGAGCTGCGCGAGCTCATCCGGGCGCTCGGTGTGTCCGAGGCCCGGATGGAGATGGGCCAGATGCGGTGCGACGTCAACCTGTCGCTCATGCCGAAGGACGCCGACACGTTCGGCACCCGCAGCGAGACCAAGAACGTCAACTCGCTGCGGTCCGTCGAGCGCGCCGCCCGGTTCGAGATCCAGCGGCACGCCGCCGTGCTGTCGTCCGGCGGGACGATCGTGCAGGAGACCCGGCACTTCCACGAGGACACGGGGTCGACGACCTCGGGCCGGGTGAAGGAGGAGGCCGAGGACTACCGGTACTTCCCGGAGCCCGACCTGGTGCCCGTGGCGCCCGCCCGCGAGTGGGTCGAGAAGCTGCGCGAGGGGCTGCCCGAGCTGCCGCTGGTGCGCCGCAACCGGCTCCGTGAGGAGTGGGGGATCTCCGGCACCGACATGCAGGCGATCCTCAACGCCGGTGCGCTGGACCCGATCGTCGCCACCATCGACGCCGGTGCCGACGCGGCGTCCGCCCGCAAGTGGTGGATGGGTGAGCTCGCCCGCGCCGCCAACGAGTCCGGCACGGCGCTCGACGAGCTGGCGATCACCCCCGAGCAGGTCGCCCGGGTCGCCGCCCTGGTGTCCGAGGGTTCGCTCAACGACAAGCTGGCCCGTCAGGTCATCGAGGGCGTGCTCGCCGGTGAGGGCACCCCGGACGAGGTCGTCGACAAGCGCGGTCTGAAGGTGGTCTCCGACGAGGGCGCGCTCACCGCGGCCGTGGACGAGGCCATCGCCGGCAACCCGGCCATCGCGGACAAGATCCGCGGCGGCAAGGTCGCGGCGGCCGGTGCGCTGGTCGGTGCCGTCATGAAGGCCACGCGCGGCCAGGCGGACGCGGCCCGCGTGAAGGAGCTGATCCTGGAGAAGCTGGGCGCCGGCGAGGGCTGAGTTCTCCGGGCCCGAGCCGGAGGGGACGGATGTGTCCCCTCCGGCTCAGCCGTGTGTCAGGGCCTGCGGCCCACCACACGGGCGAAGCCCAGGGTGCGGCCCCGGTCGGCGCGCAGCAGGTCCGCGTTTTCCCGGCTCATCCGCACGTGGAACTCCTCCGTGCTCTCCTCGGCGACGACGTCGCACCAGAGCAGCCACTCCTTCCAGCCGTCCTCCAGCCAGTCGGCCGTCTCGACCGCCACGGCACCGCTGCGGGTCCAGTGACGGCGCCACCAGGCCGGGCTGTGGAACGACCAGAACGCGGGGTCCCAGTGGGGCTTCAGATGCTCCGGCGGTTCCACGCCCCGCAGTTCCTCCGGGACCGCCGGGACGACGATCCCGATCCGCCCGCCCGGCTTCAGCAGCCGGGTGAGCGTCGGGAGGTAGAGGTCGTCCGTGCCGAAGTAGTGGTAGGCGTCGATCGAGACGATCGCGTCGAAGCTCTCCTGTCCGAAGGGCAGGTCGTGCGCCTCGGCGAGCACCGGCAGCACCTGGTCGGCGAGGCCCGCCTCGGCGATGCAGCGCGCGTTGTCGTCCGGTGCGATCCACAGGTCGGCCGCGGTGACCCGCACGTCGTACTCCCTGGCCAGGAAGACGGACGTCATGGCGCGTCCGCAGCCCAGGTCGAGCACGCGCGCGCCGGGGCGCAGGCTGTCGAGGCCGAGGGCCGGGGCGAGCCACTCCAGCAGCCACAGCGCGTGCGGGCCCATCGCGTTCTCGACGGTCCAGCGGGGGTCGTAGGCGCTGCTGCGGGGATACCGGGGGAGTGTGAGGCGGCTAGCGAGGTCGTCGTGCGTTGTGTTCGATGTGATGTCCGACATCGGTGAACGGGCTCCTTGGGGCCGTGAAGAGGGAAAAGATCGGCTCGGAGATCGGACGGACAAGCATCAAAGCACCTGCTTCGGACGTGGGCGGGCTGCCGCGGGGCAGAGGACCGGTGGACGCTAGCAGGCGGGCGGCGGGGGCCGCATCCGGGTTTTCCGGACCGACGCGCTACGCTCCCGCGCCATGAGTGGACCCGCTGATTCCGACCTTCCCCAGGACGCTCGGGCCGACGACGTCGATGGCGTCGATGACGTCGATGACGTCGAGGAAGCCGACGAGGCCGAGAGAGAGGGAGAGGCGCGGCGGGCACGGTGGGCCGCGGTCGGCACCGGGAGCGTGCTCGCCCTGGCGGGGGTGGCCGCCGCGCTGCTCCGGACCACCGGTTCCGCGCCGGCCGTCGTGCCCGCCGCGTACGCCTGCGGGGCCGCGGTCTGCGGCCTCGCGGCGGTGCTGGGGGCCCGGGGGCGTACCCGCTGGGCGTTGTGGCTGCTGATCGCCGGACTCCTGGTCATGGCGCTGGGGGACCAGTTCGACTGATCACCGCGAGAAATGTGAGTTAGTCCACGAAAGCGACAAACGATCATTTTCGCCTGCAAGAGTGTCAGTGCATTGCTCATGCGTTCTTTGCGGGTTGTTCGTTCTCAGCACGACTGTTCCCGGCCAAAGATCCACACCGAGTCACCCTGGGAGCACGTTCGTGGCAGCCCTAGCACGCTGGTGTGTCCAACGCCGTCTCGTCGTCGTTCTGCTCTGGCTCCTCGCCCTCGGCGGGGTGGCGGCGGGCGCCTTCGCCGCCGGTTCCGCATACTCGAACGACTACAAGGTGCCCGGTACCGAGTCCGGGCGGGCCGCCGAGCTGCTGAAAGAGGGCTTTTCGGATCTTGGCGGTGACAGCGACACCGTGGTCTGGCACACCTCGTCCGGCAGTGTCCGGGACAGCGGTGTCGAGCAGAGCATGACCCGCACCCTGGACCGGATCGAGGGCCTCCCCGGCGTCGCCGCCGTGAGCGGCCCGTACGACGACGGGGGCGCCGGACGGGTCAGCCAGGACGGCCGCACCGCCTACGCCACGGTCGTCTTCGAGGACCAGAGCAAGGACATCGACGCAGGTGAGGCAGCTGCCGTGGTCGACACGGCACAGAGCGCCGAGACCGACGAGCTGCGCGTCGAGCTGGGCGGCAGTGCCGTCGGGCTCAGCGAGTCCTCCGGCGGGCACACCGCCGAGATCGTCGGTGTGCTGGTCGCCGCCGTCGTCCTCCTGATCGCCTTCGGCTCGCCCGCCGCCGCGCTGCTGCCCATCGCCACCGCCCTGGTCGGCGTGGGGACCGCGTACTCGGGCATCGTGCTGCTCGGGCACGTCATGACCGTCGCCGACTTCGCCCCCATGCTGGGCATGCTGATCGGGCTCGGCGTGGGCATCGACTACGCCCTGTTCATCGTCACCCGGCACCGACGCGGGCTGAAGCGCGGGCTCACCGTCACCGAGGCCGCCACCAGCGCCGTCGCCACCACAGGACGCGCGGTCGTCTTTGCGGGTGCGACCGTGTGCATCGCCCTGCTCGGCATGCTGATCCTCCGGCTGAACTTCCTCAACGGCGTCGCGATAGCCGCCTCGCTCACCGTCGTACTGACCGTCGCCGCCTCCGTGACCCTGCTGCCCGCCCTGCTGTCGTTCATCGGCATGCGCGCGCTCAGCCGCCGCGAGCGGCGCCGGCTGGCGGAGCAGGGGCCCGAACCGGAGCTGCCGACCGGGTTCGCCGCCCGCTGGTCGGCGTTCGTGGAGCGCCACCCGAAGCTGCTCGGCGCCCTCGCACTCGTCGTCGTCGCCGTCCTCGCACTGCCCACGCTCTCGCTGCACCTGGGCACCTCCGACCAGGGCAACGACCCCAAGGCCTCCACCACCCGCCAGGCCTACGACCTCCTCGCCGACGGCTTCGGCCCCGGGGTGAACGGCCCCCTCACCCTCGTCGCCGAGGTCGACGACGCCCAGGACCGCCTCGCCCTCGACAACCTCGGCACCACCCTGCGCACCACCGACGGCGTGGCCTCCGCCTCGCCGGTCACCTACGGCCAGGGCGGCGACACCGCGTACCTGACCGTCGTCCCGGAGTCCTCGCCGCAGTCGAAGGCGACCAGTGACCTGGTCGACCGGCTGCGCGAGGACGTGCTGCCCCGGACCGAGTCGGGCACCTCGCTCGACGTGCACGTGGGGGGCCTGACGGCCGCCTACGACGACTTCGCCGACGTGATCGTCGACAAGCTGCCCCTCTTCGTGGGGGTCGTGATCGGCCTGGGCTGTCTGCTGCTCCTGCTGGCCTTCCGCTCGATCGGCATCCCGCTCAAGGCCGCCGCCATGAACGTGGCCGCCGTCGCCGCGGCCTTCGGCGTGGTCGTGGCGATATTCCAGTGGGGCTGGGGCAGCGAACTGCTCGGCCTGGGCAGCTCCGGCCCCATCGAACCCTTCCTCCCCGTGATCATGGTGTCCGTCCTCTTCGGGCTCTCCATGGACTACCAGGTCTTCCTGGTGAGCCGGATGTACGAGGAGTGGCTGGAGACCGGGGACAACCGGCGCGCCGTCCGCGTCGGCCTCGCGGAGACCAGCCGGGTGATCAACTCCGCGGCCGTGATCATGATTTCGGTCTTCCTCGCCTTCGTCCTCAGCGGCGACCGCGTGATCGCCATGTTCGGCATCGCGCTCGCCGCGGCCGTCGCCCTCGACGCCTTCGTCCTGCGCACCCTGCTGGTCCCCGCCCTCATGCACCTCCTCGGCGGCGCCAACTGGTGGCTGCCGCGCTCGCTGGACCGGATCCTGCCCCGGATCAGCATCGAGCCGCCCGAGTGCCGTGCGGCCCATGAGAGGCTGGCCGCCGCCACGGACGCCGAGGTGGCGAACGTACTGGCCGAGGAGGAGCAGCAGCGGGATGTACGCGATACGACTGGGTGACGACGAGGCCGAGCTGCGCCCGCTGGAGCCCTGGCACGCCGAGGAGTTCCTCGCCCACCTCGACCGGGGCCGGGAGTTCATCAACCGGTACATCCCCTTCGGTGCCCGGGCCACGGACGTGGCCGGCGCGCGGGAGGTGCTCCAGCGGTACGCCGACTGGCGTGCCGCCGACACCGCTTCCCTGCACGGGGTGTGGCTGGATGGCCGGCTCGTGGGCGGAGTGCTCACCCTGAACTTCGACGCCGGGAACGGCACCTGCGAGGTCGGCTGCTGGCTGGAGCCCGCCGCCACCGGACGCGGGCTCGTCACCCGCGCGATGCGGGTGCTCATCGACTGGGCGGTCGAGCAGCGCGGCATCCACCGCGTGGAGTGGGTCGCCGCGGCCGGCAACGGACCGAGCATCGACGTCGCCCGGCGGCTCGGCATGAGGCGCGACGGCGTGCGCCGCGAGGCCCATCTTCACCAGGGTGTGCGTCACGACCTGGAGATCTGGTCCGTCCTCGCCCCGGAGTGGCGCGCCCGCGATCATTAAGCGGCCTCTCATGGAACGTCCGTACGGTGCCGGGCATGGGAACCAGGACAGTGGACGAAACCGGAGCCGACACCGAGCGCGACGAGACGGCGGTGGAGGCCACTGAGCCCGACGACGCCACCGGGACGGACGAGCAAACGGAAGCCGGGACGGAAGTGGGGACGGAAGCGGGGACGGAAGCGGGCACCGGCGAGACGTCCGAGGACGAGGACCCGTCCGGTGTCGGGCAGGGCGCCGCCGCGATCGTCTCGGCGGCACTGGGCCTCGTCTCGCTCACCGGCGGCTGGCTCGGCACCGTGGCCGCCGCGCGGGAGACCCTCGTGGGCCAGCTGGAGACGGCCGCGGACGCCGGCGTCGCCACCCAGGTCAAGGAGGTGTACGGCGACGCCTGGCACACCACTGCCCTGTGGGCCGGCCTCTTCGCCCTGACCGCGCTCGTCGTGGGGGCCGTGGTGCTCGCGCGGCCCGCCTTCGGAACGCCCGGCCGGATCGTCCAGGCGCCCTGGATCAAGTCGGTCGCCTGGGCGGGTGTCTCGCTGGGCGTCATCGGACTGCTGCTGGCCGTCCTCAAGTACACCGACGTACTCATGGGCCTGCCCGCGACCAGTTGAGAGCAGACGGGACAGGTCTTAGGAGGGTCCGCCGCACCCGGCGACCCTCCTAAGCGGCTTCTAAGGCCCCGGGCCCCCTCGAAGATACGGAAGTCTCCCGATGTGGCCGACCCACCTTGGAGACGAAGGTGGAGGCATCGCAGAAAGCGACGTCGACACCGACTCCGCCAGGGGGATCCCGTCATGTTCGAGTACGCACTTCACCGGCTCCGCCACGACGAGCTCGTCCGCGAGGCCGAGCACGAGCGTCAGGTCCGCGAGGCCCTGCGTCTTCGCCGTGCGGCCCGCCGCGAAGCCGCCGCACGCGGCGCCGAGCCGGAGAGCCATACCGACCGCCGCCGCCCCCGCTTCGCCCGAGCCGCATGACCCACGCGAGCACGCACGGCGACCGCACGGGGGTCGGCCGCCGTCCCACCCGGGCCGGGCCGTACCGGGTCAGCTTTGGCGGGGCTTCGCGGCCGGGTGGCGGGGCGGCTTCGGTCGCGCCGGCTGTCGTGGCCGGGTCGGCCGCTGGGCCCTCCGGGTCGGGCCGTGCATCCGCGGGTGATCCGCACCGGGTCGAGCTTCGACGGGGCTTTGCGGCCGGGCGGCCGGGGGGCTTCGGTCGCGCCGGCTGTCGTGGCAAGGTCGGCCGCTGTGCCCTCCGGGGACCAGTTCTCTGCCTGGTAATCGGGGGGCGGGTCCACGCCGAGTGGCGGCTCGTTCGGGGCGGGGCGGGATCGAGTACGGCTTCGCGGACGGGCGGCACCCGTCGGGTGCGGGAGGGCGTCGGCTGCCCGTATCGGGCCGGGGCCCACCGCACGGCGGCCCGGGGCTGGTGCCGGTCCGGGTCCCGTGAGGCTGCGGTGGCCGGTGGGCCACGGTCGCGATGGCTGCCGCTGCCCTTCCGGGCGTTGGTCCGCAGGCGACGTCGGGTGCGGGAGGGTGTCGGCTGCCGGGGCGGGGGCCGCAGCACGGCGGGCCGGGTCTGGTGGCCGGTGGGCCCGGCGTTCGGATCGCGGGCGGGAGCCGGGGGTGGGGCAGAAAAGCGGTGACGGGTGGGGGGAGGGGCGTGCGATGCTCGGGGGCGTGGAGACCAAGTCCGTCAGTCCGGTGTTCGTCGGTCGTACGTCCGAGTTCGGGACCCTGAACAGCGCGCTCGAGCGAGCCGGGGCCGGTGAGCCGCAGGCGCTGCTGGTCGCCGGGGAGGCCGGCGTCGGCAAGACCCGCCTCGTCGAGGAGTTCGCCGCGGCGGCCCGCCGCAAGGGCGCCGTCATCGCACTCGGCGGCTGCGTCGAGATCGGCGCCGACGGACTGCCCTTCGCCCCCTTCTCCACCGCCCTGCGCCAACTGCGCCGCGAGCTTCCGGAGCAGCTCGCCGCCGCGGCCTCCGGGCAGGAGTCGGAGCTGGCCCGGCTGCTGCCCGAGCTCGGCACCGCCGCCGCCCGCGAGGCCCGCCGCGACGAACAGGGCATGGCCCGCCTCTTCGAGCTCACCGCCCGCCTGCTGGAACGGGTCGCCGCCGAGCACACCGTCGTCCTCGCCCTGGAGGACCTGCACTGGGCCGACGCCTCCACCCGTCACCTCCTGGCCTATCTCTTCCGCACCCTGCGCACCGGCCGCCTCGTCGTCCTCGCCACCTACCGCTCCGACGACATCCACCGCCGTCACCCGCTGCGCCCCCTCCTCGCCGAACTCGACCGGCTCCGCACGGTCCAGCGCGTCGAACTCGGCCGCTTCAACCGCGAGGAGGTGCACCGGCAGATCGCCGGCATCCTCGCCCGCGAACCCGAAGCGGACCGGGTCGACGACATCTTCGAACGGTCCGACGGCAACGCCTTCTTCGTCGAGGAACTCGCCGTCGCCGCCGACGAGGGCTGCTGCACCGGCCTCACCGACACCCTGCGCGACCTGCTGCTGGTCCGGGTCGAGGGCCTGCCGGAGAGCGCCCAGCGGGTCGCCAGGATCGTCGCCGAAGGCGGCTCCACCGTCGAGGACCGGCTGCTGGCCGCCGTCGCCGGACTCGCCGAGGACGACCTCATCGAGGCCCTGCGCGCCGGCGTCAACGCCAACATCCTCTCGCCCGCCTCCGACCGCGACGGCTACCGTTTCCGCCACTCCCTGGTCCGCGAGGCCGTCAGTGACGACCTGCTGCCCGGCGAGCGCTCCCTCCTCAACCGCCGCTACGCCGAGGCCCTGGAGGCCGACCCCACCCTCGTCCCCGCCGACGAGCGGGTGACCCGCCTGGCCAGCTACTGGTACCACGCCCACGACGCGGCCAAGGCCCTGCCCGCCGTCCTGGACGCCTCCGTCGCGGCCCGCAGACGGCACGCCTACTCCGAGCAGCTGCGCCTGCTCGAGCGCGCCATGGAGCTGTGGGACGCCGTCCCCGACGCCGTGCGGGACACCCTGCGCCCCGTCGACTACGCCGAGGCCTACCCTCCGTGCGGCTGCGACCCCGAGACCACCCCGCTGCGCTATCTGGACCTGATGGCCGAAGCCGCCGTCGCCGGCCGCCGCTGCGGGGAACGCGAACGCTCGATGAAGATCACCAAGCGGGCCCTGCGCCTCCTGGAGGAGGACCCCGACCCGCTGCGCGCCGCCTGGTTCTGGGTGCAGCGCTCCCGGCTCACCCAGGCCCTCGCCCGCGGCGACGGCTGGGCCGAACTCGGTACCGCGCAGGACCTGGTGCGCGGACTGCCCCCCTCCGAGGTGCACGCCGAGGTCCTCGCCGCCGCTGCCAACTGGTCGATGCTCCACGAACCCGGCCCGGACGCCATGACCGCCGCCGAGAGCGCCGTCGAGTACGCGCGCATGGTCGGCGCCCACGACATCGAGCTCAACGCCCGCCTCACCCTGGGCGGCCTCATGGTCGACGCCGGTGACATCGAGGCCGGGCTCGCCGAGATGTACGAGGTCAAGGACCGGGCGATCGAACTGTGCGTGGACATGGTGGCGGCCCGCGCCCATGTGAACCTGCCGTCCGTCCTCGAAGGCGTCGGCCGCTCGGAGGAGGCGGTGCGGCTCCTCGAGGAGGGCGTCCACGTCACCCGCAGACTCGGCCTGCCGGACTCCGAGGGCTGGGTGTGGGGCAACCTCGCCGAGTCCCTGCACTCCCTCGGCCGCTGGGACGAGGCGGCGCTGGCCGCGGACAGCGCACAGCATCTCGAGCAGAGCGCCAAGCCGCGCGCCGGGGGCTCCATCCGTCTGGCGTACCTCGCCTACGACCGGGGGGACCTGTCCGAGGCGGCCCGCCGTCTCGCCGACGCCCGCACCTACTTCGGCACCCACGACCCGATGCCGCAGTTCGCCCTTCCCATGAGGTGGGTCGCCATCGGGCTCGCCGCCGCCGAGGGCCGCCTGGCCGACGCCCGCGCCCAGCTGCTCGCCGCCCTCGACACCGGCCTCCCGCCCGGCACCCAGCGCTACGGCTGGCCCCTGCTGCTCGCCGCCACGACCGCCGAGGCGGACGCCCACGGCGACGCGGCGGCCGAACCCGGCCGCCCGCAGATCCTGGAGCGGATCCGCAAGGCGGCGAAGAACCTGACGACCGGGGTGCCCGTGTGGCGGGCCTACGACCTCTGGCTGCGTGCCGAACTGCTGCGCGCCGAGGGCAGGCCCGAGCCGGACGAGTGGTCCGCGGCCGTCGAGGCGGTGGAGCCGCTGGGGCGGCCCTACGACCTCGCACGCGTGCGCTACCGGCTCGCCGAGGCGCTCCTCGCCTCCGGCGCGGGCGACGACGAACGGGCCCGGGCCACGGAACTGCTGCGGCTGGTCGACGCCGTCGCCGGCCATCTCGGCGCCGCGCCGCTGGCCCGCTCCGCCGCCCTGCTGGCCCAGCGCGCACGCCTCGTGCTGGCCCCCGCCGTCCGGGAAGCGGACGCGGAGCCCGCCGATCCGGCCGAGGCACTCGGGCTCACCAGCCGGGAGCGCGACGTGCTGCGCCTGGTAGCGGCCGGCCACACCAATCGCCGTATCGCCGAGGAGCTGTTCATCTCCCCGAAGACGGCCAGCGTCCACGTCTCCAACATCCTCGCCAAGCTGGGGGTCTCCGGCCGCGGAGAGGCGGCGGCGGTGGCCCATCGGCTCGGCCTGTTCCCGGCGGCGGCCGGTCAGCGGCTGGCGGCGGGATAATGGGTGTACGACGCATGCGGCCCTGGGAAGGGGAGCGATGTTCAACGCCTTCGAGGAACTGTTCGCCCCCGGCCGCAAGCACACGCGTGACGAGCAGAACCGCCTGGAACTGACCCGGGAGGACGTCGGCGACGCCGACCCCGGACGCGGACCCATAGACCTCGCGTCCGGAAAGGTCACGGTGCGCCCGGCGCCGCCGGAGGAAGAGGCCGACGAGGACCCCGGGCCGGCTAGCTGACCTGGAGTTCCAGGATGCGGTCGTCGTCGTCCTGCGGGTTGCCCCGGCCGTCCGTGTTGCTGGTGACCAGCCACAACTTGTCGCCGCCCGCCGGGACGACCGTACGCAGCCGGCCGTACTCGCCCTCCAGGAAGGCCTCCGGTTCCGCCGAGGCCGCCGTGCCCTTCAGGGGTATGCGCCACAGGCGCTCCCCGCGCAGGCCCGCCATCCAGATCGACCCCTCGGCGTAGGCGATGCCGCTCGGCGAGGCCTCGTCCGTGCTCCACTGGTCGATCGGGTCGTGGAAGCCGCCGTCGTCGGACCGGCCCTCCGCCTCCGGCCAGCCGTAGTTGTCACCGGGCTCGATCGCGTTCAGCTCGTCCCAGGTGTTCTGGCCGAACTCCGAGGCGAACAGCCGCTGTTCGGTGTCCCAGGCCAAGCCCTGCACATTGCGGTGGCCGTAGGAGTACACCGGGGAGTCGGAGAACGGGTTGCCCGGGGCCGGTTCGCCCTCCGGCGTCAGGCGGAGGATCTTGCCGCCCAGGGAGTCCTTGTTCTGGGACAGGCCGGTGTCCCCGCTCTCACCCGTGCCCACGTACAGCATCTTGTCCGGGCCGAAGGCGATCCGGCCGCCGTTGTGGATCACCCCCTTGGGGATGCCCCGGAAGACGGTGTCGGGCTGGCCGAGCTGTTCTCCCGCGGGCTTCTTGTCGTCGTGGATCAGGCGGACGATGCGGTTGTCCGAGGCGGAGGTGAAGTAGGCGTAGATCATGTGGTCCGACGCGTACTCGGGGGAGAGGGCGATGCCGAGGAGGCCGCCCTCGCCGGACGGCTCCACGCCCGGCACCTCGCCCAGCTCGGTCTTCTTTCCGGACTCCCCGTCGACCAGGGTGATCGTCGCCTCGTCGCGGGACGACACCAGCAGGTCGCCGCCCGGGAGGGGGGCCAGGCCCCAGGGGCTGGCCAGGCCCGTCGCGACCGTGCGGGTCACCTTCACCGAGCCCTTCGCGGGCGGTGTCTCCTCTCCGGTACGCTCCGGGGCCGACGACCGGGTCGCCGTGTCACTCGGGGGGGCGCTGCCGTCCCCGGCAGCCGCTCCTCCTCCGTCGTCGGAGGAGCAGCCGGCCGTCAGCAGGAGCGCGGCGGCGGCCAGTACGGCCGTCACGGCTCGATGTCGCACGATGTCGTCCCTTCCACGCGGCGGGTTCTACCTGTCATACACCGCCCGCGCCTCCCAGGTTCCCGAACCCCCAACCCCGCAACCCCCGGAACCCTCCCAACCCCGCAACCCCCGGAACCCTCCCGGGTCCCGCAACCCCCGGCACCCCTCCCGCGTCCCGCGCGCCCCGGCACTCCGGCTCCCGGAAGCCCCGGGCCTCCCCGGGTTCGCGGCCCCGCGTTCCCTCGGACTCCCGGATTCTGCGTCCGCCCGGCCTCGGAATGCCGGGTTTCCCGGCGCTCCGGGTTCCGAGCCGGGCCCCGGTGCCGAGCGGCAAGGGGCCCCGGGGCAACCGGCAGGCGCGCCTACTCGGGCTGCCGGGTTTCCCGTCTGCCCGGTACCGCGGTCTCCGCGTCCCCCGAGCCCTCAGCCTCGCGCTTCCTCGGGTTCCCGGTCCCGCGTATCGCTGGACCTCGGAATCCAGCGCTTCCGCAGCCCCCGTCCAGCGCTGCCCCATACCTTTCGGGCTCGCGCCCCTGACCCCGTGGTTCCGGGCTCCTCTCGGCCTCCTCGGTCCCGCGACCCCGGTTCCGCACCCCTCGACCACCTCGGTCCCACAGTGCCGGGAGCCCAGGATCAGTCCCACGACCCCTGTGCCGCCGGTAGCGATGCGATGTCCGTGAGGTCCTGTTCCGTCAGGTGCAGGGCCGCCGCCGCCGCGTTCTCCGCGGCCCAGCGTTCCCGTTTGGTGCCGGGGACCGGGATGACCTGGCGGCCCCGGCTCAGCACCCAGGCCAGGGCCACCTGGGCCGGGGTGACGTGCTCGCCGTGGCGGCGGGCGACGCGGCGCAGGCCGACCACGAGGGGCTGGTTCGCGGCCATCATCTCGGCCGTGAAGCGGGGGTGCCGGGCCCGCAGATCGTCCGCCTCGAAGCCCACCCCCGGCGTCAGCGTCCCCGTCAGGAAGCCGTTGCCCAGCGGCATCGCGGCCAGAAAGCCGACCCCCCGGGCCTCGCACCACGGCAGCAGCGTCTCCAGGGCCTCCGGTGACCACACGGACAGCTCCGCCTCCACCGCGCTCACCGGGAAGACCTGCTGCACCCGCTCCAACTGCCGGATCGTCGCGTCGTGCAGCCGCGCCCCCGGCCGCCGGGACGAGCGCGCGCCCACCGCGCAGAGCCCCAGCGCCCGCACCTTCCCGGCCTGGACGAGCTCCGCCATCGCGCCCCAGGTCTCCTCCACCGGGACCTCCGGGTCGGCGCGGTGGAGCTGGTACAGGTCGATGACGTCCGTCTGGAGCCGGCGCAGCGACGCGTCGCAGGCCCTTCTCACGTACCCGGGGCGCCCGTTGGCCACGATGTGCTGGTCGCCCACCAGCAGGCCGACCTTCGTCGACACGAAGGCGTCGGAGCGCCGCTCCTTCAGCACCCGGCCGAGCAGCAGCTCATTGGTGAACGGGCCGTACATGTCGGCGGTGTCCAGGAGGGTCGAGCCCGCGTCCAGCGCCCGGTGCACGGCCCGGAGCGACTCCTCGCCGCGCTGCCGGGACGTGCTGTAGGCCCAGCTCATCGGCATGCATCCGAGTCCGACGGCCCCCACCGCGAGCGCCGCCGCGCCGATCGTCCTGCGCTCCACCTGCTCGTGACCCTCCCTCTCCGGCCCCCAACCTAACCTCTGCCGCGGACAGCGCCTGAACTAGCCTCCCGACCATGACTGCTGCTGACGTATGGCTTTCCATCCCGCCGGACGAGATCGACGGCCTCCCCGACGGACCGCGCTACCTCTTCTGGAACGGCGACGAGGACTACCCCGCCGACCCGGCCGACTGCGCCTTCTACGTCGTGCCGTACATGAAGCCGTCGGAGGTCGCCGTGCGGCCGATGCCGCTGATGCGGTCGGTGCGGGTGGTGCAGACCCTGTCGGCCGGCACCGACAACGTGGAGCCGGGGCTGCGGCATCTGTCCGAGGGCGTGCGGCTGTGCAATGCGCGCGGAGTCCACGAGGCCAGCACCGCCGAGCTCACGCTCGCGCTGATCCTGGCCTCGCTGCGCGGTCTGCCCGAATTCGTGCGGGCGCAGGACGAGGGGGAGTGGCGGGGCGGGGCGTTCCGGCCCGCGCTCGCCGACAGGACCGTACTCATCGTGGGTTACGGCTCGATCGGCGCGGCCATCGAGGACCGGCTCGTTCCGTTCGAGCTCGCGCGGGTGGCGCGCGTCGCGCGCTCCGCGCGCACAACGGAGCGCGGGCCGGTGCATCCGCTCACCGAACTTGCTTCCCTGCTTCCGCAAGCCGATGTCGTCGTCCTGTCCACCCCGCTCACCGAGGCCACCCGGCACCTCGTGGACGCCGGGTTCCTGGCCCGTATGAAGGACGGCGCCCTCCTCGTGAACGTGGCCCGCGGAGCCGTCGTCGACACCAAGGCGCTGCTCACCGAGGTGGAGAGCGGACGCATCACCGCGGCCCTCGATGTCACCGATCCCGAGCCGCTGCCCGCGGAACACCCCTTGTGGCGGGCCCCCGGCGTGCTCATCACCCCGCACGTCGGCGGACCCACGTCCGCGTTCCTGCCGCGCGCCGAGCGGTTGCTGCGGGATCAGTTGCGCCGTTTCGTGAACCAGGAGGAGCTCGGCAACGTGGTCCTGGTGACGGGAGCGGAACGCGACTAGTCCGCTTCGAGTACCGTGCGCGTTTTTTCGGGCGCGGTGGGTACTCATACATCAGTTGATCGTTACGGAGCGTAGAGAGCCTATGTCCCTGAGTGACGATACTGGTGTATCGTCCCGACAGGGGCTGCGCCGCTGACCAACGGCGCGGGGGATGGACACGGAGACTGCGAGGGGGGCGACGGGCGATGCACGGCCTATGGACGAGCGATCCGACGCGGCGGAGCCGTCGGCGACGACAGGAGAGCGCGGGCGCACCCCGTCGCGGTCACCACGGCAGGCCCCACACCCGGCACGGCCCCGGCCCGCACCACCGGCAGGCGGGCCGCAGGAGGCATGTCCCCCCGGTGTTCCGGCGGCCGAGGGATCCGGGAGCGGCGCGCACCGGGAGGTACCGGTGAGCGCCCCCACATCGACCCAGACCCTCGACGGAGCCCTGCGCCCGCAGCCCCCCGTGCGGAGGCCGCTCCCCGCCGTGCCCGCGGTCGACCGCCGGCCGGGACTGGTGGCACAGCTCGTCCTGGCCGGTGTGTGCGCGGCGTACGGCGTCGGTGCCGCGCTCGGCTGGGGCTCCGAGCAACTCGCGCTGATCATGGGCGACTTCGGGCTGAGCGCCGCCGCCGGAGCCGCCGCCGTGTCCTGCATCGTCTACGCCCGCAGCCCGCGCACCCGGTTTCGACCCGCATGGCTGCTGTTCGGCCTCTCCTCGGCCATGGCCTCCGTGGGCAACCTGGTCTGGGGCTGGTACGAGGTCGTGCTGGGCGTCCCGGTACCCAGCCCGAGCTACGCCGACCTGTTCTTCCTGTGCTTCGCGCCGCCCGCCATCGTGGGCCTGCTGGTGCTGGCCAAACGGCCCGTGACCAAGGCCGGCTGGGTCTGCCTCGCCCTGGACTCCTGGCTGATCGGCGGCTCCCTGCTCACGCTCGCGTGGAGCCTCGCCCTCGCCCAGGCCGCCCAGGCCGAAGGCCCCGGCGTCGCGCACACCGCGTTCTCCCTGGCCTACCCGGTGCTGGACATCGCCCTGGTCAGCATGGTGCTCGCGCTGCACTTCCGGCGCTCGGCGGTGAACCGCTCCGCGGTCAACACCGCGATCGGCGCCCTCGCGCTCACCGTGATGTGCGACGCCCTGTTCACCTCGCCGCTGCTGCACGCCGAGTACCGTTCCGGCCAGCTGCTCGACGCCGGCTGGTTCGCCGGCTCGCTGCTGCTGGCGTACGCCCCGTGGACCGCGCCGCGCTGCGGCAGGCCCGAGCGGGAGGGGCACACGCGGGTGGTCCGGGAGCACCTCCCGGGGCGGCACGGCGTGCCGGACCACACCCACCTGCCCGCGTCCGGCGGTGACCACGGCCGGTATCCGCCCTCCCGGCCGATCGCCGGATCCCTCGCCGCGCTCACGCCCTACCTCGCCGCGGCCGTCTGCACCCTGGGGATCCTCTACAACGTCCTCAACGGCCGCAGCGTCGACCGGGTGGTGCTGATCACCGGCGGGACCGTGGTGCTGGCACTGGTGGTGCGCCAGGGCATCATGCTGCTCGACAACATCACCCTCACCCAGGAGCTGGCGCAGGCGGAGAACCACTTCCGCTCCCTGGTCCAGGGCTCCAGCGACGTCATCATGATCGCCGCGCCCAGCGGCATCCTCCGCTACGTCTCCCCGGCCGCCGCCGGCGTGTACGGCCGTTCCGCGGAGGACCTGGTGGGGACGGAACTGGCCGCGCTGATCCACCCGGAGGACCTGGGCAGCGTGGTGCACGAGGTGCGCCGCTTCCTTGCGGCGGACCCGGTCGAGGAACCCACGACCCGCATCGAGTGCCGCTTCCGGTCCGGCGGCGGGGGAGGCTGGCTGAACGTCGAGTCGACCGTCAACCGGCACCACGGCGGCCTCATCTTCAACAGCCGTGACGTGACCGAGAGAGTACGGCTCCAGGCCCAGCTCCAGCACAACGCGGAGCACGACCCGCTCACCGACCTGCCCAACCGTGCCCTGTTCACCCGGCGCGTCCAGCAGGCGCTGTCCGGCCGCCGCGCCTCCGACCGCGGGGCCGCCCTCCGGGGCACGGCCGTGCTCTTCATCGACCTCGACGGCTTCAAGGGCGTCAACGACACCATCGGGCACCAGGCCGGGGACGAACTGCTCGTCCAGGCCGCCCGCAGACTCCAGGACGCGGTCCGCAAGGGCGACACCGCCTCCCGGCTGGGCGGCGACGAGTTCGCTGCCCTGATCACCGGGGACGGTGTCCGGGACCGGGACGCCCGGGAGCGGCACATGCTGGAGCTCGCCGACCGTCTCAGAGCAACCCTGTCCCAGCCCTACCTCATCGACGGCAACGATGTCCGGGTCAACGCCTCCATCGGCGTGGCCTTCGCCGAACCGGGCCTCGGCGCGGGCGAGTTGCTGCGCAACGCCGACCTCGCCATGTACCGGGCGAAGGCGGCGGGCAAGGGCCGGGTGGAGCTGTACCGGCCGCAGATGCAGCAGGACGTCATCCGCAAGGCGGAGCTCGCCACGCGGCTGCGCGCGGCGCTGAACCACGGCGAGTTCGCCCTGCTGCACCAGCCGGTGGTGTCTTTCGCGGACGGCCGGATCACGGCGGTGTGCGCGCAGGCGCGCTGGCGCTCGTCGCAGGGTGTGCTCTTCACGCCCCAGGAGTTCCTGCGGGTGGCCGAGGACAGTGAGAAGGCCGCCGAGCTGGGCCGCTGGGTGCTGGAGGAGGCAGTGGAGCAGGCCGCCGAGCGGCATGCGACGGGACTGCCCGTCCCGGTGGCCGTCCGGCTGAGCGCGCGCCGGCTGCTGGACCGCTCGGTGCCCCTCGGCTCGGTCGAGTCCCTGCTCACCCGGCACGGGCTGCCCTCCGGCTCCCTGATCGTCGAGCTGGCCGACACCGATCCCCGGGTCCCGCTCGACGAGCTGGAGCGCCGGCTGGCGGTGCTCAAGCGGCTCGGCGTGAGGATCGCGCTGGACGGCTTCGGCGGCGGCCTCGCGGCCATCACGGCCCTCAGGCGGCTCCCCGTCGACACGCTCAAACTCGACCGCAGCCTGGTCGACGGCGTCGTGGAGTCGGCCCGCCTGTACAAGATCACCTGCGGGCTGCTGCGCATCGCCTCCGACCTCGGCATGCAGTCCGTGGCGGTCGGCGTGGACCTGCCCGAGCAGGCCGTGGCGCTGCGCGCGATGGGCTGCACGCACGGCCAGGGCATGGCCTTCTCCGGGCCGCTGGACGAGTACCGGCTGCGCAGAGCGCTGACCGCCGGACACTACCCGGTGCCGCACGGGCCGGCCGAGCCCGAGCCCGTGCTCGCGGGCGGCGGCTCGGGCGTCTACGCCACAGGAGTGACCGCCGTGCTCAAAGGCGGTACGGTACTGCGCTCACATGGTGAGACTCCCGTCCCACCCACTTGACAGTGGACGTGCGCCGGGGAGAGGGTCAGTGCCATGCGCACCCGAATTCTCGTACTTGGACAGCGCGTCGGCCGACGCTGAGCCCGATCGCTCAGCGACCACCAGCCCGACGCGCTTCCCCTCGCTTGCCTCATGGCACGAGGGGTTTTTTGTTGCACAGGCACCTGCCGAGCAGCACGCGTAACCCGTACAAACTTCGCAAAAACCCTCAGCATCGAGAAGAGAAGCCGATGACCGAGCAGGCCACCGGGGCCCATCACCCGCAGCCGCGGCCCCGATCCGGAGGACAGTCCGCACCCGTCGAGCACGTCACGGGTGCGCAGTCCCTCATTCGCTCTCTCGAGGAGGTCGGCGCCGACACGGTATTCGGCATTCCCGGCGGTGCGATCCTTCCCGCCTACGACCCGCTGATGGACTCCACCCGGGTGCGCCACGTCCTGGTCCGCCACGAGCAGGGCGCCGGCCACGCGGCCACGGGCTACGCGCAGGCCACCGGCAGGGTGGGCGTCTGCATGGCCACCTCAGGACCCGGCGCGACCAACCTGGTCACCCCGATCGCCGACGCGCACATGGACTCCGTGCCCATGGTCGCCATCACCGGCCAGGTCGCCTCCAAGGCGATCGGCACGGACGCCTTCCAGGAGGCGGACATCGTCGGCATCACCATGCCGATCACCAAGCACAACTTCCTGGTGACCAAGGCCGAGGACATCCCGCGGGTGATCGCGCAGGCGTTCCACATCGCCTCCACCGGCCGCCCCGGCCCGGTGCTGGTCGACATCGCCAAGGACGCCCTCCAGGCGAAGACCACCTTCTCCTGGCCGCCCACCATGGACCTGCCCGGCTACCGGCCCGTCACCAAGCCGCACGCCAAGCAGATCCGGGAGGCCGCCAAGCTGATCACCGCCGCCCGGCGGCCGGTCCTCTACGTCGGCGGCGGTGTCCTCAAGGCCCGCGCCACCGCCGAGCTGAAGGTCCTCGCGGAACTCACCGGAGCTCCCGTCACCACCACCCTGATGGGACTCGGCGCATTCCCCGACAGCCACGAGCTGCACGTGGGGATGCCGGGCATGCACGGTTCGGTCACCGCCGTCACCGCGCTGCAGAAGGCCGACCTGATCGTCGCCCTCGGAGCCCGATTCGACGACCGCGTCACCGGCAAGCTGGACAGCTTCGCCCCGTACGCCAAGATCGTCCACGCCGACATCGACCCGGCGGAGATCGGCAAGAACCGCGCCGCCGACGTGCCGATCGTCGGTGACGCCCGCGAGGTCCTCGCCGACCTCATCCAGGCCGTCCAGAAGGAGCACGCCGAGGGCAACCGCGGCGACTACACCGCCTGGTGGAAGGACCTCAACCGCTGGCGCGAGACCTACCCCCTCGGCTACGACCTGCCCGAGGACGGCTCGCTCTCCCCGCAGCAGGTCATCGAGCGCATCGGGCAGCTGGCCCCCGAGGGCACGGTCTTCGCGGCGGGGGTCGGCCAGCACCAGATGTGGGCGGCGCACTTCATCGCGTACGACAAGCCCGCCACCTGGCTGAACTCCGGCGGCGCCGGAACCATGGGCTACGCGGTCCCGGCCGCCATGGGCGCCAAGGCCGGCGCCCCCGACCGGGCGGTCTGGGCGATCGACGGCGACGGCTGCTTCCAGATGACCAACCAGGAGCTCACCACCTGCGCCCTGAACAACATCCCGATCAAGGTCGCCATCATCAACAACGGCGCCCTCGGGATGGTCCGCCAGTGGCAGACCCTCTTCTACAACCAGCGGTACTCCAACACGGTGCTGCACTCCGGCCCCGGCCAGGACGCCGGGGAGAAGAGCGCCGGCACCCGGGTCCCCGACTTCGTCAAGCTGTCGGAGGCCATGGGCTGCCACGCCATCCGCTGCGAGGACCCCGCCGACCTCGACAAGGTCATCGAGGAGGCGAACGCGATCAACGACCGCCCGGTCGTGGTGGACTTCATCGTCCACGAGGACGCGATGGTGTGGCCGATGGTCGCCGCCGGCACCTCCAACGACACGATCATGGCCGCCCGGGACGTCCGCCCCGACTTCGGCGACAACGAAGACGACTGAGAGCCGTAAAGGAAGCAGAACATGTCCAAGCACACGCTCTCCGTCCTGGTGGAGAACACCCCCGGCATCCTGGCCCGGATCGCCGCCCTGTTCTCCCGCCGCGGTTTCAACATCGACTCGCTCGCCGTGGGGGTCACCGAGCACCCCGACATCTCCCGCATCACCATCGTGGTGAGCGTCGAGGAGTTCCCGCTGGAGCAGGTCACCAAGCAGCTCAACAAGCTCGTCAACGTCCTGAAGATCGTCGAACTGGAACCCGGGCAGGCCGTCCAGCGCGAACTCGTTCTGGTGAAGGTGCGCGCCGACAACGAGACGCGGTCCCAGATCGTCGAGATCGTCCAGCTGTTCCGCGCCAAGACCGTGGACGTCTCGCCGGAGGCCGTGACCATCGAGGCCACCGGGAGCAGCGACAAGCTGTCGGCCATGCTGAAGATGCTGGAGCCCTTCGGCATCAAGGAACTCGTCCAGTCCGGCACGATCGCGATCGGACGCGGTGCCCGTTCGATCACGGACCGGTCGCTGCGCGCCCTGGACCGGTCGGCGTAAGACACGGAACGGGCGTCCGGACGCGAAACGGCCGCCCGTATTCCGAGACTCCCCACCTTCCCCTCCCCCAGCCGTCATACGGTGGGACGCAACACCTGCACTCAAGGAGAGAACCCAAAGTGGCCGAGCTGTTCTACGACGCCGATGCCGACCTGTCCATCATCCAGGGCCGCAAGGTCGCGGTCATCGGTTACGGCAGCCAGGGTCACGCCCACGCCCTGTCGCTGCGCGACTCCGGCGTCGACGTGCGCGTCGGTCTGCACGAGGGCTCCAAGTCCAAGGCCAAGGCCGAGGAGCAGGGACTGCGCGTGGTGAGCCCGTCCGAGGCCGCCGCCGAGGCCGACGTCATCATGATCCTCGTCCCGGACCCGATCCAGGCCGAGGTCTACGACAAGCACATCAAGGACAACCTCAAGGACGGCGACGCGCTGTTCTTCGGCCACGGTCTGAACATCCGCTACGGCTTCATCAAGCCCCCGGCCGGCGTGGACGTCTGCATGGTCGCCCCCAAGGGCCCGGGCCACCTGGTGCGCCGTCAGTACGAGGAGGGCCGCGGCGTTCCCTGCATCGCCGCCGTCGAGCAGGACGCCACCGGCAACGCCTTCGCGCTGGCCCTGTCGTACGCCAAGGGCATCGGCGGCACCCGCGCGGGCGTCATCAAGACGACCTTCACCGAGGAGACCGAGACCGACCTGTTCGGCGAGCAGGCCGTCCTGTGCGGTGGCACCGCGGCGCTGGTCAAGGCGGGCTTCGAGACGCTGACGGAGGCGGGCTACCAGCCGGAGATCGCCTACTTCGAGTGCCTGCACGAGCTGAAGCTGATCGTGGACCTCATGTACGAGGGCGGCCTGGAGAAGATGCGCTGGTCGATCTCCGAGACCGCGGAGTGGGGCGACTACGTCACCGGCCCGCGCATCATCACCGACGCCACCAAGGCCGAGATGAAGAAGGTCCTCGCCGAGATCCAGGACGGCACCTTCGCCCGCAACTGGATGGACGAGTACCACGGCGGTCTGAAGAAGTACAACGAGTACAAGAAGCAGGACTCCGAGCACCTGCTGGAGACCACCGGCAAGGAGCTGCGCAAGCTCATGAGCTGGGTCGACGAGGAGGCGTGAGCCTCACGCCCGAAGGGCCGGAGCGGCACTGCTCCGGCCCTTCGGGCGAACTCGGGGTAACGTCGGTGGTACGGCGTTGTCCATCCCGTCCCCCCCCCACGGACGGGTGATCCTTCCGAAGCGGCGTAAGACGACGCCCTCGGCGCCACTAGACTGCTGAACAACAAACGCGTCAGGCCCACAGCGTCGTGCGTCTTCCACGCGGCTAGCACTTCTTCACCGCCTGCGGCCGTCGGGACGGCCGTCCGCATTGGACTTGTGAGGACTCACGTGAGCTCGTACCCCAGTCGAAAAGCTACGGTACTCATCGCTGAAGAGCTGTCGCCCGCCACCGTCGACGCGCTCGGCCCGGACTTCGAGATCCGGCACTGCAACGGCGCGGACCGCGCGGAACTGCTTCCCGCCATCGCCGACGTGGACGCGATCCTGATCCGCTCGGCCACCAAGGTCGACGCCGAGGCGATCGCCGCCGCCAAGCGGCTCAAGGTCGTCGCCCGCGCCGGTGTCGGTCTCGACAACGTGGACGTCTCCGCCGCCACCAAGGCCGGTGTGATGGTCGTCAACGCCCCCACCTCGAACATCGTCACCGCCGCGGAGCTCGCGTGCGGTCTGATCGTCGCCACCGCGCGCAACATCCCGCAGGCCAACGCCGCGCTGAAGAACGGCGAGTGGAAGCGGAGCAAGTACACGGGCGTCGAACTCGCCGAGAAGACCCTCGGTGTCGTGGGTCTGGGGCGGATCGGCGCCCTGGTCGCGCAGCGCATGTCCGCCTTCGGCATGAAGGTCGTCGCCTACGACCCCTATGTGCAGCCCGCGCGGGCCGCGCAGATGGGCGTCAAGGTGCTGTCGCTGGACGAGCTGCTGGAGGTCTCCGACTTCATCACCGTCCACCTGCCGAAGACCCCCGAGACCCTCGGCCTGATCGGCGACGAGGCGCTGCGCAAGGTCAAGCCGAGCGTGCGCATCATCAACGCCGCGCGCGGCGGCATCGTCGACGAGGAGGCGCTGTACTCGGCGCTCAAGGAGGGTCGCGTCGCCGGCGCCGGCCTGGACGTGTACGCCAAGGAGCCCTGCACCGACTCCCCGCTCTTCGAGTTCGACCAGGTCGTCTGCACCCCGCACCTCGGCGCCTCCACCGACGAGGCCCAGGAGAAGGCCGGTATCGCCGTCGCCCGCTCGGTGCGCCTCGCGCTCGCCGGCGAGCTCGTCCCGGACGCGGTGAACGTGCAGGGCGGTGTCATCGCCGAGGACGTCAAGCCGGGTCTGCCGCTCGCCGAGCGCCTCGGCCGGATCTTCACCGCGCTCGCCGGTGAGGTCGCCGTCCGCCTCGACGTCGAGGTGTACGGCGAGATCACTCAGCACGATGTGAAGGTGCTCGAACTCTCGGCGCTCAAGGGCGTCTTCGAGGACGTCGTCGACGAGACCGTGTCCTACGTCAACGCCCCGCTGTTCGCCCAGGAGCGCGGCGTCGAGGTCCGGCTGACGACCAGCTCGGAGTCGGCGGACCACCGCAACGTCGTCACGGTGCGCGGCACCCTCGCCGACGGCGAGGAGATCTCGGTCTCCGGGACGCTGGCCGGCCCCAAGCACGTCCAGAAGATCGTCGCGGTCGGCGAGTACGACGTCGACCTCGCGCTCGCCGACCACATGGTCGTCCTGCGCTACGAGGACCGTCCCGGCGTCGTCGGCACCGTGGGCCGCATCCTCGGCGAAGCGGGCATCAACATCGCCGGTATGCAGGTGGCCCGTGCCACGGTCGGCGGCGAGGCGCTCGCCGTGCTGACGGTGGACGACACGGTCTCCCCGGCGGTGCTGGGTGAGCTGTCTGCGGAGATCGGGGCGACCTCCGCCCGCTGCGTCAACCTGGTCTGAGAACCCGGGGGCGCTGCCCCCGGGTCCCCCCGTTCGTCCTGACGGGTTCGTTTTTCACACGCCGGACCGGCTGAATGCGTCAGCCGGTCCGGCGTTTTCCGTGGGCGTTTCCGGACGCACCCGCACCCGGCGCAGCGTCATCGACGCCAGGACCGCCGCCCCGGCGAACACCGCGGCACCCGCGATCGCCGCCGCGTTCATCCCCTGCGTGAAGGCCTCCCGGGCCGCCGCCGCGAGGGCGTCCCCCGCCTCCCCCGGCAGCCGTCCGGCGACGGCGAGCGCGCGGCCCAGCGTCTCGTGGGCCGCCGCCGGAGCGGATTCCGGCATCCCGTCCCGGTACACGGCGGTGCCGATGGAGCCGAGGGACGCCATGCCCAGCGCCCCGCCGAATTCGGCGCCGGTCTCCATCAGGGAGGAGACGGAGCCCGCCCGTTCCACCGGGGCGGCGCCCAGCGCGAGGTCCATGATCTGGGACGTCACCGCGGTGACGCCCATGGCGAGCACACCGCAGGCGACCAGGACGAACGCCAGGTCGTCCGTGCCCACGAGGGCCAGCGGCACATAACCGCACCCGGCGGTGGCGAAGCCCGCCGTCACCACATGGGCGCGGTTGACGCCCCGCTGCACCAGACGGGCCGCGAAGGGGGCCGCGAAGCCGATGGGCACCGACGGCACCAGGGCCCACAGGGCCGCCTCCAGAGCGCTCTTGCCGAGCACCGACTGGATGTACTGCGTGGTGAAGAACGCCGAGCCCATCATCCCGAACATGGTGACCAGGTTGAGGGCGGCGGCCGGGCCGAAACCGCGGCCGCGGAACAGCGCCGGGGAGATCATCGGGGAGGCGGCCGTCCGCTGCCGGTACACGAACAGGGCCGCGAAGAGCAGGCCCACGGTGACCGACACGACGTACCGCTCGTTCCAGCCCTCGGACGGGATCTCCTTCAGCCCGTAGATGACCGGCAGCACGGCGGCCATGGACAGCGGGACGCTCGGCCAGTCGAAGCGGCCCGGACCGGGGTCCCTGGACTCCGGCAGCAGGAGCGGGCCGAGGACCAGCAGCAGGGCCATCGCCGGCAGGTTCACCAGGAAGACCGAGCCCCACCAGAAGAACTCCACCAGCAGCCCGCTCAGCACCGAGCCGAGCGCCACGCCCGCCGTCATCACGGCGGACCAGATCGCGATCGCCCCCGCCCGCTGCGCGGGATCCAGGAAGAGCGTGCGCACCAGGGCCAGCGTGGAGGGCATCAGGGTGGCACCGCCGATGCCGAGCAGAGCGCGGGCCGCGATCAGGGTCTCGGCACTGTGCGCGTACGCCGCCATCAAGGAGGCGGCGCCGAACGCGGCGGCGCCGATCAGCAGCAGCCTGCGGCGCCCGATCCGGTCGCCCACCGAGCCCATGGTGATCAGGAGACCGGCCACGGCGAAGGCGTAGATGTCGAAGATCCACAGCTGCTGCGTGCCGCTCGGCCGCAGGTCCGCGTTGATCTCCGGGATCGCGAAGTAGAGGACGGAGACGTCCATCGAGACCAGCAGCAACGGAAGCATCAGCACGGCGAGCGCGGTCCACTCACGGCGGCCGGCGCGGGGCGGTTTCGTCGTCATGCCCCGGACTGTACGCACGTCTTATACGCCTGTCTAGAACGAACGTATAAGACTCACGTATAAGACTGACGTCTAAGACGGATGTATGGAATCGCGGGTAAGGTGGCGCCATGGGACACCGTGAGGATCTGCTCGAGGGCGCCAAGCGCTGCCTGCTCGCCAAGGGGTTCGCGCGCACCACGGCGCGCGACATCGTCAAGGAGTCGGGGACCAACCTGGCGTCCATCGGCTACCACTACGGGTCCAAGGACGCCCTGCTCGCGCAGGCCTACGTGGCGCTGGTCGAGGGGATGGGGGACGCCTTCGAGGGCGACGGGACGGTGGACGCCGCCCCGCCGGGCTCCCTGGAGCGGTTTGAGCGAGCCTGGTCCAACATCATCGGCACCATGAAGGACCCCGGCTCCGTCTGGCGGCTCAGCATGGAGGCCCTCACCCTCGGCGACCGGCTGCCCGAGGTGCGCGAACGGCTGGCGGCGGCGCAGCGGGAGGCCGGACGGGGGCTGATCCCGCTGCTGATGGGCGGCAGCGAGCAGGACGTCTCGGACGAGGAGGCGGACACCCTCGGCCAGTTCTACATGACCCTGATGACCGGCCTCATCGCCCAGTGGACCTTCGATCCGAAGTCGGCGCCGGACGGCGCGCGGCTGACCGCCGGTCTGCGCCGGGTGATCGAGGCGGCCGCTACAGACGGTGCGCCTTGAGCGCCATGTGCAGCAGCAGACGGTCCTCCCCGTCGTCCAGGTCCAGGCCGGTGAGCTGCTCGATCCGCGAGAGGCGGTAGTAGAGGGTCTGGCGGTGGATGCCCAGCTCGGCGGCCGTGCGGCCGGCCTGGCCCGCGCAGTCGAGATAGACCTCGGCGGTGCGGGCCAGTTCGCTGTGGGCGGGGGAGAACAGCGGGCTGACGGCGGGATCGCGGGCGGCGCCCGGGGACAGCGCGGTCAGCAGGCGGAAGGCGCCGATGGACGTCCACTGGGCGACCGGTCCCAGCCGCGGTTCGGCCAGCGCCGCGCGGGCCGACGCCGACGCCTCCTCCCAGGCCGTGCCCAGGTCGGCCAGGCCGGACCGGGGTGCGGCGATCCCGGCGGCCACGGAAGGACCGCTGCCCCGGCCGCCGTCCCGGCCGCCGTCCCGGCCGCCGTCCCGCGCCCGTTCCAGCAGCCGGGAGGCGGCGATCGTCGCCGGGGCCAGGACGTCCGTCGAGCGCAGCCGCAGCAGGAGGGCCAGGGACAGATCCGTCGTCCTCCAGGGCAGGGTGCACAGCGCCGTCGCCCCCGGGACGGTGCGGACCGACGGGGCGTCGTCGGGATCGGCGGACGGCCAGGGGGCGACACAGACCACCGTGTGCGGCCCGTCGGCGCGGGTGCCCAGGGCGGTGCGCAGCTCGGCGACCGCCATGTCCCGCTGCCAGCCCCGCTCGGCGGTCAGCACCGCCCGCAGCTCCCGGGTGAGGTCGGCGCCGTGCTGGGCCTCGTCCGCGAGCAGCGCCCCGATCCGCGCCGTCACCCGCATGGCCGCGTCCAGCTGCTCCGGTGTGGGGCCCGGGTCGTAGTCGAGGAGCCAGACGTAGCCGAGGACCACCGAACGGTGGCGTACCGGCAGGCAGATGCGTCCCCGGTGCACGCCCGCCTCCGGGGTGCGGGGGATGCGCACCGGGCCGGTCGCGCGGGTGATGCCGAAGCCCTCGAACCAGGCGCGGACGCCCGCCGTCGAGCGGCGGGTGAGGATCGAGCGGGTGCGCACCGGGTCCAGCGCGGACGGATCGAGGTCGCCCTCGCTGTCGTAGGCCCCGAAGGCGATCAGCTCGAAATCCCGGTTCTCCAGGGTCGCCGGAGCGCCCAGCAGCTCCGAGATCTCGTCCACCAGCTCCTGGTAGTCATCCCTGTGTTCCGACGTCACCCGGGGCATTCTGCCCCAAAGTCCCGGGGCCTTCATACATCTGTCTGAGATCCGGCGCACGGATGCGTGACAGCTGTCGATGGCCCACGATCGGGGTCATCCTTAGGTTTCACGGTGGTTCTCCGTGCCGTACCCGAAGCGTCGGGCGACGGCCTCACGCAGCTTGTGGAGGTGCCCCGTGCTGGGTCCCGTGATTCTCGCCGCGTCGCGCAGCGACCGGATGCGACGCCTGATCTCGGCGGCCCCGGGGACCAAACAGGTCGTGGACCGCTTCATCCCCGGTGAGACCGTCGACGAGGTGCTGCCGATCATCCGGGAGCTCACCTCCCGCGGACTCGAACTCACGATGGACGTCGTCGGCGAGGACATCACCACCCCCGCGCAGGCCGCCGCCGCCCGCGACGCCTACCTGGAGCTGATCGAGCGGCTCGCGCCGCTGGAGCTCGGCGCCGGCGTCGAGATGTCGGTGAAGCTCTCGATGTTCGGCCAAGCACTCCCCGGCGGCCACGAGCTGGCGCTCGCCAACGTGCGCCCCGTGGTCGAGGCCGCCGCCGGGATCGGCACCACCGTCACGCTGGACGCGGAGGACCACACCACCCTGGACTCGATGTTCGCCATCCACGAGGAACTGCGGAAGGACTTCCCGCAGACGGGCTGCGTCATCCAGGCCTACCTCTTCCGCACCGAGGAGGACGCGCGCCGCCTCGCCGCGGCGGGCAGTCGCGTACGGTTGGTGAAGGGCGCCTACAAGGAGCCCGCCGAAGTCGCCCACCAGCACAAGCACGAGATCGACAAGGCGTATGTGCGCATCCTGCGGACGCTGATGGAGGGCGAGGGGTACCCGATGATCGGGTCCCACGACCCGCGTCTGATCTCCATCGCCCAGGAACTGGCCCGCACCGCCGGGCGAAAGCCCGACGAGTACGAGTTCCAGATGCTCTACGGCATCCGCAGTGACGAGCACCTGCGGCTGGCCGCCGAGGGCCACCGCATGCGCGTCTACACGGCCTACGGCACGGACTGGTACGGCTACTTCATGAGGCGACTGGCGGAGAAGCCGGCGAACCTGCGGTTCTTCGTCCGAAGCATGATCACCAAGGGCTGAACCACACCGCTCAGATAAGGAGTTACGGAACCCATGGACGCTGTGACCCAGGTCCCCACCCCCGTCAACGAGCCGGTGCACGGCTATGCCCCCGGGACGCCCGAGCGTGCCCGGCTGGAGGCCAAGCTCAAGGAGCTGGCCGACAACCCGATCGACCTCACCTGCACCATCGGCGGCGAGAAGCGCATGGGCGGCGGTGAGCGCTTCGACGTGGTGCAGCCGCACAACCACCAGGCGCGCCTGGGCACCTACGCCAACGCCACCCAGCAGGACGCCCAGGACGCCATCGACGCCGCCCTGGCCGCCGCGCCCGCGTGGCGCGCGATGTCCTTCGACGACCGCGCGGCGATCATCCTGCGCGCCGCCGAATTGCTGGCCGGTCCCTGGCGCGAGACCATCGCCGCCTCGACCATGCTGGGCCAGTCCAAGACCGCCCAGCAGGCCGAGATCGACAGCCCCTGCGAGCTGGTCGACTTCTGGCGCTTCAACGTCCACTACGCGCGCGGCATCCTCGCCGAGCAGCCCCCGGCCAACTCCCCGGGTGTGTGGAACCGCCTCGACCACCGTCCGCTCGAGGGCTTCGTCTACGCGATCACGCCGTTCAACTTCAGCGCCATCGCCGCCAACCTGCCCACCGCGCCCGCGCTGATGGGCAACGTGGTGGTCTGGAAGCCGTCCCCCACCCAGACCCACGCCGCCGTGCTGCTGATGCGGCTGCTGGAGGAGGCCGGCCTGCCCAAGGGCGTCATCAACCTCCTCACCGGCGACGGCATCGCGGTCTCCGAGGTCGCCCTCGAGCACCGCGACCTGGCGGGCATCCACTTCACCGGCTCGACCAGGACCTTCCAGCACCTGTGGAAGACGGTCGGCCAGAACATCGAGAAGTACCGCACCTACCCGCGCCTGGTCGGCGAGACCGGCGGCAAGGACTTCGTCGTCGCCCACCCGAGCGCCGACCCGGCGGTCCTCAAGACCGCGCTCACCCGCGGTGCCTTCGAGTACCAGGGCCAGAAGTGCTCGGCGACCTCCCGGGCGTACATCCCGGCGTCGATCTGGAACTCCGGTTTCAAGGAGGAGTTCGCGGCCGAGGTGGACGGCATCAGGATGGGTGACGTCACCGACCTGTCGAACTTCATCGGCGCCGTCATCGACGAGCGGTCCTTCGCCAAGAACAAGGCCGCGATCGACCGCGCCAAGGAGGACCCCTCCTGCACGATCGTCGCGGGCGGTTCCTACGACGACTCCGAGGGCTGGTTCGTCCGCCCGACCGTCATCGAGTGCGGCGACCCCGAGAACGAGGTGTTCCGCACCGAGTACTTCGGCCCGATCCTCGCCGTGCACGTGTACGACGACGAGAAGTACGACGAGATGCTGACCCAGATGGAGTCGGTGTCGGACTACGCCCTGACCGGCTCGGTCATCGCGGGCGACCGCGCGGCGGCGGCGTACACGATGGAGAAGCTGCGCTACGCGGCCGGCAACTTCTACATCAACGACAAGTCGACCGGCGCCGTCGTCGGCCAGCAGCCCTTCGGCGGCGGCCGGGCCTCCGGCACCAACGACAAGGCCGGGGCCCCGCAGAACCTGATGCGCTGGACGCTGACCCGCGCCATCAAGGAGACGCTGGTCCCGCCGACCGACTACACCTACCCGCACATGGGCTGACGCCCACCCCGAAACCGGACGGGCCAGGTCTCCCCCCGACCTGGCCCGTCCAGTGTTTTCGCAGGTGGGAGCGGTGTGACGAGGTCCACCGTCTCAGATAGTAGGAAGTCCGAGTAATCGTGCAGACAGACGCGGTGCGCTCCTCTAGCTTTGTAGGAGCCGAACGATTCGCTCGATCCAGCGAACGGCGGTCGTGAGCCGGGCCCGGTGCAGGCAACCCCTGCGGCCCGCCGCTCCCCGCCTCTCCTCGGTGTCTCGTCACTCCCCTTTTCCGCACTCCACGCATGCCGAAGGAGTCGATGCCCCATGGCCGAGACGACTGTCCGCCGCCGCGTCCGTCACACCCCCCGCACCAGCGAGTTTGACCGCAGGAACGCCGCGGCCGCCCTCCAGCGCTCCCTCGACCGCAGGGACAACGGCGGCTCGACCGGCCACTGACACGCCCACGGCGTCCGTATGCCGGACGCCGCATGTCATCCCGTGGGACGAGGAGTAGGGTGCCCCGCATGTCTCGCAGCATCAATCTCGCAGTGATCCCCGGTGACGGCATCGGCCAGGAGGTCGTGGCCGAAGGCCTGAAGGTCCTCTCCGCCGTTCTTCCGCAGGATGTGAAGCTGGAGACCCAGGAGTACGACTTCGGCGCCAAGCGCTACCACGCCACGGGGGAGACCCTCACCGACGCCGACCTCGACCGGCTGAAGCGGCACGACGCCCTTCTGCTCGGCGCCATCGGCGACCCCTCCGTCCCGTCCGGCGTGCTCGAGCGCGGCTTCCTGCTCAAGCTCCGCTTCGCCTTCGACCACCACGTCAACCTGCGGCCGAGCAAGCTCCAGCCCGGAGTGGACTCCCCGCTCGCCGGCCGGCCCGAGATCGACTTCATCGTCGTGCGCGAGGGCACCGAGGGCCCGTACACCGGCAACGGCGGCACCATCCGCAAGGGCACCCCGCACGAGGTCGCCACCGAGGTCTCCGTCAACACGGCCTACGGTGTCGAGCGCGTGGTCCGCGACGCCTTCGCCCGCGCCCAGGCCCGCCCGCGCAAGAAGCTCACGCTCGTCCACAAGAACAACGTGCTGGCCTTCGCCGGCCACCTGTGGACGAACATCTTCAACAAGGTGGCCGAGGAGTACCCGGAGGTCACCACCGACTACATCCACGTCGACGCCGCGACGATCTACCTCGTCACCGACCCGGCCCGCTTCGACGTGATCGTCACCGACAACCTCTTCGGCGACATCATCACCGACCTCGCCGCGGCCGTCTCCGGCGGCATCGGCGTCGCCGCGAGCGGCAACATCAACCCCTCCGGCGCCTTCCCGTCCATGTTCGAGCCGGTGCACGGCTCGGCCCCGGACATCGCAGGCCAGGGCAAGGCCGACCCCACCGCCACGGTCCTGTCCGTCGCCCTGCTCCTGCGTCACCTCGGCCACGACGCCGAGGCGGCCCGCATCGAGGACGCCGTCTCCGCCGACCTCGCGGAGCGCGCCGGCCTGCCCGCCCGCAGCACCGCGGAGATCGGCGACGCCCTCGCGGCGCGAGTAGCCGGCTGACCCGGCGCGTCTGTTCGAGAACACTCGAAGCCGCCGGGTCGCGATCGCGCCCGGCGGCTTCCCCCTGTCCCCGCCGGGTGCCACCATCGACCCACTGGGCCGCCTTCATCCGGTTTCTCCCGCCGCCGCCTCCGGGCGATAATCGAACGCGGAGCCGCGGAATGAGGGAATGCTCGGACGTCCTAGTACTGGCCACCGGCCGTACGGAGGTGTGCGCGGCCCATCACTACAACCGGTGAAGGACAATCACTCATGACGACGCCCATGATCGAGCTCAAGCCCTCGGCCCAGCCGCTCTCGGACGCAGAGCGCGAGGCGATCCTGGCCAACCCCGGCTTCGGCCGCCACTTCACCGATCACATGGTGACGATCAAGTGGACCGAGGGCCGCGGCTGGCACGACGGCCGGCTCGTCCCGTACGCGCCGATCTCGCTCGACCCGGCGACCACCGTGCTGCACTACGCGCAGGAGATCTTCGAAGGGCTCAAGGCCTACCGCCGGCCCGACGGCTCCGTCGCCACCTTCCGCCCCGAGAAGAACGCCGAGCGCTTCCAGCGGTCCGCCAGGCGGCTCGCCATGCCCGAGCTGCCGGTCGAGGCCTTCGTCGAGGCGTGCGACGCGCTGGTCACCCAGGACAAGGCGTGGGTGCCGGCGCACGGTGGCGAGGAGTCCCTCTACCTGCGCCCGTTCATGATCGCGACCGAGGTCGGGCTCGGTGTGAAGCCGGCCAACGAGTACCTCTTCCTGGTCATCGCCTCGCCGGCCGGCGCCTACTTCCCGGGCGGCGTGCAGCCGGTCTCCATCTGGGTCTCCGAGGACCGGGTGCGCGCCGTCCCCGGCGGCATGGGCGACGCCAAGACCGGCGGCAACTACGCGGCCTCCCTGCTCGCCCAGGCCGAGGCCGCCACCAAGGGCTGCGACCAGGTCTGCTACCTCGACGCCGTGGAGCACAAGTGGGTCGAGGAACTCGGCGGCATGAACCTGTACTTCGTGTACGGCGACAAGATCGTCACCCCCACGCTCAGCGGCTCGATCCTGGAGGGCGTCACCCGTGACTCCCTGCTGACCGTGGCCGCCGACCTCGGCTACGAGGCGGTCGAGGAGCGGGTCTCCGTGGACCAGTGGCAGCGCGACTCGGAGAACGGCAGCCTCACCGAGGTCTTCGCCTGCGGTACGGCCGCCGTCATCACCCCGGTCGGCACCGTGAAGCGGCAGGGCGCCGAGTGGCAGCAGAGCGGGGGCGAGCCCGGTGAGGTCACCCTCCGGCTGCGCCGGGCGCTGCTCGACATCCAGCGGGGCACGGCCGAGGACCGGCACGGCTGGATGCACCGGCTGGCGTAGGGCGTCGACGGGTCACCGGGGGGCCGCCCCGCCGGTGACCCGTCCCGGTTCACACGGTCCGTCCCGTCCGCCGGCGCCGGACGGGCCGGGAAGTACGCGTTCCCCCCGGCCGTGAGCGCCAACCTGCGGGCCCTCGCGCGACGGCGGGAGACCGGCTTCCGTGTGCCCGCGGAGTGGACCCCGCACGAGCGCATCCGGACGGCCCGGCCCCGTCCACGCCTTCGCCGGCCCCGGAGACCTGGGCGCCGCGCGCACCGCCCGGGCCTCGGTGGCCCGCGCGGTGCGCCGTTTCGAGCCGGTCACGACGGTGTGCGGCAAGCGGCCGTCGACTGGACCTTCAACGGCTGGGGCGCCCAGCCGCGGGCCCGCTGGGAGTACGGGGGCACGGTGCTGCTCACCGGGACCTGTGCAACTCGGCGGCCCCGAACGCGACCCCGGCTGGTCCCGCGAGAGGAGGTCGAACGGGAGATCCACGCCCGCCTCGGCACGGACACTGGGCCGACTGCTCCACTGCATCACCCAGCAGCAGCCGAAAGGGTGCGTCGGGTAGAACGTACGGGTGAACGTACTGCTCTGCGCCACCTACGGAACACGGCGGTCCGGGCCGGTTCGCCGGCCCGCCGAGATGCCCGGGCACCCCGGCCCGGAGGGACTCCGCGGCCCGCACGGGCGGCGGCACGGCCCGCCGAGTGTTCCGCGCGGAAGGCTCCCGGACGCCGTCCGCGCGGAGGGCGCCCGGTGACCACCCGCCGCCGCACCCCGGCACCGCCCCGCGAGGACGTCCTCGCCGCCGCCATGGCGATGATCGCCGAACGCGGCCTCGAGAAGCTGACGATGGCCGCTCTGGGCCGTGAAGTCGGCATGAGCAGCGGCCACTTGATCTACTACTTCCGCTCCAAGGCCGAACTGCTGCTGCGCACCCTGGAGTGGAGCGAGGGCCGCCTCGGCGCCGAACGGGCGCGGCTGCTGGCCCGGTCCGCCACCGCGCGCGAACGTCTCGAGGCCTACGTCGGCCTGTACGTCCCCGACGGCCATCGCGATCCGCACTGGACGCTGTGGCTGGAGGTCTGGAACCGCTCGCAGAACGCCGACGCCGACGCCCGCGACCGGCAGGCCGCCATCGAGGGCGCCTGGCACCGCGACCTGGTGGCGCTGCTGGCCGAGGGCATCTCGCGCGGTGAGTTCCGCCGCGTCGACGCCGACCGCTACGCGGCCCGGCTGCGCGCGCTGCTCGACGGCCTCTCCATCCATGTGGCGATCGGCCTGCGCGGCACGGACCGGCCCCAGGTCCTGGCCCACACCCGGGAGTTCATCGCCGAAACGCTCCTCGCGGACGCCCGGGCCGGCGCCCGCGCCGAACACCCACCGCCCGCATCCTGAGACGGATCGTGAGCACGGGGGCAACGTGTGCCAAACTGCCCCCGTGCTCTCGTTCGCCACGATTATTGGCAGCAGGCGCGCCGGTCCGCAGTGACCGCACGTACGACACCGTACGGGCGGACACCGTCGTCCTCGACCCGCGCGCAGACCTCTCGCACCCGCGAGAGGTTTTTTCGTTTCCTGGCCCATCCGCAGCCGGGGGACGGGTGTGCGGGACCATGGGGGAACGGTGGAACCGGTCATTCCGGTAGACCGAGATCCAATACAGGAGCCTTCAGACCATGACCGCAACCAGCGAGCTCGACGACTCGTTCCACGTCTTCGACACCACCCTGCGCGACGGCGCCCAGCGGGAGGGCATCAACCTCACCGTCGCCGACAAGCTGGCCATCGCCCGGCATCTGGACGAGTTCGGGGTGGGCTTCATCGAGGGCGGCTGGCCCGGCGCGAACCCCCGCGACACCGAGTTCTTCGCCCGCGCGCGGCAGGAGATCGACTTCCGGCACGCCACGCTGGTCGCCTTCGGCGCCACCCGCCGCGCCGGCACCACCGCCGAGCAGGACCCCCAGGTCAGGGCCCTGCTCGACTCCGGTGCCCAGGTCATCACGCTGGTCGCCAAGTCCCACGACCGCCATGTCGAGCTCGCCCTGCGCACCACCCTCGACGAGAACCTGGCGATGGTCCGCGACACCGTGTCCTTCCTCAAGGGACAGGGCCGCCGCGTCTTCGTCGACTGCGAGCACTTCTTCGACGGCTACCGCGCCAACCCCGGCTACGCGAAGGCGGTCGTGCGCGCCGCGTCCGAGGCGGGCGCCGACGTCGTCGTCCTGTGCGACACCAACGGCGGCATGCTCCCTGCCCAGATCCAGGCCGTGGTTTCCACCGTGCTCGCCGACACCGGCGCCCGGCTCGGCATCCACGCCCAGGACGACACCGGCTGCGCGGTCGCCAACACCCTCGCCGCCGTCGACGCGGGCGCCACGCACGTGCAGTGCACCGCCAACGGCTACGGCGAGCGGGTCGGCAACGCCAACCTGTTCCCGGTCGTGGCGGCCCTGGAGCTGAAGTACGCCAAGCAGGTCCTGCCGGAGGGCCGGCTGCGCGAGATGACCCGCATCTCCCACGCCATCGCCGAGGTCGTCAACCTCACCCCCTCCACGCACCAGCCCTACGTCGGGGTCTCCGCCTTCGCCCACAAGGCCGGCCTGCACGCCTCCGCGATCAAGGTCGACCCGGACCTGTACCAGCACATCGACCCCGAACAGGTCGGCAACACCATGCGCATGCTGGTGTCCGACATGGCCGGCCGCGCCTCCATCGAGCTCAAGGGCAAGGAGCTCGGCATCGACCTGGGCGGTGACCGGGAGCTGGTCGGCCGGGTCGTGGAGCGGGTCAAGGAGCGCGAGCTCAAGGGCTACACCTACGAGGCCGCCGACGCCTCCTTCGAGCTGCTGCTGCGCGCGGAGGCCGAGGGCAGGCCGCTGCAGTACTTCCAGGTCGAGTCCTGGCGCGCGATCGTCGAGGACCGCCCCGACGGCAGCCACGCCAACGAGGCCACCGTGAAGCTCTGGGCCAAGAGCGAGCGCATCGTCGCCACCGCGGAGGGCAACGGCCCGGTCAACGCACTCGACCGCGCCCTGCGCGTCGCCCTGGAGAAGATCTACCCCCAGCTCGCCAAGCTGGAACTGGTGGACTACAAGGTCCGCATCCTCGAGGGCAAGCACGGCACCCAGTCCACCACCCGGGTGCTGATCTCCACGTCCGACGGGGCGGGGGAGTGGTCGACCGTGGGCGTCGCGGACAACGTCATCGCCGCCTCCTGGCAGGCGCTGGAGGACGCGTACACCTACGGTCTGCTGCGCGCCGGAGTGGAGCCGGCGGCCTAGGCTCTGCCGTCGCGTTCAGGACCTGGTAACCCGCACACATCCGGGCCCCGGCAGGGGTGCCCCGAAAACCCCTGTCGGCCCAGATGCCCGTTTTTGCCGCCATTCGGGTAGCTTCGTAGGTATGAAGGTCGCGTTGCCGCGTACTTTCGTACGCCTGCTGATCATGGCCGTGGCCGCCGCGCTGGCGGTCCTGGTGGCCGGTGCGCCGGGTGCGCAGGCGGCCACAGATCTCTCGGTCGTCGCCGAGAAGCTCCGCGAGAGTCCCGTCTACGTCGATCCGGAGGCCGAGGACATCCTCGCCCCGTCCGACGCCGAGGCGCTCGCCGACAAGATCGAGGACGCGGACAAACCGATCTTCATCGCCGTCCTGCCCGGTGACTATCCCACCCAGGACCTCTTCCGGAACCTGCGCACCGAGACCGGCGTCACCGGTCTGTACGGCATCCGGCTGGGCGACCGGTTCGACGCCCGGGCCGACAGCAGCGTGCTGAGCCCGCAGGGCGTGCAGAACCTCGTCGCGTCCGTGCAGGGCGCCGGCGACGCCAAGGCCCAGCTGAACGACTTCGTCGACAGCGCGCTGCGCAACACCGGCGGCGGTGCCCCGGGCTCCTGGACCGACGGCGGGGGCGAGGTCCCCGTCGGCGGGCTGATCACCGTCGGCGCGCTGGTGGCGGCCGGCGGCGCGGGCGTGTACGCGGTCTCCCGCCGCAACCGGCGCCGCCACGAGGAGGAGCAGCGGGCCGCGCTGGAGAAGCTGCGGGTGGTGGTCGACGAGGACATCACCGCGTTCGGTGAGGAACTGGACCGCCTCGACTTCCACCCGGGCGAGCCGGGCGCGGACGACGCGATGCGCGGGGACTACGAGCGCGCGCTGGACGCCTACGAGCAGTCCAAGTCGTACATGGCCGCGGCGCAGAGGCCGGAGGACGTGCGGGCCGTCACCCAGGCGGTGGAGGACGGCCGCTTCGCCCTCGCGCGGCTCGACGCCCGCCGCGAGGGGCGGCCGCTGCCGGAGCGCCGCCCGCCCTGCTTCTTCGACCCGCGGCACGGCCCCTCGGTCGCCGACGTCCCCTGGACGCCCCCGAGCGGCGCCGAGCGCGAGGTCCCGGTGTGCGCGGCCGACCGGGAACGCCTCGCCAGCGGTGCCGAACCGGTCGTCCGTGAGGTCGACACCGAGTACGGACGCCGGCCGTACTGGGAGGCCGGCCCCGCCTACGGCCCCTGGGCCGGCGGCTACTTCGGCGGCGGGCTGCTGCCCGGTCTGCTCGTCGGCACGATGCTCGGCGGCATGATGGCCGGTCCCGGCTACGCGGCCGACTACGGCAGCGGTTACGGCGACTTCGGCGGCGGCGACGTCTCCGGCGCCGACTTCAACGCCGGTGACTTCGGCGGCGGTTTCGGCGGAGGGGACTTCGGCGGCGGCGGTTTCGGCGGAGGGGACTTCGGCGGCGGCGGTTTCGGCGGAGGGGACTTCGGCGGGGGCTTCTGAGGAGCCTTCTGAGAAGTCTCCTGAGGAGGCGGAGGGCTCCCACGCGGAGCCCCGGCCGCCACAGCGCCCGCGCGTCCGCGCGGATCAGGACTTGCGGATCGCCGAGATGTCGAAGACCAGCTTGATCTTGTCGGAGACCAGGACGCCGCCCGTCTCCAGCGCCGCGTTCCAGGTCAGGCCCCACTCGGAGCGCAGGATCTGCGCCTTGCCCTCGAAGCCGACGCGCTGGTTGCCGAAGGGGTCGGTCGCGGCGCCGTTGAACTCGAGGTCGATGGTGAGCGGCTTGGTGGTGCCGAGGAGCGACAGGTCACCGGTGACGCGGTACTCGTCGCCGCCGAGCGCCTCCACCTCGGTGCTGCGGAAGGTCATCGTCGGGTGCTCGTCCGTCTTGAAGAAGTCCGAGCTCTTCAGGTGGCCGTCCCGGTCGGCGTTGCCCGTGTCGATGCTGTCCATCACCACGTCGATGGAGGCCGAGGACTTGGCCGGGTCGGAGCCGTCGAGCACCAGGATGCCGGAGAACTCCTTGAAGTTGCCCTTGACGTTGGTGACCATCGCGTGCCGGGCGACGAAGCCGAATGTGGTGTGCGCCGGGTCGATCTCGTACTCGCCGGACAGCGCCGCGAGGTCCGGGTTCATGCCCATGGTGGTTCCTCCAGAGGGGGTTACGTTGAATGTTCAACTAACTCGACATGACCTACCGTAGACCCATTTCCTTCAAAGTTCAACATCTTCTGGGAAGAGTGTCGTGATCGGGCCGCAAAAACGCGTGGAACTCGCCGGTCGTGCCCCGGCGGCGATCCCGTGACGACCCTTCCACCGGCCGCGGCGGCCCGCCACCCGGCCCCGACCGGCATGCGGCGGCCAGGTGTCAGTCCGCCGCCCGGCGCGCCGGGGCGCCCTGGGTCCCGCCCCGCGTGTGGACGTACAGCTTGCGGCGGTCGCCGACGTCGAGGCGCTGCGGGAGCGGCAGCTCGTGGCGGACCGGACGCGCGTGGTCGGCGAGCTGCCGGCGCGGGTTGTAGACCTGGTTGAACTTCCACAGCATGCGGGCGAAGTTCGTCTGCCCGTGCGCCAGGTTGCGGGCGAGCACACGCGCCGCGCCGAACGCCGTGCGCAACCCCAGATGCTTGCGGTTGATGACCGCCTGGGTGCGCACCAGCTCCTCGTAGAACTTCTCCAGCGGCAGCGTCGTGGGCACCACCGCGTGCTGGATGTCGAAGAGGCGGTAGTCGCGGGTCGTGAGCCGGCGGGACTCGGTGTGCCAGATCTCCGTGCCCGGGTACGGCGTCATCACGGTGAAGTGCACGATCTCCGGCACGGCCAGCGCGAACTCGCGCACCACCCGGAAGCGTTCCTCGTCCCAGGAGGGGTCCACGATCAGGTTGATCGCGACCCTGATGCCGAGCCGCCGGGCCGTCTCCAGGGCCTTGAGATTCTCGTCGGGGCTGACGCGCTTGCGGTACAGGTCGAGCCCCTCGGCGTCGATCGCCTCCATGCCGAGGAACATGTAGCGCAGCCCCAGCCGCGTCCACCGCTCGAACACCTCGGGGTGGCGCAGCAGCACGTCCGAGCGGGTCTCCAGGTAGTACTGCTTGCGGATGCCGCGCCGCTCCACCTCGGCGGCGATGGCGTTGCCGTGCTCGGGCCGGATGAAGGCCACGTCGTCGACGATGAAGACATTCGGCTCGCGGATCCTCGCCAGGTCCTCCGCCGCCCCCTCGGGGGAGGCCTTGCGGTAGCTGCGGCCGTAGAACGTCCACGCCGAGCAGAACGAGCAGTCCCAGGGACAGCCGCGGGTGAACTCGATCGAGGCGCACGGATCGAGCTCGCCGATGAAGTAGCGCCGCCGGTTGCGCATCAGGTCACGGGCCGGGAGCGGGGTGTCGATGCTGTGCAGCATCAGCGGCGCGGGGCCGCGCCCGGACGCCGTGACGATGCCCGGGACGCCGTCCACCCCGCCGTCGCGCACCGCCTCGAGCAACGGCGCGACGGCCGGTTCCCCCTCACCGCGGACGACGGCGTCGACCGCGCCCTCCGCCTGCGCGATGACCTCCTCGGCGACGAAGGAGACGCTGTGCCCGCCGAGGAAGACGAAGCAGTCCGGAACCTCCTGCTTCACCCGCGCGGCCAGCGCGATCGCCTCGGGGATGTTCGCCAGGTAGTTCAGGGAGATGCCGAGCGCCTGCGGCCGGAAGGACCGCACCTCGTCGCGCAGCCGGCCCACGCCCTGCACCTGGAGGTCGACGACCCGCACCTCGTGACCGGCCTCCCGGGCGGCGCCCGCCACCCGCTCCAGGCCCAGGGGTTCCAGGCGGAGGAAGATCTCGGAGTACATCAGGGCGCTGGGATGGACGAGCAGCAGACGCATGGAGGGACCTCGTCACGGGGCAGTCGGACCGGACACGGAACGGTGCCCCCTTCGTAACCCGGCGGGCCGGACCCCGTACGCCCCGTTCGGCCGCCTGGCGGATCCAGCGGCACGCAGGAGTGGACCGGACGCCCGGGCCGGGCGAACGGGCCCCCCGCACTGGCGGGGTGCGGCGGACTGGGGGTGTCCTGGAGAGCGAGGACCCGCAGCGACAGCGCATGGGAGACCGTCTCGTGAACTCCGGCTCCACCTACGACCCCCCGGCGGACCCCGCGCGCGGTGCCGCCGCTTCCCCCGCCGCCGCACCGGCCGCGGTGCGCGGCGGCACACCCCCGCGCACCGACCGGCGTGTCGCCCTCGTCACCGGCGCGTCCTCCGGCATCGGCGCGGCCACCGCGCGGCGTTTCGCCGCCGGCGGCTGGCATCTGCTGCTCAGCGGGCGGGACCGGCGCCGGCTGGAGGAGACGGCGGCCGGTACCTCGGCGGTCCTCCTGCCCGCCGACCTCGCCGCCCCGGACGGGGCGAGACTGCTGGCGGAGGCCGCGCTGCGGGAGACCGGCCGGGTCGACGTGCTGGTCGCCGGGGCGGGCATCGGCTGGGCGGGCCCGTTCCTGACCATGCCGCACACCGACATCGACCGGGTGCTGTTCCTGGACCTGACCGCCACGCTGCACCTCGTACGCGAGGTGCTGCCCGCGATGGTGGCGGCCGGCCGGGGCCGGGTGGTGCTCGTCGGCTCGGTGGCCGGCAGCGTGGGCGTGCGCGAGGAGGCGGTGTACTCCGCCGCCAAGGCGGGACTCGCCGCGTTCGCCGAGGCGCTCCGGCAGGAGCTGCGGGGCACGGGCGTGGGCGTGACCCTCGTCGTGCCCGGCCCCGTGGAGACGGGCTTCTTCGCCCGCCGCGGCCGGCCCTACCACCGCTCGCACCCGCGCCCCACCTCGCCCGGACGGGTCGCGGCCGCCGTCTGGGACGCCGTCGCCCGGTCCCGGGACGACGCCTACGTCCCCGGCTGGCTCACCCTCCCCGGCCGGGTGCGCGCCCTCACCCCGACGCTCTACCGCCGGCTCCTCAACCGCTTCGGCTGACCTCCGCCCGGCCGTACCGCTACCCTCTGCGGGAGCGGACCGACCCGAACGGGGGAACGGGCGGCCATCGGCCGGGAACCACCCGGCGCGGCAGTGGCCGAACGCTCCGGACCCCCGGGAGACAGCGGTCACCGGCCCCCACCCCGGCAGCGCGTCACCCTCGCGGCGGGCCGCGCCGCGCGGTCGTGTGAGGAGGCTCTCGGTCGGCGCCCTTGTCCGACCCCTACAAGCCACACGCCCTCTGAGCAGTCGGAACGCCTGCATGCCGCGGTGGTTCTGTTCGGTGGCACCAGGAAAACACCCCGGAGACTGTGAGGAGTCGACGGCTCGCATTCGCCGGTGTGCTTCGTAAGGTCACTACATGACCGTTTTGGATGAGGCGCCGGGTGAGCCGACCGACGCGCGCGGACGCGTGGCCGAACTGCACGAGATCCGTGCCCGGGCCGTGGCCGGCCCGAGCGAGAAGGCGACCCAGGCGCAGCACGCCAAGGGCAAGCTGACCGCGCGGGAGCGCATCGAGCTGCTGCTGGACGCCGGCTCCTTCCGCGAGGTCGAGCAGCTGCGCCGGCACCGGGCCACCGGCTTCGGTCTGGAGGAGAAGAAGCCCCACACCGACGGTGTGATCACCGGCTGGGGAACGGTCGAGGGCCGCACCGTCTTCGTCTACGCCCATGACTTCCGGATCTTCGGCGGTGCGCTGGGCGAGGCCCACGCCACCAAGATCCACAAGATCATGGACATGGCCATCGCGGCCGGCGCCCCGCTGGTGTCGCTGAACGACGGCGCCGGCGCCCGGATCCAGGAGGGTGTCTCGGCGCTGGCCGGCTACGGCGGCATCTTCCAGCGCAACACCAAGGCCTCCGGGGTCATCCCGCAGATCAGCGTGATGCTCGGCCCGTGCGCGGGCGGCGCGGCCTACAGCCCCGCCCTCACCGACTTCGTGTTCATGGTGCGCGACACCTCGCAGATGTTCATCACCGGCCCGGACGTGGTCAAGGCGGTGACGGGCGAGGAGATCACCCAGAACGGCCTGGGCGGCGCGGACGTGCACGCCGAGACCTCGGGCGTGTGCCACTTCGCCTATGACGACGAGGAGACCTGCATCCACGAGGTGCGCTACCTCCTCTCCCTCCTCCCGCAGAACAACCGTGAGAACCCTCCGCGGGTGGAGAGCTCCGACGCCCCCGAGCGCCGCTCGGACGTCCTGCTGGACCTGGTGCCCGCCGACGGCAACCGGCCCTACGACATGGCCAAGGTGATCGAGGAGATCGTCGACGACGGCGAGTACCTGGAGGTCCACGAGCGCTGGGCGCGCAACATCATCTGCGCGCTGGCCCGGATGGACGGCCAGGTCGTGGGCATCGTCGCCAACCAGCCGCAGTCGCTGGCGGGCGTGCTGGACATCGAGGCGTCCGAGAAGGCCGCCCGCTTCGTGCAGATGTGCGACGCCTTCAACATCCCGATCCTCACCTTCCTGGACGTCCCCGGCTTCCTCCCGGGCGTCGACCAGGAACACGGCGGGATCATCCGGCACGGCGCCAAGCTGCTGTACGCGTACTGCAACGCCACCGTGCCGCGGATCTCGCTGATCCTGCGCAAGGCCTACGGCGGTGCCTACATCGTCATGGACTCCCAGTCCATCGGCGCCGACCTCACCTACGCCTGGCCCACCAACGAGATCGCGGTGATGGGCGCGGAGGGTGCCGCCAACGTCATCTTCCGTCGGCAGATCGCCGGGGCCGAGGACCCCGACGCCATGCGCGCCCGCATGGTCAAGGAGTACAAGTCCGAGCTGATGCACCCCTACTACGCCGCCGAACGCGGACTGGTGGACGACGTCATCGATCCCGCCGAGACCCGTGAGGTGCTGATCCGTTCGCTGTCGATGCTGCAGACCAAGCACGCCGACCTGCCGTCCCGCAAGCACGGCAACCCGCCGCAGTAAGGGAGACGCACGCCCATGAGCACACCTGACATCCGCGTCGAGAAGGGCCACGCCGAGCCCGAGGAGGTCGCCGCGATCACGGCGATCCTGCTGGCCCGCGCGGCCGCGCCCGCCCCCGACGCCGGCGCGGACCGGGCCCGGGCCCGGGCCCGGGCGGGATGGCGCCGCCTGGAACGCGAAAACGGCTTCCGCGCCCCCCACAGCTGGCGCTGAGCACACGTCAAAACGGGCCGGGGCCCCTCCCAAGTGGAGGGGCCCCGGCCCGTTTTGACTGGGTTCTTTTACGACGCCGGGCCGGGTAACCCCCTCAGGGGCGCGGGGAACTGCGCGCCCAGCCACGTACCTGCCGCACCCGGCATTGCACAGGCACCGTGCGGACGGGTGGCCGGGAGGGGCTGCGCAACTCGGCGCCGCGAGGTGCTGCCCGCGCCCACCCGTGCCGCCCTGGGGGCACCTCCCAGGCCCTTAAGGCACTGGGGGAGGCACGGGTGCCCGCAGGCGGGGGCGGGCAGGCGTCAGCGGAGGCGGGCCATCAGGGCGTGTTCGACCAGCGTGATCAGCGCACTCTTGGCATCGGCCCGGTGCCGCGCGTCCGTCGTGATGATCGGCGTGTCAGGACCGATCTGCAGCGCCTCCCGGACCTCGTCCGGATTGTACGGCTGCTGACCGTCGAACCCGTTCAGCGCGATCACGAACGGCAGCCCGCTGTTCTCGAAGTAGTCCACCGCGGGGAAGCAGTCGGCGAGCCTCCTCGTGTCCACGAGAACGATCGCGCCGATGGCGCCGCGTACCAGGTCGTCCCACATGAACCAGAAGCGGTCCTGGCCGGGCGTACCGAACAGGTACAGGATCAGGTCCTGGTCGAGGGTGATACGGCCGAAGTCCATGGCCACCGTGGTGGTGGTCTTGTCCCCGGTGTGGGTGAGGTCGTCGATGCCCGCCGAAGCAGACGTCATGACGGCCTCCGTGCGCAGCGGGTTGATCTCCGAAACGGCCCCGACGAACGTGGTCTTGCCCACGCCGAAGCCACCCGCCACCACGATCTTCGCCGAGGTGGTGGAGCGGGAAGGACCGCCGCTAGAGCTTGCGAAGTCCACTGAGCACCCTTTCGAGCAGTGTCACGTCTGGCTGGCCGCCGGCGCTTTCGTCGCCGCCGGGCTGATGGATGGTGACCAGTCCCGCCTCCGCCAAGTCGGCGACGAGGATCCTGGCCACGCCGAGAGGGATGGTCAGCAGCGCCGAGATCTCGGCCACCGACTTGATCTCCCGGCAGAGGTTGCAGATCCGCTGATGCTCGGGCAGCTGGCCCTGCATCTGGTGCGGCTGCGCGGTGGTGTGCACCAGCGCCTCGATGGCGAGCTGGTACCGCGGCCTGGTGCGGCCGCCCGTCATCGCGTACGGGCGCACCAGGGGATTGTTCGACGCCCCGGCGGGCGCCGGCTCGGGTGCTCGGCGCTGCGGCTGCACCGGCTGGATGCGCGGGGCGTGCGGCTGGTCGTACGGCGAGGGACCGGGGCCCTGCGGCGCGTACGGCTGCCGGTGGTTCGGGGTGGAGGGGTAGCCGTACCCGTTCTGGACACCGTCGTTCCGGCCCTGCGCAGGACCGTACGACCAGTTGTCCGACGACGAACCGCCTGGGGGTGTTGCCACTTTTTCCTCCTCCGACTGTGCCTGGCATCCATCACTGTGGAGCCGCGTCCCGAAACCTTACGGCCCCGGGACGCCAACCGCACCGTCCGTCTTTCAGTTGAGAAGGCTCCCTTGGAGCTCTGCTCGAAGGTCCGGCGTCAGGACCGTACCGGCTCGGTCGACCAGAAGCGCCATCTCGTACCCAATGAGGCCGATGTCCGCTTCGGGATGTGCGAGAACGGCGAGCGACGAACCGTCGGAGATGGACATGATGAAGAGGAATCCCCGCTCCATCTCCACAACCGTCTGGTTCACGCTTCCGCCCTCGAAGATCCGCGAGGCGCCTGCCGTCAGGGACGTCAGGCCGGAGGCGACGGCGGCGAGCTGGTCGGCGCGGTCGCGCGGAAAGCCTTCGGACATCGCCAGAAGGAGTCCGTCGGCGGAGACCACCACCGTGTGGGACACCCCCGGGGTGTTGTCCACGAAGTTGGTGATCAACCAGTTCAGGTTCTGTGCCGCCTGGCTCATCGGGCTCACACTAACGCTCCTGGTTGTAGGTGCTGTCAGGACCGAAGCCCTGGCCGTTCGTTTCACTGCCCGCGCTGCGGCCCCGTTGGACACCGCGACGCAGGTTGCTCAGCCTGCCCCGGACGTCTTCCGGGGCGCGGGAGACCTGGGGGCCTCCCTGAGGTGTGGTTTCGGCGGCTCCCTGGACCAGATTGGCCTTGGGGACCCGTCGCGGCAGACCGGAGGAGGTCACTCCGCCCGCCTTGGGCTTCCGGAGAGACGAGGCCTGCTGCCAGCGCTCGTCGTTCGCCGAACGCCAGCCGCTGTCGCCGTTGCTCTCCGGGACGGAGGCCGGCGGCTCCTGGTGCACGCGCCGTGCGCCGCTCGAGCCGTTCGCGCCGTTCACGGAGGAACCCCGGCGCGGAAGCCCGGCGTCGGTCAGCTCATGGCCTTCGGAGGCAGCCGGTCCCGGACGGTCGAAGCCTACGCTGTCCGGCTCGCGTACGTCACCGGCCTGCGTGGATTCCGCATCCGGGGCCTGAGCAGGGTACTGGGCGTCATGGCCGTTCCGGTAGCCGTCCTGCTGCGGCCAGTCGTCCTCCTGGCGCCGCTCGCCGAAGGCCGGGAAGGCGTCGGCGGCGGAGGCTCCCGCGGCCGTGTGATCGCCCTGGGCCGGGTCCGCGAAGGACGGGTCCGGGTAACCGCCGTTCGACGAGAAGGAGTCGTTCTGCGGCAGGTGGCCGTTCTGCGCGTAGTAGCCCTCGCCGTACGCCGTCTGCTGCTGCCCGTCGTACGCCGTCTGCTGTCCGTTGCCGTACGTCTGCTGGTCGTACCCGGCGTTCTGCCCGTCCTGGTAGGAACCGTCGAAGCCCTGGCCGTCGGCGTAGCCGCTCTGACCGTTGGTGTCGTAGTTCCGGGCGTTGTCGTCGTAGCCCTGGCCGCCGTCGTAGCCCTGCGGGACGGCGGACTCGTCCTGGTAGCCGGGCGCCTCGACGGTCTCCGGGGCCGACTCGGCGGCGGTCGGCTCGGGCTGCGACTGGGCCTCGATGGCCGCCCGGCGCTCCTCGCGCATCAGGGAACGGCCGACGGGGTCCAGCTCCCGGATGTCGTCCGGGACCTCCGCGTAGCGGCTGTCGTCGAAGCCCAGCTCGGCCGCCGTGCGCAGCGGCTGCTGGCTGAAGTCCTCACCCTGGAAGCTCTGCTCCGGGATGATCTGCGAGACCGTGAACTCGTCGCGCACCGCGGGCTGCTCGCCGCCGCCACCGTGGGTGATCGCGTCGGGCAGCATGACCAGCGAGGTGGTGCCGGCCTGCTCACCCGAGGGGCGCAGCTGCACCCGGATGCCGTGCCGGTCGGACAGCCGGCCGACCACGAACAGGCCCATGCGCTGCGAGATCGCGGCGTCCACGGTCGGCGGGTTGGCCAGCTTGTGGTTGATGTCCGCGAAGTCCTCGGCGGTGAGGCCGATGCCCTTGTCGTGGATCTCGATCATCACGCGGCCGTCGGGGAGACGCGTCGCGGTGACGCGGACCTTGGTCTGCGGGGAGGAGAACGTGGTGGCGTTCTCCAGGAGCTCGGCGAGCAGGTGCACGAGGTCGGTCACCGCGCGGCCGTGGATCTCGGCCTCGGGGACGCCGGACAGTTCGATGCGCTCGTACTGCTCCACCTCGGAGGAGGCGGCGCGCAGCACGTCGACCAGCGGCACCGGCTGGTCCCAGCGGCGTCCGGGCTCCTCGCCGGCGAGGACCAGGAGGTTCTCGCCGTTGCGGCGCATACGGGTGGCCAGGTGGTCCAGGCGGAAGAGGTTCTCCAGCTGGTCCGGGTCGGCCTCGTTGTTCTCCAGGTCCGTGATCAGGGTCAGCTGGCCCTCGATCAGCGACTGGTTGCGGCGCGAGAGGTTGGTGAAGATCGCGTTGATGTTGCCCCGCAGCAGGGCCTGCTCGGCGGCGAGCCGGACGGCCTCGCGGTGGACCTGGTCGAAGGCCCGGGCGACCTCGCCGATCTCGTCCGTGGAGGAGATCGGGATCGGCGCGACCTTGGTGTCGACCCGGCCCGGGTCGGTCCGGGAGAGCTGGTCGACCAGCATCGGCAGCCGCTGCTCGGCGATGCCGAAGGCGGCGTTGCGCAGCTGGCGCATCGAGCGGCTCATCTGGCGGGCCACCATGCCGGCCAGGATGAACGCGGCGAGCAGGGCGATCACGACGGCGGCGCCGGTGATGAACGCGTCACGCTGGGCGTCGTCGGCGATCTGGGCGGCCTCGTTCACCGCGGTGTCGGCCAGATCCGACTCGATCTGGCGGTAGCCGTCGAACTTGAGGGTGTTCACGGCCCACCAGTTGGCGGGGGTGATGCCCTGCGCGGCGAGCTCGGCACGGGCGGACGGGTCCGTGGAGGACAGGCCGCCGAGCTCGGCGATCATGGTCTCCGGCTTGGCGGGGGGCGGGACGTAGTCCGGGTCCTTCTGCTTGGCCTCCTTGGCCATGGCCGCGCCCTCGGCCTGGATCTGCTGCGAGGTCTCCTCCAGCTTGGCCGCGTCGGCCTCGGTGCCGCCGCCCTTGTACTCCTCGATGGCGATGCCCTCGAGGTAGGCGTACGAGGAGAGGGCCACCCGCTGGCTGGCGAGCTGGGCGTCGGTCGGACCCGGCTTCACCAGCAGGTGCATGCCGATGGAGCGCTCGAGGGAGAGGGCCGCCTTGGTCAGCGAGATCGCGTAGACCGTACGTCCGTAGCTGGTGATGTTGCCGGTGCCCAGGCCGAGTTCGTTGGCGAACTCCATCAGCGGGTGGGCGACGGTGACGTAGCCCTCCTCGGTCTGCACGCCCTTGAGCTTGGAGGTGTACGCGGCGGCCCGCAGGTCGGTCAGCTGCGGCTCGGCCTCGCGGAACAGCTTCAGCCGGCGCTCCAGGCCGGGCTTGTCCGGCATGTCCTGCGTGGCCTCGTCGAAGGCGTCGGCCGCCTTGTCGGTGGCGGCCCGTGCCTTGAGGACGTCCGGGTCGCTCTGGCCCTTGCCCTGGAGCAGCGGCACCGCGGTGATGTCGCGCTCGTTGTAGAGGGCGTTGGCATAGGTGAGGGAGGCACGCACCAGACGGGCGGTGTTCTCCGCCTCCTCGGCCTCGTTCCACGTGTCGATCGAGCTCTTGACCTGGAAGCCGCCCATGACCAGGCCGACGAGCACGGGTATGAGCAGGATCGCGTTCAGCCTGGTCGCCACCCGCCAGTTGCGCGGGGACATACGGCGCCCGCTCGGCGCGGGTGCGGCCGTGGGCTGGGGACCGGGCACGGGGGCGGGCGCCGCTGTGCGCGGCGGCGGCGTGAAGTTGCCCCGGGCCGATGGCTCGGGACTGTTCTTGCTTCGCCTCACTCGACCAACAACCTTCCGGCGCTCGGCACCTATTGTGTGCCGCATCGTCTCAGGGCCCGGCACGCCATCGACTACTGAGTACGTCTTTGACCAATGGGCAGTTCAGGCATTCCAGCATGCCGACCAGCGCTCTTCCAAACATGGGAAGGCGAGGATTCCGAGTGATGTAAGCCCCAGATAAAACGGTCATACGGACCGAGCTGCGGCAAATGGCGAGCCGTTCGTACGCACAGCGGTACCGCCTGACCGCGTCGCGTGTCGGCCTCACCCGATTCCTCTGCCGAAACGTTATGAACACCGGGGCCGGCCGTGTCAAAGGACACAGCCGGCCCCGGTACATCTACGACAACCGCAGTATGCCGGTTCTGTTTTGGCTCTACCTGAGACGCGCCATAAGGGCATGCTCGACCAGTGTGATCAGCGCACTCTTGGCATCCGCACGGTGCCGGGCGTCGGTCGTGATGATCGGGGCGTCGGGCCCGATCTGCAGCGCCTCGCGCACCTCCTCGGGTGTGTACGGCTGCTGGCCGTCGAAGCCGTTGAGGGCGACCACGAACGGAAGCCCCGAGTTCTCGAAGTAGTCCACCGCGGGGAAGCAGTCCGCCAGCCGGCGGGTGTCGCACAGCACGATCGCGCCGATGGCGCCGCGTACCAGGTCGTCCCACATGAACCAGAAGCGGTCCTGACCGGGGGTACCGAACAGGTACAGGATCAGGTCCTGGTCGAGGGTGATACGGCCGAAGTCCATGGCCACCGTGGTGGTGGTCTTGTCCCCGGTGTGGGTGAGGTCGTCGATGCCCGCCGAAGCGGACGTCATGACGGCCTCCGTGCGCAGCGGGTTGATCTCCGAAACGGCCCCGACGAACGTGGTCTTGCCCACGCCGAAGCCACCCGCCACCACGATCTTCGCCGAGGTGGTGGCGCGGTTGTCGGAGACCGCCCCGCCGCTAGAGCTTGCGAAGTCCACTGAGCACCCTTTCGAGCAGTGTCACGTCCGGGGCGCCGGTCGTCTCGTCGCCACCCGGCTGATGCACGGCGACGAGTCCCGCCTCCGCGAGGTCCGCCACCAGGATCCGGGCCACACCCAGCGGCATGTTGAGCAGTGCGGAGACCTCGGCGACCGACTTCACCTCACGGCACAGATGGCAGATGCGCTGGTGCTCCGGAAGGAGTCCCATGAGCGCGGCCGGGTCGGCTGTCGTACTGATCAGTGCCTCGATGGCCAGCTGATAGCGCGGCCTGGTCCGGCCACCGGTCATCGCATAGGGACGGACCAGCGGCTGGTCGCCCTCGTCCTCGTACGGCTCCGCGTACGGATCATGAGAGGCGGTGGGCGGGGTCATGGATCCTCCGGGCGGGACAGCAAGTCGGTCAGTCAAGCCGTCTGACGGGGCCGGTGGGGGGATTGTGGCGGCCGGACGGTGATTTGGTGAGACGGGTGGTGCCGGGGCCGATCAGTGGAGCAGACTTCCCTGTAGCTCGGCGCGCAGGTCCGGGGTGAGGACCGCCCCCGCGCGGTCGACCAGGAGCGCCATTTCGTAGCCTACGAGGCCGATGTCGCACTCGGGGTGCGCCAGAACGGCCAGGGAAGAGCCGTCGGAGACGGACATGAGGAAAAGAAAGCCTCGTTCCATCTCGACGACCGTCTGGGCGACATTGCCGCCTTCGAATATCCGGGAGGCGCCGGCCGTCAGGGAGGTCAGTCCCGAAGCGACGGCCGCGAGCTGATCCGCGCGGTCACGCGGGAAGCCCTCGGACAGCGCCAGAAGGAGTCCGTCGGCGGACACGACGACGGTGTGGGACACCCCGGGGGTGTTGTCCACGAAGTTGGTGATCAACCAGTTGAGGTTCTGTGCCGCCTGGCTCATCGGGCTCAACTAACGCTCCTGCTGGTGAGTGGGCCGCGGGAAGCTGCCGGTCTGGGTGGATCCGGCCTGACGCCCCTGTGCGATACCCCGACGGAGATTGGTCAGCCGGCCGCGCACGTCATCGGGGGCGCGCGAGACCTGAGGACCGCTCTGGTGCGATTGCTGCTGAGCCGTGCCGGGGACGAGGTTCGCCCTGGGCACCCGGCGCGGCAGACCGGACGTGGTGACACCGCCCGCGGCCGGCTGCCGGACGCGTTCGGCCTGTCGGACCAGCTCGTCGTTGGGCGAGCTGCGCCAGGCGGCCGAGGCCGAGGCGGACCGCTGCGGCCCGGCGGGGCTCTGCGGCTGCTGTTGCGACTGCTGCGACTGCTGGGGTGCAGGAGCCGAGCCGTTGCCCTGCTCCTGCGAGCCGCCGCCGTTGCCGCCGCGGAACCAGTTGGTCTCGAGCGTGTCGTACAGCGGCGTACGGCCGTCGCCGGGACCGGTCGCCGGCGGCAGGGCCCAGGCGTCGGACGCCTCCCGCCCGGCGTCGGCCCGCTGCGGGACACCGCCGGTGGGCTCCTGGCGGGCCGGGCGCTGCGGCGGGGCGGGCGGACGCGGTCCGCCGGGGCCCGCGCCCTGCGCGCCGTTCATCTGCGGGCGTTCGAACCGGCCGGTGGCCGCGGGGTCCGCGGCCGGACGCTCCGGGAGGGAGAACTGGCCGGTCGAGCCGTTGTCCTGGTGCGGCACCGGGTACTGACCGGTGGAGCCGTTGTCGTAGCCCTGCGGGGCGGGGAACTGGCCCGTCGTGGCCGGGTTCTGGTGCTGCCCGCCCGGCCGTCCCTGCGGGGCGCCGAAGACGTCACCGCGGACGAACTGGCCCGTGTTCTGGCCGCCGTTCGGACCCGGCTGCGCGTACTGGCCGGTGTTCTGGCCGCCGTTCAGGTTCGGCTGGGCGTACTGACCGGTGTCCTGGCCGTTGTAGCCCGGCTGGGCGTACTGGCCGGTGTTGGCGTCGTTCGCGCCGTAGCCGGGCGCGCCCTGGTTCTGCTGCTCGTCGAACCGGGGGATCTCGGACGTGGCGCCGGGACCCTGCCGTTCGTCGAACCGCGGGAACTCGGACGTGGCGCCGGGACCCTGCTGTTCGTCGAACCGGGGGATCTCCGATGTCGCACCGGGACCCTGACGGTCGTCGAACCGCGGCATGGCCGAGGTACGCGCGACGTCCGGCTCCTCGTGCCCGCGCGGGGTGTCCAGCGAGGCACGCGGCACCGGCGGCTGGGCGTTCTCGTCGCTCCAGCTGGGCACCCGAGGCTGCTGCTGGTCGCCGCCGGGCAGCTCGGGACGCGCGCCGCCGCGCGGCGGCAGCTGCGGACGGCGGCCGCGCTCGGCGTTGCCCTTGCCCCGCTGCGGCGGCACCTGGCCCCGCGCGTTACCGAAGGCGTCCTGCTCCTGCGCGCCGTTCGGACCGGCGGCCTGCATCCCCTGCGGGGCGCCGGGCGCCTGGGCGCCGAATCCGGCACCCGCACCGGCGGGCGCGGGACGGCCCTGCGGCGGGCCGGAGGGGGCGCCCTGGTCGAACAGCGAAGGCGTCGGGCTGCCCGCCGGGGCCTGCGGTCCCCGGCCGCCCGGCCGGGCACCGCCGTCGCGTCCCGGCAGTGCGGCCCGCGGGCCCTGCCCGGCGCCGAGCCGGCCGCCGGGAGCACCGGCGCCGAGGGCGCCGCCGCCGGACTGGCCGGCACCGGCGGCACGCCGCGCGGCGGCGGCACCGGCAGCGGCCTGTGCGGCCGCGGGGCCACCGGCGCCCGCGCCGCCCGGCTGACCGGGCTTGCCCTGCGGCTTCTTGCCGCCCTGGGCGACATCCACGGGCAGCATGACCAGCGCGGTCGTACCGCCGGAGTCGGACGGGCGGAGCTGGATGCGGATGCCGTGGCGCTGGGACAGCCGGCCGACCACGAACAGACCCATGCGGCGGGACACCGACACGTCCACGGTGGGCGGCGAGGCGAGCCGCTCGTTGATCGCCGCCAGGTCCTCCGGCGACAGACCGATACCGGTGTCGTGGATCTCGATCAGGACGCGGCCGTCGGGCAGCGCGTGACCGGTGACCTTGACCTTGGTCTGCGGGGAGGAGAACGAGGTCGCGTTCTCCAGCAGCTCGGCGAGCAGGTGCACGAGGTCGTTGACGACCCGGCCGGCCACTTCGGTGCTCGGCACCGCGGCCAGCTCGATGCGCTCGTACTGCTCCACCTCGGACGCGGCGGCGCGGAGCACGTCGACCAGCGGGACCGGGCGGGTCCACCGGCGGCCGGGCTCCTCACCCGCGAGGACGAGGAGGTTCTCACCGTTACGGCGCATACGCGTGGCGAGGTGGTCCAGCTTGAACAGCGAGGACAGCTGGTCCGGGTCGGCCTCGCGGGACTCCAGTTCGGAGATCAGCGACAGCTGGCGCTGGATCAGACCCTGGGAGCGGCGCGAGAGGTTGGTGAACATCGCGTTGACGTTGCCCCGCAGCAGGGCCTGCTCGGCGGCGAGGCGGACCGCCTCGCGGTGCACGTCGTCGAAGGCCGCGGCCACCCGGCCGATCTCGTCCCGGGAGTGCACACCGACCGATTCCACGGACGTGTCGACGTCCTGCGGGTCCGTCTCGGAAAGCTGCTTGACCAGGTCGGGCAGTCGCTCCTGGGCGACCTTGGTCGCGGTCTCCTCCAGCCGGCGCAGCGAGCGGATCATGGAGCGGGCCACGACGAAGGCGCCGACCAGCGACACACCGAGGACGAGGAGGATCAGCGCACCGGAGATGATCGCGTCGCGCTCGGTGGCGCTGCGCAGCTCACGGGCCTTCTGTTCCATCTCCTCGAGCAGCGTGCGCTCGATGTTCTCCATCTGCTGGATCTTGGTGCCGCTGTCGTCCAGCCAGTCGCGGTAGGAGCGCTCACCGACCGAGGCGAGACCGAACTCCGAGGCCAGCGCGCGGCCGGCGTACTCGTCGGTGGCCTTGATCGTGGTGTTGCCCTCTTCGATGGGCAGCAGCAGCTCGTCGGCCGCGGCCTCGCCGTAGATGCTCTTGAAGCTGCGGACCTCGGACTTCTGGCTCGCCAGCGCCGACTCGGCGTAGAGCCGGTCGTTCTCGGAGAGCTCGCCCTTGGAGTCGTTGCTCGCGGGCAGCGCCGCGGCGAGGACCGCGCGCTGGATCGACGCGTACTCCTTGGCGGAGGAGAAGGACGCCAGGGCACGCGTGCGCTGGATCATGTCGGGGTTGCTGGTCGCCTCCGCCATGTCCTGCGAGAGGTCGATCAGGTTCTCGATCAGGCGGTGGTAGCCCTCGACGGTCTGGGTGGAGTTCCGCTCCGTCTGGAAGGCCGTGTTGCGGATCTTCGCCAGTTCGCCCAGGTCGCCGGCGAGCTGCACCAGGTTGTCCCGGACGCCCTTGAGCTCGCCGTCCTTGCTCGCGGCGTCGATCTCCTCGGAGCTGTCGAGGAAGTTCGCCATCGCGCGGTCGGTCTTCCCGCGGTGGCCCTTGACCGAGAAGTCCGTGCCCTTGCCGCCGTGGGCGAGCGGGCCGGCCGACTGGTCGCGCTCCTCCTGGAGCGCGGCGGCCAGCACGGTGGCCTGCTGGGTCATGTCCGTCAGCAGCTTCATGTTGTCGAGCTGCTGGATGTCGTCCATCGACTGCTGGATACGCAGGGCGCCCAGCGAGGTGGCCGCGACCACCGGCAGCGCGAGCAGCGACACCAGACGGGTCGAGATACGCCAGTTGCGCAGGGCTATTCGCGGTCCGGGGCCGGTCGGACCCTTGGGGGCGGCCGGCGGGGCGGTGGGCGGTGCCGTCGGGGGCGCGCCGGCACCGGGGCGGTCGCCGCCGTTCCCGGGCGCGGTCGGGCCCTGGTTCTGGGCGTGCTGGGGCGAGGAGCTGACGGCCTTGGGGCCAGTCCCGCCCTGCGGCTCCGGCTCCGCCGAAGCGCTGCCATCCCTCTTGAAACGTCCCTGCACTAGCGTCGCAACCTCTGGACCAGGCACCCCTCCGCGTGAACGGCGAGGCACGGTGTCGGCGTCATGGGGGCGCCCTGAATACGTCCCCGTGGTGGTCGTGAAGTGACCGGCGCTGGCTCCCCCTTCTCGGCCGCCACTCGGCGCGTGTGCGCCCCCTGTGCGCCGGCTCGATGCCGCGGCGGTCCGTGGAATTCCAGCACAGTGCAGGATCTCCAACAAGGCCCATGGCCTTACGGGTGGGATACGTGACACGGCGTGAGTGACGTGTCACCCGGGGTAGAAAATGATCTCGACCATAACGGGCGCATAAGGGCGAATCCTTGAGGCGGTCCCGGTGTCCCAGTCGCCATGATCGGGAGCGGAATGGTGGCTTCAAGGGGTGAATGTCCGATTCCGCCACTCGGGGGGCGAGTCCGGATTGGTCGTTATGTCCTCTGCTGCGTGAGGAAACTCACACCGAGATCAGGGCCTCCGGTCCCGGTCGGCAGGGAATTGCATGTTTAGCCTGACGCTTTACAGGGATGGCAAAACCGACAAGCCGCGCCCGCGCGGGGGGCCTTCACCCCCTCGGGGCGCCCGTGAACAGGACAGGGTCAAGTAAACAGTGAAGACGACGATGATGTTCCACAAGATCGCCAACCCCCGGCGCACGACGCTGGCGCACCTCGAAGGCGCCGAAGAACTGCAGACGCCGGCCCAGCAGGAACACTCCGTCGAACTCCCCTCCCAGACTGCCAACCCCAAGCGCACCGTCCTCATGGAGATCCCGGTCGCGGCCGGCGCCGCGACCTGACACCGATCCATACGCGCGCCGGCCGCGAAATGCTCAAGGCCCGTCGCGCGGGAGAGACGAGGGGCGTCCCACACCAACGGGGCGCCCCTCGTCTATTGCGCGAGGCGGGGACACCTCCGCGTTAGCCTGGAGCGTCAGACTCCAGCCCATCGGTCAAGGGGACAAGCATCCCGTGCGCATCGCCAGATTCTCCATCGACGGGAACGTCGCCTTCGGCGCGGTCGAGGGTGACAAGCAGGACGAACTCGTCCTCGACATCATCAAGGGCATCCCGTTCGCGGACTTCGAGCTCTCCGGCACCAAGGTCCCGCTGAGCAAGGTCAGGCTGCTGCCCCCGGTGCTCCCCAACAAGGTCGTCGCCTTCGGCCGCAACTACGCCGACCACGCGAAGGAGATGGGCAACGAGGTGCCCGAGGCCCCCTTCGCCTTCTTCAAGCCCGCCACCTCGGTGATCGGCCCGGGCGACGCCATCCAGTACCCCTCCTTCTCGCAGGAGGTGCACCACGAGGCCGAGCTGGCCGTGGTCATCGGCCGGATGTGCCGCGAGGTCCCGCGCGAACGGGTCAGGGATGTGGTCTTCGGCTACACCTGCGCCAACGACATCACCGCGCGCGACGTCCAGAGGCGCGAGAAGCAGTGGGCCCGGGCGAAGGGCTTCGACACCTCCTGCCCCCTCGGCCCCTGGGTGGAGACGGACCTCGACCTCGCCGCCGCGAACGACCTCACCGTCCAGCTCACCGTCAACGGCGCCCAGCGCCAGCTCGGCCGCACCAGCGAGATGATCCACCCCGTCGAGGATCTGATCGTCAACATCTCCGAGGCCATGACCCTGCTCCCGGGCGACGTCATCCTCACGGGCACCCCCGCTGGGGTCGGCCCCCTCAACGTCGGCGACGAGGTCGCCGTCACCATCGAAGGCATCGGCACTCTCACCAACAAGGTTGTCAAGCGTGGCTAGCGCACCCGGCTCTCCCGTACGCGTCCGTTTCTGCCCGTCGCCCACCGGTAACCCCCATGTGGGCCTGGTGCGCACCGCCCTGTTCAACTGGGCGTTCGCCAGGCACCACCAGGGCACGCTCGTCTTCCGCATCGAGGACACCGACGCGGCCCGCGACTCCGAGGAGTCCTACGCCCAGCTCCTGGACTCGATGCGCTGGCTCGGCTTCGACTGGGACGAGGGCCCCGAGATCGGCGGCCCGCACGCCCCGTACCGCCAGTCGCGGCGCATGGACATCTACCGGGATGTCGCGCAGAAGCTCCTGGACGCCGGCCACGCCTACCACTGCTACTGCTCCCAGGAGGAGCTCGACACCCGCCGCGAGGCCGCCCGCGCCGCCGGAAAGCCCTCCGGCTACGACGGCCACTGCCGCGAGCTGACCGCCGGCCGGGTGGAGGAGTACAAGGCCCAGGGCCGCGAACCGATCGTCCGCTTCCGGATGCCCGACGAGACGATCACCTTCACCGACCTGGTCCGCGGCGAGATCACCTACCTCCCCGAGAACGTCCCGGACTACGGCATCGTCCGCGCCAACGGCGCCCCGCTCTACACCCTGGTCAACCCGGTCGACGACGCCCTGATGGAGATCACCCACGTCCTGCGCGGCGAGGACCTGCTCTCCTCCACCCCGCGCCAGATCGCCCTGTACAAGGCGCTGACCGAGCTGGGCATCGCCAAGGCGACCCCGGCCTTCGGCCACCTGCCGTACGTGATGGGCGAGGGCAACAAGAAGCTCTCCAAGCGCGACCCGCAGTCCTCGCTCAATCTCTACCGCGAGCGCGGCTTCCTGCCCGAGGGTCTGCTCAACTACCTCTCCCTGCTGGGCTGGTCGCTCTCCGCCGACCGGGACGTCTTCACCATGGACGAGATGGTCGCGGCCTTCGACATCGCCGACGTGCAGCCCAACCCGGCCCGCTTCGACCTGAAGAAGTGCGAGGCGATCAACGCCGACCACATCCGCATGCTCGATGTGAAGGACTTCACCGAGCGCTGCGCCCCCTGGCTCAAGGCCCCCTTCGCCCCCTGGGCCCCGGAGGCCTTCGACGAGGCCAAGTGGCAGGCCATCGCCCCGCACGCGCAGACCCGTCTGAAGGTCCTCTCCGAGATCACGGACAACGTCGACTTCCTGTTCCTGCCGGAGCCGGTCTTCGACGAGGCCTCCTGGAACAAGGCGATGAAGGGGGGCTCCGACGCCCTGCTGCGCACCGCGCGGGAGAAGCTGGACGCCGCCGACTGGACGTCCCCCGAGTCGCTGAAGGAGGCCGTCCTGGCCGCCGGCGAGGCCCACGGCCTCAAGCTCGGCAAGGCCCAGGCCCCGGTCCGCGTCGCCGTCACCGGCCGCACGGTCGGCCTGCCGCTCTTCGAGTCCCTGGAGGTCCTGGGCAAGGAGAAGACGCTGGCCAGGATCGACGCGGCGCTGGCGAAGCTCACCGCGTAGGCCACCGTCGTACGGGGGCGGTACCGGGACGATCCCGGCGCCGCCCCCGTGCGTCGTTGGGTACGGTCGGGGGCATGGCGATCCGAGCCGTTGTCTGGGACGTGGACGACACCCTCTTCGACTACACCTCCGCCGACCGCGAGGGCATGCGGGCCCATCTGGCGGCCGAGGGGCTGCTCGCCGGGTACGTCTCCGTGGAGGAGGCGCTGACCCGCTGGCGGGAGGTCACCGAGCTCCAGTGGGCGCGGTTCGCTGCCGGGGAGGTGGACTTCGAGACCCAGCGGCGCGACCGTACCCGGGTCTTCCTCGGACGTGAGATGACCGACACCGAGGCCGACGACTGGTTCCGGCGGTACGTCGCGCACTACGAGTCCGCCTGGAGCCTCTTCCCGGACGTGCTGCCGGTCCTCGACGCGCTCGCCGCCAGCCACCGCCACGCGGTGCTGTCCAACTCCAGCCTGCACGTCCAGGACCGCAAGCTGCGCCTGCTCGGTGTGCACGACCGCTTCGAGGCCATTCTGTGCGCCGCGGAACTGGGCGTCTCCAAGCCGGAGGCCGGCGCCTTCCTCGCCGCCTGCGACGCGCTGGCGCTTCCCCCGGGCCAGGTGGCGTACGTCGGCGACCACCCGGAGATCGACGGCCGGGGCGCCGCGGAGGCCGGGCTGCTGTCGGTGTGGATCGACCGGGGCGGCGCCCACGCGGCCGTCGAGCCGCCCGAAGGGCCACGGCGTATCGCCTCGCTCGCCGAACTCCCCTCGGTGCTGCGCGCCGATACTCGTTTTGGAGCCCCGTCCACCTTCGGGTAATGTTCTTCCTGCGCCGCGGGGAGCGGGCCGCGAGGCCGGAACCCCAGGCGCAGAACTAGAACAAGATCCCCTCAGGGGCTTGCGTTCCAGTGGCCTATGGTGTAATTGGCAGCACGACTGATTCTGGTTCAGTTAGTCTTGGTTCGAGTCCAGGTAGGCCAGCTCGCAGAGTTCATCTGCACCCGCGGATCACATCCGCAAGCCCCCGTTGTGTAGCGGCCTAGCACGCTGCCCTCTCAAGGCAGTAGCGCCGGTTCGAATCCGGTCGGGGGTACAGATCCATCCCGTGAGGACAGTCAGGGTAGCTCCCGCTGTCCCCACGGTGACAACACCCGGCTACCGCCGGGTGGGGATCGCCAGGGCCCCCGTTGTGTAGCGGCCTAGCACGCCGCCCTCTCAAGGCGGTAGCGCCGGTTCGAATCCGGTCGGGGGTACTGACTGGTCTAAACCATCATTGGTCTATGGTGTAATTGGCAGCACGACTGATTCTGGTTCAGTTAGTCTTGGTTCGAGTCCAGGTAGACCAGCAGGATCTGCGGAAACGCGTGATCCACGCCCCCGTTGTGTAGCGGCCTAGCACGCCGCCCTCTCAAGGCGGTAGCGCCGGTTCGAATCCGGTCGGGGGTACATCGGACGAAAGCCCTCCACCTCGGTGGGGGGCTTTCGTGCTGCCCGGCTCACTCGATCCCGTACCGCCGTGCCGACTCCTCCTCCTGCGCCAGCCGGTGCAGCCCCCTGAGCACCGGCTCGAACAGCACCGCGGACGCCACCGCCAGCTCCACCTGCTCCGTCCGCGAGGCGTGCGTCTCCATGAAGTCGAGCTGTCTGCGGGCCACCTCGTGCATCAGCTCCCCGTACGGGACCATCATCCCGGCGTCCCAGACGTAGCCCAGGCGCCGCAGTGTGGCCACCGCCACCACCAGCGACCGGTGCACGGGGGAGAGCGGAGCCAGTTCCCGCGCGGTCTCCCAGCCCAGCGCCTCGAGGAGCCGGTCCACCTCCGCGCGGGCGGCGGCCACCTCGGGGTCGTCCTCGTCCGGCCCGGTGTCCTGGGGGAGCGCCCACAGGGCCGCACCCAGGCGGATTGTGCGGCCCAGCGAGTCGTCGTCGACGTGCCCCAGCACCTCGCGGGCCGTCGCCACCGGGACCCGGCCCACCTGGATCAGGGCCCGCACCAGGCGCAGCCGGCGCAGATGGCTCTCGTCGTACTCGGCCGTCGTCGCGTTGACCCGGCGGCCGGGCGGCAACAGCCCCTCCCGCAGGTAGTACTTGATCGTCGCGGTCGACACACCGCTGCGCTCGCTCAGTTCCGCCAGCCGCACCCTTGCGCCCTTCATGGGATAGCGCCACTATCCGAGTGTTGCTCCGGCAACACCGTTCGCCACACCCTACGGATCGGGGGACATGGTCATGGCGCGCAGGTTCACCGTCGCCGAACGCACGACCGCGGCAGCCGAGGGGGACGTCGTCGTCCTGCTGATCGGCATGCGGATCAACCGCTTCTGGGCCGTGCACCATTGGCTGCCGGTCCTGCTGGCGATGCCGCGCATGCTGCGGGAACTGGGCCGCCGGCCCGAGCGCGGCCTGCTCGGGCACGTCCTGCTCACCGCGTCGCCGCGGACCTACTACGTCGTCCAGTACTGGGAGTCCAAGGAGAAGCTCTACGCCTACGCGCACGCCCCGGACGCGGCCCATCACGCCGCGTGGGCGTTCATCAACCGCAAGGAGCGGGCGGGGAAGGCGCGCGGACACGTCGGCCTGTGGCACGAGGCCTATGTGGTGCCGCAGGGCAACTACGAGTCGATCTACGCCGACATGCCCGCGTTCGGGCTCGCGGCCGCGCACGGGCGGATACCGCTGGAGAGGCGCGGCCGGCGCGCCCGGGACAGATTCGCGTACCGGCCCCGGACGCCGGAAAGGACGGCGCCGCCGGCGAAGGCCGACGGCGGGTGAGCCGGGGGAGGGCCCGCCGCGGCGTTGAGGCGGGCCGGTCCCACGGGAGGGCGGGAACGGAATCAGGAGCGGCGCAGTGCCTCGGACAGGCGCGCGGCCGCGTCGATGACGGCCTGGGCGTGCATCCGGCCCGGGTGCCGGGTCAGCCGCTCGATCGGGCCGGAGACCGAGACGGCGGCCACCACGCGGTTGGAGGGGCCGCGCACCGGCGCCGAGACGGACGCCACGCCCGGCTCGCGCTCGCCGATGGACTGCGCCCAGCCCCGGCGCCGTACGCCGGACAGGGCCGTCGCCGTGAAGCGGGCGCCCTGCAGCCCGCGGTGGAGCCGCTCGGGCTCCTCCCAGGCCATCAGGATCTGCGCCGAGGAACCGGCCTTCATCGTGAGCGTGGAGCCCACCGGCACCGTGTCCCGCAGGCCCGACAGCCGCTCCGCCGCGGCGACACAGATGCGCATGTCGCCCTGGCGGCGGTAGAGCTGGGCGCTCTCGCCGGTCACGTCGCGCAGGTGGGTCAGCACCGGGCCCGCCGTGGCGAGCAGCCGGTCCTCGCCCGCCGCGGCGGCCAGTTCGGCCAGCCGCGGGCCGAGGATGAAACGGCCCTGCATGTCTCGCGCCACCATGCGGTGGTGCTCCAGCGCCACGGCCAGGCGGTGGGCCGTGGGTCGTGCCAGTCCGGTGGCCCCGACCAGACCCGCGAGGGTGGCCGGACCGGACTCCAGAGCGCTCAGGACGAGTGCCGCCTTGTCCAGAACGCCGACGCCGCTACTGTTGTCCATGCAACGATACTTGCGTCTCACTCTGTGAAACGCAAGTTCAATTTTCCGTGGAACCCGCCACTCTGGAACCACGGAAGCAACGCGGCCCGTGGACCACCGGGCCTGGCGGCGGGCGCCCGGTATCAGGGGTGCGGGCGCCGCCTCCCCCACGATCTAGTTGGGCCGGCGCACCACAAGCCGGCCGGAGGGAAAGCGATGGGTAGGACACTCGCGGAGAAGGTCTGGGACGACCATGTCGTCCGGCGCGCCGAGGGCGAGCCCGACCTCCTCTTCATCGATCTGCACCTGCTGCACGAGGTGACCAGCCCGCAGGCCTTCGACGGCCTCCGCAAGAACGGCCGCGCGGTGCGCCGCCTCGACCTCACCATCGCCACCGAGGACCACAACACCCCGACCCTCGACATCGACAAGCCCATCGCCGACCCGGTCTCCCGGGTCCAGCTGGAGACCCTGCGCAAGAACTGCGCGGAGTTCGGCGTCCGGCTGCACCCGCTGGGCGACGTCGAGCAGGGCGTCGTCCACGTCGTGGGCCCGCAGCTGGGTCTGACCCAGCCCGGCATGACCGTCGTCTGCGGCGACTCGCACACCTCCACGCACGGCGCCTTCGGCGGACTGGCGTTCGGCATCGGCACCTCCCAGGTCGAGCACGTGCTGGCCACCCAGACGCTGCCGATGGCCCGCCCGAAGACCATGGCGATCACGGTCAACGGCGAACTGCCCGAGGGTGTCACGGCCAAGGACCTGATCCTGGCGATCATCGCGAAGATCGGCACGGGCGGCGGCCAGGGGTACGTCCTGGAGTACCGCGGCGAGGCCATCGAGAAGCTCTCGATGGAGGCCCGGATGACCATCTGCAACATGTCGATCGAGGCCGGCGCCCGCGCGGGCATGATCGCGCCGGATCAGACGACCTTCGACTACCTCGAGGGCCGTCCGCACGCCCCCAAGGGCCAGGAGTGGGACGCGGCCGTCGCCTACTGGAAGACGCTGAAGTCCGACGAGGACGCCGAGTTCGACGCCGAGGTCGTCATCGAGGCCTCCGAGCTGTCGCCGTTCGTCACCTGGGGCACCAACCCGGGCCAGGGCGCCCCGCTGTCGGCGTCCGTCCCCGACCCGGCTTCGTACGAGGACGCCTCGGAGCGGCTCGCCGCCGAAAAGGCCCTGGAGTACATGGGGTTGGAGGCCGGCCAGCCGCTGGGCTCCATCACCGTCGACACCGTCTTCGTGGGCTCCTGCACCAACGGCCGCATCGAGGACCTGCGCGCCGCCGCCGAGCTGCTCAAGGGCCGCAAAGTCGCCGACGGGGTGCGGATGCTGGTCGTCCCCGGCTCCGCGCGGGTGGGTCTGCAGGCCGTCTCCGAGGGACTCGACGTGGTCTTCAAGGAGGCCGGCGCCGAGTGGCGGCACGCGGGCTGTTCGATGTGCCTGGGCATGAACCCCGACCAGCTCGCCCCCGGTGAGCGCTCCGCCTCCACCTCCAACCGCAACTTCGAGGGCCGGCAGGGCAAGGGCGGCCGTACCCACCTGGTGTCCCCGCAGGTCGCCGCCGCCACCGCGGTCCTCGGCCACCTGGCCTCCCCGGCCGACCTCGCCGCCGCCGACGCCCGTACGCCCGCTGGAGTCTGATCAGTCATGGAAGCATTCACCACCCACACCGGCCGGGCCGTCCCGCTGCGCCGCTCCAACGTCGACACCGACCAGATCATCCCCGCCCACTGGCTCAAGAAGGTCACCCGGGACGGCTTCGAGGACGGGCTGTTCGAGGCCTGGCGCAAGGACCCGGAGTTCGTGCTCAACCGGCCCGAGCGGCAGGGCGCCACGGTGCTGGTCGCCGGCCCCGACTTCGGCACCGGCTCCTCGCGTGAGCACGCCGTCTGGGCGCTGCAGAACTACGGCTTCAAGGCCGTGATCTCCTCCCGCTTCGCCGACATCTTCCGCGGCAACTCGCTGAAGAACGGACTGCTCACCGTGGTCCTCGACCAGAAGATCGTCGACGCGCTGTGGGAGCTCACGGAGGCCGACCCCACCGCCGAGATCACCGTCGACCTGGAGGCCCGCGAGGTGCGCGCCGAGGGCGTCACCGCCTCCTTCGAGCTGGACGAGAACTCCCGCTGGCGGCTGCTGAACGGCCTCGACGACATCTCCATCACGCTGCAGAACGAGGCCGACATCGCCGCGTACGAGGCGAAGCGCCCGTCGTTCAAGCCCCGGACGCTCACGGCCTGACCCGCGCCCCGGCCGAAGTCCTCGCGAGAGGTCGACTTTCGGCCACCACATCACCCTTCCCGTACCCCCGATCGGCCCGATCGGGGGTACGGCCGTGTCTGCACCCGTTCGGCCCCGCGTGCCGTCTTGAGGGTTCCCAACTTGCCGCGTTAAGAAGGTGGTTGTTGGGGTACACGTGTCACGTGCGCGTGATCCCCGCGTGAGCACGGATGGCCGTCCGAGGCGGCAGTTGCCCCCTGAGCAGGCGACAACTCGCCCCAGATGGCACAATCTGTGCATGGAACGCGACGGCCAACTCGAGCTCTATGCGGTGGTCGCGAGCCGGCTCAAGGAAGCGCACGCACAAGTGCGCGCACTGCAAGTCCCGGAGGGCGTACGGATGGCGCTGACCCGGAAGCTGCTGGTCATTACGGCCGCGGCCAAGCACGATCTCGCCGGTGCGGCAAGGCGTCTGGAGCGGTTCACCGCGGACCTCGACGCGGGTCGATTCCCCGAAGAGGAACGCTGAACCGACGAGACAGTCGAGTTCGTTGCGGCACAAGGGTGATTAGCCCGTTTCGTGTTTGATTTGCGGTATATATCTGCCTAACGTGCGAAAAAGCTTGAACACATTCGTTCTGGCGATGTCTCCGAAGGGGAAGACGTGAACAAGGCGCAGCTCGTAGAAGCGATTGCCGACAAGGTGGGCGGCCGCCAGCAGGCCGCCGACGCCGTCGACCACGTACTGGACGCCATCGTCCGCGCGGTCGTGGCGGGTGAACGGGTCTCGGTCACCGGCTTCGGTTCGTTCGAGAAGGTCGACCGCCCGGCCCGCTACGCCCGCAACCCCCAGACGGGCGAGCGGGTTCGGGTCAAGAAGACCTCCGTTCCGCGTTTCCGCGCGGGCCAGGGCTTCAAGGACCTGGTGAGCGGTTCGAAGAAGCTGCCGCGCGGCGGCGAGGTCGCGGTCAAGAAGGCGCCCAAGGGCAGCCTGAGCGGTGGCGCTTCGGCGACGGTGAAGAAGGCCGCCGCGAAGAAGACCACGGCCAAGAAGGCCGCCGCCGCCAAGAAGGCGGCAGCCAAGAAGACCACCGCGAAGAAGGCCACCACCAAGACGGCGGCGAAGAAGACCACGGCCAAGAAGGCGCCCGCCAAGACCGCGGCGGCGAAGTCCACCGCCGCGAAGAAGACGACCGCCAAGAAGGCCCCCGCGAAGAAGGCCACGGCCAAGAAGGCCCCCGCCAAGAAGTCGACCGCGCGCAAGACCACCGCCAAGAAGACCACCGCCCGCAAGAAGTAGCGGACACCCCCCGCCCTTCGGGCCAGCGGTTCTCACGCGCCGGGCCGGACTCCACGAGGAGTCCGGCCCGCGGTGTGTCCGGGCGGGGCCGGCGGCCGGGAGGTCAGAACGTCTGGAGCGTCACCAGCGTGATCCTCCGGTCCTCGCCCTCACCCTCGGTCTCGATGCGCACCCGCTGCCCCGGACGCAGCAGCCTCAGGCCGCCCGCGTCGAACGCCGGGGCGTCGAAGGGCACCGGGGTGCCGTCGTCCAGGAGCACCTGGCCGCTGCGGCTGTCGGCGTCGTAGGTGTATGCGGTGGCCTGCATGTCCGCAGCCTACTGCTCCGCCATCAGCAGCCGCGCGGCGACCGCGGCCGTGCGGGGACCGACGCCCAGCGCCAGCGCCGCCCGCAGATCCTCCCCGGTGTCCACGTCCTGCCGTACGGAATCCACCGCGTCCGGGCGGAGTTCCACCGCGCCGGACGCCCGGTGCCTGAGCCGGGAGGCGGGGCCGAAGAAGGGACGCAATTCCCGGCCCCCGCTCGCCGCCAGCAACGTCGTACCGACCGCGGCGGCGTCGGCGAGGAAAGCGCGCGGGAATGCGGCCGCGGAATCCAGGACGCGCGCGAGTTCCGCCGGACGGAGGGCCGGAAGATCCGCGTTGAGAGCCGCCACGGACGCCGCGTCCCGCGCGGAGCCCACCTCGGCCGCGGCATGCGCGAGAGCCGCGTTCAGGCCGTCGCGCGGCCGGTCGGGGACGATTCCGGCGCCCAGTGCGGCCAGCTCACGGGAGGCCACGGCGTCATTGGTGACGACCACCACATCCCGCACCGCCGGGCATTCCAGCGCCGCGGCCACCGTGTCCTGCGCGAAAGCGAGCGCGAGACCCGGCCGCAGGCCATCGCCGGCCGTGTCCGACAGCCTGCTCTTGGCCTCGGCCAGCGGCTTCAGGGGTACCACCACAGTCCACTGCACGAGTGTTGCGTCCCTCTCTTGTCGCCGTCATTGTCCCCCGGAGCGCCCGGCGGCGAAGGAACCGGGGGAGGGGCGCGAAGCTCCTTGAAGGGCGGTGGTGGGAGACGGGCGGCGTACGGTGTTCTCGACAGACCGGCGGCCCGGGGCGACACTTGTGCGGCCCGCCTGGCCCCCGGGTCCGGGCTCCGGGCCCGTTTCGGAAGAGGAAGGTGTACTCGTGCCGCGCCGCAGAATCGGCTTCTGGTACCGCTTCGCCGCGGTTCTCTGCAAACCGCCGCTGGTGGTTCTGCTCAAGCGGGACTGGCGCGGAATGGAGAACATTCCGGCCGAGGGCGGATTTATCACCGCGGTGAACCACAATTCGCACATCGATCCCTTTGCCTACGCGCACTTTCAGTACAACACCGGACGCGTTCCGCGATTCCTGGCGAAGAGCGGGCTATTCAGCAAGGGATTCGTCGGCGCCGCGATGCGGGGCACCGGACAGATCCCCGTCTACCGCGAGAGCACCGACGCGCTCAGCGCCTTCCGGGCCGCCATCGACGCCGTCGAGCGCGGCGAATGCGTCGCCTTCTACCCCGAGGGCACCCTCACCCGCGACCCGGACGGCTGGCCGATGACCGGCAAGACCGGCGCCGCCCGCGTCGCGTTGCAGACCAAGTGCCCCGTGATCCCGGTGGCCCAGTGGGGCGCCAACGAGCTCCTGCCGCCGTACGCGAAGAAGCCGAACATCTGGCCGCGCAAGACCAGCCGGGTGCTGGCCGGGCCGCCGGTGGACCTCGACCGCTTCTACGACCGGGAGATGACCCCCGAACTGCTCAAGGAGGCGACCGAGGCCATCATGGCGGCCGTCACCGCCCAACTGGAGCAGGTCCGCGGCGAGAGGGCCCCCGAGACGCCCTACGACCCGCGCCAGGAGCGGATCGAACAGCGCCGCAAGACACACACGCAGCGGCGGCACGACCGGACACGGGGCACCAGGCCCACCGCACGGGAAGAGGGGCTGGGTACGTGAGCAAGCCGGTCAAGGCGGCCGTCTTCGGCACCGGATCGTGGGGGACGGCCTTCGGCATGGTCCTCGCCGACGCGGGCTGCGACGTCGTGCTGTGGGGGCGGCGCCCCGAACTCGCCGACGCGGTCAACTCCACCCGCACCAACCCGGACTATCTGCCCGGTGTGGAACTCCCCGGGAACCTGCGGGCCACCACCGACGCCGCCGAGGCGGCCCGCGGCGCCGACTTCACCGTCCTGGCGATCCCCTCGCAGACGCTGCGCGGCAACCTCGCCGAGTGGGCCGACCTGCTCGCGCCCCGCACGGTGCTCGTGTCCCTGATGAAGGGCGTCGAACTCGGCTCCGCGATGCGGATGAGCGAGGTCATCGACGACGTCGCCAAGGTCGGCCGGGAGCGGATCGCCGTGGTCACCGGCCCCAACCTGGCCCGGGAGATCGCCGCCCGCATGCCGGCCGCCTCCGTGGTCGCCTGCACCGACGAGGACGTCGCCCGGCGGCTCCAGACCGCCTGCCATACCCCGTACTTCCGCCCGTACACCAACACCGACGTCATCGGCTGCGAGCTGGGCGGCGCCGTGAAGAACGTGATCGGGCTGGCCGTCGGCATCGCCGACGGCATGGGGCTCGGCGACAACACCAAGGGCTCGCTCATCACCCGGGGCCTCGCCGAGACCACCCGGCTCGGGGTCGCGCTCGGCGCCGACCCGCTGACCTTCTCCGGACTGGCGGGGCTGGGCGACCTGGTGGCCACCTGCTCCTCGCCGCTGTCCCGCAACCACACCTTCGGCACCAACCTCGGCAGGGGCCTGACCCTGGAGGAGACCATCGCGGTCACCAAGCAGACCGCGGAGGGCGTCAAGTCCTGCGAATCGGTGCTGGATCTCGCCCGCAGGCACGGCGTCGACATGCCGCTCACCGAGACGGTCGTCTCCATCGTGCACGAGGGCAAACCCCCGGTGGTCGCCCTCAAGGAGCTGATGTCGCGCAGCGCGAAGCCCGAACGACGCTGAGCGACAGCCCCCGCCGTTCGGCCCACGCACGGCGTTGCGGGCGCTGACTCCAGGCTCCGCCAACGGGTACTCTCATCGCGATATGAGCACCGAGAACCTCCCCCAGAGCCCCGAGCCGCCGTCCCGCAAGCCGCGTGTGGCCGTCGTGTTCGGCGGGCGCAGCTCCGAGCACGGGATCTCCGTGGTCACGGCCGGCGCCGTCCTCAAGGCCATCGACCGGAACACGTACGACGTCCTGCCGATCGGCATCACGCAGGACGGCCGCTGGGCGCTCACCGCCGACGAGCCGGAACGCATGGCGATCACCGACCGCCGCACGCCCAGCGTCGACCAGCTCGCCGAGTCGACGGAGGGCGGTGTGGTGCTCCCCGTCGACCCCGCCGACCGCGAAGTCGTCTACAGCGAGCCGGGTTCGGTGCCCAAGGCCCTGGGCGAGGTCGACGTCGTCTTCCCGGTGCTGCACGGCCCCTACGGCGAGGACGGCACCCTCCAGGGCCTCCTGGAGCTCTCCGGCGTCCCCTACGTCGGCTCGGGCGTGCTCGCCTCGGCCGTCGGCCAGGACAAGGAGTACATGAAGCGGGTGTTCACCTCCTTCGGGCTCAAGGTCGGCCCGTACCTGGTGATCCGGCCGCGCGAGTGGGAGCGCGAGGAGCCCGCCGCCCGCAAGCGGATCGTCGACTTCGCCGGGGAGCACGGCTGGCCGCTGTTCGTGAAGCCCGCGCGGGCGGGCTCCTCGATCGGCATCACCAAGGTCGACGGCCTCGCCGGCCTGGACGAGGCCATCGCCGAGGCCCGCCGCCACGACCCGAAGATCCTCGTGGAGGCGGCGCTGCGCGGCCGCGAGATCGAATGCGGCGTGCTGGAGTTCGAGGACGGCCCGCGCGCGTCGCTGCCCGCCGAGATCCCGCCGCCCGACGCGCACGCGTACTACGACTTCGAGGCCAAGTACATCGACTCCACCCCCGGCATCGTGCCGGCGCCGCTGACCGACGAGGAGACGGCCGAGGTGCGCCGGCTCGCGGTCGAGGCGTTCGACGCGGCGTCCTGCGAAGGGCTGGTGCGCGCGGACTTCTTCCTCACCGAGGACGGCGAGTTCGTGATCAACGAGATCAACACCATGCCCGGCTTCACCCCCATCTCCATGTATCCGCAGATGTGGCAGGCCACCGGCGTGGGCTACGCCGAGCTGGTGGACCGTCTGGTGCAGGCGGCGCTGCGCCGGTCGACCGGACTGCGCTGAGCCGCGCGAGCCGTACGGACACCACAGGGCGATCCCCGCGGGGATCGCCTTCTCGCGCGGCGGCATCCGGTCATGTCTCCGCCGGAGGTCTTCCGGACGTCACCGGACACGCACCACAGTATGATCGCCACGCCGCCCCGGCCCGCGGCCGGTTCCGGCTCGGTCCGGGACCGTCGCGACGCTCACCGTCCACGCCGTCGGCAGGGTCCTGTCCGGGTTCCGGCACGGCCCGCCGGCCTCCGCGCCGGAACGGGAACCGCCGCGGCCGCGCCGTCGTCTGCCGAGGAGCAGCCCGCGGCGGTGATCGGCGCCGCGGACGCGGAACACGGGGTGCCGGCGGCGGGGGGACCGCGGCGGGCGACAGGGAAGACGGGGACGGGGGGCTACAGATGGACGACCGGGCAGGTCAGGGTGCGGGTGATGCCGTCCACCTGCTGGACCTTGGCCACCACCATACGGCCCAGGCCGTCCACGGTGTCGGCCTGGGCGCGCACGATGACGTCGTACGGTCCGGTCACGTCCTCGGCCTGGATGACTCCAGGAATCTTGCCGATCAGCTCGGCGACGGTCGACGCTTTGCCGACCTCCGTCTGGATCAGGATGTACGCCTGTACCACGGAACCTCCAGGGCGGCCACGAGGATCATGTGGGGAAAAGGAACGCCACGGTATCGCGTTGCCGCTCGTCGCGGGGAGACCTGCGGGAACCGGGCCTTGCGCGCCGGGGTACAGGCACGAGAGAAGTTGACGGTCATATCGACCGTAGCGAGGACTCGGACGACCCGCGACCGGGCACGCACAGGGAGAGAAGGGGCGAAAGGGCAATGAAGGGCACTGTTGGTGAGCTCGGTGAGTTCGGGCTCATCAGGGAGCTCACCTCCCGTCTCACCACCACTCCGGCGGTCCGGGTCGGCCCCGGCGACGACGCCGCGGTGATCTCCGCGCCCGACCGCAGGGTCGTGGCCAGCACCGACATCCTGCTGGAGGGCCGGCACTTCCGGCGCGACTGGTCCACCGCCTACGACGTCGGCCGCAAGGCCGCCGCGCAGAACCTGGCCGACATCGCGGCCATGGGCGCCGTGCCGACCGCGCTGCTGCTCGGCCTCGTGGTCCCGGCGGAACTGCCGGTGACCTGGCCGAGCGAGCTGATGGACGGGCTGCGGGACGAGTGCCAGGTGGCCGGCGCCGCGGTCGTCGGCGGCGACGTCGTACGCGGCGAGGCCATCATGGTGTCGATCACCGCGCTCGGTGATCTGCGCAACCAGGAACCCGTCACCCGCGGCGGGGCCCAGCCCGGCGACCTCGTCGCGGTCACCGGCTGGCTGGGCTGGTCCGCGGCCGGACACGCGGTGCTCTCCCGCGGATTCCGCTCACCGCGCGCCTTCGTCGAGGCACACCGGCGCCCCGAACCGCCCTACCACGCGGGCCCCGCCGCGGCCGGGCTCGGCGCCACCTCGATGGTCGACGTGAGCGACGGCCTGATCGCCGACCTCGGACACATCGCCGAGGCCAGCAAGGTGCGCATCGACATCCGCTCCGCGGCCGTCGACATCCCCTCGCAGATGAACGACATCGGCCAGGCGGTCGGCGTCGACCCCATGCAGTGGGTGCTGACCGGGGGAGAGGACCACGCGATCGTGGCGACCTTCCCGCCGGACGTGAAGCTGCCGGCCCGCTGGAAGGTGATCGGCGAGGTGCTCAATCCCTCGGCGCTGCCCCAGGTGACGGTCGACGGGGCGCCCTGGACCAAGCAGGGCGGCTGGGACCACTTCGGGGACATCGAGTCATGAGCGCGGACACGGTCATGAGCGGCCGCACCGCCCCGCCCCGGGTGCTCACGGTGGCCGGCTCCGACTCCGGCGGCGGCGCCGGCATCCAGGCCGACCTGAAGACGATGCTCGCGCTCGGCGTGCACGGCATGAGCGTGCTCACCGCGGTGACCGCGCAGAACTCGCTGGGCGTGCAGGGGGCCTGGGAGCTGCCGGTGGAGGCGGTGCGGGCCCAGTACCGCAGCGTGGTCGACGACATCGGGGTGCAGGCGATCAAGACGGGCATGCTGTCCTCCGCCGAACTCGTCGAGACGGTGGCCGAGTTGCTCGCCGGTACGGACGCGCCGGCGGTCGTCGACCCGGTGGGCGTCTCCAAGCACGGCGACCCGCTGCTGGCGGCCTCCGCGCTGGACTCCGTACGGACCAGGCTGCTGCCCGTGGCCACCGTGGCCACACCGAACGTGGACGAGGTGGGGCAGCTCACCGGCGTCCGGGTCGGCTCGGAGCGCGATCTGCGCCGGGCGGCCGGGGCGATGCTGGAGTTCGGGCCGCGCTGGGTGGTGATCAAGGGCGGCCATCTGTCCGGCGACGCGGTGGACCTGCTCACCGACGGGTCCGAGGAGCACTGGCTGCGGGCGCCCCGGCACGACAACCGGCACACCCACGGCACGGGCTGCACCCTGGCCTCGGCCATAGCCTCCCACCTGGCCAAGGGCACCCCGGTCCCGGAAGCGGTCCGGGCGGCGAAGACCTATGTAACCGGAGCAATCGATACGGGTTACCCCCTGGGCAGGGGCATAGGCCCGGTGAATCACGCCTGGAACCTGCACTAGTGCCGCGGCAGGCAACGTTTGCCCGTCAAGGAGCGGCGTCCGGTGCATGCTCTCGGCGTGCCGGCCGGAAGTCCTCGTACTGGACGTACTTGGGCTTTCGGCCGGTGCGGCGAGAGTGCGTGCCGGGCGTCGCGACGGGGCGAACGTTGCCTGTCGGGGCACTAGGGCCGCCGCCGCTGCCGCTCCCGCGGCAGTCGTGCCTCCCCTCCGCTCGAGCGAAGCCGAGAGTGGGGGAGAACACGCGCACAGCAAAAAGCCGGCCCACCCCGAGGTGGACCGGCCGTTGCGGCGAAACCGGCGTACTACGTGGCCGCGCGCTCAGCGAAAGCGTCAGCGCGAGACCTTGCCGGCCTTGATGCACGAGGTGCAGGCGTTCACGCGCTTCGGCGTCCCGCCGACCACGGTACGCACACGCTGGATGTTCGGGTTCCAGCGACGGGACGTACGGCGGTGCGAGTGCGAGATGTTGTTGCCGAAGCCCGGCCCCTTGCCGCAGACGTCGCAGTTGGCAGCCACGGGTCACTCCAAAGACTTCAGATGCACTTACGGTTGATCCCGGCATGCCGGGATCAAGATCCCGGGCTCGGGGAGCCCTGTTGGAATCTGAGTGGCGTTGCCAGGGGAGAGGCCCGATCGGATCGGGCAACCGGAGCAGCATACAACGGCTGCACCCGTAGAACGAAACTACCACGGCAGCTCAGGGCCCCGCCCGCGGCCCACTTCCGGTGCGCGGGGCCCCACGGTCTACGCTGCGGGACACGGCCGGCAGCTCAGGGAGGCGCAGGTGGCGCAGGTGCCGCAGACATTCTTCGATGCTGTCGCGGTGCGTGCCTGGTGCGGTCTCGCCCTCGACGCGCTGGGGCGGGCCCGCGAGGAGATCGACGCGATCAACGTCTACCCCGTGGCGGACGGCGACACCGGGACGAACCTCTATCTGACCGTCGAGTCGGCGGCCGCGGCGGTGGAGGCGGTCTTCGAAGGCCACGAAGCGGGCGGGAACACCGGCGTGAACACCGGCGGGAACAGCGGACCCGGCCCGACCCTGGCCGACGCGCTGCGGGCGATGGCCCACGGAGCGCTGATCGGCGCCCGCGGCAACTCCGGCACGATCCTCGCGCAGCTGCTGCGCGGCATGGCCCAGGTCCTGGCCGGTGACGAGGCCCCGGGCCACGCCGACGGCCAGGGGCTGCGGCTCGCCCTGCGCCGGGCGGCCGACTCCGCGCGCCAGGCGGTGGCGCACCCCGTCGAGGGCACGGTCCTGACCGTCGCCTCCGCCGCCGCGGACGCCGCGGGAGCGGCGGAGGGCGACTGCGCGGCGGTGGCCCGGGCGGCCCACGAGGGCGCCCGCGCGGCGCTCGCCGAGACACCGGACCGGCTGCCCGTCCTCCGGCAGGCGGGGGTGGTGGACGCCGGCGGCCGAGGGCTTCTCGCGGTGCTCGCGGCCCTGGTGGCGACGTTCACCGGGGAACCGCCGCGTGACCAGGTGAGGCGCGCGGAGGCCCGCGAGGGCACGTCACGAGCCGTACCCGAGTGCGCGGACGCCGCCGCGGCGCCCCCGGGCACCGGCGGACCCGCCTTCGAAGTGATCTACCTCCTGGAGGCCGGCGACACGGCCGTGGCCCGGCTGCGGGAACGGCTCGACGCCCTGGGCGACTCGCTCGTCGTGGTCGGCGGCGACGGCCTGTGGAACGTCCATGTGCACGTCGACGACGCGGGCGCCGCCGTGGAGGCGGGTGTCGAGGCCGGCCGGCCGTACCGGATCCGGATCACCCACTTCGCCGCCGGGGACGCCCACGCGTCGGCGGCGGCCGGGCGGGACCAGGGCGAACGCGCCGAGCGGGCCGTCGTCGCCGTGGTGCCGGGCGAGGGCCTGGCCGGGCTGTACACCGAGGCGGGCGCGACCACGGTGCTCGCCCGCCCCGGGGAGCCGCCCGCCAGCGGTGAGCTCGTCGAGGCCGTTCGGCGGGCGCACGCGCGCGAGGTGGTGCTGCTGCCGAACGACGCGGACCTGCGCCACACCGCCGCCGCGGCGGCCGAACAGGCGCGGGCCGAGGGCATCAGGGTGGCCCTCATCCCGACCCGCTCGGCCATGCAGGGTATCGCCGCGCTCGCCGTGCACGAGCCGGGGCGCCGCTTCGACGAGGACGTGGTGTCGATGACGTCGGCGGCGGGCGCGACCCGCTACGCCGAGGTCACCGTCGCCGAGCGCCAGTCCTGGACCATGGCGGGCATCTGCCAGGCCGGGGACGTCCTCGGCCTGGTCGAGGGCGACGTCGCCGTGATCGGCCAGGACGTCACGGCCACCGCCGAGGCCGTCCTCGACCGCATGCTCGCGGCCGGCGGCGAACTGGTCACCCTGGTCCTCGGCGACGGCGCCCCGGCCTCCGTCGCCGCCCGCCTGGAGAACCGCGTCCGCGAGGGCTACCTCGCCGTCGACACGGTCGTGTACCACGGCGGCGGACAGGGCGCCGTCCTCCTCATCGGCGTCGAGTGACCCGCGCGACACCGGCGGCCCGCGTGATCCGCACCACCCGCCGCGGACCGACGCGTCCGTGTCCGCACGTCCCGCGATGTCAGTGCCGTGGTGTCCAATGGATCCCGTGCCCGCACTGGACGAACCACTGAAGAAGGTGCTCGGCCCCGCCACCGCGAAGGTGATGGCCGAGCATCTCGGCCTGCAGACCGTCGGCGACCTCCTCCACCACTACCCGCGCCGGTACGAGGAGCGCGGCCGGCTCACCCACCTCGCCGACCTGCCCATGGACGAGCACGTCACGGTGGTCGCCCAGGTCGCCGACGCCCGCCTGCACACGTTCGCCTCCGCCAAGGCCCCGCGCGGCAAGGGCCAGCGCCTGGAGGTGACCATCACGGACGGCAGCGGCCGGCTGCGACTGGTCTTCTTCGGCGCCGGCGTCCACAAGCCGCACAAGGAACTCCTGCCGGGCACCCGGGCGATGTTCGCCGGCAAGGTCTCCGTCTTCAACCGCCGTCTGCAACTGGCCCACCCCGCCTACGAACTGCTGCGCGGCGACACCGAGGAGACGGTCGAGACCTGGGCCGGAGCCCTCATCCCGATCTACCCCGCCACCGCGAAGATGGAGTCCTGGAAGATCGGCAAGGCGCTCCAGACGGTCCTGCCCAGCGCCCAGGAGGCGCTCGACCCGCTCCCGGACTCCCTGCGCGCCGACCGCGGCCTCGTCCCGCTCCCCGAGGCCCTGCTGAAGATCCACCGACCGCACACCAAGGCCGACATCGAGGACGCCCGCGCGCGCCTGAAGTGGGACGAGGCCTTCGTCCTGCAGACCGCCCTCGCCCGCCGCCGGCACGCCGACGCCCAACTGCCCGCCGTCGCCCGCCGTCCGCGGCCCGACGGCCTCCTCACCGCCTTCGACGCCCGGCTCCCCTTCACCCTCACCGAGGGCCAGCGGAAGGTCTCCGAGGAGATCTTCGCCGGCCTCGCCACCGAACACCCCATGCACCGCCTGCTCCAGGGCGAGGTCGGCAGCGGAAAGACGCTCGTCGCCCTGCGCGCCATGCTCGCCGTCGTCGACGCGGGCGGGCAGGCGGCGATGCTCGCCCCGACCGAGGTGCTCGCCCAGCAGCACCACCGGTCGGTCACCGAGATGATGGGGGAGCTCGCCGAGGGGGGCATGCTCGGGGGAGCGGACCACGCCACCAAGGTGGTGCTGCTCACCGGCTCCATGGGCGCGGCGGCCCGCCGCCAGGCCCTGCTCGACCTGGCCACCGGCGAAGCCGGCATCGTCATCGGCACACACGCGCTGATCGAGGACAAGGTGCAGTTCCACGACCTGGGCCTGGTCGTGGTCGACGAGCAGCACCGCTTCGGTGTGGAGCAGCGCGACGCCCTGCGCGGCAAGGGCAAACAGCCCCCGCACCTGCTCGTCATGACCGCCACGCCCATTCCGCGCACGGTCGCGATGACGGTCTTCGGCGACCTGGAGACCTCCGTCCTCGACCAGCTCCCGGCCGGCCGCTCGCCCATCGCCAGCCATGTCGTACCGGCCGCCGACAAGCCGCACTTCCTCGCCCGCGCCTGGGAAAGGGTCCGCGAGGAGGTCACGAACGGCCACCAGGCGTACGTGGTCTGCCCGCGCATCGGCGACGAGGAGGACGCCCCCAAGGGCGCCGCGGGCGCCGCGAAGAAGAAGTCCCCCGAGGACGAGGCCGAGAAGCGGCCCCCGCTCGCCGTCCTGGACATCGCCGACCAGCTCGCCCGGGGTCCGCTGCGGGGACTCGGGGTCGAGGTCCTGCACGGGCGCATGCAGCCCGACGACAAGGACGCCGTCATGCGCCGCTTCGCCGCCGGCGAGACCGACGTCCTGGTCGCCACGACCGTGATCGAGGTCGGTGTCAACGTGCCGAACGCCACCGCGATGGTGATCATGGACGCCGACCGCTTCGGCGTCTCCCAGCTCCACCAGCTGCGCGGCCGCGTCGGCCGGGGCTCCGCCCCCGGACTGTGCCTGCTGGTCACCGAGATGCCCGAGGCGAGCGCGGCCCGCCAGCGGCTGAACGCGGTGGCCTCCACCCTCGACGGCTTCGAGCTCTCCCGTATCGACCTGGAGCAGCGCCGCGAGGGCGACGTACTGGGCCAGGCCCAGTCCGGCACCCGCTCCAGCCTGCGCATGCTCGCCGTCATCGAGGACGAGGAGATCATCGCCGAGGCCCGGGAGGAGGCGACGCGGATCGTCGCCGCCGACCCGGACCTGACCCGCCTGCCCGCCCTGCGCACGGCCCTGGACGCCCTGCTGGACGAGGAGCGGGAGCAGTACCTGGAAAAGGGCTGACAGACTGGGAACGGCCACCGACCCGCACCCACCGACAAGGACCGAGGACATGACCCGCGTGATCGCCGGCGCGGCCGGCGGACGCCGCCTGGCCGTTCCGCCCGGACAGGGGACCCGCCCGACCTCCGACCGGGCGCGCGAAGGCCTCTTCTCCACCTGGCAGTCGCTGCTCGGCGGCCCGCTGGACGGCGAACGCGTCCTCGACCTGTACGCCGGTTCCGGCGCCGTCGGACTGGAGGCCCTCTCCCGGGGCGCCGGACACGTCCTGCTCGTCGAGGCCGACGCCCGCGCCGCCCGCACCGTCCGGGAGAACGTGACGTCGCTCCAACTCCCCGGTGCCGAGGTCAGATCGGGCAAAGCAGAACAGATCATCCGTACGGCGCCCCCGCGGCAGCCGTACGACATCGCCTTCCTCGACCCGCCCTACGCCGTCGTGGACGACGATCTTCGCGAGATTCTGCTCACACTCCGTTCGGAGGGGTGGCTCACGGAGGACGCCCTCGTCACCGTGGAGCGCAGCACCAGAGGCGGGGAATTCGTCTGGCCGCCGGGGTTCGAGGCGATCCGGGCCCGTCGCTACGGCGAGGGAACGTTTTGGTACGGTCGCGCCGCCTCTACGTGCGAAGACGCACGATGACCGGACCGGAGAGCGAGGGATCACCAGTGCGCCGCGCCGTATGCCCCGGGTCGTTCGACCCGATCACCAATGGACACCTCGACATCATCGCCCGGGCCTCCCGGCTGTACGACGAGGTCTTCGTCGCGGTGATGATCAACCAGTCCAAGAAAGGGCTGTTCGAGATCGAGGAGCGGATCGATCTGATCCGCCGGGTCACCGCCGAGTACGGCAACGTCCGTGTCGAGGCCTTCCACGGCCTCCTCGTCGACTTCTGCAAGCAGCGCGACATCCCCGCCATCGTCAAGGGCCTGCGCGCGGTCAGCGACTTCGACTACGAACTGCAGATGGCCCAGATGAACAACGGCCTCTCCGGCGTGGAGACCCTCTTCGTCCCTACCAACCCGACCTACAGCTTCCTGTCCTCCTCCCTCGTCAAGGAGGTCGCGGCCTGGGGCGGCGACGTCTCCCACCTGGTGCCGCCGGAGGTCCTGGACGCCCTCACCGCACGCCTGCGCAAGGACTGACCCGGCCCGTCGCCGCTGTCGCGGGGCCACTGCGGTGTCCACCGGGCGCCCCGGGGCCGTACAGTCGTCCCGTCCGTCTCCAACACAGCTGTAGAGAGTGGCGAGCACAGGTGGACGTGCAGAAGAAGCTCGACGAGATCGTCGCCGCGGTCTCCGGTGCCCGGTCGATGCCCATGTCGGCCTCGTGCGTGGTCAACCGCGCCGAACTGCTCTCCCTGCTGGAGGAGGTGCGCGAGGCGCTGCCCGACTCCCTCGCCCAGGCCCAGGAGCTGATCGGGGACCGGGAGCAGATGGTCGAGCAGGCCCGCCAGGAGGCCGAGCGGATCATCGAGAGCGCCCACGCCCAGCGCGGCTCCCTGATCTCCGACACCGAGATCGCCCGCCGCTCCCAGTCCGAGGCCGACCGGATCCTCGCCGAGGCCCGCAAGGAGGCCGAGGAGATCCGCGCGGAGGCCGACGACTACGTCGACTCCAAGCTCGCCAACTTCGAGGTCGTCCTCACCAAGACCCTCGGCTCCGTCGGCCGCGGCCGCGAGAAGCTGCTCGGCACCGGCCCCGGACTCGACGAGCAGGGCTACGAGGACGAGGACGCCCCGGAGCGCAGTCACGACCCGGAGACCCTGCGCCGCACCGCCGACCAGTACGTCGACGCCAAGCTGGGCGCCTTCGAGGCGGTCCTCGCCAAGACGCTGGACGCGGTCGGCCGGGGCCGGCAGAAGCTGCACGGCAGGATCGCCACCGACGACCTCGGCGCCCTCGCCGACGACGCCTCGACCGTCCAGCACTCCAGCGACGCCGACTACCTCGCCGACCTCGCGGCGGTCGCCGACCAGGGCGCCCCGGCCCGGCAGCAGCCGCAGCAGCCGCAGCAGCCCCAGCAGCCTCCGCAGCCCGAACAGTCCCCGCAGCAGCCCTACGCCCAGCCGGAGCCCGCGTACGGCTATCAGCAGCAGCCGGACCCCTACGCCGGCTACCAGCAGCAGTACGCCGGCGCGCAGGACCCCTACGGCTACCAGCAGGCCGACCCGTACGCCGCCTACCAGGGCTACGACGCCCAGCAGCAGACGTACGACCCGAACCAGCCGCAGCAGGCCCAGCAGATGGAGCAGCCGCAGCAGACCCAGCAGCCGCAGCAGGGCTACGCGCTGGACGAGACCAGCCTCTTCGACACCAGCATGATCACGCCCGAGCAGTTGCAGGCGTACGAGCGCGAGCGGGGCCTGTAGGGGCGGATTGGGCCGAGAGCGAAAGGTCCAGTATCCTGGCTCTTCGGTCGCGTGTGCGCTTGCGCTGTCTCCGTATACGCCCGTGATCCGAGCTGCCCGGGAATCCCGCACGGCAGCGGTACCCCTGAGCGCGTAGACCGAAAGCAGGAATGACCCTGAACGCCCGCCTCGACCACCGCAACCCCCTCGTGTTCGACACGCACGAGCTGGGGCGGCGGCCCGGTGTGCTGCAGCGTCTGTCCCGTACGGTCGACGCCCCCAAGGACTTCGGTGTCAAGGGGGTCATCGGAGTGCCGGAGGGCGCCCTGGTGGAGCTCGAACTCCGCCTCGAGTCGGTCATGGAAGGTGTGCTCGTCACAGGCACCGGCCGTGCCAAGGCCGAGGGGGAGTGCGTAAGGTGTCTGGAGCCGCTGGAGCAGCAGCTCGAAGCGGATTTCCAGGAGCTGTTCTCGTACCCTGACGCCGACGACCGGGGCCGCGTGACCGCGGAACCGGGCGACGACGCCGAGGACGACGAGGACCGGCTCTTTCTCGAGGACGGCCTGTTCGACCTCGAGCCGGTGCTGCGTGATGCGGTGGTGCTCGCACTGCCGATGCAGCCGGTGTGCCAGGAAGACTGCCCGGGCCTGTGTTCCCAGTGCGGAGCGCGGCTGGCGGACGACCCGGACCACCACCACGATGCCGTCGACATCCGTTGGGCGGCTTTGCAGGGACTCGCCGACACCATGAAGGACGGCGAGAAGGACGAGATGAGCGGCGCCGAACCGGGCGTCGACGAGAAGCAGGAGAAGTAGCCGTGGCTGTTCCGAAGCGGAAGATGTCGCGCAGCAACACGCGCCACCGCCGGTCGCAGTGGAAGGCTGCGGTCCCCACCCTGGTTGCGTGCGAGCGCTGCCACGAGCCCAAGCAGCAGCACATCGCGTGCCCGTCTTGCGGCACCTACAACAAGCGCCAGGTCCTCGAGGTCTGAGCGGCTGGTGAGAGGCACTGTGTCCACGCCGAAGAAAAACTCTGCGGACAACCAGGCCTCGTCCCACACGCTTCTGGAAGGGCGGCTCGGCTACCACGTCGAGTCCGCCCTTCTGGTGCGTGCACTGACCCACCGTTCCTACGCGTACGAGAACGGCGGTCTGCCGACGAACGAGCGGCTGGAGTTCCTCGGGGACTCCGTGCTCGGCCTCGTCGTCACGGACACGCTGTACCGCACCCACCCCGACCTGCCCGAGGGCCAGCTGGCCAAGCTGCGGGCCGCGGTGGTCAACTCGCGTGCGCTGGCGGAAGTGGGCCGCGGGCTCGAACTGGGCTCCTTCATCCGGCTCGGCCGGGGTGAAGAGGGCACGGGGGGCCGGGACAAGGCATCCATCCTCGCCGACACCCTCGAAGCGGTGATCGGCGCCGTCTATCTCGACCAGGGCCTGGACTCGGCGGCTGAGCTGGTGCACCGCCTGTTCGACCCCCTGATCGAGAAGTCCTCGAATCTCGGTGCCGGCCTGGACTGGAAGACCAGTCTCCAGGAGCTCACCGCGACCGAAGGCCTCGGTGTCCCCGAGTACCTGGTCACGGAGACCGGACCGGATCACGAGAAGACCTTCACTGCTGCCGCCCGCGTCGGAGGCGTCTCGTACGGCACCGGCACCGGCCGCAGCAAGAAGGAGGCGGAGCAGCAGGCCGCCGAGTCCGCATGGCGGTCCATCCGGGCCGCGGCGGACGAGCGGGCCAAGGCGGCGGCGGAGGCCGAGGAGGCCGTCCGGACCGCCGAGGCCGACGCCTCCGGCACGAGCGCCGACGCCCCGTCGGCCTCCGCCTGACGCACAGCGCGATCCGAGCGCCCGCCCCGGCCCGGGGCGGGCGCCCGGCGCCCCTGGAGGGAGACCATGCCCGAGCTGCCCGAGGTCGAGGTGGTACGGCGCGGACTCGAGCGCTGGGTCGCCCACCGGACCGTCGCCGAGGCCGAAGTGCTCCACCCGCGCGCGGTACGCCGTCATCTCGCCGGCGCGGACGACTTCACGCACCGGCTCAAGGGCCACCGTGTCGGAGTGCCCAGCCGCCGCGGCAAGTACCTCTGGCTGCCGCTGGAGGACACCGGCCAGGCCGTGCTGGCCCACCTCGGCATGAGCGGGCAGCTGCTGGTCCAGCCGCACACCGCGCCGGACGAGAAGCACCTGCGCGTCCGCGTCCGCTTCACCGACGCCCGGGAGACCGAGCTCCGCTTCGTCGACCAGCGCACCTTCGGCGGCCTCTCGCTGCACGACACCACCCCCGACGGCCTGCCCGACGTGATCGCGCACATCGCCCCGGACCCCCTCGACCCGCTCTTCGACGACGAGACCTTCCACCAGGCCCTGCGCCGCAAGCGGACCACCATCAAGCGGGCCCTGCTCGACCAATCACTGATCAGCGGCGTCGGCAACATCTACGCCGACGAGGCGCTGTGGCGCGCCCGCATCCACTACGAACGCCCCACGGCCGGCTTCACCCGCCCGCGCACCCTGCTCCTGCTCGGCCACGTCCGGGACGTCATGAACGCCGCCCTGTCCGTCGGCGGCACCAGCTTCGACAGCCTCTACGTCAACGTCAACGGCGAGTCCGGCTACTTCGACCGCTCCCTGGACGCGTACGGCCGTGAGGGCCTGCCCTGCCGCCGCTGCGGCACGCCGATGCGCCGACGGGCGTGGATGAACCGCTCCAGCTACTTCTGCCCGCGCTGTCAGCGGGCGCCGCGCGTCGCGTCGTAACGGTCACGCGCCTGGAGCACGGCGTCCATGCCGTCCTCGACACAACGGATGAGGGACAGCAGCCGCTCGGCCACTTCGCGGCCCAGCGGGGTCAGTTCGTAGTCCACGCGGGGCGGATTGGTCGGCTGGGCCTCCCGCAGCACCAGACCGTCCCGCTCCAGCGCGTGCAGCGTTTGGGACAGCATCTTCTCGCTCACGCCGTCGACCCGGCGGCGCAGCTCGTTGAACCGGAGCGAGCCCTCGTACAGCGCGCCCAGCGTGAGCGCTCCCCAACGACCGGTCACGTGCTCGAGCGTGCCGCGCGAGGGGCAGGCCTTGGCGAACACGTTGAAGGGAAGCTCCTGCCCCTCCGGCCGCTGTTCGGTGGACGTCATCCTTCCAGCCTAAGCCAGCCCCACACCAACCAACAGCTCGCGCTAACCCAGGGTTAGTGCTCAGTAGCCGAAGTTCTGGGTCCACCAGGGGCCGCCCGGGCCCATGTGGACGCCCACGCCCAGGGTCTTGAAGTCGCAGTTCAGGATGTTTGCCTTGTGGCCGGGGCTGTCCATCCAGGCCTTCATCACGGCCTCGGCGTCGGCCTGGCCCCGGGCTATGTTCTCGCCGCCGAGGCTGCTGATGCCGGCCGCCTGGGCCCTGTCCCAGGGCGTATCGCCGTCGGGGTCGGTGTGGTCGAAGAAGCCCCGCTTGGCCATGTCGTCGCTGAACGCCGTGGCCAGCGCGGCCAGCTCGCTGCTGGCGGTGACCGGGGTGCAGCCCGCCTTGGCGCGCTCCACGTTGACCAGCCGGAGCACCTCCGCCCCGGCCGCGGCCTCCGCGGAACTGGGCACGGGGTTGTTCGTCTTCTTCTCCGGCTCGGGTGTCGCCTTGCGGGACGGCGCCTTCTCCGCGGTCTTCTCCGGAGTCGCCGCGGGCTTCTTGTCCTGCGGCTTCTCCTCGTCCTGCGCCCGCTCCCGCTCCCGCTCCTTGTCCTCCTCCGGGGTCTTCGTCGGAGCGGCGGAGGAGGAGGGCGACGCGGACGGCTCGGCGGCCTGGGAGCGTTCGCCGTCGCGGCTCGCGGGGGCGCCCGCGTCCCGGCCGGGCGACTCCACGCTGCCGGACGCGCCGCCCTGCTCGGTGGGCAGGCTCGTCACCGTGTCGCCGGCCTGCACCTCCTCGCCGGGGCTGCTGTCGCCGCCGAGCTTGTAGTTCTCCAGGCCGGGCACCGCGCCCGTGGCCACCGCGACCGTGCCGATCGCCACGGCGGCCGAGACGCCGAGCAGGCCGGTGCGGACCGGTGTCGCGGCCTTCTTCTTGCGCCGCCGGTGACCGCTCGCGGGCCGCCCGATCTCGCCCTCGGGCGAGCGGCGGGGGGAGGGGAGCCCCTCGGAGGATGTGAAGGTGTCGCGGTGGCCGGTGCCGCCGTCGTCCGGGAAGCCGTCACCGGCGAAGGCGGGGCCGGGCCGGTCCTGCACCGTCGGGAAGCCCGCGTCGGAGAAGTCGGGGAAGCCGCCCCGGGTGAAGTCGTGGGCGGCGGAGTACGCGCCGGCGTCGTCCGCGGCGTACTCGTCCGTCGCGTAGAGGTACGCCTCGCTGCGCGCGTAGGTCTCGGCGTAGGCCTCCGGGTTCAGATACGGAGCCGTCCCCATCGTGGGCGGGCCGTCCGTCCGCTCGCCCAGGAGATCCACGCCCCCGTCGTAGGGGCCGTCGTGGTGAGTGACCCCCGTGGCGCGGCCCGTGGCGGCGCGGCCGGCGTCGGAGCGTCGGTGGCGTCCCATGTTTCTGGCCTTCCTCGTCCTTGCGGTCGACCCGTCTCGCGACCAGACCGAAACTGGATGATCACGAAACTCACACGAAGGAGTGAGTTTCATATGAGATTCATGGGTCGGGACGGTACCGCATGACGCCAGGGGCCGGAGTGCCCGGTGTGACTTTGTCCGGTTAGGTTGCAGCCATGAGCGAGGATGTGCGACTGGTCGCCTGGGTGCGCGGACATGTCCAAGGTGTGGGTTTCCGCTGGTTCACCCGGGCCAAGGCACTGGAGATCGGCGGGCTGAGTGGTTTTGCTCTCAATCTCGGCGACGGCAGGGTCCAGGTCGTGGCCGAGGGTCCCCGCGACCGCTGCGAGGGTCTGCTCGACTGGCTCCGGGCCGGCGACACGCCCGGGCGCGTGGATGGAGTCACCGAGATCTGGGACACACCCAGAGGCGGCTACGACGGCTTCGCGATCCGCTGATCCAGCCCGCCGCGGCGCCTCCGCTCGGCCCGTCCGGTCCGCGTCGCGGCCCCTCGCCGACGAAAACGTCCTGGTGATTGCGGCAAACGGCTTGCCATGGGGCGCGCCGCCCGCCAGGATGATCGCCACGTCCCGAGGACCCGAGAGAGTCGCGCCGCCGCCGCTTCCCGGCCGTGCGCACCCCGTTGTCCGCCAATACGGGGCGTGATCGTGTTGACCCTCAAACTTTTTGGTGAGACGCTGAAAGCCCCGCGCACCTTAGCTGTTTGGCATGGCTGAACGGCAGCACAACTCCAGGCCTGCCAAGCACCGCGGGTGCGAATCCCTCACGACCCACACCGCATCGGTCGGTCACTCAGTGTGGAGGACCATCCATCATGGCAAAGGCGCTTCTCGGTTACGTCGGCGGCTCCGACCCTCGACTCCTCGCCGAGATGCGACGGCTCCAGCAGCGCGTCCAGGACCTGGAATCCGAGCTCGTACGGATCCAGGCGGAGAAGGACGCGCTGGCGGCTGCCGCTTCTCACGACAGGATCATGGAGAGCGTTGACGCACACCAGGCGGAGCCTGCGCTCACCTGATCACTGCACCGCTCCACAACCAGCACGGCAGTGGTCGGGACCGCCCGTCACAACCGCCAAGCAGTAAGAAACTGCAAGGGACGCCACGGCGTCCCTTCTTTCTTGCCCCTCCGTGTGTCCTCGCCCCCGCGACCCCCACGCACGGTGCTCCTTGTTGTCCCGCGCATCCTTTCACCGTCTTCAACGTCTGGTGTGCCCTTCGCGTTCACCCGCGAAACCGCTCGTTCATGGAGTGAGACGTCCCCCGGCGGGTAGAGTCCGGCGGCGTGCACCTCAAGGCCCTGACCCTCCGCGGCTTCAAGTCGTTCGCATCCGCGACCACGCTCCGGTTCGAGCCGGGGATCACATGCGTCGTCGGCCCGAACGGCTCGGGCAAGTCCAACGTCGTGGACGCGCTCAGCTGGGTCATGGGCGAGCAGGGTGCCAAGTCGCTGCGCGGCGGCAAGATGGAGGACGTCATCTTCGCCGGCACCACCGGCCGGCCCCCGCTGGGCCGCGCCGAGGTGTCGCTCACCATCGACAACTCCGACGGCGCCCTCCCCATCGAGTACGCCGAGGTCACCATCACGCGGATCATGTTCCGCAACGGCGGCAGCGAATACCAGATCAACGGTGACACGTGCCGTCTCCTGGACATCCAGGAACTGCTCTCCGACTCCGGCATCGGCCGCGAGATGCACGTCATCGTCGGCCAGGGCCAGCTCGACTCCGTCCTGCACGCCGACCCCACCGGCCGCCGCGCCTTCATCGAGGAGGCGGCCGGCGTCCTCAAGCACCGCAAGCGCAAGGAGAAGGCGCTGCGGAAGCTGGACGCGATGCAGGCCAACCTCGCGCGCGTGCAGGACCTCACCGACGAGCTGCGCCGCCAGCTCAAGCCGCTGGGCCGGCAGGCAGCCGTCGCCCGCAGGGCCGCCGTCATCCAGGCCGACCTCCGTGACGCGCGGCTGCGCCTCCTCGCCGACGACCTCGTACGGCTGCGCGAGGCGCTCAAGGCGGAGATCGCCGACGAGGCCGCCCTGAAGGAGCGCAAGGAAGCCGCCGAGCTGGAGCTGAAGAAGGCGCTCCAGCGCGAGGGCCGGCTGGAGGACGAGGTCCGCCGGCTCACCCCGCGCCTCCAGAACGCCCAGCAGACCTGGTACGAACTCTCCCAGTTCGCCGAGCGGGTGCGCGGCACCATCTCGCTGGCCGACGCCCGCGTGAAGAGCGCCTCCTCGGCGCCTCCCGAGGAGCGGCGGGGCCGGGACCCCGAGGACATGGAGCGCGAGGCCGCCCGCATCCGGGAACAGGAGGCCGAGCTGGAGGCCGCCCTGGAGGCGGCCGAACGCGCCCTGGAGGACACGGTCGCCCACCGCGCGGAGCTGGAACGCGAACTCGCCCAGGAGGAACGGCGCCTGAAGGACGCCGCACGGGCCATCGCCGACCGGCGCGAGGGGCTCGCCCGGCTCAAGGGGCAGGTGGGCGCCGCGCGCTCCCGTGCCGCCGCGGCCCAGGCCGAGATCGAGCGGCTCGCCCTCGCCCGGGACGAGGCCCGCGAGCGGGCCGCCGCGGCCCAGGAGGAGTACGAGACCCTCCAGGCCGAGGTCGACGGCCTCGACGCCGGCGACGCCGAACTCGGAGAGCGGCACGAGGAGGCCAAGCGCGGGCTCGCGGAGGCGGAAGCCGCCCTCGTCGCCGCCCGCGAGGCGCTCACCGCGGCGGAACGCGAACGCGCCGCGACCCGGGCCCGGCACGAGGCCCTCGCCCTCGGCCTGCGCCGCAAGGACGGCACCGGCGCCCTGCTCGGCGCGAAGGACAGCCTCACCGGGCTGCTGGGCCCGGCCGCGGAACTGCTGACGGTGACACCCGGCTACGAGGTGCCGCTCGCGGCCGCGTTCGGCGCGGCGGCGGACGCCCTCGCGGTCTCCTCCCCGGCCACGGCGGCCGACGCCATCCGCCTCCTCCGCAAACAGGACGCAGGCCGCGCCGCCCTCCTCCTGACCAGCACCCCGGACACCACGTCCATCGAAACGCCCCCCAGCGGCACGGGGGACGGCGCCCCCGGTACCGGCACCGCAGGTGCCACCCCCTCCAGGGGCGCGGGGAACGGCGCGCCCAGCCCCGACGCACCCGCACCCGCCACCCCCTCCGCAACCCCCCTCCCCGAGGAGCGCTCCACCCCCCTCCCCGCGGAGCGCCTCGTCAGCGGCCCCGCCGAGCTCATGCCGGCCGTGCGGCGGCTTCTGCACTGCATCGTGGTCGTCGGCACCCTGGAGGACGCCGAGGAACTCGTCTACGCCCACCCCGACCTCACCGCCGTCACCGCCGAAGGCGACCTCCTCGGCGCCCACTTCGCGCACGGTGGCTCCGCGGGCGCCCCCAGCCTGCTGGAGGTGCAGGCCTCCGTGGACGAGGCCGCCGCCGAGCTGGAGGAGCTGGCCGTACGGTGCGAGGAGCTGACCGGGGCCCAGGAAGCCGCGTCCGCCCGGCGCAAGGAGTGCGCGGCCCTCGTCGAGGAGCTCGGTGAACGGCGCCGGGCCGCCGACCGGGAGAAGTCCTCCGTCGCCCAGCAGCTCGGCCGCCTCGCCGGACAGGCGCGCGGCGCAGCCGGAGAGGCGGAGCGCGCCGACGCCGCCGCGGCCCGCGCGCAGGATGCCCTCGACAAGGCCCTCGCCGATGTCGAGGAACTCGCCGAACGGCTCGCGGTCGCCGAGGAGATGCCGTTCGAGGAGGAGCCCGACACCTCCGTACGCGACCGGCTCGCCGCCGACGGCGCCAACGCCCGCCAGACCGAGATGGAGGCCCGCCTCCAGGCCCGTACGCACGAGGAACGGGTCAAGGCCCTGGCCGGACGGGCCGATTCCCTCGACCGCGCCGCCCGCGCCGAGCGCGAGGCACGGACGCGTGCCGAGCAGCGCCGGGCCCGGCTGCGCCACGAGGCCGCCGTCGCCGGAGCGGTCGCGCAGGGCGCCCGCCGGCTGCTCGCCCACGTCGAGGTGTCCCTCGCCCGCGCCGACGAGGAGCGCGCCGCCGCCGAGGCCGCCAAGGCCCGCCGCGAGCAGGATCTCGCCCGGGCCCGCACCGAGGGGCGCGATCTCAAGGCGGAACTCGACAAGTTGACGGATTCGGTTCACCGCGGCGAGGTACTCGGCGCCGAGAAGCGGCTGCGGGTGGAGCAGCTGGAGACCAAGGCGCTGGAGGAACTGGGTGTCGAGCCGGCGGGGCTGGTGGCGGAGTACGGCCCGCACCAGCTGGTGCCGCCCTCGCCCCCCGCCGAGGGAGAACAGCTCCCGGAGGCTGATTCCGAAAGCGGCTCCGCCGCGGGGGAGCACCCGCGCAACAGGCCCCGCCCCTTCGTACGGTCAGAGCAGGAGAAGCGCCTGAAGGCCGCCGAGCGCGCCTACCAGCAGCTCGGCAAGGTCAACCCGCTCGCCCTGGAGGAGTTCGCCGCGCTGGAGGAACGCCACCAGTTCCTCAGCGAGCAGCTGGAGGACCTGAAGAAGACCCGCGCGGATCTGCTCCAGGTCGTCAAGGAGGTCGACGAACGCGTCGAGCAGGTCTTCACCGAGGCCTACCGGGACACCGCCCGCGAGTTCGAGGGCGTCTTCTCCCGCCTGTTCCCGGGCGGCGAGGGCCGGCTGGTGCTGACCGACCCCGACAACATGCTCACCACGGGCGTGGACGTCGAGGCGCGTCCGCCCGGCAAGAAGGTCAAGCGGCTCTCGCTGCTCTCCGGCGGCGAACGGTCCCTGACCGCGGTGGCGCTGCTCGTGTCGATCTTCAAGGCGCGGCCCAGCCCGTTCTACGTCATGGACGAGGTCGAGGCCGCCCTCGACGACACCAACCTCCAGCGGCTGATCCGGATCATGCAGGAGCTGCAGGAGGCCTCGCAGCTGATCGTGATCACGCACCAGAAGCGCACCATGGAGGTCGCCGACGCGCTCTACGGCGTCTCCATGCAGGGCGACGGCGTGTCCAAGGTCATCAGCCAGCGCCTGCGCTAGAGCGACCGGCCCTTGCGCCGGGGCATCACAAAACCTTCAAGTTCTGAACGCTGTGCAACTCGCCACGTCTCCAAACCGATCCACCCGGGCCTATTGACTTCAAAAGTTGAAGACATGGTCTCTCCAGAGTCGTTTTTACCTTCAGGTACCTTCAAGTGGACCTCGAAGGGCTGACCCCCCATCCGGCGATGCTGCCGGTGGCCCGAGGAGTACACGTGACCAGCACCACGCAGGCACACACAACAGGAGCCGGTACGGCTCATCCCGAACATCTCGGGCACGTCATCTTCATCGCGGCGGCCGCCGCCATGGGCGGCTTCCTCTTCGGCTACGACAGTTCCGTGATCAACGGCGCCGTCGAGGCCGTCCGGGACCGCTACGACATCGGCTCCGCCGCGCTCGCCCAGGTCATCGCCGTCGCCCTGATCGGCTGTGCCATCGGCGCCGCGACCGCCGGCCGCATAGCCGACCGCATCGGCCGCATCCGGTGCATGCAGATCGCCGCCGTGCTGTTCACCATCAGCGCCGTCGGCTCCGCGCTGCCCTTCTCGCTGTACGACCTCGCCTTCTGGCGGATCGTCGGCGGCTTCGCCATCGGCATGGCCTCCGTCATCGGCCCGGCCTACATCGCCGAGGTCGCCCCGCCCGCCTACCGTGGCCGCCTCGGCTCCTTCCAGCAGGCCGCCATCGTCATCGGCATCGCCGTGTCGCAGCTCGTCAACTGGGGCATCCTCAACGCCGCCGACGGCGACCAGCGCGGTGAGCTGATGGGCCTGGAGGCCTGGCAGCTCATGCTCGGCGTCATGGTCGTCCCGGCCGTCCTCTACGGCCTGCTCTCCTTCGCCATCCCCGAGTCCCCCCGCTACCTGATCTCCGTCGGCAAGCACGAGCGCGCCCGGGGGATCCTGCAGGAGGTCGAGGGCAACGACACCGACCTGGACGCCCGCGTCACCGAGATCGAGACGGCGATGCACCGCGAGGAGAAGTCCAGCTTCAAGGACCTGCTCGGCGGCAGCTTCTTCTTCAAGCCGATCGTCTGGGTCGGTATCGGCCTGTCGGTGTTCCAGCAGTTCGTCGGCATCAACGTCGCCTTCTACTACTCGGCGACCCTGTGGCAGTCGGTCGGCGTCGACCCGTCGGACTCGTTCTTCTACTCCTTCACCACCTCGATCATCAACATCGTCGGCACCGTCATCGCGATGATCTTCGTGGACCGCATCGGCCGCCGCCCGCTCGCCGTCATCGGCTCCGTCGGCATGGTGATCGGTCTCGCGCTGGAGGCCTGGGCCTTCTCCTCCGACCTGGTCGACGGGCAGCTGCCGGCCACCCAGGGCTGGGTCGCCCTGATCGCCGCGCACGTCTTCGTCCTCTTCTTCGCCCTGTCGTGGGGTGTCGTGGTCTGGGTCATGCTCGGCGAGATGTTCCCCAACCGGATCCGCGCCGCCGCCCTCGGTGTCGCCGCCGCCGCGCAGTGGATCGCCAACTGGGCCATCACCGCGAGCTTCCCCTCGCTGGCCGACTGGAACCTGTCGCTCACCTATGTGATCTACACCGTCTTCGCCGCGCTCTCCATCCCGTTCGTCCTGAAGTTCGTGAAGGAGACGAAGGGCAAGTCGCTGGAGGAGATGGGCTGACCGGCCCCGCCGAACCCGGGGGGAAGGGTTCACCTCCCCGCTGCCCCTCTCCCCGCAACCCCCCACCCGCCGCCCCGGCCCGGCACCGTCCGCGCCGGGGCGGCGGCATACCCGCACACGCCCGGCCCGCACATGGCGGCCCGCACACGTCCGGCCCGCACATGGCGGCCCGCACACGTCCGGCCCGCACATGGCGGCCCGCACACGTCCGGCCCGCACATGGCGGCCCGCACACGCCCGGCCCGCACATGGCGGCCCCGCGCGGCACGGACCGACCGGCGCGGGCCGCGTTCGGGCCGGGCGCCGTACCCATGGCCGATACTGGACGGGTTATGGACATCGTCATCCTTGCTGTAGTCATCGCCGTGGTCGTGCTCGGCGCGCTCGGCGGGCTCGTCATCGGCACCCGGCGCAAGAAGCCGCTGCCCCCGCCGCCGCCCGCCGCGCCCGACATCACCGCCCCTCCGGCCGAGCCGCATGTCGGCGAAGAGGCCGAGACGCCGCGGGAGGAACCGCGGCGCACCATCGAGGAGGTTGATCTTCCGGCGGGCGCCGGCCCCGTCGTCATCGAGGAACCGCCCGCCGCCGAGGCTCCCGAGATCGAGATCCCGGAGCCCACCGCCGGCCGGCTGGTCCGGCTGCGCGCCCGTCTCTCCCGTTCGCAGAACGCTCTGGGCAAGGGCCTGCTCACCCTGCTGTCCCGCGAGCACCTCGACGAGGACACCTGGGAGGAGATCGAGGACACCCTGCTCACCGCCGACGTCGGTGTGCAGCCCACCCAGGAACTGGTCGAGCGCCTGCGTGAGCGGGTCAAGGTGCTCGGCACCCGCACCCCCGAGGAACTGCGCGGACTGCTCCGCGAGGAGCTGGTCACCCTCGTCGGTCCCGACATGGACCGCACCGTGCACACCGAGAACGAGGACGGCGGCCCCGGGATCGTGATGGTCGTCGGCGTCAACGGCACCGGCAAGACCACGACCATGGGCAAGCTCGCCCGCGTTCTCGTCGCCGACGGCAACACCGTCGTCCTCGGCGCCGCCGACACCTTCCGTGCCGCGGCCGCCGACCAGCTCCAGACCTGGGCCGAGCGGGTCGGTGCCCACACCGTCCGCGGCCCGGAGGGCGGCGACCCGGCCTCCGTCGCGTTCGACGCGGTCAAGGAGGGCAAGGACATGGCCGCCGACGCGGTGCTCATCGACACCGCCGGGCGGCTGCACACCAAGACCGGTCTCATGGACGAGCTGGGCAAGGTCAAGCGGGTGGTGGAGAAGCAGGCGCCGCTGGACGAGGTGCTGCTCGTGCTGGACGCCACGACCGGTCAGAACGGGCTGGTGCAGGCCCGGGTCTTCGCCGAGGTCGTGGACATCACCGGCATCGTGCTGACCAAGCTGGACGGGACGGCCAAGGGGGGCATCGTCATCGCCGTGCAGCGGGAGCTCGGGGTGCCGGTCAAGCTGATCGGGCTCGGGGAGGGGGCGGACGATCTGGCGCCGTTCGAGCCGGAGGCGTTCGTGGATGCGCTCATTGGGGAGTGACGTTCCTTTCAGCGGTCCTGGACCTGACGAAGCGCCCGGCCCACCCGGTACCTCCGGGGGACGGGCGCTTCGCTGTGCGCCGAGACGCGTCGGTGCGGGCCGGGGGTGTTCGCGCAGCCCGGTGCTTTCGGGGTGCCTCCCAGGCCCTTGAGGCACTGGGGGAGGCACGATGGCCCGCTGGAGCGACCGGCTACATTCCCGACCGGTGGGCCACGTAGGCCAGCGTGCCCAGCAGGAGCCGGGCTTCCGGAGGGCGCGTGGCCGAGTCCAGCGCGGGGGAGCGCAGCCAGCGGACGGGCCCGAGTCCGCCCCGGTCCGACGGCGGCGCCGTGATGTACGCACCGGGACCGAGGCCGTGGACGTCCAGCGCGGCCGGGTCGTCCCAGCCCATGCGGTAGAGCAGATCGGGCAGGGCGACGGCGGCCCCGGGCGCGACGAGGAAGTGCGCCCGGCCGTCCGGCGTGGCGGCCACCGGCCCGACCGGCAGGCCCATGCGCTCCAGCCGGGCCAGCGCGTGGCGCCCGGCTGGCTCGGCGACCTCGATCACGTCGAACGCCCGCCCCACCGGCAGCATCAGCGCGGCCCCGGGGAACTCGGACCAGACCGAGGTGACCTCGTCCAGGGACGCTCCCGCCCGGACCACCGGGGCGTGGCCGAGCGGATGGGCGCCCGGTGCCCGGCAGTCGGGGTGTCCGCAGGAGCAGGCGCCCGCGGCGGCCCGTACGCCCGGCACCACGTCCCAGCCCCACAGCCCGGTGTACTCCGCCACGACCGTGCCGTCCGACGAGCGGCCGCGGCGGCGCGAACCGGACCGGATGTCGCGGATGCCCCGACTGATACCGATCGTGAAGCCCATGCCCCCTCCAACGGGTCCGACGTATCGGCGGTTACGTAGCGGACGCCGAATGTGACGCTCTGTTTCCGACTTCCCCGCACCCTGTCGCCCAACCGGCGCTTCGACGTGTCGAGGGTGGTGCGTCGGGCGATGCGCGCCCCTGCGTGCATCGCTGCATCCACTCTTGGCTGTCCTGTGTCAAGTGAATCGCGGTACGGCGACCGTGAGTTCATTCGAAGGGGTGGCGAATGGTGGCGATTGCGGTTCCGCCATGGTGAGACGGGTGATCGTAGGGTTACTTTGTGTGCACGGCTTCTTGGGGCACATGCACTCGCGGGTATGCCGGAGGCAACTCGGCTCTCCGTTCGAAGGGCGGCAACCGCCGGACGAGCGGCCCCGACAACCGGCATTCTGATAGGGCTTGGCGCACTCAGCGACAAGTGGTCTTCAGGGATGGGGGCGTTCCAGTGAGCGGCAACGGCGGTGGCGGGGCGAGCGCGGCGGGTCCGGAGAAGCGTCCGAACGAGCTTCTCGCCTCGTGGTTCGTCCGCAGCGGCTGGTCCAAGGGCGAGCTCGCCCGGCAGGTCAACCGCAGAGCGCGCCAGCTGGGTGCCAACCACATCTCCACCGACACCTCCCGTGTGCGCCGCTGGCTCGACGGTGAGAACCCGCGCGAGCCGATCCCCAGAATCCTCTCCGAGCTGTTCTCCGAGCGCTTCGGCGTCGTCGTCTCCGTCGAGGACCTGGGCCTGCGCACCGCCCGCCCAGCACCCTCCGCGACCGGCGTCGACCTGCCCTGGACGGGTCCGCAGACCGTGGCCCTCATCAGCGAGTTCTCGCGCAGCGACCTGATGCTGGCGCGGCGCGGCTTCCTCGGGAGCTCGCTCGCCCTCTCCGCGGGCCCGTCCCTCATCGAGCCCATGCAGCGCTGGCTCGTGCCCACCCCGCCCGCCCCGCTGCCCCGGCCCGAGCCCGAGCCCGTCTCCTCCTCCGCCCGCGCGCGCGGGCGGCTCTCCCGGCCCGAGCTGGACCTGCTGGAGACCACCACCGTCATGTTCCGGCAGTGGGACGCCCAGTGCGGCGGCGGACTGCGCCGCAAGGCGGTCGTCGGCCAGCTGCACGAGGTGACCGACCTCCTCCAGGAACCCCAGCCCGAGGCCGCCACCCGGCGGCTGTTCAAGGTCGCCGCCGAACTCGCCGAACTGGCCGGCTGGATGTCGTACGACGTCGGGCTCCAGCCCACCGCCCAGAAGTACTTCGTGCTCGCCCTGCACGCCGCCAAGGAAGCGGGCGACCGGCCGCTCGGCTCCTACGTGCTCTCCAGCATGAGCCGTCAGATGATCCACCTGGGCCGGCCCGAGGACGCCCTGGAGCTGATCCACCTCGCGCAGTACGGCAGCCGCGACTGCGCGAGCCCGCGCACCCAGTCCATGCTGTATGCGATGGAGGCCCGCGCCTACGCCAACATGGGCCAGCCCGGCCGGTGCAAGCGGGCCGTGCGGATGGCCGAGGACACCTTCGCCGAGGCCGACGAGTGGGACGAGCCCGACGCCGACTGGATCCACTTCTTCTCCGAGGCCGAGCTCTACGCCGAGAACTCGCACTCCTTCCGCGACCTCGCCTACGTCGCGGGCCGCAGCCCCACCTACGCCTCGCTCGCCGAGCCGCTGATGAAGCGGGCGGTGGAACTGTTCTCCCTGGAGGGCGGCGCCCACCAGCGCTCCTACGCCCTCAACCTGATCGGCATGGCCACCGTCCACCTGCTCCAGCGTGAGCCCGAGCAGAGCACGGTTCTGGCCACCGAGGCCATCAAGGCGGCCAAGAAGGTCCGTTCCGAGCGCGTCAACACTCGTATCCGAAAGACGGTCGACACCGCCGTACGCGACTACGGGGACCTCGCCGACGTCGTGGAACTCACCGAGCGGCTCGCGATCGAGCTGCCCGAGACCGCCGAGGCGGTCTGACCCCGCACAGCCACCCTGCCCCGGCCGCGGCCGGCCCTCCCGAACTGCCCGACTCGGCTCCCCCATGCCAGTCATTCGGAGGCCGGTCGCGGCCGGCTTTTTCGCTCTCCGGCCACGGCTCCCGGCCGAACACCGAAGGTTGCGCCACGATAACGATCGGCGGGCCCCGGGACCGGCAGTTCATCGACCCGTAACACGCCGGGTGTCTTCGTCACGGCGGCGAAACAACGAGGGGCTTCCACCGAAACGGCGCTGCGCCAATCTCATGGCGCATAACCGGCCCACCCCTCAATCCGCTCAAGGCTTCGCCCGCACGGGGCCGTACCAACGACGAGGAGACGCCGATGGCACCAGCCATCACCCTGGCCGCAGACGCGCCCACGCTGTCCGCCGCCAACACAGGGTTCATGCTCATCTGTTCCGCCCTAGTCATGCTCATGACCCCGGGCCTCGCCTTCTTCTACGGAGGCATGGTCCGCGTCAAGAGCACCCTGAACATGCTGATGATGAGCTTCATCAGCCTGGGCATCGTCACCGTCCTGTGGGTGCTGTACGGGTTCTCCATGGCGTTCGGCACCGACTCCGGCAGCGTCATCGGCTGGAACTCGGACTGGGTCGGCCTCAGCGACATCGGCCTCACCGAGCTGTGGGACGGCACCACCATCCCGCTCTTCGTGTTCCTCGTCTTCCAGATGATGTTCGCCATCCTGACGCCCGCGCTGATCAGCGGCGCCCTCGCGGACCGCGTGAAGTTCACCGCCTGGGCGCTGTTCATCGCCCTGTGGGTCACCGTCGTCTACTTCCCCGTAGCCCACTGGGTCTGGGGATCCGGCGGCTGGGCCTTCGAACTCGGCGTCATCGACTTCGCCGGCGGCACGGCCGTCCACATCAACGCCGGTGCCGCGGCGCTCGGCGTGATCCTGGTCATCGGCAAGCGCATCGGCTTCAAGAAGGACCCGATGCGCCCGCACAGCCTCCCGCTGGTCATGCTCGGCGCCGCCCTGCTGTGGTTCGGCTGGTTCGGCTTCAACTCCGGCTCCTGGCTCGGCAACGACGACGGCGTCGGCGCACTGATGTTCGTCAACACCCAGGTCGCCACCGGAGCCGCGGTCCTCGGCTGGCTCGCCTACGAGAAGATCCGCCACGGCGCCTTCACCACGCTCGGCGCCGCCTCCGGTGCCGTCTCCGGCCTGGTCGCCATCACCCCCGCGGGCGGCGCGGTCTCCCCGCTCGGCGCCATCGCGGTCGGCCTCATCGCCGGTGTGCTGTGCGCCATGGCCGTCGGCCTGAAGTACAAGTTCGGCTACGACGACTCCCTCGACGTCGTCGGCGTCCACCTCGTCGGCGGCATCATCGGCTCCCTGCTCATCGGCTTCTTCGCCACCGGCAAGGGCCAGTCCGACGTCGCGGGCCTCTTCTACGGCGGCGGCCTGGACCAGTTCTGGAAGCAGTGCGCCGGTGTCTTCGGCGTCCTCGCCTACTCCCTGGTCGTTTCCGCGCTCCTCGCCTTCGTCCTGCACAAGACCATCGGTATGCGAGTCTCCGAGGACGACGAGGTGGCCGGTGTCGACCAGGCCGAGCACGCCGAGACCGCATACGACTTCAGCGGCGCCGGCGGCGGCGCGGCCCGCACCGCAGTCACCGCCCCCGCCGCCCAGGCCGAGAGCAAGAAGGTGGACGCATGAAGCTCATCACCGCCGTCGTGAAGCCGCACCGGCTCGACGAGATCAAGGAGGCCCTGCAGGCCTTCGGAGTGCACGGCCTGACGGTCACCGAGGCCAGCGGCTACGGCCGTCAGCGCGGCCACACCGAGGTCTACCGCGGTGCCGAGTACACCGTCGACCTGGTGCCCAAGATCCGCATCGAGGTGCTGGTCGAGGACGACGACGCCGAGCAGCTGATCGACGTCGTGGTCAAGGCCGCCCGCACCGGCAAGATCGGTGACGGCAAGGTCTGGTCGATCCCGGTCGAGACCGCCGTACGGGTCCGGACCGGCGAGCGCGGCCCGGACGCGCTCTGACAGCAGACGGACGGAACAGGAGCCGCCGGGTGACGGGGACGGACATGCGCAACGAGGCAGAGGACTCGGGACCCAGCGGCTACGCGGCGGCCCGGCTGCACCTTCTCAACGAGAAGGCGCGGCCCGGGCCGCCGCGCCGTGCCGCCCTGGCGGACCTCACGGACCGGTGGCTCGCCGGGCTCTTCGCCGCCGGGAGCCAGGGGGCGCGCGGAGTGTCCCTGGTCGCCGTGGGCGGCTACGGGCGCGCGGAACTCTCCCCGCGCAGCGACCTCGACCTGCTCCTGCTGCACGAGGGCGGCGACCCCGAGGCGGTCGCCGCCCTCGCGGACCGGCTCTGGTACCCCGTCTGGGACCTGGGCCTCGCCCTCGACCACTCCGTCCGCACCCCCGCCGAGGCCCGCAGGACGGCGGGCGAGGACCTCAAGGTCCAGCTCGGACTGCTGGACGCCCGGCACATCGCCGGTGACCTCGGCCTCACCACCGCCCTGCGCACGGCGGTGCTCGCCGACTGGCGCAACCAGGCACCCAAACGCCTTCCCGCGCTGCGGGAGCTGTGCGAGGAGCGCGCCGCACGCCACGGTGAACTGCAATACCTCCTCGAACCCGACCTCAAGGAGGCCCGCGGCGGACTGCGCGACGTCACCGCCCTGCGCGCGGTGGCAGCGTCCTGGCTCGCCGACGCCCCGCGCGAGGGTCTCACCGACGCCCGCCGCCGGCTCCTCGACGTACGGGACGCCCTGCACCTGGCGACCGGACGCGCCACCGACCGCCTGGCGCTCCAGGAACAGGACCAGGTCGCGGACGGACTCGGCCTGCTCGACGCCGACGCGCTGCTGCGCCAGGTCTACGAGGCCGCGCGGGTCATCGCCTACGCCGGCGACGTCACCTGGCGCGAAGTGGGACGCGTCCTGCGCTCCCGCGCGGCGCGGCCCCGGCTGCGCGCCATACTGGGCGGCGGACGCACGGCCCCCGAGCGCTCCCCGCTGGCCGAAGGGGTCGTGGAACACGACGGCGAGGTGGTACTCGCCCGCGCCGCACGCCCCGAACGCGACCCCGTGCTGCCCCTGCGCGCCGCGGCCGCCGCCGCACAGGCCGGACTGCCGCTCTCCCTGCACGCCGTACGGCGCATGGCCTCCGGCGCGCGCCCGCTGCCCGCGCCCTGGCCCGCCGAGGCACGCGAACAGCTCGTGACCCTGCTGGGCTCCGGCCGGCCCACCGTCCAGGTCTGGGAGGCACTCGAGGCGGAAGGCCTGGTCAACAGCCTGCTGCCGGACTGGGAACGGGTCCGCTGCCGCCCCCAGCGCAACGCCGTCCACCTGTGGACCGTGGACCGGCACCTCATCGAGACCGCCGTGCGCGCCTCCGAGTTCACCCGGCGCGTGCACCGGCCCGACCTGCTGCTCGTCGCCGCGCTGCTGCACGACATCGGCAAGGGCTGGCCCGGCGACCACTCCGTGGCCGGCGAGGTCATCGCCAAGGACGTGGCCGCCCGCATCGGCTTCGACCACCACGACGTCGCCGTGATCGCCACCCTCGTACGCCACCACCTCCTGCTCGTCGAGACCGCCACCCGGCGCGACCTGGACGACCCCGCCACGGTGCGCGCGGTGGCCGAGGCGGTCGGCACCCAGGGCACCCTCGAACTCCTGCACGCCCTCACCGAGGCGGACGCCCTGGCCACCGGGCCCGCCGCCTGGTCGTCGTGGCGCGCCTCCCTCGTCGCCGACCTGGTCCAACGGGTCTCCGCCGTGCTGTCGGGAGAGATCCCGGCCGACCCCGCGGAGGCCACGCCCACCGCGGAGCACGAGCGGCTCGCCCTCGAGGCCGCCGCCACGGGCGCTCCCGTGCTGTCCCTGCGCGCCCAGACCGCACCGCCCGCCGAGCCCACCGGCGACCCCGAACCGCTGGGCGTGGAACTGCTCATCGCCGTACCCGACCAGGAGGGCGTGCTGCCCGCGGTGGCCGGCGTGCTGGCCGTGCACCGGCTGACCGTGCGGACCGCCGAGCTGCGCACCCTGGCCCTCCCCGACGGCGTCGACGGCTCCGTGCTGCTGCTGGACTGGCGGGTCGCCGCCGAGTACGGCTCCCTGCCCCAGGCCACCCGGCTCCGCGCCGACCTCGTACGCGCCCTCGACGGCAGCCTCGACATCGCGAGCCGCCTCGCCGAGCGCGACGCCGCGTACCCGAGGCGGCGGGGCGTGGTGCCGCCCCCGCCCCGCGTGACGGTCGCCCCGGCCGCCTCCCGGCACGCCACGGTGATCGAGGTCCGCGCCCAGGACGCCCCCGGGCTGCTGTTCCGCATCGGGCGGGCCTTGGAGGACGCGGCCGTACGGGTCCGCAGCGCCCATGCGAGCACCCTGGGCGCCAACGCCGTCGACGCCTTCTACGTCACCGGCCCCGAGGGCACCCCGCTCCCCGCCGAGGAGGCCGTGGCGGTGGCCCGCAAACTGGAGGAGACGCTGAGGGCGTGACCGTGTGCGCGGGGTCCGCGGTGAACGGCGGAGACGCTTTGCTTGCCGAGGCGGATACCCTGGAGGGCGACCTACACCACTGCCGACGCGAGGACCTACGCCGCCGTGTTCGATACTCTCTCCGACCGCTTGTCAGCCACTTTCAAATCCCTCCGGGGCAAGGGCAGGCTGTCCGAAGCGGACATCGACGCCACGGCGCGTGAGATCCGCATCGCCCTCCTGGAAGCGGACGTGGCCCTGCCCGTCGTCCGGACCTTCATCAAGAACGTGAAGGAGAGGGCGCTCGGCGCCGAGGTCTCCAAGGCGCTGAATCCGGCCCAGCAGGTTCTCAAGATCGTGAACGACGAGCTCGTCACGATCCTGGGTGGCGAGACCCGCCGTCTGCGGTTCGCCAAGCAGCCGCCGACCGTGATCATGCTGGCCGGTCTGCAGGGTGCCGGTAAGACCACCCTCGCGGGCAAGCTCGGCCGCTGGCTGAAGGAGCAGGGCCACTCGCCGGTGCTGGTCGCCGCCGATCTCCAGCGCCCCAACGCCGTCAACCAGCTGAGCGTCGTCGCCGAGCGCGCGGGAGTCGCCGTCTACGCGCCCGAGCCGGGCAACGGTGTGGGCGACCCGGTGAAGGTCGCCAAGGACTCCATCGAGTTCGCGAAGAGCAAGGTCCACGACATCGTGATCGTGGACACCGCCGGCCGCCTGGGCATCGACCAGGAGATGATGCAGCAGGCCGCGGACATCCGGGACGCGGTCTCGCCCGACGAGATCCTGTTCGTCGTCGACGCGATGATCGGTCAGGACGCCGTCAACACGGCGGAGGCCTTCCGTGACGGCGTCGGCTTCGACGGCGTGGTGCTCTCCAAGCTCGACGGTGACGCGCGCGGTGGTGCCGCCCTGTCGATCCGGCAGATCACCGGCAAGCCGATCATGTTCGCCTCCAACGGCGAGAAGCTCGACGACTTCGACGCCTTCCACCCGGACCGGATGGCCTCCCGCATCCTCGACATGGGTGACCTGCTCACCCTGATCGAGCAGGCGGAGAAGACGTTCAGCCAGGACGAGGCCGAGAAGATGGCCTCCAAGCTGGCGTCCAAGAAGGGCCAGGACTTCACCCTGGACGACTTCCTGGCCCAGATGGAGCAGGTCAGGAAGATGGGCTCCATCTCCAAGCTCCTGGGGATGCTGCCCGGCATGGGCCAGATCAAGGATCAGATCAACAACCTCGACGAGCGGGACGTCGACCGCACCGCGGCGATCATCAAGTCGATGACCCCGGCCGAGCGCCAGGAGCCGACGATCATCAACGGCTCGCGCCGGGCCCGTATCGCCAAGGGCTCCGGTGTCGAGGTCAGCGCGGTGAAGAACCTGGTCGAGCGGTTCTTCGAGGCCCGCAAGATGATGTCCCGCATGGCGCAGGGCGGCGGCATGCCGGGGCTGCCCGGGATGCCGGGCACGGGCGGCGGTCCGGGCCGGCAGAAGAAGAAGCAGAAGCAGGCCAAGGGCAAGCAGCGCTCCGGCAACCCGATGAAGCGCAAGCAGCAGGAGCAGGAGGCCGCGGCGCGCCGCGCGGCGGCGGCCGAGGGCGGTGCCTTCGGGCTGCCGCAGCAGGGCGGCAAGGACTTCGAGCTGCCCGACGAGTTCAAGAAGTTCATGGGCTGAGGCCCACGCGGTGCACGACGCCGGGGCGCCCTCCACATGGGGGCGCCCCGGCGTCGTGTTTCAGGGGGTGCGCGCGACGAGGTACCGGAACACGTTGGGCATCCACACGGTCCCGTCCGGCCGCTGATAGGGGTGCACGGCTTCAGTCAGCTCCTTGTCGACCTGCACCTGGTCCGTCGCGCTGATCGCGGGGTCGAACAGCCCGGTCGATTTCAGCCCCCGCAGGGCGCTGTCGGCGTCGGCGTAGCCGAAGGGGCAGGCCACCCGACCGGAGCCGTCCGGCCGCAGCCCCGCCCGTTCGGCGACGCGTTCCAGGTCGTCGCGGTCGGCGGGTCGCCAGGTGCCGCCGGGCAGCGGTTCGGCGAGCTTGGCGGCCGCGCGGAGCACCGACGCCGTGGCGCACCGCTCCGGCGGGCCCCAGCCGGCCAGCACCACGGCCGCTCCGCGTCCGGCGAGCGGCAGCGCCTCGGCGAGCAGCTCGCCTAGCCCCTCCGCGTCCCCGGCGAGGCAGCCGATCGGTTCGAACGCGGTCACCACGGTGTACGTGTCCGCGTCCGCGCGGGCGGTGTCCGCCGGTGAGCCCCGCACGATCCGGGTGCCGGTGTCCGCGTGGGGTTCGCGCTCCTCGGGCAGCAGTCGTTCCCGCGCGAGGGCCAGCCGGTCGGCGCAGGTGTCGACACCGGTGATCGTGGCACCGCGCGAGGCCGCCATCAGCAGGGCCAGTCCGGAGCCGCAGCCGAGGCCGAGCAGCCGTGTCGCGGGACCCACGTCCAGCCGCTGGTAGACGGCCTCGTAGAGCGGTACGAGCATGCGCTCCTGGATCTCGGACCAGTCACGCGCGCGTGCACGCAGGTCCACGCGGGGGGCGGCCCCCGCGTGGGGCGGGTACTGCCGCACGAGCGTAGGTGTCATAGGTAAGCGCCCCAATCAGCCGAGAGTTGCCGCAATGCCCGATTCCCTGGCCCCCGTGCAGTGCGCCCGCACACCCCCCGTATGCCAGGTAACTCCGCACTCGACGTGTCGTCCAGTGGAATGCGGGCGCCGTTTGGTAGTTGCTCGTGCCAGTGGCAAGAATTCACATTCCGGTAATCGGGGGTCGTGCGCCCGGTCGTCGGGAAGGCCTCCGGGGGCCGGTTCCGGCCAGGGGGCGAGGGTCTCGGCCGTGGGGGTGGGGTGGTGCGAGTGGCCAGTGGGGGACGCGGTAGGTTCACGGTCGTGGCGCCTGTGGCGGGCCGGTCGCGCGGGGTCACCGCGAGAGGGGCCGAAACGCCTCTTGCGTACCCGGGGGGCTTACGCCCACCGGCGTACAGAAACCGCTTACACGCCGGGAAGAGGCGTGGCCCGTGAGGGTCTCCCATGAGGGTGGCGGTGGGAGACGGGTGGGCGTACGTCAGCCTACGCACCACCTTGAGGTGAGCTGTGAGGCTTCTCCGCAGATCAGCGCACCCGCCCTCGTCAGGACGCATCAGCGGCAACTGACGGGTACGTGCAAATTATTTGGGATGCCCCGGAATCGGAACACACAGGCGTCCCGGCTCGTTGTCATTACGTGAGCACGACACAGACACCACCTGTTCTCGCCGCAGAGCTGGCACAGGCGTGGGCCGACATTCAGCGGTACCACCCCGAACTGCCCGACCTTGCCGCGCCCGAGTCCCTGATCGGGGAGTCGTCGTCCGCATGCGGTCACGAGCTCTCCTTCGAACGACTGCTGCACGAGGCAGTCCACGGCGTCGCCGCCGCGCGCGGCGTACGCGACACATCCCGCGCCGGCCGCTACCACAACCGCAGATTCCTCGCGATCGCCGAGGAGCTGGGCCTGGACCATCCCGAGGAGCCGCACCCGAGCAGCGGCTTCTCACTGGTCACGCTCACTCCCGAGGCGAAGCGGCGCTACCGTCCGACGACGGAACGCCTCCATCGCGCCCTGAAGGCCCATACCGCGGCGACCGCGGGCGACACCGCCCGCAGCTTCCGCGGGCCGGCCGCACGGCACGGTTCCTCCGGAGGCGGCGTCCGCGTCAAGGCCGTCTGCGACTGCGGGCGCAACGTCCGTGTCGTCCCCTCGGTCCTGGCGCAGGCGCCCATCGTCTGCGGCGGCTGCGGCAAGCCCTTCCGGATCCCGGAGGTCGCGGCGGCGAGCTGATGGCCCGGCACCTCGTGGGTGCCGGGCCGGCTCCGCCGCCGCGTCAGGGCCGCGCACCCGGTCGTTCGCGCGCCGGAACGCCGGGTGCCGCGCAGGCGTGCCCGCATGCGGACGCCCCGCGGCCATCGGGGCCCGCAGGGTGTGGCAGAATGGGCAGCTGTACTCGACAGCCGCACAGGACCCCTCTCTCCTCCGGCTGACGCGTCCATCGGGCACTCGGGTACCGCAACCCCACGCGGCGTTCCCGCCGTGCCCAACCACGTCAAATCCAGGAGAATCCACTCCCGTGGCAGTCAAGATCAAGCTGAAGCGTCTGGGCAAGATCCGTTCGCCTCACTACCGCATCGTCGTCGCCGACTCCCGTACCCGCCGTGACGGCCGGGCCATCGAGGAGATCGGCAAGTACCACCCGACGTACCACCCGTCGGTGATCGAGGTCGACGCCGAGCGCGTGGCGTACTGGCTCGGTGTCGGCGCCCAGCCGACGGAGCCCGTGCTCGCCATCCTGAAGAAGACCGGCGACTGGCAGAAGTTCAAGGGCGAGCCCGCTCCCGCCCCGCTGCTCCAGCAGGCCGAGAAGCCCGCCCGTCCGTCGTTCGAGGCGATCGGCGGCGACGACGAGGGCAAGGGTGAGGCGATCACCCAGAAGAAGAAGGCTGAGAAGAAGGACGAGGCCGCCGCTGCGTCCTCTGCGTCTGCGCCGACCGAGGCCTGAGCATGCTCGAGGAGGCTCTCGAGCACCTCGTGAAGGGCATCGTCGACAACCCCGACGATGTGCAGGTCGCCTCGCGCAACCTGCGGCGTGGACGTGTGCTCGAGGTCCGGGTGCACCCGGACGACCTCGGCAAGGTGATCGGCCGCAACGGCCGCACCGCACGCGCTCTGCGCACCGTCGTGGGCGCCATCGGCGGCCGCGGTGTCCGTGTCGACCTCGTCGACGTGGACCACGTCCGCTGACGCCAAACGCAGCACCGGCTCGGGCCGGGGAAGGCTTTCGGGCCGTCCCCGGCCCGCAGTCGTCGGAGCCGTCAGCGGCTCGTCGCAGTCCGACAGGAGATCAAGCACAGTGCAGTTGGTAGTCGCTCGCATCGGCCGCGCCCATGGCATCAAGGGCGAGGTCACCGTCGAGGTCCGCACCGACGAACCCGAGCTGAGGCTCGGGCCCGGTGCCGCCCTGAGCACCGACCCCGCCTCCGCCGGCCCGCTCACCATCGCGACCGGCCGGGTGCACAGCGGCCGTCTCCTGCTGCGCTTCGAGGGCGTGCACGATCGCAACGGCGCCGAGGCGCTGCGCAACACCCTCCTCATCGCCGACGTCGACCCGGACGAGCGGCCCGAGGGCGAGGACGAGTACTACGACCATCAGCTGATCGACCTCGACGTGGTGACTGTGGACGGCACCGCGGTGGGCCGGATCACCGAGATCTCGCACCTGCCCACCCAGGACCTCTTCGTGGTCGAACGCCCCGACGGCACCGAGGTGTACGTGCCGTTCGTCCAGGAGATCGTCACCGAGATCGACCTGGAGGAGCAGCGCGCGGTCATCGACCCGCCGCCCGGCCTGATCGACGACCGTGCCGTCCACGACGACGCCGCCGACGGGCACAGCGTCTCCGCCCGGGACGCCGGCAAGGAAGAGGCGTGATGCGGCTCGACGTCGTCACGATCTTCCCCGAGTACCTGGAGCCGCTGAACGTCTCCCTCGTGGGCAAGGCGCGCGCCCGCGGGCAGCTCGGCGTCCACGTCCACGACCTGCGCTCCTGGACGCACGACCGGCACCACACCGTCGACGACACCCCGTACGGCGGCGGCCCCGGCATGGTCATGAAGCCCGAGCCGTGGGGAGAGGCGCTGGACTCGGTGCTGGCCGACGGCTACGAGGCCGGCTCCCGCGAACCGGCCCTGATCGTCCCCACCCCCAGCGGCCGCCCCTTCACCCAGGAACTGGCCGTCCACCTCTCCGAGCGCCCCTGGCTGATCTTCACCCCGGCGCGCTACGAGGGCATCGACCGCCGAGTTGTCGACGAGTACGCCACCCGGATGCCCGTGTACGAGGTCTCCATCGGCGACTACGTCCTGGCCGGCGGCGAGGCGGCCGTCCTCGTCGTCACCGAGGCCGTGGCACGCCTGCTCCCCGGTGTCCTGGGCAACGCCGAATCGCACCGCGACGACTCCTTCGCGCCCGGCGCCATGGCCAACCTGCTGGAGGGCCCCGTGTACACCAAGCCCCCGCTGTGGCGCGGCCGGGGCGTGCCGGACGTGCTGCTCAGCGGCCACCACGGGAAGATCGCCCGCCTGCGGCGCGACGAGGCGCTGCGCCGGACCACGGCCCACCGGCCCGACCTCATCGAGCGCTGCGATCCCAAGGCCTTCGACAAGAAGGACCGCGAGATGCTGTCCATCCTGGGCTGGGAACCGGACCCCGCGGGCGAGCCGTACGGCCGATTTTGGCGCAGGACCGGCGGCGTGGAAGAATAGGCCGCTGTTGTGCGCCGACCGGCGTGCGCCCCTGCCGCAGGGGGACACGACGCCCGCCGGCATCGCACCTCTGATCCGAACCCTAGTTGCCGTTGATGACCTGCGGCATCAGCGAAGAAAGCAGACGAAATGTCTCACCTGCTCGACTCCGTCGACTCCGCGTCGCTGCGCAGCGACGTCCCGGCGTTCCGCCCCGGCGACACCGTCAACGTCCACGTGCGCGTCATCGAGGGCAACCGCTCCCGTGTGCAGCAGTTCAAGGGCGTGGTGATCCGCCGCCAGGGTGCCGGCGTCCGCGAGACCTTCACGGTCCGCAAGGTCTCCTTCTCCGTCGGCGTCGAGCGCACCTTCCCGGTGCACACCCCGATCGTGGAGAAGATCGAGCTCGTCACCAAGGGTGACGTCCGCCGCGCCAAGCTGTACTACCTGCGCGAGCTGCGCGGCAAGGCGGCGAAGATCAAGGAGAAGCGCGAGAACTGAGCGCTTCACCGGCGTCGCGTCGCGGCCGGATAGCATCTGGCCCCGATGGACACCGAAGCACAGCCGACGGAGCGCGACCGTTCCCTGCCCCCGGCCGGACCCGAGAACACCTCGGGGAGGCCGGGGCCGCGGGGGCGGTCGCGTTCCGCGTTGGTGCCGCACATCACGCGGTGGCTGCCCGGCGGGCGCATTACGCTGACCCTGCTGCTCTGTCTGCTGTTCCTGCTGGCCGTCAACCTCTTCGTGGCGCGGCCGTTCGAGATCCCCAGTGGATCGATGGAGCGCGGATTGAGGCCGGGGGACCGCGTACTCGTAAATAAGTTGGCATACCGCTTCGGCGACGGGCCGGAGCGCGGCGACGTGGTTGTGTTCGACGGCACCGGGTATTTCGGTGACGCGGACTACATCAAACGGGTCGTCGGGGTGGGTGGGGACCACGTGGTCTGCTGCGACGGGGAGGGGAGGATCCGGGTGAACGGCCGTTCGGTCGACGAGTCGGGCTTCCTGTTCCCCGGTGACAGTCCTTCCACGGTGCCGTTCGACCTCGTCGTGCCCGACGAGCGGCTGTTCGTCCTCGGTGACCACCGGAGCGACTCCAGCGACTCCCGCGACCACCTCGGCTCGCCCGGCGGAGGCATGATCCCCGTGGACGAGGTGATCGGCCGCGCCGACGGGATCGTATGGCCGTTCGACCGCGCCACCCGGCTGCACCGGCCCGACGCCTACGCGCGCGTGCCGGCCGGGGAAGCGGACGCGTCCCGCGCGGCAGGGGGCGCCCATGGGTAACCGCGGCAAGCCCCGCGGCGTTCCGGACAGCCCCACGGAGAACCTGCTGCCCACCGGCTCCCGGCGCGCGGCCGCGCCCGGCTCCGGGCGCACCCGGGCCGAGCGGCGCAAGCTCCAGCGCAAGGTCAAGCGGCGCCGCAGGCGCAGCGCGGTCAAGGAGATCCCGCTCCTCATCGGCGTGGCCGTGCTGATCGCGCTGGTGCTCAAGACGTTCCTCGTCCAGGCCTTCGTCATCCCCTCCGGCTCCATGGAGCAGACGATCCAGATCGGTGACCGGGTCCTGGTCGACAAGCTGACCCCCTGGTTCGGCTCCAAGCCGCAGCGCGGGGACGTCGTCGTGTTCAAGGACCCCGGCGGCTGGCTGAGGGACGAGCGGACCACTCCGAAGAAGGAGGACCCGGTCGGGATCAAGCAGATCAAGGAGGGGCTCACCTTCATCGGACTGCTGCCGTCCGAGAACGAGAAGGACCTCATCAAGCGGGTCGTCGGCGTCGGCGGCGACCGGGTCCAGTGCTGCGACAAGCAGGGCCGGGTCACCGTCAACGGCGTACCGCTGAACGAGGACTACCTCTACCCGGGCAACGTCCCCTCCAACACGCCCTTCGACGTCACCGTGCCCGAGGGACGGCTGTGGGTGATGGGCGACCACCGGTCCAACTCGGCCGACTCCCGCTCCCACCAGGACACCGACTACGGGGGCACCGTCTCCGAGGACGAGGTGGTGGGCCGGGCCATGGTCATCGCCTGGCCGTTCGCCCACTGGAACACGCTGGATGAACCCACGACCTACGCGTCCGTGTCGGACCGGGCGCCGGGTTCGACCGCTGCCGCCCCGCTGTCGCATAGGGTTGCCCCGGACGACGGCAACGGAATCGTCCGGCTCCCGACCCCTGCGGAACTCCCGCTCGTTATGGGAGTGGTGGGCCTGCGCCGGTCATGGCGCGGGCGGCGGCAGAGACTAAGGAGTTGGTGTGGGGGACGCGGCGGTTGGCGCACGGTCCGGACGCGAGGGCGAGGAGCACCGCGGACGACCCGCGGAAGCGGGCCATCCGGCGGCGGACGACCCCGTGGCCTCCGGGAATCACTCCCCGGCGGGCGGCGGCGACGGTTCCGGGGAGGAGCGGCCCCCGACGGAGGAGGGCGGGTCGGGCGACGACACCCCCCGGGCGAAGCAGCCCCGCTCCTTCTGGAAGGAGCTGCCCATCCTGATCGGCATCGCGCTGGTCCTGGCGCTGCTGATCAAGACCTTCCTGGTGCAGGCGTTCTCGATCCCGTCCGACTCGATGCAGAACACCCTCCAGCAGGGTGACCGGGTCCTGGTCGACAAGCTCACCCCCTGGTTCGGCTCCGAGCCCGAGCGCGGCGAGGTCGTCGTCTTCCACGACCCCGACAACTGGCTGGCGGGGGAGCCCACCCCCGACCCCAACCCCCTGCAGAAGGTCCTCAGCTGGATCGGCCTGATGCCGTCCGCGGAGGAGAAGGACCTGATCAAGCGGGTCGTCGGCGTCGGCGGCGACACGATCGAGTGCAAGGGCACCGGCCCGCTCATGGTCAACGGCAAGGCGCTGAACGAGCCGTACGTGTACCCGGGCAACACCCCGTGCAGCCAGGACGACCAGGGCGGCCAGTTCAAGGTGAAGGTCCCCGAGGGCCACATCTGGGTCATGGGCGACCACCGCCAGAACTCCCGCGACTCGCGGTACAACCAGGCCGACAAGAACAGCGGCTTCGTCCCCGTGGACAAGGTCGTCGGCCGCGCCATCGTCATCGCCTGGCCGATCAACCGCTGGACCAACCTGCCGGTCCCGGACACCTTCGACCAGCCCGGCCTGAACGCCTCGGGGCCGTCCGCCGCGGTGCTGCCGGCCGCGCCGCAGGGACTCGTGCTCGCGGGGGCGGTGCCGCTGGTGCTCTGGCGGCGCGGGCGGCACCGGGTCGGAGCCGAGCGCCGGGAGGGCTGACCCCGTCCGGTACTGCCCGGTAGGGTGCGGCGCATGAGTGGTCGGAGCACGACGCGCACGGTCCCCGGCAGCAGCGGCACGGGCGGCACCCGGACGGGCAGGACCGGACAACTCCTGTCCAACGTGGCCGTGGCCCTGGGCATGGTGCTCTTCCTCGGCGGATTCGTCTGGGGCGCGGTGGTCTACCGGCCGTACACCGTGCCCACCACCTCGATGGCGCCGACCATCGGCGCCGGCGACCGGGTGCTGGCGCAGCGCATCGACGGCGGCGACGTCCGCCGCGGTGACGTCGTCGTCTTCAAGGACGCGACCTGGTCGAACGCCCCCATGGTGAAGCGGGTGGTCGCCGTGGGCGGCGACAAGGTCTCCTGCTGCCAGGACGGCAGGCTGAAGGTGAACGGCAAGGAGATCGACGAACCGTATCTCCCCGAGGACGAGGTGAACGGGTTCGCCGACTTTCCCGAGGTGACCGTTCCCAAGGGGCGGCTGTTCCTGCTCGGTGACGAGCGTTCCGGGTCGGTGGACTCCACGGCCCATCTGACCGACGCCGCCAGTGGCACCGTCTCCCGCGGCGCGGTCCAGGCCCGGGTCGACGCCGTGGCCTGGCCGATGGAGGGCATGCTGGCGGCCCCCACCGGCTTCGAACAGCTCGGTGCGCTCTCCTCACCCGGCCCGCTCAGGACCGTCGTGGCGCTGGTGATCGGCGGCGCGGTGCTCGTGCTCGGCGGGGCCGCGTACGGCCCCCTCGCCAAGCGGGCGGGCGCCGCCCGGGCCCGGGCGGGCGAAGGGACCGCCGGTGGCCGCTGAACCGGTCCCCGCCGGGGAGGACTCCTACACCGGAGGGCTGCGCAGGGTCGCCCGGGTCGTGCTGCTCGACCCGCACGACCGCATCCTGCTGATGCACGGCCATGAACCGGACGATCCCGCCGACGACTGGTGGTTCACCCCCGGCGGTGGTGTCGAGGGCGAGGAGACCCGCGAGCAGGCCGCGCTGCGGGAGCTCGCCGAGGAGACCGGCATCACGGACGTCGAGCTGGGGCCCGTGCTCTGGCGGCGGAGGTGCTCCTTCCCGTTCGCCGGGCGCCGCTGGGACCAGGACGAGTGGTACTACATCGCCCGCACCGCGCAGACCGCGACCGCGGCCACGGCCCTGACCGAGCTGGAGCGCCGCAGCGTCGCTGGATCCCGGTGGTGGACATGGTCCGAACTCGCACGCGCCCATGAGACGGTGTATCCGACCAGACTCGCCGGGCTGCTGCGGACACTGCTCGACGAAGGTCCCCCTGCCGGGCCCGTGACCCTGGACACCGAAATCGTCCGGTGACCCCCGGGACTGGCGCACAATGGGGGGATCGCACGGCTGAAGGGGAACATGCCATGAGCGCCGAGGACCTCGAGAAGTACGAGACCGAGATGGAGCTGAAGCTCTACCGGGAGTACCGCGATGTCGTCGGGCTGTTCAAATACGTGATCGAGACCGAGCGGCGCTTCTACCTGACCAACGACTACGAGATGCAGGTGCACTCGGTCCAGGGTGAGGTGTTCTTCGAGGTGTCCATGGCCGACGCCTGGGTCTGGGACATGTACCGGCCGGCCCGCTTCGTGAAGCAGGTACGTGTTCTGACCTTCAAGGATGTGAACATCGAGGAGCTCAACAAGAGCGATCTGGAGCTCCCGAGCGGCTGAGCCGGGCACGCCGCTCGCTCGGACGGGTGACGGAGTTGTCCACAGCCGCCGAGTTCTGCACCGGGCCCCACACCGCGGAGCGGTCTGCGTGACCGTTGGCCCCGGAGGTGGTGTTCGACATGACCGGACAACGGGCACGCAGCGCACTCGGCAGGTACGGCGAGACACTGGCCGCGCGACGGCTGGCACAGGCAGGCATGACGGTCCTGGAGCGCAACTGGCGCTGCGGCAGGACCGGTGAGATCGACATCGTGGCCAGGGACGGTGATGCCCTGGTCGTCTGCGAGGTGAAGACCCGCAGGGCAGGGCCCTTCGAGCACCCCATGGCGGCCGTCACGCCGGCCAAGGCGGGCCGGCTGCGCAGGCTCGCGGAACGCTGGCTGCAGGAACACGGGGGAGCGCCGCCCGGCGGGGTCCGCATCGACGTGGTCGGCGTGCTCCTTCCGGCCCGCGGCGCACCCGTCGTCGAGCATGTGCGGGGGGTGGCCTGACATGGGGTTCGCCCGTACGTGCTCGGTGGCGCTGGTGGGCGTCGAGGGCGTCGTCGTGGAGGTGCAGGCCGACCTGGAACCGGGGGTCGCGGCGTTCACGCTGGTGGGGCTGCCGGACAAGAGCCTGACCGAGAGCCGGGACCGGGTCAGGGCGGCCGTGGTCAACTCCGGCGGGGAGTGGCCGCAGAAGAAGCTCACCGTGGGGCTCAGCCCGGCCTCGGTCCCGAAGGCCGGGAGCGGGTTCGACCTGGCCGTCGCGTGCGCCGTGCTCGGCGCCGCCGAGCGGATCGACCCCCGGGTGCTCGCCGACATCGTGATGATCGGCGAACTCGGCCTGGACGGCCGGGTACGGCCGGTGCGCGGCATCCTGCCCGCCGTGCTGGCCGCGGCCGACGCGGGCTACGAGCAGGTGGTGGTGCCCGAGTGCGCCGCGGCCGAGGCCGCCCTGGTGCCCGGCGTGTCCGTGCTGGGCATCCGCAGCCTGCGCCAGCTGATCGCGGTGCTCACCGACGAGCCGGTGCCCGAGGAGGCGGCCGAGGAACCGTCGCGCCCCGATCCGCTGCTCGCCGGGCTGCGGGTCCCCGGCACCGGAGCGGCCACCGGCGTGCACAGCGCCGACGCGGCACAGCACCACCAGGGCCACGACCTCGCGGACGTCGTGGGCCAGCTCTCGGCGCGGACGGCGGTGGAGGTCGCCGCGGCGGGCGGACACCACCTGTTCCTCGAGGGGCCGCCCGGCGCCGGCAAGACCATGCTGGCGGAGCGGCTGCCGCCGATCCTGCCGCCGCTGGACCGGCAGGCGTCCCTCGAGGTGACGGCCGTGCACTCGGTGGCGGGCCTGCTGCCCCCGGGCAAGCCTCTGATCGACACGGCACCCTACTGCGCCCCGCACCACTCGGCCACGATGCAGGCACTCGTCGGCGGCGGCCCCGGCACGGCCCGGCCGGGAGCGGTCTCCCTCGCGCACCGCGGCGTGCTGTTCCTGGACGAGACACCGGAGTTCAGCAGCCGGGCCCTGGACGCCTTGCGCCAGCCGCTGGAGGCCGGGCACGTGGTCATCGCGCGCAGTGCGGGCGTCGTGCGCTTCCCGGCGCGGTTCCTGATGGTGCTCGCCGCCAACCCGTGCCCCTGCGGGCGCTTCTCGGGGACCGGCGACCAGTGCGAATGCCCGCCCTCGGCGATCCGCCGCTACCAGGCCAGACTGTCCGGGCCGCTGCTCGACCGGGTCGACCTGCGCGTCGAGGTCGACCGCGTCACCCGCACCGAGCTGACGGCGAGCGGCGCCCGCGGCGAGACCACCGCCACGGTCGCCGCACGGGTACACACCGCCCGGGAGCGCGCGGCGGCGCGGCTCGCCGGCACACCGTGGCGGACCAACAGCGAGGTCCCCGGCCGGGAGCTGCGCAGCCGCTGGCACGCCGCACCCGGCGCCATGGACGACGCCGAGCGCGGCCTGGAGCGCGGTGTGCTCACCGCCCGGGGCCTGGACCGGGTGCTGCGGGTCGCCTGGACCGTCGCCGACCTCGGCGGACACGACCGGCCCGACGCCGGGGACGTCGCCCTCGCCCTGCAACTGCGCACCGGCGTCCCGCGCGGGGTGCCCATGACGGTCGGGGCGGCGGTATGAGCGCCGCGGCCGGGGGAGAGGGGGAACTGCTCGGCCGGATCTTCCTCACCCGGGTCCTGGAACCCGGCGACGAGACCGGCGGGCGCTGGGTCAGGGAACTCGGCGTGGACGAGGTGGTGCGCCGACTGCGACGGCGGACCGAGCCGCTGCCCGGGGTGAGCGACCGGCGCTGGGCCGGCCTGACCGCCCGGGCCGAGCGCGCCGAGCCGGGCCGCGACCTCGCTGTCGCGCGGGAGGCCGGGGTGCGCTTCGTCCGTCCCGGGACCGCCGAATGGCCGGCTCAGCTCGACGACCTCGGGGACGCCCGGCCGCTCGGACTGTGGGTGCGCGGCGGCCCTGACCTGCGCATGTGGGCGCTGCGCTCGGTCGCCGTCGTCGGCGCCCGCGCCTGCACCGAGTACGGCGCGCACATGGCCGCCACCCTCGCCGCGGGACTGGCCGAGCGCGGCTGGATCGTGGTCTCCGGCGGTGCCTACGGGGTCGACGGCGCCGCCCACCGCGGCGCACTGGGATCGGGCGGCGCCACCGTCGCCGTCCTCGCCTGCGGCCTCGACCGGCCCTATCCGCGCGGACACGCCGGACTGATCGGCAGAATCGCCGACCAGGGACTCGTCGTCGGCGAGCTGCCGCCCGGTGATCACCCGACACCGAGCAGATTCATCCTGCGGAACCGGGTGATCGCCGCCCTCACCCGGGGCACGGTCGTGGTGGAGGCCGCCCACCGCAGCGGCTCGCTGGTGACCGCCCGGGCGGCCCGGCGGCTGGGCCGGCACACGATAGGAGTCCCGGGACCGGCCACCAGCGGGCTCTCCGCCGGGGTGCACGAGCTGCTGCGCCAGGACGCCGTCCTGGTCACCGACGCCGACGAGGTCGTCGAACTGGTCGGGGACATGGGCGAGCTCGCCCCCGAGCGACGGGGACCGGTGCTGCCCCGCGACCTCCTCGACCCGGCGGGGCGCCAGGTCCTCGCCGCGCTCCCCGCCCGCGGAACGGCCCGGCCGGACGAGATCGCGCGGGCCGCGCAGACCACGCCGGACGACGCGATCGCGAGACTGTACGAACTACGAGCACTTGGTCACGTCGAACGACACGGCGACGGCTGGAAGTTGACGCGCCACGCCGTGATGTCGGTCCGCGACGGCCGCGACACCCGTTGACGGAGCGTGTTCGGCCGTCCGAGGGAACCCCGACACCCCTTGGTGGATACGCCAGTTGAGGGACCCCGGTGATCACTCAGAGCGATCGGCGTGCCCCGGTGGGACGGCCCCAGGAACGAATCTGCGCACGGTCCCACCTCGGTTCTTCGCACACCGCGACGCCGTAGTCACGCTACGCTCACGAGGATTCCCGACACGGACAGGCAACTCGACATCGGACAGACAACGCACCCAGCCAGCACCAGCCCACGGCAGAACGGCACTAGGCGACGAATGCCCCAGCACACCTCCGGGTCCGACCGGGCGGCGATCCCCCCAGCCGCCCGCGACGGTGGCAGCGTGCGGCCGCCCGCTCCCTCGACGCTCGACGAGTTGTGGCGGTCGTACAAGGCGACGGGGGACGAACGACTGCGGGAGCAGCTGATCCTGCACTACTCGCCGCTGGTGAAGTACGTCGCCGGCCGCGTCAGTGTGGGGCTGCCGCCCAACGTCGAGCAGGCGGACTTCGTCTCCTCCGGGGTCTTCGGGCTGATCGACGCCATCGAGAAGTTCGATGTCGACCGGGAGATCAAGTTCGAGACCTACGCGATCACCCGCATCCGGGGCGCGATGATCGACGAGCTGCGGGCGCTGGACTGGATCCCCCGCTCGGTGCGGCAGAAGGCGCGCAACGTGGAGCGCGCCTACGCCACGCTGGAGGCGCGGCTGCGGCGCACGCCGTCGGAGAGCGAGGTCGCCGCCGAGATGGGCATCACGGTGGGCGAGCTGCACGCGGTCTTCAGCCAGCTGTCGCTGGCGAACGTCGTCGCCCTGGAGGAACTGCTGCACGCCGGGGGCGACGGCGGCGACCAGCTGAGCTTCATGGACACCCTGGAGGACACCGCCGCCGACAATCCGGTGGAGGTGGCCGAGGACCGGGAGCTGCGCAGGTTCCTCGCCCGGGCCATCAACACGCTCCCCGAGCGGGAGAAGACCGTGGTCACGCTGTACTACTACGAGGGCCTCACGCTCGCCGAGATCGGCAACGTGCTGGGCGTGACCGAGAGCCGGGTCAGCCAGATCCACACCAAGTCCGTGCTCCAGCTGCGCGCGAAGCTGGCGAGCTTCGGCCGCTGAGCCCGTCCGGCTCAGAGCCGGCCGATCCTCTGGCCGCCGCGGGCCGCGCCTCCGTAAAGTGGACGGCGTGCCAAGGATTCGAGCGGCCTCCGTGGCCGAGCACCGGTCGATGCAGCGAGCCGCCCTGCTGGACGCGGCTCGCTCCCTGCTGTCCGAGGGCGGTACGGAGGCACTGACCTTCCCGGCCCTCGCCGAGCGCACCGGCCTCGCGCGTTCGTCCGTGTACGAGTACTTCCGCTCGCGGGCGGCCGTCGTCGAGGAGCTGTGCGAGGTCGACTTCCCGGTCTGGGCGGCCGAGGTCGAGGCCGCGATGGCGGCCGCCGACGGGGCCGAGGCCAAGATCGAGGCGTATGTGCGCACCCAGCTGCGGCTGGTCGGGGACCGGCGGCACCGCGCCGTGGTCGCCATCTCCGCGAGCGAGCTCGACGAGGGCGCACGCGAGAAGATCCGCGCCGCGCACGGCGGTCTGGTCACGATGATCGGTGAGGCGCTGGCAGGCCTGGGCCACACCCAGCCCCGCCTCGCGGCCATGCTTCTCCAGGGCGTGGTCGACGCCGCGGTGCGCCGCATCGAACTGGGCGCGGCGGAACACCCCGACGAGATCACGGAAGCAGCGGTCACCATGGCCCTCAAGGGCGCCCGGGGCTGACCCCCGCCACCCGCCAACCTCCGGCCCCGCCGGAGCCCCCACACCGGGGCACGCCGTCCCGCAGCTGCTGCCCCCTGCGGCGGGACAGCGAGCCGCGTCCGTCGGCCCCGCTCCCCCGCGGTCGGAGTGGGGCCGTGGCGGGTGGGCCGGTAGGGGCGGCGGCGGTGTGCCGGGGCGTGCCCCGCCCGCGTGTGGGGCCGCACTCGGAGTTGTTGCCTCCTGCGGTGGGACAGGGAGCCGCGTCCGCCGGTTTCGCGCGTCTCCGGGTGAGGTGAGCCGTGGCGGGTGGGCCAGTTGGGGCGGCGGCGGTGTGCCGGGGCGTGCCCCGCCCGCGTGTGGGGCCGCACTCGGAGTTGTTGCCTCCTGTGGTGGGACGGCGAGCCGCGTCCGTCGGCCCCGCGTGCCACTCCGGGTGGAGTCGGCCGTGGTGGGTGGGTAGGCAGGGGCGTGGCGCACCGTCGGGGGCCGCGCGGGGTGGGGGCTCAATCGGGTGCCGGGGCCGACAGGACCGGGAGGAGCCGTGGTGGGTCTCTGTGGAGCAGCCATGGGGGGAGCAGGGTGAGGGGGTCGAGGTAGGCGTCGGCTCGTAGCAGGCCCCAGTGGACGCACGGGGCCGTGCAGTGGGAGCCCGTCGGTTCCACCGTGCCGATCGTCTCGCCGGCCGTCACCTCGTCGCCCTCGGCCACCGAGGCGCCGACCGGTTCGTAGGTCGTGCGCAGGGGCGGGTCGCCCGTGCCCGCCAGCTCCACCGAGACGACGCCCCGTCCGGCCACCCGGCCGGCGAAGGAGACCCGGCCCGCCGCCACCGCCCGGACCGGCGCCCCCGGCGCGGCCGCCAGGTCCACGCCCCGGTGCCCGCGCCCGTACGCCGTCGCCGGGGGCTCCCAGCCGCGCAGCACCGGGGGCCGTGTCCCCACCGGCCAGGTCCGTCCCACGGCCGGGACCGTGCCGTCGTCCCGCACCGGCCCCACCGCCGCCGTCGGCAGCCAGGACGGCGGTGGCGGGGCCAGCAGCGCCGCCACGGTCATGATCACCAGCAGGGTCAGCCGTACCGCCGCCCTCGCCCCTCGCCTCTTTCGCATGCCCGCAGCGTGCCGCCAACGGGCGCTCACCGCAGGGACCTGTGGACGACCGCCCGGGTTGTGGACAACGGCGTCACCCGCGGCCCCGCGGGTCCCGTACACTTCTGGTGGCGACCCGGGCCACCGGGTCGACTTCGCACGCCCCGGCATCGGGCCCGGTCACAGCCGGAAACCCGATGTCAGCGCCCCTCGGTCCTTGCGGCAACGGCGCGTCGTGGGCGTCAGGCGCGGAGGCCGTCCGGCATCCGCGGCACAACCGAGAAATTCAAGGAGATACGGCCATGGCCGTCGTCACGATGCGGGAGCTGCTGGAGAGCGGCGTCCACTTCGGTCACCAGACCCGTCGTTGGAACCCGAAGATGAAGCGCTTCATCTTCACGGAGCGCAACGGCATCTACATCATCGACCTGCTCCAGTCGCTGTCGTACATCGACCGCGCCTACGAGTTCGTCAAGGAGACCGTCGCCCACGGCGGCACGGTCATGTTCGTCGGCACGAAGAAGCAGGCGCAGGAGGCCATCGCCGAGCAGGCCACCCGCGTCGGCATGCCCTACGTCAACCAGCGCTGGCTGGGCGGCATGCTCACCAACTTCTCGACCGTCTACAAGCGTCTGCAGCGCCTCAAGGAGCTCGAGCAGATCGACTTCGAGGACGTGGCCGCCTCCGGCCTCACCAAGAAGGAGCTGCTGGTCCTCTCCCGCGAGAAGGCCAAGCTGGAGAAGACCCTCGGCGGTATCCGCGAGATGCAGAAGGTGCCCAGCGCCGTCTGGATCGTGGACACCAAGAAGGAGCACATCGCGGTCGGCGAGGCCCGGAAGCTCAACATCCCGGTCGTCGCCATCCTCGACACCAACTGCGACCCGGACGAGGTCGACTACAAGATCCCGGGCAACGACGACGCGATCCGCTCCGTCACCCTGCTCACCCGCGTGATCGCCGACGCCGTCGCCGAGGGCCTCATCGCCCGTTCCGGTGCCGCCGGTGAGGGCAAGGGCGAGAAGGCCGCCGGCGAGCCGCTGGCCGAGTGGGAGCGCGACCTGCTCGAGGGCGAGAAGAAGGCCGAGGAGGCCGCTCCGGCCGCCGCCGAGGGCGAGAAGGCCGAGGGCGAGAAGGCCGAGAGTGAGAAGAAGGCCGAGGCTCCCGCCGCCGAGGCCGAGCAGGCCTGACCGCCCCGTCCGAGCCGTTGACGGCGGGAGCGGCGGCACTCGCCGCCCCCGCCGTCCACCCGTAGGTCAGCGGCGAGCCGGAGGCCCGCCCGCAGGCGGGCCCCGACCCGCGGATCTCCGAACCTCCAGACTTCGAGAAAGATTCACAGACTCATGGCGAACTACACCGCCGCCGACGTCAAGAAGCTCCGGGAGCTCACCGGCGCCGGCATGATGGACTGCAAGAAGGCGCTGGACGAGGCCGACGGCAACGTCGACAAGGCCGTCGAGGCGCTCCGCATCAAGGGCCAGAAGGGCGTCGCCAAGCGCGAGGGCCGCTCCGCCGAGAACGGCGCCGTGGTCTCGATCATCGCCGCCGACAATTCCTCCGGTGTCCTGGTCGAGCTGAAGTGCGAGACGGACTTCGTCGCCAAGGGTGAGAAGTTCCAGGGCGTCGCCACCGCCATCGCCGAGCACGTCGCGAAGACCTCCCTGGCCGACCTCGAGGCCCTGCTCGCCTCCGAGATCGAGCCCGGCAAGACCGTCCAGGCGTTCGTGGACGAGGCCAACGCCAACCTGGGCGAGAAGATCGTCCTGGACCGCTTCGCGCAGTTCGCCGACGGCTACGTGACGGCGTACATGCACCGCACGATGCCCGACCTGCCCCCGCAGATCGGTGTGCTCGTCGAGCTGGACAAGCCCAACGCCGAGATCGCCAAGGGCGTCGCCCAGCACATCGCTGCCTTCGCGCCGAAGTACCTCTCCAAGGAGGACGTCCCGGCCGAGGTCGTCGAGGCCGAGCGCCGCATCGCCGAGGAGACCACCCGCGCCGAGGGCAAGCCCGAGGCCGCCCTGCCGAAGATCGTCGAGGGTCGCCTCAACGGCTTCTTCAAGGACGCCACGCTGCTCGGCCAGCCCTACGCGCTCGACAACAAGAAGTCCGTCCAGAAGGTCCTGGACGAGGCCGGTGTCACCCTGAAGCGCTTCACGCGCATCAAGGTCGGCATCTGAGTCCGTACCGCGACGGGCGTGCGACCCCGATAGGGTCGACAGCAGTCGTTCGGACAGGCGTCCGCGCATGCGCGCGTGCCGGACGACAGCAGATCTGACGAGGAGGCCATTGCCGCATGGGATGCGAACCACGCCCCACCGGCAATGGCCTTCTCGCATGTGCAACACGCGAAAGAGGCGGAATCCCCCATGACCACCAAGGCTGAGAAGAGCGACGACGGCAAAGTACGCGGCCGGTTTCTGCTGAAGCTGTCCGGAGAGGCCTTCTCCGGTGGCGGGGGACTGGGTGTCGACCCCGACGTGGTGCACGCCATCGCACGTGAGATCGCGGCCGTCGTACGGGACGGGGCGCAGATCGCGATCGTCATCGGCGGCGGCAACTTCTTCCGCGGCGCGGAGCTCCAGGTCCGCGGCATGGACCGGGCCCGCTCCGACTACATGGGCATGCTCGGCACCGTGATGAACTGCCTCGCCCTCCAGGACTTCCTGGAGAAGGAGGGCGTGGACTGCCGTGTGCAGACCGCCATCACCATGGGACAGGTCGCCGAGCCCTACATTCCGCTGCGCGCCGTGCGCCACCTGGAGAAGGGCCGCGTGGTCATCTTCGGCGCCGGTATGGGCATGCCGTACTTCTCCACCGACACCACCGCCGCCCAGCGCGCCCTGGAGATCGACGCCGAAGCGCTGCTCATGGGCAAGAACGGCGTGGACGGGGTCTACGACTCCGACCCCAAGACCAATCCCGACGCCGTGAAGTTCGACGCGCTCGGCTACGGCGAGGTCATCACCCGGGACCTGAAGGTCGCCGACGCCACGGCCGTCACGCTCTGCCGTGACAACCGCCTGCCGATCGTCGTCTTCGAGCTTCTGAAGGAGGGCAATATCGCCCGCGCGGTCAAGGGTGAGAAGATCGGCACGCTTGTGGGTGACCACGCGGGACGCAACTGACCGGGGGATGGACAATGTCCTGCCGGTCGGGAACCGTGCAGGAAGAAGACGCGACGCAGCCGGCCGCCGCCCCGATCAAGGAACCGCAGCCGGGCCTACTCAAGACACGCAGGAGCAAGTGGTGATCGAAGAGACCCTCCTCGAGGCCGAGGAGAAGATGGAGAAGGCCGTCGTGGTCGCCAAGGAGGACTTCGCCGCGATCCGCACCGGCCGTGCGCACCCGGCGATGTTCAACAAGATCGTGGCCGACTACTACGGCGCGCCGACGCCGATCAACCAACTGGCCTCGTTCTCCGTGCCCGAGCCGCGCATGGCCGTGGTGACGCCGTTCGACAAGAGCGCGCTGCGCAACATCGAGCAGGCCATCCGCGACTCCGACCTGGGCGTCAACCCGAGCAACGACGGCAACATCATCCGGGTGGTGTTCCCCGAGCTGACCGAGGAGCGCCGGCGTGAGTTCATCAAGGTGGCCAAGGCCAAGGGCGAGGACGCCAAGGTGTCCATCCGCGCCGTGCGCCGCAAGGCCAAGGACGCGATCGACAAGATGATCAAGGACGGCGAGGTCGGCGAGGACGAGGGCCGCCGTGCGGAGAAGGAGCTCGACGACACCACGGCGAAGTACGTCGCCCAGGTGGACGAGCTCCTGAAGCACAAGGAAGCGGAACTGCTCGAGGTCTGATGAACGACTCTTCCTGGGGGACGCCGCAGACCGGGTACTGGGGGCCTGCCGACCACGGGCCCGGCCAGGGGGCTGTCCCGGCGGGTCCCGCGTACGATGCGCACTACGCGCAGCAGACTCGCCCCCTGCCCCTCGTGCCCGACGTGCCCGACCACGGCGGAGACCAGGATGCGGGCCGGGGGGCCGCTCGGCTGAGCGGTCCTCTGTTCCGAGACGAGACGCCGCAGGCACGGCCCCACCCCGGGGAGGTGCAGCAGAATCCGGAGCCCATGCCCGACGCCCCGCAGCCGGCGCCCGCCCCGCAGAAGAAGAGCGCGGGCCGCGACCTCGGCGCCGCGATAGGCGTCGGCGTCGGACTCGGCGCGGTGATCGTCGCGTCGCTGTTCGTCGTCAAGGCCGTCTTCGTCGGGGTGATCGTCGTCGCCGTCGTGGTCGGCCTGTGGGAGCTGACGACGCGGCTCGAGGAGCGCAAGGACATCAAGGCGCCCCTCGTCCCGCTCGCGCTCGGCGGCGCGGCCATGGTCGTCGCCGGGTACGCCCGGGGTGCCGAGGGCGCGTGGGTCGCCATGGCGCTCACCACGCTGGCGGTGCTCGTCTGGCGGATGACGGCGCCGCCCGAGGGCTACCTCAGGGACGTCACGGCGGGCGTCTTCGCGGCGTTCTACGTCCCGTTCCTGGCGACCTTCGTCGCGATGATGCTCACCGCCGACGACGGCTCGTGGCGCGTCCTCACCTTCCTCCTGCTGACCGTGGTCAGCGACACGGGCGCCTACGCGGTCGGCTGGCGCTTCGGCAGCCACAAGCTCGCCCCGCGGATCAGCCCCGGCAAGACCCGCGAGGGCCTGCTGGGCGCGATCGCCTTCGCGATGGCCGCGGGCGCCCTGTGCATGCAGTTCCTGATCGACGACGGCCGCTGGTGGCAGGGCGTGCTGCTGGGCCTCGCGGTCGCGGTCAGCGCCACCCTGGGCGACCTCGGCGAGTCCATGATCAAACGCGACCTGGGCATCAAGGACATGGGCACGCTCCTGCCCGGCCACGGCGGCATCATGGACCGCCTGGACTCCCTGCTGCCGACGGCGCCGGTGGTGTGGTTGCTGCTGGTGATCTTCGTCGGATCGGGTTGACGGCGAACAGGTACTCTGGAAGGGCTCGCGTGGGAACGCGGGCCCTTTCGTACGTCCCCGCCACCCGCGGGAGGCATCCGGTCCCCGGGCCGGCGGCACGGCCGTGCCGCCGTCCGCGCCCGCAGAACGACCGGACCCCGTCTTTCAGAGGAGTTGCCCGACCGTGGCCCGACCCGCCCCCGGTGAGCTCACCTTCGCCGCACCCCGCGGAGCGAAACGGCCGCCGCGGCACCTTGCCGATCTCACGCCCGCCGAGCGCAAGGAGGCGGTCGTCGCGGCCGGTGAGAAGGGGTTCCGTGCCAAGCAGCTCTCGCAGCACTACTTCGCGCGGTACGCGCACGATCCGGAGCAGTGGACCGACATCCCGGCCGGCGCGCGCGGCAAGCTGCGGGAGGCGCTGCTGCCGGAGCTGATGACGGTCGTACGGCATCTGTCGACCGACCAGGGGACGACGCGCAAGACGCTGTGGAAGCTGTTCGACGGCACGCTCGTCGAGTCCGTGCTGATGCGCTACCCGGACCGGGTGACCATGTGCATCAGCTCGCAGGCCGGGTGCGGTATGAACTGCCCGTTCTGCGCCACGGGGCAGGCGGGTCTCGACCGGAACCTGTCGACGGCCGAGATCGTGCACCAGATCGTGGACGGCATGCGGGCGCTCCGGGACGGCGAGGTGCCCGGCGGGCCGGCGCGGCTGAGCAACATCGTGTTCATGGGCATGGGGGAACCGCTCGCCAACTACAACCGGGTGGTGGGCGCCATCCGGCGGCTCACCGACCCCGAGCCGGACGGGCTCGGGCTGTCGCAGCGAGGGATCACCGTGTCCACCGTGGGCCTCGTCCCGGCGATCCACCGCTTCTCCGACGAGGGTTTCAAGTGCCGGCTCGCGATCTCGCTGCACGCCCCCGACGACGAGCTGCGCGACACCCTCGTCCCGGTGAACACGCGGTGGAAGGTGCGCGAGGTGCTCGACGCCGGGTTCGAGTACGCGGCCAGGTCGGGGCGGCGGCTGTCCATCGAGTACGCGCTCATCCGGGACATCAACGACCAGGCGTGGCGCGGTGACCGGCTGGGACGGCTGCTCAAGGGCCGCCCCGTGCACGTCAATCTCATCCCGCTCAACCCGACGCCCGGCTCCAAGTGGACCGCCTCCCGCCCCGAGGACGAGAAGGCGTTCGTGGAGGCGATCGCCGCGCACGGTGTGCCGGTGACGATCCGGGACACCCGTGGACAGGAGATCGACGGGGCGTGCGGTCAGCTCGCCGCGACCGAGCGGTAAGGTGACCCGAGTAAGTCCTAGGTAAGTACAACCTCATATTCCGACAGGGGAGCGCCACAGCGCTGAGAGTGCGGCACCGGCCGCAGACCCTCCGAACCTGGCCCAGGTCATTCTGGGTAGGGAGATCGGTCATCACTCGAGCTGTTGCGCCCTGCCCGGGACTCCGCCCAGGGGTCCCGGGCAGGGCCGCGTCTCTTCCTGGTCACCCCCAGGAGGAATCAAGTGGGCATCACCAAGAAGGTCACCGTCCTGGCCGTCGGGCTGGGACTGGTCACGCTGTCCGCGTGCGGGTCGTCCGACGACGGCGGCAGCGCCGGCGGCGGCGGGTCGAGCACCGTGACCCTCGTCAGTCACAACTCGTGGGCCGTGTCCGAGGACGTCGTCGCCGCCTTCGAGAAGGAGTCCGGCCACAAGCTGAAGGTCCTCGAGGACGGCGACGCCGGGCAGGCCGTGAACAAGGCCGTCCTGACCAAGGACAACCCCCAGGGCGACGTCTTCTTCGGCGTCGACAACACCCTGCTCTCCCGCGCCCTCGACAACGGGCTGTTCCAGCCGTACGAGGCCAAGGGCGCGGACAAGGTCCTGCCCGGCTACCGCGCGGACGGGGACAAGCACCGGGTCACCCCCGTCGACACCGGCGACATCTGCGTCAACTACGACAAGGCGTGGTTCAACGAGAACGACCTGACCCCGCCGAAGACCTTCGGCGACCTGATCAAGCCCGAGTACAAGGACCTCCTCGTCGTCGAGAACGCCTCCACCTCCTCACCCGGCCTGGGCTTCCTGCTCGGCACCGCCGCGAAGTACGGCGACGAGGGCTGGCCGGAGTACTGGAAGAAGCTCAAGGCCAACGGCGTCAAGGTGGTCGACGGCTGGGAGCAGGCCTACAACGAGGAGTTCTCCGGCTCGGCCGGCGGCAGGAAGGCCAAGGCCGACCGTCCGCTCGTCGTGTCCTACGCCTCCTCGCCGCCCGCCGAGGTGATCTACGCCGACCCCAGGCCGGAGACGGCGCCCACCGGCGTGGCCGAGGGCACCTGCTTCCGCCAGGTCGAGTACGCGGGCCTGCTGGCCAACGCCAAGAACCCCGAGGGCGCGAAGGCGCTGCTCGACTTCATGGTCGGTAAGCGGTTCCAGGAGGACATGCCGCTCAACATGTTCGTGTACCCGGTGGTGGAGGGCGCCGAGGTGCCCGAGGAGTTCACGCGGTTCGGGCCGCAGGCGAAGGAGCCGCAGACCATGGACCCGGCGAAGATCGCCGAGAACCGTGACCAGTGGGTCAAGTCGTGGACCTCGCTCGTACTGAAGTGACGCGAGCCGCGGCCGGACGGCGCGGGAACGCGGCGCGGCTCGGTCTGATGGCCGTGCCCGTCGCGTTCTTCGCCGTCTTCTTCGCCTATCCCGTCGCCGCGATCGTCGCGCGCGGACTGAAGACGGACGGGAGCTGGCAGCTCGGGCGGATCGGGGAGGTACTGGCCCAGTCCGACGTCCGGCAGGTGCTGTGGTTCACCACCTGGCAGGCCGTCGTCTCCACCGCCCTCACCCTGCTGATCGCCCTGCCCGGCGCCTATGTCTTCGCCCGCTTCGACTTCCCCGGCAAGCAGGTGCTGCGGGCCGTGGTCACGGTGCCGTTCGTGCTGCCCACGGTCGTCGTCGGTTCGGCGTTCATGGCGCTGGTCGGGCGCGGCGGGCTCCTCGACGCGGTGTGGGGGGTGCGCCTGGACACCACGGTGTGGGCGATCCTGCTCGCGCACGTGTTCTTCAACTACGCCGTCGTCGTGCGCACCGTGGGCGGCCTGTGGGCCCAGCTCGACCCGCGGCAGGAGGAGGCCGCACGGATGCTCGGCGCCTCCCGGTTCGCGGCCTGGCGGACCGTCACCCTGCCCGCGCTCGCGCCCGCCGTGGCGGCCGCCGCGCTGATGGTGTTCCTGTTCACCTTCACCTCCTTCGGCGTGGTGCAGATCCTCGGCGGACCGACCTTCTCCACGCTCGAAGTGGAGATCTACCGGCAGACCTCCGAGATCTTCGACCTGTCCACGGCCGCCGTGCTGACGATGATCCAGTTCCTCGCCGTGGGCTCGATCCTCGCCCTGCACGCCTGGACCGTCCGGCGCCGGGAGACCGCGCTGCGGCTGGTGGACGCCTCGGTGACCGCCCGCCGGCCGCGCGGCGCCGGGCAGTGGGCGCTGCTGGGCGGAGTCGTCGCCACCGTCGCCGTACTGCTCCTGCTGCCCCTCGCGGTGCTGGTGCAGCGTTCCTTCGAGGGCGCCGGCCTCGGCTACTACCGGGCGCTGACCGAGGACGACGGCGGGGTGTTCCTGGTCCCGCCGGTCGAGGCGGTCGGCAACTCGCTCCAGTACGCCCTCGCCGCCACCGCCATCGCCGTGGTGATCGGCGGTCTCGCGGCCGTCGCGCTGACCCGGCGGGACGCGGGACGGCTGGTGCGCGGGTTCGACGCCCTGCTGATGCTGCCGCTCGGGGTGTCGGCGGTGACCGTCGGGTTCGGCTTCCTGATCGCCCTCGACGAGCCGCCGCTGGACCTGCGCGCCTCCTGGATCCTGGTCCCCCTCGCCCAGGCGCTCGTGGGCGTGCCGTTCGTCGTGCGGACCATGCTGCCGGTGCTGCGGGCGGTGGACGTGCGGCTGCGGGAGGCGGCGGCGGTGCTCGGGGCGTCGCCGTGGCGGGCCTGGCGCGAGGTGGACCTGCCGATGGTGCGGCGGGCGCTGCTCGTCGCGGCCGGGTTCGCCTTCGCGGTGTCGCTGGGGGAGTTCGGGGCGACGGTGTTCATCGCGCGGCCGGAGAACCCCACGCTGCCGGTGGCCGTGGAGCGGTTGCTCGGGCGGCCCGGAGACCTCAACTACGGCCAGGCGATGGCCCTGTCGACGATTCTGATGATCGTGTGCGCGGTGGCGCTGCTGGTGCTGGAGCGGCTGCGGACCGACCGGACCGGGGAGTTCTAGATGCTGCTGAGCCTTCAGGGCGCCACCGTCCGCTTCGGCGGCCGGGCGGTGCTGGACGCGGTCGACCTGGCGGTGGCCGAGCGGGAGATCGTGTGTGTGCTCGGGCCCAGCGGCAGCGGCAAGTCGACGCTGCTGCGGGCCGTCGCGGGTCTGCAGCCCCTGGACGCCGGGCGGATCCTGCTCGACGGGCAGGACCAGTCGGGCGTGCCCCCGCACCGGCGCGGGGTGGGGCTGATGTTCCAGGACCACCAGCTCTTCCCGCAGCGTGACGTGGGCGGCAACGTGGCGTTCGGGCTGCGGATGCACGGCGCGTCACGGGCCCGGCAGGCGGAGCGCGTGGCGGAGCTGCTGGACCTGGTGGGGCTGCCCGGGGCGGCCGGGCGGGCCGTCGCCGCGCTGTCCGGGGGCGAGCAGCAGCGCGTCGCGCTGGCCCGCGCCCTGGCCCCCAGCCCCCGGCTGCTGATGCTGGACGAGCCGCTCGGCCAGCTCGACCGGTCGCTCAGGGAACGGCTCGTCGTCGAACTGCGCGAGCTGTTCGGGAGGCTGGGCACCACCGTGCTCGCCGTCACCCACGACCAGGGTGAGGCGTTCGCGCTTGCCGACCGGGTGGTGGTGATGCGGGACGGGCGGATCGCCCAGTCCGGCACGCCGCTCGAGGTGTGGCAGCGCCCGGCCGACGCCTTCGTGGCGCGCTTCCTCGGCTTCGAGAACGTCGTCGAGGCGGCCGTCGGGGACGGGGCCGCCGTGACCCCCTGGGGCAAGGTCCCCGTGCCGGACGGCGCCCCGCAGGGCACGCGGGCGCTGCTGGTGCGGCCCGCGGGGGTCCGTCTGGTCCCGGTCGAGGAGGGGCTGCGCTGCACGGTGGCGGCGCGCACCTTCCGGGGCACCCATGTCGCCGTGCACCTCCAGCCCGAGGACGCGCCCAGGCTGGAGGCGGCCTGCCCGCTGCGGGCCGCGCCGGAGGTCGGGGACGAGGTCGGCGTGGAGTTCGACGAGGCGGAAATCGCCGTGCTGGGGTGACGGCGGCTGCCTAGGGTGTGCGTCATGACTCAACTCGCGTACGACCGTTACTGCCAGGAGATCGCCGGTCAGGTGGCGCTGCTGCGGACCGTGGTGACGTCCGGCGCCGATCTGTCCGCACCGGTGCCGACCACCCCCGAGTGGTCCCTGGAGCAGCTCGTACGGCACGTCGGCGGCTCCCTGCGCTGGGCCGCGCTGATGGTGCGCACCGGGGCCGAGGACGAGATACCCGAGGAGCGGGTGCCCGAGTACGACGGGCCGGAGGAGTGGGGCGACCGCGGCGCGCTGGACGCCTGGCTGGCCCGGTCCGGCGAGCTGATCGTCGGCGACCTGCGCACGGCCGGGCCGGACGCGAAGGTGTGGAGCTGGGCGGACCTGCCCCACGCCGGGTTCTGGGCCCGCCGTATGACGCACGAGCTGATCGTCCACCGCGCGGACGCGGCCCTCGCCGCGGGACTGCCCTTCGAGGTCGCGCCCGACGCCGCCGCCGACGCGATCGACGAATGGCTGGAGATCGTCGTGTGGGCGCAGCGCACGGATCCGGAGGACTCGGTGCACGAGCTGCGCGGGCCCCGGCGCACCCTCCATCTGCACGCCACGGACACCGGCGCGGACACCCACGCGGAGTGGCTGATCGAGCTCACCGAGGAGGGTGTCTCCTGGCGCCGGGACCATGAGAAGGCCACGGTCGCCCTGCGCGGGCCGCTCACCGCGGTGCTGCTGGCGTTCTGCCGCCGGGTGCCGCTGGACGCCCCCGAGGTGGAGGTGCTCGGCGACCGGGAGCTGCTGGAGTTCTGGCTGGAGCGGGCGACGTTCGGCTGAGCGTCCGGCACGACGCAACGGCCCGCCCCCCGAGGGGGACGGGCCGCTCCTGTGTCCGTGCGGGATCAGTGCTCGCTGTTCGCCCCGCGACGGCGCATGCCGAAGAAGACCGCGCCACCGCCGATCGCGACCAGCGCGCCCGCGACACCGGCGATCAGGCCGGTGTTGGAGTTGGCGCCGGTCTCGGCGAGGTTGGACTCACCGGCCGGGGAAGGCGCGTTGCCCGACGTGTCCGCCGGCGGGGTGCTCCCGGTCTCCGCCGCCGGCTCCGACTCGGAAGCCGACGGGGTCGGAGACTCGGACTCCTCGTCCTCCGGGGTCGAGGGAGTCGCGGGAGGAGGCGTCGAAGCCGGGGGCTCCTCCTCCGTCTCCTTGCACGGGGTCGACGGGGTCGTCAGGTTCGGCTTGATGTCCTCGTCGACATAGGGCTTGGCCTTGACGTGGATGCGGTACTCGGCGTTCGGCTTCCAGTCCTCCTCGAAGGTGATGGTGGTGCCCTCACGGCTGCCCTTGACCACCTGCTCGCCGATCTTCTTGATGTCGGCGCCGTTGTTCTGCAGGAACACGGTGACGGTCGCGGGGACACCGGCCGGGTCGACGTCGGTGACGGTGATGACACCCTTGTCACCGTCACACTCGGCCTCGGCCGAGAACTCGTTGATGTTGCAGGCCGCCGCGCTGCCGGCAATGCCGAGCGTGAGCGCGGCGGACGCGGAGACGACACCGATGGCGCGCACGGAGCGCGCGACGGTACGACGTGATACGGACAGAACTGCCACGTTTGTCCTTTACGGAAGATGCGCAAATGCGGGGGGTTGAGGGAGGGTTGACGATGTATCAACACTCCCATGTGGCTCTCAGGTCTATAAGCAGCGCATAAGTAGTGTCAACGCATATGCCTACCGCAGGCCTGGGCTTTGCTCTTTCGTTAACCACCCAGACGTTTCAACGCCTCCGGAGCCTCTTCGATCCGGTCCACGAGGGCGATCCGGGCGTCCATGGAACGCTCCCGGGCGAGGGACCGCAGCAGCGGCCAGGCCGGCAGCTTCTCCGTCCAGTGCGCCCGGTTCACCAGGACCATGGGCGTGGGTTCACCGCGCGACTCGTAGTAGTTCGGCGTCGCGTTGTCGAAGATCTCCTGTACGGTGCCGGCGGCGCCCGGCAGGAAGACCACACCGGCGTTGCAGCGGGCCAGCAGTCCGTCCTCACGCGTGGCGTTGGCGAAGTGCTTCGCGATGTGGGACGCGAAGGCGTTCGGCGGCTCGTGGCCGTAGAACCAGGTGGGGATCCCGACCGAGTGGTTGCCCTTCGGCCAGCGGGTGCGCACCTCGAAAGCGGCCCGCGCCCAGTCGGTGATCGACGGCGTGAACGAGGGCGCGGCCGCCAGCAGTCGGCAGGCCTCGTCCAGCATTGCCTCGTCGTAGGGGGTCGCGTAGGCGCCGAGGTTCGCCGCCTCCATCGCGCCCGGGCCGCCGCCCGTCGCCACGGTGAAGCCGGCCAGCGACAGCGCCCGTCCGAGCCGGGCGGCGCCCAGGAACTGCCGGGTGCCGCGGGCCATCGCGTGACCGCCCATCACCCCCACCACCCGCGCGCCGCGCAGGAGTTCGTCGAGGGCGTCGGACATGGAGTCGTCGTGGACCGCGCGCAGCATGGAGGCGAAGATGTCGCCGTTCGCCTTCGTCCGCTGGAACCACGCGTAGGCCAGCGCGTCCGGAGTCGCCTCGTAGCCCTTGTCGAGCGAGGCGAACAGGTCGCCGGGCGTGTAGAGATGCCCCCGGTACGGGTCGAAGGGCAGTCCGGGCACCGGCGGCAGGACCAGGGCGCCGTCGGCGCGGAGTTTCTCCGCCGCGTCGGGGCGCATCCGGCAGCCGAGGAACACCGCCTCGGCGGTGTCGGTGGTGAGCAACTCCCGGGTCCGGTCGGTCAGATCGACGGCCTGGACGCGGAAGCCGGAGAGCGTGCCGCGTGCCGAGACGATCGCGTCGAACTCCTCGAGCGTCTCGATCTCGCGGTCCCCGTGATGGACGGCATGGGCGGGACTGGTCTGCACCCGCCCATGCTAGTGCCGCGGCAGGCAACGTTTGCCCGTCAAGGAGCGGCGTCCGGTGCGTGCTCTCGGCGTGCCGGCCGGAAGTCCTCGTACTGGACGTACTTGGGCTTTCGGCCGGTGCGGCGAGAGTGCGTGCCGGGCGTCGCGACGGGGCGAACGTTGCCTGTCGGGGCACTAGGCCGTGTCGATCAGCCCTCGACGGCCGCCGGGTCCATCCACACGACCTCGAAGGTGTGGCCGTCGAGGTCGTCGAAGGAACGGCCGTACATGAAGCCGAGGTCCTGAGTCTCACCGGCGGCCGTCCCGCCCGCCGCCAGGGCCTTGTCGACCAGCTCGTCGACCTTCTCACGGCTCTCGGCGCTCAGCGCGATCAGCACCTCGCTGGTCTTCGTCGCGTCCGCGATCTCCTTCTTCGTGAACTCCGCGTACTTCTCCCGCGCCAGCAGCATCACCACGATGGTGTCGCTGATCACGACCGACGCGGTGGTCTCGTCGCTGAACTGTGCGTTGATCGAGTAGCCGAGCTCCGTGAAGAACGTCCGCGACGCGTCGATGTCGTTGACGGGCAGGTTCACGAAGATCATCTGCTGGTACATGGCTGGGCCTCTCCCGGTCCGTTCCGTAGCGTTCGAGAGGGTGGACAGGCGGCCCGCGCGAAACTCATCGGCGCGCGGAGATTTTCGTCGGATCAGTTTCCGCAGGGGGTCCTCAGCCGGTCAGCGGCCACGCCGACAACTCGGCGACGACCAGCGACAACGGCCCGAACAGGGCGAGCAGCGCCCCCGCGCGGAGCGCGGCGGCCCGGCGCAGCGTAGCGGCGGGCGCCCCGAGGCGCCGGAGCGCGGCGGTGGTCTCGGAGCGGGCCTGCTTCGCCTCGACGGCGGCCGTCAGCAGGGTCGCCACCGTGCAGCCGGCCACCAGCAGCACCCCGAGCGCGACGAGCGGAGCGGAGGAGGTGTCCTCCCGGTCGTGCAGCGAGGCCATGGCGTACAGGGCTGCCAGGACCGCGCAGACCACGCCCAGCGGACGGCCGATACGGGTGGCCTCCGTCATGAGCACCCGCCCGGCGAGCAGCCGGACCGCGCCCGGGCGGACCGTCTGGAGCAGCCGGCCGCACAGGTGGGTGAGCCCCGGGCCGGCGAGCGCGAGTCCGACGCAGGCCAGGGCCAGCCCGAGCAGCGCGACCGGCCGGTCGACCGGTTCGCCCCCGGCGGCCGTACGGCTCGCGAGGGCCTCCACGGCGAGCCCCACCGCCAGCACCGCGATGCCCCAGGGCAGCCCGGACGGCGGCGCGTGCGGCACGGCGTGCGGCACGTCGGCGGAGGCGACGGGCTGACCGGTCGTGCCGGTCGTGCCGGTCGCGCCGGTCGCGCCGGTCGTGCCGGTCGTGCCGGTCGTGCCGGTCGCGTCGGACGCGTCGGACGCGTCGGACGCGGCGTACACGGTGGGTTCCGCGGTGGCGCCGGAGGCGGCGGGCTCGGCAGCCGCTCGGGATTCGAGTGGCTCGGCGGATGCGGCGTCCGGCCCGCCGGCCGGTGCGGCGACGCCCCCGGCACCCTTCGCCACGCCGTCCGCCACGGCGGTCCCCGCACCTGCCATCGCGCCGGCGACGGAGCCGGCCGCCGCGCCGTCCTCCTCCGCCGCCCCCGCCGTGCGCCGCCCGCGCACCGGAGCCCCCAGCTGCTTGCCGAAGCGTCCGTACGCCCCGAACGACTCCCGTACCGGCGCATTCCGGTACGCGCCGAACCTGCCGTACGTCCGGGCCGCGCGGGGCGCGCCCGGCGCCGGCTCGCGCGGCCGCAGGGCCAACGCCACCGCGGCCGACGCGCTCAGCGGCACCAGGGACAGCAGCGTCAGGGCGGCCGGCATCGGAAGCGGCCGGCCGACGGCGAGGAAGTCCGTCGAGGCGTCGTCGAGGGGCATGCCGGTGAGGTCGCCGCGCAGCTGGAGGAAGGCCAGCAGGGCCAGTGCCGAGCCCAGCAGGCAGGACAGGGCCGTGGTGGTCACGGAGATCAGCATCAGCCGGACGGGCCCGAGACCGATCGCCGACAGACCGGGCCGGGGCCGGGTGCCCGGATCGCTGCGGGCGACCGCGACCGCGAAGTACACCGTGGCCGCCAGCGGGGCCGCGCACCAGGCCAGCCGGAGCGCCGAGGCGGCCGGGTCGAGGTTGCCCAGGGCGTGGCCGAGGGCGCTCAGCAGCAGGAAGCCCGTGCCCGCCGACGCGGCCGCGACCAGCAGCCGGCGCAGCTGGAGGGCCGGATGGGCGCCGAGGCCTAGACGGAGAGCGAGCACGCCGCCCGGCCTTCCGTCTCGGCCGTCCCGGGAACCGGCGGCAGGTGGACGGTGTGCACGCGCCGCCCGTCGAGCAGCGACACGGTGCGGTCGGCTAGCGCGGCGGTCTGCGCGTCGTGGGTGGCGAGGACGACGGTGATGCCGTGCGAGCGGGCGGCGGTGGTGAGCGTGCGCAGGACGTGGGCGCGGTCGACGCGGTGCAGCGGCGCGGTCGGCTCGTCGGCGAACAGCACCGTGGGCGCCGGGGCGAGGGCGCGGGCGATGCACACCCGCTGCCGCTCCGCGTGGGTCAGCTCCACGGGGTGCTTGCGCGCCTTGTCCCCGATGTCGAGGCGCTCCAGCCACTCCAGGGCCGCCGTCTTGGCGCGGCGCCGGCCGGTGCCGCGCAGCATCAGCGGCAGGGCGGCGTTCTCCCAGACGTTCAGCTCGTCGACCAGCAGCGGGGCCGGGTCGATCCAGCCGAAGCGGTCCCGGCGCAGCCGCTCGCGGGCCGCCGGAGTCATGGTGTGCACGGGCACGCTGTTGAACCAGATCTCGCCGCTGCCGGCGGGCAGCAGTCCGGACAGGCAGCGCAGCAGGGTCGTCTTGCCGCTGCCGCGCGGGCCGCCGACGGCGAGGATCTCGCTCTCCCGGACGCCGAGCGAGACCCCGCTCAGCCCGGGCGAGTCGTCGTCGTGCCGGAAGTGCAGGGCGCGCGCCCAGAGCACGTCGTTGTCCGGTGGGGCCACCATGGCGTACACCTCGGTTCGGATCGGAAATGCCGTGCGCGATTCGGGTAAGTCCCCCGTCCGGGGGAACGAAGGCGCGGCCGATCGGTCACTGGCACGCTAGGCAGGCCATGGCGGCGGGCCGGACAGTACGCGGCCCCGGGCCCCCGTTTCTCACTCGAACGGGCTGCTCCGGGGCCGGTGTTGATCATCCAGAAGGAAGATCGGAACCTCGGGTGGCGTAACGGACTACAGCTTGGTCCACGCCTCGGAGAGGGTGGCGCGCAGGATCTGCTCGATCTCGTCGAAGGTCCCCTGGTCGGAGATCAGCGGCGGGGCGAGCTGGACGACCGGGTCGCCGCGGTCGTCGGCACGGCAGTACAGGCCGTTGTCGAAGAGCTTCTTCGACAGGAAGCCGTACAGGACGCGCTCGGTCTCCTCGGCGTCGAAGGACTCCTTGGTGTTCTTGTCCTTGACCAGTTCGATGCCGTAGAAGAAGCCGTTGCCGCGGACGTCGCCGACGATCGGCAGGTCGTGCAGCTTCTCCAGGGTGGCGCGGAAGGCGCCCTCGTTGTCGAGCACGTGCTGGTTGAGGCCCTCGCGCTCGAACAGGTCGAGGTTGGCGATGCCGACGGCGGCGGAGACCGGGTGGCCGCCGAAGGTGTAGCCGTGCAGGAAGGTGTTCTCGCCCTGGTAGAACGGCTCGGCGAGGCGGTCGGAGATGACGCACGCGCCGATGGGGGAGTAGCCCGAGGTCATGCCCTTGGCGCAGGTGATCATGTCCGGGACGTAGCCGAACTTGTCGCAGGCGAACGTCGTGCCCAGACGGCCGAAGGCGCAGATGACCTCGTCGGAGACGAGCAGCACGTCGTACTGGTCGCAGATCTCGCGCACCCGCTGGAAGTAGCCGGGCGGGGGCGGGAAGCAGCCGCCGGCGTTCTGCACCGGCTCCAGGAAGACCGCGGCGACCGTGTCGGGGCCCTCGAAGAGGATCTGCTGCTCGATCTGGTCGGCGGCCCAGCGGCCGAACGCCTCGGGGTCGTCCCCGTGGACCGGGGCGCGGTAGATGTTGGTGTTGGGCACCTTGTGCGCGCCCGGCACCAGCGGTTCGAACGGGGCCTTCAGGGCCGGCAGTCCGGTGATGGACAGGGCGCCCTGCGGGGTGCCGTGGTAGGCCACCGCGCGGGAGATCACCTTGTACTTGGTCGGCTTGCCGGTGAGCTTGAAGTACTGCTTGGCGAGCTTCCAGGCGGTCTCCACCGCCTCACCGCCGCCGGTGGTGAAGAAGACCTTGTTGAGGTCGCCCGGCGCCTCGTGCGCCAGCCGCTCCGCGAGCTCCACGGCCTTGGGGTGGGCGTAGGACCACACCGGGAAGAAGGCCAGCTCCTGGGCCTGCTTGGAGGCCGTCTCCGCGAGTTCCTGACGGCCGTGGCCCGCCTGCACCACGAACAGGCCCGCGAGGCCGTCGAGGTAGCGCTTGCCCTTGTCGTCGTAGATGTGGGTGCCCTCGCCCCGGACGATGGTGGGGACGGGTGCGTTCTCGTACGAGGACATGCGGGTGAAGTGCATCCACAGGTGGTCGTACGCGGACTTGCTGAGGTCCTTGGGGCTGTCGGTACTCACGATTATCGGGTTCCCCACATGTAGGTCTGCTTCTTGAGCTTGAGATAGACGAAGCTCTCGGTGGAGCGCACGCCGGGGACGGCCCGGATGCGTGTGTTGATGACCTCCAGAAGGTGGTCGTCGTCCTCGCAGACGATCTCGACCATCAGGTCGAAGGAGCCCGCGGTCATCACCACGTACTCGCATTCGTCCATGGCGGCCAGCGCGTCGGCCACGGACTCCACGTCGCCCTCGACGTTGACCCCGACCATCGCCTGCCGGCGGAAGCCCACGGTGAGCGGGTCCGTGACGGCGACGATCTGCATCACGCCCTGGTCGAGCAGTTTCTGGACGCGCTGGCGCACGGCCGCCTCCGACAGGCCCACGGCCTTGCCGATGGCGGCGTACGGCCGGCGGCCGTCCTCCTGGAGCTGCTCGATGATGGCGAGGGACACGGCGTCCAGATGGGGACCGCCGCCGTTCTTGGACTCGCGGGAGTCCTTCGCGTCTGCGCTTCGACTGGCCACGGGGCCACTCTGCACGACGTATCGACAGTTTCGCAAGGCCTGATCGATGAAATTCGTTGTCTGTGGGCCCGAGTATTGCGGATTTCGCAGACGCGGATGGGGTGGGGGTGTTGAAAACGTCAGCCGTCGGTTTAGGGTGGGTGTCTCAGGTATTGGACAGCTCGACACCTTCGAGCCGACACCTCGGACACCCACAAGGAACACCAGGAGGGCCTGCAGTGAGCACCGAGCTGCGTCGTCTGCGCAACTACATCGGCGGGGAGTTCCGGGACGCCGCCGACGGACGGACCACCGAGGTGGTCAACCCCGCGACCGGCGAGGCGTACGCGACCGCTCCGCTGTCCGGGCCGGCGGATGTGGACGCCGCCATGGCGGCCGCCGCCGAGGCGTTCCCCGGCTGGCGCGACACCACCCCGGCGGAGCGGCAGAAGGCCCTGCTGAAGATCGCGGACGCCTTCGAGGAGCGCGCCGAGGAACTCATCGCTGCCGAGGTGGAGAACACGGGCAAGCCCACCGGGCTGACCCGCACCGAGGAGATCCCGCCGATGGTGGACCAGATCCGCTTCTTCGCGGGTGCGGCGCGGATGCTCGAGGGCAGGGGCGCGGGCGAGTACATGGAGGGGCTGACGTCCTTCGTGCGCCGTGAGCCGATCGGCGTCTGCGCGCAGGTCGCCCCCTGGAACTACCCGATGATGATGGCCGTGTGGAAGTTCGCCCCGGCCATCGCGGCGGGCAACACCGTGGTCCTCAAGCCCTCGGACACCACCCCGGCCTCCACGGTCCTGCTCGCCGAGATCCTCGGCTCGGTGCTGCCCAAGGGCGTCTTCAACGTCGTCTGCGGCGACCGTGACACCGGCCGTCTGATGGTCGAGCACCCCACCCCGGCGATGGCCTCCATCACCGGCTCGGTGCGCGCCGGCATGTCGGTCGCCGAGTCCGCGTCCAAGGACCTCAAGCGGGTCCACCTGGAGCTGGGCGGCAAGGCCCCGGTCGTCGTCTTCGAGGACACCGACATCGCCAAGGCCGTCGAGGACATCTCGGTGGCGGGCTTCTTCAACGCGGGCCAGGACTGCACGGCCGCCACGCGCGTCCTCGTGCACGAGGCGATCCACGACGAGTTCGTCGCGGCGCTGGCCAAGGCCGCGGGCGACACCAGGACCGGCATGCCCGACGACGAGGACGTCCTCTACGGTCCGCTCAACAACCCCAACCAGCTCAAGCAGGTCGAGGGCTTCATCGAGCGGCTGCCCGCGCACGCGCGCGTGGTGGCGGGCGGCAAGCGGGTCGGCGAGAAGGGCTACTTCTACGCGCCGACCGTGGTCTCCGGGCTCCAGCAGGACGACGAGATCATCCAGAAGGAGGTCTTCGGGCCGGTCATCACCGTCCAGTCCTTCACGGACGAGGACCAGGCCGTCGAGTACGCCAACGGCGTCGAGTACGCGCTGGCCTCCTCGGTGTGGACCAAGGACCACGCGCGCGCGATGCGGATGTCGAAGAGGCTCGACTTCGGCTGCGTCTGGATCAACACCCACATCCCGCTGGTCGCCGAGATGCCGCACGGCGGCTTCAAGAAGTCCGGCTACGGCAAGGACCTCTCGGCGTACGGCTTCGAGGACTACACGCGCGTCAAGCACGTGATGACGTCCCTGGACGCGTGATGCCTCGCCGGCCCGGCCCGTCGTAGGCCCCTGCGGGCCCGCCGCGGCCGGCCGCGTGGTTCCCCGCACTCCTGGGTGGGTGCGGGGAACTCCTTTTCCGGCGGACGCCATGTGCCTGGTGCTCAGCGGCGCCACGGCCTTCCCCCCTGGCGCACGTTCCACGGCACCGACTGGCTCGCCTTCGCCCATCTCGTGATCGCGGTCGCCTTCTACGGCCCCTACGCGTTCGGCGTCTTCGGCGTCATCCCGCTGTACGTCGTACGCCGGAAGATCAAGCGGCTGGAGGCGCTCAGCCCGTATGCCCGCCCCGGGACCGTTCCAGTGCCGCAGTGAGCCGCTCCAGGTGGCCGGAGACCGGGCCTGCCGTCAGCAGCCCGCTGCCCGCCGCCTCCTCGCCCGCCGCCGGGAGGAGGGCGGTGCGGGCGCGGCACATCGCCTCCCGGTCGTCCACGGCGACGGCGGCACGGGCCACCAGGCACCACAGCACCTCGCACATCAGGTCCCGGGGCGGGTCGGGAACCGTGCGCAGCGCCGCACGGGCCTCGTCGCGACGGCCCCCGCCAGCGAGCAGGAGCGGGCGGACCCAGGGCTCGTAGGGGCCCCAGTCGGTGTCCGCGTCGGCGGTGACCGGCCGGTCGTGGCGCAGCGCGACGCTCAGCCGGGCCAGCGGCGGCAGGCCGTGGCTCAGCCCCGGCATGCCGGAGCCGGGCAGGAGGTCCGCCGCCCGGTCGTAGGCGGTCAGGGCGGCATCCGGCGGCGCCGTGAGGGACGTTCTCAGCGCGCGGTACCACGTGGTGAACACGGCGACCAGGGGAAGGTCGTGCCGGGCGGCGAGGGCGTCGGCGGCCGCCGCGTGGCGGTCGGCCCCCGCGAGATCGGCCAGGGCGCAGCGCGCCTGGATCCGTACGAGATGGCCGAGCACCTCGTAGCGGGGGAGCCCGTTGCGCGCCGACAGGGCGACGAGTTCCGCGCCGATCGCGTCCCGCCGGGCCGCCAGACCCGTGCGGTGGAACGTCTGCATGAACACGCCGTTCAGGGCGAACGCGAGGAGCGAGGCGTCCTCCAGCCGGCGGGCGATCTCCTCGGCCCGGCGCGCCGCCCGGAGCGGCCGGCCGCCGGGCACCGTCCCGCGCGACTCCACCGCGATCGTCGCCAGCAGGCGGGCGCGGGCCGCGTCGTCGCCGTCCGGGGGCAGCAGCCGCAGGGTCCGTTCCGCCGCGGCCACCAGCCGGCGGGCCTGCTCGGGATCGTCGGAGCGGGTCCAGACCGCCGGTACGTCGTACACCCCGATCACCCGTGCCGTGAGCCCCGGTTCGCCCAGCTGCTCGGCGGCGGCGACGGCTGCGGCCCGGTGCCGGCGCGCCGCTTCCAGGCCGCCGCCGCCCGTCACGGCCAGATCGCGCATCAGCCCGGCGGTCGACTCGAGGCGGGTCCGGGCGCGCGCGGACACGGCACTGTCGTACGCGGCGGTCGCGTCCGCCCACACCCGGTCGACGGCCGAGTCCGCCTCCGTCCCCGGGTCCAGGCGGGGCTCCTGCCGCAGGATGTCCTCCTCCAGCCGCCGCAGCCGCGGGCCGGGGTCCACGCCCAGGTGCTCGCCGAGCATGCCGCGCGCCCTGCGCAGCACGGACAGCGCGTCGGCCTGCCGCCCGGACCGGTACAGGGCCAGGGCGAGCAGCCGCCAGGCGTCCTCGCGCCAGGGATGCTCCGCCACATGGGCGTCCAGATCCGGCACCGCCCGCGCCGCCTCGCCCAGCGCGATGCGCGCCTCGGCCCGCCGTTCGACGGCCTGGAGCCGCAGCTCCGCCAGCCGGGCGCGCTCCGCAGCGGCCCAGTGCTCCTCGCCGAAGTCCGCGAAGGCCGGCCCGCGCCACCACTCCAGCGCCTCCGTCAGCACCGTCACCGCCCGTGCGGGGTGGGCGTCCGCCGGCAGGGACACCGCCCGTTCGAAGCGCCAGGCGTCGACGTCCTCCGTGGCCGCCCGCAGCGCGTACCCGGGTCCCTCGGTGACCAGCAGGCGCGGCGGGGTCCGGGGCGGCCGGTCCGGCTCCAGTGCCCGGCGCAGCCCGGCGACGAATGTCCGCACCGTGCCCACCGCCCGCTCCGGCGGCTCCTCCCAGAGGTCCTCCACCAGCCGCGCCACCGGCACCACCCGCCGCCGCGCGACCACGAGCCGGGCCAGCACCGCGCGGTGCTTCGGCCCGCGCAGCCCGAGCGGTTCACCGGTCTGGTCCCAGGCCGTCACCGCGCCCAGCACTCCGAACGTCACGTGCACGACGGTGCCCGTCCCTCCCGGCCGGACGCGCCGGCCCGCGCCGCTGTTCATCGGCTGCTGATCCGCGCCCCGGAAGGTGGGGGACACCGCCCGGGTGATCCGCCGGGCGCCGCCCTCCGAGGAGAGAGACCAGCCATGTCCCATCCCACCATCCCCGGGTTCACCCACCGTCGCGTCCCCGTCGACGAGTCGGTCGAGCTGCACGTCGCCGTCGGCGGCACCGGCTCCCCGGTCGTGCTGCTGCACGGTTTTCCGCAGACCCATCTGATGTGGCGGCACGTCGCCGCCGACCTCGCGGCCGACCACACCGTCATCTGCCCCGACCTGCGGGGCTACGGCGCCAGCGACAAGCCCGCCGAGGACGGGCCCGGCACCTACTCCAAGCGGACCATGGCCCGGGACGTGGTCACGCTCGCCCGCCGCCTCGGACACGAGCGGTTCGCCCTCGCCGGGCACGACCGGGGAGCCCTGGTGGCCTTCCGGGCCGGGCTCGACCACCCGGCCGCGATCAGTCATCTGGCCTGCCTGGACGTCCTGCCCACCCTCGACATGTGGGAGGCGCTGCACGGCACCTCCGCCGCCGTCGGCTTCCACCTCTATCTGATGGCCCAGCCGCCCGGACTGCCCGAGCGGATGATCGTGGCGAGCGCCGACGCCTTCTTCGGCCACTTCCTGGACGTCTGGTCGAAGGACCCCGGCGCGATCCCGGCGGAGGTCCGCGCGGCCTACCTCGCGGCCTGCCGGGACGCGGTCCCCTCGATCGTCGCCGACTACCGTGCCTCCGCCCGGATCGACGCGGACCACGACACGGCCGACCGCGCGGCCGGGAACCGGCTCACCATGCCCGTCTCCGTGCTCCAGCAGGACTGGGGAGCCGCGCTCGGCTACGAGGCGGCCGCCCTGTGGGGCGCCTGGGCCGCCGACCTGCGCCACTCCACCGTGGACTGCGGGCACTTCATGGCCGAGGAGGCGCCGCGCGACATCACCGCCGCTCTCCGTGACCTCCTGAAGCGCTAGACGAGTCATTCCGAATGCTGACGGTGCGTCCGGGAACACAGACAGGGCGTCCAAGATCGATCTGTGACGAATGACCTGGACGCCCTGCTGACCGCACTGTACGTGAAGATCGATGACGAGATTGGAGATACCCGATGGCTGGGCCGCCCGCCGCGATTGACGGACTCCGAACTCGTCTGCCTCGCCGTCGCCCAGGCCATGCTGGGTTTCGCCTCGGAGTCCAGATGGCTGCGGTTCGTCCACTCCCGGCTGGGCGCGATGTTCCTGTACGTGCCGAAGCAGCCGGGCTGGAACAAGCGGCTGCGGGCAGCGTTGCCGCTGGTCAAGCGCGTGATACGACTCCTTGCAGCGGACACCGACTTCTGGTTCGACAACCACTGGATCATCGACTCGACCCCGGTGGAGTGCGGCCGCTCGCGGCCCACGGTGAAGCGGTCGGACATGGCCGGCTGGGCCGGATACGGATACTGCGCCAGCCACTCGCGGTTCTTCTGGGGCCTGCGGCTGTACCTGGTGTGCACCCCGACCGGCATGCCGATCCTGTGGGCCTTGGCCAACCCCAAGCTGGACGAGCGCGAAGTGCTGATGGCGATGCTGGATCGCGAGCCGGACGCGGTCACCGGCCGGCCCGGCCTGCTGTTCATCGCGGACAAGGGCTTCGCCTCCAAGGAGTTCGAGGCCGATCTGGCCTTGCGCGGGGCGGCGTTGCTGCGGCCGTCGTTCAAACGGGAGAAGCGCCGCGCGGGCGAGTCGCTGCTGAAGTCGGTGCGGCAGCTGATCGAGTCGGTGAACGACACCCTCAAGGGCCAGCTCGACCTGGAACAACACGGCGGCCGGACCTTCGAGGGCGTCGCTACCCGCGTCGCTCAGCGCGTCCTCGCGCTGGCTGCGGCGATCTGGCACAACCACAAGACCGGACAGCCGGTCATGCGATCCCTGATCGCCTACGACCACTGATCACATCGGAATGACTCGTCTAGTGCCGCGGCAGCCAAGGGCCGCCCCGTCGCGACGTCCGGCACGCCCTCTCGCCGCGCCGGCAGAAACCCCACGTACGTCCCGTACACGGGCTTCCGGCCGGCACACCGAGAGCACGCACCGGACGCCGCTCCTTGACGGGCAGACCTTGGCTGACGCGGCACTGGCCGGGGTCCGTCGTCCGGATCACGCCGCTGACGCGGGTCCTCACGGTGCCGGCAGGGCGCCGCCGGTGTCCGGCCGCGTGATCCGGACGACGGACCCTAGCGACGGGCGGGCGCGGCCGCGTCGGAGCGCGCCCCGGCGTCGCGCAGGGCGCACAGGGCGTCGATGCGGTTGGTGGTGATCGAGTCCACGCCCATGGCCAGCAGCCGGCGCATGGAGCGGCGGGTGTCCGGGGTCCAGACGGACAGCAGATGGCCCTCGCGGTGGACGCGTTCGGCGAGGGCCCGGTCGACCAGGGTGAAGCGGTAGTTCAGCCAGCGCGGGCGGACCGCCTCCAGCAGGCCGGCGCGCGGCGGGGCCAGACTGGTCCAGGTGAGGGCGATCTCGGCGGACGGGTCCGCCGCGCGCACCGCGAGCATGGCGGGGGCACCCGCGCAGTAGTACACGCGGTCCTGGGCGCCGCTGTCGCGCACGACGTTCACGACCCGGCGCGCGGCGCGCAGGTCCGGTGTGCCGGGCAGGTCGATCATCACCCGGCGGCCGGCCGTCGCCGCCAGCGCGTCCGCGAGGGTGGGCACCCCGCCGTCCGTCACCCCGCGCACCTCCTCCCACGACAGCGACAGCAGCGGGCGGTCGTGCTCCCACAGCCGCTTCAGGGTGCCGTCGTGGAGCAGCACCGGCACACCGTCCCGGGTGAGCCGTATGTCGATCTCGACCGCGTCCGCGCCCCGGCGGAGCGCGGAGTGCAGCGAGGCGAGGGTGTTCTCGCGGACGCGGTAGGGGTCGCCGCGGTGGGCCACGGCGGTCACGTTCTGCATGGCGGACCTTCGCGGGGCGGTCAGGAGGCGAGCCAGGAGGCGGTGTAGGTGTCGATCTCGGCGGCCAGCCGCCGCTTGCCGGCGGCGTCCAGGAACGACGTCTCGACCGCGTTCTTCGCGAGGGCGGCCAGGCCCTGTTCGTCGAGACCCAGCAGCCGCGCGGCGACCGCGTACTCGTTGTTGAGGTCGGTGCCGAACATCGGCGGGTCGTCGGAGTTGATCGTCACCAGGACTCCGGCCCGGGTGAACTCCTTGATCGGGTGCTCGTCGAGCGTGGTCACCGCGCGGGTGGCGATGTTCGAGGTGGGGCACACCTCCAGCGCGATGCGCTGCTCGGCCAGGTGCTGGAGCAGCTTCGGGTCCCGCGCGGAGCTGGTGCCGTGCCCGATGCGCTCGGCGCCCAGCTCGTTGAGCGCGTCCCACACGGTCTCCGGCCCCGTGGTCTCGCCCGCGTGCGGCACGGAGTGCAGTCCGGCGGCCACGGCACGGTCGAAGTACGGCTTGAACTGGGGGCGGGGCACGCCGATCTCCGGCCCGCCCAGGCCGAAGGAGACCAGGCCCTCGGGGCGCAGCCGGTCGTCGGTGGCCAGGCGCGCGGTCTCCTCCGCGGACTCCAGGCCGGCCTCGCCGGGGATGTCGAAGCACCAGCGCAGTACCGTCCCGAACTCGGTCTCGGCCGCCTTGCGCGCGTCCTCGATCGCGTCCATGAAGCCGCGCTCGTCGATCCCGCGGCGGGTGGAGGAGAACGGGGTGATCGTCAGCTCGGCGTACCGTACCTGCTGCCGTGCCAGCTCACGGGCCACCTCGTAGGTCAGCAGCCGGACGTCCTCTGGGGTACGGATCAGGTCGACGACGGACAGATACACCTCGATGAAGTGGGCGAAGTCCGTGAAGGTGAAGTAGTCGGCCAGGGCCTCGGGGTCGCTGGGGACCTTGGAGTCGGGGTGGCGCGCGGCCAGCTCCGAGACGATACGGGGGGAGGCGGAGCCGACGTGGTGCACGTGCAGTTCGGCCTTGGGGAGTCCGGCGATGAAGGCGTGCAGGTCGCGGACCGGCGCCGCGGTGGCCGTGTCGAGGTGGTCGGTCAAGGTTCCTCCCCGGGAACGGCGTCCCGCGGGCCATGTGGCGGGCGGGACGCGGGTGATCGGCTGATCGGTGTTCGGGGATCATCGTAGGCCCGGCGCGCACGACGGCGGGACGGGCCGTAGCATGACGGGACGTCCGAAGGAGGGGGCCCAGGGCATGGGCGACGACGCGCAGACGCCTCAGGCACGGGAACAGGCCACGGGTGGCACGCCGCCCGGCGACCCGCACGCACCCGCCGCGTGGCCGGCACCGGCCGACGGCGGTGCGCGGGACGCCGAACCACAGGACGGCTCCCAGGTGGACGTGCGGACGTCCGTCACCCGCGCCCCCGATCCCTGGGCGCCGCCCGCGGACCGTACGCAGGTGTCCGGCCCCGGACCCGACGCCCCGCGTCCCGCGGGCGGCGGCCCGGGCGAGACCGTCGTGGCCGGTGACTCCCCGGCATGGCCCGGACCCGCCGCTCCCACGGCGCCCTCCGGGGCCTCCTCCGCCCCGCCGCCCCCTTCCGTACACGACCAGCAGACGGTGACGTCCTTCCCGGCGCCGGGCGGCGGCCCCGCGCAGCCCCAGCCGCAGCCGTGGGCGGGCCCGTCCGCTCCGGTGCCGCCCCCCGCGCCCGCGCCCGCTCCCGCGGCCAGCCCGTTCGCGCCCATGGTCGGCGGTGAGCCCGTTCCGCCGCCGCCCGTCGGCCCCGAGGGGCCGGGCCAGGTCCCGTACGGCTATCCGGGCGCCGCGTACGGCGGTGCCCCCGCACCGGGGTACACCGGATGGTCCGGGACGGCACCGGTGCCGAGCAACGGGCTGGGCGTCACCGCGCTGGTGCTCGGCATCATCTCGGCCGCCGTCTTCTGCCTCTGGCCGTTGGCCATCCTGCTGGGCCTGCTGGCCCTGATCTTCGGCGGGATCGGCCGGGGCAAGGCCCACCGGGGCGAGGCCACGAACGCGGGTCAGGCCCTGGCCGGCATCATCTGCGGCGCGGTGGGAGCCTCCCTGGGCATCGTCTTCGCCGTCATCGTCACCCTTACCTAGCTAGGGTCTGTCCTGGGCGGCCCGGAGCCGCCGCCGGGCTTCCATCAGGGCGAAGCCCAGCAGATTCGACCCGCGCCACCGCCCGGGGTCCTCCGCGCGCTCGTCGTCCGCCGTGAGGCCGATGCCCCACACCCGGTCCTTGGGGCTCGCCTCGACCAGTACCCGGTCCCCGGTGTTCAGCAGGAACTCCCGCAGGCCGGCGTCGGCCGCGAACTTGTGCACGTTGCCCTCGACCACGATGGAGAACCGCTCCCGGCGCCATACGTCCTCGTCGAAGCCCTTCACCAGCCGCCCGGCCTTCTGCGCCCGTGCGGGATGCCCCGCCGCCAGCACCCGCCGCTCGCCCTCCGGGTCCGCGAACAGCCGGGCCTTGGCCGCCATCATCCAGTGCTCGGCGGTCGCGTACTCCACCCCGTCCACCGTGAACGGCGACGGCCACCACTGGCTCAGACAGCCCGCCCCGATCCGGCCGTCGGACAGCGCCGTATGCCGCCAGAAGTGCACGTACTTGATCCGCGTCCCGGCCGCCAGCGCCTCGATCAGCGCCTCCCTGGAACCGACCGCCTCCGTCGTCCCGCTCATCGCCGCCCCCTGATCTCCTCCATGCACGCGAGTCTGGCAGGGGCCACTGACAGTCCGCCCTGCCTTTTCCGTGGCGGCTCGACACTCGGTCGACAGATTCCGTTGCGTAACCAAAATTCAACAACGGAATCCCTTGTTGGCGTCTCGTTGCTCTGTCAGGATCGGCACTCAAATCGAGCTGGAGCCACGCCGCCCCCCTCGGGGACACGGAGGAGAGCGACATGCACAACCCGGGCCGCACCACCCCGGAACGATTTCCCGCGCAGGATCGGTTCGCCGACGGCGCGCAGTTCATCGCGGGCCGCCCCGCGAAGGGCACCTCCGGCGGAAGCCACGCGGTCGTCGACCCGGCCACCGGCGCGGAGGTGTACACCTACGAGCTCGCCGGCGCCGACGACGTCGACGCGGCCGTAGCCGCCGCCCGCGAGGCCTTCCCGGCCTGGGCGGGCGCCACCCCGGGCGAGCGTTCCGACGCCCTGCACCGGTTCGCCGCCGTGGTCGCCGACCGCGCGGAGGACTTCGCCCGCGCGGAGTCGCTGCAGTGCGGCAAGCCCCTGAAGCTGAGCCGCGAGTTCGACGTGCCGGGCACGGTCGACAACATCGCCTACTTCGCCGGCGCCGCCCGCCACCTCCAGGGCCAGTCGGCCGGCGAGTACTCCGGCGACCACACCTCCTACGTCCGCCGCGAGCCCATCGGCGTCGTCGGCTCCATCGCCCCCTGGAACTACCCCCTCCAGATGGCCGCCTGGAAGATCCTCCCGGCGATCGCCGCGGGCAACACCATCGTGCTCAAGCCCGCCGAGCTCACCCCGCTGACCTCCCTGCTCTTCGCACAGGCCGCGACCGACGCGGGCATCCCGGACGGCGTGATCAACATCGTCACCGGGACCGGCAAGGAGGCCGGTGAACACCTGGTCGGCCACCCCGACGTGGCCATGACCTCCTTCACGGGCTCCACCGCCGTCGGCAAGCGGGTCGCCGGGATCGCCACCGCCACCGTCAAGCGCCTCCACCTCGAGCTCGGCGGCAAGGCCCCCTTCCTCGTCTTCGACGACGCCGACCTCGACGCCGCCGTCAACGGAGCGGTCGCGGGCGCGCTGATCAACACCGGCCAGGACTGCACGGCCGCCACCCGCGCCTATGTACAGCGCCCGCTCTACGAAGCATTCGTCGAGCGCACGGCCGCCCTGATGGACACCGTCCGGCTCGGCGACCCCTTCGCCCCCGGCACCGACCTCGGCCCGCTGATCTCGCACGCCCAGCGCGACCGCGTCGCCGGATTCGTCGACCGGGCGCGCGCCCACGCGCGCGTGGTGACCGGCGGCGAAACACCCCTGGGCGAGCTGGCGGACGGCGCGTACTATCGCCCCACGCTCATCGCCGACGCGGCGCAGGACAGCGAGGTCGTGCAGTCCGAGATCTTCGGTCCGGTGCTGGTCGTCCTGCCCTTCGACACCGACGACGAGGGCATCGCGCTGGCCAACGACACCCCGTACGGACTCGCCGCCTCCGCCTGGAGCCGGGACGTGTACCGCACGGGCCGGGCCACCCGCGAGATCAAGGCGGGATGCGTGTGGATCAACGACCACATCCCGATCATCAGCGAGATGCCGCACGGCGGGTACCGGGCGTCCGGCTTCGGCAAGGACATGTCCGCGTACTCGTTCGAGGAGTACACGCAGATCAAGCACGTCATGTTCGACAACACGGCGGTGGTCCGCAAGGACTGGCACCGCACCGTCTTCGGGGACCGATAGCAGCCAGGCCGCCCGACCGCGGCCACCTCCCGAAAGGTCACCACGCGCATGGAGCAGTACGAGCCCGACCGCCTCTCACCGGCCCAGGAAGCCGCGATACGGCGCAGTTTCCGCACCGGCAGGGCGGCCCTGACCCGCCGTTCGCTGCTGCGCGCCTCCGCGGGCGGCGCGCTCGCGGTGGGCGGACTCGGCGCGCTGAGCGCCTGCGGCATCCCCGCCGCCGGGAACACCCAGGGCGGCGTCCCGGCGGAGGACCACTCGAAGGAGGAGAAGACCGTCAGCTTCTCCAACTGGACCGAGTACATGGACGTCGACGACAGCGGCCGCAACCACCCCACCCTGGACGCGTTCACCGAACGCACCGGCATCAAGGTCAAGTACACCGAGGACATCAACGACAACACCGAGTTCTTCGGCAAGATCAAGCCGCAGCTCGCCGCGGGCCAGGACACCGGCCGCGACATCATCGTCCTCACCGACTGGCTCGCCGCCCGCCTGATCCGGCTCGGCTGGGTGCAGAAGCTGGACCCGGCCAACCTCCCGAACGCCTTCACCCACCTCTCCGCCCAGTTCCGCGACCCCGACTGGGACCCGGGCCGCGCCTACTCCTACCCCTGGCAGGGCATCTCCACGGTCATCGCCTACAACAAGAAGGCGCTCGACGGCGTCGAGGTGAAGACCCTCTCCGACCTGCTGGACAACACGAAGCTCAAGGGGCGCGTCGGGCTGCTCACCGAGATGCGCGACACCATCGGGATGACCCTGCTCGACCAGGGCAAGGACCCGGCGGCGTTCGTGGCCGACGACTACGACGCGGCGGTGGCCCGGCTGCAGAAGGCCGTCGACAAGGGGCAGATCCGCCGCTTCACCGGCAACGACTACACCGCCGACCTGGCCAAGGGCGACTTCGCCGCCTGCCTCGCCTGGGCCGGGGACGTGGTCCAGCTCAAGGCCGACAACCCGGACATCGACTTCGTGATCCCGGACAGCGGCTACATGACCTCCAGCGACGCCATGCTGATCCCCAACAAGGCGCGGCACAAGACGAACGCCGAGCGGCTGATCGACTACTACTACGAGCCGCAGCCGGCCGCCGAACTCGCCGCCTACATCAACTTCGTCTGTCCGGTCGACGGGGTGAAGGACGACCTCGCGAAGATCGACGAGGACGCGGCGAACAACCCGCTGATCCTCCCCGACAAGGCCATGCAGGCCAAGTCCCGTGCCTTCCGCTCCCTGAGCTCCGAGGAAGAGACGGAATTCGAAGAGAAGTTCGCGAAGCTCACTGGGGCGTGACGAGATGAAGACCACGACCGACACCACCGCGGCCGGCCACGGCGGGGACGTCCGCCTCACCGGCATCAGCAAGACCTACGGCTCCTTCACGGCCGTGCACCCGCTCGACCTGACCGTGCCGCAGGGCTCCTTCTTCGCGCTGCTCGGCGCGTCCGGCTGCGGGAAGACCACCACCCTGCGCATGATCGCCGGCCTGGAGGAGCCCACCGCGGGCACCGTCCACCTCGGCGACCAGGACGTCACCGCGCTCCCGCCGTACAAGCGGCCGGTGAACACGGTCTTCCAGTCCTACGCCCTCTTCCCGCACCTCGACATCTTCGAGAACGTCGCCTTCGGACTGCGCCGGCGCGGCATCAGGAGCGTGAAGAAGCAGGTCGAGGAGATGCTGGAGCTGGTCCAGCTCGGCGAGCAGGCCCGCAAGAAGCCGCACCAGCTCTCCGGCGGCCAGCAGCAGCGGGTCGCGGTGGCCCGCGCGCTGATCAACCACCCCAAGGTGCTGCTCCTGGACGAGCCCCTCGGCGCGCTCGACCTGAAGCTGCGCCGCCAGATGCAGCTGGAGCTCAAGCGCATCCAGACCGAGGTCGGCATCACCTTCGTGCACGTCACGCACGACCAGGAGGAGGCCATGACCATGGCCGACACGGTCGCGGTGATGAACGCCGGCCGGGTCGAGCAGCTCGGCTCGCCCGCCGACCTGTACGAGAACCCGCGCACCACGTTCGTCGCCAACTTCCTCGGCACCTCCAACTTCATCGAGGCCGAGGTCGACACCGCCTCCGGCGACGAGATCGTGCTCAAGGCGGGCGGCGGCAAGCTGGTGCTGCCCGGGGCCCGCAACAGCGCGCCCACGACGGCCGGCGGCAAGGTGCTCCTCGGGGTGCGCCCGGAGAAGATCGCCCTCACCCACGCCGAGGACGCCGGCGGGATACCGGAGGGCCGCAACCGGATCACCGGCAAGATCGCCGACTCCAGCTTCATCGGCGTCTCCACGCAGTTCGTCGTCGACAGCCCGGTCTGCTCCGACTTCGAGGTCTACGTCCAGAACGTCGACCGCGATCCCCGGCTGCTGCCCGGCGCCGAGGTCGTCCTGCACTGGAGCCCGGCGCACACCTTCGGCCTCGATGCCGCCCAGGACATCGACGCGGGTGTCGAGACGGTCGAGGAAGAGGTCGCCTGATGACCACGGCCACCGAGGCGCCACCCCTGGCGCCCGCCCCCGAGACGAAACCCCCGCGGCCGCCGCGCAGGCGGGGCCGCTGGACGCCGTACTGGCTGCTGCTGCCCGGCCTGCTGTGGCTGGTGGTCTTCTTCGCGCTGCCGGTGATCTACCAGGCCTCCACATCCGTGCAGACGGGCTCCCTGGAGGAGGGCTACAAGGTCACCTGGCACTTCGCCACCTACTGGGACGCGCTGTCGGAGTACTGGCCGCAGTTCGTCCGCTCGGTGCTCTACGCGGCCTCGGCGACGGTGCTGTGTCTGCTGCTCGGCTACCCGCTGGCGTATCTGATCGCCTTCCGCGCGGGCCGCTGGCGGAATCTGATCATGATCCTGGTGATCGCGCCGTTCTTCACCAGCTTCCTGATCCGCACCCTCGCCTGGAAGACGATCCTCGCGGACGGCGGACCGGTGGTCGACGCCCTCAACACGCTGCACGTTCTGGACGTCACGGCGTGGCTCGGCTGGACCGACGGCGACCGGGTGCTCGCCACCCCGCTGGCGGTGGTGTGCGGTCTGACGTACAACTTCCTGCCGTTCATGATCCTGCCGCTCTACACCTCGCTGGAGCGCATCGATCCCCGGCTCCACGAGGCGGCGAACGACCTCTACGCCAAGCCGTCGACCACCTTCCGGCGGGTCACCTTCCCGCTGTCGATGCCGGGCGTGGTCTCCGGCACGCTGCTGACCTTCATCCCGGCGTCCGGCGACTACATCAACGCGGATCTGCTCGGCTCCACCGACACCCGCATGGTCGGCAACGTCATCCAGTCCCAATTCCTGCGGATTCTCGACTATCCGACGGCCGCGGCACTCTCGTTCATCCTGATGGCCGCGATCCTCGTCATCGTCACGCTCTACATCCGCAAGTCCGGCACGGAGGATCTGGTTTAAATGGCCTTCGTTCACTGGCTCAAACGCCGTCTCGTCGTCCTCGCGGGACTGTTCACCCTCGCGTATCTCCTCCTGCCGAACGTCGTCGTCACCGTGTTCTCCTTCAACCATCCGAAGGGGCGGTTCAACTACACGTGGCAGGAATTCTCCACCGAGGCGTGGAAGGACCCCTGCGGCGTCTCCGGGCTGTGCGCGTCCCTGTCGCTCAGCCTCCAGATCGCTCTGTGGGCGACGCTCGGCGCCACCCTGCTCGGCACGATGATCGCCTTCGCGCTGGTCCGCTACCGCTTCCGCGCCCGCGGCGCCGTGAACTCGCTGATCTTCCTGCCGATGGCGATGCCCGAGGTGGTCATGGCGGCCTCGCTGCTCACCCTGTTCCTCAACATGGGCGCCCAGCTGGGCTTCTGGACGATCCTGATCGCCCACATCATGTTCTGCCTCAGCTTCGTCGTGGTCGCCGTGAAGGCGCGCGTGATGTCGATGGACCCCCGGCTGGAACAGGCCGCGCAGGACCTGTACGCCGGACCGGTCCAGACGTTCCTGCGGGTCACCCTGCCGATCGCCGCCCCCGGGATCGCGGCGGGCGCGCTGCTCGCCTTCGCGCTCTCCTTCGACGACTTCATCATCACCAATTTCAACGCCGGCTCGACCGTCACCTTCCCGATGTTCGTCTGGGGCTCCGCCCAGCGCGGAACGCCCGTGCAGGTCAACGTCATCGGTACGGCCATGTTCGTCGTCGCCGTCGTGCTGGTGCTGGCCTCGTTGCTCATCGGCAACCGCCGCGGCCGGCACAAGGCATAGAAGCCACACCGCAGTCCCCCGTAGGGAGTTGACATCATGGCCCCGAGCGCCATGAGCCGTTGGACGCGATCCCTTTCCGAGACCCGGCCCGTGTCCTACTGGCTCGACGACCCCGGCAGGCCCGGACCCGAGCCCGCCCTCACCGGCGCCGAGACCTGCGACCTGCTCGTCGTGGGCGGCGGCTACAGCGGACTGTGGACCGCGCTGCTCGCCAAGGAACGCGACCCCTCCCGGGACGTCGTGCTGCTGGAGGGCCGCGAGGTGGGCTGGGCCGCCTCCGGCCGCAACGGCGGATTCTGTGCCGCCTCCCTCACCCACGGCCTGGCCAACGGGCTGGCCCGCTGGCCCGAGGAGATCCACACCCTGGAGCGGCTGGGCGCCCGCAACCTCGACGCCATCGAGGAGACGGTCGCCCGCCACTCCATCGACTGCGACTTCGAGCGCACCGGTGAGATCGACGTCGCCACCGAGCCGCACCAGGTCCGCGAGCTCGCCGGTCACTACGAGGAGATCCGGGCCAGGGGGCTCGCCGAGGGCATCGAGTACCTGGACGCCGACGCCGTGCGCGACCAGGTGGACTCACCGACCTTCCGGGCCGGCCTGTACGACCGCAGGGGCGTGGCGATGCTCCACCCGGCCAAGCTCGCCTGGGGACTGAAACGGGCCTGCCTGGACCTCGGTGTGCGCATCCACGAGCACACCCCCGCCCTGAGCCTGAAACCGCACGGCGCCGGCATGGCCGTACGCACCCCGTACGGGGCGGTCCGCGCGCGCGGGGTGGCGCTCGGCACCAATGTCTTCCCCAGCCTGGTCCGCCGGGTCCGCGCCTACACGGTCCCGGTCTACGACTACGCCCTGATGACGGAGCCGCTGACGGCCGGACAGCTGGCCTCGGTCGGCTGGAAGAACCGCCAGGGGCTCGGGGACAGCGCCAACCAGTTCCACTACTTCCGGCTCTCCGCCGACAACCGGATCCTGTGGGGCGGCTACGACGCGGTCTATCCGTACGGCGGCCGGGTGCGCGCCGAGTACGACGACCGGCCGGAGACCTACGCCAAGCTCGCCGGGCACTTCTTCACCTGCTTCCCGCAGCTGGAGGGCCTGCGCTTCACCCACGCCTGGGGCGGCGCGATCGACACCTGCTCCCGCTTCTCGGCGTTCTTCGGCACCGCCCACGCGGGGCGGGTCGCCTACGCGGCCGGCTACACGGGACTCGGCGTGGGTGCCACCCGGTTCGGGGCCGAGGTGATGCTGGATCTGCTGGCGGGGGAGCGGACCGAGCGCACGGAGCTGGAGATGGTGCGCGGCAAGCCGCTGCCGTTCCCGCCGGAGCCCTTCGCGTGGGCCGGGATCGCGCTCACCAAGTGGTCGCTGGCCAGGGCGGACGCCCATGGCGGGCGGCGCAATCTCTGGCTGCGGACGATGGACCGGCTGGGCCTGGGCTTCGACAGCTGACGTGCGCGGGGGCTTGACAACCGAATTGGTCTGGACCAAATTGAGCGCGCTCCACCCTCCAATCCCCCATGCCCGGAGGCCCCCGTGGACCGCTCCAGACCTCGCGCGCGGCGTCCCCTCGTCGCGTTCCTCACCGCCACCGCCCTCGCCACGACCGGAATGACCGCGCTCTCCGCGCCCGCCGGCGCCGCCGACGCGGACCTCGCCCGCAACGGCGGCTTCGAAGCCGGCCTCGACGGCTGGAGCTGCACCGCCGGTGAGACCGTGAACTCGCCCGTGCACAGCGGAAGTGCGGCGCTGAAGGCGACCCCGGCGGGCGCCGACAACGCCCGCTGCGCGCAGACCGTCACCGTCGCACCCGACTCCCAGTACACGCTCACCGGCCATGTCCGCGGCAGCTACGTCTACCTCGGCGCGAGCGGCACCGGCACCACCGACGTCTCCACCTGGACCCAGTCCGCCCCCGACTGGCAGCGGCTCACCACCACCTTCCGCACCGGCCCCGGCACCACCCGGGTCACGATCTTCACCCACGGCTGGTACGGCACCGGCGCCTACCACGCCGACGACATCACCCTCGTCGGACCCGGCGGCGGGACAGGACAGCCGCCCGCCCCGCCCACCGGCCTCAAGGCGGGGACCGTCACCGCGACGAGCGTGTCCCTGTCCTGGTCACCGGTGGCCGGCGCCACCGGCTATGCCGTCTACCGCGACGGCACCAAGGTGCGGAGCGTCACCGGCACCTCCGCCACCGTCTTTGGACTGACCCCCGACACGGCGTACGCCTTCCAGGTCGCGGCCGTCAACGACGCGGGCGAGTCGGCCCGTTCGGCCACCGTGACCGCGACGACGAGCGAGGGCGACCCGGGCGGCGGCTCCTCCGACCTCCCGCCCCACGCCCTCGTCGGCTATCTGCACGCCAGCTTCGCCAACGGCTCGGGCTACACCCGCCTGGCCGACGTCCCCGACAGCTGGGACGTCATCGACCTGGCCTTCGGCGAGCCGACCTCGCCCACCTCCGGGGACATCCGCTTCGACCGCTGCCCCGCCTCCGAGTGCCCCGGCGTCGAGAGCGACGCCGAGTTCAAGGCCGCGATCAAGGCCAAGCAGGCGGCCGGCAAGAAGGTGCTGATCTCCATCGGCGGCGCCAACGGACAGGTGCAGCTGGCCACCACGGCGGCCCGGGACACCTTCGTCTCCTCCGTCTCGCGCATCATCGACGCGTACGGACTCGACGGCCTGGACATCGACTTCGAGGGCCACTCGCTCTCCCTGAACGCCGACGACACGGACTTCAAGAACCCGAAGACCCCGGTGATCGTCAACCTGATCTCCGCGCTGAAGACCCTCAAGGCCAGGTACGGCGACGACTTCGTGCTGACCATGGCCCCGGAGACCTTCTTCGTCCAGCTCGGCTACCAGTACTACGGAACCGGCGAGTGGGGCGGCCAGGACCCCAGGGCGGGCGCGTACCTGCCGGTCATCCACGCGATGCGCGACGACCTGACCCTGCTGCACGTCCAGGACTACAACTCCGGGCCGATCATGGGCCTGGACAACCAGTACCACTCCATGGGCGGCGCCGACTTCCACATCGCCATGACCGACATGCTGCTCACCGGCTTCCCGGTCGCGGGCGACGCGGACAACGTCTTCCCGCCGCTGCGCCCCGACCAGGTCGCCATCGGCATGCCGGCCACGACCAACGCGGGCAACGGCCATGTGTCCCCGGCCGAGGTCACCAAGACCCTGGACTGTCTGACGAAGCGGACCGACTGCGGCTCGTACGCGACCCACGGGACCTGGCCCGGCCTGCGCGGGCTGATGACCTGGTCGATCAACTGGGACCGGTTCGGCGGCTGGGAGTTCCAGCGGACCTTCGACGGCTACTTCGGCTGACCAGCAGCCACAGTCCGGTCAGCAGCACCGCGCCGAGGCACCAACTGGCCGCGACGTCCAGCGGCCAGTGGTAGCCCCGGCGCACCAGCCCGTACGAGGCGCCCAGCACCAGGGCGCCACAGAGCACGACCAGTCCACGGCGTACGGCCGGCGACCGCAGCAGCCGCAGGAGCAGCAGCGTCGCCGCGCCGTACGCCACGACGGCGGTGGCGGTGTGCCCGGAGGGGTAGTAGCCGGTCGCCGGCGGCACGGCCGGGGTGCCCGGTCGGTCGGTCCACTCCTTCAGGGGCGCCACCAGCACCGGCACCAGCACCATCGCCGCGACCCCGGCGAGCGGCGGCAGCCACCACCGCTCACGCTCGCCGGCACGTCCGTGCCACGCGACATACGCCAGCGCGGCCAGCAGGACCGGCACGGCCACCTGCACGTTGCCGAGGTCGGAGAGCAGCTCGGACGCCCGGTCCGGGCGGATCAGGGCCTCGCTCAGCCGCTCGTCGGCATCCACCAGCGGCCCGTCGGTGACGACCTGCCAGGTGATCAGCGCGAAGAGGACGACGGGCGGTCCGAGCAGCAGCATGCCGACCAGCTTCGCAGGTGGGCGGGTCCCGTAGTCTCACCGCCTGTGAAGCTGATACGAACGACACGGGACAGCACCCGCCGCAAGATCTTCGCGCGGCTCGAAGACCTCTTCAAGCAGGGCGAGTACGAAGAGGTCGAGGCCACGGCACGCGCGCTCGTCGAGGGTGCCAGGACCGGATGGCGCAAACGGCCGGTGGCCGAGTGGCAGGCGCGGACGCTGGCCACGATGGCGGCCCTCGCCCACGGGCGCCAGGCGGAGGTGCTGGGCGAGCTGGAGACCCTGATCGCCGAGCTGGCGCCGGTCGACGCCGAGGCGCAGGTGCTGCGGCTGGTGGCGCGCCGCAACCGCGCGGTGGTCCTGGACGGCCAGGACCGGCACGCGGAGGCGGAGAAGGAGGCCCTGGACGTCCTGGGTGACATCGCCCGCCTCGCCCACCTCGTCCCCCTGACGGGGCTCGAGCTGAGCGCTCTGGACGTGCTGGCCGGGGCGCTGTGCGGACAGGGCCGCTTCGAGGAGGCGGAGGCCATCGCCCGCGGCAACCTCCCGCGCGCCACCGACGCCGCCACCACCGGCCTGCGCGCCACGCTGGTGCGCAGCCTGAGCGGCCAGGGCCGGCACGAGGAGGCCCTGGCCGAGTCGCGGGACTTCGCGCCGTCCCCGGCCCGCAAGGACAGCGGACGCCCCGACCTGGTGACGGCCGAGGCGCTGCTCGGTCTGGGGCGCCGCGAGGAGGCGGAGGACGCGGCCCGCCGGGCGCTGTCCGAGTGCGAGCGGCGCCTGCATCCCGCCCATCCCCGTTTCGGCGAGGCCCGCGAGCTGCTGGCCCGTGTCACGGGGGAGGAGCCCGGCCCGTGAACCCCGAAGGGCCAGCGCAAGGGGGGGTATGCACTGGCCCTTCGGGGAACGGCATGCCGTATGAGGTGCCCGGACGGCCGTCCGGACCGGAACGTCGCGCGCCCCGGGGGGTTTGGGGCGGGCGACCGTCCGATCGTGAGGAGATCCGGAGCCCCCGGGCTCCGGTTGTGTGCGCGAGGCACGACCAGGTCGAAGCTGGGGAGGCCCCGGCCTGAGCCGCCCGCAGTCCCCTGTGGGCGGTGTGTTTCTCTCATCCGGGTGCAAAGCTACGGCAGGGGGTGACGCGGCGACAGGGGCGACGGGATCCTGTCATCCACCCCGCACACCTTCTTCACACCCTCTGCCTGCCTCGAGGCCGGCTCAGACGCGGGTGAACGCCTGCTCGATGATGTCCAGGCCCTCGTTCAGCAGGTCCTCGCCGATGACCAGCGGGGGCAGGAAACGCAGCACGTTGCCGTAGGTGCCACAGGTCAGGACCAGCAGGCCCTCCTGGTGGCAGGCCTTGGCCAGCGCGGCGGTCGCCTCCGGGTTCGGCTCCTTGGTGCCGCGGTCCTTCACCAGCTCGATGGCGATCATCGCGCCCCGGCCCCGGACGTCGCCGATGATGTCGAACTTCTCCGCCATGGCGGTCAGGCGGGCCTTCATGACGGTCTCGATGTGCTGTGCCCGGGCGTTGAGGTCGAACTCCTTCATGGTCTCGATGGCCCCGAGTGCGCCCGCGCAGGCGACCGGGTTGCCGCCGTAGGTGCCGCCCAGGCCGCCCGCGTGCGCGGCGTCCATGATCTCCGCGCGGCCGGTGACGGCGGCCAGCGGCAGACCGCCCGCGATGCCCTTCGCCGTTGTGATCAGGTCCGGGACGATGCCCTCGTCCTCACAGGCGAACCACTGGCCGGTGCGGCAGAAGCCGGACTGGATCTCGTCGGCGACGAAGACGATGCCGTTGTCCTCGGCGAACTTCCGGATCGCCGGGAGGAAGCCCTTGGCCGGCTCGATGAAGCCGCCCTCGCCGAGCACCGGCTCGATGATGATCGCGGCGATGTTCTCGCCGCCGACCTGCTTGGACATCTGGTCGACGGCCTGCGCGGCGGCCTCCGGACCGGCGTTCGAGGCACCCGTCGGCCAGCGGTAGCCGTAGGCCACCGGCACCCGGTACACCTCGGGCGCGAACGGACCGAAGCCGTGCTTGTACGGCATGTTCTTCGCGGTCAGCGCCATGGTCAGGTTGGTGCGGCCGTGGTAGCCGTGGTCGAACACGACGACCGCCTGCCGCCCGGTGTACGCACGCGCGATCTTGACGGCGTTCTCGACGGCCTCGGCGCCGCTGTTGAACAGCGCGGACTTCTTGGCGTGGTCGCCCGGGGTCAGCTCGGCGAGCGCCTCGGCGACGGCCACGTAGCCCTCGTACGGCGTGACCATGAAGCAGGTGTGCGTGAAGTCGGCGAGCTGGGCGGAGGCCCGGCGCACCACGGCCTCGGCGGAGGCGCCGACGGAGGTCACGGCGATGCCGGAGCCGAAGTCGATCAGGCGGTTGCCGTCGACGTCCTCGATGATCCCGCCGCCCGCCCGCGCCGTGAACACGGGCAGCACGGAGCCCACGCCCTGCGCGACCGCGGCGGTACGGCGGGCCTGAAGCTCCTGCGACTTCGGGCCGGGGATGGCGGTGACGACGCGGCGCTCCTGCGGAAGTGCGGTCATGCGGGGCTCCTGGGGGGTGTAACGGACGTTTTCCACGTTCTTTTCTCGCAGGCTAGGGCGGCGGGCGAGGGCTGGGCATGCTCCATGTGGGCGTTGTCCGGGGGGCCGGGTTGTCCGTGGTGGACATAGCGGGGGAGACGGCCCGCGGCTCGGCCGCGCAATCGGTGGACTCCACCTGTCGGGGCGTTAGATTGACTCGCTGATGGCGGATGGAGCGGCTGCTCAGGGGGCAGGGGCGATGGACAGGGACGGTACCCAGGACGCACGGGGCGCGCACGCCGGCCCCGTACCGCGCCCGGCGGGACCACAGGACGTACCGAGCGCGCCGCCCCGGCCGGACCGGGCGCCGGGTGTGCCGCCCGTCCCCGCACAGGCGCCCCGGTCCGCGTCCTCCGTCGCGGCCTGGCTCGACACGGCGAGGCCGCCCGCCCGCCCGGGGATCTGGCGGTACGGCCACCGGCCCCCGAAACAGCAGACGGAACGCCCTACTCCGATGACGGCCGCGGGCATGCTCATCCCGGTCGCCGTGGGGCTCCTGGCGTGGTCGTTCTGGAGCAGCGGCACCTTCCCGTTCAAGAGCCGGCTGCTCAGGATCTTCTCGCCGGACGACTGGTGGTACGCGGCGACGCTCGTGCCCAGGCCGGTCGAGGGCTGGGAGGTGAAACTCCCCGGGAAGCACTACCTCCTGGTCGCCGACGGCGTCTTCTTCTGCGCCCTCGTCGTCGCGGTCGGCGCGCTCGGCAGCTGGCGCGCCATCGCCCGCCACTACATGAACCGGGTGTCCCCGGCGGAACGGGTCCTGATCTCCGCCGGTCTCGCCGTCGTCACCCTCAGCTTCGTCTTCCCCGGAGCCTTCTCGGTCCCGTGGTCCGCGGTGCCGATCACCAATGCCGTGCTCTCCCTGACCATTCTGCTCACGAACAGCTACGAGCCGGTGACCTCCCCGCTGTTCACCAACGCGCTCTACACGGTCATCACCTTGCTCGTGCTGTGGCCGTTCGCCCGTCTCGGCGGCTGGGTGCCCTACGTGCGCAAGCTGTTCGCCCCGCGCGAGCCGGCCGCCGCCCCGAAGGCTCCCGAGCTGCCCCGTTCCCAGTGGCCCGCCCTGCGCGACGCCGGACAGTACGAGCCCGCGGACCTGCTCACCGCCGAGGTCGCCGGCGGACGCATGAACGACGTCGACTGCGCCCGCCTCGAGCGCGCGTTCGGCGCCGCCCGCCGCACCGCCGCGCTGGGCGCCTTCCGCGACACCGTCCGGAGCCAGGGCGGCGCGGCCTGGACGCACCCCTCCGGCAAGCGGGACCTGCCGCGCCGCACGGCCCGCCACGACCTGCTCGCCGGGCAGGTGCGCATCGGCCGCTGGGCGGAGCACGAGCACGCGCCGCGGCCGTACCGCAGCGCCGGGGCGGCCCTCGGCCCCGACGTGCTCGGCACCTCGCTGCTCGCCGTCGGCCCCTCCGGGTCCGGCAAGACCCGCACCCTCGTCGAGCCGGTCACCGAGGCGCTCGCCCTCCAGGCGCTCACCAACGGCTGTGCCGTCGTGGCCGTCTCCGCCGCCGGGAGCCCGCTCGGCGCGGACGACTCCTTCGACGTGATCGTGCGGATCGGCGACCCCTCCTCGGTGCACGACCTCGACCCGTACGCCGAGTCCGAGGACCCGGACGAGGCGGCCGAGATCCTCGCCGAGGCGCTGGTGGGCGACCTGGACACGGTCGGCACGCAGAGCGCCGCCACCACGCTCGCGCAGCTGCTCGGACCCTACCGGGCGGCGCACGGACGCTTCCCGGACCTGTCGGAGCTGCGCGCCCTGCTGGAGGGCGACGAGGGGGCGCTGAAGACCCTGTGGGAGGCGCTGGCCCCGACCGGCGACGAGCTCATGCGCCGTGAGCTTCAGGCGCGCGCCCGGCAGACGGGCACGCCGGGCGACGCGGGCCGGGCCCTGGCCGGCCGGCTGGCGCTGCTGGACCGGCCGGTGTTCGCGGGCTTCCTCGGCCGGGGCGGACCGGCCCGCCCCTTCTCCCTGCGTGCCGTCGCCCACCACCCCGTGCGGGTCCGGGTCGACCTGCCCGAGCACGGGCACGAGGAGGCCGGCCGGCTGATCACGCGGCTGGTGCTCGCCCAGTTCCACGCCGTGGTCCGGGTGAGCGGGCGCGCCCACTTCGCCGGCCTGGTCCTGGACGACGCCACCGGCACGGTCACCGCGGAGTCCGTGCGCCGCGTCCAGCGGCTGCGGACGCACAACGCGGGCGTGCTGCTCACCCTGCGGACCATCGGCGACGTCCCCGAGGCGCTGCACGGCCCGCTCTACGGGGCGGTGGGCTGCCGTATGGCCTTCTGCGGCGTCACCACCTGGGACGGCAGCCGGTTCGCGCAGGCCTGGGGCACCGAGTGGGTGGAGACCACGGAGGTGGCCCACCACACCGTCTTCGCCGACCAGCCGATGACGCGGTTCTTCCACGCGGTGCGCAAGCGGGTGACGGGCGAGGCCGTGACGACGGAGGCGGTCACCGTCCGCCAGGTCGAGCGGGAGCGCTGGTCCGCCTCCCAGCTGGCGCACGCGGTGCCGCCCGGGCACGCGGTGCTGTCGCTGACGACCGTCGAGGGCGAGCAGGCGCCCCCGATGCTGGTGGACCTGCGGGGGTGAGTCACCCCCGTCGCCGCCCCGGTGACCGTACAGTCCCGGTGACCGTACAGTGAGGCAGAATTGACACAGGCCGTTCATACGTCGCGGCCAAATGATCACCGTTCTCTCGCACACCCGTCGCAGACCGAAGGCTCAAGGCCCCGATGCCCCCGACGCTCGCCTCGCTCGTCCATCACTCCGCGCTCAGACTGACCGTGCGCGCGGGCGAGGACCGCCTCGACGTGCCCGTCCGCTGGGCGCACGCCAGTGAGCTCGCCGACCCCGTGCCCTACATGGAGGGCGGGGAGCTGCTGCTGATCACCGCGCTCAAGCTCGACGCGGAGGACCGGGAGGCGATGCGCCGCTATGTGAAGCGGCTGGCCGGCGCCGGGGTGGTCGGGCTCGGCTTCGCCGTCGGGGTGCACTACGACGACATCCCCGACGCCCTCGTCGACGCCGCCCGCGCGGAGGGCCTGCCGCTGCTGGAGGTGCCGCGCCGCACCCCGTTCCTCGCCATCAGCAAGGCCGTGTCCGCCGCCATCGCCGCCGACCAGTACCGCGCGGTGACCGCGGGCTTCGCCGCCCAGCGGGAACTGACCCGGCAGGCCCTGGCCGCCGGCCCGGAGGGGCTGCTGACCGTGCTCGCCGCGCAGGTCGACGGGTGGGCCGCGCTCTACGACGCCTCGGGCGCCGTCGTCGCCACCGCACCGGACTGGGCCGTCCGGCGGGCCGCGCGGTTCACCCCGGACGTGACCCGGCTGCGGGAACGCCCCGCGCCCGCCTCCTCGGTCGTGGCCGGACCGGAGCACGAGGACCGGGTCGAACTGCACTCCCTGGGCACCGGCCGGCGCCCCCGCGCGGCGCTCGCCGTCGGCACCGCGGCGGCCCTCGGCACCGCCGAGCGGTACGCCGTCCACTCCGCCATCGCCCTGCTCACCCTCACCACCGAACGCTCCCGCTCCCTGCACGCCGCCGAGCAGCGCATCGGCGCCGCCGTCCTGCGCATGCTGCTCGCCGGCGAGCCGGACCACGCCCGCGCGGTGGCCGGGGACCTGTACGGCACCCTCCTGGACGCGCCCTTCCGCGTCATCGTCGCCGTCGCGAGCGCAGAGGCGGACGGTGACGCCCTCGGGGCACTCGCCGAGGCCGCCGAGTCCGCCGCCGCCCGCGCCGGTGAGGCCGTGCTGATCGTGCCGGAGGGCGACCGGCTGGTCGTCCTGGCCGCCGACGGCGGTGCCGCCGTGGCCGCCTGCTGCGACCACGCCGCCGCGCGGGAGGCGGCCCGCAAGGCTGACGAGGACGGCCTGGTGATCGGTCTGTCCGCGCCCGCCGGGCCGATCGCCGCGTCCGCCGCCTACAAACAGGCCGAACAGGCGCTCTCGGTGGCCCGGCGGCGGGGCCGGGTGCTGGTCGAGCACGAACACATGGCCGCCGGATCCGTGCTGCCGCTGCTCGCCGACGACGCGGTCCGGGCGTTCGCCGACGGGCTGCTGCGCGCGCTGCGCGAACACGACGCCACCGGCCGCGGCGACCTCGTGGCCTCCCTGCGCGCCTGGCTCTCCCGGCACGGCCAGTGGGACGCCGCGGCCGCCGACCTCGGCGTCCACCGCCACACCCTGCGCTACCGGATGCGCCGGGTCGAGGAGATCCTCGGCCGCTCCCTGGACGACCCGGACGTGCGCATGGAGCTGTGGCTCGCCCTCAAGGCCACGGCGACCGAGAACGGCTGAGTGCCGCCGAGAACTACAAGCGCCGGGCCTGTCCCCCATGCGAGCTACGCGAGGGTGTCCACCGTGAGGTGACGATTCCGGACGGCCGCCTCCGTAGCGTTCGGGACACCGCGGCACCCCCGGTCGCGGGGGAGGGGAGACACCGGCGACGCCGGCCGTCTCCCCTCCACGAATCCCACTTCTGGAGGACATTGTGAAGCGCACGATCCGGGCGACCGCTGTGGCCGCGCTGTGCTGTGCCGCGCTGACCGCAGGGCTCGTCGGCTGCGAGACCGACACGCAGTCGGACCCGGAGCCCGCCGCGTCGGAAGGGTCGGGGAAGGCGGACTCGGCGGACAAGGGCAGCGAGAAGCCGGTCACCGGCACCCAGAAGATCCCCGTCGGGGGCCAGTCGGTGAACGTCTCCTGCTCCGGCGACGCGGTGGACGGCAGGCCGGTCGTCGTCCTGATGGCCGGTCTGGGCGACGGCCTGGACAAACTGGCCGGCATCCAGAAGACGCTGAGCGAGAACGGCCGGGTCTGCTCCTACGACCGGCTCGGCGAGGGCGCGAGCGACAAGCCGGCCGGTCCGCAGACCGTGGCCGACAGCGGCGAGGTCCTGACCGCCGTGATCGACCGGGTCGCCGGCGACGCCCCCGTGGTGCTGGCCGGTCACTCCCTCGGCGGACTCATCGCCGCCCGGTACGCCCCCGACCACCAGGACCGGGTCAAGGGGCTGGTGCTGATGGACGCCACCTCGCCCACGACGACCGCCGACGTCACCGAGGTGATCCCCGAGTCGGCCACCGGCCCGGGCGCCCAGGTGCGGGCAGGGGTCGTCGCGGTGAACAAGGGCCAGAACGACGAGAAGCTGACCGTCACCGACGGCGAGGTCCGCTCCGCCGGGGACATCCCCGTGGAGGTCATCCAGCACGGGGTCAAGTACCTCGCCGCCGTCCCCGAGTACGGTCCCGACCTGGAGCAGGGATGGGCCGACGGCCAGCGCAAGTGGCTCAAGGTCTCCAGCAACAGCACGCTGCGCACCGCCGAGAAGAGCGACCACGAGATCTATGTGAAGCAGCCCGACCTCGCCGTCCAGGCGATCGAGCGCGTCACCGAGCAGGCCGCGGGCGGCGCCTCCGCACAGTCCCCGCAGCCGACCCCCACCGTGGAAGCGGGCTCCTGACGGACGGCGGGACGACGCCCGGCGAACACGGGGCGGCTCTTTGCGCCGAAGCGGCACACTGCCGTACGGCACCCGTACGCGCCGGACAAACGCCCGCCCGGTGGGGCGCCCCTACCGTGGGAGCCAGAAACCCATGGACACCCCCTACGCGGAAGGGCCGGGACTCCACATGACTTCCACCCACGCCTTCTGGCTCGCCGGCCGCCAGGCCACCGGCGAGGCCGCCTTCGACGTCACCTCCCCCTGGGACGGCCGGGTGGTCGGCGCGGTGAGCGTGCCGACCGACGCCCAGGTCGAGGAGGCCGTGGCCGCCGCGTACGCCGTACGGGACGAGTTCGCCGCCACCCCCGCCCACGTGCGGGCCGCCGCACTGGACCACGTCAGCCGGCGACTCGCGGAGCGCACCGAGGAGATCGCCCGGCTGATCTCCGCCGAGAACGGCAAGCCGATGAAGTGGGCCCGCGGCGAGGTCGCAAGGGCCGTCTCCGTCTTCCGCTTCGCCTCCGAGGAGGCCCGCCGCTTCAACGGCGGGGAGGCACAGCGGCTGGACACCGACGCCGGCGGCCAGGGACGGCTCGCGTTCACCCGCCGCTTCCCCAAGGGCGTCGTGCTCGGCATCGCGCCGTTCAACTTCCCGCTGAACCTGTGCGCCCACAAGATCGCCCCGGCGATCGCCGCCGGCGCCCCGATCGTCCTGAAGCCGGCGCCCGCCACGCCCCTGTCCGGGCTGATCCTCGGTGAACTGCTCGCCGAGACCGAACTGCCCGCCGGTTCCTGGAGCATCCTCCCGGTCCCCAACGACCGCATGCCCGCCCTCGTGCAGGACGAGCGGCTGCCGGTGATCTCCTTCACCGGCTCCGAGAAGGTCGGCTACGCGATCATGGACTCGGTGCCGCGCAAGCACTGCACCCTGGAGCTGGGCGGCAACGGCGCGGCCGTCGTCCTCGCCGACTACGCGAGCGAGGAGGACCTGGACTGGGCCGCGCAGCGCATCGCGACCTTCTCCAACTACCAGGGCGGCCAGTCCTGCATCTCGGTGCAGCGCGTGATCGCCGACGCGTCGGTGTACGACCGGCTGCTGCCGCGCATCGTCGCCGCCGTCGAGGCACAGGTCACCGGCGACCCCGGTGACGACGCCACCGACGTCGGCCCGCTGGTCAGCGAGGAGGCCGCGCAGCGCGTCGAGGCATGGGTGCGGGAGGCCGTCGACGCGGGCGCCACCCTCCTCACCGGCGGCAAGCGCGACGGCGCCTCCTACGCGCCGACGGTGCTCACCGGCGTACCCGCCGATGTGACGCTCTCCTGCGAGGAGGTCTTCGGGCCCGTGCTGACCGTGCGGAAGGTGGACGGCGAGGCCGAGGCCTTCGCCGCCGTCAACGACTCCAAGTACGGCCTCCAGGCAGGGGTGTTCACCCACGACCTGCAGACCGCCTTCCGGGCCCACCGCGCCCTGGAGGTCGGCGGCGTGGTCGTCGGCGACGTGCCCTCCTACCGCGCCGACCAGATGCCCTACGGCGGCGCCAAGCAGTCCGGCGTGGGCCGCGAGGGCGTGCGGTTCGCCATGGAGGACTACACCTACGAACGCGTCATGGTCCTCACCGGCCTCGCCCTCTAGTGCCCCGACAGGCAACGTTCGCCCCGTCGCGACGCCCGGCACGCACTCTCGCCGCACCGGCCGAAAGCCCAAGTACGTCCAGTACGAGGACTTCCGGCCGGCACGCCGAGAGCACGCACCGGACGCCGCTCCTTGACGGGCAAACGTTGCCTGCCGCGGCACTAGGGGGCGGCCGGTACGAGGCGGGGCCCGGCACCGCTGCGCCCGGTGCCGGGCCCCGGAGTACGCGGCGTCGTCCCAACGGCCGCACAAAGGGTGGTGGGGTCGCTACGAATCGGGTAGATACGAACGGGTAGCACCCGTCAGTAACGAACGACTCCCACCGATTCGCGGCGAGGTGAGCCTCATGTCCGCAGTACCCGAGACACCCCCGTTCCCGTCTCGGCCCACCGTCACCGAACGGGAGGCCCGTCAGGTCGCGGAGGCCGCCCGGGAGCAGGACTGGCGCAAGCCCAGCTTCGCCAAGGAACTGTTCCTCGGCCGCTTCCGGCTCGACCTGATCCACCCCCACCCTCTCCCCGCGGACGAGGACGTCCAGCGCGGTGAGGAGTTCCTCGCCAAGCTCCGCGACTTCTGCGAGACACAGATCGACGGAGCCGCGATCGAACGCGAGGCGCGCATCCCCGACGAGGTGATCACCGGGCTCAAGGAGCTCGGCGCCCTCGGTATGAAGATCGACACCAAGTACGGCGGCCTCGGCCTCACCCAGGTCTACTACAACAAGGCCCTCGCCCTGGTCGGCTCCGCCAGCCCGGCGATCGGCGCGCTGCTCTCCGCGCACCAGTCGATCGGCGTCCCGCAGCCGCTGAAGATCTTCGGCACCCGGGAGCAGCAGGAGTCGTTCCTGCCGCGCTGCGCCCGCACCGACATCTCCGCCTTCCTGCTCACCGAGCCGGACGTCGGCTCCGACCCCGCCCGGCTCGCCACCACGGCCGTCCCGGACGGCGACGACTACGTCCTCGACGGCGTGAAGCTGTGGACCACCAACGGCGTGGTCGCCGACCTGCTCGTGGTCATGGCGCGGGTCCCGAAGTCCGAGGGCCACCGGGGCGGCATCACCGCGTTCGTCGTGGAGGCCTCCTCCGAGGGCGTCACCGTCGAGAACCGCAACGCCTTCATGGGTCTGCGCGGCCTCGAGAACGGCGTCACCCGCTTCCACCGGGTCCGCGTCCCCGCCGCCCACCGCATCGGCGAGGAGGGCCAGGGGCTCAAGATCGCCCTCACCACGCTCAACACCGGACGGCTGTCGCTGCCCGCGATGTGCGTCGGCTCCGGCAAGTGGTGTCTGAAGATCGCGCGCGAGTGGTCGGCGGCCCGTGAGCAGTGGGGCAGGCCGGTGGCACTGCACGAGGCCGTCGGCTCCAAGATCGCGTTCATCGCGGCGACCACCTTCGCCCTGGAGGCCGTGCTCGACCTGTCCTCCCAGATGGCCGACGAGGACCGCAACGACATCCGCATCGAGGCCGCCCTCGCCAAGCTGTACGGCTCCGAGATGGCCTGGCTGATGGCCGACGAACTGGTGCAGATCCGCGGCGGACGCGGCTTCGAGACCGCCGACTCCCTCCGCGCGCGCGGCGAACGCGCGGTCCCCGCCGAGCAGATGCTGCGCGACCTGCGCATCAACCGGATCTTCGAGGGCTCCACCGAGATCATGCACCTGCTGATCGCGCGCGAGGCCGTCGACGCCCACCTCTCGGTCGCGGGCGACCTGATCGACCCGGAGAAGTCCCTCGGCGACAAGGCCAGGGCGGGCGCCAACGCCGGTGTGTTCTACGCCAAGTGGCTGCCGAAGCTCGTCGCCGGACCGGGGCAGCTGCCCGGCTCGTACCACGAGTTCAAACACGGCATCGACCTGTCCCCGCACCTGCGCTACGTCGAGCGCACCTCGCGCAAGCTGGCCCGCTCCACCTTCTACGCCATGTCCCGCTGGCAGGGGAAGATGGAGACCAAGCAGGGCTTCCTCGGCCGGATCGTCGACATCGGGGCCGAACTGTTCGCGATGAGCGCCGCCTGCGTCCGCGCCGAACTGCTGCGCGGCCGCGGCGAGAACGGCCGCGAGGCCTACCAGCTCGCCGACGCCTTCTGCCGCCAGGCCCGCATCCGCGTCGAGGAGCTCTTCGGCCGGCTGTGGACCAACACCGACGACCTCGACCGCAAGGTCGTCAAGGGCGTGCTCTCCGGTACCTACGAGTGGCTCGAGCAGGGCGTCATCGACCCCTCGGACGACGGCCCGTGGATCGCCGACGCCACCCCGGGACCCACCCGGCGGGAGAACGTGCACCGCCCCATCCGCTGACCCGCCCGGCCCAAGGGGGCGTGACCGGCCGCCGGACACGCCCCCGCGCGCGGAACTCCACACGTACCGGCCGCCGGGGCGGGGCCCCGACGGCGGGCGGGACCCGACACAATGGGGTCCATGACCGACGCTCCAGCCCCGCTCGCCGATCCGCACCTGGTGTACGACCCCGTGGTGGGAGACGGCCCGAAGGACGTGGTGATCCTCGGCTCCACCGGGTCGATCGGCACCCAGGCCATCGACCTCGTACTGCGCAACCCCGACCGGTTCCGGGTCACGGCCCTGTCCGCCAACGGCGGCCGGGTCGCGCTCCTCGCCGAGCAGGCCCGCCGTCTGCGGGTGCGCACGGTCGCCGTCGCCCGCGCGGACGTCGTACCGGCGCTGCGCGAGGCCCTGTCCGCGCAGTACGGCGCGGGGGAGCCGCTGCCCGAGATCCTGGCCGGACCCGACGCGGCCACCCGGCTCGCCGCCTCCGACTGCCACACCGTCCTCAACGGCATCACCGGCTCCATCGGACTCGCCCCGACCCTCGCCGCCCTGGAGGCGGGCCGCACCCTCGCGCTCGCCAACAAGGAGTCGCTCATCGTCGGCGGCCCGCTGGTCAAGGCGCTCGCCGCGCCGGGACAGATCATCCCGGTGGACTCCGAGCACGCCGCCCTCTTCCAGGCGCTGGCCGCCGGCACCCGCGCCGATGTGCGCAAGCTCGTCGTCACCGCCTCCGGCGGCCCCTTCCGCGGCCGCACCAGGGCGCAGCTGGCCGACGTCACCGTCGAGGACGCCCTCGCCCACCCCACCTGGGCCATGGGCCCGGTGATCACGATCAACTCCGCGACCCTCGTCAACAAGGGCCTGGAGGTCATCGAGGCGCACCTGCTGTACGACATTCCCTTCGACCGCATTGAGGTCGTCGTGCACCCGCAGTCGTATGTCCACTCGATGGTTGAGTTCACGGACGGATCGACACTGGCCCAGGCGACGCCCCCCGACATGCGCGGGCCCATCGCCATCGGCCTCGGCTGGCCCGAGAGGGTCCCCGACGCCGCCCCGGTCTTCGACTGGAGCAAGGCGTCCACCTGGGAGTTCTTCCCCCTCGACAACGAGGCCTTCCCCTCGGTGAACCTCGCCCGGCACGTCGGCGAACTCGCGGGAACGGCCCCGGCGGTGTTCAATGCCGCGAACGAGGAGTGCGTCGAGGCCTTCCGCGCCGGCGCGCTGCCGTTCAACGGGATCATGGAGACCGTGACCCGGGTGGTCGAGGAACACGGCACCCCGGCGAAGGGAACCTCACTGACCGTGCCGGACGTCCTCGAAGCGGAGACCTGGGCCCGCGAGAGGGCCCGGGAACTGACAGTCCGGACGGCGAGCGCGGAGGCGCGTGCATGACGACCCTGATGTTCATCCTCGGCATAGTCGTCTTCGCGGCCGGCCTGCTGTTCTCGATCGCCTGGCACGAGCTGGGCCACCTGTCCACCGCCAAGATGTTCGGCATCCGCGTGCCGCAGTACATGGTCGGCTTCGGCCCGACCCTCTGGTCGCGGAACAAGGGCGAGACCGAGTACGGCATCAAGGCGATCCCGTTCGGCGGCTACATCCGCATGATCGGCATGTTCCCGCCCGGCCCCGACGGACGCCTCGAGGCCCGCTCCACCTCCCCGTGGCGCGGCATGATCGAGGACGCCCGCTCCGCCGCCTTCGAGGAGCTCAGGCCCGGCGACGAGAAGCGCCTGTTCTACAAGCGCAAGCCGTGGAAACGGGTCGTCGTGATGTTCGCCGGCCCGTTCATGAACCTGATCCTCGCCGTCGTGCTCTTCCTCATCGTGCTGATGGGCTTCGGCATCCAGCAGCAGACCACGACCGTGAGCTCCGTCTCCCCCTGCGTCATCTCGCAGAGCGAGAACCGCGACGAGTGCAAGGCGTCCGACCCCCGGTCCCCGGCCGAGGCCGCCGGCATGAAGGCCGGCGACCGGATCGTCGCCTTCGACGGCGTGCGCACCGAGGACTGGGGCACCCTGTCCGACCTCATCCGCGACAGCGCCGGCAAGAGCGTGCCGATCGTCGTCGACCGCGACGGCAAGGAGGTCACCCTCCAGGCGACGATCGCCACCAACCTGGTCGCCAAGAAGGACGGCAGCGGCGCCTACGTCGAGGGCGAGTACGTCAAGGCCGGCTTCCTCGGCTTCAGTGCCGCCACCGGAGTCGTCAAACAGGACTTCGACGACTCCGTGACCTGGATGACCGACCGGGTCGGCGACGCCGTCGACTCCCTCGCCGCCCTGCCCTCCAAGATCCCCGCCCTGTGGGACGCCGCCTTCGGCGACGGCCCGCGAGAACCCGACTCCCCGATGGGCGTCGTCGGCGCGGCCCGGGTCGGCGGTGAGATCGCCACGCTCGACATCCCCGCCTCGCAGCAGCTCGCCATGTTCGTGATGCTGCTGGCCGGCTTCAACCTCTCCCTGTTCCTGTTCAACATGCTGCCGCTGCTGCCGCTCGACGGCGGACACATCGCGGGCGCGCTGTGGGAGTCGCTGCGCCGCAACCTCGCCAGAGTGCTGCGCCGGCCCGACCCGGGCCCGTTCGACGTGGCGAAACTGATGCCCGTGGCCTACGTGGTGGCCGGGATCTTCGTCTGCTTCACCATCCTCGTCCTGATCGCGGACGTGGTGAACCCGGTACGGATCTCCTAGAGGTTCCCGCCTCGGCATCCGCCGTGCACGACGGCCCGGAACCCTTTCGTTCCGGGCCGTCCTTTGGGTGGGTTACCGACGCGATGTGCCCGGGCGTGGGCCATTGCCGTAATCTCGGACCCCGGAGCCCGCCGTTCACGGGGAACCGGACCTTGATCCACGACTTGGGGTTGCACAGCAGATGACTGCGATTTCTCTCGGCATGCCGTCCGTTCCGACCAGGCTCGCCGAACGCCGGAGGAGCCGGCAGATCCAGGTCGGGTCGGTGGCCGTCGGCGGCGACGCACCCGTCTCCGTGCAGTCGATGACGACCACGCGGACGTCCGACATCGGTGCGACCCTCCAGCAGATCGCCGAACTCACCGCGTCCGGCTGCCAGATCGTCCGCGTCGCCTGCCCCACCCAGGAGGACGCCGACGCCCTCCCGGTGATCGCCAAGAAGTCGCAGATCCCGGTCATCGCCGACATCCACTTCCAGCCCAAGTACGTCTTCGCCGCGATCGAGGCGGGCTGCGCGGCGGTCCGCGTCAACCCGGGCAACATCAAGAAGTTCGACGACCAGGTCAAGGAGATCGCCAAGGCGGCCAAGGACCACGGCACCCCGATCCGCATCGGCGTGAACGCCGGCTCGCTGGACCGGCGCCTGCTCCAGAAGTACGGCAAGGCGACCCCCGAGGCGCTGGCCGAGTCCGCCCTGTGGGAGGCGTCCCTCTTCGAGGAGCACGACTTCCGCGACATCAAGATCTCCGTCAAGCACAACGACCCGGTCGTCATGGTCGAGGCGTACCGCCAACTCGCCGCCCAGTGCGACTACCCGCTCCACCTCGGCGTCACCGAGGCAGGCCCCGCCTTCCAGGGCACCATCAAGTCCGCCGTCGCCTTCGGCGCGCTGCTCTCCCAGGGCATCGGCGACACCATCCGCGTCTCCCTGTCCGCCCCGCCGGTCGAGGAGATCAAGGTCGGCATCCAGATCCTGGAGTCGCTCAACCTGCGCCAGCGCGGCCTGGAGATCGTCTCCTGCCCGTCCTGCGGCCGCGCCCAGGTCGATGTGTACAAGCTCGCCGAGGAGGTCACCGCCGGCCTCACCGGCATGGACGTCCCGCTGCGCGTCGCCGTCATGGGCTGCGTCGTCAACGGCCCCGGCGAGGCCCGCGAGGCCGACCTCGGCGTCGCCTCGGGCAACGGCAAGGGCCAGATCTTCGTCAAGGGCGAGGTCATCAAGACCGTCCCCGAGTCGAAGATCGTCGAGACGCTGATCGAAGAGGCGATGAAGATCGCCGAGGACATGGAGAAGGACGGCGTGGCCTCGGGCGAGCCCGAGGTCTCCGTCGCCGGCTGACGCGACGCCCCGGGCGCCGTACGGGACGACCCGGCCCGTACGGCGCCGCACGCGGGACGTCCGGGCCCGGACCGGCGCCGCACGCGGGACGTCCGGGCCCGGACCGGGGCGGCACCTCGGGGCCCGCGCGGGTACAGTGCGGAAATCAGGCAGACCCCATTGTGTGAGGCCCCCGCATTTGTTGACGCAGACCACTTCCCGGGTCCTCGAACCGAGCGACCTGGACGCCGCGCTCGCCGTACTCGACCGCGAGCCGGTCGCGAACGTCTTCGTGGCGGCCCGGGTCCGGATCGCCGGCCTCGACCCCTGGCGGCTCGGCGGCGAGATGTGGGGCTGGTACGAGGGCGGCGTCCTGACCTCCCTGTGCTACGCGGGGGCCAACCTGGTGCCCATCTGCGCCACCCCCCGGGCCGTGCGCGCCTTCGCCGACCGCGCCCGGCGGGCCGGCCGCCGCTGCTCCTCCATCGTCGGCCAGGCCGGTCCCACCGCCGATCTGTGGCGGCTGCTGGAACCCCAGTGGGGCCCGGCCCGCGAGGTCCGTTCCCACCAGCCGCTGATGGTCACCGACCGCATGCCCGGCACCGTCGCCCCGGACCCGTACGTACGCCGCGTCCGCAAGGACGAACTCGAGACGATCATGCCGGCGTGCGTGGCGATGTTCACCGAGGAGGTCGGCGTCTCCCCGCTGGCCGGCGACGGGGGACTGCTCTACCAGGCACGGGTCGCCGAGCTCGTAGGCGCCGGCCGTTCCTTCGCCCGCTTCGACGACGAGGGCAAGGTCGTCTTCAAGGCCGAGATCGGTGCCGCGACCGACCGGGCCTGCCAGATCCAGGGTGTCTGGGTCGCCCCCGAGCACCGCGGCAAAGGGGTCGCCGCCCCCGGCATGGCGGCCGTCCTGCGCTACGCCCTGGCGGACATCGCCCCCGTGGTCAGCCTCTACGTCAACGACTTCAACCTCCCCGCCCGCAGGACGTACGAACGGGTCGGCTTCCAGGAGGTCGGGGCCTTCATGAGCGTGCTGTTCTGACCGGCACCGCCCTGTAGTCTCCCCGGCATGCTGCGCTTTCCCGGTCACGGCCGCTCACAGCCCGACGACATCGTGATCGGCCCCCTCGACCTCCCCGGCCACGTCGACGAGGCGCTGGCGGTGCAGGCGGTGGCGTTCGGTCTCGGACCCGACGAGGTGGCGGTGCGCCGGCAGATCGTGCTGCGCCACATGAGCTTTCCCGGTGCCCGGGCCTTCGGCGCGACCACCCGGGGCCGCCTGGCCGGCTTCGTCTACGGCATGCCCAACGACCGCGCCCACTGGTGGTCCACCGTCGTGGAGCCCTATCTGCGCGCCCGGGGCCACGACGACTGGCTCGACGACTCCTTCGTCATCACCGAGTTGCACGTCCACCCCCGGCACCAGCAGCGCGGCATCGGCCGGGCCCTGATCACCACCATCACCGACGGCGCCGAACAGCCCCGTTCGATCCTCTCCGCGATCGACGTGGAGAGCCCCGCCCGCCGGCTGTACCGCTCGCTCGGCTACCAGGACCTCGCCCGCCAGGTCCACTTCCCCAGCGCCCCCAGGCCGTACGCCGTCATGGGCGCGCCGCTGCCCCTCCGGCGCCGGTAGGGACAACCGATTTCCGCCGCCCCCGCCCGCCCGGCTAACCTCCTGTCATCACCGAGACGCAGCAGGAGTACGAGAACCATGGCGAACGCACCGGTCCAGCGCATGTCCCAGTTGATGGCGAAGACGCTGCGCGACGACCCGGCGGACGCCGAGGTCCTCAGCCACAAGCTGCTGGTCCGGGCCGGCTACGTGCGCCGCACCGCCGCCGGCATCTGGACCTGGCTGCCCCTGGGCAAGAAGGTCCTGGCCAACGTCGAGCGGATCGTCCGCGAGGAGATGGACGCCATCGGCGCCCAGGAGGTCCTGCTGCCCGCGCTGCTGCCGCGTGAGCCCTACGAGGCGACCGGCCGCTGGGACGAGTACGGCGCCGAGCTGTTCCGGCTGAAGGACCGCAAGGGCGGCGACTACCTCCTCGGCCCCACCCACGAGGAGATCTTCACCCTGATGGTGAAGGACCAGGCGTCCTCCTACAAGGACCTGCCGGTGATCCTCTACCAGATCCAGACCAAGTTCCGCGACGAGGCCCGCCCGCGGGCCGGCATCCTGCGCGGCCGCGAGTTCCTCATGAAGGACTCCTACTCCTTCGATCTGGAGGACGAGGGCCTGGCGCGGTCCTACGCCCTGCACCGCCAGGCGTACCAGAGGATCTTCGAGCGCCTCGGCCTCGACCACCGGATCTGCGCGGCCACCGCGGGCGCCATGGGCGGCTCCAGGTCGGAGGAGTTCCTTGCCCCGGCCGAGGCCGGCGAGGACACCTTCGCGGACTGCCCGAACTGCGACTTCGCCGCGAACACGGAGGCGATCTCCTACGAGTTGAAGCCGGTCGACGCCACCGGTGTCCCGGCCGCGGAGGACATCCCCACCCCCGACACCCCGACCATCGAGACGCTCGCCGACTCGCTGGGCGTGCCCGCCTCGGCCACGCTGAAGAACCTGTTGGTCAAGGTGGACGGTGAGATCGTCGCCGTGGGCGTGCCCGGTGACCGCGAGGTCGACATGGGCAAGCTCGAGGCGCACTTCGCCCCGGCCGCGGTGGAGATGGTCACCGAGGCCGACTTCATCGCCCGCCCCGACCTGGTGCGCGGCTACGTCGGACCGCAGGGCCTGGACAAGGTCCGGTACCTGGCCGACCCGCGGGTCGCGCCCGGCACCGCCTGGATCACGGGCGCCAACAAGTCGGACACGCACGCCAAGAACGTGGTCGTCGGCCGTGACTTCGAGGTCGACGCGTACGTGGACGTCGTGGTGGTGCAGGAGGGCGACCCCTGCCCGAAGTGCGGCACCGGGCTGCGCCTGGACCGCGCCATCGAGATCGGCCACATCTTCCAGCTGGGCCGCAAGTACACCGACGCCCTCAAGCTCGACGTCCTCGGCCAGAACGGCAAGCCCGTCCGCGTCACCATGGGTTCCTACGGCGTCGGTGTCTCCCGCGCGGTGGCCGCCCTCGCCGAGCAGACCGCCGACGACAAGGGCCTGTGCTGGCCCGCGGAGGTCGCTCCGGCCGACGTCCACGTGGTCGCCGCGGGCAAGGCCCTGCAGACCGAGCTCGCCCTCGACGTCTCCGAGAAGCTGTCCGCCGCCGGCGTCCGCGTCCTGGTCGACGACCGCGCGGGTGTCTCCCCGGGCGTGAAGTTCACCGACTCGGAGCTGATCGGCGTGCCGCGGATCCTGGTCGCGGGCCGCCGCGCCGGCGAGGGCGTGGTGGAGCTGAAGGACCGCAGGACCGGAGAGCGCGAGGAAGTGACCGTCGACGAGGCGATCACCCGTCTCACCGGCCGCTGACCGGCGGCTGGGAGTACGGCACCACCGCCCGGGGCGGGCCCGCGGCCTGCCCCGGACGGTACGTACCCGGAGGCGGCGGGGCGGACCGGCGTGCGTGACGGCGTCAGCAGGCCTGAGCCGTCACAGGGTGGCCGATCAGTTCGGCGGGCAGCTCCAGCCGCGCGCCGCAGAAGCACAGCAACGTGCAGCCGGTCCCCCCGGGTGCTCCAAGGTCGACCGTCAGGAGGGCATGCAGTTCCCGGACCACTTCAAGTAGGTGGGAACCCCTCGCGACGAGGATGCTGACTTCGTTCGGATCCCATACGACGATGTCCGGCAGATCGTCCGCAACGGCGACGTGGATGCACATGACTGTCTCCCCAGGGATGCACTACGGCATGATGTTCCGCTTCGGGAGGCCAGCGGCTTCCCGATGGTATCGATGCCTGTGAGTACCTGTGAGGCTTTCTGTGCATTCCGTGACGGCGGATCGGCAGTCCTCGGTGCGCGGTCGTTCAGGTGATCCTGCTGACCTGAAGCATCGCTTCCGCGTCCTTGATCAGGGCGCGCTGCCGGGCCTCCGGCAGCTGGCGGTAGAGCTTCAGCAGCCGCGCCTCGCGCTCGTCCTTGCTGGGCCCCGGCACGGGGCGCCCGACGGCCTCGAAGAACTCCTTGGGTGTCGTCCGCACACCCCACCGCCGGAACACCTCGACCATGGCACGCAGCTTCTCCGGCGCGATCCGGGAGGTGCCGCGGGTGCGGTTCATCCAGGCGTTGAGCGTCTGGTAGGAGATGCCCGCCTCTTTGGCCAGGTCCTTCTGGGTCCCGCTCTGGGGCAGCGCGAGGAGGCGCTCGAGGAGCGCCGCCAGATCCTCGCCCGGGCGCTCCGGATCGTCACCGGCGTCCGGTGCGGGAGGGGGCGTCTGTCGGTTCGTCACGCGTCAGAGGATGTGCCATGCCCATCTACAAGCGCAAGTAGATTGCAGATCGAGGCGGGGATCGGGTGGTGTGCGCCGGAGCGTTCGTACGGTCGCCGCACAACTCGCGCCCCTTGACGCGATCTACATCTACATGCAGACTGTGTATGTCCTCGGGAGGCGGCCCCCGGTGGTGGGTTGAGCGGAGCTGTCGCGTCCAGGTATCTACATCTACATGTAGATACAAGATGCTTCCGCTGTCGGCGACCCGCCCGCACAGGGTGGGGCACCGGCCCCCGACGACACCCGGACCCGCACCTGCGCACCGACGCGGACGAGATCGAAGGAGTACCGAGCGTGTCCTTACCCACCCCCACGAGAACCGCCCCGTACGCCCCGGAGCCGGAGTGGCTCGCCCGTGCCCGCAACGGGGACCGGGAGGCGTTCGGCCTCCTCTACCGCGAGCACTACCGGCTCGTGCACGGCTACCTGCTGAGCCGCACCCACGACCGGCACCTGGCCGAGGACCTGACCCAGGAGGTCTTCACGCGTGCCCTGCGGAGCATCGGCGGCTTCGCCTGGCGGGGCACCGACCCGGCCGCCTGGCTGACCACCATCGCCAAGAACCTGCACCTGGACGAACTGGGCCGCAGCCGTACCCGGCGGGAGACGCTGGTCTCCGATTTCGGGGACCCGGAGCAGCCCGGTCCCGGCACCGAGTCCCTGGTGCTGCGGGAACTGGACGTCATCGAGGCCAGCGAGACGGTGCACCGCGCCCTGTGCGCGCTGGCCCCCTCCCAGCGGCACTGCGTCGAACTGCGGTTCATCGGAGGGCTGTCGATCGAGCAGACGGCCTCCGCCATGGGCCGCACCGTCGGTGCCGTCAAAGCCCTGACGCACCGTGCCATGTGCAAGCTGCGCTGGGCGGCGGGGGCGATGGCCGCGTGAACGGACCCGTCGTACGTGCGCCGTCCTTCGTCCGCGTGACCGTCGTGGCACCCCACCGCGACCAGCCCGCCGCCACGACGCTCCCCGCGCCGGCCGAACCGGACGCCCCCGTGCCGTCGCCCGGCGCACCCCCGCCGACCGAACTCGAACAAGAGGCACTCGCCTGGGACGCCGCCCGCGAGCACGCCAGGATCGTGGCCCGGGCGGTCGAGAGGGAGGTGGGAACCCACCCGGACGTGCGCAAGGTGTGGGCCGACGGCGACGCGGTGCGCGTCCTCCTCGAACTCGCGCCCCCGTTCGCGCGATGGGCCGGCTGGTGCGAGTACTTCGGCATCACCGTGGCCGACGAGCCGGCCGGAGACGGCACACCGGCCGGTGAAGGGCGGCGTGCCGGAGTCCGGATGAGCGTCCTCGTCCGGCAGGCGGCCGCAGCGGCGCGGCCCTTCCGGCTCGGCGACACCCTCTACGACCTCGCGGTCCCGTACCGCGACGCGCACGGCGTCATCTGGTACTTCCAGGGACAGCGGGCCGACGACGGAATGCCCCTGATGTCGGTGGACGGCCGCGCGGAGCGCTGTTCCCTCGCCAACGTGGCCGAGTACGCGGGCCCGCTGACCCCCCTGCCCCCGTCCGCGTCGGAGGAGTCCGGATGAATCCGCCGACCGTGCTGCGCAGGTTCCTGCCGCGCCGGGCCGCCGCCCGGGCGCGGGAGGCCGAGGACAGGCTGCGCCTGGAACACGAACTCGCCGTGAGCAGACAGCGGCTGGCGCGCTGGCAGCAGCACGCCGACTCCTACGAACGCCAGGCGGTCCGGACGCACCGGGAGCGGGCGCACCTCCTGGCCTGGCTCGCGGCGCTGCATCCGGCCAGTGCCGTCCTCAGCCCGCTCGACGCCGAAGGGACGCAGCGCCTGTGCCTGGTGGCCGGCGGATGGCATCTGTCGTGGCGCGTGCCGCCCGGCGACCTCGCCCTCTTCACGCACGTGCCCTCCTACCCGGAGCACTCCGCCGCGCACGACGCGACCGACCTCGACGACGGCCCCGACCAGGGGTCGCTCATTCGCCGGCACACATGGCTGCTGGCCTGTGAAGCCACCGCACATCACGGGCCCGCCGGAGCGGCTCCTCCGGCGGGCCCGTGAAACTCCGGTCAGCAAGCTCGGGAGGCACGCCGACCGGACCCCCAGCGCCCCCCTGCACCCACCCGCGCGCAGGGGGGCGCACCCGCCCTTCCACCCAGCCGGAGCCCTTCACCACGCCGCCGACCCGCGAGCCACACCCACCCGCACCGGCCCACCCCCGCACTCCGGTCCCTGGCGGGCGGGGGCGTGGTGTCCGGGTGGCGGGCCGGGCAAGCCGGGGGCGCTGCCCCGGGTACGCGGCCGCGGGCAGTCGTGCCTCCCGCTCGAGCGAAGCCGAGAGTGCGGAAGGCACCCTGCATGCGCGGGCCGGGGCCGGTGTTCGGGCTGCCGTGGTCGGGTACCGGGGCGGCGACGCCCGCCCGCCCCCGTCGGCTCACGGAAGCTGCCGGCGGAGCTACAGCCAGCTGGCGAATTCCAGGAGGAGTTCCGCGTCCTGTTCGCGGCCCACGCGGCGCGCGCGGACGCCCGACTCCACCGCGCGGAACAGGGTCCACCCCCGAAGGCGTTCGCGGTCGACCTCCAGGGACTCCGCCAGCCGCTTCACCCGCCGGCGGGTGGTCGCGGCGCCGGACGCCTGGGCGATGAGGTCCTCCACCCGGTCACGGACCAGCCGGGCCAGGTCGAACGCCTGCTCGCCGACCACCGGGTCCGGTCCCACCGCCAGCCACGGCATGCGCTCCCCGGCCAGCACCTTGCTCTGCCGGAACGTCCCGTGCAGCAGCCGGTGCTCGGGCGGAGCCGCCAGCAGCTCCTCGCGCACCGCCAGCGCCGCGCCCACCAGCGCGGCCAGCTCCGTGTCGGCCGCCGCACTCGCCCGCATCGCCCGCGCCTGCCGCTCCGTGCGCTCGGCCACCGTCTCGAAGCCGTGCCCCTCGGGCGGATCCACCCACAGCCTGCGCAGCGTCCCCGCCGCCTCCAGCAGTGCCTTCGCCTCCGGCAGCGACCGCACCGACACGTCCGGATGCAGCCGCTCCAGCAACAGCACCCCCTGCGTCGCGTCCGGGACCGGTTCCAGCAGCCGTACCGCTCCCAGCCCGCCCCAGTGCGCCAGCGCGGCCCGTTCGCTCTCCGGGCGCGCCCGGCGCGGCGCCAGCTTCAGCACCGCGGGAGTGCCGTCGGCCGTCCGCACGAGCACGACCAGGCTGCTGCGCCCGCCCGGCACCTGCATCCGCTCCACGGTCAACTCGCGCCGTGCGACCGCCTCGTGCGCCGTCTCCGGCAGCTTCTCCAGCCAGTCGTCACCCTCGGGCGCCGTCTCACCGAGCGCCCGCACCAGGCGCTTGGGCGGTTCGAAAACCATGCGCGAGTCGTTCCCTTCCTGCTGTACGCGGTGCCTGCCGCCCCGTCACGCGTGCCCGGGACGTCACCTCACGCGGACGGCGCCGGGGTCCGTGACGCCGTACCGCCCCGCTCGGCGAGCCCAGGGAAGGCTACGCTCTCCCCACTCCAGCGCACCGACCGCACCGCCGCCTCCCGCATCGCCTCGGCGGCCCCCCGGCGCCGGCCGCCGGAGCTCGCGCGCACCAGGTCGCCGTACACCCCGGCCACCCGGGCCTCCAGCTCGGCCGCCAGCCGGACCGCCGCGGCCGCGTCCGGCACCGGGAACGGCAGCGCGTAACCCGCCGCGGCGGCGACCGGCGCGCCCCCCGCGTCCTTCACCGCCCGCACCAGTGCGTCCCTGCGCGCCCGGTGCGCGTCGTACGCCGTGCGTGCCTCGGCGCGCCGCTCCTTGCCGATCCGGCCGCCGACCACCCCGTAGCCGTAGACCGCCGCGTGCTCCGCGGCCAGCGCCCCCTGCAGGGCCCGCAGCTCCTTGTTCTCCGCCTCGCGCGCCCGCGTCACCGTCCCGCCTCCGTCAGCAGATACACATGGGCCGCTCCCGCCGCCGCCACCGAGGCCAGCAGCCGGGCCAGCTCACCCGGCACGTCCAGCAGCGCCTCCGTCCGCCGGTCGGCGAGCTCCCGCTCGGCGGCGGCGAGTTCGGCGAGGGCGTCCTGCGCCTTCGCGGGCACCGGGCGAGGGGTGGGCCCCGAGGCCGCCGCCCCGGAACCCGACGGCGAGGGCGACGGCGACGGCGACGAGGACGGCGAGCCCTTCCCCGCACCCCCGAACGCCTCCGCGTGCCGCAGGACCTCCGCACGCAGCGGCCCCAGCCGCTCCGCGAGCTTCGGATGCCCGGCGACGACCGCGTCGTACCGCGCGGCCAGCGCCGCACTGTCCCGGGCCGCACGCGCGCGTGCCCGGTCGGCGGCGGAGGGACGCCCGGCGCCGCCGTCGGACGTGCCGGAACCGGCGGAACCGGCGGAACAGCCCGTCGCCAGCAGGGCCGGGGCGGCGACGGCGAGCAGGCTCCTTCTGTGCGGCCCCGAACGGGCACGCGGAGACGAGGGAAACGACACGGCAGACGTCCTCGGGGCTCGTACGGACGGGGCTACGGGAGCGACGCGGGCCGATGGCCCGCGATCACCGTACCCGGGAGTATCCCCCGTGACCGTCAGCGGCACCCACCCCGTGACCGGGGTGGACGGCACCACCCTCCGCGACCGGATACGCTTTGTACAGACACGCGCACCGTCCCACAACAGCACACGCGGCCGAGGAGTCACCCGGATGAGCACCACCCAGAGCGAGAGGCTTCGAGAACTTCTGGAACCGCTCGTCAGCTCCCAGGGCCTGGATCTCGAGGAGATCGCCGTGGACTCGGTCGGCCGCAGGCGTGTGCTGCGCGTCGTCGTCGACTCCGACACCGGAGCGGACCTCGACCGGATCGCCGATGTGAGCCGCGCGCTCTCGGCGAAGCTCGACGACACGGACGCGATGGGCAGTGCCGAGTACACCCTCGAGGTCGGCACCCCGGGCGCGGAGCGCCTCCTCACCGAGCACCGCCACTATGTGCGCGCCACCGGCCGCCTGGTGCTCTTCCAGCTCGCCGAGGGCGGCGAACTGGTCGCCCGGATCCTCAAGGCCGACGACGAGGGCCTCGATCTCGAGGTGCCCGGGGTCAAGGGCCGCAAGGCCACCGCGCGCAGGCTCGCCTTCGACGACATCACCAGGGCGCGCGTCCAGGTCGAGTTCAACCGCAAGGACGACGCGTCCGAGAAGAAGGACGACAAGAAGGAAGAGGAGGCGTAGCCGTGGACATCGACATGAGCGCCCTGCGGGGCTTGGTACGGGAGAAGGAGATCTCCTTCGACCTGCTGGTCGAGGCGATCGAGTCGGCCCTCCTCATCGCCTACCACCGCACCGAGGGAAGCCGCCGGCACGCGCGCGTGGAGCTCGACCGGGAGACCGGGCACGTCACCGTGTGGGCGAAGGAGGACCCCGAGGACCTGGAGGAGGGCCAGGAGCCCCGCGAGTTCGACGACACCCCGTCCGGCTTCGGCCGTATCGCCGCCACCACGGCCAAGCAGGTCATCCTGCAGCGCCTGCGCGACGCCGAGGACGACGCGACGCTCGGCGAGTACGCCGGCCGCGAGGGCGACATCGTCACCGGCGTGGTGCAGCAGGGCCGCGACCCCAAGAACGTACTCGTCGACATCGGCAGGCTGGAGGCCATCCTGCCGGTGCAGGAGCAGGTCCCCGGCGAGACCTACCCGCACGGCATGCGGCTGCGGTGCTACGTCGTCCGGGTGGCCAAGGGCGTGCGCGGTCCGTCGGTGACCCTCTCGCGCACGCACCCCCACCTCGTGAAGAAGCTGTTCGCCCTGGAGGTGCCGGAGATCGCCGACGGCTCCGTGGAGATCGCCGCGATCGCCCGTGAGGCAGGTCACCGTACGAAGATCGCCGTGCGGTCCACCCGGTCGGGCCTGAACGCCAAGGGCGCCTGCATCGGCCCCATGGGCGGCCGCGTGCGCAACGTCATGGCCGAGCTGAACGGTGAGAAGATCGACATCGTCGACTCGTCCGACGACCCGGCGGAGATGGTGGCCAACGCGCTGTCGCCCGCCCGGGTCTCCAAGGTCGAGATCGTCGACCTGGCGGCCCGGTCCGCCCGGGTCACCGTGCCGGACTACCAGCTGTCCCTGGCGATCGGCAAGGAGGGGCAGAACGCCCGTCTCGCCGCGCGGCTGACCGGCTGGCGGATCGACATCCGGCCCGACACGGAGCAGACCGGAGAACGGGTTGGGGAGCGGGCCGGGGAATAGATCCAAGCCGCGATTCGCTGAGATCACGACAGCTTTGGTCGTGGCGGTGTTCGATTCTCGCCCCGTAGGGGTGAGGTCGGTCCGGGGAGGTAGACTGAGGAGTGTCTGGCCGGACACGAGCTGGCGTATGCCCTGAGCGCACTTGCGTGGGGTGCCGGGAGCGAGCGGTCAAGAGCGAGCTGCTGCGGGTCGTGGCGATCGAGGACGAGTGCGTCCCTGATCCTCGCGGTACGCTGCCCGGCCGGGGTGCATATGTGCATCCCGTCCCGGTCTGTCTCGACCAGGCGGTGCGCCGCAGGGCGTTCCCGAGGTCGCTGCGCGTCCCGGGACCGCTCGACGTAAAGGCGTTGCGCCACCACGTCGAGCAGGCGCAAGGTTGCCGATCGGCGGCCGAAAGGCCCGCTGAAGGGGCGACACGGTAAGAAACGTGCCGCACGGAAACCCCCGTGCGGTCTGGTACCTCGCGAGTCGAAAGCAGGTCGAGATTGCGATGAGCACTCGATGAGTACGCGATGAGTACGCCCATGAACTAGCGACGGTCCGGACGCAACCCGGACCTCAGAGGAGCGAAGTGGCTAAGGTCCGGGTCTACGAACTCGCCAAGGAGTTCGGCGTGGAGAGCAAGGTCGTCATGGCCAAGCTCCAGGAACTCGGTGAATTCGTCCGTTCGGCGTCTTCGACCATCGAAGCGCCCGTAGTACGCAAACTGACAGACGCCTTCCAGCAGGGCGGGGGCAACGGCAAGCCCGCCGCCAAGCCCGGCGCGCCCAGGAAGGCCGCACCCAAGCCCGGGGCGCCGTCCCCGGCGCCCCGTCCGGCTGCCCCGAAGCCGCCGGCGGCACCCAAGCCGCCCGCGGCCCAGCAGCCCCCGGCCCCGTCGGCGCCGTCGCCGGCCACTCCCGGCCCGCGTCCGACGCCCGGCCCGCGCCCCGCGCCGCGCCCGGCCCCGGCGGCACCGGAGTTCCAGGCCCCGCCCGCGGCGTCCCCGGCCCAGTCCGGTCCCAAGCCCGGCGGCGCGCGTCCCGGCGCGCCCAAGCCCGGCGCCCGTCCCGGCGGTCCGGGCCAGGGCCGTCCGTCCGGCCAGGGTCAGCGTTCCGGTGGCGGCGCTCCGCGTCCGGGCGGCCGCCCGGCCGGTCCCCGTCCCGGCAACAATCCCTTCACCTCCGGTGGCTCCACCGGTATGGCCCGTCCGCAGGCCCCGCGCCCGCAGGGCCAGCGTCCCGGCGGTCCCGGTGCCCCCGGCGGCGGTCCGCGTCCCCAGGCCCCCGGCCAGGGCGGCGGTCCGCGTCCGCAGGCTCCGGGCGGGCAGCGCCCGACCCCGGGCTCGATGCCGCGTCCGCAGGGCGGTCCCCGTCCCGGCGGCGGTCCCGGCGGCCCGCGTCCGAACCCCGGCATGATGCCGCAGCGTCCCGCTGCCGGCCCGCGTCCCGGCCCCGGCGGCCGTGGTCCGGGCGGTGCGGGCCGTCCCGGCGGCGGTGGCGGCGGTCGTCCCGGTGGCGGCGGCTTCGCCGGCCGTCCCGGCGGCGGTGGCGGCGGTCGTCCGGGTGGCGGCGGCTTCGCCGGCCGTCCCGGCGGCGGTTTCGGCGGCGGCGGTGGCCGTCCCGGCTTCGGCGGCCGTCCCGGCGGTCCCGGTGGCCGTGGTGGCACGCAGGGCGCCTTCGGCCGTCCCGGGGGTCCCGCGCGCCGCGGCCGCAAGTCGAAGCGGCAGAGGCGCCAGGAGTACGAGGCCATGCAGGCCCCGTCGGTCGGCGGCGTGATGCTGCCTCGCGGCAACGGCGAGACCATTCGCCTGTCGCGCGGTGCGTCGCTCACCGACTTCGCGGAGAAGATCAACGCCAACCCGGCGTCGCTCGTCGCGGTCATGATGAACCTCGGCGAGATGGTCACCGCGACCCAGTCCGTCTCCGACGAGACGCTCCAGCTCCTCGCGGACGAGATGAACTACACCGTTCAGATCGTCAGCCCGGAGGAGGAGGACCGCGAGCTGCTCGAGTCCTTCGACCTGGAGTTCGGCGAGGACGAGGGCAGCGAGGAGGACCTGGTGGTCCGCCCGCCGGTCGTCACCGTCATGGGTCACGTCGACCACGGCAAGACCCGACTGCTCGACGCCATCCGCAAGACGAACGTCATCGCGGGCGAGGCCGGCGGCATCACCCAGCACATCGGTGCCTACCAGGTCGCGACCGAGGTCAACGACGAAGAGCGCAAGATCACCTTCATCGACACCCCGGGTCACGAGGCGTTCACCGCCATGCGTGCCCGTGGTGCGCGGTCGACGGACATCGCGATCCTCGTCGTCGCGGCCAACGACGGCGTCATGCCGCAGACGGTCGAGGCGCTCAACCACGCCAAGGCCGCCGACGTCCCGATCGTCGTCGCGGTCAACAAGATCGACGTCGAGGGCGCCGACCCGACCAAGGTGCGCGGTCAGCTGACCGAGTACGGCCTGGTGGCCGAGGAGTACGGCGGCGACACCATGTTCGTCGACATCTCCGCCAAGCAGGGTCTGCACATCGACAGCCTCCTCGAGGCCGTCGTCCTCACCGCGGACGCCTCGCTCGACCTGCGGGCCAACCCCAAGCAGGACGCGCAGGGCATCTCGATCGAGTCCCGGCTCGACCGCGGCCGCGGTGCCGTGGCGACCGTCCTCGTCCAGCGGGGCACGCTGCGGGTCGGCGACACGATGGTGGTGGGCGACGCCTACGGCCGTGTGCGCGCCATGCTCGACGACAACGGCAACAACGTCGCCGAGGCCGGCCCGTCGACGCCGGTGCAGGTCCTGGGCCTGACCAACGTCCCGGGCGCGGGTGACAACTTCATCGTCGTGGACGAGGACCGTACGGCCCGTCAGATCGCCGAGAAGCGCGCCGCCCGTGAGCGCAACGCCGCCTTCGCCAAGCGCACGCGCCGCGTGTCGCTGGAGGACCTGGACAAGGTGCTCAAGGCCGGCGAGGTCCAGCAGCTGAACCTGATCATCAAGGGTGACGCGTCCGGTTCGGTGGAGGCTCTCGAGTCCTCCCTGCTCCAGCTGGACGTCGGCGAAGAGGTCGACATCCGCGTCCTGCACCGCGGCGTCGGTGCGGTCACGGAGTCCGACATCGACCTGGCGATGGGCTCGGACGCCATCGTGATCGGCTTCAACGTGCGCGCCGCCGGGCGCGCGCAGCAGATGGCCGAGCGCGAGGGCGTGGACGTCCGCTACTACTCGGTCATCTACCAGGCGATCGAGGAGATCGAGGCGGCCCTCAAGGGCATGCTCAAGCCGGAGTACGAAGAGGTCGAGCTCGGCACGGCGGAGATCCGCGAGGTCTTCAAGTCGTCCAAGCTGGGCAACATCGCGGGTGTCATCATCCGCTCCGGCGAGGTCAGGCGGAACACCAAGGCCCGCCTCATCCGCGACGGCAAGGTGGTCGCGGAGAACCTCAACATCGAGGGTCTGCGTCGCTTCAAGGACGACGTCACCGAGATCCGCGAAGGCTTCGAGGGCGGTATCAACCTCGGAAACTTCAACGACATCAAGGTCGACGACGTCATCGCGACGTACGAGATGCGCGAGAAGCCGCGGGTGTAACACCCCACGGTGCGTACCGGCCGGCGGGACCGCGGTCCCGCCGGCCGGCTCGTGTGTGCGGGGCCGACGGCCCGCTCCCGGTGCCCCGGGCGCGCTCCCGGCGGGCGCAATATCCGTCGATCGCCCCGCCCCCTTCGTTGTACGGTTCTGATGTCCCTGCCCGTTACGGATGGCGGGGCCATCGATCCCGGACCGGCGGGTGAACCGGTTGCACACATGTATGTGGGGACGCTGTCCTTCGACCTGCTCCTCGGCGACGTACGGTCGCTGAAGGAGAAGCGCTCCGTCGTCCGCCCGATCGTCGCCGATCTCCAGCGCAAGTACGCGGTGAGCGCGGCCGAGGTGGAACACATGGACCTCCATCGCAGGGCCGTCATCGGCCTGGCCATGGTGTCCGGCGACGCGGGGCACCTCAGCGACGTACTGGACCGGTGCGAGCGGCTGGTCGCCGGGCGCCCCGAGGTGGAGCTGCTGTCCGTCAGGCGGCGCCTCCACGGTGAAGACGACTGACGACCACAGCCGCAGAGAAACACAGACAGCAAAGAACGGGAGACGGACCAGTGGCCGACAACGCGCGGGCGAAAAGGCTGGCGGACCTCATCCGAGAGGTGGTGGCCCAGAAGCTGCAGCGCGGGATCAAGGACCCGCGGCTCGGCTCGCACGTCACCATCACGGACACCCGTGTCACGGGTGACCTCAGGGAGGCGACCGTCTTCTACACCGTGTACGGGGACGACGAGGAGCGCAAGGCCGCCGCGGCGGGCCTGGAGAGCGCCAAGGGCGTGCTGCGCTCCGAGGTCGGCCGGGCGGCCGGGGTGAAGTTCACGCCGACCCTGACCTTCGTCATGGACGCCCTGCCGGACACCGCGCGCACCATCGAGGACCTCCTCGACAAGGCACGCCAGTCCGACGCGAAGGTGCGCGAGGCGTCCGCGGGCGCCTCGTACGCCGGCGGCGCCGACCCGTACCGCAAGCCGGAAGACGACGAGACGGACGACACCGCCGAATGACCCAGCAGCCCACCACGCCCGACGGCCTTGTCATCGTCGACAAGCCGTCGGGCTTCACTTCGCACGACGTGGTCGCCAAGATGCGCGGCATCGCCCGCACCCGGCGCGTCGGCCACGCCGGCACCCTCGACCCGATGGCTACGGGCGTCCTCGTCCTCGGCGTCGAGAAGGCCACCAAGCTCCTCGGCCACCTCGCGCTGACCGAGAAGGAGTACCTCGGCACCGTCCGGCTCGGGCAGAACACGCTCACCGACGACGCCGAGGGGGAGATCACCTCCTCCACCGACGCCGCCGGCATCACCCGTGAGGCCGTCGACGCCGCCATCGCCGGGCTGACCGGCGACATCATGCAGGTGCCGTCCCGGGTCAGCGCCATCAAGATCAACGGGGTGCGCTCCTACAAGCGCGCGCGGGAGGGCGAGGAGTTCGACATCCCCGCGCGGCCGGTCACCGTCTCGTCCTTCACCGTCCACGACGTGCGCGGGACGGCCGCCGAGGACGGCACCACCGTGCTCGACCTCGTGGTCTCGGTCACCTGCTCCTCCGGCACCTACATCCGCGCCCTCGCCCGCGACCTGGGCGCCGCCCTGGGCGTGGGCGGCCACCTCACCGCGCTGCGCCGCACCCGCGTCGGCCCGTACAAGCTGGAGTCCGCGAGGACGCTGGACCAGCTCCAGGAGGAGCTGACCGTGATGCCGATCGCCGAGGCGGCCGCCGCCGCGTTCCCCCGCTGGGACGTCGACGAACGGCGGGCCCGGCTGCTCACCAACGGGGTGCGGCTGGAGATGCCCGAGGAGTACGCGGGCGCGGGAGCCGTGGCCGTGTTCGGCCCCGGGGGCCGCTTCCTGGCGCTCGTCGAGGAACACCGGGGCAAGGCCAAGAGCCTGGCCGTCTTCGGCTGAGGGGCGGACCCGGGTGAACGGGCGGACCCGGCGCATGGGCCGACCGGTGCACGGGCGCACCCGGTGCACGGGCCGACCGGTCGCACCCAACCGCCCGTGGAGCGGCGCCACGGGGATGGACATGCCGCCGCTCCACGGTCCCCCCTCGGTTCCCCCACCCCTAGGGTGTATCCATCCACGCCTGCCTGTTCACCCGTAATAGCGGGCGCTCGGAGTGAACCGGGGGAGTGGAAGGGGGCGCGTTCGCCGGCCGATCTGTCCCGCTGATCATTCCGGCCCTACCGTCGCAGGTGAGGGCACGGATGTACGGCGGGAGGCATCGAGGATGCCGTCACACTACGGGGCACGTGAGCACCCGGGGCGCGCGGAGGGGGCAGGCCGTCCCCGCCCTTCCTGGGCCGCGGAGCAGCCACCGCCGTATTTCCCCGTTCCCGCCGCGCAGACCCACGGGGAGGGGGCCGGGGGACCCGAGCGGCCGGAGCGGCCTGGGGAGAACGACGGCCTGGTCCGTCTCCACGATCTTGCGGGCCGCCCGCGCGGTGCGGGGTTCGTGGCAGACCACCACGGCACGGTGATCACCAGCCATGAGGCCGTCGACGGGCTGCCCCGGCTCGTGCTGTACGCGGCCGGGGGCCGCCGCCGCTGCGTGGTGACCGCCGACGCCGTGACCCCGCTGCCGGAGCTAGACCTGGCCCTCGTACGCAGCGAGGGGCTCGGGGTGGCACCCCTGCCGGTCTCCGGGCGGGAGGACGTCGCGCGAGGCACGTACGTGCGGATCGCCGCCGGAGGGTGGCGCGAGGCGCGCGTGCTGGGAACCACCGCCGTCACCTACACGGCCACCGACCGCGCCCACCCCGTCGACCGCGCCCTGGAGCTCGCCGTCGGCACCGCCGGCCGGGACGCGCTGCGCCTGGGCGGCGGCACGGCGGGCGGCCCCGTGCTCGACGCCGACACCGGCACCGTGCTCGGCGTCCTGGGCACGGCACTCCGCTCGGCCGACAGCGACGTGGGCTTCGCGGTACCGCTCACCCGCGCGAACCCCGCCCTCGCCCGGCTCCTCGCCGAGAACACGGCAACGGTCCCCGCGTACGGCCCCGACCTCAACCTCGCCGGCGTCGTACGCCTCACGACGACGGCCACGTGTGTCGGCGGCGGGGCGCCTCCCCCGGCGGGGCTGGGAGCCGCGCTCACCGGCGGCGGGACGGGCTGGGCGAATCCCCCGGCGGGGTTCCCGGGCACTTCGTGGGGTGCGGGTGGGCGTACCGACGCCTGGGCGGGCCACACGGTTCCGTCGGCGGGACACATCGGTGCCACCCCCGCGCGCATGGGCACCGACGCGGACTCTGCGGGCGCGCCGCAGGGGTGCGGCGGGGGAGGGCGCTCCGGTGCCTCGGACACCCTTACCGGTGGCCGGGCGGGCCGCGGGGACGCGACCGAGGGACCCACCGGCACCACGGCACGTCTCACGGGCCCGTCCGCGGCGCATACGGCGGACCCGTCGGGGTGCACGGCCGAGGCCGGGGACTGTACGGGCCTCGCGACCTCCTGTCCGGGGCCGGCGACGGGTTGCCCGGACCCGTCTGCGGGCCGCAGTGGCCGCCCGGCGAGCTGCGCCACCCCGTTGACGGACCGCGCGGGCTCGGCAGAGGGCGGCGGTCCGGGTCCTTCCACGGGCCGCACGGGCGGGTCAGTGGGCTGGTCGGAGGTTTCCGTGGGTTGTGGAGATTCCTCGGCGGGCTGCGCGGGCCCGGTGGTGGGTTGGCCGGGCGTGGGCTGCACGGGCCCGTCGGTAGTCCGGTCGGGTGTGGACCGCACGGGCGGGTCAGTGGGTCGGTCGGAGGTTTCCGTGGGCTGTGGAGACTCCTCGGCGGGCTGCGCGGGCCCGGTGGTGGGTTGGCCGGGCGTGGGCTGCACGGGCCCCTCGGCAGTCCGGTCGGGCGAGGACCGCAGGGGCCCCTCGGTAGTCCGGTCGGGTGAGGGCGGCGCGGGCGGGTCAGTGGGTTGGTCGGAGGTTTCCGCGGGTTGTGCAGACTCCTCGGCGGGCCGGGCGGGCCCGGTGGTGGGTTGGCCGGGCGTGGGCTGCACGGGCCCGTCGGTAGTCCGGTCGGGTGTGGACCGCACGGGCGGGTCAGTGGGTCGGTCGGAGGTTTCCGTGGGCTGTGGAGACTCCTCGGCGGGCTGCGCGGGCCCGGTGGTGGGTTGGCCGGGCGTGGGCCGCCCGAGCCCATCCGCAGTCCGGCCGGGTGAGGGCCGCCCGGGCACCGCGCCAGGCCGGCCGGGCGCGGGCCGCGCAGGCTCCGCCGCGTTCGGTTCCCCGCCAAGCCCTCCCGGCGCACCGACGTCCTCGCCCCGCCCCGTGGAACGGCGGGCCGCACTCGCGGAGTTCGCCGCGTTCGAGCGGGGTGGGCGGCCCGTCGTGCTGGGCCTCGTCGGGCGGCCCGGCAGCGGGCGCACCACCGAACTGGCGGAGTTCGCCGCCCGCCGTCACCGGGCCGGACGGCCCACGCTGTGGCTGCGTGGCGCCGATCTGCGGGAGGACGACCGCACGGTGGAGGACGCCGCCCGCCGCGCGCTGGACCGGGCCGCCGCGGTCGTCGCCGCCTCCCGCACCCCGTTCGCCGTCACACCGGACGCTCTCGGAGACCTGGCCCCGGACCGCCTCGCCCGGCTCGCCCGTACCGTCGGCGCCCCCCTGCTCGTGCTCCTCGACGACCCCGAACAGATGCCGCCGACCCTCTTCCACCGCCTCGCCGACTGGACCGCGGGGACCGCGCGATGGCTGCGGGCGTCGGGAGCGCGGCTGGTGGTGGCGTGCCGTGAGGAATTCTGGGAGGAGGCGGGGTTCCCGGAGGAGGCGCTGCACGCCGGCGGACCCCGGCCCGAGGGACTCCCCCCGTGCGTGGTCCTGGGCGACCTCACCCCCGGAGAGGCCAGGGAGGCCCGGGCCCGCCACGGCGTCCCCGACGGCGCGCTCGCGGACCCCGACGCCCGCCACCCCCTCACCCTGCGGCTGCTCGCCGAGGTGCGGGCCGGCCTGGCGGAGGGCACCCCGGACCCGGACGTCCCCGTCGGCCGCGACGACGTGTTCGCCGCCCACCTGGACCTGATGTGCCTGCGCATCGCCACCCGTCTCGCCGCCGCCCACGGGCTCCGGGGCACCGCCGTACGACGGCTGGCGGCCAAGGCGGCCGGGCAGGTGCACGAGGCCGCCCGCAGGAGCCTTGCCGCCGGGCACGGCGGGCTGGACCCGGAGACGTTCGAGGCCGTGTTCCCGGCGGGGCGGGCCCCGGACCTGCCTGGCGGGGTCACCGGCTGGGCCGCGGCCGTCCTCGACGAGGGCCTCCTCGTCCCGGCCGGCACCGGCTACCGCTTCGCCCACGACGCACTCGCCGACTGGCTCCAGGGCGCCCACCTCGACGTGGACGGCGCCCTGCGCGCCCTGGTCCACGACCGCCCCGGACCCCACGGCCCCGGCGCCGTACCGCACCACCGCGTCGGCCCCGTCGTCCAGGCCCTGCTGCTCCTCGCCCGCCAGCACGGCACCGGACGCCTCGCCTCCCGCCTCGCGGACCTGACGCACGCCCTCGATGCCGACCCCGGCTCGTGGTGGGCCGCCCGCCTGCTCACCGGCACGCTCGCCCGGCTGCCCGACGCGACGCCGTACACGGATGTGCTGCGGCTGCTGACCGACCGCATCGTGGCGTGGCGGGAGCAGCGCCGTACCGTGCCGCCGGAACTGGGCCCCGCCTTCTGGACCGCGCTGGCCCTGCCGCTGGAAGCACGGTGCGCCCTGCTGCGCCGGCTGGTGCACGCCGACGGCCCCCCGTGCGAGCGCGGACCCCGCTTCCTCGACGCCGCAGCCCGGCTCCTCACCGCCGACCCGGGGTCCGTACTGCCGTACCTGGTCCGCTGGTTCGAGGACGACCGGCCGCTGCCCGCCACCCCGCACGCCACCGTCGCGACGGCCGCGCAGGCCCTGCTGCACACCCACCGGCACGCGGCCATCGACGCGCTGACGGACGTCCTCGCGGACAGCGCGCACCGCCGGGCCGACCAGCTGCTCACCGTCCTGGCGGAGGAGGAGCCCGCGGCCCTGTGCCGGGCCGCCGACCGCTGGTCGAAGGACGAACGCCCCGCGCGCCGGGCCGCCGCCATCGCCTACGGCCTGCTGGCCGCACCCCACGCGCGCGACCGCACGGACCGCACCCTGCTGAGGTACACCGCCCTGACCGTCCTCGTCCGCAGCGCCGACCGCGAGCTGCACGGCGGGGCGCTCGCCCTCCTCGTCCGCGACCCGGACAGCAGGGACCGGCACCTCGCGCGGGCCCTGGCCCACTTCGCCGACGGCGACCCCCACCTCCCTTCGGGCGCGCTGACCGACGCCCTCGTCACCCATCCCGAGCCGGTGCTCGACGCCTTCCGCGCCCGGCTGGCACGGACGGCGGACCCGGCCGGCACCCTCCACGCCCTCGCCGACGCCGCCACCCCCGCCCTGGCCCGCCGGATCGCCGCGGTCGTACGCGACACCGTGGAGCGGCGGCCCGAGCTGACCGGGCACGTGGCCGCGTACGCCGACCGGCGGCTGGACCGGGGCGGCCCCGCCGACCGCGCCGTACTGCGCGCCCTGCTCACCGGACTGCTGGACGACGGTCCGCAGCCGCTGCGGGTGGTCCTCGCCGGCATCCTCGCCGCGCCCGGGACCTCCGGCTCCCGCCCGCTCCGCCGCGAACTGCTGGACTGCCTGCTCGCCCGCGAGTCCGACCCCGCCGTGCTCGACGCGGTGCTGCGGTCCGCCGCCCGCAACTCCGGCCCCGAACTGCGCGTCCTCGTCCACCGCACCGGGCTGCACCTGGCCCGCACCCCGGTCGGCGCCGCCCGCTTCGACCGCTGCCTGACCGAGCTGAGCCGCCATGTCCCCGGCTTCGCCGCCGCCGTGGCCGGCTGGCTGGCCGACGCGCCGCGCGAATGGGCCACGCTCGTGGGCACCGACACCCGCCGGATGATCGAGAACCTCGCGGGCCTCGGCGTGCCGGTCCGAGCGTGCGGGTCTTGACCGTGCCGGTCTGAGCGCGCCGGTCTGAGCGGGCGGGTCGGAGCGTGCCCGTCCGCCTCCCGGGCGGCCGTGCCACCCGGCACACGGTGACCATGCCGATGCGAGCCCCCGGCACGCGGCATGGCACCCTTAGAGCTGCGCAGAGAAGTCCGCGGACCCGGGTCCGTCCGGCAAGGTTTTCGACAAGGAGCAGGCACAGTGCAGCGCTGGCGTGGCTTGGAGGACATCCCCCAGGACTGGGGGCGCAGCGTCGTCACCATCGGCTCCTACGACGGAGTGCACCGCGGGCACCAGCTGATCATCCGGCACGCCGTGGACCGGGCCCGCGCCCTCGGCATTCCGGCGGTGGTCGTCACCTTCGACCCGCACCCGAGCGAGGTCGTCCGCCCGGGCAGCCACCCCCCGCTGCTCGCCCCGCACCACCGGCGCGCCGAACTCATGGCTGAGCTGGGCGTGGACGCGGTGCTGATCCTGCCCTTCACCACCGAGTTCTCCCGGCTGTCCGCCGCCGACTTCGTGGGGAAGGTCCTGGTCGACAAGCTGCACGCCAAGGCGGTCGTCGAGGGCCCCAACTTCCGCTTCGGCCACAAGGCCGCGGGCACCGTGGAGTTCCTCGCCGAGCAGGGCGAGATCTACGACTTCGACGTCGAGGTCGTCGACCTGTACGTGTCCGGTGCGGCGGGCGGCGGCGAGCCGTTCTCCTCGACGCTCACCCGCCGCCTCGTCGCCGAGGGAGACGTGGAGGGCGCCGCCGAGATCCTGGGCCGGCCGCACCGGGTGGAGGGCGTCGTCGTCCGGGGCGCCCAGCGCGGCCGTGACCTGGGCTTCCCCACGGCCAACGTCGAGACCCTCCCGCACACCGCCATCCCCGCCGACGGCGTCTACGCCGGCTGGCTGCACGCCCAGGGCGAGGCCATGCCGGCCGCGATCTCCGTCGGCACCAACCCGCAGTTCGACGGCACCGAGCGCACGGTCGAGGCGTACGCCATCGACCGCGTCGGCCTCGACCTGTACGGCCTCCACGTCGCCGTCGACTTCCTGGCCTTCGTGCGCGGCCAGGCGAAGTTCGACACGCTCGACGCGCTGATGGAACAGATGGCCGCGGACGTCGAGCGCTGCAGGGAACTGGTGGCGGCCGCCGAGAAGGAATGATCAGCCGGTACCGGTCTGCCGGTTCTTCTCCTCCGCCACGGCGTGCGCCCAGTGGCACGCCACCCGGGCCGCGTCGCCGCCCCCGAGGATCCCCGGGTCCCGGCTCCGGCACGCCTGCGCCACCCCCGCACGCTCCGCCTCGCCGCTCGCCAGAACGGGGCAGCGGGCGTGGAAACGGCAGCCGGAGGGGATGCGGGAGGGGTCAGGGGTCTCGCCGGTGAGGACCACCGGTTCGCCCGGTGCCTCGGGAAGGACCGACAGCAGGGAGCGGGTGTACGGGTGCCGGGGCGCCGTCAGGACCTGCTCCACCGCCCCGGTCTCCACGATCCTGCCGAGATACATCACCGCGACCCGGTCGGCGATGTTCCAGGCCAGCCCGAGGTCGTGCGTGACCACCAGCGCGGACAGGCCCAGTTCGGCGCGCAGCCGGAGGAGCAGGGCCAGGATCTCCCCACGGACCGACGCGTCCAGCGAGGCGACCGGTTCGTCGGCGACGAGGAGTTCGGGCTCCAGCACCAGCGCGCCCGCGATCACCACACGCTGGCGCTGCCCGCCGGAGAGCTCGTGCGGATAGCGCAGGAAGAAGCGCTCCGGCGGCCGCAGCCCGGCGCGGGCCAGCGCGTCAGCCACGGCGGCCCGTTCGTCACCGCCGTAGCGGTGGATCCGCAGCCCCTCGGCCACCGCGTCGTACACCGTGTGCCGCGGATTGAGCGAGCCGCTCGGGTCCTGCAACACCAGCTGCACACGCCTGCGGTACGCCTTCAAGGCGCGCCCGGAGTACGCCAGCGGCCGCCCGTCGAACTCCACCCGGCCCGCCGTCGGCTCGACCAGGCCCAGCAGGGTGCGGGCCAGCGTCGTCTTGCCGCAGCCCGACTCACCGACCAGGGCGACGATCTCGCCGGCCCGGACGTCCAGGTCGACACCGTCCACGGCACGGGCGTCCGGCGCCCCGTGCCGCCCCGGGAACTCGACGCGCACACCCCGCGCCGCGAGCAACGCGGCCCGGCTCATGAGCCACCCCCTCCCCCCGACTCCGAACCGCCCACCACGCCCCCCGGCCCCGACTCCCTCGCCACGTCCGCCCCCGCTCGTCCGTCCTCCGCACCCAGCAGACCTCTCGCCCGCCCACCAACGCCCCCCGGCTGAGCACCCGCTGCGTCCGGTACTGCCTGCGCCTGTTCGTCCTGCGCGCGGGACGGGGCGTGTGCCTGTCCACCGGCGGCACTCGGCCGGTCGCCGGCTGCTCCGTCGGCTGTGTGGGGTGTTGCCTGGGCCTGTTCGTCCTGCGCGCGGGACGGGGCGTGTGCCCGTCCAGCGACGCCGCCCGGCTGGGTATCCGTCGCACCCCCTCCGGGGACCCCGGCCGGGCCGCCCCCGGCGCCAGGCGTGGCTTCCGCTTGCCTGCCCTCGGTGTTGGGCAGGGTCTCCGCCGTCCCGGCGTCGGGATCCGACGCGGACTCGGCCGGTGGGCCTGCCGCGTCCGGCTGCCTGCCCTGAATGTTCGGCAGGCCCTCTGCCGCTCCGTCCTCGGTCTCCGGCGCGCTCTCCTTCGCTCGGCTGCCCTCGGTGACCGGTGGGGTCTCGGGCGGCCGGTATTCGGTGTGTGGCACGGGCCTGGCGGGAGCGCCTGCGTCCGGTTGCGCCTCCGGCTGCCTGCCCCCGGCGTCCAGCAGGCCGTCCGACGACCCGTCCTCGGCATCCGGCGCGAGCCCGGCCGGTGCGCCCTTGGGGCCCGGCTGCGCCTCTGCCGCCTCGTCTTCGGCGTCCGGCGCGGCCCCGGATGCTCCGGAGCCCGAGTGGGCCCCCGCCCGCCCGTTCCCCGCGTTCGGGCGGGCCTCCGGCGACCCGCCCTCCCCGTCCGGAAGGGACATCGCCCGCCCGCCCTCCGGCACCGGCGGCGGCGCCCCCTCCTGCCCGCCCCCGGAGTCCGGAGTGCCGCTCTTCACGAACTCCGGGGTCACCCGTACGCACGCCGCCCGGTGGTCCGGGGCCGTGGTGCGGAGGGGCTGGTCCTCCGAGCCGCAGGAAGACAGGGCGACGGGGCAGCGGAGATGGAACGCGCAGCCCGGTGGCAGGGCCGTCGGGTCCGGGGGATCGCCCGGCAGACCGCGGGGCGCGAAGCGGGACGCCGGGTCGCCGACGCGCGGGAACGCCGCCGACAGCGCCTGGGCGTACGGGTGGCGGGCGGCCTCGTACACCCGCGCCGCCGGACCCTCCTCGACCACCCGTCCCGCGTACATCACCGCGAGCCGGTCACACGTGCCGGCCAGCACCGCCAGATCGTGGCTGATCATGATGAGCCCCACACCCTGCTCCGCCACCAGCCGTTCGATCAGCCGCAGGATCTGCGCCTGCACCATCACGTCCAACGCCGTCGTCGGCTCGTCGGCGACGATCAGCCGCGGATCGCAGGCCAGCGCCATGGCGATCATGACGCGCTGCCGCTGCCCGCCGGACAGCTCGTGCGGGTACGCCGCCGCACGCGCGGCCGGAAGACCGACGTGCTCCAGCAGTTCCCCGGCCTTCATCCGCGCCCCCGCCGGCGTGGCCTTCCGGTGCAGCAGTACCGGCTCGGCGATCTGGTCGCCGACGCGCCGCACGGGGTTGAGGGAGTGCATCGCCCCCTGGAACACGATCGACGCCCCGGCCCAGCGGACCGCCCGTACCCGGCCCCACTTCATGGACAGCACGTCCTCGCCGTCCAGCAGGACCCGTCCGCCCACCCGGGTCCCCGCGGGCAACAGCCGCAGCAGGGCCAGCGCCAGCGTGGACTTGCCGCAGCCCGACTCACCCGCGAGCCCCAGCTTCCGGCCCGCGTCCAGCCGCAGGTCCACCCCGCGCACGGCCTCCGCCCCGCCCGGGTACGTCACCGTCAGCCCTCTGACGTCCAGCAGGCTCAACGCGTCACCCCCAGCCGGGGGTTGAGCACGGACTCCACGGCACGCCCGCACAGCGTGAACGCCAGCGCCACCAGTGCGATGGCGATGCCCGGCGGCACCAGATACCACCAGTGCCCGGCACTGACCGCCCCCGCCTCCCGGGCGTCCTGCAACAGCCCGCCCCACGACACCACCGTCGGATCACCGAGCCCGAGGAAGGCCAGCGTCGCCTCCGCCAGGATCGCCGAGGAGATGATCAGCGTCGTCTGCGCCAGCACCAACGGCATGACATTGGGCAGCACATGCCGGGACATGATGTGCCAGTGCCCGCCGCCGAGCGCCCGCGCCCGCTCGATGTACGGGCGGGTCTCCACCGCCAGCGTCTGCGCCCGCACCAGCCGGGCCGTGGTCGGCCAGGTCGTCACCCCGATCGCCACGACGATGGTCAGCAGCGAGCGGGACATCACCGTGGCCAGCGCGATCGCCAGCACCAGCGTCGGCATCACCAGGAACCAGTCGGTGATCCGCATCATCACCGTCGCGTACCACCCCCCGAAGTGCCCCGCCGTCACCCCGATCACCATCCCGATCGCCACCGACAGCACGGCCGCGAGCAGCCCCACCAGCAGCGACACCCGGGCGCCCCAGATCACCAGGCCGAGCAGATCGCGCCCGAACCGGTCGGCACCGAAGGGGAGTTCGGCGCTCGGCCGCTCCAGCGGACCGCCCGGCGCCCCGGTCACGTCGGCCACGTCGGAGCCGACGAGCAGCGGAGCGGCCACGGCGAGCAGCACGAACAGCGCCAGTGTCGACAGGCCGAGGACACCGGCCCGGTGCGTACGGTACTGCCGCCAGAAACGCGCGGCCGACGCCCGGCGCCGCTGCCACGCCAGGCCGCCGGCACCCGCGTCCGGCACCTTCTCGGTCGTCATCGGCCCACCCGGGGATCGAACAGCGGATAGATCAGATCGGCGAGCGTGTTCATCACGATCACCGCGGCGGCGAACACGAAGAACAGCCCCTGCACCAGCGGCAGATCGGGCACGCTCAGCGCCTGGTAGAACAGCCCGCCCAGCCCCGGCCAGGAGAAGACCGTCTCCACCAGGATCACGCCCGCCACCGTCCGCCCGAGGTTGATGAAGATCAGCGTCACGGTCGGCAGCAGCGCGTTGGGCACGGCATGCCGCCGTCGTACGAGATCGTCGCGCAGCCCCTTCGCCCGCGCCGTCGTCAGATAGTCGCTGCCCATCTCGTCCAGCAGCGCCGACCGCGTCACCAGCAGCGTCTGCCCGTACTCCACCGCCACCAGTGTCACCACCGGCAGCACGAGATGGTGCGCCACGTCCACGGCGTACGCGAAGCCCGCTTCACCACCGCCCGACTCCATGCCGCCGGTCGGGAACAGCCCCGGCAGCGGGCCGATGCCGACCGACAGGGTGACGATGAGCAGCAGCCCCAGCCAGAACGACGGCAGGGAGTACAGCACCAGCGCGAGCCCGGTGTGGAAGCGGTCCCCGAACCGCCCGTTCCGCCACGCCGACCGGGTGCCGAGGACGATGCCGAGCACCGTGTACAGCACGAAGGCGGTGCCGGTCAGCAGCAGCGTGTTCGGCAGCGCCTCCGTGATCTTGTCGACCACGGGCGCGTTGAACTGGTACGACGTCCCCAGATCACCGGTCAGTGCCTTGCCGCAGTAGTCGGTGAACTGCTGCCACAACGGCAGATCAAGACCGAACTGCTCCCGGTACGCCGCCAGTTGCTCGGCCGACACCTGCCGGCCCCCGGTCATGAACTTCACCGGATCGCCGGGGATCAGCCGGAACAGGAAGAAGCTGGTGACGAGGACGGCGAGCAGGGACACGGCCGCGCCCGCCACCTTGCCCGCCACATACCGCGGATAGGCGGTGGCCCGGCGGCCGCCGCGGGGCCCGCGCCCGGCCGCGGGCCCCTCCTTCACCGGCCCCGCGGCGGCCCCCGTGCTCCCGCCGACCGATGCCGATGTTCCCGATGTCGCGTCAGAGGTCATGGGGCCCCGTCCGCCGGCTACTCGCGGTCATCGGCCGTGGCCCGTCGCCGCAGCGCGACGAACGCCCCCAGCCCCGCGAGAGCGACGGCACCCGCGACGATCCCGACGACCACACCCGTCGACGACGCGCCACCGCCCGTGTCCGCGGAGTCCGCCGGCACCGCCGACCACCAACTCCAGTAGCCGTCCTGCCCGTAGATGTTGCCCGCCTTCGCCGGCATGGTGGTGATCGACTCGATGTGGTCCGTGCGATACGCCTCGACCGCGTTCGGATACGCCATGATGTTCATGTACCCGAGGTCGTACAGCCGCGACTCCATCTGCTTGACGATCTTCGCCCGTTCACCGGCGTCGTACTCGGCGAGCTGCCGGGCGTAGAGCTCGTCGAACTTCTTGTCGCAGATGAAGTTGTCGGTCGCGCCGGTCTCCTCCGGTGTCGCCGGCAGCGCGGCGCAGGTGTGGATGGACAGGACGAAGTCCGGGTCGGGGTTGACCGACCAGCCGTCGAAGGCGAGGTCGTACTCGCCGGCCAGCCAGGGATCGGTCACGTTGTCCAGGCAGTTGAGCGTCACCCCGATACCGAGATCGCCCCACCACTCCTCCAGATACTGCCCGATCGCCTTGTCGTTCGGGTCGGTCGCATGGCACAGCACCCTGTAGACGATCGGCTTGCCGTCCTTGCCGACCCGCTTGCCGTCACCGTTCTTCCGGTAACCGGCCTCGTCGAGCAGCCGGGCCGCCTCCGCCGGGTCGTACGCCAGCTCCTGGCCGGGCGACGGCTCCCAGAAGTACTGCGAGAAGCGCGGCGGGATGTAACCCGCCCCCTCCACGGCGTGCCCCTGGAACACCTTGTCGATGACGGTCTTGCGGTCCACCGCCCTGAACAGCGCGTTGCGCACCCGCTGGTCGAGCAGCGAGGGGTGCCCGTCACCCATTTTCTCGCCGTTCTTCGCCTTCGCCCCCGGGTTGGTGGCGAGGGCGTAGAAGCGGCGGCCCGGGGCGTCGTTGACGTGGATGTTCTCGTCCTTCTTCAGCGACTCGGCCTGGGCGTGCGTCAGGGAGGGCGACCCGGCGACGAACGACACCTCGCCCTTGCGCAGCGCCGACACCGCCGCGTCCTGGTCCTTGTAGTAACGGAAGACCAGCTCGTCGAACTTCGGCGCGCCGCGCCAGAAGTTTTTGTTGGCCTTCAGTCGCACATAGCTGTCCGCCTTGTAGTCGGTCAGGACGAACGGCCCGTTGCCGACGATCGGGAAGTCCTTGTCGTTGTTGAACTTCGCGTAGTCGTCGACCTTCTCCCACACATGCCGCGGCACGATCGGCACGTCCAGTGCGGTCATCGTGGCCTGCGGCTTCTTCAGCTCGATGACCAGCTTGGTGGGGCTCGGCGCGGTCACCTTCTCGAAGTTGGCGACGAAGCTGCCGTTCGCGGTGGCGGCGCCCCGGTCGGTCATCATCGTGGTGAACGTCCAGGCCGCGTCCTCGGCGGTGGCCCGCACACCGTCCGACCACGTGGAGTCGGAGCGGATGGTGTATGTCCAGGTCAACTTGTCGGGCGACGACTCCCACTCGGTGGCCAGCCCCGGGACGACATGGTTGTCCTCGGGGTCGTAGGCGGTCAGGTACTCGTAGGTGAGCCGGTGGATGCTCGTACTCAGCAGCCGCACCGCCAGGAACGGGCTGAGCGAGTCGACGCTCTGGGCCACCGCGACGGTCAGCACCTTCTTGCCGTCGTCGGCCGCCTCGGCCTGCCGCGGCGCCGGGTTGAGGGGGGTGGCGAGTCCCGCGCAGAGCGTGAGCGCGGCCGCGCCGGCCGCCAGGACGAGCCGGGTGCGGCGGGAGCCGCCGTGCCGATCATTCGTTTCCATGGTCGCTGACCTCGCGTCATCGCTCGCACGGGAAGGACGGGTTGATCAGATGGGTGATGTGTGTGTCTATCAGCGACCACTGCGAGCGTCAACGGCGCATACACCCCGTGTGGCCTGCGCAAACATCACGCCGGTAGGTGTTTTGCGCCCATTGGTCGACACCACTGACGCGCCCCAGGCCAGGGCCTGATGACGAGCGCGCGCCCGGCCCGCACGCGGGAACGGCCCCTTCCGGAGAAGGGGCCGCTCGGGCGTGTGGGACGGGCGCGGGACCCTACTGGCCGGGGTGCCCGGGCTGGGGCGGATAGGGCTGGCCCGGGTGCTGCGGATACGCCTGACCGGGCTGCCCAGGGTGTCCGGGCGGCGCGGGCGGGTATCCCGGCTGCTGGCCCGGCTGGGCGTACGGCTGTCCGGGCGGAGGCTGCTGCGGATACGGGCCCGGCTGACCCGGCACGGGCTGCCCCGGCACGGGCTGACCGGGGACCGGAGGCTGACCGGGGACGGGCTGTCCCGGCAGCGGCGGGGCGGCGACCGGCGGCGGGTTGCCGTCGGACGTCCACAGCCCGTGTGCCTGCTGGTGCCGTACGAAGTCCTCCGCGACCATCGCCGCGAGGTTGAAGTACGCCTCCCGCACCTTCGGCCGCATCATGTCCAGGTCGACCTCCGCACCGGCGGCCAGATGCTCGTCGAACGGTACGACGAGCACGCCCCGGCACCGGGTCCGGAAGTGCGCCACGATGTCGTCGACCTTGATCATCTTGCCGGTCTCGCGCACCCCCGAGATGACCGTCAGGGACCGCGAGACCAGGTCCGCGTACCCGTGCGCGGACAGCCAGTCCAGCGTCGTACTGGCGCTGCTGGCACCGTCCACGGACGGCGTGGAGATGATGATGAGCTGGTCGGCGAGGTCCAGCACCCCGCGCATCGCGCTGTAGAGCAGGCCCGTGCCCGAGTCGGTGAGGATGATCGGGTACTGCTTGCCGAGCACGTCGATCGCGCGCCGGTAGTCCTCGTCGTTGAACGTCGTCGACACGGCCGGGTCCACGTCGTTGGCGATGATCTCCAGACCGGAGGACGCCTGCGAGGTGAACCGCCGGATGTCCATGTAGGAGTTGAGGTACGGGATCGCCTGGACCAGGTCACGGATGGTCGCCCCGGTCTCGCGCCGCACCCGGCGGCCGAGCGTACCGGCGTCCGGGTTGGCGTCGATCGCGAGGATCTTGTCCTGCCGCTCGGTGGCGAGGGTGGAGCCGAGAGCCGTGGTGGTGGTCGTCTTGCCGACGCCGCCCTTGAGGCTGATCACGGCGATGCGGTAGCAGGACAGCACCGGCGTACGGATCAGCTCCAGCTTCCGCTGCCGCTCCGCCTCCTCCTTCTTGCCGCCCAGCTTGAAACGCGAACCGCCGGATCCGGCACGGCTGCTCTTCGCCTTCTGCTTCTTGCTGTTCAGCAGCCGGTCGGACGACAGCTCCACGGCCGCCGTGTAACCGAGGGGCGCGGCACCGGGGTTGACCGGCTGTCGCTGGTCGTGCTGAACGGGCTGCGGCCAGGCGGCCCCGAGCCGGGGATCGACGGGCTGCTGCGGCCCCGGGGGAGCGGGGGTACCCGGAGCGGCCCCGGCGGGCGGAAAGCCGTATCCGGCCGGGGGCGTCGGGCCGCCGGGCTGAGGCGCGGCGTGACCACCCTGCGGGTCGGGCGCGGGCGGCTGCTGGGGAAAGCCGTAACCGGCCGGAGCGGTGGGCGGCTGGGCGGCGTTCGGTGCGCCCGGCTGCGGGGCGCCGGGTGCGCCGGGTGCGGGTGGTGTGCCCGGCTGCTGTGGCGCGGGGGGAGTGCCCGGCTGCCGGGCGGCCGGGCCGGCAGGCGGGAATCCGTAACCGGTCGGGGCGGCGGGCGGTTGCGTGCCCGCCTCGGGCGAAGTCCCGGGCTGCTGCGGGGCGTTCGGGCCGGGCTGGGCGGCGTTCGGCGTGCCGGGCTGCGGGGTGTCGTGTCCGGCGGGTGCGCCGGGTGCGGGTGGTGTGCCTGGCTGTTGTGGGGCGGGGGGCTGCTGGGCCGCCGGGGCGGCAGGGGGGAAGCCGTAACCGGCTTGGGGGGTGGGCGGCGTGCCGGGCTGCGGTGTGTCGTGTCCGGCGGGTGCGCCGGGCGCGGTAGGAGTACCCGGCTGCTGGGCGGGCGGGAATCCGTAACCGGCCGGGGCGGTGTGAGGAGTGCCCGGCTGCGCGGCGGCTTGGCCGGTCGGTGCGCCAGGTGCGGGGGGAGTACCGGGCTGCTGGGCGGCCGGGCCGGCGGGCGGGAAGCCGTATCCCGCTTGCGGGGCGGACGGCGGCGCGGGCGGCGGGTTCCAGGCGGCGGGCGCGGGCTGCGGCGCCTGCGGCTGGAACGGCGGCTGCTGGCCGGGCGCGGTCTGCGGTTCCTGGGCCGCCGCCGGCTGCTGCGGCGGCTGCGCGGGCCACTCGCCCGCGGGCGCCGGGGCGGCGGGGAACCCCGGAGGAGCCGGAGGCACCTGCGGCACCGGGGGAGTCCAGGCGGGCGCGGCGTCGGCCGGGGCCGGAACCGCGTCCTGGGGCGCGTCGTCCGCCTGCCCGGCGGGCGGTGCGTCGACGGGCACGGCGTCGTTCACCGGCTCGGCGTCTTCAGGCTCGGCCACCGCCGGTACGTCCTCGGCGGGCACCGCGTCCTCGGGCTCGGACTCGGGCTCTGCCGACGCGGCGCCGGTGTCCTCGGCCTCCTCGTCCGCGCCGGAAGCGGTGTCGTCGGAGTCGGCGGCAACGACGGCGACGGCGTCGGATTCGCCCTCGTCGGACCCACCGGACGCGTCCTCCGAGTCCTCCGCGTCAGCCGCATCCTCCGCGTCCGACGGTTCGGCACCGGCGTCGGAGGTGCCGGCAGCGGCCTCACCGGCCTCCGCCTCGTCGTCGGCGGACGTCACCGCGGCCTCCGCGTCGTCATCAGCCGCGCCGTCGGCCCCGGCCCCGGCGCCGTCCTCGCTCTCCTCCGCCGCGCGCTCCGCGACCTCGCGCTGCAACGCGACGGGGGAGAACCGGATCGTGTCCCCGCTCTCCAGGTCACCGTTGTCGGCAGGTTCCGGCTGCGCCGGCTCCGCATCCGAGTGCTGGGGCTCGAACCCGCTGCCGACCGGAAGCCGGGGCACGGCCACCGGCGGCCCCGAAGGCGGCGCGGGCACGGGCGGAACCGGCCCCCCGGCGGCGGGAGCCGCGGACGGCAACGGAGGCGCGACGTCGGAACCGGAGGAAGCGGACGGACCGGAGGAATCGGGGGAGGGCGAGGAAGGGGACGACGCCCCCGTCTCCGAACCCCCCGAAGCGTTCTGCGTGTACCAGGCCGGCGGCGCGTAGTCGATGGTGAAGTCGCCCGTCGTGTCGACGGCCTCCGCGTCGGGCTGGTCATCGCCGGGTGTCGCCCAGCCCCCGCGCGTCCCGTCCCGATCGCTGCTCACAGTTCCTCCTGGTTGGTCGTGCACCCTCATGCCACGCTGGGGCGACGGTGTGTGTCGTCCGAAGTGCTTCGCAGTGGTCCGAAGCCGCTCGAGGTCGTGCGGGATCCCCCCGGCTTCACCGGTCCTCCCCCGCGCTCACCCGGGACGCCGCCGCCCGATTCACGGGTTTCGACGTCACGCCCACTCCCAGCCTAATCACCACACGCCCCGCCACGGCAGGCCCGTCCCGCCACCTCCCTCAACCCTCCCGGCCGTGCAACTCACCACACCGCCCGGCGCGTCGGCCGACATCCACCTGCAAATCGGACAAGGGCGGCAGTCGTGTGCGCACGACGTGAACACAGGGTGAGAAAACGGCGCCGCACACCGAGACCCCGGGCGTCGCCTTCCCGCCCGCTCAGTCCATCCTTCGTGGCATGCCGAGCAGCCCGGTCTCGGCATCGGTGGGCACGGTCGTCACGTACTGCCGGTCGCCGTCGGCGCACCAGAGGGTCACCCCGTCGGCGAGTGTGGGCAGGGCATCGGCATCGTCCCGGGGCAGCACGATCGCCTGCCTCAGCTCCCCGGCCTCGCCCGGTGATATCCGCTGCACCCCCACCAGCCGGGCCTGCCGCACCAACCGGGGCGCGACGGGACTGAGGTAGGGCAGCAAGGTCAGCACCGACTGCCAGGGCCCCGACACCACGCGCCCCCGCGGCGGCCGCATACCGCAGTCCCGCACCACGAGCACCGGAGTACCGGCCGAAGCGCCCTGCGGCGGCACTCGCCCCACGTCGTACACCGCGAGCCCGTTCTGCCCGCCGCCCATCGCGTGCACCAACTGCGTCCAGGCCTGCGCCCGTCCGGTCTCCACCGCCACCCGCGCGCCGGTCGCGGCGGCCCGCAGCGCGAAGACCTGGGCGGTCCACAGGCCGCCGATCAGCACGACATCGTAGGGCGTGGGCCGGTTCAGCCCGAGCACGGCGGGCTGTCCCTCCGCGTCCACGCCGATGACCACCCCGTCGTCCCCGATGGGCAGGGTCAGCGTGTCCAGGTCGTCCGCGGACAGGGTGTGCCGTCCATGACGCGGACCCAGCAGGCCGAAGCCGGTGCGCAGCAGACCACGTGCCCGCCCGGATGCCTGCTGTGGTTCCCCGGCCGGGAGTTGTGCGCCTCCGGCCGTTCCCGCCGCTCTGGGCATGCCGTACGCACCGGCCCCGTCAGCGACATGCGTCGTCATCGCCGTCACCGGACACCTCCGAGGGGCAGAGTGGCCAGTACGCCCGGCAGTTGCTCCCGGTCGAGCCGGGCCAGCACCGCACCCGCCCCCCGGGCGGACTCCTCCAGCGCGCGCCGTGCCGCGGCCAGTTCCTCGGCGCTGCGTCCGGTGACCCGCAGATGGCCGCTCAGCGACATCTCCCGCCGGTCCGCGCGCGCGACGGTGAGACTGATGGTCGTGGCGAGCGCGGGCACCGCCGTGACCCGCGCGACGAACTGGGGCAGGGACACTCCCCGGTCGCCGCCCAGCGGGGGCCACCTGCGGATCCAGTAGGTCGTGTGCCGCCTGTTGTCGCAGCGCCAGCTGCGGCCGGACTCCTCGGTGCGCCGGTCCTGCCGGTCCACCCGCCCGGCCTCGGCCGTCACCAGAGGGTTGGCGCAGGCCGAGGTGGCGATCGCCGCGGTCAGTTCCTCCTCGTCGAGAACCGTGGCACGGAAACCGGCCCCGGTCATCCGGCTGGCCAGGTGGTCGGCGGCACGCACGACGCACTTCTGCGCCCCCACCGCACCACCGCCCCGGGCGGCCACCGCCTCCGGACACAGCTCCGGGTCGACCTTCAGAGCGATCCAGGTGATGCGCACCGCGGGGGCGCCCGTCTGCTCCTGCAGCGGCGCGTAGTTGCTCACGGCCACGGACTGGCGCGGCAGGTGCAGCGCGGGCGCGGGCTGGGTGTGCAGCACGATCTGCGCGGACTCCAGGCGGACGTCGTCGACCTCGAGCGCGTCCCGCACCAACGCCAGGGGCAGGGGCCGTCGGCTCCGCTCGGCACGCAGGACGGTGGCGTCGGCCTCCACCTGGACCACGGCGGTGACGAACGTCCCGTCGCCGACGATGCCCACGGGCCGTCGCTCCCGGCCGCCGTACGTGTCGGTGCGCAGGCTCGGATCGCACTCCACGGCCGGGGCGAGACCTGGCTCCGTGCCGGGCGGTATCACCAGTGTCGCGGCGCTCTTCCGGCGGGCGCGCAGACCTCGCGCCGTGGCGATCCACTCGGGCAGGGAGCGACCCCGACGGCGTACGAAGGCCAGCAGAACCAGGACGGCGGCGACGGCGGCCGCGGGCACCAGGGCGAGGGGGTCGATCACCCACCCGACGACGAGGGCAGCGGCCCCGAGCTCCAGCAGGACGAGCCGTTGCAGCCGGGACGAACCTGGCCTGCCCGTCGATGTCCTGAGACGGAGACCGCCCCGCGCGGGCGCCTGCCGTGCTGCCGCGGCCCCGGGATCGACAGAGCCACGCGCCGCCCGTGTCCGGCCGCGACCCGGCACCCGCGTCCCGGAAGCAATCACTTCATCCCCCCGATTTGCTTACAGCTCGCTGGAATTCCAGCGGCGCACCAGGCCGTTGAGGGCCCCGGCACCCTACCCGCTCCCCGTACCGCCTTCCGTACCAGGCATAGTAGGGGGCCGGTCCGACAGCGGCGGGCGGGGGATGGCGCCCTCCGGCGCCGCCCGGCGGAACGCGGGTGGAAAACGGGCGGAAATCGGGGAGAGACACGCATCCATGGCATCTCGGCGGGACCAGCTCAACGCCTACACCTTCGCGAAGCGCCGCCTGCTCGCGGCTTTCGTCCTGTCGTACCCGCAGGGGTCGGAGGAAGGCGCGCCACGCCCCCTGCGTGGTGTCGTGCCCGGAATCATCATCGGTGTGATCGTCATGGCGGTCTTTGGCGCGTGGGGCATGCTCAAACCCACGGCACCGAAGGGCTGGGACACTCCGAACGAGAAAGTGATCATCGCCAGCGAGTCGACCACCCGGTACGTCGTGCTGAAGACCGGTGACGAAGTCCAGCTGCACCCCGTGCTGAACATGGCGTCCGCCAAGCTCCTCCTGGCGCCCCAGAAGGGCGATGTCGTCACCGTCAGCGAATCCCTCCTGGACAGCGGCAAGATCCCGCACGGCGTCACCATCGGCATCCCGTACGCCCCCGACCGTCTGCCTTCCGACAAGGAGGCGGGCGCCGCCAAGCGCTGGGCCGTCTGCGAGCGTCCCAGTGCGGGCGGCCGGTCCATCCAGAAGGCCGCGCTGGTCCTCGCCGACCGGGAGAAGAAGCTGACCGAAGGCAAGGAGAAGCTGTCCGGCGGCGAACTGCTCTACGTGACGGGCCCCGACGGCAGACGATTCGTCGTGGATCCGGGTGGCACGGCCTACCAGGTCGACAAGGCGGACACCGGCGAGGACCTGGAACTGCTGCTGCGCACGGTCGTCGGCTCCGGACGCGAGCCCCAGCGGGTGTCCCGGGAGTGGCTGGCGACCCTGCACGAGGGCGACCCGGTCACCTTCCCCCGGATCGAGGGCACCCCAGGCGCCCCCGCGAACGCCCCCGGCAGGCTCGACCCGTCGGCCGACAGGGTCGGCACTGTCCTCAAGGCGTTCGACAACAACAAGGAGCAGTACTACGTCGTGCTGCCCGGCCGGGTCGCGCCGGTCTCCGCGTTCGTCGCCCAACTGCTGCTGTTCAGCAAGGACCTGGCGCAGGTCGGTCAGGCCGGACAGGCGCTGGAGACAAGCCCCGGCGCGATCGTCCCGGGCGATCCCTTCGGCACGGAGCACGACTGGCCCACCGGCGCCCCCCGGGCGGTCAACGAGGCGTCGGACGCCAAGGGCAGCCGCAACACGGTCTGCAATGTGCTGCGCGGTGTCGACGGCAAGGGCACCACCACCCTCACCACGTGGGCCGGTGCCGACTTCCCCGCCGACCTCCCCGCCGCCTCCTCCAGCGCCTACGTCACCCCCGGATCCGGCCAGCTCTACCGTCAGTTCCAGGGCACCGAGACGAAAGCGGGCCCCGTGTTCCTGGTCACCGACACCGGCCTGCGGTACGTACTGCAGTCCAACGCGGACAGCGCGACCGACGACGCCGGCATCGGCATGTCGGCCGAGGACCGGAAGCGGCTGGAGCAGGAGGCCCAACAGGCCCAGACCCGCCTGGGATACGCCGACGTGGAGCCCGCCCCCATCCCCGCCGCCTGGTCCGCGTACCTCCCCACGGGCCCCCGCCTGTCCACGGCGGCGGCGCGCCAGCCCCAGGGCTCGTGACGGAGGACGCCGCCATGCGACACACACGCCTCGCCCTCCTGCGGACGGCGGCCGCCGCCGTCCTGCTGACGGCCCCCGTGGTCCTCGCACCACCCTCCGCCGCGGCGGACTCCTTCTCCGACAGCTGCGAGTACCCCAACGCCTCCTACCCCGGGCGCCCCTGGTCCCTCCAGCGCGTCCAGCTCGACGAGCTGTGGAGCCAGTCCAGGGGCGAGGGCGTCCGGGTCGCCGTCATCGACACCGGCGTCGACGTGCGCAACCCGCAGCTGAAGAACGCGGTGGACGTGAAGAGCGGCCGCAACTTCCTGCCCAAGGGCCTCAAGGACGAGGACGGTGACCCCATCAAGAGGGGCGCCGAGAACGGCACCACCGACACCGTCGGCCACGGCACGAAGGTCGCCGGCATCATCGCCGCGCGGCCTGTCGGCAAGACCGGTTTCGTGGGTCTGGCCCCCGGGGCGACCGTCATCCCGATTCAGCAGAACGACGCGGAGGGCCACGGTGACACCGAAACCCTCGCCAAGGCGATCCGCTACGCCGTCCAGGCGAAGGCGGACGTCATCAACATCTCCCAGGACACGTCGAATGCCGTCGAACCGGACCCGGACCTGAAGGCGGCTGTCGACGAGGCCCTGGCCCGGGAGATCGTCGTCGTGGCGTCGGCGGGCAACGACGGACTCGGCGGCAACGTCAAGAAGACCTACCCCGCCTCCTACGAAGGCGTACTCGCCGTGGCGGCCTCCGACCGCAACAACGAACGCGCGTCCTTCTCCCAGTCCGGCGACTTCGTCGACGTGGCCGCCCCGGGCGTCGACATGATCTCCACCGTCCCCCGGGGCGGCCACTGCGCCGACAACGGCACGAGCTTCTCCGCACCGTACGTCGCCGGTGTCGCCGCGCTGATCAAGGCCAAGCACCCCACCTGGACCCGGCACCAGATCGTCGCCCAGATCGAGCAGACCGCGGAACGCACGACCGCCGGCCACGACCGGTTGGTCGGCTGGGGCGTGGTGGACCCGGTCCGCGCCCTGACCGAGGACGACCGGCCGATCGAGTCCCCCCGCCCCCGCGAGGGCCTGGTCGGCGCCGAGGCCCCGGCGGCGGCCGAACTCCCGCTCGGTGAGACCGCCGACGAACGCAACGCCCGCCTCGCCACCTATGTGGCCGTCGGAGCTGCGATCGTGGTGGCGGTGCTCGGCGGGGCGGCGGTGGCGGTCCGGGACGCGCGCAGACGGGCCGGCGGCGGGGGCGTTGACGGTGGTCACGGTGCAACGTGACGAACATCGCTCGACCGCCGTTGAGGCATCCGGAACCTCTTGTGACGAGCGCGTCCGCCGGGAGTGGAGGAGACGGAGGCCTGCCGTGGACGGCGGTGTTGTCGCGAAATGGCAGTTGGGACTGTTGGTGTCTGTAACTAGAGTGATCCCGTGACCGTCATGACCGCCTCAACGGCGTGACACGCGTGAAGACTTGCGCACGACCGGTCGCGACACGGGGACAACGGGGAGGAAAGCGAAGTGCTTCCTGCAGACACGGGCGGAGGTGGCGCGGACGTACGCCGCGGCGTGATGGCGCTGTCGACGTTCAAGAAGCGCGTGGACGACCTGCTGACCGCCTTCGAGGCATCGGCGGGCAGTGTGCCCAGCGTCGGCGCCCACCGGCTGCCGGAGAGCGCCTTCGGCAGCGGCGCTTTTCCGGAGGGTAAACGGCTCCACCAAGAGTACGAACGTGTCCACGAGAGAATCACCGCTCTCTCCAAGTCGCTGGGCCTGCAACTGGAGGCCATGCAGATCGCCGTGCATGGCGTGGACGTCACGTTCGACAACATCGAGGAAGAGCAGCGCTACCGGTTCCATGAGATCCGGACCGAGGTCAACAGGACCCGTGAGGAGATGCTGAACGAGCACGGCAAGCGGGACAACAAGGCCGACAGCACCGACGCGGGGTACTGATGAGCGGCGACAAGAACAAACCCGGCCTCCACGAGGAGGAGCGCCAGGAAGCCTTGGCCCAGAACGGCGCACTCGACGCGTTCACGAACATGTCGCGGGTCATCAACCCCTTCGGCGGCCCCACACTCAGGGGTTTCCACTTCGGCTCCACGAGCTTCGAGGGCTACGAGCTCAACGACATGATCGACATCGTCGAGTCCGCCGATCCCACGCTGCTGGACTCCGCGGGGGAGGCCCTGGTGGCCGCGCGCGACGCCATCAAGGACGCCGCGGGAGAGCTCAGCCGCAACCTCGGGAAGATCGACTGGGAGGGCGAGGCCCACACCGCCTTCCAGGACTGGGCCGGCAGCCTCGTCAAGACGGCCGAGGGCATCGCCGACTACGCCGACGTCATCGGCACCCAGGTCCTGGCGGCCGGCTCCGGCCTCGCCTCCGTCCGCAAGTCAATGCCCCCGCGCGACACCCGCCTCGACCCCAAGTCCGTCGACGACATCCCTGTGGTCAAGCGGGTCGACGGCAACGAGGAGTACACGGCCGCCGTGAAGGCGGAGGGACACCGCCAGGAGGCCATCAACCAGATGTACCGGCTGGCGTCGTTCTACACGGTGTCGGCGGGCACGATGCAGGCAGCGCAGGAACCGGTGTTCCCGAAGATGCCGGACGTGGGGGTACCGGAGCCGCTGAACGACAGGCCCGTGGTCCCGGGAACAGGCCAGGAGCCTTCTGCCGTCCTCGGGGATGCCCGTAGGGCCTACCAGAGCGCCCCGGACGCCGGACCGGCGCAAGCTCGCCCGGGTGAGCATCAGTCAATGGTGAAGGGGTCCTTGGAACCCTCGCTGCTGCCGCAACAGGTGGTTGGCACAGAGATCAACAGCGTCGATACGTTGCCGGTCCAAGAACTCGTTAAGCCGACCACGGGCGGGCCACAGATGAACACCGGCCCCGCCGGTCAACCTGGACCGGTCCCTCCCGGTGCGCCCAGCATGACTCCGCCTGCTGGACGTGGCGCCACCAAGCGCTCTATGGGGCCCGGAGGCGTACCCGGCGACCGAATTCCCCCTTCGGCGCAGGGGCGCGTAGGGGGCGGAAACAACAACCCTTCAAGGCGGGTCAATCCCGGTCCTTTGGGCCCGGCTCCTTCCGGCGCGTCGGGGCCAACGGGGAATCGCCCGACCGGCCCCGTGAGCCCGATGGGACGTCCTGTCCCGCCTGGCCAGGCCGCCGGGCCAGGTGCCAGGCCTGTGACCCGTGGCATCGTTGGTGGCATGGCAAAGCCCGCAGGGCCCGTACCCGGTGGTCCTGGCGGCGGTGTCCCGCACAGTCGGATGGGCGCCGGTGCCACGCCGTCGGCCACCGTCGGCTCCAGACGCACCGGTGACGGCATCGTCGGTGGACGACCCGTCGCGGGCGCCACGCCCGTCGGCCGCGGCCCCAGGCAGACGCGGGGCACGGTCATCGGTGCCGACGACACACCTGCCCCTCGTACCACGGGACAGAGGCCCGGACAACAGGGAGTGATCGGCACCCCTCCTGCGACGTCGTCCGCAGGGCGGACTGCACGTGGTACCGACAGTCGGCGTGAAGGCGGTGTTGGGCCGCCGCAGGGCACCGCCCCCGCAGCTCGTAACAGCGGACGCCTCTCCGAAAACCGCGGTACGCAAGGCAGCGCTATGACCAACCACGGACCGGGCGTGACTCGTTCACCGGGCGATAAACGGCGCGGCGACGCATCGGCGACCGATAGACCGTGATGGAAAAGGGACAGCAGACATGGATGGCAGGTTCAGCCGGCGCGTGGGGAAGTGGGCATCCTTTCGGCGGCGGCACGCAAGATGGGTGGCTTGTGGCGGCTCGGTACTTGGAGCTGTGGCAGTCCTGTCGACGACTCTGACATCCGCTGCAGTGGCCGCGGACGCCCAGTCGCAACAGTGGTACCTGTCGGCGATGAAGGCCAACCAGATGTGGAAGGTGAGCACAGGCGAGGGCGTCAAGGTCGCTGTGATCGACACGGGTGTCAACCCGGATACTCCGTCACTCAAGGGTCAGGTACTAGCCGGGGAAGCGCCCAAGGCCCAAGCCTACAAAGCTACGGAGGACTACGAAGGTCACGGAACGACCATGGCCGAACTGATCGCCGGAACCGGGGCCGATGGTGGGTTGAAGGGGCTGGCTCCTGGGGCCAAGATCGTGCCGTACCGGATCCCGATGAAGGGGATGGAATCGGCCGAGACTGAAAAGTCCCCTGAACTGGCGGATGTGATCCGAGCGGCTGCCGAGAGTGACGTCAAGATCCTCAACATGTCGTTCACCAACGATCTCGCCAATGACAAAGTCCTCGAAGCAGTCAGGTATGCGCACTCCAGAGGGAAGTTGCTGGTAGCCGGTACGGGTAATGACGCCGAGGGCAAGAACTTCATAGGCTATCCCGCCGCATATCCCTTTGTAGTGGGCGTTGCTGCTTCGGACGAATCCGGGAAGGTCGCGAAGTTCTCGGAACACGGCAACTATGTCGACCTCGCCGCGCCCGGCCTGAACATGCCGGTCTGGTGCGACAGCAACTTCCGCTCGTACTGCGACGAGGGTGGGGGAACGAGTTCCGCCACCGCCCTCACCTCCGCCTCCGCCGCCCTCATCTGGTCCGCGCATCCCGACTGGACCGCCAACCAGGTCCTCAACAGCTTGATCGACACCGCTGGCCGCGACTGGGCCCGGGACGACCCGAGCACGTACCTCGGCTACGGCCTGATCCGCCCGCGCAAGGTGCTGGAGGACAAGAACTACGACCCGGGCCCGGCGAACGCCGACCCCCTGGCGAAGGAGAACGCCACGGGCGCCCTGGACGAAGCGGGCGACCCGGTCTCCGCCTCTTCCACCGCACCGTCCGCCGAGCCCTCGAAGAACCCGGAGGAAACGCCGGACGCCGACACGTCGGCAACCGCCTCGGACGCGGATGCCTCCGACAACTCCACCCTCTGGGTGACCCTCGGGGGCGTGGCAGCCGTACTGGTGATCGGCGGCGGCGCCTTCGCCGTGTACCGCTCACGTCGCAGCGCCTAGCACCACCGGCCGCACCCGGCGGCACCGACCACTCACCACCTCACCGCTCTCACGAAAGGGACCGCCGACATGGCTGATGGCCGCAAGCTCTACGAGGCCCAGGTACAGAAGCTCCAGACGAACGTCATCGACCGCTATGACTCGATCAGGCAGAGCCTGGCCCGTCTCCAGGGCACGATCGACATGATCGAGAAGAACTGGACGGGTCAGGGTGCCATGGCCTTCGACAAGAAGCAGACGGACATCAACACCCACATGGCCGCGATCGGCCGGATGCTCGACGACTTCCTCGAGGGCATCCAGTTGAACAAGAAGGACAAGCAGAACCTCGAGAGTCAGATCGAGGCCGACATCGCCGCGATCTCCGTGGAGGACCTCGGCGGCAGGACCTCGGCCCTCAGCAAGTACTGACGCGAGCCACCGACACCTTCCGGCTCCCAACGAAACGAGGAAATCATGTCCGGAGCCCACTACGACGAACTCGCCGTCAAGTACGGCACGATGGACGCCCTCGCCACCGAACTCGGTGACCAGGCCAAGAAACTCGAGGAGGACCTCGAGGCCCTGAAGAAGGCCGTGCTCGACGCGGCCGCGGGCTGGGGCGGCGAGGCGTACGAGGAGTTCACGAAGAAGACCAAGGAGTGGGACCGTCACGCCACCGGCATCCACGAGGCCCTGGTCGCCATCAGCAAGCGGGTCGGCACCGCCGGCGGTGACTACCGCGGCGGCGACCTGAAGGGCTCCAGCTACTTCATGTGAGGGGGCCGGTCCGAGGGGACGAACAGGGTGGACACACGCGGGAGGTGTCCACCCTGTCGTGCGATGCGATGTGAAGCGGGACGGCCAGGTGTCACCCTGGCGGATGAGCCGCGCCTCATGGGCGGACGCGGTGCGGATGCCCCGGTCTACTGCACCTGCCCCGCGAGTTCCTCGGTGAGGTCGCCGAGCTGCTTCCGGCTCAGGGAAGCGGCCCCTGACTGTCCGGCGCCGACCAGGAGGGCCGCGTCTCCGTGCCCGTCGAGTTTCAGGCGCACGGAGGCGACGTTGCCGCTGGTCGTGAGGGTGACCTCTCCGGCCTCGGCGCCGGCGGCCTGGTTGATGTAGCCGATCGCTGCATCGGTGGACGTCCCGGTCAGCGGTGAGATCACCGGGGCCAGGTGATTGATCGCATTCGGCTCGCTGGTGGCGATGGTGTGGACCCGCACGTCGTCCTGACCGATGTGGAAGGTACAGCTCACCAAGGCGCCGGGATTCTCGGCCAGCGGCTCTCCGGGCTCGGCGCGCTTACCGCCCTCGCCCGTGGCGACAGGCGTGTCACCGTCCCCCCGGACGGGACCGGAGCCGGCCTTGCCACCGACTCCCGCGGCCTTCGCCGCCTCGGCGATGTCGTACGGCAGCGGGCAGGTGTCCGCTCCGCCGTCCGGTACGCCGTCAGCGGTCTCGGTCAGGCTCTTCAGGCTCAGCGGCGCCGTGCCGCTGCCGTTCTGGCAACCGGCGACCAGTGCCACCGCGGCCAGGGTGGCCGCGAACACCGGCCGGTGTACGTGTGTCACGTGTCGTGTCCTCCGTGCTCTCCGAGATGCTCCCGGGATCAGCGCGCGTCGCAGCCGAACCGCTCGCCGATGACGTCGATGAAGTTGTCGAACAGGGCTCCCAGGCGCGGCGTTCCGGGCTTCTCGAGGGCGGAGGTGTACCCCAGGTCGACCTCCATGGAGAAGTACGTGGGAGTGCCCGCGCAGTCGGCGACCACGTGCCTCGCGTCGAAGCCGGACACCTGGAGGCCGGCCACACGTGGCTGTTCGGTGAACCCCGGTGAGGAGCGGATGCCGGCAAGCAGACGCGGTTCCTGGGACACGACGTAAGTGGCGTGGTCAGAGATTTCGCACGCCCAGGTGGGGCCGGCGCTCTCCTGAATCCTCTCCGTCGCCTCCGGCCGGGTCGCCGGGCCGGGGAACGTCAGGTCGGCGGAGCCGCACACCGTGCCGCTCGGGACGGCACGCGGCTCCGGGGCCGTGTCGAGGGAGTCGGGGGCGGTCAGGGGTTTCCCGGCCGTGCAGCCCGCCCGCTCTGCCGTGTTGTTGGCGGCTTCGGTGAGGAGCCGGGCGAATTCCACCGGGTCAGAGCCCTTCGGCGCGTACCCCTCGATGACGGCCGGTCCGTCGGCCGTCGTGCAGGCCTCGGGCAGCAGGACCCAGCCGTGGTCCGAGCCCACGCCACCGGTGGCACCGCCGGAACCGCCGGAGAAGAACGACACCGATGCCGGGCTCGGCCACCGGCCGCGGTCGCTGAAGGGGAAGTCGCCGCGCTCGCGGCTCGCCGAGATCCTCAGGTACTCGGTGTCCGGCCCGAGGAGGAAGGACGAGCTCTCCACCGTGCAGGTGAACGAGACCCGGTCACTCGACGGGCTGTCCGTGCCGCCCTCGTCGGAAATGCGGCCGGAGCCGGCGAAGACGGACTCCGCCGCATCACCGGACACCAGCCCCGCGCACACGTCCTCACGGCCGAAGAGGTTGGTGTTGAGCCACACGTACGCACCTGCCACCAGCACGACGATCGCCAGGGCGACCGCGAGGCCCCTCCGCCCGAGACGCGCCCGGCTGCTCTTGTCCGTCATCTCACTTCCTCGTACGCAGTGCCGAGTACGCGTCCTCGCGCCCGGTGATGAAGCTCTGCTTGGCCTCACCCTTGGCGTGCTCGTGCGCCTCGGAGCCCTGGATGCCGTGCTCGCCGCCCCATGCGTCGAGGAGGACGTTCGTACCGCCGATGCCAGCGGACGTCGTGCTGCTGTCCTCGGACCTGGCGGCATCCTCCGCCGCGGCCGTGACGTCCTTGGAGTACTCGTAGGTGGCCGCGTCGACCATGCGCTGGACCGGGTCGCCCACCACGGGTATCTGGGTGAAGAGGCCGCCGACTCCGTGGTACGTGTACCGCATGGCGTCGTTGAGGTTGCCGACCTTGGTGTCCCGGTCGTCGAGGATCATGTCGGACCCGATGGCGGTCATCGAGCCGTACACCTCGCCGACGTGGCGGGCCTTGTTGTCCCAGTCGCCGACGACGTTGCTCCGCTGCTCCGCGGGCGCTTCCCTGGCTGTGTCCAGGTACTCCGCGGAGTAGAGCTTCTGGTTCTCGTACAGCATGTCGTAGACGAGCACGGGTTCGCCGTCGGGAGTCTGGCCGTATGGTGCGTCGGACACACCGCGCATCACCCGGAGCAGGCTGTGCTTGCTGTTGGTGATGTTCGACTCGTCTCCGTCGGCGTTGATCCTCGAAGCTCCTTGGGGACTGTTCGGCTCGGTGCCGCTGAGGATTGCGTGGGTGTCGGTCGTGTAGTCGGCCAGGGCCCGCCCGAGGGGGACCTTCAGGTTCTGCGGGATCGCATCGCCCTTGCCGTCCTTGTCCAACTGGGTGATCGTCTCCTGCATGACCCGGGCCTGTGCCTCGGTGTGACGGTCGAACGACGCTCCGGCGGAGTTGGGTTCCCGTCCAGTGGCCGCTGCCTCCAGGGCCGCACCGAGCCCTGTGCGATTGAGCGGGTCGTCCATGGTGATGACGGTCGGACCGGCGACCGTGCTGTACTGGGGCCAGTCGCGTTCGTGGAGCAGGTACTTCAGGTGGTCGTTGGCGACGTGGTCGGAGCCGGAGCCGTTACCCGCGGGGTCGAAGAAGGCGGTGGCCGCGTCCGGGTTCTTGCTCATGACGCCCAGGAGCCCGTCCAGGGCGTCCGCGCGGATGCCGTCGTGACCGGCTCCCCACTCGGTGTAGATACCGGGCTGCTTCTTCTCGGCGGCTATCAGATCGTCACCCAGCTGGTAGAGGAACTGGTCGTCGTACCTGACGTCACCGTGCCGCATCAGACTGACGAACGACTGGTAGCCGTACAGCGGTTGCGTGTTGGATCCGTAGTTCTTCGTGCCGTGCTTGTCGAGGCTTTCCGTCCACTGCCGGTAGAAGCGGCCGTCGTCACTGGCGAGCCAGTCCTTGAACTTCTGCGAACCCGGAGGTGCGTCGGTGACCGAGCCGGGCACCTGGGTGGCTTTGGCGACGGTGTCGGCCAGACCGCCCTGCAGTTCCATGTACTGGGCTTTGTGCTTCTTGTCGTCGTCGTGGGCCAGCTGGTTCAGCTCGTTGGTCAGCTTGATGGTGCCGTCGGGGCCGAGTCCCTTCAACAGGGTCTGGCTGAACACCTTGTTGTCGGAGTTGTCGCGGAAGGCGCGGTCGAGTTCGGCGAGTTCGGCCGCCGAGACCTTCTTGCCGTCCGCGAGTCTGGTGGCGATGTCCTCGGCGTTCTTGGCCTCGTACTGCTCGATGTCGCCCTTGGCTTGTCCGTTGAAGCCGTTGAGGGTGCCGTCGAGGGGGTCGGTGTCGATGACGACGGCGTTGAAGGCGATCTCGACGCCTTTGTCGGCGTCGGTGGTGTCCTTGACGAGTTGGTCGATGCGGTCCTGCCAGGAGCGGACGCTTTTGCGGACGCTTTCCTGGTAGTCGGGGTCGTGGTGGTAGGCGGTGCGGGTGCCTTCGCTGAGGCGTTGGGTGTCGAAGGAGACGCGTCCTTGCTCGGACACCTTCATGCCGGCGTCGATGGCTTCCTGGCGGGCGGTTTTGAGTTTGCCGCGCAGGTCGGTGAACTGGGTGTGGGCGTCGCGCAGGAGGGAGGCGATGGCTTTCGCCTCGGTCTGGGCGTTCTGGTACTCGTTGAGGGTGGTGTCGAAGCGGCGGTTGGCGGTGTTGGCGGCCAGTCCTTGCCAGGCGGGGCCGAGGGAGATGCCGTGCACGTCCCGCTTGTAGGCCTTCTCCTGTTTGCCGAACTCCTTGGCCATGTCGTCCCAGCCGTCGGCTGCCGTGGTGAGGGTGGCCAGGTCGGTCGTCATGATCTCGTGGTACGTCGGCATGGAACCCCCGTAACGTGGCGTCGGCCTGACTGGTCGAAGACTGCGGCGGACGGCTCAGGAACCGTCCAGGCTTAACAGCACATGGTTGACCGTACCGGTGGTGCCCCCCTACGTGTTCACCCCCTGAGCGACGGTGCTTCGTTCAGGGCTGCGAGCAGGCCCGTTGCGTGGTGGCCGAGTGTCTTGTGACGCAGGGGCGGGGAGGTGCTCAGGACCAATCAAGGAAGGAATCCTCAGCTGCACGGTACAGATTCTGAAGACGTGCTTCCTTCTTGCTCACTCCTACGTTTTCTGCCCGCTCTTCTATGGTGCTCCGCAGTCGGGAAAACCCGTACTTCTCGGGATCTTCGAAGGACCCTCTCTCGGTAAGTTTGTGCAGTATCCCGGTGGCTCGCCCGAATTGCCACATCAACCCGAGTGGTCTGTCTGTGTTCCCTGTGGGAGCGGTCGTAAAGTCCCTGTGCGTGAGTGTTCCGGCTTGTTGGACAATTCGGTCGAATTGTGATTCGTAGACGATATCGAAAGCATCAGGGTCCGCGCCCAGCTTGAGAATGAAATCGCCCAAATCTACCACTGATACGCTCAGGTCGTTCGGCTCGGTGGAGAAGGCCGGGTCCGAGTAGTCGACAGTGATTTGAAGGATGTTCGATACGTCGGAAGTGTAGTGGGTGAGTGCGTTGGCGAGGTTCTGGCGGATTTCCTCCGGCACGATGGTCGTTTCGGATTCCGTATAAGCCTTGATGACACGCTCTGTCATCCTGACCTCTTCTGCGGAGTGCCGGTAAGCTGCCTGGGGAGCATCTTCTCCCGCAGGACGCCCAGTCATAGAGGATTCCAACGCGTCGCCACACTTGGTGAGCGGTTCAGAATTCGCGCTCAATTTTGGCGACACGAGACTCCAGCAAAGCTCCTCGCCAGGATCCGAGGCTTCATCCTTCGAAAGGAAGAAAACGCTGCCTCCTACGATCAGGCTAGCGATAGCCGTTGCTGCGATCACCAGCGGAGCGCGACGAATTCTTCGTTCTCTCTCGGCTCCTTCAGGTGTCATCCTTGCTCCCCTGTAGCTCCCCTGGTTGCGCCAAGGCCGTGGTAATAGGCTGACCTCGCCGTAGCGTTCACCTCCATCATTCTCCCTCCAGTCTCCGTAGTCTGTGTACTTGAGACCCCCACGTGTTGTGCATGCTCATTGATCATGTTTTGAAGGCGAGGGTGGCCCTTCTCTTCGTAGTGATTGATGAGTTCTTCTCTGGTTCGATTCGAGACTTCATTATTGAGGGCCTCGGCTTCCTTCCCTGTCCCGATGTCGATGAGCCGCTGAAAGGTGTCGCCAATGACGGGAAGGCCGGTCACCGGGGCGCCGTAGACATGATATTTGTAGACCTTGTTCCAGTTGTTCGCGCCGATCTCGCTGTCTCTCTGATCGATCAGAACGTCTGCCCGTATCTGGTCAAGAGTACCCATGACGTAGCCGGCCTCCTGTGCCACTCCTTTCGCCTTGTCGGCTTGTCCCTCACCCGGCCGGGACAACAGATCCTCTTTGGTGAGCCCACCAATTTCCGTGGCGGCGAAGGAGACTTGCGAATCATGAACCGTTCGATAAGCTCCACCGTCCTCGGACACTTCACGAAGGAATCTGATCAGTGATGTTTCCTTGAGATCGAGGTCGTTGGGATCGGTGGAATAGTCAGGATCGGAAAAGTCGACGTCCTTGCCGAGGACTTGGTAAATGTCGCTCGGGTAGGACGCGACTGCGTTGGCGAAGTTCTGGCGCATATTCTGCGGGATGGCGCTTCCGTGATCCTCGATTCCCGCTTCTCCGTAAAAATTCACGACCTCTTCGAGTACTCTGCTCTCCGCAGGAGAATGCTGCGAGTAACTTTCCGGATCGAGGTCGCTTCCGGGGACGACGCCAGTCATCGCGGCTTCCAGAGCCGCCCCGAACCCCCGGTGGCTGTCAGCGTCCTCGACATCGCCGCGGTATACCAACCCACCGTCCTTCATGCTCGTCCGGTGGTCGTTCACAACATCCCAGTCCCGGTCGACCTGAAGGTAGTGCAGTCGGTCCTTACCGGACTGATGAGCCGGGTCGAAGTACGCTGTTGCGGCATCAGGGTTCTTGCTCATGACGCCGAGCAGGCCATCCAGCGGATCATTGGCGAACCAGCCTTCGGTCTTGTTCGGAGCTGAGGCATCAAACTTGTGGCTTAGGTCCCAGACGTCTTTGTTGCCGCCCAAAGCCGGGTCTTCCGCCGCGCGAATATCGTCGGCCAGTTCGTGAAGAAAGGCGCCACTGTAATCGCCGCCCCGCTGCATCAGAGTCACTATGCTCTGATAACCCAGCGCTTTGCCGCTTTCCGCCCCGACTCGGTGAACATCGGTAGCTGCAAGATCATATTCCTTGATCCCTGCGTTCTTCATCGCGGAAAGCCAGTTGTTGTAAAATTCGGCGTCAGCCGTTTTTTTCCATCTCTTGTGGGCGTCGGCGTATTCTTTCGTCCCGATCCTGAGCTGCTCGCGTTTCGAATCCGGAGGCAGTGGCTTTCCATCGAGCCCGAAAGCAGGGACCCGGGTGGCCGACGCAAGCGTCTCCGCAAGACCCTTCTGCAGCCCCAGGTAAGACTTCTTGTCGTCCTTGGCGTCAAAGTAGGCCAAATCGTTGAGCCGATTCGTGAGCTTGATGGTGCCGTTGGTTCCGAGACCATTGAGAAAGGTCTGACTGAACACCTTGTTATCAGCGTTGTCGCGGAAGGCACGGTCGAGTTCGGCGAGTTGGGCGGCGGGTATCTTTTCACCGCCTGCGAGTCTGGTGGCGATGTCCTCGGCGTTCTTGGCCTCGTACTGCTCGATGTCGCCCTTGGCTTGTCCGTTGAAGCCGTTGAGGGTGCCGTCGAGGGGGTCGGTGTCGATGACGACGGCGTTGAAGGCGATTTCGACGCCTTTGTCGGCGTCGGTGGTGTCCTTGACGAGTTGGTCGATGCGGTCCTGCCAGGAGCGGACGCTTTTGCGGACGCTTTCCTGGTAGTCGGGGTCGTGGTGGTAGGCGGTGCGGGTGCCTTCGCTGAGGCGTTGGGTGTCGAAGGAGACGCGTCCTTGCTCGGACACCTTCATGCCGGCGTCGATGGCTTCCTGGCGGGCGGTTTTGAGTTTGCCGCGCAGGTCGGTGAACTGGGTGTGGGCGTCGCGCAGGAGGGAGGCGATGGCTTTCGCCTCGGTCTGGGCGTTCTGGTACTCGTTGAGGGTGGTGTCGAAGCGGCGGTTGGCGGTGTTGGCGGCCAGTCCTTGCCAGGCGGGGCCGAGGGAGATGCCGTGCACGTCCCGCTTGTAGGCCTTCTCCTGTTTGCCGAACTCCTTGGCCATGTCGTCCCAGCCGTCGGCTGCCGTGGTGAGGGTGGCCAGGTCGGTCGTCATGATCTCGTGGTACGTCGGCATGAATCCCCGTTGGTGCGGTGTCGGCGTGATGGGTCGAAGGCGGCGGCGGTGGGCCTAGTAGCCGTCGAGGTTGGAGGACTTGCGGATGCCCTGTCCGATGCCGAAGTCGGTGTTCTGGAACAGGATGCCTGTGCTCCGCAGGGCTTCCTTCTCGGAACTCAGGCGGTTCATCAGGTTCTGCACCTGCTCGCCCCAGGTCTTGTGCGCCTTCTTCAACGCCGTCGAGGTGACCCACCCGTGGCCGTCCTTCGCGGCGAAGGCCTTGACCGCGGCGCCGGTCTCCTCGTCCGCCCAGTCGCCGGCCTTACGGGTGTCCGGCTCGATGTGGTCCTGGATCGCCTTGGCGGCAGCCTTCTTCTGCGCGGGACTGGACGCCAGGTCCTTCGCACCACCGCCCACAGGCCCCGGCGCGCCCCCCGGATCGGCCGGATACTGATTCAGCTCCATACCGACCGGCCATCCCGGCCCATCACTGTCCCCGTACACTACGTCACCACCCCGTCTTCATGATTGTCATGCGCCCGGCCAGGTTAGCAACGGGCCCGCTGCCCCCGTATCACAGGGGCGCCACTCGCCATCGGCCGTCAGGTCGGACAGCCGAGCCTTTTCGCGTAGCCGTCGAAGTACTCGGGAGCTAGTTTCTCCAGGAGCTCCCGTGAGTTTTCGTCGGACCTGATGTCGCTCAACTCCACGGTGAGGACATCTCCCTCCTCGCTGACGCCAGGGCAGCGAATGGCTGTGATTATCCCTGACGGCCAAGAGGCGACTTTGCCTCCCTCGGAGTAGTGCAGGTGCTTTCTATCGAGACCCACGAAGTGATCGCGGAGTTCAAACCCGCTCTCATGCCAATCGCCGACACCGAGCACGGAGTCGTTCCCGTCCACGTACATGTGACAAATCTGGCCCTCTGTGAGGCTGAAAGGCCCTGTGTCCTGTTCCAGTTCGTCTCCGTCATGGAGCAGGGATTCCAAAATCTCTGGATCTACGGAGATCCCGCAGATATTGTCCGGTACGAGATACGAGAGCCCTTTGTTCGATGACCCGCAGGCGGCGAGAGTTACCGCAAAAGCAACGGCAGCGATCAGTCTCACCGGCGACAGGACGAGACCCCGGATCCCGTTTTTTTGCTTCGGCAGGTAGTCGGCTGAACGGTGAGTGGAGAATTTCACGTGCCGTCTCCTGAGGAATTCCATTGGGCGCCGTCCGAATGGCACACACCTGCTTGAGTGCCGACCGCCCGAAGGAGCGAATCCCTAGTCTTCGAGTCGAAGATGCCATAGTGCGTGAAGTACGTGGTGACAGCTAGTTGAGAGGACTTAACTGTCGCTTCTCTGCCCTTCGAGTAGTCTTTTCCGGCGCTGTGCTCAGCCTTATCTGTGGTGTCTTGATTGACGCTCTCCACGACACTTTCGGAAATGTCCTCCGCCAGCCAGTTGATCGGCTCACCGACGACGGAGAAGGGGGCGGGAATGGCGCCCGTGCCGATTCCCACGATGCGGTTGACCCACTTGGCCTTGTCGGCCACCGCCTCGTTGTACTCCTTGTCCTCGGCCGTGTGGTAGTCGTAGATGGCGTCGGCCCGCGAATTGCTCATGATGCCCGCGATCGCTGCCCCCGGAGCGACCAGGTCCCCGACGCGTGCTCCGTCCTCCGCGGTGAGCTCCTTCCCCTCCGCCCTCAGGAACTCGTGCACCACGTTCGCCGTATACGCCTGCTGCGCGGCCGTGATGGCAACGTAGGCGTCCGGGTCCTGGCCCACCAGTCCGAGGAACTTCTGTGCGTCCCCGTATCCGAGGTTGGCAGGGGCGCCGTTGACCGGGAAGGTCTTGCTGTCGGGGCTCTCCAGATACATCGACCGCTGGAAGTCGCCGATGTAGTCCGCCGAGAGGTTGCCCAGACTGTCGCGCAGGGCGTGGAGAGGGCCCGTTTTCTCGTCCTCGAGGTTCCCGTTCATGTTGTGGGTCAGCAGATCCGGGTTGGCGGAGAATTTCTCCACGATGTCGTGGACCAGCTTCGCCTGCGCCTCACTGTGCCTGACCGACGGGTCGGCCGTTCCGCTGTCGTACGGGTGGCCCGTCGCGGCGGCCTCCAAGGCGTGGCCGAGGGCGTCGGGACCGAAGTTGTGAGCCTTCTCCGTCGCTTCCTCATCCGCGAGGAAGTGGACACTGTTCCTGTCGATCGTCCACTCGAAGTCCTTGTCGGTGAACAGGTCGAGGTAGGACTTGAAGTCCGTCTTCCCGCCCGACTTGACCGTCCCGTCCTCGTTGTACGCCGTGGGCTTCTCCGTGAAGAACTGCTCGGCTGCCTCGGGACTGTGTCCCAGTGCCTCGAGCACGCTGTTCAGCGGGTCGTTGCCGGAGCCGAGCTTCCCGGAGGGGTTGAAACCGTACCTGTCCTCGGCGCCGACGGGCCTGTTGGACAGGAAGCGGTGGGGATCGTCCTCGTGGAGCTGGGTCACGTGTTCCGCGATGCAGGTCAGGAACGCGGGATCGTAGTTCCCGTAGCGGAGCAGGCCGCCCAGGACCTGGTAGCCGTAGGGCTTGCCCCCCATGCCACGCTCCCATTCAATCTGCTGGGTGCCCAGTTCGCGGAACTGCGTGCCCCACCACGTGGGCAGGTGCTGCCGGTCCCCGCGGAGGCTCTGCGGGGTGTAGGGGTCGGTGGCGTTGGCCAGTGCGTGACCCATGTACTTCTGCAGGTCCCGCACTCCGGCCAGGCGCGTCTTCGAGGCGTCCTCGTCCGTTCCGTTGATTGCCATCGCGCCGTAGAACTCGAGTGTCTGCCTCGGCCCGCCCAGACCCTCGAAGAACTCGGTCGCGAACTCGCCGTTCTTCTCCCGCCCGTTGTGCCGGAGCAGCCTGTTCAGCTCGGTGAGTTCGCGGTCGGTGAGGTTCTCGCGCTTCTTGGCGAGTGCCAGGGCGCGTTCGACCTGCGCGTCGTTGAGGGAGTCGTACTCCGCGTGGCCGGCGTTGTAGAGGTCGTCGCCGTGTGCTCGCTTGAGCGCCAGTTTCGTGGAGACGTCAATGTCGTTGGCGTGCGCGAGCTTGCCTGTGATGGAGTTCGCGTAGCGCTGCCGGTCCTCCTTCGTGTCGTCCTTGCCGTCCTTCTTGTCGGCGTCCGACGCGGGCCGGAGCCCCACGTTCACCGTTCCGTCGGCGTTGTCCTGGATGGTGTAGCCCTTGCCCTCGGCCTCGTCCGTGAGCGCCCTGACGCCCTCCTGGAGCGCTTCGAGTTCACGGTGCGCGTCATTCAGGACCCGGAAGATGCTTTTGGCCTCCCTATGGAGGTCCGCGAACTCCTGGGCGGTCTTGTTCACGAACTGGCGTGTGACGCCGGCGTTCAGGCCTTCCCAACGCGCGCGGTCGGACTTCTTCTTGAGGCCGTCACGGGCGTCGGCCTCAAGCTGGCTCAGGTTGCCGACCACCTTCTTCCAGTCCGAGACTGCGGCGCCCAGCTTGCCGAGATCGACCTGCATCAGGTCGTCGTAGGTGATGGACATGCGTGAGCTTCCCCGTACTACTCGAAGTACTTGTCGAGCTCCGACACGGGCATCGCGGAGCCGTCCCGGCTCCTGATGACGGCGGCGACCCCGGCATCGTCGTTGGCGTGCAGCTTCTTGCTGAAATCCAAGTGGTTGGAGATGTGGGCGCAGGCCTGGCGCACCGCCTTCACCTGGCTCTCCCAAACCGACAGCGTCGTCATGAGTTCGTCGCCCAGGGTGAAGTGGGAGCCGGACAGGGCGGTCGCCGCTTGGTGGGTCGAGCCGGCCTGGTCGGAGTTCAGGCCTGCTCCGGCGATGTCCACCTTCTTCACGAGGTCACCGTGCAGGACGAAGGCGTCGTGCCCCACGGCACCCAGGTCGTCCTGCCGTACCACCAGATCGGGTGCTTCGCCGCCTCCCGGCCCTCCTTGGGCGGGCGCCTGGTTCAGCCGCATGCGCGTCGACTGCCGGTCGGCAGCCTGGGCCTTCAATCGCTCCCACTCGTCCCATGCCACGCTTCGCTACCCTTCGCTGCCATCAGCCGAATGCGGTCGTACCGGCTTCTTCCGTGCCGTCCGTGGCGTCCGTGCGGTGTGCGCTGTCGCCTCCGCCACGGCCGCCGGAGACGTCCGCGCGCCGGCGGACCGTCACTGCCCCTCCTCCCACGTCACCATCACCACTCCTGCTCCGGCACGAGTCCCGTCTGCACCAACGGCCGCCCCCGCCGCCGGGACACGAACACGCCTCGTCCGGCAGGCATCGGCCGCGGGCGTACCCCGCCCAGCACGTCGCCCTCGGCCGGGTCGCCCGCCAGGACGACGCCCTGGGCACCCAGCTCCTTGATGCGCTGCATGAACGACTCGTACGAGGCACGGCTCGCGCCCGCCGTGGAGCGCGCGATGACGAACCGCACGCCCACGTCGCGGGCGAACGGCAGCAGTTCGGTCAGGCCGCTCAGCGGGTTGCCGCTCGAGGTGGCCACGAGGTCGTAGTCGTCGATCACCACGTACACCGTCGGGCCCGTCCACCAGCTCCGGTCGCGCAACTGCCGGGCGGTCACCTCGGCGGTCGGGGTCCGCCGCTTGATCAGGTCGGCCAGGGCCGCCATGTGGTGGTCCATGTCGTTGGACATCGGGATGTACTCGGCGAGGTGGCTGTCCGGGGTGACCCCCAGCAGGGAGCGCCGGTTGTCCACAACGAACAGCTTGCAGTCCTCGCCCGGGTACCGTGCGGTCAGCTGCCTGATCAGCAGGCGCAGCAGGTTCGACTTGCCGGACTCGCTCTCGCCGAAGACGAGGAAGAACGGGTCCTGGTCGAAGTCGACGAAGACGGGCTCGAGATTGTTCTCGTCGAGCGCGAAGGCGATACCGCGCCGCGGGAAACGGTCCCCCGGGGGCAGCTGCTCCACCGGGACCTCGCGCGGCAGCAGGCGCACCTCCGGCGCACCCGGTGCCTGCCAGTGCCGGGACACCTCGGCCGCCAGCGCGGACGTCGCGTCCGCCAGGTCGGTGTCCGAGGTCAGCCCGTCGATGCGCGGCACCGCCGCCATGAAGTGCAGCTTCTGTGGTGACAGACCCCGGCCGGGCACACCGGTGGGCACGTTGGCCGCCACCTTCCGGTCCAGCTCGGAGTCCATGGTGTCACCGAGCCTCAGCTCCAGCCGGTTCAGCAGGCTGTCCTTGAGCGCGGACCGCACCTCCATCGACCGGGACGCCGAGAGAATCAGGTGGATCCCGTACCCCAGACCGCGGGCGGCGATGTCCGTGACCACCTGGTCGAGCGCCTCGTAGTCGGCGCGGAAGTTGGCCCAGCCGTCGATCACCAGGAAGACGTCGCCCCACGGCTGATCGGTGACCGAGATGTCGCCTCGAGCACGGCGCGTGCGGAACTCGGCGATGGAGGAGATGCCCGAAGCCCGGAAGTACTCCTCGCGGCGGGTCAGGACCCCGTGGACCTCCGCGACCGTGCGCCGCACCTTCTCCGGATCCAGACGGGAGGCGATGCCGCCGACATGCGGCAGCCCAGCCACCGAGGACATGCCGCCGCCACCGAAGTCCAGTCCGTAGAACTGCACTTCGTGCGGTGTATGGGTGAGCGCGAAGGAACAGATCAGCGAACGCAGCAGCGTCGACTTGCCGGACTGTGGTCCGCCGAGGATCTGCATGTGCCCCGCCGCGCCCGAGAAGTCCACCCACAGCGGGTCACGGCGCTGCTCGTAAGGCTTGTCGAGGAGGCCGACCGGGACGACCAGGCGCCCGGCGCCCTCGAAGCCGGGCTGAGTGAGGCCCCGGCCCTCCACGGCGGCGAGACCGGGCAGCAGCCCGTCCAGCGACGGCGGGCTGTCAAGCGGCGGCAGCCACACCTGGTGGGCCGCCGGACCCTGGGCCTCCAGTCGGCGTACGACCACGTCGAGCACGGTGTCCGCCAGCGCGTCGTCCACCTCGTCGGCGCCGCCCGTCGGGTCCGTGCCCTGCCGCGGCACCGGGACGTACCGCACGGGTACCTCCGTCGCCGTGAAGAGCACCGGCCGCCGGTCCACCGGCAGCGGGCCGCCCAAGGGCGTGTCCCGCTGCCCTCCGGATCGGTAGACGCCCGACACGTACGCCGCCTTGAACCGCAGCATCTCGTCCGTGCCGAACTTCAGGATCCCCGAACCCGGTACGTTCGGCAGCTCGTACGCGTCCGGCACGCCCAGCGCCGCCCGCGACTCGGCGGCGGAGAAGGTGCGCAGGCCGATGCGGTACGACAGGTACGTCTCCAGGCCGCGCAGCCGTCCCTCCTCCAGTCGCTGCGAGGCCAGCAACAGGTGCACGCCCAACGACCGGCCGATGCGGCCGATCTGCACGAACATGTCGATGAAGTCCGGCTTCGCCGTCAGCAGTTCGCTGAACTCGTCGATGACCAGCAGCAGGGAGGGGATGGGCTGGAGCGGCGCGCCCGCCGCGCGGGCCTTCTCGTAGTCGTGGATGTTGGCGTAGTTGCCCGCGTCGCGCAGCATCTCCTGGCGGCGGTTGAGCTCACCGCGGATGGAGTCGCCCATGCGGTCGACGAGGGTCAGGTCGTCCGCCAGGTTGGTGATGACCGCCGCCACGTGCGGCATCTGTGCCATGCCGGCGAAGGTGGCGCCGCCCTTGAAGTCCGCCAGGACGAAGTTCAGGGTCTCGGAGGAGTGGGTGACCGCGAGGCCCAGTACCAGGGTGCGCAGTAGTTCCGACTTGCCGGAACCCGTGGCGCCGACACACAGGCCGTGCGGGCCCATGCCCTCCTGTGCCGCCTCCTTGATGTCGAGCATCACCGGCCGGCCGTCCTCGCCGACGCCGATCGGCACCCGCAGCCGTTCCGCCTGCGACCGCGGCCGCCAGGTGCGCCGGGTGTCGACGGAGGCGGCGTCGCCCAGGTTCAGCAGGTCCGTGAACTCCAGGTTCGCGAGCAGCGGCTCGTCGTCGTCCCCGCCCGAGGCCATCCGCAGCGGCGCCAGCTGACGGGCCAGCGCCTCCGCGGACTCCTGCGACAGTGCGTCGGGCGTTCCCTCGTAGACCGCGCCGTGAGCCGACTCCAGACGAAGCGCGCGCGGTTCCACGACGACGGAGAGGTCGCCGTGCGGACCCGCCGTCTCCCGCCCGGTCACCTCGACGACCGTCACGCCCTGCAGACCCTCGGGGCCCGCCAGTACGGACTCCGGCGGCAGGGATACGCCGTCGAGGAGGACGACGATGTGCGGGGTGTCCGGCAGCGGCGCGGCGTTCGGATGGAAACGCGGGCGTGCGGCCAGCCGGGAAGCCAGTAGGTCCTCCACCTCACGGGGGTCCCCGCCGATCAGACGGCGAGAGCCGGCGCCGTCCGTGACACCGGACAGCTGGACGTGTGGCAGCCACTTGGCCCACTCCCAGTGCGGCAGTTCCTCCCGGCCGGCCACGATCGCGACGATCAGGTCCTCGGGGGAGTGCAGCGAGGCCAGCGAACCCGTCAGCGCCCGGACGGAGGAGCGTACGGACTCCGGTTCGCCGCCGAGCGTGACGTGGTGGAAGGCGCGCAGGGAGACCGCCATCGGCAGGTCGTCCAGGGTGCCGTGGACCGAGACGAACCGCTGCATCGCGCCCGCCGTCAGCGGCTCCAGCTGATCGACCGGGCCCGTCTCCGGGGCGACCAGCGGGGTGGCCAGAGGCTGGGGACCGAGACCGATGCGCACCTGGGCGAAGTCCTCGTCGCCCGGCCGCCGTTCCCACACCCGGCTGCCCTCGGCGACGAGCGCCCACAACTGCTCGGGGGAGGGGTGAAGATAGTACTGGGCGTCACGCTGTGCCCTCGCCGTCTCCTGGGTGACCCGACGGGTCTGTGAGAGGTAGCTCAGGTAGTCGCGGCGCAGGTCGGCGATCTGTCCCTGGGAACCCCGGCGGAAGCGGACCACCATGGCGATCGACATGGCGATCGTCGACGCGATCATCACCATGCCCATGATCCGCATGAACGGCTGCCCGCTGGTGAAGAAGAAGACGACCGAGCCGCCCATACCCAGCGTCGGCAGCAACTGCATCAGCACGCTCTCGTGCTGGTTGCGCGGCAGTTCCGGCGGCGGCTGGACCATCACCTCGCCCGCGGGCACCTCCGGCGGCAGCGCTCGTGGCGGGCGCTTCACGACGATCTGGCTCACTGCTCACCAATTCCCTTGCCGACCCACTGGGTTTGCCGTCCACCACCCCGTCTCAGGCAGACGAGGGCCGCCGTGTGATCCTACTGATCCCCTCACACACAGGCGGGCGGTAGGGTGCCGGATGTTCGCGTGAGCACACGCGAGGATCGGCGGACGTACGGGGCATTCCGGGGGATGCGGCGCGAGCGCATGCGCCGGGCCCGGCCGGACGGTCTCCCGTCCGCTCCGCACCACCGGAACCCGCGACCTGCGCCGGAAGGCGCGCGGGTTCCTTCACACCGCAGACACGGCAGCAGCACCGAGGGGGAACAGCAGGTGAGCATGACGGCCGCCACCGGCGCCAGCGAGTCCGGCCGGGGAGCCTCTCCCGGGACGGTGACGGGGCTCGGCTTCTGCCGGGTCACCATCGTCGCGCCCGACAGCCGGATCGACGTGGCGCTCCCCGACGACGTACCGGTCGCCGACGTCTACCCCGAGATCCTCCGGCTCTCCCGGCAGACCGCCGCAGAGGGCGCCCCGGTCGGCTACCACCTCGTCCGCCGCGACGGCACCGTCCTCGACAGTTCCCGTTCTTTCACGGCCCAGCGCATTCTCGACGGCGAACTCCTCACCCTGCGCCCCTTCGCCGCATCGCTGCCTCCGGCCGTCTTCGACGATGTCTCCGAGGCGGTCGCCTCCGCGGTGACCCGTGACCGCTCCCTGTGGCACGGCGATCTCACCCGCGCGGCGGGCCTGGTGGGCGGCGGTCTGCTGCTCGCCCTACTCGCCTTCGTCGCCTGGACCGCCGACCCGCTCCACGACATGCACAGCCTCCCCGGCATCCTCGCGGGCGTCGCCGGGGTGCTCCTCGTCACCCTCGCCTGCGTCCGCGCCCGTGTCTACGACGACCGGGCCTCGGCCATCGCGCTGGGTCTCGGCGCCCTCCCCAACGTGGGCGTGGCAGGCTCCGGCCTGCTGTCCCTCTCCGAAGGGCAGGGCGTGGGGAAACTGCAGTTCCTGCTCGCCTGTGCGGCGGTGCTGGTGGCCTCGGTGATCCTCACCCTGTGCTCACCCCGAGGCGACGGCCCGTTCGTCGCCTTCGCGGTCGCCTCGGGCCTCGCCCTGGTCACCTCTTTCGCGGCGCTGCTGAACAAGTGGACCCCGGCCGAGATCGCCGCCCTGTGCGCCCCTGTTGCCGTCGGCGCCCTGGCCTTCCTGCCGGGCATGTCCATGCGTTTCGCCCGACTGCCCGTCGGCTTCGAGACCCCGGACACCGCCCCGCGCAGCGCGTACGCCGCCGAGCCCGAACCGCACGAGCTGGTGGACGCCGCACGGATCGGGGCCCAGGCGCGGCGCGGCCACGAACTCCTCGTCGGCCTGGTCGGCGGCTGCTCGCTGGTCGCGCTCGGCGCGGCCCTGGTGCTGGGCTTCTCCGACGACCTCTGGGCGCAGCTGCTGGCCCTGGCCACCGGTATCGCCCTGCTGATGCGGGCGCAGCTGTTCCGCTACACCGCACAGGTCGCCGCCGTCCTGGCCGCCGGTCTCGGCTCTCTGATCGTGCTCGGTCTCGGCCTGGCGCTCGACCCGCCGAACGCCTTGGTCCGCGCGGCCCTGGCGGGAAACAGCACCGACCTCGACATCCGCACGGTCTGGCTGATCGCCGCCATCGCCGCGGCGGCCGCGCTCGTCACCGCCATCGGACTGATGGCGTCCCGCAGCGGTCTGACGCCCTTCTGGGGACGCTTCCTGGAAATCGCCGAGGGCTTCGTTCTGCTGACGCTGGTACCGCTGGCGCTCGCCGTCTTCGACGTGTACGCGTCGGTGCGGTCGATGACCGGCTGACGTGCCGGCGCAAGGCGCGCCGGACTCGCGCACCCTTTTCCGGCGCGTACGCCGGTCAGCCGGCGTCGGGGCCCGCCGGCTCCAGGTCGAACTCCCCGTCCCGCGCGCCCAGCACGAAGGCCCGCCACTCCGCCTCCGTGTACCGCAGGACCGTCTCCGGGTCGAGGGAGGACCGCATGGCCACGGCACCACCGGGCAGGTACGCGATCTCGACCCGCTCCTCGTGCTCCTCGGTACCGGGCGCGCTGTGCCATTCGACGCCGGAGATGTCGAGGGCGTAGAGCTCGTCCCTCTCCCGCTCCTTGCGTGCCTTGATCTCCTCAGCCGTCTCCGCCATGCCGCAGCGACCCCTTCCCGACGTTCCCCGACGCTCGAATCCGTTCCGGGCATCACTCTAGTGGCGCCTGCCGCCCGACCTGGGCGGTTCCGCGGACCGGGGCGGAGCCCTCGCCGCCGCCTGGTACGCTGGCCGACGGCCGTTTGTGTACGCACCCCCGGAGCGAGCTCTCACTCTGGTGGCCGCGCCCAGCGGATCCCCGCCTTCCGAGTCATGGAAGACCCCCCGAGACGCAGACCGGGGGCACTCGGTGGCCACTCACAGACCATGAGGAGTACGCGTGTCGCTCGACGCCGCAGTGAAGAAGCAGATCATCACCGAGTTCGGTACCAAGGAGGGTGACACCGGCTCCCCCGAGGTCCAGGTCGCCCTGCTGTCCCGTCGCATCTCCGACCTGACGGAGCACCTCAAGACCCACAAGCACGACCACCACTCCCGCCGTGGTCTGCTGATCCTCGTCGGCCAGCGCCGCCGGCTGCTGCAGTACCTCGCCAAGAAGGACATCCAGCGCTTCCGTACGCTGGTCGACCGCCTCGGCATCCGCCGCGGTGCGGCGGGCGCCAAGTAGGACGCCGTGAAGGGAGCGGTTCCCTGGGAGAAGGGGACCGCTCCCTTTGCTGTACGTGCGGACTGTCACCACGCCTTTGTAGTGTGGTAACACAACGCAAGAGACACGACTCAGTGTGATGACCCGGACCGCATCGGGTAGGCGGCCCCACGGACACCACCGACCGACGTCATCGGACGTCACGACGCACGAGGAGGAGCGCACCCCGCCGCCGGTCCTCGGTAGTGGCCCCCGGAAGAGTGAACCCGGGTGCTTCGATCGAAGACCGGCCCGCACCAGTGGAGCGCTTCTCCGCCTGTCCCCCCGCCACACGGGCGAGGCAGGGACAAAAGACGACAAAGTAACGGAGAAAACGCTAGTGGAGAACGAGACCCACTACGCCGAGGCCGTCATCGACAACGGCTCCTTCGGCACCCGCACCATCCGCTTCGAGACGGGCCGCCTGGCCCGTCAGGCCGCCGGTTCCGCCGTGGCCTACCTGGACGACGACACCATGGTGCTGTCGGCCACCACCGCCTCCAAGAACCCCAAGGACCAGCTCGACTTCTTCCCCCTCACGGTGGACGTCGAGGAGCGGATGTACGCCGCCGGCCGGATCCCCGGCTCCTTCTTCCGCCGGGAGGGCCGGCCCTCCGAGGACGCCATCCTCACCTGCCGCCTCATCGACCGCCCGCTGCGCCCGTCCTTCAAGAAGGGCCTGCGCAACGAGATCCAGGTCGTCGCCACGATCATGGCCCTCAACCCCGACCACCTGTACGACGTCGTGGCGATCAACGCCGCCTCCGCGTCCACGCAGCTGGCCGGTCTGCCCTTCTCCGGCCCGATCGGCGGCGTCCGCGTCGCGCTGATCCGCGGCCAGTGGGTGGCCTTCCCGACGCACACCGAGCTCGAGGACGCCGTCTTCGACATGGTCGTCGCGGGCCGCACCCTGGAGGACGGCGACGTCGCGATCATGATGGTCGAGGCCGAGGCCACCGAGAAGACCATCAAGCTGGTCGAGGGCGGCGCCGAGGCGCCGACCGAGGAGATCGTGGCCGCCGGTCTGGAGGCCGCGAAGCCCTTCATCAAGGTGCTCTGCCGCGCCCAGGCCGACCTCGCCGCCAAGGCCGCCAAGCCGACCGCCGAGTTCCCGATCTTCCTGGACTACCAGGACGACGTCCTCGAGGCGCTGACCGGCGCTGTCAAGCCCGAGCTGGCCCAGGCGCTCACCATCGCAGGCAAGCAGGAGCGCGAGGCCGAGCTGGACCGCGTCAAGGCGCTCGCCGCCGAGAAGCTCCTGCCGGAGTTCGAGGGCCGCGAGAAGGAGATCTCCGCCGCGTACCGCTCGCTGACCAAGTCCCTGGTCCGTGAGCGCGTCATCAAGGAGAAGAAGCGCATCGACGGCCGCGGTGTCACCGACATCCGCACCCTGGCCGCCGAGGTCGAGGCCATCCCGCGGGTGCACGGCTCGGCGCTGTTCGAGCGTGGCGAGACCCAGATCCTGGGCGTCACCACCCTCAACATGCTCCGTATGGAGCAGCAGCTGGACACCCTCTCCCCGGTGACCCGCAAGCGCTACATGCACAACTACAACTTCCCGCCCTACTCCACCGGCGAGACCGGCCGCGTGGGCTCCCCGAAGCGCCGCGAGATCGGCCACGGCGCCCTCGCCGAGCGCGCCCTGCTCCCGGTCCTGCCGACGCGCGAGGAGTTCCCCTACGCGATCCGCCAGGTGTCCGAGGCGCTCGGCTCCAACGGGTCGACGTCCATGGGCTCCGTGTGCGCCTCCACCATGTCGCTGCTGAACGCCGGTGTGCCGCTCAAGGCCCCGGTCGCCGGCATCGCCATGGGCCTGATCTCCCAGGAGATCGAGGGCGAGACCCACTACGTCACCCTCACCGACATCCTCGGTGCGGAGGACGCCTTCGGCGACATGGACTTCAAGGTCGCCGGCACCAAGGAGTTCGTCACCGCCCTCCAGCTCGACACCAAGCTGGACGGCATTCCGGCCTCAGTCCTGGCCGCCGCCCTCAAGCAGGCCCGTGACGCCCGCCTCCACATCCTCGACGTGATGATGGAAGCGATCGACACGCCGGACGAGATGTCCCCGAACGCGCCGCGGATCATCACCGTGAAGATCCCGGTCGACAAGATCGGCGAGGTCATCGGCCCCAAGGGCAAGATGATCAACCAGATCCAGGAGGACACCGGCGCCGAGATCACCATCGAGGACGACGGCACGATCTACATCGGCGCCTCCGACGGCCCGGCCGCCGAGGCCGCCCGCACCACGATCAACGGCATCGCCAACCCGACGATGCCCGAGGTCGGCGAGCGCTACCTGGGCACGGTCGTCAAGACGACCACGTTCGGCGCGTTCGTCTCCCTGCTGCCCGGCAAGGACGGTCTGCTGCACATCTCGCAGATCCGCAAGCTGGCCGGCGGCAAGCGTGTGGAGAACGTCGAGGACGTCGTCGGCGTGGGCCAGAAGGTCCAGGTCGAGATCGCCGAGATCGACTCCCGCGGCAAGCTCTCCCTGATCCCCGTGATCGAGGGCGAAGAGGGCGACGAGAAGAAGGACGACGCCGCCAAGTGACGTCCCGTAACGCCAGGACGACGGCCCGCACCTCCTCGGAGGGGCGGGCCGTCGCCCGTACCCAAACCCTCATCAAGGGCGAGAACGGCATCGGCACGGTCCGCAGGACCACGCTCCCCGGCGGCCTGCGCATCGTCACCGAGACCGTGCCCTCGGTCCGCTCGGCGACCTTCGGCATCTGGGCGCACGTCGGCTCCCGCGACGAGACCCCGGCGCTCAACGGCGCCACCCACTACCTGGAGCACCTGCTCTTCAAGGGCACCTCCCGCCGGTCCGCCCTGGACATCTCCTCCGCCCTCGACGCCGTCGGCGGCGAGATGAACGCGTTCACGGCCAAGGAGTACACGTGCTACTACGCGCGCGTGCTCGACATCGACCTGCCGCTGGCCATCGACGTGGTCTGCGACATGCTCACCGGCTCCGTGATCCGCCAGGAGGACGTCGACGTCGAGCGCGGCGCCATCCTCGAAGAGATCGCCATGACCGAGGACGACCCGGGCGACTGCGTGCACGACCTGTTCGCGCACACCATGTTCGGCGACAACCCCCTGGGCCGCCCGGTCCTCGGCACGGTCGACACCGTCAACGCCCTCACCGCCGACCGCATCCGCCGCTTCTACAAGAAGCACTACGACCCGACCCACCTCGTGGTCGCCTGCGCCGGCAACGTCGACCACCACAAGGTCGTACGCCAGGTCCGCGCCGCCTTCGAGAAGGCCGGCGCGCTCACGGACCCGTCCGCCGAGCCGATCGCCCCGCGCGGCGGACGGCGCGCCCTGCGCACCGCGGGCCGGGTCGAACTGATCGGCCGCAGGACCGAGCAGGCGCACATCGTCCTCGGCATGCCGGGACTGGCCCGCACCGACGAGCGCCGCTGGGCGCTCGGCGTGCTGAACACCGCCCTCGGCGGAGGCATGTCCTCCCGCCTGTTCCAGGAGGTCCGGGAGAAGCGCGGCCTGGCCTACAGCGTGTACTCCTACACCTCGGGCTTCGCCGACTGCGGCCTGTTCGGCGTGTATGCCGGGTGCCGGCCCACGCAGGTGCACGACGTGCTGAAGATCTGCCGTGACGAACTCGACCAGGTCGCCGAGCACGGACTGCCCGACGACGAGATCGAGCGGGCCATCGGCCAGCTGAGGGGTTCCACGGTCCTCGGCCTGGAGGACACCGGCGCGCTGATGAACCGTATCGGCAAGAGCGAGCTGTGCTGGGGCGAGCAGATGTCGGTCGATGACATGCTGGCCCGGATAGCCTCGGTCACCCCGGACGACGTCCGCTCGGTCGCCCGCGACGTCCTGCGTCGGCGGCCCTCCCTGTCGGTCATCGGCCCGCTCAAGGACAAGCAGGCGTCCCGGCTGCACGACGCCGTCGCCTGACGATCACGGGTAAGGAAGCAACGAAGATGAGCAAGCTGCGCGTGGCGGTCCTCGGCGCCAAGGGCCGGATCGGCTCCGAGGCGGTACGGGCGGTCGAGGCCGCCGACGACATGGAGCTGGTGGCCGCCCTCGGCCGGGACGACAAGCTGGAGACGCTGGCCGAGCGGGGTGCCCAGGTCGCCGTCGAGCTGACCACCCCCGCCTCGGTCATGGGCAACCTGGACTTCTGCGTGCGTCACGGCATCCACGCCGTCGTCGGCACCACCGGCTGGACCGACGACCGCCTCGCGCAGCTGCGGGGCTGGCTGGAGCAGTCCCCGCAGACGGGCGTCCTCATCGCACCGAACTTCTCCATCGGCGCCGTGCTCACCATGAAGTTCGCGCAGATCGCCGCGCCCTACTTCGAATCCGTCGAGGTCGTCGAGCTGCACCACCCGAACAAGGTGGACGCCCCCAGCGGCACCGCCACACGCACCGCCCAGCTCATCGCGGAGGCCCGCCGCCGGGCCGGCAGTGCCCCCGCCCCGGACGCCACGACCACGGCCCTGGACGGAGCCCGCGGCGCCGACGTCGACGGCGTCCCGGTGCACGCGGTCCGCCTGCGCGGGCTGCTGGCCCACCAGGAGGTGCTGCTCGGCGGCGAGGGCGAGACCCTCACCGTCCGCCACGACTCCCTGCACCACAGCAGCTTCATGCCGGGCATCCTGCTCGGCGCCCGCCGCGTGGTGACCACTCCCGGCCTGACCTTCGGCCTGGAACATTTCCTCGACCTGAACTGAGCCCGGCAGACCCTCATGCGCGCGAAGATCTCCTACGCCGTCACGGCCGCCGTCCTGGTCGTCTACTTCGTCCTGGTCGGCAGCCGCGGCGTGCTGCTCATCAAGGCCGGGACGCCGCTCACCGTCACCTTCGGTGCCGCGGTGCTGATCCTGCCGGTCATCGGGGTCTGGTTCCTGTGGAAGAACACCGAGTTCGTCCGCGAGGCCAACCGGCTCGCCGCGCTGCTGGACGCCGAGGGCGGGCTGCCCGTCGACGAGCTGAAACGCCTGCCCAGCGGGCGGATCGACCGTGACTCGGCCGACGAGGTCTTCGCCCGGCGCAAGGCCGAGACGGAGGACGCGCCGGACGACTGGCGCAGCTGGTTCCGGCTCGCCGTCGCCTATCACGACGCCCGCGACACCCCGCGCGCCCGCAAGGCGATGCAGCGGGCGATCACCCTGCACAAGACCTCGTCCTGAGCGCGCGGGGGAGTGGAGCCGCCCCCGCGCGGGGGAGCGGGCCGGCTCAGGCCCTGCGGTACTCGGCGGCCCACGCCTCCACGGTGTCGGCCGCCCGGTCGAAGGCGAGCTGGTCGCGCCCCAGGAAGTCCGCGTTGTGCGAGGTCAGCAACGGCGGCGGCTCCTCCGTGCGCCCGCGCCGGGCCAGCATCAGCGCCTGCCCCTGCACGGTGCGCGGCAGCCCCAGCCAGCGCACCGGCTGCTGCACCGTGCGCACGGAGACGACCTGGCCCCACCCCGTCGTGCGCGTGCTGACGAAACCCACGTGGCGCAGCCCCTTGGCGCTCACCCACACACCCATGCGCAGCATCCGCAGCGCGACGGCGACGACGACCAGAGCGATGGCGAAGACCGTCCCGGCGGACGCCGGCGTCGCGGTCGCCGCGATGATCACCCCGGCGAACAGCACGAACGAGGCGAGCAGCAGCAGGAGCGCCGAGGCTCCCACCCGCCACGGGCCCGGGCGGTACGGGCGACGCCAGCGGTCCCGGTCGTCGTACGGCAGGGCGACTTCGTCCGCCGTGTCGAATGCGCGGTCGGCCGTCAGGAAGGGCAGGGGCACGGCGGTTCCTCACTCGGTCCATGCGTGGGCTGTGCCCGGTGAGGCTACCGAGCCATACCAGGGGTCACCACCCTCGGGGTCGGTGTGGCGCCTGTGAACAGGGGGGCTCTCCCGTGCCCCGCAGCCCGTAAAGTGGGCGCCGCACCACAGCCGCGACGGGAAGGACCCCCTTGACCTCCGCCGACGATCCCAAGCCGTCAACGCGCACCGACGTCACCGTGCGCAGTGACGTCACAGTCGAGCTGGTGAAGTCCAGCGCCTCGGACTCCGACGTCCTGTTCGCCGCCCGCGTCTCGACCCTGGGTGAGCAGTCCATCGGGGAGCTGCAGAAGGACCCGGAGCGCTCCAGGGGCCTGATCAACTACCTGATGCGGGACCGGCACGGCAGCCCCTTCGAGCACAACTCGATGACTTTCCTGGTCAGCGCGCCGATCTTCGTGTTCCGCGAGTTCATGCGCCACCGGGTCGGATGGTCCTACAACGAGGAGTCCGGGCGCTACCGCGAGCTGCAGCCCGTCTTCTACGTCCCCGACGCCTCGCGCAAGCTCGTCCAGGAGGGCCGCCCGGGCAAGTACGTCTTCGTCGAGGGCACCCCGGCGCAGCACGAGACCGTGCGGAACGTACTGAGCGACTCCTACCACCAGGCGTACGAGGCCTACCAGAAGCTGCTGGCCGAGGGCGTGGCCCGTGAGGTCGCCCGCGCGGTGCTCCCCGTCGGCCTGTACTCCTCGATGTACGCCACCTGCAACGCCCGCTCGCTGATGCACTTCCTCGGGCTGCGCACCCAGCACGAGCTGGCGAAGGTCCCGTCCTTCCCGCAGCGGGAGATCGAGATGGTCGGCGAAAAGATGGAGGCCGAGTGGGCCCGGCTCATGCCGCTGACCCACGCCGCTTTCAACGCGAACGGACGTGTGGCTCCGTAACGAGCCGCCTCCCACCTGCGGGTACACAGGGACGGAGTAGTCGAGCGAAGTGTCCGTATTGCAGTATTTCGTGAAGTTCATCTAGCCTGATCAAACGGGCCCGGTACTGCCTGAACCCCCGAGCAGGCAGTACCGGGCTCCCCCTTTGTCCCGCCTTGTCGCCTCCCCCGAGGGAAGACCCCGGCCTGAGCAACGAGTAGCGTGTAACCCATGGCTCCGACCTCCACTCCGCAGACCCCCTTCGGGCGGGTCCTCACCGCCATGGTCACGCCCTTCACGGCGGACGGCGCACTCGACCTCGACGGCGCACAGCGGCTCGCCACCCACCTGGTGGACGCAGGCAACGACGGCCTGATCGTCAACGGCACCACCGGCGAGTCCCCCACCACCAGCGACGCGGAGAAATCGGATCTCGTACGGGCGATCGTGGAAGCCGTCGGCGACCGCGCCCACGTCGTGGCCGGTGTTGGCACCAACGACACCCACCACAGCAGAGAACTGGCCCGCGCGGCGGAGCGCGCCGGCGCCCACGGCCTGCTGGTCGTCACCCCGTACTACAACAAGCCCCCGCAGGAGGGCCTGTACCGGCACTTCACGGCCGTCGCGGACGCCGCCGGGCTGCCGGTCATGCTGTACGACATCCCCGGCCGCAGCGGCGTCCCGATCAGCACCGAGACGATCGTCCGCCTCGCCGAGCACCCGCGCATCGTCGCCAACAAGGACGCCAAGGGCGACCTCGGCCGGGCCGGCTGGGCCATCGCCCGCTCCGGCCTCGCCTGGTACTCCGGCGACGACATGCTCAACCTGCCCCTGCTCTCCATCGGAGCGGTCGGCTTCGTCTCGGTCGTCGGCCACCTCGTCACCCCCGAGCTGCGCGCCCTGGTCGAGGCCTACACCTCGGGAGACGTGCAGAAGGCCACCGAGATCCACCAGAAGCTGCTGCCCGTCTACACGGGCATGTTCCGCACACAGGGCGTGATGACCACCAAGGCGGCGCTCACCCTCAAGGGCCTCCCCGCGGGCCCCCTGCGCGCCCCCATGGCCGAGTGCACGCCGGAAGAGATCGAGCAGCTCAAGATCGATCTTGCCGCAGGCGGGGTACAACTCCAGTAACCAGACTTCGCGCGACCGCTCGCGCAGGCGTACTTCACAACTGAATACGCGGGACACCGGTGCCCGCACCCCACAACGACAACTGCTTCTGCACGAACGTCATGCGCGCCACGTGCCCACCGGTACGTGGCGCGTGTGGTGAGGAGAGTCTTTTGAGTCATCCGCATCCTGAACTGGGCCCGCCCCCGCCGCTCCCCGAGGGCGGCCTGCGGGTCACCCCGCTCGGCGGCCTCGGCGAGATCGGCCGCAACATGACGGTCTTCGAGTACGGCGGCCGCCTGCTGATCGTCGACTGCGGAGTGCTCTTCCCCGAGGAGGAGCAGCCCGGAATCGACCTGATCCTGCCGGACTTCTCGTCCATCCGGGACCGCCTCGACGACATCGAGGGCATCGTCCTCACCCACGGCCACGAGGACCACATCGGCGGCGTCCCCTTCCTGCTGCGCGAGAAGCCGGACATCCCGCTGATCGGCTCCAAGCTGACGCTCGCCCTCATCGAGGCGAAGCTCCAGGAGCACCGCATCCGCCCGTACACCCTCCAGGTGGCGGAGGGACAGCGCGAGCGCATCGGCCCCTTCGACTGCGAGTTCGTCGCCGTCAACCACTCCATCCCCGACGCCCTGGCCGTCGCCATCCGCACCCCCGCGGGCATGGCGGTGCACACCGGCGACTTCAAGATGGACCAGCTCCCGCTGGACAACCGGCTCACGGACCTGCACGCGTTCGCGAGGCTCAGCGAGGAGGGCATCGACCTCCTGCTGGCCGACTCCACCAACGCCGAGGTCCCGGGCTTCGTCCCGCCCGAGCGCGACATCTCCAACGTGCTGCGCCAGGTCTTCGCCGGCGCCCGCAAGCGGATCATCGTGGCCAGCTTCGCCAGCCACGTCCACCGCATCCAGCAGATCCTGGACGCGGCGCACGAGTACGGCCGCCGGGTCGCCTTCGTCGGCCGCTCCATGGTCCGCAACATGGGCATCGCCCGCGACCTCGGCTACCTCAAGGTGCCGCCGGGCCTGGTCGTGGACGTCAAGACCCTGGACGACCTGCCGGACAGCGAAGTCGTCCTGGTCTGTACGGGCTCCCAGGGCGAACCGATGGCCGCGCTGTCCCGGATGGCCAACCGCGACCACCAGATCCGCATCGTCGAGGGCGACACAGTGATCCTGGCGTCGTCGCTCATCCCCGGCAACGAGAACGCGGTCTACCGCGTGATCAACGGGCTCACCCGCTGGGGCGCCAACGTCGTCCACAAGGGCAACGCCAAGGTGCACGTCTCCGGTCACGCCTCGGCCGGGGAACTGCTGTACTTCTACAACATCTGCCGCCCGAAGAACCTGATGCCGGTGCACGGCGAATGGCGCCACCTGCGCGCCAACGCCGAGCTGGGCGCCCTGACCGGAGTCCCGCACGACCGGGTCGTCATCGCCGAGGACGGCGTGGCCGTCGACCTCGTCGAGGGCAAGGCCAAGATCTCCGGCAAGGTCCAGGCGGGCTACGTCTACGTCGACGGCCTCTCCGTCGGTGACGTCGGCGAGCCGGCGCTCAAGGACCGCAAGATCCTCGGCGACGAGGGCATCATCTCGGTCTTCGTGGTCATGGACTCCTCCACCGGCAAGATCACGGGCGGACCCCATGTCCAGGCCCGCGGCTCCGGCATCGAGGACTCCGCCTTCGGCGAGGTGCTCCCGAAGATCACGGAGGCGTTGGAGCGCTCGGCCCAGGACGGTGTGGTCGACACCCACCAGTTGCAGCAGCTCGTCCGCCGCACGCTGGGCAAGTGGGTCTCCGACACCTACCGGCGCCGGCCGATGATCCTGCCCGTGGTGGTTGAGGTCTGACGGTCCGTCGGATCCCACGCACGAGCGAACCTGGAGCAGGGCGCCTCGATTTGCATCGGGGCGCCCCGCTCCAGTACGTTTACAGCTCCCCCCGACCGGGCACCCGGCCACTTCGTGAGCACCGGAGCCTGTCCCCGGAGGGGTGGGAAAACCGGCTCAGAATCTCTGATAAAGTCGGTCCCGCCGGAAAGGGAAACGCGAAAGCGCGTGCACCTGGAAAGCACCGAGGAAATCGGATCGGAAAGATCTGATAGAGTCGGAAACACCGAAGGGAAGCGCCCGGAGGAAAGCCTGCGAGGGTGAGTACGAAGGAAGCGTCCGTTCCTTGAGAACTCAACAGCGTGCCAAAAGTCAACGCCAGATATGTTGATACCCCGTCTCCAGCTTCTGCTGGGGCGAGGTTCCTTTGAAAAAACACAGCGAGGACGCTGTGTGCGAGGGGACTATTCCTCCTCTCGCACCGCTCTCGTGGTGTTCATCCCGATTACGGGAAAACATTCACGGAGAGTTTGATCCTGGCTCAGGACGAACGCTGGCGGCGTGCTTAACACATGCAAGTCGAACGATGAACCACCTTCGGGTGGGGATTAGTGGCGAACGGGTGAGTAACACGTGGGCAATCTGCCCTGCACTCTGGGACAAGCCCTGGAAACGGGGTCTAATACCGGATACTGAACCGTCTGGGCATCCAGGCGGTTCGAAAGCTCCGGCGGTGCAGGATGAGCCCGCGGCCTATCAGCTTGTTGGTGAGGTAACGGCTCACCAAGGCGACGACGGGTAGCCGGCCTGAGAGGGCGACCGGCCACACTGGGACTGAGACACGGCCCAGACTCCTACGGGAGGCAGCAGTGGGGAATATTGCACAATGGGCGAAAGCCTGATGCAGCGACGCCGCGTGAGGGATGACGGCCTTCGGGTTGTAAACCTCTTTCAGCAGGGAAGAAGCGAAAGTGACGGTACCTGCAGAAGAAGCGCCGGCTAACTACGTGCCAGCAGCCGCGGTAATACGTAGGGCGCGAGCGTTGTCCGGAATTATTGGGCGTAAAGAGCTCGTAGGCGGCTTGTCGCGTCGGTTGTGAAAGCCCGGGGCTTAACCCCGGGTCTGCAGTCGATACGGGCAGGCTAGAGTTCGGTAGGGGAGATCGGAATTCCTGGTGTAGCGGTGAAATGCGCAGATATCAGGAGGAACACCGGTGGCGAAGGCGGATCTCTGGGCCGATACTGACGCTGAGGAGCGAAAGCGTGGGGAGCGAACAGGATTAGATACCCTGGTAGTCCACGCCGTAAACGGTGGGCACTAGGTGTGGGCGACATTCCACGTCGTCCGTGCCGCAGCTAACGCATTAAGTGCCCCGCCTGGGGAGTACGGCCGCAAGGCTAAAACTCAAAGGAATTGACGGGGGCCCGCACAAGCGGCGGAGCATGTGGCTTAATTCGACGCAACGCGAAGAACCTTACCAAGGCTTGACATACACCGGAAACATCCAGAGATGGGTGCCCCCTTGTGGTCGGTGTACAGGTGGTGCATGGCTGTCGTCAGCTCGTGTCGTGAGATGTTGGGTTAAGTCCCGCAACGAGCGCAACCCTTGTCCCGTGTTGCCAGCAGGCCCTTGTGGTGCTGGGGACTCACGGGAGACCGCCGGGGTCAACTCGGAGGAAGGTGGGGACGACGTCAAGTCATCATGCCCCTTATGTCTTGGGCTGCACACGTGCTACAATGGCCGGTACAATGAGCTGCGATACCGCAAGGTGGAGCGAATCTCAAAAAGCCGGTCTCAGTTCGGATTGGGGTCTGCAACTCGACCCCATGAAGTCGGAGTCGCTAGTAATCGCAGATCAGCATTGCTGCGGTGAATACGTTCCCGGGCCTTGTACACACCGCCCGTCACGTCACGAAAGTCGGTAACACCCGAAGCCGGTGGCCCAACCCCTTGTGGGAGGGAGCTGTCGAAGGTGGGACTGGCGATTGGGACGAAGTCGTAACAAGGTAGCCGTACCGGAAGGTGCGGCTGGATCACCTCCTTTCTAAGGAGCACTTCTCACCGGGTCCTTCGGGGCACGGTCAGAGGCCAGTATGCGGGCGAATGTCTCGCACTGGTTGCTCATGGGTGGAACGTTGACTACTCGGTCAGGACCTCGGGTCGGGGGCTGCTAGTACTGCTCGTAAGAGCGTGGAACGCATGATCTTCGGACGGGTACTGGTCGGGCACGCTGTTGGGTGTCTGAGGGCACGGCCGTGAGGCCGGGAAGCCTTCGGTGCCGGCCCCAGTGAACTCGAGCTTCTGGCTTGGGGTGATGGGTGGTTGGTCGTTGTTTGAGAACTGCACAGTGGATGCGAGCATCTGTGGCCAAGTTTTTAAGGGCGCACGGTGGATGCCTTGGCACCAGGAACCGATGAAGGACGTGGGAGGCCGCGATAGGCCCCGGGGAGTCGTCAACCAGGCTTTGATCCGGGGGTGTCCGAATGGGGAAACCCGGCAGTCGTCATGGGCTGTCACCCTTGCCTGAACACATAGGGCAAGTGGAGGGAACGCGGGGAAGTGAAACATCTCAGTACCCGCAGGAAGAGAAAACAACCGTGATTCCGGTAGTAGTGGCGAGCGAAACCGGATGAGGCCAAACCGTATGCGTGTGAGACCCGGCAGGGGTTGCGCATTCGGGGTTGTGGGATCTCTCTTTCATGGTCTGCCGGCCATGAGACGAGTCAGAAACCGTTGATGTAGGCGAAGGACATGCGAAAGGTCCGGCGTAGAGGGTAAGACCCCCGTAGTCGAAACGTCAGCGGCTCGTTTGAGAGACACCCAAGTAGCACGGGGCCCGAGAAATCCCGTGTGAATCTGGCGGGACCACCCGCTAAGCCTAAATATTCCCTGGTGACCGATAGCGGATAGTACCGTGAGGGAATGGTGAAAAGTACCCCGGGAGGGGAGTGAAATAGTACCTGAAACCGTGTGCCTACAAGCCGTGGGAGCGTCGCTGATGGGCTTGCCCATCAGTCGTGACTGCGTGCCTTTTGAAGAATGAGCCTGCGAGTTTGCGGTGTGTTGCGAGGTTAACCCGGGTGGGGTAGCCGTAGCGAAAGCGAGTCCGAAGAGGGCGATCTGAGTAGCACGCTCAAGACCCGAAGCGGAGTGATCTAGCCATGGGCAGGTTGAAGCGGAGGTAAGACTTCGTGGAGGACCGAACCCACCAGGGTTGAAAACCTGGGGGATGACCTGTGGTTAGGGGTGAAAGGCCAATCAAACTCCGTGATAGCTGGTTCTCCCCGAAATGCATTTAGGTGCAGCGTCGTGTGTTTCTTGCCGGAGGTAGAGCACTGGATAGGCGATGGGCCCTACCGGGTTACTGACCTTAGCCAAACTCCGAATGCCGGTAAGTGAGAGCGCGGCAGTGAGACTGTGGGGGATAAGCTCCATGGTCGAGAGGGAAACAGCCCAGAGCATCGACTAAGGCCCCTAAGCGTACGCTAAGTGGGAAAGGATGTGGAGTCGCAGAGACAACCAGGAGGTTGGCTTAGAAGCAGCCATCCTTGAAAGAGTGCGTAATAGCTCACTGGTCTAGTGATTCCGCGCCGACAATGTAGCGGGGCTCAAGCGTACCGCCGAAGTCGTGTCATTCACACAATAGGGCCAACGCCTGTGTGGATGGGTAGGGGAGCGTCGTCTGCCGGGTGAAGCAGCCGCGTAAGCGAGTTGTGGACGGTTGACGAGTGAGAATGCAGGCATGAGTAGCGATTCACACGTGAGAAACGTGTGCGCCGATTGACTAAGGGTTCCTGGGTCAAGCTGATCTGCCCAGGGTAAGTCGGGACCTAAGGCGAGGCCGACAGGCGTAGTCGATGGATAACCGGTTGATATTCCGGTACCCGCTGTGGAGCGTCAAACATTGAATCCAGTGATGCTAAGCCCGTGAAGCCGTCGGCTGAGTCTTCGGACGAGGTCGGAGTGGTGGAGCCGGTGACCCGAGCTGGTAGTAGGTGAGTGATGGGGTGACGCAGGAAGGTAGTCCATCCCGGGCGGTGGTTGTCCCGGGGTAAGGGTGTAGGACGTCAGGTAGGTAAATCCGCCTGGCAATAGTCTGAGACCTGATGCCGAGCCGATTGTGGTGAAGTGGATGATCCTATGCTGTCGAGAAAAGCCTCTAGCGAGTTTCATGGCGGCCCGTACCCTAAACCGACTCAGGTGGTCAGGTAGAGAATACCGAGGCGTTCGGGTGAACTATGGTTAAGGAACTCGGCAAAATGCCCCCGTAACTTCGGGAGAAGGGGGGCCACGCTCGGTGATCCGATTTACTCGGTGAGCTGGGGGTGGCCGCAGAGACCAGCGAGAAGCGACTGTTTACTAAAAACACAGGTCCGTGCGAAGCCGTAAGGCGATGTATACGGACTGACGCCTGCCCGGTGCTGGAACGTTAAGGGGACCGGTTAGCTCACTTTCGGGTGGGCGAAGCTGAGAACTTAAGCGCCAGTAAACGGCGGTGGTAACTATAACCATCCTAAGGTAGCGAAATTCCTTGTCGGGTAAGTTCCGACCTGCACGAATGGCGTAACGACTTCTCGACTGTCTCAACCATAGGCCCGGTGAAATTGCACTACGAGTAAAGATGCTCGTTTCGCGCAGCAGGACGGAAAGACCCCGGGACCTTTACTACAGTTTGATATTGGTGTTCGGTTCGGCTTGTGTAGGATAGCTGGGAGACTGTGAAGCCTGGACGCCAGTTCGGGTGGAGTCGTCGTTGAAATACCAGTCTGGTCGTGCTGGATGTCTAACCTGGGTCCGTGATCCGGATCAGGGACAGTGTCTGATGGGTAGTTTAACTGGGGCGGTTGCCTCCTAAAGAGTAACGGAGGCGCCCAAAGGTTCCCTCAGCCTGGTTGGCAATCAGGTGTTGAGTGTAAGTGCACAAGGGAGCTTGACTGTGAGACCGACGGGTCGAGCAGGGACGAAAGTCGGGACTAGTGATCCGGCGGTGGCTTGTGGAAGCGCCGTCGCTCAACGGATAAAAGGTACCCCGGGGATAACAGGCTGATCTTCCCCAAGAGTCCATATCGACGGGATGGTTTGGCACCTCGATGTCGGCTCGTCGCATCCTGGGGCTGGAGTCGGTCCCAAGGGTTGGGCTGTTCGCCCATTAAAGCGGTACGCGAGCTGGGTTTAGAACGTCGTGAGACAGTTCGGTCCCTATCCGCTGTGCGCGTAGGAGTCTTGAGAAGGGCTGTCCCTAGTACGAGAGGACCGGGACGGACGAACCTCTGGTGTGCCAGTTGTTCTGCCAAGGGCATGGCTGGTTGGCTACGTTCGGGAGGGATAACCGCTGAAAGCATCTAAGCGGGAAGCCTGCTTCGAGATGAGGACTCCCACCCACTTGATGGGGTAAGGCTCCCAGTAGACGACTGGGTTGATAGGCCGGATATGGAAGCACGGTAACGTGTGGAGTTGACCGGTACTAATAGGCCGAGGGCTTGTCCTCAGTTGCTCGCGTCCACTGTGTTGGTTCTGAAACCACGAACAACCCCATGCCATGGTCACGGCGTGGTGCTGGTTGTTGATTGTTTCATAGTGTTTCGGTGGTCATAGCGTAGGGGAAACGCCCGGTTACATTCCGAACCCGGAAGCTAAGCCTTACAGCGCCGATGGTACTGCAGGGGGGACCCTGTGGGAGAGTAGGACGCCGCCGAACAATTCTTCAAAGGGTTGGACCCCGAACTTCGGTTCCGGGTCCAACCCTTTTTTGTTCTGCGTCACTTGAAGTTCACGTTGTGCAACCAGCATCCCTCCCATGAGTACTGCTGCACTGCTCAGGGCCGCCGGTGTCGGCGTGGGTGACGAGGTCGTCGTACCTGCCTTCGGCAACGTGGAAGTCGCCGAGGCCGTGGTGGCGGCAGGGGCGTTTCCGGTGTTCGCCGACATAGATCCGGCGACGTACTGTCTGGCGCCGGCCGCGGTGGAGGCGGCCGTAACTCCTCGCACGGCGGGCGTCGTTGTCGTCCACCGCTTCGGCCGGCCCGCCGATCTCGGGCTGCTGCACGCGCTCGGACGGCGGTGTGGGCTGCTGGTGCTGGAGCACAGGGGCCGCGGAGAGCCCGAAGCCTCGCACGACGAGACGGTCCGGCGGCGGGAGCGGGCGGCGTTTCTCGATGCCAAGCTGAGGGGTGTACGGACGCCCGAGAGCGGGGTCGGGCACATCTATCAGCAGTACGTCGTGCGGGTACCCGGCAATGGACGGCCGGATCGGGACGCTTTCGCGCGGGCCGTACGGGCCAAGGGCGTTGAGTGCCGAGTGCCCGTGAAGACACCCGTGCACCGGCTGCCTGAATTCCGGCAGTACGTGTCTCTTCCGGAGACCGAGCGGGCCGCGGACGAGACGCTTGCGCTTCCCGTGGACGGTTCGCTGACGAAGCGGGAGATGCAGCGGATCGCGTCCGCGTGCAATGCGCTGGGCGGACTGCTGGAGCCGGCACTCCGAGTTCCGGCCCTCTGAGTCCCGGCGCTCCGAGCGTGGTTATGAGCACCGGGCTGTTCAGGGTATGATCTATCCCGTTGCCGCGAGGGAAACCTCGCACGAGGCGACAGGCCCCTATAGCTCAGTCGGTAGAGCGTCTCCATGGTAAGGAGAAGGTCAACGGTTCGATTCCGTTTGGGGGCTCCGCGAGAAAGGCCCCGCCCATTCGGGCGGGGCCTTTCGCATGCTCCCTAGTCCTTCTGCAGGCCCTGGACGCGCATGGCGAGGATGGCCATGTCGTCGGACGGCGCGTCAGTCGCGAAGCGCTCCACCGCGCGCATGATGCGGGCCGCGACCGCCCCGGCCGTCAGGCCCGTACAGGTCGTCAGGACCTCGGCCAGGCCGTCGTCGCCGAGCATCCTGGAGCCCTCGCGGCGTTCGGTGACACCGTCGGTGACGCAGAGCAGGACGTCGCCGGGGTCGAGGGTGACGGTCTGCTCGTAGAGCTCCAGGTCCTCCAGGACACCGAGGAGCGGCTGCGGTTCCGCGGCCGGTTCGACCGTGCCGTCCTGGCGGAGCCGCAGCGGCAGGGGGTGGCCCGCGCAGACCACCTTCAGCTCCGCGCTGCCGTCCTCCTGCGGGCGCATCTCGCCGTACAGGAGCGTGAGGAAGCGGCTGCGGGCGCCCTCGTCGAGGATCGCGGAGTTGAGGCGCTCGAGGACCGCCGGGCCGCTGAGGCCCTCGCGGGCGAGCAGACGGAGTGCGTGCCGGGCGAGGCCGGTGACGGCCGCCGCGTTCGGCCCTGTACCGCAGACGTCGCCGATGGCGAAGCCATAGGCGCCGTCGCTGATCGGGAAGAGGTCGTAGAAGTCGCCGCCCACTTCGTTGCCCTCGCCGGCCGCGCGGTAGATCACCTCGACCTCGACGCCCTCGACCGTCGGCAGCTCGGGCGGCAGGAGGCTGCGCTGGAGTGACTGGCTGATGGCCGTGCGCTCGGAGTACAGGCGGGCGTTGTCCAGGGCCAGGGCGGCCCGCCGGGAGAGGTCCTCGGCGAGCTCCAGGATCTCCTGGCGGAAGTGCTCGTCGGTGGGCTTGCCGAGCGTGAGCATGCCGATGACGCGGTTGCGGGCCACCAGGGGCAGGACCACGGTCTCGCCGCCGAGCGCGGAGGCCGTGGCGAGCGTGGGGCCGATGCCCGTGGTGACGTGCCGGGTCGGGCCGCCGCTGAGGCCGAGGCTGCGCATGGAGGTGCGCAGGGCCGTCTGGTGGGCGACCTCCGCGGGTGCCGACCAGACACGGGCGCCGGGCGTCGGGACCGGGTCGGGCGGGGGGACCTTCGACAGCAGGGACTTGATGCCGTCGATCAGCTCCTCGTCCTCGTGGAGCACGTAGGACAGGTACGGCTCGGAGGCCTGGTCGGCGATCGTGTAGACGGCGCACCAGGTGGCGAGGGTGGGGACGGTCATCTGGGCCATCAGGGCCAGCGTCTGGTCCCGGTCCAGGGTGCCGGCCAGCAGGTCGGAGGCCTCGACGAGGAAGCTGAGCGAGCCACGGCGCAGCCGCTCCAGTTCGCCCAGGCGGGCCGACTCCACCGCGAGCGCGATGCGGTCCGCCGCGAACTGCAGGCGCAGTGCCTCCTCGTTGGAGTATCTGCCGGGTGCCTCGGCGGCCACGCCGAGGGAGCCGGTGAGCCGGCCCTCGACCTTCAGCGGGACGGTGACGACCGAGCGCATGCCGGTGCCGTTGAGGAGGGGGACCGCGCCGGAGACGGCGGTGAGATCCTCGTGGACGGCCGGCATGCGGGCGGAGCCGTAGCGGCCGGGGCCGGCCTCGACGGGGACGCGGGCGAAGCGCTGGCGGGCGGAGGGCAGGCCGGTGGAGGCGCGGACCTCCAGTTCGGTCTCGTCGTCGGTGGCCAGGAGCAGGAAGGCGGAGTCGCCGTCGAGCATGTCGCGGGCGCGTTCGACGGTGCGCTGGAGCAGGCCGTCGAGGTCGTCCGGCGCGGGGGAGCCGATGAAGACCTCGAACGGGTCGGTGCTCTGGGTCTCGGAGCCGCCGGAGGTGTCGCTCGAGGGGCCGCGCAGCGGGCTCTGCAGAACCGCCCGTTCGTGGTCCCGCACGAGCAGGCAGACCGTTGACGGCTCCCCGTCGGTGTCACGGACGCGCAGGTGGGACGCGTAGACGGGGATCACCCGGCCGTTGGATCCCCTGATGCCGTAGCTGCCCTCCCAGCGGGAGAGCTGGAGCGCGTCGGCGATGCCGGTGCCCGTGCCCGGGGTGTGCGGCCAGGCGGCGAGGTCGGTGAGCGGCTTGCCGGTGACCTGCTCCGCGGAGTAGCCGAACAGCTCCTCCGCGTCCTCGTTCCAGGCGCTGATGGAGCCGGTCCGGTCGATCTGTACGACGGCGACGCGGACCCGGGTGTCGGCGAGGGGGAGGAGGTGGGCCGGCAGGGAGGGGCCGGCGGCGCGGGTGCCGACCGGGCGCTCGGGCAGGTCGAGCTGGAACCAGACGGTCTTGTGGGTGGGCGTGTAGTCCACGCCCCAGTGACCGGCCAGGGCGGCGCACAGCTGGAGCCCGCGGCCGCCCTCGCGGTCGGGGCTGCCCATGTTGACCGGGGAGCCCTGGAGCGGGATCTCGCGCTCCGGATACCGGTCGGCCACCTCGATTCGTACGCCCTCGTCGCTGCGCAGGCAGAGCAGGTCGGCGGAGGTGCCGGCGTGCACCACGGCGTTGGTCACCAGTTCGCTGGTGAGTACCACGGCGTCGTCGACGATGTCGGCGAAGCCCCAGCCCTGCAGGGTGTCGCGGACGAACGAGCGGGCACTGGCGACCGATCGCCCCAGGGGCTCGAAGCTGGCGGCCGCGCGCGCGGTGATCACAGAACTCCTCGACCGGTTCTCGACGGGCATGGCTCCCTGGCCGACCGGCTCGGGCCGCTGGTGCGGCAGGCCGTCAGTCGGCCGTGGCTCCGGGGGCTGCTCCCCCGGGATCAGTCCGGTGGTCATGTGTCCGGCCGCCCCTCCGATGCCCGCTCGTCTCCTGCCACCGCCCAGGCCGGACGGACCGGCGTGGCTGGACAGCCGGATGCAAGGTTACTTACCTTCGCGGTCCGAGCGGATGCCGGTCTGCTGTGATTCCGTCCGGAGGTGTTCGCCGTCCGGCGGGTGTGCGGACGATGTGCGAAGCTGCCGAACTGTTATGGCCTGGTTCGGCGGGGGTGAAACACTGGGCAGGCTTGTAGTGAAGGTTCAGGCAGGCAGTGTGCCTGCCGCGCCGGGTGGGCAGCAGCCCCCTGGCGGCACCTTGGAACGTCGGGCAGCACATCGCAGTAGTACGGGAAAAGCACAGCGGAATTCGGACGCCCCCTGGTGGTGCGCCCGGGCACAGCGGTAACGGTCGACCCCTGCGGGAGGGACACAGTGGAGTCTGGCGCAGCGACGCGGGGCACGAAGACGACGCGCGCGAAAGGCGGACAGTCCCTGAACAAGCCGGGAAGGGCGCGGGGCGGGACCACGACGGTCGAGACCGCATCCCTGAACCGTCTCCTGGCCGCGCTGGTGTCGATGCGGGACGGCAACTTCCGCAGGCGGCTGACGGTGACCGGCGACGGCGTGATGGCGGAGATCGCGGCGGTCTTCAACGAGGTGGCCGACCGCAATCTCCACCTGACGGGCGAGCTGGCGCGGGTGCGCCGCATGGTCGGGCGTGAGGGAAAGCTCACGGAGCGGCTGGAGACGGGGCCCTCCGAGGGCTCCTGGGCGACCGCGATCGACAACTCGAACGCGCTGGTGGACGACCTCGTGCGGCCGGTCTCCGAGGTCAGCCGGGTGCTGTCGGCGGTGGCCGAGGGTGATCTGTCGCCGCGGATGGAGCTGCGCACGCAGGCGGCGCCGGAAGGGGCCGGGCATCCGCTGCGGGGCGAGTTCCTGAAGGTCGCGCGGACGGTGAACAACCTGGTCGACCAGCTGTCCATCTTCACCGACGAGGTCACCCGGGTGGCCAGCGAGGTGGGCACCGAGGGCAAGCTGGGCGGGCAGGCCCAGGTGCGCGGCATGTCGGGTTCGTGGAAGGACCTGACCGACTCCGTCAACACGATGGCGGAGCGGCTGACGGCGCAGGTGCGGGACATCGCCCTGGTGACGACGGCCGTCGCGAGCGGTGATCTCTCGCGCAAGGTCACCGTGCACGTCGAGGGCGAGATGCTGGAGCTGAAGAACACCGTCAACACGATGGTGGACCAGCTGTCCGCGTTCTCCTCCGAGGTGACACGCGTCGCGCGCGAGGTGGGCACCGAGGGTGAGCTGGGCGGGCAGGCGCAGGTGCCCGGGGTGGACGGCGTGTGGAAGGAGCTCACCGACTCCGTCAACACCATGGCCGGGAATCTCACCGCCCAGGTGCGCGGGATCGCCGAGGTGACGACCGCGGTCGCCAACGGTGATCTGTCGCGGAAGGTGACGGTGCCGGCGCGCGGTGAGGTCGCGCAGCTCGCCGAGACGATCAACCAGATGACCGAGACGCTGCGGATCTTCGCCGACGAGGTCACGCGGGTCGCCAACGAGGTCGGGGCCGAGGGTCAACTGGGCGGTCAGGCGAACGTGCCGGGTGCTGCGGGAACCTGGAAGGACCTGACGGACTCCGTCAACACGGTCTTCCGGAACCTGACCACGCAGGTGCGGGACATCGCCGCGGTGACGACGGCGGTCGCCAACGGTGACCTGTCGCAGAAGGTCACCGTGGACGTGGCCGGCGAGATGCTGGAGCTGAAGAACACCGTCAACACGATGGTGGACCAGCTGTCCGCCTTCGGTGCCGAGGTCACGCGGGTGGCGCGGGAGATCGGTGTCGAGGGTGAGCTGGGCGGTCAGGCGCAGGTGCCGGGCGCGGCGGGGACGTGGAAGGACCTGACGGACTCCGTCAACACCGCGTTCCGCAACCTCACCGGTCAGGTGCGGAACATCGCCCAGGTGACGACGGCGGTCGCCAACGGTGACCTGTCGCAGAAGGTCACCGTGGACGTCTCCGGTGAGATGCTCCAGCTGAAGAACACCGTGAACACGATGGTGGACCAGCTGTCGAGCTTCGCCGACCAGGTCACGCGGATGGCGCGGGACGTGGGCACCGAGGGCCGGCTGGGCGGCCAGGCGCGCGTGGACGGCGTGTCGGGCACGTGGAAGGAGCTCACCGACTCCGTCAACTCGATGGCGTCGAACCTGACCGGTCAGGTGCGCAACATCGCGCAGGTCACGACGGCCGTCGCGCGGGGTGACCTGTCGCAGAAGATCGACGTCGACGCGCGCGGCGAGATCCTCGAGCTGAAGAACACCATCAACACGATGGTCGACCAGCTGTCCTCCTTCGCCGACCAGGTCACCCGGGTGGCCCGCGAGGTGGGTACGGAGGGCCGGCTGGGCGGCCAGGCCCAGGTGCCCGGCGTCGCCGGTGTGTGGCGGGACCTGACGGACTCCGTGAACGGCATGGCGTCCAATCTGACGGGTCAGGTGCGCAACATCGCCCAGGTGGCGACGGCGGTGGCGCGCGGTGACCTGTCGCAGAAGATCACCGTGGACGCGCGCGGTGAGATCCTCGAGCTGAAGAACACGCTGAACACGATGGTGGACCAGCTGTCGTCGTTCGCCGAAGAGGTCACGCGGGTGGCCCGCGAGGTGGGTACCGAGGGCATCCTCGGCGGCCAGGCCGAGGTGCAGGGCGTCTCCGGCACTTGGAAGGACCTCACGCAGTCCGTCAACGGCATGGCGAACAACCTCACCCTCCAGGTGCGCAACATCGCCGAGGTCACCACCGCGGTCGCCAAGGGCGACCTGTCGAAGAAGATCACCGTCGATGCCAAGGGCGAGATCCTCGAGCTGGTCACCACCGTCAACACGATGGTGGACCAGCTGTCGTCGTTCGCCGAGCAGGTGACCCGGGTGGCCCGCGAGGTGGGCACCGAGGGCATTCTGGGCGGTCAGGCGCACGTGCCGGGTGTCACGGGCATCTGGAAGGACCTGAGCGACAACGTCAACCTGATGGCCAAGAACCTGACCACCCAGGTGCGGAACATCTCCCAGGTCTCCGCGGCCGTCGCCAACGGCGACCTCACCCGGCAGGTCAGCATCGAGGCGCGCGGTGAGGTGGCGCAGCTCGCCGACACCATCAACACCATGGTCAAGACGCTGAGCGCGTTCGCCGAGCAGGTCACCAAGGTGGCGCGTGAGGTGGGCACGGACGGCATCCTGGGCGGCCAGGCGCACGTGCCGGGTGTGGCCGGTACCTGGAAGGACCTCACCGAGTCGGTGAACCAGATGGCGTCGAATCTGACCGGCCAGGTGCGCAACATCGCCATGGTCACGACGGCCATCGCCAAGGGCGACCTCACCAAGAAGATCGACATCGACGCGCGCGGTGAGATCCTCGAGCTGAAGACGACCATCAATACGATGGTGGACCAGCTGTCCTCCTTCGCCGAGGAGGTCACCCGGGTGGCCCGTGAGGTGGGCACCGAGGGCCAGCTGGGCGGTCAGGCCCGGGTGCGCGACGTCGACGGGACCTGGCGGGACCTGACGGAGTCCGTGAACGAGATGGCCGGGAATCTCACCCGGCAGGTGCGCGCCATCGCGCGGGTGGCGACCGCGGTGACGCGGGGCGACCTGAACCTGAAGATCGACGTGGACGCCTCCGGGGAGATCCAGGAGCTCCAGGACTACATCAACAAGATGATCGCCAACCTGCGCGACACCACGATCGCCAACAAGGAGCAGGACTGGCTCAAGGGCAATCTCGCCCGGATCTCCGCGCTGATGCAGGGCCGCCGGGATCTGGACGACGTGGCCTCGCTGATCATGAGCGAGCTGACGCCGGTGGTGTCCGCGCAGCACGGCGCGTTCTTCCTGGCGATGCCGCTGGTCGACGGCGAGGATCTGAACGCGGCGGACGACGACCAGTTCGAGCTGCGCATGCTCGGCTCGTACGGCTACTCCATGGGGTCCATGCCGACGTCGTTCGCGCCCGGTGAGGGGCTCGTGGGGACGGCCGCCACGGAGAAGCGCACGATCCTGGTGGAGAACGCGCCCAGCGGCTATCTGAAGATCTCCTCGGGGCTCGGGGAGGCGCCGCCGGCCCAGGTGATCGTGCTTCCGGTGGTGTTCGAGGGGAAGGTGCTCGGCGTCATCGAGCTGGCGTCGTTCACGCCGTTCACGGCGATCCAGAAGGACTTCCTCAACCAGATCGCCGAAATGATCGCGACGAGCGTCAACACCATCTCGGTCAACACCAAGACCGAGCGGCTGCTGGCGCAGTCGCAGGAGCTGACCGAGCAACTGCGGGAGCGGTCGGCGGAGTTGGAGCAGCGGCAGAAGGCGCTCCAGGCGTCCAACGCCGAACTGGAGGAGAAGGCCGAGCTGCTGGCCCGGCAGAACCGCGACATCGAGGTGAAGAACACCGAGATCGAGGAGGCGCGGCAGGTCCTGGAGGAGCGCGCCGAGCAGCTCGCGGTCTCCATGCGCTACAAGAGCGAGTTCCTGGCCAACATGTCGCACGAGCTGCGCACGCCGCTGAACTCGCTGCTGATTCTGGCCAAGTTGCTCGCCGACAACGCCGACGCGAACCTGTCGCCGAAGCAGGTCGAGTTCGCCGAGACCATTCACGGCGCGGGGTCCGACCTGCTGCAGCTCATCAACGACATCCTGGACCTGTCGAAGGTCGAGGCGGGCAAGATGGACGTCTCCCCGACGCGTATCGCGCTCGTCCAGCTGGTGGACTACGTGGAGGCCACGTTCCGGCCGCTGACCGCGGAGAAGGGCCTGGACCTGTCCGTGCGCATCTCGCCGGAGCTGCCGGCCACGCTGCACACCGACGAGCAGCGGCTGTTGCAGGTACTGCGGAACCTGCTGTCCAACGCGGTGAAGTTCACCGACTCCGGATCGGTGGAGCTGGTCATCCGGCCCGCCCGGGACGACGTCCCGCAGGCCATCAGGGAGCAGCTGCTGGAGGCCGGTTCGCTGACCGACCCGGACGCGGACCTGATCGCGTTCTCGGTGAGCGACACGGGCATCGGTATCGCCGCCGGCAAGATGCGGGTGATCTTCGAGGCGTTCAAGCAGGCCGACGGCACCACCAGCCGCAAGTACGGCGGTACGGGGCTGGGGCTGTCCATCTCGCGGGAGATCGCCCAGCTGCTCGGCGGTGAGATCCACGCGCAGAGCGAGCCGGGCCGCGGCTCGACGTTCACGCTGTACCTGCCGCTGCACCCGAGCGAGCTGCCCCCGCACGGCTACGCCCAGCCCATGCCGCCCCTGGAGGGCGGGGACCTGATGGCGTCGGCGGAGCCGGCCGTGCCGCGGGCCGAGACGCCGGCCGAGGTGGCGTCGTACCGGGAGACGCAGAACGGCCCGGCCGCGCTGTTCCGGCGCCGCCGCAGGATCGCGCTGGAACAGCGGCCCGCCGCCGAGTCGGAGCAGCGGCCCGCCGCCGAGCCGGAGCAGTGGCCGGAAGCGGAGCAGGAGCGGCCGTCCCGGACGACGCGCCGCGGTATCCGCTTCGGCGGGCAGAAGGTGCTGATCGTCGACGACGACATCCGCAACGTCTTCGCGCTCACCAGCGTCCTGGAGCAGCACGGCCTGTCCGTGCTGTACGCGGAGAACGGCCGCGAGGGCATCGAGGTGCTGGAGCAGCACGACGATGTGGCGGTCGTGCTGATGGACATCATGATGCCCGAGATGGACGGCTACGCCACGACCACGGCGATCCGCCGGATGCCGCAGTTCGCCGGGCTGCCGATCATCGCGCTGACCGCGAAGGCGATGAAGGGCGACCGGGAGAAGGCGATCGAGTCGGGCGCCTCCGACTACGTGACCAAGCCGGTCGACCCCGATCACCTGCTGTCGGTGATGGAGCAGTGGATGCGGACGGAGTGAGACCGGCGCCGGCGGGCGCGGGAATGTGACGGGAAGCTTCGGTGTTCATCCGGAGTTGCGCAGGCGGTGCACGCGAAGTCGTGTAGAAGTACGGGATTCGGGGAACCTTCTGGTCTCCCGCCGCGTTTCTGCTACGTGCACAGTGACATCGCGGTGACAGGGTGTGGCGACAGGCGGGGTACGGCTACGATGACCGGCACAAGGATGGACGGCGTAAGGGAGTCGTCCCCTGGGGCGGTACCCACAGGTGCGTTCCCAGGTCCTGCGGACAGGGGAGGCCCCAAGCCGGGGCGAGGAGGGCGGGCCATGGTCCAGAAGGCCAAGATCCTCCTGGTCGATGACCGGCCGGAGAATCTGCTGGCGCTGGAGGCGATCCTCTCGGCGCTCGATCAGACGCTGGTGCGGGCATCGTCCGGGGAAGAAGCACTCAAGGCACTGCTCACGGATGATTTCGCGGTCATCCTGCTGGATGTCCAGATGCCGGGCATGGACGGCTTCGAGACGGCCGCGCACATCAAGCGACGGGAGCGGACCCGGGACATCCCGATCATCTTCCTCACCGCGATCAACCACGGCCCGCACCACACCTTCCGGGGCTACGCGGCGGGAGCGGTCGACTACATCTCCAAGCCGTTCGACCCGTGGGTGCTGCGGGCGAAGGTCTCGGTCTTCGTCGAGCTGTACATGAAGAACTGCCAGCTGCGGGAGCAGGCGTCGCTGCTGCGGCTCCAGCTGGAGGGCAGCGAGAAGGACGTCGGTGAGGCCAAGGAGTCGGCGGGACTGCTCGCCGAGCTGTCGGCGCGGCTCGCGGCCGTCGAGGAGCAGGCCGAGGCGCTGACCAAGCAGCTCAACGACGAGTCGACCGACGCGGCCGCGGTGGCCACGGCGGCCCATCTGGAGCGCAAACTCACCGGGTTGCGGAGGGCGCTGGACGCCCTGGAGCCGGGAACCGGCAGCGCGTCGTCGGTGCCCTCGCAGAACTGATCCCGGAGCCAGGTGCCTTGCCCGGCCCTCGGCCGGGACCGGACCTGAGGTGGCGTCAACTGCGCTGGGAACCCGGGCTCTCCGCGTCAGCTTCACGCCCCGACGAGCGCGACACGAACGGGTGAAGCATCCGCCACGCGTGTCCCCTGCCGTCTCCACCGGTAACCTCACACCTATGGCCTCACGTCCCTCCGCTGCCAAGAAGCCGCCCGCGAAGAAGGCGGCCGCTTCCGCGAAGGCGCCGGCGAAGAAGGCCGCTGCCAAGAAGGCCCCGGCCAAGAAGGCCCCCGCGAAGAAGGCCGCGGCCAAGAAGCCGGCCCCCGCACCGGCACCGAACCCGACCAGTGGCGTGTACCGGCTCGTCCGGGCCCTGTGGCTGGGGCTCGCGCATGCCGTGGGCGCGGTGTTCCGCGGCATAGGGCAGGGCGCCAGGAACCTCGACCCGGCGCACCGCAAGGACGGTCTCGCGCTGCTCCTGCTCGGCATCGCCCTGATCGTCGCCGCCGGCACCTGGGCCGACCTCGAGGGGCCCGTCGGCGAGCTCGTGGAGATCCTGGTCACCGGCGCCTTCGGCCGGCTCGACCTGCTGGTGCCGATCCTGGTCGCGGTCATCGCCGTACGGTTCATCCGGCACCCGGAGAAGCCCGAGGCCAACGGGCGGATCGTCATCGGTCTGTCCGCGCTGGTCGTCGGTGTGCTCGGACTGGTCCACATCGGGTGCGGGTCGCCCGCCCGCAGCGACGGCATGCACGCCATAAGGGACGCCGGCGGTCTGATCGGCTGGGCGGCGGCCACGCCGCTGTCGTCCACCATGACCGATGTCCTCGCCGTTCCGCTGCTGGTGCTGCTCACTGTCTTCGGTCTGCTGGTCGTCACGGCCACACCGGTCAACGCCATTCCGCAGCGCCTGCGCCAACTGGGCGTACGGCTCGGCCTCGTCGACGACGACACCGAGCCCGAGGAGTTCAGCGAGGACGACGCGCGCTACGAGGAGCAGTGGCGCGAGACGCTGCCCGCGAGCCGCCGCCGGCGCCGGCCGGCCCCCGAGGAGTACGACCCCGACGCCGCGGAGCAGGAGGCACTGTCCCGGCGCCGTTCCCGGCCCCGCAGGTCCGCGGTGCCGCAGCCCGACATGGACCGGCCGATGGACGCCGTGGACGTGGCCGCAGCCGCGGCCGCCGCGCTCGACGGTGCCGTGCTGCACGGCATGCCGCCCTCGCCGGTCGTCGCCGATCTGACCCAGGGCGTGAGCACCGGCGACCGCGAGCCGACCACACCGACGCCGGTACCGGCCGCCCGGCCGCATCAGGAGAAGCCTCAGGCGGGGAAGGCGAAGGCGGACAGGGCGCAGCAGGACAAGCCTCCGGCGGGCGTCCTGGACATGACCAAGGAGCCGCCGCGTGAACCCCGCGATCTGCCGCCCCGCGCGGAGCAGCTCCAGCTCTCCGGCGACATCACCTACGCGCTGCCCTCGCTCGACCTGCTCACCCGCGGCGGCCCCGGCAAGGCGCGCAGCGAGGCCAACGACGCCATAGTCGAGGCCCTGCGGAAGGTCTTCACGGAGTTCAAGGTGGACGCCGCCGTCACCGGCTTCACCCGCGGCCCGACGGTCACCCGCTATGTCGTGGAACTCGGCCCGGCCGTGAAGGTCGAGCGGGTGACCGCGCTGACCAAGAACATCGCGTACGCCGTCGCCAGTCCGGACGTGCGGATCATCAGCCCGATTCCCGGCAAGTCCGCGGTCGGCATCGAGATCCCGAACACCGACCGGGAGATGGTCAACCTCGGTGACGTCCTGCGGCTCGCGGAGTCCGCCGAGGACGACGACCCGATGCTGGTCGCCTTCGGCAAGGACGTCGAGGGCGGGTACGTGATGGACTCGCTGGCGAAGATGCCGCACATGCTGGTCGCCGGCGCCACCGGTTCGGGCAAGTCGTCCTGCATCAACTGCCTGATCACCTCGGTCATGATGCGGGCGACCCCGGAGGACGTCCGGATGATCCTCGTCGACCCCAAGCGGGTGGAGCTCACGGCGTACGAGGGCATCCCGCACCTGATCACGCCGATCATCACCAACCCCAAGCGGGCCGCCGAGGCGCTGCAGTGGGTCGTGCGCGAGATGGACTTGCGCTACGACGACCTGGCCGCCTACGGCTACCGCCACATCGACGACTTCAACCGCGCGGTGCGCGAGGGCAAGGTCACACCGCCCGAGGGCAGCGAGCGGGAGCTCCAGCCGTATCCGTATCTGCTGGTGATCGTCGACGAGCTGGCCGACCTGATGATGGTCGCCCCGCGCGACGTCGAGGACGCCATCGTGCGCATCACCCAGCTCGCGCGGGCGGCCGGCATCCACCTGGTGCTCGCCACCCAGCGGCCGTCCGTGGACGTCGTCACCGGTCTGATCAAGGCGAACGTGCCGTCCCGGCTGGCGTTCGCCACCTCCTCCCTGGCGGACTCCCGGGTCATCCTCGACCAGGCCGGCGCCGAGAAGCTGATCGGCAAGGGCGACGGACTGTTCCTGCCCATGGGCGCGAACAAACCCGTGCGCATGCAGGGCGCGTTCGTGACCGAAGAGGAGGTCGCGGCCGTCGTCCGGCACTGCAAGGAGCAGATGGCGCCCGTCTTCCGGGACGACGTCACCGTGGGGACCAAGCAGAAGAAGGAGATCGACGAGGACATCGGCGACGACCTCGACCTGCTGTGCCAGGCGGCCGAGCTGGTCGTCTCCACCCAGTTCGGGTCGACGTCCATGCTCCAGCGCAAGCTGCGCGTCGGCTTCGCCAAGGCCGGCCGGCTGATGGACCTCATGGAGTCCCGGAACATCGTCGGACCGAGCGAGGGTTCGAAGGCCCGTGACGTTCTTGTGAAGCCTGACGAGCTGGATGGCGTGCTCGCGCTGATCCGTGGGGAGTCTGAAGGATAGGCGCACGGGACACGGCCGCCACCCGGGGCATCCGGGTGGCCGATTCGTGACCCAGCCGTAAGGGATCCTTGAGCAACCGTTTCCCGTCGGCGTACGTCAAGTTGAGGGAAATGACAAACCACAGGCCCACCATCGGGACGTCGGGCCATTCCGATGGGCTACAAAGTCCGACCGCCCGGTTGCCCCACCCTCTCGTACCCCACCTAGACTGAACCTCCAGCACAGGCGGCTACACGCTCGAAAGGCGCCCCCGTGTCCATCGGCAACTCCCCTGAAGGCGAGCGTCCGTTCGAAGACGTATCCGACGAAGCCCGCCCCTCCGTCGGCCGAGCCCTGCAGCAGGCACGCATCGCCGCCGGGCTCACCGTCGACGACGTCAGTACCGCCACTCGCGTCCGCATCGGCATCGTGCGCGCCATCGAGGCGGACGACTTCGCGCCCTGCGGCGGCGACGTCTACGCGCGCGGGCACATCCGGACCCTGGCCAAGGCCGTGCACCTCGACCCGGCCCCACTGATCGCCCGGTTCGAGGCCGAGCACGGCGGCGGCCGCCCGGCCCCGACGCCGGCCGCGCCCCTCTTCGAGGCGGAACGCATCCGCCCGGAGCGGCGCGGGCCTAACTGGACCGCGGCCATGGTCGCCGCGATCGTCGTGGTGATCGGCTTCGTCGGTTTCACCATGGTCAACGGTGACGACGACGGCGACAGGGCGACCGTCGCCGACGACGCCACCCCCAGCAAGTCCGCCTCGCCCACCCCCAAGTCCGAGAAGCCCGCCGCCCCCGAGCCGGAACCGTCGGACAGCGCCATCGCCGCCGCACCGCAGGACAAGGTGACGGTCCAGGTCACGGCCGCCGACGGACGCAGCTGGATCTCCGCCAAGGACCACAACGGCCGGCTGCTGTTCGACGGACTGCTCAAGCAGGGCGATTCCAAGACATTCCAGGACAGCTCCAAGATCAACCTGGTCCTCGGTGACGCCGGCGCGATCGACCTGTTCGTCAACGGCAAGAAGATCGAGGACGACTGGCAGCCCGGCGCCGTCGAGCGCCTGACCTACACCAAGGGCGACCCGCAGGCCGGATAAGCGGTACCGAAGCACACAACGGAGACGGGGTCGGCCATGATCGGCCAACCCCGTCGACGTGGGGTGTCGCCGGGACGAAGTAGTCTTGAGCCCATGCCTGAACGCCGTACCGTCGCACTCGTCACCCTTGGCTGCGCCCGTAACGAGGTGGACTCGGAGGAGCTCGCAGGCCGTTTGGAGGCGGACGGCTGGCAGCTGGTCGAGGACGCCGGGGACGCCGACGTCGCCGTCGTCAACACCTGCGGGTTCGTCGAGGCCGCGAAGAAGGACTCGGTCGACGCCCTCCTGGAGGCCAACGACCTCAAGGGACACGGGAGAACGCAGGCCGTCGTCGCCGTGGGCTGCATGGCCGAGCGGTACGGCAAGGAGCTCGCCGAGGCCCTGCCCGAGGCCGACGGCGTGCTCGGCTTCGACGACTACACCGACATCTCCGACCGCCTCCAGACCATCCTGAACGGCGGCATCCACGCCTCCCACACCCCGCGCGACCGGCGCAAGCTGCTGCCGATCAGCCCGGCCGAGCGACAGGACTCGGCCGCCGTCGTCGCGCTCCCGGGACACGGCCCGGTGGACCTCCCCGAGGGCCTCGCACCGGCCTCCGGCCCCCGCGCGCCCCTGCGCCGCCGGCTGGACGGCTCCCCGGTCGCCTCCGTGAAGCTCGCCTCCGGCTGCGACCGGCGCTGCTCCTTCTGCGCCATCCCGTCCTTCCGCGGCTCCTTCATCTCGCGCCGCCCCAGCGACGTGCTGAACGAGACGCGCTGGCTGGCCGAGCAGGGCGTGAAGGAGATCATGCTGGTCTCCGAGAACAACACCTCCTACGGCAAGGACCTGGGCGACATCCGCCTGCTGGAGTCCCTGCTGCCCGAACTCGCCGAGGTCGACGGCCTCGAGCGGGTGCGGGTCAGCTACCTGCAGCCGGCCGAGATGCGACCCGGCCTGATCGACGTGCTGACCTCCACCCCGAGGGTCGCCCCCTACTTCGACCTGTCCTTCCAGCACTCCGCGCCCGGCGTGCTGCGCGCGATGCGCCGCTTCGGCGACACCGACCGGTTCCTCGAACTGCTCGACACGATCCGCGGCAAGGCGCCCCAGGCCGGTGTCCGCTCCAACTTCATCGTCGGCTTCCCGGGCGAGTCCGCGGCCGACCTGGCCGAGCTGGAGCGCTTCCTCGGCCACGCGCGGCTCGACGCCATCGGCGTCTTCGGCTACTCCGACGAGGAGGGCACCGAAGCGGCGACGTACGACCGCAAGCTGGACGAGGAGACCGTCGCCGAGCGGCTGGCCCGGGTCTCCCGCCTGGCCGAGGAACTCGTCTCGCAGCGCGCCGATGAGCGCATCGGCGAGACCGTCCACGTGCTCGTGGAGTCCGTGGACGAGGAGGAGGGCGTGTACGGCCGGGCGGCGCACCAGGCTCCCGAGACGGACGGCCAGGTGCTGCTCACGAGCGGCGAGGGTGTGAGCGTCGGCCGTATGGTCGAGGCGAAGGTGGTGGGCACGGAAGGTGTCGACCTGGTGGCCGAGCCGCTCTTCCAGGGTTCGCTCGCGTGGAGTGAGGAGGCGGGCAGATGACGGGTGTCCCGGCATCGGCGGCGGGCGGCCCCTCCGGCGCGAGGGGAGCGGCGGGCGGCGCGCCCGGCGGCCTGCCGGGGTCCGGGCGCATGGCCGCGCGCGAGGCGCGGGACGCGGCCCCCGGGGCGTCCGGGGGTGGCCGGGCCCGGCGGAGCGCGTCCGACCACGGCACGGGCGGCTCCCGGGCGCACGGGGACGAGACGGCTCCGGTCACGTCCTCGCACGACGGCGCCGATGCCGAGGACGGCACCAGGCCCGCGCGCGGCGGGAAGATCGCGGCGGCGGCCGTCGACCAGGCCAGCATCTGGAACATCGCCAACCTGCTGACCATGCTCCGGCTGCTGCTGGTGCCGGCGTTCGTGATGCTGATGCTCGCCAACGGCGGCTACGACCCGATGTGGCGGTCGTTCGCCTGGGCGGCCTTCGCCATCGCCATGATCACCGACCTGTTCGACGGGCATCTGGCGCGCACGTACAACCTCGTCACCGACTTCGGGAAGATCGCCGACCCCATCGCCGACAAGGCGATCATGGGAGCGGCGCTGATCTGCCTCTCGGCGCTGGGCGATCTGCCGTGGTGGGTCACCGGGGTCATCCTCGGCCGGGAACTCGGCATCACCCTGCTGCGTTTCCTGGTCATCCGCTACGGCGTCATCCCGGCCAGCCGGGGCGGCAAGCTCAAGACCCTCACCCAGGGCGTCGCGGTCGGCATGTACGTCCTGGCGCTGACGGGGTGGCTGGCCACGCTGCGGTGGTGGGTGATGGCCGCGGCGGTCGTGCTGACCGTGGCGACCGGGCTCGACTATGTGAAACAGGCCATTGTGCTCCGCAGGCGGGGAATCGCCGAGCGCAAGGCGGCGTTGGAGGAGACGGAAGCGTGAGTTCGACGGCCACCGACGTGGTGCGACTACTCACCGTCAACGGCGGAACGCTTGCCGTCGCCGAGTCCCTGACCGGTGGCCTGGTGGCGGCGGAGATCACGTCGGTGCCAGGGGCGTCCAAGGTCTTCCGGGGCTCGGTGACGGCCTACGCCACCGACCTGAAGCAGCGGCTGCTGGGCGTGGACGCCACTCTGCTGGCCGAGCGCGGAGCGGTGGATGCGCAGGTGGCGGCCCAGATGGCGGCCGGTGTCCGCACGGCGCTCGGCGCCGACTGGGGCATCGCCACCACGGGTGTCGCCGGTCCGGAACCCCAGGACGGACAGGCCGTGGGAACGGTGTTCGTGGCTGTGGACGGGCCTTTTGCCAACGGCTCCGGTTCCGCCTCTGGCGGAAAAGTGAAGCATCTGCGGTTGAACGGCGACCGTGCGGAAATTCGTATGGAGAGTGTACGGAGCGTACTCGCACTGCTTCTGAGGGAGCTTGCGGGCGAACAGACCGGGAATGAGCGGGCACAGGATACGGAACGGAACGGGGGGTTTTGATGTTTGCAGCCCTGAGTGAACACGACATCGCTCCCCGCACGGCCGCGGCGCGAGGCGGTACGGTGGGGCGAGAAGGATGCGGCTACGCGGTCCGAGGAGGGAGCCACCGATGATTCTGCTCCGTCGCCTGCTGGGTGACGTGCTGCGTCGGCAGCGCCAGCGCCAGGGCCGTACTCTGCGCGAAGTCTCCTCGTCCGCCCGAGTCTCACTCGGCTATCTCTCCGAGGTGGAGCGGGGGCAGAAGGAGGCTTCCTCCGAGCTGCTCTCCGCCATCTGCGACGCGCTGGACGTACGGATGTCCGAGCTCATGCGGGAAGTGAGCGACGAGCTCGCCCTTGCCGAGCTGGCCCAGTCTGCTGCAGCGACCCCCAGCGAACCCGTTCCCACGCCGGTGCGTCCGATGCTGGGTTCCGTTTCGGTGACCGGTGTGCCACCGGAACGGGTGACCATCAAGGCGCCCGCCGAGGCGGTGGACGTCGTCGCCGCGTGAGCGCGGTGCACGGCGCCCGCGCGGTGTGAAGCTGTGAGATGCCCCGGTAGGGGCCCTTCCGGGGATCCGGATGGGTGCCGCCGGGGTTTTTCGCGTGCGGGGGCTGCCGCGTGGTGCGCCCGGCGTGCGTTTGCCGGTGCGGGACGGGGCCGTCATCGTTGAAGGACGAGGCGGGGGGTCAGCCACGGAGGTGCGGATGTACGTCGTGAAGAGCCCGTTGTCCGACGAGAACCTGAAGACCGTGTCCGAGGCGCTGCAGGGCGCCCTGGCCGATCTGGTGGACCTCGCCCTGGTGGCCAAGCAGATCCACTGGAACGTGGTCGGACCGCGCTTCCGCACCATCCATCTCCAGCTCGACGAGGTCGTGGCCCTGGCACGCAAGCACTCCGACACGGTGGCCGAGCGCGCGGCGGCCCTCGGTGTCCCGCCCGACGGGCGCGCCGCGACGGTGGCCGTCGCCAGCGGGATCGGTGTGACGCCGGAGGGCTGGGTCGACGACTCCACGGCCGTGAGCACGATGGTGGACGCGCTGGGTGCGGTGATCGCCCGGATGCGCGAGCGGGTGACGTCGACGGAGGAGCCGGATCCGGTGACCCAGGACGTCCTCATCACGATCACCGGGGACCTCGAGAAGCAACACTGGATGTTCCAGGCCGAGAACGGGTGACGGTCGCGCGCCGGACGGCCGTGCTGGCGTGCGGGGCACTGTGGTGGTGGGCGGTGCTGCGGCTGCTGCTGGCGCCCGACGCGGGTGCGCCGGAGGCGGCGGTCGCGGCCGGGGGGTGGGGGCTCAGTGTGCTGCCGGTGCACTGCGTGCCCAAGGCGCACGCGGAAGGCGCCGTGGCGGCCCGGCGCTGGCGGAGCGCCTGGCGGTGGCCGGGCGAGGGAGCTGACCGCGCGATGCGTGATCGGGTCGACGACCCCTCCGGTCAGCGGGCGGGTGCCGGACCCGGCTGACAGGTGGGGCACCAGTACGTGGGGCGCTCGCGGGAGCCGTCGCCCTGGTCGGCGAGGCGGATGGGCGTCCGGCAGCGCAGACAGGGGCGGCGGGCGCGGCCGTACACGAAGAGGTCCTGGCCGCGCCGGCCCGTCGTGCTGCGGATGGGGCGCTCGCGGTTGAACTCCAGCAGCCTCCGGGCGAGTTCCGGCAGCTTCGCCGTGCGGTCGGGGGACAGGTCACCCACGGGGAGCCAGGGCGTGGCGCCGAGCAGGAAGCAGAGCTCGCTCTTGTAGACATTGCCGATACCGGCGAGGTTCCGCTGGTCGAGGAGGGCCTCGCCGAGGGGACGGGCCGGGTCCTTGAGCAGGTTGGCCAACGCGATGCCGGGGTCCCAGTCCGGGCCGAGGAGGTCGGGTCCGAGGTGGCCGACGGCCCGGTCCTCGTCGGCGGTGCGGATCAGTTCGAGGACGGGCAGCCGATAGCCGACGGCGGTGCGGCCGGCGGTGCCGAGGATCGCGCGGATCTGGTGCGCCGGGCCGCCGTTCCAGCGCTGCCCGTCGGTGAACACCCGCCAGGAACCGTCCATCCGCAGGTGCGAGTGCAGGGTCAGACCGCCCTCGAACCGGGTCAGCAGATGCTTGCCGCGCGGGGTGACGTCCAGCACCGCGCGGCCGGTGAGGTCGGCGGTGGCGTACCGGGGCACCCGCAGGTCGCTGCGGGTCAGCACCCTGCCCGCGAGGGCATCGTGCAGCCGCCGCGCGGCCTGCCAGACCGTATCTCCTTCGGGCATGCGTCAAGGGTGGCACGCCGGACGGGGCACGGTCCGCCGGGCGACCGCGGGCGGCTCGGGCGACGCTGATTCAACGCTGGACGGTGACCACCATCCGCGGCAGCACTCTGCCGGCGATGGAGCCCGATGGGACGCTTCCTGTACGGACCGCGCCCATCGCGCGGTAGAACGGCTCGGCATTCGGGTCCGCGTCGATCGTGAGCCGGGTGAACCCCAGGTCTCGTCCGGCAGCGATGGTGTGTTCGAACAGCAGGCGGCCGATGCCCTGGCCGATGGCCCGCGGCTCGACGAACATCATGCCCAGAACGCCTGCGGGCGGCTCTCCCTCAAGAGTCGTGAAGCCCAGGACGCGGCCGTCTCTGTCAGCCACCGTGGCTCGTCGGCGTGCGACCTCGTTCGCGGCGACGGTGAGCTCGTCCCGGCACGCGTGCAGGAACGCGGCGTCATAGCCCCAGTGCGCCTTGGACCGCAGTGCCAGGTCGGTGAGCACGTCGGCTTCCGTCGCCCGTGCGGGCCTGATCAGTACGTCCATCCACATCCCCCGCTCAGGCGTAGGTCTTTCGATCTTCGCACCCCGCGGTCGTGCGGGAACAGTACGCGATGGCCTCCGTCCGGCGGTCGGGTCAGGCGCGTAGGCGCAGACCTCGGGGGGTGGCGACGAAGCCGGCGGATTCCAGGAGGGTGCCCAGGGGAGACGTCAGGGCGGAGGTGCCGTTGATGCGTTCCACCGTGACCGTGCCGAGGGATCCCGCGCGGGCCGCCGCGGCGAGAGCTTCGGCGGCGGCCGGCAGACGGGGATCCTCCGCGGGGCTGCCGTCGGGCGCCGCGGGCCAGGCCAGCAGCGTCTTGCCGCCGCGTTCCATGTAGAGCGTCAGCTCGCCGTCCACCAGCACCACCAGGGAGCCCGCCTTGCGGCCCGGCTTGTGCCCGGCTCCGGTCGGGGGCTCGGGCCAGCCCAGCGCGGCACCGTAGGCGTTCGCCGGGTCCGCTGCCGCGAGGACGACGGCCCGCGCGGTGGCGTCGGGTCCGGTGCGACGGCCGGCGAAGGGGTCGTACGAGGGACGGCCGCCGTTCTGCCAGGAGGGCGGTGCCTGCGCGGCCAGGTCGCGCGGGGAGACGTAGTCGCCCGGCGCCGGGGGCGGCCACGGGCCGTCGTCCGGGCCGGTGCCGACGGGGCCGGGCACGGCCGGGGCGGCCGGGAGGGGCTCCCCCCGCTCGCGGGCGTTGGCCGCCGCGCGGAGGCGGTCCACCGCGCCGTCCATCGCGAACTGGGCGGCGCCCAGGCCCTCCACCACGTAGCCGCGACGGGCCTGCCCGGTCTCCTCGAAGGCCGACAGGATGCGGTACGTCGCCGAGAAGCCGCCCTCGACACCCTCCGCGGCGACCGCGCCCCGGGTCACCACACCGTGCCGGTCCAGCAGGGTGTGGGCCAGCGCGTGCGCGCGGACCGTGGGGTCGGCCTCCCGGGCGGGGGTCAGGGACCAGCGGCCGGCGACGGTCGGCGGACCGGTGCGCGAGGCGGTCCGGGCGGCCGCCGTGAGCGAGCCGTAGCGCCCGCGCGGGACGGAGCGCTTCGCGCGGTGGGCGGTGGAGCCCGCCGTGCGGCCGGAGCCCAGCAGGGAGCGCAGGGGAGCGAGTGTGTCGTTGGTGAGCCGCCCGGACCAGGCGAGGTCCCACAGCGCGTCGGCCAGCTGGGGATCGGTGGCCTCGGGGTGGGTGGTGGCGCGGACCTGGTCGGCGATCTGGCGGAAGAACAGGCCGTAGCCGCCGGTGAGGGTGTCCAGGACCGACTGGTGGAGCGCGGTGAGCTCCAGCGGATGCGGGGGCGGCAGCAGCAGCGGGGCCGTGTCCGCGAGGTAGAGGGAGACCCAGCCGTCCTTCCCGGGGAGCGAACCGGCGCCGGCCCACACCACCTCTCCGGCGGCCGTGAGTTCGTCCAGCATCCCGGGCGTGTAGTTCGCCACGCGGGACGGCAGGACCAGCTTCTCCAGGGCGGAGGCGGGCACGGAGGCGCCCTGCAACTGCTCGACGGCACGCACCAGGCCGTCGATGCCGCGCAGGGTGTGCCCCTTGCCGATGTGCTGCCACTGGGGAAGGAACTGGGCGAGCGAGGCCGGCGGCACCGGCTCCAGCTCGTGCCGCAGCGCGGCCAGGGAACGGCGGCGCAGCCTGCGCAGCACCGCGGCGTCGCACCACTCCTGTCCGATCCCCGCCGGATGGAACTCGCCCTGGACCACCCGGCCGGCCGCCGCGAGCCGCTGCAGGGCGCCCTCGGTGACCGCCACGCCCAGGCCGAAGCGGGCCGCCGCCGTGGCCGAGGTGAACGGGCCGTGGGTGCGCGCGTACCGCGCGAGGAGGTCGCCCAGGGGGTCCTTGACGGGCTCGGTGAACGCCTCCGGCACACCCACCGGAAGCGCCGTGCCCAGCGCGTCACGCAGCCGTCCGGCGTCCTCGACGGCCGCCCAGTGGTCGGCGCCGGCCACCCGCACCCGGATGGCGCGCCGTGCGGAGGCGAGCCCCCGCGCCCACGCCGGATCCGCCCCGCGCTGGGCGAGCTCGGCATCGGTGAGCGGGCCCAGCAGCCGCAGCAGGTCGGCCACGCCCTCCGCGTCCTTCACGCGCCGGTCCTCGGTGAGCCACTGCAGCTCCTGCTCCAGCTCGGTCAGTACCTCGGCGTCGAGCAGCTCGCGCAGCTCCGCCTGGCCGAGCAGCTCGGCCAGGAGCCGCGAGTCCAGCGACAGGGCGGCGGCGCGGCGCTCGGCGAGCGGGGAGTCGCCCTCGTAGAGGAACTGCGCGACGTATCCGAACAGCAGGGAGCGGGCGAAGGGGGACGGCTCGGGGGTGGTGACCTCCACCAGCCGTACCTTGCGGGACTCCAGGTCGCCCATCAGCTCGACGAGCCCGGGAACGTCGAAGACGTCCTGGAGGCATTCGCGGACGGCTTCCAGGACGATCGGGAACGAGCCGAACTCCCCGGCCACCTGGAGCAGCTGGGAGGCGCGCTGACGCTGCTGCCACAGCGGGGTGCGCCTGCCGGGGTTGCGGCGCGGCAGCAGCAGCGCGCGGGCGGCGCACTCGCGGAACCGGGACGCGAACAGCGCGGAGCCGCCCACCTGGTCGGTGACGATCTGGTCGACCTCGCCCTTGTCGAAGACGACGTCGGCGGCTCCCACGGGCGCCTGGTCCGCGTCGTACTCGGTGCCGGCCTTCATCGGCTCCTGGTCGAGCAGGTCGAGACTCATCAGGTCGGCGTCCGGCAGCCGCAGCACGAGGCCGTCGTCGGCGTGCATCACCTGGGCCTCCATGCCGTACCGCTCGGAGAGGCGGGCGCCGAGCGCGAGGGCCCACGGGGCGTGCACCTGGGCCCCGAACGGGGAGTGCACGACGACCCGCCAGTCGCCCAGTTCGTCGCGGAAGCGCTCGACGACGATGGTCCGGTCGTCGGGCACGTGGCCGCAGGCCTCACGCTGCTCGTCGAGGTAGGACAGCACGTTGTCCGCGGCCCAGGCGTCCAGCCCCGCCGCGACGAGCCGCAGCCGGGCGTCGTCCCTGGACAGCGCGCCCACCTCGCGCAGGAAGGCGCCCACCGCGCGGCCGAGCTCCAGCGGCCGGCCCAGTTGGTCGCCCTTCCAGAAGGGCAGTCGGCCCGGCACGCCCGGCGCCGGGGAGACGAGGACCCGGTCGCGGGTGATGTCCTCGATGCGCCAGGAACTGGTGCCGAGCGTGAAGACGTCGCCCACGCGGGACTCGTAGACCATCTCCTCGTCCAGCTCGCCGACCCGACCACCGCCCTTCTTCGGGTCGGAGCCCGCGAGGAACACCCCGAAGAGGCCCCGGTCGGGGATCGTGCCCCCGGAGGTGACGGCCAGCCGCTGGGCGCCGGGGCGGCCGGTGATCTCGCCGGTGACCCGGTCCCACACCACGCGCGGGCGCAGCTCCGCGAAGGCGTCGGACGGGTAGCGGCCGGCGAGCATGTCCAGGACGCCCGTGAAGGCCGACTCGGGCAGGGAGGCGAACGGCGCCGCGCGGCGGACCAGGGCGAGCAGGTCGTCCAGCTGCCAGGTGTCCATGGCGGTCATCGCGACGAGCTGCTGTGCCAGGACGTCGAGCGGGTTGGCGGGGACCCGCAGGGACTCGATCGCCCCGGTGCGCATCCGCTCGGTGACCACGGCCGCCTGCACCAGGTCGCCCCGGTACTTGGGGAACACCACGCCGGTGGAGACCGCGCCCACCTGGTGCCCCGCGCGGCCGACCCGCTGCAGGCCGGAGGCGACGGACGGCGGGGACTCCACCTGCACCACCAGGTCCACCGCGCCCATGTCGATGCCCAGCTCCAGACTGGAGGTGGCCACCACCGCGGGCAGCCGGCCCGCCTTCAGATCCTCCTCGACCAGGGCGCGCTGCTCCTTGGACACCGAACCGTGGTGGGCGCGCGCGATGACCGCGGGCGCGCCCTGGGCGGACCCGGAGCCGCCCATGAGCTCGGCGGGGGAGTGGTGTTCCTCCAGCGGTTCCCCGGTGGCCCGCTCGTAGGCGATCTCGTTGAGCCGGTTGCACAGGCGCTCGGCGAGGCGGCGGGAGTTGGCGAACACGATGGTCGAGCGGTGCGACTGCACCAGGTCGGTGATCCGCTCCTCGACATGCGGCCAGATCGAGGGCCGCTCGGCCCCCTCGGACGCCTCCGTGGCCGGGGAACCGCCCAGCTCCCCCAGATCCTCGACCGGCACCACCACGGAGAGGTCGAACTCCTTGCCCGCCTCCGGCTGCACGATCTCCACCTTGCGGCGCGGGGAGAGGAACCGGGCGACCTCGTCCACCGGGCGCACCGTCGCCGAGAGGCCGATGCGGCGGGCCGGGCGGGGCAGCAGCTCGTCCAGCCGCTCCAGGGAGAGCGCCAGATGCGCGCCCCGCTTGGTGCCCGCGACCGCGTGCACCTCGTCCAGGATCACCGTCTCCACGCCCGTCAGCGCGTCGCGCGCGGCGGACGTCAGCATCAGGAACAGCGACTCCGGGGTGGTGATCAGGATGTCCGGCGGCCGGGTGGCCAGCGACCGCCGCTCGGCCGCGGGGGTGTCGCCGGAGCGGATGCCGACCTTCACCTCGGGCTCCGGCAGCCCCAGGCGCACGGCCTCCTGGCGGATACCGGTCAGCGGGCTGCGCAGGTTGCGCTCGACGTCGACGGCCAGGGCCTTCAGCGGCGAGACATACAGCACGCGGCAGCGCTTCTTGGGGTCGGCGGGCGGCGGTGACGAGGCCAGGTCGTCGAGAGCGGCGAGGAAGGCGGCCAGGGTCTTTCCGGAGCCGGTGGGAGCGACCACCAGCACGTCCGAGCCCTCCTCGATGGCCCGCCACGCCCCGGCCTGGGCGGCGGTGGGCGCGGAGAACGCCCCCGTGAACCAGCCGCGGGTCGCGGAGGAGAAGCCGTCCAGGGCTCGGTGCGGATCGCTGACCATGCGTCCATCGTGCACCCCGCCACTGACAATCGGGCGGGGGAGGGGACGGGGGCGGCCGGGGCCGCGCGCCACCCGCGTGACAATGGCCGTATGGCGGAATCGCGCAAGGAGCGTGCGCGGCACTGGCAGTACGACGAACTGCCCGGTGTCGATCTGCTGCGTGCCAGGTACATACGCAAGTCGTTCGTCCGGCACACCCACGAGCACTTCGTGATCGCGGGCATCGCCGAAGGGGTGGAGGTGTTCCACCACGGCGGCGGCGACGTGTACGCGGGCGCGGGAACGCTCGCCCTGGTCAACCCGGACACCCCGCACACCGGCAGGGCGGGTGTCCCGGAGGGGTGGCAGTACGGCGCGGTGTACCCCTCGCCGGATGTGGTGGCCGCGATCGCCGCCGAGACCACCACGCTGCGCGGGACGCCCGGATTCGCGACACCGGTGTTCGACGATCCCTACACCGTGCACCTGGTGCACCAGGTGCTGCGGGCCACCGACGAGGGCAACGCGCTCGCCGCCGACACGCTGCTCCGCGTGGCGGTGACCCGGCTGCTGCGGCTGAACGGCGGGACGCTGCCGCGACGCGAGGTGCGCACGGCGGGCGCCCGGATCGCGGCACGCGCGCGTGCCGTGCTGGAGGAGCGGATGGCCGCGCCACCGACCCTGGACCGGCTGGCCGCCGAACTCGGCACCAGCCCGTTCGCCCTGCTGCGCGCGTTCCGGGACACCTACGGGATGCCGCCGCACACCTGGCTCACCGACGCTCGGGTGCGCCGGGCACGGCGGCTGCTGGACGCGGGGACGGCGCCGTCCCAGGCCGCCCTCGCGGTGGGCTTCACCGACCAGCCGCATCTCAACCGGCACTTCAGCCGCATCGTCGGCGTGCCGCCGGGCGCCTACCAGCGCGAGCGCAAGAACGTACAAGACGCGCGGAACCGCCTTCTCGTAGCGTCCGGGGCGTGGCAGTGGAACGGACAACACCAGCACCCTCAGGCATACGGGACGACGGCGGAGGAAAGCCGGACGGCGCCGTCGTCCGGGACGCGCTCGGCGTCGGGATCGCCGTCGGACTCTCCGGCTTCGCCTTCGGCGTGACCTCGGCGGGCAGCGGGCTCACGCTGCTCCAGACCTGCGCACTGAGCCTGCTGGTGTTCACCGGCGCCTCCCAGTTCGCGCTGGTGGGCGCGCTGGCCGCCGGAGGCGGACCCTTCACCGCCGCCGCGGGGGCGTTCTTCCTGGGCGTGCGCAACGCCTTCTACGGGCTGCGTCTGTCACAGCTGCTGGCGCTTCCCCGCGGGGTGCGGCCGTTCGCCGCGCAGTGGGTCATCGACGAGACGGCCGCCGTGTCGCTCACCCAGCCCACCCGGCGCAGCGCCCGCATCGGCTTCCTGGTGACCGGGCTCAGCCTGTACATCCTGTGGAACCTCACGACGCTGCTCGGCGCGCTGGGCGCGGAGGCGATCGGGGACACCGACGCGTGGGGGCTGGACGCGGCAGGTCCCGCGGTCTTCCTGGCGCTGCTCGCCCCGATGCTGCGGACCGGCACCGAGCGGACCGTCGCCGGGCTCGCCGTGCTGCTGGGACTGGGCCTGCTGCCCGTCCTGCCGGCCGGGGTGCCGGTGCTGGTGGCCGCGCTCGCGGCGCCGGTCGTGCTGTGGGCACAGGGCCGCCGCGGCGCGTCGCGCGGTGATCTGGGGGAGGGGGACCGTTGAACATCTGGATCGCGATCGGTCTGACCGTCCTCGGCTGCTACGCCGTGAAACTCGCGGGACTGCTGGTGCCCGCCGGGGCCCTGGAACGGCCCCTCGTCAGGCGCCTGGCCGCGCTGCTGCCGGTCGCCCTGCTCGCCGCCCTCACGGCCCAGCAGACCTTCTCCGACGGCCAGGCGCTGGTCCTGGACGCCCGCGCGGCCGGACTGGCGGCGGCCGCGGTCGCCCTCATCCTGCGCGCCCCGTTCCTCCTCGTCGTCGGCGCGGCGGTCGTGGTGACGGCGGGGGTACGGGCCCTGGGCGGGTGAAACGGCCCGCGGCGTGAGAAGCCCGCCCGTCGCGGGGAGCCGTGGCGTCCGCTCAGTCGACGGTGCGGCCGTATGCCACCGGGGCGCGGGGGCTGCGGGCGGCTGAGGCGGCTCGCGACGGGGGCCATCGCGCCGGAGGCACGGAAAGGCCCGTCCCGGGGGTGCCGTGGGGTCTGCTTTAGGCGTGAGCGCCGTGCCTGTCTGAGTACGCGTACTCATGATCGGTGCGCCGTCGCGCGGCAGGCTCTTCTTGCCACCAGCCAAAGGGAGTTCATCATGCGAGAGACCAGCCGTACCAGCCGGCTCGACCCGCTCGACCAGTCCTCGGCCACCGGCCGCCGACGCCGCCTCGTCCGCCCCGTGAGGGTCCTCGCCATGGCCTCCGCGACCGTCGCGCTGTTGGCGGTCACCGGCTGCTCGACCGAGGACGCGAGCTGTGGCGGCGGCGAGTACCCCGTCATAACCGTGGGCGACACCGGTAGCGCGTGTGTGCCCAACGGCGAGGAGCCGCCGAAGGGCTACACCCGTTACCCCGAGGGCAAGGTCCCCGAGCACGTGGGCGACAAGTGGGACAAGTACTGGGAGACCCACACCGTCGACGAGAACGGGAAGATCATCAAGGCTCCCGACGCCTAAGACCGTGTCCTACGTGGTGAGGCGGGCGAGTCGCTTGCAGCAGCACAGGGCGGCGGCGAGTCCGAGAAAGGCCGCCTCGGTTCACGGGGCTCGGACCTGGGTGTTCGCTCCTTTTTTGGCCCTGACGTGGGCGGTGTCGAGGACGACACGTGTGACGTCGACGAGGCCGGCATCGTCGAGCCGGAGTGGCACGGCCTCGTGGAGGCGGCCCCAGACGCCGGCTCTCGACCAGATCAGGAACCGGCGGTTGGCGGTCGACTTCGATATGCGAAACAGGGTGGCAAAAGCGCGCCAGGCGCAGCCGCTGACCAACACATAGAAGAGCGTCTCATCAGGTGTCCTGCGTCCCGCCGCCCTGCGGCCGCACCTTCGACGGCGGGATCAGCGGCTTCGCGATCTCCCACAGCCCGTCCGGAACAATCCAACTCCACGTACCCCGCCCCATGGCCGCACCAACGACCGCCTCACCACGTAGGACACGGTCTTAGTCGATGGGGCGGCCGTATGCCACCAGGGTGCGCAGGGACTCGAGTGTCACCAGGCAGCGGCCCTCCAAGGACGGGCCCTCGGCCCACTGGCGCCAGCGGATGGGCCAGCCGCCGTCCGGCCGCTGCTCGGCCGCCAGGTGGTCCAGGGAGCGTGCCATCTCCTCGTCGGTGAACCACGCGCGCGCCAGGGAGCCGGGCGTCCGCGCGTAGTCGTGCGGGAAGTGGTGCTCGCCCGGGGCGTAGCCGGCGGCGACCGGGTATGCGCCGAGGTCGTCCGGGTCGAGGGCCGCGAGCCGCTGCTCGCGCACCAGGCGGCCCAGCCGCTCGGCGGCGGCCTCCGCGCGGGCGCGGTCCGGCGCGTGGTCCAGGAAGGCCACCGCGGCCTCGATCTCGTAGGGGTGGGACCTCTCCAGCGTCTCCGTGGCCTGCCAGCAGAAGTCCGTGGCGCGGAACAGCCAGGCGTGCCACACCTCGTTGCGGTGCAGCAGCCCCACCACCGGCCCGGTGGCCAGCAGCTCTCCGGGCGGGTCGTCCACGACCGGAATGAAGGGTGCCGTCGGGTAGCCGCGCTGACTCGGGTGGATCGCCGGCAGCGCGCCCTCCGCCGTGGAGACGGACGTCAGATAGCGGCACACGTCCTCGGCGCGCCTGCCGCCGCAGCGCCCCACCGCGTCCAGGACCCGCAGGGCGCGGGCGGTGTGCAGCGGTTGGCTGACCGGTCCGCGCAGATCGGGCTCCAGCGCATGGCCGTATCCGCCGTCGTCGTTGCGGTAGGCGTCCAGCGCCCGCTCCACCGGAGCGGCACCGCCGCCCCGGAAGTGATGGGCGAAGAGATGCTGCTCGAGCACCCGCGCGGTGAGCCGGACGAACCGCTCCGCCCGCGCGAGGGCGCCGTGCGGAGGAGACGTCGGGGGTGGCGGGGCAGCTCCGGTGTCGGCCATGGCACCGACCGTAGGCGCACGGCGGCCCCGGCAGGGGCAGTGGCCGGGTCCCACCCCCACAGGCGGGATACTGGGGGCATGCGGTTGACGGTTTTCTGGGAGCGGATGGCGGAGTACTTCGGTACGGGCTACGCCGACACCTTCGCGCGCGACCATGTCATGTCCGAGCTCGGCGGGCGCACCGTGCACGAGGCGCTGGCGGCCGGCTGGGACGCCAAGGCCGTGTGGCAGGTGGTCTGCGCGGTGATGGACGTGCCCCGGGAAATGCGCTGATCGTCACAGAGACACCTGCGGTGCGGACGGTAGTCACCCGTGTGGGTGAAACTTGAGCCGTGGCACCCACTGACGAGACCGGGCCGGCGGACCGGCACCCCACCCCGCCCGGCGCGCCGGCGCCCGAAGAGCCTCCGGTGGGCCCCGCGGCCGCGCCGGGCGCCCGCATGCCGCGCTGGCTGCCGCGCGCCATGGTGCTCGCGCTGGCGCTGATCGCCGTGTTCCAGCTGGGCAGCTGGGCCTTCCATCAGCTCACCGGCCTGTTGATCAACGTCCTGATCGCGTTCTTCCTGGCGCTCGCCGTCGAGCCCGCGGTCAGCTGGATGGCCGCGCGCGGGGTGCGCCGGGGCCTGGGCACCTTCCTGGTCTTCCTGGGCATCCTGATCGCGGGGGCGGGTTTCGTCACGCTGCTCGGGTCCATGCTCGCGGGGCAGATCATCAAGATCGTCGAGGACTTCCCCGACTACCTCGACTCCGTGATCAACTGGATCAACACCCACTTCGACACCGAGCTGCGTCGGGTGGACATCCAGGAGGGCCTGCTGCGCTCCGACTGGCTGCGCACCTACGTCCAGGACAGCGCCACCGGGGTGCTGGACGTCTCCGCGCAGGTGCTCGGCGGCCTCTTCCAGCTGCTGACCATCGCCTTGTTCTCGTTCTACTTCGCCGCCGACGGCCCGCGGCTGCGGCGCACCCTGTGCTCCGTGCTGCCGCCCGCGCGGCAGGCCGAGGTGCTGCGCGCGTGGGAGATCGCCGTGAACAAGACGGGCGGTTACCTGTACTCGCGCGGGCTGATGGCGCTCGTCTCCGGCCTGGCGCACTTCGTGCTGCTGGAGTTCCTCGAGGTGCCCTACGCGCCCGTGCTGGCCGTGTGGGTGGGCCTGGTGTCGCAGTTCATCCCCACCATCGGCACGTATCTCGCGGGCGCGCTGCCCATGCTGATCGCCTTCACGGTCGACCCCTGGTACGCGCTGTGGGTGCTGGTCTTCGTGGTGGTCTACCAGCAGTTCGAGAACTACGTGCTCCAGCCCAAGCTGACCGCCAGGACCGTGGACATCCACCCGGCGGTCGCCTTCGGCTCGGTCGTCGCGGGCACCGCCCTGCTGGGCGCGGTCGGCGCGCTGATCGCCATCCCCGCCGTCGCCACGCTCCAGGCGTTCCTGGGGGCGTATGTGAAGCGGTACGACGTCACGGACGACCCCCGTGTGCACGGCCACCGCGGCCCCGGTGACGGTCATCCCGGTCCCGGCCCCGGCGACGGCCGTCGCGGCCCCGGCGGCGGGGCGCGGGTGATCGCGTACGTCCGGCGGCTGTGGCTCGGCCGGCCGGGTGCGGCGCGCGCCGGCGAGCCGGACACCGAACCGTCCTGAACCCGGCCGCCCGCCGCCGGGGGCGGCGTGGCGCGACTTGACACAAAAATCGAACATCTATTCTTATGGGGGCGCCGGTGAGGCTCAACAAAGGGCGTTCCGTCCTGGTTCGGAGGGGAAAGCGCCCACGTTGTCCACAGGCCGGACGTGCGTCGGGGCGCGTTGTCAGTGGCAGGCGCTAGCGTCTTTGACGTGAAGCGATCGACTCAAGCAAACCGGGTGGAACCCATGGCAGGAACCGACCGCGAGAAGGCGCTCGACGCCGCGCTCGCACAGATTGAACGGCAATTCGGCAAAGGCGCGGTCATGCGCATGGGCGAGCGGTCGAAGGAGCCCATCGAGGTCATCCCGACCGGGTCGACCGCGCTCGACGTGGCCCTCGGCGTCGGCGGTCTGCCGCGCGGACGTGTGGTGGAGATCTACGGACCGGAATCCTCCGGTAAGACGACCCTGACCCTGCACGCGGTGGCCAACGCGCAGAAGGCCGGCGGCCAGGTCGCCTTCGTGGACGCCGAGCACGCCCTCGACCCCGAGTACGCCAAGAAGCTCGGCGTCGACATCGACAACCTGATCCTGTCCCAGCCGGACAACGGCGAGCAGGCGCTGGAGATCGTGGACATGCTGGTCCGCTCCGGGGCCCTCGACCTCATCGTCATCGACTCCGTCGCCGCGCTCGTCCCGCGCGCCGAGATCGAGGGCGAGATGGGCGACAGCCACGTGGGTCTGCAGGCCCGCCTGATGAGCCAGGCCCTGCGGAAGATCACCAGTGCGCTCAACCAGTCCAAGACCACCGCGATCTTCATCAACCAGCTCCGCGAGAAGATCGGCGTGATGTTCGGTTCTCCGGAGACCACGACCGGTGGCCGCGCGCTGAAGTTCTACGCCTCGGTGCGTATCGACATCCGCCGCATCGAGACCCTCAAGGACGGCACCGAGGCGGTCGGCAACCGCACCCGCTGCAAGGTCGTCAAGAACAAGGTGGCGCCGCCCTTCAAGCAGGCCGAGTTCGACATCCTCTACGGCCAGGGCATCAGCCGTGAGGGCGGCCTGATCGACATGGGCGTGGAGCACGGCTTCGTCCGCAAGGCCGGCGCCTGGTACACGTACGAGGGCGACCAGCTCGGCCAGGGCAAGGAGAACGCCCGCAACTTCCTGAAGGACAACCCCGACCTCGCCAACGAGATCGAGAAGAAGATCAAGGAGAAGCTGGGCGTCGGCGTGCGTCCCGAGGAGACCGCCGAAGCGGGCGCGGACGCCGCGGGCACCGCTCCGGCCGAGCCGGCCGCGGTACCGGCCCCGGCGGCCAAGGGCTCCAAGTCCAAGGCCGCTGCTGCCAAGAGCTGACCCGTGACCCGACGAACCGACTGGGCCGAGTACGCGTCCGACGCTTTCGGCGCCCCACGGGGGAGGGGCACCGCAGGCGGCCGGGGCTCAGCCGCGGGCGGTGCAGCGGCGTACGACGACGGCACCGGCGCGGACGGCCTGACGGACGCGGACACCGGTGGCGGCCGGCGGCGCGGCGGCGGTGCACGGGCGGGCGGCTCGCGTGACGGCGGGCCGCGCGGTGGACGCGGGCGCGGGCGCCGGTCCTTCGGCGACGCGGCCGCGGCGGAGGGAGGCGCCTCTTCCTCGTCGAGGGCAGAGCGGGAGGAACCTCCGAAGGACCCGGTCGAGCGGGCGCGCGCCATCTGTCTGCGCCTGCTCACCGGGACTCCGCGCACCCGTCAGCAACTGGCCGACGCCCTGCGCAAGCGGGAGATCCCGGACGAGGCCGCCGAGGAGGTGCTGTCCCGCTTCGAGGAGGTCGGACTGATCAACGACAGCGCCTTCGCGGACGCCTGGGTGGAGTCACGGCACCACGGCCGGGGACTGGCCCGGCGGGCGCTCGCGCGCGAGCTGCGCACCAAGGGCGTCGACCCGGCCCTGATCGACGCGGCCGTCTCCCGGCTCGACTCCGAGCAGGAGGAGGAGACCGCCCGCGACCTGGTCGCCCGCAAGCTGCGCGCCACCCGCGGGCTCGACCGGGACAAGCGCATCCGACGCCTCGCCGGCATGCTCGCCCGCAAGGGCTACCCCGAGGGCCTCGCCCTGCGCGTCGTCCGGCAGGCGCTGGAGGAGGAGGGCGAGGACACCGAGTTTCTCGGCGACGAGGAGCTCTGAGCAGGCGAGGCCCGAGCCCTCAGCCGTGCGCTACGCCGGCACCACCGGCAGTCCCGCCGCCCGCCAGGCCTGGAAACCGCCCACCAGATCGGTGGCCCGGCGCAGTCCCAGCCGGTGGAGCGACTCCGCGGCCAGGCTGGACGCGTAGCCCTCGTTGCAGATCACGATCACGCGCAGCTCATGGCCCGTCGCCTCGGGCAGGCGGTGACTGCCCCGTGGATCGAGGCGCCACTCCAGTTCGTTGCGCTCGACCACGACAGCGCCGGGAAGCAGCCCGTCCCGCTCCCGCAGGGCGGCGTAGCGGATGTCCACCAGCAGCGCCTCGCCGGCGCGGGCGGCCTCGTGGGCGTCGCGCGCCTCGACGCGGTCGTACCCCTCGCGCACCCGCTCCAGCAGTTCGTCGATCCCGACGGGACCGCCGGACGGTTCTTTCGTCTCGCTCACTGCCAGTCCTCCGGCCGTTCGACCTGCTCCAGCCGCAGGAACCGGCCGCTGCGGCTGTAGCGGCGGATCCGCGGCAACGGTGGGTAGTAGGCGTGCACGGACACCGCGTGCCGGTCCGGGGACTCGTTGAGCACCTCGTGCAGATGGTGCCGCCCGAAGGCCCGCCCCTGCCCGGCCGCCAGCCGGCGTTCCCGGTCCACACCTTCCGTCAGTTCCAGAGTCTTCCAGCCGTCGGTGGGCAGCCGCGCGGCGAGCGAGTTCTCCCTCAGTGCACCCGAAGCGGTGACGAAGGCCCCGACGGAGTCGGCGTGGTCGTGCCAGCCGGTACCCGTGCCGGGCGGCCAGCCGATCAGCCAGGCCTCACTGCCGCCCGGCCCGTCGAGCCGCACCCAGGTGCGCCCTTCGGGGTCGAGCGGAAGGGAGGCGATCAGCTCGGCGTCGGCCGCGGTACGCCGTACGAAGTCGAGGAGGTCCGCCTGCGTGGGAGCGGAGAGGGGCGCCGGGGCAGGGGAGGAGACAGACATGTGCACCGTCCTGGAGGTGAGTTCGCGACGGGCGCGCGCGACGGCGCGCCGGAGAGGAAAGAAAGGCGAATCAGCAGGACGGGCGACACACACAGCCCGCATAGCGGACGAGGTCCATGTGGACCCGTCGCCACAGGCGCACGCAGGTGTCGGTCACGAGGCGGAGTACACCACGAGGCGGATCATGGGATCAACTCGACGCCACTGTGCGGACCGTACAGATCTCACCGGGCGGACGGGTGAAGCGACGACCGACGCCTCAGCGTGACCCGGCCCCCGCATCGGCCTTCGCGCCCGCGTCGCCCTCCGCCCCCGCCGCGACGGGCCCGCCGAGCACCGCCTCCGCCGCCGTGTACAGATCCGCCGGGCGGACCCCGCTCAGCGCGGTGACGAGGTGGCCGTCGGGCCGCACCAGCAGCACGGTGTGGGCCGCCGCCCCCGGGTAGCTCTCCGCGACCAGCAGCTCCGCCCGGTGCGGCAGGGCCGAGACCGCGGCCGCCAGCCGGGGCATGATCCCTGCGGACACCCAGTGCCGGCGCTCCCACACACCCGTGCCCGGGGCGATCAGCACCACCAGGAGCGCACCGCGCCCGAGCCGGTCCCGCAGCCGGACGAACGTGCCGTCCTCCGCGGTGACCCGCACATCCGTCACCGCCGCCCCGAGGGCCGTGCCGACCGGCGCCTCGCCCTCGAGCCTCCCGGGTGCGAGCGGCGAATCGGCGTACGTCCCCGGCGCCCCCAGGGGGCCCCGGCCGAGGTGACCGTCCATCAGGAGCGCGTCGTGCCCCCGCGCGGAGCCGGGGACGTAGGCACGCAGCCCTCCGCCGCCGCGCACCAGCGGCAGCGCCTGGTCGGCCGCGCGCAGCCGCGAGGCGACGATGGCCCGGCGCTCCGTCTGATAGCTGTCGAGCAGCGCCTCGTGCGGACCGTGGTGCCAGGCCAGCGCCAGCTTCCAGGCCAGGTTGTCGGCGTCACGGAGCCCTTCGTCCAGCCCGTGCGTGCCCAGGGTGCCGAGCAGATGGGCCGCGTCCCCGGCGAGGAACACGCGGTCGGCCCGCCAGCGCCGGGCCAGCCGGTGGTGCACGGTGTGCACACCGGTGTCCAGCAACTCGTACGGCGGGGTCGTGCCGTCGGTCCATCCGGCCAGCGTCTCCCGCACCCGGGCCAGCAGCAGTTCGGGCGTCACCAGGTCCTTGCCGGGCGGCAGCAGCCAGTCCAGGCGCCACACCCCGTCCGGCAGGGGCCGCGCGGTGATCTCCCCGGCCGAGGGACCGGACGTACGCCACGGCGGCAGCCGGTGCAGCAGCGCCTCGTCGTGCCAGGGCAGCTCGGCGCGCAGCGCGGCCACGGCGTGACGTTCCACCGCGGTGCGGCCGGGGAAGCGGATGTCCTGGAGCTTGCGCACGGTCGAGCGGGGACCGTCGCAGCCCACCAGATAACTGCCGCGCCACCAGGTACCCGTCGAGCCACGCGTGCGGGCGGTGACGCCGGACCGTTCCTGCTCTATGGTGTCCAGCCGGCTGTCCGCGGCGATCTTGACGAGCCGCTCGCCTGCGAGCGCCGTCCGCAGAGCACCCGTCAGGACGTGCTGGGCGATGTGCAGCGGAGCGGGATCGGCCTCGCCGAACGCCACTTCGTACGTCACCTGCTTGCGCCGCATCGACCGCCATCCGGCCCAACGCGCCCCGGCGTGCGCGAGCGGCACGCCGGTCAGCCGCTCCAGGAGCGCGGCGGTGTCCTCCCGCAGGACGACGGTGCGCGCCGGACGGGGCTCGTCCTTGCCCGGCCCTTCGTCGAGGAGCACGCACGGCACCTCCTGACGTGCCAGCGACAGTGCGAGCGTCAGCCCCACGGGCCCGGCTCCGACGATGATCACCGGGTCCACGGCGCGGCGCCCCCTGCCCGAAGCGACGTCCGAAGGGACGGGGAGGAACAGGAAGATGGAGCAGGGTGCACGATCACAGAACGTATGCAACCTATTGCCGCTGCTTGCGTCAAGTGACCGAAGGCTGGTGGCGATCATGTGGGGGAGGAGCAGCGCGTCTCAGCACTTGACTGCTCATCACACCGGTCCGCGGCGTATCGCTCCGCTGCACCAACCGGGCCGGCCGGTCACTCGACATGGGTGTGGCCCGCCGGATCCCGGCGGGCCACACCCATGTCGTACGGGCAGCAGCGCCTCAGACGGCACCCCCGGCGCCCGTACCGTGAATACCGCCCACCTCGGCCGCGTTGAGGTCGTCGACGTCGTCCGCGCCGAGCACCGCGCCGGTGCTCCGCTTGCTGCGGCGCAGACGACCCTCGAGCCAGGAGGCGAACGAGGTGAGGATGAAGTTGAGGACGATGAAGATGACCGCCACCACGATGAAGCTCGGGATGACGTTGGCGTAGTTGGCCGCCAGCGTGCCGCGCGTGTTCAGTAGTTCGGTGAATCCGAGCATCACGCCGCCCAGTGCGGTGTCCTTCACGATGACGACCAGCTGGCTGACGATGGCGGGAAGCATCGCCGTGACGGCCTGTGGCAGCAGGATGTTGGTCATCGTCTGGCTCTTGCGCAGGCCGATCGCCTGAGCCGCTTCACTCTGCCCCTTGGGGAGAGCCAGGATGCCGGCCCGGACCACCTCGGCGAGGACCGAGGCGTTGTAGAGCACCAGACCGGTGACGACCGCGTACAGCGGCCGGTCGTCACTGCTGACGTCCGTGGACCGCGCGAAGAACTCGTTGGCGAACAGCATCAGCAGCAGTACCGGGATGGCCCGGAAGAACTCCACGACCACAGCGGCCGGGATCCTCACCCAGCGGTGGTCCGACAACCGGGCGATGCCGAGGACGGCGCCCAGCGGGAGCGCGAGGACCATGGACAGCGCCGCAGCCTTGAGGGTGTCCGCAAGGCCCGGGAGCAGGTAGGTCGTCCAGGCCTCGGACTGGGTGAACGGCTTCCACAGGGACCACTCCAGCTGGCCCTTGTCATCCATCGTCTTGTAGATCCACCACAGGGCGAGGGCCAGGACGGCGACGAAGACGACCGACAGGATGACGTTGCGCCGCTTGGCGCGGGGGCCGGGGGCGTCGTACAGAACGGAAGTCATCGCTTCACCGCCAGGCGCTTGCTCAGCCAGTTGAGGAACAGGCCGGTGGGCAGGGTCAGAACTACGAACCCGAAGGCGAAGACCGCGCCGATGAGCAGAGTCTGTGCCTCGTTCTCGATCATTTCCTTCATCAGCAAGGCGGCCTCGGCCACACCGATGGTGGCGGCCACCGTGGTGTTCTTGGTGAGTGCGATCAGTACGTTCGCGAGCGGGCCGATGACCGAGCGGAACGCCTGCGGCAGCACGATCAGGCCGAGGACCTGAGTGAAGTTCAGCCCGATGGCGCGGGCCGCTTCGGCCTGGCCGACGGGCACCGTGTTGATGCCGGAGCGCAGCGCCTCACAGACGAAGGCCGCGGTGTAGGCGACCAGACCGAGCACGGCGAGACGGAAGCCCTGGAGTGCGAAGTCGTCCGGCGCTCCCATGGTCATGCCGAAGATGTCGGCGAGGCCGAGTGAGGTGAAGACGATGATGACGGTCAGCGGAATGTTCCGGACGATGTTCACATAGGCGGTGCCGAACCACCGCATCAGCGGGACAGGGCTGACCCGCATTGCCGCCAGCAAGGTCCCCCAGATCAGGGAGCCGACGCCCGAGAACACGGTGAGCTTCACCGTCATCCAGAACGCACCCAACAAGGTTGGATCGTCATAGTCAGAAATAAAGTCGAACACGATCTCCCGCGCTTCCGGGTGTGTGGCGTACGTAGCGGACGCGGCGCGCCGCCGCCCTGATCGCGACGGACGGCGGCGCGCCTTTCAAGATCCCGCGTTGCGGTCCTGGGCCTACTTGACGATGTTGCCGATCTCCGGGGCCGGCTCGTTCTTGTACTCGGCCGGACCGAAGTTCTCCTCGACTGCCTTGTCCCAGGACTTGTCGCTGACCATCTTCTCCAGCGCGTCGTTGACCTTGTTCACGGTCTCGGTGTCACCCTTCTTGACACCGATGCCGTAGTTCTCGTTGCTCAGCTTCAGACCGGCGAGCTTGAACGTGCCCTTGTACTGGTCCTGCGAGGCGTAGCCCGCGAGGATCGAGTCGTCCGTGGTCAGCGCGTCGACGGCACCGCTCTGCAGGGCGGCCAGGCACTCCGAGTAGGTGCCGACCTGCTTGAGCTGGGCGTCCGGGGCGAAGTCCTTCTTGACGTTCTGCGCCGAGGTCGAGCCCGTCACCGAACAGAGCTTCTTGTCGTTCAGGTCGGTGGCCTCGGTGATGTCCGAGTCCTTCTGCACGAGCAGGTCCTGGTGAGCCAGCAGATACGGCCCGGCGAAGTCGACCTTCTCCGCCCGCTCGTCCGTGATCGAGTACGTCGCGGCGATGAGTTTCACGTCCCCGCGCGACAGCGCGTTCTCGCGGTCCGCGCTCTTCGTCTCGACCCACTCGATCTGGTCGGCCTCGTAGCCCAGCTCCTTGGCGACGTACGTCGCCACGTCCACGTCGAAGCCGGAGAAGGAACCGTCGGGCTCCTTCAGGCCCAGGCCGGGCTGGTCGTACTTGATGCCGATCTTGATCTTCTCGCCGCCGCCCGAGGAGGACGAACCGCTGTCGCCGCTGTCGTCGCCCCCGCAGGCGGTGGCGGTCAGGGCAAGGGCGAACACGGCGGCCGAGGCGGCGGTGACCTTGCGGAGCTTCATGGTGCACATCCTTTTGACTGGTGAAGTGATGCGGCCCGGTCCAGGTCCGGTGACGCAGGTCGTCAGGGCGCGGGGCGCGCCGTCAGTGGTGAAGGATCTTCGACAGGAAGTCCTTGGCACGGTCGCTGCGCGGGTTGCTGAAGAACTGGTCCGGCGTAGCCTGCTCGACGATGCGGCCGTCGGCCATGAACACCACGCGGTTCGCCGCGGAACGCGCGAAGCCCATCTCGTGGGTGACGACGATCATGGTCATGCCGTCGCGGGCGAGCTGCTGCATGACTTCCAGCACCTCGTTGATCATCTCGGGGTCGAGAGCCGACGTCGGCTCGTCGAAGAGCATGACCTTGGGTTCCATGGCCAGGGCCCGCGCGATGGCGACACGCTGCTGCTGACCGCCCGAGAGCTGAGCGGGGTACTTGTCCGCCTGCGCACCCACACCGACCCGGTCGAGCAGGGCACGGGCCCGCTCCTCAGCGGCCTTCTTGTCCTTCTTGCGGACCTTGATCTGGCCCAGCGTCACGTTCTCGAGCACGGTCTTGTGCGCGAAAAGGTTGAAGGACTGGAAGACCATGCCCACGTCGGCCCGCAGCCGGGCGAGCTCCTTGCCCTCGTGGGGCAGGGGCTTGCCGTCGATGGTGATCGAGCCGGAGTCGATCGTCTCCAGACGGTTGATGGTGCGGCACAGGGTGGACTTGCCGGACCCGGAGGGTCCGATGACCACGACGACTTCGCCACGGGCGATCGTGAGGTCGATGTCCTGGAGTACGTGCAACGCGCCGAAGTGCTTGTTGACGCTCTTCAGGACGACCAGATCGCCGGTCGCGGCCACATCTTCCTTGGCCACCGATACTTCGGTCATCGCTCTCAGGCTCCGTCCTCCTCGGTTTCGGAGGACAGTAGTAATCCTTCAGACCTGCGTCATTACATCTGAGGGGAATCTGAGCATCACGATCCGATAGCAATCGGACACCTGTCGTAGCAGTTGTGAGCAGGGCTCATACCGGCCGGGTAACGGTACCGAAGCGCAACCGGAACCCCCTTGACGCCGTCCTCATCCATCGGCGTCACTGCAAGGTGCACGCGCGCGTGCACACCAATTCTGTACAAGGAGATCGTACGGCCGATGAACGGAAGGGGGCCCGGGTGAGACTGCTTCTCGTCGAAGACGACAACCACGTCGCCGCCGCACTGTCGGCGGTGCTGGCGCGGCACGGGTTCGACGTCACCCACGCGCGCAGCGGCGAGGAGGCTCTCCAGGCTCTCGTCCCGGAAGGTGAGGGCTTCGGCGTGGTCCTGCTCGACCTCGGACTGCCCGACCAGGACGGCTACGAGGTCTGCGGCAAGATCCGCAAGCGCACCGGCACCCCGGTGATCATGGTCACCGCGCGGTCCGACGTCCGCTCCCGCATCCACGGGCTCAACCTCGGCGCCGACGACTACGTGGTCAAGCCCTACGACACGGGGGAGCTGCTCGCGCGGATCCACGCCGTCAGCCGGCGCAGCGTCCACGAGGAGACCACGGGCGGCACGGAGACCGAACTGCGCCTCGGCCCCGTCCTCATCGAGCTGCCGACCCGCAAGGTCACGGTGAACGGCACGGTCGTCCAGCTGACCCGCAAGGAGTTCGACCTGCTCGCCCTGCTCGCCCAGCGGCCGGGCGTCGTCTTCCGCCGGGAGCAGATCATCAGCGAGGTCTGGCGCACCAGCTGGGAGGGGACCGGACGCACCCTGGAGGTGCACGTCGCCTCCCTGCGTTCGAAGCTGCGCATGCCCGCCCTCATCGAGACCGTGCGCGGCGTCGGCTACCGGCTCGTCGCGCCCGCGGCGTAGCGGGGCCGGGTGCACACACGGCTGCTTCCGCTGCTCATCGTCCTGATGGCGGCCGTCCTCCTCGCCCTCGGCGTCCCGCTGGCCGTGAGCCTGGCCGGCGCGCAGCAGCAGAAGGTCGTCGTCGACCGGATCGACGACACGGCGCGGTTCGCCGCACTCGCCCAGTTCGTCACCGAGCCCGCCGACCCGGCCGGTGGCGACGTCAACGAGCGCCGCGAGACGCTCGACAGCGAGCTGCGCAGCTACCACGAGGTCTACGGCATCCGCGCGGGCGTCTTCTACCGCAACGACTCCCCCATGGCCCACGCCCCGGACGACTGGTTCCTGCCCCCCACGGGCGAAGTGCGCGACGCCTTCGCGGAGGCGCTGCTCAGCCGCCGCAGCCACGACCCCGAGCAGGTGTGGCCCTGGCAGGACCGCAGCCTGGTGGTGGCCTCGCCGGTCATCCGGGACGGCGACGTCGTCGCGGTGGTGGTCACCGACTCGCCGACCGGTCCGATGCGCTCCCGCATCCTGCACGGCTGGCTCGTCATCGCCGCCGGGGAGTCGGCCGCGATGCTGCTGGCCGTCGGGGCGGCGCTGCGGCTGACCGGCTGGGTGCTCCGCCCCGTACGGATCCTGGACGCCACCACCCACGACATCGCCACCGGGCGGCTGAAGTCCCGGGTCGCGGCGGCCGGCGGGCCGCCGGAGCTGCGCCGCCTCGCGCGGTCGTTCAACGAGATGGCGGACAACGTCGAGAGCGTGCTGGAGCAGCAGCGCGCCTTTGTCGCCGACGCCTCCCACCAGCTGCGCAACCCCCTGTCGGCGCTGCTGCTGCGCATCGAGCTGCTCGCTCTGGAGCTGCCCGAGGGCAACGAGGAGATCGCCTCCGTCCAGGCCGAGGGCAAGCGTCTGGCGCAGGTCCTCGACGACCTGCTCGACCTGGCGCTCGCCGAGCACAGCGAGGCCGACCTCCAGGTCACCGACATCGGCGCCGTGGCCGCCGAGCGCGTCGCGGCCTGGGCGCCCACCGCCGAGGCCAAGGGCGTCAGACTGACCGGCACCTGCCCGCCGACCACCGCGTGGGCCGACCCGGTGGCGCTGTCCAGCGCGCTGGACGCCGTCATCGACAACGCCGTGAAGTTCACCCCCGAGGGTGAGACCGTCGAGGTGAGCGTCGCTTCCAACGGCGACGTGTCGACCGTCGTCGTCACCGACAACGGTCCGGGGCTGACCGACGAGGAGCTGACCCGCGTCGGCGACCGCTTCTGGCGCAGCGGCCGGCACCAGAACATCAAGGGCTCGGGGCTCGGCCTGTCCATCTCACGGGCCCTGCTCGCGGCCGGGGGAGGCTCGATCGTGTACGAGCGTCACGAGCCGCACGGGCTGCGGGTGACCGTGACGGTGCCCAGGAACGCCCCCGCCGGGGCGGATCAGGGCTTGACGGACCGGTAGAAGCGGCGGGCGCCGTCGTGCAGCCGGAGCGGATCGGTGTAGATCGCGGTGCGGACGTCGACCAGCTGGGCGGAGTGAACGTGCGCCCCGATGTTGTCGCGGCTCCTGAGCACGATGCGGGTCAGCCACTCGGTGATTCGGGGGTCCGCGTCGGTCCGGGTGATCAGCAGGTTGGACACCGCCATCGTCGGGACGGCCGAGCCGAGCTGACTGCCCGGGTACGCCGACTCGGGCATGTTGGTGGCGCGGTAGTGGCGCGCGGCGCCGCCCTGCTCGTGGAGCTTCGACACCAGGCCGGTGTCGATCGGGACGAACCGTAGTCCGCCTTCCTCCGTGACCGCCCGCATGCCGTCCGTGGGCAGCCCGCCCGACCAGAAGAAGGCGTCCAGGCCGTGCCCCAGCCGCTCCGGTCCGGTGTCGATGCCGTCCGGGGAGGGCTCGATGTCCTTCTCCGGATCGATGCCGGCCGCCTCCAGCACCCGGTTGGCGATGAGCCGGACCCCCGACTTCGGCGGCCCTATGGCGACCCGCTTGCCCCGCAGGTCCTCGACGGTGCGGATGCCCGAGCCGCGGGCGACGGCGAGCTGCACGTAGTCGTCGTACAGCCGCGCCACCCCGCGCAGCCGGTCCGCCCCCGGCCGGTCGTCCAGGCGGTAGGTCTCGACCGCGTCGGCCGCGGCGATCGCGAAGTCGGCCTGGCCGGTCGCCACGCGGCGCACGTTCTCCTGGGAGCCGTCGCTCGTCTCCAGCCGCACCTCGAGGTCGGGCATGTGTGTGGCGAGCGAGGTGCGCAGCAGCTCTCCGTACTTCTGGTAGACCCCCGCGCGGGTGCCCGTGCTCAGTGTGATCGTCCCGCCGGGCGGCTCCTCGCTCCAGGGCGACTGCCACCACAGCAGCAGTCCGAGCGCCACGAAGGCGGCGACCGCGCCCCGCAGGGCCCGGCGCCGGCCGATGCGGGACAGCACGTGGGGCATGCGCGCGATCCTGCCAGCCCGGGTGCCCGCTGACCAGGGCGGAGCTCACAGCGGCCGGGCCGTGACCGGCCGCTACAGTCGCGGCATGAGTGCTTCCGCCGACCGCCGTACGAGTGCTTCCCCCGCCGAGCTGGTCCGTGAGTTCCACCGCGCCTTCGGCCTCGACGCGAGGGACGTACCGTCCGAGGTCTCGCCGGAGCTCGCCGCCCACCGCGGCGAGCTGCTCGCCGAGGAGGCCAGGGAGGTCGCCGAGGTGTCGGTGACGGGCCCGCTGGACCGGCTCGCGCACGAACTGGCCGACGTCGTCTACGTCGCGTACGGCACGGCGCTGGTCCACGGCATCGACCTGGACGCGGTGATCGCCGAGATCCACCGCTCCAACATGACCAAGCTGGGGCCCGACGGGCAGGTGAGCAGGCGTGCCGACGGCAAGGTCCTCAAGGGCGAGCACTACGAGGCGCCGGACGTCGCGGCGGTGCTGCGGCGGCAGGGGTGGGTGCCGAGCGAGGAGGCCTGAGCGGGCAGGCCGACAGAAGCTCTCGACCGTTCGTTCCTCACGCATATGTTCGATTCAGCCTCGGTGATCGCTGTGCGCTCCAGCCATGACGCGGACACAGCAGGTTCCGGCCACCGTCGGCGACGAGTGCGTCGAGCTCACCCGCCGGCTCCGGCGCCGGGGCACGGTCGTCCTCTCCGTCTTCGCACTGCTCTGGGCCTTCACCGGCGCCTCCGGAACCGGCACGGCGACGGACGTGGTGCCGGTGGCCCTGGAGGCGGCGGCCCTCCTCGTCACGGCGGTGGCGATCCGCCTCGGCCGCCGCAAGGACGCCGCCCCCTCGCCGCGGACCGTGAACCTGCCGGCGAACTGGGCGCGCGGCGTGGGCCTGGTCAACGCCGCCGAGGCGGTGGCCATCGCCGCAGTGATCGCCGCGACCGCCGGATCCGGCCATGTCCGGGCTCTCCCGGCCGCCGTCGCGCTCGTGGTGGGGCTGCACTTCTTCCCGCTCGCCCGCCTGTACGACCAGCGGGAGTACCGGTGGACGGGCGCCCTGCTGTCGGCGGTGGCCCTCGTCGGTCTCGTCCTGACCGCGGCCGGCCTGCCGCGGGAGGCCCTGCGCATCGTGGTGGGTCTGGGATGCGCGCTGGTGCTCTGGGGCACCGCGTACCACCTGGCCCTGAAGGGCTGACGGGCCGGCACTGAACGGCCGGCGGGCCGCGCGGCGGAAGGCTGTCACCGACACGGCCTACTCTTAAGGGCATGAGCAGCATCGACCGGAGCCAGTCAGTGGGCGGCACGCGCACCTACGAAGTACGCACCTACGGGTGCCAGATGAACGTCCACGACTCCGAGCGATTGTCCGGGCTGCTGGAGGACGCGGGCTACGTCCGCGCCCCCGAGGGCTCCGACGGCGACGCCGACGTCGTCGTCTTCAACACCTGCGCCGTCCGCGAGAACGCCGACAACAAGCTGTACGGCAACCTCGGCCACCTCGCCCCGAAGAAGGCCAGGCGGCCCGGGATGCAGATCGCGGTCGGCGGCTGCCTGGCGCAGAAGGACCGCGACACCATCGTGAAGCGGGCCCCCTGGGTGGACGTCGTCTTCGGCACGCACAACATTGGCAAGCTGCCCGTCCTGCTGGAGCGCGCCCGCGTCCAGGAGGAGGCACAGGTCGAGATCGCCGAGTCGCTGGAGGCGTTCCCCTCCACGCTGCCGACCCGGCGCGAGAGCGCCTACGCCGCATGGGTGTCCATCTCCGTCGGCTGCAACAACACCTGCACCTTCTGCATCGTCCCGGCGCTGCGCGGCAAGGAGAAGGACCGCCGCCCCGGCGACATCCTCGCGGAGATCGAGGCCCTGGTCGCCGAGGGCGTCTCCGAAATCACCCTGCTCGGGCAGAACGTCAACGCCTACGGCTCCGACATCGGCGACCGCGAGGCGTTCAGCAAGCTGCTGCGGGCCTGCGGGAAGATCGACGGCCTGGAGCGCGTCCGCTTCACCTCGCCGCACCCGCGCGACTTCACCGACGACGTGATCGCCGCCATGGCCGAGACGCCGAACGTGATGCCCCAGCTGCACATGCCGCTGCAGTCCGGCTCGGACCCGGTCCTGAAGGCGATGCGCCGCTCCTACCGGCAGGAGCGCTTCCTCGGGATCATCGAGAAGGTCCGGGCCGCGATCCCCCACGCGGCGATCAGCACCGACATCATCGTGGGCTTCCCCGGCGAGACCGAGGAGGACTTCCAGCAGACCCTGCACGTCGTCCGCGAGGCCCGCTTCGCCCAGGCGTTCACCTTCCAGTACTCCAAGCGTCCCGGCACCCCCGCCGCCGAGATGGACGGCCAGATCCCCAAGAAGGTCGTCCAGGAGCGCTACGAGCGGCTCGTGGCCCTCCAGGAGGAGATCTCCTGGGAGGAGAACAAGAAGCAGGTCGGGCGCACCCTGGAGCTGATGGTCGCGGAGGGCGAGGGCCGCAAGGACGACACCACCCGCCGGCTCTCCGGCCGCGCCCCCGACAACCGCCTGGTGCACTTCACCAAGCCGGAGCAGGAGGTGCGTCCCGGCGACGTGGTGACCGTCGAGATCACTTACGCAGCCCCGCACCACCTCCTCGCCGAGGGAGCCGTACTGGACGTGCGCCGCACACGCGCGGGCGACGCCTGGGAGAAGCGCACCGCCGAGAAGGCGGCGCGGCCCGCGGGCGTGATGCTGGGCCTGCCCAAGGTGGGCGTGCCCGAGCCGCTGCCGGCGATGACCGGGGGCTGCGCCGTCGACTGACACGACCGGCCCGGAGCCCGCGGCCCGCGCTGTGCGCACCGCTCGGCGGGGCGGGTCCGGGCCGCCGCAGTAGGCTGCTGATCATGCTTGTCGCCGCCGCAGTCTGCCCCTGTCCGCCGCTGCTCGTGCCCGAGGTCGCCGCGGGCGCCGCCGCCGAGCTGGACACCGCGCGTGCCGCCTGCACGGACGCGCTGGGCGTGCTCGCCGCCGCCCGCCCCGACCTGCTCGTCGTGGTCGGCCCGGCGGACGGTGCCGGGCCCGAGAGCTACCCGGAGGGCACCCCGGGGTCCTTCCGGGGCTTCGGCGTCGACCTGGACGTCACCCTCGGGCGGGGCGGGGCCGCGCCGGGAGGCCGCCTCCCGTACGGGCTCGCCGTGGGCGCCTGGCTGCTGGAGCGGACCGGGTGGACCGCGGCCCCGGTCGAAGGCCGGGGCGTGGGCGACGGTCTCACCGCCGAGCGGTGCCTGGAGGAGGGGGCGGCGATCGCCGGCCGCGCGGAGCGGGTGGCGCTGCTGGTGATGGGCGACGCCAGTGCCTGCCGCACGCTCAAGGCGCCGGGTTACCTGGACGAGCGGGCCGCGCCCTTCGACGCGGACCTCGCCCGTGCGCTGGGCGCCGCCGACACCGCAGCGCTGCGCGCGCTGGACGACGGGCCGGCGCGTGAGCTGAGGGTGTCCGGCCGGGCCCCCTGGCAGGTGCTCGCCGGGGCGGCCGCGGACGCCGGGGAACTGGACGGCACGCTGCTCTACGAGGACGCCCCCTACGGAGTGGGGTACATCGTGGCCGCCTGGACCCGGGCCGCGGTGCGGCAGCCGTAGCCGGATTGCCGGAACAGCGGCGGACGGCCGGGAGCGCCCGGGGTGCTCCGCGGCCGTCCGTCGTTGTGCCGCTCGGCTCAGGACGCGGGCGGCGGCCCGGCCGGCGGGGTGGTGCCGCCCTCCGAGCCCTGACCGGGGTCGTGCTTGTGCGCGAAACGGTCCACGGCCTCCTTGGCCTTGCCGGTGCGCGACTGGATCCGGTCGCTGTACTTGCCCTTGGTCCGCTTGTCGACGGTCTGCGCGGCCTTGTCCAGACCGTGCTGGATCCTGTCCTCGTGCTGCTGCGCGAGCCCGGAGACCTTGTCCCTGGCCGGGCCGATCCTGGCCTTCAGATTGTCCAGCAGACCCATGATGTACCTTCCCTCGCGGCCGTCTACGTGCGGGCGCCCTCACCGGCCTCGCTGCCGGCGGACTCGGAGGACTGCTGCTTGGGGATGTCGACGGACTCGCCGGAGCCGACCTCGTCGGCCTCCTTGGCCGTCGCTTCGACGGTCTCCCGCGCCTCGGCGGACCCCTGCGGCTCGGCGGACCCGGCCGCGTCGTCCGCTTCGGGACCGGTCGGCGCCGGGTCGGTCCGAGTCTCGGCGGCCCGCGTCTCCTCCGTGGTCTTCGACCTCCGAAAAAGTCGTGCAAAAACGCCCATATCCACTCCATACGTTACTCGTGCGGGCTGCATTCTGCGTGGCCCGGTGTGCCCATTCGTGTGAGCCGGGCCGTCGCCGCCGCGATCCGGCGGCAGGAACCTCGCAACGGGCAACGACCCGGTGGACATCACGTCACGTAACCCGTTCGAGAGCGTGCTGCGAGGTTTGCGAGACTGGGTCGGTGAGCAGCGCACCCCCCGCCCCCCGCGTCATCGCAGTCGTCGGACCCACCGCGGCCGGAAAGTCCGATCTGGGTGTTTTCCTGGCCCGTCGGCTCGGCGGTGAGGTCGTCAACGCCGACTCCATGCAGCTCTACCGGGGGATGGACATCGGAACCGCCAAGCTGACGCCCGAGGAGCGCCAAGGCGTCCCGCACCACCTGCTGGACATCTGGGACGTCACGGAGACCGCCTCGGTCGCCGAGTACCAGCGGCTGGCCCGGGAGCGGATCGACGCGCTGCTCGCCGGCGGACGCTGGCCCGTCCTGGTCGGCGGATCCGGCCTCTACGTCCGCGGGGCCGTCGACAACCTGGAGTTCCCCGGCACCGACCCCGGCGTCCGGGCCCGGCTGGAGGAGGAGCTCACCCTGCGCGGCTCGGGAGCGCTGCACGCGCGCCTCGCGGCGGCCGACCCCGAGGCGGCACGCGTGATCCTGCCGAGCAACGGCCGCCGCATCGTCCGCGCGCTCGAAGTGATCGAGATCACCGGAAGGCCCTTCACCGCCAACCTCCCGGTCCCCGACCCGGTGTACGACACCCTCCAGATCGGCGTCGACGTGGCCCGCCCCGAACTGGATCAGCGCATCGCCCGCCGGGTCGACCTGATGTGGGAGGCGGGCCTCGTCGAGGAAGTGCGCGCACTCGAGGCGCAGGGGTTGCGCGAGGGGCGTACGGCGTCGCGTGCCCTCGGCTACCAGCAGGTGCTCACGGCGCTCGCCGGGGAGTGCACGCTCGAGGAGGCACGGGCCGAGACCGTTCGTGCCACCAAGCGCTTCGCGCGCCGTCAGGATTCATGGTTCAGACGCGATCCCCGGGTGCACTGGTTGAGTGGGGCCGCGGAGGACCTCGCGGAACTTCCACGCCTCGCGATGTCGTTGGTCGAACGACCGGTTACAGCCTGATCACGTCCTGGCATCGGGACGCCCAGGCCGTCATCCGGGCCTGTGACACCGTGCCATCATCGAGCTTCGATCGACCAAGTGGAGTCCTAGTTGGGAGGGCGCGTGGCGATGGAGGCCGGCCCTCGCGACACCGCACACGGCACCGAGCCGCTCACCACCGAGCGGGGTGCACCGGAGCAGGAAACCGACCGTCTCAGCCCCGACGGGCCGGAGGAGACACCGGGCGGGGTGACCGACGACGGCCCCGGGCCCGACGAGATGTTCGCCGGCGGCGAGGTCGAGGTGGAGCTGCGCCCGCAGCGCCGGCTGCGCATCTGGCAGCTCGCCCCCATCGTCGGACTGGCCGCGGTCGGCTCCCTGATGTTCGCCTTCCCGCTCGCCTTCGACTTCGGTGAGAGCGGCGCGGTGATCGCCATGCTCGGGCTGCTGATCTGCTCGTGCTCGGCGGGCTGGGGCATGATGGCCGCCCGCAGGGTGGGCTACACCTGGCCCGGCCTCCCCGCCCGGGGGTCCGGACGCAGAGCCGACTGGCGGGTCGTGGCCGCCTACGCCGTGATGGTCGCCGCCGTGGTGGTCCTCGCGGTGATGCGGGTCGCCAGGCTCCGCTGACCGCACCGGGCGGCCGCCGGCACGCGGTGGTCTCGTACGATCGAGGAATGAGCACGCGGATCGCCTTCCTCAAGGGGCACGGCACGGAGAACGACTTCGTGATCGTCCCGGACCCCGAGAACGCCCTCGATCTCCCGCCGGACGCCGTCGCCGCCCTGTGCGACCGCCGCGCGGGCATCGGCGGCGACGGCCTGCTGCACGTCGTGCGGTCCGCGGCCCACCCCGAGGCGAAGGAGATGGCGGCCGAGGCGGAGTGGTTCATGGACTACCGCAACGGCGACGGCTCGGTCGCGGAGATGTGCGGCAACGGCGTACGCGTGTTCGCGCGCTACCTCCAGCGCGCCGGCCATGTCTCCGAGGGGGACATCGCGGTCGCCACACGCGGGGGAGTGAAGTCCGTGCACATCGCCAAGGACGGCGGCATCACCGTCGGCATGGGCCGGGCGCTGTTCCCTGACGGCGAGGTCACCGTGCGCGTCGGCGGGCGCAGCTGGCCCGCGCGGAACGTGAACATGGGCAATCCCCACGCGGTGGCGTTCGTGGCGGACCTCGCCCATGCGGGCAACCTCCTCACCCCGCCCCCGTTCAGCCCGGCCACTGCCTATCCGGACGGCGTGAACGTGGAGTTCGTCGTCGACCGCGGCCCGCGGCACGTGGCGCTGCGCGTGCACGAGCGCGGGGCGGGCGAGACCCGGTCCTGCGGTACGGGCGCGTGCGCGGTCGCCGTCGCCACCGCCCGCAGGGACGGCGCCGACCCGGCCGTGACCGGTACCCCCGCGACGTACACCGTGGACGTGCCCGGCGGCACGCTGGTGATCACCGAACGGCCCGACGGCGAGATCGAGATGACGGGTCCCGCGGTGATCGTCGCCGAGGGCGAGATTGACGACGAGTGGCTGAAGAACGCCCTTCGCTGACCGGAACGCGGTCGCACCTTCCCAGCCTCCGGCCCGCCCGATGATCACATCCGCAGGGCGGAGAGGATCTCCGGCTTGAGGATCAAGGCGGAGAACCGACCCGATGGCGTGAAAGCACCCCCTGATCGACCTTCGCTCGATGGGGTGATCCGTTTCACGATCGGCCGGAGGCGGCCAGCCCCACGGGGTCGGCCTCGGTAGCATCAAGCACCGGCCCGGACGGGGAAACGAACGCCGTTCCCTGCGCCCGAGTCCACCCTGGGGCACACCGTCCGCCGGTCCACGCAGCCGGAGGTGCCCATGAACGCGGAGGCCGTGAATCCAGCGACCCCAGGCTCTGTGACGTCTGGTCACACCGCACCCGCGGGATCCCGCAGGAAGACCCGCCCCCGTCTGGACCTGCGCCGCCTCGGCCGCGCCGCACTCCTCGGCACCACCGCCCGCGACCGGCTCCCCGACGCCATCGGACACGTCGTCGACGCCCACCGCGCCCACCACCCCGACGCCGACCTCGAACCCCTGCGCCGCGCCTATGTGTTGGCGGAGTCCTCCCATCGCGGCCAGATGCGCAAGAGCGGTGAGCCGTACATCACCCACCCGCTGGCCGTGACCCTCATCCTCGCCGAACTCGGCGCCGAGACCACCACGTTGACCGCCTCGCTGCTCCACGACACCGTGGAGGACACCGATGTGACGCTGGAACAGGTCGGCGAGCAGTTCGGCGAGGAAGTGCGCTATCTCGTCGACGGCGTCACCAAACTGGAGAAGGTCGACTACGGCGCCGCCGCCGAACCCGAGACCTTCCGCAAGATGCTCGTCGCCACCGGCAACGACGTCCGCGTGATGTCGATCAAACTCGCCGACCGGCTGCACAACATGCGCACCCTCGGCGTGATGCGCCCCGCGAAACAGGAGCGCATCGCCAAGGTGACCCGGGACGTGCTGATCCCGCTCGCCGAACGCCTCGGCGTCCAGGCCCTCAAGACGGAGCTCGAGGACCTGGTCTTCGCGATCCTGCACCCCGAGGAGTACGAGCACACACGGGAGTTGATCGTCCGCAACGCCGCCCGCGCGGACGACCCCCTCGCCGATGTCGCCGACGACGTGCGCAAGGTGCTCCGCGAGGCGGACATCACCGCCGAAGTCCTCATCCGGCCCCGCCACTTCGTCTCCGTGCACCGCGTGTCGCGCAAACGGGGACCGCTGCGGGGCGCCGACTTCGGCCGGCTGCTGGTGCTGGTGAACGAGGACGCCGACTGCTACGGCGTCCTGGGTGAACTGCACACCTGCATGACGCCCGTCGTCTCGGAGTTCAAGGACTTCATCGCCGTACCGAAGTTCAACCTGTACCAGTCGCTGCACACCGCGGTGGCGGGCGCGGACGGCCAGGTCGTCGAGGTCCTCATCCGCACCCACCAGATGCACAAGGTCGCCGAGGCCGGCGTCGTCGCCCTCGGCAACCCCTACGTCGCCCCTTCGGAGGAGCAGGCCACGAGCGACGGCGAGCGCGTCGACCCGACCCGGCCCGGATGGCTCTCCCGGCTGCTCGACTGGCAGCGGGCCGCGCCCGACCCCGACACCTTCTGGTCCACCCTGCGCGAGGACCTCGCCCAGGACCGCGAGATCACCGTCTTCCGCCCCGACGGGGGCACGCTGGGCCTGCCCGAGGGCGCGAGCTGCGTGGACGCCGCCTACGCGCAGTACGGCGAGGACGCCCACGCCTGCATCGGGGCGAGAGTCAACGGCCGGCTGGCGACGCTGAGCACGGTGCTGAAGGACGGCGACACCGTCCAGCTGCTCATGGGCCAGGACGCCGCCTCCGCCCCGTCCCGGGAGTGGCTGGACCACGCGCACACCCCGGCGGCGCGGATCGCCATCCAGCGGTGGCTCGCCGCCCACCCCGCGGCGGGAACCGAAGCGCCGGCCTCCTCCCGGCCGGCCGCCGACGACCCGGCCCCTGCGCAGGCTCCACAGGCCCCGGAGACCGCCCTCGGCCGTCCCGCCGCCGCCCAGGTGCTGACCTCCCAGGAGGGGGCCGCCGTACGGCTCGCCGGCTGCTGTACGCCCGTACCGCCCGACGAGGTGACCGGGTTCGCCGTGCGCGGGGGAGCGGTCACCGTGCACCGCACCGGGTGCGCCGCCGTGGCGCGGATGAAGGGCGCGGGGCGCGCGGAGGTCGGCGTGCGCTGGGGGGAGGGCGCGGAGTGCCGGGTCACGCTGGTGGCGGAATCGTTCGTCCGTCCGCACCTGCTCGCCGACCTCACCGAAGCCATGGCGGTCGAGGGCGCCGAGATCGTCTCCGCCACCGTCGAACCGCCCGAGCGCCAGCAGGTACGGCACACCTACACCGTGCAGCTGCCCGACGCCGCCCAGCTGCCCGCCCTCATGCGCGCCATGCGGGACGTGGCCGGGGTGTACGACGTGAGCCGCGCCCAGCGGCACGACCAGGGCGTCTGACCACGGCACGAAGCGGCCGAGCGGCGGTGTGATTACCCGATCGGGTGGGCCGAAAGCGCGCCGTCGCCGCAGCGCACGCGCGCGCTGATAGCCGTGGGACATGCCGCTCACCCCGCACCCCCTCGCCCGCCGCCGCAGCGCGGCCACGGCACTGCTCGCCTCCGCCGTCTCCGTCTGCCTGCTCGCCGCGAGCGCCCCCGCCGAACCGCTCGGCATCGGCGACCGCCTCTTCCCCCACCTGGGCAACCCCGGCTACGACGTGCTGGCGTACGACCTCGCCCTCAGCTACCCCGGCCGCAACGACCGGCCGCTCGAGGCCGTCACCACCATCGACGCCCGCGTCACCGCCCGCCTGGACCGGATCAACCTCGACTTCGCCCACGGCACGGTCCACTCGGTCGAGGTCGACGGCCGTCCCGCCGCCTTCACCGGCGCCGGCGAGGACCTGGTGATCACCCCCGAGGACGCTCTCGACGCGGGCGACTCCGCGCGTATCACCGTCCGGCACACCAGCGACCCGGTGCCCGGGGACCGCGAGGGCGGCTGGGTGCGCACCGCGGACGGCCTCGCCCTGGCCAACCAGGCCGACGCCGCCCACCTGGTGTTCCCCTGCAACGACCACCCCTCCGACAAGGCGATGTTCACCTTCCGGATCACCGCCCCCGAAGGCCACACGGCCGTCGCCAACGGTCTGCCCGCCGGTGTCGACCGCACTCGCGCGGCCACCACATGGACCTACCGGACGCGGCACCCCATGGCGACCGAACTCGCCCAGGTCTCCATCGGCCGCTCCACGGTCGTGCACCGCACAGGGCCGCACGGTCTGCCCCTGCGGGACGTCGTCCCCACCGAGCACCGCGCGCAGGCCGAACCCTGGCTGGCGAGGACACCGGCCCAGATCGCCTGGATGGAGGAGAAGGCCGGGCACTACCCCTTCGCGACCTACGGCCTGCTCCTGGCCGACGCGTCCACCGGCTTCGCCCTCGAGACCCAGACGCTCTCCCTCTTCGAACGGGAGCTGTTCACCGACCCCGCCCTCCCGGAGTGGTACGTCGAATCGATCATGGTGCACGAGCTGGCCCACCAGTGGTTCGGCAACAGTGTCGCCCCCCGCACATGGTCGGACCTGTGGCTCAACGAGGCGCACGCCACCTGGTACGAGGCGCTGTACGCCGAGGAGCGGGGCGGACGCTCCCTCGAAGCCCGGATGAGGGCCGCCTACGAGGCATCCGACGCCTGGCGCGCGGCGGGCGGACCGCCCGCGTCGCCGAACCCCCCGGAGCCAGGCCGCAAGATCGGCATCTTCCGGCCGAACGTCTACGCCGGCGGCGCACTCGTGCTGTACGCCCTGCGCCAGGAGATCGGCCGCACCGCGTTCGAGCGCCTGGAACGCGAGTGGGTCACCCGCCACCGCGACGGCACGGCCTCGACCTCCGACTTCGTCCGTCTGGCCTCCGACGTCGCCGGACGCGACCTGTCCGGCTTCCTGCACCCCTGGCTGCACGGCACCACCACCCCGCCGATGCCCGGCCACCCGGAGTGGAAGGCCGCGAACCGCGACGCCCGGCCCTCCCTGCGCCCGGTACCGTCCCCCCACCTGCCCGTGCGTCGAGCGGACGCGGAACGGGAATAACACGGTGACGAGACGGGCCGTACCGTGCGACCATCGTCAGGTCCGCACCCCACGGGGCACGGGAATCTCCCGGACCACCCGGACGTTGTGGACAGTGACGGAAGGTCCCCCGGACCGGCTCCGTCACAGCAGGCTCACCGACGACGTAAGGATCCAATGACCTCCTCTTCTTCCCCTTCCCAGGACACCAAGCGCCTCGCGCACACCTATCCCGACGGTCTTCGGGCCGATGCCCTGATGGAAGAGGACGTCGCCTGGAGCCTCGAGATCGACGGAGAGCGGGACGGCGACCAGTTCGACCGCTCCGAGCGCGCGGCCCTGCGCCGCGTGGCCGGGCTCTCCACCGAGCTCGAGGACGTCACCGAGGTCGAGTACCGGCAGCTCCGCCTGGAGCGCGTCGTGCTCGTCGGGGTGTGGACCTCGGGCACCGCGCAGGACGCGGAGAACTCCCTGGCCGAGCTCGCCGCCCTCGCGGAGACGGCCGGCGCCCTCGTCCTCGACGGCGTGATCCAGCGCCGCGACAAGCCCGACGCCGCCACCTACATCGGCTCCGGCAAGGCCGAGGAGCTGCGCGGCATCGTGCTCGACTCGGGCGCGGACACCGTCATCTGCGACGGTGAGCTCAGCCCCGGCCAGCTGATCCACCTCGAAGACGTCGTCAAGGTCAAGGTCATCGACCGTACGGCCCTGATCCTCGACATCTTCGCCCAGCACGCCAAGTCCCGAGAGGGCAAGGCGCAGGTCGCGCTCGCGCAGATGCAGTACATGCTGCCGCGGCTGCGCGGCTGGGGCCAGTCGCTGTCCCGGCAGATGGGCGGCGGCAAGGGCGGCGGCCTCGCCACCCGTGGCCCCGGTGAGACCAAGATCGAGACGGACCGGCGCCGGATCCGCGAGAAGATGGCGAAAATGCGCCGGGAGATCGCGGAGATGAAGACCGGCCGCGAGATCAAGCGCCAGGAGCGCAGGCGCCACAAGGTGCCCTCCGTCGCCATCGCGGGCTACACCAACGCCGGCAAGTCCTCGCTGCTCAACCGGCTCACGGGCGCGGGCGTCCTGGTAGAGAACGCCCTGTTCGCGACCCTCGACCCGACTGTGCGCCGGGCCGAGACCCCGAGCGGCCGGCTGTACACGCTGGCCGACACGGTGGGATTCGTCCGGCACCTGCCGCACCACCTGGTCGAGGCGTTCCGCTCCACCATGGAGGAGGTCGGCGACGCCGACCTGATCGTGCACGTGGTGGACGGTTCGCACCCGATCCCCGAGGAGCAGCTCGCCGCCGTACGCGAGGTGATCAGGGACGTCGGCGCCACCGACGTACCCGAGATCGTCGTGATCAACAAGGCCGACGCGGCCGACCCGCTGACCCTTCAGCGGCTGCTGCGGGTGGAGAAGCGCTCCATCGCGGTCTCGGCGCGCACCGGCCAGGGCATCGAGGAGCTGCGCGCGCTCATCGACAACGAGCTCCCCCGCCCGTCGGTGGAGATCGAGGCGCTCGTGCCGTACACCCACGGCAAGCTGGTCGCCCGCGCCCACGACGAGGGTGAGGTGATCTCCGAGGAGCACACCCCGGAGGGCACCCTGATCAAGGTCCGGGTGCACGAGGAGCTCGCGGCGGAACTCACGCCGTACGTTCCCACCCCGGCCGGCTGATCACACCGGCACCGGTACCAGCACCACGCGCAAGGCCCGCCCCCCGCTCACCGCGGGGGGCGGGCCTTGCGTGTGCGCCGAGCGTGCCGGTCACTGACCGCCGTAGGTCTTGCTCATGTGCCGATACAGGGCCTCGGCGTCCTCACCCAGCTGCGGGCCCGCCAGCCAGGTGTTGTCCGTCGGGCCGATCGAGGTGTTGGAGACCAGCACCGTCTCGCCGTCGCGCACCCGGAACCAGCCGCCGCCGGAGGAACCGCCGGTCATCGTGCAGCCGATGCGGTACATGGACGGCAGATCGGACGCCAGCGAGAACCGGCCCGGAGCGTCCAGGCACTTGAACATCTGCAGGCCGTCGTAGGGCGGCGCGGCCGGGTAGCCCCAGGCACCCATTCTGCCCGCCTCGGCCGCGGAGGGGGCGGAGAAGTCCACGTCGAGCGCGGCGCCCACCGTCTCCTCCAGCGACTTGCTCCCCTGCTCCGGCTTGACGTGCAGCACGGCGTAGTCGTACGCCGCGCCGTCACCGCCGGTGTGCGAACCGCCCTGGATCCAGCCGTTCGAGGTCGACGCCCAGTCCGCCCACCAGTTGCCGTAGGGGGCGACCTCGGAGGCGCTCGCGTTGCCCAGGTCGGCCGCGGACTTGCCGAGGTCGTTGTAGGCCGGGACGAAGACGAGGTTCCGGTACCAGCCGCCGTTGCCGCCGGCGTGCACACAGTGCCCGGCCGTCCAGACGAGATTGGACTTGCCCGGGTGGTTCACGTCCTTGACGACCGTTCCGGAGCAGACCGCGGGACCCTCGGGCGAGTCGAAGAACACCTTGCCGACCGGCGCCGCGTTCTCGTGGTAGGGCGTCTTCTCCGCCTCCGCACGGACCGCGGCGGGCTCCGGATCGCTGAACCCCCGGGCCGCCGAGGCGTCCTTGACGGTGACGGTCTTGTCGGCCTCCTCCGCGGACCGCATCCGGTCGGGCTTCCACAGGCCCTCGATCACCGGATTGACGAAGTCCTCGGCCTCACGGAGCCACTTGTCCTTGTCCCAGTCCTCCCAGCCGCCGTTCTTCCACTTGTCGACGTCGATCCCGTGCTCCTTGAGCCGGTCCGCGATGTCGGACGGGGCCCGCACCCCGCCGCCGTCGCTGTCGGCCGCCTGCGACGTGGTGGCGCCGGGTTTGTCGCTCGCCCGGTCCTCCTCGGAACCGCCGCACGCGGTGGCGGTGAGCGCCAGGGCGGCGACCAGCCCGGCGGCGGCGAGGACGGTACGACGGCGTCCCCGCCCGCGCGAAGCGGACGTACGTGTACAGCGCATGGTGAGATGACCCCCGTTGCGATGAATGAATGCCGTGCCGCGCACGCGTCTTCCGCACGGCCGGGACGCGGCACGCCCGGCGCGGCGTCCGGTCCGGGCGCGCGGCGCTCCCGGACCGGACGAGCCGGTCACTGCCCGGCGAACTTCTCACTGACGGCGTCGTACACGCCCTTGGCCTCCTCACCCAGCCGCGGTCCGGCCAGCCAGCCGGAGGTCACCGGGCCGATGGAGGTGTTGGACACCAGCGCGGGCTTGCCGTCCGAACCCTTCGCGACCCAGCCGCCACCGGACGAACCGGCGGTCATGCTGCACCCGATGCGGTACATCGTCGGGTCGGAGGCGCTGATCGACAGCCGGCCGGGCTTGTCCGCGCACTGGTACAGCGTCTGGCCGTCGTACGGCGGAGCGGCCGGGTAGCCGGTCGCGGTCATCTCCGCCACCTTCGACACGGCGGGGACGGCGAAGTCCACCGGCAGCGCGGAACCGACCGTCTCCTCCAGCGACTTGCCGCCGCTGCCCTTCTCCGGCGTCACGTGCAGCACAGCGAAGTCGTACGCGGCGCCGTCACCGCCCGTGGCGCCGCCCTGCTCGATCCACTGGTCCGAGGTCTGCACCCACTCGCCCCACCAGACACCGTGCGGAGCGATCTCCTCCTTGGAGGCGCTCTCGAGCTCCTTCGCCGTCATGCCCGAGTCGTTGTACGACGGCACGAACGCGATGTTGCGGTACCAGCCGCCCTTCTTGCCGGCGTGCACGCAGTGGCCCGCCGTCCACACCATGTTGGACTTGCCCGGGTTGGCCGGGTCCTGCACCACGGTCGCCGAGCAGACCATCGTCCCCTCGGGGGAATCGAAGAAGACCTTGCCGGCGGTGGGGGCGTTCTCGCTGTACGACGGCGGTACGGCCTTCGCCTGCACCGGCTCCGGAGCCGGGTCGGTCACGCCCTGGTCACCGGAGATGTCGCTCTCGTCGACACCCTGGTCCGGTTCCTCGGCGTCCCGCATGCGGTCCGGGTCCCACAGGCCCTCGATGATCGGGTTGACGAAGTCCTGGGCCTCGCGCAGCCAGTCGTCCTTGTCCCAGTTCTTCCAGGCGCCGTCCCGCCACTTGTCGAGGTCGATCCCGTGCTCCTTGAGCCGGTCCCTGATGTCGTCCGGGATCTTGAGCTTGCCGTCGTCGGCGGCGGCGGTCGCGGAGGTGTCGGCGCTCGCGTCGGTGTCGCCCGAGTCGCAGGCGGTGGCGGTGAGCGCGAGCGCGGAGGCGAGTGCGACGGAGGCCAGAACGGGGGAGGTGCCGCGCCGTGCCCTCCTCCCTCTGCGGGTGCTGGACGACGGCCGTATGGATCGCATGATCTGACTCCCCCTGAAATGAACGAAGATGGTGCTTCGGCCACCCGCACACCCGCGAAACGTGACGAGTTCACGGGAGCTCCGACGGCCTTCGGGAACGGCACCACACACTATGCGCTCGCTGTGGGGGACGTCCGACGGAACGGCAACGGTTCAGCTACAAGCCGTCTGACCTGGCCAATCGTCCGCAGATCGGCCGATTTGAGGGGGGCGTGCGGTGTGCCGGCCGCCGCCGCCCGTGCGCCCGTGGATCCCGCAGCGACCCGTAACCCCGTCGGCGGCCCGGGGTTGGGAACGGTGGGGGACCGCGGATCGCGCGGAGTCCCCCTGCCCGTGGTGCGGCGCGAGCGGTGGAGGACGCAGGACGGTGGCGGAATCGACGTATGGCGGGCCGGAGGCCGGGGTGCTGCCGATCGTCCCCGTGAGAGCGCGGGGGATGACCATCGAGGGCGCGGACGGCCGCCGTTACCTGGACTGCCTCTCCGGCGCGGGCACCCTCGCCCTCGGCCATAACCACCCCGTGGTGCTCGAGGCGATGCGCCGGGTCATCGACTCGGGCGCACCGCTGCACGTCTCCGACGTGGCGACCCCGGTCCGGGACGCCTTCGTCGCCGAGCTGTCCCGGACCCTCCCGCCCGGGCTCGCCGGCCGTGCGCGCGTGCGGTTCTGCGGGCCGGCCGCCGGTGACGCCAGGGCGACCGCGCTCCACGCGGTGCGCGCGGCGACCGGTCGCGGCGACGTCCTGGAGCTCACCGACGCGCTCTTCTGGAGCGGAGGGGAGCGTGCGGGTGGCGGGGCGCTCCCGGCGCCGGGCACACGCGCGGCGCGTGAGCCGTGCGCGCCGCGCGGTCCGCGTGCGCCGTGCCCTGTGGTCGCCGACGAGACCCTGACGGGACTCGGGCGCACCGGTGCCTTCTGGGCCGTGGAGCACAGCGGCAGCACGCCCGACGCGATGGTGCTGTCCGCGGCCGCCGGGGGCGGTCTGCCGCTGGCCGTCGTGGTCCACCGCGACGACATCGACGTGCGCGACGGCACGCGCGACGCCCCCACGGGCAATCAACTCGCCATGGCGGCGGGCACCGCGACCCTCGCCCACGTGCGGGAGAACCGCCTCGCCGACCACGCGGCGGCCCTGGGCACGCGCATACTCGCCCGGCTCCGGGCACTCGCCGAGGAGCTCGGTCGCGTCCGGGAGGTGCGGGGGCGGGGGCTGCTGATCGGGGTCGAACTGGCGGACGAGGTGCGGGAGCGCGGCGACGGCTCCGGGGCGGCTCCGCGGGCTCCGGGGCTTCCGGCCGCCGTCCGGCGGGAGTGCCTGCGGCGCGGTCTGCTCGTCGACGTGGGCGGCCCCGGCGGGCGCGTCGTACGGCTGCTGCCGCCGCTGACGATCACGGACGAACAGGCCACCGCCGTCCTGGACCGGTTCGCCGACGCACTCCACGCGGCGGTACACGACCGCTCCGCTCCTCGCGGACTGCCGCGCGGGGAGTCCCGCGCACCGCGCGGCGGTCGCGTCCGGGCCGGCTGACACGGGCCGCCCGTCCGCTGCACCGCTTCGGCCGCACCCGCCCTGCCGCACTTCCGACCCCCCGCGCCTTCGACGAGGACCCGCCATGCACACGACCCCCGCACCGGCCGACCGCGCGCGTTCCGCGGTTCCGCAGCAGGAGAGGAGGCCGTCCGGCGCCGCACGGCCCGCCGACACGGACCAGCCCGACCCGCTCGGGGCTGCACAGGCCGCGGCCCTCGACAATCTCCTGCGCTGCTGGGTACGGGAGACCGGCCTCCCCGCGCCGGACGGTGACGTCCTGCGCATCGCCCTGCCCGCCAGCGGCACGGCCCTGCTCGTCCCCGTCCGGTACTGGTCCCCGACGGGCCTGCACCGCTTCGGGCCCCCGCGCCTGGCCGGCACCCCGGAACCAGCCGCCCCGGTCGACGCCGTCCTGCTGACCGCCCTCCTCGCCAGGGAGGGCGGCGCAGGTGTGGAGGCGGGGGGTGCGGGGGTCGGGGCTGGTGCGGGTCCGGGTCCGGGTGGTGCGGGGGTCGGGGATGGTGCCGGGCCGGATGTCGGGGGTGCGGGGGTCGGGGATGGCGCGGGTCCCGACGCCGAGGGTGCGGCGGTCGGGGATGGTGCCCGGCCGGATGTCGGTGGTGCGGCGGTCGGGGGCGATGCGGGGCCCGATGCCGGGGATGCGGGGGTCGGGGCTGGTGCCGGTCCGGGCGCCGAGGGTGCGGCGGTCAGGGATCGTGTCGTGCCGGGTGCCGGGGATGCGCCCGTCGGGGCCGGTGGCGGGCCGGAGAGGGTGCGCTCACCGCGCGGTGGCGGTGTGCGCCTTCCCTCCGCGCCGCCCCCGGTGGGCGCCGGCACCGATCTCGTCGCGCGCGTCGCCGACTCCGTCCGGCGTGTCGCCGTCTTCCTCGCCGAACGGCGCAAGGACCCGGCCGACCCCCACCCGGACCTCTTCCTCGCCGCCGAGCAGGCGCTCCTCCTGGGCCACCCGCTGCACCCGGACCCCAAGAGCCGTGAGGGCCTCTCCGACGCCGAGGCGGAGCACTATTCACCCGAGCTGCGCGGCTCCTTCCCGCTGCACTGGCTCGCGGTCGCCCCCTCCCTGCTCGCCACCGACTCCGCCTGGACCGAGCGTGGACGCCCCGTCACCGCGCCCCGCCTCACCGCCCGGCTCGCCGGTGCCGGTCTGCCCCTGCCCGACGGATACGCGGCCCTCCCCGTGCACCCCTGGCAACTGCGCCACGTCCGCCACCGCCGGGAGACCGCGGCCCTCCTGGACACCGGACTGCTCCGCGACCTCGGCAGCCGGGGCGCCCCCTGGCACCCCACCTCCTCCGTGCGCACCGTCCACCGCACCGGCGCCCCGGCCATGCTCAAGCTGTCGCTGGCCCTGCGCATCACCAACTCCCGGCGGGAGAACCTCCGCAAGGAACTCCACCGGGGCGTCGAGGTCCACCGCCTCCTGCGCACCGGACTGTCCCAGCAGTGGCGGGCCGCGCACCCCGGCTTCGACATCGTCCGCGACCCGGCCTGGGTCGCCGTGAACGCGCCGGACGGCGACCCCGTGCCCGGGCTCGACGCCGTGATCCGGCACAACCCGTTCCGGCCGCACGACGACGTCGTCTGCGTCGCCGGACTCGTCTCGCCGCGCCCCCGGCCCGGCGGGGGCGCCATGCGGTCCCGGCTGGCCGAGATCATCACCCGCCTCGCCGCTCGCACGGGCCGGCCGCCGGGGGCCGTCGCCGCCGAGTGGTTCCTGCGCTACCTCGAGCACGTGGTCCGGCCCGTGCTGTGGCTCGACGCAGCGGCCGGCATCGCACTGGAGGCGCACCAGCAGAACACCCTGCTCCTGCTGGACGCCGACGGCTGGCCGGCGGGCGCCCGCTACCGGGACAACCAGGGCTACTACTTCCGCGCGTCGCGCCGCGCGGAACTCGACGCCCGGCTGCCCGGCATCGGTGAGCACAGCGACACCTTCGTGCCCGACGCGGTCACCGACGAACGCTTCGCCTACTACCTGGGCGTCAACAACGTCCTGGGGCTCATCGGTGCCTTCGGCTCCCAGGGCCTCGCCGACGAAGCGCTGCTGCTCGCGGCCTTCCGCCGCTTCCTCACCGAGGTCCGCGCCGGACCGGCCCGGAACCGTGGCACCGTGCCCGCCCGCCTGCTCGACTCCCCGCTGCTGCGCTGCAAGGCCAATCTGCTGACCCGGCTGCACGGTCTCGACGAACTCGCCGGCCCGGTCGACACCCAGTCCGTCTACGTCACCATCGCCAACCCTCTGCACTCATGACCCCGGGCACCGTCACCGCGTGGGGCCCGGCCCACACCCCCGCGGGCCTGTTCCGGCTCGTCCCCGTGCGGCTGGAACGGGATCTGGCCCTGCTCGTCCGGTGGATGAACGACCCGGCCGTCGCCGCGTTCTGGGAGCTGTCCGGGCCACCGGCACGCACGGCGGACCACGTACGGGCCCAGCTCACCGGCGAGGGCCGCAGCGTGCCGTGCCTCGGCGTCCTCGACGGCACGCCGATGAGCTACTGGGAGATCTACCGCGCGGACCTGGATCCGCTGGCCCGTCACTACCCGGCCCGGCCCCTCGACACCGGCCTGCACGTCCTCATCGGCGCCCCGGGCGACCGGGGGAGGGGCCTCGGCAGCCTCCTGATCCGCACCGTCGCCGACCTCGCGCTCGACCACCGGCCCCCCACACCGCGCGTCGTCGCGGAACCCGACCTGCGCAACACCGCCTCCGTCGCCGCGTTCCTCACGGCAGGCTTCCGCTTCTCCGCCGAGGCCGATCTGCCCGGCAAACGGGCCGCCCTCATGATCCGGGACCGCTCCCTGCGCCGGCTGCTGTAGCGCCAGGCACGCCCGCCCCTCCGTGTCGCACCCTCCGCTTCCCCCGCCCCGACCCGAGGAGATCCGTCTTGATCGCATCCCCGGCTTCCGCCGTGATCGCACGAATGTCAGTGCCGGGTCGTAGGGTGGTCGCGCTATGACGAAGCCCTCACTCCCCGAACTCCTGCATGCTGCCGTCACCGCTGTCGGCGGCACGGAGCGCCCCGGCCAGGTGACCATGGCCGAAGCCGTCGCCGAGGCGATCGACGACGGCTCCCACCTGCTGGTCCAGGCGGGCACCGGCACCGGAAAGTCCCTGGGCTATCTGGTGCCCGCGCTCGCGCACGGGGAGCGGGTGGTGGTGGCGACGGCGACCCTGGCCCTGCAGCGCCAGCTCGTCGAGCGGGACCTGCCGCGCACGGTGGAGTCGCTGCATCCGCTGCTGCGCCGCCGCCCGGAGTTCGCGATGCTCAAGGGCCGCTCCAACTACCTGTGTCTGCACCGGCTCCACGAGGGCGTGCCGCAGGACGAGGAGGAGGGCCTCTTCGACCAGTTCGAGGCGGCCGCCCCCACCAGCAGGCTCGGCCAGGATCTGCTGCGGCTGCGCGACTGGTCGGACGAGACGGAGACCGGTGACCGGGACGACCTGACGCCGGGCGTGTCCGACCGGGCCTGGTCCCAGGTGTCGGTGTCGTCCCGGGAGTGCCTGGGCGCCACGAAGTGCGCCTACGGAGCCGAGTGCTTCGCCGAGACCGCCCGTGAGCGCGCCAAGCTGGCCGATGTGGTCGTCACCAACCACGCGCTGCTGGCGATCGACGCCATCGAGGGCGCCCCGGTGCTTCCGCAGCACGAGGTGCTGATCGTCGACGAGGCCCATGAGCTGGTCTCCCGGGTCACCGGAGTCGCGACCGGCGAGCTCACCCCCGGACAGGTCAACCGCGCGGTGCGGCGCGCCGCGAAACTGGTCAACGAGAAGGCCGCGGACCAGCTCCAGACGGCCGCGGAGGGGTTCGAGCGGCTGATGGAGCTGGCCCTGCCCGGCCGGCTGGAGGAGATCCCGGAGGACCTCGGCTACGCGCTCATGGCGCTGCGTGACGCCTGCCGCACGGTGATCTCCGCGATGGGGAGCACGCGGGACAAGTCCGTCCAGGACGAGGACGCCGTCCGCAAGCAGGCCCTCGCCTCCGTGGAGAGCATCCACGACGTGGCGGAGCGGATCACCAACGGCTCCGAGTGGGACGTCGTCTGGTACGAGCGCCACGACCGCTTCGGTGCCTCCCTGCGGGTCGCTCCCATGTCCGTCTCCGGGCTGCTGCGCGAGAAGCTCTTCACCGACCGTTCCGTCGTGCTGACGTCCGCGACCCTCAAGCTGGGCGGCGACTTCAACGGCGTAGGGGCGTCGCTGGGGCTGGGTGCCGAGGGGCTCGAGGGGGAGGACCTGCCGCAGTGGAAGGGCGTGGACGTCGGCTCGCCGTTCGACTACCCCAAGCAGGGCATCCTGTATGTGGCGAAGCATCTGGCGCGTCCCGCCCGGGACGGCGACCGCGCGGACATGCTGGACGAGCTCACCGAACTGATCCAGGCGGCCGGCGGCCGCACCCTGGGTCTGTTCTCCTCGATGCGCGCGGCGCAGCTCGCCGCCGAGGAGCTGCGGACCCGCATCCCCGAGTACCCGATCCTCCTCCAGGGCGAGGAGACCCTCGGCGAGCTGATCAAGAACTTCGCGGCGGACCCGGAGACCTGTCTCTTCGGCACGCTGTCGCTCTGGCAGGGCGTCGACGTACCGGGGCCGAGCTGCCAGCTGGTGGTCATGGACAAGATCCCGTTCCCGCGCCCGGACGACCCGCTGATGAGCGCGCGGCAGAAGGCCGTGGAGGAGGCCGGCGGCAACGGCTTCATGGCGGTCGCCGCCACCCACGCCGCGCTGCTCATGGCGCAGGGCGCCGGCCGTCTCGTACGCGCCTCGGGCGACCGGGGTGTGGTGGCCGTGCTGGACCAGCGACTGGCCACCGCGCGCTACGGGAGTTATCTGAAGGCTTCGCTGCCCGACTTCTGGTACACGACGGACCGCAACCAGGTCCGCAGGTCGCTGGCCGCGATCGACGCGGCGGCGAAGCGGACGGAGGCCGACGCAGAGGGGCAGTGAGCCTGCGGGTCCGGGCAGCACAGGACCCCGGAACCGGCGCAGGGGTCCCGGGGCCCGGTCAGGGGCGGGGCGGCGGGTCGGGGCCTGCCCCGAGCCGTGCTCAGACGCGGCGCAGTACGGCCACCACCTTGCCCAGAATGGTCGCGTCGTCGCCGGGGATCGGCTCGTAGGCCGCGTTGTGCGGGAGCAGCCAGACATGGCCGTCCTCGCGCTTGAAGCGCTTGACGGTCGCCTCGCCGTCGAGCATCGCCGCCACGATGTCGCCGTTCTCGGCGACCGGCTGGCGGCGGACCGTGACCCAGTCGCCGTCACAGATCGCGGCCTCGATCATGGAGTCACCCACGACCTTCAGCACGAACAGTTCGCCGTCGCCGACGAGCTGCCGGGGCAGGGGGAAGACGTCCTCGACGGACTCCTCGGCCAGGATCGGACCACCGGCAGCGATACGGCCGACCAGCGGCACATAGGACGCGGCGGGCTTCCCCGCGGTGTCGGTGGGCTGGACGGCCGCGGCCTGGTCGGAGCCGCGTACCTCGTAGGCGCGGGGACGGTGCGGGTCGCGGCGCAGGAAGCCCTTGCGCTCGAGGGCCATGAGCTGGTGGGCCACCGAGGAGGTGCTGGAGAGACCGACCGCCTGGCCGATCTCGCGCATCGACGGCGGGTAACCCCGTCGCTGCACCGAGTCCCTGATGACCTCGATCACCCGGCGTTGCCGGTCGGTGAGTCCGGAGCTGTCCGCCCGGATGCCGGGAGGCCGGCCCGGCAGGGAGCGCTTGGGCCCCTCGGGATGCGTGGCTTCGTTCATCGCATGCACCGGCTCGAGCCGGCCCTGGGAGCGGTCCTGGGCAGTGATGGCGGCACTGTCAGCGGTGGTGGTCACGTCGGCCCCTCTCGATGGTCTCCCTGCAGCACAACGGTAGATGCTTTCGAAAGGTTGCGCCAAACACACGTTCGAGTGAAAAATCGCGAATTGCTGTACGCAGCCTCTCAGTGACGTGTATTGGTCGCCACGCTCCCTGCCGGACAAACGGGCTGATTGTTGTACTCTCACCGCCGAGGCGACCGCCTCCGCGCTGCGGCCCCCAGTCTGCCATCGGCCGCCCCCGGGCGCGGGGAGCGGGCCCGCCCTCTCCGGGAGCCGCACGTCCTCTCCTCGCCGCGGGCACGGCATCTCCGCGTGCGCGCGACCCCTGCCACGCGTGTCGCGCGCGCCGCCGGCCCGCCGGCCCCGCGGTGCGCGCGCGACACGCGTGCAGAGCGTGAATGTATGAGCCAATCCCCACATCTAGTGGTTGGATTGCAGTTGCAGCCCAGAAGTTGTGGTCCCCCGGGTCTCCACGCCCTCCGCGATCGCATATGCTGGTGCTGCTTCGTGAGGCCCGTGAGGCCCAGCGGGGCCATTGTGTCTGCTGTGAGGAGGGTTGGAATTCATGCACTGCCCCTTCTGCAGGCACCCCGACAGCCGTGTCGTCGACAGCCGTACGACCGACGACGGCACGTCGATCCGCAGGCGCCGCCAGTGTCCGGACTGCTCCCGTCGTTTCACGACCGTGGAGACGTGTTCGCTCATGGTGGTCAAGCGGTCCGGAGTCACCGAACCGTTCAGCCGCACCAAGGTCATCAACGGTGTGCGCAAGGCCTGCCAGGGACGGCCCGTCACCGAGGACGCCCTCGCCCAGCTCGGTCAGCGGGTCGAGGAAGCGGTGCGGGCCACCGGAAGCGCCGAGCTGACCACCCATGACGTGGGGCTGGCCATACTCGGCCCGTTGCAGGAGCTCGACCTCGTCGCCTATCTGCGGTTCGCGTCCGTCTACCGGGCGTTCGAATCGCTCGAGGACTTCGAGGCCGCGATCGGGGAACTCCGGCGGGCGGAGCGGCCCGCGGGCGACGACGGGGGCGGCGGAGCCGCCCCGGGGAGCCAGGAAGACGACAGCGGGTCCGACGGGGCCGTCCAGGTCCAGGATCCCGCTCCCGCCGCCGGCTGACCGGCGGACCGGCCCCGGACGCCAGGTGCGGGGTCCGGCGGGGCGGCGGCGATGAGAAGACCTGCTGCGGGCAGGCGAGTGGGGCCCGCAGCACCAGACAGAACACCGTGCCACGGGAACAATCGGGGCACTTTTGGGCGTTTTCGCCCGTACAGGGAGGCGGCATGACAGAGACGGCGAGCGGTCCGGCACGGAGTTCCCGAGCCAAGGGCAACAAGGCCGGCAAGGGACTGCGTGTCGAGCGCATCCACACCACCCCCGGAGTCCACCCGTACGACGAGGTGGCCTGGGAGCGCCGTGACGTCGTCATGACCAACTGGCGCGACGGCTCGGTCAACTTCGAGCAGCGCGGCGTCGAGTTCCCCGACTTCTGGTCGGTGAACGCGGTCAACATCGTCACCAGCAAGTACTTCCGGGGCGCCGTCGGCACCCCGCAGCGCGAGGTGAGCCTCAAGCAGCTCATCGACCGCATCGTGAAGACGTACCGCAAGGCCGGAGAGGACCACAAGTACTTCGCCTCGCCCGCCGACGCCGAGATCTTCGAGCACGAGCTGGCCTACGCCCTCCTGCACCAGATCTTCAGCTTCAACAGCCCCGTGTGGTTCAACGTGGGCACGCCTCAGCCCCAGCAGGTCTCCGCCTGCTTCATCCTGTCCGTCGACGACTCCATGGAGTCGATCCTCGACTGGTACAAGGAAGAGGGCATGATCTTCAAGGGCGGCTCCGGAGCCGGCCTGAACCTCTCCCGGATCCGCTCCTCCAAGGAACTGCTCTCCTCCGGCGGCAACGCCTCGGGCCCGGTCTCCTTCATGCGCGGGGCCGACGCCTCCGCCGGCACGATCAAGTCCGGTGGCGCCACCCGCCGCGCCGCCAAGATGGTCGTCCTGGATGTGGACCACCCGGACATCGAGGACTTCGTCGAGACCAAGGTCAAGGAGGAGGAGAAGATCCGCGTCCTGCGCGACGCGGGCTTCGACATGGACCTGGGCGGCGACGACATCGCCTCCGTCCAGTACCAGAACGCCAACAACTCGGTCCGCGTGAACGACGAGTTCATGGAGGCGGTCGAGAAGGGCGGCAAGTTCGGCCTGCGCGCCCGGATGACCGGCGAGGTCATCGAGGAGGTCGACGCCAAGGCGCTCTTCCGCAAGATCGCCGAGGCCGCGTGGGCCTGCGCCGACCCGGGCATCCAGTACGACGGCGTCATCAACAACTGGCACACCTGCCCCGAGTCCGGCCGGATCACCGCGTCGAACCCGTGCAGCGAGTACATGCACCTGGACAACACGTCCTGCAACCTGGCCTCGCTGAACCTGATGAAGTTCCTCAAGGACGACGGCAAGGGCCACCAGTCCTTCGAGACCGAGCGCTTCCAGAAGGTCGTCGAGCTGGTCATCACCGCGATGGACATCTCGATCTGCTTCGCGGACTTCCCGACCCAGAAGATCGGCGAGAACACCCGCGCCTTCCGCCAGCTCGGCATCGGCTACGCCAACCTCGGCGCCCTGCTGATGGCCACCGGTCACGCCTACGACTCCGACGGCGGCCGCGCCCTCGCCGGCGCCATCACCTCCCTGATGACGGGCACGGCGTACCGCCGCTCCGCCGAACTCGCCGCGATCGTCGGCCCGTACGACGGCTACGCCCGCAACGCCGACGCCCACAAGCGCGTCATGAAGCAGCACGCCGACGCCAACGGCACGGCCGTGCGCATGGACGACCTGGACACCCCGGTGTGGGCCGCCGCCACCGAGGCCTGGCAGGACGTGGTCCGTCTCGGCGAGAAGAACGGCTTCCGCAACGCCCAGGCCTCCGTCCTCGCCCCGACCGGCACCATCGGGCTGGCGATGTCCTGCGACACCACCGGTGTCGAGCCCGACCTGGCGCTGGTGAAGTTCAAGAAGCTCGTCGGCGGCGGCTCGATGCAGATCGTCAACGGCACCGTCCCGCAGGCCCTGCGCCGCCTGGGCTACCAGGAGGAGCAGATCGAGGCGATCGTCGCCCACATCGCCGAGCAGGGCAATGTGATCGACGCCCCCGGTCTCAAGCCGGAGCACTACGAGGTGTTCGACTGCGCCATGGGCGAGCGTGCCATCTCCCCGATGGGCCACGTCCGCATGATGGCCGCGATCCAGCCCTGGATCTCCGGCGCCATCTCCAAGACGGTCAACATGCCGGAGTCGGCGACCGTCGAGGAGGTCGAGGAGATCTACTTCGAGGCCTGGAAGCTGGGCGTCAAGGCACTCGCCATCTACCGCGACAACTGCAAGGTCGGCCAGCCGCTCTCCGCCAAGAAGAAGGAGGAGGAGAAGGCCGAGGTCACGGAGAAGGCCGAGGAGACGATCCGCGCGGCGGTCGAGAAGGTGGTCGAGTACCGTCCCGTCCGCAAGCGTCTCCCCAAGGGCCGTCCCGGCATCACCACGTCCTTCACGGTCGGCGGTGCCGAGGGCTACATGACCGCCAACTCCTACCCGGACGACGGTCTCGGCGAGGTGTTCCTGAAGATGTCCAAGCAGGGCTCGACCCTCGCGGGCATGATGGACGCCTTCTCCATCGCCGTCTCGGTGGGCCTGCAGTACGGCGTTCCGCTGGAGACGTACGTCTCGAAGTTCACCAACATGCGCTTCGAGCCGGCCGGTATGACGGACGACCCGGACGTGCGGATGGCGCAGTCGATCGTCGACTACATCTTCCGCCGCCTGGCGCTGGACTTCCTGCCCTTCGAGACGCGCTCAGCGCTCGGCATCCACTCTGCCGAGGAGCGCCAGCGTCACCTGGAGACCGGTTCGTACGAGCCCTCCGACGACGAGCTCGACGTGGAGGGGCTGGCCCAGTCGGCGCCGCGGGCCCAGGAGCTGAAGGCGGTTTCCACGCCCAAGGCCGAGGCCGAGGCGGCCAAGCCCGCCCCGCAGCAGGCCCACACCAGCGCGGAACTGGTCGAGATGCAGCTGGGCATCCAGGCCGACGCCCCGCTGTGCTTCTCCTGCGGTACGAAGATGCAGCGGGCCGGCTCCTGCTACATCTGCGAGGGCTGCGGCTCGACGAGCGGCTGCAGCTGACGGCAGCGGGCGCGGGCCCGCACGCGTAGCCGACCAGCACAGGAAGAAGGGGACCGGCCGACGGCCGGTCCCCTTCGCCGTGCGTGTCCCGGCCGTACGGCTCATGTGCGCCGGGAGGCACCCATCCCGCGGGAGAAGTCCGCCGGGTCGCCGTCGAATCCCTGGACGCCGGTGCGCAGCTCCCAGGCGCCCGACTCGTCCCGGACGAACTCCGCGACCGTCGCCGCCATGGCTCCCAGCACACCGCCGAAGTCCTCCTCGGCCAGGACGGTGTACCCCTCGCGGATGCGCAGCCCCGGGTTGCGCACCCCGGAGAAGGTCCGACGCGTTTGGTGCTGCTGGATGAGGACGCCGACCACCACGCGCGCGTACCGGTCGGCGAGCCGGTCCAGTTCCAGCGTCATGACCTCGTCGTAGCCGAAGCCCATGCCGTCCTTGCTGTCCCGGTTCAGCGTGATGGTGCCGTCGGGGGAGCGGCTGTCGAAGTGCACCACATAGCCCGGGTCGCCGTGCGGGTCGCCCGCCGGATAGGGCGCGGCGACCAGATCCAGGTCGGTGGCGGGCTCGCCCGAGGGACTCGGGTCCCATTTCAGCGCGATCTCGACCTTGCTCAAGCCCTTGTTGAGGCCGTTCACCAGTTTCCCCTTCCTCGTGACCGTCCTGCCCCGCTCACCCCAACTGCCGGATGTTCACGGCAGAATGTCCATCCTGCCACGCGCCGGCCGCCGGACAGCGGCAAGCAGTCACCGCGAGCGTGACCGACGCCACGCCCGCTGGCCTTACGATGGCGCGGTGCTGGTCAAGTGGATTCGCTGCACCGTGGTGGACCGCCGCGGGTTCGAGCGGGGGCAGCGGAAATGGGCGGGGCTTCTGGGGGAGCCGGGGTTTCGCGCACAGGGCGGGGGATGGAGCCGGGGGAGGTCCGATGTGGCGCACATCTTCTCCTTCTGGGAGAGCCGCGCCTTCTACGACTCCTTCATGGCGCGCTCCCACGACCGGCTCGCCTCGGCCCAGTCGGGCACCTTCACCAACGCCCGGGTCAGACTCTTCGACCACCGCTTCGACGTGAAGACCGGATTCGAACCGCGCTTCACCGACGCCGACCTGCTCAGGGTCGCCCTGTGCCGCGTCCACGAGGAGCGGGCGGAGCACTTCGTCCTCATGCAGGAGAAGGTCTGGAACCCGGCGATGGCCGGCTCGCCCGGCATGGTCCGGGGGCTCTTCGGCGAGGCTCCGGGCAACGAGTTCCTGGTGCTGTCGATGTGGCGTGCGGCCGCCGAGCACGGCAAGTACCGCACCGAGCGGGTGGAGCGGCTTGCCCTGCGGGCGCAGACGGAGGCGGACATCGCGGCCCTGGCGGGGGACATCGTCGACATGGAGTCCGCCTGGACGGTGTGACGTACGTACCTCTGCGCACGCGTCCGCGCGCGGTGCGTGATGCGGGGCCGGTGTGACGTACGCCGTACGAGGACCCCACGAGTGCCCGTCCGGGCGTCACCCGATCTAGGGTTTTGGCATGGCACGACCACGGCGCATCGTCCTTGTCCGGCACGGTGAATCAACGGGCAATGTTGATGACTCCGTTTATGAGCGTGAACCCGACCACGCCCTCGCCCTGACCGAGCGGGGCAGACGGCAGGCCGCGGAGACCGGCGAGCGGCTGCGCAAGCTGTTCGGCGACGAGCGGGTCAGCGTCTACGTCTCCCCGTACCGCCGGACGCACCAGACGCTGCGCGCCTTCGAACTCGACCCCGGGCTGATACGCGTGCGCGAGGAGCCCAGGCTGCGCGAGCAGGACTGGGGGAACTGGCAGGACCGCGAGGACGTGCGCCTGCAGAAGGCCTACCGGGACGCCTACGGGCACTTCTTCTACCGCTTCGCCCAGGGCGAGTCCGGCGCCGACGTCTACGACCGGGTCGGCGGCTTCCTGGAGAGCCTGTTCCGCAGCTTCGAGGCCCCGGACCATCCGCCCAACGTCCTCATCGTCACCCACGGCCTGGCGATGCGGCTGTTCTGCATGCGGTGGTTCCACTGGACCGTGGCCGAGTTCGAGTCCCTGTCGAATCCGGGGAACGCCGAGATGCGGATGCTCGTCCTCGGGGAGAACGGCAAGTACACCCTCGACCGGCCCTTCGAACGCTGGCGGGACCCTGAGCCCTACGGGATCACCGGCTAGGCGGCGGGGCAACGGTCAGAGGCGGGGCACCGGTTAGAGTGGCAGTGCGATGACCGCTGATTCCTCTCCCGCCGGGCGCCTGGAGCGCGCCCTGGCCGCCCTGCGCGGACTGTCCGTGGGTGACGCGCTCGGCTCCCAGTTCTTCGTGCCGGCGAACTATCCGCTGCTCAAGCGCCGCGAGCTGCCCCCGGGCCCGTGGCAGTGGACCGACGACACCGAGATGGCGTGCTCCGTCGTCGCCGTGCTCGCCGCACACCGGAGGATCGATCGGGACGCTCTCGCCGAGTCCTTCGCCGCGCACCACGACTTCGACCGGGGGTACGGCCCCGCGGTCAACCGGCTGCTGCGGCTGGTCCGGGAGGGCGGCGACTGGCGCGAGCTGTCCGCGGCGCTCTTCAATGGCCAGGGGTCGTGGGGCAACGGTGCCGCCATGCGCATCGCTCCGCTGGGCGCCTGGTACGCGGACGACCCGGAGCAGGCCACCCATCAGGCCGAGGTCTCCTCCTATCCCACGCACCAGCACCGTGAGGCCGTCGTCGGCGCGATGGCCGTCGCCGCGGCCGCCGCGTTCGCCGCGGCGCCGGACGGACCGCCGGGACCGGAGGCCCTCCTCGACGGGGTCATCGCGCTGGTGCCCGCGCGGAGCGCGGTCGGCGCGGGGCTGCGCCGGGCCCGGGACATGCTGGATTACGGCGACGCGGCGACCGTGGCCGCCGTGCTCGGGTGCGGACGGCGGACCACGGCGCATGACACCGTGCCGTTCGCGCTCTGGTCGGCGGCGCGGGCCCTGGGGGACTACGAGCAGGGCTTCTGGACGACCGCGCAGGTGGGCGGTGACGTCGACACGACCTGCGCGATCGTGGGCGGTGTGGTCGCCGCCGGCAAGGCGGGCGGTCCGCCCGCCGAGTGGGCCGGCCAGGTCGAGCCGCTGCCGGGGTGGCTGCACACGCCGGCCTGAGGCGGGCGGCGGGCGGCCTGAGGCGGCGGGCGGCGCTGGAAAACTCTCCGTACTTCGCGGGAACTCTCCGTGACCGGACGTTCGTTGTCCGGACATCCACCGTGTGAGGCATGAGGCCGGCACCGACAGGTGCGTCACCTGCCGTGCCGGCGGATCGCAGGAGATCGGGCGCGTCGGGCGCATCGGGCGTACGAGTGCATCGAGCGCACGAGTGCATCGAGCGCACGAGCGCACGAGTGCATCGAGCGCACGAGCGCATCGAGGGGTATCGAGGGGTATCGAGGGGTATCGAGGGGTATCGAGGGGTATCGGGCGGAGAGGAGCGGTCGCGTGATCCGGTATGTGCGGCTCGCCGTGCTGCTCGTCCTGAGCGCCGTGGCGTCGTGGTGCGCGAGCAGGCCCGGCGTCCTCCGGCCGACTCCCGTGACGTCGGCCGAAGAGCCGCCGGGCCGCGCCCGTGGCATCCCGGGTTCAGCCCATGCCCGGTCCCGCCGCCCCCGAGAGTGCCTCCAGGTCGCTCTTGCGGACCCGGATGACGAACCACGCGGTGGCCAGGGCGACCACCGCCAGCGCGGCGGCGGGTACGAAGGCCGTGGAGATGCCCTGCGCGAGTACCTCGTGTCCCCAGGGAGCCGGCAGCTGCTGGGTCCGCGCGAACTCCGCCTTCTGCTCCGCCGTACCGTCGGCGAGGAAGCCCGGTACCTGCTTCTCCGCCTCCTCCCTGCTGGCCGAGCCGAACACCGTCGTCAGCAGGGCCAGGCCCACCGACCCGCCCACCTGTTGGGTGGCGTTGAGGAGCCCGGACGCCGCGCCGGCCTCGTGCTGGGCCACGCCGGAGACGGCGGTGAGGGTGAGCGTCACGAAGTTCAGGCCCATGCCGAAGCCGAAGATCAGCATCGGGCCGAGGATGCCGCCGACATAGGAGCTGTCGGAGCTGATCAGCGTCTGCCAGGCCAGTCCGGTCGCGGCGAGTGCCGAACCGATGAGCATGAACGGCTTGGGTCCGAAGACCGGAAGGAACCGCTGCGACAGCCCGGCCCCCAGCGCGATCACGACCGTCACCGGCACGAAGGCGAGACCGGCCTCGATCGGGCTGTATCCGAGCACGTTCTGCACGAACAGGACGATGTAGAAGAACATGCCGAACATCGCCGCGGCGAGGCTGAGCATGATCACATAGGTGCCGGAGCGGTTGCGGTCGGCGAACATCCGCAGCGGGGTGATCGGTTCCTTGGCGCGGGACTCGATCATCGCGAAGGCCACCAGCAGGACCGCGGCCGCCGCGAAGGAGCCGATGGTCAGGCTGTCCCGCCAGCCCTCCTCCGCCGCGCGGATGAAGCCGTAGACGAGGGAGGCCATACCGGCGGTCGAGGTCACCGCCCCCGCGATGTCGAAGCGGCCGGAGTGCCGCTCGGACTCGTTGATGTACATCGGGGTGAGCACGGCGATCAGCACACCGATCGGCACGTTGACGAAGAGCACCCACCGCCAGTCGAGCCACTCGGTGAGCATGCCGCCCGCGAGCAGGCCGATGGCGCCGCCGCCCGCGGAGACCGCGGCGAAGACACCGAAGGCACGGTTGCGCTCGGGTCCTTCAGGGAACGTGGTGGTGATGAGCGCCAACGAGGTGGGCGACGCGATCGCACCGCCCACACCCTGCAGCACGCGCGCGGCCAGCAGTTGCCACGGCTCCTGGGCGAGCCCGCCCAGCAGCGAGGCGACGGTGAACAGCAGGATGCCGGACATGAAGACACGACGGCGGCCGAGGATGTCGCCCGCGCGGCCGCCGAGGAGCAGCAGCCCGCCGAAGGTCAGGGTGTAGGCGCTGACCACCCAGGTGAGGTCGGTGGTGCTGAATTCGAGAGCGTTCTGGATGTGCGGGAGCGCGATGTTCACAATCGTCGCGTCGAGTACCACCATGAGTTGGCAGGCCGCGATGACGGTGAGCGCGATGCCGGGATGCCCGCCCCGGCGTGCCGCACCCGGCTTCTGGTCATGGATCAAAGGAGAGGTTGTCACTATGGGTCCCCCACGAGAGCGTCAGTGAACGCTCGCGTTCACTGTTGCGTCAACGGTAGAAGTCCTCGACAGTGAACGCAAGCGTTCTCTCTAAGAGTTGCCGTTCGGCGCGTCCCCCTCGGTCGCCGCGCGGCACGCGTTCATCCCCGGAATGCCCGCTTCAGCTGCTCGTTGGAGAGATTTCAGATGGTTACTTCGAGCTGGGCGGCCGCCCACGCTCAGACGGCATCCTCACGGCGCCGCGGCGCCGTGCTGGAACGCGCGATCCTCGACGCCGCCCTGGAGCAGCTCAGCACGGTCGGCTGGAACGGCCTGACGATGGAGGGTGTCGCCGCGGGTGCCCAGACCGGGAAGGCCGCCGTGTACCGGCGCTGGCCGTCCAAGGAGGACCTCGTCGCGGACGCGCTGCGGTCCGGGCTGCCGCACTTCGACGCCGTGCCGGACCTGGGCAACGTGCGTGACGATCTGCTGGCGCTGTGTCGGCGGGCGCGCGACGCGTGGTTCTCCCAGTCGGGACTCGCGCTGCGTGCGGTGATTCACGAATGCGACACCACCCAGGCCGAGCGCTTCCATGCCGTCATCTTCGACGGCGTCGTGGAACCGACCCTCGAGATGCTGCGTGAGGTGATCCAGCGAGGAATCGAGCGGGGAGACGTGCGTCCCGACGCGACGAACGCCTACGTCTGTGACGCCATCCCGGCGATGATGATGTACCGCTCGAAGATGTGCGGATGCGAATGGCCGGATGTCGATCTGGAGGAAATGGTCGACCAGTTGATGATCCCGCTGCTGCGGCGGAGCGACGCCTGAGCCGGGCCTGGTGAGAACGCCGGTGTCTCGGGGGAACCGGGGTGTCGCGGCCGGACACGGGCGGCGTACGCTTAGTGCGCCATGCCGTACGAACCGCCTACTCACACTGTCGAGCGCTCACTCCGCGCCACGACCGGAGCGAAGATCATCGCAGGCGTGGACGAGGTGGGACGCGGCGCGTGGGCCGGTCCCGTCACCGTCTGCGCGGCGGTCACCGGACTGCGCCGGCCCCCGCCGGGGCTGACCGACTCCAAGCTCCTCACCGTCAAGCGGCGCACCGAACTCGCCGAGACGCTGCGGACCTGGGTGACCTCGTACGCCCTGGGGCACGCCTCCCCCGAGGAGATCGACGACCTGGGCATGACCGCCGCGCTCCGGCTGGCGGCGGTGCGCGCCCTGGACGCGCTCCCGGTGCGGCCCGACGCGGTGATCCTCGACGGCAAGCACGACTATCTCGGTGACCCCTGGCGGGTCCGTACGGTCATCAAGGGCGACCAGTCGTGCGTGGCGGTCTCGGCGGCCTCGGTGATCGCCAAGGTTCAGCGCGACAAAATGATGGCCGAACTGGGCACCGACCATGCAGACTTCGGTTTTGCGGACAACGCCGGGTATCCGTCGCCCGTGCACAGGGCCGCACTGGAGGTCCGGGGACCCACCCCGTACCACCGGTTGTCGTGGGCGTATCTTGATGCGCTGCCCCAGTGGCGGCACCTCAAGAAGGTCCGCACCTGGACGGACGGGCTCGTTCCGGAGATCGAGGGTCAGCTCGGCTTCGACTTCTGACGGACCGCCCGTACTCATGTGCCACCCGGCGGCGCGTGTCGTACCAACGTTTGATAAAAATCAGCTCATGCCTCTCATTCCCGAGGAGCCTCAGATTCACGAGAGTGCCCAGGGTCCCCGCGCCACACCGGCCAGCGGCCGCACCGCGCCGACCCCCCGCCCCGTACCCGGTCCCCGCCCCGCGGCTCCGTCGCGTCCCGGTCGTCCCGGCCCGCCGCGGCCCGCGCCGCCGGTGCAGCGCGCGTCGCGCGATGCGGCTCCCGCGGCCGAGCCCGCTCCCGCGGGCCGGTCCGCCCGCGCTGCGGCCACCCCGCAGATCCAGTTGATCCCGGCCTCGGCCCAGGGGGCGCTCGACGCCGCCGAGGAGGCCGTGGACCTGCTGCTGGACTCGGGCCGCGCCCCCGGCGACGTCCTGGTGATCACCACCGGTGAGCCGCACCCGTGGGCCACCCACGAACTGTCCTTCGGCGAAGCCTCCTACTGGGCTCAGCACGACGCCGGTGACGACGTCTTCTACGCGGATGCCAAGGTGGCGGAGCGCGCAGGAGCTCGGCCCGTCGTGGTGGTCGCCGTCAACGGCGGCCCCGAGTCCGCGGCCGCCTCCGCCCTGTCGGTGGCTCACGCCCGGGCCGGCGCCCTGCTGATCGTGTGCGGAGATCCGCAGCGCATCAACTCGGTCCTGGGCGCGGCGGTCTGACCCGACGCAACGGCACCGGGGCCGGGAGCGCGACGCGCACCCGGCCATCGGACCGGCCGCTGTGACGGTGGCGAGCGCCGCCGTCGCGCACGACCGGGTCCGGAACTGTGCACGGGCAGTGCGCCCTGCCGCGCCTCGGCTGCGGACGGTTGCGGTCCGGGGCCGAGGACGAGGGCGCGGTTCCGTGTCGTGCCGAAGTACGGTGCCTTGCTGTGTCCTGACTGCGGGCGGTGCGGTCCGGGAGGCTCGGCTGTGAAAGGCGAGGCCCGAGGCAGGGCGACGGTGCGGTCCGGTGTCGTGCCCGAGGATAGTGCTCTGCCGTGCCCCGGCTGCGGGCGGCACGCTCCGGGGGCCCCACGGTGAACGGGCGAGGTCCGAGGCTCTGAGGCCGACGGCGTCGTCCTGTGCTGTGCGCGGGCAGTGCACTGCTGTGCCTTGGTCGCGGGCGGCGAGGTCCGACGGGGCGGCCGTGAACGGCGAGGTCCGAGAGGCTGAGGCCGACGGCGTGGTCCGGTGCCTTGCCTGAGCACAGTGCTCTGCCGTGCCCCCGGCCGGGGCGGCGCGGGATCCGGTTGTGGCTCCCCGGAGTCAGCGGGCCGCCGCGCGGCGGAGCACGTCCGATGCGGCACCGCCGGTGCGCGGTATCCGCGGCGGTGCCTCGGACATGGCGACCGGCTCCGGTGCCGATCCGGCGCTGGGATGACGGCCGCCCCGCCCCTCGCCGAGGACCTGCCAGCCGTCACCCGTCAGCGTGATGTACGCCCCGCAGCGCAGCCCGTGCAGGGTGCAGGCGTCCCGCAGCCCCCACATCCACGCGCCGTCCTCCTCCGTCCAATGGGCGTCGCCGTCACGGCAGTAGAGCAGCACGGCCGTGCGCACGGGAGTGCGGCGCCGCAGGTCGTGCGGGATGACCCGGCGCAACTGGGCCAGCAGCGCGTTGCGGAACATCCAGCCGTCCGCCGAGGCGGCACGACGGGTGAACGACGCGCTCGCTCGCAGACGTTCGTCCGGGTCGAGCACGGCGACGACGGCGGTCGCCGGAGCAGGATGATGCCGGGCGTGCAGTCCGCTCACGACCTCGCGCGGACTGCGCAGCAGGGGGATTCCCGCGGCAGCCCATTCCGCGGGCTCGAGCACACGCGTGGCGGAAGCGGCGGACGTCGACAGCGATGCCGCCGAGGACTGAGCGAATCCGAAGGTCACGGTCCTCCCTTCGGCTACGCCCGGACTGCGGGCGGGGTCGGATTCGGGGGAGCGCGCACGCAACAGAGCCCTACCTGATCGGCGGGCAGGCCGTGCGGGTGCGGACTTCAATTCTTCCTGTCGAACTTGGATGCGGCAACGAGCAATTGGGGCAGCGGACCGGTATCGGGTGTTCCAAGGCTAATATCCCCACCCATCGGGTGGGCCGAACCGTCAGCCCTGTACGGCCAGCACAAGGGGCAGCACGCCCTGTGCACCGGACCGGCGCAGCAGACGCGCGGCGACCGCGAGGGTCCAGCCCGTCTCCGTGAAGTCGTCCACGAGCAGGACCGGACCCGGCGCCTGGGCGAGTGCGGCAGCGAGGTCGGCGGGCACGGTGAGCGCCCCGTCGAGCACCTTGAGACGCTGGGCGCTGTTGCTCCGGGACGCGGGGTGCGCCTCGTCCGTGTAGGCCAGCGATCCGAGCAGCGGCAGCCGGCCGACCTCCGCGATCCGCGCCCCCAGCGAGTGGATCAGCCGCGGGCGGGTGCGGGAGGCGACGGTGACCACTCCCACCGGCCGGGCCTGCGGGTCCGCCACCCCTGGCGCCCACCCGCCGGGCCCCTTGGCCCAGTCGGCCAGCACGCCCACCACGGCCTGGGCGACATCGTCCGGCACCGGCCCGTCCGGCGCCTGCGGCGCGAACATCGGCCGCAGCCGGTTGCCCCAGCCGATGTCCGACAGCCGTCCCAGCGCCCTTCCCTGCGCGGCCTGCTCCCCGGCCGGGATGCGGCCCTTGAGGTTCATGCCGATCGCCGGCAGGCCCGTGGGCCACATCCGCCGGGGCTCCACCTCCACGCCCGCCCGGCCGAGATCCTCGCGGGCCGCCTCCAGTGCGGTCGCGGAGGCCTCGGCGGTGTACCGCGCGCCCGCGCAGTTGTCGCACCGGCCGCAGGGCTTGGCGCCCTCGTCGTCCAGCTGGCGCTGCAGGAACTCCATCCGGCAGTCCGTGCTCGCCGCGTACTCACGCATCGCCTGCTGCTCGGCCTTGCGCTGGCGCGCCACCCACGCGTAGCGCTCGGCGTCGTACGTCCACGGCTGCCCGGTCGCGATCCAGCCGCCCTTGACCCGCTTCACCGCCCCGTCCACGTCGAGGACCTTGAGCATGGTCTCCAGCCGGGAACGGCGCAGCTCCACCAGCGGCTCGAGGGCGGGCAGCGACATGGGCCGGTCCGCGTGCGCCAGGACGTCGAGCGTGCGGCGCACCAGATCCTCGGAGGGGAAGGCGAGCGACGCGAAGTACTCCCAGATCGCCTCGTCCTCCTTCCCCGGCAGGAGCAGCACCTCGGCGTGCCGGACACCGCGTCCGGCGCGGCCGACCTGCTGGTAGTAGGAGATGGGAGAGGACGGCGAGCCGAGGTGCACCACGAAGCCCAGGTCGGGCTTGTCGAAACCCATGCCGAGAGCGGAGGTGGCGACCAGCGCCTTCACTTTGTTGGCCAGCAGGTCCTCCTCGGCCTGCTGCCGTTCGGCGTTCTCCGTCCTGCCGGTGTACGAGGCGACGGTGTGTCCGCGCTGCCGCAGAAAGGCGGTGACCTCCTCGGCGGCGGCCACGGTCAGGGTGTAGACGATTCCCGAGCCCGGGAGCTCGTCCAGGTGGTCGGCGAGCCAGGCCATCCGGTGCGCGGCGTCCGGCAGGCGCAGCACACTCAGGCTGAGGCTCTCCCGGTCCAGCGGGCCGCGCAGCACCAGCGCGTCCGACGAGCCTCCCGTGCCGAGCTGCTCCGCGACGTCGGCGGTGACGCGGGCGTTGGCGGTGGCGGTGGTGGCGAGCACCGGCACGCCGTCCGGCAGGTCGGTGAGCATGGTGCGCAGCCGCCGGTAGTCCGGGCGGAAGTCGTGCCCCCAGTCGGAGATGCAGTGCGCCTCGTCGACCACGAGCAGCCCGGTCGCCGCGGAGAGCCTGGGCAGGACCTGGTCGCGGAAGTCCGGGTTGTTGAGCCGCTCGGGGCTCACCAGCAGCACATCCACGTCGCCGGCGGCGATCTCGTCCTGGATCGCGTCCCACTCCTCGCTGTTGGAGGAGTTGATCGTCCGGGCCTGGATCCCGGCCCGGGCGGCCGACTCCACCTGGTTGCGCATGAGAGCCAGGAGCGGGGAAACGATCACCGTGGGCCCGCTGCCCCGTGCCCGCAGCAGCGCCGTGGCCACGAAGTACACGGCGGATTTGCCCCAGCCCGTGCGCTGGACGACCAGTGCACGGCGCTTGTCGGCGACGAGCGCCTCGATCGCCCGCCACTGGTCCTCGCGCAGCCGGGCCTCGCCCGAGGCGTCCCCGACGAGACGGGCGAGGACCGCGTCGGCGGCCGTCCGGAGATCCGCGTTGCTCGTGTGCTCCATGGGTTCCATACAACAGGACGGCGCCGACATCCCGTCGGCCGTTGTGGACAAGCGGGCGGGGCGACGGGTCGCCCATCGGGTGACATGTCCCTGATCCGACTTATCCACAGGAAGAACCGGAATGCCGGAATCTGCGAGATCGTCTCGGTATGACGAACCACAGCGAGACCACCGGATCCCCCGACAACAGCGGCATTCCGGGTCCGGACGACACCGGCCCCACCGTGTACGACAGCGACGGCGCCCAGCAGGTCACCCTGCGCAGCCCCGCCGAGCTCGCCGACGCCCTGCCGTACCTCCTGGGCTACCGGCCCGAGGAGAGCATCGTGCTGGTCGCCCTGCACGAAAAGGACGGGCAGGGCCGGTTCGGCGGCCGGGCCCGGCTCGGCATCCCCAGCGACGCGGACGACTGGCCCAGCGCCGCCCGGCAACTGGTCCAAGGTCTGGTGAGGGGCAGCGAACGCCGGGGCACCAGGCCGGAGCAGATGATCGTCTTCCTCTGCCGCGAGCCGGGCCCGGGCGAATCCGGGAGGCAGGTCAAGGAACGGCTGGGTCCGCTCGCCCAGGCCCTCCGCCTGGAATGCGGCGCCCTGGACATCCCGGTGGTGGAGGCCCTCTGCGTCTCCGACGGCCGCTTCTGGTCCTACTGCTGCGACGACGACGGCTGCTGCCCGGGCGAGGGCACACCGCTGGGCCTGCCCGGCACCTCGGTACTGGCCGCCGCGGCCACCTACGCGGGCCTCCAGATCCGCGGCAGCCTGCGCGAACTGCGCGCCAGGCTCCTGCCCCGGGAGAGCCGCACCGTCGAACAGGAGAAGGCCCTGGACGTCGCGGGGCTGGCGCTCATCCCCAGGATCCTCGACGCGGCGGGCCGCCCCGAGGTTGCCGAGGAGACGCTGGGCCTGGCCCTGCGGATCATGGGCCGCTTCGCCGGCGCCCCGCCCGCCCCCGGCGCGGCCGCCGAGGACCTGCGGGACGACGAACTGCTCGGGGACGACGAGGCGGCGACGCTGATCCTCGGCCTGCAGGACCGCACGACCCGCGATCGCGCGGCCGAGTGGATGGAGGGCGTCGAAGCGGCCCCTGCCCTCCGTCTGTGGCGGGCGCTCGCACGCCGCTGCGTCGGAGCGTACGGCGAACACGCCGCGGCGCCTCTCACCCTCGCCGGATGGGTCGCCTGGTCCACCGGTGACGAATTGGAGGCCCGGGAAGCCTTCGCTCTGGCCCTTGCCGCCGACCCCGACTATCTCTTCGCACGCCTGCTGCACCAGGCGTGCAACGAGGGCCTCGACCCCGAGTCGGTCCGCCGCTGCCTGCGAGCCGAACGCGTGGACCGCGACCGGCCGGCCAGGGCCACGGACGCGGACCCGCGGAACAGGACCGACGGTCCGCCCCCGGCCGCCGCACCCGTCCCGGCGCCACCCCCGTTGCCCCGCCGGCAGCGCTCGCGTGCGCCCGGTACGGGCAACGGTGCCTCGCGCAGAAGGCGCGGCGACGAGGGACGCCCGGGCGGGCGGCTCCCGTACCCGAAGACGTCGTCGAGGCGCGCCCGCAACGGTGGCGCCTCGGCGGTCGGCGTAAACCGGCGTCCAGGCGGTCCGCGTCCGGGAACAGCGGCCTCGGACGGCGAGGGTCGGCGCACGCTGCCGCAGGAGGGCACGTCGCCCGGTCGTGGGGGCTCCGGTGGGGCGCGGTGACGGTGCGCGGGCGTCGGGGGACGTCTCCGCAGGGGCGGCGGGACGGCCCTGGGCGGGACGCGCAGCGGCGGAGGCCGGCGCGGGGCGCGTTCCGGTGGTGGCCTCGGCCCGGCGCGTCCGGCAAGGGCGGTACCGGGCGCCGAGAGGCGGCGCGCTGTGCTGCGGGAGGGCACGCCGTGCGGTCGTGGGGGCTCCGGTGGGGCGCGGTGCCCGGGGGCGACTGCCGGGGCTGTCTCCGAAGGGGAGGCAGGTCCGGCGTGGGCGTGACCGGGACGGCCGTGGGGCCGTTCACCTGAGTGGCGGAACGCCCGGACGGGGTGGGACGCCGTACCGCGTCGGCCCAGCCGGTATCTCAGGGAGCTTGGCCGGTCCGAGGCACACCGAGCACGGAGAAAGTCCGCCCATGCAGCAGCCGGTTCCGCCCGCCCTCGCCGATGGCCATGCCGGAGCCCCGGCGGCAGGCCGCCGCGCGGCCCACGACACCGCCGCGCGTACGCCGTCGGCCCGTCGGCGGGACCGTCCGCCCGCCTTCCGCTGGCAGGGCGAACTGCCGCCCGCGCACGCCGTCATGATCTGCGTCGCCCTTCCCGGGCTCGCCGTCTCGACGGAGCAGGGCCAGCAGACCGGAAGCGGCCTGGAGGGGTTCTACCGCGACGGGCGGCGTCTGCTCTCCCGCTGCCAGGTCCGTGTCGCCGGACGGGAACCGCTCCCGGTGCAGGCGCGGATGGTGGCCGCCGACCGGGCGCGGTTCGTGGGAACGCTGCGCGTGTCACCGCACGGCGGTGGTCCCGACCCGGACGTGGTCGTGGAGCGGACCCGCTGCGCGGACGGCACGGAGCGGATCACGCTGCACAGCGCGGCCGCCCGTCCGCTGCGGCTGCCGGTCGAGGTGGCGCTCGGCACGGATCTCGCCGGCCTCGGAGAGATCGCCTCCGGTCACGCGGGCCCCCAGCTGCCCGCCCGCGTCCACGACTCCGGCCTGCGCTGGTCCCGCGCCGACGCCGGCGCGTCGGTCACGGCCGCACCGTCCCCGGCCGAGGTGCTGGCCGGGCCCGGGCTGCTGCGGTGGGAGCTCGACCTGTACCCGGGCGGCAGCACCAGCGTCGAGTTGCGGGTGCGGCCGGACGGAGCGACACCCCGGCGGGCCGTGGGCAGCGCCGGGACCAACCCCCTCGCACCGGCACGTGCCGCGGGAGACGACCCCCGGGTCCCCGCGCTGCTGCGGGCCGGCGTCGACGACCTCGGCGCCCTCCTGCTGCGGGACAAGGAGCACCCGGCCGACGTCCACCTGGCGGCCGGCGCACCCTGGCGCTGCGGGCTCGCCCCCGCCGAGGCCCTCGCCGCCGCCCGGATGGCGCTGCCCCTGGGCACCGGCCTCGCGGCGGGCACCCTGCGGATCCTCGCCCGCACCCAACTCCCCGGGCCGGGACCGGAGTGCGGCATGATCCCCGGCCCGTACCGGGACAACGGACCGTATCTGCCCCCGGCCTGCACGGGCACGGAGGCGACGCTGCTCTTCCCCGCGCTGCTGGCCGAGGCCCGCCGCTGGGGGCTGCCCGAATGCGACACCGAGGAACTGCTCCCGGCCGCCGAACGCTGTCTGAACTGGCTGCGGACCACCGTGGGCGACGGCGTCCACCTGCCCGACCCGCAGCCCGGCGGAGCAATCCGCTGCGAGACACAGGCCCATGCCCACCGGGCGGCGCTGCTCGGGGCCGACCTGCTCGACGCGTACGGCAGACCAGGCGGCGGCGGGCTGCGTCAGTGGGCAGGGGAACTGCGCCGGTCGTTCCGCGAGGAGTTCTGGATCGACGACCACCGGGGAGACCGTCCGGCGGCGGCCCGCGCGCCGGACGGCCGTCTCGTCCCGCACCTGGGCGCACAGGCCGTGCACCTGCTCGACACCGGGCTCCTGGGCGGCGGCCGGCTCGCGCCGGGCCTCCTCGGCAAGGTGCACACCGAGCGCCTGGCCCGCCTGCTGGGCGGACCCGACCTGGACTCGGGCTGGGGCCTGCGCGGGCTGGGCGTGAAGGAGACAGGCCACAACCCGTTCGGTCACCGGACCGGCGCCGTGCGGGTGCACGAAACGGCGGTGGCGGTCGCCGGCCTCGCCCACGCCGGTTACGACCGGGAGGCGGCATCCCTGCTGCGGGGCGTCCTCGCGGCGGCCGAGGCGTTCGGCCACCGGCTGCCCGAGATGTACGCGGGAGAGCGGCGCACCGAGGGGAGCGCTCCCCTTCCGCATCCGGCGGCCTGCCGCCCAGCGGCCACGGCGGCTGCCGCCGGGGTCCTGATGCTGACCGCTCTGGCCGGGATACGCCCCGATGTTCCGGCCGGGACAGTGACGCTGCGGCCGGTGCGCAGCGCGCCGCTGGGCGAGATCGTTCTCATGGGTCTGCGCGTCGCGGGTGCCCCCTTCTCCGTGCGGATCGGCCGCCTCGGTCTCGCCATGGTCGAGGAAGCGGCCGAAGGGCTGCAACTGGGGGTGTGACCTGGTGGGACGGCTCTCCTCCGCACCGCGGGAAGGTGGCGGCGGCCGGCACGCCGGACCGAAGTGGATCAGACAGATACGACCGGCGAAGGGAGTGTTTATCGTCAGGCAGACGACTATGATCGCGGCATGCCCTACGACCCGTCAGCCTTCCCGCCCTTCGCCGTCACCGTGGACCTGGTCGTGCTGACCGTACGCCGCCACTTCTTGTGCGCGCTGGCGGTGCGCAGGGGGGAACCGCCGTTCCAGGGGCGCTGGGCGCTCCCCGGCGGTTTCGTACGGGCCGACGAGGACCTGGCGCAGGCGGCGGCCCGGGAACTGGCCGAGGAGACGGGACTGCGTGTGCACGACCCCGCCATCCCCGCCCAGGACAACGGAGCCCACCTGGAACAGCTCGCCACCTACGGCGACCCCAAGCGCGATCCCCGGATGCGGGTCGTCAGCGTCGCCCATCTCGCCCTGGCACCCGACCTGCCCGCGCCCCGGGCGGGCGGTGACGCCAGCAACGCCCGCTGGGCGCCCGTGGAGGAGCTGCTCCAGCAGGACGGCTACGGCAGGGACGGCGAGCCGGTGGCGCCGCTCGCCTTCGACCACGCCCAGATCCTCTCGGACGGGGTGGAGCGCGCCCGCTCCAAGATCGAGTACTCGTCGCTGGCGACGGCCTTCTGTCCGCCCGAGTTCACCGTCGGCGAGCTGCGCCGGGTCTACGAGGCGGTCTGGGGCGTGGCGCTCGACCCGCGCAACTTCCACCGCAAGGTGACCGGGACACCGGGCTTCCTGGTCCCCACCGGAGGTACGACCACCCGGCAGGGCGGCCGTCCCGCGCAGCTCTTCCGGGCCGGCGGAGCCACCCTGCTCAACCCCCCGATGCTGCGCCCCGAGGTCTGAGGCGCGGGCGGCGGGGCACCCGGCGGGCCCGGCAGGGTGTACACCCCTGCCTCCGCAGGCCGTGCGATGCCCGAAAAACCCGATATGGCACGCTATCTTGCATCGGGTGATCCAGGCCATCGGACTGACCAGCAACCCCCGCAAAGAGCTCCCGCCCGCCGTCGACGACGTCTCCTTCGAGGCGCACGCCGGCCGCGTCACCGCATTGCTCGGAGCGCCGGGCGCCGGCAAGACGACGGCGCTCCGGCTCATGCTCGAACTCCAACGCGGCCGAGGCATCACCTACTTCAGGGGCCGCCCCCTGCACCGCATCCCCCATCCCGCCCGTGAGGTCGGCGTACTGCTGGGCGATGTGCCGGGACACCCCGCTCGCTCCGTCCGCGGACACCTGCGCATGCTGTGCGCCGCCTCCGGCGTCCCGGCGGGCCGTGCCGACGAAGTCCTCGAAGCGGTGGGGCTCGTGAGCCTGCGCGACGAACGCCTCGGCACCCTGTCGCGCGGCATGGACCGCCGGCTCGGCCTGGCCTGCGCGCTGCTCCCGGACCCCCACACCCTCGTGCTCGACGACCCCGCGCGAGGGCTCTCCCTCGGGGAGCGGCGCTGGCTGCACGGCATGCTCCGGGCCCACGCCGCCCAGGGCGGCACGATCCTGTGCACGACGGCGGACCCGAAGGAGGCCGCGAGGATCGCGGACCACGTGGTCACGCTGGACGGCGGAAGGGCCGTCGCCGACCAGGACGCCGCGGACTTCTCACGCACCCGGCTGCGCCCCCGTGTCGCCGTCCGCAGCCCGCACGCCGCCCGCCTCTCCGCGCTGCTCGCACAGGAGGCCCGCGCGTCGCGCCGGTCGGTGGAGGTCGTACGGGAGGGCGGCAACCGCCTCTGCGTCTACGGCAGTACCTGTGCCGACGTCGGCGAGGTCGCCTTCCGCCACGGCATCGTCGTCCACCAACTGGCCGACGAGATCGGCGACATGGGCCCCGGCGCCGGGGCGACCCGGGCCGGCGGCGGCCCCGGACCGGTCACCGCAGGGACCGACGCCGGGGAAGCCCAGGCCGACGGCCCCGGACCGCACACCGCCACACCCGCGCCCTCCACCCCCCACCGTGCGTCCCCCGCCCCCACCGGCCCCGAGCACACGGCAGCCGCCCCCGCGCCCGCCACCGGCGCTTGTGAGCAGGCCGCTCCGCCATCGCTGCCGCCCGGAGCACGGTCGCAGCACCCCGGGCCCCCCGCCCCCGCGTCGCGGCAGTACCCCGGTGTCCCCGCCCGAGCGGGCGAGCCCGGGTCCGTGCCCCCGGCCGCGCCCGGTGGCCCGGGAGCACCGAAGACCGCCCCGGCCGCCTGTCCGCCCGCGACGGCCGACGCCGCGCCCGCTGCGGCCGGTCCCGGGCCCGCGACGGCCGACGCCGCGCCCGTCACCGCCGCTTCCGAGCAGGCCGTGCCGTGGCCGCTGACCTCCGGTGCACCCCCGCGGCACCCCGCGGCGCCCGCCCCCGCGTCGCGGCAGCACCCCGATGTTCCCGCCCGGGCGAGTGCGCCCGGTGGCCCGGAAGCGGCGAAAGCCGCCCCCGAGGGTTCCCGCCCGCCCTCCGGGGCACCCCCGCGGCGGGCCGTGAGGGCGACCGGGGCAAGGGGGGTGGCCGGCAGGACGCACGGCCCCGGGGTCGAGCTGCCGCCCCCCATCTCCGTCCGGTCCGCGCCCCGGCCCCTGCGTCCCGTGCGCTATGAGATCCGCCGTGCCACAGGGATCGGAACGGGGTTTGCCGTCGGCGCCGCCGTGCTCGTCGTGTCCGCGGTCAGCGCCGTCCTGCTGGCGCGCATCGGGCACACCCCGCAGCCGCGCCTGCTCGCCGCCTGGCCGAGGGAGCTGCCGCTGCCGCCCGCCGCACTGGGCGCGGGCCTGCTCGGCGCGCTGGCCTTCGGCGACGAGTTCCGCCACCCCGCGCTGGCCGCGGACCGGGGCACCGTGCCCCGGCGGCTGGGACTGCTGACCGCCAAACTCCTCGTCGCCTCCGCCACCGCGCTGGTGCTGGCCGCCCTGACCGTCGGTTGTGACGCCGAGCTGCTCTACCTCGTCTACGGACCGGAGGTCGTCGAGGTCCCCGCCGACTGGCTCCCGCTGAGTGCGGGCTGGCTCGGGCTGGTGACCGGGTGCGCCTGGGCCGGCGTTCTGGCCGCGGGCGTCTTCCGGTCCACGACCGCGGGACTGGCCGCGGTCGTCGCCGTGCCCCTGCTCGTCGTCCCCCTCGTGCACAGGGTGCTGGAGGGGCCGGCGGTGCGCAGCCCGGTCCCGTTCGCCGCGCGGCTGCGGGAGGGGCTGCCGTTCCGGTGGCCCTTCGGAGGGGAGCGCTACCTGGACGCGCTGCTGCGCCTGCTCGCCCAACCCGTCGGCGGGGCACTCACGTTGTCGCTGGCGGCGCTGCTCTGCGCCTACCTGCTCACCGGGTTGCGGAGCAGGGTCCGATAGCGACCGTCCCTGTGCATCTTGGCCCGTATCCGCCCGTAACTCCCCCTGGAATGACCATTTCCTTCCGATAAGGCGTCAATTACGAAGGGGTGAGCGATCACCCTTTCGTGTGCTTTTCACCAAAGACCTCAAGGGAGTTGGAAGCGACGCCGACAAAGGATGCGTGAGTACCCTTGCGCACACCATGATGACCGCCGCCCGCTCCGCAGACTCCGGCCTCGCGAGCCCGGGCGAACTCGACCGCTACCCCTACGCGGAGGCGCCCGCCGCCGACCGCGTCGGGGCCCCTGCGTGGGACGGAGCGGATCCGGAACTGGGCCGCGTGGGCCGGCGGGCCGCAGGCAGCCGCGGACGCGGACTGCACGGCCAACTCGTCCAGCAGTTGGGGCAGATGATCGTCTCCGGCGACCTGGGGGCCGACCGTCCGCTGGTCCCGGAGGAGATCGGCCAGCGCTTCGAGGTCTCCCGCACCGTCGTCCGCGAGTCCCTCCGCGTCCTGGAGGCCAAAGGCCTGGTCAGCGCCCGGCCGAATGTGGGCACGCGCGTGCGCCCCGTCAGCGACTGGAATCTCCTCGACCCGGACATCATCGAGTGGCGGGCCTTCGGGCCGCAGCGCGACGACCAGCGCCGCGAGCTCAGCGAGCTGCGCTGGACCATCGAGCCGCTCGCCGCCCGCCTGGCGGCCGGTCACGGGCGGGAGGACGTCCAGCAGCGCCTGACCGACATGGTGGAGATCATGGGCCACGCCCTGGGACAGGGCGACGCGCTGACGTTCGGCCGGGCCGACGCCGAGTTCCACTCCCTGCTCATCCAGATCGCCGGTAACCGGATGCTGGAGCACCTCTCCGGGATCGTCTCCGCCGCCCTGCAGGTCTCCGGCGGCCCGGTCGCGGGCTGCGAGCGGCCGAACGAGGCCTCGCTCACCCACCACGCCCGGATCGTCGACGCCCTCGCCGCCGGCGACGGCGCGGCGGCCGAGGCGGCCATGCGGCAACTCCTCACGGTCCATCCCGAGGTGGAACGCGTGGTGCCCGCGCCGCGCGAGCACTGACCGCGTTCCGCGGACGGCGCGGTGCGGTATGCCATCCCCCTCCTGTGGCAGCACCCCACCGGTGACCCGTCCCCCGTCGGACCCTGTGGGATCGTTCGAAGATCCCACAGGGTCCGACGGCAAGAACCCATGGGGTCCGACGGGGTCCGAAGAGGTCCGACGCCGGGAAGGACCGGCTGGAAGGGCCGGACGGGTCCGGGGAGACGACCCCCTCGCCCCAGATGCACGGTTTTGTGACTGTATGGACAAATCTGATGGTTTACGCGGTGTGACTCGGGCCACGCGGATTGGGCGTAACGCTCCTGAAGGGAACGCGATGACCTAAGAGGTGACAGCCGTGGAAGGAATACGGACGCCGCGCATGGCGCTGTGCATCTTCCCGGCCCCCGCCCGCGCCGTCGGCCCATCCCCAAGCCGGCGGTCGGCTCCTGTCCACTGTGGACGGAGCCGGAAGCCGTTTTCAACGTTCCGAGAGGTTGTTCGTGTCGGCCAGCACATCCCGTACGCTCCCGCCGGAGATCGCCGAGTCCGTCTCTGTCATGGCTCTCATTGAGCGGGGAAAGGCTGAGGGGCAGATCGCCGGCGATGACGTGCGTCGGGCCTTCGAAGCTGACCAGATTCCGGCCACTCAGTGGAAGAACGTACTGCGCAGCCTCAACCAGATCCTCGAGGAAGAGGGTGTGACGCTGATGGTCAGTGCCGCAGAGCCCAAGCGCACCCGCAAGAGCGTCGCAGCGAAGAGTCCCGCCAAGCGCACCGCCACCAAGACGGTCGCGGCCAAGACGGCGACCGCCCGGAAGGCCACCGCCACCGCCACACCCGCTGCGCCCGCCACCGACCCCGCCGCCGAGGAGGAAGCACCCGCCAAGAAGGCGGCTGCCAAGAAGACCGCCGCCAAGAAGGCGACGGCGAAGAAGGCCACGGCCAAGAAGACGGCCGCCAAGAAGACCACGGCCAAGAAGGACGACGCCGAGCTGGTCGACGAGGAGGCCATCGAGGAGCCCAAGGCGGCCGCGGCGGAGGAGCCCGAGGGCGCCGAGAACGCCGGCTTCGTCCTCTCCGACGAGGACGAGGACGACGCTCCGGCCCAGCAGGTCGCCGCCGCCGGCGCCACCGCCGACCCGGTCAAGGACTACCTCAAGCAGATCGGCAAGGTCCCCCTGCTCAACGCCGAGCAGGAGGTCGAGCTCGCCAAGCGTATCGAGGCGGGTCTGTTCGCCGAGGACAAGCTGGCCAACTCCGACAAGCTGGCGCCGAAGCTCAAGCGTGAGCTGGAGATCATCGCCGAGGACGGGCGCCGCGCCAAGAACCACCTGCTGGAGGCCAACCTCCGCCTGGTGGTCTCCCTGGCCAAGCGCTACACCGGCCGGGGCATGCTCTTCCTGGACCTGATCCAGGAGGGCAACCTCGGTCTGATCCGCGCGGTGGAGAAGTTCGACTACACCAAGGGCTACAAGTTCTCCACGTATGCCACCTGGTGGATCCGCCAGGCGATCACCCGCGCCATGGCCGACCAGGCCCGCACCATCCGTATCCCGGTGCACATGGTCGAGGTCATCAACAAGCTCGCGCGCGTGCAGCGCCAGATGCTCCAGGACCTGGGCCGCGAGCCCACCCCGGAGGAGCTGGCCAAGGAGCTCGACATGACCCCGGAGAAGGTCATCGAGGTCCAGAAGTACGGCCGTGAGCCCATCTCCCTGCACACTCCGCTGGGCGAGGACGGCGACAGCGAGTTCGGTGACCTCATCGAGGACTCCGAGGCCGTCGTCCCGGCCGACGCGGTCAGCTTCACGCTGCTGCAGGAACAGCTGCACTCCGTCCTGGACACCCTGTCCGAGCGCGAGGCGGGCGTCGTCTCCATGCGTTTCGGCCTCACCGACGGTCAGCCGAAGACCCTCGACGAGATCGGCAAGGTCTACGGCGTCACCCGTGAGCGGATCCGCCAGATCGAGTCCAAGACCATGTCGAAGCTGCGCCACCCGTCGCGCTCCCAGGTGCTGCGCGACTACCTCGACTAGGCCGGCCCCGCGCGCCGCGCGACGTCCCGGAAGGCCCGGTTCCCGTCCTCGGGAGCCGGGCCTTCGCGCTGCCGCGCGGGTGCGGGCACGCACGGCGTCGATCACCCTGGGTGCTTCAGGAGTACCCCAGTGTGAGGAGCGCGCATGCGACGTCGACTTGCCCGGGCCCTGGCCCGGCCGCTCGCCCTGGCGGCCGCGGGGACCGTCATACCACTGGCCACGGCCGCGCCGGCGGCCGCCGACCGCATCGTCGTCGGCGGCTTCCCGGTCGATGTCTCGCAGAGCCCGTGGACCGTGGCGCTGTCCAGCCGTGACCGGTTCGGGGGTACGCGAGCGGGCCAGTTCTGCGGGGGTGTGGCGGTCGGCCGGACCACCGTCCTCACTGCGGCCCACTGCATGAACAAGGAGCTGCTGGGGACGTCCCCGGAGCGGCTGCGCGACCTCAAGGTGATCACGGGGCGCACCGAGCTGCTGTCGGACCGCGGCAAGGAGATCGCCGTCCGCGAGACCTGGGTGAACCCGGGCTACGACGCCGATACGAACTCCGGCGACTTCGCCGTGCTCAGCCTGGCGGAGCCGCTGCCCTCGAAAGCGGTCATAGGCATGGCGGCCGCGGGCGACCCCGCCTACCGCGCGGGGACGGGCGCCCTGGTCTACGGGTGGGGGGACACCACGGGATCCGGCACCTTCGCCGGGAGCCTGCACGCGGCACGGGTGAAGGTGCAGCCCGACGCGCTGTGCGAGCGGGCGTATCCGGGCGGCTCCGAGGGCACCTACCGCGCCGGGACGATGCTGTGCGCGGGGGAGGTGGCAGGGGGCCGCGACGCCTGCCAGGGGGACAGCGGCGGGCCGCTGGTGGCCCAGGGGCGGCTGATAGGTCTCGTGTCCTGGGGCGCCGGCTGCGGCTGGGCGGGCAGTCCCGGCGTCTATACGCGGATCTCCGACGTCCTGCGGACGTTGGGGTGGTCCGGTAGCTGAGAGGCGCTCCGAGAGCGTCTGCGCGGCTCTGGGGAGGTCTCAGGGGCCGGTGAGCGGAGGGGAGGCCCTCCTGGAATCCGGGAGCAGAGACGGGCGACCGCCTCCGAGGCAAACGGAGGCGGTCGCCCGTCGGCCGGCCGGTGCCGGGCTGCTCGTCGTCGGACGCGAGGTGTCAGCGCTCTTCTTCGGAGGCGGTCGCCGGGGCGGTGAGCCGCTCCGTCTCGTCCTGTATCTCAGCGGCGATCTTCTTGAGTTCCGGCTCGAACTTGCGACCGTGGTGGGCGCAGAAGAGCAGTTCTCCGCCGCTCAGCAGGACGACGCGCAGGTATGCCTGGGCGCCGCAGCGGTCGCAGCGATCGGCGGCCGTCAGCGGGCTCGCGGGGGTCAGAACAGTAGTCACGTCGCCTCTTCTCTAGCTCGACGAGCTGTCGTACCAGGGTCAACATCCAACCAGCCCCAAAACGTTCCCGCTCGTGGCTTTTCCTCGAAAAAATCTTCCGAGGCGGCTGGCTGCTGCCGGTTGGCGGCGAATGTGCCGTAGTGCGTGTCTCTGTGTCGTACGGATTCGCGTTCGTATCGGTGGTCGGCCCTCCCGGCTGGGTTGCCGGTTGTTCATGAGGACGTGCCCGGAGCCTAAATGGTTCATGCCTGGAAGGGAACGTGATGTGTGCTTCACTCCATCGAGGGATCGAACACGCATACGACTCTGGACTAGGGTGGTCACAGACGAGGGTGGCGTTACAACGGCTCTACCAGGCCTCGGTACCCTCTCACCGGTAACTCAGGCCGCGCCCTTACCCATGAGGGGCCCCATTGAAATTCAGCGAGGAGCGAACCGCGTGACCGCCGAGACGTCCGTGCCGTCCACAGCGCTGCTGGCAGGAGCAGACCGGGACGGTTCCAACTACACCGCGCGGCACCTGCTCGTCCTCGAGGGGCTCGAGGCCGTGCGGAAGCGCCCCGGTATGTACATCGGATCCACCGACAGCCGTGGTCTGATGCACTGCCTCTGGGAGATCATCGACAACTCCGTGGACGAGGCCCTCGGTGGCTACTGCGACCGCATCGAGGTGGTCCTCCACGACGACGGCTCGGTGGAGGTCCGGGACAACGGCCGGGGCATCCCGGTCGACGTCGAGCCCAAGACCGGGCTCTCCGGCGTCGAGGTCGTCATGACCAAGCTGCACGCCGGCGGCAAGTTCGGCGGCGGCTCCTACGCCGCCTCCGGCGGTCTGCACGGCGTCGGCGCCTCCGTGGTCAACGCCCTCTCCGCGCGGCTCGACGTCGAGGTCGACCGCGGCGGACACACTCACGCGATCAGCTTCCGGCGCGGTGTCCCCGGTGAATTCGCCGCGCTGGGTCCGGACGCGAAGTTCGAGGCCAGGAGCGGGCTGCGCAAGGTCAAGAAGATCCCCAAGACCCGCAGCGGTACCCGCGTGCGCTACTGGGCCGACCGCCAGATCTTCCTCAAGGACGCCCGGCTCGACCTGGCCACGCTGCACCAGCGCGCCCGGCAGACGGCGTTCCTGGTGCCCGGGCTGACCATCGTCGTCCGTGACGAGTTCGGGCTCGGAGAGGGCGGCAGCAAGGGCGAGGAGTCCTTCCGCTTCGACGGCGGCATCAGCGAGTTCTGCGAGTTCCTGGCCACCGACCGGCCGATCTGCGACACCCTCCGCTTCACGGGACAGGGCACCTTCAAGGAGACCGTCCCCGTCCTCGACGAGCACGGCCAGATGACGCCCACCGAGGTCACCCGCGAGCTCGGGGTCGACGTGGCGATGCGCTGGGGAACCGGCTACGACACCACGCTCAGGTCGTTCGTCAACATCATCGCCACCCCCAAGGGCGGCACCCATGTCGCCGGCTTCGAGCAGGCCGTCGCCAAGACGATGAACGAGGTGCTGCGCGCCAAGAAGATGCTGCGCGTGGCCGAGGACGACATCGTCAAGGACGACGCCCTCGAGGGCTTGACGGCGGTCGTCACGGTCCGTCTGGCCGAGCCGCAGTTCGAGGGCCAGACCAAGGAGGTCCTCGGCACCTCGGCGGCCCGCCGCATCGTGAACAACGTGATCTCCAAAGAGCTCAAGGCGTTCCTGACCTCCTCCAAGCGGGACGCGGCCCAGCAGGCCCGCGTCGTCATGGAGAAGGTGGTCGCGGCGGCCCGGACGCGTATCGCCGCCCGCCAGCACAAGGACGCCCAGCGCCGCAAGACGGCCCTGGAGTCGTCCACGCTGCCCGCCAAGCTCGCCGACTGCCGCAGCGACGACGTCGACCGCAGCGAGCTGTTCATCGTCGAGGGCGACTCCGCGCTCGGTACGGCGAAGCTCGCCCGGAACTCCGAGTTCCAGGCGCTGCTGCCGATCCGGGGCAAGATCCTCAACGTCCAGAAGTCGTCCGTGACCGACATGCTCAAGAACGCCGAGTGCGGCGCCATCATCCAGGTCATAGGAGCCGGCTCGGGGCGGACCTTCGACATCGACGCGGCCCGCTACGGCAAGATCATCATGATGACCGACGCCGACGTCGACGGCTCCCACATCCGTACGCTGCTGCTGACGCTGTTCCACCGCTACATGCGGCCCATGGTCGAGGCCGGGCGGGTGTTCGCCGCGGTGCCGCCACTGCACCGCATCGAGATCGTCCAGCCCAAGAAGGGCCAGGACAAGTACGTCTACACGTACTCGGACCGGGAACTGCGCGACAAGCTCATGGAGTTCCAGAGCAAGGGCATCCGGTACAAGGACTCGATCCAGCGCTACAAGGGCCTCGGCGAGATGGACGCCGACCAGCTGGCCGAGACCACCATGGACCCGCGTCACCGCACCCTGCGCCGGATCAACCTCACCGACCTGGAGGCCGCCGAGCAGGTCTTCGACCTGCTCATGGGCAACGACGTGGCCCCGCGCAAGGAGTTCATCTCCAGCTCCGCGGCGACGCTGGACCGCTCCCGCATCGACGCCTAGGGAGCTGCGCGACGGGCCCTCGCGGGTGCGCCCGCAAGCCGGGTCACCTGATGGGGTGAAGAGGAACGGGAAGAAGCGTCAGGGATCTTCCCGTTCTGTCCATCCTTGGGCATGCAGTCAAGCAACTCGGGGGACGTGACCTACGACGATCCCTGGTACGACGCCCTGGCCTCGGGCTGGGGCGAGTCGTCCGACGCCGGGGTGCCGCCGCCGCGGCGCGAACCCAGCACCGCGGCGGCCGCCGACGTCTACCTCGAAGTACAGCGCAGCGCGGCCTTCCAGGAGGTCCGCAGCAGGTACCGGCGGTTCGTGGTCCCGGCGGTCGTGGTCTTCCTCGCCTGGTACGTGGCGTACGTCGTGGCCGCCACGACCGCGCCGGAACTGATGGCACGCCCGGTCGCCGGCGCCGTGAACCTGGGCATGCTGGCGGGGCTCGGCCAGTTCCTCACCACCTTCCTGCTCACCTGGGCCTACGCACGGCACGCGCGGTTGCGCAGGGACCGCGCGGCGCTGCAACTGCGCTGGGACGCCCAGGAACTGGCGCGGGGCAGAGGCGGTGCCGCGTGACGGTCGATCATCAGACGTCGGCTCTGCTGCTGTTCAGCGTGTTCGTCGCGGTCACGCTGGCCATCACGACCTGGGTGAGCCGTCGCCGCCAGGGCTCCGCGGAGGAGTTCTACGCCGGCGGCAGGCTCTTCTCGCCCATGGAGAATGGTTTTGCCATCGCGGGCGACTACATGTCGGCCGCCTCCTTCCTCGGCATCTCCGGACTCATCGCGCTCGTCGGCTACGACGGGATGCTCTACTCGGTGGGGTTCCTGGTGGCCTGGCTGGTGGTGCTGTTCCTGGTCGCGGAACTCGTGCGCAACTGCGGGCGCTTCACGCTCGCGGACGTCGTCGCCGCGCGCATGCGGGAGCGGCCGGTGCGCATCGCGGCGGGCACCTCCTCGGTCACCGTGTCCGTGCTGTACCTGGTGGCGCAGATGGTGGGCGCGGGCAGCCTGGTCGCGCTGCTGCTCGGCGGCACCGGCGAGGCGCTGCGGTCCTGGGCCGTCGTCGGCGTGGGCGTCCTCATGGTGATCTACGTCTCGTTGGGCGGGATGCGGGCCACCACATGGATCCAGATCGTCAAGGCGGTCCTGCTGCTCGGCGGCACCGTCGCGCTGACCACGCTGGTCCTGCTGCGCTTCCACGGCGACCTCAACCGGCTGCTGCACACGGCGGCCGACCGCAGCGGGCACGGGGACGCCTTCCTGGCGCCCGGGCTCGCCTACGGCACGGACTGGACCGCGCGGTTCGACTTCATCAGCCTGGGGCTCGCCCTGGTGCTCGGCACGGCCGGACTGCCGCACATCCTGTCCCGCTTCTACACCGTGCCCACCGCGCGGGCGGCACGGCGCTCGGTCGTCTGGGCGATCGGACTCATCGGCGGGTTCTACCTGATGACGATCGTGCTCGGCTTCGGGGCCGCCGCGATCATCGGACCGGGTGCCGTACGCGCCTCCGACGCGTCCGGGAACACGGCCGTGCCGCTGCTCGCCCTCGACCTGGGCGGCGGCGTCGGCACCCTGGGCGGAACGATCCTGTTCGCGGTCGTCGCCGCGGTCGCCTTCGCGACGATCCTCGCCGTGGTCGCCGGGATCACGCTGGCCTCCTCCGTGTCCGTCGCGCACGACCTGTACGCGTCCCTTCGGCGCCGCCGGGGAACACCGCGCGGCGAGGTGGCCGTCGCCCGGGTCGCCGCGGTGGGCATCGGTCTGCTGGCGATCGCCCTGGGGCTGCTGGCCCGCGACCTCAACGTGGCGTTCCTGGTGGGCCTCGCCTTCGCCGTGGCCGCGTCCGCGAACCTGCCCGTGCTGCTCTACTCGCTGTTCTGGCGCCGTTTCACCACACGCGGTGCCGTATGGTCCGTCTACGGCGGTCTGGTCCCGGCGCTGGTGCTGGTGGCGGTGTCCCCCGTGGTGTCCGGCAGCCCCGAATCCCTCATCCCCGGCGCCGACTTCCAGCTCTTCCCGCTGCAGAACCCGGGGCTGGTCTCCATCCCGCTGGGCTTCCTCGCCGGCTGGCTCGGCACCGTCACCTCGGCCGAGGACCCCGACGCGGCCCGGCACGCGGAGACCGAGGTGCGTTCGCTGACCGGAGCGGGGGCGGTGTAGGGGCGGCCGACGGAGACGGACGGCCCCCGCATCCGTATGGAAGGTGGGGCACGGTTCCTTCCCCCGCCCCCATGGGCCGTGTCCTCAGGCGCGGGCCGCCCGCACCTAAGGGTGTTCCGGGCGGCCCGCGTCGCCGTGCCGGGGTGTCTCCTCCTCGGCGGTCCGCGGGGCGGTCGCCCCGGTCAGCGCGGGTTCGGCGCCCGGCTCGGCCAGCGCCTCGGGCAGGATCACGGTGAACTCCGCGCCGCCGCCCGGCGCCTCGCCCACGCTCGCGCCGCCCCCCTGGCGCTCGGCGAGCCTGCGCACCAGGGGCAGCCCGATGCCCCGCTCGCGATGCGCCGGCGCCTCCTTGGTGGACCAGCCCTCGGTGAAGACCAGCTCGCGCCGGTCGGGCGGCACCCCGGGCCCCGTGTCCCGCACGACGAGCACCGCGGTGCGCCCCTCCGCGCGCAACTCGACCTCCACGCGCGCGTGCGGCGTACCGGCGGTGGCGTCCAGGGCGTTGTCCAGCAGGTTGCCGAGGACGGTGACGAGCCCGCGCGGGTCGATGAGCCGGTCCGGCAGGCTGGTCCGGTCGGAGACCCACAGGGCCACGCCGCGCTCGGCGGCGACGGTCGCCTTGCCCACCAGCAGCGCCGCGAGCAGCGGGTCCCGGATCTTCTCCATGACCTGCTCCGACGTGGCCCGGTGGTCGCCGACGACCTCGCCGACGAACTCCACGGCGTCGTCGTACATCTCCAGTTCCAGCAGCCCGAGCAGGGTGTGCATGCGGTTGGCGTGCTCGTGGTCCTGGGCGCGCAGCGCGTCGATCAACCCCCGCGTGGAGTCCAGCTCCCGGCCCAGCCGGTCCAGCTCCGTGCGGTCGCGCAAGGTGGCCACGGCGCCGCCGTCGTCGGTCGGCATGCGGTTGGCGACCAGGACCCGCCGGCCGCGGACGGTGAGCAGATCGGTGCCGGTCACCCGCCCGGCGAGCACGTCGGCGGTGCGTCCCGCGCCGAGCGCCTCGCCGGGGGAGCGGCCGACGGCCTCACCACCGATCCCCAGCAGACGCTGCGCCTCGTCGTTCAGCAGCCGGATGCGGCCGCCGCGGTCCAGGGCGACGACGCCCTCCCGGATGCCGTGCAGCATGGCCTCGCGCTCGGCGAGCAGCGCCGCGATGTCGGAGAAGGCCAGGTCGCGGGTCTGCCGCTGGACCCGCCGGGAGATGAGCCAGGCCGCGAGCGCGCCCACCGCCAGGGCGCCGCCGGCGTAGGCGAGAAGGCCGGGGATCGCGGCGATCAGCCGGGCCCGGACGCTGTCGTAGGCGATGCCGACCGAGACCGCCCCGACGATCTCGCCCGCGTCGTCCCGCAGCGGCACCTTGCCCCGCGCGGAGCGCCCCAGGGTGCCCTCGTCGATCTCCATGACCTCGTGCCCGGCCAGCGCCTCGCCGGGGTCGGTCGACACCACGCCGCCGATCCGCCGCGGGTCGGTGTGCGACCAGCGCACGCCCCGCAGGTCCAGCACCACGATGTACTCGGCGCCGGTGGCCTCGCGGATCCGCTCCGCCTCCCGCTGCACGGGGCCGCCGGGTGAGGGGTCCGTGCTTTGCAGGCTGTCCGCGATGTGCCGCTGCTGGGCCGTGGTCTGCGCGATCGCCAGCGCGCGGCGCATCGCCTGGTCGTCCAGCTGGTCGCCGAGCGGCGCGAGGAACAGCCCGGTGGCGAGCACCGCGACCCCCGCGGCGATGGCCAGCTGCATCAGCAGGACCTGCGAGAACACGCGCCGGGGCAGCCCGAGGCGCAGGCGGCGAGCGGGGGGTGCGCTACTCATGGCCACGACGGTACGTGGCGGGGCCGGGGCTGCCGTAGGGGTGCGGCGGGATTCTCCCGGGAGCGCGCCGCCGTGGGCGGAGCGGGCCGCGCCCGCGAGGCGGGCGAGCTGCTTGGACGTCCTGGACGTGGCCACCACGTGGTCGGGGGCGCCCAGGCGGCTGACATCACCCACCGTGCGGGCGATCCCGGTGCGCACAGGGCGGCGCAGCGCGCGGACGTCGTCGGGCCCGGGCGGGTCGCCGGGCAGCCGGCCGGCGGTGAGGCGGCCGGCGCCGAGCGGCAGCGACACCGCGGCGCCGGGCTCCTGGTCGAGGCCGTGGGCGATCTCCAAGGAGCCGCCGCCGATGTCGGCGTGGGCGGGCCGCCGTACGCGCGGTCAGCCGGCCAGTGCCGCCAGGGCCGCCTCGCGGATGTCCACGACGTCCATCCGCGCGGGCGAGCCGAGGACCGATCCGCAGCTGTCCGGGCGGGGCGGCAGGGAGGCGCCCTGCGCGACCGCCACCCGCCATCGCCGCCCGTCCGCGTGGGCGACGGTCACCTCCCAGCGCGGCGCCGCGCCGTCCGTCCGTACGACGCTCAGGGCCTGCGCGGCGTACTCGCCCACCGCGCGGCGCACGGCCAGCTCGGCCGCCTGGCCGGGCCGCTCCCACGCGGAGGCGCCCCGGCACCCCTCGACGACGATCCGGCCCTCCTGCGCGCCGTGCAGCACCTCCTTGACGGCGTGCGCCTCGGCCCGGCCGTAGGCGTAGCCGTAGGGCAGGACGAGCACCGTGGGCGAGAAGCGGTGGCCGCCGAGGTGGGTGACCTCCCAGACGCCCTCGACCCCGGAGGCGGCGAGCTCGGCCGCCAGGGGCCGCCCGAGCAGGGCACAGCAGCGGTCGCGCCTGCCGTTGGTGCACACGAGCGCGAGCGGGTCGCCCTCGTGGGGAACGCCGCCGAGCGCCGCCTCGAAGGTCGCGGGCCCGCCCCGGCCCAGCGCGGCGAAGTCGAGGTCCAGCAGCCGTGCGGGGTCGGTGATCGTGGCCGCCCGCAGCCACACGTTTCCCGGAACGGTGTGGGCGGCGTACACCTGGCGGTCGGCGGGCACCCGGCGGTCCGCGTGGCGCCCCGCGCGCCGTATCAGCGCGACCCGGACCCCGGTACCGCGCGCGGCGGTCTCCAGTTCCCGGCCCAGCGCGGGATCGAGGTGGCTCGAGGTGAGCGCCTTGGCACCCCACGGGCCCGGCTGCTCCAGCAGCAGCCAGGTCCTCGCGGTGGCCGCGGTTCCCGCGACCGGCTCGTCGAGCTCGCGGGAGACGGTTGAGCACGTGCTACTCACACAGGTGAGCCTAACCTGACTTTCTCAGGAGTGCCGTGCCGCCCCACCCGTCTCCTGCCCGGGCAGCGGCCGGGGCGGCTTCGGCCCCGTGTAGAGACCGCTGGGGCGCATGCGCAGGGGGCGCTCGCCGTACTCCTCCAGCGCGTGGGCGATCCATCCGGCCGTACGGGCGACGGCGAAGATCGTCTCGCCCGCGGAGGACGGCATGCCGCAGGACGCGGTGAAGACGGCGAGCGCCAGGTCGACGTTGGCGTGCAGCGGCGTGCGGCGTGCGGCGGTGGCCACGATGTCGCGCGCGGCGGCCAGCGCGGGAGCGGCCTGCGGGATGTCCTCCAGAAGGGTGAACAGCGCCCGCGCACGCGGGTCCTCGCCGGGGTACAGGCGGTGGCCGAGCCCCGGGACGCGGCGGCCGGCCCGCAGCTCCTCCGCGATGACGGGGGCCGCGTCGCCCTGGTCCAGGACCTCGAGCAGCAGTCTGTGCGCGTGGCCGCTGGCCGCGCCGTGCAGGGGGCCCTCCAGCACGCCGAGCCCGGCCGAGACGGCCGCGTAGGCGTGCGCGCGGGCGGACGCCGCCACGCGGACGGCGAGGGTGGAGGCGGCGAGGTCGTGGTCGACGAGGAGCGCCAGAGCCGTGTCGAGGACCCGCAGCCGTGCCTCGTCGGCCTCCCGGCCGGTGAGCCGGGGCCAGAGACGGTGGGCCAGCGGGCCGGTGTCGCGGTGACCGGACCCGAGCGGGGGCAGCGCGGCGACCAGGGTCGGGATGAGGACGCGGGCGGCGCCGAGGACGGCGTCCTCGGACAGGTCGAAGCGCAGCGGGTCCGCGGTCGCCGCGGCGGTCGCCGCGACGCGCAGGCGGTCGGTGGGAGTGGCGTGCGAGGGCAGCGCCTTCACGGCACGGCGGGCGACCGCGACGGGCGGCCCCGGCGGGTCGAACGCGGCCCCGGGGCTCAGGCGGCCGGTCCACAGCCACTCGGCGACCTCCTCGTAGCTGTGCCGGGTGGCGAGTTCGACGGCGTCGACGCCGCGGAAGTAGAACCGGTCGCTGTCGATGAGGGTGAGCCGGGTCCGCACGGACAGCTCACCGCCGGAGCCGCCCGGACCGCCCGCGCTCTCCCGCCGGTTGCGCCGCGCGAGTGCCTCGACCTCCCGGGCGTCGAAGGTGCTGCCGCGGCCCCCGTGCGTGCGGCGGCTGCTGAGCTGGCCGCGGCTCACGTACGCGTACACGGTCTCCGGTTTCACCCCGAGCAGTTCGGCGGCTTCCCTGGTGCTCAGGCGCCGGTCGGCGGCGCCGGGGGAGGGGTCTTGATCGCGCATGGGGCCACGCTATCCGTCCTGTCGCACATGGACTGAGCTAACTGAAATATTGATTCAATCAATATTGACAGCTTTGTGTCGAGGATGGACAGTCGAATCAAGTTCAAGGAGGAAGTCATGTCTGTCAACGAGGCTGTTGCCCCACGCGTCGAGGTGCCGAAGGGGCTTGCGGGGGTGGTCGTCACGGACACCCGGATCGGCGACGTCCGGGGCACCGAGGGCTTCTACCACTACCGGCAGTACTCGGCCGTCGACCTGGCCCGCTCCCGCGGCTTCGAGGACGTGTGGCACCTGCTGGTGCACGGCGAACTGCCCGACGCGCGGCAGGCCGCGCGCTTCGCCGCCGAGACCGCCGCACTGCGGCGCCTGCCCGACGCGGTACGGGCCGCCCTGCCCGCCGTCGCGGCGGCCGGCGGGCGCTCCGGCCCGCTCGCCGGGATGCGGACGGCCCTGTCGCTGCTCGGCGCGGCGAAGGGCTTCCGGCCGGTGTACGACATCGATGCCGACCGCCGCCTGCGGGACACCCTCGCGGCCACCGCGGCGGTGCCCACGCTGCTCACGGCTCTGTACCGGCTGGGCCGGGGGCTGGAGCCGGTGGAGCCGCGCGAGGATCTGCCGTACGCGGCGAACTACCTCTACATGCTGACGGGCGCCGAACCGGACGCCGAGCGGGTGCGGGCCATCGAGCAGTACCTGATCTCCACCATTGATCACGGCTTCAACGCGTCGACCTTCACGGCACGGGTCATCGCGTCGACCGGTGCCGACGTGGCGGCGTGCCTGGCGGGCGCGGTGGCGGCGCTGTCCGGCCCGCTGCACGGGGGCGCGCCGAGCCGGGCGCTGGACACGCTGGACGCGATCGGGACGCCGGAGCGCATCGACTCCTGGATCCGGGAGCATGTGCGCGCGGGCGAGCGGATCATGGGCTTCGGTCACGCGGTCTACCGCACGGAGGACCCCCGCTCGCGGATGCTGCGCGAGGTGGCCCAGCGGTTCGGCGGACCCCGGGTGGACTTCGCGGTGGAGGTCGAACGCCACGTGGAGGCGATCCTGGCGGAGCTGAAGCCCGGCCGGGCCCTGCACGCCAACGTGGAGTACTACGCCGGCGCCGTCATGGAACTCTGCGGCATCCCGCGCGAGATGTTCACTCCCACGTTCGCGGCCGCGCGGGCGGTCGGGTGGAGCGCCAACATCCTGGAGCAGGCGGAGGACCCGAAGATCATCAGGCCGGCGGCCCGGTACGTGGGGGAGGGGGCGCCGGTGGCGGTGCCCGCCTGAACGCCGCGCAGGTGCCGGGCGTGACCACATGATCGATTCTTCGGGGTCTTCCTGACTCTTGCGGACGTATCGTCCGCCGCCGCGTGGAGACACCCTCACGGGTGATAGAAGAGCCGCTGGGGCGTTGTGTCCGTTGGGGTTTGAGCGTGCCGTCGTGCCCGGAGCGGTTCACGACCTGCCACCATGGCGCCGCAGCGGGCGTAGGTGCTCGCGCCTTGAGAGCAGAGGAAATTCAACAGTGAGTCAGATCATTCGCCGCCTGGGGGTCGCTCCGCGCCACCGGGGCAGTGCCGGTGGTGCCACGTGCCCCGACCTCTTCGAGCTGGCCGACGGCAACTTCGCCGTCATCGGTACGGATGCCACTGATTCACTGGAGTCGCAACTGCCCGAGGACGCCGCCCGCGCCGACTACGAACGCATCGTCGTGATCACCCGGGAGACGCTGATCAAGGCGAAGGCGGACATCCCCGACGCCTAGTCGCGCGGGGTGGGCCCGCGCGTCGGATCAGGTGTCGGCGGGCGGGTCCCCGACGACCCACCACTCCTCGGTGTCGGACTCGTCGAGTTGCAGCAGCAGATCGTCGATCAGTTGACCCAGCGCGGCCTCTTCCGTCCCCTTGATGCTCGCGCGCTGCTGCCGGGTCGCGTACCAGTAGTCCCTGACGATCGGGTTCTGGAAGACGCCCCGGGCGTACTTGAAGAACTCGTCCCGGGTGAGGTTGCCGATGCGGTGGTAGCACAGCAGGTTGGTGTACAGGGCGTTGGCGAAGAGGTACTGGCGGCGCTTCTGCGCGTCGACCGGCACCTCGTAGGTGTCCAGCACCTCGGCGAGATCGGGGTCGTCGATCGCCTTGCTCAGCAACTCCCAGTGCTGGCGCTGCTGCATGGCCAGGTTGGCCTGCTGCTGATTGCGCGTCTGCTTCTCCAGGTGCCTCAGACGCTCGTCGAGCGCGTCGAGGCTGTGCCGCTGTGTCGCCATCACGGCGCAGGCGCCCGCCACCACGCCCAGGCAGGTGGCGACCGTGGTGCGGAGCCCCCGTATCCCACTGTTCCGTGTGCCCATGTCAAATACCCCCGATCAGGCCGCCGTCCGCCGGTCGTCGGGATGCGGGTCGACTGCAGGGAACCGGCGAGCGGTGGGCGGCGCGTGCCGTCTTCCAGGGTGCCGAGCGGCTCTGATCGGCGGGAAGGCGGAGAGGAGGCGCACGGAGGGAAGCGAGGGTCGCACAAACCGGCGCCTTGCCCAACGTCTGCCCCGCAGATGCTGCTAACAATCGTTCACTTCGCCGTCGTTCCTGTCGCTCGTATCCTGTTTCGTCAGTCAATCTTCGGTGCGTACGCCGTCGGTGAGCCGGTGTGCGCACAGGTGTGAAAGGGGTCGCGTGGTGGTGCGGAGCGGCGAGCGGCAGATTCCGGTCGTGGTGCTGGCCGGATTCCTCGGCTCGGGGAAGACCACCCTGCTCAACCACCTCCTCCACCGCAGCGGCGGCAGCCGCATCGGTGCCGTCGTCAACGACTTCGGCGACATCGAGATCGACGCCATGGCCGTCGCCGGGGCACTCGGCGACTCGACCGTGTCGCTCGGCAACGGCTGCCTGTGCTGCGCCGTCGACGGCAGCGAACTCGACGCGTACCTCGAGCGGCTCGCCCGGCCCTCCGCCGGCCTCGACGTCATCGTCATCGAGGCCAGCGGCCTGGCCGAACCACAGGAACTGGTACGGATGGTGCTCGCCAGCGAGCACCCCGGCATCGTCTACGGCGGACTCGTCGAGGTCGTGGACGCCGCCGAGTTCGACGACACCCGGGCCAGGCACCCGGAGATCGACCGGCACCTCGCCCTCGCCGATCTGGTCGTCGTCAACAAGACCGACCGGGTCACGGACGAGGCGCGGGTGCTGCGCCTGGTGCGGTCACTGGTCGACCGCGCCGCCGTGGTGCCCGCCACGCACGGCCGGGTCGACTCCGAGTTCCTCTTCGACTGCCGTCCCGCCGAGGAGCGCGTCGGGCAGCTGTCCTTCGACGACCTGCACCGCGACGGCCACGACCACACCGGGCATCTGCACGCCGCCTACGACAGCCTCTCGTTCGCCTCCGAGCGTCCGCTGGACCCGCGGCGGCTGATCCGCTTCCTGGACAGCAGGCCCGCGGGGCTCTACCGGATCAAGGGATACGTCGACTTCGGGCCGTACGACACCCGCAACCGGTACGCCGTGCACGCCGTGGGGCGGTTCCTGCGGTTCTACCCCGCGCCCTGGCCGGCCGGGACCCAGCGGCTCACGCAGCTCGTCCTCATCGGGACGGACCTCGACGCCGCCGCCCTGCGCGCGGAGCTGGAGGCGTGCGTGAGCGACGGCGCCCCACACGCCGACGAGCAGGGCATGTGGGGCGTGCTGCGCTATGTGCGGGAGACGGAGGAGGACCCGGCGGCCTAGGGGCCCTCAGCGGGCGCCCGGAGTGGCTCAGACCGGGCCCGCCACCACCGACACCGTCTTCGCCAGGGAGACGCCCGAACCGTCGCGGCGCGGGTCGGGCTCCGGGAGGGACACCGCCGCGCCGTTCCTCTGCGCGGCGCGGGCCGGGGCCGGGCCCGCCCAGGCCAGCGACAGGCAGTCCTCGCCCTTCAGGAACCGCTGGCAGCGCACACCGCCGGTGGCCCGGCCCTTGCGCGGGTACTGGTCGAACGGGGTGAGTTTGGCCGTCGTCTGGACCGAGTCGTCCAGCGTCCCGCGCGAGCCCGCGACCGTGAACACCACCGCGTCCACCGCCGGATCGACCGCCGTGAAGCTGATGACCTTCGCCCCCGAGGTGAGCTTGATGCCCGCCATACCGCCCGCGGGGCGGCCCTGCGGACGGACCTGGGCCGCCGGGAAGCGCAGCAGCTGGGCGTCGTCGCTGATGAAGACCAGGTCCTCCTCGCCCGTGCGCAGCTCGACCCCGCCGACGATCCGGTCGCCCTCCTTGAGCGTGATGACCTCCAGCTCCTCCTTGTTGGAGGGGTAGTCGGGCACCACGCGCTTGACGACACCCTGTTCCGTGCCGAGCGCGAGACCGGGCGACGACTCGTCCAGGGTCGTCAGGCACACCACGTCCTCGTCGTCCTCCAGGGAGACGAACTCGGCGAGGGGAGCCCCGCCCGACAGGTTGGGCGTCGGCAGCGTCTCGGGGAGCTGCGGCAGGTCCACGACGTTCAGCCGGAGCAGACGGCCGGCCGAGGTGACGACGCCGATCTCGCCTCGTGCCGTGGCCGGGACCGCCGAGACGATGACGTCGTGCTTGACCCGCTTGGCGCCGGAGGTGTCGCCGAACGGCTCGTCGTTCGCCGTACGGGCCAGCAGCCCCGTGGACGACAGCAGCACACGGCACGGGTCGTCCGCCACCTGCAGCGGCACCGCGGCGGCCACGGCGGCGCCCGACTCCAGCAGCAGCGTACGCCGGTCGTTGCCGAACTTCTTGGACACCGCGGCCAGTTCGGCGGAGACGAGCTTGCGCAGCTCGGCGTCCGAGTCCAGGATCCGGGTCAGCTCCTCGATCTCCGCGTTCAGCCGGTCCTTCTCGGCCTCCAGCTCGATCCGGTCGTACTTGGTCAGGCGGCGCAGCGGCGTGTCGAGGATGTACTGGGTCTGGACGTCGCTGAGCGAGAAGCGGTCCATCAGCCGCTCCTTGGCCTGTGCGGAGTTCTCGCTGGAGCGGATGAGGCGGATGACCTCGTCGATGTCCACCAGCGCCGTGAGCAGGCCCTCGACCAGGTGGAGACGGTCGCGCTTCTTGCCGCGGCGGAACTCCGAACGCCGGCGCACGACGGTGAAGCGGTGGTCGAGGTAGACCTCCAGCAGCTCCTTGAGGCCGAGCGTGAGCGGCTGGCCGTCCACCAGGGCCACGTTGTTGATGCCGAAGGACTCCTCCATCGGCGTCAGCTTGTACAGCTGCTCCAGCACCGCCTCGGGCACGAAGCCGTTCTTGATCTCGATGACCAGGCGCAGACCGTGCTCACGGTCGGTGAGGTCCTTGACGTCGGCGATGCCCTGGAGCTTCTTCGAGCCGACCAGGTCCTTGATCTTGGCGATCACCTTCTCCGGGCCGACCGTGAAGGGCAGCTCCGTGACGACCAGGCCCTTGCGGCGCGCCGTCACGTCCTCCACCGTGGCCGTCGCGCGGATCTTGAACGTGCCGCGGCCCGTCTGGTACGCGTCGCGGATGCCGGAGAGCCCGACGATCCGTCCGCCCGTGGGCAGGTCGGGGCCCGGGACGTGCTTCATCAGCGCGTCGAGGTCGGCGTTCGGGTACCTGATCAGGTGCCGCGCGGCGGCGATGACCTCGCGCAGGTTGTGCGGCGGCATGTTGGTGGCCATGCCGACCGCGATGCCCGAGGCGCCGTTCACCAGGAGGTTCGGGAACGCGGCGGGCAGCGCCACCGGTTCCTGCTCCTGGCCGTCGTAGTTGGGCGCGAAGTCGACCGTGTCCTCGTCGATCGACTCGGTCATCAGACCGGTGGCCTCGGCCATCCGGCACTCGGTGTACCGCATGGCGGCGGGCGGGTCGTCGTTGCCCAGCGAGCCGAAGTTGCCGTGGCCGTCGACGAGCGGGACGCGCATGGAGAACGACTGGGCCATGCGCACGAGGGCGTCGTAGATCGACGCGTCGCCGTGGGGGTGCAGCTTGCCCATGACCTCGCCGACGACGCGGGCGCACTTCACGTAGCCGCGCTCGGGCCGCAAACCCATCTCGTTCATCTGGTAGACGATGCGGCGGTGCACCGGCTTGAGGCCGTCGCGCGCGTCCGGCAGGGCGCGGGAGTAGATGACCGAGTAGGCGTACTCGAGGAAGGAGCCCTGCATCTCGTCGACGACGTCGATGTCGAGGATCTTCTCCTCGTACGGGTCGTCGGGCGGCGGGGTCTTCGTGCTGCGGCGGGCCATCGCTGCCGGCTCCTTGCTGAGCGTGGGACGGATCTGACGCGGACCATTGTGGACCGTCGCACTGACAGACGGGACCAGGACCCGGGTCCGGCCGGTCCGTCCGGTGCGGTGCGGCGGCGCGAGCAGAGTACGCGGACGGGCGCGCCGCGCTCCGCGCGGGGGCGCCCGGGGAACCAGGTCGGCGGGGGTTGCCACCGGGTTCGCGCACGCGGTGTGCGCGGTGCACGCGGTGTGCGTGCCTGCCCGCTCCCGGCCTCGCGCGAGCGGGAGACAACCCCCAGTCGCCCCCTGCCCACCCGCACCGGCCGCGCGCCCCCGCGGGCAGGCCTCCCGGGCATTCTCGCTCTCGGCGTATCCCCGCCCGCCCGGGAACTTCGCCGGTCGTCCGCGCGCTTGCATACAGTGGCAGGACCGGCAGAAACGGCGGATTCGACGACCCGCCTCCGCGATCGAAGGGACGTACATGCCCATGGGTCACACGGCCACAGACCAGGCAGGCTCCGGCGGCCTGACAGCGACCGAGCACCGCCTGGCCAACGGCCTGCGCGTGGTGCTCTCCGAGGACCACCTGACCCCGGTCGCGGCGGTGTGCCTCTGGTACGACGTCGGTTCGCGCCACGAAGTCAAGGGGCGTACCGGTCTGGCTCACCTTTTCGAGCACTTGATGTTCCAGGGCTCCGCCCAGGTGAAGGGCAACGGTCACTTCGAGCTGGTGCAGGGCGCCGGCGGCTCCCTCAACGGCACCACCAGCTTCGAGCGCACCAACTACTTCGAGACCATGCCCGCCCACCAGCTGGAGCTCGCCCTCTGGCTGGAGGCCGACCGGATGGGCTCCCTGCTGACCGCCCTGGACGACGAGTCCATGGAGAACCAGCGCGACGTCGTCAAGAACGAGCGCCGCCAGCGCTACGACAACGTCCCCTACGGCACGGCCTTCGAGAAGCTGACCGCGCTCGCCTACCCGGAGGGCCACCCGTACCACCACACGCCGATCGGCTCGATGGCGGACCTGGACGCGGCCACCCTGGAGGACGCCCGCGCGTTCTTCCGCACCTACTACGCGCCGAACAACGCCGTGCTGTCCGTCGTCGGGGACATCGACCCGGAGCAGACCCTCGCCTGGATCGAGAAGTACTTCGGCTCCATCCCGTCCCACGACGGCAAGCCCGCCCCGCGCGACGGCTCGCTGCCCGACGTCATCGGCGAGCAGCTGCGCGAGGTCGTGGAGGAGGAGGTCCCCGCGCGGGCGCTGATGGCCGCCTACCGGCTGCCGGAGGACGGCACGCGCGCGTGCGACGCCGTGGACCTGGCGCTCACGATCCTCGGCGGCGGCGAGTCCTCGCGGCTCTACAACCGGCTGGTACGGCGCGACCGCACCGCCGTGGCCGCCGGGTTCGGTCTGCTGCGGCTGACCGGGGCCCCCTCCCTGGGCTGGCTGGACGTGAAGACCTCCGGCGACGTGGAGGTGCCGGTCATCGAGGCGGCCATCGACGAGGAGCTCGCCCGGTTCGCCGATCAGGGCCCCACGGCGGAGGAGATGGAACGCGCGCAGGCCCAGTTGGAGCGCGAGTGGCTCGACCGGCTCGGCACGGTCGCGGGCCGCGCCGACGAACTGTGCCGGTACGCCGTCCTGTTCGGCGACCCGCAGCTCGCCCTGACCGCCGTCCAGCGCGTCCTCGAGGTGACGGCGGAGGAGGTGCAGGAGGTCGCCAAGAGCCGCCTGCGCCCCGACAACCGCGCGGTGCTCGTCTACGAGCCCGTCGCCCCGGAGGACGAGGACACCGAGGAAGCCGCCGCGGCCGCCGGCACCGACGAGAACGAGGAGGCGGCGAAGTGACCGAGCTCGCCACGATGGACTTCCACCCCCAGCCGCAGCCGGGCGACGCCAAGCCCTGGGCCTTCCCGGCCCCGGAGCGCGGCCGGCTCGACAACGGCGTCACCGTCCTGCGCTGCGACCGCCCCGGCCAGCAGGTCGTCGCCGTCGAGGTGCTGCTCGACGCGCCCCTGGAGGCCGAGCCGGCGGGGCTCGACGGCGTCGCCACGATCATGGCGCGCGCCTTTTCCGAGGGCACCGACAAGCACTCCGCAGAGGAGTTCGCCGCCGAACTGGAGCGCTGCGGCGCCACCCTGGACGCGCACGCCGACCACCCCGGCGTCCGCCTCAGCCTGGAGGTCCCCGCCTCGCGGCTGCCAAAGGGGCTCGGGCTGCTCGCCGACGCCCTCAGGGCGCCCGCGTTCGCCGACAGCGAGGTCGAGCGGCTCGTCCGCAACCGCCTCGACGAGATCCCGCACGAGCTGGCGAACCCCTCCCGCCGCGCGGCGAAGGAACTGTCCAAGGAGCTCTTCCCGGCGAGTTCGCGCATGTCGCGCCCGCGCCAGGGCACCGAGGAGACGGTCGCCGGCATCGACTCCGCGGCCGTGCGCGCCTTCTACGAGAGCCACGTCCGCCCCGCCACGGCCACCGTCGTGGTCGTCGGCGACCTCGCCGGCGTCGACCTGGACGCGCTGCTCGGCGACACGATCGGCGCCTGGACCGGCTCCCCGGGCCGGCCGCGGCCCGTTCCGCCGGTGGTCGCCGACGACCGCGGCCGGGTCGTGATCGTGGACCGTCCCGGCGCCGTCCAGACACAGCTGCTGATCGGCCGGATCGGCCCCGACCGCCACGACCGCGTGTGGCCCGCCCAGGTGCTGGGCACGTACTGCCTCGGCGGCACCCTCACCTCCCGCCTGGACCGCGTGCTGCGCGAGGAGAAGGGCTACACCTACGGCGTGCGGGCGTTCGGACAGGTCCTCAGGTCCGCCCCCGACGGCACGGGCGCGGCGATGCTGGCCATCAGCGGCTCCGTCGACACGCCGAACACCGGTCCCGCCCTGGACGACCTGTGGAAGGTGCTGCGCACGCTTGCCGCGGACGGGCTCACCGACGCCGAACGCGACGTCGCCGTACAGAACCTGGTGGGGGTGGCGCCGCTCAAGTACGAGACCGCCGCGGCCGTCGCCGGCACCCTGGCCGACCAGGTCGAGCAGCACCTGCCGGACCACTACCAGGCCGACCTGTACCGGCAGTTGGCCGCGACGGGCACCGTGGAGGCCACCGCGGCGGTCGTCAGCGCCTTCCCGGTGGACCGCCTGGTGACCGTCCTGGTCGGTGACGCGGCGCAGATCAAGGCGCCGGTCGAGGCCCTGGGGATCGGTGAAGTCACCGTCGTGACCGCCGAGTAGGCGGCCGCCGGCCGGCACGCGCGCGTGGGCCCTGGTGACGCGAACGTCACCAGGGCCCTCTTATGCCCGAATTGAGGTGGAGGTTGCCTGTCTGCCCTGTGGGATGCGCTACAAAAACCCGGATTCGTTTGGGCGTTGGGAGATGTCCCGCATAGCTTCGTGCGGGCTGTTCGTCGGGCAGTGCGCCGCATCCGCGGCAGCGGACAGCCATCGCCGAGTCCCCGTACGGCGCGAGCCAGGGGAGCCGGGGACCCACACGCAGTCCCTGGGGTGAATCGGGCGCCCGCGCGTACCGCGAGGGGGTCCGTAGGAGACCTTCCTGCTCCGAACCCGTCAGCTAACCCGGTAGGCGAGAGGGAAGGAAAGGACCAGCTGTACATGGCGTTCACCCGCGCCCCGGGGAAGCATCGTCGTCCCAGCCGGACGCAGCGCGGCACCGTCCGCGTGGCGGGCGTCGCGGCCCTCGCCGGCGGTGGAGTCGTCGGCTCCCTCGCGGCCCCCGCGCTCGCCGCCGAACCCGCCGCGGCGCAGACCGGCCTCACTCCCGTCGTCACCCTGGGCGACGCGGTCGCCGACCGGATCGACGCCCAGGCCGCCGCCCAGCACGAGGCCGCGCGTGAGGCGGCCGAGACCGCCGCGCGCAAGGCCGCCGAGCAGGCGGCCCGCGAGAAGGCGGCCGAGGAGGCCGAGGAGGCCCGCGCGGAGAAGGAGCGCGCCGCGCGTGAGGCGGAGCGCAAGCGCCTCAACACCTTCGTCTCCCCGATCCCCGGCTCCTACGTCTCGACCGCCTACGGGAGCGGTGGCGCCGTCTGGTCGTCCGGCACCCACACCGGCATCGACTTCCACGCCGCGAGCGGCACGCCCGTCCAGTCGGTGGGCGTCGGCACCGTCGTCGAGGCCGGCTGGGGCGGCGCGTACGGCAACCAGGTCGTCATCAAGATGAACGACGGCACGTACACGCAGTACGGCCATCTGTCGTCCGTCTCCGTCTCGGTGGGGCAGCAGGTCGCCGCGGGCCAGCAGATCGGCCTCTCGGGCGCCACCGGCAACGTCACGGGCGCGCATCTGCACTTCGAGGCCCGTACCACCGCCGAGTACGGCTCCGACCTCGATCCCGTCGCCTACCTCCGCGGGCACGGCGTGAACCTCTGAGACACGCCCGCCCTGAGAAGCCCCGGCTCCCCGGCCGGGGCTTTCGGCGTTTCGGGGGCGCCTGCTGTCCAAAAAATATGTGTGGATTCCCGGCTGCCGTCGGAAATTCCGGCCGGTTGCAATAGAGTCACGGAACGGACGTCATTCGTCGGCGTTTCACGGGGATTAAGCCGGAGGTCGGTCATGCGTATTCCCGCGCACTCGGTGTGCACGGCGATCCGGGACGACATCGTCGCGGGTGTCCATGAGCGTGGCAGCCGGCTCACCGAGGAACTCCTCGCCCGCCGCTACGGCGTCTCCCGCGTCCCCGTCCGCGAGGCGCTGCGCACCCTGGAGGCCGAGGGCTTCGTGGTCACCCGTCGGCACGCGGGCGCGTGTGTCGCCGAACCGACCGAGCAGGAGGCCGCCGATCTGCTGGAGATGCGCACCCTGCTCGAGCCGCTCGGCGCCGCCCGCGCGGCCCAGCGCCGCACCGAGGCACATCTCAAGGTGCTGCGCGGACTGGTCCGGCTCGGGCAGGAACGGGCCCGTCAGGGCAACAGCGACGACCTGCGGTCCCTGAGCGGCTGGTTCCACGAGACGCTCGCCCAGGCCTCCGGGAGCGCGGCGCTGACGTCGATGCTGACCCAGCTGCGGCACAAGATCACCTGGATGTACACCACCGACGGTCCGGCCGACCCGGTCGAGTACTGGGCGGAGCACGGCGCGATCGTGGACGCCGTGGCGCGGGGCGACGGCGACCGCGCGCGGGCCGTCACGGCGCTGCACACCGAGCGCGCGAGCGCGGGGCACCGCCTGCGGTTCGGCTCCGGCGCCGACCGGGCCGGCCGCACGGAGCGTGTGAGGACCTCGCAACATCCCGTAAACATGCCGAGTCTTCGCCCTTAACACGGGTGCCGTATACAAAGAGGGCGCAATTCTCGGGGGGTTGTTTCTGCTGCCCGTAAAAAGGGGGAACGGGAATGCGGAAAGGCCCGCCCGGTGCATCCCGGGCGGGCCTTTCCGTAAAGCGCGTAATGCGCCGTGCGGCCGCGCGGAGCGGGGCCCGCGCTGCCTGTGCCATTCAGCGCGATTCAGACGGTCTCCGGAAGCTCCTCGAGCCCCTCGGAGACCAGCTTCGCCAGACGGTCCAGGGCGGCGTCCGCCCCTTCCGCGTCCGACGCGAGGACGATCTCCTCGCCGCCCTGGGCGCCCAGGCCGAGCACGGCGAGCATGGAGGCCGCGTTGACGGGGGTGCCCCCGGCCTTGGCGATGGTCACCGGGACGCCTGCGGCCGTGGCGGCTCGGACGAAGATGGAGGCGGGGCGGGCGTGGAGACCCTCGGCCCAGCCGACGTTGACGCGGCGCTCAGCCATGTGTTGCTGCCCTTCGGTGTTCAGGGTTGTCTAGACCAGTTTCCCACATCGTGAAGCATGCCCGGAGCGGCACCCGTGCCCGCTCCCGGTGACAGCCGGACCGCGGCCTCGGTCCGGCTGTCGTCCACCACAGAGTGCCTCGCGCCGTTGTCGTACGCGAGCCGTACTCTGGGGCCCATGCAGACCTCGTCGGACCGGCACGAGTATCCCGCCCACTGGGAGGCCGACGTGGTGCTGCGCGACGGCGGCACCGCGCGCATCCGCCCCATCACCGTCGACGACGCCGAGCGCCTGGTCAGCTTCTACGAGCAGGTCTCGGACGAGTCGAAGTACTACCGCTTCTTCGCGCCCTACCCGCGCCTGTCCGCCAAGGACGTCCACCGCTTCACACACCACGACTTCGTGGACCGGGTGGGACTCGCGGCCACCATCGGCGGCGAGTTCATCGCCACCGTACGCTACGACCGCATCGGCACCGACGGAGCGCCCGCGTCCGGCCCGGCCGACGAGGCGGAGGTCGCCTTCCTGGTGCAGGACGCCCACCAGGGACGGGGCGTCGCCTCCGCGCTGCTCGAACACATCGGGGCCGTCGCGCGGGAGCGCGGGATCCGCCGGTTCGCGGCGGAGGTGCTGCCCGCCAACACCAAGATGATCAAGGTGTTCACCGACGCCGGGTACACCCAGAAGCGCAGCTTCGAGGACGGCGTCGTCCGCCTGGAGCTCGACCTCGAGCCCACGGACCGGTCCATGGCCGTGCAGTACGCGCGCGAGCAGCGCGCGGAGGCGCGTTCCGTGCAGCGGCTGCTCGCGCCCGGCTCGGTGGCCGTCGTCGGCGCCGGACGCACCCCCGGCGGGGTGGGACGCAGCGTCCTCGACAACATCCGCGACGCCGGGTACACCGGCCGGCTCCACGCGGTGAACAAGGCGTTCGCACCGGACATGAAGGAACTGGACGGGGTGGCCGCGTACCGCTCCGTCCGCGAGATCGACGGACCCGTCGACCTCGCGGTCGTCGCGGTGCCCGCCGAGCACGTCCCCGAGGTCGTCACCGAGTGCGGTGAGCACGGAGTGCAAGGGCTCGTCGTCGTCTCGGCCGGCTACGCCGAGTCCGGCCCCGACGGCCGCGAACGCCAGCGTGCCCTCGTCCGGCAGGCTCGTTCGTACGGCATGCGGATCATCGGACCGAACGCGTTCGGCATCATCAACACGGCCCCCGACGTGCGGCTGAACGCCTCGCTCGCGCCGGAGCCGCCCCGCGCGGGCCGCATCGGTCTGTTCGCCCAGTCCGGCGCGATCGGCGTCGCCCTGCTGTCCCGGCTGCACCGGCGCGGCGGCGGCGTCACCGGGGTCACGGGCGTCTCCACCTTCGTCTCCTCGGGCAACCGCGCCGACGTCTCCGGCAACGACGTCCTGCAGTACTGGTACGAGGATCCCGACACCGACGTCGTCCTGATGTACCTGGAATCCATCGGCAACCCCCGCAAGTTCACCCGCCTCGCCCGCCGGACCGCGGCCGCGAAGCCCCTGGTCGTGGTCCAGGGCGCCCGCCACGGCGCCGGGCCCCGGGGGCACGCCGTACGGGCCACCCGGCTGCCCCACGAAACGGTGTCCGCGCTGCTGCGGCAGGCCGGGGTGATCCACGTGGACACCATCACCGAACTGGTCGACACGGGCCTGCTGCTCGCCCGCCAGCCGCTGCCGGCCGGACCCCGCGTGGCGATCCTCGGCAACTCCGAGTCCCTGGGCCTGCTCACCTACGACGCCTGCCTCGCCGAGGGCCTGCGCCCGCACCGTCCGCGTGACCTGACCACGGCGGCGTCGGCGGCGGACTTCCACGCGGCGCTCTCGCACGCGCTCGCCGACGACGCGAACGACGCGGTCGTGGTGACCGCGATACCGGCGGTGGGGGAGGGCTCGGTCGGCGACGCGGCCCTGGCGGAGGCCCTGCGCTCGGCCGCCGCGGCGGCCCCCGCCAAGCCGGTCCTCGTCGTCCACGTCGAGCTCGGCGGCCTCGCGGCGGCCCTGTCGGCCGCGACCAGCACGGCCCCCCAGCCGGCGCCCGGCTCCGCTCCGTCCCCGGCGGTCCCGGAACCCGCACGCACCACAGCGAACGCCGCACCGCGCGGGGACGAACACCGGAAGCCGCAGCCGAGCGCGACCGCACCCCCGCGCCCGGCACAGGACACCCCCGCGTCCAGCACACAGGCCGACCACGACACACCCTCCGGGCGGGCAGCGCACGGCCCGCCGGGCGCCGCAGGCTCGGGCTCCACACACGCCAGAGCCTCCGGGACGCCGGACGGCGCGGCGGCGGAGGCAGGATCGGCCTCCGGGACGACGGACGGTGCGGCGGCGGAGGCAGGATCGGCCCCCGGGACGACGGACGGTGCGGCGGGGGAGGCGGGTTCGCGTGCCGGTGACGGCGCGGCCTCGCGGACGCCGGACGGCGCGGAAGCAAGCGCGGGCACGGCGTCCCGGGATGCGGACGGCGCGGCCGGTCCGCAGGACGGACACGGCACAGTCTCCGGCGTGGCGGGCGGCGCCGCAGCCGTGGGCCGGCGTGCCGGAGACGGCACCGCCGAGCCGACGGTACCGCAGGCCGGGCGCCGCGCCGCTCCCTCGCCTGCGGACCCCACGGCGCCCGCAGGCGCCCGCGCCCCCGCGTCGCCCGACCCGGCGCGGCACGCCCCCGGCGCGGCAGCCCCCGCGGCAGCCACCGACCCGTCCGATCCCGGCGTGCCCCCCGAAGGGGCCCACCTCATCCCCGCCTACCCCGCCTCCGAGCGGGCCGTGCGGGCGCTGGCGCAGGTCGTTGCGTACGCGCGGTGGCGACGGGAGGCCGCCGAGCCCGGGAAGGTGCCGCAGTACGACGACATCGACGAGAGGGGCGCCGCCGCGCTCATCGACGGGCTGCTCGCGCGCGGGCAGGGGCTCACCCTCGGCGCCGAGGAGACCGGCGACCTGCTCGGCATGTACGGCATCCCCGTGCACCGCGCGCTGCCCGCCCCCACCCCCGACACCGCCGCCGAGGCCGCCCGCAGCCTCGGCTACCCCGTGGCCCTCAAGGCGACCGCCCCGCACCTCAGGCACCGCGCCGACCTGGGCGGCGTCCGCCTGGACCTGATGGACGAGGAACAACTGCGCCGCGCGTACACCGAGTTGACCGAGCTGTTCGGCGCGCCGGCGGAGCTGCGCCCCGTGGTGCAGCGCATGGCACCGCGCGGTGTGGACACGCTCGTGCGCGCGGTCATCGACCCCGCCGCCGGAGCGGTGCTCTCCTTCGGCCTCGCCGGACCCCCCTCGCAGCTCCTCGGGGACATGGCGCACCGCCTCATCCCGGTCACCGACCGGGACGCGACCTCCCTGGTGCGATCGATCCGGACCGCCCCGCTCCTGTTCGGCTGGCGCGGCTCGGCCCCCGTCGACACCGCCGCCCTGGAGGAACTGATGCTGAGGGTGTCGCGGCTGGTCCACGACCACCCCGAGGTCGTCGCGGTGACCCTGGAGCCGGTCGTCGTCGCCCCGCACGGGGTGAGCGTCCTCGGCGCTTCCGTGCGCCTGGCCCCGCCGCCCGCCCGCGACGACCTCGGCCCGCGGACCCTCCCGGCCTACTGAGGACGCCCGGGGAGCGGACCACGCCGAGCGGTGCCTGGCAGTCACCGGTCACCCGTAGGATGGGCGTCATGGCCAAGACCAGTACGACGACCCAGGGGCTGCGGGCGGCGATCGAGCGCAGCGGCTACTACCCGGCCCTCGTGGCCGAGGCGGTGGAGGCCGCCGTGGGCGGCGAGCCCATCCGGTCGTATCTGGTCCACCAGGAGACGACGTTCGACCAGAACGAGGTGCGGCGGCACGTCACCGTGCTCGTCCTCACCGGCAACCGCTTCATCGTCAGCCACACCGACGAGCAGGCCGCGGACAGCACCTCCCCGACGCCGTACGCCACCACCTCCACCGAGTCGGTCAAGCTCGGCCGCATCTCCTCGATCGTGGTCAGCCGCGTGGTCGCGAACCCGGAGTCGTACAGCCCGGGCACGCTGCCGCGCGAGATCGTGCTCACCATCGGCTGGGGCGCCGTCTCCCGCATCGACCTGGAGCCGGCCGCCTGCGGCGACCCCAACTGCGAGGCCGACCACGGCTACACGGGCAGTTCGACGGCCGACGACCTGAGCCTGCGCGTCAGCGAGGCCGGTGACGGGCCGGAGACGGTGCGCCAGGCGCTCGTCTTCGCGCAGGCCCTCTCCGAGGCGACCGCGGACACCGGCCGCTGATGGTGCAGCCGGCCGTCTGGGACTCCCACCCGGAACCCCTCCCCCTGGACTCCGCCCCCGTACCCGAGTACGGCACCGGTTCGCTCGCCGACCTGCTGCCCACCCTCGCGGCCGGTCTCGGCGTCCCCGGCACGACCGCCGGCATCCCCGAGTTGACCCCCGCCGACCGGAACTGCGTGTTCCTGATCGACGGTCTCGGCTGGGAGCAGTTGCGCGCGCACCCCGAGGACGCCCCGTTCCTGACCTCGCTGCTCGGCAGCTCGCGCGGCGGCACCGGCCGCCCGATCACCGCGGGCTTCCCGGCCACCACCGCGACCTCCCTCGCCTCCGTGGGCACCGGCCTGCCGCCCGGCGCCCACGGCCTGCCCGGCTACACCGTGCGCAACCCGGACACCGGCGAGCTGATGAACCAGCTGCGCTGGCAGCCCTGGACCGCCCCCGCCGCCTGGCAGCCGTACCCCACCGTCTTCGAGCTGGCCCACCGCGCGGGGGTGCACGCCGCCCAGGTGTCCTCGCCGACCTTCGCCAACACCCCGCTGACCAAGGTCGCGCTCAGCGGCGGCGCCTTCCACGGGCGGCTCTCCGGCGAGGACCGCATGGACCTCGCCGCCGCACAGCTCGCGAGCGCCGACCGAGCCCTCGTCTACACGTACTACGCCGAGGTGGACGGTGCGGGACACCGCTTCGGCGTCGACTCCGACACCTGGCGCGGCCAGCTCGCCCACGTCGACCGGCTCGTGCAGCGCCTGGCGGAGCAGCTGCCCCCGCGCAGCGCCCTCTACGTCACCGCCGACCACGGCATGATCGACGTCCCCTTCGACGAGCAGCACCGCATCGACTTCGACGAGGACTGGGAGCTGAAGGCGGGCGTCGCCCTCCTCGGCGGCGAGGGCCGCGCCCGGCACGTGTACGCGGTCCCCGGCGCGACGGACGACGTACTGACCTGCTGGCGCGAGGTGCTCGGCGAGCAGTTCTGGGTGGCCTCGCGCGACGAGGCGATCGCATCCGGCTGGTTCGGGCCCGCGATCGACGACCGCGTGGTGCACCGCATCGGCGACGTGGTCGCCGCCGCGCGGGACGACGTCCTGCTGATCGCCTCCGAGAGGGAACCGCGCGAATCGGCGATGGTCGGCAACCACGGCTCCATGACCCCTGCCGAGCAGCTCGTCCCCCTGCTCGAAGTACGCTCCTGAGGCTGCTCGAAGTACGCTCGCGAGCCCGGCCCGCCGTCCCCTGCCGAAAGGTTCCCGTCCTCCCATGCCCGAGCTGGTGTTCTTCTCCGGAACGATGGACTGCGGGAAGTCGACGCTGGCTCTCCAGATCGAGCACAACCGGTCGGCACGCGGCCTGGTCGGCATGATCTTCACCCGCAACGACCGCGCGGGCGAGGGCAAGCTCTCCTCCCGCCTCGGCCTGGTCACGGACGCGGTGGAGGTCGGTGACGGCGCCGACCTGTACGCGCACCTCGTCGACCATCTCTCGCAGGGCCGGCGCGCCGACTACGTGATCGCGGACGAGGCGCAGTTCCTGGCGCCGGAGCAGATCGACCAGCTCGCCCGCGTGGTGGACGACCTGGACCTCGACGTCTACGCCTTCGGCATCACGACCGACTTCCGTTCCAAGCTGTTCCCGGGCTCCCAGCGCCTGGTCGAACTCGCCGACCGCGTGGAGGTGCTCCAGGTCGAGGCCCTGTGCTGGTGCGGCGCCCGCGCCACGCACAACGCCCGTACGGTCGGCGGGGTCATGGTCGTCGAGGGCGCCCAGGTGGTGGTCGGCGACGTCACCGGCTCCGTGGACGAGATCGGCTACGAGGTCCTGTGCCGCCGCCACCACCGCCGCCGTATGACGGCCGCGACGGCCCGCGCGGCGGCACTCTCCCCGGACGTGCTGCCCGTCACCCAGTGACGGACGTCCGCCACTGAGCGGCGGGTCAGGTCGACGCCAGGGCCGTCGTCGGGGACAGCCGGGAGGCGCGGACCGACGGGTAGACACCGGCCGCCACGCCGACCACCGCCGCACCGAGGCAGCCTCCGGCCACCGACAGCGCCGAGATCACCGGCGGCCAGCCCTGGTAGGTGGCGTAGCCGACGGTGACGAGGACGCCCAGCCCGGTCCCCGCGATGCCGCCCAGCACCGCCAGTGCCACGGACTCGGTGAGGAACTGCACCCGTATCTGACCTCTCGTCGCGCCCAGCGCCCGGCGCAGCCCGATCTCCCTGCGGCGCTCCAGCACCGAGATCACCATGGTGTTGGCGACCCCGATCCCGCCGACCAGCAGGGCGACTCCGGCGAGCCCCAGGAAGAGCGACGAGAAGGTGTTCTGGGTGGCGCGCTTGGCGGCCAGGGCGTCCGAGGGCCGGCTGACCTGGACCTGGCCGGGCTGCTCGGGGAACACGGTGGCGGGCAGTACGTCCCGTACGTCCTCGAGCGCGTCCTCCCGCGCCTTGATGTAGATCACCGTGGGCTTGCCGTCGAACCGCAGGGTCTCCCGGGCGGCGTGCCATCCGGTCAGCACGGCGTGGTCGAGGTCGTCGGCCAGGGGGACGGCGCGCAGCACGCCGATGACCGTGAACCACGACGTGCCGATCCGGATCTGCGGGGGCGGGTCGTCGGCGTGGATCTCCCCGATGCCGAGTTGGGTCGCGGCCCGTACGCCCAGGACGGCGGTGGGGAACCGTTCGTCGGCACGGCTGAAGTACCGGCCCGAGGACACCGATCCGCCCACCACGTCCAGCAGATCGCGCCGGGCCGCGAGGACGGACAGGCCCGCGCCGGAGAAGTCGCTGTCGTCGATCAGGTCGGAACGCCGGACCTGCGCATGGGTGTTGGCCACCGCGCTCACCCCGGTGACCGGGCCGATCCGGCGCACCATGTCGACCGACTCCTCGGGCAGGGGTACGGGCTTGCTCTGCACGGACACGGACTGCGCCCGCAGCATGTTGGGGCCGAGCGCGGAGATCTCGTCCATCAGCGCCCGATGGCTGGAGGCGGGGATGCCCGTCACGACGACCATCGTGGCGATGCCGATCGAGATGCCGAGCGCCGACAGGGCGGCCCGGAGCTTGCGGGTGCGCAACCCGAGCAGCCCGAGCCCGAGGAGGTCCGACGGAGCCAGCCGCACCGGCTTGGTCGTGCGGCCGGAGCGGGAGCCCCCGGGATCCGGGTGCCTCCGGCGGGTGTCGTGCGCCCGTCGCGGCGTGCGGCGGGGCGGGGCGTCAGGAGCGGTCATGGCGAACTTTCGGTCAGTGGCGGACTTCCGGCCGGTCCGGTGTCCTCGACGAGGCGGCCGTCGCGCATCCGGATCCGCCGGGGCAACTGGGCGGCGATGTCGCGGTCGTGGGTGATGACCGCGATCGTGGTGCCCTCCTCGTGGAGCGTTCTCAGCAGCGCCAGCGCGGCGGCGCCGTTGGCCGTGTCGAGTGCTCCGGTCGGTTCGTCGGCCAGGACCAGGGCGGGTTCGTTGACCAGCGCACGGGCGATGGCGACGCGCTGGCGCTCCCCGCCGGACAGCTGCTGGGGCAGGTGGCCGGCGCGGTGCGCCAGTCCCACCCGGCCCAGGGCCTCCTCGGCGAGCCGGCGCCGGTGGCGTTTGCGCACCCCGGCGTAGAGCAGGCCGGTGGCGACGTTCTCCGCCGCGGTGAGACCGTCCGTCAGGTGGAACTGCTGGAAGACGAAGCCGAGTCGCCGGCCGCGCAGGGCGGAGAGTTCCCGGTCCGGGAGATCCGCCACGTTCTGCCCTTCGACGATCACCTCGCCGCCGGTGGGCCGGTCCAGGGTGCCCATGATGTTGAGGAGCGTGGACTTCCCGGAGCCGGACGGGCCGACGATGGCCAGCAGTTCGCCGGTCCCGACCGACAGCGAGACCCGGTCGAGCGCCCGGACCCCGCCGGGATAGGTCATGGTCGCTTCGCGCACGGCGATGACCTCGGTCATGCCGTGGCCTCCACCTTCATGCCCTCCCTGACACCGTTGCCGCTGATCTCGACCAGCCCCTCGGCGAACATGCCCGTCTCCACGGGGACGAGATCGCCGCCGGCGACGCGCAGGGCGTAACCGCCCTCGCGCAGGGCGAGCAGGGCGCCGACGGGCACCGCGAGCACGTCCTTCTTGGACTCCGCCTCGAACCGCGCCTCGACCGGTGCGGAGTCGAGGTCCTTCACGGTCTCCGGGTCGTCGAGCGCGACCGTGACGTTGATCTTGGAGCGTCCCGGCTCGTCCGCGCCGTCCTGGCCGCCCCGGATGACGCTGCTGATCGCGGAGACCCGGCCCCGGGTCTCGGACCGGTCGGGGAGCACCACGGTGACCCGCTGCTTCCTCTTGATGGACCCGATGTCGAGGGCCTCCACCGGCACGGTCACGGACTTGGTCGTGGCGGTGACCGTCATCAGCTCCGCCGCGGCCTCGTCCCCGGGCTGCACGAGGACCTCGCTGACGCGCACGGCGGCCTGCGTCACCACCACGTCGGACACGTCGAGCACGCCGGTCGGCTGCATGCCCACGGTCGCCTGCCAGCGCCGGACGGCCGCCATCAGCGAGGAGGTGAGCACGCCGTCGCCCTCCTTGACCGTCACCGGCGGGGGAGCCGCGCCCGGGTCCCCGCCCGGCGCCGCGGAGGACGGTGCGCCGCTCTCCTCGGCGGGCGGAGGCTGCGAGGCCGACGCCTCCTCCCGCTCCTCCTCCGGCCGGTCCGCCGCGGACGGGTCGGGGACCGCGGGGCGTGACGGCTGGATCCGCGTGCCGGGCGGCGGCTGGCTTCCGATGTCGTAGCCGAGCGCCTTGAGGTTGTCGGCGACGACCCGGACGTCCCGGCCGGTGAGACCGACCGCGTCGAGCCTGCGGTACAGGGGGGTGCTGCCGTGGAAGACCACGGCGGGACGCTCGTCCACCCGGTACAGCGGCCGGCCGCGCTTGACCGTCGTTCCCTGTTTCGCCAGCCAGGTGACGCGCCCCTGCCCGGGGCCGCGGAGGGTGCGCGGGGAGGTGTAGCCGAGGGTGCCCTCGATCTCCCGGGTGCCGGACAGGTCGGTTCTGGTGACGGCGACCGTCCGGATCTCGGGACCGCTCTCGACGGCCGGGGCGCCGGTGTCGTCGCGGGCCCACAGCAGCCCGGCGCCCACCCCCAGGGTGAGGAGCACGGCGGTCGCGACGACGACACCGCGGCGCGTGAACCTGCCGGAGCGCCGCGCGGCGGACGCCTCGGGCTCGGGGTCGCGCTCGGGCTCGGGCTCGGGCTCGGGGTCGGGCTCGGGCTCGGGCTCGGGTCCTGGTTCGCGTTCGGGTCCGGGGCCGGACTCGGCTCCGTCGGCGATCTTACGCAACATCACGGTGTCCGCGGGGTCGCGTTCACTGCTCACTGAAGGCCTCGATCCGGCACTCGCTGTCGATCTGCTCGGCGTTCTCCGGTACATTCCCGCCGTCCTTGTAATTCCAGCCGCTGCCGTCGGGGAGCGGGTCGACCTCCAGGCCCCTGCGGTTATTGCATTCGATCCATTCGCGGTAGTCCGTCATGTAGTTCGGGTTCTTCTTCGGGTCGAGTTCCGAGGGTGGCAGCGGCCTCTTGGAGAGGCATTTCTTTTCCGCGGCCGGGTGTTCCTCGGCCACGTTCTCTCCGGGGAACCACAGGGAATTGGGATCGATGTCCTCGCCGCCCTTGCCGCCCGAGCGCGGGACGTCCACGCCCTGGTCCTTGAGGCAGCGCAGGTAGCCCTGGTACATCCGGACCTCCTCCTCGAGCGTGGTGTCAAGGCGGAGTTGGGGGCGGCCTGCCTCGGCCTCGGCGGCCGCCGTGGACCCGCCCCCGTCCTGCTTGCCGGTGCCGGTTTCCACGGAGGCCACGTCGGAGTCCTCGACGCCGCCACCGCCGTCGGAGCAGCCGGAGGCCAGGGCGAACGTGGCCCCGGTGGCGGCGAGGACCAGGGCGGCGCGACGAAGGCGCCGGGCGCGGAAACAGGAACGAACACGGGTCGATGCGTTTTTCATGCGGTGACTGTGACAGAGGATTGTCAGGAAGGTATGAGAGGTCGCCGACAATGCGCGATCCGGCCGCCGCACCCGGCAATAGCATGGAATTGTCAGGAAGTTGTGAGGAACGGAAAGGGGTCGGAACAGGCTCCTCGGCGTGCATTTCCGGTCTAACATCGACGCCATGTGTGCGAACGTTCTGGTGGCCGAGGACGACGAGAAGCAGGCCGAACTGATCCGGCGCTACCTCGTGCACGAAGGCCACGCCGTCACCGTGGTGCACGACGGGCGGACGGTCCTGGACGAGGTCGCCCGGCGGCCGCCGGACCTGATCGTGCTCGACTGGATGCTGCCGCGTCTGGACGGACTGGAGGTGTGCCGCCGGATACGGGCCGAGGGCAGCCTGCCCGTGCTGATGCTCACCGCGCGGTCCACCGAGGACGACGTGCTCCTCGGCCTCGACCTGGGCGCGGACGACTACATGACCAAGCCCTACCGGCCGCGTGAGCTGGTGGCGCGGGTCCGCACCCTGCTACGGCGCAGCCAACCCGCGGACCAGCCGGCGCCGGAGACCCGGCCGGTCCTGGAGGTCGGACCGCTCACCCTGGATCCGGCCGGCCACGAGGTCTTCTGCCACGGCCGCCCGGTCCGGTGCACCCCGGGCGAGTTCCGCATCCTCAGCGCCATGGCGGCCTCGCCCGGCCGGGTCTTCACCAGGGCCCAGCTGCTGGAGTGCGCCACGGGCCACGACCGGGTCATCACGGAACGCGCCGTCGACGTGCACATCATGAACCTGCGCAAGAAGATCGAGGCCTCTCCGCGCGACCCGGCCCTGCTGCTGACCGTCCACGGAATCGGCTACAAGCTGACGAGCGGCCGCCGTGACGGCTGAGGTTCCCCTGCGCAACAGCCTGCTGCTGCGGCTGCTGCTGACGTCCCTGGTGATCTCCCTGCTGTCCATCGGGGCCACCGCGTGGCTCACGGTGCGCGGCACGAGCCTGGCCATCGAGCAGGAGCGCGGCCAGGTGCTCGCGGACGACACCGCCGTCCAGGACACGCTGACGGCGTTCGCAGCGACGCACCGCGGCTGGGAGGGCGTGGAACGCACCGTGCGGGAGCTGGCCGACCGGACCGGCCGCGGCATCGTGCTCACCACGCGGAACCGCCGGCCGATCACCGCGTCCGACCCGGACCGCGCCCGGGACCTCCCCGTCAACGCCTCGGCGGTCATCGACCCCTTGCACGTCACGGCCCACCCGGGACAGGGCATCGACCCCGCGCAGCAGATCTCCCGCATCGACCCCCGTGCCGTCGGCCCCTACCGCCTCCCCGCCGACGAGCGTGCGGAACTGCGCCGCCTCGCCCGCGCCGAGACCACGTGCCTGAACGGCAAGCTGGGACGGCCGGCGTACATCGTCGAGGGATACAGCGGCCGGCCCGAGGTCCGGCTCTCCCGGACGGCCACCGAGGCCGCCCCCCTGTGCCTGTCCAAGGAGCTGGCGGCGCCCACCAGGACGGAAGCCGTCGCTCTCGCGGAACTCGAACGGCTCGTCCGGCGCTGCGCGGAGCGCCACCACGTGCCCTCGCCCGAGTCCGTACGGATCGACACGCGGTTGCGGCCGGAGTACCGGGGTTCCGAGGCGGAGCAGGCCATCGTGGACGAATGCGCCGAGGAGGGGCGGCGCGAGCAGCTCACCGGGCATGTCGCCCCGGCGGCCCTGCTGTTCGTCACCGACTCTCCCCGGGCGGCCGTCCGCGTCTTCGACCTGACCCTGTCCGGAACCCTCCGGATCGTCGGCACCACCGCCCTGGTGCTCGCCGTGACCATCGCCCTGACCACGGTCATCGCCGTCCGCCTGGTACGTCCGCTGCGGGCGCTGGCCGACGCCGCCCGAGCCCCCGACGGGCAGCACCTCCGCATCCCGGTCACCACCAAGGACGAGACCGGCTATCTGGCCGCCGCCCTCAACGACCTCTCCGAGCGCCGCGAACGCACCGAGGAACAGCGCAGAGCCATGGTCAGCGACATCGCGCACGAACTGCGCACCCCGCTCACCAACATCCGCGGCTGGCTGGACGCGGCACAGGACGGCATCGCCGAACCCGACGCCGCCCTCCTCACCTCGTTGCAGGAGGAGGCCCATCTCCTCCAGCACATCATCGACGACCTTCAGGTGCTGGCCGCCGCCGACGCCGGGACGCTGCACCTCGGCCCGCAGGCGGTACGCCTGGACGACCTGATCGGGCAGTCCGCCGCCGCGCACCGCGCGGGAGCCAAGGCCAAGAACGTGGAGCTGGTCGTGCACACCGCCGGTGACCTCTCGGTCCACGCCGATCCGGTGCGGCTGCGCCAGGTGATCGGCAACCTCCTGTCCAACGCGGTACGCCACACCCCTCCCGGCGGCCGGGTCACCCTCGGCGCCCGTCGTGCACCGCGTGGTGTCGAACTCCGGGTGACCGACACCGGCGCGGGAATCCGCCCGGAGGACCTGCCGCGGGTGTTCGACCGCTTCTGGCGGGGGGACACCTCCCGCAGCAGGAAGACCGGGGGCAGCGGCCTGGGACTGTCCATCGTCAGACAACTCGTGCGGGCCCACGGCGGAGACGTCTGGGTCACGAGCCGGCCGGGCGTCGAGACGGCCTTCACCATCCGCCTGCCCGACGAACCCTCCACCGCGCGCCGGCCGTAGCGCTGCCGCGCGGGAAGCGGCGACGGCCCGTCGCCCTCAGCCGATGCGGGCGGCCGCGCCGCCGACCCGGACTCGCCGGTCGCCCGCGCGGAGCGTCACCGTGAGCTCGCCGGGGCGGCCCAGGTCCTCGCCCTGGTGCAGGGTCAGGACGGCGTCCTCGGTCACCAGCGCGAACTCACGGGCGTACGCGCCGAACGCGGCGGCCGCGGCGCCGGTCGCCGGGTCCTCGACGACACCGCCGACGGGGAACGGGTCGCGTACATGGAAGACGGTGGCCGACTCCCGCCACACCAACTGCACCGTGGTCAGGTCGAGCCGGTGCATCAGCGCCTCGAGGCGCGCGAAGTCGTAGGAGAGGTCGGCGAGACGGGCGCGCGTCGCCGCCGCGAGCACGAGGTGGCGCGCTCCGGCGAACGCGATCCGGGGCGGGAAGGCCGGGTCGAGATCGGCGGACGGCCAGCCCAGCGCGGCGAGCGCCTCCGCGAGATCCGCGTCGGCGACCTCCTCGACGTGGGGCTCGACACTGGTGAGCGTGGCCCGCACCGTCCCGTCCGCCGCCTCGGCCACCTCGACCGGTACGGTCCCGGCGGGCGTCGAGAACACCAGCTCACCGGGGCCGATCCGCTCGGCGAGCGCGACGGCGGCGGCGACGGTGGCGTGCCCGCAGAACGGCACCTCCGCCTTGGGGCTGAAGTACCGCACGCCGTACGCCCGCTTCTCCGGGCGCGCGGTCAGGAACGCGGTCTCCGAATACCCGAGCCCGGCGGCGACGGCCAGCATGCCGCCGTCGTCCATGCCGGAGGCGTCCAGCACGACACCGGCGGGGTTCCCGCCGTCGGGGTCATCGGAGAAGGCGGTGTAACGCAGCACCTCGGGCCGCGGCGCGTTCGTCGTCATGCCCGTGCCAACGGACGGCGGGCTCGCGGCTATTCCTGGCGCCAAGCTGCGGGCAGTCATCGCCCTCAGCGCGCGGCCTACGAGATCCGCGGAGCCACCGACGCCGACCGGCTACTGCCCGTACCTCGCCAGGCACTCCTGCGACGAAGGTGACGAGGCCGACCCTCGCGGCCATAGACGCTGTCGGCAGAGAGGCGGAACCGGCGTACAAGGCCGAGGTACCCAGTAGGTACGGAGGGCCCTGACGACCGACATCCAAGTCGGCAGGGCCTTCACGGTCGTGCGAGCGTTACACGCGCCGCTCCGACGAGGTCAACCCGATGAGGCTTGCCCATGCCTCACGGGAGACGGTGAGCACGGGGCCGGCCTCAGCCTTCGAGTCACGGACGTGCACGATTGCCGTGGTGGCCGCCACCTCCACACAATCGCCGCCCTCGGTACCGCTGTAGCTGCTCTTGAACCATGCCAGGCCGGAGGCGACGGTCGAGGACTCGGCGTTGTTCATAGTGATCCCAGCACCCCTTCGATGACTTCCAGTGACTCTCGCGGACTGAGAGCCTGCGATCGGATAATCCCATAGCGGGCGGCGGCCAGAACCCCTTGCTCCGGGTCGGTCTGTAGAGAGCCGATTCCTTGTGCCTCGGCGTACACGAACTTCTTACCGTCCTTCCGTGTCACAACCGTGAACGGTCCGTTCACACCGGCGTTGTCCTCGCGGTCGACCGGCATGACCTGGATCTCGACGTTGCGCCTCTGCCCGATCAGTAGCAGATGCTCCAACTGCCCGCGCAGCACGGGCTTGCCTCCGTAGGGCCGCCGCAGAATTGCCTCGTCGAGTACGAAGCTCAGTAGCGGGGCAGGCCGACGCTCGAAGATGTCCCGTCGGGCCAAGCGTGCCGTCACTCGCTGCTCGATGGTCTCCTCGTCCAGGGGAGGCCGCCTCATGGCTAGCAGCGCCCTCATGTACTCCTCGGTCTGAAGCAACCCTTTGACTACCAGGGTGTCGTAGGCGACCAGCTCAACGGCCTCCTTCTCCAACACCGCCATCCCCTGAAAGAACACCGGATACTGAGCCCGCTCCACCTGCTCCATCCACAGGCACAGCAACCCACCCGCACCCAGCACCTCATCCGCCCGCTCGATCGTCCTCGGCGTCGGAATCCTCCGCCCCTGCTCGAACGAGGCGATGGTGGACGCCGAGTACCCGAGTCGCCGCCCGAACTCCTCGCGCTCCAGCCCCGCCCGCACCCGCAGCGTCTTCATGGTCTGCCCGAACGTGACCACGACACCCCGTCCGGCCTCGTCCTCCGGTCGCCGCCCGGTACCGTCGTCGTTCTCCCACCCGTCCCCGAGACTCAGAACGGCCACATACGCGCCGCCGTCGCCGTTCCCACGCTCCCCGGAAACCGCCTCGGCCCCGGCCTCCGCGTCCGCGCGCTCCGCCATGTCCACCACCGCCTTCTCTCGCTCAACGCCCCCGCAAGGGACGCCGTCACGGCGCGCAGCTCCGACACGCGCGTACAACACGGGTACAGCCGCCCCCTGTCGCTGCGTCACCACTGGTCACGCTACGCGACCGACGGGACCGTGAGAGGCGTGACGACGAAACCCACCAATTCCACCGACACCACCCAACCCGCCAGTTTCTGCGGCCCCTGCGAGGCACCCACACCACCGGGGCCTACCTTCGAGATGCGCTTCACCTCCACACCGCGCGGAGCCCGTCTCGCCCGCCGCCTCGCCGCCGTTCGCCTGGACGCGTGGGGCATCCCGTACGGCACCGACCCGCACGACGCGATCGTGCTGATCGTCGCGGAGCTCACCTCGAACGCCGTGCGCCACGGCCATGTCTCCGGCAGGGACTTCCACCTCCGCCTCCACGCCACCCTCGAGCGCCGCACCGTGCGCGTCGAGGTGACCGACACCCGCACCGAACGCCACCCCCGCCGCCCCGCCACCCCGGAGGAGATCGACGGCACCGACGAGGCCGGCCGCGGCCTGCTCCTCGTATCGCGGCTCGCGGCCCGCTGGGACTGGCACCTGCGCCCGGACGGACCGGGCAAGACGGTCTGGGCGGAGTACGAGCCGGTACACGCCGCGCTGCGGGAGTGGAACGGCTATGACCCTGGAGTGCGCGAGCAAGCCGTGCTGGACGCCGAGTCGGACAGGCGGATCCGTGAGGCGAGGGGGCAGACCAACTGATCACCGAGGTGGGCGAGCCGACACTCCACCAGGGGCGCCGGTAAGAACTCTGTCACCAGCTGCAAACGGCGGTGATCAGCCTTCGGACCTGGCGGGTTGGGGCAGCGCCGCCGTGCTCGGTGCCTCGGCGAGCGCGATGCGACCGCCCTGCAGTTCGGGCACGTAGTTGTAGATGGTGTTCCTGGAGACGCCGAGGAGCTTCGCGATCGAGGTGACGGTGTTCTCCGGGCGGGCGAGCAGGTCACGTGCGTGACGTACCTGTTGGCCGGTCAGGGCCGGCGGACGCCGCCCGAGGCGGGCACCTCGGGCGCGGGCGGCCTCAAACCCTCGTTGGTGCCCTGGAGGATGAGTTCGCGGATGAACTCTGCCAGGGTCGCGTAGACGTGGAAGACCAGGTGTCCGCCGGGTGTGGTCGTGTCGAGTGCCTCGTGCAGTGATCCGGCGTCGATCCGGTCGCGCCCCGCCACTTACCGATCTTGCTCATCAATCGGTCGATAGATCAACGCTGGAAGTCTCTTGGGTGTGCTCGGTGTTCAGGGTCTGCGGTTCGATGTGCTGTGACTCCAAGGACCGGATCGCGAGCGGCAGTGGTGCGCAGTGCACGATGTGGAGGCGGGAGACCGCTCGGGTGAGGGCCACGTACAGGCGGTTCATGCCGCGAGGCTCGGCTTGGACGATGGTTGAGGGCTCGACCACCACGACGTGGTCGTACTCCAGTCCTTTGGCGGTGGAGGCCGGCACGATGGTGAGGCGGGCTCCAAGAGTGTCCGGTCCGGATGCCGGGATCCCGGCCGCGATGAGAGCGCGGTGGAGCTTTGGTGCGTCGGTGTCGGCTGCGATGACGCCGACGGTGCCTGTGTGCTCCAGGGCTGTGTTCACGGCCATGACTGTCGCGGCGGTCGTGTCGTGGGTGGTCTCGATGCTCACCTCTCCGTCGCGGCGCAGGGATCGGGCGGGTGGCACGTCCGCGTCGAGGTGGTGCAGCAGGCGGTTGGCGAGTTCGGCGACGGCGCCGGGGACGCGGAATCCTGTGGTGAGTGCGGTGACGCTGGCGTCTGGCTTCCCCAGGTGGGTGAGGAACTGCGGCCAGTCGCGTGCGGCCCAGGGGGTGGTGCCTTGGGCGAGGTCCCCGAGGACGGTGACGGATCCGAAGGGTGAGCGGCGGGCGATGGCGCGGCACTGCATGGGGGACAGGTCCTGAGCTTCGTCGATCACGACATGCCCGTAGCCGCCGGGACGCTCGATGAGGCCGGCGAGTTCGTCGAGGAGGAGGAGATCGGCCGCTGACCAGCGGGCCGACCTGGCAGAGCGCGGGGGCTTGGGCCATAGGAGGGTCTTCTGCTCGTCCGCGTCGAGGACGCCTTCGGAGGCGGCGGCCAAAGTGTCCGGACGGGTGAGCAGGTCGGCGAGGATTTCCTCGGGTTGCACGGCGGGCCAAAGGGTGTTGAGCAGAGTGGTGACCGGGCGTGCCCGGGAGATCTTTTGTACCCATGTATTGGTGCGGGGGCCGCCGCGGCGCTCGGCCTGCTGCTGAACGGCGCGGACGATGCGGGTACGGACGCGTTCGCGCCCCACGGCATAGGGGGGTTCCTCGGTGCACACGTCCCGGACGATCTTCTCCAGTTCGCTGGCGGCTACACGCCAGCGGTAGGAGCCGTCCGGCAGTACGAGCGGCTGCGTCACCTCTGTGCCGACTCGTGCGTAGAGCGCGCGGCGCAGGACCTTTGCCATGCGGATGTCGTGCTTGACGATCGCCGTGGCGTCGCTGTCCTGCACCGTGACCGGGTGGCGGGCGATCTCGTCGTCGAGGGTGGACTGCCTCACGCCCGTCTCACCGAGCGCGGGCAGGACCTGGGAGATGTAGGAGAGGAAGGCGCGGTTGGGGCCAAGGATCAGCATTCCGCCGCGCTGGATGCGCTGCGGATGGGTGTAGAGGAGGTAGGCGGCGCGGTGCAGTCCGACCGCGGTCTTGCCCGTGCCCGGGGCGCCCTGGACACAGAGGGACGTGGTGAGGTCCTCCCGTACGAGGTCGTCCTGCTCGGGCTGGATGGTGGCGGCGATATCGCGCATGGGACCGATGCGGGGGCGCTCGATCTCGCCGGCGACGATGCTGCTTTCCCGCACCTCGCCCTTACTGAGGTGCTCGTCCTCGAGGCCGGTGAGGTCGGCCGAGTCGCCGCGGCCGGCAGGTGACCAGCCGAAGCGGCGCCGGACGGCGACGCCTTGAGGGGTGCGGGCGCTTGCCTGGTAGAAGGCGCGTGCCACCGGCGCGCGCCAGTCGACCACCAGCGGTGGGGCGGACGGATCGTGCGCGATGCGCACACGACCGATGTGGTATTCCTGCCCGGCGTGGTCGCCGGCGGCCTGGGGGTCCCGGGCGAAGTCGAGGCGTCCGAAGAACAGCGGGCCCTGGGGCAGCTGCCGAAGTTCCTTGGCCTGGCTGCGCAACTGGTAGCCGAGTACTTCGGCGTCGGCTCCGGACGCGGAGGCGTCCTCACCGACGACCACCTGTTCTTGCGCGCCGTCAATCATGGCCTTCAGCGCCGCTCGGCATGCGTCGTGGTACGCGCGTTCCTGGGTCAGGGCGTCACTGAGTACGGAGTCGGAGCGTGGCATCCCCCAACAATAATGCAACCGAGTAACATTTTTTACCTGGTTGCGTTGCGAGGTCAGGCAAGGTGCGGCAGTCCGGCCTCGAGTTGCGCGAAGGCCGACTGGGCCACTGCCACGGCCTCGGGATAGAGCCCGTCCGCGCTGTGGCCTGCTGTGATGTGGCGCCAGTTCTCCTGCGCGAGGATGCGCTGGACGGCGACGATCTGCCCGGCGGCCAGGCGCGCCTGGACGCCACCGCCGGTTTCGCCGCCAAGGACGTCGGCAAGAGCGGCTTCGTCCCGTTCCACATGAGCGTGCAGGCGCGCCACCAGTGACGGCGTCCCGTGCAGCAGCCGGTGGAAGGCGAGCACCTCGGCGTCATCGTTCAGACCGGTCACCGGATCGCGCCGGGCGAGCCCGTCCAGGAAGTGACGTCGCAGCGCCTCCAGCGCAGAGCGCCCGGCCGGGCGCTGTGCGACCACCCTGCCGGCCTCCCCCTCATGGTCGGCCAGCCGGTGCAGAACCAAATCCTCCTTGGCCGGGAAGTACCGGAAGAGCGTCGGCTTGGAGATGTCGACGGCCGCCGCGACATCAGCAACGGTCACCTGCTCGAAGCCCTTCTGCAGGAAGAGCCTGATGGCCGTATCCGACAACCGCTGATGCATCTTCTGCTTCTTGCGCTCGCGCAGCCCGCCCACGTCGCTCATACCAGAAGCGTACGCAGCGACCCTCGTCCGGTTCCCCCGACAAGCCGGGCCTGAACCGGCTGCTGAACCTCACGGTGTCCACCAACCACACGCTGAAATCGGGCACGTTCACGCCCGAGGTGTTCCGGTCGGAGCTGGCGGAGAGCGGCTGGCCGAAAGCCCTGGCAACAGCGCGGGAGACTCTGCGTCAGAGGCTTGCAGTCGCCGTCGGGGAAGCGGCCCCCCGTCTCCGGCCGCAGCCGCAGCCGCAGAGCGCCACCGACACCCACGAACCTCCCGAACAGCACGAGCGGCCGGGAAACGCGCCGAAGGAGTCCGGCACCATGACCACCACATCCCAGACAGCCCTCCCGGCCACGGCTTTGTTGCAGCACTTGGAGGCGGCGGCCACCGCCGACCGCACCTGCAAGACGCACGAAGCCGTGCGGTTCGAACTGATGGCGGCTCTCCTGCGCGCGGACCGGCAGCCCGAAACCTCCGCCGTCGTCGACGTCAGGTGTGTCACCGACACGGGACTGCACCTCTACGAGGTCCTGGGCGCCGGCCGGACGTCCCACGCCGACCTCCGGGCGGGCGCGGCGCGGCTCCTGGAGGTCGACCACACCCTGCCGAGCAAGGCCGACCATCGCTACCTCGTTCTCTCCGGGGCGCCCGCCGAGCCATGGTCCGTTGGCTCGATCCGGGATGTCTTCGCCATCGAGGTCATCTGGCGCACTCCGGACGGCTGGGAGGGCGACGCAGCCGGAACGGCTCTGGGGGCCGGTTGAGGACCGGGAACGTGGGTTCGGTGCCGACCACCTGTTCACCGACGCCGTCCGGCCCGCTCGGCGGAGCAAGCGGTGTCAGTCCGCGGAACCACGGTGGCGCGCCACTGAGCTCAAGGGCGTTCCACACCATGGGCATGCACAACGCAACGGCTCGTGGCCTGGTCCGGACCTGCTCACCGGCGCCCTTGCGCCGCCATGAGCCTCCGTGTCACCGCGCGGCCTCCACCACAGCGAACCGAGCCCCCTCCGGGTCCGTCACCATGGCGACGCGGCCGTGGGTGCCGTCGTGCGGCCGGTCGAGGACCCGGCCGCCCAGGTCGCGGACCCGGTCCACCGCGCGGTCGACGTCGGTGACGACGAAGTACGTCGTCCAGTGCGGCCCCCGCTCGTGCGGCAGCGCGCTGCCCAGGCCGTGGACGCCGGCGACGGGGCGGCCGGCCAGGTGGAGGGTGACGTGGTCGGCGGGGGAGGTGTCCGTGCGCTGCTCGTGGCCGAACACGGTCTCGTAGAACTTGGCCACATGGGCCGCCTCGTAGGTCGTCAGCTCGTTCCAGGCGGGAGCGCCGGGTACGCCGGTGACCGCGGGGCCGGTCCGCGCGGACGCCTGCCAGACGCCGAAGACGGCGCCGCACGGGTCGGAGCCGATCGCCAGGCGCCCGGCGTCGTCGGCGTCCAGGGGGCCGACTCCGACCGTGCCGCCGCACGCGCGCACCGCGTCGGCCGTCAGGCCCGCGTCGTCCGACGCGAAGTACGGCGTCCAGGCGACCGGCAGATGACGGTCCGGGGGCTGCACGCCGATGCCGGCCACCGGCCGTCCGTCGAGTAAGGCGCGCACATAGGGGCCCAGTTGCCGGGGTCCGGGACGGAACTCCCAGCCGAACAGTGCCCCGTAGAACTCCTCGATCGCGTCAAGTCCGTGCACCATCAGGCTCACCCAGCAGGGTGTGCCGGGTGTGTGCCGGGCGGGCGCCTCGCCGTTCGGGCGGGCGTGTCCCCGTGCGTCGGTCATCGTCACTCTCTTCTCGGCCGCGTGCTCGCGGGCCGTGGTCATCTCGCCCCTGCGGGTCGTGTACCCCGTCCGCTCGGCGGATCGTTCCCGCGCCGATGCCGACACAGTATGTGCCCGATCCCGTACACTTCGTGACCGGTCCTGCCCGGCCGAGCAGAGTAGTCGGACCTGGACGACTCGGCCACCCCGTGCGCGAGGATGGTGACCATGAACGCCATCATCTCCGCATCCGAACTCGCGAGCGCACGCGCGGGTGCGCACCCGCCGGTGCTGCTCGACGTCCGCTGGCAGCTCAGTACGGCCCAGGCGCCGTTCGACGGACGGGCCGCGTACGAGGCCGGGCATCTTCCCGGTGCCGTCTTCGTCGACCTCGACAAGGAGCTGGCGGCCGCGCCGGGCGGGCGGGGCCGCCATCCGCTGCCGGAGCTCGCGGTGTTCGGTGCCGCGATGCGGCGGGCGGGCGTGTCGGCGGCGCGCCCGGTCGTCGTCTACGACGGCGGGCTGGGCTGGGGCGCCGCCCGCGCGTGGTGGCTGCTGCGGTGGACGGGGCACCCGGACGTGCGGGTCCTGGACGGCGGGCTGCCGTCCTGGGAGGGCCCGCTGGAGACGTCGGTGCCGCGGCCGGCCGAGGGGGACTTCGTGCCGGTGGCGGCGGAGGCCGGGCTGCTCGACGCCGACGGCGCGGCGGCGATGGCGCGTTCGGGCGTGCTGCTGGACGCCCGCGCGGGGGAGCGGTACCGCGGCGAGGTGGAACCGATCGACCGGGTCGGCGGACACATCCCGGGCGCGGTCTCGGCCCCCACGACGGAGAACGTCGGCCCCGACGGCCGCTTCCTGCCCGCGGGGGAACTGAACGCCCGCTTCAAGGGCCTGGGCGTGTCGGAGGATGCACCGGTAGGCGTGTACTGCGGCTCAGGCGTCTCCGGCGCCCACGAGGTACTCGCCCTGGCAGTCGCGGGCATCCCCGCGGCCCTGTACGTAGGTTCCTGGTCGGAATGGTCATCGCACCCGGAACGCCCGGTGGCAGTGGGCCCGGACCCGCAGTAGCCGCGCGCCCCACGCGAAGCGGACGCGGCCCGTCACGGACGTCGCATTCCACGCACAACCGCCCCGCGCGGTGCTCGCCCCGCCCGGGACTCGCACTCCCGGCCCGCCGCGCAGGCGGCTTCCGTGCGCACCCGTTCCGCGCAGGGCTCGTCCCACCCCGGTGCCTGCCCGGCCGACCCGGCGCGCGGGTGGGCTGTGGCTTGCGTCGGTGCGCGGTCCCGCGTGGTGCGCCCCGTCATGGCGCCGACGACGCCGGCGTTCCGGCGGCACCGCAAGTGGGTTGCTGACAGTGTGCGTCGGAGTGGTTGTCGCGTCCGGAGCGCCTGGCCGGCGGTGGGCCCGGACCCGCAGTAGTGCTGCGTGACTCGTGCCCGCGTGGAGTTGATGCCGCGAGGCGGGCCGTCGCTCTGTGCGCGGGCGCCCCGCGCGGTGCTCGCTCCGCCCGGGGCTTGTTCTGCGCGGCCGGGCGGATGTGGGGCGGGCGCAGGCGGCGGTCTCCGCGCGCACGGCTGCGCGCGGTGCTCGTCCGGCGGCGGGGGATGCACGGCACGGCGCGCGGGCGGCGGCCTTTCGGAGATGATGCCGTCGGGCGTCGGCGGGCGCGGGGAGCTTCTGGCGCGACGCGATGGGGCGCCCCTCCAGCGGGGCGCCCCATCGGTGAGCGTTTGGCCGGGCGGGTTGCCCGGACCGTTACTCCTGCTTCTTCCGGCGGGTGCCGAACACGATCTCGTCCCAGCTCGGTACCGCCGCGCGGCGGCCCGGGCGGACGCCGTCCGCCTCGGCCTGGCGGTCGGTCGAGCCGACGAGGCGGTCCCGGTGACTGCCGACGGAGCGTGGCATGAGGACGTCCGCGTAGGCGGAACCGGCCGAGGCCGCGGGGGCCGGAGGCTCCTCCGCCTCGGGTTCGGACTCCGGCTCCTCCGGGGCGTTCTCGGGCGTGCGCTCCGGCACGACCAGGTCGCCCCGGAAGCTCGGCACCGCCTCCAGCAGGCTGGTCAGCGAGTCCCGCTCGCCCGAGGCCGTGACCGCCGTGGACTCCTCGGCGGGCTCGGACGCCTGCGCCGGCAGGCTCGGCCGCTCGCGGTCGCCGGTCCGGTCCAGCGGGCGGTCGCGCGGCAGCCGCGCGATGCGCGGGACGAACGGGAAGCTGGGCTCGGGCGCGGCCAGGTCGTCGGACTCGCCGATCAGCGAGCGGGCCTCGTCGTCGACGGCCTGGACCAGCCGCCGCGGCGGGTCGTACGTCCAGCTCGCCGAGTGCGGTTCGCCCGCCACGCGGTAGACCAGCAGCACCTCCCAGGTGCCGTCGTCACGGCGCCAGGAGTCCCACTGCACGGTGTCCTTCTCCGCGCCGCGCAGCAGCAGCCGCTCCTGAACGGCCTCGCCGAGCGGGGGCCCGGAGTTCTCACCGGGCCGGCGCACGGGTGTCTTGCGGGCGCGCTCGGCCATGAACGCGCGCTCGGCGAGGACCGGGCCCTCGAAGCGACGCACGCGGTCCACGGGGATGCCGGCCATCTGGGCGACCTCTTCCGCGGTCGCACCGGCTCGTATACGCGCCTGGATGTCGCGGGGGCGGAGATGACTCTCCACCTCGATCTCGATCTGGCCGAGGCGGGGACGGTCGCCGCGCACGGCGGCGCGGAGCCGTTCGTCAATCGGAAGCGTGTACTCCGTGCTGTCCGCAGCCTTCAGCACCAGCCGTGTGCCGTCATTCGAGACGGCCACGACACGCAGTTCGGGCATGGGGACCTCCCGGGTGGTGCCTGCCGACGTCACGTGCGTCGCTGCTTCCGCTAGTCGAGTGTGGCCTGCCCGGGTGCAGCCTGCCACAACCTTGCCGAGTTGCCCGGCGTGTCGGGCGCGGGCCCTGGATCGCCGTTATGGCACGGTTACCTATTCGCAACGCTAAGTGACCAACTGTGTCACCCTGTGCAACTAGCCCCCCTCCCGGCGGTCCTCAAAGGTCCCGAGCACCCTGACGGGAGACCGGACCCAGGGCTCGCCACAGTACTCCATTCGGACCACGAGCGTGGATGGGCGCGCCGCTCAACGCATCCTCTATGTCCCCAGGACCCTCCGCAAGTAGTCGTTGCGGAACCGGCGTTCCGGATCGAGCCGGTCGCGCAGCGCCGTGAATTCCCCGAAGCGCGGATACACCCGGGAGAAGTACTCGGCGTCCCGCGTGTGGATCTTCCCCCAGTGGGGCCGCCCCTCATGGGCGGTGAAGATGCGTTCGGCGGCGGTGAAATACCCCTGATAGGGGGTCCCCTTGAACATGTGGACGGCCACGTAGGCGCTGTCCCGGCCGGACGCCGTGGACAGCGTGATGTCGTCGGCCGGCGCGGTGCGCACCTCGACGGGGAAGCTGATCCGCAGCGGCGAGCGGTCCACCATCGCCTTCAGCTCCTTCAGCGTCTCGACGAGCGCCTCGCGCGGAACGGCGTACTCCATCTCCACGAACCGCACTCGGCGCGGCGAGGTGAAGACCTTGTAAGGGATGTCGGTGTAGGTCCGCGCGGAGAGCGCCCTGCTGGATATCCGTGCGATGGCCGGGACGGCGGCGGGCACCGCGCGGCCGACCCAGTTGGCCACCTGGAACGCCCCGTTGGACAGGAGTTCGTCGTCGACCCAGCCCCGGAGCGGGTGCACGGGCCGCTCCGGCCCCGCGCTGCGGTTGTTGCGCTTGGTGTTGGTGTTGCCGGTGTGCGGAAACCAATAGAACTCGAAGTGCTCGTTCTCCGCGTGGAATTGGTCGAACTCAGCACAGACACGGTCGAACGGCATCGGCTCCTCACGGGCCGTGAGCAGGAAGACCGGCTCCACGGCGAACGTCACCGCCGTGATGACGCCGAGCGCGCCGAGCCCGACGCGGGCGGCCGCGAAGACCTCCGGGTTCTCCTTCTCGGAGCAGGTCAGCACCGAACCGTCCGCGGTGACCAGTTCGAGGCCCCGGATCTGGGCGGCGATGGAGGCGGAGTCGCGGCCCGTGCCGTGGGTGCCGGTACTGGTCGCCCCCGAGACCGTCTGCTCCATGATGTCGCCCATGTTGGTCAGCGACAGCCCCTCCCGCGCGAGGGCCAGGTTGAGTCTCTTGAGCGGCGTGCCGGCCTCGACCGTGACCGTGCCGGCAGCGCGGTCGATGTCACGTATGCCCGTCAACAGTTGAGGGCGGATCAACAGGCCGCCGGTGGCGGCTATCGAGGTGAAGGAGTGCCCGGTGCCGACGGCCTTCACCGGCAGGCCGTCCTCGGCGGCCCGGCGCACGGCGGCGGCCAGCTCGTCGACGGAGGCGGGAGTGACCTCCCGCGCGGGGCGGGCGGAGACGGTCCCTCCCCAGTTACGCCATGTGCCGTTCCTCGCGCTCGTCGTGCTGCCCAACGGAGCCTCCCCGACCCGGAGCCGGCCGCTTGAGCCGGCGGTACCCCAGGAAACCGACCGCGACCGCGACGGCCCCGGCCGCCGCCGGAACCCCGTACCCGGCACGCGCGCCGGCCGCGTCGATCACCCAGCCGGCCACGGAGGAGCCGACCGCGACCCCGACCGCGAGCCCGGTGCTCACCCAGGTCATGCCCTCGGTGAGCTGCGCGCGTGGTACGTGCTCTTCGATGAGGGACATCGTCGTGATCATCGTCGGAGCGATGGACAGACCCGCAACGAACAGCGCCACGGCCAGAAACGGCAGGTTCCCGACCAGTAGGAGTGGGATCATACTCATGGCCATGGCGCAAACGCCCAGCAGCCAACGACGTTCCGCCGCCCCCGCGAAGCGCAGCAGCCCGAACACGACGCCCGCCACGCACGAGCCGAGCGCGTACACCGCGAGCACCGCGCTGGCCGCGGCCTTGTTCCCCCGCTCCTCGGCGAAGGCCACGGTGACCACGTCCACGGCGCCGAAGATCGCGCCCGTCGCCACGAACGTCCCCACCAACACCCGCAGGCCCGCGCTGCGCAGCGCCGTGCCGCCGCCCGTCTTCTCGCGCGGATGCGGAGCCGGCTCGGTGGCCCGCTGCGAGGTCAGCCAGAAGACCCCGGCCGCCAGGAAGCACGCGGCGAGCAGTGGCCCGGCCTCCGGGAACCAGGCCGTGGACAGTCCGATGGAGACGATCGGCCCGAAGATGAAGCAGACCTCGTCCACCACGGACTCGAAGGAGTACGCGGTGTGCAGTCGCGGCGTGCCCCGGTACAGGGCGGCCCACCGGGCCCGGATCATCGCACCGAGACTCGGCACGCAGCCGATGCCGACACACGCGGCGAACAGCACCCATTCCGGCCACGCGTAGTGCGCGGCGAACAGCAGCACCGACGCCGCGCCGAGTGAGAGCAGCGTCGCCGGGCGCAGCACCCGGCGCTGCCCGTACTGGTCCACCAGGCGGGAGACCTGCGGTCCCGCCAGGGCCGCCGAGAGCGCGATCGTGGCCGACAGGGCGCCGGCCAGTCCGTACCGACCGGTCAGCTCGGAGAGCATCGTCACCACGCCGATGCCCATCATCGACAGCGGCAGCCGGCCGATGAACCCCGCGGCCGAGAAGGCCTTGCTGCCGGGCGCGGCGAACAGGGCGCGATAAGGGCTGGGCACGGGGACTCCGGAGGTCTCAGTAAGGTGCGACCGCAATCGGTACAGCTTACGGCCGGGAGCGGCCGCGACGCACCGCGTTCTACCGGGGCATGCCCGGGGACCCCCGCCGTGTCCCGGCTGTCGGTGGTGAGTGGGAGGATCGAGGCATGCCAGACGTGCTCGACGCCAGTCCCTATGACGCTCTGCTCCTGCTCTCCTTCGGCGGCCCGGAGGGCCCGGACGACGTGGTCCCGTTCCTGGAGAACGTGACCCGCGGGCGAGGCATCCCCAGGGAACGCCTCAAGGAGGTCGGCGAGCACTACTTCCTCTTCGGCGGGGTCAGCCCCATCAACGACCAGAACCGTGCCCTGCTGGACGCGCTGCGCAAGGACTTCGCGGAGCACGGCCTGGACCTGCCGGTCTACTGGGGCAACCGCAACTGGGCGCCGTACCTCACCGACACGCTGCGCGAGATGGTCCAGGACGGCCGCCGCCGCATCCTGGTCCTCGCCACCAGCGCCTACGCCTCGTACTCCGGCTGCCGCCAGTACCGCGAGAACCTGGCCGACGCCCTCGCCGCCCTGGAGGCGGAGGGCCTGGAGCTGCCGAAGGTCGACAAGCTGCGGCACTACTTCAACCATCCCGGCTTCCTGGAGCCCATGACCGACGGCGTGGTCCGGTCGCTCGAGGACCTCCCCGAGGAGGTGCGGGACGGCGCGCACATCGCCTTCTGCACCCACTCCATCCCGACCGCTGCCGCGGACACCTCCGGTCCCGTCGAGGACCACGGCGACGGCGGTGCGTACGTCGCGCAGCACCTGGACGTGGCCCGGCTGATCGCCGACGCCGTACGGGAGCGCACCGGCGTCGACCGGCCCTGGCAGCTCGTCTACCAGTCCCGCTCGGGCGCCCCGCACATCCCCTGGCTGGAGCCCGACATCTGCGACCACCTCGAGGAGCGGCACGCCGCCGGGGTCCCGGCCGTGGTGATGGCCCCCCTCGGCTTCGTCTCCGACCACATGGAGGTCCTCTACGACCTCGACACGGAGGCCACGGCCAAGGCGGGGGAGCTGGGGCTGCCGGTGCGGCGCTCGGCGACCGTCGGCGACGACCCGCGGTTCGCCGCCGCCGTCCGCGAGCTGATCGTGGAGCGCGCGGCGACCGAACGCGGGCAGGACGTCGCACCGTGCGCCCTGGGCGCGCTCGGCGCGAGCCACGACATCTGCCCCGTGGGCTGCTGCCCCGCCCGCGCCCCGCGTCCCGCCGCCGCGGGCGCCGACAGCCCCTACGCATGAGGAGCCCCGTGACCGATCCTTTGCACGCGGAACTGCTGGAGCTCGCCCGGGAGGCCGCCCTCCGCGCGGGCGAGCTGCTGCGGGACGGCCGCCCGGCCGACCTCGCGGTCGCCGCGACCAAGTCCAGCCCGATCGACGTCGTCACCGAGATGGACCTCGCGGCGGAGAAACTGATCACCACCATGATCGCCGAGCGCCGCCCGGACGACGGCTTCCTCGGCGAGGAGGGCGCCGCCACCGAGGGCAGCAGCGGTATCCGCTGGGTGATCGACCCGCTCGACGGCACGGTGAACTACCTCTACGGCCTGCCCACCTGGGCCGTCTCCATCGCGGCGGAACAGGACGGCGAGACCGTCGTGGGGGCCGTGGTCGCGCCCATGCGCGGCGAGGCCTACCACGCGGTGCGCGGCGGCGGGGCCCGGGCCACCGGCGCCTGGGACGGCGAGCGCGAGCTGAGCTGCCGCCCCTCACCGCCCCTGGACCAGGCCCTGGTCTCCACCGGCTTCAACTACGTCACCGAGGTCCGCGCCCACCAGGCGGACGTGGTGCAGCGGCTGATCCCGCTGCTGCGGGACATCCGGCGCGGCGGCTCGGCCGCCATCGACCTGTGCGACGTCGCCGCGGGCCGTCTCGACGGCTACTACGAGCGCGGACTGCACCCCTGGGACCTCGCCGCCGGGGACCTGATCGCCCGGGAGGCGGGCGCGCTGACCGGTGGGCGCCCCGGAGACGCCCCCTCCCGCGCCCTGACCGTCGCCGCGAGCCCCGGCGTCTTCGAGCCCCTCCAGCGGCTCCTGGAGGACCTGGGAGCCTGGCACGACGGGACGCCCTGATCCGGGCCACCACCCGGCATCGCACATGTGAACGGGCCCCGGCGCTGGATTCGCCGGAGCCCGCTCACCTGCTTACCGATCAGACGCTGTGGGCGCCGACCTCCACGCCGTGCTCGGCGGCGAGGCGGCGCAGGTCGTCGAGCTCGCCCTGCTCCACTTCGACGAGGAAGTCGTCGCCCTCGGCGCGCGCCCGCGACAGATCGGACTCGGTCGCCCTTATGCGCTGCAGAAGTCCTGCGGTGAAAGCGTCCATGCTGCGCCCCCTCGTCCTGGGTCGGTGGGTCGGTGGCACGGGGGTGTGCCGTTCGGAAGGGACGATCACGTCCGAAGCGGATGCCCGGTGTCACCCTGCTGGGCGGCAACGGTGCCGGACATCCATGCCCGCTCTGCGGAAGCGGACTGCGTCGTACCGCATGGTGGTGCGATACGCGCAGAGCGTGATCGTGGGATGTAAAACCCGTCCTCCCCAAGCTCCCTTCCGGGGAAACCTAACCGCGCGAGAAAATCTCGTATTCCCGCCCCGTTCGCCCCCAGGTTGCCGGGCCCCGCACCTGTCCGCCGCCGTTCCTCCACCCGCCTTACCTCCGACTTATGGCCGAAAGGGGCAGGATGGAGGCAACACACCCACCCGCAACCCTGCCCGCGTGCGCCTTGCAGCGCTGCGCGGGCGGGACATGAGGAAGGACAAGCGACGTGCGCGTACTCGTCGTCGAGGACGAGCAGCTGCTCGCCGATGCGGTGGCCACCGGGCTGCGCCGGGAGGCCATGGCCGTCGACGTCGTGTACGACGGTGCGGCCGCCCTGGAGCGCATCGGCGTCAACGACTACGACGTGGTCGTCCTCGACCGCGACCTCCCCCTGGTGCACGGCGACGACGTGTGCCGCAGGATCGTCGAGCTCGGCATGCCCACGCGCGTGCTGATGCTCACCGCGTCCGGCGACGTCAGCGACCGGGTCGAGGGCCTGGAGATCGGCGCCGACGACTACCTGCCCAAGCCCTTCGCGTTCAGCGAGCTCATCGCGCGCGTGCGTGCCCTCGGCCGGCGCACCAGTGTGCCGCTGCCGCCCGTCCTGGAGCGCGCCGGGATCAAGCTCGACCCCAACCGCCGCGAGGTGTTCCGCGACGGCAAGGAGGTGCAGCTGGCGCCGAAGGAGTTCGCCGTGCTGGAAGTGCTCATGCGCAGCGAGGGAGCCGTGGTCTCCGCCGAGCAGCTGCTGGAGAAGGCGTGGGACGAGAACACGGACCCGTTCACCAACGTGGTCCGGGTGACCGTGATGACCTTGCGCCGCAAGCTGGGCGAGCCGCCGGTCATCGTGACCGTGCCCGGCTCCGGCTACCGGATCTGATCCCCGATGGCCGCCACCCCCACGCCGGCGTCCCCGCAGGCCCCGCCGAAGCCCACCTGGGACCCTCGCAGGCCGGTACCGCCCTTCCCCTGGCTGCGCCCGACCATCCGGATACGGCTGACCCTGCTCTACGGCGGCATGTTCCTGATCGCCGGGATCATGCTGCTGTCGATCATCTACCTGCTGGCCGCGAACGCGCTCAACGTGGGCAGTGACCTGCCGTTCCGGATCCTCTCCGGAGAGGTCTCCAGCGACCTGTGCAACCTGCGCAGCTCCCCGCTGCCCGCCGACGACCTCAACCGGGCGCTCAACGAATGCGTCAACGAGCAGCGCCAGCACGCCCTGGACGATCTGCTCAGCCGCTCGCTGCTCGCCCTGCTCGGTCTCGCGATCATCGCCTTCGCCTTCGGCTACGCGATGGCCGGCCGGGTCCTGTCGCCGCTGGGCCGGATCACCCGCACCGCCCGCGCGGTGGCCGGCTCGGACCTCTCCCGCCGGATCGAGCTGGACGGCCCGGACGACGAGCTGAAGGAGCTGGCCGACACCTTCGACGACATGCTGGAGCGGCTCCAGCGGGCGTTCACGGCCCAGCAGCGCTTCGTCGGCAACGCCTCGCACGAGCTGCGCACCCCGCTGGCGATCAACCGCACGCTTCTGGAGGTCCATCTCTCCGACCCCAACGCGCCGGTCGAGCTCCAGCAGCTGGGCAAGACGCTGCTGGCCACCAACGAGCGCAGCGAACAGCTCGTCGAGGGCCTGCTGCTCCTCGCCCGCAGCGACAACCAGATCGTCGAGCGCAAACCGGTCGACCTGGCCGAGGTCGCCACCCAGGCGATCGACCAGGTGCACGCCGAGGCGGAGGCCAAGGGCGTGGAGATCCGCGGCACCCGCGAACCCGCGGTCGTCCAGGGCAACGGTGTGCTGCTGGAGCGCATCGCCCTGAACCTGGTGCAGAACGCCGTGCGGTACAACGTGCCGGAGGACGGCTGGGTCGAGGTCACCACCGAGGTCCAGCACGGCCAGGCGGTCCTGGTGGTGTCCAACACCGGCCCGGTGGTACCGGCGTACGAGATCGACAACCTCTTCGAGCCGTTCCGCCGGCTGCGCAGCGAGCGCACGGGCAGCGACAAGGGCGTCGGACTCGGTCTGTCCATCGCGCGGTCGGTCGCCCGGGCGCACGGCGGGCACATCTACGCACAGCCGCGTGAAGGGGGAGGCCTCGTGATGCGCGTCACCCTTCCGATCTGACATCATGCCCCCGACACAACGGGGTGTTCGCTTTGCGCAGAATTTCCGGGACCCATCACCGGCATCCCCGTGTGTGATCGATCACAGGGGCGATTTCTCGGTCATGCACTCTCCGTGATCATGGCCGCCGTCGAAACGTCGGAAAAGTCCTGGTTTTCAGGGGGCTTGATCACGGGAAGTACACGTTGAGGCGCCTTTGAAGTGCGGCGTCGGGACCGTGTACGGTCCCCATCGCCATCCAAGCCGATCACTCATGAGGAGTCCGGTTGGGTGTCGATTGAGTAACAGACCTTGATGTGAGGCAAAATCTCCGCCTCAGGTCGGGCACAAGTCCGGCCTCTCACGCGTTACGTGCGCTGGAGACACCGCATACACCCAGAGGGGGAGAGCGACATGGCAACCGACTACGACACTCCACGCAAGACCGATGACGACGTCGACTCGGACAGCCTGGAAGAACTGAAGGCCCGGCGGAACGACAAGTCGGCCTCGGCCGTGGACGTCGACGAGTTCGAGGCCGCCGAGGGCCTCGAGCTGCCCGGAGCGGACCTCTCGAACGAGGAGCTGGCCGTCCGGGTCCTGCCGAAGCAGCAGGACGAGTTCACCTGCATGAGCTGCTTCCTGGTGCACCACCGCAGCCAGCTGGCCCGCGAGAAGAACGGCCAGCCGATCTGCCGCGACTGCGACTGAGGCGGGGTCGGCCGTGACCGGCTCGACCCCTCCGCGGAAGCGCCGCTTCCTCAACAGGGGAGCGGACCAAGGGCCCCAGGGCCCACAGCACGACACGCGTGACCCAGAGCGAGGCTCAACCGGCACCGGGGCGGCCTCGCTCGAAGCAGTATCCGGCCGGGGTGACCTCCCGGCGTCCCTGGAGGTCACCGCGCCCGTGGCGCACCGGAGAACCGCCGTTCTCCGCGACAAGGCCCGGGAAGGAGCCCGCAAGGGCGGTGCCCGCGCCAGGGCGGGGCTCGGGCATCTCGCGGACCGGATCATCGAGATCGCCCCGAGGGTGCCCGTCAGAGACCTCGCGACGCTGCGCCGGCAGTTCCCCGGGCTCGGACCCGAGGAGCTCGCGGACAAGCTCGTGGCGGGGGCGGCGAAGGCCACGGCGACGGTGGGGGCCGGTGTCGGCGCCGCGGCGATGATGCCCGTGCCGCCCGCGATGCCGGCGGAACTGGCCGCGGAGATCACCGGCGTCGCCGCGATCGAACTCAAGCTGATCGCCGAACTCCACGAGGTCTACGGCGTACGGCCGCCCGGCGGCCTCGCTCAGCGCAGCACCGTCTATCTGAACTCCTGGTCGGAGGAGCGCGGGGTCGAGGCGACCAGGCCCTCCACCGTGAGCGCGGCCCTGAACAGCCGCATGAAGCGCGAACTGCGCCAGCGGATCATGAAGCGCACGGTGCGCAATCTGCCGAATCTGATGCCGTTCCTGGTCGGGGCGGCGGTGGGGGCGGTCATGAACCGCCGGGACACCAGACGGCTCGCCGCGCGCATCCGGGGGGATCTGCGGAGGATCCAGGTGCCCTGGTCGGCACTGGCCGCGCTTCCCGCGCTGGAGCACCCGGACGACGTCCTGCCCGAGGCCGCGCTCAAGGAGCCCGGTGGCGGACGCGACGGGGCGTCCTGAGCACCGTTCCGTCGCCCCCGCCGCCCCTTCCCGTCCCGTCCCCGGGGGCTGCGCCCCCGGACCCCCTTGTCGGCCCTGAACGGGCCTCGTCCTCAAACGCCGGACGGGCTACCTGACGCCCCGCACGCCACCGAACCCCGCAGACGCACCTCCCCCAGGGGCGCGGGGAACTGCGCTGCGCGAGGGGAAGCTCCCGTGCCTCACCTCACCGGCCGGCGTCGGCGTGCCCCTCGTCCCCGTTCTGCTCCGCCGGAGAGGCACCCCGCGCGGCGGACAGCGCACGCGCCAGCCGTTCCGGCTCCCGTGTCGACAGAAAGACGTACGGCGTCGGGTCCTCCGGGTCGGTGACGTCCACGCGCACGGCACCGGGAATGTACGCCCGCAGCAGCATGAAGCAGCGCGGGTCGGCCCTGGGCCCCCGCCACGCCCGCGCCTCCTCGGCGTCCAGCACCTCCGCCTCGCCCAGCGCCGACACCGGAATCCTCGCCTCACCCGCGATCAGATGGCCCCCCACCACCCGGATGCGCACCGAGCCGTACGCACTGGCCACGACCGCCGCCGAGGCCGTCCCCCCGGCCAGGCCGCCGAGCATCGGCAGCGTGCCGAACGGCAGCAGAACCAGGGCCAGGGAGAATCCCACCAGGAAGGAGAGCAGCCACCAGGAACGGGGCGCGGTGAGGCGTTCTTCGTACGGGGCGGCGGAGAGCTGCATGAATCCAAGCTTGGCACGGTGTCGGGAGAGCACTCGCGCGCGGGTAAGGTCTCCGCCTGTGAGTGGTACTTCCCCAGCCCTTCAGCCTCCCGCCGACGCCGTGCCGCCGGCGCGCCACCCGGACGCGCCCGCCCCCGGCGAGCTCCTCGGCTCCCACTACGGCCAGTGCTTCGGCTGCGGCGACGAACAGCCCCACGGACTGCACCTCCAGGCCCGCGCCGGCGAAGGCGTGTCGATCACCGCCGAGTTCACCGTGCAGGCCGCCCACCAGGGCGCCCCGGGCCTCGCGCACGGAGGAGTCCTCGCCACCGCCCTGGACGAGACGCTGGGCTCCCTGAACTGGCTGCTGCGGACCATCGCCGTGACCGGCAGGCTGGAGACGGACTTCGTCCGCCCGGTACCCGTCGGCACCGTGCTGCATCTGGAGGCCGAGGTCACGGCCGTGGCGGGTCGGAAGATCTACTGCACCGCCACCGGACGCATCGGCGGCCCCGAGGGGCCCGTCGCGGTCCGCGCGGACGCCCTGTTCATCGAGGTCAAGGTCGACCACTTCATCGACCACGGCCGCGAGGAGGAGATCCAGGCCGCCATGAGCGACCCCGACCAGGTCCGGCGCACCCGTGCCTTCGAGGTGAACCCGTGAGCGGGCCCGGCCCCGGCGCACTCGAGGTGCTGATCAGGCGTGTCGACCCCGACGTACCGCTTCCGGCGTACGAGCACCCGGGCGACGCGGGGGCCGATCTGCGCACCACCGAGGCCTGCGAACTGGCCCCCGGGGAACGGGCCGTCCTGCCCACCGGAGTGTCTGTGGCCCTCCCCGACGGGTACGCGGCCTTCGTGCATCCGCGATCCGGTCTGGCCGCCCGCTGCGGTGTGGCCCTGGTGAATGCCCCGGGGACGGTTGACGCCGGGTACCGTGGGGAAATCAAGGTGATCGTGGTGAATCTCGACCCGCGCGAGACCGTGCGGTTCGAGCGCTTCGACCGGATTGCCCAACTGGTCGTCCAGCAGGTCGAGAGGGTCCGCTTCGTGTCCGTCGCGCAGCTTCCCCCCTCGGTCCGGGCCGAGGGGGGCTTCGGGTCCACCGGCGGCCATGCCGCGGTGGAAGAAGAAGGTAAGAGCGGCACAAGCGTTCAGGCCGCCGTAGGCGGTACAGCGGGTGGGAATCGATACGCTTCGGTCGTATCCGACCGGGAAGGACAGTGACGTGTTCGGACGTCGCAAGAAGAAGGATGCCGCCGAGGGTGCGGCCGGCGAGGCCGAGCAGGTCGTCGACGGTGTCGACACTGAGGCGGACGGCGAGGAGGAGGCCGAGCGGCTGAGGCTCGAGCCGGCGCCGCGGCCCGACGGCCCCTGGGACAGCAGTGAGGTCCGGGAGCCCGGCGAGGGCCGGGTCGACCTGGGCGGGCTGTTCGTGCCCGGAGTCGACGGCATGGAGCTGCGGGTGGAGGTCGCGGGCGACGCGATCGTCGCGGCCACCGTCGTGCTGCGCGACAGCGCGATCCAGTTGCAGGCCTTCGCCGCTCCCAAGCGTGAGGGCATCTGGGGCGAGGTGCGCGAGGAGATCGCCACCGGCATCACCCAGCAGGGCGGCATCATCGACGAGGCCGAGGGTCCGCTGGGCTGGGAGCTGCGCGCCCAGGTGCCGGTGCAGCTGCCGGACGGCACCGGCGGCTTCCAGGTGGTGCGGTTCGTCGGTGTGGACGGCCCCCGCTGGTTCCTGCGCGGGGTGATCTCCGGCCAGGGCGCGGTGCAGCCGCAGGCGGCCGGGCTCCTCGAGCAGATCTTCCGGGACACGGTCGTCGTGCGCGGCGAGGGCCCGATGGCACCGCGCGACCCGATCGTCCTGAAGCTGCCGAACGACGCCCAGATGGTCCCGGAGAACGTGCAGCAGGAGGAGGGCGGCTCCCGCTTCGCCGGCGGGATGGGCCAGCTCCAGCGCGGACCGGAGATCACCGAGGTGCGCTGAGCGCTCGGCGCGCCGGGCTCACAGGGCCGTGTCCCCGAGGGACGCGGCCCTTCCTGTGCGCGGGCCCGGATCCCTTCCCTCACAGGACGACCCCGCCCGCCCGTTGATCGACCGGGCACGGACGGGGATACTGGCGCCCGGTTTCACGGGGGAGGGACAGCCGCATGAATCAGGTGATCACCGACGCCATGGTGCGCGTCGAGGACGTGCACAAGTCGTACGGCACCGGGGCCGCCGCGGTCCACGCGCTGCGCGGCGTCTCCTTCGAGGTCCCGCGCGGCGAGCTGGTCGCCCTCAAGGGACGCTCGGGATCGGGCAAGACCACGCTGCTGAACATCGTCGGCGGCCTCGACACCCCCGACCGCGGGCGGGTCCACGTCGACGGCGGCGACCTCGCCGGCCTCGACGAGAACGGGCTGCTCGCCCTGCGCCGGGACCACGTCGGCTTCGTCTTCCAGTCCTTCGGCCTTATCCCGATCCTCACCGCCGCCGAGAACGTCGGCGTCCCGCTGCGGCTGCGCCGTGCCGACCCGCGCGAGCGCGAGGAGCGCGTCGCCCTGCTGCTCTCCCTGGTCGGACTCTCCGACCACGCGGCCCAGCGGCCCGGCGAGCTGTCCGGTGGCCAGCAGCAGCGGGTCGCTATCGCCCGCGCCCTCGCCAACAGCCCCTCGCTCCTCATCGCCGACGAGCCGACCGGCCAGCTGGACGCCGAGACCGGGCACGCCGTCATGGAGCTGCTGCGCGCGGTCGTCCGCAGCGAGCACGTCACCGCGCTCGTCGCCACCCACGACGCCACCCTGCTCGGCCTCGCCGACCGCGTGCTGGAGCTGAGCGACGGCGAGATCACCGAGCACTGAGCCCTGGGCCGGGGAACGTATTGTGGGATTCTTCCCGTCGTCGGATTCTTCCCGCGGGACGGGATGCCGGGCCACGCACGCCGTGGGACCCGCAGAACCGGAAAGGCAGTCCGCATGACCCGTGTGCTGGTGGTCGACGACGATCCGGCCATCGTGCGCGCCCTCGTGATCAACCTCAAGGCCCGCTCCTACGAGGTCGACTCCGCCCACGACGGTGCGGCGGCCCTCCGTACCGCCGCCGCGCACCACCCCGACGTGGTCGTCCTCGACCTGGGCCTGCCCGACATGGACGGCGTCGAGGTCATCACGGCACTGCGCGGCTGGAGCCGGGTGCCGATCCTCGTGCTGTCCGCGCGGCACGCCTCCGAGGAGAAGGTCCAGGCGCTGGACGCGGGCGCCGACGACTACGTCACCAAGCCCTTCGGCATGGACGAACTGCTGGCCCGGCTGCGGGCCGCCGTACGGCGCGCCGAGCCCGCCGACGCGGGCGACACGGTGGTCGAGACCGACGCGTTCACCGTCGACCTCGCCGCCAAGAAGGTCAACCGGGGCGGCAAGGACGTACGGCTGACGCCCACCGAATGGCATCTGCTGGAGGTGCTGGTGCGCGGCGGGGGCCGTCTGGTGGGGCAGAAGCAGCTGTTGCGGGAGGTGTGGGGGCCGTCGTACGGGACGGAGACCAATTACCTCCGCGTGTACATGGCGCAGCTGCGGCGGAAACTGGAGGCGGATCCGTCGCATCCCCGGCACCTCATCACCGAGCCGGGCATGGGGTACCGGTTCGAGAAGTGAGGGTCACGGCCGCGGAGGGTACGGAACCGTCAGTGGCCCCCGGTACGCTTCAGATATGAGTGCTGTTCCTCGTTCGGAGAAGCCGGCAGGCCGGTTCCGGCGCATGCTCGACCGGCTCTCCTCCAGCCAGGAGGACCTGGAGTCGCAGGAGCTGCGCGAGGACGCCGAGACCGCCGGCTGTACGCGGATAGGAGACTGCCAGGACCGGCAGATCGTGACGGTTACTGGTACCTTGCGCACGGTCACGCTGCGGCCGCGCGCGGGAGTCCCGGCCCTCGAGGCCGAGCTGTTCGACGGCTCCGCCGCGCTGGACGTGGTGTGGCTCGGCCGGCGCTCCATCCTCGGGATAGAACCGGGGCGCAAGCTGATCGCATCGGGCCGGATCTCGATGAGCCGGGGCCGCCGGGTGCTGTTCAATCCGAAATACGAACTGAGACCCCTCGGACGGGAGTAGCCGGTGACGTCGCTCGACAAGCCGACAACCGAAGACACATCCGCGGACGACGCCCGGGCGGTGACGGAGGCCGCCCTGTTCGAGGCGTTCGGCGGGGTGCGGGGCATGGTCGAGACGGTGCTGCCCGGGCTTCTCTTCGTCAGCATCTACACGGTCAACAAGGACCTGCACATGTCGGCGATCGCCGCGCTCGTCGTGGCGCTGGTGATGGTCGTGGTCCGGCTCGCCCGCAGGGACACCGTCAAGCACGCCTTCAGCGGCGTCTTCGGCGTCGCCTTCGGCGTGGTCTTCGCGATGATGACCGGCAACGCCAAGGACTTCTACCTGCCGGGCATGCTGTACACACTGGGCCTGGCCCTGGCGTACATCGTCTCGGCGATGGCGGGGGTCCCGCTGATCGGGCTGATGCTCGGCCCGGTGTTCCGGGAGAACCTCTCCTGGCGTACGCGCAATCCCGGCCGGAAGAAGGCCTACACGAAGGCCAGCTGGGCGTGGGGGCTGATCCTGCTCGGCAAGAGCGCGATCCTCTTCCCGCTGTACTGGTGGGCGGACACGACGCAGCTGGGATGGGTGCTGGTCGCGCTGAAGATCCCGCCGTTCCTGCTCGCCGTGTATCTCACGTGGGTGTTCCTGGCGAAGGCGCCGCCGCCGATCGATGTGTTCGCGGAAATGGAGGCGGAGGAGGAACGCAAGGCTGCCGCCTCCGAGTAGGCGCGCCTCGCCCTCGCACTCCGGGGGCTGCCGCTCCCGGACCCCGCTTCGGCCCTGAACGGGCCTCGTCCTCAAACGCCGGACGGGCTGGAAGGGGGCACCCGGGGTTTTCCGGGTGCCCCGGCCTTACGACTCCCTGCGGACCGACAGCAGGTCCTCCAGTTGTTCCTCCCGGGCCTGGGCGGCGACGAAGAGGAGTTCGTCGCCGGCCTCGAGGGAGTCCTCACGGGTCGGCGTCAGGACGCGGGTGCCGCGGATGATGGTGACCAGCGAGGTGTCCTGCGGCCACTGGACGTCCCCGACCTGGGTGCCGGCCAGGGCCGACTCCTCGGGCAGGGTCAGCTCGACCAGGTTGGCGTCACCGTGGCTGAAGCGCAGCAGCCTGACCAGGTCGCCGACGCTGACCGCCTCCTCCACCAGGGCCGACATCAGGCGCGGGGTGGAGACGGCGACGTCCACGCCCCACGACTCGTTGAACAGCCACTCGTTCTTCGGGTTGTTCACCCGGGCCACGACCCGCGGAACGCCGTACTCGGTCTTGGCGAGCAGCGAGACGACCAGGTTGACCTTGTCGTCGCCGGTCGCGGCGATGACGACGTTGCAGCGCTGGAGCGCGGCCTCGTCCAGCGAGGTGATCTCGCAGGCGTCGGCAAGCAGCCACTCCGCCTGCGGTACGCGCTCCACCGAGATGGCGGTCGGCGCCTTGTCGATCAGCAGCACCTCGTGGCCGTTCTCCAGCAGCTCGCCCGCGATCGAGCGGCCCACGGCTCCGGCTCCGGCAATGGCGACCCTCATCAGCGACCGCCCTCCTCTTCGGGACCCTTGGCGAACGCCGCCTCGACCCGGTCGATCTCATCCGTGCGCATCATCACATGCACCAGGTCGCCCTCCTGCAGCACCGTCTGCGAGCTGGGCAGGATCGCCTCGCCGAGCCGGGTCAGGAAGGCCACGCGCACGCCCGTCGCCTCCTGCAGTCTGCTGATCCGGTGGCCCACCCAGGCCGGGGAGGTGTGCACCTCGGCCAGCTGGACCCCGCCGGTGGGGTCGCGCCACAGCGGCTCGGCACCCGAGGGAAGCAGCCGGCGCAGCATCTGGTCGGCCGTCCAGCGGACGGTCGCCACCGTGGGGATGCCGAGGCGCTGGTAGACCTCCGCGCGGCGGGGATCGTAGATGCGGGCGGCCACGTTCTCGATGCCGAACATCTCCCGCGCCACCCGCGCGGCGATGATGTTGGAGTTGTCGCCGCTGGACACGGCGGCGAAGGCGCCGGCCTCCTCGATGCCCGCCTCACGCAGGGTGTCCTGGTCGAAGCCGACGCCGGTGACCCGACGGCCGCCGAACGAGGAGCCCAGCCGGCGGAAGGCGGTGGGGTCCTGGTCGACCACGGCTACCGTGTGGCCCTGCTCCTCCAGGGTCTGGGCCAGGGCGGAACCCACCCTTCCGCAGCCCATGATGACAATGTGCATCGCCTCACACCGCGCTTCCTGCAGGCCCTTCGGCCTTCATGACCTTCGTGCTCATGTCTCTCTTTCCGGCTCGCCAGGCGGGACAACGCGGCGCGGGGAACCGGCCGCAAGGCAACATCATGCCGGGGGATCGCGGTCCTGACGCCTTCCGGGGCCGGGCCGTCGCCTCCGCGTGCCGAATCCAACGTATCCGCAGCACCGGGGAACGCCCGAGACCCGGGCAAGGAGGAAACCAGCCAATGACCGCGGAGATCGACGTGCTCGTCCTGGGCGGCGCCGGTGTGGACACGATCGTGCATGTGCCCGAACTGCCCGTTCCGCTCGCCGACAGTCATATGATCCGGCCGGGCATCGTCACCCGCGCGGGACAGAGCGGCGACTTCGTCGCCCTCGGCACCAGCGCCCTCGGCCTGCGCACCCACCACCTCGACCTGATCGGCGACGACCATGAGGGCGACCTCGTCCGCGCCCTGCACCGGGACCACGGCATCGCGCTCACCGCCGTACCGCAGCCGTGCGGCACCAAACGCGCGGTCAACCTGGTCGGCCCCGACGGCCGCCGGCTCTCCCTGTACGACGCGACCCGCTGGGCCGGGACGGACCGGCTTCCCGAAAAGACCGTGCGCCGTCTCGCCGCCGTCAGCCGGCACGCCCACGTCGTCATCACCCAGCCCTGTGCCGAGGCCCTGCCCCTGCTGCGCGAGGCGGACGTGACGATCTCGACCGACCTGCACGACTGGGACGGAGCCAACCCGTACCACGAGTCCTTCGCGCTCGCCGCGGACCTCGTCTTCCTCTCGGCCGCGGCCCTGCCGGAACCGGAGGCCACGATGCGCCGGATCGCCGAACGGGGCAGGGCCCGGGTCGTCGTCGCCACCGCGGGGGCCGAGGGCGCGCTGCTGCTCGCCGACGGCGGGACGGTCCGGATCCCCGCCGCCGAGCCCCCGGCGCCGGTCGTGGACTCCAACGGGGCCGGTGACGCCTTCGCGGCGGCGTTCCTCCACGGCTTCCTCCGGGGCGAGCCGCCCCTTCACTGCGCCCGGCTGGGTGCGGTGGCCGGCGCCTACGCCTGCACGGTGCCCTCCACACGCGTGGCGGCCATCGGACCGCGGGAACTGCGCGACGGATGCGCCGCGTCCGCCCCCGGCCCGGTCAGCGGCGCGTGATGCTGCGCACGCTCGCCACGGCGAGGATGCCGAGGCCGACGAGCGTGGCCGCGGCGCCGATCAGTTCTGCGGTCGTGTGCATGAGACCTCCACGGGACGTGGCTAGTCATATAGAGATGGAAGTTCCGCGCCGCTGGGCATGACACTTCCGCGACCTGCGGAATCCGCTCCCGGCCCGCGCTGAATTCACCCGGAGGGCAGAGGCGTATCGATGCCGTATGGAAGGGGGTGGCGGGTGGGTCGCCCCCGTGGCCGACGGCTTACGATCCACTGTTGTGTCCAAACTGACCGACGTGCCCAAACGGATCCTCATCGGGCGCGCACTGCGCAGCGACCGGCTCGGGGAAACGCTTCTGCCGAAGCGCGTGGCACTCCCCGTGTTCGCCTCCGACCCGCTGTCCTCCGTCGCCTACGCCCCCGGCGAGGTGCTGCTGGTCCTGTCCGTCGCGGGCCTCTCGGCGTACCACTTCAGCCCGTGGATCGCCGTCGCCGTCGTCGTGCTGCTGTTCACCGTCGTCGCCTCCTACCGCCAGAACGTCCGCGCCTACCCGAGCGGCGGCGGTGACTACGAGGTGGCCGGCACCAACCTCGGTCCCAGGGCCGGACTCGCCGTCGCCAGCGCCCTGCTCGTCGACTACGTCCTCACCGTCGCCGTGTCGATCTCCGCCGGCGTCGAGAACCTGGGCGCCGCGATCCCGTTCGTCGCCGAGCACAAGGCGGCCTGCGCGATCGGCGTGATCGTGCTGCTGACGCTGATGAACCTGCGCGGGGTCAGGGAGTCGGGCACACTCTTCGCGATCCCCACGTACGTCTTCGTCACGGGCATCTTCGCCATGATCGCCTGGGGGTCCTTCCGCGCGGTCGTCCTCGGCGAGGAGATGCGGGCACCGACCGCGGACTTCGAGATCAAACCCGAGCACCCCGGCCTCGCCGGCTTCGCCCTGGTCTTCCTGCTGCTGCGCGCCTTCTCCTCCGGCTGCGCCGCGCTCACCGGCGTGGAGGCGATCTCCAACGGCGTCCCGGCCTTCCGCAAGCCCAAGGCGCAGAACGCGGCGACCACCCTCGCCCTGATGGGCCTGCTCGCCGTCACCATGTTCTGCGGGATCATCGCACTGGCCTCCGTCACCGACGTCCGCCTGGCCGAGAACCCGGCCCAGGACCTGACCCGCGACGGCGTCCCGCTCGGCACCGGATACGTCCAGGACCCGGTGATCTCCCAGGTCGCCGAGGCCGTGTTCGGCCACGGCAGCGTCCTGTTCATGATCCTCGCCGCCGCCACCGCGCTGGTGCTGTTCCTCGCCGCGAACACCGCCTACAACGGCTTCCCGCTGCTCGGCTCGATCCTCGCCCAGGACCGCTACCTCCCCCGCCAACTGCACACGCGCGGCGACCGGCTCGCCTTCTCCAACGGCATCGTGCTGCTAGCGGGCGCCGCCGCGCTGCTGGTGGCGATCTACGGCGCCGACTCCACCCGGCTGATCCAGCTCTACATCGTCGGCGTCTTCGTGGCCTTCACCCTCAGCCAGACCGGCATGGTGCGGCACTGGAACCGGCTGCTGGCCACCGAGCGGGCCGTGGCCGAGCGCCGCCGCATGATCCGCTCCCGGGCCATCAACGCCTTCGGAGCCTTCTTCACCGGCCTGGTCCTCGTCGTCGTACTCGTCACCAAGTTCACGCACGGTGCCTGGGTCGCGCTGCTCGGCATGTGCATCTTCTACGCGACCATGACGGCGATCCGGAAGCACTACGACCGCGTCGCCGAGGAGATCGCGGCCCCCGAGGCCCCGACCGACGACAGCGTACGGCCGTCCCGGGTCCACTCCGTCGTCCTGATCTCCAAGATCCACCGCCCCGCCCTGCGCGCGCTCGCGTACGCCCGGCTCATGCGCTCCGACACCCTGGAGGCGCTCAGCGTCAACGTGGACCCGGACGAGACCAGGGCCCTGCGCGAGGAATGGGAGCGGCGCGGCATCGACGTACCCCTGAAGGTGCTCGACTCGCCCTACCGCGAGGTCACCCGCCCGGTGATCGAGTACGTCAAGAGCCTGCGCAACGAGTCACCGCGCGACGTGGTGTCCGTGATCATCCCCGAATACGTGGTCGGCCACTGGTACGAGCACCTGCTGCACAACCAGAGCGCGCTGCGGCTCAAGGGCCGGCTGCTGTTCACCCCGGGCGTGATGGTGACCTCGGTGCCCTACCAGTTGCAGTCCTCCGAGGCCGCCAAACGGCGGGCCCGCAGGCGGCAGGACTGGGCGGCACCGGGCTCGGTGCGCCGCGGCCCGGCCGAACGGGCGAAGGACTCCTCCCCGCACCCGTAGACTGGTGGGCTGTTGTCCCGGGCCCCCGAGGGGCCGGTCCGCTCTCGATGTTGTGGAGTCACCCCGCCATGCAGGCAGAACCGAGGAAATCACTGGTGGGGCAGGAGTACGAGGTCGAGGTCGGCCCCGTCGCCCACGGCGGCCACTGCATCGCCCGTACGTCCGAGGGCCAGGTCCTCTTCGTCCGGCACGCCCTGCCCGGCGAGCGTGTGGTCGCGCAGGTCACGGAGGGCGAGGAGGGGGCCCGCTTCCTGCGCGCGGACGCGGTGCGGGTGCTGGACGCCTCCAAGGACCGCATCGACGCCCCCTGCCCGTACGCCGGACCCGGCCGCTGCGGCGGCTGCGACTGGCAGCACGCCAAGCCGGGCGCGCAGCGGCGCCTGAAGGGCGAGGTCGTGGCGGAGCAACTCCAGCGCCTGGCCGGGCTCACGCCCGAGGAGGCCGGCTGGGACGGCACGGTGATGCCGGCCGAGGGCGACAAGGTCCCCGCGGGCCAGGTCCCGGCCTGGCGCACGCGCGTGCAGTACGCCGTCACCGCCGACGGCCGCGCGGGCCTGCGCCGCCACCGCTCGCACGAGGTCGAGCCGATCGACCACTGCATGATCGCAGCGGAGGGCGTCAGCGAGCTGGGCATCGAGAAGCGGGACTGGACGGGCATGGACTCCGTCGAGGCCATCGCGGCCACCGGTTCCCAGGACCGCCAGGTCGTCCTCACCCCGAAGCCCGGCGCCCGCCTCCCGCTCGTCGAACTCGACCGCCCCGTCTCGGTCCTGCGCGTCGACGAACGCAACGGCCAGATCCACCGCGTGCACGGCCGCCCCTTCGTCCGTGAACGCGCGGACGGCCGCACCCACCGCGTCGCGGGCGGCGGCTTCTGGCAGGTCCACCCGAAGGCCGCCGACACCCTCGTCACCGCGGTCATGCAGGGCCTGCTGCCCCGCAAGGGCGACATGGCCCTCGACCTCTACTGCGGCGTCGGCCTGTTCGCGGGCGCGCTGGCCGACCGGGTCGGCGAGGCGGGCGCGGTCCTCGGCATCGAGTCCGGCAAGCGCGCCGTCGAGGACGCCCGCCACAACCTCGCGGACTTCCCGCGCGTCCGCATCGAACAGGGCAAGGTCGAGTCCGTCCTGCCCCGCACCGGCATCACGGACGTCGACCTCGTCGTCCTCGACCCGCCCCGCGCCGGCGCCGGCCGCAGGACGGTGGCCCACCTGTCCTCCCTGGGCGCCCGCAGGATCGCCTACGTGGCCTGCGACCCGGCGGCCCTGGCCCGGGACCTGGCGTACTTCCGCGACGGGGGGTACCGGGTGCGGACGCTGCGGGTGTTCGACCTGTTCCCGATGACGTCGCACGTGGAGTGCGTGGCAGTTCTTGAGCCTGCCGTGAAGGGTGCTTGACCTGCGGCTTTGTGGCGCAGGCGGGTCGACCGACCTGTTTCTCGCCATGCAGCGGGTCGAATGGATGGATCGATCCTGAAGGTTGCCTGACCTGCGACTTCTTGAGGGAGCCGGCCGCTTCGGCGGCGCTTTCAGGGGTTCTTTCGAGGAATCTTGACGCTCGGCTGACGCTCGCTTCGGGGCTCTGGGCGTTACTGGGGCCATCGCGGGGTGATCTCGGTATCTTGCACCACACCGGGCAGCTCAGTTCTCGGAGTGCGAAAGTCAGTAACCGAGTGGGGCCACCCGCACGGCACCGAGGCACACGACACGGTCGTCCTGGTCGTCGCCGAACTCGCCGCGAACGCCGTCCTCCACGGCCGCGTCCCGGGCGGGGCTTCGCCCCGTCCCTTTCCCACGACGAGAGTCTGGGCGTCGTCCGAATCGAGGTGACCGACATTCACCCCACGCGGCTGGCGCGACAGGCTCCCGATCCGGACGAGGGCAGATGCCACAGACTGCCTTGTCGATGCGCTCGCCGCCGACTGGGGCGTACGCGACAGCCCCGGCCCGGCAAGACGGTCTGGCGGAGTGCACGACGGCGCCCCGTTTCATCGGCCCCGTCGGGGCCAGCAGCTATGGCGTTCGGTTGACCGGACGGTCGGCCCCGAAGCCACGCCCAGGGCATTACGCACCTGGGCGTGGCGGTATTACGGTTGCTCTCCGAGCGGTGCCCTGACCGCTTTCGAGGGGGAAACGGTCGTCGCACAGGGCATCGGGGGTGAGGGGAGCCGCCGTGCAGGCGCTGTATGCCGTCAGTTTCGACATCCGGTCCGCCCAGGAGCAGCCGGGCCACGTCTACGAGAGCCTTCGCGGCCATCTCGCCGACTGGCTCGGCCACCACGGACGTGTACCGGCACCGTCGGCGACCGAACTCGACAGGGATGGCCGGGCGGTGCTCGCCGGCAAGATTCCCGGCCACGGTGACCGCACAGTGAGCTGGACCGTGGCGGGCGACGAACTCACCCGCGCCCTGCGCATGACCATCCACCAGCCGCTGTCTACGGGACCGGCCCAGTTTGTCACCCGGGTCACGGTCTCCCAGTCGGGGGAAGGCGGCGGGCTCAGGATCGTCATGGGCAGGGAGATCCCCGACGGCTGGATAGCGCCGGTGCAGGATCCGCCGCTCAAGCGCCCCAACCTGTTGCGGGCGGTGCTCGGCGACGAGCAACTTGAAGTGCGGGTGCTGAGCCAGCTCGCCACGGGGCGATACGAGAGGATCCGGGAGGAGAGTCACGCTGACGTACTCCTCGACGTCCTGGCGCTGCGCACGCGCCTCCCCATTCTCCTGATGCACCCCAGGGACCAGGCGGGATGGAGCGCGGCGGCCGATGCGTCGGGGCAACTCGCGGGCCTGGCCCAGGTGGTGACCCTGAACTACGTGACCGCACAGGCCGTCCGCCGGGCCCACGAGCAGGTGGCCGTACCCAGCGGTGGCGCCCGGCTGGTCTGGCCCGACCTCGGCCTGGAGCACCCCGCCTACTCACGGGAGGAGGTGTCTCAGACGTCCTTCGTGGAACGGCGGCTGATGCCGTCGCTCGCCCATCTCTCTGTCATCGCCCGCGGCAGTGACACGGCGTGGGAGCGTGCGCGACAGGCGTCGTACCGCGCGGGAGCCCGCAGGGCGGCGGAGCAGTTGTCGCGCGCCCAGGCCGCCGGAGACACGACCGCCGAGCTCGAAGCGCTGCAGAAGCGTGTCCGGCAGCTCGAAGAGGACGCCACATCTTGGGAGGACATGGCACAGAGCTGCATGGAGGAACGCGACAAGGCGCGAGACGATGCCGCCACCGCTGAGGCCCTGCGTCAGGACCGGGACTACTGGAAGAACGAGTACCTAAACCTGTCGAAGGGCGGGAGCGGGCAGGCGGCCACATCGGACGCGTGGAGCGAGATCCCTCCTCTGGGAACGGACGCCGTACCCACTTTCGAAGCTCTCGTTAAGGCATCAGAGGAGCACATCGTGTTCACGGCGAGAGCGGCGCGCACCTGGAAGGACTCCCGCTACCCGTACCCCCAGGAGATGACCGACCGGCTGACCGCCCTTGCGCAGGCTGCGACGGACCTGTACTCCAATTCCGGCAGGATGCCCAGGCTGGCCCAGTGGTTTTACGACAACCACGGACTGAAATTCGCGCCCAACGACGAGAAACTCAGCAAGGACAAGGACAAGCGCTACTTCATGTTCAACGGAAAGCGTTGGGACGGACTGCCGCACATCAAGGTCCGGGACGCCGTCTCGCCCAATGAGGTCGGACGCATCTACTTCGCCCTCGACTCCGAGGAGAAGCGGTTCATCGTGAACCATGTGGGACTGCACCTGTAGCCGGCCCCGGCGGGCACCTTGCATCCGTGGGCACTCATGGTGACCACTCTGGCACTGTACGGTACGGCGGATTTCAGCGCGCAAGCCCCGCCTCACCGCGAGCCCTCATTTGGACGTGATCAGTCGATGTGCGGATCATCGGACTCTTCGAGGAGACGGGTCGCGAGGTGGTCGGCCCACTCCACGGCCCAGGAGCGGAGAGCGGTGATGGTGGCGTCATCGAGCCCATAGGCGGCAAAGGCTTCATCGTCGGTCCACTCGGCGCCCGTGAGGTTCGACTGCAGATCCTCGCGCTCGAAGCGGCCGCGGGCGTGGCGGCGGCCGAACTCTTCGAGCTCGGCACTGGTCCAGCGGCGGGAGGCTGCGAACACGTCGATCAGGTCGCGGGGCGCTCCGCGGTCGGCGAGGGCGCGGACCTTGGTCCCGATCACGTCCTCCTCCGCGAGGACGGGCCCGTACGGGCTCTGGGCGACCGGCCGCCAGAAGATCTCCTTGAGGATGTCGACTTCGCATTCTTGGCCGGTGGCCGGGTCGGTCACGGTGAAGCGGGCGGACAGCGGGGCGGTCTCCAGCGCGTGCACCTTCCAGCCGCGGGCTTCCAGTCCGGCGCGGAGCGTGGCGGCGATGTCGGCCATGGGCGCCGGGTTCTCGGTGGCGACGTCGAGGTCCTGGCTGGGGCGGTTCACGAGGCGGTGTGCCCGCACGGCGTATCCGCCGGTGAGAACCAAGGGATACGGGGAGCCGAGCGCGAGCACATCCGCCAGGAGCCGCGTGTGCAGCTCCGGCATGTCCGTCACGCGGCTGCCCGGGCGCGGGACGCGAGCTGAGGGAAGGCGTCTTCCCATACGGCGCGCACGCTGCGGCCGACGAGGGTGCGCAGCACCGGCCACAGCTGGAGGAGCAGGTCCTGGTCGAGGTAGCGGGGCAGGTCGTCGTGCAGGCCCTCGTGCAAGACGGTGCGGTACAGGCCCATACGCTGGCGCGGCTTGCCCAGGTCGTACGAGGTCATCCCGGACCAGGCCAGGTGCAGCGGCAGATCCACGACACCGTGTGTCGGCCCGCGCAGCTCGTCCAGCGACTCCGGCAGACGGCGACGGAACTTCTCCCGGTACAGCGCGAGGTCCTCGGCGTCCGCTCCCGAGACGTTCCTTGGGGTGGGTGCGGGGTGCTGTGGGCTGGAGGGCATGACTCCATTATGGCGGCCGGAGACGTTGCGAGTGTCATGATGAGCGAGCTGGCGTCCGGAGCGAGCGGGGACGGATCTCCTGGTGAGCTGGTTGCCGCAGTCTGCTATTCCGTGAGCGGTGCTCACTCCTGGCAGTCCGCCGGGCGCTGGTCCCGTCCTTGGGGGTCGTCCGTCCAGCGGGTTAATGCGTATGGCGGCAAGCATCTGTAGGACTTTCGAGAGGCGGGGCAGAGGGGCCGCTCGCCTTCGGTGATTCGCACACTGTGCATCGCTGCGATGACGGAATGAAGGAAGGATTCCAGCACCCCGGTAGTAAATCGGGAATGGCGTCCCGAGAGCGCCTTCCCGCCTGAGGGGCGGTCAAGGGGGGCTCTGGAGGTCTCTTCCCGACCAACATCCGCCCCTCTTTTCCCAGCGGTCACGGAACGCGCCGTCCGTGCCCCTCGCGCGCCCCCCGTGCGCACTGAGGCGGTCCTTTCGCCTCCAACAAGCTGTGTCTGCGGTGATCCACCGTCCGCGTCCACAGCTTGGAGGGGACAAGGTGCCGGAGGAGTGGATACGGACTCTCGTGTCGGACTTTGGGTCCGAGTGCAGGGAGCGTCTGCGGGTCAGCGACACGGAGGCGTCCATCAGCTTGCCGGTGGCGAAGCTGGTGGAGACATTCGGGGCGCGCTGGAAGCTGCGTCCTCGCCTTCATCCTGAGTATTCCTTGCCCGAGGCCCGGGTGCGTCCGGATTACGCGGTGGAGACATCGGGGCGCATCACCGGGTTCCTCGAGCTGAAGGCCCCGGGGCACGACGTCACGCCTGACGGCTTCACGAAGCGGGACCGGGAGCAGTGGGAGCTGATGCGCCGACTGCCGAATGTGCTGTATAGCAACGGTCACACCTGGTGCCTGTACCGAGGCGGGTCGCGGCCTCTGCGCACGGTTCGGCTCGAAGGTGATCTGTACCGGTCCGGCAGCCGGTTGCGTATCAGTGCAGCCGATGGAGGGGCGTTTCGGGATCTGTTGCGGGAATTTCTCGGGTGGCAGCCCCGACGCATCACGACTGTTGGCCAGTTGGTGTCGTCTATCGCTCCGCTGTGTCAGTACTTGCGCGAGGAGGTGCTGGAGCAGCTCGCCCTCGAACGCAGAACGCCAGACGGTACTCGCAGCCGACGACTTGTCCCCAAGCCGTTCACCGCCTTGGCACACCACTGGAGCAAGGTGCTCTTCCCCTCAACCGATGGGCAAGACCCCGATCACCTCTTCGCCGACCGTTACACCCAGACGATCGCCTTCGCCCTGCTGCTGGCCCGTATCGAGAACGTACCGCTCGCCGACCGCAACTTCGTTGATGTTGCACATGAGTTGAAGGCAGAGAACACGGTCATGGGTCGAGCCCTGCAGTTGCTGACGGAGACGGTGGACGCCGAGTTCGCCCGCCGAATCGACACGCTCGTGCAGGTCATCGACGCTGTCGACTGGGAGGCGATCCGAGCACGGACGCCCGACGCCCACGTTCATCTCTACGAGGATTTCCTCCAGGAGTACGACCGCGATCTGCGTAAACGCTCCGGCACGTACTACACCCCGCCCCGTCTGGTGAAGGAGATGGTTCGCTTCACCGACGCAGTGCTGCGTACCCGCCTGGGCTGTGTGGAGGGCTTCGCCGACGAGCAGGTGACGATCGTCGACCCTGCGATGGGCACCGGCACGTTCCTCAGCGAGATTATCGACAGGGTCGCCGAAGAACGCTCCCGCCGCGGGGAGGGTTTCCGCGGCGAAGCGGTGGAACAGCTGGCGGGACGGCTGATCGGCTTCGAGCGTCAAATGGCCGCCTACGCGGTCGCCCAGATGAGAATCACCCAGACCCTCCGTAAGCAAGTCACCGACACTCAACTCGGCGATCTGCGGCTCCATCTCGCCGACACCCTCGCAGACCCCTACGAGAGGGCCACGCTCTTCACGTTCCTGCCCGATGGCGATCCTCTGGTCGAGAACACCCGCAAGGCGGACTGGATCAAGCGCGAGCAGAAGGTCACTGTCATGATCAGTAACCCCCCGGACCGGGAGAGAGCCGAGGGGGAGGGCGGTTGGGTGGAGAAGGGGCGCGAGGGGGATGACAAAGCACCCCTGCTCGATGCCTTCCGCCTTGGTGGCAGAAACGGAGTACACGAGAACAAGCTCAAGAACCTGTACGTCTACTTCTGGCGCTGGGCCACCTTCAAGGTCTTCGAACAGCACCGTTCCGAGTCGGACCGCGGAATCGTCGCCTTCATCAGTACCGCGGGCTTCCTCAGCGGGCCCGGTTTCCGAGGGATGAGGAAGTACCTGCGTGAGACTTGTTCCGAGGGCTGGATCATTGACCTCAGCCCCGAGGGTATCCAGCCACCTTTACGGACACGCCTCTTCGAGGGCGTTCAGCAGCAACTGACGATCGCCGTGTTCGTCCGCAGCAGAGCCGACACCGAACCTGCCCGTATCAGGTACGTCGCCCTGGACGGCAGCACTCGTGAGGAGAAGTACGCACAGCTCGAGGCTCTCGGGCCGGACAGTGACCAGTGGCGCCCGGTGCGTCAGGATGCCCATGCTCCGTTCACCCCTGCGGCCATCGGAGCATGGGATACGTATCCCGCATTGGATGATCTGCTGCCATGGACAGTGCCCGGCATTTTGCCCAAGCGGACGTGGGTCTACTCCGCGGACCCCGATACGCTGCGCTCCCGGTGGCGGAGGTTGACCGCCGAGACGGACCTGGCCGAGAAGCGTGCCTTGTTCAGGGAGACCAAAGGCGGCCGTACCATCGACCGGCCGGTCAAGCCGCTCCCGGGATCGGCACAGCGAAGGCGGTCGATGCTGGAGGCGGGTCCCGAGTGTCCGGAGCCGGTGCCTGTGGCCTTCCGCCCTTTCGATCGGCAGTGGATCATCCCGGACAACAGAGTCCTTGACAGGTGCTCGCCGGAGCTGTGGGAGAACCGGGCCGAGGGCCAGATACACATCGTGGAGCTGCACTCAGAACGGTTCGGTGACGGCCCCGCCACGCTGTTCACCGCGCTGATGCCGGACATGCATCACTTCGCCGGCTGGGGTGGTGGCAGGGTGATCCCCTTCCTGCAGAAGGACGGCACCCCCAATGTGACCCCCGGCCTTCTCCAGCACCTTCGTAACTCCTTCGGCGGTCTGGCTGTCTCCGCCGAGGACTTGCTCGCGTACATCGCCGCGATCACGGCCCACCCTGGTTTCCGGTCCCGCTTCGATGACGAACTCACCACCGTCGGCGTCCGCGTACCGCTCACCGGTGACGCCACGCTGTGGTCGGAGGCGCTGCACATCGGGCGGAAGGTGATCTGGGCCTCCACCTTCGGAGAGAGACTCGTGGACCCGGTGGCGGGGAGGCCCGGCGGACCCCAGGAGGTCTGGACGACCGCACAGCCGGCGATCACGTACCGGAGACAGGTCGGCAGGGACGAACTACCCGAGAGTTTCGTCTACGACTCCGACCGTCTGGAACTCCACTTCGGCCAAGGAGTTTTCGGTGCGGTAACTCAGCAAATGCGGGATTACCAGGTCAGCGGACAGAACGTTCTCGACGGCTGGTTGAAACGTAGGACGGGACCGCCGTCTCGCAGAGCCGTCAGCCAGCTGGACCACATCCGGCCCGAGCGGTGGCTACCTGCCTGGAGTGAGGAACTACAGTACGTGTTGTCCGTTCTGTGGCATCTGGTCGAGCTGCAGTCGGCTCAGAATGAACTGCTCGACCGTGTTCTCATGTCGCCGCTGGTCAGCGTCGCCGAGTTGCATCGTCGGAACGTCCTGCCCGTCCCGGACAACGCCCAGCGTTCTGCTCCCGCACCACTGCAGACCGACCCTATCCCCGGGACCGAGGGGATCGAGGGGCGTGAGCCGCACGCCGTAAGGCCACTCACCGTAGAGAAGAGGTCTCCGGCCGACGCTCCCACGCTGCCACGGAGGAGTAGGAACCCCGGCGCCGCGCGGTCGTCCCGCAGAAAGCGACAAGATCCGTAGAGCTCTTGATGAAGGTGACGCGCCTGCCGTACCGAGGGCGGGTGCGTCCGGCCAGTCGTGACGCTCGTTTGACGCTCTGGGCGCACTCACGCTGCGCGGCGAGCCGAGAAAGCTGCTCTGACCTGGTCTTTTCCGTGACTCGTTCAGGCCGATATCTTTCCGATGACGTCGCACGTGGAGTGCGTGGCAGTTCTTGAGCCTGCCGTGAAGGGTGCTTGACCTGCGGCTTTGTGGCGCAGGCGCGGCGACCGACCTGTTTCTCTCCATGCAGCGGGTCGAATGGATGGATCGATCCTTGAAGGTTGCCTGACCTGCGACTTCGTGAGGGAGCCGGTCGCTTCGGCGGCGCTTTCAGGGGTTCTTTCGAGGAATCTTGACGCTCGGCTGACGCCCGCTTCGGGGCTCTGGGCGTTACCGGGGCCATCGCGGGGTGATCTCGGTATCTTGCACCACACCGGGCAGCTCAGTTCTCGGAGTGCGAAAGTCAGTAACCGAGTGGGGCCACCCGCACGGCACCGAGGCACACGACGCGGTCGTCCTGGTCGTCGCCGAACTCGCCGCGAGCGCCGTCCTCCACGTGCACGACGGCTCCCCGTATCATCCGGGCCGTCGGGGCCAGCAGCTATGACGTTCGGTTGACCGGACGTTCGGCCTCGAAGCCCCGCCCAGGGCATTACGGACCTGGGCGCGGCGGTATTACGGTTGCTCTCCGAGCGGTGCCCTGACCGCTTTCGAGGGGGGAAACGGTCGTCGCACAGGGCATCGGGGGTGCAGGCGCTGTATGCCGTCAGTTTCCACATCCGGTCCGCCCAGGAGCAGCCGGGCCACGTGCTCCACCCGTCGGCTACTTGAGGGCGGAGCCTCTGCGGTCACGGTTGCTGCCGGCATGACCGGCGGTCACAGCTCCTTCGCGTAGGCGTCCTGGTATGCCGCCCTCCCTCCGAACACGTTGAGGCCGATGTGTCCGCTCGTGTACGTCGTGTCCGTTACGTCGATGATCCGCTCACCGTTGAGGAATACCTGGATGCGGTCGCCCTCGGTGAGGATGCGGACGAGGTAGGTCGTGCCGTGGCGGAGCAGGGCGGGGACGCGGGCGAGGGCGGCGGCGTCGTCGAAGTAGCCGTTGGCCTTGGCGACCAGGCGGATCACGTGCAGGTCGGGGTCGATGTTGAGGCAGTAGGCGTCGGCACCGTCGGAGGAGGCGCGCCAGAGGAGGGAGAGGGCGCCGCCGGTGTCCGGGTCGGGGCCGCCGAGCCGGACCAGGGTGGTGAGGTCCAGGTCCGTCGCCGTGCGAGCCGAGATCGCGTTGGAGTCTTTGTCGAAGGTTCCGGCGCGGCCCGCGCTGTCCGTCGACCAGCGGCCGGCGGGGGTGATCGTCAGCTTGCCGAGGTTCGAGCGGAATTCACCGCCGGTCGGGGCGGCCACCAGTGGCTTCACCCGATTCACCAGGCGGAAGGTGCTGTCCAGCCTGTGCACCTTGAGCGACTCGATGTGTGCGGTGCCGCCCTTGGCGTAGAAGGCCATGCCGTCGGCGTCCGGACCGGGGAAGATCAGGCTGGTCACGGCGGCCTGTCCGTTTGCGCCGAATGCCTCGACCGAGGACGAGTCGACGTACACGCGCAGGGTCACGCGGCCGTCGGTCGTCTTCATCGGCGCGGTCGTGCGGCCCGCGAAGTACTGCGTGAAGTCGCTCAGGCCCGATGCCGAGCGGTCCACGAACAGTTCCTGCGCCTCGGCGTCGTATCCGACTGCCGTGTGTTGGTCGCCGTCGGTCCGGAGCCGGAAGCCGATCTCCCTGGCGGTGCCGAGGGTGATCTCGGCCTCGATCTCGTAGGCGATGCCCCGGACTCCCGCGAGCGGGTTCGCGGAGTCGGGGCCGACGGCGAGGTTCTTGCGGTTCGTGGTGGACGTGCGCAGCGTTACCAGTTCCGGGACCGGGCGCTGCGCCAGGCGTACGCCGTCGGCGGTGTCCGTGAGGGTCAGTTCGCGGGGGGTGCTCAGCTGGCCGTTCCAGCCGCCGGTCGGGGCGCTGAAGGGGTAGTCCCAGTTGCTCATCCAGCCGAGCCAGACGCGGCGGTCGTCGGGCAGGCCGTAGAAGGACATGGCGGCGTAGTAGTCGCGGCCGGAGTCGGCGCGCAGGACCGTGCCGGGCTTCTGGTCGGGGGCGAAGTTGGTGCCGTTCCAGTCACCCGTGAAGTACTGGGCGGCCGAGCCGTTCGTGGCGCGTACGGCACCGGTGCTCAGGGTGAGGACCCACTTCACCTTGTCCTTGTCGCCGTCGATCGGCAGCGGGAAGAAGTCGGGACACTCCCAGACGCCCGGGGTGACCCAGTCGCCGTAGCCGAAGGAGCTGACTTGGGTCCAGGCGAGGAGGTCGCTGGAGGTGAAGAAGCGGACATGGTCGCCGCCGGAGACGACCATCAGCCACTGGTCGTGGGCCTCGTCGCGGATCACCTTCGGATCCCGGAAGGTCCAGCCGGCGTCGGGGCCTCCCGGGTTCTGCACGGCCGGGGCAGAGCCGCCGTGCAGCTGCCAGGAGCGTCCCTTGTCCTTGCTGTACGCGATGCGCACGCTGGCGTTCCCGCCCGGCTTGTCCGGGTGGTAGCTCGTGTAGTACGCGATCAGGCCCGAGCCGCCGTCGAAGAGACCGGAGGTGTCGTCGGCGTCCACGACCGCGCAGCCGGTCCAGCAGTGGCCGTAGGCGTTCCAGGGCAGGGCGATCGGCAAGGGCTGCCAGTGGACGAGGTCGGTGCTGACTGCGTGCGCCCAGCGGCCCTCGTCCTGGTGGAAGAGGTGGTACTCGCCGTCGTAGTGCAGCAGGCCGCAGGGGTCGCTGGTGGAGCCGGTGAGTTGGGAGTAGTGGTACGTGGGGCGGTACGGCTCGGTGAAATAGTCGGCGGTGCTGTGGATCTCGACGTTCTGGAAGTACGACGTCCCGTGCGCGGCCGCGGTGCCGACGGTGGCGCCCTTGGTGCGGGACACGCGAGTCTTGAGCGCCCGTACGCCGTCCACGCACACCTCGATGGTTGTGCCCGTCGCGCGGGCCTCGACGCGGTACGTGCTTCCGGCCGTGATTGGTCGGACCGGGCCGGTGGCGGAGGCGAGGCGGGTGCCGGAGGAGCGGTCCAGCAGGACGACGGCGTCGCGGCCGGCTTCCAGGCGGGCTTCGTAGCCGCCGGAGCCGTTTGCGGTCGCGCGCAGGACGAGGCCGGCCGAGGAGGAGCGGTCGCCGGGTGTGATGTCGGCTCTCGCCACGAGGTCGCCGTCGGTGAAGGGGGCCGTGCGCAGGCCGTTCTCGCCGCGGATGCCGCGCAGGTCGGGGGTCCAGGTGCCGGAGCGGGCCGTCCAGCCCTGGAGGCCGGTGGTGAGGTCGGCGCCGGCGATGTTCTCGAAGGACACCTCGCCAGCCGATGCCGTGACGGCGAGTTGGCCCTTGGTGTGGGTGGAGTCCTGGGCAGTGATGACGGGGGCGTAGCCGTCGGGGGAGAGGAAGTTGGTCTGCCAGTGCACGCGCAGCTCGTCGTGTTCGGCTTCGACGCGCAGGCGGTAGACCGTGTCAGCCTTGATGGTGGTCGCGTAGGTGCCGAGGGTGACGTTGCCGTCGATGCGATAGAGCCGCAGCCTGCCCTGTTCCGGGTCGACTTGGACGCCGTAGCCACGCGTGGCCTTGGCGTCCGTGCGTACGAGCAATGCGGCGATGGCGGAGGCGTCGTGCAGGAGCAGGTCGGCTTGGAGCGCTGTGTCGTAGGTCTTGGTCGTGGTGATGGCGCGGGCGGTGGCTCCCTGGGTCGGTGCCGCGCGCCAGCCCAGCGGACTCGCTGCCCAGGTGCCGCCGCTCGTGGTCCAGCCGGTGAGGTTGGTGGTGACCGAGGAGAGGGAGGGGGCGCCGAAGGTGACCTTGCCGCCCTGGGCGAGCAGGCCCACCGAGCCGGTGTCGTGGCGGTGGTCAACGGTGTGCAGGATCCGCTTGCCGTCGACGTACACCGCCAGCTCGGGTCCGTCGACTGCCACTTCGAGGTCATAGGGCTTTCCGGCGTGCGCGCCCGGAAGTGGAGCGGTGGCGAGTGTGTCGCCGCCGGCCAGGTCGTAGAGCCGTATGCGGGCACGGCCCGGGTCGAGGGCGACCGCGTATCCGGCCGAGCCGTCCAGGGCCGCCCGGAACACCAACGCGCCCACCGAAGCGGCGGATTGGGGTGTGACGCGGGCCGCATACATGCCATTGGTCGCGAGTTGCTGCTCGGACAGGGCGAGGGCGGGCCCGCGACGGCCAGCGGTCGCCTTCTGGCCGCCGTCGGAGGTGCGGGTCCAGGTGCCGGTGACCGGGATGGGGTCGGGAACCGGGGTGGCGGCGGGGGTCGCTCCGGCGGCGCTCGGGGCGGCCTGTGCTGCGGGGAGGATGCCTCCGAGAGGCAGCAGGGTGGCGGCGGTTCCTCCGGCGAGCAGGAGGGTACGGCGGGACACGCTCATGGCGGCTCCTGAGGGAGAACAGGGAAGGGTGGGCCACGGCCCGGGGGGGACGTCCACCCCGCGGGCCGTGGTCGTGTGTAAGACCGTCACGGCCACAGCGGCCGGGGTCCGTCGGTGAAGGCCGACGCCATCTGCCAGGCGTCGAACCGCTCCAGGGCCACGTCGCCGTCGGCACCGATACCGACGCCTACGGCCTCGTCCGGGCGGGTGGGGTAGATGCGGGCGGTCAGGGCACGCCCGTTGGCGAAGATCTCCAGTGCGGAGTGGTCGACAAGGACGCGCAGGTCGACCCGCCCGTCGGAGCCCGACGGGACCTCTCCGTACCGGGGTTCAGTGTCGGCCGTCGGGTCGAGGCTGCTGGTCTCGCGGTGCAGACGGAGAGTGCCCGCTCCGTCGTGCGACCGGCTCACCTCCACGACCGTGCGTTCCGCGCCGTCCGGTGTCTCACGGACGACGAGCCGGGCGGTCGCTCCGGGAGCGAGACGCAGGGTCGTCTCGATGTCCAACTGGTCCCCGTGCACAGTGTGCAGCCGGGTGTACGGGTCGGCCAACCGCCCCGGAGCCACCTCTACGCGCTCCCGCCGCAGCTCAGTCAGCTCCGGCACCGGGGCCTGATGCAGGCCGCCGTCCGTGGCGAGCGTGACGACCCTCGGCAGGGACATCACACCGCACCAGCCGGCCAGCGCGTTCGCCTCATCCGTCCGGCCCTCCTGGAGCCAGCCGAACATGATGCGGCGGCCGTGCTCGTCACGGGTGGACTGGGGGGCGTAGAAGTAGCGGCCGCCGTAGTCGAGGCGGTGGAGGCCGGTCGGCGTGAAGGTGTCGCCCTGGTAGCGGCCGGTCCAGTACAGGGGGTGGTGGGTGGTGCCCTCGTCCCAGGCGGAGAAGACCAGCACGTCGGTGCTGCCGACTTCCTCGTCCTCGCCGAGCCGGAAGAGGTCGACGCACTCCCACATCGTGCCGGTCCAGTCGAGCTCGCCCCGGTTCTGTGCAGCGTCACCCGTCAGCAAGGGGCCGACGTAGCGCCAGCTGCGCAGGTCGTCCGACTCATACAGGAAGGCCGTTCCGCCGGCACCCCGGATTCCCGAGCCCACCAGATGGCGCCACAGCTGGCCCTCCCGCCACACGCAGTGGTCGCGGAAGGCCGTGATATCGATGCCCTCCGGCGGGGCGGTGATGACCGGGTTGGCTGGGTCCTTGGTCCAGTACCTCAGATCCGCCGATCCCCTGGCCACGCACGGGAGCTCATGCTCGCCGTGCCTGCCCGAGTAGACGAGCGTGGGCACTCCGCCGTCGTCGACGAGGACGCCGGACCAGCAGCCGTCGCGGTCGGGGCCGGTGGTGCCGGGGACGAGGGCGACCGGTTCGTCGGTCCAGTGGACGAGGTCGGTGCTGGTGGCGTGGCCCCAGTGGATGCGGTGGTGGGCGGCAGCGAGCGGGTTGTACTGGTAGAAGAGGTGGTAGACGCCGTTCCAGTGGCTCAGCCCGTTGGGGTCGTTGAGCCAGCCGCCGGGCGAGGTGAAGTGGAAGCGGGGGCGGTGGGGGTCGCGCAGGGCGCGTTCGGCCAGCCCCTCGGCGGTGGGGGTGCCGGAGGGGAGGGTGAGGTCGTGGGTCATGCGGCGGTGGTCTCCGCTTTCTCGGTGTCGTCGGTGGCCTCGACGTCCGGCCGGTCGGTGGCCTTGAGGACGCGGCGGGCGATGTCGGAGGCGGGTGCGCGCAGGTGGCAGCGCACCCAGTGGGGTTGTCCGTCGATCTCGCCGACGATGTGGCGGACGGGCTCGGTGAGGCTGCACGTGCCGTCGTCGCCGTAGGGGCAGGACGTGGGGTTGAGGATCTCCTCGCGGAGCCTGGCGCGTTCTACGGGGTCGTAGCTGCCGGCCCGTTCGGGGTCGGGTACGGCGGACAGCAGCAGGCGGGTGTAGGGGTGGGCGGGGGCGTCCATGACGGCCAGTGCGTCGCCGCCCTCGACGAGTTCGCCGGCGAACATCACCATCGTGGTGTCCGCGAGGTAGCGGGCGGAGCCCAGGTCGTGCGTGATGTAGAGCATGGCGATGTTCCGCTCGTCGCGCAGGCGCCGCATCAGGTTGAGCACGCCGACGCGCACGGAGACGTCCAGCATCGACGTCGGTTCGTCGGCCAGGATGAGGCGCGGCTCCACCGCCAGCGCGCGAGCGATGGAGACGCGCTGACGCTGGCCGCCGGAGAGTTCGTGCGGGTAGGACTGGAGCATGTCCTCGGTCAGGCCGACCGTTTCTATCAGCTCGCGCAGCGCCTCTGGTGTGGCGGAGTGGCCGTGCAGGACGAGGGCCCGGGTGAGGAAGTGCTCGATGCGGTGGACGGGGTTGAGTGAGCCGAAGGGGTCCTGGAAGACCATCTGGACCTTGCGGCGGTACGCCCGTGACGCCCGGCGCCGCTCGGTGCGCAGGACGTCCTCGCCGTCCAGCAACACCTCACCGGCGGTGGGCTGTTCGAGGCGGGCGAGGCAGCGGGCGATGGTGGACTTGCCGCTGCCGGACTCGCCGACCAGGGCGGTGATCCGGCCGGCCGGCAGGTCGAAGGAGACGTCGTTGACGGCTCGGACGCGGCGCCGGGAGAAGACGGTGCCGACCTGGAAGTCCTTGGTCAGACCGCGGACGGACAGCAGGGCTTCGGTCATCGGGGGGCTCCTTCAAGGCTGCGGGCCACCCAGCGGCCGGGCGCGACCTCGCGCAGGTCGGGGATGTTCGTGGAGCAGTCCGAACGGTCCTCGGGACAGCGGACGTGGAAGCCGCAGCTGTCGGCAGTGCGCGGGGCGTCGAAGAGGCCGGTGAGCTCCTGGCGCGGGCCGGTCAGCGGCGGAAAGGCGTTCATCAGCGCCTCGCTGTACGGGTGGAGCGGCTCCGCGAACAGGTCCTTGGCGTCGGCGAGTTCGACGATCCGTCCGCCGTACATCACGCCCATGCGGTCCGACAGCTCGACCATCAGGGACATGTCGTGGGTGATGAAGAGGATGGAGAAGCCCAGCTCCCGCTGGAGGTCGCGGATCTGCGCCATGATCTCCTGCTGCACGACCACGTCGAGCGCGGTGGTCGGCTCGTCCATGATCAGCAGTCGGGGCCGCAGTGCGACGGCCATGGCGATGACCACGCGCTGGCGCATGCCGCCCGAGAGCTGGTGGGGGTACGCCTTCAGCCTTCCCGGATCGATGCCGACCAGCTGAAGCAGCTCGCCGGCCCGCTCCCGCGCGGCCCGCTTCTTCATCTTCTCGTGGGTGGTGAAGATGTCGACGATCTGCTCGCCGATGGTCAGGACGGGGTTGAGGGAGTTCATCGCCGACTGGAAGACCATGGCGATCTCCCGCCAGCGGAAGGCGCGCAGCTCGCGTGCGTCCAGGGCGAGGACGTCCCGGCCCTGGAAGCGGATGCTGCCCGCGGTGATCTCCGCCGGGGGCTTCAGCAGCCGCATCACCGCGTTGGCGATGGTCGACTTGCCGCAGCCGGACTCACCGGCGAGGCCGAAGATCTCACCTGCGCCGATCTCGAACGACACGTTGTCCGCCCCGACGACCGTACGGCCGTCACCGCGGTACTCGACCCGCAGGTCACGCACCTCAAGTACGGGGTCCATCGCTCAGCCCCTCCTCTTCACGGGTCGACGCTTCACGGAGCGCAGCCTCGGGTTGGTGATCTCGTCGACCGCGTAGTTGACCAGGGCGAGCGCGAAGGCGACGAGGGCGATGCACAGTCCGGAGGGGACGAAGACCCACCATGTGCCGGTCATCAGCGCGCCGTCGTTGCTGGCCCAGTAGAGGTTGGTGCCCCAGCTGACGACGCTGCTGTCGCCGAGGCCGAGGAACTCCAGCGCCGCCTGGGACGTGATGCCGAAGACGACACAGCCCAGCAGAGTGGTCATCACCACGGACGCCATGTTGGGGAGGATCTCCCGGAACATGATCCGCAGCGGGCGCTCACCGGTGACGACGGCGGCGGCCACGAAGTCCTTGCCGCGGATCGACCTGGCCTGCGCGCGCAGCACCCGGGCCGAGCCCGCCCAGCCGGTGATCACCAGGACCAGGACGACGGTGGAGGTTCCCGGGGGCAGGAACGCCGCCAGGATGACCAGCAGCGGCAGGCCGGGCAGCAGCAGGAAGACGTTCGTGAACAGGGTCAGCGCGTCGTCCACCAGCCGCCCGAAGTACGCGGACGCGAGGCCCACCAGGATGGCGATGCCGGTCGCTGCGAGTCCGACGGTGAACCCGACGAACATCGAGGAGCGCGCGCCCCACAGGGTGAGCGCGAGGACGTCCTGCCCCTTCGTGGTCGTACCGAGCCAGTGCGCCCCCGAAGGAGCCTGGCTGCCCGTGGAGTTGATCAGGGACGGGTCGCCGGGGGCGAGGACGGGCGCGAGCAGCGCCAGCAGTGCGAAGACGGCGAGCAGGCACAGGCCAGACAGTGCCTTCTTGCTGCCGAGGAGCTGGCGTGCCAGTCCGCGTCGTCGGCCCGGCCCCTGCGCGGTGGGCGCGGCCGGCGGGGTTGCGGCCGGGGTCTTGCCCGCGATGTCTACGGCGGTCATGTCTCGTCGGCTCCCTTCAGCGGACGCGCACGCGCGGGTCGAGGCGGACGTAGATGATGTCGACCAGGAAGTTCGCCAGGAGCACGGCTGCCGTGATGGTGAGGAAGATGCCCTGCATCAGCGGGTAGTCGAGACCCTGCACGGCTGCCAGCAGCTGGAAGCCGATGCCTGGGTAGGCAAACACGACCTCGGTGAGCAGAGCGCCGCCGACGACGAAGCCGAGGCCCATGCCGAAGTTGGTGACGGAGGGGAGCAGTGCGTTGCGGGCGGCGTAGCGGAACATGATCCGCGAGGGGCTCAGCCCCTTCGCCTCCGCCATGGTGATGTAGTCCTCGGCTGCCGTGGCGATCATGGTGTTGCGCATGCCGAGCATCCAGCTGCCGACGGTGACGGCCACGACGGTGAGGGCCGGGAGCACGAGGTGGGTGCCGGCGTTCGCCAGGAACTCGGCGTTGACGCCGGGGGTCAGACCCGCGTCGTAGGCGTGCCGCAGCGGGAACCAGCCCAGCGTCACCCCGAACAGGTACAGCGCGCCCATCGCCAGCCAGAAGTACGGGAACGAGCCGACGAAGATCAGGAGCGGTGGGAAGGCGGAGTCGAGGACGCCGCCACGCCGCCATGCGGCGACGATGCCGAGCAGGTTGCCCACGACGGCCGCGATGACGAGGGCGGTACCGCCGAGCAGCAGCGTCCAGCCGATCTGCGAGCCGATCACCTCGGTGACCGGGGTCGGGAAGCGGGAGATGGAGATGCCGAGGTCGCCGGTGAAGACGCTCTTGACGTAGGAGACGTACTGCTCCCACAAGGGACGGTCGTCGAGGCCGAAGAGTTTCCGCAACTGGGCTATCTGCTCGGGCTGCATCCCGCCTGCCTGCTGCGCGAACATCCGGGAGACCGGGTCGCCCGGCATGAATCGCGGAAGCAGGAAGTTGAGGGTGATGGAGGCCCAGAAGGCGAGTAGATAGAACCCCAGGTTGCGCAGGATGAGACGCACTGCTCGTGCTCCCTGTCGGTGGGGGTGAACGGGGATGCGGTGCGCGGGGGCGGCCGTCCAGGTCGGGGAGGAGGACGGCCACCGGTCCGCGCGGACTCGCGTCAGCTCTTGACGGGCTTCAGCGACGTGAGCACGAGGATCGTGCTGGAGTTGCGGTTGCCGAGGGTGGCGTACGGGTTGTCCGCCGACGGCCAGCCGGTGAAGCGCTTGTCGGTGTACGCGCCGAACTCGGGTCCGGTGAACAGGGGCACCGCGGGCGCGTCCTCGTTGTACAGCCTCTGCAGCGCGTCGACCTGCTCGCGCTGCTCGCTCTCGTCCGTGGCGGCGGCGAAGGCGTCGATGAGCTTGTCGGCCTTCTTGTCGGCGAAGCGGTGGTAGTTCTGGGTGGCCTTCTCGCCGACGGGCTTGAGCATGGCGCTCGACATCACGTCGCGGAAGTACTCGTACGGGGTGGCGCCGTTGTTGCTCCACACGATGCCGGTCTCGAAGGTGCCCTGCTCGTACGAGCTGACCACGGCCCCCCAGTCGGGCGTCTTCACCGTGGCGGTGATGCCGACCTTCGCGAGGTTCTGCTTGATGATGTTGGCGGCCGAGATCCAGTCGGAGGAGGCGGAGCCGACGGAGATGTCGAGCGTGAAGTCCTTGCCGTTCTTCAGCTTCCGCTTACCGCCGCTCTCCCTGTATCCGGCCTCGTCGAGGGCTTTGGCTGCCGCGTCGGTGTCGTACTTCGTCCAGGTGCAGGACGCGGCGAGGTCCTTGTCGCGCCACTTGTCGTACGTGCGGGCCAGGCCCGTGCAGTCGGCGGGCTCGGCGTAGCCGTTCATCGCGACCTTGGTGATCTGGTCGCGGTCGACGGCCATGCTGAGCGCCTTGCGCAGGGCCGGGTCGTTGAAGGGGGCCTTCGTGGTGTTCAGCTGCCAATTGATCATGGCGCCCGCGGGCGGGTTCCAGTAGTGGTTGTGCTTCTTGTCCTTGGTCACGAAAGACTTCTCGATGTCCGGGATGAACGACTGCGTCCAGTCCGCTTCACCGTTGGTGAAGGCGAGGTTGGCGCTGTCGTTGCCGGAGAAGGCGAGCATCTGGATACCGGCGATCTGCGGCTTGTCCGGCTGCCAGTAGTCGGGGTTCTTGCGCAGCTCGTACGACTGGGCCTGGAACTTCTCCAGCTTCGTGTACGGGCCGGTGCCGACCGGGTTCGGGTTGGTGAACTTCGCCGGGTCCTTGACCTTGGACCAGATGTGCTTCGGCATGATCTGCTGGCCGGCGATCTCGAAGAAGCCGGGCGAGAAGGGCTTGTTGAAGGAGAACTTCACCGTGTGCGCGTCGACCGCGGTGACCTTGTCGAGGTACTCCAGGCCGCCGAGCACCTTCTTGCGCAGCTCGAAGGTGTAGACGACGTCATCGGCGACGAGCGGCTTGCCGTCCGACCACTTGACGCCCTCGCGCAGTGTGAAGGTGAGGGACTTGCCGTCCTTCGCCTCTTCCCACTTGGTGGCCAGCCACGGCGTGTCCTTGGCGTTCGCCATGCTGTGCACGACCAGCGGCTCGTAGATGGCCTCCTTGGTCATGGGGGCGGCCTGCGGGGAGAGCGGGTTGAAGTTGCGCGTGAACGTCGCCAGATCCTCGCGCGGGATGGTGAGCAGCTGGTTGCCGGAGGTGTCCCCGGCGCCGGAGGTGCCCGAGCCACCCGTGCAGGCGGACAGGAGCAGGGCCGCGGCGGCGGTCGCGGTGACCGCTCTCAGGACGGCTCGGGGCCGCCGTGAAGGTATGCGGGAGGGTGCCATAATGGAGACTCTTTTCCTTTCTTCAACACACAGGGCGAAGACGGGATGGGATTCCTCGGCGGACTGATTAGCGGTCAGACCGACGAGCGTTCGAGCAGCGGGCAGTCGATCGTCACCTGACGGGTGTCGAGCGGCTGTCCCGCTGCGAGAGCGGCGAGCATGTCGATGCCCTTGGTGCCCATGGCCTCGAAGGGCAGGGCGAGCGTGGTCAGCTTCGGCCGCAGATAGGCGGCGATGAGTTCCTGGTTGTCGAACCCCACCACGGCCACGTCGTGCGGGATGCGCAGCCCACGTTCCTTGATCGCGTCGTACGCGCCCATCGCCATCCGGTCGTTTCCGCAGAACAGCGCGGTCGGCCGGTCGCCGGCCGGGCGGTCCAGCAGTTCGCGGGCGGCGGTATAGGCGCTGTCTGCGGTCGCCCAGCCGGGGACGACGAGGGAGGGGTCAGGGATGATCCCGGCCTCGCGCAGGGCACGTTCGTATCCTTCGCGCCTGCCGACGGCGGCCGGGATCGCCGGGTCGAGGTTGATGAACCCGATGCGGGTGTGACCTGCGTCCAGGAGCCGGCGGGTCGCCTTGTATCCGCCCGACACCTCGTCGGGCAGGATGCACGGCAGCTTCCCTTCCGCGTCGTAGCAGTTGACGAGCACCGTCGGGACCTCCCGGGCGGCCTTGGGGAGCGTGACGGCGCGGTGCCAGGTCGTGGCGTACAGGAGCCCCTCCACGCGGTGCTCCAGCATCTGGTCGAGCGCGGCAGCCTCCTGGGCGGGGTCACCCTCGCTCGCGGCGATCAGCAGGAACCTCCGGTCACCCCAGGCGCGGCTCTGCGCGCCCGTGATCACTTCCCCCGCGAAGGGACCGGTCACGATCTCGGTGATCAGTCCGAACCACCTGCTGCGGTTCGCGGCCAGCGCCCGCGCCCCGGCGTTGGGCCGGTAGCCGAGCTCGTCGATCGCCTCCAGGATCCGACGACGGGTCTCCTCGGGGATGGCCGCGCCGGGCTTGTCGTTAAGGACGAAGGAGACCGTTGTCCGTGAGACACCCGCGTGGCGGGCCACATCACTCATGGTCACGCGATGCGTCCTGTTCGTGGCCACTTCCAGTCCCTTTCGGCCGGGCTAAGGCGAGGTAACGTCTCGGGTTACGCGCTTTAATAACGCGCGTTACTACCTTGTGGCAGGGAAGTTACGTCCGTCTTGAATGGCATGTCAATACCTGCGCAAGGACTGCATCTGGCCACCAGTCCGGTGCCGTTCCCCGGTGCGGACGCGGGGCGACCCGCCCAGCAGGAGCCACGTGAAGGCGGCAGGCCACACCCTTTTTGAGAGAGGCAGACAGCGACCATGGCCCGACCGGGTTCTCCGGGAGCGTCACCGTCCTCGGCGAGTGTGTCGCCGACGCCTTCACCGGCCCGGCCAGTAGCCGACCTGGGGCCGCGCCGGCCGCCGCATCCTTGAGCGCGTCTTAGCCTTCACGTAGCACGTAGCACGTAGCACGTAGACGTTGCGTGAGTCGGTGAGTCGGTGAGTCGGCGGGAGCGGATGGGCGGGACGCCCCGACGGGGCCCGGTGCTGGACACCGGGCTCTACCGCGACCTGCTGACCCGTGATCAGCCGGCCGGAGTGAACGTCTGGGCAGCTGAGTTGGTGCAGGGCTGCTGCGACAGGCGAGCACGGTTGGCGGTGGAGCCGTTGTCGACGGTGAGGCACTTGCCGCTGTGGCGGGCCGCGAAGGGGTACTGCCCGTTGGTGCCGCCTTCGAAGCTCCCGTGGCCGCCTGTTCCGCCCCGAAGGGAGAGGAAGGATGGGCTGTCGGTCGTGACGCTCGTTTGACGCTCTGGGTGCCGGCGAGCGGGACAGCGAGCCTAGAAACAGGCCATGACCTGGTCTTTTCCGAGTCTCGCTCAGGCGGACATCTTTCCGATGACGCATCATGTGGAGTGCGTGGCGATCCTGGAGCCGGACAAGAAGGGTGCCTGACGCGTAAATAGCAGCAGGTCGATCCGCCCACATGGCCCGGCCTGCGTGTTTCCTCTGGTCGGGGGCGCTGCGGTGCGCGACGGCGCCGTCTTTTCGGAAATCTTGGCGCTCGATTGACGCTCGGATCCCGGCGGATCATGGGGCCGTTCAGGGGAGTGACCGGTGCGAGGCAGGGTCGGCTGTGGAGAGGAGTGCGCCTACGGATGCCTGCGCATCGGCACGGACAGCGGTATCTCACACTGTTGTGGCCTTGGGCCGGATAGCCGGACGTCCTCCTTAACAGGTCTGCCTGTACAAGTAGACTTATACATCCTGCGATGTAGCGGACCTGTCCCGATGTGGGGTTTCTCTGATGAACAAGAACCTGCCGCTCAAGCCTGAAGATGTGGTCGACCGGGACCGGGAGTGGGACCTGCTGGCCGAGTTCGTCACGGATCCGGATCCGGCGATGCGCCTGGGCATCGTGTCGGGGCGCAGGAGGCACGGGAAGTCGTATCTCTTGCAGGCGTTGTGCGAGCGGGTGGGCGGCCTCTATGTCACCGCGGTGCGGGAGGAGGGTCGGCTGCCAGCAATCCGGCGGTTCGGCGACGCGGTCGCGGCCCACGCCGGTCTGCAGCCCGGCACGCTGCGGCTGTCCGACTGGCGCGAAGTCCTGACCAACGCGCTTGATGTAACCGTTCGCTCGGGTGCGCCGCTGCTGGTGATCGACGAACTGCCGTATCTGCTCCAGCACTCGCCGGAGATCCCCGGGCTGCTCCAGCAGCTCTACGACGAGCGCCAGCGCGGAAGCGGCACCGGCGTCTGCCCCGGCCCGCGGCTGATCCTCTGCGGCTCCGCTATGAGCGTCATGCACGAACTGCTCTCGGGCACCAAGCCGTTGCGGGGTCGTGCCGTGATCGACCTCCGGCTGGGTGCCTTCGACTACCGGGCCGCACGCGACTTCTGGCGGATCGACGATCCGCTGACCGCCCTGCAGGTCCACGCCGTCCTGGGCGGAGCCCCCGGCTACCGGCCGGTGGCCGCCCGCCCCCACCCGAACGACGGCTTCGCCGCCTGGTTGACCCGCACGCTCCTGGACCCCGGCCGGGCCGTCTACTCGCGCACAGAGACCGAGTACCTGCTGCGGGAGGACCCGCGCATCACCCAGCACACCCTGTACTACGACATCCTCACCGCGATCGCCCAGGGTGCCTCGACCCCGACGAAGATCGGGGCAGCCCTGGAGCGTCAACGCAACGCCGTCACACATCCGTTGGACATCCTGGAGTCCACCGGTTACATCCAGCGCGAGCAGGACATCCTGCGCCCGCGCCACCCGATCATCACACTCGCCGACCCCGTCATCCGCTTCAACCAACTGATCACGCTGCCGCAGGCCGCCATCGTCGAGCAGGGCTTCGCGGAACAGGCGTGGCAGGCCGCTACGACGACCTTCAACTCCAAGATCCTGGGACCGCACTTCGAGGATCTCGCCCGTACCTTCACCCGCCGCTACGCCCATACCCTGCTTCCCGGCGGCCTGCCGGGCCCCGTCGGCACCACCGAGGTCGCCGACCCGGCGGCCCGCACCAAGCACGAGGTCGACGTGCTCGCCCTCGCCTTGGGGGAGCGTCCGCAGGCGCCGCGCGCCCGGATCGCCCTGATCGGTGAGGCCAAGGCCACCGCCGCCCGCCGCGGCACCGGTGACCTGCAACGCCTCGAGCACATCCGGGGCTTGCTCACCGGCCAGGGCTACGACACCACAGGCGCCACGCTGGCCCTGTTCTCCTTGCACGGTTTCTACCCGGACCTGGTCGAATTGGCGGCCAGACGTGATGATCTCCTCCTGGTCGACCTGCCGGGTCTCTACGGGGGCGGTTGACCTCAGCAGGGATTTTGCCCGTCAAGTCGATGAACGGCGTAGAGGGGAAGAGATCAGACCCTGACACTGCCTCCGACTAACTCGTGACGGGAGCACGGGAACGCGCATGAGGGGGACCATGAGCCGGGTTGCCGTGGTGCACGGGGTGGGGCGTCAACTTGATACCACTGAGACCATGTTGGCGGAAATCGCGTCGGCGTTGCGCGGCGGAGTCGGACTTGCCTTACGCCGAGATCCCACGCTCGGGCGGCTGTCGGACGACGACATTGCTTGCGCCGGATATGGGGATCTCTACAGGCAGACCGGCACGCGCGGCGAGCCCTACTACCGGGCGGAGGATGTGGAGCCCGGGTTCCAGGCCGAGTTGCTGGAGACCTGGTGGCGGGAGGCCGCTCGGCTGAATCCCGGCATCCCCGGCCCGGACACTGGGGGGCCGGACGGTACGGGCGCTGGCCCCGCTGCTGCCCTGGCGCCCTCGGCCATCTTGCCAGTCGCCCCCTTTCTGTGGACCGGGTGCGCCGCGCCCTGCACGCCCTCACCCGCACTCGATTCTTTGGTGCTGTCTCCGACCGGCTACTTCACAGAGCCCGAGCTGCGTGACGCCGTACGGGCTCGGACTGCGGAGCTGATCACGTCGGACACCCGGGTGGTTGTGGGGCACTCGCTGGGCTCGGTGGTTGCCTACGAGGTGTTGTGCGCTCTCCGGCCGGAGCGGCCGCCGCTGACGCTGATCACCCTCGGTTCCCCGCTGGGCCTCGCCGGGCTGGTCTTCGACCGTCTACAGCCCGCACCACAGCAGGACGGCACGGGGATCTGGCCGGCGCCGGTCAAGCACTGGACCAACGTGGCCGACAGCGGTGACATGGTCGCCCTCGTCCGCGAACCGGCGCCCCGGTTCGGTCCGGAGGTCCTTGTGGTGACCAACCAGATCAACGACCATATCAGAAAATACCTTCTGACCTGCGCTTTCTCATCGCCGTCCGGTGTCGACATGCTCCCGATGACGCATCACGTCGAGTGCGTGGCGATCCTCGAACCGGCGGACAAGCGGTCCTGACCCGGGCGGCCTCGGGGGCCGGAGAGGTCGGGCACACCACGAACACGTCGGCACGCGCCGGAATGCTCGTGGGCACGGCCCTCGCCTGAGGGCGTCACGCTCGTCCGCAGCGCGCCCGGACCGAGGGGTGGCCGCTCACCGAGCCGAGTAGGGCAGGAGCGCCATCTCCCGGGCGTTCCTGATCGCCGCGGCGAGCTGCCGCTGCTGCTGGGCGGTGACGCGTGTGACGCGGCGGCTGCGAATCTTGCCGCGGTCGGAGATGAACTTCCGCAGCAGATCGGTGTCCTTGTAGTCGATGTACGTGATCCCTGCCGCGTCCAGCGGATTGGGACGGGACGTGACCGGCTTGCGGGGGCCCTGACGGGGGCTCATGGTGCTCCTTCTGTGATGTGGTGGACGGGGCGGTGTCACGCGGCGGGACCGAGCAGGGAGCCGAAGGCAGCCGGCAGTCGTTTCCATGCTTCGGGGCCCGCCGCGTATTCGGCGTCGGTGAGCAGGCAGGATTCCAGCACCCGCGCGAGCCCGTCGCGGTCCAGACCGGGTGAGGTGAAGACGAGGTGCTGGCAGCGGTCGCCGTGCTCGGGGTGCCAGTCCAGTGCGGCGGCCGCGCGGCGTACGGGCGGGACCATCTCCCAGGCGGCATCCGGAAGGGAGGCGAGCCATGGGCCGGCGCTCTCCACGCACAGGGCTCCGCCCGCGGCGTCCCAGGCGAGCAGGGTGTCGGGACGGTCGGCGAGCCAGAACCGTCCGCGGCTGCGGGCCGCGGCGCAGCAGAGGTCTTCCAGCGCCTGGTGGAGGCGTCCGGGATGGAACGGGCGGTGCCGACGCCAGACGAAGGTGGTGACGCCTGCCTCGTCGGCTTCCTGGGGGAGCAGGGCGCAGGCCGGGTGCTGGGCCGCGGCGGCCGCTTCGGCGTCGAAGCCGGCGTAGGCCAGCCCGGCGAGCTCCGGGGAGTCGGCGCTCACCCGACGGGCCGTGGGGTGCAGTTGGGCGAGGAGCGCCCGGTCCTCGTCGTCGGCGTCCTCGTTCTCCACGACAGCGAGGACGGGGGCGTACTCCAGTTGCCGGGCCCAGGTGTCGCCGACCGTGCGCTGGTCGCCGGCCGCGGCCGCCAGGCCCGCCTCGGCCAGGTCATCGCCGTTGCCGAGGCAGGGGAGGACGAGAGCGGGATCGACCGCCGTGATCACGTTGGTGAGCCGGACCGCGTCGGCACCGTGCTGGACGAGGACCTCGGCCATCCCCTTGGGTTCGACGGAGTCCCACAGCTCGAGGACGGCGAGCCGGGTGAGGCCGGCGTCCGCGAGCCGTTCCAGCTCGGGGACCACGTCTTCGCGCAGCGCGCAGCATGCGCAGTCGTTGACCAACGGGGCCTCGCCCCGGGACAGCTCGCCGGAGGCATCGCGCACCTGGCGCAGGACGGTGCCGTCGGCCGCCGTGGAGAGGTCGTGGTGGAGAGTGACGCTGTCGGGCACCAGGTGCAAGAGGTGCTCCACGACCATGCGGCGTGCCTCGGAGTGGAGCCCGGCGACGATGACGACGGGGAGTCCGGATCCGCCGCGCATCAGTTGGCTCCGCGTCGGCCGTACCGGCGCTCGAAGCGCTCGACCCGCCCTGCGGTGTCCATGACCCGGGCGGTCCCCGTGTAGAAGGGGTGGCTGACGTGCGAGACCTCGACGTCGACCACCGGGTAGGTGTTGCCGTCCTCCCACTCGATCGTCTTGTCGCTGGTCATGGTGGAGCGGGTGAGGAACGCGTAGTTCGCGGCACGGTCGCGGAACACGACGGGACCGTAGGCAGGGTGGATTCCGGGCTTCATGGGGCGTCCTTGAGTTCGGGGCCGGTGGCGGAGCGGCGGGAGGTCAGCGTTCCTCGCGGAAGTCGACGTGGCGCCGGGCGATCGGGTCGTACTTGCGCAGCACCAGGCGGTCGGGGTCGTTGCGGCGGTTCTTGCGGGTGACGTACGTGTAGCCGGTTCCCGCGGTGGATCGGAGCTTGATGACCGGGCGTACCTCGTTGCGTGCCATGGACGCTAGTATATGACAATGATTCCCATTATCGAAAACTGACCGTCCTTGAGAGAGGCAGGTACGACCGTGTCCGCCCACTGCCAACTGACCGGCTCCCAGCCGGGCTTCGGCAACACCGTCTCCCACTCGCATCGGCGCACTTCGCGCCGCTTCGACCCCAACATCCAGCGCAAGCGCTACTGGCTGCCCGGCGAGGGGCGGTATGTCCGGCTGACGCTCAGCGCGAAGGCGATCAAGACCGTCGACCGCATCGGCATCGAGGCCGCCGTGGCCCGCATCCGCGCCCGAGGGGGGAAGGTCTGATGGCCAAGAAGAGCAAGATCGCGCAGAACGAGAAGCGCAAGGCGGCCGTCGCGCGGTACGCGGCCCGCCGTGCGGAGCTGAAGGAGATCATCCGCCGGCCGTCCTCCACCGACGCCGAACGCCGGGCCGCCGTGGAAGAACTGCGGCGCCAGCCCCGCGACGCGAGCGCGACCCGCGTGCGCAACCGGGACAGCGTGGACGGGCGGCCGCGCGGTCACTTCCGGAAGTTCGGCCTGTCACGCGTCCGCGTGCGTGAGCAGGCCCACGCCGGCTTCCTGCCGGGGGTCACCAAGTCCTCCTGGTAGTGGCTCCGCTCGCGCGACGGGCCCCGAGTCCGGCCATGACTCGGCGGAGTCATGACCGGACCTCCGGCTGGGCGTGCCTGCGGATGTCAGGGCGGACGGAAGCCGGGGCCGGCGGCGTCCAGAACCGGCAGGGCGCCCGGTGCCCGCGGCCTCGATCTCGGTGAAACCGGCGCCGGCTGTCCGAAAGGGGACGGCCGGCTCCTCCAACCGGGGCGCGGAGCAGGTAGCCGTGGACGTCATGCAGCGGGTGGTGGCAGGCGTGATCGTGAGGATGGGCCGCGTAGACCGTGCCGCTGACCGGGTGTCCGTCGGGGTCACTGACTGGTTGTCAGGAGTGATCGAGGGGCGTGCTCTCAAACCCCGGGACGCTCGAAAGCGCCTTGATCACCGCGCCGCACGTCTCCATCGCTCAGTTCGTCATGCGCCAACCTACGGGCTGATGGCAGCCTTGTTGTTCACTGCCGCCCACATGGCCGCTGTTCCCGGACCCAGGCGGCGCCGGTTGTGCTCGTGGCGCAGGGGCCGCTCGCCGCAGCCCCGCTGGGTCTCCTTCGCAGGGCGGCTGAGAGCGCGGATGCCATCTCGGCGGGGCTCAGCGCTCCTCGTAGGGGTCCGACGGCTCGGCGACGGCGCGGACGGTCGTGGCGTCCAGCGCGGGTGGCCAGGCCGCGTCCGTGCCCAGCTCGCCCCGGGGGTGCCAGGTGCCCGTCACCGTCACCCACGTGTCGGTCGCCGGTGCCTCCGCGCCGCGTATCTCGGCCTTGACCGTCGTCGCGTCGGCGGCGCAGCACGCCACCAGCAGCCGGGTGACGTACCAGGTGCCGCCGTCGCCCCTGGTGACGAACCCCGTCAGGCGCACCGTGCGGCCCTTGAGTGAGTACGTGTTGTCGTACACGGCGCGGCCGCTGAACTCGGCCAGGGTCAGCTCCACCGGGTCACCGGCCGGCAGCGCGGGGAACGTGCCGACGCCGGCGTACTCCTCGCCGCTGCGGGTCTCCTCCCGCGCCGCACTGTACGAACCGAGCGCCGGGGGCGGGAAGCAGAGAAGGGCGAGGGCGGGGACGGCGAGCAGCCAGGCGACGCGCGGACCGGCCGTGTGCGAGTGAGCGTGGTCCGATTCGTCCTCGGCGAGGTGATCGTGTCTGTCGGCATCGGGAGTGTCCTTCCGCGCCGTCAGCGCGGTCCGTGTGCCCGCCGTCAGAGCCAGCAGGATCAACAACGCCCCGGAGACGACGAGATAGGGGCGCAGGCCTGCCTGGACGTAGCGGAGGTAGAGGTCGCTGAACAGCGAGATGCGCAGCACCGCGGCGCCGACCAGCAGCAACAGCATGGCGGGTCCGTACTTGCTCACAGCAGCCACCACCCCACGAGCACACTGCTCACCACCGCGGTCACCCAGGTGACGCTCGAGAACCGGAGGGCGAACTCCCGTCCGAACGTGCCCGCCTGGAGCGCGAACAACTTGAGGTCGACCATCGGGCCGACCACCATGAACGCCAGCTGGGCCACCGGGCCGAACCCGCTCAGCGACGCGGCGACGAAGGCGTCCGCCTCGCTGCACACGCACAGCACCACGGCGAGCAGCGCGAGGAGCAGTACCGACACCCAGGGGGACGCCGCGAAGACGTCCAGCAGTGCTTTCGGCACAGTGATGTTGAAGTTCGCCGCCGCGGCCGCCCCGAGCACCAGGAAGCCCCCGGCGTGCAGGAAGTCGTGCTGCAACGCCGCCATGAAGGCACCCGCGCGTGAGGTGCCCGCTTCGGCCGCCGGCCGCTTCGGCAGCCGGAGCCACTCCGAGCGGCCGTAGCGCGCCCAGAGCCAGCCCATGGCCACGGCGGTGGCGAGCGATGCGATGAACCGGCCCGCCACCATCATCGGTTGGCCGGGAAACGCGAGCGACGTGGCGACGAGCACGACGGGATTGATCGCGGGTGCGGAGAGCAGGAACGCCAGCGCCGCCGCCGGGGCCACTCCGCGCCGTATGAGACTGCCGGCCACCGGGACGGAAGCACATTCGCACCCCGGCAGCACCACACCGGCCGTGCCCGCCACCGGCACCGCGAGAGCCGGATGGCGCGGCAGCAAGCGGGTGAAGACCCGCTCCGGCACGAGCGCGCCGACGGCCGCGGAGACCAGCGCACCGAGCAGGAGGAACGGCACCCCCTGGACGACCACGGCGGTGAAGACCGTCCACCAGGCGGCGACGGACGGTGTGTAGAGGTCGAGCGCGAGCAACGGCCCGAGCACCGCGGCGGTCGTGACGATCGTGAGCAGCGCGAACCCGCCGAGCAGGACCTGCACCACGCTCCGCACGGTCAGGCGCACGCCGTCGGCGAGCCCGCCCGGTCTCCCCGTGTCCACGTGATCGCTCACGTCAGTGTGCTTGTGATCGCTCGTCACTCGCTTTTACCGTTCGCATGCATGGTTACCGGTCCCAAGACCGGTATGTGCGCACCGTGTTGGCGGAGCACCGGGCTTGTTGAATATGGATATCATATTAGAGTCTTGGGGGGAGTGGCTCGGTGGCTTTTCGCCTTCACTTCACGCGTGACGACCTGCTGCGGGTGTCCCTCGGGGACGGGCCGGATCTTCTGCACGAAACGGTGAGCAGCCTGCGAATCCTGCAACACCGCAGCCCTGGACCCGGGTTGAGGCGAGGCGCTGGCAGCGCTGGGCGCGTCAGCGGGTGCCGCCCTCCGCGCGCCGCCTGCAATCGCTGATACCTCCGCACGGATTCATGCCGGACTTCCTCACCCCGCTGGTCTCCACCGACCTGGACACCGGCCTCGACGCACTGCTCCACACGCCGAACGCCTTCCTGCGCGGCGACATGGAGAACTTCACCCGGTTCACGGGCAGACCGCTTCCGGCCTGGGCGGGCGCCGTCGCCGACGGCTCACCACGGGCACTGGAGACCGTGGAGCAGGCGGTGCGTGAGTGGCACGGCGCGGTGATCGCCCCTGTGCGGCGCCATCTGCACGCCGGGGCCGAGGCCGCCCGGACGTCCGCGGCGCGCACGCTGCTGACCGAGGGACTGGACGCGATGCTCTCGCGGCTGCACCCCACCCTCACCTGGACGCCGCCCGTACTCGAGGTGTTCTCCCCCGACTACGACGAGGACCTGCATCTCGAAGGGCGCGGCCTGCGCCTCGTCCCGTCCCTCTTCTGCGGCCGCCGGCCGGCCCTCCTCCTGTCCTCCGAGCAGCCCGTCGTGCTGTTTCCCGTCCCGCACGACACCGTCCGGATCCCCGAGCCGGGCCGGCCGGGGGAGCCCCGGCCCGGCCCCCTGGAAGCCCTCCTCGGCCGCAGCCGCGCCCAGATGCTGTACCTGATCGCCACCGGACAGGGCGTCACCACCACCGACCTCGCCCGGCGTACCGGTGTCTCTGCGGCCACCGTCTCCCACCACACCACCGTGCTGCGCGACGCCGGACTGATCACCACCCACCGCACCGGCCCGCACGCCCATCACCTGCCCACCCCGCTCGGCACCCGGCTCGTGCACCGGGGCGGCGCCTGACCAGGCCCTTTCGACCAGCGTCGAAGCTCCTGGCCGCGGTGGGACGGAGCACACAGGATGGGCGTCCGGGATCCGGTCGATCGATGGAGGAGTACGGATGGGCAAGCGATTCGCTGCGGCGCTGTTCCTCGCCGCGACTGTGGTGGGAGGTCTGGCCCCGGCGGCGTCGGCGCTGGCGAGGCCCTGGGACAGCCACCGGGTGGTGCCCGAGGCCACGCCCGAGGGGACCTGGGAGCCGCACGGGCACATCGACGGCGGAGTGGCCCCCGCCGGTCACTTCGAGGGCGGCTGACGGCTCTCCGCGGCATCCCGGGCGGGCGGGTGCAGCGGGCCCGTGGTGCGCGAGAGGGGAACGCCGGAGGCGCGGTGGGTGTGGGCGACGATCTCCGCGGTGATGGAGATCGCCGTCTCCTCGGGGGTACGGGCACCGAGGTCCAGACCGATCGGTGAGCGCAGCCGGGCGAGCCGCTCCTCCGGTACGCCGGCCTCCCGCAGCACTTCCAGGCGGCGGGCGTGGGTGCGGCGGGAGCCCATCGCGCCCACGTAGCCGACGGGGAGGCGGAGGGCCAGGTCCAGCAGGGGTACGTCGAACTTCGCGTCGTGGGTGAGGGAACAGACCGCGGTACGGGCGTCCACCCCGGTGGCGGCCAGGTAACGGTGCGGCCAGTCGGCGACGACCTCGTGGGCGTCCGGGAAACGGGCCAGGGTGGCGAAGACCGGCCGGGCGTCGCACACGGTGACGCGGTAGCCCAGGAAGCGCCCGGCGCGGCTGAGGGCAGCGGTGAAGTCGACCGCGCCGAAGATGAGCATGCGGGGCGGTGGGGCGTGGACGTGGATCAGGAGGGTGAGTCCGTCGGGGCAGGTCGCGGCGTTCCCGCCGATCCCGGCGCGGGCGGTGCGTCCGGTCCGCACCTGGGCGCGGGCCCGGTCCGCCGCCGCCCGGTCCTGCCGCTCGTCGCCGCCCAGTGTCCCGCCGTACGCCCCGGGGTCCCCGTCGTCGAGGACGGACAGGGTGCGGCCGAGGAGTTCCCGCGGTCCCTCCACGACCCGGGCCACGGCGGCGGACCGCCCCGCCGCCACCGCGCCGAGGACCGCGACCAGGTGGGGCTCGGCCGTGGGGTCGACGCGCTGTACCAGGACGTCGAGTTCGCCGCCGCAGGTCAGACCCACGGCGAAGGCGTCCTCGTCGGAGTGGGCGAACCGCTCCCGCACCGCCGGGGGCCCGTCCGTCTCCAGGACACGGCGGCACAGGTCGTAGACGGCGCCCTCCACGCAGCCGCCCGAGACGCCGCCGATGGCGTTCCCCTCGGCGTCCACCGCCAGCGAGGTGCCGAGCGGCAGCGGCGCGCTGCCGCCGACCCGGACGACGGTGGCGAGGGCGAAGGGGCGTGCCGCGCGGCACCAGGCATGCAGCTCGTCCGCGATGTTCAGCATGGTGTGGGTCTTCCGGTAGGGGGCGGCCCGGTGACGGGCCGCCCCGGGGTCACAGCAGGGCTTCGAGGGCGATCGGCAGCTCGCGCACGCGGCGGCCGGTGGCGTGGAAGACGGCGTTGGCGAGGGCGGGCGCCACGCCGACGGCCACCACCTCGCCCAGCCCCTTGACGCCGATGGGCGCGGCGTCGAGGTCCTCGCCGCCGTCCAGGTAGACCGCCCGCAGGTCTGGGACGTCCGCGTTGACGGGGACGAGGTAGTCCGCCAGGTTCGCGTTGACGATCCTGCCGTCGCGGTGGTCGGTGACCGTGTGCTCCAGGAGCGCCTGGCCGATGCCGCCGACCATGGCGCCCAGCGCCTGGCTCTCGGCGAGCTTGGGGCTGATGATGCGGCCCGCGTCGTACACGCCGAGCATCCGCCGCACCCGTACCGTGCCCAGCCGGGCGTCGACGGCGACCTCGGCGAACGTCGCGGCGAAGGCGTACATCGACGACCGCGCGGGCGCGGAGGGCTGCGCGGCGGAGCCGAGCACCTCCAGGTGGGTGCGGTGGTTGCGGGTCAGGAGCCGCTCGTAGGTCTCCGTGCGCGCCGGGTTGCCGCGTACGCGCAGCCGGCCGCCGAGCACGACGACGTCGCCGGCGTCGGCGCCGTACAGGGGCGAGTCCCTGTCCCCGACGGCCAGCTCGATCGCCTGTCGCCGCAGCCGGTCGCATCCGTCCTGGACGGCGGAGCCGACGCTGGCCATGGTGACGGAGCCGGTGTGGGGAGGGGACGCCGGCATGCGGGAGTCGCCGAGTCGGAAGGTCACCTTCCGGATGTTCAGGCCGAGAGCGTCCGCGGCGAGCTGGGACATCGAGGTGTAGGTGCCGGGGCCCATGTCACTGGACGCGGACTCCACCAGGGCCGTGCCGTCGGCATCCAGCCTGACCCGGGCCTGGGCCCCGAGCCGCAGGGTGTGGTAGCAGCCGGCGGCCACGCCGGTGCCGATCAGCAGGTCGCCGTCACGGGTGGCACGCGGCTCCGGCGCACGCCGGTCCCAGCGGAAGGCGTCGGCACCCACACGCAGGCACTCGCGCAGCCGCCGCGTGGAGAACGGCAGCCCGTTGGAGGGGTCCTGTGCCGTCTCGTTGCGCAGCCGCAGCTCGATCGGGTCGATGCCCAGTTCGTGGGCGAGTTCGTCCAGGGCCGACTCGATGGCGAACGCGCCGGTCGCGTAGCCGGGGCCGCGCATGTAGGTCGGCGTGTTCACGTCGAGCGGCACGGTCCGGTACGTCTGGCCGACGTGGGGGGTGGCGTAGAGCATTTGGCCCGGCGTCATCGTTCCCTCCAGGAAGTGCTCGTACGCGGACGTCTCGGCCCTGATGTCGTGGACCGCCGCGGCCAGCCGTCCGCTCCGGTCGCTGCCCAGGCGGAGTTCGTACGTGTAGGCGGGCCGGTAGCCCACCCCGTGGTAGAGCTGCTCGCGGGTCAGCACGAGCTTCACCGGACGGCCGGTCACCCGGGCGGCCACGGCCGCGACGGTGGAGTGCGGCCAGACCCGCGCCCCGTTGCCGAACGCGCCGCCGACGAAGGGCGAGATGACGCGCACCGACTCCCGCGGGATGCCGAACACGGCGGCGAGTTCGTACTGCGTCCCCTGCACCCACTGGGTCTTGTCCCAGACGGTGAGCTCGTCGCCGTCCCAGCGGGCGATGGTGGCGTGCGGCTCCATGGCGTTGTGGTGGACGCGGGCGAACCGGTAGACGGCCTGCAGCCGGACCTCCGCGGCGTCCAGTGCCTCCCGCGGGGTGCCGCGCTCGTAGCCCTGCGGGGGCAGGTCGGAGGCCGGGAGGCCGGGGGCGGTCAGGTCGGTGGAGGGCCGCTCCGTCCGGTACGAGACACGCACCAGCCGCGCGGCGTGCTGCGCTCCTTCCAGCGTCCGGGCCACCACCACGGCGACGGGCTGCCCGAAGAAGCGGACGCGGTCGTCCTGGAAGACGTGCAGGCGTTCGCCGGCGGGGTCCATGAACGCATCGGGGTTGTCGTCGTACGCCAGCCGCGGCGCGTCGAGATGGCTGATCACCTTCAGGACGCCGGGCTGGGCCATGGCGGCGCGCGTGTCGACGGCCGTGACGCGGCCGAGGGCGACACGGCTGCCCACGACAACCGCGTGGACCACGCCCTTGACGTCGTGGTCGGCGGTGTACTCGGCCCTGCCGGTGACTTTCAGCCGTCCGTCCACCCGGGACAGCGGCGCTCCGACGGCCGCGTGCGGCTGGGTGCTCATCGCGTACCCCCTACGATGCGGAGCTGACGGGCGACGGTGCGTTCGAGCAGGTCGACCTTGAAGCGGTTGTGCTCCAGCGGACGGGCTCCCTCAGCCGCCCGTCCGGCGGCCCTGGCCCACAGGGCGTTCGAGGGCCGTTCGCCGGCCAACTCCCGTTCCACCGAGGAAAGCCGCCACGGGACGGTGCCGACGCCGCCGGCGGCGACCTTCGCCTCCCGGATCACCCCTCCGCGGATGTGCAGTGCGACGGCCGCGGAGGTGAGGGCGAACTCGAACGACTGCCGGTCACGCACCTTCAGATAGCCAGACCGGAGCGGGCGCGGATGAGCCGGCACCTCCACCGCCGTCATCAACTCGCCTGGCTTCAGGGCCTGTTCGCGGTGCGGAGTGCGACCGGGCCGCAGCAGAAAGTCGGTCAGACGCGCGCGCCGCGCGCGCCCGTCCGGGTCCAGCAGGTGCACGCTCGCCTCCAGCGCCGCGAAGGCCACGGCGGCGTCGGAGGGGTGGGTGGCCACGCAGTGCTCGGAGGTGCCGAGGATGGCGTGGGTGCGGTTGAAGCCGTCCCGTGCCGCGCATCCGGTGCCCGGGTCGCGCTTGTTGCAGGCGGCGGTCACGTCGCGGAAGTACGTGCAGCGGGTGCGCTGCATGAGGTTGCCGCCGATGCTGGCCATGTTCCGCACCTGCGGGGAGGCGCTGAGCTCCAGTGCCTGCGAGAGGACGGGGTAGGCGGTGCGCACCTCGGGGTGGGCGGCGGCCTCGGCCATCCGTACCAGGGCGCCGATGCGCAGGCCCCCGCGCTCGGTGCGGGCGACCTCGCGCAGCGGCAGTCCGTCGATGTCGACGAGCCCGCGAGGCCGCTCGACGGTCTCGCGCATCAGGTCGACCAGAGTGGTGCCGCCGGCGATGTACCGGCCGCCGCGCCGCCCGGCGGCCAGCGCGCCCCGGGTGTCGGAGGCCCTGGTGTAGGAGAAGGGATACATGTGGCCGGCCTCATTTCCCGTGCGCGGCGGCCTGGCCGACCGCCTTGACGATCTTGACGTAGCAGCCACAGCGGCAGACGTTGCCGCTCATCCACTCGCGGATCTCCTCCGCGGAGCCGGCGTGGCCCTCCCGGATGCACCCGAGGCCGGACATGATCTGACCCGGCGTGCAGAATCCGCACTGGAGTGCGTCCTGCGCGATGAACGCCTCCTGCAACGGGTGGAGTTCGCCGTCCTCACCCGGGGCCAGACCCTCGACGGTGGTGACCTCGGCGCCTTCCAGGCGTATCGCCAGGGTCAGACACGCGTTGACGCGACGCCCGCCGACCAGGACGGTGCACGCCCCGCAGGCTCCGGCGTCGCAGCCTTTCTTGGACCCGGTCAGACCGAGTCGCTCGCGCAGCAGGTCGAGCAGCGACGTCCGGTGGTCGACCGTGACGGTGTGCCGCTCACCGTTGACGGTCAGCGAGACACGGCCGCTTGACGGACCGCCGGCCGCCTCCGGTACGGCGCCCAGCGCGGGCGCGGCCCCGGCCAGACCGCCGGCGACGGCGGTACCGCCCACCGCGGTGGTCGTCACGATGAACGTGCGCCGGGACGGCGGCGGGGAGCCGTCAGGCGGAGAAACGGCCGGCCCGGTGGGGTCATGGGACATGTGTGTGCCTTCGGTTCGGTGGTGGGGGTGACGACGTCCGCGACCGACGGGCGGGGCCGCCGGCGACGGCCGCGTACCTCGCCCGCGGCATCCGGCGCGCCGCGTTCACGGACGTACGGATGGCATGCCGTGAGTGTGCCGCCCGGCCGGACCCGCAAGGTAGGTCTCACAGACCCAGGCAGACGAGAACGCCGGATCGTACGTCACGCGGAGTGCCTGCTATCGCGGAGCTGGTGCATGAGGGGCGTGACCTGCGACATGCACGGCAACGCTCACCGCTGTCCGTTCCGCCCGTTCATGGACACACCGGGTCGGTCGGCAGGCCGGCGAGGTAGCGGGACCGTTCGGCATCGGTGAAGTCCCGGCCGAGGGCGCGGCAGATTTCCTGGACGGCCTCGGCGGGGTCGGGGAGCGCCACATTCCACAGCCGTACGGTCGAGGTCGCGGTATGGTCGCCCTCGGTACGGACGGAGAGGCTCGCGAGCGTGTCCCCGTCCGGTCCGTATGCCACCGCCGACAGCACTCCGGTGTGGTCCGTGAGTTCGGCGCGTTGCTGCCCTGTGGCCAGGTCCCACAGCCGAATCCCGCTGCCGACGGAGCCCGAGGGGAAGGCGTCCGGGTGGTCGGTGGAGCCGACGACGGCGAGTGTGTCTCCCCCCGGGCTGAACGCCACCGACGACACGACTTTGTCGTTGCCGCTGAGTTCGGCGCGTTGCTGTCCTGTCGCCACGTCCCACAGCCGCACCACTCCCTCGACCGTGTTCGTGACGGCGACGGCGAGTGTTTTGCCGTCCGGGCTGAACGCCATGTCCGACACCTCGCCCCGAGCGGCCAGAGGGTGGCCCAGCTGCCGGCCCGTGGTCATCTCCCACAGCCGCACCGTCTCGTTGCCCGCACTGGCGAGTGTTTCGCCGTCCGGGCTTGACGCCACCAACTCCACTTGTGTCCAAGGCGGCTCTCCGTGGACCACTGGGTCACCGCGCGGTTCGCCGGTTGCCGTGTCCCACAGCTGCACCTTGCCGTCGTCTCCTCCCGTGACGAGTGTCTTCCCGTCCGGGGTGAACGCCACCGAAATGGCGTGCTCGCCGGAAGGCGACGAGAAGTCACCCTCCTGCTTGTGCGTGGCTACGTCCCACAGCCGTAACCCGCTGCCGGAGACCGCGCCGGCGAGTGTAGCGCCGTCCGGACTGAGCGCCACCGAGACAACGGGGCCGCCCGGATCCTCCAGGCGGCTGCGCCGGCGCCGATCAGAGGCCAGGTCCCACAGATGAACCGAGTCGGGACCGGCGGCGGTGAGCGAGGTGCCGTCCCGGCTGAACCCGAGTGAATACAGCGGGCCGTCGACAGTGGAGAGGAAGCCGTCCGATGGCTCACCGGCGTCCACGTCCCACAGACGCGCCGTGCCGCCACCTCCCCCGGCGAGTGTTTCTCCGTCCGGACTGAATGCCAGGGACGATATCTGGCTGCCGTGTACAAGGGTGCTGCCTGACTGCCGGCCGGAAGAGACGTCCCAGAGCCGGACCTTGCCGTCCTCTCCGCCGGTGGCGAGGGTTGTCCCGTCCGGGCTGAACACCACCGCCCGCACGTCACCGCCGGGTGTCAGGGGGTCGCCCCGTTGGCGGCCGCCGGCGACGTCCCACAGCCGTATCCTGCCGTCCTCTCCGCCGGTGGCGAGGATCGTTCCGTCCGGGCTGTACGCCACCGACGTCACCTGGCCGCCGAGATGGGTGAGCGAACGGTCCCGCCGCCGTCCCGTGGATACGTCCCACAGCCGTACTCTGCCGTCCGCGCGCTCGTCGGCGCTGGTGCCGGCGAGCGTGGTGCCGTCCGGACTGAACGCAACCGACAGCACTTCACCGCCATGGGCACCCGGGCCGTCCCATCCCCTGCCCGAGGACACGTCCCAGAACCGCACTCCACCGTCGCGACCTCCGGCGGCGAGTGTCTTTCCGTCCGGGCTGTACGCCACCGACCAGACCCATCCACCGTCGACTGCCAGGTCGCGTCGCCACCGCCTGGCGGCCACGTCCCAGAGCCGTACTCTGCCGTCGTCACCGCCGCAGGCGAGTGTCCTTCCGTCCGGGCTGAACGCCACGGACCGCACGTGGCCACTGTAGGAGGTGCGAAGGGTGTCCCGCTGTTCACCGGAAGCGACGTCCCACAGCCGTATGGTGCCGTCGGCGCCTCCGGCGGCGAGTGTCTTCCCGTCCGGGCTGTACGCCACCGACTGCAGGTCACCGCCGCGCGCGCCGAGGAGGTGAGCGAGTCCGAGGTCAGCCGCGCGCAGGAGTCCGGCGCGTGCTTCCGCGGTGGGTGAGATCCGGTATGCCTGGATCGCCATGAGCGACGCCAGGTCGGGCGCGGTGCCCAGGAGAGCTTGGGATTGCGCGGCGAGTTGCCGGGACTGTGCTCGGTGCTGGGCGTCGAGCGCTTCCTGGCGCTGCCAGACGGCCACGCCGGCGACGACAAGGGTGAGGGACAGGAGGAAGACCAGGAGAGCGTTGAGGCGTTGAGCGCGACGGACGACGGATTGCTGGTGGTTCTCGCTCGCGGTCAGAAAGGCGGCGATCTCGGCGGGAACCGAGCGCTGCCGGGCCCACTCCAGTCCCTCTGCGAGGGCAGTGCCGACGAGCAGGTCCGCGGCCAGTCCGGTGTCTGCGTGCCGGTTGCGCAGTCCGGTCACCTGGTGCAGCCACGTCTGGAAGCGGCGGTCGCGCGCCATCCAAGCACGCAGGTCGCTCCAGTCACGTATGAGTGCGTCGTGAATGAGTTCCGCGACGGGCTCACCCGGGCGCCCTTCTGTGCCGGGAGGGGTGCTCGTGGTGATGATGCGGTCACGGCTCAGCGCGGTTATGACCTCGTCGAAAACGGTACTCGCAACGGACGGTGCCTCCCTGGCGTCCTGGGAGAGTGTGCGCAGACGGGCCAGGGTGACTCGCTGACGGGTGGCCGGTATGCCGTGTGCGGCGTCGGCAGGGTGGACCAGCGCCGTGAGGACGCGCTGTGCGGTGGTCCGATGGCCGGCGGGCAGAGCGTTGAGGGCGGTGTTGCACCAGGTGGTCAGAGTGCCGGTGACCTCGCCGATGCGCTGGTAGGCGTCGTGGGTGATACGGCCGTGGGTGCGGCGCTCCCACAGTTCGGCCAGCGCGAGTTGAAGAGGGGGCAGAAGTGTGGCAGGCGTACGGCCCTCTGGATCGGCGGCTCGGAAGTCCTCGATGATGCGCTCCGGCAGACCTTCCTCGAAGCGTGCTCCGGCGTCCTGCGCCGGCCGGATGACGATCTCGCGCAGTTCGGACACGGTGAGCTGGGCGGACACGTCCAGTGATCCGGCCTTGGCCGCCTCCAGCAAGCCGGGGCACAGATCTGCCAGGCGTGGATAGAAGTCGTTCCGCATGACGAGTACGACGCTGAGTACGGGGTGTGCGTCGATCGCCGCGATGAGTTCCGCAACGACGGACGGGGGAGGGCCGGGGCCCAGGTCATCGGCCGCCGACTGGATGAGGAGTTCCTCGAACTGGTCGATGACCAGCAACAACCGGTCCCCCCGTGCCGCCGCCAGACAACGGTCCACCGCCGGCCCCATGCCATCGATCGCGGCACCCCCCAGGCCGGACCGTTCCAACTCCTCCAGCAGGTTCTGGCCGGGCCGGGCCAGGACATGGAGCCATCGGTCGCTGCCGGGCAGCCCGCCGTCGGCCAGCGCAGGGATCACTCCGGCCCGGACGAGGGAGGACTTCCCCGCACCGGACGGGCCGAGCACCAGGATCAGCCGGTGGCGGCGCAAGCGTTCGAGTAGGCCGTGCACCGCGGTCTGCCGGCCGTGGAACCATGCGGCGTCCTGCTCGGTGAACGGCGCCAGCCCTGGGTAGGGGAGCACCTTGTGCTCCGCCAGCTCCGGCACCACCTTCCGTAGCACCTCGGCAGGCGTCGCGTAGGCGACGCCCAGCCCTCGGTGGTGCGGGTCGGGGTGGGTGAACGCGGAGACCATCCCGATGACCAGGCCGGTCACCTCGTCGACCACCGGTCCGCCGCTGAAGCCCGCCGTCAGGTCGTTCGCACCCGTCAACTGCAGCAGGGTTCCCGTTCGGCCCCCGGGCAGCCGGTCACCGGCTGTGCCATAACCGAAGTGGCCGCCGCTGAAAGCCTGGGCGGGAAATCCGAACGAGGAGATCCGGTGACCCGAACATCCGGCACTCGACCCGAGAGACATCGGGCGGCCCCCGACGGGTACCTTTTCCAGGCGCACAGCCGCGATGTCCTCCTTCTCCGGGGCGCGCCATGCATCGGCCAGAACTGTTCCTTCGACCCGTGGTGCATCCGGCAGGTGAGGAAAGCACAAGGTGACCCGGCCGCCGGGGCCGCTGCCGGCCATGTGCACCACGTGAGCACACGTGATGACCAGGCTCTCGCCTCCCAGGAACCCTGCACCTGTCACTGCGCCGTCCGCGGCAACGATCTGCGCCACGGCAGCGGCCACCGCGGAGGCCGGAGCCGCACCCGAGCCCGCACCCCTGGGCAGGTCCTGAGGCTCTCCGGCGCCGGGAGCGGAGCGGCTCTCGTGGGCCGACATCTATTCGGCTCGCACGCCGTCGCCCGTGCATGCTTCACCCCGCCACAAGGCTCTGATCCTCAAGTGAGCGGCCGCCTCACCCTTGTTGACGATCACGCCGACCTGACCTGAGAGGTCCAGTCCGAACTCGATTTCGACCTCGGCCGGTCCGGCATCCCGCAATTGCGTCACCACGGCACGCGTCATGTCCCGGACCGGTCGGAGTGCCTCCTGCAGCGTCGCCGGCGCCCTCCTCACCGCGTCCGTCACCCTCCCGGCCTGCACCGGGCCTTCCCCGGCCGGACGGACGGTACCCGGCACCACTTCGAACACGATCTCCCCGCCGTCCTCCAAGGGCAATCTGTCCACCGACTGCATCAACTCGCCTCCGTTGCACCACTGTTGGTCCTCTCGCATACCGTTGTAACCTGCCAGTAGTTCCCATGACAGTGCAGTGTCCGACCCGGCTCACCGTTTCTTCGGCACGCGTTGGAAAACCGCTGACGGCGGTCCCTTGCGTCTTCAACTGGGCATCAGGTGGCAAGGGCTGACGGGATGCCGCTGCGGAAGCGGCGTGCGGTCCTGACGAGGAAGCAGTCACTTTCATGCACGGAGTGCGGCCGGACTGGTTCTCAGACAGTGGTTCGTGGGCGGCCCGACGACCTGGCCCGAGATCACACGCGGCCGGGTTGGTGGGCGCGGCGGTCCTGGCCGTCGTCCTGCTCGTCACAGGCTGCTCCGATTCACCGGAGCGCCCCGACCCGCCCGCGTCCTCCGGCCGTTCCGCCACGGACGGCGCCGTGGAGACGGTGGTGCATGTCCGAACCTGCGAGAACAGGTCCGCCTACGCCGTACCCACGGATGACCCCATACCGGACTCCGTCCGTCTGCCGAGCCCACTGACTCTTCCCCGAGGGGCGGCCGTCGCCGGTATACGGGCCGGACGCGGTGACGCCGTGCAGTACATACTCGGTCCCGAAACAGGGACCTGTCACTTCGTCTTCGGAGCCAGCAGCATCCACTTCTTCATGGGGGCGGACGACGGCCGTTCGGGGGTGTCGGAAGCATTCGCCCCGGCCGGGGCCGCCTACTCGTCGGTTTACGGCTGTGAGTACCTTCCCGAGGTCGCCCGGTTGTCACCAGGCGCGGACTGCACCAAACCGCCGGATGAAGAGGTGACCCCTCTGTCGACCGGTGTCCGCAACTTGCATGCCTCGCTCGTCCGGGTTCAGGCCGGCTCCAGCTCGTATCTCTGGGGCAGAGACTCCCGCTATGACACGGTCGCGCTGTTCGTGTCCACCGTCACGCAGGGGAATCCGGCCGGGAAGTCCATCTCATGCAGCTTGCCGGACCGGCAGGGAGACATCTGCACTGCGAGCCTGAGCTATTTCCTCGCACAGGTGGGGGAGGCCTCACATCTGACGGAGCGGGACCGCCGCCGCCTGACTCAGGTCATTCACACGTTCATCACTGACCACCGGGAGTGAATCGTCTCCCTCCGCCTGGCGAGCTCGCGACCGGCGGCCATTGCGTGGTCCGGATACGAAGCCGCCTGGCCCTGGGCGGCCATCCTCCTCCAGTCCCACTCATGTACGACGGCCCGCCACACTTGCCGGTATGATGCAGTTGCACATAACTTGCAATAACGTCGAAGGGCGGACCTTGGGCATGGCGCTCTACACGCTCCCGGAGCTCCCGTACGACTACTCGGCGCTCGCGCCGGTCATCAGTCCGGAGATCATCGAGCTGCACCACGACAAGCACCACGCGGCGTATGTGAAGGGGGCCAACGACACCCTCGAGCAGTTGGCCGAGGCGCGGGACAAGGAGGCGTGGGGGGCGGTCAACGGCCTGGAGAAGAACCTGGCGTTCCATCTCTCGGGGCACATCCTGCACTCGGTCTACTGGCAGAACATGACCGGTCCGAAGGACGGTGGTGGCGGCGAGCCCCTCGCCCGGGACGGTGTCGGGGAACTGGCCGACGCGATCACCGAGTCGTTCGGTTCCTTCGCCGGTTTCAAGGCCCAGTTGTCCAAGGCCGCCGCCACCACGCAGGGTTCCGGCTGGGGCGTGCTCGCCCACGAGCCGCTCAGCGGCCGGCTGATCGTCGAGCAGGTCTACGACCATCAGGGCAACGTCGGGCAGGGCTCCACCCCCGTCCTCGTCTTCGACGCCTGGGAGCACGCCTTCTACCTGCAGTACAGGAACCAGAAGGTGGACTTCATCGAGGCCATGTGGCAGGTCGTCAACTGGCAGGACGTGGCGAAGCGGTACGCCGCGGCCAAGGAGCGGGGCGACAGTCTGCTTCTGCGCCTGTAGCCGCGACAGACGTCCTGCTCGTGATCGTCTTCTCACCCTTCACGGCAGGCGCGACGAAGGGGCCCGCGTGAGTGATCGCTCGCGCGGGCCCCTTCCGTGTTCACTCGGGGGGAGGGAGGAAGGGCGCGGCCGCCGGCACACGCGGCGGTGGTCGCCGCCGACGGCGAGGCGGACGGTGTGCGGCAGCATCAGGCCGACGAAGCCGATCGGTCCGCACGCCGCGACGATGACGCCGGTGACCAGGGAGAGCAGCACGAACATGCGGGCCCGGAAGCGGGCCACGTCCAGGGGTGAACAGCGGGGGACGGGACATGCCGTCGTACACGTGAAGCCTCCTGGGGAGTCCGCGCTCCTCGGATCGGGCCCGCGGCAGGCCAGCGTCCTGACTCCCGGATCGACGCTCCTCCCCCTGGCCTTCCCGCGCGGTGCGCAGTGGCGTGTGGACGGGGGCAACTCCCCGGTCACAGTGGCGGAACCGTGCCGGATTCGCACCGGCTTCCTGTTTCCCGTCGCGGTGATGAACCGGTGATCCTGCGAGCCGCCCGGCTCAGGGCAAAAGGGCGCATGGGCGGAGCTTCACGCGCACGCCCCCTCGCGCCTCGGCACGCGTGTCCGAAAGTTTCGCCCTCTGCTCTCTTGATTGCGGTGTTATGCATTCACATCACCATGCGCTGAAGGAGGTGAGTCGCGTAGGAGGCTATCTGAACTGCGAATATGCCACATCTCAACCCTCTCCATGTGAAGGAAATGTTTCCGAAACTTGGTCGAAACTGTTGACAGGCTCATGGCGGTCTCCGAAGACTTCCCTGCAAGGCCCGCGGGCAGGCCCCGGCCGCCCGCCCCCCACCAGCCTTCATCGGGAGGACGCATGCACAAGGACGGCACGCAGCAGGACCAGTTTCAGCAGAACCCCGCTCCCTTCGGCGGCCTGAGCCGGCGCGGCTTCCTCGGCGCCGGCACCGCCGCGCTCGCCACCGCGTCCGGACTGTTGCTGCCCGGCACCGCCCACGCCGCCACCACCATCACGACCAACCAGACCGGCTACGACGGCATGTACTACTCGTTCTGGACCGACGGCGGTGGCTCCGTCTCCATGACGCTCAACGGCGGCGGCAGCTACAGCACCCAGTGGACCAACTGCGGCAACTTCGTCGCGGGCAAGGGCTGGGGCAACGGCGGGCGCAGGACGGTCCGTTACAGCGGCTACTTCAACCCGTCGGGCAACGGCTACGGCTGTCTCTACGGCTGGACGTCGAACCCGCTGGTGGAGTACTACATCGTCGACAACTGGGGCAGCTACCGGCCCACCGGCGAGCACCGGGGCACCGTCTACAGCGACGGCGGCACGTACGACATCTACAAGACGACGCGCTACAACGCCCCCTCCGTCGAGGGCACCCGCACCTTCGACCAGTACTGGAGCGTCCGGCAGTCGAAGGTGATCGGCTCCGGCACCATCACCACCGGCAACCACTTCGACGCCTGGGCGCGCGCGGGCATGAACCTGGGCGAGTTCCGGTACTACATGATCATGGCCACCGAGGGCTTCCAGAGCAGCGGAAGCTCCAACATCACGGTCAGCGGCTGACGTTCGTCCCGCGCACCGGCGGCCGCGGGCCCCGTCCTCGTGACGGGGCCCGCGTCACGTGTTCTCCCCGGTGCTGTCGTGCTTGCCGGCGCCCGGCCGGTCGTCGCGGTGGCGGGTGCCGGGGAGCAGGTCCTGGACCTTGGCCTTGAGGCCCTGTTTCACCATCGAGCCGCGGTCGCTGTCGCCCTTGAGGATCGCGGTGGCCGCCGCCTCGATCTGGTCGAGCGAGGCGTGCGGCGGGATCGGCGGGACGGCCGGGTCGGTGCGGAAGTCGATGACGAAGGGCCGGTCGGCTGCCAGCGCCCGGTCCCACGCGGCCTCGACCTGCTTGGGCTTCTCCACGCGTACGCCGTCCAGGCCGATGCGCTGGGCGATGTCGGCGTAGGGGAGGTCGGGGATGTGCTGCGACTCCTCGAACTGGGGGGCGCCGGACATGGCGCGCATCTCCCAGGTGACCTGGTTGAGGTCGCCGTTGTTCAGCACCGCCACGATCAGCCGCGGGTCGGACCACTCGCGGTAGTACTTCGCGGCGGTGACCAGCTCCATCATGCCGTTCATCTGCATGGCGCCGTCGCCGACCAGGGCGATCGCGGGCCGGTCGGGGTGGGCGAACTTCGCGCCGATGGCGTACGGCACCCCGGGGCCCATGGTGGCCAGGGTGCCGGACAGGGAGCCGCGCATGCGGCCGCGCAGCCGCAGGTGCCGGGCGTACCAGTTGGCGGCCGAGCCGGAGTCGGCGGTGAGGATGGCGTCGTCGGGGAGCTTGCCGTCCAGGGCGTGCACGACGTACTCCGGGTTGACCGGGTCCGCGCCGACGGCGGCGCGGCGCTGCATGATCTCCCACCAGCGGGCCACGTTCTTCTCGGTCTTCTCCCGCCAGGCCCGGTCCTGCTTGCGGTGCAGCTTGGGCAGCAGGCGGCGCAGGGTCTCGCGGGCGTCGCCGACGAGGTTGACCTCGTTCGGGTAGCGCAGGCCGATCATGTGCGGGTCGATGTCGATCTGCACGGCCCGCGCCTGGTCCAGCTCCGGCATGAACTGCGTGTACGGGAAGCTGGAGCCGATCATCAGCAGGGTGTCGCACTCCTGCATCAGCTCGTAGGAGGGGCGGGTGCCCAGCAGGCCGATGGAGCCGGTGACGTAGGGCAGGTCGTCCGGCAGGGCGTCCTTGCCGAGCAGCGCCTTGGCCACCCCGGCGCCGAGGACGTCCGCCAGCCGCTCGACCTCCTCGCGTGCGCCGCGGGCGCCCTGCCCGATGAGGACGGCCACCTTCTCGCCGGCGTTCAGCACGTCGGCCGCCCGCTGGAGGTCCTCCTCGGCCGGCACCGGCGCGTACCGGCCGAGACCGAGGCTCGAGGGCACCATCTTGAAGGCGTGCGTGGGCGGGCTGTAGTCCAGTTCCTGCACATCGCCGGGGACGATGACCGCGGTGACCGTGCGCCGGGCGTACGCGGTGCGCAGGGCACGGTCGATCAGGTTCGGCAGCTGCTCGGGGACGGTGGCGGTCTCGCAGAAGTCGGACGCGACGTCCTTGTAGAGACTGGCGAGATCCACTTCCTGCTGGTAGGAGCCGCCCATGGCGCTGCGGTTCGTCTGCCCCACCAGGGCCACGACGGGGACGTGGTCCAGCTTGGCGTCGTACAGGCCGTTCAGCAGGTGGATCGCGCCGGGCCCCGAGGTGGCCGCGCACACCCCGACCTTGCCGGAGAACTTCGCGTAGCCGACGGCCTGGAACGCGCACATCTCCTCGTGGCGGGCCTGGACGAACTTCGGTTTGTTGTCCGCCCGTCCCCAGGCCGCCAGCAGACCGTTGATGCCGTCGCCCGCATAGGCGAAGACATGATCGACATCCCACTCGCGCAGCCGCTGGAGGATGTAGTCGGACACCTTGTTGCCGGCCATGCGAGCTCCGTTCCGATCCCGTCGACGGTCCACGGTCCCCGGCCCCGGCGTCCGGCCTGTGGACAAGGCCCGTGCACAGGGGACGCGAGGGCATGACCCTTCAGGGGTAACCGCGCGGGTACGGGCAAAACGTCAGCGGCTGCTGAGCTGCGCGTCGATCGCCTCGGGGGCGAGGAGCTGCTCGGAGGCCAGGGTGGCCGCGCCGATCAGGCCGGCGTCGGTGCCCAGGAGGCTGTGGGTGATCTGCAGATCGCGCGTGGCCAGCGGGTGGGAGCCGGCGTAGACGGCCTCGCGGATGCCCGCCAGCAGGGTCTCGCGCGCCTCGGCGAGCGCCCCGCCGACGGTCACCACGGAGGGGTTGAGGACGCCGACGAGGTCGGCGACCACACTGCCGATGACCCGCCCCGCCTGGCGCACCAGCCCGACCGCGTCGGGGTCGCCCTGACGGGTGAGCGCCACGATGTCCGCGGCCGTCCGCGCCTCGCGGTCCATGCTCCGCAGATCCCGGGCGATCGCCCAGCCGGCCGCCTCGGTCTCCAGGCACCCGACGCTGCCGCACCGGCAGACCCTGCTGCCGCCGCGGTTGAGATGCCCGATGTCCCCGGCCGCGCCGAGCGACCCACGGAAGAGCCGCCCGTCGAGGACCAGCCCGCTGCCGACGCTCATCCCGGCGTCGACCATGAGCAGGTCGGCGGTGTCCGGCCACCGCTTGCGCTGCTCGCCCAGCGCCATGACGTGGGCGCCGTTCTCCAGATGGACGGGCACCTCCGCGAACCGCTGCGCGAAGAACGCGTTCAGATCGAACTCGTACCACTTTCCCATCATGGTCGGGGAGTTGACACGGCCTGTCGTGGTCTCGACGAGCCCCGGCACGGCGACGGCGATGGCCCGCACGTCGCCGGCCGCCGCGCCCGACTGCTCCAGCACGGCCGTGAAGTGCCGGTCCACCTCCCGCATGACCTGTTCCGGCCCGGCATCCATGTCCACCGGTCCGCCGGCCGATGCCAGGACCCCGGCATCCAGGTCGGTCACCGCCACCCGGCAGTGGTCGAGCCCGAGGTCGGCGGCGAGGACCGTGCCGGAGCGCTGGTTGAACTCGAACACCTCGGCCGGGCGTCCGACCGAGGCCGAACCGGGACTGCCCGCCCCGTAGACGATGTAACCCGCCTCCAGCAGTCCCGTCAGCCGGTTCTCGACGGTGGCGCGGGCCATGCCGGAGGCACGGACGAGCTCGGACCGGGTGCGGGCCCGCTTGTTGCGGATCATGTCCAGGAGGTGGCCGGCCCCCGCCGCAGCTCGGCCGTTGCGAATCCCCATGCCAGTCATTATGCCAATCGTGTGCACTATTCCGTTCGACGGTGACGGGAAACCGGGTCGACTGTGACGGGAAGCCGGGTCGACAACAGTGACGGGAAGCCGGGTCGACTGTGACGGGAAGCCGGGGCGACGTGACGGGAAGCCGGGCGGTGCTGCGGGCCGCTAGGGAGCGACCGCCAGCTGCGCGCCCAGCGCGGTCACGGCCTCCCGGGCGTCCGCGCCGCGGGCCTCGATCCGTACCTCGGTGCCGCGGTCCGCGCCCAGGCCCAGCACGGCGAGCATGGCCTTGGCGGCGGCCCGCCGGCCGGCCACGTCCAGGGTGATCTCGGAGGCGAAGCGCTGGGCGGTCGCCACCAGTTGCGCGGCGGGGCGGGCGTGCAGGCCCTCGGGGTCGGCGACGGTCACGTTGACGGCCCACCCGTCCCCGTCCAGCGGCTCGGCGGTGACCGGCGGGGCGGGCGGCGCGGGCTCCAGGAGGGCGCGTACGGCGTCGGCGTCGTCCGCGTGCGCGGCGCGGCCGGCGAGTTCCGTGGCCTCGGCGCCGCTCAGGGCGCCGATCGCGCGCGCGGCGTCCGGCAGACGGGCGGCGGTCATGGACAGTTCGTCCACGCCGAGGCCGATCAGCAGCGGCTGGATCGCGGGGTCGCCCGCGGCCTCGCCGCACACGCTGACCGTGATGCCGTGCGCGTGCGCCGCCGCGACGACCAGGCCGATCGCGTGCAGCAGGGCGGGTGTGTGCGGGTCGAGCAGACGGGTGACGCGGGTGTTGTCCCGGTCGGCGGCGACGAGGTACTGGAGCAGGTCGTTGGTGCCGACGGAGAAGAAGTCGGCCTCGCGCGCCAGGGCCGGGGCGCAGAGCACGGCGGCCGGGGTCTCGATCATGACCCCGAGCCCGACCGGACCGTGCTCGACTCCGTTCGCCGCCAACTCGGCCCGTACCGCGTCGAGATGACCGCGTACGGCGCTCAGTTCCGCGGTGCCGGAGACCATCGGCACGCAGATCCACACCTCTCCGTGCGCGGCGGCCCGCAATGCGGCCCGCAGCTGGGTGCGCAGCACGTCCGGGGCGTCGAGCAGCAGCCGCACACCGCGGTGGCCGAGCATCGGGTTGGCCTCGGCGGCGGTCAGCGGCGGCAGCGGCTTGTCGCCGCCGACGTCGAGCAGACGGATCGTCACCCGTCCGCCGTCCAGGGCCCGGACGGCTCCGGCGTACGCGGCGAGCTGCTCCTCCTCGTCCGGCAGGCCGTCCCCGGCGAGGAAGACGAACTCGGTGCGGAACAGGCCGACCGAGCGGGCGCCGGCGCGGTGGGCGCGGACGGCCTCGTCGGCGGAGCCGATGTTCGCGGACAGCCGGACGCGGTGGCCGTCGCCGGTGGTGGCGTGGGGCAGTGGCTCGGCGGCGGCGGTCTCCCGGGCGCGGGCCGCCGCGGCGGCGCGGGCGACCTCGTCGGGGGAGGGGTCGCGGGTCACGGTGCCCCGGTCGCCGTCGACGAGGAGCGGCGCGCCGGGCCGTATCGCCTCCAGCCCGGACACCTGCACGACGGCGGGGATGCCGAGGGAGCGGGCGAGGATCGTGGTGTGGGCGGTCGGACCGCCGCCGGAGAGAACGAACGCGCGCAGGCGGTCGCGGTCCAGGCCGATGGTCTGCGACGGCGTGAGGTCCGTCGCCACGACGACGGCGTCCTCCGGGAGTTCGGGCTGCCGGGTCTGCCGGGCGGCGCCGAGGGCGGTGAGCAGGCGCAGGCGCAGGTCGTCGACGTCGGTGGCCCGCTCGGCGATGCGCGCGCTGTCGGAGGCGCGCAGGGTGTCCGCCTGCTCGGTGAGGACGCGCTGCACGGCGGTGGGGGCGTCCACGAGCCGGTCGCGCACCGCCGCCGTCAGGCGTTCGCGCAGGCCGGGGTCGGCCAGCATCGCCAGATGGGCGGTGAGGACGCCCTGTCCCTCGGCGCCGGACACGGCGGATCTGAGGGTGTCGAGCTCCTGGGCGGCGGTGTGCAGACAGCTGTCCAGCCGGGCCAGCTGGCCAACCACCTGGTCCGCCTCGATGCGGGTCTCCGCCAGGGGCGTGTCCGGGTCGTTCCACAGCACTGCCGTGCCGCCGGCGATGCCGGGGGAGGCCGCGATCCCGGTGAGCGGGGTCGCCGTGGCCGGTACGGGGGGTGTTGCCATCAACGGTCCTTGGGTCGGGGCGGCCGGTCGCCGCGGTTGCCCGAGTCTCAACCCGGTTTCAGTTCAAAGTCAACAGACTTATGTCTAGCGCTAGGCAGAATTCCTGTTTACGCTGCCGTCACCCGCCGCACTCATCCGCATCGGGTGCCACTACCGACCAGCAAGGTGCCTCTCATGTCCGACACCCTGTCCCTGCTGGACCTCCTCCCCGAGCAGTCGGTCCAGGTCGACGCCTCCGCCGACGACTGGCGGACGGCGATCCGCCTGGCCGGCGAGGGGCTGATCCGGTCCGGTGCCGCCACCGCCGAGTACAGCGACGAGATGATCGCGACCGTCGAGCAGCTCGGCCCGTACATCGTCATCGCCCCGGGACTGGCCCTGGCCCACTCCCGCCCCTCACCCGCGGTCCGGCGCACCGGACTGTCGTGGGTGTCCCTGCGGACCCCCGTCCGCTTCGGTCACCAGGACAACGACCCGGTCCGCGTGGTCGTCGGCCTGGCCGCGACCGACCACAGCCGGCACACCGCGGCGCTCGGCGGCCTCGCCCAGCTGCTCGGCGCGCCCGGCCGGCTGGAAGAGCTCCTCACCGCCCCCGACGCCGCCACCGTGCGGCGCCTGATCGGCAGCTTCGAACCGGAGGTCCCGTCATGAAGATCCTCACCGTCTGCGGTATGGGAATCGGCAGCAGCATCATCCTGAAGATGAACGTCGAGAAGGCCCTGCGACGCCTCGGCGTGACCGCCGACGTCGAGGTCGCCGACATCGGCACCGCCCGCGGCGCCGCCGCGGGCGCGGACCTCGTCGTCACCTCCGGCGAACTCGCCCCTCAGCTGGGCGAGGTGAAGGCCCGGATCGTGGTGATCGACAACTTCGTGAACGTCGACCTCATCACCACGTCGCTCGCCGACGCCCTGCGCGAAGCGGGCTGACGGCTGCGGACGCCGCACCCCGCTCTCCCCACTGCCGCCCTACGCCCCCACGCTCCCTACGCCCCCACGCTCCCCACGCCCCCACGCTCCCCAGACTCCCCGCTCTCCCCGCCCGCTCCGAGGAGCACACCCATGGACGTCATCGTCGGCACCGCCGAGTTCATCGTCAACAACGTTCTCAACGAGCCCGCCTACCTGGTCGGCATCATCACCGCGATCGGTCTGCTCGCCCTGCGCCGCAGCGTCGGCCAGGTCATCGGCGGCGGTCTGAAGGCCGCGCTGGGATTCCTGATCCTCGGCGTCGGCGCCGCCACCGTGGTCAACGCCCTGGAACCGCTCGGCGAGCTCATCCTGGGCGCCACCGGCGCCCGCGGCGTGGTCCCCACCAACGAGGCCGTCGTGGCCCTGGCGCAGGAGGAGTTCGGCGCCCAGGTCGCCTGGGTGATGATCGCCGGATTCGTGGTGAGCATCCTGCTGGCCCGGTTCACCCCGCTCAAGTACGTCTTCCTGACCGGCCACCACACCTTCTTCATGGCGACCATGATCACGGCCCTGCTGGCGCTCGCCGAGCTGTCGGCGGTGTGGATGATCGCCGTCGGCGCCGCCCTGCTCGGCACGATCATGGTCGTGATGCCCGCCTTCGCCCAGCCCTGGACGCGCAAGGTCACCGGGGGCGAGGAGGTGGCCATGGGGCACTTCGGCACGGTCGGCTACATCGCGGCCGGCACGGTCGGCCGCGTGGTCGGCAAGCGCAGCAAGAGCACCGAGGACATGAAGTTCCCCGACGGGCTGAAGTTCCTGCGCGACTCGATGGTCGCCACCGCGCTGTCGATGGTCCTCATCTACACCGTGGCCGCCGTGGCCATGCTCGGCCGGGTCGGCAAGGAGAAGGCGTTCGCCGTCATGGACGCCGAGTCCGTCGGCGACTACATCATGGCCGGCGTCATGCAGGCCCTGCTGTTCGGCGTGGGCGTGGCCGTCATCCTCTTCGGCGTCCGCACCATCCTCGGCGAACTCGTCCCGGCCTTCAACGGCATCGCGGCGAAGGTGGTCCCCGGCGCCCTCCCGGCGCTCGACTGCCCGGTCGTCTTCCCCTACGCGCCCAACGCGGTCCTGATCGGCTTCATCGCCAGCTTCACCGGCGGCCTGGCCAGCCTGGGCGTGCTCATGGCGTTCGACGCGCCGATGGGCCTGGCGCTGATCCTGCCCGGCATGGTCCCGCACTTCTTCACCGGCGGCACGGCCGGCGTCTTCGGCAACGCCACGGGCGGACGCCGGGGCGCCGTCGTCGGCGGCTTCGTCAACGGCGTGATCATCACCTTCCTGCCCGCCCTGCTGCTGAAGGTGCTCGGCTCGCTCGGCCTGGCCAACACCACGTTCGGCGACGCCGACTTCGGCTGGTTCGGCCTGTCCGTCGGCTACGCGGTCAAGCTCGGCCCCCTGGGCGGCACCCTCGTGATCGCGCTCATCGTCCTCGTCCTGCTGGGCGCCGCCATCGCCTTCCAGCGCCGGGTGGTCGACCGGGGCTGGAACCCCGCCGCCGCGCGCGAGGCCCACTTCGCCGAGCCCGGCAGGGACACCAAGGACACGGGCACGCCCTCCGTGTCCGCCACCTCCTGACCCGTCCTCGCCCCGCCCGCCCGCCGGACCACTCCGGTGGGCGGGCGGACGACGGCCCCACTCCGCCGACACGCATGAACACCACTCCTGGAGCCCCCTTGATGACCGACGCACTCGAGCACCTCTCCGACGCGGGTGTCGCGATCTGGCTGGACGACCTGTCGCGGCAGCGGATCGCATCGGGCAACCTCGCCGCCCTCGTCGAACGGCGGCACGTGGCCGGTGTGACCACGAACCCGTCGATCTTCCAGCAGGCGATCTCCCAGGGCTCCGGCTACGACACACAGCTGGACGACCTCGCTGCCCGCGGGGTGGGCGTCGAGGAGGCCCTCCGGATGATCACCACGGCGGACGTCCGCGCGGCCGCCGACGTCCTGCGCCCGGTCTTCGACGCCACCCACGGCCGGGACGGCCGGGTCTCGATCGAGGTCGACCCGCGGCTGGCGCACCACACCCGCGCGACGGTCGCCGAGGCGAAACAACTGGCCTGGCTCGTCGACCGTCCCAACACCCTGATCAAGATCCCGGCCACTGAGGCGGGCCTGCCGGCCATCACCGAGGTGACCGCCCTCGGCATCAGCGTCAACGTCACGCTGATCTTCTCGCCGGCGCGCCACCGCCAGGTCATGGACGCGTACCTGACCGGCCTGGAGAAGGCCGGGGAGCGCGGTTTGGACCTGTCGCGGATCCACTCGGTCGCGTCCTTCTTCGTCTCCCGCGTCGACACCGAGATCGACCGCCGTCTCGGCGCCCTGGGTACGGAGCGGGCCGCGGCCCTCAAGGGCAGATCGGCCGTGGCCAACGCGCGTCTGGCCTACCAGGCGTACGAAGAGGTCTGCTCCACCGGCCGCTGGCGCGCGCTGGAGGCCGCGGGCGCCCACCGGCAGCGTCCGCTGTGGGCGTCGACCGGCGTGAAGGACCCCGCGTACAAGCCCACCCTGTACGTCGACGAGCTGGTCGCCCCGAACACGGTGAACACCATGCCGGAGGCCACCCTCCGGGCCGTGGCCGAGCACGGCGCCGTGCGCGGCGACACCGTACGCGGTACGTACGAGGACGCCCGCGCGGTGCTCGACGCGGTCGCTGAACTCGGCATCTCCCACGACGAGGTCGTCCGGGTCCTGGAGGACGAGGGTGTCCGCAAGTTCGCGGCGTCCTGGAACGAGCTGCTGGCCTCGACCGAGGCGGAACTGAGACGCCGCACCGCCTGACCGCGGCGCGACCCTGACGGGTTCGAGGCATGACCACGCCGAACCCCCGGGCCGCCGCCCTGCTTCGGAATTCCTCAGCTTCTTCGCCGGCCGGAAGATCGGATCGACGCCGCCTGCCGGGTCCGACGACACCTTCCGTCACCTCCACCACGCTCGGCGGGCGCTGGAGGGCGCATCCCGCTGGCTGCCGCCGGTCGCCTCGGGCAGCGCGGCGAACGACGGTCCTTTGGACCGTGTCCTACGTGGTGAGGCGGAAGTCTGCTCCCCGCATCTGCGGGGACGATCTCGTTCAGGCGGTGAAGGGGGGTGGGCTCGTGGGTGTCGGGAGGATGTGGGCGAGCTGCTGGGCCGCGGCGATCAGGGTGCGGTCGGACAGGTACGGGCCGATGATCTGGAGGGCGAGCGGCAGGCCGGTGTTCGTGCTGCCGGCGGGGAGCACGATCGACGGCAGGCCGACGGGCCCGGCGAGGTTGATCCAACTGGTCTGGTCATAGAAGGACCGGCGCTCGCCGTCGACGGTGACGTGGCGCCGGGGCGGCGGGACGGACGTCTGGTCGTCGACGGCCGCGGTCGGTGCTGCCGGCGTGATGAGGATGTCGTGTCGGGTGAAGTAGTCGGCCCACTGGCCGCGGAGCTTCTGGCGGTCCTCGTCGGCGCGCGCCCAGTCGCGGTGCCGCATGGTGCGTGACCTGAGGTAGAGGGCGCCGGGGTCGTCGTCGGGGAGCGCGTCGGCGGCCTCGCAGTCGGCGGCGAAGGCCTCGTCGTCGGCGGACGCGGCCGCGGTGGCGTACATCAGCCGTTGGAACAGGTGGTCGCTGGTGGCGAGGTCGACGGGCCGGGTGTTGTCGTCGACGGTGGCGCCGGCGTTGCGGACGAGTCGGGCGACCCGGTCGAGAAGGCCGCGGGTCGCGGAGTCGACGCGGCAGTGGTCGTCATCCGCCCACAGGCCGATGCGGTACTGGCGCAGGCTGGTGAACTTCGGGGCCGGGAGGTCGATGCGCCAGGCGGCGGCGTCGGCGGGGGCCGGAGCGGCGATCACGTCCAGGAGGACGTCCAGGTCTGCGGCCGTGCAAGGCGGTGGTCAGCGACATCGCGCACGAACTGCGCGGCCCGCTGACCAACATCCGCGGCTGGCTGGGGGGCACCCGCGACGGGGTGGTGGCGCCCGAGCCGGCCCTGCTCGCCTCCCCGGACGAGGAGGCGGTGGTCCTCCAGCGCGCACCACCGCCGACGGCACACCGTGGCTGGACGCCGACCCGGTCCGGATGCGGCAGGCGTTCGGCAGCCTGGTCTGCAACGCCCTGCGCCACACCCCGCCGGGCGGCACCGTCACACTGGCGGCGTGCCGGGCCGGCGACGAGGTACGGCAGCGGCCTCGGCCTGCCCACCGTCCGCCACCTGCCGGCGGCGCACGGGGGGACGGCCGAGGCACGCAGCGGACCTGGCACCGGTTCGGTCTTCACGCTCCGGCTGCCGTCCGGCGAGGAACCGCCGGACGGCTGAGACGGAGGAAGGGCCCGTCAGGCGCGGGTCCAGCGCTGGTTGCTTCCGTTGGTGCAGGAGTACAGCTGGATCCGGGTGCCGTTGCCGGTGCCGGCCCCGACGGCGTCGAGGCAGAGCCCGGACTGGACGCCGACGATGGAGCCGTCGGAGTTGAGGCGCCACTTCTGGTTGTCGCCGCCCCAGCAGCTGTAGATCTGCACCGCGGCGCCGTTGCCGGTGCCGGCGGCGTCCAGGCACTTGTCGCCGTAGACCCGGAACTCACCGGCGTCGGTGTACTCCCACTGCTGATTGGTGCCGCCGTGGCAGTCCCACAGCTGGAGCTGGGTGCCGTCGCTGGTGGAGGCGTTGGGCACGTCCAGGCAGCGGCCGGAGGCGACGCCCTTGATCGTCTCGCCGTCCGCGGGCGGCTCCGAGGTGTCGCCGCCGTTGAGCGCGTCGAGGACGGCGCTGTACGCGGCCTTCTTGCTGCCGTCGTTGTTGAACAGCAACGGCGTCTGCTCCGAGCGCCAGGAGTCCATGTCACGCACGCCCCAGACGGTGACGCCGAGGCAGCGCTCGACGGCCAGGCAGTCGTTGACCACGTTGGCGTAGGTCGTGGGAGAGGCGCCCTGGATGTCCAGTTCGGTGACGGCCACGTCGACGCCGAGGGCGGCGAAGTTCTGCAGGGTGGTGCGGAAGTTGCTGTCGTAGGGGCTGCCGCTGTTGAAGTGCGACTGGAAGCCGACGCAGTCGATCGGCACGCCGCGCGACTTGAAGTCCCGCACCATGTTGTACATGGCCTGGGTCTTGGCCCAGTTCCAGTTCTCGACGTTGTAGTCGTTGTAGCAGAGCTTGGCGGACGGGTCGGCGGCGCGCGCGGTGCGGAAGGCGACCTCGATCCAGTCGTTGCCGGTGCGCTGCAGGTTGGAGTCGCGCCGGGCGCCGGAGTTGCCGTCGGCGAAGGCCTCGTTCACGACGTCCCACTGGGCGATCTTGCCCTTGTAATGGGCCATCACGCCGTTGATGTGGTCGATCATCGCCTGGCGCAGATCGCTGCCGCCGAGGTTCTGCATCCAGCCGGGCTGCTGGGAGTGCCAGGCCAGCGTGTGACCGCGCACCTCCTTGCCGTTCTGCACCGCCCAGTTGTAGACGCGGTCGGCGGAGCTGAAGTTGAACTGCCCCCGCTGCGGTTCGGTGGCGTCGATCTTCATCTCGTTCTCGGCGGTCACCGAGTTGAACTCGCGGTTCGCGATCGACGTGTAGGTCGAGTCGCCCAGCTTGCCCGAGGCGATGGCGACGCCGAAGTAGCGGCCGCTCTGGGCCGCCGCCGCGCCGAGGGTGCTCTCGGCGGCCTGCGCGGGGGGCGGCGTGACCAGCGCGAGGGCCGCGGTGAGGACGCCGACGGCCAGCGCCGCCAGCGGGCCGCGGATCCGGCGGCGCTCATCGGGTCTGGGGAGGGCATAGAAGCCCATGACTGTGCCTCCAAGGTAGACATCACGAACGGACTGGAACACAGGGAGGAATCACCGGCCGGGCACGGGGCGTTCGAAATATCGAGCGGAGGCCGGTTTCTCAGACAGGAATGATCGAGGCGTTGATGATGCATCGTCAATACGCGCGGCAGGAAAAGTTTCTGTTTTTCATTCGAAACTTTCGGAGATCAAAAACGTGGCACTCGCTGGGCAGTTGTCGCAGGAAGGGTCGTTCAGTCGGCCTGGAGTGCGAATTTGCGCCCATCGGTCCCGGTGCATGTTTCGTCTGCAACCGCGATGCATGCGACAGGGGTTGACGCCGTTGGCCGGGTCCCTATCATTCAGGCTGCTCGACACTTCGACATATGTTCGACATACCGAACCCGATGGGAGTCGCGCCGCATGCAAATGTCATGGACTCGACAACGCTCGCTCTCCGCCCTGGTGGCCACCCTGGCCGCGCTGGCGGCGATGCTCTCCGCCGCCCCGGCCCAGGCGGCCGCCAGCGGCTCCCTGCGCGGTGCCGGTTCGGGCCGGTGTCTCGACGTACTGGGCGCCGAGCGGACCGACGGTACGTATCTGCAGATCTACGACTGCTGGGACGGGGCCAACCAGCAGTGGACGTGGACCGACGCCGGCGACCTGACCGTGTACGGCGACAAGTGCCTGGACGTTCCCGGCCATGCCACCACGGCCGGCACCCGGGTGCAGATCTGGAGCTGTACCGGCGGCGCGAACCAGCAGTGGCGGGTGAACTCCGACGGCACGGTTGTCGGCGTGGAGTCCGGGCTGTGCCTGGACGTGAAGGACAACGGCACGGCCAACGGCACGGCGGTGCAGCTGTGGACGTGCAACGGCGGCAGCAACCAGCAGTGGTCGGGCCTGTCCGGGACGACGCCGCCCGACGACACGTGCGCCCTTCCGTCGGCGTACCGCTGGAACTCGACGGGTGTGCTGGCGCAGCCGGCGAACGGGTGGGCCGCGGTGAAGGACTTCACCACCGTGACGCACAACGGCAAGCACCTGGTCTACGCGTCGAACGTGTCGGGATCGACGTACGGCTCGATGATGTTCAGCCCGTTCACGAACTGGTCGGACATGGCCTCGGCCCGCCAGACCGGGATGACCCAGGCCGCGGTGGCACCGACCCTTTTCTACTTCGCGCCCAAGAACGTGTGGGTGCTGGCCTACCAGTGGGGCTCCTGGCCCTTCATCTACCGCACGTCGAGCGACCCCACCGACCCCAACGGCTGGTCCGCCCCGCAGCCGCTGTTCACCGGGAGCATCTCCGGCTCCGACACCGGTCCGATCGACCAGACCCTGATCGCCGACGACCGGAACATGTACCTCTTCTTCGCCGGTGACAACGGCAAGATCTACCGGGCGAGCATGCCGATCGGGAACTTCCCCGGCAACTTCGGCTCCTCGTACACGACGATCATGAGCGACACGAAGGCCAACCTGTTCGAGGGCGTACAGGTCTACAAGGTGCAGGGCCAGAACCAGTACCTCATGATCGTCGAGGCGATGGGCGCGAACGGGCGCTACTTCCGCTCCTTCACGTCCTCCAGCCTGAGCGGGTCGTGGACCCCGCAGGCCGCCAGTGAGAGCAACCCCTTCGCGGGCAAGGCGAACAGCGGTGCCACCTGGACCAACGACATCAGCCACGGTGACCTGGTCCGCGACAACCCCGACCAGACCATGACCGTCGACCCCTGCAACCTGCAACTCCTCTACCAGGGCAAGGACCCGAACGCGGGCGGCGAGTACAACCGGCTGCCGTGGCGGCCGGGCGTCCTCACCCTGCGACGCTGACCTTCCCGACGCCGGGGGTGCGGCCCGCACCTCCGGCACCCGTTCCCCGCGGACGGCCATGGACCGTTGTTCGCATCTCCTGGCCACGTGATGGTGCTGTCGGACAAAATGTGTTCATGGCTGAGTCGCTTGAAGTCGAGTTGGCAGGGACGGTGTTACGGCTGGAGCTGTCCGATGTGGGGGAGCCCGCGTCGGATGCCGGCCCGCTGGAGGACGACGAAGACACGCCGGATCTCCCGGACGGTTTCGGCACGGTGACGCCGGTGTCCGCGCGGCGCGGGCGCGCCGCGGTGGTGGCCACCGAAAGGCTGCGGCACATGCTCAGCCCGCTGGGGCCGTTGCTGGAGGAGGTGCACCATGCGGTCACCCGCGTTCCCGAGCCGCCCCAGCAAGTGTCGGTCACCTTCGGGGTCCAGGTGGGGCAGGACCTCAAACTGGGCATCGTGGGCGCGAACGGCCATGCCACGATGACGGTTTCGGCCACCTGGGACGCCGGCGACACGCAGGGGACCTGACGGATGGGGTGGTTCCGCCCATCGGGAGACAACCTGCCGACGCTGGCATCGGTGTTCAAGGCCGGGGCGTCGTCCGCTGCCGGCGCCGGGGCACTGCTCTCCCCGCGCTACGTTCTGACGTGCGCACATGTGGTCGCCGATGCTCTGGGCGAACAACAGACCGACACCGAGCCACCGACGCGATCCGCGTGTCTCCGCGTCGTGCTGCGTCAGGGCGCGCAGAGCCATCGGAGCGCGGCCCGGCCGGTGGTGTGGGTGCCTCCTCGCCGGAGTCCCGGGAGCAACTGGGGGGAAGGCGACCTGGCGGTGCTGGAACTCGACGAGCCCGCCGCGCCATCGATGCCCGCTGTGGTGTGGCAGGACATGACGGAATGGCTCGAGGTGCGGGCGTACCACGGCGGTGGTGACCGCGGCACCTTCGCCGACACCAGGGTCAAAGCCCGCGACACCTGGTACTACTACGCCGACGCCGACCTCAGCGGTGCCTCCATCAAGCACGGTTACAGCGGCGGTCCGTTGTTCAAGAAGCGCGATCCCACGGTGGCCGTGGGACTGGTGACCCATCACGTCATGAACGACCGGCTGTCGTCGGACAGACAGGTGATGCGGCGCACCCTGACGGTGCCGTGGCAGCACATCCGCGACGAGCTGTGCCGAGCGGGAGCGCGCGACGTGCTCAACGCTGCGTCCGAATCCGTCGTCGACGCGGGCAAAGTGCCGGAGGGCGCGGTCGGCTGTCTGTGGGAGTTGTTCGACAGCAAGGACAAACTGGAAACTGCGGCGAATCGGCTGGCGAGAAGACTCGGCCTGCACATGACCGCCGAGGAACCGGCCATGGCCGTCCTCCACCTGGAAGAAGAACTGGCAGCCCTCCTGTTCAGCGAAGGACGCGCACTCGCGACCCTGGACGAGTTGCTCATGAAGCGCGAGTCGAGCATGAGTGCCGAGGACAAAGGACACCACCGGAGGGCAGTCAGGCGACTGGTGGCGTACGGACGGGAGGTGGAGGGCGTCCGCCTCCTGTCCGTCGGGGAGCACGAGAGGCTTCTCGCGCTGTTGACACCCGTCAACACTGCCCAGCCCCGCCTTCTCTGCCAGGCGGCCCGTCACGTACTGCAGTTGGCCGACCGTCTGCCCGCCTGGGTCTCCGACGGCACCGTGCCGCAGGAGCGCCTGGCGGCGGCGGTCGACGATCTCGACCGGGACAGCGCGGACATGATGCCGCCGTTGCTCCGGCTGGCCGTCTTCCTGTCCGCCGCCGTCACCGACAAGGCGATCAGGAGTGAACTGGACGCCTGGTGCGACGACATCGGCCGGCGTCTGGACCGTGACCCGTCCCTCCTGGCCGAATATCGCGCGCAGGCCTCGCGGTGGGTCAGGTCACTGCGTCGGCCGGTGACGCGGATCGTCGTCGACCTGTCCCGCAACGATGCGGTCGACGAGCCCTACACCTGCTACTTCTGGCGGGTGAGTGAGGGCCGGGCACCGGAGGCGACGGGCGTTTCGGCCGGGCCGTACACCGCGGAGGAGCTGGGGCGGACGATCCACAGGCTGGCCGGAGACCAGGGCGGCTTTCCCCGGATCGACGTGGTGGTGGGAGCGCGGCATCTCCATCTGCCGGTCGACGGCTGGACAGCGTCCACCGGGCAGGAGACGTTCGGCCCGTTGGGGATCTCGACCGACAGCGGCCTGGTGCTGGGTGCGGAATACCAGGTGGCCATGCGACTGCGTGAGTTCTTCCCGGACATGGAGAGGGAGAGGGGCAGGCGCGCCGATATCGAGCGGCGGTGGGCAGCCGGGCGCACCGACCCCCTCGTCATCAAGGACGGCACCGAACTGCGCATCGTCCACCATGAGTTGAGGGATAGACACCGCGACGCGCCATGGGTCGTTCTGCACGGTGGGCGGAAGTTCCGCGAGGACTTCCTGAAACTCTGCGTGGGGCTCGGCGTCCCCGTGGTGCTCTGGGACCGTGAGGCCGCGCACGTGGAGCACGCGCGGCGGCTCGACGGCATCGTCGGCGGCGTGGCGTTGCCGGATCTGCCGACTGCGGTCCAAGAGCTCCGGCAGGGCGTGTACTACGGCAACAGGACGGACCCCGCACGGCCCGCCGTGGTGTGGGACGACCCGGACATGGTCCTCCCCACGCCGCCCGACTACGACGATCCCCCCGACGACATGACGAACTCCGGAAGGACGGCTGCCAGGTGACTGCGAACGACGCCGGAGGCGATTGGCGGCTGTTCCGGGGTGACGGCCGGGTACGCGAGGTGGATTTCCCGCCGGCACCGCCATGGCGCCGGTTCGGCGGTGCCGCGCCAGGGGCAGGACGACGGCGCGAGCGCCTCTACCTCATCGGGCCCGACGAGGCGGACGTGGTCAGCGCGGCCCTGATGCTGCGACGGCCCCTTCTGGTCACGGGGCAACCGGGAACCGGCAAGTCGTCGATGGCGCACGCGATCGCCCACGAGCTGGGTCTGGGCCGGGTACTGCACTGGCCGGTCAACAGCCGGACCACACTGCAGGACGGCCTCTACCACTACGACGCCATCGGCAGGTTGCGCGAGGCGGGCCTACGGCGTGACCGGCACGGCGAGCAGGGCACGGAGCCCGCGGAGCCGGACGTGGGCTCCTACATCCGCCTGGGACCGCTGGGGACGGCTCTGCTCCCGGAGGACCGGCCGCGGGTTCTGCTGATCGACGAACTCGACAAGGGGGACATCGATCTGCCCAACGACCTGCTGACCATCTTCGAGGACGGCGAGTTCGAAATCCCCGAGCTGGCCCGGCTGGCCGGGGAGCAGGACCGGGTCCGGGTGGTGACGGGGGACCCGGGGGGCCGGGCGGATGTCGAGCGCGGCTGGGTACGGTGCGAGGAGTTCCCGGTCGTCGTCATCACGAGCAACGGCGAGCGGGACTTCCCCCCGGCGTTCCTGCGCCGCTGTGTCAGGCTCGACCTGCCCGAGCCGGACGAGGAACGGCTGCGGGAGATCGTACGGGCCCACCTGGGTGGCGACGGGCCGGACGACGAGGGGTTCGAAGCCGCCGATGAGCTCGTGCGCGCCTTCCTGGCCAGGCGCGCGAGCGGCGAACTGGCCACCGACCAGCTGCTCAACGCCGTCTTCCTGCGCCTTGGCGGGGTCGGCCTGGACGCCGAGCGTCTCCTGGACGCCGTACTGCATCGCCTCAGCGGGACGGTGTGACCGGGCATGTTCGAGCGGGTGCGGGACGTCCTGGCCGACTGCGGAGCGGATCTGTCGAGCGAGGAACTCCTCGACGCCCTCTGGCTGGCCACCCGGCTGCCGTCGGCCCCCGCCGGCGCGCCGGCGCGGGTGTTGGGGACACGGCGGGACGATGGCCCGGAGGAAGGCGACGAGGGCGAATCGCCGGTGCCGCCGACGGCCGGCGGTCAGGCCCGGTACACCCGCTCGGCCGGCCCCTTCCGGCGGCCCCGGCGCGGTCGAGGCGCCCTGCGGGGCGGTGCCGCTCCCGTTCCGGACCCCGACCGGGCCGTCGCCGTGCCCCCGCGAGCCCCGGCCCTGTCGGTGCGGCCTCCCGGCGAGAAGGCCCTCGGCACGGCGGAACTCGCCCTCGGGCGCGCGCTGCGCCCGCTCCGGATGCCCCGGCCGGATCCGCGCCGCCTCGAACTCGACATTCCCCGGACCGTGGCAGCCATGGCCGAGACCGGGCTGCCCGACGTCGTGCTGCGGCCAGCCGGCCGACGCGGGCTCGATCTCGCGATCCTCGTGGACGACGGGGTGTCCATGCTGCCCTGGCAACGCCTCACCACCGAGGTACGGCTCCTCATGGAACGCAGCGGTGCGTTCGGTGTCGTCCACACCTTCAGCCTGGACACCCGGAGCCCGGACGGGCCCCTGCTGGGCCACCACCCGTTCGGCACGGCTCCCGCGACGCTCCCGCCCTCCGCCGTCGCCGACCCTTCGGGCCGCACGCTGCTGATCGTGGTCAGCGACGGAGTGGGCCGAGCCTGGCGGGACGGCCGCATGCACCATCTGCTCGACCGGCTGGCCGAGGTGAGCCCGGTCGCCGTGCTGCACACGCTTCCCCGGAGGATGTGGGCCGGCACCGGCATCCGCGCGGAACCGTGGCAGGTGATCTCGCGCCGCCAGGCGGCGGCCAACGCGACGTGGGACATCAGGGATCCCGTACTGCCTCCCGACCTGCGGCCGTTCGACGGCACGCCCGTCCCCGTCCTCACCCCCACCCCCGCCGCGGTGGCGGCCTGGACCCGTCTGGTCGGCTCGGCGGGCACCACCGCGCTCCTTCCGCTGCTCGGGCCCGCGCCCGCGCCCCGGAGCATCCCGTCCGACGCGCCGAGCGCCGCACGCCCTCGGCCTCCCCAGGAGCCGTACTCCGAGGTGCTGCGGTTCCGCTCCTTCGCGTCGACGGAGGCGTACCGGGTCGCGGTGCACCTGGCGGCGGTCGCGCCGCTGTCCGTGCCCGCGATGCATCTCGTCCGGCAGGCTCTGGGCTCCTCGGTGGACTCCGGACACATCGCGGAGGTCTTTCTGAGCGGCCTGCTCCGCCGGGTCGGCGATCTTGGCCGGCCGCCCCAGCAGTGGCAGTTCGACTTCGCCGAAGGGACGCGCCGGATCCTCCTCGGAGCGATCCCGCCGCCCCAGCTCCTGCGGACCACCCGGGCGATCTCCAGCCGCCTGGCCGAGCTGAGCGGTACCGCGCCCAGCTTCCTCGCCTGGCTGCCCCACCCGGACGGCCAGGAGCACATCGACGCCGGTCAACGCGCTCTCAGCTGGGTGGACGAGCGGGTCATGCGCCGGCTGGGCGTGCCGCTGCCGGACGCGCCCGCCGCCCCGCCGCCGCGGTACGACCTCGCCATCCGGACCCCCCACTCGCCGCCGGTGCCGCCCGGCATGGCGGCGAAGGAGGTGCTGATCCCGTGGGCGGCCGGGGCGGAAGCGAACCCGAACCCGCAGACGGCGGATGCGCTGCGGGCGGGCGGTCTGTCGGCGAGTGACGTGGCCGCGAGGATTGTCTTCGTCGCTCCACCCGGACGGGCGGCCGCCCTGCCGGTCTACACCGCGGTGGTCGGATTCACCCACCGGTGGGTGGACGCCCACGCCGATGGCGGCACGCTGGACATGGCCGGCCTCCAGCTCTTCACGGAGCACATCGGTGAGGTGGCACGGCCGGAGGCGCATCTGCCCTGGGCCCAGGCGGGCGGACCACCCGCGGACGGTATGCCCACCGTGCCCTTCGCCGCCGACCCGGACGCGCGACTGGACGAGACCACCCTGAGGGCGGTGCGCTACGCGGCACGGCTGCGCATGGTTCCGCCGGACTCGGCGGCGGCTGCCCTGACCATGCTGGCCAGGGTCGCGGCTCTACGGGCCAGGGGGGACACCGAGTGGCGGCTGCCGGTCCTGTCCACCGGAACCGAGCCCCCGCCGGTGGGCAAGTCGACCGAGGACCAGGGCATCGATCTGGAGCTGATCAGGAAGGCGGCGGACCGGTTCCGCAAAGAGGCCGTGAAGGGCAGGGAGATGACGGAGGTGATGCCGGTGCCCGCGCTGTCGCCGCTCAACCGGCGTATCGCGGAGGCGAACGCTTCGGACCCCGGCGTGCTGTTGCGCCGACTCGGGGGCACGTCGGAGGACGGAGCGGTGTGGACGTGCCCCCGTGACCGGGGTGACCACGGGGACGCGGTCCTGAAGGTCACCTCTCAGGGGCGGGTCTCGTGCAGACACTGTTATCCGGGCAAGGTCGGGTTGGTGCGGCTCGCCGCTGACACCCTCGGCCTGACGCCGGACGAGGGGGCCGCGTTCATCCTGAACGACTCCGGCGGCCGCCTCCCGGGACCCGGTACGGCGGTGACCGCGCGGATCACCGGCCGGACGCCGGACGCGTACCGGTGCACCGTTTACGATCCCGTCACCGGGCAGGCGCACCAGGCGGTCCTGCCGACGCACGCATTCTGGGAGTCCCCCAGGAACCAGCTGTTCTCGCGCCTGACGAAGGGCGACCACGTGGTCGCGCTGGTCCTCGACGAGCCGTGGGACGGAGCCCTCACGCTCTCCCTCACCTCACCGGACCTGGTGGAGCGCGTTCTGGCCGGGTTCGTGCCGGAGCTGACGACCGGCGACGTCGTGATCACCCGGATCGCCCGGGTCGCGGGAGCGCTCACGAAGATCGCCGCCGCCCCCACCCGGCCGGCCTCCAGCGTCCGGGGAGCCTTCGTGGGAAGGGACGCCGAGCGGATCCGGGGTGCCCAGCGTCTGCTGTCAGGAGGGAGGAGCGAGGAGAAGTTCGAGGTCATCGCCCATTCCAGCGATCAGCGCACGCTCCTGGTCAACGCGCTGGTCTACGCGGAGCCGACGGGCATCCTCATCGATCGGCAGCGGGCCGTCGTTGCCGTTCCGCACCACCAGGTCCGCAGCGCCATCGGACGCGGTGGTCTGAACGCCGAACTCGCCGGACGGCTCACCGGTCTGTACGTCCGGATCGTTCCCGCCGGAAGCGACCTCAGGCAGGAGATGGACGCGGCGCTCGGCGACTAGGCACCTGCCGCACTCCGCGCCAACGGTTGGAGCCCCGCTGCCGGTGCATGCCCTGACCAGCGGGAACTCTGTGCACGGCACGTTCGAACTGCCGTGCGCGGATCCCGCGGGGACAATGGAAGAGGTACCTGTACGGCGGGGAGGCCGCCGTGCCGGGACCACTCGGCCCTTCACCGTTCCCGGGCTGACGGAGGTGACGATGCGCAGCCGTTTCGCACCCGACCGGGGGCTGACCACCCGCATGGCCGTCACGATGTTCCTGCTCGGCCTGCTGTACGTGGCGTTCGTCGCCGCGCTGATCGCGCTGCTGAAGTCCGTCGTCCTGGTGATCGTCATCGCCGCCGCCGTGCTGGCCGCCCAGTACTGGTACTCCGACCGGATCGCGCTCTACGCCATGCGCGGGCGCATCGTCACGCCCGCGGAACAGCCTGTGCTGCACGGGATCGTCGACCGGCTGTGCGCCACCGCGGACATGCCCAGGCCCCGGGTCGCCGTCTCGGACATGGACCTGCCCAACGCGTTCGCCACCGGCCGCAACGCCGACCACGCCGTGGTCTGTGTGACCACCGGGCTCATGCGGCGTCTGGAGACGGAGGAGCTCGAAGGGGTGGTGGCGCACGAGCTCTCCCATGTCGCCCACCGCGACGTGGCGGTGATCACCGTCGCCTCGTTCCTGGGGGTGATCGCCGGACTGGTCGTCCGCTTCGCCTTCTACTCCCAGCTGTTCGGCGGACGCAACCAGCGGGACCAGAACACCGCTGCCGTGTTCCTGGCGGTCATGGCCGTCTCCGCCCTGGTGTACGCCATCAGCTTCCTGCTGATCCGGGCCCTGTCCCGCTACCGGGAGCTGGCCGCCGACCGGGCCGCGGCCCTGCTGACCGCCAAGCCCTCCGTCCTGGCCTCGGCGCTGACCAAGATCAGCGGCGACATCGCCCGCATCCCCACCAAGGACCTGCGGACCGCCCAGGCGTTCAACGCGTTCTTCTTCACCCCCGCCCTCGGACCCGGTACGACGATGGCGAAACTGTTCTCCACCCACCCCACCCTGGAACGCCGGCTGGAGGCGCTCGCGGAGCTCTCCGCGGAGCTCGGCAGCGACACGGGCGGGACGCTTGAGTGAGGAGGCGCGACCGTGGGCTTCTGGGACACCCTGCTGGGCCGCAGTACCCCTGCCCGGCCCGATCTGGACCAGCTCTTCGCCCTGCCCTCGGCGGCGATCACCCTGCACGCCGCCCTCGGCCTCACCCCGACCGGTGCCGGCTCGGTCTGTTTCGCCGCGATCGAGGGCGGCGCCTTCGCGCGCGTCCAGCAGGAGGTACGGGCCCTTCTGGAGGCCGACGCGGAACGCGGTGACGCCCCCGTGGAGTTCAGCCGCGACGCCTACGGCTACGCCTGGCTGCTCTCCCGCCGCTCCCCGGACGATCTGCCCGCCCTGGTCAGCGATCTGCACGCGGTCAACACCACCCTGCAGGACGCCGGCTTCGGCCCGCAGCTCCTCTGCTCGCTGGTCGCCTTCCGGGCCGGCCGGCAGCCCCTCGCACTGGTCTACCTCTACAAGCGCGGCAGCTTCTATCCGTTCGCCCCGCTGCCCGGCAACAAGCGTGACCATCCGCTGGAACTCCAGGTCAGGGCCGCACTCAGGGACGACCTGCGGATCGAGCAGGACCTGAGCCGGTGGTTCCCGCTCTGGGGTGCCCCGGGCCTGTGACACGGCACGGCCTTCCGGCGGCCGGGGCGGCTCCGGCCGGTCCCGGACCCCGGAGCCGCCCCTTCTGCCACGGGTGGGTCAGTTGGCGTCCACCAGGTAATGCGGCGGAACCGTTACCGTGCGGGCGCCCTTCTCACCGCCCAGGACGACCTTGCGCAGCGCGCTGTTGTTGTCGTGGTCGGTCTCCTTGAGCCGGTTCTCCGGGTTGGCGAGAACCTGGATGTAGTACGTGCCGTTCGGCAGGTCGGTGATGTCGAAGGACTGGCCGGGCAGGTCCTGCGTGTAGGTGTCACCGGAGCCGACGTCGAGCACCTCGCGCACGGAGATGGAGTTCTGCTCGCCGCACGCGGTGGACAGGTCCGTGTTGTCCGGGTGCCAGGCGGCGTTCTTCACCGTGTAGTCGACGGCGTCGGTGTTGGCCAGGCAGAACGCCTCCTTGCCGCTGCGCACCGTCTCCTTCTTGTCGGCCGACAACAGCCGGTAGCTGGCGAAGTCCAGGAAGTGCCAGTGCTCATGGCCGGGACGCGGGTCCCACTCCATGCCGCCGGTCGGGGTGTAGCCGACCTGCGTGCCGTCGGCGTCGTAGAAGTACTGGTAGGCGTCCATCACGTCCTTGCCCGGTGAGCGGAAGCCGTCCACGACGAGCTTGGCCGGGCCCGCGTTCCACACGTTGGCGCTGAAGGCGAGGTAGTCCCTGTCCGGGTCCTCCTCGTAGCCGTCGCTGACGGTGATGCCGTAGGCGGGCAGCGAGCGCAGGTCGGGCTTCGGGACGTCGGGCACGGAGGCCTTGCCGGTGGGCCGCTCGGCGTTGGGCCGGGCGGCCGGCGCCTGCCGCGAACCGTCGGTCTGCCCGGGGCCGTCACCCATCTCGGCGGCGCCCGCGGCCTGCCGTCCGAGGGACGAGCGCTTCAGCGCCCACGGCAGTGCGGGCGGAGCCGCCGGGTAGGGGCCGTGGCCCTCGTTGTACGAGGGGCCGGCGCCGCTCGTCTCGGCCGCGGGCGCCTCCGGGGTGCCCGGGGGAGCACCGTGCTGCGCGTGCGGGCCGTTGTCCGCGTGGCCCGCGTGGTGCGCGTGCGCGCCGTGTGCCGAGGCGGCGGACTTCACCGCGCCGCGGCCGACGGAGCCCCCGGACTCGTCCTCCCAGCTGCGCTCGCGGACGACCACCTTGACGGTCTGCGGCTCGTCCGCGATGCCGAAGAGGTCGCGGTACTTCTCCGCCACGCCGATCTCGGCGGTGTAGGTGCCGGGGGCCAGCTCGACCGGCTCGCCGTAGTACGCGTTGTAGGTGTTGGACGCCCAGCCGTTCTCGACGCCCCACACCGAACCGAGTGTGAAGGGGTTCGTGGGGCAGCTCTGCGGATACTTCGAGTTGGCGGGGGCGTCGGGCCGGACCCGTCCGGAGGCGTTGTTGGGGCAGAACGTCTCGGTTCTCTCCAGCACCTTCTCGCCGGCCGCGTCGGTGAGGGTGATCCGCGTGAAGTCCGGCAGCCCGGAGAAGTCGTTCACGAGCCCGGCCGGCAGCGTCCTGGTCCGGGTCTTCTTCCCGTCCTGGATCCTCTGCTCGATGACCACCGGGTCCTTGTAGGACGTGCGGTTCACCCGGAACTCGAGGGCGCCGTTCTCGGAGGTGAGGTACGTGCCGAGGTCGAGGTAGACCCCGGGGTCCTCCTTCCACGAGTCGAGCGTCACCGAGGTGGAGGCGGCGATCAGGCTGAGCTTCGGCCCCGCCTCGTCGCTCTTCGCGTCCGGCGCGGCGGCGACGACGCCCGCGGTCACGGCGATGGCCGCGGCGGCGGCGATGGACGGGCGGGTCAGGCGGCTGCTGGGCCGGCCCTGCTGGAAGAATCTGGTCATCGGTCCTCGTGTTTCCGGCTGTGGCGTTCCGTGCGGAACCTGAGCGGGCAGCGCGGCCCGGCTCGAGGGCGGGGCCGCGCTGCCCGGATCGGGAGACGGGCCGGACCCCCTCCCGGTTGGCTCCCCTCACCCGAACGGGTGCCGGTTGTCCGAAAAGCGCTCAGCGGTAGCCGAAGGCGGCCCCTGCCGGGCCCGTACCTGGGTGCACGGGGACCAGGCTGACCGGGAACGACGGGCCTACGCTGAACTGCATGACCACCTCGAAACTGGGTGACTACCTGCGGGCCCGGCGCGACCAGGTGACGCCGTCCGAAGTCGGTCTGCCCCAGGACGGGCGACGACGTGTCCCCGGCCTGCGCCGCGAAGAGGTCGCGATGCTGGCCCGGATCAGCGTCGACTACTACCTGCGGCTGGAGCAGGGACGGGAACGGAGGCCGTCGCCGCAGGTCCTGGACGCGCTGAGCGACGCGCTGCTGCTCGACGAGGACGGCCGGCTGCACCTGTACCGGATCGCCGGGATGGCCCCGTCCCAGCGCGCCGAGGGCGGTGTCGAGCGGGCCAACCCCGAACTGCTGACCATGGCCGAGATGTGGGACCGGACCCCGGCGCTCGTCCTGGGCCGGGCCTACGACGTGCTGGCCGCCAACACCCTGGGACGGGCCGTCTTCCCCCATCTGCGGCCCGGCGCGAACCTGCTGCTGACGATGTTCCTCGACCCGTCGGTGCGGCAGTTCTACGCGGACTGGGAGTACGCCGCGGGCAACGCGGTCGCCGGGTTCCGGTTCCTGGAGGGCGCCCGCCCGGACGACCCGCGCATCCAGGAGGTCCTGCGCAAGGCCTCCGAGGGCAGCCGCGAGTTCACCCGCCTGTGGAAGAGGCGGGACGCCCGGGGCAAGAGTGACGCCGTCAAGCGCCTGAACCATCCGGAGGTCGGCGAGCTCGCCCTGCGGATGCAGACCTTCGACGTACGGTCCGCCCCCGGCCAGCAGCTGATCGTCTACCACGCCCAGGAGGGCACCCGGACCGCGGACGCCCTCCGCCTGCTCGGCTCACTGGCGGCGACGGGGCCCGACCGCAGGGGAGACGCGCCGCGAGGGCAGTGACGGCCCTACCGTTCCCCGGCGGCGCGGCGGGAGGCGGCTGAGGCCATGCCGAGCCAGGTGTGGGGGTTGCCCTCCCAGCACCAGCCGAGTCTGGGGGCGTGCCTGCTGATCCAGATCGCCGGGACGCGGCGGTTGCCGCAGCGTGAACCGCCGAGGGAGAAGCACTTGTTCTTGACCAGGGCCTCGGGGAAGTGGGTGATCAGCGCGATGCCCTCCTCGATGGTGAGCGGGGTGCGGCCCCTGGCGGCGATGGCGGCCAGCGCGTCGGCGGGCACGGCGCCGCAGAACTCCTCCCCGCGCTCCACGTCGCACAGCAGATAGGCGCGCGGGCCGGGGAGGCCGGTCTCCTCGACGGCGACGAACCGTTCGAGGGCGCCGGGCTCGAAGGACCGGTCGACGAAGCCGGGCTCGCTCCTGCCGTGCAGGGTGGTGCGCGTCATCGTGTGCTCGATCGGGACGACGTCCCGGGTGACCACGAGGAGGAAGGGTATGCGGCCGGCCGCCGGCTCCCACGCGCCGTGCGCGACGCCGGCGGCGAGGTCGCGCAGGGGGGCGACCAGGGCGGTGAACTCCTCCTCGGTGAGGCCGGCCGTCGTCGGCCAGTCCCGTGCGACGAGGGTGCGGACCTGCCGGTCGAACTCGGCGCCGGGGTCGGGGGGCGTGGGGGGCATGGGGTCCTCTCGGGCGGTCGTGCCGCTGCCCGGGCCGGGGCGGCGGCGGTGTGGGGCCGGCGCGGGCGGGGGCGCCGTCGGCGGACGGCTCTGTGGTGCGTGTACGGCGCCGGGTGCCGTGTCGGTCACGCGGCGCCCGGTCCGTGCTCGGCGGCGATCCGGGCGAGGTCGGCCGGGGTGCCGGCCATGATGGTGCGGGCGTGCTCCGTGACCAGCTCCGCCGGCCAGTCCCACCAGGCCGCCCGCAGCAGCCGGTCGACGTCGGCGTCGTCGAACCTGCGCCGGATCGGCCGCGCCGGGTTGCCGCCGACGACCGTGTACGGCGGGACGTCCGCGGTGACCACCGCCCCCGCGGCGACGATCGCGCCGTCACCGATGCGGACGCCGGGCATGACGGTGGCCCCGTGGCCGAACCAGACGTCGTTGCCGACCACGGTGTCGCCCCGGCTCGGCATGCCGGTGACGAGGTCGAGGGTCCGCTCCGCCCACGCACCGCCGAACATGGTGAACGGGAAGGTGGAGGGGCCCATCGTCGGATGCTCGGCACCGGCCATCAGGAACCGGGTGCCCATGGCGATGGCGCAGTACCTGCCGATGACCAGCCGCTCGGGGCCGTAGGCGTAGAGCACGTTGCGGTGCTCGAAGCCGGTCGCGCCCTCCGGGTCGTCGTAGTACGTGTACTCGCCCACGACGATCTTCGGCGAGCCGATCAGCGGTTTGAGGAACACCACCCTGTCGTGCGCCGGCAGGGGGTGGAGAGTCATGGGATCGGGTGTCAACGTCCGGCTCCTGGCGAGGTCGTGTCGGTGCGTACGGCGTCGAGGACGCCGTGCTCGTGTCCCTCACGCTAAGGCCGGTGACCGGGAGCGGAATCCGTCACGCCCCGGCAATCCGGACCGGGATCCGCGGCCGGCTTGAGTACGCTCACCACGTGTTGCACGGACGGAGTGACGAGATATCGGTCATCGACCGCTCGCTGACGGACTGCCGTACCGGTCGCAGCGGTTGTCTGCTCATCACCGGGGAGCCGGGCATGGGCAAGACCGCGCTGATGGAGTACGCGGCGTCGGCGGCCGACGGGATGCGGGTCATCCGCGGCACCGCGATCGAGTCCGAGGCGCACCTGCCGTTCGCCGGCCTGCACCTGCTGCTGCGGCCCGCCCTCGACCGCGCCGACGCCCTCCCGGCGCCGCAGGCGCGTGCCCTGCGCGGGGCCTTCGGCCTCGCCCCGGCCGAACCGGGCGACCGCATGCTCGTCGGCCTCGCCGTCCTGTCCCTGCTGGCCGAGTTCGCCGACCGCGGACCCGTTTTGTGCCTCGTCGACGACGCGCAGTGGCTGGACCGGGCGTCCGCCGAGGCCCTGCTGTTCGCCGCGCGGCGGCTCGACGCCGAGGGCACCGCGCTGATCATCACCGCCCGCGACGGATTCGAGGCGCCCGGACTGGCCCACCTGCCGCTGGCCGGACTCGACGCGTCCGCCGCGTCCGGCCTCCTGGCCGAACACGCCGCCACACTGTCGCCCGCCCACCGGAACCTGGTCCTGGCCGCGGCCCGGGGCAACCCGCTCGCCCTCCTCGAACTGCCGGCCGCTCTCGCCGCCGGCCGGCCGGGCGCCGCGGGCGGGGTCCTGCCCATGACCGACGCGGTGCGGGAGGCGTTCCTCGACCGGGTACGGCGGCTGCCCGAGCCGACCGGGCACCTGCTCCTCGTCGCGGCCGCCGAGGACACCGGAGACCGCGACGTCGTCCTGCGCGCGGCCGCTTCCCTCGGCTGCCGCCCCGCCGATCTCGTACCGGCGGAGACGGCGGGACTGCTCCGGGTGGACAACCGCACCGTGTGCTTCCGCCACCCCCTCGTGCGGTCCGCCGTCTACCAGGCGGCGCCGGTCAGCCTCCGCCACGTGGTGCACACGGCCCTCGCCGAGGCCCTGCACCGGCCCGTGGACGCCGACCGGCGCGCCTGGCACCACGCCGCCGTGGCGACCGGCCCCGACGAGCAGGTGGCGGCGGAACTGGAGAGCACCGCCCAACGGGCCACCGAGCGCAGTGGATACGCCGCCGCGGCGGCCGCCTACGAACGGGCCGCCCAGCTCACGGAGTCCGCCGCGGACCGGGCCCGCCGGCTGGTGCTCGCCGCGGAGGCCATCGCCGAGGAGGGCGACATCGACCGCATGGACGAGCTCGCCCGGCGCGGCGCCGCGGGCACCGGCGACCCGGACCTGACCGTGCGCGCCGTCCGGGTCCGCGCCGCCGCGGCGTTCCACCGCGGACTGCTCCGTACCGCACGCCGGCTGCTGACCGGGGCGGCCGGGGCGACCGGGCCGGCCGGGGGCGGCGCTCCGGCACGCGCCGCCCACATGCTGCTCGACGCGGTGCACGCCGCCTGGTACCTCGGGAAGGACGAGATCGCGGACAGCGCGGACCGGCTGGACGCCCTGCCGCTGCCGCCCGACGACCCGCTCACCCACGTGGTCCGCCTGCTCACCGAACTCGCCGCGCTCGACCTCGCGGAGGTGGCGCCGTGACCGGCGGTGACGGGGGAGCCGGACCGGACCGGCGGCCGCGCGTGCGGCTGGGGGCCGCGGCGGTGCTCGGCGCGCTGGTGGCCGTCCTGCTCGGCGTGCTGTCCGCGGGGGAGAGCGAGCCCGGCGCGGCGGACGCGCGGGTGCGGACGGTGCTGGAGGGCGCCGGGCCGTCCTGGCGGAACGTCGCCCTGGCCACGGACTTCCTGGGCGAGCCCGTGGGGGCGGCGCTGCTGGTCGGGGCCGCGGTGACGGGGTGCCTGCTGCTGCGCAGTCCTCGCGCGGCGGTGCTCGTCGTGGCCGCGACCGGGGCGGCCGTGGGGGCGACGAAGGTGGCCAAGCCCCTGGTGGGGCGCACCATCCACGACGGGCACCTGGCCTATCCGAGCGGGCACACCGCGTTCCTCACCGCGTTCGTCCTGGCGTTGGCGCTGATCGCGGCGGGCCGGCGCGGCCTCGGCGGGCCGGCCGGCACGTCACTCGTCCTCGCCGCGGCGCTGCTCGCGGGCGCCGCCATGGGCTGGGCGCAGGTCGTCCTGGGCTCCCACTACCCGACCGACACCATCGGCGGCTGGTGTACGGCCCTGGCGGTGACGCCCCCGACCGCCTGGCTCCTGAACCGACCCCACGCCTCCCGCCAGAACCCCGTGCCCACCACACCGACCCCGAACGACCGCTGACGCCGGGTCAGGTGCGGACGGCCGTCGGCGTCCCACCCGGGGGGGCGAAACCGCCGCCCGGGTATGGGTGGCCGTCGCCGTCGCCGTCGCCGTCGCCGTCGCGCCGGTGCCGCGCGGGTGTGACATCTGTTGGCGCCGCGCGGGTCCGGGCGGGCCGTCGGCGTCGCGCCGGTGCCGGCCCGCCGTTGGCGGCCTGCCGGGTCCGCGCGGCCGCTGACGCGGTGTCCGGGCCGGGTGAACGCCGGCGTAGGGTCAGGACCGCCGCTCCTCGAACGCCGAGAGGCTGAATTTCAGCCCGTCCGGCGCTTGAGGACGAGGCCCGAAGAGCCGATAGGGGGGCCGTGCTGATGGCGCGTCACGCGCGTCGGCGGAACACCGGTTTCACCGGGCGGCCGCCCAGCCACGGGGTGGGATCGCCGGTGTCCAGGGCCTTCCGGTAGGTCGCGCAGGCCTGGGCCACCACGTCGACCGTGTGGGCGATGTCCGTGTCGTCGAGGGCGCTGCTCACCACGAACGACGGGGCCAGGACACCGCCCGCGAGGAGCCGGCGCAGGAACAGGGTGCGGTACTCCTGGGACGGCCGGCCCTGTTCGTCGAGGGTGGCGAAGACCAGGTTGCTGGGCCTGCCCTTCACGAGGACGTGGTCGCCGACGCCCATCGCGGCCGCTGCCTCCCGGACACCGGCGGCCAGCCGCTCGCCGAGGGCGTGCAGCCGCGCGGTGACGCCCTCCTCCCCGTAGGTGGCCTGCACGGCCATCGCGGCGGCCAGCGCGTGGGTCTCGGCACCGTGCGTGGTGGACAGCAGGAACACCCGGTCGCGGGAGTGGCGCAGCCCGCCGAGTTCCATCAGCTCCCGCCGTCCGGCCAGCGCGGAGACGGCGAACCCGTTGCCCAGCGCCTTGCCGAAGGTGGAGAGGTCGGGGACGACGCCGTACAGGCCCTGGGCGCCCGCCTCGGACCAGCGGAAGCCGGTGATCATCTCGTCGAAGACCAGGACGCAGCCGTGCCGGTCGGCCAGGGCGCGCAGCCCGGCGAGGTAGCCGGGCGGCGGCTCGGTGTGGGTGGCGGGCTCCAGGATCAGGCAGGCGATCTCGCCGTCGTACCGGGTGAGCAGGTTCTCCGTGGCGGCGAGGTCGCCGTAGGGGAACGGCACGGTCAGTTCGGTGGTCGCTGCGGGGATGCCCGCGTTCATCGCTGTCGTGCCGATGAACCAGTCGTCGACGGAGAAGAACGGGTGGTCGGCGCAGACCGCCACCCGCGGGCGCCCGGTGGCGGCGCGGGCGAGCCGCACCGCGGCGGTGGTGGCGTCGGAGCCGTTCTTCGCGAACTTCACCATCTCGGCGGTCGGCACCGTGGCCAGGAAGCGCTCCGCCGCCTCGGCCTCCAGGAGGGACGGCCGTACGAAGTTGCCGCCGCGGCCCAGTTCCCGCCGTACCGCCTCCAGCACCCGGGGGTGGGCGTGGCCGAGGCTGACCGACCGCAGCCCGGAGCCGTACTCGACGTAGCGGTTGCCGTCGATGTCCCACACGTGGGCGCCGCGGCCGTGGCTGATGACCGGGGCCAGGTCCTCGGGATACTGGTCGTCCCCCTTGGCGTAGGTGTGCGCGCCGCCGGGGATCAGGGCGTGCAGCCGCTCGTTGACCGCCCGGGAGCGGGGCAGGGCGAACTCCTCGTTCTGCACGGTGCGTTCAGCTCCCCTCGCGCTTGAGGACCTCGGCCAGGCCCGGCGCCTCCCGGTCCCGCCGGGACATCGTGGTGACCGGCAGCGGCCAGGGAATGGCGAGTTCCGGGTCGTCGAAGGCGATGGTCACGTCCTCGGCCGGATCGTGCGGGCGGTCGATCCGGTACGACGTGTCGGCGGGGTCGGTCAGCGCCTGGAAGCCGTGCGCGCACCCGGCCGGTATGTACAGGGTCGTCTGGGTCTCGCCGGACAGCTCGAAGAAGGCCCGGCCCAGATACGTCGGCGAGTCCGGCCGCAGGTCCACGACCACGTCGAAGATCCTCCCGTACGAGCAGCGCACCAGCTTGGCCTCGCCGGCCCCCGAGCGCAGGTGCAGCCCGCGCAGCACTCCCCGGGCCGAGCGGGACAGGCTGTCCTGGACGAAGGCGCCCGGGTCGAGGCCCACCGAGCGGACCACCTCGGTGTCGAAGGTGCGGCAGAAGAAGCCGCGTTCGTCGGCGTACGGCGTCGGCTCGAACAGGTATGCGCCGGTGATCTCCGGGACTTCGGTCGCCTTCATGGAACCTCTCTCGGGGTCGGGGCGTGAGCGGCCGACCGGAACAGGATGGCCGACAGCTCCGCGAACTGGCCCTCCACGCGCCGGGCGGCGGCCGCGTTCCGCTCGGCGAGGGTCCGCCGCAACTCCGCCGAGCGCCGCTCCAGTTCGCGGAACTGTCCGAGCAGCCGGCCGGCGTCCATCTCGCGGGCAGGGTGGCAGTACGCGCCCAGGCCCATGCGGTCCATGAGCGTGTCGCTCTTCGCGGAGTAGCTGAGTGCGAGGGTCGGCGTACCGGTCTTCAGCGCGCAGATCAGATTGTGATACCGGGTCGCCACCACGGCGTCGGCGGCCGCCGTCTCCTTCATCACGTCGGTCAGCGAGGCCGTCTCCGCGACGGTGACCAGCGGCGAGGCCACGGCGTCGCGGACCGCGTCGGCCACCGGCAGGTCGAGCTCGTCGCCGGTCAGCAGCCGCACCGGCCTGCCCTCCTCGGCCAGCGCACGGACGAAGCGTGTCGTCCCGTCGACGTAGCGGCGGTGGATCTCCCCGGCCCGGGCGCGCTCGTCGTTGCTGCCGTGGAAGTCCATGACGCCCACGCAGACCGTGCCCGGCGGATCCGGGGGCGTGCTCGCCGGCGGCGCCGGCAGGGCGAACACCAGGTCCTCGTGGACCCCGTCGCGCGTGGTGTCCACGCCCATCGCCCGCATCGCGTCGCGGGACAGGGTGTCCCGGAACGACCGGTACCCGGCCAGCCGCGCCGACCAGCGCGTGAGGACCCGGGTCGGCCGGCTGCGGATCGCGCCCGCGCCGACCCCGACCAGCGCGACCCGCGTGCCCACCAGCCGCCCGGTCGCGCACAGCAGGAACAGGGAGTACGGCAGACCCCACGGCCGCAGCGGCAGCGTGGTCTCCAGGACGCCCGTGCCCGGCACGATCACCACGTCGTGCCGGCGCGCCCAGGCGGCCGTGCGCACCACGTCGACGAGCTTGCCCAGCGCCTTGCCCGCGACCGCGCCCGGCCGCGCCGCGGTCCGGTACTCCCCGCGGTACCAGTTCAGCCGCGCCGCGGGGATCCCGTACCGGGCGCTGACGGCCTCCGGCCCGCCGCACAGGGCGTCCACGACGGCCTCCGGGTGCTCGGCGCGCAGATACCCCAGTACGGCCTCGAGCGAGCCGTCGTTGCCGACGTTGCCGGCGCCGAGCAGGCCGAACACCCCTACACGCGGGGCCGTCACGCGCGCCTCCCCTCACGGCCGGCGACGAGGGCGTCGACGGACACCTCCACGCGCTCCGGGTCGACCGGGGCCCGGTCCTCGACCCGCTCACCGGCGCCGGGCCGGACCCGGCTGGTCATCCACGCGGCCAGATGGCGGTAGCACGCGCGCCGGTCGGCGGCGGAGAGCGGCGCCCGCCGGACCGCCGAGACGAAGCCCCAGACGTACTCGGCGAGCAGCCGGGGCGTGGGGTGCAGCGGGCCCGCCCGGCGCGGGTCCAGGTTGACGCACCGGGCGCGCTTGGAGGGGTTCGCCCGCTCGGCGCGGGTGGGATGGTCGCGGCGGAAGTACAGCAGCTCCGGCACCTGGTGGAAGGGCCCGTGCAGGGTGATCTCGGCGACGAACGTGCGGTCGGCGTGGTGGTAGCTGTCGTGCGGCTTCACCCGGCGCAGCACCTCCGCCCGCATCACCCCGTAGAAGTCGTCGCCGCCGGGCTCGAACAGCAGGCTGCGGAACCTCTCGGGCGCGTGCGGCGAGTCGGTGGCGAGCGCGTACTCGTACGGCACCTTCACCCGGCCGTCGCCGTCGATGACCGCCTGGCCGCTGTGCGCGAGGATCACCTCCGGGCGTTCGTCCAGCGCCTCCACGCAGCGCCGCAGCAGGTCCCGGGCGTACAGGTCGTCGTGCGAGGCCCACTTGAACAGCTCGCCGCGGCACTCGGTGAAGACGTAGTTGTGGTTCGGCGCGGCGCCGATGTTCCTCGGCAGCCGGATGTAGCGGACGCGGGAGTCCTTCGCGGCGTACGCGCGGCAGATGTCCCGCGTCCCGTCGGTCGAGGCGTTGTCGGAGACGACCAGTTCGAAGTCCTCGTAGGTCTGGCCGAGCAGGGCGTCGAACGCCTCGGCGAGGTACTCCTCGCCGTTGTACACGGGCAGGCCGATGCTCAGCCGGGGTTGCGTGCTCACGGTGTCCTCACTTCGGGGATGGTGTGGTGGTGTTCGCGCAGTCCGGCCCGCAGCTGGTGCCACCAGACGGCCGAGCCGCAGGCGGACGCGGCGGCGACGCCCCAGGCCGAGCCGGCGGTGCCGGCCACGACCGCCCCGCCGATCCCGCCGACGACGTAGCAGGCGGAGGCGAACAGCTGGCAGCGCAGGCTGCGCCGGGCCGCGGCCAGGGCCCGGAGCCCGGCCGCGGCGCCGGTGCCGAGGCCGGCGCCGGCGACGCCGAGCGTGACCGGCACGATGAGCTCGGAGGAGGCGTGCCAGACGCCGCCGAGCACCAGCTCGCCGAGCCGGTCCGGCACCAGCAGCAGCACCGAGCCCCACAGCAGCGCCCCGACGGCCTGCCCGCCGCCGAGGAGCAGACAGAACGCGCCGAGCCGCCGCGGGGCCTGTCGCAGCACCCGCGCCGCCTCGGCGACGGTGACCAGCGACAGCCCCATCAGCACGGCGAGGAACGGCCCGAGCAGCAGCTCGGCGCCCCGGATCACGCCCACCGCGCCGACGCCGACGACCACGCCGAGGCCGTAGGCCCGCAGCTGGCTCGAGCCGCTGACACCGACGTTCTCGACCAGGTACCGGTAGCCCAGGTCGCTGTGGTCGCGATGCCACACGCGCCATCCGCCCGGCCGGGGCCGGATGCCGGACTGGAGGCAGCCGTACCCGGCGGCCACCGCGGCGGACCCGCCCCAGGCGAGCAGGAAGGCGGTCACGGTGCCCACCCGGGCCGCCACCACCATCGCCGGGACGAGCGCGACGCCCCACACGACGTCGTTGACGAACGCCTTGCGGCCCTCGCCGGCGGCGAAGAACGCGTACCGCCAGGCGTCCTGGAGCAGCAGCCCCGGCAGGACGACGCCGAGGCCGGCGAACGCGGCCCCCAGGCTTCCGCCCAGCACCGGCCCGGCCCCCAGACAGACCGCGCCGATGACGGCACCGACGCCGAGCGCGGTCCCCGACGAGCGGGCCACCGCCTCCCGCCAGGACGCCTCCGGCACACCGCTGAAGCGCACCACCAACGGGTCGGTGGCCAGCCCGCGGGAGACGTTGAGCACCACCCCGTACGTCACCCAGGCCAGGCTGAACACGCCGAACGCGGTCAGCCCCAGCGAGCGCGCCACGTAGATGCCCACCGCGAAGTTGGACAGGCTGGAGGCCGCCTGGTCGGCCAGCCCCCAGGACAGCCGCCCCACCACGGCCCGCCGGGCGGGTCCCGTCCGGCTCGTCTTCTTCTCCCCCTCGACGGTCATCGGCGTCAGGCCTTGAGCAGTCCGGCGTCGTGCAGCGCCCCGGCCGCCGCGGCGACGGTGTCGAACGGCAGCCCGGACCGCTCCGCGACGTCCAGCAGCCCGTGTTCGCCGTCGGAGAGGCTGAGCACCCACAGCATGGCCATCTGGGCCTCTTTGGCGTCGCTGCGGCCGCCGAGCGAGTCGTACAGCCCCCGCCGGCCGAGCTGCGGTTCGCCGTACGGGCAGAGGTTGACGTACCGCCGGTTGCGGTCGAGGACGCCGAACGCCTCACGGCAGACGGCGAGCGTGTCCGCCATCGCCTCAGGGGAGACGAAATCCAGGTTGTCCGCCGAGGTGTGGTACTCGGGATATCCGGCGTACGGGGTGCGGCTGAGCGACCCCACGCCGAGGTCGAACCCGGGGGAGCAGAACTGCCGTTCGTCGTAGCCGTAGGGGGTGAACTCGTTGATGCGGTGCGGGCGTTCGGAGGTGGTCAGGACGTGGTGCAGCACGCGGTCGATCTCGGCGTCGCCGCGCCTGCTCCGCTTGTACGTCAGCGGGCCCGGGTCGCCGGCGCAGGCCAGCACCAGCCCGTGCCGGACCCGCCGCACCCGCTCCGCGTTGCGGGCGAGCCAGGTGATCGCGCCGATGGTGCCGGGCGCGAACAGGAACCGGTAGGTGTAGTACGGGGTCCGCTCCGCCAGCGCCCGCGCCAGGAACGTCGCCACCGCGATGCCGGCCAGGTTGTCGTTGGCCAGCGAGGGGTGGCAGACGTGACTGGAGACGAGCACCTCGTCGGACACCTGGCCGGGCACGACGTGCTCGGCGTAGGTGAGGTGGCCGTCGGCGAGCGTGGAGTCGACGCACACCTCGTACTCGCCGTCCGGCAGCGCGTCCAGGGTCTCCTGCGCCAGGCAGAACCCCCACTTCGGCGCGTAGTAGCTGGTGCGGTACGGCACCCAGCCCGGGTGCTCGGGCAGGGTGTACAGGTGCTCGCGCAGCTCGGCCAGCGGCATCGTCGCCGCCACCGGAACGCTGTAGCCGAGGATGTGCAGACTCGACGCGGCGAAGTCGACGACCCGGCGGCCGGAGGCGTCGGCGATGTAGGCGTCCCGGATGTTCCACTCCTGCGGCACGGTCCAGTCGAGCACCTTCGTCCCGGTCGGCACCTCGTGCACGCGCAGCGGGATGTACTCCCCGACGATGTCCAGGGTGGCGCGCACCCCGTCACCGGTGATGCTCCGGCACAGCGGGTACATCCGCTCCACCAGCCCGTACATCTCCTCACCGGAGCCGGAGCCGGAGCCGGAGCCGGAGCCGGAGCCGGAGCCGGCCGCGGCCCCGGTCACCGGCGCCACCGCAGGGTGCCGTCGACGGAACCGGCGTCGGAGGCCGCGCGCAGCACGGTTAGCCGCGTGAAGCGCCGCTCGAAGTCCTCACGCGTCAGGCCGTGTTCCCGGTAGGCGTCGGCGAGTTCGAGCGCGCCCCGCTTCACCGTCCACTCGCAGTCGAAGCCGGGTATCGCCTCGCGGAACCGGGAGAAGTCCACCCGGTACGACCGCGGATCGGCGCCCGTCTCACCGGTGATCACCACCTTCGAACCGGACACGGCCTCGGCGACCTGTTCCGCGATCTCGGCGACCGTGACGTTGTTGGTCTCGCTGCCGATGTTGAACGCCCGGTCGTGCACCGCCTCCTTCGGCGCGCCCAGCGCCGCGGTGAAGGCCCGTGCGATGTCCACGGCGTGCACCAGCGGCCGCCACGGCGTGCCGTCGGAGAGCACGCGCACCTCGCCGGACAGCAGCGCGTGACCCACCAGGTTGTTCAGCACGATGTCGGCGCGCAGCCGCGGCGAGTGCCCGAAGGCGGTGGCGTTGCGCAGGTACACCGGGCTGAAGTCACCGTCGGCCAGCTCGTGCAGGTCGTCCTCCACCCGGACCTTGGACTCCGCGTACGGCGTCACCGGGCGCAGCGGGGCGTCCTCGGTGACCAGTTCGCCGCCGCCGGCGGCGCCGTACACCGAGCACGTCGACGCGTACAGGAAGCGCCGCACCCCGGCGTCGCGGGCCAGCCGGGCCAGCCGGACGGAGGCGTGGTGGTTGATGTCGTAGGTGAGCTCCGGCGCCAGGGAGCCCAGCGGGTCGTTGGACAGGGCGGCCAGGTGGATCACGGCGTCCGCCCCGGCCACGTGCTCGGCCGTGACGTCACGCAGGTCCACGCGGTGCCCCGGCGGGTCCTCGGGCCGCGGACCGAGCACGCAGTCGGCGAACAGACCGGCGTCGAGACCGACGACCTCGTGCCCGGCGGCGGCGAGGACCGGGGCCATCACGGTGCCCAGGTAGCCCTGGTGTCCGGTGAGCAGTACGCGCAAGGTTCATTCCCCCAGGTCGAGAGTGAGTTTGGTGACGGCGAACGCCTCGGCGTAGCGCTCGTGGCATTCGATGCCGCGGATCCGGGCGAGACCGAGGAACGCCTCCCGGTCGTACCAGGGCCGGTGCCGCTGGGAGGGGTAGTGCTCCTGCAGCAGCCGCACCTTGTGTTCGGCGGTCCGCGGCGACAGCGGCTGGTAGGCGGTCGGACGGCCCAGGTCGCCGTCCCACTTGACGATCTCGTAACCGAGCACGAGGTGGTCGCGGAACGCGGTGGGGATCAGCCGCGCCAGGCCGCGGTGGTCCTGGTGGGCGTCCTCCGTGCGCGGGGCCAGCACGAGGTCCGGCTCGGTCCGCGCCCGCAGCTCCTCAACCGCCGACTTGGCCTCCTCCCAGTACGCGGGCACCCGCCCGTCCGGCAGCTTGAGCACGGTCAGCCGCAGCTCGGCGCCCGGGCAGAAGGCGGCGAGCGCGGCCCGCTCCTCCCGCTCGCGCGGACCCCCGCCGCCGCAGAGCACCAGCGCGTCGACGCGGATGCCCGGCCGTGCGCCGCACAGCGTCAGCAGGGTGCCGCCGGCGCCGATGGCGATGTCGTCGCAGTGGGCGCCGACCGCAACGATCCGCCCGGCGCCGCCGGTGCCGAGCCGGATCACGCGCCCACCCCCGCGCCGTCCCGCTCCCACACCGCCCACGGGCGCTCGCCCCTGGCGTACCCGGCGTCGAGCGCCGCCCGCTCCTTCACGGTGTCGGTCGGCTTCCAGAAGCCGCGGTGCTGGTACGCCACCAGCCGTCCGCGCTTGGCCAGTTGGGCGCAGCCGTCGGCGACCAGGTCACCGTTGTCCGGTATGTGGTCGAAGATCTCCTGGCGCAGCACGAAGTAGCCGCCGTTCTCCCACAGCGGCAGCTCGCTCACCGGGGTGATGCCGCCCACCAGGCCGTCGTCGCCCAGGTCCACGCAGTGGAAGGAGGACTGCGGCGGCACCACCATCATCGACGCGCCGGCGTCACGCCGCGCGAACCGGTCGATCATCTCCGGCAGCGGGGCGTCGGTGAGCACGTCGGCGTAGTTGGCGAGGAACATCTCGTCGCCGTCCAGATGGTGCCGCACCCGGCGCAGCCGCTCCCCGATCGGCGACTCGATGCCCGTCTGCGCGAACGTGATGGTCCAGTCGGAGATGTCGGTGGACAGCAGCTCGGTCCGGCCGCCGCGCAGCACGAAGTCGTTGGACGTCGTCTCCTCGTAGGTGAGGAAGAAGTCCTTGATGTGGTGGGCCCCGTAGCCCAGGCACAGGATGAACTCCGTGTGCCCGTAGTGCGCGTAGTAGCGCATCACATGCCAGATCAGCGGCCGCGGGCCGACCATCGCCATCGGCTTGGGCACGTCGTCGGAGGTGCCCTCGCGCATCCGCATGCCGTAACCGCCGCAGAACAGAACGACTTTCATGCCCTGGCCTCTCCAGACGCGACCTCGACGACGCTCAGTTCGGGGATGGGGAAGACCAGCCGGCCGCCCCAGTCGTGCACGTACGACAGCTGCTCGGTCAGCTCGGCCCGCAGGTTCCACGGCAGGACGAGGACGTAGTCCGGCCGGTCGGCGGCGATCCGCTCCGGGGGCAGGACGGGGATGCGGGTGCCCGGGGTGAACCTGCCGTGCTTGTAGGGGTTGCGGTCCACCGTGTACGGGAGCAGGTCGGGCCGGATGCCGCAGTGGTTGAGCAGCGTGTTGCCCTTGCCGGGGGCGCCGTAGCCGACGACCGTCTCGCCCCGCTCGGCCGCCTCGACGAGGAACCGCAGCAGGTCGCGGCGGACCTTGGCGACCCGGGCGGAGAACTGCGTGTACCCCGACAGTTCCTGCAGTCCGGCGGCCTTCTCCCGGTCCAGCACCTCGGCCACCCGCCGGGAGGGCGCCCCGGCCGCCTCGTCCGGGCGGGCCCACAGCCGCAGCGAGCCGCCGTGCGTGGGCAGCGTCTCCACGTCCACCAGCGCGAGTCCGCCGCTCGCCAGCGCCCGGATCGCGGAGGCGACCGTGTAGTACTGGAAGTGCTCGTGGTAGATCGTGTCGTACTGGTTCTCCTCGATCAGGGTGAGCAGGTGCTGCACCTCGATGGAGACCCACCCGTCGTCGGCGACCAGCGCGCGCAGTCCCCGGGTGAAGCCGACCACGTCGGGGATGTGCGCGTACACGTTGTTGGCCACGACCAGGTCCGCCGGGCCGTGCTCCTCGCGGACGGCGGCGCCCACGGCCGGGTCCAGGAACTCGGTGAGCGTGGGCACGCCCGCGTCCCGCGCCGCGGCACCGACGTTCACCGACGGCTCGATGCCCAGGCAGCGGATCCCGCGGTCCACCATGTGCCGCAGCAGATAGCCGTCGTTGCTCGCGACCTCCACCACGAACGCGTCGGCGCCCAGCCCCAGCCGCTCCGCGGCCCCGGCGGTGAACGCGCGCGCGTGCTCCACCCAGGAGGTGGAGTACGAGGAGAAGTACGCGTACTCCTTGAACGTCTCCTCCGGCGTGATCAGCGGAGGGATCTGCGCGAGCCAGCAGTCGGTGCAGACCCGCAGATGCAGCGGGTACGCGGGCTCCGGCAGATCCAGTTGGTGCGCGGCGAGGAAGCTCTCGCACGGCGGCGTCGCCCCCAGATCGACGACGCTCGCCAGCGCTTCCGAGCCGCAGAGTCGGCATCGTGTCATCGGCTGTTCCCATCCCCCCTGCCCGCGCGGGTGTCCCCGCCGCGAGCCAGTGCTGACCGACCCGCGATCGCGGTGCGGTACGCGTCCTCCAGGCGCTCCAGACCGACCTTCGGACTGAAGCCCTGCTCGTATCGGTGCCGGGCGGCCCGGCCCATCCGCCGCCCCAGATCCGGATCCGCGGTGATCCGGCGCAGGCAGGACGCGAGCGAGGCGGCCTCACCCGGCCGGTGCAGCAGCCCGCTCACCCCGTCCTCGACCAGTTCGACGAAGGCGCCGTGCCCGGCGGCGACGGCCGGTACGCCCGCCGCCATCGCCTCCACGACCACCAGACCGAACGCCTCCAGCCAGGTGGAGGGCGCCACCACGGCGACCGCCCGCGCCACGGCCCGCCGGCACTGCTCCGGGTCGTACAGGCCGACGTACCGGACGTCGTCGCGGCCTGCCGCCCAGGCGGTCACCTCGCCCTCCAGCGGCCCCGCGCCGGCGATCACGAGCGGTACGCCCACCCCGCCGGCCGCCGCGATCTCGTCCCATGCGGCCATGAGCAGCCGTACGCCCTTGGCCTCGGCGAGCCGGCCGAGATACAGCAGATGCTCGCCGCCGCCCGAGCGGATCACGCCCGGATCGGGCACGAAGTTGTGCTTCACCGCCAGCCGTCCGGCCGGCATGCCCGCCGACACCAGCACGTCGCGCTGCGCGGCGGAGATGCACAGGAACCGCTCCACACCGGACCACCACCGCCGCCGGTTGACCGACAGACCGACCGCCAGGGGCAGCGTCGCCAGCCGGGAGTCCCGGTAGCAGCCGTGCCGGACGGCCGGCAGCGGCGCCCTCCCGACGCACTCGGCGCACGCTCCGCCCGCCCGCTGCAGCGTGCCGGGCGGACACACCTGGGTGTAGTTGTGCAGTGTGGCGACGGCGGGCACCCCGGCGTCGGCGCAGGCGGCGAGCACCGCCGGGGACAGCAGCGGGAAGACGTTGTGGACGTGCACCACGTCGGGCCGCTCCTCGCGCAGCCGGGCGGCGAGCTCCCTGCGCACGGCCGGGTTCCACGGCACCAGCAGCGGCACCGCCGCCTTGCGCGGCAGGGACATCGCGGCGATGTCGTCACTGCGCCGCCCGAACTCCCCGACCCGGTGGCCGGCCCCGCGCAGCAGCGCCACCTCCTGGTCGACGACGTTGTTCTCCCCGCTCGGCTGCGCCGAGTTGTAGCGGTTGTGCACCACGAGGACATGCATGCTCAGGTCACCTCCGTCGGCCGGGCGGCCGTTCGGGGCCGCGCCGCCCGGGGATCCGGCGCGGGCGGCGGGAGCGCGGCGCCCGCGGCGGGCGCCGCCAGCAGCGAGGCGGCCACGGCCAGATGCAGCAGATACGGTGAGGCGTCGCCCAGCCCGGCCTCGGTGTACGACGCGATCGCGCAGTAGCTGATCAGGAAGATCGCGCACGCCCTCGGCACCGACGGCGGCCGCAGCAGCGCCACGCCGCCCAGCACGGCGAGGAACGCCGCCACCAGCACGACACCGGTCATGCCCTGCTCGTGGTAGACGGCCAGCCAGCTGTTGTCGATCGGCAGCCCGCCGAAGGACTTGTCGCCCAGCCCCGCGCCGAACAGGTGCTCCGAGGTGGTCCGGGGTTCCGCCAGCAGCGCGTCCCACACCTTGGCCCTGCCGGTGAGACTGCTGAAGTTCTCCTCGCTCTGCCCGCGCAGGAACCACTCCCGTACCGCGGAGCCGAACGCCACCGCCGCCACCGCCGCGCACAGCACGGTCCAGGCGAAGAACCGGCGGGCGGCGGCGCTGGTCAGGAACAGCGAGCCGATCGCCAGCACCAGCCCGACGAGCAGCCCGACCGTGGCCGTCCGCGTGTGGGTCAGCACCAGCAGCACGAGCGCCGGAACGACGACCAGCGCGGCGCTGCGCCCGTCGGTCCGGCGGCCCAGCACCAGCAGCACCGTCAGCCCGATGATCACCGCGGCGTACTGGCCGATCTGCGGCGGGGTGAGCGGCCACAGCGCGCCGACCAGCCGCCCGCCGTACAGGTCGGGCAGCGCGGCGCCCGGCGAGAGGACCAGGCCGGCGGCGACCGACCCGAGGACCACGAAGTACATCCGGATGTGATGCCGGACGAACGTCGTGCCGCCGTCCCACCAGCGGCTGACCAGCCACAGCGTGCCGATGAACAGCGCCAGCCGGGCGCAGCGGAACAGCGCGCCGAACCCGGAGTCCAGGTCCATGCTGGAGAGCACGCTCGGCACCAGCAGCAGCGTGAGCAGCAGCAGGAAGGCGCCGGCCCGGATGCGCAGCCGGAGATTGACCGCGAGCGCCAGCGTGAACGCGACGGCCAGCGCGCTCATGGTGACCATCTGGATGAGCGAGCGGGGCAGCGGGACGATCGTCTCGGCACCCGCCGATCCCAGGGTGTTGAGGACCAGCAGCCCCCAGACGGCACCGATCGTCCTCGGTGTGCGCTCCACGGCCATCTCAACCACCCTCCTGCGCGCGGAAGGTGCTGCCCTCGTCCTGCCGGTACGGGGCGCCCTGCCACTGGCCGGGGGTCAGCACCCGGCTCGGGTCGTGGGCGACGAACTGCCACGGTCCGACGTAGACGTTGTCGTGCCAGCGGTTGTGCTGCTCGCCCGTGATCGCGTCGGCCACGCTGTCGCCCTGGTACGGCGACCACTCCGGGTAGGTGCCGTAGTTGGCCAGCAACGCCATCCGGTCGCACCGCGTCGTGCAGTCGACGACCGAGGTGTCCAGCACGAAACGGTTGTCGTGGATGTCGACCCGCTGGGTCTTCCACCGGCAGTCGGAATAGAGGGGCGCCGTGCCGATCGCCGGCTGTGCGCAGCTCCCGGTGTCCTCCACCAGCAGTGTGCAGTCACCGGAGGAGGTGTTGGCGGGGCTGTTGCAGAACCGGTCGGCGTTCTCCCACAGGGTGATGCCGGACCAGTTGTTCTCCAGCACGTTCCCGTGGATCTCGATCTTGCTCGTGCGGGCCCGGACCCGTGGTTCGCCGCCGGACTCGGAGAGGTAGACGGTCGCGAACGGGAAGGTGTCGCCGCGGTCGGCGTGCCGGCGGCCCTCGACCCAGTTGTTCCGCCGGATCATGTTGTTCCGGATGACCGCGTTGTAGCTGGTCTCGTAGATCAGCGCGGCGCCGTCGTTGGCCTCCAGCACATTGGCCTCGATGCGGAAGTCGTTGTTGTTGGTGTCCGCCCACAGCCCGGTCCCGCGGTTGTCGTGCACCCAGTTGCCGCGGATGTCGGCGCCGTCGACGTTCCAGAACTTCACGCCCCCGGTGCAGCCGCAGCCCGGCTTCTTCCGCTCCCAGTCGCCGGTGTTGTTGCCGGTGATCTCGTTGCCCTCGACCACCAGGTCCTCGAGGGGGCCGTCGCCCTTGTAGGCGTTGATGCCGTACTGGCCGTTGTCGCGCAGACAGCTGGCGCGGACCTGCTGGCGGGCCCCGGCCATCAGCCCGGCACCGGAGTTGTCGCGGATCGTCGCGTGCTCGATCACCCATCCGTCGGCCGAATCGTGGTTGACCACGCCCTCGTCGTGCGGCGCGGCGAACCCGCGCACGGTCAGATGGCGGATGGTGACGTCGGGGGCCGGGCCGCCGAACGCGTACTGGTTGGTCTTCCGGCCGTCGAGCACCGCGCCCGGCGCGCCGATGTAGGTGTTGCCCCGCTTGGGGACGACCTGCGCGTAGCGGTCGGGCGCGAGCCGGTGCCTGCCGGGCCGGAGCCAGAACGTGGTGTTCGGGGGGTTGCTCCTGGTCTTCTCGGCGAGGTCGCCCGTCACCGCCGGGTCGACCGTCACCGCGCCCGCGGGCGCCTTTGCGGGCCCGGCGGCGGGCTCGGCGCACACCCGGGCCACGGGCGTGTCCGGCCCGGTGGTCGGCTCAGGCCGCGCGTCCGGCGTGTCCTCGCAGCCGGTCGCGGCCAGCAGGACCAGCGCCAGCGGTGCCACCGCCGACGCCGTCCGGTGCCGCCACGTCCTTGCCACGTGTCCTCCTCCCTAGCCGTGGAACCCGAGTACGGTGACGAACTCCTCCGCGCCGCCGGTGAAACCGGTGCCGACCAGTGCGGTGGCGGGTTCCTTGCGTCCGAAGCCCGGCGAGTACCAGCCGAGCGGCGGCCCGGTCTCGCCGCGGTGCGCCTGCCAGGACAGCTGCCCGGGCAGCTCCAGCACCGCGGAGCGCTCCTCGCCGTCCCGGGTCCAGGTGAGCGAGGCCCGGTCCCCCTCCAGCCGCGCGGTGACCGCCGGGCCGAGGTGGAACGCCAGGCGTACGGCACGGCGCGGACCGCGCACCGTGTCGACGATCCGCAACTCCCGGCGTTCGGGCGTCAGTTCCACCTGGCGGCGGTGCACGGAGCCCCGGTAGCCGTCGTGCTCGGCGCACCACCGCGCCGTCCCGCCGGCGGCGGCACCGGCGGTGTCCACGGCCAGGACCCGGCTGCGCGCGTGCCGGGTCCACAGGAACGGGCCGCCGGAGACGGACTGGTCGGTGCCGTCCAGCTCCAGGGTGTTGTGACCGAGGGTCGACCGGAAGTACCGCCGCCACTCGGGCTGCCCGTGATAGCAGTACGTCCCCGGGTCGGCGAGCACGTCGACGCCGTCGTGCCGCACCTCCACGGAGAGGGCGTCCGCGTGGGCGTGCGCCGCGATGGACAGGAAGCCGTGCGGGCCGCCGTCGCAACGGCACCAGATCTCCTCCGGCCCGCGCAGGATGGTGAGCCCCGCGTCGGCGAAGTGCCCCGGCCGCCGCCCGGGCCGCCGGGCCCAGGCCCCACTCCCACGCCGTGCCCCCGCACCTTGACGAAGCGACGCGACGACACCCGCGAGCCGCCGGCTCCCGCGCACGGCACCGCCCGCCCGCCCCAGCACACTCGCGGGCCGGGCCCCGGTGGCGGGGACGGGCTGGAGACGCCCGTTGGGGGGTGGCGCGGGAACGGCCCGGAGACGGCCGTCGGGGGGTGGCGCGGGGCGGGGGCGGGCGTCGGCGGTGCCGGGCCGTTGGGCCGGTGGGGTCGTGGGCTCAGGGCCCGCGTCGGGAGCGGGTCCGAGACGGTCGTCGGGGGGTGGTGTGGTGCCGGGCTGTTGGGCCGGTGGTCCGGGCGGCGGCTCGGGCACTTCGCCGACGCGGGGCTCACCATCCTGCGCGGGCCGGGGCCCGGCGTCGGGAGCGGACCCGAGAGGGCCGTCGGGGGCCGGTGTGGGGGCCGGCCGGGTCTCCGCCGTGTCGTGGGGTGCGCCGTCGGGGACCGGCCGGAGACGGTCGTCGGGGGCCGGCGCCGGGCCCGGGCGGGTGTCCGTCGTGGGGTGGAGCCGCCGTCGGGACGGGGGTGTCGCGGGGACCGGGCGGAGGGGCACCGGGCGGGCTTGCGGGGCAGGTGGGCGGGCCGGGGGTGCCGGATCGGTGCCCGGGTGGATCAGTGCCGTGAGGAGGGGCGTGCGGACGTCCGTCGTCGTGACCTCCGGCCACCAGGGGAGCCGGCCGAACACCGCGTCCCCGGTGGCCAGCAGGGAGGCCCAGCGGTGCGTGCCCGCGCCGTCCAGGACCAGCCCGTACCCGTCGTCCGCGTCCCCCTGGCGCGGCGGCCGCAACCGGTTGTCCACGATCGCCGCGAGCGCGTCGGTCATCCGCAGCAGCACCCGCCGCACCGACACGGGGACCGGCACCCCCGCCGCGTCCGCCTCGGCCACCGCCGCCAGGCCGAGTTCCAGCACCAGCCCGTGGTACTCGGTGGCGAGTTCGCGGTTGAGGCCGGAGCGGAACGTGTTCGCCCGCAACTGCCGTTCCAGCGACCGCAACGCGTCGGCCCGCCAGCGGGCCGAGGACGGGAACCACCCGAACGCGCAGGACGCGGCCAGCTGCCCGGCCGCCTCGGCGACGACGTGGTTGTTCGCCGACGAGCCCCGGCTGGGGAACGCCGCCAGCCAGCGCTGGTGATGCCAGATCTGGTGGTGCGCCACCGGGTTGTCCTCGAACAGCGCGGCCGCCCCCGGCCAGCCGTCCAGCAGCCGCCGGATCCACACCCACGACAGCAGCCGGATGCCCAGCTCGATGCCGCTGACCCAGTGCACCCCGCGCAGCGGCGCGTTGGCCGCCCACCAGGACCGCAGATGCGCGGCCACCCGCTCGGCGTACCGCTCGTCCCCGGTGAGCGCGTAGGCCGCGGCGAGCTGGGTGAGGTACTGGTGCCGGGACGGTTCCCAGATCTGTTTGATGTCCCCGACCACGTCCTCGTCGCGGTACGGCACGCCGAAGGCGTAGCCCCACGGGGCGCGGCGCCCGGTCTTCGGGTCGTACCACCAGTCCGGGTCCACCAGGTCGTCGCGTTCCACACCGAAGAACTCGGCGTGCCCGGCCATCAGCCGGTCCGCGTCGGCGAGCAGACGCTTCACGGCGTCCGCGGGTACCGAGGCGACCGCCCCGGCGGGCAGCACCGCGGTGAACCGCGCACCGGTCACGTCCGGGCCGTCCGGCAGCCCCGACCGCCACCGCCGCCGGCGCACCGCGTCGCCCACCCGGCCGCCGACCTCCCGCGGCCCCATCCGGGACAGCCGCCGCAGGTACCAGCCGGGGCTCCCCGGACGCGCGGTCATCGCGCCCCCGTCAGCGTCACCGGCGCGCCCGCCGCCAGCGCGGTCTCCACGGCGAGGGTGGCTGTCGTGGTGGCGACCAGCGACCGCAGCGGCACCGGCATCGGCCCACCGGTCCGTACGGCCTTGACGAACGCGGCCAGTTCGGCGTTCTGGCCCTTGTCCCGGGCCTTCGGCAGCCGCGAACTGACCCACCGCTTGCGGTCGTACACCGAGGCCCGGACGAAGTCGTCGAGCCGCAGCACCTTGCCGTCCGCGATCAGGTCCAGCGTCTCCTTGGGGAACCCCGACGGGCCGTTGGTGACATAGCTGAGGGTGGCGGTGGACCCGTCCGGGTAGCGCAGCACGATCTGCAGGTCCTCGTTGCCGGACGCGGCCACCGCGTACACCGAGACCGGGTCGGCGTCCAGCAGCCAGCTCGCCGTGTCGATGAAGTGCCCGCCCTCGCCGGTGAACCGGGAGCCCTCGGTGCCCTGCCGGAGATACCAGCTGCCGTGGTCGAGCCGGCCCGCGTTGACGAGGTAGCGCAGGCTCGCCGGACCGGTCCGGGCACCGAACCGCTCCCTCGCCTCCCGCAGCAGCGGCGCGAACCGGCGGTTGAAGCCCACTTGCAGCCGGTCGTTGCCGGACTCCTCCACCGCCGCGAGCACACCGGCCAGTTCCTCCCCGGTGAGCGCCAGCGGCTTCTCCACGAACACCGCCTTGCCGGCGAGCAGCGCCTTGCGCGTGAGGTCCGCGTGCGAGCTGTGCCGGGTGACCACGAACACCGCGTCGACGGACGGGTCGCCGAGCACGGCGTCCAGATCGGTGGTCGCCCGGGCGAAGCCGAACTTGCGCTGGGCGTTGGCCCCGGACAGCGCCGTCGTGGTGACGACCGTGGACAGCTCGACACCGTCGCGCCCCGTCAGGTGCGGCAGCAGCATCGACGTCGCGTAGTTCCCGGCCCCGACGAACGCCAGCCGCACGGGCCTCCCGGCCACTCGCACCGGCCCGTGCCCCGCCGGCACGTCGGGCACGGCCGTCAGCGGGGCCGCCCGGCCCTCCGTGTCGCCCTCCGCGTACCGGAACAGCACGGCGACGGCCTTGAGTTCACCGTCCTCCAGCCGCCGGTACGTCTTGACGGCGTCCTCGAAGTCGGCGATGTGGGAGACCAGGGGCTCCACGTCGACACGGCCCCGGGCGGCCAGATCGAGGAAGCACGCCAGGTTGCGCCGCTCCGTCCAGCGGACGTAGCCGATCGGGTAGTCCCGCCCCTCGAGCTCGTACTCCGGGTCGTACCGCCCGGGGCCGTACGAACGGGAGAACCGGACGTCGAGCTCCTTCTCGTAGTACGCGTTCCACGGCAGGTCCAGGCTGCACTTGCCGATGTCGACGACCCGGCCGCGGTCCCGGCTCAGCCGGGCGGCCAGCTCGACGGGCTGGTTGCTGCCCCCGCCGGCGGCCAGATACACCTGGTCCGCGCCCATACCGCCGGTGAGTTCGGCGACGGCTTGCTCCACGGCCGCGGACGCGGGGTCACCGCACGCCGCGGCGCCCAGCCGCTCGGCGAGCGCGCAGCGCTCCGGGTCGGGGTCGGCGCCGACCACCCGTACCCCCGACGCGGCCAGCAGCTGGACCACCAACTGCCCGATCAGCCCCAGACCGATGACCAGCGCCACGTCCCCCAGCTGCGACTCGCCGCGGCGCACCCCCTGCAACGCGATCGAGCCGACCGTGCCGAAGGCCGCGTGCCGCGGCGCGAGCCCGTCCGGCACCGGGGCGTAGAGGTTCTTCGGCACCCAGTTCACTTCGGCGTGCAGCGCGTGCTCGTTGCCGGCGCAGGCCACGAGGTCGCCGACCGCCACGTCGTCGATGCCCGCGCCGACCTGCTCGACCACCCCGCACAGCGAATACCCCAGCGGCGTGTAGGAGTCCAGCTTGCCCATCACCTTGCGGTAGGTGGCGGGCACCCCGTTGGTGGCCACGCTCTGCACCACCTTGGCCACCTGGTCCGGGCGGGAACGGGCCTTGCCCAGCATCGACATGCCGGCCTCGGAGACCTTCATGAGTTCGGTTCCGGTGGAGATCAGCGAGTAGGCGGTGCGCACCAGCACACCGCCCGGCTTGCAGCCCGGCTCCGGCACGTCGAGCAGTGCCAGCTCGCCGCTCCTGTAGTTCTGTACGACCTGTTTCACCCGAAGTCCTCTTCGTCTCTACGCCGTCTGTCTCTACGCCGTCAGGCAGGTGCCGTCGCTATGCCGTCAGGGGGTGTCCGCCGGTCCCGGAGGTCGCGCCGCGGTACCAGTACTCGAGGGTCAGCACGTGCCACAGATGCTTGGAGAAGTCCCGCTGCCCGGCGGCGTCCTCGGCGACGAGCCGCTGGAGCGCCTCGCGGCGCAGGAACCCGGAACGGACGAGGACGCCGTCGTGCACCACCTCGCGCACCAGGGGGGCCAGATCCCGGCTCATCCACGCCCGCAGCGGCGCGCTGAACAGGCCCTTGGGCCGGTACACGATCTCCCGGGGCAGGACCGAGACCGCCGCCTCCTTCAGGACGGCCTTGCCCTGCCGTCCGGCGATCTTGCGCCGGCCCGGAACCGCGAACGCCGCCCTGACCACCTCGACGTCCACGTACGGCACCCGCACCTCGGTCGACGCGGCCATGCTGGAGCGGTCCGTGTACGCGAGGTTCAGACCCGGCAGGAACATCCGGGCGTCGCCCAGGCACATGCGGTTGACGAAGTCGTCCAGGTCGTTGTCGGCGTAGACGTCCGCGTGCTCGGTCAGCACGTCCTCGACCGCCGGCGCCAGGTCCGGATCGACCAGATCCAGCAGCTCCTCCCGGTCGTAGAGGGTGTAGCTGCGCCGGAACGCGGTCTCCTCCGGCAGATCGGCGAAGGAGAGGAACCGCTTGGCGAAGCGCACCGACCGGTACCCGCGGCGGCTCGTGGCGACCGGCAGCCGGTCCACGGCCCGCGCCACCCCGCGCCGCAGCGGCCGCGGGACGCGCTGGTAGCGCAGCGCGAGCACATTGGCCAGATGCTTGCGGTACCCGGCGAACAGCTCGTCGGCGCCCATCCCCGAGAGCATCACCTTCACCCCGGCCTCCCGGGCGGCCGAGCAGATCAGATACGTGTTGATCGCGGCGGGATCGCCGATCGGCTCGTCCAGGTGGTACGTCATCCGCGGCAGCAGCTCGAGCACGTCCGGGGCGATCTCGATCTCGCGCAGGTCCACGCCGAAGCGCTCGGCCACCTGCCGGGCGTAGCGCAGGTCGTCCGGCATCGCCTCGAACCGGGCGTCCTCGGCGCGGAACCCGATCGTGTAAGCGGGGATGCCGGGCCGGTCGCGGGCGGCCAGCGCGGTCAGATAGCTGGAGTCGAGCCCTCCGGAGAGGAAGGCCGCCACGGGGACGTCGGAGAGCAGATGCCGCCGGGTCGACTCCTCGACGACCGCCGCCAGGTCCGGCTCCGCGCCGTCGAGGGCCCGCTGGCTGCCCTCGGCGGCCACGTCGCGCAGGCTGAAGTACCGGCCGCGCTCCACCCGGCCGTCGGGCCGGATCCGCAGCCAGCTCCCCGGCGGCAGCTTCTCCGCCTCGCGGAACGCGCACCGGGAGTCCGGCACCCAGTAGTACAGCAGCGAGGCCACCAGCGCCGCGGGGTCCACCTCCAGCGACCCGCCGGTCACCGCGGCGAGCGCCTTCAGCTCGGAGGCGAACACCAGGCCCTCGCCCCGCCGCAGCAGGAACAGCGGCTTGATGCCGAGCTGGTCGCGGGCGAGCACCAGCTCGCCGGTCCGCTCGTCGAAGACGCCGAACGCGAACATGCCGCGCAGCCGGGGCAGACAGTCCGTGCCCCAGCGCCGCCACGCCTCCAGCAGCACCTCGGTGTCCGACGTACCCCGGAACCGCACGCCGGCGGCCGCCAGTTCGGCCCGCAGCTCGGGCGCGTTGTAGAGCTCGCCGTTGTACGTCAGGGCGAGGCCGCCGGAGACCATCGGCTGGGCGCCCGTCCCGGTCAGGTCGATGATGGCCAGCCGGCGGTGTCCGAGGTGCACCTCGCCGTCGCCGGCGGCGTGACTGTAGCGGCCCGCACCGTCCGGGCCGCGGTGTGCGAGGGTCTCGGTGAGCCGGTCGGTCACGGCCTTCCCGTCCGGCCACCGGTAGGTGCCTGAGATGCCACACATGTGCTACCGCACCTCCTGCTCGCCGTCGGGCACCCGCGTCGCCGCCCGCACGGAGGGCCGCTCCGTCCCGTTCACCCAGCTGGGCGCGGGCCGCTCACGCCTGCCGCGCGGCGCGGTGGCCGGGCGGTCCCACAGCGTGCCGTCGGTCCGGTCCCGCGGATCCGGGTCGACCAGCACCACGCCGTGCACCGCGATGTCCTGGTCCGCCAGTTGCCGCGCCACGGTGTGCAGCCACGCGGCGCTGCCCGCCCCGGCCCGCACCACCAGCACGGCCCGGGTGCCGAGGTACCGCAGGTCGGTCCACGCGGTGCCCGGAGCCACCGAACCGACGCCGATCCGCGGCCCCCCCGGCGGCCCGGCGTCCGCGTCCGCGCCGCCGACCACGGTGGGGCCTCCCGGCTGCGGACGGCGGCTCGCGAGCCGCGCGTCGGGCAGACCGTCGACCACGACCACCGGCTCCTCGCCCTTCAGCTCCCCGGCGAGATCCAGGGCGACCGCGCCCGCGGTGCGGGCACAGCCCAGCTCCAGCAGCGACACCGGTTCCGGGGAGCCCCGCACGGTACGGGCCAGGGACGCCGTGAGCCGCGTCCGCGCCGCCCGGACCCTGCGGCGCCGCCACGGCCGGGCCGCCCCGCGGGGCAGCTCCGCGACGACCGAGGCACCCAGGTGCGCCGCGATCTCCCGGCGCAGCACGGGCCGGTCCGCCACCACCGCGCCGACGGCGGCCAGCGCGAGCCCGAGCGCCAGCCCCAGGGCGAGCCCGATCCCCGCGTTCGCCGCGGCGGTCGCGGGCAGCGAGTGGTCCACCGGGCGCGCGGCGTCCACCACCCGGGTGCCCGCCACCAGCCGGGGCGTGCCCAGGCTCGCCTCCTCGGCACGCTGGGCGAAGTCCGTGATGCGCGAGGTCAGTTCGGCCCGCCGGGCGAACAGCGACTCGAGGTTCGCCGACGCCTCGGGGTCGTCCGACTGCGGTCCCTCCCCGATCTCCTCGTTGACCCGCGCCAGTTCGTCCCGCAGGTCGTCGCGCCGGGCGAGCAGCGCCTCGGACTCGGCGGCCGCGGCCTCCCGCAGCCGCCGCACATGGTCCGCGACGAACGCGTCGGCCAGCGCCTCGGCCCGGGCCACCGCCTGCGCGTCGCTGTCGCCCGACGCCTCGATCCGCAGCAGGTTGTTGGTCACGCCGGTGCCCCGGTAGTCCCGCATGAAGTCCTTCGGGCTCTCCCGGGAGCCGAGGTCCCGCAGGGCGCGGTCCGCGATCCGCGTGGTCTGCAACAGCGCGGCGTCGGTGCGGATCAGCGTGCCGGGGTCGCTGGGCTGGTCCCCCTCATGCGCCACCAGCACCGTGGTCACCGCGGTCGGCGGCGGAGGCAGCACCACCGCCACCGCCACGCCGGCGAGACACCCCAGCAACGCCATCGTCCCCCACACCCGGCGCCGCCGGCGCACGGCGGCCACCAGCCCCGGCAGGTCGAAGAGCGGAGCCGGTGACTCCACCGCCTGGTCCGTCCTCATACCGCACCTCCCTCGGCGCTGCCGCGGTGTGGGCGCGCGGGGAGCGGAGGCCCGTGTGAAGGGACCGGCAACCCGTGCTCGCCCGCCGTCCCTGTGCCCGCGCCGAGCACGAGGACACGGGAGGTGCCGTCGCGGTGCGTGCTGTACGGTCCCGAGCGGCCGGGGCCGCTGAAGGCGGGGGCGCGGTCAGGCGTCGGCGTCCGATGCGTGGTCAGACCGTGCTCCTCTTCGCGTTGCCGCCGGCGAGCGCCGGGGCGCCGGGCCGTGCGGGTGCTGTACGGGCCCGGCGAGCGGGGGGCGTGGTCCGGCGTCGGTCTGTGGTGCGTGGTCATACCGCGCCTCCCAGTGCCGGGGCGGTGGGCCGTGCGGAGGGGCCGGTGGTCCGTGCCGTACGGGCCCGGACCGGGGTGGCGACGACGAAGCCGGTGATCTCGTGGCCGGCGTCCGTGCAGGCGTCGGTGAGGCCGGTGAGTTCGCCCGCGGTCCAGGTGCCCGTGCCGAGCACGACGAGGGCGCCGGAGGTGCCGGCGCGGTCCGGGACCGTCGGACGGTCCGCCGGAACCGTCACCACGTGGAGCGCGAGTTCGATCCCGGCCTCCTCGGCGAGCCGCGTGGCGGCGCGGCGGGCGACCTCGTCGCCGTCCGGGACGACCACCAGCGCCTCCCGCCCGCCGGGCGGCATCCGGTCCTGGAGCCGGGCGCACACGCGCCGGTAGCGCAGCCGCCCGGCGGCCTCGTCGCCCGAGGCCCGCGGGGCCGGAACGTCCCAGGGCATGTCGGCCCCCAGCAGCCTGCGGACCCGGGCCCGCGGGCCGCCCCGTGCCGCCGCCCGCCGCAGGGACCGGTCGGCGGGCACGTCCACCGTGCCGAGCGGCGAGGAGCCCAGCGCCGCGGCGATCTCCGGCTCGGTGCGCGGCCGGTGCCTCATCCGCGCGGTGGCGAGATGGCCGACGACGGCGAGGAGGAGGAACAGCAGCGCCCCGCCGAGGACGAGGTGCACACGGGTGGGCGGTGCCTCGCCGCCGGGCCGGGCGGCCGGTCCCATCACGACCATGCCGGCCCTGTTCAGCGCCGGGTCGGCCTCCTCCAGCTTCTCCATGGCCTCCTGCAACGTGGTGCGCAGCTTCTCGAGCTCGGTACGGCCCTGCACGCTCTCCACGCTCCGCCCGGGATCCGCCGCCTGGGCCAGGTCGGTGATGCGGCGGCTGGTCTGCAGCACCGTCCTGCGCAGTTCCTCGGGCCGGCTCGCCGCGTCGGGGTCCGCGGTGTCGCCCGCGAGCCGCGCCGCGTAGGCGACGTACTCCTCGGCCACCCGGTCGGCGATGCGCTGCGCACCCTCCGGGGTGTCGTCCGTGCCCGAGATCTCGATGATGTTCCCGTCGGTGACCTCGACGTCCACCCGGTCCCGCAACTCGCCGCCGTCGATTCCGGGCCGCCCGAGCGTGGCCGCCGCGCGGTCGACCACCGCCGAACTGGTCGCGATCTCCGCCTGGGTCACCAGCTCGCGCTCCTCCCACTGCCCCGACAGCAGCACCGACGCCGACGTCGTGTAGCGCGGCGGGAACAGCAGCGAGGCGCCGAGACCGGCGAGCGCGCCCAGCACGGCGAGGACGGCGAGCAGCCGCCGTCGGCGCCGCAGCAGCCGCCCGATCGTGGCCAGACGTATCGTGTCGTCGTTCAACGGCGCGGCCTCCGCCCTGCCCGGCCCGCCGCGCCCGCCGCCGGAGCCCGGTGACGGCAGGCGGCGGTGTAGGCGGCGAGCAGCGACACCTGGGAGTTGCTCCAGGCGAGGTCCCCGTTGATCCGTTCCCGGCCGATCCTGCCCATCCGGGCCCGCAGTTCGGGATCGTCCAGCAGCAGCGCGATGCGCTTGGCGAACTCGGCCTCGTCGTCGCCCGGTGCGTAGAGCGCGGCCTCCCCGGCGGAGACGCGCGCCTCCTTGAGGTCGAACGAGACGATCGGCCGGCCCATCGCCATGTACTCCAGAACCTTGTTCATGGTCGACACGTCGTTGAGCGGATTGCACGGGTCGGGGGAGAGGCACACGTCCGCGGTGGACAGATGGCGCACCAGGTCGGCGTCCGGGATGCGCCCGGTGAAGCGCACCTGGTCCTCGAGACCGAGCCGCCGGGACAGTTCCACCATCGCGTCGAAGGCGTCGCCGGAACCGACGAACACCGCGTGCCAGTCGGTGCGTCCCAGCTCGTCGCGGAGCTTCGCCAGGGCGCGCAGGGCGTAGTCGACGCCGTCCTGCGGCCCCATCACGCCGAGGTAGCACAGCAGATGGGGCTTGCCGTGCTTGAGCTCCGGATCGGGCGGCACCGGCCGGAACCGGTCGGTCTGCGGGGCGCTGCGCACCACGAAGACGTCCTCCGGCCGCCGGCCGCCCCGGCGCACCGCGACGTCCCGGTAGCTCTCGTTCGTGGCGATGACGACGTCCGCGGCCCGGTAGGTCATCCGTTCCAGCGCGCACACCGCCCGGTACAGCAGGTCCTTGCCGCGGCCGAACCGGGAGAGGTACAGCTCGGGCACCAGGTCGTGCTGGTCGAAGACGAACCGCGCCCCGCGCCGCTTCAGCCACAGGGCGGGGAGGAACAGCAGGTCGGGCGGGTTGCAGGCGTGGACCACGTGCACCGGGCCGACCTTCCGGGCCAGCCGGGCGGTGTGCCACAGCGCCGATCCGTACTCCCGCAGATAGCCGGCGGGACCGCCGGTGGCCGCGCGCAGCGGGTAGCGGTGGATCCGCACGCCGTCGATCTCCGCCTCGGGCTCGGTGTCCCGCTTGGTACCCCGGGGGCAGATGACGTGCACCTCCCAGCCCGCGTCGCGCAGCGTCGTGCACTCCTGCCACACGCGCCGGTCGAACGGCACGGACAGGTTCTCCACCAGGATCAGCGCGCGGCGGCCGCGGACCCGGCCGCCGTCACGCGAGGCCGCGCCCCCGACCGACGTGCGGTCGGACGCCGTGTTCCCGGACGCCGTGTCTCCGGACGATGTGTCACCAAGCAAGGCCCACGTACCCCGGTTCGGCCCGGCGCGCATCGGCGTCGGGGAGGTGGACGAGGTCGACGATCACCGGGCCGTCGCCGTGCGGCAGCGCCGCCAGCACGGCCGGGTCCCTGGTCCCGACCAGACACACCTCGGCGTGCTCGAGGACCTCCTCGACGGAGTCCGCGAGCAGCTGCGCGAGGTGCGGCAGCCGGGTCTCGACGTACTCGCGGTTCGCGCCGAGCAGCCGGGACAGGCTCACATGGGAGTCGTGGATGCGCAGGTCGTACCCCTTGCCGAAGAGCCGCTCCGCCAGCTCGACCAGCGGGCTCTCGCGCAGGTCGTCGGTGCCCGGTTTGAAGGACAGCCCGAACATCCCCACCCGGCGCTTCCCGGTCCGCTCCACCAGCTCCACCGCGCGCTGCAGATGATCGGCGTTGGAGGGCAGCACATGGGACAGGATGGGCACCGAGACGTCGGCCCGCTGCGCCGCGTGGACCAGGCTGCGCAGGTCCTTGGGCAGGCAGGAGCCGCCGAAGGCGAACCCGGGCCGCAGATAGGCGGGGCTGATGTTCAGCTTGCGGTCGGCCAGGAAGACGTCCATCACCTGGTGCGAGTCCACGCCGAGCGCCTGGCACACCGCGCCCAGCTCGTTCGCGAAGCCGATCTTGAGACCGTGGAAGGCGTTGTCGGCGTACTTGACCGCCTCGGCCGTCGGGACCGGCACCCGGAACACCTCACCGGGCAGCCCCTCGTACAGCGCCGCCACCATGTCCCCGTCGGCCGGACCGAGTTCGCCGATGACGGTCTTGGGCGGGTCGAAGAAGTCCCGCACGCTCGTGCCCTCGCGCAGGAACTCCGGGTTGACGGCGACCCCGACGTCCACTCCGGCCGTACCGCCGAGGTTCTTCTCCAGGATCGGCACCAGCAGGTTCAGACACGTGCCCGGGAGCATCGTGCTGCGGAACACCACGGTGTGCCGTCCGCCCTGCCCGCCGCGCTCGGCCAGGGCGGCGCCGATCTGCTCGGTGACCCGCTCCAAGTACGTCGTGCACAGGCTGCCGTTGGGCTCCGACGGCGTGCCCACGCACACCAGCGAGATCTCGCTGCCGGTGATCGCCTCGCGGACGTCGGTGGTGGCGCGCAGCGCACCGGTGCGCACGACGTCGGCGACCAGTTCGCCGATCCGTTCCTCGACCACCGGGGCCTTGCCGGCGTTGACCAGGCCGACCTTCACCCGGTTCACGTCCACCCCGATGACCTCGTGCCCCATCTCGGCCAGGCACGCGGCCGACACGCAGCCCACGTAGCCGAGCCCGAACACGCTGACTCTCATGATCCGTTCCTCCCCCCAGGCAGGCCCCGGCGGCCTGCGGTCCGCGCGTCCGCCCGACGGCACCCGCGCATCAGTAGGCGCCCTGCCCGTGGAGCACCGCACGCAGCGTCTTCCACAAGATCACTGTGTCCAGCGCGAGCGACCAGTCCTCCACGTACCGCAGGTCCAGCCGGACCGCCTCCTCCCATGACAGGTCGCTGCGCCCGCTGATCTGCCACAGGCCGGTGAGCCCGGGCTTGACCAGCAGCCGCCGCCGGATGTCCGGGCCGTAGGCGGCGGACTCCTCCGGCAGCGGGGGCCGTGGACCGACGAGCGACATCGATCCGGTCAGTACGTTGAACAGCTGCGGGAGTTCGTCGACCGACCAGCGGCGCAGCACCGCTCCCACCCGGGTCACCCGCGGATCCCTCCGGAGCTTGAACAGCGGCCCCGCGCCCTCGTTCCGGTCGGCCAGCGCGGCACGGGCCCGGTCGGCACCGGCGACCATGGTGCGGAACTTGAGGATGGTGAACTCGCGGCCGTCCTTGCCGACCCTGCGCTGCCGGTAGAAGGCGCCGCCCCGGCTGGTGGTCAGCACGAGCAGCGCGACGCACACCATCAGCGGCGCGAACAGCAGCAGCAGGACCGCCGCGCCCAGCCGGTCGACCACGCCCTTGACCACCCGGCGGCCCCCGGTGAAGGCCGGCATGCTGACCCGCAGCAGCGGGATCCCCAGCACCGCGTCGACGTGCAGCCGCGGTCCCGCCACCTCCATCAGCACCGGCGCCACGATCATCTCGGCGTCGCTGCCCTCCAGGCTCCACGCCAGCCGCCGCAGCCGGTGCGGCGACCAGTGCGGGTCCGGGGTGACCGCGACGACGCGGTAGCCGTCGCGGTGGACGTGGTCGGCCACGTCCGTCAGCCGGCCCACCACCGGCACCCCGTCCAGCCGGTCACCGCCGAGCCGGTGTCCCTCCGGGGTGCACACGGCGTCCACCTGCCAGCCGAGGTGCGGGAACTTGCGGGTCCGGCTGATCAGGTCGCGCACGGTGTCCGGGCTTCCGGCGGCGAGCACCGGTCTTAAACACCGCCCCTGCTTGCGCTGCTTGTGCAGCCACAGCCGCAGCGGATACCGCGCGGTCATGGTGACGATCGCGATCGCGGGAACGGCGACGAAGATCCACAGCTTGATGTTGCGCGAGGTGAGGGCGATCCCGCCGAGCGCCAGCACGACGGTCGCCGCGAACAGCGAGCGGCCGAGCCGGCGGAACTCCTCGGCGCCCTGGCCGAGTACGGCCGGTGCCCACGCCCGGCCGACCGCGAGCGCCCCCAGCACCAGCAGCCAGGTCCCGAAGGCCAGGATGCCCCACTTCTCGTGCCAGTTGGCCGCGTCCCGGGCGCCGAAGAAGTTGCCGATGGACGCCACGACGACACCGGTGGTGACGGAGTCGCTGGTGATCACGGTACGGCGGTACCGCTGCTCCCAGTCGCTCGCGGGCCGGCTGATCTCCCCGCTCGTCAGACGTCCGCGCGCCGACGGAAACGGGCTGACTAATCCCCCTTGCCGCACAGAACCCCCCAGGTCCCCCTCGGGAGGCCCCCGCCCCCCGAACTGACTTCCGCGGTCTTGCAGAGGTGCTTGTTCCACTCACCCGGCGGCAGCGCTGATGCGCGGTCCCGCCGGACGTGCGAGGTGCGTGCGACCCGTCGGCCCCCGGGTGCTCCCCGCACCCGGGGGCCTCACGGGCCCGGAGCTGTTTGTCGGTGGTGCCGGATCAATGGATCGTTGACGGCCGCTTCGTACTCGAACAGCTGAAGCACGGTCAATCTAGACCATGGGGGTCAGTGTTGAAGAGGGGTTGTGTGCAAAATGTGTTGAAGGTTCGAGCCATATGTACCGCCCGACAGCGGTCGGCGGGAACGAGGGGCCCTTCCGGCGATCAGCCCTGCCCATCGCCCGCCGGAGACTTCCACACGGTGACGTATCCCTTGTACGTCGGCAGTCCGTCGGCTCCCTCTCCCGGGATGATCTCGGTGACCTCCGCCTCCGCGATGTTGTCGTTGCTGGTGATCGAGCACAGGACGGTGCCGACCCTCACCTGCCGGCCCAGGCGCAGTTCGGCGGCGGGCAGCGGGTGGGACAGGACGGCCGTCTGCTGTTCCTCCGTGCAGATGGTGGTCCGCTCCCCGACGACCACGAGGAGGCTGCCCAGCCAGCCGTCGGAGTTGTAGACGAGCTCCGCGGGGCCCGGGAGGGCATCGCGTTCCAGGTACGTGGACCGGGGCACGTCGAGGTCCAGGTGGGTGGCGCGGTCGGACTCCGGGGGCGGGGCGAGGGTGAAGGGCTTGTTGGCGAAGACCAGTTGGTAGCCCTCCGGCGCGTGCGGCACGGGGCGCCCGCCGTCGTCGTCCTGCGCGGGCTGCTGCGACGCCTGCGACGGCGCGGTCGAAGGGGCGCCGGAGCTCTGCTGCCCGCTGCCCTCCGTCGTCCGCTCGCCCCCATCCCGCCCGATCGAGGCGACGGCGACGGCCGTGCCCGCCACGGCGAGGACGGCGGCCGCGGCGGCCAGCACCCGCATGCGCCGCACCCGCGACGCCGGCTCCGTGCGGAGGGGCACCGTGGACGCCGGGGGCATGAGCGGGGGCGGTCCGAAGCCGGCGGGCGCGGGCGGCGGCGGGGGAGGGCCGGCCGTCCGCACCCGTGCGGTGAGCCGGGACGCCTCCGCCTCCACCGACGCCACGGCGGAGGCGACGGGTCCGGGCAGCCAGTCGTCGAAGTCGGTCAGCGGCCGCCCGGCCGCGTCCTCGCACAGCGCCGCCAGTTCCGCCGCGTCCGGCCGGTCCGCGGGGTCGGCGGCGAGCGCGGTCAGCAGGACGCGTCGTACGGGCTCGGGACAGCCGTCGAGGTGGGGCGGGCGCGTGTCGGTACCGGCGATGGCCGCCGCGACGACCAGGCCGTCGCCGTCCCCGTACGGGTGGCGCCCGGTGGCCGCGACCGCGGTGAGCAGCCCCAGGGAGAACACGTCGCTGGGCGGCCCGGGCTCCCGGCCGCGCGCGTGCTCCGGCGACATGAAGCGCAGGGTGCCCACGAGGCCGCCGGTGGCCGTGAGGTTGGTGGAGTCGGCGGAGCGCGCGATGCCGAAGTCGATCAGCCAGGGACCGTCCGCCCCGATCAGCACGTTGCCGGGCTTGACGTCCCGGTGCACGTACCCGGCCGTGTGCACCGCGTGCAGCGCCCGCGCCACACACCCGGTGATCTGGAGCACGGTCGCGACCGGGAGAGGGCCGTACGCCTCGAGCACGGACCCCAGGTCCGGACCTGGCTGATACGCGGTGGCGATCCAGGGCTGCTCGGCCTCGGTGTCGAAGTCGAGCACGGGCACCAGGTGGTACCCGGCGACCTTCCGCGCCGCCTGCGCCTCCCGCGCGAAACGGCGCCGGTAATGCGGGTCCTCGGCGTGCTCCCGCCGGATGACCTTCAGCGCGACCGGACGGTTCCCGCGCGTCCGCGACAGATAGACCGTCCCCATGCCGCCCTCACCGAGACGGGCGTACAGCGGATACCCGCTGATCTCCCGGGGATCACCGTCCCCGAGCTCCTCCGCTCCCCCCACCAGCCGCATCCCGCACCCGCCTCCCTGGACCACCCCGACCACCACACTCGCCCGCAGCCTAACCAGCCCCCCGGCCCGGCACATGGGTACGACAACTCATTCCACGTGCTCGACCGCCGCCGGCCCGTTGGCCGGAAACCGAAGCGACTCCCCGCGCCCGGCGGAGACTTGATACACAGGATCACCGGTCTGAGCAGGAGGTGAGGCGTCCCGATGGAGCCGCTGGTGTACGGGCCCGCCGATGATGTGTTCTTCGGGGCGGTCGTGATCGAGCTCGATCACGAGGCCGGGACGCTGGAGGTGAGCGGGGGCGGGGTGCCGGCGGCCGCGATCCGGCGGACCCCGGGGGAGACGGCGGACAGTCATGTGCCGATCGGGACGCGCGACCCGCGCCGGCTCACCCTGGTCGTCGACGGTGCCGGGGAGACCCTGCGGCCCGCCAAGGGGTTCCTGACCCGGCGGTCGTACCGCGTGGAGGTCGTCTCCGCGGCGCGGGAGTGCGCGTACGTGCTGGTCCCGGACTCCCTCGGCACCAGCAGTCTGCTGCGGGACCGGAGGCGGCTCGGTGTCTTCACGTCGACCGGCGACGGGAAGGTGAGCGTGGAGTGGGAGCCCGGGTCCGCCCCGGAGCCGTACGACGCGTCCGTCGGATACGCGCTCGCTGCCGCGTTCGGCACCGGTGCCGAGCCGATGTGGAGACTCACCCTGGACGCCGTGCTCGATCTGTGGCCCTGAGCCGCGGAGGCGCGTGCCGTCGGGCTTACGGCGGCACCGTGTCCGGACGTGCAGGCCACCTGGGAGCCGGAGTGTACGAACGTACGCTCCGGAGGTAGGCTCCCCGCATGACCGTCGACGTACTGCTGCGGCCTACCCGGGCCGACCGGCGGGCCCGGGCGGCCGTGGCAGTGCTGTTTCTGACCAACGGGGCCCTGTTCGCCAACCTGTTGCCGCGCTATCCGCAGATCAAGGCCGACCTCGGCATCGGCAACGCCGCCTACGGGCTGGCCGTCGCGGCGTTCCCGACGGGCGCCATCGTGGCCGGTCTGACGGCGGGGGTGCTGGTGCGCCGGCTGGGTTCGGCGCGCGTCGCCGTGCTCAGCACCCTGCTGACGGGCGCGGGGGTCCTGGCGGCCGGACTGGCCGGGTCGGTGGCCCTGTTCGCGGCGGCGCTGTTCCTCGCCGGGGCCATGGACGCGATCACGGACGTCGCGCAGAACGCGCACGCTCTGCGGGTGCAGCGCCGTTACGGGCGCAGCATCATCAACTCCTTCCACGCCATCTGGTCCATCGGCGCGGTCACCGGCGGCGCCATGGCCGCCGGCGCGATCGCCCTCGGCCTGTCCCGGGGGCAGCATCTGCTCATCTCGGGCGTGCTGTTCGGCGCCGCCGCGTGTGTCGCGCTGCGGTACTGCCTGCCCGGGCCCGACACGGAGGCGGCGGCCGGGGAGGAAGGCGGCGGGGACTCCGTGCCGCGGCAGCGGGGCGAGGCGGCGACCGTGTCACGGCGCACCGCCTGGGTGCTGGCCGCGCTCGTCCTCATCGCCACCGCCGGGACCCTCGTCGAGGACGCCGGCAACTCCTGGGCCGCGCTGTACCTCTCCGGCTCGCTGAACGCCTCGGTGACGCTCGCGGCCTGCGGGTTCATCGCCCTGGTCGGGGCCCAGTTCGTCGGCCGGCTGATCGGCGACCGGCTCGTGGACCGGTTCGGCCAGCGGCAGGTCGCCCGTACCGGCGGGCTCGTCGCGGCGGTCGGCATGGGCCTGGCGCTGGCCGTGCCCACGGTGCCGGGGACGGTCCTCGGCTTCGCCGCGGCCGGCTTCGGCGTGGCGACGCTCGTCCCCGCGGCGATGCACGAGGCCGACGAACTGCCCGGCCTCAAACCCGGATCCGGGCTCACGATCGTCTCCTGGCTGATGCGCCTGGGCTTCCTGTGCTCCCCGCCGGTCGTCGGCCTCGTCGCCGACGCGACCAGTCTGCGCGTGGGCCTGCTGGTGGTCCCGCTCGCCGGGCTGCTCGTCGTCGTACTCGCCCCGGTACTGCGGCTCCGGCGCGCCTGACCGGGGGCCTGGCGGGGTGCGGCCCCGGTACGGCCGGACGCGGCCCGGGGCGGTGGGGTGGTGCGGCAGGGCGAGGGTTCCGGTGGCCGTCGCGAGCCCGAAGCCGGTGAAGGAGGGGGGCGGCGCGCGCACCGGTTCGTCCGAAGCCGGTTGCTCCCGTGTGGCGTGCTGATGCGGAGAACCGCCTCGGATCCGGAGCACGGCTGAGGGGACGTGGGGCGTGCACTGGTGTGCCTTGCCGAAGGCGGCCGCCCTCGCGCGGCGGGCCGATGCGGAGAACCCGCGGCTGTCGGGTCCGGTGTGCGGCGGCAGGCGGTGCGAGAGGGGGGCTCGGGGTGTCTCGCCGAGGGCGGCCGTTTTCGTGGGGCGGGCTGATGTGGAGGACCGCGCCTTCTCGGGTCTGAGTACGGCTGAGGGGCGGCGGCCCCGGTCGCTTCCGGATGGTGGCTGGTGCCGGGGCCCGCAGTCCACGGCACGGGGTACGGCCGAGGGGCGGCGGCGTGTGTACGCGGTGTGTTTCGGCGGGGTTCGCCGGTTTCCTGGGGCGGCCGGTGATGAGAGCCGCCCACGGGGCGGGAGCACCGGACCCTGCGCGGTACCGGAGGGTGACGGCGGCACCCGGGCGGGGGTGGGCCGGGGGCCGCCGTCAGGTTCGCCGGGTGGTGTGACCGGGCGCTCAGGCGGCCGGTGTCGTGCGAGGGGTGTGCCAGCTGCGGTGGCGGGCGGTGAGCGAGACCAGGAGGGCCGAGACCGCCACCACGGCCATGCCCACCGTCAGGTCCGTGTGGCCCGCCACGAAACCGATCAGGGCCGGGCCGGCGAGCAGCCCCGTGGTGCCCATGGCGGCGACCAGGGTCAGCGCCTGCGGCCCCTCCGCGGCGGCGGCGACGTACAGGCACGGGGTCACCGTCGCCATGCCGAGCCCCACGCAGGCGAAGCCGACCAGCGCCGGCCAGGTGCCGCCCGTGACGAGGGCGAGGCCGAGCCCCGTGCCGGCTACCACACTGCCGACCCGGACGACGCGCGCGTCGCCCCAGCGCTCCCGCCAGCGGTCGCCGAGCAGGCGGGCCAGCACCATCATCACGGAGACCACGGCGATGCCCAGCGGCGCGAGCCGCGCCGACGCCCCCGTCTCCTCCGCGAGGTACAGCGTCGACCAGTCGGTCATGGCGCCCTCGACGACCGTGCCCAGCATCATGGCGAAGCTCAGCCACAGGGCCGCCTGCCCGGCGCCGGTCAGTTTCCGCAGCCCCTTGGCCTCGTGCGCGGCCTTCGCCGGCTCCGACTCCTCCGGCGCACCGCCGTCATCGGTCAGCAGACCGGGCCGGGCGGCGGCCAGCAGCAGGACCAGCAGCCCCGCGCCGAGGGCGAAGTGCGCGGCCAGGGCGTGCGTCACGGCGTTCATCCCGGACGCCAGCAGCGCACCGGCGAGTTGGCCGCCGCTGAACGTGGCGTGCAGCTGGGCCATCGTGGTCCGCCCGTACCGGGACTCGAGCGCCGCGCCCTGCGCGTTCATGGCGACGTTCAGGCATCCGACGGCCACGCCGTCGACGAAGACCACCGCCAGCACGAGCGGGTAGTTCCCCGCGGCGGACAGCGCCGGCAGCACCCCCACCAGGCACAGCCCCGACCACAGCGCCAGCTGCCGGGAGCCGAGCCGCTTCATCAGATGGGCGACCAGCGGGAACGACACCGCCGCCCCGACCCCGCAGGCCATCAGCAGCAGACCGACCCGGGTCTCGTCGAGGTCGAACCGGTCCTTGAGCGCGGGGAGCCGGGAGACCCAGGTGGCGTACTGGAAGCCGAGGAAGCAGAACAGCGCCGCCGTGGCCATCCGGCCCCGCCGGAAACCGGCCGGTGCCGGGGAGGCGGACTCGGACGGGGGTGCGGGTGGGGATGCGGACATCAGTGCTCCTCAGTCCCGGGCGGCGGGGCCGCCGGAGGTCCGGCCCGGAAGCGGGCAGTACATGTAGGCGGCGTTCTCGCCGTAACCGGTGGGAGGCGCGACGCCCGGCTCGGGCCGGAAGCCGTGGTTCGACCAGAAGCCCTGCGTGCCGCCCACGGAGATCAGGGAGATCCGGTCGTAGGTCCCGCTCGCGGCGGCCGTCAGACGGCGCAGCAGTCTGCTGCCCAGCCCCCGGCCGCGCAGGTCCTCCGCGATCACCATGTCGTGCAGGTGGAGATTGCGGGGACCGGAGCCGTGGACGAAGGACTCCTCCTCGGCCCGGGTCAGGTCCGGGTACCGCGACGGCGGGTAGGGCAGGGAGAGGAGGTAACCGGCGATCCGGCCCCCGGCCTCCAGGACGAAACAGGTCTCAGGGGAGGCCCGGCCCCGGGACTCCAGCGCCTCCCGGCCCTCGGACAGCGAGACCGGCGCGTACACCGCCGCCTCGAGGGCGGCGATCCCCGGCCAGTCCGCCGCGGCGACGGGACGGATCCGTACGCCGTCCCGCGCCGGCCGGCCGGCCCCGCCCGCCGTGCCGTCCGCCGGGGCGACGTCGTCGGCCCGTACGCAGACATGGGGGAGCGGAAGGAAGCCGTTGAAGCCCTGGGTCATGTAACCGGCGGCGTAGGCACCGGCGGACATCACCCAGACCGGGTTCCCCGACACCAGGTCCTTCGGCACCCGCACCCGGCCGTGCTCGTGCGCGTAGGCGTCGTCGCTGTCGCAGGTGGGACCCGCGACGACGGCGGACACCGTCTCGGCGTCGTCCGGATGGTCCGGGAAGAGCAGCGGATACTGCAACTGGTCCATCTCGTACAGGCCGTTGAACTTGCCGCAGCTCAGATACAGCCAGTACTCGGGCCGGCCGCCGGACCCGGTGCGGGACGTCAGCCGGGACACGTGCGCCCGGATGGCGCCGTGGTCGGCCACGAGGTGGCGTCCTGGTTCGAGCAGGACGTCCAGGGGGGCGGGGGAGAGGTCCCGCAGCCGCTGCACCCCCTCGCGCAGCACCGCGAAGATCTTGTCCAGCGGGGGCTCGAGCCGGTTGCCCCTGCGGTCGCTGTAGCCGAGCGCGGGCAGACCGCCGCCCAGGTTGACGTGGTCCGGCACGATCCCCCGGCCGTGCAGGGCCGTGAGCACGTCGGCCAGGGTGGCGAAGGCCGACTGCCAGCCCTCGGTGGTCATCTGCTGCGATCCGACGTGCACGGACAGCCCGGCGGGGACGAGCCCCGCGGCCCGGGCCGCCGTCATCACCCGCACGGCGTCCTCCGGCGAGCAGCCGAACTTGTGGCTGAGCCCCCACAGCGCCCCCTGCCCGCTGGTCGCCAGCCGGCAGAACACCCGGGCGCCCGGCGCGTGTGCGGCCAGGGCCGCCACGTCCTCCAGGCTGTCCGTGGCGAAGGTCCGGATGCCCAGCCGGTAGGCCTCGGCGATGTTCCCGTCGGACTTCACGGTGTTGCCGTAGTGGATCCGCTCCGCGGGCGCCCCGGTCGCCAGGGCCCGGACGATCTCCCGGGGGCCGGCCGCGTCGAAGCCGGAGCCCCGCTCGGCCAGACACACCAGGACCTCGTCCACGGGACACGCCTTCATCGCGAACCGTATGCCGGCGCCCGGCAGTTCCTCGGTCAGGGCGTCGAACCGGCCGGCGATGCCGTCCAGGTCGTAGATCAGCCGGTCCTCGGCGGAGTCCGCGAGGGCGCTGTGGAGGGTCGTGTTCACCGGGAAGTGCTCCGCACGTCCGTGCGCCGTGCCGCCGCCACCAGGGGCTCCCAGGCCTCGATCAGCAGCCGGAAGTCCTCGGTGTCCTCCGCGGCCTCGTCCAGCAGGCGCTGCCGGTCCGCCTTCATGGCGCGCGCGAACTCGTCGTACTTCCCGCCCAGCCGCGCGTACGCGGAGGCGACCGTGTCCAGCCGCCGCTCGTTCTCCGTACGGTCCAGCCGCACGCTCTCGCCGAGGAACGCGGCGAAGGGCGCGGGGTCGAGCCGCCCGGCGTCGTCCAGCAGGGTGGCACCGGCGTCGCCCATCCGCTCGTAGACGTAGTGGAGGTAGAGCATCGACAGCAGGAACTTCACGAACCGGGTCTGGTACGCCATGAAGCCGGCGTGCGTGCGGCGTTCGCCGGTGTAGTAGTTCTCGATGTGCCGGTTGTGCAGGACGCCGGGCAGCCCGGCGTCGTACACGGCGTGGATGAGGAAGTAGTCGCTGCCGATGGTCGCGGTGGCGGGCGGCAGCGGCAGCCGCTCGTACACGTCCCGGTCGAAGGCGATGTTGGACATGTCGACGCGCATCGGGTCGACCAGGGTCAGCGTCGAGTGGTCGCCCGTGAAGGGCAGTGTCCCGGCGCCCTTGAAGGACTCCTCGACCAGTTCCTGCCGCTGCTCGGCGCTCCAGTGGCCGGGCGCCCAGAGCCCGACGACCTCCTCGTACACCTCCTTGTCGAGCTCCTGGATCTGGCCGATGTCGACGGAGAGTTCGCCGATGAAGGAGGCGCCCACCATCGACACGGTGCGGTCGGCGATCGCCGGGTCCAGCTGCACCTCCGTGACCGCGACGACGGCGTCACGGGCCTGTTTGCCCAGGGAGGCCAGCTCGTGGTGGATGGGGTGGACGGGCTCGCCCTCGAAGATCTGGTAGCTGCAGTCCGAGTCGCGCCGGTGCACCGAACGGCAGCCCAGCGCGGCCGCGATCACAAACGCCCGGTTGGTGCAGGCGCCGTACGACAGCGCGTCCGGGAGCATGAGGTCGAGGACCCGGTCCGGGTCCGCGAGCGCGGCCCGTTCGATGGCGGCGCGCAGGAACTCCCGCTGGGCGGACTCGTCGAGATGGTGGACGACCACGCCGGGCTCCTCGGGGAGCGCGGCGGCCGTCCGGGCGTGCGCCGCCCGGGTCGCCTCGTCGGAGGAGTCGAGGATCAGCAGATGCACCTCGACGTCGAAGGTGCGGGCCGCGTCGGCGGCTTCGGCGCCGATGGCCGTGATGGTGGCGGAGCACTCCCGGTTGGTCGGGAGGGTCAGACATATCCGGTGCATGTCGGTTCCCCGCCTCATCGTGTGCGCTCGTGCCAGGCGTCGAGCCCCAGCAACTTGCGTCCCAGGCCGTCTAGTTCGGCGGGGCCGTAGCGCAGGGACTCGTGCTTGGTCGCGTCGCCGACCAGGGTCGCGTTCCAGTCCGGCGTGCTGAGCGTGCGCCAGGACTCCACACGGGACGTGCGCAGTTCCTCGTGCTCCTCGAGGGCCGGCATCATCGACAGGTACTGCACCGCACGCACCCCGTCGGCCGAGGAATTGCCGGCCACCCCGTGCGCCAGCATGCCGTTGAAGATCAGCAGGTCACCGGCCTTGAGCTGGGGCCGGATCACCGGGAACTCCGAACGGTCGGTCCCGGGGCGGATCGGGTCGCGGTCGGCGGGCTGCGCGATCTTCCACTCGTCGAACCGGCGGAAGAGCTCCGGGGAGCACTGGAAACCGCCCTGGTCCGGTTCCGTGTCGGTGAGGGCGATGATGCCCTGCACCCGCTGCGGCGGCACGCTCGCCGTGGTGTCCACGTCCCAGTGCAGCTCGATGTCGAAGCCCTCGTCCGTGGGGTCGATCAGGGAGCGCGAGCGGTTCTTCACATTGGGCGGGTTGAGGTTGAGGCGGTCCAGCGTGCACCAGAGTTCCTCGCAGTCCCAGACGTCCACGAAGGCGTCGTAGACCCGCTGGTTCTGGCGGCTGTCCCAGATCAGCTGGTGGTGGTACGCCTCGACGAAGCCGTAGACGTACAGGTCCCGTTCGAGGTCCGAGCGGAAGGTGCGCTCCTCGTACCAGGTCTCGGGGCGCTGCGGGTCCAGGCCCTGGAAGTCCCAGGCGAACTCCAGGAGCAGCTTGGCCGCGTCGCGGGAGATCGCCTCCGGGACCACCACGTAGCCGAGGTTCTGCCAGGACGCGAACTGTTCCTCCGAGAGCACCCGCAGCGGCAGGTCCTTGTTCAGGTGCCGCAGCTGCGTCTGGGCGAGGTAGGTCTCACCGTCGGCGCTGAAGTAGGGGCGCTCCGAGGCGGCGCGGTGTAAGAAACGGTGGTGCGTCGTCATGCGGTTACTCCGGAAGAATCGGGATCACTCACTGCATGCGGACAGGGGCGGGAACAAAGGGAACAAAGGGGGAGTGGGTAGCGAGGACAGGGGGCGAGGCAAGAGGGCATGGCGGGGCGGAAGGTGACGGGGGAGCGGTGACCGGCCGCGTCGTTACGGTCCGGATCGGCCCACCAGGACCTCGGCCGCGGCGATGCCCGACACGCGTGTGGCGCCGTGCGTCGCCAGGTACACCGCGCCGGGGCGTTCGCCCGTGGGTACGCCCATCTCGACGACGAGCGCGTCGGGCCGGCGGCGGACCAGGCAGGCGAGCGCGCGGGTCATCCATGGGTAGCGGGCGGCGTCGCGGACGACCACCACCAGCGGACGGCCGTGCGCAGGGCGCAGCGCCAGCCGGTCCAGCACCTCCTCGCCGTCCTGGAGCCGGTGTTCGCCGATCCGGACGGACGTGGTGCCCGGGCGCAGTGTCTTCAGGGGTTCGGCCACGCCCCAGGGGGTGGTGGGGTCGATGGCGCGGGTGGGGGCGGGAGTCAGCTCCACCACATGGGGGGCGTCCACGAGCGGGAACGCCGTGTCCCGGTCCGGCCTGTGGTGGACGCGCACGGCCCGCCGGGCCACCGTCAGCCCGATGCCGGGGGTGCCGCCGGCATCGGGAGCGGTACGGCGCAGGGAGCCCGCCCACTGGGCGAACTCCCGTACCCGGTCCGCCGCTTCGGCCAGCCGCTGCTCCGGCAGGGCGCCGGTCAGGACGGCGTCCACCAGAGCATCGGCCAGCCGGGCCACGGTCGCCTCGTCGGCGTTCTCGCTGCCGAGGCAGACCGCGTCCGCACCGGCGGCGACGGCCCGGACCGTGGCATCCGGCATGCCGTAGCGGTCGGCCACGGCACCCATCTCCACGGCGTCGGTCACGACCAGCCCGGTGAAACCGAGCTCGCCGCGGAGCAGGTCCTCGACGACGAAGCGGCTCAGGGTCGCCGGCCACCGGTCGTCGTAGGCGGGTACGAGCAGATGCGCGGTCATCACGGCCCGGGCCCCCGCGTCCATGGCGGCGATGAACGGCGGCAGCGCGGTCAGCGCGAGGGTGCCGGCGTCGGACGGGACCCGGGGCAGCCCGTGATGGGAGTCGACGACGGTGTCGCCGTGGCCGGGGAAGTGCTTGGCGCACGCGGCGACGCCCGCCGACTGCAGCCCTCGCACCCAGGCGGCGGCGTGCCGGGAGACGACATCGGGGCGCGCCCCGAAGGAACGCACCCCGATCACCGGATTCAGCGGGTTGGTGTTGACGTCGGCGCTCGGCGCGTAGTTCAGGGTGATGCCGGCGGCGTGCAGCTCCCGGCCGACGTCGCGGGCGACCTGCTCGGTGACATCGATGTCGTCCAGCGTGCCGAGCGCCAGGCTGCCCGGACGGGACGCCCCGGTGCGGGCCTCCAGCCGGGTGACGTCGCCCGCCTCCTCGTCCACCGCGATCACGAGGTCGGGGTTCTCCGCGTACAGGGCGGTAGTGAGCCCCGCGACCTGTTCCGGGCCCTGGATGTTGCGGCCGAACAGGACGACGGAGGAGAGTCCTTCGGATATCCGCCGGCGCACCCAGCCGGGCACCGCCGTCCCCTCGAAGCCCGGCTGGAGCACGGAGTGCGCCCACCGCAGCAGTCGCGGGCGGCTGCGCTGTGCCATGCGGGTACCTCCGGACAGGGACGAACACACGCTCCCGAGTGAGCGGGGACGCGCCGAGCACTTGGTTCAGACCAGGCTAGATTGGCCTATACCAATAGCATGTGTCAAGGAACGTCGGAGGCTTGGCCGGAAGCTCAACACGAGCCCCGTTTCTGCCCGTTGCTTCACCGGAGCGGCGTCGTCCGCGGCACCGCCGGGGCCGGACGGATTCTCCTTGACACCCTGCTTGGTCTACACCAAGGTGGCTCAGGGTCATGCTCGAACAGCGCACCGTCACCCCTGCCCGACGTGTGGGGAATCAGACCGTGGCGCGGACCGGCGGGGCGCTTGCAAGGAAGCTAACGGGGGTTTCTGGCATGTTGGTCCACGTTCTCGGACCGTTACGAGTGGCCGTCGACGGTCACGATCTTCCGCTGGGAGGCAGACGCACGAAGACGGTCCTCGCGGTGCTGGCTCTGGAGGCGAACTGGGTGGTGCCCGTCGACGACCTCGTCGACGCCGTCTGGGGCGGCGCCCCACCGGCCAGCGCACGGACGCAGATCCGCATCTGCATCTCCGCGATGCGCCGCAGCTTCGCGGCCGCCGGCCTGGCGGACCTCATCGAGACCCATCCGCAGGGCTACCGGCTGCGTCTGGAGGAGTCCCAGCTGGACGCCTCCGTCTTCGACGCCCGGGTACGCCGGGCGCGCACCCTCACGGAGGCCGGTCTGCTCGAGGAGGCCGTCCACTGTCTGCGCCGGGCCCTGGCCCTGTGGAGCGGCCCCGCCCTCGCGGGGCTGTCCGGCGGGCCGGTGGAGTCCGGTGCGCGGCGCCTTCAGGAGGCGCGGCTGCGCGCCACGGAGGAACGCATCCGCCTCGACCTGGAACTCGGCCGCCACCGGGACCTGATCGGTGAGCTGATGCAGCTCACCGCGGAACACCCCTACCGCGAGCATCTCCACGCCCAGTTGATGCTCGCGCTGTACCGGTCGCAGCGCACCGCCGAGGCCCTGGAGGTGTACCGCGGCATCCGCTCGACGCTCGTCGAGGAGCTGGGGATCGAACCGGGACCCGAACTGGGGGAACTGGAACAGGCCATCCTGCTCGGCCTGGAGCGGGAGCGGCCCGTCCGCGGGGTCGCCTGACGGCGGCGCCGTGCGCCGGGGCGGACGGGTCTCCCGCGCCGCCCCGGCCGCACGCCGGACGTGAACGGTCAGGCCGGACGCGAACCGTCAGAGCGACACCCACAGGTCCTGCAACAGGTGCTCGGACAGACCCTCGCTGGACAGCAGGTCGTAGCGGTGCACACGGACGTCGTGACGGGTGAAGCTCCAGTCCACCCGCCACAGCGGCAGCGTCCGGTTGAACACGCTGTCCCACTCGAAGGCGGCCGGTGCGCCGTACCTCCAGCTCGTCGGGAACAGATCGTCGTTGGCGCGCAGCGCGTCGTCGGCCCGGTCGCGGATCCCGTCCATCTCCCGCATCGACGCCGTGGCGTTGAAGTCGCCGGAGATCAGCGTCGGGTGCGCGTTGCGGTCCAGGTCGTCCTCCAGGCCGCGTATTTCCTCCCTCCGCCAGTCGAACTTCCTGCGGAAGTAGGCGTCGTGGTCGAAGTCGGAGAACGGGTCCAGGTTGTCGACGGCCAGCGGCACGGTGACATGCACGTTGTAGACGCTGAGCACCTCGTCGCCGATCGCGAGATCCGTGCGCATCACCTTGTCCCGGTCGAAGACCCGCTTGAACGGGGTCTCCGGGCGGTCGTCGAACTCGATGGCGGGGCCGACCGGGGGACTGGCCACGATGGGGAACCGGGAGAGGGTGAGCAGTTCGCCGCGGCGGGCGATGTGGTAGCCCGGGAACTCCTCGCGCAGCCGGTCGTCGTCCCGCAGCTCGCTGTACCCCTCCTCCCCGAGGCCCGCCTTCCAGGCCACGTGCTCCTGGAGCAGATAGACGTCGGCCGGGTGCTTGTGCAGCAGCTCGTACACCTTGTCGACACCGGATTCCTGGCCCCAGTACTGCGTGTTCAGCGACACGACGTGCAAGGCGCCCGGCGGCACCGGCCCCGGGTCGCGCCACAGCGCCGGCCAGTTGATGCCGGAACCGGTGGTGAGCGCCAGCAGCAGCGCCGCCGAGGAGAGTCCGAGGGCCCACGGCCGGCGCCGGCCGCAGGCCGCGGCGCCCGCGAGGAGCAGCACCACCGGGACGAACACCAGCAGCAGCGGCGGGGCCGCGTCCAGCAGGATGGACCAGTGCCAGCGGCCGCTGACCAGCCACCGGACGACCGCGTACAGCAGCCACACCCCGGCGACCCCCACGAGCACGCGCCCGTACCACAGCCGCACCACCCGGGCCACCCGCCGGGCGCGTCCCGGTGCGGCCGTGTCCGGGTCCTCCGTGACCGGTTCGGACGGGCGGCCCGTCCAGGGGCGGAGCTTGCGGGCCGTCCGGCGGGCGCGTTCCGGTGCGGTTGTGTCGGGGTTCCCTGTGGCGGGTTCGGATGGGCGGCGGGTCCAGGGGCGGAGCTTGCGGGCCGTCCGGCGGGCGCGTTCCGGTGCGGTTGTGTCGGGGTTCCCTGTGGCGGGTTCGGATGGGCGGCGGGTCCAGGGGCGGAGCTTGCGGGCCGTCCGGCGGGCGCGTTCCGGTGCGGGCGCGGCCGGATCCCCCGCGGCCGGGCCGGATTCCGTCCGCTCCTCTTCCGTCCGCTCCTCGGCGGCCGGTGACTCGGTCGTCATACGGACGCCTCCACGCGGTACATCCGCCGGAACCTGCCGCTGAGGGCCCACTGGACCAGCCCCACGGCCAGCCCGGCCACCACCGCCGTGTTCATCAGGACATGGCAGCCGGTGAAGAACACCAGGAACGCCGGGCCGCGTTCCCGGGCGACGAAGACGTACTGGCCCCAGTCGGCGACGACACACCCGGTCAGCGCGAGCACCGGCACCAGCAGGGCGGCCGGCCACATCAGGGCGGCCGGCAGTGTGATCAGGGCGAGGGCCGCCAGCACGGAGGCGACCGCCCGGCCGCCGGTCTCCATGCCCTGCATCGCCCGGCCCCGGTCCAGATAGAACGGCACCCGCAGCCGGCTGCGGACGAACGCCTTGCGCAGCAGCGGCCGCATCCGGCTCTCGTCCGACAGCCGTCCCCGGATCCGCGAGGTGAGCAGCATCGGGGCGCGGGCGGCGAGCCGTTCCGCGTGGTCGATCTCCTCGGTCTGCCGCAGCGCGGAGTTGAACCAGCCGGCCTCGAGGAAGGCGGAGCGGCGCACCGCGCCCAGCGCGTAGAAGCCGCCGCTCACCAGGCCCTCGGCGCTCTTGCGCCAGTAGTGGTACTGAAGGATCCGGTAGTCGCACACCGGCCCCTCGTCGAACAGCGGCTCCTTGTCCGGTATGCCGAAGACGGCACCGTACTCCGGGTGCTCCTCGAAGAGCTCCACCGCGCGCGCCACCGCCTCGGGATGCATGGTCACATCGGCGTCCAGGAAGAACACGATCTCTCCCCGGGAGTGGCCGAAGCCCAGGTTGCGGGTGGCGCCGGGGCCGCCGTTGCGCTCGGCGCGCACCAGGGTGACCGGGTGCCGGGCGGCCAGTTCGGCGGAGTCGTCGGTGCTCGCGTCGTCGACGACGATCACTTCCAGGTTCTCGTAGGTCTGCTCCCGTACGGAGCGCAGGCAGAGGTCGACGGTGCGGCGGTCGTTGTACATGGGGACGACCACCGACACGAGAGGTGCGGTCATGCGGGTCCTTCGGGTCCTCGGTCGGAACAAGGGGTGAGCGGCGGTCCGGTCAGACGAGCTGGACCGCCAGGAGCAGGGCGGCCCACACGGACGAGTTGCTGAGCATCACGGGGTCCCGCAGCAGGGTCCGCACCGGACTGCCCCCTTCGCTCTTCACGACCACGATCTGCAGATAGCGGAAGAGCGCGAACAGCGCGCAGGGCGCGGTGAGCAGGGCCGCGGGCGCGTAGCCGGACTCCGTGCGCAGGTAGAGCAGATAGCTCACCATGGTGAGTCCCGAGCACATCACCAGCACCAGGTCCAGGAAGTGCGCGGAGTACCCCGCAAGCGCGGGCCGGTGCCCGGTGCCGGAGACCCCCAGCTCGTGGCGGCGCTTGCCCAGGATCAGCAGCAGGCACAGGGTCAGCACGGTGAGCACCAGCCAGCCCGCGACGGGATGGCCGCTCGCCTCGTACCCGCCCAGCAGCCGCAGCACGAACCCGGTGGCCACGATGAACACGTCCAGCAGGTGCAGATGCTTCAACCGCCAGCTGTAGGCGGCGTTGACCGTCAGGAAGAGCAGGACCGCCCCGGCCGCGCCCGCGTCGAGCAGCGCGAGCAGCGGCACCAGCGCCGCCGCCAGGAGGCCCGCGAAGGCCATGGCGGCCGGCCGCCGCACCTGCCCGGACGCCAGCGGCCGGTGCCGTTTCACCGGGTGCCGCCGGTCGCGCTCCACGTCCGCGATGTCGTTGACCACGTACACCAGCGAGGAGGCCAGCACGAAGGCCGCGGTGGCCGTGGCGACCTGCCCGGCGGTGCCCCAGCTCCACGGGGCCCCGAGCAGCGGCAGGGGCACCACCAGGAAGTTCTTCGGCCACTGGCCGGGGCGGGTGAGGGCGAGCAGCCCGGCCGCCGCGCCCCGCGCCGGCCCTGCTCCCCCGGGTCCGCGCCCGTCCGGACCGTCGCCCGTGTCCCCGGCGGCCGGGGCGGGCGTCGTCTGTGCGTCGACGTAGGTCATGGCCCTCCTCAGAAGAAGACCCGGGCCGCGGACAGCAGGCCCTGGCGCCATGGATCCCGGCTGGTGCGGCCGGTCGCGCCGCCGGTCGGGGCCTCGTGACGGACGGTGCGCCACCACTCGTAGGTGAGCAGCACGGCTTCCTGGTTGGAGTACTTGGGCGTGAACCCCAGCCGACGGGACGCCTTGTCGATGCTGACGTAGGAGTCGTCCATCAGCTTGTGCAGCAGCCGTCCGTACACCGGTGACAGCCTGGCCTTCTCCAGGGCGGCGAGGACGCCGAGCGCCGGGCGGGCGGGCAGTCCGACGACGCGTTTGCCGTGCCCGGCGGCGTCCAGGACGGCCTGGAAGTCCTCGCGCAGGGTGCCGAACTCGGCGGCGGCCAGGTTGTAGGTGTCGTTGGCGACGTCCTCTTCGGCGGTGAGCACGGTGACGACCGCGTCGATCAGATCGTCGATGGCGAACATCTGTATCCGCACGTCGCCCTTGCCCAGGACCGGGAAGTTGCGCCCCTCCTCGGCCCATTCAAAGAGCATGGAGAACAGCCCCATGCGGCCGGGGCCCACAAAGGTCTTGGGCCGCAGGATCGGCACGCACATGCCGTCCCCGCGGTAGCGCTCGGCGACCTCCTCGGCGGCCGCCTTGGCCCGGCTGTAGGTGTCCACGGGCTCGCGCGGATACCCCTCCGTCGTCGGCACCACCTTCGGCAGCCCGTACACGGCGGTGGAGGAGACGTGCACGACCCGGGGCGTGCCGGCCGCCCGCGCCGCCGCGAACACGTTCTTGGTGCCGCCGACGATGATCGACCGTATCTGCTCGTCCGGATAGCTGGGCAGCGCGGCCGCCGCGTGCACCAGGACGTCCGCGCCCGTCAGGGCGCGTCGCATCAGGTCGCGGTCACGGATGTCCCCGACGAACTCCACGTCCGGGCCGGGGCGCAGATCCACTCCGCGCACCTCCCAGCCGTCGGCGCGCAGACGTTCGGCCAGCCGGCCGCCGAGCATGCCGGCCGCGCCGGTGATGGTGATCACCACTGCGAGCTCACCTTCTGCTTGACGAAACGGGCGACGAGCCGCCCAAGGCCCTGCTCCAGCACCGCGCCGAGCGCGTCCACCGCGCGTTCCGCCTCGTCCGGCTCGGTGACCAGCGACGGCCCGAGGATCAGCGGATTGCGTCCGTTGAGGGTGTAGTAGGCGAAGATGTCGTGGTCCTCGTAGAGGGCGTTGATCACCGCGCAGGTCACCAGCTTGGTCTTGAACTGCGGGTCCCTGGCCATGCCCCCGGGCGCCAGCTTCGCCACCAGGTCGAGCACCTTGGGGCCGCCGTCGATGAAGACGCCCCACAGGGCGCCGGCGCCCGCGACGGAGCCGATCGCGTCGGGGTGCTCCTTGGCGAGCCGGGCCAGCCCCGGCTCCAGCACGGCCTCCAGGGCGCGGGCCCGCGCCGGATAGTCGTCCTCCACCGCGATGTTGACCGCCTCCAGCGCGGTGGCGCACTCCTCGCCGAAGCCGTAGTACGTGGTGGAGGTCGAGTTGAGCAGCGAGTCGCCCAGGTTGTCGTACGCCCTGCGGAAGACGGGCTCCCGGGCGACATAGGCGGAGATCGAGGACTTGCCGCCGCCGAACGACTTGGACGTGGTGACCACGTCCGGCAGCAGCCCCGGATACCGCATGAAGTGGAACATGCTGCCCGTCTTGCCCCAGCCCGTGTAGATCTCGTCGAAGATCAGCACGATGTCGTGCCGCGTGCACAACTCGCGCAGCCCGCGCAGGAAGTGCTCCGAGCACCACTGCACGGTGGAGGCGCTGAACGGCTCGATGAGGATCGCGTAGACGTCCCGCGGGTGCCGGCCGATCGCCTCGCGCACCGAGTCCAGATCGCCGTACCGGAAGGTGTCGATGCCGGGGATGGTCGGGAACGAGAACTGGTTCTGGCCGGTCAGCCCGCCCGAGCCGAGCAGCTTGCCGTGGAAGGCGCAGTCCGCGCGGAGCACGGTGTGCCGCTTGCCGTTGTGGTACTTGTACGCGAGCTTGACCGCGCCCTCGACCGCCTCGGCGCCCGAGTTGGGCAGGAACGACATGTTCAGGTCGCCGGGCAGCACCTCGGCCAGGTTGTGGCCGAGCGCCGCCAGATAGGGGGAGAAGTACGTCTTGTGGACCTCCATCCGCCGGTCACGGGCGAACCGTTCCCGGACGGCGAGGACCCGCGGATGGTTGTGGCCGTGGTTGAGGACGCCGACCCCGCCGGTCATGTCGAGGACCCGGCGGCCGTCCTTGAGCGTGAGGTAGGCGCCCTCGGCGTGGTCGACCAGTTCACGGCCGAAGCCGAAGGAGGTCATGAGGGAGACCTGGCTCTTGTTCACATACTGCCGGTAGAGGTCGTGCACCTCGCCGACCTCGAGTCGTTCGGCGTCGTCAAGGGTGTACACGGGTTTCTCCCATCGGAGTGACGGAGTGCGGGCTCGCGGGCCGCGCCGTTGCGGGCCGCGCGGTGAGGGGAAGGTCGGGGGCGCCCCGGAACCGGGACCAGGCGAGGACGACGGCCGAACTGCCCAGCTCGGCCACGACACAGACGAGCCGGCTGGCCAGGGCGGCGGTCACCGCGACCCCGCCGGGCAGTACGGCGGACAGCGCCGCGGTGATGGTGAGTTCCCGTACCCCCCACCCGTCCGGCACGATCAGGGCCAGGCTGCTGACCACCGTGGCCAGGGCGAACGCCCCGACCGCCGGGCCGGTGCTGCGCCACACCGGTGCGTCGAGGGCGAGGACCACGAACCACAGGTGGGCGCCGGAGACCAGCCAGGCGGCGACGGCCAGCAGCATCGCCCGCCGCACCGCCCGGTCGTCCGGCGCGAGCACCGGCCGGCGGAGCCTGTCGGCCAGCGCGGTCAGCGGCCGGGTCGCCAGTGCGGGCCGCACCACACAGGCGGCGAGGGCCAGGGCCGGCAGCAGCATCCACGGCCAGCTGCCGGGCATCGCGGCGGGCGCCGCGAGCAGGGCGACCCCGGTCCCGGTCAGCAGGGTCAGCGCCAGGCTCAGGACGTAGGCGGAGGTCATCTGCGCGCCGGGCACCCCGGCCGCGCGGCCGTGCGCGACATGGGTGAGCACGCCCCAGACCCGCCCGGGGATGTACTTGCTGAGCTGGCCCAGGAAGTAGATCCGCGCCGCGTACAGGCCCCGCACGGCGTGGTCACCGGGGATGAGCACCCGCCAGGCGTGCACGGCGAGCACCAGCCCGGCGACATTGGTGACCACCGCGGCGGCCAGCAGCGGTGCCGCCTCCGGCCGGGCCAGGGCCCGTACCGCCTCGGGGCCGTCCTCGCGCAGCGCGAGGAAGACGAAGACGAGGGCGGTCAGCACGACGGCCGGAGTGAGCAGCGTGCGCAGCCCGCGCTTCACCGGCTCGGCTCCCGGCGCACGGCGACGGAGCCGCGGCCGGCGCTCCGGCCGCCCGGCGCCCGCAGGGCACCGAGCGCGGCCCCGCTCAACAGGGCGGCGTGCGTGGCGAGATGCACCGCGGTGAAGAACGGCACGAACCCCACGCCCCGGTGCCGTGCGGCGAACCGCAGCAGTCCCGCGTTGGCGGCGCAGAAGGCGGCCAGACCCGCCACCGGCGCCGGGGGCCACAGGAAGGCCAGCGGCAGGCTCAGGAAGAACAGGGCGGCGGCGGCGACCGACGCGGGGCTGTTCGCGGTCAGGTTCCGGCGTCCGCCGCGCCGTGCCGAGCGCAGCGCGGGGACCAGCAGCAGCGCGCGCCGGAACGTCTCGGCGAGCAGGGTGCCCAGTTCGTGTTCCTCGTCGTGGCGGGCCACGATCCGGTCGGTGAGCACGATCCGGAAGTGCGGCGCCAGCCGGTCGCTGAACTCCAGGTCCTCGGAGTCGCGCAGCCGCTCGTCGAACCCGCCCACGACGTCGAACACCCGGCGCTTCACGGCGGCCTGGGCGAAGAACGCGGTCTCCACCTCGCCCACCCCGCGCGCCCGCCACCAGTGGGCGTGCAGCACCTTGTACCGCTCGACCGGCCCGTCGTCGAACAGCGGGTCCGGCGCGATCACGCCGTGGACGCACCCGCGGTCCGGGTCCGCCTCCAGGAGGTCCACGGCGTTCGCCACCGAGTCGGGGGTGAGCGCCTCGTCGGAGTCGAGGAAGAACAGGATGTCGCCGCCGGCGGCGGCGATGCCGGCGTTGCGGGCCGCCGAGACACCGCGGTTGGGCTCCAGCCGGATCAGCGTGCACGGAAAGCCCCGGGCGATGTCGCCCGTCCGGTCGGTGCTGCCGTCGTCCACGACGATCACCTCGTGGATCGGGCAGCTCTGGGCGTAGACGGACTCCAGGCAGGCGGCGAGGGTACGGGAGGCGTTGTGAGCAGGGATGACAACCGATATGGAAGGCGGCATGCGGGTAGTGTCGGTCGCGCTGCGTATCGGACCGTTATCGGTTCTGTATCGTCGTCCGGCCCCCGGGACCGCCTGCTAGGGTGCGGCCGCGTGACCGCCGAAGATCCATACGATCATCCGTCCGAGGACATATGACGGCCACCGCCGACCCCCTCGCCTCCCCCTCCTCCGCCCCGCCGCGTACCGGCCTGCGGCGGGCCGCCGCCGTCGCGCCGGTCTGTCTCACCGCGCTGTGGACGCTGTACTCGGTGCTCAACTACGCGCTGAGCGGCCGCTGGTGGCTGTGGCTGGTGTTCGACCTGGTGCCGCCGGTCTGTTTCCTGGCCGTGCCGACGGTGCTCCTGGTACTCACCCGGTGGGCGAGCCCGCGCCGGATACGCCGGCCGCTGGCGGCCGTGCTCGTGCTGGTGCTGCTGACCGGACTCGGCCGGGCCGGCGTCAACTGGGCCGCCCTGACGCCCGGCGGGCGGCCCGGCCCCGCGCCCGCGGACGCGCTGACGGTCGTGTCGTGGAACACCCTGTACTGGGACACCACGGACGACCCCGACGCGTTCTACCGCTATCTCAAGGCCCAGCGGGCCGACGTCTACCTGTTGCAGGAGTACCTCGCCTGGGACGACGGCCGGCCCGTTCCGCTCGACGAACTGGACCGCGTGCGCGAGGAGTTCCCCGGGTACCACGTGGCGGTTGTGGGGGAGCAGCTGACCCTGTCGCGCTTCCCCGTGGTCTCCCGCCCGCCGGTCGGCCAGGGCAGGGAAATCGGCCCCGGAACGCCCTGGCGGGAGACGTTCGAGCGGGGGAAGGTGCTGCGCACCGATGTGGACGTGCGGGGCGAGGTGGTCTCGTTCTACAACGTCCACATACCCGTCCAGCTCGACATCGAGCGCAGCGTGCTGAGCGGCGGCTTCTACCGTGAGATCCGGGCCCGCGACGCCGAACGCCGCGACCATTACGCGCAGTTGGTGAAGGATGTACGGGACAACCCGCACCCGGTGTTCGTCGCGGGGGACTTCAACACCACTCCGGCCATGCGCGACCTGGACGGCCTGCGGGGCACACTCCGTGACGCCCTGCCCGCCTCCGGAACCGTGCTGCCCGGTACCTGGAACGCCGAGGGCCTGGGACTGTGGCGGCTGGACTGGGCGTTCACCGACGACGGGCTGCGGGTGCACCGCTACGCCTTCGAGGACCCACGGGGGCTCTCCGACCACCAGGCTCAGCGGCTGGTGGTCTCGCTCGCCCGCTGAGCCGGGCGGGGCGGGTCCGGGAGAGCGGCATCCCGGACCCGCCGACGGCGGCGGCCGTCAGCGCCGGCGGTCCGCGGTCACCGGCCCGCCCGGTCCAGCGGTCACCGGCCCGCCCGGTCCAGACGTCCGCGCTGGTCGTCGTTGAGCACCAGGTCGAGAGCTCCCATGGCCTCCTCGATCTGGGCGACCCGGCTGACGCCGACGATCGGCAGGATCGCCGGGTCGTGGTCAAGCAGCCAGGCGAGCACCACCTGGTTCACCGTCGCGCCCAGCTCGTCGGCGACCTCGCGCAGGGCGGCCATCCGGGGTTCGGTGCCGGGGTGGTCGTACGCCGCCGGGATCTCCACGTCCTGTCGGGTGTAGCCGCCCGACAGCAGCGGGCTGTAGGCCCACAGCCGCAGCTCCGGCTCGCTGCGCACGTAGTCGAGCAGGTCGCCGGTGACATGGACGTGGGCCGACGACGGCAGCGGCTGGTCGAAGCGGGGCTGGAGGTAGGAGTACCGGTACTGCAGGTGGGTGCAGCGGGGCCGGTCACCGGCCAGGGCTCTGGCCCGCTCGACGCGCCAGAGCGCGTGGTTGCTCACCCCGAGCTCGCCGGTCCTGCCCTCGTCGACGAGGCCGGCGAGGGCGTGCACGGTTTCGGACAGGGGGACGGAGCGGTCCTCGATATGGGCCCAGAACACATCGACGTGGTCGGTGCCCAGGCGGCGCAGGCTGCCCTCGAGCGCCGCCCGGATCGCCTTCTCCGAGAGCCCCTCGGCGGACTCGAGGCCGCCGCCGGGGACGGAGGGCCGGGCCCCGGCCTTGGTGCCGATGGTGACCCGGTCGCGTGCGCCCCGGTCCGCGAGCCACGCGCCGATGACGAGTTCGCTCTCGTCGCCGGTGCCGCCGTCGACCCAGAACGCGTAGTTGTTGGCCGTGTCGAGGACGGTGCCGCCCAGTTCGGTGAAGCGGTCCAGGATCCTGAACGACGTCTCCTGGTCGGTGCTCGTCCCGAAGCCCAGCGTGCCGAGGACGATGGTGCGTTGCCGAATGGCCATGTGGTGGGTCCTTGGAATGGGAAGCCAAATGGTCCCTCCCGTGTATACCCGCCTTTCCGTGAAAGGTATAGGCCAATCATGGCCAGCGGTGTCTCGGACGTCACGGAGTGTCAGGCCGGTGGACGCTTCAGGGTGGCCGTGAACTTGTAGCGCGAACCGCGGTAGACCGAGCGGACCCACTCCACCGGGGTGCCCGACTCGTCCCGCGAGTGGCGGGAGAGCAGCAGCATGGGCAGTCCCACGTCCGTGGCGAGCAGGCCCGCCTCCCGCGGGGTCGCGGGGGAGGTCTCGATGGTCTCGTCGGCCTCCGCCGGCCGCACGCCGTACACCTCCGCGAGCGTGGTGTAGAGCGAGGTGTAGCGGCTGAGGTTGCGGCGCAGCTGGGGGAAGCGCCGGTCGGGCAGGTGGGTCGCCTCGATCGCCATGGGCTCCCCGCCGGCCAGCCGCAGCCGCTCGATGCGCAGCACCCTGTCCCCCGGCTCGACGTCCAGCAGCACCGCCAGCTCGGCGTCGGCGGCGATGTACCCGATGTCCAGCACCTGGGAGGCGGGGCTGAGCCCCTGCGCCCGCATGTCCTCGGTGTACGAGGTCAGCTGGAGCGTCCGGTAGACCTTCGGGCGGGCGACGAACGTGCCCTTGCCCTGGATGCGGTCGAGCCGCCCCTCGCCCACCAGCTCCTGCAGGGCCTTGCGGATCGTGGTCCGGGAGGTGCGGAACTCGACGGCGAGCAGACGCTCGGCGGGCATCGGGGAGCCCGGCGCCCGCTCGTCGGTCATGTGCAGTAACCGCTGCTTGATGCGGTAGTACTTAGGAACGCGTCCGATACGGCGCGGCACCCCCGTGTCGGCCTGGGCGTTGTTGACGTCCGTGCTCATGACCTGCCTTCCGGCTGCGATGTCCGGCGCGCGGACGGCAGGAGCCGACCGCGGTGCACGTCGGCGGACGGCCGGGATCGGCGCCGCACGCTCGGCGAACCCGTTATAACGTTGAGTTCTCGCTTTGGTCTAGTCCAACGGTCAACCCATCCCTGTTTGAGGGGAGTTGCCCGGCGGGGCAACGGTGTCCGACCCGTTATCCAGGCGTGAGTCCACGGCCCTTGACAGAGCCATAGGTCTAGGCCAAGCTCCCCTTGCTGGTCTAAACCATTTAGAGGAAGCCGGTTCCCAGCCCACCGAGCTGTTGCGCCGCTGTGGGGGTCACCGCCGAGGGCGTGGGTGTGCAAGGCATTCCTGAGGAGGGGTGGCGCGTGAAGCGCAAGCTGATAGCCGCGATCGGGGTCGCGGGCATGTTGTTCTCCGTCGCTGCGTGCGGCGACGACGGTGACAGCGGCAAGGACGCGGGGCCGGAGAGCTTCAAGGGGCAGACCCTCGTGGTCTGGACGATGGACGGTTCCGCGCCGGCCGACTGGACCAAGGATGTACAGGCCGCCTTCGAGAAGAAGACCGGCGCCAAGGTCAAGTTCGAGACCCAGCAGTGGGACGGCATCCAGCAGAAGGTCACCACGGCCCTCTCCGAGAGCAACCCGCCGGACGTCATCGAGATCGGCAACACCCAGACCCCGGCCTACGCGGCCACCGGGGGCCTCGCCGAGCTCGAGGACCTGAAGAAGGAGATCGGCTCGGAGTGGACGGACTCCGTCAACGAGTCCTCCATCTTCGAGGGCAAGCAGTACGCCGCCCCCTGGTACTTCGCCAACCGCGTCGTCATCTACAACAAGAAGATCTGGGCCGAGGCCGGGATCAAGGACACCCCCAAGACGCGCGACGAGTTCTTCGAGGACCTCGAGGCCATCGACAAGAAGACCGACGCCGAGCCGATCTACATGGCCGGCCAGAACTGGTACTTCTTCGACGGCCTGATCATCGGCCAGGGCGCCGACCTGGTGAAGAAGGACGGCGACAAGTACGTCTCCAACCTCTCCGACCCCAAGGTCACCGCGGCCATGGAGATCTACAAGAAGTACGCCTCCTTCTCCAGCGCCCCCAAGGACAAGGACGAGGCCAACCCGCAGCAGGCCGACGTCTTCTCCAAGGGCAAGACCGGCGCCTTCATCGGCATGGGCTGGGAGGCCGCGACCGCGATCGAGGCCAACCCCGCGATCGAGAAGGACCTCGGCTACTTCACCATCCCCGGTGAGACGGCCGACAAGCCCGAGGGTGTCTTCCTCGGCGGTTCCAACCTGGCCGTCGCGGCGGGCAGCGAGAGGCAGGAACTGGCCAAGGAGTTCCTGAAGGTCGTCCTGTCCGACGAGTTCGAGGGTGCCCTGGCCAAGGCCAACGGCGTCATCCCGAACAAGAAGTCGCTGGAGTCCAGCCTCGAGGGCAACGCGGTCGCCGAGGCCGCCGCCCCGGCCGCCGCGGTGGGCGGCACCACCCCGCTGATCCCGCAGTGGGCCGCGGTGGAGAACACGCCCAACCCGATCAAGGCGTACATGACCGCCGTGCTCAAGGGCAAGTCTCCGGCCGACGCCGCCAAGGACGTCGAGTCGGAGATCAACAAGCGCCTCGCACAGGAGAACTGACGACAACGTGCCGGGGGCGCCGCACGGCGCCCCCGGCCGTTGCTCGTACGGCCACGGAAGAGACGGCAAGTCATGCCAGTGCAGACCCAAGGCACGGACACGGCCGGGGAGCCCGATGTCCACAAGGCCGAGGCCCGGCCGGGCCCGCGTGAGACGAAACGCGGATCCCGGGCCTCACGCGGCCGCAGCGCCGCCGCTGCCCCCTATCTGCTCCTGCTGCCCGCACTCCTCGCCACGCTGACCCTGCTCGGCTGGCCCCTGGTGAAGAACGGCATGCTGTCGTTCCAGAACCTCAACGCGCGGCAGCTCATCCAGCATCTGACCGAATGGAACGGCTTCGACAACTACCAGGAAGCCCTGGGCAGTTCGGAGTTCTGGTCGGTCGTCCAGCGCACGGTCTACTTCACCACGGCCAACGTGGTGCTGATCATGCTGCTGGGCACCCTCGTCGGCCTGCTGCTCGCGCGGCTGGGCAAGAGGATGCGGCTGCTGCTCATGCTGGGCCTGGTCCTGGCCTGGGCGATGCCCATCATCGCCGCCACCACCGTCTACCAGTGGCTGTTCGCCCAGCGCTACGGCGTCGTCAACTGGGTGCTGGACAAGGCCGGCTGGCACTCCATGGCGGACTACAACTGGCTCGGCACCCAGTTCTCCACGTTCTCCGTGGTCACCATGCTGATCGTCTGGCAGTCGGTGCCGTTCGTGGCGATCAACCTGTACGCCGCCACCACCACCATTCCCAAGGAACTGTACGAGGCCGCCTCCCTGGACGGCGCCGGCCCCTGGAAGAGCTTCACCTCGGTCACCTTCCCGTTCCTGCGGCCCTTCCTGTACGCGACGACCTTCCTCGAGGTCATCTGGGTCTTCAAGGCGTTCCCGCAGATCTTCGCCATCAACGAGGGCGGGCCGGACCGGCTCACCGAGACCCTGCCGATCTACGCCTTCGTCGAGGGCGTGGGCAACCAGCACTTCGGCATGGGCGCCGCCATCTCGTTCCTCACCATCCTGGTGCTGATCGTCATCACCTCGTACTACCTGCGCGCGGTGATCAAGCAAGAGGAGGACGAGCTGTGAAGCGCTCACTCTTCGGCCGCATCTGGCCCAACACGACCGCCGTCCTGCTCTTCGTGGTGTTCGCCTTCCCCGTCTACTGGATGTTCGCCACGGCCTTCAAACCGCGCGGCGACATCATCACCGAGACCCCCGTGTGGTTCCCGACGGACGTCACCCTCACCCACTTCGACAAGGCCGTCCACGCCGACCACTTCTGGACACTGGTCCGCAACTCGGTCACCGTCACCGTCGTCGCGGTGCTGCTGTCGCTGGTCATCGCCCTGCTCGCGTCGTTCGCCCTGGCCCGGATGCGGTTCAAGGGACGGCGCGGCTTCATCGTGACCTTCATGCTGGCGCAGATGGCGCCCTGGGAGGTCATGGTCATCGCCATCTACATGCTGGTGCGCGACAGCGACATGCTCGACAGCCTGGTGCCGCTCACCGCCTTCTACATGATGATGGTGCTGCCCCTCACCCTGCTGACGCTCCGCGGCTATGTGGCCGCCGTGCCGAAGGAACTGGAGGAATCGGCGATGGTCGACGGCTGCACCCGCACCCAGGCCTTCGTCAAGGTGATCTTCCCGCTGCTGGCACCCGGGCTCATGGCCACCTCGCTCTTCGGCTTCATCACCGCCTGGAACGAATTCCCCCTCGTCCTCATCCTGAACAAGGGCATCGAGCACCAGACCCTGCCGCTGTGGCTCTCGCAGTTCCGCACCGCCTTCGGCGACGACTGGGGGGCCACGATGGCCGCGTCCTCCCTCTTCGCGCTTCCCATTCTGATCCTCTTCATCTTCCTGCAGCGCAAGGCCGTCAGCGGCCTGACCGACGGCGCCGTGAAGGGATAACGCCCCTGATGACGACATTCACCACCGGCACCGACACCCTCACCCGGGACGCGCTGGCCGTGCTCCAGCCCGGCTTCGCCGGGACCACCGCGCCCGACTGGGTGCGCCGCCGGCTCGGCGAAGGGCTCGCCTCCGTCGCGCTCTTCGGCCGCAACGTCACCACGGCCGAGCAGGTCACCGCCCTCACCGCGCAGCTGCGGGCCGAGCGGGACGACCTGCTGGTGGCCATCGACGAGGAGAGCGGCGACGTCACCCGTCTGGAGGTCCGCACGGGCTCCTCCTTCCCCGGCAACCACGCACTCGGCGCGGTCGACGACACCGACCTGACCCGGGGCGTCGCCCGCGAACTGGGCCGACGGCTCGCCGAGTGCGGGGTCAACTTCAACTGGGCACCGTCCGCCGACGTCAACGCCAACCCCGACAACCCGGTGATCGGCGTCCGCTCCTTCGGCCGGGACACCGCGCTGGTGGCCCGGCACACCGCCGCCTACGTCCAGGGCCTGCAGTCCACCGGGGTCGCCGCCTGCACCAAGCACTTCCCCGGCCACGGCGACACCAGCGTCGACTCGCACCACGCGATCCCGCACATCGACCTGGACGCCACCACGCTGCACGAGCGTGAACTCCAGCCGTTCCGGGCGGCGATCGCGGCCGGCACCCGCGCCGTGATGAGCGCCCACATCCGCGTGCCGGTCCTCGACCCGGACCGCCCGGCCACGCTCTCCCGGCGCATCCTCACCGAGCTGCTGCGCGGCGAACTCGGCTACGAGGGCCTGATCGTCACCGACGGCATGGAGATGCGGGCCGTCTCCGCCACCTACGGTCTGGAACAGGGCGTCGTGCTGGCCATCGCCGCCGGCGCCGACGCGATCTGCGTGGGCGGCGGACTGTGCGACGAGGACACGGTGCTGAGCCTGCGGAACGCGCTCGTGTCCGCCGTACGCTCCGGCGAACTGCCCGAGGAACGGCTCGCCGACGCCGCGGGCCGGGTGCGCGAGCTGGCCCGGTGGACCGCGGAGGTACGGCGCTCCCCGGACGCGGCCGTCGCCGCCGAGCCGGAGATCGGCCTCACGGCGGCCCGCCGCGCGGTGACCGTCACCCGGGGCCCCGCCCCCGCGCCGGTCACCGGGCCGGTGTACGTGGCGACCTTCAACCCGGCGCCGAACATCGCCGTGGGCGACGAGACCCCGTGGGGTGTCGGCGCGGAGCTGGAGCGGCTGCTGCCGGGCACCTCCACGGGCAGCTTCACCGGCGCCGGGGCCGGTGACGAGGCGCTGAAGGCCGCGGCCGGCCGGCGGGTCGTCGCCGTGGTCCGCGACGAGCACCGGCACCCGTGGATGCGCACGGCGCTGGACACGCTGCTCGCCGCGGACCCGGACACCGTGGTGGTGGAGATGGGCGTGCCCCAGTCACCGCCGCGCGGCGCGCTGCACATCGCCACGCACGGCGCGGCACGCGTCTGCGGTGTGGCGGCGGCGGAGGCGGTGGCCGGGTCCGGCTTGGCCGAAGCTCAGGGGTAGCCCCAGCCCCGCCTTTCGGCCTTCGGGCCTCGTCCTCAAACGCCGGAGGGGCTGAAATTCAGCCCCTCCGGCGTTTGAGGAGCGGGCGTCCGGGGGCAGCGCCCCCGGGTCGGGACGGGAAGGGGCGGCGGGGGCGAAGAACGTGGGTCACCAGCGGCAGCGCTGTGGCGGAGCGTGTCGTGTTGGGCCGAACGGGTGACCATGCGTCAGAATCGACTGATGCACACTGCCAGCACGACAGGGGACGGAGCATGCCGGTGAACAGCCACGATGTCACCGACGAACAGTGGGAGGGGCTCGCCCAGGTCGTCCCGCTGCGGGGCCGCGACGCGTGGCCCTCCGCCGTGGACCACCGTGCCCGGCCCGACGCGGAGACGGAGGCACGGCGCCGCTTCGTCGTCCTGCGGGTGAACGTCTTCGCGGACGCCCGCGACGTCGCCGAGACCCTGATGTCCGGCATACCCGTGCTGCTGGACCTGACGGGCGCGGAGGCCGACGTCGCCAAACGCGTCCTGGACTTCAGCACGGGCGTCGTCTTCGGCCTGGCCAGCGGGATGCACCGGGTCGACCGCAACGTCTTCCTGCTGACCCCGTCCGGCACGGAGGTCACGGGGCTGATGGAGGGGATGGGGATAACAGGGACGTGAGCGCGGGGGCGCACGCGGTCCACGGGGCGCGAGCGGCGGTCCGGCCCGCGCCGCCCGATCGTAGGAAGGCCGCCCGAGCGGAACGGTTCGCCGCGCACCGCATCCCCTAGCGTCCCGCACATGACCTCGCCACCCCTGTCCCGCCCGGGCACGCCCCCGCCACCCACGCCGTCGGCCGGGAACGCGCCCGCCGCGAGCGCCGCGCCCGCCGGGAGCACCCCCGCCGCGTCCGCCGCGAGTGCCGCGCCTGCCGGGAGCGCGTCCGCCGCGAGTGCCGCGCCCGCCGCCGGGCCCGGTCTGCCGCGGGTCACCGAACTGCTGCTCTCGGCGTTCGCCGGGCACCGCGGCGTCGCGCTGCCCCTGGGGGCGCTCACGCTGATCACCGGGCCGAGCGGCAGCGGCAAGACCGGTGCGCTGCGGGCGTACGAGGCGCTCGCCCGGCTCGGCGGCGGGGCCCCGCTGGCGGAGGTGTTCCCCGAGCCCGTCGCATGGGTGCCGGAACGCTCCCGCCCCGACGCCCAGCGGCGGCGTGGATTCCGGATCGGCTGCACCGCCGACGGCCCGCAGGGGCCGGTCCGGCTGGAGATCGCCGTCCAGGCCGAACCCGGCCTGCGGATCGTGGGGGAGCGGCTGACGGCCGGCGGCCTGGTCCTGCTGGAGACCGCGTTGCGCGACCCGCGGCAGCGCACCGTCCAGGCCGCCTGGCACACCGCCGGAGCCACCCCGGTGACCCGGGCCCCGCTGCCGGACGACCGGCTCGGCACCGCGCTGCTGCCGCTGCGCGTCGCCGGCAAGACCCCCGGGCAGCGGCAGGTGCTCGCCGCCGCCGAGCAGATGGTCGTCGCGCTGCGCTCGGTCTTCCCCTGCGATCCGCGCCCCGACCGGATGCGCGGGCCGGTGCCGGCCGGGTCCGGGCGGCTGCTCGGCGGCTGTGACAACCTCGCCGACGTCCTGTGGCGCACCCGCGCCGAGTGCGGACGCCGGCACGCGCTCCTCGTCGACGTGGTGCGCGCCGGCTGCGCCGGGCCGGTCGCCGATCTGCTCGCCGAGCCGTACGACGCCGGCCGGCTCGTCCGCGCCCTGCTCGACCGGGGCGACGGCCGCCGCACCGAGCTGCGGCGGCTCGGCGACGGAGAACTGCGCTACACCGCCCTCGCGCTGGTGCTGCTCACCGGCCCCGGCGTGCTGGAGACCGACGTGCCCGGCGAGGTCCCGGCCGCGCTGCGCACCCTCACGGTCGTCACCGACGGTCTGGACCGGTCCCTGGACCCCGGCCAGCGCACACAGCTGCTCCGGCTGGCGGCGCGGATGTGCGAGCGCGGGCACATCCGCCTGGCCGGCGCGGTGAGCGACGCCTCCTGGGCCGCGGCGGTGCCCGGAGCGACGGTGGTACACCTGGACCGTGACCGAACCGTACGATGACGACACCCCGCGCGAGCCCCTCGACCTCGCCGGACTCCAGCGCCGCCTCGCCGAGTTCGCCGCCGCGCGCGACTGGCGGCCGTACCACACCCCGAAGAACCTGGCCGCCGCGCTGAGCGTGGAGGCGTCCGAACTCCTCGAGATCTTCCAGTGGCTGACGCCGGAGGAGTCGGCCCGGGTCATGGAGGACCCCGGCACCGCGCACCGGGTCACCGACGAGGTCGCCGACGTCCTCGCCTATCTCCTCCAGCTGTGCGAAGTCCTCGGTGTCGACCCGCTGCCGGCGCTCGCCGCGAAGATCGACCGGAACGAGCACAGGTTCCCCGCGGGGAGGCCCCGCCGGGAGTCCCCGTGATGGAGCCAATGACTCCGCGATGGAGCTGATGACTCCGATTTCACTCTCCGTATGCGAAAAGTCGACCGATCTCGAATTGTTGTCCACAGATTTCGGTCTTCCTCTGGCTTTTTGTCTCACGGCCCCTCACTCTGGGTAGTGAACAGGGGAGTTCAACGGATGCGGACGCGTGGGTAGCGCGTCGGACAGACGGGGGCAGCGCATGGACGCTGTGCGGCTCATCGTGACGAACAGAAGGGCCCTGGCCGCGAGCCGGGGCATACCGGAACTGCTGACCGAGGTGTGGCAGGCGCAAGCCCTGGCACAGGCGATAGGGAGCCGGCTCGCGGTCGCCGGACCGCCCGAACTGCGGGGCGAGGCCCTGGGGTTGACCGAGCTGGCGGGCCGCGGCTGCGGAGTGCTGGACAGCCGGGACTGCGCACCGGGCGAGCTGCGCGCGGCCCAGCTGACCGAGCTGGGCGAGGCCCGCCAGGCCCTGATGCACCTCGGCGGGCTGCTCGGCGAGGTCGGCATCGCCCTCGTCGGCATCGCCTGCTCCGTCGACGACGAGGCGACGTACTGGCAGTGCATGGAGGCCATCGACGCGGCGGACGAATCCCGCGACCGCGTCCTGGAGATGCTGCGCAGACTGGCGGACCGCGACGAGGTCTTATCCGAGCGGGAGGCCGGCTGACCCACCGGCCCCCGCTCCGCAGGCTCAGCGCCTCTCGCTCTCCTCCGCACCGGCCGTGGCACCGCCGGCCCGCCCCGGCCCCGCCGCCTGCAGATCCGCGTCCAGCGCCAACAGATCCGCGTTCAGCGCCGCCATCAGCTCCTCCATCTGCCGCAACAGCCCCTTCGGCGGACCCGCCGCCACCCCGCCCTGCTGCGGCACGCTCTCTTCGGACATGACGGCCTCCCCGGCCCGTGGTCCTTGGCGGACCGACACCCTGACACCCCGGCGCACACCGGCCGGAGCGGAAGCCGGGCGCTCCGGCTCCGCCCGAGCCAACGATCTTCACCGGGCCCGGTCACACCCCACCACCCGGCCCGCCCCGATTTCACCCGACCGTGGCCGCCCGCCCCGGCAGGACGGCCGTACCACCCCCGGTACGACGGCCCGGCCCGCCGCGCGCAGGTGCGCACGGCATGCAGGATGGAGGCATGGATCTTCGCATCTTCACCGAGCCCCAGCAGGGGGCCACCTACGACACCTTGCTCACCGTCGCCAAGGCCACCGAGGACCTCGGCTTCGACGCCTTCTTCCGCTCCGACCACTACCTCAGCATGGGCTCCTCGGACGGCCTGCCCGGCCCCACCGACGCCTGGATCACCCTGGCCGGCCTCGCCCGCGAGACCCGGCGCATCCGCCTGGGCACCCTGATGACCGCGGGCACCTTCCGCCTCCCCGGCGTGCTCGCCATCCAGGTCGCCCAGGTCGACCAGATGTCCGGCGGCCGGATCGAACTGGGCCTGGGTGCCGGCTGGTTCGAGGAGGAGCACAAGGCGTACGGCATCCCCTTCCCGAGGGAGAAGTTCGCCCGCCTCGAGGAACAGCTGGAGATCGTCACCGGCCTGTGGGCCACCGAACCCGGCCGGACCTTCGACCACCACGGCACCTACTACGACCTCACCGGGTCCCCGGCCCTGCCCAAGCCCGCCCAGGCCAAGGTGCCGGTGCTCATCGGCGGCCACGGCGCGAAGCGCACCCCGCGCCTCGCGGCCCGGTACGCGGACGAGTTCAACATGCCCTTCGCCTCGGTCGAGGACACCGTGCGCCAGTTCACCCGGGTCCGGGACGCCGCCCGGGAGATCGGCCGCGACCCCGACGACCTCGTCTACTCCAACGCCCTCGTCGTCTGCGTCGGCAAGGACGACCAGGAGGTCGCCCGCCGCGCCGCCGCCATCGGCCGCGAGGTCGACGAACTCAGGGCCAACGGCCTCGCGGGCTCCCCGGCCGAGGTCGTCGACAAGATCGGCCGTTACGCCGGGACCGGCTCCCGGCGCATCTACCTCCAGGTCCTCGACCTGTCCGACCTCGACCACCTGGAGCTGATCTCCTCCCAGGTCCAGTCCCAGCTGTCGTAAGGGCACGCGCCCGGCGGGCGGACGCCGCACCCACCGGGGCGGCCCCGCCCGCCGCCGGCCCGGCGAAAATCCCCGAACACCGCGGCCCCATCCCCCGTACGCTGGCCGGACGCGCCGGATCCCCGGCGTGTATCCGCAGCTCAGAAGGTGTTCGAGGTGTAACCACCGTGTTCCTGACGATCAGTACCACCGGCTCCGCGCAGCGCCCGGCGACCGACCTCGGTTTCCTGTTGCACAAGCATCCCGAGAAGGCGCAGGCGTTCTCCACCTCCCACGGCACGGCGCACGTCCTCTACCCCGAGGCCGACGACCAGCGCTGCACGGCGGCGTTGCTGCTGGAGGTGGACGCGGTGGCACTGGTCAGGCGCGGCAAGGGCAAGGGCCGCGGCGGCGCCCCCGACGCCGCGCTCGCGCAGTACGTCAACGACCGGCCGTACGCGGCGTCCTCGCTGCTCGCCGTCGCGCTCAGCGGTGTCTTCTCCAGCGCGATGCGCGGGGTGTGCAACGCCCGGCCGGAACTGCCAGGACAGCCGCGCCCGCTGCGCATCGAGGTGCCCGCCCTCCCGGCGCGCGGCGGCCCGGACCTCGTGCGCCGGCTCTTCGAGCCGCTCGGCTGGACGGTCACCGCCGAACCCGTACCGCTGGACACCGCGTTCCCGGAGTGGGGCGACTCGCGTTACATACGCCTGGTCCTGGACGCGGACACGCTCACCCTCGCCGAGGCCCTGCGCCACCTGTACGTCCTGCTCCCCGTCCTCGACGACGCCAAGCACTACTGGGTCTCCTCCGAGGAGGTCGACAAGCTGCTGCGGGCCGGCGAGGGCTGGCTGCCCGGGCACCCCGAGCAGCAGCTGATCACCGCCCGGTACCTCTCCCGCCGCTGGTCGCTGACCCGGCAGGCCAGGGAGCGGCTGGAGCTGGTCCGGCTGGCCGAGGCGGACGACAGCGAGGTCGAGGACATCGACAACGCCGTCGGGGCGGAGGCCGAGCAGGAGGAGAAGCCGACACCGCTCGCCGTGCAGCGGCGGGAGGCGATCCTCGCCGCGCTGCGCGGGGCCGGGGCCGCGCGGGTGCTCGACCTGGGCTGCGGCCAGGGACAGCTGGTGCAGCAGCTCCTCAAGGACCCGTCCTTCACCGAGATCGTCGGCGTCGACGTGTCGATGCGGGCGCTCACCATCGCCTCCCGGCGGCTGAAGCTGGACCGCATGGGGGAGCGGCAGGCGGCGCGCGTGCGCCTCGTCCAGGGCTCGCTCGCCTACACCGACAAGCGGCTGCGGGGCTATGACGCCGCCGTGCTCAGCGAGGTGATCGAACACCTCGACCTGCCCCGGCTGCCCGCCCTGGAGTACGCGGTGTTCGGCGCGGCCCGCCCCCGGACGGTCGTCGTGACCACCCCCAACGTCGAGTACAACGTGCGCTGGGAGAGCCTCCCGGCCGGCCATGTCCGCCACGGCGACCACCGCTTCGAGTGGACCAGGGCGGAGTTCCGCGCCTGGGCGGAGAAGGTGGCCGGACGGCACGGCTACCACGTCGACTTCCTCCCCGTCGGACCGGACGACCCCGAGGTCGGACCGCCCACGCAGATGGCCGTGTTCGTGACCGAGACCGTGAAGGAGGCGAAGGCCGCATGACCAGCACCACGACCACCGTGACCACGCCGGGCCGCGCGCTGCCCGTCACCGACCTCTCCCTCGTGGTGCTCATCGGCGCCTCCGGCTCGGGCAAGTCCACCTTCGCCCGGCGCCACTTCAAGCCCACCGAGGTCATCTCCTCGGACTTCTGCCGCGGTCTGGTCGCCGACGACGAGAACGACCAGAGCGCCTCCCGTGACGCCTTCGACGTACTGCACTACATCGCCGGCAAGCGCCTGGCCGCCGGCCGCCGCACCGTCGTCGACGCCACCAGCGTCCAGCAGGAGTCCCGGCGGCAGCTGATCGACCTGGCGAAGCGGTACGACGTGCTGCCCATCGCCATCGTGCTCGACGTCCCCGAGCAGGTGTGCGCCGAGCGCAACGCGGCCCGCGCCGACCGCGCCGACATGCCGCGCCGGGTCGTCCAGCGGCACACCCGGGAACTGCGCCGCTCGCTGCGCCACCTGGAGCGCGAGGGCTTCCGCAAGGTGCATGTGCTGCGCGGCGTGGAGGAGGTCGAGCGGGCCACCGTCGTCACGGAGAAGCGGTTCAACGATCTCACCCACCTCACCGGGCCGTTCGACATCATCGGCGACGTGCACGGCTGCTCCGCCGAACTGGAGGCCCTGCTCGGCAAGCTGGGCTACGTCGACGGCGCGCACCCCGAGGGCCGTACCGCCGTCTTCGTCGGCGACCTCGTCGACCGCGGGCCGGACAGCCCCGCCGTGTTGCGCCGCGTGATGGCCATGGTGAAGTCGGGCGACGCGCTGTGCGTGCCCGGCAACCACGAGAACAAGTTCGGCCGGTACCTCAAGGGCCGCAAGGTGCAGCACACGCACGGACTGGCCGAGACCATCGAGCAGATGGACGGCGAGAGCGAGGAGTTCCGTGCGGAGGTACTGCAGTTCATCGAGGGCCTCGTCAGCCACTACGTGCTCGACGGCGGCCGGCTCGTGGTCTGCCACGCGGGTCTGCCGGAGAAGTACCACGGCCGCACCTCCGGCCGGGTGCGCGGTCACGCCCTGTACGGCGACACCACCGGCGAGACCGACGAGTTCGGGCTGCCCGTGCGCTACCCGTGGGCCGAGGACTACCGCGGCCGGGCGGCGGTCGTCTACGGCCACACCCCCGTCCCGGAGGCCACCTGGCTCAACAACACCATCTGCCTGGACACCGGCGCGGTGTTCGGCGGCAAGCTCACCGCGCTGCGCTGGCCGGAGCGCGAACTGGTCGACGTACCGGCCGAGCGGGTCTGGTACGAGCCGGCCCGTCCGCTGCGCACGGAGGCACCCGGCGGTCACGAGGGGCGTCCGCTGGACCTGGCGGACGTGCACGGCCGCCGCGTGGTCGAGACCCGGCACGCGGGGCGGGTGACCGTACGGGAGGAGAACGCCGCGGCGGCCCTGGAGGTGATGAGCCGCTTCGCGATCGACCCGCGGCTGCTGCCGTACCTGCCGCCGACCATGGCACCGACCGCCACCTCGCACCTCGACGGGTACCTGGAGCACCCGGTGGAGGCCTTCGCCCAGTACGAGCGGGACGGTGTCGCGCGGGTGGTGTGCGAGGAGAAGCACATGGGCTCCCGCGCGGTGGCCCTGGTCTGCCGCGACGCGGCCGTGGCCGCCGAGCGCTTCGCCGCCGTCGGGGACACGACCGGCTCGCTGTACACCCGTACCGGCCGGCCCTTCTTCGACGACGCCACCGTCACGGAGGAGATCCTCGGCCGGCTGCGCACGGCGGTCACCGCGGCGGGCCTGTGGGATGAGCTCAAGACGGACTGGCTCCTTCTGGACGCCGAGCTGATGCCGTGGTCCCTGAAGGCGTCCGGGCTGCTGCGCTCGCAGTACGCCGCGGTCGGCGCCGCCTCCGGCGCGGTCTTCCCGGGTGCCCTGGCCGCGCTGGAGGCGGCGGGGGCCCGCGGTGTGGACGTGGGCGGCCTGCTGGACCGCCAGCGCGAGCGCGCGGAGTCGGCGGCGGCGTTCACCGACGCCTACCGCCGTTACTGCTGGACCACCGACGGGCTGGACGGCGTGCGCCTGGCGCCGTTCCAGATCCTCGCCGTCCAGGGCCGCAGCCTCGCCGCCCTGCCGCACGACCGGCAGCTCGGGCTGATCGACCGCATGGTCGAGCACGACACCACCGGCCTGCTGCGGACCACCCGCCGTCTCTTCGTCGACACGGCCGACCCCGAGTCGGTACGGGCCGGCGTCGACTGGTGGCTGGAGATGACCGGCCGCGGCGGCGAGGGCATGGTCGTCAAGCCCGTCGACGCCCTGGTCCGCGACCCCTCGGGCCGCCTGGTCCAGCCCGGCATCAAGTGCCGGGGCCGCGAGTACCTGCGGATCATCTACGGCCCCGAGTACACCCGCCCGGAGAACCTGGCCCGCCTGCGCCACCGCTTCCTGAACCACAAGCGCTCCCTCGCCATCCGCGAGTACGCCCTCGGCCTGGAGTCCCTGGACCGCCTGGCCGACGGCGAGCCCCTGTGGCGCATCCACGAACCGGTGTTCGCGGTCCTCGCCCTGGAATCCGAACCGGTGGACCCCCGCCTGTAGCCGCCCTGTCGGGCGGGCTGTCGAGGGTCCCTTTCAGGCCACCCCGCGCCCGGCGGTGCGGTTCGGCGGGCGCGCGTGGGCGGTGTGTCCGTGCCGGTGGCGCGGGGGCGGGGCGGCCGGTGTGCGGTGCGTCGTCGCCGGGCCTGCCTGGCCGCGGCGGTGGGGTTCGGCGCGTCGCCGCTCCGGCGGGCTTCTGCCGGGCGGGCCTCATCGAGGGTCCACCGGCCGGGACGGGCCGTGCCCGCGGCGGCGCCGCTGTGCTGTGCGGCAGCGCATCGTGCGCCCCGCCCGCCCTCCTGCTAGGGCCGTCTTCCTCCCCGCCCGCCCGAAGGCTCCGACACCGCACCGGTCGTGTCCCGTATCGCGGCGTGCGGCGGCGCGCCGGAGGGCGGGGACCGGGGTCCGGCCGGTGCTGAAGGCCGGGGGCCGGTGCTTTCCGGCGCCGCGTGACCGGGGGCGTGGCGTGGATGTGGGGAAGAGGGGGTGAATTCGCGTTCGGGTGGTCAGGATGAAGGCATGACCTACCACGTCGACTCCGAGGCCGGGCGGCTGCGCCGCGTCATCCTGCACCGGCCCGATCTCGAGCTCAAAAGGCTCACCCCCAGCAACAAGGACGCCCTGCTCTTCGACGACGTGCTCTGGGTGCGCCGGGCGCGCGCCGAGCACGACGGGTTCGCCGACGTCCTGCGCGACCGCGGGGTCACCGTGCACCTCTTCGGCGACCTGCTCGCCGAGACGCTCGCGCTCCCCGCCGCCCGCGCGCTCGTCCTGGACCGGGTCTTCGACGAGAAGGAGTACGGCCCGCTGGCCACGGACCACCTCCGCGCCGCGTTCGAGACGCTCCCGGCGCCCGAACTCGCCGAGGTCCTGGTGGGCGGGATGACCAAGCGGGAGTTCCTGGACACCCACCCGGAGCCGACCTCCGTGCGCTTCCACGTCATGGAGCTCGACGACTTCCTCCTGCGCCCGCTGCCCAACCACCTCTTCACCCGTGACACCTCCGCCTGGATCTACGACGGCGTATCCATCAACGCGATGCGCTGGCCCGCCCGGCAGCGCGAGACCGTGCACTTCGAGGCGATCTACCGGCACCACCCGCTGTTCCGGCAGGAGACCTTCCACCTGTGGTCCGAGGGGCAGGCCGACTACCCCTCCACCATCGAGGGCGGGGACGTGCTGGTCATCGGCAACGGCGCCGTGCTGATCGGGATGAGTGAGCGCACCACACCGCAGGCCGTGGAGATGCTCGCGCACAAGCTGTTCGCGGCCGGTTCGGCCCGTACGATCATCGCGCTCGACATGCCGAAGAGACGTGCCCTGATGCACCTCGACACCGTGATGACGATGATCGACGGCGACACCTTCACCCAGTACGCCGGCCTCGGCATGCTCCGCTCCTACACCATCGAGCCCGGCTCCGACGACAAGGAGCTGAAGGTCACCGACCACCCGCCGGAGCACATGCACCGCGCGATCGCCGCCGCGCTCGGGCTCAGCGAGATCCGCGTGCTCACCGCCACGCAGGACGTGCACAGCGCGGAACGCGAGCAGTGGGACGACGGCTGCAACGTCCTGGCCGTCGAACCGGGCGTGGTCGTCGCCTACGAACGGAACTCCACCACCAACACGCACCTGCGCAAGCAGGGCATCGAGGTGATAGAGATCCCCGGCAGCGAGCTGGGCCGGGGCAGGGGCGGCCCGCGCTGCATGAGCTGTCCCGTGGAGCGAGACGCCGTCTGACAACGTCGTATATAAATACGAGTTCTCGTATACACTTCCAGACGTTCGTGTCCCCCATCCCTGGAGCACCCCATGGCGACTGTCCCGACCGCCCTCGCCGGCCGCCACTTCCTCAAGGAGGCGGACTTCACCGCGGAGGAGTTCCGCGGCCTGCTGGAGCTGGCCGCCGAGCTGAAGGCGGCCAAGCGGGCCGGGGCGGAGCGCCGGTACCTGCAGGGCAGGAACATCGCGCTGATCTTCGAGAAGACCTCGACGCGCACCCGCTGCGCGTTCGAGGTCGCGGCCGCCGACCAGGGCGCCTCGACCACGTACCTCGACCCGTCCGGCTCGCAGATGGGGCACAAGGAGTCCGTGAAGGACACCGCCCGGGTGCTGGGCCGGATGTACGACGGCATCGAGTACCGCGGGGACAGCCAGGCCAAGGTGGAGGAGCTGGCCCGGTACGCGGGCGTCCCCGTCTACAACGGGCTCACCGACGACTGGCACCCCACCCAGATGCTCGCCGACGTGCTCACCATGACCGAGCACACCGCCAAGCCGCTCACGGAGACCGCCTTCGCCTACCTCGGTGACGCCCGCTTCAACATGGGCAACTCCTACCTCGTCACCGCCTCCCTGCTGGGCATGGACGTCCGCATCGTCGCCCCGAAGACCTACTGGCCGGCCCAGGAGGTCGTCGACCGGGCCCGCGAGCTCGCCGCGTCGAGCGGGGCCCGCATCACGCTCACCGAGGACATCGCCGAGGGCGTCGCGGGCGCCGACTTCGTCGCCACGGACGTCTGGGTCTCCATGGGGGAGCCCAAGGAGGTCTGGGCCGAGCGGATCGCCGCCCTCGCGCCGTACGCGGTGACCATGGACGTCCTGCGCGCCACCGGCAACCCGGACGTCGGCTTCCTGCACTGCCTGCCCGCCTTCCACGACCTCGGCACCCAGGTCGGCCGCGAGGTGCACGAGGCGCACGGCCTCGAGTCGCTGGAGGTGACCGACGAGGTGTTCGAGTCCGCGCACTCGCTGGTCTTCGACGAGGCGGAGAACCGTATGCACACGATCAAGGCGGTCCTGGTGGCCACCCTCGCCTGAGGCGGCCCGTTCAGACCGGGCGCCGCTGCCCCGGCAGCCGGAACCACACCGCCTTGCCGGACTCGGTGGGGCGGTGACCGCAGGACGAACTCAGCGAGCGGATCAGCAGCAGCCCGCGCCCGTGCTCCTGCCAGGGGGCGGGCAGGCCGATCACCGGGCGGGTGAGGTCGCCGGGCGGCGCCGGGTCGGTGTCGTGCACCTCGACATGGAACCCGGCCGGCAGCAGCCGCACCACCAGCTCTATCGGGGTGCTCCCCGAGGTGTGCTCCACCGCGTTGGCCACCAGCTCCGCCGTCAGCAGCTCCGCCGTGTCGCTGTCGGCGGAGTGCTTGCGCTCGGCCAGCGCCGTACGGACCAGTGCACGCGCCACGGGCACTGCGGCAGTGGTGTGCGGCAGCGCGACGCGCCAGGAGGTGGAAGCGGCGGAGGGTTCGTGCACAGCGGGTCCGTTCATGGAGCGGGCGCTCCTGTGTTCAGCCGTCATGGTACGGCGCACCCGGTGCCGCCCTTCGCGGGGGCCGGTCCCGGTGTACTGGCCGGGCGCCGGCCGGGGCGTCCGGCCCCGGCAACGGACGGCCTACCCATGCCGGCGCCCCGCCTCGCACGCCTGATCCCACCGTTACCGGTGTGTCGACAAGCCGTGACGGAAGTGACGGCCCCCGAACGGTGTATCGCGTGCTCGTGACGACAGTCACCGATCGGTGATAACTTCGGGAGGACCGAGGTCAGTGAGCAGCGCCGCGCCCGCCCGAGGAGGCCGCCCTCATGAGTCCCTTCACCGGCTCCGCCGCCCGCACCGGCCGCTGGGAGCATCTGCGCGTCGACCTCGACGACGGCGTCGCGACCGTCACCCTCGCCCGCCCCGACAAGCTCAACGCGCTCACCTTCGGCGCCTACGCCGACCTGCGCGACCTGCTCGCCGAGCTGTCCCGGGAGCGCGCGGTGCGGGCCCTGGTGCTGGCCGGCGAGGGACGCGGCTTCTGCTCCGGGGGCGACGTCGACGAGATCATCGGCGCGACCCTCGCCATGGACACCGCCCAGCTGCTCGACTTCAACCGCATGACCGGCCAGGTGGTGCGCGCCGTACGGGAGTGCCCGTTCCCGGTGATCGCCGCGGTGCACGGCGTGGCGGCCGGCGCCGGCGCGGTCCTCGCCCTGGCCGCCGACTTCCGCGTCGCCGACCCCAGCGCCCGCTTCGCCTTCCTCTTCACCCGGGTCGGCCTCTCCGGCGGCGACATGGGCGCCGCGTACCTGCTGCCGCGGGTCGTCGGCCTGGGCCACGCGACGCGGCTGCTGATGCTGGGCGAGCCGGTGCGCGCCCCGGAGGCCGAGCGGATCGGCCTGATCAGCACTCTCACGGACGAGGGCGGCGCCGACGAGGCCGCCCGGAGCCTGGCCCGCCGCCTCGCCGACGGCCCCGCCCTCGCCCACGCCCAGACCAAGGCGCTGCTCACGGCCGAACTGGACATGCCCCTGTCGGCGGCGGTCGAACTCGACGCGTCGACCCAGGCCCTGCTGATGACCGGCGAGGACTACGCCGAGTTCCACGCGGCCTTCACCGAGAAGCGTCCTGCGAAGTGGCAGGGACGGTGACCCGATGACGCACGGCACCGCACACCCCCGGGGGCAGCGCGTCGCGATCATCGGCGGAGGCCCCGGCGGCCTCTACACCGCGGCGCTGCTCAAGCGGCTGGACCCCGGTCGGCAGATCACCCTCTGGGAACGCAACGCCCCGGACGACACCTTCGGCTTCGGCGTCGTCCTCTCCGACGAGACCCTCGGCGGGATCGAGCACGCCGACCCGCAGGTCTACGCGGCCCTGCAACGCGACTTCGTCCGCTGGGACGACATCGACATCGTCCACCGCGGCACCCGCCACACCTCCACGGGGCACGCCTTCGCCGCGCTCGAGCGCCGCCGCCTCCTTCAGATCCTGCACGACCGCTGCCGCGCCCTCGGCGTCGACCTGCGCTTCCGCTCCCCGGCCCCCGACCCGGCCCGCCTGGCCGCCACCCACGACCTCGTCGTGGCCGCCGACGGCGTCAACAGCACCACCCGCGAGGCCTTCGCGGACGTCTTCCGGCCCCGGATCACCGCACACCGCTGCCGCTACATCTGGCTGGCCGCCGACTTCGCCTTCGACGCCTTCCGGTTCGAGATCGCCGAGACCGAGCACGGCGTGATGCAGCTGCACGGCTACCCCTTCGCCCGCCCGTCGCCCGGCCACCACCCCTCAACGAGGCCCTCCGGGCCGCAGAGCCCATGCGCCTCCACCGTGATCGTCGAGATGCGCGAAGAGGTCTGGCACGCCGCCGGATTCGACGAGCTCGACACGGACGAGTCCCTCGCGCGCTGCGCCAAGATCTTCGCCGAGGCGCTCGGCGGACGGCCGCTGCGGGGCAACAACTCGGCGTGGACCACCTTCCGCACGGTCGTCAACGAGCGCTGGTCGCACGGCAACACCGTCCTCCTCGGCGACGCCGCGCACACCGCGCACTTCTCCATCGGCTCCGGCACCAAGCTCGCCGTGGAGGACGCGCTGGCGCTCGCCGCCTGCCTGCGCGAGCAGCCCGCCCTCGACGACGCGCTGAGCGCGTACGAGGCCGAGCGCCGGCCCGTCGTCGCCTCCACCCAGCGCGCCGCCCGGGCCAGCCTGGAATGGTTCGAGAACCTGTCCGTGTACCTCTCCCAGCCGCCCCGCCAGTTCGCCTTCAACCTGCTGACCCGCAGCAGGCGCGTCACCCATGACAACCTGCGGCTGCGCGACGCCCGCTTCACCGGATCGGTGGAGCGCGCCTTCGGCTGCCCGCCCGGCACGCCGCCGATGTTCACGCCGTTCCGGCTGCGCGGTCTGACCCTGCGCAACCGGGTCGTCGTCTCTCCCATGGACATGTACTCGGCGGCCGACGGCGTGCCCGGTGACTTCCACCTCGTCCACCTGGGCGCCCGCGCCCTCGGCGGCGCCGGACTGGTGATGACCGAGATGGTGTGCGTCAGCCCGCAGGGCCGCATCACCCCCGGCTGCGCGGGCCTGTACACCGGCCGGCAGGCCGAGGCGTGGCGGCGGATCACCGACTTCGTGCACGCCCAGGCGCCCGGCACCGCGATCGGCGTGCAGCTCGGCCACAGCGGGCGCAAGGGCTCGACCAAGCTGATGTGGGAGGGCATGGACGAGCCGCTCGACGACGGCAACTGGCCGCTCGTCGCCGCGTCCCCGCTGCCGTACAAGCCGGGCAGCCAGGTGCCCCGGGAGCTGAGCCGGGCCCAGCTCACCGACCTCAGGGAGCAGTTCACGGCCGCCGCCCTGCGGGCCGCGCGGGCCGGTTTCGACCTGCTGGAACTGCACTGCGCCCACGGCTATCTGCTCTCCGGTTTCCTCTCCCCGCTGACCAACCGCCGCACCGACGCCTACGGGGGCTCACCGGAGAAGCGGCTGCGCTTCCCGCTGGAGGTCTTCGACGCCGTGCGCGCGGTGTGGCCCGGGGACCGGCCGATGACCGTCCGCATCTCCGCCACCGACTGGGCCGAGGGCGGCATGACCGCCGAGGACGCGGTCGAGGTCGCCCGCGCCTTCGCCGCGCACGGCGCCGACGCGATCGACGTGTCGACGGGGCAGGTGGTGGCCGACGAGCGGCCGGAGTACGGCCGCTCGTACCAGACCCCGTTCGCCGACCGGGTGCGCAACGAGGCCGGCGTCCCGGTGATCGCGGTCGGGGCGATCTCCTCGTGGGACGACGTCAACTCCCTGCTCCTCGCCGGGCGTACGGACCTGTGCGCGCTGGCCCGGCCGCACCTCTACGACCCGCACTGGACCCTGCACGCGGCGGCCGAGCAGGGCTACGAGGGGCCGGGCGTCGTCTGGCCGCCGCAGTACCGCGCGGGCAGCCGCCGCCCGCAGACCGGGCGCACCGACGCGCCCAAGCCCCGCCTCACCCTGGGCGACCGACCCGCTCAGGCCGGATAGCCCCAGGCCTCGCAGGTCGGGCGCAGCCGTTCGCAGATCTCCTCCCGCCGGGGCAGCGGACGGCCCGGCTGCACCGTGCCGGTCCGGATGTTGTCGCGCCAGTCGCCGAGCCCCCGGACGAGTTCGCCGCCGCTCTTCGTGCCGTACTCGAGCATGGCCGGCTCGTAGTCGATGCCGAGGAACGCGCACAGCCGGCGCATCTCCCGCTCGGGGTCGGCGGTGATGTCCTCGTAGCGCACGGTGCAGCCGTCCTCCCAGGCGGCGCGCGCCTTCTCGACGGCGTCCAGGTAGCGCAGCACGTCGGTCACGGCCTTGTCGTACGGGCGCTTGACGGGGTCGCTCTCGTGCCACGAACGGGCGACGGACTCCGGGTGGCGCAGCAGGAAGACGAACCGGGCGTCGGGCCAGCAGTCCCGGATCCGCCGGTGCATGTAGACGTTGGCCGGCGTCTTCTCGACGACGAACTCCTTGCCCGATGTGACCAGTTCGCGGTGCATGATGCGGTCCCACAGCAGGTGTTCCAGGTCGCCGCGGCCCAGGCCGAGGGCCTTCATGGCGCGTTCGGAGAACCAGTTGGCGCAGGTGACGTCGATCGCGCCCAGGTGCAGTTCGTGCGGGGCGTGCAGCCGGGAGTGGGCGCCGAGCATCATGCGCAGCAGCGTGGAGCCGGAGCGGATGGAGGAGATGATGAAGACCGGTTGCCGCAGCAACCGTTCGGTCGCCAGCTCCCCGGCCGACGGGCGGTGGTACGGGCCCGCCGGGCGCTCGGCGGGGTTCACGGCCGGCCGGGGGGAGGCCGTACGGGGAGCCCGCCGCACCTGGAGGCCGGTGGTGACGGTCAGGGCCCGGTTCACATTGCGCAGGAGACTCATGCGGACCGACCGTAGATGAGAATGATGAGAAGAGGGAAGGGAGACTTTAAAGGTTCCCTGAATCATGGGAAGTGTGACGCATGACACTCGGGCGGGGTGTCCGGGTCAGCGGGACTCCAGGGCCGCGTAGCGGGCGCCCGCGTCGCGGAGTCGCTCGTGCAACGCGTGGAAGACGGCCGCGGAGCGCGTACCGGGCCAGTCCCGGGGGAGCAGGGCGGCGGGCAGGCCCGGGTCGGTGTAGGGCAGGTGGCGCCAGGAGTCCAGGGCGAGCAGGTAGTCGCGGTAGGCCTCCTCGGGCGGGGTGTCGGACCGCTCCTGCCAGGAGCGCAGCACGGGCCCGTGCCGGTCCAGGAACGCCTCGTGCTGCTTGGCGATCCCGGCCAGGTCCCACCAGCGTGCGACCGCGTCCGCGGTGGGCGCGAAGCCGAGGTGCTCACCGCGGAAGAGGTCGACGTACCCGTCGAGCCGCAGCCGCTCCAGCGTGTGCCGGGTCTCCTCGTACAGCCGCGCGGGCGCGATCCACACGCCCGGTGCCGCCGTGCCGAAGCCGAGGCCGGACAGCCGGGAGCGCAGCACATGCCGCTTCTGCCGCTCGGACTCCGGCACGGAGAACACGGCGAGCACCCAGCCCTCGTCCCGGTGGGGGGCGGTGGCGTAGATGCGCCGGTCGCCGTCCTCCAGCAACTGGCGTGCGTCCGGGGACAGTTCGTACCCGGCGGCACCCCGCGCGGTGCGCGCGGGGACGAGCAGCCCGCGCCGTTTGAGCCGGGACACCGAGGAACGCACGGACGGGGCGTCCACGCCGACCGCGGCCAGCAGCCGGATCAGTTCGGCGACGGGCACCGGGCCCGGCGCGAAGCGGCCGTAGGCGCCGTAGAGCGTGACGATGAGAGACCGTGGAGCATGCTGGTCGGACACGTTGATCATCTTAGGTCGTGCCGGCGGGTGCCGTTCCCCCGCATCAGCCCTGGTCATCCCTTGTACCGGCGGAAGTGCGCAGCCGGAAGCGCTGGAGCTTGCCGGTGGCGGTACGCGGCAGCGCGTCCATGAAGACGATCTCGCGGGGGCACTTGTACGGGGCGAGTTCCTCCTTCACGAAGGCGCGCAGGGCCTCCGCGTCGCGCTCGGCGCCCTCCTTGACCACCGTGTACGCCACCACCACCTGGCCGCGTGCCTCGTCGGGCCGCCCCACCACGGCCGCCTCGACGACGTCGGGGTGGCGCAGCAGGGCGTCCTCCACCTCGGGTCCGGCGATGTTGTACCCGGCCGAGATGATCATGTCGTCGGCGCGGGCCACGTACCGGAAGTAGCCGTCGGGGTCGCGGACGTAGGTGTCACCGGTGATGTTCCAGCCGCCGCGTACGTAGTCCCGCTGGCGCGGGTCGGCGAGATAGCGGCAGCCGACCGGGCCGCGCACCGCGAGCAGGCCGGGCTCCCCGTCCGGCACGGGGGCGCCGTCCGCGTCCTGCACGCGCGCCTGCCAGCCGGGCACCGGCACCCCGGTCGCCCCCGGCCTGATGTCCTCGTCGGCGGCCGAGACGAAGATGTGCAGCAGTTCGGTCGCGCCGATGCCGTTGATGATGCGCAGGCCGGTGCGTTCGTACCAGGCGTTCCAGGTGGCGGCCGGCAGGTTCTCGCCCGCCGAGACGCACCGGCGCAGCGAGGACAGGTCGCGGGGGGCCGCCGCGCCGAGCATCGCCCGGTAGGCGGTGGGCGCGGTGAACAGCACCGACACCCGGTGCTCGGCGACCGCCGCAAGCAACTGCTCGGGGTGCGCCTGTTCGAGCAGCAGGGCACTCGCGCCGGCCCGCATCGGGAACACCACGAGTCCGCCCAGGCCGAAGGTGAAGCCGAGCGGGGGGCTGCCGGCGAAGACGTCGTCCGGGACCGGCCTGAGCACGTGCCGGGAGAAGGTGTCCGCGATCGCCAGCACGTCGCGGTGGAAGTGCATGCAGCCCTTGGGCCGTCCGGTGGTGCCGGAGGTGAAGGCGATCAGCGCGACGTCGTCGGCGGCGGTCGGCACCGCCTCGTACGGGGTACCGGGCGCCGGGCGGCGCAGCAGGTCGTCCGGTGTGTCGCCGCCGTACGTGGCGATCCGCAGGCCCGGGACCTCGGCCTTGGCCAGGTCGTCCACGGATCGCACGTCGCACAGCGCGTGGCGCACCTCGGCGATCGAGCAGATGGTGCTCAGCTCGTGCGCGCGCTGCTGGGCCAGCACGGTGACGGCGACCGCGCCCGCCTTCAGCACCGCCAGCCAGCACGCGGCCAGCCACGGCGTGGTGGGCCCGCGCAGCAGCACCCGGTTGCCGGGGACGACCCCGAGGTCGCCGGTGAGCAGGTGCGCGAGCCGGTCCACCCGCGCCCGCAGTTCGCCGTACGTCCAGGACGCGCCGTCGGGGGTGCGGAACACCGGGCGGTCGTCGGGCGGGCCGTGCAGCAGTTCGGCGGCGCAGTTCAGCCGCTCGGGGTAGCGCAGCTCCGGCAGGTCGAAGCGGAGCTCCGGCCACTCGTCGGGTGGCGGGAGATGGTCGCGGGCGAAGGTGTCGACGTGCGCGGTGGCCCGTGGATTCATGGCGGTTCGCCCCCTTGGCGTGGTGGGCTCGCACGGGGAGCGTAGCGTGTTGGTGACGACAGTCAATGGTCCGCGATAACCTCGGAGCGGCCCAGCCGCGAGGGAAGGACCGGCGATGACCGCATTCTCGCTCGAACCGGCACAAGTCGCCTGGTGTGCCGAGCTGCGCGCGCTGGCGGCCCAGCGGCTGCGCCCGCTCGCGGAGAAGAGCGAACCCGGGCGGGTCGACCGCGCCCTGGTCGCCGAACTGGGCTCCCTCGGACTGCTGTCCCGCCTGTTCACCTCGGGCGCGCTCGAGCTGTGCCTGATGCGCGAGTCCCTCGCCCAGGCCTGCACCGAGGCGGAGACCGCGCTCGCCCTCCAGGGCCTGGGCGCCCACCCGGTGCACGCCCACGGCACCCCCGCCCAGCGTGAGCGCTGGCTGCCCGGGGTGAGCGACGGCAGCGTCGTCGCGGCGTTCGCGCTGAGCGAGCCGGGCGCAGGCTCCGACGCGGCGGCCCTGTCGCTCACCGCGCACCCCGACGGGCCCGGCGCCTGGCGGCTCACCGGCGACAAGCGCTGGATCTCCAACGCCCCCGACGCCGACTTCTGCACCGTCTTCGCCCGCACCACCCCCGGTGCCGGCGCCCGCGGCGTGACCGCCTTCCTGGTCCCCGCCGACCGTCCCGGCCTCACCGGCAGCCGCCTCGACATGATCTCCCCGCACCCCATCGGCGCGCTCCGGTTCGACGCCGTACCGGTGACCGCCGACGACGTGCTCGGCGAGCCCGACGGCGGCTTCCGGGTCGCCATGGACACCCTCAACCTGTTCCGGCCCAGCGTCGGCGCCTTCGCGGTCGGCATGGCCCAGGCCGCCCTGGACGCCACCCTGCGCCACACCGCCCGGCGGGACGCCTTCGGCGGCAAGCTGAAGGACCTGCAGTCCGTCGCCCACCAGGTCGCCGAGATGGCCCTGCGCACGGAGGCGGCCCGCCTGATGGTGTACGCGGCGGCCACGGCGTACGACGCGGGCGCCGCCGACGTCCCCCGGCGCTCGGCGATGGCGAAACTGCTCGCCACCGAGACCGCGCAGTACGTCGTCGACCGCGCCGTCCAACTGCACGGCGCGCGGGCCCTGCAACGCGGGCACCTGCTCGAACACCTCTACCGGGAGGTCCGCGCGCCCCGCATCTACGAGGGGGCCAGCGAGGTGCAGCGGGGCATCATCGCCAAGGAGTCGTACAAGAACCTGGAGGTCCGGTGACCGCCGAGCGCGTCAATCCGCCCGAACTCTCCCCGCCGGCCGGCTTCTCGCACGCCGTCGTCGCCACCGGCTCCCGGCTGGTGTTCCTGGCCGGCCAGACCGCGCTCGACCCCGGCGGCAAGGTCGTCGGCGACACCCTGCCCGAACAGTTCAGCCGGGCCCTGACCAACCTGCTCGCCGCCCTGCGTGCCGCCGGCGGCACCCCCGCCGACCTGGCCCGCGTCACCGTGTACGCCACCGACGTCGCCGCGTACCGCACCCACGCCCGGGAGATCGGGACGGCATGGCGGGAACTGGCCGGACGCGACTACCCGGCGATGGCGGTCGTCGAAGTGGTCCGCCTGTGGGACGAGGAGGCCCTGGTGGAACTCGACGGCTTCGCGGTGCTGCCCTGAGCGGGTGACGGCCCGCGCCGCGCCGTGCCGTGCGGACACATCTAGCCTGGCGTCATGCCGGAGATCGCACTGAGCGCGGGCACGATCGAGTACGAGGACACCGGGGGCGAGGGGCCGGTCGTCGTGCTGCTGCACGGACTCCTGCACGACTCCTCCGTCTGGCGGAAGGTCATCGCCGTGCTGCGCCCCGGCCACCGGCTGATCGCGCCCACCCTGCCGTACGGCGCGCACCGCAGGCCGATGTCCCGGCCGCCCACGCCCGACCTGGTCAACGAGCTGATCGTGGAGTTCCTCGACCGGCTCGACCTGCGGGACGTCACCCTGGTCGAGAGCGACTGCGGACGCGCCCAGACGGTCGCGGCCCGGCATCCCGAGCGGCTGGCCCGGCTGGTGCTGATCTCCTGCGAGGCCTTCGACAACTATCCGCCGGGCCTGCCCGGGAAAATGATCACCGCGGCCTGCCGGATCCCCGGCGGCGTCCCGCTCATGGTGCGCGCCCTGGGCCTGAAACCCCTGCGCGGACTGCCGGTCGGCTTCGGCGCGCTCACCCTGCGCCCGGTGCCGGACGAGATCGTCGAGCGGTGGCTGCGGCCGCTGCGCACCGAACCGGCGATCCGGCGGGATTTCCGGCACTACGGCACCCATGTGCGGCGGTCCGAACTGCTCGAGGCCGCTCAGGGGCTGCGGTACTTCGACCGGCCCGCGCTGGTGGTCTGGGCGGCCGAGGACCGGATGATGCCCCGCGAGCACGGCCGCCTGCTGGCCGAACTGCTGCCCCGGGGCAGGCTGGTGGAGCTGAAGAGGACCCGGACGCTGATCGCCGAGGACCGGCCGGAGCGGCTGGCCTCCCTGCTGCGGTGGTTCGTCGCGGAGGGATGAGCGGCGGGCGCCGGGTGGCGGGCGCTGAGCGGCGCGCGCCGGGCGGCGGGCGCGGCCGGTGCCGCGGACGGTGTTAGGCGGCGACCGCGAGGCTCTCGGCGGGGAGCCGGTGCGGGGCGACCACCCGGCCGTCGGGGAGCAGCTCGCCGGTGTCGTCGAAGACGATCACGCCGTCGCACAGCAGGCTCCACCCCTGCTCGGGGTGGGCGGCCACGACGTGCGGGACGCGGGACTCGGTCCGGGGGCAGGAAGGCTGGTGGGCACACATGGCGCACCTCCACATCGGTGACGATCCGAATGGGTCGTACGCACGACCATCCTCCGTCCGCCGACGCACCGGAACGGCCCGTCGTGGAACGTGACAGCTCCAGGACAATCCCGGGACGGTTCCCCGACAGCCGATGCCTTCCGCCGCCGAAGGGGTGACGAGGCGTGGCCGCGCACCCCCTGGCCGGGTAGGGGTGAAACGCCCCCTTCCCCTCACCTGTGGAGGTTTCCCCGTGCCTGTACGTCCCTACCTCGGCGCGGCGGCCGGTGCCGCGCTCCTGCTGCTCGGCACCGCCGCGGCAGCCCCCTCCGCGACCGCGCAGGCCGCGCCCGAGGAGTCCGTGACGGTCGATGCGGAGGGACGGGTCGACTCCTACGGCGTCACCCTCTCCGGCACCTACCGCTGCACCGCCGCCACCGGAGAGGTCTTCGTCGCCTCCTCGATCAGCCAGGCGGCCGAGCCCGGGAAGCGCTACCCGATCGGGGGCACCCGCGCGGTGTGCGACGGCAAGGAGCACCGCTGGGTGAACTCCGGCCATGTGCAGGGCGCGACCCTGAAGGCCGGCTCGGCGCACGTCGAGGCCACGGTCATGGAGCTGCGCCCCGGCGGCATCCTGCTGCTGCCCGTCACCCACGCCGTCGAGCACCGGGACATCACCCTGGTCCAGGACTGACCGGCGCCCTTCCTGCCCACCCGTTGCCGTGGGCCGGAAGGGCGACCGCGCCGTTCCTGCCGTCGCCGGGCATGGACCCGCCCGCGGCCGGTTCGCCAGGCTGGCCCCATGGCCGTTCTCCGTCACACGGTGTCCCTCGCACCCGTCCCGCTTCCCTGGCTCGCCGACGCCCTCGCCGTCCTGCTCGACCTGGCGGAGGGCAGCCGTGCGGAGGCGGGGCGGGTGCTGCTGCCGGACGGGCGGACCGTGCCGGACGTACGGCTCGCCGAGGGGCGCCATCTCCACCCCGGGGCCGTGTACGAGAGCACCGGGGACGCGCGGGAGACGGTGCGGGTCGGGGTGGAGGAGTGGCACCGCCGGCGCGCGCTGCGGCTGGCGCTCGCGGTGTCGGCGCCGGACGCGGAGGTCGAGGGACGGGGTCTGCTGCGCCGGCCGGACCGTCCGCGCCTGGTCGAGATCGACGGGCGGGCGCGGGTGGCGGGCGTGTGGTCCGCCCTGTCCCGGGTGAGCGGTGCGGCGCGGCTGCGCTGCGACGACTGGTGGACGGCGGCGGACTCGGGCCGCCGGGGGCGCACGGCACCGCTGTGGGCGCGCGTGGAGTGCGGCGCGGGGCGGGCGGAACTGCGGGCGGTCCCCGCGCCCGGCGGCCTCGAGGGCCACTGGCGCGTGACGGTCACGGTCCGCATCCGCGGCCGCCGTCTGTACCGCCCGGTGGCGGCCATCGCCCTGACCCTCGTCCGAGGCCGCCCCCAGCGCTCTTTCGCCGCCACCCTGAACGACCTGGCCACGCACTGGAACACGGAGATCCCCCGAGTACTGGCACTGCCCCCCGAGTCCCTGCACCGAGAGCTCCTGCCCACCGACCCCACCCCACCCTGACGCCCCCCACCCGGCGACGCCCCTGTACCCAGGTCCCCCTGACCGCCCCGACCGCACGGCGAACCGCCGGGTTCCCGCATCTGCGGACGACGGCATACGCGTCACTGTCGGGCCCGGCCGGGCAGCCGCGCGCCGACCACCGCCGCCCGTGCCCGGGTCGGCCCCCGGCCGAGCCGACCATACGGCGAACCGCCGAGTTTCCGCGCCTGCCGGCGACGGCACACGCGCCACCGTCCGGCGCGGTCGGGCAGCCGCGCCGCCCGGTGGGGGCGTCGCCCTGTGCCGCGGTCGCCGGGATGAGCTGGTGGCGTGGCGGGACGCCGAGTCCCTCGCCGGCCGGCGAGGCGGGAGCCCCTGGCGGCGGCCCGGCGCGCGGGCCGACGGCTCACGTGTCGCCTCCCGGCAGGTCCGGCGGCCTGATGCCGGTCATCGGTGCCTTGTGTCCGGGCGAGGTTGTTGTGGGCCGGGGCGTTGCGGGAGCTGGCCGCGTGGCGGGGTGTCGAAGTGCCCGTCTGTGCGTTGTCGCCCGGGTGGTCCGGCAGCCGCGTGCCGGTCGTCGGCGTCCGGTGACGGCCTTGCCCGCCTGTCGGCGAGGCTCTACGCGTCGCCGCCCGGGCGGTCCGGCAGGCGCGTGCTGATCATCGGGGTCCTGCCTGCCGGCCAGGCGCTACGCGTCGCTGTTCGGCCAGTCCAGGAGGCGGGCGCCGATCACCGCTGTCTGGAGCATGTAGCGGTGGGCCGGGTCGGCAGGGTTCGCGCCGGTGAGTTTGCTGATGCGTTCCAGGCGGTACGTCAGCGCACGCACGCTCAGGGAGAGGCGCCGGGCCGCCTCCGCGGCCACGCAGCCGGAGTCGAAGTAGGCGGTGAGCGTGTCGATCAGGGGCTGGGCGCCGCCCCGGGCCGTGGACAGCGGGCCCAGGGTGTTGTGCACCAGGTCGGACATGGCCTGGCGGTCGCGGGCGAGCACCGGGTAGACGAGCAGATCGGCGGCGCGCAGCACCGGGTCGTCCAGCCCCAGCCGCTCGGCGATCTCCAGGGAGCTCAGGGCCTCCTCGTACGACTGGACGACCCCGCCCGGCCCGGACTGCGGGCGGCCGATGGCGACCTGGCCGCCGTCGGTGGCGGCGTGCGCCTGCTTGGCGAAGTAGGTCAGCACCTCCTTCTGATGCCCCGGCGCGATGCACAGCAGCCGGCCGTCCTTCGTGGTGAGCAGGATGCTGCGGTCGTTGAAGCGGGCTATCAGCGCCTGCTCCACCTGCCGCGGCACCGGGTCGCCCTCGTCGTAGGCGGCCGGCCCCTGCGCGACGGCGACCGCGTGTTCGTGGGACAGCCGTAGACCGAAGCGCTCGGCGCGTTCGGCGAGCCGGCCCAGGTCGCTGCGGCCGTAGAGCAGGTCGTCGATGAACTCCCGCCGGGCCGCCTCCTCCTGACGCACCGCCAGCCGCTGTGCGCGCTCGTAGCCCTCGGCGAACGCGTCCACGACCTGCTGGACGGCCGCGAGCGCGTCGTCCGCCGAATCCTCGCCGGGCGGCCACGCGCCGCGCGCCGCGGACAGATGCGCGCTGACGAGGGAGCGCAGATTGAAACCCGCCTCCGCGGCCCGTTCCCCCAGGACCCGCCGTGAGGCGATCTCGTCCCGGGTGAGGCGTCGGCCCGTCGCCGCCACCTCGGCGAGAATGCGGGGATAGCCCTCCAGATACTCTTCCGGAATCTGCCGTTCCGTCACCCGGTCCCCCCAACTCTTGACGCATCCCTGATGCGTTCGTGTGCATGCGTCGGCATGCAGACCCTAGTAAAACTTGCCGGAATCCGGCAATGCGCCGGTCCGCCCCGATCGGGCATCATGCTTCCCGGGGAGCACCGCGGAAGGTTCCGGTGCCGGACACCGGCAGGTGTCCGCGCCGGAGCCCGGAGGGGAGCAGTGCTGCCCGAAGTCGTCGAGCGGTGAACGGGAGGGGGCGGAGATGCGCACATGCGACGCGGCCGCGGTCCCGCCCGTCACCCGGTACGGGCGGCCGTCGCACCGGCCCTGCCCCGACGAACCCTGGCCGTCCCGGTCCCCGCGCTCACGCGGTGCGGACCGGGACGGGGCCCGGCGCGCGGAGCGCCGACGAGTGGACGGCCTCAGTCCGCGGGCGTCGCAGAACCACAGCGCCCGCTGAGCCGTCTCCTCCTTCACCGGTCATTCGCCCGTCCCGCCAACGAGGCACCGCCTCACCCGACTTCTGCCACTATTTCAGCCCATAAGGACGTCTCCCATGGATGCCGCCACCGTGGGCCTCGCCGTACTCGCCGGCGTCGCCCTGTTGCTCGTGCTCATCGGTCTGCTGCTGGTCACCAAGCTCTTCCGCAAGGTGGAGCAGGGCAAGGCGCTGATCGTCTCCAAGGTCCGCAAGGTGGACGTGACGTTCACCGGCTCCGTCGTGCTGCCGGTGCTGCACAAGGCCGAGGTGATGGACATCTCGGTGAAGACCATCGAGATCACCCGGGCCGGCAAGGAAGGCCTGATCTGCCGGGACAACATCCGCGCGGACATCCGCATCACGTTCTTCGTCAAGGTCAACAAGACCGTCGACGACGTCATCAAGGTCGCGCAGGCCGTCGGCACCGCCCGGGCCAGCGACCGCAACACCCTCCAGGAACTGTTCCACGCCAAGTTCTCCGAGGCGCTCAAGACCGTCGGCAAGCAGATGGACTTCACCGACCTCTACACCAAGCGCGAGGAGCTGCGGTACCGGATCATCGAGGTCATCGGCGTCGACCTGAACGGCTACCACCTCGAGGACGCCGCGATCGACTTCCTGGAGCAGACCCCGCTGACCCAGCTCGACCCGGGCAACGTGCTCGACGCGCAGGGCATCCGCAAGATCACCGAGCTCACGGCCGTGGAGCACGTCCGCACCAACGAGGCCCAGCGCAACGAGCAGAAGGAGATCACCCGGCAGGACGTCGACGCACGCGAGGCGATCCTGGAACTGGAGCGCCGGCAGGCCGACGCCGAGAGCAAGCAGAAGCGGGAGATCGAGACCGTACGGGCCCGTGAGGAGGCCGAGACCGCGCGGGTGGTGGAGGAGGAGCGGCTGCGCGCGCAGAGCGCCTTCCTGCGCACCGAGGAACAGCTCGGCGTGCAGCGCGAGAACCAGGCACGCGAGGTCGCCGTCGCCGCCAAGAACCGCGAGCGGGTCCTCGCCGTGGAGAGCGAGCGCATCGAGAAGGACCGCCTGCTGGAGGTCATCGCCCGGGACCGGGAGACCGAACTGACCAGGATCTCCGCCGAGAAGGAGGTCGAGGCGGAGAAGCGGGAGATCGCCGAGGTCATCCGCGAGCGGGTGGCGGTGGACCGTACCGTCGCCGAGCAGGAGGAGTCCATCAAGAGGCTGCGGGCCGTGGAGGAGGCCGAGCGGGAGCGCCAGGCCGTCATCATCGCCGCGGAGGCCGAGGCGCAGGAGAAGCTGGTCAAGGACATCAAGGCCGCCGAGGCCGCCGAGCAGGCCGCCACCCACCGCGCCGCCGAGGAACTCACCCTCGCCGAGGCCCGGTTGAAGACCGCCGACCTCGACGCACAGGCCAAGCTGCGGCTGGCCGAGGGGATCCAGGCGGAGTCGGCCGCCGAGGGACTGGCCACCGTCCAGGTCCGCGACAAGGAGGCCGAGGTCATCGAGAAGGCGGGCCGCGCCGAGGCCGAGGCCACCCAGGCCCGGCTGCGCGCTGAGGCCGAGGGCGCACGCGCCAAGGCCCTCGCTGACGCGGAAGCCATCAGCGGCAAGCTCCGCGCCGAGGCGGCCGGCCTCACCGAGAAGGCGGCGGCGATGGCCGCCCTCGACGAGGCGTCGCGCGGCCACGAGGAGTACCGGCTGCGGCTGGAAGCCGAGAAGGACATCCGGCTCGCCGGACTGGACGTGCAGCGGCAGGTCGCCGAGGCACAGGCCACCGTCCTCGCCACCGGCCTGGAGAGCGCCGACATCAACATCGTCGGCGGGGAGTCGGTGTTCTTCGACCGCCTCATGTCCTCCATCGCGCTCGGCAAGGGCGTGGACGGCTTCGTCAAGAACTCCGAGACCGCACAGGCCCTCGCCGGCCCCTGGCTGGACGGCTCGGCCAGCTTCACCGACGACCTGAGCCGGATCCTCGGCTCCGTCTCCACGGGCGACGTGCAGAACCTCACGGTCTCCGCGCTGCTGATGCGGCTCATGCGCCAGGGCGGGGAGCACACCGATCGGTTCCGTGAACTGATCGAGAAAGCGGGCGAGTTGGGTCTGTCCGACACACCGCTGGCCGAGCTGAACGGCCGCGCCAGGACCTGACCGCCATCCGGTCGGGAGCCGCCGCACAGGGGACGGCGGCTCCCGACCGCTCCCATCCCGAGAGGCAGCCATGACCACCGGCACCCACGAGCCCACGAACCCGGCCCCGCGCGCAACGCCGGGCCCGGGCGCACCCGGAACCAGCACGGCTCCCGGCCCGGACGCGCCCCACGAGGCGTCCCGTACACCCGCCCCGGGCGGGGCCGGGCCGGCGGTCGACGGCGGCGCCTACCAGGTACTGCGCGACCGCCTCACCGCGCAGGCCGGCGAACTCGCCCGCCGTGCCGAGGCGCTGAACCACCGCCGCGCCGAGGAGTTCGGCGCCCCCGAACTGCGCCTCACCGGCACCGAGCGGCTGCGCACCGACCGCGCGAGCATCCCGCGCGACATCGTCGCCGTGGGCGACGTGCTCCTCTTCGGCTACGAGGCCCGGCCCCGGCCCGACCGGGACACCGCGGTCGGCGACGTGCTCGCCCCGCACGACCGCGACCTGCGCCGCCTCCCCGAGGACGCGGTGCCCGGACTCCTCGACGACCCCGACTTCGTCCGCGAGTTCGCCGCCCTGCACCGCTACTACCGCCAGGCCCGGCTGCTGCGGCTGCGCCGCGTCGACGGCAAGCTGCTCGCCGTCTTCCAGACCGGCGAGAAGCCCGGCGACATCCGCGTCCTGCGCTGGTCGGTGACCGAGGACGGCCGCACCGCCTTCCTCGACGCGCGCGGCGACCGCGACCACGCGGCCACCCCGCCCGCCGACATCGTCTGGACGCCCGCCACCCGCGAGAACCACGTCCTCGGCCGCCACCCGCACGTCTGCGTCCAGGACGAGATCTACGTCGACACCCTCGGCGGCACCCTCACCGTCAAGACCGAGAACGACACCACCACCCCCGACGGCATCCACGCCGAGCCGGTCGACGAGCCCCTGCAGTCCCTCGCCGACGCCGACATCGCCCACGCCCGCGTCGGCCCGCTGATCCTGCTGCGGGTGCTCCCCTACAAGGAGACCGCGCCCCGCCACCTGGTCTTCAACACCCTCACCCGCACCGTCGTCCGCCTCGACGGCATCGGACAGGGCTGCCGCCGGCTGCCCGAGGACCAGGGCATCGTCTTCCCCGGCGGCTACTGCCTCGCCGCCGGCACCCACAAGACGTACGAACTCGACACGGACGGCATGGAGTTCGAACGCGAGGTGCGCTCGCCCCACGGCGAGGACGTGCTCTACGCGTTCCACGCGCCCGCCCGCGGACGCGCCCTGCTGCTGTCGTACAACCAGATCCGCGAGGCGGTCGCCACCCCCATGGCCGGCCACGGCTGGGCGCTGTTCGACGACGGACAGCTCGTCCTGCTGCGCCCCGAGGGCGACGAGCCCGCCCGCGTCCACCCCGTCCAGCTGTGGGAGTCGCCCTACGTCTCCGACACCCACGCCGCCGCACTGCCCGCCGGCGAGGGCGCACTGGCCCGGGTCGGCAACGCCGACCTCGTCCGCGGCATCTCCGACTGCCTGTCCCTGGCCCGCTCCGCCGCCGAGACCACCCCGACGGCCGAGATCTACACCACCCTCGCGGCCGCCTGCGTCCGCGCCCTGGACACCCACCACTGGCTGGGCGAGCCGGAACTCGGCGACCTGCGCACCCCGCTGGAGCAGGTGCGTACCACCGCCGAGCAGGTGCTGGCCGAGTTCGAGACCGTACGCGACCTCACCCGCCGGGCCGCCGAGGCGCTCGACGAGGCCGCGGACCGCATCGCCTCGGTGGTGCGCCGGCTGCGCGGCGAGCAGCCCCGGGAGGCCACCGCCTGGGTCACCGGCCTCACCGAACTCCGCCACGCCCAGGGCCATCTGCTGACCCTGAAGGACATGCGGTACGCGGACCACGACCGCATCGACGAGCTGGCCGGGACGGCCGAGACGGACCTCGCCTCCTTCGGGCAGCGCGCGATCGCCTTCCTGGCCCGCGAGGACGCCTTCGCCGCCCACCACACCGACCTCGAACGGCTGCACGCCGACATCGAGTCGCTCACCACCACCGCCGAGGCCGCCCCCGTCGCCGCCCGCCTCGACGAACTCGCCGACGGACTGCGCACGGTGACCGAGGTGGTCGCCGGACTCGACATCACCGACGCCACCGTCCGCACCACCGTCCTGGAACGCGTCGCCGACGCCATGGGCGGCGTCAACCGCGCCCGCGCCACCCTCGACACCCACCGCCGGGGCCTCCTCGACCAGGAGGCACGCGCCGGGTTCGCCGCCGAACTCGCCCTGCTCGGCCAGACCGTCACCGGCGCCCTCGCGGCGGCCGACGACCCCGAGCACTGCGACGACCAGCTCACCCGGGTGCTGACCCAGCTGGAGTCGCTGGAGTCCCGCTTCGCCGAGTTCGACGACGTCCTCGGCGAACTCGCCGCCAAGCGCACCGAGATCTACGAGGCGTTCGCCGCGCGCAAGCAGAGCCTCACCGACGCCCGCGCCCGCCGCGCCGAACAGCTCGCCTCCGCCGCCGACCGCGTCCTGGAGACGATCGCCCGCCGCTCCGCCTCCCTCACCGACACCGACGCGGTCAGCACCTACTTCGCCTCCGACCCGCTCGTCGCCAAGGTCCGCCGCACCGCCGGCGAACTGCGCGAACTCGGCGACCGGGTACGGGCAGAGGAACTCGAGGGCCGACTGCGCTCCGCCCACGAGGAGGCCGCCCGCGCCCTGCGCGACCGCACCGACCTCTACGCGGACGGCGGCCGCGTCATCCGCCTCGGCGGCCACCGCTTCGCCGTCTCCACCCAGCCCTTCGACCTCACCGTCGTCCCGCACGGCGACGGCCTCGCCGTCGCCCTCACCGGCACCGACTACCGCGCCCCCGTCACCGACCCGGCCCTGCTCGCCGACCGGCCCCTGTGGCAGCGGCACCTGCCCTCCGAGTCACCGGAGGTGTACCGCGCCGAACACCTCGCCGCCCGCCTGCTGCACGAGCACGGCCCCGACGCCCTGGCCGGCGCCGACGACCTGGCCGCCCTGGTCCGCAAGGCCGCCGAGGAGGCGTACGACGAGGGCTACGAGCGGGGCGTCCACGACCACGACGCCACCGCGATCCTCACCGCCCTGCTGCCCCTGTACGACGGCGCCGGAACCCTGCGCCACGCCTCCGCCGCCCGTGCCCACGCCCTGCTCTACTGGGCCCACGGCACCACGGACCGGGAGCGCGAGGACCTCACCCGCCGCGCCCGCTCCCTCGCCCGGGTCCGTGACGCCTTCGGCCCGCCGCCCGCGCTGGACGCGCTGCGCGCCGAACTGGCCCGCGCGGTGGGGGAGTGGGACGCGGGCGCCGCCGTCCGCCCCGAGGCCTGCGCCGCGTACCTCTTCGACGAACTGACCACCGGCCCCGACGGCTTCGTGATCAGCTCCCGGGCCCGCACCCTGCTCGACAAGTTCCGCCGCACGGTCGCCACGGACGCCTACGACGAGGACCTTCCCGCCCTCGCCGATCTCACCGCCCGCCGGCAACTGGTCGAGGCCTGGCTGACCGCGTACACCACCGCCGCCGGCGACCCGGTGACGCCCGGCGACCTCGCGGAGGCCGTCGCCGCCGAACTCTGCCCGGACGTGCCCCGCCACGAATCGGACGCCCCGCTGACCGTCACGGTGGACGGGCTGATCGCCACCCACCCCCGGATCACCGACCGCCGCCTCACCCTCCGCCTCGACGAATTCCTCTACCGCACCGAGGAGTTCAGGGACCACGACGGCCCCGCCTTCCGCGCCTTCCAGCGCCGCCGCACCGCCCTCGTGGTCGCCGAACGCACCCGGCTGCGTCTGGACGACCACCGGCCGCGCGTGATGTCCTCGTTCGTCCGCAACCGGCTGGTCGACGAGGTCTATCTGCCGCTGATCGGCGACAGCCTCGCCAAACAGCTCGGCACCACGGGCGAGTCCGCCCGTACCGGCACCGGCGGACTGCTGCTGCTCGTCTCCCCGCCCGGCTACGGCAAGACCACCCTCGTGGAGTACGTGGCGCACCGGCTCGGTCTGGTCCTGGTCCGCATCAGCGGCCCGGCACTCGGCCACGCGGTCACCTCACTCGACCCGGCCGAGGCGCCCAACGCCACCGCCCGCCAGGAGGTCGAGAAGATCAACTTCGCGCTGGCCGCCGGCAACAACACCCTGCTCTACCTCGACGACATCCAGCACACCTCGCCCGAGCTGCTGCAGAAGTTCATCCCGCTGTGCGACGCCACCCGCCGGATGGAAGGCGTGTGGGAGGGCGAACCGCGCACCTACGACCTGCGCGGCAAGCGGTTCGCCGTCTGCATGTCCGGCAACCCCTACACCGAGTCCGGCGAGGCCTTCCGGGTCCCCGACATGCTGGCCAACCGCGCCGACGTGTGGAACCTCGGCGACGTCCTCGCCGGCAAGGAGGACGTCTTCGCGCTCAGCTTCGTCGAGAACGCCCTCACCGCCAACCCGGTGCTCGCCCCGCTCGCCTCCCGCGACCGCGCCGACCTGGACCTGCTGATCCGCCTCGCCGCCGGCGACCCCACGGCCCGCCCCGACCGGCTCGTCCACCCCTACCCGCCCACCGAACTGGACCGGATCCTGGCCGTGCTGCGCCATCTGCTCACCGCCCGCCGGACGGTGCTCGCGGTCAACGAGGCCTACATCGCCTCAGCCGCCCAGTCCGACGAGGCCCGTACCGAGCCGCCGTTTCGCCTCCAGGGCTCCTACCGCAACATGAACCGGATCGCCCAGCGGATCCAGCCCGTCATGAACGACGCCGAGCTGACCGCCGTCATCGACGACCACTACGCGGCCGAGGCGCAGACGCTCACCAGCGGCGCCGAGGCGAGCCTGCTCAAGCTGGCCGAACTGCGCGGCACGCTCACCCCCGACGGGGCGGCCCGCTGGGCCGAGCTCAAGGCCGCCCACGTGCGCACCCGGAGCGCGGCCGGTCACGGCGAGGATCCCGCGGCCCGCGCGGTGGACGCCCTGACCCTGCTCGGCGAGCGCATCGCCGCCGTCGAGTCGGCCATCACCCGGGCGTCCGACCCCCGCCGGCTGCTGGCCCATCCGCGCCCCGGGACCGACTGAGACCGTGCGCCGCCTACCGGCTCCGCGTCGACACGAGCGGTGCCGGAGCGCGGCGCACGGCCGCCGCCACCCCGATCGCCGTCAGCACGAGCATGAACAGACCGCCCAGGGCCGCGGTGACGACGAACGTGCCCAGGACGGCGTGCGGGCCGAAGCCCGCGGCCAGGATCCAGCCGCCGAGCTGCGGCGCCAGAATGGCCCCGCCCCGGCCGACGCCGTGGGTCCAGCCGATGGCGGTGGCGCGCAGCGTCACCGGGTAGGTGTCGGCGACCGAGGCGGTGATGAGGTTGAGCGCGCTCTGCGCACCGGCGCCGATCAGGGCGATCAGGGCGAGGAAGAGCGGGGTGCTGCCCGGGTTCATGACACAGCCGAGGATGCCGGCGGCCGTCCACAGGGAAGTGGCTCGTCGTCCGGAATTCTTCGGGTGAACGGATGACAATGCGGGCTCCTCATCGATGAGTTTTTCCTTTGTGGTGTGTCGGGTGCACCTCAGAATGCACCGTGCATTGTCATGAGTGAAATGTAAGTTCGGAACGGCGGGGATGCGCCGGACGTATGCGGAAGACCGTCGCCCGCCATGCGTCATGGCGGGCGACGGTGCTGCGGTGCGGTGGGCGCGGAGGCCTACGGGATCAGGATCCGCAGCCCATTTCCGCGGCCTCTTCCAGGTAGCTGCTGTCGACGATCTGCTTCGGGTCGAGGTCGTCCTTCACGATGTCGTGGTCGGCGAGGATGCCGACCAGGTTGTCGATGCGGTCCGTCTTGAGCAGTTCCTCGGGCGTGGTCGGGAACATGTTCAGCCGCTGTGCCTCGTCGTAGGCCGCGGCCACGTCGGGTTCGAGGGCGCCCTTGACGTGGTCGAGGGTGTACGAGACGAAGGCGTCCTTGTCCTTGGCCCAGGCGTTGGCCTCGAGGTTGGCGCACGCGATGGCGAGCGGAACGTCACCGGAACTCTTCAGGAATTCCGTGTCGCCGTACCAGAATCCGTTGTCGATTCCGGGGTCGGGAAGGGTGTCGTTGAGATATCCGAGATTCTTGAGATCGTCGGCCTGTTCCTCGATGGAGATCCATCCGTCGACGAAGAGGAGGGCCGCGTCGACGCGTCCGGAGAGCATCGCGGAGGTACGGTCGGGCGGGGCACCGAGCGCCGTGAACGTGACGTCGGATTCGGGGTCGAGACCCTCGTTCTCGAGGATGTAGCGGAACATCAGGTTGTCGAAGCTCGCCGGGCCGGCGACGGCGAGGTTGCGGCCCTTGAGATCGGCTACGTCGCTGACTTCCTTCTTGGTGATGAGCACGTAGGGGATGGAGCTGAGCCAGGAGCCGATGGCGGTGAGATCCGCCCCGGAGTCCGAGCCGCGCAGGGCCTCCTCCTGGCTCCGGGCCGCGACGTCGAGCTGGCCGGCGACGATGGCCTCGACTCCGGTGGTCTTGCCGAGGACCTGGGTCTCGACGTTCGCGCCCCACTGCTCGAGCAGGTCGCGGGAGTAGTAGGAGCCCATCTGGTAGGCGCTGGGCTGGGTGAGCCCCAGCCGGATGGTCTGGCCCTCCAGGTCGAAGTCGAACTCGCTGCTCGGTGCCGTCTGCGGTCCGGAGTCCTGGTCCGATGCGCTGCTGCAGCCTGCCGCGAGGGCGATGGCGGCGAAGGCCGCGGTGAGGCGGAGTGCGGTGCGGTGTTGCATGGGAGTTCCTGTTCTTCGGGGACGTGCCGGCGGGGGGGCTTCCGGCGGTGGGTGGGAAGAGGCGGGGGGCGGCGGCTGGGGGGTCGGGTGCGCGGTGCGGTGGGGACGGGCGGTGCCGCGGGCTACTCGGCCCGGCCCGCCGTCTTCCAGTCGGCGACGCGCTTCTCCAGGACGTTGACCGAGCTGATGAACAGCGTGCCGATCAGGCCGACGAGCATCACCGCGGCGAGCATCGGGGCGGTGCGGAAGAAGGCGGCGTTGGTCTGGATGACACCGCCCAGTCCCGTGTTCTGGAGGAAGATCTCGGCGACGAGGACGCCGATGACGGCGCGGCCCGCGGCGATGCGCAGTCCCGCGGCGATGTAGGGCAGTGCGCCGGGGAGCAGGACGTGGCGGATGAGCTGGTGGCGGGGGGTCTGGAAGGACCGGGCGACCTCGATGAGGTCGGGCCGGGCGTTGCGGACCCCGTACGCGGTGTTGATGATCACCGGGATCACGGAGCCGAGCCAGACCAGGAAGACCCGGCCGGAGTAGTCCACCCCGAACCAGATGATGACCAGGGGGACGATGACCACGCGCGGGGTGGCGTAGACGGCGTTGATGTAGGGCTCCAGAACGCGGCCGAAGACGCTGCCCTGGCCGAGGAGGACGCCGAAGGGCAGGCCGATCAGGACGGCCAGTCCGAAGCCGGCGAGAAGGGCGTTGAGGGTGGTGAGGGTCGCGGTGACCAGCTCACCGGATGCCGCCAGGTCGACGAAGGCCTCTGCCACCCGGGACGGCGGGGCGAAGAGGAGGGGGTCGATCCGGCGGCCCGCGATCTCCCACGCGATGAAGAAGACGAGGAGGAAGCAGGCGGGCGAGTAGAACTCCGGGGTGCACATCCGGGCCCACAGGCGTCGGACGCGGCCGGGTGGCTTGCGGGGTGGGGGCCTGTCGGCTTTCTGGTCGGTGAGGGCAATCGTCTGCATGGCACAGTCCAGGGGTTGCGGTTCGCGGTGTCGTGTCGCCGGCCGAAGGACGCGACGGCTCAGCCGGCTCGCCATGCGTCGGCACGGCGCTCGATGAGGGTGAAGAGCTTGGTGAGGAGGAGCCCGAGCAGGGGCAGCGGGATGATCGCGGCGAACAGGTAGTCGAGCCGGAACGTGGCGCCGTAGGCGGCGATGAGTGCTCCGATCCCGCCGAGGCGCAGATAGACCTCGGCGACGGCCATACCGACCACTCCCAGGCCGATGCCCAGGCGCAGTCCGGACATGATGAACGGGACGGCCGCGGGGATGACGACGGTGCGCAGCAGGCCGAACTCGGACTTGACGAGGAAGGAGCGGGAGACCTCGATGAGTTCGGGCGGGGTGTCCCGGACGCCGGCGTAGACGTTCATCATGATCGGGAAGTAGCAGGAGAGGAACACGACGGTCACCCGGCCGCTCAGCCCGAATCCGAGCCACACCAGTACCAGGGGAACCAGCGCGACGGTGGGGACGGCGTACAGCGCGCTCAGGAAGGGCATGAGCGTGCGGTCGAGCGGCCGGTAGCGGCCCAGCAGGACGCCTCCCACGAACCCGGCGACCGCCGCGCTGAGGAAGCCGATGACCAGCAGCTGCATGCTGGAGCCCAGGGCGCTGGGCAGGGAGCCGTCGGCAGTGATGTCGGCCATGGCGGTGGCGACGGCGGAGACCGCGGGGAGCTGCGCGTCGTCGGACCGGCCGTAGAGCTCCCAGGCGCCGAAGAAGACGACGGCGAACGCGAGGTGAGGCGCGGCCCGGCCGAGCGCGGCGCGAGGGGAGAAGCGTTCAGACCGCATGGATGCCCGCCCCTTCCTCTTCCTCCACGAGGTCGCTGCGGAGCATCTCCCAGATGGTGCGCCGGGCCTCCGCGAACGCGGGCTCGCTGCGTACGTCGTAGTCCCAGCGGGGCCGGGGGAGGTCGACGTCGACGACGGCGCGGACCCGGCTCGGCCGGCGGGAGAGCACGAGGATGCGGTCGGCGAGGCTGACGGCCTCGTCGAGGTCGTGGGTGACGAAGACGACCGTCTTCTTGTTCTCGTCCCAGAGCTTCATCAGCTGTTCCTGCATGAACTCCCGGGTCTGGGCGTCGATCGCGCCGAACGGCTCGTCCATGAGCAGGATCCGCGCGTCGGTCGCGAGCGCCCGGGCCAGGCCCACCCGCTGCTGCATGCCGCCGGACAGCTGGTGCGGGTAGCTGCGCTCGAAGCCCTCCAGACCGACCTTCTTGAGGTTCGCGCGGGCGGTGGCCGCCGCCTCCTTGTCGGGCACGCCCCGCATGCGCAGCGGGAACTTGACGTTGTCCACGACGGTCTTCCAGGGGAAGAGGCCGAAGTGCTGGAACACCACCGCCCGGTCCTCGCCGGGTCCGGTGACCGGCCGTCCGCCGACGCGGATCTCGCCCCGGTCGGGCTTGATCAGCCCGGCCACGGTCCGCAGCAGGGTGGTCTTTCCGCAGCCGCTGGGGCCGATCACCGCGAGGAACTCGTTGGACCGGACGGTGAAGTCCACCTTGCCCAGGGCCACGACCTCCTCCGCGACGCCCTTGTTCCGCCACCGAAACGTTTTGCCGACGCCGTCGATCTCTATCCCGGCGTCGTCGAGGGGGCCGGCGGACTTGCTCATGGGTGTGCTGCCTTCCTGCTGTTGGTGCCGCCGGAAGACGGCAGAACTCTTTGCCACGGTCCTCACGTTCCTTTCTGGCCCTCCCCGCGGGCGGTGCCACGCGCCGCCCGCGGGGCGGGGAGTCTTCCGGTGGCTAGGCGTAGTTGACGTGGACGGCCTTGGGCTGGGTGAAGCTGACGAGCTCCTCGACGCACTCCTCCTGGCCGAGCCCGGAGGCCTTCCAGCCGCCGAAGGGGGTGCCGGCGAAGTGCCGTGCGGAGTCGTTGATCCAGACGTAGCCGGTGTCGAGGGCGTCCGCGACGCGGTGCGCCCTGCGCAGGTCGTCGGTCCACACGGAGCCGGTCAGCCCGTACTCCACGGAGTTGGCGATCTCGACGGCTTCGGACTCGGTGGTGAAGCTCAGGACGGACAGGATCGGGCCGAAGACCTCCTCCTGCGCGATGCGCATGTCCGGGGTGACGCCGGTGAACACGGTCGGCTCCACGATCAGCGCGTGGGGCCGCGCCGCCGGCTGGTTGGGGGCGCCGCCCACGGCGCACGTCGCTCCTTCCCCGGTGGCGATGGACAGGTAGCTGTTGACCTTCGCGAACTGCTCGGGCGAGACCAGGCAGCCGACGTCGGCCTGCTCGTCGAAGGGGTCGCCGATGCGCATGTCCCGGATGAGACGGACGACTTCGGCGACCGTCTCCTCGCGGATGTCCTCGTGGACCACGAGCCTGCTCGTCGAACCGCAGGACTGTCCGGCCCAGGTGAAGTTCATGCCGCGGACCACCGACGCGGCGACGGCCTTCGGATCGGCGTCGGGGAAGGCGATCAGGGCGTTCTTGCCGCCCAGTTCGAGGGTGACGTGCTTGACGGTGGTCTCGGCCGCCGCGCGCTGGACGCGCAGTCCCGTCTGCGGGCTGCCGATGAAGGCGATCCGCCGGATGTCGGGGTGCTCGACCAGGGCCTGACCCGTCTCGGGGCCCTGGCCGGTGATGATCGACAGCACGCCCTTCGGCAGCAGGTCCGCCACGATCTCGCCCAGCCGCAGGGCCGACAGCGGAGTCTGGTGCGGAGGCTTGAGCAGCACGCAGTTGCCCGCGACCAGCGGCGCCGCGATCTTGGCGGTGGCGAACATGATCGGGTGGTTGTAGGGGATGATGCGGGCCACCAGGCCGACCGGCTCCTGGGTGGTGTAGTGCAGGGCGGACGGAGAGATCGGCACCGTTTCGCCCTTGAGGGCCACCGCGCAGTCGGCGAAGTAGTCGAGGGCGTCGGCGCCGGCGTAGGCGTCCGCGGTGGACAGCCGGATGATGTTGCCGCCGTCCAGGGTGTCCAGCGCGCCGAACTCGGGCGCGTGCTCCCGTACCCGGCGGGCGATCTCGCGGACCACCCGGGCGCGCTCGGTGATCGGCGTCGCCGCCCACTCCTTGAAGGCGGCGCGCGCCGCCACGACGGCCGTCTCGACGTCCTCGGCGGTCGCGTCCGGCACCTGTGCGACCGTCTTCCCGGTGACGGGGGAGACGTCCTCGTAGCTCGCCCCGGATCCGGCCGGCACAAGCTCTCCCGCGATGAGCATGGACCACGTGCGGTTGCGGGTGGCCTCGCTCAACGCGTCCACGTCGACGGGGCGGGAAGCGCCCGCGGGCAGTGTCGGCTCGGCTGTCATGGCATCTCCTTGGGGTACGCGAGTTCTGCTTGCCGGACGAGGTACTCCCAGCCGGCCTGGATCTGGCTGTCCGGCCAGCACTCCTCGCGCTTGGCCAGGACCTCGTGGTGGTTGGAGTAGAGGGTCGGGCCGCCCGCGGACGCCGCCAGCAGCTGCATCCGGCACGCGCGTTCCAGCAGGACGGCGTGCATCACCGCGTGCGCGGTGTCGGTTCCGACGGCGACCATTCCGTGGGTGGGCATCAGGCAGGCGGGCGCGCCGCCCAGGGTGTCGGCGAGTGCCGTGCCGAGCCCGGTGGTCTTGACCAGGCCCCCGGTCACGGTGAAGCGGGGGATCTGCGGGTCGGTGAACAGCACTCCGTCGCGGTCGACCGGCAGCAGGGACACGCCCAGGGAGGCGAACGCGATCACCGGGGTGGCATGGGTGTGCACCACACAGGTGACCTCCGGCCTGGCCCGCATGATCTCGGTGTGGATGGGCCACTCGAGATGGCGCTTGCCGGTGCCGCTGAGCACCTCGCCGTCCATGGAGACCAGGACGATCTGCTCGGTGCCGACCTCCTCGAAGCCCCAGCCGGCGCTCTTCATCCAGATCCCGCGCCCGTGCGGATCACGCAGGGACACATGTCCCCACACCATGTCGGACTGGCCGACCACGGCGAGTGCGCGATGCGCCCGCACCACTTCTTCCGCCTCGGTGTACTGCACTGCGGCTCTCCTCGTTCTGGTGGGCGGGCGGCTCAGCCGACCGGTGGTGTGCCATGGGTGTGGAAGGACTCGATGGTCTTCAGACCCCAGGCCTGGCCCTTGGCGCGTTCGTCCTGGGTCCAGGTCAGGGGACGCCAGTCGGGGGCGAGGATCAGCCGGGCGACCGGGTTGCACAGTTCGACGCGGTTGCCGCCGGGCTCGTAGACGTAGAGGAAGAACGTCTGCTGGATCGCGTGCTTGTGCGGTCCGGTCTCGATGAAGACGCCGTTGTCCAGGAAGATGTCCGCGGCGCGCAGGATGTCCTCGCGGGTGTCGGTCGCGAAGGCGATGTGGTGCAGCCGCCCGTTGCTCTGCGTCCAGTCCTCGGTGTAGACGAGGTCGTAGGACTTGTTGGCGAAGTGCAGCCACTGGGCGCCGATGGTGCCGTCGTCCAGCACGATCTGCTCGGTGACCCGGGCGCCGAGGGCGTCGCACAGGAACGTGCCGTTGCGCTCGACGTCCGCGGCGAGGAAGTTGACGTGGTCGAGGCGCCGTACGCCCACGCCCCGCCCGGGGTAGGCCTGGGCCTGGTTCTTCAGCGCCGGCCGCAGCTCGTCCGGCGGCTGGTACCACTCGGTCTCCCAGTACAGCTGGATCTCGTGGCCGTCCGGGTCGCGGAAGCAGTAGGTGGCGCCGAGTCCGGCGTCGCCGTCGCGCCAGCCGAGGCCGGCTCCGGTCTCCTCGATCGCGGCGACCCTGCGCTTGAGCGCCTCCTCGCTGGAGCAGCGCAGCGCGGTGCCGCGGATGCCGGAGGTGTGGTGGGCGGTCAGCTTCAGGCTGTGGTGCTCGTAGTCGTCCCAGGTGCGCAGGTAGACGGAGTCACCGTCGGTGCCGTTCTCGGTCATGCCGAGCAGCTCGGTGAAGAACCACAGGCTCTTGTCCGGTTCCGGGGTCAGCAGTTCCACATGGCCGAGGTGGGCGACCTCGTGCAGCAGTGTCATGGTGTTCTCCGTCCTGGGCCGGGGCGTGCGCTGTGGCGGGGGAAGACGGTTCCGTCGAAGAGCTTGCGGGCGGTGCGCACGTTGCCCGCGCGCCGCACGGTCGGCGGGTCCGTCGCCGTGTCGATCTCCAGCTCGATCTGCGTGTGGCCGGTGGGGTGCTCGACGTCCAGGGGGTGCCCGTCGGGGGGCAGGACGGCGAACCGCCGGGCGACCCCGTCGTCGACGAGCGCCGCCGTGAGTGCGCCGACCGCTCCGAGCACGCCGATGGAGGTGTGCGGGCGCAGGGGGATGAAGGTGCGGGTGCACAGCGTCCCGCCGTCCCGCGGAGCGGCGACGAGCGTCGTCTTGGGCACGGAGGTGCCGGAGACGTCGCCGAGTCCCATCATCGTCCCGGCCTGGAGCCGCAGCGACTGCACCCGGTCGCGCAGCCGGTGGTCGCGGGCGAGTTCCTCGGCCGGCTCGTACCCGGTGATGCCCAGGTCCTCGGCGGCCGCCACGACGACGGGCACGCCGTTGTCCACGCAGGTCACCTCGACGCCGTCGATCACGTCCCGGGCCTTGCCGGTCGGCAGCAGCTGCCCGGTGACCGAGCCCGCGGTGCCGGTGAAGTTCAGGACGATCGGCGCGGCCGTGCCCGGCACGCCCGAGATGGCGGTCGTGCCCGCGTACTGCACGCCACCGTCCACGGTGGGGAAGCGCGCGGTGGCGATGCCGCCGCCCATGTTGAGCATCCGGATGCGTACGTCCGTGAACGGGGCGCCCGCGGCGATCAGACCGCGCTCCACCCCGAACGGTCCCACGCCGGCCAGCAGGTTGCCGCAGTTCTGCCGCTCGGAGACGGTGCCCTCCTCGACGCCCAGCTGAAGGAACAGGTAGTCGAGGTCGGCGGCGGGGTCGGCCGACCGTGACACGACGGCGACCTTGCTGGTCAGGGGGTGGGCACCGCCGATGCCGTCGATCTGGCGCGGATCGGGGCTGCCCATGATCCGCAGCAGCAGGTCGTCGCGTTCGGCCTTCTCCCGCGGCAGGTCCTCCGCCAGGAAGTAGGCCCCCTTCGACGTTCCGCCGCGCATCAGCAGACAGCGGACACCCGCCTCGGAAGCCGTCATGACGCACCCCCCGTCGCGCTGCCGGCGGGCGCGGAGCCCGGGGGCGTCCCGCCCTCCAGCAGACGGGCGTACTCGGCGGAGGTCACATAGCGGATCCCCATCCCGGGCAGCCGCTCGCGCAGCCGGTAGCGGTCCAGACCGAGCTCGCCCTCCCGGAAGGCGGCACGGGCCTCCTCCTCGCGCAGGGACCGGGCGTGCGCGGCGCTGATGCCCCGCGCCACGTCCTCACGCGGGACGCACAGCACACCGTCGTCATCGGCCACGATGGTGTCTCCCGGCCGGACCTGCCGGCCGCCGAGGGTGACGGGTACGTTCACGGCGCCCGCCGTGGCCTTCACCGTCCCCTGGGCGCTCACCGCGGCCGACCACACGGGGAAGCCCATCGTCCGCAGATCCGCGACGTCGCGGACCCCGGCGTCGATCACCAGGCCGCGTACCCCGCGGCGCTGGAGCGCGGTGGCGAAGAGCTCGCCGAACATGCCGTCGGTGCTCGGTGAGGTGGTGGTGACCACGAGGACGTCGCCCTCGCGGCACTGCTCCACGGCCACGTGGATCATCAGGTTGTCACCCGGCCAGCAGAGCACGGTCACGGCGTTGCCGGCCATGCGTGCTCCCGGCCAGGCGGGGCGCAGCCCCGGACCGAGATACCCGGTCCTGCCCAGGGCCTCGTGCACGGTCGCCACGCCGTACCGGCCGAGCTCGTCGGCCTGGCGGACATCGGCGCGCGGAGGGTCTGTGACGACGACGGTCCTCATAGCAGCACATCCGTCACCTGCGGGTACAACCGCATGTACGCCTCACCCATGGTGGCATGGGGCAGCCCGAGATTGGGTCCCGCGTTGCGCTTGAGCTGCACACCGCGCCGCCTGGCCAGGTCGGTGTAGTAGTCCCACATGTGCTGCTGCGCCGGCAGGCACTCCATGGCCGCGCGCTTCTTGTCGAAGACCGCGGTGATGTCGAGCAGCACCTGGGGGACGAAGCCGCACTGCTCCGGCTGGTGCGGTTCGAAGAAGAAGACCGGGGGCGCGCCCAGCGGCTCCCCCGGCGCGTCGTAGCCGACCGCCTGGGCCAGCACCCTGGCCTGCAGCGCCATCCTGCTCGCGGCCGGGTGGTCCCCGTTGTACGGGTCGGTCAGCGGGTGGGTGAGCACCACCGAGGGGTTCAGCTCCCGGTAGACGCCGACGAGCCGGTCCACCAGCTCGGCGCTCTCCTGCAGCGGGTAGTCGCCCGCGTCCAGGAACTCGATCTCGGCGCCGAGGGCCGCGGCGGCGTTCTCCGCCTCGGTGCGGCGTATCTCCTTGATCTCCTTCAGCGTCCTGCCCGCCCGCCATGCCTTGGCGGACTCACCCCGTTCGCCGAAGCTGAGGCACACCACCTTCGCCCGCTCGCCGCGCTCGGCCGCCAGGGCGATCGAGCCGCCCGCACGCCACACGAAGTCACCGGCATGGGCACTGATGACGAGCAGCGGCCCAGCATCTGGGACTGAACTCATCGAATCTCCTTGTCCACAACGCATCGGGGCCGGTGAGACCGTGGCCCGCGCCATGCGCACGTCGCCGTATCGGGACACAGGGACTTCATCCGGAATGCGCCGGTTCGGGCCGTTCCGTGGCCCTGCGTCTCCATGAGAGTGACGGCGCTCGCCAAAGATTGTCAACAATCTCGGCGATGATTGTGTGAACTAATCTTGGGCGGGGTGGCCGCAGTGGCGCTCGCGACCGTGCTCGCGGCGCTGCTCGCCGGGCGTCCCGGGGTTGTCCGGGCGGCGGTGATTGTCTACGTGATTGTTGACAATATGGTCAGCCATTGGCTACGTTGAGGAAAAAGAAGGGAGACCCGAGATGTCACGTGGGGTCACTGCAGCGCGCCGCGCGGCCGATGAGCTGCGCAAGGCGATCCTGTCCGGGGAGATGGTCCCCGGTCAGCGGCTGGTCGAGGTGGAGCTCTCCGAAACCTACGGCGTCACCAGAGCCAGCCTCCGCCAAGCGCTGCTTGACCTGGCGGCGGAGGGCCTCGTCGAGCGGATCCCCAACCGCGGTGCCCGTGTGCGCGTGGTCCCCATCGAGGAGGCCATCGCCATCACCGAGTGCCGGATGGTCCTCGAAGGGCTGTGCGCCGCGAAGGCGGCCGAGCGGGCCACCGACGACGACATCGCCCGGCTGCGCGGGCTCGGTGACGAGATGCAGGCGGCGGTGGCGGCGGGTGAGCCGCTGAAGTACTCGCAGCTCAACCAGGCGATGCACCGGCTCGTTCTGGAGATGTCCGGCCAGAAGGCCGCCGCCGAACTCATCGACCGGCTGCGCGCCCAGCTGATCCGGCACCAGTACAAGCTGGCCCTCCAGCCCGGACGCCCGGCCGTGTCGCTGCCCCAGCACCTGGCCATCATCGAGTCGATCGCCAACCGTGACCCGGAGGCGGCCGAGGCCGCCGCGAGACGCCATGTGGACAGCGTGATCAGCGCCATGCGGAAGGTGTGACGAGCCCGCCGTACTCCTTCCTTCTCCCCCCTTATCTCCCCGCTCGACCCGACAGGAGTTCCGTCATGCCCATACGCGTCCTCGCCCTCGTGGGAAGCCTCCGTTCCGGATCGCACAACCGCCAGTTGGCCCAGGCCGCCGGCAAGCTCGCCCCCGAGGGCGTCGAGATCGACATCCACGAGGGACTCGCCGACGTCCCCCTCTACAACGAGGACATCGACGTCGAGGGCAGCGTCCCCGCGGCCGCCGCGCGGCTCCGGGAGGCCGCCGACGGCGCGGACGCCTTCCTCCTGCTGTCGCCCGAGCACAACGGCACCCTCCCTGCGGCGCTGAAGAACGCCATCGACTGGTGCTCCCGGCCCCGGGGCTCGGCCGCCCTCGCCGGCAAGCCGGCCGCGGTCATCGGGGCGTCCGCCGGCCGCTTCGGCGGGGCGCGGGCGCACGACGACGCACGCAGGGCCCTCGGTGTCGCCGGTGCCGTCGTCCTGGACCACGCCCCGCTCGCGATCCCCGGATCACGGGCCCGCTTCGCGGACGTCCAGCCCGTTCAGGACGCCGAGGTGACCGAGCAACTTCCCGCCATCATCGAGCAGTTGGCCGCCGCGGCCACCGAGGCTGCGGCATCCTGAGCCGCCTCGCGCGACGAGGACGGCCGTATATGCGCCCCCTGCATTCAGTGATTGCGATATATGCATTGGACGCATCGGTGCCCGCGGGTCAACACTGATTCCAGGGCACAACGCAGACCAGCCTTCGACCCGAAACCGGAGGCAGACCAATGTTCTTCTGGTCCGTCACCTTTCTCATGAGGACTCCCGAAGGAAGCGTCGGCAGCCACACGTTCGTGGTGGAAGCGGACTCGTACCAGGATGCCCGCCGCAGGGCGCTGCATCTGGCGGACGAGCCCGCTTCCCGCGACCGCCGCCGCGGCGCTTCGCTGGACCTCGACTCCCTGACCGTGAACGAAATCCTGCCGTTCTGAGCAGGTCTTGGTACTTCCTCCGACCGCCGTCACACGAGCCGTGTGTTCCTCCCGCCGGCCGGCGCGGTCATCAGGGCCGCCAGTTCCTCCGGGGTCCGCGGACCCGTGGCCGCCTTGGTCAACAGCCCCTGTTCCCGCAGGAGTCGAGCGACCGCGACACCCCACGGCAGCCGCAGTCCCGCCGCCGCGAGCAGGTCGGTGCGGGCCAGCATCCCGGCCGCCGCGCCGGTGTGCGCGCCCGACGGGGTGAGCAGGGCCGCGTCGTCCGCCCAGCGCAGGGCCAGGTCGACGTCGTGCGTCGCCATGACGACCGTCGTGCCGTTCGCACGCAGCCCGTCGAGGGTGGTGAGCAGCCGTTCCTGGCCGTCCGGGTCGAGGCCGGCCGTCGGCTCGTCCAGGATCAGTACGCGGGGTCGCATGGCGACCGCGCCCGCGATGGCCGTCCGCTTGCGCTGCCCGTAGGAGAGCAGATGCGTGGGCCGGTCGGCGAGCGCGGAGATGTCCAGCGCGGCCAGCGCCTCGGCCACGCGGGCCCGCACCTCCGCATCCGGCAGGCCGAGGTTCAGCGGCCCGAACGACACGTCCTGTCCGACCGACGCGGCGAACAGCTGGTCGTCGGGGTCCTGCACCACCAGCTGCACGGTGGTGCGCAGCGCCGTCAGCCCCTTCCGGTCGTACCGCACCGCCCGCCCGTCCAGCGTCAACTCCCCGCCGTCCGGGCGCAGTCCGCCGCTGAGCAGGCGCATCAGCGTCGTCTTGCCGCTGCCGTTGCGCCCCAGCAGGGCCAGGGCGCGTCCCTCACGCACCTCGAAGTCGAGGCCGGTGAGCACGGGAGGTCCGTCCTCGTACGCGAAGGACACGCCCCGCAGGGCCACCGGCACGGACTCGCTCACGACAGGGGCCTTTCCAGTACCAGGGTGAGGGCGGCCAGCGCCGCCAGGAGCGCCACGCTCAGCACCGTGAACCGGACGGAGATCCGGGTCTCGGGCACCAGCACGCGCAGGGTGCCGTCGTAACCGCGTCCGGCGAGACCGGTCTGCAACCGCGCCGCCCGGTCGAAGGACCGCACGAACGCGGTCGCGCCGAGCCCGCCGAGGGAGCGCCAGGTCGCCGCGCGGGTGGTGTGCCCGAGCCGGGCCGCCTGCGCCTCCCGGACCCGGCGTACCGAGTCGAGCAGCAGAAAGCTCATCCGGTACGTCACCAGCGCCACGTCGACGAGAGGGGCGGGCACGCCGGCGCGCACGAGGCGCGGCAGCAGATCCGACAGGGGAGTGGTGAACGCGAACAGCAGCACCCCGAGGGACGCCGCCGAGGTGCGCAGCAGCAACTCCCCGGCGCGCAGCGGCCCGTCCTCGGCGGGTGAGACGAACCCGTCCGGCCCGCCCACCTGCACCAGCAGGGTGAGCGCCCCGGTGACGCAGAACCCCAGCGGCACCCGGTACGCCCGCCACAGCCGCCGCCCGGGCACTCCGGCCGGGCCGAGCAGGACCGCGAGCGCGGTCACGAGCACCAGGGCCGCGCCAGGCCAGGGCGGCAGCGAGATCGCGAGCGCGGTGAGGCCGAGGCTCAGGACGGCCTTGTCCACGGGATGGCGACGGCGCCACCGACTACTGTGCGCCGCCACGTCAATCGGCAGCACGCCCTCAGCCCCAGGCCCGCTTCGGGTCCCCACCCCGCCCGCTCTCAGCCCCGAAGCCCGAGCCGGAACCCGCACCCGACCCCGAGGCCGTGCCGGCCTCCGATCCCGAGCCCGTGCCCGACGCCGAGCCGGCGGCCGCCCCCGTACCCGAGCCGAGGCCCGCCTCTGAGTTGGTGCCCGTGCCGCGGGCCGAGGACGGGTCCGCCCCCGAGCCGGAGTCCGTCCCCGAGCGGCGGGTCGCGCCCGTGCCAGGGGCCGACCCTGTGCTGGGGGCCGACCCCGTACCCGAGACCGAGCCCGAGGCGGGCCCCGTCTCTGCGTTGGTGCCCGTGCCGGGGGTGGAGGCCGAGCCCGGTTCCGAGCCGATGTCCGCCCCTGAGCTGCCCGTCGCGCCCGTGCCGGGGGCCGGCCCTGAGCCGGCGGCCGACCCCGACCCCGGCCCTGGATCCGAGCCGGAGTCCGGTCCCCCCACGGCGTTCGACGGTGAGCCCGAGCTGGAGCTCGGCTCTGAGTCGGAGGCCGCGTCTTGAGCGGAACCTGTTCCTGGGCCGGTGGCCGGCCCCGAGCCGGAGGTCGGCCACCGGCTCGGGATCGGGGGAGGTCCCGGCTTCGGGCCGGCCCCGGCTGCCGGGGCCGTGTCCGGGGCGGCGACGGCCGTCACCGCTTGCGCCGCGCCCTGGCGGCGGCCGCGGCGGAGGCCGAAGTAGTAGGCGAGGATGCCCGCGCCGAGGGCCGCCTGGAGGGCGAAGAGGGCGGACTCGATCTCGCCGGACGGGGGTTCGTACAGCGGGGAGAACCACGGCTCGTAGTCCGGGTCGATCTCGGTGATCGCGGTCTCCGCCTCCGCGTCCGCGCCCGTGAACGGCTCCTCCTTGTGGTCGCCGAGCCCGAGCACCAGCGGCAGCACCGCGAGCGCGGCCACGAGGAGCAGCAGCAGGCCGTTGATCCTGGCGTTACGGCTCATCGGGCCACCGCCTCGGCCGACTCCGCCCGCTCGCGCCCGGCCACCGAGGACACGAGCACCCCGAGCCGCGTCAGTTCCCCCCGGCTGGACTGCACCAGCATGCGCATCACCAGCACGGTCAGCAGCCCCTCGCTCACCGCGAGCGGAATCTGCGTGACGGCGAAGATGGAGCCGAACTTGCCGAGCGCGCCCAGGAATCCGCTGCCCGGGTCGGGGAAGGCGAGCGCGAGCTGCACACTCGTCACGCAGTACGTCGACAGGTCGGCGACGAACGCGCCGAAGAACACCGCGACCATCAGCGGCGCCTCGTACCGGCGCAGCAGCCGGTAGACGCCGTACCCGGCCCACGGGCCGACGATCGCCATCGAGAAGACGTTGGCGCCCAGCGTGGTCAGACCGCCGTGGGCGAGCAGCAGCGACTGGAACAGCAGGGTGATGGTGCCCAGCACCGCCATGACCGGCGGCCGGAACAGCACGGCGCCCAGTCCCGTACCGGTGGGGTGGGAGCAACTGCCGGTCACCGACGGCAGTTTCAGCGCGGACAGGACGAACGTGAAGGCTCCCGACGCGCCGAGCAGCAGCGTGCTCTCGGGATGTTCCCGCACTTCACGGATGAGCGACCGGGCTCCGTGGACGACGAACGGCGCCGACGCGGCGCCCCAGGCGACCGCGTGCACCGGAGGCAGAAAACCCTCGGCTATGTGCATGGCTCAGCAGACCCTCTCCAGCACCTCGTGGATGGTTGACGCGCCTTGGCCGGTCTCCTGGCTGACGGGTACCACCGCCCGTGCTCCGCCTTCCCGGGTCCCGAAGGACCCAGTGGCTGCCCGTGAGGGCCGGAGCCGGACTTCCCGATCACAGTGGCGAGGGCCGCACCGGTATCGCACCGATTTCCCGTCACCAAGGCGTGGTGACAGTAGTGCCCGCACCGGCCCGGTGACAAGCGGTCACAGGGGGCGCGCGGACGGCGCCCGGCAGCTCGGACACCGGCGCACACCTGCGCACTTGACACACGCGGCGCCCATCGCAGGGCCGGGGGAGTGAAGGGCCGCCGTCCTGGGCAGAACCTTGCTGCATGTAATGTGCAACAGCGATATTCAGGCAACAGGGATGTGAGGATCGATGACGACCCGACGGATACGGGGCGCCGCCGCGGTGGCGATGGCCGGTGCGCTCGCCGCCTGTTCGGCGCCCGGCGACGGCGGAACGGACGACGGCGCGGCCGCCGATTCCGTCGTGATCGGGGTCTCCACCGAACCGGACACCCTCAGCCCCCTGCTCGGCTACGGCAAGGACGGCAACTCCAAGATCTTCGACGGGCTCCTCGCCCGGAACGCCGATCTCAGCCTGAAACCCGCGCTGGCGGCGTCGCTCCCCGAGGTCACCGACGGCGGCCGCACCTACACGTACACCCTGCGCGACGGCGTGGAGTTCAGTGACGGCGAGCCGCTCACCGCCGACGACGTGGTGTTCACCTACCGCACCGTCCTGGACGACAAGACCAACAACCCCGCCAAGAGCGAACTGGACGCCATCAAGGAGGTCCGGGCGGACGGCGACGACACGGTCGTCTTCACCCTGGACTACCCCTACGCGGGCTTCGCCGCCCGCACGGTCCTGCCCGTCGTCCCCGAACACATCGCAGGGAAGCAGGACCCCAACACCGGCGCCTTCAACACCGAACCGGTCGGCACGGGACCGTACGTCCTCACCGGCTGGAGCAAGGGCGAAAAGCTCACGTTCAAGGCCAATCCGGACTACTGGGGCGGCGCCCCCGAGGTGAAAAAGCTCACCATGGCGATCATCGCCGACGACGACGTCCGCGCCACCCGGCTGCGCTCCGGCGACCTGGACGGCGCCACCCTCCCGCCCAACCTCGCCGCCACCTTCGCCGACGACGACGGGCTCGGCACCCACCGGGCGACGAGCTACGACTTCCGCGCCGTCACCCTCCCCACCGGCAACCCGGTCACCGGCGACACCGCGATCCGGCGGGCCCTGGACCTCGCCGTGGACCGCGAGGCCATGGTCGACAAGATCCTCGACGGCGCCGGCCGCCCCGCCTACGGCCCGCTGCCCGTGGACGACCCCTGGTTCGCGAAGGGCATCGAACGCGACCAGGACCTCGACGAGGCGGGCCGCATGCTCGACAAGGCCGGCTGGAAGGCCGGTGAGGACGGCGTCCGCGCCAGGAACGGCCGCCGCGCCTCCTTCACCCTCTACTACCCCTCCGGCGACAAGGTCCGCCAGGACCACGCCCTCGCCTACGCCTCCGACGCAAAGAAGGCCGGCATCGAGGTGAAGGTCGAGAGCGCCACCTGGGAGGTCATCGAACCCCGGATGCACCGCGACGCCGTCCTCGCCGGCTTCGGCAGCACCGGCGACCCCGACTTCGGCCTCTACACCCTGCTGCACTCCTCCCTCGCCGGTGACGGCTTCAACAACATGGCCCGGTACGACGACCCGGCCGTGGACGAGGCCCTCGACACCGGCCGCCGCAGCCGCGACCCCGAGGTCCGCAAGAAGGCCTACGACGACCTCCAGCGCGCACTCGTCAAGAACCCCGGCTACACCTTCCTCACCCACATCGACCACGTGTACGTACTCGCCGACCGCTGGCAGGACCTGACCACCCAGACCGAACCGCACGAGCACGGCTTCGCCAGCGGCCCCTGGTGGAACGTCGAGGACTGGCAGCCGAAGGGATGACCGGCGCCCCCTGGGGAGCGATGGCACGGCTCACGGCACGGCGGGCCGTGCACGCCGTGCCGGTGCTCCTCGTCGTCACCTTCGGCGTGTTCGCCGTCGCCGCCGCCTCCCCCTTCGACCCCGTCAAGGCGTACGCCGGCACCGCCGCGCTCGGCGCCGACCAGGAGACCCTGGACCGGCTGCGGGAGAACCTCGGCGTGGACCGCCCGTTCACCGCCCGCTGGTGGGACTGGCTGACCTCCGCCCTCGGCGGCGACCTCGGCCGGTCCACCGTCATGCGCCAGCCCGTCACCGAGGTCATCGGCGAACGCCTGGCCTGGTCGGCGCTGCTGTGCGCGGTCGCGTTCGCCGTCGCCGTGCTGCTCGGCACCGTGCTCGGCGTGCTCGCCGCCCGCCGCCCCGGCTCCCTCCTGGACCGCGCGGTCACCTCCCTCGCGTACTGTCTGGAGGCGGCGCCGGTCTTCTGGATCGCCCTGCTCGCCGTCTGGCTGTTCGCCCTCGAACTGGACGTCCTGCCGGCCGGCGGCCTCACCGACACCGGCAGCGAACAGGTCACCTTCGGGCAGGTCACCCACCACCTGATCCTGCCCGCCGGCGTCCTCGCCGTCTCCCAGCTGCCCTGGTTCACGCTCTACGTCCGCCAGGGCGTCGGCGACGCCCTCGCGGAGGACCCCGTGCGCGGGGCCAGGGCCCGCGGCCTGAGCGAACGCACCGTCCTGCTCGGCCACGCCCTGCGCTCCGGACTGCTGCCCGTGCTCACCCTGATCGGCTCCCGCGTCCCCGAACTCATCACCGGCGCCCTGCTGGTGGAGAGCGTCTTCAGCTGGCCCGGCATCGCCGCCGCCACCGTGGAGGCGGCCACCGCCGTCGACTTCCCCCTGCTGGCCGCCCTCACCACCCTCGCCACCGTCGCCGTCCTCGCCGGAAACCTCCTCGCCGACCTGCTCTACGGGCTGGTCGACCCGAGGGTGAAGCTGAATGAGATGTGACTGACGTGACCGACATCAGCGTCGAGAAGGCCGGGCAACCGGACGCCGCCGGGTCCGCGGCCCCGACGGCATGGCGCGCGCACGGCACCGCCCGCCGCTCCACTCACACCCTGCGCCTGTGGGTCTCCGCCGCCGTGGCCGCCGTGACGGTCCTCGCGGTGCTGCTGGTACCGCCCCTGGTCCAGCTCGACCAGCAGGCCGTCGACCTGGCGGCGAAACTGCTGCCGCCGGGCTGGTCCCATCCCTTCGGCACCGACGACGTGGGCCGCGACCTGCTGCTGCGCTGCGTCTACGGACTGAGGGTGTCCCTGCTGGTCGGCATCGTCGCCGCGCTCACCGCCACGGTGATCGGCACCGTCGTCGGCGCCACCGCCGGAGCGCTCGGCGGCCGGGCCGACCGCGCGATCATGCGCCTGGTCGACACCCTGTCCTCCGTCCCGCACCTGCTCATGGGCATCTTCATCGTCGCCATGTTCCGGCCGGGCGTCTGGCCGGTGGTGATCTCCGTCGCCCTCACCCACTGGCTGTCCACCGCCCGCATCGTCCGCGCCGAGGTCCTCTCGCTGCGCTCCCGCCCCTACATCGACGCGGCCGTCTCCGGCGGCGCGTCCCGGTGGCGGGTGGCCGTCCGCCATCTCCTCCCCGGCGTCCTGCCCCAGGCCGGACTCGCCGCCGTCCTGATGGTCCCGCACGCCATGTGGCACGAGTCGGCCCTGTCCTTCCTGGGCCTGGGCCTGCCCACGCACACGGCCAGCCTCGGCACCCTCATCCAGGGCGCGCGCGGCTCCCTGCTCGCCGGACAGTGGTGGCCGACCCTCTTCCCCGGCCTCTTCCTGATCGTCCCCACGCTCGCCGTCGCCGGTCTCGCCGGAGTCTGGCGGGAGCGGATCAACCCCCGCCGCCGATCGGAGCTGATGCTGTGACCGAGCGACCCCCCGTGCTGTCGGTCCGCGGACTGTCCGTGCGCTTCCTGCTGCCCGGTGGCCGCCGGATCGCCGCCGTCACCGACGCGCACTTCGACGTGGCACCCGGCGAATGCCTCGCCCTGATCGGCGAGAGCGGCTGCGGCAAGTCCGTCCTCGCCTCCGCCCTGCTGGGCCTGCTCCCCGCCAACGCCCGGACGGCCGGCCACGCCCGCCTCGACGACCTCGACCTGCTCACGGCCGGCGAACGCGTCCTCGCCCGCACCGTACGGGGCCGCCGTATCGGTCTCATCCCGCAGAGCCCCGCCGCACACCTCACCCCCGTGCGCACCATCCGCTCCCAGCTGGAGGAGACGGTCGCCCAGCTCACCGGCGTACGCGGCCGCGCCGCCCTGCGCACCGCCGCCGAACGGGCCGCTGCCCGCGCCGAGTTCCCCACGGACCACCTCGACCGCCACCCGCACGAACTCTCCGGCGGCCTCGCCCAGCGGGCCGCCACCGCCCTGGCCCTCATCGGCGAGGCACCCCTGCTCCTGGCGGACGAACCCACCACCGGCCTGGACCGCGACCTGGTGGACCGCACCGTCGACGAACTGCGCCGCCACGTCGACGCCGGCCGGGCCCTGCTGGTGATCACGCACGACCTCGCGGCGGCCCGGCGCATCGCCGACCGGGTCGCGGTCATGTACGCGGGCCGCATCGTCGAACTGACCGCGGCGGACAGCTTCTTCGGCACCCCGGGCCCCCGCCACCCCTACAGCCGGGGCCTGCTGGAGGCGCTGCCCGACAGATCCTTCACCCCCATCCCGGGACTGCCCCCCGAACTGGGGGACCTCCCCGACGGCTGCGCCTTCGCCGCCCGCTGCGACCGCGCCACGGACGCCTGCACCGCCCTGCCGTCCTTCACCGGCTCGCTCGCCTGCCACCACCCGGTGCCGGCCCCCACCCGGAAGGAAATCCGTGCTTGAACTGCGCGCCGTCACCGCCGGATACGACCGCCGCGCCCCCGTCGTACGCGACGCGAGCCTCACCGTCGCCCCCGGCGAGGCCGTCGGCCTGCTCGGCCCCAGCGGCTGCGGCAAGTCCACCCTCGCCCGGGTCGCCGCCCTGCTGCACCGCCCGGACTCCGGCACCGTCGTCCTCGACGGCACCCCCGTGCACCGCTACCGTCACCGCGCCCCCCGCGCCCGGCGCACCGCCGTCGGCGTCGTCTTCCAGCAGCCCCGGCTCTCCGCCGACCCCCGTCTGCGCCTCGCCGACCTGATCGCCGAACCCCTGCGCGCGACCGGCCGCCGCGCCGACGTCGCCGGCCGGGTGGCCGAACTCGCCGGGACCGTCGGCCTGACCGCCGACCTGCTCACCCGCCGCCCCCACGAGGTGAGCGACGGCCAGCTCCAGCGCGCCTGCCTGGCCCGCGCGCTGGTCCTGCGGCCCCGCTGGCTGATCTGCGACGAGATGACCGCGATGCTGGACGCGTCGACGACGGCCGCGCTGGTCCGGGTGGTCGAGGACTACCGCACCGCGACGGGAGCCGGCCTGCTCTCGGTCGGCCACGACCGGACCCTGCTCACCCGCTGGTGCGACCGCACGCTCCACTGGGACACGGTGACCACGGCGGCCACTCCCGCCTGAGTGGCCGCTCCCGCCTGAGTGGCCGCTCCCGCCTGAGTGGCCGCTCCCGCCTGAGTGGCCGCTCCCGCCTGAGTGGCCGCTCCCGCCTGAGTGGCCGCTCCCGCCTGAGTGGCCGCTCCCGCCTGAGTGGCCACTCCCGACCGAGCGGCCTCTCCGGCCTGAAGGGAACCTCCCGCACCCCCGGCCGCGTCCGTACGAGGGGCCGCACGCACGCTCGGAGGGATCCATGGAGTTCTTCTGCTACCACCGGGACCGCCCAGGGTCCCTTCCCCTGCGCCGGGAACTGGGCGAGGCGCACTGGTCCTACATGGACCGCTACGCCGAGCGGCTCATCGCCCGCGGCCCCACCTTCGCCGACGACGGGGAGACCCCCACCGGCAGCGTCCACATCGTCGACCTGCCGGATCCCGCGGCGGCCCGCGCCTTCGCCTTCGACGAGCCGAACCAGCAGGCCGGCGTCTACCGGGACGTCCTGCTGCGCCGCTGGCACAACGTGTTGGGCCGGACCATGTGGGACTTCCCCGGCGGCCGCACCGGCGGCGAGCGCCACCTGGTCCTGGGGTTCGGCACGGGCCGGGCCCCGGAACTCGACGTGCCGGCCGCCGGCCGGGACGAACTGGACGAACTGATCGCCTACGGACCGCTGACGTCCGACGACGGCACGCTCTGGCTGGGCACCGCGGCCCTGGTCCGCGCACCGGACAGGGCCGCGGCCCGCGCCGTGCTGCCGCCGGACGGGTACGCCGTCGTCGAGGTCCACGCCTGGGAGTTCGGCGGACGCAGGTGACGAGGCACCCGCCGCCCGTACGGGACGGCTCCTAGAACTCGCTCCCGAACCCGGTCTCGGACTCCGTCCCGAACTCCTCCTCACCGAAGCCCGCCTCCATCGCGCCACCGAGGAAGCCCTCCAGGAGTTCGTCGACGCGCACCTCGGTGGCGCCCTTCGGTGCTGTGGCCTTCTCGCCCTTGCCCACGCGCAGGACCAGCGCGAACTTCTTGACCTTCGCCTTCTCCGCGAGTTTCGCGAGGTCCACGGAGACCTCGGTCAGCTCGCCGTTCTTCAGCGTGAAGTCGGCCGTGACCTTCTCGTTCGGCGCGTCCGCCAGGTCCTTCGCCGTCGGCAGCCCGGCTGCCCCCGGCAGCTCCTTCTCCAGCGGCCGCAGCTCGTCGAACAGCTCGGTCATCAGCGTACGGAAGGGCGCCGTGGCCTTGATGTGCTCGGTGCCGTCCGACCCGTCGGACGTCTCGAAGCCGACCTCCCGGGCGATGACCTGGCGCAGCGCCTTCATCAGCTTCTTCTGCGCCCGGGCGTCGAGGGAGGGCTCGGCGGAGGGCTCCCCGGCCCCGGGGCCTTCCGCCCCGAAGCCCTCGGTCCCCGACATCTGCTCGCCGGTCTCCTGAAGGTCCTTCGTCGGGACCTTGAGCCACTCGCCGGCCAGCAGCTTCTTGAACGCTCCGGCGCTGTCGGGCAGTTCATCGGCCGACGGCATGGGGCTGCCGGCGATCCGCCCCAGCGCCTCCGCGTCGACGCGCAGGTAGGTGTGGTCGCCGATCACCCGGTACTCGACCAGGTCGCCGTCCGGGCCGCTGAACCTCATCGCCACGGCGCTGATGTCCTTCTCCCCGGACTCCTCCAGCGGCTTCTTCGACCGCACGGAGACGGAGAGCCGTGCGCCGCTGAGCAGTTCGGCGACCTCGTCGGGCATCTCCCCGCCCGGCTCCGCCGTCCCGGAGTCCAGCGCCTTGAGCGACGCGGCGTCGGTGTCCAGATCCAGCTCGAACGAGAGCGAGCGCTGCTCGCCGAGCTGGTCGAAGGCGCTGTCGAGCTTCTGACCCGCGGACAGCTTCTCGGCGGTGCCACAGGCGGCGGAACCGGCCAGGACGGCGGTGGCGACGGCTGCGGCGGTCAGGGTCTTGCGAATGGCGGAAATGTCGGTCTCCTCAGGCATGTGACCGGAAAAGGTCACTCAGGAGACAGATGATCACCCCGAACGGTTGCACGAGACAACCGAATTGGTCCGGGGTGCCGGCGCCGGGCGACATCACCGCCACCCGAAGTGGGCATATCTCCAGGCATGTACACCCATGCGACGGCTTCGCCCGGAGTGCAGGTGTGTTCCCTGAAACGGAACACCCCGCAGTCGATCCCGGCGAACAGCCCCTACACGGTCATCAGGTTCCCCTTCGGCAGCGCCGAGTCCACCGACCGCTTCGCCATGCACCAGGTCAACCAGCCGGACGGGTACGTGGTCACGAACTGGGACGCGGACGACCGCTCCGGACTGATATGGCCCAGCACGGCCGGCTGGGGCGTGCTGTACGCGATGATCCAGTGGGAGCCGGGAGGCTATGACGAACTGCGCGACCAGTTCGTCCGGGACCCGCTCGGCCTCACCTCGTCGCCCAACGACACCACGGCGACGGAGCACCGCCCGCCCAGCCCCGGCATGCAGTGCTGGACGAAGCAGTGGGGGATCTTCGTCGACCCGGACGTCCCGCTCGCGCTGCGCGCCACCCACGACGACAGCGTGGCGCGGGACATCGTCCTGGCGGAGTTCAAACTCGTCGTCCACGAGGCCGCCTAAGGGGGCCCCGCCGCCGGACGCCACCGGAGCCGGGGCAGGGGCCGCCGGGGCCGCCGGGGCCGGGGCCGCCGGGGCCGCCCCGGCTCAGCGGGCCGCCGCGTAGTCGGGCAGCGTCAGCGCCGAGTGGGTCACGCGCCGTTCCTCGGCGTCCGTCGTCGCCATCGTCCTCGCCAGCGCCTCGGGGTCGCGCAGCAGGGCGTTGCGGGCCTCCAGGACCTCCCGCGTCGTCGGCGTCACCATGGTGCCGCCGCTGCCGGCCAGCGCCTGGTTGCGTTCGGCGAAGGGGCGCACCAGGCGCTCGTAGGCCGCGAAGGCCTCCGTGTGGTCCGCGTGCGTGGCGAGTTCCCCGGCCAGGACGTAGGCACCGACGAGGGCGACGCTCGATCCCTGGCCGGAGAGGAACGACGTGGCGTGGGCGGCGTCACCGGCCAGCGCGACGCGCCCCTTCGACCAGGTGTGCAGCCGGATCTGGCTCACGATGTCGCAGAAGAGGTCGTCGGCGTTCCGCATGGCCTCCACCAGCCGGGGCAGGTGCCACACCTGCTCGGGGAAGCGCTCGGCGACCAGATCGCGCTGGGCCCGCGGATCGCGGAACGCGTCGAAGGGCGGGGTGTCGCGGGTGAAGGTGAGGAAGCCGTGCACCGGGTCGGACGGCCCGTGGGCGTAGAGGACGGCGCCGCGTCCGGGCTCGTTCCAGATGACCGCCTCGTGCGCGAGCCCGAACTCGTTCGGCAGGGTGAACCCCGCGAAGACATGGCCGAGGTAGTGGTGGAAGGGCTCCTCGGGGCCGAGGACGAGCCGGCGGGTGTTCGAGTGGAGTCCGTCCGCGCCGATCACGAGGTCGACGGTGCGGCGTATGCCGCTGTCGAGGACGACGTGCACGGCGTCGCCGTCGTCGTCGAGCGTCGTGATGGAGTCCTCGAAAAGGAACTCGACCCGGTCCCGCAGCGGTGCGTAGAGGGCGTCGGCGAGGTCTCCGCGCCGGATCTCGAGGTCGAGGCCCGGCTCTCCGCCGGTCATCTGTTCGGGCCGTACCGAGCCGACCGTCGCGCCGGTCGCGTCCACGAAGGTGACCTTCTCGTTCTCGACGTGCACCTCGCGCAGCCGGGGCAGCAGGCCCATGCGGTCGACGACCTCGCGGGCCGTGCCGCGGATGTCGATCGGGTACCCGCCGCCGCGGACGGCGCCGGCCTTCTCGACGACGGTCACCTCGAAGCCGTACCGGTCGAGCCAGTACGCGAGCGTGGGGCCCGCGATGCTCGCTCCCGAGATCAGGACGCGGCGCGGGCGGTCCGGCGTGCGGGGCGTGTGGGTGGGAGGCGTGTTCATGGGGGTCGCGCCTTTCCGCCGGGCGGTGCCCGGCTCGGAGCCGGTACGCGCGGCCGCGGAACGCGGCAAGATGCGTACCTTAGGTATCCTTATGTAACCCATACGTCGCCCTCGCGGGCGGCGGGTCACTCCCCACCATATAGATACCTAACTCAGGTATTCAATGGAGCCGCTCAATGACAGCCAAGACCCCGGACCCCACCGAGGCCCCCGTACCGTCCTCCGCACCGGCCTCCGTACCGTCGTCCTCCGCACCGGACGACCAGCACGCCGAGCTGCTCGCGGTGCTGCCCCGGATCACGCGGCTCAGCGCCGCCCTCACCAGAAGCCGGGTCACCGACCGCGCCGCCGAGGCGGCCGGGCTGGCCCTCGACCGCCCCGCCGTGGGCGTGCTGATCTCCCTGCGCACGGCAGGGACACCGCTGCGGATCGGCGAGATCGCCGAACGCATGCAGGTGGTGGGGCCGCATGTCACCCGTCAGGTGCAGGCCCTGGAGAAGCGCGGCCTCGTCCGGCGTGTCGCCGACCCGCACGACCGCCGGGTGAGCCTCATCGAACTCACCGGACCGGGCACCGACGCCGCGAACCGGTATGTGACGTCCGTGCTGGGCTGGTTCGCCGGGGTGCTCGCCGACTGGCCCGACCAGGACCGCGAGGACCTCATCCGCCTCCTCACCCGCCTCACCGACGACGTGACGGCCCGTCTGGCCCGCCTCGAGGAGGACGGCCCCGACGCCTCGCCCCGCTGACGGCCCGCACGACACGACCCCGCCGAGAAGGGCCGGAGGTCCCAGGACCTCCCGGGCCCCGATCACATACGGTGCCTGGGTGCTCTCCACGTCCCCGCCTTCTCCGTCCCCCCGGCTGGCCGGTCTGACACCGGCGCGTCTGTCCCCGGGGTACTTCGCCCTCGTCATGGCCACGGGCATCCTTTCCGTCGGCTGCCAGCTGCGCGGTTGGAGCCCGGTCGCCCGGTTCCTGCTCGTCCTCGCCGCCGTCGAGTACGCGCTGCTGGTCGTCCTCACCGTCTGGCGTTTCGTCGCGCACCGCCGGGAACTCGCCGCCGACGCCCACGACACCCGCAAGGCGTTCCTCTTCTTCACCTTCGTGGCGGGCACCGACGTCCTCGCTGTTGGCCTGGCCGGTCAGGGCCACTTCGTCCCCGCCGCCGTCCTCCTCGTGATCGCCGCGCTCACCTGGGTGGTCCTCGGCTACACCATCCCGTGGGCGGCGGTCCTCGGGCGCAGCGAACGCCCGGTCGTGGCGGCCGCCAACGGGACGTGGTTCGTCTGGGTGGTCGCCAGCCAGTCGGTCGCCGTGGCTGCCGCGACCCTGGAGCCCCACTACGAGGTGGCGCGTCAGGGCCTGGCCGTCGTCGCGGTGTTCTCCTGGTCGGTCGGCTGCGTCCTGTACGCCGCCTCCGCGATCTTCGTCTCGCTCCGGCTGATGCTCTACCCCCTCGAACCGCGCGAACTCGACCCGCCCTACTGGGTCGCCATGGGCGCGGTCGCCATCACCGTGGTCGCGGGCGCGCGCATCGTGGAGATGGAGAGCGCCCCCATGGTGGACGCGGTGCGCGGCCTGGTGGCGGGCATGTCGGTCGTCTTCTGGTGCTTCGCGACCTGGCTCATCCCGGTACTGACGGCGGTCGGCGTCTGGCGCCACTACGTCCACCGGGTGCCTCTCGTCTACGAGCCCACCTGGTGGAGCATCGTCTTCCCCCTCGGCATGTACGCCGTCGCAGGCATGTACCTCGGCCGCGCCGACGACCTGCCCATCGTCGAGTGGATCGGCCGGGCCTGGCTCTGGGTCGCCCTCACCGCCTGGACCCTGACCTTCCTCGCCATGCTCCAAGCCCTCCTCCCCACCAGAACCCCCTCCCCGCACCGCACCTGACCGGCCTGACCGGCCTGCCCGGCTCGAATCCGCTCACCACGCGACGCGGAAGATGACGCACGCGCAGACGTCCGGTCCGCCTCGCCCAAGCCCGGTGCGCCGGTCGGCGCGGTTGACCGCCGTCGAAGTGATCAAGGGCCGGTGTCGAGCAGGTCCGCCCGGACGGTCTTGCCGCTGGGTGGGTAGGGGACGCAGTCCCAGTGGTCGGCGAGCGCGGTGACGAGGGTCAGGCCGCGTCCGGTGGTGCCGAGTGGGTCGGTGTCCGTGGGGCGGGGGAGTGGGCGGAGGTCTCCGCGGGCGTCGCTGACCTCGATACGCAGGCGGCCGGCCCGTGGGTCGAGGGCGAGCGTGAGCCGGAAGCAGCGGCCCGGCACGCGCCCGTGCAGTACGGCGTTGGCGGTCAGCTCCGCGACGACGAGTTCGGCACGCTCCGCGAGGTCCTGCGAGACGCCCCAGGAACGCAGTTCGGTCACCGCGAGGAGCCGCGCGAGACGGGCGCCGCGCCGCGTGGAGGACAGGAGCTGGGTGAAGGCGCCGACGCGGGCGACGACGTGAGGTGTTGCCTGGTTCATGGCGTCAGCGTGGCGGGAGGGAACAGGCGGAGGCGAGTACCGAGCCCCGTACGTTGAGTGAGCGTACGGAGCCGGAGCGCCCGGTCTTCCGTGCACACGGGCACGGCAGTTGGGGAAGCGCGCGGTCGGGTCGCGCATCGCCACGGCGAGGGTGTACGCGGAGCGTGCGATCGATCGGGCCGTAAGCCGAGCGGGCCGCACCCCGGAGTGGGGTGCGGCCGGGAGCGCGTCCTTGGTGTCAGGTGGCCGTGCGCCTGGGCTCGTCTAGTTCCTGGTGGGGCTTGCGGTGTGCTCCGAGCTCTGGGCGGGAGCGGGGACGCGGTCGGTGGTGGAGGGGGCGGCGAAGACCTCGTCGAGGGTGGTGGCGTCGATGGCGCGGTCGAACCAGAGATCCAGGAGCGGCGCGTCGGCGCAGGTGGTGACGCGCTGTCGCGTCTCTTCCGTCAGCGAGAGGCCGCGGCGCTCCATCAGGTGCAGCAGTCGCTCGGCCTTCTCTTTCACGCGTCCTTCCTCCCGTCCTTCCTCGCGTCCTTCCTCCCGTCCTTCCTCGCGTCCTGCGAGGCGAGCGTCGCCCACGATGGTGCCTCGCCTGGGGGTGAAGAGGGTCTCCATCACGTTCCTCCAAAATTTCCGGGCGTGTTCACTGCCCAAGCCGTCTTCGATCAGTCCTGCCAGGTCGTCCCGTGCTTCGCGGTCCGAGTCCTGGGCCAGGGCCTCGCCCATGACCGTCAGTATGCCCTCGATGTCCGGGTCGTTGCTGTGGATCCACAGACAGAACGCGGCGAAGTCGAGGTCGGTCAGGGCGTCTTCGATCCGGCTCACGCGCGGGACGTTGGCCGGGCCCAGTACGTGAGGCACTGTCACCTGGGTGGGGCGTCCCAGGCCGGTGCGCAGGGGTCTGGCCGCCCATGCCGCCGTTGCTGTGTCCACGCACAGAACCAGCAGGACGACCTCGAGTTTGTACCGGTCACGCAAGTACGCGATGTAATACGGCCAGGAGGTCTCCTTCTTGTTCTCGATACCGGTCTGCGCCTCGACCAGCAAAATGAACGGGTCCTGGCCGTCGGGGCGTACCACCCGCAGCACGGAGTCCATCTGACGGGTGAACATCTTCGGGGCGCCGGACGCATCCGTCGGAAGCGTCTCGGTGGTGACACCGGGCGGGATCCCGAGGTCGAGGAGGTCCAGCGCACGGTTCAGCGCTTTCGGACGTCCCGGCAGGAAGCCGTGCAGGGTGTCGTGACTGACGTTGGGCATGGCGTGAAACTATGCGCGAGGCAAGAACATTCGTCGGCATTTGAGATGTGATCACCCGTTTGGTGGAACTTGCTGGGGTCGACACCGAGGAGCGCGATCGGGAGGGCGGGTGCCGGGTCTGCTCTATGCGCAGGGGCAGGCCAGTTCAGGTGTCGTGCGGTTCGGTGAGCACGTCACCACGGCCAGGGCGAGGTACGAGGGGCGTTCGAGGTAGCGGCCGTACGACACGTCGCCGCCCGCGCGCAGCCGTTGGGCGGCGGCGTCCACCAGTCGGGCCAGGCGCGCGGTGTCCCGGTCGTGCTCCGCGGCGAACCGGGGCGTGTACTCGGCCAGCCGCTCGCCGAGCCAGGCCGCCGCCTCCTTCGCCTCGTCCCAGGTGCCCCGCACCAGTGAGCGGGGCTTCACGAGCCAGTACGCCGTCTCCAGGGGTGGGAGGTCCGACGTGCGGAACTCCGCGGCCACCAGGCGGTAGCGCTCGATCAGTTCCGGCCTGCTCCCGGCCGGGGGCGGGTCGGGGTGCGGGGGCCGTCGCAGGGCCTCGTCGTCGAAACGTGCCTTGGGGCCGGTCCAGAGGTAGGCGTGGTGGTGCACGTGCTGCTCCTGGAGTGCGGAGCGCCGGCCGGACGCGGGGAGCAACCCGGTCCGGCCGGCGACGGGTGAGGGAGAGGGAGGAGGGTCAGGCGCCGAGACCGAAGCGCCCCGGGTCGATACCGGCCGCGTCCAACTCCTCGGTGGTGAACCGCAGTGGCGGTACGTCCGGCCGCTTGCTGTCGCCCGGCGCCCAGGCGTCCGCGCCGATCCGGGCCAGCGTCACGCACCCCTCGGTGCAGGGGCCGCCGCACGCCTTCGTGAACGAGGCCGCCCTGATGTCGAGGGCGTAGAGGTTGGTTCCGTTCTGCATGACTGCACCTTCCAGCTCGTCTGACGCGGCCGGGTCCGGCCGCCACCGCCCGTGGTGGGCGGGGATGCACGGAGGGGGCGCCCCCGCCCGGGTGTTTCCGCAGGTGAGCGGTGGACACGGGCGGCTGTCCCGGATCTCCGTGACCTCAGAGTGGCGGTCGGACGGGGGCGGGGACGAGTGTGGCACCCCGTACGCTGCGTCAGCGTACGGACACGAAGAGTGGACGGTACGTCTGATGATCCGTCAGGCTGGGGGTGGACGCGGGCGGCGTGAGAGACGGCCGTCGCGGTGTGATGCGGAGGCGAGGAAAGGGGCGGCGGATGGACGTGGTCGGGGTCGAAGGGGAGACGGCCGGGAGCGCCGGCGATGCGCGGGCGGTTCCGGTGGGGGAGTGCGAGCGGGAGCCGCATCCGTCGGACAGCCTCCGGACGTTCGGGGCCGTCGTCCAGGCGTTGCGCGAGCACGCGGGGCTGAGCCGGGTCGACCTGGGCGCTCGCGTCCAGTACTCCAAACACACGGTGGAGTCGGTGGAGTTGGGGCGCCGGATGCCGGACGAGGCGTTCGTGGAGCGGGCGGAGGAGGCACTGGGCAACACGGGTGCGCTGCGGAAGGCCGCGCGGCACCTGACGCGCGGGGAGGCAGGGCTGGCGGCATGGTTCCGGCGGTGGGCGCGGCTGGAGCGGGAGGCGGTGAGCCTGTGCACGTATGAGTGCCGGTTGGTTCCGGGGTTGTTGCAGTCGGAGGCGTACGCGCGGGCGGTGTTCGACAACAGCATCCCGCTGCTGACCGACGAGCAGGCGGAGGCACAGGTCACGGCCCGAATGGAACGGCAGGCGATGATGCGGGAGCGGCCGACCGTGCCGTTCGGCTTCATCGTGGAGGAGTCCGTCTTCCGGCGCGGCCTGGGTGGGGCGCAGGTTCAGGCGAACATGCTGGACCACGTGCTTGAACTGACTGCGCCCCGCAACGTGACGCTTCAACTGGTGCCGCTGGAATTGGAGTTCCATGGGTGTCTGGACGGGCCCATGCGCATTCTGGAAACTCCGGAGGGGCGGCGGCTCGGGTACTCCGAGGGGCAGCAGAACGGACGGCTGATCTCCGACGTGAAAGAGATGAGTCTGCTCTGTCGACGCTATGACACACTGCGCTCGCAGGCCCTCAACCCCAAGGAATCCCGGGACCTGCTGGAGCGACTGCGAGGAGAGCTATGAGTAGCGGTACGTCGGAACTCGCCTGGTTCAAGTCCAGCTACAGCGGCACCCAGGGCGACGACTGCGTGGAGGTCGCCGTCGCCGAACGGGCCATCCACGTACGGGACTCCAAGGACGTGACCCGCCCGGCCTTCGCCGTCGGCCGCGAAGGCTGGGCGCGGTTCGTACAACTCGCGTCGGAGCGCTGAGCGACGTGAGGGCGTGCCGTCCGCTGGAGAGGCGGGCAGCACGCCTGCCGTGGGGGCCTCCTACTCCCCGAGCGAAGCCACCGCCTCCTCATATCCGCCCGTCGGCGGAGCCGTGTCCGGCCCGTACACCAGGTTCAGCACCCCCGTGCCGAACGTCTCCGACTTCAGCAGCTTGAGCGGGATCGAGGACTCCCCCTCGTCGAACAGACGCATCCCCTTGCGCACCGCGATCGGGTGCACGAGGAGCTGCAGCTCGTCCAGCAGCCCGGCCGCGAGCAACTGCCGGATGATCGAGATCGAGCCGCTCAGCCCGATGTCGCCGCCCGACTCCCGCTTCAGCGCGGCGGCCACCTCGGCGACGTCGCCCTGCGCCTGCTCGGAGTTGCGCCACTGGAAATCGAGAGGGCTGCGGGAGAACACGATCTTCCGCATGTCGCCGAGCTGCTTGGCGAAGCCCGCGTCCTCGGCGCCCGCCGCCTCCCGTTCCGGCCAGGCGCCGGCGAAACTGTCGTAGGTCACGCGGCCGAAGAGCATGGTGTCGGCGTCGCTGAGACCCGCGCCCACGGCCGCGCCCATCTCGTCGTTGAAGTAGGGGAAGTGCCACTGGTCCGGCGCCTCGACGACGCCGTCGAGCGAGATGAACACGCTGGCCACGATCTTGCGGGACATGATGTCCTCCTGTGCTGTCGGTCCGTGTACCGGTTACGACCGTGGCAGCCCTCGGAACTCATCGCCGGACGGCACGCGAATAAGTGACTCCGGACGGCCGCCCCGCCCCGCCCGTCCGGCGCCGGCGATCCGTGACACTGCCCAGCCAGCCCAGCAGGAATCCGGCCGGCACCGTCACCAGGCCCGGGATCGTCACGTCCCAGACCCTGAAGTCGTGCCCCGGGAAGATCGACCCGGGTGCGCCGGAGGCGTACGGCGACAACGCGAGCGCCGCGATGCTCACCACCGTGGCCCCCCACAGGCACCACAGGGCACCGCGGGCGGTGAACCCGGGCCAGTACAGGGCGTACAGCAGCACGGGGGCGAGAGCGGCGCCGCAGATGCCGAGCCAGAGCGTCGAGACGACCACCAGGTTCCAGTCGGCGACGACGACCGCCACGACTGCGGCGACCCCACCCGCCAGCGCCGCCGACCACCGTGACGTGGCACCGTCCGCCTTGCCGGACGCTCCCAGCACGTCCCGGCCCAGGGCGATCCCGGCGGCGAGGGTCACATCCACCACGGCCGCGAGCGCGGTGAGGAAGAGGACGCAGGCCAGGGCCGCGACCAGGACGCCGCCGCTGTCGAGCGCCCGCCCGAGCATCAGCGGCGTGAACACTTGGGCCGCCGGACCCGCCGCGCGCAGCGCCTCGCCGACGAGGGCCGCCGCGCCGACGCCTACGACGGCGAGCGCGCCGTACAGCAGGGTGAGCTCGCCGAGCATCCAGCGGCCGACGGTCCGGGCGCCGCGCGGGCTCTTCGTCGAGATCGCCCGCATCAGTACGGCGGGCATCGCCAGCGTGGCCATCGTCATTCCGAAGGTCTGCCCGATGCGGTTCACGGCCCCCACCCACCCCTCGCCGGTGTAGCCGCCCGGACGCAGATACGCCTCGCCCATCCGCGAGCCGTGCGCCGCGGCGTCGAGCAGCCGCCCGGGGTCCCCGCCGAAGCGGTGGAGCACCAGCACGGCGGCGACCACCAGCACGGGCAGGGCGATCGCCGACTTGGCGAGCATCACCACACCCGTGCCCCGGATCCCGCCGCTGACGGCGAGCGCCGTCATCACACAGCCGATCACCACGATGCAGCCGGTGCGCACGCCGGGCTGTCCGATCAGCGCCGCCGCCACATTGCCGACCACCACCAACTGCACGACCAGCAAGGGGAAACAGACGAGCAGGGTCACCACGCCCCACGAGACGCGTACCGCCGGCCCGCCGCTGCCGCGCGCGTCCAGCATGTCCGCGGCCGTCCGCGAGGCGTGCCCGCGCAGCGGCTCGATGATCAGCACGAGGAAGAGCACGACCCCGATCAGGCTGCCCAGCATGACGCCGAGGCCGTCGAAGCCGGACGTGGCGACCATGCCCACCAGGACGGTGACGGTCGCGACCGTGGTGGTGTCGCCGCCCATCGCGATGCCCTGCTGCCAGGAACGCAGCCGGCGGCTGTCGGACCGCACGAGAGCCCGGTCGTCCTCGTCGGCGCCCGTGACGATGCACAGCATCAGGCAGATCACGACGAACACCGAGAACACGGCGAAGACGAGGGACCGGGACGAGGGGTCGAGCAGCGTGGTCACGACCACCTCCGGACGTCCGGCCGTGGCTGGAGCAGATCGACCCGCCGCCCGTGCACCGCCAGCGCGTGCACACCGACGGCCAGGGGCACCACGGCCAGGATCACGCCGAGGCTCACCGGCCCGGCGATCCGCGTGCCGTACACGCCCGGCGCGAGGGCGGCGGGCAGCACGTACAGCAGCCAGGCGACGGCGACCCGCACACCGAGCCGCAGCCCGACGGACAGCCGCGCCGCCTCCTCGCCGTCGTACCGCTCGTGCTCCGCAGGCGGCCACGCCCCGGCAGCCGGCTCGTCATGGTGCGGCGGCCCGTGCCAGGGCTGCGGTCCGAAGGACATGTGGTGGCTCCGCTCACGTCGATCCGGCATCCGGAAGGGGATGCGGGTACGGGTGTGGGGGTGAGCGCGGAGTCAATCAGATCCGTGTGCACGCACGTGCGTCCCGGGCACAGGTCTGTGGCCGCGCCCAACACGGAGCCGTGCGGACAGTGAGCGGTCACTGTCCGAGCGGGGGCGGGGCGGCCCGGCGGCACGGCCCTCGCGCCTGCGCCACCACACGAGGAGGGCGCAGACGAGCAGGCCGCACGCCAGGCGGGCCCTGCCGCGCCGGATGTCCGGTGACCGACCGGTGCGACGGGCGTCGACCGGTGCCGACGCGGGAGGCGGGTCGGCGAGTTCCTGCGCGACGTGCCGCCACACCCGCTCCGGAGGGGCCGCGGGGAGATCGGACTCCTCGACGGAGCGGGCCGCGGTGACCAGACGCGTCATCCGGCCCAGCTCGTCCCGGCAGCGTCCGCACACGGCGATGGGCCTGTGGGCGCAGTCCCGGACCACGGCCAGCCGCCCCCTGGCCCAGCACATCGCGGCGATCGAGTGGGGCGTGCGCGGCGCCCGCAGGAAGCCGGTCGTCCTGACGCTCGGCCCCGGCTGGGCCGGCCAGACGGCACCGGGACTGCCGCACCCCTCAGGGCTCGCCGAGGCCGTCACGGCCGTCGAGTCCGTCGTGGGCGGGTGAGCCGAGGGCGCGGATTTGTGCGGAAGCGGCCAGCGGCGTGGGGTTTCCCGCCGGATCGTGGCACACGGCGCTCTCGGCCCGCTGCGGGCCTCCGCGCCGGTGGGCCGAGTCTGTTGTGAGTGGGGTGAGCCGCGGGTGGAGTCCGTAGTGGGGGTGTGAGTCGCGGGTGCGGATCTGGGCGGGGGCGGTCGACGGGGTTGCCTTGGGGGCGTTGCCCGCCGGGTTGCGGCACGCGGGTGTTCTTCGGCTGCTGCGAGCCTCCGCACGGGCTGGGGTGTTGCGTGGGTGGAGTCCGTGGTGGGTGGTGTGAGTCGCGGGTGCGGCTCTGGGCGGGGCCGGCCGCATGCGCGGTGGGCAGCCTCCCTACGGCGACCGGCACGCGGGCTCGCGTCCGGCGACCGGCAAGGGGCTGCACGCGGGCCGGGTGGGGGAGGCCGGTGCCCACCAGGGCCACGTGTCCGTGGGACCGGCGACGGGCCGCTACGCGGCCTCCCTGGCGCACCGCGGCGGGCTCCCGGAGGCCCGTTCGACCAAAGCGGTCAACTCCCGCCGTACGGACGGCTCCGCACCGGCCCGGTCGAAGTGCCGCAGGCTCGTCGCGGCCAGCTCCGCGATCTTCGACTCGACGACGGCCCGTGCCCCCGTGCGCTCCAGCGCCGCGCGCATCCGGCGCACGGTGTCGTCGGACACGGACGGCTCACCCGGGGCGAGCACGTCCGCGGCCTTCCGGTCACCGGAGGATTCCGCCAGCACGGAGCCCACGGCGAGCAGATAGGTCAGCTTGCGTGTGCGCAGGTCGTCGGCGGGTTTCCCGGTCACGGCAGGGTCGCCGAAGGCGCCGAGGAGGTCGTCGTGGAGCTGGAAGGCGAGGCCCGCACACCGTCCGGCGGAGCGCAGCGCGTCCAGGACGCCGGCGTCGGCGCCGGCCAGTGAGGCGCCCAGGGCCAGCGGCCGCTCCACCGTGTACAGGGCGCTCTTGAGGGTGGCGATGGCCACCGCCTCGTCGACGCCCGACGCGGCGGTTGCCTGCGCGTGGATGTCCCGGTACTGCCCCGCCACCATCTCGGCGCGCATGGCCCGCCACTCCCGGAGCAGACGCGGGCCGTGCGGCGAGCCGAGCGCGGTCTCGGTCAGCAGGTCGTCCGCCCAGGCCAGGGCGAGATCGCCGGCGAGGATCGCCGCGGACGTCGCGAACGCCGTGGGCGACCCCGTCATACGCGCGGCCTCGTGCATGCGGGCGAGGTCCACGTGGACCGAGGGTGCGCCCCGGCGCAGCGTCGATCCGTCCATCACGTCGTCGTGGACGAGGGCGCAGCCCTGGACGAGTTCGAGGGCCGCGCCCGTGCGCAGTACCGGCCTCGCGTCCCCGGTCCCGCCCGCGGCACGCCACCCGCACCAGGCGAACGCCGTGCGCAGCCGCTTGCCCCCGCGCAGGACCAGTGCGGCGACCCGGTCGGCGATGTCACGCGCGAACACCGGATCCGTCTCGCGGGCCTGTCCCAGCACGTCGTCGAGGACCTCTCGGAGCTCCGCCTCGACGGCCAAGGCCGCGTCGCGGGCAGTGAGCGGACCGTCGGCCCGCCCGACCGGTTCGGCCGTCGTGGGCCGCAATCCCAGCATGCACAACCCCTGTTCACGTTCGGTCACCTGCACACCATGGCTTCGGCCGGTGCCCCCGTATGGATGCGTCGACTCCTGCGCGTTGGGCGGCCCGTCCCCGGCCCACCGCGGCCGGGGGCGGGTTCGAGATCCCGGACTGCCGCCGATCGCCGGCGCCCGGCGAAGCCGCCCTATGACCCCGGCCGGCCGCCGGGCCCGGGCCGGGAGGCCGCCTGGTCGGCCCGGCCGCCGGCGCCGAGCAGCCCCGTCGGCCGGAACGGCTCGACGGCGGCCAGGCGCGGCAGTTCGCGCCGGGAGAGCGCCGTCACCACCGGCGGCATCGCGGCCCGTACGAGCTGCGCCGACCGGAGCCAGCGGGGCACGTAGACCGACGGGCGGCGCCGTTCGACGGTGGTGACCAGCCGCCCGGCGACGTGCTCGACGGGGTACACCTTGCGCGCCGGCCGCGGCATGTGACCACGCAACTCGCGCAGCACCGCGTACGCGTCGGCGTCGCGGACCATGTCGGTGTCGGTCCAGTTGATGTAGGCGATGCCGACGACCACGCGCCGGTGGGCCACCTCGGCCCGCAGCGCGTGGGCGAACGACTCGACACCCGCCTTGGAGGCGCAGTACGCACTCATCATCGGCGCCGCACCGAGCGAGGCGAGCGACGCGACCTGGAGGAAGTAGCCGCGCGTTTCGAACAGGTCCTCGATGAACGTCCGTGCGGTAGTGGCGCTGCCTATCAGGTTCACCTCGACCACCCGGCGCCACACCGCGGGATCGGACTCGGCGAACGGACCGCCCTCGGCCACGCCCGCGTTGGCGACCACCACGGACGCCGGCCCGAGCCGGGCACGGATGTCCGCGCCCGCCCGGGCCATGCCGCGGTCGTCGGTGACGTCGACCTCCCAGCACCCGCTCACGCCCGGCAGCGACTCCTGGACCTGCTTCAGCGTCCGCTCCTCACGCCCGAGCAGCGCCACCTTCGCCCCCCGCGCGGACAGTTCCCGCGCCATCGCGGCGCCCAGACCGCGTGCCGCTCCGGTCACGACGGCGGTCCTTCCGCCCAGCGGGCTCTCGCGCACCGGCATCCGACGGCTCCTCTCCGGGACGGCATCCGTCCTGCTCACCGTAAGCACGGGAGCGTCCGAAGGCATGCCGACAGCTGTCAGGCCGGCGTTCAGACGTCCCGCGGAACTCTGTGCCCCCGTCCGGCCGACTGGGCTTCCCGGGGGCCGAAGTGATCAAGAAGCGACGCCGAGCAGCTCCGCCCGGACGGTCTTGCCGCTGGGCGGGTAGGCAACGCACTCCCCACGCTCGGCGAGGGCGGCGACCAGGGTGCGGCCCCGTCCGCCGGTGAGGAGCGCGTCGGGCGCGACGACGTCGACGGGCTCGAGCTGGGGCGTGACGTGGTCACGTACATCATCGGCAACGAACTCAAGAAGCTGTAAGGCACGGGCACCGACATCGCCGCGGCACCGCCGATCCGACCGGATCGGCGGTGCCACGACGGTGCCGACGGCCCGATCATGGCCGGCGGGGCATGCGGTCCGGCCGTGGCGGACAGGACCGACGACTGTTCGCGCCGAGTGACTCGAGGGCCCCGTCCGGCGTCTGCCACAGGGGATCGGCGGGCGACGCCTCCCGTCCGCGTGTGTGCCTCGCGGCGGGCGGCAGGGCGCTTTCGTCCCGTGCTGGTGACGACTGTGCCGCCTACCGGAAATCACCGGTGGCGGCGCGCGCCGATGACATCCGGACGGTCACGCCGGCCGCCCGACGCGGACGCCTGGCTCAATCCCGGTACAGCCGGTCGAGGCCGACGAGCACCACCTCTCCGTCGGCCTCGGCCGCACGGAGCCCGGGCGCGAAGCCGGCGCCGCCGTAGCAGGCGGGGCGGGTGCGGGTGACGTCCTCGCCTTCGGCCGCGAGCAGCGTGAGGAGGCGGCGGATGTGCCGCAGGTGGTGCACGTCCATGACCTCGTCCCAGCGCGCCACTCCCACCGACAGCAGAGGCCCGGGGCCGGCGTCCGCCCGGCCGCGGACCACGACGTCCGCCTCCAGGTCAGGACCGGCACGCCGGTCGGGCTCGGGCAGCGAGCCGTGGGCGGCCGTCGCGGGGTGGGCGCCGAAGACGGCCTCGTCGGCGTGGCCCACTGCCCACTCCCGGCAGATCTGGGCGAAGTGGGGGCCTGCCACCGCGGTATCGAAGACGGGACGGACGCGCCGCCACACGTCGACGGTGTTCTGCGCTTCCAGGGCCGAGCGCTGGGGCCGGACGGCCGCGTGCTCGAAGGCGAGCAGCGGCTCCGCGATACGCAGCCGCATGACATGCGGCCGGAAGGCGTCGGGTTCGCCGTGCAGCAGGCCGTTCGCCCGCAGGAGGGTCAGACAGTGTGCGGCGTCGGTGAGCGGAGTGCCGAGGCAGTCGGCGATGGTGCCCTGGGTCCGGCAGCCTGTGGCGATGGCCGCGAGCGCGGAGTGGCACAGTGCGCGGTCCTCGCGGTCGGTTTCCTCCTGCAACAGGTGATGCGGCTCCAGGAACAGGGGGGTCCGGGGATTCAGGACGGTTCTGCACACCCACGCGTCGAAGTCGTCCGGTTCCCTGGGGGCGTCGTCCCCGACGTAGGCCCGGTAGGCGGGGGTCCCGCCCACGACGGCGTGGACCTGCAGGGCGAGACGGGGGTCGTCGATGCCCCAGAACCGTGCGGCCTGCCGGAAGTCCAGCGGACCGAGGGTGAGTTCCAGGTCGGCCAGTCCGTGCAGGGGCGCGGCCGCGCCGAACAGCCGGTGCATCACCGGCAGGGAACTGCCGCTGAGCAGCAGGCGGGTGCGGTTGGCCCGCCCCGTGTCGCGCAACCGCCGGTAGGCTCCGTGGAGGACGGAGGGGAGTTCGGGGCTCTGCCGAACCAGGTCGGGGAACTCGTCGAGAACGACCGGCACGGGCCGACCCCGCTCACCCAGCGCGAGCAGCGCGTCGACCGCGTCCTCCCACCGGAGCCGGTGACCGGGTGGCGTTTGCCCCGTGTACTGGGCGAGTTCCTCACCGAGGCGGCGCAGGGACTCGTCCCGGGTCGCGAGATGTGCCCCGAAACGGAAGCCGCCCAGGGAGGCGGTGAGTGCCGTGAGGAGATGTGTCTTCCCCTGGCGCAGCCGTCCCGAGACGACACCGAGTCCGGCGTCGGGCCGGCCGTCACAGGTGAAGGCGACGAGCGCGTCCCACTCTCCGTCCCGGTCGAAGACCGTCCCGGGTTTCGCGGGGCGGGAAACGTCGGAGGGCGTCACGGCGGCTCCCCTCGCTCGGCAGCGTCCCTGTCCCCAGTACAACCTCGATCGCCGGACACCGCGACACGCGAACGGCCGACGGGGTCATCCGATGACAACACCCGGATCGGGGCAGATCCTGGCCGGGAGCAACGACGGGAAGGTGACGCGACGCGCACCCGCGCTGAAGGAGGAAGCGACGTACGCGGCCTGCCGGTGCGGGAACGGCCCGCCGCACGTCCTTGGGCCCTCCGGCGCGCGGAGCTGCCGTGCCGAGGGTGTACTGGAAGGACGGTTGTCCGCGGTCGGCGGGGACGGCTGTTGGCCGGTCGTCGCGGGAGAGGGCCGACGAGGGCAACGGTCGAGTCGGGAGGCAGCGACCCGGGAGGCGGGACGCAGCGACGTGGGAAACCGGTCGGCCCCGGAGACAGGAGAGAGCGCGGTGCGTGCGACATTCGTTCTGGGCCGGATCGCGGGGGTCCGGGTCGGCGTGCACTGGAGCGTCCTGTTCATCTTCGGCATCATCGCGTTCGGCCTGGCCCAGGGCCGCCTCCCGGAGACGTATCCGGGGCGTGCCTGGGCGGTGTACTGGGCGGCCGGACTGTGCACCTCCGTGATCTTCTTCGCCTCCCTCCTCGCACATGAGCTGGCGCACGCCGTCGTGGCCCGGCGCAACGGGGTCGAGGTGGACGACATCGTGCTGTGGCTCCTGGGCGGAGCGGCCCGGCTCACGTCGGAGGCGTCCAGTCCCGGCCGGGAGCTGAGGATCGCCGGCGTCGGCCCTCTCGTCAGCCTGCTCCTGGGCGGGCTCTTCGCCCTCTCCGCCTGGCTGCTCGACCTGGCGTCCGTGTCCGGCGTCGTGGTGGAGATGGCCGCCTGGCTCGCGGGCATCAACGTGCTGCTCGCCGTCTTCAACGCGCTCCCCGCCGCCCCGCTGGACGGTGGCAGGCTGCTGCGCGCGTTCCTGTGGTGGCGCACGGGCGACCGGCTGCGGGCGACCGCGGGAGCCACCGCTGCGGGGCGGGTCCTCGGGTGGCTGCTGGTCGTCGTCGGCATGGTCGCGTTCCTGAGGACTGGCACGTTCGGCGGTTTGTGGCTGGCGCTGATCGGCTGGTTCCTCATCGCGGCCGCCACCGCCGAAGGACGGCAGGCCCAGCTGCGTGGCGCGCTCGCCGGTGTTCCGGTGCGGGAGGCCATGACGCCGGACCCGCTCACGGTTCCCGCGGCCACCACGGTCGCGGACTTCCTCACCGGGGCGCGATACCGCTACCGGCATTCGGCGTTCCCGGTGACCGACGGCGAGGCACCCGTGGGGCTGGTGGCCCTCGACAGCGCCCAGAAGGTGCCCACGACCGAGGCGCACGCCGTGACGGTGCGGGACGTCATGGTGCCGCTGTCACGGACCACCGTCGCCGAGCCGGACAGCCCACTGGCCGACCTGCTGCCTCGCATGGAGTCGGGAGCCGAGCACCGGGTCCTGGTCACGGACCACGGCCGGCTCGTCGGCATCGTGTCGCTCTCGGACGTCAGCCGAACGGTGAACTGGCTGATGCACACCGACGAGCGGCGCGGCGGTCCGTGACCGTGGCACGCAACCTCCGGGCGGGCCGGGACGGGCAGGGCGCCGCTCGGGTCCGGTCGGCCCGACCGCCTCGCGACCGCGAGACCGCGGCAGCGGCGCTCGCCCGGTTCGTGGCGCTGATCTCCGAGGCACGGCGCTCTTCAGCAGCGGCCTCTGGGGCGTTTGCGAGGTCCTGGCTGGGGCGGTTCACGAGGTGGTGCGCCCGCACGGCATATCCACCGATGATGACCAGGGGATAAGGGAGCCGAGGGTGATCAGTGTGGGCAGCACCAGCCACAGGTCAGGGAGCAGATCTCGGGTTGAGGTAGGGGGCAGATCGTCGTGCAGGACGGTGCGGTACAGGCCCATGCGCCGGCGCGGCTTGCCCAGGCGTACGACGTCATCCCTGACCAGGCCAGGTGTAGCGGTAGCTCCACGATCCCTTGGGTCGGACCGTGCATCTTGTCCATCGATTCAAGTAGACGCCGTCGGAACTTCTCCCAGTCCAACGCGAGATCCGCGGCGACCAGATCCGAGAGGCCAGTTGAAGCGGGTGCGGAGTGCTGCGGGCTGGAGGACATGCCTCCATCGTGACCGCGGGGCAGCGGCAAGGTTCATGATGCGCGAGCTTGCTTCCGCAGGGAGCGGGATGGGCTCGTGGAGGGTGTGTGAGTGTGACCGTAAGGCAGCGAGTCGACCACCCGGCCCCACTTGTCCTCGTCCATGCGTCGTTCAGGCCGACGCCCTGCCCGTGACCCATCACGTGTGCAGTTCCGGGCAATCCGTCCCTCAGCCCGGCAGACTCCTGACTCGGCCCAAACGTCCCTGAGAAGTCCCACGGGCTAAGCCGAATCCCCTCCTGACCCGCATAAACACAGGTCAGGAGGGGTGTAGTGGCGTCAATTCTGACGGCTGCTCAGATGTCCCGGAAGATCTCGATCTGCGCCCCGATCGAGTTCAGCCGCTCCGCCAGGTCCTCGTAGCCGCGGTTGATGACGTACACGTTGCGGAGCACCGACGTGCCCTCCGCCGCCATCATCGCCAGCAGGACGACCACCGCCGGGCGCAGGGCCGGCGGGCACATCATCTCCGCGGCGCGCCAGCGGGTCGGGCCCTCGACCAGGACGCGGTGGGGGTCGAGGAGCTGGAGGCGGCCGCCGAGGCGGTTGAGGTCGGTCAGGTAGATGGCGCGGTTGTCGTAGACCCAGTCGTGGATCAGGGTCTTGCCCTGCGCCACCGCCGCGATCGCCGCGAAGAACGGGACGTTGTCGATGTTCAGGCCAGGGAACGGCATCGGGTGGATCTTGTCGATCGGCGCCTCCAGTTTGGAGGGGCGCACGGTGAGGTCCACCAGGCGCGTACGGCCGTTGTCGGCGAAGTACTCCGGGGTGCGGTCGTGGTCGAGGCCCATCTCCTCCAGGACCGCCAGCTCGATCTCCAGGAACTCGATCGGGACCCGGCGGACCGTCAGCTCCGACTCGGTCACGACGGCCGCGGCCACCAGGCTCATCGCCTCGACCGGGTCCTCGGAGGGGGAGTAGTCGACGTCCGCGTCGATCTTCGGCACGCCGTGCACGGTCAGCGTCGTCGTGCCGATGCCGTCGACCTTGACGCCGAGCGCCTCCAGGAAGAAGCACAGGTCCTGGACCATGTAGTTGGAGGACGCGTTGCGGATGACGGTGGTGCCGTCGTGTCGGGCGGCGGCCAGCAGCGCGTTCTCGGTGACGGTGTCGCCGCGCTCGGTCAGTACGATCGGCCGGTCGGGGGCGACGGAGCGGTCGACCACGGCGTGGTACTGGCCCTCGGTCGCGGCGATGTCCAGGCCGAACCGGCGCAGTGCGATCATGTGCGGTTCGACGGTGCGCGTGCCGAGGTCGCAGCCGCCGGCGTAGGGCAGCATGAAGCGGTCCATGCGGTGCAGCAGCGGGCCGAGGAACATGATGATGGAGCGGGTACGGCGGGCGGCGTCCGCGTCGATGGCCCCGAGGTCCAGCTCGGCCGGCGGCACGATCTCCAGGTCGACGCCGTCGTTGATCCAGCGGGTGCGTACGCCGATGGAGTTCAGCACCTCGAGGAGGCGGTAGACCTCTTCGATGCGGGCGACGCGGCGCAGCACCGTGCGGCCGCTGTTGAGCAGCGAGGCGCACAGCAGTGCCACGCACGCGTTCTTGCTCGTCTTCACGTCGATGGCGCCGGAGAGCCTGCGCCCGCCCACCACGCGCAGATGCATCGGGCCCGCGTAGCCGAGAGAGACGATCTCGCTGTCCAGCGCCTCGCCGATGCGGGCGATCATCTCAAGGCTGATGTTCTGGTTGCCGCGCTCGATGCGGTTGACGGCGCTCTGGCTGGTACCGAGCGCCTCGGCGAGCTGCGTCTGCGTCCAGCCGCGGTGTTGCCGGGCGTCGCGGATGAGCTTGCCGATGCGTACGAGGTAGTCGTCTGCCATGAGGTTGAGGCTATCTCAGATATGAGATGGCACCTCTCGGGGGGTCCATTCGGGTGATGCGACGTCAGTGTCCCCTGGCCCGACGGGTCCGAGTGGTCCGGCGCCATCCGAAAGGACCGGGCAAATCCATCGATGTCGTACGACGTCCCGTACTGCTGCGGGTGTACCGGGGGCCGTTCCCGCCTCCGGTGGTGAGGGACCACGACCGCTTGTTGATGTTCAGCCGCACCCCCGGAAGGATCCGAAAGCTCTTGCGAAACGTGAGGGGCATCCTTACGCCTCCCTGTCGGCCGTACCTGAATCTGACTTCGCCTCAGTCGGTTACCCCGCTTGGGCGTCCTGATGGCATCCGCGACGGGATGGCGGGAGGGTGGGGAGGGAGAGGAGGGCGCGCCGCGGTCCGGGCATGACCATTCCGGCCCGGTGTACTAGGATTATCTCGACATCGAGATATCTGCCGAGGCGCACCGCAGCCGCCACCCTGGTGAGGGTTACCTAACTTAGCCTTACCTTAGCGGATCGGCCAGGGCGGCGTGGCGGCAGGATGCGGTGGTAACGCGCACATCAATGAAGGAGACTGTCGTGTCGGCGAACAGCTTCGACGCCCGCAGCACGCTGCAGGTGGGCGACGAGTCGTACGAGATCTTCCGGCTGGACAAGGTCGAGGGCTCCGCGCGCCTTCCCTACAGCCTGAAGGTGCTGCTGGAGAACCTGCTCCGCACCGAGGACGGCGCGAACATCACCGCCGACCACATCCGCGCCCTGGGCGGCTGGGACTCCCAGGCCCAGCCGTCGCAGGAGATCCAGTTCACGCCGGCCCGCGTGATCATGCAGGACTTCACGGGTGTGCCGTGCGTCGTCGACCTCGCCACCATGCGGGAGGCCGTCAAGGAGCTCGGCGGTGACGCGGCGAAGATCAACCCGCTGGCGCCGGCCGAGCTGGTCATCGACCACTCCGTCATCGCCGACAAGTTCGGCACCAACGACGCCTTCAAGCAGAACGTCGACCTGGAGTACGGCCGCAACCGCGAGCGCTACCAGTTCCTGCGCTGGGGCCAGACCGCCTTCGACGAGTTCAAGGTCGTCCCGCCCGGCACCGGCATCGTCCACCAGGTGAACATCGAGCACCTGGCCCGCGTCGTCATGACCCGGGACGGCAAGGCCTACCCCGACACCCTGGTCGGCACCGACTCGCACACCACGATGGTCAACGGTCTCGGCGTCCTCGGCTGGGGCGTCGGCGGCATCGAGGCCGAGGCCGCCATGCTCGGCCAGCCGGTCTCCATGCTGATCCCGCGCGTCGTCGGCTTCAAGCTCACCGGTGAGCTCAAGCCCGGCACCACCGCCACCGACCTGGTGCTCACCATCACCGAGATGCTGCGCAAGCACGGCGTCGTCGGCAAGTTCGTCGAGTTCTACGGCGAGGGCGTCGCCGCCACCTCCCTGGCCAACCGCGCCACCATCGGCAACATGTCGCCGGAGTTCGGCTCCACCGCCGCGATCTTCCCGATCGACGACGAGACCCTGAACTACCTGCGCCTGACCGGCCGCAGCGAGCAGCAGGTCGCCCTGGTCGAGGCGTACGCCAAGGAGCAGGGCCTCTGGCTGGACCCGAAGGCCGAGCCGGACTTCTCCGAGAAGCTCGAGCTGGACCTGGCCACGGTCGTTCCGTCGATCGCCGGCCCGAAGCGCCCGCAGGACCGCATCGTCCTCGCCGACGCCAAGGCCCAGTTCGCCCAGGACGTGCGCAACTACGTCACCGACGGCGGCGACGTCGACGAGGCCAGCAAGGAGTCCTTCCCGGCCTCCGACGCCCCGGCCATCTCCAACGGCACCCCCTCCAACCCGGTCGAGGTCACCGCCGCCGACGGCACGACCTACACGCTGGACCACGGCGCGGTGACGGTCGCGGCCATCACCTCCTGCACCAACACCTCCAACCCCTACGTCATGGTCGCCGCCGCGCTGGTGGCCAAGAAGGCGGTGGAGAAGGGCCTGACCCGCAAGCCGTGGGTCAAGACCACCCTCGCCCCGGGCTCCAAGGTCGTCACCGACTACTTCGAGAAGGCGGGCCTGACCCCGTACCTCGACAAGGTCGGCTTCAACCTCGTCGGCTACGGCTGCACCACCTGCATCGGCAACTCCGGCCCGCTGCCGGAGGAGGTCTCCCGGGCCGTCAACGAGCACGACCTCGCGGTCACCTCGGTCCTCTCCGGCAACCGCAACTTCGAGGGCCGGATCAACCCCGACGTCAAGATGAACTACCTGGCGTCCCCGCCGCTGGTCGTCGCCTACGCCCTCGCCGGTTCCATGAAGGTGGACATCACCCGCGAGGCCCTCGGTTACGACCAGGACAACAACCCGGTCTTCCTCAAGGACATCTGGCCCACCGAGGCCGAGGTCAACGACGTCGTGGCCAACGCCATCGGCGAGGACATGTTCTCCAAGTCCTACTCCGACGTCTTCGCCGGTGACGCCCAGTGGCAGGCGCTGCCCATTCCGACCGGTGACACCTTCGAGTGGGACGCCGAGTCCACCTACGTGCGCAAGCCCCCGTACTTCGAGGGCATGGGCATGGAGCCGGCCCCGGTCGAGGACATCTCCGGCGCCCGCGTGCTGGCCAAGCTGGGCGACTCGGTCACCACCGACCACATCTCCCCGGCCGGTGCCATCAAGGCCGACACCCCGGCCGGCAAGTACCTCACGGAGCACGGCATCGAGCGCCGCGACTTCAACAGCTACGGCTCGCGCCGCGGCAACCACGAGGTCATGATCCGCGGCACCTTCGCCAACATCCGCCTGCGCAACCAGATCGCGCCGGGCACGGAGGGCGGCTACACCCGCGACTTCACCCAGGACGGCGGCCCGGTGTCGTTCATCTACGACGCCTCGCAGAACTACCAGGCCGCCGGCATCCCGCTGGTCGTCCTGGCCGGCAAGGAGTACGGCTCCGGCTCGTCCCGCGACTGGGCGGCCAAGGGCACCGCGCTGCTCGGCGTCAAGGCCGTCATCGCCGAGTCCTACGAGCGCATCCACCGCTCGAACCTCATCGGCATGGGCGTCCTGCCGCTGCAGTTCCCGGAGGGCCACACCGCCGAGTCCCTCGGCCTGACCGGTGAGGAGACCTTCTCCGTCTCCGGCGTCACCGCGCTCAACGAGGGCACCACCCCGCGCACGGTGAAGGTCACCACCGACACGGGCGTCGAGTTCGACGCGGTCGTCCGCATCGACACCCCCGGTGAGGCCGACTACTACCGCAACGGCGGCATCCTGCAGTACGTGCTGCGCAGCCTCATCCGCAAGTAAACGCCCGCGCAGGGCAGTTGAGGGCCGCATCCCCGGCACCGGGGAGTGCGGCCCTCGCCCTCGCCCCGGCACCGGGGAGTGCGGCCCTCGCCCTCGCCCCGGCGGCCCGGCGAGCGCCCGCCACCGTTTACAAACGGCGGTACGGGGCGCTACCGTCCCCTCACGGACGAGGTGGGAGCGCTCCCACCTGCGGCGGACCGGAACCCGCCGCAGCTGCCGCTGCCGCCTCGTCCGGCCCGCGGCCCCCGACCCGGCTCCGTCACCCGCCCAGCACCCGCCCCAGCCAGTCCAGTTGGCGCCGGACATGGACCGCGTCCCCGCCCTCGTGGCCGTTGAACGGGTAGGCGTGGAGCACCGTCTCCGGGGCCGCCAAGGACAGTTCGGCGTACCGGTTGAACGCCGCGTACGTGCCGCTGGGCGGGCAGACCGTGTCGCGCAGGCCGACCCCGAAGTGGGCCGGGGCGTGGGCGCGGCGGGCGAAGGAGATGCCCTCGACGTAGGACAGGGTGCGCCGGGCGGCCGTCTCGGCGCCCCGGTGGACCGAGAGATACGCGGTGATCTCGCCGTACGGGGGCAGATCGGTGAGGTCCAGGGCGCGGCGGATGCCGCACAGCAGCGGGGCGGTGACCAGGACTGCCGTCAGATCCGGTACGAGACCGGCCACCGCCAGCGCGAGCCCGCCGCCCTGGCTGTTGCCCACCGCCGCGACCCGGGAGGGGTCCACGCCCGGCAGGGTGCGCACGGCGGCCACCGCGCGCACCGCGTCGGTGATCAGCCGGCGGTAGTGGTAGTCCAGCGGGTCCAGCAGGCCGCGGACGGCCGGTCCGGGACCGCCCGGCGCGGTGGCGTGCGGATCGGGGGTGTCGCCGCCGCACCCGTACTGATCCCCCTGCCCCCGGTTGTCCATCAGCAGATGGGCGTATCCCGCGTTCACCCACGTCAGCCGCTCGTGCGGCAGCCCGCGTCCGCGTCCGTAGCCCGCGAACTCGACGACCGCGGGCAAGGGTTCGGCCGCTCCCGCCGGCCGGCTGAACCACGCGTGCACCGGGTCGCCCGCGAAGCCGCGGAAGGACACGTCCCAGGTCTCGGTCAGCCGCAGTCCGGTCTCCACCGGACGGGAGGAGACCAGGGGATCGCCCGCACCGGCGGTGTCCGTCAGGGTGCGTGCCCAGAACGTGTCGAAGTCGGGCGGTTCCTCGATGTCCGGGCGGTGGCGCGCCAGTTCCGCCGGGGGCAGGTCGAACGCGGGCACGGGCACCTCGCAGCGTCGCACGGACAGCGCGCCGATCGTTGCGGACGCGCACCTGAAAGTTCCGGGGACGTTAACAGATCTTGGCCGACTTCCACACCCTCGTGCGGTGGATCCACTCACCCTCGCACCGTCAGAAATCCCGTGCGCACCACCCATTGACACCTCCTGACGCTGCTCATAAGTTTCCGCGAAGTTATCGGTAAGAGCTCGAAAGTTTCGGTTCCGCGTCACAGGCACGGGAGGCCCGAGCAATGAGCACCTCCACCACGTCGGCTCCGCCTCCGGGCACGCAGGACCCGCCGCCGGCGAAGCCCCCGACCCGGCGTACGCGGTCGCCCGCCCGCACCGGCTGGCGGCGCGCGCTGCGCAGGGACTGGCAGCTGTACTCGCTGGCCGTGCTGCCGCTGCTGTTCTTCCTGGTGTTCCGCTATCTGCCGATGATCGGCAACGTGATCGCGTTCCGCCGGTTCGAGCCGGGCGGCTCGATCCTCGGCGAGTACTGGGTGGGACTGCGCTACGTCGAGATGTTCCTGTCCGACCCGACCTTCTGGCAGGTGTTCCGGAACACCCTGTGGATCGGCGGACTCACCCTCGTCTTCTGCTTCCCCGTCCCGATCGTGCTCGCCCTGCTGCTGAACGAGGTGCGCAGGAAGTCACTGAAGCGGTTCGTGCAGTCGGTGTCGTACCTTCCGCACTTCCTGTCCATCGTGATCGTCGCCGGCATCACGCTGCAGATGCTCGCCACGGACGGCCCCGTCAACCACGTCCTGGGCTGGTTCGGACACGACCCGGTCCGCTTCATCCAGGAACCCGACTGGTTCCGCACCATCTACGTCGGCTCGGAGATCTGGCAGACGGCCGGATGGGGCACGATCCTCTACCTCGCCGCGCTCACCACCATCGACGAGGACCTGTACGAGGCCGCCCGCATCGACGGCGCCAACCGCTGGCAGCAGATCTGGCATGTCACCCTGCCCGGCATCCGCCCCACCATGATCACGCTGCTGATCCTCAACATCGGCACGTTCATGGCCGTCGGTTTCGAGAAGGTCCTGTTGCTCTACAACCCGCTGACCTACCCGACCGCCGATGTGATCTCCACCTATCTCTACCGGACCGGCGTGGAGTCCAACAGCTTCAGCTACGCCGCCGCGATCGGCCTGTTCGAGGCGATCATCGGCCTGGTCCTGATCACCTCGGCCAACCAGCTCTCGCGCCGCACGGTGGGGACGAGCCTGTGGTGAGCGTCAACCGCCCGACCCGCGGCCACCGCGTCTTCCAGGGCGTCAACGGCGTGATCCTCACCCTCGTCGTCCTGGTGACGCTGTACCCCTTCGTCAACATCGTCGCCCGCTCGTTCAGCGGGGAGCGCGAGATCCGCTCCGGCGACGTGACGCTGTGGCCCAAGGGCTTCAACCTCACCACGTACGAGATCGTCTTCTCCGACTCGATGTTCTGGCGCAACTACGGCAACACCGTCTTCTACACGGTGGTCTCCACCGCCGTCGCCATGGTGCTGACCACCTGCTACGCCTACGTCCTGTCGAAGAAGAACCTCAAGGGGCGCGGCACACTGGTGGGCATCGCCGTCTTCACGATGTTCTTCACCGGCGGCCTCATCCCCAACTACGTGCTGATCACCAGCCTCGGCCTGAAGAACAGCGTGTGGGCGATCGCCCTGCCCAACGCGATCAGCGTCTTCAACCTCCTGGTGATGAAGGCCTTCTTCGAGAGCCTGCCGAACGAGCTGGAGGAGGCCGCCCAGATCGACGGCCTGAGCACCTACGGCACCCTGCTGCGGATCGTGCTGCCGCTGTCCAAGGCGGTCGTGGCGACCATGGTGCTCTTCTACTCGGTGTCCTTCTGGAACTCCTGGTTCTCGGCGTTCCTCTACATGGACCGCACCGAACTGATGCCGGTCACCGTCTATCTGCGCAACCTCCTCGCGGGGGCCACCGCGGGCACCGGGGCCGGCGCCACCACCGAGAACCTCACCCAGGTCGACGCGAACATCCAGTCCGTCACCATCGTGCTCACCTCGCTGCCGATCCTCTGCCTGTACCCGTTCGTGCAGCGCTACTTCGTCTCGGGCGTGATGCTCGGCGCGGTCAAGGGCTGACCGCCGTACCGCCCTTCCGCCCCGTCCCGCTCCTGCTCCCCCTCCTCGACCCGTCCATGTGACAAGGGAGTCCTCCGTGAAGAACACCGGCCAGCTCTCCCGGCGCCAGCTCCTCGGTGCCGCCGGATTCATCGGTCTCGCCGCACTCACCGGCTGCGGCAGCGGCGGTGACGGCGACGGCGCCAAGGACCTCTCCAAGAAGCGCCACGGCGCCATGAAGAACTACCGGGCCGGGCAGCAGTTCAAGGCCACCGAGCCGCTGACCTTCTCCATCCTGCACAACAACAACCCGACCTACCCGATGAAGGACGACTGGCTGTTCTGGAAGGAGGTCACCCGCCGCACCGGTGTCACGTTCAAGGCCACCCCCGTCCCGCTGAGCGACTACGAGAAGAAGCGCAGCCTCCTCATCGGCGCCGGCGACGCCCCGTACCTCATCCCGAAGACCTACCCGGGCGCGGAGAACGCCTTCGTCTCCTCGGGCGCGATCGTCCCGGTCAGCGAGTACGTGGAGCTGATGCCGAACTTCCGGGACAAGATCAGGAGATGGAACCTCCAGCCGGAGGTCGACTCACTGCGCCAGACCGACGGCAACTACTACCTGCTGCCCGGACTGCACGAGAAGGTCAGGCAGCAGTACTCGCTGTCCTTGCGCACCGACGTCCTCGAGCGGCACGGCCTGAGCCTGCCCACCACCTGGGACGAGGTGTACACGACCCTCAAGGCCCTCAAGGAGGAGTACCCCGACCGCTACCCGCTCACCGACCGCTGGAGCAACAACACCCCCTTCCCCGCCGGGGCGCTGTTCCAGTACCTCGGCCAGGCGCACGGCGTCCGGGCCGGCTGGTCGTACCTGAACACCAGCTGGGACGCCAAGGCGCAGAAGTTCGTCTTCACCGGCGCCACGGACGCCTTCCGCCAGGTCGTCGAGTATCTGCGCAAGCTGGTCGCCGAGAAGCTCATGGACCCCGAGAGCTTCACCCAGACCGACGAGGAGGCGGTCCGCAAGCTGCTGGCGGAGAAGTCCTTCGCGATCAGCGCCAACCCCCAGGAGCTGGTGCAGAACTACCGCTACAACCTCGAGAAGCAGGTCAAGGGCGCCACCATCGAGATGATCCCGGTGCCGGTCGGCCCCGCCGGTCCCGTCGTCCTCGGCGGCGGCCGCATGGAGAACGGCATGATGATCTCCAGCAAGGCGCTGGAGGGCGACGACTTCGTCGCCCTGATGCAGTTCGTGGACTGGCTCTGGTACTCCGACGCCGGCCAGGAGCTGTGCAAGTGGGGCGTGGAGAACACCACGTTCACCCGCTCCGGGCCCGGCGGATACGAACTCGAGCCCGGTATCAGCCTCATGGGCTCCGACCCGGACGCCCCCAAGGACCTGCAGAAGGACTTCGGCTTCCACAACGGCGTGTTCGCCTACGGCGGCAGCTGGGCCCTGGTCTCCTCCTCGTTCAGCCCCGACGAGAAGAAGTTCACCGACGCCATGGCCGAACGCACACCGCTGCCCACCGACCCGCCGCACCCGCTGCGCGCCGAGGAACAGGAGCAGGCGACCCTCTGGGACACCCCGCTGAAGGACCACGTCACCCAGAACTCCCTCCAGTTCGTCCTCGGCAAGCGCCCGCTGTCCGAATGGGACGACTACATCCAGGAGTTGAAGGCCAAGAACATGGACCGGTTCATCGACCTGCACAACCAGGCCCACGAGCGGTTCAAGAAGGACAACGCATGATCCACGTTCCCGCACAGCCCGACGGCCCGCTCTCCGACGCCTGGCGGCGCTGCGTCGGCACCGGCCGCCTCGACCTCGCGCTGCGCCGCGACTACCAGGACTCCCTCGCGCTCCTCCAGCGCGACATCGGCTTCCGGTATCTGCGCGGCCACGGCCTGCTCAGCGACGGCATGGGCATCCACCACACCTACGAGTGGCAGGGCGCCCGCCGCACCCACCACTCCTTCACCTACCTCGACCAGGTGCTCGACGCCTGCCTCGGCCTCGGTGTCCGCCCCTTCCTCGAACTGGGCTTCATGCCCGCCGCACTGGCCTCGGGACAGCAGACGGTCTTCTGGTGGCAGGGCAACGTCACCCCGCCGGCCGACGAGAAGGAGTGGGCCGCCCTGGTCCGCGCCGTCCTCACCCATCTCATCGACCGCTACGGCGCCGAGGAGGTGCGCACGTGGCCCGTCGAGGTGTGGAACGAGCCCAACCTGCCCGCCTTCTGGCTGAACGCCGACGAACCGGCCTACCACCGGCTGTACGAGACCACCGCGCACGCCGTCAAGGAGGTGGACGCCGGCCTGCTGGTGGGCGGCCCGGCCGTCTCACCCGGCGCCGACGGCTGGCTGGAGCGGTTCGCGGACTTCGCCGAACGGCGGGACGTACCCGTCGACTTCGTCTCCCGGCACGCCTACAGCTCCGGACCCACCCAGCAGGTCCCCTTCGGCGTCCACCAGACCCTGACCCCGGCGAGCGGCCTCCTCGACCAGTTCGCCGAACCGCGCCGGACCCTGAAGGGCACCCGGCTGGAGGGCCTGCCCGTCCACATCACCGAGTTCAACTCCTCCTACCGCCCCGACAACGCCGTCCACGACACCGCCTTCCACGCCGCCTACCTGGCCCCCGTGGTGGCGGCCGGCGGCGACCACGCCGACTCCTTCTCCTACTGGACGTTCAGCGACGTCTTCGAGGAGACCGGCATCCCGACCGCGCTGTTCCACGGCGGCTTCGGCCTGCTCACCCACCGCCAGGTGCGCAAACCCACCTACCACCTGTACGCCTTCATGGCCCGCCTGGGCGAGCAGCGCCTCGCGCGCGGCGAGAACCACCTGGTGACCCGCCACGCCGACGGCCGGATCGCCGTCCTCGCCTGGGCCCCCGTCGACCCGACGGGGGAGACCGACGGCCCGGACCGGCACACCCTGCGGCTGTCCCTCCCGGTCGGCACCGCACCGCGCGGCACGGCGTTCGTCCGCCGCTCCAGCGTCGACGAGGAGCGCGGCAACGCCTACACCGCCTGGCGGCACATGGGCAGCCCGCGCTCCCCGCGGCCCGGACAGCTGGACGTGCTGCACGAGGCGTCCGAACCGGCCCGCGCCCACCAGCGGCTGACCGTCGAGGACGGCCGCGTCGACCTCTCCCTCACCCTGGCCCGCCACGAGATCACCCTCGTCGAGCTGACCCCGGTCGACGACGAGACCCCGCCCTGGTGGGACGAGCGGCGGCTGCTCGGCCGGGAGGTGCCGTGAGCACCGCACGGGCCGACACCTTCGGCACCGGCCCGCTCTCCCGCGCCGCCGCCCTGATCCACACCCTCGTCGTCGTCGAGGCCCTGCTGCTGCTTACCGCGGCGCCGGGCCTCGCCGGCCTGCTCCTGCTCGCGCCGGACCCCGCCAACCTGCCCCTCGCCGCCTGCTGCCTGCTGCCCCTGGGCCCCGCCGCCTGCGCCGCCCTCTACGCCCTGCACCACCGCGGCGCCGACCTCACCGCACTCCACCCCTCCCGCGCCTTCCTGCGCGGCTGGCGGCTCGGCGCCCTGCCCGCCCTGAAACTGTGGGTCCCGCTGCTGGCCTGGCTCACGGTGATCGCGTTCACCCTCACCCACTTCGCCGCCACCGGACTGCCCGGCTGGTGGGCGGCCCTGGTCGCGCTGACCGGCACCGCCTCCCTGCTCTGGGGCGCGCACGCCCTGGTGCTCACCGCCCTGTTCACCTTCCGGGCCCGCGACACCGCCCGCCTCGCCGCGTACTTCCTGTTCCGGCACCCTCGCGCCACCCTCGGCGCGCTCTCCCTGCTGATCCTGACGGCCGCCGGCACCGCCCTGCTCACCGAGGCGCTGCCCGCCCTCCTCGCCGCCCCGCTGCTGCTCTCCCTGCTGAGCGGCAGCCGTCCCCTGATCGCCGAGACCCGGGAGGACTTCACCGCATGACCGGCACGACGTACCCGGGTGACTTCGACCCCGCCTGGCTGCCGGCGGCCGCGTTCCGGGCGGTCGGCGGCCGCCGCACGCTGATCCGCGCCGGCGACACCCCCTACGCGGACACGGTGCACGGCGAACTGGCCGCCGCCTGCGAGCGGTTCGGCGGCCGGGTCGCGCGGGACGGCGCCCGCGGGGACGCCGAGCTGGTCCTCGAAGCGGCCGGCGGACCCGACGACGACGAGAGCTTCACGCTCGAACGCCGGGACGGCGTCACGACCGTCACCGCGCCCTGCGGGCGCGGACTGCTGTACGGCTTCTTCCACGTCGTACGGCTCGGGGAGGACGCCTTCGCCGGTGAGCGGCCCCGCGAGGAACACCGCCCGGCCTGCGCCACGCGCATGCTCGACCACTGGGACAACGTCGCCGTGCACCCCGTCATGGGCCAGGTCGAACGCGGCTACGCGGGCGGCTCGCTGTTCTGGGCCGACGGACGGGCACGCGGCGACCTGGACCGCGTACGGGCCTACGGCAGACTGCTCGCCGCGTGCGGGGTCAACGCCGTCGCCGTCAACAACGTCAACGTGCACGCGACCGAGGCGCGCCTGCTCACCGACCGCATCGGTGACGTGGCCGCGATCGCCGGCGCGCTGCGCCCCTACGGCATCCGCACCCATCTGTCGGTCACCTTCGCCGCGCCGGCGGTGCTGGGCGGCCTGCCCACCGCCGACCCGCTGGACGAGGCGGTGCGCGCCTGGTGGGCGGAGGCGACCCGCCGGGTGTACGAGGAGATCGGCGACTTCGGCGGGTACGTCGTGAAGGCCGACTCCGAGGGGCAGCCCGGCCCGTTCGCCCACGGCCGCTCGCACGCCGACGGCGCCAACATGCTGGCCGCCGCGCTGGAGCCGTACGGCGGCACGGTGCACTGGCGGGCCTTCGTCTACGACCACCGCCAGGACTGGCGCGACCGGAGCACCGACCGTGCCCGCGCCGCCCACGACCATTTCACCCCGCTGGACGGCGCGTTCGCGCCCAACGCGGTGCTCCAGGTCAAGCACGGGCCGGTGGACTTCCAGGTGCGCGAACCGGTCTCGCCGCTGATCGGCGCCATGCCGGACACCCGGCTCGCGGTGGAGATGCAGGTCACGCAGGAGTACACCGGGCAGCAGCGGCACGTGTGCTGGCTGGGCCCGATGTGGAGCGAGGTCCTGCGGTTCCGGCCGGACGGCGAGATGAGCACCGGGCGGCTGGCGGACGCTCTGGTGGGCGTGTCCAACGCCGGTGACGACCCCTTCTGGACCGGACACCCGCTCGCCCAGGCCAACCTCTACACCTTCGGGCGGCTGGCCTGGGACCCGGCGGCGGATCCGCGGGCGGTCCTCGACGAGTGGATCGCGCTCACCCATCCGGGCGCCGGGGAACGGCTGGCCGAGGGGCTGCACGCGGTGCTGGACGGCTCCTGGGCGACGTACGAGAAGTACACCGCGCCGCTCGGCGTGGGCTTCATGGTGCAGCCGGGCCACCACTACGGGCCGAGCGTGGACGGCTACGAGTACAGCCCCTGGGGCACCTACCACTTCGCCGACCGGGACGGCGTCGGCGTCGACCGCAGCACGGCGACCGGCACCGGGTACGCCGGGCAGTACGCCGCACCCTGGGCCGAGGTGTACGAGTCCCCGGAGACCTGTCCCGACGAACTGCTGCTGTTCTTCCACCATGTGCCGTACGGCCATGTGCTGCGCGGCGGCAGGACGGTGATCCAGCACATCTACGACACCCACTTCGAGGGGGTCGAGGAGGCCGAGGAGGCCCGCCGGGTGTGGGCGGGCCTCGCGGACCTGGTGGAACCGGCGCGCCACGCCCGCGTGGCCGAGCGGTTCGAGGAGCAGCTGCGCAGCGCCCGTGAGTGGCGCGACCAGATCAACAGCTACTTCCTGCGCAAGTCCGGCGTACCGGACGAGCGGGGGCGGACCATCCACTGACGAAAGGGCGGGCCCGGGCGATGCCCGGACCCGCCCTGTGCAGCCGCGGTCAGCTCAGCAGTTCCACCTCCGTCAGCGTCGCCTCACCGGACAGCACCAGCCGGTAGTGGGCGTAGGCCTTCGGCGCGGCGATGGAGAAGGCGCGCAGCTGCCGGTCCCAGCGGAAGGACTCGTCCGTCCGCTTGTCCAGGTCCGTCCACGTCTCCCCGTCGGCCGAGCCCTGGAGCACCCAGCCCGTGGGCGCCTTGGCGTGGTCCGAGGAGGTCAGCGTGTACTGCACCGCCTTGGTCTCCCCGGTGACGGGCAGCTCCACGGTGGACACCGTGGCGCCGGTCGCCGAGGTGTTGTCGAACAGCTTGCCCTCGCCCTTCAGGGCGTCCTTGCGGGGCGTGGGCACCTTGTCGTCCTTGGTGATCGACACCGGTGCCGCGTTCTTGCCGGAGCCCCACGACGAGGGACGCGAGCCCATGTCGAACTCCAGGACGCCGCCCCGGGCGAGCACCGAGTGCGGCAGCGACGTGGAGTTCCAGCGCTTGCCGTTGACCTTCAGGCCCTGCACGTAGACGTTCTTCGCGCTGTTCCTGGGCGCCTTGACGACCAGCTTGCGGCCGTTCTCCAGGTGCACGGTCATCTTCTTGAACAGCGGGGAGCCGATGGCGTACTCGCCGCTGCCCATGACCAGCGGGTAGAAGCCGAGCGAGGAGAACAGGTACCAGGCCGACTGCTCGCCGTTGTCCTCGTCGCCGTGGTAGCCCTGGCCGATGTCGCTGCCGGTGTACAGGCGGGCCAGCACCTCGCGCACGCTCTTCTGGGTCTTCCACGGCTGCCCGGCCGCGTCGTACATGTACAGGGCGTGGTGGGCCACCTGGTTGGAGTGGCCGTACATGCCCATCCGGACGTCCCGCGCCTCGATCATCTCGTGGATGACCCCGCCGTAGGAGCCCTTGAACTCCGAGAAGGCCGTCTCGGGGGTGGACAGGTACGCGTCCAGCTTGTCCGCGAGGCCCTTGCGGCCGCCGTAGAGGTTGGCCAGACCGCGGCTGTCCTGCGGGGCGGTGAAGGCGTAGCCCCAGCCGTTGGTCTCGGTGTAGTCGTGACCCCAGATCCGCGGGTCGTACTTCGAGGACTCCACGCGCCAGTCGCCCTCGAGGTCGCGGCCCTGGAAGAACCCGGCCTCGGAGTCGAAGAGGTTGACGTAGTCCTGGGCGCGGTCGAGGAAGTACGCGGACTCCTCCTTGTAGCGCTTCTCACCGGTCTTCTTGTAGAGGGCCTCGCCCATCTTCGCGATGCCGTAGTCGTTGAGGAAGCCCTCCAGCGCCCACGACATGCCCTCGTGCGTCTCGGTGCTGGTGTAGCCGAGGAACGGCGAGGTGGCCATGCCCTTGCGGCCCACACCGGAGGACGGGGGCACCACGGTGGCGTTCTTCACCGCCGCGTCGTACGCCGTCCTGGCGTCGAGGTCGACGCCCTTGACGTACGCGTCGGCGAACGCGACGTCCGAGGAGGTGCCGGTCATCAGGTCGGCGTAGCCGGGGGAGGACCAGCGGGAGGTCCAGCCGCCGTCCTTGTAGTGCTGCACGAACCCGTCGGCCAGCTCGGCGGCCTTGGACGGGGTCAGGAAGGAGTACGCCGGCCAGGTGGTCCGGTAGGTGTCCCAGAAGCCGTTGTTGACGTACACCTTGCCGTCGACGATCTTCGCGCCGCTGTGCGTCGGGGTGTCGGGGCGCTCCGCCTTGGAGAAGGGGGAGGCGTAGCGGTACTTGCCGTTCACCTTCTCGTGGCCCGAGTTCGGGTACAGGTACAGCCGGTAGAGGCTGGAGTACAGGGTGGTCAGCTGGTCGGGGGTGGCACCCTCGACCTCCACCTTGCCGAGGATCCTGTCCCACTGGCGCTGGGCGTCGCGCTTGACCTTGTCGAAGGAGGCGCGCTTGGGCAGCTCCTGGCGCAGGTTGTCCTTCGCCTGGTCGACGCTGATCAGCGAGGTGGCCAGGCGCAGCGTCACCGTGCGGTCCCGCCCGGCGTCGAAGCGCAGGTGGCCCTGGAGGCCGCTGGAGTCGCCGCCGGTGACCCTGCTGTCGAACTCGCCGTAGACGAACAGCCGGGTCGCGCCCGCGGAGCCGCCGGACTTGACGTCCGAGTAGCCGGAGAAGGAGGCGTTGTCCTTGTCGAGGGTCAGACCGCCCCGCTCCGGGACGTTCTCGTCGCCGGCGTTGTCGAACAGGATGCTCGCGTTCTTGCCCGGGAAGGTGAAGCGCATCATCGCCGCGTGGTCCGTCGGCGTCATCTCCGCCTTCAGCCCGTTTTCGAACCGGACGCCGTAGTAGTACGGCCGCGCGGTCTCGTTCTCGTGCCGGAAGGCCAGCTCGCGTGCCTCGCGTCCGAGGTCCGGGGTGCCGGAGACGGTCGAGGGCATCACCTGGAAGGTCTGCCGGTCGCCCATCCAGGGGCTGGGCTCGTGGCTCGCGCTGAACGCCTGGATCGTCGGGAGGTTGTCGTCGTTGTTGCGGCCCGCGTACTCGTAGAGCCAGTTCGTCGAGCGGGCGTCGGTGACCGGCGTCCAGAAGTTGAAGCCGTGCGGCACGGCCGTCGCGGGGAAGGTGTTGCCGCGCGAGAAGGAGCCGCTGGAGTTGGTGCCCCGGGTGGTCTCCGCGTAGTCGGACAGATGGGCCTTCGGCCGCTCGGGCGCCGCCCGCTTCAGCTCCACGTCGTCCAGCCAGCCGCGGAACTTCGCCGGGCCCTTGGGGGAGTCGTACGCCACCAGGATCCGGTCGACGGTCTTGCCCGCCGCGACCGAACCGATGTCGGAGCGCACGCTGTTCCACTGGTTGACGTACAGCACCTTGGAGTCGCCCTGGCCGCGCGGCGTCAGCGGGAAGCCGTGCTGGTCGGTGGCCTTGAGGCCGCTGAGGTAGGTGCCGTCGGTGAAGGCCAGGTCGACGGAGACGTTGGTGGCGTCGTAGTCGAGTTCGCGGTCCGCCATCCACGGGAAGATCTTGTACGACAGCTCCGTGCGGCGGTCGACCCGCACATTGACGTCGAAGACCTTGTTGTACGAGTACGCCCGGCCCTCGGTGGTGTGCCGGCCGGCGTAGCGCAGGGCCCGCTTGCCGGTGAATCCGGCGTCCGCCTTCGCCGTCGGCGAGCCGGCCGGGCCGCTGTCGACGAGCGAGAGCATGTCCTGCGGTATCGGGTCGGCCACGCCGGTGGACAGCTGGATCTCGGAGAGCTGGAGGGCGTCGCCCGCGCCGTTGTTCTTGGTGAACTCCACCCGCCAGTGCTGGAACTCGGCCGGCTCGTCGAGGTCGTAGACCTTGGTCTGGAAGCGCTCCTCGAAGGACTCGCCGGAGCGGGTGTCCAGGGTCTGCCAGGTCTCGCCGTCCGTCGAGCCCTTGAGCGTCCAGTCCACGGGGTCGCGCACGTCGAAGTCGTTGGCCGAGGTCAAGGCGTACTTGACGATCTTCTTCGGCTCGTTCAGGTCGAACTCGATCCAGCCGGTCGGCGCGAAGGTCAGCCACTTGGTGGCGGACTCGCCGTCGAAGAGGTTGCCCTTCACCTCCTTGCCGGCCGTGTTCTCCCCGCTGGCGCGCACCCCCGTGACATGCTCGGTGACATTGCCCGGAATGCCGTTGGAGAAGCCGCCGTCCACGCCCGAGGCGCGCTTCTTGCCGCCGCGGGTGGTGTCGACGGTGTTGACCCAGTCCGGGGCGGGGTCCCCGGACTCGAACGACGACGCGAACTCGCGGTCCGTTTTCGGCGGTGCCTGGGGCAGCGCCACGGCGACACCCTGCGAGCCCGCGGCCAAAGCGAAGGCGGTCGCCGCGACGACCGCCGAGCTCCATCTGTGCCGAACCCTCTGTTCCATGCGCGAGCACCCTCCCTGCGCTGGACAACGTTGTCAATCACAGTGCGCAGAGACCAGTAGTGGGTCAAGTGGCCCATGGTGTCAAGGGGTTGAATGTGGCATTCGCGTCCGGCGGTAAGGACATTTCCGCTACGGAAGGCATCGGTAAGCCATATTTCCGCGAGGTCTCAACTCGGAAAAGACGTGCGACGAACCTTGCATTCGATCTTGCTCCGTCGGCGTGAAGTGGACTATACCTGTCGGCACTCCGGGGCATCTTTACCGCACCCGACCTCGTACGGCCGCATTTCCTGCACAACCCAGCGTGACCCGAACGCGGTGCCGGGAAGGATCCGGTTCACCGCCTGAGTCCTGGAGAAGGCGAGGACTTGAGCATGGGATCCACCACCGGCGTGGGCCATCGCGATCCGATCAGGCGGAGCGCGACCGCCGCTCCGGCCCCGGCGACTGTTGCGCCGGCATCGCTCAGCTGATCATCGGCGCCGCACCGCGGCTCCGAGACGACGGCGACAACGCCCCACGCGCGGCCGGCGCAGGACCGGTCCGGCCACGCCGGGCGCGCACGCAGCACACTCGTACAGATCCAATCGATCAGTGAGGATGCAGAGATGACCATTCGTCCCGGCTCTCTCGACAGGCGGACGCTCCTGCGCGGGGCCATCGCCACCGCGGCGGTGGGCTCGTTCGCGGTCGCGTGCAGCTCTCCCTCCAGCAACGGCAGCGGCGGCGACGGTGGCCCGAAGGGCGAGAAGAGCGACAGCAACCCGTTCGGCGTCGCCGAGAACTCCACGGTCGAGGCGGCCATCTTCGACGGCGGCTACGGCACCGACTACGTCGACTACACCAACCAGGTGCTCGGCAGCCAGATCAAGGGCCTCAAGGTCAAGGTCGATCCCGTCGTCGACATCGCCCCCCAGCTCCAGCCGCGCTTCGTCGGCGGCAACCCGCCGGACCTCATCGACAACTCCGGTGAGGACCAGATCGGCTTCCTCGGCATCCTCGACCAGCTGGAGGAGCTCGACGACCTCTTCGAGGCCGACACCTACGAGGGCAAGAAGATCGCCGACATCGTCTACCCCGGCGTCAAGGTCCCCGGCACGTTCAGGGACAAGTTCGTCGCGCTCAACTACGTGATGACCGTGTACGGCGTCTGGTACTCGAAGACGCTCTTCGAGGAGAACGGCTGGACCCCGCCGAAGACCTGGGACGAGGCGCTCGACCTCGGCCAGCAGGCGAAGAAGAAGGGCAAGTACCTCTTCGTCCACGGCAAGGAGGCGGCGACCTACTACCGCACCCTCCTGATCGACTCGGCGATCAAGGAGGGCGGCGACGAGGTCCGGCTCGCCCTGGAGAACCTGGAGAAGGGCTGCTGGTCGCACCCGGCCGTCCAGGGCGTCATCAAGGTCATGGAGACCATGGTCAGGCAGAAGATGTTCGTCCCCGGCGGCTCCGGCACCCAGTTCCAGAAGGCGCAGGCGATCTGGAGCAACGACCAGAAGGCGCTGCTCTACCCGTCGGGCGGCTGGATCGAGAACGAGATGAAGAAGGCCACGAAGGCCGACTTCCAGATGACCGGATTCCCGTCGATGACGCTCACCGACAAGCCGGCGATGCCCTACGAGTCGCTCCGCGCGGCCGCCGGTGAGCCGTTCATCGTGCCCAGGCAGGGCAAGAACCCGGCCGGCGCCAAGGAGGTGCTGCGGGCGATGCTGTCGGAGAAGGCGGCCGCCAACTTCTCGGAGACGAAGCTGGCCCCGACGATCGTCAAGGGCACCGTGCCCGCCGACGGCTACGGCTCGACGGCCCTCGTCTCGCAGACGACGATGCTGGAGGCCGCGGGCACCAACATCTTCAACTACATGTTCGTCGAGACCTACGGGATGAACACCGACCAGCTGGTGCCGTGGAACTCGTTCCTCGCCGGCGACCTCGACGGCAAGGGGCTGACCTCGGCCCTGCAGAAGATCTCCGACAAGGTCCGCGAGGACGACTCCGTCGACAAGGTCAAGGTCAGCTAGCACCACGATGAAGGAGACGATCCCCACTGCCGAAACCGCGAGCCGCCGGCCCGAGCCGGCCGCTCGCGGTGGGCGCCCGCGGCGCCGCAAGCTCACGTTCGACCGGGTGACGTTCTTCCTCGCGTTCCTCGGTGTCCCGCTGGCCATCTTCGTGATCTTCGTCCTGATCCCGTTCGGCCAGGCGATCTTCTGGGCGATGACCGACTGGCGCGGCTTCAGCCCCGACTACAACTTCGTCGGCTTCGACAACTTCACGAAGATGTTCCAGGACGACATCTTCCTGAAGGCGTTGCGCAACGTCGCACTCCTCGCGGTCTTCGTGCCGCTGGTGACGCTGACGCTCGCCCTCGGGGTCGCCGTGGCCATCACCCTGGGCGGACCCAGCAAGGGCCCCGTCCGGGGGATCCGGGGAGCGTCGTTCTACCGGATCATCTCGTTCTTCCCCTACGTCGTGCCGGCGATCATCGTCGGTCTGATCTGGGCGCAGATGTACGACCCGAACGCCGGGCTGCTCAACGGCGTCCTCACGGGCCTCGGCCTCGACCAGTTCGACACGTTCGCGTGGCTGGGCGAGAAGGCGACGGCGATGCCGGCCCTGATGTTCGTCATCGTCTGGGGGCTCGTCGGGTTCTACGCGGTGCTCTTCGTCGCCGCGATCAAGGGCGTCCCCGCCGAGCTGTACGAGGCGGCGAGGATCGACGGGGCCGGCCGGCTGCGCACCACGGTCTCGGTCACCCTGCCGGCGATCCGGGACAGCGTGCAGACGGCGTACATCTACCTGGGCATCGCCGCCCTCGACGCGTTCGTCTACGTCCAGGCGATGGTGCCGAACGGCGGCCCGGACAACTCGACCCTGACGATCAGCCAGCGTCTGTTCAACGTCGCTTTCGCCAAGCAGCAGTTCGGCTACGCCACCGCGATGGGCGTCGTCCTCGCCGTCGTCACCCTGGTGTTCGCGGCGCTGGTGTTCCTCGTCAACCGCCTCACGGGCGGCGGCGAGGGCGAGAGCAAGAGGAAAGCACCTGGGTCCAGAGCTCGGCGTGCCGCAGCCAAGGGAGGTGCCGGGTGAGCGTCATCGCCGCCGACCGGAAGACGGCCAGTGACCGTGAACCGGCGAAAGGCCGGAAGGTGACGCGTGCCGCCGCGAGCGGTGACCGCAGATTCGCGGCGATCTCGCACGCCCTGCTGATCCTCTGGTCCGTGATCGTGATCGTGCCCATGCTGTGGGTGCTGATGTCGTCGTTCAAATCGACCGGCGAGATCCTTTCGTCGCCGTTCTCGCTGCCGGACCACTGGCGGATCGAGAATTACGCGAACGCGTGGACCGACGCGAGCATCGGCAAGTACTTCCTGAATTCCGTGATCGTCGTGGTCTCGGCACTGATCCTGGTGATGCTGCTCGGCGCGATGTGCGCCTACATTCTCGCCCGGTTCGAATTCCCCGGCCGCCGGCTGATCTACTACGTCATGCTCGCCGGCCTGACTTTCCCGGTCTTCCTGGCGATCGTTCCGCTCTTCTTCCAGTTGCAGAACTTCGGGCTGCTGAACACGCGTTTCGGACTGATCCTCACCTACGTCGCGTTCGCGCTGCCGTTCACGATGTTCTTTCTCTATGCGTTCTTCCGGTCGCTGCCGCACGACGTGTACGAGGCCGCGCTGATCGACGGTGCCGGGGACTGGCGGGCGTTCTTCCAGGTGATGCTGCCGATGGCCCGTCCGGGCATGGCGGCGGTGGCGATCTTCAACTTCCTGGGGCTGTGGAACCAGTTCCTGCTGCCGGTGGCGCTCAACACCGACCAGGACATGTGGGTGCTCACCCAGGGCATGGCCGCCTACGCGTCCTCGCAGGTCTACGACATCGACTACGGCGCGCTGTTCGCGGCGATCGTCATCACGGTGGTGCCCGTACTGATCGTGTACTGCGTCTTCCAGCGGCGGATCGCCGGTTCGGTGTCACAGGGCACCTTCCGCTGACGCCCACCGCCTCCCGCACGCCGCTCCCCCTGCCGGGAGCGGCGTGCATGTATGTGTCCATGCACCCGGAAACCGTTCAACCTCTTGACGGGAGGCGACCCGAACGGCTCATCTTAGAGTTCACTAGTTGGAATGAGAGGGGCCTCATCGATGCGGCCCCGCGCGCAGGAGGTCGTCGTGGAGACTCCGGGGTCGCAGTCGTCGCTGCACCGAGCCAACCTGGAGCGGGTCGTGCGAGCAGTACGTCTTGCGGGTTCCCTGACCCAGGCGGAGATCGCGAGGACGACCGGCCTGTCCGCGGCCACGGTCTCCAACATCGTCCGGGAACTGAAGGACGGCGGGACGGTCGACGTCACGCCCACCTCGTCCGGCGGACGCCGGGCCCGCAGCGTCTCGCTGAGCGGGGACGCCGGCATCGTCATCGGGGTCGACTTCGGGCACACCCATCTGCGGGTCGCGGTGGGCAACCTGGCCCATCAGGTGCTGGCCGAGGAGGCCGAGCCGCTGGATGTGGACGCCTCCTCCTCGCAGGGGTTCGACCGGGCGGAGCAGCTGGTCAGCCGGCTGATCGAGGCCACCGGCGTGGACCGGTCCAAGGTGGCAGGCGTGGGCCTGGGCGTGCCCGGCCCGATCGACGTGGAGTCCGGCACGCTGGGCTCCACCGCGATCCTGCCCGGCTGGACGGGCACCAGGCCCGCCGAGGAGCTGCGGGGGCGCCTCGGCGTGCCGGTGCACGTGGACAACGACGCCAACCTGGGCGCCCTGGGCGAGATGGTCTGGGGCAGCGGCCGGGGGGTGCGCGACCTGGCGTACATCAAGGTCGCCAGCGGTGTCGGCGCCGGTCTGGTGATCAGTGGGAAGATCTATCGCGGGCCGGGCGGCACCGCCGGGGAAATCGGACATATTACACTCGATGAATCCGGACCCGTGTGCCGTTGCGGCAACCGGGGCTGCCTGGAGACGTTCGCGGCGGCGCGCTATGTGCTTCCGCTGCTCCAGCCCAGTCACGGCACCGACCTGACGATGGAGGGTATCGTCAGGCTGGCACGGGACGGTGATCCGGGCTGTCGTAGGGTGATCGCCGACGTCGGCCGCCACATCGGCAGTGGAGTCGCCAATCTCTGCAATCTGCTGAACCCGAGCCGGGTGGTGCTCGGCGGTGATCTCGCCGAGGCCGGCGAGCTGGTGCTCGGGCCGATCCGGGAGTCCGTGGGCCGCTATGCGATCCCCAGTGCGGCACGTCAACTGTCCGTTCTCCCCGGGGCACTCGGGGGCCGTGCGGAGGTACTCGGAGCGCTCGCTCTCGCGCTGAGCGAGATGGGCGATTCGACGCTTTTGGACGGCACTGAGACGGGGCCACTCACCGCCGTCGGGTCTGCCTTCACTTAGAGAACGGATGGCACCGTTGCCATCTCGTTAAGGATTTACTTCTTGACGTCGCACGTGTGGCCGAGTTGACTTCCAGCCACCTCGGCCGCAACGACGCGGCCTCGTCAGGGAGGTTTCTGAATGAACAAGCGTATGCGTCGTGCTGCTGTTGCCGTTGCCGCGGGCGCCATGGCCGTCTCGCTCGCTGCCTGTGGCAGCGCCGACGAGGCGGGCGGCGCGAAGGACAACGGCGGTTCCGCCGACAAGGGTGACGCGATCAAGGTCGGTCTGCTGCTGCCCGACATCCAGACCGCGCGGTACGAGAAGTTCGACAAGCCCTTGATCGAGAAGAAGGTCGCGGAGCTTACGAACAACAAGGGCGAGGTCGTCTACGCCAACGCCAAGCAGGACGCCAGCCTGCAGAACCAGCAGGTCGACACGATGATCACCAACAAGGTGGATGTGCTCATCGTGGACGCGGTGGACTCCAAGGCCATCGCCGGCTCGGTCCAGAAGGCCAAGGACCAGGGCATCCCGATCGTCGCCTACGACCGCCTCGCCGAGGGCCCGATCGACGCCTACACCTCGTTCGACAACGTCACGGTCGGCAAGACACAGGGCGAGGCCCTGCTGAAGGCCCTGGGCGACAAGGCCAAGGACGGCCAGATCGTCATGATGAACGGGTCCGCCACCGACCCGAACGCCGGCCTGTTCAAGGAGGGCGCGCACTCCGTCCTCGACGGCAAGGTGAACGTCGGCCGCGAGTACGACACCAAGGAGTGGAAGCCGGAGAACGCCAACGCCAACATGCAGGGCGCCATCTCCGCGCTCGGCAAGGACAAGATCATCGGCGTCTACTCCGCCAACGACGGCATGGCGGGCGGCATCATCACCGCCCTCAAGCGGGCCGGCATCGCCGGCATCCCGGTCACCGGCCAGGACGCCGACCTCGCGGGTGTGCAGCGCATCGTCGCCGGTGAGCAGTACATGAGCGTCTACAAGCCCTACCCGCAGGAGGCGGACGTCGCCGCGGAGATGGCCGTCGCGCTGGCCCAGGGCAAGTCGCTCGACTCCATCGCCAAGGACAAGGTGGACAGCCCCACCACCAAGGGGATTCCCGCGGTGCTCGTCCCGGTCGTGTCGCTGACCCAGGAGAACATCAACGACACCGTGATCAAGGACGGCATCCACACCGTCGAGGAGATCTGCACCGACAAGTACAAGGCCGCCTGCGACAAGATCGGCCTCAAGTAAGCAGTCCCCAAGTCCCGTGACACACCGGGGAGTCCGTGATCCGGACTCCCCGACGGGATGACTGCCACGCGCTTCCGCCGGCGCCCCGCACACACCAGCCCCGCAAGCTACGCGGGGCGCCGGACGGAACAACCCCCCAGTCCTCTGCACAACCTCCCGCCGGGTCAGGCGGCGAAGGAGATGGTTCACGTGTCCGCTACGCCCGTGCTGGCGTTGCGCGGGGTCTCCAAGCGATTCGGTGCCGTCCAGGCGCTCACCGACGTAGAGCTTGAGGTCCACGCCGGTGAGGTGGTCGCCCTGGTGGGCGACAACGGTGCCGGAAAGTCCACGCTGGTCAAGACGATCGCCGGCGTGCATCCCATCGATGAGGGCGTCATCGAGTGGGAAGGGAAGGGCGTCCAGATCAACAAGCCGAACGACGCCCAGCACCTCGGCATCGCGACGGTCTACCAGGACCTCGCGCTGTGCGACAACATCGACGTCGTCGGCAACCTCTACCTGGGCCGGGAGCTGCGCAGGCGCGGCGTTCTGGACGAGGTCGAGATGGAGCGCCGCTCCCGCGACCTCCTCGACACCCTTTCCATCCGCATCCCCAGCGTCCGGATCCCGGTCGCCTCCCTCTCCGGAGGCCAGCGTCAGGTCGTGGCCATCGCCCGGTCCATGCTCGGCGAGCCCCAGCTGGTGATCCTCGACGAGCCGACCGCCGCCCTCGGCGTCGAGCAGACCGCCCAAGTCCTCGACCTCGTCGAACGGCTGCGCGAGCGCGGACACGCGGTCATCCTCATCAGCCACAACATGGCCGATGTGAAGGCTGTGGCGGACAAGGTGGCCGTGCTGCGCCTCGGACGCAACAACGGCGTCTTCGAGGTCAAGTCGACCTCTCAGGAAGAGATCATCTCCGCCATCACGGGCGCCACGGAGAACGCCGTGACCCGTCGTGCGGCGCGCACCAATGGGGAGATCAAGAAGTGAGCACCGAAAAGACCTCCACCCCCGCCGCGGACCACGTCGTGGACAACCCCGAGGCCGCGGCCGCCGCGGTCACCGCGGTCGACCCCCGGCTGCTCATCCGCGAGCAGGGCCTCAAGGGCTACTGGAACGAGTTCAAGCGGAAGATGAAGGCCGGTGACCTCGGCTCCATCCCCGTCGTGGCCGGGCTGCTGATCATCTGGGCCATCTTCACCAGCCTGAACTCCAACTTCCTCACCGCCGGCAACTTCTCCAACATGTCCGTCGCCATGGTCGGCACGGGCATGATCGCCGTCGGTATCGTCTTCGTCCTGCTGCTCGGTGAGATCGACCTGTCGGTCGGCTCGGTCAGCGGTGTCGCGGGCGCCGCCTTCGCGGTCATGAGCGTCACCCACGGCATGAACGAGGTGCTGGCCCTGGTGCTGGCGGTCCTCACCGGCACGGTGGCCGGCGCCCTCCACGGCTTCGTGTTCGCCCGCATCGGTGTCCCGGCCTTCGCCGTGACCCTGGCCGGCCTGCTGTTCTGGCAGGGTTTCATGCTGCAGATCCTGGGCAGCGACGGCACGATCAACCTCGACGCGGACGGCTTCGCCGTCAAGCTGACCAGCTACTACTTCACCGACATCGCCGCCGCGTACGGCCTGGCGACGGCCGCCACGGTGGTGTACTTCGTCTCGGCGTTCTTCGACAACCGCCGCCGTGAGGCCGCCGGGGTGCCGTCCCGGCCGCTGAACGAGATCATCGTACGGACCGTGCTGCTCGCGGTGCTGGCGTTCGCCGCCGCCGTCGTCTTCAACGAGCACCGCGGTCTGCCGCTGGCGCTGGTGATCTTCCTGGGCTTCCTGGTCCTCACCGACTTCGTGCTCCGCCGCACGTCCTACGGCCGCAAGGTCTTCGCGCTCGGCGGCAGCGTCGAGGCGTCGCGCCGTGCGGGTATCAACGTGGTGGCGGTCCGGATCTCGGTCTTCGCGATCGCCGGCACCTTCGCCGCGATCGGCGGCCTGTTCGTCGCCTCGAACATCGCCTCCGCCAACCAGGGCGCGGGTACCGGTGAGTTCCTGATGAACGTCATCGCCGCGGCCGTCATCGGTGGTACGTCGCTGTTCGGTGGCCGTGGCCGCACCTGGGACGCGCTGCTCGGTGTGATGGTGATCATCTCGATCACCTACGGTCTGGCGCTGGAGGGCATCGCCTCGCCGGTGCAGTACATGATCACCGGTGGTGTGCTGCTGGCGACCGTCGTCATCGACGCGGTCACCCGCAAGACGCAGAAGACCGCGGGCCGCGCCTAGGGTCCGGGCCCCGCGCCCCCGAAGTACGTCGCTGTCGCCCGGTGCCCTTCCAGGTGCCGGGCGACAGCCGTGTCGTAGGGCGGGCGCATCCGGGGTACAGCTGATCGGGTGATGTATGACCCACTGCCCGGGGTTGGTCCGGCGGAGCGGAACATTAGACTCGACCCGCCCGGCAACAGCTCGATCAGCTCTACTGCAAGGAGGCACGGGTGCCGCTGCTGACCCGCATCAGGGGACCGCGCGATCTGGACCGGCTCAGCCCGGAGGAGCTCGACCAGCTGGCCGGGGAGATCCGGACCTTCCTCGTCGAGGCGGTCTCCAAGACCGGCGGCCACCTCGGCCCCAACCTCGGTGTGGTGGAGCTCACCATCGCCCTGCACCGGGTCTTCGAATCGCCCAGGGACAAGGTGCTCTGGGACACCGGCCACCAGTCCTACGTGCACAAGCTGCTGACCGGCCGGCAGGACTTCTCCAAGCTGAAGATGAAGGGCGGCCTGTCCGGCTACCCCTCGCAGGCCGAGTCCGAGCACGACGTCATCGAGAACAGCCACGCCTCCACCGTGCTCGGCTGGGCCGACGGCATCGCCAAGGCCAACCAGCTCATGAAGCGCGACGACAGCCACGTCGTCGCGGTCATCGGCGACGGCGCGCTCACCGGCGGCATGGCCTGGGAGGCGCTGAACAACATCGCCGACGCCAAGGACCGCCCGCTCGTCATCGTCGTCAACGACAACGAGCGCTCCTACTCGCCCACCATCGGCGGCCTCGCCAACCATCTCGCGACCCTGCGCACCACCGACGGCTACGAGCGCTTCCTGACCCGCACCAAGGACCTCCTGGAGCGCACTCCGGTCGTCGGCAAGCCCCTCTTCGACACCCTGCACGGCGCCAAGAAGGGCCTGAAGGACTTCATCGCCCCGCAGGGCATGTTCGAGGACCTCGGCCTCAAGTACGTCGGCCCCATCGACGGCCACGACATCGAGGCGCTGGAGTCCGCGCTGACCCGCGCCAAGCGGTTCAACGGCCCGGTGATCGTGCACTGCCTCACCGAGAAGGGCCGCGGCTACCAGCCCGCACTCCAGGACGAGGCCGACCGCTTCCACGCCGTCGGCAGGATCCACCCCGACACGGGGCTGCCGATCGCCACCTCCGGCGCCGACTGGACCTCCGTCTTCGGCGAGGAGATGGTCAAGCTCGGCGAGGAGCGCGAGGACGTCGTCGCCATCACCGCCGCCATGCTCCAGCCGGTCGGCCTGGACAAGTTCGCCAAGCGCTTCCCCGACCGGGTCTACGACGTCGGCATCGCCGAGCAGCACGGCGCCGTCTCCGCGGCGGGCCTCGCCCACGCGGGCGTGCACCCCGTCTTCGCCGTCTACGCCACCTTCCTGAACCGCGCCTTCGACCAGGTGCTGATGGACGTGGCCCTGCACAGGTGCGGCGTGACGTTCGTGCTCGACCGGGCCGGCATCACCGGCACCGACGGCGCCTCCCACAACGGCATGTGGGACATGTCTATCCTTCAGGTCGTCCCCGGGCTGCGGCTGGCCGCCCCGCGCGACGCCGACCAGGTCCGCGCCCAGCTCCGTGAGGCCGTGTCCGTCGAGGACGCGCCCACCGTGGTGCGCTTCTCCAAGGGTGCCGTCGGACCCGCCGTGCCCGCCGTGGGCCGCGTCGGCGGCATGGACGTCCTGCGCGAGCCCGGCACCAACACCCCCGACGTGCTGCTGGTGTCGGTGGGAGCGCTCGCCCCGATGTGCCTGGAGGCCGCCGCCCTGCTGGACCGGCAGGGCATCTCCGCCACCGTCGTCGACCCGCGCTGGGTCAAGCCCGTCGACGAGGCGATGGCGCCGCTCGCCGCGAAGCACCGCGTCGTCGTCACCGTCGAGGACAACTCCCGCGTCGGCGGTGTCGGCTCCACGATCGCCCAGGCGCTGCGCGACGCCGGCGTGGACGTGCCGCTGCGCGACTTCGGCATCCCGCCGCGCTTCCTCGACCACGCCTCCCGCGCCGAGGTGATGGCGGAGATCGGGCTGACCGCCCCCGACATCGCCCGTCAGGTCACCGGACTGGTCGCCAAGCTCGACGGGTTGCGCGACGCGCCTTCCGCCGCCGACGCGGTGGAACCCGCCCGCGACTGAACCGCATCAGGCGTCGCCCGGATGGGCCGCGCGTGCCACTGTGAAGAGTGGCGCGCGCGGCCCGTTTGCGTGAGGGCGCACGCGCCGGGGGATACGACCTACGCCCCCTCTCGATCATGTCGAGGACGACAAGCGTGGGAGGTACCCGTGACAAGCCCCCTCTTCAGGACGAAGAAGGTCGAGCAGTCCATCCGCGACACCGAGGAACCGGAGCATGCGCTCAAGAAGTCCCTCTCCGCGCTGGATCTGACCGTCTTCGGTGTCGGTGTCATCATCGGCACCGGCATCTTCGTCCTCACCGGTACGGTCGCCAAGGACAACGCCGGGCCGGCCACGGCCATCGCGTTCGTGGTGGCCGGTGTGGTGTGCGCGCTCGCCGCGCTCTGCTACGCCGAGTTCGCCTCCACCGTCCCGGTGGCGGGCTCCGCGTACACCTTCTCGTACGCCTCCCTGGGGGAACTGCCCGCCTGGATCATCGGCTGGGACCTGGTCCTGGAGTTCGCGCTCGGCACGGCGGTGGTGGCCGTCGGCTGGTCGGGGTACATCCAGTCGCTCATGGACAACGCCGGCTGGGAGATGCCCGCGGCGCTCGGCAGCCGGGAGGGCTCGGACGTCTTCGGGTTCGACATCCTCGCCGCCGCCCTGGTGCTGGTGCTCACCGGCATCCTCGTCCTCGGCATGAAGCTGTCCGCCCGCGTCACCTCGCTCGTCGTCGCCATCAAGGTGACCGTGGTCCTCGTGGTGATCATCGCGGGGGCGTTCTTCATCACCGCCGACAACTACGACCCGTTCATCCCGGACTCCAAGCCGGTGCCCGCCGGGGACAGCCTCGATTCGCCGCTCATCCAGCTGATCTTCGGCTGGGCCCCGGCCAACTTCGGCGTGATGGGCATCTTCACGGCCGCGTCGGTGGTGTTCTTCGCCTTCATCGGCTTCGACATCGTCGCCACGGCCGCGGAGGAGACCAAGAACCCGCAGCGCGACATGCCCCGCGGCATCCTGGGCTCGCTGTTCATCTGCACGTTGCTGTACGTGCTGGTGTCGATCGTCGTCACCGGTATGCAGCACTACACCGAGCTGTCCGTGGACGCGCCGCTCGCGGACGCCTTCAAGGCCACCGGGCATCCCTGGTTCGCGGGCTTCATCAGCTTCGGGGCCGCCGTCGGACTGACGACCGTCTGCATGATCCTGCTGCTCGGGCAGACCCGGGTCTTCTTCGCGATGAGCCGCGACGGGCTGCTGCCGCGGTTCTTCTCCCGGGTCCACCCCCGGTTCAGGACCCCACACCGGCCGACCATCCTGCTCGGTGTCGCGATCGCGATCCTCGCGGGCTTCACCCCGCTGAACGAACTGGCCGCGCTGGTGAACATCGGCACGCTGTTCGCCTTCGTGATCGTCGCCATCAGCGTGATCATCCTGCGCCGGACCCGGCCCGACCTGCCGCGCGCCTTCCGCACGCCGTGGGTCCCGTTCCTGCCGATCGTGTCGGTCGGCGCGTCCCTGTGGCTGATGCTGAACCTGCCGGCCGAGACGTGGGTCCGCTTCGGCATCTGGATGGCCATCGGCATCGTCGTCTACTTCCTCTACAGCCGCACCCACAGCCGCCTGGCCCGAACCCCGGAGGAACCAACCCCTGCCCCACCCGCCCCCTGACACCGTGGCCTGCTCCGAGGCGGGCCACGGAACCACTGTCCGGGCCACACCCGGGCAGCCCGGCCGCCATCCCGTGCTGCGCCGGTGGCGCGGTGTGCCGAAGGCCCTGGACGGCCGCGCGACGCGCCTTCCCGCGCGGCGCCGGTGGCGCGGTGCGCCGAAGGCCCTGGACGGCCGCGCGACGCGCCTTCCACGCAGGGTGCCGGACCGTCTGAAGGGCCGTGGCCCGGCTTCCGGAGGCGGGCTCGCGGCGCGTTCCTCTTGCGGTGTCGCTCGCGGTCGGCCCTCGACCGGCGGGAGCGGACGGCCGCGGCCGAGCCGGTACGCGCTGGGCGATCAGCGGGCCGGGGCTGAGCCACAGCGCGTGGTGCGTGCGTCCTTCGCGGAGCGGCGGGATCTCGCGTCGCTTGCGGGGCGGCCGCCTGGGCTTTCAGGGCGGGCCCTCGGTGCGCTCCTGCCCGTGCCGCGCCGCACCCGGGCGCGGGCTGCTGGATGGCCCGAAGGACCGTGGCCCTGGGCTGCTGAGGGGGCTCGTGGTGGGTGCCTTCCCGGGCAGCGCCGGGGGCGCGGGGTGCTGACCGGTCCGGCGGGCCGTGATGTGGGCGTGGGCCCACGGGGAAGCGGGCTCGGGGTGTGTGCTTTCCCGGGTTGCACCGAGCTCGTGGGGGTGCTCGTCCGCTTGATGGGGTGTGGTTCGGGCTTCGGGGATAGGGCTCCCGGCGCGTTCTTTCGCGGGCTGCGCCCAGGGGTGCGGGGTGCTGACCGGTGGGGCGGGCTGTGATGTGGGCGTGGGCCGGTGGGGGAGCGGGGTCGGGGTGTGTGTTTTCCCGGGTTGCGTCGAGGTTGCGGGGGTGCTCGTCCGCTTGATGGGGTGTGGTTCGGGCTTCGGGGATAGGGCTCCCGGCGCGTTCTTTCGCGGGCTGCGCCCAGGGGTGCGGGGTGCTGACCGGTGGGGCGGGCTGTGATGTGGGCGTGGGCCGGTGGGGGAGCGGGGTCGGGGTGTGTGTTTTCCCGGGCTGCGTCGAGGTTGCGGGGTGTTCGACCGCTTGATGGGGTGTGGTTCGGGCTTCCGGGGGGACGGACCCCCGGCGCGTTCTTCCCGGGCTGCGCCGGACGTCGCGGGGTGCCGGGCCGCCCGAAAGGGGTGCGGTCGCCTGGACCTCCGGGGCGGCGGTGCGTCCGTGCCCGGTCGGCGGGCGGGTGTGGTGCCGGCCGGTGCCCGAGGTGCGGCGGACTGCCGTAGCGGGTGGGCGAAAGGGGTGTTCGCCCCGCACGCGGTGGGAGGGCCGGGAACGCGGCAGCGCGGGGCGGCGGGGTCAGGGGCGTACCGTGCGAGGGCCTGCCGTGTCGGCGCCCAGGGCGGTTACTCTGCGGCGGAGTTCCCGGTCGGCCGTGACGACCAGGACCGGGCGGGCCCCCGCCTCGGCCACCAGGGTGACCATGTGGTCGTCGCCGCTCGCCGGGGCGGACTCCACCCGGACGCCCGGGACCGACTCCACGCCCCGGGCCGCCCCCTCGACGACCAGCACGATCTCCACGGGCCCGGGACGGCCGGGCACCCCGTCCGCGGCCAGCCGGTCGCGGAGGCGTTCCGCGGCGCCCCGGCGGTCCCGCCACCATCCGTCGGGCACCGACCCGACGACATTCGCGGCGTCGACGATCACGAGCGTGGCGGCGGTGTCGTTCATGCCGTCAGGGTCCCACGAGGGGGCGCCCCGCCCGCGCCCCGCGCACCGCCTTGCATAGGGTGAAGTGGTGAACGGCGACTGGCTCCTCCGCGGCCGCGACGGCCGCCTCACCGTCTATCTGCCGTCGGACGACGCCCTGAGGTGCCGCGCGGAACTGGCGCCCGGCGGCGCCTGGGAGCCAGCCCGCCGGATCGGCGGCGACCAGAAGCTGTGCCCCGGACCGGCCGTCGGACAGGGCGCCGACGGCTACGCCCATCTCGTCGCCTGGCGGCCCACCGGGAACGGCCAGGCCGGCCTGGTCCACTCCACCCACTTCCGCCCCCGGCTCGCCCCGCTGGACTGGATCCCCGTCGGCCACCCCGACACAAAGGGTGAGCGCACCGGCACCCCGGCCGTCGCCGTCGACGACCGGGGCCGCGCCCATGTCTTCGTCCGTGACAAGGACGGCGGGGTGAGCATGCTGGCGCAGAAGGAGAAGGGCGGCTGGGAGCCGTGGGCCCGGCTCGGGGGAGAGGAGGTCCACGAGGAACTCGCCGCCGTCACGGGGGAGTCGGGCCGGGTCGAGCTGTACGCGGCCGGTCCGGGCGGAATCCTGCACTGGCGTCAGGAGGAGTCCGGCAAGCAACCGGTGCGGGCGGAGGACATCGACGTACCCGTACGGCCGGGCACCCTGCGCGCCCTGGCCACGTCGGCCGGGCACACCACCGTCTTCTTCACCGACGAGCGCGACGAGGTGTGCGCCTGGCGCCCCGGCGAGGCACCGGTTCCCCTGATCACCGCGGCCGGTCCCGGCCCGGTCTCCGCCGTGCGCTGCGACATCGACGGCCACGACTGCACCGTACTGGCCCAGCGCTCGGCCAGTGGCCGGGTCGCGTTCGCCGCGTACCCCACCGAGCAGGAGTCCGCCGGCGCCTGGTGGACCGAGTCCGGTCCCCAACTGCCCGCCGACGCCCGGGTGTCCGTCGCCCTCGACGAGCAGGACGAGATCGTTGCGGCCTCCCTCGTCCCGTCCACCGGCACCCTGCTGCTCACCCGCCGCAAGGACGAACCGGGGCTGGCCCTGCGGGCGTGGCGGGAGGTCTGAAAAAGGGGGGGCGGGCCGTACGGAACGTCGTCCGTGCGGCCCGCCCCCGGTGCGGGGACCGCCCTCGGTTACGCCGGGACGCTCGCCACGCCCTGCTCCAGGAACCTCGTGCCGTTGACCCGCTCGGAGACGCCCTCACGGTCCAGGTACGGCGTGATGCCGCCCAGGTGGAACGGCCAGCCGGCGCCGGTGATCAGGCACAGGTCGATGTCCTGGGCCTCGGCGACGACGCCCTCGTCGAGCATGAGCCCGATCTCCCGTGCCACCGCGTCCAGCACCCGCGCCCGGACCTGCTCCTCGGTGAGGACGGTACCGCCCTGCTCGAGCAGCGCGGCGACCTCCGGGTCCAGCTCGGGCTTGCCGCTGTCGTAGACGTAGAAGCCGCGCTTGCCCGCCTCCACGACCCGCTTGAGGTTCGGGGAGACCGTGAAGCGGTCCGGGAACGCCCGGTTGAGGGTCTCGGACACGTGCAGACCGATCGCCGGGCCGACCAGCTCCAGCAGCACCAGCGGCGACATCGGCAGACCGAGCGGCTCGACGGCCTTCTCGGCCACGTCGACCGGGGTGCCCTCGTCGATGACGTTCTGGATCTCGCCCATGAAGCGGGTCAGGATGCGGTTCACGACGAACGCCGGGGCGTCCTTCACCAGCACCGCGGTCTTCTTCAGCTTCTTGGCGACGCCGAACGCCGTGGCCAGCGAGGCGTCGTCGGTCTGCTCGCCGCGCACGATCTCGAGCAGCGGCAGCACCGCGACCGGGTTGAAGAAGTGGAAGCCGACGACCCGCTCGGGGTGCTTCAGCTTCGAGGCCATCTCGGAGACGGACAGCGAGGAGGTGTTGGTGGCGAGGATCGCGTGCGCCGGGGCGACCGCCTCGACCTCGGCGAACACCTGCTGCTTGACGCCCATCTCCTCGAACACGGCCTCGATGACGAAGTCGGCGTCCGCGAAGCCCTCGGCCTTGTCCAGCACACCCGAGACCAGCGCCTTGAGGCGGTTGGCCTTGTCCTGGTTGATCCGGCCCTTGCCGAGCAGCTTGTCGATCTCGGAGTGGACGTAGCCCACGCCCTTGTCGATGCGCTCCTGGTCGATGTCCGTGAGGACGACCGGCACCTCGAGGCGGCGCAGAAACAGCAGCGCCAGCTGGGAGGCCATCAGACCGGCGCCGACGACACCGACCTTGGTGACCGGGCGGGCCAGGTTCTTGTCCGGGGCGCCCGCGGGGCGCTTGGCGCGCTTCTGCACCAGGTTGAACGCGTAGATGCCGGCGCGCAGTTCGCCGCCCATGATCAGGTCGGCGAGCGCCTTGTCCTCGGCGTCGTAGCCCTGCTGGAGGTCGCCGTTCTTCGCCGCGGCGATGATGTCCAGCGCGCGGTAGGCGGCGGGGGCGGCGCCGTGCACCTTGGAGTCGGCGATGGAGCGGCCCTTGGCGACGGCCTGGTCCCAGGCCTCACCGCGGTCGATCACGGGACGCTCGACGACGATCTCGCCCTTGAGGACGGACGCGGTCCACAGCAGCGACTGCTCCAGGAAGTCCGCGCCCTCGAAGATCGCGTCGGCGATGCCGAGTTCGTGGACCTGCACGCCCTTGAGCTGCTTGTTCTGGTTGAGGCTGTTCTCGATGATCACCGAGACGGCCTTGTCGGCGCCGATCAGGTTCGGCAGCAGGGTGCAGCCGCCCCAGCCCGGCACCAGACCGAGGAAGACCTCGGGCAGGGAGAAGGCGGGCAGCGCCGCGGACACCGTGCGGTACGTGCAGTGCAGCCCGACCTCGACGCCACCGCCCATGGCGGCGCCGTTGTAGTACGCGAAGGTCGGCACGGCCAGGCCGGCCAGCCGCTTGAAGACGTCGTGGCCGCCCTTGCCGATGGCCAGCGCGTCCTCGTGCCGCTTCAGCAGCTCGACGCCCTTGAGGTCGGCGCCGACGGCGAAGATGAACGGCTTGCCGGTGACACCGACGCCGACGATCTCGCCGTCCGCGGCCTCCTTCTCGACCCGGTCGATCGCGGCGTCGATGTTCGCCAGCGACTGCGGGCCGAGGGTGGTCGGCTTGGTGTGGTCGTGACCGTTGTCCAGCGTGATCAGCGCGAACCGGCCCGCGCCGAGCGGCAGGTCGAAGTGGCGTACGTGCGCCTGCGTGACGACCTCGCCGGGGAACAGCTCGGCCGCACCCTTCAGAAGCTCTGCGGTGGTGCTCACTTGTCCCCCTCGAAGTGCGGGTTCTCCCAGATGACCGTGGCGCCCATGCCGAAGCCGACGCACATGGTGGTGAGGCCGTAGCGGACCTGCGGCTGCTCCTCGAACTGGCGGGCCAGCTGCGTCATCAGACGGACGCCGGAGGAGGCCAGCGGGTGGCCGAAGGCGATGGCGCCGCCGTACTGGTTGACGCGTGCGTCGTCGTCGGCGATGCCGTAGTGCTCCAGGAACGCGAGGACCTGGACGGCGAAGGCCTCGTTGATCTCGAACAGGCCGATGTCGTCGATGGACAGGCCCGCCTGCGCGAGGGCCTTCTCCGTCGCCGGGATCGGGCCGTAGCCCATGACCTCCGGCTCCACACCCGCGAAGGAGTAGGAGACGAGGCGCATCTTCACCGGGAGGTTGTTCTCGCGGGCGAAGTCCTCGGAGGCGATGAGGGAGGCGGTGGCGCCGTCGTTCAGACCGGCCGCGTTGCCCGCGGTGACCCGGCCGTGGACGCGGAACGGCGTCTTGAGGTTCGCCAGGTTCTCCAGCGTCGTGCCCGGACGCATCGGCTCGTCGGCGGTGACCAGGCCCCAGCCGGTCTCGCCGGCCGACCCCGCGGCGGAGCCGCTGTCGGGCACAGTGGTGCGGCGCACCGAGATCGGCACCAGGTCGGCCTGGATCTTGCCGTTGGCGTACGCCTTGGCGGCCTTCTCCTGGGAGCGCACGGCGTACTCGTCGGCCCGCTGCTTGGTGATGCCCGGGTAGCGGTCGTGCAGGTTCTCGGCGGTCATGCCCATGAACAGGGCGGACTCGTCGACCAGCTTCTCGGAGACGAACCGCGGGTTGGGGTCGACGCCCTCGCCCATCGGGTGGCGGCCCATGTGCTCGACACCGCCCGCGATGGCGATGTCGTACGCGCCGAAGGCAACGGAGCCGGCCACCGTGGTGACGGCGGTCAGCGCGCCGGCGCACATGCGGTCGATGGAGTAGCCGGGGACCGAGGTGGGCAGGCCCGCGAGGATGCCGGCCGTGCGGCCGATGGTCAGGCCCTGGTCGCCGATCTGCGTGGTCGCGGCGACGGCGACCTCGTCGATCTGCTTCGGGTCGAGACCGGGGTTGCGGCGCAGCAGCTCCCGGATCGCCTTCACGACGAGGTCGTCGGCCCGGGTCTCGTGGTAGATGCCCTTCGGGCCCGCCTTGCCGAACGGGGTGCGGACGCCGTCGACGAAGACGACGTCCCTGACGGTACGAGGCACGATGGCTCTCCTCCAGGTACGGGATGCTGAGCGCTTGCTTACAGCCTATGCTACTTATGAGTAACGTGGCTGCCCAGTCCCGCCGCGTGGAGCGGTGAACATCACACGTCCGGCCGTGCGGTCCGGGCCGGTACGGCGGCCGCCCAGTCGGCGAGCCGGTCCAGGCCCTCCTCGGCGGCGCTCCCCGCGGGCGCGCTGTAGACGACGACGCTCAGGCCGCTCCCGTCGGGCAGGGTCATGGTCTCCTGGTCGAGCCGCAGGACGCCGACGACCGGATGGCCGAAGCGGTCGGTGCCCTTGCGGAAGGTGTGCACGTCGTGGGACGCCCACAGGGTGCGGAAATCCGCGCTGCGGGCGGACAGCTCACCGACCAGGCCGGTCAGCTCCCGGTCACAGGGGTGCCGGCCCGATTCGATGCGCAGCGCGCCCACCGCGTAGCCGGCCATGCGTTCCCAGTCGAGGTAGAAATCCCTGGCCGCGGGGTCGAGGAAGGCGAACCGGGCGACATTCGCGGCGCCGGGAGCCGCACCGGTGAACAGCTGCGTGTACAGGGCCCGGCCCAGTGTGTTGGCGGCCAGTACGTCGAGCCGGTTGTTGATGACGCACGCGGGCAGGCGCGGCATGCCGTCGATGATCCGGGTCACGCTCGGCCGCACGGCGGGGCGGTCCGCCGGGGGCGGTGCCGGGGCCCTGGACGCCGGTCCCGCGGCGCGGGCGAGGTCGTACAGGTACGTGCGTTCGGCGGGGTCCAGCCGCAGGGCCCGGGCGAGGGCGTCCAGCACCCGGTCGGAGGCGCCCTTGAGGTTGCCGCGTTCCAGACGGGTGTAGTACTCGACGCTCACCCCGGCGAGGGCGGCGACCTCACCCCTGCGTAACCCGGGCACCCGCCGCGGGCCGTAGACGGGCAGGCCCGCCTGCTCGGGGGTGATCCTTTCGCGTCGCGTGCGCAGGAAGGCACTGACGGTGTCCCGGTGGGGGGCCCTGCCCGTACACGTCACAGTGGGATCTCCCTTCTCGGGTCCGTCCGTCGTTGCATGGTGCCTGCCCCTGTCACGGGGCTGTACCCCGAACCCGACCGAAGGGGCGTGCGAGATGGACCACCGGGCCGAGACGGTGAGGACGGTGACGCGGGGACCCGCGGACGTCGTGCGCGAGCTCTACACCGCGCTGCTGGAGGGGGACATGCCGCGCGTCCTGGCCACCCTCGCTCCCGATCTGATCGTGGATCACACGAACGAGCTCCCCTACGGCGGGGTGCACCACGGCAGAGAGGCGTGGGTGGAGTCGGTGCTGAAGGTGATCACGGGCCACGCCGACGTCGGCAGGATCGACTTCCGGATCCACGAGGCGGGCCCGACCGGCGCCGTCGGGGTACTCGACGGAACCCTCGTCGCCCACACCACCGGTGAGGAACACGCCCTGTCCTCGGTCGAGGTCATCAAGGTCGAGGACGGCCTGGTACGCAAGATCGACGTCTTCACCAAGAACCCCCGGGCCCTCACCGAGTTCTACACCCGGGCCGAGGCGGCCACCGGCTGAGGACCCGCGCCCCGCCCCGCACCGCCCGGCCGCGGTCCGCCACGTGCCCGGGAGAACTTCGGCCGGTTCCGGTCCGTGGCCGGGGGTGTCCGCCGGCCCTGGCACGGTCCGATCCACGTGCCGGGCCCGCGACCCGTGAGCGGCCGGGGCCGAGGCGGGTGCCGGCCGGGGCCGGTGCGTCGGGGTGCCCGGCCGGAGGCCGGCGTGCGACCGCTGGGGCTCCGGCTGGGGGTGGCGCGTGGGTGCTGCGGCGGCTGTGGGGGTCCGGCGCGGGTGGTCGGCCGGCGGGGCGTGGTCGCGTGGCTGGACGCTCATGCGGGGACCGCCGCCGCCGGCGTGGCCTGTTTCACCCGCCTGGGCCGTGCTGGGTGAGTGGTGCCTGCCGGCCCCGGTCCGTCCGTGGTGCCGCGTCCGCGGAGGCGGGTGGCCGGGTCGGGTGCGGGGGTCATGCGGTGAACGCCGCCACCAGGACCGGGGTGACCTGTTCCACCTGCCAGGCCCGCGCACCGTGGGCGGACAGCGCCGAGGCGACCGACTCCGCGGTGACGGTCTTCGGGGGCTCCCAGCACACCCTTCGCACCGTGTCCGGGGTGATCAGGTTCTCCGCCGGCATGCCCAGCCGCTCGGCCAGCGCGGTCACGCCTGCCCGTGCGGCGGACAGCCGGGCCGCCGCCTCCGGGTCCTTGTCGGCCCACGCACGCGGCGGCGGGGGACCGGTGACCGGCTGGCCGGGCTGGGGGAGCCGGTCCTCGCTCAGCGCCCGCGCCCGGTCGACCGCCGCCTGCCACTGCTCCAACTGGCGCCGCCCGACCCGCTGGCCGAACCCGTTCAGCGCGGCCAGGGCGTGCGGATTGGCCGGCATGGCCAGCGCCGCCTCGACGATGGCGGCGTCCGGGAGCACCTTGCCCGGGGAGACGTCGCGCCGACGGGCGATGCGGTCGCGGGTCTGCCACAGCTCCCGGACGACGGCCATCTGCCGGCGACGGCGGACCTTGTGCATGCCGGAGGTACGCCGCCAGGGATCCTTGCGGGGCTCCGGCGGCGGCGCCGAGGCGATCGCGTGGAACTCCTGCCGGGCCCAGTCGAGCTTGCCCTGCCGCTCGAGCTCCTTCTCCAGCGCGTCCCGGAGGTCGACCAGCAGCTCGACGTCGAGGGCGGCGTAGCGCAGCCAGGGCTCGGGCAGCGGGCGGCTGGACCAGTCGACGGCGGAGTGGCCCTTCTCCAGGACGTACCCGAGGACGTTCTCGACCATCGCGCCGAGGCCGACGCGGGGGAACCCGGCCAGGCGCCCGGCCAGTTCGGTGTCGAAGAGCAGCGTGGGCACCATGCCTATTTCGCGCAGGCACGGCAGGTCCTGCGTGGCGGCGTGCAGCACCCACTCCGTGCCGGACAGCGCCTCGCCGAGGCCGGACAGGTCGGGACAGTCGACCGGGTCGATGAGCGCGGTGCCCGCGCCCTCGCGGCGCAGCTGGACGAGGTAGGCGCGCTGGCCGTAGCGGTAGCCGGAGGCGCGCTCGGCGTCCACGGCCACGGGGCCGGTCCCGGCGGCGAAGGCGGCGGTCACCTCGGCGAGCGCGGTCTCGTCTGCGACGACGGGCGGAATGCCCTCGCGCGGTTCCAGCAGGGGGATCGGCGCCTCCGTAGCAGAAGATCCGCCGTCGTCCGGAGGGGCGCCTCCGGTGGTGCGCAGGGAACTGTCTGCTGCGGTGTCGTGGGCGTCGGTCACCTGTCAAGAGTATCCGTACCGGCAAGGGCCTGACCTGCCCCTACGTACGGAAGCACGGCCGACCAGCGAAAACAGGCCGCGGCGGACGCCGCGCGGGCGGCGCCCGCCGACCGCGGTGCCGGCGGGCGTGTGCCGGCGGGCGCGGGTCCGGAACGGGGGTCAGATGGGTGAACGGGGGTCAGTGGATGATGCCGGTGCGCAGGGCCACGGCGACCATGCCGGCGCGGTCGCCCGTGCCGAGCTTGCGTGCGATACGGGCGAGGTGGCTCTTGACGGTCAGGGCGGACAGGCCCATGGAGACGCCGATCGCCTTGTTCGACTGGCCCTCCGCCACCAGCCGCAGCACCTCGACCTCGCGGCCGGACAGTTCGCGGTAGCCGCCCGGGTGGCTCGGGGCACCCGGGGGGCGACGGTGCAGACGGGCGGCGGCGGCGCCGATGGGGGCCGCACCGGGGCGGGTGGGGAGCCCGAGGTTGGTGCGGGTGCCGGTGACGACGTATCCCTTCACCCCGCCGGCCAGCGCGTTGCGCACGGCGCCGATGTCGTCGGCGGCGGACAGGGCCAGCCCGTTGGGCCAGCCCGCGGCGCGGGTCTCGGAGAGGAGGGTGAGGCCGGAACCATCCGGCAGGTGGACTTCGGCGACGCAGATGTCGCGGGGGTTGCCGATGCGGGGACGAGCCTCCGCGACGGACGAGGCCTCGATGACATCGCGCACACCGAGCGCCCACAGATGGCGGGTGACGGTGGATCGGACACGCGGGTCGGCCACGACCACCATGGCGGTCGGCTTGTTCGGGCGGTAGGCGACCAGGCTTGCGGGCTGCTCGAGGAGAACGGACACCAGGCCTCCTGGGTGCGGGACGGGGCCGGCTCGTGGGGGGTGAAGCCGGGACGAACCGTGCTTTCAAGGTCACAGTCGTATTCGGCAGCAAACCTGATGTCCTTTAACGAATGATCACGAAGTGATGAGTAACAATCCGGGCAATTCGGACGCACCTTCGATCATTCGAAGATCGAACGGTTTCGATCCGCGTCGCAACGCTTCCGATTGTGGCCGTATCGACAAAGAGACGGTCAGCGATGATTGCGTGCGCCCCGAAGCGGGAAGCTCACCGCGACTGCGGCCCCCTGCGCTGCGGCAGCGTCACCACCGACGCGTCCCCGGGAGCCGCCGGCGGCAGCCCCGCCACCTGCGCCAGCAGATCGCACCACGCGACGAGATGGGTGCCCGCGTCCGGCACCCCGGCCAGCCCCTCCCGGGGCGTCCAGGAGGCCCGGATCTCGATCTGCGAGGCGGCCGGCCGCGCCGACAGCCCGCCGAAGTAGTGGGAGCTCGCCCGCGTCACCGTGCCGCTCGGCTCGCCGTACGCCAGACCGCGCGCCGAGAGCGCACCGGTCAGCCAGGACCAGCACACCTCCGGCAGCAGCGGGTCCGCCGCCATCTCCGGCTCCAGCTCCGCGCGCACCAGCGTCACCAGACGGAACGTGCCCCGCCAGGCGTCGTGCCCGGCCGGGTCGTGCAGCAGCACCAGCCGGCCGTCGGCCAGGTCCTCCTCGCCGTCGACGACCGCCGCCTCCAGCGCGTACGCGTACGGAGCCAGCCGCTTGGGCGCGGGCGCGGGATCCACCTCGACCTGCGGCCGCAGCCGGGCGCCGCGCAGCGCGTCGACGGCGGCCCGGAAGGGCAGCGGGGGCGCGCCCCCGTGCCCCGGATCCTTCTCCGTCCCCTTCGGTTCGTCCATTCCGCCAGCGCCGTCCGACAGTCGTCCCTGAGCCGCAGCCATGCGGGGAAGATTAAGCGGAACCGCGCCCCCGCGCAGGGAGGGACACCCGCGGCGCCCGGGGCTGTCCGGATCGTGGCCCGCGCGCACCGCACACCGGACGGCCTGGCGTGAGAGGAGGCGGAGGGGTCGTGCGAGACTGGCCGGTGTGAGTGCCAACGCAAGCCCGACGGGCCAGACGACGACCGAGACCACCGACCCCGTCAAGAACGACGCCGTCCGGGATTCGGCCTTCCTCAAGGCGTGCCGCCGCGAGCCGGTGCCGCACACGCCGGTGTGGTTCATGCGGCAGGCCGGGCGCTCACTGCCGGAGTACCGCAAGGTGCGCGAGGGCATCGGGATGCTGGACTCCTGCATGCGCCCCGACCTGGTCACCGAGATCACCCTCCAGCCGGTGCGCCGCCACCACGTGGACGCGGCGATCTACTTCAGCGACATCGTCGTCCCGCTCAAGGCCATCGGCATCGACCTCGACATCAAGCCCGGCATCGGCCCGGTCGTCGAGCAGCCGGTCCGCACCCGCGCCGACCTGGCCCGGCTGCGCGACCTCACCCCCGAGGACGTCTCCTACGTCACCGAGGCCATCGGCATGCTGACCCGCGAACTCGGGTCCACCCCGCTGATCGGGTTCGCGGGCGCCCCCTTCACCCTCGCCAGCTACCTCGTCGAGGGCGGCCCCTCCCGCACGTACGAGAACGCCAAGGCGATGATGTACGGCGACCCGGAACTCTGGGCCGACCTGCTCGACCGTCTCGCCGACATCACGGCCGCGTTCCTGGAGGTCCAGATCCGGGCCGGCGCCAGTGCCGTCCAGCTCTTCGACTCCTGGGCCGGCGCGCTCGCCCCCTCCGACTACCGGCGCTCGGTGCTGCCCGCCTCGGCGAAGGTGTTCCGCCAGGTCGCCGCCCACGGCATCCCGCGCATCCACTTCGGCGTCGGCACCGGTGAGCTGCTGGGCCTCATGGGCGAGGCCGGCGCGGACGTCGTCGGCGTCGACTGGCGCGTCCCCCTGGACGAGGCCGCCCGGCGCGTCGGCCCCGGCAAGGCGCTCCAGGGCAACCTCGACCCGACCGTCCTGTTCGCCGGCCCCGCCGCCGTCGAGGCCAAGGCGCAGGAGGTGCTGGACGACGCGGCCGGCCTGGAGGGCCACGTCTTCAACCTCGGCCACGGCGTGATGCCGTCCACCGACCCGGACGCCCTGACCCGCCTCGTGGAGTACGTCCACACGCGCACCGCGCGCTGACCCCACCGGGTACGGGCCGGACGCGCGTCGGAACCCCGGTGCGGGGTACTGGGCACATGTTCGCCCAGCACGTTCGCTCCCGGGCATGGGCAGGTGGAGGCTCATGAGGTTCGAGATGTTCGACCTCGCCCCGATCGGCGTCGTCGTCACCGAAGGGCCGGAACACCGACTCGCGTACACCAACCAGGTCTACCGCGAGACCTTCGGCGACCGTCCGCTGGGCCGGGCCATCCGTGACGCTTTCCCCGACCTCGCGCAGTCCGGCTACTTCGACCTCTTCGACCGCGTCCTCGCCACGGGCACGGCCGAAGTGCTCAGCGGAGCGCCCATCGACCTGGTCTACCCCGGCGCGCAGCACGAGGGAACGCGGTACTTCACCTTCAGCAACTCCCGCGTCACGATGAGCGACGGCCGGCACGGGGTGCTCGGCGTGCTCGTCGAAGTCACCGACCAGGTGACCGGCGCGGAACAGATCCGCGTCCTGTCCGAGGAGCGCCGCCGCACCCTGCAGCGCTACCGCAGCCTCGTGAACGCCGGATCCCAGATCATCTGGGTGACCAGCCCCACGGGTGCGGTGACCGAGCCGAGCCCCGGCTGGCAGCGGGTGACCGGACAGAGCTGGGAGGAGTTCCGCGGCGACGGCTGGATCGACGCCCTTCACCCCGACGACCGTGCCGGCGCCATCGCGTCGTGGCACCGGGCGGTGACCGAACAGACGCCGCGCTGGACCCACACCTACCGGCTGCGGCTGGCCACGGGCGGCTACCGGCACTTCGCCGTCGACGCCGCACCGGTCCGCAACGGGGACACGGTGATCGAGTGGATGGGCACCTGCGCGGACGTCGAGCAGCAGTGGCAGGAGACCCGACGGGACGAACTGCTGGCGCGCGCCGCAGAGGCCACCGCCGACATCGTGCGGCTGGACGAGATGCTCACGGCCCTCGCCGGGGTGATCGTGCCCGCCATCGCCGACAGTTGCACCATCTATCTCCTGCCGCACGTCCTGCACCGCCCGTCGGGCACCGCGCTCACCGCCGAGCGGGTTGCCGCCGTCACCCGCCCGGGACTGCCGGACCTGCCCCCGCACCATGAGGAGCACCTGCGGTCCGGCAGTCCGCTCGCCCGCGCCGCCGACGGGCGCCGCCCCCTCCATGCCGTCTTCCCGCCCGGTGCACCACCGCCCGATCTGTGCCCGCCCGAGGCCGAACCGTGGCTGGCTCCCGGGGCCAACAGCGTGGTCCTGCTCCCGGTCGTCGTCGACGGCACCACGGCCGCCCTCGTCACCACCTCGGTCAGCGGCGACCGCCCACCGCTCGGCCAGGCCGAGATCGACCTGCTGCGCCAGCTTCTGGAACGGGCCCACACCCCCCTCAGCAACGCCCTCGAGTACCAGCGCACCCGACAGGTGGCGCTGGCCCTCCAGCGCAGCCTGCTCACCGACCCGCCGGACCTGCCCGACCTCGACATCGCGGTGCGCTACCGGCCCAGCACCGCGGCCGCAGAGGTCGGCGGCGACTGGTACGACGCGTTCGTGCTCCGTGACGGTGCCCTCGTCCTCAGCATCGGCGACGTCGCCGGCCACGACCTGTCGGCCGCCGTCACCATGAGCCAGCTGCGCAACATGCTCCGCGGACTCACCCTGGACCGCGAGGAACCGACCGGCACGATACTGCGCCGGCTGGACGTCTCCGCGCAGACCCTCTACCCGGAGTGCACCGCCACCTGCATCTTGGCCCGGGTCGAACGCCGGGGGACCGGCGGGTTGCCGCTCCACTACTCCGTCGCGGGACACCCGCCGCCCTTGCTCATCGAGGAGGACGGCACCGCGCGGTTCCTGACCGGGGGCCGCGCCCCGATGCTCGGGCTCGTCGCGGACCCCGTCCACGACAGCGCCGTCGAGCCGCTGCCGCCCGGCTCGACCCTGCTGCTCTACACCGACGGGCTGGTGGAGCGCCGCGACGAGGACCTCACCACCGGCCTGGACCGGCTGCGCCGGTGTGCCTCGGAGGCCGTACGCAGCCCCCTGGACGACTTCTGCGACACCCTGCTCGCGGGCCAGCTGGCCGTCGACGGCAACGACGACGTGGCCATGGTCGGCCTGCGCGTCCCCGGCGCCGGCTGACTCCCCCCGCTCACCGCCAGGTGCGCCGCGCCCGCCGTCCGTACAGCGCGTGGTCGGGCGCCTGCGGCGGGGGAGTGCCCGGTTTCAGGGGCCAGGCGATCAGCATGCCTGCGACGAAGCCGGCGACATGGGCGAGATACGCCACGGTGCCGGCCCCCGAGACGCCCGCCCCGGAGGAGTACACCGCCTGAAGGACGAACCAGGAGCCCAGCACCAGCCAGGCGGGCAGCCGCAGCGGCAGGAAGATCAGGAAGGGCACCAGCACCCACACCCGGACCTTCGGATACAGCACGAGATACGCGCCGAGCACCCCGGCGACCGCCCCGGACGCGCCGATCAGCGGCTCGCCCGAGTCGGCGTTCACCAGGGCGAAGGCGTACGCGGCGACGTACCCGCACACCAGGTAGAACAGCAGGTACCGCACATGCCCCATGCGGTCCTCGACGTTGTTGCCGAAGATCCACAGGAACAGCATGTTGCCCAGCAGATGCAGCCAGCCGCCGTGCAGGAACATCGCCGTCAGCACGCTCAGCTCGGGCGACTTCTCATAGCCCGGCCGGTCCACCACGCACCCCGGGCCCTGCGGACCCACCCCGGTGCCACCCGTGGGTACGAGGTCCGGCAGCCGGTGCTGGATCAGCTCCCGCGGCACCACCGCGTAGCGGTCCAGGAAGGCCTCGAGCCGGCAGAGGTCGGCCAGACCGGTCGCACCGGTGAGCGAACCGACGACGCCCGGGGTGAGGACCACGAAGACGACGACGTTCGCGGCGATGAGCGCGTACGTCACCCACGGGGTGCGCCGCGCCGGGTTCACGTCATGGACGGGGATCACCACGTCTCCCATGTGCCCGGGCCGAGGCGGGTGAATCCGCGGCCGGGCTGAACACGGCCGTCCGGCCGTGCGTATCACTCGGCAACCGCCCGCGGCGCGGGGAAGGCGTCACGGGACCGACGTGAGGAAACAGGCGATGAACGACCGAGTGACCCCCGCGATGCACGCGCTGCCCGACGGCGAGGCCGAGCTCACGCTCGTGGTGCGTCTCCCCTGGGAGGACATCGCGCGCCTCGGCCAGGAGGCGGGGCGCCTCGCGTCCCAGATGCAGCGGCCGGTCACCCTGGACGAGGCGGTGAGCCACCGGCTGCGCTCCGCGAAGTCCGCCGCGCAGGCGAGGCCGGCGGGGGAGCAGCCGCCCGCGTCGGCGCCCGCCGCGTCGGTGGCGTCGCTGCCCTCGCGCCCGCCGGCCGAGCAGGCCCGGCAGGCGATCGAGAGGATCAACGGGTCGGCGTGAGCGGGCGGTACCTCACGCGGACGCCCTGATCCTGGCCGACGCCTTGCGGGCCGCCACCAGGACCGGGTCCCAGACCGGGGAGAACGGGGGTGCGTAGCCCAGGTCGAGGGCGGTCATCTGCTCCACCGTCATACCGGCCGTGAGGGCGACCGCCGCGATGTCCACGCGTTTGCCCGCGCCCTCGCGGCCGACGATCTGGACGCCCAGGAGGCGGCCCGTGCGCAGTTCCGCGAGCATCTTCACCGTCATGGGGGAGGCGTTCGGGTAGTAGCCCGCGCGGCTGGTCGACTCGATGGTCACCGTCTCGAACCGCAGCCCCACGCGGCGGGCGTCCTTCTCCCGGAGCCCGGTGCGGGCGATCTCCAGATCGCACACCTTGCTGACCGCCGTGCCGACCACCCCGGGGAAGGTCGCGTAGCCGCCGCCGGCGCCCGCGCCGATGACCTGGCCGTGCTTGTTGGCGTGCGTGCCGAGCGGGACGTGGCGCTGCTGCCCGGAGACCAGGTCGAGCACCTCCACGCAGTCGCCGCCGGCCCAGATGTTCTCGTACCCGCGCACCCGCATCGACCGGTCGGTGAGCAGCCCGCCGTGCTCGCCCAGGGGGAGTCCGGCGGCCCGCGCGAGGGCCGTCTCCGGCCGCACCCCGATGCCGAGGACGACGACATCGGCCGGGTACTCGGCCCGCTCCGTGGCGACCGCCCGCACCCGGCCGTCGTCCCCCGTCAGCACCTTGGTGACCTCGGCGTCGTTCACCATGGTGATGCCCATGTCCTCCATGGCCCGGTGCACCAGGCGGCCCATGTCGGGGTCGAGCGTCGCCATGGGCTCCCGGCCGCGGTTGACCACGGTCACCTCGTAACCCCGCTTGATCATCGCCTCGGCCATCTCGACGCCGATGTACCCCGCGCCGACCACCACCGCGCGGCGGCCGCGCGTGGCGGCCAGCGTGTCCAGCAGCGCCTGGCCGTCGTCGAGCGTCTGCACGCCGTGCACGCCGGGAGCGTCGATGCCGGGCATCGCCGGCCGGATCGGCCGCGCCCCGGTGGCGATCACAAGTTTGTCGTACGACGTCCAGGACTCGGCGCCGGAGTCGACGTCCCGCGTGCGGACCCGCCCCCGCTCCAGGTCGAGCTCCGTGACCTCGGTGCGCAGCCGCACCTCGATGTCCCGCGCGCGGTGCTCCTCGGGGGTGCGCGCGATCAGCTGGTCCCGGTCGGTGACGTCGCCGCCCACCCAGTAGGGGATGCCGCACGCCGAGTAGGAGGTGAAGTGGCCGCGTTCGAACGCCACGATCTCCAGCTCCCGCGGCCCCTTGTGCCGGCGGGCCTGTGACGCCGCGGACATGCCCGCGGCGTCACCGCCGACGACCACCAGACGTTCCCGTGCTCCGTGCGCATCGCTCGTGTCCATGGGACCACGCTACGGTGCCGCCAGGTCCCGGCTTCTCGTGAACCGTCCGGCTCAGTCCTCGCCGTCCCGCCCGCCGTCCGCCGGCGCCGGCGGGGTCGCCGTCCGCGGGCGCCGCGGCAGCAGGGGACGTACGGCCTTCAGCCACAGCAGCGCCAGCAGCGCGGCCACCGCCGCGAAGGGCAGGACCACGCCGAGCGCGACCGTCAGCCAGCGCAGCAGCGTCACGAACACGTCCCAGCCGCCCGCGAGCGCGTCCACGAACCCGGGACCGCCGTCGTCCTCCTGCGCCTTCCCGGCCGGTTTGCCGGAGAGCGAGAGGGTGATGGTCGCCAGGCTCGTACGGTCCTCCAGGGACGCCTGCCGGGCGAGCAGGGACTCCAGGTCCGCCTGGCGGGTGCTCAGTTCGCCCTCCAGGGTGACCACGTCGCTGAGCTTGGTCGCCCGGTCCATCAGCTCGCGGACCCGGGCCACGCTGGCCCGCTGCGACGCGATGCGGCTCTCCACGTCGACCACCTGGTCGGTGACGTCCTCCGCCTTCGCGCGGCGTTCGACGAGCGTGCCCGCGCCCTCCAGGCCGGCGAGGACCTCGGCGTACTTCGCGACGGGCACCCGCAGCACCACGCGGGTGTGCTCGCGGCCCTCCGCGTCCCGGCGGGTGGTCTCGTTGCCGACGTAGCCGCCCGCGTTCTCGGTCGTCGTGCGGGCATCGTCCAGCGCCTCGGACACGTCGTCGACCCGCACGGTCAGCGAGGCGGTGCGGATGACGTGGTTCACCGCGGCCTTCGGCGGCGCGGTCTCCCGCGCACCCTCCGCCGGGCTGTCCGCCGCGTCGGCCGCCGAGCCGCCCGGCGCACCCTGCTTCCCGTGCGCGTCCGCGGCCGGGCCCTCGGCGGGCGCGGCGGCGGCCCGGTCGTCCGACGCGGCACCCCCGGAGTCGCCGCCGGCGCTGCACCCGCCGGCCGCGAGCGCCGCCGCCAGCAGGACCCCGGCCAGGGCGTGGGCGGGTCGTACGGATCGTGGTGTGCGCATATGGGACTCCCCCAGCGTCGGGACGAACGGTGTCGCCGTGATGACTGACGCTCCTTCGACGCGCCGGGCGCCCGGGACGTTTGACGGGGCGCGGTCCCGATGCGGTCACGGTAGGGACTCGGCAGGGCCACATGGCCCTGGCAGGAGCGGCGGTGGCGTTTGAGAGGGTGGAGCCATGAGCGGATCACATGCGGACGGCGGACGACGGATCGTCGTCGTGGGTGCCGGGATCGCCGGGCTGGCGGCCGCGCACCGGCTGCTGGAGAGCGGGGCGCGGGTCACCGTGCTGGAGGCCTCGGACCGGGTCGGCGGCAAGCTGCTGCCCGGCGAGATCGCGGGCGCGCGCGTCGACCTGGGCGCCGAGTCGCTGCTGGCGCGCCGCCCCGAGGCGGTCGGCCTCGCCCGCGCCGTGGGCCTCGCCGACCGGCTCCAGCCGCCGGCCACCGCCGCAGCCGCGCTGTGGACCCGCGGCCGGCTGCGCCCCATGCCCAAGGGCCACGTCATGGGCGTACCGGGCACCGCGGCCGCCCTCGCCGGCGTGCTGTCCGACGAGGGGGCCGCCCGGATCGGGCGCGACGCCGAACTGCCCCGCACCGAGATCGGCGACGACGTGGCGATCGGCGCGTACGTGGCCGAGCGCCTCGGCCGCGAGGTCGTCGACCGGCTCGTGGAGCCGCTGCTGGGCGGGGTGTACGCGGGCGACGCCTACCGCATCTCGATGCGCGCGGCGGTCCCGCAGCTCTTCGAGGCCGCCCGCACCCACACCTCCCTGACCGAGGCCGTCCGCGCGATCCAGGCGAAGGCCGCCGCCGCGCAACGGACCGGGCCGGTGTTCATGGGCATCGCCGGCGGTGTGGGCACCCTGCCGCTCGCCGTCGCCGAGTCGGTACGGGCACGCGGCGGCGAGATCCTCACCCGTACGCCCGCCACGGAGCTGCGCCGCGAACCGGAGGACGGCTGGCGGGTCGTCGCCGGGGACCGGGTGCTGCGCGCCGACGGCGTCGTCGTCGCCGTACCCGCACCGGCCGCCGCGGACCTGCTGCGCGCCGAGGCGCCCGGCGCCGCCGCGGAGCTGTCCGGCGTCGAGTACGCCTCCATGGCGCTGATCACCCTCGCCTACCGCCGCGCGGAGACCGAGCTGCCCGAGGGCAGCGGATTCCTCGTGCCGCCCGTCGACGGACACACCATCAAGGCGTCCACCTTCGCCTCGCGCAAATGGGGCTGGATCGCCGAGGAGAACCCGGACCTGGCCGTCCTGCGCACCTCCGTCGGCCGGCACGGCGAGACGGAGATCCTCGGCCGCGACGACGCCGGGCTCGTGGAGGTCTCCCGGCAGGACCTGAAGGAGGCCACCGGTCTGACCGCCGCCCCGGTCGCCACCCGCGTCACGCGCTGGCAGGACGGCCTGCCCCAGTACCCCGTCGGCCACCACGCGCGCGTGGCCCGCGTCCGCGAGCACCTCGCGGGCCTGGCCGGGCTCGCCGTGTGCGGCGCGGCCTACGACGGCGTCGGCGTCCCCGCCTGCATCGCGAGCGCGTACGCCGCCGCCGACCAGATCAACGGTGACCTGCTATGAAAGGGGTAGCGCGCAGCGCTTCGGCTGAGGGTGGTGGTGGGCGACGGGCGGGAGTGCAGGAGCTCACCGCCCACCCGGTGCAAAGCCTCCACGGCGGAGCAGGAGAATGAGGACATGAGTGACCACGCCACCACCCCCGCCCCCGACCGGATCCCGAACAAGGGCAAGCTCGCCAAGGACCTCAACGAGGTCATCCGCTACACCCTGTGGTCCGTCTTCAAACTGAAGGACGTACTGCCCGAGGACCGGGCCGGCTACGCGGACGAGGTCCAGGAGCTGTTCGACCAGCTGGCCGCCAAGGACGTCACGATCCGCGGCACCTACGACGTGTCGGGCCTGCGCGCGGACGCCGACCTCATGATCTGGTGGCACGCCGAGACGGCCGACGCGCTGCAGGAGGCGTACAACCTCTTCCGCCGCACCCGGCTGGGCCGCGCGCTCGAGCCCGTCTGGTCGAACATGGCGCTGCACCGCCCCGCCGAGTTCAACCGCTCGCACATTCCGGCGTTCCTCGCCGACGAGACGCCCCGCAACTACGTGAGCGTCTACCCCTTCGTGCGCTCCTACGACTGGTACCTGCTGCCCGACGAGGATCGCCGCCGCATGCTCGCCGACCACGGCAAGATGGCCCGCGGCTACCCGGACGTGCGCGCCAACACGGTCGCCTCGTTCGCCCTCGGCGACTACGAGTGGATGCTCGCGTTCGAGGCCGACGAACTGCACCGCATCGTCGACCTGATGCGCCACCTGCGGGGTGCGGAGGCCCGCCTGCACGTCCGCGAGGAGGTCCCGTTCTTCACGGGCCGCCGCAAGGACATCGCAGACCTGGTGTCAGGCCTGGCCTGACCCCCGCTCGGCCGGGGCCCCCGGGCCCCGGCCCGCCTGGCCCGTCGTGGACCGGGGCTGCGGCTGCGGGTGCGGGGTGCAGGAGGCGGGGCGGTCCGGGGTGACGCCCTCGAGGAGATAGGTCTCCAGGTGGCGGTTGACGCACGGGTTGGGGCCGCCTGCGAGGACGTGGCTGCCGGCGTCGCGTTCGGTCACCAGGGCCGAGCCCGCCAGGCGGCGGTGCAGTTCCAGGGCGCCGTCGTACGGGGTGGCCGCGTCCCGTTCCGCCGCCAGGATCAGCGTCGGCGGGAGTTCGCCCCGGCCGGCGCGTACGTCCAGAGGCTGCCGACGGGGCGCCCTCCAGTGGGCACAGGGCAGGTACGTCCACGCGCCGGCCCAGGTCTGGAAGGGGGCCCGGCGGGCGAGCCGGGTGTGGTCGCGGTCCCACACCGCCCAGTCCGTGGGCCAGGGCGCGTCGTTGCACTCCACGGCGAGATGCGCCGCCCGTGCGTTCTCGGCCTCCGCCGCCGCCTCCGGGTACTCCTGCGCCAGCTCCACCAGCGGCGCGGCATCACCCTTCAGGTACGCCGACAGCGCCCGTGCCCGGTACGGCCACAGGCCGTCGTCGTACCCGGCCTCCAGCATCGCGGCCTGGAGCTGTCCGGGCCCGGCCTTCCCGCCCGCCGGTTCCTTCGCCAGCCGCGCCATGGCCTCCTCGTACCCGGCCCGCACCTCCCGCGCCGTACCGCCCAGGCCGTAGGCGGCGTCGTGCCGGGCGATCCACGTCAGGAAGTCCGTCCAGCGGTGCTCGAACGCCGCCGCCCGGTCGAGGTGGTTGCGGTACCAGATCTGCTCCGGGCCGGGGTCCACCGCCGAGTCGAACACCATCCGCCGCACGTGCGAGGGGAACAGCGTGGCGTACAGCGCCCCGACGTACGTGGCGTAGGACGACCCGAGGAACGTCAGCCGGTTCTCGCCGAGCGCGGCGCGTACGACGTCCAGGTCACGGGCGTTGTTGAGGGAGTGGTAGTGGCGCAGTGCCTCCCCGTTGCGTTCGGCGCAGCCGCGCGCGTACGCCGTGGCCCGTGCGACGCGCTGTCGCTTGTACGCCTCCGAGGGGTGGGCCGGCGCCTGCGACGGGCCCCGGAAGAAGGTGCCCGGGTCCGTGCAGGACAGCGGCGCGGAAGGGCCCACTCCGCGCGGGGCGTACCCCACGAGGTCGTACGCCCCCGCGATGCGCTGCCACTCGGGGAGCACGCTCATCATCGGGAAGGACAGCCCGCTGTCGCCCGGCCCGCCCGGGCCGTGGACCAGGGAGCCCTGCCGGCGCACCTTGTGCTTGCTGTTGGCCGGGTCCGTCCCGGTGGCGCGGGAGCGGCTGACGGTGAGCTCGATCTGCTCGCCGTCCGGGCGGGCGTAGTCGAGCGGGACGCGGACCGTGCCGCACCGCACGGTGGCCGGGAGCCGGAGCCCGGCCGGACACGGGCCGAAGTCGACGCCCCGGCCGGCGGCGCGCGCGGCGGCCACCGCACTGCCGCGCAGCTCGGCCGCGAACGGGGCGGCGCCGGGTCCCGCGCCGGCCGGAGCGGCGGCCCAGGCGGCCAGGAGCACGGACCCGGCGGCCACATGGACGGCGGCGGTGGTTCTCATCGACGTTCCCTTCGGGGCACGGAGGCGGCAAAGGGGATGTTTCGGTCGATGGGCGGGTGAGGCAAGCACCCCCGCCGGGGTGTGTCGGCGTCAGTGCTGCCGATGCGGTTCCCGGTGCGCGAGCGCCGCGCGCAGCTCGGGCTCGCCCACCGCGCGGATGCCGCGCACCGCGACGGAGGTGAGATACGTACGGTCGTCCCCGGCCGCGCCGGCGCCGAAGGCGACGGTCCCGAGCAGCCGCTGGCCGGCGGGGGAGGCCCAGCGCGAGTACGGATGGACCTCGAAGCGCGCGATGGCCAGGCAGCTCAGCGCGAACACCAGCGGCAGCGTGAACCACAGGGCGACCAGATGGCGCGGCACGTCCGTCGGCACGGGCATGAGCAGCGCGGCCGCCCCCAGCCCGGCCACGGCCGGCACGGCGAGCCGCACCTGCCGCACCGCGTCCGCGACGGTCCCGCCCGCGCCGTCCGGGACCGCGAGTCCGGCGCTGACCAGCCGCTCGCCGATTCCGCGCACGGCGTCGGCGGTCGCCGCGGCCGCCCGCACCGGTGCGATGGGGGACTGTCCGTCCGGTCCTATCGCGCCTATGACCGACCGCTCCATGTCGTCGCGCCCGCGCGGATCGACCACCGTCGCCCAGCCGGTGTGGGCCAGCAGCAGCCGCCGTTGCCGCGCCATCGCGACGAGCGTGACGTCGGCGACCCTCCCGGGGCCGCCCGACAGGAACGCGGTCTCGTACAGCGTCAGATCGCGCCCCGCTCCCGCGTCGACGCCCGCGGCAGCGGCGGCACCGCGCACGGCGGCCAGACACAGCCGCAGGCACGCCACACCGGCGACGGCCCAGGCCAGGAGCAGGAGCGGAACCCAGAACATGACTTGTTTGTAAGCGACACCGTTGCGAGAACACCATGCCCGGTTCACCATTCGGACGCAGTGTTGTCGGTATGTGACGTTCCGTTTGGAGGCACGCGGGCGTACGCGGGTTCACGCGCGTCCACGAGGGTGAACGCGGGCGCACGCGGGCGCGGCCGGGTCAGCGCCGCAGCAGCGCCCGCCGCGTCGCCCGCGCCAGCCGCACCGCCGGCCGGCTCGACCGGGGCCTCGGCCCCGACCGCTCCAGCCACCACTCCCGCAGCTCGCGCCGCCTCCGCGGGTCCTCCGGCCGCCCGGCCAGCAGCAGTTCCCCGGCGAAGTCCATCGCGTCGCGCCGGTGGCCGCCGGTCATCGGCCGCGTCTGCGCGTACGCGAGGAAGGCGGGCCGGTACTCCTTGCCGAGGATCACCGGCAGCTCGGGGGCGACCTTGGCGACGACGTCGGCCCGCTTCGCGGTGAGCGCGCGTGCCTGCACCCCCATCCGCACCCGGTCGAACCCCTCGGGCACCGGCGTGCCGGCGACCAGCGCCGACAGCACCGCGGTCTGCGCGAGCGCGAGCCGCTGCCGCGCGGTGTCGGTTCCGACGGCCTCCCGCGGCTCCCCGGGCCGGGCGGCCTCCTCCCCGGCCGGGGGCCGCCCCGCCTCCCGGCGCTCCGCCCCCCGCTCGACCGCGTGCCGGATCGCGGCCAGTTCCCGCTCCATCTCCGCCGCCTCCGGGAAGTTCTCGTCCCGCTCCAGCAGGACGCCCGGCGGACGGACCCGGGAGGTGAGATCGGTGAGGATCTCCAGCACGGGCTCCGGCACCGGGTGGGCGTGGCTGTCGTGCCACACGCCGTCCCGCTCGAAGCCGCCCGCGACATGGACGTACGCCAGGGCCTCCAGGGGCAGTCCGGCGAGTGCCTCGGCCGGGTCCTCGCCCCGGTTGACGTGGTTGGTGTGCAGATTGGCGACGTCGATGAGCAGCCGCACCCCGGTGCGGTCGGCCAGCTCGTACAGGAACTGCCCCTCGGTCATCTCCTCGCCGGGCCACGAGATCAGCGCGGCGATGTTCTCCACCGCGAGCGGCACGGGCAGCGCGTCCTGGGCGATGCGGATGTTCTCGCACAGCACGTCCAGTGCGTCACGCGTGCGCGGCACGGGCAGCAGATGCCCGGCCTCGAGCCGCTCGGACGCGGTCAGCGGCCCGCCGGCCCGGACGAACGCGATGTGCTCGGTGACGAGCGGCGAGCGCAGGGCGACGGCCCGCTCCGCGAGCGCGGCGAGCCGCCCCTCGTCCGGCCGTTCGGCGCCCCCGAGTCCCAGGGAGACCCCGTGCGGCACGACGGTCACCCCGCGTCCCCGCAGCCGCACCAGCGACTCGGGCAGATGTCCGGGACAGACGTTCTCGGCGACCACCTCGACCCAGTCGATCCCCGGCATGTTCTCCACCGCGTCGGCGATCTCCGGCCGCCACCCGATCCCGTTCCCCAGTCGCACGGTCATGCCCCCTCCTCCACGCGGTTCACCCGCCCGGCCCCCGAACGTCCGCACCGGACGTGACTGGGGTATGACCCCGCCGCCCGGCACGCGAACCACGCATCGGGGACTTCAGAGGAACATTTGAGGTTGCGGGCGCGCCGGCGGAAGGCCCCCGGCCGGAGGGTCAGCGGACCATGAAGGCCGGTGACGTCCCGGTGATCGGGGTGATCGCGCCGAAGAGGCTCTTCGCGTCGCCGTGGTAGACGATGCGGTAGCTGCCCGGGGCCGTGCCCTGGGGGATGTCCCAGGTGATCGTGACCTTGGAGGCGGCGATGCCGTCGCGGGCCCAGTGGAAGCGGGTCGGCCAGTCGCCGTCGTCGGCGACGGTGCGCCAGGTTCCGCCGTCGTCGCGGCGCTGGATCTCCAGATAGGTGTCGCCGCGGTGCAGGTCGTTGCCCGGGTGGGCGCCCGCGAAGACCGCCTCGGCCCGCTCACCGGCCCGGTAGGTCTCCCGCGGCGGCACCAGCACGTCCCCGAACTTGCGCAGCAGCGGCGGCGCGTCCAGCACCACCCCCGGCTGGAGGGAGAGCTGCTCGCCGGAGAGGTCCGGCGGCTTGGGGCCGAGGGGCAGCCGCGTGCCGTCGCGCAGCGAGGTCGCCAGGGCCGCCGCCGTCTGCTGGAGCGCCGGGAGCTGCCAGCGGCCGAAGAGGGTGCTGCCGCCCTCGTACTGCTGCGCGTCGTACTCCTCGGGGGTGGTCACATAGTGGAAGTAGGCGTTCGCGTACCCGGCGACGAGTACGGCGTCGAGGTCCGCGCCCACGATCCCGGCGACCGTGCGCCGCAGCCGCAGACCCGCGCAGACGGTGACCTCACCGGGGATGCCGATCAGGTGGAGGCGGCCGATACGGACCAGCATCACCGGCACCCGCTCCTGCACCCACGGGTAGACGCGGTTCATCTCCCCGAGGGGCACGAAGACGTCCTTGGGTGCCTGCGCCTGCTTCAACTCCGGTGAGACCGTGTAGATCACGGAGTCGGAGATCGCGTCCCAGAAGGGGTTCTCCCCTTCCTCGAACCCGGGGAAGGCCGGCCCGTCCTCCATGCTGCCCGCCGCCATGGAGGCGCCGACGCAGGGCTTGGACGTGCGGTGGGTCCGTCCGTCGCCGGTGAACTCGGGGCGGACGGTGACATCGGAGAGATCGACGTACACCAGCCGCGAGTCGACCGGGCCGGACAGTCTCACGCCGGATTGCCGCAGCTGGGCCGCGGCGGCCTCGTACTGCCGCAGGCCGTTGGCCCGGGTGTGTGCGAAGTCCTCGGGTGTGGTGGGCGGTCGGAGATCCAGGTTGGGCGACATGTCCCCGCTGTTGGTCTGGGCGAACGCGGAGACGAAATCCGGTGAGCCGTCGGCCAGATAGTCGACCTCGCTGACCTCGCGCTCCCAGTGGTAGGCCGCGTAGCCCTTGTTGTCGGCGCTGATCAGCCGGTTGTCCCCGGACATGCTGGTGCTGTGCACCGGGAACCAGTTGACGGCCCCCACGGTCCGGCCGTCCCGCTCCACCCGCAGCAGGGTGGTGTGGGTGTCGACGGCGTCCGGGAAGTGGTCGCGGTCGGCCTTCGGGTTGCGGTCGAAGGCCGTACGGGAGCGGTTGACGCTCGCGCCGGTCAGCGTGCCGTGGCTGAGCACGAGTTCGGAGGGTGCCAGGTCGTCGTGGGCCCGCTGCGCGGCCTCGAACAGGCCGTCCGCCACCGCCTCGAAGGTCTTGCGGTGGAAGCCGAACGTGGTCGTGTTGTACAGCAGATGGTGCGAGTAGCCGCCCGGCCCCGCGTGGGTGTGGGTGGCGGTGATGAGTACGTTCTGCTCGGTGTACAGGTCGCCGTAGGCGTCGGCCAGCCGGCGCAGCACCGCCTGGTGCACGCTGCTGAAGATCATCGGCGAGTCCGCGACGATCAGCAGGACCCGCCGCCCGCTCGCCTCGTCGGCCACCACGAACGCCCGCGCCCGCAGCCGGGTGTGCAGCCCGGCGGCCTGCTGGTCGAACCGGCCGTAGCCCATCATCCCGACCTCGGCCACCTCACCGGTGGCGTCGGCGAGACCCCGGCCGACGAGGAAACCGCCGCCCCGCGCCGGGGCGGCGGCGGCCCGGCCCGGGGCCGCCAGCTGGGTGGCGCCGGCCAGTCCCAGACCGGTGAGGGCCCCTGCCCGCAGGACGGTACGACGGCTGCGCACGGGACGAGGTTCCGCGGACATCTGCTGCTCCTCCGGTTCGGACGGCCCCCCGCGGACAAACCTGAACAACATTCAAGTTCTGCGGTCCTCATTGGTACACCGCGCCTCTCGGGCGCCGCAAGAGGCGTGCCGCACTCTCTCCCAACCCTCCACGGGACAGCGGGCACCCGGTCCCTGCCCTGCTCCAACTCACGCTCGCGCACGCCTTGTTGACGCTTCACCCACCCGGCATTACCGTTCGGGAGCGCTCTCACCCCCCACAGGGAGCAGCCCATGACCGCTTCACGGAGATCCCTCCGGCACGCTGCCACGCTCCTCGCCCTCACCCTCTGCGCGCTGTTCCCGCAGCCCGCGACGGCGGACGCCCCGGCGCCGCCCCGGACCGGCGCGGACGTGTGCAACAAGTACTGCGACGGCCGGGACCCCGCGCTCGCCCCCGGCGACCGCACCCCCGTCACCGCGACCGTCCACGGCCGCTCCCTCACCCTGCACTTCGACGACGCCGACGCGATGGGCTGGGCCTCCCTGGGCAACGGCGGCCCCGGCGACGAGGTGTGGCTCGACCGCTCCTTCGACGGCGGCCGCACCTGGAGCTCGGGCAGCCGGCTCGGCAACACCACCGTGCCCCCGGGACGGCGCGGGTGGCGGACCCTCATGTACAACGTGGACGACTGGGGCGCGCACGGCGTCGGCGCCCTGCGGGCCTGCGGCAAGGCGGGCGACCGCCCGGAGATCGCCTGCACCCCGTGGGCACGCACCACCTGGAACGCCCACGACCGGCGCACCGCCGCGGCCACCGCCCTGATGAGCTTCTACAACTACGGAACGGGCCTGTTCGACACCACCGGCTGGTGGAACTCCGCCAACGCGCTCACCGCGCTGATCGGCACCATCCGCGCCTCGGGCATGGGCAGTTACACCTACGCCGTCGCCCGCACCTACGACCTGAACCGCACCGCGCGCGACGGGCAGTTCCGCAACGAGTACATCGACGACACCGGCTGGTGGGGCCTGGCCTGGGTGGCCGCCTACGATCTGACGGGCGACCGGCGCTACCTCGCCACCGCGCGCGCCGACGCCGACCACATGGCCGCGTACTGGGACGCCACCTGCGGGGGCGGGGTGTGGTGGTCCACCGCGCGGACCTACAAGAACGCGATCGCCAACTCCCTGTACATCCAGCTCAACGCCGCCCTGCACAACCGGACACCGGGCGACCGGACCCACCTGGCCCGGGCCCGGGCCGGCTGGAACTGGTTCCGCGGCACCGGCATGGTCAACGGCTCCCACCTGGTCAACGACGGCATCGACCTCGGCACCTGCCGCAACAACGGCGACACGGTGTGGTCGTACAACCAGGGCGTCCTCATCGGCGCGCTGACCGAGCTGCACCGCGCGACGGGCGACCGGGGGCTGCTCGGCGAGGCCCGGCGGATCGCCGACGCGGCCACCACCAGTCCCGGCCTCCACACGGCGGACGGCATCCTGCGCGAACCGTGCGAGAGCGGCAGCTGCGAGGCCGACGGACCGTCGTTCAAGGGAGCCCACGTACGGGGCCTGGCCGCACTCGACGCCGTGCTCCCCGACCACCCGTACACCGGCTACCTGCGGCGCCAGGCCGACCGCGCCCACGCGAGCGACCGCAACGCCCTCGACCAGTACGGGCTGCGCTGGTACGGCCCGCTCGACACGGTGGACGCCGCGCGCCAGCAGAGCGCCGTCGACCTGTTCAACGCCGCGCCCTGACCGTTCGGCGCCGTGCCCCCGACCGTTCAGCGCCACGCCCTGCCCCGCGTCACGACGAGAGGACGAACCGATGTCCGTCCGGATCCAGCGTGTCCTCGGTATGTGGGTGGTCATGGCCCTCGCCCTGACCGGACTGGCCGCCCTTCCCCCGCCGGCGCACGCGGCGGCCGCGCCCGTCTGCGCCCTGGCCTGCGACACCCTCGACCCCTCGAAGGCTGCGCGGGACACCTTCCCCGTACCGCACCGGAACATCAACGGCCGGATCCTGCGGCTGCATGTGTCCGGGCCCGACAACATGGCCTGGGCCGGCATCGACGAGGCCGTCCGCGGGGACGCCGTCTGGCTGGACCGCTCCTGGGACCGCGGCGCCACCTGGGAGGGCCTGCTGGGCAAGGCGTCCGTCCCCGGCACGTGGACCGGCACCCGGACGCTCATGTACAACATCGGCGACCCGGTGGGGCACCGGCGCGGCTGGATCCGCGCCTGCGGTGACGCGAACGCCGTCACCTGCACGGACTGGTTCCAGCCGACCGTCTGCGACGGCTCCGCCTGCGACGGCGCCGACCCCGCCACCGCACGCGGCGACGACCGGCCGGTGCCGGCGACGACCCTGTTCGGCCGCGCCATCAGCCTGCACATGGACCACAGCACCGGCATGGCCTGGGGCGTCATCGAGAACGGCGGCGCGGGCGACGAGATCTGGCTGGACCGCTCCTGGGACGGCGGCGCCACCTGGCCCGAGGGCTCCTCCCTCGGCCGCACCGCTGTGCCCTCCGGCAGGACCACCACCCGCACCGCCATGTACGCCACCCGGGACCCGCGGGGGCTCCTCTACGGCGGCGCGGTCCGCGCCTGCGGCCGCGAGGCGTCCCACCAGCAGGGCAGCTGCACGGCATGGGCCCGCCCGGTGCCGACCCGGGCCCGCGCCGCCGCGGACGCCCTCATGGCGTCGTATCACACGAACGAGGGCTGGTGGCGCAGCAGTTGGTGGAACTCGGCGGTCGCGATCACCGCCCTCATGGACTTCGCCGAGCGCACCGGACGGCACGACTACGACTGGGCCGTGGCCCGCACCTACGAGCAGAACAAGGGCGTCTTCCCCGCGGGCGGGCGCAGTTCGGACCCGGTGGAGGGCCACTTCATCAGCCGCGCCGTCGACGACGCCGGGTGGTGGGCCGTGGCCTGGGTGACCGCCTACGACCGGACGGGGCAGCGGCGCTACCTGGACGAGGCGAAGATCATCGCCGACTACCTGCACTCGCACTGGGACCCGGGCACCTGCGGCGGCGGCATCTGGTGGGACCGGGAGCACACCTACAAGAACGCCGTCACCAGCGGCCTGTACCTGTGGGTGACGACCGCGCTGCACCAGCGCCTGCCCGGTGACACGGTGTGGGGCGAGCGCGCCGGGACGGCCGCCGACTGGTACCTCGGGAGCGGACTGATCAACTCCGCGGGTCTGGTCAACGACGGCCTGACCAGGAGCTGCGCCAACAACGGGCAGACCGTGTGGAGTTACAACCAGGGCCTGGCCATCGGCGCGTTCACGCAGCTGTGGCGGGCCACCGGGGAGACCCGCTACCTGGACACCGCGCGACGGCTCGCGGACGCGGCGATGTCCTCACCCCTGCTGACCCGGAACGGAGTCCTGACCGAGTCCTGCGACCTCGGCAGCGCGGCCTGCGACGACAACCAGAAGCAGTTCAAGGGCATCTTCATCCGCCACTTCGCCGACCTCGCCGACGCCACCGGCTCGGCCGCGTACCGCGACTACCTCGCCCGGCAGGCGCAGTCCGTCTGGGCCACCGACCGCGACCCCCTCAACCGGCTCGGCCAGCGCTGGGCCGGCACCACCCCCAACCAGAAGGACTGGCGCACCCAGGCCAGCGCCCTCGCGGCGCTCACCGCGTGGCCCGGCCCGGGTGCCCCGTCCCGCTGATCACCACCGGGGCGGCGCTACTGCTTCCCGCCCGGCGGTTCGTGCGCGCACACGCTCCCGGCGGCCGGGACCTCGCCGGCGAGGAGATAGGCGTCGACCGCGTCGCGCACACAGGTGTTGCCGGAGTCGTACGCGCCGTGCCCCTCACCCCGGTAGGTGAGTTCGACGCCGACGCCCTTGCCGAGCCGCTCGGCCATCCGGGCGGCACCCTCGTACGGGGTGGCGGGGTCGCCGGTGTTGCCGACGAGCAGGACGGGCGGCGCGCCGGGGGCCCGGACGTCGGGGTGGGCGGCCTTGCCGGGCACCGGCCAGTCGGTGCACTCCAGCGCGCCCCACACCAGGGTGTCGCCGAAGAGCGGTGAGGCCTTCTCGAACGCGGGGGCCATCTCCAGGACGTCGTCCACGGTGTAGCGGTCGCTGCGGTCGGCGCAGGTGATGGCCGTCTGGGCATCCTGCTGGTCGCTGTAGACCCCGGCGTGCCGGTCGCCCAGGGCGTCGGCGAGGTTCAGCAGGGTCTCGCCCTCGTCGTCGGCCAGCAGTCCGAGCCCCACCGCGAGGGCGGGCCAGGCCGTCTCCGTGTAGAGCGCCTGGACGACCGCGTCGAGAAGGAGGGAGCCGGTCAGCACCCTGTCCCCGTCGAGGGCCAGCGGGTCGTCGTCGAGCGCCGCCTCCAGCTCCATGACGAGCGACTGCACCTCGTCGACGCTGTCGCCCAGCCCGCAGCCCGTGCGCACGCACCACTGGGCGAAGTGCTCGAAGGCGAGCTGGAAGCCCCCGGCCTGCGCCAGCGCCTGCTCCATCTGGTCCAGGGTGGGGTCCACCACCCCGTCCAGGACGGCCCGGCCGACGTGGCGGGGGAACAAGTGGGCGTAGACGCCGCCGAGTTCGGTGCCGTAGGAGATGCCGAAGTAGTGCAGCTTGTCGTCGCCGAGCAGGTGCCGCATCAGTTCCATGTCGCGGGCCGCGTCCTCGGTGCCGACGTGCGGGAGCATGCGGCCCGACTCCCGTGCGCACGCCGCCGCGTACCGCTTCTTGGTCTCCAGGACGGCCCGCACCTCGTCGTCGCCGTCGTCCGGGGTGTCGTCCTGCTCGGCCATCTCCTGTCTCGCCTCGGTGTCCAGACAGGTGACGCCGTTGCTGGCCCCCACGCCGCGCGGGTCGAAGCCGACCAGGTCGTAGCGGGTGCGGAGCTTTTCGTAGTCGGCGGCGAGTGCGGGCAGGGTGGTGACTCCGGACTCGCCGGGGCCGCCGAAGTTGAACAGCAGCGAGCCGATCCGGTCGCCGGCGTCGTCCGCGCCGGAGCGGGCCCGGATCAGCGCGACGTCGATCGTCTCGCCCGCGGGCTTGTTCCAGTCCAGCGGTGACTTCATGGTGGCGCACTGCCACGCGGTGCCGTCCGGCAGCGGTTCGGGGGCTTCTCCTCCGCCTTGCAGGGGGGACGGGGCGGGGCAGTCCTTCCAGTCCAGGGACTGCGTCCATATCCGTCCGCGGTCGTTTCCCTCGCCGCCGCCCCCGCCTCCGCCGCCGGCACTGCCCTCACCGGTGTGGCCGCAGGCGGCCAGGGACACGGAGAGCAGGACGGCTCCGGAGACCAGGGCAGCGGCGGCTGTCGCAGGTCTTCTAGGCATGCGCCCAGCCTCCGGCCGCCCCACCCCCGGCGCACGGTCGCACGTCCATCCGGGGGAACGGCCCCGCCCGTGTCCGTCAACCGCCCCCGCGACCCGCCGTCGTGGCGCCCCGCCAGGCCCTGCCGTCGCGTTGCCGTCCGCCGTGCGACGCCATGCACGCTCCCGGCACGAGGCTCAGAGCCCGGCACTTTCCCGGCCTTCGGCCCGGGGGCCCGGACCACGCAGCTGCCGCACGGCCCGCCCTCCGGGCGGACGACGGCTATGTGACGACAGGGCCCCGCCGCAGTGCCGGATGGTCCGCCACCACCGTGCAGGAGCCCGGCGCGATCTCCGTGAAGCCCGCGTCGCGGACCCTGGGCAGATTGCTCGCGGTCAGCTCGGGCCACCGCGCCGGGGACGCGGTGCGTACCGCGAGCGGGAAGCCCGTGGCGTGCCAGGCAGTGCGGGCCTCGGGCGTCAGCTCGTACCAGGCCAGCTGCGCGCCGTGCCCCGCCTGGGCCATGGCCTTGCCGGCCGACATGCCGAGGTCGGGGTTGAGCCAGAGGACGGGGACGCCGGGGTCCGCCGGCGGCACCGGATCGGGGTCGTCGAGGTCGGTCCCGGAGACCTGGAGGCGGGCCAGGTCCTTGGGCCAGCCGTCCAGGGGGACCGGCGGGAAGACCCGGACCTCGGCGGACTTGCCGGTGACGGTGATGCCGGGGAGCGCCTCCGCGCGGCGCCACTCCGCGCCGCGCGCCCGGCGCACCACCTTGCGGATGCGGGCGCCCTGCCAGTCGCGCATCGCCCGCGCCCACTCGCCCTCACCAACCGACCGCTCGTCGGTCAGCATCACCAGGACCGCCCGGGCGGCCGTCTCCAGGGCGTCGGTACGGGCCGGGGGCGCCGCCCGTTCGATGCGGACGACCAGGGGCAGCACGAACTGCGGTGCCGTGTCGCGGTCACCGGGCTCGGGGCGGAAGGGGCTGTCTGCGGAGGAAGACGGTTCAGTGCTCACGGAGCCCAGTGTGCCAAGCCGCGCGGCGCCTTCGTCAGCCCGAGCAGGACGTCCGTTCGGCCTCCCGCCACTCGCAGACCGGGCACAGCGTGATGCCCTTGTACGACTCCGGGTACTCCGTCGGCTCCTGGCACTGCACGCAGGCCGCGTACGGCGGCCCGTCCGCCTTGGGCGGCCTGGCCACGTCGATGAGGCAGTAGTCGGTGTCGATGTCGGTCTCGCTCATACCTCCAGCGTAGGACGCTCAGTCCCGTCCGCCGGCGGCCCCGATCAGCTCGGACACCTTCACGAAGCGGTAGCCCTGGCGGCGCAGCTCGGGGACGATGGTCCGCACGGCGCGTTCCGTGGCCGGGGCGGCGCTGCGGGTGCAGTGCAGGACGACCACGGAGCCGGGCCGGACGCCGTCGAGCACCTGCCGGGCCACCGCGTCCGCGTCCGTGGCGAAGGCGTCGCCGCCGACCACGTCCCACTGCACGGCCGTGACACCGGCCGGGACCAGGGCCTTGAGCGCCGGGCGGTCGTAACAGCCGCCGGGGAAGCGGAAGTACGGCATCGGACTGCGCACGCCCACCTTCCGGAACACCGCGTACGCCCGCTCCACGTCCGCCCGCATCCGCTCGGCGGGGACGGTCGGCAGTCCGTAGCAGTCGCCGGTGAAGGCGTAGTGGCTGTAGGAGTGGTTGGCGACCTCGAAGAGCGGGTCCCGGCCGAGGGAGCGGGCCTGGTCCGGGTACTCCTCGGCCCACCGGCCGGTCATGAACACCGTGGCCGGCACCTTCAGTGAGCGCAGGGTGGCGATCAGCTGCGGGTGGTCGAAGTGCTCGCCCGCCGCGGCCCGAGGGCCCTGGTCGGCGGTCATGTCGGCGTCGAAGGTGAGGGCGACCGTCCTGCCGCCGGTGCGCGGGCCGTGGTGGAAGACCGGGGTGAGTCCGGCGGGGCCCGGGGCGAGAGTGGGCGCCGTCTCGGCCGCGGGGGACGCGGAAGGCGCGGGGCGGGGCGGCTGCCGGGGGTGGACGGTGGCACAGGCGGTGAGGGCGGCGGCCAGCACGGTGACGGCGACCGCGCCACGAATACGTGTGATCACCGCATGACGGTATGAGGTGCTTTATGGAATTACGTGCGGCGGGGAAGGGCGGGTCGAGGAGTCTCACCCGGTCGGCGGCGTGCTCCCGGGGTCCCCGATGTCGCGCCGCTCCAGGGGCCGGGTCGCCGGGCCCTGGACGACCTTGCCGTCCGTGTCGAAGCGGGAGCCGTGGCACGGGCACTCCCAGGCACGCTCGGCGGCGTTGAAGTCGACCAGGCAGCCCATGTGGGTGCAGCGGGCCGACAGGGCGTGCAGGGAGCCGTCGTCGTCGCGGAAGACCGCCAGCCGGCCGCCGCCGGCCCGCACCACCGCGCCCTCGCCCGGCGGCAGCGCCTCCACCGGCGGGGACGGCCGCAGCCGGTCGCCGACGAAGTGCTTGGCCACCTGCGCCTGGTGCTTGAGGAAGGACGGCGCCTCGCGCACCGCGGAGGCCAGCCGGCGCGGGTCGTACAGGCCGCTCCACGCGCGCTCCTCGCCGGTGATCTGCGCGGTGAGCAGCAGGCCCGCCATCATGCCGCCGCTCAGCCCCCAGCCGCCGAAGCCGGTGGCGACGTAGGTGTGCCGGGCGCCCGGGTGCAGCGGGCCGACGAGCGGCACGGTGTCGGTGGGATCGTTGTCCTGAGTGGCCCAGGCGTGCGTGAGCTCCACGTCCGGGAAGTGCCTGCGCGCCCACGCCGAGAGCCGGTCGAAGCCCGCCCGGGGATCGCCCGTGCCCGGCGTGAAGTGCTCGCCGGTGACCACCAGGAAGCGGCGGCCGCCGTCGTCGCCGTAGGGGGCCGTGCGCACCGAGCGGGTGTTCTCCTCCGGGGTGATGTACATGCCGCCCGGGTCCTGGCCGGCCGGAAGCGGGCCGGCGACGACCAGCTCGCGGCGCGGGGAGAGGCGGGTGAACAGCAGCGCCCGGTCGAAGACGGGGTAGTGGGTGGCGACCACGACGTCGCGGGCCGTCACCGTGGGCCCGGCCGACGTCGACAGCCGGCACGGGGTCCCCTCGTCCAGACCGAGCACGGTGGTGTCCTCGTGGATGCGCCCGCCGTGCGCGACGATGTCGTCGGCGAGGGCGAGCAGGTACTTGCGCGGATGGAACTGGACCTGGTCCGTCACCTCGACGGCGCCCGCCACCGGGAACGGCAGCCCGGTCTCCGTCACGAACGAGGCCGGCAGCCCCGCCTCCCGCGCTGCCCGCGCCTCCGCGCGCAGCTCCTCGACCCCGCTCTCGTCCCGGACGTAGGTGTAGGCGCTGCGGCGCTCCCACTCGCAGTCGATGCCCAGCTCCGCCACGACACCGGCCGTGTGCTCGATCGCCTCGGACTGCGAGCGGGCGTACAGCCGGGCGCCCTCGCTGCCGCGGGTGCGGCGCAGCTTGTCGTAGATCAGTGTGTGCAGGGCGGTGACCTTGGCCGTGGTGTGTCCGGTGACGCCGGCCGCGATCCGCCCGGCCTCCAGCACCGCGACACTCCGCCCGGCCCGGGCCAGCTCCCGCGCGGTGCACAGTCCCGCGACGCCTCCGCCGATCACGGCCACGTCGACCTGGAGGTCGTCGGCCGGGGCGGGGTGCCGGCCGCCGGGCGCGGTCTGGAGCCAGTACGAGTCGCCGGTCTGCTGCTTCTGCGTCATGCGGGGCCGAGTACCCCGGTGTGTCCGGTTTCAGCGGGCCGGACCCGTCCGGTTGCGGGAGGGGCGGGACGAGACTAACGTACAACCAAATGGTTGTAGATGGGTTCGCAGACGAGACCGGCGACACCGTGGACCGGCTCTTCCACGCCCTGGCCGACGGCACGCGGCGCGACATACTGCGCCGCTGCGTCCGGGGTGAGCTGTCCGTGTCACGTCTGGCCGCGGTCTACCCGATGAGCTTCGCCGCGGTGCAGAAACACGTGACGGTGCTGGAGCGGGCCGGTCTGGTCACCAAGGAACGACGCGGACGGGAGCAGCTCGTGCGCACCGACCCCGACGCGGTGGGCCGGGCGCGGCGGGCCCTGGACGAGCTGGAGTCGGCCTGGCGGGCCCGGGTGGACCGGATGTCCGGACTGCTGGCCGAGGACGACGACGGCGGCGGGGGCCCGCAGGCCCCGGACCTCCGCGAGAACACGACGAAAGGACCGGACGGATGACTGTCACCAGCGTGGACAAGGACGTCGAGAACCTCACCCTCACGCTCGTCGCGGACTTCGGCGCCCCGGTGGAGCGGGTGTGGCAGCTGTGGGCCGACCCGCGCCGGCTGGAGCGCTGGTGGGGCCCGCCCGCCTACCCGGCCACCTTCGAGGAGCACGACCTGACACCCGGCGGCGGCGTGAAGTACTACATGACCGGCCCGGACGGCGAGAAGTTCGGCGGCTGGTGGCGGGTCTCCTCGGTCACCCCGCCGACGGCCCTCGAGTTCACCGACGGCTTCTCCGACCGGGACGGCCACCCGGACCCCGAGATGCCCACCACGGAGGTGCGGATGACGCTCACCGAGCACGAGGGCGGTACACGGATGGAACTGCGTTCCGTGTTCGACACCCGCGAGCAGATGGAGCAGCTCACCAAGATGGGCATGGAGGAGGGGCTGACCCAGGCCGTCGGACAGATGGACGCGCTGCTGGCGGAGTGAGCCCGGACCGGGCCCCGAGCGGGATGTGAGCCGGGGCGGAGCGCTCGAGTGCGCTCCGCCCCGGTCCTCCTGCCCGGCCGGCTACCTCCGCCAGGGCCCCGTCACGGCGAACGTCGTGCCGGGGTCGTACACGTTGACGTACATCGTGCGGCCGTCCGGAGCGAACGTGACGCCGGCGAACTCGCCCCAGTCCGGGTCCTCCGGCGTGCCCCGGTTCTGGCGGTTGCGGGCGAGCTCGTACACCTCGCCGCGCCGGGTGACGCCGTAGACGTGCTGGGCGCCGCCGCCGTCCTCGCACACCATCAGGCCGCCGCTGGGCGCCAGACAGATGTTGTCCGGGGACTCGCCGGGCAGCTGGACGTCGGTGTCGGGACCGAAGATGATCACCAGGGTCAGCCGGCGCCGGTCCGGGTCGTAGCGCCAGATCTGGCCGTAGTGGTCCGCGGCCGAACCTTCGGAGCTGCGGGCGAAGGACGACACGAAGTAGACCGAACGCCCGCCCCAGTAGCAGCCCTCCAGCTTCTGCGCGTGGGTGATGCCCTTCGGGCCGAAGTCCTGGTGGCGGATGGGTGTTCCGGCCGCCAGCGGGTCCGGTACGTCGACCCACTCGATGCCGTCGAAGTGGGCCCCGGTCTCCTGGATCGAGGACAGGTCGGGCACGCCCGGCACCCGCATCGCCTGGAGCCGGCCGCCCGCGCGCAGCGATCCGGTGCCGCCCAGCGGTCTCTTCGGCAGGAAGCGGTAGAAGAGGCCGAAGGGCCGCTCGAAGGCGTCCTCGGTCTCGTAGACGACGCCGCGTCTCGGGTCCACGGCGATGGCCTCGTGCTGGAAGCGGCCCATCGCGGTCAGCGGTACGGCGCCCGTGCGGCGCGGGTCGGCGCCGTCGACCTCGAAGATGAAGCCGTGGTCCTTGGTGTAGCCGTTGGTGCCGGCCCTGTCCTCGGTCTCCTCGCAGGTCAGCCAGGTGTCCCAAGGGGTCGGGCCGCCCGCGCAGTTGACGGCCGTACCGGCGATCGCGACCCGCTCCGACAGCACCCGGTCGCGGTGGTCCAGGGTCAGCGCCGTGCAGCCGCCCTTGCCCTCCGGGTCGTAGGTCAGGCCGTCGACGACCGGCACCGGGGCTCGGCCGTCGGCCCGGTTCTCGTGGTTGCGGACCAGGTGGACGCGGCCGTGACGGCCGGCGAACGCGGCCATGCCGTCGTGGTTGGAGGGGACCGGGCCCTCGCCGGAGCGCAGCCGGTCGCCCTCGCGGGAGAGCACCTTGTAGTGGAAGCCCCTCGGCAGGTCGAGCAGTCCGTCGGGGTCGGGGACGAGGGGGCCGTAGCCGCAGTGGCCGAGGTGGTGGGCGGCGGCGGTGCCGGTGAAGAGTTCGGAGAGGGCGCCGGTGAAGGCGATGCCGATGCCGACGGCGCCGGAACGGGCGAGCAGCTGACGCCGTGTCGCGGGGGAGCCGGTGGTGGAACCGGTTTCTGACATGGGGGGACCTTTCCTGTTGGCGGACAGGAACTGGTGACCCCGCCGTGTCTATCACCTGCGGCGGGTCACGGGAACCACGCGCGTAGCTCGTGTCACGGCACGGGAGGTTCCGGCGGGGATTCCTCGCCATCCGCCGGGGGGTTCGCGGGGGTCTGCTGGTGGGCGCGTTCCAGGAAGCGGAGGAGTTCCACGGGGAAGGGCAGGACGAGGGTGGAGTTCTTCTCGGCGGCGACGGCGACGATGGTCTGGAGCAGGCGCAGTTGGAGCGCGGAGGGGGTCTCGGCCATCTCCTGGGCGGCTTCGGCGAGCTTCTTGGACGCCTGGAGTTCGGCGTCGGCGTTGATGACGCGGGCCCGGCGCTCGCGGTCGGCCTCGGCCTGGCGGGCCATGGACCGCTTCATCGTGTCGGGCAGGGAGACGTCCTTGATCTCGACCCGGTCGATCTGCACGCCCCAGCCGATGGCGGGGCTGTCGATCATCAGTTCCAGGCCCTGGTTGAGTTTCTCGCGGTTGGACAGCAGGTCGTCCAGGTCGCTCTTGCCGATGATGGACCGCAGGGAGGTCTGGGCCATCTGGGAGACGGCGAAGCGGTAGTCCTCGACGTTGACCAGGGCCGCGGCGGCGTCGACGACCTTGAAGTAGACGACCGCGTCGACGCGGACCGTGACGTTGTCCCGGGTGATGCCCTCCTGGGCCGGAACCGGCATGGTGACGATCTGCAGGTTGATCTTGTGCAGGCGGTCCACCACCGGGACGATCAGGGTGAAGCCCGGGGGCCGGGGGGTGCCGCGGAGGCGGCCGAGGCGGAAGACGACGCCGCGTTCGTACTGCTTGACGACGCGGGCGGCGGCGAGCAGGTAGGTGGCGCCAGCGGCGCCGAGGCCGGCGGCTGCGGTGAGCAGTTCCTCGACCATGGCGACCTCCCGTTCAGAGGTCTTCTGGGGGTGCGTTTGCGGCGCGCTTGTCTACTTTTGTAACCATATGCCCGGGGGTGGGGATGGGGCCAGGGTGGGTTCTTTCGCCCCGCCGCCCCTTCCCTTCCCGTCCCCGGGGCTCCGCCCCGGACCCCGTTGCGCAGTTCCCCGCGCCCCTGGGTGTGTGCAACTCCCCGCGTTCCTGGGTGGGCGCGGTTCCCCGCGCCCCTAGGTGAGGGTGCCCGCGTCTCGGGCCAGGGCTGTGAGGCGGGAGATGGCTCGGTAGTACTTCTTGCGGTAGCCGCCCTTCAGCATGTCCTCGCTGAAGAGCTGGTCGAACGGCAGGCCCGAGGCCAGTACGGGGACCTCGCGGTCGTAGAGCCGGTCCGCGAGGACGACGAGCCGCAGGGCCGTCGACTGGTCCGCTACCGGGCGCACGCCGGTGAGGCACACCGCGCGGAGGCCGTCGGTCAGGGCGCCGTAGCGGCTGGGGTGGACCTTGGCGAGGTGGTCCAGCAGGTCGGGGAAGGCGTCGAGCGAGGCACCCCCGGTGGCGTGCGCCGTCCTGGTCACCGTCTCGTCGGAGTACGGCGGCGGCGCCTCGGGAAGTCCGCGGTGGCGGTAGTCCTCGCCGTCGATGCGCAGGGCGCGGAAGTGGGCGGACAGGCCCTGGATCTCGCGCAGGAAGTCCGCCGCCGCGAAGCGGCCCTCGCCCAGCTTGCCCGGGAGCGTGTTCGAGGTGGCGGCGAGCGCGACGCCCTCCTCGACCAGCTTGCCGAGCAGGGTGGAGACCAGCACGGTGTCGCCCGGGTCGTCCAGTTCGAACTCGTCGATGCAGAGCAGACGGTGCCCGGAGAGGGTCCGCACGGTCTGCTGGAAACCGAGCGCCCCCACCAGGTTCGTCAGCTCCACGAAGGTGCCGAACGCCTTCAGGGCGGGTTCGGCCGGGGTGGCGTGCCACAGCGAGGCCAGCAGATGGGTCTTGCCGACGCCGTAGCCGCCGTCGAGGTAGACGCCGCGCGGCCCGGCCGGGGTCTTCTTCGGCGCCTTGCCGAAGCCGAACAGCCGGCGCCGCCCCGGGCCGCCGTCCGGTGTTCCGTCCAGACCCGCCGCGAAGCCCTCGAGGACGCGTACGGCCTCGGTCTGGCTCGGCTGGTCCGGGTCGGGGATGTAGGTGTCGAACCGCACGGCGTCGAACCGCGGCGGCGGCACCATCTCGGCGACGAGCCGGTCCGCGGGGACGTGCGGCTCGCGGGCGCACAGGGAGAGCGGAGCCACGTCGGCTATCGGACCGGGACGGGAGGTGGTGGAGGACGACACGATCCCTCATCGTACGTGCCGTGGAAGACTGCCTGACATGCGACGCCTGTTCCCCGTGACCGACGTGACCGATGAGACGGCAGCTCCCGGCGGGGTGGACGGCCGTGAGTGGACCCTGGCCGAGCTGGCCGCCGCGTACGCCTATCCCGCCCCCGGGCCCCGGGGCCGGGAGCCGTGGCTGCGCGGGAACATGGTCTCCACCCTCGACGGCGCCGCCCAGCACGACGGCCGCTCCCAGCCCATCTCCTGCCCCGCCGACATGCGGATCTTCGGCGTGCTGCGGGCCCTCGCGGACATCGTGGTCGTCGGCGCGGAGACGGTACGTCAGGAGGGCTACCGTCCGGCACGCGCGCGTGCCGAGTTCGCGGCGGCCCGGGAGGCGGCCGGTCAGGGCCCCGCGCCGGTGATCGCCGTGGTGACGGCGAGCCTGGACCTGGACTTCTCGCTGCCGCTGTTCACCTCGCCCCTGCTGCCCACGCTGGTCCTGACCGGTGCGGCCGCCGCCCCGGACCGGGTCGCCGCCGCCGAGAAGGCGGGCGCCCGGGTGGTCGTCGCCGGCGAGGGGGCCGCGGTGGACCCCGCGCGGGCGGTGCGGGCGCTGGCGGACCTCGGGCACACCCGGCTGCTGACCGAGGGCGGGCCGCGGCTGCTGGGGCAGATGGTGGCGGCCGACGCGCTGGACGAACTCTGTCTGACCCTCTCCCCGATGCTCACCGCGGGTGACGCTCAGCGCATTGCCGGTGGACCGTCAGTGACACTTCCGCGGCGTCTCACGCTGAAGTCGATGTTGGAGGAAGACGGTTTTCTGTTCACGCGGTACCAGCGGGCCTGAGGTCCGGCAGGGGGAGGGGGCGAAAGCCTGTTCGAGAATGCCGCCGGTCCGGCGATCGGCGGAACGGATCCGCCCGCCGTGTGCGGGAAGCGGCAAGACTGATTCCGGCAGTACCCGTGCGAACACGGGGCAGGATGGTTTCCGCGGGGCCTGGCTCGGCCCTCGGAACAAAGAGGGCCGCGGGCCCTCCGAGGAGAAGGGGCGCCTGGTGTTCACAAGCGTACTGATGATCGAGAAGGCCCTGACGTCCGCCGACGTGGAGTTCGTCACCACCTTGCACGGCGACGAGCCGGTCTCCTTCCACGTGCTGCTCCAGCCGCGCGGAGAACAGGCCGACCGGCTGCTGAGAGCCATCGACGACGTCGCCCTGGGCGAGATCGACGAGGCCGTCCGCGAGGGCGAGACCCCCGAGGGTGAGAACGCCCAGAGCATGGGTGAGCGGGCCCTGGAGGTGTCCCTGCAGGCGCTGCGCGCCACCGGCGACTCGGCGGAGGGCCGGCTCATCGAGGACCACCCCCTGGACGCGCTCAAGGCCATGGTGGAGGAGGTCGGCGCGGACGAGGTGATCGTGCTGACCGACCCGCACTACGTGGAGGAGTTCTTCCACCGCGACTGGGCCTCCCGGGCCCGCCACAAGGTCGGGGTGCCGGTGCTGAAACTCTTCTCCCACAGCAAGGCATAGGCTGGGGCGGCGCTCTCCCGGCTCTCCGGCGCGGGCGCGAAGACCGCCGTCCCGCTCGTCGTACCACTGGGAGAACACGCATGGCACCCGGCCTTCCCACCGCCATGGACCGACCGCACTTCATCGGCATCGGCGGCGCCGGGATGTCGGGCATCGCCAAGATCCTCGCCCAGCGCGGCGCCAAGGTGGCCGGCAGCGACGCCAAGGACTCCCCGACCGCCGACGCCCTGCGCGCGTACGGCGCCACCGTGCACATCGGCCACGCCGCCGATCACCTCGCCGACGACGCCAGCTGTGTGGTCGTCTCCTCGGCGATCCGCGAGGACAACCCCGAGCTGCTGCGCGCGGCCGAGCTGGGCATCCCGGTGGTGCACCGCTCCGACGCCCTGGCCGCCCTGATGGAGGGTCTGCGGCCGATCGCGGTGGCCGGCACCCACGGCAAGACCACCACCACCTCCATGCTGGCCGTCTCCCTCACCGAGCTGGGCCGCAGGCCGTCGTACGCGATCGGCGGCGACCTGGACGCCCCCGGCTCCAACGCGCTGCACGGCGACGGCGAGATCTTCGTCGCCGAGGCGGACGAGTCGGACCGCAGCTTCCACAAGTACGCGCCCGAGGTCGCGATCATCCTCAACGTGGAGCTGGACCACCACGCGAACTACGCGTCCATGGAGGAGATCCACGCCTCCTTCGAGACGTTCGTCGGCCGGATCGTGCCCGGCGGCACCCTGGTGATCTCCGCGGACCACGAGGGCGCCCGCGAGCTGACCCGGCGCCTGGCCGGCTCGGTACGGACGGTGACGTACGGCGAGGCGGAGGACGCCGACGTACGGGTGCTGTCGGTCGTGCCGCAGGGGCTGAGGAGCGAGGTCACCGTCGAGTTGGACGGCGCCCCGCTCACCTTCACCGTGTCCGTCCCCGGACGGCACTACGCGCACAACGCCGTGGCCGCGCTCGTCGCGGGCGCCGCGCTCGGCGTCCCGGCCGCCGAGCTGGCCCCCGCCCTGGCCGCGTACACCGGGGTGAAGCGGCGCCTCCAGCTCAAGGGCGAGGCCGCCGGCGTCCAGGTCGTCGACTCCTACGCGCACCACCCGACCGAGATGACCGCCGACCTGGAGGCGATGCGCTCCGCCGCCGGCGACGCCCGCATCCTCGTCGTCTTCCAGCCGCACCTCTTCTCCCGCACCCGGGAGCTGGGCAAGGAGATGGGCCGGTCGCTGGCCCTGGCCGACGCCTCGGCGGTGCTGGACATCTACCCGGCGCGCGAGGACCCGATCCCCGGCGTCACCAGCGAGCTGATCATCGAGGCCGCCCGCGCGGCCGGCGCGGACGTGACGGCCGTCCACGACAAGGCGGAGATCCCCGACGTGGTCGCGGGAATGGCGAAGCCCGGTGATCTCGTTCTCACCATGGGAGCGGGCGACGTCACCGACCTCGGCCCGCGCATCCTGGACCGTCTGTCGAAGTAAGGGGCTGGAAGCTCATGCCGTACGACGTCGAGAAGCCGGACGAGCAGTGGCGCGCGGAACTCTCGCCGTCCGAGTACGCCGTGCTGCGCGAGGCCGCCACGGAGCCGGCCTTCACCGGTGAGTACACCGACACCAAGACCGAGGGCGTCTACTCCTGCCGCGCGTGCGGCGCCGAGCTGTTCACCTCGGACACCAAGTTCGCGTCCCACTGCGGCTGGCCCTCCTTCTACGACCCGAAGGACACCGACGCCGTGGAGCTGATCGAGGACCGGTCGCACGGCATGGTGCGGACCGAGGTGCGGTGCTCCCGCTGCGGATCCCACCTCGGGCACGTGTTCGAGGGTGAGGGGTATCCGACGCCCACGGACCAGCGGTACTGCATCAACAGCATCTCACTGCGGCTGCGGCCCGCCGCCGAGGGCTGACCCGCGGCCCGCTCCTCACCCCGTCGGGACCAGGGGATTCACCACCACGTCAGGACCAGGTGATTGAGGAGCAGGGCCAGGGCGGCCTGCCCGGCCAGCCACCCGCGCGGGCCGGGCAGCAGCGCGCAGGCGGGCAGCAACCAGAACGCGAACGGCAGCCAGATGCGTTCCGTCTCCGCCTTGCTCATCCCGGACAGGTCGGCGATCAGCAGCGCCAGGAGCGCGGAGCACACGAGCAGGGCCAGACGCGGCGCGGGGGAGCGGGGCAGCGGGGTCCTCGACCCGGCCCACACCGCGCCCGCCCGGCGCAGCCCCGCCACCGTCGCCGGGCCCACCACCAGCACCGTGCAGGCCAGATTCGCCCAGACCCAGTAGCCGTACGGCCGTACCCCGCCCGCCCCTTGGTAGTAGCGGGTGACCAGCAGCCGGTACGCCTCCCACCAGTCGAAACCCACGGCCGTGAACACGGCCGGCACGACCAGGAACCCGGCCACCGCGTACGCCAGGGGCCGCGGCTTCCGCCCGCCCAGCAGCAGCACCGCCGCGGCGATCACCGCGAACAGGGTGAGCCCGTACGACAGATACATCGTCACGCCGAACAGCAGCCCGGAGCCGAAGCCCGTCCAGGCCGGCCGGTGACCCGTGACGGCGAGGGCCAGCAGGGCGACCGCCCAGGCGGCGACGGCCATGAACCAGGCGTCGGCGGAGGCGCCCACCCACACCGCGCCCGGGGCCAGCGCCAGGAAGGGCGCGGCGCGGCGGGCGAGCGACTCGTCGGCGAGCCGGCGCACCGCGATCAGGATCGCGGCCACCGCCGTGGTGCCGGCGGTGATGACGAACGCCCCGGCCCATCCGCCGCCGCCCAGCCCGATCCGGTCCAGCAGCACGAAGGTGAGGGTGGCGCCCGGCGGATGCCCGGCGACATGCGCGGGCCAGTTGTCCGGGGTGCCGATCAGGATGTGACCGTTGAAGTCCCGCAGCGCGGCGGGGATGTCACCGAAGCGGTCGATCACCCGCAGATACTCGTGCCGCGTGTTCAGCCGCCCCGCGACACCCCGGGACCAGCCGTCGACGAGGGCGAGCGACCAGGTCCACGCCAGCGACACCCCCCAGGCCGTGAGCAGCAGGGGCCGCCAGGACAGCCGGACGGCCAGGGCGGGGCCGTACGCCACGACGGCGGCGGCGACGAGCAGCGCGGCCGGGGTGCCGGGACCGGTGTGCGGCATCCAGTCGCCCACCAGCGGCGGCCAGGCCACCCGCAGCGTGCCGTAACGGTTCTGGATGTACGTCCCGATCACCGCGGCGGCCAGGACGAGCAGCGCGGCCGCGCCGACGGCGGTCAGATCGCGGCCGAGTCCGCCGCGCGAGGTCGTACGGACGGGCGGGAGGGTACGGGGGAGATCGCGGTTCACGCCGTCACGCTAGGCCGGGGGAGCGCGCGCGACCGGCTGACAAGGGCGGATGTCAGCGTTTCGTCATGCTTCCCTGACCCTCTCGGGGGTGGTGCGGATCTACCGTCGGCACATGGCTCGCTCTCTCTTCCGCACCCCTCCCGCGCGCGGCCCGTTCGCGCCGGACTTCTGGCGCAGCCCACTGCGCGGCATCCGGTTCACCTCGGTCCTCGGGGTGGTGCTCCTCGCCGGCATCACGATCCTGTTCGTGACGGGACTGCTGTCGTACGCGGCGTACAACCCGGATCTGGCACGGGTGAACGACATGACCCCGGGCAAGGGACTGCTCGGCTTCTACCTCTTCTCCTGGCCCACCGACCCGCCGTGGCTGTACCGGCTCACCCAGGGCGTGCACGTCACCCTGGGCCTCGCGCTCGTCCCGGTGCTGCTGGCCAAGCTGTGGTCGGTGGTGCCCCGGCTGTTCACCCTGCCGCCGGCCCGCTCGCTCACCCACGCGCTGGAGCGGATCTCGCTGCTGCTGCTCGTCGGCGGGGCGCTCTTCGAGTTCGTCACGGGCATCCTCAACGTCCAGCTCGACTACGTCTTCCCCGGCTCCTTCTACCCCCTGCACTTCTACGGCGCCTGGGTGTTCTTCGGCGCGTTCCTCGCGCATGTGGTGCTGAAGGCACCGGCGGCGTTCCGCAATCTGCGGGCGATGCGGGAGGAGCGGGGCGGGGAGCGGGATGGCCGGGACGGTTCCCCGGTGACGGACGGGGCGGCCGATGAGCTGGCCGCCCCGCGGCCCGACCGGCCGACCGTCTCGCGGCGGGGCGCGTTCGGGCTGGTCGGCGGCGCCTCGCTGCTCCTCTTCGCCACCTCGGCCGGGCGCAGCTTCGACGGACCGCTGCGCGAGACCGCCGTCCTCACCCCGCACGGCGGCCCCGAACCCGGCGGCGGACCGGCCGGTTTCCAGATCAACAAGACCGCCGCGTACGTCGGGGTCCGCGCCGGCGAGACGAGCGAGGAGGCGTGGCGGCTGACCGTCGCCGGGCGATCCGGCACGGTACGGCTCAGCAGGGCCGACCTGCTCGGCCTGCCGCTGCACAGCGCCGACCTGCCCATCGCGTGCGTGGAGGGCTGGTCCACCTCCGACCAGTGGTGGCGGGGCGTGCGGCTGCGGGACCTCGCGGCGCTCGTCGGCCATGACGAACCGGTCGACGTGCTCGTGGAGTCGTTGCAGCGCCGCGGCCCCTTCCGCCGTGCCGCGCTGCGCTCGAACCAGGTGGAGGACCCGCGCTCCCTGCTCGCCCTGTTCGTCAACGGCGAGGAACTGACCCTGGATCACGGGTATCCGGCCCGGATCATCGTGCCCGCCGCCCCCGGTGTGCTCAACACCAAGTGGGTCGAGCGGCTGACCTTCGGTGAGGTGTGAGGTGAGGAGGCCGATGGTGATGCGTGGGCTCGGCAGCCCGTTCCAGCTGTGCGTGCTGCTGTGCTCGTTCGCGCTGAGCGGATACGCGGGGGTGCGGCTGCTCGACGGGGACTGGGTGCTGATCGTGCTGTGGTTCGCGGGGGCGGCGGTGATCCACGACCTGGTGCTGCTGCCGCTGTACGCGGGGGCCGACCGGGTGCTGGTGAAGGGGGCGGCGGGGCGGCGGCGCGGGGCGTGGGTGAACTACGTGCGGGTGCCGGGTGCGCTGTCCCTGCTGTTGCTGCTGGTGTGGTTTCCGCTGATCAGCGGGCGGGTGTCGGAGCGGTACGCGGGGGTGACGGGTCAGTCGGCGGACGGCTTCCCGGTGCGGTGGCTGGTGATCACAGCGGTGCTGTTCGGGGGGTCGGCGGTGGTCTTCGCGTGGCGGGTGGGGAGGGGGCGGCGGGTGTCGGGGTGACGGTCGGGTGGTGTCGCTGTCACCCCCATCGCCGACGACCACCGGCTGCAGATCACCTGGCGGCGCACGAACGCCGACGGCACCACCTGTGCCGACCAGGCCTGGCTGCCCCTCGGCCAGATCACCACCGGGGCGCTCTCCTTGGGCTATGCGACGACCATCGCCGCATCCCAGGGCCTGACCTCCGACACCGCCCTTACCTATGGCCTGGGCACCAACGCCTACACCCTCCCGTTATGTTTTCCCCGGTCCTGCAAGAGGACAACTGGCCTCCGGGCGGCGAGGCTCCCGATGGCCCGACGGTCATGCGACAGTGGTTCGCCGCGATGCATGCCCACTTGCCCACGCTGGCCACGCGGATCGACACGGCACGGACGGAAGCCGCCCAGCAAGCCCGTCGCGAGGCCGCCGCGCTGCGCAGGGCGAGTGAACTGCGCTTGGTCGTCGGACAGCTTCAGACCGAGCAGCAGCTGAGGCGGCACATCATTGGCCAGGCTCCGCAACGGCACGCGTCCGACGAGGCAGCCCGCGCTGCGCTACAACGGGTGCGGCAGCACATCGCGCAGGATACCCAGCAGACCGCCAACGGCACCCACGACCGAGCGCCGGCGTCCGCACCAACATGTGACCGAAGACTGGACGAGTACCGGCTTCGACTCGTACATCACTGAGATCACGTACGCCGCAAAGAGCAACCCCCGCGGGCGCGGGGACGACACGAGGCGGCAACCGCCGAGCCCGTCGTCACCGGAGCAAACCCGGGCGCGGGGACGACCGGGAGAGGGGGAGCAGTGGCGGCGGAGTTGAGGAGCAACCCCCGCGGGCGCGGGGACGACGCGACCGCGACGTGCGCGGCGTGCTGTGGGCCCGTTGCTCCTTCGGCGCGGTCGACGGCTTCGGCGAGCCCAGGGGCAAACCGCAGTGGCGCATGATGCATCCTCTGCGGCAGCGGGGAACGATGCAGGCGATGCGCTGCCAGGTCTGCGCCGAACGCGCACGGACCCCCCTCGGGTTCGTCTTCCTCGCAGGCCCGAACACAGTGGACCCCGACGACTCCGGGATCCTCACCAACCAGCCACCGGTGTGTGCCCGGCACGCGCGCACCGCCGCCGACCTGTGCCCGCACCTCACGCGCGACCCGATGGTGCTCCTGGCACAGGGCGCACCCCTGTACGGCGTGAACGGCGTCGGCTACGGCTACGGCTCCCAGGGCGTGCAGGTCGTGGAGCGGCCGGCCGGACCGATCCCGTACGGCCACCCGCTCCTGCCGACCGTCCTGGCCTCCCAGATGGTGCGCCGGCTCAGTTCCTTCCGGCCCATGGGCCTGGACGAACTGCTCTGGGAACTGAGGCGCGCCGCATAAGACCCCTGCCCGGCGGCTCGGTTGTCCCCCCCCCGGCCGGGCCGCCGGGCAGGCTCGGAGAGTCGCACAGTTGTGCAAAAACGATCTTGGTCAGTTGAGTGCCGCCTTGCGTTCTTGTTCTCGGAGCGGGGCGCCGGGCAGGAGTTTCCTCTTCGGGCCGAACAGCATGGGCCGGAGCATGTCGGGGGAGAACAGGCGGGTCGGGGGCTCGAGCAGGCTCATGACGTCGAGGAGGGCGTTGAGGGCGCGGGGGTTGGCGGCGCCGGTCTCTACGCAGCGGTCGACGTAGCGGGCGAGGAGCTTTTCCACGGCGGTGGGCGGGGTGTCGGAGGCGCCCGGGTAGAGGGCGTCCTGACCGACTGCCAGGTTCCATGCGGCGCCGACGGGACGGGCTGCCGCGCGCTGTATGCGTTGGGCGGTGCCGGGTTTGGTGAGGGGGCGGGAGCGTAGTACGTCCCGGACGGCGAGCGCGCATTGGGCGGCGACGGACAGGCCGTGGCCGTAGACGGGGTTGTAGCCGGCGATGGCGTCGCCGAGGGCGACGAACCCTTCGGGCCAGCGGTTCATCTTCTCGTAGTAGCGGCGGGTGTTGGCCGTGCTGCGCGAGGTCCTGACATCACCGATCGGTTCCGCGTTCTTGAGCAGTTCTCCGATGACGGGGTCGCCGAGGTCGAGGGCGAAGTCGATGAAGGCCTCGTTGTCGGCGGTGGGCTCGCCGCCGCGGGTGCCGGCCAGGGTGACGATCCAGCGGTCGCCCTCGATCGGCAGGATGATCCCGCCCCGGCCGGGCGGGTTGGCGGGGTTGGCCTGCACGTTGACGAGTGGGAAGCCGATCCCGGCGGTGCTGCCGGGTGCCTTGTAGAGGCGGGTGGCGTAGGCGACGCCGGCGTTGACTTCACGCGTTTCGACCTCCGGCAGGCCCAGGTCCCGGAGCCAGTGGGGTGCGCTGGTGCCGCGGCCGGAAGCGTCGACGACCAGGTCGGCGCTCAGGGTCTCGGCGGTGGTGCCGGTCTGCACGCGGACGCCCGTGACAGCTGTCGAGGAGCCCTCCAGGCCGAGCGCGGTGGTGTTCTCGCGGAGTGTGATGCGCGGGTCGTCGAGGACGTGGGTGCTCAGGACGTGATCGAGGAGGAAGCGGGAGCACACCAGGTTGCGGTGGGGGACGTTCTCGAAGCGCCGGAACCACACCTCGTTGGGGGCGCGGGAGACCATGTCGCCCATGATGCGTACGAGGCGCGCCCCACGGGCGACGGTCTCCTCGATCACGCCGGGCAGCAGCTCCTCGAAGGCCTTCACCCCTCCGGTCCATACCAGGTGGGCGTGGTGGGCCTGGGGTATTCCGCGGCGCGGCTCGGGGCCGTCGGGCAGACAGTCGCGCTCGAGCACGGTGACGTCGGCGAACTCGGCGAGTGAGGCCGCGGCCAGGAGTCCCGAGGCGCTGGCGCCGATGACGACGGCGGTGGGCCGGCCGGTGATGACTCTGTCAGACATGAACGGTCACGCTCTCTGTGCTGGTCGCCCGCTGGCGTACGCGGTCGAGGAGACGGGGTCGGTGCAGGGCCTTGCCGATGGCGTCCAGGCGCTCGGTGACCTCGGGGCCGATCAGCGAGGGCTGGTCGTCTGTGCTGATCGGTGTACCGGCGGTGTAGGCGTCGACTGCTTTGTGGATGGCGACGGCGCCGGCGAGTCCGCGGGCCGCGTCGTCGCTGTGTTCGGCGGCGGCCTCTGCGTAGTACCGCTGGTAGGCGGTGTGATCGAAGTAAGGGGCGAGAACGCGCAGAGCATCATGGATGCGCTGTTCGCGCTGCATCAGCTTCAGGCTCAGCGGTGTGAGCACGCCGAAGCGGGCGGTGGCCGCCGCCGCGTTGGTGACCCGAACGGTCCGCCACAGGCCACGCAGGCGCCGGTAGTCGCGGCCGTTGCGGATGCGGGTCCTCAAGGCGGGACCGGCCTGCGGGATGATGAAGCCGAGCGCGACGAGGAGAGCCTCGAGAAGGGCGAAGGGCGGAGCCACCTTCGTGCTCAGCGCGTCCAGGTCGTGCCCACTCCAGCGGGCGCCGACCGCGACCAGCTTGGCAACGTCGAAGACGAGGCCGGAGGCGTACCCGACCTGCAGAAAGACGACACTGCTCTTGATCCAGCCCTTGGTGATCTCGGGGTACCACTTCCACAGCATGCTCGCCGAGACCACACACGACACCGCGTGGGCGACGACGTACAGCAGGATGTGCTCCCGCATCCAGGGCGTGGTCGCGTAATAGGTGTCGAGGTCGTAGATGCGCGGTTCGGGGACGTCGGCCAGGAAGAACGTGATCCACAGGGCGCCGATGATGCCTGCGTAGATCCAGTAGATGGCGATCATGCGGCGGCGTCGTCGCTCGGAGGGTGGTTCCCGCCAGCGCATGATCATGGTCAGGCCGGTGGCGCAGAACGCGGTGAGGAAGCTGTATGCCCAGGGGGCTGCGATGTTCGGTACACCGGTCCAGACGTTCAGCCGGTGAATGTTGACCGGCGTGATCACGACGAGGACGGCCGCGGCCCACAACAGGAGGAGGGCGGTTGCCCGGACGTCGGCATCGCGGCGGCCCGCGCGCCACAGCATCGGACCTCTCAGCGCCAGCGCGACGACGAGCGCGACGGTGGGAACGATGTAGGGAACGTTGAGATCGGCCATCAAAGGACGCGTCCGCCCCGGTGCGACAGCGACAGGGTGAGACGGCCTTCGACGGTGGCGGCGGTGGCCCGGGGCTGTGCGTAGCGTCCAGCCACCCAGGTGCGGACCTCGCTGCCGAACCAGAGCCCGAAGGTCTCGGCGTCCACTTCGTCGGTGTCCGCGGATCCGGAGCGGGCCGCGACGGCGAGGATCGCGTCCATGGGGACCTGCTCCGACGCGAGGACCAGTTCCGCAGCTTGTCGGATCGTGTCACTCGAGGTGTGGGGGGCGACCGCTCGAGCCGCAGCGCTCAGACCGGGCATGGCATGACTGCAGTGGTCGAACTCCTCGTGGTACAGCTCGTGCCCGAGGATGACCAACTGTGCCTGCGGGGCCATCCCCGCGGCGATCACGATCAGACTCCGGTCACTCATGACCAAGCGCAAACCCGAGACCGGCACCTCGGAGGGGAACTCCCTGAAAAGCAGGACGACCGGCTTGTTCTTCCGCTTGCTCATCGCATGGCAGAACTCCTCCATCACGACCTCCGCAGCGGCCGGCACCTGTATGCGCTTCGCCACGTCCCTGCCTAAGTCGGCGAGCAGCGCCTTCATGGTCCTACTGCTCATCAGCCCTGGTCCCCTTTCGGCGGAATGACTGATCTGAAGACGCCCTCCAGAAGGACGGCAAGCTGTTCCTTGCTGGAGACGCCGCCAGAGGCACCGTGCAGTCTCATGTCGGCGGCCTCCACCCCGTACCTGTCCATGAGCGCTTCGATCGGATCGCGCTCGGGGGGCTCGTAGCGAAGCAGAACACGCTGGAGCGCGCGGTTCAGAGCGTCGACCGCGAGGCTTGTGAAGTAGGTTTCCTGGCCGTCCAGTTCGAAGTAGACGGCCAGCTCGTGAAGGGTTTTCGAGTTCGGCACCTTCTCGCCGCGGATCACGCTGCGGGCCCAAGGGCGGGAGATCGGGTGAAGGGCTACCTGGACCTCCCCGATGAGCTGGGCCTCGGTTTTCCCGGTCGCGGCCAGGTGGTACGCGACGAAGGCCTTCATGCGCCCCAGAACCCGCTCGTTGAACTCCGGCTCCGGCACCTCCTCGCCTCGCAGGAGAGCACGGACCGTATCCACCGGCAGGGATGTTCTGTCTGCCAGAACGTGAGGATCCAGGACGGCATGTCTGTCCAGGTCCTGCGCCTTGATCTGCGCCTCAAGGCGCCGGAGAGTCTCGGAGACGGGGGTGTTCACCTGTGCGCTCCCGCGTGTCGGGTGATCGTCGTGTCCCGGCACTTTAGCCGGGCGAGCGCCCAGGCGGGAACGATCGTTACTCATCGCAGAAACGATCGTTGACACAGCCTGGCGCCGCGTAGCAAGATCCCGGCAGCGGAATCGAGGCACCCGATTACCTTGTGTGACATTTTTTGATCATTGGTCAGTCCGACGCGAACTCGCACGGGGGAGTCGCCTCTGGCTGAGCGTGAAGGTGGGGGCTACTCCCGGCGCAGGGACACAAACGTGCGTTCGGAGGTTGACCACTGGTCGGTGGGGTGCCAGCCCGTTGTTCTTGCGTGGCGCAGGAGGGCCGGGGTGCCCAAGCGGGCCCACGGGAAAGGGGCGCCCGGGGTGCCGTTCGTGTCGGTGATCTGGACCTGGAGGCGTTCGTCGATGTCCGGGTGGGGGGATGTTTCGGCGATGAGGAGGCCGCCGGGGGCGAGGAGTTGGGCCAGGCGGCAGAGGAGGGCGGCCGGGTCGCCGCCGATGCCGATGTTGCCGTCGATGAGCAGCGCGGTGCCCCAGCGGCCGGTGCCGGGCAGGGGGTCGAAGACCGAGCGCACGAGCGCCTGGCCGCCCCGCCCGACGGTGTGGGCGACCGCGGCCTCGCTGACGTCGATACCCAGCGCACGGTGCCCGCGCGCGCCCAGCGCCGCGACCAGCCGCCCCGGTCCGCAGCCCACGTCCAGCACCGTGCCCTCGCAGCGCCGCAGCACGTCCAGGTCGGCCGCGTCCGCCTCCGCGCACCAGCGCTCCACGTCCAGGGGCAGCAGCCATCCGTCGGCGCGGCGCAGGAACAGCGGTCCGCGGCCGGCGTGCAGGGCGTCGGCGTAGGGGTCGGCGGACCAGGCGCGTTCGGCGGCGGGGGCCGTGCGCTGGAATCCCGTGCGTGCGGCCGCGCGCACGCCGCTCACCGGCGGGCCGCCGTCAGCCGGGCCAGCCGCGCGGCGAACCGCCCCTCCGGCGCGGCCCGCGCCACCAGCGTCGCGTCGCCGGCGGTGTCCACGTCACGCAGCAGCGGCAACTCCCGCACCCGCAGATGCGCGAGCCGCCGCCGCTGTGCCGCGCCCGTGTCCGGCGTCGACATGGGGACGCCGCGCAGCAGTCCCGGGTCGGGGTCGGCCAGGCCCAGCGCCCAGAAGCCGCCGTCCTCGGCGGGGCCGAAGCAGGCGTCGCAGTCCGTGAAGTCCACGGTGAGCAGGGCCGGGGTCACCTGGGGGGTGTCCATGCCGATGAGGAGGGCGGGTCCGTCGCACCCGGCGAACGCGGCGGCCAGCCGTTCGTCGAGGCCGCCCGCGCACTGCGGTACGACCTCGATCCCGGCCGGCAGCCACGGCCCCGGTGTGCCGTCCAGCACCAGCACCCGGCGCCGCGCGGGGGTGCGCGCCACCACGTCCAGCGTGTCCGCGAGCGCGGCCTCGGCGAGCCCCGCCGCCTCCTCGGGGGTGAACGGCGGGGTCAGCCGGGTCTTCACCCGGCCCGGGCGGGGCTCCTTGGCGATGACGAGCAGCGTCACGGGCGAGGTCGGGGTCACGAGGTCACCTCCTCGCGCACCGGCGGCTCGTTCAGCACCCGGCTCATGTCCCGTACCGCCTGATACGTGCCGCGCCAGGTGCCGGTCACCTTGGACGCGCCGGTGCGCGGGGCGTACGGGACGTCGTGCTCGGTGACGCGCCAGCCCGCGTCGGCGGCGCGCACCACCATCTGGAGCGGATAGCCGCTGCGCCGGTCGGTCAGGTCCAGGGCGAGCAGCTCCTCGCGCCGGGCGGCCCGCAGCGGGCCGAGGTCGCGCAGCCGCAGTCCGGTACGGCGGCGCAGCAGCCGGGACAGGGCGAGGTTGCCCGCGCGGGCGTGGACCGGCCAGGCGCCGCGCCCCCGCGGCCGCCGCCGTCCCAGCACCAGGTCGGAAGCCCCGGCCCGGATCTCGTGGACGAAGGGCACCAGATCCGCGGGATCCAGTGAGGCGTCGCAGTCGCAGAAGCAGACGATGTCGGCCGTGGCGGCGGTCAGTCCGGCGTGGCAGGCGGCGCCGAAACCGCGCCGTTCCTCGTGCACGACGGTCGCGCCGAGCTCGCGGGCGATGCGGTCCGAGCCGTCCGTGGAGCCGTTGTCCACGACCAGGGCGCGCCAGCCGGGCGGAACGCGCTCCAGCACCCACGGCAGCGCCGCGGCCTCGTCGAGACAGGGGAGGACGACGTCCACGGACACCGGTGGCGGTTCCGGGGCAGGGGAGGAGGTGGTCACGGCACTCACCCTACGAAGACAAAGCAGCCATACCGGACAACGGCTCCTTACGAAACTCGGACGTCGGCGTCCGGGCCGCACCGCTCGCGCGCGCGTGGTGCGAGGCTGGGCCGCATGCACCAGCGACCACCCCACGCCGCGGACGGAGCCCGGGTCCTCGTCGTCGACGACGACCCCACCGTCGCCGAGATCGTCACGGGCTACCTCGACCGCGCCGGATACGTCGTCGACCGGGCCGGTGACGGCCCCGACGCGCTCGCCCGCGCGGCGGCCCACTGGCCCGACCTGGTCGTCCTCGACCTGATGCTGCCCGGCATGGACGGTCTGGAGGTGTGCCGCCGGATCCGCGGCCACGGCCCCGTACCGGTGATCATGCTCACCGCGCGGGGCGACGAGGACGACCGCATCCTCGGTCTTGAGGTGGGCGCCGACGACTACGTCACCAAGCCGTTCAGCCCGCGCGAACTCGTCCTGCGCGTGGAGTCCGTGCTGCGCCGCACCCGCCCCGCCGCCCCGGCCGCCGCCGTGTCCGTTCTGCTGCGGGCGGGCGGCCTGGCCGTCGACCCCGCCGCCCGCAGGGCCACCAAGAACGGGGCCGAACTCTCCCTCACCATCCGGGAGTTCGACCTCCTCGCCTTCTTCCTGCGCCACCCCGGACGGGCGTATGCGCGTGAGGAGCTGATGCGGGAGGTGTGGGGCTGGGACTTCGGCGACCTGTCGACGGTGACCGTCCACGTACGGCGGCTGCGCGGCAAGATCGAGGACGATCCCGGGCGGCCCCGGATCGTCCAGACGGTGTGGGGCGTGGGGTACCGCTTCGACCCCGCCGGCGCCGGGGAGGCGTGAGCATGCGGGACACGCTCCTCATCGCCCTGTTCGCCTTCCTCGGCGCCGCAGCGGCCGGGCTGCTCGGCGCGTGCGTGCTGCTGCTGATCCGGCGGCGGTCGCTGACCGCGCACCTCGCGGTGGTCGCCGGGGTCGCGGTGACGGCGATGCTCGCCGGCACCCTCGCCGTCGCCCAGGCCATGTTCCTGTCCGCGCACGACCTGAGCGTGGTCACGACGGTCGTCGCCATGGCCGCGGTGGTCTCCACGGTCACCGCGCTGCTGCTGGGCCGCTGGGTCGTCGCCCGCAGCCGGGACCTGGCGCGCGCCGCCCGCTCCTTCGGCGACGGCGGCGACTTCGCCGCGCCGGACGGCCCGGCGACCGCCGAACTGGCCGCGCTCAGCCGGGAACTGGAGGCCACCAGCGTCAAGCTCGCCCAGTCCCGTGACCGCGAGCGGGCGCTGGAGTCCTCGCGGCGGGAACTCGTCGCATGGATCTCCCACGACCTGCGCACCCCGCTGGCCGGACTGCGCGCGATGGCCGAGGCCCTGGAGGACGGGGTCGCCGCCGACCCCGACCGCTACCTCAAGCAGATCCGCACCGAGGTGGAACGCCTCAACGACATGGTCGGCGACCTCTTCGAACTCTCCCGCATCCACGCGGGCACGCTGACCCTCTCGCCGTCCCGCATCTCCCTGTACGACCTGGTCGGCGACGCCCTCGCCGGCGCGGACCCGCTCGCCCGCGAACACGGCGTACGGCTCGTCGGCGACGGGGTCGAACCGGTGCCGGTGGAGGTGGACGGACGCGAGATGAGCCGCGTGCTGGGCAATCTGCTGGTCAACGCGATCCGCCGGACCCCGTCCGACGGCACGGTCGCCGTCGCCGCGCGGCGCTCGGACGAGGGCGTGGTGCTGTCCGTGACCGACGGCTGCGGGGGCATCCCCGAGGAGGACCTCCCCCGCGTCTTCGACACCGGCTGGCGCGGCAGCCACGCCCGCACGCCGCCGGCCGGCGCGGGTCTCGGTCTCGCCATCGTCCGCGGCATCGTCGAGGCGCACCACGGCAGCACCACGGTGCGCAACGTCACCGGCGGCTGCCGCTTCGAGGTGACCCTCCCGGCGACGAGCCCCTGACGGTACGTCCGCCTTGCCGAGGGTGCTGCCCCCGGACCCCCGCTCCTCTAACTCCCCCAGAGGGGCTGGATTGTGCCGGACCGGACGGGCTGAATATTTCAGCCCGTCCGGCGATTGAGGACGAGGCCCGAAGGGCCGAAAGGGGGGTATGGGGGCGCAGCACCCAGGGCGGGGGCGACGCGAGGGGCGTGGGGCGGACGCGGCCGGGCTCAGTCGCTCCGCAGTCCCGACGACGCGAACTCGCGCATCCCCTCCTCGAAGCCGACCTCCGGCTTCCAGCCCAGTTCCGCGCGCAGGCGCGAGGAGTCGGCCGTGATGTGCCGGACGTCGCCCAGCCGGTACTCGCCGGTGACCACGGGGTCCGGGCCGCCGTACGCCGCGGCCAGGGCGTGGGCCATCTCGCCCACCGTGTGCGGCGTGCCGCTGCCCGTGTTGTACGCGGTGAGCGTCCCCGCGGCCGGGTCCGCCGTCAGCGCGGCGACGTTCGCCGTCGCCACGTCCCGTACGTGGACGAAGTCCCGGCGCTGACCGCCGTCCTCGAAGACGCGCGGGGCCTCGCCGCGGGCCAGGGCCGAGCGGAAGAAGGAGGCGACGCCCGCGTACGGGGTGTCGCGGGGCATGCCGGGGCCGTAGACGTTGTGGTAGCGCAGCGACACCGCCGTACCGCCGGTCGACCGGGCCCAGGCGGCGGCCAGGTGCTCCTGGGCCAGCTTGGTCGTGGCGTACACGTTGCGCGGGTCGGCCGGGGCGTCCTCGCCGACCAGGCCGGGTGCGAGGTCCGCCCCGCACTGGGGGCAGGCGGGTTCGAAGCGTCCGGCCGCGAGGGCGGCGACGGACCGCGGCCCCGGCCGCACCACCCCGTGCCGGGCGCAGGCGTACCGTCCCTCGCCGTACACCACCATCGAGCCGGCCAGCACCAGCCGCCCCACGCCCGCCTCCGCCATCGCGGCCAGCAGCACCGCCGTACCCAGGTCGTTGCGGGAGACGTACTCCGGCGCGTCCGCGAAGCCGGTGCCGAGGCCGACCATCGCCGCCTGGTGGCACACCGCGTCCACACCCCGCAGGGCCTCGCGCACCGCGCCGGGGGAGCGGACGTCCGCCGTCGGATCGGTGCGGACGTCGAACACGACCGGCTCGTGCCCGCGCTCCCGCAGCGCCTCGACGACATGGGACCCGATGAACCCGGCACCGCCGGTGACCAGTACGCGCATGCGCCCACGCTAAGTCCGCGCCCCGCCGGGAAGCGGCAGCGGCACCCACCACGTCATGGGTCCGTAAGAGTCTCGGGTGACCCGGAAGGCCCCCACCAGGACCGCCTCACGCGATGATGTCGTGCTCCCCCGCGCCGGCGGTCCGCCGGTCCCCGCCGGTCACCGGCAGCCGTACGGTGAACACCGTCGCCCCCGGCTCGCTGCGCAGCTCGATCCCGCCGCCGTGGGCCCGCGTCAGGGACTGGGCGACCGCCAGGCCCAGCCCGCTGCCGCCCCGGTCCCGGCTGCGGGCCTTGTCGACCCGGTAGAACCGGTCGAACACCCGCTCCCGGTCCTCCGCCGGCACTCCGGGGCCCGCGTCGGCCACCCGCACCACCGCCGTGTCCCCGGCCACGGACACCTCCACCGACACCGGGGTGCCGGCCGGGGTGTGCACGGCGGCGTTGGTGAGCAGGTTGTCCAGCACCTGCCGGATGCGCTGCGGATCCAGCCGCAGTGTCAGCGGACCCGGCCCGGTCCTCACCTTCAGCGGATGTCCCGGATGACCCGCCCGGAACGCGTCGGCCGCCTGCTGCACCAGCTCCGTCAGATCCGTCTCCGCCGTCCGCAACGGCGTCTCCACCTCCGCCGCGTCCAGCCGGGCGAGCAGCAGCAGGTCGTCGAGGAGCACGCCCATCCGGGCGGCCTCCGCCCGCAGCCGGGCCAGATGCCGGTCGCGTTCGGCGGGCTCGTTGGCGGCGGCGTACTGGAACAGATCGGCGTAGCCGCGCACCGACATCAGCGGGGTGCGCAGTTCGTGCGAGGCGTCCGCGACGAAGCGGCGCAGCCGCAGCTCGGCCTCCGCGCGGACCGCGAGGGAGTCGTCGATGTGCTCCAGCATGGTGTTGAACGCGGTGCGCAGCTCCGCCACCTCACGGCCGCCGTCCCGGCCGTCCGCGCGCAGCGGCAGCCGGGAGGCCGACTCGCTCAGGTCGTGCGAGGCGATGCCGTGCGCCGTGTGCGCCATGTCGCTGAGCGGTTTCAGCCCGCGCCGCAGCATCCGCCGCCCGAACACCAGCAGCGCGAGCAGCGCGAGGGCGAACACCACGACCTGCACCGTGATCAACTGCTCGACGGTCTGCTCGATGTCCTTCACCGGAGCGGCGCTCACCAGCACCACCCCCGGCTCCACCTCGCAGCCCCGCAGCTTGTAGGTGCCCTCGCCGTCGATCCGCGCGGTGCGCACCAGCTCGGTGTCGGAGTGCGCCATGGCCCGCGCGAGGTCGGTCATCGCCCGGGTGTCGTCGGGCACCTCGGCGGGCTTGCGCAGCGTCACCGCGTCCTCGCCGGAGACGTCGTACACGGCCGTGTACCAGCCGTAGTACGACTTCCGCTTGACCGTGCCGTGCGCCGCCGCATCCTTGGCCTGGACGGTCTGGATCAGCCTCAGCTGGTCGGCCAGCTGCCGCTCCAGATACTCGTGCATGTGCGTGGTCAGGGCCGTGCCGACCACCGCGAACACCGCGAGCGACAGCACCCCGAGGCCCAGGGTCAGCCGGGTGCCCAGCCGCATCCGCCGGTAGGTGTCCCGCAGCCGCCGCACGAGCGCGGTCACTCGGCGGCCTGCCGTATGACGTACCCGAAGCCCCGCACGGTCTGGATCAGGGGCGCGCCCGTGGCGTCCAGCTTGCGCCGCAGCCGGCTGACGACCAGCTCCACCACATTGGAGCGGCCCCCGAAGCCGTACTCCCACACATGATCGAGGATCTGCGCCTTGGTCAGCACGGTCGGCGACCGGCGCATCAGATAGCGCAGCACCTCGTACTCGGTCGGCGTCAGCGACAGCAGCCGGTCCCCGCGCCGCACCTCACGGGTGTCCTCGTCCATCGTCAGATCCGCCACCCGCAGCACCGAGCGCTGGAACCCCGGCCCGGCGCTGCGCCGCAGCACCGTCCGCAGCCGCGCCATCAGCTCCTCCACGGCGAACGGCTTGACCAGGTAGTCGTCCCCGCCCCGGGTCAGCCCGGCCACCCGGTCCGCGACCCCGTCCCGGGCGGTGAGGAAGACCACCGGCACCATCGTCCCGGACCGCCGCAGCCGGTCCAGGACGCCGAAGCCGTCGATGTCCGGCAGCATCAGGTCGAGCACCACGATGTCCGGGCGGAACTCGCCGGCCCGGCGCAGCGCCTCCTCACCGCAGTAGGCGGTGACCGCGTCCCAGCCCTCGTACCGGGCGACCGTCGCCACCAGGTCCGCGATCGGCGGGTCGTCGTCCACCACGAGGAGTCGTACTTTTTCCACCCGCCCATACTGCGGCACCCGGCCCCCCGCGCCACAGGGCGGTGCACATCCGCGTCCCGATCGATAAAAACCTGAAAGTCGGCCGACAGGTGATCGACAGTGTCTGCGACCAGGCTCGGTGTCCCAGGACCCGATCAAGGAGTTTGCCGCGTGACAGCTGTCCAATCGCCTCCCGCACCCCCCACCGTGAGGCGACACCCCGGGACGGTGGCGCGCACCGGCCTGTACGCCCTGATCGCGGCGAACGCGGCCGTGGTGGCCGTCTTCTTCGTCCAGGCGGGCTTCGGCGCCAACGCCCTCGTCCTGCTCGGCCGCCTCACCGGCCTGTACGCCGCCCTGCTGATGGCCTTCCAGCTGCTGCTGGTGGCCCGCCTGCCCTGGCTGGACCGCAGAATCGGCATGGACCGGCTGACCCTGTGGCACCGGTGGCTCGGCTTCGGGCTGCTGTGGACGCTGCTCGGCCACGCGGTCTTCATCACCTTCGGCTACGCCGAGATGTCCTCGATGGACCCCGTCAACCAGCTCGTCGACCTCGCCGAGACGGTCGAGGGCGTGCTGCGCGCGGTCGTCGCGCTGGCGCTGATCCTCGTCGTCGGCGCGGTCTCGGCCCGCCGGGCCCGGCGCCGGCTCGCCTACGAGACCTGGCACTTCATCCACCTCTACACCTACCTGGCCGTGCTGCTGGCCCTCAGCCACCAGGTCGCCGTCGGCTCCACCTTCACCGCCTCCTCCGCCGCCACCGCCTACTGGTACGGGCTGTGGGGCACCGCCTTCGCCGCCGTCCTCGCCGGCCGGGTGGTCCTGCCGCTGTGGCGCAACCTGCGCCACCGGCTGCGGGTCTCGGCCGTCGTCCCGGAGAGCGACACCGTGGTGTCCGTGCACATCACCGGCCGCGATCTGCACCGGCTGCCCGCGCGCGCCGGCCAGTTCTTCCTGTGGCGGTTCCTCACCCGCGACCGCTGGTGGCAGGCCAACCCGTACTCCCTGTCGGCCGCGCCCGACGGGCGCGGCCTGCGGCTCACCGTGAAGGCGGTGGGCGACGGCAGCGCGGCCCTGCGCCAGCTGCGGCCCGGCACCCGGGTCTTCGCCGAGGGCCCCTACGGCGCCTTCACCACCTTGCACCGCACCCGGCCCGACGCCCTGCTCATCGCCGGCGGGGTCGGCGTCACCCCGATCCGCGCCCTGCTGGAGGAGCTGCACGGCCACGCCGTCGTCCTCTACCGGGTCAACACGGAGGCCGACGCCGTGCTCCACGACGAACTGCGTGAACTGGCCCTCGCCAAGGGCGCCGAACTGCACCTCGTCACCGGCCCGCCCGTCCCCGACCGGCTCGCCCCCGGTGAGCTGTCCCGGCTCGTGCCGGACCTCACCGACCGGGACGTCTACGTCTGCGGCCCGCCCGGGATGACCGCCGCGGTCCTGCGCACCCTGCGCGTTCTGGGCGTGCCCGGGCGCCAGATCCACCACGAGCGCTTCAGCCTGGCCGGATGACGCGCACCCGGAGCATGAGGAGAACCCCCGTGAAACGAGCCCTGCCCGTCCTGGTGCTGACCGTCGCCGGACTGGTCCCCGTGGTGCGCTACGCCCCCGCGGCCCCCACGCGGGTGGCCGCGGAACCCGCCCCCGCCCCCACGGTGTCCACCGCACCCGGCAGCACCGTCCAGGTCGTCGCCGGGCCCACCGTGGAGACCGAGAAGGGCCCGGTGCGGGTCGAGGTCACCCTCGACGGCGACCGCATCACCACCGTGCGGATGCTCCAGCAGCCGGACCACCCGCAGACCACGGCCGCCGTGCCGACCCTGATCGAGGAGACGCTTCAGGAGCAGAGCGCCGACATCGACACCGTGTCCGGCGCCACCGTCACCAGTGACGGCTACCGGGAGTCGCTCCAGGCCGCCCTCGACGCGCAGGGCTCCTGACATGCGGCGCGTCGAACACGTCATGGGGCTCCCGGTGTCCCTGCGCGTCGACGACGAGCGGTTCGACGCCACCGCGGCCGACCGGCTGTTCACCTGGCTGCACGAGGTCGACGCCCGGTTCAGTCCGTTCCGCGAGGACAGTGAGGTGAGCCGGCTCGGCCGGGGCGAGCTGGACCCCGGCCGGCTGAGCCCGGGGCTGACCGAGGTCCTCGAGCTGTGCGAGCGGTACCGGGTGGCGACCGGCGGCGCCTTCGACGTACGGCTGCCGGGGCGGGGGCTCGACCCGTGCGCCGTGGTGAAGGGCTGGTCGGTGCAGAAGGGGGCCGAGCTGCTCCGGGCCGCCGGGGTACGGCGGTTCTGCCTCAACGCCGGCGGGGATGTGGCCGTCGCCGGCGGACCGTGGCGCGTGGGGGTACGGCACCCCGAGCACCCCGGGCGGCTCTGCACGGTCGCCCAGGTCACCGACGGCGCCGTCGCCACCTCCGCGCGCTACGAACGCGGCGACCACATCCTCGACGGACGCACCGGCCGCCCGGCCACCGGTCTGCTCAGCCTGACCGTCGTCGCCCCGACCCTGACCGAGGCCGACACGGTCGCCACGGCGGCCTTCGCGCTGGGGCGTGAGGGCATCGCGTGGGCCGCCGCACGCCCCGGCTGCGAGGTCTTCGCCGTGACCGCCGACCGCCGGGTGCGGCGCACCGACGGGTTTCCGCTCGCCGGATCTGGGCAGGTGGCGGCCTAGCCCGAGGCCGCCGCCACGGGTGCGGGGATCCGGGGCTGTGTCAGTGGGGCCGTTTACACTCACCCGGCGACACAGCATGCGACCCCGGTCCGAAACTTTCCGCCACCCGAAGGGCACTCGGCGTCTTGATACGGTTCGATTCAGTCACGAAGCGGTACCCGGACGGCACGGTGGCGGTCGACCGGCTGTCGCTGGAGATCCCCGACCGCTCGATCACCGTCCTCGTCGGACCCTCCGGCTGCGGCAAGACGACCACCCTCCGCATGATCAACCGGATGGTCGAACCCACCGAGGGAACGATCCTCCTCGACGGCGAGGACAGCCGGAAGCGGCCGGTCACCACCCTGCGCCGGTCCATGGGCTACGTCATCCAGAACGCCGGGCTCTTCCAGCACCGCACGATCGTCGACAACATCGCGACCGTGCCCCGCATGCTCGGCTGGGGCAAGCAGCGGGCCCGGGAGCGGGCGGCGGAGCTGATGGAGCGGGTGGGCCTGGACACCTCGCTGGCCAAGCGGTACCCCTACCAGCTCTCCGGCGGCCAGCAGCAGCGCGTCGGCGTGGCGCGGGCGCTCGCCGCGGACCCGCCGGTGCTGCTGATGGACGAGCCGTTCTCGGCCGTCGACCCCGTGGTGCGCAAGGGACTCCAGGACGAACTCCTGCGCATCCAGGACGAACTGGGCAAGACCATCGTCTTCGTCACCCACGACATCGACGAGGCGATCAAACTCGGCACCATGGTCGCCGTGCTGCGCGAGGGCGGCCGGCTCGCCCAGTACGCACCGCCCGCCGAGCTGCTGTCCGGCCCCGCGGACGCCTTCGTGGAGGACTTCCTCGGCGCCGACCGCGGCATCCGCCGGCTGTCCTTCTTCCCCTCCGCCGGACTGGAGCTGACCAGCGACGCCGTGGTCCCGGCCGGCACTCCCGCCGCCCGGATCCCGGCCGTCGAGGCCCCCTACCTGCTGGTGACCGGCCCCGACGGCCGCCCGCTGGGCTGGGCCGAGCGGGCGGAGCTGACCGCCGGGGACGTCCCGGCCGACCGGCTCCTGCCGTACGGGCGGCCGTTCGTGCCCGGCGCCGACTCCCTGCGGGCCGCCCTCGACTGCGCCGTGCTCTCGCCCACCGGCTGGGCGGTCGCCGTGGACGGGGACGGCCGGGTGACCGGCGTCGTCTCCCAGCAGACCATCGGCGAGGCGATCCGCGCCGCCCACACGGCCGGCCGCACCGACGGCGAGAAGGTCGCGGGATGAGCGGCTTCTTCGACATCCCCAGCGACCTCCAGCACAGCTGGACCGGCCTGATCGGGCTGCACATGCGCGAGGCCCTGCTGCCGGTGGCCGCCGGGCTGCTCCTCGCCCTGCCGCTCGCGCAGCTGTGCGGACGCTTCCGCTGGCTGTACCCGCCCGTGCTCGGCGTGACGACCGTGCTGTACGCCATCCCCTCGCTGGCGTTCTTCGTCGTCCTCATCGACTACACCGGCCAGACCGAGCTCACCGTGATGATCCCGCTGGCCCTGTACAGCCTGGTGGTGCTGGTCCCGGCGATCGTCGACGGCGTGCGCTCGGTGCCGGACGAGACCCTGGCCGCCGCCACCGCCATGGGCTTCGGCCCCGTACGCCGCTACCTCCAGGTGCAGTTGCCCATCGCCGCGCCCGCCATCATCGCCGGACTCAGGGTCGCCACCGCGTCCAGCATCTCCCTGGTCAGCGTCGGCGCGCTGATCGGCAACCAGGGCGCCCTCGGCAATCTGCTCGCCGCCGCGCAGAAGTACGACCGGCCCGAACTCGCGGTGAACGCCGTCCTCACCATGGCCGTCCTGGCGGTGCTGTGCGACGCCCTGCTGGTGCTGCTGCGGATCCTGGTGACCCCGTGGATGCCGCGCGGCACCCGCCCGAAGCCCGCGGCACGGCGGGCGCAGACCACCCCGGAGGGCGCGGTCCGGTGAACCTCCTCAACTTCGTCGACGCCTTCTTCAGCGACGCCGCGAACTGGCAGGGCTACGACGGCATCCCGCAGCGCTTCTGGGAGCACGTGCAGTACTCGGCGCTGGCCCTCGCCGTCGCCGCCGCGATCGGCCTGCCCGTCGGCCTGCTCACCGGGCACACCGGACGCGGCGGGAACGCGCTCGCCTTCATCGCCAACGCCGCCCGCGCGCTGCCCAGTTTCGGCCTGCTGGTGCTCGCCGTCCTGCTGATCGGCTTCGGCCTGCTGCCCGTGATGATCCCGCTGGTCGTGCTGGCGGTCCCGCCGGTCCTGGTGACCACCTACGAGGCGGTCCGCTCCGTCGACCCCGCCCCCGTGGACGCCGCCCGGGGCATGGGCATGCACGAGTCGCGGATCCTCTTCCAGGTCGAAGTGCCGGTGGCGCTCCCGCTGATCCTCAGCGGCCTGCGGTCCGCCGCCATCCAGATCGTGTCGACGGCCACCATCGCCGCGTACGTCAGCCTCGGCGGCCTCGGCCGGTACATCATCGACGGGCTCTACCAGCGCGACTACGAGAAGGTGGTCGGCGGCGCCACGCTGGTGGCCGTCCTGGCCCTCGCCACCCTCGCGCTGTTCTGGGCCGCGGGACGGCTGGCGGTCTCGCCCGGCGTGCGCAGACGCTGACGTCCGGCCCGCCTCCCGTGCGACAAACCGTGACCCTCATGTTCTTGACTGACCGTAAAACGGCTGGATTGGATCGGCGAATGACTTCTACCGCGAAGAGCAGCAGACCCAGGACGAGGCACACCGGCGCGGCGGCCGTCGCGCTCACCGCCGCCGCGGCGCTGCTCGCGGGCTGTTCCTCCGACGACACCTCCGACAACCCCCTCGCCGGGGAGAAGGCCGAGGCGGGCACCGTCGTCGTCGGCTCCAACAACTTCGCCGAGAGCACCCTGCTCGCCGACATCTACGGCGAGGCGCTGCGCGCCAAGGGCATCAAGGTCGACTACAAGCACAACATCGGCAGCCGTGAGACGACCTACGGCCTGATGAAGAACGGCTCCATCACCGTTCTGCCCGAGTACAACGGCTCCCTGCTCGCCTACCTCGACCCCGAGGCCGGGCAGGAGTCGGCCGAGGCGGTGAACGAGGCCGTCAAGGCGAAGCTGGACAAGAAGCTGACCCTGCTGGAGTCGTCCCCGGCCGAGGACAAGGACTCGGTCAGCGTCAACGCCGCGACCGCGAAGAAGCACGGCCTCACCGCCGAGTCGACGCTCGCCGACCTCAAGGACATAGCGCCCGACCTGGTCATCGGCGGCTCGCCGGAGTTCCAGACCCGGCAGCAGGGGCTGAAGGGCCTGGAATCCGTCTACGGACTGAAGTTCAAGTCCTTCAAGGCACTGGACGCGGGCGGCCCGCTGACCCAGGCGGCGCTCGCCGAGAACGAGGTCCAGGCCGCCGACGTCTTCACCACCGATCCGACCATCGTGAAGGAGAAGTTCGTCGTCCTGAAGGACCCGGAGAACCTCTTCGGATTCGCCAACGTCACCCCGCTGGTGCACAAGGACGGCCTCCCCCAGGAGGGCGTGGACGCGCTCAACGCCGTCTCGGCGAAGCTCGACACCGAGACCCTGCTCGACCTCGACGCCCAGATCCAGCTGGAGAAGAAGGACCCGCTGGACGTGGCCAAGGCCTGGCTGAAGTCGGCCGGCCTGGACTGACCGCCCCCGGGGTGCGGCCGACGGGCCGCACCCCCGCGGGAGTTCACCCCGCGGGAGCCGCCGGGGCCGCCTGGGCTATCAGCCGGTCGATCAGCGCGATCAGCACGTCCCGGCTCGACTCCCGCTCCCGCGCGTCGCACAGCAGCACGGGCACGCCCTCCGGCAGCGTCAGGGCCTCGCGTATGTCCTCCGCCGGGTAGGGGTGCTCGCCGTAGAAGCCGTTGACGGCTATCACGAACGGTATGTTCCGGCGTTCGAAGAAGTCGATCGCGGCGAAGCTGGTCCGGGGCCTGCGCACATCCACCAGGACCACCGCGCCCAGCGCGCCCAGCGCCAGGTCGTTCCACATGAACCAGAACCGCTGCTGGCCCGGGGTGCCGAAGAGGTACAGCACGAGATCGTCCGAGACGGAGATCCGGCCGAAGTCCATGGCGACCGTGGTGGCACGTTTCTCCTCCACGCCGTCCAGGTCGTCGACGTCGAGTCCCGCCAGGGTCAGCGGTTCCTCGGTGCGCAGCGGGGCGATCTCGCTGACCGAGCCGACCATCGTGGTCTTGCCCACGCCGAAGCCGCCGGCGATCAGGATCTTGACCGTGTCGGGAGCCGAACGGTCGGCGGACTCCTGAGCGGTGGTGTCAGAGCCGGCCAAGGCCCTCCCTCACTTTCTGCAGCAGGTCCAGATCCGGGGTGGTACGGGTGACGGGGTGCGGCGGATGCGCGGTGATCCGGCCCGCCTCCAGCAGGTCGCAGAGCATGATGACGACCACGCTGACCGGAAGGTCGAGCCGCGCGGCGAGCTCGGCGACCGCCATCGGCTCGGCGCACAGCCGCAGGATCCGCAGATGCTCGGGCTGCGGCCGGCCGGCCGTCTCGGGCTGCGGATCGACCGCCGTCACCGTGGTGATGAGCGTGAAGTCGGCGCGGCTGGGCCGGGTCCGGCCGCCGGTCAGGGTGAAGGGCCGTACCAGCCGGCCCGCCGAGTCGCTTCCTCCCACCTCACACGCCGGGGTCGACGGCGGGCCCGGAGGTGTCCCGCGGTGCCGCGCTGAGGTGCTCGCCGATCTTCTTCACCAGCATGTTCATCTGGTACGCCACCACACCGACGTCCGCCCCCGGACCGGTGAGCACCACCAGATGGGCGCCGGGCCCCGCCGAGGTGAGGATCAGGAAGCTGTGCGCCATCTCGATGAGCGCCTGGCGCACCGGGCCGCCGCGGAAGTCCATGCTGACGCCCTTGCTGAGGCTCATCAGCCCGGACGCCGTCGCCGCCAGGCGCTCCGCGTCGTCGCGCAGGAAGCCGGTGGACTTGCTGACCACCAGCCCGTCCTCGGAGAGGACCACGGCCTGGTTCACGTCGGCGACCCGTTCCACGAGTCCGGTCAGCAGCTGGTCCAGCTGGGTGTGGGTGGCGGGGATGGGGCGTGTCATGGCGGTTCCTTCGTCGGCGGTCAGCGGTCGGCGTCAGCGGTCGGGGTCGAGAGCCCGGAGGATGCCGCGGGCACCCGGGACGGGTCCGTCGGGCCGTCCTCGCCCGGGGGCCCGTCCGGGCCGGCATGGGCGCCGTCGGACGCGGGCCCGGCCTCGTCGGTGTCGTCGTCCCGCGCCTGGAGCGTGCCCCGCTGGAAGCAGGCCAGGGAAGAGGCGGCGTGCTCCGCGGTGAAGTCGTCGGCGGACCCGTCCGCGGGCTCCGGCGGGGTCTCCTCGCGCAGTTCGGCGGCCAGGCTGGTCTGCGGCACCCGGCGGGGCAGCGGGGTGAGTCCGTCCGCGCGGGGCGCGGCCGGTGCGGGCACGGACCGCACCGCGGTGGCCGGCCGGGCCGCCGCCTCCCGCGCGGGAGCACTCCGCCGCGCGGCGGCCGCCGCGTCCTCGCGTTCCCCGGCCGGTACGTCCGGCGCGGCGGCGTCCGCCGTGTCCCGGGCGCCGGGACCGGCCGGCTCGTCCCGCACCACGATCTCGTGCGGGATCAGCACGATCGCCGTGGTCCCGCCGTACGGTGACGGGCGCAGCGTGACGGCGATGCCGTGCCGGTGCGCGAGCTGCGCGATCACGAACATGCCGAGCCGGAGGTCGTCGGCGAGTGCCACCACGTCGAACTGCGGCGGCTTGGCCAACTGGGCGTTGAGGGAGGCGTAGTCCTCCTCCGACATGCCGAGGCCCCGGTCCTCGATCTCCACGGCCAGGCCCTTGGCGACCATCGCCGCCCGCACCCCGACGGGGCTGGGCGCCGGCGAGTACACCGTCGCGTTGTCGATCAGCTCGGCCAGCAGATGGATCACGTCGGCCACCGCGGGCGGGGCGAGCGACACCTCCTCGTCGGTGTGCACCTCCACCCGCTGGTACTCGGCGACCTCGCCGACGGCGCTGCGCACGATGTCGATCAGCGCGACCGGCTCGCTCCAGGTCCGGCCGGGCCGCTCCCCGCTGACGATGACCAGGTTCTCCTCGTACCGGCGCAACTGGCTGGCCGTGGAGTCCAGTTCGTACAGGCCCTTGAGGACCTCGGGGTCGGTGTGCCGGCGCTCCAGCGCGTCGAGCTTGCTGAGCTGGAGGTTGACCAGGTTCTGGCTCTGCCGGGCGATGCCCAGGATGACCTTCTGGAACCCCCGCCGGGTGTCGGCGAGTTCGACCGCGGTGTGCACGGCGGTGCGCTGCGCGGTGTTGAACGCCTGGGCGACCTGGCCCAGTTCGTCGGGCCGGTAGTCCAGCGGGGGCGCCGCCGACTCGACGTCGACCTTCTCGCCGCGCTCCAGCCGGGCCACCACGTCGGGCAGCCGCTCGTGCGCCAGACCGAGAGTGGCCTCCCGCAGCCCGCGCAGCCGGCGGGACAGCGAACGGGTGATGCGCCAGGACAGCCCGACACACAGCAGCAGCGCGAGAAGTCCGGCGGCGCTCAGGGAGGCGGCCGTCACCAGCAGGCCGCGGGCCTCGTCGGCGCTGCTGGTGAGCAGCGCGTCCGTCTGCTGCCGGATCATCGTGGAGTACTGCGCCGAGACCTTGTCCATGGCCTCGGTCCACTGTTCCCGCAGGTCCGGCAGTTGGGCGCTGCGGTCCTTGCCCTCCACCGTGGTGGCCAGCACCTGGTCCTCGATCGCCTCCAGGGCGCGCCACTCGGGGCTGCGCAGGATCTGCTCGGCCTGCGCCCTGACGTCGCCGGTCACCGCGGGCATGATCTGGTCCTCGACCAGCCAGCGGCGGGTGTGGACCATCTCCGTGAACTGGCTCCACTTCTCCGCGTAGAGGCGTCCGGAGGGCCAGGCGAGGGTGAGGACGGCGTCCTCCTGGGAGACCAGCTCCGCCGCGTGCTCCAGCGCCACCAGCGGCTGCGCCTGCGAGGTCAGGTCCCCGTCGTCGACCTGGGACAGCTCCCGGAAGGCGTGGATCTGGTCGTCGATGATCGAGGTGTACTGCTCGAGCGCCTGCTCGGCGGTGATGCCGGTGGGGCGGTCCACCTGGTCCCGGTAGTACTCCAGGCTGCCCACCGAGCCGAGCACCGAGTACAGCCGGTCCGAGACGCGCGGCGGTGCGCCGGCGATCGCGTCCGCCTGCCCCGCCAGCTTCGCCACCGCCTTGTCGGTCGTCTCGCGCTGCGCCTCGAGGGCGGCCCGGGAGCTGCGTGGCTCGGCCAGCCACGCGGCGGTCAGCCTGCGCTCCCTCTGCAGCGCGAGCGTGGTGTGCGTGCCCATCGCGCCCGTCGACCGGCTGAGCGTCGTCTGGGAGCGCAGCTGCAACCCCTCGGAGAACATCTGGATCGTCGTCAGGCCCCACATGCCGGCGAGGGTGACGCTCGGCACCAGGGCGAGGAGGAACAGCGAGAGACGAATGGAGCCGATACGGCGCCGGGCACCTGTCCGTGGAGACATCGTGGTCCTAGAGCGGTCGGATGGTGGGAGAGGTACGCACGGGCCGGACCGTCACCGGGTCCCCCCGGCGGCGAATCCGGCGACGGACTCCGCGTTGTCCCGGGTGACGAACGCCGGTCCGGTGAGCACGGGCGCGACCCCGCCGCCGCTGAGGTTGCCGTTGGTCCGGTACAGCCACAGCGCGTCCACGGCGAGATAGCCCTGCAGATACGGCTGCTGGTCGACGGCGAACTGCACCTTGCCGCCGCGCACCGCCTCCACGAGCTCGCTGCTGAGGTCGAAGGTGGCGACGCGGGCGTCGCTGCGCGCCTCCGCGACCGCGTCCACCGCGGTGAGCGCGAAGTCCGCCCCGTTGGTGACGATCTGGTCGATGGTCGTGTCCTGCCGCAGCCGGGCGGTGAGAACGCCGGAGACGGCGCGCTTGTCGGTGCCGTCGACGTAGAGGTTCTCCGTCGTCCCGCCGAAGGTCTTCTTCACGCCCGCGCAGCGGGCCTCCAGGCCGACGTTGCCGCGCTCGTGGACGACGCACAGGGCGTGCCGGCCCTTCAGCTCGTTCAGCTTCTCGCCGACGGCCCGGCCCGCCACGCTCTCGTCCTGGCCGAAGAACGCCGGCAGCCCGGCCGACTGCCATTCGTCCAGGCCCGAGTTGAGCCCGACCACGGGGATGTCCGCCGCCCGTGCCTCGTCGACCGGCCCCTTCATGGCCTGGGGCTTGGCCAGCGTCAGCGCGATGCCGTCGACGCCGTCGCGCACCGCCTCGCGGACCAGCTTCGCCTGCCCCGCCGGATCCGGGTCGCTCACATACGTCAGCGCGATGTCGTCCTTGGCCGCCGCCGCCTCGGCGCCCTTGCGCACCCGGTCCCAGAAGGGGTCGTCCTCGGTGCCGTGGGTGACCAGGGTGACTCTCGTCCGTCCCGCCGCGGACCCGCCCGCGCCGTCCGCGTCCGAGGAGTCGTCGTCCGTACCGAAGGCGGAGCACCCGGTCGCGACCAGAGCGACGGCGGCCGCCACGGCCACCAGGCGGTGTCGCGAGAGGCGGCGGGACGGGGGACGAGTCTTCATGAGGAGTGCGGACCTCGCTGTGCGGCAGAGCAAGAGCAGGGGAGAGCACGGACGGCCGCATGGGGGGACGTGCGCCGGCCGGGTGACTCTCGCTGGCCCGGAGCCAACCGTGTGCGACCGGTGGTCGTCAAGTGAAAGGCCACGTGAAGTGAGGTCTTGCTGCCGCATTGTGATGAAGCGTGAAAACGCGGTGGCCGTGCGGCATTCCGAACCGAACGGACGGTACGTACCGGCCCGGCTCTCCTCCGTACGCCCCGGCTTCAGCGCCGGCGCAGCCGCATGACGAGCGCGGCGCCCCCGGTGAGCACCAGGACGGCGAGCGCACCGCCCGCGAGCAGCGGGGCGGAGGGACCGGAGGAGGAGGCGGCGGCGGTGGTCCGGGCGGCGGGGGTGCTCGCCGGTTCGGGGGCGACGGCCGCCGGCGTGCTCGCGGCGGGGGTGGCGGTGTCCGAGGCGCGGGGGCTCGCGGTCCGCTCGGGGGCCGCCGCCTCGTCCTCGTTCTTCGCCTCGTCCTCGTTCTTCGCCCCGTCGCCCTGGTCACGGACCTTCGGCGGGGCGGACGCCGGCTTCCTCGCCTCCGGGAACTCCACGTCCGAGCACGAGTAGTAGGTGTCCGGAGTACTGCTGTTCTGCCAGACCGTGTAGAGGACATGACGTCCCGTCCGGTCCGACGGCAGTGTCACCCGGAAGTGGTACGCGCCGTCGGTCAGTGCCGGGTCGCGCACCTCGGCGAGCGGACGCTCCGGCAGATCGGACCAGGAGAGCGGCTGCGCCGGGTCGTAGCCGGGCTTCGTCAGGTACACCCGGAAGGTGCCGGTGTGCGGGATCGTCGAGACATACGTCATCGGCAGGGTCCCGCCGGGCGCCACCCGGGTCGCCGGCCAGTCGGCGCGGGCGAGGTCGAGGCCCCGGTAGGCGGGCAGGCCCCCGCTGCACAGCTTCCCGTCCGGGATCCGCTGCCGGTCCCGGCCGCCGACGTTCGCCACGCGCAGGTTGTCCCACGCGGTGAACGGCCCGCCGTTCGCGGCGACCGCCGCGCGGCACGCCGCCGAGCCCGCACGCTCACCGCCCTGGGGCGAGCACGCCACGACCCGGCTCACCGGATCCGTCGGGGCCCCGTGGGCATGCGCCGGCGCCGCGGCCCACAGCGGCGTCAGCAGCGGGGCCACCAGGGCCGCCGCGAGCGCGGCGCGGTGTGCGGTCGTCTGGGACATCCGGGACGCCTCCTTCGGCGGGGCGGGAACGCGGTGGGGCGGTGGTGCCTTCCGTGCAGTACGGATGAACGGCCGGGCGCGTTCATGTCCCGGCCGATGCGGGGCGTGGCGTCCGTTCCTGGTCAACCGCTGTGCGCCGAGGGTGGGTTCCCGGCCGGTTCGAGGGTTTCCCCGGTATCCGGACGGGCCGCGCGCTGCCTATCGTTCGAGCGCGGCCGGACCCCCGGGCGACCCCGAAAGGGGCCGCCGCCCGCGCGTCCGGCCGGCCGAAGGGTGCGGGACGATGCGTCCCGGGACACCGGCCGCAAATCGACGGCCGGCGGCCGACCTTCTGAAACACCCCGCGAGCAGGCGGGCCGGACGGTGCGGATGGGGCACCGGTCGGCCCGCCGTTCTCTTTTTCGCCGCCACCTGACACACTTAGATACCGGACGCGCTGTTTTCTTTCATCTGGCACGTTTGTTTTGCCGGATGTGCCCAAGTGCGGCTGCCCGCCAGGGTGATGACCCTCGCCGGAGGGTGAGTTATCGTGTACGTGGTGTGAAAACAAACGGCATGACCCGTTCCTTTCCGGCTCAGGAGTTCAGGCGATGGCGAGGCAGGTACGCGCCGAGCAGACCCGCGCGACGATCATTACGGCCGCCGCAGACCTGTTCGACCGGCAGGGCTACGAATCGACCAGTCTCAGCGACATCGTCGAGCACGCCCACGTGACCAAGGGCGCCCTCTACTTCCACTTCGCCGCGAAGGAGGACCTCGCCCACGCCGTCCTGGAACTGCAGTCCGCGACCTGCCGCAAACTGGCCCGGGACACCGAGGTCCGGGGGCACACCTCCCTGGAGGCGCTGATGCGCCTCACCTTCTCCATAGCGAGGATGTCGGCCGAGGACCCCGTGCTGCGGGCCGGTCTGCGGCTCGCCACCGGCGGTATCCGCCCGCGTCCGCCGCTGAGCCACCCCTTCACCGAGTGGCTGGACATCGTCACCGCGCGGCTCGTCGGCGCGGTCAAGGAGGGGGACGTCCACCCGGACGTCGACATCGACGTCGTGGCCCACTCCCTCGTCTGCTTCTTCGTCGGCACCCGCGTCGTCGGCCGCTCCAGGGAATCCGTTGCCCGACAGCCCCGCCGCACCGCCGAGATGTGGCAGATCCTCATCCGCGGACTGGTCCCCGTCACCCGGCGCGCCCGCTATCTCAGCCTGGCCGCACGGCTGGAACGGGAGATCGCCCCGGTGTGACGCACGGCGGCGCCCACGGGCGCGCGTTACGGTGAGCCGCATGTCCGAGATCCCCACCGCCCCCGTGATCGTCGCCGACGAGCCCGGCACGTTCCCCCACAGTGTGCTGGCCGAGCGGCACCCCGCGATCATCCGGCAGGTGCGCGAGGCCCTCCCGTACGGACCGGCGCAGCGAGACGCGCTCGACGCCCTGCTGGCCAACTGCACCGAGGGCACGATCGAACCCCTGCCCGCCACGGCCCACGACCGGGAGCGCTGGGCGTCCTGGGGGATGGACAAGCACGCCGGACGCACCTGGTTCGAGGTGCCCTGGCTGTGGTCCGAGAGCTGGTTCTACCGCCGGCTGCTGCACGCCGTGGGCTACTTCGGACCCGGCCCCTGGCAGGGTATCGACCCCTTCCGCCCGTCCAAGCTCGCCGAACTCGGCTCACCCGCCACGGACGAGGAACTGGCCGCGCTCGACGACCTCGCCGGCCGCCCGGAGGAGGAGCGGGCGCGGGCCCTGCTGCACGGCTCCCTGTGGGGCAACCGCGCCGACCTCGGCTTCCGGCTGTCCGCCGAAGGGGCCGAGGAGACGGCCGCCGTCCCCGCCCTGGTGGCCGACGACAGCGAACGGCTGTGGCCGCTGCTCTCCTCCGGCACGGGCACGCTCTGCCTGGTCGCCGACAACGCGGGCCGCGAACTCGTCCCCGACCTGCTGCTCGTCGCGCACCTCCTGGCCCACGGCCGCATCGGCCGGGCCGTGCTGCACATCAAGCCGTACCCGTACTACGTCTCCGACGCCACCACCGCCGACGTCGTCGACGCGGTGGGCCGGCTCACCGGCGCCGGGGGAGCGGCGGCGGCGTACGGGCGCGGTCTGTGGGACGCCCTCGCCGACGGCCGCCTCGCCCTGCGCGCGCATCCCTTCTCCTGCTCGCCGCTGCCCTACGAGCGGATGCCGGACGACCTGCGCGCCGACTTCGCCGCCGCCACCCTCACCGTCGTCAAGGGCGACCTCAACTACCGCCGCCTCGTGGGCGACCGGTACTGGCCGCCCACCACCCCGTTCGCGGACGTCACCGGGTACTTCCCGGGGCCGGTCGCCGCGCTGCGCACCCTCAAGTCCGACGTGATCACCGGACTGGATGCCGCGACCGAGGCGGCGCTGACGGACGCGGAGGGGCGGAGCTGGCGCACGGCCGGCACCCACGCGCTGATTCAGGTACGGACATGACCTCAACGACTCCCGTACCGGGCAGGGTTCACGCGATGGTGTGATCACGTCCCGGCCGGCGGATGCCGTCACCGGGCCACGGGTAGCTCCCGGCCATGACGCAGCCGTTCGAACTCCCGCACTTCTACCTGCCGCACCCCGCGCGCCTCAATCCGCACGTCGACGGGGCGAGAGCCCATTCGACGGCGTGGGCACGCGAGATGGGGATGCTGGAGGGCAGCGGGGTCTGGGAGCAGTCCGACCTCGACGCGCACGACTACGGACTGCTCTGCGCCTACACCCATCCCGACTGCGACGGCCCCGCCCTCTCCCTCGTCACCGACTGGTACGTGTGGGTCTTCTTCTTCGACGACCACTTCCTGGAGAAGTACAAGCGCACCCAGGACCGCGCCGCCGGAAAGGCCCACCTGGACCGGCTGCCGCTGTTCATGCCGCTCGATCCGGCGACGCCCGTCCCCGAGCCGGAGAACCCGGTGGAGGCGGGCCTGGCCGACCTGTGGGCGCGCACGGTGCCGGCGATGTCCGCGGACTGGCGCCGCCGGTTCGCCGTCGCCACCGAACACCTCCTCAACGAGTCGATGTGGGAGCTGTCCAACATCAACGAGGGGCGGATCGCCAACCCCGTCGAGTACATCGAGATGCGCCGCAAGGTGGGCGGCGCCCCCTGGTCGGCGGGGCTCGTGGAGTACGCGACCGCCGAGGTCCCCGCCGCCGTCGCCGGCACCCGGCCGCTGCGGGTGCTGATGGAGACGTTCTCCGACGCCGTGCACCTGCGCAACGATCTGTTCTCCTACCAGCGCGAGGTCGAGGACGAGGGCGAACTCAGCAACGGCGTGCTGGTCCTGGAGACGTTCTTCGGCTGCACCGCCCAGGAGGCCGCCGACCTCGTCAACGACGTCCTGACCTCACGGCTGCACCAGTTCGAGCACACCGCGTTCACCGAGGTCCCCGCGGTCGCGCTGGAGAACGGCCTCACCCCGGACCAGCTCGCGGCCGTGGCGGCCTATACCAAGGGACTCCAGGACTGGCAGTCCGGCGGCCACGAATGGCACATGCGCTCCAGCCGGTACATGAACGAGGGCGCGCGCTCCCGCTCCCCCTGGGAGGTGCCGTCCGGCCCCGGCACGTCCGCCGCCGGCATCGGCGCGCTGCTCAGCACCACCGGGGCCCGCCGCCTGCGCGCCCACACCCACGTGCCCCATCCCAAGGTCGGCCCGTCGGTCATCCCCGAGATCGAGATGCCCTACCCGCTGGAGCTCAGCCCCGCCCTCGACGGTTCGCGCCGGCATCTGCTGGAGTGGTCCCGGCGCATGGGCATCCTCAACGAGGGCGTCTGGGACGAGGACAAGCTGGCGAGCTGCGACCTGCCGCTGTGCGCGGCGGGCCTCGACCCGGACGCCACCCAGGAACAGCTCGACCTCTCCTCGGACTGGCTGGCCTTCGGCACCTACGGCGACGACTACTACCCGCTGGTGTACGGCCACCGCCGCGACCCGGCCGCCGCCCGGCTGACCACGGCCCGCCTCGCGGCCTGCATGCCCCTCGACGACGGACCGGTGCCGCCGCCCGTCAACGCCATGGAGCGCTCCCTGACCGACCTGTGGGCGCGTACCACGGCCGGCATGACCCCCGAGGAGCGCCGCCCGCTGAAGTCCGCGATCGAGTCGATGACCGAGGCGTGGGTGTGGGAGCTGTCCAACCAGATCCAGCACCGCGTCCCGGACCCGGTGGACTACCTGGAGATGCGGCGCGCCACCTTCGGTTCCGACCTCACCCTGGGACTCTGCCGCGCCGGCCACGGTCCCGCGGTGCCGCCGGAGGTCTACCGCAGCGGTCCCGTGCGCTCCCTGGAGAACGCGGCGATGGACTACGCCTGCCTCCTCAACGACATCTTCTCCTACCAGAAGGAGATCGAGTTCGAGGGCGAGATCCACAACGCGATCCTCGTCGTGCAGAACTTCTTCGGCGTCGACTACCCGACCGCGCTGCCCGTGGTGCAGGACCTGATGAACCAGCGGATGCGCCAGTTCCAGCACGTCGTGGAGCACGAACTGCCGGTCGTCTACGACGACTTCCAGCTGTCGCAGGAGGCGCGGAAGATCATGGCGGACTATGTGACGGACCTCCAGAACTGGATGGCGGGCATCCTCAACTGGCACCGCAGCGTCCCGCGGTACCAGGACGCCTACCTGTCCGGCCGGGTCCACGGCTTCCTTCCGTACCGCGCACCGGCCCGGCCGGTGCCGGCCTGACGGCCCGGCGCCGGTGCCGGAGGCAGCCGTGGAACGACCCGCGCTGCGGCCCAAGCCCCTGCCCGGGGATCCGGGCAGAGCCCGGGAGCGTCCCGGGCACGCCCGCCAGTCCCGCCAGTCCCGCCAGTCCCGGCAGTCCCGGCAGTCCCGGCAGTCCCGGCAGTCCGGGCAGCAGGCCGGGCGACGGCGCGGACGGCGGCTGCTGACCGCGCTGCTCGGGGTGGCGGCCGGTGCGGTCCTGGTGCTGTCGGGGGTCGGGCTGGGCGCGATGGGCGCCACCGTCGTCGGCGCGGGCGCGTTCACCGGGCCGGAGCGGCGGGCGGGGGCGGTCCCGCTCGCCGGCCCGGCCGCGTCACCGCCGCGCGGGGCGCCCTCCGCGCCGGCGCCCGCCCCCGTCGTCGTACGGCTCGGGGTGGAGGTGGCCGACGGCCGGGGGCCGGGGGCCCGGGTCGTCGGCGTGCACGTCCCGGGCCCGGGTTTCTCGGCCGGTCTGGTACGGGGCGACGTGCTCCTCGCCTTCGGCGGCGAACGCGTCGGCTCGGCCGCCGACCTGGCCCGTGCCGTGGCCCGGGCCCGGCCGGGCGAGGAGGTGACGCTGACGGTGCGCCGGGCCGGCGGCGGTCACCGGCGGCTCACGGCCGTCCCCGGCATCGTCACATGACCACGCGGAAGTGGCTGGTGAGCCGCGCCTCGTCGTCCAGGACGTGGAAGGCGAGTCCGACCGGCGCGTCCCGGTCCGCGACCTGCTCGCCCTCCCAGGGCAGCCGCAGCGTCCACGTCATGCCCGGCCCGACCAGCACGGGGCGGCCGGCGAACGTGGTGGCGGCCGGGGTGTGGGCGTGCCCGGTGATCAGCCCGGCCACCCGGGGCCGGCGCGCCATCAGCTCCGCCGGCGCGGCCGCGTCGCGCAGCGGGTGGGGAGTCGGGCAGGGGGTGGTGCAGCGGTACCGGCGGGTGGTGGAAGGCGAGCAGGGCCGGAAGGCCGTCGGGGAGCGTGTCGAGCGTCGACTCGATCCAGGCGCGGGTCCGCGCGCCCAGCTCGCCGTCGTCGCGCCCCGGGATGCTCGAATCGCACATCAGCACGGCCCCGCCGTCCAGCCCCCGCACGCTGTTGACCGGCCCGTCGGCGGCCGGCTCCCCCAGCAGCGCCTTGCGGTACGGCGCCCGGCTGTCGTGGTTGCCCGGACAGGTCAGCACCGGGAACGGGGCGCCGCCGTCGCGCAGTCCGAGCAGGCGGGCGGCCTCCTCGTACTCGGTCTCGGTGCCGTGGTCCGCGATGTCCCCGGTCACCAGCAGCGCGTCGGGCGGTACCGGCAGTTCCCACAGCCGGTCGCACCCGCCGGGCGCGCTCGGTCGCCCTCGCGGTTCCGTCCAGATGCAGATCGCTGATGTGCGCGAGTACGAGCACGGTCGTACGCCTCCTCGGCTGGGACTGCCAACGTCGAAGGCGATCTCATCTTGGGATGTAATGGTTGGACAACCATTTGCCATTAGTTCAGGCAGGAGTGCGGGGGAGGTGAGGCAGGGGTGAGGGCGAACCCGGCGAACCGGCTCGCGCCGCCCCCGCCCGCCGGGCAGGATGCTGCCCGTAGGCCCGACGTCCGCCCTGGGAGGCACCCGGATGACCGGCACCACGCCCGCGTCCTTCACCGCCGACGACTACAAGGCCCGGATGGAGCGGGCTGCGCGGCAGGCCGCCGACGCCGGACTGGCCGGACTGCTCGTGGCACCCGGCCCCGACCTGGTGTGGCTCACCGGCTACACCCCCACCGCGGTCACCGAGCGGCTCACCCTGCTGGTCCTGGCGGCCGGCCGGGACCCGGTGCTCGTCGTCCCCACCCTGGAGGCCCCCGACGCCGAGCACGCCGCCGGCGCCCCCGCCCTCACCCTGCGCGACTGGACCGACGGCAAGGACCCCTACGCCGCCACCGCCGCCCTGCTGGACGCGGACGGCCGGTACGGCATCAGCGACAACACCTGGGCGCTGCACCTGCTGGGCTTGCAGCAGGCGCTTCCCGGCACCTCCTACGCCGCCCTCACCGAGGCCCTTCCCATGCTGCGCGCCGTCAAGGACGCGGCGGAACTCGACCTCCTCGCCGCCGCCGGAGCGGCCGCCGACGCCGCGTTCGAGGAGATCAGGGGCGTGGCCTTCGCCGGCCGCCGCGAGGCCGACGTCGCCGCCGACCTCGCCGCCCTGCTGCGCCGCTCCGGCCACTCCCAGGTCGACTTCACCATCGTGGCCTCCGGACCCAACGGGGCCAACCCGCACCACGAGGCCGGCGACCGCGTCATCGGACGCGGCGACATGGTCGTCCTCGACTTCGGCGGCCTCAAGGACGGCTACGGCTCCGACACCTCCCGCACCGTGCACGTCGGCGAACCCACCGACGAGGAACGCCGGGTGCACGACCTGGTGCGCGAGGCGCAGGAGGCGGGCTTCCGCGCGGTGCGGCCCGGCGCCGCCTGTCAGGACGTCGACCGAGCCGCCCGCGCCGTCATCGCCGGCGCCGGGTACGGGGAGTACTTCATCCACCGCACCGGGCACGGCATCGGCGTCACCACCCACGAACCGCCGTACATGATCGAGGGCGAGGAGCAGCCCCTCGTCCCCGGCATGTGCTTCTCCGTCGAACCCGGCGTGTACCTGCCCGGCCGGTTCGGGGTGCGCATCGAGGACATCGTGGCCGTGACCGGGGACGGGGGGAGGCGGTTGAACAACACCGCGCGGGAGATGGTCATAGTGGACTGAACGTCACCCGACGTCCCCCTACCGCCTCCCCGAACGGCAATGGCGAGAGATGACCCAGGCACCCACACCCACCGCGGACACCGTCCGCCGACTGGCCCGCACGCTGCTCAAGGACAGCGGCGCGGCAGCCGCGCCCGGACCCGACGTCCGGCCCGTCAGCGAGGAGGCCGGGCAGACCGCCTGGTGGGTCGGCGCCCACCATGTGCTGCGGCTCGCCCCGGACCGCGGGACGAGCGCCCGCCGGCGCCGCGAACCGCGGCTGCGCGACCTCGTCCGCCCGCACGTGCCGGCGGCGCTGCCGGTCCTGGTGGCACAGGGGGAGTGGGCGCCCGGACTGCTGTGCACCCTCGACACCAGGCTGCCCGGCGGTACGGCGGAGGAGCACACCGTCTCCGCCGTCGGCGAGACCGACCTGTCCGGGCTGCTCACGGGGCTGCACAAGGTGCCGGTGCGGCAGGCGGAGACCCTCGGCGTGCCGCGCGTGGCCCCGCGCTCCCTCGAGGCCCTGCGCCGGGCCGCCCGCGAGGCCGCCGAACGGCTCGCCGAGGCCGACGAGTTCGACCCCGGACGGCTGGACCAGCTCAGCCCGCCCGCCGCGGTCCAGCTCGCCGCCCAGTCCGGCACGGCCGTCCTGGTCCACCACGCCCTCACCGGCGGGCACCTCCTGGTCGGCGGCGACGGCCGGGTGCGCGGCGTCCTCGGCTGGGACGCGGCGGTCGTCGGCGACCCCGCCGAGGACATCGCGGGCCTCGCGGTCGCCGTCGGCGCCCCGGCCGCCGTCCGCGCCGCCACCCTCGCCGGGTACGGCGCCCGCCCGTGCCTGCGCGGCCTCTGGCTGGCCCGCTGCGACGCCGTCGTCCACCTCGCCGACGCCCTCGCCGGCCGCGCCACCGCCCGGCCGCGGCTGCGGCTGCTGCGCACCCGGCTGCGCCGGGCCTGGGAACCGATCATGCTGGAGCGGGTCACGGACCTGCGCAAGGAGGACGACGCGCTCTAGCGACGCGCCCGTTAGGGTGAGGGCCGACCAGTGGTGCCGACGACGGGGGCGCGGACATGAGCGGGACAGTGGTGGCGGTCAGCAGCAACGGTGAGTACTCCTTCACCAAGCCGAACCGGGAGAGCATCACGCTGCTCGCCGGGCTTGGTGTGGAGGGCGACGTCCACGCCGGTGTGACGGTCAAGCACCGCTCGCGTGTCGCCCAGGACCCCACGCAGCCGAACCTGCGTCAGGTGCATCTCATCCACGAGGCGTTGTTCACCGAGGTCGCCCGGCAGGGCTTCGAGGTGGGACCCGGTGAGCTCGGCGAGAACATCACCACGCGCGGCATCGACCTGCTCGGCCTGCCGGCCGGCACCCTGCTGCACATCGGCGACGAGGCCGTGCTGGAGGTCACCGGGCTGCGCAACCCGTGCGTGCAGATCGACGCGTTCCAGGACGGCCTGCTCCGGCAGGTCGTCGGCCGTGACGAGGCGGGGAACGTCGTCCGCAAGGCCGGAATCATGAGCGTGGTGAAGGAGGGCGGCACGGTGCGCCCCGGCGACGGCATCACGGTGCGGCTCCCGGAGGGGCCGCACCGGCCCCTGGAACGGGTCTGACGGAAACGGGCTGACGGAACGGGCCCGGCTCCGGTCCTCGCCCCGGAGGCGCCCCGAAGGCCGCGTGCGGAGCCGGTGGCCCGTTCACTCCTGTCACTCCTGGAGCAGTACTGCCGCCGACTCCGCGGGCAGCCGCAGCACCCCGTCCGCGCCCGGCGGCTCCACCGGCTCCCACGCCGCGAGGATCCGCGCACCGGGCAACCCCAGGGGGACGGCGGCGGGCCGGTCGCTGAGGTTGACGGCCACCCGGACGTCGCCGCGCCGGAAGGCCAGCCAGCGCCGCTCGTCGTCGTAGGCCACCTTGGTGTCGCCGAGGCCGGGGTCGGTGAGGTCCGGCTGTGCGTGGCGCACGGCGGCCAGCAGCCGGTACCAGGCCAGCATGCGCGCGTGCGGCTCGCGCTCCGGCTCCGACCAGTCCAGACAGGAGCGGTCGCGGGTGGCGGGGTCCTGCGGGTCGGGCACGTCCTCCTCGGCCCAGCCGTGCGCCGCGAACTCCCGCCGCCGGCCCGCGCTCACCGCCCGGGCGAGCTCCGGATCGGTGTGGTCGGTGAAGAACTGCCAGGGCGTGCCCGCCGCCCACTCCTCCCCCATGAACAGCATCGGGGTGAAGGGGGCGGTCAGTGTCAGCGCCGCCGCGCAGGCCAGCAGCCCGGGGGAGACCAGCGCGGACAGCCGGTCCCCCTGGGCGCGGTTGCCCACCTGGTCGTGGGTCTGGCTGTAGCCCAGGAGCCGGTGCGCGGCCACCCGGTCGCGGTCCAGCGGCCGGCCGTGGTGCCGGCCCCGGAAACTGGAGTACGTCCCGTCGTGGAAGAAGCCACAGGTGAGCGTCTTGGCCAGCGCCGCGAACGGGTCGCGCGCGAAGTCGGAGTAGTAGCCGCGCGATTCACCGGTCAGCGCGGTGTGCAGGGCATGGTGGAAGTCGTCGTTCCACTGCGCGTGCAGCCCGAGGCCGCCCTCCTCGCGCGGTGTGATGATCCGGGGGTCGTTGAGGTCCGACTCGGCGACGAGGAACAGCGGGCGGCCGGTGTCGGCGGCCAGGGCGTCCACGGCCCGGGACAGCTCCTCCAGGAAGTGCGTCGCGCGCGTGTCCACCAGCGCGTGCACCGCGTCCAGCCGCAGCCCGTCGAGCCGGTAGTCCCGCAGCCACGCGAGGGCGCTCTCCAGGAGATAGGCGCGCACCTCGTCGGAGCCGGGCGCGTCCAGGTTGACCGCCGCGCCCCAGGGGGTGTGATGGGTGTCGGTGAAGTACGGGCCGAACCGCGGCAGATAGTTGCCCGACGGCCCCAGGTGGTTGTGCACCACGTCCAGGACGACGCCGAGTCCCAGGGAGTGCGCCCGGTCGACGAACCGTTTCAGCCCCTCGGGGCCGCCGTACGGCTCGTGCACGGCCCACAGCGACACCCCCTCGTACCCCCATCCGTGCCGGCCCGGGAACGGGCACACCGGCATCAGCTCCACGTGCGTCACGCCCAGGTCCGCGAGATGGCCGAGCCGCTCGGCGGCGGCGTCGAAGGTGCCCTCGCGGGTGTACGTGCCCACGTGCAGCTCGTACAGCACCGCCCCGGGCAGCGGACGCCCGGTCCACCGCGCGCGCCAGGTGAACCGGTCGTGGTCCACGACGGCACTGAGCCCGTCCGGCCCGTCCGGCTGGCGGCGCGAGCGCGGATCGGGCAGCACGGGACCGTCGTCCAGCGCGAAGCCGTACCGGGAGCCGTCGTGCGCCTCGGCCTCCCCCCTCCACCACCCCTCGCGCCGCGGATCGCGCTCCAGCGCGCGCGTGACGCCGTCGCACTGGAGCGTCACTCTGCCGGCCTTCGGTGCCCACACCTCGAACTGCACGGACGGTTCCCCTTCGTCTGCTCACCGTGATGTAGCCCGTCCATCGTGCGTCATGGGAGATCACTTCGCCGGGGGATCGTCCCTTTCGCGGCGGGTGTCGCCAGGTGTTCTGTAGCCCGGCCGTTGCCTTTGTTTCTGGACAGCCCGGCCGTCGCTGACCGACAATCAACAGCGTGACGTCGTCCTTCGAGTTCCACACGTACCCCGCGCGGCTGTCCGACGCGGAGCGCGACAAGGCGCTGAGCGTACTGCGGGACGGCGTCGCCAAGGGGCGCCTGTCGCACGACACCTTCATCCGGCGCATGGAACTCGCGCTCACCGCGCGGCGTTCCGACGAACTCGCCGCGCTCACCGCCGACCTGCCGAGGGAAAGCCGCCTCTCGCGCGCGGTGTTCGGCACGGTCGAGGCGGTGTCCGGCTTCACCGTGCGGCTGCGCCGGGCCTGGCAGGCCGAGAAGCTGCCCAAACTGCTGCTGCCGCACCCGGCCGCCGGACACCCGCTGCGCATAGGACGCGATCCCGCCAGCGGGCTGCGCATCAGCCACGAGACGGTCTCCCGCGTGCACGCCGAACTCCGTCACCAGGGCGGCCTGTGGGTGCTGCGGGACCTCGGCTCGACCAACGGCACGACGGTGAACGGACGCCGGGTGGTCGGCGCGGCCGTCGTGCGCGAGGGCGATCAGGTCGGTTTCGGCCAGATCACCTACCGGCTCGCGGTGAGCTGACCCCCGCCAAATCCCGGTGCGTGCCGTGGTGTTGACGTACACCCCGAAGTCGTGACTCACTGTGCGTACCCCCTGCACTCCCGGTGAGAAGACGGCACCACTTCGTGGAGGTGTGCCCTGCCGCCCCTCCTGCGTTATCCGACCGTCGGCGAACTGGGCGCGCGGGCCGCCGCCCTCGTCGCCCGGCATCCCCGCGACGCCCGGCTGCGCCCCGTCGGCGCCTCCCGCGCGGGCGTCTCCCTGTGGCTGCTGAGCATCGGCCACGGCGACCGCCAGGCCCTCGTCGTCGCCGGACCGCACGCCAACGAGCCCGTGGGCGGCGCGACCGTCCTGCGCCTGGCCGAGCGCGCGCTGGCCGACCCCCGGCTCACCGAGGGCGCCGACGCCACCTGGAACCTGCTGCTCTGTCTGGACCCCGACGGGCTGCGCCGCAACGAGCGCTGGATGACCGGCCCGTACACCCTCGGCCACCACTTCCGGAACTTCTTCCGGCCCGGCTTCCTGGAACAACCCGAATGGCTGCCCGACGGCGCGGCGGCCGCCGCGCTGCCGGAGACCCGGGCCCTGCTCGCCGTCCAGGACGAACTGCGGCCCTTTCTCCAGTGCTCCCTGCACGGCGTCGACGTCGGCGGCGGCTTCGTCGAGCTCACCCACGACCTGCCCGGCCTCGACCGGAGGGTCGCGGGCATCGCCGCCCGTCTCGGCATCCCGCGCGAGCTCGGCGCCTACGACGCCCTGTACTGGCCGGGACTCGGCCCCGCCGTCTACCGGATCCCGCCCCCGCACCGCCGCGACCTCGCCGCGGCCATCACCGAGGCGGCCGTGGAGTCGACGTGGTTCCACCCGTACCGGTACGGCACCGTCACCGCGGTCGTCGAGGCGCCCATGTGGGGCGTGCCGGCCGTCGGGGACGCCTCCCCGCACGCCGACGCGGAGGCGGAGCTGCGCTCCGTCAGCCGCACGCTGCGCGAGGACACGCGGGTGCTGGGCGATCTGACGGCCCGGATACGGCCGTACGTCGCGGGCGTGCCGGACGCGGCGCGGCTGCTCGCCCCGGTCGACGACTATTTACTGGTCTGCCCCGGGCTCGCCGACGCGTGGGACCCCGATTGCCGTAACGATTCTGCGCATCCGTTGCCGAGGATGGACACCAGCGGACTCACGGCGCTGCGCCTCGCCGGGCGGCGGCTGGCCCTGCGCACCGCCGGGCTGCTGCACCAGCTGGTGACCCGCGCGGGGTGCGATCCGGCGGGGGCGCTGCCGGAGCTGGACCGGCTGATCGACGCGCGGTGCGCGGACTACCGGGACGCGATGGGGGCGCGGTGGATCCCTGTCGCACGTCAGGCCGAGTACCAGACGCGCGTGGTACTCGCCGCGTTCGCGCTGGCCGCGCGGCGCACGCCCGGACCCTCCCGTTCGGGTGAGCCGGGGTGGGGTTCGGGGACCGCCGTGCCGATGCAACGGGAATGACGCACATCTCAGTGAAAGCGGTACGCGCGGCGGCACTGACCGCCGCCCTCGTCCTGCTCGCCTGTGCGGCACCCGCACGGGCGGAGTCCGCGCGTGCGGGTGCCGAGGAGAGCTGGCTGATGCTCACGGTCAGCCACGGGGAGACTCCGTCGGTGTCGGGGGGCGGCACGATGCTGCGGTGCGATCCGCCGGGGGGTGAGCACCGGCGTGCGGCCGACGCGTGCGCGGAGCTGGCCGCGGTGGACGGGCGCATCGCCGACGTCCCCTTGCGGGACGGGATCTGCCCGATGATCTACGCGCCGGTGACGGCACACGCCCACGGCGTATGGCACAACCACCCGATCGACTACACGCAGACCTTCCCCAACCCCTGCACATTGACAGCCCACACCGGCCCCATCTTCGACCTCACCCCCCAGTAGCCCCCAGCCTCCCGCCCCCGGCCTCGGGCCTCCCGCCCGCAGGCCCCCGGCCTCCCCCGGTTTCGGGCCTCCCGGCCGCGGGCCGCCGGCCCTCCGGCCCCGGTCGGCCTCCCGGCCTCCCGGCCTCGGGCCTGCGGCCCCGGCGGCCCCCCGCGGTCCGCGGCTCCCGCGGTGCGCCGCTGCCCCCGCCCTCCGCGGGCAGTCGTGCCGCTGGGGCGGCACGGGTGGGCGCGACGGCACCCCGTTGGCGCCGGGCTGCGCGAACACCCCCCGGCCCGCACCAACGCCGGCAGTGTGCAACTCGCGTGGGTGCACAGGCACACCGGTGCGTGGGCGAGCCAGGGGGGGTGGGTTCACTCGCCGGCGCTCGCCGGGTGCCGCTGCGCCCACCCGTGCCGCCCCAGCGGCACGACTGCCCGCAGCTGGGTGGGTGGGTGCGGTGCGACTGCCCCCCGCAGGGTGGGGTGGCTGCCCGCGGCTACGTGTGGGCGCGGGCGTGGTGGGCTGTGGCGAGGACTGTGCGGGACTGGTGTTCCACCTGGTGCCCCACCGGCACCCACCGCGCCCGGAACCGCACCGCGAACTCCTCGCTCCACAGCGCCACCAACCGCTCCAGCCGCGCCGCCGCCCGCCCGTCCGCCGCCCCCAGCGCCCGCCGCAGCATCGCCGCCGCCCTGAGCGGCACCCGCCGCACGAACGCGTCCACGCTCCCCACATACGCCCGTGTCCCGTCCGCCGCCGGCGTGCGGACCAGGTCGGCCGCCAGCCCCGGCACCAGCTCCAGCCCCCACGTGGCCGCCCGCACCAGCGGACAGTCGACGCGCCCGGCCACCGCGCCCACCGCGCCCTCCGCGCCCCCCGCGTCCTCCAGCACCCGCCGCACCTCCTCCGCGTCCCGCAGCAGCCGTTCCGCCAGACGGTGGATCGCCGCGTCCGGCGCCGGATGCGGGGCCGGGTCGTCCACCAGGTCGCTCGCCCACATCGGCACCTCGATCACCGCGGTCAGACCCCCGTACCGGTGCGCGTGGTACCAGGTGCTGCGCCGGGCGTCGTCCGTCAGGCTCGGATAGGCCGGCGCGGCCTCCGGCTCCGGCATCACCCGCACCCCGGGCCCGGACGTCGGCCACCCCGCCGCGTCCGACGCGCCCGTCTCCACCGGAATGTGCAACTCCGCCGCCGACTTGGCGAACGGCTCGGCCAGCCCCGGCACGTCCCGCGTCAGCTGCACCCAGCTGCCGCCCAGGTCGGTGCCGTGCAGGGACACCTGAAGATAGGGCCGCACCTCGTCGATCACCCCGGTCAGCGCGAGCGTCTCGGGCGGCAGCCGCCCGGGCGGCAACGCGGCAGGCGCCCACTCCGGCTGCTCCGGCCCCGCAGGACGGAAGAAGCCCATGTGGTAGTCGTACAGACTCCGCGGCGCCGGCGTCACATGGAGACTCGCCCCGTCGGGGTCCGCGCACAGCAGGAAGTGCCAGGACGTCCCGTCGCGCAGTTCCCGCTCGTGCAGGACCCGCCGGGCCAGCGAGAGCAGCGTGCCCCCGCCGGCCGGTTCGTTGGCGTGGGCCCCGGCCACCACCAGCACGGCTCGCCGGGCCCGTCCCACGGACAGCAGGTGCAGCGGCCGCCCCGCGCGGGAGGCACCCACCTCCCGCAGCTCGCACAGGCCCGGCCACTGCAGGGCCAGCACCCGGGCGGAGAAGACCAATTCGGCCACCGTCGGATAGCGAGACTCCAGCAGCGGACTCACCCCCCGTCACCGCCCGAATCCGCACTGCGAAGTACCCCACGGCGGCGGGACGGTGTCAAGGGCGCGACGGGGGAGCCCTCAGGGGGCGCCTGGAGGCACGCCGGAGGAAGCCGCCGACGGTCCGGCCCCGCCCCGCCACTCACCGCTCCGCGACCCGCTCGAGCAGCGCCACCGGCAACTCCTCGAACAGCTCCGCCACCTCCACACGCCCCTCGAACGTCCGTCTCGCCGCCGGCGCATCGGCCCACCGCCCCGGCGGCAGCACCAGCCGCGTCCCGCGCCAGCCGCCCCCCTCCGCCAGCCGCAGCGACAGCCGGGTCACGGCGGTCAGCACCTCACCGGACCGGACGAACGCCGTGCAGTGCGCCGCCGCGGGCCCCTCGACCGCCACCGGCTCGTACGACGCCGTCTCACCGAAGACTTCCGGCCGCCGCGCCCGCACCCCCAGGGCCCTGCGCGTCACCGCCTCCTTGCCGCTCCCGTCGCCCCCGTCGCGCTCGAACCGCACGGTCCGCCGGTTGTCCGGGTCGACCAGCGCGCGGTACTCGCGCTCCGTGCCCTGATAGAGGTCAGGCACCCCGGGCATCGTCAGATGGACCAGCGCCGCGCCCAGCACGTTCGCCCGGATGTGCGGCTCCAGCGACGCGCGGAACGCCGCCATCCGCTCGCCCGGCACCCCGCACGGCCCCGCCGCGACGAAGCGTGCCACCGCCTCCTCGTACGACGGGTCCTGCTCCGTCCAGCTGGTGTACAGGCCCGCCTCACGCACATGCTTCAGCAGCGCCCCCTGGACCCGCTCCTCCGCCGCCGGACCCAGCCCGAACACCGTCTGCCAGGCCGCCCACGCCAGCTGAGCGTCCGGGACGCCGTCACCCGCGCGGGTCACCTCCGCGAGGACGTCCGCCCACCGCTGCGGGCACTCGGTGAGCACATGCAGCGCCGCCCGCACATCCGCGCTGCGCTTGGCGTCGTGTGTGGACAGCACCGTCCCGCCGGCCGGCCAGTCGCGCTGCACGCGCGCGCAGTACGCGTGGAACCGCTCCGGCGACACCGCGGGAGCGCCCGGGTCGCCGCCCACCTCCGTCGCCGACAGCAGCGGCACATACCGGTAGAACGCGGTGTCCTCGACGGACTTGGCCCGCAGCGCCGACGCCGTCTGCGCGAACCGCGTACGGAACTCCACCTGCGCCGGCCCGTCCCCGTACCGTCCGAGCACCAGATCCCGTACGACGTCCACCGCACCGGCCTCCTCCGGGACGGCGAAGGCGCGCCGGGCCTCGGCGGCGGCCTCCTCGGTCACCACACCGCCGGCGTCGACGGAGGAATAGGGACGGTAGACCTCCAGGCGGACCAGCAGTTCCCGGAGCGCGGTGCGCAGCGCCCAGGGCGCGCGGTCGCGCAGCGCCAGCTCCGGCGAGGTCGCACACAGCCGGCTCGTCACCCGGACCAGCCGGTCCACCTCCGTGGCCAGCTCGTGCGTGAGCACCCGGTACGCGGCGTGCCGTACCGTGGCGTCCCAGTCGCCGCCCCGGTCCGTCCGCGGCGCCGCGAACCGCCGGTACCGGCCGAGCAGCTCCTCGACCCCGGCCGGGTCGGTGAACAGGCCGTCCACGTGGCGCAGGGCGTCGTAGCCGGTGGTGCCCGCGACGGGCCAGGAGGCGGGCAGCGTCTCGCCGTCGGCGAGGATCTTCTCCACCACCGTCCACCGGCCGCCCGTGGCCTCGTGCAGCCGCCGCAGATAGCCGTCGGGGTCGGCGAGTCCGTCGGGGTGGTCGACGCGCAGCCCGTCGATCACGCCCTCCCGGAGCAGCTCCAGGGTCTTGGCGTGGGTCGCCTCGAACACCTCCGGGTCCTCCACGCGCACCCCGATCAGCTCGGAGATGCTGAAGAACCGCCGGTAGTTGAGCTCGGTCCGGGCCAGGCGCCACCACACGGGCCGGTACCACTGCGCGTCCAGCAGCTGGGGGAGGGGCAGCCCCGCGGTGCCCTCGCGCAGCGGGAACACGTGGTCGTAGTAGCGCAGCACGTCGCCGTCCGCCTTGAGGTGGCCGGCCTCGCCGGCCAGGGGCCCGCCCAGCACCGGCAGCAGCACCTGCCCGCCCTGCGCCTCCCAGTCGATGTCGAACCACCGCGCGAAGGGCGAGGACGGGCCGTCGCGCAGCACCTCCCACAGGGCACGGTTGTGCCGGGGGACCATCGCCATGTGGTTGGGGACGATGTCCACGATCAGCCCGAGCCCGTGCTCCCGCGCGGTGCGCGCCAGCGCCCGCAGCCCCTCCTCGCCGCCGAGCTCCTCGCGCACGCGCGTGTGGTCCACCACGTCGTAGCCGTGCGGGGAGCCGGGCACGGCCTCCAGGACGGGCGACAGATGCAGATGGGACACGCCGAGCGAGGCCACGTACGGTACGGCGTCCGCCGCCGCCCGGAAGGGGAAGCCGGGCTGCAGCTGCAGCCGGTACGTGGCCGTGGGCACGTCCGGATCAGGTCGCTCAGGGGTCATGGGAACCTACGTACCCGCGTGGCCGCCTTACGTGTCATCGATCCGCCGTTCGGGACGCGAGGGGGGTGTTTCCCGCCCCCGCCGCCCCTTCCCTCCCCCACTCTCGGCTTCGCTCGAGCGGGAGGTACCCCCATCGTCCCTGGGGGCTGCGCCCCAGACCCCCCTTTCGGCCCTTCGGGCCTCGTCCTCGAACTCCCCCAGAGGGGGTACCCCCCAGACGGGCTGGAGCACCTACACCGGCCGCTGCAACACCGTCAGGCTCCGGTCGGTCAGGGTCAGCCGCGTTCCCGCCGTCACCTTCGGCCCGGTGCCCGGCGGTACGCCGTCCGCGCGGGCGGTGTCGACGACCACCTGCCACTGCCGGCCGTGGTCGACCGGCACCACGAAGTCCAGCGGCTTGGGTGAGGCGTTGAACATCAGCAGGAACGAGTCGTCGGCGATGCGCTCCCCGCGCTGGCCGGGCTCGGAGATGGCGTTGCCGTTGAGGAACACCGTCAGCGCCGACGCCCGCGCGGAGTCCCAGTCCCGCTGGGTCATCTCCGCGCCCTCGGGGGTGAACCACGCGATGTCGGACAGGTCGTCGTGGGTGCCCTCCACCGGCCGGCCGTGGAAGAAGCGGCGCCGGCGGAAGACGGGGTGGTCCTTGCGCAGCCACACCATCGCGCGGGTGAACTCCAGCAGCTGCCGGCGCGGGTCCCCCTCCTCGGTGCCCTCCTCCCCGAGGTCGGGCCAGTCGAGCCACGCCAGCTCGTTGTCCTGGCAGTAGGCGTTGTTGTTGCCGCGCTGGGTGCGGGCCACCTCGTCGCCGTGGCTGATCATGGGCACGCCCTGGGAGAGCATCAGCGTGGCGACGAAGTTGCGCATCTGCCGGGCCCGCAGCCGCAGCACGTCCGGGTCGTCGGTCTCGCCCTCGACCCCGCAGTTCCAGGACCGGTTGTGGCTCTCGCCGTCCCGGTTGTCCTCGCCGTTGGCCTCGTTGTGCTTGTCGTTGTACGACACCAGGTCGTGCAGGGTGAAGCCGTCGTGGCAGGTCACGAAGTTGATCGAGGCCAGCGGGCGGCGCCCGTCGTTCTGGTACAGGTCCGAGGAGCCGGTCAGCCGGGAGGCGAACTCCGCGAGCGTGCGCGGCTCGCCCCGCCACAGGTCCCGCACGGTGTCGCGGTACTTGCCGTTCCACTCGGTCCACAGCGGCGGGAAGTTGCCCACCTGGTAGCCGCCCTCGCCCACGTCCCACGGCTCGGCGATCAGCTTCACCTGGGAGACCACCGGGTCCTGCTGGACCAGGTCGAAGAACGACGACAGCCGGTCCACCTCGTGGAACTGCCGCGCCAGGGTCGCCGCGAGGTCGAAGCGAAATCCGTCGACATGCATCTCGGTGACCCAGTACCGCAGCGAATCCATGATCATCTGAAGCACGTGCGGGGACCGCATCAGCAGCGAGTTCCCGGTGCCGGTCGTGTCCATGTAGTAGCGGGGGTCGTCGGTGAGCCGGTAGTAGGAGGGGTTGTCGAGCCCCTTGAAGGACAGGGTCGGCCCCAGGTGGTTGCCCTCGGCGGTGTGGTTGTAGACCACGTCGAGGATCACCTCGATCCCCGCCTCGTGCAGCGCCTTGACCGCCGACTTGAACTCCAGCACCTGCTGGCCGCGGTCGCCCCAGGAGGCGTAGGCGTTGTGCGGGGCGAAGAAGCCGATCGTGTTGTAGCCCCAGTAGTTGTTCAGGCCCATGTCCACCAGCCGGTGGTCGTTCACGAACTGGTGCACCGGCATCAGCTCCAGCGCGGTGACGCCCAGTTCGCTCAGGTGCTCGATGATCGCCGGATGCGCGAGGCCCGCGTACGTGCCGCGCAGCTCCTCCGGCAGCCCGGGGTGGCGCATGGTGAGACCCTTCACGTGCGCCTCGTAGATCACCGTGTGGTGGTACTCCGTTCGGGGGCGCCGGTCGTCGCCCCAGTCGAAGTACGGGTTGACCACGACCGACGTCATCGTGTGCGGCGCCGAGTCGAGGTCGTTGCGCCGGCCGGGGTCGTCGAAGTGGTAGCCGTACACCTCCTCGCCCCACTGGATCTCCCCGCTGATCGCCCGCGCGTAGGGGTCGAGGAGCAGCTTCGCCGAATTGCACAGCAGCCCCCGCTCGGGGGCGTACGGCCCGTGCACACGGAAGCCGTACCGCTGCCCCGGCATGACGCCGGGCAGGTACGCGTGCCGTACGAACGCGTCACTCTCGCGCAGTTCGATCGCGGTCTCGGAGCCGTCGTCGTGCAGCAGACACAGCTCTACTCGGTCCGCGGCCTCCGTGAAGACCGCGAAGTTCGTTCCGGCGCCGTCGTACGTGGCACCGAGCGGATACGCCTCGCCAGGCCAGACCTGCATGGATACGACTCTTTCAGGTGTACGGCGCCGGTGGGGCGCCTTGGCTCCGAGTGTTTCCGTGTCTCCCCGAACGGGCGGGAACCACCTTCTACCCAGCCCCTTGGGCCCGTGACCCGCGCACCGGCCGCTCGCGGTATGAATCAGCTCACTCGCGGCACCGGGGTGGAGGGAACGGGCGCACGGCTCGGGGAAGTTGAGAAACGACCCTGTCCATCGGGCTGCACCGTGCGCCGCTTGCGGAGTAGTCTCCTTGATCGTTGGGACGGGGAGTGCTCGGGGGAGCGGAAGGCGGTGCGCGGGTGGGCTCGGGAGGGCTGGAGCTGCCCCCTGGTGACGACGGTCACGAGGGGAGCAGTTCCACGGACGTCCCGCCCGGCGCGGTGTCCCTGGCACGGCCGATGGACGCGGGCTCGATCGGGCCGGAGCTGGACTGGGGCGCCGACGCCTGGCGTGAGGTGCGCACCCGCGCCCAGCGGGCGGGCCGCGCCTACATCTGGCTGAACCTGGTCGAACAGCGGCTCCGCGCGGTGGTGGCGGCGGTGCTGCGGCCCGTGTACGAGCCCGTCCACGGCGACGACTGGGTGGTCGCCGCCGCCGGACCCGCCGGACAGGAGTGGGTGCAGCGCGCGGTCGCGGTCCGCGAGGTCAGCCGCCGCAAGGGCTATCTGCTCGACCCGGCCGACGACAACGTGCTGTCCTTCCTCACCCTGCCGCAGCTGCGGGAGCTGATGGTCCAGCACTGGCCCTGCTTCGAGCCGTACTTCGACGACCGCCGGGACGTCGAGCTGGCGCTGGACGAGCTGGAAGTCACCCGGAACGTCGTCTCCCGCAACCGCGCGCTGTCGGAGGCGGTCCTCGCCCAGGCCGAACGGGCCTCCGCGCGGCTGCTGGAGATGCTCGGCGCCGGCGGGGACGTGCCGTCCGCGCGGCGGCTGCCGGTGGACGCGGTGGAGGACCTGGTCGGCGACCGGTACGCCGATGTCGTGGCCGTCCACCCCGACCGGGTGCGGCTGCTGCGCACCTTCCCGGCCGAGGACATCTTCGGCGGCGCCCGCCGGCTCGACGCCATCGGCATCGGGCTCAACCTGCTGGTGCAGAACTTCTCCGGGCGCCGTCTGGTGCGGCTGGCGGAGTCCGGCTGCCGGGTCCGGCTGCTCTTCCTCAACCCCGCCTCCAGCGCGGTCAAGCGGCGCGAGCGGGAGCTCGGTCTCAAGCGGGGCGAGCTCGGGCGCGCCGTGGAGATGAACATCCTGCACATGCGCCGCGTGCGCTCCCGGCTGCGCGACCCGGGTGCCTTCGAGATCCAGGTCTACGACGAGACGCCCCGCTGCACGGCCTATCTCGTGGACGGCGACGGGTCGGACGGCATCGCGGTCGTGCAGAACCACCTGCGGCGCACCCGGGGGATGGAAGCGCCGGTGCTGGTCCTGCGCAACGGCACCAAGGTGGTCAAGCCGGGCGAAGTCGAGGAAGGCGGGCTGTTCCCCACCTATCGCGAGGAGTTCGAGCTGATGTGGGCCGATTCGCGTCCGGTGTCGTGAACGCCCGGTTCCGGCGCCCGTGGTGGCCGCGGTAAGCGGAAGGCGATCCTCTGGTTGTCAGTGGCGCGTGCGAGGGTGGAGCCCACTGGGGGAACGCACCACATATGAAGGGGGGCAGCCCATGGGCTGGCACCGGGAGCTGCTGATCGGCTTCGACCTCGAGACGACGGGCACCGACCCGCGCGAGGCACGGATCGTCACGGGCGCCGTGATCGAGGTCAGGGCGGGGGAGCCGTTGGGGCGCCGCGAGTGGCTGGCCGACCCGGGTGTGCCGATCCCCGCCGAGGCGGTGGCCGTGCACGGCATCAGCAGCGAGCGGGCGGCCGCCGAGGGCCGCCCCGCCGGCCAGGTCGCCGACGCCATCGCCGGTGTCCTCGCCGCCTACTGGAAGACGGGCGTACCGGTCGTCGCGTACAACGCCGCCTTCGACCTGAGCCTGCTCGCCGCCGAACTGCGGCGCTACGGACTGCCGTCCCTGCGCGACCGCCTGGGCGGCGTCGACCCCGCCCCCGTCATCGATCCGTACACCATCGACCGTTCCGTCGACCGCTACCGGCGCGGCAAGCGCAACCTGGAGGCGGTCTGCGCCGAGTACGGAGTCCTCCTGGACTCGGCGCACGACGCGACCGCCGATGCCCTCGCCGCGGCCCGGCTGGCCTGCGCGATAGCCGTCCGCCACCCCAAGGTCGCGGCCCTCGGCCCGGCGGAACTGCACCGCCGTCAGATCGAGTGGTACGCCGAATGGGCGGCGGACTTCCAGGACTTCCTGCGCCGCAAGGGCCACGCCGACGCGATGATCGACGGCACCTGGCCGCTGCGGGAGCCGGCGGGCGAGCCGGTCTGACCTGTCAGAAGGGATACCAGCGGACGCTGTCGTCGCCGTTCCGCAGTGAGGCCACCCGGCGTTCGAACTCGGCCAGTGCCTTCGGGTTGCCCGGGGCGTGCTGGGCGACCCAGGCGCAGCTGGCGGTCTCCCGCGCGCCGCGCAGCACCGGGCAGCCCTCCCAGTCGCGTACGTCCCAGCCGTAGGTGTCGGTGAAGGACGCGTAGTCCTCGTCCGGCAGCCCGTAGCGGTCGTGGGAGAGGGCCATCACCACCAGGTCGTGCTCGCGCAGATCGGCCGAGAAGGTCTCCAGGTCGGTCAGGACCGGCCCGTCCGGGGAGATGTGCACGTTGCGGGGCAGCGCGTCGCCGTGGATGGGGCCCGGGGCCAGACGCGGCGTCAGCTTCGCGGCCGTCGCCGCGAAACCGTCGCGCCGTTCGCGCAGGTACGCCGCGTCGGCGGGGGCGATCGCGTCCCCCGCGAGCCGCAGCCAGCGCTCCACCCCGCCCAGCAGCTCACGGGGCGGCAGCGCGAAGGGCGGCGCGGGCAGCGCGTGGACCTGGCGCAGCAGGGCGGCCAGGTCCCGGGGCCCGGCGGGCCGCACCGCCTCCGGCAGCCGGTGCCACACGGTCACCGGGTGCCCCTCGACCCGGAGCGCCTCCGGCTCGGCCGCCCGCACCGCCGGCACGCCCTCCGCCTCCAGCCAGTCCGCGACGGCCAGCTCCCGGCGGGCCCGGTCCATCAGCTCGGCGTCGGCGCGGCCCACCTTGACGACCAGGTCACCGGCGGCGAACACCGCGTTCTCGCCGAGGGCGAGCAGCCGGGCGTCCCCTGCCGAGCCGGGCAGCACCTTCGCCGCCGCCAGGACGTCCCGCGCCCGTGCCTCGTCCATCCGTCCGCCGCCTTCCGTGTCGTGCGTCCACGCCCTGTCCGCCGGTCAGTGTCGCACCTGCGCGGGCGGGCGGGCCTGCGGCGGGGTAAATACGTTGCACGAGACGTTTCGTCTCGTCTAGGGTTCCAGTATGACAGCTCGCGCTCACATCGCCATGTTCTCCATCGCCGCCCACGGGCACGTGAACCCCAGCCTCGAGGTGATCCGGGAGCTCGTGGCACGCGGCCACCGGGTGACCTACGCGATCCCGCCCAGCTTTGCCGGGAAGGTCGCCGAGACGGGCGCCGAACCCAAGCTGTGGAACAGCACGCTCCCCGGCCCCGACGACGACCCCGAAGCCTGGGGCACCACGCTGCTGGACAACGTGGAGCCTTTCCTGGACGACGCCATCCAGGCGCTCCCGCAGCTCCTCGAGGCCTACGCGGGGGACACCCCCGACCTCGTCCTGCACGACATCACCTCCTACCCGGCGCGCGTCCTCGCCCACCGCTGGGGCGTGCCCGCGATCTCCCTCTCGCCGAACCTCGTCGCCTGGGACGGGTACGAGCAGGAGGTCGGCGAGCCCACGTGGGAGGAGCCCCTGAAGACCGAGCGGGGGCAGGCGTACTACGCCCGCTTCCACGCGTGGCTGGAGGAGAACGGGATCACCGAGCACCCGGACCCCTTCGTGGGCCGCCCCGCCCGCTCGATCGTCCTCATCCCCAAGGCGCTCCAGCCGAACGCCGACCGGGTCGACGAGCGGGTGCACTCCTTCGTCGGCGCCTGTCAGGGCGACCGCAGCGCCGAGGGGGGCTGGAAGCGGCCGGCGGACGCCGAGAAGGTCGTCCTGGTGTCGCTCGGGTCGTCCTTCACCAAGCAGCCGGACTTCTACCGCGAGTGCGTCAAGGCGTTCGCCGGGCTGCCCGGGTGGCACGTGGTCCTCCAGATCGGGCGGCATGTCGACCCCGCTGAGCTGGGGGAGGTGCCGGAGAACGTGGAGGTGCGGGACTGGGTGCCGCAGCTCGCGGTGCTCCGGGAGGCCGACCTGTTCGTCACGCATGCGGGGGCCGGGGGGAGCCAGGAGGGGCTGGTCACGGGGACGCCGATGATCGCCGTGCCGCAGGCGGTGGATCAGTTCGGCAACGCGGAGATGCTGGTGGGACTGGGGGTGGCTCGGCATGTGCCGGCGGAGGAGGCTCGTGCCGAGGTTCTGCGAGGGGCGGCCCTCGCGCTCCTGGACGACCCGGAGGTCGCGCGGCGGATGAAGGCGATTCAGGGCGAGATGGCGGAGGAGGGGGGCACGCGGCGGGCGGCGGACCTGATCGAGGCGGAGCTGACTGTGCGGCGGTGACGTGGCTGGGCGGGGGTTGGTTGCGCAGCCCGGCGTTTACGGGATGCCGCCTGCGCCCACCCGTGCCGCCCTGGGGGTACCTCCCAGGCCCCTGAGGCACTGGGGGAGGCACGACTGCCCGCAGGCGCAAGAGGGGCCCGGCGGAGAACCGCCGGGCCCCTCTCGTGGTGCGCCTGTCTCGTTACACCGGTACGCGCTCGTTCTCGTCGTTCCAGGTTGTCGGGGTTGCCGGGGGTTCCGGGGACTCGTCGTGGGTCAGGTCAGGGAGGCGGTGGAGCCACTTCGGGAAGTACCAGTTGCGCTCGCCGAGCAGCGACATCACCGCCGGGAGCAGCACGCCCCGGATGACCGTCGCGTCGATGAGGACCGCCGCCGCGAGGCCGACGCCCATCTGCTTCATCGACTGCATGGACAGCGTCCCGAAGATCGCGAACACGGCGACCATGATGACCGCGGCGCTGGTGACGACACCGGCCGTGGTGACCACACCGTGCTGGATCGCGTCCCGCGTCGTCCGGCCCCGCATCCGGGCCTCGCGGATACGGGAGACCACGAACACGTGGTAGTCCATCGACAGGCCGAACAGGATCACGAAGAGGAACAGCGGCAGCCAGGTGATGATCGCGCCGACACCCTCCGCGCCCACCAGGGACGCGCCCCAGCCGTACTGGAAGACCGCCACGAGGATGCCGTACGCGGCGCCCACCGACAGCAGGTTCAGCACGATCGAGGTGATCGCGACCGTCAGCGAGCGGAACGACAGCAGCATCAGCAGGAAGGCGAAGACCACGACGAAGGCGAAGACCGGAACGACGGCACCCACCAGCTGGTCGTTGAAGTCCTTGGACCCTGCGATCTGCCCGGTGATCGGCGCCTCGACGCCGTCGACCTCGCCGAGCGTGGCCGGCCGCACCTCGTCGCGCAGCTTCTCCAGGCTCGCGCCCGCCTTGTCCTGGTCGGAGCCGCCGACCAGGGGCACGTAGACGAAGGCGACGTTCTCGCGTTCGTGCACCTTGACCTCGACCGGGCCCTGCGAGGCACCCGAACTGACCGCCTGCTCACGGAAGTCGTCGAGCGCGGCGCGCACCTCCGGCGCGTTGATGTCGTCCGCCCTGACGACCACCTCGGCCGGCTCCGAGCCGCCCGGGAACGCCTCGTTGACCCGGTCGTACGTCTGCACGATCGGCAGCGAGTCGCCGAACTCCTGGTCCAGCGTGAGGTTCTCCGTCTTCATCCCCACCGCGGGGGCGGCCACGGCGAGCAGCGCACCGGCGGCCACGACGACGGCCAGTACCGGCCTGGCGAGCACCCGATTCAGTACGGCCGTCCAGAACCGGCTCTCCGTGCTGCCGCCCGAGCGGCGCCGGCGCAGGAACGGCACCCGGCCCTTCTCGACCCGCTCGCCCAGCAGCGAAAGGAGCGCGGGCAGCACGGTGACCGAGCCGACCATGGCGACCGCCACGACCATCAGCGAGGCCAGACCCATCGCCTCGAACTCCGCGATCCCGGTGAAGAGCATGCCCGCCATCGCGACGCACACCGTGACACCGGAGACGACGATCGCCCGGCCGCTGGTCGCGGCGGCGATCCGCAGCGCGGTCTGCGCGTCCCGTCCGGCCTCCCGCTCCTCGCGCTCACGGCGCAGGTAGAACAGGCAGTAGTCCACACCGACGGCCAGACCGACCAGCAGCATCACCGAGTTCGCGGTATCGCTCATCGGCTGGAGGTGGCTGACCAGGCCCATCAGACCCATCGTCGCCATGATCGCAGTGATCGCCAGGGCCACCGGCAGCAGCGCCGCGACCAGCGCGCCGAACGCGATCAGCAGGATGCCGAGCGCCACGGGTACGGCGGAGTACTCGGCCTTCTTGAAGTCGTCGCCGAACGCGTCGTCGAACGTCTTCATCATGCTGGCGCCGCCGATCTCCGCGATCCGCAGCGAGTCGTGGTCGCGCTGGACGTCCTCGACGGCCTTCAGCACCGGTTCGACCCGCTCACCGGCGGTGTCGGACTCGCCGCGCATGTCGAACTGGACCAGCGCGCTGCGCCCGTCCTCCGAGATGGTGTCGCTGTCGTACGGCGAGGTCACGCCGGTGACCTCGCCGGTCTTCTCCACCGCCGCCATGACCGCGGTGACCGCCGCCCGGAACTCCTCGTCCGTGGCCGTGAGGCCCTCGTCCTTCGCCTGGACGAGCACGGTCTCACTGGCGGGTTCCTCGATGCCGGCGTCCTCGATGATCTGCGCGGCGGTGTTGGTCTCTCCCTTGAGCTGATCGCTGTTGCCGACGTCGACCCGGCCTGCGGCCGAACCGAGACCCATCGCCAGCACCACGAACAGCACCCAGATGCCGACGGCCGCCCAGCGGTGCCGGGCGCTCCAGCCGCCGGCCCGGGCGGCGAGGCCCCGTACCCGCGAATCTCCGTTCTTCATGACGGGCTCGCTCCCTCTTGCTCGGCAGCGACCCCCTGCCGCCACCTGACGTTTAGAAGGTATGGGCCGCGTAAGCGCGTCTCGTCGTGCTGACCGGTGAAGCTCCGGGAGCACACGTCATCCCTTGGTCGTTCACGCCCTCCCCACAGAGGAGGACAGTGGTCCCCTACAACGACTCGGGGATCCGGAGACGAAGATCAGGGTCGCGGGGCCGGTGCCCGCCTTTCCTCAACCTTGTTGAAAAAATCACAGGCGCGTGTACTGGTTGATCCGGCCACCGCCGGTCGGCCAGAGTTCCGGACATCCGCCGAGCGCGGACCCGGCCGTCGTGCCCGCCCCCACGGGGCACGACGGCCCCCTAGGGTGTGCCCATGACGACCAGATACGCGGCGCTGCTGCGCGGGATCAACGTGGGCGGCAGCAGGAAGGTCCCGATGGCCGAACTGCGCACCCTCATCGAGGGCCTCGGCCACCAGGACGTGCGCACCCATCTGCAGAGCGGCCAGGCGGTGTTCACCTCCGGGCACGGCGACGAGGACACGCTGGCGGCCGAGTTGTCCGCGGCGATCGAACGGCACTTCGGTTTCGGCGTCGACGTGATCGTGCGCGACCACGCCTATCTGAAGGCGGTCGCCGACGCCTGCCCGTTTCCGGCCGGCACGCTGGAGCCCAAGCAGATCCACGTCACCTACTTCTCCGAGCCCGTCACCGCCGACCGCTTCGCGGAGATCGACCAGGACGCCTTCCTCCCCGAGGAGTTCCGCCTCGGCGACCGGGTGCTCTACCTGTACGCGCCGAACGGCCTGGGCCGCTCCAAACTCGCCGAGCACCTGTCCAAGCCGCGCCTCAACAAGGGCGTCGTCGCCACCACCCGCAACTGGAACACGGTGCTGAAGCTGGTGGAGCTCACGGAGGGCTGAGCGGGCCCAAGTGGACCAGTCGCGGCGCGGCGAAGTGGACCAGGTCCGCGCTGCCCGCCGCGCCTACGGTCGACGGTATGAGTCATGGAGCGCCCACCCGCGTCGACTGCTGGTTCGACCCCGCCTGCCCCTTCGCCTGGATCACCTCCCGCTGGCTGCTCGAGGTCGAGCGGCACCGCCCCCTCGACCTCCGCTTCCGGGTGATGAGCCTCTCCCTGCACAACGCCGGCAACGAGCTGCCCGACTGGTACCGGGACCTGGTCGACCGCTCCATCGGCCCGGTGCGGGTGGCGGTGGCCGCCGCGCAACGGCACGGCGAGAAGGTGCTGCGCGACCTCTACACCGCCCTCGGCACCCGCATCCACGAGCGCGGCATGGAGGACTTCGACACCGTCGTCGCCGAATCCCTCGCCGCACTCGGCCTGCCCGCGGACCTGGCCGCCGCCGCGCACGACCCGGCGTACGACGACGCCGTGCGCCGCAGCCACGAGGCGGGCACCGAGGCGGACACGGGCGCCTATGTGGGGACGCCCACCCTTCATGTCGACGGAACCGTGTGGTTCGGACCCGTGCTGCGGGCCGTCCCCCGGGGCGAGCGCGCGGTTGGACTCTTCGACAGCTTCCGGGTGCTGGCCCGCGACCCCGACTTCTTCGAGCTGAAGCGGACCAGGACCGGCGGCCTGTCCTTCGACTGAGCCGTCAGGCACCGACCGCGGTGAGCCGCGGCGCCCGCGCCTGTTCGTACCGCTCCAGCAGCACCCGTGCCACCTCCGGCGCGGGCCCCAGCACGTCCGCGAGGACGTCCGCCCCGGCCGCGCCCCGGGCGATCCGGTCCGGGAGGAAGCCGGGGGCGAGGACGTAGGGCGCGACGGCGACGCGCGCACAGCCCGCCGCGCGCAGCTCGGCCACCGCCTGCTCGGTGCGGGGAAGGGATGCGGAGGCGAACGCAGGCCGCACGGCGCACCAACCGGTGTGCCGCCACTCCCGCGCGATTTCTGCGATCACTGCGATCGCCTCCGGGTCGGAGGACCCCGCCGAGGCCAGCACGACCCCGGTCGAGGACTTGTCGGCGGGCGTCAGGCCCGCCTCGTACAGCCGCCGCTCCAGGGCCGCGAGCAGCAGCGGGGACGGGCCCAGTACCTCGGCCTGGCGGATCCGCAGCCGCGGCGGGGCCTCGGCCAGCACCGCCGGGATGTCCGACTTGGCGTGGAAGGCGCGGGTCAGCAGCAGCGGGAGCGCCACCACCTCGCGGACGCCCTCCGCGTCCAGGGACTCGAGGGCGCCCCGCACCGAGGGGATGTTGAAGTCCAGGAACCCGGTCTCCACCCGCAGCCCGGGCCGCAGCGAGCGCACCCGCCGCACCAGGTCGTGCACGGTCGCGGCGTGCCGGGGATCGCGGCTGCCGTGGGCGACGACGAGAAGTACCGGACGGCGCATGGCGGCTCAGCCCTTCACCAGCAGACCGCGGCTGCGCAGCACCCACCGCTCCAGCGGACTGAAGATCAGCAGGTCGATGGCGATACCGACGGTCAGGATCAGCAGAATGGCCTCGAAGACCATGGCCATGTCGCTGGCGTTGCGGCCGTTCTCCAGCAGCTGGCCGAGCCCGATGCCGAGGTCCGGGAAGGACGCGATGATCTCCGCCGCCATCAGCGACCGCCAGGAGAACGCCCAGCCCTGCTTCAGCCCCGCCACATAGCCGGGCAGCGCGGCCGGCAGCACGATGTGCCAGGTGCCCTTCAGCCCCGTCGCACCCAGCGTGCGGCCCGCCCGCAGGAACAGCGGCGGCACCTGGGAGACCCCGGAGACCAGGCCGTTGGCGATGGAGGGGACCGCGCCGAGCAGGATCACCGCGTACATCATCGAGTTGTTCAGACCCAGCCAGATCACCGCCGGCGGCACCCACGCCACCGACGGCAGCGACTGCAGACCGGACAGGATCGGCCCGATCGCCGCGCGCACCACCTTCACGCGCGCCACCAGCAGCCCCAGCGGGGTGCCGATCAGCAGCGCGAAGAAGAAGCCGAGCAGACCGCGCGAGACGCTGGTCCAGATGTAGCCGAGCAGTTCGCCCTGGAGCCACGCCTCGCGCAGCACCTGCCACACCGCGCCCGGCGAGGGCAGCTTGGTCGGATCGTCGACGATCTTGAAGGAGACCAGTCCCTGCCACCCGGCCAGCACCAGCGCGACGGCCACGACCGGCGGCAGGACCTTCTCCAGGAGGGTCTGCCGCAGCGGCGTACGGCCGGTCTGCACCGTCTCCAGGGCGTCCAGACCCGCCTCCAGACCGGCGAGGTCGCCCCCGTCCTTGTCCTTGGAGGTCGTCTCAGTGCTGGCCATGACGGCGGATCTCCCCACGGAGTTCTTCGGTGATCGCGACGGACAGCTCCGCCACGGCGGTGTCCTCGATACGGCGCGGATGCGGGATGCCGACCGTCCACTCGCGGGCGACCCGGCCGGGCCGGGAGGACAGCAGCACCACCCGCTCCGCGAGCCGGACCGCCTCGCGCACGTTGTGCGTGACGAACAGCACCGACAGCCGCGTCTCGCGCCAGATCCGGGTCAGCTCGTCGTGCAGCACGTCCCGGGTGATGGCGTCCAGGGCCGCGAACGGCTCGTCCATCAGCAGCAGCTTGCTCTCCTGGGCGAGCGCCCGGGCCAGCGCGACCCGCTGCCGCATGCCGCCGGACAGCTCGTGCACCCGCTTGCCGTGGGCGCCCTTCAGCCGGACCAGCTCCAGCAGCTCCTCGGCCCGCCCGCGCCGCTCGTTCTTCGGCACGCCCCGCAGCTTCAGGGCGAGTTCGATGTTCTTGCCCGCGGTCAGCCACGGGAAGAGCGCGTGCTCCTGGAACATCAGGGCGGGCCGGCCGTCCGTGCTGATCGCGCCTGCCGTGGGCCGGTCCAGGCCCGCGACCAGGTTCAGCAGCGTCGACTTGCCGCACCCCGAGGCACCCAGCAGGGTGACGAACTCGCCGGGCGCGACATCGAGCGTGATGTCGTCCAGCACGAGCTGCCGCCCGGCCGGACCCGGAAACGACTTCGAGACATGCTCGATCCGGGCGGCGTGCGTGGCTGCCCCGACGCCGTCGGCGGCCTGGGTGAGGGTCGTGGCCATGGTCGTCACCTCCTGGGAACTCTTCGTGATCCGGGCTTATGCGACGCCGAGTCCGGCGTCGTCGACGGCCGGCTCGCCGGCCTCCTCGAGGACCTTGTTGAGCAGCCTGAGGTCGTAGATGCCGGTCAGGTCCGGCTGCTCCAGCAGACCCGCCTCGACCGCGTGGTCCGCCTGCACGGCGAGCGTCGACGCCAGCGGATCGTCGGTGAACCGAATGGACTGCCACGCCGGGTCGAGCACCTCGGTGGGCAGCGCCTTCCCGGCGTCGGCCGCCAACTGCTCGTTGGCGGCGGTCCTGGCCTCGTCGCGGTGGGCGCCGATCCACGCGTTCGCCCCGACGGACGCCCGCAGCACCGCCTCGACCGCCTCGGGGTTCCGGTCGAGGAACTCCTTGCGCACCACGATGTTCGTGATCACGAACTTCTCGTCCGGCCACAGGGACGCCTCGTCCAGCAGCACCTCGCCGCCCTCGGCGACCAGCTTCGAGGCGGTCGGCTCCGGCACCCAGGCCCCGTCGACGGACCCGGAGCGGAACGCGTCCGGGGTGACCTTGTTGTCGCTGCGGACGACCGTGACGTCGCCCTTGCCGCTGAGCGGGTCGATCTTCCAGCCCTGCTCGGCCGCCCAGTTGAGGAACGCCACGTCCTGGGTGTTGCCGAGCTGCGGGGTCGCGATCCGCTTGCCCTCGACGTCGTCGAGCGACGTCACCTTGTCCGGGTCCACCACCAGCTTCACCCCGCCGGAGGCCGCGCCCCCCACGATCCGCAGGTTCTTGCCGTCCGCCTTGGTGAAGCCGTTGACGGCCGGTGACGGGCCGAGGAAGGCGATGTCGAGGGAACCGGAGTTGAGGGCCTCGATCGCCGACGGTCCCGCGTTGAAGACGGCGTACTTCGCCTCCGTGCCGCCGAGCTCGGTCTGGAAGAAGCCCTTCCTGTTGGCCACCAGCGCGGTCCCGTGGGTGAGGTTGCCGAAGTACCCGATCCGGACGGAGTCGAGACCACCGGTCTTCACCGCCCCGGCCGCCACCTTCACGGTGTCGTCGTCCTTGGCCTGGGAGCCGTAGCCGCACGCGGCCAGGGCGAGCAGCGGGAGCGCGGCCAGCACCGCGAGGGTGCGGCGCAGGACTGGTGTGGCAGGCACGGGAGACTGTCCTCTCGGAGACCCGGCGGTCACGTCCTCAGGACGTGGCCGGGGAGTCGGCAGGTTTTCGGCGGCGGGGGGTGAGGGCGCGCGAGCGGTGCGCGTACGTCAGCGCACACATCGTTCGACCCCGCCCTGCCCGGCGCCGAGCGCCCTTCCCCCGGACTTCGTCCGGGGGGACCCCCGGCCGGCCCGGCCGCCCGCCTTCGCGAACCCCGCGGGGAAGTCGGTGTGCGACGCGGCGCCGGCGTCCTCGCTGATACGCATGGTCAGAAGTCCCACCCGTCGTCCTCGGCGGCGTCCTTGACGGGCTCCGGCGCGGCGAAGGACTCACCGACCATCCCGGCGGTCAGCGTGGTGCCGTCGCTGGGGTCGATGAGGATGAACGAGCCCGTGCGCCGCGAGTCCGCGTAGGAGTCGGCGGGCAGCGGTTCGGCGGTACGGATCTTCACCCGGCCGATGTCGTTGGCGCCGAGCGTGCCCGGATGCGGGTGCAGGGACAGGTCGTCCAGCGTTAGCCGGGACGGGATGTCCTTCACGATCGCCTTGACCGTGCGCGTGCCGTGCTTGAGCAGTACCCGGTGGCCGACGGTCAGCGGCTGGTCGGCGACGTGGCACACGGTCGCCTCGATGTCCTGCGACGTGGCCGGCGCGTCCTTGCTGGGGACGATCAGGTCACCGCGGGAGATGTCGATGTCGTCGGCCAGCAGCAGCGTCACCGACTGCGGCGTCCAGGCGACGTCGACCGGCGTGCCCAGCAGGTCGATCCCCGTCACCGTCGTCGTACGGCCCGAGGGGAGCACGGTCACCTCGTCGCCGACCCGGAAGGTGCCCGCAGCGATCTGGCCGGCGTATCCGCGGTAGTCCGGGTGGTCGGCGCTCTGCGGCCGGATCACGTACTGCACGGGCAGCCGCGCGTGACAGTGCGCCAGGTCGTGGCTGACCGGCACGGTCTCCAGGTGCTCCAGCACGGTCGGGCCGCCGTACCAGTCCATGTGCGCGGACGGCTCCACCACGTTGTCGCCGACCAGTGCCGAGATCGGGATCGTGGTGATCTCGGGGACGCCCAGCTCGCTCGCGTACGCCGTGAACTCCTCGGCGATGGCCGCGAAGACGGCCTCCCGGTAGTCGACCAGGTCCATCTTGTTGACGGCGAGGACGACGTGGGGGACGCGCAGCAGCGCGGCGATGGCGGCGTGCCGCCGGGTCTGCTCGACGACACCGTTGCGGGCGTCGACGAGGATCACCGTCAGCTCGGCCGTGGACGCGCCGGTGACCATGTTCCGCGTGTACTGCACATGGCCGGGGGTGTCGGCGAGGATGAACCGGCGCCGGGGCGTGGCGAAGTAGCGGTAGGCGACGTCGATGGTGATGCCCTGCTCCCGCTCGGCCCGCAGACCGTCGGTGAGCAGCGCGAGGTCGGGAGCGTCCTGGCCCCGGCTCGCCGACGCGCGCTCCACGGCCTCCAGCTGGTCGGTGAGGACCGACTTGGAGTCGTGCAGCAGCCGGCCCACCAGGGTGGACTTGCCGTCGTCGACGGAGCCGGCGGTGGCGAACCGCAGCAGCGTGGTGGCCGCGAGCTCCTCGGTGGTGATGGTGCTCATCTCTAGAAGTACCCCTCGCGCTTGCGGTCTTCCATCGCGGCCTCGGAGAGCCGGTCGTCGGCGCGGGTGGCGCCGCGCTCGGTGAGCCGGGAGGCGGCGATCTCGGTGATCACCTTCTCGATGGTGTCGGCGTCGGAGTCCACCGCGCCGGTGCAGGACATGTCGCCCACGGTCCGGTAGCGCACCAGCCGCTTCTCGACCCGCTCGCCCTCCTTCGGGCCGCCCCACTCACCGGCGGTCAGCCACATGTTGGAGCGGCGGAACACCTCGCGCTCGTGCGCGTAGTAGATCTCCGGCAGTTCGATGCCCTCGCGGGCGATGTACTGCCACACGTCCAGCTCGGTCCAGTTGGACAGCGGGAAGACGCGGACGTGCTCACCGGGGGCGTGCCGGCCGTTGTACAGGTTCCACAGCTCGGGGCGCTGACGGCGCGGGTCCCACTGGGAGAACTCGTCGCGCAGCGAGAACACCCGCTCCTTGGCGCGGGCCTTCTCCTCGTCGCGGCGCCCGCCGCCGAACACGGCGTCGAACTTCTCGCTCTGGATCTTCTCGGTCAGCGGCAGCGTTTGGAGCGGGTTGCGGGTGCCGTCCGGGCGTTCCTTGAGCACCCCGCGGTCGATGTAGTCCTGCACCGAGGCGATGTGCAGCCGCAGCCCGTGCCGGGCGACGGTGCGGTCGCGGTAGGCGAGGACCTCGGGGAAGTTGTGCCCGGTGTCCACGTGCAGCAGGGAGAAGGGGACGGGCGCGGGGGTGAACGCCTTCAGCGCCAGGTGCAGCATGAGGATGGAGTCCTTGCCGCCGGAGAAGAGGATCACCGGCTTCTCGAACTCGCCCGCCACCTCGCGGAAGATGTGCACGGCCTCGGACTCGAGGGCGTCCAGGTGGGAGAGGGCGTACGGTCCGGCCGTGCCCTCCCTGACGGTGGCGACGGTCGTCATGCCAGTCCCCTTTCGCTGAGCAGGGCGTACACCGACGCCGCGGACTCCTGCACGGTCTGGTTCTGCGACTCGATCCGCAGATCGGGTGTTTCGGGTTCCTCGTACGGGTCGTCCACACCGGTGAGCCCGGTGAGTTCACCCGCGGCCTGCTTGGCGTACAGGCCCTTCACATCGCGTACGGAGCACACCTCGACCGGCGTCGCCACGTGCACCTCGACGTACGGCGTGCCGTTCGCCGCGTGCCGCTTGCGCACCGCGTCCCGGCTGTCGGCGTACGGCGCGATCACGGGCACCAGCGCGGTGACGCCGTTACGGGCGAGCAGTTCCGCGACGAAGCCGATGCGCTGCACGTTAGTGTGCCGGTCCTCGCGGCTGAAGCCCAACCCCGCCGAGAGGAACTCGCGGATCTCGTCGCCGTCCAGCACCTCGACCCGCCGCCCCTGCTCGCGCAGCCGGGCGGCCAGTTCGTGGGCGATGGTGGTCTTGCCGGCGCTCGGCAGACCCGTGAGCCAGACGGTGGCTCCGGTCGTCACGTGGTTCTCCTGGTTCGTCGAAGGCGAGGTCATGGTCAGCCGTGCAGCCCGCACTCGGTCTTGGAGCGGCCCGCCCAGCGGCCGGCGCGGGCGTCCTCGCCCTCCAGCACCCGGCGCGTGCAGGGTGCGCAGCCCACGGAGGCGTAGCCGTCCATGAGCAGCGGATTGGTGAGAACGCCGTGCTCGGCGACGTAGGCTGCCACATCTTCCTGTGACCATCTGGCGATGGGAGAAATCTTCACCTTCTGCCGCTTGTCGTCCCAGCCGACCACCGGGGTGTTCGCCCTGGTCGGGGACTCGTCGCGGCGCAGCCCCGTGGCCCAGGCCAGATAGGTGCGCAGGCCCTCCTCCAGCGGCCGCACCTTGCGCAGCGCGCAGCACAGGTCGGGGTCGCGGTCGTGCAGCCCCGGACCGTACTCCGCGTCCTGCTCGGCGACCGTCTGCCGCGGGGTCAGCGTGATGAGGTTGACGTCCATCACGGCCTCGACCGCGTCCCGGGTGCCGATGGTCTCCGGGAAGTGGTAGCCGGTGTCGAGGAACACCACGTCCACGCCGGGCAGCGCGCGGGAGGCGAGGTGGGCGACCACCGCGTCCTCCATCGAGGAGGTCACGCAGAAGCGGTTGCCGAAGGTCTCGGCGGCCCACTGGAGGATCTCCAGCGCGGAGGCGTCCTCCAGGTCGCGGCCCGCCTGCTCGGCCAGCGCCTTCCAGTCGGCCGCGGTGCGCTCTTCCTGCAGGGCCGTCATGACCGGTCCCCTCCCGTGTCGGATCGCTCGAGCCCCCGGGCGAGCAGGCCGAGGAACTTCAGCTGAAAGGCCCGGTTGCACCCGCCGCATTCCCACGTCCCGTGGCCGTCTTCGCCCGGACGCAGGTCCTCCTCGCCGCAGTAGGGGCAGTGGAACGGTGCGGCGCGCTCGCTCATGACAGCGCCTCTTCCGAGGCGCGGCCGACCCAGGCGGCGAACCGCTCGCCGTCCTCGCGCTCCGCCTGGAAGCGCCTGACGACCCGCTCGATGTAGTCGGGCAGTTCGTCCGAGGTCACCTTCAGACCGCGGACCTTGCGCCCGAAGGACGGCTCAAGACCGAGCGCGCCGCCCAGGTGCACCTGGTAGCCGCCGACCTGGTTGCCCTCGGCGTCGGTGACCAGCTGGCCCTTGAGACCGATGTCCGCGGTCTGGATGCGGGCGCAGGCGTTGGGGCAGCCGTTGATGTTGATGGTGAGCGGCTCGTCGAAGTCGGGGAGCCGGCGCTCGAGTTCGTCGATGAGGTCGCTGCCGCGCTCCTTGGTCTCGACGATGGCGAGCTTGCAGAACTCGATGCCCGTGCAGGCCATCGTGCCGCGGCGGAACGGGGAGGGGCTGACCCTCAGGTCCAGCGCCTCCAGTCCGTCGACCAGCGAGTCGACCCGGTCCGCCGCCACGTCGAGGATGATCATCTTCTGTTCGACGGTGGTGGAGACGCGGCCCGAGCCGTGGCTCTCGGCCAGTTCGGCGACCTTGGTGAGCAGTGAGCCGTCCATGCGGCCCACGCGCGGGGCGAAACCGACGTAGAAGCGGCCGTCCTTCTGGGGGTGCACGCCGATGTGGTCGCGCCAGGCCTGCGCGGGCATCTCGACGGCGGGTCCGTCGATCAGCTTGCGGCCCAGGTACTCGTCCTCCACGACCTGCCGGAACTTCTCCGGGCCCCAGTCGGCGACCAGGAACTTCAGCCGGGCGCGGTTGCGCAGCCGGCGGTAGCCGTAGTCGCGGAAGACGGAGGTGACGGCCTCCCAGACGTCCGGCACGTCCGCCTCGGGGACCCAGGCGCCCAGGCGTACGCCGAACTTGGGGTTGGTGGACAGACCGCCGCCGACCCACAGGTCGAAGCCGGGGCCGTGCTCGGGGTGGACCACGCCGACGAAGGAGATGTCGTTGATCTCGTGGGCGACGTCGAGGAGCGGGGAGCCGGAGACGGCCGTCTTGTACTTGCGCGGCAGGTTGGAGAAGCGCGGGTCGCCGATGTAGCGGCGGACGATCTCGTCCAGCGCCGCGCTCCCGTCGATGATCTCGTCCGCGGCGACCCCGGCGACCGGGGAGCCGAGCATGCCGCGCGGGCAGTCGCCGCACGCCTCGGTGGTGGACAGGCCGACCGCCTCCAGGCGCTCCCAGATGGCGGGCACGTCCTCGATGCGCACCCAGTGGAACTGGATGTTCTGCCGGTCGGTGATGTCGGCGGTGCCGCGGGCGTAGGTCTCGGAGACCTCGCCGATCACCCGCAGCTGCTCGGTGGTGAGCCGGCCGCCGGTGACGCGCACCCGCATCATGAAGTACGTGTCCTCGAGCTCCTCCGGCTCCAGGAAACCGGTGCGCCCGCCGTCGATCCCGGGGCGGCGCTGCGTGTACAGGCCCCACCAACGGAAGCGTCCGCGCAGGTCGTTGGGGTCGATGGAGTCGAAACCGCGCTTGGAGTAGATCGTCTCAATGCGTGTCCGCACATTGAGACCGTTGTCGTCCTTCTTGAGCTGCTCGGTGCCGTTGAGCGGGGTCAGGTGCCCCATCGCCCACTGTCCCTCTCCGCGGTGACGACTCACCTTGCGGCGGGGAGTCGCGGCGGCAGCTCGCTGCGCGACGGCAGGCTTCTGCGGGGTGGCGGCCATGGCGGACACGTCCTTCGGGACAGGCGGGAACAGTACTCTGACCTGCGCATACGTGCGCACGGGTACAAGTGCGCGTCATTGCGCGGGGAGTGAGATGAAGAGAGGAATGCCGGGCGGTGCTGGGTGCTCTCAGCGCGCCGGACAGATGGCGCTGGACATGCGGCCGAGGTCGACGTGCCGCCGACTCACCAAGGCGATTCCAGTTCCAGGCATGGCGGAAGCCTGGCACGGCCGCTTGGACGCAGTCCACCGTTATCCGGAATGTGGACATCCCTGTCTCGCAGTGGGAGACAGGGGTGTTCTGGGTCACACACGCCGTACGCGGTCTTGTCGATGCTGGTCAGACCGGGTAGGCCCCCGGCCACGGACCCGGCGTCGGCACCTGGGGCTCCTCCTCCACCTTGGTGTCGAAGAGGGTGAAACCGCGGCGCCGGTAGTTGTCCATGGCGTGCTCACCGTCCTTGCTGCACGTGTGCAGCCACACCCGCCGGGTCGGCTTCAGCCCGGCCCACCGGTCCGCCAGGTCCCAGGCACGGGCCGTGCCGCAGGACAGCAGATGTCCGCCGATACGCCGCCCGCGGAAGGCGGGGAGCAGCCCGAAGTAGACGATCTCGACGACCCCGTCCCGCTGCGCCTCCAGCTCGACGTACCCCGCCGGCGTCCCCCGGTCGTAGGCGACCCACGTCTCCACCCCGGGCCGGTCCAGATGCTCCAGCCACCGCGCGTACGACCAGCCCAGCCGGTCCGTCCAGCGGATGTCACCGCCGACCGACGCGTACAGGAACCGGCTGAACTCGGGGGAGGGCACCTCGGAGCGGACCACCCGGACGTCCCCCTCGGGCACGGCGGCAGGGCGGAGGTCGGAGGGCGCGGTCTGCTCCAGGGACCAGGTGGTCACGGAAAGGGTCGGCATGTCCGAAAGGGAACCATCCGGCGCGCGCTCCTGTCGAACACGTGATCCCTACGGCACCGGGGCGGCGCGGCATCGGTGACGTTCCCGCGAGATGCACCCCGTCCCGTTTGTCCGGCGCGTCCCGCGTCAGGCCGGACAGAGGCTGTGACCAGGCCGGACAGGTTGTCGCACGTCCGGGACAACCCGGGCCCGTTGTTCCATTGCGGAAGAGGTCGGCAAGCTGTGTGCCCTTCCTGGAGCCATCGTCCGCACCCGGGAAGCGAGTCCGTGACCCGCCGAGCCGACGCGGCGGCGGTGTCCCTGGCCGTCGGCGAAAAACACGGGGGAACAAGACATTGGATGAGCATGCGTCATGCCGGCACCTGAGCACTTCCGCGGCACTCAACCGGAGTTTCCGGCCCGCCCTCGCGACCCTGACGAACCGCGAGCGTGAGGTGCTCATGGAGTTGATCGCCTGCGTCGGCAACCGCGAGATCGCCAAGGCGCTGGGCATCACGGAGAGAACGGTGAAGTCCCATCTCACCAGAATCCTGGCGAAGCTCGGGCTCCAGGCCCGCGCCGAGGCCACCGTGGTCGCCCTGCGCTATCACGGCGTGCTGTGCTCCTGCGCCGCCGCGGCCCCGTCATACCAAGGTCCAATGGCCGACGACGGCGCCGTTGCCGGAGAGTTGGGCCGTCGCCCGTGTCAGGGAGGCGCGGGAGAGACCGTCCGCCACCACACCTGGAGGGAGGTTCACCTTCATGGACAACTTCAGTGACGACGAGCTCTTCGTCGAGGACTGGTCCGCCTTGGAGACCGGTCTGACCGCCGAGGTCATGCCGGACGTCCGTAACGCGGGCAACTCGACCGTGGCCACGGTCAGCACGGCGAGCACCGTCTCGTGCCCGGCCGGCTGTGTCTACTCATGGAGCACCGCTTCATCGGGCGGCTGATCCGTTCAAGGTCCTGGTCCCGCTACGAGGAGCGTTGAGATGAACGAAGAGTTGGATCTCTTCGCCGAGGAAGGCTCGCTCCAGGAACTGTGGAGCGAGGACATGCCGGACGCGCGTTCCGCCGGGTGCTGCTGGAACAGCGCGGCCACCTTCGGGAGCGCCGGCACGTTCGGCTCGACCGCGTCGACCGCGTCCAGCGCCAGCACGGCCTCCTGTTCCTGCTGACGCCGCGGCCGATGGTCACCGAATCCCCGGGGAGGAGGTGAGAAAAATGAACGCGAACGACGACGCGAACGCGCTCGGCGACGACTTCGGTCTCTTCCTCGAAGAGCTGACGGCCGAGCCCCTGGAGGCATCCAGGGCCGCGGCGACTGCGGCGTGCGTGTTCACCGGCGGTTCCGTCGCCACGGCGGGCAGCTGTGGCAGCAGCGTGTCGACCGCCAGTTCGTTCTCGTGCGGCACCGGCTGACGGGCACAACCCACATGTGCCCGCCAACCGGTTTCGAGGTGCGGCGCCCGGAGCTCCGGAGGGGTAGGACCACCGGCCCGGCGCCGCACCGCCCATCCCAATCTAGTCCTAGGAGACGCCGTGCCAAACCTCCAGCACTCCGTGCTCGGGAACCGGTTCCGGCTCCGTCCTGACGTGGAGCTCCTCGAGGGCGCGGACGGGGCGCCCATGCTGTTCGACGCCCGGTCAGGGCGGTACGTGCGGCTTGGCAGGCAGGCCGCGCGGGTCGTCCGCGACCTCGACGGCACACGCAGCGGCGCGGACATCGCGGAGACTCTGGCCGTGAGTTCCGGAGTCGGCCGGGACCGGATCGATGCCCAGCTGGCCCAACTGCTCTCGGAGCTGTCGGCGAGCGGAGTCTTCGAGGGGGAGGCTTCGCCGGCACCCCCGAGCTCTCGGAAGACACGTCTGGCCGGCGCCGTCTCCCGCACGCCGACCTGGCATCTGCCCCTGTTGCGAGAGGGGCTCACCCGGCTGGTGGACCCGGTCTCACGACTGCTGCGGGCCGCGCCCGCCACGCTTCGCGTGCCGGCCGCCGCGACCCTGGCGGGTGCCGCGCTCACCGTCGCCGTCACCGCCCTCAGCACGTCCTCGCTGCCGTTTACGCCCAAGCCGTGGCTGCTGGCCATGGTGGCGCTCCTGCTCCAGACGGTCCTGCACGAACTCGGGCACGCGGTCTCCTGCCGAGTACATGGCGTCCGGCCGCGCGAACTGGGCATCGCCCTGTGGTACGGCGTCATCCCGATCGCGTACGTGGACCGGACGGACGCCTACCGGGTCCGCTCCCGGGGAGGGAGAGCGGCCATCTCGATCGTCGGGCCCCTGCAGGACCTGTGCTGGACGGGCGTGTACGGAGCCGTCGCTCTCGGCTCCTCCGGGCTCGTGCACTCCGTGGCGGTCGCGGCCACCGTGCTCGGCCTGACCATGACCGTCGTCAACCTCAACCCACTGCTCCCCACGGACGGACAGCAGGCCCTCGAGGCGGCACTCGGCGAACTCAACCTGCGTGGCCGGGCCATGGCGTACCTGGCCCATCTGGTGCTGCGCAACGAACTCCCCACCTACCTCAAGCACCTGACCCGCCGCCGCAAGGCCGTCTACCTGATGTACGGCACCGCGTGCGCGGTATACGTGCTGCTCGTGGTCACCGGCATGACCTGGTGGCTCCTCACCCTCGGCACCCACCTCCTGGGAGGACTGTGATGCGCGGCGCGTCCCCCCGGGTGTGCGACATCCTGGTGGCCCGCACCGGCGGGCTCGCCCCCGCGGACGTCCATGCCCTCGCCCAGGAGAAGACCTGGAGCCTGTTGGAGCGGGCCGCGCGACTGACGGACGAGCGCTCCGCGCTGTCCGCCCGTGTCACCGACCTGCTCCACCCCGTCGTGCCGACGCTGGCGGACCGGGAGTTGCGGCGCGCCGCCGTGCGGCTGCGCCGGGACATCCACAACGCCCGCCGCACGCCCCGCACCGGCGCCGACCTGATGACCCTGCTGCCCGTGCTGGACGAGCCGGCCCGAGCGGCCTGCGAGCACTGGTCCCGGCTGACCGAGGAGCTGGAGGACTTGAAGCGGGAGGCCGCCGGGACGCTGACGGCCGAACTGGACGCCTCCTGGCACGAGATGACGCGCCTGCTCGACGGTGGGCCGATGCGGGCCGCGCTGGCCCTGGCCAGCCCCGGGTTCCTCAGCGCCCGGCCGGCCCGGTCGGCCGCGCCGCAGCATCGCGCCGCCAGGACCGTCACCTCCTACGTCACGCGGGCCGCGCTGAAGACCAGCCCCTTCAGCCACTTCACCACGATCGCGCCGCTGGTCCTCGGGGAGACCGCGGCGCTCCCGGAGCCCGGCCGCATCACCAGCGGGACGACGCCGCTGGCCGTCGAGCTGCTGCTGGCCATGGCCCGGGTGCCGGAACTGGCACGGCGGCTGACGCTGCGGGCCAATCCCTCGCTGCGCCGGCAGGCCGACGGCACGGTCGTCGCCCTCCTGCCCTTCCACTCCTGCGCCGACGGGTTCTTCTGCGGCGACGACGAGACGCAGATCCTCTCGGGACTGGCCACGCGGGTCCTGCCGCACCGGGACGCGGAACCGGCGGGCACCGGCGCGTGGGCCCGGCGCCTGGACGTGCCTGCCCCGGCCGTGACCCGGCTGGTGCGCACCGGCATCCTGCAACCGGTCACCCCGTGGGCGCCGGACTCGGCCGCCCCGCTCACGGAGCTGGCCGCGAGCCTCACCGACGCGGAGACGGGAACCGGCCCCGCGGACGCCGACGAGGTGTCACGGGCCCGCGCCTTCCGCGCCGCGGTGCGGGACGCGGCGGACCAGGAGCGCGCCGCGGCGCACATGGACCCCACCGTCCGGATCACGGCCGTGTCCCGCCTGCGGGACGCCGGCACGCGCGCACTGCGGGCCGCCAACGCCGTGGAACCCGACTGGCTGGCCTCCGCGCCCCTGGTGCACGAGACGGTAGGGGACGGCGGGACGGACGCGGTGGCCGGCGCCGCAGTGCGGGAGGATCTGGAGCGGCTGCGCGACCTGCTCGCCGGGAACGTCGTCAGGTCACGGTTCTACGATCAGTTGGTTGCCGCCTTCGTGGCCGAGTACGGCCCGGGTGGCTACGAGCCCGACCTGCTCACGTTCCTGCTGAAGGTGGTCCGGCATCCAGCCCTGTTCGGCGTCCTCTCCGAGGCGGTGCGCGACGACCGAGTCCGGACGGACACCGTGGCCCCGGACGGCTTCGGCACCCTGGCACCGGCGACGGCGACCGCGCTGTTCCAGGTCGCGGCCGCGACCCCGGAGGACGTGCGGGCGGGCCGCCACCTGACGGTGGTCAACCGGATCAGCACCGGGCCGGGGGCCCTGCTGACCCGGTGGCTGGCCGTCCCCGGGGTGCACGAGGCCGCGGGCGAGGGGCTCGCCGCATGGCTGCGCCGCCTCACACCCGGTGCCGAGCCGCTGCAGACCGCGGCCTGGCACGACTGGGCCCCCGTGCAGTACCTCGACACCCGGCTCGCGGCTCACCTGGAGTGGCCCACCACGCTGCCGGCCCGGGGCGGCAGGGGCGTCCTGTTGGGGCACCTCGCGCTGCGCCACGACCCGGCGAGCGGCACCCTCCAGGCGTTGCGACGGGCGGACGGCCGCACGGTGTCCTTCCCGTACCTCGGGTCCGTACCCCGGCACCTGGTCGGCGGCGCGCACCGGGTCCTGATGGCGCTGACCGACCCATGGGTCGTCCGGGTGCGTGCGAACGGGGAACACCACACCGGAGACCCGCAGCCGGCACCGGCCCGCGGTGTCGTGGTGACGGAACGCCTCACCCACGGCAGGCTGGTGCTGCGGCGGCGCACCTGGCGACTGCCGAGCAGCATGCTGCCGGTCCACGAGCGGGGCGAGCCGCACCTCGCCCATCTGGACAGACTCAGGGAGTGGGCCGCGCGACACGGCCTGCCGCGCCGCTTCTACCTGCGTCAGGCGGCGCACTTGGGACTGAGTCCCGCCAAACCGGCCTGGGTGGACCTGGCGAACCTGTACACCGTGCACGCCGCGCTCCGCTCCCTCGCCCCGGAGGCGACGGAGGCGGAACTTGTGGAGGCCGTGCCCGACATCGACGGATACCCGTCCCCCGGCGGCGGCGGCGGAGGCCGGGCCGTGGAACTGACCGCCGCGCTGGCCCTGGGGGAGGCGGGATGACCGTGCGAGACGTGGCATCACCCGTGCCCGCCGCGGCGGGGGACTGGCTGTACTACCGCATCCACGAGACGACGACTGCGCGCCTGGACGCCCTGCTCCGGCACGTGGTGCGCCCCGCCGTGGACGTGCTGCACGCGAGGGAGCCCGGCAGTCCATGGTTCTTCCTGCGCTACCTGGACGGCTCCGGGCTGCACCTGCGGCTGCGCCTGTACGCGCCGGAACCCGTCCTGACGGCCGTCGAGGCGTGGCTGGACCAGCGGCTGGCAGACCTGTTCTCCGGGCGCCTGGACGTGCCGGAACTCCGCCCTGGGCAGCCCGGTGCCGCCGAGCGCGGCCGCCGGGGCGTGACCCAGCACGTCTATGAACCCGAGCTGGGCAAGTGGGGCGGCCCCGAGGGCGTCGCCGTGGCCGAGAAGGTGTTCCGGGCGTCCAGCGAATTCGCGTTGTCCGCGTTCACTCGGCAGAGCCCCGGCTGGAGCCGGCTGGCCTGCGCCGCGGCGGTGACCGCGCGAGCCGTCCGGCTGCTGCCCGAGCCGGTCAGGGCCGGGTTCCTGCACCACTACGCCTGGTACTGGTGCGGACGGGAACCACTGCGCGCCTCCGCGACCGCGGCGCTGGTCAGGGCCGCGGCCACACGGTCGGGCGCACGGCTCGCGGCCGCGGCCGCGGCCGTGGACACCGCGCCCGCCGACGCCTACCTGGGCGCGCTGGCCCACGCGTTGTCCGCGGCCGGCAGGCTCCCCGGGAGCCGCCTGCCGCCCCATCTGCTGTTCCACCACATCCACCTGACGAACAACCGGCTGGGCGTGACCACGCGTGAAGAGGCCGTGATCGCGGAGGTCATCCGCGCCCGTCCCGCACTGCTCGCCGTCCCGCGGCGGAGAACTGGAGAGCGACATCAATGACAGCCAAGACACGCGCGACGCCCGACCCGGGCGTGCGCGGCCGCGGCGGGACGCTGGCGGCCGCGCGCGGCCTGCGCAAGGCGTACGGCGCCACCCTCGCTCTTGACGGCATCGACCTGGACGTCCACGACCACGAGGTCCTCGGGGTCCTTGGCCCCAACGGCGCCGGGAAAACCACCCTGTTGGAGTCGCTGGTCGGCCTGCGCCGCGCCGACTCCGGCACCATCCGGGTACTCGGCCACGACCCGGCGGCGGCACGCACCTCACTGCTGCGCGAGGTGAGCGTCCAGCCTCAGGTCGGCGCCCTCATGGAGACCCTGACCGTGGCCGAGACCCTGCGCCTGTTCGCCGCCCTGCGCCCCGGAGGTTTCCCGGTGGCCGAGGTCCTGGAGATGGTGAGCCTCACCGACCGAGCGGACGCCAGGGTCAAGGGGCTGTCCTCCGGGCAGCAGCAACGGGTGCGGCTGGCCATCGCGATGGCGGGCAGGTCCCGCCTGACCATCCTCGATGAGCCCACCGGCGCACTCGACCCGCACGCCAAGGAACTCGTCTGGGATGCCGTGCGCGGCCTCGCCCTCGACGGCGGTGTGCTGCTCTCCACCCACTCGATGGAGGAGGCCGAGGCGGTCTGCGACCGGCTCCTGATCATCGACGCCGGACGCGTGGTCGCCGAGGGCCCGCCGCAGGAACTCGTCCGGGAGCATGCCGGCGGCGGCGCGGTGATCCTGCGTACCCGGGACAGCCTCGACGAGGCGACGCTGTCCGCCCTGCCCGCGGTACGCACGGTGTCGTTGCAGCGCAGGGGCTCGGTGACCACCGCCCACCTCGTCACCGAGGCGTCCGACCGCACCCTCGCCGCGGCCAGGACACGGATCGGGGGCCTGGAGCATGCCGAGGCGCGCGGGCCGTCCCTGCGGGACGCCTTCGTCGCCCTCACCGGACGCGACCTGCGCGAAGGAGAAGGCACGTGAACGCGACCGCCTACCGCGAGCTGATCCTGGCCAGCCGGCGCGAGATCACCCGGACGCCGATGACCCTCTTCCTGTCGGTGCTGTTCCCGCTGTGCTTCACCGGCATGTTCGCCTTCCTGCCCGACGTACGGGTCGCGGAGGGCACGACCGTCAGTGGCCTTGCCTTCGGACTGCCCGCCGTCCTGGTCCTCGCCACCCTGTCGCTCGGCGTCATCGGCACCGCCGCCCCCATGACCGTCTACCGGCAGCGGGGTGTGCTGCGGGTCTTCGGCTGCGCCCCGGTCGGCCGGACCGCCTTCGTCGCGGCCCAGGTGCCGGTGCGGCTCGGTGTCGTCCTCGCGGAGTTCGCCCTGATCTTCCTCATCGGAGCGGCGGCGGGGGAACTACGCGCCGATGGGCTGCCCGCCGCGCTCCTGACCCTGCTGCTGACCGCGGCCTGCATGCTCAGCCTGGGTTTCCTGGTCGGCGGGCTGCTGCGCTCCCCGGAACTGCTGGGCGCGATCGGCGGGTTCCTCATGCCAGTGGTGCTGTTCGCGAGCGGCGTCATGCTGCCCATGGACATGATGCCGTCGGCCGTCCGGTTCGCCGCGCAGTTCCTCCCGTTCACCTACATGGGCGACCTGCTGCGCCATCAGCTCCTCGGGGTGCCCGCCGAGTACCCCGTCTGGCTCGGCTACGCCGTGATCGCCGGGACCACCGCTGTCCTTGCCTGGCTCACCGCCCGCACGTTCCGCTGGGACGAGGAGATTTAGCGATGACCACACCCGCCATAACCCGCGTTGCAGGCGCCCGGCCCGATGCCGCCGAGCGCCTGCGGAACCTGGTCGGTCCGGTCGGCGGCCTGGTCAGCACCACCATCAGGCTGCCCAACCCGCCGGGCGACCCGTCGTTCCCGGTGTGCGTGGCGCCGCTGGGCGACATCTCGCAGGCACTGCCGCACACCGCGGCCTCGGTCGCCGCCGCGGGCGACACCGCCATGGACGGCGCCGGCAACGCTCTGACCGCCGAGGACGCCTCATGGCTGAGCGTCGCCGAAGCGCTGGAACGCTACTCCTCGTGCGCCTGGCACCCGGACCAGTTCATCTGGGCCACCGCCCGTGAGCTGGGCGAGGACGCGATCGACATCGAGCGGATCCCGCGCGTGTCGGCGACGGAGGCAGCAGACCCGCGCTGCCTGATCACACCGCCCGATCCGGACGCACCGCTGCGCTGGGTGCGGGGCCTGTCCCTGATGACGGGGCGGCGGGTGTGGATCCCGGCCAGCCTGGTTTATCTGCACCTGCCCTTCGAGTCGTACGGCGATCGCCTCGCCGCGCCCATTTCCACCGGCTGCGCCGCGCACACCGACGTGCACGCCGCCCTGGCCTCGGGGGTGGCCGAGGTCATCGAGCGGGACGCCATCGCGCTCACCTGGCTGCAACGGCTGGCCCTGCCCCGCATCGAGCTGGACCAGATCCCCGAGGACCTGCGGCCATACCTCGAGCGGGCGCGCTCCCGCAACGTGCGCACCCACCTGTTCGACGCGACGACCGACATCGGCGTGCCCACCGTCTACTCCGTCGAGGTCACCCCGCACCACGGCACCGTGCGCACCGTCGTCATGTGCGCCACCGACCCCGACCCGGTGCGGGCCATCGGGAAGGTGCTGCGCGAGGCGGCATCGGGCCGGATCGCGCTGCGGCACCGGACCCCGGACGGCCGGGGCCCCGACGACTTCGCCACCGTGCACGACGGCGCCCTGTACATGGGCGCGCCCGAACGGGCCCACGCCTTCCGTTTCCTGCTCGACAGCCCGCACCGCGTCGCCGTGTCCTCCTACGACCGGCCACGCTTCGCCACCCCACGGGACCGGCTGAGCTGGCTGCTCGGGCGGCTGGCGGCCCGGGGCATGGAGGCGTACGCCTGCGACATCACCTGTGACGAGGCGGAGCGGACCGGCATGTGGGTGATCAAAGCGATCGTCCCCGACCTGATGCCGCTGTCGTTCATACGTCGTGCCCAGTACCGGGGGCACCCCCGCCTGTACCAGGCGCCGGCTGCCATGGGGCACCCGGCCGCAACCGAGGAGGAGCTGAACCCATGGCCCCAGCCGTTCGCCTGACCGTCGCCCACATCGGAGGATTCGGCGCCGACGTGACCGGGCTGCTGCCCGAGGACACCGTCTTCGTCCCGGCCGACACGACCGACGTGGCCCTGGCACACATCCCCCCGCGCACCGCGCTCGCGCTCGTTTCCCCCGTCCCCGTACCGCGCGTCGAGCACGCGCTGTCGAAGGCCGCCCACCTGTGGCGGACCCGCTTCCTGCCCGTTGTCATCGAACAGGGCAGGCTGCGCATCGGCCCGGTCTCGGCGCCCGGGGTCACCGGGTGCTCCGAGTGCCACCGGGCCCGCGTCCGGCAGCACATGGGCTCCACCGCGGCGCAGGACGCCGTCGAGCGGGCGCTGACCGACGATCCGAGCACCCTCCTGGAAGGACACCTGCCCATGACAACGGCGCTCGCGGCCTCCGCCGTGCGCTCCTTTGCCAGTTCGCAGCCGCCCGCTGAGGGAAGCGCAGGCGAAGTACGGCTGTACTCCCCGCTGAGCCAGGGCCTGTTCCGCTCCACCGTGGTCGCCGTGCACGGCTGCCGGACCTGCGCGCCCAGGCAGGACTGGGCCGAACGGTCCACCGGCCGACTCGCCCCCCTGGTGCGGGACCTCGTTCCGCCGCCCGCTGGCGCCACCCAGGGAGGCGCACGGTGAACACCCCGGTCAAAACCCCGCCTGCCGGTCCACGCGCCCCACGCTGGGTGCCGGCCGCGATGATGCTCAACGCCGTGGACACCGATCCGCAGTTCCGGCTCCCGCGCCGCCCGGCGTTCATCCCCGGCGCGCTCGTCGTCCCCATGGCGGACGGCCTGGTCATCGAGGGCGGGCCCGAGCGGCAGGTGTTCCGCGGCGCGGCCGCCACCCGGATGCTGCCCCGTCTGATCCCGCTGCTTGACGGCACCCGGACGGTCGAGGAGGCGGCCACCGCCGCCGGCCACTCCGGACCCGGCCCGGTCCGAGCGGCCGTAGCCCTGCTCTACACCGCGGGGCTGCTGCACGACGGGCCCGACGAGGCGCCATCGGTCCCTGATGACGTTCCCGCTCCGGTCGCCGCCTACGTGGCGCGCGCCCTCGACACCACCCGCGCCCGCAGAAGCCCCGGGGAGGTGTTCGCGGCCCTCGCCCAGCACCCCCTGGCCGTGGTGGACACCGGCGCGCCCGCCCGCGCCGTCGCCGACCTGCTGCGCGCGAGCGGCGACCACCCGGTGCTCGTCCGCTCCGGGCACCAACCTCAGGCGGGGGAGACCGTCCTGGTGGTGTGTGAGGAGCACGAGGACACGGCCGCCCTGAGCGCCCTGGACCGGCGCTGCGCCGACGCCGGAGCCGTCTGGTTGCGCGTACTCAAGTCGGGCACCGCGCTCCAGCTCGGGCCGCGCTTCGACCCGGGGAATACCGCCTGCTACGCATGCTTCCTGGCGGGTGACGGCCACGCCCTGGAGCCGCGCACCGCGGACCGATCGCGCGACGAGGACGGCTGGACCGCCCTGGTGGCCACCGAGATGTTCAACCAGCGGACCCGCGTCGGCACCTCGGCCGCGCTGAACGGCTGGGTCACGGTGGACCTGGACCGTTGGCGGACCAGGACACTCCTGCTCTCCCGCCGCCCGGGCTGCTCGCGCTGCCTGCCGAAGACGGCCGCGGCCACGCCGCCGCTGCCCTATGTCTACGAACAGGCCGTCGCCTTCCCGCCGCGCCACCTGATGGATCCCAAGAATCACCAGAACCACTACAAGCTCGGCAACATCGTCATCCAGCGGGAGCATCTCACCTACGACAGCGCCGAGCCGGTCGCCCTGCCCCGGCACGATCCGGACCGCCTGCCCGCGCGGTCGCCCGGGTGCGACGTGGCCGGCCTGTCCGCCGTGCTGCTCGCCGCGTACGGCCTCAAGCCGGAGCCCCATGACGAGCAGGTGCGCCGCTACCCCGCCACCGGCGGCAACCTCGGCTCCCCGCAGGGCTTCGTCCTGGTCCGGGATGTGGCGGGCCTCGAGGCGGGCGTCTACTACTACGAGCCGTTCGCCCACCGGCTGTCAGCCCTCGCCACGGCCGGGGACGGCCTGGACGTGACGGCCGCGGCTCGGGCGGCCGGCCTGGAGCTGAGCGGCGCCGAAGCCGCCGTGGTGACCGTCTCCGCGCTGGCCCGGGTCGCCAAGAAGTACGCCTCCCTGGCCCTGCGCATCTGCCTGCTCGACGCGGGCGTCGCCCGCTCGTACGCGCTCGCCGTGGCCGGCGGACTGGGCCTGACCGGCCGCGTCGAGGAGGAGTGGGACGGCACGGAACTGATGGCCCTGCTGGGCCTGGGCGACGAAGGACTTGTCACATCGGTACTGACCCTCTCGGGAGGTGACCGGGGATGACCACCTCGCCGCCCGCGGCCCCCTACGCACGCACGGACATCCTCGACCTGATGCTCGGGGAGCTACGCCGTCCCGGCCCACGGAATCGGACGGCCTCACGGTCCGCCCCGGTGTCCTCCGCCTCCGCAGGTGTGCCTCTGCCGCCGCCCGGTCCGCCGGCCATGCCGGTGGGTACGGCCCTGCGCCACCGCCGAGCCGTCCGCTTCTACGCCGACACTCCTCTGGACCAGGGGAACCTGCACGCCGTCCTGAAGGCCACGGGCGCGGTTGCGGAGGGACCGCTCGGTGTCGTCGTCGCCGCCCGCCGCGTCAAGGACCTCGTCCCGGCGATGTACCGGTACCACGCGGACGGGGGGCGGCTCGAACCGCTGCACCCGCTCACCGGCAGCCCCGCGGAGCTCGAGAACTGCGTGCTCCAGCGCGAGTTCGCCGCCGCCCCGGCCATCGTCGTGGTTACCGGCCGCCTCGCGGAGGCGACCTCCGGCGACGGTGCCCTGGGATACGCGCGCCTGATGACCGCGGGCGGCGAGGCAACGGCGAACGCCTGGACGGCGGCCCTCCGCCGCGGTCTGGTCGGCAGCGTCTTCGCCGGATTGCTCCAGCCGTCGCTGCGCGAACTGGCCGGCATCGACGGGTACACCGAGATCGGAGTGCTCGGGCTCGCCTTGGGCCACCCTCTGGGCAGCGACCGGACGGAGGCGCCGTGAACAGCGGCCCGGGCTGCCCCTCCCGCGGTCTGCCGCGGTGGTGCACCCGCGGCCTGTGAGCGGTGCGAGAGCCGGTGCCGTCCGAGGCACCGGACGACCGCCGCGCGATGGTGCCCCGGTCGCGTTGCGCGGCCGGGCACCATGGCGGTTGGGGCGCCCACGCGGCCGGGGCGCCCAGGAGAGACATTTCCTAGACGCCGCTAGCGGTCCAGGGACCGGTCCACCGACGCCAGCGGCAGGGCGAACAGCATCCGGCCGGACTGCGACCACACGTCACCGGTCTCCTGCCAGTACGACAGGGACGTCGCCTCGCCGCTCCAGCACCGGTGCGTCTCGTCCGCGCCGCAGCGCGTGGGCAGCGCCCCCTCCGTGTCCTGCCGCCACAGCGTGCCGCGTTCCTCCGGTGACGACCCGGTCATCCGGCCCAGGTACCAGCCCGACCGGTACGCCAGCACACTGCGCACACGGGTCAGCTCGGTCTCGTACACCGCGACCGGATCCGTCTCCAGCAGTCCGGCACGCTCCGGCTCGGTGCTGAACGCGTACCGCCACAGCCGGGTCGGCCCGTCCTCCTCGGCGGGCCTCGCCTCGTGCGCGACCAGGCTGTCCGGTGCCGTGCTGCGGTCCAGGGAGATGCCGCCCGGCTGCGGGGCGTCCGCGCCGCTCGTCCGGTAGGAGGCGACCGCCGGCAGCACGTACCGCGCCCCGGCCGCCGACCAGCCGCCGGGGACCCTGCCCACCGACGTGCCCTCCACGGTGGCCCGCTGCACCCGGTCCAGGTCGTACACGTACAGCGCGCCGCCCTCGCCCCGGCCCGTGGTCACCAGCAGCTTGTCCTGGTACCAGACCATGCCGGACACGGCGGAGCCCAGGCCCCGGTAGTCACGGCCGCCGTCCACCGGAACGGCCAGCAGCGCCCAGGTGTAGTGCGGTTCGGCGGTTTCGTCGGCGTTCACGAAGGCGACCCGCGCGAGCCCCTGCTCCGCCGCCGAGCCCGTGGCCCGGCTCCACCCGGAGAGGATCACGCGGTGCCTGCCCCAGCGGCCGTCCTCGTCCGCGTCCCCGGAGGTGGTGACCGCCCCGGCCCGCCAGCCCGCGGTGTCGCCGCCCGGCCAGCAGTACGCGCGTGTCGCGGCCGGCTCGACGGGCAGCGCCCGCCGCTCGTCCTCCGGACAGTCCTCCGCGTCCCGCAGCGCGCCGTCGGGGTCGGACAGCACGGCGCCCACACCGACGGGCCGGCCCATCGCGCCGGCCAGCCGGTCCAGCGCGCCGTCCGGGACGTCCTCCTCGGTCAGCCGCAGGGGAGCGGTCTGCGCGGACGCGGTCAGCGGCCTGAGCGCCCCGGGGTCGTCGGCGTCGGTGGCCTGCGAAGCGCTGATCAGGGTGGCGGCCGCGGTCAGCCCGAGGGCGGTTCCGGCCAGCGCGGCCCGCAGGGCCCTGCCCCGTCTGCGCCGGCGGTGTCTGCCGCGATGCTTCATAACGTCCTCCCGGGACGAGCCAACTGCGTCCGGTGATCCGCGGGTTGACCGTGGAGCAGATGGGGTGGCCCGTAACGGGATGCTACGACAGCCGGCCGCCGGAAATGACAAAGACCCTGCAATTATGCGGACCAACCGCCATCGGGCACGTACCCACGCACATCTGTACGCCGCCCGGCGCCCTTGACGGCCCGCTCAACCCGAGCCGCGCTGCAGCAGGACCTCCACCTCCGCCGACTCCGTGAAGCGGTAGGGACGGTGCTCCAGAAGGTCGCCGAGATAGCGCCGGACACGGGACATCTCCGCCCGGACCGTCACCGTACGGCCCGGGTCGCCGAAGACCTCCCGGGCGAGACCGGCGGCGCTGCGCCCCGCGCGGTGCACCGCCAGCAGATGCAGCAACTCGGCGTGCCGGGGGCTCAGTTCACGGCTCCAGGAGCCCGCACCGCCGGACACCTCCACCGAGGGACGGCGCGGCACACGGAAGTCCAGCACGATCCGCGTCGCCGCCCGCGCCGCCGGCTCGTCCGCCGCCCGCACCAGCCAGCCCCCGGCCAGCGGTTCCAGCGAGCACCGCCCCAGCGCCGGCAGCCACCGCAGGCCCGCCGACACCGACTTGGGCAGCGCCAGCCGCTGGATGTAGGGCATGCCCGTCACCGCCGCCGTCCACCCGTGCCGGTCCACCACCAGCGCGCGCCCGCCGGTCCGCGCCAGTACGGGAGCGGCCACCGCGCGCAGCCGCTCCAGCGACCGCACGTGCCGCTCCCGCAGCCGCGCCTCGGCGAGTTTCGCCACCGAGTCGACCCACGCCAGCGTGGCCGGGTGCATCGTCTCCAGCGGCCCGCTCACGTCCACCACACCGATCAGCCGCCCGTCCCGGGGATCGGTGATCGGCGCCCCCGCGCACGTCCAGGTGGCGTGCAGCCGTACGAAGTGCTCGGAGGCGAACACCTGCACGGGGCAGCCGGTCACCGCGGGCGTGCCCACCCCGTTGGTGCCGACGGCGTCCTCGCGCCAGTCCGCCCCGACCTCGAAGCCGAGGCCGTCCGCCTTGCGCAGGACCGGCGCGCTGCCCTCCCGCCACAGCACCCGGCCGTCCTCGTCGGCCACCACCATGATGTGGTGCGTGACGTCCGCGACCGACAGCAGTCCCTCGCGCAGCACCGGCAGCACGTGCCGCAGCGTCGAGGTCTCCCGCCGTCGCCGCACCTCGTCGGCGGAGAGCAGCTCGTTGCGGAAGCCGTGGTCCGGGTCCACGCCGCTGCGCAGCATCCGCTCCCACGACTGTCCGATCACCGGACGGGGGGCCACCGGCGCGGGCCGTCCGGACAGCGCGGCGGTACGGACCTCGTCGAGCACCCGCGCCGCCCGCGCCGTGTCGACGACGGCCAGATGCGTCACGTCCATCGGCGAGAGCACCACCGGACCTCCCGAAGAAAGCTGTCGGACCCATACTGCCGTCTGCCTACGGTGTCCACGCTCAGTACCGGGACGGGAACAGGAAGTTGCAACCCCCTGCAACTCTGGTGGGCAGGCTTCCCACTGGTTGAAGCTTGAGTGACGCCGTCCCGAGCGGCGTCCAGGGCTCTTCACGGGGCCTGTGGGGCGGGGGTGGTGCCGTGTCGGCGCAGCACCACCCCTGTGCCTCCGGCGGTGGGGGCGGGTTCGCTGCGGGGGCTGGGTTCTTGATGCGCGTTGGCGGCTTTCGGTCGGGTGGGTGGCTGGTCGCGCAGTTCCCCGCGCCCCTGGGTGGGTGTCCTCGGCCGGGGTTTTGAGGTCTGGGCGTCGGGTTTGGTGCGGGGTGGCGGCTTTCGGTCGGGTGGGTGGCTGGTCGCGCAGTTTCCCGCGCCCCTGGGTGGGTGTCCTCGGCCGGGGGTTTCCCGCGCACCTGGGTGGGGTGGGCTTCCGATGTTCTCAGGCTGTGGGGCGGGCTCGGTTGACGAGGGATTTCAGGTCGAGGGTGTGGGGGAGGGTGCCGAAGGCGGTGCCGGCGTCCGGGGACAGGCGGGAGGCGCAGAAGGCGTCCGCGACCTGGGACGGGGCGTACCGGACCAGCAGGGAGCCCTGGAGGACCAGCGCCAGCCGCTCCACCAGCCGCCGCGCGCGGGTCTCGACGCCTTCCAGGTCCGCCAGTTCCGTCAGCAGGTTCTTGATCGCGCCGTCCAGCCGGTGGTCCGCCCCGCGCGCCTGCCCGACCTCGCGCAGATAGGCGTCCAGCGCCGTCGGTTCCCGGCGCAGCGCCCGCAGCACGTCCAGCGCCTGGACGTTGCCCGCGCCCTCCCAGATGGAGTTCAGCGGCGACTCGCGCACCAGCCGCGGCATGCCCGACTCCTCGACGTACCCGTTCCCGCCCAGGCACTCCGCCGCCTCCACCGCGACCGGCGCGCACCGCTTGGTCACCCAGTACTTCGCCGCCGGGACCGCGATCCGCAGCAGCGCCCGCTCCTGCGCGCCGCCGTCGTCGTACGCCGCCGCCAGCCGCATCGCCAGCGCGGTCGCCGCCTCCGACTCCAGCGCGAGGTCGGCCAGCACATTGCGCATCAGCGGCTGGTCGGCGAGCTTCCCGCCGAACGCCTCCCGGTAGGTGCAGTGGTGCACCGCCTGTGCCACGGCCTGCCGCATCAGACCCGCCGAGCCCAGCACACAGTCGAGCCGGGTCGCCGCCACCATCCCGATGATGGTCCGCACCCCGCGCCCCTCCTCACCGACCCGGCGCGCCCACGTCCCGTCGAACTCGACCTCGGCGGAGGCGTTGGACCGGTTGCCGAGCTTGTCCTTGAGCCGCTGGATGAGGAACACGTTGCGCGTGCCGTCCTCCAGCACGCGCGGCACCAGGAAGCACGTCAGCCCGTCCGGCGCCTGCGCCAGCACCAGGAAGGCGTCCGACATGGGCGCCGAGCAGAACCACTTGTGCCCGGTCAGCTCGTAGGCGCCGTCCTGAGCCAGCGGCCGCGCGGCCGTCGTGTTCGCCCGTACGTCGCTGCCGCCCTGCTTCTCCGTCATGCCCATCCCGAACAGCGCACCGGGCTTCTGCCCCGGGGGCCGCAGCTCACGGTCGTAGACCGTCGACGTCAGCCGGGGTTCCCACTCGGCCGCCAGTTCCGGATCCGTGCGCAGCGCGGGCACCGCCGCGTGGGTCATCGACAGCGGGCAGCCGTTGCCGGCCTCCGCCTGCGTCCACAGGTGGAACGCCGCCGCCCGCCGCACATGGCCCCCCGGCCGCCCCCACGCGGCCGTCAGCCCCGCCGCCACGCCCTTGCCGAGCAGCCGGTGCCAGGCGGGATGGAAGTCGACCTCGTCGATCCGGTGCCCGTAGCGGTCGTGGGTGCGCAGCCGCGGCGGATGCTCGTTGGCCTGCACCCCCCACTCCTGCACCTGCGCGGACCCGGTCGAGCGCCCGAGCGCCGAGAGCTCGGCGAGCCCCTCGTCCAGCACGTCCGCCGCGAGATGCCGCTCCACCGCCTCCACGAGGGCCCGGTCGGCGCCGAAGACGTCGTACTGCACCAGCGGCGGAGCCTGGTTGGTCACGGTGTGCGTGGTGCCTGCCATGTCCCGAACGTACCCCGCCCTCCGTTTCGCTCACCCCGCGCTCCCGCCTCCGGGTGAGTGCGACCAGGCACGACGGATACCTTTAGGGCGTGCAGCCAGCAAGTGATTCCCCGAACGAGCCCTCCGGACGCCTCCACCGGGCCCGGGCCCTGTACCGGAATGTCTCCAAACGCAGGACCGCCTGGCTGCTGCTGAAGGACACCGTCAATTCCTGCATGGAGTACCGCATCCTCGGTCTGGCGGCCGAGGCGGCGTTCTTCACACTGGTGTCCGTCCCGCCGCTGCTGCTCAGCATGATCGGCCTGCTCGGCTACGTCGACGCCTGGACCGGCGCCGAGACCATCCAGAGCCTTCAGCGCAACCTCCTGGACGCCTCCCGCACGGTGCTCTCCGACCGCGGTGTCACACAGATCGCGGAGCCGATCCTGCGGGACGTGACGAAGGGCGGCAGGCCGGATGTGATCTCCCTCGGCTTCCTGATCGCCGTCTGGTCGGGCTCCCGCGCGGTGAACGTCTTCATCGACACCATCACCGTCATGTACGGCCTCGACGGCGTCCGGGGCATCGTCAAGACCCGGCTGCTGGCCTTCGCCCTGTTCCTCGTCGCCCTGCTGATCGGCTCGATCGCCCTGCCGCTGATGGTGGCGGGGCCGGACGCGGTCGTACGGATCGTGCCCTGGTCGACGACGCTCGTGCAGATCCTGTACTGGCCGGTCGTGATCGTGCTGTCCGTCGCCTTCCTCACGACGCTGTACCACGTCTCCGTGCCCGTGCGCTCTCCGTGGATCGAGGACGTGCCCGGTGCGCTGGTCGCGCTGGCCATGTGGGTGCTCGGCAGTTTCCTGCTGCGGATCTACCTCACCAACACCGTCGAGGGACCCACCATCTACGGCTCCCTCGCGGCGCCCGTCGCCGTGCTGCTGTGGATCGGTGTGTCCGCGTTCGCCGTGCTGGTCGGCGCGGCCGTCAACGCGGCGATCGACCGGGTGTGGCCCGCGGCGGCGACGGCGGCGGCGCGGGAGGCGAACGAGCGGTTGCGGCAGGCGCAGGTTGCCGAGTACGTGGCGCGTACGGCCGCGCTGACCGGGGAGGCCGACCCCGACATGCCGTCGGAGTTCCCGGAACGCTGGTCCCGCTTCCTCCCGCCGGAGGACGTCACGGCCCGCCTCCGCACCCACGGAAAGCCTCCCCACCACCCGAAGAACGGCGACAGCCCGCCGCCGGGCGACAAGTGACCTTTTCCTCGCCCCCGCCGCCCCTTCCCGTCCCCGGGGGCGCTGCCCCCCGGACCCCCGCTCCTCAGACGCCGGAGGGGCTGAAATTCAGCCTGTCTGGGGGTACCCCCTCCGGGGGAGTTTGAGGACGAGGCCCGAAGGGCCGGAAGGGGGGTCTGGGGGCGCAGTCCCCAGGTTCGGGACGGGAAGGGGCGGCGGGGGCGAAGAAACCGTCAGGCCCCCCACGCCCCGCCCGCCACCCCCTCCGCCACGAACGCCGCGAAATCCCGCGGCCCCCGCCCCAGCACCTCCCACACCCCCGCGTCCTCCACCACCGCATTCCGCCCGTCCAGCAACGTCTCGAACACCCCCACCAGGAACGCCGCCTCCCCGGCCGGCACCCCGAACCCCGCCAGCGCCTCCCCGTACGCCCCCACCGGCACCGCCCGATACTCCAGCGGCCTGCCCACCGCCCCCGCGATCTCCCCCACCGCCTCCGCCCAGGTCAGCAACCGCGGCCCCGTCACCGTGAGCGTCCGCCCCGCGTACCGCTCCCCGCCCGTCAGCGCGGTCACCACCACGTCCGCGACGTCCCGTACGTCCACGAACGGCTCGGCCACCTCCCCGGCCGGAAACGCCAGCGCGCCCCGCCGCAGCTCCTCCGCCAGCGGTCCCTCGCTGAAGTTCTGCGCGAACCACGCCGACCGCACGACCGTCCAGTCCGCGCCCGACGCGCGCAGTGCCTCCTCGGTGGGCAGCGCCTGGTCCTCGCCCCGCGCGGACAGCAGCACCAGCCGCCGCACCCCGAGACCCAGTGCCACGCCGGCGAGCTCGCCGACCGCCTCCGCTGTGCCGGGCGCGCCGACATCGGCCGGGTGCACGAGATACGCCGCGTCGGCGCCCCGCAGGGCGTCCGCCCAGGTCGCCCGGTCCGTCCAGTCGAACCCGGTGGCCCGGGACGCCGCCCGCACGGACATCCCCGCCGCCTCGGCGGCCCGCGCCACCCGCCGCCCCGTACGCCCCGAGGCGCCCGTGACGACGAGGGTCATGTCCTTCGCGTCTTCCGCATGCCGCTGCTTCGGCTGCTGCATCTGCTTCTGCTTCGTGTTCTCGCCCATGCCCCCACTCAACTGCCGCGCACCGCACGGAACCATCGCCGAGCGGCTCATTCCCATACGTGCGCGTCTACGCTGACTCCATGGACGCTCTCACTGGCTTGCTCGAGGGCCCCCGCGCCCGCGGGGCGTTCATGATCCGGGCCTGTTTCGACCCTCCGTGGGCGGTCCGTGTGGAGGACCGCGCCCCGCTGACGGTGATGCTCCTGGTCCGCGGCGAGGCGTGGTTGCTGCCGGACGCGGGGGAGCGGCTCCCGCTGCGCCCCGGCGACCTGGCCATCGCGCGCGGCCCCGACGCGTACACCTGCGCCGACGCCCCGGACACGGCCCCGCAGGCGCTGATCCTGCCCGGCGGCGAGTGCCACTACCCCGACGGGCGGCCCCTGAACGGCGTCATGGACCTCGGTGTCCGCACCTGGGGCGACCGCGTGGACGGTACGACGGTGATGCTGATCGGCACCTACCAGATGCGCGGCGAGACGGGCGGGCGGCTGCTGGACGCGCTGCCGCCGCTGCTGTCCCTCACCTCCGACGTGTGGGAGTGCCCGCTGACGCCGGTCCTCATGGACGAGATCGTGCGGGACGCCCCCGGCCAGGAGGTCGTCCTGGACCGGCTCCTCGACCTGCTGGCCATCGCCGCGCTGCGCGCCTGGTTCGACCGGCCGGAGGCGGAACCGCCCGCCTGGTACGCGGCCCGGTCCGACCCGGTCGTCGGTCCGGTCCTGCGCCTGCTCCACGACGACCCGGCCCACCCCTGGACGGTCGCCGCCCTCGCCGCGAAGGCCGGCGTCTCCCGCGCGGCACTGGCCCGCCGCTTCACGGAACGCGTCGGCGAACCCCCGATGACGTACCTCACCGGCTGGCGCCTCGCCCTCGCCGCGGACCGGCTCCGCGACACCGACGACACCATCGCCGCCATCGCCCGCCAGGTCGGCTACGGAAGCGCCTTCGCCCTGTCCACCGCCTTCAAACGGGCCTACGACGTCAGCCCCCAGGAATGGCGGACCCGCGCGGCGTAGCCTGGGGGAGGTGTACAGGGAGCGGGCGTCGCGGCTGGCGGGCGCGGTCGTGTGGACCAACACCCCGTCCGGGGACGGGCAGGGCGCGGTGCTGCCCGACGGCTGCATGGACCTGCTCTGGCACGAAGGGCGTCTCCTGGTCGCCGGACCCGACACCCACGCACACCTCACCGAGGGTCCGCCGGCCACCTGGGCGGGCGTCCGCTTCCGGCCCGGCGCCGCGCCCGCCCTGCTCGGTGTTCCCGCCCACGAACTGCGCGACCGGCGCGTCGAGCTGGCCGACCTGTGGCCGGCGGCGGCCGTACGGCGTCTCGCCGCCCGCGTGAACGCCGCGGACGACCCGGCGCGGGGACTGGAGGAGCTGGCCCTGCGCCGGGCCGCGGAGACCGCGCCGCCCGACCCGCTGCTCGACCGTCTCGTGTCCGCCCTCGACGCGGGCCGCCCGGTCTCCGCGACTGCTGACGAACTGGGCCTGGGCGCTCGGCAGTTGCACCGCCGGTCCCTCGCGGCGTTCGGGTACGGACCCAAGACCCTGGCCCGTATCCTCCGTCTGGGCCGCGCACTCGACCTCGCCCGTGCGGGCGTCCCGTACGCGGAGACGGCTATCCGCACGGGCTACGCGGACCAGCCTCATCTGGCCCGCGAGGTCAAGCAGTTGACGGGGATGCCGCTGGGCGAACTCCTCGCCCGCCCGTAACCGCCTACTCCGCGGGGAGCGGAGCGAACAGGTCCACCCCGTTGCCGTCCGGATCGAGGACGACGGCGTACCGCTGCCCCCACACCGCGTCCCACGGCTTCAGCTCGCCCGGGCTGCCGGCCCCGGTCAGTTCCGCGAACAGGGCGTCGACCTCCGCGGGGCTGTCGCAGCGCAGCGCGAGGGACGTCCTGCTCCCGCCCGACGGCGGTTCCCACTCCGGGTGGAAGGACCTGACCACCTCCTCCGTGTCCAGCAACAGCCGCAGCCCGCCCGGCAGTTCGGCTTCCACATGTCCCTGTGTCCCGGCCCCCTCCGGAAAGGCGAACCCCAGCCGCCGGTAGAAGGCGACGGAGGCGGCCATGTCGGAGACGACCATCCCGATGGCATTGAATCGTGCGCTCATGCGGCCCACCGTAGGACGGGCCGGACGGACGGGTCTTGAAGGAATCGGACACCGGCCGGGGCACCGCTCCCGCGCAGGGCCCATAGGACACGCCTATACCCCCTGCTGTTATTACGTATTTGCCACTCGTTATTTCGCGAACGTACCGTGAAACGGCTCGACGGGAAGGCCGCCGTGAATTTCCAGGGGGCGTGCTTCGCGTACGGCGATGCATTTTCCGCACCATTTTGGATGCCTTTTTCGTCGGGCAGGCGAATGACCAATCGAGAGGAATAGGTGGCATGGCCACAGTCGAGAACGGATCTGAAAAGCGCGAACTCGCCGGCAAGCGGGCCTTGGTCACGGGTGGTTCTCGCGGTATCGGAGCCGGCATCGTGCGCCACCTGCTGGACGCGGGCGCCGAGGTGCTCACCACCGCCCGCTCGGCGCCCGGTGACCTGCCCGGGAAGGTCCACTTCGTGGAGGCCGACCTGCGGACGCCGGAGGGGATCGACACGATCGCCGCGTCCGCGCGGGAGGTCCTGGGCGGGGTCGACATCCTGGTCAGCTCCGCGGGCGGGGCGCGGGCGCGGGACGGCGCCGTGGACACCACCGAGGAGGTGTGGCAGGACACACTGAACCTGAACTTCCTCGCGGCGGTACGGCTGGACCGGCACTTCATCCCGGAGATGCGGGAGCGCGGCTCGGGCGCGATCGTGCACGTCGCGTCGGCCGCGACGACCTTGCCGGACCGCTACTTCCTGCACTACACGGCCGCCAAGGCGGCGCTGGAAAACTACAGCGTGGGACTGTCCAAGGATCTGGCCCCCGCAGGAATCCGGGTCAACCGCGTGTCTCCCGGCAGGACCGCCACCCCCGGCGGTGAGGCGGCCCGGGAGGAGTGGGCGCAGATGTTCGGGTACGTCAGCAACGCCGTCGGCGCCCCGCCGCTGGGGCGCGACGGCACGCCCGACGACATCGCCAAGGCGGTGTTGTTCCTGGTGTCCGACCGGGCGAACTGGATCAGTGGCGCCAACATCTTCGTCGACGGCGGCGAGTTCCCCCGCGTCTGACCTCGGCGGAACCGCGGAACCGCGGAACCGAATTCCCGAACCGACCTCTGAGAGATGGACCGAAAGGACCCCGGCATGGGTGCGTACGACGGCAAGACGGCAGTGATCACCGGCGGCGGCAGCGGACTCGGACTCGCGACGGCGAAGTTGCTGGTCGACGGCGGAGCGCGCGTGGTGGTCAACGGCCGCTCCAAGGACACGCTCGACGCGGCGCTGGAGGAGCTCGGCGGGAACGCGCTGGCCGTCCAGGGCGACGTGACCTCGCTGTCCGACCTGGACGAGCTGGCCGCGCGGGTGAAGGACGAGTTCGGCACGCTCGATGCCCTGTTCGTCAACCACGGTGTCACCATCCCGAACCCCCTCGAGTCGACGACCGAGGAACTCTGGGACGAGTCGATGGCGATCAACCTCAAGGGCGCCTTCTTCACCGTGCAGAAGCTCGTCCCGCTGATGGGCCCGGGCGCCGGTGTGGTGCTCACGACCTCCGCAGCGAACGTGATGGGCCTGCCGGAGTGCAGCGCCTACTCGGCCGGCAAGGCGGGCCTGCGCTCGATGGCCCGCACCCTCTCCGGCGACCTGCTGCCGCGCGGGATCCGGGTCAACGCGATCAGCCCCGGCCCCATCGACACGGGGATCCTGGAGAAGACGATGACCGCGGAGGCCGCCGAGGCGTTCAAGGCGGAGCGGGTCGCGCAGAACCCCATGCGGCGCTTCGGCAGGCCCGAGGAGATCGCCAAGGCGGCGGCCTTCCTCGCCTTCGACGCCACCTACACGGCGGGCGTCGAGCTCGCCGTGGACGGGGGCGCCACCCAGCTCTGAGTCGGGCCCGCACCCGCGGCCGCGACGTGTTCGTCAGGCCACAGGGGTGTACGAGGCGGGTGCGGGCACGGCCGGGGCCCCGGGTGCGGACGGGGTCCCGGCAGAGGGGGCCCCGGGTGCGGACGGGGTCCCGGACGAGGGCGGGACCCCGGCAGGCGAGCGCGGCGCGTCGGACACGGACCAGGTCTCCTGGCGCAGGAGTTCGAGCAGGGCCGTCTCCGCCGGGCCCGCCTCCTGCCGTACCACGGCGATGACCGGCTGGGACACCGCCGGGGACACCGGGCGGACGAGGTGTTCATGACCGTGGGGCACCGCGGAGGCCGGGACGAGCGTCACCCCCAGCCCGTGGGCGGCCCAGCGCACGGCCGTGGAGGTCTGGGTCACGCGGGCGGCCGTGACCGGGGCCAGCTCGTTGTCCCGCAGCACCCTCAGCAGCGCGGTGTCGAGCACGCTGTCCCGGTCGAACCTCACCCACGGCTCGCCGGCCAGGTCGCACAGCTCGACCCGGTCCGCGGCCAGCAGCGGATGTCCGGCGCCCAGCACCACCACGAGCTCCTCGTTGCCGAGGACATGGGCGTTGGAGGGGCTGCGCTCGCACGCCGCCATCAGGGAGAAGTCCAGCGAGCCCCGGCGGCACAGCCGGTCCAGTTCGGCGGCGCTGGGCTCCTCGAAGACGCTGACCTCAAGCCGGGGGAAGCGCCGGCGCAGCTCGCCCAGCGCCCGCGGCAGCTGGCGGGTGCCGAAACCCATCTGCACCGCCACCACCAGCTCGCCCGTCAGGTCGTCGGCGCCGGCCTGCGCCGTCGCCCGCGCCCGTCGCGACGCGCTGACCGCTACCTGCGCCTCGCGCAGGAACGCACGGCCGACCACGGTGGGCACCAGACCGGTCGGCGTACGGGCGAACAACTGCACGCCCAAGTCCCGTTCCAGGCCGCGGATCTGCTGGGACACCGACGGCTGGGCGACGTGGAGACGGTCCGCCGCCGCCGTCACCGACCCCTCCTCGGCGACGGCCAGGGCGTACTCGAACTGACGAAGGCTCATCGACTCCGGTCCCCTCTCCACGGTGGCCCACCGGTCCGCCCGCCGTGATCATCGTCATCGTAAGCGGCCGTCGCGTCACCGGACGCCGATGCCCGGCGCCCGTCCGGCAGCCCTACCGTAGGCTCCGGCGCATGGCCGCGCTCCCGCTTCTCGTCCACACCCGCATAACCGACTACCGGCACGCATCCATTCCGGCCGGCGTCGCCGCCCTGCGCGACCTCGGCTTCGACGTGGACGCCACCGAGGCCCCGGAGGCCCTGGAGGGACCCCTCGACCGGTACGCGGCGGTGGTCTTCCTCTCCACCAGCGGAACGGTGCTCACCCCGGCCGGACGCGAGCGGCTCGCGGCGTACGTCGAGTCGGGCGGCGGGTTCGCCGGGGTGCACGCCGCCGCGTGCACCGAGGACGACTGGCCGTACTACGGAGAGCTCCTCGGCGCCCGCTTCGACCGCCACCCCCCGCTCCAGCCGGGCCGGGCCGTCGTCGAGGACGGCGGCCACCCGGCCACCCGGCACCTGCCTCCCGTCTGGCACGTCACCGACGAGTGGTACGACTTCCGCGGCAACCCGCGCGGGCGGGCGCGGATCCTCCTGCGCGCCGACGAGTCGTCGTACGACGGCGGCGGCATGGGCGATGACCACCCCCTGGCCTGGTGCCGCGACCAGGGCGCGGGCCGGGTCTTCTACACGGCGCTCGGCCACACCACCGAGGCGTACGCCGACCCGGACTTCCGTGCCCACCTGCTGGGCGGCATCACCTGGGCCGCCCGCGGCTGATCACGGCCTGCACGAGGAGTACGTGTCGACGTCCTCCGGGTTGGGGCGGAAGCGGTTCTCCCAGTCGCCGGGATAGGCGGCGACCAGCGCGGGCAGCTGGGCCTTCACATCGCTGGCCCACTCCTCGACGAGGTAGTCGCGAAGGGCCTCGCGCAGCTCCTCGCAGTCGCCCCGCAGGCCCTCCGGCAGGCCGATGCCGTACCGGTTGTTACTTCCGAAGGAGACGTCGGGCACCACCCTCACGGGTGTGGCGCTGTTCTTCTGCTGCTCCACGTACCCGTACAGCAGCGCCTCGTCGGTGAACACGGCGTCGAGGTCACCCTGCTGGAGCTTACGCACGCAGGTCGAGTAGTCGCTCTCCGTGTGGAGCGTCGTTCCGCCGGGCAGCGCGGCGGCGGCCGAGGTCGAGCCCTCGACGGTGCAGATCACCTTGCCCGCCACGTCCTTCTCGGTCCTGATGCCGTGGTAGTCCTCGCGGACCAGGAAGCCCTGCCGGGTGACGAAGTAGGGCCCCACGAAGTCGACCTTCTCGTCCCGCTGCGGAGTGATCGAGTAGGTGGCGATGACCAGGGCCGAGGCCTTGTCGACGAGCTCCTGCTCCCGCTTGGCGGAGATCACGTCGTGCCACTTCGGCGTGAAACCGATCCGCTTGCCGAGGTAGGCGGCCAGATCCGGTTCGAAACCGCGGTAGGTGTGTCCGCTGAACAGGTTGAAGCCGGGCTGGTCGCTCTTGCCGCCGATGTAGACGTGACGGGCGAGGGAGGACTTGTCGTCCGCTCCGTCCGCCGTCCAGCCGCAGCCCGCGAGGGCGAGCAGCAGGGCGGCGGACGCGACCCGCGCGCACCGGTGACCGAGGGAACGCAGGAATCGCGGGGAACGCAGGGGGCGCGGGGAGCGCTGGGGGCGCTGAGGGCGCGAGTGGCGGGGCTCGTTCGTCACAGGGCCTTCTTCCTAGTCGCTTCCTAGTCGTCCAGATACGCCGAGGCGACGGACAGTTTCACTTCGCAGCCGGCCTCCGCCTCGAGCACGACGGACAGCTCGGCCTCGCGCGTGCCCCGCCCCAGGGCGAAGGTGAACGCGTCGCCGGGTACGCCCGTGCGCACCTGGGCCCGGCCCGGGCCCGCCTCGGAGGTCACGGTCAGCCCGACGGTAGGCACGCACACCGGAGCGGCGGGGTCGTGCGGGGCGACGTCGAAGGCGATGGTCAGCCGCGGCTTGGGGTCGTCGGTGCGCACGGTGGCGACGACGGTGTCGCCGTTCACCAGCGGAGGCGTGCCGTCGAGGGCGACGCGCTGGGTCACGTCTACGGGCCGGCTGTCCAGGAACATCCAGGTGCCGAGGGCCGGCACGCCGACGGCCAGCACCGCCAGCGGGATCACCACCAGCACGAACGGCGGCCACAGCGGCGGCTGTCCGTCCGGGCCCCGGCGCGCGATCAGCGGCAGCATCGCGGCGGCGAAGGCCAGCAGGGCCGCCGCCGTCACCCCCACCACCGCCGGGTCCCCGCCGAGCGCCAGCCAGATCGCGCCCGCCCCGAGGACGGTCACGAGATCGGCCAGCAGCAGCAGGGTGATCGCCCAGGCGCCGGCGGCGGCCTCGCGCACCCGCAGTGCGGCACGCCGCAGCCACGGGGGGCGCGGTGCTCCGTCGCCCTCCGGGGGGTCGGCCCCGGCCGCCGCGCCCGGTATGGCGCGCGTCGTGTCGTTGGTCACGCGCGCAGCGTATGAGGCGAGACCGGGACACACCCGGCCTATGTCACCGACACGGCTGATGCCGGGGCGAAACGACTCTGCGTCGCGCTTCCGTGTGCTACGGCACGGGCGGAATGCCCGCCGTGCGGGACAGAAAGCGCTTCCTCGCGCAGCTCGGGGCCCCGGGCGGGAAGAACCCCGACGTACCCCCCACGCGCACCCGAAGGCGGTCGGGAATACCGAGAGGTGCCGCGGGCGCTCTTGTGTTACCGGTGGGTTCCAGCCGGTGCGTGGCCGCGGCGCCGTGAAGGGCTGGTGAGCACACATGACGGCGGACGACCGTGTGAACCCCGTGATCAGAACGCCGTACGGAGCCGTGCGCGGCCGCTGGGAGCGGTCCGTGGCCGTCTTCCGGGGCATCCCCTACGCGGCACCCCCCTTCGGCCCACGCCGCTTCCGTCCGCCGGTACCGCCGGAGCGCTGGGACGGCGTACGCGACGCCGGCGCCTTCGGCCCCACGGCCCCGAAGCCCCCGTACTCCGAGGCATTCGCCCAGTACCTCTCCGACCCGGAGATCCCCGGCGACGACTGCCTCAACCTCAACGTGTGGACCCCCGACCCCGCCCCCGGCGCCCGCCTGCCGGTCCTCGTATGGCTCCACGGCGGCGCCCTGACCAGGGGCTCCTCGGCGGTCCCCGTCTACGACGGCCACACCTTCGCCCGCGACGGCGTGGTGTTCGTGTCGCTCAACTACCGCCTCGGCGTCGAGGGCTACGGCCTCTTCCCCGACGCCCCCGCCAACCCCGGCCTGCGCGACCAGCTCGCCGCGCTGCGCTGGGTGCACGAGTCGATCGGGGCCTTCGGCGGCGACCCGGACCGGATCACCCTTGCCGGCCAGTCTGCCGGGGCGATCAGCACGGGCGCGCTCATCGCCGCACCGCAGGCGCGGGATCTGGTGCGCCGGGCCGTGCTGCAGAGCGGCCCGCCCGAGGCCACGGACCGCGACAAGGTGCGCCGCATGGTCCGCCGCATGGCGCACCGCCTGAAGGTCCCGGCGACCGCGGAGGCCTTCGCCGCCGTCGACCGCGACCGTCTGCTCCGGGTCCAGGCGGACATCGGCCGCCTCAGCAGCCCGATCCTCGGCGGCCCCGCCTTCGGCATCGTCGTCGACGGCGACCTCGTGCCGCGCGATCCCCTGGAGGCCCTCACGGACGGCGCGGCGCCGGGCGTCGGGCTCCTGACCGGCTGGACCCGCGAGGAGTACCGCCTCTGGCTCGTTCCCGGCGGCCTGGTGGAGCGCGTCGACCGCCTCGGCGCGGTCGCCGTCGCCGGGGCGATGGCCCGCTGCCGCGTCGGCAGCGAGGTGCCGCGCGGCTACCGCGCCCTGCGCCCGGACGCCGGCACCGCGGAACTCGTCGGCCAGATGGTCACCGACCACCTGCTCCGCGTCCCCCTGCACCGCCTCGCCGACGGCCGCCGGGACCCCTCGTACGTCTACGAGTTCGCCTGGCCCTCCCGGCGCCCCGGCATGGGCTCCTGCCACGCCCTGGATCTGGGCTTCGTCTTCGACAGCGGCGACGAGCCCGACGCCCGCAAGCTCGCGGGCGAGGGCGCGCCGCAGGAACTGGCCGACGCGATGCACGCGGCGTGGGTACGGTTCGTGACCGACGGGTCGCCGGGATGGGAGCGCTGGGACGAGGACCACCCGGTCCGGATCTTCGGCGACGGCCCCCCGTACACGGCCCGCGGCCCCCGCGACCGCGAACTCTCCCTGTGGACCCGGCCCACCGCCGAGCACCCGGCCCCGGCCCCGGCCCCGTCCCCCGAACTCCGCTCGGTCGTCCGCCGCCTGCGCCGCACGGGCGCCCTCCGCAGAACCTGACCCGGGCCCGGCCCCTGTGGCCCTTATTGCCCCACCCGCCCGTCGACGCACTCGCGCAGCAGGTCGGCGTGGCCGCAGTGGCGGGCGTACTCCTCGATGCGGTGGACGAGCAGTTCCCGCGCCGCGATGCTTTCCTTGCCGAGCCGTGTGCCCAGGTCGGGGTGGGGGGCCAGCGCGGCGTCGGTCGCGGCCTGTTCGCGCTCCAGGTCGGCGTAGGCGGCGTCGACCACGGCCGGATCGGCCACGGCGCCGTCGAAGTCCCCGTCGCGCCTGCCGTACAGCTTCGGCAGCGGGTCGCCGTCGCTGATCCAGTTGCGCCAGTCCCGCTCCGCCTCGGCGAGGTGCCGCACCAGTCCGAGCAGTGACATCGTGGACGGCGGCACCGACCGCCGTGCCAGCTGCTCCGGGTCCAGCCCCTCGCACTTCATCCGCAAGGTCAGCCGGTAGTCCCTCAGCACCCCCTCCAGCGTCGCCGCTTCACCGTCCGGACCGGGCCCCTCGTTGTCGCGGGGGTCGTCCGCGGGGTCGGCCCACATGTCGGGGTGGACGGTCGCCCTGTCCATCGCGCGGGTACGTCGTCAGTCATGCGCCCATGCTCGGCGCCGGACCCCGGCCCCCGCCATCCCTTTTCCCGGTGGCCCGGGGGCGTGAGGGTGGGGATGGCGTCCTCTGGTTCAGGGGGGTGAGGGCGCGCATCGTGGAGTCTCCCGTTGAGACAGGAGATGACACATGAAGTTCCGGGCAAGTCAGCGGTTAGTGCTGGGGGTCGGGGTCGCGCTGCTCACCGCCGTGCCCCTGGTTTCGTTCGACGGCGGGGCCGCTTCCCCGCGCACCGTCAGTGTCGGGCACGGCACTCCCTCGCGGTACTGGACGCCCGAGGGCGGGGTCAGTGAGCAGGCGCGGGCCGTGCTGCGGCGTTCCGCTGTGGCGCGTGCCGCCGTGCGGATCTACCAGCCGTTCGAGACCGGCGACACCACCGTCTACGACCGCGTGCTGCACGAGGACTTCGTCGACGTGCCCCTCGCCCCCGGTCAGGGGCCCGGCCGGGAGGGCATGAAGGCCCACGTCACCGATGACCTCGTGTCGGCCCTGCCCGACATGAAGGTCCGCATCGAGGCCCTCTACGTCGACGGACACACCGTGACCGTGCGCTCGGTGATCAGCGGCACGCACGAGGGGACGTTCCTCGGGGTGCCCGCCACGCACCGCGAGGTCTCCTTCCGTGCGGTCGACATCCATCAACTCAACGCCCGCCGCCAGATCGTGCGTACCGACCACCTCGAGGACCTCTTCGGTGCGTATCGCCAGATCCAGTGACTGTGCGGCCGTGCTTCTATGTGAAAGGAACCGCTGATGTCCGACACCAGCGCGGAAGGGCGCCAGGTCGTCATCGTCACCGGCGCGGGCTCCGGAATCGGCCGAGCCATAGCCGTCGCCCTGGCGCGGGCGGGGCACACCGTCCACGCGGGGGTGCGTGATCCTGAGGGGCGCAACCGGGCCAGGGCCACGGCGTTGCGCGAACTCGCGGACGCCGAGTCGCTGAGCCTGACGCCCCTCGACCTGGACGTGCTCTCCGAGTACGGATGCCGCAGCGCCGTCGACTCCGTCCTCCTCCGCGACGGCCGGATCGACGTCGTGGTCAACAACGCCGGGATGCTCATGACCGGCGTCGCCGAGGCGTTCACCCCGGAGCAGTTCCTGCGCATCCTCGACACCAACGCGGTGTCCTGGCTGCGCGTGAACCGCGCCGTGCTGCCGGTCATGCGGCGCCAGGGCTTCGGCACGCTCGCCTACGTGAGCAGTACGACCGCCCACATCGCCGAGCCGTTCATGGCGCCCTACGTCGCCAGCAAGGCCGCCGGTGAGTGGCTCGCGGAGTCGCTGGGCCTGGAGGTCGCCCCGTTCGGCATCGACACCGTCATCGTCGTCCCCGGCGCGTTCACCCAGGGGACGGAGCACTTCGCGCACACGAACGGCCCGGCCGACGCGGCGGTCACCGCGCAGTACGGACACGTCCCCGACCGGGCCGCCGGTCTCCCCGAGCGGCTGCACGCCATCGACGTGGCGAACGGGGGCGCGGCCGGGGACGTCTCGTCCGTCGGTCATGTGCTGGTGGAGGTGCTGGCCACGCCGCCCGCCGCACGCCCCCTGCGGGTCGTCGTCGATCCGCAGCGCAAGGGCGTGGAGGACGTGGACGCCGTGCGGCAGGCCCGGCAGCGCGACTTCTTCCGGCAGATGGGGATCGATGATCTACTCAAGGGCGCCGAGCCGGGGGCTGTCGTCCAATAGCGGGTGCGGCACTCGCACTTCGGGCTCGTCGGCGGTGTGTCCGCCGGCGGGCCCGGCTGTCATGACTGCGCTGCCAGGCGGTCCAGCCACTCCCGCAGCAGGTGCTGTTCCGCGCTGCTGAGGGTCGTCTGGTCGGGGAGGGTGGCGCGCAGGGTGCGGGCCGCGGCCGCCGGGCCCGGTTCCGGGACGGTGGGCTTCTGGTGCGTGACCGCGCCGACCATCGCCTCGCGCAGGGCCGTCAGCAGGGCCGGGTCGCGGCGGTCCTCCGGCAGGGAGAGCCAGGTGAGGACCGCGCCCCGGCCCGTCGCGTGGATGATCATGATCGCGAGGTCCTGGTCGACGCGGAGCCAGCCCGCCGCCGCCAGGCGCTGGACGCGGCCCTTGAGGATCTCCATCCCGGCCCGCGCGGCCGCCGATGTCTCCCGGGTGGGCTCGCTGTACATCAGCGTGTAGAGGGCCGGGTTGCTCACCCCGAACTCCACGGCCAGATCCCAGCTGTTGCGCAGGTCCTCGATCGGGTCCTCGGGATCGGGGTCGACCTTCTTGCCCGCCAGGAACGTCGCGAAGCCGTGCTCGGCCACCGCTTCGAGCAGGCCGTCCTTGTCGCCGAAGAGGCGGTAGATGGCGGGGGGTTGCAGACCCGCCGCGACCGCCACCGCGCGCGTGGTGACCGCGTCGCGCCCTTCCCGTTCCAGCAGCTCGATGGCTGCGTCGATGACCCGCTGACGGGTCTGGTCACGCTTCGGCATGTAGCGATGGTACAGGGCTCCCGGTTTCGCTGATATTTCCAGTGTTATCAATTCTATGGTTCCATTGGAAACACCGGACCAAGCACCGAGACGCATCGGAGTCTGTTGTGATCATCGTGACCGGAGCCACCGGACAGCTCGGCGGCCGCATCGTCGAGAGCCTGCTCAAGCGCGGTACGCCGCCCGAGGAGATCGGCGTCAGCGTCCGCGACCCGCGCAAGGCACACGGCCTCGCCGACCGGGGCGTGCGGGTGCGGGAGGGGCGCTTCACCGACCCCACCGGGCTCGCCCACGCCTTCGAAGGCGCCACCCACGTACTGATCGTGTCCGTCGACACCTTCGGGGACGAGGCGATACGACAGCACCGCGCCGCCATCGCCGCCGCCGCGCGGGCCGGCGCCCGCCGCATCCTCTACACCAGCCACATGGGAGCGAGCCCCGGCTCCCGGTTCCAGGCCTGCCGTGACCACGCGGCCACCGAGGAGGCGCTCGCCGCCTGCGGTGTGCCGTTCACCTCGCTGCGCAACGGCTTCTACGCCGACAGCGCGCTGCGCTTCCTCCAGCCCGCGCTGGAATATGGCGACCTCGCCCTCCCCGCCGACGGTCCGGTCAGCTGGACCGCCCACGACGACCTCGCCGACGCCGCCGCCGCGATCCTCGCCGGCGAGGGCAGGTTCGACGGACCCACGCCCCCGCTGACCGCCCAGGAGGCCCTCACCCTCGACGACCTCGTCCGCCTCGCCTCCGAGGTCTCCGGCCGCGCCCTCACCCGCACCACCGTCTCCGACGACCGGATGCGCGAGCAGCTCACCGGCCGGGGCGTGCCCGCCGAACAGACCGAGGGACTGCTCGGCATCTTCGCCGCCGCCCGCGAGGGCGAGTTCGCCACCGTCGATCCCACGCTCGCCGCCCTCATCGGCCGCACACCCCTCAGTGTGGAGGAGCAGCTGCTCCAGTGGCCGCCCCTCGCGCAGCAGGCAGCAAGCAGCAAGCAGCAGGGAGGTCCGGAGGAACCGAATCTCCCGTGATCTGACCCTCATGGCCGAGGGTCGCACCAACGCAGCCGTCGCCACGGCCCTCGGCATCCACGAAGCTCGACCTGCCTCGTGCGGAGGAGAGGCATCGCCGGGTACTGGCGGTGCTGCGGTACTTGGAGGCACCGCGCGGGTGAGAACGCGGCCTACGGTGCGTCCGACTCCGTGGGTACGGAGAGGAACGCGGCCCACGCCGACGGGGTGACGGTGAGGTGGGGGGCGTGCGGGGTCTTGGAGTCGCGGATGTGGATGGCGGAGGGGTGGGCGGCGATCTCCACGCAGTTGCCGCCCTCATCGCCGCTGTACGTCGACTTGCGCCAGGTGTAAGCGACTTCGAGGCAGTTGCCGCCATCGCTGCCGCTGTAGCTCGACTTGAACCACCGAAGTGCGGTGCTGCTCATTGGTCTCCTAGAAGACGGTCCAGCAGGTCCCTCGTGTCTTCGGGGTTGAGGGCCTGTGACCGCAGCATCGCACACCTCTGGGTAAGGATCGCCACCTCGTACGGATCAGCGATGAGTTGGCTACCGCGCTGAGTTTCTGTGTAGGCGAGTCGCTGATGATCAGGCGTTTCCAGGAGAACGAAGGGGCCGTCGAGCGCCGCGTGAGTGGTGCGCCCGAGCGGTAGAACTTGCAAGGTGAGGCCTGGTAGATCCGAGAGTTGACGGAGGCTCCGCAGCTGTTCGAGGTACACCTCCTTCCCGCCCAGGTGGTCTCGGATCACCGCCTCCCAGATGACGAAGCATGTGATCGGCGGCTCCTTTCGATGGAAGATGGATTGCCGTGCAGTGCGTGCGACTACGTGCTTCTCGATCTCGCCCTCGTCGATGACGGGGATGCGACTGCGGAACACCGCCTGTGCGTATGCCTTTGTCTGCAGCAGACCCGGCAGCACCTGGTTCTCGTACGAGGAGATCACGAGAGCTTCCCGCTCCCGATCCAGATACTCCTCCGCCCACAACGGAACCAGATCCACCTCCGGCATCCGGCTCAACGCGACCGACAACGCCCCCTTCGTGCCCAGGAGTTCGTCGAGCTGCTCGGCGAGATCCGGCTTCAGCGGACGTCGGCCCTGTTCGATCGACGCGATCTGCTGTTCACTGATCACGAACCGCTCGCCCAGCGACCTCTGTGTGTGCCCGGCCGCCTGGCGGTACAGGGCGAGCAGCGCGCCCACCATCTTCATCGCCGAGGCGTTTCTCCGTGTCGTCGTGGTGCCCATGCGGTGGAACTCCCCAGCCGTCCGTGTACGTTCACCATCGCGCACCCGTACAGTCGGACCGTACGAGTGCGCCGTCTGTTCCATGGTGGGCACGGAGCGTGACTCTCGTCCCGTGAATCAGGAAACTTCACCCCCGCCCCAAAACCCCTGCCCACGTGAGAGTTTCTTCCGGCGTGAACGCCGATCCGTGCCCGGGGCGCGGGCGTTCGCGCGCCGGGTGCTCGACGACTGGGGTGTGCGCGGGCGCACGGACGATGTGCTGCTGTGCGTCAGCGAATTGGCGACCAACGCGCTGCTGCACGGCGTACCACCGGGCCGGGGGTTCCTGCTGCGGCTGCTGCCCTACCCCGACGGCATCCGGGTCGAGGTGCACGACAGCGGGGGCGGTGTGCCCGCCGTACCGGAGGACGCGCCCGACGAGAGCGGGCGCGGGCTGCTGCTCGTGAACGGGCTGGCGGACAAGTGGGGCGTGGCGGAGCGGGCCCCCGGCAAGGTCGTATGGTGCGAGTTCGCTACGACGGACGCAGCGTGCCCGCGACCGCCGCGATGGTCTCCGGTCCCACCCGGCAGCAGCCCCCGATCAGCCGGGCCCCCGACTCCCGCCATCCCGTGACCCGGGAAGCGGTGAACGTCGGGCGGCCGGTCCAGGCGCGTGCCCCGGCGTCCCAGGTCTCGCCGCTGTTGGGGTAGACGACGACCGGTTTCCCGGTGACCCGCGCGGCGAGCGCCACCGCGTGGTCCGCGTCCTCCGGCGTGCAGCAGTTGACGCCGACCGCGATCACCTCGTCCGCCCGCGCGGCCAGGGCGAACGCGTCCTCCAGCGGCCGGCCCGCGCGGGTGCGGCCGCCGGCCGCCGAGTACGACAGCCAGGCCGGGACGTCCAGCCCCCGCAGCGCCCGCACCAGGGCTTCCGCCTCGTCCGTGTCGGGGACCGTCTCCAGGGCCAGGACGTCGGGCGCGGCGGCGGCCAGGACCTCCATCCGGGGACGGTGGAAGCGTTCGAGCTCGGTGACCGAGAGGCCGTAGCGGCCCCGGTACTCGGAGCCGTCGGCCAGCATCGCGCCGTACGGGCCGACCGAGGCCGCCACCCACAGCGGGCGGGAGGCGCGGGCCCGCCGGGCCGCCTCGCGGGCGCACCGGACGCTCAGCGCGAGCAGTCCGGCCGCCTCCTCCCGGCCGATGCCGCGCCGGGCGAAGCCCTCGAACGTGGCCTGGTAGCTCGCCGTGATCGCCACGTCCGCGCCCGCCTCGAAGTACGCGAGGTGAGCGGCGGTCACCGCCTCGGGGTCCTCGGCGAGCAGCCGCGCGGACCACAGCTCGTCGCTCAGGTCGTGCCCGTCCGCCGCGAGCTGGTTGGACATGCCGCCGTCGAGGACGAGCGTGCCGTCGGCGAGTGCCTCGGTCAGGGCGGCGGTGCTGCTCATACCGGTGACGTTAGCCGACCCGTCCGCCGCGGCACGCTCGGCAGGTGCCCGTACCTTTCGCATTCTTTAACATGAAATGATCCGATTGATGCGGCGGGTGTGCCATCGGCCAGGGATGAGAGCGCGGTGACAAGAGAGCAGCACGGGTCCGGGCTGTCCGGCGTCCAGGGGATGGAGCGCGCCGACGGCCTGCCGTTCCACCCGCCCGCCCTGGCCGCCGTCCGCATGCTGGCGGGGATCATGGCGCTGCTGGCCGCGCTCGTGGGCGCGGTCGGCCTGACCGGGTGGATCGCCGGCGTCGATGTGCTGAAGAGCGTGCTGCCCGGTGTCGCGGTGTCCATGAAGGCGAACTCCGCCGTGGCCGTCGTAGCGCTCGGGGTCTCCCTGTTCCTCGTCGCACGCGGCCCGGTCCACGGGTGGGCGGCCGCGGTGGCCCGCGTGGCGGCGACCCTGGCACTGGTGATCGGGGCGCTCACGCTGGCGCAGCACGTGACCGGGACGCGACTGGGCGTCGACGAGCTGCTCTTCCGGGACGACACCGCTGACGTCCAGACGCGTGTGCCCGGATGGATGGCGCCGAACACCGCCGCGGCGATGATGATCGGGGGTGCGGCGGCCCTCTGCGCGAGTGTGCGCCGCGTCCCCGCGTGGATCAGTCAGTTCCTGGGCCTGGCGGCCGGGGCCCTCGGCCTGCTGCGCCTGTACGGGGCCGCCTACGCGGTACCCGAGCTGGAGCGGTTCGGCGCCTACACGGGCATGGCCCTGCACACCGCGCCGGCCCTGATCCTCCTCGGCGCGGCCGCCTTCCTCGCCCGGCCGGACGAGGGGCTGAGCGGACTCCTCCTGAACACGGGCACGACGGGCGCGCTGGGACGCCGCCTGATCGTCACCGCCGTGATCGTGCCGCCCCTGCTGGGCTGGGGCATCCTGGCCGGTGAGGACGCGGGTCTGTTCGGGCTGCGGCTGGCCACCGCCCTGCTGGTGTGGGCCAACGTGGCCGTGTTCACCGCGGTGATCTTCGCGGCCCTGGCCGTGGGCCGCCGTGTCGAGGTGTCCCACGGCCGTCTCGAATGGCAGGTGCGCCAGAACGAACTGCTGCGGGACTTCATGGACAACACCCCCGCGACGGTGTTCATCAAGGACCTCGAGGGCCGCTTCCTCGCGGTCAACACGATGTTCGAGGAGAGCCTGGGGCTGCCCCGTGAGCGGGTGCTGGGCCGCCGCGACGTGGACGTCATGCCCCCCGGCCTCGCCCGTCACGCGCGGGACGCCGACCTCGCGATGCTGGCCCGGGGCAGGCCCGTGCAGCGGGAGGAACGACTCACCCTGCCCGACGGTACCCGGGAGTTCCTGACCACCCTGTTCCCGCTCAACGACGCGTCCGGTGCCCCCTACGCCGTGTGCGGCGTGGTCACCGACATCACCGACCGGGTCGCCGCCCAGCGCGAGGTGGAGCGGGCGCAGCGGCGGTTCCGCGCGCTGCTGGAGTCCGCTCCCGACGCCACGCTCATCACGGACGGCAGCGGCACCGTCGTCATGGCCAACGCGGAGGTGGAGCGCGTGTTCGGCCGGCTGCCGGGCGACCTCGTCGGCACCCGGGTCGCCGACCTCGCACCCGCCGCGAACCGCCGGCGGCAGGGCCTCCTCCTCGACGCCTACCTGCGACGGAACGACCCGCAGCCCGTGGTCGTGGACCGGGACCTCTACGGGATGCGGGGCGACGGCTCCGCCTTCCCCGTCGAGGTCAGCATCAGCAGTCTCCAGGCGGGGCGGGAGACCCGCGCCGTGCTGTTCGTGCGGGACATCACCGAGCGCCGGAGGGCGGAGGCCGAGCGCGCCGAACGCTACGAGCAGCAGCGGCGCATCGCCTACACCCTTCAGCACAGCCTCATGGGGGAGCCGCCCACCCTCGCCCATCTGCCCAGCGCGTACCGGTATCTGGCCTCGATCAAGGACCCGGGGGTCGGCGGCGACTGGTTCGACGTCATCCCCCTCGGCGGCCGCCGCACCGGCGTCATCATCGGGGACGTGATGGGCCGGGGGCTGGAGGCGGCGGCCGTCATGGGGCAGCTGCGCGCCGCCTCCCACGCGCTGGCCCGTACCGGGGTCACGCCCAGCCGGCTGATGACCTCGCTGGACATGTTCGTCGGCGACCTGGCCGGCCAGCTCGTCACCTGTCTCTACCTGATCCTGGACCAGGACACCTGCGAGGTCACCGTCTGCTCGGCAGGTCACCCGCCCCTCGTCGTCCTGCCGCCCGGCGGGGCCCCGGCCCGGCTGCGGGCGCCGGTCGGCGTGCCCCTGGGGGTCAACGACCCGGGCGGCGGCGGGCTGCCGTTCGAGGAGGTGACCCGGCCGGTGCCGCCGGGCAGCGTCCTCGTCCTCTACACCGACGGGCTGGTCGAGGAGCCCGGCACCGACATCGAGGCGCGCATCGACGTCCTGGCCCGCACCGCCGGCGTCGAGCTGGCGGGCGCCTGCGCCGACCCGGTGCTCCTCGACCGGGGGGCGGACCGGCTGATCAGCACCCTCATCCCGGCCCCGGCCGAGCACGACGACGACGTGACCCTGCTGCTGATCGGCGTGCCCGGCCCGCACGGGCTGGACAGGGCCGACGACGGGTGACCCGGCCCGGGCGCGCGGCGTGCCGGGGAACCTGTCACGACGTGCCGTCCCGTCCGACGGCTGCGATGCTGGGAGGGGGCACGGCCGGACAGGGGCGGTGAGCGCCATGACCGGGGTGGACGAGCAGCACGCGCCGCCGGCGGAGTACCAGGCCGACCCGCGCGGTGACCCGTTCCTGCGCACCCGGTTCGCGGTCCCCGCGCTCCCCGTGACGTATCTGCGGCGGGAGCGGCTGAACAGGCATCTCGACCAGGCCCTGGACACCCCGCTGACCATGGTCAACGGCTCGGCAGGGGCGGGGAAGACGCTGCTGGTCGCGGACTGGGTCGCGGGCCGCGCCGGGCTGCGGCTGCCCGTGGCGTGGCTGACCACCGACGCGACGGCGGAGGGGCCCGGGGTGTTCTGGGCGTATCTGCTGCGCGCGCTGCGCACGGCCGGTGTCCCGCTGCCCGCCGACGTCGGTGTCCCGGCGGACGCGAACCGGGTGGGTCCGGCCCTGCCCGCCCGGCTCGCGGCGGAACTGAGCGGCCGGGAGCGGCCGGTGGTCGTGGTGCTGGACGAGTTCGACCGCGTGACGGCCCTCGAGATCGCCGAGCAGCTGGAATTCGCCCTGCGGCATGCCGGGGCGGGCCTGCGCCTGGTCCTCGTCACCCGTACCGAACCGCTGCTGCCGCTGCACCGCTACCGGGCGGCGGGCGCGCTGACCGAGATCCGGGACGCCGAGCTGGCCTTCACCCCGGACGAGGCGGGCCCGCTGCTGGAGCTGCACGGGCTGCGGCTGCCGGGGGCGGCGGTGTGCGCGCTGGTGGAGCGGACCCGGGGGTGGGCCGCCGGGCTGCGGCTGAGTGCCCTGGCCGCCGGACAGAGCGCCGACCCCGCCCTCTACCTCAAGGAGTTCGAGGCCGACCGGAGTCCGATCGCCGACTTCCTGCTGGCGGAGGTGCTCAAGCGGCAGGACACCGGGACGCAGGAGCTGCTGCTGCGGGTGAGCGTGCTCGACCGGTTCGGCCCCGGACTGGCCAACGCGGTGACCGGACGGGAGGACGCCGAGGGCATCCTGGACCGGCTGAGCCGGGGCAACGCCTTCGTCGAGCACCTCGGTCACGGCCTGTACCGCCTGCACCCCTTGTTCGCCGAGATCCTCCGCGCCCATCTGCGGATGCGCCGGCCGGGACTCGAACCCGAGCTGCACCGGCGGGCCGCCGCCCGGCTGCGGCGGTCCGGGGCGCTCGCCGAGGCGCTGGGGCACGGGGCCGCCGCCGACGACTGGCGGTTCACCGCCGACGCCCTGATCGACGACCTGGCGATCGGACAGTTCTTCACCGGGCCGCGTTCCGACACGCTCACCGAGCTGTTCTCACGCATGGGGCGGGAGGACGAGGGGGCGGCACCGGAGCTGGTGCGGGCGGCCGTACGGCTGGCCCGGTGCGATGTCGTCGGCGGGCTGGCCCATCTGCACCGGGCACGGCGCGGTCCGGCGGAGCGGGACGGCACCGGCGACGACGCGGCGGTCCGGCTGAGCCGCGCCCTGCTCGAGGCCCTCGCGGCCCGGCTGGCCGGTGCGCCGGAGCGGGCGGAGGACGCCGCGCGGGCGGCCGATGGGCTGTGGGACCTGCTCCCCGCCGAGCTGCTGGACCGGCATCCGGAACTCCTCGCGCTGCTCCTGGACCACTTGGGTTCCGCGCGGCTGTGGGCCGGGCACTTCGACCAGGCGCGGTCCGCGCTGGCCACGGTGGCGGGCCTCGCCCCGGGAGCGGCCACCGCGCTGCCGCGCGAGGACGCGCTGGGCCGGATCGCCCTGATCGACTGTCTGAACGGCTGGCCCGGCCGGGCGGAGCGCACGGCGCGGGCGGCGCTCGCCGAGACGGAACGGTTCGGACTGTCCCCGCCCTCCGGCTCCGGCGTGGAGCGGCTCGTGCTGGCGGCCGTCGCCGTGGACCGGGACGAGCTGGGCCGGGCCGAGACCCTGCTCGGCGCGGCGGCCGAGGCGCACCCGGCCCTGCGGGACCCCGTACTGGAGGCCGGGCGCGCCCTGGCGGCCGCGCGGCTGCACCTGGCGCGCGGGGACACCCGGGCCGCGCTGCACGCGGTGGAGCGGGAGGTGCGGGCCGACGCCGGCTCGCCGTGGGTGCGGGCGGAGACGGCGCTCGTCATGGCGGCCGCCCGGCTCGCCGAGGGCCGGGTGAGGGCCGCCGCCGGGCTGCTGGCGGAGGTGCCCGACGAGCAGGTGGCGTGCGCGGTGGGGGCGGCCCGGGTCCAGCTCGCCGCCGGGCGCACCGAGGCGGCCGTACGGCTGCTCGACCGGGTGCGTCCCGAGGGGCGCGCGGGGCCCGCGGTGACCGTCCGGGCCGCGCTGGTGCGGGCACGGGCCGCCGACGAGGCGGGCGACCGGGCCGCCGCACGCGCCCTCGTGACGCGGGCGCTGACCCAGGCACGGCGCGAGCGGCTGCGACGGCCGTTCGCCGAGGCAGGGGAGTGGATACGGCCCTACCTGGAACCGGCCTCCCCGCACCGGCCCGCGCCGCCGCCCCCGGTCGTGGAGGAGCCGCCCCCGGTCGTGGAGGAACTGAGCGGCCGCGAACGCGACGTGCTGCGGCGCCTGGCCCTGACGATGTCCACGGAGGAGATCGCCGCCGACCTGTACCTGTCGGTGAACACCGTCAAGACCCACCTCAAGAGCGTCTACCGGAAGCTGTCCGTCAACCGCCGCAACGAAGCCGTGCGCCGTGCCCGCGAGCTGGACCTGCTGTGACACAGGCGCCGGGCGCACGCACTCACCTGTACGGGGTGAACCGTGCCCGCGCCCCGGGGCGGACGATGGACGCATACGGGCGCGATCCGCCTGTTCCAGCCACCCGGGGAGCGGCTCATGCGCTACGAGATCCGCGTGGACGGGCATCTCTCGGAACCGCTGATCAAGGTCTTTCCGGAACTCGACCACGTGACCATGTCGGGGCAGACCCTGCTGTTCGGTCATGTCGTCGACGAGGCGCATCTGTACGGGCTGCTGGCCCGCTGCCAGTCCCTCGGCCTGCGCGTGCTGGAGATGCGCCAGGTGCCGGAGTGACCGCCCGCCCGGCAGGTCAGGGGGTCTCGGCGCGCACCCGGCCCGACCGGACGGCGGCACGCAGTGCCTCGTGGTCGCGTTCGTTGCGGTCGGCGTAGTCCTGCGCGAACCCGGTCAGCGCCCGGTCGAAACGGTCGCCGCGCCCCAGGTAGGCGGCGATGGCGACGGGGTCCCCGGAGCGGGCGTGGGCCCGCGCCAGGCTCGCCCCGCACAGGCGGGCGAAGAGCCCCAGCAGGCCCGGGTCCATGGTCTCGGGGCGTGCGATGCCCTTCCAGTCGCGCAGCTGGCGTACGTAGAAGTCCCGGGGGTGCCCGTCGAGGCCCACGGCGTGGGTCCAGCCGAGCAGGATGTCACTGGTGGTCTGGATCAGCCGCTGGCCGTCCACCACGCGGCGGCCCTGGTTGTCGAAGCGCTCGCCGCCCGCGTACGGGGCGAGCACCGACTCCTGCGCCTCCTTGGCCTGGAGCAGCAGGGGATCGTCGTCGTCCCTGCCGAGCAGCAGCGCGATCCAGCAGCGGGTGCCGACGCTGCCGACGCCGACGACCTTCCGGGCCACGTCGACCAGGTGGTAGCGGCCCAGCAGATGGCGGTGGTGCGAGGACAGCGACCGCGCGTAGCCGTCCAGGACCTCGCGCAGGCCCTTCTCCTCGGCGGACGGGTCGTCCGTCAGATCGCTCAACGGGGTGATCAGCGGCGGATCGGCGGCGATGCGGCGTCGCCCGTCGGAGACGTGGGTGAGCTTGGCGTAGGCCTGGAGGTGGGTGCGGGTCCGGGCGCGCTCGGTCGCCCGCGCGGTACGGCGGCGGGCCTCCCGGGTCATCGACGAGGCCATCAGCTCCCGCAGCCGGTCGGCGTCGTCCTGCGCGTACCAGATGTCGAGGGTGCGCATGCCGGCGAAGTCCCGCATGCGGTGGCGGTACGCCTCCACGCAGGCGCGCACCGCGCGGTTCTGCTCCGCGGCCGGGAAGCCGTTCGCCCGGCCCGCGATGGCGAAGCTCGCCGCCAGCCGTTTGACGTCCCATTCGAAGGGCCCGGAGTGCGTCTCGTCGAAGTCGTTGATGTCGAAGACGAGCCGCCGCTCGGGGGAGGCCAGCAGCCGGAAGTTGAGCAGATGGGCGTCACCGCAGAGCTGCACGGCCAGCCCGGTGCCCGGGGCCCGGCCGAGGTCCTCCGCCATGATCGCCGCCGCGCCCCGGTAGAACCGGAAGGGCGACTCCAGCATGCGGCCGTAGCGGACCGGCACCAGCTCGGGCAGCCGGGTCGCGGACTGCCGCTCGATCACGTCGACCGGGTCCGGGCGGTCCCGGGGCGCCTCGAACGCGCCGTGGGAGGAGCGCGGGACCCGGCCGCGCGCCTCCTTGCCGTACGCGGCGCGCTCGGCCGGGGTGAGGGAGGCGCTGAAGGGACTCGGTAGGGCCATCACTGTCTCCCGCCTGCACCGTGAACGAGGACTTCCCCGGCGCCCATCCCACCGCGGACGCGCCCCGGCCGGATCACCCGTCCCGGGTGAGGCAGCGGCACTCCGGCGCGCGGACGCTGAGAGACGGGGCCGCACGACAGGTCGGGCGCACGGGCCCGGGACGGAGTAACGAAGATGAGCGACGTCACGTATCTCGCGTACGACTATCCCTTGCTGAGTGCCTTCTGGACCCTGCTGGTCTTCTTCCTGTGGATCATGTGGTTCATCCTGCTCTTCCGGGTCGTCATGGACATCTTCCGCGACGACGACCTGAGCGGCTGGGCCAAGGCCGGCTGGCTGGTGTTCACCGTCGTCCTGCCCTTCCTCGGCGTCTTCGTCTACGTGATCGCCCGCGGCCGGAACATGGGACGCCGGGAGGTCGCACAGGCGCGGGAGCGGCAGGAGGCGTTCGACAGCTACGTCCGTCAGACCGCGCGGGGCGGACACTCCAGTGTCGACGAGCTCGCCCGGCTCTCCGAGATCAAGTCCCGCGGCGACATCACGGACGACGAGTTCCGCAGGGCGAAGGAACTGGTCCTCAGCGGCCACGGCCGGCCGGACCGCTGACCGCACGACACCGAATCGAGGCATCGGACATGGCAGCGACACACCCGACACACGGGGCGCGCGCACACGCGCCGTCGGCGAAGCGGCAGTGGGCCGAGGGCCTGACGGTCTTCGCCGCCGTCTCGCTCATGATCGTGGGAGTCCTCGACGTCCTGCGCGGCATCATGGGCATCGCCGAGGACGATGTCTTCGTCGCGACGCAGGACTACGTCTTCAAGTTCGACCTCACCGCGTGGGGCTGGACCCACCTGATCCTCGGCGCGATCGCCGTGCTGGTCAGCCTCGGCCTGGTCCGGGGCGCCCTGCCGGCCCGTATCGGCGGTGTGCTGATCGCCGGGCTCCTCATCATCGCTGTCCCTGCCGTACTACCCGGTCTGGTCCGTGGTGATGATCGCCTTCTCCGGGTTCATCATCTGGGCGCTGTGCGTCCCGCGCGGCAGCCGCGGCGAGCGCTGACCGCGGGTCCCGGAAGGCGGTGGACATGTGCCGTTGGCTGGCCTATTCAGGTACGCCGATCCTGCTCGACAGCATCCTCTACAAGCCGGTCCACTCCCTGATCGACCAGAGCCTGCACGCCAAGATGGGCGTCGAGACCACCAACGGTGACGGCTTCGGCGTGGGCTGGTACGGGCCGGACAAGGAGAGCCCCGCGGTGGTGCGGGACATCGGGCCGGCGTGGAGCGACCGGAACCTGCGGGAGATCGCCGGGCACGTCGTCTCCCCGCTCTTCTTCGGCCACATCAGGGCCTCCACCGGCTCGGCGGTGCAGCAGACCAACTGCCACCCGTTCCGGTACGGCCGCTGGATGTGGATGCACAACGGGGCGATCGCCGAGTTCCACCGGCTCCGGCGCGACCTGGCGCTGGCCGTCGACCCGCGCCTGTTCCCGTACGTCGAGGGGTCCACGGACTCGGAGATGATGTTCTACCTGGCGCTGTCGCTCGGCCTGGAGGAGGACCCGCCCGGCGCCGTGGCCCGCATGACCGGCCTGGTGGAACACGTCGGGTACGAGCACGGCGTGGAGCATCCGATGCAGATGTCGGTCGCGGTGACCGACGGCGTGCGCCTGTGGGCGTTCCGCTACTCCACGGAGAAGAAGTCCCGCTCGCTGTTCTACAGCACCCGCGTGGACACGCTGCGGTCCCTCCATCCGGACGTGGCCTTCCTCCGGGAGATCTCCGACGACGCCCGCCTGATCGTCTCCGAACCCCTGGGCGACCTCCCCGGCGCCTGGAACGCCGTCCCCGAGGGCACCTACGGAGTGGTGCGGCCCGAGGGCGACGAGATGCACTCCTTCGCGCCCGCGTGACCCCGCGCGGATACTTCGGCAGCGACCGAAGGGTTTCGCTTCTAGCGTTCACCCCATGACCGCTTTCGCCGACCTCCACCACGCGGACGCGCCCCTGCTGCTCCCCAACGCCTGGGACCACGCCTCCGCGCTCCTCCTGGCCGCGCACGGTTTCCGGGCCGTCGGGACCACGAGCCTCGGGGTCGCGGCGGCGGCCGGGCTGCCCGACGGGGCGGCGGCCACCCGGGAGGAGACGCTGCGGCTCACGCGTGCCCTCGGGTCCGGGTCCTTCCTGCTCTCCGTGGACGCGGAGGGCGGATTCAGCGACGATCCGGACGAGGTGGCCGCGTTCGCCCGGGAGTTGTCCGCGCTGGGGGCCGCCGGTATCAACCTGGAGGACGGGCTCGGGTCCGTCGGCCGGCATGCCGCGAAGATCGCCGCCGTCCGCGCGGCGGCTCCCGGGCTCTTCGTCAACGCCCGCACCGACACTCACTGGCTCGGCGAGGGCGACCCGGCCGACACCCTCGCCCGAGCCGTCGCCTACCGGGACGCGGGCGCGCACGGCGTCTTCGTCCCCGGGCTCACCGATCCCGGGCGGATCGCCGAGGTGGTGCGCGCGCTGGACGGCGTTCCCCTCAACATCCTCCACTCGCCCACCGGACCGTCCCTCGCCCACCTCGCCGACCTCGGCGTGCGCCGCGTCAGCCTCGGTTCGCTGCTGTACCGCCGGGCCCTGGGCGCGGCGTTGGACGCGGCGGCCGCGATCCGGGCGGGCGGAACCGTCCCGGAGGGGACGACACCGTCGTACGGGGAGATCGGGACGCTCGCCCGGTAGGCCGGCCCCAGTCGATATCCGCCCGGCCGGGACGCGTCCCCGCAGGGCGCGGATACCCTGCCGCGCATGCCGGATCCCGTGTGCCCGTTGCCGCCGGACGCCAGGCCGCCCTCGCTGGGGACCTACAACGCGCTCGGCACCATGCTGCTGTACAACTCCCGCCCGGACGACACCGGTCGCTTCTTCGCCACGCAGTGGCTGATGATCCTCCTGCCGATCGTCCCGCTGCGCCGCTACTACGTGCGGGAGGGCAAGATCACCCAGCAGGGCGACGGCTCGACGATCGAGTACCGGATCTACGGCACCTCGCGCATCCGCGCCATCGAGGTCATCCGGACCTACCTGTACTTCTGGATCCTCCTCCCGGCCGCGCTCATCGTCCCGATCGTCGTCGCCATCGCCCATGACGACGATCCGGCCGGCGACGACGTCATGTTCGTGGGCATGTTCGTGTCCGTGGGACTGATCCTGCTGCTGCTGACGCTGCTCTTCCTCCACCGGACGTTCTGGCGGCCGGTGCGCCCCGCCCAGTGGATCGGACCGCCGCCCCTCGACGAGGAGGAGTGACGGAGCGTCAGGCCAGCTGCTCCCGCTGCTCCCGGGGCCAGTTGACCAGCGTGATGTGCAGGGCGTCGACCACCCGCGCCCAGGACGCCTCGAGGTCGCGGGGTGCGCCGAAGGCGCCGGAGGCCTCCAGGGCGCAGTAGCCGTGCAGGGTGCTGCGGAGCAGGCGTACGGCGTCGGTGAGGTCGGGTTCGCTCAGGCCGTAGGCGCCGAGCAGGCCGTGGATGACCTCGGCGGTGCGGCGCATCGCGGGGGAGTCGGTGGCGAGGGAGGGGTCCAGCGGGATCTGGGTGGCCGCGTAACGGCCGGGATGCGTCCGGGCGTACGCGCGGTAGGCACCGGCGAACGCGGTCAGCGCCTCCTTGCCGGTCCGGTCCCCGACGGCCGACGCGATGCGGTCGATCATCTCGCCGCCCGCCAGCAGGGCCATGCGGACGCGCAGGTCCCGCAGGCCGCGCACATGCGTGTACAGGCTCGCGTCCCTGACGTTGAAGCGGCGGGCGAGCGCGGACAGGGTGACGTTGTCGTAGCCCGCCTCGTCGGCGAGATCGGCGGCGGCCGCCACGAGGCGGTCGGTGGTGAGTCCGGCGCGGGGGATGCGGGCCTCCGGAGAAACCTGGGGGGTCTAGGAAAGACCAACCTAGCCCACCGGAGGCAGCCGGGCGAGCCGTCCCCCGCACCGGCACGGGGGACGGCTCCGGGCGGCTCCGGTCAGTCGTACGGCTCGCGTCGTCAGCCGTGCGGCTCCTGTCGTCAGCCGTGCGGCTCCGAGAAGACGAAGGAGAACTCCGCGGGCTCGGGCCACAGGTAGTACCGGGGCAGCGGGCCCGGACCACAGGACTGGGAGCCGATGCCGTGCAGCCGGTGGTCCAGGTTGACCCAGACCGTGTCGCCGGGCACGAGGTCGGTCCGGTGCCGGGCGGCGTCCAGCTGCTCGCTGGTCCAGGGCCTCGCCGTGAACCAGAACTCCGGCTCGCCGTCGACCCGCAGACCGCCGGCCTCCGCCCAGCGCACACCGGCGCGCGCGCCGTTCTCCTGCGGGCGGACGTACGGCGTCTGGAGGTCCCGGACGCTCGCGTCCCACAGCAGGTCCTTGGCTGCGGCCCGGGAGTCCGGGTACGCCTCGCCGCCGCCGCCGTACCAGAAGACCGCGTCGTCCTCGGTGGCCCCGACGAGGCCGAAGCGGATGCCGAGCCGGGGCAGCGGCACCCGCCAGTCGCCCTCCGGCACGACCGAGACGCTCAGCCGTACCCGCGTGCCGTCCGACGTCCAGCGGTACGCCGTGCGCAGGCCGGGACCCCGCCCCGCGGGCGCCACCCGGGTCCGTACCGTCAGCGCGTCGTCACCGGTGTCGACGGCCACCAGACGGTGGCGCATGCGGTGCAGCCCCAGTTCGCGCCAGCGGAGCCCGTAGCGGGTGTCGGACTGCCAGGGCGCGCCGTCGTCGTTGTCGGTGGTCGCCCGCCACACGTCCAGCCGCAGATCCCGCACCGCGACACCGGCGAGCGCGCGGGGCGCGCCGGTGCGGGCGTCGAAGACCGCCGGGCCGAGGATGATCCGGTCACCGTCCACGGCGGGGCGCACGCCGGTCGCCGTAGGCAGCGGGGCGCGGGGAGCCACCGTCCCCTGGGCCCAGGCCACCTCGTGGTTCTCCCCGGCCCACGGCGTGTCCTCGGCGAGCCGCGCCTCCACCGTCCACTGCACCTCCTCGCCCTCGCCGTCCGGGGCCTCGGGCAGCTTGACTTCGGCCGACTCCCCTGGGGCGAGCGGCGGCACGGCGAGGCGGTGGGCGCCCGTCGGCATGCCGTCCACCTGGTGGGAGAACACGAACTCCAGATGCGACAGATCCGCGAAGTCGTAGCGGTTGGTCACCCGTACGGTGCCGTCCGTGCCGCCCGCCTCGATCCGGACCGGCTCGATCACCTTCTTGAACTCGGTCAGGCCCGGCGAGGGCGTACGGTCCGGGAACAGCAGCCCGTCGCAGACGAAGTTGCCGTCGTGCAGCTCCTCCCCGAAGTCGCCGCCGTAGGCGTAGCCCAGCTCCGGGTGCTCGATGCCGTGGTCGATCCACTCCCAGACGAAACCGCCCTGGAGCCGGCCGTACCGCTCGAACAGCTCCTGGTACTCGGTGAGTCCGCCGGGCCCGTTGCCCATGGCGTGCGCGTACTCACAGAGGACCAGGGGGAGTTCGCGCCGGTGGCGGGGCCCGCCGTCCTGGTGCCGCGCGATCCGCTCGACCTCCTCGTGCGGCGGGTACATCCGCGAGTACACGTCCGTGTCACGGCAGCCGGCGTCGCCCTCGTAGTGCACCGGGCGGGAGGGGTCCCGGCCGTGGATCCAGTCGGCCATCGCGGTCAGCCCGCGTCCGGTGCCCGCCTCGTTGCCGAGCGACCACATCACCACCGACGGGTGGTTCTTGTCCCGCTCCACCATGCGGGCGGCGCGGTCGAGCAGGGCGGGCGTCCAGCGGTCGTCGTCGACGGGGTTGTCGTGCCAGTCCTGCTCGACGAAGCCGTGGGTCTCCAGGTCGCACTCGTCGATCACCCACAGCCCGTACTGGTCGCACAGGTCCAGGAACGCCGGGTGCGGGGGATAGTGCGAGGTGCGGACGGCGTTGACGTTGTGCCGCTTCATCAGCAGCACGTCCTCGCGCATGGTGTCCAGGTCCAGCGCGCGGCCCCGGCGCGGATGCCACTCGTGGCGGTTGACGCCCTTGAAGAGCAGGGGCGTTCCGTTGACCTTGATCAGGCCGTCCTCCACGGCGACGGTACGGAAGCCGACGCGCAGCGGGACGCGCTCGCCCGCCGTGGCCAGCGTCCCCGCGTACAGCCGGGGCGCCTCCGCCGTCCAGGGATCCACCGGCACCGTCACCGTCTGGCCCGTGGCGACGTCGACGCCCAGCTCCGGTACGGTCACCCGGCCCGCCGTGTCCGAGTCGACGCGCAGGGTGCCCTCGCCGGTGACATGGTCGTAGGAGGCGTGCACGAAGAAGTCACCGGCCGCGCCCCCGGGGCGGTGCAGCAGCGTCACGTCACGGAAGATGCCGGGCAGCCACCACTGGTCCTGGTCCTCCAGGTACGAGCCCGCCGACCACTGGTGCACGCGCACCGCGAGGACGTTCCCGGACGGCTTCAGCAGATGCCCGACCGCCAGCTCGTGCGGCAGCCGAGAGCCCTTGAACTCCCCGATGTCCGTGCCGTTCAGCCACACCCTGGCACAGGACTCCACCCCGTCGAAGCGCAGCACGGCGTCGCCCGCGGGCCAGTCGTCCGGCAGGTCGAAGACGCGCAGGTGGTCGCCGGTCGGGTTCTCGGTCGGCACGTGCGGCGGGTCGATCGGGAAGGGGTACAGATGGTTGGTGTAGATCGGCGCGCCGTGGCCCTGGAGCACCCAGTGGCCGGGCACGCTCACCTCCGCCCAGTCACCGGCGTCGTACCCGGGCGCGGCGAACGCCTCGTCCTCGGCGCCGGCGGTGGGGGACACCCGCAGCCGCCAGACGCCGTTCAGGGACAGCGACGCCGCGTCGGAGGACGCGTACCAGGCCCGCGGGGGCAGGGTCCCGCGGCCGGGGGAGACGTCCTCGACGAAGCCGGTCGGGCCGTCCGGGGTGCGCACAGACATGAGTCTCCTAGCTCAGCCCTTGATCCCGGTCTGTGCGACGCCCTGCACCAGCCAGCGCTGGAGGAACAGGAACACGCACACCAGGGGAAGGATGGAAATGGCCGTGGCCATGAAGATCAGATGGAAGTTGACGGTCTGATTGGTCATGTACGAGGAGAGGGCCACCTGGACCGTCCAGGCGCTCGGGTCCTGGCCGATGACCAGCGGCCACAGGAAGGCGTTCCAGCCGCTGATGAAGGTGATCGTGGCGATCGCGGCGAAGAAGTTCAGCGAGTTCGGCACGACGACCCGCCAGTACGCGCCCCAGTAGCCGAGCCCGTCCACCCGCGCCGACTCCTCCAGTTCCCTGGGGAAGCCCAGGAAGTACTGCCGGAACAGGAAGCAGGTGAAGCCGCTGAACAGGCCCGGGATGATCAGGCCGCGGTAGCTGTCCACCCAGCCCAGCGAGGAGACGAGCACGAAGCTGGGCACGAAGGTGACGGCGGTCGGCACCATCAGGGTCACCAGGACGGCGTAGAACACCTTGTTGGCGTGCCGGTAGGGGATGCGGGCCAGCCCGTAGCCGGCCAGCGAGCAGACCAGCAGGGTGCCGACGGTGTGCGCCGTGCCGACGACCGCCGAGTTCCACAGCGACCGGGCGAAGTCGACCGTCGGATCGTCGAACGGCTCGGTGATGTTGCCCCACTGGAGGTCGGTGGGGAAGAACTGCCACTCCTCCCCGGTGATCTCGGCGTCGGTGGACAGGGCGTTGCGCACGATCAGATAGAACGGCACGAGGAACAGCAGCGCGGCGACGCCCGTGGCGGCGTACAGGCCCGCCGAGCCGATGACGCTCCCGCGCCGGGTCCGGCGTGGCGTCCGCGTCGGCTGTGCCGTGGTCTCCTCGGTCCTGGGTGCGGTGGTGGTCACTTGGAGCCCTCCCCCCGGCCGAAGCCCATGATCCGGCCCTGGAGCAGCGTCACCACGCAGATCAGCAGCGTCAGGATCAGCGCGCCGGCGCTGCCCGCGCCGTAGTCCTGGTTCTCGCCGAGCGCCGTCTGGTACAGCTCGACCAGCGGCGGACGCCCCCAGGTGGAGCGCGTCAGCAGGTTGTAGAACTCGTCGAAGGCCTGGTAGGCGGCCACGAGCAGCAGCAGGATCACCGCCGTCGAGGTCGCCCGCAGCTGCGGCAGCGTGATGTGGCGGAACGTCTGCCAGCCTGGCTTCGCCCCGTCGATGGCCGCCGCCTCGTACAGCTCCTGCGGGATGTTCTGCAGCGCCGCCAGGAACAGGATCATGTAGAAGCCGGCCTGGAGCCACAGCCGCAGGGTGACGATGACCAGCCAGTACCAGGGCGGGTCGGGGCTGGCCAGCCAGGCGGTGTTGTCGACGCCGAAGACGCCGAGGACGGTGTTGGCGAGCCCGAAGCGCACCCCGTTGAAGATGGACATCTTCCAGATGAGGGAGGCGGCGACGTAACTCACCGCTGTGGGGAGGAAGAACACCGACCGGAAGAACGCCCGCATGAACCGCAGCCGGTTCACGGCCAGCGCGAGCGCCAGGGACAGGGCCCAGGTGGTGGGGACGATGAACACGGCGAAGACGGTGAAGGTGACGAGCGAGCCCATGAACCCGTCGTCGGTGAGCATCATGCGGTAGTTGTCGAAGCCGACGAACTCGCTGGGCGTGACCGTGAAGCGGGCCTCGAAGAACGACAGCCACGCGCTCCACAGGATGGGAACGTAGACGAAGACCGCCAGGCCGATCAGGAACGGCCCGGTGAACATCCAGAAGGCGAGGGTGTTGTACGTCCGCAGGGTCCGCCGCGGCCGGGCGGGGGCATCCTTGCCGGGAGCGGGGCGGGTGGCGTCGCGCGTGGTGGTGGCAGGCATGGCGTGGGCGTCCGTCCGCCGGGCTAACCGAAGAGCTTGTCGAGTTCGCGCTTCACCTTGGCGTCGGCCTTGTCGAGCTCGGCCTCCGGGTCACCGTCCTTGCGGACGGAGTTGGCGAGGACGTCCTCCAGGGCGCTGATCATCGCCTGGGTCCAGCCGATGTTGTCGAAGTGCCCGAACTCGTTGAACAGCTCGACGCCCTCGGCCGGCAGGCCCGACTTCAGCTTGTCGGCGGACTCGGCTATCGAGGTGCGCGGCGGGATGTGGAAGCCGTAGGAGACCGCCCAGTCCTCCTGGTACTCCTTCTGGTCGATCCACAGCCACTTGACGTACTCCTTGGCCGCTTCGACGTTCTTCCCCTTGGCGTTGACGAACATCGACCAGCCGCCGTTGTAGACCGACTGCTTGCCGTCGGCGGTGACCTTGGGGAAGGGGAAGACGCCGAGGTCGTCGCCGAGCGCCTCCTGCATCTGCGGCATGGCCCACATCCCGCACCACTGGATGGCGGTGAGGCCCTGGTTGAGCGCGGAGGGGTCCCAGAAGTCGGTCGGCGCGTCGAGCAGCAGGTCGCCGCTGGTGAACAGCTTGCGCAGGGTGCGGAAGCCGCCGACGACGCCGTCCGTGTGGTAGGCGATCTCGTTGTTCTCGTCCAGGGTGTCGGCGCCGGACGACCAGATCAGCGGGTTGACCATCGAGTGCAGGGTGTTGCCCAGGTAGATGCCCTTGACCTTGTCGGTGGTCAGCTCGGCGGCCGTCTCCAGGAGTTCGTCGAGCGTCTGCGGCACGCCGACGCCCGCCTTGTCGAAGAGCGACTTGCGGTAGAAGAAGAACTGCGGGTCGTCGATCATCCGGATGCCGTAGATCTTGCCGTCGACGGTGTGCGACTGGATGTCGGCGGGGTTGAAGTCGTCCTTCACCGGCTCGATCAGATCGGTCAGATCGGCCACCTGGCCGCTCCTGATGAGCTGGATCTGCGGGTGGAACTCGAAGACGTCCGGCGCGTTGTCGGTGAGCAGCGCGGAGAAGAGCTTGCTCTCGAAGTTGTTGCCCGTGATCCACTGCGTGGTCACGTTCGCTTCCTCGTACGCCTTGGCGTAGCGCTTGATGGCCTGCTCGGTGCCTGCCTCGCCGTAGGCGTGGAAGTACTGGACCAGGTTCGTGCCCGAACCGGAGCCGCCTCCGCGGCCGTTGTTGCTCCCGCACGCGGCGAGCGATCCGGCCGCGGTGAGGCCGAGCGCGGCGCGGAGTACTGATCGGCGGTCCCAGTTGCTGTATCTCATGGCCGGCATGTCGACGTCCTTGTCTCGAGTGCGGCTGGCGGCGGAAGGGGCTCAAGGACTTGCGGTGCGCGGGACGTTAACCTTCGGCCAATGCTTCGGCAAGGGGTTGGACAAAGTCCGTGCGAAGTGGTGCGAGACCTTCACGACGACGCACGGCCGTGGCGCCGGGGGTTACCTGCGGCCTCCCGCCGCGCGGGCCCGGGTGCCCTTTCCGGCCGACTGCAACGCTCCTTCCAGCGCGAACGTCGCCGCTCCCAGGCACACCGGGTCGGTCGGGATCGGGGACAGGACGATCCGGGTGGCGGCCAGCGGACGCCGCAGCGCGTGCCGCGCGACGGCCGCGCGCACCTCGTCGAGCAGCGGCTCGCCGAACGCGGCCGCGACCCAGCTGCTGAGCACCACCACCTCCGGATTGAAGAGGTTGACCAGATCGGCGACACCGGCGCCGAGATAGCGGGCGGTGTGCCGGAGCACCGCCACCGCCTCCGGAACGCCCGCGCCCACCCCCCGGGCGAGCGCGTCGATGGTGGCCGTCTGGTCCCCGGGACGCAGCAGCGGACTGTCCGGACACAGCTCCCGCAGGTTCAGCATGATCCCCGGCGCGCCCGTGTACGTCTCCACACAGCCGTGGTTGCCGCAGTGGCACGGGCGGCCGTCCAGGACGAGCGTGGTGTGCCCCCACTCGCCGGCGCTGTTGCTCACCCCCCGGTGCACCCCGCCGCCCAGCACCAGCCCGGCGCCCACCCCGGTCCCCAGGTTGACCACCACCGCGTCCCCGCAGCCCCGCGCCGCCCCGAACCACAGCTCGGCCACCGCGCAGGCCCGCAGTGGATTGTCCAGGTACAGCGGGTAGGCGATGTGCCCGGTGAGCAGGTCCAGCAGCGGCACGTCGTGCCAGTCCCAGTTCGGCGCGTACTCGGACACACCGGTGTCCCGGTCCACCTGACCCGGCACGCTCACCCCGACCCCGAGCACCCGCGCGCCCTCCACACCGGCCTGCGCCACCACCGACCCGACCGCCGTGGCCACATGGCCCACCACCTGCTCGGGCCGGCTGTCGCCGGGGCGCATGGACTCCTCGGCGCGGGCCAGCACGTTCAGGGCGAGGTCGAACAGCTCGACCCGGACATAGGTCTCGGCCAGGTCCACCCCGATCAGCGCGCCACCGGCCGCGTCGACCGCCACCAGGCCCCGGGGGCGGCCGCCGGCGGAGTCCTCAAAGCCGACCTCGGTGATCAGACCGAGGTCGAGCAGCTCACCCACCAGGGTGGCCACGGTGGCGAGACTCAGCCCGGTGGCGGCCGCCAGCTCCTGCCGGGAGGTCGGCGACGCGGCGATGATCTGGCGCAGCACCTGATAGCGGTTGGCCGTCCGGATGTCCCGTGATGTGCGCTTCACCGTTCCGCTGCCCCCATCCCCTCCGGCCGGGCCGGACCGGCACCGGCGCGCGGCAAGGCTACGCACGAGGCGGAACGTTCGACAAGGGCTTAGGAAAGGGGCTTGACGAAGTCCGGTCAGTCGCCGAGCACGTCCCGCACGAAGGCGTTGGTGAACGTGCCCTCGGGGTCCAGGTCACGGACCAGCGCCCGGAAGTCGTGCAGCCGCGGGTAGCGGGAGTGCAGCACCGCCGCCGGGGTGGTGAACACCTTCCCCCAGTGCGGCCGCGCGTCGAACGGCTCCAGCGCCTCCTCCACCCGCGTCACCACCGGGAGCACCGTCCGGGTGTCCTCGATCCAGGTGAAGTGCACGGCCACCGAGTCCCGGTCGTGGCAGGGACTCAGCCACTGCTCGTCGGCGGCGACCGTGCGCACCTCGCAGGTCTGGAGCACCGGCGCGACCGTCTCCCGGATCCCGTCCAGCGCGCGCAGCATCGCCACCGCCGACCTGCGCGGCATCAGGTACTCCGACTGGAGCTCGGCCCCGCTGCTCGGCGTGAACTCCGCCCGGAAGTGCGGCAGCCGCTCGTGCCAGGGCCCCGGCACGCCGAACTGCTCGGTGCAGTTCACCCCGGGCATCCCCGGCACCGGGTGCATCTTCTCGGTCGCCGGGGCGGCCGGGGGCAGGTCCGTGAACGGCTGGTCGGTGCGCCGCTTCACCCACACCTGCCGGAAGCCCGGCTTCCGCCAGTCGGTGAACAGGCTCACGCTGTACGCCGACGCCATCACCGTCTCGAAGGCGGCCTCGTCCAGCCCGTCCAGCGGCATCTCGGTGAACACGTGCTGCTCGACCTCGAAGGCCGGCTCCAGGTCCAGGGTGAGTGAGAAGACGACACCGAGCGCGCCCAGCGACGTGACCGCCCCGGCGAACCGCTCGTCGCCCCGCTCCAGGGTCACCGTCGAGCCGTCCGCCGTCACCAGCTCCACCGCGCGCACCGACGAGGCCAGCGGGCCGTTGCCGACGCCCGAGCCGTGCGTGCCGGTGGCGACCGAGCCGGCCACCGAGATGTGCGGCAGCGACGCCATGTTCGCCAGCGCCAGCCCGTGCCGGTGCACCTGCCGGGCCAGCTCCGCGTAGCGCACCCCGCCCCCGACCCGTACCGTCCGGGCCGTGGTGTCCACGTCGATCCGGGCGGGGAGGTCGCCCAGGGAGACCAGCATGCCGTCCTCGCCGGCCTCGGCGATCTCGTTGAAGGAGTGCCCGCTGCCCAGGGCCCGCACCCGGGAGCTCTCCGCGACCAGCGCGCGCAGCGCGTCCAGCGTGCGCGGGCGGTGCAGCTCCTTGGCGGCGTACGTGATGTTCCCCGCCCAGTTGGTCACACTCTCGGTCATCCCTCGTCCTTCCCGGCCACCGGGGCCGAAAAGGGCCCCAGCCGGAACCTACCTCGGATTCGGCCCGCACCATGTGGGGGACCCGGCCGCCCGGATGCCCGGCCGGGGGCATACCGTGAGGAGTCGTACGTCGGCACCGGGAGGAGAACACGCGATGGGCAGCCGTACCGCGCTGGTCGAGGATCTGATGGAGCGGTTCCCGCATGTGCCGCGCGAGGCCGTCTTCAAGGAGGACCTGCTGCGCGGCGGCGTGGCCTTCGACCCGTCCGCGCTCAGTGACAACGAGGGCGGAGAGGTCAAACCGAAGTCGTACTTCATCTTCTCCTTCGACCACGGCACCCTGCCCGAGCTTGGCGAGGCCGCGCTGCGGCGGCCGCCGGAGGAGATCATCCTCACGGGCGGCCCCTACGACCTGCGCCGCACGGTGGTGTCCGTGCGGGTGAACCCCACCTCCCCCTACCGCGTCGCCGCCGACGAGCACGGGATGCTCGGCCTGTACCTGGACGGCAAGCGGATCTCCGACGTCGGCGTGCCGCCGATGCCGGAGTACTACCGGCACAAGCTGTCCAACGGCAAGTCGGTCATGGAGGTGGCGCCCACCATCCAGTGGGGCTACCTGATCTATCTGACCGTCTTCCGGGTCTGCCAGTACTTCGGCGCCAAGGAGGAGTGCCAGTACTGCGACATCAATCACAACTGGCGCCAGCACAAGGCGGCCGGCCGGCCCTACACCGGGGTGAAGGACGTCGAGGAGGTCCTCGAGGCCCTGGAGATCATCGACCGGTACGACACGCAGAAGGCGTCCACCGCCTACACCCTCACCGGCGGCGCCATCACCAAGACCGTCTCCGGCCGTGACGAGGCCGACTTCTACGGCCACTACGCCAAGGCCATCGAGGAGCGCTTCCCCGGCCGCTGGATCGGCAAGGTCGTCGCCCAGGCGCTGCCCAAGGACGACGTGCAGCGCTTCAAGGACTACGGCGTGCAGATCTACCACCCCAACTACGAGGTGTGGGACGAGTACCTGTTCAAGATGTACTGCCCCGGCAAGGAGCGCTACGTCGGCCGGGACGAGTGGCACCGGCGCATCCTCGACTCCGCCGAGATCTTCGGCGCGCGCAACGTGATCCCCAACTTCGTCGCGGGCGTGGAGATGGCCGAGCCCTTCGGCTTCAAGACCGTCGACGAGGCCATCGATTCCACCACCGAGGGCCTGCGCTTCTTCATGTCGCACGGCATCACGCCCCGCTTCACCACCTGGTGCCCGGAGCCGACCACTCCGCTCGGCAAGGCCAACCCGCAGGGCGCCCCGCTGGAGTACCACATCCGGCTGCTCCAGGCGTACCGGCAGACCATGGAGGACTTCGGCCTGTCCTCGCCCCCCGGGTACGGCCCGCCCGGACCCGGCAACGCGGTGTTCTCCGTCAGCTCGTTCATGGACAGCCTCCCCGCGCAGGAGCCCGCCGGGGCCGTCTGAGCCGCCGGCCGCCCACCGCGTCGGAAGGCCGGAACGTGAGACGTTCCGGCCTTCCTTGCGTATGGTCACTGCGAGGGGTCGCGCCGCCGCCACGGAATGTGAAGACGGCGCTTGTCAGTTGTGCCGACCACGTGAAAAGCTCGGCCACTGCCGCGAGTTCTCCCCATAACTGCACGCCGAATGTGGCGAGTTGACCTCGTACGTGATGCAGGAGTGTCATGCCCGACCTGCCGGACCCGAAGGACGCCAGCGAGGCGGCACTGTTCACCGAGTGCTGGGACGCGGTGCTCTCCTACGCCGACCTGTGCACGGCGGGATCCGCCGCCGCGGCCGAACTGGCCCGCGAGGCCTTCGCCGAGGGCATAGCGGAACTGCGCGCCGCCGAGCACGGCACCGTACGCGGCACCGGACGCCGCTCGTCGAGACTGCCCCGGATCCCCCTGCTGCTGACCGCCGTGCGCACCACCGCGGCCGCCTGGGAGACCGCGGGCCAGGGACACAAACTCGACCCGGACCTGCGGCTGTGGCTCCACTCCGACCAGGTTCCCCGGTACACCGGCCCGCCCCTGCACCGCCCGGTCGCGGTGCGCGGACTGCGCGACCTCCAGCAGGCGGACGCCGAACTGCTGTGGCTGGCCGAGGCGGAGGCCCTGCCGCTGCCCCTGGTGGCCCGCCGGCTCGGCCTCGACCCCGCCACCGTCGCCGACGAACTCGCCCAGGTGCGCCGCCTGTTCCGGGACCGCTGCCACCGCAACCACCTCGACTCCCCGATGGACGCCGAGTGCCGCAGCTACGCCCGGCTCCTCGACGCCGTCACCCGCTCGCCCGCCGCGGACGCCCCCGACGACCTCACCCGGCACCTCGCCACCTGCCAGCCGTGCGCCGAGGCCGCCGCCTGTCTGCGCCTCGACGGCCAAGGTCTGCCCGGGGCGCTGGCCGGCGGGGTGATCGGCTGGGGCGGACTCGCCTACCTGGAGCGCCGCCGCCGCGCCGCCGAGGCGCGCCTGGGCACCGGAGGGACGGACCGCTCCGACGCGGACACCGGCGACCCGGCCGACGCGTCCGGCCGGCCCTTCGTCGCCCGGCACGCCCTGCTCATCGCCGCCGTCCTCGTCTCCCTGCTCGCCCTCGGTGCCTCGCTGATGCCCTTCGGTGACCTGGCCGACGACCACGCGGCGGCAAGCGACGCCGGCCGCCCCGTCGCCGACCCCGTGCCCTCCCCGCCGTCCGCCGCCACGCTGCCCGCCACGCTCCCCGCCACCGACGACACCTCCCCGAGCCCCTCGGCCCCGACGCGGCAGCAGGCCGCACCGACGCCGTCCGACGCGCCGGACCGGAACGACGCCGACCGCGACCCGGACCCCGACCCCGAACCCCAGGGCACGTCGACGGCCACCGCCACGGCGACCGCCACCACCGCGCCCGGGTCCGTCGGCCGCGGGGCGCCCGCCGCCTGCCGCGTCGACTACGACCTGGTCAATCAGTGGCCCGACGGCTTCCAGGCCACCGTCACCGTCACCACGCGGGACGCGCTCGACTCCTGGCGCGTCGGCTTCACCTTCGAGGACGGGCAGCGGATCACCCAGATGTGGGACGCCTCCGTGCGCCAGGACGGCTCCCACGTCACCGCCTCCGCGCCCGTCTACCGCCGCACGGTCGCCGCCGGCGGCAAGCTCGCCTTCGGCTTCGTCGCCTCCCGGAACGGCACCAACCGCCCGCCGGCCGGCTTCACCCTCAACGACCGGACCTGCGCGCCGGCCTGACAAAAACAAGTTGACGGGCCGGGCCCACCGCGGGCTACGGTGAGCTCGAAGCGAGTCCGAAGTGAGTTCGAAGTGAGGAGGTGTCGACCGATGACTGTCATTGCGCTGGGCGCTGCCCGCCTTCAGGAATCCGTCATATCCACCTCCGTGGCCACCGGCTGACCTCACCCTTTCCTTCCCGTCCGTACGTGACCGCGTACACGCGGCCGCCGGGGCCACCCGCCCGAAGGGTCACCCCTTGAGCTCCCTCTCTCCTTCCTCCGCCTCCTCCGCGCTCACCCAGTACGGCTGGGACGACGCGTGGGCGGAGCACTTCACCCCCTACGACGCGGAAGGGCTGCTGCCCGGACGCGTGGTCCGCGTCGACCGCGGCCAGTGCGACGTCGTCACCGCCGGCGGGCTTCTGCGCGCCGACACCGCCTTCGTCACCCCGCACGACCCGCTGAAGGTCGTGTGCACCGGCGACTGGGTCGCCGTCGAACCCGGAGGGAACCCCCGCTACGTCCGCGCGTATCTGCCGCGCCGCACGGCCTTCGTGCGCTCCACCTCCTCCAAGCGGTCCGAGGGGCAGATCCTCGCCGCCAACGTCGACCACGCCGTGATCGCCGTCTCGCTCGCCGCCGAACTCGACCTGGGCCGGATCGAGCGCTTCCTCGCGCTCGCCTGGGAGTCCGGGGCCCAGCCCGTGGTCGTGCTCACCAAGGCCGACCTCGTGCCGGACGCGGTCACCCGCTCGTACCTCGTCCAGGACGTGGAGACCAGCGCCCCCGGGGTGCCGGTGCTCACGGTCAGCGCGCTGGACGGGGACGGACTGGACGTGCTCGCCGCCATCGCGGCGGGCGGTACGACGGTCCTGCTCGGGCAGTCCGGCGCCGGCAAGTCCACCCTGGCCAACGCGCTCCTCGGCGAGGACGTGATGGACGTCCGGGCCACCCGGGACGTCGACGGCAAGGGCCGCCACACCACGACCACCCGCAACCTGCTGGCGCTGCCCGGCGGGGGAGTCCTCATCGACACACCGGGACTGCGGGGTGTCGGCCTGTGGGACGCCGGGACCGGGGTCGGCCAGGTGTTCTCCGAGATCGAGCAGCTCGCCGAGCGCTGCCGTTTCCACGACTGCGCCCACGAGAGCGAACCGGGCTGCGCGGTCCTCGAGGCCCTGGAGACCGGCGACCTGCCGCAGCGCCGCCTGGACAGCTACCGCAAACTGCTCCGCGAGAACCAGTACATCGTCGCCAAGACCGATGCCCGCCTCCGCGCGGAGATGCGCAAGCGCTGGAAGCGCCAGGACGCCATGGGCAAGGCGGCGATGGAGGCCAAACGGGGCCGCCTGCGGTAGGACCTGTCCGGCCGATCGTGCGCGGAGCCGGATGACGAGGGCCGTCCGCTGCGGGAGCCGGCCTCCCGCGCGGGCTGCCCGGCCCGCCTGGTACCGAGATCATCTTGATGTCGGATCAGCGGCTGATCCTGTTAGGGACCGGGCCCGCACGGTGTCCGCGAATGACGTCTCGGCTGAGCCGCGGTGACCCGTGGCACCGGGGTGGGTGGTTCACCGTCGTCTCGTCATGTGGCTGAGATCGACAGCATGCGAGGGCGCGCCGGTTCCTGCTTTCATGAGCGGTCTGCGACCTTCAAGAACGCGCAGCGCGATCTTCATGGGAGGCTCACGGCTTCACGTCGGCGAGTTGGGCGGCTGCGCGCAAGAACCGGTCGATGAGGGCTTCGTCGCGGACTTGCTTGTTGGTCTGCCGCGGCGTGGCGAGCTTCTGCTGGGCATAGAAGTGACCCGGTTGCCAGTCGACGCCCGGAGCGCCAGTGAGGAAGTACGCGAGGTTCGCGCCCCCCTTCGCGGGTGAGATCAATGCAAACCGTGACAGAGGGGTCCGATACAGCAGCCGGGTGAGGAAGCCGTTGTTGTCCGCCCCGAAGTTGGTGCGCACGTTGCCGGGATCGAACGCGACCGCGTTGATACCGCTGGACCCGTAGCGTGTGTGCAGGCCGTGGGCGAACAGGATGTTCGCGAGCTTCGCGTCGGAATAGGCCCGCATCGGTCCGTAGGTCTTCTCGTGGTTGAGGTCATCGACGTCGATCTTTCCCAGGATCCTCGCCGAGGCGCTCGAGGTGTTGACCACGACGCCGTCCCCAGCCCGCAGCCGGTCCAGGAGCAGGTGCGTGAGCAGGAACGGCGCGAGAAGGTTGACCTGGAAGGTTTTCTCGTTGCCGTCCACGGTCGCGGTCCGTTCTCCGAAGACACCGCCGGCGTTGTTCGCCAGGGCGTCGATACGGTCGACCGAGCCGCGGATCTCGGATGCCAGCCGCCGTACGTCGTCCAGACGTGCGTAGTCCGCGACGAAGTGGGCATCCGCTCCGATTTCCCGGGCCACAGCTTCGGTCTTCCGGGCGGACCGGCCGACGAGGATCAGCCGGCTCTCGGGCTGCGCGCGCGATATCTGCCGCGCTGCCTCGGCTCCGATCCCGTCCGACGCGCCCGTGATGACGATTGTCCGCCCAGTCATGGCTCCTGCTTTCCGCTTGCAGTCACGTAAGTGTCAATTGTGGCACTGTGGTGTCAGTCGTGTCTCACGAAGGTACCATGGAGGGGTGAGTGGAGATCTGACACTTCGGGAGCGGACCCGTCGCGCCGTGCGCGCGGAGATCGTCGGGGCGGCGATGAGCCTGTTCCTGAGCCAGGGATTCGAGGCGACGACGGTCGAGCAGATCGCCCAGGCCGCCGGCATCTCCCGGCGCAGCTACTTCCGCTACTTCGCCAACAAGGACGAGGCGCTTGCCGAAGCCCTCGCCTCCATCGGCCGAACGACCGCCCAGGCGCTCGCCCAGCGCCCGCCGGACGAATCGCCCTGGGACGCCCTGCGCCACGCCTTCGAACCACTGCTCGAACAGGCCGGCGCGAACCCGAACTCTGCGGCCCTTGCCCGGCTCATGCTTGAGCGGCCCAGCCTCCAGCAAGGGAAGGACGCCGCCTGGCAGGCCGAGATCGCCGCGGCTCTCGAGCCCCGCCTGTCGGCCGACGGCAGCCACGACGCCTCGCTTCGCGCACGAGCACTGGCCGCCTCGGCGATCACCTGCCTCCATACGGCGCAGGAGCAATGGCTCGCGCCGGAGGAACGCAGAAGCCTCGGCACGCTGCTCGGCACGAGCATGGACGCGGTGCATCCGCTCACGCCAACCGCGAAGCCGGCCGAGGCGCCGTCCTCGCCACCGGCAGCGGAGTAGGACTGTCCCCACACCGTCCACACCGACGACATCCGGCGCCCGTCCAGCGGATTCGAGACACCGCGCGATCTCGGGCCGTACCGCACACGCCAGGGCGAAGACCCTGATGTCCGATTTCCGCCAGCCGGGGGTGTCCGGATGGCGGAGACTGGACGGCGTGATGGATGAGGACAGCAGGTACGAGGCGGTGCGCAGCCGGGACGCCCGGTTCGACGGGGTGTTCTTCTTCGCCGTGGAGTCGACCGGCATCTACTGCCGGCCCAGCTGCCCCGCCGTCACGCCCAAACGGCACAACGTGCGGTTCTTCGCGACCGCCGCCGCCGCGCAGCGCTCCGGGTTCCGGGCCTGCCGGCGGTGCCGCCCGGACGCCGTGCCCGGCTCCGCCGAGTGGAACGTGCGGGCGGACGTCGTGGGCCGGGCCATGCGGCTCATCGCCGACGGTGTCGTCGACCGCGAGGGCGTCGCCGGACTCGCCACGCGGCTCGGCTACAGCGCCCGCCAGGTGCAGCGGCAGCTCACCGGCGAGCTCGGCGCCGGGCCCGTCGCCCTCGCCCGGGCCCAGCGGGCCCACGCCGCGCGCGTGCTGCTCCAGACCACCGGGCTGCCCGTCACCGAGATCGCCTTCGCGTCCGGGTTCGCCAGCGTGCGCCAGTTCAACGACACCGTGCGGTCCGTGTACGCCAGCACACCCAGCGCACTGCGCGCGTCCGCGCCCCGCGCCGGCCGGACCGTCGCACGCGCCGCCACACCATCCGCCGGGATCCCCCTGCGGCTCGCCCACCGCGGCCCCTACCAGGCGGGATACGTCTTCGACCTGCTGGAACGCGAGGCGGTCCCGGGCGTCGAGGAGGTGACCGGCGCCCCCGGCGACCGCACCTACCGGCGCACCCTGCGCCTGCCGTACGGCACCGGCATCGCCGCCGTAGGCGAACGCCCGCACACCGGGACCGGCGCCCACCCCGGCGGCTGGCTCGACGCCCGCGTCCACCTCACCGACCCGCGCGACCTCACCACCGCCGTCCAGCGGCTGCGGCGGCTGTTCGACCTGGACGCCGACCCGTACGCCGTCGACGCCCGCCTCGGCGCCGACGCCCGGCTCGCCCCGCTGGTCGCCGCCCGGCCCGGACTGCGCTCACCGGGGGCCGCCGACCCCGACGAACTGGCGGTGCGCGCGCTCACCGGCCGTGACGCGGCGGCCGACCTGGTCCGGCGCCACGGCAAGCGGCTCGACGCCCCGTGCGGCGCCCTCACCCACCTGTTCCCCGAACCGGAGGTCCTCGCCGAGGCCGAGCCCGAGGGCACCCTGGGCGCGCTCACCGCCGCCCTCGCCGACGGCACGGTACGCCTCGGCCCCGGCGCCGACCGCGACGCGGCCCGGGACGCCCTCGCCGCCGTCCCCGGCCTGGACGCGCGCACGATCGCCACGATCCGCACCCGCGCCCTCGGCGACCCGGACGTACCCCCGCCCGCAGGGGACGGGGACACCCCCGACAGCTGGCGCCCCTGGCGCTCGTACGCCCTGAACCACCTGCGTGCCGCAGGAGAGCTGGAGTAATCATGACGACCACGACGACGGCCACGCCGACCACGACGTACTGGACGCGGGTGGACAGCCCCGTCGGGACGCTGCTGCTCACCGCCGCCCCGACGGGTGAGCTGACCTCGCTCTCCGTGCCCGGTCAGAAGGGCGGACGCACCGTACGGGACGACTGGCGGCACGACCCGGGGCCGTTCCGAGAGGCCGGGCGGCAGCTCGCCGCGTACTTCGCCGGCGAGCTCAAGGAGTTCCGGCTGCCCCTGCGCGCCGTCGGCACACCGTTCCGGGAGAAGGTGTGGGCGGCCCTCGACGACGTCCCGTACGGCGCGACCGTCTCCTACGGGGAGATCGCGGCCCGGATCGGCGCCTCCCGGCCCGCCGTACGGGCGGTCGGCGGCGCGATCGGGGCGAACCCGCTGCTCATCGTCCGCCCCTGCCACCGGGTGATCGGCTCCGACGGCTCGCTGACCGGGTACGCGGGCGGCCTCGAGCGCAAGGTACGGCTGCTGACCCACGAGGGGGCGCTGGGGGCCTGAGTACGCTGCGGGCCTGAGCACGGCGCTCAGGCCCAGAACACCGCGCCCAGCCACGCCGCCGTGATCAGCTGGCAGGTGAACAGCTCCGTCAGCACGCTCCAGCCCCATGAGCGCATCGCCGTACGGGTCGCCGCGAACGCCTGCCTGCGCCGGCCCAGACGGAGCCGCTCGCGGACGTACAGCCCGCCGAGGAAACCCGGGACCGCGCCCACCACGGGCACCAGCACGAAACCGAGGAGCGAGCCGCCGCCCGCGTACGCGAGCACGCGCGCGTCGGCCCCGCCCATCCGCAGTCTCCGGGGCGGCAGCGACCAGCGCACCACCTGGGACAGGAACAGCACCACGGTCGCCCCCACGCACACCCACCACGCGACGGCCTGCGGATCCTTCAGCGCCCACCACACAACCCCGGCCCACACCAGCCACGACCCGGGCACCCCTGGGATGAGCACTCCGCACAGGCCGAGCAGGAGCACAAGTCCGGTGAGCAGGAGGTCCCAGGCTCCCATCTGTCCAGGGTGCCGGAGCCCCGGCCACGGCGCAGAACGGGACGACCCCCGTCCCGCCTCGCACAGCCGTCCCGGGGTTCACCCGGGAGGCCGTGCCGTGTGCGCCGCCGGGCGGGGATTTTCCGGATGCCCCGTTTTCAACCGGCCCGCGCGGGCGACAATTGGGGGCATGACTCAGCAGGGGGGAAGGCCTACCGGTCCTGAGGACGACTGGTGGGGGCAGCTGTACGACGAGGCCGCCGGTGACACGGGCCCCGCACCGGCGCCCGATTCCCTGGACGACCGTTTCGCCTCGGCCTCCGGCACGCTGAACACCGGGCCGGTGCCGGACCCGGCCCCCACGACGCGGGTCCCCGCACCCCGTGCCACCCCCACCCGGGACCGGGCGCCCTGGGAACCACCGCCCGCCGCGCCCCCGGGCCCGGTGACCTTCCCGCCGAGACCTCCTCGGCACGCCGTGCCCGCCGATGAGGAGGAAACGGACGGGAGCGGTCCCCGGGACGCGCCCGCGGCCCGCGAGGACGCGGACCCGCGGCGCCGGCGGGATCCGCGGCGGAGGCACGCGGCCGGTGAGCCGGGTGACGCGCGGGAGCCGGAGTCCCTGCCGCCCATGACCTTCGGGACCTGGACGCCGTTCCCGGACTCGGCGCCTGTGCCGCCCGCCGCCCCGGAGCCCGAGGACGCACCGCCCCCCGCCGACCCCCGCCCCTCCCGCCTGGAGGCACCCCCGCCGCCACCCTCCCGCGGCCACGTCGGATCCCGGCCGCCCACCTACGACGCCGAGCCCACCGCCCTGCCCGCCGCCGACCCCGACGGACTGGACGAGCTGACGCCGGACACCGTCCTCGACGGCGCCCGGTGCGGTGCCTGCACCCTGCGGGCCGCGTCCGTGCGCGGCGACTCCGCGCGGTACCGGGGCGAGCCGCGCCGTGACGCGCTGCTCACCGCGCGGTTCGGGACGGGGGAGCGGGCGCTGCTCCTCGTCGCCCTCGCGACCGGCACGCGCACCGCGCCCCGCTCGCACCTGGCCGCCGCCGAGGCCTGCCGCTGGATCGGCCGTGCCGTGGGGCGCAGCCACGAGCGCCTCGTCGACGACATCAGGGCCGCCCGGCGCGGCGACCTCAAGTCGGGCCTGCACCGCCTCACCGACCGCAGCCTCGGCCGGCTCCGCGCCGGCGCGGTCGAACAGGGCCTCGACCCCGACGACTACGCGGCCACCCTGCGCTGCCTGCTCCTGCCCGCCGACCCCGACTGCCGCACCCGGGTCTTCTTCGGCGTCGGCCCCGGCGGTCTGTTCCGGCTGCGGGAGGGCATGTGGCAGGACATCGAGCCGGAGGTCGCCGACGTCACGGGCGAACCGGTGGTCGGCTTCGGCTCGCCGCCCTCCGAGACCCCCGAGGGCGACCGGCTCACCATGGACCTCGGCATCCCCACGCCCCCGAGCCCGTACGAGCCCGCCCCCGCGCCCCCGCGCGAACCCTTCCGCTTCCGTACCTCCGTAGCCCGCCCGGGTGACACCCTGCTGATGTGCGGCACCGGTCTCGCCCAGCCGCTGCGCGGCGAGGAGGAACTCCGCGCCCACCTGTCCGGCCGGTGGTCCGGCCCCGAACCGCCCGGCCTCGCCGCGTTCCTGGCCGACACCCAGGTACGGGTCAAGGGATACGCGGACGACCGTACGGCTGTCGCCGTTTGGGAGGCGTGAGCGCTCACGGTGTGAATTCATGGGACTCGTCAGGCATCTTCGACACCGGAGGGGCAGACGGAACCCATGGCCAAACAGAACATCGCCGAACAGTTCGTCGACCTTCTCACCCGCGCGGGGGTCAAACGCCTCTACGGCGTGGTCGGCGACAGCCTCAACCCGGTCGTCGACGCCGTGCGCCGCAATGCCGCCATCGACTGGATCCACGTCCGGCACGAGGAGACCGCCGCGTTCGCCGCCGGCGCCGAGGCGCAGGTCACCGGCCGGCTCGCCGCCTGCGCGGGCTCCTGCGGGCCGGGCAACCTGCACCTCATCAACGGCCTCTACGACGCCCACCGCTCCATGGCCCCGGTCCTCGCCCTCGCCTCGCACATCCCGTCCAGCGAGATCGGCCTCGGCTACTTCCAGGAGACCCACCCCGACCAGCTGTTCCGTGAGTGCAGCCACTACTCCGAGCTGATCTCCAGCCCCCGGCAGATGCCCCGGCTGCTCGACACCGCCATCCAGCACGCCGTCGGCCGCTCCGGGGTCAGCGTCGTCTCCCTGCCCGGCGACCTCGCCGACGAGCCCGCACCGGACCAGGCCCCCGAGACCGCCCTCGTCACCTCCCGGCCCACGGTCCGCCCCGGCGACGCGGAGATCGACCGCCTCGTCGACCTGATCGACCGGGCCGAGAAGGTCACCCTGTTCTGCGGCGCCGGCACGAAGGGCGCGCACGCCGAGGTGATGGAGTTCGCCGGGAAGATCAAGTCCCCGGTCGGACACGCCCTGCGCGGCAAGGAATGGATCCAGTACGACAATCCGTACGACGTCGGGATGAGCGGACTGCTCGGCTACGGCGCCGCCTACGAGGCCACGCACGAGTGCGATCTGCTGATCCTGCTCGGCACGGACTTCCCGTACAACGCCTTCCTCCCCGACGACGTGAAGATCGTCCAGGTCGATGTGCGGCCCGAGATCCTCGGACGGCGCTCCAAGCTGGACCTCGCGGTGTGGGGCGACGTGAAGGAGACCCTGCGCTGCCTGACGCCCCGGGTCCGGACCAAGGACGACCGGAAGTTCCTCGACCGGATGCTGAAGAAGCACGCCGACGCGCTCGAGGGCGTGGTGAAGGCGTACACGCGGAAGGTGGAGAAGCATGTGCCGATCCACCCCGAGTACGTGGCGTCCGTCCTGGACGAGATGGCCGACGACGACGCGGTGTTCACCGTCGACACCGGCATGTGCAACGTCTGGGCGGCGCGCTACATCACGCCCAACGGCCGCCGCCGGGTGATCGGTTCCTTCTCCCACGGCTCGATGGCCAACGCGCTGCCGATGGCGATCGGGGCGCAGTTCACCGACCGGGGCCGGCAGGTCGTGTCGATGGCCGGCGACGGCGGATTCACCATGCTGATGGGCGACTTCCTCACGCTCGTGCAGTACGACCTGCCGGTGAAGGTCGTCCTGTTCAACAACTCCTCTCTCAGCATGGTCGAGTTGGAGATGCTGGTCGCCGGTCTGCCCTCGTACGGCACGGCGATGAAGAACCCCGACTTCGCCGAGGTCGCCCGCGCGTGCGGCGCGTACGGGGTGCGGGTGGAGAAGCCGAAGGACCTGGCCGGGGCGCTGAAATCGGCGTTCCGGCACAAGGGCCCGGCCCTCGTCGACGTCGTCACCGATCCCAACGCGCTCTCCATCCCGCCGAAGATCAGCAAGGAGATGGTGACCGGGTTCGCGCTGTCCGCGTCCAAGGTCGTACTGGACGGCGGCGTGGGCCGGATGCTGCAAATGGCCCGCTCCAACCTGCGCAACGTGCCCCGGCCGTAGGCACCTTGGTGAGTCGTCACCGCTCGCGCGGACGCCACTCGCGGGTGGACGTGTCGTACTCGTAGCGGGGCCGGTCCGCGACGCCGCTGGTGCGGAAGGGGCGGCCGTCGTCGTCGACGCGGACCGTGCCGGTGCGGCCCTGTGAGGACCAGTCCAGCTCCAGGTACCAGCGGCAGTCGCAGCCGTGGGTCCGGGCGGTGACGAGCAGCACCTCCGGGTCGGTCGCGGAGACCGTGTAGGGCAGCTTCACGGCCGGGATCGGCGTGCCCGAGTCGTTCCCGGCGACCGCGCGGGCGATGGGCCGGTCCTTGTCCAGGTCCACGTCGAAGTAGCGCGGGGTGAGGGCGCCGCCGCAGCCCTGGTCCATGCCGTAGGCGTTGCCCGGGGCGGGCCCGGCACGGCCGACCACACGGACCCGGAGCGCCGTGAGGACGACGGCGGTGCCGGAGGTGCCCTGGACCGACAGTTCCACCATCGTCTCGCCCCCGTGCACGGCCGACTGCGCCTCCGCCCACGTCCGGGCGTCCTGCGGGGCCGGAGGGGGCGGCACCTGCTTGGGCGGGCGCGCGATGACGTAGTCGTGCCCGCACCCGGCCGACCAGACGTGGGAGTCGGCGGACCAGGTGAGCGGCAGCGGCGCGGCGGGCCCCTTCGACCCGGACGGCTCGGCGGAGTCGCGCCGCGCGCCCGGCGCGCCCGGCCGCGCCTTCGGCGAGGGGGCGGCGGTGGCGGAACCGGTTCCGGTGCCCGTGACGGAAGGCGTGGGCGAGGCGGTACCACCGCGCGGCGTTGCGCCGCCGACCCCGGTCGCCGTGGCGCTCGACGGCACCACGCCGGTTCCTTCCCTCCCGGCGGACGGCCGCCGCCCGTCGTCGGTCGGCAACGCGGCCAGACTCCCCACGGCCGCCAGCACGACACACGCGGCGGCCACACCGACGGCACCCCGCTTACGCCGTTGCGACCACGGCCGCTTCTTCCCGCCCCCGCCGGGCAGGGGCCCACTCACGGTGCCGCCTCGCGCAGCGGATTCACGAGGCCCGCCCGCCACGCCGGATACGACACCCCTGCCGCTCCGCCCCTCGGTGACACCCCCGGCATCCGCGCCGGACGGGGCGCCGGGACGGGGGTCGGGGGAGTTGCCCGCGCCGGGCCGCGTGTCCGTGCCGGGGCCGGAGACTGTGGCCGATGTGGAGGCCTTGATGGAGTCGCCGCCTGCGTCGGCCGTGTGGCCGGTGCGGGACCCGGTGCCGGGAGCCGGCGGGCTGTCCGTGCCGGGATCGGATCCGGCGCCGGGACGGGTACTCGTGCCGGTGCCCCGACCGGGCGCGCTGTCCTTGCCGGGGCGGGTTCCCTTGCCGGGGGTGGTTGTCGTGCCGGGGGTGGCGTCGTCGCCTGGGCGGGTGCTTCTGCCTGGGGTGGTTGTCGGGTCGGGGTGGGTTCCCTTGCCGGGGGTGGTTGTCGTGCCGGGGGTGGCGTCGTCGCCTGGGCGGGTGCTTCTGTCCGGGGTGGTTGTCGGGTTGGGCTGGGTGCTCCTGACGGGGGTGGTTGTCGGGTTGGGCCGGGTTGTTGGGCCGGTGGCCCCGGCGGGGGTGGGGGCGGAGGCCCCCGGCGGCTTCGGGCCGGCGGCGGGAGCCGGGGCGCGGGGGTGTTGGCGGGTGGCGGCTGCCTGGAGCCAGTGGGCGTGGAGGGCGAGGCGCTCCTCGCGGCTCGCGCCGCAGAGCGCGGCGAAGCGTTCCACGGGCGCGAAGTCGACCGGCACCGCCTCCCCCGCGCAATAGCGGTGCAGCGTCGACGTGTTCATGTTCAGGCGGCGGGCCAGCGAGCCGTAGCTGCGGTCCGTCCGTTCCTTCAGCTCCCGCAGCAGCGCCGCGAACTCAGCCACGTCGTCCTGTGCCGACACCGACACGTCTCCCCGCACTCGCTCCGACCCGGACGGCCCCTGGGAGGGCATCCCAGGCACCCCATATACCTGCACGTCGGACGGGCTGGGATGGTTCCATGCCGGTGGATCCGGCGACGACGCTTGCGCCCGCCCCCCGAGGCGCCCGATGCTCGTGGCACGCACCGCCCCGACGGCCACCGGACGGACCGACCCGGTCGTCGTCCCGGCATACCGCACCGCCATTCCATCACGCACACCTCACGGGGGACACCCATGGCCATGCGCACCCGGGCCGCCGCGCTCGCCACGCTCACCGTCGCCGCCCTCGCGGCCGGCACGACGCTCACCGCACCGGCAGCCGCCGCCGTGCACAAGAGCGCCGAGCCCGCTTTCCTCTCCGCGTCCGAGCTGCCTCCGCACCCGTCGTCCGACTGGACCGCAGGACCGGTCACGGACGGCTTCCCGGAGCAGCTCGCGTACTGTCTGGGCGAGGGCGTACCCGCCTACGACTACCGGCACCGCCTCTTCCACACCGACCTGGACACAGGCGCCGTACAGGTCACCGTCGTGACCGGCTCCGCGGCCAAGGGCAAGGCGCTGGCCGCCGAGCTCGACCGGCAGCTCCGTACCTGCGCCGACCGGCTCGAGCGGACGTACCCGGACATCGAGGCCGAGGGCCGGTACTACGGCAAGCTGCCGGTCGAGGAGGGCGCGACGGTGCGCGGGCTGCACACGGAGACCTCCTGGGGCGCGACGGACATCCACCTGCTGTCCGTGGGACGCGACGGCAGGACCGTGACCGTCGTCGACTGGGGCCAGATGGGCGACTTCGGTGACGCCCCGGTCGGCGCCTTCAAGAAGACGACGAAGAGGGCCGTCAACAAGCTCTATTGAGCCACGGCCCGCCACGACCACCGCGAAAGCCGGGGTCGTCCTCTCGCCACGGGGGTCGGGAGGACGGCCCCGCGGGCATGCGTGGCCTGTGCACTTCGGCCAACTACCGATGCGTGACGATGCGGCATGACTGGCGCCCGCGCGACACGGGCAAAGATTCCCGTGTACGCGTTCGAGCCACGGGGAATCGACATCTGCACGCGGGCGGGGGCCATGAAAAGTCAGGCTTCGGCAGATCGGCTGAGGCGCACACTGGGGCGGGCGGATCTCAGAGCGGTACGGGAGTCACGCCGGGCGGTGCGCGAACTGCTCACACACTGGGGGACTCCGGAGCGGTCGGAGGTCGCGGAACTGCTCACCAGCGAACTCGTCACCAACGCACTCGTCCACACCGACCACGAGGCGGTGCTGACGGCCACCGTCGGGCCGCGCAGACTCCGGGTGGAGGTACGGGACTTCGTGTCCCGTGAGCCCCGCCCCCGACCGCCGCGCAGCGGCGACGGGACGCACGGCAGGGGCCTGGTGCTGGTCGAGTCGCTCGCGGACAAGTGGGGCGTGCGACGGCACGAGGTGGGCAAGTCCGTCTGGTTCGAACTCGGCACGGACGCCGCCTGAGGCACCAGGAGACACCAGAAGGCGCACCGGAGGCAGGAGCATGCCGCGGGTGCGGCCCGTGCGGGCCGCACCCCCTCGACCGTCCGGCGGTCTCAGCCGAACTGCTGCTCGATCTCCTTGAGCTTGCGCTCCAGGGAGTCCAGGCGCGGCAGCGCCTGGGTGTCGTCCTCGGCGGTGAGGTCGACGGTCACCGCGTCAGTTCCGCCGGTACGCACCGGCTGAAGGGAGGGACGCGCGCGCAGGGGCAAGGCCTCCGGCGCCGATATGGCAGGCTCCGCGGAGACCATCTCGGGCTCGCGCTCCACCGTCGCGGTCTCCAGCTCGCGCCCGCCGCCCCGGCCCACGAACCCCCGGTGGCCGCGGCTGATCGCCTTCAGCCGGGCCCGCTCCACCCGCTGCTGGTCGCGGCGGCGCTGCTTGGCCTCGTCCTTGCGGGCCTTGTCCTCGCGCACTTCCTCCACCGCCTCGTCGAGGCTGCGCACACCCTCCAGCAGCATCAGCGACCAGGCGCGGTAGGTCTCCCGGGGGGCGCGCAGCCAGCGCACGATACGGATCTGGGGGAGCGGACGCGGGACCAGCCCCTGCTCGCGCAGGGCGGCCCGGCGGGTCTGCTTCAGCGCGCGGTCGAACAGCACCGCCGCGGACAGGGACATGCCCGCGAAGAAGTGGGGGGCGCCCGCGTGCCCGATGCCCCGGGGCGCGTGGACCCAGTTGAACCAGGCCGCGGCGAAGGCGAACGTCCACACGAGTATCCGCGAGCCGAGGGCCGCGTCACCGTGGCTGGCCTCGCGCACGGCGAGCACCGAGCAGAACATCGCCGCGCCGTCCAGGCCGAAGGGGACGAGGTACTGCCAGCCGCCGGAGAGGCCGAGGTTCTGTTCGCCGAAGCCGACCAGGCCGTGGAAGGAGAGCGCGGCGGCCACCGCCGCGCAGCAGAACAGCAGTACGTAGGAGACGGTGCCGTAGACGGCTTCCTTGCGCCGACGGCGCTCCTCGCTGCGCTCCCACGAGTCGTCCGCGCTCGTGTCCTTGACCGAGGAGCGCTTCCCGCGCGCCAGCACCGCCACCGCCGTCAGCATGCCCAGGAGCAGCACGGCGCCCGGAAGCAGCCAGTTCAGCGATATGTCGGTCAGTCTCATCTAGGGGTCCCTTGCATTGGGATAGGGCGTAACGCCCGCCATAGTGGCCCAATCCCGGCTGCCCTCAGGGGGTTTCGGGGCAAGAGGCCGCCAAGGGAGTGCGAGGGGGGTGTCGAGGCGACGTTCTGCTCGAACTGCCGCATGAGGGGCGGGAGTTGAGTTCGAATAAGACTACCCGTACGGGGGGTTCTGCGGATAGTTCCCGCGACAGGTGAGGGAATTGTGAATCAGCTGTGACCTGAGCGGCGTGCTGAGCGGATGATGCCACGGCCCCCGCGAAGGGCTGTCGCGGGGGCCCGGGTTCGCGATGTGACGTCGTGTCAGCTCGCGTGCGCCGCGACGGCAGTGGCGGCAGCGGTGGCTCGCGCGGCGGGCGTCGTGTCCTTGGCGCAGGTGCGCGGGCAGGTGGCGCAGATGTCCGCCGGGCGCAGGGTGTAGAACATGCAGCAGCTCACCCGGTCCCGGGTCGCCTGCTCCCGCTCCGCGCCGGGCCCGGACGGCCGGCGGAACGCCGCCGCGCCGACGTACGGCTTGGTCGCGCCCGGCAGCAGCAGCTCCAGCTCGCGCATCGCCCGCTCGTCCTCGCCGAGCAGCTGGGCGACGTACCACAGGCTCTCGACGATCTCGTCGGTCGCCATGCCCCACAGGGCGCGGCCCCTCCGCCGCATCCGGGGGCCGAATCCGGCCAGCACGGGTTCGAGGTGCTGGGCCACCGCCGCGCGCACCTCCGCCCGCAGCGCCTCCTCGTCGGGCACCACCCGGGCGCCGGGCAGCGCGGCGGCCGGGTCACCGGGCAGGCAGGCGAAGCCGTCCGGCCGTACGGCCATGCGGCCCACGGCGAGGCCCGGGGCGGTGCGGTCGAACGAGACACGCGTCACGGGGTAGCGCGGCACCCGGCGGTGCAAAAACCAGGGCACGGTGATCAGCAGACAGGCGGGCCAGGCGTAGCGGTGCAGGCCGAAACTGGCGATCACGTCCGGGCGGGCCTGCTGCCCGTAGTCCCGCCGCACCTGTGTGTCGTCCCAGACGAGGAACGCGTCCAGGCCCGGCCCGGCCTCCGCGAGCTCCGACGCCGTGACCCAGTTGCCGCCACGCGGCGCCTCCTCGCCGGGGCCGAGCTCGGTGACGGCGAGCGCGGGGAAGGCCTCCGCCAGACGGGCGTACGCGTCCGCGACGGCCGAACCGGGCACAGGCATGGGACCACCCATTCACGTCTCGTGGAGCCGGACAGTAAAGGTAAGCCTCACCTTACCGAAGATCGGCGAGATGTGAACTGGTGTCCGGTGCGCCTATGGTGCTTGACGTACGGGTGGCAACCCGCCTCAATGACCCCAAGTACCGATACGTCCGCAGGAGGCGCTTGTGAAGCAGGGCACGCGGGGCTCCGCCGGGACCTATGAGGCGGCGGTCGAGGCGGCGGGGGCCGCGCAGGCCGCCGCCGGTTCGGGGCGGCGCCGGGTGCCCGCCCAGCCGGGGGCGTCGGACGTGGCGGACAGCGCGGTGCGGGGGGAGCACACGCACAGTGAGCCCGCGGTCGGGCCGGCTCCTGCTCCCCGGGCCGTGGTCCAGCGGTCGTCCGTGCGCGGTCAGGTGCTCGCCGCCCTGCGGACCGCGCTGATCACGGGTGACCTGCGGCCCGGCGAGGTGTACTCCGCGCCCGCGCTCGGGGAGCGGTTCGGCGTCTCCGCGACGCCCGTCCGTGAGGCCATGCAGCAGCTCACCCTGGAGGGCGCGGTCGAGGTCGTGCCCAACCGGGGGTTCCGGGTCGTCGAGCGGGGTGCGCGGGAGCTGGCGGAGCTGGCCGAGGTCCGGGCGCTGCTCGAGGTGCCGGTCATCCTGCGGCTGGCGCACAGCGTGCCGGCGGAGCGGTGGGCCGCGTTGCGGCCGCTCGCCGAGGCGACCGTCCGGGCGGCGTCCTCCGGGTGCCGGGCGACGTACGCGGAGGCGGACCGGGCCTTCCACGGGGCGGTGCTGGGGCTCGGGGGGAACGAGCAGCTGGTCGAGGTCGCGGGGGAGTTGCACCGGCGGGCGCAGGGGGCGGTGGTCGGTGGGGCGTCGCTGGTCGCCGACGCGCATGAGCACATGGCGTTGCTGGATGCGTTGGTCGCGGGGGATGTGGGTGTGGTGCGGGTGCTGGTGGGGGAGCACTTCGGCGGGGGTGGGGTTGGGGGCTGAGGGGGGTGCCCTGAGTTTTTTCGCCCCCGCCGCCCCTTCCCGTCCCGTCCCGTCCCTGGGGGCTGCGCTGCGCCCCCAGACCCCCATCGGCCCTTCGGGCCTCGTCCTCAAACGCCGGACGGGCTGTTAGGCCGTCGCCGCGTCCGGAGGGGACAGCTGGGGTGCCAGCCACGTGGGGATTCCGCCCAGGAGGCGGTGGAGGCGGCGGGCCTCTTCTTTCAGGCGGGCGGCTTCCGGGCCCGTTTCCGTTTGGGCCAGGGAGACCAGGGCCGGGGCCGTGCCGACCAGGTAGCCCAGTTCCTCCCTGATGCGCAGGGACTCGGCGAAGCCGTGCCGGGCCTCGGTCAACTCGCCCTCGCGCAGGGCCAGTCCGGCGAGGTGGCGCCAGGTGCCGGAGAGCAGCAGCGGATCGGGGTGGGCGGTGGCCCCCGCGTGGGCGCGGCGGTAGGCCGCCCGGGCCGCCTGAGGCGACCGGGTGAGGTTCTCCGCGATCAGCCCGCGCCGGAAGTCCAGCAGCGCCCGGCCCGGCGCCCCCGGGGCGATCAGCGCCGCCGCCCGGCCGAGCGCGGCCCGCGCCTCGTCCGCCCGGTCGCGCACCCGGAACAGGGTGGCCGCGTAGGCCAAGTACCCGCGTTCACAAGCGGCCGCGCCCCGCTCGTCGTCGCTGTGCGCCATCGCCTCGGCCGTCCGCAGCGCGTCCTCGGCGTCCTCCCACCCCACCTCGGTGTAGAGACACCGCTCCACCAGCAGCGACGCCCGTTGCAGGGCAGCCTCCGGGGTGTCGGGGGCGAGCAGTGCGGCGGCGTCCGCCCAGCAGGCGCGGGAGCGCAGGCGCCACACCGCCGTCTGGAGCGGATCGTCACCGGCGGTCGTTCCGTCACCCGACATGGCGGTATGCGCCACGTTGCCCTCCCCGAGCACGCCATCGAGCTGTTGAGTGGTGGCCGCATCTCAGCACGAACCAAGGGGCCCGGCCAAGAGGGTGGGTGAAGGATTTCACAAAGTCATGGGCTGCGGACCCGAACTGGCCGGACGGGTCCTTTTCGGATCAACTCATGCGCAGTGCCAGGAAAAAGTCCAGCTTGTCCTCGAGCCGGGAGAGATCACGGCCCGTCAGCTGCTCGATGCGGCCGACGCGGTAGCGCAGCGTGTTGACGTGCAGGTGGAGGCGGGAGGCGCACCGGGTCCAGGAGCCGTCGCAGTCGAGGAACGCCTCCAGCGTGGGAATCAGCTCCGCGCGGTGCCTGCGGTCGTACTCCCGCAGCGGGTCCAGGAGGCGGGCGGTGAACGCGCGGCGCACGTCGTCGGGGACGAAGGGCAGCAGCAGGACGTGCGAGGCGAGTTCCTGGTGGCCGGCCGCGCAGACCCGGCCCCGGCGGGCCGCGGCGACGCGCCGGGCGTGCCGTGCCTCCTCCAGCGCGCCGCGCAGCCCCTCCGCCGAGTGCACGGCGGCGGAGACGCCCAGGGTGAGCCGTCCGTCGCCGTCCAGACCGGCCGAGAGCGGCTCGCGCACGGTCTCGAGCAGCGCATCGGCGGCGACCCCGGCAGCGGCGGCGTCGTCGCCGGTCACCGCGGGCAGCGGGACGAGGGCGACCGCCTCGTCGCCGGTGTGCGCCACCGCGATGCGGTCGGAGTGCTCGGGACCGGTCGACGCCGGGTCGACCAGGATCTCCTCGAGCAGCGCCTGGGCCACCGGACCGCCGTCCACCTCCCCGCCGTCCCACTCGACCCGGGCCACGACCACCTGCCAGTGCGGCGCCGTCCCCAGCCCGGGCAGCAGCACGGGCGCGGCCACCCGCAGCCTGGCCGCCGTCTCGGCGGGCGCGGCGCCCGTCTGGAGCAGTTCGAGGACCTCCTGGGCGAGCCGGCGCCGCACCGTGCGCGCCGCGTCCCGGCGGTCCCGCTCGACGGAGATCAGCTGCGTCACGCCCTGGAGCAGGTCCAGCCGCTCCGGGGCCCAGTCCCCGGCGTCGGCCTCGACGGCCAGCAGCCAGTCCGACAGCACCGTCTCGCGCACGTCCCCGGCCGTGGGCGCGGCGCGCCCGCCGCCGCGCACCGGGAAGAGGCTGTACGTCGTCCGGCCCAACGTGACCCGGTGCGGTCCGAGCCGGCCCGTGCGGGCGGCCGCCAGCTGCTCCGCGGCGAGCCGGGCGCACACGTCGGCGGGCAGCGTCGGCTCCGCCCCGTGCGTCTCCGCGGTCTTCGGGCCCGCGATCAGCCGGCCGGTCGGCGACAGCACCCAGGCCCGCAGGTCCAGGTCGGAGCCGAGCAGGTCCAGGACCACGTCCGGTCCGCCGCCCGCCGGGCCCGACGTCATCATCCGCCGGTGCCGGTCCACCACCGCGGCGAGGTCCCCGGCGCGCTCGCCCGAGACCTGCCGCACGACGTGCTCGGTGATGGTCGCGAACGCCACCGACTCGTGCACGGCGAACAGCGGCAGCCGGTGCCGCGCACAGGCCACGATCAAGTCGTCCGGCACATCCCCCAGTTCCGCCTCACCGGCGGCCAGGGCGGCCACCCCGGCCTGCGCCAGGATGCGTACGAACGGTTCGGAGTCGGCGGCGTCCCGGCGCCAGGCCAGCCCCGTGAGCACCAGTTCCCCGCCGGAGAGATAGCGGCTGGGGTCCCGCAGATCGGTGGTCATCACGCCCCGCACACCGCGGTCCAGCTCGTCCTCGCCGCCGAGCAGCTTCAGGCCCAGCGCGTCGGTGTCCAGCAGTGCGCGCAGCCGCATTCTCGTCGCCGCCGTTCTCTGTCTCGATATCTCGGGTCCCCTGTGACCGGAGGAAGTGGGGAGGTTCCTGCCGACCTGCTTTCATACGAATCTACAAGATGCCCTTGTTGGCCAGCCGACTCCTTCATGGTTTCCGTGACTGACCCCGGTGGATCGCACGGCGGTGTACTGGGCCCACTGCGAGTGAACACCACATGAACGAGCCGGGCCCGCCGCACACGGATTGGCTCAATCTGTACGCCCCACGAGACGAAGAAGAGAGCCGGTCATGGACTTCCTTCGCCCCGCCAGCTGGGAGGAGGCGCTCGCCGCGAAGGCAGAGCACCCCGCCGCTGTGCCGATTGCGGGTGGCACCGACGTGATGGTCGAGATCAACTTCGACCACCGCCGGCCCGAGTACCTCATGGATCTGGGCCGCATCGGCGACCTCGAGGAATGGGAGGTCGGCGAGGAGAGCGTACGGCTCGGCGCCTCGGTCCCGTACTCGAAGATCATGGAGCACCTGCGCGCCGAGCTGCCGGGCCTCGCCCTCGCCTCCCACACGGTCGCCTCCCCGCAGATCCGCAACCGCGGCGGCGTCGGCGGCAACCTCGGCACCGCCTCCCCGGCCGGCGACGCCCACCCGGCGCTGCTCGCCGCCGGCGCCGAGGTCGAGGCCGAATCGGTGCGCGGCACCCGGCGCATCCCGATCGACGCCTTCTACACCGGCGTGAAGCGCAACGCGCTGGAGCCCGACGAGCTGATCCGCGCCGTCCACATCAAGAAGGCCGACGGTCCCCAGCAGTTCTCCAAGGTCGGCACCCGCAACGCCATGGTCATCGCCGTGTGCGCCTTCGGGATCGCCCTGCACCCGCGGACCCGCACGGTGCGCACCGGCATCGGCTCGGCCGCCCCGACACCCGTCCGGGCGCAGGCCGCGGAGGAATTCCTCAACGCGGCGCTGGAGGAGGGCGGCTTCTGGGACAACGGGAAGATCATCACCCCCTCCGTCGCCAAGCGGTTCGCCGACCTGTGCGCCGGCGCCTGCAACCCGATCGACGACGTGCGCGGCACCGCGAGCTACCGCCGGCACGCGGTCGGGGTCATGGCCCGCCGCACACTGACCTGGACCTGGGAGTCGTACCGCGGCGCCCGCCGCACCACGCAGGGAGCCGCGTAATGCGTATCGACTTCACCGTCAACGGACGCCCCCAGGAGGCCGACGACGTCTGGGAGGGCGAGTCCCTGCTGTACGTGCTGCGCGAGCGGCTGGGCCTGCCCGGCTCCAAGAACGCCTGCGAGCAGGGCGAGTGCGGCTCGTGCACGGTCCGCCTGGACGGCGTGCCCGTGTGCTCCTGCCTGGTCGCGGCCGGCCAGGCCCAGGGCCGCGAGGTCGTCACCGTGGAGGGCCTCGCGGACCACGCCCGGCAACGGGCCTGCTCCACCGGCGCCCGCGGCACCTCCCTGGACGAGGCCAAGGCGTGGCAGCCACAGGGCGCCGACTCGCAGACCGGCGAGGGCACCGAGCTCTCCCCGATCCAGCAGGCGTTCATCGACGCCGGCGCCGTCCAGTGCGGATTCTGCACCCCCGGCCTGCTGGTCGCGGCCGACGAGATGCTCGAACGCAACCCCAGCCCCAGCGACGCGGACATCCGCGAGGCCCTGTCGGGCAACCTGTGCCGCTGCACCGGCTACGAGAAGATCATGGACGCGGTCCGCCTGGCGGCCGCCCGCCAGTCCGAGGGGGTCTGAGCATGCCCACGAACGGCGTTCCCACCAAGATCACCCAGGGCTCCGGGACCAGGGGCGGCATCGGCGAGTCCACGCTCCGCCCCGACGGCACCCTCAAGGTCACCGGCGAGTTCGCGTACTCCTCCGACATGTGGCACGAGGACATGCTCTGGGGGCAGATCCTGCGCTCCACGGTCGCGCACGCCGAGATCGTCTCCATCGACACCGGCGAGGCCCTCGCCGTCCCGGGCGTGTACGCCGTGATGACCTACGACGACCTGCCGGCCGAGGTGAAGCACTACGGCCTGGAGATCCAGGACACCCCGGTCCTCGCCCACGGCAAGGTCCGCCACCACGGCGAGCCCGTCGCCGTCGTCGCCGCCGACCACCCGGAGACCGCCCGCCGCGCGGCCGCCAAGATCAAGGTCGAGTACCGCGAGCTGCCCGTCATCACCGACGAGGCCTCCGCGCTCGCCCCGGACGCGGTCCTCGTCCACGAGAACCGCGACGACCACCACGCAGGCCACGTCCCCCACCCCAACGTCGTCCACCGCCAGCCCATCGTGCGCGGCGACGTCGCGGCCGCCCGCGAGCGGGCCGATGTGATCGTCGAGGGCGAGTACACCTTCGGCATGCAGGACCAGGCCTTCCTGGGCCCCGAGTCCGGCCTCGCGGTGCCCGAGGAGGACGGCGGCGTCCACCTCTACGTCGCCACCCAGTGGCTCCACTCCGACCTGCGCCAGATCGCGCCCGTCCTCGGACTGCCCGAGGACAAGGTACGGATGACCCTGGCCGGCGTCGGCGGCGCGTTCGGCGGCCGCGAGGACCTGTCGATGCAGATCCACGCCTGTCTGCTCGCCCTGCGTACCGGCAAACCCGTCAAGATCGTCTACAACCGCTTCGAGTCCTTCTTCGGCCATGTCCACCGCCACCCGGCCAAGCTCTTCTACGAGCACGGCGCCACCGCGGACGGCAGGCTGACCCACGTCAAGTGCCGCATCGTCCTCGACGGCGGCGCGTACGCCTCCGCCTCCCCGGCCGTGGTCGGCAACGCCTCCTCCCTCGGCGTCGGGCCGTACGCCGTGGACGACGTCGACATCGAGGCCGTCGCCCTCTACACCAACAACCCGCCCTGCGGCGCCATGCGCGGCTTCGGCGCGGTCCAGGCGTGCTTCGCCTACGAGGCGCAGATGGACCGGCTGGCCGAGAAGCTCGGCATGGACCCGGTGGAGCTGCGCCGGCGCAACGCCATGGAGCAGGGCACGCTGCTGCCCACCGGGCAGGCCGTCGACTCCCCGGCGCCGGTCGCCGAACTCCTGCGCCGCGTCAAGGCCATGCCGATGCCGCCGGAGCGCCAGTGGGAGTCCAGCGAGGGCGCCGACGTGCGCCAGCTCCCCGGCGGCCTGTCCAACACCACGCACGGCGAGGGCGTCGTCCGGGGCGTCGGCTACGCGGTCGGCATCAAGAACGTCGGCTTCTCGGAGGGCTTCGACGACTACTCCACCGCCCGCGTCCGCATGGAGGTCGTCGGCGGAGAGCCGGTCGCCACCGTGCACACCGCGATGGCGGAGGTGGGCCAGGGCGGTGTCACCGTCCACGCCCAGATCGCCCGCACCGAGCTGGGCGTCACCCAGGTGACCATCCACCCGGCCGACACCCGGGTCGGCTCCGCGGGGTCCACCTCAGCCTCCCGGCAGACGTATGTCACCGGCGGCGCGGTCAAGAACGCCTGCGAGCTCGTCCGCGAGAAGGTGCTGGAACTCGGCCGGCGCCGGTTCGGCTCCCACCACCCGGCCTGGGCCACCGCCGAGCTCCTGCTGGAGGGCGGCAAGGTCGTCACCGACGGCGGCGAAGTCCTCGCCGACCTGGTGGACGTGCTCGGCGAGGAGGCCGTGGAGGTCGAGGAGGAGTGGCGGCACCGGCCGACCGAGCCCTTCGACCTGTGCACCGGCCAGGGCAACGGCCACGTCCAGTACTCCTTCGCCGCGCACCGCGCCGTCGTCGAGGTCGACACCGAACTCGGCCTGGTGAAGGTCATCGAACTGGCCTGCGCGCAGGACGTCGGCAAGGCGCTCAACCCGCTGTCCGTGGCCGGCCAGATCCAGGGCGGCACCACGCAGGGCCTGGGCGTGGCGGTCATGGAGGAGATCGTCGTCGACCCGAAGACCGCGAAGGTGCGCAACCCGTCCTTCACGGACTACCTCATCCCCACGATCCTCGACACGCCGACCATCCCCCTCGACGTGCTCGAACTCGCCGACGACCACGCGCCCTACGGTCTGCGCGGCATCGGCGAGGCTCCCACCCTGTCCTCCACCCCGGCGGTCCTGGCAGCCATCCGCGACGCCACGGGCCTCCCCCTCACCAAAACCCCGGTCCGCCCGGAACACCTCACCGGGACTCTCTGACCCACCTCGCCGCACCCTGCGAGCAGCGTGCGGCACCCGCGCCGGGCAGGCGACCAACACCCCCACGGTCACCCCCCCCGGCGCATGTCCCCACCTCAAGGTGCAGTACCGGGCCGTCCCCCGGGTCTGGCACCTCCCAAATCCCGGCCCCGCCCGCAGCGGCAGCGTCGGGGGCCCCTATGAACCTTGGGAGTAGGCCCACATGACCCAGCAGTCCCTCAAGCCGGCGACCACCGCCGACGACGCGGGCGCGGGAACCCGCGTCCCGGCCGGCCGGTCCTGGCTCGACCGGTACTTCCACATCTCCCCTCGCCGGTCCACCGTCGCACGCGAAGTGCGCGGCGGCGTCACCACCTTCATGGCGATGGCGTACATCCTCCTGCTCAACCCCCTGATCCTGTCCGGCGAGGACGCCGCGGGGAACACCCTCGGCCGCACCGCCCTGATCACGGCCACCGCCTTCGCCGCGGCCCTCAGCACCCTGCTGATGGGCTTCTTCGGCAAGGTCCCGCTCGCCCTCGCCGCCGGCCTGTCCGTCTCCGGCGTCCTCGCCTCGCAGGTCGCGCCGGTGATGACCTGGCCGCAGGCCATGGGCATGTGCGTGATGTACGGCGTGGTGATCATGCTGCTGGTCGTCACCGGCCTGCGCGAGATGATCATGAACGCGATCCCGCTCGCGCTCAAACACGCGATCACCATGGGCATCGGCCTGTTCGTCGCCCTGATCGGCTTCTACAAGGCCGGCTTCGTGCACCAGGGCGAGGCCACCCCCGTCACCCTGGGCCCGGCGGGCGAGCTGGCCGGCTGGCCGGTGCTGCTGTTCGCCGTCACCCTGCTCGCCATCTTCATGCTCCAGGCGCGCCGCGTCCCCGGCGCGATCCTCATCGGCATCCTCGGCGGCACCGTGCTCGCGGTCGGTCTGAACGCGTTCGGGGTCATCGACCCGAAGCAGTGGGCGAGCGGCGCCCCCGAACTGCACGGCAGCGCGGTGTCGATGCCCGACTTCTCCGTCTTCGGGGACGTCGAGTTCGGCGGCTGGGGCGAGGTCGGCGCGATGACGGTCGCCATGATCGTCTTCACGCTCGTGCTCGCGGGCTTCTTCGACGCCATGGCGACGATCATCGGTGTCGGCACGGAGGCGAAGCTCGCCGACGACAAGGGCCGGATGCCGGGCCTGTCCAGGGCCCTGTTCATCGACGGCGCGGGCGGCGCGATCGGCGGCGTCTCCGGGGCCTCCGGCCAGACCGTGTTCGTCGAGTCGGCGACCGGGGTCGGCGAAGGCGCCCGGACCGGCCTGTCCTCCGTCGTCACCGGAGTCTTCTTCGCCGCCTGCCTCTTCTTCACCCCGCTCACGGCGATCGTGCCGGGCGAGGTCGCGGCCGCCGCCCTGGTGGTCATCGGTGCGATGATGATGATGAACGCCCGCCATGTCGACTGGGCCGACCGGGCCACCGCGATCCCGGTGTTCCTGACCGTGGTGATCATGCCGTTCACCTACTCCATCACCGCGGGCGTGGCCGCCGGGGTCATCTCCTACGTCGCCATCAGGACCGCCGAGGGCAAGGCCCGGGAGATCGGTGCCTTCATGTGGGGCCTGACGCTGGTCTTCGTCGTCTACTTCGCCCTCGCCCCCATCGAGAGCTGGCTGGGCGTCCACTAGCCGCCCGCCCCGCCGCACCTTCCGCGCAACCGCAGTCGAGGAGACCGAGATGCTGGACATCGCCGAGGACCTGAGCCGGTGGGTCGAGCAGGGCCGTGACTTCGCGGTCGCCACCGTGGTGGCGGTCGGCGGCAGCGCGCCCCGGCAGCCCGGGGCCGCGCTGGCCGTGGACGCCGACGGCACGGCGGTCGGATCGGTCTCCGGCGGGTGCGTGGAGGGCGCGGTGTACGAGCTGTGCGAGCAGGCGCTGGCGGACGGCGAGACCGTACTCCAGCGTTTCGGCTACAGCGACGAGGACGCCTTCGCGGTCGGTCTGACCTGCGGCGGCATCATCGACATCCTGGTCACACCGGTGCGGGCGGCGGACCCCGCCCGCCCGGTGCTCGCGTCCGCGCTCGCCGCCGCCGCGCGAGGGGAGGCGGCGGCGGTGGCGCGGATCGTGAGCGGTCCGGCGGAGCTGCTGGGCCGGGCGCTGACCGTCCGCCCCGACGGGTCGTACGAGGGGGGCTTCGGCGGCCACCCGGAACTGGACCGCACGGTCGTCGCCGAGGCGGGCGCCTTCCTGGACGCCGGCCGCACGGGCACGCTGGAGATCGGCGAGCAGGGCTCGCGGTGCGGGGCACCGCTCACCCTGCTGGTCGAGTCCTCGGTCCCGCCGCCCCGGATGATCGTCTTCGGCGCGATCGACTTCGCGGCGGCGCTGGTACGGGTCGGCAAGTTCCTCGGCCACCACGTCACGGTGTGCGACGCCCGCCCGGTGTTCGCGACGAGGGCCCGCTTCCCCGAGGCCGACGAGATCGTCGTCGAGTGGCCCCACACCTACCTGGAACGCACCTCCGTGGACGCCCGTACGGTCCTGTGCGTCCTGACCCACGACCCGAAGTTCGACGTACCGCTGCTGGAGCGCGCGCTGCGCCTGCCGGTGGCCTACGTCGGCGCGATGGGCTCCCGCCGCACCCACCTGGACCGCTACGCCCGGCTGCGCGCAGCCGGCGTGACCGACCTGGAACTGGCCCGGCTCAGGTCCCCCATCGGCCTGGACCTGGGCGCCCGTACGCCACAGGAGACGGCGCTGTCCATCGCGGCGGAGATCGTCGCGAACCGGCGCGGCGGCAGCGGGGCGTCCCTCACCGGCGCTCACACCCCCATCCACCACGACGGCACGGGCGCGCCGGCGGACCGGATCGGCACCGTGGCCTGAGCGCCGGTCCCGGGAGGTGCCTCAGTCCCACCTGAGCAGACGGTTCACCGCCCGCCCGAACACCTGGCGCCCGGCCCGCGCCAGCAGGGCGTCGGCTGCGGCGGGCAGGAAGCGGACCCGGATGTCCTCGCGCCAGATCACCCGCGCCCGGCCGCCCGGTCCCGGGCGCACCTCGATCTCCGCCCACCCCCTGACGACGCGGCCGCGCTTCTCCAGCCGGCACCGCCCCGGGGAGTCCTCCGCGGGCGGCTGCCACACCGTCACCTCCATCGGGTCGTCGAAGGAGAGCGGGCCGAGGCCCGTGCGGGCGACGACCCGGGTGCCCGTGCCGGTGGGCGGGCCAGTGGTCACCCTGATCCGGGTGAGGGGGACCGCCTTGCCGTGGCGCGGCCACGTGGTGAGCCGTCGCCAGGCCTCGTCGAGGGGGAGCGGAGCCGTGCGCTGGAGCTGGAAGGTGGCCACGGGGAGATCCTAGGAAACCCCGTCCGCCCGACGGCACGCCCGGGTCCCCCTCACCCGGACGGCCCAGCGCCGGGCACCCCTCGTCGGCCGTCCACCGCGCGGATTCCGGTGCGAACGTGCCCGAAGCCGTGGTTCGGGACAAGCTGTGTCCAAGTGTTTGAGGCAACCGCGGATGCGGCACCCGCGCCCCGGTAGCCCCCGCACGCCTCACAGGGACGGAGTACAGCCCCGATGCGCACCCCCGGTACCGGAGTCCGTCGGAGGGCGTCCGGATGACGTCGTACGCCGTCGTGATCCCCACCCTGGTGCGGGACACCCTCGCCGACTGCCTCGCCGCCCTCGCCGCGTCGCGCGGGCCGCGCCCCGACGAGATCGTCCTCGTCGACGACCGGCCCGAGGTCCCGCCCGCCCCCGACGCGCTGGGCCACGCCCTGGGCGTCCTCGGCGACCTGCGCGAACGCACCACCGTCAGGGCAGGCGGCGGCCACGGACCCGCCGCCGCGCGCAACACCGGCGTACGCGCGGTCACCGCGCCCTGGGTGGTCTTCCTCGACGACGACGTCCAAGTGGGCCCGCACTGGTGCGCGGAGCTCGTGCGGGACCTCGCGGAGGCGTCCCCCGACACCGCCGGCGTCCAGGGCGTCATCACCGTGCCGCTGCCCGAGAAGCGCCGCCCCAACGACTGGGAACGCCGCACCGCCGGGCTCTCCCTGGGCCGCTGGATCGCCGCCGACATGGCCTACCGCACCGAGGCGCTGAAACAGGCCGGCGGCTTCGACGAACGCTTCCGCCGCCCGTACCGCGAGGACGCCGACCTCGCGCTGCGCCTCCTCGACGCCGGGTGGCGCATCCGCCGGGGCCACCGCTCCACCCTGCACCCCGTGCGGCCCGCGTCCCGCTGGGCGTCCCTGGGCCGGCAGCGCGGGCACGCCGACGACGCCCTGATGCGGCGGCTGCACGGCCCCGACTGGTGGGACAAGGCCGTCGCACCGCGCGGCCGGATCCGCCGGCACGCCGCGATCACCGCCGCCGGGGCCGCCGCCTGCGTCCTCGGGGCCACCGGGCACCGCCGGGCGGCCGGCGTCTGCGCGCTCGGCTGGGCCGCCGGGACCGCCGAGTTCGCCCGGTCCCGCATCGTCCCCGGGCCACGCACCCCCGAGGAGGTCACCACCATGCTGGCCACCAGCGTGGTCATCCCGCCCCTCGCCACCTGGCACCGGCTGGCCGGCGCCTGGCGCCACCGCAACGCCCCCGCGTGGCAGGAGGCGGCCCGGTGAGCCCGGTGCGGGCGGTGCTGTTCGACCGCGACGGCACACTGGTCCACGACGTCCCCTACAACGCCGATCCCGCGCGCGTCCGCCCCGTCGTTTTGAGGACGAGGCCCGTTCAGGGCCGATACGGGGGGCTCAGCCGCCGGACCACCGGCACAGCAGCCGGAACGCCGCGAACAGCGCGACCGGCCACACCCCGGCGAACGCCCAGATCGCCCACGGGGCCGAGGTCATGATGCCGGTGACCATGAGCGCGACAGCCACCGTGAGCAGCGCCGCCACCGTCCACCCGCGCGGGCGGTAGGCCGCGACACGCGTCAGCGGGCGCGTGACGTCGAGGCCCCGGCGCACCTTCAGCGTGCGCAGCCGCCGGTCCAGCCGGCGGTCGCGGCGCAGCGTCCGCTCGATCTCGTCGAGGATGTGCTGTTCGTGTTCGGGGAGCCGACCGATGGACACCTGTCTCCTCCAAGGACGACCGCGGGACTCCCGGGTGCCCGGCCGGCCGCCGGGCTAACCGGCGGTGGCGCGCGGTGCGAGCACCTCCATCAGCCGGTCCGCGCCGTCCGGCACCCTGCCGTCCCGGAACGCGTCACGGACCTGACGCGCGGCGACCCGGCCCGAGGTCAGACACCAGTCCCACCACCGGTCGAGACGGCGCTCGTCCAGCTGCTCGGCGGACAGCAGCGCGGGCCAGCCGACGGCGCGGGCCTGCGCGCTCACCTTGGCGCCGCCCGCCACCGGGTCCACCGCCAGCACCGGCGTTCCCACCCGCAGGGCGAGCACCAGCCCGTGCAGCCGGTCGGTGACGAGGAGGTCGAGGCGGGCCAGTACCGACTGCACCTGCGCGGGTGTCGCGCTCAGATGCCAGTCGTGGGTGTCCAGCCGGGTCTCCAGCTCCAGCCGGGCACAGTCCTTGCCGGCCAGCCAGCGCGTCACCCGGTCCGCGACCTGGGCGTGCCGCCGCTGCTCCCCGTACTCCTCCTGCCCGTTGGTGAGGATCACCCCGACCACGGGCCGTGCGGGCACCGCGGGCGCGCGGGCCGCCAGGTCCTCGCTGGGCTCGCTGCCCGGTGCGTCCCGTGGCAGGACGCGGTGGAAACCCCTCGCCGCCGGGTCGTCGGGGTCGATCACCGACGTGCCCACGGCGATCCGCACACAGTGCGCGAAGCGCCGGTGCAGCTCCTCGACCTGCGGCCCGTGCAGCGGCCCGGACACGAACACCAGATGGGAGTAGTCGCCGGGCCGTACGCTGTCGAGGTGCAGCGCGTCCGGCAGGAAGGCGGGGCTCCACGCGACGTCGTACGGCGTCCCGGACGCCCGCAGCACCTCCTCCACGCGGCGCACCGCCAGCACGTCGCCGGCGGTCGCCTCACCGTCGCGGAAGCTGAACCATCCGGTCAGCAGGACCCGGCGCGGTCGTGAGTTCTCTCGCTCGTACACAGTGCCACCGAGTGCCCCGCTCCGGCGGAAGGCAATCGGCCCGGAGCGGGTCAGCGGGAACGGGGCCTCGCGGGGGGCTCCCGGCGGCCACCGGGGTGCCCGGCCAGGGCCTGTCGTACCTGGTGGTGCGTGCGCTCGGACACCTCGCGCGCCTCGGCCACGACGTCGCCGCGCTCGCGCACCAGACCGTCGTAGACCGGCAGATGATCACCGGCGGGGGAGGAGGACGGGGGAGGGGACGAGGGAGGGGACGTCATGGGGGGTTCTCCTTGGTCGGTCGGTCGTACGGGCCGCGGACGGGCGGCCCCAATGACTCAGCGTTCTCCGGTCGCCGCGGTGTTACACGTCGGTGATCGCGGGCCGTGCCTTGCGGACGGAAACTGACCGCAAGGGCCGTTAGCGTGCGGGTATGACGACGACGAAGCGGAGCGCCACCAGGCCGACGACACAGCCCGCCGCCGTGCTCGGCACCCGGGCACTGAACCGGGCCACGCTCGAACGGCAGCTGCTGCTGCGCCGCTCGCCGATGTCCGCGCGGGACGCGGTCGCGCACCTGCTCGGTCTCCAGGCGCAGAACGTCAAGCCGCCGTACTACGCGCTCACCGCCCGCCTCGACGGCTTCGCGCCCGAGGCGCTGTCCCGGGCGATGGCCGACCGGGACGTCGTCCGCATCGTCACCATGCGCTCGACCATCCACACCCACACCGCCGACGACTGCCTCACCCTGCGGCCCCTGGTGCAGCCCGCCCGGGACCGGGAGCTGACCCAGTTCCGCAAGGGGCTCACCGGCGTCGACCTGGACCGGCTCGCCGTCCTCGCCCGCGAGCTGGTGGAGGCCGAGCCGCGCACCATGAAGCAGCTGCGCGAGGAGCTGCGCAAGGAGTGGCCGGACGCCGACCCGGGGGCCCTCGCCGTCGCCGCCCGGTGCAGGCTGCCCCTGGTGCAGGTCACCCCGCGCGGACTGTGGGGACGCAGCGGACAGGTCGCGCTCACCACCGCCGAGCACTGGCTGGGACGCCCCGCCGAGCCGGCCCCCGCGACACCCGACGCCACCGTCCTGCGCTACCTCGCCGCCTTCGGCCCGGCCTCGGTGAAGGACATGCAGACGTGGGCCGGACTGACCCGGCTGCGGGAGGCCTTCGAGCGGCTGCGCCCCCGGCTCCTCACCTTCCGGGACGAGTCCGGCACCGAGCTCTTCGACCTCCCGGACGCACCCCGCCCCGACCCCGGCACCCCGGCGCCGCCCCGCTTCCTGCCCGAGTTCGACAACCTGCTCCTCTCCCACGCCGACCGCACCCGCGTCGTCCCGCCCGAGTTCCGGGGCCGCAGCTGGCAGGGCAACACCGCCTACCGCACCTTCCTCGTCGACGGATTCCTGGCCGGCGTGTGGCGGCTGGACGCGGACGCCCTCGTCGTCGAGCCGTTCGGGCGGCTCGGCGGCAGGCAGCGCGAGGAGGTCGCCGCGGAGGGGGAGCGGATGCTGCGGGTCATGCACCCGGAGACGTCGTACGACATCCGCTTCGGGACCGTGCGCGGCTGACCGCGCGCATGGAGAGGGGGCGCTGCGGGCTGCTCGTGGAAGCTCGCAACGCCCCCTGGTTCATGGGGTGTTCTACGTCATGGCGTGGTCTGTCCGCCCACCTGGGCCGTCACCTCGTCGGAGAACGTGGTCAGCCGGGTGTAGACGCCCGGGGAGCGGGGCGCCGCGCAGCCGTCGCCCCAGGAGGTGATGCCCGCGAGCCGGCCGCCGATCAGCAGCGGCCCGCCGCTGTCGCCCTGACAGGTGTCCACCCCGCCGGCGGCGTACCCGGCGCACACCATGTCGCTGCGCACGTACCGGCTGCGGTACGAGTCGGTGCAACTGGTGTCGGACACGGTCGGGACGGTGGCGGTGCGCAGCTGGCTGGAGGAGCTGCCGCCGGACGACGTGGTGCCCCAGCCGAGGACGCGGGCGGTGGTCCCGGCCGCGTACACGCCGGTGTCGGAGGCGGAGACGTACGACGCGGTGGCGTACGGCATGGGTGCCGACAGGGCCAGGACGGCCACGTCGTCGCCGCTCGTGACGCGCCGGTAGTCCGGGTGGATCCAGATCCGGCTCACCCTGGCGACGGTGCCGTCGGTGCCGTTGAGGTAGGTGCGCCCGCCGACCACGCGCACGCTGCTCGTGGTCTCGCCGACCATGCAGTGCGCGGCGGTGACGACCTTGGTGGGGGAGACCAGCGTCCCGCCGCAGAACTGGTCCTGCGAGGCGTCGGTGATCTGCATCATGAACGGGTACGCGGACGTCGTGGTCGTGGTGCCGCCGACGATGGGCTGGGGGGCGGCGACGGCGGAGGGGGCGGCGACGAGTGCGGTCGCGGCGGCTGCCGCGGTGGCCGCGAGGGCGGCGGCGGCCTGTCTTGCGCGGGTGAGCCCGGACATCGGTCTCCTAGGGATTGCCGGTGGGGGGTCGCGCGGGCTGGCGGGGGCCGGGCCCTGTCGGGCTGCGGTCTCCGTGTGTCCGGCGAGCGGCACGGCGTTCACGCTAGGGCCGCGGCGGTGGCGTCCCCAATGAGGGAACCCCCTACGGGAGTTGGGACAGGGATAACCCTCGGTCCCCCGGGGGCGGGGTGCGCCTCGCCCACCTTTTCTCGCCCCCGCCGCCCCTTCCCGTCCCGACCCCGGGGGCGCTGCCCCCGGACCCCCGCTCCTCAAACGCCGGAGGGGCTGGATGGTGCCGGACGGGCAAATTCAGCCCGTCCGGCGTTTGAGGACGAGGCCCGAAGGGCCGAAAGGGGGGTCTGGGGGGCGCAGCCCCAGGGGTCGGGACGGGAAGGGGCGGCGGGGGCGAAGAACGTTGACGCGCGGCCCCGTTACGGCGTGCGGCGGCCCGCCGCGAGGCGGACTATGTCGACGCGGGAGCGGATGCCAAGCTTGCGGTAGACGCGGGTCAGCGTCGCCTCGACCGTCTTGACGCTGATGAACAGCCGCCCGGCGATCTCCCGGTTCGTCGCCCCCTCCATGACCAGCGCCGCGACCTGACGCTCCATCGACGCCAGCCCGTCCAGCACCGCCGGAGGCGCCGCCGGCACCGGCTCCGCCGGCCCCGCGGCCACCGCCTGCTCCACCTGCCGCAGCCACGGCAGCGCACGGCAGCGCCGGAACAGCCGGGCGGCCTCGTCGTACCCGCCCGGCCCCCGCTCCCGGGCGCGCAGCCGGGCCAGCGCGAAGGCCGCCCGCGCCTCCTCCAGTCCGAAGCCGAGCTTGCCGAGCCGCTCCTGAGCGGACACCAACTGCGCCTGCGCGGCCTGGTGTTCGCCGCGAGCCGCGCGCACCAGCGCCTCCGCGCGGTCGAGGACCGCCAGCACACTCGCCCGGTTCAGCCGCAGCGCGTGCACCCGGGTGACGTTGATGAGCTCCTGCGCCTCACCGGGCTCACCGATGCGCACCAGCGCCTCGGCCAGGTCGCCCTGCCAGCGGCCCCGCGCGGGGTCGCTGATGCCCATGCCGTGCTCCAGCTCCCGCACCCGGCGCAGCGAACGGACCGCGGCCTGCGCGTCCCCGGCCACCAACTGGGCGTAGCCCAGGGCCGCCAGGGCCAGGGACAGGTACAACTGGTCGCCGTCCACCTCCGCGTGGTCCGCGGACTCACGGGCCAGTGCCAGCGCCCGCTCCACGTCCCCGCCCGACGCCTCCGCGAGCGAGGCGAGCATGGCCGAGGCGCTCTCGCCGATGCCGGAGTCCCGCGCCAGCCGCAGGCTCTCGCCTGACAGGTCCAGGGCCCGGCCGCAGTGTCCGAAGCGCAGTTCGGTGTCGGCGAGCAGCCGCGAGAAGTGCACCTCGCTCTCGACCATGCCGCGCCGCCGCGCCTCCCGCAGCAGCGCGGTGATGGCCGTGCGGGCCTCCGGCAGCTGGTCGCTCATGAGCAGCCACCGGAAGCGCGCCATCGCGGCGCCGTTGTGGTGGCTGGCCACATCTGGGTCCTGCGGCTCCTGGAGGGCCCGCTGGATCGTGGTGGGCGCGTCCGGGTGGCCCATCAGGGTCTCGGTGGACGACTGGAAGGCGAGCGCCATCAGTTCGGTGCGCCGGTCCCCGCCGCGCGCGGCGAGCTCCGCCGCGTGGGCGGCCTCCTGGCGGGACTTGGCGAAGTCGCCATCCACTACCACCTCGCGCCAGGCGAGCTGGTAGTGGACCAGCGCGAGCAGCCGGGGGTCGTCACCGGCGTCGGCCAGCACCTGCGGGAAGACCGCGTCGACCTCGCCGAGCGCCTGCCCGGCCGCCTCGATGACCACCATCCACGCCCGCACCCGCTCCGCCGGCACCGTCGCCCGCGTCAGCACCTCCCGGGCTATGTCCCGGGCCAGATCGACCTCGCCCGCCGTGATGGCGTCCTCGGCGGCCTGGAGCCGCCGCTCGTCCGGTGCAGGATCGCCGTCGGCGGGGGTGTGCCGGGCGGCGAGCAGCCCGAGCGAGGCGGCGACCGAGGGCGCCCCGCGGTCCCGGGCCAGCGCCGCGGCCTCGGCGAGCCGGGCCGCCACCTCCGGGTCGGTGCCGGTGGCGGCCAGCGCCAGATGCCGGGCCCGCTCGATGGGGTCGGAGGCCGCCGTCGACAGCGCCGTGTGCACGGCCCGGCGCTCGGCCGCGGGCGCCTCCGCGTAGAGGGCGGCCGAGATCAGCGGGTGCGCGAAGCGCAGGGCGGGCTCCTCCGGGTCCGTCGTCAGCAGGCCGAGCGCGGCGGCCTGGGCCGTCTCCGCCTCGGCGTTGTCCCGGCCGGCCGCGTGCAGCAGCGCCAGGGTGGGGCGGGCGCCCGCGCTGGCCACCAGCAGCGTGCGGCGCGCCTCGTCCGACAGCATCTCCAGCCGGCTGAGCACCAGGGCCCGCAGCGACGTCGGCACCGGCAGCGGCTCGCCGGGACGGGGCCGGGCGGGGCTCTCCGCGAGGGCGCGGCCCAGCTCCAGCGCGAACAGCGGGTTGCCGGCGCTGGTGCGGTGGATGTCACGGACCGTGGAGCGGGACAGACCCGTGTAGCCCCGGTGGTCGAGCAGCGCCGACACCTCGGTGCGGGTGAACGGGCCCAGGCGCACCGCGAGCGTGTCCGGCGGGCAGGCGCGCAGATGACGGTCGTGGTCGTACTCCTCGCCGTCCGTGCGCACCGCGCACAGCATCCGCACCGGGCTGTCGCCGAGCCGCCGGGCGGCGAAGCCGAGGAGTTCCGCGCTGGCCGGGTCCAGCCACTGCAGGTCGTCGGCGACGACGAGGACCGGGCCCTCGGCGGCCAGCGCGCGCAGCGTGGACAACACCGCCAGGCGCAGCGCCAGCCCGTCCCGCTGGAGCGTGGACTCGCCGCGCCCGGTGAGCGCCGACTCCAGCGCGGTGCGCTGGGCGGCGGGCAGCCGGTCGGCCACCTCGTCGACGACCAGACCGAACAGGTCCGCCAGCGCCAGGAACGGAAGATGCGATTCGGACTCCGTGGCCGAGCAGCGCAACACCGTCCGCGCGGCACCGGCGTTTTCCGCCGCAAGTGCCCGCAGCACGGTCGATTTTCCTATTCCGGCGGGCCCGTGGAGCAGCACGCTGCCCCCTCGGGCGAGCTGCTCCCGGGTGTCGGAGAACAGCTCCTCCCGGCCAATGACCAGGTCGGGGCGGTACCTGGCAGGCTCCTTGAAGTCCCGTCGCACGGTCACCGCTCCCCTCCGTGAGGCGTGTCCCGGCCAATATTAGGCAACAGGCTCCTTAATCCCGGGCGGACGGTGTAGTGAGGCAAATTACAGCGGGCGGAGCAACGGTAAATCCAAACTGTACTGGTGGTAATGCCCGGCGTGGGAAAACCCTCACAAAACTACGGCAACCACCCCGCCCGGCGGGCCTCGACGACCGCCTGCCCGCGTCCGCACCCCCAGCTTGCGCATCGCCGACCGCAAATACGCCTTGACCGTCTCCGCCGTCACCCCCAGCCTCCCCCACTGCCCGAAAGGCGTGGGAGGACCCCCATGGCGGCCGCGCCGTTGGTCGCCCCGGCCGCCACACAGGCGAGCACGTCCACCTCGCGCGGAGCGAGCTGTACCGCCCGGGACGCGGCGTTCTCCCCGGTGAGCGGCGCGCACGCCGCGAGCAGCTCGGCCCGCAGCGCGGGGTCCGCGATGCGCGGGGCGAGCGCCCGCAGCGCCGCGTGCGCCTCGCGCACCTGCTCCCGGGCCGCCCCGTGGCCCCGCTCCGGCTCCGGCCGCGGACGGGCCGCCGCCAGCAGGTCCGCCGCCTCCTCCCGGACCACCAGGGCCTGCTCCACGTCCCGCGCGGTCCGCACCGCCTCGTCGAGCGTGCGCTCGCCCAGGGGCTGGGCGGCGCGCAGGGCGCCGTAGAGCACCGCCCGCACCCGTCGCCGTACGACCACGGGGACGGCGACCACGGAGCGCAGGCCCTCGGCGGCGACCTGGACGTCGTACTCGTGGCTGATCTGCCGCGAGAGGGAGTAGTCCGTCACCGCGCACGGCCGGGCGAGCGCCACCGCCTTGCCGCCCAGGCCGTTGCCCGGCGTCACCGCGAGCGCGCTCAGCGCGGGCGTCGCGGTGCCGCTCAGCTCGGTGATGCGCACCTGCCGGCGGCCGGGCTCCACCAGCCCGCCGAAGGCGACGGGCAGGCCGGTCGCGCGCCGCAGCCGGACCAGGGCCCCGCCGATCTCCGCCGTCTCGTTCGCCCTCATCGGGTCAGCTGTCACCTGTTCGCCCCTCCGCCAAGGCTCCCGTGCGGCCGCACACCCCCGTTGGGGGGTAGTGAGACCTGCATCACGGATTACACGATGACGTGGAGCCGCCCGGCAAGGTCCGGCACCGAGGAGGACGCATGACGACGGGGACGGAGCAGTTCCGCAGGGCCCGGGACTTCCTGCTGGAACACCGCGAGGACTACGCCACCGCCCACCGGGACTTCGACTGGCCCCGGCCCGAGCGGTTCAACTGGGCGCTCGACTGGTTCGACGTGATCGCCGACGACAACGACCGCACCGCCCTGCACCTGGTCGAGGAGGACGGCCGGGAGACCCGGATGTCCTTCGCCGAACTGGCCCGCCGCTCCGACCGGGTGGCCGCCTGGCTGCGGCGGCACGGGGTGGCCGCCGAGGACCGGGTGCTGGTGATGCTCGGCAACCCGGAGACCGCGAAGGTGCTCTTCGAGTACGCCCGCGAGGCGCTCGCTCCGTACAAGCGGATCCGCCGGCTGGAGTTCGGCGAGCTGCCCAAGACCGTGTCCGGCAAGATCCGCCGCATCGAGCTGCGCGAGGCCACAGCGGCCGGCTCAGCCGCCGAGTACCGCGAGGAGGACTTCCGGTGACCGCGGCCCCGTCGTACACGCACGGCACCTCCGCGACGCCCCTGCTGGGCGACACCATCGGCGCCAACCTGGACCGCGCGATCGCCGCCTGGCCCGGACGTGAGGCGCTGGTGGACGTGCCCTCCGGACGGCGCTGGACCTGCGCCGAGTTCGGCGCCGCCGTCGAGGAGGTGGCGCGCGGACTGCTGGCGAAGGGCATCGCGAGGGGCGACCGGGTGGGCATCTGGGCGGTCAACTGCCCCTGGGGGTACCTCCCACGCCTTCAAGGCAGTGGGGGAGGGTCCTCGTGCAGTACGCCACCGCCCGCATCGGCGCCGTCCCGGCCACCGGAGTCACCGTGCCGCGCGGCACCTCCGGCGAACTGTGCACCCGGGGCTACAGCGTGATGCTCGGCTACTGGAACGAGCCCGGGAAGACCGCGGAGGCCGTCGACGCGGCGCGCTGGATGCACACCGGGGACCTCGCGGTCATGCGGGACGACGGATACGTGGAGATCGTCGGCCGCATCAAGGACATGATCATCAGGGGCGGGGAGAACATCTACCCGTGCGAGATCGAGGAGTTCCTCTACGCCCACCCGAAGATCGCGGACGTCCAGGTCGTCGGGGTGCGCACGAGCGCTACGGCGAGGAGGTGCTCGCGTGTGTCATCCCGCGCGACCCGGCCGACCCGCTCACCTTGGAGGAACTGCGCGCCTACTGCGACGGCCGGCTGGCCCACTACAAGATCCCCAGCCGCCTCCAGCTCCTCGACACCTTCCCGATGACGGTCTCCGGGAAGGTACGCAAGGTGGAACTGCGGGAGCGGTACGCGACGGGGTAGAGGGGCAGCCGGAAGGCGGGCGGTCCCGGAGGTGACCACCCCGGTCCCGCCGGGGAGGTCCGGCCCGCAGGACCGTCACGCGGACGGCCGGGCGGTCGCCCCGCCGGCGAGCGGCAGCTCCGCGCGCATGCACACGCGCGGCCACCGGTCGAGGCCGTGCGCGGACTCCTCGGCGCGGATCCGGCGCAGGCCCGGGGTGAGTTCGGGCTCGGTCAGCGCCCGGAAGCCGAGGCGGGTGTAGTACGGGGCGTTCCACGGGACGCCGGCGAAGGTGGTCAGGGTCAGCGCGGTCAGTCCCGCCGCGCGGGCCCGGTCCGCGGCGTACGCGAGCAGCGCCCGGCCCACGCCGCGGCGGGCCGCGTCCGGGTGGACGGATATCTGCTCCACGTGGAGCGCGCCGTCCACCGGCTCGGCGATCAGGTACGCGACGGGCCGCTCGGCGTCCCCCGCACCGGCCGCGACCCAGCAGCGGCCCGCCCGCCGGTAGCGCTCCAGCTCGTCCAGGGCGGGCGGTTCGTCGTCGGCGATGTCCGGCATGCCGATGTCGCGGAACAAAGTGCCGGCCGCCCGTTCGATGTCCTGGAGGACGGGCAGGTCGCCGGGGGCGGCGGGACGGATGCGCATCCGAGAAGTATCGGACGTCCCCGGTGCGCGCGTCTCCGGGATTTCAGGACCCGTCGGCGTCCAGCCCGTCCGCGGGGCCGTTCAGGGGCTGCGGGGTCCCGGTGAGGTCGAGCAGGAACAGCGGCACGCCCAGGGTGTCGGCGCGCAGCCGGGCCTCCTCGGTGAATCCGCCCAGCGAGAAGTACAGACAGTTTGCGGACTCGGTCATCGCCGTCAGCCACAGGCACTCCACGTCCCGCGCGGTGACCGGCCCCGCCGACGGGTCGACGTGCGCCAGTACGCCCCGCCCGGCCAGCCCGATGCCGGACGGCGGCCGCTGGTCGGCGCGCCGGATGTCCGCGTGGCCGAGCCGGCGCAGATGGAGCACGGCCGCCGTGACCACGTCCCGCGCGGTGCGGATGGGTACCGGGCGGAAGGCGGGGCGCGCGGGCCGGCCGGCCGGGACGGCGGCCTCCTGCCCGGCGACCGGGATGCGCAGCACCGTCCCGCACGGGCAGCCCAGTTCGGGCCGGGGCCACTCCCCGTGCGAGCCGCAGCCGCGGCAGCGCAGCGTCACCCACTCCTCCCGCCAGGCACGGTGGTCGACGGTGCCGGGCACCCCGTCCAGGTCCAGCGGCGGGGAGACGGGCGCGCCGCAGGCGCAGGGGTACGACGGTGCCGTGAAGCGGTGCGAGCGCCGACAGGCGGGACAGCGCACCGGCACGCTCTGGGTCATGGCCCCTCTCCCGGGTTCTCGAGGCGCCGACCATCGTCCACCACCGGTGCGCCCGTGTCCGGCACTTGCCCTTCTCTTGACGTCTCTTGACGCGGTTCGGCGACCCGGCCTACATTCATTCCACTTAGTAGAAGTTCAATTCCATTATGCGGAATCAAACCGGAGAAGCTCACCGCGGGGCGCGACGGGAGTGCGGATCCGACAGTCGGAGCAGGAGTACTCGATGGCTCGAATGACCGCTGCCCGCGCGGCAGTTGAGATCCTCAAGCGTGAGGGCGTCACCGACGCGTTCGGCGTCCCCGGCGCGGCGATCAACCCCTTCTACGCGGCCCTGAAGGCATCCGGCGGGATCACCCACACCCTCGCCCGCCATGTCGAGGGTGCCTCGCACATGGCCGAGGGCTGCACCCGCACCCACCCCGGCAACATCGGCGTCTGCGTCGGCACATCGGGACCGGCCGGCACCGACATGATCACCGGCCTGTACTCCGCCATCGGCGACTCGATCCCGATCCTGTGCATCACCGGCCAGGCGCCGACCGCGGTGATCCACAAGGAGGACTTCCAGGCCGTCGACATCGCCTCCATCGCCAAGCCGGTCACCAAGATGGCGGTGACCGTCCTGGAGGCCGCGCAGGTCCCCGGCGTCTTCCAGAAGGCCTTCCACCTCATGCGCTCCGGCCGTCCCGGACCGGTCCTGATCGACCTGCCGATCGACGTGCAGCTGACGGAGATCGAGTTCGACCCGGACACCTACGAGCCGCTCCCGGTCCACCGGCCCGCCGCCTCCCGCGCCCAGATCGAGAAGGCGCTGTCGCTGCTCAACGCCGCGCAGCGCCCCCTGATCGTCGCCGGCGGCGGTGTCATCAACGCGGACGCGTCCGACCTGCTCGTCCGGTTCGCCGAGCTGACCGGCACCCCGGTCGTGCCGACCCTCATGGGCTGGGGCGTCATCCCGGACGACCACGAGCTCAACGCCGGCATGGTCGGCCTGCAGACCTCGCACCGCTACGGCAACGCGACCTTCCTGGAGTCCGACTTCGTCCTCGGCATCGGCAACCGCTGGGCCAACCGCCACACCGGCAGGCTCGACGTCTACACGGCCGGCCGCACCTTCGTGCACGTCGACATCGAGCCCACCCAGATCGGCAGGATCTTCGCCCCCGACTACGGCATCGCCTCCGACGCGCGCGCCGCGCTGGAGCTGTTCGTCGAGGTCGCCGAGGAGATGCGGGCGGCGGACCGGCTGCCGGACCGCTCCGCGTGGGCCGCCGCCGCGCAGGACAAGCGCGCCACGCTCCAGCGCCGTACGCACTTCGACGACATCCCCATCAAGCCGCAGCGGGTGTACGAGGAGATGAACAAGGCCTTCGGACCCGAGACCCGGTACGTCTCCACCATCGGCCTCTCCCAGATCGCCGGCGCGCAGATGCTGCACGTGTACCGGCCGCGGCACTGGATCAACTGCGGCCAGGCGGGCCCGCTGGGCTGGACCGTCCCCGCCGCGCTGGGTGTGGCCAAGGCCGACCCCGAGGCGCAGGTCGTCGCCCTCTCCGGCGACTACGACTTCCAGTTCATGATCGAGGAACTGGCCGTGGGCGCACAGCACCGCATCCCGTACGTCCACGTCCTGGTCAACAACGCCTACCTGGGCCTGATCCGCCAGGCGCAGCGCGCCTTCGACATCGACTTCCAGGTCAACCTGGAGTTCGAGAACATCAACACGCCCGAACTGGGCGTCTACGGCGTCGACCACGTCAAGGTCGCCGAGGGCCTGGGCTGCAAGGCGATCCGCGTCACCGATCCGAACGAACTGGGCACGGCCTTCGAGCAGGCGAAGAAACTCGCGGCGGAGCACCGCGTCCCGGTGATCGTGGAGGCGATCCTGGAACGCGTCACCGACATCGCCATGTCGACCACCAACGACATAAGCGACGTGGCCGAGTTCGAACCCCTCGCCACCGAACCGGCCCACGCCCCCACCGCGGTGCGGCCCCTGAAGGCCTGACCCACCCCGCACACCTCGGAGGGGCGGCCCGTCCGGACGACGGCCCGCCCCTCACGCCGTTCGCTCAGTTCGAGCCGCCGCCGCAGCCACCGCCACCCCCGGACCCGTCGCCGCCCGCGCAGCCGAACGCGCCGCCGCAGTACTGGGGGCCCGTGTAGACGCCGCCGGAGCCGCCGGAGCTGCCGGAGGCGTAGGAGGTGCCGGAGAAGCGGCGCAGGGCGCGCTTGCGGCGGAGGCGGACGCGTTCCGTGAAGCCCGCGCGGAGGGCGAAGCGGGGGACGACGACGCGGAGGGCCGCCTGGCCGTGCAGGGCGACGGCCAGCAGCTTCTCCTCCTCGGAGAGGCCGTCCCCGCGCGCCGGGACGGGATACGCGGTGCTCAGCACCTGGAGCCGACGGCGCGCCGCCCGCGTCGTACCCAGTGCCGGCGGACTCACCATGCCCGTCTCCGCCAGCCCGTTCAGCAGCGTCTCGACCGCCCACCGGACGTCCGGGTCGCGCAGCAACTCCCGTACGTGGCAAGGCTTGTGCAGTCTCCGGTACACCGCGCTCTCCAGGTACGGCACCCTCAGCTCCGCCGGGACGTCGTCCTCCTGATCCGGCAGCGGCGGCAGCGCGCGCCCCGCCGCGTTGCCGACCGCCACCACCGTGTGCGAGGCGCCGGGTTCGACGGCGCCGCGCAGGTGCAGGGCGACGACGGCCACGATGACGGCGGCGCGCGGCCCCCCGGCCAGCAGGGCGAGCTCGTGCGGCGCTTCCCGGACACGCGCGGTGTCGGTCATGACAGGACCCCCTCGGACAGGGGGCCCGCCGCCCCCGTGCCGGCGGGCCCCGTGTGCGGGGATGGTTCCGCGCGCGGGGCCCGCCGAAGCCCCGGGAGGCGAGGTTCAGAGGTTCATTTGAGGGTGCCGTAGCCCGCCTACGGACGTTGCCGTAGCGGCCGCGCCCACGGCCGCAGGATCTCGCTCACGTCGTCGACGTGCGTGGCGAGGCCCAGCGTCTCGTCGTCCGAGGTGACCCGCCGGGAGCCTCCCCCGCTGCCTGAAGGGCGTGGGGGACCCCATGGGCGGGGGAGTGGACCCACGATGTGCGGATGCTCCGTGGGATGCCATGCCCCCAGGCTGCTGCGCGCCGGGCCGATCCGCACCCCGCGCACGGGAGAGCGCCCGGATGCGGGACCGTCCGCATCCGGGCGCCGGAGAGGGAGGGGCCCGGCCTTCCGGCCGGGGGACCGCGGCGGCCACGACGGTGGCGGAGCCCCTCCCCTCAGGTCGAAGAAGGAGTCCCGCCGCCTTCACCACCGCACTGGCTCGCAGGCCGCCGCGGCGCCCTCGCCCCGCCCGCCGCGCCCGCACGGCCACCCCTCATCGGGCCGTACGGCGACGCCGCGGGCTGCGCGCACGGCCCCGACCTCCCGTCGGGGGCCGCGCGCGAGTCGTCGTGCTCGGTCCTCGCGCGGGGCGCGAGGAGTTCCGGGCGGCGCCGTCGCCCTGGGCGCGACAGAACAGGTGTCGGCGACGGCGCCGTCCGGAGGACCGAAGGGGGCGGATCAGACCCGGGCGCCGGACAGCCGCTCGACCGCCCGCAGCAGCGCGGAGTGGTCCAGGCCGCCGTCGCCCTGGGCGCGCAGGCCGGCCACCAGCTGGGCGACCACGGCGCCGACGGGCAGCACCGCGCCGACCGAGCGGGCGGCGTCCGTGACGATGCCCATGTCCTTGTGGTGCAGGTCGATGCGGAAGCCCGGCTCGAAGTCCCGGTTCAGGAAGTTGTCCTTCTTGCGGTTCAGCACGGTCGAGCCGGCCAGCCCGCCGCCCAGGACCTCGAGCGCCGCCGTCAGGTCCACGCCCGACTTCTCCAGGAAGACCACGGCCTCGGCGCACGCCTGGATGTTCACGGCGACGATCAGCTGGTTGGCGGCCTTCACGGTCTGCCCGGAGCCGTGCGGCCCGCACAGCACGATCGTCGTGCCCAGCGCCTCGAACAGGGGCCTGGCGGCGTCGAAGTCGGTGCGCTCGCCGCCGACCATGATGGACAGCACCGCCTCGACGGCGCCGGCCTCGCCGCCGGACACCGGGGCGTCGAGGACCCGGATGCCCTTGTCCTTCGCCGCCGCGGCCAGGTCGACGGAGGTCTGCGGGGTGATCGAGGACATGTCGATCAGCAGGGCGCCGGAGCGCGCGTTCTCCAGGATGCCCTCCGGGCCGTAGGCGATCGCCTCGACCTGCGGAGAGGCGGGAACCATCGTGATGATCACATCGGCGTCCCGCACCGCCTCGGCGACCGAACCGGCCGCGGTGCCGCCGGCGGCGGTCAGCCGGTCCAGCTTCTCCTGCTCCAGGGTGAAGCCGGTGACCTCGTAGCCCGCCTTGATCAGGTTCTCGGACATGGGGGAGCCCATGATGCCGAGGCCGATCCAGGCGACCGCCGGGCGGGCCGGGCGGGAAGAGGGGGGAAGGGTGCTCATGAGGGTGCCTCTCGCTCAGAGAAGGGGGTGGGGTCAGCGGGCCTCGCGGGGCAGCCAGGCGAAGGCCTCGGCGCTCGGACGGTCGCCGGGCTTGTACTCCAGGCCGACCCTGCCCTCGTAACCGGCCTTGCGCAGCCGGTCCAGCAGGTCCTCCAGGGGCAGCGCGCCGGTGCCGGGCGCGCCGCGGCCGGGGCTGTCGGCGATCTGTACGTGGCCGGTCCTCCCGGCGTACCGGTCGATCACCGCGGGCAGGTCCTCGCCGTTCATCGCCAGGTGGTACAGGTCCATCAGGAACCGGGCGTTGTCCAGCCCGGTGGCCGCGTTCACCTTGTCCACGACGCCCACCGCGGCCGGCGCCGACACCAGCGGGTACAGCGGCGACTCCGGCTTGTTGAGCGCCTCGATCAGCAGGACCGCGCCGATCCGGTCGGCGGCGCGGGCCGCGAGGGCGAGGTTGTCCAGCGCGAGCGCGTCCTGCTCGGCCGGATCCACGCCCTCGGCCCGGTTGCCGTACAGCGCGTTGAGGGCCGTGCAGCCGAGGGACTCGGCAAAGGCGGCGGCCACGTCGACGTTGGCGCGGAACCGCTCCGACTCCTCGCCGGGGACGGACAGGGCGCCGCGGTCGGGGCCGGGCAGCCGTCCGGCGTAGAAGTTGAGCCCCGTGAGCCGCACGCCCGCGTTCCGGACCGCCTTGCCCAGCGCGTCCAGCTCGGAGCGCTCGGGGGCGGGGGAGCCGGTCCAGGGCCACCACAGCTCGACGGCGGTGAAGCCGGCCGCGGCGGCGGCCGCGGGGCGCTCCAGGAGCGGGAGTTCCGTGAAGAGGATCGACAGGTTGACGGTGAAGCGCTGCTCTGCGAATCCCATCGGGGTCGCGCTCCTTCCTGCTGGCTGCTGCTGACGAGGCGATTGTTTCGTATATCGGAAGTTGATTTCTGCTTACTGGAAGATTGCCCGTGGCGGGGAGCGGCTGTCAAGAGGAGTACGACCCGACCTCATATCCGACGTGTTTGACATCGCCGATCTGGGAAGGCGAACGCCCATGGCTGGTCACGGGAGTTGGGGGACAGCGATGATCAGATCCAGGGGGGTGCCGACGAACGGGCTCTCGCCGGTGTACGACGAGACCGGTGCCGCGTCGGCGAGGTTCCTGCTGTGGCTGCGCGAGGAGGCCGGCGGGACCGAGGGGCGCCGGGTGGCCGCCTCCGCCTACGCCCACCACGAGCGCTGCACCCTGGAACTGGTCGAGGACGTCGTGGACCGCCTCGCCGCGCTCGGCTGGATCGCCGTCCACAACGACTCCGGCGCCGTGCCGCCCCTGGTCAGCCCCACTCCCACCGGGCTCGCCGAGACCCACGTCTGGGACGAGGCGTACGCCGACCGCGAGACCCGGCGCCGCTACGCCAAGGCCGCCCTGTTCGCCTGGTGGGACCGGGCCGGGCAGCACCAGGACGCCGGCTTCGGCGCGGAGGACTTCCTGTGGGCCCGGGAGGCCTACTACTGCGGACGCCAACTCGCCCTGGAGGACCTCGAGTACGCCAGGGACCACCTGGACCTGCCCGCCCCCGTGCACGTCGGCGTCATGGGCGAACGCGCCGGGGTGTTCCTCTCCTTCGAGCAGCTGGCCGCACTGGTGCAGGCCTCCCGCCCCGACCTGCCGGAGGGCGACAGCGAGGTGCGGCAGGTGCGCGAACTCGCCGCCGCGCTCACCGAGGCCTCGCGCGGCGGCGCCCCACCCGACGCGAGTACCGTGGAGCGCTTCCTGCGGCACAGCCGCGACCTCGCCCAGGCCGGATCCCGGTCCGTGGGCAACCTGGGCAGGGACATGGCGTCCGGCGTCATCTCGGACGTCATCACCTCCATGCTGAGGCTCGGATGACCGGCCGTCGCGCCCCCGTCCCCACGGGCGAGAACCAGATCCCCGAGGTGTACGCGCGCCAGCCCGTGCTGCGCCGCCTGGTGCCGCGGCTGGTCGGCCTCAGCCGCGACCACCACCGCCGGGTCCCGCACCACGAGTTCGCCGACGACCTGCCCGTGGTGCTGCTCAGCGGCCGCCACGGCACCGGCAAGAGCGCCATGCTGGACGACCTCCGCCAGGCCTACGCCCCCGACACCGGCCCCTGGCCGGGACCGCGGGTGCCGTTCGCCCGGATCAACTGCGCCGCACTCCAGGAGCGGGCCGGCGTCGGACCCGAGACGGCCAACAACTCCCACGCGGTGGAGATGCTTGTCGCACTCGTCGCCCAGCTCTCCCGCCCCGTCGCCGGCTTCGGACGGCTGCGCTTCCCGCGCACCACCGCCGGACTCCTCGCCGTGGTCTCCGCCCGCCGCCCCGGCAACGACGGCGAACTGAGGGTGGCCGACCGGCACGCCGCCACCCTGATGGGCGTCCCGGAGGACGCACGCCCCCGCCCGACGTGGGACGCGCTCTTCCGCACCGCGCTGCCCGCGCCCCCCGACGGCGGCTCGCCCGACCCCGCCCGCTTCCCCGAGGCGGCCGTGCGCTCCTTCCTCGGCCAACTGCGCGGCCCGCTCGCCGCCCGGCGGGTGACCGCCTGGTACGAGACCTACCGCAGCGAGGCCGACAACCGGCTGCGCGGCCTGCCGCCGGGCGCCTCTGGGCAGCCCCGGCCGGTGCCGGCGGCCGAGCGCGCACCGTTCGTGGCCCGCCTGTGCCAGGAGTTCCACCAGGGCCGCGGCTTCCGGCGCGGGGTGGAACGCATGCTCGCCGCCGCCTTCCTCGAGGACGTGCGCTACGGGCCCCTCCGCCGCGCCAACCGGACCCCGCGCCCGCTGGTGCTGCTCGACAACGCCCACACCGACGCCGGACGCGACATCCTCGAACTGCTCCTGGACCAGCGTGCCGCCACCGGCACGGCCCGCGACCGGATGGTGGTCATCGCCACCGAACTGCACGGCGACGACACCCCGGAGGACCCCCGCGGCGACGGCCCCGACGACGAGGACGCCCCCTACCCGGAGGCGGCCCGGCGCTCCCTGCCCGACATCGGCACCGACTCCGGCTGGACCCGCGCCTCGGCCGCCCCCTCCGCCGGCGTGCTGTTCCTGCCGCTGCCGCCGCTGGAGTGCGAGCACCTGGAGCGGATGCTCCGGCGCGACGACCACGCCTCCTTCGACCCCTACATCGCGACCGCCCTGCACGACCTCACCCGGGGCCACCCCATGGGCGCCCGCCGGCTGTGCGAGGCGGTGGTCGACCGGGCCCGCACCGAGGAGTGGGTGGCCGCCGAGGAACTCCTCGACCTGGTCCACCCCGGCGGCGCGGGCGAGTCCGTCGTCTGGCGGCTGCTCGACACCCTCGTCGGCAGCGAGAACCACGACGAGCTGTGCCTGTTCTCCCTGGCCTGGGACCGGGAGGCCGCCGAGCGGCTCGCCGAGCGGTGGGTGCCCCGCCGGATCGACGGACTGCCCGCGGCTGACGGCGCCGCCGCCCTGCTGGAACGCGAACGCTGGTCACGCGGACCGGGCAGCCGGCCCTTCATCACCGACCGCTTCCTGCGTGCCCTGCTGGTGCACCAGATGCGCAGCGGACGCGGCGGCCGGGGCGTCGACTGGTCCGGTGCGCACGCCCTGCTCGCCGAGCACCACCGGCAGCGCGCCGAGGGGCGTACCGGCCGCGCCGCCCGCGACGAACACTCCCGCTTCCTGTGGCACCGGCTGGCCGCGGGGGAGACCCAGGAGGTGGTCGACCGGCTGCACGCGGAGTTCCTCCGCCCGGACGGCGACGCCTTCGACTGGCTGCACATCCTGCGCACCGTCGCCCACGCGCCCCGCCCGCCGGGGGACGCCTGGTTCGAGCAGTGCCAGGAGATCGCCCGGGGCAGCCGGGACCTGATCCAGCTGCGCGCCGACCCGGGCGCGGGCCTGGAGAAGCAGGCCGTCAACCGGCTGCTGCACGCCCTGTGGTACGCGGCGGACGAGCTGGCCGAGGCGGACCGGTCGCTGGTCGACCGGATCGGGCAGGACCTGTCCTTCCTGTCCGCCCAGCACCTCACCGGCCGGGCGGTGCTCGCCCAGGCCGCCGTCCGCTGGCCCCGCTCGGTCCGCAGCGGCGAGGACTGGCCCCTGGACCGGCGCTGGCGGGCCGACCGGCCGGGCGCGGGAGCGGCACGGTGAGGCGCGCGGACCGGCGGACCTGGAGCTGGCTGCCGCGGCGGCTGCGCTTCCGGGTGCTCGGCCTGATCGACGTGGTGGCCCTGTGGACGCTCGTCGCCGCCCTGCTCACCGCCGGGACCTGGTGGGGCCTGGACAGCTACCGGCAGCACCGCGACTACTGCACCGACGACCGGCAACTGCGGCGCACCGGACCGGGGCGGGAGTGCGTCGGCGTCACGGCGGAGGCATATCCCTTCGCGCCCGGTCTCGAGGACGTGCTCGGCCGGATCGCGTCCGAGAACCGGGACGCGCGCCACTCCGGCAAACCGGTGGTGAGCGTCGCCGTCGTCATGCCGTACACCGCGCGCGACCCCGGCGCGGCCATGACGAAGGAGCTGATCCGGCACTCCCTCCAGGGCGCCTACGTCGCCCAGCACGCCCACAACCACGGCCCCGGCACCGGCGACACCGCCGTCCAGCTGCTCTTCGCCAACGTGGGCGAGGACCTGAGCCACTGGCAGCCCGTGACCGACGCACTGGCCGCGCGGCGTGGCGGGAACGCCCCGGTCGTCGCCGCCATCGGCTTCCCCAACAGCGACGACGCCACGCTCGCCGCCGTACGCGAGGGCCTCGGCCCCGCGCGGATCCCCGCCGTCAGCGCCGTGCTCAGCTCCCGCGACATGGAGCACCCCTACCTGTTCAAGGTCTCGCCCTCCACCAACCAGTTCGTCGACGCGCTGAAGCGCTACGTGAGCGCCAACAAGGTGGACCGGAAGAACACGTTCATGATCGCCGACGACCGGGACGACAACTACGTCGCCAATCTGCGCCACGTCTTCCGCCAGGAGTTCGGCGCGGGCTACGGCATCACCCCCGACGAGGTGGCCCGGCGGACCGAGACCTACCAGGGCATCAAGGGCCCGTCCCACGGCACCTCGCAGATCTTCCGGCGGGCGGTCTCCGCGATGTGCGCGGTCGACGCCCGCACCGTGTTCCTGGCCGGCCGCGACGCCGACCTGCCGCCCTTCCTGGAGACCATCGACACCACCAGATCCTGCGACCGCGGCCCGGACGACGAACCGCTGCGCATCCTGCGCGTCAGCACCGGCCGCGACCCCGTCACCGAGACCGCCCGGATGCGCCTGATCGCCGAACGCAACAGCATCGAGATCGTCGCCGCCACGGCCGTGGACGCACCGCGCTGGCGCGCCGCCGCCGACGGCGACGCACAGGTCCCGAAGGCCTTCGCCCGCTTCACCGACTCCTACGAGGGCATCTTCACCGAGGAGGACCCCGACGCCCTCAACGACGGCTACGCGGTGATGTACCACGACGCGCTCACCGCCGTCGGCACCGCCGTGGCGGCCGCCCGGGACAGCGACATCGACGCCGTGACCCACAACGACGTCTACGACGAACTGCGCCGCGGCAGCCCCCTCGAACACTGCGCCGCCGGCTGCGTACCGGGCGCGAGCGGTGTCTTCACCTTCGCCGACGAGAGTCTCGGCGCCCGGGAGGCCACTGGGACGGAACGCTCGACGGGCCTGTGGCCGGTCTGCAAGCCGGTCCCCGTGGTGACCTTCCCGGAGGAACGCCACGACAGATCCCCGCTGTACCGCACCTACCAGGAACCGGGCGAGACCACCTGCCCCCGCCCCTGACCGGCCGCCGACCGGGCCGAGGGAGCGGAGAAGGCGGCGAACGCGGCGTCCAGCAGGTCGCCGACTCCTCCTGGCCGTCGTTCGCGCGCCCCTACCAGGCGAGGGGGCCGTAGCGGTCGATGATCCGGGCGGTCCCGGCGCCGGGGTCCTCGGTGGCCAGCGTGACGATGGCGTCGGTGCCCTCCGTCACGGTCTGGGTGCCGGTGCCGCCGTTGAGATCGGTGGCGGTGTAACCGGGGTCGACGGCGTTGAACCGTATGCCGCCGAACGCCTTCGCGTACTGCGTGGTCAGCAGCGTGACGGCGGCCTTGGAGGCGGCGTAGGCGGGCACGATCACCTGCGACTCGACCCGCTCGGGGTCGTGGGTGAGGGCGACGGAGCCCAGGCCGCTGGTGACGTTGACGACGGCCGGGGCGTCGGAGGCGCGCAGCAGCGGGAGGAAGGCCGCGGTGACCCGGACGATGCCCGCGACGTTGGTGTCGAGCACCCGCGCGGTCTCCGCCCCGGTCAGTTCCTCCACGGGCCCGACGTTCCCGGCGATGCCGGCGTTGTTGATCAGGACGTCGATCCGGCCCTCGACGCCCGCGACATCGGCGGCCGCGGCCGCGACCGAGGCGTCGTCGGTGACGTCGATCCGCACGAAGCGCGCACCGATCCCGGCCGCCGCGCGACGGCCGCGGCCCTCGTCGCGGGCTCCGAGGAGGACGGTGTGGCCGAGCTCGGTGAGGCGGCGGGCGGTCTCGAAACCGAGGCCCTTGTTGGCGCCGGTGATGAACGTGGTCTTGGACATGCCCCACACCCTCGCCGAGTCCGCCGTGACCAGCCAGGGAACGGATTTCGGTAGGACCAGCAGTACCACCCGGCGGACCCCGCGGCGAGCGCGGGGCTGCCTACGATGCAGGTGTGAACAAGGGACATGGCGTCGACAACCAGCTGGGCACCACGCTGCGGGCCTGGCGGGACCGGCTCGCGCCGGAGACCGTCGGGCTGCCGGCGGACCGGGCGCGCCGGTCGCCGGGGCTGCGGCGGGAGGAGCTGGCCGAACTGGCCGGCGTCTCCGTCGACTACCTCGTGCGCCTCGAACAGGGGCGGGCCGTCCGGCCCTCCGAGCAGGTCGTCGCCTCGCTGGCCCGCGCACTGCGCCTCTCCCAGGACGAGGAGGACCACCTGCACCGGCTCGCCGGGTTCCACCCGCCACGGGATCAACAGGTCGTCCACGACATCCCGCCGAGCATGGGCAGGCTGCTGACCCTGCTGGACGCGACTCCGGTCGCGGTCTTCGCCGCCGACTGGCAGCTGGTCTGGTGGAACACCAGATGGGCGGCGCTGTTCGGCGACCCCACGCGGATCGGCGTCGAGGAGCGCAACCTGGTGCGGTTGCGCTTCCCCGTCGCCACCGACCGCGGGCGGCTGACGAGCTGGCCGGTGATCCCGGTCAACGCCGAGGCCGCCGACCGGGCCCTCGTGGCCGACCTGCGCCGGGCCGCGGCCCGCTTCCCCGACGACCCGCGCGTCACGGAGCTGGTGGCCGCCCGGGTCGCCGGCAATCCCCGGTTCGCCGCGTTCTGGGCCGACGGGGCCGTGGGCCGGCACGCCGAGGACCGCAAGACCATCCGGCACCCCGACATCGGGGAGGTGCACGTGGACTGCGACGTCCTGACCGACGGTGACACCGACCTGAAGGTCGTCGCCTACACGGCCGTCCCCGGCAGCGAGGACGAGGCGAAGCTCGCGGCCGCCGGCATCATCGCGACCCCCAGGAGCCGGCCGTGACCACCATCGGCATCATCGGAGCGGGCGAGGTGGGCAGTCAGCTGGCCCGCGCGGCCGTCGCCCACAACCACCACGTCGTCATCGCCAACTCCCGCGGACCGGAGACGCTGAAGCACCTCGTCACCGAACTGGGCCCCGCGGCCCGTGCCGCGACCGCCGCCGAGGCCGCCGCGGCGGGCGACTTCGTGATCATCGCCGTCCCCCTGAGACCGGTCAACGACATGCCCGCCGAGCAGCTCGCCGGCAAGATCGTGCTCGACACCAACAACTACATGCCCTGGCGCGACGGTCACTTCCCGGCCGTCGACTCGGGCGAGAAGACCGTGCACGAGCTGCGGCAGGAACAGCTGCCCGACGCGAAGATCGCCAAGGCGTTCACCCACATCCAGGCCCCGCGCCTGTTCCTCTCCGCGAGCCCTCCCGGCACCCCCGGCCGGCACGCCCTGTCCGTCTCCAGCGACCACCCCGAGGCGGTGGAGCTCGTCACGCGCCTGTACGACACGTTCGGGTTCGACACCGTCGACAACAGTCCCCTGAGCGAGTCCTGGCGCAGTGGCCCGGGCCAGCCCGCCTGGCGGGCCCACGCCCACCAGACCCGCGAACAGCTCGCCGCCCACCTGGCCGACGCGCGCCGGATCCCCTACCCGGTCCGGGGCTGACCCCGGCGTCGCGGTCCCCCCCCCGCATCCCTGCTGAAAGCGGCGGGGGAGTCCGTTAGGGTCGTCTCGCAGCGACCGGGGCACACCGGCAGCGCCGATGCCATGGGGGCACAGTGCGATTGAGAGTGGAGTTCACGACCGAACCCTTCGACCTCGACCAGGCACCCGCGCACGCCGTGGTGGCCCGGGAGGTCGTCGAGGGGGCGGACCTGGACGCCGTGGACGTCGGACCGTTCGGCAACACCGCCGAGGGGGGCGCCGACGCGGTGCTCACCGCCGTCGACGCGCTGCTGCGCCGCAGTCTCGCCGCCGGCGCCACCCGAGTCTCGCTCCAGGTCAACGTGGTCGAGGAGGACGACCGGTGAGCGGTACCGGTGAGGATGCCTTCATCGCGGCGGTGAAGCCGCTGGTCGACGCCATGGGCGGCGAGATGGTACCGCCAGACGAGGCCGGGACCGACGACGTGGTGCTCTCCTGGGCGGGCTCCGCCGCCGTCGCCGTACGCCTGCCGCAGCTCGCGGACTCCCTCGACCACATCCTCGCGGCCCTGGAGCGCCGCAAGGGCATGCCGCTCGCGGATCTGGACCGCAGGGCGAAGCAGGAGATCGTACGCAGCCTGGAGGCGCGCGGCGCCTTCGCCGTACGGCACGGCGTGGAGACCGTCGCGAGCGCGCTCGGAGTCAGCCGCTTCACGGTCTACAACTACCTCAACCGCGAGAAGGGCACCTGACCCTCGCCCGGTCCGTCGCCCGGGTGGGTGCTCCCCTTTCCTCCACCCGAGTTTTCAACAAACTGTTGACGTGAGGTGCGTGACGGCGTTCACTGTCGGCACGCCCGTTCGCAGCACACGGCCGCTCGCGGCCACGGAGGCTCCCGTGACGTCGACTTCCACGCCCCCGGGCCTGGCCCGGTTCAACGCCCTGGAGGAGCACGCGGCGCTCGCCCGGCTCCTCGAGGCCTGCGCCTCCACCGCCTGGGCACGGCGGCTGCTCGCCGCCCGGCCCTACGCCACCGCCGACGACCTGTACGCCGCCGGCGACGCCGCCATGGCGGAGCTGACCACGGCCGACCTGGAGGAGGCGATGGCCGGGCACCCCCCGATCGGCCGCCCCAGGCCGGGCGACCCGGCCTCGGCCCGGGAGCAGCGCGGCATGGCCGGCGCCCCGGACGGACTCAAGGCCGAGATGCTCGAACTGAACCTGGCCTACCAGGAGAAGTTCGGCCATGTGTTCCTCATCTGCGCCACTGGCCGGACCGCCGAGCAGATGCGCGACGCGGTCAGGGAACGCCTCGGCAACGCGCCGGAGCGGGAGCGCGAGATCGTCCGCACCGAACTGGGGAAGATCAACCGCATCCGTCTGGCCCGTCTCGTCGACGCCGAAGAGGACTGACGCACATGAGCACCGACACCACCGCCTCCGTGTCCACGCACATCCTGGACACCAGCGCCGGCCGCCCCGCCGAGGGCGTCGCCGTCCGTCTCTCCGCCCGCCCGGGCCGGGACACGGACTGGACGGCACTCGGCGGCTCCGTGACCGACGCGGACGGGCGGTGCAAGGACCTGCCGGCCCTGCCGGAGGGAACCACCCACGTACGGCTGGACTTCGCCGTGGAGCCGTACTTCGAGAAGAAAGACGCCGAGAAGCAAGCCGATGCGCAGCAGGACGCCCCCGCGAACCGGGACAGCGGCGCCGGAGCGTTCTTCCCGGAGGTGGCGATCACGTTCGCCGTCGTCCCGGGCGAGCACTACCACGTACCGCTGCTGCTCAACCCGTTCGGCTACTCCGTTTACCGAGGGAGCTAGCACACCATGCCCACGATCCTGGGACAGAACCAGTACGGCAAGGCCGAGAACCGAGTCGTAAAGATCACGCGGGACGGCGCCACCCACCACATCAAGGACCTCAACGTCTCCGTCGCCCTCTCCGGCGCCATGGAGGAGGTCCACTACTCCGGCTCGAATGCCAACGTCCTGCCGACCGACACCACCAAGAACACGGTGTTCGCCTTCGCCAAGGAGCACGGCATCGAGTCGGCCGAACAGTTCGGCATCCACCTCGCCCGCCACTTCGTCACCTCGCAGGAGCCCATCCACCGGGCGCGCATCCGCATCGAGGAGTACGCCTGGGAGCGCATCGGGACCTCCGGCGCGCACTCCGGGTCCGCCGGCGCCGACGAGGCCAGGCACTCCTTCGTCCGCAAGGGCCAGGAGACCCGGCTGACCCAGATCACCTACGACGGCGAGCGGTGGGAGGTCGTCTCCGGCCTCAAGGACCTCACGGTGATGAACTCCACCGACTCCGAGTTCTGGGGCTACATCAAGGACAAGTACACGACGCTCAAGGAGGCCTACGACCGCATCCTCGCCACCTCGGTCGCCGCCCGCTGGCGGTTCGGCTGGACCGACGACGAGCAGCCGATGCCGGACTGGGAGCAGTCCTACGAGCAGGTCAGGAAGCACATGCTCCAGGCCTTCGCCGAGACCTACTCGCTCTCCTTGCAGCAGACGCTGTACCAGATGGGCGCGCGGGTCATCGACCGCCGCGACGAGATCGACGAGATCCGCTTCTCCCTCCCCAACAGTCACCACTTCCTGGTGGACATGGAGCCCTTCGGGCTGAAGAACGACACCGCCGACGGAGCCGTGTACGTCGCCGCCGACCGCCCCTACGGCCTGATCGAGGGCACCGTGCTCCGGGACGGCTGCGAGGCGCGGATCCCCGTGGACCTCACCAACCTCTGACCGCACCGCACCCACATTTCGGCACCCGTGGCCGGGGAACACGGAGCAGCGCACCACCTCACGCACCGCCCCGGCCACGGCACTCAAATCTCCCAGGGTCCTGCCGTGCCCACTCCACGTAGCCGAAAGGGACGCACCATGGCAGCAGACCGGCGCATCGTCATCGAGAACTGCGCGATCGCGACCGTCGACGCGAAGGACACCGAGTACGCCTCCGGGCACCTCGTCCTCGCCGGCCACCGCATCGAGGCACTCGGCGCGGGCCCGGCCCCCGAGGGCCTGGAGAACGTCGAACGCCGGATCGACGCCACCGGGCACCTGGCGACCCCCGGCCTGGTCAACACCCACCACCACTTCTACCAGTGGATCACCCGGGGCCTGGCCACCGACCACAACCTGTTCGACTGGCTCGTCGCCCTCTACCCCACCTGGGCCCGCATCGACGAGCCGATGGTGGACGCGGCGGCGCGGGGCTCCCTCGCGATGATGGCCCGCGGCGGCGTCACCACCGCCATGGACCACCACTACGTCTTCCCGCACGGCTCCGGCGACCTGTCCGGCGCCATCATCGGCGCCGCCCGGGACATGGGCGTGCGCTTCACCCTCGCCCGCGGCTCCATGGACCGCAGCGAGAAGGACGGCGGACTGCCCCCGGACTTCGCCGTCGAGACCCTCGACGACGCCCTCGCCGCCACCGAGGAGACGGTACGCCGGCACCACGACCCCTCCTCCGACGCCATGACGCAGGTCGCCGTCGCACCCTGCTCGCCCTTCTCCGTCTCCACCGAACTGCTGCGCGACGGGGCCGAACTGGCCCGCCGGCTCGGCGTACGGCTGCACACCCACGGCTCGGAGACCGTGGAGGAGGAGAAGTTCTGCCACGAGCTGTTCGGCATGGGCCCGACCGACTACTTCGAGTCCACCGGCTGGCTCGGCGAGGACGTGTGGATGGCGCACTGCGTCCACATGAACGACTCCGACATCGCCGCCTTCGCCCGCACCCGCACCGGCGTCGCCCACTGCCCGTCCTCCAACGCCCGGCTCGCCGCCGGCATCGCCCGCGTGCCCGACATGCTCGCGGCCGGCGTCCCGGTCGGCCTCGGCGTGGACGGCACCGCCTCCAACGAGTCCGGCGAACTCCACACCGAACTGCGCAACGCCCTGCTCGTCAACCGGCTCGGCGCCCACCGCGAGTCCGCCCTGAACGCACGGCAGGCGCTGCGGCTCGGCACCCATGGCGGCGCCCAGGTGCTCGGCCGGGCGGCCGAGATCGGCTCGCTGGAGCCGGGCAAGCTCGCCGACCTGGTGCTGTGGCGGATGGACACCCTCGCCCACGCCTCCATCGCCGACCCGGTGACCGCGCTGGTGTTCGGCGCGGCGGCGCCGGTCACCGCGTCCTTCGTGCACGGCCGGCAGATCGTGGAGGACGGGCGGCTGCTCACGGCCGACGAGGACGCCATCGCCCGCGCCACCCGAGACGAGGCGCGGCGGCTGGCGCGCATCGCCGCGCGGAACTGAACCCCCTGTGATGTCTCCGGCCGGGAGGGACGGCTCCCGGCCGGAGGCCGCGGACCCCGCACCGGGGCCCGCGGCGGCCGTCTCCGGGCGAGTACGTCCCGGAGACGGCCCCCGTCCCCTCCCGTCCCCCGGTCCCGCACGACCACCAAGCACCACCTCCTTGAAACCCACGCCCGCCCCGACGCGGCCGTGTACCCGACCGGAGGAGAGCCGCAGTGGCCGACCACCCCGTTGACGAGAAACTTCCCGCGCTCAAGATGGCGACGACCGGCCTGCAACACGTGGCCGCCATGTACGCGGGTGTCGTCGCCCCACCCCTGATCGTCGGCGCGGCCATCGGTCTCACCGGCACCGAACTCACCTTCCTCACCGGTGCGTGCCTGTTCACCGCGGGCCTCGCCACCTTCCTGCAGACGATCGGCGTCTGGAAGATCGGCGCCCGGCTGCCCTTCGTCAACGGCGTCACCTTCGCCGGTGTCGCCCCGATGACCGCGATCGTCGCCGCCACCGACGACACAAAGGACGCCCTGCCGGTCATCTTCGGGGCGGTGATCGTCGCCGGCCTCCTCGGCTTCCTCGCCGCGCCCTTCTTCAGCAAGGCGGTCCGCTTCTTCCCGCCGGTCGTGACCGGCACCGTCATCACCCTCATAGGCGTCTCGCTGCTGCCGGTCGCCTTCGGCTGGGCGCAGGGCTCCAGTCCCTCGGCGCCCGACTTCGGTTCGGCGACCAACCTGGGCCTGGCCGGCGCCACCCTCGTGATCGTCCTGCTGCTGCGCCGCTTCACCCGCGGCTTCGTCAAGCAGATCGCCGTCCTGCTCGGCATGGTGGCCGGCACCCTGCTCGCCATACCGTTCGGCGTCACCGACTTCTCCCCGGTGGCCGACGCGGACATCGTCGGCTTCCCGACCCCGTTCCACTTCGGCGCACCGCAGTTCCAGCTCGCCGCGATCCTCTCGCTGTGCGTGGTGATGGTCGTCTCCATGACCGAGTCCACCGCCGACATGCTGGCGCTGGGCGAGATCGTCGACCGCCCCGCCGACGAGCGGACCATCGCGGCCGGGCTGCGCGCCGACACCCTCGGCTCGGCGGTCAGCCCGCTGTTCAACGGCTTCATGTGCAGCGCCTTCGCCCAGAACATCGGCCTGGTCGCGATGACGAGGATCCGCAGCCGGTACGTCGTCGCCACCGGCGGAGGCTTCCTGGTGCTGATGGGGCTGTGCCCGATGGCCGCCTCACTGATCGCCGTCGTACCGCGCCCGGTGCTCGGCGGAGCGGGTGTGGTCCTCTTCGGCTCGGTCGCGGCCAGCGGTATCCAGACACTGGTCAAGGCGGGCCTGGACAAGGACAACAACGTGCTGATCGTCGCCGTGTCCCTGGCCGTCGGCATCATCCCGGTCAGCGCGCCCGAGTTCTACCACGCCTTTCCCCAGACGGCCCGCATCGTCCTGGACTCCGGCATCTCCACGGGCTGTGTGGTCGCGGTCCTGCTGAACTACGTCTTCAACCACCTCGGCAACGGCCGCCGCGCGGCGGCCGATGTCACCCACCCGATGGAACCGGGAGAGGACCTCACGGGCGCGAAGGCCCCGGCCACGCCATGAGGTGGGCGAACAACTCGGCCTGCTCGATGGCGTCGTCCAGCGCGTGGTGTGTGTGCCGGCGCCGGGAGAGCAGCTCACGCGGCATGGTGCCCTTCGCCACCGCCCGCAGCGGCAGCCCCGCCTTGGTGGCGTAGAGCGTCTTCATGTCCAGACAGCCCGAGTGCCCGAAGGGACTGCAACCGGTGAAGCGGATCAGGTACCAGTACAGGAACGTCCAGTCGTACGCCGCCGGGTAGCCGCACATCACCGGCTGGGCACCGGCCCCCACCTCGCTCACCCAGTCGGTGAACTCCCGCATCGCCCGTTCCGGCTCGGCGCCCTCGGCGTCGAGCCGGTCCCGGTCCAGTCCGCTCACGGCGAGCGCCTCGGGCACGAAATCGACGCTGATCGGGCGCAGTTCCCGGTAGAACGTCTGCTCCTCGGGATCGGCCGCCCGGAACCCCTCCGCGTCCTGCACCCCGGCCACCGACGCGCCCAGGCTCAGCATCGAGTACGGCCCGGGGATGGGCCCGTCGGCCTCGATGTCGACGGAGATGTACCGGCTGGGCTTGATGCGTCGTGGGGCCATGGCACGGAAGGATCGCAGGCCGGGGCGCGCCCCCGCATCCGAATTCGCCTCGCGCGGGCGGTGTCAGACATCCCATGACGCTGGATGTCAAGTTGTGGCGAGGTTCGCGTGGTGGGCCCATGCTGTGGCCTCGCTGTAGTGAGTGCGGGTCTTGAGGCATCCGTGGAGGATGCCGACGAGTCGGTTGCCCAGCTGCCGCAGGGCAGGGTTGTAGTCCAAGTCGCGGGCGCGCTGTTTGTCGTAGTAGCGGCGGGCTCCGGGCGAGTTCTGCAGCGCGCAGAACGCCTGTCGCTGGAGAGCGTCGGCGAGCCGGTTGTTGCGGACGAAGCGGGCCTGGACGCTGTGGCTTTTGCCGGAGGCCCGGGTGATGGGGCTGGTGCCGGCGTAGTTCTTGCGGGCCTTCGCGGACGTGTAGCGGGTTGGGTCGTCTCCGAACTCGGCCAGCACCCGAGCGCCGGTGATCTCGCCGATGCCGGGCATCGACAGGTAGATCTCAGCGTCCGGGTGCGCCAGAAAATGCGTCTTCACCTGCCCCTCCAGGGCGTCTATCTGCTCGTTCAGAGTGATCATCAGCCGGGCGTGGGCGGTCACGGCGGCTGCGTAGGCATCGGCGACAGGAGCCGCGACGTTCAGTTGCGGCTCGCGCAGGGCGGCCTGGATGGAGGCGGCTCTCTGCTCCCGGTTGCGGCGCCGGTGCCGGGCGAGGACCGCGGTGATCTGTTGCTTCGTCAGCTTCGCCGCCTGCTCCGGCGTAGGTGCCTTGAGCAGCAGTTCCAGGGCGTCCGTGCTGGTCAGCTCCAGTCCCGCGTAGGCGGCGAGCGCGCCGGGGAAGTACTCGCGCAGCGTGCTGCGCAGCCGCTGGAAGGTGCGGGTGCGCTCCCAGATCAGCGTCTGGTGGGCACGGGCGACGACCTTGACGGACTGGGCCTGCTCGCTGTCTCCGGCGATCGGCCGCAACTGGGCACGGTCGATGCGGACCATGTCGGCCAGCGCGTGTGCGTCGCCCTTGTCGCTCTTGGCACCGGAGGTGCCGTACCGCTCCTTGAACCGGGCCGCTTGCCGGGGGTTGACCGCGTAGACCTGGTAACCGGCCGCGAGCAGGGCCTGGACCCACGGGCCGCGATCGGTCTCGATCCCGACCACCACCCCTCCCGGCTCCAGGTCCTCGCCGCCGTGCCGGGCGATCAGGGCGTGCAGCTTCGCGACGCCTTCGACCCCTTCCGGCAGCCGGGCGGCCCAGAGCCTTCGGCCCGAGTCGTCCTGGACCTCGACATCGTGATGGTCTTCGGCCCAGTCGTCGCCGACGAACAGCACCCGCTTCTCCAACCTCTCGACGTACACCGCGCGTGTGGCCCGCGGAAGACACAGCTCGCGCCCTAATGGATCCAGTGCTCACGCCCCACAACCCGGCGGGCACGCCATCCCATCAGCAGTCCGGCCTCCCGGCCGACCAGCAGGGGCACGGTCTGACACCAGAGCTCGAACGGCTCCGGCGACGAAAGTGCTCACCTGCTGGCGGCCACTCATCGAGTCTCACTCATGACCCGATGAGCCCCATTAGGCCGACCGGGCCGCGGCCACCTCGTCCCGTAGGCGCGGCAGCATGTCGTGGTACACGCCCGGGCAGAGCGTCGAGCTGTAGTCCTTGTGGCCGTAGATCTCCGTGGACGGGATGCCGTACCGGGCGCAGGTGTAGGCGCACAGGGTCACCAGGACCTCCCACTGGGCGGCCGGCGGCAGTGCGCCCGCGTGGTAGGCGCCCTCGCACGCGATGCCGATGGCCTCGTCGTTCTGCCCGGAGGTGTGGGAACCGAGCACGAAGGTGGTCCCGCCGGTGAGGGCCTGGAGACTGCCGTGCCGGCCCTCGGTGATCCAGCCGCCCCGGCTCACCAGGAAGTGGTAGCCGGTGTCCACCCAGCCGTTGTCGTCCAGATGGAGGTCCTGGACCCAGTGGGCGTGGGCGTGTGCCTGGGCGCGGGAGAAGTCGGTGGTGTTGGTGCTCACCGTGTGGTGGATCACGATCCGGCTCGGCCGGTACCGCAGGACGCTGACGGCGCCGTTCGGGGCGCGGGCGCCCCAGGCCGCGGTGCCGTCGATGTCCGGCTCGACCACGTCGGCGTCCCGCGCCTGCGCGGTGCCCGGCGCGGCGGTGACAGCGGCCAGGCCGGCCGCGCCGGCGATCATCAGGAGCCGGCGGCGGAGAGCGTTCTCGGGTTGCACGATCGCTCCTCGTGGGGGGGGAGGGTGTGGGGGGAGAGGGGGAGGCGGTGGAACCCGCGGCCGCCGGCCGCCGGCTCCACCGCGTGATCGCGTGGGTGCCGGGCTACCCCGTCACGTGTTGTTGGCGAGGGCCAGGAGCCGGGCGCGGGAGCCGTTGAACTGGTTGCGGTCCACGTTGCCCGAGACCCCGGAGACCGAACCGGTGCTGGTGTACTGCCACACCGTCCAGGTGGGGAATCCGCTGGGGATGGTCGGGGACGACGCGGAGGTCCAGTGCGCCACCCACAGCGGGCTCTTGGCGGACATGCCGGTCCAGTTGCCGGTGCAGGTGTTCCACCAGCTCGCCGTGGTGTAGATGACGACATCACGGCCCGTGCGCGACTTGTACGTGTTGTAGAAGTCGTTGATCCAGTTGCGCATCTGCGTGGTGGTCCGTCCGTAGCACATGGCGCCGTACGGGTTGTGCTCGATGTCCAGGACGCCGGGCAGGGTCAGGTTGTCGCGCGACCAGGCGCCGCCGTTGTTGACGAAGTAGTTCGCCTGGGTGGCGCCGCTGGAGACGTCGGGGCGGGCGAAGTGGTACGCGCCGCGGATCACACCGGCGTGGTAGGCGGCGGGGTAGTTGGTGTTGAACCGGTCGTCCTTGTAGCCGGTGCCCTCGGTCGCCTTGATCCAGGCGAACTGGATCCCGGAGCCGCGCACCGAGGTCCAGTTGATGCCGCCCTGCCAGTGCGAGACGTCGATGCCCTGCACACCGTCGGTCGGGGCCAGGGCGCCCAGCGACGGCTCTCCGGCCGGGATGCCCTCGTGGATGCGGGTGCCCACACCCATGTACGCCTCGCCGGGCTCGACGGCGGTCCGGTCCGGGCCGGGGGCCGGGGCGGCGGACGCGCCGCCGGCGGTGGTCAGGGTGAGGGCGAGAGCGGTGCCGAGGACGCCGAGCGCCGTGGCGAACCGTCTGCGGGGAGCTGCTAAGGGCCTGGGGAGAGAGAACATGGGGGACTTCCTCCTGACACATGTGGGGATGAGCGAAGGAGGTGACGTCGGCCGCTGCCACCTGGGCAGTGTTCCGTGATACCCGGGGCTGATTGACGTGCGCGCGTCATTAGTTACGCACGTAGATTCCAGGGCTGTAAAGAGCCTTCGTCCTTCTCTGGTGGTCTGGTCCACTGTAGGAGCGGATGGCCTGGAAACTTGGCAACCCGGCGGAGGAAACTTTCAGAAAGTGAAAGCCCGTCACAGTCCGAACAGGGCCGGATCCTTCGCCAGCTCCCGGAAGACCTTCCCCGGATCCGGCACCAGCTTGCGCCGCTCGAGGTCCAGCAGCCCGCCGACCGCCGTGATCTCCGCCGCCACGGTGCCGTCGGCCTTCGTGATCGTCTGCTCGATGGTGAACACCTTGCCGCCGCCCCAGCTGAAGGCGCAGGTCACATCGGCCTCGTCCCCGGCGAGCAGCTCACGCCTGTAGCGGATGGTCGTCTCCAGGGCGACCGGCCCCACCCCCTGCGCGATCAGACCGGACTGGGTGATCCCGGCCGCCTGGAGCAGCGACCAGCGTGCGTGCTCCGCGTAGTTGAGATACACGGCCTGGTTGAGGTGGCCCTGCACATCGGTCTCGTACCCCCGCACGGTCACCCGGACGGAAAACGGCTCACTCACTGCGTCTGTCCCCTTCACGCCTGCTCGGCCCGGCTCGTTGCCCTGCCCGCCGATAGTGGCATGCCCCTCACACCCGGCGCGGGGAGGCCAGCAGATAGCGCGTCCGCGTCCGCGGCTCCGTGTACTCCCCGGCCTGCCAGCCCGCCCGCTCCAGGGTGGCCGCGCAGGCCCGCAGCGCCGCGCCGTCCGGCTCGTACACCGCGACCGCCTCCGGCTGCGGGGTCTCCCGCACCCGGTAGCCGCCGTCCCCGGCACCGGGTCCGGCCGGGCGGTGCCCGGCGGCCTCCAGCGCGAGCGCGGCGGCCTGCACCAGATGCGTACGCTCCCAGCCGCACGGCCGGTCGGTGGCACCGTCGGGATGGGTCATCCGCCGCAGCTCCAGCATCCCCTGCCAGGCACCGCGCACCTCCCGCAGCCGGGCCGGCCCCGACGCGGGCGCGGAGGGCTCACCGCCGATCCGCGCGGCGAACACACCGGACGCGGCCGGCTCCGGAGCCGCCTCGGCCTCTGCCGCGGGGTCCGCCTCCCGGGCGCGGTGTCCCGCCGGGGTCAGGAAGTGATCGTGCGGCGGCCTCGGATGCCGGAACGCGAGCCCGTGCCTCACCAGCGCGGCGAGCTGCGCCGGCGTACCCCGCAGCCGCCCGGTGCCGGGATCGGCGGCGTCGATGAGCCGGCGCTGCGCGGCGGTGGGCGGCCGGGTCATCGGCGGGGCGCCTTCCCGTCCGGGCGGGTCGCGCGCAGCGACGCCAGGAGGCGCAGCCGGTCCGCGTCGGCGCTGCCCGGCTCGGCGGTGAAGACCAGCATGAACGGACCGGGCCTGCCGGGCAGCGGATAGGTGTCCCAGTCCAGGACGACCTCGCCGACCTCGGGGGCCCGGAAGGTCTTGGTGCCGCTGACCGAGACCCGTACGTCGTGCCGTGCCCACAGCCGCCGGAACTCGGCGCTGCGGATGGACAGTTCGCCGATGATCGCGGTGGCGCGCGGGTGGGTGGGGTCGGTGGCGACGGCGGCGCGCATCATGCCGATGTACTCCATGGCCTGCCGCTCCCAGTCCGGGCAGCTCCGCCCGCCGGTCATCATGTCGTCGAAGAGCAGGAGCAGCATGTTGAGCCGGTCGGGCGGGAGGTCCCCGGGGCTGCCGAGCAGCGCCTCCGCCATCGGGTTCCAGTCGAGCAGGTCGAGGTGACGGCCGAGCACCACCGCCGGGGTGTCCATCACCCGCAGCAGCCGCCGTGTGCTGTCCGGCACCTGCTCGGGACCGCGGTCCGGCCGGGCGGGCACCGGACGGCGGGCGGCACGGGCGAGGCCGAAAAGGTGCCTGCGTTCCGCGCCGTCGAGGCCGAGCGCGCCGGCCAGCGCGTCCAGGACCTCGTCGGACGGGCGCACCTCCCGGCCCTGCTCCATCCGCTGGTAGTAGTCGGTGCTCAGCCCGGCCAGCAGCGCCAGCTCCTCGCGCCGCAGCCCGGCGACCTTGCGCCGGCCGCCCGGCTCCAGACCGACGTCACGCGGGTGCAGTCTGGCGCGCCGGGCGCGCAGGAAATCTCCGAGCTCACGGGCGTACGGATGGGTCATGCCCCCAGTGTCCCCGCCCGCCGGGGCTTCAGGGTAGGTCCCGCAGACCTAGGGAAACCGGTACGACCGGACCGGCCCGCACCGCTCCTAGCGTCGTCGGCGCACCACCACCCACCCGCCGACATCCACAGGAGCACCCCATGGCCGGATGGACCGCCGACCGCATCCCCCACCAGCAGGGCCGGATCGCCGTCGTGACCGGCGCGAACTCCGGCCTCGGCCTGGTCACCGCCACGGAGCTGGCCCGCCACGGCGCCCGTGTCGTGCTCGCGGTCCGCAACGTCACAGCCGGTGAGGAGGCCGCCCGCCGGATCGGCGGCGACGTGGAGGTGCGCGAGCTGGACCTGGCCTCGCTCGCCTCCGTCCGCGCGTTCGCCGCGAAGCTGGCCGCCGACCATCCGGCGGTCGACCTGCTCGTCAACAACGCCGGCCTGGTGCTGCTCGGCCCGCGCCGTACCACCGCCGACGGCTTCGAACTGCACATCGGCACCAACATGCTGGGGCACTTCGCCCTGACCGGACTGCTGCTCGAAAGCCTGGCGGCGGGGCGGGAACCGAGGGTGGTCAATCTCAGCTCGATCACCCACAAGAACGCGCACCTCGACTTCGACGACCTGATGTCGGAGCGTGACTACGGGGCCGCCCCCGCCTACGGACGGTCCAAGCTCGCCACCACGGTCTTCGGCCTCGAGCTGGACCGGCGTCTGCGTGCCGCGGGATCACCGGTCGTCAGTACCCTGGCCCACCCCGGTCTCACCCGCACCAATCTGACTCCGCGCGCCTGGGAACACCGCGGCCGGCTCGGACAGGTGATCGCGCGGGGCGGGCTGCTGGTCACGCAGCCGGTGGAGCAGGGCGCGCTGCCGCAACTGCGCGCCGCGACCGATCCGGACGTGCGGGGCGGTGAGTTCTTCGGACCGGCCGGGTTCGGGGAGACACGCGGCCGGGTGACCGAGGCGCGGCTCAGCCGGGAGGCGGCCGATCCGGAGGTGGGCAGGCGCCTGTGGGCGGCGGCCGAGGAACGCACGGGCGTCAGCTACCTGTCAGCGGTCACCGGGCCGTGAGGGTGCCGGCCACCCAGTCGGCGAGCGACGTCAGGGTGGCCTCGACGCTGCCGACGGTGGCGTCGCGCAACCGGTCGAGGTCCTCGTAGGTGCTGCCCAGGACCGGGTCGTCGGCGAGCAGCTGCCAGGTCTGCGCCACCAGGGTCCCCGCGCCGGCCGCGGTGAACGTCCAGCGCCACTCGACCACGGGGACGGAGGCGGAGCCGAGTACGGTGAAGGCGAACGTGGCGCCGGGCCTGGCCACGGTGACCTGGGAACGGCTCTCCCACTCCCGGTCCGGCCCGCGGTTGCGGCCCCGGAACCAGGCGCCCTTCCGGGGTCCGGCGCCGTCCTCGTACTCGGCGTGCAGGGCGCTGGGGCTCCACTTGCTGATGTTCGACACGGTGGCGACCAGGTCGTAGACCCGGTCCGGGCGGGCTGCCACCCGGACGTGCCGGGTGAACCGGTAGGAGGAGACGTCGAGCGGCGTACGGGACATGGGATTCCTTCGTGCCGGAGGTGTCGGGTGAAGAGAAGGGCGCCGGGGCCGGCCGCGACCGACTCTGGAGGCCGTCGCCCGGGCGGGACCAGACCGGCTCCTGCCTATCCCTGACAGGTGCAGGCGGCGGGCCCGGCAGCCGCGCATACTGGCCCGCATGAACCGCAGATCACCGCTCGGCGAGTTCCTGATGGCACGGCGCGCACGGCTGAGCCCGGACGACGTCGGCCTGCCCCGGTACGGGGAGCGGCGCCGGGTGCCGGGCCTGCGCCGGGAGGAACTGGCGATGCTCGCGGGGGTCAGCGCCGGTTACTACACCCGGCTCGAACAGGGCCAGTCGCTCAACGCCTCGGCCGAGGTCCTCGACGCGATCGCGGCGGCCCTGCACCTGACGCCGGCCGAGCGGGAACACCTGCACGTGCTGTCCACGACGACAAGTGACCGCACCAGAGGGGGCACACCCCCCGAGGAACACGCCTCCGCCGATCTGCGGACGCTGCTGTCCGCCATGGGCCATGTGCCCGCCGTCGTCGTGGGCCGCCGCAACGACGCGCTGGCCTGGAACAGGGCCGGACACGCCCTGCTCGCCGGGCATCTGGACCCCGCCGCGCCCGACGACCCGGACACCCGGCCCAACCTGTCCCGGCTGGTCTTCCTGGACGCCCACACCCGCGCCCTCTACCGCGACTGGCCCGCCAAGGCCCGCGCGGTGGTCGGGAACCTGCGCATCATGACGGCCCGCAACCGCCACGACGGCCCCCTCGCCGCGCTGGTCGGCGAACTGGCGATCCACAGCCCCGAGTTCGCCGCGCTGTGGGCCGAACACACCATCGAGCCCTGCGGCCGCGACGTCTACGACCTGGCCCATCCGGTCGTCGGGGACCTGACCGTCACCCAGCAGACGTTTCACGTCCCGCAGGAACCGCACCAGTCCCTGGTCGCCTGCACCGTGGAGCCCGGATCCGCCTCCGCCACCGCACTGACGGTGCTGCACCAGGCATGCGGCATCGCCGAGTACCACGGCTGAGCGGCCGGCCGCGGGGCGCCCGCGACGATCAGCACGACGAGGGGCGCCCGGCGGGAGTACGTTCGCCGGCGTGCCACCGGCGCCGGCAGAGGAGGCCGCCGCGAGCGGCGGGTCCAGAAGGGCTCGGCGGACCGCTAGCCGGTGAACTCCGGCGGGCCGTAGGGCGTCCACCAGCTCAGCAGTCCCCAGATGCCGAGGGCGAGGGCGCCGGAGGCGATCGCCGCCGCGAGCCAGGGGCGGCGCAGCGCGCGCAGGGTGAGCAGCCACGCGGCGAGCGGCACGAGCGCGCCGCCGGCGGCGATGAGGGGGAGGTCGATATAGAGGACGCTCAGGTCCCGGTGCATGCCCTCGAACCCGCCGTGGATGTTCTCCCGCGCCCGCGGCGCCCAGGCGAGTACGGCGGTGACGGCGCCCGCGGCCGCGAGGAGCAGGCCCGTGCAGCCGGTTCTGTGTTCTCTCATAGTCCCCCCATACCATGATCGGACGCCGTCGCCGCCCGCACGGTTCCCTGGGTCCCTACTGCCGGTAGCCGCTCAGGAACCGGCCGATCCTGCCGATCGCCGCCTCCAGGTCGTCGGCGTGGGGGAGGGTGAGGATGCGGAAGTGGTCGGGGGCCGGCCAGTTGAAGCCGGTGCCCTGGACGACCTGGATCTTCTCCCGGAGCAGCAGGTCGAGGACGAACTTCTCGTCGTCGTGGATCGCGTGGACCGCCGGGTCGACGCGGGCGAACGCGTACAGGGCGCCCTTGGGCTTCACACAGCTCACGCCGGGGATCTCGTTCAGCTTCTGCCAGGCCACGTCGCGCTGCTCGCGCAGCCTGCCGCCCGGCGCGGTCAGCTCGCGGATGGACTGCCGGCCGCCGAGCGCGGCCTGGATGGCGTACTGGGCGGGCGCGTTGGCGCACAGCCGCATGGACGCCAGCATGGTCAGGCCCTCCAGATAGTCCTTCGCGTGCTGCTTGGGGCCGGTGATCACCAGCCAGCCGGAGCGGAAGCCCGCCACGCGGTACGTCTTGGACAGCCCGCAGAAGGTGAGGACGACCAGGTCGGGGGCGAGCGCGGCGGTCGAGTGGTGCACGGCGTCGTCGTAGAGGATCTGGTCGTAGATCTCGTCGGCGAACACCATCAGGCCGTGCCGGCGGGCCAGGTCGAGGATGCCCTCGAGGACCTCCTTCGGGTACACCGCGCCGGTGGGATTGTTGGGGTTGATGACGACCACGGCCTTGGTGCGGTCCGTGATCTTCGCGGCCATGTCGTCCAGGTCGGGGTACCAGTCGGACTGTTCGTCGCACAGGTAGTGGACCGCCTTGCCGCCGGCGAGGGTGGTCACCGCCGTCCACAGGGGGAAGTCCGGCGCGGGGATGAGGATCTCGTCGCCGTCCTCCACGAGGGCCTGGACGGCCATCGACACCAGTTCGGAGACGCCGTTGCCGAGGAAGACGTCGTCCACGTCCACCTCAAGGCCCAGGGACTGGTAGCGCTGGGCCACCGCACGGCGGGCGGAGAGGATGCCGCGCGAGTCGGTGTAGCCGTGCGCCCGGGGGAGCATCCGGATCATGTCCTGGAGGATCTCCTCCGGCGCCTCGAAGCCGAAGAGCGCGGGGTTGCCGGTGTTCAGGCGCAGCACGCTGTGCCCCGCCTCCTCCAGCGCGTTGGCGTGCTCGATCACCGGACCGCGGATCTCGTAACAGACCTCGCTGAGCTTGCTCGACTGCCGGAACTCCATGCGCCGCTTCCCCTCACGTCGTGTTGCTTGGTTTTACCAAGTGGGAGCTTGGATAGTCCAACAACATGTCTAGACTGCGTCGCATGTCACCTCGCCGAAGCTACGACCAGTACTGTTCCGCCGCGCGTGCGCTCGATGCCGTCGGCGACCGCTGGACCCTGCTGATCGTCCGCGAACTCCTCGCCGGGCCGCGGCGCTACACGGACCTGCACGCGGACCTGCCGGGCGTCAGTACGGACGTACTGGCCTCACGGCTGAAGGACATGGAGCGCGACGGCCTCGCCACCCGCCGCCGCCTCCCCCCGCCGGGTGCGGCCTACGTCTACGAACTCACCGCGCGGGGACGTGACCTGCTCCCCGTCCTCCAGGCCCTCGGCGCCTGGGGCGAACCCGAACTGGGCGAACGCCGCCCCACGGACGCGGTGCGGGCCCACTGGTTCGCCCTGCCCCTCCTCCGCGCCCTGGACGGCGAACCTGGCCTCGTCGAAGTCCACCTGGACGAAGGCCGCTTCCACCTCCACGCCGGCGCGGACGAGGGCCCCCTCTACGGCGACGGCCCGGCCCCCCGCACCCCCGACGCCGTCCTCACCCTCGACACATCCACCTGCACGTCCATCAGCCGAGGCGCGCTCACTCTCACCGAAGCCATCCGCACCCACCACGTGGCCGTAACGGGCGACAGCCCCCTGGCCAAGCGGCTCAGGGACGCGTGACGCCCGGCCGCGACCTCAGTTCCCCGCCCCGGAGAACTCCCGGGCGAGCTCACGGTGCCGGTCCGCCGCCCGCTTCACCTCGACCGGGCCGACGGCGGCCCCCGGCATGCCGCCCAGCCGCTCGGCCCACTCCGCGAGGCGCAGATGCTCACGCCGGGCATGCTCGCGGCACGCCAGACAGGTGACCCGGTCCGGACGCGGAGAGGTCATCGCGTAGGCCACCCGCACCCCGCATCCGGTGGTCACCTCGCCGGGCAGATCCCCCACGATCCCGAACGTGGACGCCAGCACCCCCCGAACGGAGGCGGCCTCCCGTCCCACGTCCGACGCGACATGAATGTGCGGATCATTCCCATCGGTCATCTCCCCATCATCCCCCTGCGTGTGACGGAGCCGAGTCGTGCGGGGCGCGGATGTGCAGAAGGCCCGCACCAAGGGCGGGCCTTCCGGTTGAGAGGGCTATGCGGATGGCGGCACCCGGGACGGGCGGCCCGGGCCGCGGGTGAGGCGGTAGCCGGCTACGCCGGCCAGGGCGGCCAGGGCGCCGCCCGCCGCGGTCCACAGCCAGCGGTCGGACCACCAGCCCGAGGTCCAGCCGTCCTCCGGCTCCAGACCGGCCAGCACGGCCGACGGCGAGTCGTCGTCGGCCTCCGCCTCCGGCCGCGAGGCGACACCCGGCACCAGCGGCTCGGACAGCGAGCCGTCCACCGCCGCCGCGCCGCCCATGTCCTTGGACTCGACCCGCAGTTCGGTGTCCACCGGCTGTCCCAGGTCGCCCGTGGACAGCCGCAGCACCGTGAGCCGGACGTAGTACGTGCCCGGCAGCGGATCGTTCGCCCACGGCTCCGACCAGGCACGGACCGTGCGCAGCACGCACTCCAGCTCCACGGAGGCCGCGTCCGTCCCGGCCGTGCGGGTCTGCGCGCCGTACTGGCACGCCTGGCGGCGCCGCAGACCGTCGTACACGTCGATCTGCCAGGTCTCCGCCGCGTGGCGCTCCGGCAGCTTCACGGTCGCCCGCACGGTGGGACGCTGCCCGGCGTCCGCCGGGAACGACCAGTACAGGTAGTCGCCCGTGGAGGCACGCGCGGTGGCGGTCTGCCCCTGCTCGACCTCCGTCGCCGTGCGGAAGGACGTGCCCGCGCGGGTGGGCGCTGCGTCGTCCCCCGACGCCTCGGGGGACGGGGAGGAGTCGGCCGCGGCGGGGGCCGCGGCGAGCCCGAGAGCGAGCAGGGCGGCACTCAGTACACGTACGGCACGCATCAGTTGGTCCTCCAGACAGCGAACCGCCAGCGGGACAGCCAGCCCCAGAGCAGACCGGCGACGAAACCGGTGAGGATCAGCGCGCCGAGCAGCCACCAGCCCCGGCCCAGACCGAAGGAGGCCACGTCGTCCGCGCCGTCCGGACCGTCCACGACGTCGACGGTCAGCTCCAGCGGCAGGCCCGGCGTGGTCTTCACCCCGGAGCCCGCCGCGAAGGAGTTCGTCACCACCAGGCAGACCACCTCGGCGGTCTGCTGGTCATCGTCGTCGTCCCGCTCCGGCTTCGGGTAACGCAGGCCGGTGGAGAGCATGTCCGTACGGCCGTTGCCCGCCGCCTCGCCGCGCACGATCTCGCGGCCGCGCACCGTGACCGCGCGCAGCAGCACACCGTGGTCGGGCCGCACCGCCCGGTCCGCCGCCACGCTCACCGAGGCACGCAGCTCCTGCCCGGCCCGCACGTCCACGCGGTACCAGCGCTGTGCGCCGAACTCCTCACGGTCGGTGTAGAGACCGGACTCGAGCGTCGGCGCCTTCGCGCACGAGTCGGCGCCCTGCGTGGCCACCGGCGTCACCACCGGCTCTGCCGCGCGGTCCACCAACTCGTTCACCCGGTCGGTGAGTTCGTCCTGGTGCTCGACCGAGGTGTACGTACCGCCGGTCGCCTCCGCGATGCAGCTGAGCTGCCGGCTGAGTTTGGCGTTCGGCACCAGGCCCAGGGTGTCGATGGTCAGGCCGATGCCTTTGGCGGCTATCTCGCGGGCCACCTCGCACGGGTCGAGCGGGGCGCAGGTGTCCTCGCCGTCGCTGATGAGGACGATCCGCTTGGAGCCGTCGCCGCCCTCGAGGTCGTCCGCCGCCTCCAGCAGGGCCGGGCCGATCGGTGTCCAGCCGGTGGGAACCAGCGTGGCCACCGCCGTCTTGGCCTCCGTCCGGTCCAGCGGGCCGACCGGGTAGAGCTGCGCGGTGTCCTTGCAGCCCTCCTTGCGGTCGTCGCCGGAGTAGTCGGCACCGAGCGTGCGGATGCCCAGCTCGACCTCCTCCGGCGTCGCGTCCAGCACCTCGTTGAACGCCTGCTTCGCCGCCGCCATCCGGGACTGTCCGTCGATGTCCTTGGCCCGCATCGAGCCGCTCACATCGAGGACGAGGTTCACCTTGGGCGCGTCCTTGCCCGTGGGTTCATCGGCGGCCGCCCCGGCCGGGAGGGCGAGCCCGGCCGTCAGTGCGGCGAGCAGGGCGCACACGCCTGCCACCGGCCGTTTTCTTCTGATCATCGGCGGATCCTAGTGATCAGAAGGGCCGTGACTCAAAACGGGGGGTCACAAAGCGCCGTCATGAAGGGGATTGGGCAGTTCCGCCCACTGGTCCCCGGCCGCCCGCGGGGACAGGCGCATCAGCGTCAGCGCCTTCGCCGGCACCGGTTCGTCGCGCAGCGCGAGCAGGTCGGGCGTACGCTCCAGATCCCGTACGGCGCTCTCCAGCGCCGTGCGCAGGAGCGGCCCCGAGCCCGCCGCATCCGCCAGCGCCCCCGCGACGAGCGAGCCGAACAGCTTGCGGCGCAGGGTGCGTTCGTCGTCCGTGACCATGCGCGCGGGCAGCTCGGGCGGCCGTACACCGTGCCGGGCCAGCCGCGCCGGGCCGACCCGCAGATCGGCCAGATCCCGGTACACCAGCCGCACCGGGTCCCCGTCCGGCGCCAGCACCACGAGCAGATTCTGGCCGTGCGCCTCCAGCGCCACCCCCAGCTCCAGCAGCCGCAGCCCGACGGTGAGCGCCAGCCGGGCGAACCGGCCCAACCACGCCTCACGGCGGGGGAGTTCCGTTGTCGCGAGCGCCGCAACCGGCACCACCCGCTCCCCGCCGCGTGCGTACTCCTGCGGCGGCTCGCGCAGCACCGCCGCGAGATCGGGCGACCCGGCCGCCACCGCGCCCAGCGTGCGGGTGATGTGCAGCAGCCCGTCCGTCCGTTCCGCCATGGCCGCGCCGAAGTCCGACAGCACGGCGGACGCCGCGACCGACCCGAGCGAGATGTCGCGCACGGAGGAGGTCAGCCGGGCGCTCAGCGCCGTCTTGACGTGCGGGCCGTCCGGCAGCGCGAGGGTGCGCAGCGCCATCAGCGGATGCGCCGCGAGCCGCCGCTCACCCGTCCGCTTCAGCACATGCGCCGCCTGCCAGGGGTGCACCGGGACCAGCACCCGCCCCGCCTCCCGCAGCCACCGCGGCCACACCCCCGCCAGCAGGCACTCCCCGGCCGGAACCGGCACCAGCCCCAGCTCCACGACGGGCCCGTGCTCGGGCCCGTAGGCGAACTGCTCGGCCACCGAGAACCCGGGCCGCGCCCGGCAGTTGGGGTGGAACGGATGCCCGTCCACCACCCGCTGCTCCCACTCCCAGTCCCGTGCCGGCCACGCCGCCGGACGGACCCGCCCCGCCCGGGACAGCGCCAACGACGCGACGCTGTACCCCAGTTCGGCCGCGAAGCCCGCCGCATGCGGTACGGCGAGGTCCGTCATCAGCCGCACCGGATCGTCGTACGCCGTCCCGTCCAGCCGCACCTCGCCGGCATACGCGTCGGTCGCATAGGGATCCGCCCGCGGTCCGGCGAGTCGCCGCCCGTCCGCCAGGCGCAGCGTGAGCACCCCGTCCCCGTCCCCTTGTTCGCGCCGCGCGACCCACGGCAGCGGCTCGTGCGCCAGCCCTCGCCACAGCCGGGTCAGGACGGCCGCGCGGGCACCGGGCAGCTCCCGCGTGTACCCGGGCACGAGGCCGGGCCGTACATCGGCCAGCTCGGCGGCGATCTCGGCCTCGGCGCTGGGGAAACGGTGCACGGGCGGACTCCTCGGGGTACGCACAGGAGGGAACGTACGGGGGACGTATGACGACGTACGAAGACGAACGTACGGAGGGGAACGTACGGGGGGAACGAAACGATGCCAGACATACTGATCGTCTCCGCCGGACAGACCGTAGGGAACCAGAACGCGTGGACCTCATCCCCCCGCCCGCAGACGACGACGCGGCGGCGAGCCGCGCCACCCCCGCCGGGCTCGCCGACGCCTACGCGGCGGTACCACTGCTGAACTGCCTGCTGCGCGAGGTGGCCCGGCCCCTGCCCGGCACGGACCCCCGTGCGGACCCCGGCGGCCACCGCACCTACCGCCTCCCCGGCGTGGGCCGGCTGCTGCGGGTGCGCGGCACCCGTCGTCCCACCGACCCCGAGGTGCGCGCGGCGGGCGCCTGGCACCGCGTCGGCCACGCGGAACTGGTGAAACTCGCCGCCGAGGAGCTGCGCCGGCTCACCGGTTCGTCCAACCACGAACTGCCCGCGGAGATGCTCGACAGCCGGGACGCCGTGGCAGCCCTGCTCGACGCCCGCGCCCGGGCCGCCCCGCCGGACGACGCCTATCTGCGCTCCGAGCAGTCGCTGCTCACCGGCCACACCCACCACCCCGCCCCCAAGGCCCGGGGCGGCGGCCCCGCCGCCGCCTGGCTGCCGTACGCGCCGGAGGCGTACGCCCGCTTCCCGCTGACGCTGCTGGGCGTGCGCGCGGACACGGTGGTGGAGGAGGGCGACACCGCGGCCCTCGACCGCCTGGGCACCGCCCCGCCCGGCTACCGTCTGCTGCCCGCCCATCCCTGGCAGCTGGAGCTCGCCGCCCGCGACCTCGCGCCCGCCTTCGCCGACGGCCGGCTGGTCCGGCTGGGCACGACCGGCTTCCCGGTGTGGCCCACCGCGGCCGTCCGCACCGTGTACGACCCCGGCGGCGACCTGTTCCTGAAGTTCAGCCTGGATGTGCGCATCACCAACGACATCCGCCGGCTGTGGCGCCACGACCTGCTGCGACTGCGCGCGACGGACCGGGCCGTGCGCTCCGCCTTCGCCGCCCACCACGGCCCGGCGCCGGCTCCGGCCTGGCTGAGCGACCGGGGCCACCGCACCGCGGACTTCGCCTTCGAACAGCTGGCCGTCGTCGTCCGCGACGGACTGCGCGGGCATCTGGCGCCCGGCGCCACGTGCTACCTGGCGGCCGCGCTGGCCGAGGGCTTCCCCGGCAACCCGCTCGCCGGCACCGCCCGCCCGGACGCCTGGTGGGAGGCGTACCTGTCCCGCGTGGTGCCCCCGGCCCTGACGGCCTTCGCCGGGCACGGGGTCGTCCTGGAGGCGCACCTGCAGAACACGCTCGTCGCGGTGGACCCCGACGGCATGCCCGTCCAGGCCCTCTTCCGGGACGCCGAGGGCGTGAAACTCCTCCCGGAGGCGGCGGGCGGCCCCTCCGCGCCCACGGTGTCCCGGGAGGCCGGCTGGGAGCGTCTGGTGTACTGCCTGCTCGTCAACCACCTCATGGAGATCGCCGCCGCCCTGGCCGACCACCACCCCGGCCTCGACCCCTGGCCCGCGGTACGCCGCGAACTGGCCCGCCACGACCTCCCGGAAATCCCCGCCCTCCTCACCGCCCCGACCCTGCCGGCCAAGACCAACCTCCTCCTGCGCTGGACCGCGGCGAACGGCGCCGACGCCCGCTATCTCCCCCTGCGCAGCCCGCTGGCGTCCGGAGGGTGAGCTCCGGCCGTGGTCGCCCCGTCACTCCGGCAGGTCACCGCAATTCGGTCTCTCCCTGACATGTCGTATCCCGTACGGCGTCGCCGAAATGCAATGGAGTGGGCTTTGCGAACCACAGGTTCCGCGCCCTTCGGGGAAACAGTTCGAGGCGTCTCGCGGTGCGCGAATCGATCATTACGGGACCGCTGGCCTAAACCTTGCACCGTGCTATAGTTGGGAAGCTGCGGATAGTCGCAAATGCCCGCCTTGAGCAGAAGGGTGCAGGCCGCTGCCCGTCGCTGTTGACGTTCAGTCGAAAAGTACTGCCGAGTAAGAGCCGGCTGCGCTGGAAGTTCCGGTTCCTCGCGGGGCCGGACGGTATACGGGGGTGAATCATGGCAGGCTTTGGCATACCTTGAACCGATCCGACGCTGATCGCGTGTTCTCGCTATCAATTGATGAACTTGACGTTCGAAACCGGAAGGCCGTAGCGCTTTACGCGTGCTGCGGTCGAACGATTTCAACTTGTTCTTTTCAGTTGCACGAGTGTGATCGGGGTGGGGGTCATGTCGGTGAGATCGACAACTACGTACCGGGAGTCGGGCGCAATACCCTGCGACGCGAGTGGACGGTGGTCTCCGGAAGCGCTCGACGAAGAATCCCGGAGAAAAGTGTTATCCGAGATACTCGGGGCTGATGTCGGCCGCGAGCTGGTCGAATTCGCGGCGGGTGTCGGCGGGGATTCCCGCCTGCTGGCCGAATTCGCGCTCGGCCTCGCCGAGGAAGGGCTCGTCGAGCGGCGCGACGGTGTCGTCCGGTGCACCGTACGCCGGGTCCCGCGTCGTGCGCTGACCGCCGTGAGCCGTCAGTTGAGCGGGCTGAGCGCGGCCTGTCAGCAGTTCCTCAAGGTCGCGGCGGTGTTGGGCCGGTCGTTTCTGCTGGAGGACGTGTCCAGGATGCTGGACCGGTCCTCGGCCAGTCTGCTCGCCCCTCTGGACGAGGCTCTGGTCTCCGGATTCCTCGTCGAGGCCGAGCAGCGACTGGCGTTCCAGAGCGATGTTCACTTCCGGGGTGTTTTCGAGTCCATTCCCGCGGCTGCGCGCGGCGCGTTGCAGCGTGAGGCACGAGGCGCCTTCGCGCAGCGCACCCACGAGAACGGCGAGGTGTGCGGCGGGACGGTCAAAGGACCGGCGGAATTATGTCTCGTGGCCTCAGAGGCGGCCGGTGACCAGTGCTCCAGGGCGCACAGCCTGATCATGAACGGCGACGCAGTCGCCGGCGTACGCGCCGCGGAAAGCGTTCTGGCCGATCCTGGAATCCCGCACGCGGTGCGGGCCGATGCCGAGGCGTCAGTGATTCTGGGTTGTTTTCTCCTTGGGCAGGAAAAGGCCGTCACGCTCTCCGAGGAAATTCTTCGAGAGCGCGGTACCCGACCGGGTGACGTCGCCGCGTTGATGGCACTTTCCACTCTTTCGAATATACGCTGGCGAGCCGGGGCATTATCCGAGGGGCTCAGTCTCGGACGTACCGCCGTACGGTACAGCGATGGGATCGATCCCGTGTGGAGACTCCACTTGCAGCTCGCGCTGGCCGGAAAGTTCGCCAACCTCCGGGAGTTCGACAAGGCCGAATCGCTGCTCGATGCCGCGGAGGCCGGTCTGCGGAACATGGCCTCACCGGTCTGGACGGCCGCACCCGCGGCCCAGCGGGCTCGCGTGTACCTCCAGGCCAAGCGTCTGGGCGATGCGCGCCAGCAGGCGGAAGCGGCGACCGTCGCGTGGGAGCGGGAAGCCGTTCCCATGCTCCGGCCGCTGGCGTCCTCCGTGCTCGGTACCGTCTCCCTGTACCTGGGGGACCTGCCCGTCGCCATCGAGCACGTGGAGCGGATGCACGCCGACCTGGCGAGCTGTCATGCCGTGCTGCTGTCCGCCCAGTACGCCTGGACTGACATCCTTGTCACGGCCAAGAAGGACGGGCCCCGGGCGGCCGTCGAACTGCTGTCAAGCACATATGGTCATCTGCCGACGCAGAGATCCCTCTACATCGAGGATCCGAGCGCCGCCGCGTTCCTCGTCCGGCTGGCACGCGATGTCGGTGACGGCGACCTCGAACGCAGCGTCCTCGACACCGTGGACGGCCTCGCGGGCGACAATCCGGGTTTCTCGATCACCGGTCTCACGGCCATGCACGCCAATGCGCTGGCCGACGGGGACACGGCTGCCCTGGCACGCATCATCGTGGAGTCCCCGGATCCCGTTTCCGTCGCCCTGGCGACCGAGGAACTCGCCAAGCTGTACGCGGCCCAGGCCCCGGCGCGGTGGCGGAAGGCGGTTTCCTCGCCGTCCGAGGACACCTCGTCGATCCAGAAATTCACCTGCTGGTCGCGCCTTTCGGAGATGGAGCAGCGCATCTCCTATCTGGTGAGCGTCGGACTGACGAACCGCCAGATCGCCAGGCGGGTGCATCTGTCCGCCCACACGGTGAACTACCACCTGCGGAAGATCTACCGGAAACTGGGGATCAACACCCGCGTCGAGCTGGCCCGCCAGGCGGCTACCTATTCGAGTGGGGCCGCCGTCTACTCGATGGACGGTGAGGAGAACGACGCCTGATCCCGTGATGTCATGCCCATTGCTGCTCATGGGGATGACGGTGCCCGGCCGGCGCCGGGCCGCGGACGGATTCAGCTCGTGGATCCGGACCGCGCGGCGCCGGCCGGCACCGGGGCCTCATGGGCGAAGAAGTGCCGGGTCAGCTCGACGCGGCTGTTGATGTCGAGCTTCGAGAACACCCGCCGCAGATGACTGTCGACGGTGTGGGGCGACAGGAACAGCACGCTCGCCGCCTCACGGTTGGTCCTGCCGTCGACGATCGCCCGTACCACGCGCAACTCCGCGCTCGTGAGGCTCTCCCAGCCCGATTTGGGCCGGCCGGCGCCGAGCCGGCGCACATGATGCACGCCCAGACGGCGCAGCTTCTTCTGCGCGCGTGCCGTGTCACGCGTCGCGCCGCAGTCCAGATAGAGGTCCAGGGCGGACTCGAGGAGCTGGACCGCCCGGCTTCCGTCCCCGGTGCCCCGCTCCACCCGCGCCGCGTCCTCCAGCGCGTTGCCCGCCGCGAGCGGACGTCCGGCGAGCCGGTGGAGCTCCGCGGCGCGGTGCAGTGCGGTCGCGTCGTCGCGCAGGACACCCTCCGCGTGCTCGGCCCCGCCGCGCAGCGACCGCACCCCCGGATTGCGCTCGGCGATGTGCCGGGCGAACGCGGCCGCCTGCTCGGCCTCCGCGCCGAGTCCCGCCTGACGGGCCTGGCGGACGAGTGTCGCGGCGGCGGTGTGGGCCTCGGCGAAGAGCAACGGGTCGGGCGACGTCCGTACCTCGGCGTCGATCAGCGTGCGCACCATCATCGCCGGGCGCCCGCTGGCGGCGTGGAACTGTGCGAGCGCCCAGTCCAGGCGGGTCCGGTCGGCTGCCGGAACCCGGGGCACCATGTGCTCGACCCTGCGCAGCTGTTCGCTGGCGGTGGCCAGGTCGTCGCACTGCGTACTGATGCGGGCCAGGACCAGACGTGCGGGCACCGCGTGCGCGGACGACGACCGCTCCGCCAGCCGCAGTGAGCTCTCGGCCTCGGCGCGCGCCTCCTCGAGCCGGCCCGCCGCCGCCATCAGTTCGGCCCGGTGACCGTGCCACAGTGACGCCGACCAGTCCTCGCCGAACCTGTCCGTCTCCTCACCGAGGGCGGTGAGGACGGCCTCCGCCTCGTCGAAGTGGTCGACCGCGACGAGGGCCCGGACCAGCCAGGTCCACAACGGGCCGTCCGCAGGGGCCCGCCGAGGTCTGTCCAGGGCCGCCCGGTCCTGCCCTCCGTGGTCCGGCCGGCACGCGTCCCGCGCTGCGGAGGCCCGGTCCGGCACGACGGCGGACAGGCCATGTCCGTCGGCGCCGCGCAGACCCCGCGCCAGCTCCAGCACGCGCCGCGACTCCGCCACCGCGCCGGGCCCGGGACGTACGGCGATGTCCAGGAGCCGGCAGGCCTCGGCAGCCCTGCCCACCGCGGCGAGCAGGCGCAGTGCGCGCGCCAGTGCTCCCGGTGCGTCGTCGCCGTGACACGCCAGTGCCACGACGGCCCGGACCGCCATGGCCGCGTCCCCGTCCTCCGCCGGCGACGGCCGCTCCGGCACGGCGGGCGGACCGGCCGGCGGACCGGGGCGGACGTCCCGGGCGGGCGTCACGGCGGGACCGGACCCGGCGGACTCGTCCCCCGGGGACGCCCCGAGCCGGAGCGCCTCTGCGATCACCTCATGGGTGAACGCGAGTTCGTCGCCCTCCCTGCGCAGCAGGCCCGCCTGCACCGCCTCCGTGGCGGCGGCGGACAGTGCTGTGGCCGGCTCGCCCAGCAGGCCCGCCATGTGCCCGACCGTGAACGGGCGGCCGGACCGCCCACCGTGCTCCAGGAGCCCCCGGACCACCGGCGGCATGCCGGCCAGCAGTCTGTCGACCGCCGTACGGACGCCCACGGGCACGCGCTCGGTCAGCACCGAGGCCGTACCGTCCAGGACGACGACCTGTCCGGCCTTCATGAGCGCACGCAGGACGTTCTTCAGCAGCCACGGGTTGCCCCGGCAGCGGTCCGCCCAGCGGAGCACCGACGCATCGGGCTTGGCGCCGAGGACGCCGGTGCACAGCTCGACCACCGCCTCGTCGTCCAGCGTCCCCACATGGAGCCGGACAGCGCAGTGGCCGACCAGCCAGTCGAAGGCGTGCTGGGCGAGCGCCGACGCGGGCACCGGCCGGCGGGCCAGCAGCCAGAGCACCGGGGACGAGGCGAGAGAGCGGACGAGTTCGCGCAGGGCCAGTGCGCTGACGTCGTCGATACGGTGGGCGTCGTCGAGCACGATCACCAGCGGGTGCCTGCGCGCCGCGTCCTCGACCAGCTCACCGATCCGGTCCATGAGCCAGAAGGGATTGCCGTCCGGACGCGCCAGTTCGTCGAGCCCGTCCGCGCCGGGCAGGGCCCGCCGCAAGAAGTTGATCAGCAGGTGCACGGGGGTGGCCGGCTCGTCGGCGCCGCCCGAGCGTCCCACGACCGCCGTCAGACCGCGCTCGGCCGCCTCCATGGCCGCGGCCTGCAACAACTGGGTCTTGCCCACCCCGAAGGGGCCTTCCACGACGACGCAGTTCCCGGATCCCCGCGCCGTGGCGTCCAAGTGGGAGCCCAGGACCGACAGGATCCGCTCACGCCCCGCCAATGGATTCATGATTCCCCCCGTGTTGCTCTGCAGAGCCGTCCCAGCAGCTTTCCGTCAGGCGCAACGCGGTGTGCAACTGTCCGGAGCGGCCGGTTGCACACCTGTCGTCCACCCGTGATCGAGTCGAGCGATCAGCGTGGCCGCTTCAGTTATACGGGACGGCCCCAGCGTTCGGGGAATACCCGGCCGCATTCGCACTACTCGCCCGGGTAGTGGGCAGCACAGACGTTTCGTCATTACGGTTCGTGTCGTTGCGATTCGCCGGAGATCAGGTCAGCGACATTGGCGAACCATTTCCTAGGTTTCCTTGTTTCGTGCGGGCGAATTCACGGAAATCCCAGCCGTTTGATGACGAGATTGACCGACGCCTCGACCGGGAGATGAAAGCATGACCGTGAGTTATCTCGGAACAGCCGTGGAGCCGGCCGCCATTGATGCCGCGATCAGTGACTTCTTCGCGGAACGCAGGGCCGAGGCCGCTTCGCTCGGCGAGGACTTCGCGGCGACGGTGGGGGAGTTGGAGGACTACGTCCTGCGCGGCGGCAAGCGCATCCGCCCGACGTTCGCCTGGCTGGGCTGGATCGGTGCCGGCGGCGACCCCGACGACCCGGTCGCCCCGGCCGTGCTGCGCGCCTGCGCGGGGTTCGAGCTGCTGCACGCGTCGGGACTGATCCACGACGACATCATCGACGCCTCCCAGACCCGTCGCGGCCATCCCGCCGCCCATGTGGTCTTCGCCGAGCGGCACCGGATGCGGCGCTTCTCCGGAGACCCCGGCCTGTTCGGCGCGGGCGCCGCCATCCTCGTCGGGGACCTGGCCCTGGTGTGGTCCGACGTCATGGTGCGCGCCTCCGGGCTGCCGGCGGACGCGCAGACCCGGCTCGCACCGGTGTGGTCCGCGGTGCGGTACGAGGTGATGTACGGCCAGCTGCTCGACCTGATCAGCCAGGCGAGCCAGGAGGAGGACGTCGACGCGGCGCTTCTGGTCGACCGGTACAAGACGGCCTCGTACACGGTGGAACGGCCCCTGCAGTTCGGCGCCGCGATCGCCGGCGCGGACGCCCGACTGGTCGCCGCCTACCGGGCGTTCGGCGCCGACATCGGCATCGCCTTCCAGCTGCGGGACGACCTGCTGGGCGTGTTCGGCGATCCGGCGGTGACGGGCAAGCCGTCGGGCGACGACCTGCGCGAGGGCAAGCGCACGGTGCTGCTCGCGACGGCGCTGAAGCGCGCGGACGCACGCGACCCGAGTGCGGCGGCGTTCCTCAGGGCGAAGATCGGGACGGACCTCACCGAAGGCGACCTCGCGCGGGTGCGTGCCGTCCTCACCGACGTCGGCGCCGTGCGGCACATCGAACGGGAGATCCAGCGCCGCGCCGACCAGGCCATCGCGGTGCTGGAGGCGAGCAGCGCCGCCGGTCTCGCCAAACAACAGCTCGCCGCCATGGCGACCAAGGTGACGCAGCGGGTCCGCTGATGGCGGCGACACCCCAGCGCACCGCCGGCGACCGGACGGTCCCCGGGGACGGGCCGGGCCCCGGGGACCGGCGCTCCGGCGTCGGACGTGCCCACGGCAAGGCGATCCTGCTCGGCGAGCACGCCGTCGTGTACGGCGCTCCGGCGCTGGCCGTCCCGGTGCCCCAGCTGCCGGTCGTCGCGAGCGCGACGCCCCGCCCCGGCAACGGCGGCGCCGACCAGGTGACCTTCGAACTGTCCGGTCCCGGGTCCACGTCGCGGATAGCGTCGTCGTCGAGCGGACTGCTGCGCCTGGTCGCGGAGTTCAGGGACTGGGCCGGCATCGCGGACGGCCCGCGTGCGCATGTGCTCATCGACTGCTCGATCCCGCAGGGGCGCGGGCTCGGCTCCAGCGCCGCCTGTGCCCGGGCGGCGGTGCTGGCACTCGCGGACCTCCTCGGCCGCCGCCTCGACGCCAGGGCGACGTTCGATCTCGTACAGGCCTCCGAGAAGGTGACGCACGGCAGGGCGAGCGGCATCGACGCCGTCGCCACCGGCGCGGCCTCCCCCCTGCTGTTCCGCTCCGGCACCGCACGGGAGCTGCCCCTGCCGACACCGGGTGACGGCTCGCCGCCTGCCGGGGAGCGCGCCGAGGAAGGGGCCGGGGCGCGCGCCGCCGCCGACGCGTCCTCCGCCCCGGGCGCACGGTTCGTCATCGCGGACAGCGGAGTGAGCGGCGGCACCTGGGAAGCGGTGGAGCTGCTGCGGCGCAGGTTCGAGCGCGAACCGCGGATCAGGGAAGCGTTCGTCGGCCAGGTGTCGGACCTGACGAACGAGGCCGTGCACGACCTCGCGCACGGCAGGTGGAGCGACTTCGGCAGGCGGATGACCGAGAACCACCGGCTGCTGCGCGAGCTCGGGATCAGCACGGAGCGGATCGACGCCCTGGTCGGGGCCGCGCTCGGCGCGGGCAGCCTGGGCGCCAAGCTCAGCGGCGGCGGCCTGGGGGGCTGCATGATCGCGCTCGCCGGCGGACCCGCCCGGGCGGCGGCCGTGGTGAGCGCCCTGCGGGACGCGGGCGCCGTCCGGACCTGGATCGTGCCGGCAGGAAGGTATGCGCACCATGCGGACTGACCATCGGGCGGAGCCGGCCGCGCCGGCCGCCGACGCCCCGGGCCACGGCGCGACGGCCGTGGCCCACCCGAACATCGCGCTGATCAAGTACTGGGGAAAACGCGACGAGCGGCTCATGATCCCCTACGCCGACAGCCTGTCGATGACCCTGGACATCTTCCCGACGACCACCACCGTCCGGCCCGACCCCGGGGCGGCGGCCGACACCGTCACGCTCGACGGCCGGCCCGCGGAGGGCGAGGTGCGCCGGCGCGTCGTCGGCTTTCTCGACCTGCTCCGGAAGAGGTCGGGACGCTCCGAGCCGGCTGTCGTCGACACCCGCAACTCCGTCCCCACCGGGGCCGGACTGGCGTCCTCGGCGAGCGGCTTCGCGGCCCTGGCCCTGGCCGGTGCGGCCGCCTACGGGCTCGACCTCGACCGGACCGTGCTGTCCAGGCTGGCCCGCCGGGGTTCCGCGTCGGCCTCCCGGTCCATGTTCGGCGGCTTCGCGGTCTGTCATGCCGGCCGGGGCATCGGTACGGCGGCGGACTTCGGCTCCTACGCGGAGCCGGTGAAGGACGCGGACCTCGACCCCGCACTGGTGATCGCGGTGGTCGACGCGGGAGCCAAGGCCGTCTCCAGCCGGGACGCCATGCGGCGGACCGTCGAGACCTCGCCCCTCTACCGCGCCTGGGCGGCGTCCTGCACGGCGGATCTCGCCGAGATGCGGGCGGCGCTGCGGCGGGGTGATCTCCGTGCGGTCGGGGAGACCGCCGAGCGCAACGCCCTCGGCATGCACGCGACGATGCTGGCGGCGCGACCCGCCGTGCGCTACTTCTCCCCGGCCACCCTGGGCGTGCTCGACGCAGTGCTGCGGCTGCGTGCGGACGGCGTGCCGGCCTACGCGACGATGGACGCCGGCCCCAACGTCAAGGTCCTGTGCCGGCCCGCCGACGCCGACCGGGTGGCCGAAGCGGTGCGCCACGCCGCCCCCGGCTGCTCGGTGTTCACCGCGCGGCGCGGGCCGGGCGCCCGGCTGACCACGGAGGCCGGGCGGTGACCGGGGCGGTCACCCGGCACGCCCCGGGCAAGCTGTTCGTGGTCGGCGAGTACGCCGTGCTGGAGCCGGGCCACCCGGCGGTCCTGGTGGCGGTCGACCGCCATGTCGGCGTCACCGTGTCAGCGGCCGACGGGCCCGAGGCCGTGATCGAGTCGGACCTCTTCCCACGAGGGGCGCGCCTGCGGCGCGGTGCCGACGGACTCACCCGGTCCGGCGCCGCCGACGGCACCCGCACCGACGCCGGGCCGCGGACCCCGGAGCGGCTCGGCCACGTGGTTGCGGCGATCGACGTGGTCGACGGACTGCTGGCCGAGCGCGGACGGCGCCCGCCGCCGGTACGGGTCGCGATCACGAGCGGCCTGCACCGCGACGGCACCAAGTTCGGGCTGGGGTCGAGCGGCGCGGTGACGGTCGCCACGGTGTCCGCCGTGGCCGCGTACCACGGCCTGGAACTCTCACCCGATGCTCGGTTCAGGCTCGCGCTGCTGGCCACGGCGCGGCACGACCCGCGCTCCTCCGGCGGCGATCTCGCCGCGAGCGTGTGGGGCGGCTGGATCGCCTACCGGGCACCCGACCGGGCGGCCGTGCTCGCCCTCGCCCGGCGCGGGGGCCTCGAACACGCCCTCAAGGAGCCGTGGCCCGGCTTCTCGGTACGCCGGCTGCCACCGCCCCGGGACCTCGCGCTGGAGGTGGGCTGGACGGGAGAACCGGCCGCCACCGCCTCGCTGACGGGCCGCCTGGAGTCGGGGGAGTGGCGGGGCAGCGCGCTGCAGCGGGACTTCGTCCGCCGCAGCGACGCCGGCGCCGAGGCCGTGATCCGCGCCCTCGAGCGGGGGGACGACGACGAACTGCTGCACCGGATCCGCAGCGCGCGCCGGATGCTCGCCGATCTCGACGGCGCCGTCCGCCTCGGCATCTTCACCCCGGTGCTGACGGCCCTGTGCGACGTCGCCGAGGCCGTCGGCGGCGCCGCGAAGCCCTCGGGTGCCGGCGGCGGCGACTGCGGCATCGCGTTCCTGGAGGCCGCCGAGGCGTCACGGGTGTCGCGGCTGCGGGAGCGGTGGGAAGCCGCGGGCGTGCTCCCGCTGCCGATTCGGATCCAGCCGACGAAAGGGAGCCCAGCATGATCGCTGAGCGCAAGGACGCGCACGTGCGGTTCGCCACCGAGCAGCATCGCCGGCGCAGCGGGCACAACCAGTTCGACGACGTGTCCTTCGTGCACCACGCGCTGGCCGGCGTCGACCGCTCCGACGTCTCGACGGTCACCCGCTTCGGCGGCATGGAGTGGCAGGTGCCGCTGTACATCAACGCGATGACCGGCGGCAGCCCCAAGACCGGTGAGATCAACCGCGATCTGGCGATCGCTGCCCGCGAGACCGGGGTCGCCATCGCGACCGGATCCATGAGTCCGTACTTCGCCGACGCGTCGGTGGCGGAGACCTTCAGCGTGATGCGCAAGGAGAACCCCGGCGGTTTCGTCCTGGCGAACATCAACGCCAACGCCACCGTCGACAAGGCGCGCCGGGCCGTGGACCTGCTGCGGGCCGACGCCCTCCAGATCCACGTCAACGTGATCCAGGAGACGGTGATGCCGGAGGGGGACCGCTCGTTCGCCGCCTGGGGCCCGCGGATCGAGGAGATCGCGGCGGCCGTCGACGTTCCCCTGATCGTGAAGGAGGTCGGCTTCGGCCTCAGCCGCGAAACCCTGCTGAGGCTCCAGGAGATGGGCGTGCGGGTGGCCGATGTCTCCGGCAGCGGCGGCACGGACTTCGCGCGGATCGAGAACGACCGGCGCGACCGGCCCGACTACGCCTACCTCAACGGCTGGGGACAGTCCACGCCGGCCTGCCTCCTCGACGCCCAGGGCGTCGGTCTTCCGGTGCTCGCCTCCGGCGGTGTCCGTCATCCGCTCGACGTGGCGCGCGCCCTGGCGCTCGGCGCCTCCGCCGTCGGTGCCTCCGGCCTGTTCCTCAAGACCGTGCTCGACGGCGGCCCCCCGGCCCTGATCTCGCTGCTGACCTCGTGGATCGACCAGCTCACGGCCCTCATGACGGCGCTGGGCGCGCCCACCCCCGCCGACCTCGCGCACTGCGACGTGCTGGTCCACGGCGACCTGCGCACGTTCTGCGCCGACCGGGGGATCGAGACCCGGTGGCTGGCCACCCGCTCCCGGTCCTACCGCACCAACTCCTCCAGCACGCACCACGAGACGATCGGAGGTACCCGATGACCGAACCCCATGCGGTCGCCGGCGTTCCCATGAAATGGGTGGGTCCCCTGCGCATATCGGGGAACGTCGCCGAGCTCGAGACCCACGTGCCGCTCGCCACCTACGAGTCACCGCTGTGGCCCTCCGTCGGGCGCGGCGCCCGGCTGTCCACGATGGTCGACCAGGGCATCGTCGCCACCCTGGTCGACGAGCGGATGACGCGCTCGGTCCTCGTACGGGCCGAGGACGCGCAGACCGCCCACATGGCCGCCCTGGAGGTCGACGCGCGCCTGGACGAACTCCGTGACGTCGTGCGCACCTGCGGCCGGTTCGTCGAACTCATCGGATTCCACCACGAGATCGCGGCCAACCTGCTGTTCCTCCGGTTCGAGTTCAGCACGGGGGACGCCTCCGGGCACAACATGGCGACGCTGGCCGCCGACGCGCTCCTCGGCCACATCCTGCAGGCCATTCCCGGGATCAGCTACGGCTCCATCTCGGGCAACTACTGCACCGACAAGAAGGCGACCGCGGTCAACGGCATCCTCGGCCGGGGCAAGCGGGTCGTCGCCGAACTCACGCTGCCCCGGGACGTCGTGCGCAAGTCGCTGCGCACCACGGCCGCCGCGATGGCCGAACTGAACGTCGGCAAGAACATGATCGGCACCCTGCTGGCCGGCGGCATCCGCTCGGCCAACGCCCACTACGCGAACATGCTGCTCGGCTTCTACCTGGCGACGGGACAGGACGCGGCGAACATCGTGGAGGGCTCCCAGGGCGTCACCGTGGCCGAGGACCGGGACGGCGACCTGTACTTCTCCTGCACCCTGCCGAACCTGATCGTGGGCACCGTCGGCAACGGCAAGGGCCTCGACTTCGTCGAGGAGAACCTGGAGCGGCTCGGCTGCCGCGAGGCGCGCGAACCCGGCGACAACGCGCGCCGCCTCGCGGTCGTCGCGGCCGCGACGGTGCTGTGCGGCGAACTCTCCCTGATGGCGGCCCAGACGAACCCCGGTGAGCTGATGCGGGCGCACGTCCGGCTGGAACGCAGGAACGCCGCGTCGAAGATCGGAGGCAAGTGATGCCCGGGGACCTCACCACAGGAATCCACGACCTCTCGGTCGCCACGGGGCAGTACGTCCTGACGCACGAGACCCTGGCCGCCCACAACGGGACGGGCGTCGCCAAGTACCACCGGGGCATCGGCCAGCGCGCGATGAGCGTGCCGGCCGCGGACGAGGACATCGTGACGATGGCCGCCGACGCCGCCGCCCCCATCGTGGCCCGGCACGGCTCCGACCGGATCCGGACCGTGGTCTTCGCGACCGAGACCTCCGTCGACCAGTCGAAGGCGGCGGGGATCTACGTCCACTCGCTGCTGGGACTGCCCTCCGCCACCCGGGTCGTGGAGCTCAAGCAGGCCTGCTACAGCGGCACGGCGGCCCTGCAGTTCGCGATGGGGCTGGTGCGCCGGGACCCGTCGGAGCAGGTCCTCGTGATCGCGGCCGACGTCTCCCGGTACGAGCTGGGCAGCCCCGGCGAGGCCACGCAGGGCGCGGCTGCGGTGGCCATGCTGATCGGCGCGGATCCGGCTCTGGTGCGCATCGAGGACGGGTCCGGCATGTTCACCGCCGACATCATGGACTTCTGGCGGCCGAACTATCTCAGCACCGCCCTGGTCGACGGCCGGAAATCCATCTCCGCCTATCTGCAGTCGGTCGAAGGCGCCTGGAAGGACTACACCGAGCGCGGCGGCCGCAAGCTCGACGAGTTCCACGCCTTCTGCTACCACCAGCCGTTCACCAAGATGGCCCACAAGGCGCACCGGCATCTGCTCCAGCTGAACGGCCACCCCGCCGACGAGGACGAGATCACCCGCGCCACCGGGCTCACCACGGCCTACAACGTCGAGATCGGCAACAGCTACACCGCGTCGATGTACGTCGGACTGGCCTCGCTGCTCGACCACGCCGACGACCTGACAGGTGAGGCCATCGGCTTCCTGAGCTACGGGTCCGGCAGCGTCGCGGAGTTCTTCGCCGGCACCGTCGTCCCGGGCTACCGCGCGCATCTGCGCACCGGGGCGCACCGCGAGGCCATCGGCCGCCGGGAGCGGATCGACTACCCCAGGTACCGCGAACTCCACGAGCGGTCCTTCCCCGCCGACGGCGGAGACCACCCCGTGCCGGAGGAGACGACCGGGCCCTACCGGCTCGTCGGGCTCTTCGGTCACCAGCGCGTCTACGCCGCGCGGTAGGGCCTCCGCCGTGCCCATCAGCCGCATGCGAGCGCATGCCTCACTCGCTTGGAGTCGTACATGTCGGAAACCCCCGAGGCGGAGATCTACTCCGCCGTCGCGGAAACAGCGGAACGGCTGGGCATAGCCTGCTCGCGCGACAAGGTCTGGCCCATCCTGTCGGCGTACGGCGACGCGTTCGCGCACGCCATGCCGCTGGCCTTCAGGATGGCGACCGGCCCGCAGCACGCGGGCGACGTCGACTGCCGCTTCATCACGCACCCGAAGGACCAGAACCCTTACCCGGCGGCCCTGTCGGCAGGGCTCACCCCGAAAACGGACCACCCCGTCGGAGCTCTGCTCGCGGACATCGAGGAGCGCTTTCCGGTCGACGGGTACGGCATCGACTTCGGAGTGGTGAGCGGCTTCACGAAGGTCTATGCGGGATTCGCCCCCGCGGACCTGCAGAAGCTGTCGGAACTCATCGACATCCCGGCCATGCCGGACAGCCTCGCCGGAAATTTCGACTTCTTCGCCCGTCACGGACTGGACGACAAGGTCGCCTTCGTCGCGGTCGACTACCTGCACAGAACCGTGAACGTGTATTTCAACGACGTTCCCGCGGAGTGCTTCGAAGCCGACCGCGTCCGGCAGATGCTCCGTGAGATCGGGCTTCCGGAGCCGAGCGACCGGATGCTCCGGCTCGGCAGCCGGGCGTTCGGCCTGTACACCACCCTGAACTGGGACTCTCCCACGATCGAGCGCTTCAGCTTCGGTGTGACGACCACGGATCTGTCGAGCCTCCCCGTGACCGTCGAGCCACAGCTCGAGAAATTCGTCCGGAGCGTTCCCTACGGCGGCGCGGACCGCAAATTCGTGTACGGCGTCGCGGCGGCCGCGGAAGGCGAGTACTGCAAGCTCGAGACGCATTACAAGTGGAATCCCGGGGCTGTGGCCTTCATCTGATCCGAACGCAGATATTCACGCAGCTCTCGGCGCCGTGACCATTCACCGCCGAGAGCTGCGTTCGGTCAGCCATGCCCGGAAAAGCGCCGGACCGCAGGAATTCCCGATTCCCCACCGGCCACCAGGTATCCAGACAGGAGTGCGCCATGAGACCCATGAACACCTTGCACCGGGCCCTCATTCCGTGGCCCGCGGACATCGACCCCGCGCACCTGCGCGAGGCCACATCGCGTCTGGTCACCCATGTCAGCGGCCAGGTCGACGACGAAGGCGCGATACGCGGGGAATGCCACAGCCGGGTGCTGGAATCCGCGCTGGCGCTGTCGCTGATGACACGCACGGGCGTGGACTCGCCGGCCCGGGACCGGGTCCTCGCCTTCCTCCGCAAACACCTCGACTCCCCGCAGGAGTTCGACCGCGTCCTCGCCACGCTGGCGGTCGGGCGCGCCACCGACCGGGCCTCCGCCGCGGACGCCGACATCGTCGGCAAGCTGACAGAGGCGCTGCTCGGCGCCGCACCGGCCTTCATCTCCGCCCGACGCCGCAGGATGCTGTACGCCGTGCTGTCGCTGTTCGGATGCCCGGTGCCGCCCGACGCCGCCCCGACGCCCGACGACGTTTCCCCCACGGAGTCCGTGCACTCCTGGGCCGCCGTGCAGCAGGCCGCCGTCACGCTGGTCCTCGCCGGCGCCACGGGCGTCAGCAACGGGGCGACGGCCGCCGCGCTGCGGACCGTCGACGCCGTGCGCCCGGCGACGACGGTGTGGGAGGGCTATGTGCTGCTGCACCTGCTGTCGCTGCACGGTCTCGCCGGCCTGCCCGGGCAGGAGGGGACCGTGCGCAGCGGTCTGCGGACCCTGCTGCGGTACCAGCGTGACGACGGCGGCTTCCCGTTCGTCGTGGACCTCCAGCACTGGTGCACGTCCACCGCGGGGATCGCGCTCGCCGCGGCCGGTTCACGGCCGGGCGTGCTGCGGGACATGGCGGACGCGCTCGCCGCGCACGAGGTCGACGAGTCCCAGCGCTCCCTGTGCGTCTCCCTGTCCCGGGGCGAGCCGCTCGCGGACGGCTGGTCCTTCGGCCCCCGGGTGGCGCAGAACGACGTCGACTGCACCTCGTGCATCCTGGAGTTCCTGCACGGTGTCGACCCCGTCGGCCACGGTGCCGCCGTGCGGCGCGGACTGCGGGCGCTGCTCGCCGTCCAGGGCGCCGACGGAGGGTTCCCCACCTATGTCGCCGGTGCCCCTTCCGAGCCGTGCATGACGGCCGCGGCCGTCAACGCGCTGGCCCCGCACCCCTCCACCAGATCCGCCCGGCAGCGAGCCCTGGGCTTCCTGGCCGACAGCCAGCGGCCGGACGGCGGATTCGAACCGGGGTGGAGCCGCAGCCGGCTGCACGCGATGTTCCGTGCGCGTCTGGCGGCCTGCACCGCCGGCCCGGACGATCACCGCACGGCCCGCATGGCCGAACGGATCGAGCACTCGGTGCGCGGGACGCAGAACCCCGACGGCGGCTGGGGGATGCAGCCCGGCGATCCCAGCGACCCGATCAGCACCGCCTACGGGCTGATCATCCTGTGCTACGGGACCGCGTCACCCCCCGTCGGCCGCGCCCTGTCCTGGCTGCTCGCCCACCAGAACGCGGACGGTGGCTTCAGCGGCCCGCCGGACATGGTCGGCCCCCGCCCGTTCCCGTACCACATCCCCGTCCTGACCGACGCCCCCGTCCTCCTCGCGCTGGGCCATGTGCGCCACCGGGTGCAGGGCACGGCGACCCTGCTCAGGGAAGTGGCCTGAGACCGTTCACGCCGCGTCGGCCGAACGGACGGACGACAGCGGACTGCCGGCGAAGCCATCGGGCTTCGCCGGCAGTCCGCTGTGGGCGGCGGGGAGGTCAGCCGCCGTTCACCTTGCGCTGGACGTACTCGTAGGCGAGGTCGCCGATCTGCGGGGCGTACTGGGCGGCGGCCTCGATGGAGGCGCGGAAGTTCTGGCCGCCCCACAGGCGGCTCTCACCGCAGTCCCGGGCAAAATCCGTCAAGTTGCTCCAGCGCAGCGTCATGTCCTGGCCCGGGGTGGTTCCCGGCTCCACGAACGAGGAGCCCTTGCTGACGGAGTGGGAGATGTCGAGCGCGTCCGTACCGGTGAAACGCCGTGTCAGGTGGGCGAAGGCCAGGCATTCCGCCGCCTCCGCAGAGGGGTACTCGGGGTGGTCGGGTGCCTTGACCGGGTGGTCGGCGGGCCAGGCGTCCAGGTAGGCCCGCCACTCGTTCCCGCTGATGTCGTTGACGGTCCCCCCGCCGGGGCCGCCCCATGCCGTCACCTTCTTCTTCCCGTACAGATGACGAATGGCGCTGAACGGCCGCACCGAGTCGTACTTGCGCTTGAAGTGCCACGTGGCGATGGCGAGATCGTAGAACCCTATGTCGCGTACGACGGTGTAGTGGATGGTCCTCTCGACGTCGTACTTGCCCCCCACGATGACCGGCACCGTACCGACGAGTCCGAAGGTGTCGAAGTTGCTGTTGAAGAGTTCGGCGGTCATTTTCCGGCGGTCGTCCAGGTGCGCCGATGCCCGGAGAACCTCGTCGGCCTGTCGCTTGTAGGCGAAGTGGTTGCGGTGATTGCTCTTCCGCGGCGGAGAGACCTTGAACCGGCTGGGGCTGTCGTACGTGAACGGCTTGACCCGGCCGAAGTGCGGGGTGGCGAATTTCTGGACGGTGAAGACGCCGTTCTTCTCGAACGTGTTCGGCTGCCAGCGGGACGGATCGCGGAGTTTTTCCGCGCTGTTGACCGGCTTGTATCCCGTGTAGTCGGCGTAGGGCTGCCGGTGGTACCGACGGCCGCCCGCCGAGCCGTCGCGATTGCTTCCGTCGTTCTTCCTGGCCGCGAAGGCGTTCTTGGCGGCCAGAATGCCGATGCCGCTCGGCGTGGCCGGGTCGGTTTCCGTGTCGTCGGGATCGAGACCGGCCGATTCCATCATCTCCCGCCACTGGGCCCTGTGCTCCGGGTAGAGCACGTTCAACGAGGTGAAGGCGGAGTACATGACGGCGATGTTCTTGTTGCGCGTCGTGTGTTCGGAGCTCGGCCGCCGGCCGAGGTCCGAGAAGATGCCCACCGCTGTCGGGTGGTACGGGGCGATCGCGTCGAACCACGGCACCTCCAGCAGAATGGTGGAGTCCCTGTTCACCGGACTGCTGCCGGTGTTGTTCGCGCGTGACACCGCGGCGAGCTTCATGTAGATGATCCCGGTCACGGCGTTCCCGTGATCGAAGTCGAAGCCCGCTGCCTGCTGGGGGGACGCGGTTACGGCACTGGTCAGTGTTCCGGTCAGGGCCGTGGCGGTGGCGATGGCCATCGCGTACCTCAGACGCCGACTTCGCGGCCGCCGTGCATGGGTCACCGGAATTCTCCATTCAGTCGACTTGCGAGTCCTCAGAGGTCGCCGGCGGAAAGAACGGGGTTCTTTCGGGTGCAGAATTTGACCGCACGGTAACTTGATCTCTGTCGCACTGAAATTAGTTGATTCGCCCCGCGCCCGGCCACTGCTCCTTCTGGTAGTCGGAACTACTCGTGTTGGAGGCGGACGGGTATTGCCCGCGGCCGGCGCCGCGGACGACAATGTGCCCTGGAAGCCGCCGCTTCCAGGGCACCCCCGGCGTCACTCGGTCAAAGGCGCGACCGGGTGGGCGCGAGGGGCAGGCGTGCTGTGACCTCGAACCCACCGCCGGGCGTCGGCTCGGCCTGGAAGTCTCCGCCGAGCAGCTGACAGCGCTCGCGCATGCCCAGGATCCCGCGGCCGCCCCTGACCTGTTTGCCCGCGCCGTTGAGGGACGGCCGAGAGCGAGAGGCGCCTCGCAGAGCCGGGCGCCCCTGGTCGGTGACGCGGATCTCCAGATGGTCGATCCCCGGGTTCACCGCGACCGTCACCCGGGTCGGACCGGCGTGCCGGATGATGTTGGTGATCGACTCCTGGAGGATGCGGTAGGCGGCGCTGTCCACCGCGCTCGGCAACGGCTCCTGGGGCGGGTCCACTTCGAGCGTGAGGTCCAGTCCGGCGGCACGTGCCTCGGTGGTCAGGTCGTCGATCTGTTCCAGGCCCGCGTGCGGCACGGGCTCGTCGTCGTCGCCCCGGAGCACGCCGAGGATGGCGCGCATCTCCCGCAGCGTCCGGGAACTCGTCTGCTCGATGGTCCGCAGCGCCTCGCGCGCCTGTTCCGGCCGCTTGTCGAGCACGTGCGCGGTCACCCCGGACTGCACGTTGATGATCGCGATGGCATGGGCGACGGTGTCGTGGACCTCGCGTGCGATCCGCAGCCGCTCGGCGTCGACCCGGGCGCGTGCCTCCTCCTCGCGGGTCCGCTCCGCCAGTTCCGCGCGCAGCTGCGCCTCGGCCGCGATGACCCGCCGGGACCGCACGGACTCGCCGAGAGCGATGCTCATGACCGACACACCGATACGGAAGAACACCCAGCCGATGGCCTCGCGCGGCTCCACGTCGGCGGCGGCGTACAGCCACCCGGCGGCCAGGACCGCGGTACCCGTGCCGGCGACGACCAATGACCGGCGCCCGTCACCGTAGGCGGCGAGGCTGTACAGACAGACCAGGAGCCCGAGCCAGCCGTACCCGTCGGGGAACTCGACGAAGTAGTAGGCCAAGCTGGCGACCGCGGCCGTGGCGAACGCCGCCACCGGCCACAAACGGCGGACGGCCACGACGAGGCCGCCCACCACCAGCAGAGCGAACCCGAGGTGCCCGAAGTCGGAGAGCGGACGCTGTTCCGTCCCCCTGGACGCGGCGAGGACGACCGTGCCCTGCACCTGCATCACGGTGACGAAGAGCGCGAGCAGCAGATCTTGGGCCAGCACCCGCAGGGAGGACGACCCGGGGCGGATTCTCATGTGGCGATCCTACTGTCCGGGGCCCCGCCCGAAGCTCCGCTGCGAGGCGCGACCCAGTACGTCGAAAGGCGCGGCGCGCCGCGGCGGGATACGCCCGATTGCGTAGACACCGCCATCCGTCGTCAGAGGCCGGGTCCGCCCTCATCACGGCACGATCACCGTTGTGACCGATCGACCTCACCCATGCCGAGAGTGCGAGCCGGGCCGCGGGGCTCGACGACTGAGGAGCAGATGATGACGACAACCGAGTCTCCACGCGCGGACGGGGCCCTGGCGGGACTGGGGCGTTTCTGTTTCCGCCGACGCCGCCTGGTTCTCCTGACGTGGGTCATCGGTGTGATCGCCGTGGCGTTCGTCGGCTTCGGCTACGGCGCCGCCCCCGACAACGACTTCTCCGGTGGAGACTCGCAGTCGGCCAGGGCGCAGAAGCTGATGGCGCAGCACTTCCCGCAGGAGCAGGGCGACAGGCTCACCCTCGCGATCAGGGCCGACAAGGGGATCGACGATCCCGCCGCCCGGCAGAAGATCGAGAAGGCCATCGCCGGGCTCGCCGACTCGGCCGTCACCGGACCGGTGGTCTCGCCGTACCAGGACGAGAAACTGGTGACGGAGGATCGCCGCATCGCGCGCACGACGATTCCGCTGAGCGACAAGGAGGTGGAGAAAGCCGAGGTCAAGCCCCTGGTGGACCTGGTCAAGGACGCCTCCGACGACAGCGTCACGCTCGCGCTGGGCGGCTACATGGCGGAGAAGGCCGAGACACCTCCGCAGGGGCCCGCCGAAAGCGTGGGCATCCTGGCGGCGGCAGTGATCCTCTTCATCGCCTTCGGGTCACTGGTGGCCATGGGCCTGCCGATCGTCACCGCGCTCCTGGCCATCGTGGGCGGCCTGGCGCTGATGAAACTGGTGGCGCACCTGGTCCCCGCGCCGGACTTCACCATGGTCTTCGGCGCGATGATCGGGCTCGGCGTCGGCATCGACTACGCCCTGTTCATCGTGACCCGCTACAAGGACGCGCTCCGGGACGGCGATGACCCCGAGGCCGCCACGGTCAAGGCCATCACCACCGCCGGGCACGCGGTGCTGTTCGCCGGTACGACCGTCGTCATCGCGCTGATGGGCCTGGTCGTCATGGGGCAGCGGCTGATGACGGGAGTGGCCGTCGCCACCTCGCTCACGGTGCTGGTGACGATGATCGCCGCGGTGACGCTCCTGCCGGCGTTCCTCGGCTTCACCGGATACAAGATCAACTCGCTGCGTCTGCCCCGTCGTGCCTCCCGCCGGGAGCGTGCGGCGAGCGCGCCGTCCGAGGCGCGTCCCACGTTCGCCGAGCGCTGGGCCGGCGTGGTGCAGCGCAGGCCGCTGATCGCCGCGCTTCTCGCCGGCGCGAGCCTGCTGGTGCTGGCCATCCCCATGCTGTCGATGCGGCTGAGCCAGCCCGATGCCAGCGTGCAGCCCCACGACAGGAGCAGCTACATCTCGTACGAGATCCTGTCCGACGGCTTCGGCCCGGGCTACGGCGCCCCGCTCGTCTTCGCCACCGAGGTCGACTCCCAGAACGCCGATCTGGGTCCCGTCGTCCGGGCGGTCGGCGAGACGGACGGCATCGCCTACGCCACGCCGCCCCGGGTCAGTGAGGACGGGAAGGCCGCCACCTTCACCGCCTTCCCGACGACCGGGTACCAGGACGAGGCGACCGCGGATCTGGTGCACGAACTCCGTGACGACGTGCTGCCCGGGACTCCCGGTGGTGAGGAGGTCCTCGTCGGCGGACCGAACGCCACCACCATCGACGTGGCCGAGGAGTCCGGCTCGCGCCTGCCCCTGATGATCGCGGTCGTCGTGGCGATGTCCATGGTGCTGCTCATCGCGCTGGTCCGGTCGGTCACCATCGCCCTGCAGGCCGCTCTGATGAACCTGCTGTCGATCGGTGCCGCCTATGGCGTCGTGGTCGCGGTGGTGCAGTGGGGATGGTTCGGCCCGGCCCTCGGGTTCCCCACCACCATGCCCGTGACCACCTGGGTCCCGATGATGATGTTCCCGGTTCTGTTCGGCCTGTCGATGGACTACCAGGTGTTCCTGATCTCCCGCGTCCGCGAGGAGTACGAGCGAACCGGTGACACCCGCGAGGCCGTGGCCCGGGGTCTGGCGCGGACCGCCAAGGTGATCACGGCCGCGGCCGCCATCATGATCGCCGTCTTCACGACCTCCCTGCTGGGGCCCGACGTCGCGGTCAAGCAGGGAGGCCTGGGCATGGCGGTCGCCGTGTTCATCGACGCCACCATCGTCCGGATGGTGTTCGTCCCGGCGCTGATGGAGCTGTGCGGCAAGGCCAACTGGTGGATGCCCGGTCGCCGGGCACCGAGGACGGCCTCGGAATCCCCCGCCGAGGTCGAGGAAGGGGTCAAGGTGTGACCCCCGCCGGTCCGGATCCCGCGTCCTGTCGGATCCGGACCGGCACCCCGCGCGTCCCGCGCAGTCACCGGCACCATCCCAGCACTTCGAAAGGAAGTCCGATGTCCCTCCGTCGTCTCTTCATCGCCGCACCGGCAGCCCTGCTCGCCCTGCCGGTACTCGCCGCACCCGCGGCGGCCGCACAGGTGTCCGTCGCCCAGGACGACAGCGGCGGCGGCCGGGGCGTGTCCATCGTGGCCCTGCTGCTGGCCCTGGCCGGCGTGGTCGCCGGCGTGCTGGCGCTGCGCTCGGCCGGCCGTGCCGACGGCCGGAAGGGGCCGGGCACGGCCTTCGCCGCCCTGGGCCTCGGCCTGGTCGGCGCCGTCGTCGCAGCGGTGGCGCTGGCCGGCTCCGACGCGGACGTCGGCACCGGCAACGGGCAGGGCGGGGCCATGGTCGCCGTGGTGCTCGCGGTGGTCGGCATGGCCATCGGAGGGCTGGCGCTGGCCCGTTCCCGCCGCACCGCCTGACCGGCCGGGGCCCGGCGGGGCCCGTCCCGCCCCGGTCGCCACACAGGTGGCGGCCGGGGCGGCGTCGTCCGGCCGGTGCCCCCGCACCGGTCAGTGGCGGTCCGCCGGAGTGAACAGTTCGACGAGGTTGCCCGCGGGATCGGCCAGCAGCACCTGGCGTCCGCCGGGCCCGGAGACGATGTCGCTGCGGAACTCCACGCCCGCCCGCAGCAGCCGGTCCCGCTCGGCCTCGACGTCGTCGACGACCAGGTGGATGCGATTGCGCCCGCAGCCGGCCGCGTCCGCGGGCGTGGCACGCGCCCCCGAGCTGGCCGGGCCGGACAGCAGCAGCCGCAGCGGGCCCCGTACGACGTCGGCGAACGCGGGCGGGAAAGCGGTGAGCACGGTGAAGCCGAGGTGGGCGGTGTAGAAGTCGATCGCCGCCTGGACGTCGTCGACGATGTAGCGGACGCTCGCCAGGGCGCCCTCGCTCTCGTTACCGGTCATGGCCATCTCCCTGCGGCGGCTGTCGGCGGAGTGCGCGGCGAGCGGGAACACCCGTCCTCCGCGGGCACCTTGACGGCCAGAGCATAGGCCGCGCCCGCCCCGCGCTGCGGCGCGCCATTCGGTCACGGCACGCGGGAATCCCGTGAATGGGCCATGCGCCCCCGGCCGCCGAGGCCCGAGCATCTGTACCGCGCACACAAGACGTCGTCGTCACTACGGCGTTCTCGATCGCGGAGGTGTCATGGGCACGTTCGACCAGACAGCGGACGGTGACCGCTACGTCTCGCTGCACAGAAGTCCCCAATTCAGGGAGCTGCGGCGTCAATCGCAAACCTTCACCGCCTGGGTGAGCGGCATCTTCTACGGGTGGTGGTTCCTTGTCATCCTGCTCGCCGCCTTCGCGCCGGGCTTCTACCGGCAGGACCTCGTCGGCCCGATCAACGTGGGCCTGCTCGTCGTATTCATCTCGTTCAACCTGGTGGTGATGGTCTCCTCGGCGTACATGCGCTTCGCCCGCACGCGGCTGGATCCCCTCGGTGAGCGGATCCGGGCGGACCTGGAAGGAGACGCGCGATGACCGGCTTCCTCTCGATGCCCCACATGCCGCCGGTGGAGAACACCTGGGCGGCGCCCGCGATATCCGTCGCCGTCACCGTCGTCCTCGTGATCGTGGTGACCGTGGTGGTGCGGACGGCGCGCGAGAGCACTCGCACCCCGGACGGCTTCCTCCTCGCGGACCGCCGGGTCCCCGCCCTGCAGAACACCCTCGCGCACCTCGGCGCGTTCATCATGTACTCGACCGTGATCATCATGGTCGGGCACATCGCGCTGAACGGCTTCGACGCCCTCCTCATGACGACGGCCTTCACCATCGGCTCGGTGCTAGGCGTGCTGATCTACGCCGGGCCGATGCGGAACGTGGGCGGACACACGATCGGTGACCTGTTCGTGCTGCGGGCCCGCGAAAGGCCGGCACGGATCGCGTCGGCGGTGATCACGCTGACGACCTACACCATGTTCATGGTCTCCATGCTGGCCGCCGTCGGTCAGGTCGCCATCCGCATGTTCGACACCGGCAGCGAACCCAACATGCTCCTGGGCGGACTCGTGGTCCTCGTCGTGGGCCTGGTCGTCATCGCGTGGGTGTACATGGGCGGCATGCTCGGCGTCACCCGGATGCTCGCGCTCAAGACGGTCCTGATGGCCGCCTTCGTGCTGGTGCTGACCGTGGTGGTGCTGGCCAAGTACAGGATGGACATCTTCGGGCTCCTCAACGACGCCCAGGCGAACGCGAAGCCGGACGCGCGCGGGTTCGAACTCCTGGACCCCGGACGTCAGTTCGGCGAGGGATCCACCCCGCTGTCGGACCAGGACCCGTGGGTGCACATGTCGAAGCTCTTCTGCATCGCCGTCGGCGGCATGGGGATGCCCTGGGTGTTCATGCGCTTCTACGTGGCGACCAGCGCACGGGCGGCGCGGCAGTCGGCCGGCTGGGCGTCCGTGATCGCCGTCGGCTTCTACCAGTGCCTGGCCATCCTCGGCTTCGGCGCCGTCGCGATCCTCGGGGCGAACAACTTCGGCATGCGGTCCGAACACCGTGACATCACCTTCCCCAAGCTCGCGGACGAACTGGGCGGTTCGTGGCTGTCCGGCGTCTTCGGCGGACTCGCGCTGATCTCGGTCGCCGCCGTCTTCGCGGGACTGCTCATCAACGGGGTGACGTCCTACACCAAGGACATCAACGCGGCCCGCGGCAGGCGGCCGGAACCGGCCGCCGAGCTGAAGGAGATACGCCGCAACGTCCTGGTCATCGGGCTCGTCTCCATCGTGGTGGGCGGGGCGATGGTGCCGCTGTTCACCCACATCTTCATTCCGACCGTGGTCGACCTGGGGGCGGCCACCGTACTGCCGGCCATCCTGTACACCCTCTACTGGAAGCGCTTCAACACCCGGGGCCTGCAGTGGACGGTCTACGGAGGAATGGCGGTCACCCTCTTCATGATCGTGTTCTCGAACGGTGTGTCGGGCGACCCCACCACCGCCATGTTCCCCGACCTGAACTTCAAGCTCTTCGACATCGAGCCCGGACTGCTCTCGACGCCGATCGCCTTCCTGCTCGGCTACGTCGGAACGGTCACCAGCGACGAGCGCAACGACGCGGGCTTCGCCGAACTGCAGGTCCGTGCCTTCACGGGCGCCACCGTCCCCCGGCGCAAGTCCCCGGTCACCGCCGCCACCGGCGGCGCGGGCGGGCAGGACCGCGGGAGCCCGAGCGGGGTGTGAGCGGCAGCCGCTCCTGACCCCGTGGGAGTCCGGCGGTTCGCCGCCGGACTCCACGCGGTGCCGGGGAGACAGGCCCTCTAGGGGGTGACCAGCCCCGTGCGATAGGCGATGACGACCAGTTGGGCGCGGTCCCGGGCCCCCAGTTTGGCCATCGCGTGGCTCACATGGGTGCGCGCGGTGGCCGGGCTCAGGCACAGCTCGGAGCCGATCTCGTCGTTGCTCAGCCCCTGACCCACCAGGGCCAGCACCTCGCGTTCGCGCTGGGTCAGGACCGACAGCCGGTCCTCGGCGGCCTGCGCGGCGATCCGCTGCGAGGTGAACTGGCCGATCAGACGCCGGGTGATCCGGGGAGCGAGCAGCGCGTCCCCGGCGGCCACGACGCGGATGGCATGGAGAAGTTCGGCCGGCCCGGCGTCCTTGAGCATGAAGCCGCTGGCGCCGGCCTGCAGTGCCTCGAAGACATACGCGTCGGTCTCGTACGTGGTGAGGATCAGAACCCGTACATGCTGAAGCCCCTGTGTCTTGATGATCTGTTCGGTGGCCTGGATCCCGTCGAGCTTCGGCATGCGGATGTCCATGAGCACGACGTCCGGACGGGACGCACGGGCCTGTTCGACGGCCTCGGCACCGTTGGTGGCCTCTCCGACCACCTCGATGTCGTCCTCGACGTCGATCAGGACCTTGAATCCGGACCGCACGAGACGCTCGTCGTCGGCGAGCAGAACCTTGATCGGGCCACGGTCGAGCGAGGACGGGTCTGCTGCGCTCATGCCCGCGATCATACTGCCGGCGCGCCCGGCGCCGCATACCCGTCCGCCCGTGATCGCCTACGGCGAAGCGCGCGTCCGGGCCCCCACCGCATACGCAGATCTGCGTATGCCCGGCCGTCCGCCGACCGAGGACGCCGGGGAGTGCCGACGCGACGATTCCTGGGTGAACCCGCCGACGGAACCAGGCACGTCCCTCACCCCACCGACCCGAAGGGTGTTCTTCGATGCGTAGGACCATAGCCGGACTGGCGGCAGTGCTGATGCTCGCCGTCGTGGTGCAGTTCTTCCTGGCAGGCAGCGGAGCCTTCGACACCGCGCCCACCGACGAGGCCTTCCGGCCGCACCGTGCGCTGGGCTACATGGTCGTCCTCCTCGCCGTGGTGACGACAATTGCCGCCGCCGTGGCCCGTGTGTCCGGCCGGCTCATCGGCATGTCCGGGCTGCTCGCCGGGCTGGCGGTCGCACAACCGCTCATCGCGGTCGTCGCCAAGGCCTTCGGCGACACGGGAGACACCTCGACCGCGGGTCAGCTGGTCTTCGGCCTGCACGCGGTCAACGGCCTCGTCATGATGGGCGTGGCGGGCAGGATCCTCCGTGAGGCGCGCGGCCTGGCGAACCCCTCCGCGTCCACCGACCGGAGCGCCGGTCCCGCCAGGTCCGCGCCGTGACCACGGCCCGGCTCATCCTCCTGGACCACGGCGTCGCCCTGGCGGGCGTCGCCTCGTGGTTCGGGACCGGCGTCGCGGCGGCCCTCCGGCGTCACCGGCCGGCCCTCGGACTGCTCGTCGCGGCCGTCCTCGTCACGCTCGCCCGGGTCGCGACCGTGTCGGTCCTGGCCGGCCGTGGCTGGTGGTTCGTGGCGGAGAAGGTGCTCCTCGGGCTGCCGATGCTCTTCGTCGCCGGCACCGCCGGGGTGCTCCTCGCGGGGCCCCGCCTGTGGGCCGCCAGGAGGAAGAGCGGTGAGCGACTGCCTGCGAGCGCTGTCGTCCCGCTGCTCACCGCCGCCTACGCGGCGGTGGCCGGCCTCGTGGTGACCTTCCTCGCGGGGTACCCCCTCACCTGGCCGACCGCGCTGATCGCGGTCTCCTCCGTGACGCTCTGCGCCCTGCTGACCGCACGGGCCACGGCCGGGGAGACACAGGAGGAGGAGAAGCGCGCGGATCCGGTCCGGGGCTCCGCCCTCTCCCGCCGCCGGTTCGTCAACACCGCCGTCGGCGCCGCCGCGTTGGGCGCCGGGGGCACCGGCGTCGGTCTGATGTTCCGATCCCCCGGCCCGTTCGTCACCGGTGGCGGACCCGGGCACACCTCCGGCTCCCGTACGGCCCTGTCCGTGGCGGATCTGCGCAGCCCCGGGACCCCGTCCCCCGGCGGCACCGTGCGCCGGCACGTGCTCACCGCGAGGACGGCCACCGTACGCCTGGACTCCGGACACGAGATCGACGCCTGGACCTACGACGGCCGGCTCCCGGGCCCGGAGATCACCGCCACCGAAGGCGACGTCATCGAGGTGACGCTGCGCAACCGCGACATCGGGGACGGCGTCACGCTGCACTGGCACGGCTACGACGTCGCGTGCGGCGACGACGGCGTACCCGGCCTGACGCAGCACCCGGTGGGACCCGGCGAGGAGTTCGTCTACCGGTTCCGCGCCGACCAGGCGGGCACGTACTGGTACCACACCCACGAGGCGTCGGACCCCGGTGTGCGCAAGGGACTGTACGGGACGCTCGTCGTCACACCGCGCGCAGCGGAGCGGGACGGCGGCCGGGGGCGGCTCGACCTCGTCCTGCCCGTGCACACCTTCGCCGGAGCCGTGGTCGTGGGGGACCGGGACGGGCGCGCCGAGCATGCCGCGGCACCGGGTACGGCGGTACGGCTGCGCCTGGTCAACACCGACTCCGATCCGCACCGTGCCGCCCTGGCCGGGACCGCCTTCGAGGTCGCGGCCGTCGACGGCCGCGACCTCAACCGGCCCGGAACGGTCCGCGACATGAGCCTGCGGCTGCCCGCCGGCGGGCGCTACGACCTGGTGTTCACCATGCCCGACACGCCGGTCGCACTGGTGCTCGACGACGACCCCGGGAAGGGTGTGCTGCTGCACCCCGGTGACGCCGGACGCGAGCCGGGGAGCGCGGACACCTCCGACTGGCCGGAGCTCGACCTCCTGCGGTACGGAACGCCCGCCCGCCTCCCGTTCGATCCGGACACCGCCGACCGGGACTTCACGCTCGTCCTGGACCGCGCCGTCGCCATGGTCGACGGCCGGCCCTCCTACGCGCAGGCGGTCAACGGCCTGGGACACCCCTCCATCCCCGACATGCTGGTCGCCGAGGGCGACATCGTCCGGTTCACCGTCGTCAACCGGAGCCTGGAGACCCACCCCTGGCATCTGCACGGCCATCCCGTGCTGGTCCTGTCCAGGGACGGCTCGCGCTCCTCGGGCAGTCCCCTGTGGATGGACACGTTCGACGTGCGGCCGGGTGAGGTCTGGGAGGTGGCCTTCAAGGCCGGCAACCCCGGGATCTGGATGAACCACTGCCACAACCTGCCCCACGCCGAGCAGGGCATGATGTTCCACGTCACCTACGACGGAGTCACCACACCGTTCGCGCACGGGCACGCGGGCCACGGGTAGCGGCCGGCGGCACCCCGGCCGGTGTCGCCGGCCCGGGTCACCGCCGCCCCAGGAGTTCCAGCGTGCTGTCCCGGCGTCCCCAGGCGACCACGGCGACGAGCGGGAGGAGGACCAGCGCCAGCACCGAGGGAGTGCCGGCGACGAGGTTCGTGATCACCGCGCCGGTCATCAGACCCGTCAGCCCGAGCGCCGCCGGACCCGACAGACGCGGCACGAGCAGGCCGAGAGCGCCCAGCACCTCGCAGGTGCCGGTCAGGTACCGCAGCCAGTGCCCTGCCCCGATCTGGTCGAAGAACTCGATCATCTTCTCCGAACCGGCCAGCTTCGCCGAGCCGGCGGCCAGATAGAACGGCACCAGGAGCACATGGACCACCAGCACAGCGATGCCCGCGGCCCGGTGCCGGCTCTCGCCCGCCGGCGCCGCCCGCCCGCTCACCGGCCTCCCCCCACGTGCTGGGCGTAGACGCGCTCCAGACCGGAGTCACCCGCTTCGCCGAGCAGCGCGACGAGCAGATCACGCAGGATGCGCGGGCCGTGCCGGGTGAGGACCGACTCGAGGTGGAACTGCGCGGACCGGAACCCCGTGCCGCGCAGCGCGTGCACCTCGCCGGTGCCGGTGTTCCGGCTGACCTCGATGGGCCCCCGCCGGTCCGCCCCGGGGACGACGTCGTGCTCCGCGCGGGCGGCGTACGTGTTGTAGAAGCCCACCAGTTCGGACCGGCCGAACAGATTGACCCGCTTCTGCACACCCTGGTTGGGCACCGTGCGCCGGACCAGTTCGAAACCCAGCTCCGAGGCGAGGATCTGATGTCCCAGACAGATGGACAGGAAGGGCACGGAGCCGGAGAGCAGGTCGCGGGTGAGCGCGCGGAGCGTGCGCATCCGCGGGGAGACCGTGTCGCGCGGGTCGCCCGGGCCGGGTCCGACGACGACGAGGTCGTAGCCCTCCGGCGACGGGAACCGGTCGAAGCGCGTGAGCGTGGCCCTGAGGCCGAGCGCGCGCATCTGATGGCCCAGCATCCCCATGAAGGTGTCCTCGTTGTCGACGATCAGCACCCGCCGCCCGTCCAGCACGGGATCCGGTCCGTCCCGGTGCGCACCGGCGAGCCAGAACCGCGACAAGGTGGCGTTGCGGCCCCGCAGCGCACGGTGCACCCGGGGGTCGTCGGCCGGTGACACGGATGCCCTCGCGGGAGCGGGGCGGCCGCCGGCGCCGCCCGGCGGTGCGAGGCCGAGGGCCTCGAGCATGCCCGCGGCCTTGGCCCTGGTCTCCGCCACCTCGGAGCGGGGGTCGGAATCCCGGACCAGCGTGGCGCCGACGCCCATGCGGAGGCGGCCGGCGCCGTCGATCTCGGCGGTCCGGATCATGATCGCCGAGTCGAGCGTACAGCCGCCCGCGGCATCGCGGCCGATGAGCGCGAGGACGCCGCCGTAGTGCCCGCGTCCCGTGGTCTCGTGACGGGCGATGACCCGGAAGGCGTTCTCGAGGGGACTGCCGGTGACGGTCGGAGCGAGCAGCGTCTCCCGCAGCACGTCGCGGACATCGAGCCCGCTCTCCCCGGTCAGCACGTACTCGGAGTGGGTCAGGCGTGCCATCTCCTTGAGATAGGGACCGTGCACCCGGCCGCCGGCGGTGCACATGCGCGCCATCATCTTGAGCTCCTCGTCCACGACCATGTAGAGCTCGTTGGCCTCCTTGCGGTCGTCGAGGAAGGCCAGCAGCCCGGACGTCTCCGGGCCGGACGGGGGATGCCGGTAGGTCCCGCTGATCGGGTTCATGGATACGGTGCCGCCGGCCATGCCGACATGCCGCTCGGGTGACGCCCCGACGAAGGTGGTGGTGCCGGTGTGGAAGAGGAACGTCCAGTGCGATCCGAGTTCACCGGTCAACAGCCGTCGGAAGACGGCGAGTCGGGTGCGCAGGGAGCAGTCCTCCAGCCGCGCGGTGAAGGAACGCCTGATGACGAAGTTGGAACCGGCGCCCCGCCCGATCTCCTCGCGCAGTACCCGCTCGACGATGCCCGCGTAGTCGTCGTCGCCGATGTCGAAGCCGGCGCCCTCGACCCGTACGTCCTGCTCGGGCAGGGCGGCCAGCGCCTCGTCGCGGCCGAGCGCGGTCTGCTCGGCGACCCGCATGGCCAGCAGGGGAGCCCGGTCGTCGCGGCAGGCGAAGCCCCGCTCGGTGATCTGCCGGTACGGGACCGCCACGAGCAGGTCGTGCCGCGCGCCGTCCCCGCCCTCGCCGGGCAGGGGCAGCCCGGCCAGACCGTCCACGGCCTCGGCCTCGCCGGTGAGGACCTCCACGCGGGCATCCGGCTCCGAACCGGGCCGGTAGAGGAGGGCGAAGGCGCCTCCGTCCGCGCCGAGGCCGGCCAGAACGTCGCGAGGGTCGGCCGGAACGTCCGGGCGGCTGTCCGTACTCGAATCGGTCCCTTGCATGTCGTTCCCCTTCGGTGAGACCGGATGACCCCTTCGGATACTGCGGCGGCGAAAGGCGCGGTACATGACGTGAAGCCGCCATCGCGTGATCCGGGCCGCGCCCCGCCGCATGGCGTGAACCGCTGAATGCGGGGCCACTACTCGGGCGAGTAGTGGGCCCGGCCCGACCGCCCGCCTACTGTCGGTTCGGCAATCCGGAGCGACATCCCACGAGGGGCGGTGACATCGGCTGTGGACGTGCTGGTCCAGAAATTCGGCGGTACCTCCCTGCGGACGCTCGACCACGTCCGCCGCGCCGCCGTGCGCATCTCGGCGGCCCGGAGCCGCGGCCGGGCGGTGGCCGTGGTCGTCTCGGCGCGGGGCAGCAGGACCGATGACCTGTTGCGGCTGGCGGCGGACGTGGGTGCCGCCGGCCCGTCCCGGGAACTGGACCAGCTGCTCGCCGTGGGCGAGTCCGAGTCGGCGGCGCTGATGGCCCTCGCCCTGAACGGGGCCGGGGTGCCGGCCGTGTCACTGACCGGGCATCAGGCCGGCATCCGGGGCACGGACCGGCACGGGGACGCGCTCATCTCGTCCATCGGGGCCGCCCGGGTGCGGTCGGCCCTGAGCGGGGGTCAGGTCGCCGTGGTCACGGGATTCCAGGGAGTGGCCTCCGGCGGGGACGTCGTCACGCTCGGCCGCGGCGGTTCCGACACGACCGCGGTGGCGCTGGCGGCACGGCTGGGCGCCACGGTGTGCGAGATCTACACCGACGTCGACGGCGTCTTCAGCGCCGATCCCCGCACCCTGCCCGCCGCGCGCCGCCTGCCGTGGGTGCCGCCCGGCGTCATGGCGGAGATGGCCTTCGCGGGCGCGAGGGTGCTGCACACCCGCTGCATCGAACTGGCCGCCATGGAAGGGGTCGAAGTGCACGTCCGCAACGCGTCCACGCAGGAGCCCGGAACCGTCGTCGCCGACCGGCAGGACGCCGCCCCGCTGGAGACACGCCGGGCCGTCATGGCGGTGACCCACGACACCGACGTCGCACGCGTGCTGGTCCACTGCCGTGACATCCACCGGGACCTGGCACCGGACGTGTTCGACGTGCTGGCCGGACACGGGACGGTGGTGGACCTGGTCGCCAGATCGGGACCGCACGAGAACGAGTTCCGTATGGGGTTCACCATCCGCCGCAGCGAGGCCGAGGCCGTGCGGACCGCACTGTACGAGCTGACGGCCGCCTTCGGCGGGGGTGTGCGCTTCGACGAGAACGTCGGCAAGGTGTCGGTGGTCGGCATGGGCCTGCTCAGCCGCCCCGAGTACACCGCCCGGCTGATGTCCGCGCTGGCCGCCGCCGGAATCCCGACGAGCTGGATCGCCACGTCCCAGATGAGGCTCTCCGTGGTCGTCCCACGCGAACGCGTCGTCGACGCCGTCGAGACCCTGCACCGCGAGTTCCACCTCGACCGGCCCGAGCCGGCGGGGACCACATCCGTGACGGCCTCCGGCAGTTCCGCCACCGCTTGAGAGAGGCAGGGCACAGTGGCTGTACACAACGCGCCGTTTGCTCGCAGTCTGCGACTGCGGCGCCTCTTCCGACAGAGCGACGGGCGACTGCTCGTCGTACCGCTCGACCACTCCGTCACGGACGGACCGCTGCGCCACGGCGGTCTCGACCCCCTGCTCGGTGAGCTCGCCGGCAGCGGCGTGGACGCCGTGGTGCTGCACAAGGGCAGCCTCCGCCACATCGGCCCCGGCTGGTTCCGCGACATGTCGCTCATCGTGCATCTGAGCGTGAGCACCAGACATGCTCCCGACCCCGACGCCAAGTACCTGGTCGCCCACGTGGACGAGGCGCTGCGGCTGGGCGCCGACGCGGTCAGCGTGCACGTCAACATGGGGTCGCCCCAAGAGGCCCGGCAGATCGCCGACCTGGCGGCCGTGGCGGGGGAGTGCGACCGGTGGAACGTTCCGCTGCTGGCCATGGTGTACGCCCGCGGACCGCAGATCCCCGACTCCCGGGCGCCGGAGCTCGTGGCGCACGCCGCCACGCTCGCCGCGGACCTGGGCGCGGACATCGTCAAGACCGACTACGCCGGAACCCCCGAACAGATGGCCGACGTCGTCCGCGCCTGCCCGATCCCGGTCATCGTGGCCGGCGGCCCGCGCTCGGACGACACCGACAAGGTGCTGGCCCATGTGTCCGACGCGCTGCGCGGTGGCGCGGCCGGCGTGGCCATGGGACGCAATGTCTTCCAGGCCGACCGGCCCGGCTGGATGGCGGCCACGATCGCACGGCTGGTGCACGAGACGCCCCACGTCCCGGACCGGGACGGTGTCGACGACCGGCTCGCTCTCACCTCCTGATCCACCACAACCTTCCGCGACGTCCGCGACCTTCCGCCGAGGAGATACCTGTGAAGCTGTGCTGGCTGGACATCCGCAACGTCAACGGCGCCAAGGAGGCCATCATCGAGGAGGCGGTCCACCAGCGCGTGGACGCCGTCGTGGCGGCCGACCCCGCCGATCTGGAGACGCTGCCCCCCACGGTGAAGAAGGTCCTCTTCCCGCAGAACCTGCCGCTGCCCGAGAAGCTGACGCCCGCCGACCTCGTCGTCGTCGAGCCGGGCCGGCACGGCGAGCCCGCCGAACTCGCCCAGCAGCACCCCGATGTGGAGTTCGGCCGGTTCGTGGAGATCACGGACGCCGACAGCCTCGAGGACGCCTGCCGCGCCGCGCGCCACGACAGGTGGAGCCTGCTGTACTTCCGGGACCCCACCAAGATCCCGCTGGAGATCGTACTGGCCGCCGCCGCCGGAGCGAACGGCAGCATCATCACCCAGGTCGCCGACGTCGAGGAGGCGGAGATCGTCTTCGGTGTCCTCGAGCACGGCTCCGACGGCGTGATGCTCGCCCCGCGCACCGTGGGCGACGCCACCGAGCTGAAGACCGCCGCGGTCAGCAAGGCCGCGGACCTCGACCTGGTGGAGCTGGAGGTCACCGGCATCCGCCGGGTCGGGATGGGCGAGCGGGCCTGCGTCGACACCTGCACGAACTTCGGCCTCGACGAGGGGATCCTCGTCGGTTCGCACTCCACCGGCATGATCCTTTGCTGCAGCGAGACCCACCCGCTGCCGTACATGCCGACCAGGCCGTTCCGGGTCAACGCCGGCGCACTGCACTCGTACACGCTCTCCGCCGACGGGCGCACCAACTACCTCAGCGAACTCCGCTCCGGGGGCCGCGTGATGGCCGTCGACGCCAAGGGGAAGTCCCGGATCGTCACCGTGGGCCGGGTCAAGATCGAGACGCGTCCCCTGCTCGCCATCGACGCGGTCGCGCCCTCGGGTGTGAAGGTCAACCTCATCGTCCAGGACGACTGGCACGTGCGGGTGCTCGGACCGGGCGGCACGGTGCTGAACGTCACGGAGCTGACGGAGGGGACGAAGGTGCTCGGCTGCCTGCCGGTCGAGCAGCGGCACGTCGGCTACCCGATCGACGAGTTCTGCATCGAGAAGTGAGCGAGGGCCACGAGTGCAGCGGGAGGTGACCGCGATGGCCGCGCAACCCGTGCTGGACTTCCATGTACGCCTCGCTCCCCGGCCCGGTGCCGTGGCGCGGCTGCTGACGACGCTGGACACGTGCGGACTGACGCGGGCGGTGGTGTGCGCGGGCGGCACCATCGACCTGGACCGGCTGGCCCGTCAGCTCGTCGAGGGCGGGCACGTCGAGACCGACGCCGACAACGACGCGGTGCTGGACGCCTGCGCGGACACCGACGGACGCCTGGTGCCGTTCTGGTTCGCCAACCCGCACCGCCCGCCCGAGGCGTACCGGGCCAGGGCCGCCGAGTTCCGCGGCCTGGAGATCTCGCCCGCGGTGCACGGAGTCGGCCTGACCGATTCCCGCGTGGCCCAACTCGTCGACGTGGCCGCCGAGTTCGCCCACCCCGTCTACGTGGTGTGTCTGGCCCGGCCCGGAGCGGGGGTGGCCGACCTGGTCGCCCTCGCCCGCCGGTACCCGCACGTCGGCTTCGTACTCGGACACAGCGGCATCGGCAACATCGACTTCCACGCGCTCGACCTGATCCGGGACGACCCCAACATCTGGCTGGAGACCTCCGGCGGCTACACCTGCGTGGCCGAGGCGGCGGTGCGCCGGCTCGGTGCCGGGCGGGTGGTGTTCGGCTCCGAACACCCCCTCCAGCACCCGGCCGTGGAGCTGGCCAAGTTCCAGGTGCTGGCGCTGCCGCCCGAGCAGTGGCGGCAGATCGCCTGGGACAACGCACACCGATTGCTAGGAGAGGAGAAGTGGTGAACGACTCGCATGCGCGTCTGCCCCGTCTCGGCCAGTGGCACGGGCCGGAAGAGCTGCAGCGCATCCAGGAGAAGCAGCTGTCGCAGACCGTCGCCTGGGCGGCCCGCTCGCCGTTCTACCGCAAGACGCTGGACGCCGCGGCCCTGCCCGCCACCGCCGCCGATCTCGCCGGCCTGCCGCTGACGACCAAACAGGACCTGCGCGAGAACCACCCCTTCGGGATGCTCGCCGTCCCCAAGCAGCGGCTGGCCACCTACCACGAGTCGAGCGGCACCGCCGGACGGCCCACGCCCTCGTACTACACGGCGGAGGACTGGACCGACCTGGCCGAGCGCTTCGCCCGCAAGTGGATCGGGATGTCCGAGGACGACGTCTTCCTGGTGCGCACCCCCTACGCACTGCTGCTGACCGGGCATCTCGCGCACGCCGCCGGCCGGCTGTCCGGGGCCACGGTGGTGCCGGGCGACAACCGGTCGCTGGCCATGCCGTACGCCCGTGTCGTGCGCACCCTGCACGACCTCGGGGTCACCCTCACCTGGTCGGTGCCGACCGAGTGCCTCATCTGGGCCGTCGCGGCGAACGCCGCCGGCCACCGGCCGGACGCCGACTTCCCCGCGCTGCGCGCGCTGTTCGTCGGCGGGGAGCCGCTCACCACCGCCCGCCGCCGGCGCATCAGCCGGCTGTGGGGGGTGCCGGTGATCGAGGAGTACGGCTCCACGGAGACCGGCAGCCTCGCCGGCGAGTGCCCGCACGGCCGGATGCACCTGTGGGCGGACCGCGCGCTGTTCGAGGTGTACGACCCGGCGACCGGCAGGGTCGGTGCGGAGGGCGAGGGCCAGCTCGTGGTCACGCCGCTGTTCCGGGAGGCGATGCCCCTGCTGCGCTACAACCTCGAGGACAACGTGCGGGTCTCCTACGACGACTGCGACTGCGGCTGGAACCTGCCCACCGTCCAGGTGCTCGGCAGGGCCGCCTTCGGCTACCGGGTCGGCGACGCGACCGTCACCCAGCACCGGCTGGAGGAACTCGTCTTCTCCCTCCCGGACTCCCACGGCGTGCTGTTCTGGCGGGCGCGGGCGCAGCCGTCGGCCCTGCGCATCGAGATCGAGGTGGCCGAGGAGCACCGCGGGGCCGCCGTGGCCGGACTGACGGCCTCGGTACGGACCGCCTTCGGAGTGGACAGCGAGGTCACCGGCCTGCCCCCGGGCACCCTGATCCCCCACGACGCGCTGACAGCCATGCCCGACGTGGTCAAGCCGCGCAGCCTGTTCGGACCCGACGAGGACTGGGGCAAAGCGCTCCTCTACTACTGAGGCGGACGACATGCCGCAGATACGGGTGGCCGTGGCCGGGGCCGGAATCGCCGGCCTCACCTTCGCCCTCGCCCTGCGCCGGGCCGGAATCGACTGCCACCTCTACGAGCAGGCGGAACGGCTGACCGAGGCGGGCGCCGGTGTGCAGCTCACGCCCAACGCCACCCGGCTGCTGCACCGGCTGGGGCTGAACGACGCGCTGACAGCCGTCGCGGTGACGCCGCGGGCGATCGAGATGCGGCGCTGGGACGACGGGAACCTCCTCCAGCGCACGGAGCTGGGCGGTATGTGCCGCCGGCGCTTCGGGGCGCCGTACTACACCGTGCACCGCGCCCATCTGCACGACGCCCTGCTCTCCCGCGTCCCGCCCGACCGGGTGCACCTCGGTGCCCGCCTCGTCGCGGTGACGCAGGACGCCGGCGAAGCGCGGCTGCACCTGTCCGACGGTACGGCGGTGGCGGCGGACCTGGTCGTCGGCGCGGACGGCATCCGCTCCGTGACCCGCGAGCAGATCGCCGCCGACCGGCCGCGCTACTCCGGGCAGACGATCTACCGGGGCCTGGTGCCCGCGGACCGGGTGCCCCACCTCACCGCCGACCCCCGGGTGCGGCTGTGGTTCGGACCGGACCAGCACTGCGTGTGCTATCCCGTGTCCTCCGGCCGCCAGATCAGTTTCGGCGCCACCGTCTCCTCCTCGCACTGGCGGGAGGAGTCCTGGTCGGCACCGGGCGACCACGCCGAACTCGCGGCCGCGTACACGGGCTGGCACCCGGACGTCACCCGGCTGATCGCGGCGGCGGACGCGGTCGGCCGGTGGGCCCTGCACGACCGCGACAGCCTCGGCCGGCTGAGCACCGGACGGGTGACCGTCATCGGGGACGCCGCCCATCCGATGCTGCCCTTCCAGGCACAGGGCGCCAACCAGGCGATCGAGGACGCCGTCGTCCTCGCGTCCTGCCTCGCCGGCCCGGGCCCGGACGGCCTCGGCGCGGCCCTGCGCCGCTACGAACGGATCCGCCTGCCCCGTACCACCCGCATCCAGCAGCAGTCCCGCGCCAACGCGACGACCTTCCACCTCGCCGACGGAGCCGAGCAACGCCGTCGCGACGCTTCCGTGCAGGCCACCTCGGGTCTGGATCGGCACGAGTGGCTGTTCGGATACGACGCCGAACAGGCCGCCACGAGCAGCAGGAGTTGATGATGGAACTGACCGGAATCGAATCCAGGGTCGCCCTGGTCACCGGGGCGGCGCGGGGCATCGGTGCCGCCGTGGTGGGCACGCTGGCGGGCGCGGGAGCGCATGTCGCCGCCGTGGACCGCGACGCCGGGACGCTCGCCACCGTGGTGGCCAAACTCGAGGCCGAGGGCGCCTCCGTCCGCGCCTGCCCCGCGGACGTGAGCGACAGCGAGCCGGTGGAGGCGCTGGTACGGCGCGTCGAGGACGAACTGGGCCCGATCGGCATCCTCGTGAACGCGGCCGGCGTGCTGCACACCGGCCGGGCGGTCGAGCTGTCGGACCAGCAGTGGAACGACATCTTCTCGGTCAACGCCTCAGGGGTGTTCCACGTGTCCCGCGCGGTGGCCCGGCGCATGATGGTCCGCCGCGGCGGAGCGATCGTGACCGTGGCGTCCAACGCCGCCGGTGTGCCGCGCACCGAGATGTCCGCGTACGCCGCGTCCAAGGCGGCGTCGGCCCAGTTCACCCGGTGCCTGGGCCTGGAGCTCGCCGACTACGGCATCCGCTGCAACGTCGTCTCGCCGGGCTCCACGGACACCCCCATGCTGCGCGCCATGCTCGGCGAGGGCGGGGACCCCCGGCAGGTGATCGAGGGGTCGCCGAGCGCGTACCGCGTCGGCATCCCGCTGCGGAAGCTGGCCCGGCCGCAGGACGTGGCCGACGCCGTCGCGTACCTCGTGTCCGACCAGGCCGGTCACGTGACGATGCACGACCTCTACGTGGACGGCGGCGCCGCCCTGCACGTGTGACACCGCCCCGCACGTGTGACACGCCCGACGGACTTCAGGAGACGGACCATGGCCATGAACCCGATCGCGCCGTACCGCATGCCAGGCCGGAGCGACCTGCCCGCCGCGGCGGTGAGCTGGCGGCCCGATCCGGAGCGCGCGGTCGTCCTGGTGCACGACATGCAGCGGTACTTCCTGCGCGCCTTCCCGGCCGGGCGGTCGCCGCTGACCGACCTCCTCGGCAACGTCACCGAACTGCTCGCCGCGGCGCGCACCGCCCGGGTGCCGGTGATGTACACGGCGCAGCCGGGCGGAATGAGCCGCAAGGACCGCGGGCTGCTGAACGACTTCTGGGGCCCCGGAATGTCCGCCGAGGAGACCGACCGGGGCATCGTCGACGACGTCGCCCCGGAGCCGGGCGACACGGTGCTCACGAAGTGGCGCTACAGCGCGTTCTTCCGCAGCGACCTGGAGGAACGGCTGCGGCGGTCCGGACGGGACCAGCTGGTCGTCTGCGGTGTCTACGCGCACATGGGCTGCCTGATCACCGCCTGCGACGCGTACAGCCGCGACATCCAGCCCTTCCTCGTGGCGGACGCCCTGGCCGACCTCTCGCTCGACGACCACCTCATGGCACTGCGCTATGCCGCGGACCGCTGCGCCGTGCCGCTGACCACGGCCGACACGCTGGCCGGGCTCGGGGCCCGAACCGCACCCGCCGCGTCCGCCGCCCGAACCACACCCATCCACGGAGGTACACGTCCATGTCCGAGCGCACCCATGTCGTCGTCATCGGCGGAACGTCGGGAATCGGGCGGCACTTCGCCCAGTCCTGCGCCGAGCGGGGCGACGACGTGATCATCACCGGCCGTTCGGAGGAGCGGACCAAGGGCGTCGCCCACGAGATCGGCGGGCGCACCCGCGGACTCGCCCTGGAACTGGCCGACCCGGAGCGGATCGCGGCCGCGCTCGCCGACGTGGGACGCGTCGACCGACTCGTGCTCGCGGCACTCGACCGGGACCACAACACGGTGCGCGCGTACCGGCCGGCCGACGCTGTCCGGCTGCTCACGGTGAAGCTCACCGGCTACACGGAGGTGGTGCACACCCTCGCCCCGCGGATGACCGACGACAGCGCCGCCGTCCTGATCGGTGGCCTGGCCAGTCACCGGCCCTACCCCGGCTCCACGTCCGTGACGACCGCCAACGGCGGCATCGGCGCGCTGGTGCGGACGCTGGCGGTGGAACTCTCCCCGATCCGGGTCAGCGCCCTGCACCCGAGCATCGTCTCGGACACGCCGTTCTGGAGCGACAAGCCCGCCGCACGCGAGGCCGCCGCGGCGGGCGCGCTCACCAAGCGCCCGGTGACGATGGAGGACTGCACCCACGCGATCCGGTTCCTGCTGGAGAACCGCGCGATCAACGGCGTCAACCTGAACATCGACGGCGGCGAAGTGCTCATCTGACGCCGGACGACACACGCCAGGGACCCCACCGGCCGGTCGCGCCCTGTCCGTGCTCCCGCTCCGCGCGCGTGTGGCGCGTCAGATCACGGGCCGAGAACAGGGCCATACCGGCGTGGAAGCCCGTCACCGGCACCGGAAGCCGTGCCCAGTAGGCGAGCCGGCCGTCGACGTGGAACTCCGCCTCCGACGTGCCGGCCCGGTAGCCGATCGCGTACCGGTGCCGCTGCCCCGGCTCCGTCGGCACGTCCAGCACCACCCGGTGGATGAAGTGTTCGTGCGGCTCGGCGACGCCCGGCAGCGCCAGCCGTTCGATCACCGCGTACACGGTGTCGTTCGTTGCGGCGGCGTTCAGAACGACACCGCTCTCCAGGTCGAAGACGTTCACGGTGCCGAAGGCGTCGAGCAGGTCGTGGGGGACCTGGCCGTAGGTCCGCACCCCCATCTCGACCTCGAACGTCAGCTCGCCGGAACCCGGCACGGCGAACCGCCGCGCCGACCGGTACATCTGCTTGGCGTTGTTCTGCCGCGGGTCCGTGTCGTGGAAGCGGGTGAACGGGTGCACGGTCAGCTCGAACCGTCCGTCTCCGGTGCTCACCCGGGCATTGCGGTCCCGGTACGCGTGCCGCGCGCCGTCGGCCCCGGTGACCGACATGATCGTCCAGCGGGCGGGGTCGAGCTCCGGGCTCGTGAAGTCGTCGTACGTCCACACTTCGGTCCGGGGCACTGACTCGGTCTGAGGCAACGACATCATGCCGTCACCATCGATGCCGTCCGCCGCTTCGGACCATCACACGTTCACGCCGTTCGGACGCGTGGCGCGCCATGCCTGCACCGGCCGGCGGAAATCCCGTGAATGGGTCATGCCCGCGCGGAGCGCCGATCCGAGACTGCCTACTGACCGCCGCGCCCGCCCGCCGGGAGCGTGATCACGGGGCGGTCCGGCCGAACAGGAACACCCGGCACAGCACACCGACCGACCACGGACCGCGTGGAGCGGTCGGACCGACCCGTCGCGCTTGGAGGCAATCGTGGAGCCGGTACCGGTACTGGTCGTGGGCGCGGGCCCGGTCGGGATGGCCGCCGCCCTGGCGCTCGCCCGGCAGGGCGTCCCCTGTGTGCTCGCCGACCAGGGCCTCGAGACCTCCGTCCATCCCAAGCTGGACTACGTCAACAGCCGCAGCATGGAATTCTTCCGCCGGCTCGGCCTCGCCGACGACATCCGTGCGGCCGGCGTCGCTCCCGGGCACCGGGCCGACGTGATCTGGTCGACGGGCCTCGCCGGCGAGCCGATCACCACCTGGCGGCTTCCCTCGGTGGACGAGGAACGGCGGCGCATCGCGGAACAAAACGACGGCACCCAGCCCGCCGAGCCGGGCCAGCGCGTCTCCCAGATCGAACTGGAGCCGGTGCTGCGCGCGCACTGCCGGCGCGAACCACTGGTCGACCTGCGCTGCGGCCTGCGGTTCGACACCCTCACGCAGGACGACGAGGGGGTGACCAGCCGGCTGGTCGACGTCATGACCGACGAGGAGGTCCGGCTCCGGTCCCGCTACGTCATCGGCTGCGACGGTGCGTCGAGCCGGGTCCGCGAGGTCACCGGCATCGGCGAGCAGGGCTTCGACGTGCCCGCGCTGCCCGGTGCCTTCATGGTGCACTTCAAGAGCCGGGACCTGGACACCCTGCACCGGCACGGCCGGTTCTGGCACTACTTCGCCTTCCGCTACGTCATCATCGCCCAGGACGAGGCCGACACCTGGACGGCCCACGTCAACGGCGCGCGGCCGGACGAGTTCGACACGCCGCCGGCCGACCCGGCGGCGTTCCTGCTGGAGACGATGCGCACCGAGCTCAAGATCGACAAGGTGCTGCTGACGTCGCGCTGGCGCCCCGGATTCATGATCGCGGACCGTTACCGCGCCGGACGGGTCCTCCTCGCCGGCGACTCGGCCCACCGCATGTTCCCGACCGGCGCCTACGGGATGAACACCGGCATCGGCGACGCGGTCGACGCCGCCTGGAAGACCGCCGCTCTCGTCAAGGGCTTCGGCGGCCCGGCCCTGCTCGACAGCTACCAGGCCGAACGCCACCCGGTGGGTCTGCGCACCCTGCACACCTCGCACCGGCACCTCGGTGTGCACCTCAGGGCGGGGGAGCTGCTGCGTGAGGGCGCCCCGCCGGCCGCCCTCGCCTCCTACCTCGACGCCGAGCGCGGCGAGAACGAGTACCGGGGGATCGAGCTCGGCCAGCGCTACCGCGACTCGCCCGTCGTCTGCCACGAGAACGGCCCCGAACCCCCGTGGAGCCCCCGGGAGTACACGCCGACCACCTGGCCCGGAAGCCGCCCGCCCGGCTATCTCCTGGACGGCGGCACCCCGATCCTCGACCGCTACGCGCACTCCTTCACCCTGGTCGACTTCGCCGGCGACGGCCGGGCGGAGCCGCTCCTCGACGCGGCGGCCGCCCAGGGACTCCCGGTCGCCCACACCGTGGTCACCGATGCCGGCGCCCGGCAGGTCTGGGAACGGGACCTCGTCCTCCTGCGGCCCGACCACCACGTGGCCTGGCGCGGGAACAGGCCGCACCCGGACCCGGCCGCCGTGATCCGGCGGGTCAGGGGCGCCGGGTGACCGGACACACCATCCGCACTCCTCCACTGGGCGGTGCTGATCCTCGACAGGAGCACACATGCAGCCATCAGGCGTTACGGCGGACGTCAACCACAGCCGGCCGTGGGAGGGCAGACCGGCGGCGCAGCAGCCACAGTGGCGGGAGCACGCCGCCCACGAGGCGTCGTGCCGCTTCCTGGAGTCGGCTCCGCCCCTGGTGACGGCCGCGGAGATCCAGCAACTGCGGTGGTCGCTGGCGGACCTGCTGACGACCGACGCGCTCCTGCTCCAGCTGGGCGACTGCGCGGAGAGCCTCTACGAGTGCACCCCCCGGCACACGGCTCAGAAACTCCAGGTCGTCGACCGGCTGGCGAGCCGGTTCGGCGAACTCACCGGCCGGCGCGTCCTGCGCGTCGGCCGCATGGGAGGGCAGTTCGCCAAACCCAGGTCGCAGTCGACCGAGACCCACGGCGCGCTGGTGATCCCCTCGTTCCGGGGGCACATGATCAATTCCGAACTCGCCGTGCCGCAGACCCGGCAGCCCGACCCCCGGCGCATGGTGTGGGCGTACGAGGCCGCCTCCGCCGTGCAGCGGGCGATGCGGACGCACCGCCGGGGAGAAGGGCGGCCGCCGGCCGCGGACGGGCCGTGGTCGAGCCACGAGGCCCTGGTGGTGGACTACGAGTCCCGGCTGGTGCGCCGCGACCCCGAGACGGACCGGCTGTACCTGGGCTCCACCCACCTGCCGTGGGTGGGGGAGCGGACCCGCCGGCCGGACCAGGCCCATGTCGCCCTGCTCTCCGCCGTGGTCAACCCGGTGGGGTGCAAGATCGGACCGACCGCGACGGCCGACGAGGTCCTGCGTGTGTGCGAGGTGCTCGACCCGCGGCGCGAACCCGGCCGCCTCGTCCTGATACCGAGGATGGGCCATCACCGGATCGAGCAGGCCCTGCCGCCCCTCGTCCGGGCGGTGGCCAACGCCGGACACCCGGTGGTGTGGCTGAGCGACCCCATGCACGGCAACACCGTGAAATCCGGTCTCGGCCTCAAGACACGCCACCTGTCCCATGTGATCGCGGAGGCGCTGCGGTTCCGCGACATCGTCGAGAGGCTGCGGCAGCACGCCGCCGGCCTCCACATAGAGGTCGCGGCCGACGACGTGACCGAGTGCATCGGCGGGCCCGTGGAGCACGAGGACGGACTGGTGCGGCACTACACCACCCTCTGCGATCCGAGACTCAACGCGGACCAGGCCACCGAGCTCATCGAGGCGTGGGCCAAGGGAACGGGGTGACGACGGTGATTCCACTGGTGCACAGAAGCCCGGTCGAGCGCGAACTGGCCGCCGTGGCCGAGGTGTTCGGCACCGAAGGGCCGGCCGGCCGGCCGGCGGGGGAGCTGGAGGCGGAGTTGACCGGCCGCTACGGGGCCGCAGGCGCGCTCGTGGTGAGCGACGGCGCCGAGGCCCTCCGGCTGGCCCTGCTGGGGCTCGGCGTCGAGCCGGGCGACGAGGTGATCGTCGCCGACTACGGACTCCCGGCCCCCGCCCACGCGGTGCGCCACGTCGGTGCCGTACCCGTCCTCGCCGACGTGCGCGCCGACACGGGGACCGTCGACCCGTGGGCGGTCGCGGACCTGATCGGCCCCCGGACCGTGGGCGTGATCGCGGTGGACACCGTCGGCCTGCCGGCCGACTACACGGAACTGAGGTGGATCACCGACCACCACGGCCTGTTCCTCGTCGAGGACGCCACCTGCGCGGCGGGCGCGAGCTACAAGGGACGCCGGGCGGGCGCCCTCGCACCGGTCGCCTGCCTCTCGCCCCACGGGCACCAGGGGGCCGTGCGGGGCGAGGGCGCCGCGCTGCTGACCCGCGATTCCGTCGTCGGGGCCGCCGCCCGGGCCCGCCTGTCGGCAGCCCGCACCGGCGCCGCCGATGAGGCGGCCCTCCCGGCCCCGGGCCCCGGCGACCTCACCCGCGACCGCGGGCCGTCCGACGTCGCCGCCGCCCTGCGGGTGCGGCTGGCCCGGACGGACGAGCTGCTGCGGCGCCGGCGTGCCGTGGCCGCCCGGTACGCGGCCCTGCTCGCGGACGAGGAACTGCTGTCGCTGCCGCATGTGCCGCAGAACCGTTGCCACGCGTGGCAGTCCTACGTGGTGACGCTGGACCCGGGGGTGGACCGCGCCGCGGTCGCCGCCGATCTGCGGGCGCGGGGCATCGGATGCGGACACGGCGCGTGGGCCTCCCATCTGCTGCCCGCGTTCGGCGCGTCGAAGCACGCCTGCCCCGTCGCGACGGATCTGTTCCGGCGCAATCTCGCCCTCCCCATGCACGCCGAGCTCACCATGTGCCAGGCCGAACAGGTCGCGGCCGCACTGCGGACGGCGCTGCGGGCCCACCGGCCGGCGCACCCGGGCCGGGCGGGTACGGCGTTCCCCGGAATTGACGCTTCTCTGACATTTCCCGGAAACCCCGCCGGCAGTGCGCACGAAATTGACATTTCCTGACCTCGAGTTGAATGCGCGACTCTTTTCGGGGCCGTACCCGTGAAAGAGAATCGTCGAAGAAACCGGCCCGCGAAGAAATGACGCAGAAAAAGTTCGGGGAGGAGCACGGTGAAACCAGAACTCGACGCACCCGAAGGCGCCCGGTACGCGAAGATCATGGGAGTGGGTTCGTATCGCCCGCGTCGCATCGTCGACAACGAGGAGGCATGCCGGCTCATCGATTCCTCGGACGACTGGGTGCGTTCCCGCACCGGAATCGTCACACGTCGGTGGGCGGGCCCGGACGAGACCCTGGGCGTGATGGCGGAGCAGGCCGCCCTCAAGGCCGTCGCGGCCGCGGGCCTCGGCACGGCGGACATCACCTGCGTCATCGCCGCCACCTTCACCCATCTCAAGCAGACGCCCGCCATCGCGACCGAGATAGCCCACCGGATCGACGCCGCGCGGGCCGCCGCCTTCGACGTGTCGGCGGGCTGCGCCGGTTTCGTCCACGGGGTCGTGCTCGCGGCCGACTCCGTCCGCAGCCGCGGCGGCCATGTCCTGGTCGTGGGCGTGGAGCGGATGACCGATCTGCTGAACCTGCGGGACCGCTCCACGGCCTGCATCTTCGGGGACGGTGCCGGGGCCGTGGTGATCGGCCCTGCCACGCACCCCGGATTCGGGCCGGCGGTCTGGGGCGCGGACGGGTCCCAGGCGGACGCCATCGAGCAGAGCCTGCCGTGGGACGCGCTGCGGGACGGCATCGGCGAGGACCCCTTCCCGTATCTGAGACAGGAAGGCCAGCGCGTCTTCCGCTGGGCCGCCTACGAGATGGCGGACGTCGCCGAGCGGGCCCTGGCCGCCGCGGGGATCACGGCCTCCGACGTCGACGTCTTCATCCCGCACCAGGCGAACGTCCGGATCATCGACACCATCGCGCGGCGGGTCGGACTGCCGGAGTCCACCGTCGTCGCCAAGGACATCGTGACGGCGGGCAACACCTCCGGCGCCTCCGTTCCGCTGGCCCTGGACGCGGTGCTGTCCTCGGGACAGGCCCGGAGCGGCGACCTCGCCCTGCTCGTGGGCTACGGGGCGGGCCTGTGCTACGCGGCGACGGTCGCCGTCCTTCCCTAGAGCCTGGCCGCGCCGCCTCCGCCGGGAGGCGGCGGGCCTCAGACCTCCGGTGCGGCGCCGGACTCCGGGGCGCCGTACGCGCTCTGCTGCCGGCCCAGTCGGAAGCCGACGCCGCGCACGGTCACGATCCACTCCGGGGAGCCGAGTTTGCTGCGGATCTTGCTGATGTGCGTGTCGATGGTCCGGCGCGACCACGCGTCCCCCCACACCTCCCGCATGATCCGCTGCCTCGACAGGACGGCATCGGGCCGAGAGGCGAGAAGGCGCACCAGGTCGAACTCCTTGCGCGTGAGGTCGATGGGCCTGCCGTCCAGGCTGACCCGGCGTGCGGACACGTCGATGAGGAGAGGTCCGTGCGCTATCACCGACGGATCCGCCGTCGGCGCGCGGCCCTGGCAGCGGCGCATCACCGCTTCGATGCGCGCCACGAGTTCGCGGAAACCGTAGGGCTTGACGAGGTAGTCGTCGGCTCCGGCCTGCAGGCCGAGGACTCGGTCCAGTTCGCTGCCGCGTGCGGTGACGGCGATGACGGGGACGCCGCTGCCGGCGCGGATGCGCCGGCAGACCTCGAGGCCGTCGAGGTCGGGCAGATCGAGGTCCATCAGGACCATGTGGGCGTCCCCGTACGCCTCCAGGGCGGCCCTGCCCGTGGCGACCCGTTCCGCCTCGTGCCCCTGCCGTAGCAGGCCCGTCACCAGGGCGTCCGCACTCGCCGTGTCGCTGTCCACGACGAGGATGCGCCAGGCGACGGTTGGCTGCGCGACGTGGTCGGGGGTGGTGGCCCGCCCGCGGTCCGGACGCTCCGGCCGACGGCGGTCGTGCCCCGCGCGTGTCAGCGTCAGGTGCGGACGGTTGCCGGCAGTGCTCACGCTCTCCCCCTCGCCGGGCCCACCGTCCGGTATCCGCCGGGACCCGCTCACGCCGCTCCCGGCTCGGATGTCGTCCGTGCCCTCTGTTCGAGCTCCTGCGCGAATTCCAGCCATGCCCCGGCGCAGGACCGGGCCAGTTCGGCCACGGAGTTCTGCCAGTGCGGCGGTACGGCGTCGATGAGTTCGCCCCATTCGACGGGTTCGATCACATGGCCGTCGACCCACCGGACGAACGCCCGGCCGTTCTGCGCGTAGCGCACCGCGGGGTCCCTGCTCAGACTGCCCACCACCGAGCGCCGGTCCGGGCCCCGGCGGCCACCGCCGGCGCCGTGCGGCGCCGGCACCGCCGGGCCGACGGCGGACGGGACGGGCTCCCGGGCGGGGCGGCGCTGCGAGTCCGGGACCGGGTCCCGACCGGCCCGCACCCGTTGCCGCACGTCCCGGGCCGTCCCCACCGAGATGCCGGCCTCCTTGGCGATGGTCCGCAACGGTGCGTCGGGCTGCCTGGCGATGAACTCGCTCGCCCGCCGCCTGCCCGCCGCGGCGTCCACGGGGCGGGCCCGACCGTCCCTTCCGACCCGGCTGCCGTTCCGCGCGGCCGGGAGACCGGAGCGGCGCCGGATCGCCCCCACCGTCGTGTGCGACAGACCGGTGGCGGTCGCGACGGTGCGGTCCGACCACTGCGGGTGGTTCGCGAGGATCCGGCGGGCCGCGGCCTCCCGGTCCGCCAGGGAGAGCGGCAGTCCGTGCTTGATGTTGGCGTCGACGGCGCGGAGAAAGGCTTCGCCGTCGTCCCCCGCGAAAAAGGTGACGGCGATCGTCTTCTCGCCCCGCAGCAGCGCTGCCCGCACCCGGTGCATTCCGTCGATCACCCGCATCGTGCTGCGCTGCACGAGAATCGGCGGCAGATTCCGCGCAGCGGCCAGTAATTCCACGTGTTCGGGGTTCTCTCCGGTGAGCCGGGGGGAATCGGCGGGAAGCAGTGAGGAGATCGGTACCTTTTGCGCTGGAATTACGTCGTCGGCGGAGTTGTTTTTCGTTGCCCTGGCCTCTACATTACTCCACATGCGATCATTCACCTGTCGGAAGGTAGGTTCGAGCGCGTAGGCGGAAGGCCGTCCGTCTTCCCTCGGTATCATCGCCATCCGTCCTCCGTCGCAGCAACACCACCAGGACTCCAAGGTGGGTAGTGGCCACTGCTCGATCGAGTAGTGGACGGCCCGGAAGGCTGTCGACCCGCCTCGTCGCCGAATTCGGGAGAATGCGTCGGTCCTGTATTGCGCCGGTCCTGTATTGCGCGGGGCTGGCCGAGGCTCTTTCCCGTCGTTCCCGCCGGGTTACGATGCCCTTTCGGGTTTCACGCCGACGGCCGGACGCAAGGGGCGCAACGCAGGATGCTGAAAGAGGTCACCGCGGCCCGCTACGTCGCACCCCTGACGTCGGGCGGCTCCGTCCCGGCCGTCGTCGAGGCCGACGACCTCGGGACCTACGTCGTCAAGTTCACCGGGTCCGCGCAGGGGCGCAAGGCCCTGGTCGCCGAGGTGATCGTGGGGGAGCTGGCGCGGGCGCTCGGGCTGCGGTTCCCGGAGCTGGTGCTGGTGCACTTCGATCCCGCCGTGGCGGCCGACGAGCCGCACCAGGAGGTGCGGGACCTGCACGCCGCCAGCGCCGGGGTCAACCTCGGCATGGACCATCTGCCGGGCGCGCGGGACTTCACCCCGGAGGTCGCCCAGGTCTTCGATGTCGATCCGCTGGAGGCCGGGCGGATCGTCTGGCTCGACGCCCTGACGGTGAACGTGGACCGGACCGTCCACAGCTCCAACCTGGTCCTCTGGCCGACGCTCGGTGTCGCACCGCCGCGGCTGTGGCTCATCGACCACGGGGCGGCCCTGGTGTTCCACCACCGCTGGGAGGGCTCCGACCCGGCCAAGGCGTACGACTTCCGGCACCACGCCCTCGGGCAGTACGGGCCCGATGTGCGCGCGGCCGACGCCGAACTGGCGCCGAAGGTGACCGAGGAGCTGCTGCGGTCCATCGCCGCGGAGGTGCCGGACGACTGGCTGGCGGTCGACTCCGGGTTCGCCACGCCCGACGAGGTCCGGGAGGCCTATGTCGCGCACCTGTACGCGCGCGTGCGCTCGTCGCGGTCCTGGCTGCCCACCGACTTCCCCTCCGCCGAGGCGCTCGACGAGGAGAACGCCCGGCGGACGGCCCGGACGCGGCGCGGCCGTCCGGACTGGCTCAAGCGCGTCCCGAACCTGCACGGAAAGCCGGCCGCGGAACAGGACTGGTCGGCGCATCCGAGGTGACGGCCGGGCGGCCCCCGGGTGCGCCCGGCCGTCACCCGGGGCGTCAGCCCTTGAGCTGCTCGTACGCCGGCAGGGTGAGGAAGTCGGCGTAGTCCTCGTCGAGGGAGACCTTCAGCAGCAGGTCGTGGGCCTGCTGCCAGTTGCCCGCCGCGAACGCCTCCTCGCCGAGCTCCGCGCGGATGCTCTCCAGCTCCTCGGCGGCGACCTCGCGGGCCAGCTCGGCGGTGACCCGCTCGCCGTTGTCTAGGACCACCCCGGCGTTGATCCACTGCCAGATCTGCGAGCGGGAGATCTCGGCGGTGGCCGCGTCCTCCATCAGGTTGAAGATGGCGACCGCGCCGAGCCCGCGCAGCCAGGCCTCGATGTAGCGGATGCCCACCTGCACGGCGTTGACCAGGCCCGCGTGGGTCGGTTTGGCGTCCAGGGAGTCGACGGCGATCAGGTCCCCGGCCTTGACGTCGACGTCCTCGCGCAGGCGGTCCTTCTGGTGCGGCCGGTCGCCGAGCACGCGGTCGAAGGAGTCCATGGCGATCGGCACCAGGTCGGGGTGGGCGACCCAGGAGCCGTCGAAGCCGTCGTCCGCCTCGCGGTCCTTGTCGGCGCGGACCTTCTCGAAGGCCACCTTGTTGACCTCCGCGTCCCGGCGGGAGGGGATGAACGCCGCCATGCCGCCGATCGCGTGCGCGCCGCGCTTGTGGCAGGTGCGCACGAGGAGTTCGGTGTACGCGCGCATGAACGGTGCCGTCATGGTGACCGCGTTGCGGTCCGGCAGCACGAACTTCGGCCCGCCGTCACGGAAGTTCTTGACGATGGAGAAGAGGTAGTCCCAGCGGCCGGCGTTCAGCCCGGAGGCGTGGTCGCGCAGTTCGTAGAGGATCTCCTCCATCTCGTACGCGGCCGTGATCGTCTCGATCAGCACGGTGGCGCGCACGGTGCCCCGGGGGACGCCCAGGTAGTCCTGCGCGAAGACGAACACCTCGTTCCACAGCCGGGCCTCGAGGTGGGACTCCGTCTTGGGGAGGTAGAAGTACGGGCCCTTGCCGAGGTCCATCAGCCGTGTGGCGTTGTGGAAGAAGTACAGGCCGAAGTCGACGAGTGCGCCGGGGACAGGGGTGCCGTCGGCGTCGGTGAGGTGACGCTCGTCCAGATGCCAGCCGCGCGGGCGCATGACGACCGTGGCCAGCTCCTCGTTCGGGCGCAGGGCGTAGGACTTGCCGGACACCGGGTCGGTGAAGTCGATGTTCCGGGTGTAGGCGTCGATCAGGTTGAGCTGACCGGTGACCACGTTCTCCCAGGTGGGCGCCGAGGCGTCCTCGAAGTCCGCGAGCCAGACCCGGGCGCCGGAGTTGAGCGCGTTGATGGTCATCTTGCGGTCGGTGGGGCCGGTGATCTCGACCCGGCGGTCCTCCAGGGCCGCGGGTGCCGGTGCCACCTTCCAGGAGTCGTCCGCGCGGACCGCGGCCGTCTCCGGGAGGAAGTCGAGCGCGCAGGTGCGGGCGATCTCGGCGCGGCGCTCCGCGCGGCGGGCGAGGAGCTCGTCCCGCCGGGGCGTGAACCGCCGGTGGAGCGCGGCCACGAAGGCGAGCGCCGGCTCGGTGAGGACCTCCTCCTGCCGGGGCAGGGGCTCGGCGTCGACGACGGCCAGCGGGGACGGCGCTGGTGCGGACATCAGCTGTCACTTCCTTCGGCGTGCATGGCACCGGGTGCCGGTCGGCCCGGATACGGCTGTTGACGCCCGTATGAACGCCGGGCGCTTCTGATCAGTGGATACTAGTTTCCTCATGGTGGAAGTTCAATGTTTTGTTGATGTCGAGAATCTCCGGGTCGAGGGAACGTGGCGCAGGGTGCCACCCCGCTCACTCCAGGTGTTCCAGGTCGGCCTCGGTGTCGATGTCGTACGCCTCGGCCACGTCGCCGCACTCGACGAGCGCGATCCGCTCCGCGTGCTCCTTCAGATAGGCGCGTGCCCCCCGGTCGCCGGTCGCAGTCGCGGCGATCCCCGCCCAGTGGGCGGCTCCGAACAGCACGGGATGGCCGCGCACGCCGTCGTAGGCGGCCGCCGCCAGCGATGCGGGGGAGCGGTACGCGCCGAGCACCCGGGCGACCGCCTCCGGCCCGATCCCGGGCTGGTCGACCAGGCCGACCAGGGCCGCCCGCGCGCCCGTGCCGGCCAGCGAGTCGAGTCCCGCCCGCAGCGAGGTGCCCATGCCCTGCTCCCACGCCGGGTTGTCGACGAGCACACAGTGCGGCAGTACGGCCCGGGCGCGCACCTCGTCCGCCCGCGCGCCGAGCACCACGTGCACGCGCGTACAGCCGCCCGCGCGGAGCACCGCCGCCGCGTGCTCCACCAGCGGGCGCCCCCGGTGGGTGAGCAGCGCCTTGGGCCGCCCGCCGAGACGGCGCCCGCCGCCCGCCGCCAGCAGCAGTCCCGCGATCTGACCTTCGTCGTCCGTCATGGCTCCTGCATACCGCACGCGCCGCGCGGTGCCGGGGTGGCGCGGAGCGGCGGAACATGGGTGCCTCGGGCCACGGTGTCACGCTGTGGAGCAAGTCGATGACGCAGCGGACTGGCGCAAAGGCCCCGGGGTGGCGTTTACTGGCGCGCACCGGCCGTCGGGGTGCTGGGGTCGGCCGGTGCGGTGCACAGCGACGTGCCAGGGGGAGGACTGTGTTGCGGAGCGTTGAGCAGAGGCGTGTGCCCGGCAGTCAGGTGGACCCGCGGGTGGCGGAGCTGCGCGCCGCCGTGGCTCGGTTACGCCGCCAACTGGCCGCCCATCCCGTGGAGTTCCGGGACCGGAGCATCGCGGAGGAGGAACTCGCCACGCTGGCCGGACTGGTCGCCGCCGACTGTCCCGACCTCCCTCGCCTGCACCGCTCCCTGCTGCTGATCGCGGGCGCCATCGGCTCGGTGAGCGCCCTGGGGCCGGGCGTGCGCGAACTGCGCGAGGCGGTGGACCTGCTGGGCAAGTCACCGCGCGGTTGACGTACATCCGTACGGCCCGCGCGGGCACGGCGCCGGGCGGTCAGGCGCCCGGGGCGGTCGTGGGAGTGGTGAGCGCCCGGGAAAGCTCCGCCGCGGTCTGCTGAAGCACCGGGACGATCTTCTGGGTCGCCGACTCCGTGACCCGGCCCGCGGGGCCCGAGATCGAGATCGCCGCCGCCGTGGGGGAGTCCGGCACCGGGACCGCGAGGCAGCGCACACCGATCTCCTGCTCGTTGTCGTCGATCGCGTAGCCCTGGCGGCGCACCTCCTCCAGCGCCGCGAGGAAGCCCTCCGGGGTGGTGATGGTCTTGTCCGTCGCGGCCGGCATGCCGGTGCGGCCCAGCAGCGCCCGTACCTCCTCCGGCGGGAAGCCGGACAGCAGGGCCTTGCCCACGCCGGTCGAGTGCGGCAGGACGCGCCGCCCGACCTCGGTGAACATCCGCATGGAGTGCTTGGACGGAACCTGCGCCACGTACACGATCTCGTCCCCGTCGAGCAGCGCCATGTTCGCCGTCTCGCCGGTCTCCTCCACCAGGCGCGCCAGATACGGCCGGGCCCAGGTGCCCAGCAGCCGGGAGGCGGACTCGCCGAGCCGGATCAGGCGGGGGCCGAGCGCGTACCGGCGGTTGGGCTGCTGGCGCACGTAGCCGCACGCGACGAGCGTGCGCATCAGCCGGTGGATCGTCGGCAGCGGCAGTCCGCTGCTCGCGGACAGCTCGCTCAGGCCGACCTCGCCCCCCGCGTCCGCCATCCGTTCGAGCAGATCGAAGGCGCGCTCGAGGGACTGCACACCGCCGCTGGCGGCGGGCCGGGCGGAGCCGGTGGTGCTGGCGCTGGACGTCGGCACGGGCGCGTTCCTTTCGGGGCTGACAGGCGGGCAGAAGCCTACCCGGCAGGCGGTTGACTCCCCGCTTGTGCGGAGCTAATTTCTGCTTACCGAAAGTATAATTCCGCTTTATGGAATCGTCCAGAGCGGCCCCTCGATCCGGTCCTCCCCGTCAGTGTGCCCTTGACGGGTGGAGGGCGGAGGGGAAGACTCCTTCAACAGAACGTTGAATCTCGTCAGGCGGAAGCCGAGGAGGGTCCCGGTGTCCGACGCCGAACTGGTGCTGCGCTCGACGCGCGTCATCACCCCCGGGGGAACGCGCGCCGCCTCCGTCGCGGTCACCGACAGCACGATCACGGCCGTACTGCCCCACCAGGCACCCGTCCCCGACGGCGCCCGCCTGGAGGACCTCGGCGACGACGTCCTGCTGCCCGGCCTCGTCGACACCCACGTACACGTCAACGAGCCCGGCCGCACCGAATGGGAGGGCTTCTGGACCGCCACCCGCGCGGCGGCCGCCGGCGGCATCACCACCCTCATCGACATGCCGCTCAACTCCCTCCCGCCGACCACCACCGTCGGCCACCTGCGCACCAAACAGCGCGCCGCCGCCGACCGGGCCCACGTCGACGTCGGCTTCTGGGGCGGCACCCTGCCCGACAACACCCAGGACCTGCGCCCGCTGCACGAGGCCGGCGTCTTCGGCTTCAAGGCCTTCCTGTCACCCTCCGGCGTCGACGAGTTCCCGCACCTCGGCCCGGAGCAACTGGCCCGCGCCCTCGCCGAGATCGCCGCCTTCGACGGTCTGCTGATCGTCCACGCGGAGGACCCCCGCCACCTCGCCGCCGCCCCGCAGCACGGCGGCCCGCGCTACGCCGACTTCCTCGCCTCCCGCCCGCGCGACGCCGAGGACTCGGCCATCGCCCACCTCGTCCAGGAGGCGAAGCGACTGGACGCGCGTGTCCACATCCTGCACCTCTCCTCCAGCGACGCGCTGCCCGTGATCGCCGCGGCCAGGGCCGACGGCGTCCGGGTCACGGTCGAGACCTGCCCCCACTACCTCACCCTCACCGCGGAGGAGGTCCCGGACGGCGCCAGCGAGTTCAAGTGCTGTCCGCCCATCCGCGAGGCCGCCAACCGGGACCTGCTCTGGCAGGCCCTGGCGGACGGCACCGTCGACTGCGTCGTCACCGACCACTCCCCGTCCACCGCCGACCTCAAGACGGACGACTTCGCCACCGCCTGGGGCGGCATCTCCGGCCTCCAGCTCAGCCTGCCGGCCGTCTGGACCGAGGCCCGCGGACGCGGCCACGGCCTGGAGGACGTGGTGCGCTGGATGTCGACGCACCCGGCCCGGCTGGCCGGTCTCGACGCCCGCAAGGGCGCCATCGCGCCCGGCCACGACGCCGACTTCGCCGTGTTCGCCCCCGACGAGACCTTCACCGTCGACCCGGCGGCGCTCCAGCACCGCAACCGCGTGACCGCGTACGCGGGCCGGACCCTCCACGGGGTCGTCCGCTCCACCTGGCTGCGCGGCCGGCGCGTCCTGGCCGACGGCGAGTTCACCGAACCGAAGGGCCGACTGCTCACCCGCGCCCACTGACACCGACACCCGAAAGGCAGGACCTGATCACCGTGACGGCGATCGAGACCTTCACCGGCGACGCACAGCCCTACGGCGGCGGCGACCCGTACGCGGACTACCGCACCGCCGACTTCCCCTTCACCCACCACGCCGACCTCGCCGACCGCCGGCTCGGCGCCGGTGTCATCGCCGCCAACGACGAGTTCTTCGCCCAGCGTGAGAACCTCCTGCTGCCCGGGCGCGCCGAGTTCGACCCCGAGCACTTCGGGCACAAGGGCAAGATCATGGACGGCTGGGAGACCCGGCGTCGCCGCGGCACCTCCGCCGAGGACCCCTGGCCGGGGGCCGATGACCACGACTGGGCGCTGATCCGCCTCGGCGCGCCCGGCGTCGTCCGCGGCATCGTCGTGGACACCGCCCACTTCCGCGGCAACCACCCGCAGGCCGTGACCGTCGAGGGCACCTGCGTGGAGGGCGCCCCGTCACCGGAGGAACTGCTCGCGGACGACGTGAAGTGGACGACGCTGGTCCCGCGCACCCCGGTCGGCGGCCACGCGGCCAACGGGTTCGCCGTGACGTCCGCGGAGTGCTTCACCCACCTGCGCCTCAAGCAGCACCCCGACGGCGGCATCGCCCGGCTGCGCGTGTACGGCGAGGTCGTCCCGGACCCGGCGTGGCTGGCCGCGCTCGGCACCTTCGACGTCGTCGCCCTGGAGAACGGCGGCCGGGTCGAGGACGCCTCCGACCGCTTCTACTCACCGGCCACCCACACCATCCAGCCCGGCCGCTCCCGCAAGATGGACGACGGCTGGGAGACCCGGCGCCGCCGCGACCGGGGCCACGACTGGATCCGCTACCGGCTGGCGGGGCGGGCGCGGATCAGCGCCCTGGAGATCGACACGGCCTGCCTCAAGGGCAACAGCGCCGGCTGGGCGTCGGTGTCGGTGAAGGACGGGGACGACGGCGACTGGCAGGAGATCCTGCCCCGCACCCGCCTCCAGCCCGACACCAACCACCGCTTCATCCTCCCGACCCCGGCCACCGGCACCCACGCCCGCATCGACATCCACCCGGACGGCGGCATCTCCCGCCTCCGCCTCCACGGCTCGCTGACGGCATAGCTGCGGCACGGGTGGGCGGTGGGGGTACCTCCCGCTCGAGCGAAGCCGAGAGCGGGGGAGGCACCCGGCAACCGCCGGCAGAGCGACCCCGTACGGCGGCCAGGACACCGGCCGCCGTACACCAGGGTGCCGCGAACGTCCGCCGCGGCCGGCAGTCACGCCGCATGCCCCCCATCCACCGCGACCTCCGCCCCCGTCACGTACCCCGCCCCCGCCAGATGCGCGATCGTCGACGCCACCTCCTCCGCCAACCCGAACCGCCCCAACGCCGTCATCCCCGCCTGACCTGCCGCCCCCGGCCCGTCCGCGGGATTCATCTCCGTGTCGATCGGCCCCGGATGAACGATGTTCGCGGTGATCCCCCGCTCACCCAGCTCCCGCGCCAACGCCTTCGTCAGCCCCACCAGCGCCGACTTGCTCATCGCGTACAGCGTCCCCCCGGGCCCCGGCACACGCTGGGTCATGCACGTACCGACGGTGATGATCCGCCCGCCGCGCGGCATGACGGCGGCCGCCGCACGGGAGGCCAGGAACACTCCGCGCACATTGACCGCGAGCACCCGGTCGACCTCGTCCAGGGACAGCGTCTCCATCGGCCCGAGCACGCCGACGCCCGCGTTGTTCACCAGGACGTCGAGCCGGCCCAGCTCCCGCGCGGCGGCGGTCACCGCTCCTGCGGCCTCCTCCGGGTCACCGGCGTCCGCGCGCAGGGCCACCGCGCGGCGCCCCAGGGCCTCCACGGCCCGTACGAGTTCCTCGGCCGCCTCCTTGCCGTTCACATAGGTCACCGCGACGTCCGCGCCCTCCCGCGCGAGCCGCAGCGCCGTCGCCGCACCGATCCCCCGGCTGCCGCCGGTGACCAGGGCGGACTCGCCGAGCAGGGTCGTCTCCGAAGCGTTCACTGATGCGTTCACGGATGTGTGAGTCGTCATGCGTCCATCACAGCGCCCGGGCATGCCCGCCGCCGGCGGCGAACGGACGTCTACCTCCGGGACCGCCCGGCCCACCCCGCGAACCGGGCCCTTCGGCCCTCACCCCGGCCCGAACGCCCCAGGACAGGCGGAAGCGACCGGGAGATGCTGGACGTGGGAAACGGACTCACGGACGCATCCGTATGAGGAGGCATGGTGAACGGTCTCGTGATCGTGGGCGTGGACGGTTCGGCATCGGGGCTCGCCGCGGCGGAGGTCGCCGCGCGGGAGGCGGCGTTGCGGGGAGCGGGACTGCGGGTGGTGCACGCGTTCCTCTGGCCCGCGATGCATGTACCCGTGGGTGCGTCGACGATCGGGCCGCCGGACGGCGGGCTGCGCAACATGGCGGACCGCTTCGTGGCCGAGGCCGCCGAGCGGGCCCGGGCGGCGGCCCCCGAGGTGGAGATCGACCAGGTCGTGGTGACCGGTGAGCCGTTGACGGTGCTGGAGGCGCAGTCGCGCGGCGCCGAGCTGGTGGTGGTGGGATCCCGGGGCATGGGCGGGTTCGTCGGACTGCTGGTGGGGTCGACGGCGGTGCATCTGGCGTCGCACGGCCGCTGTCCCGTGCTGGTGGTGCGCGAGCAGCCGGCACCCGACGGTCCCATCGTGCTGGGCGTCGACGGCTCGGCGGCCGGACGCAAGGCCGTGGACTTCGCGTTCGAGGAGGCCGCCCTGCGCAAGGCGCCTCTGCTGGCCCTGCACACCTGGACCCCGTGGAACGCGCCGCTGCCCCCGCCGCCCGACCCGTCCGAACCGTACGCGAACAAGCCGGGAGCGCTGGCCGAGGAGGAGGAACGGCTGCTCTCCGAGGCCCTGGCCGGCCACCGGGAACGCCATCCGGACGTGGCGGTCGAGCAGAGGTCGGTACGCGGCGGCGCCCGCGAGGAGCTGATCGAGGCGAGCCGGTCCGCCCAGCTCGTCGTGGTCGGCGCGCGGGGCCGGGGCGGCTTCGCCGGGCTCCTCCTGGGCTCGGTCAGCCAGGCCCTGCTGCACCACGCGCACTGCCCGGTCGCGGTGGTACGGGGAACGGGCGAGCGGGACTGAGAGGCGCGGGGTACGGCCGTCAGCCGGCCTTGCCGCTCTCCGCGGCCGCGAACAGGGCGCCGCTCAGCACCAGCAGGGCGAGGCTCGCGAAGAGTTCGTAACCGTCGAGGAACCCGAACCGGTGGACGACCCCCCAGTCCCAGTCGGTGAACTCGCTCACCAGCCCCGCCACACCCTGCAACCCGGCGACGAACCCCAGCACTTCCAGCAGCTGCTTCATGCCACCGACCCTCGCCCCGCGCACCGCCCGCCCGCATCGGCCGAGGGGCGCGGCCCGGTCCGCCGGAAGTCCGCGATCCCCGCCGGCCGAAGCGCCGAAAGTCTGCGTTGCCGCGACGTGAGTAGCCGATCCCTTCCACGACTCGATGCGCCGGAGGACCGCTGCGTAGATTTGTCGATCGTGACAGGTGACAAGGCGGAGCAGACCGCCCCGGTGTTCACGGGGCGCCGGTGGTACTTCCCGTCCGCTCTCATCCACGAGCTCGACCCCGACGCGACACGCTCCGGGCGGCGGCCCCGCCGCACCGCGCGCGACTGGGTCGTCGACTTCGCCTGCTTCCTGCTGGCCGTCCTGGTGGGTCTGGCGGCTGCCGACACCGTCTCCCGCGACTCCTCCGTTCCGGAGTCCCTGGCCGCGGCCGACCAGGTGATCGGTGCGCTCTCCTGCGCCGCGGTCTGGCTGCGCCGGCGATGGCCGTTCGGACTGGCCGCGGCCATGGTTCCGGTCAGTTTCGTCTCGGAGACCTCCGGCGGGGTCGCGCTGATCGCTCTCTTCACGCTCGCCGTGCACCGGCCCTTCCGGTACGTGGCCTGGGTGGCCGGCGCCCACGTGGTGTTGGTGCCGTTGTACCTCTGGTGGCGTCCCGACCCGGACCTGCCGTACCTCGCCGCGCTCATTCTCTTCCTGGTGCTGACGGCCGCCGTCGTCGGCTGGGGCATGTTCGTCCGGTCCAAGCGGCAGCTCATGCTGAGCCTGAGGGACCGGGCCCGGCGGGCCGAGACGGAGGCCAGGCTGCGGGCCGAGCAGGCCCAGCGGCTGGCGCGGGAGGCCATCGCACGGGAGATGCACGACGTGCTCGCCCACCGGCTGACGCTGCTGAGCGTGCACGCGGGCGCGCTGGAGTTCCGGCCCGACGCACCGCGCGAGGAGATCGCACGGGCGGCCGGGGTGATCCGGGAGAGCGCGCACGAGGCGCTCCAGGACCTGCGGGAGATCATCGGTGTGCTGCGGGCCGGCGAGTCCGACGACGCGGGCCGGCCGCAGCCGACGCTCTCGGCCCTCGACACCCTGGTCGCCGAGTCACGGCAGGCCGGTATGAAGATCACCTTGGACCAGCGGGTCACCGAACCGGCCGCCGTCCCCGCCTCCGTCGGCCGCACCGCCTACCGGATCGTCCAGGAGTGCCTGACCAACGCCCGCAAGCACGCCCCCGGCACGGAGGTCACCGTGACGGCCGCCGGCGGGCCGGGGGAGGGGCTCGCCGTGAGCGTCCGCAACGCCGCCCCGCAGGGCCGCGTACCGCATGTGCCCGGCGCCGGACAGGGCCTGATCGGGCTCACCGAGCGTGCCACGCTCGCGGGCGGCACCCTGGAGCACGGTCGCGCCCCCGACGGCGGGTTCGAGGTACGGGCCCGGCTGCCGTGGACGTGAACCGCCGTGTGTCGCCGCCCGCCCGGCCATGATTACGTACCGCCCATGACTGCCATCAGAGTGCTCCTCGTCGACGACGACCCGCTGGTCCGGGCCGGGCTGTCCTTCATGATGGGCGGCGCGGACGACATCGAGATCGTCGGGGAGGCGGCCGACGGCGGCGAGGTGGAGGCACTCGTCGACCGGACCCGCCCGGACGTCGTCCTCATGGACATCCGGATGCCGACGGTCGACGGGCTCACCGCGACGGAGGTGCTGCGCCGGCGGGAGGACGCGCCGCAGGTCGTGGTGCTCACCACGTTCCACGCGGACGAGCAGGTGCTGCGGGCGCTCCGCGCGGGAGCCGCCGGCTTCGTGCTCAAGGACACCCCGCCGGCCGAGATACTCGCCGCGGTGCGCCGGGTCGCGGCCGGTGACCCGGTACTCTCGCCCGCCGTCACCCGGCAGTTGATGGCCCACGCCGCCGGCACCGGGACCGACACGCGGCGCACGCGCGCGCGTGCGCGCATGGAGAGCCTCAACGACCGCGAACGCGAGGTCGCCGTCGCGGTCGGCCGGGGTCTGGCCAACGCCGGGATCGCCGCGGAGCTCTACATGAGCGTGGCCACGGTGAAGGCCCACGTCTCCCGGATCCTCGCCAAGCTCGACCTCAACAACCGCGTACAGATCGCCCTGCTCGCCCACGACGCCGGCCTGCTGGAGGAGACGGACGGCCCTTGAACCCTGACTCCCCCCTGCCCGGTCACCCACCCGCCACCCCGAGGAGCCCACGCCGCATGCCCCCGTCGCCCCCGTCCCCCGCACTCGACCTCGACACCGCCCGGCAGGCCCTGGACAGCCAGCCCTTCAGCAGACTCCTCGGCGCCCGGCTGACGGCCTTCGGGGACGGCGGCGCGACGCTGGAGATCGGCATCCGCGAGGAGCTCCACCAGCAGAACGGTTTCCTGCACGGCGGCGTGCTCTCCTACGCGGCCGACAACGCCCTCACCTTCGCCGCCGGTGCCGTGCTCGGCCCGCACGTGCTGACCGGCGGCTTCTCCGTCCAGTACCTGCGCCCGGCAGTCGGCCGCACCCTGCGCGCCCGCGCGGAGGTCGTCCACGCCGGCCGACGCCAGGCCGTGGTCCACTGCGACCTGCTCACCCTCGACACCGACGGCACGGAAACCCTGTGCGCGGTCGCCCAGGGCACGGTCCTACCGGTGGCATCACCGTGACGACCGCCCACACGCCGGGCCGTGGCCGGGCCGGCGTGTGCGTCGGCCGCTGTGGTGGGGCGCGTGTGCCGGGGGTCGCCATGAGCGGGCTTGCGCGTCGGGTGTCGCCCTGTTCCGGTCGGTGCGCCGGGTGTGGTGCGGCAGGGCCGTTGCGTCGGCGGTCGACCCGACCCGTTCCTGCGTCGGTCGCCGTGGCCGGGCGTACGCGCCGGGTGGCGCCTCGGCCGGGCCGTGCGTCGGGCGTGATTCCGGCAGGGCCCGTGCGTCGGTGTCGCACTGACCGGTCCGTGGGCCAGCCGCTGTCGTGGGGCGCGTGTGCTGGGGGTCGCCATGAGCGGGCTTGCGCGTCGGGTGTGGTGCGGCAGGGCCGTTGCGTCGGCGGTCGACCCGACCCGTTCCTGCGTCGGTCGCCGTGGCCGGGCGTACGCGCCGGGTGGCGCCTCGGCCGGGCCGTGCGTCGGGCGTGATTCCGGCAGGGCCCGTGCGTCGGTGTCGCACTGACCGGTCCGTGGGCCAGCCGCTGTCGTGGGGCGCGTGTGCTGGGGGTCGCCATGAGCGGGCTTGCGCGTCGGGTGTGGTGCGGCAGGGCCGTTGCGTCGGCGGTCGACCCGACCCGTTCCTGCGTCGGTCGCCGTGGCCGGGCGTACGCGCCGGGTGGCGCCTCGGCCGGGCCGTGCGTCGGGTGCCGTCCTGTTCCGGTCCTCGTGTCAGGTGTCGCCCGGGCCGGGGCCCGGCCGGCAGGCGTGGCCCTGGCCGGGGCGTGCGTCCGGGTGTCGCCGTGACCCGGGTCCGCCAGTCACGCACGGCCCCGGCCGGGCCCGCGTGTCAGGTGCGGCCCTGACGGGGCCTGCCCGTCACGCCGGTGCCGTCGCCGTGCCGCTCAGTAGTTCCGTCGGGCGGACCGGTCTGTGTTCGCGGCGGGAGAGTTCGCAGGCCTCCGCGATCAGCAGGGCCTGGAGGGCCTCGCGACCGTCGCAGGGGTTGGCCCGTTCGCCCCGGACCACCTCGACGAACGCGATCAGCTCGGTCTCGTACGCGGGGCCGAAGCGCTCCAGGAAGCCCGTCCACGGCTTGGAGGCGGCCGGTGGGCCGCTCGGCTCGGTGGACGCGATCGGCGTGCGGTCGTCCAGGCCGACGACGATCTGGTCCCGCTCCCCGGCGAGCTCCATGCGCACGTCGTAGCCGGCGCCGTTCAGCCGGGTCGCGGTGACCGTGGCGAGGATTCCGCCCTCGAGGGTGAGGACCGCCGCGCCGGTGTCGACGTCGCCCGCTGCCCGGAACATCGCCGGGCCGGCGTCGGACCCGGCCGCGTAGACCTCCATGATCTCCCGGCCGGTCACCCAGCGCAGGATGTCGAAGTCGTGGATCAGGGTGTCCCGGTACAGGCCGCCGAACCGCGGCAGATACCCGGCCGGCGGCGGCTCCGCGTCGCTGGTCATCGCCCGTACGGTGTGCAGCCGTCCGAGCCGCCCCGAGCGCACCGCCTCGCGCGCCCCCGCGTACCCGGTGTCGAAGCGGCGCTGGAAGCCCATCTGCAGCACGGTTCCGGCGGACTCCACCTCCGTGATCGCCTGTAACGTCCCGGCCAGGTCCAGGGCTATGGGCTTCTCGCAGAACACCGGCAGCCCCGCGCGGGCCGCGCGGCCGATCAGATCGGCGTGGGCGGACGTGGCCGCCGTGATCACCACGGCGTCCACGCCCCACGTGTAGATCTCGTCCACCCCCGGTGCCGCCGTCTCGCCCAGCCGGTGGGCGAGGGCCTGCGCCCGCGCCGGATCCATGTCCGTGAGGATCAAGGAACCGACATCGCGGTGCCTGCTGAGTGTGAGGGCGTGAATAGTGCCGATACGGCCGGTACCGATGACCCCGATGCGCATGGAAACAAAGTGGGCCCCGCGTCGCTCCCTGTCAATCCGTATGTCCGGACAACCGAACTACACAACTTCCCGTCAACAGCGCACGGAGCTACGCTCGGCCCGTGCCGAAACCAGAAGTGGACCCGACCGTACAACTGGACCTGAGCGTCGACCGCGGTTCCCCTGTGCCGTTGTACTTCCAGCTGTCCCAGCAGCTGGAGTCCGCCATCGAGCACGGCAGACTGACCCCCGGCACCCTGCTGGGCAACGAGATCGAGCTCGCCGCGCGGCTCGGCCTGTCCCGGCCCACCGTCCGCCAGGCCATCCAGTCGCTCGTCGACAAGGGCCTGCTGGTCCGCCGCCGCGGGGTCGGCACGCAGGTGGTGCACAGCCAGGTCAAACGTCCGCTGGAACTCAGCAGCCTCTACGACGACCTGGAGGCGGCCGGCCAGCGCCCCGCCACCAACGTGCTGGTCAACACCGTCGTCACCGCGTCCGCCGAGGTGGCCGCGGCGCTCGGCGTGCCCGAGGACAGCGAGGTGCACCGGATCGAACGGCTGCGGCTCGCCCACGGGGAGCCGATGGCGTACCTGTGCAACTACCTGCCGCCCCAGCTGCTCGACCTGGACACCGGACAGCTCGAGGCCACCGGCCTGTACCGGCTGATGCGCGCCGCCGGGATCACCCTGCACAGCGCCCGCCAGACCATCGGCGCCCGCGCCGCCACCGCCGACGAGGCCGAACGGCTCGGGGAGCGGACCGGCGCCCCGCTGCTCACCATGCAGCGCGTCACGTTCGACGACACGGGCCGCGCGGTGGAGTTCGGCACCCACACCTACCGGCCCTCGCGCTACTCCTTCGAGTTCCAGCTGCTCGTACGCCCCTGAGCGCCCGGCCCGCGCGACGAGGGCACCGGAACCGGGCCGGACCGTGCCCCCAGGGCCGTCACCTGCCCCTTACCGCAATCGGCCCACCGGTGCGGCAGAATCGCACACGATGAGCACCTACCGCGACTTCACCGCCCCCATCGGCTCCCGCCGCGCCCCGGTCCTGAGAACCGTCGGCACCCGGGAGCGCCGCTCCCACCTGACGGCACCCCGGGTCCCCACGGTGGGCATCGACATCGGCGGCACCAAGGTCATGGCGGGCGTCGTGGACGCCGACGGCAACATCCTGGAGCGGCTGCGCACGGAGACCCCGGACAAGTCCAAGAGCCCGAAGGTCGTCGAGGACACCATCGTCGAACTGGTACTGGACCTCTCCGACCGGCACGACGTGCACGCCGTCGGCATCGGCGCCGCGGGCTGGGTCGACGCCGACCGCAACCGCGTGCTGTTCGCCCCCCACCTGTCCTGGCGCAACGAGCCGCTGCGCGACCGTCTCGCCGGCCGTCTCGCCGTCCCGGTCCTCGTCGACAACGACGCCAACTCCGCCGCGTGGGCCGAGTGGCGCTTCGGCGCCGGACGCGGCGAGGACCACCTCGTGATGATCACCCTGGGCACCGGCATCGGCGGCGCGATCCTCGAGGACGGGCAGGTCAAGCGCGGCAAGTACGGCGTGGCCGGCGAGTTCGGCCACATGCAGGTCGTCCCGGGCGGCCACCGCTGCCCCTGCGGCAACCGCGGCTGCTGGGAGCAGTACAGCTCCGGCAACGCGCTGGTCCGCGAGGCGCGCGAGCTGGCCGCCGCCGACTCGCCCGTCGCCTACGGGATCATCGAGCACGTCAAAGGGAACATCGCGGACATCAGCGGCCCGATGATCACCGAGCTGGCCCGTGACGGCGACGCCATGTGCATCGAGCTGCTCCAGGACATCGGCCAGTGGCTCGGCGTCGGCATCGCCAACCTCGCCGCCGCCCTCGACCCCTCCTGCTTCGTCGTCGGCGGCGGTGTCTCGGCCGCCGACGACCTGCTGATCGGGCCCGCGCGGGACGCGTTCAAGCGCCACCTCACCGGCCGCGGCTACCGCCCCGAGGCCCGCATCGTCCGCGCCCAGCTCGGCCCCGAGGCCGGGATGGTCGGCGCCGCCGACCTCGCCCGTCTCGTCGCCCGCCGCTTCCGCCGGGCCAAGCGCCGCCGGGTCGAGCGCTACGAGCGCTACGAGCGGTACGCGGAGGCCCGCCGAACCGCCCGGGAGTCGTTGTGACCGGCGAGTTCCCCCAGCAGACCGGCGTCACCGACGAGCCCCGCCCGGCCGAGGACCGGCGGCACATGATCCGCCGCAGGGCGCTCACCCTGCTGATCATCGTGCTGCTCATCGGCATCCCCGCCGGTTACCTGGTGATCTCGGCGGCCCAGAGCCGGGCCAGCGGCAAGGACAAGGAGGCCAGGTACTCCGCGACCGGCCTCACCGAGGGCTGGCCGTCCAAGCTCCAGCGCCGCATCTACCAGGTGCCGGTACCGCACCCGGCCTGGTGGGTGGCCTCGTACGAGACCAACAACTGGAAGACCAGCCGCCTGTACGTCGAGTTCGAGACCACCGACGCCGGACTGAGCGCCTTCCTCGCCGGCATGGGCGTCCAGGAGAGCGAGCTCGAGCGGAACGACCTCACGATCAACGAGCGCGACCGGGAGATCACCGGCTGGACCTTCGACGGGCCCGGCACCTGGTCGGGCCTGGTCCACGAGCAGAAGGACCCGGCGCCCACGCACGAGGTCGTCGTCAACCACGACAAACCCGGCTACCCGAGGGTGTACGTCGTCTCCCGCACCGTGCCCTGACCTCCCGCGCCCCCGGCCCCCGCGCTCCGGCGGCCGGGGGCCGACTGTCGGACCCCGCCCGTAGAGTCGAAGACGACCGATCCGGCACGCGGGGGAGGAGGTGACCAGGCGTATGAGGGAGTCCGGGCCCGCCGTGACGGCCGCGCGGGACACGACCACGCCCGGCGGCCCCGCGCCCGCCGCCGGCCTCCCCGCCCGGCTCGCGGCCGTCTTCCTGCCCGCGCCCCTCCCGCGCGACGGACGGATCGCCTTCTACGACCCCGGCCACCCCGACGGCCCCGAGGGGTGGCCCGACGCCTCCGCGCCCGCGCGGCGCACCGACCTCACCGTCGTCCGCCCGCACGGCAGCGGAGTCCGGCGGCGCGAGGTCCCCGCCCTCACCCTCCCCGTCGACGCCGCCCTGCCGCTGCTCGTCCGCGCCCGGCACGACCCCGCGGCCCACCCCGCCACCGCCTGCTGGGGCGCCGCCGCCCTGCACGCGCTGCGGCTCACCGCCCGCGGCCGGCTGCTCCCGGGACTGACCGCCGCGGGCCACGACGCCTGGCGCGCCGGCCCGCTCGAACCGGACGACGTGGCGCATCTGCGCGCGGTGGCCGCCGCCCTGCCCCACGAGGGCCACGCCGTGCCCCTCCCCGGCCCCGGCCCGCTCCGGCTGCCCACGCCCGAGGCCCTCGTCCGGGCCTTCCTCGACGCGGTCGCCGACACCCTGCCCCGCACCCCGGCCGCGCCGTACGCCTCCGGGCTGCCGTTCGCCGCCCGCGAGGCCCAGCGGCTGCCCGACGCCCACGACTGGGCCGCCGAGGTCGCCGCCGGCATGGACGCCGGGGTGCGGATCTCGCTGCGCCTCGACCTGTCCGCGTACGACCTGTTCGACGCGGGCGCGGGCGAGGGAGCCGACGGGGGCGGTGCGCGTGCCGCCGGCGCCGCGATCGTGCAGGTGCACAGCCTCTCCGACCCCACCCTGGTCGCCGACGCGGCGGCCCTGTGGGCGGGCGAGGCGGACAGCGCGTTCGGCCCCCGCGCGCGCGTCGACGCCGCCCTCGCCGTGCGCCGCGCGGCGCGTGTCTGGGCGCCGCTGGACCGGCTCTCCGGGCAGGACGTGCCCGATGTGCTGGCCCTGTCCGAGGACGAACTGGGCGACCTGCTCGGCGTGGCGGCCACCCGGCTCGCCGCGGCCGGCGTCGCCGTGCACTGGCCCCGGGACCTCGCCCAGGACCTGACCGCCACGGCGGTGGTCCGCCCGGCACCCGGCTCGGCCACCGACGGCACGGGCTTCTTCGAGAGCGAGGACCTCCTGCGGTTCGGCTGGCAGCTCGCCCTCGCCGGCGACCCGCTCACCGAGGCCGAGATGGACGCCCTGGCCGAGGCCCACCGCCCCGTCGTCCGCCTGCGCGACCAGTGGGTGCTGGTCGACCCCGCGCTCGTCCGCAAGGCCCGCAAACGCGACCTGGGACTGCTCGACCCCGTCGACGCGCTGTCCGTGGCCCTCACCGGCCACGCGGAGGTCGACGGGGAGACCGTCGAGGCGGTCCCGACGGGAGCGCTCGCCGCCCTCCGCGACCGCCTGACCGCCGGCGCACGGCCCGCCGCGCCGCCACCCGGGCTGCACGCCACCCTGCGCGACTACCAGCTGCGCGGCCTTGCCTGGCTCGACCTCATGACCTCTCTCGGCCTCGGCGGCTGCCTCGCCGACGACATGGGCCTCGGCAAGACCGTCACCCTCATCGCGCTGCACCTGAAACGGGCCCGCGACGAGCCCACCCTGGTGGTGTGCCCGGCCTCCCTGCTCGGCAACTGGCAGCGCGAGATCACCCGCTTCGCGCCCGGCGTCCCCGTGCGCCGCTACCACGGCACCGACCGCACCCTCGAGGACGCGGACGGCGGCTTCGTCCTCACCACCTACGGCACCATGCGCTCCGCCGCGCCGGTCCTGGCCGGACACCGCTGGGGCATGGTCGTCGCCGACGAGGCACAGCACATCAAGAACCCCCACTCCGCGACGGCGAAGGCGCTGCGCACGATCCCGGCGCCCGCGCGCGTGGCGCTCACCGGCACGCCCGTGGAGAACAACCTCTCCGAGCTGTGGGCCCTGCTCGACTGGACCACTCCGGGCCTGCTCGGCCCGCTGAAGTCCTTCCGCGCCCGGCACGCGCGGGCGGTGGAGACCGGGGAGGACGAGGAGGCGGCGGAGCGGCTCGCCCGTCTGGTCCGGCCCTTCCTGCTGCGGCGCAGGAAGTCCGACCCCGGCATCGTCCCCGAACTGCCGCCCAAGACCGAGACCGACCACCCCGTCCCCCTCACCCGCGAGCAGGCCGCGCTGTACGAGGCGGTGGTGCGCGAGTCGATGACCGCCATCGGGACCGCGCAGGGCATGGGCCGCCGCGGACTGGTGCTGAAGCTGCTGACCGCGCTGAAGCAGATCTGCGACCACCCCGCGCTGTACCTCAAGGAGCAGCACACGTCCGCCGGAGGCGACCGGCTCGCCGCCCGGTCGGGCAAACTCGCCCTCCTGGACGAACTGTTGGACACGGTGCTCGCCGAGGACGGCTCGGCCCTCGTGTTCACCCAGTACGTCGGGATGGCCCGCCTGATCACCGGTCACCTCGCCGAGCGCGCCGTCCCCGTCGACCTCCTCCACGGCGGTACACCGGTGCCCGAGCGGGAGCGCATGGTGGACCGCTTCCAGAGCGGCGCCACCCCGGTGCTCGTCCTGTCCCTGAAGGCCGCCGGCACCGGCCTGAACCTCACCCGCGCGGGCCATGTCGTCCACGTCGACCGCTGGTGGAACCCGGCGGTCGAGGAGCAGGCCACCGACCGCGCCTACCGCATCGGGCAGACCCAGCCCGTCCAGGTCCACCGCCTCGTCACCGAGGGCACGGTCGAGGACCGGATCGCCGAGATGCTCGAGCACAAACGGGCCCTCGCCGACGCGATCCTCGGCTCCGGCGAAGCGGCCCTGACCGAGCTGTCCGACCGCGACCTGTCCGACCTGGTGTCCCTGCGGAGGCCGGCATGACATCCCGCCCGTCCGACAAGGCACGCGAGGCCCTGCGGGCCGCCCGCGCCAGGACGCCCCGCGACCCGCAGAACCCCCCGGCCGCCACGGACCGCCCTCCGGCCGACCGCCCGGCCGACGCCGCTCGCGAGGCCCTCCGCCGCGCCGCCCGCGCCCGCCGAACCCCCACCGACGCATCCACCCCGCCGACTGAGACAACGCCCGGGGCCACCCCGGAGCCCCCCGCGCACACGCACGCCGGGCGCGGCCCGTTGGCGTCCGGTGACGACGCGGCGGGTCGGGGGGTGGCGTCCGGCGCCGGTGAGGACCGGGGGGCTTCGTCGCGTGGGCCCGGGACTCCGGTCGGGCGGGGTTCCGTGGTGTCTGGCGAGGACGCGGCGGGGCCGGTGGTGGCGCCGGGCGGTGTCGGGGAGGGTCGGGCGGCGTCCGCTGAAAGCGCCATGACGTCAGGTGACGACGCCGCGGGGCAGTCGGTGACGTCGGCGGGTGCCGGGGACACCCCGGAGCCCTCCTCGCACACGCACGCCGGGCGCGGCCCGTTGGCGTCCGGTGACGACGCGGCGGGTCGGGGGGTGGCGTCCGGCGCCGGTGAGGACCGGGGGGCTTCGTCGCGTGGGCCCGGGACCCCGGTCGGGCGGGGTTCCGTGGTGTCCGGCGGCGACGCGGCGGGGCAGGCGGCCATGGCATCCGAGGGTGCCCGGGACGGTGCGGTGGGCTCCCCGTCTCCGGACGAACTCCCCGCTGAGAGCGGCCCCCAGGCCGACACCCCGCAGGACGGCGGACCCACGGGAGCGGCCCGTCGTCCCGGGGACATCGCGCGCGAGGCCCTGCGCTCCGCCCGCGCGGAGGCGGAGCGGGCCCGTGCCTCGGCCGAGGGCGCCCGCCCCGGGCGGAGCACGGCCGGGCGGCGACGCGGCGCGCCCCGCGTCCCCCGCACCACGCGCGGCGACCGTGCCGCCGACGAGCGGGCCCGCGAGGTGCGCGCGGCGCTTGCCGACGCCTTCCGCATGCCCGAAGAGACGGACGATCACCGTCCGGATGCCTCCGGCGGAGCCCCGGCACAGGAGGACCGGACCACCCCGCCCGGCCCCGTACCGCCCGGAGGCAGCCCCGCCCAGGGTCGGAACACCCCGCCTGGCCCCGTGCCGCCACCGGCGTCGTCACACGCCGCCCCGCACCACCCCGCGCCCCGGTCCATGGCCGCCCCCGCCCGGGACGGCGATCTGCGCCGTACCTTTCCCGCGTTCCCGCCCCGCGCCTCCGACGACGGTGAGGGCTTCGCCGGGACCTGGTGGGGGAGGGCGTGGGTCACCGCGCTGGAGGGCGGCGCACTGGACCCCGCGCGGCTCGCGCGCGGACGCGGATACGCCGAGCAGGGGCATGTCGACGCCATCACGGTGACGCCCGGACTGGTCCTGGCGTACGTACGGGGCAGCCGCCCGCGGCCGTACCGCGTGCAGGTGCGGCTGCGGACGTTCGAGGACGCCGACTGGGAGCGGTTCCTGGACGCCGCCGCCGAGCGGCCCGGCCACATCGCGGCGCTGCTCGACGGGGAGATGCCCCAGTCCCTCGCCGACTGCGGCGTCCCGCTGCTGCCCGCTCCGGGCGACCTCGCCCCGCGATGCAGCTGCCCCGACTCCGGCCACCCCTGCAAGCACGCGGCGGCCCTGTGCTACCAGACCGCGCGCCTGCTCGACGCCGACCCGTTCGTGCTGCTCCTGCTCCGCGGACGCGGCGAACGCGCGGTGATCGACGCGCTGTCCCGGCGGAGCGCCGCCCGCGCGGCCCGCGCCGCCCAGGAGCGGGAACCGGAACCCCTGCCCGGCGTACGCGCGGCCGACGCCGTCGCCCGGCGCGGCCAACTCCCGCCGCTGCCCGCACCGTTGCCCGCGCCGCCGCACCCGGAGCAGCCACCCGTCTACCCCGCGGCGCCCGGCGGCGCGGACCCGTTCGCGCTGGACCAGCTGGCGACCGACGCGGCCGCCCGCGCGCACGCCCTGCTCACCACCGGCCGTGACCCGGTCGGCGGGCTCACCCTGTGGCACGACGCGGTGCGTCTCGCGGCCGCCCGCCCCGGCTCCGGCCTGACCGCCGGAACCCGCGCCCTGTATGCCTCGCTCGCCCGGGCCGCCGGCCGCACCCCCGCCGACCTGGCGCGCGCGGTCGCCGCCTGGCGCCAGGGCGGCCCGGCCGGCCTCGCCGTCCTCGAGGAACCCTGGGACCCGCCGGCCGGCCGCTTCGACCGCGCCCGCCCCCTCCTCCTCGCCGCGGACCTCCCCGCCTTCCGCCCCTGGCGCAACCACCTCACCCACCCCCGGGGCCACGTCCAGCTCCGCCTCGGCCGCGACCACCTCTGGTACGCGTACGAGTCCGAACCGGGCCACGACGACTGGTGGCCCCGCGGCACCCCCGACCCGGATCCCGTCGGCGCCCTGACCGGTCTGGACGCGCCGACCGCGCTGTGAGCGGAGCGCGGACGGCCGCACCCGTGAGGGGCCGCGGGTTCCGTCTTTTCGGGCAGACTTCGTGCCCCATGGCTTCCTGACTCGGCGCCATTGCCACGTTTAGCTTTCAGGAGTGAGCCTCTGGACTTCCCTCGAGCCCGCCTCCGCCACCGTGGACCCGGGCAGTAGTACGACAGTACGCCTGCGTCTTCGCAACACCGGCGACGTGGTGGACGAGTACCGCTTCGAGGTAGTGGGCTCACCCGCGCCATGGGCCGTCGTGGAGCCGCAGTCGCTGCGGCTGTACCCGGGAACGACGGGATCCGTGGAGCTGACGTTCTCCCCGCCGCGTACCCCGGACGCGACCGCGGGGCCGAACCCGTACGCCGTGCGGATCACACCGACGGAGCACCCGGAGGCGACGACGGTCCCGGAGGGGAACCTCACCGTCACCCCGTTCACGGAGATGCGGGCGGAACTGGTGCCGTCCACGGTGAAGGGCCGTTTCCGCGGCCGTCCGCGGCTGGCCGTGGACAACCTCGGCAACACGAAGCTGACGGCGTCGGTGAGCGGCAGCGACAACGGGGACCAGCTGTCGTACGAGATCCGGCCGAGCAATGTGCAGATCGAGCCCGGCCGGGCGGCGTTCGTGGAGACGACGCTGAAGCCGCGGCAGAAGATCTGGTTCGGGTCGGCGGAGCAGCGGCCCTACACCCTGGCGGTGCGGCGGTCGGGTGAGAGGCCGCTGGACGTGGAGGGTACATACGTGCAGCGGGGCTTCCTGCCGCGCTGGCTGGCGGTCTTCCTCAGCGTCACCGCGGCGCTGGCGGTCACGTTCGTGATGCTGTGGATCGCCTACAAGCCCCAGGTCCGCAGCGCCGCCACCGAACAGCTCCAGGAGGCCGGCGTCAGCACGCTGCCGCCCGCTTCCTCGGCGCCCCCCGAGCCACTGAAGGCCCCGACCGCCGACGCCACGACGCCCCCGGGCGCGTCCAAGGAACCGTCGGGCGGCGGAGACGGGGCCGGCGGTGGCGGCGGTGGCGGTTCCGAGCAGGAGAAGGAGACCAAGGCCCCGGAGAGGACCGCCGCGACCGCCGTCCAACAGCTCGCCGCGGACGACCCGGGCGGAAAGCACATCTGCTACCGGGTCCATGTGGCGGACCAGGGCTGGTCCGACGCCAGGTGCGACGGCGAAGAGGCGGGCAACCCGGGGTCGGGGAAGCCGATCACAGCCGTCAACGTCGCCGTGTCCGGAACCAACGGCACGACCAGCCGCTCCCTCGTCCACGATCCCGGATCGACCGACGGCGAAGGGGAGTTCGGGCCCTGGACGGATGCCAAGGACGGCATCGACAACTACGTGGGCAGCACCAAGCGGGACGCCCCGCACATGCTCGGGTTCATCGTCAGCGTCGACCGCGGCGCCCGCTCCGTCTGCCAGACCTCCTACGTCCACGACGACTCCTGGCTCAACCTGGCCTGCGACGAACCCGGAGCCGGGCTCGCCTTCACCTACGTCGGCACCCACGACAACAACCTGTGGATCGAAGCGGTCAAGCTCACGGTGTGATCCGAACCGCCCCCGGCCGCCTCTGCGGTGACCGGGGGCGCCGTGTGTCGCGGAGAAGACGCGACGCATGAGTGCGCAAGCGAGGCCCTGACGATCCGGACCGGCATCGCCGAAGTGAGCCCGGCGGAACAAGACCTGTTCCGGACGGGCGGAAGGCGGGAGAGGACAACATGAGCGTCGACCGAAGCGAGGGCATGCCCGAAGCGCAGGGCGGGCATCGCGCATTGATGGCCGGACAGCTCGGAGTGTGGCACGCGCAGCAGCTGGACCCGGACAGTCCCCTGTACAACATGGGTGAATACCTCGAGATCCACGGACGGGTCGACGCGCGCTTGTTCGAGTCGGCCGTACGCAGGGTCGTCGCGGAGACCGACTGCTTCTCCCTCCGCTTCATCCAGGACGCGGACGGAGTTCCCCGGCAGCTCGCCGAATCGCCCGGCGACTGGCCGTTCCACCTAATCGACGTCAGCGCCGAGGACGACCCGGGCGCGAGCGCGATGAGCTGGATGCTCGCGGACATGCGGCGTCCGGTGGACCTCTGCGGCGGCGACCTCTTCACCCAGGCCCTCATCACCGTGGGAGAGGACCGCTGCTACTGGTACCAGCGCATCCACCACATCCTCGCGGACGGACTCGCGGGCCCCCGGATAGCCGCCCGGCTGGCCGAGATCTACACGGCCCTGTCGGCCGGCGAACCCGTCCCGGCCGGCGCTCCCCGCTCCTGCTCCCTCCTGCTGGACGCCGATGCCGCATACCGGGCGTCCGAGGACTTCGAGGCGGACCGGGCGTACTGGACCGAGCGCCTCACCGACCTCCCCCCGGTGGTCAGCCTCAGCGGCCGGACACCCTCCGCCACTCCCGAGTCCCTGACCCGGCACACACTGCACATCCCCCCGGACACCGCCGGCGGTCTCAAGCACTCCGCCCGCCGGCTGGGAACGAGCCTGCCGGGCCTCTCCATGGCGGCGAGCGCCGCCTATCTGCACCACGCCACGGGACAGCAGGACCTCGTTCTCGGCGTCCCCGTGATGGGCCGGAAGACCGCGTTACGCGACGTCCCCGGAATGACGGCGAACATCGTTCCCCTCCGCCTCACCGTGGAACCGAAAGCCACCGTACGGGAGCTCGTGAAGCAGGTCTCCCGCAGCGTGCGCGACGCCCTGAAACATCAGCGGTACCGCTACGAGGACATCCTCAGGGACCTGAAACTCGTCGGCCGCAACGCCCTCTACCCCCTGCTGGTCAACATCGTCTCCTTCGACTACGACCTGAGGTTCGGCGACGCGCCCGGCCGTGCCCACGGCCTCGGCGGCATCAACTTCCCCGACCTGTCGGTATCCGTGTACGACAGGTCGTTCGACGGAAGCGTCTCCGTGGTCGTGGAGGGCAATCCGGAGCTGTACAGCCAGGAGGCCGTGCGCCGGCACGCCGCGCACTTCCTCGACGTGCTGACCTGGCTGGCCGGGGCCGCCCCGGAGGACCGCGTCCACCGGCTGACGCTGATGAGCCGCTCCGAGCGGCACCAAGTCCTCCACGAGTGGAACGACACCGCCCGCGAGGTGCCCGCCGCCACGCTCCCGGAGCTGCTGCGGACTCCGGCCGCCCGCACTCCGGACGCGGACGCGGTCGCCGTGGTCTTCGAGGGCACCGAGGTGACGTACGCCGGCCTCCACGCGCGTGCCAACCGCCTCGCCCGGCTCCTGATCGACCGGGGCGTGGGTCCCGAGACGCGGGTCGCGGTGATGCTGCACCGCTCCGTCGACCTGGTGGTCGCCCTCCTCGCCGTGGTCAAGGCCGGCGGCGCCTACGTGCCCGTCGACCCCGATCACCCCGCCGACCGTGTCGCGTACCTGCTCGCCGACGCCCGGCCGCTCCTGCTGCTCACCCGCACGGAACTGGCCCCCACCGGTGCACAGGTGCCGCACCTGGCCGTCGACGACCCCCGCACGACCACCGCGCTCCAGGCCTTCGAGGACGGCGAACTCACCGACACCGAGCGCCGCGCCGCCCTGCTGCCCGCCCACCCCGTCTACGTCATCTACACCTCCGGCTCCACCGGACGGCCCAAGGGCGTGGCCGTACCGCACGAGGGCGTCGTCAACTGGCTCTCCTGGATGCAGGGCACCTACGGGCTCACCGCGGCGGACCGGGTGCTGCAGAAGACACCCTTCGGATTCGACGTGTCGGTACGGGAGTTCTTCTGGCCGCTGCTCCAGGGCGCGACCATGGTGGTCGCCAGGCCCGCCGGCCACCGTGACCCCGGATATCTGGCCGGGCTGATCCGGCGCGAGCGGGTCACGATCGCGCACTTCGTCCCGTCCCTGCTCCAGGTCTTCCTCCGCGAACCGTCCGCCACCGCCTGCACGGACCTGCGCGCCGTGTTCTGCAGCGGCGAGGCGCTCCCCGCTGACGTCGTCGCGCAGTCCCGGGACGTCCTGGGCGTCCCGCTGCACAACCTCTACGGTCCCACCGAGGCGTCGGTCGAGGTCACCGCGTGGACGTGCGACGCCGACGCCGAGGCGGGCGGTGTCCCCATCGGGCGCCCGGTCTGGAACACCCGGGTCTACGTGCTGGACGCGGCGCTGCGTCCGGTACCGGTGGGTGCCGCCGGTGAGCTGTACCTGGCCGGCGTCCAGCTGGCCCGCGGCTACTTCGAGCGGCCGGGGCTGACGGCGGAGCGGTTCGTCGCCGATCCGTTCGTGCCGGGGGAGCGGATGTACCGCACCGGCGACCTGGCCCGGTGGAACGCCGACGGGGAGGTCGAGTACCTCGGCCGGACGGACGACCAGGTGAAGGTCCGGGGCGTCAGGATCGAGCTGGGAGAGATCGAGGCCGCCCTGTGCACGCATCCGTCCGTGGCCCAGGCGGCGGTCGTGGTGCGGGAGGACCGTCCCGGCGACCAGCGCCTGGTCGGCTACCTCGTCCCGGAGGCCGGTCCGGGGCGTGCCGACAACGCCGCCGTCGGCCGGTACCTGAGCGACCTGTTGCCGGATTACATGGTGCCGTCGGCGCTGGTGGTGCTGGACGCGCTGCCGTTGACGGTGAACGGCAAGCTGGACCGCAAGGCCCTGCCCGTCCCGGAGTACGAGCGGACCGGTGAGGGCGGCCGGGGGCCGGCCACGGCGCAGGAGGAGCTGCTGTGCTCGGTGTTCGCCGAGGTGCTGGGCGTCCCCTCGGTGGGCGTGGAGGACAACTTCTTCGAGCTGGGCGGTCATTCGCTGCTCGCGACGCGTCTGGTGAGCCGTATCCGGTCGGTGTTCGGGGCGGAGGTGCCGATCCGGGCGCTGTTCGACGCGCCCGCACCGGCCGCCCTCGCGGGCCTGCTGTCCACGTCCGGTGAGCGGCGCCTGCCGCTGGTGAGGGAAGCGCGGGCGGACCGCGTCCCGCTGTCGTTCGCCCAGCAACGGCTCTGGTTCCTTGGCGAGTTGGAAGGCCCCTCGGCGACCTACAACATCCCCGTCGAACTCCGGCTGACGGGAACCCTGAATGTCGCCGCCCTCGCAGCGGCCCTGCACGACGTCGTGGGCCGGCACGAGGTGCTGCGGACGGTGTTCGCCACGGTGGACGGGCAGCCGTACCAGCGCGTCCTGCCGAGCGACGAGGTGTCGCTGCCCCTGGAGGCCGAGCAGGTGGCCGACCTCGGCTCCGCGATCGCGGAGACTGCCGGTCACCGCTTCGACCTCGCCGCCGACATCCCGCTGCGCGCCCGGCTGTTCCGGACCGCTCCCGACCAGCACGTCCTGGTCCTGGTGGTGCATCACATCGCCGGTGACGGATGGTCCCTCGTCCCGCTGGCACGCGATCTGTCGGCCGCTTACACGGCACGTTCCACCGGCCGTACGCCCTCATGGGCAACGTTGTCAGTGCAGTATGCCGACTACAGCGTGTGGCAGCGCCGGCTGCTGGGCGAGGAGGACGACCCGGACAGCGTGCTCTCCCGGCAACTCGCCCACTGGCGCGGCGCACTCGCCGGCCTGCCGGACGAACTGCCGCTGCCGTTCGACCGGCCACGCCCGGCGGTCTCCTCGCACCGGGGCGGACAGGTCGAGCTGACCATCGACACCGAACTCCACCAGGCCCTGGCCGAGCTGGCCCGGGCGCAGGGCGTGACCCTGTTCATGGTCGTGCAGGCGGCGCTGGCCGTGCTGCTGCACCGGCTCGGCGCCGGGGACGACATCCCCGTCGGCACCCCGGTCGCGGGCCGCACCGACGAGGCACTGGACGACCTGGTGGGCTTCTTCGTCAACACCCTCGTGCTGCGCTCGGACCTCTCCGGCGACCCGACCTTCCGCCAACTGCTCGACCGCACACGGGAGTCGGACCTCGCCGCCTACGCCCATCAGGACGTGCCGTTCGAACGGCTGGTGGAGGACCTGGCACCGGCCCGGTCCATGGCCCGGCACCCGCTGTTCCAGGTCATGCTCACCCTGCAGAACACCACGCCCCTCACCTTCGACCTGCCCGGACTGGACGTCGAGGCACGCCCCGCCGGCGCCCTGCCCGCCAAGTTCGACCTGGACCTCCAGCTCACCGAGCGGACCACCGACGACGGCGCCCCGGCCGGACTGACCGGGCTGCTCGTCCACTCCACCGACCTGTTCGACCCCGCGAGCGCCGAGGCACTCGCCCGGCGCTTCCGCACGGTCCTGGAAGCAGTGACCGCCGACCCCGCGGTGCCGGTCGGCCGCATCGACGTCCTGGACGCCGCGGAGCGCGAGCGGATCCTGTCCGACGGGAACGGCCCCGCCCGGGAGGTACGACGGACCACCCTCGTCGCCCGGTTCGAGGAACAGGCCGCGCGCACCCCCGACGCCACAGCCGTGGTGTGCGACGGCACCCAGGTGACCTACGCGGAGGTGAACGCGCGGGCCAACCGGCTGGCCCGCGTCCTCGTGGACCGGGGCGCCCGGCCCGAACGCCGCGTCGCGGTAACGGCGGACCGCTCCAACGACCTCGTCGTCGCCCTCCTCGCGGTACTCAAGACCGGAGCCGCGTACGTCCCCGTCGACCCCGCCCACCCGGCCGACCGCATCGCCCACATGCTCGCCGACGCCCGGGTCACCCTGCTGGTCACCCACCGGGCCACACCGGACGCGGGGACGGCCGGTGTCCCGCACGTCGACATGCACGCCCCGGAGACCGAGGCGGCCCTGTCCACCCAGGCCGGGGACGACCTCGCACCCCACGAGCGCGGCGCGGCACTCCTGCCCGACCACCCCGCCTACGTGATCTACACCTCCGGCTCCACGGGACGCCCCAAGGGCGTCGAGGTGAGCCACGCGGCGGTCGTCCACTACCTCGACTGGGCCATCGACGCCTACCCCGGCCTCGGCGGCCGGACCGTGCTGCACTCGTCGGTCGCGTTCGACCTGACCGTGACGCCGCTGTACGGCACGCTCCTCTCGGGCGGCACCCTGCACCTCGCCGACGTCCGGGAAGCACTCCGCGCCGACGGACCGGCGCCGACCTTCCTGAAGGTGACACCGAGCCACCTGGACCTCCTCTCCGAAGGGCCCACCGGCTCCTTCGGACGAGGGGGAGACCTCGTCGTCGGAGGCGAGAACCTCACCGGCGACCAGCTCGCCCGGTGGCGCTCCGCACACGACGACGTCCGGGTCACCAACGAGTACGGCCCCACCGAGGCGGCCGTCGGATGCGTCACGTTCACCGTCCGCCCCGGCGACCCCCACGCACCGGGAAGCGTCCCCATCGGCCGCCCCGCACCCCACACACGCCTCTTCGTGCTGGACGCGGTGCTGCGGCCGGTCCCGCCCGGCGTGGCAGGGGAGTTGTACCTCGCCGGAGCCCAACTGGCCCGCGGGTACCTCGGCCGGCCGGGGCTGACGGCGGAGCGGTTCGTCGCCAACCCCTACGGCGGGCCCGGCGAGCGGATGTACCGCACCGGCGACCTGGCCCGCTGGAACGCCGACGGGCGGCTGGAGTACCTGGGCCGTACGGACGACCAGGTGAAGGTCCGGGGCTTCCGGATCGAGCCGGGCGAGGTGGAGGCGGTGCTGGGGGCGCATCCGTCCGTTGCCGGGTGCGCGGTGGTGGTGCGGGAGGACCGTCCGGGCGACAAGCGCCTGGTGGGTTACGTGGTTCCGGCGGGTGGTTCCGTCGACATGGACCTCGCTGCGGTGCGTGCGCAGGCGCAGGGGGTGCTGCCGGACTACATGGTGCCGTCGGCGCTGGTGGTGCTGGACGCGCTGCCGCTGACGGTGAACGGCAAGCTGGACCGCAAGGCCCTCCCCGCCCCGGAGTACGAGCGGACCGGTGAGGGCGGCCGGGGGCCGGCCACGGCGCAGGAGGAGCTGCTGTGCTCGGTGTTCGCCGAGGTGCTGGGCGCGCCCTCGGTGGGTGTGGAGGACAACTTCTTCGAGCTGGGCGGTCACTCGCTGCTCGCGACGCGTCTGGTGAGCCGTATCCGGTCGGTGCTCGGAGCGGAGGTGCCGATCCGGGCGCTGTTCGAGGCACCCACTCCGGCCGCCCTCGCGGGCCGGCTGTCCGCCTCCGCCGCGAGGCGCAGGCCACTGGCGCCGGCCGAACGGGCGGACCGGGTGCCGCTGTCGTTCGCCCAGCAACGGCTCTGGTTCCTTGCCGAGTTGGAGGGTCCCTCGGCGACCTACAACATCCCGGTGGCGCTGCGGCTGACCGGTGACCTGGACGTCGAGGCGCTGCGGTCGGCGCTGGACGATCTGGTGGGCCGGCACGAGGTGCTGCGGACGGTGTTCGCCACGGTGGACGGGCAGCCGTACCAGCGCGTCCTGCCCAGTGACGAGGTGTCGCTGCCCCTGGAGGTCGAGCAGGTGGCCGACCTCGGCTCCGCGATCGCGGAGACTGCCGGTCACTGCTTCGACCTCGCCGCCGACATCCCGGTGCGGGCGCGGTTGTTCCGGACTGCTCCCAGCCAGCATGTGCTGGTTCTGGTGGTGCATCACATCGCGGGTGACGGGTGGTCGATGGGTCCGTTGGCGCGGGATGTGTCGGTGGCGTATCGGGCGCGTGTGGTGGGGCGGGTGCCGGAGTGGGTGCCGTTGGGGGTGCAGTACGCGGATTACGCGGTGTGGCAGCGTGCGGTGCTGGGTGACGAGGGTGATGCGGGCAGTGTGCTGAGTGAGCAGTTGGTGTATTGGCGGGGGGTGTTGGCGGGGGTTCCGGAGGAGTTGGTGTTGCCGTTCGACCGGCCGCGTCCGGCGGTGGCGTCGTATCGGGGTGGCCGGGTGGAGATCCGGGTGCCGGCGGTGGTGCATGCGCGGGTGGTGGAGTTGGCGCGTGCCGAGGGTGTGACGGTGTACATGGTGTTGCAGGCCGCGTTGGCGGTGCTGTTGTCCCGGGTGGGTGCGGGGACCGATGTTCCGGTGGGGACGCCGGTGGCCGGGCGTACCGATGAGGCGCTGGACGACTTGGTGGGGTTCTTCGTCAACACGCTGGTGATGCGCACGGACCTGTCGGGCGATCCGACCTTCACTGCGGTGCTGGCGCAGGTGCGGGAGAACGGACTGCAGGCGTTCGCGCACCAGGACGTCCCCTTCGAGCGGCTGGTGGAGGATCTCGCACCGACCCGGTCGATGGCGCGTCACCCGCTGTTCCAGGTCATGCTCGCCTTGGAGAACACGGCCCCGGCGAGGCTCGATCTGCCCGGCATCGATGCCGAACCACTCATGGTCGGCGAGCCGGTGGCGAAGTTCGACCTCTCCTTCGTCCTGGCCGAGACCTTCGACACCGACGCCGATGACGTCGGTGGCCGGCCCGCAGGGCTGAAGGGCGCTGTCGACTTCGCCGTCGAGCTGTTCGACCACGCGACGGTGCAGGCCCTGGCCGACCGGTTCGTGCGCGTCCTGGACAGCGTGACCGCCCACCCCCGCCAACGCGTCCACGCCATCGACGTTCTGGACCCGGCGGAGCGGAAGCGCATCCTGGTCGAGTGGAACGACTCCGCGCGTGAGGTGCCCGGGGCCACCCTGCCGGAGCTTTTCCAGGCGCAGGCCGCCCGTACGCCGGATGCGACCGCGGTTGTGTTCGGGGACGTGGAGCTGAGTTACGCGGAGCTGAACTCCCGTGCCAATCGCCTGGCCCGCTTGCTGGTCGACCGGGGTGTGGGGCCCGAGTCGGTGGTCGCGGTCATGCTGGACCGCTCCGTCGAACGGGTCGTCGCGTTCCTCGCGGTGGCGAAGGCGGGCGGGGCCCATCTGCCCGTCGATCCGGACTACCCGGCCGAGCGGATCGCCTACGTCCTCACCGATGCCCGGCCCGCCCTGGTGCTCACCAGCACAGACTTGACGTCCCGCCTCCCCGACGACCACCCGCCCCACCTGGCCGTCGACGACCCCCTGACCGGAGCCGCGCTCGCGCCGCTCGCCGCCACCGACCTCACGGACGGCGACCGCCGTACCGCCCTGCTGCCCGCCCACACCGCCTACGTCATCCACACCTCCGGTTCCACGGGACGGCCGAAGGGTGTGGCCGTCACCCACCAGGGCCTGCCGAGTCTGACGGTCGCGCAGGCGGCCGACCTGGGCATCACGACCGGCAGCCGGGTGCTGCAGTTCGCCTCGGCGAGTTTCGACGCGTCGGTCTGGGAGACGGTGATGGCCCTGTGCAACGGGGCCTGTCTCGTCTCGGCACCCTCGCACGACCTCCTCCCGGGCCCGGCGCTGGTCCGCCTGGTCGCGGAGCGTGCGGTCACGCATGCCCTCCTGCCGCCTGCCGCGCTGGCGTCGCTCGGTCCCGGCAGCCTGCCGTCGATCACGACGCTCGTCAGCGGCGGTGAGGCCCTCAGCCGGCACCTCGTCGCCGACTGGTCCGACGGCCGTCGTCTCGTCAACGCCTACGGCCCCACGGAGTCCACGGTCTGCGCCACCACCGCAGGACCCCTCTCCGCGGACGCGGCCACCACCCCGCCCATCGGCACGCCCGTCCCCAACACCCGGGTGTACGTGCTGGACGCGGCGCTGCGGCCGGTCCCGCCGGGTGTGGCGGGGGAGTTGTACCTCGCCGGTGCGGGCCTGGCCCGTGGCTATCTCGGCCGGCCGGGGCTGACGGCCGAACGCTTCGTCGCCTGCCCCTTCACCCCGGGCGAGCGGATGTACCGCACCGGCGACCTCGCGCGGTGGAACACCGCCGGGCAGGTCGAGTACCTGGGCCGTACGGACGACCAGGTGAAGGTCCGGGGCTTCCGCATCGAACTCGGCGAGGTCGAGGCCGCGTTGGCCGCGCATCCGTCCGTGGCGCACGCCGCCGCGGTGGTGCGCGAGGACCGGCCCGGTGACCAGCGCCTGGTCGGCTATGTCGTTCTTGGCACCGGTCCCAGGCACGCAGTCGACACCACGGCCCTGCGCGCCCACGTCGGCACGCTGCTCCCGGAGTACATGGTGCCGTCCGCGCTGGTGGTGCTGGACGCGCTGCCGCTGACGACGAACGGCAAGCTGGACCGCAAGGCGCTGCCCGCTCCCGAGCACCGCACGGCCGAAGGGCACCGTCCGCCGGCGACGGTGCAGGAGGAACTCCTGTGCTCCGTCTTCGCCGACGTGCTGGACCTCCCCACGGTCGGCGTGGACGACAACTTCTTCGAACTGGGCGGCCACTCCCTGCTCGCGGTGCGGGTGGTCGAACTGCTGCGCGCCCGGGGAATGTCGATCGACGTACGGTCCCTGTTCGCGGCGCCCACCGTCGCCGCACTGGCGGCCTCGGGCGGCCGGGCCGAGGTGGTGGTACCGGAGAACCGCATCCCGGAGGGAGCCCCGGCCCTCTCTCCCGACATGCTGCCCCTGGTCGACCTGACCCCCGGCGAGATCGACCGCATGGTGGCCCGCGTCCCCGGCGGGGCGGCCAACGTGGCGGACGTCTACCCGCTGGCCCCGTTGCAGGAAGGCATCCTCTTCCACCACCTGATGGGTGACCCGGCCGACGGCACCGATGTGTACGTGCTGCCGGTGCTGCTGGCGTTCGACTCCCCGCAGCGGCGGGACGGGTTCATGGCCGCACTGCAGAAGGTCGTCGACCGGCACGACATCCTGCGCACCGCCGTCCTGTGGGAAGGGCTGCGCGAACCCGTCCAGGTGGTGGTGCGCCGCGCCGCCATCCCGGTGGAGAGCGTCGACCTGCCCGACGGCCCCGACGACGAGGCGGCCGCCCGGATGTCCGCCGCGTGCCCCGGGTCGATGGACATCGGCCGGGCACCCCTGGTCCGCGTGTACACGACGGCCACCCCGGTCGACGGCCGGTGGCTCGTACTCGTGCAGGCCCATCACCTGATCGCCGACCACACCACCCTGGACGTGCTGCTGGAGGAGGTGCGCGCGTTCACCGCCGGACGCGAGGACACCCTGCCCGCGCCCCTGCCGTTCCGGAACTTCGTCGCCCAGGCCCGTCTGCGCGTGGCGCAGGAGGAACACGAGCGGTACTTCGCCACCCTGCTGGGCGACGTCACCGAGCCGACCGCGCCGTTCGGCCTGCTCGACGTCCGCGGTGACGGCACCGGAGTCACGGAGTCCCGACGCGTGATGGACACGGGCCTCGCACGGCGGCTGCGGGACCAGTCACGACGGCTGGGCGTCAGCCCCGCCACGCTCCTGCACGTCGTCTGGGCGCGGGTGCTGGCCGCCACCTCGGGCCGGGACGACGTCGTCTTCGGCACGGTCCTCTTCGGCCGCATGGGCGCGGGCAGCGGGGCCGACCGGGTGCTGGGTCTGTTCATTAACTCCCTGCCGGTGCGGGTCAGGACCCAGGGTGCGCGGGTGCTGGACACGGTCCGCTCGGTACAGGATCAGCTGGCGGACCTGCTGCTCCACGAGCACGCCCCCCTGAAACTCGCCCGACAGGCGAGCGGCATCGCGTCGGACGCCCCGCTGTTCACCTCCCTGTTCAACTACCGGCACTCCAGGAGTGCCGGTGCGGCGGGCACGGACGGCGGCCTCGACGGCGTCGAGGTGCTGGACGAGCGGGAGCGCACCAACTACCCGATCGCTCTGAGCGTCGACGACACCGGCGATGGATTCGCGTTCACCGTGCAGGTCGCCGAACCCGTCCCGGGCGCCTTCCTGTGCTCCATGGTCCACACCGCCACGGAGGGTGTCGTCACCGCGCTGGAGGCGGCACCGCACCAGCGGATCAGCACGGTGGACGTCCTCGACGTCGCGGTACGGCACCGGGTCCTGGCCGAGTGGAACGACACCGCCCGCGAGGTGCCCGCGGTCACCCTGCCGGAGCTGTTCCAGGCGCAGGTCGCCCGGACACCTGAGGCGACCGCGGTCGTTTTCGGGGACGTGGAGCTCACCTACGCGGAGCTGAACTCCCGTGCCAACCGCCTCGGCCGTTTGCTGGTCGGCCGGGGTGTGGGTCCCGAATCGGTCGTCGCGGTCATGCTGGACCGCTCCGTCGACCTCGTCGTCGCCCTCCTCGCGGTGACGAAGGCGGGCGGGGCCTACCTGCCCGTCGATCCGGACTACCCGGCCGAGCGGATCGCCTACGTCCTCACCGACGCCCGGCCCGTTCTGGCGCTCACCAGCACGGAACTGTCCTCCCGTCCCACCGGGAAAGAGGCGCCGCACCTGGTGGTCGACGACCCACGGACCCTCGCCGCACTCGCAGACGCCGAGGACACCGACCTCACCGACACCGAGCGCCGAGTCCCGTTGTCGCCCGCCCACACCGCCTACGTCATCCACACCTCCGGCTCCACGGGACGGCCGAAGGGCGTGGCCGTCACCCACCAGGGTCTGCCGAGCCTGGCCGCGGCGCAGGCGGAGCACCTCACCCTCGGCACCGGCAGCCGGGTGCTGCAGTTCGCCTCGGCGAGTTTCGACGCGGCGGTCTGGGAAACGGTGATGGCGCTGTGCAGCGGGGCCTGTCTCGTCTCGGCCCCGTCGTACGACCTCCTCCCGGGCCCCGCGCTGGTCCGCCTGGTCGCGGACCGCGCGGTCACGCACGCCACCTTGCCCCCCGCCGCGCTGGCGCTGCTCGCACCGGAGAGCCTGCCGACGATCACGACTCTCGTCACCGCCGGGGAGGCCCTCAACCGCAGCCTGGCCGCCGAGTGGTCGAACGGCCGTCGTCTCGTCAACGCCTACGGCCCGACGGAGTCCACGGTCTGCGCGACCGTCAGCGCGCCCCTGCCCGCGGATGGCCACGACACCCCGCCCATCGGCACCCCCGTCACCAACACCCGGGTGTACGTGCTGGACGCGGCGCTGCGGCCGGTCCCGCCGGGTGTGGCAGGGGAGTTGTACCTCGCCGGTGCGGGTCTGGCGCGCGGCTACCTCGGCCGGCCGGGGCTGACGGCCGAACGCTTCGTCGCCTGCCCCTTCGCCCCGGGCGAGCGGATGTACCGCACGGGCGACCTCGCGCGGTGGCGACCGGACGGCGTCCTGGACTTCCTGGGCCGTACGGACGACCAGGTGAAGGTCCGGGGCTTCCGGATCGAGCCGGGCGAGGTGGAGGCGGTGCTGGGGGCGCATCCGTCCGTCGCCCACGCTGCCGTGGTGGTGCGGGAGGACCGTCCAGGGGACCGGCGCCTGGTCGGTTATGTGGTCCCGGCGGACGGTCTCGACGACGTCGACCTCACTGCCGTGCGTGCGCAGGTGCAGGGTGTGTTGCCGGACTACATGGTGCCGTCGGCGCTGGTGGTGCTGGACGCGTTGCCGTTGACGGTGAACGGCAAGCTGGACCGCAAGGCCCTCCCCGCTCCGGACTACGGGCGGACCGGTGAGGGCCGCGCACCGGTGACGGCGCAGGAGGAGATCCTCTGCTCCGTGTTCGCCGAGGTGCTGGACCTGCCCACGGTCGGCGTGCACGACAACTTCTTCGAGCTGGGCGGCCACTCCCTGCTCGCGGTACGGCTGACCAACAGGATCCGGTCCGCTCTGGGTGCGGAAGTAGCGGTGCGGACGCTCTTCGAGGCACCGACCGTCGCAGAACTCGCCCAGCGCCTCACGGACTCCGGTGCGACGCGCCCGGCGCTGGTACCGATGGCACGACCCGAGGCGCTCCCGGTCTCGTTCGCCCAGCAACGGCTCTGGTTCCTCGCGGAGTTGGAGGGCCCTTCGGCGACCTACAACATCCCGGTGGCGCTGCGGCTGACCGGTGACCTGGACGTCGAGGCGCTGCGGTCGGCGCTGGGCGATCTGGTGGGCCGGCACGAGGTGCTGCGGACGGTGTTCACCGCCGACGAGGGCACTCCGTACCAGCGGGTGCTCCCTCCGCCCGCCTCCTTCGATCTGCCGGTCGTCGACGTGGAGTGCGACGACGTGGCACACAGCGTGGCCGAACTGGCGTCGCTCCCCTTCGACTTGGCGGAGGAGACACCCGTACGGGCGTGGTTGCTCCGGACTGCTCCCGACCAGCATGTGCTGGTTCTGGTGGTGCATCACATCGCGGGTGACGGGTGGTCGATGGGTCCGTTGGCGCGGGATGTGTCGGTGGCGTATCGGGCGCGTGTGGTGGGGCGGGTGCCGGAGTGGGTGCCGTTGGGGGTGCAGTACGCGGATTACGCGGTGTGGCAGCGTGCGGTGCTGGGTGACGAGGGTGATGCGGGCAGTGTGCTGAGTGAGCAGTTGGTGTATTGGCGGGGGGTGTTGGCGGGGGTTCCGGAGGAGTTGGTGTTGCCGTTCGACCGGCCGCGTCCGGCGGTGGCGTCGTATCGGGGTGGCCGGGTGGAGATCCGGGTGCCGGCGGTGGTGCATGCGCGGGTGGTGGAGTTGGCGCGTGCCGAGGGTGTGACGGTGTACATGGTGTTGCAGGCCGCGTTGGCGGTGCTGTTGTCCCGGGTGGGTGCGGGGACCGATGTTCCGGTGGGGACGCCGGTGGCCGGGCGTACCGATGAGGCGCTGGACGACTTGGTGGGGTTCTTCGTCAACACGCTGGTGATGCGCACGGACCTGTCGGGCGATCCGACCTTCACTGCGGTGCTGGCGCAGGTGCGGGAGAACGGACTGCAGGCGTTCGCGCACCAGGACGTCCCCTTCGAGCGGCTGGTGGAGGACCTCGCACCGACCCGGTCGCTTGCCCGCCACCCCCTCTTCCAGGTCATGCTCGCCCTGGCGAACACCGCCCCGGCAGGCCTCGACCTGCCCGGCATCCACGCCGAACCCTTCCCCACCGGCGAACCGCCCGCGAAGTTCGACCTGTTCTTCAGCCTGAGCGAGACCTTCGACACCGGCACCGGCACCGGCACCTCGACCGGTCACCGCGCCGCGGGCCTGCACGGAGGCGTCGACTACGCGCTCGACCTCTTCGACCACGCGACCGTGCAGGCCCTGGCCGACCGGTTCGTCCGCGTTCTGGACAGCGTGACCAGGCAGCCGCACCAGCGGATCAGCGCCGTGGAGGTGCTGTCTGCGGCGGAACGCCACCGGGTCCTGGCCGAGTGGAACGACACCGCCCGTGAGGTGCCCAGGGCCACCCTGCCGGAGCTGTTCCAGGCACAGGCCACCTGGACGCCCGATGCGGTCGCGGTCGTCTTCGGTGATGTCGAGCTGACCTACGCGGAGCTCGACGCGCGGGCGAACCGCCTGGCCCGGGCCCTGATCCGCCGCGGCGCCGGTCCCGAGACCATCGTCGCGCTGGCCCTGTCCCGCTCGGCGGACCTGGTCGTCGGCCTGCTCGCGGTACTCAAGGCGGGCGCCGGCTACCTGCCCGTCGACCCGGAGTACCCGGCCGAGCGGATCGCCTTCATGCTCGCCGACGCGCGCCCCTCGCTGACGCTGACCACCCGGGAGGCCGCCGGGCTCATGGACACCGGGCCCGTGCTGCTGCTGGACGACCCCGCGGTGGCCGCCGAACTCGACGCTCTGCCGGACGACGCCCCCGACGACGCGGAGCGCACCGCCCCGCTCCTGCCGCAGCACCCCGCGTACCTGATCTACACCTCGGGTTCGACCGGCCGGCCCAAGGGGGTGGTGATGTCCTGCGGCGCGCTGGTCAACCTGGTGTCCTGGCACGCTTCCGCCGTCCCCGCCGAAGCCGGCTCACGGGTCGCCCAGTTCACGGCGGTCAGCTTCGACGTCTCGGCCCAGGAGATCCTCTCCGCCCTCCTGGACGGCAAGACACTTGTGGTGCCGGACGACAAGACCCGGCGGGACCCGGAAGCGTTCGTGACCTGGCTGAAGCACCAGCGGATCACGGAGCTGTACGCGCCCACCATGATGCTGGACGCCCTCGGCGAGGCCCTGGCGGAGCAGGGTACGGACCTGCCGGAGCTGCGCCATGTCGCGCAGGCGGGCGAGGCGCTCGTGCTCGGCCACCGGGTGCGTGACCTGTGCCGGGCGTCCGGGACGGTGCTGCACAACCACTACGGCCCGTCCGAGACACATGTGGTCACCGCATACACCCTGCCGGCGGACCAGGAGGCGTGGCCCATGGGCGGTGCCCCCATCGGCCGCCCGGTGGGGAACACCCGCGCCTATGTCCTGGACGCGGCCCTGCGGCCGGTGCCGGTGGGTGTCGCGGGTGAGCTGTACGTGTCCGGCGCCCAGCTGGCCCGCGGCTACCACGCCCGGCCCGCACTGACCGCACAGCGGTTCGTCGCCGACCCGTTCACGCCGGGGGAGCGGATGTACCGCACCGGCGACCTGGCCCGCTGGACCACGACAGGACAGCTGGAGTACCTGGGCCGTACGGACGACCAGGTGAAGGTGCGCGGGTTCCGGATCGAGCTGGGCGAGATCGAGGCCGCGCTGACGGCTCATCCGTCCGTGGCCCATGCGGCGGTGACCGTGCGGGAGGACCGCCCCGGCGACCGGCGCCTGGTCGGCTACGTCGTCCCCGCCGCCGGCCACATGGGCGGTGCCGACACCACGGCCCTGCGCACCCACCTCAGTGCCATGGTGCCGGAGCACATGGTGCCGTCCGCCCTCGTCTTCCTGGCGGACCTGCCGCAGACGGCCAGCGGAAAACTGGACCGACGCAGGCTCCCCGCACCCGACCTGACCGCCTCCGCGCCGGGCAGGGAACCTGCCTCGGTCCAGGAGGAGGTCCTGTGCCGGATCTTCGCCGAAGAGCTGAACGTGCCGACCATCGGTGTCGACGACAACTTCTTCGAACACGGCGGCCACTCCCTCCTCGCGGTCAGGCTGGTGCGCCGCATCCGTACCGTCATGGGGGTCGAGGTGTCCCTCCAAACCCTGATGGAGGCGCCCAGCGTCGCGGGACTCGCCCGTCGGATCGGCCTCCCCGCGACGAGCGAGTCCCTCCGCACGCTGCTGCCCATCAGGCCCCAAGGCAGCCGGCCGCCTCTCTTCTGCGTCCACCCGCGCTCCGGACTGAGCTGGTGCTTCGCCCCGCTCGCCGCGCTGGCCGACGCCGACACCCCCCTGTACGGCCTACAGGCGCGGGACGTCGACGCGGCGGGGACGCTGCCCGCGTCCATCCGGGAGATGGCGGCCGAGTACGTCGCGGAACTGCGCACCGTGCGGCCTACGGGCCCGTACCACCTGCTGGGGTGGTCGATGGGAGGCCGGGTGGCGCACGAGATGGCCGTGCAGCTCCAGGAGAGCGGCCATCAGGTGGCGCTCGTCATCATGGGCGGCTACGCACCCGCACCGACGGAGAGCCTCGATCCGGACGGCTCCGGCCGGGAGGCCGCCGAGGCCCTCCGCCGGGCGATGCTGGAACGCGCGGGCCGCGGCGGCGAGGGCGACCTGATCGCCTCGGACGCACTCGACGAGGCGCCGTCCCTGAGTGACCTCGCCGGACTGCCGCACCACTTCCGCAGTGAGATCTCGGAAGCGGAGGCCGAGACGCGGGCGCGGATCATCGCCAACAACACCCGGATCTACGTGGGCCACCAGCCCCGCACCTTCCACGGTGACGTCCTCTTCCTCTCCTCGGACGAGCTCGAGGACGGGTGGGGACGCGCCATGTGGCAGCCCTACACCTCCGGCGCCATCACCGAGGCCCGGCTGCCCTGCTCCCACGACGACATGGCCGATCCCCCCATGCTCGCCCTGCTCTGGGACGCCTTCGCCGACTGGCTCTCCCGGACATCACCGAACGACGACCGACAGGAGTGAAGGATGACGAACCCCTTCGAGGACGAGAATGCCCTCTACCTCGTGCTGAGGAACGCGGAAGGCCAGTTCTCGCTCTGGCCGACCTTCGTGGACGTGCCCGACGGATGGGAGACGGTCTTCGGGGAGGCCGCGCGGGCGGCGTGCCTCGATTTCATCGAGCGGACCTGGACGGACATGCGCCCCAAGAGCCTGGTGGACGCCATGAACGCGGGGTCCGGCACGTGAGGGCATGAGCGCATGAGGGCATGAGGGCATGAGGGCATGAGGGCATGAGCGCAGGGCGCTCCTGACCGGCACGAGGGGTGCGGACCGCACGGTCCGCACCCCTCGTGCGCCGCAACCGTCAGGACCGGCGCAGACGCAGTGTCACCAGCTCGAAGGGGCGCAGGCGCAGGGACACCGACGCTCCGTCCCGCTCGGGCGGGGCGGCGTCCGCCAGCGGGCGTTCCAGCAGGTCCGTCGCCACGGCGTCCGCCACCTCGAAGCCCGCCGTCAGCGTCACCCGGGTGCGCCCGCCGTGCGCCTCGTGGAAGCGGACCACGACGTCGCCGCTGCCGTCGTCGGCGAGCTTCAGCGCGGTGAGGACGACCTCCTCGCGGTCCACCGTGACCAGCGGGGCCACCTCGCCGCCCCCGGTCAGCGTCCGCTCCGGCACGTTGATCCGCCAGCCCTCGCGCACGGCGTCGCCGATCCCGGCGCCCGGGACGAGGGCGTGCCGGAAGCGGTGGACTCCCTGGTCCGTCTCGGGGTCGGGGAAACGCGGTGCCCGCAGCAGCGACACCCGGACCGTGGTGGTGGTGCCCCGGTCGCCGTCGGTGCGCACCGCCCGGGTCACATCGTGCCCGTACGTCGAGTCGTTGACGACGGCCACGCCCCAGCCCGGCTCGCCGACGTGCACGAACCGGTGGTTGCAGGCCTCGAACTTGGCCGCCTCCCAACTGGTGTTGGTGTGCGTGGGCCGGAAGAAGTGCCCGAACTGCGTCTCGGACGCGTACCGTTCGGCGTGCACGTCGAGCGGGAAGGCGAGCTTGAGGAACTTTTCCGTCTCGTGCCAGTCCACCTCGGTGTCCACGAGGAGGGTCCGTTCCCCCGGCGGCAGGGACAGCACCTGGGTGACGCGCGAGTCGCCGAAGGACCGTACGAGCCGCACCGACTGCCCGTCCTCGCCCGGGGCGAGCTCGTCGAGGCCGACGAGGTCGGTGACCGTGTTGCGGTAGAACTCGTCGACGTCCCAGGCGTCCCACATGTTGGGGAAGTCGGGGTGGATCTGGAGCAGGTTGGCGTCGCGGTCCGGGGCGATCGACTCCCGGTCGGCGGCGATGTCGTACGCGGACACCACGAGACCGCGGTCGTCGATCTCCACGCGGAGCACCCCGTTGTCGAGGACGTGCCCGCCCCCGTCGCGCGGGGTGATACGGGTGCTCCCGTCCACGGCCGGGGTGCCGGCGCCGCCCGCCGGCACCCCGTGGCGGGCGTGGGGCGCGGTGTTGAACAGCAGCGGCGTGGTGCCCTCGCCCGCGAGGGCCCGCTGGGCGGCGTCGATGACGGCGGTCAGTTCGGCGGCGACACGGTCGTAGGTGGCGCGGGCCTCACGGTGCACCCAGGCGATGGACGAGCCGGGCAGGATGTCGTGGAACTGGTGCAGCAGCACCGTCTTCCAGATGCGGTCCAGGTCCTCGTACGGGTAGGGGAACCCGGCGCGCACCGCGGCGGTGGCCGCCCACAACTCCGCCTCCCGCAGAAGGTGTTCGCTGCGGCGGTTGCCCTGCTTGGTCTTCGCCTGGCTGGTGAGCGTGGCCCGGTGGAGTTCCAGGTACAGCTCGCCCACCCAGACCGGCGGCTCGGGGTACTCCGCCTCGGCCTTGTCGAAGAACGCGCTCGGGGTCTCCCAGGTGACCCTGGCGGAGCCCTCGAGGTCGCGCATCCGGGCCGCCTTGGCGACCATCTCGCGGGTCGTGCCGCCGCCCCCGTCGCCCCAGCCGGTGGGGGCCAGGGAGTGCCGGGCGACCCCCTTGTCCTTGAAGTTGCGTGCCGCGTGCGCGATCTCGCTGCCGCGCATGGAGCAGTTGTAGGTGTCGACGGGCGGGAAGTGGGTGAAGATGCGGGTGCCGTCGATGCCCTCCCAGCGGAACGTGTGGTGGGGGAACTTGTTCGTCTGCGACCAGGAGATCTTCTGCGTCAGCAGCCGGGTCGAGCCGGCCGCGCGGATGATCTGGGGCAGCCCCGCGGCGAAGCCGAAGGTGTCGGGCAGCCACGCCTCGTCGTTCTCGATACCGAACTCGTCGAGGAAGAACCGCTTGCCGTGCACGAACTGCCGGGCCATCGCCTCCGAGCCCGGCATGTTGGTGTCCGACTCCACCCACATGCCGCCGGTGGGCACGAACCGTCCGTCGGCCACCGCCTTCTTCACCCGAGCCCACACCTCGGGCCGGTGGTCGCGGACCCACGCCCACTGCTGGGCCTGGGACATGGCGAACACGAAGTCGGGCTCGTCCTCCAGCAGGGCCGTCATGTTGGAGGTGGTGCGGGCGACCTTGCGGACCGTCTCGCGCAGCGGCCACAGCCACGCCGAGTCGATGTGCGCGTGCCCGACCGCGCTGATCCGGTGCGCGGAGGGCACGGCGGGCGCGGCGAGGACGTCCGTCAGACAGGCGCGGGCCGCCGCCGCGGTGCCGCCCACGTCCTGGAGGTCGACGGCGTCCAGGGCCCGCTCCACGGCCCGCAGGATGTCGTAGCGGCGGGCGGAGTCCGCCGGCAGCTCCGCCATCAGCTCGCCCAGCACCTCCAGGTCCAGCACGAGCTGCCACACGGTCTCGTCGAAGACGGCGAGGTCCATGCGGGTGAGGGTGTACTGGGGTTCGCTGCCCGCGGTCTCCTTGTCGCCGAGCCGGGTCGGCAGGAAGGGGTGGTAGTCGAGGATGACCGGGTTGGAGGCGGCCTCGACGTGCAGCCGGACCTCCTCGCCGCCGGCGGCGGGCGCGGCGATCCGGACCCACTGGTTGCGCGGGTTGAGGCCCTTCACGGGGGTGCCGTCGGGGCGGTACACCAGACCCTCGCACTGGAAGCCGGGCATGTTCTCGTCGAAGCCGAGGTCGAGGAGCGCCTCGACGGTGCGGCCCGCCCACTCCTCGGGGACGGTGCCGGTGACGCGGAACCAGCTGGTGCCCCAGGGGGCGCCCCAGCGGGCGCCCACCCGGATCGGCTCCGGCTCGGCGGAGAGCCCCTCCGCGACCGGGACGGGCTCGCCGGGGGCGTGCCACACCGCGACGTCCAGGGGCACGGACTCGGGGTACACGGCCGGGCGGATGCGCTCGTCGAGGACGCGCTTGAGGCGGCCCTCGACCAGGCTGCGGTCGTCATGCATCGGAAGGACTCTCCGTCGTTGTCGCGGGTGGTTACCAGGGATGACCCGGGTGATTACCAGGGGTGGCCGGCGATGGCGGGTGCCGACGAGGAGTACAGCTCCCCCACGGCGCGCAGTTCGAACCGTGCGGTGCGCTCGCCCTGCTCGGGCCGCTGGCCGCTCACGAAGAACGCGCGCTGGCAGGTGCCGCCGAGGAAGCGCCGGGTACCGTCGGGCAGCACCCGGTGCAGCTCGTGGTGGCGTACGGCGTCGGCGGGGGCGTCCCAGGCCAGCCGCAGGTCGCCGCCCGAGGCTCCGGTGACGCGGAAGCCGGTGGGCCGCGCGGGTGCCGTGGCCGCCGCTTCCCGGACGGCGAGGCCGCCCAGGCGCCACCGCAGGGTCCCGCCCGTGCCCCGCAGCCGTACCCCGATCGCGCGGATGCGGCCCGTGAGCCCGGTGAGGCGCACGGTGCTGGTGTGCCAGCGGGGGGACGTGGTGACGGGGAAGTACGTGTACGGGGGCGCCTCGCCCGGGGCGGAGGCGTCGTCGGTGGCGACGGCGAGGTCGATCCGCACGCGGCCCCGGCCGGTGCGGTGGGTCAGCTCGACGACGGTGTCCCCGGTGAGCGGGAGCCGGGTGGCGTACAGGTCGAGGACGGCGGGCGCGTCGAGCCGCCCGTCGACCAGGACGCTGCTGCCGCCGCGCCAGGCGTCCGCGAAGTCGAACGTCACCTCCGGGCGGCGGCCCTCGGTGCGCACCACCCAGCGCCGGGACGGCAGCCGGTCCTGGAGCCCGAGGTGGTTCCACTCGGTGTCCGAGGTGATCTCGCCGTCCTCGTACCAGCGCAGTCCGTGGCCGGTGTTGAAGACGCTGGCGAAGGGCACCTCCGTCACGGTCGAGCGGTCGGCGACGGAGACGGCCGGGGCGCGCCAGCGGTCGGTGCCGTCGGGGCGGGACGGGTCGAGGGAGCGGCCGGTCCAGAAGCGGTCGTCGGCGGCGTGGAAGTCGCCTGGGGCGCGGCGGTCGGCGGGCAGCTGGTGGCGGGTCCACTCGGGCCGGTAGAAGCCGAAGGAGGTGATGTGGGACCGGTCGGCGGGGACGATGGCGTCCCAGTTCACCGAGGTGTTCCAGCCGTTCGACTCGACGTTGACGCCGGCCAGCAGCTCGTAGCGGCTGCGGTCCAGGCGGTCGGCGAGGTCGCCGGAGGTGGCCAGCCGGGAGGGCGTCCAGCGGAAGTCGACGAACATGTCGTCGGCGGACTGGAAGAAGGGCTGGTTCTGGTTGTTGAGCGCCCCCTGCCAGCTCACCGATCCGTTGACGGTCATGGCGTCGTACCAGGTGACCCGCTGCCCCTTGGCGGCGGCGAGGGACTTCAGCTCGGTGAGGAAGCCCAGCATGGCCGCGCCCAGGGCGCCGTTGCCGCCCTCGGTCTCGGCGTTGACGAACCAGCCGTCGAAGCCGTACGCGTCGGCGACCGCGACCAGTCGCTCGGCCAGCGGGTAGCGCCCGGCGGAGTCCCGCTGGACCAGGTCGCGGGTCCACTGGAGCTGTCCGCCGTAGACGGTGGGCGGGAGGAAGATGTTGCCGAGGACGGGGACGCCGTGGCGGTGGGCGGCGTCGACGATCGGCGCGTTGGGGGCGAGGATCAGGCCCTCGGCGGAGGAGCCGCCCCAGAAGACCAGCTCGTCGATGTACGCCCAGTGGGTGAGCGCGTAGTAGTCGGCGGTGGCCGAGCCCTGGGAGGGGTTGGAGGCGGTCGGCGCGAACGACACCAGCGACTGGACGCGGGCCTGCCCGGCGCGGGCGGTGGAGTTGACGGGGGTGGGGGTGAAGCGCGCGGCCAGGGGCACGGTGGAGGCGTTGAAGGCGAGATCGGCGTCGGTGTCCGCGCTCCAGGACTTCAGGCTGCGCCAGGTGATGCCGGCACCGGGGCTGCCGGCGGGCAGGGAGTCGGGGTACCAGTACGAGGCGTACGGCGGTGCGGCGTCGGCGGCGGCACGGGGCGCCGCTGCCGCGGCGGCCGCCGCGGACGGCAGGGCGGGGGTGAGGGCGGCGGCCGTCCCGGCGAGCAGCACGGTGCGTCTGGTGGGTTTCACGAGCGGGTGCCTCCTTGGGGAGTGGGGAGTACCTGTCCGGGGGTGACGACCTCGGTGATGCCGCGGGCGGCGAGGTGATCCGCGTCGCCGGCGCGGGTGTCGAGGACGGTGGTGGGGCGGGCGCCGTCGGCGGTGAGCCGGAAGAAGGCGTCGAAGACGGGCCCGCCGGGCGCGCACCGGGAGCGGACGCCGGGGGCGGCGGGCACGACCAGGGCCGTGGTGCGCGGGGGCGGCGGCGCGGCCGTACGGGCCTCGCGGGCCGCGCGGGCGAACTCCAGGGCGCTGTCCTTGGGTTTGCGGTCGTTGGTCAGCAGGCCGAGCCCGTATTCGAGTTCGGGGAAGTCGGCGAGGTCGCGGGAGACGTCGTGCGAGCACCACCAGGTGACGCCCCACAGTCCGGGGCAGTCCAGGGCGTGCGCGACGGTCGCGGCGGTGAACTCGGCCGCGTCCTCCGGCGGGACCAGCGGGGCGGGGGCGCCGACCTCCTGGAGCCAGACCGGCCGGTGCGGGTCGCCGGCCCAGGCCTTGGCGAGCTCGACGAGGTAGGCGGCGTGGTGCTCGGAGGGCACGGAGGCGCGGCCGTGGCGCTGGGCGGTGCCGTTGAACACCCAGGAGTGCACGGCGGTGAGGGCGCCGTGGCCGGCGGCCTGGGCGGGGGTGAAGGGCTGGTCGTCCTGGTACCAGGTGGCGTCGTACTCGGCGTGCAGATGGAGGCGGCCGGGGGCGCCGTCCTCGCAGGCGGCGAGCATGCGGGTGAGCCAGGCGTCGATCTCGCCGGGGGTGGCGCGGTCGGGGTCGGGATGCGGGCCGGCCGAGAACTGGTTGACCTCGTTGCCGAGCGTCATGCCGAGGAAGTTGGGGCGTGTGGCGAGGGCGGCGGCCAGTGTGCGGAGGTAGTCCGCCTGGCCGTCGAGCACGTCGGGGTCGGTGAACAGATTGCGGCGGTGCCAGGTGCGGGTCCAGGCGGGCAGGAAGTCGAAGCTGCTCAGATGGCCCTGGAGGCCGTCCACGTTGACGTCGAGCCCGCGTTCGGCGGCGGCGTCGACGAGCTGGAGGAGGTGTTCGACGGCGCGGGGCCGGATCAGTGCGCGGTTGGGCTGGAAGTAGGGCCACAGCGGGAAGACCCGGATGTGGTCGGCGTCGAGCGCGGCGACCGAGTCGAGGTCGGCCTTCACGGAGTCGAGGTCGAAGTCGAGCCAGTGGTGGAACCATCCTTCGCTCGGGGTGTAGTTGACGCCGAAGCGCACGGCAGGAGACATGGAGATCCTGGTTCTGTCGTACGTACGTGGGGGAGGCGTTCAGCCCTTGACGGCGCCCTCGCCGACGCCGCGGAAGAAGTACCGCTGGAGGAAGGCGAAGAGGGCGATCAGCGGAGCCACGGCGATGATCGTGCCCGCGGCGACGAGACGTTCGTCGTTGGCGAAGGTGCCGTGCAGGTAGTTGAGGCCGATGGTCAGGGTGAACTTGTCGGGGTCGCTCAGCACGATGAGCGGCCAGAGGAAGTCGTCCCAGGCGCCCATGAAGGCGAAGATCGCGACGACGGCGAGGGTGCCCTTGACCGACGGCACCGCGATCCGCAGGAACCGCTGCCAGACGTTGGCGCCGTCGACGTAGGCGGCCTCCTCGATCTCGTAGGGCAGGTTGAGGAAGGCGTTGCGCATCAGCAGGACGTTCAGGGCGCTGACGCAGCCGGGCAGCAGGACGCCGAGCAGGGTGTTGTTCAGGCCCAGCTCCCGCATGGTGGTGAACTGGGCGATGATGATGCCCTCCACGGGCACCAGCATGGCCAGGACGAAGGCGAGCGTGGTGGCGCGCCGGCCCCGGTAGCGCAGCCGCGCCAGGGCGTAGCCGGCCAGGGCGGCGCCGACGCAGTTGGTGACGACGTTGGCGGCGGCGACCTTCAGCGAGTTGAGGGCGTAGTCCCACACCGGGATGGTCTCGGCGACCCGCTCGTAGTTGTGCAGGGTCGGGTCGGAGGGCAGGAACCGGGGCGGCGAGCTGAAGATGTCCTCGGTGGGGCCCTTCAGCGAGGTGGACAGCTGCCACAGGAACGGGCCGATGGTCAGCGCGAGCACGGCGAGCAGCAGCACGTAGCGCAGCAGGAGTTCCCAGACGCGGACGGGGCGGCCGTGCTCGTCGGTGACGCGGTGCCGGCGCCTCGCGGCCGGCGACGACGCGGCCGGGCGGTCCTGCCCGCGGGTCTTGCCGAGGGGCTTCCCGAGGCTCTTCTCGGCGAGGCTCATGACTCCTCCCGGCGGTCGGCGCGCAGCACGAGCAGCATCAGGGCGACGGTGACGACGAAGACGACGACCGAGATCGCGGAGGCGTAGCCCACCCGGCCGGTCAGCCCGGTGCCGGTGCGCTGCACGAGCATCACGAGCGTGGTGTCCTCACCGGCCGGTCCGCCGCTGGGCCCGGCCATCAGGTACACCTCCGAGAACACCTTGAAGGCGGCGACCGAGGACAGGGCGCCGACCAGGACCATGGTGGAGCGGACGGCGGGCACGGTGACGGTCAGGAAACGGCGCACCGCTCCCGCGCCGTCCACGGCGGCGGCCTCGTGCAGCTCGCGCGGGACGTTCCCCAGCGCGGCCAGATAGATGATCATGTAGTAGCCGAGGCCCTTCCACACCGTCACGGCCATCGCGCTGAGCAGCAGCAGCCACTGGTCGCTGAGGAAGCCGACGCGGCCGACACCGATGATCTCCAGCAGGGAGTTCACCAGTCCGCGCTCGTCGAGCAGCCACACCCAGATCAGACCGACGACGACGATCGAGGCGACGACAGGGGTGTAGAAGGCGGAGCGGAAGAAGGCGATGCCGGGGATGTTCTTCTGCACGAGCAGCGCCAGCAGCAGGGGCAGGATCACGAGCGCGGGGACGACCCCGAGGACGTAGAGCGTGCTGTTGCGCAGGCCGATCCAGAACATGTCGTCGTGGAGCAGCTCGCGGAAGTTGGCGAGCCCGACGAACTCGCCCTCGACCAGCGTGCGCCGGTCGGTGAAGGCGTTGACCAGTGTGGAGACGAACGGGTACAGGATGAACGCGCCGATGACCAGCAACCCGGGCGCGGCGAACAGCCACGGACTGGTGGGCAGTTGACGCCGCACCCGGGAGCCGGTCGGAGCGGTGGAGCTCGCCATGTCGGGTCAGCCCTGCTGCCGGAGGAGCTGGTTGCACTCGTTGACAGCGTTGTCCAGGGCTTCCTTCGGGCTCTCCTTGCCCTGGAGCGCCTTGGCGACCTGGTTGCGCAGCGCCGTCTTCATCTGCTCGCTGAACAGCACGGGCGTGTAGTTGACGGCGTCCTTCAGGGCCTTGGCGGAGGCGACCCGGACCCGGGTCTCGTCGGTGTCGTCCTCCTTGGTGAAGTACGGGTCGTCGAGCGAGCCGGCGGTGCTGGGGAAGATGGCGACCTTCTTGGCGAACGACATCTGGTGCTCGGCGTCGGTGACGTAGTGGGCGAAGGCGATCGCCGCGGGCTTCTTGCTGGTGTTGGCGTTGACCATCACACCCATCACGTACATGTTGACGTGCCCGGTGCTGGTGATCTGGTCGGTGATGCCGATGTTCTCGTACAGGTTCGGCGCCTGCTTCTTGAAGTTGCCGAGGTCGAAGGCGCTGCCGGGGTTCATGGCGACGGCCCCGGTGAGGAACTTCTTGCCCGTCGACTCGGGGGTGGCGGTCAGCGCCTGCCGGTCGAGTGCCCCCGCGTCGTACAACTCCTTGTACTTGGTGAGCATGTCGACGCCCTTGGCGTCGTTGAAGGTGAAGGCGTCGCCCTTCTCGTTCATCAGCTGGACGCCGTAGCGGCCGAAGTCCTCGATGGTGGGCACCTGGGCGAGGGTGGCGACCTCGCCGTCGCTCTGCTCGGCGAGCTCCAGCGCGGTGTCGAAGAGCTCGTCGTACGTCCGCGGCGGCTTCTCCGGGTCGAGCCCGGCCTTCTCGAAGAGGGACTTGTTGTAGAACAGCGGACCGGTGTTGAGGTACCAGGGGAAGGCGTACGTCCCCTCCATGCCCGGGATCTGATGGCTGGCCCAGGCGCCCTCCAGGTACTCCTCCCGGTACTTCGCGGCGTCCTTGTCGAGGTCGAGCGCGAGGCCCGCCTTGGCGAGCGGGGCGACCAGGTCCGGGGAGACGTTGACGACGTCCGGCAGGGTGCCGCCCGCGGCGTCGGCGCTGATCTTGTCGGCGTACCCCTCGGCGGGCTGGTCGACCCACTTCACCTCGGTCCCGGGGTACTCCTTCTCGAAGTCCGCGATCAGGTCCTCGAAGTAGTCCTTGTAGTTGGCGCGCAGGTTCCAGGTCTGGAAGGTGATCTCCCCCTCGACCTTGCCGGAGGCGTCGGAGGAGCCGCCGTCGCCGTCTCCGGAGCCGCAGGCGGCGAGCGGTACCAGGAGGGCTGCGACGGCAGCGGCGGTGAGGGTTCTGCGGGTTATGGGCACGGTGACACGTCTCCCTCGACGGCGTCGGCGGCTGAGATGCCAGCGACCATGCACGGGCCGTTCGGCAAAAGTCAATGGATTGGCTCAGCTAAAGACGTCACGCCTAGCATTAGTGCAGGTCAGAGGCAGTGCAAAGAAAAGCTTGCCACATACCACTAATGCGCTTTAGGCTTCGGTCACTCAAGCGCATTAGCTGCCTCGCTGAGGAAAGGGGCCACCATGCCCGCCAAGCGGTCCCCGGCGCGCCGGCCGACGATGAAGGACATCGCCCGGCGGGCAGGGGTCTCCGAGAGTGCGGTCTCCTTCGCCCTCAACGGCCGCCCCGGCGTCTCCGAGGTGACCCGCGACCGGGTGCGCCGGGTCGCCGAGCAGCTCGGCTGGCGGCCCAGCACGGCGGCGCGCCAGCTCTCGGGCGAGGGCACGGCCACGGTCGGCTTCGTGCTGGCCCGCCCCGCCGACACGCTGGGCGTGGACTCCTTCTTCCTCCAGCTCATCTCCGGCATCCAGGAAGTGCTGGCGGAGCGTCATCTGGGCCTGCTGTTTCAGGTGGTGGAGGACGTGGAGGCCGAGTGCGCGGTCTACCGCCGCTGGTGGGCGGAGCACCGGGTGGACGGCGTCCTCGTCGTCGACCCCCGCACCGACGACCCGCGGCCGGGCCTGTTGGACGAACTCGGCCTGCCCGCCGTGGTGATCGGCGGCACGCCCGACGCGCCCCACCCGGGCCTTTCGACGGTGTGGGCGGACGACGCGGGCGCGATGGCCGCGCTGGTGGCGGAGCTGTACGCGCTCGGCCACCGGCGGATCGCGCACATCGCAGGGCTGCCGGAGCTGGCCCACACCGAGCGCCGCGTCCGCGCGCTGCGCGCCGAGGCCGAGCGGCACGGGCTGACCGGCGTGGAGTCCGTGGCCACGGACTACTCGGACACGGAGAGCACGGCCGTCACCCGCCGGCTGCTCGGCGCCGCCGCCCCTCCCACGGCGCTGATCTACGACAACGACGTGATGGCCGTCGCCGGGGTCGCCGCCGCGAAGGAACTGGGCTTCGCGGTGCCCGGGGACGTCTCGGTGGTCGCCTGGGAGGACTCGGCGCTGTGCAGCATGGTCAAGCCGTGGCTGTCGGCCCTGTCCCGGGACAGCGTGGCCTTCGGCCGCACCGCGGCCGCCGAACTGACGGCCCTCCTGGACGGCGGTCCGGCCCGCACGGTACGCGTACCGGTACCGCGGCTGCTGGTCCGCGACAGCACGGGGGTGACGCGCGGCTGACTCAGAAGGGGGAGTTCTCCCGCTGGGTGAGCGCGTCGACCACCTTCGGACCCGTGCCGGTCCGGACGGAGGCCGGTCGTACCGGTGGTGCGCAGGGCCGTGCCCGCGACGGCGGTCGCAACGGAGGCGCCCGGCACCGCGAGCGGCTCGGGCCGGTCGCGTCCGGCCGTACCCCGGCTGCCCTCGGCGGCATCGCGGCGCGCCGGTGAGGAACGGGGATTCCCAGGACGCCGGAGCACCGTCGCCCTGCTCGGCGGAGCAGGGCGTGCCCGGTCGACGGGCTCACTCGTACCGCCCGCTGCCGGCTTCGAGCCCGGCCCGGCGAGCGGCCTCGACGTGGCGCGGGGCGAACTTCATCTCGAACGCCTCGGGCACGTCGTACGGAGACCGCCAGTGGTCCGGCACGAAGGTGTCACCGTCCTCGTGGCAGAGGTGGCACGCGGCGCACCACTCGGTCAGCCAGCCGTGGGCCGCCGCGCGGACTCCGTCGAAAGTGCCGTCCAAGTCCAGCGGGTCGTCCACGCGGTACCAGCGGTGGAGATCCCTGGCACCGCATCGCGGGCAGGGGGCCGAGAGGTCGGCCGCGGCCGGCTCCGCGTCGAAGGCGGCCCGCCAGGCGTCCAGGAGCTCGGGCCCGACGAGCCTCCAGTCACCCGGGCCGGGAAGGGCGCGCTCATCGGCCTCGAACAGACCCAGTCGACCGGCTTCGACAGCGCCGAGCATTCTGCATGCGCCCGTCGTCAGGTCGACGCGGACAGGGCCGATGCCGATGGTCATCCGGGAGGGGTCGCCGGTCTCCAGGTAGCCCCGGTTCTGGTAGCCGAAGTACGCGGCGCCGTCGACGACGGCCGCTTCCCCGTCGATCGGGATCAGGTCCACCTGGGAGGTGCGCGGATCCTCGTCCACGAACGTCCGGGCCAACTCCGCTGCTCGTTCGAGGCTGATCATGTGTCGGTCCTCAGGGTTCCGTAGTTCCGGTGGACGGCTCCGCGCCGCCCGGCGCGTGATGCCCTATAACGTTCCAGGTTCCGGGGGGAGCCCTTTCCTGTGAACGTGGACGCGGCCGGACTTCCCGGGGCAGTTCCGGCAGTCGTACCAGAAGCTGCTCCGTCGACAGAGGGGGAAATGTGCGACCGACCACCATGAAGCGGACCGTCGTCAGCGTCGTCACCGCGGCGGGCATCGCCGCCGGTACGCTCGCGGGCGCGACCGTCAGCTCCGCGGCACCCGCGACGACCGTGCGGCAGGCGGAGCCGGCCGGTGAGTTCAGCACGCTCGCCGTGTACAACTTCGGCCTCAGCAGCAACCAGGCCAAGGGCGTCCAGCGCTGCCTCGCGGCGGAGTACGACTACAACGGCGCGATCGACGGACTGCTCGGCACCAACAGCTGGAAGGCGCTCCAGCGGGCCCTCGCCAGGTACTGGGACTACAACGACTCGATCGACGGCATCCCCGGGCCCAACACGATCAAGGCGTTGCAGCGCCTGCTGAAGAGCGCCTACGGCTACACCGGCCCGATCGACGGAATTGCCGGAGACGGCACCCGGGCAGCGTTCAAGCGGTTCGCCAACAAGGCCGTCGAGCTCTGCTGACCCCAGCACCGCTGCGAGCCGGCCCACCCGGGCCGTCAGCGGACGAGGTGGCTCTCGATGTGCTCGGTGACCGCTGACACGGCCCGTCGGCAGGCGGTGCTCGAGCGGCGGACCCGGGACAGCGGCATGCCGCCCCGGAGGCCGCGCACGACGGTGGCCGGCAGGGCGGTGGCGAGCGCGTCGGGGTCGGCGCGCTCGCTCGGCTCGCCCCGTTCCCGCATGCGGGCGAGCCCCGCCCTGTCGCGACCTTCCCGCGGTCGAAGGCCGCGACCGGGCCCGCCCGCGCCGAGTCACCGCCGCCGGTGAGTTCGCTCGCGCGCGAGCCGGCCTCACGGCCTCGCACGCACCCACTCGGCGCCCCGACCAGGGCGCCGCCCCGCCGGTCTCACCGGCGCGATGCGCGGACGCCGTTGCCGCGGCCTTCGGCTGACGGGTTCACGGGCGTGGAGTCCGGTGCCAGGTGCGTGTGGGGGCGAGGGCGTCGTACTCGGCACTGCTGAATCCGCTCAGCCCTGGCCACCTCCCGCGCAGTTCGGATGCGCGGTGCTTCCAGACCAGCCTCTCCAGCGAGTCCCGCCGGCCGAACCAGGACGCCAGCAGCAGAAGGAGGTGGAGCCCCGCGGTGACCCCGAAGACGGCCGTCACGAAGGTGACCCCGTCGGTCGCCGGATGCGCTTCGAGTACGGCATGCTGACCCGGCTCGTCCAGGCCGTCGACGATGATGCCCACCAGGAACGGGCCCACCACGTGGGCGATCACCAGGAGCACCCAGGAGAGCGGCAGCCAGGCCCTCTTCAGGACCCCTCGCCGGCCGGCGCCGACCAGCCCGAGCGCGTTGCGTGTCGCCCGGCCCGCGAACAGCGCGAACACCACCAGGGTGAGGACGAGGATCAGCCGCACGGGTCGCGGCACGTGAACGCCGTCGAACGGCAGCCCCGCGTACAGCACGGCCTCGATGACCAGGCATGCCAGCAACGGCAGCGGGCCCCGCGGGACGACGTGGCGCCAGGCGCACCGGTCGCACAGGAAACCGGACTCCGTGCCGAGGATCTCGAACGTCGTGACGGTGTCCTTGTAGGGATCGTTCACCATGTTCGACATCGACCGCGGCACACCGACCCGGAACGCGTACTGCCGCCCGTACCGGCCTTCACCGCACCGCACGCACAGGGGGTCGGACACGTCGGTCACGGAGAGGCTCCTTCGGCGGTCTGCGGCGACAGCCCAAGACTGCCGTGAACCATGCCGCAGCCGGCCGGGTTTCACCGAACCTCCCCGCAACGGGCGGCGGGCGGGCGATCACGGTGGCGGTCATGGGGTCTTCCTCAGGAGTCGACCGGCGTGGGGACGGCGATCAGGCTGATCGCGCCGAGGCGGGCGCGATGGCGGTGGAAGACACGGCGCATGTGCAGCACGCGGCGCAGGGCGGCCCGGTCCCGCAAGGCCCGGCCGGCGATGCGCAGGGCGGGCAGCAGACCTTCGTCGTCGATGAGCCGGCGCGGTTCGAGCAGCGCCATCGGTGCTGTCGCGCGGGAGGCGACGGTGAAGCCCTCGCCGGCGAGGAGTCCGTCCCAGCCGGTGGGTGTCAGGGGGCGGGCACCGACGTGGATGGAGTCCCCGAGGTCGGCGGTGATCCGGTCGGCCAGGGCCGGGTCGAGGCCGTCGGGCAGCAGGCACAGTTCGTGGATGGCGTACCGGCCGGTGGAGTCGTCGAGGAGCCGGCGTGCTTCCCGTACGACGCGCCGCTTGGCCGTTTCCGGCTGCATCGTCAGCATCGCCTCGCCGTACACGACCGTGGCGCCGCCGTCCGGCAGCCCGGTGTCCGCGGCGTCCGAGCGCACGGCACGCACGACGGTCGGGCCCGGGGCGGCCAGGGCGCTGAGCGCGGCCACCGCGGCGGGGTCCCGGTCGACGGCGGTGTAGGCGGCCGGGTGACGGGTGAGGGTCAGCCGGGCCGTGGCCCCGAGGCCGGCGGCCAGTTCCACCACCCGGTCCCGCGGGTCCACGTCCAGCGCGTCCAGCATCCACCGGGTCAGCTCCACGCCGCCGGGGCGCAGCACCCGCTTGCCCAGGCGGGCCAGCAGCCAGTGGCCGGGCATGCGCGCGGCGTCCAGCCCGTCGCCGGGGAGCGGAATGCTCGTCCGCGGGGCCGGTGGGTCCGTCGGTGCCATGCTCGTACCTCGCTCTCCGCCTGCGCAGATGTCACTTAGGTGAACCTAACTCCGCGAGGTGGCCGGGTGCGGGGGGCCGAACGTCCCGACCGCGGGGCCGGTCGGCCCGCCGGGGGCGCCGGGGGAGTGGGCTCCCTGTGATCCGCGCCGTCCGGTCAGGCCTCCTGAAACAGGCCCGTGCTGAGGTAGCGCTCCCCGGTGTCGGGCAGGACGACGACGAACAGGGCGCCCTCGTGCCGGGGGAGGCGGGCAAGGGCGGTGGCCGCGTGGAGGGCGGCTCCGCCGGAGACTCCGGCGAGGATGCCCTCGGTGCGGGCCAGGCGGCGGGCCTGTGTCCTGGCCTCGGTCAGGGAGACGCGGCAGACGGTGTCGTAGGCGTCGGTGTCGAGGACGTCGGGGACGAAGCCGGCGCCGAGGCCCTGGATACGGTGCGGGCCGGGGGAGCCGCCGGACAGGACGGCCGACTCCGCCGGTTCGACGGCCACCACGGTGATGCCGGGGTTCTTCTCCCTGAGGACCTGTCCTACGCCGGTCACGGTGCCGCCGGTGCCGACACCGGCCACCAGGACGTCGACCTGTCCGGCGGTGTCCTGCCAGATCTCCTGCGCGGTGGTACGGCGGTGGACGTCGGGGTTGGCCGGGTTGCGGAACTGCTGCGGCATGAACCAGCCGTGCCGCTCGGCCAGTTCGGTGGCCCGGGCGACGGCGCCGGTCATGCCCTCGGCGGCCGGGGTGAGAATCAGTTCGGCGCCGTAGGCGCGCAGCAGAGCGCGCCGCTCGGTGCTCATGCTCTCCGGCATGGTGAAGGTGACCGGGTAGCCCCGGGCCGCCGCCACCATCGCCAGGCCGATGCCGGTGTTGCCGCTGGTGGGCTCGATGAGGCGGGTGCCGGGCCGGAGCGCGCCGGAGGCCTGGGCCTCCTCGATCATCGCGAGAGCGATGCGGTCCTTGACGCTGCCGCCCGGGTTGGCGGACTCCAGCTTGACGGCCAGACGCACGGGCAGGTCCGCGCCGTAGCGGTGCAGCGCCACCAGAGGGGTGCGGCCTATCAGCGCCGTGATCGAGGGCGCGATCGAGGGGCGTATCGCCGTCATGCCGGTCGTTCCTTTTCGTCTGCGGGGGTGAGGATCCTGCCGTCGGCCGCCGTTGCCGGCCCGGGAGGGCGGGCGACGGGCGCCGCCTGTGGGGCGTGGACGCGGGAGCGGGCGGGGACGTCGCGCAGGACGAGGGCGTGCGCGCCGATGACCGTGTCGTGGCCGACGTGGACCGGGCCGAGCACGGTGGCGCCGACTCCGAGGACGACCCGGTCGCCGACGGTGGGGTGCCGCCTGGCGCCCGCCGTGTCGGACCACCAGCCCGTGCCGCCCAGGGTGACGCGGTGGTACAGCATCACATCGTCGCCCAGGACGGCGGTCTCGCCGATGACCACGCCCATGCCGTGGTCGATGAAGCAGCGCCGGCCGATGACCGCGCCCGGGTGGATCTCGATGCCGGTCAGGGCGCGGGCGAGCTGGGACAGCAGCCGGGGCAGCAGCGGCACACCGAGGTGGTGCAGCCGATGGGTGACCCGGTGGGTCCAGACCGCCCAGAGCCCGGGATACAGCAGCGCCTCGATCACGTGGACACCGTGCAGGGCGGGGTCCTTGCGGCAGGCCGTCCGGAGATCCTCGAAGATCATGCGCGTCTCTCTGTGGGCCGGTCGCGGCAGGGAACCGGTGGGCGTGGGGCCACGGCCACGGGCACACCGGGCTCGACACGGAGCCGGCATCCTCCGCGCCGGGAACCTCCCGAAGCCGCCGTACCGGCGCCGCTGTCCATGGCAGTGCACGCTACGGGCCGCTCCCCGGGCGGCGCCCGGTCCGAAGCGCCTGGTGTGAGGGGGCCGTACGGCCCGGACCGATGGGGCCGGGGGGCCCATGCCCGAGGACCGCACGCCCCGCGCCCCGGCCCGCACGACGGGTAAGGCTTGCCTCACCTTGCTGGTGGTCCATCGCCGGGCCGATGTACCCGGCGCGATGGGGGGAGAGGCATATGAGCCGCACCGATGGGGCGTTCGAGGCGTCCGAGAAGACGGACGGCCGGGGGACCACCGTCGTCGACACGCCGCCGCGCCCGTTGGCGGACCTGGCTCCCGGCGCCCGCGCCCGGGTGATCCGGATCGTCACCGACGGGGAGCCCGCCGTCGTCCGGCGGCTGCACGACCTCGGATTCAGCCCCGGCACGGTCGTGGAGGTGGTGCGCCGGGCGCCTCTGCGAGACCCCGTCCTCTACCGGGTCAGGGACTACGAGGTGTGCCTGCGCCGGGCGCAGGCGCGGTGCGTGCTGGTCGGCGAGGCGCAGCGGTGAGCGCGGGCTGCCATGACGCCGCCGGCGCCGGCGCGACCCCGCCCGAGGCGCCGAGGATCGCCCTGGTGGGCGCCCCCAACTCGGGCAAGACCAGCGTCTTCAACGCCCTCACGGGCCTGCGGGCCAAGACCGGCAACTATCCCGGCGTGACCGTCTCCCGCTCCGTCGGGACAGCCGTAACGGGCCGCCACCGCCACCTGGTCGAGGATCTGCCGGGCACCTACAGCCTGGAGCCGGTCAGCCCCGACGAGCAGATCACCGTCGATGTGCTGGACGGCCGGCGGGAAGGCACCGGCCGGCCCGACGCGCTGCTGCTGGTCGTGGACGCCACCACCCTGCGGCGCTCACTGGCGTTCGTCGCCCAGGTCCTGGCCCGCGGACTGCCGGCCTGTGTGGTGGTGACCTTCACCGACGAACTGGCCCGCCGCCGGGGCCGACTGGACATCGACGCGTTCGCGCAGGCACTCGGCGTGCCGGTGCTGCCCGTGGTCGGCCACCGGAAGCTGGGTGTCGCGCGGCTGCGCGAGCGGCTCGCCACCTGGCACACATGGCCCGCCCCGGTCGTGGCGCCGCCCGCCGAGGCGGGGGAGGAGCGGGACGCCTGGGCGGAATCGGTGCTGGCCTTCGCCGGCTACCGGCCCCCGGAGCGTCACCGGACCACCCGGCGCGTGGACGGGATCCTGCTGCATCCGGTGTGGGGAACGGCGGTGTTCTTCGCGGTGATGGTGCTGTTCTTCCAGACCGTCTTCACCCTGGCCGCCCCGCTCCAGGGCCGGGTGGAGACGCTGTTCGCGTGGCTGTCAGACCGGGTGGACGCCCATGTCGGCCATCCGTGGCTGTCCGGGCTGCTGGGGGACGCCCTGATCGGCGGGGTCGGCGGCGTGCTGGTGTTCGTCCCGCAGATCATGCTGCTGTTTCTGCTCCTGGCCCTGCTGGAGGGGGTCGGGTACCTGGCGCGGGCGGCCTTCCTGATGGACAGGGTCATGGCCCGCTTCGGCCTGGAGGGACGCGCCTTCGTGGCCCTGCTGTCGTCCTTCGCCTGCGCGGTTCCCGGCATCATGGCCACCCGCACCCTCCCCTCGGCCAAGGACCGTCTGGCCACGATGATGGCCGCCCCGCTGATGACCTGCTCGGCCCGGCTGCCGGTCTACGTGCTGCTCATCGGCCTGCTGGTCGACCCGGCCGCGAAGGCGGGCCCGTTCCGCGCACAGGGTCTGGTCATGTTCGGCCTGTATCTGCTGGGCGCCGTCTCGGCGATGCTCGCCGCCTGGGCGTTCAAGAAGCTCGGCGACCGCCGCGGCCGGCCGGTGCCGTTCTTCATGGAGCTGCCGCCCTACCGGCTGCCCGCCCCGCGCGCGGTGCTGGTGGCGATGTGGTCCTCCGCGCGCGCCTTCCTGCGCAAGTGCTCGACCGTCATCGTCGCGACCAGCACCGTGCTGTGGCTGCTGCTGAACCTGCCGCCGCACACGGACGCGCACCTGCGTGCGGCAGGCGTCGACAGCACCGACCCCGTCGCCGTGTCCGCCTACACCGTCGACCACAGTTACGCCGCCGGCCTCGGCCGGCTGGTCGCGCCGGTCTTCGACCCGCTCGGCTTCGACTGGCGCGTCAACGTCGGTGTGCTGTCGGCCCAGGGCGCCCGGGAGACCTTCGTCGCCACCCTCGGCCAGGTGGCCGCCGCGGAGGATCCCGAACGGCCGGAACAGGCGCTGGCGGCCATGACGTACCCCGACGGACCCCATGCCGGGGAGGCGGTGTTCACCGCGCCCACCGTCGCCGCACTGCTGGTCTACTTCGTGTACGCGTTGCAGTGCATGGCCACGGTGGCGGTCCTGCGCCGGGAGACCGGCACCTGGCGATGGCCGGCGATCGCCTTCGGCTATCTGACGGTCCTGGCCTGGCTGATGGCGTATCTGGCGCGGACGGTCACCGTCCTGCTGGGCGGGTGAACCGCCGTGACGGCGATCCCTGTGCACCCTCAGCGGGTTCCCGGCCGGCCCGACCGGCTGCGCTGGATCATCCCCGCCGGAATCCTCACCGGCACCGGCCCGCTCGCCGAGGTGCCCGCACCGCTGGCCGCCCTGCTGGCCGACGGCACCCTTGCCCGGATCACGGCGGAACGCGCGGCCGTCGTCACCTGCCTCGGCCCGGACCGCACCTGGGCCGAGGAAGGCGCCCGGGTGCGCAGCGCGCTGCACGCCGCCCTCGGCCGACCCGCCGGATGGATCCCGGTCACCGCCACCGACCACTCCGACGACACGCTGCTCCACGACGTGGCACGCGAGGTACTCGCCGGAGAGGTGGGCGACTTCGCCCGGTCCCACGGCGGCGTCATCGACCTCGTCGACGTGCGCGACGGCGTCGTCACCGTCCGCCTCGGCGGCGCCTGCCGCGGCTGCCCCGCCTCCTGGATCACGCTCCACCAACGCCTGGAACGCCATCTGCGGCGACGCCATCCCGGTCTGCGGGAGGTCCGCAACACCGCCTCCCGGTGAGCCCGTTCCGCCGGCCGCGCGAGAAGGCCGTTCGGCCCGCCTCCCGGGCCGTGCAGCCCCTCTGCCCGTGGGTGACGACGCGGGACAGTGAGGGAGCAACGAAAGTCGTCCGCATTCTGCGCGTCGCACTCCCTCGAAGGGGATGAGCACCATGGCAGTGCACGACCACTCCCACCGGCAACCGAGACTCCGCCTCCCGTCCCTGCACAGGGCGGGGACGGCTCCCGCCTCCGACGAGGCGACCATGACCGCGACGGCGGCCGGTGCCCACGCGCTGGCCGGGCTGCGGCTGCTGACCGGGTTCGTCTTCCTGTGGGCCTTCCTCGACAAGACGTTCGGCTTCGGCTACGCCACGCCGTCCGGCAAGGGCTGGATCGACGGCGGCTCGCCGACGAGGGGCTTCCTCAGCGGCGTGACGGTCGGCCCGATGGAGTCCACCTTCCACGACTGGGCGGGAGCCGCCTGGGCCGACTGGCTGTTCATGCTCGGCCTGCTCGGCATCGGTCTCGCCCTGACCGCGGGCATCGGCCTCAGGCTCGCCGCGGTCGCGGGCACCGTCATGATGGCGCTGATGTGGATCGCGGAATGGCCGCCGGCCAAGCACCTGTCGGACGGTGCGCCGAGCATGTCGACGAACCCGTTCGCCGACTACCACCTGGTCTACGCCGTGGTCCTCGTCGCTCTCGCCGCCGCGGGCGCCGGCGCCACCTGGGGGCTGGGCAGGGCCTGGGCACGGCTGCCCTTCGTGAACCGCAACCGCTGGCTGCTGTGAGCGCGGCGGCTCGTCGCACCGGGGTGCCCCCGCCGTCGGCGAGGGCACCCCGCCCTCATCACCGCCGGCCGAGGCGCCCGACCGGCGGTGGCCGCCGTCCGCGACAAGAAGTGACCGTGCCTCGGCACGGCATGCCGGACGACCACGCTCCACCGGGGCCGACGGCGCAGCCGCGTTCGTGGAGTTCGGTGAGGAGGGCCGGTGTCGGTGCCGGCCCCTAGCCTTCGCATGTGAGTTCAACGACCCAGTCCTATGCCTACATGCACGAGTCCGTCGTGCGCACCACTCCGACCGGACGCTGCCTCGTTCTGGAAACATCCGGCGGTGCCACCCCGGTCGGCGAAGCGGCGAATCCGCGGTTCTTCGACGGGTTCCTGACCGCGCCGGCCGCCGCGGCGACAGCGCTGCTCGCGGTCGCCGACGTCGCCGCCAGCCGCTACTACCGGCCGCGGCCGTCAGCCTTTCTCGACCCGGTCATCACGGCCGGCGGCGACCGTTTGCGGCTGGAGTCCTTCTCCGCCTGCTGCGGAGTCCACGCGCGCCTCGACGTCCTGGCCCCCGGCCTGGACGGTGACGACGTCGGCCACGGCACCACCAACGTCGACATCAACCCGCCACTGCGACTGGCACTCGCCAGGATCGGCGGCCTGGACCCGTTGCACCTGCGGGTGGGACCGGACGGTCTGGAAGCCACCACCTTCGACGGCCGGTTCGTGGAGAAGAAGGTCCCGCTGCCGGAGCGCTGGCTGCGCGGCTTCGCCGAGGCCCAGGTGATCGCGGCCGGCCTCGTCCCGCGCGCCGAGATACCCGCCGCGGAGGCGGCCGCCGTCCTGCGGTCGTTGCCGCGGCCCACCCAGCGGTCCGGCGCGCACACCACACGCTGGGTGGTTCCCTCGGGCCGCACCCTGCGCCCGGCGTCCAGGCCGTCGCCCGGTGCCGTGTGCCTGCCCGGCTGCGAGCGACTGCGAAGTCTCCAGCAGGTACTGCGCCACGCGTCGACGGTGCGGGTGTACGCCCCGGACCCGGAGCGGAGTCATGACGAGTGGAGCCGGAGCCGGCAGGACCCGGCCGCGCCCGTCGCGTGGGAGGCCTCGCTGCCCGGCATGCGGCTGACGCTCCTGCTCTCCTCGCATGCCTCGCGCGGCTTCTCCGGCGAGGGGGGCGTGCTCGACGACCTCGCCGGCGGACCGGTGGCCCGGGACGCGGACCAAGTGGCGGAACTGCTGGCCTGGGAGCCGAAGATCGACGTGGCCGACCTGTCCGCGCAGTCCGGCCTCCGGCCCGGACGGGTCCGCGCGGCCCTGACGATGCTGGGGACGTCCGGGCAGATCGGCTACGACCTCGCGGAAGAGGCGCACTACCACCGGCACCTGCCCTACGCCGCGGGCGCCGCCGACATCCGCAATCCGCGGCTGCGCGGAGCCAAGGCCCTGGTCGCACAGGGCGCGATCCGCATCGACGGCGCACTGGCGTGGGTGGGGAAGGGTGAGCACGCCTACCTGGTCCGCATCGAGGACGGCGAACGCATGAGCTGCACCTGCTTGTGGTGGGCGAAGTACCGCGGTGGTCGCGGTCCGTGCAAACACGTACTCGCCACCCGCATGGTCCGGAACACGGAGAAGGAGTCGGCGCGGTGGAGTTGATGGCACTCGTAGAGGCAGGTGACGTCCCGGGCGTGCTCCGGGCACTGGGCGAACTCGGCGCGGAGCAGCGCGCGGCCCACTTGCCGGAACTGAACGCCCGCTACGAGGAGATGGGCCTCTCCGGCTGGAGGGAACTCACCGACGAACAGTTCGTGGCCCTGGCCGGCGCACGGTTGGGCTGCCAGGTGACCCCGGACGCCGCAGCCCGCTACCTCCACTCGGGCTATCGCTACGGACCCCCGCACGACGACTGGATGATCGACGTCGTCGACCTGTTCCCCGTCGCATGGCGGACCGAACTCGTGGCGCGGCTCGACGAGGAGGTGCGCAAGCGCAGCGGTTCACAACGCCTCCACCTCGTCGTCGACCACATCGTCCGCACCACCGGCTGCCCGATGCCGGAATCCGACTACTTCGTCCAAGGCTGGCTGAGCAAGCACTCCTACGGCCCGGCGGACGGTCTCCTGGACCAGCTGCGCGCGGACCCGCTGACTCCCAGGCTCCTCCCCCTGGCCATGGAACAGTCGTCCCTCACCAGCACAGTACTGTCCGTGCTGTGCACCTTCGCCGCCGAGGGGGTCGTGGACCGTGCCGCGCTCGTCCGCCGCGTCTTCGCGATCGTGGCCGACCAGCATCCGGCCGCCGCCATCCACTACTGGCAGGCCGTCCCCCTCACTGCCGACGAGCACGCCCGAACCGCGCCCGAACGCACTGCCCTGGCCGCGAAGCTGCTCGCACGTCTTCTCCAGGACGGCACCCCCAAGACGCTCAACCCGGTCATGACGTTCCTGCGGGCTCTGGCCCTGACCCCGGCCGAAAACGCCCCCTTCCTCCGGGACCACGTGGCCATGCTCGACCTGTCGTCCCCGGTGGCGTCCTACGGACAGGAGGTCCTGCGCGAACTGGACGAGGCCGGGCTGCTGGAGGAGGACGTGCTGAGCGAGGCAAGCGAACGCGTCCTCCTGCGCCCCGAGAAGAAACTGGTACGCGCGCAGCTCTCCTGGCTCGACCTGGTGGCACGGCGGGAGCCGACGCGCACGAGCCGGCTACTGACCGACGCGGCACTCGCCTTCGGCCACCCGGACATGTCCGTGCAGGAGCGCGCCCTCAAGCTCGTCGCCCGCCATCTGAAGAACACGGACGGCCAGGTGCGGGCGGAACTCCGGACGGCTGCCGCGTCGCTCGGACCGGGACTGTCCGCACGCGCCGCGGAGCTGCTCGGCACAGAGGACGACACGCGCACGGAGCGCGTCGCAGAGCCCGAGACCCTCCCCTCGCTGCCCCCGCACCGGCCGGCACCGGGCCCCGTCGAGACCGCCGTCGAGGTGGCCCAGGAACTGGCGGTGGTCCTCACGGACGACGACGTGATGGCGTTCGAACGCGGGCTGGACGGGCTGGTCCGCCAAGCCCGACTCGACCGTGCGGCGCTGTGCCGGGCGCTCGAACCGGTCATGCGCAGGCAACCGGGCGTACATCGCGACTGCGGGCAGAGCGATCTGTACGACGTGGCGGCGGCCATGCGCGGTGACGAGCCGAGGACCCTGTACGGTCGCCCCTACCGCCGGATCAGCCACGGCGAGGCCGTCTCCCCGCCCGGCAAGTTGCTCATGGCGCGCCTGAGGGAGGCCCTCCAGGTGATCGAGTCCGGCACCCAGCCCTTCCTGCTGGCTCTGCCGACCCACGTCACCGGCGCGGTGGACGCGGGCGAACTGGTGGAGCGCATCGCCGAGCTGGAACGTATGCAGGCCGAACCGGCACCGGTCGATCTGGCGCAGGCCTTGTTGCGGGTGACCCCCACAGAGGATGAGCAGGTGCGCCGCGCCGCCGGTGACCTGCGGTCGGACGCCGGTCGGCGGCTGGCGCGCTGGCTGAACGAGGCCGGTCTGCCCCACCAGGACTCGACTCCGGACACATGGCCGGCCGCCGATCCGGCCGACGCCCCGCCCGGAATGTGGGAGCCCGCGGTCCCCGGATCGCGCCAGGACCTCCGCCTTCCGCCGGTCGCCGCGGCCGTGTTCGGCACATACGATGGTGACGCGTCCCGCACCGGCGGCTACATCCTCTACGACACATACGCCGCGCCGTATTGGGTGGCTCAACTGCCACACCACCGCGACGAGGTGGCCGCACGTGCCAAGGACTCGGTGAACGCCCGCATGCTCGCGCGGCTGGCCGAGGCGGGCGGGCCGGCGGGATACGCACTGCACTGGCAGATCGCCCGGAACATGGACGACGACCGTGATGCCGCGGTGGACGCCCTGCTCGTGCTCGCCGCCCGGGGACAGCTGGACGGCCGGCTGCTCGCGGGTCAGTTGCAGGCGTTGATACGCGATGGACGGAGCTCACCGAGGCGAGTCGTCGACGGACTGCGCGCGGCGGCCCGGACCGGCGCGTACGCCACGGTCTGGTCCGTACTCGAGGCCGCCCTGCCCGCGCTGCTGCGCGGCACACCGGTCCGGGATGCCGGGGCGTTCCTCGCCGTCGCGGTCGAGTGCGCTTCGCGCTGCGCGGCCAAGGGCGTGATTCCCGAGGTCGAGGCGGTGGCCGCGCGCACCGGATCGAGCCAGACGGTGAAGCACGCCAGGCTGCTGCGAGACGTCCTGCGCTGAGCTCATGCCGTGGGGCCCGGCCCGCACGGCGTCGCCGCAGGTCCGGTGGAGTGCCGATGTCGTGAGCCGAGCCCGGCGGGTGAAAGCCGCCGGGCTCGGTGTGCACCTGGTATGTGCCGACTACGCCACCACAAGGGGGCCGGCGCGCTTCAGGCGCTCGCCAGGTCCGCGCTCCTGGTCAGTGCCTCGTTGGCGTCGATCTCGTGGCGCAGCCGGTCCAGACGGGCGCGTGCTCCGGCGAGCGCGTCGGAGCCGAGCAGCAGTCGCAGCGGCGGGGTGCCGGCGTCCACGGCCGTGGCGATGGCCGCGGCGGCCCGTACCGGGTCACCGGGCTGGCGGCCGGACACGCCCAGCGTGGCGTCACGGCGCTTGCCCGCGGTCTGCTCGTAGTCCTCCATGCGCGTCGGGGACTGCTGCATCGACGTTCCCGCCCACTGGGTGCGCAGGCCGCCGGGTTCCGCGATGGTCACGGAGATGCCGAGCGGGGCGAGTTCCGCGGCCAGCGACTCGGACAGACCCTCCAGCGCGAACTTCGTGGCGTGGTAGTAACCCGTCGCGGCGAACGCCGCCAGGCCGCCGAAGGAGGAGACGTTGACGACGCGTCCCGAGCGGCGTGCCCGCATGCCGGGAAGCACGGCCTTGAGGACCGTCACGACGCCGTGCACGTTGGTGTCGTACAGGGCACGGACCGCGGCGTCCTCACCCTCTTCCACAGCGGCCAGGTAACCGTATCCCGCGTTGTTGACCAGGACGTCGATACGCCCGAACGCCGCCTCGCACGCCTGCACGGCAGCGGTGACCGACCCGGGATCGGTCACGTCCAGCCGGAGAGCCAGCGCGCGTTCGCCGTACTTGGCGGCCAGATCGGTGACCGATGCCGGGTTGCGGGCGGTCACGGCCACCCGGTCACCCCGCTCGAGGGCGTGCTCGGCCAGGGCACGGCCCAGACCGCTGGAGCATCCGGTGATCAGCCACACCGGGGACGCATTCACTTCGTTCGACATGCCTTCATGCCACCAGACCGCCGGCTCATGTGCCACGCCCCCTTGAGGGTGGCTCTCGCAGGGCCACGCACGAGCGGCAGGACCCCGCGAGCAGAGGCTAATCTGCACACATGGCACCTGACGACAACCGGCTCGGCTCCTTCCTGCGCTCCCGCAGGGAGAAGGCGGACCCGGCCTCCGCGGGCGTCGTCGACACGCGGCGGCGAAGGGTCAAGGGGCTGCGCCGCGAGGAACTCGCGCTGCTCGCCGGGCTCAGCCCGTCGTACTACACCCGGCTCGAGCAGGGCCGCGACCGCCGCCCCTCCCACGAGATCCTCGAAGCACTCGCCCGTGCACTGCGCCTGGACGACACCGAGCGGGCCTATCTGTGGTCGCTGGCGGTGCCGACGCCGGGCCCGGCCGGCCAGGAGGCCCAGCCCGCCCGCACCGTGCGGCGGGGGGTGCTGCACCTGTTGGAGCGCTGGTCCGACCTGCCCGCGTTCGTCGTCTCCCCCCGCCGCGATGTGCTGGCCGCCACCGAGCTCGCTGCCAGGGTCAACCCGGCATGGACTCCGGGGGCCAACCTGATCGAGTTCACCTTCCTCGACCCCCGGGCACCGAAGGTCTACCCCGACTGGGACGAGATCGCTCTGCAAGCGGTCACGGGTCTGCGTGCCACCGCGGTCGCGCACCACGCGGAACTCGACGCCTTCGTGACGGGGATGCGCGAGCGCAGCGAGGCGTTTCGCGCGCTGTGGGACTCCCACGACGTGCAGGAACGCGTCGTGGGTGAGAAGCGGATCGCCGTCGAGGACATCGGTGTCCTCCGTCTCAGCTTTGAGACCTTCGCCCTCGCCGGGCCGGAGGGGCAGGTGCTGTACGTGTACTTCCCGGGGCCCGGCACCTCGGACGACGAAGCCCTGCGCGGCCTCGCCGCATGACAGGGGCAGGCCCCGTTCGAGCGGGCCGTCACCGATCCTCTCGACGGCGGGACCGTGAAGACCGGCCGTCCGGCGCGCGGCGGTGAGACGAATGCCCCGCGAGCACCGAAAGCACCGCGGGGGGAAGGACATTGACGAGGGCCAGCGCGGCTTCCTCTGCCACCGCGTACCCCTCCCGCACACCGAGGACGGCGTTGACCAGGCAGATGCCCAGCCACAGCGGTATGAAGAAGACCGCCGCGGGACTCGGCACCCGGCCGGGCGGGCCGGCCGCCGTGGCGAAGAGCGCACAGCACCACGCCAGGGCCCCGCCGGTGAGCAGGAACGACAGTGTGCGGAAGCCGTCCAGCGGGACAGGTCCGGGATGCCACGCGTGCAGGGCCCGCCACCCCCCTGCCACGGCCAGCGCGGGAACCGCCAGCACGACGCAGAACAGGGCGGCCTCCGTGCGCCGTCGGCGGCCGGCGGCCAGGCCGGACACGAGGGTGAGGAACCCGGCGGTGTACCACAGCGGCAGGACCACCACCGCGGTGAGCACGGCGGTGGCGGGGGCGGGCCGCTGGGCCGGGTCGAACAGGACCGCCAGGGTGAAGACGCACGCCGGCAGCAGCAGGGCGACGAAGAGAAGACGAAGGGCGCGCACGGCAGGACTCCTCGTGGGGCGTGGACGTCGGCCGGCCGCCGACGGGACTGCGAACGGGCTGTGTCTACGGCGCCGCACCCACGGAGCCGGCACGGCGCTGCTGTCGGGGCGGTCCGCGGCCGACGGCACGCCGCTCGGCGTGCCGCGAGCCGTCAGGCCTCCGGCGTCGGTGACATCCGGTGGATGGCCCCCTCGGTCTCCGCGAGCCGCCGGCCCGTCCCGGCGTGGCGGCGCAGGAGTGTCCCGGAGGCGATCGACACAGCCGTCTCCGCCGGGCCGGCACCGCCTCCCCAGGTCGGGCCCCGCGGGGGAACAGAGCCGTGCCGGCCGGTCGTCCCGCACCGTCGCGGCCCGCAGCGACACCCTGCGCTGCCCGGCCGTTCGGCGTGAGCCCAGGGCACCGACGTAGGCGAGGTCCATCTCCAGCGCGGCCCGCAGCGGGGGCCCGTCGAAGCGTTCGAGCACCGGGACGCCGTCAGATCATGAGTGCCCCGGGCCGCCGGGGGGAGCCGAGCCGTACGCCGATACGACCGTCGCGAGTCCGCACGGTGTGCCGGCCTCCCACCAGCGGTGGAGCTGCTCCCACAGGTCGTTCACCGGTCCTCCGCCGCTCCGATGATCTTGTCCTGGGTGATGGGCAGGTCGCGGATCCGGCGCCCGGTGGCGTGGTAGACGGCGTTGCCGATGGCGGCGGTCATTCCCGTCATCGGGGTCTCGCCGAAGCCCCGCGCGCCGAGGGAGTCGGGGTTGGCCGGGTCGGGCTTGTCCACGAAGCCCATGTGTACCTCGGGGATGTCGGCGTTGACCGGTACCAGGTAGCCCGACAGATTGGGGTTGACGATCCGCCCCAGGCGCCGGTCGACCAGGGTGTGCTCGGACAGGGTGAAGCCGACGGCCCAGACCGCGCCGCCGATCCCCTGACTGCGCAGGGTCCTGCGGTTGAACACCCGGCCGGCGTCGAAGAACCCGTGCATGCGGGTGACGCGGACCTGTCCGAGGCCGGGGTCGACGCGGACTTCGGCGAAGCACGCCCCGGTGGAGTAACCCGGGGGGATGAAGACCGGTTCGGTGGTGGCCTCGACGGGTTCCCCGTGTCGGGCGACGACCGCGCGGACGGTGTCACGGCGCGCCCGCCGGTCGGTGTCGTAGAGGGTCCCGTCCTCGACGGCGATCCGGTCGGCCGGGATGCCGTGCAGGGGGGAGCGGGGGTCGGCGACGGTGATGTCGATCAGGGTCCGGCGGGCCGCGGTGCAGGCTCGGTTGACGGCGGCGCCGACACCGGGAACCGTGGCGGACGCGGCGGAGACGAAGGCGAACGGGTAGTCCGAGTCCCCGAGTTCGAAGCGTACGTGCGCGAGGTCCAGGCCCAGGCTCTGTGCGGCCACTTGCGACATCACGGTGTAGGTGCCGGTGCCGATGTCGTGGGTGGCGACCTGGACCGTGGCCTTCCCCTCGGCGGAGATCAACACGCGGGCGCCGGCTCCGGGCCGTCCGCCGGCCGTGTGCGCGGCGGTCGCCATGCCCCAGCCGATCAGGGTGTCGCCGTCGCGCATCGACCGCGGGCGTGGATCACGTTTGTTCCAGCCGAACGCGTCCGCGCCCCGGCGGTAGCACTCCTTCAGGTGCTTGCTGCCGAAGGGGGCGCCGTCGGCGTCGGGGTTGTCCGCGGTGTAGTTGCGCAGCCGCAGCTCGATGGGGTCCATACCGAGTTCGTAGCTCAGTTCGTCGAGCGCCGTTTCCAGGCCGTGGGAGGCGACGACCTCCGGTGACCGCATCATGCTCGGGGCGGGCAGGTCGAGCTGCACGGCCCGCTGCGTCACCCGCAGGTTGGGGCAGGCGTACAGCATGCGGGTCGGCTCGCTGGTGTTGAACAGCAGATCCTCGGTACGGCTGACCTGGGATGTGGTGACGTGCTCGATGGCGGTGAGGGTTCCGTCCCGCTTGGCTCCGATCCGGAGGCGCTGGTGGGTCTCGGGGCGGTGGCCGTGGGAGGTGTAGGTGTGTGCGCGCGAGAGCACCAGTTTGACCGGGCGTCCCAGCTCGCGGGCGATGGCGGCGGTGATGAGGGTGTGCGGCCACACCGGGCCCTTCGCTCCGAAGCCCCCGCCCAGGAACCGGGAGATCACCCGCACGTCGGCGGGGGGCACCTCGAGCGCCTCGGCCAGGGTGGCCTTGGTGGCGTTGATGCCCTGCGCGGTCTCGTACACCGTCAGCTTCCCGTCGTCCCAGACCGCGGTCGTCGCCGACGGCTCCAGGGCGTTGTGGTGGTGCATGGGTGTGGTGTAGCTGACGTCGATGCGTACGTCGGCCTGCGCCAGGCCCGCCCCGGGATCACCCCGGGTGATGTCGTTGGGACCCTTCAGCCCCGGCTCGGGGACATAGGCCTCGTCCATGGCTTCGGTCAGGCCGGCCCGGGGGGTACGGGCATCGTAGGTGACCTTGACGAGTGAGGCCGCGTGCCGGGCCTGCTCCGCGCTCTCCGCCACGAGGTAGGCCACGGGCTGGCCGCTGTGGTGGATGTCCGCGTTCTGAAGGGGAATGACCCGTTTCCAGTAGGCCGTCCCCTGCCCCGTGGGGACCACCAGCTCGGGCATGTTCCGGTGGGTGAAGACGGCGACCACCCCGGGTGAACGCTCGGCGTCCCGCACGTCGATGCCGGTGATGCGCCCGCCGGCAACGGTGCTCAGCGCGAGGAAGCCGTGCAGCGCCCCGCGGACCTCGGTGTCCGCGGTGTAGGTGGCCGCGCCGGTGACCTTGGCGCGCCCGTCGATCCGGGCGAGAGGGCTGCCGACGATCGGGCTCATTTCAGGCCTCCCAGGTCCTGGAGAACGTCGGCCAGGGCACGCTGCACCAGCTCGACCTTGAACGCGTTGTGTTCGCGGGGCCGGGCGCCCTCGACGAGGGCCCGGCCGGCCGCGGCGATGGTGGTCCGGGTCAGACGGCGCCCGCGCAGGGCGTCCTCGGCCTCGGGTGAACGCCACGGCCTGGGCGCGATGCCGCCGAAGGCGAGCCGCACATCGCCGACCCGTCCCCGTTCCCGCGTGAGGGCGGCGGCCACGGAGACCACGGCGAACTCGAACGAGGCACGGTCGCGCAGCTTGAGGTAGCGCGAGCCGGCCGCAAGGGGGCTTTGCGGGATCTCGACACCGGTGATGAGCTCACCGTGCCGCAGCGCGTTCTCCTTGTCCGGGGTGGAACCGGGCAGGCGGTAGAAGTCCCCGAAGGGGACGGAGCGGTGGCCGTCCGGTCCGAGGACGGCCACCGTGGCGTCCAGGGCGGTCAGCGAGACGGCCAGGTCCGACAGGTGGACGGCGATGCAGTGATCGCTGCCGCCGTGGATCGCGTGCCATCGGTTCTGCCCGTCGAGGGCCGGGCAGCCGCTGCCGGGCTCACGCTTGTTGCAGGCACTGCCGGGGTCCCGGTAGTACCAGCAGCGGGTCCGCTGCATGAGGTTCCCGCCGATGGTGGCCCTGTTGCGCACCTGGGGGGACGCGGAGGCCAGCAGGGCCTCGGAGACGACGGGGAACCGCTCGCGGACCACCGGATGATCGGCGACGTCCCCCATCCGGGCCGTGGCCCCGATGTGCAGCCGGCCCCTGCTCACCCGTATGTCCGACAGGTCCAGCCGGCTGACGTCCACCACGAGGTCCGGGGCGAGGACGCCGTCCTTCATCAGATTCGTCAGTTCGGTCCCGCCGCCGATGAACGTGCCACCGGGACGTCCCGCGACCAGGTCGACGGCGTCGGAGGCACGCGAGACGCGTGTGTAGTCGAAGAGTTTCACTTCCTGTGTCCCTTCGCCGCGTCGCGCACCGCGTCGACGATGTTCGGATAACAGCCGCACCGGCACAGGTTGCCGCTCATCCACTCACGGACTTCGGCGTCCGATCCGGCGTGGCCCTCCTGGATGCAGGCGACGGCCGACATGATCTGCCCCGATGTGCAGAACCCGCACTGGAAGGCGTCCCGTCGGATGAAGGCCGCCTGTACGGGGTGCAGTTCGTCCCCACGGGCCAGGCCCTCGACCGTGGTGATCTCCCGCCCGTCCTCCATGACGGCGAGGGCCATGCACGATTTCACCCGCTCGCCCTCGACGAGGACGGTGCAGGCGCCGCACTCACCGCGGTCGCAGCCCTTCTTCGTCCCCGTCAGCCCGACACGCTCACGCAGCGCGTCCAGCAGGGTGACCCGGGACTCGACCGTGAGGGAGCGCTCCACGCCGTTGACGCGGAGTGTGATGTCGGCCGTCGGGGCCTGGGCCGGCGGTGCGCTCCGCACGTCGGCGGGGCTGCCTGCCGCGATGCTCTCCATGCCGCCCGAGGCGGCGACGGCGACGGCGCCGACGGCACCCGCCTTGAGCACGGTGCGGCGGCTGTGTTCCTCGGCTGTGTGGTCGTGATCGTCGGTGTCCGGCATACGTCTGTGTCTCCTGGCGGGAAGTGGGACGGAAAGGGTCTGCGTTCCTCGGCTCGGTGCGGCTCGGTGCGGCTCGGTGATCAGGGCTTGGACAGGGGGGAGCTGTGCTCCTGCGCGGGGGAAGGGGATGCGGTGGCGCGACCTGAAAAGCACGCGGACCACCCGTGATGCATCACCGATGACAAACTTGCTACATCGACGATAACATCACAGCGATGTGGGTCAAGTGTTATCATCGATCGCATGACGGCCTCCGACACGACAGCCCACCCGCGCGAGCGCATCCTCCAGGCGGCGGCAAACCTGCTCGCGAGCGGAGGACGTGAGGCGGTCTCGACCCGCGCGGTCAGCGCGGCCGCGAACGTCCAGGCGCAGACGATCTACCGGCACTTCGGAGACATGCAGGGACTGCTCGACGAAGTGGCCCGCCGGGGATACGCGTCCTACCTGGCCGCCAAGCAGGACAACCTCACCACCGGTGACCCCGTCGACCAGCTGCGGCGCGGCTGGTCGATGCATGTGTCCTTCGGGCTCGCCAACCCGGCTCTCTACCGGCTGCTCAACACCGACCCGCGTCCGGGCGCGGAGACCAAGGTGAACAGCGAGGCCGGCAGCCTGCTCCTGCGGCTCGTCACCCGGGTCGCCGAGGCCGGCAGGCTGCGGACGGGGGTCGAGGAGGCGGCGGCGATGATCCACGCCGCGGGTGTCGGGGTCACGCTCACGCTGATCAAAGCCGACGCCGCGGGCCGGCTCGCCGACCACGAGGGCCTTGCGGAGCGCACACGCGAGGCCGTGTTCGGGGCACTCGTCACCGACCCCGACGACGGCCCGGCCGAGGGCACACGCGCCGCGCGCCGCGCCCGGCACGCCGTCGCCCTCAAGGCCCTGCTCGACGACGGGGAGCAGCCCTTCACGCCGGGGGAGTACGCGCTGCTGGGCGAGCTGCTCACGCGGCTCGCCACCGCGGCCGCGGACGGTGCGGAGAACGACTCCGCCACGGAGTTCGGCAGCTGAGACGGCGCGGCCGAGGTCCGCTGCCGTCGTCCTCCACGGACGGGGCAGCTGTCACCGCCGCCTGGTGCGGCGTGTGACGAGGCGCGGCGGCCGTGGACGGGCATCCCGGCGCCCCCGGGCCACAGCGGCTCACGAGGGGCCGGCGCGAACCGTCCGAGCGGATCCTCCGAGCCGGCGTTCCCGGACGGCTATGCGGAGCCCTCATCGTGTTCCGTACCGGCTGCCGGGTCGAGCCGTGTCCAGACCTCGGTGAGGTTGCGCAGGTCCTCGTCGGTGAGCCGGTCGAAGAAGAGGGTGCGCAGATCGCCGTACTGCTGGCGCCACGCCTTGCGCAACAGCGTCTTTCCCTCCCGGGTCAGGACAGCCTCGAAACCGCGGCCGTCATCGGCCGACCGCCGCCGCTCGATCAGTCCGCGACGCTCGAGCCGGTCGGCGAGCCGCGTGAACCCGCCGCTGGTCATCAGACTTCGCTGGGCGAGGTCCGACATCCGCATCCCCTTGCGACCGGCCTCGCCGAGCAGCGCCAGTACGCCGTACTCGGCCATGCTCACGTTCAGCGGAGCGAGCCCGGCCTCGATCGCGCGCCAGATTCGATCATGGGTGAGCAGGAACCCCTGCCACGCCGCGTATTCAAGCTCGCTCAGCTTGTCGCTCGCCATGAGCAGCACGGTAGCGGGAGCACGGCTCGGGAACCAAGCGAAGTTCCTGCCTGCGCACGCACTGACCTGGGCGTCGGACCGACGCCACCGACGCGGACCAAGGGTCCGGCACGCAATGGAATAATTATCTGCGCAGGCAGGTTACTGAGTGTGGACGAACCCCCTGCCGGCGGCGCCGGGCGCCACCGACCGCAAAGAGAGGAACCTCCCCATGTCGTTCGAGATCGGGGTCATGACCTTTGTCGAGGTCACGAAGGACCCGGCCACCGGCGTCCTCCCGTCCCCGCGACAGCGCGTCCGCGAGACCATCGAGCAGGCGCAGGTGGCCGACCAGGTCGGGCTGGACGTGTTCGGCGTCGGCGAGCACCACCGCACCGACTTCGTCGGATCGGCGCCGGCCGTCCTGCTGGCAGCCGCCGCGGCGAAGACCGAGAACATCAGGCTCACGAGTTCGGTCACCGTGCTCAGTTCCGAAGACCCGGTGCGCGTCTGGGAACAGTTCGCCACCATTGACCTGCTGTCCGCCGGGCGTGCCGAGATCATCGCCGGACGCGGCTCCTACACCGAGTCCTTCCCGCTGTTCGGCTACGACCTCAAGGACTACGCGGACCTCTTCCGCGAGAAGCTCGACCTCCTGCTCAAGATACGCGGGCAGAACCCTCTGACCTGGCAGGGCCGCTTCCGCGCTCCCCTGGTGGACGCGGACATCGCACCGCGCGCCGACGGCGACACCATCCCGGTCTGGGTCGGTGTCGGCAGATCGCCCGCATCGGCCATCAGCACCGGCCGGCTCGGCCTGCCGATGGCGATGGCGCTGCTGCTCGGCCCGCTGGTCTCCCACAGGGAGACCGCCGACCTGTACCGGATGGCCGCAGCGGAAGCAGGTCACGACGTGACCGCGCTGCCGATCAGCATCAACGCGCACGGGTATGTCGGACGTACCAGCCAGGGCGCGCGGGACACCATGTATCCCTATTTCGCCAACGGCATGATGGAGAACAACCACCAGCGCGGAGCCGGTTTCCCCCTCTCCCGAGCCGTGTTCGACGCGCAGTCGTCACCGGCGGCAGGGCTGCTGGTCGGCAGCCCGCAGGAAATGATCGACAAGCTCCTCACCTACCACGAGGTGTACGGCCTGAACCGCGCCATCATCCAGATGGGCTTCGGCGGGATGCCGCAGAAGGAACACCTGGAGGCGATAGAGCTGCTCGGCACCGAGGTCGCACCTGTCGTGCGCCGGGAGACCGCGACCCGAGAAGGGGCTGTGTCATGACCACACTGCTTGGCAGCGAGACAACGGGTGCCACCCGCACCACCGGCCCGGCGCTGCGCGTCGTGGTCGTCAACGGCAGCCCCAGCCGGCCGTCCAGGACCATGGGGCTCGTCCGCGTGATCCTCGACACACTCGGTGAGGTGCTTCCGGTCGAGACGTCCCAGATCGATGTGTATCACCTGGGCGCGGCATTCACCGGCACGGTCGAGCGCGACGAGGCTCCGGAGGAGGTGCGGGCAACGCTCCGCCTCGTCGAGGAAGCCGATCTGCTCATCGCGGCCGCTCCGGTCTACCGCGGCTCCTACCCCGGCCTGTTCAAGCACTTCTTCGACCTGATCGACCAGTACGCGCTCGCGAACAAGCCCGTCCTCCTCGCCGCGACGGGCGGGGGCGACCATCACGCGCTCGTCCTGGAACACGCGCTGCGGCCGCTGTTCGGCTTCTTCCAGGCGTTGACTATCCCGGTGGCGTTCTACGCCTCGTCCGGTGACTTCGACGGTACGACTCTGCTCAACCCCCGCGTCCACGGACGCATCGAGGTCGGACTCGCCGACGTGGTGGACCTCCTCAAGTCGCGGGCTACGGGCTCCCGGGCGAGGACGCACGACACGGAGGCGGGCACCCACGACATCGTGAAAGAAGGCTGAAATGACGCACAACCCTGTGCCTCAGCCGGTGAAGCTCGGCGAGCGCGTGACCTACGACGTACCTGTTGAGCGGGTGGCCCGGGCGACGCTCACCCGGTCCGAGGCCGGCAACCTGGCGGATGTCCACCTCTTCTACGAACTCGATGCCGCGTACCGGCGTGCCGCGGCGGACGACTCGATCTCCGTGTTCGTGCTCGCCGCGGAGGGCGATGACTTCTCGCTCGGGCACGACGTCGACTCGCTGTTCAGCACCGACGGGATGAACCAGGTGACGCTGGAGGGCGGCTTGAACCTCGGTGGTGTCGAGGGCGACATGGCCTGGGAGAACGAGGTCTTCCTGCAACTGCACTGGCGCTGGCGCAACTTCCCCAAGCCGGCCCTTTCGGCGGTTCAGGGGCGAGTGTTCGCCGGCGGCATGATGCTCATGTGGCCCACTGACCTCATCGTGGCCAGCGATGATGCTCAATTCGCCGATCCGGTCACGGCGTTCGGCATCAGTGCGGTCGAGTTGTTCATGCACCCGTGGGAGTTCGGTCCCCGGCGTGCGAAGGAGTTGCTGTTCACCGGGAACATCCTCACGGCACCGGAAGCCAAGGAGCTGGGCATGGTCAGCAGGGTCGTCCCCCGGGCCGACCTGGAATCGGCCACGCTGGCCCTCGCCGAGCGGATCGCGACCCGTCCCACCGCCGGCCTGAAGATGGCCAAGAAGGCTGTGAACCAGACCCTGGAGATACAGGGCCAGTGGAACGCGTTGCAGGCAGCCTTCGGACTGCACACCCTCGGCCACGCCCACAACCGGATCGCGCACGACGGCTCCTACATCGACCCCGCCGGCTTCCCACTGGTCGCCGACATCTGGGACCTGCCGAAGGAATGGGAGGACTCGGAAGACGACTCCTGACACCGCGCCACTCGCCCCGGCCGCGCGCGCACCGTACGGACCGCGTCCTCGTGTTCGACTGCTTCAGCCCCGCTGCGGGGAAGAGACGGTCCCGGCCCGTCCGCGGATGCCGTCACAGGCTCAGCAGCAGGTCCCCGACCTCGGCGGGCCGGGACAGGAAGGGGTGGTGGCCGGCGTCGAGTTCGACGACGCGGTCGGCCCGGCGGGCGAACTCGTGCTGCAGGCGCGCAGGGGTGCCCCGGTCCTGGGCGCAGACGAGGTAGGTCGAGGGCACCTGCTGCCATGCGGCCGCCCCGACGGGCTGCCCGGTCACCCGCACGCTCTGCCGGGCGAGGTGGTCCGCCGCCCGCGCCTGGATCTCGTGGTCGCAGTCCTGCAGGAATGTGTCCACGAGCAGCTCGGGGCGGACCCCGAAGGTGCCGGCGTCGGGGTCGACGTCGAGGAACGGTGCGGGGCCACCGTCCCCGAAATCCGACAGGCTCTGCCCGGCCTCGGGCAGATAGCTGGAGACCAGCACCAGGTGGCGTACGGACCTGACGCCCGCGGCGGCTTCCGCGGTGACGATGCCGCCGTAGCTGTGGGCGACCACGACGGTCGGCTCGTCGCTGTCCCGCAGCGTCTGCCGCACCGCCGCGACGTCCTCGGACAGCCCCGGGCCGCCGGCGCCCGCGGGCAGGCCCGCCTCGCCGCAGCTCGGCAGCGCGGGGGCCACGCTCCGCACCCCTCGCTCCCGCAGCAGCCCGGCGGTGCGGTGCCACCACCACGCCCCGTCCCGCACGCACGCCCCATGCACGAACACGACCCTCATCGCTACCTCCACGTCCGCCTCGACCGCCTTCGACCAACGGTAGACGTAGCGACTGTTACGTGAAAATGTGTTCGATATGGGTAGACGGCCGCAGCCAGACATCAAGCACCGGCTGCTCGACGCCTGCACCGATTACGCCCTCGAGCACGGCCTCCCCGACCGGCTCGGGCCGCTGACCACCGCCACCGGCACCTCGGCCCGCATGCTGATCTATCACTTCGGCACCCGCGACGCCCTGTTGCGGGCCGTCCTCAGGCACGCACGCCAACGCCAGCTCGACACCTTCGGCGACCTCCTGCGGGTGCGACCCGACGAGCCCTACACCACCACCCTGGATCGCGCCTGGACCTCGATCACGGGCCCGGACGGGCGGCCGTACCTGCGGATGTTCGGCCAGCTGCGCGAGGACGCAACGCAACGGTTGTGGCCCGACTTCCGACGCGTCGCCACGACCGACTGGCTCGGACCGCTCGAGGAGGGCCTGCGCAGCATCGGCCGGCCGGAGCTGGCGACGCTGGTCCTCGCCGTCATACGTGGTCTCCTCATGGACCTCGACGCCACCGCCGACACCACGCGCACCGACCGGGCCTTCCGCGACTTCCTCGCCGCAGTCGAGCACCTGCCCGGCGACGGCCGCTCCACCACCTAGACGTAGCGCCTCCAGCAGGGTGAAACCCGAGTCTGCGACGGGGCGGACCTCCACCAGGCCCTGCGGCTGATGCTCGGCCGGCCGCAGGATGAACGGGGATGCCTCTGGCACCAGCGTGCACACCGGACGCCTTCGGCCGCCACCGATCTGCAGGACGGCGGGGCCACCCTGCGGTGTGGCCACCGTCGCTGCCCTGCCCGTGGCCATGTCCGACGAGTCCCGCTCGGTCGAAGCGGCGCCGGGCGGCAAGGGCGCCTTCGAGCCGCTGAAGACCGTCTGGTGATACCTGACGAGCCGATTCGGCGGAGGGGATGCCTGCTCCCATGGCGATCGGGAAAGTGGAGCCGGCCCCGCGGTGCGTGGGCCTCTTAACCCGGTCCGCCCAGCATGATCTTCCACACCCGGGTCGCGACCTGCAGGTTGAGGCGGTCCTCCACACTCGTGAGGTCATGGCCGCTTATCTCACGGATGCGCTGGAGCCGGTAGCGCAGCGTGCTGCGGTGGATCGCCAGGGATTCGGCGGTCTCGGCGTAGTTGCCACCGCAGTCGAAGTACCGGGACAGGGTCTCCACGAGCGCTGTACGGTGCCGGCCGTCGTAGTCGACGAGGGGGCCGAGCCATTCCCGAACGAACGCCTCCAGCTCCTGGTATTCGTTTCCGGGCCCCAGGATGCGGTAGAGGCCCAGATCGTCGAAGAACGTCGTGCCGTATCGCCTCCGGGACCGGCGGCGTACCTCCAGAGCGCGCAGTGCTTCCTGGTAGTGGCCGGGGATACCGTCCGGGGTGTCACAGCGGGCGCTCACCCCGATCGTCCCGTCCGGTGTTCCGGTCTCCCGGGCGAGCGTCTCGTACAAGGCGTGGTCGTGGGGGCTGCCCTCGGCGACCAGGACCACGTGGTCGGAACGCCGAGTCACCAGCGACGGCATGCCCACGGCCGACGCCGCACGGCCCACGGTCCGCGCGAAAGCGTCGTCCGCGGCCCGGTTCCTCCACTGCACGACGACCACGTACTGGATGCGGTGCAGGTCGTGTCCGAACGCCTCGGACCGGGCGTAGGCGCTTGCCTCGTCCGTGCCCCCCAGGAGATCGTCGACCAGTTCGCGGCGTAGCCGCAGCTCGGCCTCCGCCAGATGGCGCAGATGCGACAGTTCCACGGCGAGTGACGTGGCGGCGTGCTTCAGCGCGCACACGGTGTACTCGTCGGCGTCGCCCTCCGGATCGACCAGGGCCAGTACTCCGAGGATCTCACCGCGGGGGCGTATCAGGGAGAGCAGCCTGTCGTTGATGCGCACGGGTCCGTCTCTCCGGGCGATCCCCTGGAGCATCTCCTCATGGCGTGCGGGGTCCGGATCCGGATAGGGGTCGGGCCGGCCGGGACCGGTCCAGGACCGTAGTCGGCCGAAGCGGTCCTCCACCAGCACGGGAAATCCGATGAGCCCATGCAGTGCGCTGGTGACGGCCTCCTCGCCGCCGCCCGAGGCAGCGACCTCGGCGAAGGTTTCGTGCACGGCCCGTTGATATCCCAGCTCGACCACGAGAGTGATCAGCCGCTGTTGGAAGCCTGCCCGTTCCCGTCGCAGTCGGTGCAACTCCAGGGCGTCTTCTCGCCGGCGGTGGTGCGCGACGGCGACCGACAGGGCCGCGGCGGTGAGGCGTACGAGCGTGGCGAGCAGGAAGTGCTGGGCGTCGGTAGGCCGCGAGCGAGACGTCACCACAAGGTAGCCGTGCAGTCCACCGGGTCCCTGCAGGGCCAGGGCACGCCCCCTGGACCGGCCGGGAACGGTGACGGGGACGTCCCGCCCTGTCAGCTCTCGCACCGTCCGGTCCACGGCTGACGCATTCCCCTGCCCGACCTGCGGGCCGGGGACCATATGGCCGTGCACCCTCAGGTATCCGGCCTCGGCTCTGTACGGGCCGACGGCCGACACGTAATCCATGGCCAGGCGCAGGATGTCGCTTTCATCGCGAGTGTCGAACAGGGCCTGAGAGGCTGCCAGCAACTTGTGGCATGCCAAGGCGGAAAGGGGGCGGCGAGATCCTCGCCGCGAGATCGTGGGGTGCTGTCCCAGGCGGCCCGGTGGAAGGCCACCTTCCCGGTCGGGACGGCGTCGGTACACGCTCCGGCCCCTGAAACCGGCCATGGGATTCCTCCCTGCCCTGAGTCCCCGGAGAGGTGACAACGCCTCTTCCTCTACATCCCCCGGACCCAAAATACCCGAAATATCTGGAGTGTCCCCTTCGTGCTCGCAGGGGGACGAACTCCGTTGTTCTTTGACCTGCCGGATGCAGGCGCAGAGCTGATCGGTTCGCGAGTCTGGGGCGTGTCGGGGGCCGCCGTGGCCACCGGCAGGAAGGACTGGGCGATGAGCGAGCAGCCTCGTAGGGCCGTTGCCACGTACGAGACGTACGAGGATGCCGAAAGCGCTGTCGACCACCTCTCGGACCAGGGGTTTCCCGTGGAGAGGGTGGCCATCATCGGCCAGGACGTCCGCCTCGTCGAGCAGGTCGTCGGCCGTATGGACTATGGCAGGGCCGCCATGTACGGAGCGGCGAGCGGGGCCCTTCCAGGAGCGTTGATCGGCTGGCTCTTCGGCTTGGTCGACTGGGTGGACCCGCTCGTATCCACCCTGCTCGTCGCCCTTTACGGCCTGATTTTCGGAGCGATTGTGGGCGCGCTGTTCGGCCTGCTGCTGTACGCCCTGCAGGGCGGCCGACGGGACTTCGCATCCGTCCGCTCGATGCAGCCCAGCCGGTATGACGTCGTCGTGGACGAAGCGGTCGCCGACGAGGCGGTACGGCTGCTCGGCGGGTTGCGGACCGCCGGTGCCGGTGGACGTCCCGCCCGTACCTGAACGATCGGATCCGCAGTGCCGGCGCTTGCCGCCGCACAGAAGGAGTTCCTCATGGCCAAGGCAGTGGGCATCGACCTGGGCACCACGAACTCGGTGATCGCCGTGTGGGAGGGCGGCGAAGCCTCCGTCGTGCCCAACACCGAGGGCAACCGTACGACACCGTCCGTGGTGGCCTTCACCGACACCGGGGAACGGCTGGTGGGCCAGCTGGCCCGACGCCAGGCGATCCTCAACCCCAAGGGCACCATCTACTCGGCCAAGCGGTTCATCGGCCGGCACTTCGACGAGATCCCGGACGAGGCCAGGGCGGTGGCGTACGACGTCGTCGAGGGCCCGGGCGGCGTCGCCCGCTTCAAGGTGCGCGACAAGCTCCACGCGCCCGAGGAGATCAGTGCCCAGGTACTGCGCAAACTCGCCGACGACGCCTCCAAGCAGCTCGGGGAACGGGTCACGGAGGCGGTCATCACCGTGCCCGCCTACTTCAATGACGCCCAGCGCACCGCCACCAAGGACGCCGGGCGGATCGCGGGACTGGAGGTGCTGCGGATCATCAACGAGCCGACCGCGGCCGCGCTGGCGTACGGCATGGACAAGAAGCAGCACGAGACGGTGCTGGTCTTCGACCTCGGCGGCGGCACGTTCGATGTGAGCATCCTCGACGTGGGCGACGGCGTAGTGGAGGTGCGTTCCACGGCAGGCGACAGTCATCTGGGCGGTGACGACTTCGACCGGCGTCTGGTGGATTACCTCGCGGACGACTTCCAGAAGGAGAACGGCATCGATCTGCGCAAGGACCCGCAGGCCCTGCAGCGCCTGTTCGAGGCGGCGGAGAAGGCCAAGACCGAGCTGAGTTCGGTGACGCAGACGCAGGTCAGCCTGCCGTTCATCACGGCCGATGCCTCGGGGCCCAAGCACCTCACCGACTCGGTCATGCGGTCCACGTTCGATCAGATCACCAGTGACCTGGTGGAGCGGTGCCTGGAACCGGTCCAGCAGGCCCTGGCCGACGCCAAGGTCGGCGAGAGCGACATCGACGAGGTGATCCTCGTCGGCGGCTCCACCCGCATCCCCGCCGTCCAGTCCCTGGTGCGCCGGCTGACCGGCGGCAAGGAACCCAACATGAGCGTCAACCCCGACGAGGTCGTGGCCCTGGGTGCCGCTATCCAGGCCGGGGTGCTCAAGGGCGAGGTCAAGGACGTCCTGCTGCTCGACGTCACACCCCTGTCCTTGGGTGTCGAGACACGCGGCGGCGTGATGACGAAGATCATCGAACGGAACACCACCATCCCCGTACGCCGCACCGAGACCTTCTCCACCGCTGAGGACAACCAGCCCGCCGTCGACATCGTCGTCCTGCAGGGCGAGCGTGAACGGGCCGCCGACAACCGGGTGCTCGGCCGCTTCCAGCTCACCGACATCCGCCCGGCGCCGCGCGGCGAACCGCAGATCGAGGTCACTTTCGACATCGACGCCAACGGCATTCTCAACGTCAAGGCCCGAGACCGGGACACCGGCAAGGAACAGGGCATCACCATCACCGAGAGCTCCAACCTCGACCGTGGCGAAGTCGAACGCATGGTTCAGGAGGCCGAGCGCAACCAGGGCCAGGACAAGGCCCTGCGCGAGGCCGTCGACGCCCGCAACGAACTCGACGCCATCGCCTACCAGGTCGAAAAGCGCCTCGCCGAGCTGGGCGACGCCGCACCCGCGCACGAGAAGTCGCGCGCCGAGATGCTGGTGTCGGACGCCCGGGCGGCGGTCAAGGAGGAGGCAGGCGTGGAGCGGGTGCGCCCCCTGACCTCCGAACTCCAGCAGGTGCTGGCGGGGCTGACGGCGCATCAGGCCGGCGCCACCACGGGCGGTACCGACCAGAACACCACCGGTGACGGCGCGACCGGTGGCGGCCCGAGTGGCGGTGACGACGACGTCATCGACGCCGAGTTCGACAAGGACTAGGGAACCGCCATGCCGATCCACCCCAGGGAATCCGACCCGGCCGTGCCGGACCCCGCCGACCCGGCTCCGGAGGGCGCCGTACGCCCTCCCCGAGGGGATCTTCCGCGCTCGAGCCCGCCGACCGGGCCGGGGTCCGACACCGACGAGGAACCCGGCCCCGACGCGGCCGGGGGTCCGGCACCGTACGAGGACCAGCACACGGCCGAGCTCAGGGAACTCGAGGACCGCTGGCGGCGCGCGCTCGCCGACCTCGACAACCTCCGCAAGCGCCATACCAGGGAAATGGAGCGGGAGCGGACGGTCGAGCGGTCCCGCACGGCCGCCGCCTTCCTTCCCGTGCTGGACAACCTCGAACTCGCCCTGACGCATGCGGGATCCGACCCCGACGCGATCGTGGAGGGCGTCCGGGCGGTCCGCGACCAGGCGGTGAACGTCCTCGAACTGCTCGGCTACCCACGGCATGCGGAGACCGGCGTCGCCTTCGACCCGGCCCGGCACGAAGTGGTCGGCGTCGTCCAGGACCCCGACACCCCACCGGGCACGGTCGTCGAGGTGCTGCGCCCGGGATACGGAGACGGCGAACGCCAGCTCAGGCCCGCCGCCGTGACTGTGGCGAAGCGGGAGTGACCGGTCATGGCACAGGACTTCTACGAGGTGCTGGGCGTGTCACGGACCGCGAGCCAGGACGAGATCCAGCAGGCATATCGCAAACTCGCCCGCAAGTACCACCCCGACGTCAACACGGACCCGGGGGCGGAGGAACGCTTCAAGGACCTCAACGAGGCATACAGCGTCCTGTCGGACCCCAAGACCCGCGCCCGTTACGACCGCTTCGGAGACGACTTCCGCAAGATCCCGGAGGACTTCGACGAACGGGTCGCGGCCGGAGCGCGCGGCGGCTTCCGCGCTCGGAGGACCGCTGGAGCGGGCGGTCCCCGCGTCCGGTACACCGGCTTCGGCGACGACTTCGCAGCGGGGGGCGTCAACATCGAGGACCTGCTCGGCTCGCTCTTCGGAGCAGGCGCCGCGCCCGGCGGTGTACCGGGGGCCGACCAGGAGGCCGAGCTGCCGCTCACCGTCGAGGAGGCATATCGGGGCGGCCGCCGCACCGTCACGCTCGCCGGCCCCGCGGGGCAGCCGCGACGGTACGAGGTCGACGTACCGCCCGGCGTCACCGACGGGCAGCGCATCCGGCTCGCGGGCGAGGGCGGCCGGGGCAGTGGTGACGCACCCGCGGGTGACCTGTACCTACGGGTGCGCATCCAGCCCCACCCCCGGTTCCGGCTGGACGGCCGCGACGTCCACGTACAGGTCCCCGTCACCCCCTGGGAGGCGGCCCTGGGGGCGACCGTGCCGGTGCCCACCCCCGGCGGCGGCACGGCCAAGGTCACGGTGCCCGCGGGCTCCTCCAGCGGCCGTCGGTTGCGGCTGCGCGGCGAGGGCATGCCGAACCCGCGCGGCGCGAACGGTGACCTGTACGCCGAACTCCGCGTCATGGTGCCGCCCGCCCTCGGCGACCGGGAGCGCGAGTTGTTCGAGGAGCTCGCCGCCACCTCTTCGTACGACCCCAGGAGGACGTGATGAGCGAGCGACCCTCATGTGCGGCGACCGGCGGTCAGGCCGCCCGGGCCGACGCGGGCGGGCGCCCCGTACGGACGAGCGCCGGGTCCACGGCCGTGCGGTACGCGCTCGTCCCCGTGCCCAGGCTTTCCCTGGACACCGTGGCCCGCCGCTCGGGCCTCCACCCCGACCTGGTCCGCCGGTTCGTCGCCCTCGGCCTGGTCGACGCCGAACGCGACGCCGCGGGGCACCTCGTGTTCGACCCCGCGGCCCCGGCGGTGCTCGCCCGCGTCCAGCGGCTGCGCTCCGGACTCTGCCTCAACTACGCATCCATCGGTCTGGTGCTCGACCTGCTCGACCGCATCAGCCTGCTCGAAGCCGCACTGCGCGACCGCGGCAGGAGGAGTGACTCACCCCCATGGACATGAACCGTCTCACCCAGAAGTCACAGGAAGCCCTCCAGGAGGCGCAGACCGCCGCCGTCCGCATGAGCCAGACGGAGGTCGACGGTGAGCATCTGCTGCTCGCGCTCCTCGACCAGGAGGACGGCCTGATCCCGCGGCTGCTGCAACAGGCGGGCAGGGAGTCCGGGGAGCTCCGTGCGGCTGTGCGTGAGGAGCTTTCCCGCCGGCCCAAGGTGACCGGCCCGGGTGCGGCGCCGGGCCAGGTGTTCGTCACCCAGCGCCTGTCGCGGCTGCTGGATGCGGCCGAGCGGGAGGCCAAGCGCCTCAAGGACGAGTACGTGTCCGTGGAACACCTTCTGCTGGCCCTGGCCGAGGAGGGCTCGTCCACCGCCGCCGGACGGCTGCTCAAGGAGCACGGCATCACCCGGGACTCGTTCCTGAGCGCGCTGACCCAGGTCCGCGGCAACCAGCGCGTGACCTCGGCAAACCCCGAAGTGGCCTACGAGGCGCTGGAGAAGTACGGCCGCGACCTGGTCGCCGAGGCCAGGGACGGCAAACTCGACCCGGTCATCGGCCGGGACGCCGAGATCCGCCGCGTCACCCAGATCCTCAGCCGCAAGTCCAAGAACAACCCGGTCCTCATCGGCGATCCCGGCGTCGGCAAGACCGCCATCGTCGAAGGCCTGGCCCAGCGCATCGTCCGCGGCGACGTCCCCGAGGGTCTGCGCGACAAGACGGTGTTCGCACTCGACATGGGTTCCCTGGTGGCCGGGGCGAAGTACCGGGGCGAGTTCGAGGAACGCCTCAAGGCGGTGCTGTCCGAGGTGAAGGCAGCCCAGGGGCACATCCTGCTCTTCGTCGACGAACTCCACACCGTCGTAGGCGCGGGCGCCGCCGAAGGAGCCATGGACGCGGGCAACATGCTCAAACCGATGCTCGCCCGCGGCGAACTCCACATGATCGGTGCCACCACCCTCGACGAGTACCGCAAGCACATCGAGAAGGACGCCGCCCTCGAACGCCGCTTCCAGCAGGTCCTGGTCGACGAACCGAGCGTGGAGGACACCGTCTCCATCCTGCGCGGACTGCGCGAACGCCTGGAGATCTTCCACGGCGTGAAGATCCAGGACACCGCGCTGGTATCCGCGGCCACCCTCAGCCACCGCTACATCACCGATCGGTTCCTGCCCGACAAGGCCATCGACCTCGTCGACGAAGCGTGCGCCCGGCTGCGTACCGAGATCGACTCGATGCCCGCCGAACTCGACGAGATCACCCGCCGCGTCACCCGCCTGGAGATCGAGGAGGCCGCCCTCTCCAAGGAGACCGACCCCGCGAGCAAATCCCGCCTGGAGGAGCTGCGCAGGGAACTGGCCGACCTGCGCGGCGAGGCCGACGCCAAGCAAGCCCAGTGGAAGGCCGAACGGCAGGCGATCCGCCGCGTGCAGGAACTGCGCCAGGAACTGGAGCAGGTCCGCCACGAGGCGGAGGAGGCAGAACGCGCCTACGACCTCAACCGCGCCGCCGAACTCCGCTACGGCCGCCTCCAGGATCTGGAGCGCCGGCTCGCCGCAGAGGAGGAGCAACTGGCCGCGAAGCAAGGGGAGAACCGGCTGCTGCGTGAGGTCGTCACCGAGGAGGAGATCGCCGAGATCGTCGCCGCCTGGACCGGCATCCTCGTCGCCCGCCTCCAAGAGGGCGAGCGTGAGAAGCTGCTGCGCCTCGACGAGATCCTGCGCGAGCGCGTCATCGGCCAGGACGAGGCCGTTCAGCTCGTCGCCGACGCCATCATCCGCGCCCGCTCCGGCATCCGCGACCCTCGCCGCCCCATCGGATCGTTCATCTTCCTCGGTCCCACCGGCGTCGGGAAGACCGAGCTGGCCAAGACCCTCGCCCGGGCTCTGTTCGACTCCGAGGAGAACATGGTCCGCCTCGACATGAGCGAGTACCAGGAGCGGCACACCGTCAGCCGGCTGATGGGAGCCCCGCCCGGGTACGTCGGCTACGAGGAGGGCGGTCAGCTCACCGAGGCCGTACGCCGCAAGCCGTACTCGGTCGTGCTGTTCGATGAGATCGAGAAGGCGCACACCGATGTCTTCAACACCCTGCTGCAGATCCTCGACGACGGCCGCATCACCGACGCCCAGGGCCGCACGGTCGACTTCCGCAACACCGTGATCATCATGACGTCCAACATCGGCTCCGAGCACCTCCTCGACGGCGCCACCGCGGAGGGCGAGATCAAGCCGGACGCCCGCGCCCTGGTGATGGGCGAACTGCGCGGGCACTTCCGCCCGGAGTTCCTCAACCGCGTCGACGACATCGTGCTGTTCAAGCCGCTCGGTGAGCGGCAGATCGAGCGGATCGTGGAGTTGCAGTTCGACGAGCTGCGCCACCGCCTCGCCGAGCGCCGCATCACCGTTGAACTCACCCGGGCAGCCCGAGAGCTGATCGCCCACCAGGGCTACGACCCGGTGTACGGGGCCCGCCCGCTGCGGCGCTACATCTCCCACGAGGTCGAGACGCTGGTCGGGCGCGCCCTGCTGCGCGGCGACGTCCAGGACGGCGCGAAGGTCCGCGTCGACGCCGAGCACGGAGAGCTGGTCGTCACCTACGACCGGCCCGAGGACGTGCAGGGAGCGAGGACGGCATGAGTACCGTGCAGGCCACCCACGTCACCTGCCCGCACTGCGGGCGCACCAACCGGGTACCCGTGGCCGCCGAGGGCCGCCCCAGGTGCGCCAACTGCAAGCAGCCGCTGCCGTGGATGGCCGACGCCGGCGACGACGACTTCACCGAGGTCGTCGAGCAGGCCACCGTGCCCGTCGTCGTCGACCTGTGGGCCACCTGGTGCGGCCCCTGCCGCATGGTGAGCCCGGCGCTGGAGAAGGTCGCCGCCGATCTCGCGGGAAAGATCAAGCTGGTCAAGGTCGACATCGACAAGAACCCGCGGCTGGCGCAGCGGTTCGAGGTCCAGGCGGTACCGACGCTGTTGGTCCTCGACAGAGGACGGACTATCGCCCGGCAGGCGGGTGCCGCACCTGCCCCTGCCCTGCAGCGGTGGGTGGAGCAGTCGATCGCGGGACGCGAACCGGCCGGGAAAGGATGATCAGCCATGACCGTAGGAACCGACCCCCACCTCGCGCTTGTCCGGCCGGTCCAGCCACTGACCCGTGAAGGGTGTCAAGAGTGTCTGCTGCTCGGCTCCCCGTGGGTCCACCTCAGGCTCTGCCTGAGCTGCGGCCACGTCGGCTGCTGCGATTCCTCGCCCAACCGGCACGCGCGCCGTCACGCCGCCGCCGACGGTCATCCGATCGTGGCGTCGCTGGAGCCCGGCGAGGACTGGCGGTGGTGCTTCGCCCACGAGGCGTTCGTGTGATGGCCGGCGACGAGACGCGGCCGGGCGCAGCGCCTGTGCCGGACGACGTGGAGGAGAGCGTCCCCTTCGAGACAGCTGACCTCTACGGCGCCTATCCCCGCCTGCCGGATGACCAGATGGCCCGTTTGGCGCAGCACGGTCGGCGGCGCGCTGTTGACGCCGGTGATGTGCTGATCCGGGAGGGGGAGCCGTGCGAGACGTTCTACGTCGTCCTCAGTGGTTCGGTCGCCATCGTCGAGGGCTACGGCACGACCGGTGAACGCCTGCTGCGTGTGCACGGCCCCGGCCGCTTCATCGGGGAACTCGGTCTCCGGAATGGGCAGGTGGCCTTCTACACCGCCGTGACCAGGGAGCCCGGTGAGGTCCTCGCCCTGTCCATGGATCAACTGCGAGACCTGGTGGCCCGGGACTCCGCCCTCGGCGATGTGGTGCTGCGCGCCTGCCTGGGCCGCCGTGCTCTGCTCGTCGGGCAGGGCGCCGGTTTCCGCATCATCGGCTCGCGCTATTCGCCCGACACCCGGCGGCTGCGCGAGTTCGCCGCCCGCAACCGGTTGCCGCACCGCTGGATCGATCTGGAGACCGACGAGGAGGCCGAGGCCCTGCTGCGCCGCTTCGGCGTCGGCCCGGCTCAGACACCGCTCGTCATCTGGCGGGACACCACTCTGTTGCGCAACCCCAGCAACGCGGAACTGGCCCGGCTCCTGGGCCTGCCGTCGCTGCCTGCCGGAAACCATCACGGCGATCTCCTGATCGTCGGTTCCGGACCCGCTGGTTTCGCCGCCGCGGTGAACGCCGCCTCGGAGGGTCTCGGCACGACCGTGGTCGAGGCCATGGCCACCGGCGGCCAGGCCGCCACGTCGTCCCTCATCGAGAATCTGCTCGGCTTCCCCTCCGGCATCTCCGGCGCCGAACTCACCGAACGCGCTGTGCTCCAGGCCGAGAAGTTCGGCGCCAGGATCAGCGTCCCGGTGGAGGCGGCTCGGCTCGAACCGCGGGACGGGCACTACGCCGTCGGGTTCGCCGACGGCAGCGAGATCACCGCCCGCACCGTCGTCCTGGCCACCGGCGCTCGCTACCGCCGCCTCCAGGTGCCCGGCATCGAACGCCTGGAGGGAACGAGCGTCCACTACTCGGCGACCGTCTACGAGGCCCAGCAGTGCCGCACCGACCCGGTGGCCGTCGTGGGCGGGGGCAACTCCGCGGGCCAGGCCGTGCTCTTCCTGGCCGGGTACGCACCGCAGGTGTATCTGCTCGTCCGTGGGCCGAGTCTCGAGGCGCACATGTCCCGATACCTGATCGATCAGATCGAGCGCCACCCGCGGGTGCGCGTGCTGCTGCACACCGAGATGACCGAGGCATTCGGCGACAAGGCGCTGGAGGCGGTCACCGTGGTCGACCACCGCACGGGCGAGCACCGCCGGCTCGTGGTGCGGGCCCTGTTCGTCTTCACCGGCGCCGACCCCCACACCGAGTGGCTGTCCGACGCGCTCGCCCTCGACGCGCGCGGCTTCGTGCTCACCGGCGCGGAGGCGCAGGCCTGTTCCGTCCCCGGGCTGTGGCAGAGCCAGGGCCGCGACTGCCTGACGTTGGAGACCAGCCTGCCTGGCGTCTTCGCCGTCGGCGACGTCCGCAGCGGCTCGGTGAAACGCGTGGCCTCCGCGGTCGGCGAAGGCTCGATGAGCATCCACTTCGTGCATCGCTACCTGGGCCACACGGCCGCGCCCGGCGGCACCGACAGCTCACCGCGCACCCGTCCGAAGGAGTCCGCTTGGCTCGCATGACACCAAGGGGACGACGAGATCACGAGAAGGAGAAGGAGGCGATGGGAATGGCCACTCCCGTCCTGCACCACCGAGGTGCCGTAACGCCGGCCGGGCCGCTCGGCTGGGCACGCAATCCGCTGACGGAGTTCGACCAACTGCTCAACGAGATGAGCGGGCTGATCGAATCCACGGTGGGAGGTACGGCGCCCGCAGTCGCGTGGACACCCCTGGCGGATGTCACGGAGTCCGACGACGCCTTCCACGTCGAGATCGAGCTCCCCGGCGTCAAGAGCAAGGACATCGACGTCGAGGCGAGCGGCCAGGAACTGGTGGTCACCGGAGAGATCAAGGAGAAGGAACGCAAAGGCGTCCTGCGCCGGAGCACCCGCCGCACCGGGGCCTTCGAGTACCGGCTGCGGCTGCCCGGAGAGGTCGACACGGACAAGATCAATGCGCAGATGTCGGACGGGGTGCTCACCATCACCGTCCCCAAGGCCGAGGTCGCAAGGCCCCGGCACGTCGAGATCAGCGAGACGAGCGAACGCAGCGGCTGACGCGCACGCCGCGGTTCCGGACACCCGTCCGGAACCGCGGCCGGGCCGGCGGGCCGCGACATCCGGGGTGAGTCGTGCATGACGTCCTGTGTCAGGAGCCCTCACGCGGTGGAGATGCGCCACCGGCCCGCTTGCGGTGCCGCAGGCGCCAGGCGCGCACCAGCCGGAGGGGGAGCAGGCCCAGCGGTGCTCGCCGGCCCAGGTCCGCCAAATCCTCGCGGTCGAATGCCCGTGCGTAACGCTCGGCGTCCTGGGGCGTGGGATACCGCTTGCTTCCCTTGGCTCCGCACTCCCGCGCGCAGTGCCAGACCATCGTGTCGCCCTCGTTGAGAAAGCGATAACGGTGTCCGAGAAGGCGGCAGCGCAGCACAGAAGACACCCTAGACGGACCGGCCCACTCCGGCCTGTTCTGCTCCACTCCCGGCAACAGCCCGTGGCGCTGAACGAGGAGGCATGGCATGACCACCACCGCCGAGCTTGGTGTCGTCACCACCAAGGTCCCCGCCCGGCTTGACCGGCTGCCGTGGTCCCGATTCCACTGGCGGATCGTCATCGGTCTGGGCACCGTCTGGATTCTGGACGGACTCGAAGTCACGATCGTAGGGGCAGTCGCCGCCCGCATGACCGAGCCGGGCAGCGGCATCAGCCTGACCAGCGCCCAAATAGGGACTGCCGCAGCCATCTACGTGGCAGGCGCATGTGCGGGCGCTCTCCTGTTCGGGAGGCTCACCGACCGCTACGGGCGCAAGAAGCTGTTCATGCTCACGCTCGGCATCTACATCCTCGCCACCGTCGCGACAGCGTTCGCCCACGACGCCTGGTACCTCTATCTCGCCCGCTTCATCACCGGGATGGGCATCGGCGGAGAGTACGCGGCGATCAACTCGGCCATCGACGAACTGATTCCGGCCCGCAACCGCGGGCAGGTGGATCTGGCCATCAACGGCAGCTACTGGGTCGGTGCGGCGCTCGGCAGCCTGGTCGCCGTGCTGCTTCTCAACGAGAGTCTGCTGGCAGCCGACCTCGGCTGGCGGCTGGCCTTCGGCCTGGGCGGGGTCCTGGGCCTGGGCATCATGCTGGTACGCCGTCATGTGCCGGAGAGCCCACGCTGGCTGTTCATCCACGGGCGTGAAGACGAGGCGGAACGCATCGTCGACCGGATCGAGGCCGAGGTGCACCAGGAGACCGGCCGCGAGTTGCCGGAACCGGGCGAGGCGGTGACCGTACGGCAGCGCGACGTCATCCCGTTCAGGGAGATCGCCGGCACGGCTCTGCGGCGGTACCCGCGTCGCGCCGTTCTCGGTCTGGCGCTCTTCGTCGGACAGGCGTTCCTCTACAACGCGATCGTCTTCGACCTGGGCACGATTCTGAACGGCTTCTTCGACATCGGCTCCGGCTCGATCCCCTACTTCATGACGCTCTTCGCCATCGCGAACTTCCTCGGACCACTCCTTCTCGGTCGGCTGTTCGACACCGTGGGCAGGAAGCCGATGATCACGGGCACCTACTTGGGCTCGGCAGTCGTGGCGACCCTCCTCGCCATCCTGCTGATCAGCGGCTCCTTGACGGCATGGTGGTTCTTCCTGCTGGTCTCGCTGACCTTCTTCGTGGCGTCCGCGGGAGCGAGCTCGGCCTACCTGACGGTGAGCGAGGTCTTCCCCATGGAGACCCGGGCCTTGTCCATCTCACTGTTCTTCGCGATCGGCACGGCCGTGGGCGGAATCACCGGCCCGCTGCTGTTCGGCCATCTGATTCACAGTGGCAACGCGGATCTGGTGGCCATCGGATTCCTGGTCGGAGCGGCAGCCATGGCGTTGGGTGGGCTGGCCGAGATCTTCTTCGGTGTCCGGGCCGAACAGCAGTCTCTGGAGAACATCGCCCGGCCGCTCACCGCTGAGGAAGCCGACGCAGCCTGGCGCAACGAGCCCGCGCCTCAGGACGTACGGGACCGAAGCCGGCCCGAGCACGTTCGGCGGGCCGCGGAGGAGCGGAAACAGCGGATCGACGACCGCACCGCCCGCCGCCGGGAGCGGGAGAGCGCTGGAGCCCGCCGCTACCGTCCGGGCACCGGACCGGGCAGCAGGATGTACTCGCCGGGGATGGCCGGCACCGCGGGCACGGCAAGCCGTACGTCCGCCATGGCCGACCAAAGCCTCGACAACGAGGTCGAGGAGATAGCCCACTCGCTCCGGGAATCCGGTCCGACGAGCCGCGACCAACTCGAACAGTCCGTGCGCGGCCGTTCCTGGGGCCCCGGACGCTTCCGCCGTGCCCTGCGTGAGTCCGAGCGGGAGCACCGGGTCAAGGTCCTTGCGAACGGCAGGTACGCGCCGGGGGACGGATCCGACCGGCCCGAGAGCACCCAAGAGGGACCCCGAGACCAGCGGTGACCGGGCAGAAGGAGACAGCGATGAAGTACGACGCATTCCTGGCCCGTGTACGTGAGCGAGGCGAATACGAGGACAGGAACGAAGCCGAAGGCGTCACCAACGCCGTGCTGGACGTGCTGGCCCAACGGATCAGCCCGGGCGAGGTCGAGGATCTCGCATCCCAGCTGCCCGGCCCGTTGGGAGACGTCCTGCTGCGGGCAAGGCCGGCGCAGGCTGAGAGCTTCGGGATCGAAGAATTCTACCGCCGGGTCGCCGAGCGCACCAACGCCCGGCCACGTACGGCGCAGTGGGACGCCAGCGCTGTCCTGACCACCGTTGCCGACGCTGTCACCGGCGGAGAACTGAATCAGATCATCAGCCAGCTCCCCTCAGGCTACGCGGCCCTGTTCGGCAAGGCCGACCTGGCGGACTGAGGCCGTGAGGCACCTGGAACGAAAGGTCACAGAAATGGTTGACACGGGTTTCTCCTCGTTCGACACCATGGTGGACAAGGCCAATCGGCTCCTCAGGGACATCGAGGAAGCCTTCGGATGGCCCAAGGAACGGCGTAGGCAGTCGTACGCGGCGCTGCGGGCCGTGCTGCACCCGCTCCGGGACCGTCTCCCGGTGGATACGGCCGTACAGTTCGGCGCCCAGCTGCCGACCATCATCAGGGGCATCTACTACGACGGTTGGAAACCAGCCGAAGTGCCCGTAAAGATGCACAATGACGAGTTCCTCGCACGAGTCCGGCAGGAATTCCCCTATGCGGTCGTGGGTGGCACCGAGAGGCTGGTGCGCACCACCCTGCACACTCTGGCGCTGCACGTGAGCACCGGCGAATGGGAGCACCTCAAAAGCCGGGTGCCGGACTCGTTCGGCGCGCTCATGCCCGACGTGGAGAAGGAGGAGGAGCTGGTCACGGATCAGGGGGCTGCCACTCGAACATCAGAATAGTGGCGTCGTCGGTGAGTTTGTTGTGCCGGTGATCGAGGATGGCATGGATCAGCAGGCGCAGCACTTCCGGGGCGTTCTGCCCCGCTGCGGTCGACCGGATGATGTAGTCGGTGAAGCGCTCCAGGCCGAACTCCTCGCCCGCCTCGTTGCGTGACTCCACGACGCCGTCCGAGTAGAGCAGTATGCGGTCACCGGGTTCGAGGCCGACCTCGTGCACCTGGCGGTCGGTCTCGGCGAGACGCGCAGGCAGCCCCAGCGGAGGCTCAGCCGACCGCTCCAATGCCTTGTCGAGCAGACGGTGGTGACGGATGAGCAACGGAGCTGGATGACCGCAGTTGCACCATGTCAGCACGCCGGTGCGCATGTGCAACTGCGTGAAGACACCCGTGCAGAACTGCTCCGGAAGCCACTTCGCCAGCGCATCGTCCACTGTGCCCACGAGTTCGTTGAGGCCCGCCCCGCTGCGTCGGGCATTACGGCAGCCCGCCATGGCGACAGCGGTGGTCAGTCCGGACGCCAGATCGTGCCCCATGCCGTCGAGGATGGTGGTGTGCAGGATGTCCTCGGTGAATACGTGATCGAAGGCATCGCCGCCCAATTCGTACGCAGGCTCGAGAGCCGCCGTCGAAACAACCCGCCCGGTGCCGATCGACCGGGGAGGGAGAAAGGCTCTCACCATCTCCGTGTGCAGATGCATCGGCCTGGTACGCATGCGCTGCGCGATGGTGTCGCTGTAGGTGCGCTTGGATGTGATGATCAGTGCGAGGAGCATCGCCGTCGTGCGGCAGCGCCGCAATGTGAGCCCGTCGAGGGTGCCCATAGTCCATTTCAGAACGCCCAGCCGCTCCGCTCCGTCGGCCAGGGGCAGCCAAACGTTCAGCTCATCGGACGGGGTTTCCTCCACTCGGAGTGAGTTGGTGCGGTACGTCCATCCCGCCAGGGACGTCCCGAGATCCAGATCGGGCTCGCCCTCGACAAACGGCACCAGCAGTCTTTGCTGGAGGTCGACCAGATAGATCGCTGCTGTCCCCAGGCCCATGGCCTCGGCGTACCGGTTCAGGACGATGGGCAATTCCGCGGGTGATGCCGCCTGGGACGCCCTGACGAATTCCTCCAGCATCAGTTCCGCCGACCCGACGGACGCGTTCCTGTCCATGCATTCGATGATTCCCGAGACGACGAGCCGCGCAAGCCGCACACCGGTCGGCCGCAGCAGCCGGCGGGGTCGCAACCGCCCCTTACAGAAGCAGGTCGAAGACAGCTCGGGCTTCGTCCCAGTGCCGGGTCTGGGGGTTCTTCAGATCGGGGTGGAGAATCTTGAAGCTCTCGGCAAGAGCGAGGCTGAGTCCGCCGATGATCTCCGGGTAGGCCGCCTCGGTGTCCGGGTCGGGCGTGCGGTCGAGAGGGGGGTGGGTGGCGAGCTGTTCCAGGATCGGCTTGAGTTCTACTTCCTCGTCGATATTCCGGAAGCGATGAATGCTCTCCTGCAGGCCTTTCGTGATCGGCAGGTCTGAGGTTCGGACGATGTCGCGCGCGTTGGCCTTGGCCGTGGCCTGGGCGACGGTCAGCAGATCGTAGAGCTTGGCGTCGACGAAGTCGCTGTAACGCTTGAGATCGTTCTTGTCGACGTCCAGCCCTGCGGCCGTACGGAAGAACCTCTCGAACCTGGCGATGGACATCACGGTCATGACGGTAACCTCCGGCTGCGGGCGCCGGGTGGCTCCCGGCGCCTGGGCTTCCCAGCCAGCCTGGCCGACGGGGGCACGCGAACGCATGCACATGTCGGGCCCAATTAGCCTTCCTGTATTGCCCTGCCAGGCCCAGGCGTCCGACAGCCCGGGTTGTTGGACGGGCGTGCGGACCCGGCGCAGGGTCGGAGCCCGCTCCGGAGAGGCCGGTGAGCTGCAAGCCAGGGCAGGTTGACTCATCCCACCCACCGGCCGCCCCGAGCGGGCAGGACGTATTGCTGTGCCTCGCAGGCGCTCTGGATTTCCCGCGTGGCAGGGCTCTGCCGGCCTCCGGCTCCGGGGCCGGGAACGGAGAAGCGGGTGGTCGATGGTGCGGCGTGCAGTGCGTGCCGGAGCGGGTGTTCGCGGCGGCACACTTGATGCCGGCCCGGTGGTGGGAGCAGGCCCTGTGTCGAGAAGACGAGGCGGTCCGGCCGTACTGCCTGCCGCCTGCTGGCGGAGGCAGGCGTGTCACGCGGCGTCGACGTTACCTCGGCGGCGTCTATGGGCACTCGGGACCGCGGGACAGCCGACTAGGAGCTGTCCGGGCGATCATGTGACCGCTCTGTGCCTGGTTCGTTGTTGCGGGCATGGGGCGGGGCGATCTGACGGATGCGGAGTGGGAACGGCTGCGGCCGTTCCTGCCGGTGAGTAATGGACGTTGTGGCCGGTGGCGGGATCACCGACAGGTGATCGACGGGATTCTGTACCGAGTGCGGACCGGGGTGCAATGGCGGGATCTTCCAGAGCGGTTTGGCCCCTGGAAGACCGTCTATGAACGCCACCGGCTGTGGTCGGCCGACGGCACGTGGGAGCGTCTGCTGCAGCAGGTCCAGGCCGCCGCCGACATCGCGGGCGAGATCGACTGGGACGTCTCGGTGGACTCCACCATCGTGCGCGCCCATCAGCACGCGGCCGGTGCCCGGACCGGACCGCCGCCGGCACCCGCGTCAAAGGGGGCCGAAGCGGCAGAACATCAGGGCGAAACGCCGTGGCAGAGCCTGCTCGCCCGGCTGGTGGAGGTGGTGCGGGAGGTGAGGGCCTGGGCCGCTCGCGGGGCGGGTTCACCAGCAAACTCCACCTGAGCGCCGACGGCCGCTGCCGCCCGCTGTCTTTGGTCGTCACTGGCGGACAGCGGGCGGACTGCACCCAGTTCCAAGCAGTGTTGGCCAAGATCCGGGTTCCTCGGGTCGGTTCGGGACGGCCGCGCACGAAGCCCGACAGTCTCGCGGCCGACAAGGGATACAGCAACGGCCCGTGCCGCGAGTACCTGCGGCGCCGTGGTATCCGGCACTCGATCCCGGAGAAGACCGACAGCCAGGCTGCTCGCCTGCGCAAAGGCTCACGCGGCGGACGGCCACCCGGCTTCGACGAAGGGCGGTACAAGAAGCGCAACACCGTCGAACGAGCGATCAACAGGCTGAAACAGTCCCGGGCCGTGGCCACCCGCTATGACAAGCGCGGCTACATCTTCCTCGGCACTGCCACCACCGCGGCTCTACTCATCTGGCTTCGGGGCTGAGTCCCGACCTCACAAGGCGATCGGCCGGTACGCCAGGGCCTGACCGACTACCTCATCAGCCGAAAGCTCCCGCTCCGGCGGCCAGAAGATCAAGTCGCTGACATAACCGGACGGACATGCCAGGGCTCTGTCGAGCCTGTCCAACCAGCCGTCCTGAGCTTCCCCCGTTGTGCGGGAGGTGCTGACTAGCTGGTCAGGAGGGGTTGGCGGGGTTTCAGGTTCACTGGTTCGGCCGCTGCCTGATCGGCGTAGTGCTTTTCCTCGAACTCGATGGGACTGAGGTAACCGAGTCGTTTCTGGATGCGGCGGGGGTTGTAGAACCCGTCGAGGTACTCGAAGAGCGCGAGGTTCGCCTCGGCCCGGGTGGTGAATACCCGGCCGCGGATGCACTCGGTCTTCACCAGCATCCACAGGTTCTCCGCCAGGGCATTGTCGAACGAGTCCCCGACCGACCCCATGGATGCCTCAACTCCCGCCCGGAGTAAGCGAGTGGTGAGTTTGATGGACGTGTACTGGCAGCCGTGGTCCGCATGATGAATGAGCGTGCCGGGTTCGACCTCGCGGGACGCGAGGGCGTACTCCAGCGTGGTGAGGACCAGGTCCGCGTCGGCGCGGGCGGAGGTCTCCCAGGCCACCACCCGGCGGGAGAAGGCGTCCCGGATCGCCGACAGCCACAGCGGCCCTTCCAGTGTGGGGATCATGGTGAGGTCGGTGACCCACAGCCGGTTCGGCTCGCTCGCGGTGAAGTCGCGCTGCACCAGGTCCGGGGCGAGGGCGGCGTCCGGATCGCGGCGGGTGAACCCCTTGCCGGGACGGCGTGGGCTGATGCCGGCCAGATCGGCCTCGCGCATCAGCCGCTCGACGCGTTTGCGGCCGATGCGTACGCCTCCGCGTGCGAGGACGGCATGCACGCGTGGGGATCCGTAGATCCCGCCGGAGTCGGCGTGGACCTTGCGGATCTTCTCGGTCAGTTCTGCGTCCTGGCGTTTGCGCTCGCACGGCTCCTTCTGCGCGCGGCGCCAGCGGTAGTAGGTGGACGAGGGGATGGAGAGTTCCCGGATGACGGGCTCGACACCGAGGTCACTGTGTTCGTCGACGAACGTCAGTACCTGCGCCGGGTCGTGTCGAGTTCCTGGGCGAAAAAAGCCGAGGCAGCTTTCAGGATCTCGTTCGACCGCTTGAGCTGGGCGTTCTCCTTACGCAGCGCCGTCAGCTCTTCCCGCTCGGCAGTGGTGAGCAGGTCGCCCCGCTCACCGGCATCGGCCTCGGCCTGCCGGATCCAGCCCCGCAGGGCCTCGTGGTGCACGCCGAGCTCCTCGGCCAGACGGCGGATCACCGGCTTCGGCTCGGAAGCGCGGTACATCCGCACCGCACGCTCACGCAACTCCAGCGGGTATTTCCTCGGTGCGGGCATCGTATGGGCTCCTCTCATGAGACCCATCCGACCCTCTGTCACCATCCGCCGCATCTCGGGGGAACCTCATCCACCTCGTCGTCAGAGGCGTAGTCCGCTTCCATGATCCGCTGCACGAGCGCGACCGCCTCCGCGCGAGTCATCTCCACAGCACCCATCACGTCCCTCCGCCGACTCACCCTAACGGGACGCGTGATCGCCCGGACAGCTCCTAGGAGGATCCGCTCATGCGGGTGTCGTCTCAGGGCGTTACGGTCGTGGCTCTCCTGGCGGATCCGGACGCGCCGACGGAGATCGCGCAGCGCATGGCCCGGACGCTTCCTGCTCGGCTCGCCGACAAGTCGGGCCAAGGGCGTCGGTTCGACGTCGAGGTTGTCAGTGAGCCCTTCACCTCCGGGACGGAGGACCCGCCCACTTTGATGCGCCGGATCATGGACCGTGGGAGTGCGGAGAACTGGGACATCGTCGTGGCCCTCACCGACCTTCCGCTGCACTCACACCGGCGCAAGCTCGCTGTGGATCTGAACCATGAACACGGCTTGGCGCTGTTCTTTCTCCCTTCGCTGGGAGGCCTGCGGCTGCAGACGAGGGCCCGGCGGGCCGTCGAAGAAGCCGTGCTCGGCTTGGCGGGTTCGCGAACCACTGAGGCTGAAGGATCTCCACGAAGTCAGCCGCTTCCGGGGCCCTTCGTCAATCGTCTCGCGCCTGTTCGTCCGGGCCGAACCGATGAAAAGGAGACCGACGATCTTCGGTACGCAGTCAGCGGGCCGCGCGGTTACCTGCGGGTGCTCGCCGGCATGGTCCGCGCCAACCGGCCGTGGCGACTGGTGCCGGGCTTGTCGAAAGCCCTGGCGGCCGCACTCGCCACGGGAGCAATCGCCACCGTGAACTCCACCGTCTGGACCCTGGCCCCGTCCCTCAGCACGCCACGCCTCGTGATTGCCACGGTCGGATCTGTCGCGATCATGAGCGGCTGGCTGATCATAGACGCGGAGCTGTGGCATCGATCAACGGAGAGTTCGCCGGAGGCGAGGCAGAGGGCGCGGCTGTACAACGCCTCGACGGTCGTGACCGTGGGTATCGGCGTGCTCGTCTGCTACGTGGGTTTGCTGGTCATCAACTGGGTGTGGGCGCTGTTCATCATCAACGACCAAGTGTTCGCTTCCGTGACACGAAACCCACTGCACGCCGAGGAGTACTTGACGTTGTCGTGGTTCGTCGCTTCGGTCGCCACCGTGGGCGGCGCGCTGGGATCGGGCTTGGAGAGCGACGAGGCGATCCGGGCAGCCGCCTACTCCAAGCGTGAACAGGAACGTCGCCACACGCTCCAAAACGATCGCGGTGACCAGCCCTCGAAGTGAACCGACACCGGCACGACTGGCTCCCGGACCGGGGCCGCTCCACAACAGCCGGGAGGTCGGCCAGGGGGTGCGCGTCCGCCGAGCGTGGTGCCGTCAGGAGGCGGCGGCGCGGCCGACGCGCCCCGGCAGGGCGTTCCGGCCAGGCTCACATGAGTGAGGTGGCCGCGGACCTTCGGGGAGGTCACGCGATCCGGGCTCACGATCGAGGAGGCGCGGCTGGTCTCCCCTGCTTACGCCGTGTCCGCCGCCCTCGGTGCGTACTCCGCGGGTGCCGCCACCTTCCAGCGGGCCCGGCGTCCGCGCAAGGTGATCGCGCTCGGCGCGGGCGCGGGGCTGGCGCTCAGCACCTTCGGGGGGCTACCTGGCGGCGGGGCGACTCGTGACGCTCCTCCCGCTGCTGGCCGTATGGGCCTTTGCCGCGGGGATGGCGTGGTCCCTCGGATCGACTGCTGGGCTCGTCGCAGGGACGACGGTCGGCAGCATGCTGGTGACCATCACCCTGTCCACCAGCGTCGGGCGAGCCCTGGAACACGCCGGGGTCATCGCGTTCGGAGGTTGGCGCAGGCCGTACTGATCTTGCTGTTACCGACTCACCGCTGGTGGGCGCATCGTGACGCGCTGGCCGAAGGCCTGGCCGGCGTGGCGGACTACGCCCGCCGGCTCCGGCACGACCCGACCGCGCCGTTCGACCCGGAGCCGCTGATGACGACTCGGGACGCGGTCGCCGTGACGCCATCGCAGGCCCGCACCCGGCCCTCGTCCTCCACGGCCCGCGGGGGCTCGCCGAGCGCATCCTGCCGGTCGTCGCTGCGCTCGCCGAACGGACGTCGGCGCCCCGGAGGAGGGCCCTGGGCGGGACCGCGCACGGGAGTTGCTCGGCGCGGCCGCCGACGTCCTGGACGCGGCCGTCCGTTCGATCCGCCGCGGCACTCCCGCCGAGGTGCCGCCCGCGCGCGGAGGTCCTGCGCGGTGCGAGGAGGGCGAGGTGCTGGAGGGGCCCGCCCGGCAGGCCACCGAACGGCTGGTGGCCACGCTCGGCCATCTGAGCGCTTCCCGGCTGCCCCTGGAGCACGGCTACTGGGCGCCCACCGCCTCGGTGATGGTGATGCGGCCGGACTTCCACCGGACGTACGCGCGTGCGGTGGGCCGTCTCGCCGGGACCTTGGCGGGTGTCGCGCTCGCCACCGGCATGGTGCAGGCCCTGGGCCCGGACACCCCTGTGCTCGGCGTACTGGCGGTGGTCCCGGCGGCCCTGTCGTACACGCTGCTCCGTACCGGCTACGCCTACTCCCAGTGCTTCCACTGCCGCGTACGTCGCCTTCCTGCTCGGCATGGGCGGCCAGGCGTGGGAGCAGACGGTCCCGGAGCGGGTGGTGCTCACACATCGCGCCGACCTGCGCAAGGCCTTGTTGGCGAGCAGGGAGGCACGTGTCGCCTGGCAGGCGGCCTACGACCAGGCAAGGCAGGACCGGGCGGCCATGCTCATGGAGAGCCATGTCTGCCGGGCCGGCAGTCGATGTGTGTGAGCACAGGAATCCGGACTGGGGCGCGTGGAGGAGGCGCTCTACGCGTGGGAGGGCGCCGCCGGGGACCGGAGCCCGGTGCTACGGCGCGGGGCAGAGCTGCAGAAGCGGGCCCCGGAGGACCTCGCCGCAGCAGTGAGCCGCACACCCCTGGAACGGGACGTCAGCTCAGCTCGCGAGGAGCAAGGGGTGCGGGCGGCCCGTGGCTGATGAAGGTGACGGATCAGGACCCGCGCACCGGGGTGGGTGACGGCTACGGCGACCGTGAGCGCCGCGCCTCCTGCAGCGGGGCGTAGTCTCCCGGCCGTGTCGAGCGTCGCCACACGTACACCGCTGTCGCCATCACGAGAATCAGCCCCGCCAGGACGAGCAGTTCGATCCCCTCGACGTTCCACCGGAAGGACTTCTCCGCCTCGGCCGTCACGATGAGCACCTTGCGGATGCCGGCAATCAGGCCGACGACGAGGAACGGCTCCGCGTCGAGGGTCCGGTTCCTGATGGTGAGGCGGACTGTGTGCAGCAGCTCGGCCACGATGATCAGCACCAGGCTGCTGTCCAGGGCGGAGAGAACGATCGTCTCCTCGCGGTACGGCCCTTGGACCGACCGGATGACGTCATGGACGACCCCGACGGTCAGGATCCCCGCGAGCAGTACGAGGAGCGCCGCGACGACGAGGTGGATGCCGTCCTCGATGTGCTGGAGGAGGCCCTGTACCCGGCCGCCCTCGATCTTCGGGAGAATGGGTCGCACAGTCAGCATGCTAGGAGTGCCCCGGCCCGCAGGCGCTGCGTGCTGGGCGAACGGGTGGACGGGCGGATCTCTCCCTGTCGTGGCAGCCTGGGGAAGCGGCGGAGGACGACAGGCCTACCATGCAGCAGGGACCCAGAGGTAACCCGACGCGGACACAAACGGTAGGAAACCTGCGGGCCGCCCTGGCGCCGACCCGGGACGACGGAGCATCGGCTCCGCCTGGAGGACGGCGGCTGAGACATCGGCGTCTTCCTGACCCAGACCGACCATGAGGGCAGAGCGCACTCCGTGGCGGGCGCACCGTGGCGGAGGACGCAGGTGCACTGGAGGCGTGTGATGAGAGCTGACCGCTCCCACGAGAGCCGTGATGGTCACGTACTGACCCTCGATGCCGGCTCTTCGAGCCTCCACATCGCGCTGTTCACGGCGGACGGTGAACGGGTGGCGGATCGAGACGCCTCGAAGCCTCCGGGGCCTACTGCGGCGGCGCAACGGATGGAGAACCGCCAGTCGGACTCTCACCTTGGCGGGAGAGGACGCCCACTTAGGGCTTGCCGGGAATCAACACGTTGGTCAGATCTCGATGCTGCCGGGGTCAAGGAACCGGGCGATGTCATCTGGTGTGCGGAAGCGGGCTGTTGAGGCGGAGACTCGAACGCCTTGGGCGGCCAGGAGCGGGCGGACGTCTTTCGCAGCCCGGCTGACCGTCATGGCGGTGGTGTTGAAGAGCTGACCCAGGAGGTCCATGGTCGCGATCTTCCGCAGGTGGAGCACGGTGACCAGGACCTTATCGGCTGGGGTGAGCTTTGGCCTTGGCGCCCGCGCCGGGGGCCACCAGGCGCTCGTGGCCTCGGCGTGCGGCCATGTCGTAGATTCCGTACGGGATCGCCTTCTCGGCCTGGCTGGGGAAGTCGTGCGTCTTGACCTTCCCGGGCCACGCCGTCCGGCGCGTTCGAGTCGTTCGTGGAGGCTCTTTTGGTGCCGCACGTGGTCATGATCCCCGCCGGCTCACGGTGGGACAAGGCTTTCAGTCCAGGCCCAACCGGCTGGTTTTCAGGTGGCGATCGGAGCGTCCCGAAAGGTCTCCCGCTACGTCGTCCCGTCCTTCGGGACAGCAACCAATGCTTTGCTGCAAACTGGGAACAGCTGGCAGCTGTGCTGATGGAGGAAGCAGCGCGTCGACGTGAGGACCCGGCGAGAGTGCGGCAGGCAGGACACGCTGCGGCAGGGGCGCCCGTACACGCTGAGAGGCTCGGACTCGATCGACGAGGCCGGCGGCAGTGCCCGACGAGCCGGGCCACGGGGGCATCGAGTGGCCGGCTTCCCCGGGCTGTGTGAGATTTTGTGAGACGTGAGAGGGTCTGGGGCGTGAGTGAGACACCGTCGAACACCCTGCAATACCGCTTTGACGGGCCAGAAGAGGCCCCGGTCCTGATCCTCGGTCCCTCACTGGGTACCACATGGCACATGTGGGACCGGCAGGTCCCCGAGCTGACGAAGCAATGGCGTGTGTTCCGGTTCGATCTGCCCGGGCACGGCGGCGCGCCGGCCCACCCCGCGGGTTCCGTCGGCGAGCTCACCGCGCGGCTGCTCGCCACCCTCGAGGGCCTCGGCGTGCACCGCTTCGGGTACGCGGGCTGCGCGCTCGGCGGTGCCGTCGGGATCGAGCTGGCCCTGCGCCATCCCGAGCGCCTCGCGTCCCTCGCGCTGATCGCCGCCTCGCCCCGCTTCGGCACCGCGGACGAGTTCCGTCAGCGCGGGGTGATCGTGCGGACGAACGGACTCGATCCCATGGCGCGCTCCGCGCCCGAACGCTGGTTCACCGGCGGGTACGCCGCCGCCCAGCCCGCGATCACCGAGTGGGCCGTGCAGATGGTGCGCACCACCGACCCCGGCTGCTACATCGCCGCCTGCGAGGCCCTCGCCTCGTTCGACGTGCGCGCGGGGCTGGGCAGCGTCGGCGTGCCGACCCTGGTGCTGGTCGGCTCCGAGGACCAGGTCACCGGCCCGGCCGAGGCCCGCACCCTCGTCGCCGGCATCCCGGACGCCCGGCTCGCCGTCGTACCCGGCGCCTCCCACCTGGTGCCGGTCGAACAGCCGGCCGCCGTCACCGACCTGCTGGTGCGGCACTTCTCCACCGCGTGGCAGCCCGGCTTCGAGTCCGCCACCGGCCAGACCGCCCTGCCCGCCGCTCCGCTCCAGCCGGTGCCGTCCGTCGCCCCCGCCCAGCCCGCCCCCGTCGCCGAGATCGCTCCGGCCGCCGTGCCGCCGCAGCAGGGCAGGCCCGACCCGTACGACACCGGGCTCAAGGTCCGCCGCGAGGTGCTGGGCGACGCGCACGTCGACCGGGTGCTCGCGGGCACCGACGACTTCTCGGGCGACTTCCAGGAGCTGGTGACCCGCTACGCCTGGGGCGAGGTCTGGGAGCGCCCCGGCCTGGACCGGCGCACCCGCAGCTGTGTCACGCTGACCGCCCTCGTCGCCGGCGGTCATCTGGACGAGCTCGCCGTCCACACCCGGGCCGCGCTGCGCAACGGGCTCACCCCGGTGGAGATCAAGGAGGTGCTGCTCCAGGCGGCCGTCTACTGCGGCCTGCCGGTGGCGAACCGCGCCTTCCGGGTGGCGCAGCAGGTGGTCCGGGAGGAGACCACACCCCAGGAGTGAGCGCCAGGAGTGAGCCCCGGCGTGCGGCACGCCTGTGACGCACGAGGCAGGATGGACGTATGAAGTTCACAAAGTACTCGCATGCCTGCGTCCGCCTGGAGAAGGACGGGCGGGTGCTCGTCCTCGACCCCGGCGTGTTCACCGAGGAGGACGCCGCCCTGGGCGCGGACGCCGTCCTGATCACGCACGAGCACCCCGACCACTTCGACGAGGGGCGGCTGCGGGCCGCGCTGGAGGCGAACCCGGCGGCGGAGATCTGGACCCTGAAGTCGGTCGCGGAACAGATCTCGGCGGCGTTCCCGGGACGCGTGCACACCGTCGGGCACGGCGACACCTTCACCGCCGCCGGTTTCGACGTGCAGGTGCACGGCGAGCTCCACGCGGTGATCCACCCGGACATCCCGCGCGTCACCAACGTCGGCTACCTCGTCGACGGCGGGAAGGTCTTCCACCCCGGCGACGCCCTCACCGTCCCCGACCGCCCGGTCGAGACGCTGATGCTGCCCGTCGTCGCCCCCTGGAACAAGATCTCCGAGGTCATCGACTACGTCCGCGAGGTACGCCCGACGCGCGCCTACGACATCCACGACGCCTCGCTCACCGACCTGGCCCGGCCGATCTACGACCGTCAGATCGGCGCCCTGGGCGGCGCGGAGCACCTGCGGCTCGCACCGGGCGGCTCCGCCGAGCTGTAGGCGGACGGGTGGCGGCGGACAGGCGGGCAGCCGGGCAGCCGGGCGGTGGCGGGCAGGCGGACGGGCGTTGTCGGACCCTCCGGGTAGGTTGTGAGGCATGCGCATCGCCACCTGGAACGTGAACTCGATCACCGCCCGCCTGCCGAGGCTCCTGGCCTGGCTGGAGAGCAGCGGCACGGACGTGCTCTGCCTCCAGGAGGCCAAGGTCGCCGAGGAGCAGTTCCCGGCGGAGCAGCTGCGCGAGCTGGGCTACGAGTCGGCGGTGCACGCCACCGGCCGGTGGAACGGCGTGGCGGTGCTCTCCAAGGTGGGCCTGGCGGACGTCGTCAAGGGACTGCCCGGCGATCCCGGCTACGACGGCTCCGTCGAGCCCCGCGCGATCTCCGCGACCTGCGGCCCCGTCCGCGTCTGGTCGGTGTACGTGCCGAACGGGCGCGAGGTGGACCACCCCCACTACGCGTACAAGCTCCAGTGGTTCGAGGCACTGAAGGCCGCCGTGGCCGGCGACGCCCAGGGCAGCCGTCCGTTCGCGGTCCTGGGCGACTACAACGTGGCACCGACCGACGACGACGTCTACGACCGGTCCGCCTTCGAGGGCTCCACGCATGTCACCCCCGCCGAGCGCGCCGCCCTCGCCTCCCTGCGCGAGGCCGGCCTGACCGACGTCGTGCCGCGCCCCCTCAAGTACGACCACCCGTTCACGTACTGGGACTACCGCCAGCTCTGCTTCCCCAAGAACCGGGGCATGCGCATCGACCTGGTGTACGGCAACGCGCCGTTCGCGAAGGCGGTCAAGGACTCCTACGTCGACCGCGAGGAGCGCAAGGGCAAGGGCGCCTCGGACCACGCGCCGGTCGTCGTGGACCTGGACGTGTAGCGGGCCGCCCGCCGCCGGCCGGACCCGCGCGCCCTGTGGTGCGCGGGGCGGTACGGATGCCAGGCTGGCGGTATGAACATCCCATTCCTGGGCAATCGGCGCCGGAAGGTCGGGTTCCCCGACTCCGAGGGCATCGCCGAACTGCTCGCCGAATGCGAACTGTTGCGCTCCCAGGCGCACCGGGCGGGGGTCCGGCTGGACGATTCCCCGGCCTCGCTCGAGGCGTTGGACCAGCTGGTGCCGGGCTGGCGGGACGACGAGGAGACGTCGGACTGGCTGGGCAACGACGCGGGGCTGTACCTCGGCACCGTCATCGTGCGCACCGTGCCGGGAGCCGTGTGGCGGATCCGCCCCGACGGACAGCCGGTGGTACGGCTCGCCTCCGGCCGGGAGTTCGACGTGGTGGACGCGGGGCACGCGTGGGCGGCCAGCGGAGTGCCCGAGCTGTCGCAGCTGTACGCGGAGGTCGCCGAGGCCTGACGGACGGTACCGGCGCGCCGCCCGGTGAGATCGGCGCACCGCTCGGTGTAAATACGGCTAATGATCGACAAGTGCGTGTCGCACGCATCCGGTGATCTTGCCTGGATAGCGTGCGGCGACCAGCACAGGGCCGAGAACGAGTACACCGACGGAGGCGTCCGTCCGATCCTCGACTACGATGTTCCCTCCGTCCCGGCGGGGGAGGGGACTTCGCGCCAGGAGAGCGGACACCGCCGCCGGGGAGGGACCCACCGCGGACCCGCCCGCGGAGGAGGCGGTCACACAGGCCAGTCCCGTCCGGCGGCAGCCGGAGATCACTGCTCGCACGGCGGAGCGACGCGTACGACGGGTCGTCAGCCGGCGAGGAGAAGGTCAGCTGCGCGCCGGACGGGGGGCCGGATCGCTCAGTCCGCCGACTTCGCCTTGTGCGACGCCGGTGCCTGGGCCGGCAGCGGCGCCTGGGCCGCCTTGGTCACGTCCGCGACGAGCTCCACCACATCGGGGCCGTAGGCCTGGGAGTTGATCACCTTCAGCAGCAGGACGAAGGAGTGGGACCCGTGCTTGCGGGCCAGCCGCTCGTGGTTGCGGGCGAGATAGCGGGTGGCGGCCTGGTTGGTGATGGCACGCTGGCCGCAGAACAGGAACACCGGCCGCGCCTCGCGCCGTTCACCGGCGGTCAGCCGGGCCAGCAGCACGTACTCGGTGACGCCGGGATCCATGCGGTAGCGCTCGGAGCCGATCTGGAAGGCGCCCCGGTCCGGCCCCGGCTCCGGATCGACATTGACCCGCACCCCCGGCAGCATCGCCGCCATGTGGGCGACCATGCGGCGGTTCGACCCCGGACCGCCGACGCAGAACTCCGTCCGCTCCCCGAAGCCCTGGTGCGGCGCGTCCTGAGTGATCATCTGAACGTGCGCCCCGCAGTCCTTGATCAGCGCGGAGAGTTCGAGCAGCGCGAACACGTCGAAGCGGTGCACGGCGAGTTCCGCCGTCGCCGGATCGCGGTTGACGACGAGCAGCGACTCGGAGTTCGCCGGCAGGCCGAAGAAGTTCTGCTTGCGCCGGAGCTTCCGCCTCCACAGATAGGTACGGGCGATCCAGCCCAGCGCAGCACAGATGCCGGCGGACACCACACCCAGAACGAGATTGCGTACGTCGTCACTCATGGGCGCGCATGGTAGCGGGCCGACGCAAACCCGTGTTCGACGAGCAGGCCGCCCGGACGCCCCGGACCACCGGCACGGCACGCCCGCCGGGGTACCTGACGAGGGCATGGCGACGAACTAAGCTGCGCCGGACGGCCCTTTACCGGAGGTGCGGATGCGTCGCCCTGTCGCACGGAGATTCGCGGTCCTGGCGGTCGGTGCCGCCGTCGTGTCGGTGGGGGCGGCCGCGCCGCCCGCCGCACACGGGCGGCCCGCCCCGCACGCCCCCAAGGTCCCGGTGGCCGTCGGCCACGGCGGCGCGGTCTCCAGCGTCGACGCCGACGCCTCCGCCGCCGGGATCGAGGTCCTGAGGAAGGGCGGCAACGCCGTCGACGCGGCCGTCGCCACGGCCGCCGCGCTCGGTGTCACCGAGCCCTATTCGGCCGGCATCGGCGGAGGCGGCTACTTCGTCTACTACGACGCCCGCTCCCGCACCGTCCACACCCTCGACGGCCGCGAGACCGCGCCGCTCACCGCCGACGCCGGACTGTTCCTGGAGAACGGGGAGCCGCTGCCGTTCGCCGAAGCCGTCAGCAGCGGACTCGGGGTCGGCACCCCCGGCACGCCCGCCACCTGGCAGCGGGCGCTCGACGCGTGGGGCAGGCGCGGCCTGAGCACGGTCCTCGAGCCCGCCGAACGCCTCGCGCGCAAGGGCTTCACCGTCGACGAGACCTTCCGCGCGCAGACCGCCGCGAACGAGACCCGCTTCCGCTACTTCCCCGACACGGCCGAGCTGTTCCTGCCCGGCGGGGAGCTCCCGGCCGTCGGCTCCACCTTCAAGAACCCCGATCTGGCCCGCACCTACGAGGAGTTGCGCCGCAAGGGTGTCGACGCCCTGTACCGGGGCGCCATCGGCCGGGACATCGTCGACGCGGTCAACAAGCCGCCCGTGGACCCGGACTCCGGCTGGAACGCCCGCCCCGGCGAGCTGTCCGCCCGCGATCTCGCCGTCTACCGGGCGAAGTTCCAGCCGCCGACGAAGACCTCGTACCGCGGCCTGGACGTCTACTCCATCGCGCCCTCCTCCTCCGGCGGCACCACGGTCGGCGAGGCACTCAACATCCTGGAGCGCACCGACCTCTCCGACGCGAGCGACGTTGGCTACCTGCACCGTCTCATCGAGGCGAGCCGCATCGCGTTCGCGGACCGGGGGCGCTGGCTCGGCGACCCCGCCTTCGAGGACGTACCGACCAGGGAACTGCTCTCCCAGCGGTTCGCCGACTCCCGCGCGTGCCTCATCAGGGACGACGCCGTCCTCACCAGCCCCCTCGCCCCCGGCGACCCCCGCGACCCACGGCCCTGCGCGACGGGCGGCAAGGCCGCGCCGACGACGTACGAGGGCGAGAACACCACGCATCTGACCACCGCGGACCGGTGGGGCAACGTCGTCGCCTACACCCTCACCATCGAACAGACCGGCGGCAGCGGCATCACCGTGCCCGGGCGCGGGTTCCTGCTCAACAACGAGTTGACCGACTTCTCCTTCGCGCCCGCGGACCCGGCCGTCCACGACCCGAACCTGCCCGGTCCCGGCAAGCGGCCCCGGTCGTCGATCTCGCCGACGATCGTGCTCGACCGCCACGACCGGCCGGTGGTGGCGCTCGGCTCACCCGGCGGCTCGACCATCATCACCACCGTGCTGCAAACCCTCACGGGCTTCCTCGACCGCGGTCTGCCCCTGGCCGACGCGATCGCCGCACCGCGCGCCAGCCAGCGCAACACGGCACGCACGGATCTCGAACCCGGCCTGTACGACGGCGAGCTGCGCCGGAGCCTGGAGGCCATCGGCCACTCCTTCCGCGAAAACCCGGAGATCGGCGCCGCGACAGCCGTCCAGCGCCTGCCCGACGGCCGGTGGCTGGCGGCAGCGGAGAAGGTCCGCCGGGGCGGTGGTTCCGCGATGGTGGTCCATCCGTCGCGGCGGTAGCGCGGAGGGGCGCCCCCGGGACGCGCGGCGGTAGTGCGACGGGGGCGCCCGGAACACGCGCCGCGCTCGGGGCGGCCCGGGCGCGCCCGCACTGCGGTGGGGCGGCGCGGTGGTGTGGTTCGGGCGTGCGCCGGCGGTGCGTTGGGGCGGCTCGAACGCGCACCCGTGGTGCGGTGGTGTGCATCGGGCATGGGCCGGTGGCGCTACAGGGCCATCGCGGGCATGCGCGTGCGGTGCGGCGGGGCGGCGCGGTGGTGTGGTTCGGGTGTGCGCCGGCGGCGCGTTGGGGCGGCTCGAACGCGCACCCGTGGTGCGGTGGTGTGCATCGGGCATGGGCCGGTGGCGCTACAGGGCCATCGCGGGCATGCGCGCGCGGTGCGGCTCGGGCAAGGCCGGTGGTGCATTTGGATGCTTCGGCCATGGGCCGGTGGCGCGGTGGCGCGGTGGGACGGTCCGGAGGCGTGCTGGTAGCGCGGTGGCGTGCACCGGGCACGGGCCCGGTAGCGCGACAAGGGCGTCCGCGGGCGTGCGACGTGGTGCGGCGGGGCGCGGGCCGGGGGAGCCGGGTCGCGTTGCTCCGGTGGGCGGTTCACAGCTCCGGTGTTGGTGTTTCCTGGGTGCGGAATGTCAGGTGGCCGTCCTGGGCGTCCACCGTCACCCGGCCGCCCTCGCGGACCCGCCCGTCCAGGAGGAGCCGGGAGAGCTGGTTGTCCACCTCGCGCTGGATGGTGCGGCGCAGCGGCCGGGCGCCGTACTCGGGCTGGTGGCCGCGCTCGGCCAGCCAGTCCACCGCCGCGTCGGTGAAGTCGACCCCGATGTTCTGGCCCTTGAGGCTGCGCCGCGTGCTCTCCAGCAGCAGGTTGGTGATCTGCCGCAGTTCCTCCGCGGTGAGCTGGCGGAACACCACGATCTCGTCGATCCGGTTGAGGAACTCCGGCCGGAAGTGGTCCCGCAGCGGACGCAGGATCTGCTCGCGCCGCGCCTCCTCGTCCGCCTCCGCGCCGCCCGTCGCGAACCCCAGGCTCGCCCCGCGCCGGGTGATCGCCTCGGAGCCGAGATTGCTGGTCATGACGATCACGGTGTTGGTGAAGTCCACCGTGCGGCCCTGCGCGTCGGTCAGCCGCCCGTCGTCCAGCACCTGGAGCAGGATGTTGAAGACGTCCGGGTGCGCCTTCTCCACCTCGTCGAGCAGCAGCAGCGAGTACGGGTGCCGGCGCACCACCTCGGTGAGCTGACCGGCCTCCTCATGGCCCACGTAGCCGGGCGGGGCGCCCACCAGGCGGCTCACCGTGTGCCGCTCCTGGTACTCGCTCATGTCGAGCCGCACCATCCGGTCCTCGCTGCCGAACAGCGCCTCGGCCAGCGCCCGCGCCAGCTCCGTCTTGCCGACGCCGGTCGGCCCGAGGAACAGGAAGCTGCCGATCGGCCGGTCCGGACTGGACAGCCCCGCGCGGGAGCGCATCACGGCGTCCGAGACCACGCGCACGGCCTCCTCCTGGCCGACGACCCGCTGGTGCAGATGCTGCTCAAGACCCAGCAGCCGGTCCTTCTCCTCCTCGGTGAGGCGGCTGACCGGGATGCCCGTCTGCCGGGCCACCACCTCGGCGATCGCCTCGGAGTCCACCCACAGGCTCTGGCCCTCGTCGACCTCGTCCTCGCCGCCGGCCTCCGTGATCCGCTGCTTCAGCTCCGCGATCCGGTCCCGCAACCGGGTCGCCTGCTCGTACTGCTCGTCGGCGACCGCCTGGTCCTTGTCGCAGGTCAGCTGCTCGACCTCGCGCTCCATCGCCCGTACGTCCGTGCCCTTGGTCCGCGACCGCAGCCGCACCCGGGCGCCGGCCTGGTCGATGAGGTCGATGGCCTTGTCCGGCAGCCGGCGGTCGCTCAGATACCGGTCGGACAGCTCCACGGCCGCCACCAGCGCCTCGTCGGTGTAGCGGACCTGGTGGTGCGCCTCGTACCGGTCGCGCAGACCGCGCAGGATCTCGACCGCGTCCGCGGGGGTGGGCTCCGGCACCAGGATCGGCTGGAAGCGGCGGGCCAGCGCGGCGTCCTTCTCGATCCTGCGGTACTCCTCCAGGGTGGTCGCCCCGACGATGTGCAGTTCGCCGCGGGCGAGGGCCGGCTTGAGGATGTTGCCCGCATCCATCGAGCCGCCCTCGCCTCCGCCCCCGGCGCCGACGACGGTGTGCAGTTCGTCGATGAAGATGATCAGCTGTTCGGAGTGGGAGCGGATCTCCTCGACGATGTTGTTCATCCGCTCCTCGAAGTCTCCCCGGTAGCGGGTCCCGGCGACGACCGCCGTCAGGTCCAGGGCGACCACGCGCCGCCCGAGGAGGATGTCGGGCACGTCGCCCTCGGCGATGCGCTGGGCGAGCCCTTCCACGACCGCGGTCTTGCCGACGCCCGCGTCGCCGATCAGCACGGGGTTGTTCTTACCGCGCCGGGAGAGCACCTCGACGGTCTGCTCGATCTCCTGGTCGCGCCCGATCACCGGGTCGATCCGCCCCTCCCGGGCCAGGGAGGTGAGGTCACGGCCGTACTTGTCCAGCGTCGGGGTGCCCGTCGCGGGCCGCGGGCGCTCCGCACGCGGCGGGGCGGCCTCCGGCGTCTCCGGCTGGCCGGAGGGGGCGTACCGGGCGGCGTGCAGGATGTGCCCGGCGGCCGAGTCGGGGTTGGCGGCCAGGGCGCTGAGCACATGCTCGGGGCCGATGTAGCCGGCGCCGCTCGCGCGGGCCATCTCGTGGGCGTCGAGCAGGGCGCGCTTGACGGCGGGGGTCAGGGACAGCGAGGTCGGCGGCGGGGCCTCGCCCGGACTGTGCTGCACCGGGCCCGACCGGTCGTCGATCTGGGACGCCAGCGAGTCGGGGTCCGCGCCCGCCCGGCTGAGCAGGCTCCGGGTCGGCTCGGCGGAGAGGGCGGCGCGCAGCAGGTGCTGGGTGTCCAGGTCACGGCTGCCGTGCTCGGCGGCGTACTGGGCGGCGCCGCGCACCAGCTCCCGGGCGGGCTGGCTCAGAAGCCTGCCGATGTCGATCTGGCGGGGGCGCTGTCCGCCGAAGAAGCGGGCGAGGAATTCTGCGAACGGGTCACCCTCCGGGCCGACGAAACCATTCGTCATCGTCATCCGTTCCTTCGCTGGGTCGACGTGCCGGGGCCGGGTAACCCGGCCGGGGCTCGCTCATGCCCACGATGACACGATCCGTTGGGGCGGGCATGTCCAGCTCGACACCACCGGGACGAGCCCTCCGCGGCCGCCCTCGTAGCACGCCGAAGGGCGTCCCGTACCGACCACGAGCGGACGGTCCCGTCCACGGCGAGCGCGCGTCCCGACTGCGTCCGCAGGGGCGGGCGCGCGGGCGGTTGTCCTGCCTTGAGTGCGGAGGGGTGCGTGGCCGTGATGCGGCGCGGGCGCATGTCTCGTCCTGACCGCGCGCCTGCGGGCCCGCGGTCCCGTTTGCGGCAGCCGCGGTGTTCCGTTCACGCGCGGGCGCGTGTCTCGTCCTGATTCCGCGCGGGTGCGCGTTCCGTTCCGATTCCGCGCGGGCGGGCGGTCCCGTGTGTGCACGGGCGCGTGGGCGGTTCCGCTGCGTGCGCGGACGGGCGTGTCGTCCTGGCTCGGCGCGGGCACGCGCTTTCCCGTCCCGGCTCGGGGCACGGGCAGGCGGTCCCGGCTCGGTGCCGGCGCGCGGTTGGGGGCCCTACGCGCGGGCCGTCAGGATGCGGGGGCCTGCGTCCGTGATCGCCACCGTGTGCTCCGCGTGCGCCGCGCGGGAGCCGTCGTCGGTGCGCAGGGTCCAGCCGTCCGGCGCGGCATGGTACGTGTCCGTGCCGCCGCCGATCAGCATGGGCTCGATCGCGAGGCACATGCCGTGCCGCAGGGGCATACCCCGGCCCGGGCGCCCCTCGTTCGGCACCGCCGGGTCCTCGTGCATACGGCGCCCGATGCCGTGGCCCCCGAAGTCCTCCATGATCCCGTATCCCGCCCCGCGGCACACCGTGCCGATCGCGTGGGCGATGTCGCCGATGCGGTTGCCGACGACGGCGGCCTCGATGCCCGCCGCGAGCGCCCGCTCGGTGGCCTCGATCAACCGCACGTCGGCCGGGCGCGCGGTGCCCACGGTGAAACTGATCGCCGAGTCACCGGCCCACCCGCCCAGTTGGGCGCCGCAGTCGATGGAGACCAGATCCCCGTCGCGCAGCCGGTAGCCGTCCGGGATGCCGTGCACGATCGCGTTGTTCACGGAGGCGCAGATCACCGCGGGGAACGGGGTCGGGGCGAAGGACGGCCGGTATCCGAGGAAGGGCGAGTCCGCACCCGCCGCGCGCAGCACGTCCCGGGCCACCTCGTCGAGCTCGAGCAGGGAAACGCCCACGTCGGCGGCCTTCCGTACGGCGCTCAGCGCGCTCGCGACGACCTGGCCGGCCTCGTACATGGCATCGATCGATGTGTCGGTCTTGAGTTCCACCATGCCAATTACTATACCGGTATTAGAATGGGCTCCATGGTGCGCACCCCCTTGACCCCCGAAGAGCGCGAGCGCGGCGAGCGGCTCGGCCGGCTGCTGCGCGAGACGCGCGGCGACCGCAGCATGGCGGAGATCGCGGCACACGCCGGGATCTCCCCGGAGACCCTGCGGAAGATCGAGACCGGGAGGGCGCCGACGCCGGCGTTCTTCACTGTGGCCGCGCTGGCCGGCGCGCTCGGGCTCTCGATGGACACGCTGGTCGAGCGCTGCGCGCCACAGGCGCCGGATACGTCGATCGCGGCCTGAGTCGCGAGCCGGGAGCCGCGTCCGCGCGGGTCCGGACGCGGGGTTCGCATCCCGCCGGAAAACTCTCCGTAGCGCCGCTGTAACACGACGGGTGTTGCCTACGGAGTCGAGTGCTCCGGATCTGGCGGGAGTTGACTATGGCGGCGGAGCGACTCCCGGACGCGGTCCGGGAGTTCACGGACTACCTGCGGGATCTGCTGGCGCGCCTGGACCGCTACGGCGGCTGGTGCCTGGTGTTCTGGCAGCGGGATCCCGAGGGGATGCGGGCGTGCCTCGAAGGGCGTGAACCGCCGCCGTGGGATGTGCTGGAGTCCCTGCTCCACGACCTCGCGGTCGCGTACGGTACCGGCGCCGCCGAGGCCGAGACGCCGAGGGCGCGTGCCCTGCACGCGTCGGCGGTGGAGGTGTACGACGCCCGGCCCGGGGCCCGGGAGACCCTGAGCGACCGGCTCGATGTGATGCTGCGCGAACAGCGGTACGCGGCGGAGCGCCGCGCGGCACTGGTGCGCAGGCTGGCGGCCGCGGCGACCGCCGAGGAGGCGGAGGCCCTCGGCGCCGACCTCGCCTGGGCCGAGGACGACCACGCACGCGCCACGGCACGGTGTGCCGAGATCACCGCCCGCGTGTCCGCCCTCGACCGCGCCACCCGCCCGACGGCCGGTCCGGCCGCGCCGGGCACGCCCCGGCCCTCCGGACCGACGCATGCGCCCGCCGCCGTCCCCGAGTGGAACGGCTCACCCACAGGGCACGGCTCCGGCTCCGCCGGCCCTGCGGCTCCCTACCCGGGGCGGGATGTCGGCGAGGGGGTTCCGGGGGAGGCGGACGGCCGGGATGCCCGTGTCCTCGGCCCGGCGGGTGCCGCCGCGAGCGGCCGGGCGGCGCCCGGCGCGGAGTTCGGGCACGGGGCTTCCGCGCCGGGGCGGGATGCCGCCGAGGGATCCTCGGCAGGGGCGCCCGGCGCCGGAGGTGCGGCCGGGCGGGATCTCCCTGCCCCGGGCCAGGCGGGCGCGGCCGAGAACGGCCGGGGCGTGGCTGATGGGGGTGGGGGCAGCGGAGACTTCGGTGCACCTGGCCCGGCGGGCGCCGTGTCTGCGCCGGGGCCTGGGTATGCGTTCGGGGCCGGTGGTGGGTGGCGTTCCGGGGTGGGGCGGGGTCAGGGTGGTGGGCCGGAGGTGAGCGGTGCTGGGGGTGTGGAGGGTTGGGATGTCGGTGTTTCCGGTTCGGTGGGTGCGGTGGGCGGTGCCGTGTCTGCGCCGGGGCCTGAGTATGCGTTCGAGGCCGGTGGTGGGTGGCATACGGGGCCGGGGCAGGGCCAGGGCGAGGTCGCGGCGGAGGAGACCCGTGCCAGGGAGGCGGAGAACCGGGACGTCGGTGCTTCCGGGGCTGCGGGTGGCGCCGGGAACCGTCCGGCCGCGTCCGGTGCGGGGCGGCCCGGGTATGAGGCCGGGCGCGGGACGTCTGCGCCGGGGCCGGATGCCGGGCGGGCTGCCGGAGGCAAGGGGCGTAAACGGCGGCGGGGCGGGGCGCGGTTCGCCGGGGTGGCCGAGGGGGAGGCCGTCGTCGTACCGCCTGCCGCCGTGCCGAGCCTGCCGCCGGCCCCCGCCGGTGCCCGGGGCGCGCGGTTCGCCGGGGGAGGTGAGCGGACGCCGGTGGAGGAGCCCCAACCCGAGCGGCGCGTCGGGCCGGCCGACCGGCAGGAGGCCGCCCGGACCGTCGCGGCGCTCGCCCGCCTGCGGCGCGAGGAGCGCGGCGGGGAGGCGCACGCGCTGCTGACCGAGACCGCGTACGCCCCCGCCGCACGCTTCCCGCTGCTCGCCGACGAGATGCGGCGGGCCGGCCTCGGCGCCGACTGGGCGACGCTGCTGTGGGAGGCCGCCGCGCTGCCCACCGACCGGCTGGTCGCCGTCGCCGGTGCGCTGGCCGCGGCCGGCCGCGACGAGGACGCCGAGCGGATCCTGCGCCAGGGCGTCGTCCGGCCGGCCGACGAGATCGGGCGGGCCGTGCTCACCCTGACCGCCGAGACGCGGCACGCCGAGGCGCGCGCCCTGCTCGACGCCTGTGTCCGCACCCGCCCCCCGGAGGACGCCGCCCGCACCGCCGCCCCCGACCCGTACCGGCTCGTGCCGCTGCTCCTGACCGCCGCCCGGGGGGTCTCCGACGGCCGGCACCGGGACCTGCTGCACGCCCTCCGTGTCGCGGGCCTCGCCGCCTGACCGGCGGCGCCCGGCCGGGCCGACTCACCCACCGGGGTGTCAAACACGATCGACTCCCCGGCCTTGACGACGATGGTCTTGGCAAGGCCGTCCGAGAGGCTTACGTTCGTCCCTCTACGACCGTTTCTACGGGCGTAGAGGCGCTGACGTCGCGTCGAAGGAGCAGCTCATGACCAACGTCGTACGTGCCGCTCTGGTCCAGGCGACCTGGACCGGCGACACCGAGTCCATGCTGGCGAAACACGAGGAGCACGCCCGCGAGGCGGCGCGGCGGGGCGCGAAGGTCATCGGGTTCCAGGAGGTGTTCAACTCCCCCTACTTCTGCCAGGTCCAGGACCCCGAGCACTACCGCTGGGCCGAACCCGTCCCCGACGGCCCCACCACGCTGCGGATGCAGGCACTCGCCCGCGAGACCGGCATGGTCGTCGTCGTGCCGGTGTTCGAGATCGAGCAGTCGGGCCACTACTACAACACCGCCGCCGTGATCGACGCCGACGGCACCGTCCTCGGCAAGTACCGCAAGCACCACATCCCGCAAGTGAAGGGCTTCTGGGAGAAGTTCTACTTCCGGCCCGGCAACCTCGGCTGGCCCGTCTTCGACACCGCCGTGGGCAAGGTCGGCGTCTACATCTGCTACGACCGCCACTTCCCGGAGGGCTGGCGGCAACTCGGCCTCAACGGCGCCCAGCTGGTCTACAACCCGTCCGCCACCCACCGGGGCCTGTCGTCCTACCTGTGGCGGCTGGAACAGCCGGCGGCGGCCGTCGCCAACGAGTACTTCGTCGGCGCGATCAACCGTGTGGGCGTGGAGGAGTACGGGGACAACGACTTCTACGGCACGAGCTACTTCGTCGACCCGCGCGGGCAGTTCGTCGGCGACGTCGCCAGCGACAGCAAGGAGGAACTCGTGGTACGCGACCTGGACTTCGACCTCATCGAAGAGGTGCGGCAGCAGTGGGCCTTCTACCGCGACCGCCGCCCCGACGCCTACGAGGGACTGGTGCGGCCGTGACCGACGACCTGCTGGGCCGCCACCGCTCCGTGCTCCCCGACTGGCTCGCCCTCTACTACGAGGAGCCCCTCGAGATCACCCACGGCGAGGGACGCCACGTCTGGGACGCCGACGGCAACCGCTACCTCGACTTCTTCGGCGGCATCCTCACCACCATGACCGCCCACGCGCTGCCCGAGATCACCAAGGCGGTGAGCGAACAGGCCGGGCGGATCGTCCACTCCTCCACCCTCTACCTCAACCGGCCGATGGTGGAACTCGCCGAGCGCATCGCCAAGTTGAGCGGCATCCCGGACGCCCGGGTCTTCTTCACCACCTCCGGCACCGAGGCCAACGACACCGCCCTGCTGCTCGCCACCACCTACCGGCGCAGCAACACCGTCCTGGCCATGCGCAACAGCTACCACGGCCGCTCCTTCAGCTCCGTCGGCATCACCGGCAACCGCGGCTGGTCCCCGACCTCGCTCTCCCCGCTCCAGACGCTGTACGTGCACGGCGGCGTGCGCACCCGGGGCCCGTTCGCCGCACTCGACGACTACGACTTCGTCGCGGCCTGCGTCGACGACCTCAAGGACCTCCTCGGCCACACCCGCCCGCCCGCCGCGCTGATCGCCGAACCGATCCAGGGCGTCGGCGGCTTCACCTCCCCGCCCGACGGGCTGTACGCGGCCTTCCGCGAGGTGCTCCACGAGCGGGGCATCCTGTGGATCGCCGACGAGGTGCAGACCGGCTGGGGCCGCACCGGCGAGCACTTCTGGGGCTGGCAGGCCCACGGCCGCGGCGGCCCGCCCGACATGCTGACCTTCGCCAAGGGCATCGGCAACGGCATGTCCATCGGCGGGGTCGTCGCCCGCTCCGAGATCATGAACTGCCTGGACGCCAACAGCATCTCGACGTTCGGCGGCACCCAGATCACCATGGCGGCAGGGCTGGCCAACCTCAACTACCTGCTGGAGCACGACCTCCAGGGCAACGCCCGCCGGGTCGGCGGCCTGCTCATCGAGCGGCTGCGGGCCGTCGCCGCCCACGTGCCGGCCGTACGGGAGGTCCGCGGACGCGGGCTGATGATCGGGATCGAGCTGAGCCGGCCCGGCACCGACGAGGCCGACCCCGAGGCGGCGTCCGCCGTCCTGGAGGCGGCCCGCGAGGGCGGCCTGCTCATCGGCAAGGGCGGCGGACACAACACCAGCGCGCTGCGCATCGCCCCGCCGCTGTCCCTCAACGTCGCGGAGGCCGAGGAGGGCGCGGACATCCTCGAACGCGCGCTGCGGAGCATCCGGTAGGAGCGCTACACCGAGCAGAAGGACGCTGCCATGACGACCTGGGAGGCATCCGCACCGGCCTTGTCCGTCCGGCAGGTCCTCGCCCTGGAGCGGGTGCTCGCCGGGGAGCCCGAGGTGGTGGCGGGCGCGGGGCGGCTGGACCGGCCGGTGCGCTGGGTGCACGTCGCCGAGGCGGCCGACGTCGGGGTGATGCTCAGTGGCGGCGAGATGGTGCTCACCACCGGGGTGCTGCTCGCCGGTGACGAGGCCAAGCAGGCCGAGTACGTCCGCTCCATGCACCGCGCCGAGGCGTCCGCCGTGGTCCTCGGACTGGGCCGGGCCTTCCCGTCTCCGCCCGAGGCCATGCGGCGGGCGGCGGAGCGGTGCGGCATGCCCCTCGTGGTCCTCCACCGTCCCTTCCCCTTCGCCCAGTTGACCGAGGAGGTGCAGTCCCGCCTGGTCCGGAGCAAGTTCGCCGCCGTCAGCCTCTCCGAGGCCGTCCGCACCGAACTCACCGCCCTGATCACCGCCGGCGCCCCGCTGCAACGCCTGCTCGACGAGGTGGCCCGGCACAGCGGCTGCCCCGTCGTCGTCACCAACCTCGCCCACCGCGTCCTCGGCACGGCGGGGGAGCGGCCCGCCGTGGACGACGTCCTGCGCGACTGGGAACGCATCGCCCGGCAGGCCGGCCGCGGCGAGGGCGACGGCTGGATCCGCGCCGAACTCGGCGGGCGCGGCGAACGCTGGGGCCGCCTCGTGCTGTGCGGCTACCGGGGCGACACCGCCACCGGGCGGCTGCTCGCCGACCGCGCCGCCGAGGCCCTCGTGCTGCACCGCATGCTCGGCGGCACCACCGTCCGCACCTGGGAGGAACAGTCCGCGCAGAGCCTGCTGACCGACCTGGTCGGCGGCGTCGTACCGGCGCGGCACCTGCTGCCCCGGGCGCGCGCGGCCGGGCTGCCGGTGAACCGCCGCACCTTCGTGCCGCTCGTCGTACGGGGCCGGGACGCGGCCCAGCTGGACCGCGTGCTGCGCCTGCTGGGGCTCCCCGGGATCGCCGCCGAACTCTGCGACACGGCGACCGCCGTCCTGCTGAGCCTCGCCCGCGACCAGGACGCCGACGTCCTCACCGGGCACTTCGCCGCCCGGCTGCGCGCCGAGCCCGGGGCCGGGCCCGCGGTGGTGGCGGCGGCCGGCGCCCGCACCGGCTTCGACGACGTGCCCGCCGGGCTGCGCGAGGCCCGGCACGTGGCCGACGCCGTGACGGACTCCGCCGCCGCGCTGGACCTGCCGCCCGTCGTCCGCCTCCGGGACGTCCATCTGCGCGGCCTGATCCGGCTGTTGCGGGACGATCCGCAGGTCCAGTCCTTCGCGGAGCGGGAGTTGGACGGCCTGCTCCGCGACCCCTCCGAGGACCTGCTGTCGGTGCTGCGCACCTACCTCGCCACCGGCCGCAACAAGTCCCGCACCGCGCAGCTCCACCATGTCTCCCGGCCCGCGCTCTACCGCCGCCTCGAGGCGATACAGACCCGGCTGGGCGTGGACCTCGACGACTTCGAGCAGGCCGCCTCGGTCCACATCGCGCTCCTCGCACACGACGCGCAACAGCGCTGAAACACGCGGCTTACCTGCGACAACGGCGGTGAGACATGGGTTCGTCGACGGGTGACACGGTGACACGCCGCACCCCGGCAGACGTGACACGCTGCAACTCAAAGCAGGCTCCTCGCCTCCCTAGGCTCGCCGCACACCGAGCGACCGGAGGTCTTGATGAGTCCGATGATCCGTGCCGCCGTCTTCCAGACCGCGTGGACCGGCGACAAGGAGTCGATGATCCGGGTCCACGAGCAGGCCGCCCGCGACGCCGCCGCCCAGGGTGCCCAAGTGCTCTGCTTCCAGGAGCTGTTCTACGGACCGTACTTCTGCCAGGTGCAGGACCCGGCGTTCTACGAGTACGCCGAGCACATCCCGGACGGGCCCGTCGTCCGGCGCTTCCAGACCCTGGCACGGGAACTGGGAATCGTCCTGGTACTGCCGATGTACGAGGAGGAGCAGCCCGGGGTCCTCTACAACACGGCCGCCGTGATCGACGCCGACGGCAGCTACCTCGGCAAGTACCGCAAGACGCACATCCCGCAGGTCAAGGGCTTCTGGGAGAAGTTCTACTTCCGTCCCGGCAACAGCGGCTGGCCCGTCTTCGACACCAAGGCCGGCCGGATCGGCGTCTACATCTGCTACGACCGCCACTTCCCCGAGGGCTGGCGCGCGCTGGGCCTCGCGGGCGCCGAGATCGTCTTCAATCCCTCCGCCACCTCACGCGGCCTCTCCGGCTACCTCTGGCAGCTGGAACAGCCGGCGGCGGCCGTCGCCAACGAGTACTTCGTCGGCGCGATCAACCGGGTGGGCGTGGAGGAGTACGGGGACAACGACTTCTACGGCACGAGCTACTTCGTCGACCCGGAGGCCCAGTTCGTCGGCGAGCCGGCGAGCGACAAGGAGACCGAACTCGTCGTCCGCGACCTGGACCTGGCAAAGCTCAGGGAGGTCCGCGACCGCTGGCAGTTCTACCGCGACCGCGCCCCGGGCGCCTATGGCCCCCTGACAGCGCCCTGAGGGAGAGCACACCCGGCACGACCCACCGCGAGGAGCGACCATGAGCCGGACACTGATCCACGGCGGCCTCGTCATCACCGCTTCCGACGAGATCCACGCCGACGTCCTGATCGAGGACGGCCGCATCGCCGCCATCGGCGCCGCGGGCGTCCTCACCGCCGACCGCACCATCGACGCCACCGGCAAGTACGTCATCCCGGGCGGGGTCGACGCCCACACCCACATGGAGCTGCCCTTCGGCGGCACCTTCGCCTCCGACACCTTCGAGACCGGCACCCGCGCCGCCGCCTGGGGCGGCACCACCACGATCGTCGACTTCGCCGTGCAGAGCGTCGGCCACGCCCTGCGCGAGGGCCTGGACGCCTGGCACGCCAAGGCGGAGGGGAACTGCGCGATCGACTACGGCTTCCACATGATCGTCTCCGATGTGAACCAGGAGACGCTGAAGGAGATGGACCTCCTGGTCGAGGAGGGCGTGACCAGCTTCAAGCAGTTCATGGCGTACCCGGGCGTCTTCTACTCCGACGACGGCCAGATCCTGCGCGCCATGCAGCGCTCCGCCGGCAACGGTGGGCTGATCATGATGCACGCCGAGAACGGCATCGCGATCGACGTGCTGGTCGAGCAGGCCCTGGCGCGCGGCGAGACCGACCCACGCTTCCACGGCGAGGTCCGGGGGGCCCTGCTCGAGGCCGAGGCCACGCACCGCGCCATCCGGCTCGCCCAGGTCGCCGGCGCCCCGCTGTACGTCGTCCACGTCTCCGCCACCGAGGCGGTGGCCGAGCTGGCGCGGGCCCGCGACGAGGGCCTGAACGTCTTCGGGGAGACCTGCCCGCAGTATCTGTTCCTGTCCACCGACAACCTCGCCGAGCCCGACTTCGAGGGCGCCAAGTACGTGTGCAGCACCCCGCTGCGGCCCAAGGAGCACCAGGCGGCGCTCTGGCGGGGCCTGCGCACCAACGACCTCCAGGTGGTCTCCACCGACCACTGCCCGTTCTGCTTCACCGGCCAGAAGGAACTCGGCCGCGGCGACTTCTCCAGGATCCCCAACGGCCTGCCGGGCGTGGAGAACCGTATGGACCTGCTCCACCAGGCCGTCGTCGACGGACACATCTCCCGCCGGCGCTGGATCGAGATCGCCTGCGCCACCCCGGCCCGCATGTTCGGCCTGTACCCGAAGAAGGGCACCATCGCGCCGGGCGCCGACGCCGACGTCGTGATCTACGACCCCGGCGCCGAGCAGGTCATCTCCGCCGGCACCCATCACATGAACGTCGACTACTCGGCCTACGAGGGCAAGCGCGTCACCGGCCGCGTCGAGACCGTCCTCTCGCGCGGCGTCCCCGTCATCACCGACCGGGAGTACACCGGACGCGCCGGGCACGGCGTCTACACCCCGCGTTCCACCTGTCAGTACCTCACCTAGGAGCCCCGCCCATGGACTTCGGACTCGTCCTGCAGACCGACCCGCCTGCCTCGCGGGTGGTCGGCCTGATGAAGCGCGCCGAGCGCAACGGCTTCACCCATGGCTGGACCTTCGACTCCGCCGTGCTGTGGCAGGAACCCTTTGTGATCTACAGCCAGATCCTGGCCAGCACCACGAAACTGAAGGTCGGCCCGATGGTCACCAACCCGGGCACCCGCACCTGGGAGGTCACCGCCTCCACCTTCGCCACCCTCAACGACATGTTCGGCAACCGCACCGTCTGCGGCATCGGACGCGGCGACTCCGCGATGCGCGTCGCCGGACGCAGACCCAACACGCTGGCCCGCCTCGGCGAGGCGATCGGTGTGATCCGCGACCTCGCCGAGGGACGGGAGGCCGAGGTCGACGGACAGCCGCTGCGGCTCCCGTGGGTGCGGGAGGGCAAGTTGCCCGTCTGGATGGCGGCGTACGGACCCAAGGCGCTCGCCCTGGCCGGGCACAAGGCCGACGGGTTCATCCTCCAGCTCGCCGACCCGTACCTCACCGAGTGGATGGTGAAGGCGGTGCGCGCCGCCGCCGAGGAGGCCGGACGTGATCCCGCGTCCGTCACCGTCTGCGTCGCCGCCCCCGCGTACGTCGGTGACGATCTGGCGCACGCCCGTGAGCAGTGCCGCTGGTTCGGCGGGATGGTCGGCAACCACGTCGCCGACCTGGTCGCCCGCTACGGCGAGCACTCCGACCTGGTCCCCGAGGCGCTGACGGCGTACATCAAGGAACGGCACGGCTACGACTACAGCCACCACGGACGGGCCGGCAATCCCTCCACGGACTTCGTGCCCGACGAGATCGTCGACCGGTTCTGCCTGCTCGGCCCGGCCGAGGCGCACATCGAGAAGCTCAAGGCCCTGCGCGAGCTGGGCGTGGACCAGTTCGCCGTCTACGACATGCACGACGCGCAGGAAACGACGATCGACGCCTACGGAGCGGAGATCATCCCGGCCCTCCACCGCTGACCGGTACCACTGCCCGAAGGACACGCCCATGACCGCGACCGTCCCGCCCGTGCCGTCCGAGAATCCCATACCCGACCCGGCGGGACGCGTCGAACTCCCGCCGGGCGTCACCCTCACCGACAGCCGCTTCGTCAACGACGACCTGCTGCCGGTGCCGCTGGCCCGCCGCCGCTGGACGACGTACAACTTCACCGCCCTGTGGGTGGGGATGGCGCACAACATCCCCTCCTGGCTGCTCGCCTCCGGCCTCGTCGCGCTGGGCATGGACTGGAAACAGGCCGTGTTCACCATCGCGCTGGCCAACGTCATCGTGCTCGCGCCGATGCTGCTGACCGGTCACGCCGGCCCCAAGTACGGCATCCCGTTCCCGGTGCTGGCCCGGGCCTCGTTCGGGCTGCGCGGCGCCAACCTGCCGGCGATGATCCGGGCCGGGGTGGCCTGCGCCTGGTTCGGCATCCAGACCTGGATCGGCGGCCAGGGCATCTTCGTGCTGCTCGGCAAGCTCTTCGGCGGCTGGGCGGAGGCGTCGCGGGTCGGCGGGCAGCCGTGGACGCTGTGGGTGTGCTTCGTGCTGTTCTGGGCCCTCGAACTGGCCATCATCTACCGGGGGATGGAGACACTGCGCCGGTTCGAGAACTGGGCCGCCCCGTTCGTCATCGTCGGCGCGCTGGTGCTGCTGGCCTGGATCACCAACAAGGCCGGCGGCCTCGGACCGCTCCTGGACCAGCCCTCGCGGCTCGGCTGGGGCGCGGACTTCTGGCCGGTGTTCTTCCCCTCCCTGATGGGCATGATCGCCTTCTGGTCGACCCTGAGTCTCAACATCCCCGACTTCACCCGCTTCGGCGCGGGCCAGCGCGCCCAGGTGTGGGGCCAGACCCTCGGACTGCCCACCACGATGACCCTGTTCGCGCTGCTGTCCGTGTTCGTCACCTCCGGCAGCCAGGCGGTCTACGGTGCCCCGGTGTGGGACCCGGTCGCACTCGCCGGGCGCACGGACAACGTCTTCGGGCTGCTCTTCGCGCTGGTGACGGTGCTCGTCGCCACCATCTCGGTGAACATCGCGGCCAACGTGGTCTCACCCGCGTACGACCTGGCGAACCTGGCGCCCCGGTTCATCAGCTTCCGCACCGGCGCGCTGGTCACCGGTGTGGTCGGTGTGCTGATCATGCCGTGGAAGCTCACCGAGACGCCCGAGCTGTACATCTTCACCTGGCTGGGTCTCGTCGGCGGACTCCTCGGCACCGTCGCCGGCATCCTCATCGCCGACTACTGGCTGCTCCGCCGCACCTCCCTGGACCTGCCCGACCTGTACACCCCGGGCGGACGCTACTGGTACACCTCCGGCTGGAACCTGCGCGCCGTCGCCGCCTTCCTGATCGGCGGGGTGCTCGCGGTCGGCGGCTCCCACTCGGCTCCCGGCAAGGGGCCCTTCCCCGAGGACGGGCTGATCCCCTTCCTCAAGCCCCTCGCGGACTACGGCTGGGCGGTGGGCCTCGCCGCGTCGCTCGTGGTCTATCTCGCGCTGATGGCCCGGCACCGGAGGGTGTGAGCGGCCGGAGGCGGGTTCACCGCGGTGTGGTGCGGGCGCGGAGGTGCGCGCGTTCCCCTTGGTGGCCGAGGAGGCTGAGGATCTCGACCGGGTGTTCGTCGGCGTTGCCGAACCAGTGGGGGGTGCGGGTGTCGAACTCGGCGGCCTCGCCCGGGCTCATGATCAGGTCGTTGTCGCCCAGGACAAGGCGCAGCCGGCCGTCGAGGACGTAGAGCCATTCGTAGCCCTCGTGGCTGGCCTGCTCCGGTTCGGGCGAGCGCGTCTTCGGCGAGATGATCAATTTGTAGGCCTGCAGGCTGCCTGCCCGTCGGGTGAGCGGCAGCATGGTCATGCCGTGACGGGTGACAGGTTGCAGGTGCAGGCGGGGGTCGCCCGTCTGCGGGGCGCCGATGAGCAGGCCGATGTCCACGCGCAGTTCCCGGGCCAGGGGCAGCAGCAGTTCGAGCGTGGGGCGGCGCAGGCCCGCTTCCAGGCGCGAGAGCGTGCTGAGGGAGATCCCGGTGGCCTCCGCCAGGGCGGTCAGGGAAAGGCCGCGCTGGGTCCGCAGTCCCCTGAGGCGCGGGCCGACCGCGGCCATCGTCGCCTGTGTCTCTTCGTCCATCCCTCCACCTTGCCACCGCAGCAAGGATCTTTGCATGCCGAGCGGAGTGGTCCGACTGTGATGGCAGGCGCTCCCACCGGGGCTGCCGCACGGAAGGGGAGCGATGCGATGAGCCACGACAGCGGCAGCGAGCTGAAGGACGCGCGGCGGGAGGCCGCAGCGCCGTCCGGAGCGGCGGTGGCGGTGCGCCGCGGTCCGGTGGCCCTGGCCGTGGTGATCCTGGTGCTGACGCAGCTGATGTTCGTCGTGGACACCTCGATCGTCAATGTGGCCCTGCCCGACATGGGCCGCGAGCTGGGCTTCTCCAGCGCGGGCCTGTCCTGGGTGGTGACCGCCTACGCGCTGGCCTTCGGCGGGCTGATCCTGCTGAGCGGGAAGGCCGGCTCCATGATCGGCCCGCGCCGCGCCCTGCTCCTGGGCGTCGTCGTCTTCGTGATCGCCTCCGTGGCCGGAGGGCTGGCGCCCTCCGCCGGGGTGCTGGTGGCGGCGCGTGCGCTGCAGGGGGTGGGTGCGGCGATCGCGGCGCCCAGCGTGATGGTGCTGCTGATGGGGATCACCGCACCGGGCCCGCAGCGCTCGCGGGCGATGGCGATGTTCGTCCTGGCCGTGGGCGCGGGAGCCGCGGTCGGACTGCTCGCGGGCGGTGTGCTGACACAGACGCTGGGCTGGGAGTGGGTGATGTTCGTCAACGCCCCCGTCGGGCTTGTGGTGTTGGTGGGTGCGGCGCGCAACCTGCCGGAGATGGAGCGCCGGCGCACCTCGCTGGACACCGGCGGCGCCACGGCCTCGGTCCTGACGATGGTGGCGTTGGTGTTCGCCTTCACCTCCGCCGCCGACCGCGGCTGGGGCAGCCCGGTGGTGACCGGGTCGTTCGCCGTCGCCGCCCTCGCACTCGCGGCCCTGGTCGTGTGCGAACGCCGACATCCGCATCCGGTGGTGCCGCCCGCGTTCTTCTCCTCCCTGCGCAGCGCCGGGCCGCTGCTGTCGATGCTGGTCGTCCCCGCCGGGCAGGTCGGCTTCCTGTTCTTCACCACCCTGCTCACCCAGCAGGTGCTCGGCTTCACCCCGATCCGGACCGGACTCGCCCTGGTGCCCTTCACCGTCGGCCTGATCGCCACCAACCAGCTCACCCCCCGGCTGCTGCCGCGGCTGGGCGAGCGCGTCATCGGCAGTGCGGGACTCGCCGGGCTGGTGCTGGGCATCGCCTGGATGGCGCTGGTGGCCGCCGACGCCGACGCGCACACCTCGATCGTCACCGTGCTGCTGCCCTCGATCCTGCTCGGCGCGGGCGCCGGCGCCACGTTCGCCCCCGTCACCGCCGTGATCATGCACCAGGCCCCCGCCGAGCACATCGGCGCCGCCGCCGCCCTCAACCAGGGCCTCCAGCAACTCGGCGGCGGCATGGGCCTGGCCGTCCTGACCAGCGTGCTGTCCGCCACCGGCGGTCTGGAGGACGGCCTGGGAGCAACCCTGCTCGCGACCGCCGCCTTCCCCCTGGCCGGACTGGTTCTGTTCGGCCTCTGGGCGCGCCGCATCCCGGCCCCCGGCACCCCCTCCGCCTGATCACCTCAGACCTCTGGAGAACTCCTATGGGTGACACCGATCCGCGCTACGAAGCCGCGTTCTGGGACCGGCGCTACCACCGGCCCGACCCCTTATGGAGCGGCCGGCCCAACGCCGCCCTCGTCGAAGAGGCGGACACGCTGACTCCAGGGACGGCGCTGGAGGCGGGATGCGGCGAGGGCGCCGACGCCCTCTGGCTGGCCCGGGCGGGCTGGCAGGTCACCGGTACCGACTTCTCCGCCCAGGCCCTCGCCCGCGCGGCCGGCCACACCCCGGCCGCCCTGGCCGGCCGCCTCACCTGGCAGCAGGCCGACCTCCGCACCTGGACACCCCACGACGACGGAGCCCCGCGCTACGACCTCGTCACCGCCTCGTTCCTCCACTTCCCCTCGCCCCTGCGCCGCGCCGTCTTCGCCGCCCTCGCCTCACGCGTCGCCCCCGACGGGCATCTGGTGATCATCGGGCACCACCCCGGCGACCTGGACACCGCCATGCCCCGCCCGCCCGAGCCCGACATCTTCTACACCGCCGACGACCTCACCGACGACCTCCCCGCACACGCCTGGCAGGCCCTCACCCGAACCGCCCGCCCCCGCACGGCCACCACACCCGACGGCCGGCAGGTCACCGTCCACGACACCGTCCTGACCGCTCGCCGCACCCGTTAGCCCCGGCCCGCACACAGCCGGCACCGCACAGGAAAGAGCACGACCATGCACCACGACCTCGCCCAGCAGACCGCTCTGGTCACCGGCGCCACCGCCGGCATCGGACGGGCCACCGCCCTGGCCCTGGCAGCCCGCGGCGCCGACGTCGTCGTCCACGGCCGCGACGAGCAGCGCGCCGCCGACACCGTTCGGCGCATCGAAGCGCTGGGCGCCAAAGCCCGCTTCGAGCCCGCCGACCTGTCCGACCCCGCGCAGGTGACCGCTCTGGCCGACCGCGCCGGAGCCGTCGACATCCTGGTCAACAACGCGGGGATCTTCCACTTCGCCCGCACCGTCGACACCACCCCCGCCACCTTCGACGCGCACATCGACATCAACCTCCGCGCCCCCTACCTCCTCGTCCAGGCCCTCGCCCCCGGCATGGCCGAGCGCGGCCGCGGCGCCATCATCAATGTCAGCAGCGGCGCGGCCGGCACCCCCGGCCTCGGCAGCGGCGTCTACGGGGCCACCAAAGCCGCCCTGGAATCCCTCACCCGGGTATGGGCCGCCGAGTTCGGCCCCGCCGGAGTCCGCGTCAACGCCGTCGCCGCCGGGCCCACCCGCACCGAGGGCACCGCCGGCTACGGCGACGCCTTCGAATCCGCGGGACAGGCCGTCGCCCTCCGGCGCCTCGCCGATCCGGAGGAAATCGCCGGAGCCATCGCCTTCATGGCCTGCTCCGACGCCAGTTACGTCAACGGCGCCACACTCCTCGCGATGGGCGGTCAGCCCGCCCTCGGCTGACCGTCGGACAGCGCGGGTGCTAGCGGGCCGTGCCGAAGTCCTGGGTCCAGTAGGACCCGGGCTGGGCGAGGCCGACGCCGATCTCCTCGAAGGAGCAGTTGAGGATGTTCGCCTTGTGGCCGGGGCTGGTCATCCAGCCCTGCATCACCTGCTCCGGGGTGGAGTAGCCGTAGGCGACGTTCTCGCCATAGGTGCTCCAGCTGTAGCCGGCGCGGGTGATGCGGTCGCCGGGGGAGGAGCCGTCGGAGCCGGTGTGCGACATGGTGCCGCTCGCCGCCATGTCCTCGCTGTGCTTCTGCGCCGCCTCGGTCAGGGTGGCGTTCACCTTCACCGGGGAGCAACCGGCCTTGGCGCGTTCGGCGTTGACGAGTTCCACGACCTCGGCGACGGCGCCCGAGGCCTGGGCGCCGTCCGTCGGGGCGGGGCTGGAAGCGGTCGCGGAGGGCTCGGGAGCGGCGGTGGTGGGCGCGGGGGCGGCCGTGGACGGCTTGGGAGCGGCCGTGGTCGGCTTCGGAGCCGAGGCCGCGGGCTTCGAGGCGGGCTGGGAGGCGGGCGCCTCGGGAGCCTTCGTCTTCTTCTTCCCCGGCTTGTGCGACGGCTCGGCGCCTTGGCGCTTCGACGTGCCGGGCCTGTCGGGGCCCTGGGTGGCGGACGGCGTGTCCGACGGGGCCGCGCGGCGCTCGCCGTGCTGCTGGCCGCTCCACTGCCGGTACCAGTCGGGCCCGTCCCAGCGGTCGCGGTCCGCGACGGAGGCGGCGGAGTCCCGGTGCTGCCGTTCCTCACCGCCGGGCCAGTCCGTACAGGCCATGGCGACCGAGGGTATGCCTATGACGCCGATGGAGAGTGCCGCGACGACCGTGCGGCGGTACTGCTGCTGATGGCGGTGCTTTCCCATGAGTGACCTCACCCCTGCTGTCCGGAGGCTGGTCATTCTTCGGACGGCCCGCCGCCCGGTGCAAAGGGCTCTCCTACTACCGCGTCTCGTAGCTCCACGGGGGCCTTGCGGTGAGCGGGGGAGCGTGTTGACCCCCTGGTGAGGGGCGCCTCGGGACGCCTGTCGCCTCGTCAGAAAGCCTCATGCAGCCCGCGGGCGACGGCATCAGCCTCGCCGCCCGGCCGCCCACCGCCGCGTCCGGGACCGCTTCCGTGGCAAGCCGGACAAGTCCACTATGTCGTCGGCGGGGTTCCTACTAAGCGACCCGGGCAGATCACCAAACCGGTGTGGCGGATGTCACGGAACCATCAATTCCGGATTGCCGTCACCCGTCCCCCAGGGCGGCCACGGCCTCCTTGGCCGCCTTGATCGCGCCCTTGTTGATCACATCCGTACCCGGCGCCTTCTTCGACTCGAAGTCGCTGCCGTTGTACGTCACGATCACCAGCGCGTTGGCGGCGCGCGCCACCACCACACCCTCACGGGTCTGCTGCTTGTCCTCGGTGGTCAGATTCACCACCGAGTACGCCTCGTCCCCGAGCCCGGGAACCGCGCCCCCGCCGCTCTTCTCCTCCAGCCGCCCCTGGTACGACTTCTCCGCCGCCTCGTCGGACTCCAGCACCTCGAAGGACACGTCGAGCCACCGGTAGTCGTAGCCCTTGAGAGCGTTCCAGGAGCAGGTGCGGCGCAGGTCGGCGTCGGTGGACGGTATCTCCTTGCCGGCCGTCTTGGCCCCGGGCACAAGGGACTTGATGCTCTTGTCGGAGACGCTGTCGCACGGCGCGGGCGCCGCGGCGTACGTCTTCACCGCCTGGGTCTCGGACGGGGCGGTGGCCGACTGGGTCTTCGTCTTCTCGGTGGGGCTCTTGTCGGCGGCGGCCTCCTGAGTGGCCAGCGGACCGGAGGACAGGGCCCAGCCCGCGGCGGCGAGGACGACCACCGGGGACAGGCGCGCGGTCAGGGCGATCGGCAGAGAAGAAAAGGAAGGCACGGCGCACTTCTCGTGGGGGAAGGTGCGGAGGGAGTCCGCACTGCGGACGGGACGCCAGTGTCACACGCATCGCAGTGGTGCGGAAGGGTCAACTCGCTCCGTAGGCGCGCGGTGACGGGGACGCACCGTCCGAGGCGGCCGGTTGCCTCGATTCCTCTGGGAAACAAACGATTTGGGCGACTCGGGGCACGCGTTGGGCGGCTCAGGGCACGCGCGCGATCCACTCCGGCGTCGTGAACTTGCTCCCCGTCAACTCCTGTGCGCGGGCCAGTTCCTCGTCCGTCACCTTCCCGTCGGCGAGACCGTACCGGGCGCGGAACGAGTCGACCATCCGCTCGATGACGGCCTCGCGCGGCAGACCGGTCTGCCGGCGCAGCGGATCCACCCGCTTCTTCGCGCTCTTCGTGCCTTTGTCGGACATCTTCTCCCGCCCGATGCGCAGCACCTCGAGCATCTTGTCGGCGTCGATGTCGTACGCCATCGTCACGTGGTGCAGCACCGCGCCCGGGCCCCCGTCGGGACCCACCATCCGCTTCTGCGCGGCCCCGGCGATCTTGCCCTGCTCGGTGGCGATGTCGTTGAGCGGCTGGTACCAGGCCCGGATGCCCATCTCACCGAGCGCGCCGAGTACCCAGTCGTCGAGGTAGGCGTAGCTGTCCTGGAATGACAGCCCCTGCACCAGCGCCTCGGGCACCGACAGCGAGTACGTGATGGTGTTGCCGGGCTCCACGAACATCGCTCCGCCGCCGGAGACCCGGCGCACCACCTCAATGCCGTGCCGCCGCGCGCCCTCGGGGTCCACCTCGTTGCGCAGCGACTGGAAACTGCCGATGATCACGGCCGGGGCGCCCCACTCCCACACCCGCAGCGTCGGGGGGCGCCGGCCGGCGGCGACCTCGGCGGTGAGCACCTCGTCCAGCGCCATGTGCAGGGCGGGGGACTGCGGTCCCTCGTGGACGAACTGCCAGTCGTAGTCGGTCCAGTCGGTGGCGTGCGCCAGCGCGCGGCGCACCGCGATGCCGACGCCCTCGGAGGTGAGCCCGTACATCACGGTGCCCTCGGGGAGGGCCGCGTCGATCCGCGCGGCCAGACCGGCGGCGTCGGTGTCGGCGGGGGCGCCGTCCAGCGCGCCGTTCACGGCGTCCAGGGCCTCGTCCGGTTCCAGGAAGAAGTCGCCCGCCACCCGGGGGTGCCGCAGCACACCGTCCGCCACTTCCACGTCCACGACGACGAGCTTGCCGCCGGGAATCTTGTACTCACCGTGCACGGCTCCGCCTTTCCCTCTGCCGACCGGGCCAACACCGACGGGGGCGATGTTGTTCCCGGCCCGTGGTTTCCGGCCCGTGGTTTCCGGCCCGTGGTTTCCGGCCGCGCCGCCGGGCGCCGGGTGTGACCCCGGTGCCCGGCGGCGCGGACAGGGGACGCGTCGGTCAGCGGGCGCCGACCTCGACGGGGGTGCTCGCGCTCGTCTCACTCCCCACCTGGAACGTCAGGGACGTGCGGCCCGCGATCGTCGGGTCGACGGCCCGGACGGCCACCCACGCGCGGGACTCGGAGATCTTGCCCGACAGCGCCAGGTTGACCTTGGAGAAGGTGAGGCTCCGGCCGTCCGGGGAGAGCCGGCCGATGAACTGCTTGATGGCTCCGTCGCTGTCCATCACCGTCAGCTGGTAGCCGGGATTGCCCTGCTCCACGAACCGCAGTCCCATGCCCTGGGGCAGGGTGACGGTGACGGTCTGCTCGGCGACCGGCCCCTCGTGGGTGGTGAGGTGCACCCCGGGGTAGCCCTCGGAACCCCCGGCGGTCAGCCTGACGTCCGGCGGCCCGCCCGGGGCCACGGAGAAGTCGGCGGTGCGGGCGGCCGTGTAGCGGAAGTAGACGCTCCCGAGCTGGAAGGCGTCCTCCGGCCGGTCCGGATTCCAGCTCAGGGCGCTGGCCTTGCCGTCGGAGGTGTTGGTCGACTGCGGCCAGACCAGGAACCGGTAGTAGCCCGGCTTGTCACCCTCGTCGAGCAGGTTGACCGCGTCCAGGATGCGCTTGTCGCGGGTGCCGGCGTCCGAGTGGCCCTTGACGTTGAGCCTGACCGGAGCGGGAGTGAGGTGGGACGGCGTGCCGTCCTCGTGCACCAGCTGGTAATACACGTGGTCGCTGTTGTTGCCCGGCAGGTCCCTCCTGTCCTGCCGGGGGTTGACCAGGTCGACGATGAACTTGTCGGCGATGTAGCCGTTGTCCGCCACGCATCCGAAGCCGGCCTGGCTGTTGGGGGTCCCGCCCCAGCCCGTGTCATAGGGCAGACGGACGAAGGGCCGCCCGATCCGCCCGTTGTTCGGGTCGTAGGCCGGCCAGAGGACCTCCAGTTCCACATGCGTGGTGCGGGTGGAGCCGTCGCTGAGGTGGACCTTCACGCCGAGCCGGTAGCCGCGGCTGTACTCGCCCCGCTCCGGGGCCGCGTCGACGTTGAGGTCACCGCGCAGGGTGAAGGTGAGCACGTCGGAGTCCGCGAGGAACGTCACGTCGATGACCTCGTACTCCTGGTTGATGCCACCTTGGCCGCGCGGCACCTGGACGGCGGTGATGTACGACCGGTCGTCCCGGCCGTAGTAGGCGTACTCGACCTTGCTGATCCTGACGCCCATGCCGACCCGGATGCGGCCGTCGTACCGGAACTCGGAGTCCCACACCGAGAACCGGTTCGCGTACCCGAGGGTCCTGATGCCCGTCAGCTCCGGGTCCGAGGCCCGGACCTCGGCAGGCGCCGCCGCCACGGCCACCGCTGTTGCTGATGCGTTCATGTCCATCTCCTTGTGTGTGGTGGGCGCATGGCCCTGGTGGAAGTACCGCTGCGGGGACGACGTGGACGGTGGTGGCCCGCGCGGTCCGGTGCCGGGGGTGAGGGTGCGCTGGGGCATGGTGGGGCGGCCTCCCGGGGACGCCGGGGACTCGGCGCTCAGTGGCGGTGGTGGGTCTGGGCTCCGGAGCGCCGTGGCAGGCACGGGCGGGGATCGCCGCCACGCGGCGCGCCGACGTCGCCCGGGCCGTGCCCCGTCTCGGAGGCGTCGACGAGCGCGCCGAGAGGGCGCACGGGAACCTCGCGCCGGGGGCGCGTCCCGGGCAGTGACTCGATGGCGTCGCACCACAGGTCCAGGTCGGGTGCGGCGCTCAGCTCGAGGGACCGGGCCCTGGCCCGCCGGGAGGCTCTGGCCCAGGTGTCCGGGTCCTTCAGGGACGCCAGGGCGCCGATCCAGGCGTTCAGGTCGTCGCGGTAGGCGAAGATCCCGGCCTGGCCCAGGGACTCCACCAGTCCGGGGGTCGGATGGGCGATCACGGGGATGCCGGAGGCGAACGCCTCCACCGCCACCCGCCCCCACGACTCGTACAGGCTCGGCATGAGCACCACGCGGGAGCGGTTGTAGACGTGCTCGCGCATCTGCTGCCCGGGCACCGAGTCGAGCACCTCGCAGTTGGGCAGCCGCGGCGGCGGCATGATCTGCTGACCGTAGGCACCCTGGACGCCCAGGAACCTCCACTCGGGCGCCCAGGCGGCGATCTGCCAGAACAGCTCACCGCCCTTGTCGGGGTTGAGGTTGACGAGGGTGGCGCAGTCGCCGGGCCGCGTCCGGTACTCCTCGGCGATCACGGGCGGACGGACGACGATGCTCTGCCGCGGCAGGAACTCCCGCGGGTAGCGGGCGTAGAAGATCTCGCCGTCCCGGCGGATCCACTCGCTGTTGTAGACGACCAGATCAGCCCCCGCCGCGTCGTGGAAACTGGTGGCGAAGTTGTCGTGGCAGATCACGGCCAGCGGGATGAGACGTTCCCGGGACAGCCCCGCCACCAGGGGCACGTTCTCGTAGTGGGACACCAGCACGTCCGCCTTGTGGGCGTCGGCGGCGAAGTCCATGCCCTCCTGGAAGGGAACGACCCGCACCCCGTCGATCTCGTAGGTCTTCACGCTCCTGCCGGGGTGCGACAGCCAGACCGAGACATGATGGCCGCGCTCGGCGAGGGGACGCAGCATCGAATGCAGCATCCACTCCGAGCCGGCGTTGTGGTCCGGCGGATATCCGTACACCCGGGCCACGATGGTCATGCGCCGCACGGTCGGTGCCACGGCCAGTCGGTAGGGGCGCGATGCCATCTGGTGCACCAAGGGTTTCCCTCCGGAGGGGACGAAGTGTGGCGAGCGGTGGCGAAGCGGGGCCGCGTCGGCCGCCAACTCCGCCTTCTCCATTGGGCCTTGCGACTCCCGTACGGAACCAGTGCCTCCGCCCGAAACCACCGGTACGTGCCCTCCCGAGGCACACGCCCGGGAAGCGCACGACGCGAAGCAAACGACCACTCGCGCCGGTCGCGAACAAGCCACCTTCCGCCCCCACTTCAGCCACGCACCGCCGAGGAGAGGGACCACCCGTGCCTTGCCGCACTCTTGCTGCACGCCGACAAGGGCATATGACAGTGGAGGCAGGGCGCCGACATGCAGGCATACGTGCTGACCCGGTACGGGGACGCGAGCGCGATGGAGTTCCGGGACGTCCCCGAGCCGACGGCGGACGACGGCCAGGTGCTCATCGGGGTGCGGGCGGCAGGGCTGAACCCGATCGACATCAAGGTCCGCGAAGGCAGGTTGAAGATGCTGACCCGCCTCGATCTCCCCCTGGTGGCGGGCAGCGAGCTGGCCGGCGTGGTCGAGGCGGTCGGCGCGGGCGTCACCCGTTTCGCGGCCGGCGACCGGGTGTTCGCCCGGGTCGACAAGACCCAGCTCGGCGCCTGTGCCCCTTACGCCGTCGTGGACGAGACACTGGTGGCGAGGATGCCCGAGTCCCTGGACTTCACCGACGCGGCGGGGTTGCCACTGGCCGGGCTGACCGCCCTGCAGGCGCTTCGTGACGTGGTGGGCGTCGCCAAGGGGGACAAGGTGTTCATCTCCGGCGGAGCCGGGGGCGTCGGCACCCTCGCCCTCCAGCTCGCCGTCTGGATGGGGGCCGAGGTGGCCACTACCGCGTCGCCCCGCGGCGAGGAACTGGTGTGCTCTCTCGGGGCCGGGACGGTCATCGACTACCACGAGCAGCGGTTCAAGGACATCCTCGGCGATTACGACGGCGCCCTCGACCTGACCGGCGGGCAGGACCTGCCGGACAGCTTCGACATCCTCAAGCGGGGAGCCACGACGGCCTCCGTCGCGGGCATCCCCGATCCGGCCGCCGGGCGCGAGAGGGGCGCGGGCCCGGTGGTGACCGCCGCGTTGAGGGCGGCGAGCGCCAGGATCCGTCGCCGGGCTCGGAAGAAGGGCGTCAACTACCGGTTCATGTTCATGCGCCCCAGCGGCCAGGACCTCGCCGTGCTGGCCGACCTCGTCACCGAGGGAAGGCTGAAGACCGTGACCGACCGGGTCTTCCCGTTCGCGCGGATCCCCGAGGCGTTCACCTATCTCGGACAGGGCCATGCCAAGGGCAAGGTCGTCGTCCAGCTGTGAGCCGGCACCGCGGGTAGGCGCCGGGGCGTCAGTGAGTGCGCGCCCGAGCAGATACGCCACATGCCGCGTCGAGCACACATCGTGTTGCCTGCACGCGGGTGGACCTCACCAGGGAGGGCGCCCCCCGCGCACCGGACTCGGACGTCCTGCCCGGGCCGAACGCGAGGTCCTGCGATGGCTGATGCGGGCGGACCTACGGCCGGCGCACGGCGCGCAGGACGGTGTCGTGGGTGTGGCGGGTGCCCGCCGGGGCCGGTCCGGTGCGCGGGCGGGTGGTGTGGACCAGGATGGTCCAGTCCGGGGCGAGGAGTGGGGCGATGTCGTCGGGCTGGTAGTAGTCGGCGGGATCGAAGTCGCCGGAGGCGGTGAGGCCGTCGCGGGCGTGGGTGGCGAAGAGCAGCGTGCCGCCGGGGGCGACCGCGTCGAGCAGGCGGCGCAGCGTGGTGTGGCCGGGGCGGCGGCGGAGCGGGAAGTAGTGGAGGGACACCAGGTCGAAGCCGGCGGCCGGGGGCGGGGTGACGGTGAGGTCGGCCTGCTGCCAGGACACGCGGGCCCGGAGGCCGGGGTCGGCTGCTGCGGCGGCGCGTCGCAGGGCGGTGGCGGAGATGTCGACGGCGGTGACCTGCCAGCCCTGCCGGGCCAGCCAGAGTGCGTCGGCTCCTTCGCCGCAGCCGACGTCGAGAGCCCGGCCCGGTGTCAGGCCGGTGACTTCGCCGACGAGTACCGGGTTGGGGCTGCCGCTGAACACGTGCTCCCGGCTGCGGTACATGTCGTCCCAGTGCTGAGCGTCCACGGGGTCGGTTCTCCTCGGTCGCTTGGACGGCGGGGGTGCACCGTCACGGTGCTGCCGATTCGACGAGTGGGCAAAGCTCTTTGCGGAAACCGAAAAGCACGGGCAGGGTGAAGGTATGGACGACGATGTGGAGGCAGTGCTGGCGGCCGTCGGCCCACGGCTGCGCGAGCTGCGGCGGCGCCGCGGTGTCACCCTGACCGCGCTGTCGCAGACCACCGGCATCCCGATCAGCATTCTGTCCCGGCTCGAATCCGGGCAGCGCAAACCGGGCCTGGAACTGCTGCTGCCGCTGGCCCGCGCCTACCGGCTGCCGGTCGAGGAGCTGATCGGCGCGCCCACCGAGCTGGACCCCCGGGTGTATCCGCAGCCCTTCACCCGCAATGGCATGACCGTCGTCCCGCTCTCGCGCACACCCGGGGGACTGCAGGCGTTCAAGCACATCCTGCCCGCCGGCCTGACCGACGGCCGCGAGCCCGACCCCCGCTCCCACGAGGGCTACCACTGGCTCTACGTCCTGCGAGGCCGCCTGCGCATCGTTCTCGGTGACAACGACTTCATCCTCACCGAGGGCGAGGTCGCCGAATTCGACACCCACCTCCCGCACTGGTTCGGCAACGCCGACGAACGCCCGGTGGAATTCCTCAGCATCCTCGGCCCGCAGGGCGAACGCGTCCACATCAGGGCCAGCCACCGCCCCGGGGAAACCCCTCCACGCTGAACAGGGGGCATGGAAGGCGCGCGGGGCGGTCGATAGCCTGCCGGGGGAGCGGGCGACCTCTCCTGCGTGCCCGGCGCCCGGGCCGCTCCACGTACGACGAGGTGAGAGGCTGTATGTTCACGACCCGCCCCACCCTTCAGGGCACCTTCGGCATGGTGTCCTCCACCCACTGGCTGGCCTCGCAGTCGGCGATGGCCGTGCTGGAGGACGGCGGCAACGCCTACGACGCGGCCGTGGCCGGGGCCTTCGTGCTGCATGTCGTCGAGCCGCACCTGAACGGCCCGGCCGGCGAGGTGCCGATCCTGCTCGCGCCGGCCGGCGGTGAGGTACGGGTGCTGTGCGGGCAGGGCGTGGCACCGGCGGGGGCGACCGTCGCCCACTACACCGGGCTCGGCCTGGACCTCGTCCCCGGTACGGGGCCGCTCGCCGCGGCCGTGCCCGGCGCCTTCGACGCCTGGATGCTGCTGCTGCGCGATCACGGGACCAAGCCGCTCGCCGACGTGCTCAAGTACGCCATCGGGTACGCCGAGGACGGGCACCCGCCCGTGGAGCGGATCGGCCAGACCGTCGAGACCGTGCGCGAGCTGTTCGAGACGGAGTGGACCTCCTCGGCCGAGGTGTATCTGCCGGGCGGCCGGTCCCCGCGCCCCGGTGAGCTGCTGCGCAACCCCGCCCTCGTCGCCACCTGGAAGCGGCTGCTCGCCGAGGTCGCCGGGGCCGGTGACCGGGAGGCGCAGATCGACGCCGCGCGGGAGGTGTGGCGCCACGGGTTCATAGCCGAGGCCCTGGTCCGGCAGGCCGGGCGCCCGACCCTGGACACCAGCGGCGCACACCACACCGGCACACTGACCGCCCACGACCTCGCCGGCTGGTCCGCCGGCTACGAGGACCCGGTGACGTACGACTACGACGGCTGGACCGTGTGCAAGGCCGGACCCTGGAGCCAGGGCCCGGTGCTGCTCCAGCAGCTCGCCCTGCTCCCGCCCGAGCTGCCCCGCTACGGCTCAGCCGACTACCTGCACCTCCTGATCGAGGGCTGCAAGCTGGCCATGGCCGACCGCGAGGCCTGGTACGGGGACGCGGCCGAGGTGCCGCTCGACGACCTGCTGTCGGCCGAGTACAACGCCGAGCGGCGGACCAAGGTCGGCCCCCGCGCCTCCCACGACCTGCGGCCGGGCAGCCCCGGCGGACGCATACCCCGGCTCAGCACCCGCGCGCGCGTGGTGGTCACCGACGACCCCGGCTCCGTCCCGATGGGCGTCGGGGAGCCCACGGTCGCCAAGAGCCCCACGTCCCCCGTGCCCGGCGAGCCGGAGGTCTCCGCCGACGGCGGCACCCGCGGCGACACCTGCCACCTGGACATCGTGGACCGCTGGGGCAACATGGTCGCGGCCACGCCCAGCGGCGGCTGGCTCCAGTCCAACCCCATCGTGCCCGAGCTGGGCTTCCCGCTCGGCACCCGGCTGCAGATGACCTGGCTGGAGGAGGGCCTGCCCAACACCCTCACCCCGGGCCGGCGCCCCCGCACCACCCTCACACCGTCCCTGGCGCTGCGCGACGGCGTGCCCGTCATGGCGTTCGGCACCCCCGGCGGCGACCAGCAGGACCAGTGGCAGCTGCACTTCTTCCTCGCCGTCGCCCTGCGCGCCGAGGTGCGCGGCGGACTCGACCTCCAGGGCGCCATCGACGCCCCGAACTGGCACAACGACAGCTTCCCCGGCTCCTTCTACCCGCGCGGCATGCGCCCGGGCAGTGTCACCGTCGAGTCCCGCACCGACCCGGCGGTGGTGGAGGCGCTGCGCCGGCGCGGCCACGAGGTGACCGTCGGCGACGCCTGGTCGGAGGGCCGGCTGTGCGCCGTCGCACGAGACCCGGCCACCGGCGTCCTCTCCGGGGCGGCCAATCCGCGCGGCCAGCAGGGTTACGCGGTGGGCCGCTGAGCCCAGGAAGACAGGGGCAGGGAGCCCATGGCGCGAGGGGTCGGCACCCCGATTTCCCACTGATTCCACCCGGAGTGCACCGGGAGGGACGGGAATGTCAGTGCGGCGTGCTCTCATGGAGTCATGATCGAGAACCACAGTGAAACCATCGACGAGTTTCTCGCCCGGCACGCCTCCGACGTGGAGGCGACCGTCCGCAAGGCGGCGGCGCAGGACATCATGCCGCGCTGGCGCCGCCTCGCCGAGCACGAGGTGGACCACAAGACCGGCCCGCACGACCTGGTGACCGACGCCGACCGCGACGCGGAGCTGTATCTCACCGGGGCGCTCGCCGCCCTGCTGCCCGGCTCCGTCGTCGTGGGGGAGGAGGCGGTGCACGCCGATCCCGCCTCCTACGAGGCGATACGCGGCGAGGCCCCGGTCTGGATCGTCGACCCCGTCGACGGGACCCGCCAGTTCGTGCGCGGCGACACCGGCTTCTGCACCCTGGTCGCCCTCGCCCTGCGCGGCGTGGTGCACGCGTCCTGGACCTACGCCCCTGCCCGCGGCGAATTCGCCACGGCCGTCCGGGGACAGGGCGCCCTCCTCGACGGCAAGCCGCTGCGCGCCGGCTCCCCGGACCCGGGCAGCGCGCTGCGCGTCGCCACCTCCCACCCGGACTACACGACGGACACCCAGAAGCGCGCCCTGCTCGGCCTGCGCACCGACGGCGTGGCCCCGCGCCCCTGCGGCTCGGCCGGCCTCGAGTACCTGGCCGTCGCCCGCGGTACGTCGGAGGCCACCGCGTTCTCCTGGGAGGCCGCGTGGGACCACGCGGCCGGGCTGCTGCTCGTGGCGGAGGCCGGGGGCACCCACCTCACCCGCGCGGGCAGCCCCTTCGACATCAGGGGAGGCAACGCCCTGCCCTTCACCGCGGCCCGGGACGCGGCCACCGCGCGGCGCGTGGTCTCCCTGCTGTCGGCGGGCGCCTGACCCGTCCCCGTGCCGAAGGCCCCGGAAGTCCGCCGAGTGCCCGGCATATCCTGAACCCCCAGTGGCCGCCGGCTGACAAAGGAGTCCGAAGGTGCCGTCGATGCTCGATGCGGTCGTGGTGGGTGCGGGGCCGAACGGCCTGACCGCAGCCGTGGAGCTGGCCAGGCGCGGTTTCTCGGTGGCCCTGTTCGAGGCCAGGGACACCGTCGGCGGCGGCGCCCGCACCGAGGAGCTCACGCTGCCCGGCTTCCGCCACGACCCGTGCTCCGCCGCGCACCCCCTCGCCGTCAACTCGCCCGCGTTCCGCGACCTCCCGCTGGACCGCTACGGCCTGGAGTGGCTGCACCCCGCCCTCCCCATGGCGCACCCCTTCCCCGACGGCACCGCGGCCGTGCTGTCCCGGTCGGTGGGGGAGACCGCCGCCTCCTTCGGCCCGCGGGACGCCGGCGCCTACCGCCGCCTCGTCACCCCCTTCCTGCCCCGGTGGGACAGCCTCGTCCGCGACTTCATGTCCCTGCCCCTGACCGCCCTGCCGCGCGACCCGGTCACCCTCGCCCGCTTCGGCCTGCTGGGCCTGCCCCCGTCGACCTGGCTCACCCGCCGCTTCCGCGACGAGCGGGCCCGCACCCTGTTCGCCGGCCTCGTCGCCCACGTCATGGCCCCCCTGAACGGCTTCGCCACCGGCGCCGTCGGCCTGGTCTTCGCCCTCGCCGCGCACGCCCGCGGCTGGCCCGTCGCCCGCGGGGGCTCCCAGGCGATCTCCGACGCCCTCGCCGCGTATCTGAAGGACCTCGGCGGCGCCGTCCACACCGACTTCGAGGTCAAGCGGCTCGACGACCTGCCGCCCGCCCGCGCGTACGTCTTCGACACCTCGCCCACGGCCCTGGCCCGGATCGCCGGATTCGGCGGCCACTACGCCGGCTACCGCTACGGCCCCGGCGTCTTCAAGATCGACTACGCGCTGGACGGCCCCGTACCGTGGACCGCCCCCGAGGCCCGCGCCGCCGGCACCGTGCAGATCGGCGCGGACAGCGCCGAGATCGGCGCCGCGCTGCGCGCCGCGTCCAAGGAGGGCCGGGCCCCCGACGCGCCGTTCCTCATCACCGTGCAGCCCGGCGTCGCCGACCCCACCCGCGCCCCGGCCGGCCAACACGTCTTCTGGGTCTACGGCCATGTGCCGAACGGCTGGACCGGCGACCTCACCGACGCCATCGAACGCCAACTGGAGCGCTACGCCCCCGGGTTCCGCGACCGGGTGCTGGCCCGCGCCACGGCCGGACCGCCCGAACTCGCCGCCCGCAACGCCAACTACGTCGGCGGCGACATCGCCACCGGCGCCGTCTCCGGACTCCAGCTGCTGCTGCGCCCGAAGCTCTCCCTGTCCCCCTACGCCACCCCGCACCCCGCCGTGTTCCTCTGCTCGTCCGCCACCCCGCCAGGGCCCGGCGTGCACGGCATGTCCGGACACAACGCGGCGAAGGCGGTCTGGAGGAGGCTCCGCCGGACATGACCACCACGATCACGCTCGTCCAGGGCGACATCACCCGCCAGAGCGCCGACGCCATCGTCAACGCGGCCAACTCCTCCCTGCTGGGCGGGGGAGGCGTCGACGGCGCGATCCATCGCCGGGGCGGCCCGGCGATCCTGGAGGAGTGCCGCAGACTCCGCGCCTCGAGGTACGGCAAGGGCCTGCCCACCGGCCAGGCGGTCGCCACCACCGCGGGCGACCTGGACGCCCGCTGGGTGATCCACACCGTGGGCCCCGTGTTCAGCGCGACGGAGGACCGCTCCGCGCTCCTCGCCTCCTGCTACCGCGAGTCCCTGCGCGTCGCCGACGACCTCGGCGCCCGCACGGTCGCGTTCCCCGCCGTCTCCACGGGCGTCTACCGCTGGCCGATGGACGACGCGGCCCGCATCGCCCTCGAGACGGTCCGGGCGGCGGACACGGCCGTCGAAGAGGTCACCTTCGTCCTCTTCGACGACCGCGCCCACGCGGCGTTCGCCGCGCGGCTGCGCTGACCCCCCGGCGCGGCCGGCGGGTCAGGCCACGGCGGGGGTGTAGTGGGAGGCGTCGTCACCCTCGAGAACATGGCTGAGGGTGCCGTCGATCCCGGCGGGGACATCGCCCGCGACGGTCACCCGGTGCAGCAGGCGCGGCAGGTCGCCGTAGTCGTCGGGGGCGTAGTGCTGGGTGCTGCGGTTGTCGAAGATCACCAGGTCGCCCGGGGTCCAGGACACCCGCACGATGTTCTCCGGGCGGGTGACGTACGACTGCAGGACGCGCAGCAGATCACGGGACTCGGAGTAGCCGAAACCGACGAGGCTCTGGGCGAAGCCGCCGATGAACAGGCCGCGCTCCCCGGTCTCGGGGTGGACGCGGACGACCGGGTGGACCGTGCGGTAGGGGCGGGAGACGAAACGCTTGCGGTACTCGGCCGCCTTCTGCGACCGGGGCACCGCGTAGTCGTGGTCGTTGGAGTGCACCGCCCACAGCCGGTCGGCCAGCTCCCGCAGCGGCTCGGGCAGGTCCCGGTAGGCGGCCGCCGCATTGGCGATGAGGGTGTTGCCGCCGTAGGGCGGGACCACGATGGCGCGCAGGGTGGACGCCTTCGGGGGCGTACGGACGAAGGTGACGTCGGTGTGCCACTGGTTGGCGCGGATGCCCTCGTCACCGTCGACGGGCAGGATGTTCGGCTGGCCGTCCACCGAGGGGACGGTGGGGTGGGCGGTGGTGAGCTCGCCGAAGAGGGAGGCGAAGCGGAGCTGGCCGGCGTCGTCGAGCTGCTGGTCGCGGAAGACGAGGGCCTTGTGCTCCAGGAGGGCGGAGTGGATCTCGGCCGTGATCGCGGGGTCGAGGCCGGCGGACAGGTCCACGCCGAGGACCTCGGCGCCGATACGGCCGCCGATCCTGCGGAGGTCGAAGCCCGTGCTGGTGGTCATGTGCGGTGTTCCTTCCGGGTGGCGTTCGGTGATGGGTGATGGGTGATGGGTGATCGGTGGAGGGGCGGTGGGCCGGTGGTGTCCCGGCCGGGTCAGGCGGTCCTGCGGTCAGCCGCACCCGCCGGCGCGGGCGGGACGGCCGGGCGGTCCAGGCCGTAGTGCTCGCGCAGGGTGCGGCCGGTGTACTCGGTGCGGAACAGTCCGCGCCGCTGGAGGATCGGCACGACATGGTCGACGAAGTCCTCCAGACCGCCCGGCAGCAGGGGCGGCATGATGTTGAAGCCGTCGGCGGCGCCGTGCGTGAACCACTCCTCGAGCTGGTCGGCGATCTGCTCGGGGGTGCCCGCGAACACCCGGTGACCGCGGCCCGCGCCGAGCCGGGCGATGAGTTCGCGCAGCGTGAGGCCGTCGCGGCGGGCGAGTTCGGCGACCAGGGTGAAACGGCTCTTGTTGCCGTTGATGTCCCGTTCCTCGGGCAGTTCGGGCAGCGGCCCGTCCAGCGGCAGCCCGGTCAGATCGGTGCCGAGCATCCCGGACAGCTGGGCGATCCCGTACTCGGGCACCTGGAGTTCCGTCAGTTCCCGTTCCAGCGCCAGGGCCTCCGCCTCGGTCGAGCCGATGACGGGGGCGATGCCGGGCAGTACCAGCACCTGGTCCTCGGCGCGGCCGTACCTCGAGAGCCGGGACTTGAGGTCCTTGTAGAAGGACTGGCCGTCGGCGAGGGTCTGCTGGGCCGTGAAGACGGCCTCGGCGTACTGGGCGGCGAACTCCTTGCCGTCCTCCGAGGAACCGGCCTGCACCAGCAGCGGGCGCCCTTGGGGGGAGCGGGAGACGTTCAACGGTCCCCGCACCCCGAAGTACTCCCCGCGGTGATCGATCGCCCGCACCTTGTCGGTGTCGGCGTAGACACCGCGCTCACGGTCGAGCAGGATCGCGTCGTCCTCCCAGCTGTCCCACAGCTTGGTGGCGACGTCGACGAACTCCCGCGCGCGCTCGTAGCGCAGCCGGTGTTCCAGGTGCTGGTCCTGTCCGAAGTTGCGGGCCTCGTCCACGGTGCCGGAGGTGACGATGTTCCAGCCCGCCCGGCCGCCGCTGAGGTGGTCGAGGGAGGCGAACTTGCGGGCGGTGTGGAAGGGCTCGTTGAAGGTGGTGGAGACCGTGGCGACCAGGCCGACGTGCTCCGTGACGGCCGCGAGGGCCGACAGCAGGGTGAGCGGTTCGAAGCCGCCGAGGGCGTTGTGCCGGACCTTGCCGAACAGGGCGAGACCGTCGGCGAGGAAGACCGAGTCCAGCAGTCCGCGCTCGGCGGTTCGCGCGAGCTGCTGGAAGTAGCGCAGATCGGTGATCCGTTCGGGCTGGGTACGGGGGTGGCGCCAGGCGGCGTCGTGGTGGCCGGCGTTCATCAGGAAGGCGTTCAGGTGCAGTTGGCGGGGCGTGGTGGCGGGCATGGGGTTCCTCGGTTCGAAGGGGTGGGGTGACGCGGGATGACGGGGGCGCGGGCGTCGGCCGGGGTCAGCCGCCGGCCGGCCGGCGCCAGGAGGTGAGCCGCCGTTCCACGGCCACCAGGAACTGGTTGAAGAGCACGCCGATGGCGGAGATCGTGATGATGCCCGCGTACATCTGGGGGATGGCGAAGTTGTACTGCGAGGAGTTGATCAGGTAGCCGAGTCCGGCCTTGGCGCCGATCATCTCGGCGGCGACCAGCACCAGGATCGACACCGCCCCGGCCAGCCGGATGCCGGTGAACATCACCGGCACCGAGGCGGGCAGGACGACCTTCTGGAACAGCCGGGGCGCGGAGAGGTTCATCGACTTCGCCAGCTTCAGCAGGGTCGGATCGACGGTGCGGACGGCGCTGATGGTGTTGAGCAGGATCGGCCAGGTGCACGCGTACACCACGATGGAGATCTTCGAGGTCTCGCCGATGCCGAGCAGCAGGACGAACACGGGCAGCAGGGCCAGGGCGGCCGTGTTGCGGAACACCTCCAGCAGCGGATTGAGGAGGTCGGCGACCGGCCGGTACCAGCCGATCAGCAGCCCGAGCGGCAGGGCGAGGGCCACGGCGAGGCCGAACCCGCTGAACGAACGCACCAGGCTGGCCCGGGCGTTGTCGGCGAGCCGGCCGTCGGCGGCCAGCTCCCACCAGGCCTGGGCCACCTCGCTGAACGGGGGCAGGAAGGTCCGGTCGACCAGAGCGAGGCGCGATGCGGTCTCCCACAGCAGGAGCAGGGCCACGATCGCCGCGGACCGGGTGGCTCCGGTGACCAGCAGATACGGCAGCCGGCGCAGCGTCCGGCGGACCCGGAGGGCCCGGGACGGTGCCCGGCGCGGCGCGGAGGGCGCCGCCTCGGACGACGCGGACTCCGCGGACGCCGGAGCGCCGGACCCTGCCCGGACGTTCGGTGCGGTGGTCCGCTCCGCGGCGGTTGCGGGACTCATACGGAAGCCTCCTCCTTCTCCAACTGCTGGGCCCTGGCCACCTCGTCGTGCAGCAGGGTCCAGATCTCGTGCCGGTGGCGCGCGAACTCCGGGCTGGAACGGAGGTCGTCCGCCGCCGTACGGGAGCCGAGTGAGATCGGCACGATCTGCTTGACGCGTCCCGGCCGGGACGTCATGACCGCGACGCGTCCGCCCAGATAGACGGCCTCGTCGATGCCGTGCGTGATGAAGACGATCGTCTTGCCGGTGCGCTGCCAGACGCTGAGCAGTTCGTCCTGGAGCGACTCCCGGGTCTGGGCGTCCAGGGCGGCGAACGGCTCGTCCATCAGCAGTACGTCGGGGTCGTAGGCGAGGCTGCGGGCGATCGCCACCCGCTGCCGCATCCCGCCCGACAGTTCGTGCGGATGACGGTCCTCGAAGCCGGAGAGACCGACCAGGTCGAGGAACTCCCGCGCCCGGGCGGCGCGTCGGCGTCGCGGGACGCCCCTGGCCTCCAGGCCGAACTCGACGTTGCCCTGCGCCGTGCGCCACGGCAGCAGCGCGTACTGCTGGAACACGATGCCCCGGTCCAGGCCCGGTCCGGTGACCGGATCGCCGTCCAGCAGGATCCGCCCGCCGGTCGGCCGGGTGAGGCCGCCGAGCAGATCGAGCAGGGTCGACTTCCCGCAGCCGCTGGGGCCGACCAGGACGACGAACTCACCGGCCTCGATGCGCAGATCGATGTCCTCCAGGGCGGTGAACCGCGTGGTCTGCCGGGTCCCGGTCCGGTCCTTGACGGTGAATTCCTTCCGTACGTGCTCAAAGACGATCTTGGGCTTGGTGGTGTCCGGCATGGGAATCAGCTCCCGCTCTTCGTCGCGGCCGAGGACGCCTTGTTGCCGTTGAAGTCATTCGTGTAGAGGTCCGACAGCGTGACGCGGTCCTTGTCGATGTCGCCGCGGTCGGCCAGCCAGTCGATCCACAGTTGCAGTTCCTTGCCGGTGATCAGACCCGCCCTTTCGGCGACGCCGAAGGACTTCCAGTACGCGAGTGGCGCGGTGTCCTCGTTGCGGCCGCGCTTCTTCACGATGTCCGTCATCCGGGCCACCACCTCGTCGCGGGGTGTGGTGCGCGACCATTCGATGGCCCGCCCCACGGCGGTGACAAAGGTTCGCGCGGTGTCCGGATTCCGCGAGAGAAAACGGTCCGTCATCACATAGGTGCCCGCGCTGAAAGCGCCGAGCAGTTCGTAGTCGGTGAACAGCAGGCGGACGCCTCCCGCCGCCACCGCCTTGTCGCGCAGAATGCCGCTGAGTACGGCCACGTCGATCTGTTTCTGGCGCAGTGCCTGCTCGGTGTTCACCGGGGGCACGACGAGCGGCTCGACTTTTTCGATCTCCGCCCGTGGCAGGCCGGCCCGCCGCAGATGGAGGTCGAGCAGGGCCTCGGCGTGGCCCCCGAGCGTGTTCATCCCCACCTTCTTGCCGACCAGGTCCCTGGCCGTGCGAAGGGGGCCGTCCTCGAGGGCGTAAAAGCCGTTGTAGGCGTACTTGTCGGATCCGTAATAGCTGATGACGGCCTTGACGGGGGCGTTGTTCGCCGCCAGTTTGACGACCGCGCCGTTGAACGCGCCGCCGAAGTCGACCTGGCCCGTGGCCGCGGACTGGATGTCCTGCGGTCCGCTGATGGTGTTGCCGACCCACTCCAGTTTCACGTCCTCCAGAAAACCCAGGTCCTCGGCCAGTTCCGGCAGGGTCACCTGGCCGGCCCAGCCCTGGTACCGGAGCGTCCTGGTCTGCCGTCCGGACGCCGCTCCGGCCGTGGTGCCGCAGCTCACCGCCATCGCGGAAAGGCCGAGAAGGGAGAGGAAATGACGTCGGGTCGACGCGGTGGTGGTCATGGGAGACTTCCTGTTGACGCGAGATGATTGACGCGGAAAAAGCCCTTACCGGCAGGGGAATGGGCAGCCCGGGGCAGGCTGCCGCGGCACGGGCTGGTGACAGCGGGGAAAACCCGGCCGATAGTGAAGGAGGAAAAGGGAAAGAGCCGTGCCGTCGGGGTGTGTTCAGCGGGCGACGGCACAGATGGCGCTGGCCTGGAGTCGGAGGTCGACATGCAGCCGCGCGGTGAGGTTTTCGGGCATGCTCACGTTCGAAAGAGTCGCAGTGGGGCCAGGTCGCGTCAATGCGGTCCGCACCGGCATCTCATATCCTGAACCATTTGACATACGGCTGAAGCGTTGCGTTCACAATCCACCGGCGGTCCCTACGGGAACTGTCGAGTTCACCGGTCCGGTATTCGGGCGGTAGTTGACGAGAAGCCCGGGGTGCTGCTCAATTGTGGGGCAGGGCCCGGACATCTGAGAGCCCGTCATATCCCTTCACCACCACCACCGGGTGCGGCACGCCGTCGTCCCACGGCAGACCCCCGGTACCTCACACACCTCTGCGAAAGGTCCGTCATGGCCACCGTCCTGTCCGTCTCCGGAAGCCCCTCCGCCACCTCGCGAACCGCCCGCCTGCTGCGCCACCTGGACGGCCGGCTCACCGCCCAGGGCCATGAGGTGATCCCGCTGGACGTCCGCACCCTCCCCGCCGAGGCGCTCCTCGGCGCCGACGTCCGGCACCCCGCGATCGTCGAGGCCGCCGGACTGTTCGCCCGCGCCGACGGAGTGGTGATCGGCACGCCCGTGTACAAGGCCGCCTACTCGGGGCTGCTGAAGTCCTTCCTGGACCTGTTGCCGCAGTACGGTCTGGCCGGCAAGACCATCCTGCCGCTGGCGACCGGGGGAACGACGGCACACGTCCTGGCGATCGACTACGCACTGCGCCCGGTGCTCAGTTCCATGGGCGCCGCGCACATCGTCCAGGGCTGGTTCACCCTCGACAAGGAGCTCACGGTGGGCGACGACGGCACCCTGACGGTCACCCAGGGCGCCGCGGAGGCCCTCGCACAGGTCGTCGACCAGTTCTCCGACGCCCTCGGCAGCCGTACGTCCCTCGTCGCGGACCCCGGCCGGGCGGCACAGGCGGCCTGAGCGTGCCCCAGTAGAACGCCTGGTTCAGCCCTGTGAAAGGTGCGGCCGAAAGCCGGACACGTCAGCGGGCGCCCGTCGGCCCGCCGGGCGTGGCGCGGGCGGTCCCCGAGTGCTGTTCGAAAGGCGGGGCGCCTACCCGGCCCACTCGGTTCCGTAGAGAGCCAGGCCGGAGCGCTGTCTGGCCAGCTCACGGACGGCGGGATGGCCGAAGCCCCAGCTTTCGATGATGTCCGCGAGCCATTCCTCGATCATCTGCTGCAACTCGGCCGTCCGCTTCCGCTTGGCGAGCAGACTCATGACGGCGACGACGGAGAGCAGGGTCTCCTGGTGCTTCCTGCCGAGCGAGCGCACACCTTCCTGCAGGCCGCGTTCGGCGGTCTCCAGCGCCCGGTCGCCCTGGCCGCGGAGTTCGTGCACGAGGGCGAGGCGGTAGTGGGCCGAGACGACCAGGGGGTGTCCCGGTCCCAGTTCCGCGCTTCCCAGGGTGATGACGCTGCCGAACTCCGACTCCGCCTCGTCCAGGCGCCCCTGGTTCCGCAGCATGGTGGCGCGGTGGAGCCGTACGCTCAGATTCCGCTGGGTGACGCGGCCGGGCTCCCCGGAGGCGTGGGCGAGCATGCGCTCGGCGTCCTCCAGGCTCATGCCGTCGGTGTCGAGTCCGGCCTGCTCCTCGAGTGCGTCGGTGAGGGAGTGGCGTACGTCCAGGGTGTCCGGGTCGGTGGGGCCGAGGAACCGGTCGAAGTCGGGCGTGCACTCCTGCCAGATCTCCACCGCTTCGGCGAGCCTGCCTGCCGACCGCAGGATCACGGCGAGGTTGTGGCGCGCCATGAGGGTCATGCGGTCCCCCGGTCCCGACACCGCCGTGTGATGGTCGATGAGCTGCCGGACGAGGGCGGCCGCGCGGTCGAACTCCCCCAGCCGCATGTACATGGCTCCGAGGTTCTGCCGGGCGTTCCACGCCTGGGGGTGGTCCTCGCCGTGGGCCGCCGAGACGCCGGCGATCACCTGCTCCGCGAGCCGTGCGGCCCGGCGGACCTGGCCGCACTGGTCGAGGACGGAGGCCAGCAGGGACCGGGCGCCCCACGTCCTCGGGTCGTCGGTGCCCACGTGCAGCTCGCAGGTGCGCACATAACGCTCGGCCAGCGGCAGCGCCGGCTCGCTGATCCGCTGGTGGAGCAGGAGGACGATGACCCGGTTCAGCAGCATGGCGCCGTCGACGATGTCGTCCTCGGGACGGGTGAGCCCGGCCCAGTGGGCCAGGTGGGGTAGCAACGTCAGGCAGCGCGCCACTTCGCCGGGGGAGTCCCGCTCGCCGAGGTACCGTCCCAGCGCCAGAACGGCGTCGACCTGGCTGCCGTCGTCGAGGCCGGACCGGGCGGACTCGGCGGCCCGGGCATCGGGTACGAGGCCGCCGTCCGGGTGCGGTGCGACGAAGCCGGCCCGTACGAGTTCGGCGACGACGCCGTCCGGGCCGTCCGGGCCGTCCGGGCCGCCGGGTCCCTCCGAGGACAGCGCCGCGACTAGGTCGTCGGGCACGTGCTCGGGGGCCAGCCAGACGGCCCGGCCCAGCAGTGCGCGTGCCGGTACGGAGAGACGGTCGACGTCGGTCATGTCTCAGGCCCCCACATGGACGAAGGAAGCCCACTTGGTGGGCGCGGCTCGGTACTGGGCACGCAGTGACGACACGGCGTCGTGCAGCGCCCGGGCGGCGTCATCCGTCCGCGGCGGATGCGCGCCCCCGCCGGTGAGCCGGTCGTAGAACCGCTCGGACACGGCCGTGGCGACATCGTCGGCCACGGGCCACATCGCACCGACCACGTGCCGGAACCCGGCCTGCTGGAAGGCCGCCGTGATGTGCAGGGCCTCGTCCGCGAGCGCGGGAGCGATCTGGAAGGTGCTGCACGCCGACAGCACGGCGAGCTCACGCCCGGCGAGCCGCAGCCCCGCCAGGTCGGCCAGGGTCAGGGGGGACTCCTCGTGGTCCACGAGGAGGAGCCGGCTCCGGCCGGGGGTGTGGATGTCGCTCTCGGCATGGCAGGCCAGGTGGACGACCGAGTGGGACTGGAGCGCCTCGAGCACCTGGGCCCTCGTCGCCTCCGCCTTCTCCAGCAGCGTCGACTGCGGCACGTACCGGCGCACGGCCGCGATCTCCCGTTCCACCCCGCGCAACGGCTCCGCGGACGCCACCTCGGGCTGTGCGACGATCAGCGCCCGCTCGCCCTGATCCGCCCGGGGGATGCTCCGCGCGAAGTGCAGCGAGCGGAGACTGGTGGTGTACGACGACACCACCCGGTCGAGTACGCCGTCCCCCTCGGCCGGCTGGGCCGCGTGCCAGGGGAGGTGGCCCAGGAAACCCACCGGGCACCACCACAGGCGGGGCCATGTGCCCTCGGGCGCGGCGGTGAGGCCGAGGGCCTCGAGGACGGGACGGGCCGCCGCCTCCCAGAGCCAGTCGAGGGTGGCCCGCACCTCCCCCTGCGCCAGCAGCCGTACCCGGCCGGGATACCTGTCCTCGGTGGCGTACTCGCGGGCGGTCAGAAAGGTCAGTACCCGGTCGTGAGCCGTGGCGGTGTCGAGCCCGGGGAGCGGGAGCACCCGGACCGGTTCGGCGCTGTCGCCGGTGACCAGGAAGGCGTACCCGCCCTCGGTGGTCGACACCACCTCCACGACCGGGCCCTCGGCGGCCAGCAGGGCGAGGTCGGGGGAGTCCTCCTGGGGGACCAGTCCCTCCAGGCGCTGCCATTCCCTCATCAGCTCCGCGCGCTCGGCGACGATCTCGCGGTTCAGTTCCCTGCGTTCGTCCACGCCGCCCTGTGCGGCGCGGTCCTTGGCGTCCAGGGCGCGCAGCCGGTCCGCCAGCTCCTCGATCTCCGCCCTGACAGCGGCGTGTTCGGGAGCGAGGCGGAAACCGGCGCCGAGGTCCTGGAACAGGAGCCCGCGACAGTTCTCCAGCAACTCCAGGGTCCGCTCGGGCCGGCCGGAGCCGAGTCCGGTCAGCACGACCTCGTCGGTGAGCTCGGCGAACGTCCGCACCACGTGGGCCCGGTCGTCCCACAGCGCACCCGATGCCACGTTGAGACGGAGCAGTTCGACCGCTGTGGCGACGCGGTCGAGCGACTCGGGTTCGCTGTGGTCGGACAGCTGCAACTGGGCGACGGCGGCCTGCATGCGGACCCAGGGACGTATCTCCGCGGAGCCCGCGACGTGGGCCAGACCGGTGAGTGCGGCCCGCCGGTCGTCGTCGCCGTCGTCCATGCGGGCCAGTGCGCCGAGGGCACGCGCACGTTCCAGTTCGGCGGTGTGGGCGATCCCTTTGACCAGCGTGCTCTCGTCGGCCCCGAGAATGTCCCCGGCGAGCGTGACGACGGAGCGCAGCAGGCCGGGGTCGCGCTCCGCCTCACCCAGCAGCCTTCTGGCGTGCATGAGTTCGTGGCGGGCGAAGTGGGCCCATCTCGGGTTGCCGGGTCCGGCGAGGGAGAGTGCCCGTTCGGCCGCCGTCACGGCCTGGCGGAGCGCGTCCGGCGTCTCCGGACGCTCCAGGACGTGGAGATCGGTGAGCATCCCGGCGAGTCCGCAGAGCAGAGTGATGCGAAGGCCGTCGGGCAGGCCGGGGATGTCGCTCGCCCGGCGCTGCAGGGCCAGGGCTTCGTGCAGCCGCGGACCGTCGGCCATGCGTGCGGCGTAGCGGTGCAGGACGCCGGCGTACTGAGCGAGTGCGGAGGCCCGCTGCACGTCGTCCGCGCCGTCCAGGCCGTCCACCGCGAGCCGCCCCTGGTGGACCGCCTCCCGCTGTGCTTCGGCGTCCCCCGTCACCTCGTAGAGCACACCGTGGGCCGAGGCCAGTGCGTGCCGGAAGAAGAACTCCTGGGAGGGGTCCAGGCGTGCGTTGAGGTCGAGGCCCGTGCGGGCCAGGGCGATGGCTTCGCGCGCCTCGGCGGCGGAGTGGGTCAGCTGGGCGTGCTGATGCAGGGCGGTGGACGCGGCCAGGGAAGCGTCCCGCCGGCCGGCGTCGTCCAGGGCCACGGCCAGGAGCCGGCGCGTCAGGTCGACCATGGCGGCCGGGTCCGGCGGCGCGTGCCCGTTCCGCGCCGGTGTGTTCTCGAGGTACCACGCGGCGTGCAGCACCGGGCTGTCGGCGTAGGTCTCCGTGCCCGGTTCGGGGAGGACCGACCGGCAGAACTCGGCGACCATGTCCCGGTGTCCGGGTTCCTGGAGCAGCCGCCCGAGCAGGGACCGGAGATTGCTGACGGCCGTCGTGCGCAGTTCCGGCGAGGAGCGCGCGACCCGCAGGTACGTCTGGAGTGCTTCCCGGTACAGCTGCTCGTTCCCGGTGAGGCGTGCGCACTGGACGAGGGCGCTGCCCAGGTTCACCCCGTCCCTGCCGTCGGCGTCGGGGAGTCGGGCGGCCGCCCGGCAGCTCTCGACGGCCGCCCGCGCCGCGGCGGCATCGTCCAGTTCCGTGGCCAGGACGATCGCCTCCCTGCCGTGGTTGCGCAGGAAGAGCGGGCGCCCGGAGCTGTCCTCGGGGAGCAGCTCCAGGGCGATGCCGCAGACCTCGAACGCCTCGGCCGCCACCGACGTGTCCCGCGTCGCCGACCGCAGCTGGCACAGATGCACGCCCAGCGCGGAGATGATGTCGGCGTACTGGGGGTGCTCGGGGGTCGCCGACAGACGGCTGAGGCGCAAGACGTCGGCGACGAGGAGGAGATGGGGAACCTCGATCGAGGCCGGGGCACCGCGCATGGTCTCCAGTGCCAGGTCCCACCACACCAGCGGGTCGGTGGTGAACCCGGTGCTCGTGGAGAACAACTCACGTGGGTCCGTGCCCAGTCGGCGATAGAGGACTCGAAAGGGCGGTGGCAGTTTGTCCGGGGCCGTCACGCTCACCGCGGCGAGCAGGTGGGCCGCCGCCGCGGAGTCGCGGACACCGGAGGGGCTGCCCTGTTGTCTCAGGGCGCGATGGAAGAAGAACAAGCCGCAGGCGTGCAGCGCGGGCAGGTCGACGCCCGGGGCACGGTGACGGGCCAGGAGTGCCGCGGCCTCGGCCAGTGCCTCACGGGACAGCACCGTCTCCGCGTCGGCGCCGCTCGCCGCCATGGTGACGCGCCGCTGGACGCGCGCGAGAAGAACCTGCCGCATCATGCCCCCCGTTGTTCTGTTCCGACGCCGTTCAGGGCGTGTCTCGGTACTCTCGGCCCGTGACCGATCACGCCACACCTCGCGACGATGATGCGGTATCCGTGGAACTGGCCGAGCGCGTACACCGATTGTGCCGGGAAAACGGCCGAAATGGCGATCTCGCGGACATGTTCGAAGAAGCCGGTGCCGAGGAACTGTTCGACACCTTCACCGCCCTGGTGCGGCAGGAGGACGCCGATCCGGACCGGCTGGCGGCGGTGCTGGACGCCATCGACGAGGCCCTCGCCGCCATCGGCCTGCACGGACTCACCCGGCCGAACCGCTCATGGAGCCCGCTGCCCGGCGTGCAGCAGCGTGACACCGAAGTCTTCTGCTACGTCTGCCCGTTGAAACGCTGCGACCGTGTGGAGTCAGCGGCGGCACGGTGCTCGCTCGCCGAACAGCCGCTCGAGCGGGTGCGGTTGGCCTGATGAACACCTTCCTGCAGGAACTGTCCAAGAAGGCCGCGGAACGCTGGGCGACCGTCCTTCTCGGGCCGGGCCTGCTGTTCGTGGCGTGCGTGCTCGTGGGACGGCACCAGGGATTCACCCACGCGCTCGATCCCGACCGCCTCCGCGCCTATGTGACGTCCGTGAGCACGGACAGGACGTACCAGGAGCCCGCCGGACTGATCATGGCCGCGGCGGTCGTGCTCCTCGGCGCGGCGGTCGCCGGCCTGGCGGCGTCCTCCGCGGGCGGACTGGTCGAACGGCTGTGGCTGCCCGCCGGGACCGGCCGGTGGGCGCGGCCGCTCGTGCGGTGGCGGCTGTGGCGCTGGGACCGCAGGGCGCGGGCCTACAGCACGGCCGAGGCGGAAGCGCGGCAGGAACTGGCGCGCAGCAGACTCCGCGGTGTGGCGGCCCCCGACCGTGCCGGTGAACTACGGCGCCTGCGGTCCCGCAGGGACGCCTACTCGGAACGGGAGCCGGACCAGCCCACCTGGATGGCGCAGCGCATGGCGGGCGCCGCGGACCGGGTGGCGCGGCGGTACCGGATGGACCTGGCCGAGATATGGCCGCACATCTGGTCGGTCGCCGACGGCCAGGTGCGCGACGACATCCAGGGCGTCCGGGACACGCTGGCCGGGGCGTGCCGGACGGCCGCGTGGGGTGCGGGACTCCTGGCCGTCGCCGCCCTCACGCACTGGTGGCCCGCGGCCGTCCTCGGACTGCTCCTGCTGCTCACCGGGCACCGCCGGGGGCGCGCGGCGGTCGACACGCTGGTGCCGCTGGTGGAGAGCACGGTGGACCTGTATCTCCGGGAGACCGCCAGGCGGCTGGGCGTGGCGTGTCCCCACACGTTCTCGGCCGCCGTGGCCGACCGCGTCATCCGCGTTCTGCGGGTGGGGGCGTCAGGCACCTGAACAACGAGCGCCCGGTCCTCACGCCGCGCCGTTCTCGCTCCCCCCGGTCAGACCCCGGTGCCTCAGGCTTCCGGGTGTGTCGGCCTCCGCGGCGTCCGCCACGGCCTCCGCCGCCGCCTGGGCGGCCTGCGCGGTGTCGTCGGCGGCCTTGGCGGCGCTCTCGTCGTCCGAGGGCTTCTCCCGGGTGGCGGGGGACGGGGGCAGCACTTCGGTGAAGGCCTTGGACACGCCCTGGAGCGCGGAGGTGATCTCGCTGGGGATCACCCAGAAGTTGTTGCCGGAGCCCTTCGCGAGCTGGGGGAGTGCCTGGAGGTACTGGTAGGCGAGGAGCTTGGGGTCGGGATCGTTGCGGTGCACGGCCTGGAACACCTCGTCGATGGCCCGGGACTGGCCCTCGGCCTCGAGGATCGCGGCGGTCCGGTTGCCCTCCGCGCGCAGAACGGCCGCCTGCTTGTCGCCCTCGGCGGTGAGGATCTGCGACTGCCGCTGCCCCTCGGCCCCGAGGATCGCCGCCCGCTTGTCCCGCTCGGCCCGCATCTGCTTCTGCATGGCCTCCTTGATGGACTGCGGCGGGTCGATGGCCTTGATCTCGACGCGGTTGACCCGCAGCCCCCACTTGCCGGTGGCCTCGTCCAGCACCCCGCGGAGCTGACTGTTGATGGTGTCCCGCGAGGTGAGGGTCTTCTCCAGGTCCATCGAGCCCACGACGTTGCGCAGCGTGGTCACGGTGAGCTGCTCGACGGCCTGCAGGAAGCTGGCGATCTCGTAGAAGGCCGCACGCGGGTCGGTGACCTGGAAGTACAGCACGGTGTCGATTTCGACGACCAGGTTGTCCTCGGTGATGACCGGCTGCGGTTTGAAGGAGACCACCTGTTCACGCAGGTCGATGAGGGGGTGCACCCGGTCGATGTACGGGATGACGAGGCTCAGCCCAGGGGTGAGGGTGCGGTGGTAGCGGCCGAGCCGCTCGACGTTGCGAGCGCGTGCCTGCGGCACGATGCGGACAGCCCGTACGACGGTGAAGATCGCGAAGAGCGCGATGATCAGGCCGGCGAGCAGGGAGGCGGAGATGTCCATGGCTTCAGTCCCGGGGGTAGACGAGCGCGGTGGCGCCGCTGATCTCGATGACGTCGACGGTCGTTCCGGAGGCGATCACGAGGGTTTCGTCGTAGCTGCGGGCCGTCCATTCCTCACCGTCGATACGGACCCGGCCGCCGGTGCCCGTCACGTCGGACAGGACATAGGCGGGCTTGCCGATCAGGGCGTCCGTGCCGAAGCGCGTGGTCTCGGCCGGGCGCAGGTGGTGCAGCGCGAGCGGACGTACGAACAGCAGTGTGCCGGCGGCGACGAGCGCGTACACCAGGAACTGCAGTCCCACGGGCAGCCCGGCCGCCGCGGCTCCCGCGGTGACCAGCGCGGCCACCCCCAGCATGCCCAGGGCGGCAGTGAGGGTGAAGATTTCCGCCACTGCCAGGACGGCCGCGACGATCAGCCAGATCAGCCATGCGTCCATGACGCGCCTCTTCTCACCGGTACGGGTTCGAGGGCATGAACCGCGGTGCCGGCTGTTAGGGATGACAACCGGCACCTTTGCTCCCATTTTACCCATGGGTAGGCCGGGTGCCGAGGGGTGTGCGCGAGATGGCGGACCGCGGGGGCGGAACCATCAGGACTGCACAGAGTCCGACGGCATCATTGATTCGATTGTGTTCGAGTTCTAGGGTGTGGCTGGCTCAGTAGTCGCTCCGTCACCACCCGTTGTGGTTCTTCCCTGGCGCAACGCCACCGTCACGACGAGGCGTCGCGGCGCCGAGGGGGAATCCGCGTGCCCTCAGTCCGCGCAGCGCCCTGTCGAACCGAGGAAGGCCACGGTCATGCCGCACCCCCACGAAGTCCCCACCGGCCGGCCGCTCGTCAGCCGCCGCCGCCTGCTGGAGTCGGGCGCCGCCGCGCTCGGCGCCCTCGCCCTGTCCGCCCCGCCCGGCGCCGCGCACGCGGCCGGCCGGCAGGCACCCGCCGCACCGCCCCCCGAGTGGAACGACTTCGGTGTCTTCCGGGTCGGCACCGAGCCGCCGCACACCACGCTCACGCCCTACGCGAACGTGGGACAGGCCCTCGCCGGGGACCGCGCCCGCTCGCCCTACCGGCTGAGCCTCGACGGCACCTGGAAGTTCGCCTACGCCGACCGCCCCGACGACCGGGACCCCGACTTCCACCGCACCGACACCGACGACGGCGACTGGGCCACCATCCCGGTCCCGTCCGTGTGGCAGCTGCACGGATACGACTTCCCGATCTATGTGAACATCACCTACCCGTACTGGGGCCCCAACGGCCGCGGCGAGGAACCCCAGCCGCCCGCCGCACCGACCCGCTACAGCCCCGTCGGGCAGTACCGGCGCACCTTCACCGTTCCGCGCCACTGGCAGGGCCGCCGCACCTTCCTGCACTTCGAGGGCGTCAAGTCCGCGCACTACGTATGGATCAACGGCGAACTGGCCGGCTACGACGAGGACTCCTGCACGCCCTCCGAGTACGACATCACCGACCTGCTCAAGCCGGGCACCAACCAGATCGCCGTCGAGGTGTACCGCTACGCCGACGGCGACTGGCTGGAGGACCAGGACATGATCCGGCTGAGCGGCATCTTCCGCTCGGTCCACCTGTACTCCACCCCGGCCGTGCACCTGCGCGACTTCAAGCTGGACACCCCTCTCGACGACACCTGCACCGACGCGGAGCTGGCGGTCACCGCGAGCGTACGGGCGTACGGCGACGGCGCGAGCGGCCGGTACACCGTCGAAACCCAGCTCTACGACGCGCGCGGGCACGCCGTCTGGTCCCGGCCGCTGGAGCAGACCGCCGACCTCGGCACCGCCGGCGCCGGGGAGGACGTCACCGTACGGGCCGCGAAGGCGGTGCGGCGGCCCCGGCTGTGGTCGGCCGAACAGCCGAACCTCTACACCGCCGTCCTCAGGCTCCGCGACCCGGCCGGCGAGGTGATCGAGACGCTCTCCCACCGCGTCGGCTTCCGCGAATTCGCGATCAAGGACGGGCTGATGCGCGTCAACGGCCGGCCCGTCTCCCTGCGCGGCACCAACCGCCACGAGATGCACCCGGAGCGCGGCACCGCCCTCACCCGCGAGGACCTGATCGCGGACATCACCCTCATCAAACGGCTGAACATCAACTCCGTGCGCACCTCGCACTACCCCAACAACCCGCTGTGGTACGAACTAGCCGACGAATACGGCCTCTACCTCGTCGACGAGACCAACCTCGAGACCCACGGCATCCGCTCCTCCTACCCGGGCGACCACCCCGAGTGGACGGCGGCCTGCGTCGCCCGCGCCCAGAACATGGTCCACCGGGACAAGAACCACCCCTCGGTGGTCATCTGGTCGCTCGGCAACGAGGCCGGCGGCGGCTCCACCTTCACCGCCATGCACGACTGGATCCGCTCCTACGACCCCACCCGCGTCATCCAGTACGAGGGGGACGACCGGCCCGGCGTCAGCGACATCCGCTCCCGGATGTACGAGAGCCCCGCACGCATCGAACAGCGCGCCCGGGACACCGCCGACACCCGGCCGTACGTCATGATCGAGTACTCGCACGCGATGGGGAACTCCAACGGCAACTTCAAGAAGTACTGGGACATCATCCGCCGTCACGACGTCCTCCAGGGCGGCTGGATCTGGGACTTCGCCGACCAGTCCCTCCACGCGCCCGTCCCCGCCCGCACCCTGCTCACCGAGTCGGGACCGGACCGGCTGCGCGGCGAGATCCTCGCCACCCGCGGCCGCCTCGACCGCGACCGGGGCCTGTCCGGCATCACCGTCTTCGAACGCGCCGACGGCCTCGACCTCACCGGTTCCCTGACCCTGGAGGCCTGGATCACCCAGGACGTCACGGGACAGCACCAGCCGATCATCGCCAAGGGCGACACCCAGTACGCGCTGAAACAGACCGACCGCAGGCTCGAGTTCTTCATCCACTCCGACGGGCAGTGGATCGCCGCCAACTGGGACCTGCCGGACGGCTGGACCGGACGCGAGCACCACATCGCGGGCGTCTTCGACGCCGGCGCCGGCACCCTGACCCTGTACGTCGACGGCGCGGTCCGGGCCACCCGCACCACCGACCGGCGGCCCGGCAGCACCACCACGCCGCTCGCGCTCGCCTCCGACGCCGACAACCAGATCCGGGAGTTCAGCGGCACCATCCGCCGCGCCCGCGTCTACGCCCGCCCCCTCACCGCCGCCGAACTGGCCTCCGACACCCGGGGCCCCGACGACGACGGCGTGCGGTTCTGGTTCGACGCGGCCACCGTGCGCACGGAGACGAAGCGGCCGCGGGAGAAGACGTTCCTCGCCTACGGCGGCGACTGGGGCGACAACCCCAACGACGGCGCCTTCGCCGGCGACGGCGTCGTCACCGCCGACCGCCGGCACACCGGCAAGGCCGCCGAGGTCAAACGCGTCTACCAGGCCATCGGCGCCGCCCGCACCCCCGGCGGCGGCCCCGGCGACGTCACCCTCACCAACGAGTACCTGTTCACCTCCCTGCGCGAGTTCGACGGCCGGTGGGAACTCGTCGCGGACGGCGAGGTCGTACGGCGCGGCCGGCTCACCCGGGACCAGCTGGACGTACCGCCGCAGTCCGGCAAGGACATCAGCCTGCCCGTGCGCCTGCCCCGGGACCCCGAACCGGGCACGGAGTACTTCCTCCAGCTCTCCTTCACCACCACGGAGCCCACGAAGTGGGCGAAGGCCGGCTTCGAGGTGGCCCGGCACCAGCTCCCGCTCGACGCCGCGAGCCCGGCCGTGACCCCCGTCCCCCTCTCACGCGTCCCGGCGCTGCGCCACGAGGAACGCGACGAGGACATCCGCATCACCGGCCGGGGCTTCTCCGTCACGATCGACCGCGTCAGCGGCACCATCACCTCCTACGAGGCGCGCGGCACCCGCCTCATCACCTCCGGACCCGTGCCCAACTTCTGGCGGGCACCCACCGACAACGACAAGGGCAACGGCCAGCACCTGCGCAACGCGACCTGGCGCGACGCGGGCGCCCGCCGGAAGGTCACCGGCGTCACCGTGCGCACGCTCGACGACCGCGCCGTCGAGATCGAGGTCACCGGCACCCTGCCCACCACGGTGGAATCCACCTGGTCCACGACCTGCACCGTGTTCGGCAACGGCGAGATCAAGGTCGACAACACCCTCCACCCGGGCGCCGCGGACCTGCCGTACATTCCGGAGGTGGGCACGCTGCTGTTCCTGCCGCGCCGCCTGGACCGCCTGCACTACTACGGCCGCGGCCCCGAGGAGAACCACTGGGACCGCAACACCGGCACCGACGTGGGCCGCTACTCCTCCACCGTCGCCGACCAGTGGACCCCGTACCTGCGCCCGCAGGAGAACGGCAACAAGACAGACGTCCGCTGGGCGGCCCTGACCGACCGCGGCGGGCGCGGTCTGCTGGTGTCCGGCGAACCCCTCCTGGAGATCAACGCCTCCCACTTCACCCCGGAGGACCTGTCGTCCGGCGTCCGGCACGACTACCAGCTGACCCCGCGGGACGCGGTCGTGCTGCGGGTCAACCACCGCCAGATGGGCGTCGGAGGCGACAACAGCTGGGGCGCGCACACCCACGACGAGTTCAAGCTCTTCGCCGACCGGGACTACGCGTACACCTACCGGCTGCGTCCGCTCACCGACGTGGACCGGGCCATGGCCGCCGCGCGCCGGCCCACGGCGACCCGGTAACGGGAGGCCCTCCGGCCGGGACCGGTGTCCTGCGGCTGCACGGCGAGCGATCCGGGCAGCCGCAGGACAGGTGACGTCGATGTCGGATTCCCGCCAGACCCCCGCCCCGTACGTGCCCGATGCTTGAGACATGCAGAAGGGGATGCACACCGACACCGAGCGCTGCGTGCGCGCCGTGCGGTCGAAGGACGCGCGGTTCGACGGCTGGTTCTTCACCGCCGTCCGCACCACCGGCATCTACTGCCGGCCCAGCTGTCCGGTGGTCCCGCCCAAGCCCGAGAACATGGTCTTCCACCCGAGCGCCGCCGCATGCCAGCAGGCCGGGTTCCGTGCCTGCAAACGCTGCCGCCCCGACACCAGCCCCGGCTCACCGGAGTGGAACCACCGCGCCGACCTCACCGCCCGCGCCATGCGGCTGATCTCCGACGGCGTCGTGGACCGCGAAGGCGTCCCCGGACTCGCCGCCCGCCTCGGCTACAGCACCCGGCAGATCGAACGCCAGCTCCTCGCCGAACTGGGCGCAGGACCCCTGGCCCTCGCCCGCGCCCAGCGCGCCCAAACCGCGCGGCTGCTCATCGAGACGACACGGCTGCCCATGGCGGAGATCGCCTTCGCCGCCGGCTTCTCCTCCGTACGCACCTTCAACGACACCGTGCGCGAGGTCTTCGCGCTCTCCCCGAGCGGCCTGCGCACCCGGGCGCCGCACGACGCCGCCGGCACCACCCCGGGCGTGCTCTGCCTGCGCCTGCCGTTCCGTGCCCCGCTCCACCCCGACAACCTCTTCGGCCACCTCGCCGCCACCGCCGTACCCGGCGTGGAGGAATGGCGGGACGGAGCCTACCGGCGGACACTGCGCCTGCCGTACGGGCACGGCATCGTGGCGCTGACCCCGCGCCCCGACCACATCGCCTGCCGGCTCGCCCTCAGCGACCCCCGCGACCTCACCGTCGCCATCAGCCGCTGCCGCCGCCTGCTCGACCTGGACGCCGACCCCGTCGCCGTCGACGACCAGCTGCGCACCGACCCGGTGCTCGCGCCCCTGGTCGACAAGGCACCCGGCCGCCGCGTGCCGCGCACGGTCGACCCGGCCGAGTTCGCCGTACGGGCCGTCCTCGGCCAGCAGGTGTCCACGGCCGCCGCCCGCACCCACGCGGCCCGCCTGGTCACCGCGCACGGCACCCCCGTGGACGACCCCGAAGGCGGCCTCACCCACCTCTTCCCGTCCCCGGCGGCGCTGGCCGGCGTCGACCCCGGGATGCTCGCCATGCCCCGCACCCGCCGCACCACCTTCACCACCCTGGTCCGCCGGCTCGCCGACGGCGACCTGAGCCTCGGCGCCGGCAGCGACTGGCCCGAGACCCGCGCCCAGCTCCTCGCCCTCCCCGGCTTCGGCCCCTGGACGGCGGACGTCATCGCCATGCGCGCCCTGGGCGACCCCGACGCGTTCCTCCCCACCGACCTCGGCATCCGCCGCGCCGCCCGGGACCTCGGCCTGCCCTCCACCCCGGCGGCCCTCACCCCACGCGCGGCCGCCTGGCGGCCCTGGCGGGCGTACGCGGTGCAGTACCTCTGGGCGACGGACAGCCACCCGATCAACTTCCTGCCGGTCTGAGCAGCCAAGGACATCCAGCCGATGAAGCAGCACACCGTGATCGACAGCCCCTACGGCCCGCTGACGCTCGTCGCCGACGACGGCTTCCTGTGCGGCCTCTACATGAGCGGCCAGCGCCACCGCCCGCCGGAGGAGTCCTTCGGCGCACCGGACGACACCCCCTTCGCCGCAGCCGAGGAGCAGCTGACGGCGTACTTCGCGGGCGAGCTGAAGGAGTTCACGGTGCGACTGCGCCTGCACGGCACCCCGTTCCAGCGCCGCGTCTGGGAGCAGCTGGCGCGCATCCCCTACGGCGAGACCCGCACCTACGGCGAACTCGCCGACGCCCTGGGCAATCCCAAGGCCTCCCGCGCCGTCGGTCTCGCCAACGGCCGCAACCCGGTCGGCATCATCGTCCCCTGCCACCGGGTGATCGGCGCGAGCGGCGGCCTCACCGGCTACGGCGGCGGCCTGGACCGCAAGCGGCGCCTGCTCGACTTCGAACGGGGGGCCGCGCTCCTCTGAGGCGGCTCAGGCCGCGATCCGGCGCAGCAGCGCGGGCAGCGCGGTGCCGATCGGCTCCCGGATCACCTCGTCCGCACGGTCGTCGTACGGGGTCGGCTCGGCGTTGACGACGATCAGACGGGCGCCGTGGTCGACGGCCACGTCCGCCAGTCCGGCGGCGGGATGGACCTGAAGACTGGTCCCGACGGCGACGAAGACCGTACAGGCCTCGCTGATCGCCGCCGCCTCGCCGAGCACCTCGGGGTTGAGCCGCTCACCGAACATCACCGTCGCCGTCTTCAGCACACCGCCGCAGTCGAGACACGGCGGGTCGTCCTCACCGGCCTCGACCCGGGCGAGCACGTCCACCGTCGCGCTCCGCGCCCCGCACGCGGTGCACACCACGCTCCGTACCGTGCCGTGCAGTTCGAGCACCTTGCGGTCCGGCATCCCGGCCAGCTGGTGCAGCCCGTCCACGTTCTGCGTGATCACCCGCACCGGCACCCCGGACCGCTCCAGGCCGGTCACGGCGCGGTGCGCGGCGTTGGGCTCGGCGGCGAGCGCGAACGTGGCCCGCCGCATCCGCCACGACCGGCGGCGGATCTCCGCATCGCCCATGTAGTACTCGTACGTCACGAGCTTCTCGGCCTCGGGATCGCGGCGCCACAGTCCGTTCGGCCCGCGGTAGTCCGGGATGCCGGAGTCCGTGCTGATACCGGCGCCCGTGAGGAGCGCGACGAGGGGCTTGGTCATGGGGGCGAGCGTAGGCCGCGGGGCGCCCGACCGGCGAACGGATTACGCGGCGGACGGACGGCCCCGCCCGGCTCAGCGCACCCGGCGCCCGTCCTCCAGCTCGGCGGTGCCGGAACCGTCCGCCAGGACGTCCAGCGCGGCCAGCACCCGGCGCCCCAGGGAGCCCTGGAGGTACTCGGTCAGGTCCTCGCGCGGCACGAGCCGCCACGACAGCAGCTCCGACTCCTGCAACCGGATCGCCGCGAGGTCGTCCGCGCCGAGCACACCGCCGTCGTACAGATACGCCACCACCGGCGGCCGGCCCTCCCCCTGCACCCAGTCCACCGCCAGCAGCCGTCCCGGCTCCCGGTCCAGCCCGATCTCCTCGGCCGTCTCGCGCCGCGCCCCCTCGCGCGGGCCCTCCCCGTCGTCCGACTCGATCGTGCCGCCGGGCAGCGCCCACCCCTCCCGGTAGTTCGGCTCGACGAGCAGCACCCGGCCCTCCTCGTCGCGGAAGAGGGCGGCGGCGCCGGCGAGGACACGGGGGAGGGAGGCGAGGTAGGCGGCGAAGTCCTGGGCGTCCTGCGTGGTGGTCATGCGGGGAAGGGTAACGGCGGTGCCGGGCCGACCCGCCGGGGACGGCGGCCGGCTCACGGGGCGCACCGCGGCACACGCCGGTCCCGTGACCGACACACGGCGGCGCACGCGCCGGGGGCACGGAACCGGCCGCGCGGCCCGTCAGGAACCGGCCGGCGGCACCACCCGGATCCCGAAGCCGTAGGAGCCGATGGCCTCGGCGATGCCCATGAACAACAGCGCGTAGTGCTCCTGTCCGCGCGCCGTGGTGATGCCCCCGAGGTCGAGCAGGGAGTCCTTCGGCCAGCCCAGGTCGGTCAGCAGCCCGGTGACCGTGTGCTTGGCGTCCGCGTCCTCACCGGAGAGGAAGAGCGTGCTCGGACCCGCCAGGGAGTCCGGCGCCACCATCAGTTCCCGGTCGACGGTGACGAGCGACTTGACCACGCGCGTCCCGGGGAACGTCCGCTGGATCTCCTCACCCAGGCTCCGCCCCGGATGCGACAGCCCGCCCTCCTCGTCGAAGCCGACCCCCACGTCGAGCAGCACCTTCCCCTCCAGCGCCGCCGCGCCGGCCGCGGCGAGCGCGGAGACCGAGACGGTGCCCGGCGTCGCGTTCACCACCACGTCCGCGTCCGTGACCGCCGCGGCCGGGTCCGTCACCCCCACCCCCGCGGCGATCGCGGCGGACAGGTCCGCCCGTGCGACGGCCTCGTCCGGCCGCCGGGACCCGAGTACGACCGCGTGTCCCGCGTGCGCCCAGGCCGTGGCCAGGGTCCGGCCCACTGTTCCCGTTCCGAGAATTCCGATCTTCATGGCACCGACGCTAGGCGGCGGCCCGCGTCACCGCCTCCGGCCGAGGGCAGGGACGCCCTCCCTCGTGGGTCCTAGGTCCGGCGCCGGTGCCGCGCCTCAGACCTCCGCCCGCGCCAGCCGCAGCGTGCGCCGCGCCAGCTCGCTGATCCGCACCCCGTCGAACCCGAAGACGGCGCTGCGCACCGTGTCCTGGAGCGGGTCCTTCCACTGCTCAGGGACGGCCGCGGCGCCGCACAGCACACCGGCCACCGAGCCGGCCGTCGCCCCGTTGGAGTCCGTGTCCAGGCCCCCGCGCACGGTCAGCGCGATGGTGCGGGTGAAGTCGCCGTCGCCGTACAGCAGCCCGGCGGTGAGCACGGCCGCGTTCGGCACCGTGTGGATCCAGCCGAGGCCCGCCGTCTCCTCCGCCAGCGTGGTCAGGGTGTCCTCCCAGGCGAGCCCCGCCTCGTGCAGGGCGGCCGCCCGGCGCACGGTCCGGGCGAGCCGGCTGCTCGCCGGGATCACCGTCAGCGCCTCGTCCACCGCCTCGCGCACCGTGGCCGCCGTGAACGCCGCCGAGACCAGCGCCGCCGCCCACATCGCCCCGTACACGCCGTTGCCGGTGTGGGACAGCACCGCGTCCTTGCGGGCCTGCGCGGCGGCGCGGCGCGGGGCGCCCGGGGCGGTCCAGCCGTGGATGTCGGCGCGGATCAGGGCGCCGATCCACTCCTGGTACGGGTTGTCGTACGTGGCCGCCAGCGGCGGCCGCAGACCGTTCGCCAGGTTCCGGTACGCCGCCCGCTCCGCCGTGAACGTCTGGAGGTACGGCAGCCGCAGCAGCCACAGGTCGCCGACCTGCTCGGTGCTGAAGGCGAAGCCGTGGGTCTCCAGCAGGTGCAGGCCGAGGACCGCGTAGTCGATGTCGTCGTCCCGGCAGCTGCCGTGGACGCGGCCGCGGACGCAGGAGCGCCATTCGGGGCGCAGGTCGCGGCCCTCGCCCTCGGTCGGCGGCTCGGGCAGGTAGTCGGTGAGGGGGAGGGCGTCCGCCCGCCTCAGGTAGCGGTCGATGCGGTCACGCGTCCACACCTCGCCCTGCTCGACCGGCTTGCCGAGCATGTTGCCCGCGATCCGGCCCAGCCAGCCTCCGAGGATGCGGTCGGCGAGCTCCTGCTCGGTGTCCACGGCGGTCATGGCGGTCATGGGACCGGTGTACCCGATTCCGGGCGGTTCCGCGCCGTTCCGCGCCGTTCCACGGGCTGGGCGGGGCATGGCGGCGGCGGTGCCCGCCGGTTAAGGTCGCAGCGGCGCGACTGGCCTCGACGCGTGCGTGAGGCCCGGAGAGCGAGGGGAAGGCAAGTGGCGGACGCTGCAGGAAGCGGCACTCGTACGACGCGGCGGGTGCTCGTCGCCGCGGACAAGTTCAAGGGGTCGCTGACGGCCGTGGAGGTCGCCGAGCGGGTCACGGCCGGGCTGCGCCGGGTCGTCCCGGGGCTGCCCGTGGAGGCGCTGCCCGTGGCCGACGGCGGCGACGGCACCGTCGCCGCGGCGGTGGCGGCCGGGTTCGAGCGGCGGGAGGTGCGCGTCACCGGCCCGCTCGGGGACCCGGTGACCGCGGCGTACGCGCTGCGCGACGGCACCGCCGTGGTGGAGATGGCCGAGGCGAGCGGACTCCAGCGGCTGCCGGACGGGGTCCTCGCACCGCTCACCGCGTCGACGTACGGCTCCGGGGAGCTGCTGCGGGCCGCGCTGGACGCGGGCGCGCGCACCCTCGTGTTCGGGGTGGGCGGCAGTGCCACCACGGACGGTGGCGCGGGGATGCTGTCGGCGCTGGGCGCGCGGTTCCTGACGGCCGCGGGGGAGCCGGTGCCGCCGGGCGGCGCGGGGCTCGCGGAGCTGGCGTCCGCCGATCTGTCCGGGCTGGACCCGGGGCCGGCGTCGGTGGAGTTCGTGCTCGCCAGCGACGTCGACAACCCGCTGACCGGACCCGAGGGCGCGCCCGCGGTGTACGGGCAGCAGAAGGGTGCCTCACCGGCCGACGTCGAGACGCTGGACGCGGCGCTCGCGCACTTCGCGAAGGTGCTGGAGGGCGCGGTCGGGCCGAAGGCCGCGCAGTACGCGGCGTCGCCCGGGGCGGGGGCGGCGGGCGGTATCGGCTACGGCGCGCTGCTGCTGGGCGCGGTGTTCCGGCCGGGCATCGAGGTGATGCTGGACGTGCTGGGCTTCGCGCCGGCGCTGGAGCGGGCGGATCTGGTGATCACCGGTGAGGGCTCGCTGGACCGGCAGACGCTGCACGGCAAGGCGCCGGCGGGGGTCGCCGCGGCGGCGCGGGCGGCGGGCCGGGACGTCGTCGCGGTGTGCGGGCGGCTGGCGCTGGCGCCGGAGGTGCTGGGGCGGGCGGGGATCCGGCGGGCGTACGCGCTGACGGATCTCGAGCCGGATGTGGCGACGTGCGTCGCGGAGGCGGGGCCGCTGCTGGAACGCACGGCGGAACGCATCGCACGCGACTATCTCTCCTGACACCCCTTTCCGCGCCCCCGCCGCCCCTTCCCGTCCCGACCCCGGGGGCTACGCCCCCGGACCCCCCCTTTCGGCCCTAACGGCCCTCGTCCTCAAACGCCGGACGGGCTGGGGGTACCCCTGACGGACTTGGGGGTGCCCCGGAGGGGCCGGTTGCGACGCCCGTGTCGGGTGGTGGGTGGGCATAGGCCGGGGGGGCTGGGGGCGCAGCCCCCAGGAGGGACCCGCGTCCGCGCCCGGGGGTGGAGAAATGAATGGGCCCCGGACCAACCCAGAGGTCCGGGGCCCAGACAACGGCCGGTGTTACGGAACCTGCGCCGCCCGCGCCTCCCGCCGGTTGTCACGGAAGTTGTTCACCCGCCGAGCCGTCGCGAACAGCGGAATCACCGCACCCATGACCAGCTGCAGCGCGCACCCCGTCTGGAGCAGCAGCTGCCCGCTCGGCGCGTCGAACGCCCACGCTGCCAGCAGCCCCATCGACAGCACGATCCACGTCAGCATCGCCACGGCGAGGCGCCCCCGCGGCTTCGGGTACTCGACCCGGCTCACCATCAGCCACGCCGTGCCCAGGATCGCCAGCAGCGTCGCCACGAACGGCAGCTCCAGCAGCACGATCGAGACGACCGTCAGCGCGCCGAACGGTGACGGCATGCCCTGGAAGGTGCCGTCCTTGACGGTGACGCAGGAGAACCGGGCAAGCCGCAGCACCACCGCGAGCAGCACCACGATCGCCCCCACCGCCGCCACTCTCTGGTGCGCGTCGTCGGCGACCATGCCGTAGACGAGGACGAAGTACGCCGGGGCGAGCCCGAAGCTGGTCAGGTCGGACAGGTTGTCCAGCTCCGCACCCATCGGCGAGGAGCGCAGCTTGCGCGCGACCAGTCCGTCGAAGAGGTCGAAGACCGCCGCGCACAGCATCAGGATGACGGCGGTGGCCGCGCTGTGGCGGGCCATGCCGGTCTCCTGGCTGCCCTGGAGATGCGGGATCAGAATGCCGGTGGTGGTGAAGTACACCGCCATGAAGCCGCAGGTGGCGTTGCCCAGGGTGAGGGTGTCCGCTATCGACAGACGGAGTGAGAGGGGCATCTCCTCGTCGTCGTCCGCCTCGTCGGCCTCCGGCACCCAGCCGGCCTGTGTCTCGGGATCAACCACGGTCAATGCGAGTCACCCCAGCCACGGTCTTCTGACCGACCTCGACGGCCACCTCCACGCCTTCCGGCAGGTAGATGTCGACGCGTGAGCCGAAGCGGATGAGACCGATGCGCTCGCCCTGCTCGACCTTGGTGCCCTGCGGCACGTACGGGACGATGCGGCGGGCCACGGCGCCGGCGATCTGGACCATCTCGATGTCGCCGAGTTCGGTGTCGAAGTGCCACACCACGCGCTCGTTGTTCTCGCTCTCCTTGTTGAAGGCGGGAACGAAGCCACCGGGGATGTGCTCGACCGACGTCACCGTGCCGGCCAGCGGGGCGCGGTTCACGTGGACGTTGAGCGGGCTCATGAAGATCGCGACGCGGGTACGCCCGTCCTTCCACGGCATGATGCTCTGCACCACACCGTCGGCGGGCGAGATGACCCTGCCCGGGGCGATCTCGCGCTCGGGGTCGCGGAAGAACCACAGCATCCCCGCCGCGAGCGCGGTGGCGGGGACGGCGACGGCCTTGGCGGCGCCCGAGCGGCGGGCGCGGAGCAGACTCACGGCTGCGGTGGCGACGGTCGGCAGGAGCCACGGCGAGGCTCCGCGCGCGAGGCGTACGCCGGCGAGGCTGTCGCGAGGTGCAGAGGTTTGGCTGTGGGGCATGGATGACCTTCGTAGCGGATGATGCCGCGCAACTGCGGGGGACGGCGGCTTTCCGGCGATCGTAGCGGCTCCTGGCGGCAACTGGGTAAGCCAGGCAACCAAGTCGACGGCCGAAGAGTGCATACGGGGTGTGATCCTCTTCTCCAAGAAAACACCCCGTATCCGGACATCTAGCCCTGGAATCGATACTCTTCGAGCAGTCGGCGGCCGATGATCATTTTCTGGATCTCGGCCGTGCCCTCGCCGATCAGCAGCATCGGGGCCTCGCGGTAGAGGCGCTCGATCTCGTACTCCTTGGAGAAGCCGTAGCCGCCGTGGATCCGGAAGGCGTCCTCCACGACCTCCTTGCAGTACTCGGAGGCGAGGTACTTCGCCATGCCTGCCTCAAGGTCGTTTCGTTCGCCGGAGTCCTTTTTGCGTGCTGCGTTCACCATCATCGCATGCGCCGCCTCCACCTTGGTGCCCATCTCGGCCAGCTTGAACTGAATGGCCTGGTGCTGGGCGATCGGCTTGCCGAAAGTGTGACGCTGCTGGGCGTACTGGACACCGAGCTCGAAGGCACGCTGAGCGACGCCGCAGCCACGCGCCGCCACGTTGACCCGGCCGACCTCGACCCCGTCCATCATTTGGTAAAAACCTCGGCCGGTGACCCCGCCGAGCACCCGGTTCGCGGGAATCCGCACGCCGTCCATGATGAGCTCGGTCGTGTCGACGCCCTTGTAGCCCATCTTGTCGATCTTGCCGGGGATGGTCAGCCCGGGGCGGACCTCGCCGAAGCCCGGCTCCTTCTCCACCAGGAAGGTGGTCATCGACTTGTGCGGCGCCGTGCCCTCGGGGTGTCCTTCGTCACTTCGCACCAGCACGGCCACCAGGGACGACGTTCCGCCGTTGGTCAGCCACATCTTCTGGCCGTTCAGGACGTACTCCTCGCCGTCCTGCTCCGCCTTCGACGTGATCGCCGAGACATCCGAACCCAGGCCGGGCTCCGACATCGAGAAGGCGCCGCGGATGTCGCCGGCCGCCATCCTCGGCAGGAAGTGGTCCTTCTGCTCCTGCGTGCCGTGCTGCTTGAGCATGTACGCCACAATGAAGTGGGTGTTGATGATGCCGGACACCGACATCCAGCCGCGGGCGATCTCCTCCACGCACAGCGCGTAGGTGAGCAGGGACTCGCCCAGACCGCCGTACTCCTCGGGGATCATCAGGCCGAACAGGCCCAACTCCTTGAGGCCGTCGACGATCTGCTGCGGATACTCGTCGCGGTGCTCCAGCTCGGTGGCGACCGGGATGATCTCCTTGTCCACGAAGTCGCGGACGGTGGAGAGGATCTCCTGCTGGACGTCGGTCAGACCGGCGGTCCGGGCGAGACGGGCCATCGCTTACTTCCCCTGTTCGTCAAGTTCGGGGCGGCCCGGCTGCTCGCCGCCGCGCTCCTTGATGTACGTCTCGGTGGGCACCATCACCTTGCGGCGGAACACGCAGACCAGCGTGCCGTCCTGCTTGTAGCCCTTGGTCTCCACGTGGACGATGCCGCGGTCGTTCTTCGACTTCGACGGCCACTTGTCGAGCACGGTCGTCTGGCCGTAGACCGTGTCGCCGTGGAAGGTCGGCGCCACGTGCTTGAGCGACTCGATCTCCAGGTTGGCGATCGCCTTGCCGGAGATGTCCGGCACGCTCATGCCGAGCAGCAGCGAGTAGATGTAGTTCCCGACGACGACGTTCCTGCCGAAGTCCGTCGTCTTCTCCGCATAGTTGGTGTCCATGTGGAGCGGGTGGTGGTTCATGGTGAGGAGACAGAACAGGTGGTCGTCGTACTCCGTGACCGTCTTGCCCGGCCAGTGCTTGTACGTGGCCCCGACCTCGAACTCCTCGTAGGTGCGTCCGAACTGCATGACCCTCAGGCCTCCGGGATCTCGAACTTGCTGGTGCGCCGCATACCGGCGGCGCGTCCCTTGCCCGCGACGACCAGGGCCATCTTGCGGCTCGCCTCGTCGATCATCTCGTCGCCGAGCATCGCCGAGCCCTTCTTGCCGCCCGCCTCGGAGGTGTAGTACTCGTACGCGTCCAGGATCAGCTCGGCGTGGTCGTAGTCCTCCTGCGAGGGCGAGAAGATCTCGTTGGACGCCTCGACCTGGCCCGGGTGCAGCACCCACTTGCCGTCGAAGCCGAGCGCGGCGGCGCGCTGCGCGACCGCGCGGTAGCCGTCGACGTTGCGGATCTGCAGGTAGGGGCCGTCGATCGCCTGGAGGTCGTTGGCGCGGGCGGCCATCAGAATCTTCATCAGGATGTAGTGGTAGGCGTCCGCCGGGTAGCCGGGCGGCTGCTCGCCCACGACGAGGGACTTCATGTTGATGGACGCCATGAAGTCGGCCGGGCCGAAGATGATGGTCTCCAGGCGCGGGGAGGCCTGCGCGATCTCGTTGACGTTGTTCAGCCCCTGCGCGTTCTCGATCTGCGCCTCGATGCCGATCCGGCCGACCTCGAAGCCCATGGTCTTCTCGATCTGCGTCAGCAGCAGGTCCAGGGCGACGATCTGCTGGGCGTTCTGGACCTTCGGCAGCATGATGCAGTCGAGGTTCTGGCCGGCGCCCTCCACCACCGTCACGACGTCCCGGTACGTCCACTCGGTCGTCCAGTCGTTGACGCGCACGACGCGGGTCTTGCCGGTCCAGTCGCCCTCGTTGAGGAACTTGACGATGGTGTGCCGCGCCTCGGGCTTGGCGAGCGGCGCGCAGGCGTCCTCCAGGTCCAGGAAGACCTGGTCCGCGGGGAGGCCCTGGGCCTTCTCCAGGAAGCGCGGGTTCGAGCCGGGTACCGCCAGGCAGGAACGCCGAGGGCGCAGTCCGGAGGTGCCGTCCCGCAGGGACGCCGCCTGAGGGTGGTGGTGGGAGACGGGCGGGCGGTTGACCGTGGTCATACGGGGACCTCCAGGGGGTCGAGCTTGTTCGCGTTGCGGATCTCGTCGACGATGCGGCCGATGATTCCGGTGATGTCGAAGTCCTTCGGGGTGAAGACCGCGGCCACGCCGGCCGCCCGCAGCTGTTCGGCGTCACCGCTGGGGATGATGCCACCGGCGATCACCGGTATATCTGTGGCACCGGCCACACGGAGCCGTTCGAGTACGTCCGGCACCAGCTGGGCGTGCGAGCCGGAGAGGATGGACAGGCCGACCGCGTGCACGTCCTCGGCGAGGGCGGCGTCCACGATCTGTTCCGGGGTGAGCCGGATGCCCTGGTAGAGCACCTCGAACCCGGCGTCGCGGGCCCGCACGGCGATCTGCTCGGCGCCGTTGGAGTGACCGTCCAGGCCCGGCTTGCCGACCAGGAAGCGCAGCTTGCCCACGCCGAGGTCCTTGGCCGTCAGTTCCACCTTGCGGCGGACCGCCGACAGTGCCGAGCCCTCCTCGGCGGGCACCGCCACCGGGGCGGAGGAGACACCGGTCGGCGCCCGGAACTCGCCGAACACCTCGCGCAGCGCCCCCGCCCACTCGCCGGTCGTGACGCCGGCGCGGGCGCACTCCAGGGTGGCGTCCATCAAATTGTCGGTGCCGCGCGCGGCCTCCTTCAGCTTCTCCAGCGCCTTGCAGGGGCGCGGGTGGTTGAAGGGCGGCTGGTAGCGGGTGTCGCGCCAGTTCTGCAGCGAGGCGATGACCCGGGCCTCCACCGCCGGGTCGACGGTCTGGATGGCGGTGTCCAGGTCGGCGGTGAGCGGGCTGGGCTCGGTGCCCTCGAAGGCGTTGACGCCGACGATCCTCTCCTCGCCGGACTCGATCCGGGCCCGGCGTGCCGCGTGCGAGGAGACCAGCTGGGACTTGAGGTAGCCGGACTCGACGGCGGCCATCGCGCCGCCCATCTCCTCGATCCGCTCCATCTCCGCGAGGGCGTCCGCGACGAGCTGTTCCACCTTCGCCTCGATCACCTTCGACCCCTCGAAGATGTCCTCGTACTCCAGCAGATCGCTCTCGTACGCCAGGACCTGCTGGATGCGCAGCGACCACTGCTGGTCCCAGGGCCGGGGCAGGCCCAGCGCCTCGTTCCAGGCCGGCAGCTGCACGGCACGCGCGCGGGCGTCCTTGGAGAGGGTGACGGCCAGCATCTCCAGCACGATCCGCTGGACGTTGTTCTCCGGCTGCGCCTCGGTCAGCCCCAGCGAGTTGACCTGGACGCCGTAGCGGAAGCGGCGGTGCTTGGGGTTCTCGATGCCGTACCGCTCGCGGGTGACCTGGTCCCAGATGCGGCCGAACGCGCGCATCTTGCACATCTCCTCGATGAACCGGACGCCCGCGTTCACGAAGAAGGAGATGCGCCCGACCACGTCACCCATGCGCTCCTGCGGCACCTGGCCGCTGTCGCGCACCGCGTCCAGCACGGCGATCGCGGTGGACATCGCGTACGCGATCTCCTGCACCGGTGTGGCCCCGGCCTCCTGCAGGTGGTAGCTGCAGATGTTGATCGGGTTCCACTTGGGGATGTGGGAGACCGTGTACGCGATCATGTCGGTCGTCAGACGGAGCGAGGGCCCCGGCGGGAAGACGTGCGTCCCCCGGGACAGGTACTCCTTGACGATGTCGTTCTGGGTCGTGCCCTGGAGCCTGGTGATGTCCGCGCCCTGCTCCTCCGCGACGACCTGGTAGAGCGCCAGCAGCCACATGGCGGTGGCGTTGATCGTCATCGAGGTGTTCATCTGCTCCAGGGGGATGTCCTGGAACAGCCTGCGCATGTCACCGAGGTGGGCCACCGGCACCCCGACCCGGCCGACCTCGCCGCGGGCGAGGATGTGGTCGGAGTCGTAGCCGGTCTGGGTCGGCAGGTCGAACGCGACCGACAGACCCGTCTGGCCCTTGGCGAGGTTGCGCCGGTACAGCTCGTTGGACGCCTCGGCCGTGGAGTGCCCGGCGTAGGTGCGCATGAGCCACGGCCGGTCCTTCTGGCGCTCTGTCATGTCCGCCCTGCCTCAGATGTTCCGGAAGCGGTTGATGGCGTCGATGTGCTGCGCGCGCTTGGCGTGGTCGCGCACGCCCAGGCCCTCCTCGGGGGCCATGCACAGCACGCCGACCTTGCCCTGGTGCAGATTGCGGTGCACGTCGTGGGCGGCCTGGCCGGTCTCCTCGAGGGAGTACACCTTCGACAGGGTCGGGTGGATCTTCCCCTTGGAGACGAGCCGGTTGGCCTCCCAGGCCTCGCGGTAGTTGGCGAAGTGCGAGCCGATGATGCGCTTCAGCGACATCCACAGGTAGCGGTTGTCGTACTGGTGCATGTAGCCCGAGGTGGAGGCGCAGGTGGTGATGGTGCCGCCCTTGCGGGTGACGAACACCGAGGCGCCGAAGGTCTCGCGGCCGGGGTGTTCGAAGACGATGTCGATGTCCTCGCCGCCGGTGAGTTCGCGGATGCGCTTGCCGAAGCGCTTCCACTCCTTGGGGTCCTGGGTGTTCTCGTCCTTCCAGAACCGGTAGTCCTCGGCGCTGCGGTCGATGATCGACTCGGCCCCCATCGAGCGGCAGATGTCCGCCTTCTGCTCGCTGGAGACGACACAGACCGGGTGGGCGCCGCCGGCCAGCGCGAACTGGGTGGCGTAGGAGCCGAGTCCGCCGCTCGCGCCCCAGATCAGGACGTTGTCGCCCTGCTTCATGGCGGCGCCGTTGCGGGAGACCAGCTGGCGGTAGGCGGTGGAGTTGACCAGGCCCGGGGCGGCGGCCTCCTCCCAGCTGAGGTGGTCCGGCTTGGGCATCAGCTGGTTGGACTTGACCAGGGCGATCTCGGCGAGACCGCCGAAGTTGGTCTCGAAGCCCCAGATGCGCTGCTCGGGGTCGAGCATCGTGTCGTTGTGACCGTCGGAGGACTCCAGCTCGACGGAGAGGCAGTGCGCGACGACCTCGTCGCCGGGCCGCCAGGCGTTGACGCCGGGGCCGGTGCGCAGCACGACGCCCGCGAGGTCGGAGCCGATGATGTGGTACGGCAGGTCGTGGCGCCGGGCCAGCTCGCTGGTGCGGCCGTAGCGCTCCAGGAAGCCGAACGTGGGCAGCGGCTCGAAGATCGACGTCCACACCGAGTTGTAGTTGACCGAGGAGGCCATGACGGCCACCAGGGCCTCGCCGGGGCCGAGTTCGGGCAGCGGCACGTCGTCGAGGTGGAGCGACTTGCGGGGGTCCTTGTCGCGGGTGTGAAGGCCCGCGAACATCTCCGTCTCGTCCTTGTGCACGGTGACCGCGCGGTAGGACTCGGGGAGCGGCAGGGCGGCGAAGTCCTCCGACGTGGAGTCGGGCGACTGGATCGCGGCCAGGATGTCCTTGATGGTCACGGTGTTGCCTCCGGCGATGAGCGCCCTGAGGGAGGGGCGCTGAGGGTTACGTCGGTGTGCTGCTGAGGGTCGGGGGTTGCCGTCGGTTCGGCGGTGGTGCTTCGGCAGCGCTGGGTGTGCGCGGGAGGTTGCCTGTGACGCAGGCGTCCGGACGTGCGGGCGGTGGGCCCGCCGGGACGTCGCCCGGACCTCTTCAACGTATGGCACGCCGTGTCAGCTCGCAAGGCACTGAGTGTCAGAACCTGGGCTCAGGTGAAATCTTTACGCATCAGATGAGCGATGATCGATCGAATCGGCTCGGAAAGCCATGCGAAAAGCGCCTCTGACATGGCAAAACGGCCACCCGGTGGGGTGGCCGTCGTCACAGCGGCGGACGCGCGCCGGAGGGCGTTCAGCGCTCCTTCAGCGCCTGCTCGATGGTCCGCATCACCTCGTCCAGCGAGGCGTCCGTGTGGGCGACCGTCACCAGGACCTCGCCGTGCGTGGACGCGGAGGCGGCCGGCCGGCTCGGCGGCGCGGTGCGCCGGCCCGCCATGATGCCGCTGCCGAAGGTCTTGCGGACGATCGCGAAGGCGTGGTCCAGCTGGGCCTCCACATCGCCCTGGCCGCCGGCCCGCAGCCAGCGCCGCAGCACATGGTTGTGCGCGGTGACCACGGCGGACGCGGCGACCTCCGCCAGCAGCGGGTCGTCGCCCACGTCGTCGTGCGCGTGCTCGTCGAAGTGGCCGAGCAGATAGCGGGTGAAGAGCCTCTCGTACCGGGCCACCGACGCGATCTCCGCCTCGCGCAGGGTGGGCACCTCGCGCGTCAGCTTGTAGCGGGCGACCGAGATCTCCGGCCGTGCCGCGTACATCCTCATGACCTCTTTGATGCCGCGGCACACCGTGTCGAGCGGATGCTCGTGCGCGGGCGCGGCGTTGAGCACCGCCTCCGCGCGGACCAGCGTGTCGTCGTGGTCGGGGAAGATCGCCTCTTCCTTGGAGCGGAAGTGGCGGAAGAAGGTACGGCGGGCCACCCCGGCGGCGGCCGCGATCTCGTCGACGGTGGTGGCCTCGTACCCCTTGGTCGCGAACAGCTCCATCGCGGCGGCCGCAAGTTCCCGGCGCATTTTGAGCCGCTGGGCGGCGGCACGCGAGCCTGTGGCGCTCTCCGGCGGCTCGGTCGTGGCTGACGTACGTGCGGACTTGGCGGGCTGGGACATGCCCTGAACGTACTGCATGTGCGCAGCTCGATGCGCGTGGCCGGGGGTTCCCCCGCCCCCGGCGGGCGGGGGAGGGGCACCCGGGGAGGGCGGCGCGAACCGGTCGGGGTCGAGCAGTCCGCCCCACTGGGCGCCGCCCCGGAACCGGTCGCCGGGAGCCGGCTCAGCGCTTGGCATATTCGCGGAAGCCACGGCCGGTCTTGCGGCCGAGGCAGCCCGCGGCCACCAGGTGCTCCAGCAGCGGCGCCGGGGCGAGACCGGGGTCGCGGAACTCGCGGTGCAGCACCTTCTCGATGGCCAGTGACACATCGAGGCCCACGACGTCCAGCAGCTCGAACGGGCCCATCGGGTAGCCGCCGCCCAGCTTCATCGCCGCGTCGATGTCGTCCAGGGTCGCGTAGTGCTCCTGAACCATCTTGACCGCGTTGTTGAGGTACGGGAACAGCAGCGCGTTCACGATGAACCCGGCCCGGTCGCCGCAGTCCACGGCGTGCTTGCGGACGGTCGCGCAGACCTCCCGCACGGTGGCGTGGACGTCGTCGGCGGTCAGCACCGTGCGCACCACCTCGACCAGCTTCATGGCCGGCGCGGGGTTGAAGAAGTGCATGCCGATCACGTCCTGCGGGCGCGTGGTGGCGCGGGCGCAGGCGACGACCGGGAGGGAGGACGTGGTGGTGGCCAGCACCGCCCCCGGCTTGCAGACCTTGTCCAGCGTCGCGAACAGCTGCCGCTTGACCTCCAGGTCCTCGGCGACCGCCTCGACCGCCAGATCGACGTCGGCGAAGTCGTCGTAGCCGCCGGTCGGGCGGATCCGCTCCAGCGTCTGCGCGGCCGCCTCGGCGGACATCCGGCCCTTGTCGACGGAGCGCGCCAGGGACTTGCCGATCCGCGCCTTGGCACCCAGTGCCTTCTCCTCGCTGCGGGCGGCCAGGACGACGTCGTACCCCGCCTTGGCGAAGACCTCGGCGATGCCGGAGGCCATCGTGCCCGACCCCGCCACGCCCACCGCGCGCACCGGGCGGCCCTCGGGGGCGAAGACGTCCTCGCGCGGGGTGAGGGCGTCGGCCACGACGGTCGCGCTGCCCGGCGCCTCGTAGGTGTAGAAGCCGCGCCCCGCCTTGCGGCCGGTCAGCCCCGCCTCGCTGAGCTGCTTGAGGACGGGGGCCGGCGCGTGCAGCCGGTCACGGGACTCGGCGTACATGGCCTCCAGGACGGTGCGGGCGGTGTCGATGCCGATCAGGTCGAGCAGCGCCAGCGGGCCCATGGGCAGACCGCAGCCCAGCCGCATCGCGGCGTCGATGTCCTCCCGGGAGGCGTAGTTCGCCTCGTACATCGCGGCGGCCTGGTTGAGGTAGCCGAACAGCAGTCCGTCCGCGACGAACCCCGGCCGGTCGCCGACCGCCACCGGCTCCTTGCCCAGGTCCAGGGCGAGATTCGTGACCGCGGTGACGGCGGCTGGGGCGGTCAGCACACTGGAGACGATCTCCACCAGCTTCATCGCCGGGGCCGGGTTGAAGAAGTGCATGCCCAGCACCCGCTCGGGGCGGGCGGAGTCGGCGGCGAGGCGGGTGACGGACAGGGCGTTGGTACCGGTCGCCAGGATGGTCTCCGGCCGCACGATCCCGTCGAGTTCCCGGAAGATCTGCTGCTTGATCTCGTACGACTCCGGGGCGACCTCGATCACCAGGTCGGCGTCGGCGGCGGCCGACAGGTCGGTGGCGGTGGTGACACGGGCCAGCAGGTCCGCGCGCTGCCGCTCGGTCAGCCGGCCGCGCTCCACGGCGCGGGCGGTCGACGCCTCGAGCGCGGCGACGCACCGGGCCGTCCGGTCCTCGCCGATGTCGATGCCGACGACGTCGCGGCCGGCGCCGGCCAGGACCTCGGCGATGCCGGTGCCCATCGTGCCGAGGCCGACCACGGCGACGGTCTTCAGGGGGGACAGAGGGGTGTCGGACAGGGGAGTGGCCATCGCGGGACTCCAGGAATGAGGGTGACGACGGAAGACACGCCCGGGTGCGCCTCAGGGCGCACCGGGTGCGTGCGGGATGCGGGTGTGGACCGGGCTGCGAGCGCACACGCCCGGTGCCGTCGGCGAAGCGACGGCGGATCCGACCGGCCCTGTCCCGGGGCCGAGCCGTACTGCGGTACACGAGGGCACCGAACCGACTTCCCCCACTGCCGCGAAGGCGTGGGAGGTGCCCCCGGCGCAGCGGCCGCGTCACCAGACCGCTGTGAGGAGCGTCGCGAGTGGGTAACTCGCTCGTCTGAGCTTAACCGGCGGGTAACGAGCGCGCCAGCCCCCGGGTTTGTGATGTAGGTCCCGAGCGCCCCGCCCGCCCCCTAATCTCTCACGCATGGACGAAGAGTTGCGATCGCTCACGGAGCGCTTACGTCTTGAGTCCGGGGGATCGGCGGCGTACGGCCGTCTCCTGGGCACCGACGACCTCGACACCCTGGCCGGCGTCCTCACCGCCCCCGGACAGCCGCTGTGGGCCCGGGAACTGGCCGCGTTCCGGCTGGGACTCGCCGGGGACCGCAGGGCCTTCGAAGCCCTCGTGCTCCTCCTCAACCACCGCGACCCGCCCCGCTGCGCCTCCGCCGCCCACGCCCTCGCCCGCCTCGGCGACCCGCGCACCGCCCGCGCCGCCGCCGCGCTCGCCACCAACGAACTCCGCGTCGCCTACGCCCTGCACCCGGTCCGGCTGCTCACCGCACTGCGCGCCCCCGAGGCGGTACCGGCCCTGATCACCACGCTGCGCCGCCGGCTGCGCCCCCACGACCCCTACCGCCGGGTCGCGCTCGCCTGCGTCGAAGGGCTCGGCGAACTCGGCGACCCGCGCGCCGAACCCGTACTGAACGAAGCCCTCGCCCACCCGGTCCTGGCCGAGGCGGCGGTGCACGCCCTGGCCCGGATCCCCCGGCAGGGCGGCCGCCGCCCCCGGATCCCCGGACAGCGCTAGGTCCCGTCAGTCGGCGAGGCGCTTGGCGTACCGCACCTCGGGCACCGCCACCCCGTCCACCTCGAAGGGCTCCTCCGCGCCGTCCGCGCCGAACCCCGCCCGCTCGTAGAACCGGCGGGCGCGGGTGTTCTCCTTGAGGACCCAGAGGTACATGTCCCGGTGGCCGGCGGCGGCACAGCGCCGGGTGACCTCGGCGAGCAGCGTCCGCCCCACGCCCCGGCCGATGTGTCCGGGGTCCAGGTAGAGCGCGTACAACTCGGCGTCGTCGGTGCGCACTTCTCCGTCCCGGTACGGCCCGAACGCGGCCCAGCCGACGACGGCGCCGCCCTCGCCCTCGGCGACCAGGTCACCCCTTCTGCCGTCGCCCGCCAGCAGCCGCGCGCGAAGCCGCTCGGCGTCGGCCCCGGTGTCCATCCGGTCCAGATACGGCTGCGGGACGAGCCCCCGGTACGCGTGCCGCCACCCGCCGGCCCGTATCCCGGCGACCCGCGCGCAGTCGTCCACGGTCATCGGGCGCACCGGGAAGGCGCTCACACCGTGGGGGGCCGGGACGTCGGTCAGGTCGCTCATGCGTTCATGATGGACCATGGGTACGACAGCCCGGCCCCCGGCGAGGTGGCGGGCCGTCAGCTGCGGGTGCCGAGCAGGCCGTGCAGGGTCGAGCCGCGGGCCGTGCGCGGTGCCGCCTTCGAGGTCAGCGGCTCGGGGCCGGGGAGCGCGGCGCAGATTGCGTCGGCCTCGCCGTGTGCTCCGCGGGGTACGGTCCCGTCGGTGAGATAGGCGGCCAGGTGCCGGTCCAGGCAGGTGTTCCCGCTCAGCGTGATGCCGTGGTTGCCGCCGCCCGACTCGACCACCAGGCTGGAGCCGGACAGCAGCCGGTGCATGGTCAGGCCGCCCTGGTACGGGGTCGCCGCGTCGTGCGTCGCCTGGAACAGCAGCGCCGGCGGCAGCTCGCTGTTGCGCACGCGCTCCGGACGCAGCGACTCGGTCGGCCAGAACGCGCACGGCGCGTTGTACCAGGCGTTGTTCCAGGTCATGAACGGCGCCCGCGCGTAGGCCTCCCAGTTGTCCTTGCGCCACTGTCCCCAGTCCCGGGGCCAGGAGGCGTCCCGGCACTCGATGGCCGTGTACACGCTGTAGCCGTTGTCCGCCTTGGCGTCGCTCGCCCCGAAGTTCTCGTACGCCTCGGCCAGCGGCCCGGCGTCTTTGTCGCGCACGTACGCCGAGAACGCCTCCGCGAGATAGGGCCAGTAGCCGTTGTAGTAACCGCCGGGGATGTACGTGTCCTCGAGTTCGGCGGCGCCCACCGTGCCGCCGGCCGGGTCCTTCTTCAGAGCCGCGCGCATCGCGTACCAGGTGGCCTCGATCTTCTCCGGGTCCGTGCCGAGACCGTACGCCGTGTCGTGCCGGGCCACCCAGTTCATGAAGGCGCGGTGCCGGTCGTTGAAGGCGTGGTCCTGGTTCAGATTGGCGTCGTACCAGACCTGCGTGGGGTCGACCACCGAGTCGAGGACCAGCCGCCGCACCCGCTGCGGGAACAGCTTGGCGTAGACGGCGCCCAGGTAGGTGCCGTAGGAGTAGCCGAAGTAGTTGATCTTCTTCGCGCCGAGCGCCCGCCGGATCACGTCGATGTCGCGCACGGCGGCGTCCGTGGTGAGGTGCGGCAGCAGATCGCCGTACTTCCTGCCGCAGGCCTCGGCGAAGGAGCGCACGCGCCGCAGGTTGGCCTCCTCCACCTCGGCCGAGGTGGGGACCGGGTCGGGGCGTACGGCGTCGAAGTGGCCCGGCACGCAGTCCAGGGCCGGCTCGCTCGCGCCGACCCCGCGCGGGTCGAAACCGATGACGTCGTACTGGGCGGCCACCTTCTTCGGCAGCGCCGCCGCCACGAACCCCGCGAGCTTCAGCCCGCTGCCGCCGGGGCCGCCCGGGTTCACCAGCAGGGGGCCCTGGTACGTCTTCGCGGTGTGCGGCACGCGGGAGAGGGCGAGCGTGATCGTCCGCCCGGCGGGGTCGGAGTGGTCGAGCGGTACCTTCACCGACGCGCACTGGAGCGTCGGGTAGTCCTCGGTGCCGCACTTCTTCCACGTGGGTTCCGCGGCGTGGAAGGCCTCCGCGGCGCGCGGCGTGCCGGCCTCCGCGGGGACGGCCGCGAGGCTTCCGGCCATGACGACGGCGACACCGCACAGCACGGCTGCGCGTTTACTCATGGGTCCTCCCAGGACGGAGGTGGCGCGGACCGCGGGGCTCACGGTCCTCGCGGCATCGTCCCGAAATGAGGTCGCCCATGAACGTGTTCGGTGGATTGTTGACCCAATTGGGCCGTCGGATGCGCTCGAACGCGCTCAGAGCAGGGTCAGTTGGGTGGGCTCGGCCGACGCGGGGCCGGCGGGCTCGGTGGGGCGGAGGCGGCGTGGCATGTCTGCGTCGGCGGGGCCGATGCCGTACTCGCGGGCGAGGTCGTGGACCTGACGGGTGATGCGGCGCTGGTACCACTTCGGCGCGTACGCGCCCTCCGCGTACAGCCGGTCGTAGCGGGTGACCAGGTGCGGGTGGTGGCGTGCGAGCCAGGACATGAACCACTCGCGGGCGCCGGGGCGCAGGTGCAGTACGAGAGGGGTGACGGAGGTGGCGCCCGCGGCGGCGATGGCCCGCACGGTGGCCCGCAGCTGTTCGGGCCGGTCGCCGAGGAACGGGATGACGGGGGCCATGAGGACGCCGCAGCCGATGCCGTGTCCGGCGAGCGTGCGGACCACGTCCAGCCGGCGCTCGGGGGCCGGCGTACCCGGCTCGACGGTGCGCCACAGGGCCTCGTCGGTGAAGCCCACCGAGACCGAGATGCCGACGTCGGTCACCTCGGCGGCCTGCCGCAGCAGGGGGAGGTCGCGCAGGATCAGCGTGCCCTTGGTGAGGATCGAGAAGGGGTTGGCGTGGTCGCGCAGGGCGGTCAGGATGCCCGGCATCAGCCGGTAGCGGCCCTCCGCGCGCTGGTAGCAGTCGACGTTGGTGCCCATGGCTATGTGCTCGCCCTGCCAGCCGCGGGAGGAGAGCCGGCGGCGCAGCAGTTCGGGCGCGTTGGTCTTCACCACGATCTGGCTGTCGAAACCGAGGCCGGTGTCGAGGTCGAGGTAGCTGTGGGTCTTGCGGGCGAAACAGTAGACGCACGCGTGTGAGCAGCCCCGGTAGGGGTTCACCGTCCATTCGAAGGGCATGCGGGAGGCCCCCGGCACCCGGTTGACGATCGAGCGGGCCCGGATCTCGTGGAAGGTGATGCCACGGAACTCCGGCGTGTCGAAGGTGCGGGTGATCACCGCTTCCGCGCCGAACAGCGCGGCGTCGGCCCGGCTGTGTTCGGAGTCCGGGGTGAGGTTCTCCCAGCGCATGACGCCTCCTAAGGCTGTACTGCGGCACAGAATAGAACAAGTGTTCCCTTGATCGTGCGAGTGACATGTTCGGTCAGATCCGGAACCCCGATTTGGGCGGCCGGGCGAAGGGTGGTTGGCTTGCCCCGACCCCGAGGAACCCATGCCCTGGAGGAAAGCGATGGCGCAGGTCGAGGCCACTACGGAGCGGATCGTCGCGGCGGACGCGGAGACGGTGTTCGATGCCATCGCCGACTACAGCGGCACCCGCGGGAAGGTGCTGCCCGAGCAGTACAGCGAGTACGAGGTCCGCGAGGGCGGCGACGGCGAGGGCACCCTCGTGCACTGGAAGCTCCAGGCCACCAGCAAGCGCGTGCGCGACTGCCTCCTGGAGGTCGCCGAACCGTCCGACGGTGAACTCGTGGAGAAGGACCGCAACTCCTCCATGGTCACCACGTGGCGCGTCACCCCGGCCGGCGAGGGCCGCTCCCGGGTCGTCGTGACCAGCGTCTGGAACGGCGCCGGAGGCATCGGCGGCTTCTTCGAGCGGACGTTCGCCCCCAAGGGTCTGGCCCGGATCTACGACGCCCTGCTGGCCAGGCTGGCCGCCGAGGTGGAGAAGTAGCCGCCGGGCGGCTTCCTCAAGACCCGAGAGCCGGTGGGGAGTTGGCTCCTCACCGGTTCGGGTGATCTGCCGGCGGACCGCCTCTGTGCCGTAACTCGTCGCCCTTGCTCGTAGTTGTCGCTTTTACGCGGGAATTGACCGGCGGTGCGACGAGGGGAGCGGCACGTGGGCGGGATCACTCTGACACAGGAGGAGCCGGCCCCGGCGCCACCGGCCGGCGGTCCGCCGCCCCCGGCACCGGCCGCCGAGCCGGCCCTGAGCCCGCGCCGGGTCCGCCTCGTCTTCGTCGCGCTGATGCTCGCGCTGCTGCTCGCCGCCCTCGAGCAGATGATCGTCGCCACCGCGCTCCCGAAGATCGTCGGCGAGCTGCACGGCCTGGACCGCGTGTCCTGGGCCTTCACCGCCTATCTGCTCACCGCCACCGTCGGACTGCCCGTCTACGGCAAGCTCGGCGACCAGCTGGGCCGCAAGGGCGTCTTCCAGTTCGCCATCCTCGTCTTCGTCGTCGGCTCCGCGCTGGCCGGCCGCGCGACGACCATGGACCAGCTGATCGCCTACCGCGCGGTGCAGGGCGTCGGCGCGGGCGGACTGCTGATCGGCGTCCAGGCGATCATGGCGGACATCGTGCCCGCGCGGCAGCGCGGCCGCTTCATGGGGCTGATCGGCGCCGCCTTCGGCCTCGCGTCCGTGGCCGGACCGCTGCTCGGCGGCTACTTCACCGACCACCTCTCCTGGCGCTGGTGCTTCTACGTCAACGTGCCGTTCGGCCTCGTCACCATGGTTGTCGTCGCCCTGGTGCTCAAGCTCCCCAAACCGGCCGCCCGGACCCGCTTCGACCTCCTGGGCGCCCTGCTGCTCGCCGCCGCCTCCACCTGCGCGGTGCTGCTGACCAGCTGGGGAGGCACCGAGTACGCCTGGGACTCCCGGCCCGTGCTCGGCCTCGGCGCGGGCGCCGCCGCGGCCACCGTCCTCTTCCTCGTCGCCGAGCGCTTCGCCGCCGAACCCCTCATCCCGCTGCGGCTGTTCCGGGACTCCGTCTTCGTCGTCACCGGCCTGGTCGGCCTGGTGACCGGCGTCGCCCTGTTCGGCGCCGCCAGCTATCTGCCGACGTACCTTCAGATGGTCGAGGGGGCCACCGCCACCGAGTCCGGACTGCTGATGCTGCCCATGATGGGCGGCATCGTCGGCGCCTCGGTCGTCTCCGGCCAGCTGATCAGCCGCACCGGCCGCTACCGGCGCCACCCCGTCGTCGGCAGCGCCCTGGCCGTCGCCGGGATGTGGCTGCTCTCCCGCCTGGAGACCGGCACGCCCCGGCTGCACTACAGCATCTGGATGGCCGTGCTCGGCGCCGGCATCGGCATGGTGATGCCGGTGCTGATCCTCGCCGTGCAGAACTCCGTGCGCCCCGCCGACCTCGGCACCGCGACCAGCGCCAGCAACTACTTCCGGCAGATCGGCGGCAGCGTCGGCGCCGCCGTCTTCGGCACCCTCTTCGCGGGGCGGCTCACCGACGCGCTCGACGAGCGCCTCCCCGCGGACGCGGGCGCCCCGCCGGTGGACGCCGACTCGATCACACCGGAGCTCGTGCACGCGCTGCCGCCCGAACTGCGCGACGCCTACGTCCAGGCCTACGCCGACGCCATGCCGCGCATCTTCCTGTACCTCGTGCCGGTGCTCGTCCTCGGCCTGCTCATCGCCTTCTTGCTCAAGGAGAAACCACTGGTGTCCCACCACACCCCCCTCGCCGACCCGGCCCCGGACGCCCCGCACCGCCACGCGCGCGTGCCGCACGCCCGCGCCCCGCACGGCGGCATCCCCGTCTGCGGCACCGTGCAGCACCCCGACGGGACCGCCGTCCCCCGCGCGGCGCTCACCCTCATCGACGTCACCGGACAGCAGACCGGCCGCGGCGCCAGCGGCGAGGACGGACGGTACGCGCTGGCCACGCCCGGCCCCGGGGCGTACGTCCTCATCGCCGCCGCCGGCGGCCACCAGCCGCAAGCGGTCTCCGTGACCGTCGGCGAACGGCCGGTCGAACTCGACGTCGTCCTCGGCGGCGCCGGCCGCCTCGCCGGCAGCGTCCTCACCGCCGACGGCACCCCGGTCCGCGACGCCGCCGTCACCCTCACCAACGTGCACGGGGAGGTCGTCGCCAGTACCCGCAGCGGCCGCGAGGGCGGATACGTCATCGGCGAGCTGGTGGCCGGCGAATACACCCTCGCGGCCAGTGCCCCCGCCTTCCGCCCGGCCGCCCTCCCCGTCACCGTCCAGGCGGCCCGCGAGACCCGCCAGGACGTCGAGCTGGCAGGCGGCGCCGTACTGCGCGGCACGGTGCGCGCCGGGGGCGGACGGCCCGTGGAGGAGGCCCGGGTGACCCTCCTGGACGCCGCCGGCAACGTCGTCGACACCCTCACCACCGGACCCGACGGCACCTTCCGGTTCGTCGATCTGGCCTCCGGCGAGTACACCGTCATCGCCGCCGGATACCCGCCCGTCGCGACGGTGCTCCAAGTCGCCGGCGGAGGGCGCACGGAACGCGACCTCCAGCTCGGTCACGAGGACTGAAACGGCGTCCCACGCGGGAAGACGTACGCCGGTGCACCACCGTGCGGGCAATTCCCGCAATGCCACACATCGCGACCGACCGTGGCCGTACGGTGGTGACGGCGGTACAGATCTTGCGCAGCCGGGGGAGAGAGGGCCTGGGCCATGGACCGTGGCACCGAGCGGAACGCACCTCCCGATCGCCGAACCGGTGACGGCACGGCGGCCGAGTGGGGCGGCATCGGCCGGATTCCGCTGGCCGTGGTCGTCGTCGACCGCGAGGGACTCGTCTCGCACTGGAGCACGGGCGCGCGGCGCCTCTTCGTCCTGTCCAAGGAGGAGGCCCTCGGCCGCCCGGCCGTCGACCTGCTGCCGGTGACCGGGGCCCTGCCCGAGGGGGACGAGGAGACCCCGTACGGGGCGTACGCGCCCTACGACGGACTGGGACCCGGCCTCGGCGCCTCCCTCGGCGGCGGACTGGCCTACCCGGCGGCCGGCCGCGCCCGGCTGGCCGCGTCCGGGACGGACCGTCTCGACGTGCTGTGGTGGGCGTACCCGCTCGTGGGACCGGGGGCCGAGCGGCTGCTGGTGCTGGCCGCCGACGCGGACGCGGTGCGCGCGGAGGGGGCCGGGGTGTTCGAGCGGATCGCGCCCGGCTTCGCCCTGCACACCGACTTCCCCGGCTCCGCGGAACTCGCCCGCAGACTGCCCGAGATCCTCCCCAGCATGAGCGTGGACGACAGCGCGCGCATCGTCGCCCAGGTGCTCGAACTGGGCTACCCCATCCTGGAGTTCAGCCAGAACGACCGGGTGCCGGTCACCCCCGACTGGGGCGTGCCCCGGCGCGTGGAGCGCCGGGAGCGCCGCGAGCGGGCCGCGCGGGCCCTGGCGGCCGGCCAGCCGGTGCCCGAGGACCTGCGGGACGAGAGCGAGGACCTCGAGTACGCCGCCGTCCGCGAGCGCCTGGAGTTCCTCAACGAGGTCAGCTCCCGCATCGGCACCTCCCTGGACCTCGCCCGCACCATCGTCGAGGTCAGCAAGGCCGTTGTGCCCCGCTTCACCGACGTGGCCGGCACCTATCTGCGTGAACAGGTCGTCGCCGGCGAGGAGTTCGACGAGGGGGTGCCGGACACCACCACGATGTGGCACCGGGTCGCCCTGGAGCACACCGACGAACCCGGCCGCTGGGACGACGTCGTGCCCGTCGGGGAGGCCATGCCCTTTCCGGCGCACACCCCGTTCTTCCAATGCATGACCACCGGCGAACCCGTCCTCGTGCCCCACATCACCGAGGAGATGGGCCACGCCATCGCCTCCCAGTTCGACAAGCGCGACATCCGGCCGCTGATCACCGGCCGCTCCATGCTGGTCGTGCCGCTGAAGGCGCGTCAGGTCGTCCTCGGCTTCATGATCCTGCTGCGCCATCCCGAGCGCCCGCTGTTCAACGACATGGACCGGGTCACCGGCGCCGAACTCGCCGCCCGCGCGGGGCTCGTGCTGGACAACGCACGCATGTACACGTACCAGGAGAACGTCGCCGAGACGCTCCAGGACAGCATGCTGCCGCACATCCCGCCGCGCATGGCCGGCTGCGACATCGCCACCCGCTATCTGCCGGGCACCCTGCTCGGCCGGATCGGCGGCGACTGGTTCGACTCGGTCAAACTCCCCGGCGCCCGCACCGCGTTCGTCGTCGGCGACGTCATGGGGCACGGACTGAACTCGGCCGCCATGATGGGCCAGTTGCGCACCGCCGTGCAGACCATGGCCGCCCTGGACCTGCCGCCCGCGCAGCTGCTGCGCAACCTCGACGACCTGGCGCAGCGGCTCGGCGACAGCTACCTGGCGACCTGCCTCTACGCCGTCTACGATCCCGTCGCGAGCGAACTGTGCCTGGCCAACGCCGGACACATCCCGCCGGTGCTGGTGCGCGCCGCGGACGGGCGCAGCGAGCTGCTGGACCTGCCCACGGGCGCCCCCATAGGGGTCGGCGGGGTGCCCTTCGAGGCGGTGCGGGTGCGTGTGGAGCCCGGCGACCGGCTGGTGATGTGCACCGACGGGCTGGTCGAGGTGCGCGGCGAGGACATCGGTGTCGGGCTCGCGACCCTGTGCGAGTCCGCCGCCCACCCGGCCGCCTCCATGGACGACGCCTGCGACACCATCATCAGGGCCCTCGCTGTGACATTCTCAGAAGCGGGCCGGGGCGGCCGCAAGGACGACGTGGCGCTGCTGATGGCCCGCCTGAGCGGCATCGAACCCGACGACGTCGCCGAATGGCGGCTCACGCCCGAACCGTCCGAGGTGGGCCGGGCCCGCGCGGCGGTCAGGGAACAGCTCCACGGCTGGAGGCTGCCGGGGCTCGCCGACAGCGCCGAGCTGATGGTGAGCGAGCTCGTCACCAACGCCGTCCAGCACTCCCACGCGCGGCCCCTCGCCCTGCGGCTGGTGCGCGGCGACACGCTGCTGTGCGAGGTGGAGGACGACGACCACGAGCTGCCGACCCTGCTCAACGCGCGGCCTACGGACGAGGCCGGGCGCGGGCTGCGCGTGGTCAGCACCCTCGCCCGCGAGTGGGGGACGAGCCGGACGGCGTCCGGGAAGACCGTCTGGTTCGAACTGACGCTGCCGCGCCGCTCACCGCGCTGACCGTCGACTCCGGTGGTACGAGGGCGCGTTGCGGAGCGAACGAGCCGTGAAGGAATGCGCTCGCGCGCTTGCCGGTGCGCCCGGGGCGCGATACACCGTACTGGCCCGTCACACGGGGCGGGCGGTGTCGCACCCTGGGGAGTGGGTCATGAGCGTGACGAGTCGGTACCGGGAGGCCTGGGAGGGCTTCTGGCGTGAGGCACCGGGCGAGGAGGGGGCGGTGTTCTGGGACGCGGAGCCCGCCCTGACCGTGGCCCGCCATCTCGCCCTGTTCGAACCGCATCTGTCCGACCCGGGGCTCGCGCTGGTTGACCTCGGCTGCGGCAACGGCACCCAGACCCGCTTTCTCGCCGACCGCTTCCCCCACGTCGTCGGCGCCGACCTGTCCGCGGCCGCCCTGGACCACGCCCGCCGCGCCGACCCGGCCGGGCAGGCGGCGTACCGTCAGCTGGACGCGGTGGACAAGGCCGAGGCGCAGGCGCTGCACGCGGAGCTCGGCGACGCCAACGTGTATGTGCGCGGTGTCCTGCACCAGTGCGAGGCCGACGACCGGCAGGCGCTGGCGGACGGTATCGCCACCCTCGTGGGCGGGCGCGGCCGTGCCTTCCTCGTCGAGCCGTCCGAGGCGGCGGGCGCTGCGCTGAGGAGATTCGCCGCCGGGCCCGGCGGTCCGCCGCCCAAACTCGCGCCGGTCCTCCGGCACGGCATAGCCCCCGGCGAGGTCGCCGACGCGGAGGTGCCCGAGTTCCTCGTCGCGGCCGGGCTCACCGTGCTGGCGAGCGGCACCCTGCCGCTGACCACCACGGAGCACGGCCCCGACGGCACCCGCATCGAACTGCCGTCCCAGTGGTTCGTGACGGGCCGCACCGCATAGGATCCGCAGGTCGGCGGGCCCGGGCGGCATCCGAAGGGCCCGCCAGTGGTCTGGACCTGTGGGAGTTATCCACAGGCTGGCCGGGATTCGGCGGGACGACGTAGCGTGTCCCGCATGAAGATCCTCATCAGCGCCGACATGGAGGGCGCCACCGGTGTCACCTGGCCGGCCGACGTGCTGCCGGGGACTCCCCAGTGGGAGCGGTGCCGGTCCATGTTCACCTCGGACGTCAACGCGGCCGTGCAGGGCTTCTTCGACGGCGGCGCCGACGAGGTGCTGATCAACGAGGCCCACTGGACCATGCGCAACCTGCTCCTGGAGCAGCTGGACGAGCGGGCCGAGATGCTCACCGGCCGGCACAAGGCGCTGTCCATGGTCGAGGGCGTGCAGCACGGCGACGTGGACGGCATCGCCTTCGTCGGCTACCACGCCGGCGCCGGCATGGAGGGCGTCCTCGCGCACACCTACCTCGCCAACTCCATCACCGGCGTCTGGGTGAACGACGTGCGCGCCAGTGAGGGCCTGCTCAACGCGCACGTGGTCGCCGAGTACGGCGTGCCGGTCGTCCTGGTCACCGGTGACGACGTGGCCTGCGAGGACGCCCTGGGCTACGCGCCGGAGGCGCTCAAGGTGGCCGTCAAGGACCATGTGTCCCGGTACGCGGCGGTGTGCCGCACACCGGCCCGGACGGCCGCCGACATCCGCGCCGCGGCCAAGGACGCCGCCGCGCTGGCGGTGCGCCGGGAGCCGGCCGACGGCGGGCCCTTCACCGTGGCGGTGGAGTTCGACGCCGAGCATCTGGCGATGGCCGCCACCGTCGTCCCGGGTGTGCGCCGCACCGGCGAGCGCAAGGTGGCATACACGAGCGGGACCATGTACGACGGGATCCGCACCTTCAAGGCGGTCACCACGATCGCCTCGGCCGCGGTGGAGGAGCAGTATGGCTGACGAGCGGGCCCTGGACGAGGTCGTGACCTTCACATCCGACCTGATCAGGATCGACACGACCAACAGGGGCGGGGGCGACTGCCAGGAGCGGCCCGCCGCCGAGTACGCCGCCGCCCGGCTCGCCGAGGCCGGCCTGGAGCCGGTCCTCCTGGAGCGCACCCCGGGCCGGACCAACGTCGTGGCACGGCTGGAGGGCACCGACCCGTCGGCCGACGCGCTCCTCGTCCACGGGCACCTGGACGTCGTACCGGCCGAGGCGGCCGACTGGAGCGTGCACCCGTTCTCCGGGGAGGTGCGCGACGGCGTCGTCTGGGGGCGCGGCGCCGTCGACATGAAGAACATGGACGCGATGATCCTCGCCGTGGTGCGCGCCTGGGCCCGGCAGGGCGTGCGGCCCCGCCGCGACGTCGTCATCGCCTTCACCGCCGACGAGGAGGCCAGCGCCGAGGACGGCTCCGGATTCCTCGCCGACCGGCACGCCCACCTCTTCGAGGGCTGCACCGAGGGCGTCAGCGAGTCCGGCGCGTTCACCTTCCACGACGGTGCCGGGCGCCGGCTCTACCCGATCGCGGCCGGCGAGCGCGGCACCGCGTGGCTGAAGCTCACCGCGCGCGGCCGGGCAGGCCACGGCTCCAAGGTCAACCGGGAGAACGCGGTGACCCGCCTGGCCGCCGCCATCACCCGGATCGGTGAGCACGAGTGGCCGCTGCGGCTCACCCCGACGGTGCGGGCCGCGCTCACCGAACTCGCCGCCGTGTACGGCATCGAGGCGGACCTGACGGAGGTGGACGCCCTGCTGGACAAGCTCGGCACGGCGGGCAAGCTCGTCGAGGCCACGATCCGCAACAGCGCCAACCCGACCATGCTGGACGCCGGGTACAAGATCAACGTGATTCCCGGGGAGGCCGTGGCGCGCGTCGACGGCCGGTATCTCCACGGCGCCGACGACGAGTTCAGGGCGACCATGGACCGGCTCACCGGGCCGGACGTCGACTGGGAGTTCGAGCACCACGAGGTGGCCCTCCAGGCGCCGGTGGACTCGCCGACGTTCGCCCGGATGCGGGCCGCGGTGGAGGAGTTCGCCCCGGAGGGGCACGTCGTGCCGTACTGCATGTCCGGCGGCACGGACGCCAAGCAGTTCTCCCGGCTCGGCATCACCGGCTACGGCTTCGCCCCGCTGAAGCTGCCGGAGGGCTTCGACTACCAGGCGCTCTTCCACGGGGTCGACGAGCGCGTTCCCGTCGAGGCGCTCCACTTCGGTGTCCGGGTCCTCGACCGGTTCCTGCGTACGGCCTGAGCGAGTGGGGGAGACAGTGCAGACCCTGGCGTACGGCGAGTGGCCCTCGCCCGTCGACGCGGCCACCGCCGCGGCCCACGACGGCAGCCCCGAGTTCGCGGACTTCGTCGGCGACGAGGTGTGGTGGACCGAGCCCCGGCCCACCGAGGCCGGCCGGCGCACCCTCGTGCGCAGGCACGGCGACGGCACCGAGGAGCCGGTGCTGCCGCCGCCGTGGAACGTGCGGACCCGGGTCATCGAGTACGGCGGCCGGCCCTGGGCCGGCACCGTGCGCGACGGCGCCCCGCTGGTGGTGTTCGTGAACTTCGCCGACCAGCGCCTCTACCGCTACGACCTGGGCGGCGAGCACCGCCCGCTCACGCCCGTGTCGCCGGTGGGGCAGGGGCTGCGCTGGGCCGATCCGGTGCTGCTGCCGGAGCGCGGCGAGGTGTGGTGCGTCCTGGAGGAGTTCACCGGCGAGGGCCCCAGCGACGTGCGCCGCGTCCTGGCCGCGGTCCCGCTGGACGGCTCCGCCGCCGACGACCGCGACGCGGTGCGGGAACTGAGCGACGGACGGCACCGGTTCGTCACCGGGCCGCGGCTCTCGCCCGACGGACGGCGGGCGGCCTGGCTCGGCTGGGACCATCCGCGCATGCCGTGGGACGGCACCGAACTGGTCCTCGCCGACGTCGCCGCGGACGGCACCCTGCACGGCGCCCGCACGGTGGCCGGCGGACCCGAGGAGTCCGTCGCCCAGGCCGACTGGACCCACGACGGCCGGCTGCTGCACACCGGCGACCGCACCGGCTGGTGGAACCTCTACCGGGACGGGGAAGCGCTCTGCCCGCGCGAGGAGGAGTTCGGCGGCCCGCTGTGGAAGCTGGGCCACCGCTGGTTCGCCCCGCTGGAGGGCGGGCTGATCGCCGTCCTGCACGGCCGGGGCGCCCCCCGGCTCGGCATACTCGACCCGGAGACCGGTGAGGTCGTCGACGCCGCGGGCCCCTGGACCGAGTTCGCCCCCTCGGTGGCGGCCCACGGCGAGCGGGTCGTCGCCATCGGCGCCGGACCGCGGCGGGGCCACGAGGTGGTGGAGCTGGACACCCGCACGGGCCGGGCCCGGGTGATCGGTTCCCCGCACCGCGACGCCGTGGACCCCGCCTACTACCCCGAGCCGCAGCTCCGCACGTTCACCGGCCCCGACGGGCGCGAGATCCACGCCCAGGTGTACCCGCCGCACCACCCCGCGTGCACCGGACCCGCGGACGAGCGTCCTCCGTACGTGATCTGGGCGCACGGCGGCCCCACCGGCCGCGCCCCGCTCGTGCTCGACCTGGAGATCGCCTACTTCACCTCGCGCGGCATCGGCGTCGCCGAGGTCAACTACGGCGGCTCGACCGGATACGGGCGCGCGTACCGCAACCGGCTGCGCGGCCAGTGGGGCGTGGTCGACGTCGAGGACTGCGCCGCCGTCGCGCGGGCCCTCGCCGACGAGGGAACCGCCGACCGCGACCGGCTCGCCGTCCGGGGCGGCAGCGCCGGCGGCTGGACCACCGCCGCCTCCCTCACCACCACCGACGTCTACGCCTGCGGCACCATCATCTACCCGGTGCTCGACCTCGCCGGCTGGGGGACGGGGGAGACCCACGACTTCGAGTCCCAGTACCTGGAGACCCTGATCGGACCGCGCGCCGAGGTCCCCGAGCGGTACGTACGGCGCTCGCCCGTCGAACACGCCGACCGCCTCTCCGTGCCGTTCCTCATGCTCCAGGGACTGGACGACGTGATCTGCCCGCCCGTGCAGTGCGAGCGGTTCCTGGCCCGGCTGGCGGGCCGGGGCGTGCCGCACGCGTATCTCACGTTCGAGGGCGAGGGACACGGTTTCCGGCGGGCGGAGACGATGGTGCGCGCCCTGGAGGCGGAGCTGTCCCTGTACGCCCAGGTGTTCGGGATGCGGCCGCCCGGCATTCCCCCGCTGGAGCTGAGCAAATGAGCCGGGTCGCCCCGCTGCGGCGGCCGCCCCGGCTCGCCCCCGGCGCCCGGGTGGCCGTCGTCGCGCCCAGCGGCCCGGTGCCCGAGGAGCGGCTGCGCGCCGGGCTCGACGTGCTGCGCGACTGGGACCTCGACCCGGTGGCGGCACCCCATGTCCTGGACCGGGACGGCGCGTTCGGCTACCTGGCGGGCGGCGACGCCGACCGGGCCGCCGATCTGCAGTCCGCGTGGTGCGACCCGGCGGTCGACGCGGTGATCTGCGCCCGGGGCGGATACGGCGTGCAGCGCATCGTCGACACGCTCGACTGGGAGGCGATGCGGGCGGCCGGGCCGAAGGTGTTCGTCGGGTTCAGTGACATCACCGCGCTGCACGAGGCGTTCGCGGTCCGGCTCGGACTGGTCACCCTGCACGGGCCGATGGCCGCGGGCGTCGACTTCCTGAAGAGCACGCGGGCGCAGGACCACCTGCGCGCCACCCTCTTCGCCCCCGAGACCGTCCGCACCATCCGCTCGGACGGCGCCGTCCTGGTCCCCGGCCGGGCGCGCGGCGTCACCCTCGGCGGCTGTCTCTCCCTGCTCGCCTCCGACCTCGGCACCCCCCGTGCCAGACCCTCCGCGCGCGGCGGACTGCTGTGCCTGGAGGACGTGGGGGAGGAGACCTACCGGCTCGACCGCTACCTCACCCAGTTGCTGCGGGCCGGCTGGCTGGACGGGGTGGCCGGGCTGCTGCTCGGGTCCTGGGCGCGGTGCGAGCCGTACGACGGGGTGCGGGCGCTGCTCGCCGACCGCCTCGGCGGACTCGGCGTGCCGGTGGCCGAGCAGTTCGGGTTCGGGCACTGCGACGACGCACTCACCGTCCCCTTCGGGGTCGCCGCCGAACTGGACGCGGACGCGGGGACGCTGACGCTGGACGAGCCGGCCCTGGAGTGAGCCGAGGCCCGTCCCGCCCGGTGCCCGCCCCCGGGGACCGGTGAGGGTGCGGCCGTACCCGCGCGCGGGTCCGGCGGGCCGTCGTAGGGTGGCAGGGTGCCGCACACCGCTTCCCGCTATGTCGCCGAAGGCCCCCGCGTGGGGCTGCGCCACTTCAGCCACGCGGACGGCGCCGAGTTCACCGCCCGTGCGCGGGAGAGCAAGGACCTGCACCATCCCTGGCTGTTCCCGCCGGACAGCGCGTCGGCCTACGCCGCCTATGCGGGGCGGCTGATCGAGGATCCCACCAAGGCGGGGTTCCTGGTCTGCGAGAAGGAGGCGGACGGAGCCCTTGCCGGGTTCATCAACATCAACAACATCGTCGAGGGCGGCTTCCAGTGCGGGGCGCTGGGGTACGGCGCGTTCGCGCACGCGGCGGGGCGGGGGCTGATGCGGGAGGCTCTGCGCCTCGTGGTGCGGCACGCGTTCGGTCCGATGCGGCTGCATCGGCTGGAGATCAACGTGCAGCCCGGCAACGCGGCGTCCATCGCGCTGGCGCGTGCCTGTGGGTTCCGGCTGGAGGGGTTCTCCCCGATGATGCTCTACATCGACGGGGCGTGGCGGGACCACGAACGGTGGGCGATCACCAGGGAGATGACGGGCGGCTGAACGGGGGCGGTTCCGGCGGCTTCGGCCGCGGGTGCGTCGTGGCTGGTCGCGCGGTTCCTCGCGCCCCCGGGGCATCCGCCCCCTGTTCACGCGGGGCCGTGGGGGTTTCCATGGGGAGCGTGACGATGATCCGACATGAGGTTCTGACGCTGCCGGCCGCTGCCCTGGGGGCCGACAATCCGTTGCCCGCACTGCGGCCCCTCGACGAGATGCACCGTATCGAGGACCGAGACAAGGAGGGCCTGCCGCGCGACATGGCGCGGCAGATCGGCTACGCCCCCCTGCACAGTCTGCTGCCCGTCCCCGTCCGTGACGGCTACGACCGCCGGCGCGCGCCCCGCTCCCTCGACGCCCTCGTGATCGAGAACGACCGGCTGCGCGCCACCGTCCTGCCCGCCCTCGGCGGCCGGATCGCCTCCCTCGTCCACAAGCCCACGGACCGTGAACTCCTCTACCGCAACCCGGTGTTCCAGCCCGCCAACTTCGCCCTCAACGGCGCCTGGTACTCCGGCGGCATCGAGTGGAACATCGGCGCCACCGGCCACACCACCCTGTCCTGCTCCCCCGTGCACGCCGCCCGCGTCCCCGCCCCCGACGGTGGGGAGATGCTGCGCCTGTGGGAGTGGGAGCGGCTGCGCGACCTGCCGTTCCAGGTCGACCTGTGGCTGCCGGACGGCTCCGACTTCCTGTACGTCGGCGTCCGTATCCGCAATCCGCATGCCACGCCGGTACCGACGTACTGGTGGTCCAACATCGCCGTCCCCGAGGAGTGCCGCGTCCTCGCACCGGCCGACGAGGCCTACCACTTCGGCTACGAGCGGCGCCTGCGCCGGAACCCCGTACCGGTGCACGACGGGACCGACCGCACCTACCCGCCGAACAGCACCTACGCCGCCGACTACTTCTACGAGGTCCCCGAGGACCGCCGGCGCTGGATCGCCGCCCTGGACGCGGACGGCCACGGCCTCGTGCAGACCTCCACCGACACGCTGCGCGGCCGCAAGCTGTTCGTCTGGGGCCGGGGTCCCGGCGGGCGGAGCTGGCAGCGCTGGCTCACCGAACCCGGCACCGGCGGCTACTGCGAGATCCAGGCGGGCCTCGCCCGCACCCAGTTGGAACACGTCCGGCTGGAGGCGGAGAGCGAGGTGTCCTGGCTGGAGGCGTACGGACCCTTCACCGCCCGGCCCGAGGGGGAGTGGCACGGCGTACTGGACGAGGCGGAGTCCCGGCTCGAGGCGGACCTTCCGCGCGCCGGCGTCGACACCGCGTACGCCGCCTGGCGGGAGTACGCCGACGCCGACCCCGGGGAGCGGCTCGCGACCGGCTCCGGCTGGGGAGCGCTGGAAGTGCTGCGCGCCGGCTGGAAGCTGCCCGGCACGCCCTTCGACGAGTCCACCCTGGGCGAGGAACAGGAGCCCTGGCTGCACCTGCTGCGCGCGGGTTCCTTCCCCGAACCGGACGGCGACCGGCCGCCCGGCGGCACCCTGGTCGCCCGGCACTGGCGCGACATGCTGGAGACCGCCCCCGCCACGCCCCTCACCGAGTACCACCTGGGCGTCGCCCAGTGGCACGGTGGCGACCGGGCACAGGCGGAGCGCAGCTGGGAGCGGGGCCTGAGCAACGCGACATCCACGTGGCCGGCGCTGCGCTGCCTCGCCGTCGCCGACCAGGAGGCCCGCCACCCCGAGCGCGCCGCCGACCGCTACGCGCAGGCCTTCGACGACCTGTGCCGCCGGGCCGGCGAAGGGGAGAGCGGCGCGTGGACGGCCGTCACCGCGGCGCTCGGCCGCGAGGCGATCGAGGCGCTGCTGGCCGTGGGGCGCACGGCGGATGCCCGGTCGGTGTGGCGGCGCCTGGCGCCGCAGACCCGGGCCCGCGGACGCTTCCGGCTGGTCGAGGCGGCGCTGCTGCTCGCCGAGGGCCGGCGCGAGGAGGCCCGCGCCGTGTTCGACGCGGGCTTCGAGGTCGCCGACCTGCGCGAGGGGGACGAGGCCGTCGGGCGGCTGTGGAGCGCCCTCACCGACGAACCCCTGCCGGAGCGCTACGACTTCCGGATGCGGGCCACACCCTGAACGGCCGGCAGGCAGGGCGTCAGGAGCGGCGGTCCGCGTACTCGTAGACCGCCCCGTCCGGGTGCCGAGCGATGAGGTTGCGGCCCACCGGCGTGGGGACCGGGCCTGCGATGATGTCCGCGCCCATCTCCGCGAGCACCTGACGGGCCTCGTCGACGTCCTGCACCGCGATGGTCGCCGCGACCCTGCGCAGCACGTCCAGTTCCGCCGCGGGACCGCTCATCAGCAAGAAGCAGCCCACCGCGGCGACCTGGACGCCCGCCCGCTCGAAGCGGAGGGCTCTGCCGCCCGCCAGCCGCTCGTAGAAGGGGATGGCGGTCTCGATGTCGTCGACGCAGACGCGCAGTGTGGCACCCAGAATCTCCATGGAAGAAGCCTAGTTGGGGCGGCCGGGGCACAGGGTGCGCCCCGGACGATCTCCACACCCCGCAACCCCCGCCGCGCCGGGGGGCGTTACCAGCCCCCGGCCCCGGGTACCCGGCCGCCATGCAGCGCTTGGAGCACATGGAGCATCCGGACACGCACCTCGTCGACGCACTGGCGCGGGCGGCCCGTGAGACCGTACGCGACGAACTGCGTGAACAGGCGCGGGGACAGCGCCGCAAGGCCGCCCTCTACGCCGCGTCCGGCGCCGTCGCCCTGTACGCGGGCGCGGCCGTCGCGCTGGCCGTGGGTCTCGCCCTGGCCCTGGCCCTGCCGGGCTGGGCCGCCGCGCTGATCACGGCCGTGATCCTGGCCGCGCTGGCCCTCGCCCTGCGCGCCGCGGCCCGGCCCACCGCCCCGCGGCCGGTCCCCGGGCAGGCCGCCGCGCCCGCGGCGGAAGGGGGCGCCCCGGTCCCGCCGAAGCCGTCCGCCCCGCCCACCGCGGGCGTCGCACCGCTGCGGCCGGACGACACCGGTCGGACCTGAGCGGCCCGGTCCCGCACCGCCCCGCGGCCGGCCGGCCCCCGGCCCGCTCCCTGGGGCGCGACTGGGCGGGGTGGGCGCCGCTGCTGGAACCGGCGGATGAGGGCCCGGTGCGCATCGTCGCCCCCGTGGTGGACCGCAGGGGCGCGGACTTCGAGCTGCGCGGCGCGCTCAGCCCACCCGGTACGCGGCGTGCTCACCCCACCCGGTACTCGGCGACGTCCTGCGTGCGCGGCGTCAGGCCGTGACCGGGACCCGCGACGGGATGGACCGTGCCCCCGGTGGGGTCCAGGGCGCCGTCGAAGATCATGTCCTCGACCCGGACGTGGTCGTGGAACCACTCGATGTGGCGCAGATTCGGCACCGTGGCCGCCACCGCCGCGTGCGCGTGCGGCGCGGCGTGGGCGGAGACCTCCAGACCGTGCGCCTCCGCCAGCGCCGCCGCGTGCAGAAAGCCGGTGATCCCGCCGCAGCGCGTCGCGTTCACCTGGAGACAGTCCACCGCCCCGGCCGTGATCATGCGGGCGAAGTACGGCGGGTCGAATCCGTACCCCCCGGCGGTCACGTCGCTCACCAGCGCGTCACGGACCAGCCGCAGCCCGCTCAGGTCGTCCGCCGGCACCGGCTCCTCGAACCAGCCCACGCCGTACTCGGCGAGGGTGTGCCCCACCCGCACCGCCTGCTTGCGGGAGTACGCGCCATTGGCGTCCACGTAGAGATCGGCCTCCTCCCCGATGACGTGCCGGGCGGCCCGCACCCGGTGCAGATCGCGGGGCACCTCCTGACCCCACCCCTCGCCGATCTTCATCTTCACGCGCGGGATCTGCTGCCCGTGCACCCACCCGTTCAGCTGTGCCGCCAGATGTGTCTCGTGGTACGTCGTGAAACCCCCGCTGCCGTACACCGGCACCCTCTCCCGGCGCGCCCCGAGCAGCCGCACTAGCGGCAGCTCCAGCAGCCGCGCCTTGAGGTCCCACAACGCGATGTCCAGCGCCGAGATCGCACAGGCCGCGATGCCCGGCCTGCCGATGTCGCGCACCGAGCGGCACATGGCGTCGTGCGCGGCCGGGATGTCCAGCGCGCTCATGCCCTCCACGAGCGGCCCGAGTTGCCCGCTCAGGAAGTCGCCGACCGCCGGCGGACCGTACGTCCACCCGGTGCCGGTGGCGTCCCCCGCCGACACCTCGGCGATCACCACCGTCGTCGATTCCCAGGACAGCGTTCCGTCCGCCTCGGGAGCGTCGGTCGGCACGGTGTACACGGAGACACCGGGGCGGTGCAGTTCCATCGTCGGCCCGTCCTCATCCTCGTCCGCTCAGCCGGGCTGCTGCAGCTGCGGCAGCACCTTGGTGCGGTAGAAGTCGAAGAAGCCGCGCGTGTCGGGGCCGATCTGGCCGACGTAGACCCGGTCGAAGCCCGCCTCCGCGAACTGCCGCAGCTCGGCGACATGCTCGTCCACGTCGTCGCCGCACACCCGGTTCTCGCGCACCATGTCCTCGGTGACCAGGGTCTGCGCCTGCTCGAAGTGCCTCGGCGAGGGCAGCACCTGGCCGAGCTCGCCCGGCAGCTGCTCGTTCGCCCAGAGCCGGTGCACGGTGCGCACACACGCGTCGCGGTCGGTGCCGTAGCAGACCTTGGTGCCGCCGCTGACCGGCTTCCCGCCGCCTCCGCCCTTCCGGTACTGCTCCACCATCGGGGCGTCCGGCATCATCGTGATGTAGCCGTCGCCGACCCGGGCCGCCAGCTTGGTCGCCGCCGGGCCGAAGCCCGAGATGTCGACCGGGACGGGCTGGTCCGGGAGGGTGTACAGCCGGGCGTTCTCCACCGTGTAGTGCGTGCCGTGGTGGTTGACCTCCTCGCCGGTGAACAGCCGGCGCATCACCTGGATCGCCTCCTCCAGCATCTCCAGGCGCACATGGGCGGGCGGCCAGTGGTCCCCGACGACATGCTCGTTCAGGGCCTCGCCGGTGCCCACGCCCAGCCGGAACTCCCCGGGTGACATCACCGCGCTCGTGGCCGCCGCCTGCGCCACCACCGCCGGGTGGGTGCGCACGGTGGGGCAGGTCACCGCCGTACCCACCGGCAGGGACACCGCCTCGGACAGCGCGCCGATCACCGACCACACGAAGGGACTCTGCCCCTGCTCGTCGTTCCACGGGTGGTAGTGGTCCGAGATCCACAGGGCCTCGAACCCGGCCTGCTCGGCCATCCGCGCCTGCTCGATCAGCTCGGCGGGAGCGTACTGCTCGCACGAGAGGAAATAGCCGTACTCGGGCATGGGGGGTGCCTCCGCGACATGGGCGGTCCGGGTCCCGGACCGGGTACCCGCGGGCCCCGGCGGAAACCGGCCGGACGTTTGGCGGACCCGGCCGGGGGGACGCGGACATCTCCCGACGTACGCGACAGCGCCGGAGGCGAACCGTGAGTCGACCCCGCATAGTGATCGTCGGTGCCGGCTTCGCCGGATACCGCACGGCCCAGACCCTGTCCCGGTTGGCCCGGGGCCGCGCCGAGATCGTCCTGCTCAACCCGACCGACTACTTCCTCTACCTGCCGCTGCTGCCGCAGGTCGCCGCGGGCATCCTGGAACCGCGCCGGGTCACCATCTCCCTCTCCGGCACGCTGCCGCACGTGAAGCTGGTGCTGGGGGAGTCCGACCGCATCGACCTCGACGCGCGGCAGGTGCACTACACCGGACCCGAGGGCGAGAACGGCACCCTCTCCTACGACCGGCTGGTGCTCGCGGCCGGCAGCGTCAACAAGCTGCTGCCGATCCCCGGGGTCGCCGAGCACGCCCACGGCTTCCGCGGTCTGCCCGAGGCCCTGTATCTGCGCGACCACGTGACGCGCCAGGTGGAGCTCGCCGCGTCCACCGACGACGCCAAGAGCTGCGCCGCCCGGTGCACCTTCGTCGTGGTCGGTGCCGGCTACACCGGCACCGAAGTCGCCGCGCACGGGCAGCTGTTCACCGACGCGCAGGTCGACAGGCACCCGATGCGGACGGGGATGCGGCCGCGCTGGATCCTGCTGGACATCGCCGACCGGGTGCTGCCCGAGCTGGACGAGCGGCTCTCCCGCACCGCCGACACGGTGCTGCGCGAGCGGGGGGTGGACGTACGGATGGGCACCTCCGTCAAGGAGGCCACGCACGAGGGGGTGCTGCTGACCGACGGCGAGTTCGTCGACACCAACACCCTGGTGTGGTGCGTGGGCGTACGGCCGGACCCGCTGGCCGAGTCGCTGGGGCTGCCGATGGAACGCGGACGGCTGCTGGTCGACCCGCACCTTCAGGTGCCGGGCCACCCGGAGGTCTTCGCCTGCGGTGACGCGGCGGCGGTGCCCGATCTGGAGAACCCGGGGTCGTACACCCCGATGACCGCGCAGCACGCCTGGCGCCAGGGCAAGGTGTGCGGCCACAACATCGCCGCGTCGTTCGGTGACGGTGAGCGGCGTGCCTACCGCCACAAGGACATGGGGTTCGTGGTGGACCTGGGGGGTGTGAAGGCCGCCGCCAACCCGCTCGGGGTGAACCTCTCCGGGCCGCTCGCGGGCCTGGTCGCCCGCGGCTACCACCTCGCCGCGATGCCGGGCAACCGGGTCCGGGTGGCCGCCGACTGGCTGCTCGACGCGGTTCTGCCGCGCCAGGCCGTCCAACTGGGCCTCGTACGCTCCTGGTCGGTCCCCCTGGACACGGCCTCCCCGGAACTGGCCCGGGTGCCGGGCAGGCCGGGGCGGACGGAGGACGGGGACGCCGGGGCGCCGGCGAAGAGCGGCCAGGGCAGCGAGCCCACGAAGCGCCGGTCCGGCGGACAGGCGGAGCACCGAGGCGGCGGTGAGCCCGGGAAGAACCAGGGTGGCGGTGAGCCCGCGAGGAACCGTCCGGGTGGTGAGCCCGGGAGGAACCGTCCGGGTGGTGAGCCCGCGAGGAACCAACCGGGTGGTGAGCTCGCGAGGAACCGTCCGGGTGGTGAGCCCGGGAAGAACCAGGGTGGCGGTGAGCCCGCGAGGAACCAACCGGGTGGTGAGCCCGCGAGGAACCAACCGGGTGGTGAGCCCGCGAGGAACCAACCGGGTGGTGAGCCCGCGAGGAACCAACCGGCCGGGGGATCCGCGAAGCGCCGCACCGGCCGCGAGGCCGCCCGGAGCGAACCCGGTGGTGACGCCGCCGTCGCGCCGCCGTCCGATCAGCCGCCGCCCGGGCCGGATGTCGCGCCCGGACCCGTCAAGCGCACCGACCGCTTTACCGAAGGAGACTCATGAACACCGGTGAACTCGTCGAGCTCGGACAGCAGCTGCGCGTGGACAGCGTCCGCGCCGCGGCCGCCGCGGGCTCCGGGCACCCCACCTCGTCGATGTCCGCGGCGGACCTGGTGGCCGTCCTCTTCGCCCGTCACTTCGCCTACGACTTCGAGCACCCGGACGCCCCGGCCAACGACCGTTTCATCCTCTCCAAGGGCCACGCCTCCCCCCTGATGTACGCCACGTTCAAGGCGGCCGGCGCCATCGACGACGAGGAACTGCTCACCTTCCGCGACGACGGCAGCCGCCTCGAAGGGCACCCCACCCCCCGCCGGCTGCCCTGGGTCGAGACCGCCACCGGTTCGCTCGGCCAGGGCCTCCCCGTGGGCGTCGGCATCGCGCTGGCCGGGAAGCGGCTGGACCGCGCCGACTACCGCGTATGGGTGCTGTGCGGCGACAGCGAGCTCGCCGAGGGCTCGGTGTGGGAGGCGGCCGAGCACGCCGGGTACGAGCACCTGGACAACCTCACGCTGATCGTGGACGTCAACCGGCTCGGCCAGCGCGGACCCACCCGGCACGGGCACGACCTCGACGCCTACGCCCGCCGCTTCCAGGCCTTCGGCTGGCACACCGTCGAGGTCGACGGGCACGACGTGGACGCCGTGGACCGCGCGTACGGCGAGGCGGCGTCCACCAAGGGCACCCCCACCGCGATCCTCGCCCGCACCCTCAAGGGCAAGGGCGTCGCCTCCGTCCAGGACCGCGAGGGTCAGCACGGCAAGCCGCTGCCGGAGGCCGAGGAGGCCATCGCCGAACTCGGCGGCCCGCGCGACCTGCGCCTGCATGTGCGCCGGCCGTCCCCCGACGGGTCCCGGCCGGCCCGGCGCGGCGAGGACCTGGTCCTGCCCCGCTGGGACAAGGGCGAGGAGGTGGCCACCCGCAACGCCTTCGGTGAGGCGCTGACCGCCCTCGGCACCGCCCGCGGCGACATCGTCGCCCTCGACGGAGAGGTCGGCGACTCCACCCGGGCGGAGTTCTTCGCCAAGGAGCACCCCGAGCGCTACATCGAGTGCTACATCGCCGAACAGCAGATGGTCGCGGCGGCGGTCGGCGTGGCGGCGCGCGGCTGGACGCCGTACGCCGCCACCTTCGCCGCCTTCCTCACCCGCGCCCACGACTTCATCCGCATGGCGTCGATCAGCGGCTCCGGCATCAACCTCGTCGGCTCGCACGCGGGCGTCGCCATCGGCCAGGACGGCCCCAGCCAGATGGGCCTGGAGGACCTGGCGATGATGCGCGCGGTGCACGGCTCGACCGTGCTGTACCCGTGCGACGCCAACCAGACCGCCCGGCTGGTCGCCGCCATGGCCGGCCTCGACGGCATCCGCTATCTGCGCACCTCGCGCGGCGGGAGCCCGGTGATCTACGGCCCCGACGAGGAGTTCCCGGTCGGCGGCAGCAAGGTGCTGCGCTCCTCCGGCAGCGACCGGCTCACCCTCGTCGCCGCGGGCGTCACCGTGCCCGAGGCGCTGGCCGCCGCGGACGCGCTGGCCGCCGAGGGCATCGCCGTGCGGGTGATCGACCTGTACTCGGTGAAGCCGGTGGACCGCGCGACCCTGCGCACGGCCGCCGAGGAGACCGGCTGCCTGGTGACCGTGGAGGACCACCACCCGGAGGGCGGGCTCGGTGACGCCGTCGCGGAGGCCTTCGCCGACGGACGCCCGGTACCGCGCCTGGTGCGGCTGGCCGTACGGAACATGCCGGGCTCGGCCTCCCCGGACGAGCAGCTGCACGCCTCCGGCATCGACGCCGAGTCGATCGCCGCGGCCGGCCGGCTGCTGGTGGGGGAGGCGATCGTGTCGTGAGCGACGACGGGTCGCGCACCGTCCGGGCCGGCCGTCGCACCGTGACGGTCCGCCGCCCGGACAAGGTGCTCTTCCCCGGCGGCCGGGACACCCCCGAGTACACCAAGAGCGACCTCGTCGACTACCACCGCGCCGTCGCGCCGTACATGCTGCCGCACCTGCGGGGCCGCCCGTTGATGCTGGACCGGCGCCCGGACGGCATCGACGGCCTGACGTTCATGCAGAAGAACACCCCGGACAGCTACCCGGAGTGGATCACCCGGGCCGAGGTCGCCAAGGAGGGCGGCACCGTCACGCACACCGTGTGCGACAACACCGCCACCCTCCTCTACCTCGTCGACCAGGCGAGCATCACCTTGCACCGGTGGCTGTCCCGCACGGACCGGATCAACCGGCCGGACCGGCTGGTCTTCGACCTCGACCCGCCCGGCGACGACTTCGAGGCGGTCCGCGAGGCGGCGCGGCTGCTGGGGGAGCTGCTGGACGAGCTGAACCTGCCCTCGGCCGTCATGACCACGGGATCCCGCGGCCTGCATGTCATCGTGCCGCTGAACGGCGAGCACGACTTCGACGACGCCCGTGCCTTCGCCCGTGAGGTCGCCGACGCCCTGGCCGACGCCCACCCCGACCGGCTCACCACCGCCATGCGCAAGAAGGACCGCGGCGGCCGGCTCTACCTCGATGTGCAGCGCAACGCGTACGCGCAGACCGCGGTCGCCCCGTACTCCGTCCGCGCCAAGCCCGGCGCCCCCGTCGCCGTGCCGGTCTCCTGGGACGAGCTGAACGACCCGGACCTGAACGCCCGCCGCTGGACGGTCGCCGACGCCGTGGGTCACGCCCGCACCGATCCCTGGGGTGACCTGCTGCGCCGTGGACGTGCGCTGGGCCCGGCGCGGCGCCGGCTGGCGGGGCTGCGGGGCTGAGCGCCGGGAGGGGCCGGACCGCACCCGCTGAGGGTACGGAGGTTTGGCGAACAGACTTGCGGCCACACGGAGGGGGAGGTGGCCATGTCGAACACGAAGAACACCGAAGAGCCACAGGGTTCACAGGACGCACAAGAGTCCCAGGAGACCCGTGACTCCCAGCAATCCAGCAAGCCCGCGAAGAACAACAGAACCACCCGCCGGCCGAGCCCGATCGAGCTGCTGCGCCAGGCGCGCGGCCAGCTCGCGGAGCTCACCGGTATGGAGGCCGAGTCCGTGTCGTCCTTCGAGCAGACGGAGGAGGGCTGGTCCCTCGAGGTCGAGGTTCTCGAACTCGAGCGGGTGCCCGACACGATGAGCCTGATGGCGAGTTACCACGTCGAGCTGGACCCCGAGGGCCGGCTGACCGGGTACCGGCGTGTCCGCCGCTACGAACGCGGACGTGCCGACGCGCACAGGTCCGGCGGCCGCTAGGCCGCCCCACCGGACCCGCGCCCCTGGACGCGAAGTCCAGAACCACATCCACCGACAAGAAGGAGGAACGGGCGGCATGACAGTCGTACCGGCACAACAGTCCGGCGGCGGAGGCGGCAGCAGCGGCCTCTACGACGTGCTTGAGCTTGTTCTGGACAGGGGGCTCGTCATCGACGCATTTGTGCGCGTGTCCCTGGTCGGCATCGAGATCCTCAAGATCGACGTGCGGGTCGTCGTCGCCAGCGTCGACACCTACCTGCGCTTCGCCGAGGCCTGCAACCGCCTCGACCTGGAGGCCGGGCCCCGCAAGGACCCCGGCCTGCCCGACATCGTCGGTCAGGTCACCGAGTCCGGTGCCCGCGGCAAGTCCAAGGGGGCGCTGTCCGGCGCCGCCGAGACCGTCTCCGAGGCCTTCAAGCAGGCGCGCGACGACGATTCCGAGCGCGAGACGCAGTCGCGCCCGCGCGCCCGTAAGAGCAGCAGCTCGGCGCGCCGGAAGGAGGAGCAGGAGTGAGCACCTACATCTACGGCATCACGGCGGCCTCCCACCCCGGCCTGCCCGAGGGCATGGGCGGCGTGGGCGACCCGCCGCTGCCGGTGCGCGTCCTGCGCGAGGGCGAACTGGCGGCGCTGGTCAGCGACGCCCCCGAGGGGCTGCGGCCCAAGCGCCGGGAGCTGCTCGCGCACCAGAACGTGCTCAGCGAGGCCGGCGCGGCCGGCTGTGTGCTCCCCATGCGGTTCGGCAGCGTCGCCCCGGACGACGACGCCGTGGTCGCCGTCCTCGACGAGCGCGCCGCACACTACCGGGAGCGGCTCCAGGCCCTGGACGACCGGGTCGAGTACAACATCAAGGCCAACCACGTCGAGGAAGCGGTACTGCACCACGTGATGGCGGGCAACCCGGAGATCCGCGCCCTCGCGGAGGCCAACCGGCAGTCGGGCGGCGGAAGTTACGAACAGAAGATCCAGCTCGGCGAGATGGTCGCGAGCGCCGTCAAGGGCAAGGAGGCCGAGGACGCGCTCGCACTGGAACGCATTCTGGAACCGGCCGCCGACGCGGTGAGCGTGGGCCCCGAGTCCACGGGCTGGCTCGCCAACGTGTCCTACCTGGTCAACCGGGCGACGGCGGAGGAGTTCCTGGCCGCGGTGGAGCGGGCCCGCAAGGAGCTGCCCCACCTCGAAGTGCGGCTGAACGGCCCGCTGCCCCCCTACAGCTTCGTCGAGCCCGGCCCGGCCGAGCCGGCGGGCACCGCGGCCGGTGGGACATGGACCGGAGCGGGGTGACGACATGGGCCTGATCTCGGAGGTGTTCCTGCTGCCGTTCGCACCGGTGCGCGGCAGCGGGTGGGTCATCCGGCAGGTGCTCCAGGAGGCGGAACGCATCTACTACGACCCCGCCACCATCCGGGCGGAACTGGGCCGTCTCGAGGAGCAGTTGGAGGCCGGAGAAATCACCGAGGAGGAGTTCGACCGTCAGGAGGACGAGCTCTTGGACCGACTGGAGACCGCAACGCGCACCGGCGCGGGTACTGGGGACGGGACGGCACAACGATGAATCGAACGGGACTGGGCCTCGCGATCGGGGCCGGATATCTCCTCGGACGGACGAAGAAGCTGAAGATGGCGGTCGCCGTCGGTGGCCTCGTGGCGGGCCGGAAGCTGAACCTCAGCCCGCGCATGGTCGCCGAACTGGTCTCGCAGCAGATGCGGGACAACCCGCAGTTCAAGGAGCTCGGCGACCAGCTGCGCGGCGATCTGCGCGGGGTCGGCAAGGCCGCGTCCGGCGCACTGGTGGAGCGGCAGCTCGGCTCGCTCGCCGACCGGCTGCACGGCCGTACCGCCGCGATGCGCGACGAGCTGACCGGCGGCGCGTCGGAGGATGCGGAGCAGCCGGACGAGGACACAGACGACGACGCACGTCAGGAGCAGGAGCAGGAGCCGGAGCAGGAGCGCGAGCCCGAGCCGGACGACGAGGCCGACGCCGCGCGGGAGGAGCAAGGCGAGCAGCGCCGCGCCGAGCGCCCGGCCAAGAAGGCCGCCGCGAAGAAGGCCCCGGCGAAGAAGGCCCCGCCCGCGAAGAAGGCCGCGAAGCGGACGCCTCCCGCGAAGAAGACGGCCGCCAAGAAGACCGCGGCCGCGTCCCGGGGCGGCCGCTCCCGTACGTCGAAGGGAGGCGGTGAGCGATGACCGAGACCCTCGGAAAGGCGACCTCCGCCGCGCGTGACGGGGCGGAGAAGGCGACGAACCCCCTCGCCGGCGTGGCCCACAGCGAGGCCGCGGACCGGCTCAAGTCCGAGGTGCAGGACTACCTCGCGGCGCAGGCCACCCGGATGCTGAGCGGCCTCGGCCACAAGCTCGGCGAGACCACGAACAAGCTCAACGACATCGCCGAGGGCAACAGCCCGGGCTTCGCCAAGCTCGCCGCCGACGGCGGCCGCAAACTGGCCGAGGGCAAGGGCCCGTTGCGCAGCGCCGTCGAAGTGGGTGCCTCGGGTGCCAAGGACAAGGTGAAGGGCGCGCTGCAGGGCCTGGGCGGCGGCAAGGGCAAGCGCAAGCGTTCCGCCGGCAACAAGCCCACCGTCATCATCGAGCACATCGACGTCGGCGTCCCGCTGCGCACGGCCTACGACCAGTGGACCCAGTACCAGGACTTCAGCACCTTCGCCAAGGGCGTCAAGAGCGCCAACAAGTCGGACGACACCACGTCCGACTGGCAGGCGAAGATCTGGTGGTCCAGCCGCAGCTGGAAGGCGACGACCGACGAACAGATCCCCGACGACCGCATCTCCTGGTCCTCGGAGGGCGCCAAGGGCACGATGAAGGGCGTCGTCTCCTTCCACCGCCTCGGCGAGAACCTCACCCGGGTCCTGCTGGTCATCGAGTACTACCCGTCGGGCTTCTTCGAGAAGACCGGCAACATCTGGCGCGCACAGGGCCGCCGCGCCCGCCTGGACCTGAAGAACTTCGCCCGCTTCATCACCCTCAAGGGCGAGGCCGAGGACAGCTGGCGGGGCGAGATCCGCGACGGCGAGGTCGTCCGCAGCCACGAGGACGCCGTGGCCGAGGAGGAGGAAGCGGAGTCCGAGGAGCCCGGGGAGGACGAGGCCCCGGCCGGCGAGCACGACGAGCAGGACGAACAGGACGAGGAACCCGAGGACGAGTACGACGACGAGGACGAACCCGTCGACGAGTACGACGACGAGGAAGAACCCGACGACGAATACGACGAGGACGCCGAGGACGACGAGTACCCGGAGGACGATTACGAGGACGACGAGGACCAGGACGCCTACGAGGACGAGGACGGCGCCGAGGCCGATGAGCCCGCCGCCGAGGACGAACGCGCCGACAGCCGGAGCCGCCGATGACCACCCCCAGCCGGCTCCCCGAGCCGTACGGCCAGGGCGGCGGCGCCAATCTCGCCGACATCCTGGAAAGGGTGCTGGACAAGGGCGTCGTGATCGCGGGCGACATCCGCATCAACCTGCTCGACATCGAGCTGCTCACGATCAAGCTGCGGCTGGTCGTCGCCTCCGTCGACAAGGCGAAGGAGATGGGGATCGACTGGTGGGAGTCCGACCCGGCGCTGTCCTCGCGCGCCCGTCGTGACGAACTGGCGAGGGAGAACGCGGAGCTGCGCGAGCGGCTGGCCCGGCTGGAGGAGCTGGAGCCCCGCCGCGCACAGGAGGAGAGCCCGTGACCGGACTGCGGTACGTCTACGCGGTCTGCCGGCCCTTCGGCACGCCGCTCCAGGCACAGCTGACCGGCGTCGGAGGCGACCCGCCCCGGCTGCTGGCCCACCACGGCCTCGTGGCCGTGGTCAGCCATGTGCCCGAGTCCGACTTCGGCGAGGAGCCGCTGCGCACGCATCTGGAGGACCTCGACTGGCTGACCGCGGTCGCCCGCGCCCACCAGGGCGTGATCGACGCGCTCACCACCGTCACCACCCCGCTGCCGCTGCGGCTCGCCACCGTGTTCCGCGACGACAGCGGCGTACGGACGATGATGCAGGCGCGTGAGGAGGGCTTCCTGCGCACCCTGGACCGGCTGGAGGGCCGGGTCGAGTGGGGCGTCAAGGTGTACGTCGAGGCGGAGCCGGCGCCCGAGCCCTCCGCCCCGCCCGTGCCCAGGCCGGCGTCCGGCCGGGACTACCTGCGGCAGCGGCGCATGCGGACCAAGTCGCAGGACGAGCTGTGGCAGCGCGCCGAGTCCTTCGCGACCCGGCTGCACGAGACCCTGTCCGCGAGTGCCGAGGACGCACGGCTGCACGCACCGCAGAATCCCGCGCTCTCCGGTGCCTCAGGACGCAATGTGCTCAATGCCGCGTATCTCGTTCCGCGCGCGAAATCCGAGGAATTCGTGGAGCGGGTGGACCGGACCAAGGACGGAGTTCCCGGAATACGCGTCGAACTCACCGGCCCCTGGGCGGCCTATTCATTCGCCGGTGAGGAAACGGCCGAGGCGGGCGAAACGCCCGGGAGGGAGGGAACGTGACCGTCGTCGAACGCCGTGAAATAGCCTTGGTGGATCTGCTCGACCGGCTGCTGGCCGGGGGAGTGGTCATCACCGGCGACATCACGCTGCGCATCGCGGACGTCGATCTGGTCCGCGTCGACCTCAACGCGCTCATCAGCTCGGTCAACGCGCAGGTCCCCTCCCCCTTCGAGGAGTCGCTGTGACGGCCGCCCCCGACGACGGCCGGGACGACCGGGACGTCGAGCCGCACGGAAGCAGGCGCAGGCGGCTGGACCTGGAGCCCGACACGGTCGAACGCGATCTGGTCAAACTGGTGCTCACCGTCGTGGAACTGCTGCGCCAGCTCATGGAACGCCAGGCGTTGCGCCGGTTCGACGAGGGGGATCTGACCGAGGAGCAGGAGGAGCGGGTCGGGCTCACCCTCATGCTGCTCGAGGACCGGATGGCGGAACTGCGGGACCGGTACGGACTGCGGCCCGAGGACCTGAATCTGGACCTCGGGCCGCTCGGACCGCTGCTTCCCCGGGACTGACGCCTCCCGGGCCGGCGTTCCCCGGGGCCGGGCCCCGGGGACGTGCCGTCACCTCACCACCGGTACCAGCGGCTCCTGCCCCCGCCCGCCGCGGTGCCGCGCATGAAGAATCCCAGCAGCCATACGACGAGGACCGCCAGGGCAATCCACCAGAGAACCTTTACCGCAAACCCGGCACCGAAAAGGATCAGCGCCAGCAGTAGAATGAGAAGAATGGGAACCATAATGTCAACCTCCTGACCTTCTGATTGCCCGTAAAACTCGATTCAGGCTTCCTTGCGGCAGAGAATTTCTCCGTGCAGCACGCTGAACCAGCCGTCCTCCCGCGCGCCCCATTCCCGCCATGCCGCGGACACCTCCCGCAACTCCTCCCAGGTGGCGTGCCCCCCGTCGACGGCACGCTCCGCGTAGGCCGAGGCGACGGTGCGGTCCGCCCACAATCCGCTCCACCAGGCCCGCTCGTCGGCGGTCGAGAAGGTCCAGGTGCCCGAGGTCGCCGTGATGTCGGTGAACCCCGCCGCGAGCGCCCAGGACTTCAGCCGTCGCCCGGCGTCCGGCTCACCCCCGTTGGCCCGGGCCACCCGCCGGTACAGGTCCAGCCAGCGGTCCATGCCCGACGACCCGGGATACCAGGTCATCGCCGCGTAGTCCGAGTCGCGTACGGCGACGAAGCCGCCCGGCCCGGTCACCCGCCGCATCTCGCGCAGCGCCCGGACCGGGTCGCCCACGTGCTGGAGCACCTGGTGGGCGTGCACCACGCTGAAGGTGTCGTCCGGGAAGTCCAGGGCGTGCACGTCCCCCGTCGTGAAAGCGGTGTTCGTCAGTCCCCGTCCCTCGGCGACCGCGCGGGCCCGCTCCAGGATCGCCGGCTCCCGGTCGAGCCCGGTGACCTGCCCGTCGGGTACCAGCGCCGCGAGGTCCGCGGTGATCGTGCCGGGCCCGCATCCGATGTCCAGGATCCGCATGTGGGGCTCCAGCGCCCCGAGGAGGTACGCCGCGGAGTTCTCGGCGGTCCGCCAGGTGTGCGACCTCAGCACCGATTCGTGGTGCCCATGGGTATAGACGGCGGTCTCCCGCGCTTCCGGCATGCCGAACCCACCCCTTCCGCTCTCGTGGCAGGGCTCTCACGCTACGCCCACCGGCCGCATATTGAGACCCGCATATCGCATGATGGACAGGCGCCCTCCGGAAACCCGTTTGCCCCCCGGCCCTGATCCCCCGCAGAATCCCCACCATGGGCCACCTGGAAGCAGCGCATCTGGAGTACCACCTCCCCGACGGGAGGACCCTCCTGGGCGATGTCTCCTTCCGGGTCGGGGAGGGCGCGGTCGTCGCCCTGGTGGGCCCCAACGGCGCGGGCAAGACGACCCTGCTCCGCCTCCTGGCCGGCGAGCTGAAGCCGCACGGCGGCTCCGTCACCGTCAGCGGCGGCCTCGGCGTCATGCGCCAGTTCATCGGCTCCGTACGGGACGGGACGACCGTGCGCGACCTGCTCGTCTCGGTGGCCGCACCCCGCATCCGGGACGCGGCGCGGGCCGTCGACCGGGCCGAGCACGCCATCATGACGGTCGACGACGAGGCGGCCCAGCTGCGCTACGCGCAGGCCCTCGCCGACTGGGCCGAGGCCCGCGGCTACGAGGCGGAGACGCTGTGGGACATGTGCACCACGGCCGCGCTGGGCGTCCCGTACGAGAAGGCGCAGTGGCGCCAGGTCCGCACCCTCTCCGGGGGCGAACAGAAACGCCTGGTCCTGGAGGCGCTGCTGCGCGGCACGGACCAGGTCCTCCTCCTCGACGAGCCCGACAACTACCTCGACGTGCCCGGCAAACGCTGGCTGGAGGAGCGGCTCGCGGAGACCCGCAAGACCGTCCTGTTCGTCTCCCACGACCGTGAACTCCTCGCCCGCACCGCCGGGCGCATCGTCTCCCTCGAACCGAGCCCCGCCGGCGCCGACGCCTGGGTGCACGGCGGCGGCTTCGCCACGTACCACCAGGCGCGCCGGGAACGCTTCGCCCGCTTCGAGGAGCTGCGCCGCCGCTGGGACGAGAAGCACGCCCAGCTCAAGAAGCTCGTGCTGACCCTGCGCCAGGCCGCCGAGAACAGCGCCGACCTGGCCTCCCGCTACCGGGCCGCGCAGACCAGACTGCGCAAGTTCGAGGAGGCGGGGCCCCCGCCGGAGCCGCCGCGCGAGCAGAACATCACCATGCGCCTCAAGGGCGGCCGCACGGGCGTCCGCGCGGTCACCTGCGAGGGGCTGGAGCTCACCGGCCTGATGAAGCCGTTCGACCTGGAGGTGTTCTACGGCGAGCGGATCGCCGTGCTCGGCTCCAACGGCTCCGGCAAGTCGCACTTCCTGCGCCTGCTCGCCGGGGACGACGTGGCGCACACCGGCCGGTGGCGCCTCGGCGCCCGCGTCGTCCCCGGACACTTCGCCCAGACGCACGCCCACCCCGAGCTGGAGGGCCGCACCCTCCTGGACATCCTGTGGAAGGAGCACGCCCAGGACCGGGGCGCCGCCATGTCACGGCTGCGCCGCTACGAGCTCACCGGCCAGGCGGAGCAGACCTTCGAGCGGCTCTCCGGCGGCCAGCAGGCCCGCTTCCAGATCCTGCTGCTCGAACTCCAGGGCGTCACGGCCCTGCTGCTCGACGAGCCCACCGACAACCTCGACCTGGAGTCGGCGGAGGCCCTCCAGGAGGGCCTGGAGGCCTTCGAGGGCACGGTCCTGGCCGTGACCCACGACCGCTGGTTCGCCCGCGCCTTCGACCGCTACCTGGTCTTCGCCTCGGACGGCCAGGTCAAAGAGACCCCGGAACCGGTCTGGGACGAACGCCGGGTGGTGCGACCTCGCTGAGGGGGAACCCCGGCGGCACTACCAGCGAAGCACCGCCCCCAGGCCCCCGACCGGCGCGTCCTCCACCCCCGCCCCGGCCACTGCCACGGCCTCCGCGTCCGCGGCGACCACCGCCCGCAGCAAGGCGTCATCCGCCCGGGCGGACCAGGAGTTCTGCTCACCGAGCACCTTCAGGTCCGTCCGCCGTACCGCCACCGCGTCCGGATCCTCACCGACCCACACCTCCCGGTGCGCGTCCGGCCCGTCCGGCCGGATCAGCAACGCGTCGATCCGGTGCTCCCGCGCCGCCTCGACCAGCGCCGGCACCCCCTCCACGGCCCCCGACCGCTCCTCGTCGCCGGAGGACCCCCGCGCGGCCAGGAACCGCTCCAGTTCGTCGGCGGCCCGCTCCTGGACGTGCTCCTCGCGGATCTGCTCCACGTCCTCGTCCAGCAGCCCGCTGCCCGCACCGCGCGAGGCCTCGACCACCATGCCCTGCAACCGCTGGGGCAGCCGCTCGCGCACCGCTCGCTGCTCCCGGTCGTCACCGACGAGGATCAGCAGGTCGGCGCCGGTCTCCTCCTGGCAGACGGCGAGCGCGTCGGCGATCTCCGCGGCGTTGTGCTCCCAGGTGTTCTCCACCCGCAGCTGGAAATGCCGTTCCGACCAGTCGACGGATCCCCTCCGGTGCAGCGGCCACTGGCGTCCGGTGACGCCGCCGGCGTCGTCCCGGCCGAGCGCGCTGCGCAGCTCGAAGTCCGCGCCCCTGCGGTCCACGTGGGCGACGATGCACACCGGGTCCTCACCCGCCAGCTCCAGCAGCGGCGTCACTCGCGGCAGCGGCGCCCACTCCGCCCAGTCGCGCCCCGGGGAGCGGGCCAGCGGCGGGTCGAGCACCACCTCGCCGTCCCGGGCGAAGAAGGCGCGGCCGTGCGGTTCGGCGGAGTGCCGCAGTTCCTCGAGCGCGTGCCGCACCGCCCGGCAGGTCGCCTCGTCCGCGCCCTGTCCCGCGAGCTCCCGCGCCATCGCGCGGGCCGTCAGCTCCCGCTCCTGAGGGGTGTGCTCGGTGTGCCGGGAGGTGTCGACGTATACGGAGGCCCAGGGGCCGGGACGTTCGTAGAGTGGATGCAGGAATGCGAGTTCCATGGCTCCCTCCCGGGTGCGCTTCGGAGTAGTGCCCGTGCCGCCGGGCGGGTACCCGGGCCGCATGAACGCACACGACGAGCGGGGCACCACGATGACCGGAGTCGAGCCGGAGCGCCTGGACGACCAGCAGCTGATGAAGGAACTGGAGAACATCCACCGCACGCGTCACGACACGCTGCTGTACGGCTCCAACGGGGCGCTGCGGACGCACAACGAGCGAATGGCGGCGCTGGAGGGCGAGTACCTGCGCCGCAACCCGCGGCGCACGGTGGCCGCGGGCCGTACCCGTGAGGGAGCCCGCGAGCGCACCGCCGCGGACGCCACCACCCCCACCACCACAGGAACCTGACCCCCGCCCGTGCCAAGCGCCGAGCGCCGAGCGGCACGGGACACGCGGCCGGGGCCCGCGCGTACGCGAGCCCCGGTGCCGTCCTGCGTGGTGTGCCGGCTGTGGTGTGCCGCCCCATTAGGCGCTCTCGGCCTCGAACACCTCCAGGAACGTCTCGGAGAACGCCTTCAGGTCGTCCGGCTTGCGACTGGTGACCAGCTTGTTCGGCCCGTGGTCGCACACCTTCACCTGCTCGTCGACCCAGGTGGCGCCCGCGTTGCGGAGGTCGGTGCGCAGGCTGGGCCAGCTCGTCAGCACCCGGCCGCGGACGACGTCCGCCTCCACGAGCGTCCAGGGCGCGTGGCAGATCGCGGCGACCGGCCGGCCCTGCTCGAAGAAGTCCCGCACGAACGACACCGCCTTGTCGTCCATGCGCAGGAAGTCCGGGTTGGCCACCCCGCCCGGCAGCACCAGCCCGCCGAAGGAGTCCGCCGACGTCTCGCCGACGACCTCCTGCACCGGGAAGGTGTCCGCCTTGTCGAGGTGGTCGAACGCCTGGATCCTGCCGGGCCGCGTGGACACCAGGACGGGCTCGTGGCCGGCGTCCGCGGCGGCCTGCCACGGCTCGGTCAGCTCCACCTGTTCGACACCTTCGGGTGCGGTCAGAAATGCGATGCGCATGATGGTCCTACGTCCCTTCGTCGGCTTTCGGCTGTTCCTGTACGGCCACCCCGCTCGTGTCCGGCTCGGCGCGGCTGATGTCGGCCAGCGCGGATCCGGGATCCCGCGCCTCGGCCAGATCGCCGAGGCTCACCAGCCCGACGGGCAGGCCGCCCTCGACGACGGGTACCCGGCGGATGGCGTGCTCCCGCATCAGGGCGACGGCCGCGGACACCGGATCGTCCGGGGCGAGCGTCAGCGGGTCCGGGGTGCACACCGAGCCCACGCTCACCCCCATGGGGTCCGCGCCGTCGGCGACCGTCCGTACGGCGATGTCGCGGTCGGTGAGCACACCGACGACCTCCTGGCCGTCGGCCACCACCACGTCACCGATGTTCTGGGCGCGCATCAACTGCGCCGCCTCGACGACCGAGGCGTCCGGGCGCACGGCGACCACGCCCGCGGTCATCACGTCCTTGACGAATGCGGCCATGACCTCAGCCCTCCGTCCGGTCACGCGGTCTCCGCCTCCCGGGTCCGGGTCAGCGCCTCGGCCACTTCCTGCACGTTGCCGTAGCGCGCCTGGCGCGGCAGCCGCTCCAGCGCCTCGATGAGGGCGTCGGGGGCGTGCCGCCGGTCGAGGGCGCGCATCAGCTCGCGCGGACCTGCGGGAAACACCCCGCGGCTCAGGGTCCTGGCCAGTTCCAGCCGCACCGCCTCCATGGACGTGGGGCCGCGGCCGGGTGTCACGGGGCCGTAGGTGACCTCGGGGTCGTCGTCGGCGAACGGCTCCGGGTCGTTCCACTCCTCGGTGCGGGTGGGGTGCCCGGACCTCAGCAGGCCCTGCAGTTCGTGCTTCATCTCGTCGTCACGGTGGACGCTGAGCCGGTCACTGCCTCGCTGCATGTCTCCCTCCAGATGCTTCGGGGGTGGCCCCCGCGTACCCGAGGAGCGCAGGGCGACACAGGCTTCGGGCGGTGGATCGCGGCGGCCCGGGTTTGGCCCCCGGGAGGCGGGTGACCCGGAGGACACGCCCCCCACGCGCCTCCTGGAAAGGACCGGCCATGGCGGTGCTCGCCCTGTTGATCCCACCCCTCATGCTCGGTGTGATCCTGATGCTCGGCCGCTATGAGGACCTCCTGCTGCCACCCGTCCGGCCCGAGGAGGAGCCGGCGGAGACCCCTCTCGAGGGTTTGGGCCGGTGAAGGGTGGGCAGGTGGACAGGCAGTGCTTCGGACAGCAGGCACGTCCGTGGCAGCGGCACGATGTCGCTCCGGGTGCCTGTATCCGATCAGTGCGCTCGCCGCGGTGACCGTCCATCCCCGAGCACCCCATTGAGGGAGTTGCGACGCACCATGCCGACCCGAGCGACCGCGAAGCACCATCCGCACGACGACGCCCCCGACACGGCCGACGCCTTCCGCAGGCTCGCCGCGCTGCCCGACGGCCCCGAGCGCGACGCGCTGCGGGACGAGATCGTCGAGGCCTGGCTGCCCATGGCGGACCGCCTCGCCGGACGCTTCCGCAGCCGCGGCGAGAACTTCGACGACCTCCGTCAGGTGGCCGCACTGGGTCTGGTCAAGGCCGTGGACCGGTACGAGCCCGACCTGGGCAACGCGTTCGAGAGCTACGCGGTGCCGACCATCACCGGTGAGATCAAGCGGCACTTCCGCGACCACATGTGGACCCTGCACGTACCGCGCCGGGTCCAGGAACTGCGCAACCGCGTCCGGTACGCCTCCCAGGACCTCTCCCAGACCATCCCCGGCCGCCGGCCGACCGTCCCGGAGATCGCCGAAAGTGCCCACCTCAGCGAGGAGGACGTCCGGACCGGCCAGGACGCGCTGGACAGCTACAGCGCGCTGTCCCTCGACGCGGAGCTGCCCGGCAGCGACGACGGCTACTCGCTGGGCGACGCGCTCGGAGCGGCCGACCCGGCGCTGGACACGGTGGTCGACCGCGAGGCCGTAAAGGACGGGCTCGCCGCGCTGCCGGAGCGGGAGCGGGCCATCCTCTACATGCGCTTCTTCGACGACATGACGCAGAGCGGTATCGCGGAGGAGCTCGGCATCTCGCAGATGCACGTGTCCCGCCTGATCAGCCGCTCCTGCGGCCGCGTACGCGACCAGGTGCTGCGCGACACGGAGGCATAGCTGCCCGCGTGGGCCGCGGGCAGTCGTGCCGCTGGGGCGGCACGGGTGGGCGCGGGCGGCACCCCGTAAGCGCCGGGCTGCGCGAACACCCCCGGCCGCACGCACTGCCGTCACCCGCGTGGGTGGGCCCGTGACGCCAATCGCGTCCGGCCGCAGGCGAACCGGCGGCGGGCGGGCTGTGATGGCGGAGGGGCAATCGAGCAGCCCGCCCGCCCCGGCCGTCGTCTCAAGGAGCCCGCACCATGCGTCGCACCGCCCGTGCCCTGTCCCTCGCCGCCGTCACCGGCACCGCCCTCGGCGCGCTCATACCGGCCGCGTACGCGGGAACGGCCCCCGTCAGCGGCCCGTCGTGGGGCACCGCCTCCCACTCGCCGTGTCCCGAAACCGGGGGACACGCCTGGGAGGGATACACCTCTGGCGCCGAACCGGACGCCGCCCTCCCCGAGGACACCACCCTGGACGAACTCGTTCCGGACGCCCTCCCCGAGGAGGACGCCGGGATTCCCGCCCCGGCGGGCCCCGAGGCGTACGCGTCGAAGTCCCCCGGGCCCACGACCGCCCCGCCCAAGCCGGTCGAACCCAAGCCGAGCCCGGTGGAGCCCAGGCCCACCGGGTCCGGGAGCACCCCCTGCGCCCCCACCCCCTCCTCGGCGCCCCCCGCCCACCACGGCGTCCACGCCGGCGGGGGCGGGGCCTTCACCGACTCCGTGCCCGCGCTGGCCGCCGGCGGTCTGCTCATCGCGGGCGCGTTCGGTGCCGCCGCGCACCGGCTCTACCGGGACCGCACGGACCGTGCGGACGCCTGACATCCGTGCCCTCCACCCGGCCGGCGCCCATGGCACGGGGCACGCTGGGTACTGGCGGGCCGAGAGGCGGCACGAGCGGACGCCGGGGCACCCGGCGCCGCCGGGAACGGTGCGGAGGTAGCGATGCTGCGGACGGATCCGGAAGGCCACGGCCCCGTCCGCTTCGGGCCGCCCGACCCCGAGGACGGGCTCCCCGTGCTGCCCGAGCTGTCCGCCGTACTGGCCGCGGCGGCCTCCCGGGCCGGCGCCGAGCCGGTCGGCGGCGGCCCCGCCCTGCTGGAGGCCGCCTGCGGCTACGGCGACCGGCGCGGACTCCCCTCCGCCGTCGACCGGGTGGCCGTCGCCCCCGGTGCCCCCGCCCTGCTGGTGGCGCTGACCGCCGCCCTCGGCGGCGACGTGCTGGTGCCCAGGCCCTGCGCCGCGTGGTGGTCGCCCTATGCCCGGCTGCTGGGCCGGCCCGTCTTCCACGTGCCGACCCCGGCCGAGAGCGGCGGCGTACCCGATCCGTACGCGCTGCTGGAGACCGTGCGCCGGCTGCGGGACGAGGGCGGCGACCCGCGCCTGCTGGTGCTCTCCGTCGCCGACGACCCGACCGCCACCGTCGCCCCGCCCGAGCAGCTGCACGAGACCGTGGAGGCGGCCGTGGCCGAGGGGCTGCACCTGGTCAGCGACGAGACCTGGCGCGACACCCTGCACGACCCGCACGGCACCGTGCTGCTCAGCCCCGCCGAGATGTGGCCGGACCGGGTCACCGTCGTCACCGACCTGGTCGGCGCCCTGCTCCCGCCCGGCTGGCCCGCGGCGGTGGCCCGCTTCCCGGCCGGCGAGGAGGGCGACGCGCTGCACGCGCGCGTGCTCGACGTGCTCACCGCGCTGGACGCGCGCGTCGCCGCCCCCGTGGCCGCCGCCGCGGTGTACGCGCTGTCGGAGCCCGAGCCGGTCACTGCGCGCGTGGCCGCCGCCGTACGTCTGCACGCGGGCCTCGCCGCCGCCGCGCACCACGCGGTCGTCGCCGCCGGCGCCCTGTCCCGGCCCCCGAGCTGCGGCCGGCACCTGTACGTCGACCTGACGCCGCTCGCGCCCGCGCTCACCGCGTACGGTGTCGGCGACGCCCAGGAACTGGAGGACTTCCTCACCGCCCGGCTGGGCATGCCCGCGCCGGGCGGGCACCGCTTCGGCGACGAACTCGAGGCACCGCGCGTGCGGCTGTCCACCGCCCCCATGCTGGGCGCCACCCCGGAAGAGCGCGCGGAGTGCCTGCGCTCTCCCGCTCCCCTGGAACTGCCGCAGGTGCGACGCGCGTTGGATCATGTGACATCGGTCTTCGACGATCTCCGTGACGACGCTCGGCGATGGGAGTCCCCTCGATGACGCAGCGGCCCGAGTCGACCAGACGAACGACCACGACCACAGCCACGGACGCCCCGGCACCGGATTCCGGCACCCCCTCCTCCGCGCCCCCGTACCCCCCGCCGGCCGCGCCCCGCCCGCTCGCCGAGCGCCGGATGTGGCCGCGCGCCTTCCACGACCGGCTGACCGCCCCGCTGCCCGGCCTGAAGGCGTTCGCCCGCTTCGCCCGCGAGGGCGCCGTACGCCCCACCCCCGAGGGCCTCGCCGACATCCCCCGGCTGCCGTACGACCCCGGCCCGCTGCCCCGAGTGGACGCCCGCACCATCGCGGTCACCTGGGTGGGACACGCCAGCTGGGTGCTGCGGATCGGCGGGCTGACCGTGCTCACCGACCCGGTGTGGTCCCGCCGCATCCTGGGCACCCCGGCGCGCATCACGCCCGCCGGTGTCGCCTGGGAGGCCCTGCCGCGCGTGGACGCGGTCGTCATCAGCCACAACCACTACGACCACCTCGACGCCCCCACCCTGCACCGGCTCCCGCGCGACACCCCGGTGTTCGTGCCCGCCGGGCTCGCCCGCTGGTTCCACGGCCGCCGGTTCACCCGGGTCACCGAGCTCGACTGGTGGGAGGCCGCCGAGCTGAACGGCGTACGGTTCGACTTCGTCCCGGCCCACCACTGGTCCAAGCGCACCCTCACCGACACCTGCCGCTCCCTGTGGGGCGGCTGGGTGCTCACCGACCGCGAGGGCCGCCGCGTCCACTTCGCCGGGGACACCGGCTACGGCCACTGGTTCTCCCGCATCGGCCGCCGCTACCCCGGCATCGACCTCGCCCTGCTGCCCATCGGCGCCTACGATCCCCGCTGGTGGCTGGCCGACGTCCACTGCGACCCGGAGGAGGCGGTCCGCGCCGCCCAGGACCTCGGGGCGCGCCGCATGGCCCCGATGCACTGGGGCACGTTCATCCTCTCCGCGGAGCCGGTCCTGGAGCCCCTGGTCCGGGTCCGCGCCGCCTGGGAGAAGGCCGGGCTGCCCCGCGAGGACCTGTGGGACCTGCCGGTGGGCGCCTCCCGGGTCCTGGGATGACCGCCGGCAGGCCTCATCCCGCGGCCGTCCCCCGCATCCGCCGCCACAGGCTCGGTGCCACGCTGATCAGCACGGTCAGCACGACCGCCGCCAGCACACCCTCCCACGGCTCGGCGAACAGCGACCCGCCGAGGATGCCGATCAGCTGGTACGTCACCGCCCAGGCCAGACAGGCGGGCAGATTGCCGCGGACGAACCGGCGCACCGGCCAATCGGCCAGCAGACAGGCCAGCATCACCGGCAGCCGCCCCGCCGGCACCAGCCGGGACAGCACCAGCACGGCCACCCCGTGGCCGGCGAGCTTCTCCTGCGCCTGGCGCAGCCGGTCCTCCGGGGCGCGCTGCCGGATCGCCTCCAGCCAGCGCGAGCCGTTCCTCGACGTCATCCCGCGCCGGCCCAGCCAGTACAGGGCCACGTCCCCGAGGAACGCGGCCAGCGACGCGGTCACGAAGACCAGCGCCATGGAGAACGGCGCCGTCTGGTGGAAGGCGACCACGGCCGCCGAGCTGACCAGCGCGCCCGTCGGTACCACCGGCACCAGCGCGCCGATCAGCACCAGCAGGAACAGCGAGGGATACCCGATCGCCTGCTGTGTGGACTCCGGCGCCACGACCGGCAGGAACGCCGACGAGGCGGTCGAGGGCGCCGACGCACCGGCCGCCTGGCTCAGGGCGGCGGGAAGGATCACCGCGCGACCTCCAGGCGCACGCTCTCCCCGTGCCCGAGCCGGTGCACGGCCGCGCCGGGGGCGTGCCGGGCCGCCAGCCGCTCGAACTCGTGACCCGGCGCGTGGAATTCGTGCGGGCGCACCGCGTCCATCCCGATCGGCCAGTACGTGCCGTAGTGCACCGGCACCGCGCTGGGCGCCCCGAGCCGGGCCAGCGCCTCGGCCGCGCGCCCCGCGTCCAGGTGCTCCGCCCCGAGGTACGGGCCCCAGCCGCCGACCGGCAGCAGCGCCACGTCGACCGGCCCGACCTCCTCGGCCATCTCCTCGAACAGGCCGGTGTCCCCGGCGAAGTACGTCCGCGCCTCACCCTCCAGCACATAGCCGAGGGCGGGGGAGCGGCGCCGCCCGACGGGCAGCCGGCGCCCGTCGTGCCGCGCCGGCACGACCCGCACGACCAGCCGGCCCACCTTGAGCGCGTCACCGGGCGCCACCTCGCTCACCGCGAGATGCGTGAGCCGGCGCAGCCCCGGCACAGCGCGGCCCGCGCCCCGGGGCACGAACAGGCGTGTGCCCGGCGCGAGCCGGGCCAGCGACGCCACATGCAGATGATCGGCGTGCAGATGGGAGACCAGGACCACGTCGGCGTGGCGGGCCTCGGCGGGCGGCACCGCGCCGCGCCGGCGCCGCAGATGGGCCAGCCGGCGGGCGAACAGGGGGTCGGTGAGCACCCGTGCGTGCGAGTCCTCGACCGTGCAGGTGGCGTGACCCCACCACGTGACCTCCACCGGCACCCCCATGCCTCCTTCGTGCGACTCCCCGAAGCCTACGTGCAGGAGTAGGGTCTGCGGCGAAACCGGAGGTGAGGGGGGACGCCATGGGGCGGGCGCGGGTGACGGCGATCGCGAGTCTGACGCCGCTGGAGGAACTGGACCGCGATCCCTTCCTGGTGGACTCCCGCGGCCAGCACGCCATGTGCGCCCGCTGGGCCGCCGAGCAGGGCTACGTGGTGGCCCGCGAACTGCTCGTGCGCGGGCTGCGCCCCGACCACTGCCTGCTGTGGGAGGGCGTACGGCCCGGCACCGATCTGTTCGTGGCCCCCAGCCTGCGGGTGCTGGAGCGTGCGCTGTCCTCCGTGGAGGAGTTCACCGCCGAGTGCGCGCGGCGCGGGGTGCGCGTGGAGACGGTGGGCCGCGCGGAGCCGTCGTACGACGCGGCGATGAAGGCGCGGGTGCACCGCAGACTGTCGATGCCGACCGCCGGCTACGACGGCCGCTGAGCCGCCCGGCCGCGCGGCCGGGGGACAAAACGCCTGCTCCGGCCGTTGTGACAGGGTGGATCGGGTCGGACGAGGTGGCACGGGTCCAACCGGCAGGAACGTGAGGTGTACGGGGCGTGGGTGGCGGGCGTTGGCGACGGGTCGCCAGTCAGATCGGGCGGAGTGTCGCCGTGTGGGTGGTCTCCACCCTCACGATGCTGGTGCTCGCCGGGATCCTGCCGGACTTCCGGCTGCGCTCGGCCGACGGCGACAGCGCCACCGACATCGCGGTCACGGCCGCCCTCGGCGCCGGCGCGTTCGGCCTGCTGTCCGCGCTGGTCTGGCCGCTGCTGGTGCGGCTGTTGCTGCTGGTGCCGGCGCTCGTCCTCGGCCTGCTGGTGTTCTTCCTCAACGGCGCCCTGCTCTGGGTGGCCCTCTACCTCAATCCCGTCGAGCGGGGCGCCGCCGCGCCGGAGACCGCGGTGGTGGTCGCCGCGGTCATGTCCGCGGTCGCCTCCGCCACCGGTGCCGCCCTCGCCGTCCGCGACGACGACGCCTACCGCCGCCGCCTGTACCGTCTCGCCGACCGCCGCCGGGGCTCCGACCGCCGCCGCGGCTCCGCCCCGCCCCCCACCACGCCCGGCACCGTCTTCCTCCAGCTCGACGGCGTCGGCCACGACATCCTGCTGGCCGCCGTCGACAAGGGGCTGATGCCCACCGTCGCCCGCTGGCTCGGCACCGGCACCGCCGGCGACCGGCCCAGCCACCGCCTCACCCCCTGGCGCACCGACTGGTCCAGCCAGACCGGCGCCAGCCAGCTCGGCATCCTCCACGGCAGCAACTACGACGTGCCCGCCTTCCGCTGGTACGAGAAGGCCCGCCGCGAGGTCATGGTCTGCAACCGGCCCACCAGCGCCGCCGAACTGCAGGCCCGCGCCATCGAGTACTCCGGCCACGCGGGACTGCTGTCCCACGACGGCGCCAGCCGCGGCAACCTGTTCAGCGGCGGCGCCGACGAACAGGCCCTGGTGCTGTCCATCGCCACCCGCCGTCGCGGCCCGGCCGCCCGCTCCCGCGCGGGCTACTTCGCCTACTTCTCCGACCCCGCCAACGCCGTGCGCACCGCGCTGTCCTTCGTCGCCGAGGTGGGCCGGGAGATCGGCCAGTCCACCCGGGCCCGGGTGCGCGGGCAGCGTCCGCGCGTCTCGCGCGGCGGGCTCTACCCGTTCGTCCGCGCCTTCGCGACCGTCGTCGAACGGGACGTGGTGGTGGCCGCCGTGATGGGCGACCTGCTGGCCGGACGCACCGCGGTCTACGCGGACCTGGTGGCCTACGACGAGGTCGCCCACCACTCCGGACCCGCGAGCCGGGACGCCGAGAAGGTCCTCCAGCGCCTCGACCGCGCCCTCGCCCTGATCGAGAAGGTCGCCGAGCACGCCCCCCGTCCGTACCGGATCGTGGTCCTCTCCGACCACGGGCAGAGCCCCGGCGAAACCTTCCGCTCCCGCTACGGCCTCACCCTCGGCGACCTGGTACGGGCCGGCTGCGGGCTGCCCGTGCCGCGCCGCGCCCGGCGCACCCACAGCGGCGCGGAGGCCCGCGCGGCCGTCCGGGCGGCGCTGCGCCGGCCCGTCGAGGAGGGCGCCGAGCACTACCGGCCCACCCGGGCCTCCGAACCCGTCGTGCTCGCCTCCGGCAACCTGGGCCTGATCTCCTTCCCCGACGTGCCGCACCGGATGAGCAAGGAGGAGATCGACGCCCGCCACCCCGCGCTGCTGCCGACGCTGGCCAACCACCCCGGCATCGGCTTCCTCCTGGTGCGCAGCGAACGCCACGGCGGGGTGGTGCTCGGCGCGTACGGCGCGGAGATCCCGCTGGAGGAGCTGGACGACAACCCCGGCCCCCTGGCGGCCTTCGGGCCCGGCGCCGCGGATGTCGTACGGCGTACCCACACCTTCCCGCACACCGCCGACATCATGGTCAACTCCTTCCACGACCCCGCGGACGGCGAGGTGCTCGCCTTCGAGGAGCAGATCGGCTCCCACGGCGGCCTCGGCGGCGCCCAGTCCCGCGCCTTCCTGCTGTCCCCCCTCGCCCTGTCCGCACCGGTCGCCGACGGCACGGAACTCGCCGGCGCCGAGCGGATCCACCGGGTACTGCGCCGCTGGCTCACGGAGTCCGGCGAGGCGGAGTCGGCCGCGGCCCCGGACAACAGGCGCGCGGCCTGAGCGGACCGTTGAGCCGCGGGCCGTCCTCGGGGACGATGGCACGGTGAACCAGGCCGCCGCGTACACGCTGCGCGAACTCCGTGCCCTGGACCCGGCGGTGCGCGCGGACGTGCTGTGCGTGCTGGACCGCGTCGCCCGGGACCTCCCCGTCCACTGGAGCCGCCGCGCGGGCATACCCCAGCTCATGGTGTTCCTCGACGGCGACGGCGACGGCGGCGCCCGGACGGAGCGAACCGGCCTGCGGGAGCTGGCCCGGCACGGGTACCTCGACGAGTTCCACCGATGGGTCGGCGGGGTCCCGGCGGAGAAGGCGCGGGAGCACGGTTGCGCCGCCCTGGTGTACGGCGACCGCATCCACGCGAGGATCAACCAGTTCGGTCCCTTCGGCTCGGCCCGCTTCGCGCCGGACACCCGCGCCCATGTCCGCGTCGCGCACCGGGACCTCCGCCTGGGGACGTCCTTCTCGTTCCCCTTCGACACCGAGGACCGGGTCTTTCCTCGGCTCGTCCTCCACGACTGGGTGTCCGAGATCCTCGACCGGGCCCGGAGGGAGTGACCGCGCGAAAACGCGTTGCCGCGCTCCCGCCGCGCGCAGTTCACTGGTGCTCCCCGAACTCTCAGGAGTCACTGCGTGCAGGCAGCCGTCACCGTCACCCCCGCCCGCGTCCCGGAGCTGCTGCTCGGTCTGGCGACCGTGCGGCCGGTGTTCCTCTGGGGAGCGCCGGGCATCGGAAAGTCCTCCCTGGTCAGGGAGTTCGCCGAGTCGCTGGGGCTGGAGTGCGTGAGCCTGCTGGGCACCCAGCTCGCTCCCGAGGACCTCATCGGCGTCCCGCAGATCCGCGACGGCCGCTCGGTGTTCTGCCCGCCGGAGGCGATCGCCCGGGACGAGCCCTACTGCCTCTTCCTGGACGAGCTCAACGCGGCCACCCCGGACGTGCAGAAGGCGTTCTACTCGCTGATCCTGGACCGCCGGATCGGCGACTACGAGCTGCCCAAGGGCTCCATCGTGATCGGCGCCGGCAACCGCGCCACCGACAACGCGCTCGCCCGCCCCATCGCCTCCGCGCTGGTCAACCGCCTCACCCACGTCCATCTGGAGGCGTCCGCGAAGGACTGGCTGGTGTGGGCCGCGAACAACGGCATCCACCCGTGGATCACCGACCACCTCACCGACCGCCCCGACCACCTGTGGTCCAAGCCGCCCAAGACCGAGGAGCCGTTCTCCACGCCCCGGTCCTGGCACATGCTCTCCGACGCGCTGCACTCCTTCGGCCGTGACCTCGACGAGGACACCCTGAAGGTGCTCGCGCACGGCACCCTCACCCCCGCGCACGCCACCGCCTTCTGCGGCTACGTCAAGATCGTGCGCAGCCGCTTCGGCATCGACGCCGTCATCAAGGGCGAGGCCCGCTGGCCGCACCGTCTGGAGGACCGCGACCTGCTCTACTACCTGGCCGAGTCGTTCCGCGGACGCCTCGTCAAGGAACTGCCCGCGACCAAGGAGCACATGTCGGCGAACGGCCGGCAGACCGCGTACCGCGCCAAGTCGCTGCTGGTGCAGCTCGCCGAGATCTCCGTCGAGGTCGCCCAGACGGTCATCGCCTCCGACAGCGACGGCAACCCGGTCCTGCCCTCCTGGTTCCTCGTCGAGGCGGCCCGCGACATGCCCCGGCTGGTCGAGGCGCGCCGGTGAGCCGCGGCCGGACGAAGGGGCCGAAGAAGAAGCGGGACCTCGCCCAGGAGGCGTTCGAGGCGGGACTGCGGCTGGTGCGGGCCAACCCCGCCCTCGCGGCCGTCGGGTTCGAGGTGTGCCGCCGGGAGGACTGCGCGCTGGCGCCGCGCGAGGGACTGGTCCGGGTCGACTCCGAGGCCGTCCTGCACGCCCACCCGGACCGCATGGCCGACCCGGACGCCTGGGCGTGGGCCCTGGCGCACGCGGTCCTCCACCTCGGCTTCGGCCATGTCCCGGCCGCCCAGGGCACGCGCGAGCAGCCGGACCGCTGCGAGCTGGCCGCCCGCTGCGTGGTCGTCAACCGCTTCCTGCTCGGTTTCCCCGTCGGCCGGACGCCCGAGCACCTGCCCGCCGCCTACCCCGACGGCGACGAGGAGCGGCTCGCCGCGCGCTGGCGCCGGGACGGCGTACCGGCCGTGTACGAGCGCTGCGGCACCGCGGGCGGCGAGGCGGACCTGTACCTCCAGGAGTGGTACGGCTGGTACGGCAGCCCGCCCGACCACCAGCTGGCCTTCGCCACCGCCCTCACCCGCACCGTGTCCGCCGCGATGGACATGGCGGGCGGCCGCCGCGACAGCCTGGACGGCAAGCCCCTCCCGAGGCGCCCCTGGGAGCGGGCGCTCGGCTGGTTCGTCTCGTCCTACCCGCTGCTCGGCGGCATCGCCTCCGGCATCACCCTCGTCGCCGACGCCGAGCTGGCCCGCGCGCACGGCATCTCCGTCGCCGCCGTCAACGCCGGGGCCGGCGAGATCTACGTCAACCCGCTGCGCCGCCTCGACGAGGAGGAGTGGCGGTTCGTCCTCGCCCACGAGATGCTGCACGCCGCCCTGCGCCACGGCGACCGCTGCGGCGGACGCGACCCGTACCTGTTCAACGTCGCCTGCGACTTCGTCATCAACGGCTGGCTGGAGGAGATGCAGGTCGGCACCATGCCCGAGGGCCTGCTGCACGACGGACAGCTCGCCGGGCTGTCCGCCGAGGAGGTCTACGACCGCATCGCCGCGGACCTGCGCCGCCTGCGCCGCTTCTCCACCCTGCGGGGCAAAGGGCTCGGCGACATCCTGGGCGGCCCGCTGGGGCCCGTCGGCGCGCCCGGCGACTGCGTCGACCTGGACGGCTTCTACCGCCGCGGCCTCGCCCAGGGCCTCGACCTGCACGACCGGCAGGGGCGCGGCTTCCTGCCCGGCGGTCTGGTCGAGGAGATCCGCGCCCTCAGCCATCCGCCGGTGCCCTGGGACGCCCGCCTGGCCCGCTGGTTCGACGAGTTCGTGCCGCGCCCGGAGCCGGTCCGCTCCTACGCGCGGCCCTCCCGGCGCCAGGCGTCCACCCCCGGCATCCCCCGCGCGGGACGCCACTTCCCGCCCGAGGAGGTCACCCGCTGCACCTTCGGGGTCGTGCTGGACACCTCCGGTTCCATGAACCGGGTGCTGCTCGGCAAGGCGCTGGGCGCCATCGCCTCCTACGCCGAGGCCCGGGACGTACCCGCCGCGCGCGTGGTGTTCTGCGACGCGGCCCCGCACGACGCCGGCTATGTGCCGGTCACCGAGATCGCCGGGAGGGTGCGGGTGCACGGGCGGGGCGGCACGGTGCTGCAGCCCGGCATCGACCTGCTCCAGCGCGCCGACGACTTCCCGCCCGCCGCGCCGGTCCTCGTCATCACCGACGGATGGTGCGACGTGCTGCGGGTGCGCCGCGAGCACGCGTATCTGATCCCGCAGGGCGCGCGGCTGCCGTTCACCGCGAGAGGGCCCGTCTTCCGGGTGAGTTGAGCCGTGATGTGATCGGATGGGGGAGGGCACCCGTCCGCCGGGGGCCCTGAGACCGAGCACCGCCGGCCGTCCGGCCGGAATTTTTCGAAAGGATGCGTCATGGCAGCCACGCGCTCCGCACACACCGTTTGGGAAGGCAGTCTCTTCAAGGGCAGCGGGGTCGTCGCCTTCGACTCCTCCGGCAGCATCGCCGAGCAGCCGGTCACCTGGGCGTCGCGGGCCGAGGAGGCGAACGGGAGGACCAGCCCGGAGGAGCTGATCGCCGCCGCGCACTCCAGCTGCTTCTCGATGGCCCTCTCCAACGGTCTCGACAAGGCCGGCACCCCGCCGACCAAGCTGACCACCTCCGCCGACGTCACCTTCGTGCCGGGTGAGGGCATCACCGGCATCCACCTGACCGTCGAGGGCACCGTCCCCGGTCTGGACGAGGCCGGTTTCGTGGCCGCCGCCGAGGACGCCAAGGTGAACTGCCCGGTCAGCCAGGCGCTGAAGGGCACGAACATCACCCTGACGGCGAAGCTCGCCTGACCCCGCTCGCGCGCCGAGCCCCCGCAGGCCGCTCCACCAGGGGCGGCCTGCGGCACGTCCCCCGTCGGGAGCGACCACCATGACGCCACGCCCCGCCGTCTCCGCCCACCAGGGAGGCTCCGAACGCGCGGGCCCGGCCACCCTGGAGGCGTACGAGGACGCCCTCACGTCCGGCGCGGAGTACGCCGAGTTCGACGTCCGGCGCACGGCCGACGGCGTGTTCGTCGTCCACCACGACCCCCGCGTGGGCCGCTCCGGCCCGCACCTGTCCACCCTCACCCACGCCGGGCTGAACGCGCGCGCCGGATACCGGGTGCCCCGCGTGGAGGAGGTCATGGAGCTGATCGCCGGGCGGCTCCTGGGCCATCTCGACCTCAAGGAGACCGGCCACGAGAAGGAGCTGATCGGCCGCGCGGTCGCCCTCCTCGGCGCGGACGGGTTCGTCGCCACCACCCTCGAGGACCGCTCCGTCGCCGCCGTCACCGCGGCCCACCCGGGCGTGCGCACCCTGCTGTCCCTCGGCCGCGACGGCAAGGACATCGGCCGGCGCCGGCTGCCCGCCACCCGGCTCAGCGAGCTGCTCCCCATGCGCCGGGTGCGCGCCTGCGGCGCCCACGGGGTCGCCGCGCACCGGCATCTGGCCCGCGCCACCGTGCTGCGCGAGGCCGCCCGTAACAGACTGTTCACCATGGTGTGGACGGTGAACGAGGACCGGGCGCTGCGGACCTTTCTCGGCGACCCGCGGGTGGACGTGCTGATCACCGACCGTCCCCGGCGCGCGCTGGAACTGCGCGGGCACACGAACGCCCGCACCCGCCGTTGACCACCACCCGTACAAACCATTGACAACAGGGCGCTCAAGTTTTGTGCTGGAAGTCCGGAGGGGTGCCCTGGCGGAAGGGGACAGCGATGGGACGTGCCGTCGGAATCGACCTGGGAACCACGAACTCGGTGGTGGCCGTGCTGGAGGGCGGTGAGCCCACCGTCATCGCCAACGCGGAGGGCGCGCGCACCACCCCTTCGGTCGTGGCCTTCGCCAAGAACGGCGAGGTGCTGGTCGGCGAGGTCGCCAAGCGGCAGGCCGTGACGAACATCGAGCGCACCGCCCGCTCGGTCAAGCGGCACATGGGCGACGCCCAGTGGCGCTTCCCCGCGGAGGGCTCCATCGACGGCACCCGCTACCGGGCCCAGGAACTGTCCGCCCGGGTGCTGCAGAAGCTGCGCCGGGACGCCGAGGCGTACCTCGGCGAGGAGGTCACCGACGCCGTCATCACCGTACCGGCGTACTTCGACGACACCCAGCGGCAGGCCACCAAGGAGGCCGGGGAGATCGCCGGACTCAAGGTGCTGCGGATCATCAACGAGCCCACGGCGGCCGCCCTCGCCTACGGCCTGGACAAGGAGAACGACCAGACCGTCCTGGTGTTCGACCTGGGCGGCGGCACCTTCGACGTCTCGCTGCTCGACATGGGCGAGGGCGTCATCGAGGTGAAGGCCACCAACGGCGACACCCACCTGGGCGGCGACGACTGGGACCAGCGCGTCGTGGAGTACCTCGCCAAACGCTTCAAGGGCCAGTACGGCGTCGATCTGGCCCAGGACAAGATGGCGGTGCAGCGGCTGCGGGAGGCCGCCGAGAAGGCGAAGATCGAACTGTCCTCCTCCACCGAGACCACCATCAACCTGCCCTACATCACCGCCTCCGCCGAGGGCCCCCTGCACCTGGACGAGAAACTCACCCGCGCCCAGTTCCAGGAACTCACCGAGGACCTGCTGGAACGCTGCAAGAAGCCCTTCCACCAGGCCGTCAAGGACGCCGGTGTGAAGCTCTCCGCCATCGACCACGTCATCCTCGTCGGCGGCTCCACCCGGATGCCCGCCGTCACCGACCTGGTCCGCGAACTCACCGGCAAGGAACCGCACAAGGGCGTCAACCCCGACGAGGTCGTGGCCCTCGGCGCCGCCCTCCAGGCCGGTGTCATCCGCGGCGACGTCAAGGACGTGCTGCTCCTCGACGTCACCCCGCTGTCCCTGGGCATCGAGACCAAGGGCGGCATCATGACCAAGCTGATCGAGCGCAACACCACGATCCCCACCCGGCGTTCGGAGATCTTCACCACCGCCACCGACAACCAGCCCTCCGTCGGCATCCAGGTCTACCAGGGCGAACGCGAGATCGCCGCCTACAACAAGAAGCTCGGCACCTTCGACCTCACCGGCCTCCCGCCGGCCCCGCGCGGCGTCCCGCAGATCGAGGTGGCCTTCGACATCGACGCCAACGGGATCATGCACGTGTCCGCGAAGGACCTCGCCACCGGCCGCGAGCAGAAGATGACCGTCACCGGCGGCTCGGCGCTGCCCAAGGACGACATCGACCGTATGATGCGCGAGGCCGAGCAGTACGCCGAGGAGGACCGCAGGCGCCGGGAGGCGGCCGAGACCCGCAACCAGGCCGAGCAACTCGTCTACCAGACCGAGCGGTTCCTGCGGGACAACGCCGACAAGGTGCCCGGCGACACCAGGAGCGAGGTCGAGTCCGCCGTCGCGGAACTGAAGCAGCTGCTGGAGCGGGAGACCACCGAGACGGCCGAACTCCGCGCCGGCGTCGAGAAACTGGCCTCGGTCAGCCAGCGGATGGGCCAGGCGATGTACGCGCAGACCGCGTCGGCCCCCGCCGGGGACACCGCGGAGGAGGCCCCGGCCGGCGCACCGCAGGACGACGAGGGCGTCGTCGACGCGGAGATCGTCGACGACGACAAGGACACCGGCGGACGGCGCGACGACGGCGCGGCCTGACCCGGCGCCGGCGGGCGGGGGACCCGGAGGGTTGCCCGGGGCCCGGGCCTCAGTAGTGTTCCCGGCACTCCCGCAGCAGCTTCTCCGTGCGCTGCGTCGAGGCCGCCCGCGCCGTCATGTGGTCCAGCACCTCCAGATGGACCGAGACCTCCTTGCGGGAGTCCAGGTACAGGGCGCCCGTCAGATACTCGGTGAACACCATGTCCGGCAGCTCCGGCTCGGCGAAGCGGAACAGGGAGAAGGGGGCGTACGTCCCCGGGTGCGGACCGTCGGCGAACTCGGCGATCTGCAGTGTGATCCGGTCCCGTTCGGAGTATTCGAGGAGCTTGTCGAGCTGGTCGCGCATCACCCGTCCGTCGGCGCTCACCGGGCGCCGCAGCACCGTTTCCTCCATCAGTACCCACAGATGCGGGGCATCGGGGCGGTCGAGGAGCCGCTGCCGCTCCATGCGCAGGGACACATGCCGCTCGACGGCCTCCCGTCCCGCGTTGCCGATCGTCCCGGCCTTCAGCACGGCGCGAGCGTAGTCCTCGGTCTGCAGCAGCCCCGGCACGAAGTGCGGTTCGTAGGACCGGATGATCCGGGCGGCGCCCTCCAGGCTGACATACATGCTGAACCACTCGGGCAGCACGTCGTGGTAGCGCTGCCACCAGCCCGGCCGGTTCGCCTCCTCGGCGAGCTCGACGAACGCCAGGGACTCGCTGTCCGGCACCCCGTAGGCGGTCAGCAGCAGCTGGACGTACGGGATCTTCAGCGCGACCTCGGCGGTCTCCATCCGCCGTACGGTCGCGGGCGCCACCCGCAGGATCCGCGCCGCCGCCTCCCGTGAGAGGCCCGCGGCCTCCCTCAGTTCCTGCAGCCGCCTTCCCAGAACCACCTGGCCCACGGTGGGTGCGGCCCGTCGCTCACTCACGCCACGCCTCCCCAACGCGCCCCGGGCATGCGCTCAGTCTTTCATGTCCCTCCGACACTCTCACGCGCCGCGGTGGACCGCCCTGTTTCCCTGCTCCCTCGGCAGCATTACCCGGCAGGTAATCGACCCGGCGCCGCCCCCACGGGATCGTGGGCGCACCGGGTCCCGGACCGGCCTCGCACCCCGGCCCGGGACCCGGCACCGCCGCCACCGATCCCGACGGAGGGTGATTCGTCATGTCCGCGACCCAGCTTGCCGTGCTCGCCAGAACCGTGGAGCCGCAGCGGATGCTGCGCCGCTTCCTGGGCCTGGACGCCGTGGTGACCGGCGTCAACGCGCTCGCCTATCTGGCCCTCTCCGGCCCGCTCGGCGACTTCTTCGGGGCCGGCTCCGGCCTGCTGCTCGGCCTCGGCGCGTTCCTTGCCCTGTACACGGCCGGCGTGGGCCTGCTGGCCGCACGCCCCGAGCCGCCCGCGGCCGGCGTACGGATCGTCGTCGAGGGCAACCTCGCCTGGGCCGTCGCCAGTCTCGCCGCCCTCGCGCTGTGGCTCGACCCGACCGCCGCGGGCGCGGTGTGGACGGTGCTCCAGGCGCTCGTCGTGGCGGGCTTCGCCGTCCTGCAGCACCTGGCGCTGCGGGCCCGTCAGCTCAGCCAGGACTGAAGGTACTTCGCCGTCGCCGGGTCCGCCGGGAGCAGCGTCTCCACGGCCAGCTCGGCGACGGTCACGTCCATCGGGGTGTTGAAGGTGGAGATCGACGACACGAACGACAGCCTCCGGCCCGCGTGCTCGATCACCATCGGCAGCGCGAAGTACGCCACCGGCGCCTCCGGTTCCGCCGGGCGCCGCTCGCCGGTGTCCGGGACCGGGTACGCCGCGACCTCCTCGTACAGCGCCCGCAGCGGTTCGGAGCGGCGCAGCGCGATGTTGCGCCGCATCTGCTCCAGCAGATGCCCCCGCCATTCCCGCAGATTCACGATCCGCGGGGCCAGGCCCCGCGGGTGCAGGGTGAGCCGCACCGCGTTCAGCGGGGGCGTCAGCAGCGACTCCGGGACCCCCTCGAACAGCGTCATCACCCCCCGGTTGGCCGCCACGACGTCGTACATCGCGTCCACCACCAGCGCCGGATACGGCTCGAAGCCGCCGATCAGCCGCTCGATGCCGTCCCGCAGCGCGTCCAGCGCGGGGTCGTCCAGCGGGGTGTGCGGGAAGCGGGGCGCGTACCCGGCGGCCAGCAGTAGGGCGTTGCGCTCCCGGATCGGGACGTCCAGCTCCTCGGCCAGCCGCAGCACCATCTCCTCGCTGGGGCGGGCCCGGCCGGTCTCGATGAAGCTGATGTGCCGGGCGGAGGAGCCGGCGCGCAGGGCCAGCTCCAGCTGGCTGACCCGCCGCTGGTCCCGCCAGGCGCGCAGCAGCGGGCCCACGCCGTCGGTGCCGGCGGTGGCCTCGGTCGGGACAGTGGTCATGCCAGGACGGTAGACGACGGGCGGCCGTACCGGGGAAACCCCGTGTCCGTGACCAGGGCCCCGGGGCCGCATCTGTGGCAGCCTGATGTCCGGTACAGAACCCGGACCCGGCGAAGGAGCGCAGCCCATGCCCGTCGAACCGCTGTCGCAGAAGGAGATCGAGGACCGGCTGGCCGAGCTGCCGGGCTGGTCGCTCGACGGGGGCCGGCTCACCCGCTCCTACCGGCTCGGCTCGCACTTCGCGGCGGCGGCGATGACCATGCACATCGCCCGGGTGCAGGACGAACTCGACCACCACGCCGACCTCACCCTCGGCTACAACACCGTGGCGCTGGCCGTGCGGACCCACAGCGCGGGCGGCGCCGTGACCGCCAAGGACTTCGAGCTCGCCCGCAGGGTGGAGGACCTGGCACCCGGACACGGTGCACACTGAGGCGCGTGCTGGACTACGACGAGGAAGCGGAACGGTACGACGCCCTGCGCGGCGGCGAACCCCGGGCGTCCGCCGCCGCCGAGGCCGTGCTGAGTCTCATACCGGGCGGTGCGCGCGATCTGCTGGACGTCGCCTGCGGCACCGGCATCGTGACCCGGCGGTTCCCCGCCGCCCGCGCCGGCCTGCGGGTGACGGGGGCCGACCTCGCCGCGTCGATGACCCGGACGGCCGCCGCCCGTCTGCCGGGCGCCGTGGTCCGCGCCGACAGCCGCCGGCTGCCCTTCGACGACGCCCGGTTCGACGCCGTGGTCAGTGTGTGGCTGCTGCATCTGCTCCCCGGCCCGGGGGAGGTGCGGGCGGTCATCGGCGAGTGCGCCCGCGTGCTGCGGCCCGGCGGGGTCTACGTCACCACCGTCCACAAGGGGCCGTCCCACAACGTCGGCAGCGACATCGACGCGGTCCTCGCGGCCCGTCCGCCCAGCCCGGTGCCCGACGCCCCCGCCGATGTGACGTCCTTCGCCGCCGGGCACGGGCTGCTCCCCGCGGGACAGGCCCGCTTCCGGGGCCACGGCCAGGGCCGCAGCCCCCGCCGCACCATCGCGGACCTGCGCCGGGGCTGGTTCGTCACTCTGCCGCCCGGGGAACCTCTCGCCGAGGAGTTCGCCGCCCGCCTGGCCGAGCTCCCCGACCAGGACCGGCCGCGCCCCGACCCCGTGTTCACCCTCCGCGCCTACCGCAAGCCACCCACCCCGCCGCTCACCCCCTGAGCAGCCGGCCCTCCACACCCCGCTCCTCGACCTCACCCCCGTCCCCCACCGCCACCCGGTACAGCCGCGCCCCGGGCCTGCGCCCCACCACCTCGACGAGCCGCCCCTCCACGAACAGCGCCCCCACCCCGTCCTCCACCGCCCACCCGGCGGGCAGCCGGCCGCCCGCCACGGCCGCCCGGTAGGAGTCCCGGCGGCCGGCCTCACTGTCGTAGTGCGGGCACACCGACCCCGGCAGCAGCCCCAGCCCGTCCCGCAGATGCGTCAACGGGCCGAACGAATCGGTGTGCGCCCCCTCGGCCCAGCAGTTGGCCCCGGCACTGATCCCGCACAGCAGCGTCCCGCCCTCGTACGCCTCACGCATCAGCCGGTCCACCCCGTGCACCCGCCAGACGGCCAGCAGATTGGCGGTGTTGCCACCCCCGACGTACACGACGTCCTGCGCGAGCAGAAACGCCCGCAGCGCCGCGTCGTCCCTCTCCCGCCGGAACAACGGCAGCACGGACGGCTCGCACTCCCGCCCCCGGAACGCGTCGAAGAACGTCTCGATGTACCCGGGGGCGTCCCCGCTCGCCGTGGGCACGAAGCACACCCTGGGCCGCTCCGCCCGGGCCTGCCCCAGCACCCAGTCGTCCAGCAGCCCGTCGTCGTCGGTGGAGAACCCGCCCCCGAGCAGAGCCACCCGCCCGGCCCGAACCCCACCGCCCGGGGTCACCGGACACCTGCCGGAACGGCATCCCGCGCGATGCCCGGCCTGCCCGAACCGGGCGCGTCGTTCAGGAAGACGATCCGGACGGGCACGTGGGCTCCCTCGTTGTCGCCGGTGGGGTGGGGGCCATTGTGCACCGGCGGGTCTTCGTCGAAGGAGCCGGGCGGCCCCCCGTGCGCGAGGGGGCCGCCCGGCCCGGGTGGTGGCCCCGGGATCAGGTACCGGGGCCGGTACACGGAGCGTCGGCGGGGACTATTCGAGAAGCTCCGCGTACGCGCCCATGGCCGTGGCGACGTCCGCCTGGGCCCAGAACCGGTGGTACGTGAAGACCGGCGCGGCGCCGCCCTCCAGATAGCTCTCGATCTTCGACCAGGCCGGGTCGTCCTCATAGAAGGAGCGGATCGAGAGGAACGTCGACGAGGAGTCGATGCGGTCGCCGTTCGGCATGGTGCCGGTCCAGCCGGACGGGATGTACACCGGGTCGTCGAAGCGCTCGTAGTCGGAGCGGGTCTCCGGGACGGCGATGCCGAGGTCGTCCTGGTGGTTCTCCCACATGCCGTCCAGCAGCGCCTTCGCCGTGTCCGCCGCCTCGGTGTCACCGGAGCGGGCGGCGTAGTACGTCAGGATCTTGGCGTAGGCGCCGGCCACACCGACGTCGTTGGTGTAGTCGACCACCTCGACGTGCAGCCCGCTGTTGGCGCCCGGCGACGACGCGTCCCAGGTGTCGGGCTTGCCGGACCACTGCAGCGTGGACGGGAACAGGAACGTGCCGTCCGGGTTGACCGTGGTCTCGGACAGCGCCCAGTCGACCCACTTGTCGAGGACCGACTCGGCGAGCGCGTTGCCCGTCTGCTGGTACACCTCGGCCACCCGCTCCAGCGACCACGCCTGGAAGCCGAACCACTGGTTCGACGGCGGGTCGTGGTACACCGGCTTCTCGTCGTAGTACATGCCGTAGAAGGTCGGTGTGCCGGACGGCGGGGCGGCGTAGCGGCCCGCCCAGCTGTTGGTCGCGCCGCCCGCGATGGCGCCCTCGTCGGACTGCAGCCAGCGGTAGAACTCCAGCTGCCGCTCGTAGGACTCGGCCCAGTCCTCCGCGCCCGTCGCCGACTTCGGCTTCAGCGGCGCGTACTCACTCAGCGCGTACGCGGCGAGCGGGTTCTGGTACCCGCCGTGCGCGTGGCTGGAGCCGATGCGCCAGGACCAGCCCGCCGAGGTGTCGGTGGCGCCGCCCCAGGCGTAGTACCAGGAGAGCAGGTAGTGCGAGGCGTCCTTGCCGGTGCCGGCCGGGCAGGACGTGCTGGTGCAGTTGCCGATCTTCTTGAAGTACTTGTCGTACATCGCGTAGCGCAGGTAGTCGCCCATCTTGGCGGCCTTGGCCACGGTATCGGCCACGTCGCTGCCCTTGCCCTGGTCCTTCGCCCACAGGTCGGCCCAGTACGCCGCCTGCACCGCGCGCGCGTCGGCGTCGGGGGCGTTGGTGAACTTCCACTGCTTGGCGTAGGACGCGTCCTTGGTGAACAGGTCCAGGTAGCCGTTGGTGCCGCCGTACTCGAAGGCGTCACAGGTGGGCTGGGTGACGGTCTCCCACACCGACTCCTGCGGGCCGCGCTGGAAGGTGTTGATGGAGGACGGGCCGGTGTCGGACGGTCCGGCCTCGCACTTGCCGGGCGAGTTGCCGTAGCCGTAGACGTTGTCCACGTCCTGGATCCAGTGCATGCCGTACACGTCGTCGGTGCCGTACGCCGACTTCAGCTCCGCCGCGATCGGGTCACGCCCGACGGAGACATTCGAGTCGAGCTGCGACGGGTACTCGTCCGGGGTGTCGTGCTCGGGCGCGTACGTCGCCGGCTTCGAGGGGTCGTAGAAGGAGTTGGTCGGCTGGTCGGCGTGGGTCGGGATGGCGTACTGCTCCATCGTCTCCCAGGCGTCGTTGAACCGCGTCCAGTCCCCGGTGATCCTGCCGTACATGGCCTGGAGCCACAGCAGGTAGCTGTAGGCCTCCGAGGTCGTCTCGTGACCGTGGTCGGGCGCCTCGACGATCAGCGTCTCGACGGAGTGGTACGGGATGCCCTCGGGGGAGAAGTAGCCGTTCGCCGGGTCGGTGATCTTGTCGTACAGCTCCAGGAAGCGCGCGTCGTACGTCTTCTCCGCCCCGAGCTGGGTCACCGTGACCGCCGCCGTGGCGTGGCCGGGTGCCGAGGACTCGAAGACGGCCGAGCCGCTGCCGGAGTCGTCGGCGGCGATGGTCACCGTCTGCGCGGTGTCCCAGTCCGACGCCGTGAAGGTGAGCGAGGCGCCGTCGGCGACCGACAGTCCGGAGTTGCCGCTCGCGCGCGTCGTGGTGACGGTCACGCTCTCGTCCGGCTGCTTGCTCAGCTTGACCTCGTACGTGCCCGTCTCACCCTGCTGGACGCCCAGTTGGGACGGCGTGGCGACCACGGCGGGACCCGAGGCGACCGTGATGCCGACCGGTGTGGAATCGGCGGAGGCCCCCATGCTGTCGTGGGCCTTCGCCACCAGCGAATGACTGCCCACGGTCAAACCGGCGACCGAGAGCGTGAAGGGCGCGCTGGTGTCGGTGCCCAGCAGCTCGGTGTCGTCGTAGAACTCCACCTTGGTGATGGTGGCGTCGTCGGCCGCCGCCGCGGTGGCCTCGAGCGGGACCGTCTCACCCTGGGTGTACACGGCGCCGGCCTCGGGGCTGGTCAGCACGGCGATCGGAGGCTGGTGGGCGCCGGTGCAGGTGGTGCCGTTGACCGCGAAGGACGTGGGGGCGTCGTTGCTGCCGCTGTAGGTGAACTGGGCGCCGGTGGTGACGGCGTCACCGGCGGCGATCCGGGCGTTGTACCCGGCGTCCTGTACGGTCACGGTCCGGCCGGACTGCGACCAGGTGCCGTTCCAGCCGTTGGCCAGCCGCTGGTTGCCCGCGTAGTCGTACGTCAGGGTCCAGCCGTCGATGGCGTCGGTGCCGCGGTTGGTGAGGGTCAGATCGGCGGTGAAGCCGGAGCCCCAGTCGTTGGTCCGGTAGTCGACGCTGCACTGGACGGCGGCCGCCCGCGCGGGGGCCGGGCCCGCCGAGAGCATCGTGAGCGGGAGCGCCAGGGCTGCCGCGGCGGCCGTTAACAGCCGTCGCAAGCCCCGGCGTCTCCGGGGTGGGGGATGCATGTGCTGGTTCCTCCTGCGACTCGGTCATATCAAGCCTTGAACCAGTGGGAGCGCTCCCATAGTGGGGACGGGGTGATGACCGGTCAAGCCTTGTGGAGAACCGAAAAGATTCGATGCTATGAGTTGAGTCAAAGTCAGTGGTCCCTCTGTTCTTCGCCGTCACTTGGCGCTAGCTTCAGGTGCACCAGTGGGAGCGGTTCCATCAATCGGCGCGTGTGTGACGAAGCGTCCGAACCGCAAGGAATCGCTCAATGCGCCACCCCCCGCGTTCAGTACTTTGAGCCATTCCCGCACCTGCGTGGAGCACCTGACGCGGGGTCGCTCGCTCCGTGGGATCCCCTGTGCCGTCCGTGCCGGCCGGACTGTCCGGCCGGCCCCGGGTCCTGTCCCGACCAGGCCCGGACGGTACCCCCACCCGTAAGGCACAGGCCGCGCACCGCTGTGCGCGGCCCCGAAGGACAGCCCCCTACGGATAGGAAACCCGCACCATGAGTCGCACCAGAACCGCGCTCCTCGCCGCCATGGCGCTGGTGGCCGGCGCCACCGGGACGGCGTTCGCCGTCGTCCCCGGCGACGCCGGCGCGGCCGCCGTCCCCTGCACCGTGGACTACACGGTGCAGAACCAGTGGGACACCGGCTTCACCGCGTCCGTGACGGTCACCAACAACGGCGCCGCGAAGTCGTCGTGGGCGGTGAAGTGGTCCTACGCCGGCAACCAGAAGGTCACCAGCGGCTGGAACGCCAGAATCACCCAGTCCGGCGCGAACGTCACCGCGGCCAACGAGTCCTACAACGGCACGCTCGCCGACGGCGGTTCGGCCACCTTCGGCTTCCAGGGCAGCTACAGCGGCAGCAACCCGGTCCCCGACACCTTCACCCTCGACGGTGTGACCTGCAACGTCGACTCCGACGGCCCGACCGATCCGCCCGACGAGACCGACCCGCCCGCCGAGGGCGAGCGGGTGGACAACCCCTACGACGGCGCCAAGGTGTACGTGAACCCCGAGTGGTCGGCGAACGCCGCGGCCGAACCGGGCGGCGACCGCATCGCCGACCAGCCCACCGGTGTCTGGTTGGACCGCATCGCCGCCATCGAGGGCGCGAACGGCAAGATGGGTCTGCGCGAACACCTGGACGCGGCGCTGGAGCAGAAGGGCGACGGCGAACTCGTCTTCCAGGTCGTCATCTACAACCTGCCCGGCCGTGACTGCGCCGCCCTCGCCTCCAACGGCGAGCTGGACCCCACCGAGATCGACCGCTACAAGACCGAGTACATCGACCCGATCGCGGAGATCCTCTCCGACTCGAAGTACGCCGGCCTGCGGATCGTCACCACGGTCGAGATCGACTCGCTGCCGAACCTGGTCACCAACGTGTCGCCGCGGGAGACCGCCACGGACAACTGCGACGTCATGAAGGCCAACGGCAACTACATCAAGGGCGTCGGCTACGCCCTGAACAAGCTGGGCGACGCGCCCAACGTCTACAACTACGTGGACGCCGGCCACCACGGCTGGCTGGGCTGGGACGACAACTTCGGCCCCTCGGCGGATCTGTTCCTGCAGGCCGCCAACGCCGAGGGCGCGACCGTCGACGACGTGCACGGCTTCATCGCCAACACGGCCAACTACAGCGCCCTGAAGGAGGAGAACTTCTCCCTCGGCGACTCCGTCAACGGCACGTCGGTGCGCGAGTCGGACTGGGTGAGCTGGAACCGCTACATCGACGAGCTGTCGTACGCCCAGGCACTGCGCGAGGAGCTGGTCTCCATCGGCTTCGACTCCGGCATCGGCATGCTGATCGACACCTCCCGCAACGGCTGGGGCGGCGCGGACCGGCCCACCGGCCCCGGCGCCACCACCGACGTGAACACCTACGTCGACGGCGGCCGTTACGACCGCCGCTTCAACACCGGCAACTGGTGCAACCAGTCGGGCGCCGGACTCGGCGAGCGGCCGCAGGCCTCCCCGGAGCTCGGGATCGACGCCTATGTGTGGATGAAGCCCCCGGGTGAGTCCGACGGGGCGAGCGAGGAGATCGACAACGACGAGGGCAAGGGCTTCGACCGCATGTGCGACCCCACCTACGAGGGCAACCCGCGCAACAACAACAACATGTCCGGGGCGCTGCCCGACGCCCCGGTCTCCGGGCACTGGTTCTCCGCCCAGTTCCAGGAGCTGATGCAGAACGCCTACCCGCCACTGTCGTGACGGGCTGACCACCGGTCCGCCGGGTCCGGGCCCAGGCCCGTGCCCGGCGGACCGCCGCGCTTTTGCGTGAACGGCAACATCGGTTGCTCCGCCGCGGTGCGTCGTCGCACCCTGGCGGCATCCGAGCGGAGAGGCTGATCACCATGGCGCACCACCACGGACACGAGCGGAAACCCGGCCACGGCCACGGCCACGGCCACGGTCACGGTCACGGGCACGACGAGATCGACTGGGCCGAGCTGGGTCCGCTGCTCGAATCGCAGGCGGAGCTGTTCACCCCGCTGTACGAGCGCGCCCTGAGCTGGCTGGCGAAGGAGGTGACGGAACCGGGACTGATCGTGGACGCGGGCAGCGGCCCCGGCGTCATCTCCGCCCTGTTCGCCGAGACGTTCCCGGGCGCCCGGGTGGTGGCCGTCGACGGCTCCGCGGAACTGCTTGAACGCGCCCGCGCGCGGGCGGAGCGGCAGGGGGCGGCCGACCGGTTCGGCACCCTGCTCGGCGAACTTCCCGGTGTGCTGGACGAACTGGACTACCCGGCGGACCTGCTGTGGGCCAGCCGCAGCATCCACCACCTGGGCGACCAGGGCGCCGCGCTCGCGGCGTGCGCCGGGCACCTCGCGCCCGGCGGCACCCTGGCGGTGATGGAGGGCGGCCTGCCCGCCCGCTTCCTGCCCCGCGACATCGGGTTCGGCCGGCCGGGACTCCAGGCGCGCATCGACGCGGTGGAGGCGGACTGGTTCGACCGGATGCGCGCCGAACTGCCGGGCTCGGTGTCCGTCGTGGAGGACTGGCCCGCCCTGCTGGCGTCGGCCGGACTGCACCACATCCGCTCGCGCACGTTCCTCCTCGACCTGCCCGCCCCGGCCACGGACCGCGCCCGCGCCCACGCGGCCGCCGTCCTCTCGCGCGCCCGCGAGAGCCTGGCCGAGGACCTGGACGCGGAGGACCGGGCCGCCCTCGACCGCCTCCTCGACCCCGACGACACGGCGAGCGTGCACCACCGCCCCGACCTGTTCGTCCTGGCGGCCCACACCGTCCACGCGGGGGTGCGGCCCGTGTGACCGCTTGACTTGGAGAGCGCTCCAGGTGATGGACTCCCCGGCACGCACACGACACACAGGGGGTATGCATGACCGACGACACGCGCGTCACGCTCATCACCGGAGGAGGATGGGGGTCCCCCCGCCTCGAGCGAAGCCGAGAGGTGGGGGAGGCATCGGCGCGGCCGTCGCGCGGCGGCTGCTGGAGGCGGGGCAGCGGGTCGCCGTCACCGGACGCGGCGAGGCACGGCTGCGCGACTTCGCCAAGGAGTGCGGTGAGCCCGGGACACTGCTGACGATCCCCGGGAACGCGGCGGTGTACGAGGACGTGCGCTCGGCCGTCGACACCGTGCTGGCGCGGTTCGGCCGGCTGGACACCGTCGTCGCCAACGCGGGCTTCGCCACCGGTGATTCGGTCGCCGAGGGCGACCCCGCCGGATGGACCGACATGGTGCTGACCAACGTCCTCGGCCCCGCCCTGCTGATCCGCGCCTCCATCGACGCGCTGAAGGCGGCGCGCGGACGGATCGTGCTGGTCGGCAGCGTCGCCGGGTTCGTGCCCACGCCGGGCAATCTCTACGGCGCGACCAAGTACGCGGTGACCGGGCTCGCCGAGAACGTCCGGCGGCAGGTCACCGAGTGGGGCGTCGGTGTCACACTGATCGCGCCCGGCCGCGTGGAGACCCCGTTCTGGGACGCCGTAGGCAGCCTCCCGCCCGGACGTCTGCTCACCGCCGACCGGATCGCCGACTCCGTGGTGTGGGCCCTGGAGCAGCCGGAAGGAGTCGACGTCAACACCGTGGTCGTACGGCCCCTGGGGCAGCCCGTCTGAGACACGCCGACGGCCTCCCCGCGCCGGGGAGGCCGTCGTGGGCCGAGCGGTCAGGCGGCGTTGAACTTCGCCGGGTCCGAACCCACCCGCCGGTCCTCGTTGAGCGCGCTGATCGCGGCGAGGTCCTCGGCGTCCAGGCTGAAGTCGAAGACGTCGATGTTCTCCGCGATCCTGGCTGGCGTCACCGACTTCGGGATGACGACATTGCCCAGCTGGAGGTGCCAGCGCAGCACCACCTGGGCGGGCGTGCGGTTGTGCTTCTGCGCGATCGCCACGATGGCCGGGATCTCCAGGATGCCCTTGCCGGAGCCCAGCGGCGAGTACGCCTCCGTGGCGATGCCCTGTTCGGCGTGGTACTCACGCGCGGCGTGCTGCTGGAGATGCGGGTGCAGCTCGATCTGGTTGACCGCCGGGACGACCGACGTCTCGCCGATCAGGCGCTCCAGGTGCTCGGGCAGGAAGTTCGACACGCCGATGGCGCGGACCCGGCCGTCGGCGTACAGCTTCTCGAACGCCTTGTACGTGTCGACGTACCGGTCCCGCGCGGGCGTCGGCCAGTGGATGAGGTACAGGTCCACGTGGTCGAGACCGAGCCTCGCCAGGGACTGGTCGAAGGCGCGCAGCGTGGCGTCGTAGCCGTGGTCGCGGTTCCAGACCTTGGTGGTGATGAAGAGGTCCTCGCGCGGGATGCCCGACGCGGCGACGGCCCGGCCGGTGCCCTCCTCGTTGCCGTAGATCGCCGCGGTGTCGATGCTGCGGTAGCCCGCCTGAAGCGCCGTCGCCACGGCACCCTCGGCCTCCGCGTCCGGTACCTGCCAGACGCCGAACCCCAGCTGGGGCATCTCGACGCCGTTGTTCAGGATGATCGGGGGGACCTTGCTCACGAGCTCTCGATCCTTCGGTTGATGACAGGTGTTACCCCCATGGTCAACGATCACGGCCCGCGGCGCATTCCTGACCGTGATGTTCACGTGCGGTAATCGTCACGCCCGGTAGAGCGCCTCGACCTCTTCCCGGTACGCGTTCTCGATCGCCTTGCGCTTCAGCTTCAGCGACGGGGTGAGCAGACCGTGCTCCTCGGTGAACGGCTGCGCCAGGATCCGGAACGTGCGGATCGACTCCGCCTGGGACACCAGGGTGTTCGCCGCGACCACGGCCCGGCGCACCTCCGTCTCCAGGTCCGCGTCCCGCACCAGCTCGGCCGGTGCCATCGGCGGCTTGCCGCGCATCGTCAGCCAGTGCTCCACGGCCTCGAGGTCGAGGGTGACCAGGGCGGCGACGTACGGGCGGTCGTTGCCGACGACGATGCACTGGTTGACCAGCGGGTGGTCCCGCACCCGCTCCTCCAGCAGCCCCGGCGAGACGCTCTTGCCGCCCGAGGTCACCAGGATCTCCTTCTTGCGCCCGGTGATGGTCAGATAGCCGTCCTCGTCCAGCGCTCCGAGGTCCCCGGTGGCCAGCCAGCCGTCGTGCAGGGACTCGTCGGTGGCCTTGGGGTTGTTGAGATAGCCCTCGAAGACGTTGCCGCCGTTCAGCCAGATCTCGCCGTCGTCCGCGATGTGCACGGTGACCCCCGGGATGGGTTGGCCGACCGTGCCGTAACGGGTGCGTTCGGGCGGGTTGGCGGTGGCCGCCGCCGTCGACTCGGTGAGCCCGTACCCCTCGTAGATCTGCACACCGGCGCCCGCGAAGAACAGCCCGAGCCGGCGGTCCATCGCGGAACCGCCCGACATGGCGTGCCGGATCCTGCCGCCCATCGCCGCGCGGATCTTGGAGTAGACGAGCTTGTCGAAGAGCTGGTGCTGCATCCGCAGGGCCGCGGACGGCCCGGGCCCGTCGCCCCAGGCCTTCGCCTCCACCGCGTCCGCGTACTTCACGGCCACGTCGACGGCCTTCTCGAACGGCCCCGAGCGGCCCTCGCGTTCCGCCTTGCGCCGCGCCGCGTTGAACACCTTCTCGAAGATGTACGGCACGGCCAGGAAGAACGTCGGCCGGAAGGCGGCCAGGTCGGGCATGAGCGCCGCTGCGTTCAGCTGCGGCTGGTGGCCGAACTTCACCTTCCCGCGGATCGCCGCCACCTCCACCATCCGCCCGAAGACGTGCGCGAGCGGCAGGAACAGCAGCGTGGACGCCTCGTCGCCCCGGCGGGAGTGGAACACCGGCTCCCAGCGCCCGATGACGGTGTCCGCCTCGTACATGAAGTTGCCGTGGGAGAGCACACACCCCTTGGGGCGGCCGGTGGTGCCCGAGGTGTAGATGACCGTCGCCACCGAGTCCGGCGTGACCGCCCTGCGGTGCCGGTGCACCACCTCGTCGTCCAGGTGCGCGCCCCCGTCGTACAGCTCCTGCACCGCGCCCGCGTCCAGCTGCCACAGCCGGCGCATCCGCGGCAGCCGGTCGATGACCGTGGCGATCGTCATCGCGTGGTCCTCGTGCTCCACGATCGCGGCCGTCACCTCGGCGTCGTACAGCATCCAGAAGCACTGCTCGGCGGAGGAGGTGGGGTAGATAGGGACGACCTGCGCGCCGATCGCCCACAGCGCGAAGTCGAAGAGGGTCCACTCGTAGCGGGTGCGGGACATGATCGCGACCCGGTCGCCGAACCGGACGCCGCCCGCCAGCAGGCCCTTGGCCAGGGCGAGCACCTCGTCGCGGAACTCGGCGCTGGAGACGTCCCGCCAGGTGCCGGTGTCGTCCTTGCGGCCCAGCGCGACGCGCGACGGGTCCTCCTCGGCATACCGGAAGACCACGTCGGCCAGACCGCCCACCGGAGGCTCCAAGGCCGACGGAGGGTTGGTGAACTCGCGCAATCCCGCTCTCCGCTCCTGAGCGCTCGGACTCGGGCGGGACGACGCCGTCCCGCACAGCGCCGTGAAAGCTACCCCACGGATCCGGGCCCGGGGAGGGGGCGGAAAGCTGAGCGCAGCTCGCGTCCGCGCTGGTCAGGGGAGGAAAATGCGCTCACATGCGGAAGGGTCGGACAGAAACCTGACGGACGAGTAAGTTTCCATGGAGTAATCTCCACGGAATCTGTACGAGCCCATGACCGGTCCTTGAGGTGGCCGACGGCGCCCCACTGATCCCAGCGCGTACGCGGGCCCTGCCGTCACCCCCGCCCGCCGCGGTGCAGCCGGTCGCCGCCCGCGAGGATCGCCGCCGCCAGGGCGTCGGCCGCGCCCCGCGCCGAGGGCCGGCGCCGCCCGTGCGCCACCACGAAGTCCACCTCGCCCGGCTCCGGCAGCCCGGCCCGCTCCGGCATCCGCGCCAGCCCCGGCGGGATCAGCCCCCGTGAGTGCACCATCACCCCGAGCCCGGCGCGGGCCGCGGCGAGCAGCCCGTTGAGGCTGCCGCTGGTGCAGACGATCCGCCACGGACGCCCCTCGCGCTCCAGCGCCCGCAGTGCGAGGGCCCGGGTGATGCCCGGCGGAGGGTAGACGATCAGCGGCACCGGGCGGTGCGGGTCGAGCCGCAGCCCCGGCGCGCCGATCCACACCAGCTCGTCGTGCCAGACCAGCCGGTGCGCGTCCGTGCGCGGATCCCCGGGCCGCCGCTTGGCGAGCACCAGGTCGAGACGGCCCGCGGCGAGCCGCTCGTGCAGGATGCCCGACAGCTCGACCGTCAGCTCCAGATCGACCTCCGGGTGCTCGTGCCGGAACCGTTCGAGGATCTCCGGCAGCCGCGTCAGCACGAAGTCCTCCGACGCGCCGAACCGCAGCCGCCCGCGCGGCCGGGTGCCGGTGAAGAACCGGGTCGCCTGCTCGTGCACGTCCAGGATGCGGCGCGCGAAGCCGAGCATCGCCTCGCCGTCCTCGGTCAGCTCCACCGAGTGCGTGTCCCGGGTGAACAGCTGCCGCCCGGTCGCCTCCTCCAGCCGCCGTACGTGCTGGCTCACCGTCGACTGGCGCAGCCCCAGCCGCCGCGCCGCCTGCGTGAAGCTCAGTGTCTGCGCCACCGACAGGAACGTCCGCAGCTGCGTCGGGTCGTACATGCCGCCAGCGTAGCCCCGGTCATCGCGGATCGTGATGACAGTGAAAGCGGTGTACGGGATTCCCGATCACGGCCGCGGGGACCAGGATGGAGTGGGGGATCCCGCGGCCGGACGGCGCGGGCCGCCCCGGAGACCCAGCGTGAGCACGAGCATGTGGAGCACAGTGAAACGCCTGCACCGGCCGAACCGGCTGCCGATCGACCCGTACGTCCTGCTCCTGCTCGGGACGGTGGGCGTCGCCGCGCTGCTGCCCGCACGGGGCACGGGCGCGGACATCGCCTCCGGCGCCTCCACCGCCGCGATCGCCCTGCTCTTCTTCCTCTACGGCGCCCGGCTCTCCACCCGTGAGGCGCTGGACGGGCTCCGGCACTGGCGGCTCCACGTCACCGTGCTGGCCTGCACCTTCGTGGTGTTCCCCGCGCTGGGCCTGGCCGCCCGCGGACTGGTACCCGCGCTCCTGACCGACCCGCTGTACCAGGGCCTGCTCTTCCTCACCCTCGTCCCGTCCACCATCCAGTCCTCGATCGCCTTCACCTCCATCGCCCGCGGCAACGTGCCCGCCGCGATCTGCGCCGGCTCCTTCTCCTCGCTGGTCGGCATCGTCGTCACCCCGCTGCTCGCCGCGACGCTGCTGGGCGGCGACGCGGGCGGCTTCTCGGCGGGCTCGCTGGTGCGCATCGTGCTCCAGCTGCTCGTGCCGTTCGTCGCCGGGCAGCTGCTGCGCCGCTTCATCGGCTCCTTCGTCGCCCGGCACCGGAAGGTGCTGGGGCTGGTGGACCGGGGCTCGATCCTGCTCGTCGTCTACACCGCGTTCAGCGAGGGCATGGTCCAGGGCATCTGGCAGCGGGTGAGCCCCGCGCGGCTCGGCGGGCTGCTCGCGGTGGAGGCGGTGCTGCTCGCGGTGATGCTGGCACTGACCTGGTACGGCGCCAGGGCGCTGCGGTTCGGCCGGGAGGACCGGATCGCGATCCAGTTCGCCGGTTCGAAGAAGTCCCTGGCCGCCGGGCTGCCCATGGCGAGCGTGCTGTTCGGGGCGCAGGCCTCGCTGGCCGTGCTGCCGCTGATGCTGTTCCACCAGATGCAGCTGATGGTGTGCGCGGTGCTCGCCAAGCGCCGCTCGCGCGACCCGGTCGACGAGACCGCCGAGGCCGCCGGGAAGGTCACCACGGCGGACCGGGCCGGAGGCTCACGAAGCGGGGCCGGTACGGGGACACGTTCCGGCTGAGCATCCCGCCGCCGCGGCCGTCTCCAGCCGGTTCACGTCGTGGCCGAGCACCGGCCGCCCGTCGTCGCCCGGCCCCGGGTGCGCCTGCGGGTTGTGGGCGGCGGCCCCGTCCGCAGGAAGCGCGGGCGTGAACCGCCGCTCCGGTCCGTGCCACGGCCCGGTCGGGGAGCAGGCCCCGTACGACGCCACCGTGGCCGGCCCCTCGGCCCCCGCGGCCATGGTGAACAGCACACCGCGGGAACCGGGGCCGGCGTCGTGCGATCCCGGCCCCGTCCGCCGCCGTGCACCGGCCGTGTCGTCGGGCAGGGCCGGGAACGCCGGCGGGTGCCGGGGCCGGGTCCATGGCGCTTCGGGCCTCACCGGGGTACGGGTCTCATGAGCAGGTCGTGCCGGCCGGGGGAGTCGTGCCGTGCAGCAGGTAGGTGTCGACGGTCCGGGTCGCGCAGCGGTTGAAGGGGTACGAGCCGTGGCCCTCCTCACGCACCGTCAGCAGCACGCCGACCCCCTCGCCCAGCTCGGCCGCCATCCGCCCGGCGCCCTCGTACGGTGTCGTCGGGTCGCCGGTGTTGGCGACGACGAGGATCGGGGCGGCGCCGTCCGCACCGACGTCGGGAGTGGCGCTCTCGCCGTCGAACGGCCACTCGTAGCAGACGTAGACGCTGCCGGACCACGCTCGGCCGAAGATCGGGGAGGCCGCCTCGGTCCGCTTCCGCATCGCCTCCTCGTCGGCGGCACCGGGGCGCACGTCGGAGTCGGCGCAGGTGATCGCCACGAAGGCGGAGGTGACGTTGCCGCCCGGGGACGCGGCGCGGAACCCGGCGCCGGCCCGGGCGCCGCGCGGGTGGGTGTCCGGGCCGTGGTCGTACGCCTCCTCCATCAGCGCCGTGCCGTCGTTCTCCTCCATGACCTGGCGGAGCGCCTTCGCCAGGTCCGGCCAGCCGGACCTGCCGCCGTCGAGGTGGTTCCCGATGGCACGGGCCGCGAGACCGTCGTCGAGCTCACCCCCGTCGTCGGTGGGCGCGGGCTTCTCCGCGAGCCGGTCCAGCAACCGGGTGACGCGCTGTGTCGCCTGTGCGGGGCCGCTGCCGGTGGGGCAGTCGTCGTAGGCCTTCGCGCAGTGCGCGGCGAAGTGGTCGAAGGCGCGCTGGACGGCCTTGACCTGACCGGCCTCGGCCTGTTGGCGGTCCAGCGTGGGGTCGACGGGGGCTTCGAGCACGAGCCGGCCCACGTTCTTCGGGAACAGGTGGGCGTAGACGCCGCCCAGCCTGGTGCCGTAGGAGACGCCCAGGTAGTGCAGTTGCTCGTCACCGAGGTGATAGCGCATCAGGTCCAGGTCGCGCGCCGTGTGGGAGGTGCCGACGTACGGCAGCAGCTCGCCGGAGAGCTTCTCGCAGGCGTCGACGCTCTCGAAGTCGTCCTTCCCGCACAGCACGGGGGCCGTCCCGCCGACGCCGCGCGGATCGAAGCTCACCAGGTCGTACTGCTCGCCCAGTGCGGCATAGTCCCGCGCGAACTCGGGGAGCCCCGTGACGCCGGACCGGCCGGGGCCGCCGAAGTTGAACAGCAGCGATCCGATCCGCTTCCTCTCGGGTCCCGTGGCCCGCTTGCGGATCATGGCGACGTCGATCGTCCTGCGCCCCGGATGCTCGTAGTCCAGCGGCGCCTTCATCGTGGCGCACTCCCAGCCGTCGCCCGGGGCGTCACCGTCCCCCTGGGCCCCGGACGGTGCCGGACAGGCCGCCCAGTCGAGCCGTTGGCCGGTGGTGAAGGACACGGGCAGCCCCGGCGGCGGGTTCGTCGCCCGGCGTCCGTCCCGGCCGGGCGCCGCGCCGTCCGCGGCGGACGCGGACGGACCCGGGTCCGGGTCCCCGGTGACCTCGCATCCGGTCCCCGCGGCCGCCACGCACACGACGGCCAGGGCCAGCAGGCCCCTGGTGACGCGGCGGGGTGCGTCCGCCTTCCCCCGTGAGGTCCGGGCCGGGCGGTCCGAGTTCCGACAACGCGCGCGCATCCGTGAGCCCCCTGCCCCCTGACACACCGGAATCGGCCTGCCGTTCGATATTCGTCGCTTCGAACCTACTGATCGTCGGTGCGCCCTGGCAATTGATCAGGTAGCGCCTGCTGTACCCGCGATCGGCCCGTGCGGGGGATCGATCCGCCGGTGTGGCACCAGCAGGCTGGTCACCGTCAAGCAGGCCCGTCCATCAGGGAGTTGTCCGTGACTCAGCCCTCCTCCTGCCCCGAGCCCCCGTCCGGTGTCCGGCCCGTGCCGGCCACTCCCGGCCGGGGGCGTGCCGCCCACGCCTCACCCTCCCGCCGCCGCCGGATCCTGCTGGGCGCCGCCCTCACGGCGCTGGCGGGGGTCATGGCGGGCGTAGGAGTCGCGTCGGCGGACGGCGGCGGCACCAAGGACACCCGGGAGCCGGCCGTGGCGAAGGCCGGGCCGGGCAGGCACCACGATGCCGTGCGCAAGAGCCTGGACAGGCTGATCGACGACGGCATCCCCGGCGCGCTGGCCGCCGTGCGCGACCCCGGCGGGCGGACCCGCCACTACACCGCGGGAGTCGGCGACCTGAGGACCCGTTCCGCGGTCCCGGTCGACGGAAAGGTGCGGATCGCCAGCAACACCAAGATGTTCACGGCCACGGTGGTGCTGCAACTGGTCGGTGAGGGCAAGGTCGGACTCGACGAGCCGGTCGAGACATATCTGCCGGGTCTGGTCCGCGGTGACGGCATCGACGGCCGGGACATCACCGTCCGTCAACTGCTCCAGCACACCAGCGGGCTGCCCGACTACGACGACGACGTGGTGAAGGACTACCTCACCAAGCAGCAGCACCGCCACTTCGAGCCGAGGGAGACTCTCGACCTCGCGCTGGCCAAGAAGGCCGAGTTCGCTCCCGGCACCGCCTGGGGCTACAGCAACACCAACTACACGCTGGCCGGACTGATCGTCCAGCGTGTGACCGGGCGCCCGATCGGCGAGGAGATTACCAAGCGCGTCATCGAGCCCCTCCGGCTGCGGGACACCTACTGGCCCGGGGTCGGTGACCAGACCGTCAAGGGACGGCACCCCCACGGCTACTTCAGGATGACGCAGGACGAGCCGTGGGCGGACGTCACCGTGCAGGACCCGTCCGCGGCCTGGGCCGCGGGAGCGCTGATCGGTACACCGTCGGACCTCAACCGCTTCCTCACCTCCCTCCTGGACGGCGAACTCCTGAAGCCGGCCCAGCTGAAGGAGATGCAGAAGACGGTGAAGGCCCCCGGCTTCGACGTGACCGACGGCAGCACCTACGGCCTCGGCCTCGCGACCGTGAAGCTGAGCTGCGGCGGCTTCGCCTGGACCCATGGCGGCGACGCCGTCGGCTACAGCACCCGCAACGGGGTGACCGAGGACGGCCGGGCCGCCACCGTGGCCGTCACCGCGACGGCGACCACGCTCGACGTCCACGAACACCTCGCGGACGCCCTCGACACGGCGCTCTGCGAGCAGTAGTCACGGCCTCGACGCGACCGGCAGGGCGATGCGGTGCTCACCCGCGTACACGTTCATGGAGCTGCCGCGCAGGAAGCCCACCAGGGTCAGCCCCGTCTCCGCCGCCAGGTCCACCGCCAGCGAGGACGGGGCCGAGACGGCCGCCAGCACCGGTATGCCGGCCATGACCGCCTTCTGCGCCAGCTCGAACGAGGCCCGCCCGGAGACCAGCAGGACCGTGCGGGACAGCGGCAGGCCGCCGTTCTGCAGGGCCCGGCCGACCAGCTTGTCGACCGCGTTGTGCCGGCCCACGTCCTCCCGTACGTCGAGCAGTTCGCCCCGCTCGTCGAACAGGGCCGCCGCGTGCAGGCCGCCGGTGCGGTCGAAGACCCGCTGGGCCGCGCGCAGCCGGTCCGGGAGGCTCGCCAGCAGCTCCGGCTCCAGCGCCAGCGGGGGAGTGTCGGCGACGGGGTGGCGGGTGGTGGTGCGCACCGCGTCCAGGCTCGCCTTGCCGCACAGTCCGCAGGAGGAGGTGGTGTAGACGTTGCGCTCCAGGGTGATGTCCGGGACCGCCACGCCGGGGGCCGTCTGCACGTCGACCACGTTGTAGGTGTTCGACCCGTCGACGGTCGCGCCCGCGCAGTACACGATGTTCCGCAGGTCGGAGGCGTCGGCCAGCACGCCCTCGCTGACCAGGAACCCGGCGGCGAGCGCGAAGTCGTCCCCGGGTGTGCGCATGGTGATCGCCAGCGGCCTGCCGTTCAGCCGGATCTCCAGGGGCTCCTCGGCGACGAGCGTGTCCGGGCGGCTGGAGACCGCCCCGTCCCGGATGCGGAGCACCTTGCGTCGTTCCGTGACTCGTCCCATCGTCCCTACCGTTCCGCTCGGTGTCGTGCGGCGCGGCGGCCGTCCCGGTCCATTGTCCCAGGTACCCGCCGTCCGCCCGGCGGACTCCTACGTGCGCGGCAGGGCGTGCGCGGGGGCGTCGGCGCCACATTGTCTACAGTATGGAGTCCCTCGGCAAGACTGTGTACCGCCTTAATAGTTGTCGCCTCAACTGTCTTCTCAACGGCCCTTCGCGTCCTTACGGTTGTGGACTCATGAGTCCCCCCGTAGCACCGCCGGGCTGGAGCCGCTGGCTCGTTCCGCCCGCCGCACTCTCCGTCCACTTGTCCATCGGCCAGGCCTACGCGTGGAGCGTGTTCAAGCCACCGCTCGAGTCCTCGCTCGGCCTCAGCGGCACCCAGAGCGCGCTGCCCTTCCAGCTCGGCATCGTGATGCTGGGGCTGTCCGCCGCGTTCGGCGGCACCCTCGTCGAACGCCGGGGCCCGCGCTGGGCGATGACCGTCGCCCTGGTCTGCTTCTCCTCCGGCTTCCTGCTCTCCGCGCTGGGCGCGGCCACCGAGCAGTACTGGCTGATCGTCCTCGGCTACGGCTTCGTCGGCGGCATCGGCCTGGGCATCGGCTACATCTCACCCGTCTCGACGCTGATCAAATGGTTCCCCGACCGGCCCGGCATGGCCACCGGCATCGCCATCATGGGCTTCGGCGGCGGCGCGCTGATCGCCTCGCCCTGGTCGGCGCAGATGCTCGAGTCCTTCGGTACCGACAACGATGGCATCGCGCTCGCCTTCCTCGTGCACGGGCTCACCTACGCCGTGTTCATGCTGCTCGGCGTGCTGCTGGTCCGGGTGCCGCGCACCGCCGCCCCCGTGGCCGGCGCGCCCACGGTGTCGAGCGGGCCGCAGGTGTCCGCCCGTTCCGCGGTGCGCACCCCGCAGTTCTGGCTGCTGTGGCTGGTGCTCACCCTCAACGTCACCGCGGGCATCGGCATCCTGGAGAAGGCCGCACCGATGATCACCGACTTCTTCGCGGACACCTCCGCCCCGGTGTCGGCGACCGCCGCGGCCGGGTTCGTCGCCCTGCTGTCGGCGGCCAACATGGCGGGCCGCATCGGCTGGTCCACCACCTCCGACCTCATCGGCCGCAAGAACATCTACCGCGTCTACCTCGGCGTCGGCGCGCTGATGTACGCCCTGATCTGGCTGCTGGGCGACACCTCCAAGCCCCTGTTCGTGCTGTGCGCCCTGGTCATCCTCTCTTTCTACGGCGGCGGCTTCGCCACGGTCCCCGCCTACCTGAAGGACCTCTTCGGCACCTACCAGGTCGGCGCCATCCACGGCAGGCTCCTCACCGCCTGGTCCACGGCCGGTGTGCTCGGGCCGCTGATCGTGAACTGGGTCGCCGACCGCCAGGAGGAGGCCGGCAAGCACGGACCGTCCCTCTACGGAACGTCGCTGCTCATCATGATCGGACTGCTCGTCATCGGCTTCGTCGCCAACGAACTGGTCCGGCCCGTCGATCCCCGCCACCATGTGCCCGACACCGAGTTGCCGAAGGAGGCCGCCGATGACCGGCGACAGCAGTCGGAATCCGCCTAGCGGCGACCACCGCAATCTGATCGTCTTCTCCTGGCTGTGGGTGGGAGTACCGCTCGCCTACGGTCTGTACGAGCTCGTGCGCAAGGCGACACAGTTGTTCACGGGCTGATCGCGGACCGCCGGGACGGCACCTTGGAGGCTGAGGGAAGCCGACAAGCCCGGCCCCCGTTTCCTGTTGCTTCACCTGCCCTCGTACCGGTGAGTCACTGATCAGACTGGGGCAGCCCGTAACCGGAAACGAGGGGGATGATCACCCATGATCGGCTCGCGCATCGCCGCCGTCGGCCACTACCAGCCCGCCCGGGTCCTCACCAACGAGGATCTGGCGGGCATGGTCGACACCAGCGACGCGTGGATCACGAGCCGGGTGGGCATCCGCACCCGTCACATCGCGGGTCCCGACGAGCCCGTCGACGAACTGGCCGCGCACGCCGCCGCCAAGGCGCTGGCGGCGGCCGGCCGGACGCCCGCCGAGATCGACCTGGTCCTGGTGGCCACGTCCACCGCGATCGACCGCTCGCCCAACATGGCCGCCCGGGTCGCCGCCCGCCTCGGCATGCCCGGACCCGCCGTCATGGACCTCAACGTGGTGTGCGCGGGCTTCACCCACGCCCTCGCCACCGCCGACCACACCGTGCGGGCCGGCGGCGCGAGCCGGGTCCTGGTCATCGGCGCCGACAAGATGTCCGACGTGGCCGACTGGACCGACCGCTCCACCTGCGTCCTCGTCGGCGACGGGGCGGGCGCGGCCGTGGTGGAGGCCTGTGCGCCGGGCGAGGAGGCAGGCATCGGACCCGTGCTGTGGGGTTCGGTGCCGGAGATGGCGCACGCGGTGCGGATCGAGGGGACGCCGCCGCGGTTCGCGCAGGAGGGGCAGAGCGTCTACCGCTGGGCCGCCACCCGGCTGCCGGTCATGGCCCGGCAGACGTGCGAGAAGGCGGGACTGGCGCCCGAGGACCTCGCCGGTGTGGTGCTGCACCAGGCCAACCTGCGGATCATCGAACCCCTCGCCCGCCGGCTCGGCGCGGTCAACGCCGTCGTGGCCCGCGATGTCACCGACTCCGGCAACACCTCGGCCGCGAGCATCCCGCTGGCCCTGTCCAAACTCGTCGAGCAGGGCACGCTGTCGGCCGGCGACCGGGTGCTGCTGTTCGGCTTCGGCGGGAACCTGTCGTACGCGGGCCAGGTCGTGCGCTGCCCCTGACGTCACGCCCGCCGCCGTACACTGCCGACGAAACACCATCACCACTGGCGTCTGCGGTGGCACCGGCGTTCGCGGCGGCGCACGGCGCTGCCGAGGAGGGGGACCCGCGATGTCGTCGACCGGACTGCCCCAGGGGGCGGTGCCGAAGCTCGAACGGCCCGGCCCGCTGCGCGACCGCGTCTACGAGGCGCTGCTCGAACTCATCACCACCCGCGCCCTCCGGCCGGGCCGGCACCTCGTCGAGAGTGAACTCGCGGGCCACCTCGGCGTCTCCCGCCAGCCGGTCCGCGAGGCGCTCCAGCGACTCAACACCGAGGGCTGGGTCGACCTCCGGCCCGCCCAGGGCGCGTTCGTGCACGAGCCGACGGAGCAGGAGGCCGACCAACTCCTCACCGTGCGCTCCTTGCTGGAGGCCGAGGCGGCCCGGCTCGCCGCGGGCCATGCCGACCGCGCGGGCATCGAGGCGCTGGAGGAGATCCTGGCCAAGGGCCTCGAGGCCGTCGCCGCCGACGACGTGGACGCCGCCGTCGCCCTCAACGCCCGTTTCCACGCGAAGGTCATGGAGCTGTCGGGCAACGCCGTGCTCGCCGAACTCGGCGCCCAGGTCGACCGGCGCGTGCGCTGGTACTACACACCGGTCGCCCGGCAGCGCGGCGAGCGCTCCTGGGCCGAACACCGCGAGCTGATCGACGCGATGGCGGCCCACGACGCGGAACGGGCCACCCGCCTCATGCGCGACCACACCGAACACACCCGCCGCTCGTACCACGCACGGGAGGACGCGTAGGGCCCGTGCGCAGGCCTCAGGAGCAGTCGTAGGTGAAGCGGGTCGTGGTGGTGCGGGTGGAGGGGGACTGGATCCGCAGCTCGGCCGTCGCCTCGTAGCGGCCGGTGCCCTCGAAGGTCCACAGGAGGCGCAGCCGTGCCTCCCGCTGACCCCGTGCCATCCTTTCGCGCAGTACGCCGGACTCGGTGCCGTCACTGCGGATCCAGCGGTAGGTCAGGGTGCCCGGGCGGCCGTTGGTGGTGACCGTGCCCACCAGGTCCGCCGTGCCGTCGCAGCCCACCGCGGCGCGCGGTGCCGCGACCGTCGCCGCCTCCACCGTGAGCGGCGCTCCGAGCCGCTGCCAGGCCAGCAGGGCGAGGGCGACGAGGACGACGAGGGCCGGCAGCGCGTGTCGGCGCAGACCCCGCCGCCGTGGCGGGGACGGCGGCGGCAACGGCGTGCCGCCGGTGCGGTGCGCCAGAGCCTCCCGCACACCCGGGCCGAAGCGCAGCACGGCGCCCTCGATCCGGTCCGGCCGCACCCCGCCGTCGTACGCCGTGCCGGTCACCGTGGGCGCGGTGTCCTCCTGCGGGCGCTGGATCCAGTGGCTCGCGAGCACGGTGGCGCTGTAGTCGTCGTCGGGCTCGTTCGTCGGCTTCATTGCAGATCGCACCGCTTCGTCAGGAGCTGCCCGGACGCACCCCCGTCGGCGGACGCCGGGGCGGTCGTCGCCGAAACCGTCCAGTAGCAGCCGAGCTTCTGGAAGGCGTGCTCTGCGGTCACCGTGTACTGCGTGGCACCGCTGCGCCGGAAGACCTGACCGGTGCCGTCCGGCGATCCCGGCCCGCCGGCGGTGTCGGCGACGGACCACCGGAGGTCGATCGTCACCGGTCCGGTGCCGTCCGTGACCACGGTGACCGTGGTCGTGGCGGTGCTGGAGCCCGTCTGCCGGAACTCCGTCACGATGACGTCCTTGACCGCGGGCGCGGCCGGGGCGGGGTCCGTGGGGGGATCGGCCGGGGTGCCGGGCTCGGAGGCCGGACCGGGGGGAGTGCCGGGGGAGGGGTCCCCGCCCGGATCCGTGCCGGGCTCCGTGCCCGCGTCGGATCCGGGGTCCGTGCCCGGGTCCGTCGCCGTACCGGTCGCGGAGGCCGACGCGTCGGCGGGGCCCGTGGAGGCCGGGCCGGACGGGGACGCCGTGGAGGCGTCCGCCGCGGGGGACGCGGAGGGGGCCGTCGGGCCGGAGGTCACGTCCGGGTCGGCACGGGTGGTGGCCAGGGCCTCGGCCGCCCGCTGCTGCGGCCCGCCGGAACCCGGCGGTGCCGCGTAGGCGAGCAGGACCGCGAGCAGCGCCGCCGCCGCGGCGGCCAGCATGCCCGGCCCGGTGGGCTTCCAGGCCCGCGCCCAGCCGCCCCGGTCCGGCGGGTGCCGCAGCACCGTCCGGGCGGTGTCGGTCGTCGAGTGCCCCGGAGTACGGGCCGACGGCAGCAGCAGCGGGAGCAGCGCCACCAGCGCGGCCAGCCGCCGGCGGCCCCGCTCCTCCCAGTCGGGCCCGTACGCCGCGCCCGCGACCGCCTCCAGCTCGGCGACGAACGCCTCGGCGTCCGCCGGCCGCCCCACCGGTTCCTTCGCGAGGCCCCGGCGGACCAGGGGCCGCACCGCCTCTGGCACCTCCGCCACCGGGACCGGCGCGTCCACGTGCCGCAGGGCGAGCTCGGCGATGTTGTCGCCGGCGTACGGCTTGCGGCCGGTGAGGCACTCGAAGAAGGTCGCCGTGGCCGCGTACACGTCGGTGGCCGGAGAGGCGGCCTCGCCCCGCCACTGCTCGGGCGCCATGTAGGCGGGCGTGCCCGCCACCCCGGCGCGCGCCTGCGTGTCGACCGCGATCCCGAAGTCGACCAGCTTGGACGCGCCGTCCGGGGTGACCAGGACGTTCTCCGGCTTGTAGTCACGGTGCACCACGCCGGCCCGGTGCGCGTCGGCGAGGCCGAGCAGCGACCCCTTGAGGATCAGCAGCGCCGCCTCGGGATCCAGGGGCCCCCGCTCGGCCAGCACGGCCCGCAGGGACACCCCGTCCACCAGCTCCATCACGATGGCGGCCCCGTCGGGGCTCTCCACGTACTCGTACAGCCCCGCCACGAAGGGGCTGTCCAGCCCGCCGAGCAGCCGTGCCTCGGCACGGAAGTCGTGCACGAACCCCGGGCGGGTGTGCAGCGACTCGCTGAGGTACTTGACCGCGACCGGGACCCCGGTCCCCTCGTGCATGGCCAGAACCACACGCCCGCTCGCACCGGCGCCCAGCTCCAGCGACTCGGTGTACCCCGGAACCGTCCACATGCTCATCGTGTTCCTCACTCCCCGGGACCGGCCCTGTCCCCGGGAGTATCGCGGCACTCCGGGGCATCCGGCCCTCGCGGTGACAGACACATTTTCGGCCGCCGCGGTTGCGGTGCCGCGGTTCCTCGCGCACCTGCGGATTCCCGCGCGGGAGCGCCCGCCCGTGCTTCGGGTGACCTGCGCCCGCCGTGCCGCCCGGCCCCTCTTTGTCCTGTGAGTGGAAAAAGTAGGGGTCAATTCCTGCGCGACTTCTTCCCACCTCCGGCAAGCGCTGCTAACTTCCCATCCGAAGGAACGCCACACACGTGGCCGGAATCCGGCGCGCACAGGCCGATGAGGCGGGGAGGGGCTCGTGAGACGTATGACCGCGCGACCCGCCAACGCCCATCAGGCCCGACTGCTCAGGCTGCTGCGCGACGGAGGCCCCAACTCCCGTGCCCAGCTGGGCGACCAGGTCGACCTCTCCCGGTCGAAACTGGCCGTGGAGGTGGACCGGCTGCTGGAGACGGAACTCGTCGTGGCCGACGGACTCGCCGCCTCGCGCGGCGGCCGGCGCTCCCACAACATCCGGCTCAACCCGCACCTGCGGTTCCTCGGCGTCGACATCGGCGCGACCTCGATCGACGTCGCCGTCACCAACGCCGAGCTGGAGATCCTCGGGCATATCAACCAGCCCATGGACGTACGCGAGGGACCGGTCGCGGTCTTCGAGCAAGTGCTGTCCATGGCCGCCAAGTTGAAGGCCTCGGGGCTCGCGGAGGGGTTCGACGGCGCCGGCATCGGCGTCCCGGGCCCGGTCCGGTTCCCCGAGGGTGTCCCGGTGGCTCCGCCGATCATGCCGGGCTGGGACGGCTTCCCCGTGCGGGAGGCGCTCAGCCAGGACCTCGGCTGCCCGGTCATGGTCGACAACGACGTGAACCTGATGGCCATGGGGGAGCAGCACGCGGGCGTCGCCCGCACCGTGCACGACTTCCTCGTGGTGAAGATCGGCACCGGCATCGGCTGCGGCATCGTCGTCGGCGGCGAGGTCTACCGCGGTACGACGGGCAGCGCGGGCGACATCGGGCACATCCAGGCCGTGCCCGACGGACGCCCGTGCGCCTGCGGCAACCGGGGCTGCCTGGAGGCGCACTTCTCCGGCGCGGCCCTCGCCCGGGACGCCACCGAGGCCGCCCAGCAGCAGCTCTCCGCCGAACTCGCCGGCCGGCTGGAGGCGAACGGCACGCTCAGCGCCGTCGACGTCTCCGCGGCGGCCGCGGCCGGTGACGCCACCTCCCTCGATCTGATCCGCGAGGGCGGCAACCGCACCGGCCAGGTCATCGCCGGCCTGGTCAGCTTCTTCAACCCGGGCCTGGTGGTGATCGGCGGCGGGGTGACCGGCCTCGGCCACACCCTGCTCGCCGCGATCCGCACCCAGGTCTACCGCGGGTCGCTGCCCCTGGCGACGGGCAACCTGCCCATCGTCTTGGGGGAGTTGGGCCCCACCGCCGGAGTCATCGGCGGGGCCCGGCTGATCAGCGACCACCTGTTCTCACCCGCGTAAGCAGCACGGCCCCGCGCACCGCCCCGCTCCACCGCACACCCGTAGTACGCCCCACCCGCTCCATCGCACGCACGCCCCGAGCCCCACCCGCTCCACCACAGGCACGCTCCGAGCCCCACCCGCTCCATCGCACGCACGCCCCGAGCCCCACCCGCTCCATCACACGCACCCAGCACGCCCCACCCGCCCCACCCGCGCACCGTTCAGTCGCCAGGCCCCGCCAACGCTCCGCTCCGCCCTGCCTGAAAACGCTTGCCCCGCAAGGGGATCGCCCTGACACCGGCCCGTACGCCCGCCGAGGGGAATCCGCATGGCACCAGAAGCACCGCTGCTCAGCATGTCCGGCATCACCAAGTCCTTCCCCGGAGTCCGGGCCCTGGACGGCGTCGACCTCGACGTCCAGGCGGGCGAGGTGCACTGCCTGCTCGGACAGAACGGCGCCGGCAAGTCCACCCTGATCAAGGTGCTGGCCGGCGCCCACCAGCCCGACTCGGGCACCATCCGCTGGCGCGGGGAGGACGTCACCCTGCGCTCGCCGATCGCCGCCATGCGTCTCGGCATCGCCACCATCTACCAGGAACTCGACCTGGTGGAGCACCTGTCCGTCGCCGAGAACGTCCACCTCGGCCACGAACCCACCACCGCGGGTTTCGTCGTGCGCGGCAAGGCCGCCCGGGCGTCGACCGCCGAACTCCTCAAGCGGCTCGGACACCCGGAGGTCGACCCGGGCCGGCTGGTCGGGGACCTGTCCGCGGCGCAGCAGCAGATCGTGTCCATGGCGCGGGCGCTCTCCCACGACGTCCGGCTCATCGTGATGGACGAGCCGTCCGCCGCGCTCGACCCGGACGAGGTCGACAACCTCTTCCGGATCGTCGGGGACCTCACCGCCGACGGGGTCGCCGTCGTCTACATCTCGCACCGGCTCGAGGAGATCCGGCGCATCGGCGACCGGGTGACCGTCCTCAAGGACGGCCGGGCCGTGGCCGGCGGACTGCCCGCCAAGTCGACGCCCACCCGCGAGGTGGTCGCCCTGATGACGGGACGCAACGTCGAGTACGTCTTCCCGGAGCGGCCCGCCGACCCGCCACGGGGCGAACCGGTACTGACCGTGGAGAACCTGTCCCGCCGGGGCGAGTTCGCCCCGCTCGACCTCGAGGTGCGGCCCGGGGAGATCGTCGGGCTCGCCGGGCTCGTCGGCTCGGGACGCTCCGAGATCCTGGAGACGATCTACGGCGCCCGCAAACCCGACACCGGACGGGTCCTCGTCGGCGGGCGGCCGCTGAAACCGGGCAGTGTGCGGGCCGCCGTACGCGCCGGGCTCGGGCTCGCCCCCGAGGAACGCAAGGCCCAGGCCCTGCTCATGCTGGAGTCCGTCACCCGCAATGTGTCGGTCTCCTCCATGTCGCGCTTCGCGAAGGCCGGCTGGATCGACCGCGGTGCCGAACTGGGGGCGGCGCGTGCGGCGGTCCGCGAACTGTCCCTGCGGCCCGACAACCCCGACGTGCCCGTGCGCACCCTCTCGGGCGGCAACCAGCAGAAGGCCGTGCTCGCCCGCTGGCTGCTGCGCGGCTGCCGGGTGCTGCTGCTCGACGAACCCACCCGCGGCGTCGACGTCGGCGCCCGCGCCGAACTGTACGCGGTCGTCCGCCGGCTGGCGGACGAGGGACTCGCCGTGCTGCTGGTCTCCAGCGAGGTGCCCGAGGTCCTCGGCCTCGCCGACCGCGTCCTGGTGCTGCGCGAGGGCGACGTCGTCCACACGGCGCCCGCCCGCGAACTCGACGAACACCGTGTACTCGACCTGGTCATGGAAGGAAGCCCGGCGTCATGACGCAGAACGTCTCCCCGCCGCGGGACAGCACCGGAAAGGTGCCGTCGGCCGCCGAACAGCCCGCCTGGCGCGCCGTGTTGTTCCGCGCCGACGTCCGCACGATGTCGCTGCTCGGCGTACTCGCCGTACTGATCCTCATCGGCGGCATCACCAAACCGGACCAGTTCCTGGACACCCGCAACCTCCAGCTCGTCCTCACCCAGGCCTCCGTCATCGGTGTGGTCACCGTCGGCATGACCTTCGTGATCATCTCCGGCGGCATCGACCTGTCGGTCGGCGCGATCGTCGCCCTCGCCTCGGTGTGGGCCACCACGGTCGCCACCCAGGAGTTCGGCTTCGGCGGCATCCTCTTCACCGCCGTGCTGGTCGGTCTGGGCTGCGGCCTGGTCAACGGGGTGCTCATCGCCTACGGCGGGATGGTCCCGTTCATCGCCACCCTCGCCATGCTCGCCTCCGCCCGCGGACTCGCCCTGCAGATCACCGACGGGCGGACGCAGATCGTCACCGTCGACGGGGTCCTCGACCTCGGGGAACGCGACTCCTACATCCTCGGCATCCCGCCGCTGGTCCTGGTGTTCGCCGCGGTCACTGTCATCGGCTGGCTGGTCCTGAACCGGACCACCTTCGGCCGCCGCACCGTCGCCGTCGGCGGCAACGCCGAGGCCGCCCGGCTCGCCGGCATCGACGTGCGCCGCCAGCGGCTCTACCTGTACCTGCTGTCCGGGCTGTGCTGCGGCATCGCCGCCTTCCTGCTCATCGTTCTGGCCGGCTCCGGCCAGAACACCAACGGCAACCTCTACGAACTCGACGCCATCGCCGCCGCGATCATCGGCGGGACCCTGCTCACCGGGGGCCGGGGCACCATCGTCGGCTCCGTCCTCGGCGTCCTGATCTTCACCACCATCACCAACATCTTCGCCCTGAACAACCTGCAGAGCGACGTCCAGCAGATCGCCAAGGGCGCGATCATCGTCGCCGCCGTGCTGGTCCAGCGCCGTACCGCGAGCACGACCTAGGAAAGGGTTCACCGCCATGCCAGAGACACCTTTCGCCAGCCGCAGAGGACTGCTCTTCGGAGCGGCCGCCGTATCCGCCGGCGTGTTCGTCACCGGCTGCACGAGCAACGACTCGGGCGACGACGAGCCGGCCAACAACGACCAGCCCGCCGCCGACGACAAGCCCGGCAAGCCGGTCACGATCGGCTTCGCCGGACCGCAGGCCGACCACGGCTGGCTCAACGCCATCAACGACAACGCCAAGAAGCGCGCCGAGAAGTACTCGGACGTCACCCTGGAGATCACCGAGGGCTCCAACGACACCGCCCAGCAGATCGGCCAGATCGAGACCCTCATCAACAAGAAGGTCGACGTCCTGGTGATCCTGCCCGCCGACGGCAAGGCGCTGACCCAGGTCGGGCTGAAGGCGATGCGGGCCGGCATCCCGGTGGTCAACCTCGACCGGATCTTCAACACCCCGCAGGCGTACCGCTGCTGGATCGGCGGCGACAACTACGGCATGGGCCTCAACGCCGGCCACTACATCGGCGAGAAGCTCAAGGACAAACAGAACGCCAAGGTCGTCGAGCTGGCCGGCCTGGACAACCTGGAGCTGACCAAGCAGCGCACGCAGGGCTTCGACGACGCGCTGAAGAACTACCCGAACATCGAGAAGGTGGCCCGCCAGGCCGCGGAGTTCACCGTCGAGTCGGGCCAGGCCAAGATGGCCCAGCTGCTCCAGGCCCAGTCGCAGATCGACGCGCTGTGGAACCACGACGACGACCAGGGCGTGGGCGCGCTGCGCGCCATCGACCAGGCGGGGCGCGACGAGTTCCTCATGGTCGGCGGCGCGGGCGCGCTCTCCGCCTTCGAGGCCATCAAGGCCGACAACGGTGTCCTGAAGGCCACCGTCCTGTACCCGCCGACCATGGCGGCCTCCGCGATCGACCTCGCCCGCGCCCTCGGCCAGGGCAAGGGCGTCGGCGGCCTCGCCGAGTTCGAGATCCCCTCGTCGGTGACCTGCTACTCGGCCGTGGTCGACAAGGAGAACGTGGACCAGTACATGTCCACCGGCTTCAAGTGAGGAGCCCCGCCCCACGGGCCTGACCAGCCCACCGGGCGGGGCCCACCCCCGCCCGCCACGATGACGAGGAGGACATCCGAATGGCACAGCCGCAAGCGTCCGAAGGGGATCGGGCGGGGAAGCCACCGCTGCGCGTCGGCATGGTCGGTTACGCCTTCATGGGCGCCGCCCACTCCCAGGGCTGGCGCACCGCGGGCCGCGTCTTCGACCTGCCGCTCAGTCCCGAACTGGCCGTCATCTGCGGCCGGGACGGCGACGCCGTGCGCGCGGCGGCGGACCGGCACGGCTGGGCGGAGGCCGAGACCGACTGGCGCGCACTGGTCCAGCGGGACGACATCGACCTCGTCGACATCTGCACACCGGGGGACAGCCACGCCGAGATCGCTCTGGCCGCGCTCGCCGCGGGCAAGCACGTGCTGTGCGAAAAGCCTCTCGCCAACACCGTCGCCGAGGCCGAGGCGATGGTCCGCGCCGCCGAGGAGGGCCGCGCGCGCGGCCAGATCGCGATGGTCGGCTTCAACTACCGCCGGGTGCCCGCCACCGCGCTGGCCCGGCGGATGGTGGCCGAGGGCCGGATCGGCACCCTGCGGCACGTGCGGGTGGTGTACCTCCAGGACTGGCTGGTGGACCCCGCGTTCCCGCTGACCTGGCGGCTGCGCCGGGAGCAGGCCGGCTCCGGTTCGCTCGGCGACCTCGGCGCGCACATCGTCGACCTGGCGCAGTACCTGGCGGGGGAGCAGCTCGCGGGCGTCTCCGCGCTCACCGAGACCTTCGTACGGGAGCGGCCGCTGCCGAGCGCACCCAGCAGCGGCCTGGCCGCCGTCTCCGCCGCCGGCACCGGACCGGTCACCGTCGACGACGCCGCCCTGTTCACCGGCCGCTTCTCCTCCGGCGCCCTCGCCTCCTTCGAGGCCACCCGGTACGCCACCGGCCGCAAGAACGCCCTGCGCATCGAACTCAACGGCGAGCGCGGGACGTTGGCCTTCGATCTGGAACGGCTCAACGAACTGGAGTTCCACGACGGCACCGAGCCGGCCGGCCACGCCGGATTCCGCCGCATCCTCGTCACCGAACCCGACCACCCCTACCTCGAGGCGTGGTGGCCGCCGGGCCACGGCCTCGGCTACGAGCACACCTTCGTGCACCAGGCCCGCGACCTGGTCCACGCGGTGGCGGACGGGCGCAGCCCCGCCCCCTCCTTCGCCGACGGGCTCCAGGTGCAGCGCGTCCTGGCGGCGGTGGAGGAGAGCGCCGGGAAGAACTCCGTCTACACACCGATCGCCGCCTGAGAGGACGGACACGATGCCGCGCAACTTCACGCTCTTCACCGGCCAATGGGCCGACCTGCCGCTGGAGGAGGTCTGCCGACTCGCCCGCGACTTCGGCTACGACGGACTCGAACTCGCCTGCTGGGGCGACCACTTCGAGGTGGACAAGGCGCTCGCCGACCCCTCCTACGTCGCCTCCCGCCACCAGCTGCTCGACAAGTACGGGCTGAAGTGCTGGGCGATCTCCAACCACCTGGTCGGACAGGCGGTCTGCGACGCCATCATCGACGAACGCCACCAGGCCATCCTGCCCGCCCGCATCTGGGGCGACGGCGAGGCCGAGGGCGTACGGCAGCGGGCCGCGGACGAGATCAAGGACACCGCGCGCGCCGCGGCCCTCCTGGGCGTCGACACCGTCATCGGCTTCACCGGCTCCGCCATCTGGCACCTGGTCGCCATGTTCCCGCCCGCCCCCGAGTCGATGATCGAGCGCGGCTACGAGGACTTCGCCGAGCGGTGGAACCCGATCCTGGACGTCTTCGACGCCGAGGGCGTGCGCTTCGCGCACGAGGTCCACCCCAGCGAGATCGCCTACGACTACTGGACCACCGTCCGCGCCCTGGACGCGGTGGACCGGCGTCCGGCGTTCGGCCTCAACTTCGACCCCTCCCACTTCGTGTGGCAGGACCTCGACCCGGTCGGCTTCCTGTGGGACTTCCGCGACCGGATCTACCACGTCGACTGCAAGGAGGCCCGCAAGCGCCTCGACGGCCGCAACGGCCGCCTCGGCTCCCATCTGCCCTGGGGCGACCCGCGGCGGGGCTGGGACTTCGTCTCCGCCGGTCACGGCGACGTTCCCTGGGAGGACGTCTTCCGCATGCTGCGCTCCATCGACTACCAGGGGCCGGTGTCCGTCGAGTGGGAGGACGCGGGCATGGACCGGCTCCAGGGCGCCCCCGAGGCGCTCCAGCGGCTCAAGGCCTTCGACTTCGAGCCGCCCAGCGCCTCCTTCGACGCCGCGTTCAACAACTGACCGCAGGGCCCGCAGCGGGCCGGGGACGGGGGCCGGCGGCGGCGCCGGTCCCCGGCCGGCCCTGCCCGCGTCCCGCTTTGTCCTGAGTTGGGAAAAAGTTGAACCAGAAGCGCTCCAAGGGGTGTTGGCTTTGGAAGAACGCGGTTACCGTCCCTGAAGTGTTCAGGACACCCACGTCTCCGGGGTGACGGCGCACCCCGGCGCCCGCACACACCGCATCCGTCGCTTGTCTTCGCACCTGTTCGTACGGCCCCATCCCCGGAGGGACTTCGTGCACAGAAGCAGACTCAAAGCCAGCAACGCCCCGAGGCACAGCGGACTTCGCACCCCCCTCGCCCTGCTCACCAGCCTGCTGCTCGCCGTCGGCACCCCGGCCACCGTCGCCGGCGCGGCACCGGCCGAGGCCAAAACGGCGGCCGAGGAAGGCCAGTTCCAGCAGGTACCGCTCGCCAAGGGAGAGCCCGAGATGGGCGAGCCGATGTCGCTCGCCGTGCTCCCCGACCGCAGCGTCCTGCACACCTCCCGCGACGGCACCCTGCGCATCACCGACCAGGGCGGCGTCACCAAGGTCGCCGGCCGCATCCCCGTCTACAGCCACGACGAGGAGGGCCTCCAGGGCGTCGGCGTCGACCCGGACTTCGAGAACAACCGGGCCGTCTACCTCTACTACGCCCCGCCCCTCGACACCCCCGCCGGCGACGCCCCGGAGACGGGCACCGCCGAGGACTTCGCGCAGTTCGACGGCGTCAACCGCCTGTCCCGCTTCGTCCTCAACGCCAACGGCACACTCGACCTGTCCAGCGAGAAGAAGGTCCTGGACGTCGCCGCCTCCCGCGGCATCTGCTGCCACGTCGGCGGCGACATCGACTTCGACGCCGAGGGCAACCTCTACCTGTCCACCGGCGACGACACCAACCCCTTCGCCTCCGACGGCTACGCGCCGCTCGACGAACGGGCGGACCGCAACCCGGCGTTCGACGCCCGCCGCAGCTCCGGCAACACCAACGACCTGCGCGGCAAGATCCTGCGCATCAAGGTCGCCGAGGACGGCTCCTACACCGTCCCGGAAGGCAACCTCTTCGCCCCCGGCACCGAGAAGACCCGTCCCGAGATCTACGCGATGGGCTTCCGCAACCCGTTCCGGATGAGCGTCGACGAGCAGACCGGCACCGTCTACGTCGGTGACTACGGCCCCGATGCCGGCGCAGCCGACCCGGACCGCGGCCCGGCCGGGCAGGTCGAGTTCGCCAAGGTGACCGAGCCCGCCAACTTCGGCTGGCCGTTCTGCACCGGCGACAACGACGCCTACAACGACTACGACTTCGGCACCGGCGCCTCCGGCGAGAAGTTCGACTGCGACGCCCCGAAGAACACCTCGCGGCACAACACCGGACTCGTCGACCTGCCGCCCGCCCAGCCCGCCTGGATCCCGTACGACGGCGGTTCCGTGCCCGAGTTCGGCAGCGGATCCGAGTCGCCGATGGCCGGCCCGGTCTACCGCTACGACCCCGATCTCGAGTCCTCGGTGAAGTTCCCCGAGGCCTACGACGGCGACTTCTTCGCGGGCGAGTTCGGCCGCCGCTGGATCAAGCGGATCGAGCAGAACGACGACGGCTCCGTCGCGAAGATCAACGACTTCCCCTGGACCGGCACCCAGATCATGGACATGGAGTTCGGCCCCGACGGCGCGCTCTACGTCCTCGACTACGGCCTGTCCTGGTTCCAGGGCGACGAGAACTCCGCGCTGTACCGGATCGAGAACGCCGAGGACGGCTTCTCCCCGATCGCCGAGGCGAGCGCGGACAAGACCTCCGGCGCGGTGGGTCTCAGGGTCAGGTTCACCGCCTCCGCCGAGGACGCCGACTCCCCGGAGCTCACCTACAGCTGGGACTTCGGCGACGGCACCACGGGCGAGGGACTCAACCCCACCCACCGCTACAAGAAGGCCGGCACCTACACCGCGACCTTCACCGCCAAGGACCCCGAGGGCAACACCGGCAACGCCAGCGTGCGGATCGTCGTCGGCAACACCGAGCCCACGGTGACGATCGAGATCCCGGGCAACGGCAGCCTGGCCGCCTTCGGCGAGCCCGTCCCGTTCAAGGTGACCGTCACCGACCCCGAGGAGACCATCGACTGCTCCCGGGTCAAGGTCGCCTACAGCCTCGGCCACGACTCCCACGCCCACGAGCTGACCAGCGAGATGGGCTGTGAGGGCACCCTCGAGCCGCCCGCCGGCGACGGCGGTCACGACCCCAACGCCAACATCTACGGTGTGGTCGGCGCCAGCTACACCGACGGCGGCGCGGGCGGGCAGGAGGCGCTGACCGGCACCGCGCGCGCCGTGCTCCAGCCGCTGCACCGCCAGGCCGAGCACTTCGGCACCCAGCAGGGCGTGTCGGTGGTCGAGAAGTCCGGTGCCAACGGCGGCCGGACCGTCGGCGACATCCACGACGGCGACTGGATCTCCTTCGAGCCCTACCGGTTCGACGGGCAGAAGAAGATGACCGTGCGGGCGTCCTCCGGCGGCTCCGGCGGCTTCATCGAACTGCGCACCGGCTCGCCCGACGGCAAGCTGCACGGCTCCGCGTACATCCCGCCGACCGGCAGCTGGGAGACGTTCCAGAACGTCGACGTGCCGCTGCGGGCGCTGCCCAAGCGCACCACGGAGATCTACCTGGTCTTCCGGGGCGGCGACGGAGCGCTCTACGACATCGACGACTTCGAGTTCTCCACGAAGCCCTTCAAGAAGGGCAAGAAGGTCCTCGTCTTCTCCAAAACGGCCGGCTTCCGCCACGACTCCATCCCGGAGGGCGTCGCCACGCTGAAGGAACTGGGCGACCCGGCCAACATCTCCGTCACGGCCACCGAGGAGGCCCGCCAGTTCACCACCACCAACCTCGCCAAGTACGACGCCGTGGTCTTCCTCTCCACCACCGGTAACGTGCTCGACGCCGAGCAGCAGAAGGCGTTCGAGAACTACGTCGCGAACGGCGGCGGCTACATGGGCGTCCACGCCGCCGCCGACACCGAGTACGACTGGGAGTTCTACGGCGGCCTCGTGGGTGCCTACTTCGACTCGCACCCGGCCATCCAGAAGGCCACCGTGCGCGTCCACGACCACGACCACCCGTCCACCGCGCACCTCGGCGACAGCTGGGAGCGCACCGACGAGTGGTACAACTACCGCACCAACCCGCGCGGACAGGCCAGGATCCTCGCCACCCTCGACGAGACCACCTACGAGGGCGGGAAGATGAAGGGCGACCACCCGATCGCCTGGTGCCAGAACTACGGCGGCGGCCGCTCCTTCTACACCGGCGGCGGCCACACCAAGGAGTCCTACGCCGACGAGGCCTTCCGCACCCACCTGCTCGGCGGACTTCAGTACGCCACCGGTCAGGTCAAGGCCAACTGCAAGCCGGACAAGGGCTACCGGGAGATCTTCAACGGCGAGACCCTGGACGGCTGGAAGCAGGCCGGCCCCGGCCGGTTCGTGGTGAAGGACGGCACGCTTCAGTCCGAGGGCGGCATGGGCCTGCTCTGGTACCAGGCCAAGGAGCTCGGGTCGTACTCCCTCAAGCTCGACTGGAAGATGCAGGGAGACGACAACTCCGGTGTCTTCGTGGGCTTCCCGGCCTCCGACGACCCCTGGTCCGCGGTGGACCGGGGCTACGAGATCCAGATCGACGCCACGGACGCGCCGGACCGCACCACGGGCGCGATCTACTCCTTCCAGTCGGCCGACATCAAGGCCCGTGACCAGGTCCTGCGGCCGCCCGGCCAGTGGAACTCCTACGAGATCAAGGTCCGCGGCGAACGCCTCCAGGTGTTCCTCAACGGAGTCAAGATCAACGACTTCACCAACAAGGACCCCGAGCGGAGCCTGACCGACGGCTACATCGGCCTCCAGAACCACGGCGCCGACGACCAGGTCTCCTTCCGCAACATCCAGTTGAAGGAACTGCCCTCCTAGGGCCACCCAGACGGCGGCGGGCGGAGGACGCCGGACCTCCGCCCGTCGTCCCGCCGGGCCCGGCCGCCCGGCACCCCGCGCATCCCCCCACCGGCGCTCGCACCGGGTTCGCGTACGACAAGGAGGCTGCCCATGTCCGCCGAACCGTTCCTCCCCACCCCCGCCCCGGCCCCGCGCCTCGGCGTCTGGTTCATCGGGGCACGCGGATCCGTCGCCACGACCGCCGTCGCGGGCTGCGCCGCCGTCGCCGCCGGACTCCACCCCCCGACCGGCATGGTCACCGAAACCCCCGACTTCGCCTCCTGCCACCTGCCCCCGTTGGCCTCCCTCGTCTTCGGCGGCCACGACACCGTCGACTGCCCGCTCCCCAAGCGTGCGGAACACCTCGCCGACGGGGGTGTGCTGCCGCACGGCCTGCCGGCCGCGGTGCACGCCGAACTCGTCGCCGCCGACCGCGAGATCAGGCCCGGCGGCCCCCTGCCCGGCGACACCTCACGCGCCGACGACGACTGGATCGAGGTGTTCGCGGCCGACATCCGCGACTTCGTCCGCCGGCACGAGCTCGCGGGCGCCGTCGTGGTCAACGTCGCCTCCACCGAACCCGCGCCCGCCGACGGCTCCCTGCCGCCCAGCTCCCTCTACGCGGCGGCCGCCCTGCGCGCCGGCTGCCCCTACGTCAACTTCACCCCCTCCACGGGACTGCACCACCCGGCGCTGGCCGGACTCGCCGCATCCTCGGGACTGCCGTACGCCGGCCGTGACGGCAAGACGGGGCAGACCCTCCTGCGCTCCGTCCTCGGCCCGATGTTCGCGCAGCGCGCCCTCGCCGTGCGCGCCTGGTCCGGCACGAACCTCCTGGGCGGGGGCGACGGCGCTGCTCTCGCCGACCCGGCGGCCGCCGCCGCGAAGAACGCCGGCAAGGAACGCGTCCTCGCCGACACCCTCGGCGCCACCCCGGAGGGCGAGGTCCACATCGACGACGTACCGGCCCTCGGCGACTGGAAGACGGCCTGGGACCACATCGCCTTCGACGGCTTCCTCGGCTCCCGCATGATCCTCCAGACCATCTGGCAGGGCTGCGACTCCGCCCTCGCCGCCCCGCTCGTCCTGGACCTGGCCCGCCTCACCGCCCGCGCCCGGGAGAAGGGCCTCACCGGCCCCCTGAGCGAACTGGCCTTCTACTTCAAGGACCCGGTGGGCGACGGCCCCTCCGCCCTGGCCGAGCAGTACACCCAACTGCGAACCTTCGCCGGCCGCCTGCGCGACAACCCCGGGGTGCCGCGATGACCCGCCCCCTGAACCGGGCCGGGCTGCCGCGGCGGCTCGCGCGGCTCCCCGGTCCCGGGCGGGGCCGGGCGGGTGGCTGGGCCGAGTTGCTTCGGCGGCGGCCCGCAGGGCGCTCGGCGGCGGACAGCGCGGTTCCGGGCGGGCCGCCTGCCGGCGGCGGTGCCGCGCCCCGCGATAGCGGGTCCCGCTCGCGGGACGGGGCGGTGGAGCTGCCCGTGGTCGCCGGCGCCTTCGGAGCCGTGTCCCGTACCGCGCCCCCGCGTTCCGGGCGGGCGAGCGCCTGGGCGGAACTGCTGCGGCTGCCCGCGCTCTTCACCGTCCCGGGTGACGCCCTCGCCGGTGCGGCCGCGGCCGGCGTGCGGCCCGGGCCGCGGACGCTGCTCGCCATCGGCTCCTCCCTGTGCCTGTACGAGGCGGGCATGGCCCTCAACGACTGGGCCGACCGCGCCGAGGACGCCGTCGAGCGTCCGCACCGCCCGATTCCCTCCGGCCGCGTCGCACCGGCCGCCGCCCTCGCCGCCGCCGGTGCCCTCACCGGCGCCGGTCTGGTGCTCGCCGCCCGGGCCGGACGGCCCGCGCTCGCGGTGGCCGCTCCGCTGGCGGCGACCGTCTGGTCCTACGACCTGGCGCTGAAGCACACGCCCGCCGGACCCGCGGCCATGGCGGCGGCGCGCGGACTCGACCTGCTCCTGGGCGCGGCCGCGACCGGCGGCGGCACCCAGGCCGCACTGCCCTCCGCCGCGCTGCTCGGCAGCCACACGCTCGCGGTCACGGCCGTGTCCCGCCGGGAGACCACCGGCGGCTCGGTACCGGCCCCCCTGGCGGCGCTCGCGACGACGGGGGTACTGGCCGGGCTGGTCACCCACCGCCGCATCCGACTCCCGGCAGGCCGGAGGGCAGCAGCCGCCCCCGGCCTGTCGGGCTCCAGCCCGGCCCGGGCAGCGGGCACCCTCACCACCGTCCTGGGCGCCGCCTACGCGGCCACGGCCGCCCGGCCCTACCTCCACGCCGCGCTCAACCCCTCACCCCCGCTCACCCAGCGCGCCGTCGGCGGCGGCATCCGGGCGACGATCCCGCTCCAGGCCGCGCTCACCGCCCGCTCCGGCTCGCCCGTCACCTCCCTCCTGATCGCGGCCCTCGCCCCGGCCGGCCGCGCGTTCGCCAGGCGAGCCGCCATGAGGAAGGTGAGCATCACATGACCCGAAGCCGAGACCACGACCCCGCCCCCACCACCCCCGGAACCGTCCGCCCCACGTCCCCCGAAACGCCCCGGGGCGCTGAACCCCACCAGTCCCGCCCCGCGGGCGGGAACAAGGGCGTGGCCGCGGCGCGGGGCGCAGGCCGGGAGGCGGCTGGTAACGGTGACCGGGCCCCGGCCCCGGAAGCGGCCCGGTCGGCCGGGGACGGTGGCCGGGCCTCGGCTCCGGAAGCGGCGTGGCGCGCGGCGGTCGGCGTGTCCCGGGTTGCGGGCCGTGGTGGGGACGCGGATGCGGCGCGGGGCGCGAGCCGGGAGGCGGCCGGGGACGGTGGCCGGACCTCGGTCCCGGGAACGGTCCGGGGTGCGGCCGTCGGCCTGTCCCACGTCGCGGCTCGGGAGGCGGACGTTCTCCTCTCCGGCCCGGCGGAACGGGACGCGGCCGTCCGCCCGGCCCGCGCTGCGGGCCGCGCCGGCCGGACGGGGGACGTGAGCCGGGAGGCAGCTGGGAACGACGGCCGGGACCCGGCCCCGCCGGCGGCCCGGCGCGTGGCCGTCCGCCCGTCCGGCGACGCGGGCCGGGACGGGGGCGGGGAGAGCGTGAGCGGTGTCAGGGGGGAGGCGGGGCAATCCGCACGGGCCCCGCTGCGGTTCGGGTACGGGACCAACGGGCTTGCCGATCTCCGGCTCGACGACGCCCTCGGGCTGCTCGCCGAGCTCGGGTACGACGGCGTGGGACTGACCCTCGATCACATGCACCTCGACCCGCTCGCCCCGGACCTCGCCGCCCGCACCCGCCGGGTCGCGCGGCGGCTGGACGAGCTCGGGCTCGGCGTGACCGTCGAGACCGGCGCCCGCTATGTGCTGGACCCCCGCCGCAAGCACGGCCCGTCGCTGCTGGACGCCGGCCCGGACGACCGCGCCCGCCGCGTCGACCTGCTCCTGCGCGCCGTCCGCGTCGCCGCCGACCTCGGAGCCCACGCCGTGCACTGCTTCAGCGGCGTCGTCCCCGACGGCACCGACGAGGAGACCGCCTGGAAACGCCTCGCCGAGACCCTCACCCCCGTCCTGGAGGCCGCCGCGACCGCCGGCGTCCCCCTCGCCGTCGAACCCGAACCCGGTCACCTCCTCGCCACCCTCGCCGACTTCCACCGTCTGCGCCGCACGCTCGGCGACCCCGAGCCCCTCGGCCTCACCCTGGACATCGGCCACTGCCAGTGCCTCGAACCCGCCTCGCCCGCGGACTGCGTGCGCCAGGCCGCCCCCTGGCTGCGCCACGTCCAGATCGAGGACATGCGCAGGGGAGTCCACGAGCACCTCCCCTTCGGCACCGGCGAGATCGACTTCCCGCCCGTGCTGGCGGCCCTCGCCGCCACCGGATACCAGGGCCTGACCGTCGTCGAACTGCCCCGGCACTCCCACGCCGGCCCGCACTTCGCCGCCCAGTCCTTGCCGTTCCTGCGCCGGGCCGACCGGCTCGCGGCCACCGCCGCACCCTCCGTCCCCGTCCCACCGCACGGCGATCCCTCCGCCACCCCCGAAGGGAGCGACACTCCATGAACCGCCCCCAGGCCACCTCGGCCACCCCGGAGGCCGGCACCTCCGGCAGACCGGCGACCCCCGGCGACGGCACCACCCCCGCCCTCGCCCCGCCCGCCGCACTGCGCCACCGCCTCGCCGGCCTGCTGGGCGGAGCCGCCCGCGCCTGGCTCGACCAGGCCCTGGCGGAGGCCTCCGCCCACCCCGGCACCCACGGACCCATCTCGGTGTGGGAACTGCGCCTGGCCGAGGCCGGCCGCCGCTGCGGCGCCGCCCACGCCGACGCCGCCCGCGTGCTCATCCTGCACGCGGCCCGCGCCGACGCCGCCGCGCTGACCCGGGTCTACTACCAGGGCACCGCCGACGAACGCCGGGCCGTCCTGCACGCCCTGCCCCACCTCGTGCCGGACACCCGCGACGCCCTCCCGCTCGTCGAGGACGCCCTGCGCACCAACGACACCCGGCTCGTCGCCGCCGCCCTCGGCCCCTACGGCGCCCGCCACCTGGACGCACACGCCTGGCGGCACGCCGTACTGAAGTGCCTCTTCACCGGCGTCCGCCTGGACCAGGTGGCGGACCTGGCCCCGCGCGCCCGGGGCGACGCCGAACTCGCCCGCATGCTCGGCGACTACGCCGAGGAACGCCGCGCCGCCGGCCGCGACGTACCGGAGGACCTGCACCGCGTCCTGGCCCTGACCGGGTCCGCCCCCGCGACCCCGCCGCACGGCCCGGACACCCCCCACGGCAAGGAGTCCTGATGCGCATCTTCGACCCCCACATCCACATGACGTCGCGCACCACCGACGACTACGAGGCCATGTACGCGGCGGGTGTCCGCGCCGTCGTCGAACCCGCCTTCTGGCTCGGCCAGCCCCGCACCTCCCCGGCCTCCTTCCTCGACTACTTCGACTCCCTCCTCGGCTGGGAGCCCTTCCGCGCCGCCCAGTACGGCATCGCCCACCACTGCACGCTCGCCCTCAACCCGAAAGAGGCCAACGACCCGCGCTGCACACCCGTCCTCGACGTGCTGCCCCGGTATCTGGTCAAGGACAACGTGGTGGCCGTCGGCGAGATCGGCTACGACTCCATGACCCCCGCCGAGGACACCGCCCTCGCCGCGCAGCTCCAGCTCGCCGCCGACCACGGCCTGCCCGCGCTGGTGCACACCCCGCACCGCGACAAGCTCGCCGGGCTGCGCCGCACCCTCGACGTCGTCCGCGAGTCCGCGCTGCCGATGGACCGCGTCCTGGTCGACCACCTCAACGAGACCACCGTCAAGGAGGCCAGGGACAGCGGCGCCTGGCTCGGCTTCTCCGTCTACCCGGACACCAAGATGGACGAGGAGCGGATGGTCGCGATCCTGCGCGACCACGGCCCCGAGCGGGTCCTGGTCAACTCCGCCGCCGACTGGGGCAGAAGCGATCCGCTCAAGACCCGCAAGGTCGCCGACCTGATGCTCGCCGGGGGCTTCACCGAGGACGACGTCGACCGGGTGCTGTGGCGCAACCCCGTCGCCTTCTACGGCCTCAGCGGACGCCTCGATCTCGACGTCGCCGCCACGGACGCCACCCACGAGGGCAACTCCATCCTGCGCGGCGCACCGAAGGACGAGCCCCGGCCGGCCGGCGCCCCCGCCACGGAGGCGTGAGCCATGCGCTTCCGCCACCCCGACGGCTCCACCGTCCACCTCGCCTACTGCACCAACGTCCACCCCGCCGAGACCCTCGACGGCGTCCTCGCCCAGCTCCGCGACCACTGCGAGCCCGTCCGCCGCCGTCTCGGCCGGGACAGGCTCGGCATCGGCCTGTGGCTCGCCAAGGACGCCGCCCACGCCCTCGTCACCGACCCCTCCGCCCTGCGCGGACTGCGCTGCGAACTCGAACGGCGCGGCCTCGAGGTCGTCACCCTCAACGGCTTCCCCTACGAGGGCTTCGGCGCCGAGGAGGTCAAGTACCGCGTCTACACCCCGGACTGGGGCGACCCCGAACGCCTGGACCACACCATCGCGCTGGCCCGGGTCCTCGCCGGACTGCTCCCCGACGACGTCACCGACGGCAGCATCTCCACCCTCCCCCTCGCCTGGCGCACCGCCTACGACGAACGGCGCGCGGAGGCGGCCCGCACCGCCCTGCGCACCCTCGCCGACCGCCTCGACGCCCTCCAGGACCTCACCGGACGCTCCATCCGCGTCGGCCTGGAACCCGAACCCGGCTGCGTCGTCGAGACCACCCGCGACGCCATCGCCCCGCTCACCGCGATCGCCCACGACCGCGTCGGCATCTGCGTCGACACCTGCCACCTCGCCACCTCCTTCGAGGACCCGCACACCGCCCTGGACGACCTCACCCGGGCCGGTGTGCCCGTGGTCAAGTCCCAGCTCTCCGCCGCCCTGCACGCCGACCAGCCCCACCTCCCCGAGGTCCGCGAGGCCCTGGCCGCCTTCGCCGAACCCCGCTTCCTGCACCAGACCCGCACCGCGACCCTCGCCGGCCTGCGCGGCACCGACGACCTCGACGAGGCCCTGGCCGGCGAGGCCCTGCCCGACGCGGCGCCCTGGCGCGCCCACTTCCACGTCCCGCTGCACGCGGCCCCCACCGCGCCCCTCACCTCCACCCTGCCGGTGCTGAAATCCGCCCTGACCCGGCTCGTCGGCGGCCCGCACCCGCTCACCCGTCACCTCGAGGTCGAGACCTACACCTGGCAGGCGCTGCCGCCCGCCCTGCGCCCCCGCGGCCGCAGCCGGCTCGCCGACGGCATCGCCGCCGAACTCACCCTCGCCCGCGACCTCCTGACGGACCTCGGCCTGAAGGAACTCCCATGAGCGACACCACCCCTGGCGCCGCCCCCGGCCCCACCCCCCTCCTCGTCCTCGACGTCGTGGGTCTCACCCCCCGGCTGCTCGACCACATGCCCCATCTCAAGTCGCTCGGGCAGTCCGGCTCCCGTGCCGCGCTGGGCACCGTCCTGCCCGCCGTGACCTGCGCCGCCCAGTCCACCTTTCTCACCGGCGCCATGCCCTCGGAACACGGCATCGTCGGCAACGGCTGGTACTTCCGCGAGCTGGGCGACGTCCTGCTCTGGCGGCAGCACAACGGACTGGTCTCCGGGGACAAGCTCTGGGACGCCGCCCGCCGCGCCCACCCCGGCTACACCGTCGCCAACATCTGCTGGTGGTACGCCATGGGCGCGGACACCGACATCACCGTCACGCCCCGCCCCGTCTACTACGCCGACGGCCGCAAGGAACCCGACTGCTACACCCGGCCGCCCGCCCTGCACGACGAACTCACCGAGAAGCTGGGCACCTTCCCGCTGTTCCACTTCTGGGGCCCCGGCGCCGATCTGGTCTCCAGCCAGTGGATCATCGACGCCACCCGCCACATCATGCGCACCCGCCGCCCCGACCTGACGCTCTGCTACCTCCCTCATCTCGACTACGACCTCCAGCGCTTCGGCCCCGACGACCCGCGCTCCCTCCAGGCGGCCGCCGATCTGGACACCGCCCTGGCCCCGCTGCTGGACGACGCCCGCGACGAGGGCCGTACCGTCGTCGCCCTGTCCGAGTACGGCATCACCCGCGTGAACCGGCCCGTGGACATCAACCGCGCCCTGCGCCGCGCGGGCCTACTCGAGGTGCACACCCAGGACGGCATGGAGTACCTCGACCCGATGGCCTCCCGCGCCTTCGCGGTCGCCGACCACCAGATCGCCCACGTCTACGTGCGCCGGCCGGAGGACCTCGACGCCGCCCGCGCCGCACTCGACGGCCTGCCCGGCATCGAGCAGCTCCTCGACGACGAGGGCAAGAAGGCCCACCACCTCGACCATCCGCGCGCCGGTGAACTGGTCGCCGTCGCCGCACCCGACGCCTGGTTCACGTACTACTACTGGCTCGACGACGCCCGCGCGCCCGACTTCGCACAGCTCGTCGAGATCCACCGCAAACCCGGCTACGACCCGGTCGAGCTGTTCATGGACCCGCTCGACCCCTACGTCAAGGTCAAGGCGGCCACCGCCCTGGCGCGCAAGAAGCTCGGCATGCGCTACCGCATGGCGGTCGTGCCCCTGGACCCCTCACCTATTCGGGGCAGCCACGGCCGCCTCCCCGCGAGCGACGACGACGGTCCGCTCCTCATCTGCTCCACCCCCCGCGCCGTCGGCGACCGCGTCGCGGCCACCGATGTGAAACAACTCCTGCTCCGGCTCGCCGGACTCGGCTGACGCCGCCCCACGCACGGCCGCCGATTTCCGACTACCGAGAGTGAAACACACGGCACTGACAGCGGGCCGGTCCCGGCCGCACCGGAACCGGCCACGACCGAGAAGGCAGGCCACTCGTGACCCTGAACCCCGATCCCTCCCGCACCGACACCGCCGCCGACGCCCCGGACGAGGGGCTGCGCCGCAGCCTCGGCGTGGACCGGCGCCGCTTCTTCAGCACCTGCACCGCCGTGGCGGCCGGAGCCATCGCGGCCCCCGTCTTCGGCGCGTCCCCCGCACTCGCACACGACCGCGGCAGAGACCACGGACACGGACACGGCCATGGGCACGGACACGGACACGGACACGGACACGGGCACGGGCATGTGCTCGTCCCGCCGCACAAGCGCGGCATCATCCTCTACACCGTCCGTGACGCCACCGCCCGCGACCCCCTCGCCGGCGACCTGCCCTCCGGCTTCCGCGAGGTGTTCAAGCAGCTGGCCCGCCACGGCTACCGCCAGGTGGAGTTCGCCGGCTACCGCCAGCACGACAACGCGCCCGGCGGAGCCGACCTGGAGAACGTCCGGGGCGCCAGACTGCTGCGCTCGTGGCTCGACGACTACGGGCTGCGCGCCCAGGGCAACCACGGATTCATCCCGTCCTCCTGGCCGCTGACCAGGGAGGACAAGGACACCTTCAAGAAGCACCTGGAGATCGCCAACATCCTCGGCATGGACCACATGGGCACCGGCGGCGACCCCACCGGCAGTGCCCACCGCGCCGACTGGGACGTGGCCGCCGACAAGTGGAACGCCCTGGGGGAGATCGCCCGCCGCGAGGGCATCAAGCTCTACACCCACAACCACGACGGCGCCTACGGCTTCCTGCTCGACGGCGGGCCGCTGGACGACCAGGGCCGGCCCACCCGCAGCTCGGGCATCCGCAAGCTGGAGTACTTCCTGAAGATCACCGACCCGCGGCTCGTCTGGCTGGAGATGGACATCTTCTGGGCGCACGTCGCCCAGTACAAGTTCCACACCTACACCGCCCACGACGGCTCCACCCGCGAGAACGTCTTCGACCCCGCGGCCCTGGTCGCCCGCCACAACAAGCGCTACCCCCTGTTCCACGCCAAGGACGGCGTCGTCGACACCACCAACGGCATGGGCTGGGACATGGTGCCCTTCGGCACCGGCGACATGGACTACACGACGTTCTTCTCGCGCATCGGGCACATGAACTACCACAACCCGATGGTCGAGGACGACAACTCCCCGAGCGCCACCGACCCCGCGCAGTCACTGCGCGAGGCGAAGATCAGCTACGACAACATGGCCGCCCTGCGCAAGCGGCGCTGCTGACCCGGCCGCCCGCCCCCGGTGATGGAAAACGCAGGTGAAAGGCACTGCGAAACCTTGGTATGGTGGTCCATGTCGCCGCGCGGGGAGCACTCCCGCTCAGGCGGCGGACACCTTGTCCGGGTGGCGGAATGGCAGACGCGCTAGCTTGAGGTGCTAGTGCCCTTTATCGGGCGTGGGGGTTCAAGTCCCCCCTCGGACACTCACCCATTCATCGCGCGTACGCGTTCCAGAGGGCTGTGACTCACCGGTCACGGCCCTCTCGGCATGTCCGGGGCAGGACGGGCCGGGCCGGACGCGGGCGGGCGCGCGCCGCCCCCGCGCGGCAAGGCGCCGCCCCCGCGTGGCAAGAGAGTGTCGGCCCGTGGCCGCAAGTTGCCACGTCGGCCGCGCCCACCAGGCCCCCGTCACGGGCAGGGTTCCTACCGGCGGCACAAGGGTGCGAGCTTTCCCGGGGAGGGGCCCGATGACGACGGACCAGGGCGCTGCTGAGATCGAGACCGCCGCGCTGGCCGAGGGAGACTCGCCCCGGCTCGACGGCCTGGACACGGACCACGTCCGGCAGCTCGCCGAGCGCGCCGAGACCATGCCGCCCCTGCTGGTCCACCGGGCCACGCTGCGGGTGATCGACGGGCACCACCGGCTGGCCGCGGCACGGCTGCGCGGACTGGACCGGGTCCCGGTGCGCTGGTTCGAGGGCTCCGACGCCGAGGCCTTCGTGGCCGTCGTACGCAGCACACCGGCAGTTTCAAGGCCCGCGGCGCCCAGAATTTCGTCCGGGCCCACCGTGAAGCGGGCACGCTTCCCGATGCCGCGGTCACCATCGCCTCCGGCGGAAACGTGTGCGTGGTGCTGTGCGGCGCCAACACCGATCCCAGCGACCTGGTGACGCCCTGATCGCACACCCTCACACGGTCATTCCCGGCCTGCAGTGCTCTCCCTCACCACCAGTCGGTGCGTCGTCCTGATCTCCTTCGGCTCGGTCGCCGAGCCGTCGATGATCCCGAGCAGGGCGCCTACGGCGGCGCGGGCCAGCTCCGCCTTGTCGGGGGCGACCGTGGTGAGGGTGGGTGAGCTGTAGTGGCCCTCCTGGATGCCGTCGAGGCCCACGACCGCGATGTCCTCGGGGACGCGCAGTCCGGCGCGGGCGATGGCGTGCATGGCGCCGATGGCGAGCAGGTCGTTGTAGCAGAAGACGGCGTCGGGGGGCTCGGGGAGGGCGAGCAGCCGGCGCATCGCCTCCGCGCCCAGGTGGCGGTGGAAGCGGGGAGTGGGGACGATCAGGTCGTCGTCGATGCCGATACCGGCCCGCTGCAGCGCCTGGCGGTAGCCGATGGTGCGCAGTTGGGCCGTCTCGCCGGTGGCGTAGGGCTGGTCACCGATGGCGGCGATGCGGCGGCGGCCGAGGCCGACGAGATGCTCGGTGGCCTCGCGTGCCGCGGCGATGTTGTCGATGGCGACGTGGTGGAAGCTGCCGTTGAAGATGTGCTCGCCGAGCAGCACGACGGGCACGCGGTTGGCGCGGTGGCGCAGTTCCTCGGCTGAGATGGCCAGCGGGCTGAGCAGCAGCCCGTCGAACATGGTGGCCCGTGAGTCGCGGCCGAGCAGTTCCCGTTCACGCTCGCCGTCGCCGTCGGTCTGGTCGAGCATGACGACGTACCCGTGGGAGCGGGCGGCGGTGATGATTTCGCGCGCCAACTCCGCGAAGTAGGGCACGTCCAGTTCGGGGACGACCAGCGCGATCATGCCGGTGCGGCCCCTGCGGAGGTTGCGGGCGACGAGGTTCGGCCGGTAGTCGAGTTCCTCGATCGCCTGGTTCACGCGTGTGCGCAGCTCGTCCGAGACCGGGACGGAGTTGTTGACCACGTTGGACACCGTCCGGATGGAGACCCCGGCGCGACGGGCGACGTCGCGCAGCGTGGCGCCTGCCATGCACGTCCTTCCTTTCCTCGGAGGGCGCACGCGCGCCATGCCCTGGTAGCGGCGTGACACCGGGCGCCCGTCGCCGCCGGACGCCCGACGGTTCTCCTGAGCGGCCCGGCCACGATGACGGCCTGTTACACGGATCCTACTCGGGTATTGCATCGTTGCAAAACGCTATGCATACTCTCTGCATCGTCGCAAAGGGCCCGATACGCGCCGCACACGTGACTTGAGCTCATCTACCCCATCTGCACACTTCGAGCCGATCACCCCTTCCCTCTTCCTCCAGGAGCCGCCCCCATGTCCGCGCCCCATCCTGTGCACGCCCGAAATGTCGCCCGCCGCACCGTCCTTCGCGGCACGCTCGGGGCCGGAGCGCTCGCCGCGACGGCCGGTCCGCTCGCCGCCTGCACCCCCGGTTCCGGCTCCGCGGCGGAGCCGAGCAGGCTCGCCGGCACGCCCAGCGCCTCCGCCAAGGGCGAGATCACCATCTGGAACCGCTCGGGCGACCTGTTCAAGGTCTTCGACGCCGCGATCGACGCCTTCCGCAAGGCGTATCCGAAGATCAAGGTCAACCATCAGGCCGTCGACATCGACGCCAAGCTCGCCAACACCCTGGTCTCGGGCACCGATGTGCCGGACGGCAGCTTCTGGGACGACGCCAAGATCGGCAGCCAGGCCGAGCACCTCTACGACCTCACCGACCTGATCGCGCCCTACCGCAAGCAGACCTCCGCCTACAAGCTCTCCGTCAACACGGTGGACGGGCGCATCTACGGCGTCCCGTGGGACCTCGACCCCGGTCTGCTCTGGTACCGCGAGGATCTCCTGGAGGACGCCGGTGTCGACCCGGCCGGAATCAAGACCTACGACGACCTCCTCGACGCGGCCAGGGCCCTGAAGGAGCGCGACGGCCGCGCCGCTCCCATCCACCTGGACAAGGACCCCTTCCTCGGCCAGCTGTGGCTGGAGATGCTCGCCAACCAGCAGGGCACCAGCCTCGCCGACGCCCGGGGCCAACTCCGCCTCGACAGCCCCGAGTACCGCCGCATCCTGCGCTGGATACAGGCCGCCGTCGGCGACAAACTGGTCACCCATGCCGAATACCTCAAGCCCGCCGACCTCGCCGCCCTGGAGGACGGCAGGCAGGCGTTCGTGCCCTGGGCGATCTGGTGGTCGTTCGCCCCGCAGCAGCTGCTGAAGAAGACCAAGGGCAAGTGGCGTGCCGCGCCTCTGCCCGCCTGGACGCCCGGCGGCGCCCGCAGCGGCGCCATGGGCGGCAGCAGCTTCATCATCCCGGCCAAGGCGAAGAACCCCGAACTGGCCTGGCTGCTGTACGAGTTCCTGTGCTTCAAGGAGCCCGGCTACACCGCCGTGTACGGCCCCAACGACGTCTACCCCAAGGGCCTGAGCACCTCCGTACCCAGCTACGCGCCGGCCCGCAAGGCCGACAAACCGCTGTTCGAGCCGGTGCAGGCGCTCGGCAACCAGGACCTGTGGAAGGTCGCCGTGGAGGCGTCCGCCGACATTCCGGCCGCCGCGCCGATTCCCGGCTGGTGGGCGCAGTCGGTCGACTACCTCGGCAACAACCTCCAGCGGCTCATCGAGGGCAAGCTGACCCCCGACGACGTCATCGACGAATCGGCGCGCAAGATCCAGCGCAACCTGGTGGACCGGGCGCGATGAGAACCACCACGCTCGGACGAACACCCGAGGCGGCCGTATCCGCCGGGACGGGCAGGCACCGGCCTGGCACCGAGTCCCGCCCGCGCCGGCCCCGGCGCGGGCCGCGCCTGGCACCGTACGCGTTCATCGCCCCGTTCTTCGTCGTCTTCGCCGCCTTCGGGGTCTACCCGCTGCTCTACGCCCTCCAGTTGAGCTTCACCGACTGGCACGGCGCGGGTCAGGCCCGGTTCGTCGGGCTCGACAACTACACCTACCTGCTGACCAATCCGGACTTCTGGGCCTCGCTCGGCAACAGCGGGGTGATGTGGCTGCTGATCGTGCCCGTGCAGATCCTCGGCGCCCTGGCGGCCGCCGTCCTGCTCGCCAACGCCAAGCTCAAGCTGCGCGGGATGTTCCAGGTGGCCTTCATCGCCCCGTTCATCACGCCGCTGGTGGCCATGGCCCAGGTGTGGATCGTGGTGTTCGACACCGAGTACGGGCTCGTCAACCACATCCTCGGCCTGCTCGGGGGCCCCGACGTCGAATGGCTGACCTCGACGTTCTGGGCCAAGCCGACCCTCGCCCTGCTGTTCCTGTGGAAGACGACCGGCTTCGCGATCATCATCCTGCTCGCCGGGCTCCAGGCCGTGCCCCCGGCCGTCTACGAGGCCGCCGACCTCGACGGCGCCTCCCGCATACGGCAGTTCTGGTCCCTCACCTTGCCCCTGATGCGCAGAAGCATCACCTTCCTGCTGGTGGTGCAGACCCTGGCGGTCTTCCAGATGTTCGCCGAACCGTTCGTGGTCACCGAGGGCGGCCCCTACGGCTCCACGACCACCGCGGGCCTGTACCTCTACGAGCACATCACCGCCTCCGACCTCGGCACCGGTGCGGCCAACTCCTTCCTGCTGGTGCTGCTGGTGTTCGCGCTCTCCCTGATCGCCGTACGCCTGCTGCGCACCCGAGACGAGTGACCATGAAGACTCTCTCCCCCACCCAGCCCCCGACCCGCCGGAACAGGACCCGGCCGACTCCACGCCACCGGCGGCCTGGGCCACCGCAATACCTCACCCTGCTGGCCCTCACCGTCCTGTTCGCCTACCCGATCTGGTGGGCCGTCAGCTCCTCGCTGAAGCCGGCGAACGACATCATCACCGACCCCCTGTCCTTCTCCCTCGGCACGGCCACCCTCGACAACTACCGGGCGATGTTCGAGGACGTCCCCATCGCGACCGGCTTCGCCAACACCGCGCTCGTGGTGGCGGTCAAGGGCGCCATGACCATGGTGTTCTGTCCGCTGGCGGGATACGCCTTCGCCAAGTACGAGTTCCGCGGCAAGAACCTGCTGTTCGGCCTGGTCCTGCTCACGCTGATGCTGCCGACGCTCGTGCTGATCATCCCGCTGCTGCTGGAGATGAGCGCCCTCGGCTGGGTCAACACCTACCAGGCCCTCATCCTGCCGGGCAGCATCGACGCCTTCAGCATCTTCTGGATGCGCCAGACCATCGCCGCCGTCCCCGACGAACTCCTCGACGCCGGACGCATGGACGGGGCGAGCGAGCTGGGGGTGTTCACCCGGATCGTGGTGCCCGTCATCCGGCCCGGACTCGCCGCGCTCGGTGTGCTGACCGCCATGAACATCTACAACGACTTCGTCTGGCCGGTCGTCGCGGTCAACGACGAGGGGCACCAGACCCTTCAGGTCGTCCTGGCCACCCTCGCGCAGAACGTGACCGGCAATCGCATCGGCGCCGACTTCGCCTCCGTGTGGGGCGAACTGCTGGCCGCCGGGAGCATCGCGATGCTGCCCGCGCTGATCGTCTTCATCCTCCTCCAGCGCCACTTCATCCAGGGAATCCTCGCCGGAAGCGTCAAGGGCTGACCTCCTGCCCGCCCCTTCCTCTTCTTCTCGACCCCTTCCTTCTTCGCCTCTTCGAAACGGAGCGACATGCCCGCCATCCCGCGCGCCGAGTACCCCCGGCCGCACCTCGACCGCTCGCACTCCTGGCTGTGCCTCAACGGCACCTGGGACTTCCGCGCCGACGACGCCCCCGACTTCGACCGGCACATCACCGTCCCCTACCCCTGGGAGTCCCCGGCCTCCGGCATCGGCGCCCACTGGCTGCCGACCGCCTGGTACCGCCGCTCCTTCACCGTGCCCGGCGACTGGGCCGGACAGCGGATCGTGCTGCACTTCGGCGCCGTGCACCACGAGGCCACGGTGTGGGTCAACGGCGTGCGGGTGATACGGCACGAGGGCGGCTACGTCCCGTTCAGCACCGACATCACCGACCGGCTCCACAAGAACGCCGGGGAACAGGAGTTGGTGGTGCGGGTGCACGCACCCGCCGACAAGCGCGACATCGTCCACGGCAAGCAGCGCAGCATGCCCCGTGACGACTACGACGGCGTCTGCTTCACCCCGTCGTCCGGCATCTGGCAGAGCGTCTGGCTGGAGGCCCGGCCCGCGACCCACCTGGCCGCCCTGCGCCTGCGCCCGACCGACGACCTCACCGCGATCACCGTCGACGCCGAGGTGCACGGCCCGAACGCGGCCGGTGCCGAGGTCCGGCTGCGCCTGCGCGGCGAGGGCGCCAAGGTGAGCGTGACCGCGGACGCGGACGGACGCGTGCACACCGTCCTCAGGCCCGCACAGCCGCGCCTGTGGTCCCCGGCCGATCCGTACCTCTACTACGTCGAGGCCGAACTGCCCACCCCCGACGGCACCGACCGCGTCACCGGATACACCGGTCTGCGCTCGATCGCCGTGCGCGACGAGGAGCTGTACCTCAACGGCGAGCGGCTGTACGTGCGCGGCGTACTGGACCAGGGCTACTGGCCCGAGAGCGGCATCACCGCACCGGACGACGCGGCCCTGCGCCACGACCTGGAACTCGCCGCGCGGGCCGGCTACAACCTCGTACGCAAGCACCTGAAGCTGGAGGACCCCCGCTTCGTCCACCACGCCGACATCCTCGGCATGCTCCTGTGGGCCGAACCAGCCTCGCCGGGCCGCTTCTCCCCCGCCTCCGTCGCGGCGTTCGCCGAGCAGATCGAGCCGATGGTCGAACGGGACGGCAACTCCCCGGCCATCGTCATCTGGGGCCTCTACAACGAGGAATGGGGCCTGGACTGGGACATCCCCGACGACAAGGCCAAGCAGCAGGCCACCGCCGACGTCTACGACCGTCTCAAGGCGCTCGACGCGAGCCGTCCCGTCGTGGACAACTCCGGCTGGACCCATGTGAAGACGGACCTGCTGGACTGGCACTACTACGACGAGAGCCCCGCCTCCTGGGCCACCGTCGTCGCCGACCTGATCGGCGGCGCCCGCGACGACTTCCCGGTCAAGCTCGGCCCCGACTTCGTCGTGCACAAGAAGCTCGCCGTCCCCGGCCAGGCGCTGCGCGGCCTGCCGAACCTCAACAGCGAATACGGCGGCGGGTTCACCGCACCCGAACGCGGCTGGCACCTGCGCTGGCAGACCCAGGAACTGCGCCGCCACGACCGGCTCGCCGGATACGTGTACACCGAGCTGTACGACATCGAGCACGAGACCGCCGGACTGCTGGACTACGAACGGCGGGTCAAGGACCTCGCCGGCGTCGACCCCGCGCACGTCAACGCGCCGACCGCGCTCGTCCTCGACATCACCCCCGTCGCCCCCGGTCGGGACCTGCTCACCGCCGACGGGCAGGTCACCGTGGGCGTACGCGTCTCCCACCACGGCACCGAACCGGTCGCCGGCCAGCTGCACCTGGCGTGGACCCACGTCTTCGGTCCCGCCCCCGCCGGCCCCGGAGAGGCGGCCCCCGAGGGCTGGGCCGAGGCCAAGCCCTACGTCCTCTCACCCGCCGTACCGGTCACCGCCCGTCTCCCGAAGGGCTGGACCAGCGGACGGCTGCACCTCGCCCTGGTCAGCGAGGGCGCCGTCGTCGCGCGCAGCGCCCTCGACGTCGACACGGCCATCGCACCGCAGCTCGGTGACAACCCGCCGGCCCGCTGACCCCCCTTTCGGGAAAGGAGCGCACCACCCGTGATCCCCACATCCCAACCGCCGAGGCGGCGCTGGAGAACACCGTCCGCCCTGCTGGGCGTCCTCGCCCTCATGGCGACCCTGTTCTCCGCCCTGACCACCACGACTCCGGCCTCGGCCGCACCCGCCGGCCAGGTGCTGGCCACACCCGACCTCAACGCCCACCCGCAGGGCGACAACAGCTACCCGCGCGCCGTCCGACTGGCCCACGACGGCTCGCCGAACGAAACGGTCCTCGCCACCTTCGCCAGGCGCGGGCAGGGCGCGGCCAACTCGCTGCCGGTCTACCGCAGCACCGACGGCGGGCAGACCTGGTCCAACTCCCCGATCTCCACAATCACTTCGCACACCTCGGGCTGGGATCTCGCGGCCCCCGTCCTCTACGAGGTGCCGCGCGACGCCAACGGTCTCAACCAGGGCGACCTGCTGGCCGCCGCGACCGCCTGGGACGAATGGGACTTCACCGCGCAGAAGATCGAGGTGTTCAAGAGCACCGACCACGGGGAGACCTGGCAGTACCTGTCCAACTGCACCGAGACCTCGGGGCTGCCCGACACCATCGGGCACGGCATCTGGGAACCGTGGTTCCTACTCACCGAGAACGACACCCTGGCCTGCTTCGTCTCCGACGAGCGCCCCGCCAACAGCTCCACCAACAACCAGGTCATCGGCCACTACACGTCCACCGACGGCGGGCAGACCTGGAGCAGCACCCTGACCCAGGACGTGGCGTTCCCGTCGGACAACCTGGCCCGCCCCGGCATGTCCATCGTCATCCCGCTGCCCAACGGCACCTTCCTGATGGCGTACGAGCTGTGCCGGGACGCCACCGACCCCGACCACGCCTGCGAGACCTACATCAAGACCAGCACCGACGGTCTGGACTGGTCCCCGGCGGACAACAAGGGCACGCTCGCGCAGACCAGCGACGGCAGACATCTCCTGCACACCCCGTACGTCGCCTGGCTGCCCGGCGGCGGTCCCAACGGCACCCTGCTGCTGTCCGGTCAGCGCGTCACCACGGGGCCGACCGGAGACAAGGACGTCATGACGGAGTCGGGACAGGTCCTGTTCGCCAACACCAACCTCGGCGCCGGGGCCTGGACCGAGATCGAGGCGCCCGTCCTCACCGCTCCCACCAACGGCTACAGTCCGGGCGAGGCCGGCTGCCCCGGCTACAGCTCCCCCATCGAGCCGCTGAGTGACGGTACGTCCTTCCTGTATCTGACGGGCACGTGGCTCGGTACCGGCAACCAGTGCGAGGTCCGCTTCGGCCGGGGCGAGCTGCACGGCCCGGTCGGGTACATCACCGGTCCGGCGGGCGCCGGCAAGTGCGTCGACGTCGATACGAACATCAGCGGCAACGGCAAGCCGGTCCAGCTGTGGACCTGCGGTGACGCCACCGGCCAGCGCTGGTCCGTCCACCCCGACGGCACCCTGCGGGCCTTCGGCAAGTGCCTGGACATCGACGGCAACGGCACGGCGAACTTCACCAAGGTGCAGCTGTGGGAGTGCAACGGCGCCGGGGGCCAGCAATGGCAGCCGCAGCCGGACGGCTCGCTGCGCAACCCGCAGTCGGGCCGCTGCCTGGACAGTCCGGGCGGAGCCACCGCCAACGGCACCAAGCTCCAGATCTACGACTGCAACGGACTGGCTCCGCAGAAGTGGAACCTGCCCGGCTGAGTAACGCCCCGACACCCAGAACGCCCCGTGCTCAGGTCAGCGACCGGGCACGGGGCGGTTCGCCCTGTGCGTCCCCCTCTCCGGCCCTCACGGCCGGACGCCACTCGCAGACAGCACTTGCGAGGCGTAGCAGTTGCCGGACAGAACGGTGGCGGGCGCCGCCTTCCCGGCAGGCACTTCGAGACGACGAGGGAGTCTCCGTTGACCAGGCGGAACACGGGCAGCTCCGCACCGGCTGAGAAGTACGAGAAGCTGCGGTCGAGGGCCTCCTCCGCCCAGCCGTCGAAGTACTCGACGAGTTGGCCGGTGATGGCTTGGTCACCGGGTCCGTCACGATCCACGTTGCCGCGGCCCAGGAGGATGATCACTCCTCCAGTCACAGCAAGCCGAGCAGAAGTGCGTCTCGCGGCGCGGCGGCTCCCCCGTCCCTCGAATCTCCGGCAGGCCGGCGTTGGTGGATCTCTGCTGCCCGCGGACCACGACCTCATCCTGTACGAACGCAGCAGCGCGGCATGGGCGCGGTTCTCCGCGCCCAGGATCTGCATCAGGGCGGAGATGTGACGCCGGTAGGTGCGCAGGGCCATCCCGCTGGCACGGGCCCCGGCCTCGTCCGTGCCGACCGAACACATGGCCGCGAGCACCTTCTTCTGCGCCTGCGTCAGCTCCGGGTCCGTGGACTCGGCGAGACCGGTCAGGGGACTGAACACATCGGCGTCGTCCCAGAGCCGTTCGAAGTGCCGGATGATGTTGGTGACGATCCCCGACTCCCGGGCGCACAGCGCGCCCTTGGAGGTGTGCTGCGGATCGATCGGCACCAGCGCCGTGTGGTGGTCGTACACCAGCATCAGCTCCGTCAGTTCGCCGGAGACCCGTATCTCGGCGCCGGCCACGGCGAGTTCCGTCAGATACGCGGCGGTCGGCGGGTCCTCCAGCGCCTCGGGGCGCACCAGATTGCGGATGACGACGCCGCGTCGCAGACAGCGCATGTCCAACGGACAGGCGTGCTCGATGTTCTCGACGCTGAGCGCGTCGTAGGGCTCGGCGGAGAGCACCTCGGTGCGGGCGAAGAAGGACAGCTCGTCCAGGCGGGTGCGGATCTCCTTCACGTCGGTGATCCGCTCGACGGTGGGGGCGGTCTCCGGTGTCTCGGCGGCGGGCATGTCGCGCGTCAGGGTGTCGGTGATCGGGCCGAGGTGGGTGAGGACGCGTATCTCCCCGTACAGCTCCTCCAGGCGCTGTTCGGCCAGCCTGGCGACGACGAGCTGCGGCTCAGCGGCCCACATCCCCCCGTCCTCCTCCCTGATGATCCGCAGGGTGCGCAGCTGATCCACCGTCGCGCGCACGGTCTCCGCGCTGTGCCGCAACAGGATGTGCGCGTCGTCCAGTTGGGCACCCGGGTTGCGCAACAGGTGCCGGTAGACGTGTTCCTCGGCCGCGGACAGCCCGAGGACCCCCATTTCACGTGCTTCCACGAGCACCACTCCTGGTCTGGTCATGGGAAGACGGGCCCGTCGCCGCCGAGTCCAAAGAGATCTTGACCTTGCGGAGAAGACGGTGCCGCGCCCCGTCCCTCCCGGGAAAATCCGTGGCCCGCTCCGGAGGCCCGTCCCTACACTCACCGCACAGGCGCCGCCCGGCCGTCGGACGGTGCGCTCATGACCAGTGGAGGGGAGACGGGCCGTGCGTGACCGCGCCGCTGCCGCCGCTCCCCGTTCCCGGTCCCGTCGGTCCGTGGTGATCCTGGTGTCCCCGTCCGTCCGGTGCCCGCTGCGCGGCCGGTACCGGATGCCCGTGACGCACACCTGACCCGCGACGCCCCACCTCCTGGGCGTCCGGCGCCGTGTGCGTCAGGGGGAATCGCGCCGCCCTTCTCCTCATCTCCGAAAGGCCACGGGCCATGCGCACCAACCCCCTTGCCACCGTCCGCAACCTGGGCATCCTCGCCCATGTCGACGCCGGCAAGACCACCGTCACCGAGCGGATCCTGTTCGCCACCGGCACCACGCACAAGCGTGGCGAGGTGCACGACGGCACCACCGTCACCGACTTCGACCCGCAGGAACGCGACCGGGGCATCACCATCTTCTCCGCCGCCGTCAGCTGTGCCTGGGACGGTCACCGGATCAACCTCATCGACACCCCGGGCCACGTCGACTTCGCCGACGAGGTGGAGCGCTCCCTGCGTGTCCTCGACGGCGCGGTCGCTGTGTTCGACGCCGTCGCCGGTGTCGAGCCGCAGAGCGAGTCGGTGTGGCGGCAGGCTGACCGGCACGGTGTGCCGCGCATCGCGTTCGTCAACAAGATGGACCGGGCCGGGGCCGACCTGGACGCCGCCGTCGCCTCCATACGGCGGCGGCTGCACCCCGTACCCCTGGCGGTGCAGCTGCCGATCGGCGCCGAGGACGCCTTCACCGGCGTCGTCGATCTGCTGCGGATGCGGGCCCTGACCTGGACCGACGAGGGCGAGGCCCGCGACGCGGCGCCCGTGCCGGAGGAGCTGCGAGAGGAGGCGCACCGGCGGCGCCGGCTGCTGGAGGAGGCCGTCGCCGAGCTGCATCCGAGGGCGCTGGAGGAGTTCTGCGACACGGGCGCGGTCGGCACCGGCACGCTCACCGAGGCCCTGCAGGACCTGACCCGCGGCGGTGACGCCGTCGTCGTGCTGTGCGGCTCGGCCTACCGCAACCGCGGCATCGAACCGCTGCTGGACGCCGTAGCGGCCTGGCTGCCGTCGCCGCTCGACGTGCCCCCGGTGCGCGGCCGGGGCGACGACGGCACCGAGCGGGAGCGAACCGCCGACCCGGCGGCGCCGCTGGCCGCCCTCGCGTTCAAGGTGAACGCCACCGCCACCGGGCGGCTGACCTACCTGCGCCTGTACGCGGGCACGATCGAGAAGGGAGACACCGTGTGGGACGCCACCGCGGGCCGCGCCGAGCGGGTCGGACGCATCCTGCGGGTGCGGGCCGACCGGCACGACCGGCTGGACCGGGCGAGTGCCGGCGACATCGTCGCCGTGGTCGGGCTGAAGTCGGCCCGCGCCGGATCGACGCTGTGCGCGCCGGACGCCCCGCTGGTCCTCGAGCCTCCGGGGGTCGCCGAACCGGTCGTCTCCGTGGCGGTCGAGGCGCTGAAGGGCACCGATACCGGGCGCCTGGCGTCGGCGCTGGCGCGGCTCACCGAGGAGGACCCCTCGCTGGTCGTGCGCACCGACCCGGAGACGGGGCAGACGGTGCTGTCCGGCATGGGCGAACTGCACCTGGAGGTCGCGGTGGAGAAGATCCGGCGCGACCACGGCCTGGGCGTCACCGTGGGCCGGCCGCGCGTCAGTCACCGGGAGGCGGTCGGCCGGGGGGTGTCCGGGTTCGTGTTCCGGCACGTCAAACAGGATGGCGGGGCGGGCCAGTTCGCCCATGTGGTCCTGGACGTGGAGGCGCTGGACCCACCGGAGTCCGGCTTCGAGTTCCGCTCGACGGTCGTCGGCGGGCGCGTGCCGCAGGAGTACGTGCGCGCCGTGGAGGCCGGCTGCCGGGACGCGCTCGAGGAGGGACCGCTGGGCGGGCACCCGGTGACCGGGCTGCGCGTCACGCTCACCGACGGGTCGACGCATGTGAAGGACTCCTCGGACACCGCCTTCCGCACCGCCGGCCGGTTCGGACTGCGGGACGCCCTGCGGGCCTGCGCGATGGTCCTGCTGGAGCCGGTCGCCGAGGTCACGGTGACCGTGCCCGAGGACGCGGTGGGCGGCGTGCTCGGTGATCTGGCCGCGCGCCGCGGCCGGGTGACCGGCTCCGTCACCCGGGCCGGCGCGACGGTGGTCACCGCGACCGTGCCGCTGGCCGAACTGTTCGGCTACGCGACCCGGTTGCGCAGCCGCACCCGTGGCCGCGGCACCTTCGCCGCCCGGCCCACCGGCTACGCACCCGCACCGTCCCCCGCCCCGGCGCGGTAGCGCGGAACACGGCGGCCCCTCCCTTCCCGTCCCCGGAGCGGGAGGGGCCGCCGTGCGCACCGGACCCCGCGATCGGGGTGCGCGGCGGGGGCCTGTCCCCGTCGTCGGGGTTGGGTGGGGGAGGTGATGTGTCCTGCGGAGCCCTGGTGCGCGCCGCGCGCCTGCCCCGGCCCGGGCTCCTGCGGCGGGGCGGAGCACGGTGGCCCCTTCTGTTCCCGGAGCGGGAGGGGCCGCCGTGCGCACCGGACCCCGCGATCGGGGTGCGCGGCGGGGGCCTGTCCCCGTCGTCGGGGTTGGGTGGGGGAGGTGATGTGTCCTGCGGAGGGCTCGTGCGGCCCCGCGTCCTCCCCGGCCCCCCCGCACCCGCGCGGTAGCGCGCACGGCGGCCCCTTCCCGTCCCCGGAGTCGGGAGGGGGCCGCCACCGGTGCCGCGGGGGCACGCCCGGCCCGGCATCGCCCGTGGCGTGCCCCGCGGCGCCGGGGTCAGGGGTAGGACACCACCACGGAGGGCACGGTGTCGCTGCCGGACGTCGGTGCGCCCGTGTCGTTGATGACGCACTCGTACTGCCCGTGGCCGCTGAGCGAGATGACCATCAGGTGGTGGAAGCGCACGCCCGGACGGACGGGTGCGGCGAAGCCGTGGTGCTGGACGATGCTCGGGTTCACGTTGTAGTAGCAGTAGCTGCCCATGCCCCAGCCCTCGTGGCTGGTGACCCGGTCGCCCACCTTGTACGCGGCGTAGCCCTTCATCGAGCCGTTCTGGATGGCGGCCTGGTCGGGGGCGTCGTACGCCTTCTCGTTCTGGAAGAAGATCGTGCGGCCGCGTTCGCCGTTCCACTGCACGTCGTACTTGTTGAAGTGCTCGACGAACAGACCGGTAGCGAGGACGTCGTCGCCGTTGACGACGACGCCGTAGTCGCAGCGGTTGGTCTCCCAGCCGACGCCCTCGCCGTGGTCGGCGCGCCAGACCCAGGTGTGGTCGATGATGGTGTGCCGGGCGTTGACCACCATGCTGGTGACGGCCCGGCCGGGGCCCGCCCCGCCGATGCGGATGAACACGTCCTGCACGGTGATGGGGTTCGCGGCGTGGCTCCGGCGCGAGCCGCCCGGCCCGACCTCCAGCAGGACGCGCGAGGCGACGGGCCCGGCGTCGATCAGGAAGCCGGCCAGCCGTACGCCGTCGACGTCGGCGACCTTCAGGGCGGTGGCGCCGTTGTCCGGGATCAGGGTGGCGTAGCCGAGCCCCAGGACGACCGTGCCCGGGCGGTTCACCTCGACGGGCCGGTCGACGTGGTAGATGCCCGGCGTGAACAGCAGGTTGAGGCCCTGCTCCAGCGCCTGGTTGAGGGTCGCGGCCGAGTCGCCGGGCTTGGCGACGTAGAAGCGCTCCAGCGGCAGGGAGGTGCCGCGCGGGGTGCCGTTGCCCCACGTGACACCGCGCGCGTCTCTGCGCAGTTCGGGAAGGAACACGCGGTACTGGCCGCCGTCGAGGTACAGGAAGGGCTTCTCGCGGGAGAGCGGCGTCCGGTCGAGCGTGGTGTACGGCGGGTTGGGGAAGCTCTGGGCGGGGGCGCCCTCGACGCCGGAGAACACCATGTTCCACACGGCGTTGAGCCAGCCGCCGACCGAGCTGTCCCGGGTGTACCACTGCTGCTGCGAGTACGGTCCGACCGTGCCGTCGATCCGGCTGTCGGCGATGTAGCCGCCGCTCGCCCAGCCGTAGCCGGACGGCGCGAGGTTCAGCCCGCCGCGTACGTGCATCCGGCGGAACGGGGCGGCCTGCGCGACCGCCCACCGGTTGGTGCCGTTGACCGGGACCAGCGCCAGGTTCTCCGCCGAACGCCAGAAGTTCTGCGTGGCGTTGCCCTCGAACCAGCCGGCGTCGACCGTCACGTCGCCGTTGATGGTGGTGTCGTCGGGGGAGAGGCCGAGTCCCGAGATGGAGGTGTAGAAGCCGAGTTGGGCGTTGAGCCCGTGGTAGGCGCCCGGCTTGAACAGCAGTTGGTAGCGGCCGGGGCCGAACTGGTCCGACTCCTGGCGGGTGAATATCTCGTCGAGCTTCGCCTGGATGCCCGGGGTGGACGGGTCGAAGACGATCACGTTGGGGCCGAGATCGCCGCCGCCCTTCAGCCGGCGCGGCTTTCGGCGGCGCGGTTTTCGGCGGTGCGCGGGAGGTGCGGCGGCCGCCACCGAGGGCAGCCCGGCCAGCATGGGCGCGGCGGCCGCGGCACCGAGGACGGCGCGGCGGCCAACGGATGGGGGCCGTGGGGACGATGGGGAGTCGGACGTCATGGGGCGGCTCTCCTCAGTTCGGGAAGTGAACTACGTGGGGGTGTGGGAGCGCTCTCTCGTCGTTGAATGGTTCATCTCCGGAAGACATGCGTCAAGGGATGGCGCACGACTTGGGTGAGTCCGCCCAAACCCTTGACGTGCCGCGCCGGGAGGATTTAACTCACGTCCTAAATTAAGGCATGAGGCACTTCTGGGCCGCCATCGCACGCCCCGCCCCAGCACTTCCCCGGAAAGGGACACCAGGAGCCATGCGCAGAATCCGAGCCGCGGCCACAGGCGCCGTCATGCTGTCTCTCGCACTCACCGCCTCGGCCTGCGGAGGCGGCTCGAGCACGGGCGGCGGGTCCAACGACTCGCCGAAGGAACTCACGTACTGGGCCTCGAACCAGGGCGCCAGTATCGAGATCGACAAGAAGGTGCTCCAGCCCGAACTCGACAAGTTCGAGAAGCAGACCGGCATCAACGTCAAGCTCTCCTCATCGTGATGGCCGGACTGCAGAACATCCCCCGCGAGCTGTACGAGGCCGCCGCCCTCGACGGCGCCGGGATGCTCCAGCAGATCCGCCGCATCACCCTGCCCTCGCTCCGGCCCGTCAACCAGGTGCTGGTCCTCGTGCTGTTCCTGTGGACGTTCAACGACTTCAACACCCCGTACGTCATGTTCGGCAAGACGGCACCCGAGGCGGCGGACCTCATCTCGGTCCACATCTACCAGGCGTCGTTCGTCACCTGGAACTTCGGCACCGGCTCGGCGATGTCCGTACTGCTCCTGCTGTTCCTGCTGCTCGTCACGGGCGTCTACCTCGCACTCACCTCGCGCGAGCGGAGGGCCTCGCATGCCTAGCACCCGGACGACCGCGCCGGCCTCCCCGACGGCGCCGCCCCGCTCGTTCCTGTGGACCCGGCGGATCTTCCTCACCCTGCTGACCGGCTTCGTCCTGGTCCCCGTCTACGTGATGATCTCCAGCTCGCTCAAGCCGCTGGCCGACGTCACCGGGAAGTTCCGCCGGCTGCCCACCGAGCTGACCGTCGACCCGTACATCGACATCTGGTCCACGGTCCCGCTGGGCCGCTACTTCGTGAACTCGCTCGTCGTCGCGGGCGCCGCGACCGTCTGCTCGGTCGTCATCGCCGTGTTCTCCGCCCACGCCGTCAGCCGCTACAGCTTCCGCGGCAAGCGCGTCTTCACGGTGACGGTGCTGTCGACGCAGATGTTCCCCGGCATCCTGTTCCTCCTGCCGCTGTTCCTCATCTACGTCAATATCGGCAACGCCACCGGCATCGCCCTGTTCGGCTCCCGCGGCGGACTGATCCTGACGTATCTGACCTTCTCGCTGCCGTTCTCCATCTGGATGCTGATCGGCTACTTCGACTCGGTCCCGCGCGACCTCGACGAGGCGGCCCTGGTGGACGGCTGCGGCCCGCTCGGCGCGCTGTTCCGCGTCGTCGTCCCGGCGGCGGTCCCCGGGATCGTCGCGGTCGCCGTCTACGCGTTCATGACCGCCTGGGGCGAGGTCCTCTTCGCGTCCGTGATGACGAACGACACGACCCGCACCCTCGCGGTCGGCCTCCAGGGCTACTCCACCCTCAACGACGTCTACTGGAACCAGATCATGGCCGCCTCCCTCGTGGTGAGCGTGCCCGTGGTCGCCGGCTTCCTGCTGCTTCAGCGCTACCTGGTCGCCGGACTGACGGCGGGAGCCGTCAAGTGACCGCCTTCCCCCGCCCTGAAAGGACCTCCGTGACCATCGACTACGCCGCCCTCCCCGACGACTTCCTGTGGGGCACGGCCACCTCGGCCTACCAGATCGAGGGAGCCGTGGCCGAGGACGGCCGTTCCCCGTCGATCTGGGACACCTTCGCGCACACCCCCGGCACGATCGCGGGCGGCGACCACGGCGACATCGCCTGCGACCACTACCACCGCTGGCGCGAGGACATCGGCCTGATGCGCGGCCTCGGCACCAACGCCTACCGGCTGTCCGTCGCCTGGCCGCGCGTCGTACCGGGCGGCGACGGCCCGGTGAACGCCAAGGGCCTGGCCTTCTACGACCGGCTGGTCGACGCCCTGCTCGAGGCCGGCATCACCCCGTCGGTCACCCTCTACCACTGGGACCTGCCGCAGGTCCTCCAGGACCGCGGCGGCTGGCCCGAGCGCGCCACCGCCGAGCACTTCGCCGCGTACGCCTCCGCCGTCGCCGGGCGCCTCGGGGACCGCGTGCGGCACTGGGCCACGCTCAACGAACCCCTCTGCTCGGCCTGGATCGGCCACCTCGAGGGCAGGATGGCCCCGGGCTGGACCGACCTCGCGGCGGCCGTCCGCGCCTCCTACCACCTGCTGCTCGGCCACGGCCTGGCCGCCGGCGCCGTCCGCGCCGCCGCCCCGGGCGCCCAGGTCGGCATCGTCAACAACCTCTCCACCATCCACGCGGCGAGCGACCGCCCCGAGGATCTGGCCGCCGCCGACCGCATGGACGGCCACACCAACCGCTGGTGGCTCGACCCCGTCCACGGCCGCGGCTTCCCCGAGGACATGCGCGAGGTCTACGGCGTCGACCTCCCCGAGCGGCAGGGCGACGCGGAGACCATCGCGGCCCCCCTCGACTGGCTCGGCCTGAACTACTACTTCCCGCAGGTCGTCGCCGCCGACCCGGACGGACCCGCCCCTTACGCCGCCCTCGTGCGCCGGGACGGCGTGCCGCGCACCGGCATGGACTGGGAGATCGACCCGAGCGGCATCGAGACCCTGCTGCTGCGCCTGACCCACGAGTACGGCGCCCGCAGGCTCTACGTCACCGAGAACGGCTCCGCCTTCCCCGACGTCGTACGCCCCGAGGGCACCGTCGACGACCCGGAGCGCCGGGAGTACCTCACCCGGCACCTGGCCGCCTGCGCCGACGCCGCCCGCAAGGGCGCCCCGCTGGCCGGCTACTTCGCCTGGTCGCTGCTGGACAACTTCGAGTGGGCCTACGGCTACGACAAGCGCTTCGGCCTCGTCCACGTCGACTACGCCACCCAGGTCCGCACGATCAAGGGCTCCGGCCACCACTACGCGGACCTCATCCGTGGCCACCGGGACCGCGCCCGGCGCGCGGCCTGACACGCCGGCGGGCGCGGGGTCCCACGACCCCGCGCCCGCCGGTGGTGCCGGACGTCAGGAATGGCCGTTGAGCATGGCGGCGGTGAGGACGTTGCCGGCCACCCCCCAGCCCCCGTCGACGACCTCGTCCACGAGGACGACGGTGGTGGCGCGGGCGCGCTCCCCGTAGATCTCCACGTACAGCTCGGTGGTGCGCTCGACGATCTTCTTCTTGTCCTCGTCGGTGACGGTGCCGGCGGGAACCTTGAAATTGGCGAAAGGCATAACTGTTCTCCTCAGAAAAGCCGTGTCATCAGTAAAACCGTGTCATCGAATGGAATGGGTGGTGCCGGTGCCGGGGTCCGGGTTCACACCATGCCGCCGTTGGCCCGCAGCACCTGTCCGTTGATCCAGTGGCCCTCGGGGCTGGTGAGGAAGGCGGCGGCCCGGGCGATGTCGTCCGGCGTGCCCAGCCGCTCCAGCGGCGGGTTCTTCGCGAGCCGGTCGATCTCCTCCGGCGTCTTGCCCTCGAGGAACAGGTCCGTGGCCGTGGGGCCGGGGGCGATGGTGTTCACCGTGACGTCCCGCCCGCGCAGCTCGCGGGCCAGGATCAGGGTGATCGACTCGATGGCGCCCTTGCTCGCCACATACGCACCATAGTTCGGGAACTGCGTGCCGACCACGGATGTCGACACGCCCAGGAAGGAACCGCCGGCCCGCAGCCGCCGCGCGGCCTGCTGGGCGACGACGAAGGTGCCCCGGATGTTGGTGCGGTGCAGGGAGTCGAGCACCGACAGGTCGAGGTCGGCGACGGGCGACAGCGCGAGCCGGCCGGCCGAGTTCACGACGACGTCCACGCCGCCGAACTCCCGCTCGGCCTTGTCGAACATGTCGGCGACCTCGTGCTCGTCGGCCACGTCCGCCTGCACGGAGATCGCCCGCCCGCCCGCGGCGGTGATCGTCTTCACCGTCTCGTCGGCCGCCGCCACGTCCTTGGCGTAGTTCACCACGACGGCCAGACCGTCCTGGGCCAGCCTGACGGAGACCGCGCGGCCGATGCCGCGTGATCCGCCGGTGACGATGGCGACCCGCTCGGGCGCCGGAGTGAAAGGGGGGTCGTTGGTGGTCATGTCCTTCACGATGCGCGGTGCCGGCGGGCGGAGCCAGGTGATGTCATCCCCTGGGCCGCGGCCACGGAGCGGCGGAGAATGAGGGCATGGCTGCTGTGAAATACACCGAGCTCGGCGTGTTCCTGAGGTCGCGGCGCGACCGGATCCGCCCGGCCGACGTGGGACTTCCCGCCGGGCCGCGGCGCCGCGTGCCGGGCCTGCGCCGGGACGAGGTCGCCCAGCTCGCCGGGGCGTCGGTGGACTACTACAACGAGCTCGAGCGGGGCGCCGGGTCCCAGCCCTCGGAGCAGATGATCGCCGCGCTGGCGCGGGCGCTGCGGCTGACCGCCGACGAGCGCGCCTACCTCTACCACCTGGCGGGCCGCCCCGTGCCCGTGGCGGGCGGCGCCGCCTCCCACGTCCACCCCGGCATGCTCGATCTGCTCCAGCGGATGCCCTCTACCCCCGCACAGGTCATCACCGACCTGCACGTCACCCTGGTGCAGAACCCGCTGGCGGTGGCGCTGCTGGGCGACCAGTCCGGCTACCGGGGGGCGCGCGCCAGTTTCGTGTTCCGCTGGTTCATGGAACCGCGGGCCCGGGACCTGTACCCCGAGGCCGAGCACGCGACCCAGTCCCGTGCGTTCGTCGCCGACCTGCGGGCGGCGGCCGCCCGGCGGGACGCCAAGGACGCCGAGGTCACGTCGCTGATCCGGACACTGCTGGACACCTCGCAGGAGTTCGCCGCACTGTGGGCCGAGCACGACGTGGCCTTCCGGCGCGACGACCGCAAACGCATCCGGCACCCCGCGCTGGGGGTCCTCGAGGTGAACTGCCTCAACCTGTTCAGTGAGGACGGCCGGCAGCGGCTGCTCTGGTTCACCCCCGCCGTGGGCACCGACAGCGCCGACCTGCTCGACCTGCTCGCGGTCCTCGGCACCCAGGACGTCGTCGAGTCCACGTCCTGACCAGGACGGACCTGGCCGAAACAGCCGAAACATGGGATGACATCCCCTGGTTCCTCTGCCATGGCACAGAAATCCTGAACGGACCGAAGCCATCCGCTTCGCGCGCACGATCAGGCCCTGTGACAAGGAGTTTCTCATGCGGCGAAGGACAGCGCTGCTTCTCGGCGCAGCCTTAGCGGTCGCCCCGGCGGTCCCGGCCCACGCGCACCCCGACCACCCCGCCGACCCCGGCGGCTCACCTCCGCAACCGGGTCCCTACGGCCGGGGGTGGCGGCCGCTGGCACCGATCGCGAGCGGCCCCCGGCAGGAGCACAGCGTCGCCGCCGTCGGCGACCACGTCTACGTGATCGGCGGCATCGTCACCGACGGGTCCGGGGGCATCCCCACCACCGGACGGGTCGACGTCTACGACACCCGCCGCGACACCTGGTCGACGGCGGCACCGCTGCCCGTGCCGATGAACCATCCCAATGTGGCGGTCGTCGGCGGCCGGATCCACGTCCTCGGCGGGCTGTCCGGGGGCTCGGAGTGGCAGGCCCTGCGCGACTGCTTCGTCTACTCCCCGCGCGCCGACCGGTGGCGGCGGCTGCCTCCCATGCCCCGGGGCCTCGAGCGGGGGAGCGCCGCGATGGGCGTGTACGGGAGGAGGATCCTCCTCGCGGGCGGCATGCGCGTGCTCGTGCCGGGCCCGGGCGGACTGCAGGACACGGTGGCCACCGTGTCGGCGTACGACGTGGTGACCGGCCGGTGGGAGGAGCTGCCGGAGCTGCCGGAGGCCCGTGACCACGTGGGCGGGGCCGTCGTCGGCGGGACGTTCTACGTGCTCGGCGGCCGGGACCGGGGGCAGGTGAACGTGCGTGACAACGTTTACGCGCTGAACCCGCGCGCCCGTCGCTGGACCGAGCGGGCACCGATGCCCACCGCCCGGGGTGGCATCGCCGCCGCGGCCGTGGGGAGGAAGATCTACACCTTCGGCGGCGAGGGCCGGCACGACGGCACCGACCCGAACACGGTCTTCGACGAGACCGAGGCGTACGACACCGTGCGCGACCGCTGGGAGCGGCTGGCCCCCATGCCGGTGCCGCGCCACGGCACGGCCGCCGTCGCCGTGCGCGGCACGATCCACATCCCCGGCGGCGGAGTTCTGGGCGGCGGCGCCCCGGTGGACGTCAACGACGCCTACCGCCCCGCTCGCTTCTGATTTTTCCGTCCCTGCGTTCTGATTTTTCCGTCCCTACGTGCCCGCGGGGCAGGCTGCGTCATCGCTTGAACGCAGCCTGCCCCGCGGGTCGTTCTTGGTTACAACTATTGACCGTTCACTATCACGGGCCTACGTTGACGGCACTCGTGAGAGCGCTCTCAGAAAGGTGGCTCATGAGATTCCGAAAACACTTCTCCCTCCTGTCGGCGGCTGCCCTGGCCGCGGCGGGCCTGGTGGCGACGGCCGGTGCCGGCGTCGCCTCGGCCGCCACCATCCCGGTGGGCAAGGGGAGTTACAGCGACGCCCGGCCTGCCGGGGCGGAGGGGCCGTCCAACAGCGACGGTCAGGCGGTCAGACCGAAGGTCACGTCCGCCGCGGCCAACCGGCCGGTGCCGACCAACGACTGGTGGTCGTCACTGGCGTTCCAGCGGTTCGCCGGCAACCCCTACTCAGAGAACCTGTACGGACACCCCCTCACCTACAAGGCTGTGTCCGGCGGACTCGAGGTCGGCTATCCGACCTCGCATCAGATCGTCGGTGAGGGACGCCAGTACGAGTTCCCCCACAAGGCCGACCTGACCCTCGGCCTCGCGGGCCTCGACTCACCCGACGCCAAGGCCGACCGGTGGAGCGACTGGACCGTCACCCCGTACTGGAGCGACGGATCGCGCACCCTGCGGACCACCATCGGTCACGGCATGCCGTACGTGTACGCCGAGGGGACCGGAGGCGCCGCGCAGATCAGCGCCGCGGCCGCGCCGACCGTCTTCGCGGACCGCGGCAACGTCCTCGGGGTCACCATCTCGGGCCACCACTACGGGCTGTTCGCGCCGAGCGGCAGCGACTGGACCGTGTCCGGGAACACCCTGCGGGCCGACCTCGGCTCCAAGGACTACTTCTCCCTGGCGGTCCTGCCGGACCGGGACGCCCTCTCCGACTTCCAGAAGTACGCCTTCAGCTTCGTCACCGGTTCCGAGGTCGAGTGGGACTACCGGGAGGGCGACGGCGAGGTCGCCGCGACCTACCGGCTGACCACCGAGGCCAAGGAGGGCCAGGAGACCGGCACCCTCCAGGCGCTCTACCGCCACCAGTGGCTGCACACCTCCGACCCGCTCACCGGCTACCGCTACGTCTCGCCGCGCGGTGAGATGAAGGTCCGCGAGGGCACCTCCTTCACCACCGTGCAGGACGTGAACGGCGTCCTGCCGGGACTGCCGAGCGCCCCCGGTGTGGACCGGAACAGGATCGCCTCCTACATCGACGAGGAGCTGAGCCGGCCCGATCCGTTCAGCGGCGCCGTCGACACCTACTGGACCGGCAAGGCCCTCGGCAAACTCGCCGTGCTCGTGCCGCTCGCCGACCGGATCGGTGAGACCGCGGACCGCGACCGGCTGCTCGACCTGCTCAAGGGCCGGCTGCAGGAATGGTTCACCGTCGGCGGGGCCTCGGAGTTCTCCTACGACCAGCAGTGGCGCACCCTCATCGGCTACCCCGCCTCCTACGGCAGCGACAAGGAGCTCAACGACCACCACTTCCATTACTCCTACTATGTGATGGCCGCGGCGATCGTGGCGCAGTACGACCCGCAGTGGGCCGCCGAATCGGAGTGGGGCGGCATGGTCGGGGAACTCATCGAGGACGCGGCCAACCCGGCCAGGAACGACACCAAGTACCCCTTCCTTCGCGGCTTCGACGTCTACGCCGGACACAGCTGGGCCGCGGGCCACCAGGCCTTCGCCGCCGGCAACAACCAGGAGTCGTCCTCGGAGTCGATCAACCTCAGCGCCGGCCTGATCCTGTGGGGCTCGGCCACAGGGGACAAGGCGCTGCGCGACCAGGGCGTCTACATGATGATGACCGAGTCGGAGGCGATCGCGCAGTACTGGTTCGACGCCGACCAGGAGGTCTACCCCGACAACTTCGGCCACGACGTCGTGGGCATGGTCTGGAGCAGCGGCGGCGCGTACGCCACCTGGTGGACCGCCAATCCCGAGGAGATCCACGGCATCAACTTCCTTCCCGTCACGGGCGGTTCGCTGCACCTGGCCCGCGAGAAGGACATGCTGCGCCGCAGCATCGCGGAGATGGAGAGGGAGAACGGCGGAGCCGCCGTCGAGTGGCGCGACATCTTCTGGGAGGTCCAGGCCCTCTACGACCCGGCCGGCGCGATGCAGAAGTGGAACCAGTCCAACGGCGGGTACACACCCGAGGGCGGCGAGACCAGGGCCCACACCTACGACTGGGTCGCGACGATGAACTCGATCGGCGCCCCCGACATGGCCGTCACGGCCAACACACCGACGGCCGTCGCCTTCGCCAAGGGCGGCACCACCACCTACGCCGCGCACAACTACGGCGGCGAGGAGTGCTCGGTGCTCTTCTCCGACGGCGGTGTGCTGAACGTACCGGCGCGGTCGACCGCGTCCGGAGCGGGCGGCGACACCCGGCTCGACACGCTCTGCGGTGCCGTCGGCGGCGGGGACCCGGAGCCGGGTGACGAGCGGCCCAGCGCGCCCGGCACCCCGGTCGCGGGCGACCTCACCGACACCTCCGTCACCCTGACCTGGGGCGCGGCGACCGACGACAAGGGCGTCAAGGACTACGACGTGTACCGCGGCTCCACCAAGGCCGCCACCGTCACCGGGACCACGTACACCGACACCGGGCTGAACCCCGGCACCGAGTACACCTACAGCGTCCGCGCGCGTGACACCGCCGGCCAGGTCGGCCCGGCGAGCGGCACGGTGACCGTCACCACCACCGGTGACGGCGGCCCTCCGGACGTCACCGGGGACACCTTCTACCCGCAGTCGGGCGGCAGTCTCGCCACGGAGGCGGCCGCCTCGGACAGCTCCGACACCATCCCCTCGGCCGGCGGCACCAACAACGACGGGACCCCGAAGAACCCCCTCGTCTACGAGGTGCGCAACGTCAGCGGTGACCTGAAGTCGGGCTCCGCCACGTCCTTCACGTTCAAGGTGGACGCGGGCACCTCCGTCGGGTACGCACAGCAGGCCCGGGTGTCGTACGACCTGACCGGTGACGGCACGTTCGACCGTGTAGAAACGTTCCGCTACTTCGCCACCGACCCGGTTCCCGGCTGGGAGGAGTACTCCTCGGCGCGACAGGGGGTGCACTCCGCCACGGGTACCCTGGGCGACCTGGACGGCGGCACCGTCCGCGTCGAGGTCTGGAGCGCCCTGGGCAACGGCCCCTCCACCCTCCAGGTGGGCAAGGGCTCGGTCCTGACCATCCCGTTCGACTGACAGAGGTCTTGATGACCTGACCCCCGCCCCAGCGGCCGGACACCGGTGCCCCCGGTGCCCGGCCGCTGCCGCTGAGGTGCGCGCGATCAGCGCCTCCGGCAAGCCCGGACGACGCGCCACGCGCCGCCCCGGCTCGCCCCGCCGGCCACGGCCGCCCACTCGCCTTTGCCGCCGGACGGTTGCGCCGCCGCGCCGCACCTCGCGGGGTGCATGGCGAGCGGCCTCGCGCCCGGCGGGGGGCGGGGTCATGGGTCTTGCCCGCGCCTCTGCGCAGCGGAGCGCACTCGCCTCCGGGCGGCATCTCATCGGGTGTGCGGCGAGCGGCCCCGCACCCGACGGGGGACGGGGGCCCCGGCCGTGCCCACGTCTCCGTGCGGCCGAGCACGTGCGTATCCGCGTCCGCGCGTCGTCCGATGTGCGGCGAGCATCACCGCGCCCGAGGGTGGTGGGCCCTTGGGCCGCACCACGCCTCCGTGCGGCCGAGCACCGTCGCCTCCGTGTGCGGCGAGCGGTTCCATGCCCCGGTGTCCGGCCGCTGTCACTCAGGCGAGTACCCTCGCCACCGCCGCGCCGGTTGCCGGGTGGGCCGTGAGCAGGCTCGCGCCCGACGGGGCCGGGTCAGCGGGCCGTGCCCACTCGTCCGTGCAGCCGAGCACCCTCGCCACCGCCTCGCACGTCGCCGGGTGCGCGGCGAGCAGTGCCGCGCCCGGCGGGACCGGGTCAGCGGGCCGTGCCCACTCGTCCGTGCAGCCGAGCACCCTCGCCACCGCCTCGCACGTCGCCGGGTGCGCGGCGAGCAGTGCCGTGCCCGACGGGGCCGGGTCAGCGGGCCGTGCCCATCCGTCCGTGCAGCCCAGCAGTTCCGCCACCGCGTCGCACGTCGCCGGGTGGGCCGGGAGCAACGCGGCGCCACGGCCGGCCTCGGCCTCCGGTCGTGGCCGTCGGGCCGCGAACGGGTCCGCCTCGGGCACAAGCCACGGCGGTGTCCACGCGTCCAGCGCCGCCAGCCGGCCCGGGAAGATCCGGCCCGCCTCGCGGATCAGCAGCGGGGCGAGATCCGCCGCGCCCTTGCGCAGCGTGGTGATCAGCAGCGGCAGCCACGGCAGCAGCACCGCGTCCGGCAGCCGCCCGAACGCGTTCGACACCGCCTCCACCACCACGTCCGCCAGCCCCGGCACCGGCTCCAGTGCGTGCACGAAGCCGTTGAGGTAACGCGGATAGGCGGGCACCACCAGCGGGTTGTCCAGCAACCCGGCGCACCGCTCCCGCAGTTCCGTCCGGGACAGCGTGCCGAGCTGCACCTGCGCGGCCCACAGCAGAGCCGTCTTCGCCGGATCGTCGGGATGCGACTGGGCCACCGCCAGCTCCAGCTGGTGCCGGTCGCAGCCCAGCGACAGCGCCAGGTTCTCCATGGAGAACAGGAAGCCGAGCATCGCCGCGACCTGCCCCACCGTCGCGTCCTCGTCCCGGAACGCCGTCGGCAGCAGCGTGCAGTAGTGGGCGTACCCCGTCTTGACGAAGGACTCGATCCACCCCGGCAGCACCGGCTCGGCGGTGCGGTAGTACGCCAGCAGCCCACGCGCCCGGCGCAGCACCTCCGGCGCCCCGTCGACGCTGCGCTCCGCCGAGAGCACCTTCAGCGCGTGCGTGCCGAGCTCGTCGGCGAGCCGGCGGCCGCGCAGGTACAGCAGCGTGTCCTCGACCGCCGCCAGCACCGTCGCCGTCGTCGCCTGCGGCCCGTACGCGTCGCGGCGCAGCCGCTGCTCCAGCACCTGCTCGATGCTGACGCCCTCGTACCCGAGCTCGATGAGCGCCCGCTGATGCGTGCCGATCGCCAGGTCCCAGGACTCCTGGATGGAACGCTCACCGAGCCGCCGCTCACCCATGATCGGCCGCGCCGCCCCGGCCGGCATGAGCCGCCGCAGCATCCACAGCACATCGGAGCACGCCTCCAGCTCGGGCCGTGACGTCATGTCCAGCAACGCCCGCCGCACCCCGCGCTGCTGGAGCTTCAGCCCCAGCGGCTCCAGCCGGTCGTACACGTCCCGGGCCAGCGGCGGCAGCGACTCGTAGCCCACCAGGCCGACCCGGTCGCCGCCCATCATGCTCTCGACCAGGCGCCGCACGTCCCGCCGTCCGGGGACGCTGTCCTTCTCGATGCAGGTGACCGCCGCGTCCTGGAAGTCGTACGGCGTCGGCCTCGCCCGGTCCCGCATGCCGGCGAGCAGGATCGACGTCTCGAACACGGCGATGGCGTCGGCGGTGGAGGCGAGATAGCCGTTGCGCCGGGCCGCGCGCACGATCTCCACCGACCAGCCCAGCAGTTCGGCCTCGTCGAGCGTGTCGAGCACGGGCGGCCGCTGGAGGAACCCGGACAGCCTGTCCCCGGCGACCGCGGGCCGCGGCGCCGGGACGGCCGCGGCCGCCTTCTTCCGCCCGTTCTTCTTCGCCCCCGCCCGGCCCTTCAGCCGGTACGGCTCGATCCCGGTCCGCTTCAGGCTCTTCGCCCACTGCGTCGCCGCGATCGACACCGAGCCGGCCGCGAGCCCGAACTGCGCCTCGACGGCGGCGTGGCTGGACGGGATCAGCCCGTACTGCCAGACGGTGCCGGTGCGCGGTGGGACGGTGAACGTGTCCGCGCCGTGCACGCCGAACTCCGCCACTCGGCTGGCCGCGTGGAACGCCCCGCACACATACAGGCAGTCCTCCGGGTCCGTGCCCGTCGCCGCCAGGTGCTCCCGCATCCGCGTCCACATGTACCGCTCGCGGTCCTCGTCCACCCGGACCCGGTCCCCGTCGCCGGGGGCCAGCCGCCGGAACAGGCTGCCGATGAGGAACATCACCTGGCGGTAGGTGTCGTGGTCGGCGGTGCCGTCGCCGAGCGGCACCTCGACGTACTGGTGCCACCACTCCGACCAGTGCCGCACCTTGCCGTGGCGCAGCAGATGCTCCTCCAGCTCCGCGAAGCGCGGCCGCAGATCGCCGATCTCGACGCCCACGGCCTCGCCGTGCAGCGCGGCCCCGGCCTCCTGCGGAGCGTCGCCGTCCTCCTCGGTCCGCTCGTCCCGGCGGTCCCACTGGAAGACGTGGTCCGAGGACCGGTCGACCAGCACCAGCTCCACGCCCGGCGTGTCCAGCGCGTACGCGATCGCCTGGTACTCGGCCGACGCCTCGGTGACCGGCGCGACGACCGACAGCGGCGCCCACTCCCGGGGGAAGCCGTCGACCTCACCGGCGAACGCCTGCACCGCCACCGGCAGCCGGCAGTTGCGCAGCTCGGTCAGGAGCGGAGCCATGTCCTCGCACAGCTCCAGATACACCACCTTCGGCTGCTTCTGCCGCAGCCTGCGCGCCATGGCGAGTGCGGAGGCGGGGGAGTGGTGGCAGACGGGGAAGATCTCCAGTGGCTCGCGCACCGCGCGGTCCACGTCGTCGACCATGCCGAGGAGGATGCCCTCGAGGGCGTCCGGCCCGCCGGCGAACGCGGCGGCGGCCTCCTGCAGTTGCCCGCGCAGGGCGGTGAACGACGCGCCCTGCGTGCTCTCGGGGTGCCCGCTCATGACAGGGTGGCGATCGCGTCGCGGCCGCCCTCCAGGAACTCCGGCCAGGAGCCGCCCTCCTCCTTGCTGCGCGGCTCGACGACCCCGTGCAGGTACTTGTTGAGGATGGCCAGGTCCTCCGGCTCGCGCCGGGTCAGGGAACCGACCAGCGAGGAGGCCAGGGTCCGGGCGGTCAGGGCGCGCTCCCCGAAGAAGTTGCTGTGCAGGACCGCGTCCTCCAGCACACCGATCTGCTCGGCCGTCGACAGGGCCGACTCCAGCTTCTCGTCGTCGCTGCCGGCCGCCGCCGCGGACGCCCGGAGGTCGGCGAAGCTCTGCAGCAGCACGTCCAGCAGGGTCGGCGGCACGTCCAGGTCGATCGCGTGCCGGCGCAGCAGCTCCTCGGTGCGGAAGCGGACGATCTCCGCCTCGCTCTTCTTGTTCGTCACCACCGGGATGCGGACGAAGTTGAAGCGGCGCTTCAGCGCGGACGACAGGTCGTTGACCCCCCGGTCGCGGCTGTTGGCCGTGGCGATGATCGAGAAACCGGGCTTGGCGAACACGATGTTGTCGTCGCCGCCCCCGCTCTCCAGCTCGGGCACGGAGATGTACTTCTCGGAGAGGATCGAGATCAGCGCGTCCTGCACATCGCTGGTGGACCGGGTCAGTTCCTCGAACCGGCCGATGGCACCGCTCTCCATCGCGGTCATGATCGGCGAGGGGATCATCGACTCCCGCGACTGCCCCTTGGCGATGACCATGGAGACGTTCCACGAGTACTTGATGTGGTCCTCGGTGGTGCCGGCCGTGCCCTGCACCACCAGCGTGGAGTTGCGGCAGATCGCGGCGGACAGCAGCTCCGCCAGCCAGCTTTTGCCGGTGCCGGGGTCGCCGATGAGCAGCAGACCGCGGTCGGAGGCGAGGGTGACGATGGACCGCTCCACGAAGCTGCGGTCACCGAACCACTTCTGCGACACCTCCCGGTCCAGTCCGTCGGCCCGTTCGGAGCCGAGGATGAACAGCCGCACCATCTTCGGCGACAGGCGCCACGAGAACGGCTTGGGGTTGTCGTCGATCGACTCCAGCCAGTCGAGCTCCTCGGCGTACTTGATCTCGGCGGGAGCGCGCAGCAGGTCGGACATGGGGAAAACGCCTTTCGTACGGTGGTCGGGAGGAAACGGGTGACGCCGCCGCGCCGGTCAGGTGAGGAACGTCTTGAGCTCGTGCACGAGCTTCTTGATGTGGCCGGAGATCACCGGCGTACCGAGGTCCTTGAACTTCTCCCGGAACCACGGGTTGACGCTGCCGTGCCCGGAGCTGGTCACCGAGCCCACCGGGATGAACTTCGCCCCCGAGCGGTGGATGGCGGCCATGCTGTCGAACAGCTCGTCCCTGCGCCACTCGTAGAAGTCGGAGATCCACACCACGACGGTGTTGCGCGGTTCGGCGATCTTCGGCTGGGCCACCGCCATGGCGACGGTGCCGTCGGTGCCGCCGCCCAGCTTGGTGCGCAGCAGCGTCTCGAACGGGTCGTGCGACCACGGCGTGAGGTCCAGCGCCTGGGTGTCGTACGCGATCAGGTGCACGTCGACCTTCGGCAGCCCGGCGAAAATGGACGCCAGGATGGTGCAGTTGACCATGGAGTCCACCATCGAGCCCGACTGGTCCACGACCACGATCAGCCGCTGCGGCATCGTCCTGCGGCTGGTGTGCCGGTAGTAGAGCCGGTCGACGTAGAGCCGCTCCTCCTCCGGGCTCCAGTTGGTGAGGTTCTTCCAGATGGTGCGGTCCAGATCGAGGTTGCGGAAGACCCGCTTGGGCGGGACGGACCGGTCGAGCTCGCCGACCGTGGCCTTCTCCACCTGGCTGCGCAGGACCTGGGCGACCTCGTCGACGTAACGCCGGATCAGCGACTTGGCGTTGGCCAGGGCCACCCCGGACAGGTTGTCCTTGTCCCGCAGCAGCTGCTCGATCAGCGACATGCTCGGCGTCAGCCGGGACGCCAGCGCCGGGTCGGCCAGCACCTCGCGCAGATGCATCCGCTGGACGAGACCGGCCTCGATCGAACCCAGCTCGGGCCCGATCTCGGGGATCAGCCGGCTCAGGTCGGGTGCGGGCCCGCCGACGCCGGTACCGTTCGGCGAGACGCCCCCGCCGGCCCCCGTGCCCGTGCCCGCGCCGCCGCGCCCGCCGCGCAGCTCACCGGGCCGGCAGCCCAGTGCCCGCTCCAGCCAGCCGGCGTCGGACTGCCAGCGGGCCAGCTGTTCGGCGGTGACGGTGCCGGAGCCGGAGTCGAAGACGTTCAGCAGCACCTTCGACACGAGCGCCGCGCGCCGCACCTCCGCCGCCCGGTCGCGCTCCCCGTCCTCCCCGTCCTCCTCGTCCGGTCCGGGCGTCATCAGCCCGTCGAACTCGGCCGCCAGCTCCGGATGCCGCTGCACCACGGAATCGACCGACGCGCCCGGATCGAGCAGCGCCGCCGGCAGACCGATGTTCTCCACGACGGCGAGGCTCGCCGACTCCAGGGACGCCTGCTCCTCCGGATCGAACAGCCGGGCCAGCAGCCGCCAGTAGAGCACCTGCCGCCGGTTCTCGTCCGCGTCGGGCGCCGGGGTCCCCACGATGCTCTCGTTCATTTCCGCAGCAGCCTTCCGGCCCGCTCGCGCAGCACCTTGACGGCATCGGTCGCCGCCTTCTCGGCCCGCACACCGGCCTTGTCCGCCGTCCCCCCGGCCCAGGCCCCGGCGTGCACGCCGACGGCCTTCTTCCGCACGGTCCGCTCCACGGCGAGCGGCTGGAGCAGGAACGCCCCGGCGTCCCAGCGCAGCAGCCCGACACACGCTCCCGACGAGGCGACGACCTCGGGCGTGAGCGGACCGGCAGCCGGAACCCGGTCGGCGTCGACGGCCAGCCGCTCCCCGGCGACCTGGAAGGCCACCCCGTCCTCCTCTTCCTCCACCGCGTACCCCTCGAGCAGCACGGGCACGGCGATCCGCGCGGGATGGCGGTCCAACGGAGCGGTCGGGAACGCGGCCGCCGCGGGCAGCGCCACCCGCGCGGTGGCGAACACGTCGGCCGGCTCGCCCGTCCGGGCCCGGCCGTCCTCCCAGAGGAGATCGCCCTCACCGGTGACCGGCATGCCGTCGAGCTCCATGGCACGCCCCTCGCTCACGGCGGCCAGCAGCGTCATGTGGGGCCTCAGCAGCTGCCACAGCCCCGCCCCGACGACCGTGTCCGGCTTCGGCGCGGACACACTGGCCCGCACCAGCCGCGGCGTCCCGCCGTCGGCCGGCTCGAACACGGCGTGCACCTGCGCCTGGACGGCGGTGGCATGCTCCTGGACGTCCACCCCGAGCGGGAGCAGACGGCCGGTGGCCTCGGCGACGGCCGGGACGGCGGCGGCGCCCGGCAGGGTGAGCAGCACGGCCCGCGACCACAGGTCGGCCCACCGCCGTACGGGAACCTCCTCCAGGGTCGCGCCGGGACAGGACGCGGCGAGTTCGGCGGCGAATCCGTCGAGCAGCGCCGCCAGTCGGCGCAGGCCCGGCTCCGGCAGCATCGCCGAGACGACGGCCGAGGCTCCGCCGACCAGCTCGTGGTCGATGCCCCGCCATCCCGCACGCGCCAGATCGCACAGCCAACTGCGGGCGGCGATGAGCAGATTGCCCGCGGGCTCCGCATCGCCGGCCGGGGCGGTGCCGGCCTCCTCCGCGTGCGGCCGTCCGACGGCCTCCTCCACCCGCGCCACCAGCGCGTCGTGCACGGAACCGAGCAGCGCGGTGCGGGCGGCGGCGAGTGCCACGAAGTGGTCCTCGCCGGCGGCACCGGCGGCCGTCTTCTCCGCCGCCTCGGCGACCCGCGCGGCCAGCGGCGAGGCGGCCACCGCGTCGGCGATCCCCGCCAGACCGGCCGCCTGGGCGGGCTGCGGACGCAGCAGACCGCCCACGAGAGCGTCGTCGAAACCGTCCACGGCGGCGAGAGCCTCGTCGAGCCCGTCGACGGCGTCGGTCAGCAGATCGGTACGCATCAGGCCACCGCCCTCGTCGTCGGGAACCACTGCATCTCGGGCAACGGAGCGGTCGTCGGCGCGAGTTCGAGATAGGCCAGGTGCCGCAGGAACCGGCTGAACACCTGAGCCGCCGCCGAACTGTCCCCCTGCGCGGGCCGCGTGTAGGACATGACACTGAAGACGTGGTGCGCGTCCGGGTCCTCACTCGTGAGTTCGGCCTTCAGATACCGGGCCACCCGCGCGACGCCGTACTGCAGCACGGCCTCGTCGACCAGCGCGCGTATGTGATTGCAGAAGGCGCCGCGCGCCCCGCCGCAGGGCCGGTTGTTGTTGGTGCTGCACGCGAACGCGTACGTCCCCGCCGCGACCGACGACACATACACCCGCCCGATGTCCGACCCACTGGACACCACCCCCTGCAAGCGCCCGTCGGCCAACTCGACGAAGGGCACCTTGGACAGCTTCCGCGGCCGTGCGGACGGCACCATCCGCGCCGTGCTCGACCTCTCCCGTACGGACGACAACGCACCATCTCCCATGCATGCGAAAGGGGAAGTCCTCGCCGGACCGGCGGGACGGAAAGGAATCTATCGGCGCCCACTGACAACGCCGCCCGGACGCGGCCCCCGGGCCCCGGAGGCGTTCTTGACGTGTGACGGAAGGGGCCAATACTTGTCCACCGTGCGTCAAGTGACTGTTCGTGTCCCTGTCGGTGCGCGATGGGAGAGTGACGCGTGTGCAGCTGACGAAGAGACTCCGCGCCGCGAGCGCCGTCCTCGGTACCGTCCTGGCCGTGTCGGCGGCCGGACTGCCGGCCCAGGCGTCCGCCGACGACACCCGACAGCCCGGCAGGCCCACGGCACTGCCCCTGGGCACGCCCGGCCTGGCGGAGACCCGCACGACGCGGACCCTGCAGCCCGGCGTCACCCTCACCCGGATCGTGCGCGGAGCCGTTGACCCGGCCCACCACTGGACCGTCGAGGCGTCCATCCCCGGCGGCGACACCTCACCGGACCCCGACGCACCCCCGACCACCCTCAAGGACCGGGCGAGCGCCCACGCACTCGCCGGGGACCTGCGCGACCAGGGTTTCCAGGCACGGGTGGAGCGGGTGACGACACCGCGCACGGCCGACTACGCGGGCGGCACCCTGGGCTGGCGCGTCCGCATCGGCACCTTCGACGCGCAGTCCGCCGCGACGGCGGAACGCGCCCGGCTCCGCGCGGCCGGATTCACCGGATCGGTCACCTACACCGGCTGGGACGGCGCCACCACCGACCGCGGCCCGTGGCGGGTCGACGTCCTCACCATCGACCCGCGCCGGTTCCGCGGCACCCTGGACGCCTCCTACGGCCCCGACCTGGAGAACCGCGAGACCACCAGCGCACTGTCCGCCGCCGCGGGCGCGACGGCGGCGGTCAACGCCGGCTTCTTCGTGCTCGACCCCCGCGCGGGCGCTCCCGGGGACCCGGCCGGCGTCGGCGTGTACGACGGCCGCCTGCTGAGCGAGCCGGTCCGTGGCCGCCCCGCCCTGGTCGTCCACGACCACGGCCGCCGCACCGACGTCACCCGCCTCACCTGGCGGGGCCGGGTGACCGCCGGCCGCACCTCGCTGAGCCTGGACGGCATCAACCGCGTACCCGGCCTGATCAGGAACTGCGGCGGCAGCGAGGGCGACACCCCGACCGCGCTGCCCCTGCACGACGTGACGTGCACCAACCTCGACCAACTCGTCGCGTTCACCCCCGACTTCGGCACGAGTACGCCCCAGGGCGAGGGAACGGAGGCCGTGCTGGACTCACACGGCCGGGTCACTGAACTGCGCTCCCCGCGCGGCGGCCCGCTCCCGCCCGGCGGCAGCTCCGTCCAGGCGACCGGCCAACGTGTTGCGGAACTCACCGAGTCGGCACGACCAGGCCGCCGTCTGCGTCTCACCACCACCCTGCTGAACGACCGCGGCCACCGGGTCACCCCGTCCCGCGGGACGGACATCGTCAACGCCGGCCCCGAACTGGTCCGGGACGGCCGCCTCCACGTCACCCCCGCCACCGACGGCATGGTGCACCCGGGCGACCCGAGCTGGTACTACGGCTGGGTGCACAAGCGCAACCCGCGCACCCTGGCGGGCGTCGACGCGGCCGGCCGCACGGTCCTCGTCACCGCCGACGGCCGCGGCACCGACGCCCTCGGCCTGAGCATCACCGAGGCCGCGAAGGTCGCCCGCTCCCTCGGCCTGCGCGACGCGGTCAACCTCGACGGCGGCGGCTCGACGACGATGGTCGCGGGCGGCCGGGTGATCAACGACCCGTCCGACGCGGCGGGAGAGCGCCCGGTCGGGGACGCGCTGCTGATCCTCCCCGGCCGGGACCGGCGGGCGCCGTAGCCCGGGCACTCCGGGACGACTACAGCCGGCGCAGCAGCGAGCTCAGGGTGTCGATCTCCCGCGCGGAGAGCTTGTCGGTGAAGTGCCGCCGCACGGCCGCTTCCAGTCCGGGATGCACGGCGGCGACGGCCTCGCGCCCGGCGCCGGTGAGGACGACGGTGACACCGGCGGCGCGTTCGCGGCCGACGAGTCCGCGCTTCTCCATGCGGGTGAGCTGGTGGGAGATGCGCGTGCGGTCCCAGCCGAGCGACGCGGCGAGTTCGCTCTGCCGCAGCGCGCCCCCGGCCTTGTTGAGGTCGGTGAGGATCGTCAGGTCCGGCTCGGACAGGCCCGCGGCCTCGGCGGTGTCCGCGATCACGCGGGCGCGCACGACCTCGTGGGCGCGCTTGAAGGCGGACCAGAGGTCCACGGGCTCCAGCGGGGTGTCGCCCCTGGACTCGTCCGGACCGGTCGCCCCCTCGCCGCGTGTTGACATGTCAACGCACCCTTTCTTAGTGTTGAGATATCAACACTAACAATGGACGGGCTGCCTTCATGAACACATCCCCCTCACCCCTTGCCGACCTGGCCCGCTCCGGGAAGCCGATCGGAGTGGGCATCATCGGACTCGGCGCGCAGGGGAGCTGGGCCGAGCGCTCCCACCTGCCGGCCCTGCGCGCCGTCCCCGGGTACGAGCTGAGGGCGCTGAGCACCAGCTCGCAGCAGTCGGCGGAGCTCTCCGGCCGCAAACACGGCGTACCCCGCACCTTCGGCACCGCGGCCGAGCTGGCCGCCTGCGACGAGGTGGACCTCGTGGTCGTGGCGGTGAAGGTGCCGCACCACCGCGAACTGGTGGAGACGGCGCTGAGTGCGGGCAAGAGCGTGCTGTGCGAATGGCCGCTGGGCAACGGGCTCGCGGAGGCCGAGGAGATGGCCCGGCTGGCCCGGGGGCACGCCGTGCCGACCGCCGTAGGCCTCCAGGCGCGTTCGCACCCCGCTCTCGCCCACCTGCGGGACCTCCTGGCGGACGGCTACGTGGGGGAGGTGCTGTCCACGACGGTCGTCGGCTCCGGCGGCGCCTGGGGCCCCACCGTCGGCCCCGGCGACCACTACGTCCTCGACGCCGCCAACGGCGCGACCCTGCTCACCATCCCCTTCAGTCACGCGCTCGACGGGCTCGCGTCCGTGCTGGGCGAGCCCGAGGAGCTGCGGATCGGCCTGGCGTCACGGCGTACGGCGGCCGTGGACACCGAGAGCGGACGGGCCGTGCCCATGACCGCCCCCGACCAGGTGGTGGCCTCGGGACGGCTCCCCGGCGGCGCGGTGGTCACCTTCCACTACCGCGGAGGCATGTCCCGGGGCACCAACTTCCGCTGGGAGATCAACGGCACCGAGGGCGACCTCGTCGTCACCGCCCCGGTCGGCCACCCCCAGCTCAGCCGGCTCACCCTCGAGGGCGGCCGTGGCGCGTCCACCGGCCTGGCGCCCCTCCCGGTGCCGGAGTCGTACGTCCGCGTCCCCGGTCTTGACCCGCGGACCGACGCGCCGGCCTACGCGGTCGCCCACGCCTACCGGCAATTCCTGGACGACCTGCGCGAGGGCACCTCGGCCGTCCCCGACTTCGCGCACGGCGCCGCCCGGCACCGCGGCATCGCCACCGCCCTGACCGGCGCCTGACGGCTACTCTGCCGCCGTCTGCGGCTCGACGTAGGTGTTGTCGAACCAGTCGATGAACTCCCGCACCGTGCCGATCCTGGCGACCCTGGCGTGCAGGGCCTTCTGGTCGTGGCCGATCAGGAACCAGCCGGTGCTGACGGACTCCCCGCAGCCGCACTGGCACAGACGGGCGTCGTGCGGGGACTCGAAGTAGGCGATCGGGTTGCGGTGGGCGGCCACGGGGGGCTCGCCGCCCACGTAGGCGTCGTACACCTCGTCGCCCGGCTTGAGGAACCTGCCCTCCATGGCCTTGCGCCCGCCGGCCACCGGCACCAGCCGGTCGATCGCGATGGCCATGCGGACCGTGCCGTCGGCGGACAGCAGCGCGTACTGCTCCTTCTCGGCCCGCTCGCCGAGCACCCAGCAGCCGCGGTTGGCCTCGAACAGCGCTTCGTCGTCCATGGCCGGGTCCCAGCCGACGTGGTTGCGGCCCAGCTGGTCCTCCTTCGGGTTGACGTACCGCATGGGACCGAGCGCGATGTGAATCATGAATTCCCCCAACACGACTGTGCACAGGGCCAGTTGCCCCGTACGTCCGTACGCATCCTGACAGGGGGACCAGATACTTGCAACCCCTAGGAGGCCAGGGTTGGGGAGTTAAGAGACTCCCGCCGCCGTGCCCAGGCGGCTGAGGCCCTTGCCCCCAGCCGCCGGGCCCGCGGGCTCAGTTGGCCAGCGCGAGGCGCTCCACGTAGGCGACCTTCACGGTCGCGATGTCGGACAGCTCGTGCCTGTCCTCGATCTCGCTGTACTCGTTGAACTCGCTCTTGTCGGCGTCGGTTCTGCCCGCCGCCAGATGCGTCGACCCGATGTACGTCTGGGCGACGAAGTCGCCGTCCTCGTCGAAGGCGTTGACGATGACCGAGTAGTTGGCGTGTTCGCCACCCTCGTTGGTGATCCTGTAGACGAACTCGTAGGTCTCGTCGGTCGCCTCGTCGCAGTCGTTGTAGGTGAACTCGTCGGTGTCGTCGCAGAGTTCGTACGAATCGCCCTCCTCGGTGACGAGCTTGCCGCCCGAGACCTCGACATGGTCGAGGGGTTCGTCGTCGTCATCCTCCAGCGCCCACCAGGCGACTCCGCCGCCGGCGAGGAGTAAGGCGGTGACACAGGCGGCTATGAGGAGTCCCTTGCTCCGCCGACGGCCCGTAGTGGCGGCCGGGGCGGGCGCGGCAAAGGACTGGGTCGCGGTGGGCGGTGCCGCCGGGGGCGGCGGGGGCGGCGGGGGAGTGGTGGTGTCCGGTCTCTCGGGCGTGCTCTCGGTCATGAGGGGCTCCAAGTGGACTCAGGTGGACGCACGGGAACTCTCGCCGGTGCGGTCGTCCGTCCTCACCATGCGGCTGATGGTCCCCGCCAGGAAGAGCACGGCGGCAAGGACCGCCACGACGCACGCCATCCCGAAGACATCGGACTGCTCGTCCTCGAACATGCCGGTCGCGGTCAGCGCCAGGAAGACGCCGGATGTCTGCCAACCGGTTCCCCCGGGCATCGGACCCGCGGACCGCGTCCGTACGCGCGGCACCCACAGCCGCAGCAGCTCGACGACGGCGGCCAGAGCGACGAGCCGAGAAGCGATCATCGTGTACGGGTGAGCCGTGTTGCCGCCCAGTTCACCCACACCCACCACGGCCGTGAAGCCGAAATAGAGCACCGGGACCAGCCAGCCGGGACTCGCCCGGTTGACCGAAACCGGACGGTGACCGGCCGGCTCCGTGACCGCCGCGCGGCCGGCCCCGGTGTCTGCGCCCTCCGGAGCTCGGGGAGACGGGATGCCGGGGAGGTGGGACGGCGGCGGCACCTCGGCGACCGGCCGGAGCGCGCGCCGCTGAGCGCGGCGGCCGCGGCGGCCGACATCGCCGTATGCCTCGATGTGCGCGGCCAGTTCACCCTGGATGTCCCTGAGCTGCTCGGCCATCGTGTCGAACTCCGCCCGGCGTACGGCGGCGAGCCGCGCGGCCTCCCGGGCGGCGCCGTCGAGCAGGCCGAGGGCCTCGCTGTGCAGCCGTACGGCCTCCGCGCGCGCCGTCCCGGCGGTCTGCGACACCCGGCCCAACTCCTCCCGCAGCCGGGTCTTTTCGGCCTCGATGATCTCGGTGATGCGGTGCCGCTCGTCCGGAGGCAGCCTGCGCGGGGCGCGGGCCTCCGCACGGGCCAGGGCGGCCCGGCGCCACTCCAGCAGCGGACGCCCGCGGTGCTCGCCGATGCCGTTGATGTGGACCTTGCCGCCCTCGGTGCGGTGGATGTAGAGGACGTCGCCGCCCTTGCCGTTCGGCGCCTTGCCCCAGCTCACGTCGTCGAAGTCGGCGGCGGTCCTGATGCCCTGCGCCGCCAGGCTGCGGACGAGGCCGGCGCCGATGCCGTTGACCTCGCGCTCGTTGAGGTACGTGCGGCCGAGGGCCCGCTCGACCGACTGACGGCGCAGGACGGCCAGGGCCTGCTCCTCACGGCGGTCGCGTTCTCCGTCCAGGGCGCCGATCCGGTGGTTCAGCGAGGCCTCCCGGCCGGCCCGCTCCTTGTCGATGCGCCGCAGCTTCTCGCCGTGCGCGTCTTCGACGCGGTCGCGCTGCCTCGCCTCGTGCCGGAGGCGCCGCTGGTCGGCGACCTCGAAGGCGCGGCGCTCGGAGAGGAGGCGACGGAGGGCGCCGATCGACTGGACGAGCCGGCGGCGTTCCGCCCGCACCTCCGACGGGGAAGGGGCGGCCGAGGGCGGGACGGAAACCGATCCGTCCCGGCGGGGGGTGGTGCTGTCGGTCAATGAGGCCTTCCTCAGGGAACAGGGCAACGGGGTGTCGAGGGCCGGGGCCCGGGGTGCGGTGCGGGCGGAGACGAGGGGCGATTTCCGGCCACGGCCCACACGGAGGTGACCTGCGACGTCGCACAAAGGTTGTACGCAGCAGCGAGGAAAAAAATCCGCCCTTCTTGTCCGCCCTTCCTGCCCCCTTCCTGCCCTCCCGGCCCGGCCGTCCCGACCCGCCGGACGCCCCGGCGCTCTGTCGCGGATCGCCCCCGTGGTGGATCCTTCCCCGGGGCAAGTCAGCCCCCGAGCCCGGTCGAACCGTTCATGAAGCGACACACCGCCCCGCAGGGAGCCGCCGTGACCGCCGTCCTGACCCTCCGAGCCCGTATCCGGCTCGTCCTCGCCGCACTCCTCCTTCTCACCCTCATACCCTCCGCCCCCGCACTGGCCGCCGCCCCACCCGGCACGGCCACCCCCGGCACGACCCCCGGTGCCCCGACCCCCGCCGCCACGAGACCGCACGGAGCCGAGGTCGTCGCGGTCACCCAGGTCGCGGACCGCCAGCTGGACCTGACGGTGCGCTCACAGGCCCTGGGCGGCCGGACGGTCGACGTCCGCCTCCTCACCCCCGACGGCTGGAACCCGGCCGACCGACGGCAGCACTGGCCGACCTTCTGGCTCCTGCACGGCTGCTGCGGCGACTACACGTCCTGGACCGCCATGACGGACGTCGCGGACATCGACAGCCTCCGCGACGTGCTCGTGGTCATGCCCGAGGCCGGCTGGAACGGCTGGTACAGCGACTGGTGGAACCACGGCCGGGGCGGCGACCCCGCCTGGGAGACCTTCCACACCGTGGAGCTGCGGCACCTCCTCGAGCGGGACTGGGGTGCGGGGCGCGACCGCGTCGTGGCCGGCCTGTCGATGGGCGGCCAGGGCGCCCTGCTGTACGCCGCCCGCCACCCCGGCATGTTCCGGGCCACCGCCGCCTACTCCGGCTCCGCGCATCCGCTGCTCAACGACGAGTCGGTCGACCGCATCATGGGCTTCTTCGCGGGCCAGGGCGACGACCCCCTGCGCGTCTGGGGCGACCCGGTCGCGCAGCGCCGCATCTGGCAGGCGCACGACCCCTTCCACCTGGCCAAGCGCCTCAAGCACGTCCCCGTCTACCTGTCCTGCGGAGACGGCACCACCGGCCCCCTGGACGCGCCGGGCAGCACCAGCGCCCTGGAGGCCGACTTCAACCGCCAAAACCACGCACTGGCGGCGGAGTTGAGGCGCGTGGGCGCGAAGCACCTGACCACCAACTTCTACGGTCCCGGCACGCACGCCTGGGCCTACTGGGAACGCGAACTGCACGCCTCGCTCCCGATGCTGCTCGGCGCGCTCGGCATGCACCGCTGAGCCCTCGCGGGCCGGCCACCACGCACGATGGAAGCACCACTTCCGGAAATCGATGCCTGAGGCACCGTTGACGCCGTCAACGTCCATACGTTATTGAACGCCCGGCGTCGCGCTGTGTACGGTGGCCGCATGCCACAGACCCCGGCCACTCCGACGAACCCGTTGGTAACCGGTTCCGAGATCGCCCGTATCGCAGGTGTCACCCGTGCCGCCGTGTCCAACTGGAGACGGCGGTACGACGACTTTCCGGCACCGGCCGGCGGCGGGGCCCACAGCCCGCTGTTCGACCTGGCCGAGGTGCAGGCCTGGCTGGACAAGCAGCGCAAGGGGCAGGACGTCACCGACGAGGTGCACCTGTGGCAGGTGCTGCGCGGCACCTACGGCGACGACATCCTCGGCGGCCTCGCCGACGTCGCCGAGACCCTCACCGCCGACGGAGCCGACACGCCCCCCGCGCTCCCGGAGCAGGCCCTCGACCTCGCCCGGCGCCTGGCGGAGGAACGTACCCCCGCCGAGGTGGTGAACGACCTCGCCGAGCGCTTCACGGACTCCGTACGCCGTGCCGGCTCCGACCAGGTCACCTCGCCCCGGGTGGTCCGCGCCGTCCGCCACTTCGCCGGGGATGTGCCGGCCGACGCCGTACTGTTCGACCCCGCCTGCGGCATCGGCACCCTCCTCCTCGCCGTGGGATCCGCCCCGGATGTCCGCCGGTACGGCCAGGAAGCGGACGCCCGCAGCGCCCGGTTCGCGCAGGCACGGGGCGATCTCACCGAGCGGACCCACATCGACGTCGAACAGGGCGATTCCCTGCGTTCGGACCGGTGGCCCGAGGTCAAGGCCGACCTGGTCGTGTGCGATCCGCCGGTGAGCGACACCGACTGGGGCCGGGAGGAGCTGCTCCTCGACCCGCGCTGGGAACTCGGTACGCCGTCCCGCGCGGAGGGCGAACTGGCCTGGCTCCAGCACGCCTACGCCCACACCGCGCCCGGCGGCCGTGTGATCGTGGTCATGCCCGCCTCGGTGGCCTACCGCAAGGCCGGCCGCCGCATCCGCGCGGAGCTCGTCCGCCGCGGCATCCTGACCCAGGTCACCGCGCTGGCCCCGGGCACCGCCGCCGCGCACTCCCTCCCCGTGCACCTGTGGCACCTGCGCCGACCCCCGACACCGGACGACATGGCCGCCACGGTGCGCATGGTCGACCTGACGTCCAACGATCCGGACGCCTCCCTGGACCCGCGGCCCGAGCAGATCACCGAGGTCGCCCAGATCGACCTGCTGGACGACCTCGTCGACCTCACCCCCGGCCGCTACGTGGCGGAGTCCCACCGCGACTACGGAGCCGAGTACGAGGCCCTGCGCCGGGAACTGGCCGAGCAGCTGGACCGGCTGGCGGAACTGCTGCCGGCGCTGACCGCGGGCGAGCCGGCCGGCGTACTGGACGGGCCCAGCGTCAGCGTCGCCGACCTGGTCCGTGCCGGGCTGGTCGAATTCGGCGACCCGGAGCCGGTCTCGACCAGCGACCAGCTCGACACCGACTTCCTCCAGGGCTTCCTGCACGGCACCGCCAACAGCCGCCGCTCCACCAGCGCCAGCGGCACTTTCCGCCTGGACAGCAAGGGCGCCCGCATCCCGCAGATGGACATCACCGCCCAGCGCCGCTACGGCTCCGCCTTCCGCGCCCTGAAGGAATTCGAGGAACGCTCCCGCCGCGTCACGGAACTCACCCGCCAGATCACCACCCTGGCCCACGACGCCCTGAGCACCGGCGCCCTACGCCCCCACGACTGACCCGCCCGCCCCGCCGCGCACCATCCGGGCGGCGACTTCCGCGACGTCCGCGAGCAGCCCCGCCGGATCCTGATCGAGGTCCAGGGCGTGCTGGTGCAGCACGATGCCCGCGTGCCGTACGCGATGGGCGGCATGACCGGCATGGCCCTTCGCGTACACCAGGTGTCCTTCGCGCAGCCCGAGCGCCGTGCAGTAGGCGAGCATCTGATACAGATCGGCGTCCGGATATCCGCTCGGTTTCTCTGCCTTGTACTTGGCGTCGGCCACCGCACACAGCGCGCGGTCCGGCCCGTACAGGACGAGGTCGGGCCTCATGCGGACGGCCGCCGCCTCGTCCAGATGATGGGCGTCCTGGAACCGGGCGAGATGCCCCGACCTGCGCAGCGCTTCCCGCAGGGCGACCGTCACGAAGTCCTCGAACAGCTGGTTCATGTCGAACAGGAACCCTTCGACGCGCAGCCCGCCCGGCCCGTGCTCCGGCGAGGCGTCCTCCAGGACGGCACGCGCGAGCCCCAGCGCGTGGTGGTAGCGGGCGTTGAGCCGGCTCGGACGCCACGCGGGAAGCGGACGGCCGCGCCCGAGCACCGTCACATCCGCCAGCCGGGCCCGCTGGTGCAGCAGCCCGCGCCGTACGTCCCGCGGCACCCCCGGCACCCGCAGCAGGCGCTCCACGGCGGTGCGCAGGATCCGGTTCTCCGCGATGTCCGTCGTGAACTCGTCGTACGCCACCTCCACGGGCACGGTCGTTCCGAAGCGGCGTCGTATCTGCTCGGCCTCCCGGATCCGCCCCCGCACGACCAGCGACGACTCCTCGGCCACCCGGTACCCCTGCAACAGCCCCTGCCGCAAGGCCCGGTCCACCTGCCGCTCGACGGCGTGGGCGAGTGCCGGCACCAGGTCCTCGTGCTCGGCCACCTCCACCTCGCCGTCCCGCCAGGCACCGGCGGGGTCGAGGCTGTACCCGAGCAGGAAGAACAGACGGCCGACCGGCACCTTGGGGACGATCCGCAGTGTGAACGGAGCACCCCCTCCCGGCACGGCGACGCCGACGGCCCCGACCTTGCTCCCCGCCCGCAGCAGCCACCGCCCGGGGGAGTACGCGTCCGGAACCGCGTCCGCGATCCGCAGGGCGGCGACCGCCTGTCCCACACCCTCGGGTAGCGCGACACTCACCGCGGGCGCGTGCTCGACGAGTTCGACGACCCGCGTCACCCCGGAGACTCCCGCAGCGCCGTCAGCCCGTACCGCTTCTCGACGTCCACGCCCTCGCCGTAGTGGTGTTCCTCCAGCAGCGGGAGGATCTTCGTCCGCCAGGTCCGCTCCAGACCGCCGTCCCGGTGGACACCGTCCTTCATGAGGTACGAGGGCCCGATACGGAAGTCGGGGTCGTCGATCCGCACGTTGAGGGCGTCGAGCAGATCGGCCGGTTCGCAGTCCCTGGCCTCCTTCTCCAGCCAGCGCCGCAGCAGTCCCCTGGTCGGCTCGGTGCGCGGCGACAGCTCGACGAACGCGAACCGCCGCCGCATCGCCGCGTCCACCAGGGCGATGGACCGGTCGGCCGTGTTCATCGTGCCGATCACGAACAGGTTCCGCGGAAGGGAGAAGTCGTCCCCGGAGTACGTCAGCCGCACCGACTTCCTGCGGTACTCCAGCAGGAAGTACAGCTCACCGAAGACCTTTGCGAGGTTGGCCCGGTTGATCTCGTCGATGATCAGGAAATGCGGGATGTGATGGTTGCCCTCACCGGAGGCGAGGTCGGCCAGCTCCCGCAGCGGCCCGGCGGTGAGCCGGAAGGCCACCTCACGGGTCTCCGGGTCCTCCTGCGGCCGGAAGCCCTCGAAGAAGTCCTCGTAGGAGTACGAGGGGTGGAACTGCACCAGCTTGACCTGTTCGGGGCCACCGCCCAGGAACTCGGCGAGCTCCAGGGCGAGATAGGTCTTGCCGGTGCCGGGCGGGCCGTAGAGTACCAGCTGGCGCTCGTCCCACAGCAGACCGCACAGCTCCTCCAGCCAGGCCATGTCGTGCACCAGCAGCTTGTCGGCCAGCTCCGGTGTCGGCCGGGGCAGTTCCAGGTCACGACGGGCCGTGAGGGCGGGGATCTCCACGCCGGGAGCACGGTCGGTGGCCTCGGCCTCGTCGATCAGATCCTGGTCGCTCAGCCCGAGGCCGTCGAGCAGGTCCTTGACCACCGTGAGATCGACCACCTCGTGAGGGGATGCGAGCCGCTGCTGCAACTCCTCCGGCAGCTCGTCGTACGCGTGCGCCTGCTCCGCCCAGTCCACCGGACGGCGCAGATTGGACCGCCCGTCCTCGGAGTCGACCTGCTCGGCGGGGCCGGAGACGACACCGACGTGGAGCCATCCGCCGGAGCGGGTGCACACCACGTCGCCCGGCCGCATGCGGGACACGAACGCGTGCATGTCCTCGACCAGTTGCATCTTCTGGTTGTACGTGGCGGTGGACGCGTAGTCCTCGTCGACGGCCCTGCGCAGTCCGTCCTTGCTGACACCCTGCGCCACGCCCTTGCGCAGATGGCGGGCCGAGAGGGAGACCAGCCCCTCGGACAGCCACAGCTGTCGCACCAGGTCGAGACCGGAGACGTTGGCCCCGCGCACCAGCCAGGCCCGGCTGCGTCCCCACCAGACCTGGTCGAGATAGTCGGCCAGCGGGTGTCCGTCCGCCGACTTCCACTCGGTCCACCCGTTGGCGCTGCGTCCGACCAGGATCTCGGCGGCCGCCGACGGCGAGTTGCACTCGACGTCCTCCGTCAGTTCCAGCCGGCCGGGCCACCGGGCGGAACCGGCCAGCGTCCCCTCGGCGATCAGCCGCTGACGGAGCCGGTACGACGACTTCATGCGGTGCGGGAAAGACGGCACGACCTCCGTCCGCCCGGGCGATCCGGCCAGGACGACGAACTTCTGACTTCCGTTGGTTCCCTTCTCCGTGAGCAGTCGCCCCCGTGCCTCGGGGCCACCGCCCGGCAGCCGCAACCGGAACTCCGGGTACTCCGTCGTGCCGGAGGGAGGCCGGTCCTCTCCGGACAGGGCCTCGTGCTCCACGCTCACGCACTCCTCCTCGTCCCCGGGACCCCGTCCGTCGCCGGCGGACCGGCGCCCAGCACCGCCAGCAGCGCCGTGACTTCCTCCAGCCGCACCGCCACTTCGGCCGGCGCGGGCGGCAGTTCGTAGGTGCGGTAGTGGCAGGCCGCGCTGAGCGCCGCCCACGTCGTGCGGCACCGGCGCGCGGTGTCACGTCCCGCGTACCACTCCAGACACAGGATGCGGTGCTTGCCGATCCGGGTCATGCGCGGGGTGACCTGCCGCCAGTAGGCGTCGAGGGCCTGCTCGAGCGCCATGCGCAGGAGGACCGCCGCGGCGCGCGCCCGCAGTCCCGGAGTCAGGAGCCCCACGGCCCCGGCCGGCGGCAGCAGCAGCCGGCCGGCATCGGCCACCAGCTTCTCCGGGGCGGCCGTCATCGCGCGTCCCCACCGTTCACGGGCGTCGGTACGCCGTTGGCGGCGGCTCCGGAACTACTGAGGATGGCCCTCGCCAACGAGCTCGTGCGGGACACCAGCGCCTTGCGGTCGTCGACCGTGGGCAGGGCTGTGTGCGTGCCGATGTTGAGGGACTCGAGTAGTTTCCAGCCGCCTGCGCGCGTCCGCTCGACGGCATCGCGGGCGTGCTGCTTCTCATCGCCCAGCAGGGCGAGCGCCACGTACTCCTTGGTGCGTTCCAGAGACGCGATACGCTTCTCGACCTCCGGCAGTGACATCCCGCGCTCGTCGCGCAGGCGGCGTCGCGCCACCGTCAGACTCGCGACTTCGATGGCGCCCCTGCACATGGCGGGCAGTACGCGATCGGCCACGTCCTGGGGCAGGTCGGGGTCGAGGGAAACGGCTCGCGCCTCCGACAGTGCCTGGTCCACCGGGTCGGTCACCGTTTCGACGCCCACCACGGAATCGGTGCGACGGGTGACCCGCAGCACGGTGGCCCGGATGCCCAGGTGGGCGATCGCCTGCTGCAGCCGGGTGTCATGGGTGAAGACGATCACCTGGCGGTCCCGGGCCACGGTGTCGAGCACCCGGGCGAGTCCCTCGACCTTCTCCGGGTCCATGGACTGGACGGGGTCGTCGATCACCAGGAAGCCGAACGGGCTGTCCTCATGTGTGGCGCGCGGCAGGAACAGCGAGAGCGCCAGCGAGTGGAGCTCGCCCTGGCTCATCACGCTGTACGCGGGTGCGGTCATGTCGTCGACGGTGACGTCGAGTTCCACTCTGCCGCGGCCGGGGGTCCCGGCAAGGGTGACGGAACCCAGCGTGACGCTGCTGTGCTCGCACAGCTGCTGCCACACCTCCTGCGAGCGTTCGGCGAAGGGACGCAGCCGCTCGTCGCGCAGTTCGTCGATGACCTTGCGCAGCCAGGCACGTGCCTTCTTCACCTGGGGGCGGCGGGCGCGGGCGGTGTCGGCCCCTTCGGCCACGGACAGCCAGTCGGTGAGCCGCACGGCCATCGGCTGCCAGTCGCCGTCCTGCTCGGCCAGCCGGCGGACCGCGTCCTCGCGGACCTGCCGGCACGCCTCCTCCAGGGCGACGGCGGCGCGCTCCGCCCGGCCGGCCAGGTCCGGGACGTCGGCGACGTTCCGGCACAGCGCCCACTGCCGCCAGAGCTCGGCAAGGGGCGAGTCGTCCGTCTGCAGCCACGCCGGGACGGGGTCGATCACGTCGTGCAGCGCCTGCCGGGCCTTCGCGACGTCCTGCAGCGCGGTCTCCGCCTCGGCGGCCTCCTGCTGCAGCCGTTCCACCTCGGCCCGCGCCCGCTCGGCCCACGCCTGGTCGAGCCGTCCGCCGGTGCCGCACACCGGGCAGTCCGGGGACCGGGACCGGCGCCGGTGGTCCAGTGCCGCTTCCAGCAGCATCGCCAGCCGCCGGGAGTTCTCCGCACTGCCGTCCCGGGCGTCCTCCGCGCGAGCCGCCGCCTCACGCAGCCGCGCAACCGCTCCGGAGACCTCGCACAGGTCGGGACCGGTGACGCCGGCATGCCGCCGCAGCCGGGCCAGTTCCGTCTCGGCCGCCACGGACCGGTTCGCCAGCAGCGCCCGCACCCTGCCGGTGTCCGGCGGACCGCAGGACAGCGCCTCGGCCGCCTCCCGCGCCCTCGGGTCGTCCAGCGCGGCCAGTTCGCCGCGCAGCTGTTCCGTGCGCTGCTTCTCGTCCTTGTCGGCCTTGTCACACGCGGCGGCCGCGTCCTTGACGCGTCCGTCGAGGTCGGCCAGTAACTCCAGCCCGAGGAGCTTGAAGAAGGCGTCGTGCAGATCGGAGAGCGTGCCGTTGATCATGGAGCCGAGCTCGCTGTACGGCAGGAAGGGCCGGGCGAGGTCGAGCGCGCGGGCGTCGACGATCTCGCTCACCTGACGCTCCGTGCCGTCGGGCCCTTCGGCGCGCGTGTGCGCGTCGTCCACCTTCGCTCCGTACCAGGTCCGGCGCACAGTGACGGGTTCGCGGTGCTCGCCGACGCTCAGTTCGACGGACACCTCGGGCACCACGTCGGGGCTGTGCAGGTTCCGCCACCCCTGCTTCCAGTCACCGGCCCTGCGCTTGTCCCAGCGGGAGTTGCGTCCGGTCAGGGCCGTCTCCGCCGCCTCGGCGAAGCTCGACTTGCCGGAGCCGTTGGGCCCGGCGACGACCACCAGGCCCGGTCCGGGCGGCAGTTCGAGCGTGGTGCGCGGCCCGATGCCCCGCCAGCCGGCGGCGGTGACGGAACGCAACTGCACCGGGCCGGACCGCCCCTCGCCGCTCCCGACCCGCTCCTCGGGCAGCAGTTCGCGCAGCACGGAGCGTACGTCCGGGGGGAGATCCGAGCCGTCGAGCCGGGCGAGGAGAAGCTCCCGCACGGAGGCCGGCCGGTCGGTGTCGGAATCGGCAGGGGTCTGCGGACGGTCGGTCATGTGCTGCTCCTCCTGTGTGGGTGCTGAGGGAGATGCGCTTGAGGCCGACGGGTCGACCTGTTGGCGAAACAACAATGACGCGAGCATGTGAATGCTGTCAACGCATTAACGAGAACGAGTGAAGACCCGCAAGTGTGTACGTATAGGAGTGCATCGCGCGGTCCGCCCCCCGATGCGTGCCCGTGCGGCCGCAACACTGCCGGTGAAGGGGAATGTGATGCTGCTTTTACCGCCGGGACTTGGCACCATGTGATGGGGGGAACGGCTGTACGCGGCGCGCGACATGACATGACGCGGGCTGCCGTGGTGGCGATGTGCGGGTGCCGACCGAGGGGGAGCAGTGGCGGACTGGATATACATCCTCAATCCGAACAAGGACACGCTCGACGGGGAACCGTCCGACAAGGAGACGATGCGACGGCTGGCGCAGGAGGAGCCCGAGCTCGACCTCTGGCTGAGCCGTCGCAACCGCATGGAGTACGGAGACCGCCTCTGGTTCTTCTTCACCCACCCCGACTCGGCGGTCGCCGCGGTGGCCGAGGTGGACAAGGAGCCCTGGGACGACCCGGAGGCCCCCGGTGTGTCCTACCTGGTCGGCGCGAGCCTGCTCGCCGATGCGACGCAGGCGCTGTACCGCAATCCCGTGACCCGGGACGAACTGGCACTCGCACAGGTGCGCTCGGTCCAGAAGGTGAAGCCGCAGGCGCTTCCGGTGCTGTTGGAGCGGGCGGGCCTCTGACCGGCGGGAGGAGGGCGGCTTCCCGGTGAGCCGCCCTCCTTACCGCACCGGCCCCCGCAGCCGGATCGTTGGCCTGTCGCGATGTCCGTCCAGGACCGTGTGGTCGACGGACGGCCGGGGCCGCGGCGGGGCCGCGGTGAGCGTGATGACGTCGCGGTCACCGAGCGCCGTCTGCCACTCGCCCGGCCGGGGCCGCGTGCCGCGCTCCCCGGCGGCCTGGGCGAACAGCGCGCGCACGGCGTCGGTCTGACGGTCATTCAGGCAACCGGATACCGGCTGAAGTTCATGACCCGGGAGCACGTACGGCTCCTGGGCGACGACGCGTCCCGCCACCAGAGCCGTCTTGTAGGCGTCGGTGTCCACCATCGCGTCCGTGGAGGGGGCGCGCGGATCGCTCCAGTCCGGGGTGGCGGCCTGGGCCTGGACCGCCGGGCGCCCCACCCGGCGGAAACCGTCGCAGTCGAGGAAGTACACGGTCGGCCCGGGGGAGAGGGACCACAGGACGTTGGCCTGTGAGATGTCACCGATCACGAGCCCGGCGCCGTGGAACCAGCCGACGGCCTCGACGCAGGCCAGCGCGAGCGCTCTGCGCTGGTCCGGATCCGGCTGCACGACGTCCTGCCAGGCCGCCTTCGGAGGCCGGATGAGGTACTGCAGTTCCAGCAGCTTCGTGGCCCCCGAGGCGGTCCGCCAGGTCATGTTCGCCGGAGCGCGTCGCATGAGGAACCCGACCACCCGGCCTCCCTCGACCACCCGGCACAGCGGCCAGGCGGCGAGGTCGTCCAGGCGCCCCCGGTCCGTCCCGCCGAGGCCCTGCCGCAGGGCGACCAGGTCCGCGAGGGCGGTGCCGTTGACCTTGGACGGCTCCTTGTACTCCTTGAACAGCAGCGGGCCGTCCGTGACCGCGTGGACGTCCCCCTGGCCGCCGCTGCCCACCCGTTCCGCGAGGGTGAGCGTGGACCGTTCGACGTCGGCCCCGTCCTCCGCGCTCATTCCGTCCCCTCCCACAGACAGATCACGGTCCGGTCGTCGTCGTAGGACTTGATCCGCGTCTGCGCCTGCCACAGGAAGTCGGACAGCGACGGCACGGCCGGCCCGCCCCACGCGCGGGCGAGGTGCCGGGCGAACGCCGGGTCCTTCTGCGTGAGCGGGTTGGTGATGCCGTCGGTGCCCAGGAGGAGAACCTGCCTGGGATCGCCGTACAGCAGCCTTGCCTTGACGCTGCGGTACGCATGCGGGAGGGCCTCGGTACGGGTGTCCAGGAGGCTTCCCTCGTCCACCGGGCCGGTCTCGTGCCACTGCCCCTCCCGCAGGACGAACAGCCCGCCGTCACCCACGCTGAACAGGACGCGCCCGGGGACGGCGGTGTCGACCGGCACCAGCAGTACGTGCAGGGTCGTGGCGTGTTCCGGCCCGATGTGCAGATCGCTGACGGCTCCGGCGATCGCCTTGTTGGCGATCGCGCGCAGCTCACCCTCGTCCCGGGCGGTCAGCGCCGCGTGGATGTTCTCCGCCTCCCGGTCCAGATGGAGCGCCGCCCGGTGGGTGACGTGGTACGAGCCCTCGTGCGAGCGGGCCGCCGAGCCCACCCCGTCGGCGACCGCCAGCAACAGCAGTTCGGCCTCGGGCGGACCGACGCGGGTCACCGTCATGGAGTCCTGGCGGCAGCTTCCCTCCCAGTTGTGGGAGTCGCCGCGGATGGAGGCCGCCCGGACGGTCAGCCGGCCGACCTGCGCACCGTCCAGCAGCACGGCCGGGGTGAGGGCCGCGAAGGGGTCGCCGTCCCGCACGGACGGGCACCGCAGCGGGTGCGGCGGGTAGCTGGGCGGCCGCCCGCCGACGTGCGCGGGCTCCCCGCGCGGCGGAAGTCCGGCCGGTTCTGCCGGTTCCGCCGGGGCCGCCGGGACTGCCGGGGCCGCCGGGGCCGGCGGGCAGTGCTCGGTCGCCGGAGCCGGCGGCTGGGACGCGGGAGCGGCGGTCCCCGGCGGCTGGGACGCGGGACCGGCGGTCCCCGGCGGCATACGCGTGTCCTGGACGATGCCGGTGGGCAGACCCGCCAGGTGCGCGTCCAACTCGTCGGCGTGGGTACGTGCGCTCACGTCAGGGGCGCCCTCGTGCGGCTCCGGAACTCCTCCTCCGTACTGCACCGGGCCCCTCACAGCTTGTCCAAGGAGAGGCTGGTGAACCCGGGCACCTGCTCGTCCACCTGCAGCTCGAACCCGTCCCCGCCCTGCGCGGCCATGCTGGTCGCCGAGCTGACGATGGACCGGGTCAGGCTGGAGGCGAACTCCCGCAGGGCGAGGGCCGGCGAGACGGACTGGTCCCGCTGGATGAACGCCTTGAAGTTGGCCACCTCGGTGATCGTCGCGGCGTCGGCGTCGCTGATCCCGAACGCGATGATCTTCGGCGCGTACCGGAAGGAGTTGAGGTCCTTGAGCGCGGCCTGCCAGCCGTCGTCGGTGGGGATACCGTCGGAGAGGAAGAACACCACGGGCCGGTAGACGTCGTGGCCCTCTGCCTTCAGCGCCGTGACGTCCTGCTCGATGGTGTCCTTGAGCAGCCGGAAGACGGCACCGAAGGACGTGACGCCGCCCGCCGACAGGGCAGGCAGCTGCGTCAGTTCGCTCAGGTCGGCGAGGGGCTGCAACACGGTGGCCTGGGTGGAGAAGCCGATGAGGGCGAACCGGGTCTTGTCCGCGACACTCGGGTTGGTGCTGATCTCGTGGTGCAGGTCGGGCAACGCCGCGTTGATGGTGCCGACGCCTTCCGGCCCCGCCATGGAGCCGGACTCGTCGCACACCATGTAGAAGGGGAGGAGTTGCATGGGCTGGTTCTCCTGAGCTGATGGGACGGCGTGGCCGTCAACGGGTGTAGAAGTAGATCTCCAGGTCGGCCGAGCCCGAAGGGCCGCCGTTCCAGAAGTCCCGGGTCGTCGCGTCGGTGAACATCTCCGGCCGGGCTTCGCGCAGGGCCTCGTTCACCTCCCGCGCGTACGCCTGGCCGGCACCGGGCTCCGGTGCCTGGCCGAAGGTCAGCACGAAGGCCGCGTCGCGCCCCTCGTACCGGGTGGTGGCGGCGCGGAGCTGCTCCACCATGCGCGGGGTGTCACCGGCCGCCGCCGTCAGACGCACCGTCACCGGCTTGCGCGCCACCGACCGCGGCCCGGTCGGCGTCGGGTCCGGACTCGGCTTCGGTTTCGGTGACCGTGTGGCGGCCGGTGAGGCCGAGGGCTCGGCACCGGCACGCGCGCCGAGCGGATCACCGCGGTCTCCCATGGACACCAGCGCGAGGACGAGGAGCATGTCGGCGAAGAGCCACCCCGCCAGGTGCAGCGGCGTGAACCGGAAACGCCTCCGCGGAGGACTCACCGAGCCGGTCCGATCCCGGTCCGCATCGCCTCGGCCCGCCGCAGATCGCTCTCCGCGCGCCGTTGGGCCGCCTCCGCACCCGCACGCGCCGCCTCCGCCTCGGTCCGCGCGGCCTCCGTCTCACGCAGCGCCCGTTCGAGGGTGTCGGTGACCTCCGTGAAGCGGTCCGTCGCCTCCTGGACGGCGCGGGTACGCGACTCGATACCGAGCAGCGCGTCCCGTGACGCCTCGGCGGCCTCACCGGTCCGGTGCGCCACCACGCCCAGGTCGTTCAGCAAACGGCCGTTGACGTCCGCCACCACCTCGACGCCGGTGGTGAACCCCCGTTGGGAGGCGGCCAGCACGGTCAGCGAGTCCTCGACCTGCCGGGCCGCGTCGGACAGCGCGCCGCGCACGCGGTCACCGTTGTCGCCGACGGCCGTCTCCAGCCGGTCGGCGGCGCGGGACAGCACGTCACGCATGTCGTCGCCGGCCGCCTTGAGACCCTCCAGCGCCTTGTCCAGGACACCGGTCTGCCCGTCGACGGCGTCGGCCAGCCGCCGGCCCGCCTGGGTCAACGGGGCGTCCAGCGCCTGCACGGCGGCCTGGAGGGCCGTACCGCTGTCCCGCACGGTCTCCTCGATCCGCAGCACGACCTGCTCGACGGGCCGTACGTACGCCTCCGCCTGCGCCAGACGCCGCTCCGCCTTGTCCGCGGCCTCGCTCACCATCTCGGCGGCCCGGGTCAGCGCCTCCTGCGTGGTGATGGCCTTGGTGTGCATCCGTTGCAGCCGCCCCGCCGCCGCGTTGAGCTCGGCGGCGAACCGCTGGGGCGAGGCGAACCGGTGCTCGTTGAGCGCGAGTTGGGCACGGGTGAGCACGGGAACCAGCCGGGCCAGAGCCGCGGAGGCACGGCCACGCGCCTGCTCCTCGCGCCGGTCGGCACCGGTACGCCGGTAGCCGTGCACGGCCGTGAGAACGAACAGCATCACCAACGCCAGACATCCCCCCACGGCCACATGACCGAAGCGGTACGTCTCACTCAGATGCCCGTCGAACCCGGACTGCCACAGCTGCAGGAACGGCCGCCCGGCCGCCTTGGGGTCGTCCCCGGTGAGCGCCCCGTAGGCACTCGACGCCTGCCACAGGCCGAACCATGTGAACAGCAAGGGCAGGAAGACCAACGCGCCCAGCACCCAGTCCAGCACGGAGTCGAGCCGTGCCCCCCGACGGACGTCCACGGGCTCGGCGATGCTCTCGGGCCGTGCGAAGTGGCCCATCAGATCCAGATCGGCCCAGGCGTCGAGGGCGTCTCCCTCGGTGGATTCGAGTGCCTGTGCCAGCGCGCGCAGTTCCTCCGCACGCGGGGCGAGCGCGGGATCCCGCGCCACGTCCTCGAGGTGACGCGCCGTCACCTCTCTGTCGAGATGTGTCCCCGTGAACATTCCCCACCCTTGCCCGGTGAAGCCGGGACTTTCCAACGATCCGAGCACACGGCGACCAGAGCGCCGGCGCGCTTCACACACCCCTGCCCCATGAACGAAGCGGCAGGAACTTCACATCTCCTTCATTGATCGCGCAATGCTAGACGACGACCACATGGGGTGATCGGCGTTACGTAGGACAATTGCGCACGTTGCTGATGTACGTGGGCATGCATTGGGCGGTGGTGGCAGGTGAGCGACCGCCATCACCTCATGGCTTGTGCCAGCGATTGCGGCCGTCGGAGCCCGGGCCGCAGATCATGGGGGTTCCCGCCTTGGTCAGGATGTTACGCAACCCGGCGGATCCGTCGGACGCGGGGCCGGCGGACCGCGTGCGGACGGGACGTCGCGTCAGCGGAGGTCGGGGCCGCCCGCCTCGGCGAGTTGGTCGAGGACGCTGATCTCCGCGTCCGCGTCCGCGTCGTCGTCCGGGGTGTCCGGGGCGGCGTCGGCGGACGCCTCGGGTGCCTCGGACGCCTCCTCGGCGAGATGCGGGTACTTCTCCAGGAGGAAGCGGCGCCGGTACGCCATCTCGGCCGCGTCGATGATCCCTTCCAGGGTGGCCCAGTTCAGGGTGCTGCCCACGGCGATGCCCAGGGCGGGTACGGCCTTGCCGAGCCCCTTCTTGGTGAGGCGGAACTCGAACGCCTTCGCGAACGCCGAGGACACCTTGGCGATGAGGGTCTCGTTCAGCTTCTCCCAGGTCTTGCCCTTGAAAAGCGCCTGGGTGAGCTTCGAGAGGTCGGCCATCGCGGCGTTCTTGGCCGTGGCCGTACCGGCGGTGCCGACGTTGACGACCGACATCACGAAGAGCTTCTCGGCGGGATCCTCCGGGTCGTACCCGTAGGCCAGCGAGACCTGGCCGACGGCGCGGGACGCGAGTCCGAGGACGAAGGCCGCGTCGGCGAGGAAGGCACCGGCGATCGCACCTCCCGACGGCGCCGCCGCGGCCCCGGCGGACGCCGCGATGACCAACTCCCCGCCGGAGATGGCGAATGCCGAGCCCGCTCCGGAGAGCGCCGCGGCGGCGGGGTAGTACCAGCTCGCCGCCCTGCCGTGGACCGCGTCGACCTGTTCGAGATCGAGGCGGCGCAGGTCGGACAGTGAAGTGACGTCGTGGCCGCGCTTGTTGTGGAGTGCCACCACCCGCTGGGGAGAGAGTCCCGCCCGCGACACCCGCCCCACCGTCTTCTTCACGGACTGCACGGCGGTGCCGCCCCAGTCCGGCATGGCGTCGGCGGCGACGCGCGCGCCGGCGCCGACCTTGGAAGCGCCCTTGGCGGCGAACTCCTGGCCGCGCGCGACCGCCGACGCGGCCCGCGGATGCTTCTCCAGCTGCTTCGTCGCGCGCTTGCCGAGCTGTGCGACGCCCTTGGCCATGCGCTCGCCGGCGTTCTGCATCCCGTGCGACAGCGGGCGGCCCTTGAACTGCTGGATGGACCGCCATGCCGCGAGTTCGTACTCCGACGGAACGGAATGCGGCGGCTGCAAGTCGCTCATGGTCCCCCCTGAGGTGTGTCAGTGGGCATCACCGTACACGAAACGCTCACGGGGATGTAGCAGTTGTGCGTGTTGACATCATCAACGCATCGCATGGGTGGAGGGTGGTACGCCTCTTCGACTCACCCCGCCAGGGCCGCCTCGATCTGCCGCGTGGTCTGGGCGGCGATCACCGGATTGACGGCGGCGTAGGAGGAGTACGCGTTCAGGCCGGTGGCCAGGGCCCAGCCGCGCCCCCGCAGCCAGGTCGCCTCGTCGACGCCCAGCGCGTCGCGGAAGACGCGCCGGGACCTTACCCAGCCGCAGGCAAAGATGATCAATGAGCTGATGAGCGGACGGATGGACCTGCGATGACCATGTCCTTGAGTGACGAGGCGGTGGCGCCGTCGCTGCTGCATCGCCTTGCCGACGTCGTCGTCCTGCGCGCACGCCCGCTGCGGCACGGCATCGATCCGGTGTCGCTGTCACGGTTCGCCCGCAGGAGCATTCCTTCCGCCCGGGAGTGCTCCAGCCTTGCCAGGGCTCGGTATGCGGTGACCCGGTCGACGAGTCACTCGGGACCCGGCCGGCGCAGCAGGGCATCGCGTGAGGGGAGCACCGACACATCGCGCAACGCGGACGAGGACACATGGTGCCTGTGTTGTGAGTTGTTAGCCGGGGCACTGCGCCATCGGCCTGCCGCAGGCCGCTTGCAAGGGGCGAGATATCCCGAGCTGCGGGCGTCGTATGCCCAGCCCGAGATCATTCTGAAGTGCCCACTTCAGTATTGCATCATCTGTAGTAAATGCTACTATGGCGGTGTTCTGTGAATGAGCGAGATCAACAGGTCCAACATCAACTTGGAAACCGCGCAACCCTGCCAACGCGACTGATATCAGTCAGATCGAATCGACAGCGATCATGTACTACTCATTCCCGCTCCGCGAATCACCTCTGCCTACAGGAATTCCCGGCTCGTGCGTGACCCTTCATGACACGCTGCGCGAAAGCAGTCCTGCGCCGGCGCCTCATGGCCACCCCTGCCGGGTCTCCTCAGTGAACGACGCCTTCTCATGGCAGGTTCCATGCAACCTCGCCGCAGTGAGCCAAGCCCGCAAAGTCACGCGACAGCAACTGAGCCGCTGGGACCTCGCTGCACATTCCGACACCACCGAGTTGCTCGTCAGCGAGCTCGTCACCAACGCCATCACTCACGGCTGCAGCCCGGTCCGACTCTGCCTCAAGAGCCAGCCCGGCACACTCCGCTGTGAAGTGTCAGACCACCACCCCGCCGCGCCCCACATCCATTCACCCGATCCGGGTGACGAATCGGGGCGCGGCATGCAGTTGGTGGACGCGCTCGCCGACCAGTGGGGCATCAAGTCTCAGCCTCATGGAAAGACCGTGTGGTTCGAGGTGACGGTTCCTGACCAGTCATCACATGTGTAACTCCAACCTTTGCGGAGTCCCCGTTCGCTAGCAATGCCCGACAGTAAGCGGATGATCGTGCGACTCGCTGTGATCGCGTCCCGCGAGGTGCAACACCGTTGCCTTTAGCCACGGTTGGTGGTGTCAAGGCAGCCGCCTTCCTTGATCATCTCGAAGTGAAGGGTGTACGCCTTGGCTGTTCTGGGGTGCTTGCCGGTAGTGAACGTGTACTTGCTGTTGCGCTTGCGGACGCGGGCCTTCAGACGCCAGCGCCGGCCCTTCGGCAGGAGGCCGGCCAGGGCGACACGACCGATCGCCCCGACGAGGCCCACCGGACCGTCTGGGGCGATGCCGCGGGCGGCCACGATCTGGTCGGCGGCGGCGTTGAGCAGCACGATCAGCTGACGCGCTCCGCCGACAGGCCCGGCTGGGCTGTGACCAGGTCGTCCGCGGTCCGCACCAGCGCCTGGTAGACCGTCAGCAGGGCATAGACCTCCTGCTCGAGCCCGGGGACTGTCCGCTGTCGATGACCTGCGTCAACTCTCCCAGGTGGCCGGGAGCGTACACATCATGAGCTGACGCCACGGGTGGCGGGGTGGCAGAATGCCGCGGCAACGGGACCACCGGTACGACGATCTCTGGGCTCGACACCACAGGGATCTACCAGGGGTCCCGTCCTCTCGTTCATGAACTTGACAAAGTTGCCGGACGGCATAAGGCAACGGTGTTGCACCTCGCGGGACGCGACCCTCGCTGCTCGGCAACCTCAGCCTGCCCCTGCCACGGAGAGCAGGAACGCCCGTTCTACCGCAGGACATGAGAGAGTCCCGGCCATCCTGGGGTGGGGATCGCCGGGACTTCCGCTCGGGCAACGGCGCTTGTAAAACCGAGCGGAGCCAGAGGGATTTGCCGCGATGCGCTGCTGCACTGCAGCTGCCGTGGAGGCACTTGGCGCAGCGGCGCCGAGCGGTGCCTGGCCAGTGCCGATTCGGCCCGCCTGGCAACAGCCGCGTTGGCAGTGCCAAGGGCTCGGCTTCGGCGGGGATGCCGGAAGGGCAATCAGAGGACGTGCGTTCGCGCCGCGGCGAGGCATCCTCGGCCGTGGTGAGCCTCTGTCCGATCGAGCGGAGGGGCCCGTCCGCCTGGGTCCCCAACGCGTGGAGAAGCGAGTCGAGCTCGGTCACCTCGCAACACCCGAAAGGTAGCATGCGCTACAACTATAAGCAATGCGTAGTGAATACTTCACGAGGTCTCGGTTTGCCTCCCCCCACACCAGGAGGACGTGGCGGATGTGCCTACCTCGTGGGCGAAAGCAGGAGGAGCGCCTCGGCCCCCGCGGAAGGTCGGCTACTTCCGACTCGGCTCTGCTGGATACGGAGCCGCTTCAGCGCGGGATGGATCCTGTGTCCTGCCTTCGGCGGTGGCCAGGGCGTGGTTGCGGTGCATCGAGGACCAGAAGGAGGCACCGATCAGGACGACACCGATCAGGCCGGTGATGATCTCGTTGATCTCGTACTGGATCGTGACCAGCAGGATCATGGCGAGCGCGCCGATCGCGTAGTGCGCGCCGTGCTCCAGGTAGACGTAGTCGTCGAGGGTGCCCTGGCGGACCAGGTACACGGTCAGTGAACGGACGTACATCGCGCCGATTCCGAGACCCAGCGCCATCAGGACGATGTCGTTGGTGATGGCGAAGGCGCCGATCACACCGTCGAAGGAGAAGGAGGCGTCCAGGACCTCGAGGTAGAGGAACATGAAGAACGCGGCCTTGCCGGCCAGGGCGACCGCGGAGCGCGGCTTGCCGGCGCGCTCGGCCGCTTCCTCCGCCTCGTGCTCGCGCTCCTCCTCCTCTTCGAGCCGGTCCTCGAAGAAGCCGGACAGGCCGCCCACGACCATGTAGGTGATCAGACCCGCGATACCGGAGAGCAGGACCGTGCCCGACTTGTCCACATGCGCGCCGCCGTGCTGGTGGGCGTTGGTGGCGAAGGTGATGGCGGAGATCAGCAGGATGATGAGCGCGATGCAGACCGACAGCATGTCGACCTTGCCGAGCTTGGCCAGCGGGCGCTCCAGCCAGCTCAGCCACTTGATGTCCCGGTCCTCGAAGATGAAGTCCAGGAAGATCATCAGCAGGAACATCCCACCGAACGCGGCGATCGCCGGGTGCGCGTCGGTGACGAGCTGCTGGTACATGTCCTTGTCGTTGAGCGCGAGGTCGACCGCCTCGATCGGCCCGAGCTGGGCGCTGATCGCGACGATGACGACGGGGAAGACCAGTCGCATACCGAACACGGCGATCAGGATGCCGATGGTGAGGAAGAACTTCTGCCAGAAGGCATTCATCTTCTTCAGGATCCCGGCGTTGACCACCGCGTTGTCAAACGACAGCGAGATTTCCAGGACGGAGAGGATCGCCACGATGCCGAGAGCGGTCCACCCCCCGAAGAGGACCGCCGCAACCAGGCCGAGCGCGGTGACCGCGAACGACCAGCCGAACGTTTTCAGAACCATCGTATTGAACCTCCTGTGCTCTCCGTGTCCGGCCTCGCCTCTCTCGGAGTGCGGTCCGCGCGGTGCAGAGGAACTGGGCGGCTAGCGCCTCCCGCTGCAGCTTCCTTGGAGGTGTTGTCGTAGGGCACCTTGGGCAGCCCGGACACATTACGGAATTTGATGAACGACCGAACGTGGGGAGCGGTCACCAGACAGCCGACTATCTGGTGACCGCCCGCTCAGGTGGAGCTTCTAGCTCTATTGTCGACAAGCGGATTGCAGCGGCTTGTAAATCTCAGCGCTCCGTTTCAGCACACGACCTTCAGCTTGCGCAGCAGTGGGCGTCCAGCGGAAACTCCGCTGGACGCCCACTGCGCCACTCGTTGGTACGGCGCCGGCGAACCGCTGGGAGCTGGATTGCACCGAGCAAGTCGCGATTTCGGTGCGGCCGGTCAAGGAACGGCTTGTGGATGGATTCTCAATCCTCGTCAGAGGCCATGCCCTTGTGACGCATTTGCATCCCGAAAACCGCCGAGATGACTGTAAGGAGGGCAAAGGCGATGAAGATTGGCCGCTCCAGGAAGAAGGTAGGCGACATGGCGAGTGATTGTTCCGCCCGCATTTCTACCAGAGGCCCCAGAATCATCCCCATTACTAGTGGCGCAATGGGCACATCCCAGGCTGTGAAAAGCCAGCCGACTAGGCCGAAGGCGACACATACCCACACGTCGGTGAAGCTGTTCCGCGCAAGATACGCGCCGAGCAGGCAGCAGGACGCCACGATGCTCATGAGTAGCCCGGTCGGCACCTTGATCACCTTCACCCAGAGGCTGACCAGTGGAAGATTCAGCACAAGGAGGATGATGTTGGCGATGAAGAAGCTTGCAAAACCACAGGTCGCACTGCGCGAGTTCGCCCGGCTCATAGACCGTCCGCGAGACCGGGTCCACCGGGAGGTAGGCCGTCCGCGACTCGCGCACCCGCTCGCGCAGGATCGTCAGCCCGCGTTCCCAGCCGATCCGCTCCGCGATCACCGGCACGGGCATGGTCGGCGTCTGATTCAAAAGCTCCCGCACGGTCGGCTCGGCCGCGTCCACCGCCGAGCCCTTCGGCGCTCGCCGGTACTGCGGCGGCCGGTCCGAGGCCAGAGCACGCAGCACGGTGTTCCTGGAGATCCCCAGATGCCGGGCCACAGCCCTCGCTGACACCCCTTCAACCCGGTGCATCCGGCGGTCTCCGCCCCGCCCTCCACCTCGATCACCCTCGCTTCCTCCTGACTCCACAGACAGTGAAGTCAGAATGATCAAGAGATCGCAGAGTGGCTCACTTTTCATCCGCCGTACATGGCCCTCGTTTCACCTGTTGCCAAGAGGGCGTACAGGCAGAGTGCGAGCTCCAGGCGCACATCCTGTCGTGCTGAAGGGCACGCCTCTCCTGGCCGCCCAACTCAGTCGCCAGGTCAAGGGCCCGCAGCAGGGTCTGAATGCTTGATGATCGTGGGCCACCAAATGAAGCGCCCCAGGCTGCCAGCCAGACTTGCATCCTGCAGGCGGCGACCTGTACGTCCCACTGGACCGCCCCGCTCGCCCCGGTGGTGGACTTGTCCCGGTTGACACACCCGACCAGCACACACCCCTGCACGGCCCCGGGGATTACGGAGGGTCCGTGGACTGCAGTGCGAACGTCAGCCCTCAATGTCGAGTTTGCCCCCGACGATGTTGGCCCTGAGGGCGTTGATCTGTTCCATCGAACGGACAGCATTGGCCTGATCTTGCGCTGCAACAGAGAGTTCGAGTGCTCGGGCGACGATCATTCCCATGATGACCCCGTCGCTGGTGCCGTGAGTGGTCGGAGGCGTAGCCAGGACGATATCTACGCGGTCACGCAGCGTTATTCCGAGTGTCTCACTGACAAGGATGGTGGTTGCCCCCACGTCGGCCGCATGCTCGAGGACGATGTCGATTTCCCGGAAGCGGCGCAGGGTGGCAAAGACGAGGACCACATCGTCTGCGGTGATATCGAGCAAGTGATCTGCGAGCGTGAGCCCTGTCGCCTTGATGCTCGTACTGGGCACCCCGGCACGTTTGACCTTGGTACTGAGGTAGTCAGCGGCGCAGCCGCTGGGGCCGATGCCGTAAGCGACGACACGCGCCGCGTCTGCCATCGCAGCGACAGCGCGATCCCAGCTCTCCGCGTCCAGATTTGCCTCGAACTGAGCAACGAGTTCTGCGGTGTCGCGCAGAACCCTTCTCGCGCCGAAGCTGGAGCTGCCGATCTGACCGAGTTGATCATCGAGCACCTTGGACGGATCCAGATACCGGTTGGATGTGGCCAGCGCCGAACGGCGCAACTCGCGGAAGTTCGGATAGCCAAGCTTCTTGGCTGTTCTAACCACGGTGGCATCACTGGTGGAGGTAAGGCGTCCGAGCTCGGCCGTCGAGGACACGGCGACCAGGGCCGAGTTGGCCACTATGAACGCGGCAACCTGCGCCTCGCTGGGCGTCAAGGCGGCAGCGGCGATCCGTTCGTGGAGCGGATGGTCGGAAGTCGCGTCACTCACCCTCTTGCCACCTAACCGTCGAGAACACTACCTTCAAGGTCAACCCGAAGCGAATACTACAGCACTCGAGCTGAGGCGATCCGGCGGCCCGGCAAACAGGCTCGCCATGAAGCCTGGGCACTCTGGTCGAACAGGAGAACTCCGTCGGGCACGAAGCGTTCCAGGACGCGGATGGCGTTGACGACGGGCTTGATCGCGACCCAGGGAACTTCACGAAGCTCACCGGTGGACAGGTGGAAGCCGTCCTCGTCACGGGCCGTCGTGTAGACGTTGCCGCGGATGAGGTGCCGGCCTTCCTCGGGATCGGGGCAGCAGCCGGACCGAAGGCCGAGAATTACTGGCGGGAGGGGGTTATTCCGACCGTGCGCTATTCCTCCTCTTTCCGGCTCGCAGAAGCGATCTTTTGGGTGTCGCCTCACCGCTTTGCTGCGGAGTTCCCAGTGGCGGCAAGGACAGCTTTCGCCTGTTCGCGGGCATGGCCGATGGGGTCCGCGAAGATGTTCAGGCCGTGGGCGACGAGCGCTCCTTCATGAAGCAGCATGAGTGTCTGGCCCAGATGGCCGGCCCCGTCCGGGGTGATGTCCCCGGCGAGGTCGGTGAACAGGGTGAGCATCCACTGCTTTTGCCCGGCGATGATCGCGTAGGCCGGGTGGGACGGATCGCTGATCTCGGCGTGAGCATTGACCATGCTGCACCCCTTGGAACTGTTCTTCGCCGACCACGCGCGTGAGGCATCGAAGACGGCAAGGACGCGCGCCGCCGACACCGGTGGTGCGGCGTCGAGGCACTGGGCGAGGAAGGCCCGCCAGCGTTCATCACGATCCGCGAGGTACTCCACGACGATCTGCTCCTTGGAACCGAACCGGTCGTAGAGGGTCTTCTTTGTCACCCCGGCCTCGGCGGCGATCAGGTCCACCCCGACGGCATGGATGCCGCGCTCGTAGAACAGCCTCGCGGCGGCCTCCAGGACGCGCCGGGCGGCAGGCGTCATCGTGATCCGTCGCGGCCTCTCGGTAGTGCCCATACCTCAGGAGTATACCGATCTGTATAGTGAGTCGATGGGTATACCGATCTGTTTAGTGGAGGGTGAGGCGTGAACTTCCTGCTCTCGATCGCCTTCGTGATCTGCTGGAGTTCCGGGTTCATCGGAGCCAAGCTCGGCGCGGGCAGTGCGTCTGCGGTCACGATCCTGATGTGGCGGTTCCTGCCGCTGGCCGTCATCCTGATCGTCATTGCCACCGTCTCCAGAACGTCGTGGCGGGACCTCGCGGTGCGGGATCTGGCCCGGCAGGGCATGATCGGCATGCTGTCGCAGAGCGGCTATCTACTCACCGTCTACTACGCGATCCAACTCGGGGTCTCCAGCGGCACCACAGCCCTGATCGACGGCGTCCAGCCCCTCGTCGCCGGAGCACTTGCCGGACCGTTGTTGCGTCAGCACGTCTCACACAAGCAGTGGCTCGGCCTGTGCCTGGGGGTGAGCGGCGTCGCCATCGTCACCATGGCCGATGCCGCGGCCGGCACCGGTGCGGCCTGGTGGGCCTATCTCATTCCCTTCCTCGGCATGTTCTCGCTGGTAGCGGCCACGTTCCTCGAAAGCCGCTCCCGCGTACGGGTTGCGCCAGCAGTGTCGCTGACCGTCCACTGCGCCACCAGTGCCGTCATCTTCACGGCACTTGCCGTGAGCGCCGGAGCCGCGGAGCCGCCCGCTGAGCTCTCGTTCTGGGCCGCGATCATCTGGCTCGTAGCCTTGTCGACTTTCGGCGGATACGGGCTGTACTGGCTCATCCTGAGGCGCTCTGGAGTCACCAAGGTCAACACGCTCATGTTCCTCATGGCCCCGGTCACGGCAGTCTGGGGAGCCCTCATGTTCGGCGAACCGTTCGGTCCGCATACCGCTCTCGGCCTGGCCGTCGGCCTCGCAGCGGTCGTCATCGTCCATCGTGGTGACACCTCATCCACCAGGGTGTGCGCGCGGGATACGGACACGGGCGAGGCCGCGAGGACAGCCAAGTACGGCGCCTGATACCTCTGCCTCGTTAGGGAGGAGGAGCTTCCTCGTCGTCTGCGGCCCGGGCCGCCAGGTATTCGGCCCAGTCGCGCCTGGCGTAGGCGACCCAGCGGAGCGCGGTGTGGCGGCGCATCCCGGTCACGTCGGCGAGGATCGGGCTGGGGAGATCTGCAGCGAGGGCGGCCAGCGCCGCGTTGCGGGCGGTGCGAACCGGAATGCCGTGACGGCCCAGCTTCTGGGTCATGCCGTGGGTCGAGATCGGCTTGCCCGGGACCATGCCCGGGAAGAGCCACCGAGGCCCTGGGCGGACTCGCGAGAGCTGCGGCCGCAGCTGGGGCTGTTCGGCGAGGCACCGAAAGAGCTCGGCGAGCCGTGGAGGCAGCAGCACGGGGTGGCGGCCCAGGACCAGGTGGGCGTGCTTGTCGCCGAACTTGAGGTGCTCGGGCGTCAGATGGCAGAGGCGTTCGGTGGACGGGCCGAACGGCAGGGTGATCGCCCCGGCCGCCCGGACGTCCGTGGGCAGGGCATCGTCGGTCAGACATCGCTGGAGGAGTGGCCACCGATCGTCCTCATCGAGCAGGTTCTGGGGTTCCTGCCTCGGGATGGAGGGGACGGTGAGCTCGCGGGTGAGCCGACGGCTCGTGGTCCATTTCAGCGGTGGCCAAAGCGGCTCCTGCGGTCGGGCCCGCTCCGTACGGCGGGCGGTCAGGAGTCATCGCACCGAGGGGGACGGCGGCCTGTCGAACGCTTTTCAGCGACCGCCGTCGCTGTCGGCTTGTGCGCGGGCGCGGAGGTAGGTGTCCAGTTCCGCGGCCCCGGCCAGCATCGCCCGTCCCCGGGCGGACAGCCGGCCGTGCCACTGGCGCAGCGTGTCCTCCAGCGGCTCCAGCCCGCCCGCCTCCCGCACCTGCGTGATCAGCGGGGCGATCTGCTCCAACAGGCGACCGCCGCGCCGGAGCTGATGTGCCAGCCGCGCGTCGCGTACGTCGGCGTCGTCGTAGACCCGGTACCCGGTCACCGGATCCCGGCGCGGGCGCACGAGCCCGGCCGCCTCCCACTTGCGCAGGGTCGCCGGCCGCACCCCCAGCTCCGCGGCGAGCGGACCGATGAACGTACGGCCGGTGCGGGGCGCGGGGGTGCCGGACGCGGACCGCCTCTCCGGGGACAGGGCGCGCAGAGCGCTCTCCACGGCCCGCAACGTGCGCCGGTCCTCGAGCAACTGCGCGTGGCTCTCGTCGATCAGGCGCAGCGCCTCGTCGGTCGCACCCCGGTTCACGGCCTGCATGACCGCCGTCGCCGTCCGGTGGCTGTGCCCGGGCACCAGGGCGAGGAACGCGGCGAGCGCCTGCGCGTGCAGCTCGGTGTAGGTGCGGTAGCCGTGGGCCGTGCGGCCGGCGGGCGGGAGGATGCCGGCCTCCTCGTAGTTCCGCACGGCCTGCGTGGACAGACCGTGGCGTCGTGCCAGGTCGACGGGCCTGAGCTTCCCGGCACTTTGAAGGTTTCGCCCCATGAAGCCGACGCTATCGCGCCCAAGTCTCCACCGAAAGTTCAACGATACGGTTGAAGCATGGCAACCGACATCAAGGACATCGCCCGTTCCGTCGATGCCGCGGCGGTGATGGGGCTGCTCCCGTCCCGCCCGCGGATCCTGGCCCTCGGCGAGCCCACCCACGGCGAGGACGCTCTGCTCCACCTGCGCAACGAACTCTTCCGCCAACTGGTGGAGCGGGAGGGCTACCGCACCATCGCGCTCGAGACCGACTGCGTACGGGGCCTGGTCGTGGACGCGTACGTCACCACCGGCACCGGCGCCCTCGACGACGTCATGGAGCGCGGATTCAGCCACGGTTGGGGCGCGTCGGAGGGCAACCGCGCACTCGTCCGCTGGATGCGGGAGTACAACGAGGGGCGCCCCGCGCCGGAGCGGCTCCGCTTCGCGGGCATGGACGGCCCACTGGAGATCACCGGCGCCGCGAGCCCGAGGCAGTCCCTGACCGCCCTCCACGACTACCTCGCGGCGCACGTCGACCCGGGTCTGCTTCCCTGCACCACGGACACGCTCGACCGTCTCCTCGGCGCCGACGAGCCGTGGACCGACGAGGCCGTGATGACCGACCCGTCCCGGTCCGTGGGCCGCTCGCCCGAGGCGCTCGAACTGCGGCTGCTCGCCGACGACCTCGTCGCGCTGCTCGACACACAGACGCCCCACCTCCTCGCGACGACCTCACGGGACGACTGGGACCGCGCACGCCTGTACGGCCGTACCGCCACCGGCCTGCTGCGCTACCACTTCTGGATGGCCGACCCCTCACCCGCCCGCATGACACGCCTGCTGGCCACGCGCGACGCGATGATGTCCGGCAACCTCCTCGCCCTCGCCGAGCGCGCCCCGGTCCTGGTCCACGCCCAGAACAGCCACCTCCAGCGGGACAAGAGCTCGATGACCATGTGGGACCATCCACGCCTGGAGTGGTGGAGCGCCGGCGCCCTGGTGAGCGCGTACTTGGGAGAGCGGTACGCCTTCCTGGCCACCGCGCTCGGCACGATCCGCCACCAGGGCGTGGAGGCACCGCCCCCGGACACCCTCGAAGGGCTCCTGTACGCCCTCCCCGAGGACCGCTGCGTCATCGACCCGGCCCGCCTGTCCGCCACCCTTGCAGACAAGCACCCTCCGCTCCGCGTATCCCCATGGTTCGGCTACGCCCCGTTCGACCCGGCCCAACTCCCGCACACCGACGCCCTCGTGTTCCTCGCGGACGCGACACGGAGCCCGCGCCCTTGAGTGCGCTCGCGTGAGGTTCAGGCCGCGTGGGGACGGGCTCCGGGGCCGGGTTTCGCGGTGACTTTGTGGGGGGTCAGCGCGGTGTGTCCCCGCTCGCACTCGACCACCACGCGGACCGGGGTCCCGCACTCCTCGTGCCGCAGGTCGAGGACCGGTCCGTCCCCGTCACCCATGTGCGTCTCGCCCCACTGCTTGAGCGCCACCAGGACCGGCCACAGATCCCAGCCCTTGCGCGTCACGCGGTACTCGTGGCGGGCGCGACTGCCGGGCTCCTGATACGGCACGGCCCGCAGGATGCCCGCCGCGGTCAGCTTCCGGAGGCGGTCGCTGAGGACGGCGTCCGACAGGCCGATGTGGCGGCGGAACTCGTCGAAGCGGCGGACGCCGTTGCAGGCGTCGCGCAGGATCAACAGGGTCCACTTCTCGCCGACCACGCCGAGCGTGAGCTGGACCGGGCAGTTCTCCGTGCTCGTCTCAAGCCACTTCATACCGCCATCGTAGGAGCCTGACTTCGTGATTGACAGCCAGCCGCGACAACCGCTAGCTTCAATTTCGAAAGTCAGACCGGGAGGAGTGGGCCGTGGAACGGACGCGAACGTATGAGTGGGAGGATCCCGCACCGTCGGCCGCCGCCGTGGGACTCTCCTCCGGGCTGGATTTCCTGCGCGACCTGCAGACCGGGAGCCTGCCCGCGCCGCCCGTGAGCGCGGCGCTGAGCATCAGCCTCGACGAGGTGGAGAAGGGGCGCGCGGTCTTCTCGATGCTCCCGGGTGAGGAGCACTACAACCCGATCGGCAGTGTGCACGGCGGGGTCTACGCGACGCTGCTCGACTCGGCGGCGGGCTGCGCCGTCCAGTCCACCCTGCCGCCGGGCATGGGGTACACCTCACTCGACCTCACCGTGAAGTTCCTGCGCCGCATCACGGTGGACACCGGCCGGGTCCGCGCCATCGGCACGATCGTCCACGGCGGCCGCAGCACCGCCCTCGCCCAGGCCCAGTTGGTCGACGCGACGGACCGCGTGCTCGCCCACGCCACCAGCACGTGCATGCTGTTCCCGGTGACCGGGCCCTGAAACGGCGGGGGCATCCGCCCCGGCCCCGTTGTCGGCGTTGCGGGGGTTGAGGAGCATCGGAACGAAACCGGCGCTGAGCCTCCCGTGCACCTGAGAGTGCTTTGACCTGTACTCATCGGGGTGAGCGCCCGACGGCGAGATGCCCCGGTGCGTGGGCGCCGGGCCAGCTCCTGGTATCAGTGCGGCGTGACCTTGCCTGCCGGCTGATCACTTCGCCTGGGAGAGCGAGACCGCGTCGGGGCCGGCGGGGAATCGCAGCTGGCCGGTCGTGTCGTGCACGGCTCGCCACACTGTCTCGGCGACGTCGCTCTCCTTGGTGAACAGCTCCTGGCCCGTGAAGTCGCCCATGGCCTTCTTCGCCCATGGTGCGTAGGGCGCCGGGACCAGCTCGTCCAGCGAGGCGCCCTTCGTCGCGTTGGCCGCGAAGTTCGTCGTCAGGCAGGCGCCCGGCTCGACCGTCTTCGCCCGCACACCGAACGGCGCGAGCTCGAGCGCGAGGGATGCGGTGAACCCCTCGATGGCCATCTTGCTCGCCTTGTAGACGGCCGAGAGCGGCATGTGCCCCAGCACCACGCTCGAGGTCACGTTGACCACCACGCCGGAGCCACGCTCGCGGAACTGGGGCAGCACCGCCTGCGTCATCGCCATCACGCCGAACGTGTTGGTCTCGAAGACCTCCCGCACTCGGGCCATGGGAGTGCCCTCGAACACGCTGATCGAGGGCACCCCCGCGTTGTTGACCAGGACATCGATGGGGCCCTCGGCCTCGAACGCGGCGGTGATGCTCTCGGGCCTGGTCACGTCGAGCTCGATGACGCGGAGCCGGTCCGACTCAGGAAGGACGCCTGGACGCGGCGTCCGCATCGTGGCGATGACGTTCCACCCCTGCGAGTGGAAGTAGAGGGCGGTCTCCCGCCCGTACCCGGATGAGGTGCCAGTGATCAGAACTGTCTTCATGTGGTGCCCCTTTGCGATGTGCTGGGATCCATACGGGTGGGCAGGTATTTTCCTGCTCCACGGGAGAACCGGTGATCCCATTGAAGCGTTCTGACCTGCGGAGATAGTAGAACTATCCTCGCTCCTCCTTGCACGATCCTCCAGAAAGGCCCACCCGGCTCAGGGCAGGAGACCTGCCGGTGCACGCACGGCCTGACGCAGGCGGGCGGCGTCCTGGCTGGGGGGCGCGCCGAACTGGCGGCGGTACTCCCGGCTGAACTGCGACGGGTTGTCGTAGCCGACGCGCTGGCCGACTCCGGTGACGTCTCCGGGGTGGGTGGCGAGCAGCAGCCGGGCCTCCTGGAGCCGGATCTGCTTCTGGAACTGGATGGGGCTCATCGCGGTCACCGCTTGGAAGTTGCGGTAGAAGGCGGAGACGCCCATGCCGGACTGCCGCGCCACGTCCTCGACCCGGAAGGGCTGCGCGTAGTGCTCGCGGATCCAGCGCACGGCCCGCGAGATGTGGCTGAGGCTGCTGTCGGCCAGGCCGAGCTGGCGAACCGTCGCACCCTGCTCGCCGGTGATCAGACGCCACAGGATCTCGCGCTTGACCAGCGGGGCCAGTACGGCCCGGTCGCGGGGCTCGTCGAGCAGGCGCAACAGCCGGACCACCGCGTCCAGCAGCGCGGCCGGAGCGTCACTGACGGCGATCCCCGACGGCGCGCCCCCGCTGCTCCGGGGGGCGTCTCCGGGCCCGGCCTCAAGCAGCAGCTCGGCAACGGCGGACGGTTCCAGGACGAGACCGAACCCCAGCGCCGGCTGCTTGGGGTCGGCCTGGGTGAACTGCCCTGTGACAGGCAGATCGACGGATGCGACCAGGTACTGCCCGGGCCCGTACTCGAACACCCTCCTACCCAGGGCCAGGCGTTTGGCGCCCTGTGCGATGACGGCCAGGACCGTGCCGGACATCGAAGGCGCCGGCGGATCAGGGCGGTCGACCTTCGAGATGAGGACGCCGTCGACGGCGGTGGTCCAGTCGGGCCGCGCATGGCGGGCCAGCAGGGTGCGGAGTTCTTCGAGGTGCATGCGTCCATTGCAGCACCATTCCGCGCCGCGGTTCCCGAAGTCGCGAGGATCGTGCAAGTACGAACGAGGATCGGTCTAACGTTTCCGCAGTTCAAGCCGCTTGAATGGAATCACCGCACTCCACCACCGAAGAGAAAGAGAAGAAATTCATGATTGCCGACTACGGCTTCGGCGCCACCCTGACCGCCAGGCCCGGTATGGGCGACCAGCTCGTCGATCTGCTGCTGACCGGACTGAACGAGGGCAGCCCCGGTGCGAGCGAATACTGCCTCGTCTACCTCGTCTCCCGCTCCGCGTCCGACCCCGACGTCGTCCACGTCGCCGAAGGCTGGACCAGCGAGGAGGACCACCACCGCGTCTTCGCCGGCAAGACCGCCCAGGCCATCGTGGCGCAGATCGACCCGCTGCTCGCCAAGGACTCCGAGTACACCGACTACGTTCCGGTCCGCGGCAAATCCGCCCTCTGACCCGCCGAACACCCCCCACCCCAGCCTCCGCCGCCTCGGTGCCCACCGAGGCGGCCCCCGTCCTCGCCCGACCGTCCCGCCACCACCCACGAGAGGCAACGACCATGACCACAGCACGCCCCTCCCTCGACCCCGAACTGCATGAACTCCTGGCCGACATGCCGCTGATGTCCCAGCTCAGCCCGGAAGTGCTGGCGCAGGTACGCCCCTTCTCCTCGATGCCCGTCGAACCCCTCCTCGAAGGTCTCGCCATCGACCGGCGCGAGGTCACCGTTGCGAGTCCGGACGGCACCCCGATCCCCTTGTCCGTCTTCAGCCCCGCGAACAGCGATCGCACCGCAGCCGCTCCCTGCGTCTACTGGATGCACGGCGGCGGGATGGTCATGGGCGACCGCTTCTCACAGATCGACATCCCGCTGGAGTGGCTCGACGAGTTCGGCGCCGTCGTGGTCTCCGTCGACTACCGGCTCGCGCCCGAGTCCACCGGCACCATCCCGGTCCACGACTGCTACCAGGGACTGCTCTGGATCGCCGACCACGCCGCCGAACTGGGCATCGACCCCGCCCGGATCGTCGTCGCAGGCGCCAGCGCGGGCGGCGGCCTCGCCGCCGGCGTCACCCTGCTGGCCCGCGACCTCGGCACCCCGACGATCGCCGCCCAGGTCCTGATCGGCCCCATGCTCGACCACCGCAACACCACCACCTCCAGCCTCCAGTACTCGAACGGGCCCGGCGTCTGGACCCACGAGATGAACGCATTCGCATGGCGCTGCCTCCTCGGCGACCTCACCGACGACGAGGTACCCGCATACGTCTCACCCGCCCTGGCCGACGACCTCGCGGGCCTGCCGACCACCTACATCGACACCGGCTCCGCCGAAGTCTTCCGCGACGAGGACACCGGCTACGCCACCCGCATCTGGGCGGCCGGCGGCCAGGCCGAACTCCACGTCTGGGCAGGCGGCTTCCACGGATTCGACGCCCTGTACCCGCAGGCACACATCTCGGCCACAGCCCGCCGAGCCCGCACCGACTGGCTCGCCCGGCTCCTGCGGACGAACCCCGCCGCATAGGTCAGATCGAGGAGTCGCTCGTGCCCCTGAGCGCCCCGGACGCGGCGGCGTTGCTGGGGGAACTCGCCTCGGTGAGCCTGCTGTGGCCGACGCACACATACATGGATAGGGGCGAGGCCGATGCCGTCGCCGGATGCGTGGTGGACGCACTCGGCCCCGGGGCCCGCTGGTGGTCCAACCGGGAGGACGACAGCGTGAGCACTGTCACCGGCGTGAGCCCGGGGCCCGCCGATCAGGCGGCTGTGCGCCGGTCGTCGATTCATGGATATGCCACGAGGACGTCGTGAGTGTCGGACGAACCGTCCGTAAACGCCTCAGGCATCTCAAGTCGTCATGCCGGGTGAAGAATTCTGGCCGGAAGGCGTCCCGGTGTCGCAGCCGGGCGCGTGACCTCGTCGTTGTCAGGGTGAGGGCGGCGGCCGACGGCAGGTGCGCGAGACTGGTTGACTTCTTCCGCGCGTGCCGACGGCACCGGTCCTCCGGCCGGGCGGACCGCGCGCCGACACATCGCTGGGGCTCACCGAAGGAAGTGCACGTGGAGCAGTTCGCTGCGGGCAAGGTACTGCGCGGCAGGTACCGGCTGGACCGGGTTCTGGGCAGAGGGGCGATGGGCCACGTCTGGCAGGGGACGGACGAGTATCTGGAGCGTCCGGTCGCCGTCAAGACCGTCGCCGCGGACCTCCTGGCCCTGCCCGACTGGCGCCGTACCGCTCTGGCGCGGTTCGAGCGGGAGGCGAAGACCGCGGCGCGCCTCGATCACGCCAACGTCACCACCGTGTACGACGCGGCCGTCACCGACGATTTCTGCTGCCTGGTGATGCAACTCGTCGACGGCACCACCCTCGACAACGTCGTCGACGGTTCCGACGAGGGGCGCCTCGACGTGCCGGCCGCGGTCTCGGTGGCCGCGCAGCTGTGTGCGGGGCTCTCCGCGGCCCACGCCGCCGGGCTCGTCCACCGCGACCTCAAGCCGCAGAACGTCATGGTGCGTACCAGCGGACTGGTGAAGATCCTCGACTTCGGGCTCGTGAAGGTCCTCTCGGACACCGACCCGCAGCTCACCATGACCGGCGAGACGCTCGGCAACGTCGCCTACGCCTCGCCCGAACTCCTCGCCGGGGACAGGACGCTGGACGGCCGCAGCGACCTGTACGCGGTGGGCTGCCTGCTGCACCACATGCTCACCGGCCACCCTCCCTTCCGCGCCCGGAATCCCGCCGAACTGGTGACCCAGCATCTCACCGCGTCCCCGCCCCGGCTGGCCGACCACGGTGTCGACGCCCCGGCCGCGCTCGAGGACCTAATGGGGCTCATCGGGTCATGAGTGAGACTCGATGAGTGGCCGCCAGCAGGTGAGCACTTTCGTCGCCGGAGCCGTTCGAGCTCTGGTGTCAGACCGTGCCCCTGCTGGTCGGCCGGGAGGCCGGACTGCTGATGGGATGGCGTGCCCGCCGGGTTGTGGGGCGTGAGCACTGGATCCATTAGGGCGCGAGCTGTGTCTTCCGCGGGCCACACGCGCGGTGTACGTCGAGAGGTTGGAGAAGCGGGTGCTGTTCGTCGGCGACGACTGGGCCGAAGACCATCACGATGTCGAGGTCCAGGACGACTCGGGCCGAAGGCTCTGGGCCGCCCGGCTGCCGGAAGGGGTCGAAGGCGTCGCGAAGCTGCACGCCCTGATCGCCCGGCACGGCGGCGAGGACCTGGAGCCGGGAGGGGTGGTGGTCGGGATCGAGACCGATCGCGGCCCGTGGGTCCAGGCCCTGCTCGCGGCCGGTTACCAGGTCTACGCGGTCAACCCCCGGCAAGCGGCCCGGTTCAAGGAGCGGTACGGCACCTCCGGTGCCAAGAGCGACAAGGGCGACGCACACGCGCTGGCCGACATGGTCCGCATCGACCGTGCCCAGTTGCGGCCGATCGCCGGAGACAGCGAGCAGGCCCAGTCCGTCAAGGTCGTCGCCCGTGCCCACCAGACGCTGATCTGGGAGCGCACCCGCACCTTCCAGCGGCTGCGCAGCACGCTGCGCGAGTACTTCCCCGGCGCGCTCGCCGCCTACGCGGGACTGGAGCTGACCAGCACGGACGCCCTGGAACTGCTGCTCAAGGCACCTACGCCGGAGCAGGCGGCGAAGCTGACGAAGCAACAGATCACCGCGGTCCTCGCCCGGCACCGGCGCCGCAACCGGGAGCAGAGAGCCGCCTCCATCCAGGCCGCCCTGCGCGAGCCGCAACTGAACGTCGCGGCTCCTGTCGCCGATGCCTACGCAGCCGCCGTGACCGCCCACGCCCGGCTGATGATCACTCTGAACGAGCAGATAGACGCCCTGGAGGGGCAGGTGAAGACGCATTTTCTGGCGCACCCGGACGCTGAGATCTACCTGTCGATGCCCGGCATCGGCGAGATCACCGGCGCTCGGGTGCTGGCCGAGTTCGGAGACGACCCAACCCGCTACACGTCCGCGAAGGCCCGCAAGAACTACGCCGGCACCAGCCCCATCACCCGGGCCTCCGGCAAAAGCCACAGCGTCCAGGCCCGCTTCGTCCGCAACAACCGGCTCGCCGACGCTCTCCAGCGACAGGCGTTCTGCGCGCTGCAGAACTCGCCCGGAGCCCGCCGCTACTACGACAAACAGCGCGCCCGCGACTTGGACTACAACCCTGCCCTGCGGCAGCTGGGCAACCGACTCGTCGGCATCCTCCACGGATGCCTCAAGACCCGCACTCACTACAGCGAGGCCACAGCATGGGCCCACCACGCGAACCTCGCCACAACTTGACATCCAGCGTCATGGGATGTCTGACACGAGCCCTCCTCGCCAAGCGTCCCGAGGACCGTCCCGACGGGGCGGCGGACGTGTACGAGGCCCTCGCCCCGTATCTGCCGGTCCCCGACCCGGTGTTCGCAACCCGCAGAATGCCGCCGGAGGACCCCCGACGCCCGTTCCTGCTGCCTCAGGCCCCGGTCATGCCGCGCTAGCCGGCCGCGCGCCGCCCCGGCCGGGGGAACGCCGCCGCGCCCGGGACCGCGCCCCGCCTGCCGGGGATGCGCCGCGTCGGCCAGGAGCACGCCGCGGCCGTCAGTGCGCCGCGTGAGCCGGGGGCACCGCGCTGCTCGGGACCGCGCCGCGTCAGCCGGGGGCGCGCCGGGTCAACCGCGGGTGCGCCGCCGCGCCCGGACCGCGCCGCGCCCCCGGGACGGCTCACGCCGCGGCCGGCGGCCTGGTCTCGAGCAGTTGCTTGAGGAACGGGCTCGGCTCTCCGTGCCAGAAGACGTCCAGACTGTCCCGGGCGCGCGTGGCCGCCACGAAGAGCAGGGAACGGGCGCGTTGCATCTCCGACCGGTGGCGCGCCGGGTCCGTGGTGCGCCGTTGCTGGATGCTCGCGCGCGGCACCAGCCCGTCGGTCACCCCGGCCAGGATCATCCGCCGGTACTCCAGCCCCTTGAAGCGGAACATCGTGCCGATGTGCACGCCGCTGTCGCCGAGGGGTCCGTCCGGACCGATCTCCAGCGCCATGATCTCGTGCTGCCGCAGCGTGTACGCGACCTCGCGGGCCATGTCGTTGGTCGGTACGGCGATGGCGATCTGCTCGTGCGGCACCTCGCCCCACGACGTGATCAGCGCGGCGATCGCCTCGCGCTCCTCCTGCCAGTCGGCCAGCCGGTGCAGGTCCGGCACGCCGCCGCTGAGCACGGACCGGAACCCGGCGAGCGTCTCGGCCGCGCCGTCGAGGTCGTCGTACGTCTCCTCACCGAGCACGTTCAGCGCCGAGCGCAGGATCTGCCGCGTGGTGCGGTAGCTCAGCGACAGCCGCGACGACCGGCCGCGGATGTTGATGCCGAGGCTGCCGAGGGTCACCTGGTTCTTGTAGATGCGCTGGTGGGTGTCGCCGACCAGGAACAGGTCGTTGCGGTCCGGCGCGGTCATCGCGCGCAGCATCTTCCAGTGCGCGGGCCGCAGGTCCTGGGCCTCGTCGACCACGATGTGCCGGTACCGGTAGCGCAGCCAGCCCCCGGAACCGTCCGCCACGTGGACGTTGTCGAGCCCGCCCGCCTCCTCCCGCCGCCGCTCGAGGTCCTGGATGCGCCGGGCCCGCCCGGCCTCCAACTGCGCGGCACGCTCGGCGATCTGGTCCCACGTCTGCACGCCGAGCCGGTCCAGGCGCTGGGTGAACCGCTCGGCGAGCTGCCAGATCTCGGCCCGCTCGGCACGGCTGACCGTGCGTCCGCGTCCGGCGCGCCGGGCCCGGAAGTAGTCCGTGCGGGACGTGACCGCCTGGCCGAGGATCACCTGGGTCCACTCGTCGTGCAGGAACTCCGCGTCCCAGCCGTCCTCGCCGAGCTCGTCGAGGAGCGAGCGCCATTCGCGGACCGCCTGCGCCTCGTCGACGATGCGCTTGCGGTTGCCCGGTTCGGCCTCCCGGACGGTGCGCAGCGCGAGCTGGTCGACGTGGCTGATCTCGACGCGCGACAGCAGCGCCTCGCCGCCCAGGGCCAGCAGCCGGGAACGCAGGTCCGCCGCCAGGTTCTTGTTGTACGTGGTCAGCAGGACCGGCTTGGTACGGCCGGCCGGGAGCCGCTCCACCAGGTGCCTGACCCGGTGCAGCGCCACGATCGTCTTGCCGGTGCCGGGCCCGCCGCCCACCCGGGCCGGGCCGCTGTAGTCGCGGGTGACCAGCTTGGCCTGGGTGGGGTGCAGGAACACCTTCCAGCGCCCGAAGTCCTCACCCTCCAGCGCCTCGCGCAGCGCGTCGTCGGTCGTGGTGACGATGGTGGCGGGACGGTCGACGGCGGCGCTGAAGTCCTCGACATCCACGGGGTCGGGCGCCGCGACGGGCGCGGTGACCTGCTCGAGGACGTCGTCGTAGGACGTGCCGTCGTACAGGGCCAGCAGCACCTCGCCGGAGAGCTGCGGCGCGTACTCGACGAGGCCGAGGAGCTGGTCCTCGGTGGTCAGCGCGGCGACGACGGGCACCAGGGACGGGGCCACGCCCAGGTCGGTGAGCTGCTGTTCCGACCACTGCGCGAACAGCGGCCGCGGAGCGGCGGGTTCGGCGGGTCCGGCCGGGCGGGCGGGCTCGACGGCGGGCGCGGCGGGTGGCGCGGCGGGGGTGAGCACCTCCTCCTGTACGACCTGGAGGTCCACGTACTCGATGCCGCCGGTGACGCGGTTGACCGAGTAGGTGAGCCGGTCCAGGTGCGCGTACACATCCTTGCGGTGCTTGACCGAGACGATCAGCCAGTCGTCGTCGGCCAGCCGCAGCAGCAGCGCGCGGTACTCGTCGTTGACCCGCGCCGAGTACAGCTTGTCGTGCCCCTGCAACCGCTTCAGGCGCAGGCCCGCCGAGTCCGGGTTGGTCTTGAACTTGTGCTGGAAGTCGTAGATCGCGCCCTTGACCGGACGGGGGAGCTTGAGGATCTCCCGGTCCGCCTTGTCGAGCAGGCGCAATGTGACGTTCGTGCCGGTCACGGCTGGTCGTTCCCCCCGTTGTCCGTGGTGGTGTCGTGTGACTGGTGGTGGCCGAGGCGGTCCGCGAGGGCGTCCGCCGTCCACTGGGCGGCGGTCCGCACCTCCCAGCCGGCCGCGGCGAAGTCGCGGTCCCGGTCGGCGGCCTCCGGATCGACGTCCTCGCCGTCCGGCGGGCGCGGGGCGAGGACGACTCCCGTGCGGGCGTCCGGCCAGGCCAGTTCGGCCTGCCAGCCGGTGTGGCCGTCGAGCTCGTAGCCGTCCCGGGGCACCGGGACGCCCCGTGCGGCGAGGGCCTCGGCGAGCGCGAGCAGGCCGGGCTCGTCCGGGTCGAGGTACTCGATGACCTTGTCCCAGGCCGCGTCCCGGACGGGCGGGGCGCCGCGCGGGGCGGTCACCTCGACGGCCGGGGGAGCCTCGGGCTCGGGCGAACCGGTCCCGGCACGCTCCGGCGTGCCGCCCGCGAGCGTGGCGCGAACGCTCTCCAGGACACCGCCGCCGCCCGTCACCGTCAGCGTCTCCACCGCGAACCCGTCGAGACGGCCGGTGGTGAGCTGGACGGCGTCGCCGCCGCCGGTGTCCAGGAACTGGAGCAGGTTGGACCAGTACAGCCAGGCGCGCCAGCGGCGCTTGTGCGCCTCCTCCCGGGCGTGGACACCGGGCGCGTCGTCGAGAAGGACGACGCCGGTCCACACGGGCGGCTTCACCCGGCCGTCGGCCGCGAACACCAGCGGCAGTTCCGAGCGGTCGGTCACCGAGAACAACTGCACCGGGCCGCGCGGTCCTGCGGGTGCCTTCCCGCGCAGCGCGGCCATGATCTGCTCGCCCAGTACATCCGGCGTGAGCGCGGACGGGGGCGTGCCGGCGCCCATGAAGCCGGCCAGTGCCGCCTCCGCCCGCCACTGCCAGCGCTCGGCGTCCGGCCGGCGCAGATACTCCACGAGCTGCACGGCCGGGTTGACCCACACCGTCTCCGCGAGCTCCCCGGGCAGCCCGCCCCGCACGGCGGAGTAGTAGCGGCGTGCCTTGTCCCGGGCGCCGTCGCCGTACGGCTCCCACACCGGGTCGGCCGGTCCGGCACCCCCGTGCCCGGTGTCCCGCACGCGGCGCCGCCAGTCGCTCACGTCGCCGTAGGTGAGCTGGAAGACCCGCAGCCCTTCCGCGCGCAGCCCGGTGCGCTTGTCGGCGTCGTCACCGGCCCGGTTGTGCGCGCGTCCGGCGTGGAACTCGTAGCCGTCCAGGTAGAGCGCCACGCGCGGGCCGGGCGCGTCGACCCGTTCGAAGAGGACGTCGGGCCGGGTGCCGTCGAGGACCCGCTGCTGTGACACCCGCCAGCTCAGTGTGGTGCCGTCGGCGGCGGTCAGCCGCAGGTCGAGCGCGTGGGTGCCGGCGGGGGTGATGTAGGCGTCGCCGCTGGCGCGGCTCTCGGGCAGGGCGGCCCACTCCCGCAGCGTGTCGATGAACAAGACCTCGAGGTCGCTCTCGGCCTGCTGGTGCATCGGGATGTGCTGGGTGGTGGTCACGGGGGAGGTGGCCCAGCGTTCGCCGTCCGCGCCGAGCAGTTCGTCCAGCATCTGCCGGACCTCGTTGCGGCTGACCTTGTCGTAGTCGCCCGGCGGGACGCGGCGCAGCAGACAGCGGTGGCAGCCGTCGAGGCCCTTCTCCAGGCAGCCGCAGCTCTCGATCACCTCCCGCGCCTTCAGCAGGACCTCGCGGAAGCCGTCGGAGGTCGCCAGGCGGTGCAGGTACCCGGTGCCGCCGGGCAGCCGGTCGTAGACCACGAGGAACCGGCGCGGCCAGTCGCGGTCCTCGCCGTCCGGCATGGACGCGGCCGTGATGTCGATGTGGTCGGGGTCGCCGCCGTAGCGGGCCGCTATGCCCGCGAACAGGGCGGCGGTGAACGAGGCGAGCCGCTCCCCGGCCCGCGCCACGGACGCCGGCAGCAGGATGCGGACGGCCTCGGTGATCAGCTCGTGCGCCAGCAGCAGCGGTACGTCCTCTCCGGCGCCCTGCGCCTCCGCGCCGCCGCGCAGCCGCCGGCGCGGGCACCACAGCTGGTGGTGGGCGCTGGCCCGGGTGGACTGGGCGAGGGACGCGGTGAGCGCGTGCTGCGACTGGTCGACGACCGGCCGTCCGTCGGCGGTCGCGCCGCCGCAACTCGTGCACACGTAGAAGGGGTTGAGCCGTACGTCGTCCCCGGCCAGCGCGACCGTGCTGCTGCCGTCCTGCCGGTCGACGCCCAGGTTCAGGGTGCGCACGACGGCCCTGCGGGTGAAGTCGGCGCCGAAGACCGCGGTGTCGTGCCGCCACGATCCGGCCGCGAGGTGCGCCGGGTCGATGTCGACAGTGGTGAGTACCGCGTAGCGCCTGCGGTCCCGCTCGTCGCGGTCGTCGCGCACCCGGGCGTCGTCCCGCTTGTCCCGGGAGGTGACGCGGCGGGGCTCCAGTACGTGGTGCACACAGCCCGCGTCGGCGATCTCCCGGGAGCCGCAGCGCGGGCACGGCGAGGTGTCGTTCTTCGGGTCGCCGTGGGTGCGCGCGTATCCGCAGGCCGGGCAGAGCCGCCACACCGACCAGGCGCGCCGCTCCGGGCTGCCGATGTCGAGGGCGCGCACCACGTGCCGGTAGCCGTTGACGTAGAAGCTGTTGCCGGGCGCGAGTTCGGTCAGGGCGAGTTTGCGGGAGCGCTCGTAGTCGCGCATCTCGCTGCGGTACACCCACTCCCGCCGCTCGTCGTCTCCGCCCTCGGACGCCCTGAAGCCCCCCGATGCCCCGGAGCCCTCCGACGCCTCCGCGCCCTCGTCGCCGCCGGTGGCCTCCTTCCAGTAGAGGGTGGCCTCCAGGGACGTCGTGGTGTCGGTGAGGCTGTAGTTGGGCAGCAGGCCGAGTTCGACGAGGGCGCCGTGGGCGCTCGTCTGGCTCAGCTGGCGCAGCAGTTCGCCTGTGGCCCGCCGCTCCGCGAGCAACTGACGCCGCTCGGCGCCCTGTTCGCGGTCCTCGGCGAGCAGCCCGTCCACCGCCGTGTCGATGGCGGCGATACGGCGGCGCAGTTCCTCGCGGCGCGCCGTCCACTCCTCCTCGGCCTCGGCCAGGGTGCGGGCGATGCCGCCGGTCGCGTACGCGCGCAGCTCGTCGGCGGCGTGCGGGGACACGCCCCGGTCGTCGTCGGGGCCGCCCGGCGCCTGCGGGAACAGCGCCAGGAACTCCTCGGCCAGCCGGGCCCCGTGGGTGAGCGCCGCGTCCGACAGGTCCTGGCACCAGCCGGTCGTGCCGAACAGCGCCGACGAAAGGCGCGGCACGGGCATGAGCGCCTCGCCGTCCGACGTGGTCAGTTCCCCGCGGGCCGCCCGGTCCAGCAGATGCGCCGTGTACTGGCGGCGCAGGATCTCCACGGCCGACAGGTAGCAGCCCGGCGGCACGATGTCACCGGCGATCATCTCGGCCGGGTCGTCCAGGTAGTACCGGTCCCGGGCCCGCCGCCCGCCGAAGGCGACCACCAGGGCGTTGCCGGTTCGTCGCCCGGCCCGCCCCGCGCGCTGCACGTAGTTGGCCGGGCCGCCCGGCAGCGAGCCGAGCAGCACCGCCGACAGGTCGCCGATGTCGATGCCGAGTTCCAGCGTGGGCGTGCAGGACAACACGTTGGGGTCGGTGTAGTGCACGCCCTGGCGGAACGTCCGCTCGACGCGCTCCCGTTCGGGCCGGGTCAGCATGCCGGTGTGCTCGGCGGTGACGACCCGGTAGGTGCCGCCGGTCAGATACAGCCGCCGGTAGTAGTCCTCGCGGTAGTCGCGCTCCAGTTTCCCGCCGAAGCCGCCGCTGCCCGCCCCGGTCGACGACATGCCGTACTGGGGAGGCGTGAGGAAGCCGGTGCAGCGCCAGCGCGGGCAGGGGTGCCCGTACCAGCGGGTGCGCCGCTCGGGCGGTACGACCTGCTGCCAGCCGCACTCCTCGCAGGCCACGAACGCCTTGTTGACCAGGTCGTCGGCCAGGAGCCGCACCTGGATGTGGCCCGGCTGGAGCCCGTACACACGGGTGGTGCGGTCCTTGCCGGTGCGCGCCGACACCACGCCCTCCTCGGCGAGGACCGGCAGCAGCCGCCGCAGGTACTCCGTCGCCTGGGCGGCGTCCAGGCCGAGGCAGCGGCGCGTCCAGTCCTGGTACCAGTTGCCCCGCCCGGTGATGGTGTCGAACTTGGTCCTCTCCTTCGGCCCGGCGAGCAGGAACCGAGGCGGCGCCACATACCCCTCGGGGAAGGCGGGCATCCCCTCCGGACGGCGCCCGGAAATGAGGTACTGGTTGACGCCGGTTTCCCTGATCCAGGTGTCCAGCCACCGGTGCCGGACGCCGCCGCGCAGCCGCATCCGTTCCAGCAGCCCCCGCACGTACGCCAGATACCGGTCGGGCGTGGGCAGACCGCCACCGAGGCCGAGCTGTCCCGGCAGCGTGAGGTGCAGGTCGCGGGCGAGCGCGACGATCCGCTCCGGGTCGGCGATCACCACCTCGGCGGCCGTGGTCCGGGTCAGCTCCAGGGTGCGCCCGAGGCGGGAGCGCAGCCCGAACTCCATGACCGTGGCGAACGCGAGCCGTTCCCCGATGAGCTTCCAGGTCCGCGCGTCGCCCGTGCCGCGCCCCGACAGCAGCCGGTCCACGCCCGGTTCGTCGTGCAGGTCCGGCGGGACGACCGCGGCCAGCGTCTGCGGGTCGTCGACGGCGTCCAGGACGTCGCCGATCAGGTCGTTCAGGGGGAGCGCCGCGCCGTCGTCGTCCAGCCGGTGGGCGAGCAGGGAGCGCAGCGAGAACTTGTACGAGGCGTTGGCGACGTATCCGGCCCGGTGCGCCGCGTCCTGCGTGGAGTCGTTGAACAGCAGCGTCTTGCGCTCCTCCGGCGCCAGCGCGATCTCCTGGCCGCCGGTGAACAGCTGGGTGACGGTGGCGGACGCCAGGGCGGCGAGCGCGGTGCCGAGGAAGCGGATGCCGTTGTCGGTGTTGCACGCCGGGCAGGTGTCGTCCTTGGCGGCCTGGTCGGCGGTCTTCTTGTCCAGGACGGCCCGCGCGAACCAGGCGTCCTGCAACCCCTCCCCGTCCTCGGCGACGGGCATCCGGTACGTGCCCTGCGCGCCGTCCAGCACCACCACGGACTGCGGGTCCACGCCGCCCGCCGCCTTCGGCGCGCTGCCGGTGAGGGCCGCGAGGGCGTCGCGCGCCTCGGCCGGTGTCGCCGAGATGAAGTACCGCAGCCGGCGCTTGTCGCGCCCGACGGAGGCCTGCCAGATCTTCAGCGGGCCGGTCTCCAGCTTCTGCGGATCGGCCTCCGGGGACAGCGCCGCCCACCCCGAGCGCCCGCACACGCGGCAGTAGACCGCCGGCAGGTGCGCCTGGGCCGGCCGCTGCACGGTGTCCGACCCGGGCAGCGACTCGGGCCGCCGCGAGTCCGCCGTCGGCCACTCGTCGCTGTCGGACGACTCCTCGGACGCGGACGCGGCGGTGAGCGCGGAGCGCCGGGCGACGGTCCGCTCGTCCTCGTACCAGCGGAACTCCGGCCGGGCGCCCACCCCGCTCAGGATCCGCCCCACCGGCCGCACCCACAGATGTGCCTCGATGTGCAGCAGCGGACGCGGCCGGCGCTCGTCGGACTCCGGGTCCCGCGCGGACGACAGCAGCGCCACGAACCGCGACAGCGCCTGCAGGGCGAGCCGCGGGCTCTCCCGCGCGGTGCGCGCCCACGCGTACCCGAAGCGGGCCATACGGTCCCGCAGCCCCCACTCGTCGAGCGGGTCGCCGTTCAGCAGGGCGAGCACCCCGTGGGTGAAGTCGTGCTTCCGCAGCAGCCTTCCGATCTGGAAGGCGTCCAGACCGCGCCGCCCCAGCAGCCGCTCGGCGAGCCCGTCCAGGTCGAGCCGGTCCGGGGCGGACTCGACGCCCGGCCCGCCGGAGACCTCGATGACCTCCTTGGGGTCGGGGGGCTCGGGCAGCTCGTAGTCGATGTCACCGACGAAGTCGTCGGCGCTCAGCCGCTCCTCACCGATCACGGAGTCCGGACCGAACGGTACGCCGAACACCTGCTCGGCGACGGCGAGGATGCCGCTGCCGTCGCCCCCGCCCTCACCGAGGGTCGCCGAGGTCGCCACCGGGCAGATCGACCCGAGCGGCCGCTCCGGCTTCGAGGCGCCCACGGCCGACGCCAGCCGCCGCAGCAGCATCGCGACGTCCGTGCCCTGCGCGCCGTCGTAGGTGTGGAACTCGTCCAGCACCACGTACGCCGGGTCCGCGCCCTCCCACAGCGGCCGGTCCTCGGCCCGCTGGAGCAGCAGGTCCAGCATCTTGTAGTTGGTGATCAGCACGTCCGGCGGCGCCTGGCGCATCTCCTCGCGCCGCGTCATCACCCGCCGGAAGTCGGTGTCCGGTCTGTCCCCGATGTAGAGACCGGCCGTCACCTGCGCCAGCTCCGGCTGCGCGAGGTACTCGCCGATACGGCCCGCCTGGTCAGTGGCGAGCGCGTTCATCGGATACAGCAGGACGGCCTTCACCCCGCGCCGCCCCAGCGCCTTCTGCCGACGGCAGTGGTCGAGCACGGGGATCAGGAACGACTCCGTCTTGCCGGACCCGGTGCCGGTCGTCACGAGCGTCGGCTCGGCCGCCCCCCGGTACGTACTCAGCCGCTCCCACGCCTTCGCCTGGTGCCGCCACGGAGTGAACGCCGGCTGCCACTCCAGCGCGGCCCGCCACCCGTCACCGGCCGGATGGAACGGCGTCCTGATCCGCAGGTACGGCCCCCGGAAGATCCCCGTCTCGGGGTCCTCGAGAAACCGCTCCAGCGCGAGCCGCGTGTCCTCGTCGGCCAGTGCGTACGTCGTCGTGAGGTACTGCGTCAGACTGCCGCGGAGCTGCGCGGCGGCCAGGGTGGGCTTCACGAGGACCTTTCGGACAAGTCGGGTACCGGGACCGCCGGTGCGTGCCCCCGGTGGCGACCGGGCGCACGTACCGTGACGATCGGCATCAAAAATAGCGCCCACCTCGGACATCGATACCCACCTGGTCGGATCCCGGACCTGAAGGGCCCCGGTCCCGGCGCCGGACGATGCCGGGAGGGGGCGGAGGGCTCAGGTGCCCGACGGGACGCCCACCGTCGCCCACACCGTCTTGCCGGGGCCGCCGCGGCGGTCGGTGACGCCCCAGCCGTCGGCGAGGGCGGCGACGAGGAGGAGGCCGCGGCCTGACTCGGCATCGGGGTCCGCGGGCACGGTGGCGGCGGGCCGGCGTTCCGCGCGGGTGTCGGACACCTCCACGCGCAACCGCGCGCCGTCCGCCTCGGCGACGAGCCGTACGTGGAAGTCCCGCCCGGGGACACGACCGTGCTGAACGGCGTTGGCGCACAGCTCGGCCGTGATCAGCGTCAGTGTCTCGTTGACGGCACTGGTGTGCGGGTGGCCCCAGGAGTCCAGACAGTGCGCGACGAACAGCCGGGCGAGGCGGGCACCGCGCGGGGTGGAGGTGAAGGCCATCGCGAACTCGGTGGCGGGCATGGGAAGGAGGGAGAGCAGCCGGGGCGACTGCGGGGAACGACTGTGCATGGCGTCAGCGTGGTGGCCGCGACGGGCGTGTCACCAGCGGCGACACCTGTACGGGAGTGTGCTGTACAGGTGACGGCGGGGCGGGTCCCTGGGGGCGTTGGGGGGTTGTCTCGATTGCTTCACGGTGCTGTCCCGGTTGGGATCCGGTGGTGGGGGCGTGGCGGAAGCCCGGTTACCGTTCATGATCGCAAGGCCGTGCGTACGTCCGCTTGTCCGGACGGCGTGGGGCCTTCCCGTTCATGTTGCCGATCTGACGTACCACGGGGGTAAGCCGCAATGACTGAGCGAGACAACACGCCGGACGACAGAACATCCGGGATGTCCGGCGGACCTTCCCGTCGGCGTGTGCTGCGGTTGACCGGCGGCGGTCTCGCGCTGGTCGCCCTGACGGCCGGCACGGTCGGCTGCGACGAGGGCGCGGCGGAGGCCGAGGACGCGGGAAACGCCGGCGGCGACAAGCCGAGCGGCGGCGGCAAGGACTCCGGGGGCGGCACCGGGAAGAACGGCCAGGGCCCCAAGCCGCTGTGGACGAAGTCGACCTCGGCCGAAACCTACGGCGACAACGACGAACTCGTGGTCGCGGGCGGAGCCGTGATCGCCAGCGGCAGCCCGCTGGCCGCTCTGGACACCGCGACCGGCAGCGAGAAGTGGTCCCTGCCCGGCGGCGCCGTCCCCGGCGCGCCCCTGCTGCTCGGCAAGGACACGCTGTACCTGGCCAGCAGCCAGTACGACGGCAGCGTCATCGGTTACGACCCCGCGTCGGGCAAGGAGACGTGGCGCAGCCGTCTGGGCAAGGGCTACCGGCAGCCGCGGCCGATCGCGGTGGACGAGGGGCAGGTGTACGTCGTCGCCGAGATCCTCGAGGACGACGGCTCCTCCAGGACGAACGTCATCGCGGCCCTCGACAGCACCACCGGCAGGATCGCCTGGAAGGAACAACGCGACCTCGGCACCGAGCAGAACGGCGTCCACGCCGCCGTCCGCGGCCGCCACCTCGTCTACACCGACTTCAAGAAGAACCTCACCGTCCGCGACACCGCCACCGGCAGCCAGGTGTGGACGCACAAGACGGCCAAGACCAACTACGGCGTCTTCGCCGTCCACCAGGACCTGGTGATCGTCCCGCAGGGGCGGAAGCTCCAGGCCTTCAACCTGGCCGACGGGAAGGAGAAGTGGGCCCTGGAGACAGCGGAGTTCACCCTCTTCAAGGAACCCTCGGTCGTGGAGGACGTGCTGTACATCGCCGACAGCGCCAGGACGTTGCGGGCCGTCGATCCGCGCACAGGCAAGCAGCTCTGGACGTCGGAGGCCCTCGCCGACGCCGGTCTCCAGGTACCGCGCCAGTACGTCAAGGTGAAGGACACCCTCTTCGGCGCCACGGACCTGGACAAGAAGGGCGGCGTCATCGCCATGGACGCGAAGACCGGCGCCGTGCGCTGGACGTTCAACGACGGCACCGGTGACCACCACGCCTGGCTGGTGGCCACCGACGGCGAGCGCGTCTTCGCCCTCCACGGCACCGAGCTGCACGCGCTGCCGGTGTGACGCACGGGGGGTGATCGCGGCGCGGGCACGCCGGGTACCGGCACCCGGATGATGTGTGCGATTGCCTCCGCCCCGTGGTGCCGGTGGGGCGGAGCGCAGCCGTGGGACGCAGGTCAGCCGCCGGGCCAGGTGAGCGTCGGTCGCCCGGAGGTGAGGGTGACCGTGAACCGCTCCAGCGGCGGGGCTCCGGCGCCGCGCCAGCGGGTGATGTGCTCCTCGACGGCGTCCCAGAGGCGGGACGGCCCGCCCTGCCGGACCATCCACCGGCCGTCTCGCTCCCGGAGCAGCGCCCAGGCGCCGGTGTCGGCGTCGAGGAACAGTTGCTCCGCGCGGCCTTCGCGGTCCAGGGTGACGTACTGGACCCGGGGCACGGCGAGTTGGGCGACGAACCGGGTGTCCCAGTCGTCGATCACGTCGGCGCCGAGGACCGCGTGCCGTTCGTCGCCCTCGTCGAGATCGGGGAGCAGCCCCAGCGGCGGCGGCAGGTGCGGCCGGGCGAGCATGAAGGACACCTGCCCGCCGAGGAGCCGCCCGGACGCCGTGCCGTCCTCGTGGACGGTGAGCCGGGCCAGTTCGGAGGAGTACAGCCAGCCGCAGAGGGTCACCAGCAGGACCCCGCCGGGACGGGTCTGCTCGACCAGCTCGGGGGGCACGGTGAGGAGCCCGCAGCTGGCGATCACCCGGTCGTAGGGGGCCGCGGCCCCGTGTCCGGCGAGGCCGTCCCCGACGATCAGCTCCGGCGCGAACCCGCAGTGGCCCAGGGCGGCGCGGGCGCGGGTGGACACGTCCTCGTCGATGTCGACGGAGGTCACCGCGTCGTCGCCGAGCCGGTGGCACAGCAGGGCGGTGGAGTATCCGGTGCCCGTGCCGATCTCCAGGACCCGGTGGCCCGCCTCGACCCGCAGGTCCTCGAGCATCCGCACCACCAGGCCGGGCATGGTGCTGGACGAGGTGGGGGCCCGCATGATCTCCCCGCGGACGTCCCCGGGCACGACGGTCCCGGCGACCTGCGTCACCAGGGAGACGTCGTCGTAGCAGGCCTCCAGCCACCGTGGATCGTCCGGCATGACCGGGGCCCAGGCGGTGGGCCCGGAACCGTCGACCTGCTCGAAGAAGCCGCCGCTCAGGAACGCGTGGCGCGGCACGGCGGACACGGCCGCACGCCAGGGCCCGGTCCGTAGATGACCGTCCGCGGTCAGCCGTTCGACGAGCCGCGTCCTCAACTCCTGGTCGTTCACGCCGTCCTCCTCTCCAGGAGATCCGCCATCGCCGCCACCATCGGCAGCCCGGTCTCCGCTTCCAGCCACGCCCACTGCCCGGACGGGTTGCACTCCAGGAACCACCATTGCCCCCGCCGGTCCACGGCGAAGTCGAAAGCGCCGAACACCAGCCGGAAGTGGTCGAGATAGGCGCGCAGCGCCTGGGGGACGCCCGGCGGGGGCTGGACCACGCGGTAGCTCAGCCGCGCGTAGTCGGTACGCCAGTCCAGCAGGTCCGAGTCGATACGGACGCAGAAGATCCGGTCGCCGATGACGGTCACGCGCACGTCACCGGTCTTGTCGATCCGCTGCTGGAAGAGGTGGGCGGTCCCCGACACCGTGTCGTCGATCTCGTCGGCGGTGACCTCGCGCACCTCCACCGTGCAGGAGACGCCGTCGATCCGGTACAACGGCGTGGACAGCGGCTTGTGGAGCACCGGGCCGTGGCTCTCGGCGAAGGTGCGTGCGGCGACCGGGCAGGACGTGATCGTCGTCCGCGGCAGACGGAACCCGCAAGCGGCAGCAGCAGCGAGCCCGGAGGGCTTGAACTCGGCGTCTCCGATGCGGTGCGGGTGGTTGACGTAGAGACAGCCGGGCAACGAGGCCACGACCCCGCCGAGCCCGTAGCGGGCCTGGGTGAGGGCGAAGCGCTCGGTCTGGCGGTCGAGGTGGGGGAAGGTGAACCCGGAGGGCCTGCGGTAGTACAGCGAGCGGACCCGGGACAGGTCCGCCGTGCGCGTGGGCGTCGTCAGCGTGCCCTCGATCCCGCGCGCCGTGAGGGTGGCCGCGAACGACAGGGTGCCGGGGAAGTCCCCGGAGTCGAACCGCACCACCGGGACATCCCGGCGGTGCAGTTCGTCGATCACGAGGTCGGTCGTGGGGTCGTCCAGGTTGGTGACGACCAGAACCGGGCGGGTGTCCGTCACTGGTCGGTGTCGTTCCCGGTGTCCTGGTCGCCGCCACCGCTGCCGCCGGGGCGCGAACCGTCGGAGGGGTTCCCGGTGTTGGTGGCGGGCCGGGTGCCGGTGCTGGTCCCGTGCCCGGGCATCTCCATCACCTGACCGGCGGCGTCGAAGTAGCGGCCGGTCTGGGTGGCCGGGTCCAGTTCGACGCGGGCGTACGAGGGGGCGAGGGCCGGGTACGGCGCCATACGGCGCAGTCCCCAGGGAACGGGGGTGGTGGTGCCGTCGGGCAAGGGCGTCCCGGTGGGGAGCCGGTCGGAGTGGGCGAACATCGGTGCCTCCTGGTGGGGGTGGAAGGTGCGTCTTCTCGTTCCGGGGCCGAGCGCCGGGGGTGGTCGGGCGCCGCCGCGGAAGGGACGACGGGGGTGCCTGTGCATGGCCCCAGCGTGGAGGCCCCGGCCGGCGTGTCACCAGCAGCGACGCCTGTACGGACGGCGGTTGTACGCGAGGTACGGGGCCGGCCCGGGGCCCGCCTTCGCCCTCTGAGTAGCCGTACTCAGGCGTGCGGCCGCCTTGTCCCGGCAGCATGGGACGTATGTCGAAGGCGGTCCTGGACCTTGGCCTGGCGGTCCTGTTGTCGGGGCTGGAAGGGGCGGTGCTGGTCGCCTTCTGGTTCGTCGAAGGCATGAAGAAGTGGGCAGCCAAGGGAGGACCGGTTCCGGGTGCGACGAACCGGTTCCTCTGGGTGCTGTCCGTGGGGGCGACCTTCTCGATACTGGCCGGCTACGGCTTCTCCCGGGCCGATCTGCCGATGGCCTGTGTCTCGCAGACGGTTGCGGCCACACTTCTGACGTTGCTGCTGCTCCTGGGCGCGGGAACAGAGTGCGGCAAGCGGATCAGCCAGCACCGATCACGGCGCCGTCTTCGTAGGGAACGCCGCCGCTGGCACGAGTCCCGGTCCGGTGGCCGTTCACCTGCTTCGGCTTCCGGTTCGGCGCGCAGGGGCTGGTGGCGGTGGTGAACCGTCGCCACTTACCGGCCTGTGCCGGGGCCAGGGCTGACGTGTTCTCAGATGGCGTGCCGTCGGCCTCCTCCTTCAGTCGCCGGTCCCGGCCGCGCTTCCATCGGGGGTTCGCTGCTGTCGGCATAGACGACCAGCGTCTGTTCAGGTTGTTCGGCCAAGTGGAAGGCGGTGTAGGCGTAATCGACCGCTCCCCGTGTCGGGTGTCGTAGCCGTTTCCGGCCGCTGTGCCGGGCCTGCACCTCGTACTGCGGCCACCAGTCCCGCACCTGTGGGCTGCCCTCGTGCAGGTCCTCGATCAGTCGGGTGTACCGCGGGTCGTCGGGATGGCGCGCCGCCAGCGTCCGAAGCCGGCCGAGCAGACCGCGCGCTTCGGGTTCCCAGTCGATGAGGATGTCCCGGGCCAACCGACTTCGCCGAGGCGTCAACCAACAGCCGGGTCAGAGCAGAGATCACGAAGATGCGGGACGACATCGCGATCCCGCCCGACGCGATCGCCCGCGCCATCGCTTTCGCGATCGAACAGCCCGCCGCGGTCGACGTGAACGACATCGTCGTCCGGCCCACCGCCCAGAGCTGACCCCCCTCGCCCTTCCGGTGCGGACACCCGCACCCGCGGGACGGTTACACGGGCCGCACACGATGGCTCAGTCGTCCATCGCTCATTCGCGGGCAAGTATCGCGGTGATCGCCTTCATACGGCTCCGGTGTTCCTCCGCGGCCGTCCGCAACTCCGTTGAATGCTCCTTGATCTGCGCGTTCAGGTATCTGCGCTCCTCACCGGACCAGATCTCCATGAGCCGGGTCCGCTCCTTGCACGCGACATCGGCCAGCGCCCTTTTGATCTCTTTCCGGCTCACCCGGGCACTGTCGATGTCGAAGGGAAGGCGCTCGCCGACGGGAGCGGTCGTGGAATAGCCTTTGTCCCGCATGCACCGGGACCACTCCTTGAACGCCGTGGTCACGCGCGTACTGGACATCGACCGGAAATGAGAATCCGCTTTGATGTCCGAGGCCGCCTTGGCGTAGGAGAAACCGTCCGTCGCGCTGCCCGCCTCGGCCAGTTTCGCCCCGGCCTCGCCCACACAGCCGCCCGAGGGGACGTCGTCCCGACGCGCACCGCGGTCCGACTCGTTCCCCTCGTGTCCGTTGAGGACGGCCGCGTACGCGGGGTCCCGCCGCTGACTGCGCTTCCCCTCGGCGCTCTCTGCTTCCGCCCCGGTTCCCGCCTCGGTGCCATCCGGCTCACCGTCCTGGGAGGCTCGGTCCACGGTGGACGGCAAGTGGTACCCGTATCGCTGTGCCGTGGCCGCGTCCGTCACTCCGTAGCGGCGCTTGTTCCCGTACACACCGTTGTCCTTGGCGCTGGCCTCCAGGGCGGCCGCGGAAGGCTGGGGGAAGGAAAGGCCGAATCTGCGCATGCAGCGGTCGATCAGTATCGCCCTGGGTCGCCCCATCCGGGCCTGGTCGTCGGCGGTGGGCAGGTACGCGTTGATGGGAAGGACCACCTCCCCGGGCGCGGGTGACGCGGTCGGGGAGGGCACCCCGGTCGCTCCGGGACCGGAGTCCTGGCCGGTACACGCCGAGGCGAACATCAGGAGGCGCAAGAGGTACGGGATGAAGGCACAGGTCCTCGACGATCCCTGGGAGTGCGCGGCCCCGGCGGTGCAGGCGTACAGGATGCACACGGGTGGGAAGGCAACGAGCGGCTGCGCTGCCTTCGTTCCGCGTCCGCCTCAGCGTTCAGCTCCAGCCCGTGATGTCCGTGATGAAGTCCGCATACGAGCGGTTGCTGCCACGCGGGAAGGGGATCAGCCGGTGCTTCAACGCCTGGCGGGCTACCGCGGGGCCGTCGCTCTCCCGGAACAGGGGCGAGCCGAGCCCCCGCTTGAGTTCCTCTTTGGCATCCCTGAGGCGGCCGGTGTCCTTGTCGAGGAGGCGGCCGGGGACCTTCCAGCGCGGCCGGACGTGGGGGAAGGCTTCCGGGAAGAGCAGCAGCCAGCCCTCACTCTCCCACGCGGCGAGTGCGACCGCCGTCCGGAACTCCCGGCACTGGCGCGCGAACTCGTCGGACAGCGTCGTGCGGACCCGGTCGTACTGGGCGTCGGTGTACCCGTCCAGATCCTCGTGGACGACGAACCCGAGTAGGTCGGCACGCTCCAGGCGGGCTTTGGCCCTCGCCTTGCCGACCAGCGCTTCCACGGCGGCGGTGAGCTTGGGACCGGACTTCCGGCGCAGGCGTACCGGGTCATTGATGCGGACCAGTTTGGCCACCGTGTCCACGTCGGGTCGGTGGGCGCGTATGAGCGCGGCCATGATCTCGCAATCGTTGCGGTCTTCCCCGGCCAGCACGATGACACGCCGGTCCTGTGACCGGGACGCCCGCCCGCCGCCCTGCCGTCCCTTCGGGGTCACAGCTCACCCCCGGTGAGGTCACCGCCGAGCACTCCGGAGAACCACAACTCACCGAGTGGCTGTTCACCGGACTCCGCGACGATGGCCTTGACTTCGTCCACCGTAAGTGCCGGGATGATCGACGCGCCGTCCTCATCCCGGTCGCACACGACGAACTCCTCCGGACGCAGGCGGTTCACGAGTGCGGGCGAGTGGGTGGCGACGATGAACTGCGTTCGCTCGGCGGCCTCACGCAGGCGCTGCACTACGAGTTCGAGTGCTTGCGGGTGGAGCCCGTGATCGATCTCCTCGATACAGGTGAACGCCGGAGGGTTGGGATCATAGAGCAGCGCGAGGAGCCCAAGCAGGCGGACAGTCCCGTACGAGGCGTCGGCGAGCGGGGTCAGGCGGCGCAGGCCATGCTCGCGCAGCACGACGGTCAGCTGGTCGGTGGCCCCGCCGACCTCTTCGAACTCGATGTTCTCCAACTGCGGGAGAACCGTGCGGGCGTCGGCGACCAGGTCGTCCCAGATCTCCTCGCGACTGCTCAGGTGGATCAGGAACCCGGCCAGGTTCTCGGCGTGAGGGGAGAGGGTGCCGAAGTCCGTACCGCGCAGGCGGGTCGGCTGCCGGGCGGCGGCCACGTCGACGTCGAAGACCCGGAACGACGACAGCCGGTCGGCGACCCGGGTCACCTCGTCACCGCCGTCGGCGGGACCGAGCCTGGGGAGCGTGGACAAGCCGCTGCTCAGCCTTCGGATACCGATGCTGGAGGTGTCTCCGCTCTTGCCCACGCGCACGTCGAGGATGCGTGCCTCCTCACCTGAAATGGTGATGCGCCGCCCCCGCCCCTGCCTGCGTTTGAATGCGAAGCTCTCCTCGCGGGAGAGGGTGTAATAGGACGGCCGCTCGTCACTCTGCCTCGACCGGAGGGAACGGCGCCGGATGGTGAGGCCGTACTCGTCCGGCGCGTTGAGGGTGGAGTTCGTCGTCCAGGTGGCCTTCAGGTGGACGCGCATCGTGGTCGGCGGCTTGCTACCGCCCCAGAAGGACACCTCGTCGAACCCACCGCGTGCGTCGAGCGCCGGCTGGAGGTCGGTCCGGATGATGTCGGCGAGGAAGTCGAACACCTGCAGCACATTCGACTTGCCGGCCCCGTTCGGCCCCACCAACACCGTGAGCGGACCGAGCGGCACGGTCACGTCGCGGAGACTGCGGAAGTTCTCGACGTGCAGTTCGAGGAGACGACCGGGCATGGGAAACCTATCGAGTGGGTGCGAAGGTCGGCTTTCACGCGCGGTCGGTACGCAACCGGTCGCGCGTGCAGCATTGTGCTCAGCGTATCGGGGACGGCTGACATCCCGTTGTCCATCCGGCGTGGGCATGTGGCCGGGGACCGGCCCCTGCTCAGGGGTCGCCCACACCGTCTTGCCGGGGCCGCCGCGGCGGTCGGTGACGCCCCAGTCGTCGGCGAGGGCGGCGACGAGGAGGAGGCCGCGGCCGGACTCGGACTCGGCATGGGGGCCGGCGGGGGCGGTGGCGGCGGGCCGGCGTTCCGCGCGGGTGTCGGACACCTCCACGCGCAGCCGCGCGCCGTCCGCCTCCTCGGCCAGCCGTACGTGGAAGTCACGGCCGGGGACACGACCGTGCTGAACGGCGTTGGCGCACAACTCGGCCGTGATCAGGGTCAGTGTCTCGTTGACGGCACTGGTGTGCGGGTGACCCCCAGGAGTCCAGGCAGTGCGCGACGAACTGCCGGGCCAGGCGTGCACCGCGCGGGGTGGAGGTGAAGGCCATCGCGAACTCGGCGGCGGGCACGGGCAGGAGGGAGAGCAGCCGGGGCCGCTGCCGGGTCGGACTGTGCATGACGTCAGAGTGGCGGCTGAGACGGGCGTGTCACCAGCGGAGACGTGTGTACGGGGGGTGCTGTACGTGAGTCGGCTCCGCTGAGCGGGCTCGCCCGGGACTTCGAGGAACTCGGTGACCTTCCCCAGGCGCTGTGCGCTCAGCGCCTGTACGCCGCTCTCCAGGAGACGGCATGGGACCGGGCCTCGGCCCGGCACACCCTCGCCCGCCTGGAGCGGGAGGCGGGCCGGCTGCCGCAGGCGGTGAACAGCCTGACCGCCGTGCGCGAGGCCCTGGCCACCTCGGGTGACGACTCGCTGCGCCACTGGCAACGGGTCAACCTCGGCCGCTTCATCGCCGAGGAGCACTACCGGCTCACCCTTGCCCTCGCCGACGCGGGCCGCCCCGAGGAGGCCCGTGCCCTCCTCACCTCCGCCGACGCCGTACTCGGCGAGCTCTCGGAGAACGCCGGCAAGGGCGTCCGCGAGCTCGCCGAGCGGACCGCCGCACGCGTGCGGGAGACCGACTGAGGACGCGTGCCGACCCCCGCGTCAGGTGAGCCGTGCAGGCTCGTCCTCGGTGCCGGGGAAGTGGGGCCGAGTGGCACGAAAGCTACAGTGTGAACCGTTCCGGGTTCGGTGGAGAGGCTCACTTCGGTCGACTCTCGGCCCACAGGGCGTCAATCGGCGTCGAGAGATGCAGAGGGAACAGAAGGAGATGGGGTGTCCTTCGAGCAGGAATGGGCGCAGCTGAAAGCCGATGCGTTGGCGCGGCAGGCCGAGGGCGGCATGCGGCTCGACCAGTTGCCGGCAGACTCTGGCGGAGGCGCGCCGGACCTGGTGGCAAAGGCCGACTCCATCAACGGGAACTCCAACCTGCTGGTGGAGATCGCCGGGCTCCTGTACGAAGGCCGCCCGGACGCCGAACTGACCACCCTGGCGCGGAATCCCAGGACGCCCGCGGACGTGGCACGTCAGGTGGAGCGCTTCGCCGAGTTCGCGGGTGACCAGTTCCTGGACACCATGGCCTTGTTCGCAGCGCTGTCGACCCGACTGCGGACGGTCGGCGGGGACTTCGCGGAGATCGAGGACGAGACCGCCCGCCGGTTCCTGGAGACCGTGCTCGACGGCCGTTACGTCTCGCCGGGCACGCGATGAGCGACAGCCTCAGCTACCGCAAGGACGTCGAGTTCCTGGAGAACTGCAACCCGCCTTTGGTGGAACGCAACGCAGACGAATTCGGCCGCATCCAGACGCTCCTGACGGCTGTCGCTCCCGCGGCGGAGCGGGCGGAGAAGCACACCGAGTGGCGCAGCAAAGGCAGCGCGCACTACACAGCCCGCCTCTCGGAGGGCCGCCGCCTGGTGGACGAGCTCGCCGAGGGATACGGGCACGCCGCGGGCGCGCTGCGCCGCTACGCGGAGGCGCTGACGGTGGCGAAGGCGTACTACTCCAACGGTCTGGTCAACGAGCAGGCGCTCGCGGACCTGATCCACACCAAGGGCACCGCGATCACCCGCACGGCTCAGGAGGCCGAGCCGATGAGGCAGTGGGAGGACATGCGCGCCACCACCGGCGTCCTGGACTTCCTCGCGGAGCTGACCATGGACGTCGACGACATCCGGGACGAGGCCAACCGGCTGCACGATGCGGCGGGCGGCGACTTCGACCTGGCGCGGACCACCGAGGCGGAGGCCCGCGCCCTCTGTGTCCACGAGCTCAAGCAGGCGTACGACCTGCTGCCGGACTTCCAGGTGTTCCTCACGGAGCGGGTGGACGTCGCCGCTGCCATGCCCGACCTCCGGCGCGAGGCGGCCGAGGCGAGCAGTAACCCGGTGACCCGGTTGCCGGGCAGCGGTCCCAAGCAGGACTACTACCCGACGGCCGGGGACAAGCCGGTCTCCCCGACGCTCCAGAGCATCCGGATACAACTCGCTTCACTGCCGGGTGCGACGGACAGCTACTGGATTCCGCCCTCCGGCGACCAGGAGAAGACCGAATGGATCCGGGCCAACAAGGACATCATCAAGGCCGCCGCGCAGAACTCGGGGCTCCCGCCGTCGATGGTGGCGGGTATCGCCTGGAAGGAGATCGCCGGCCAGCCCGGCCCACTCGACGACATCACCGACACCCTCCGGGAACAAGCGGACTCCCCGCTGAGCCCCATCGCGCCGGAGAACCTGCCGTCACGACTGGGCGGTGACCCCGACGAGACGTCCTTCGGGCCGATCGCCATCCAGGTACGGCGTGGCGCCGAGGTGCTCGGCTACGACCCGGAGAACCTCACCGGTCAACAGCGAACCATCGTGGAGGAGTCGCTCCAGGAGCCGGGCCAGAACATCTTCATCGCCGCCGAGTACCTGGCCCAGCTCAAAGCGGAGAGCGACTTCGCCGACGTACCCCCGGAGGAATTGACGGTGGAGCAGCAACAGGAGCTCGCCGCGCGGTACAACGGGGGACCGTACTGGGAGAACGACCAGGCGCAGCGCTACGGCCGGGACTTCGCCCGTCAACTGGACCAGGCAAGGAACGCGATCCGCTGATGCAGTCCTCGAAACCCTCGCACACCGGAGACAGGCAGAAGGTCGGTCACTCCCGTCACCCGATGGACGACCGCCCGCACCACCCAGACGACGATCGCCGCCTGCTCCGCGTCATTCTCGCCGTGCCGGTGGTGCTGCTGACCCTGGTGTCGGCGTTCTTCCTCTGGCTGGCGGTCAACACCCGTCCGGACGGCGACTGGGACGAGGCAGCGTACGGCGGGATCGAGTTGGGCAGTGCCTTGGCCGTCGTCTCGGCGGGCGCGGTGGGAGCACTGTGGCTGGCGCCCTCGGTGCGGCGGGTGATGCGGTGGCCGTGGGCGGTACCGGCCGTGGTGCTGGGAGTGGCGGCGGTGGCGTGGTGGGTGTCCAGCGGGGCGTGAATGCCCACTGCCCCGCTGAATCGGCCTTCCGGTCGCTCTGACGCCCTCACACCCAGCCCTTGGGCAGCGTCGCCCGCAACACGACGACGAGGTGGGCCGCTCCTGGAGCGCATGCCCGGCCGATCACTTGCATGGCCGCGGACCGACCCTTCTCCTCCGGCGAGCGCAAAAGGCACGGGATGAAGGTGCAGGTTTTGGCCGGACAGTAGGTCGGCGTGGGGTGTGGGGCGGGTGCGGGGGCCTGGCATGAGGGCGTGTACAGGCGGGGGCTGTACGGGGAGGGCGGGCGCTCGTCCCCGGTACGGGGGAAGTGGGGCCAAGTGGCGCGAAGGCTACGGTGCGTGTCTTTAGAGTGAGCTGTGAGTGATGGCCGGGTGTGGTGCGGGACGGCGCCACTGTGCGGGTGGGCGAGGTGAGGGCACCGGTGACGACGACTCACGGTGAGAGTGAAACGGGCATCCTGCGGTGCTTCGGGCAGATGTTGCGGCTGCTTCGGACGAGCAGGGGGCTGACGCGGGCTGAGTTGGGGGCGAGGCTCAGCTACGGCGAGGACATGGTTGCGTCGGTGGAGCTGGGGCGGCGGATTCCGAAGCCGGAGTTCATCGAGCGGGCGGATGTGGTGTTGGAGGCCGGCGGGCTGCTGACGGTGATGAAGGAGGAGGTGGCTCGGGCGCGGTATCCGTCGTTCTTTCGCGATGCGGCGAAGTTGGAGGCGGAGGCGGTTGAGCTGCATGTTTATGCCAACCAGGCTGTGCCGGGTTTGTTGCAGGTCGAGGAGTACGCCAGGGTGGTGTTCGAGATGTGGCGCCCATTGCTGGACGAGGACACGGTGAACCAGCGTGTGGCCGCCCGGTTGGCCCGCCAGGAGTTGTTCTCGCGCATGCCCATGCCCACGATCAGCTTCGTCATCGAGGAGAGCACTCTGCGTCGGCCGCTGGGCGGGAGCGCGGTGATGCGGGCACAGCTGGAGCAGGTTCTCCTCTACGGCCAGCAGCGCAACGTCGAGATTCAGGTCATGCCAACGGACCGGCGCCAACACGCTGGAATGGGTGGCCCGTTCACCTTGATGGAGACGGGCAAGGCGCAGAGGATCGCCTACGTGGAGGTGAACGAGCACAGCCACCTCTACAGTGAGCGGCCGGTGGTCCGAGGGTACGAGGAGCGGTACGGCATCCTGCGGGCGCAGGGCCTCACGCCCTCGGAGTCACTGGCCTTCGTTCAGAAGCTGTTGGGAGACCTATGAACACGGAAGACGCGAGCCGTCAGCCCCGCTCGGACCTGTGCTGGTTCACGAGTAGCTACAGCAGTGGTGCGGGCGGCGAGTGCGTTGAGGTTGCGCTGGACGCGGCCGCTGTCCATGTGCGCGACTCGAAGTGCCGGGCACACGACGGACCTGTATTGCAGATTGGCTCGGCGGCTTGGACGGCCCTGCTCAGGACGATGTGAGCCTGCATGGTTCCCCGCGACGGTCGGCGCTTCTCTCAGAAGCGCCGACCGTTGTCCGAGGGGCGGCACTCAGACCTCACTCTTCGCGGGAGGAGTCCAGCGGCTGGCGGCGATCTCCGCGTCCAGGCGGCCTTGAAAGTGCGCGTGCGCGGCGCGCATCTCGGACTCGCGGTCCGCCTTGTAAAAGGGAGTGGTGTAGCCGGCCGGGGGTGGGGTTGTCTCAGGGTTCTCCAGGTGGGCCAGGAGGTCGATGTAGTCCTGCTTGGTCTGGCCGTGACCGTAGGTGTTGTGATGGCCCGCGATCTTGCGGCCGTTGGCGTCGAAGTAGGTCTGCGCCTCGTAGTCGTACAGAACCGGGTAGCGAGACTTGTAGATTGCCACGAGTTCGTCAGCAGTAATGCCGAGGCAGACGGAGACGAGTGCGTCGAGTTCGACGAGCGCGGCACGGCGTTCGTACTCGGTTCGAAGGGGGATATTGTACTGCCAGGTGGCGGTGAGCCCGGCGGCGAGCGGCTTCATGTGGGGCCAGTCGGGATTTGCCCAGTCCTCGTAGCCGGCCCAGCGCGGATCGTAGAGCTCCTCCCACAAGGGGGAGTAGTGCTCGGTGAGGGCGTTCAGGCGCAGCGTACGGAGAAGAATGGCCGGGGCGAGGGGATGGGACGGGTCGGCGGCGGGCATCTTGCGGGCCTCGGCCACTTGCAGATCAGAACGGCCTGTGACACGCAACAGGTAGTCCAAAGGTAAGGAAGCCCAGAAGCCTGCCGTGAGGGCGGTCAGCCGGTTATTCGGCAGAGCCATCGATTGTACGGCGTGAATGTGCGCAGGACCCGGCGGGATCAGAGCGGCAAAAAGGCTGCGCTCGTTGGTCAGCGGGATCATCTTGCGCCAGGCGACTCGGAAGTACTCCGTGTAGCGTCGAGTTCCGGACAATTCCCAGATGTCTTGCGCAGCGGTGAAGTCAGCCTCGGAGCAGGCACGGACGTAGTTTGTGCGAGGAACGACGCCGGCCGAGATGGTGAGCAGGTCAAAGGCGGACCAGTCTCCCTTGCTGCGACAGTTTTCGTTGGGTTGCTTGAAGAGGGGTGTCGCGGGGGCCAGGTGAGGCCCTTGTAGGATCAGGTCATCCAAGGCGTCGGGGACCTGCGTCGACCATCGGATGTGTCCCTCTTCTTTTCCGTTCTTCTCGTGGTATCCGGAAGTGATTCTGGGGTTCTGGTCACCCAAGCGTAGGTTTACGCTGGCAAGCGCTGAGATGGCTTTCTGTTCACTACTTGTGACTGGGTACAACAGAGCCGCGGATTCATGGCCGTCCAGGTCTTCGCCGGCGAGCCGATGCCACTGCTGCAACCTGACTGCGTCGACTTGGGTGAGGCGTGAAAGGTGAGGGCGAAGATCCCAAGTTTGATTGTGCTTCATTCCGGGCGTCGGGCCGGTGCCATCATGGATCAGCGAGGCAGGCAGGGTTTCAGGTGAAAATAGCCAACTGATGTGCGTGAAATTGACCGATTGGGATTGGCCGTAAATGTGTACGCCGAACTCGAACCGATGGGCGATTTCGAAAAGTGTGAGAGCATTTGCGAAATGAGCGTGCAGTCGTAGATGTCTATACGTGGCGGCGCGCAGGTTGAGCTCCCTGGTGCCACTGAAATGCGTGTCCGGGTGGATCAGGCCGGCGATTCCAAGTTCTGCTGTTGAGTTCCAGACGCGGCACATGAAGGCGCGATATAGATCTGGCTGGGTCCCGACCAGCAGCGGGTAAGTCGCAGTACTCGCGAGTGATGAGACGAGTCCAGCGTTGTCGGTCAGCTCGCTGAGGAAGTACGGTCGCGCTGGGGAATCTTCCCGCAACAGCTCTGACTTTCGCGACCGCCACTCGGTTACCCCCGGCCTCTCGGTCAGTATGAACCACGGTTCATACTCGGCAAGAACCCCGTCCTCCAGCCATCGAGGTCGAACCCAAGGCGGATTCCCCACCTGCAGGTCGAACCCACCCCGCGCCCCAAAGACCTGCCCGAACTCCAACTCCCAGTGAAAGAATCCCTGCCGCTCAGCCACGTCCCTCGCAACCCCCGCCCACTGATACCGCGACTCCAACGACGTGAACCGCTCCATGCCCATCCACTCGGGCAACTCGTCCTCGTACCGCTCCAGCTCATCCAGCGTGTCGAACTGAGCCACCAACGAATCCGCAGACACATCCTGCGTCCCCAGCAACGACTCGGCGAAGTCCAGCCAGTCGTCCAGCGAGGCCAGCGGAATCACAGCCCGCCGCTCACCGCGAATCTGCTCCTTGCGACTACCACCCCGCGCTGCCCGCGACTTGACCTCCACGACCTGAACCTCACCGAACAGGTCCTCCGACTCATACGTCTCCCGCGCAGGCGCCCCCGCCTGACTCGGAACCGCATCCGCAGGCGAGGCCGGCGCCGCCGACACCGTCCACCCCGCCGACTGCGAAGCAACCTCCGCCGCCCGCGTGTACACCTCCGCCGACCCGTCCAGCAGCGCCGCACTCTGCACGGGCCAGAACCACAGCGCACACCACGCGTCCATCAGCGTCTTCAGCCGCCAGTACGGCGTGTCAACGGCCTCCAGGTCCGCCTTGACCTTCTCCCTCGGCACCGCAACTTCCGGCGACCGCAGCCACCCCTCCTCCGCCCCCCACACATCCACCCGCCGCGAAATCTCCCGCTCGGAGATCTCCAGTCGCCGCACGACCAGCCCCCACAGGTACTCGGCCCGCCGAGCCAACCCCTGCAACCGCTTGGTCTGCGTGGCGTTCGGCGACTTGGTGATCGCCTTCCGCCAAGCACCCAGCGCCTTCGCCTCCTCCGGCGCCAGCGCCTTCGCCTCCTTCTCGGCCGCGACCGCGCCCCACTCCTTCGCCGGAAGCAGGAAGTGATGCACAGCCCCCTCAGGCAGCGCAGCGCCCCCCACGGCCTCCGACAACGGGAAGCGCTCCGGAGTCGCCCCCAGCCAGCCGCCCTTCTTCAGGCGCTCAGCGGAGTAGATCTCCCGACGCCCGCCGATCAGCGAGTTGCCCCGCCGCAGGTGCAGCCCGAACCACGGCGCCTCCATCCCCGGATGCATCGTGTTGAGCCACAACGACACCTCCGCCAGCTCCACCGCCGTGTTGTTGAGGTCGACGCCGTAGGAGTTGTGCAGCGCGATGTACGCCTTGGCCTTCTGAAGCTCGACCGCGTACTTCTCCGTGTCGATCGCGACGCCCAACTCGTCCTGCCGCCGCCGCAGATACTCCGCCGCGACCTGGTTGATCGCCTCGTTGAGGAACGCACCCGAGCCGAGCGCCGGCTCGCAGATCTTCCAGTCAAGGAGCTCACGCGCCTCGGTCACCGTGTCGTCCTGGTCCAACCGGTGCTGCAACGCCAACTGCACGGTGACCCGCGTCAGCGACTCCGGCGTGTAGTACGACGCCGACGTCTGCCGGTCCCGCCCCGACAGCCGGTACACGAACGAGCCCGGCGCATACCGGACCCGCCGCTCCTCACCCGTGTCCTCGTCCTTGTGCCGGACGAACACCTCGTCCGGGTACTCGTCGGCCTTGGTCGCCGGAACCAGCCACGAACCGTCCTTGGGGTCACCGTTCTTCGCGACCTCGTACAGCTCCTCGCCCGCGACGAAGCCGGAGTACGACATCAGCCCCTCGTACACGGCCCCCAACTGGTTGATCCCGAGCTGCGCATACGAGATGAACCCACCGCGCTCCCTCTTCTTGCCCCGCGTGAGCATCAGCAGCCGCAGCACCCGGTACAGCGTCTCGTTGCGCAGCCGGGTGTCGATGAACCGCTCCCCGCCGTCGCCCTCACTCTCGACGCGCGGGTCGGGAACCGCACGCGCGCCGATCAGCCGGATCGCCTCCGGCTCGAACAGCTTGGAGTGCAGCGGCTCGAACCGCAGCCCCACGTCCTCCGAGGCCTTCTCCTCCACCACCCCGTGCGTACGGCGCGGCCGGTACCCCTCTTGCACCTTGCTGAAGAGCAGATCCAGCGACTCGTACAGGTAGAACCCCTTGCGGGACTTCTCGTCGACGAGATCCCGCTCGGCGATCAGCTCACCGAGCCGGCCCAGCCCGTACCCCATCTGGTACTCCGGGTAGTCCGACGGCAGGATGCCCAGCTCCGGCCGGGCCTCGGCGTACAGCAGGAACAGGATCCGGTACAGATAGCGCAGCGACTCCCGCGTCAACTGGCGGCCCAGCTCCGGGAGTTCCTTGACCTCTTCCGGGCGGACACCGCCCTCCCGGATCCGGTCCAAAACCTCGTTGGCGATCAGCTCGACGCTCAGCCGCAGCCCGTCCCGCAGCTCGCTGCTGACGCCCACCGCGTGCTTCGTCGACTTGTCGACCAGCGTGGCGAGCGGGTTCTCCCCGCCCTCCTCCGGCGTGCGCAGCGAATCCGCGCCGAACAGCGCGGCCACCGTGTCGAGTTCGCCGCCCGCCTTGGTGTCGTTGCGCTCCAGCGCCGTGTCCAGCGATACCGCGAGGTACCGGCCCTCACCCCACACCGCCCGGTCCGCGAGCACGACGACACCGCCGACCAGCAGCAGCACATAGCGCGGCGCGTCCTCGCACGCGAACAGGAACGACGCGAGCTTGGACCCCGTGGCGACCGTGTGCTGGCCGTCCAGACGCAGCTCCTCCAGCAGCCGCCCGGCCCCGTCCGGGTCCAGCGCGTCGTCCGGCTCGGCCGACCAGCCGCAGTCCAGGGCGACGAGATCCTTCTCCGCGTGCGCGACCGTCACCTCGTACGACTGGTCCGCGCGCACGACGGTGAGCGTGCCCGGCTTGGCATCGAAGCCGAGCGCCCGCAGCACCTCCCCGTTCAGCGTCCGCACCCGGTCGCGCCACTCGGGGGCGTCGTACGTCACCGCGTCGTCGCCGGTCGCCGCCTGCTCCTCGTCCAGCGTGAAGTACGACCGGGCGGCGAAGTACGTGCGGCGCAGCGCCCGCAGGCCCGCGCGCGGGGTGACCGGGAGGGCCCCCTCGGGCCGTTCGGCGCCTGCGGCGTCCTCCTCGCGCTGCTTCCACTCCGCGAGGAGACCTGACTTGAGGTCTTTCGGGAAGACCTCGGCGAGGTAGTGCGCGGAGAAGTAGTCACCGCGGTTGACCAGGGAATCGAACGTCATCGTGAGAAACCTCGAAGTGGGTCGGTCAGGCGGCGGTGTGGGCGGCCGGGGCAAGGACGGCGAGGACGCGGAGCATCGGGCGGCCGGTGGTGAGGAGGGAGTCCGCGAGGGAGGTGAGCCGGTCCCGCGTGGCGGTCGGTGCGGAACGGCCGCCCGTTGTCAGCGTCGGCTGCTCCCACGCGCCCAGACGCGTCTTGTACTCCTCGATGGGCGCCCGCAGCGGTTCGTCCCACGCCTCGCGGTGCCGCTCCAGGAACGCCTCCGCCGTGTCCAGGACGCCGGGGATCGCCTCGGCGAGCAGTTCCGTGTCGTGGGAGAGGCCCGGGTTGGCCATCGTCGGGCCGACCTGGGCGCGGCGCAGCACCGCCACCATGTCGTCGTCGACCTCGCCGTCCGTGGTGACCGCCATCCACTTGACGACGGTCGGCCGGCCGAGAGCATTGGAGTAGATGCCCTGGACGAGGTACGTCGGTCGCGTCACCTCGGCCGTCAGGACCGGCGCCTCCTGCCGGTCCAGGCGGACCAGGACCTTGTCCGTGAGCCACTCCATCACCGGGTGCAGATCGGTGAGCAGGGAGATGTCGGGCCAGCTCGACGTCGCCGACGCGCGGGCGCGCGTCAGGCTGGCGTCGGCGAGCCGCCGGTTGAAGGTGACCCTCAGCCGGTCGCGCAGGCCCTGCTCACGGACGTAGTCCGGAGGCAGCGCCTTGAGACGGTGCACCAGGTCGGACGGCGGGACGAACGACAGCAGACCCGTGTCCGGGTCGGCGGACAGGTCCAGCCGGGCGTGGGCGTCCGGATACACCTCGCGCAGCGCCTCGTCGAGGAACTCACGCGCGGAGCCGAACAGACGGGGCACGTCCGCCCGGGGTACTGAACTCGTTCCGTCGCCCGCCTCGGAGGTGCCGGGGTCCTCCTCCGGCTCGTCGTTCACCGCGCCGAAGAAGTCCGCGAGGAAGTCGTCCACGCCGTCGCCGGCATCGCCACCGGAACTCCGGTCCGCGTCCAGGGACTCGTCCACGTCCCGCCCCCGGAGCAGATCCTGGATGAGGGACTTCTCCTCGGCCTCCGCCCGGTACAGGCCGGACACCGCCTCCGCCGTGCCCAGCGACCGGTGCGCCTCCGCCTCCCGCTCAAGGAGGCGCTCGGAGACGAGCGTGTCGTCCTTGGCGCCGTCGACGCCGCTGGTGAGGATCAGCGCCCGGAACTGCGGCTGGTGCGCCTGCCCGTAGCGGTCGATGCGGCCGTTGCGCTGCTCGATGCGGATCAGCGACCACGGCACGTCGTAGTGCACGAGCTGGTGGCACTGGCGGTGCAGGTTGACGCCCTCGGAGGCGACGTCGCCCGTGAACAGGATGCGTACCGGCGTGTCCGCGAGGCCGAAGTCCTCCACGCACTGCATCTGCTGCTCGTCCGACAGACCGCCGTGCATCACCCGGGCCGCGTGCTCGGCGGCCTTCCCCTTGAAGCCGAGCGCCGCCGGTACCGTCCGCGCGAGCCACTCCAGCGTCTGCACCCGCTCGGAGAACACCACGACCCGGGTGTCCGACTTCGGCCCGACTCCGATCTCCCGCAGCTGCTCGACCAGCGCCCCGAACTTGCCGGAGTCCGTCTCCGTCATCCCCGACGCCAGCTCCAGCAGCCGGTGCAGCGCCGCGCGCTCGGCGGCCGTCGACTCGGGGGCGTTCTTCTTCTCCAGCGTCTTGATGCGCGTACCGACCGTGGCCTTCAGGGCCGCGTGGGAGGAGAGGAACGATTTCAGCAGTGTGTACGGGAACAGGGGGACGTCGCTGACCGACGCCGACCCGTCGGACGGCAGCCACACCGCCGCCAGCTCCTCGAAGATCTTCTCCTCGGCGGGCGTGGCGTCCACCCGGATCGAACGCGACGGGCCCCGGTCCGCCCACTGCCCCTTCATCTGCTCCCGCACCTCGGGGCTGACCTTCGTACGGCGGATGAACAGGTGCTTGATGTCGTCGGCGCGGTAGTGCTCCGGGTCGCGGATCGCGGCCGGGTCGAGCAGCGAGATCAGCTCGGCGAAGGAGCGGGCGTCACCGTTGTGCGGGGTCGCCGAGGCCAGCAGCAGCGCGTCGGTGTGCGGGGCGAGGGTGCGGGCGAGCTGGTTGCGCAGGGAGCCCTTGTTGATGAGGTTGTGCGACTCGTCGATGACGACCGCGTCCCAGTTGATGCGCTCCAGGTGGTGCTTGTACTGGTCGGTGTTCTTCAGGGTGTCGATGGAGACGATGACCCGCTTGAAGTACGTGAACGGGTTGCGGCCCGCCGGGATCTCCCGCTGGATCCGCTCGATGCCCACCGAGTCCAGCCGCACCAGCGGGATCGCGAACCGCGTCCACAGTTCGTGCTGGAACTGCTCGAGCACGTGCTGCGGGGTGACGACGAGGATGCGCTCGCCCCGGCCCCGGCGGATCAGCTCGGCCAGCGTAAGGCCGATCTCCAGGGTCTTGCCGAGGCCCACCACGTCCGCGATGAGCAGGCGCGGGCGCAGATTGCGGCCCGACAGGGCAAGCTGCGCGGGGCGCTGCTGGTAGGGGAGGGCGTCCAGGAGGAAGGAGTCCGCGAGCGCCAGGCCGCGCTCGGCCTGCGGCAGCGGCGTCTTGCGCAGCACCGCTTCGAGGAACAGGCGCGAGCGGCGGAAGTTCGGCGAGTCGTCCCGCACCAGACGGGTCCGCCTCGGGTCGAGCAGCTCGATCCGGTCGAGGCCGGTGAAGAAGACCGCTTCCTGGTCGCGCACGAAGTCCGACGCGCCCACCGCTTCGATCCTGGCCCCGTCGTGCTCGGTCCGCGTCGCGTTGCGCACCAGCCACACCTCGTCCCGTACGAGGATCTGGGCGCCCGGCGGGAACTGCGCGTCCTCGCCGCTCGTCGCGGGAGCGGTGCTCAAGTCGGCGGTCACGCGGGTGCCTCCTGGACGGTCGGGTCGATGGGGTGGACGGGGGGTGGGGCAGGCCGCCGGTGGGGGGACGGGCGGACCGCCGGATGGTGCAGTGGGGGGAGCGGAGACGAGGCCGGGCCGGGCGACCCGCCGGGGGTCGCTCAGAACGGGGCCTTCGCCGCGTACACGGTACGCAGCCGCTCCGCCGTCTTCCGAGCCTGGACGGAGTGCCGCAGCGTGGGCGCCGGCTCCGGGGTCCGCCGGGTGTCCACGGGCGGGCGGAGGCTCGGCTCCGGCTGGTCGGGCGCGGCACCGGCGGGGCCGTCACCCGGCCCGGCGGATGCGGCACCGGGGGTGTGTGCGGGCAGCGGGTCGGGCTCGGCCGGGGCGGCGGGCTCGACGAGCGTGGCTGGGGTCGCCGGCACCTCGGCCGGTGTCTCCAGCTCGGCTGGCGTGATCTCCATGACCTGCGTCTCGTGCGCGGGCGCGGGCCAGGCCAGCGTGGGGACGCTGTCGGCGGGGGCCGGCCTGTGCTGCCGTCGCTCCGTCGTGTGCGCGGTGAGTTTGCGCCGGGCGTGGGCGATCTTCATGCCCTGGGCCTCGATCAGCGCGCGGCACTGCTGCACCACCTCGGTCAGCGACGGCCGGTCCCCGGCGCCGTGGGCGAGCATGCCGGTCAGCAGCGGCGTCAGATCGTCCGGCACACCGGACAGGTCCGGCGCCGAGCCGGGGTCCGTGACCAGGTGGAACACCATGTACGGGGTGGCCGCCTGGTGCGGGTAGTGACCCGCCACGGCGAACAGCAGCAGGGCCCCCAGCGCGTACACGTCCACCGCCGCCGTCAGCGGCTTCACCCCGGCGGCCTGCTCCGGGGCCATGCAGATCGGGGTGCCGACGACCTGGTGCGGGGCGGTGAGCGAGATGGTCGACTCGGTGAACGCCGCCAGGCCGAAGTCGATGATCTTCGGACCGTTGGGTCCGAGCAGCACGTTGGCCGGCTTGAGGTCACGGTGCAGCAGACCCTGCGCGTGCACCCCCGACAGCGCCTCCGCGAGGATCGCGCCGAGCGCCGCCGTGAGGACGGACGGCAGCGGGCCGTGCTTCTTCACATGCCGCGCGAGGTCCGGGCCGTCCACGTACTCCGTCGCCAGCCACGGCTGCTCCGCCTCCGCGTCGGCGCCCAGGAAGGCCGCGATGCGCGGACCCCAGATGGTCTTGAGCACCTCGATCTCCTGCGCGAACCGCTGCCGGGACTCGGAGTCCACCACCGACGGTTTGATCACCTTGACCGCGGCGGGCTCACCGCCGAGTGACTCGCCCAGGAAGACCTGGCCCATGCCGCCCTGGCCGATCCGGCCGAGGAGCTCGAAGTCGCCCAGCGAGAGCGGATCCTCGGGGTTCAGGGGCGTGATCTGCACGTGTGTCCTCGACATTCGGTCCGGGCGCGCCTCTGATCAGCCGCGATGCGTGCCTGGAGACACGGTAGTGGATGACGGGGGACTCAGGAACGGGGGTTGCGGAATGGAGATATCAACCTCTATGGGTGAGGAAGTTGTGGAGGGTTCGCGGTGGTGGCGGTCTGCCGCCTATGGCAGGGCGTCCCGGGGCGGGAGCAGCTGACCCCCGGTCAGCCCTGCGGCCAGCAGCCGCGCCGTCTCCTCCGCCAGCCGCGTGGTCCGCCGCGCCTGCGCCCGGAGCGCGTGCACGTGCCGGAACGCCTCCCCGTACCGCCGCTGCTCCTCCAGCGGCAGAAGGGGTACGCGCAACCTGCCCGGGTTGACGCTCAGCACCGTGCTGCCCGTGGACGCGCCCGCGATGTTCTCGTCGGCGCCCAGGAAACCGGCGAGGAACCACGCGTCCAGGCGCTCCGGATCCGGACGGAACAGGTGGACGTGCAGACCGAGCAGCGCCCCGGCCTCCTCCTCGCCCGCCACCCGGGCCATCGGCCCCTCGCCGCTCACGACCGCCCGTACGAGAACGTCCCCAGCGGTGATCACGGGCGCCGTGTCGCTCCTCAGCTCCGCCGGGTCTCCCGAGGGACCCGAGCCGCGCGAGATGTCCGCACCGGTGAGCACCGCACGGCCCTCCGTCCCCTCCCCGCCCGCTGCGGACCCGCGACTGCGCGCACCCTCCGGCACCGTGCGCAGCAGCGTGAGCGCCCCGCCGCGCGCGAGATCGGCCACCGTCGCAGTCCGCCACTCCCGCGCCGTCGCCCCCGCCGCGCTCCACTCCTCCTGACCGGCCGCCCGCACCAGCGCCTTCCCCGCCTGGGCCAGGTCCCGGCGGGCGGCCTCGACCTCCGCCGACAGCTGCGCCGGATCGACCTCGGACCGTGACGCCCGGACCAGCCGGGCCGGGGTCAGATCCACCACGTCGTCCAGCAGGTCCACCACACCGACCGCGCGCGCGACACCCGGTTCGCCCTCGAACGCGTCCGGGTCCCGCGTGAACGCCCGCCACGCCCCGAGCGCCCGCGCGGTCACACCCGGCCAGTCCAGGGAGGCGGAGCGGCCCGCGCCGCGCGTACGGCCCGACGCCGTACCGGCCGCAGCTCCGGCCGCCGAGTCCGCCGCCGCGTCCACGAACAGCACCGACTTGCGCTCCGGACCGCCGGGGTCGGGCCGTTGCAGCACCCACACCTGGAGCCCGACGTGCAGCGGCAGCGAGGCGCCGGGCGGCAGTGCGATCACCGCGCGCAGGGCGCCGCTGCGCACCAGCTCCGCCCGCACCCGGCGCCCCGACGCGCGGCCGGCCGTGGCGGGCGGCAGGAGCACGGCGGCGTGGCCGCCGGGGGTGAGATGGGCGAGCGCGTGCTGCACCCACGCCAGCTCCGACTCCGCGCGCGGCGGGACGCCGTACGCCCAGCGCGGGTCGTACGCCAGCTCGTCGTGACCCCAGTCCCGCACGCCGTACGGCGGATTGCACAGGACCGCGTCGGCGAGCACGTCGGCGAAGGCGTCCGCGCGGAGGCTGTCGGCGGCGTGCACGGTGACCGTGGCCCCGGGGGCCGTCAACGTCAGGCTCACCGCGCTGCGCAGCACCTGCACGGGCAGGCTGTCCTGGCCGTACAGCTCACGCGCTCCCCGGCGCGCGGCCGCCGCCAGCAGGGAGCCGCTGCCGCACGCCGGGTCGAGGACCCGCGCCGGTGCACCGGGGAGCAGACGGGCCATCAGGTCGGCCAGCGGGGCGGGCGTCAGATAGGCGCCGGACGCCGCGCTGTCCTCCAGCTCCCGTTCCGCGAGCACGCCCAGCGCGGCCTGGCCGCTCTCGTCGCGGACGCACGCGTACAGCGCCCGCAGCGCCGCCGCGTCGCCCTGCTCGAAACGGACCGGATCGGCGGCCGGTACGGCCTCGGCGGCCGCCGTGGCGTCACGCTGCGCCTGCGCCACGAGCTCCGCGTCCGGCAGCTCCGTCGCGGCCGTCAGCTCCTCGGGCGAGCGCCCCGCCGCCGCGAGGACCAGCAGCAGGAGGCCCTCCATCGGGCCGCTGCCACCGGACTGCGCCCGCAGCCGCAACGTCGTACGCAGCTCCTCCACGGGGTTCGCCGCCGAGGCGTGACCACGCGCGGCGAGCCAGGCGCGCACCGCCTCCAGGTCGTAGAGCGGACTGCTGTCCGTACCGCCAGCCGGCGCCGGGAAGTCCTCGTGCCGACGGCGCCAGTTGCTGACCGTGGCGCGCGTGACCCCCGCGATGCGGGAGATCTCGGCGGCGGTCACCTGCGCGGATGACTGGGGCATGGCGACGGGTGGGCCCTCCCTGGAGACGATGGTCAACAACCTACAGCGTCCGTCATATGTGTCAACGTGATTGACGGTGCTTTCAACGCTGTGCTTGTCTGGTTCTGCTTCCGAGGGGAAGCCGCAGAACCTCCGGGGGGAGTCCCATGCTTCTGACCATGCCGACGGCCGTCGTCGAAGGCACCCAGCTCACGGTGATGCCGTTCCGCACCGACGCGGTCGTCGGGACGATGTCCGTGCCGACGCTCGTCCAGCTCGTGCCCTCGCCCCGCGCCGAGGAGGACCCGCGCAAACTGAAGGCGGCGTCCGGCCTGGTGCGGCGGCACGCCGAGCTGCGGGCCACCGTGCAGCGCACGCTGAAGTCGTCGCAGAAGGGCAAGAACGTCGGCCCCTACGCCGAGTACATCGCCGCCGGACTGAAGGGCGAACTCGGCGCGGCCTGGTCCACCCCGCCCGTCACCCTCTGGCACGCCGGACCGCTCGCCGCGCTCAGCGAGGAGCTCGTCCCCGGCAGCGGACTGCGTACTCTCACCGTCGCGCCCGGCACGATGGTCGTCGCCATCGACGGCGAGACCCAGACCACCGCCTGGCACGACCTCTACGAGGACCCCGAGGCCTACGGCCTGACCCACCCCGAACTCGCCCGCGTGCGCCTGCCGTTCGAGCTGTACATCGACCTCGCGCCCGCCGACGCCCGGCAGATCTTCTACGACCGCAACGTGCAGGGCGTGGCCGTCGCCAAGAACCTGGCCATGTCCATGGACCAGCGCGACTACGGCACCCGTCTCGCCCACCTGCTCGCCGACGCCGTGAACGTCGACGTGGACGGTCAGCGCGTACCCTTCTCCCGCCTCGTCAACGTCAGCAAGCGGCAGGTGTCCGTGAGCGACCGCGAGGTCGTCACCCTCTCCGCGCTGCGCGCCCTCGTCGTCACCACGCTCTACGGACGCAACGGTCTTCAGCGCTCCGCCGAATCGGTGCACGAGGACGAACTCCCGGCGGCGTACCGGCCCGAGCAGGTCGAGGCCACCGTCGTACCGGTCCTCGCGCAGCTCATCGCCCGCCACGCCCACCACTTCACCGCGCGCAGCGCCATCACCGCGCCCGCCGTCCTCGCCGGCATCGGCATCGCCGCCCACCACACCATGCCGTGGACCGACACGGCGTCCGCCTTCCGCACCGACGACCTGGTCCGCCTCATGGGCGACATCCGCTGGGAGCGCGAGGCGAAGTACTGGGACGGCGTCGCGGCCAAGACCGGCACCTCCGGACGCCTCAACTTCAGCGGCGGCGTCAAGGACTCCGGCGGCCGGGTCGCCGAGGCGATCCTCTACCCGGCGACGGAGGCGGGCCGCAGGATCCGCGGCTGCTGACCCACGGGCGGCGCCGCCCTCTCACGCACCCACACCCGTCACGCCTCCTGGAACGGAGCACACCATGTCCTTCCACCAGCCCCCGCCGCCGCCCAACCAACCACCGCACGCCGCCGGCCCCTTCGGCCTCGGCGCCCCGACCGGCCCCGGACGGCCCCCGGGCGACCGCAGACGCTGGCTGAAGTACGGAGGCGTCGCGCTGGTCTCCCTGCTCATAGGCGTCGGCATCGGCACGAGCGGCGCCTCCACCGACGACGGCGAGGCGACGGCCGCCGGCACCAAGGCGAGCCCGCGCCCCACGGCCACCGTCACCGAAACCGCCGAGGCAGAACCGGCCCCCACCGTCACCGAGACCGAGACCGAGACGGTCACGGCGAAGCCGAAGAAGACCGAGAAGCCGGGCCCGGCGACCACCTTCTCCGGCGAGGGCGAGTACCTCGTCGGTGAGGACATCAAGCCCGGCACCTACAAGACGGCGGGCCCCGAGGGTGACTTCGGCTGCTACTGGGAACGGGCCACCAACGCCAGCGGCGAGTTCGACTCGATCATCGCCAACAACATCCTCAACGGCCCGGGACGGGTGACCCTCAACAAGGGCGAGACCTTCAAGACCAACCGCTGCCAGGAGTGGAAACGGGCGGGGTGAACGGCGGTCGTACCGGTTCCCCTCCCAGGGCGCCGGGACGGGACGTTTGAGCTGGTGAACTTGGCTGCTGTGCTTCTGGGGCCATGATGTCCTGCCTTACTATCTGAAAGCGCCGGGATCTTGTCGATCTGGGGAGATGCGAGGGTTCGCGGCGAGGGGGAAAGGACTGCATCGATGAGCACGGACCCGGCTGCCCCGGATGTTCTGGAAGCCCTGCGGCGTGCCGAGACGGAACGGCGGGAGCAGCGGCGTCGGGCGCGGGAGACCGGTGCGGCCACTCCGCTGCATGCGCGGCGCCGCTCCGCCCCGGGCGGCAGCGGCACACGGCCGGGGCCCGAGCCGGGGAACGGCGTCGTCGAGCAGCCGAGGCCCGAGCCGGTGCGATTGCCTCCTCGTGTGGTGCACGTACTCGAGCGCGTCGTCGCGGAACTGGGGCAGGAGCCCTCGCTGCCCGAGCGCGTGGCGGAGAGGGCCGCTCACTCCCCGGATCCGCTGCGAGCGGTGGCCGTGGAGGCCGTCGCCCTGGTGAGTCGGACGGACCCCCTGCAGGGTCTGGGACATGTCCTCGATCTCGCTGCCGGAGGCCTCCCCGTCCTCAGCGAGGAGGACCGGGCGCGCGCCGAGGCGCTGCGGTCCGGTCGTCTGCCTCCACCGGCGGTGGATGTGTCGTCCGCCGACGCGTGGCAGCTGTGCCTCGAACTCAATGAGGCGCGGGGACGAGCCGTGCTGTCCACCGCCGCGTGGCAGCGCCTGGCGCGGGAACTGCCGTTGCCGGTCGTCGACGACCTGATCGACTCCGGCGCTCTTCGCCAGGCTCCGTCCCCCCGTACCTGGCCGGAGCAGACCGAACACGTCATGTACATGACGGCGCGGCTGGATCCCGGTGCACTCGCCGACGACGACGTACGGGCTCTGGACTGGCGGGGCGAGGAGTGCCGGCGAACGCTCGAGGCAGGCGGAACGATCGACCCGGTCGACGGCCGGTACGACGAGTGGAGCCTGCGCTCGGCACTGCTCGGCGGCGAAGTGTCGGCTGTGGACGACGTCAGCCCGTACGACGACCCCGGTCTGCCGGCTGATCTGCGGGACCTCGTGCTCTGTCTGCAGCGGATCCGCCGCGGGGGCAGCCCCGACGTCCGACTGGCACGGGACCGGTCACTGTTCGGTCTGCTGGAGGACTGCTTCGCCCACGAACGTCTTGTGTCCGGCGGCACTCCGTTCCACTACTGGGCCGGAACCCGGCGTCTCTACCGGCTTCTTGACGACATGCACTGGGCCATGGCCTGCGAACCGGAGCGGACCGACACCGTGCTGCGCTCCGTCCTGCAGCAGGCCGCCGCTCTGCGCAACCCGGAGCCACGGGGCGCCGCCGGTTCGGCCGACCGGGAGGCCAGGGCCGTACAGGCCTACGTCGCCTTCCTGCATGTCCGCCCCGGGGACCGCGACCGGCTCGACATGGGCGTCGGCCTCCTCGAGGACGTGCTCAAGCGGGGAGGCAAGCAGCGAGGTGGCGTGGACGGAGCGGAGCGCCGCCACATGCAGCGCCTCAGCGAACTTCTGCAGTCGCTGCGCTTCAAGTCCAGGCCCCAAGACGTGCTCAACCCGTACCTGGCCCTGTGCGTCGAACACGGCTCCACCGAGTGGGGGCAGGGGTGGCGGGACCTGCGTCGTCAGGTGGCGACGGACCGCCTCGAATACATCAACGGGGCGAAGGACCGCATCCGACGCATCAACACGGCACAACGCCTGGGGCAAGAGCCGGAAGAACTCTACGAGTTGCCGGTGCACGAGCGGTTCCTGTGGGTGCCGAAGGAGCGCAGCTCTCTCTTGCAGCCCGGTCCCAGGCCACTGGACCGCAGGACCGCACCCAGCACTGAGCAGGAGAAGTCGTGGGCCGCCGCGGAGGCGGCCCGGGAGATCATCGGCCGTTGCGCCGCGAGCACGAGGAACCGTCACTGATGCCCTCCGAGAAGAAGCCGAAGAAGTCGGCAGCACAACAGCGTCGTCACATCCCGGAGTTCGAAGGGGTGAGATCCAAACCGCGCAGGGGTGGCGGCGCGTATCGGAACCCGGCGGAGGGGAAGGGTGAGCGGCCGCCGCGTGACGACTCTCGGGCGTCTACGCGCACGGACGTCGAACCGCTGGTCGACCCGCGTTCGGACCCCGAGGTGATGTTCCGCATCCTCAGTGAGAAGATCGCCGCGAAGGTGGACCGAGCCGCGATGAAGGCCGGAGCGAGCGCCGCCCAGGAAGTGAGCCGACGGCTGACCGCCGAACTGGACGCCGCCATCGCCGGGGCCCAGTCGGCCGCCGGGAAAATGGGCACGCTCGTCCAGCAGGCGGTCCAGTCCGCCGTGGACGAGGCCCTGCGCACCGCGGTGCTCAACGCCACCCGCGTCCACGAGGAACATCTGGCGCAACTCGCCCTGATCGACCGCACCGCTCAGACGGCAGCGGATCTCGACGCCGTTCGACTCCGCGTCGAGCAGGAGATGCGCCGCTCGGGTCTCACCCGGATCACTGCCGCGGACCCGAAGGCCTTCAACCTGGTCAATCCCACGGAGCACGGGGGCAGTACCACGTACGAGGTGCTGGCACCGGCATACGCGGACAGCGGCAGCGGCCGCATCATCCAGCGCGGCGAAATGCGGCGCCTGCCGCCGGATCGGGAGGCCCCGGCTCCCGAGGAAGGGACGAGCAGATGACGTTCGGCATCGACTTCGGTACGAGCAACAGCGTCGTGGCCCGCTGGACGGGCAGCGCCACCGAGGTGATACGAGTGGACTCGGCCGCGCTGCCCGCGGAGTGGAACCGGCCAGGGTTCGACGAGCTGTTCCCATCCGTGGTCTCCCTCCGGGACATCCAGCGGACCTTGTGTTTCGGCTGGTCCGCCAAGTGCGAGACTGCCGATCCGCAGGACGCGGTCAAGCGCATGCTCGCCTCACGGCCCAGGGCGATGGACGACGAGGACACGGCTGCCGTCAGCACGGTTCCCGAAGAACACGAGGTGTGGCTCGGCGACGAACCCTTCCGAAGTACCGCCGTAGCCGCAGCTCTCTTCGACCGTATGCGGGACGGTGTTCGCCGGAATCTGCGTGAGATGGACGCGGCGGTGGTCACCGTGCCAGCGAACGCCACGGGCGCCGCGCGTTACCGCACCAGGGCAGCCGCCCGTCTCGCCGGCATCAAGGTCAAGGCGCTGATCAACGAACCCACCGCGGCTGCGATCAGCTACGCGCACGACTTCCCCGGCGAAGGCCGCTTCCTCGTGTTCGACTGGGGCGGCGGCACCATCGACGTGACCCTTCTCGAGCACTACGACGGCATCTTCGACGAGGTCGCCTCACGTGGCATCACGGCGCTCGGCGGTCTGGAGTTCGACGAGGAACTCGTGAAGCTCGTGCTGCGCAAACTGGGAAGCCACCCGCACGGGCTGACCCGCCAGGAGGCGCGGCGTTGGAGGCGCCATGTCGAACTGACGAAGATCGCGTTGTCTCAGCCCGAGACGGATCAGGTGCTGTTCGAACCGCTCGGAGGTCTCGCCCCCGTAGTGATCCACCGTGACGAGTTCGAACAGGCAGTGGAACCGCTCGTCCGCCGTGCCCTGGTCCCCCTGGAGGAGTGCCTGCTGGACGTCGGGTTGACCGCCGACGACCTGGACGCCGTGCTGATGATCGGTGGCACGTCGCAGATCCCCCTGGTCCGGCGGGAAGTCGAGCGGGTCCTCGGGGCGGCGGTCGTCGACCCTCGGCTGTGCAAACCGATGACCGCCGTGGCCAGGGGCGCCGCCATCACGGCCGCCGAGATCGACGGCCTGATTCCTGAGACGACCATCTCCGTGGCGACGAGTCACGATCTCGGCCTGTCCTTCGTGGCCGGCGAACGCAGAGGATTCGCCCCTCTCATCCCCCGCTACTCCACACTTCCCGCGCGAGGAACCCGCAGCGCCATGCCGGCCGTGCGCGGAGCGTCCAAGGTGGTCCTCGAGATCGTGGAGGGCGACGGAGAACGTGCCGCGGACGACGAGCGGACGTTCCCTCTGGCCCGGCTCGAACTCCCGGTGCCCCAGCCGAACGCCGACCCGTCGAGCAACGTCTTCGACGTCGACTACCACTACGACCGCAGCGGCATCCTCAAGGTGCACGCCACCGCCCGTCACAGCGGCACGGTCATCCTCGACGAGGAACTGGACTGCTTCGGTCCCGATGGAACGCCGATCGTGCAAGGGATCGACAGGGAACTCGAGCGGCTGCTCCGGCGCATCGACGAGCCCGCACTCGGCGCCGCCGCACAGGCACCCCCGCCTCCGCGGGCCGAAACACCCACGGACAGCCCCGAGACATGGGAGGAACCGGTGGGCCCGGACGCTCCGACCCTCGTGGTCGACGGCCGGGGCATCATGACCGCGGGGCGTACCGCCGCCTCACCGAGGCCACCGAGCATGCGATTGCTCGGGTCCGCCCTGCGGGAAGTCCGGCGTCGCTACGCGGACCATCACGTGGTCGCCGTGATCGGCACGGATCTGGTCGACCTCGTGGAGTACGACGAGCAGGGCCTGCTGGACAGAGCCATCGCGGAAGGGCACATCGTCACCGTTCCGTCGGCCTCTCCGCAGGCCGTGCTCAACGTGGCCCAGCAACTCGACGCTCTGGTCGTGTCGATGGAGGACCTGAGACGTCTGCGCCTGCCCTATCCGTGGGTCGCGGAGAAGGGGCGTTTCGTCAAGCTCGCGCGGGTCGAACGCCACTGGGTGTTCACGTAGTAGTGATTCCTTACGTTGAGTGATCCACATTGGTACCCGGCTGGCAGGGCACCCGGACCGGCCGTATGCCCCCGGCGGTCACTCGGCCTTCCTGAACCACGCCGACATGCCGTCGCCCGTGTCCCGGGTGGCCGGGCCGCCCTGCCCGCTCCGGACCGGCCCGGTCACGGACTTCTGTCACCTGTTCGCGGTGGTGCCTCTGGCGGTGACGACGTAGCAGCTGATGTGCCCCCCGCCCTGCGTCCATTCGCCGGGGTTCGACCACATGTACCAGTATTCTCCGGTCTGGCCCGCCTCGGAAAGCCATGCCGCTGGGGCAGTGCCATGGGCGGCGCGGCAGGCGGCCTCGGCTTTCTCCCGGGTGGCCTTTTCGCCCGGGTAGGGGCCCGTGCCGAGCGCTTCCTGGGTGAAGATCCTGGCGTCGTGCGGGGTCGAGCACGGCACCTCCACGGCGGTGCTCACGACCCGCTGGCCCGTGTCGAAGTCGATGCAGCTACCGGGTTGCACCGAGTCGACGGACCGGACCGCCTCTTCGGCCGGCCGGACGGATCCGCCGGGCTTCGCGGCGGGCCTCGACGCACCGTGTCCGGAGAGCCGGAGGTCGATTGTCAGGGAGGTCATGTCCTCGAACGCGCTGCCCTTCTTCCCCAGGGTCGCCGAGAGGTCGGCCCACACGTGGGTGATGCGTCCCCGGCCGTCCACGGAGACGGTCGTCGGTAATGGGGCGCTCTTGCCGGGGGAATCACCGGGCAAGGGGAGGGACAGCTCGCTCCCGAGGTCTTCGGGGAACAGGTTTCGGCCGGCGTCGGCGGGCACCTCCGCCGCGTAGGTGCGCCGGGAGCCGTCGGTCCGTCTGGACGTCGCCTCCGTGGCGCCGAGTCCTTCGAGGAGGGTGCCTCCCACCGGTCCTCCGGATCCGCGTAGGTGGTCGATGCCGTCGATGCCGAGTTCCGGGCCGGTGTTGCCCGTCGTGTACCGCAGCCAGTATCCCGCCGATCCGGCGCGGTAGTGGATGCGTTGAGGATCGACGAGGAAGCGCGCCGAGGGGGAGGCGTTGCTCTTGCCCGGGGTGGTGCCCAGGAGCGTGTCCTTCGTTTTCCGGGGGAGCCCCTTCGACAGCCGCCACGTCAGGGTCGCCTGGCCCGTCCTCTCCGGGAAGTCCATCCGTCCGCTGAGGGTTTGGACGGCCCGGCCCTTCTTCGAAGTGAAGGTCATGGTCTGGACGAAATCGGCCCCGCCCGCCTTCTGCGTCCGGCGCAGGGCGTGGAAGACCTGGAGGCCGAGTTCCTTGCTGAAGACGGGGTGCTGCTCGGCGGGAGGCTCGGCGGGGGTCTGCCGACCGCCGGAGCAGGAGGTCAGGAGCAGGGAGGCAACGGCGAGCACCGCACCTGTACCGGAAAGGTGTCTGATCACGCTCGTAAGACCCGGCCGGGTCGTGAAGGGTTGCCCCCGTACGGTCACGGTGTGACCACCCCTTGAGCGGCCGGGCAGCGCGGGACACCCCGGCGGCTCGGCTCCGAGGGGGCTCCGCGACCACCTCCGTTGCGGTGGCCGCCCTCGGCCTTCGACCGGTATGCCCGCAGTCGGCGCGCCGTGGCGGAACGGTGCTTCGGCAGAGGAACAGGGGCGCGGAACGGCCCAGAGCGGCTGCTGGGTCCCGATTTGCTGCGCCGTGTGCGGCATCCCCTCACGATGCGGCGCGCGAGAGCCGTTCATTGCGGTCGGCCGCCCCGCCATCGTCCGACAGGCATGGAGGTGAAGGCCGAGAAGGCGGTGCTGGCCCCGGACGATGCTAGGTTCCGCGTGGCGTCCCGTACATGGCACGTTCGCCCGCAGGGCGAAGCGGAGACAGAGAATGTGGAACGCTGGTGACGGAGTTCAGCACGGACGTCGTCGAAGCGTGCCGACGGCCGGGTCCAGCCGGTGTTTCAGCCTCGCGGACGACGACTGGACATCGCTCTCCCGGACGCACCGGGAGGCCTTCCTTCGAGGACACGTCGTCGCCGCGGGGCCTCAGAAGTGGTCGACCGTCTCGCCCTCGGGTACCTGGTAGCAGCCGGACGTGACGTTGAACCCCAGGCTCGGTGTCGCGCTCTTGGAGTACTGGACGATCCAGACGCTGACCTTCTTCGCGTCGTTGTCGGCGACCAGGTTGAGCGCCTTGGCGGGGCTGTTGTCGTGGTACAAATCTTTGATCACCCAGCCGCCCGTGTTCAGCTTCTTCTTCAAGTTCTCCATCGCCACGTCGACGTCGCCGGGCTTGGACGGTGCGAAGTTCCAGGGGTGGTAGACGGTGAAGTACACATCCGGGTCCTTGCCCTCGCACTCCTTGACGCCGGGGCCGGGCTCGGACGCCTTGCCGGGGACGCCGGCGAGGCGGTAGAGCTCGCTGGACACCTCCTTCACGGCGGCGACCGCGTCATCGGTCGTCGCCGTGCCCGCGTCGGGAGGACTTGTACGGGCCTCCTGGGATTCGCCTGCGGTGCTGCCGGGGGAGTCGTTGGCGTCGTTGTCGGTCATGCCACATCCACTGAGGAGAAGTCCGGTCAGGACGAGGGTCAGGGGGAGGGTGCGGGGGAGGCGGCGCCGGTGGGGCTGGGCCGGTGAGGGGCGGGGTGCGTAGAACATGGAATCCAAGGTCTTCGTCATAGGGGGTGGTGGCGGAACGGTGCTCGGCACCGTCCTGCCGCTTACTCGGGAGTGGTCACGTGGATGTAATCGCCGACCACGACCAGCGCCTGGTTCTTCAGCGCCGTCGTGCCCCGGTCCCAGTATTCGCTGTGGCCCGTGGCCCCGGTGGTTCCCGTGGGTCCGCTCCCCTCCGGGCCGGTGTTCATCTGGTTCGCGCCGAAGGCCTCCTCGTCGCTGGGGATGAGGAACACGCCGCCGCCGAGACTCCAGTTGCTGCCGCCGTGACCCCAGCGGCCGATGTCGGGCACGGGGTCGTCCTCGGCCTCCTGGTTCCAGACGTGCCCCGTCGGAACATCCATCTCGTCGGCGTGGCCGACCTTGACGCCCGGGCTTCCGGCGAAGATCACGTCGTCGGCGTTGAGGGTGCCGGTCTCGGCGGCGGCCCCGATGAGGGTGGTGCCGTACGAGTGACCGATGGCGGTCCGGTGCGGTTCCCCGGGACCGGAGTGGGAGGCGTCCAGGCCGTCCATGAACTGCCGGTACGCGGGGGCGCCGTCGTAGGCGTAGTGCTCGAAGGGGGCGTCCTTGACGATCGACTGGGGCGCGTCGTAACCGAGCCAGGTGATGGTCGAGACGGAGGCGCCCGGTGACGCCTGATTGGTCTGGCGCCACAGTTCGGTCATCCGGTTGATGTCGCCCCCGACCTTTTCCAGGTTCGACGTGGTGCCCGGTACGTACACCGCCTGGTGCTGGGCGGTGTCGGGGTTGCCAGTCGCGACGATGGCCCTGCCGTTCCCCTCCGGGCTGAAGCCGAGCAGGTAGGCCTCGGGAAGCCCCTCCTTGCCCGTGGCGTCGAAGCGGCTCTGGATGGAGCCCATGCCCTTGAGGGAGGCGGTGAGGTGGCGGTACTCGTCACCGTACTTCCTGTCCCACGCCATCCATTCGTCCGTGTGCACCTTGGACGGGTATCCGCCCGCCGTGATCCACGTCCATTCGTTGGCGGGGGGCTTCGGGATCGAGTCGAGCCTGAGCTGGTACTCGGAGCGCTTCTCTTCGAACACCACGCGGTTCGCCTCGTCCCTGATCTCGGCGGGCAGGCCGTCCAGCCGTCCCACGAGCTCGGGGTGGGTGGCGAGGTACGCCTCGCGCTCCTCGGGGCTGAGCCCTCTCCACCAGTCCGCGTTCTGCTGGGGGGTGGCGTCCTTGGGCGGTCCGCCGATGGACGCCAGGTACTCCTTGCCGGCCTCGCGGACCCCGCTCATGTCGGTCTGGGCGTCCTTCAGGTCCGCGTCGGACACCGTCAGGTCGTCGTCGGCCTTCAGCGCACGGATCTTCGGCGCCCACTTCTCGTCCGCCTGCGTCGCCGTCCTGAGGGCGTGGGCGATGCGGTCCGCGATGGCCAGGGCCCTGGCGTGGTGGGGATTGGGATCGACGTTCGCGGCCTGGCGGGCGATGGCCTGGGCCATCGGGTCGGTGTGGCTGCCGACCGTGCCGCCCTTGGACGGCGACTTGGACCCCTCCTCCGGCGGGCCCTCCGGGTAGGTGACATTGCCGTTCGCGTCGACGGTGAACTTCGCCGCCTCCGCGTCGTCGAGCGCGGCCAGGAGTTCCTTGCGGGCAGCGTCCAGCTCGTGCGCGAATCCGTTGAGCGCCGTGCTGACCAGGCCGCATTCGATCTGTGAGTAGTGGAAGTTGGCCGCGAGCTTCCTCAGCTCCCCGACGGCCGCGTCCAGCGCCTCACCGTTGAGGGACTTGCGCATGCCCGGGACCACGACACGGTCGATGTGGTCCTTGGCCGTGTCGGCCATGTCACCGGCGGCACGATAGCCGTCGGCGGCCTCCTCGAACTCCGAGGGTTTCAGCTTCTTCAGGGTCGCGAGGTCCATACCGCTCCGTCACCGCCCCTGGGTCTCGCCGCCCACGGCGGGCGTGTCCGCGTACCGGGCGTCGACGGCGGCGAGCGCCGAGCGTACGGCCTCGTCCGTCAGCAGCACGTCGTGTCCGATCTGCTCGAAGATCTTCTTGATGCTGCCACAGCGGTCGTCGATGCCCTTGAGGTAGGCGGCCCAGGACTCATGGACCTCCTTCTGCGCCGCGGCCGACAGGCATCCGGTCGTGTCACCCATTCCCTGCTGCCCGTCCTGCAGCTTCTTCACGGCCTTGTCGACGCCGCTGCCCAGCCCGCCGACGTCCTCCCCGGCCTTGTTCCACGCCTTCTTGCTGGAGACGAGCCCCTTGGTGACGCTGCTGGTGGCCGGCCCCGGACCGTCACCCGGCGGGAGCTGGTTGAGCTGCATCTGCGCGGCGTGCCGCTGAGCGGCCTCCTGCTTGAGCTGATCCCACTCGTCCCATGCCATGCGTCGTCCTTCCCCCTGTTCCGCGCTTCCCGCTGCTTCCGCGCTTCCCGCTGCGCCCGAGGCAGCGTACCCAGGAGATCGTCGGTCGGGACTGAGTATCCGTACTCAGCACGGGGCGTCAGAGGGCCGGTCACCCGGCCGGCGTGGAGACGCAGCCGGTCGCGGCCCGTTCCCAGGGCCGGTCCTGCGGACCGTGAAGGGACGTTCGGAAGATTCGGAACGTCTCGAATTGGCCTTGGTCCGCTGGTCAGCGCCAGGTAGACGAATGATGCGTATGGCGTGACACGAGGTGGGGGCGGATGTCGGTGCACTTCGGAGTCCTGGGCGTCGTCGAGGTGAGGCGGGGCGGCGAGCCGGTGGACGTGGGGCATGCGCGACAGCGCCAGGTGCTGGCCGCGCTGCTCGTGGACGCCGGCCGGGTGGTGCCGGCGGATGTGCTGGTGGACCGGGTGTGGGGGGAGCGGGAGCCGAGGCGCGGACGGGAGGCGCTGTACGGGTATGTGTCCCGGCTGCGCGGGGCGCTGTCGTCCTCGGGAGCGGACATCGTCCGTGAGCAGGGAGGCTACCGGCTGACGGTGGGGGATGGCGCGGTGGATGTGCAGCGGTTCCGTGAGCTGTCGGCCCGGGCGCAGGCCGCCCCGGCGTTGTACGGGGACGAGCGGCGGGCCGCGTTGTGGGAGGAGGCACTGGGGCTCTGGCGGGGCGAGGCCTTCACCGGTGCGGACACTCCGTGGTTCAACGCGCAGCGTTCCCTTCTGGACCAGGAACGGCTGGCGGCGCAGAGCGGAACTGGTGGAGGCGCGGCTGCGGCTCGGCCAGCACGCCGCCGTGCTGGCCCGGTTGTCGGCCTGGGTCGAACAGGACCCGCTGGACGAACGCGTGTGTGGTCAGCTGATGCTCGCGCTGTACCGGAGCGGACGGCAGGCCGAGGCGCTGGAGTGGTACGAGCAGGTCCGGCGGCGGCTGTCGGAGGAGATGGGGCTGGATCCGGGCGCGCGGCTGCGGCGGTTGCATCAGCAGGTCCTCGTCGCCGATCCGGCACTGGAGCTGGCCGGTGCGGCGTCGGGAGCCACCGGCGAGCGGCCGGCGCCGGTCACCCGCGAGCGGAATCCGTCCGCCGCCGGCGTGCCGGCCGACGAGGATGCTCCGACGGGGGCCCCAGCCGCGCGCGGCGCCGTGCCCGGTCCGGCCGGAAGGGCCTCGCGAACTCGCCGGCGCGGGCGCAACTACCTTCCCCGCGACCTGCCGGACTTCACCGGGCGGGAGGACGAACTCGCCCGCCTGACGGCCGCCGCCGCGGAAGGAGGCGCCGTCTGCACGCTCGACGGGATGGCTGGGGCCGGCAAGACGGCGTTCGCCGTCCATGCCGGGCATGTCCTCGCCAAGCGCTTTCCGGACGGTGTGCTCTTCGTCGATCTGCAGGGGCACAGCCCGGGAAAGACGCCGCTGACCGCGAACGAGGCTCTGGAAGTACTGCTGGACCAGCTGGAGATCGAGGCGCCGGGCAACGCCCAGGCCCACTGGCGGGCACGGACCGCGGGGTTACGGCTCCTGCTCGTTTTCGACAACGCCGTCGACGAGACGCAGGTGACCCTGTTGCTGCCGGCCGGTGCCAGTCTCGTGATCGTCACCAGCAGGGCCAGGTTGTCGGCGCTCGCCGGGGCACGGCCCACGTCCTTGACGGTCCTGCCGGAGAACAAGGCGACGGAGTTCTTCGCGCGTCTCGTGGGCCACGACAGGGCAGCCGCCGAACCGGACGCCGTGACCCACGTCGTCCGCTTGTGCGCGGGGCTGCCGTTGGCACTGCGGCTGTCCGGCGCCCAGTTGGCCCACCGCACCGCGTGGCCGATCACCCATCTGTCCGGTCAACTGTCCAAGGAGCGCGACCGGTTGCCGAAGCTGTTCGCCGACCGGGAGGTGGCGTTGGCGTTCCGCATGTCCTACGAGCAGCTGGCGCCGGCCGACCGGACCGTCTTCTGCGCTCTGGGGCGGCATCCCGGTGTGGACGCGAACGCCGGGGTCATCGCGGATATGGCGGACATGCCGACGGGCCGGGCCGACGACTGTCTCCAGCGGCTGGTGGATGCGCATTTGGCCGAGGAAGCCGTCGTCGGCCGCTACCGGCAGCACGACCTCCTGCGCCAGTACGCGCGCGGTCTGTCCGAGGACCCGCGGATGACCGAGCGGATGCTGGACCACTATCTGGCCGCCGTCGCGGCCGCGACGGCCCGCCTCGACGGCGGGAGCGCGGGGGCTGAGGCCGCACACGCCTGGCTGACGGCGGAGAAGGGCAATCTCTTGGCCGCGACACGGTGCGCCGCGGCGGAAGGACACAGTGACTACGCGTGGCGGCTCGCCATTTCCTTCTGGCGTTTCCTCGGCCGGGAACTCGCCGGTGATCCCATCGAGTTGCTCGAACAGGGCGTGTCCGCAGCGAGAGAGGCGGCGGACGGCGGCGAGGCGATGCTCAACACGCTGCTGGCCCTGGCCCACTGGTCGGCCGGCCGTGTCTCCCTCGCCCACGACCTGCTGATGGCCTCGGCGCGCATGGAGGGCAACACCGAGTTCCATGCGCACAGCCCCGCGCTGCTCGGCCTGATGCGTCTGCGCGGCGGTGACCACGCCGGGGCCGAGGAGTATGCGGAACGGGCCTTTGCGGAACTCGAGAAGCTCCCCGGCCTTTCCCCCCTGGGACTCGACGCCAAGATCATCACCTTCTGGACCCGCGGCGTGAACCGGGTGCTCAGAGTGGAGAACGATGCGGCGCTGCCGTACCTGCGTGCGGCCCACGCCGGCTGCGAGGAACTGGGACAGGCCAGTCCCAACGACCACGTGGTCACGGCCCTCGCCCGGTGCCTCATCGCTCTGGGCGACCATGAGGAGGCCCTCGGCCACCTCCGCCAGGTACGAGAACTGCGGCAGCGGATCCATGACAAGGAAGGCGAAGCCGAGGTGCTGACGCTCATGGGAACGGCACTGCGTGGTTCCGGGTACGCCGGTGACGCGCTGGAACTCCAGCGCGCCGCCGCCCTGCTGGACGACGACACCCGGCTCCAGGCCTACGCACGCATCGAACTCGGCCGGACACTCACCGCACTCGGACGCACGGCCGAGGCGATCGCGCAGTACGAGTTCGCCCTCACCGTAGCCGACAAGGGACATCATCTCCACGAACAGGCCCAGGCACACGGCGAACTCGCCCGGACACTGGCCCCGACCGACTCACGCACGGCCCGGCACCACGACAGGAACGCGACGGACATCCGCGTCCGGCTGGACCTGCACCATCCGCTGTCCCTGCCCCACTTGCGTCCCGCCGGCTGGTGACACCCGGCTCCGAACCCGTGATCCGAACTCGGTGCGCTCCCTGAGCGGATTCAAGCTTCTCCGAAGGTTTACCGATGCCGGCCAAGGCACTGTGAGCGGCACGTCCTGGAACGTGAAGAGTTCCCGGCCGCCGTCGAACTCGACATCCATGTGTGCAGACAGGAGTACTTTCGTGAGTATTGGCAAGATTGTGGCGAGCGCAGGGGTGGGAGTCGCGCTCGTCCTGGGCGGCGCAGCCGTCCCCGCCGCAGCCGCACCGTCGCCGGCCGTGGCATCGCAGTCCAATGCCGCCGCATTCGGCTGGGAGGACACAGGCGAGCGGTTCAACCGGCTCGCTTCCTGTGACATTCGCGGTGAGTGGTACTACGACAACCACTGGAACGCCTGGGACTGGGAATGCCGCTGGAACTCCGCCAACCGGAACTACCAGCTCTGGGTCTGGTACCTCTGAGCCACCGGCCTTCGGGCAGAGGCACCTGAGGACCACCGGCGGTTGAGCCCCGAGCCGTGCCGGCCCGGCTATTGCCCGGCGCGACGCGTGCTCGTAGTCGTCGTGCGCGGAGCAGGAGACGCGACGCGTACCGCGCTTTTCGGCATCACCGGCCCGGGTCATCGCCGATGACCCACTCCCCAGCGAAGGGATAAATCCATGCGCATGCGCGCCCGTTCAGCCGTGGCCGCCGTCTGTGCTGCCGCGACACTCCTGTTCGTCTCGACATCAGCCCATGCCGACGCGGCCGTGTCCAACGGCTACGCCTACGGCGGATTCATCCGGTACGGCGACAAAATCTGGGTCGAGCACTACGAGCACCGCACCAGTTCCGTCGAGTGGTTCACGGACTACGGTCGCTCGGGCTCGTGCAGCGTGACCACACCGGAGGTGGAGAAGACCTGCAATTACAACATGCGTGAAGAGGGGACGATCACGCTCTGGGTCTGCACCACGGGCCCCGATCTGGGCAACGACGAATGCAGTAGGCCGGTGACCGATCGGATCGGCGACTGAGCCGTGCGGTGCTGCGGCCGTGAGGCGAGACGGCCTCACGGCCGCAGCGGCGACGCGTCTGTACAGGGCGGGGCGTGCGGCGTGCCGGACGAGCACAGCTCGGCTGTGATCAGGGGCGGGCGCGTGCCAGGCGGAGGGGACGCAGCCACCATGGCGTAATCGAGTGTTGTCGGGGAGGCGAAGGAGGGGTATCGAGGGGATAGCGCGGGACGCGCATGGTGGCAGCGTTCCGCCTCGGCAGTCACCTGGTGGGGGGACGGGTATGGCGACGACAGGGTCACCCGACGGCAGACCCGAGCCGCAGGCGGACGGCGCCGACACCACCCGAGAGGAGCCGGCCGCGCAGACCGGGCAGAGCGAGGCCGACCGTCCCAGGGAGAGCTACGCGTCGATCGTGGCCGAGACGCTCGGCCTCGCGCCCGGTTCCTCCCGGCGAAGAAGAGCGGTGACATTCCTGGTGACGCTGGCGATCGCTCTGGTGGCCGTCTTCCGGGACACCCTGATCGGCTACGTCATGATCGGGCCCAGTGTGACGAGGGAGAACGAGTCCACAGCCGAATACGACGCCAACAAGGCGCCGTTCACGGTGTCCATGCGTCCTGCGGAAAGCGGCGACAGTTGGTCCTGGGCAGTCGTTCTCGACCGGCCACTGACTCCGAAGGAGAAGCGGAGACTCGTGGCCGACGAGAACCCGGCTGCCGCCTTCCGGTACCTGAGGGAGCTGGGCGGCCGCCCCCTCGAACACGCGGCCGCCCTGGAGTACGCCCCCGAGCGTTACATCGAGCAGCTGCAATTGGTCGGCGACAGCCACTTCGTCGACGTGTTCTACATGAATCTGATGAGCACCCGCTCCTCCACGGTGGTCATCAACGGCTGGAAAGTCACCGACATCTCCTGCCGGAAAACTACGGCGCAGACACTCGTCGAGCTGCCACCGCAGGGGGACGCGTCCTACACAGGTCTCCAGCTCCACATTCCGCCTCTCGCCGGCGAACCGGTGCTGGCCGACAACACGGAGGGACAGGGCGAGCCCTACTTCGGCGCCCACTACATCGAGGTCGGAGGCGGTCAGTCCTCGGCCGGCTTCAAGGTGCAGGCCATCGCGCCACCAGGTCAGGCCTGTGACTGGGGCATCAAGGTCCGCTACACCGACGCGTACCAGAAGACGCGGTGGGTCCAACTGGACGACAGCGAGGGGAAGCCCCTGCGCATCCACACCGAGTCCGCCCCTGTGGACGCCCAGCAGGCGTACTTCCTCCACCCCCTCCCTGTGAGACTGTGCGATCAGGAGGATGTGTCGAAGTGCATCACATAGCCGGCCGAGCCGTGGCTCTGCTGCTCCTGACCGTGCTGTGCGTCCAGGGGTGCAGCAGCGGGCAGCTGAGCAAACCAAGCAAGGAGAAGCCGGAGACCGCGACCTCTGTGCCCCCGGCGCCTTACCTCGGCAACCGGGAGTACCTCCTTCCGGACAGTCCCTTCACCCGCGAGGGCACGGTCGTCACCGCGACCTGCGTCGTGGGCGCGGGCTCGGCCGGCGTCGTGGTGCGAGCCTGGGACACCGAGCGGTGGGAGCCGCGCGGGGAGCGGTACTTCCTCATTCCGGGGGATGCCGCTTTCAACAACTTCACGGGCGTCAAGGCGGTCAACAGCCCTCTCATCGATCTGTGCGGGACGTTCCCGGACAACCCGTCCCCCTATGGTGTGGACGACCTGGAGTACGTGACTCCACGGGTCCGGGCCCTGTTCGACCTGGCGTTCACACGCATGGCCGTGGTGGTGCGGGACTCCGACGGCAGAACCTCCCGCGTCGGCTATGTGGAGAGCGGCACTGGTGCGGACAAGTTCGAGCGACTGGGCAGCGCGAGAGGTGCGGACGAGCAGAATGCCGTGATGTCGCCGGACGGGCGCGAAGTGTGGTTCACCTATACCGATACCGGCGGTGAGCAAAGGATCGGTTCCCGGTCGGTCCAGGGGGACCATGCGCTGTCCGACGAGGGGCCGGCGACAGGACACGACCTCCCGCTCGTTGTCTCCGGGAAGCCTCCGCGTGCCGTTCAGGCCAACATGGTCCGCCTCGCTCCCGACGGCCGGCGCCGCACCGCGACCGCGCCCAAGGTCTTCGGCCACGTCTTCGACACGTTGGACTCCTCAGGGCCGCTGACCACGTCGACGGCCCGTTCGGTCACGCTGCTCAGCGGGTGCGTCGGCATCGTGGGGTGGGTCGGTGACGAGCGGGTGCTGTGCCGCAACAAGGCGGGATCCTTCCAGCTCGCGGATGACCGTTCCGGTCGTGCGGAGGAGGGTGAGATCACCGTGTTTCAACCGGGCGAGCTGACGATCTTCGGTTCGATCGCCGAGGGGATGCTGGTCTCGTCGACCGGTGAGCAGTTCATCGTCTCCGTTCACCTGCCCAACGACCGGACCGAAGAGCGGTATGGGGAGGGCGACTTCAGGGTGGTGCCCACGTCGGGGAAGGGGCGTGTGATTCACGTATCTCACGAGTACTTGAGCGTCGGCACGGTGTTTCTGGAGTGGTGGTGAACCGACCCCGGCGGATGAGGCGGGCCCGCTGGGCCGCGATCGACGTGGGTGGTGAGACCGTGCCGGGCTCGGTCGAGGTCATTTGGTCGGCCGAAGCGACTAACCGGCGGCCCCGGCCTCAACGATGATGGTGCCTATGGCCGATTCCGGGCCGGGCCCTTCCGGGCGGTCGACCTTCCACCAGCCCAGCACGTCCTCGTACTCCGGCTGTGGGATCGCACGTCCTTCGACAGTCATCAGGCGTCCCTGATACGCCTGGGCGTACCGTGCTCGGATCGAGTAGACGCCGGGTTCGTCAGGAACAACGAGGTCGCACGACACATGTACCCCCTCCGCCGGACCCGGGTTGTCCTCCGCCAGTGCCTCGACATGGGTGCCGGTGTTGACCACCTTCACGCCGCCCCCGCTGCGCTGCTTGCCGTTCCACACCGATGCCTGGGCTCGTTCCTGGCCCGCCAGTCCGACGATCACCTGGTTGATGGCGTTGCCGTACTCCGAGCAGTCGTGCAGCAGGTCGAAACCGACCTCGTGTGAACCTCCCCCGCGGACGTGCACCACGTTGGCCCGGCCGTCGATCCTCACGTTGCGGATCCTGAACCGAATTCCCTTCCCGCCTCCGTACGGCTCGACCATCTCGGTGTCGGGAGCGGGAGCCATGGTTCGGTGGACATCGCTGTGACTCATCTTGTCGGTCATGGGCCAAGTAAACAGGTGTCCACCGACAAGGCGGGCCGCGTCCAACGCCTTGGACTCGCGAGCAGCGTGAGGAACGGGCACACCGTGGCGTAACGGGTCGCCGGCGTGGCTCGCATCGCGACGTGGCTACTCGCGCACGCCGGAGTGCAGCTCGGCCAGCTTGTTGATGTCGGCCCGCAGCTGCTCCACCTTCTCCCAGTAGGTGTCGACCATGTCCGTGGTCAGCTTCCAGCTGGGTGGTGTGGTTGCGGAGGGGACGAGGCCCGCGTACGGGTCCACCGGAGTGTGGGGTAGATATCCGTCTTTGCGATCTTCGAGAATTTTGAGTGACTCTGCGATGATCTCCCACCGGGAATCTGCCGTGGAGCGGTACAGCCAGGTCGCGGTGCTCACGGGGTTTCGTACATGGAGAGGTACCCGCAGGCGTCGGCGGACCGTCCTGAACTCCTTCTTCAGATGCCCCCAGGCGGCATCCAACGCGAAAAGGCATGCCTGCTGGTCCTTGAAGTACCAGCTACCGGGATAGGGAGTTTGCTTCTCGGGTCGCCACCGGACAATCGGGGCGGGCTGCCAATCCGGCTCCGGCATGTTGCTCGGGGCGGTGGTGGGTGCACTCGCCATGTCCGTCTGTGCCAGAGCGGGTTTGCCGCTGTCGGGCGAAGCGACGCCGAGACGCTCGGCTGCTCCGTTCACTGCCGGAATCACTGTCACGGTGACGGGGGCACGGTTCGGGAAGCCGAGGAGTTCAGCCGCGCGGTTCTGGGCGTACAGTTGCGGCTCAGGGCGTCCTCTCAAGACGAGCTCCTTTCGCACATGCTGCCAGACGAGACTGACGCTCAGTTCCGGCCCCCTGCCGCGAATCCCATATGTCAGGACTCTGATCAGTTCTCCGGTGGCCTCCGGGCAATCGGCGTTCGGTAGGGAAAAGGACGGTCTGTCATGCGGTGCGGAAGTGAGTACCACGTTCCCGTGATCGTCCGTGGGATCGCTCTCCGGAGCGGGATCTTCGTCCAGGGCCAGGGCCAGTTCTTCGCGCGTGGCCGGGCCGTGGGCACCCATGGCCCCGGCCAAACCGCTGTAGCAGCAGTCCAGGAAAGTCAAGCGGTAACGCGCACGGTGGCCAGCCTGCCGTATGACATCACGTAGATCCCTGTACGCCACAGTTCCGATCTGCCGGTGAGTCTCATCGGCATTGGATAGACACAAGTACAGGTTCGGAACATCGTGATCACGCAGTCCGTGCCCGGCGTAGTACACGATCAGGGTGTCGCGCGTGGCCTTCGCCGCATCCCGTACTGTTGCGAGGACCTCGTGCTCGGACGTTGCGGCGTTAAGTGTCGTGACATGGCTCTTCGGAAAGCCCCAAAGATCGCGTATCAGCTTGGAGAGCCGCAGGGTTCCGGAGGCAACGGCAGGGAGCGAGGGCAACTCGCGGTAGCTGTCCACCCCGATCAGCACCGCCCGGCTTCTCCGAGGGTCAGGCAGCACCGGCGGCTCCTCCGCCGGAGCCAGTGTCTCCCTCCGATTCGGGCGCCTGGTGGTCGAGGAGCCCGACGCCGCCCACCAGGCGCGTGAGCTGGGCCACCTCCTCGGCCGTACCTGCCTCGACCTCTACTCGGGAGTTGCCGAGTTCGACCACTAGCCGCACGGACTGCCGCTCACGGGGCGGCAGCGAAGCACGGAAGGCCAGGTGCGAGTACACCAACGAGGCCGCGGAAAAGCCGTTGCTCAGCACCAGGCCGAGCCAGTTGACCAGCTCGCCGGACATCGCACCATCGGCTGACTCGGAGCGGATGCGGTTAATTTCGACGTGCGGGCCTACCGTGCGATCCTGCCCCAGCCAGCGCTCAAAAGCTTCCGTTAATCGCGACGCGTCTTGACTCTGTACGCCGTTTGCAACTTCTACACGAACGCGCACTCTTACCCCCGGGTCAAGTCTCTGTGACCAGATGCAACCCAAACTGTAGTCGCGGATCACTGCAGGCTCTACGGGATGCCACGACAACAAGGGAGGTCTTGTTCGCGACCAGGGCCCACCTCATCCTGAACTGGTTGCCAGGGCCCGTAGTCGAGCAGCCCGGAGGAGGCCCCGTGGGAGCGTGGTGGGGGCGGCGGGTGCGCAGTGGGCATCTGTGGGTGGTGTGTCTCGTCGCGTGTTTGTGGGCCGTCGGGCTCGCGGCGACCAATCTGCCCAAGCTGGGGCTCGCCGGCGACGAAGGCCGGGCGCGGGTCCACTCCTGCCGTGTGCAGCGGGGCGGGCCCGGAGTCGCCGACCACATCTGTGTCGCCCGATGGCTGCCCGACCGCGCGCTCGGCGAGGAGGGCGGGTGGGTGAAGGTGTGGCTCAGTGAGGAGGCCGGCCCGGGGGACGAGATCGAGGTCCGGCGCGGTATGTGGGGCACCCTCTACTCCGTGGCGACCGGCACCCGCGTGACCGCGCTGCTCGCCGCGACCATCGTGTTCCCGGCGGTGGTCGCGCTCGTGAGCGCCGCCGGGGCCCTGGTGCTGCGCCTGCGCAGACCGGCCCGCTAGGGTCCGTCGTTCGGATCACGCCGCAGGACACCGGCGGCGCCTTGTCAGCACCGTGAGCGGGCCCTGGCAACCGACGACAACACCGCGGACGCGCGTTCCAGGCCCCGCGTCTGCGGCGTCATCCGAACGACGGGCTAGCTGTATTGCCCTGTGAGGTTGGGGACGCGGCTGGCGGGTGGTTGCCCTTTCAGCGCGGTGTGTCCGCGGTGGTGATTGTAGGTGTGCAGCCATTGCGGGAACGCTTGGCGGCGCTCGGCTTCTGACCGGTAGGGGCGTGCGTAGGCCCACTCGTCCAGCAGGGTGCGGTTGAAGCGTTCGACCTTGCCGTTCGTCTGGGGCCGGTAGGGCCGGGTTCGCTTGTGGGCGATCCCGGTCGCTGCCAGGGCATCGCGCCAGTCGCGTGAGCGGTAGCAGGAGCCGTTGTCGGTCAGTACCCGTTCGACGGAGATCCCGGCCTGGGTGAAGAAGGTGTGGGCCCGCTGCCAGAAGGCGGTGGCGGTCTCCTTCTTCTCGTCCGCGTGGATCTCGCTGTAGGCGAGGCGGGAGTGGTCGTCGACGGCGGTGTGCAGGTAGCTGTAGCCGAGGTTGGGACGGCCGTGGACGGCGCGGGGCCGGGCGGGGTCGCGGTGCGCGGAGCTGTTGCGGCTGCCCTGAGCCCTGCCATGGACCTTGTGTCCGCCGCCGTCGGGGATGTTGCCCAGTTTCTTGATGTCGACGTGGACGAGTTCGCCGGGCCTGGCGCGTTCGTAGCGGCGCACCACGCGGCCGGTGGTCCGGTCGAGATGAGACAGGCGGGCCAGGCGGTAGCGGGTGAGCACGCGGTGCACGGTCGAGGGCACCAGGTGCAGGAAGTGCGCGATGCGGGCCGGTCCCCACCGGCGCAGCAGACGGACCTTGATGATCCGCCGCTCGGTACGGGTGGGAGTGCGGCCCGGGCTCGTGCGTGGGCGGCTGGAGCGGTCGGCCATGCCGGCTTCCCCCAGGCGGCGGTAGCGGTCGGCCCACCGCTGGGCGGTGGTGGGCGAGACCTGGAAGCGTTCGGCGGCCCGGCGCAGGGGCCAGCCGTCCTCGACCACGCAACGGGCCAGGCGCAGCCGTCCGGTCTCGGTCAGGGGTGCATTACGGTGGGGCACGAGGGCCTTTCTGGTTGGTGTAGACGTCGCAATCCACACCGAACCGGAAGGCCCTCACCCGTTCAAGATCCCTCGGCCGAGACCTGTCTCACCGTTCACAACCTCCCCGGACAGAACAGCTAGCCCACCCGAGTCACCCCGCCACCCGTCCGCACCCGCCACCGCGCACCCTCCGCGCGCTCGCCGCAGCATGGGTCGTGCTGCCGACCGGCAACCCGATCGGTACCGGGCGGATGCGAAGGAGGGCCCGCGCGATGGGCGAGCTGTACATCGACGGTGAGTGGACGGGGCCGGCGGCCGGCGGGAAGCGGGACGTGGTGAACCCGTACGACGCCTCCGTCGTCACCACCGTGGACGAGGCGGACGCCACCGACGTGGACCGCGCGGTGCGTGCCGCGCGGCGGGCCTTCGAGGAGGAGGACTGGGCGTACGCCCCCACCCGCCGGCGCGCCGACCTCCTGCTGCGCGTGCACGACCTGCTGCTGCGCGACAAGGAGGAGATCGCCCGCACCGAGACCCTCGACACCGGCAAGACGCTCACCGAGGCCCGCATCGACGTGGAGGACGTGGCCAACGCCTTCCGCTACTTCGGGGAACTGGCGGGCAAGGACGGCGGCCGGGTCGTGGACGTCGGACCGGACGTCCTCAGCCGGGTCGTGTACCAGCCCGTCGGGGTGTGCGCGCTCATCGCGCCCTGGAACTACCCCCTGCTCCAGGCGTCGTGGAAGGTCGCGCCGGCGCTCGCCGCCGGCAACACCTTCGTACTGAAACCCAGCGAGACCACACCGCTCACGACGATCGCCATGATCCGGCTGATCGAGGAGGCCGGCGCGCCGCCCGGCGTCGCCAACCTGGTGCTCGGCCCCGGAGCGACCGTCGGCGCGGCGCTCACCTCCCACCCCGAGGTCGACCTGGTGTCCTTCACCGGCGGCCTGGCCACCGGACGCGCCATCATGGCCGCCGCCGCGGACGGGCCGAAGAACATCGCCCTGGAACTGGGCGGCAAGAACCCCAACATCGTCTTCGAGGACGCCGACTTCGCCGCCGCCGTGGACTTCGCCCTCGACGCGGCCTTCCTGCACTCCGGCCAGGTCTGCTCCGCCGGCTCGCGCCTGCTCGTCCAGGACTCCCTGCACGACCGGTTCGTCGAGGCGTTCGCCGAGCGCGCCCGGGCCGTCCGGCTCGGCAGCGGCCTGGAGGAGGGCACGGAGAGCGGCCCGCTCAGCTCGGCCGAGCACCGGGACAAGGTGGAGCGGCACATCGCCGCCGCGAAGAAGGAGGGCGCGCGGCTCGTCACCGGCGGGACCCGCCCCGACGACCCCGAGCTGAGCCGCGGGTTCTTCCTGCTGCCGACGATCTTCGCCGACTGCGACAGTTCCATGAGCATCGTGCAGGAAGAGGTCTTCGGACCGGTGGTCACCGTCGAGCGCTTCCGCACCGAGGACGAGGCCGTGCGCCTGGCCAACGACACCCGCTACGGCCTGGCCGGCGGCGTGTGGACCTCCGACGCGAGCCGTGCCCAGCGCGTCGCCCAGCGGCTGCGCCACGGCACCGTGTGGATCAACGACTTCCACCCCTACGTACCGCAGGCCGAGTGGGGCGGCTTCGGACGTTCCGGCGTCGGGCGCGAACTGGGCCCCACGGGTCTGCGCGAGTACCAGGAGGCCAAGCACATCTACCAGAACCTCGCTCCGGCCCCCTCCGGCTGGTTCAAGGGCTGACCGGGCTCGAGGGCCGGCCCGGCGCGGTCCGCCGCCACCCGCAGGCACCGAAGAAAGGCGTTCCATGGCGTCCACCACCCCGCACGGCACCGAGTCCTCCTACGACTACGTCATCGTCGGCGGCGGCACCGCCGGCTGTGTGCTCGCCGCCCGCCTGAGCGAGGACCCGGACTGCCGTGTCTGCGTCGTCGAAGGCGGACCCAGCGACGTCGGTGACGAACGCATCCTGCGGCTGCGCAACTGGATCAACCTGCTCGGCACCGAGTTCGACTACGGCTACACCACCGTCGAACAGCCGCGCGGGAATTCGCACATCCTGCACTCACGGGCCCGGGTGCTCGGCGGCTGCTCCTCGCACAACACGCTGATCAGCTTCCTGCCGCTGCCGCAGGACCTCGACGACTGGGTGGCCGCCGGGTGCGCCGGCTGGGACCCGGCGACGATCCTGCCGTACCGCGACCGGCTCCAGACCACGATCGTGCCGGTGGCCGAGGCGGACCGCAATCCCATCGCCAAGGACTTCGTCACCGCCGCCGCCCGCGCCACCGGCGTCCCCGTCGTCGACGACTTCAACGCCGAGCCCTTCGCCGACGGCACCGGCTTCTTCTCCCTGGCCTACGAGCCCGAGGGCAACCTGCGCTCCTCGGCCTCCGTCGCCTATCTGCACCCCGTCCTGGACCGCCCCAACCTCACCCTCCTGCTGGAGACCTGGGCGCACCGGCTGCTCACCGACGAGGCCGGGCGGCTGACCCGCGTCGCCATCCGCGGCGCCGACGGCGAGCCCGCCACCGTACGCGCCGAACGCGAACTCCTGCTCTGCGCCGGCGCCATCGACACCCCGCGCCTGCTGCTGCTGTCCGGCCTCGGCCCCGCCGACGACCTGCGCCGCCTCGGCATCGACGTGCACGCCGACCTGCCCGGCGTGGGGGAGAACCTGCTCGACCACCCCGAGTCCGTGATGGTCTGGGAGACCGAGGGCCCGCTGCCGCCCAACTCCGCGATGGACTCCGACGCCGGCCTGTTCCTGCGCCTCGACAAGCAACAGCCGCGCCCGGATCTGATGTTCCACTTCTACCAGGTGCCGTTCACCGTCAACACCGAACGGCTGGGCTACCCCGTCCCCGAGCACGGGGTGTGCATGACCCCGAACGTGCCCCGGGCCCGCTCCACCGGCCGCATGTGGCTGCGCAGTTCGAACCCGGCCGAGCATCCGGCCCTGGACTTCCGGTACTTCACCGACCCGGAGGGTCATGACGAGCGCACCGTCGTCGAAGGGCTGAAGGTGGCCCGGGAGGTCGCCGCGACCGATCCGCTGAAGGGCTGGCTGGTGCGCGAGGTCGCGCCGGGCCCGGACGTCACCTCCGACGCCGGCCTGTCGGAGTACGGGCGTCGCGCGGCCCACACCGTCTACCACCCGGCGGGCACCTGCCGGATGGGCGCGGCCGACGACCCGATGGCCGTCTGCGATCCGCAGCTGAGACTGCGCGGCGTCGAGGGCGTACGCATCGTCGACGCGTCGGTGTTCCCGACGATGCCCACCATCAACCCCATGGTGACGGTCCTGCTCGCCGCCGAACGCGCCGCGGACCTGATCACCGGCCGGGCGGCCGCACGGTGAACGGGCGGCGGGAGCCGGCGCCCCGGCCATCGGCGAAGGAGGTGCACGACGGTGTCGACCGCTGGTGACAAGGACCCCGGGGCGGCGCCGCGGGAGATGACGTCCGAGGACGAGCCGTCGGCCCCGGTACGGCTCAAACCCGTGGTCTTCTTCGGGGCGGCCGTCTTCGTCCTCGCGATCTCGCTCTGGGCGATCGTGACCCCCGACGGGGCCGAGGACGTCATCGGCGTGGCCGTCGGCAAGATCTCCCACTGGTTCGGCTGGTACTACTTCGTCGCCGCCACCCTCTACCTGCTGTTCGTCGTCTTCATCGCCGCGTCGAAGTACGGCACGGTCAAGCTGGGTCCCAAGCACTCCAAGCCCGACTACGGCCTGTTCACCTGGGGGTCGATGCTGTTCGCGGCGGGCATCGGCATCGACCTGATGTTCTTCTCCGTCTCCGGCCCCGTCAGCCACTACCTGGCCCCTCCGCAGGGCGACCCGGAGACGCTCGAGGCCGCGCGGCAGGCCGTGGTGTGGACCCTGTTCCACTACGGCATCTCCGGCTGGGGCATGTACGCGCTGATGGGCATGGCCCTCGGCTACTTCTCCTTCCGCTACCGGCTGCCGCTCGCGATCCGCTCCGCGCTCTACCCGATCATCGGCCGCCGCATCCACGGACGGATCGGCGACACCGTCGACCTGGCCGCCATCATCGGCACGGTCTTCGGCATCGGCGTGACCCTCGGCATCGGCGTGGTGCAGCTGAACTACGGCCTCAAAGCCCTCTTCGACGTGGAGGAGGGGCTGGCCGCGCAGATCGCGCTGATCGTCATCGCGGTGGGCATGGCCACCGCGTCCGCGGCGTCCGGCGTCGACAAGGGCATCCGCAGGCTCTCGCAGCTGAACATCATCCTGGCCGCGGTGCTGATGTTCTACATCCTGGTCGTCGGAGAACCGTTCCGCGTGCTCAACGCCGTGGTCCAGAACGTCGGGGACTACGTCAGCGGCTTCCCGTCGATGACCCTGAACACCTTCGCCTACGACCAGCCCACCGAGTGGCTGGACGCCTGGACGCTGTTCTTCTGGGCCTGGTGGGTCGCCTGGGCGCCGTTCGTCGGGCTCTTCCTGGCCCGCATCTCCCGCGGCCGCACCCTGCGCGAGTTCATCGCGGCGACGCTGGTCATCCCCTTCATCTTCACCGGCCTCTTCCTGGCGATCTTCGGCAACAGCGCCCTGTTCGTGGTGCGCGACGGCAACACCGAGTTCGGCGAGACCGCGATGAACGTCCCCGAGCAGGGCTTCTACACCCTGCTGGACCAATACCCGGGTTTCTTGTTCAGCGCCGGCCTCGCGACGTTCGTCGGGCTGCTGCTGTACGTCACCTCCGCCGACTCCGGCGCCCTGGTCATGGGCAACCTCAGCGCCGAACTGCCCACCCCGGTGACCGACGCGCCCGCGTGGCTGCGCATCTTCTGGGCGGTGGCGACCGGTCTGCTCACCCTCGCCATGCTCATCGTGGGCGGTGTGGAGGCGCTCACCAACGCCACCATCATCATGGGACTGCCCTTCTCCTTCGTGATGTTCCTGATCATGGCCGGGCTCTTCCTGGCGTTGCGCACCGAGCGGATGAAGGTGGAGGCGAGAGTGGTCACGCTGCCCGCGTCGCTCTCCGGGCGCATCGCGCACCACGGTCTGCCGGGCGCACCGAACTGGCGGCACCGGCTGGCGCGGGCCATGGCGTTCCCGGGCAGGCGGGCGGCCGCGCGCTTCGTCGACCAGGTGTGCCGGCCCGCCTTCCAGGAGGTCGTACAGGAACTGCGCGAGCAGGGCGTGGAGGCGGAGGTCCTGGAGGGGACGGTCGAGGAGAACGGCCTGAACCACGTCGGCCTGCGGGTCCCCATCGGCGAGGACGACGCGTTCGTCTACGAGGTGTGGCCGGTGGAACTGCCCACCCCCGGGTTCGCCACCCGGGCGGTGGGCACGCACGACACCTACGTACGGTTCGAGGTCCGGCTCACCGAGGGCAACCAGGACTACGACGTGATGGGCTACACCAAGGAGCAGCTCATCGCCGACAGCCTCGACCAGTACGAGCGGCACCTGGAGTTCCTGCGGATGCGCCACGAGGCGTCCACCCGGTCGAACCTCCCCGACCACCGCCCGGACGCCGCCGACGCGCATCTGCCGGAGGAGTAGGCCCGGCCGTCCCGCGGACCGGGCCCGCCGTCACCCCGTGGGCACGGTCGCAGGGAGGCCGGGATCGCCGAACTCCGCGCGCAGGGCCTGGAAGGCGGTCACCTTGTCCTCGCCGAAGCGGCGGAGGTGCTCGGCGTATTCGTCGGGCGTGAGGAACACCGACGGCCGGGACTTGGTGTGGAACTTGTCCGCGTACATCACCAGGCGCTCCTCCGGCGTCTCCGCCAGGTAGTCGGCGGGCGGCACGGGCAGGTTCCGGCTGATGACGTCGTCCTTGGTGAGGCCCACACCGGTGTGGTGGGAGCAGAACCGGCGCAGCGGCTCGGGGAAGCCCTCCTGCTCCAGCAGTTCGTGGCCGAGCACGCCGTGCCGGACGTAGTTGGGGTGGTCGAGCCGTCCCTCGGCGTCGATGAGGCGGTAGACGCCGATGTCGTGGAGGAGGCAGCCCGCTCGGACCAGGTCGGCGTCGAGGTGCGCGAGACGGGGCGAGGCGAGCAGCCGCTCGGCGACGCTCCAGACGGTCTCGCAGTGCGTGTGGACGTCTGCGAACGCCTCGGGGGTGGGCGCGTACTTCTCGTGCAGCGCGCGTATCTCTGCGGGGGCCGGGATCTTCACCGGGGGAGCGTAACAACCGCCGGAGCGGCGCGGGCGGGGAGTTCCCGCCGGCGCCTGGGGGCGGGGCTCAGCAGTCCCTGAACTCCGGGGACTGGTTCAGGATCTGGGCGCGGACCGAGGTGAAGCGGTGGTGCGTGTCACCGCCCTTGGCCTCGGGGCGGAAGGCCGCCACCCGGTGGCAGTTCTGGAAGGCGAGGGTCACTCCGAAGTGCCGTTCCAGGCTGCCGCGGATCGCGTCGCTGGCGAGGGCGCGCAGGAGCTGGCCGCGCTCCTTCTCGGAGGGAGGCGGTGTCCGGTTGTCGGTGAACTCGGCGGTGCCGGCCCGGAGATCGGCGGCGAGGGAGGCGATCAGGTCGTAGGCGTACGGCAGGGACGTGCGGACGGTGTCCACGAAGTCCTGCTCGCGGATGTCACCGCGCTCGGCTTCGGCGAGGAGCTGGTCGGAGACGTCGAGGGACATGAAGGGGTCCGTTCTCGGTGCGGGTGAAGGAGCGAAGGAGTGAAGGTGAAGAGTGAAGGTGAAGGGTGAGGAGACGGAGGGCGCGCGTCAGGCCGGTGCCGCCGTGCCCGGGACGTAGTCCGGGTCCACCTGGGCGGCCAGGTCCTCGCCCGTGCGCGCGTCTCCCCACGAGCGTGCGTTGCGCAGGTGGAACTCGACGGCGTGGCGGTGGATGCGGTCCCAGTCGCGGGGCCGCGCATCCACCTCCTCGCGCAGGACCGTCAGGGCGTGGCGGTTCTGCGGCTCCAGCGCGTCGAGCGCGTCGGACGCGGCCCGGCCCTGCTCCGCCGCGCGCACCCAGTCCGACTGGACCAGATGGGTCAGCAGATCGTCGCCGACGTGCTCCTTGAGGAAGAGCAGGTCGTCCTCGCCGGTCACCTTGTTGCCGACGACCGCGACGCGGATGCCGAACTCCCGGGCGTGGTCGCGGTACTGGCGGTAGACCGAGACGCCCTTGCGGGTCGGTTCGGCGACCAGGAACGTGATGTCGAAGCGGGTGAACAGACCGGAGGCGAAGGCGTCGGCGCCGGCGGTCATGTCGACCACGACGTACTCGCCGGGGCCGTCGAGCAGGTGGCTCAGGTAGAGCTCCACCGCGCCCAGTTTGGAGTGGTAGCAGGCGACGCCCAGGTCGCTCTCGTCGAACTCGCCCGTGACCATCAGCGGGATGCCGCAGGGCCGGGAGACGTGCCGGGTGTGCAGCGGGTCGTCGCCGAGGAGGCTCAGCAGCCGCGAACCCCGGCCGGGCGGAGTCGTCTTGATCATGGACTCGGGCGAGCCGATCCGGGGGTTGGTGCCCCGTAGGAGCGCCTTGATGTCCGGGATGCCCGGGCCCAGGGGAGGGGGAGTGGGCGGGTCGTCCTCGCCGGGGGCCAGTGCCTGCGCCAGATGCTGGTTGATGTCGCCGTCGACCGCGAGGACCGGGGCGCCGGAGTGGGCCAGGTGGCGGGTGAAGAGGGCGGACAGGGTGGTCTTGCCGCTGCCGCCCTTGCCGACGAAAGCGATCCTCACCAGCGCCTCGCACTGTTGAAAATGAATGTCATGTCTGTAGTTTTAGGACGGTGATCGACACCGCGTCAAATCCCCGCGCCCCAACGGGCGAGTGGCACCCGGATGTCAGCTCGCGACCAGTTCGCGCCGCACCTCGGGAACGGCCGGGACGGCCGTCGTCCTGGAGGTGCGCCACAGCCACAGCACATCGCGGCCGAAGGACCACACCAGGAGGCCCAGCGCCAGCGCCACCACCGCGACGTTGACCGCGTGCGGCAGCACGGCCGCGCCCGCCAGCAGCAACAGCACGCCCTGGAGCGCCGCCACCGTCTTGCGGGCCGTGCTCGGCGGGAGCGGGGCGGTCAGCCAGGGCCACACCCGGGCCGCCGCGACGAAGACGTAGCGCATACCGCCGATCAGGAGCACCCAGGGACCCATCGCCATCGACACGTACACGCTCAGCACCAGGATCAGGAACGCGTCCACCTCCATGTCGAAGCGGGCGCCCAGCGGGGTCGCCGTACCCGTCCTGCGGGCCACCTTGCCGTCCACGCCGTCGAGGATCAGGGCCACCGCGGTCAGGCCCACGAAGAGGGAGACGGGCGGTGAGTCCTGGAACGAGTCGGCGACCAGCGCGGTCACCCCGCCGACGAGGGTGGCCCGGCCCAGGGTGACCCGGTTCGCCGGGCCGAAGGTCCGCAGCCGGGACCGGTGCAGGGCCCGGGAGAGCACCGCCCAGGTGGCGATCGCGAACGCGAGGCCGGTCAGCCAGCCCGCGGGGCCCATCCCGATCGCCGTACCGATCAGGGCCAGCAACAGGATCTGTACGCCCGCCCCTACGGCGGTCTCCTGCTGTACGAGCCTCGCGTCGTAAGTGTTGTTCAGGGCCACCGAGCATCCTCCGGCCGTGTGACAGAGTCGATCAAGGCCGCTACCTTGTGCGCGGCCCGTGCACCACTCGGTACGCGTGCAGGATCCCGATCGTTCAGGAGGACTTCGATGAACCGCACCGCACGTGCGTTCTGGCTCGACTCACCTGGCCGAGGGGAGATCCGCGAGTTCACCCTCCCCGCGCCCGGCGCGGACGAGGTACTCGTCCGCTCGCTCTACTCCGGGGTGAGCCGCGGCACCGAGACGCTCGTGTTCCGGGGCGGCGTGCCCGAGAGCCAGCACACGGCGATGCGCGCACCGTTCCAGGAGGGCGACTTCCCGGGGCCGGTGAAGTACGGCTACCTCAGCGTGGGCGTGGTGGAGGAGGGCCCCGAGGCGCTCACCGGACGCACCGTCTTCTGCCTCCACCCCCACCAGACGCGCTACGTCGTCCCGGCGAGCGCCGTCACCCCCGTGCCGGACGGTGTGCCCGCCGGGCGGGCCGTGCTCGCCGGCACCGTGGAGACCGCCGTCAACGCCCTGTGGGACGCGGCACCCCTGGTAGGCGACCGCATCGCCGTGGTCGGCGGCGGAATGGTCGGCTGCTCCGTGGCCGCGCTGCTGGCCCGCTTCCCCGGCGTACGCGTCCAGCTCGTCGACGCGGACCCCGCCCGGGCGAAGACCGCCGAGGCCCTCGGCGTCGGGTTCGCCACCCCCGCCGACGCCCTCGGCGGATGCGACCTCGTCGTGCACGCCAGCGCCACCGAACAGGGGCTGACCAGGGCACTCGAACTGCTCCGCCCCGAGGGCACCGTCGTCGAGCTGAGCTGGTACGGCGACCGGACGGTGAGCCTCCCGCTGGGCGAGGCCTTCCACTCACGGCGGCTGACCATCCGCGGCAGCCAGGTCGGCACCGTCTCCCCGGCCCGCGCCGGCCGCGGCTACGGCGACCGGCTCGCCCTCGCCCTCGACCTGCTCGCCGACCCCGCCCTCGACGCCCTGATCACCGGCGAATCCCCCTTCGAGGAGCTGCCCGACGTCATGCCCCGCCTCGCCTCCGGCGAGATCCCCGCACTGTGCCACCGCGTGCGTTACGCCGGCCCCGGCCGAAACGCACACGCCTGACCTGAGAAAAGACGTAGCCGACGCTGAACAGGGGAAGGCAGTCAGCCGTATAACTCGGCAATCCCCGGCGGAGACCTACCGGGGAACAGACGCGCCGCACCTGGAGGGTCGTCCGTTGTTCAGCATCACCGTCCGCGATCACATCATGATCGCCCACAGCTTCCGCGGCGAGGTCTTCGGACCGGCCCAGCGCCTCCACGGGGCCACGTTCCTCGTGGACGCCACGTTCCGGCGCGAACAGCTGGACGAGGACAACATCGTCGTCGACATCGGCCTGGCCACACAGGAACTCGGCGCCGTCGTCGGCGAGCTGAACTACCGCAACCTCGACAACGAACCGGACTTCGCGGGAATCAACACCTCCACGGAGTACCTGGCCAAGGTCATCGCCGACCGGCTCGCCGAACGCGTCCACAAGGGCGCGCTCGGCGAGGGCGCCAAGGGCATCGCGAAGATCGCCGTCACCCTGCACGAGTCGCACATCGCCTGGGCGAGCTACGAGCGTGCGCTGTGAGCGGGACGGCCTACGACATGACACACGCGACCACCGCCACCACGACCGCCACGACCGGCACGCCCCACGACCGGGCCGGGACCGCCCGACTGGGCTACGTTCCGAAACAGGCGTCCTTCCCGAGGAACGGCGGGATCATCCCCATGTCCCTGCGCACGGTCCACTTCGTGATGCCCGGCGGCGTCGACGACCCGTCCGCGCCCAGCGGCGGCAACGCCTACGACCGCCGCGCCTGCCTGGACCTGCCCGGCTTCGGCTGGCAGGTGCAGCGGCACACGGTCGCGGGGGACTGGCCCCGCCCCGACGCCGAAGCCCGCGCGGAACTCGCCCGCACCCTGCGGGAACTGCCGGACGGCGCCGTCGTCCTCTTCGACGGGCTCGTCGCCTGCTCGGTGCCCGAGGTCATCGTCCCGGAGGCGGAGGAGGGACGGCTGCGCATGGCCGTACTCGTCCACCTCCCGCTCGGCGACGAGACCGGCCTCGACACGGACGTCGCCGCCGAACTCGACGCACGTGAACGCGCGGTGCTGCGGGCCGTCCCGGCCGTCGTCGCCACCAGCGACTGGGCCGTACGCCGCCTGGTCTCCCACCACGGCCTGGACCCCGACCGGGTGCACGTCGCCGCCCCCGGCGCCGACATCGCACCCCTCGCGCCCGGCACCGACGGCGTCTCACGGCTGCTGTGCGTGGCCGCCGTCACCCCGCGCAAGGGACAGCACCGGCTCGTGGAGGCACTGGCCGCGGTCGCCGACCTGCCCTGGACCTGCGCGCTCGTCGGCGGACTCCACCAGGACCCCGACTACGTCACCCACCTGCGCGGCCTCATCCGCGAACACGGACTCGACGACCGCCTGGAACTGACCGGACCGCAGACCGGCGCCGCACTCGACGCCAGCTACGCCGCCGCCGACCTGATGGTGCTCACCTCCTACGCCGAGACCTACGGCATGGCGGTCACCGAGGCCCTGGCGCGCGGCATCCCCGTGCTGGCGACCGACGTCGGCGGAGTGCCCGAGGCCGTCGGCCGCGCACCCGACGGCGGAGTGCCCGGCATCCTCGTGCCGCCGGAGAACCCCGCCGCCATCGCCGCCGAACTGCGCGGCTGGTTCGGCGAGGCGGACGTGCGGCGCCGGCTGAAGGCCGCCGCCCGCAGCCGGCGGGCCGCGCTCGGCGGCTGGGCGAGCACCGCACAGAGCCTGGCGGGCGTACTGCGCCGGCTCCCGACCGAACCCCGGAGGGCAGCATGACCAACCCGGCGACCACCACCCAGCACGGTGTCACGCTCCCCGCCCAGCAGTCCGTCATCCCCGGAGCCGGACCCGCCGCACCCCGGCCCGGGGAGCGCGCCACCCTGCGACTGCGGGACACCGGCGACGACGAACCGGCCCGCTACGCACCCGAGTGGCTGCAGCTGCGCGAACCCGCCGACGCCGCCGCCCGCTCCTACGACCTGCTCGACCCGCTGCGCATCCGGCTCGCCAACCTCCCCGGGCGGGCCGACGGCCTCGTCATCCACGACATCGGCTGCGGCACCGGCTCGATGGGCCGCTGGCTCGCCCCGCACCTCGACGGCGCCCAGCACTGGGTCCTGCACGACCGCGACCCCTACCTGCTGCACTTCGCCGCCGTCGCCTCCCCGCGCTCCGCCGCCGACGGCAGCCACGTCACCGTCGAGACCCGGCGCGGCGACGTCGCCCGGCTCACCCCGGACGCGCTGAACGGCGCCTCCCTGGTGACCGCCTCCGCCCTGCTCGACGTCCTCACCCGCGAGGAGATCGCCACCCTCGCCGCCGCCTGCGCGGGCGCCGGCTGCCCGGCCCTGCTGACCCTGTCGGTGGCCGGACGCGTGGAACTGACCGCCCCGCACCCCATGGACCAGGAGATCACCGATGCCTTCAACGCCCACCAGCGGCGCGGCGACCTCCTCGGCCCGGACGCCGTCACGGTCGCGGCCGAGGCGTTCACCGAGCACGGCGCGACCGTACGGCTGCACCCGAGCCCCTGGCGCCTCGGACCCGACGACGCGGACCTCACCGAGCAGTGGCTGCGCGGCTGGGTCGGCGCCGCCGTGGAGGAGCGGCCCGAGCTGAAGGCACGGGCCGACGCGTATCTGGCCGAGCGGCTGGAAGCCTGCGCGGCGGGGGAGTTGTGGGTCGTCGTCCACCACAGCGACCTGCTCGCCCTGTGCCGGCCGGCGGGCGGGACCGCATGAGGACGGTGTGGGCACGGCTCAACTCCCGCACCGTGCGGAATCGTCTCGGCACCCTCGCCGGCGTCGCGATCCTCGCCCTGCTGTTCTGGCGGCTCGGCACCGGGACGTTCGTGGACGGGATACGGCGCATCGACGCGGCCGCGCTGCTCGGGGCGCTGGGCATCGGGCTGGTGACCACCGTGTTCAGCGCGTGGCGCTGGGCGCTGGTGGCGCGGGGGATCGGCATCCGGCTCCCGCTGGGAGCCGCCGTCGCCGACTACTACCGTGCCCTCTTCCTCAACGCCGCGCTGCCCGGCGGCGTCGTCGGCGACGTGCACCGGGCCGTGCGGCACGGGCAGGACGCCGGGGACATGGGGCGCGGCGTGCGGGCGGTGGTGCTGGAGCGCACGGCGGGACAGCTCGCGCTGTTCGTCGCCGGGGGTGTGGTGCTGGTGACGATGCCGTCGCCGGTGCTCGGTGAGGTGCGGCAGGCGGTGCCGGTGGTCGGGCTCGGGGTGGTGGGGGTCTGTGCGGTGGTGCTGGCCTTGCGGATGAATCGGGCGGGGGGCTCGGATTCCGGGCGGGAGCGGGAGCGGGAGCGGAAGCGGGGGCTTCTGCGCGGGGTGCTCGGGGAGGCCCGGGTGGGGTTGTTCTCGCGGCGGAACGCGCCTGGGGTGCTTCTCTCTTCGGTGGTGGTGCTGGCGGGGTATGTCGCGATGTTCGTTCTCGCCGCGGATGTCGTGGGGGTCGGGGCGTCGGTGGGGGAGTTGCTGCCGCTGGCGTTGCTGGCGTTGCTGGCGATGGGGTTGCCGTTGAACGTGGGGGGATGGGGGCCGCGGGAAGGGGTTGCCGCGTGGGCGTTCGGGGCGGCGGGGCTGGGGGCCGGGCGGGGGTTGTCGGTCGCCGTGGTGTACGGCGTGCTCAGTCTTGTGGCGAGTCTGCCGGGGGTGGTGGTGCTGGTAGGGCGGTGGTATGCGCGTGTACGTGGTGCCGGGCGGGCCTCTTTCGCCCCCGCCGCCCCTTCCCGTCCCGACCCCGGGGGCGTTGCCCCCGGACCCCCCGTCGGCCTTCGGCCTCGTCCTCAAACGCCGGACGGGCTGGGAGTTGCGGCTCGGGCTGGTTCACAAGGCCTGGACGGGCTGGGAGTTCAGGCCTCTGATGTCAGAAGTGAGAAATATGCCCCGAAGGAATCCGTCAGGCTTGCCAGGAGTTGCTTGCCCTTTTCCGGTGAGGCCAGGGAAGGGCGGCCGATGACGCCGGAATCCGTATAGGCGGACATGCCGGTGGTCAGAAGGTGGCGTCGGTCGTCGGCGACGTGATCGGAGGTTTCATAACCGGGGCGGAGCACTTCGGGATGCGTGTGCAGAAGGATCGACGTCTCGATTTCGCCCGCGTGCATGTCGGTGAGGAGGGACGTGACGACGCCGGCCCGCTCGCGTGCCGTTTCCCAGTCCTCCGGGGCCGGGAACAGGGCCATCCGCTCACCGCGTGCCGAGGCCTCCTGAACGGCGTTGCCCAGGACGTAGTTTCCGCCGTGGCCGTTGACCAGCACCAAAGCGTCCACGCCCGAGCGGCGGAGCGAGTCGGCGATGTCCCGGATCACCGCGTGCAGGGTCACGGAGGAGAGGGAGACGGTCCCCGGCCAGGCCGCGTGCTCGTGCGAGCACGAGATCGTCACCGGAGGAAGGAGGTGCACCGGGTAGGCGTCGGCGATCTCCCGCGCGATCGCACAGGCGACCAGCGTATCGGTCGTCAGCGGAAGGTACGGGCCGTGCTGTTCGAAACTCCCGACCGGAAGTACCGCGATCTGCTGTGAGACGTCGGCTCCCCGCGTCCGTACATCCTCTGTAGTATCCGCCGGCAACAGACCGTGCACCGGGCCGTATGCCGCCGACCGCTTTTGTGAACCACCCATATCGTCACGGCCTTTCGTCTCTGCTTAGGAACTCGAGAATGATGACAGAAAAAGTAGGCGTACTCGGCAAGAAGCCTCAGCGGCGGACCGGTGTGGAACGCGTCGTGAATGCGCCGCTGCCCACCGTGTACGGACAGTTCCAGGCGGTCGGCTACCTCGACCACGACCGCGGTGACGAGCAAGTCGCCCTCGTGTACGGCGATCTCGGGGCGGACCGTGTGCTCACCCGGCTCCACTCGGAGTGCCTGACCGGCGACGCCTTCGGTTCCCAGCACTGCGAGTGCGGTGAGCAGCTGGCGGCGGCGCTGCGCGCGGTGGCCGCCGAAGGGGCGGGCGTGGTCGTCTACTTGCGCGGTCACGAGGGCCGCGGCATCGGGCTGCTCGCCAAGCTGCGGGCGATGGCGTTGCAGGCCGAGGGCCTGGACACCGTCGAGGCGAACCTCGCGCTCGGCCTGCCCGTCGACGCCCGTGACTACGCGGTCGCCGCCGGGATGCTCAAGGACCTGGGAGTGCGGTCGGTGCGGCTGATGTCCAACAACCCGCGCAAGCGCGAGGCGCTGGTCCGCCACGGCGTCCAGGTCGCCGAGCAGGTGCCGCTGCTCATACCGCCGTCCGAGAGCAACATCACCTACCTGCGCACCAAGCGGGAGCGCCTCGACCACCATCTGCCCCACCTGGACGCCGTGGCGCACCTGTCCTGACGGGCAGCCCCCGTCAGTGCGCCACCGCCTCGTGCACCAGCCGCTTGAGATCCCGGAAGACGGTGTGGGAGGACCTGGGCCGCACCTGCGTGTGGAACTGCACGGTCAGGTCGCGGCCCGGGTCGACCCAGAAGGTGGTGGTGGCCACCCCGCTCCAGCCGTAACTGCCCGGGGCGGACGGCGACTGCGTGCGGGCCGGGTCGACGACGACGCTGACCCCGAGACCGAAGCCGACACCCTCGTTGCCCGGTTCGTCGTGCGCGGGGCGGCTGCCGAAGGACCGCAGGTCGGCGCCGCCCGGAAGGTGGTTGCGGGTCATCAGGTCGACCGTCGCCGGGGTGAGCAGCCGCGTACCGTCGAGCTCGCCGCGCCGGCGCAGCAGTTCCATGAAACGGTGCCAGTCACGGGCGGAGGCCACCATGCCGCCGCTGCCGGACAGGAAACGGGGACGCCCCCGCAGGGGCAGGCCGGGGATCGGGCGGATACCGCCGGTGTCCGACTCGCCGTACAGCTCCGCCAGGCGCTCCGCCTGTCCGTCGGACACCTGGAAACCGGCGTCCGTCATGCCGAGCGGCCGGAAGACGCGCTCGGCCAGGTACACGTCGAGCGGACGGCCCGACACGACCTCGACGATCCGGCCCAGGACGTTCGAGGCCACCGAGTAGTTCCACTGCGTCCCGGGATCGAACTGCAGGGGCAGGCTCGCGTACACCTCGGTCGTCCCCGCGAGGTCCGCACCCGGCGCCACCGACGACTCAAGACCGGCCGCGCGGTACAGCGCGTCGACCGGATGGGCGTGGTAGAAGGCGAACGTCAGCCCGGCGGTGTGCGTCATCAGATGCCGTACCAGGAGGGGCCCGGCGGCCGGACGGGTGCGCACCCGGTCACCCGAGCCGCCCGCGTACACGCGGGGCTCGGCGAAGGCGGGGAGGTGGCGGCCCACCGGGTCGTCCAGCGACAGCAGGCCCTCCTCGACCAGCATCAGCGCGCCCACCGCCGTCACCGGCTTGGTCATGGAGTAGATCCGCCACAGTGTGTCGCTCTCCACGGGCAGCCCGGCCGCGACGTCCCGCGCCCCGTACGCCGTCAGATGCGCGACCCGTCCGTTCCGGGCGAGGGCCACGAGGAAGCCGGGCAGCTTCCCCGCGTCGACCAGGCGGGCGAAATGCCGGTCGAGACGCTCCAGCGCCGCCGCGTCCAGCCCGGCCTCCTCGGGCCCGGTCTCCTGCCGCAGTACTCCCATCGGTCTCCTTCGGGGAACGCCGGCCCGCCAAGGACCGTTGAGCGAGTCATGACTCAGGACGCCGAACAGAACGCACTGCTCGCCCTGCTCTCGGAGGTGCACGGCGGCGTGCTCGTCACGCTGAAACGCGACGGCCGCCCCCAGCTGTCGAACGTCATGCACGCCTACTACCCCGACGAGCGCGTCATCCGCGTCTCGCTCACCGACGACCGGGCCAAGACCCGCAACCTGCGGCGGGACCCCCGGGCCTCCTACCACGTCACCACCCCCGACCGGTGGGCCTACACCGTCGCCGAGGGCACCGCCGCGCTGTCACCCGTCGCCCGGGACCCCTACGACGAGACGGTGGAGGAACTGATCCGGCTGTACCGCGACATCAACGGCGAGCACCCGGACTGGAACGAGTACCGGGCGGCGATGGTCCGTGACAAGCGGCTGGTCCTGCGCCTGCGGGTCGAACGGGCGTACGGCATCCCGCGCGGCGCCGGGGCATAGCGTCCCCGGCGCCCGCGCGGGCGGCGGCTCAGGCGCCGACGTACTCCGCGAGGTGCTCACCCGTGAGGGTGGAGCGGGCCGCGACCAGCTCGGCCGGGGTGCCCTCGAAGACGACCCGGCCGCCGTCGTGACCGGCGCCCGGGCCGAGGTCGATGATCCAGTCGGCGTGCGCCATGACCGCCTGGTGGTGCTCGATGACGATGACCGACTTGCCGGCGTCGACCAGCCGGTCCAGCAGACCGAGCAACTGCTCCACATCCGCCAGGTGCAGGCCGGTGGTCGGCTCGTCGAGCACGTACACCCCGCCCTTGTCGCCCATGTGCGTGGCCAGCTTGAGCCGCTGGCGCTCACCGCCGGACAGGGTGGTGAGCGGCTGCCCCAGGGTGAGATAGCCGAGGCCGACGTCCGCCATCCGCGCGACGATCCGGTGGGCCGCCGGGATCCGCGACTCGCCCTCGCGGAAGAACTCCTCCGCCTGGGCCACCGACATCGCCAGCACCTCGCTGATGTCGCGGCCGCCGAAGCGGTACTCCAGCACCGACGCGTCGAACCGCTTGCCGCCGCAGTCCTCGCAGGTCGTGGAGACCCCGGCCATCATGCCCAGGTCGGTGTAGATCACACCGGCGCCGTTGCAGGTGGGGCACGCGCCCTCGGAGTTCGCGCTGAACAGCGCCGGCTTCACGCCGTTGGCCTTGGCGAACGCCTTGCGGATCGGGTCGAGCAGGCCGGTGTACGTGGCCGGGTTGCTGCGCCGGGAGCCGCGGATCGGGGTCTGGTCGACCGCGATCACCCCTTCCTCGGCCGGGATCGATCCGTGCACGAGGGAGCTCTTCCCGGAGCCCGCCACCCCGGTGACGACGGTGAGCACGCCGAGGGGGATGTCGACGTCCACGTCCCGCAGGTTGTTCGCCGTCGCGCCGCGGATCGGCAGCGTGCCGGTGGGCTGGCGGACCGTGTCCTTGACGGCGGCCCGGTCGTCGAGGTGGCGGCCGGTGACCGTGTCACTGGCCCGCAGCCCCTCCACGGTCCCCTCGAAGCAGACGGTGCCGCCCTCCGCGCCCGCGCCCGGGCCCAGGTCGACGACGTGGTCGGCGATCGCGATCGCCTCCGGCTTGTGCTCGACGACCAGCACCGTGTTGCCCTTGTCCCGCAGGCGCAGCAGCAGGTTGTTCATCCGCTGGATGTCGTGCGGGTGCAGACCGACGGTGGGCTCGTCGAAGACGTACGTGACGTCGGTGAGCGAGGAGCCGAGGTGCCGGATCATCTTCACGCGCTGCGCCTCGCCGCCCGACAGGGTGCCCGAGGCCCGGTCGAGGGAGAGATAGCCGAGCCCGATCTCCACGAACGAGTCGAGGGTGTGCTGGAGCGCGGTGAGCAGCGGCTTCACCGACGGCTCGTCGAGGCCGCGCGCCCACTCGGCCAGGTCCCTGATCTCCATCGCGCAGGCGTCGGCGATGCTGATGTCCTTGATCTTCGACGACCGCGCCCCCGCGGTGAGCCGGGTGCCGTCGCACTCGGGGCAGGTGGCGAAGGTGACCGCCCGGTCCACGAAGGCCCGGATGTGCGGCTGCATCGCCTCCCGGTCCTTGTTGAGCATCGACTTCTGCAGCTTGGGGATCAGGCCCTCGTAGGTGAGGTTGACGCCGTTGATCTTGACCTTGGTCGGCTCGCGGTACAGGAAGTCGTGCCGCTCCTTCTTCGTGTACTCGCGGATCGGCTTGTCCGGGTCGAAGAAGCCCGACTCGGCGATGACCCGCACCACCCAGCCGCCGCCCGTGTAGGTGGGGATGGTGAAAGGATCCTGCGAGAGCGACTTGGAGTCGTCGTAGAGCTGCGTCAGGTCGATGTCGGAGACGGTGCCCCGGCCCTCGCAGTGCGTGCACATGCCGCCGGTGCGGCTGAAGGACACCTTTTCCGTTCTGGTCTTGTCGGCACCCCGGTCGACGGTGAAGCCGCCGCTGGCCGAGACGGAGGCGACGTTGAAGGAGAACGCCCCGGGCGGGCCGAAGTAGGGCTTGCCGAGGCGGCTGAAAAGGATGCGGAGCATCGCGTTGGCGTCGGTGGCGGTGCCCACGGTGGAGCGCGGGTCGGAGCCCATCCGCTGCTGGTCGACGGTGATCGCGGTGGTCAGGCCGTCGAGGACGTCGACCTCGGGGCGGGCGAGGGTCGGCATGAAGCCCTGGAGGAACGCGCTGTACGTCTCGTTGATCATCCGCTGGGACTCGGCGGCGATCGTGTCGAACACCAGGGAGCTCTTGCCGGAGCCGGAGACGCCGGTGAACACGGTGAGGCGGCGCTTGGGGAGTTCTACGCTGACGTCCTTGAGGTTGTTCTCGCGTGCGCCGTGGACGCGGATCAGGTCGTGGCTGTCGGCGGGGTGGGGTGCGGCCGACTGCCGGTCCGTCCTCGTGTCCTTGCTCATCGTTCTCCATCCGTCGGGCGGGCTCGGGCTGTCGCCGGGGGCGGGCCGGGTGCGGGCGGCCTGCTTCCCGGCTGGCCCTTGGCCATGGCTAGGCTAGACGGGTGGGTGCGGCTGCGCTTCTCCATTCCTGACGGGGTGGGGTGCGCGGGCGGTGCGACCGGGGTCTTGAGGGGGTTTCCTCGCCCCCGCCGCCCCTTCCCGTCCCGTCCCCGGGGGCTCCGCCCCCGGGCCCCCTTTGCGCCGCGCGGCGAAGCCGCAGATCGGCACAGTCCCGCGCCCCTTGATGGTGCGGCACCGTCCCCGGCCCCCTTTGCGCCCGCGCGGCGAAGCCGCGGATCGGCACAGCCCCGCGCCCCTTGGTGGTGCGGCTCCGCCCCCGGCCCCCTTTGCACCCACGCGGCGGAGCCGCGGATCGGCACAGCCCCGCGCCCCGGGGTGCGGCCGCACCGCGTACCCCCCGGGGGGCGGGTGGGAGGCGGCTGCCTCGAGGGCGTGGTCGGTTCCCTTTGCGGCCGCGCGGCGGAGCCGACGCGGGCCGCTTGCCTCACGGGCGGGTGTTCCACTCCGCGATGACCGGGGTGTCGTGTTCCTCGGAGAGGCGGGACAGGGTGCCGGTGTCCAGGCGGAACAGGCGGCCGGCCGACGGGGGGAGGCCCAGGCGGCGGGCGGTGAGGACGCGGAGGAGGTGGCCGTGGGCCACCAGGAGGACGTCACCCTCGGCCAGAGGAGCGGTCACCCGGGCCAGGACGCGGTCCGCGCGGTCGCCGACCTGGGCCGGTGACTCGCCGGGGTACTCGCGGCCGGGCGGGACGCCGTCGGTCCACAGGTTCCAGCCGGGCCGGTCGCGGCGGATCCGAGCCGTGGTGATCCCCTCGTAGCCGCCGTAGTCCCACTCCCGCAGATCGGGCTCCGGCTCCGCGCCCGTCAGGCCCGCCAGCTCGGCGGTGCGGCGGGCGCGGACCAGCGGGCTGGTGAGGACCAGCGCGAAGGTCCGCCCCGCGAGCAGCGGGGCGAGGGACTTCGCCTGGTCCTCACCCCGGGGCGTCAGCGGCACGTCCGTGCGGCCGGTGTGCCGACCGTCCCGGCTCCACTCCGTCTCGCCGTGCCGCGCCAGCAGCAGATCACCCACGCCGTCAGGCCTTCCGCACCGTCTCGACCGCGTGCCCGCCGAACTGGTTGCGCAGTGCCGCGACCATTCTCATCTGCGGCGAGTCCTCCTGGCGGGAGGTGAACCGGGCGAACAGGGACGCGGTGATCGCGGGCAGCGGCACGGCGTTGTCGACGGCCGCCTCCACCGTCCAGCGGCCCTCGCCGGAGTCCTCGGCGTAGCCGCGCAGCCGCTCCAGGTGCTCGTCGTCGTCGAGGGCGTCGACCGCCAGGTCCAGCAGCCAGGAGCGGATGACGGTGCCCTGCTGCCAGGAGCGGAAGACCTCCCGGACGTTGTCCACCGACTCGACCTTCTCCAGGAGCTCCCAGCCCTCGGCGTAGGCCTGCATCATGGCGTACTCGATGCCGTTGTGGACCATCTTCGCGAAGTGCCCGGCGCCGACCCGGCCCGCGTGGACGTAGCCGTACGGGCCCTCCGGCTTGAGCGCCTCGAAGATCGGCTCGAGCCGCCGTACATGGGCCTTCTCGCCGCCGACCATGAGGGCGTAACCGTGCTCCAGGCCCCATACGCCGCCCGAGACCCCCGCGTCGACGAAGCCGATGCCCCGGGCGGCCAGCTCCTTGGCGTGCTTCTCGTCGTCGGTCCAGCGGGAGTTGCCGCCGTCCACCACGATGTCGTCGTGCTTGAGGAGGCTCGCCAGCCGGTCCACGACGTCCTGCGTGGGGCCGCCCGCGGGGACCATCACCCAGACCGCGCGCGGCCCTTCGAGCCGGTCGACCATGTCGGAGAGGTGCGGTACGTCGGACACCTCGGGATTGGTGTCGAACCCGATGACGGTGTGGCCCGCGCGGCGCAGCCGCTCGCGCATGTTGCCGCCCATCTTGCCGAGACCAACAAGACCGATCTGCATGTCAGTTCACCTTCTGCGTTCGCGGTAGGCGGCCACCAACGCGGCCGTGGACGGGTCGAGGCCGGGGACGTCGGTGCCCGAAGTGAGGGCGGGCTCGACCCGTTTGGCGAGCACCTTGCCGAGTTCGACGCCCCACTGGTCGAAGGAGTCGATGTTCCAGATCGCGCCCTGCACGAACACCTTGTGCTCGTACAGGGCGATCAGCTGACCGAGCACCGAGGGGGTCAGTTCGGTGGCCAGGATCGTGGTGGTGGGGCGGTTGCCCTCGAACGTGCGGTGCGGCACCCGCTCCTCGGGCACGCCCTCCGCCCGCACCTCCTCGGCGGTCTTGCCGAAGGCGAGCGCCTGGCCCTGAGCGAACAGGTTGGCCATCAGCAGGTCGTGCTGCGCCTCGAGCCGGTCACCCAGCCCGGCGACCGGACGCGCGAAGCCGATCAGGTCGGCCGGGATCAGCTTCGTCCCCTGGTGGATCAACTGGTAGTACGCGTGCTGCCCGTTGGTGCCGGGCGTGCCCCACACCACCGGTCCCGTCTGCCAGGACACGGGACGGCCCTGACGGTCCACGGACTTGCCGTTGGACTCCATGTCCAGCTGCTGGAGGTAGGCGGTGAACTTCGACAGGTAGTGCGAGTACGGCAGCACCGCGTGCGACTGCGCGCCGAAGAAGTTGTTGTACCAGACGCCCAGCAGGCCCATGATCAGCGGCGCGTTGGCCTCCGCCGGCGCGTGGGCGAAGTGCTCGTCGACGATGCGGAAGCCGTCGAGCATCTCCCGGAAGCGGTCCGGGCCGATGGCGATCATCAGGGACAGGCCGATGGCGGAGTCGTAGGAGTAGCGTCCGCCGACCCAGTCCCAGAACTCGAACATGTTCTCCGTGTCGATACCGAACTCGGCGACCTTCTCCGCGTTCGTCGAGAGGGCCACGAAGTGTTTCGCGACCGCCTTCTCGTCGCCGCCGAGGCCGCCGAGCAGCCAGGACCGCGCCGAGGTGGCGTTGGTGATCGTCTCGATCGTGGTGAAGGTCTTGGACGCGACGATGAACAGCGTCTCCGCCGGGTCCAGGTCGCGCACCGCCTCGTGCAGGTCGGCGCCGTCCACGTTGGACACGAAACGGAACGTCAGCTCCCGGTCGGTGAAGGCGCGCAGCGCCTCGTACGCCATCGCCGGACCGAGGTCGGAGCCGCCGATGCCGATGTTGACGACGGTGCGGATGCGCCGGCCGGTGTGGCCGGTCCACTCGCCGGAGCGGACGCGGGCGGCGAAGTCGGCCATCCGGTCCAGCACGGCGTGCACGGCCGGGACGACGTTCTCCCCGTCGACCTCGATCACCGCGTCGCGCGGCGCGCGGAGCGCGGTGTGCAGCACCGCCCGGTCCTCGGTGACGTTGATCCGCTCGCCGCGGAACATGGCGTCGCGCAGGCCGGCCACATCGGTGGCCGCGGCCAGTTCGAGCAGCAGCGCCAGCGTCTCGTCGTCGACCAGGTGCTTGGAGTAGTCGATGCGCAGGTCGCCCACGTGCACGACGTAGCGCCGCGCGCGGGAGGGGTCGTCGGCGAACAGCGCGCGCAGGTCCGGCCGCGGCAGCCGGTCCGCGCGCAGGTTCTCCAGGGCTGCCCACTCGGGTCGCCGGGTCGGCTCGGGGACGTCAGACATGGGCGGGGGTCTCCTCGGGTGCCTCGCCGCGCAGGGCGACGGCGTACATCTCGTCCGCGTCGAGGCGCCTGAGTTCCTCGGCGATGAGCTCGGAGGTGGGGCGGACCTTCAGTGCGAGGCGGCGTGCGGGCTGGCCGGGCAGAGTCAGGGTGGCCAGCGGGCCCTCCGGCCGGTCGATGACCACCTCGCCGTCCTCGGTCCCCAGACGGACCGCCGTGACCACCGGACCCGCGGTCACCACCCGGTCGACGGGGACCCGCAGCCGCGCCCCCAGCCAGCGCGCCAGCAGCTCGGCGGCGGGGTTGTCGGCCTCCGCCTCCACGGCCGCCGAGGTCACCGACGCGTGCGCCTGGTCCAGCGCCGCCGCCAGCATGGAACGCCACAGCGTCAGCCGGGTCCATGCGAGGTCGGTGTCGCCGGGCGCGTAGGTGCGCATCCGGGTCTCCAGCACCTGCATGGGATTCTCGACGGCGTACAGGTCGGTGATCCGGCGCTGCCCCAGGGCGCCCAGTGGGTCCTGGGCGGGGTTCTCCGGCGCCTCGGCCGGCCACCACACCACCACGGGGGCGTCCGGCAGCAGCAGCGGCAGCACCACCGAGTCGGCGTGGTCGGACACCTCGCCGTACGTCCGCAGCACCACCGTCTCCCCGGTGCCCGCCTCCGAGCCCACCCTGACCTCGGCGTCCAGCCGGGAGTGGGTGCGCTCGCGCGGGTTGCGGGCGTGCCGCTTGATCACCACGAGGGTACGTGAGGGGTGCTCGTGCGAGGCCTCCTCGGCCGCCTTGATCGAGTCGTAGGCGTTCTCCTCGTCCGTGACGATCACCAGGGTCAGGACCATGCCCACGGCCGGGGTGCCGATGGCCCGGCGGCCCTGCACCAGCGCTCTGTTGACCTTGCTTGCCGTGGTGTCGGTCAGGTCGATCTTCATGGCCTGCGCCAGCTCCGTCCGTCTCGTGCGAGCATCTCGTCGGCTTCCGCGGGCCCCCAGCTGCCCGCCGGATACTGCGCCGGCCGGCCGTTCGACGCCCAGTACTCCTCGATCGGGTCGAGGATCTTCCAGGACTCCTCCACTTCCTGGTGACGGGGGAACAGGTTGGCGTCCCCGAGCAGCACATCCAGGATGAGCCGTTCGTACGCCTCCGGGCTGGACTCGGTGAACGACTCGCCGTAGGCGAAGTCCATGGTCACGTCCCGCAGCTCCATCGAGGTACCCGGCACCTTGGAGCCGAACCGGACCGTCATGCCCTCGTCCGGCTGGACGCGGATGACCACGGCGTTCTGGCCCAGCTCCTCGGTGGCTGTGGAGTCGAAGGGGGAGTGCGGCGCCCGCTGGAACACCACGGCGATCTCGGTGACGCGGCGGCCGAGCCGCTTGCCGGTGCGCAGGTAGAAGGGCACGCCCGCCCAGCGGCGGTTGTCCACCCGCAGCTTGATCGCGGCGTAGGTGTCGGTGGTGGAGGACGGGGTGATGCCCTCCTCCTCCAGATAGCCGCACACCTTCGTACCGCCCTGCCAGGCGCCCGCGTACTGCCCGCGCACGGTGTGCCGCCCCAGGTCCTCCGGGAGCCGCACGGCCCGGAACACCTTCAGCTTCTCGGTGAGCAGCGAGCCCGCGTCGAAGGCGGCCGGCTCCTCCATCGCGGTGAGCGCCAGCAGTTGCAGCAGGTGGTTCTGGATGACGTCGCGGGCGGCGCCGATGCCGTCGTAGTAGCCCGCGCGGCCGCCGATGCCGATGTCCTCGGCCATGGTGATCTGCACGTGGTCCACGAAGGAGCGGTTCCAGATCGGTTCGAACAGCTGGTTGGCGAAGCGCAGCGCCAGGATGTTCTGGACGGTCTCCTTGCCCAGGTAGTGGTCGATGCGGAAGACCTGCTCGGGGTCGAAGACCTCGTGCACGATCGCGTTCAGCTCCTGGGCCGACTTCAGGTCGTGGCCGAACGGCTTCTCGATCACGGCCCGCCGCCAGGAGCCCTCGGGGGCGTCGGCCAGCCCGTGCCGCTTCAGCTGCTGGACGACCTTCGGGAAGAAGCGGGGCGGTACGGAGAGGTAGAAGGCGTAGTTGCCGCTGGTGCCCCGGGAGGCGTCCAGCTCGTCGACCGCCTTGCGCAGCTGTTCGAAGGCCTGGTCGTCGTCGAAGTCGCCCGGGACGAACCGCATGCCCTCGGAGAGCTGCTGCCAGACCTCCTCGCGGAACGGTGTCCGCGCGTGCTCCTTGACGGCGTTGTGCACCACCTCGGCGAAGTCCTGGTCCTCCCAGTCCCGGCGGGCGAACCCGACCAGCGAGAAGCCGGGCGGCAGCAGCCCCCGGTTGGCGAGGTCGTACACGGCCGGCATCAGCTTCCTGCGCGACAGGTCCCCGGTCACCCCGAAGATGACCAGCCCCGAGGGCCCGGCAATCCGCGGCAACCGCCGGTCCCGCGGATCCCGCAAGGGGTTGCACCAGCCGACCGGGGGCGCGGTGAGCCCGACGGCCGCGGCCCCGCCGGCCGGGGTCCCCACCCCCGCCTCTGCCGGCGCCGTCCCGGCGGCCGGGGTGTGGGTGCCTGGGCCGGCAGGCGCCGGTCCGGTTGCCGGGGTGTGGGTCTTTGCGCGGTTTGCGGCCTGCCCGGCTGCCGGGGTCTCCGCCCTCGCGTCGGTCGGCGCGCGTCCGGCTGCCGGGGTGTTCGCCCCTGTCCCGGTCGGTGCCGTCTCGGCGTGCGGTGTGTCTGTCTGCGGGGCGGACGGTGCTGTACCGGTTCCCGGGGCGGCCGTCCTTGCCCCGGTGGGCGCCGTCTCGGCGTGCGGTGTGTCTGTCTGCGGGGCGGACGGTGCTGTACCGGTTCCCGGGGTGGCCGTCTCCGCGGCGGGGGACTCCGGCCCGGGGGCGGTCGGCGGTGCGGGGCTCTTCGGGCCGGGGGATGCCGGAGTGCCGGGGGCTGCCGCCCCCGTCGCGGCCCCCGTCGCGGGTCGCGTTGCCCCACCCGGGTCGGGCGTCCCGCCGGGGGCGGGGTGGGTCGTCTCGTCGGTCATTCCGCGTCAACTCCCTTGCCGTCGAGCGCCTTCGTCACCGCGTCGAGAAGTTCCTGCCAGGCGTCCCGGGACGCCGTGACGTCCTCGTCCGCCAGCTGCCGCACCACCTCGTCGTACGAGATCCCGAGCCGCTCCACGGCGGCCAGATCGGCCCGTGCCTGGGCGTAACCGCCGGTGACGGTGTCGCCGCGGACCGCGCCGTGACCGGCGGTGGCCCGCAGCGTGGCCTCGGACAGCGCGCTGACGGTGCCGGGTGCGACCAGCTCCTCCACATACAGGGTGTCCCGGAGCGCGGGGTCCCTCACCCCGGTGGACACCCACAGCGGCCGCTGCTTGTTGGCCCGGGTACCACCGGCCGCCGCGAGCCACCGCTCCGAGGAGAAGAACTCCTCGTACGCCGCATAGGCGAGCCGCGCGTTCGCCACCGCCGCCCGGCCCCGCAGGGCGAGGGCGGCGTCCGTGCCCAGCACGGTCAGCCGCTTGTCGATCTCGCGGTCGACGGGGGAGACCGAGAAGGAGGCGACGGAGTGGATCGCGGCCGGGTCGAGCCCGCCGGCCCGCGCCCTCTCGAGGCCGGTCACGTAGGCGTCCATGACCTCGCGGTAGCGCTCCAGGGAGACGACCGTCCGCACGTCGACACCGATACCGGCCCCGGTGACCTCGGTGACCGCGGCGAGACCGGCGTCCGTCGCCGGGATCCCGATCAGCACATTCGGCCGGCCGACCAGCCAGGCGAGCTGCCTCGCCTCGGCGACGAGGGCCGCCGTACGGTGCGCCAGGCGGGGGTCGACCCCGAGGGAGACCCGTCCGTCGCGCCCGCCCGTCGCCTCGAACACGGGCATCAGGAGGTCGGCGGCCGCCCGCGCGTCCGCGGTCGTCATCATCCGAACGGCCTCGTCCGCGGTCACGCCCCGCACGGCCGCCCCGGCCAGCTGCTCCTCGTACTCCGCCCCGGTACCGAAGGCCGCGCGGAAGGCGGCGGGGCCGGCGGTGATCCCCGTGACGGCGCCGGACCGCACCAGGGCGGCGAGGGCGCCGGAGGTGAGGTCCGTGCGGGACAGGCCGTCGAGCCATACCGACACGCCCGCGCCGGACAGTCGCTGCAGTGCTCCCGCGTTCGCGGTCGCTTCGCTCACATTGATCATCTTCTTTCTCGCGACGGCGTCAACCGCGCACGCCGGTTCGGTACTCGCGTGAACCGGTACCACGTCGGCCCCGCCCGGACTCGGCGTGTTGGTCCGTTCGGGGTGGCCGGCCGGGACCGCGCCACCCTCCGCGGATGCGTGCACCCCTTAAAAGTATGACTTTTTCTCGGCGGATGCGGAGGGGGCATGGCACGGACGCCGCGCGGGCACGGGCTCCGGGCATGCGAAAGAGGGCTCCACGCAGGCGTGGAGCCCTCTTTCGTGTCCCGGCGGGAGGGGCCCGGCCGGGTGTGGGGGGACGGGGAGGGTCAGTGGCCGAAGGTGAACCAGTTGACGTTCACGAAGTCCGCCGGCTGGCCGCTGGTGAAGGTCAGGTAGACGTCGTGCGTGCCCGTCACGCTGCTGATGTTCGCCGGGATCGTCCGCCAGGACTGCCAGCCGCCCGTGTTGCCCACCGCGAAGCTGCCGATGGGCGCGTTGCCGCGGCTGTCCAGGCGTACTTCGACGAGCCCGCTGACGCCGGCCCCCGCACCGCTGGCCACCCGCGCGGAGAACTGCCGCGCCGGGTTCGAACCGAAGTTGACGCCCCGGAACTGCAGCCAGTCGCCGTTGGCGAGCGCGCCCACGTTCTGGCCGCCGCCCGCGTCCGAGGTCGACTCCCTGATCACGCCGGACTGGGCGTCGTAGGACTCGGCCTGGATGGTCCCGTAGGCGTCACGGTTGCCGGGCTCACCCGGGTCACCGGGGTCGCCCGGGTCGCCGCCGCCTCCGGAGGTCAGCACCTGCACGTAGTCGACGAGCATCGAGTGCCCGGGCTGGGTGCCCGCGTCCGGACCGCCGCCGAAGGCGTCGGGGAAGCCGCCGCCCATCGCCACGTTGAGGATGATGAAGAAGCCGTGGTCCGTGGCGTTGCGCCAGGTCGTCGCGTCGACCTGGTTCTCCCGCACGGTGTGGAAGTTGTTGCCGTCCAGGTAGAACCGGATCTCCTCCAGGCTCGTCGAGCGGTCCCACTCCAGCCGGTAGGTGTGGAAGCCCGCCTGACAGCTCGTGCCCTGACACGTGGTCGAACCGCCGATGCCGCTGGTCTCGTGGCACGGGCCGTCCGGCGTGGTGCCGCAGTGCATCGTGGCGAACACGGTGTTCATGCCCTGCGTGTTCTCCATGATGTCCAGCTCGCCGACGGCGGGCCAGTTCCAGTAGTTGCCCCGGTAGGGGGCGCCCAGCATCCAGAACGCCGGCCAGTAGCCCCGGGCGGCGGCGCCGGTGACGTTCGGGACCTGGATCCGGGCCTCGACGCGCATCGTGCCGCCGGCCGGGGGCTGGAAGTCGGTCCGGTTGGTCTCGATGCGGCCCGAGGTCCAGTTGCCGGCGCCGTCGCGCCGCGGGGTGATGCGCAGGTTGCCGGCGCCGTCGAGGGACACGTTGTCCGTGCTGGACGTCATGGTCTCGATCTCGCCGGTGCCCCAGTTGGCGGGGCCGCCCGGGTAGCCCTTGCCGGTCGCGTACTGCCAGTTGGAGGTGTTGACGCCGCTGCCCGCGGGTCCGGTGAAGTCGTCGGCGAAGATCTGGTTCCAGCCCGACGGCGGAGGCGGCACGGACGCGCTCGCGGACGGACTCGCGGCGGTGGCCGCGCCCGCCGCGAGAGCGAGCGTGCCGACGACGGCGACGAGCGCGCGCCGCAGGGGACGGGGTCTGCGGAGGGGGCGGGGTATGCCGGAGGTGTCATTCATGTGGGGATGCCCTCTCGGTACGGGTGAATCTGTGCGGGGAGGTACGTTCGAGAGCCCGGAACGATGCAGAGAGCGCTCTCACGGGTGACCTAAATGTGCTCTCCTGTCTGTTCATCGTCAAGAGGTGGAACCGAGAAACTCTGTGCGCGCGTGGCGAGTTCAGGTCCCGAAAGACGCGAACGGGCGCAAGGGGTGCCGTGCTGCCGCGCGGCGCACGACGCCCGGCGCACGGGAGCACGGCACCCGGGACGGTCCCGGACGCCGTGCCCCTTCGCCCGTCCGGCCACGCGCGGGCGGGAGGCGGACGCCCTCCGGCGCCGCCGCCCCTCACACCCCGGTCGGCACCCCTGTCCGGGGCGTCCGCGCGGGCTCCTCCCGCAGGCCGAAGCGGTCGTGCGCACGGCGCAGGGGTGCCGGCGCCCACCAGGCGCCGCGGCCGAGGACGGCCATGGTGGCCGGAACCAGCAGCATCCGGACGATCGTCGCGTCGATGAGGACGGCCAGGGTGAGACCGAGGCCGATCTGCAGGATGGGCGAGAACCCGCCCGTCATGAACGCGGCGAAGACCACCGCCAGGAGCAGCGCCGCGCAGGTGACCACCCGTCCGGAACGGCGCAGCCCCGTCACCACGGCCTCCCGGTCGTCGTCGCCGCGGCCGCGTGCCTCGCGCATCCGGGCGAGGATGAACAGTTCGTAGTCCATGGCGAGTCCGAACGCGATCGCGACGATCAGCGGCGGCGCGGTGAGACTGAGCGCGCCCAGTCCCTCGGCGCCCAGCAGCCCCGCGAGATGACCGTCCTGGAAGACCCACACCACCACGCCGAGGGCGGCGCCCAGACTGAGCAGCGTCGTCACGATGGTGCGCAGCGGCAGCAGAAGGGACCCGGTGAACGCGAACAGCAGCAGGAAGATTCCGGCCAGGACGGTCAGCGCCGCCCACGGTGCCCGTTCCGAGAGCATCTCGCGGAAGTCGACCAGCCGGGCCGCGGTGCCGGTGACCTCCACCGGTTCGTCGCCCCGTATCTCCCGTACCCGCTCGACCAGGCGGGTCGCCTCATCGCCGTCGCTCTCCCCGGGCGGCAGCATCTCGATCACCGAGGCACCGTCCGGCAGTTCACGTGTCTCGGAACGCGGTGACAGCTCCCGGATCCGGTCGGCGACCGCCGCGTCCGTGCCGGGCCCGACCACGACGGTGACCGGCGAGACACCCGTGCCCGGCGGGAAGTGCCCGGCGACGGTGTCGTGCAGCTGCCGTGCCTCGGTGTCCGTGGGCAGCTGCCGTGCGTCCCCCACGGCGATGCTCATCCCGGACACGGGCAGGGCCAGCACCAGCAGCACCGGGACCACGACCGCCAGTACGGCGACCTTGCGCCGGGCCGCGAAGCGGGCCACCCGGGCGAAGAACCGGCCCTCCTCGCCGCCCTTCGGCGTCTTCGCCGGAGGGATCCGCCCGCCGAACCGCGCCAGCAGCGCGGGCAGCAGGGTGAGCGCCGCCAGCATGTCGATGACGACCACGGCGGCGACCGCGAGACCCATGCTGCGCAGGAACACACTCGGGAAGACCAGCAGCCCGGTCAGGCTGACGGCCACCGTGAGCCCGGAGAACAGCACCGTCCGCCCGGCCGCCGCGACCGTACGGTGCACCGCCTCGACGACGTCCTGGGTGTGCCGGCGCTCCTCCCGGAACCGCACCAGCATCAACAGGGCGTAGTCCACGGCGAGTCCGAGCCCCAGCATGGTCGTCACCTGGATCGCGTACACGGAGATGTCGGTGACCTCGCTGAACGCGAACAGTGCCAGGAACGCCCCCGCGATCCCGCTGACCGCGACGGTCAGCGGCAGCAGCGCCGACCGCAGTCCGCCGAACACCACGAGCAGCAGCGCCAGCACCACCGGCAGAGAGATCAACTCCGCGTTCTTCACGTCCTCCTGGGCCCGCTCCCCGATCTGCAGTCCCAGCAGCGGGCCGCCGCTCACATGGACGTCGGGCGCGTCGATCTCCCGGATCCGGTCGGCGGCCGCGTCGAGCGTGCGTTCCTCGGCGTCGTCGTCCAGCCCGCCCGTCAGCGTGACGGGGATGATCAGCGCCTGCCCGTCCTCGGCGGTCAGGCCGGGCGTGGTGTACGGGTCGGGCACGGCGGCGACCCCGGCGACCTTCCGGACCTCGGCCACGGCCCGCTCGACGTCGGCGCGCAGCTCCGGGTCCGAGACGGCGGTGCCGGCCACCACGCCGGTGATCGACTCGCCCGCCGGGTCCGCCCGGTCCAGATGACGGGCGGCCGACTCCGACTCGGTACCGGGCACTTCGGGCACGTTGTCGGAGAGCCGCGCGAAGACTCCCGTCCCCAGGCCGAAGCCCAGCAGCAGAAAGAGCCCCCACAGGAGCATCACGGTCAAGGGGCGGCGAGTGGCCACCCGGGCAAGTGCGGAAAGCACGGTCCCTCCCGGCGGGTGATGGTTCGTCAACACGCCCCAGACTCCAGCCGTGAGGCGGGTCGGCGGATCGCCGGTGGGAGGGGTTCGGTTCCCTCGCCCGTACGGGGGAGACGGCCCCCGCACTCACTCCTCAGGGGGAGCCGGGAGTGATCAGCCCCGTCTCGTACGCGCAGATCACCGCCTGCACCCGGTCCCTGAGACCGAGCTTGCTCAGCACATTGCTCACATGCGTCTTGACGGTGTGCTCACTGACGAACAGCGTCGTGGCGATCTCCGCGTTGGACAGCCCCCGGGCCAGCAGCCGCAGGGTCTCCACCTCGCGTGCGGTGAGGGCGTCGAGGCGGGCGGGGGCCGCCGCCGGCTCGGCGCAGGCCCGTTCCCGGCGGCGCCGCACGATGTCCGCCACCAGCCGCCGCGTGACGGCCGGGGCGAGCAGCGAGTCGCCGGCCGCGACCACCCGCACCGCGTGCACCAGGTCGTCCCGGCGGACGTCCTTCAGCAGGAAGCCGCTGGCACCCGCGTACAACGCCTCGTACACGTACTCGTCCAGGTCGAACGTGGTCAGCATGACCACCTTGCAGCCCGACTGCGCGCACACCTGGCGGGCCGCCTCCAGACCGTCCATCACCGGCATGCGGATGTCGAGCAGCAGCACGTCCGGCGCGTGCCGTCGCACCGCCGCGACGGCCTCCTCACCGTCACCGGCCTCGGCGACCACCTCGATGTCGTCCTGCGCGTCGAGGATCATGCCGAAACCCGCCCGGACCAGTTCCTGGTCGTCGGCGACGACCACCCGGATGCTCACCCGAGCGCCCCCTCGCGCTCGGCCGCCGCGGGCAGCCGTACGACGACCCGGAATCCGCCGTCCGGACCGCTTCCGGTCTCGGCGCTGCCCCCGCACGCCGCGGCCCGCTCCCGGATGTTGATCAGCCCGTGCCCGCCGCCCGGCCCGGCCGGGCCCCGTCCGTCGTCCGTCACCGTGAGGGTCACCCCGTCCTCCGCCCAGTCCAGCTCGACCACCGCGCGTGAGGCACGGGCGTGCTTCACGGTGTTGGTGAGTGCTTCCTGGACCACACGGTAGGCCGCGACCTGGGTGTCCGAGGACAGGGGACAGGGCTCGCCTCTGGTGCGCAGTTCGGTGCGCAGCCCCGTGGACTCCTCCACCTGGCGGATCAGGGCAGGCAGGGCCGTCACACTCGGCTGCGGCAGCCACCGCATACTCTCTCCGTCCGACCGCTCCTCCTTCAGCACCCCCAGGATGCGGCGCAGTTGGGCCATCGCGTCCCGCCCGGTCGCCGCGATGGTGTCGAACGTCGCCTCCGCGCGCTCGGGATCCTTGCGCACGACGACGGGCCCGGCCTCCGCCTGCACGACCATGAGACTCACCGCGTGCGCCAGGATGTCGTGCATGTCCCGGGCGATGCGGGAGCGTTCCTCCGCCCGTGCCCGCGCGGTGTCGGCGGCCCGCTCACGCTCCAGCCGGCGGGCCCGGTCCTCGAGCTCCGTGGTGTAGGCGCGCTGCACGCGGGCGAGCATGCCCAGGGCGTAGGCGCAGACAATGCCCATCAGATGGAAGGCGTACTCGAAGGGCTCCTTGTTCGACTGGTGCTGCATGGTCGTGACGACCCCGATGATCCAGCCCGCGAGCATCATCCGGCGTTGCCAGGGCTTGCCCACGGTGGCCAGCGTGTACAGGACCACCATCCCGCCGTACATCACGTCCGGCGGGGGTGCGTGGTACAGCGCCTGCGCCGGGGTGGCGACCGACACCGCACACGCGGCCGCGCAGGGCGCCCGCCGCCGCCAGATCAGCGGCACGGCCGTGGCGGCGCCGAGCAGCCAGCCCTGCCAGGTCAGCGGGTCGTCCCCCTCGTCGGGGAACATCCACTGCAGGGAGACGGCGAACAGCACGAGCGCGGCGAGCGCCGTGTCGAGGGCATACGGATTCGCCGGACGCCAGCGCGTGACGACCGGCGTGAGGGCGGACCGGAGGGACATCTGCGGCTCCTCGGGGCGGGGGCCGTCCCAGTATCACGAGGGGCAGGGAGCCGGGTCCTCACCGGTGAGAGGGATTTCGCGGTCCCCGCGGACACGGACGGCACGTCCGGCTGACCCCTCCGCCGGCCGCCGAGGTGGGCCGGACGTCGGCCCGCAGGCATGCGCCGGGGCGGGCGTGGCCGGCGTGGCCGAGCCGCGAACGGCGAACGGGAACACGGCCGGTCGTGACTCCGCTCCGGTGCCCGGCTCGCTCGGCCTCGACCGTTCGCGGCGGGTTCGCCTCTGCCCGCGGTGCGTGGGCGGACAGGCGGTCGGCCTGCGGCGCCCGGGCCGCGCGTAGCTCCGGCGCGTCCCGAGGGATCCCGAGGTGGACCGGGTCGCCGGCGTTGACGCGGTTCCGCCCGAGCACCACCTGGGCGGCGCCGACTTCGTCCAGGCGGACATCCGGCAGCCCGCCATCGCGCGGGCACTCGCCGAGCCGAGCGCCGACGGGCGGCGGCGGCCGGCCGTACGGCGGTTGCGGAGCTGGGGGCGCGGCCGGCGGCGGTGCGGGGGAGGCGCCGGGCGGGTGCGTCCGTGGGCGCGGCGATCGTCGGCGCGGGGTGCACCGGCGGCGCGGAGGGCGCGGGAGGCGGAGCGGCGCCCGGGGGGGCGAAGCCCTGTGCGGCGGCCGTGGTGGGCCGGGGGCGGGTGCGGGTCTGGGCCGGTGGCCGTTCAGGAGGGTCGGCTGTCGGCCGGGGTGGCGAGGGCCGCCGCACCGGACGCGGGACCGGTCGCCGGGCTCGCGCCGGCCGTGGTCGTGCCGGGCGTCGGGACCGTTCGTCAGGTGTCCCCGGACCGGGGCGGGGCGGGCGGTTGCCAGCCCAGGGCGCGGGAGATGCCGCGGGCCGCGACGCGAACGGCCGGGGAGAGGGCGGAGAGCCGGGCGTCGGAGCGGGCCACGACGACCGACACGGCGGCGACGACCGACCCGTCCGGCCCGCGCACCGGGGCCGCGACCGACAGCGCGTCCTCGGTGACCTGACGGTCGCTCACCGCCACGCCCGAGCGCCGCACCTCGGCCAGGACCCGCCGCAGCTCACCGGGTTCGGTGAGCGTGTGCGGCGTGAAGGCGGCGAGCGGACCCGCGCAGTACTCCTCCTGGAGAGCGGGGTCACAGTGCGCGAGCAGAACGAGGCCGACGCCGGTGGCGTGCAGCGGCCAGCGCGCGCCGACCCGGATGTGCACACCGACCGCCGAGCGCCCCGACAGCCACTCGGTGTAGACGACCTCACCCCCGTCGCGCACCGCCAGCTGCACGTTCTCGTGCGTCGCCTCGTACAGGTCCTCCAGATACGGCAGCGCGGCCTGCCGCAGCGCCGGCCCGCGCGGCGCGAGCGCCGCCAGCTCCCACAGCCGCAGCCCCACGTGGTACGTCCCCGACGCGTCCCGCTCCAGCGCGCCCCAGCGGGCGAGCGCACCCACCAGCCGGTGCGTCGTGGTCAGGGTGAGCCCGGCCCTGCGGCTGATGTCCGTCAGGGTCAGCGCCGGATGCGTGTGGTCGAAGGCGGCGAGCACGGCCAGCAGACGGTCGGGCGCTGAGCGGGCGGTCATGGACGGCGGTCCCCCAGGGGTCGGGCGGGCCGGCACCGGGCACGCGCGGCGCGGTCGTGCGGCCCGCGGTGACGCCCGCCCCGCGAGTAGGGTCGTCCACGTTCGTCGTGGTGGGAAGGGTGCGTGTGGTGAGGCTGACGATTCTGGGCGGCGGAGGGTTCCGCGTTCCGCTGGTGTACGGCGCGCTGCTCGCCGACCACGCCGAGGGCCGGGTGACCCGGGTCGTGCTGCACGACGTGGACGCCGGCCGGCTGCGCGCGATCGCCCGGGTCCTCGCCGAGCAGGCCGACGGCGTGCCCGACGCACCCCGGGTGACCACGACCACCGATCTCGACGAGGCGCTGCGCGGCGCCGACTTCGTCTTCTCCGCGATCCGCGTCGGCGGCCTGGAGGGCAGGGCGAACGACGAACGGGTCGCCCTCGCCGAGGGCGTGCTCGGCCAGGAGACGGTCGGCGCGGGCGGCATCGCCTACGGCCTGCGCACCGTACCCGTCGCCGTCGACATCGCCCGCCGCGTGGCCCGGCACGCCCCCGACGCGTGGGTCATCAACTTCACCAACCCGGCGGGCCTGGTCACCGAGGCCATGGCCGGCCACCTCGGGGACCGCGTCATCGGCATCTGCGACTCACCGGTCGGCCTCGGCCGCCGTATCGCCCGGGTGCTCGGCGTACCGCCGCGCGAGACGTGGATCGACTACGTCGGCCTCAACCACCTCGGCTGGGTGCGCGGCCTGCGGGTCGCGGGCCGCGACGAACTCCCGCGCCTGCTGGCCGACCCCGCCCTGCTCGGCTCCTTCGAGGAGGGCAGGCTGTTCGGCGCCGACTGGCTGCGGTCCCTGGGCGCGGTCCCCAACGAGTATCTGCACTACTACTACTTCAACCGCGAGACCGTCGACGCCTACCGGCGGGCCGAGCGGACCCGGGGCGCGTTCCTGCGTGACCAGCAGACCGCCTTCTACGCCGGCGCCGGCGACCCCGGTGTCTCCGCCCTGGACCTGTGGGACCGCACCCGCGCCGAACGCGAGGCCACCTACATGTCCGAGAACCGGGAGGCGGCGGGCGCGGGCGAGCGCGAGGCCGACGATCTGTCCGGCGGCTACGAGAAGGTGGCCCTCGCCCTGATGCGGGCCATCGCCCGCGACGAACGCACCGCGCTGATCCTCAACGTCCGCAACCGGGGCACCCTCGCGCCGCTGGACGCCGAGGCCGTGATCGAGGTGCCCTGCATGGTGGACGCCAACGGGGCGCATCCGGTGTCCGTGGACCCGCTGCCGGGCCACGCCACCGGTCTGGTCTGCGCCGTCAAGGCCGTGGAACGCGAGGTGCTCGCCGCCGCCCGGTCGGGCTCCCGCGCGGCCGCCGTCAAGGCGTTCGCGCTGCACCCGCTGGTGGACTCCGTCTCGGTGGCCCGGCGGCTCGTCGAGGGCTATCTGGCGGTCCATCCCGGCCTCGCCTACCTCGGCTAGCCGGGCCGGGCAGGGCTTCGGACCGGCCGGTCGCCCCCCGTGACAGCGGCCGACCGACCCGAGCCCCCCGGTTCCCCCGTGCTTCCCCCCGGCGGCTTCCCCAAGTCGCCGTCACCATCAAGAGCCCGCGCCCCGGCCCCTGATACACCCCCGGGGAGAAATTTCCCGAGAAGTTCTACGAGGGTGTCCCGGCCGTCCCTACGACGGCGCCCCGGTCGTCCCTACGACGGCGCCCCGGTCGTCCCTACGACGGCGCCCCGGTCGTCGTTCGCGGCCCGACGGGCGCCGCCGGAACGGGTGCCGCGCCCCGCGCGGACGCGGGCGCGGGAGCCGGCCCGGACTCGGGCGCCCCGGCCCGCTGCTGCGGCACCGTCACCGGCAGCAGCGGACGCGGACCGGACACCACCGAGTAGTCCTGGCCCAGGAACGGCGGCACGATCTCGCCCGGGTCGTCGCCGAGCGCCAGCCGTACGGCGGCCCACGGAGCGTTCACCCCGCACAGCGACAGCTGGTGCAGCCCGCCCGCCGGCCGGGTGTTGACGTCCATCAGCACGGGCCGTTCGCCGAGCATCCGGAACTGGATGTTCGACAGGTGGTGCAGACCGAACCCCTCCGCGATCCGCCGGGCCGGCTCCAGCCACTGCTCGTGCAGCGTGAAGCCCCTGCGCCGGCCGTTCTTGGTGCGTCCCACCGCCAGCCGCACCCGGTTGTCCGGCCCGGTCAGACAGTCCACCGACACCTCGGGCTGCTCCAGAAGCGGCATCACCAGCCAGTCCACCGGCTCCTCCGCCCGCCGTACGGCCTCCAGCACCGGCCCGAGGGACACGTACGGGCTCGGGAAGCCGCTCAACTGCGACAGCGAGAAGGGCGCACGGGTGATCATGCGGAAACCGACGCCGCCCGCGCCGGACGCGGGTTTCAGACAGGCCCGGTGTCCCCGCCCCTCCAGCTCCTCGACCGCCGCGAGAAGTTCCTCCGCGCCGCGCACCCGCCACCACGGCGGCACCGGCACCCCGATGGCCTGGACCGCCTCATAGGCGATCACCTTGTCCTGGAACGCGGCCACCGCCTCGGGCGGAGGCGCGAGCAGCGCCGTACCGGCCGCCTCGAACTCGGCGCGGTGCGCGACGATCGCCGCCTGGTGCAGCCGGGGCACGAACACGTCGATGCCGCGCCGCCGGCACTGGGTGAGCGCGTACTCGGCGTACGCGGCCGGGGACAGCCCCTCGGGCTCCAGCTCGGCGGTGTCGGCGGCGGCGAGGACGGGGGAGTCGGGGTCGCCGTGGGTCGCATGGATCTCGACGGCCCGGTTGCCGGGATTTCTCCTCAGCTGATCCATGAAGAACACGTTCTCCGCGTACGTGCGGTTGAGCCAGACGCGTACGCGAGAGACCATGCAGGCCGCCTTTCACGGTTCGCGGGCAGGGCGCAGCGGCCCGTTGCCCGGGCAGACGTAAGGAGGGGCACCGAACCGCCCTGTCCGAAGGGCATTCACGGCGGTGGTGTCGGGGCGATCATAGGCCTTCGGAGGCCGGTCCTGATACCACGGACGGACGACAGGTCGTGCTTGTTTCCGGTGCCGTGGATGTGATCTCGTGGTGGAATTCGGTGACGGCTGAAGGGACGACGGGGAATGTCGGCAACGGGCGGCGGCGGACAGCTGTGGGCCATCAGCGACCTGCACATCGGCTACGCCGAGAACCGAGCCCTGGTCGAGGCGATGCAGCCGGAGTCGGACGAGGACTGGCTGCTGGTGGCCGGCGATGTCGCCGAGACCGTGGAGGACATCCGCTGGGCCCTCAAGACGCTGGCCGGCCGGTTCGCCAAGGTCGTCTGGGTGCCCGGCAACCACGAGCTGTGGACCCACCCGAGCGATCCGGTCACCCTGCGCGGCGTCGAGCGCTACGAGCATCTGGTCGAGCAATGCCGCGACCTCGGCGTGGTCACGCCCGAGGACCCCTACCCCGTCTGGGAGGGACCCGGCGGGCCGGTGGCCGTCGCCCCCCTCTTCCTGCTGTACGACTACACCTTCCTGCCCTCCGGCTGCGCCACCAAGGAGGAAGGGCTGGAGTACGCGCACGGCACGGGGGTCGTCTGCACGGACGAGCATCTGCTGCACCCCGACCCGTACCCGACCCGGGAGGACTGGTGCCGGGCCCGGGTCGCCGAGACCGAGCGCCGGCTCGGTGAACTGCCGGACGGTCTGCCCGTCGTCCTCGTCAACCACTACCCGCTGCACCGCCATCCCACGGAGGTGCTCTGGTACCCGGAGTTCGCCATGTGGTGCGGGACGGTGCTGACCGACGACTGGCACCGGCGGTTCCCCGTCCACACCATGGTCTACGGGCATCTGCACATTCCCCGCACCACATCGATGGACGGGGTCCGCTTCGAAGAGGTGTCGGTGGGCTACCCGCGCGAGTGGCGCAAGCGGGACCGGCCGCCGGGCCGGCTGCGCCGGATCGTGCCGGGGGAGGACGAAGGGTGATCGAGGAACTGCTTCCGCAGACGGTGGTGGCCGTCGAGGCCTACGGCGAGGAGGGCGGCGACGCTCCGCTGTACCCGGGGGAGGCGGAGCTGGTGGAGCGGGCCGTCCTCAAGCGGCGGCGGGAGTTCACCGCGGTGCGTACGTGTGCGCGTCGCGCGATGGAGAAGCTCGGCGTGGCGCCGCAGGCCGTGCTCACGGGGGAGCGCGGGGCGCCGGTCTGGCCGGACGGGCTGACCGGCAGCATGACGCACTGCGTGGGCTACTGCGCGGCCGCGCTGGTCCGCGCCGGCGATCTGGCGTCCGTCGGCATCGACGCGGAGGTCCACGGGCCGCTGCCGGAGGGTGTGCTGTCCTCCGTGGCGCTGCCCGGGGAGGCGGAACGGGTCGCCGGGCTGACCCGTGACCGGCCCGATGTCCACTGGGACCGGCTGCTGTTCAGCGCGAAGGAAGCGGTGTACAAGGCGTGGTTTCCGCTCACGCGGAAGTGGCTGGACTTCTCGGAGGCGGACATCGAGCTGTTCGCGGACGACGGGGTGGTGGGGGGCGGCGGGTTCCGTGCGACGCTGCTCGTGCCCGGTCCGGAGGTGGGCGGGCGCCGGCTCGGGGGGTTCACCGGGCGGTGGGTCGCCGGGGGCGGGTTCGTCGCGACGGCGATTGCGGTTCCGCACGGCTGAGCTGTCGCAACGGGTGCCTGCAGCGGTGGTGGGGCGGCTGCGGCCGGGTGAGGGCTGATCGCGCAGTTCCCCGCGCCCCTTGGGGGGTTGAGCCTGCCCGGGATACTCGGCTTCGGGGGGTGGTGCATCTGCTCTGCGGGCCGGTGGGGGCTGGGCGCGCAGTTCCCCGCGCCCCCGGGTGGGTTGGCGTGAGCGTTCAGCGAGAGGCGCGGGGAGTTGCCGTTCGGTGGGAACCGGCGCTACTGGTCCGGGTGGCAGGCGTGGAGGAGGCGGAAGAAGGACTCCTCGTTGCCTCTCAGACCGGCCTGGGACAGGGCGGTTTCCGCTTCTGCGAGGACGGAGGGCGGGACCGGGGGGCCGGGTGGGCCGGGGTGGGTGTCGAGGGCGGCGCGGACGGTGTGCAGCAGCCGTAGATAGGCCTGGACGGCGGTGCGCTCGCGGTCGGTCAGTACGGCGGTGGGCATCGCTCGGCTCTCCCCGTGTCGTGGTCGTCGGTGCCACGTCCCCGCACACGGAGGGGACGCGCCTCCAGCTTGCCGTCCACCACTGACAATCGGGCCGCCGCCCGTTCAGCTCTACGGACCCAGATAGCCGAGCGACGCCCCGATACGGTCCGCCAGGTGGTCCCGCCGCACCGGCCCCCGCAGGGACGAACCGGCCAGCAGCGGGCGGCACCTGCTGGCCAGCAGCAGACCGAACGCCTCGGCCTCCTTCTCCTCGGCGAGGTCGAACCGGGTGCGTGCGGCGACCTTCAGGACCGTCGCACGCAGGGTGTCGTCGTCCGGCGCCGCCGCGCCCCGCAGCCGGGTCGCGACGTCCGCACCGGCCACACGGCGTCCGCAGTGGCCCGCCTGCATGTGCCACAGTTCGTGGCCCAGGATCACCAACTGGTGGGCGGGCGCCGTGCGTTCCTCGATCACCACGAGGTCCTGGTCGGCCATGTCCAGCCACAGCCCGCTCGCCGTCCCCGGCGGGAAGACGGCCGTACGGCACAGCACCGGACGGCCGCGGCGCCTGCTCATCGCCTCGCACAGGGCGGCGTACAGATCGGCGGGCCGCGCCGGGGCGGGAAGCGTCAGCTCCGCGAGCAACTCGCCGCACAGGCGGCGCATTTCCCTACCGATGCCCACAGTTCTCCCCGGGTCACGACGTGGGCCGCTGGACACTCTCCAGGAGCATGTCCAGCCACTCCGCCACCTTGTCGCGGTGCTGGTCGGTGGGCAACTGCGCGGCCCGCCAGGCGATTCCCCGCACACCGTGGTCCTGAAGCAGCCGTTCCAGGGGGTCGTCGGCGACCTCCGCCGCTTCCCGCTCCCGGTCCGCGAGCTTCTGCAACAGATCCTGCTCGGTGTGCTGGAGGGTGCTCGCGAGCGCCTCGGGGTCCTCGGCGGTCAGGAACCCGGCGTGCACCCGGAAGAACCGCTGGATGGCGTCGCAGTGCTCCATGGTGGGCCGCCGGTCGCCGTTGATGAGCGCGCCGGCCTGCTGGCGCGACATGCCCGCGCCGTCGGCGATCTCCTGCTGCGTGTACTTGCGGCCGTTCGGCTTCAGCCGGGTGCGCCGCAGCAGGTCCAGCCGCTGGACGAACCGCGCCTGCACATCGGGCTCGCCCGCGGGCCGGCCGCTCAGCAGCGCCTTGACCACGGGCTCCGGTACGCCGGAGGCCACGGACAGCCGGCCGACGTCGAAGACCTCGGCGTGCGCCACGCCCAGCCGGTCGGCGAGAGCGGTGACGCGGGCGACGACGGCCGGCAGCGCGGTCGTCGGCGCGGTGCCCGGACCCTCGAAGCCACCCGTCACCGAAAGATCTCCTAGGTCTCTCACAGGCTTCTCACAAGCGATTGCCGTGAACTTCACGGAGACTAGCCAATGGTTCGAACTTACATCCAGGTCTCGCCACAACTGTGGCCAATTTCGGCCGTCAACCGTCGTGGAATGCCACGATAGTTGACATGCCGCGCGTTCGGGCACCAGGATCGGGGCCCGCGTCAGGGCCGCACAGGCAAGAGGGGTGACCTCCCGATGACACATCAGGCAGGAGGGCAGCGGCCGGCACCGCGGCCCGTCCCCGGGACCCCGGAGGCCCAGGCCTATCTGCAGGACTACGCCGCTCTGCTGGAAGCGGCCCCCTTCCCCTCGCTGGTCGTGGACCACCGCTGGGACGTGCTGCTGACCAACCGTGCTTTCCGGACACTTTTCGAGGACGTCGAGCCGCACCCCACGGCCCTGCCCGGCGACAACTTCCTGCGGTTCGTGCTCTTCCACCCCGACGCCGCCACGATCCTCGGCGACCACGAGTCGAGCTGGTGCCTGCCGATGCTGGCCCACTTCGCCAAGACCGTCGAGCATCACGGCCACGACCACGGGTTGCAGGCCATCCGCCGCGACATCGCCCAGGACCCGATCATGGAGGCCGCCTACCGGCACGGGCTGCCGCACTGGCTGCGGACCGTCGGCGAGCGGGCCGCCGAACCCGACGGCGCGGTGCGGCCGCTGCTCCACCCCGACCCGCGCTGGGGCGCCACCGACTGCCGCATCGTCGTCGAGACCACCGGCACCCTCCAGGAGCTGGGCTGCGTCCGGCTGACCCTGGTGCTGCGCGAGTCCCACCGCGTGCCGAGGGCCCGCCGCAGGACCCGCCGCGCCGCCTCCCACCTCCGGGTGGTCCACGCCGCCGAGTGAGCCGCCCGCCTCCGGCGCGCTCCGCCAGGGGGTTTGCGCCCCCACGCAAGCGGTTTGCGTTCCTTGCGCTATTCTTGCGTCCATGACGCGACGACTTGCTGTGGTGGCGAAGAAGGTCGGGGTCAGCGAGGCCACGGTCAGCCGGGTGCTCAACGGCAAGCCCGGAGTCTCCGAGGCGACCCGGCAGGCAGTGCTCTCCGCCCTGGACGTCCTCGGCTACGAGCGGCCGACCCAGCTGCGCGGCGAGCGCGCCCGGCTGGTCGGCCTGGTCCTGCCCGAGCTGCAGAACCCGATCTTCCCCGCCTTCGCCGAGGTCATCGGCGGCGCGCTGGCACAGCTCGGACTGACGCCGGTGCTGTGCACCCAGACCCGCGGCGGTGTCTCCGAGGCCGACTACGTGGACCTGCTGCTCCAGCAGCAGGTTTCCGGCGTGGTGTTCGCCGGAGGTCTGTACGCGCAGGCCGACGCGCCGCACGACCACTACCGCCGGCTCGCCGAGCGCAAGATCCCGGTCGTCGTCGTCAACGCGGCCATAGAGCATCTCGGGTTCCCCGCCGTGTCCTGCGACGACGCCGTGGCCGTGGAGCAGGCCTGGCGGCACCTGGCCTCGCTCGGGCACGAGCGCATCGGGTTGGTGCTCGGCCCCGGTGACCACGTGCCCTCGGCCCGCAAGCTCGCCGCCGCCCGCCCGCTGGCCGGGGAGCTGCCCGACGCCCATGTCGCCCGTGCCATGTTCTCCATCGAGGGCGGGCACGCCGCGGCCACCCGGCTCATCGAGCGGGGCGTCACCGGGTACATCTGCGCCAGCGACCCCCTCGCCCTCGGAGTCGTACGGGCCGCCCGGCGCAAGGGGCTCGACGTGCCCGGGGAGATCTCCGTCGTCGGGTACGACGACTCCGCGCTGATGAACTGCACCGAGCCCCCGCTCACCACCGTCCGGCAGCCCATCGAGGCCATGGGCAAGGCGGCCGTGGAACTGCTGAACGCCCAGATCAACGGCAGCACGGTGGCGCCCGAGGAGCTGCTGTTCGAGCCCGAGCTGGTGGTGCGGGGATCGACCGGCCAGGCGCCTCGTTCCTGAGGACCGCTCGACTGTCCAATAATTTCAGATTCTGCGCGACATCTTGCGGACCGATGTCGTCGGTGCTTGAGTGTGCCCCGCCCACCGCTCCTGTCCGGAGGGGTTCACCCGCTCCTGTCCCGTAAGGGGTCCACCGATGAGAAGCACCGGGATCCGCCGTACCCTCGTCGCGCTGGGTGTCGGCGCGCTCGCGCTCACCGCCTGCGGCTCGGACGGCGACGAAACCGCCGACGGCAAGACCCGCATCACCGTCAACTGCATGCCGCCCAAGAGCGCCAAGGTCGACCGGCAGTTCTTCGAGGAGGACGTCGCCGCCTTCGAGAAGAAGAACCCCGGCATCGACGTCGTCCCGCACGACGCGTTCCCCTGTCAGGACCCCAAGACCTTCGACGCCAAACTCGCCGGCGGCCAGATGGAGGACGTGTTCTACACGTACTTCACCGACGCCCGGCACGTCGTCGACATCAATCAGGCCGCCGATCTCACCCCGTACATCAAGGAGTTGAAGAGCTACGACACCATCCAGCAGCAGCTGAGGGACATCTACACCGTCGACGGCAGGATCTACGGCATCCCGCGCACCGGCTACTCCATGGGCCTGATCTACAACCGGGACCTCTTCGAGAAGGCCGGCCTCGACCCCGACCGGCCGCCCGCCACCTGGGACGAGGTCCGCGCCGCCGCGAAGAAGATCGCCGCGCTCGGCGACGGCGTCCTCGGCTACGCCGACTACAGCGCCCAGAACCAGGGCGGCTGGCACTTCACCGCCGAGCTCTACTCCCGGGGCGGCGACGTGGTGAGCGCCGACGGCAAGAAGGCCACCATCGACACCCCCGAAGGCCGCGCCGTCCTGCGGACGCTGCACGACATGCGGTGGAAGGACGAGTCGATGGGCAGCAAGCAGCTGCTCGTCATCAACGACGTCCAGCAGATGATGGGCGCCGGCAAACTCGGCATGTACCTCGCCGCGCCCGACAACATCCCGATCCTCGTCAAGGAGAAGGGCGCCGAGTACGAGAACATCGCCATCGCGCCGATGCCCGGCGGCGAGGGCACCCTCATCGGCGGCGACGGCTACATGTTCAGCAAGAAGGCCTCACCCGAGCAGATCCGCGCCGGCCTCAAGTGGCTCGACCACATGTTCCTCACCCCCGGAGACGGCTTCCTCGGCGACTACGCCCGCGCCAAGCAGCACGACGCCCCCGTCGGCCTGCCCGAACCCCGCCTGTTCACCGGCGCCGCCGACGCGAAGGACCAGCAGGTCAAACAGGCCAACGCCAACGTCCCGGTGGAGAACTACCAGGCCTTCCTCGACGGCAACCAGAAGCTCGAGATGAAGATCGAGCCGCCGCACGCCCAGCATCTCTACTCCGTCCTCGACGGCGTCGTCTCCGCCGTCCTCACCAAGGAGGACGCCGACATCGACCAGCTCCTCGAGGACGCCTCCGGAAAGATCGACGGCATCCTGGCCCGGGGCTGAGCGGTGACGAAGACGGCTGAACGGCCCGCGCCCGTGCGGGTCACACCGGTCGAGGCGCCGTCACCGGCAGGGGACCGGGGACGGCGCCGCCTCACCGACCAGCTGCGCGCCTACGGCTTCCTCCTCGGCGGACTCGTCTGCTTCGCCCTGTTCTCCTGGTACCCGGCGGTCCGCGCCATCGTGATCGCCTTCCAGAAGTACACCCCCGGCTCCGACCCCGAATGGGTCGGCACCGCCAACTTCACCCGGGTCCTGCACGACCCCGAGTTCGGCGCGGCCTGGCGCAACACGCTCACCTTCACCCTGCTCGCCCTGCTGATCGGCTTCGCGATCCCCTTCGTCCTGGCCCTCGTCCTCAACGAACTGAGGCACGCCAAGGCCTTCTTCCGGGTCGTCGTCTATCTCCCGGTGATGATCCCGCCGGTGGTCAGCGCCCTGCTGTGGAAGTGGTTCTACGACCCCGGCTCCGGCCTGGCCAACGAGGCCCTGCGTTTCCTGCACCTGCCCACGTCCACCTGGTCCAACGGCGCCGACACCGCCCTGATCTCCCTGGTCGTCGTCGCCACCTGGGCCAACATGGGCGGCACCGTGCTCATCTACCTGGCCGCGCTCCAGTCCGTCCCCGGCGAGCTGTACGAGGCCGCCGAGCTGGACGGGGCGGGCCTGCTCCAGCGCATCCGCCACGTGACCGTCCCCCAGACCAGGTTCGTGATCCTCATGCTGATGCTGCTTCAGATCATCGCCACCATGCAGGTGTTCACCGAGCCCTTCGTGATCACCGGCGGCGGCCCGGAGAACGCCACCGTGACCGTGCTCTACCTCATCTACAAGTACGCCTTCCTCTACAACGACTTCGGCGGCGCCTGCGCGCTCAGCGTGATGCTCCTCGCGCTGCTCGGCGCGTTCTCCGCCGGCTACCTCCGCCTCACCCGCTCCTCGGAGGAGGCCACCGCATGAGCAGCACCCGCACCCTCGTCTCCCCGGCCGTCCTGGCCCGCCCCCGCGGCCGGGCCGTCTACTGGACCGTCTTCACCGGCACCGTCGTGCTCTTCGCCCTGGCCTTCCTCTTCCCCGTCTACTGGATGGCGACCGGCGCGTTGAAGTCACCCGACGAGGTGGCCCGCACACCCCCCACCCTCGTCCCGGAGAACTGGAGCACCAGCGGCTACACCGACGCCTGGGACCTGATGCAGCTGCCCACGCACCTGTGGAACACGGTGGTGCAGGCGGCCGGCGCCTGGTTCTTCCAGCTGGTGTTCTGCACGGCCGCCGCCTACGCCCTGTCCCGGCTGCGGCCCGCCTTCGGCAAGCTGATCCTCGGCGGCATCCTCGCCACCCTGATGGTGCCGGCCCAGGCCCTCGTCGTACCGAAGTACCTGACCGTCGCGGACCTCGGACTGCTCAACGATCCGCTCGCCATCTGGCTGCCGGCCGTCGCCAACGCCTTCAACCTCTACCTGCTCAAGCGGTTCTTCGACCAGTTGCCGAAGGACGTGCTCGAGGCCGCCGAGATCGACGGCGCGGGAAAGCTGCGCACCCTGTGGTCGATCGTGCTGCCCATGTCGCGCCCGGTGCTCGGCGTGGTGTCGATCTTCGCGCTGGTCGCCGTGTGGCAGGACTTCCTGTGGCCGCTGATGGTCTTCTCCGACACCGGCAAACAGCCGATCAGCGTGGCCCTGGTGCAACTGTCGCAGAACATCCAGCTGACCGTGCTCATCGCCGCCATGGTGATCGCCAGCATCCCCATGGTCGCACTGTTCCTCGTCTTCCAGCGGCACATCATCGCCGGAATCAGCGCGGGCAGCACCAAGGGCTGACACCGCACCCCGTCCACCCGAGAGAAAGGCACGCACCGTGGGACAGCCCACCCCTGCCCCCAGCGACGACGACTGGTGGCGCTCCGCCGTCATCTACCAGGTGTACGTCCGCAGCTTCGCCGACGGCGACGGCGACGGCACCGGCGACCTCGCGGGCGTCCGGTCCCGCCTCGCCCACCTCGCCGAACTCGGCGTCGACGCCCTGTGGTTCAACCCCTGGTACCTGTCCCCGATGAAGGACGGCGGCTACGACGTCGCCGACTACCGGGTGATCGACCCCGCGTTCGGCACCCTCGCCGAGGCGGAGAAGCTCATCGCCGAGGCACGCGAACTGGGCATCCGCACCCTCGTCGACATCGTGCCCAACCACGTCTCCGACCAGCACCCCTGGTTCCGGGCGGCGCTCGCGGGCGGCGCGGAACGGGAGCTGTTCCACTTCCGCCCCGGCCGCGGCGCCTACGGCGAACTCCCCCCGAACGACTGGCAGTCCGAGTTCGGCGGCCCCGCCTGGACCAGACTGCCCGACGGCGACTGGTACCTCCACCTGTTCGCACCCGAACAGCCCGACCTCAACTGGGCGCACCCCGCCGTCCGCCAGGAGCACGAGGACATCCTGCGCTTCTGGTTCGAGCGCGGCGTGGCCGGCGTGCGCATCGACTCCGCCGCGCTGCCGGCCAAGGACCCCCTGCTGCCGGACTTCGTGCCCGGCCGCGACCCGCACCCCTACGTCGACCGTGACGAGCTCCACGACATCTACCGGAGCTGGCGGGCCGTCGCCGACGAGTACGGCGCCGTGTTCGTCGGCGAGGTCTGGCTCCCCGACACCGAGCGCTTCACCCGCTATCTGCGCCCCGACGAACTGCACACCGCGTTCAACTTCTCCTTCATGACCTGCCCCTGGGAGGCGGCGCGGCTGCGCGCCGCCATCGACGAGACGCTGGCCGAGCACGCCCCCGTCGGCGCCCCCGCCACCTGGGTGCTGTGCAACCACGACATCACCCGCACGGTCACCCGCTACGGCCGCGCCGACACCGGCTTCGACTTCGCCACCAAGGCCTTCGGTACCCCGGCCGACCTCGCCCTCGGCACCCGCCGCGCCCGCGCCGCCGCCCTGCTCTCCCTCGCCCTGCCCGGCGCCGTCTACGTCTACCAGGGCGAGGAACTCGGCCTGCCCGAGGCGGACATCCCCCTCGACCGCATCCAGGACCCCATGCACGCCCGCTCCGGGGGCACCGACCCCGGACGCGACGGCTGCCGGGTGCCGCTGCCGTGGACGGCGGACGCACCGCACGCCGGTTTCGGCGGCGATCCGTGGCTGCCGCAGCCGCCCGGCTGGGCGTCGTACGCGGCCGACCGGCAGGCCCGGGACCCCGGCTCCATGCTCAGCCTGTACCGCGAGGCGATCCGCCTGCGCCCCGTCTTCGGCACCGGACCGCTCCGCTGGCTGCCCGCCCCCGACGGCGTGCTCGCCTTCGCCCGCGCGGACGGCCGCGCCCTCTGCGCGGTGAACCTCGCGGACACCCCCGCCGCCCTCCCCGCCCATACCGGACTCCTCCTCGGCAGCGGCCCGCTCACCGACGACGGACGGCTGCCGAAGGACACCGCGGTCTGGCTGAGCGCCTGAGACCGCACCCGTTCCACCTGCTCGTTCCCGCACCCCCACCCCGAAGGGATCAGCACATGAGAACCCCGCGCTCCGTCCGACGCACCCCCGCCCTGGCCACGGCGGTGGCCCTGGCCGCCGGCACCCTCGTCGCCCTCGCGCCCGCACCCGCCCACGCCGCCGCCGGCGCCACGCTCCCCTTCACCTCCGTCGAGGCCGAGTCCGCCGTCACCACCGGCACCGTCATCGGACCCGACCACACCCAGGGCACCCTCGCCTCCGAGGCCTCCGGACGCCGGGCGGTACGCCTCGACGCCGGCCGGCGGATCGAGTTCACCGTCCCGCGCGCGGCCAACGCCGTGAACGTCGCCCACAGCGTCCCCGACGGCCGCTCCGGCACGCTCGACGTGTACGTCAACGGCCAGAAGCTGGCGCAGACCCTCGCGGTGACCTCCAAGTACTCCTACGTGGACACCCCCTGGATCCCCGGCGCCCGGACGCATCACTTCTACGCCAACGCCCGGATGCTGCTGGGCCGTGACCTCCAGGCGGGCGACAAGGTCGCCTTCCAGGCCACGGACGTGCCGGTCACCGTGGACGTCGCCGACTTCGAGCAGGCCGCGGGCCCCGCCGCCCGGCCCGCGGGCTCCGTCTCCGTGACCGACAAGGGAGCCGACCCCAGCGGCCGGGACGACTCCACCCAGGCCTTCCGCGACGCCATCGCCGCCGCACCAGGGGGAGTGGTGTGGATCCCGCCGGGCGAGTACCGGCTCACCTCCTCCCTCTCCGGCGTCCAGAACGTCACGCTGCGCGGCGCGGGACACTGGCACTCGGTCGTGCGCACCTCACGCTTCATCGACCAGCAGAGCTCCGCCGGCGACGTCCACATCAGGGACTTCGCGGTCATCGGCGAGGTCACCGAGCGCGTCGACTCCAGCCCCGACAACTTCGTCAACGGCTCCCTCGGTCCGGGCTCCTCCGTCTCCGGCATGTGGCTCCAGCACCTCAAGGTGGGCCTCTGGCTGACCGGCACCAACGACAACCTCGTCGTCGAGAACAACCGGTTCCTCGACATGACCGCGGACGGCCTCAACCTCAACGGCAACGCGCGCGGCGTGAAGGTCCGCAACAACTTCCTGCGCAACCAGGGCGACGACGCCCTCGCCATGTGGTCCCTGTACGCGCCGAACACGAACAGCAGCTTCGAGAACAACACCATCTCCCAGCCCAACCTCGCCAACGGCATCGCCATCTACGGCGGAACCGACATCACCGTCCGGAACAACCTGGTCAGCGACACCAACGCCCTCGGCAGCGGCATCGCGATCTCCAACCAGAAGTTCCTCGACCCCTTCCATCCGCTGGCCGGCACCATCACGGTCGACGGCAACACCCTGGTGCGCACCGGCGCCATGAACCCCAACTGGAACCACCCGATGGCCGCCCTGCGCGTCGACCCCTACGACAGCCCGATCGAGGCGCAGGTGAGGATCACCGACACCACCGTCACCGACAGCCCCTACAGCGCCTTCGAGTTCGTCTCCGGCAGCGGACGCGGATACGCCGCCCGGAACATCACCGTCGACGGCGCCACCGTGAACGGTGTGGGCACGGTCGTCGTCCAGGCCGAGACCCAGGGCGCCGCCACCTTCCGCGACGTCACGGCCACCGGCGTCGGAGCGGCCGGCGTCTACAACTGCCCCTACCCGGCGGGCTCCGGCATCTTCACCGTCACCGACGCCGGCGGCAACACCGGCTGGGACAGCACCTGGTCGGACTGCTCCACCTGGCCCGAGCCCGGCCAGGGCAACCCCGGCCCGGACCCGGACCGCAACCTCGCCCAGGGCCGCCCGGCCACGGCGACCGGCTCCCAGGACGTCTACACGCCCGGCGGGGCCGTCGACGGCGACCCGCACAGCTACTGGGAGTCCGCCAACCACGCCTTCCCGCAGTCGCTCACCGTCGACCTCGGCTCCCGCCGGCCCGTGCGCCGGCTGGTGCTGAAGCTGCCGCCGCAGGCCGTCTGGCAGGCGCGCACCCAGACCCTGTCCGTGCGGGGCAGCACCGACGGCAGCGCGTACTCCACGGTGGTCCCCTCGCGCGACTACCGCTTCGACCCCGCCACCGGCAACACCGTGACGATCCCGGTCGACGGCGACCTCCGGTACCTCCGGCTGCACGTCACCGGCAACACCGGCTGGCCGGCCGCCCAGTTCAGCGAGGTGGAGGCGTATCTTTCCTGACCGCGCCGGCCCCGCGCTTCGCCGCCTGGATCTGCTCGTACACATGGGTCCGCAGCTCGGCGAAGCGCGGGGCCACCCGCGTGGTCAACTGGTCCCGCACGTCCGGCAGATCCACCTTCAGCTGCTCGCGCACCACGGTGGGGGAGCCCGACAGCACGATCACCCGCTCGCCGAGGTACACCGCCTCGTCGATGTCATGGGTGACGAACAGGACCGTGATCCCCCGCTCCCGCCACAGCCGCCGTACCAGGTCCTCGAGATCGGCCCGGGTCTGCGCGTCCACCGCCGCGAACGGCTCGTCCATCAGCAGCACCTCGGGCTCGTACGCCAGCGCCCGCGCGATCGCCACCCGCTGCTGCATCCCACCGGACAACTGCCACGGATACGCCCCGGCCGCGTCCTCGAGCCCCACCGAGGCGAGCGCGTCCGCGACCAGCTCGCGCCGCCGCGACCTGCTCGATTCCTTCCGCTTCAGCGGCAGTCCGACGTTCTGCCCGACCCGCATCCAGGGGAACAGACTGCGCCCGTACTCCTGGAACACGAACGCCGTCCCCGGCGGCGGCCCCTCCACCCTCCGCCCGGCCAGCAGCACCTCACCGGCGGTCGGTTCGAGCAGCCCGCCCACGCACTTCAGCAGCGTCGTCTTGCCGCAGCCCGACGGGCCGACCAGACACACCAGTTCCCCGGCCGCCACCGTGAACGTCAGATCGCGCACCGCCTCGGTCCGCCGCCCCGATCCCTCGTAGACCTTCCGCAGGCCGCGTACGTCGAGCATCGACCGCCCTTTCAGGAGTTTCACCGGGACCGCCGGGCGACGGCGCGCAGACCGTGGTACCAGCCGAGCGCCCGCCGCTCGGCCCACTGGAAGAGGACCGACAGAGCGAAGCCGAGCAGACCGAGCAGCAGGATGCCGGTCCACATGTCGGGGATCGCGAAGGAACGCTGGAACTGCACGATGGTGAACCCGAGTCCGTTGCTGGCCGCGAACATCTCACTGATCACCATGAGGATGATGCCGATCGACAGGGCCTGCCGCAGCCCCGCGAAGATCTGCGGGCTCGCCGCCGGCAGCACCACGTCCCTCAGGCGCGCGGCGCCCGTGATGCCGTAGGAGCGGGCCGTCTCGGTCATCACCGCGTCGACCGCGCGCACCCCCTCGACCGTGTTGAGCAGCACGGGCCAGACGCAGCCGCTCGCGATGACGACGACCTTCATGGTGTCGCCGATGCCCGCGAACAGCATGATCACCGGCACCAGCACGGGCGGCGGCACGGCCCGCAGGAACTCCAGCACCGGCTCGCACACCGCCCGCACCTGACGGCGGGAGCCGATCAGTGTGCCCAGGGCGACACCGGCGAGCGCCGCCAGCGTCCAGCCCGCCGCGAGCCTCAGCATGCTCGGCAGCACGTCACCGCGCCACCGCTCGCCGGTCCACACGTCCGGGAAGGTCTCCAGGATGGTGCCGAGCGGCGGCCAGTACACGTTCTCGCTGCCGGCCGACGACACCCACCACAGGGTCACCAGCAGCACCGGCAGGGCGAGCACGAACACCAGCCGCAGCAGCAGGCGTCTCACACCGCCACCTCCCCGCGCACCGACTGGTGCCAGGCCAGCGCGCGCCGTTCCACGGTCCGGGCGCCGACATTGATCAGCAGCCCCAGCAGCCCCGTGACGACGATCAGCGCGTACATCTCGGGCACGGCCTGCGAGGTCTGCGCCACGGCGATCCGGGAGCCCAGGCCGGGCGCGCCGATGACGAGTTCGGCGGTGATCGCCAGGATCAGGGCCACCGAGGCCGCCAGCCGCACCCCCGTCATGACGTACGGCAGCGCCGTCGGCCACAGCACGTACCGGATCCGCGCCCAGGTGCCCAGGCCGTACGAGCGTGCCGTCTCCTCGGCGACCGGGTCGACGTCCTGGACGCCGTAGAGCACCTGGACGAGCACCTGCCAGAAGGCCGCGTACACGACCAGCAGCAGTACGGACCCCAGTTCGGTGCCGTACAGCAGCACCGCCAGCGGGATCAGCGCGACCGACGGGATCGGACGCAGGAACTCGACGGTCGACGCGGTCGCCTCCCGCAGATACGGCACCACCGACACGACGACCCCGACGACGACGCCCGCGCCGACGGCGATCGCCAGTCCCAGCGCCCAGCCGGTGAGGGTGTCGCCGAGCGCGGTCCAGAAGGCGCCGTCCGTGACCTCCGCGCCGAGCGCGGCCGCGATGCGGCCGGCCGGCGGGAAGTGGTCCTCCCGGACCAGGCCGAGCCGGGGCACCGCCTCGGCCAGGGCGAGGAAGGCCGCGAGCCCGGCCGCGCCGAGTGCGGCGTTGGCGCCCCTCACGGCAGCAGCTTGTCCAGGTCCGGCGTCTGCTCGAACAGGCCGTCCGCCTCGCCCAGCTTCGCCAGTTCCTCGATGGCGGCCCGGTTGGGCTCGGCGGGCCACTTCGGCAGCGTCACCTTCGCCAGCACGTCCGCCGGGATCTTCGTGTACGTGGTGACGATCTCCCGCACCTCGTCGGGGTGGGCGTCGGCGTAGGCCAGGGACTCGGCGGTGGCCTCCTGGAACTTCTTCACCACGTCGGGGTTCTTCCGCGCGTACTGCGTGGAGGTGAAGTACATGGCGACCGTGAGCTTCGGCGCGATGTCGATCATGGGCGAGGCAATCTCCCGGCCGCCCTGGTTCTTGATCGTGGCCAGGGCCGGTTCCACCACCATCGCCGCGTCGATCCGTCCGCCGTCGAGCGCGGCGGGCATCTGGTCGAAGGCGAGCTCGACGAACTCCACCTCGTCCGGGTCGCCGCCCGCCGTGCGCACCGAGGCGCGCACCGCCGTCTCGTTGATGTTCTTCAGGGTGTTGATGGCGACCTTCTTGCCCTCCAGTTCCTTCGCCGACCCGACCGGGCTGTCGCCCTTGACGGTGAGCGCCGCGAAGTCCTTGCCCGCCTCACCGGTCGAGGCGATGCCGTTCGCCACCGCCCGCACCGGCACGTTGTTGGACTGGGCGATCATCAGTGAGGTCATGTTGGAGAAGCCGAACACCTGCGAAAGTGGCTGATGTTCTGGCAGGGTGGCCCCGTGCCCAGGAGCCTCCACACTGCCATCGACACCGCCGCGCGCCGTGTCATCCGCTGCTTCTTCTACGCCCGCATCAGCGAGGACCGCGAGGGTGCTCACCTCGCCACCGAGCGGCAGATCCAGGACGGCCGGGAACTTGCCGAGCGGCTGTCCACCCCCACCGTCGAGTACCGCATCATCCGCGTCTTCGAAGACAACGACCTCTCCGCCTACTCCGGCAAGCCGCGGCCCGACTACAAGGACATGCTGGCCCGGCTCCGCAACGGCGAAGCTGACTGCGTCCTGGCGTGGCACACCGACCGCCTCCACCGCTCCCCAGTCGAACTCGAGGAGTACATCGACGTCTGCGGCCCCCGCGAGATCCCCACCCGCACCGTCAAGGCCGGCGACCTCGACCTGTCCACAGCGACCGGCCGGATGATCGCCCGGCAGCTCGGCGTCCAGGCCCGCTACGAGGTAGAGCGGATGATCGAGCGGTCAAGGCGGGCCCGTGACCAGAAGGCCAGCCACGGCGAGTACGCCGGAGGCCCCCGCCCTTTCGGGTACGAGCCGGACGGTGTCACGCCCCGCACCCTTGAGTGCCGCCGCTGCGGCCATGAGGGACCGGACGGATTCACCATCCGCCGCACCTGCGAGGCGTGCCAGGCGGTCGACCAGTTCTCCCGCGACCTCACCTGCCGGGCCTGCGACGCCAAGGACGCTCTATGCGTCGGCTTCGCGTGCGACGAGTGCCGCACTCCAGCGACCTTCGCCGAAGGGTCCGAGGCGGCGCTCGTCGGCCACGCCATGGAAGCCGTCCTCGCCGGCGCATCCCTCCGTGCTGTTGCCCAGGGCCTCGCCGAGCGGGGTGTCGTCTCGGCCCGCGGGAAGAAGCCGGACAACAACCAGCTGCGGACGATCCTTCAGCGGCCCCGCAACGCCGGACTCCTCCAGCACCGCGGGCAGGTCGCCGGGCGGGCCGATTGGATGCCGCTTGTGGATGAGGCGACGTGGCGCAGTGTGCTGGCGATCCTCGAGGATCCGAGTCGGTATACGTCGGGGACGAACGTGAGGAAGTACCTGGGGTCGAACATTTATGAGTGCGGCGAGTGCGGAACGGGGAAGTTGACCGGTTTCCCTCGGGCGGTGGTCCGCAGCAAGGCGGTGCGTGAGCGGCAGAAGCGCATGGGGGTGCGGGCGGAGCCTGTGAAGAGACTGGCGTACCGGTGTGAGAACGGGTGCGTGGTCCGCGATGGGGAGAGTCTGGACGACTACGTGCAGCTGCACCTGCTGCGGCGGTTGCAGGAGGACGACGCGGCGGTGGTGTTCGCGCGGCGTAGCGAGCCGCAGGTGGATGTGGCGCAGGTGCGGCGGGACATGCGCAAAGCGCGGCAGCGGCTGGATGAGCTGGCCGCCGCGTTGGGCCGGGATGAGATGGACATGCAGGAGTGGCGGGTCGCGTCGGGGGCGGCGAGGAAGCGTCTGCAGGATGCGGAGGATGCGTTGAAGACGGCTGTGGCCGCGAATCCGGTGGCTGAGCTGCTGGCGGCGGACGATCCGGAGGCGGTGTGGAACGACGCGTTCGACCTGTCGCGGCGGCGGGCGGCGATCGACTACGTGATGCGGGTGCGCGTAGGGAAGGCGAGGCCTGGGCGTCAGGCGGATGGCGGATACTTTGACCGGTCGTCGGTCGTGATCGACTGGAAGTAGGGCGACACCCCCGGCCGGTGGGTCCGTGCCGGGGCCGCCGGTGGCCGGGCCGCCGCTCGCCTGGGGGGCAAAGCGGCGGCCGGCCGGTCTCGGGGGGTTGTCGGACGCGTTGCCTGAATCGGGGTGGCTCATGCCCCGTGTCACTCGAACGTGCGTTTCCGGAGTGAGGGGGTTGCGCTCCCAGGTTCAGGATGCCTGATTTATCGTGCTGACTTAGGATGATCTTCGTCAGAGCGTTTGTCGAGTGCACCCACCCGACGACGACGCCTGGCTCTACGAGCACAGCCGCGTCCTCGGAGACCGGATCCGCACCGCACGCCACCAGCAGCGCATCACCCAGGAGCGCCTCTATCTGGCCGCCGGGATCAGCCGTGACGTCCTCCAGCGGATCGAGGCCGGCCAGCACAACCCGACCCTGTTCACGCTGCTGCGGATCGCGCGGGTGCTGGGTGTGCCGTTGCGGGATCTGGTCGGGTGACAGGGCGGCTGCCCCTTATGGGCGGTCAGCACGGGCAGCCGCCCTTCCCTGGGGGCGCGCTCACAGTCACGCCCCGAGGGGAACGAGGGCGGCCCGTCCCCGTCGGGGGCCGGGGGCGGGCCGCGGTCCCGCTACCGGCCCGGTCGGCGGACTGCGGGCCGGGAGCGGGGTCAGTGGGTACAGCGGCGAATCTCGATGTTGCAGTCGGACACCGAGGTCCAGTCACCGGCCTCCCGGGCGGCGGTGCGCCGGGCAGCCAGCTGCTCGCAGCGGCCGCAGTCGGGCGCGGGCTCCGGTGTGGGGAGAGGCTCCCCCAGGAGCGGCGCGTCTTCCATCGTCTTCGCCCGCCTGGTCACAGGCCGCCCTCCCGCATCAGCCGCTGCGCGGCCACGGCCACCGGGCAGGACGCGTCCGTCCGGCACCGCTCGCACGCGCGGGTGTGGTCGAAGAGCAGGCGGTACGCGGCGCGCGCGGCGCAGGGGGCGCAGCCGCGGGGGAAGAGCTGTCCGCCGTCCTCGGCGGCCCGCTCCCCGGCATCGACGGCGGCCTCGGCGGTCAGCGGCGTGTGGCACCAGGCGCAGCAGGAGCCACGACGCTGCGCGTCGGACAGGACGAGGATCGAAGGCAGCGGCAGCTGAAGGACGCTGTCTGTCCGTAAGGCGGTGGGCTGGATAGGCTCTGCCATGTCGTCGCTCCCTCGTAGCGGTGGCCACGCCCCCGGCCGGTAGCACGGCGCGGGGGTCTCCTGTGACTCGGACCATACCGCGCCTTACCGCGCTATGCCGAGGGTTCACGCAGGTTACTGCGGTCGCGCGGTGTGGCGCGGCTGCCTACGTTCGGTGATATGGGTGAGGATCTTGACCGGACGCGGGCCGTGTGGCGGCAGGTGGCGCAGATCGTCATCGGCCGTATCAAGGACGGCACCTACCCGCCTGGCACTCGTGTCCCGTCCACGCTGGAGCTTGCGACCGAGCTGGGTATCGCGTCGTCCACCAGCCAGAAAGCGCTCGCCTACCTGCGGCGCGAGGGCTGGTTGCGGGGTGAGACCGGCATCGGAACGTTCGTCGCCGACAACCCGCCCACCGACCGCCCCCAGACATGACGAAGCGGCCCCCACCGCCCGAAGGCGATGGGGGCCACACGATCAGTCAGCGGGACAGCAGCGAGAAGAGGCCCGTGCCAGCACCAGCCGCACCAGCCAGGACAGCGATCGTCGGAAGCGGCCACCGGGCACGCTCGAGCGCGCGCAGCCGCGTCTCGTGGTCGGCGACGTCCTTGCCGAGGTCGGTGAGGCCCTGCCCGATGCCGTCGAGCTTGGTCTCCACCCGGGTCAGGCCGTCACTCAGTGACCTCAGTTCCTGGTACATCTGCGCGGGCGGTATGTACACGCCCGGGTCCTGCGGCGTCACTGGACCTTCCCGCCGCCACGCTCCACCGCGTCGGACACCCGGTCGGCGAACGTATCCGAGTCGAACTCCAGGCGCACCTTCAGCGGCACCGTGAGCGGCCCGCCCTTCTGGTACTCCGGCGGCTTGGCCCACCCCAGCAGCAGGCCGGCCAGCGTGCGCAGCGGCTCCCAGCCGATCCGCCCGGCGAGCTCCTCGAGGGCCCGCCACAGCGCGTAGTACCCGGCCGTCAGGCCCGCCGTGACGTAGGCCGTCACGGTGGCGTCGTCCAGGTCCAGGCCCGCCTTCGCGGCCAGGCCGAGGAGGAGACCGGCGACGATCGGAACGACCGTGCGCATCAGGGAGGTGAAGAGGTTGGTCATGGGTCAGTCCTTCACGTCGAAGCCGTGCTTGCTGCCGAGGCGCCGCAGGCTGTCCTTGCCGGGGATGCCGTCAGCGGCGCCGCCCGGAGCGGTGCTGGCCCCGGGGTACAGCCGCAGCTGCCAGCGGGAGTAGGCGCTGACGGTGTCGCTGCCGAAGTGCCCGTCCAGGCGCGCCTTCGCGAGCAGGCCCTCGTCGACGAGCGCGGCCTCCACCGTCCGCGTCCCGCTGTAGGTGACCGGCGTGCCCTTCATTCCAGGGTTGGTACGGGCTGCCTTCACCAGCTCGGAGAGATCGACGACCGGCCGCTTCGGAGCCGGCCGCGGGGCCGCCGGCGTCTTGCCGCCGAGCCGGTCGCCAATCCGGCCGCGCATGCCGGTCATCGAAAACCCTCGCGGGTCGACCTTCCCCGGCTGCCACTCGGCGTGTCCGATGACCGAGCGCTCGTTCCAGCCGTGGTGGCGGCAGACCGCGGCCGCGGCCTTCTCGATCGCCTCCAGCTGGACGTCCGGCCACGGGTCCTCGCCGTCGCCCAGGTTCTCGCACTCGAAGCCGTAGAAGTGCCGGTTGCCGTCGGTGGTCGCCTCGTTGTCCGGCGGCAGGCTCCGCTCCGCGATCACCGCGCGCAGGACGTCGTCGTCGCCGAGCCCCGCGTGGTTGGCGCGGCCGTAGCCGACGAGGTGGACACGGCCGTCCTTGGTGATCACACCGTGGCAGAGCGGGCCGGGCAGACCGCTGTAGCCCTTGCGGCAGATCTCCACCGTTCTGGCGATGCCCTTGGTCACCGTGTGGTGGATCATCACCCCGTGCACCGGGCCCCAAGGGCCCTTGTGGTCCCGGTTGTGGTCGCGCCAGTCACCGACCTGCACGACCTCCAGCCCCTCGCGGACCAGCGCAGCGAGGAAGCTGCTCGCGGACATAGGTGGAGCCATGCTGCCTCCAGACATGAGAAGAGCCCCGGGCCGGACGGCTCCGGAGCGGCTGACGGCGGGACAGCGGCAGGGTCAGGCGGCTGCCTCGTAGGTGCCCCACGCCCGAACGAAGTCCCCACTGGCCCAGGTGAACGGGGTCACGGAGTCGATCAGACCGGAGCTCGTCGAGGCGCCATCGGTCGCCCCACCCGACGTCTCGAAACCGATCCGGGTCGTGCTGAGGAGACGGGCACGCAGCGGCACACGCAGCGTCGCATCAGTGTCCTGGGCCTCCCCGCTACCGGCCACCAGCTGCGCGGCGGCCGCGGTCACCGGCGCGCTGAACTGCCAGTTATCGCTCCCGCTGCCTCCGCCGAAATTCGTGGTCGTGCCGAACGCGATCTCCAGCCGCCAGTACACAGTGAGGGCCGATACTGCGTACCGGGCCGTGACCGTCGCGTCGCCGAAAGACGGCAGATTGGAGCCGGTGCTGGTGGACCAGGCCGGTACCCAGTCCTGCCACGTCGGCGAGATGGCGAGCAGCCTGTTCGCCGTGATCAGCATGCCTGGCTGCCAGGGCTCATATGCCACGAGAACCTCCTACAGGGCGACGGTGGGGGGAGTGGCGAGCTGGATGGCCGTCCCGGCACTCTGGGACTTCTCGACACCGTTCTCGGCCCGCGTGACCGTGAAAACTTGCGGGTTCAGCAGCCGGAAGTTGTCGTAGCGAACGACAGGATTCGTGTTCGTGTTGGCCGATGCGCTGATCGACCGGACACCCATGCTCCCGGCCGCCGTCAAGTCCGTGTCGGTAGCGGTCACGTGCCAGCCGTACGGATCCTGACCGGATGCCAGCCACGCGCGCGCCCGCAGGGCGGACCCCTGCCCCTGAAACCGCAGCCGGTACAGAGTGCCCGCCACATGGGTCAGGGGGAGGGTGTACGAGCCTAGCGCCGTCTCGGTACCCCCCACCCGCTTGCGGAGGGTCAGGATGATCGTCTGCGTCGTCGAGAACTCCAGACGCGCCTGGTAGAGATTGTTCGCGTCCACCACCCGGGCGACGAGCCCACCCGACAGGAAACCGCCCGCCGCCGTCGCGGACGTCGCCACGTCGACAACGAGATCCCAGTCCGCGTACGGCTGCGTCATCAGCGACCGGCGGGAGACGTTCGTCGAGGCGAGCGTGTGAGTGCCCACCCCGGAGCCGACCGCATAGTCCGATGACGAGCCGCCGGCCGTCGACCAGGACTGGCCCGAGTCCGCCGTCCCCCACCCCGAGGCCACCGTCCGCGCGAAGGCATCCGTCGCCCCGTCGGTGATGGCGGTGACGGTCATCTGCTCGCCGCCCGCCACTACGCCGAACGGGAACTCACCCGCGTACTCAGCCGAGCGACCCCACTCCGGGCCCTCTGTCGCTGCGACCACCAGCGTCGTGTCGGCCTCATCCACGTCGGCAGCCAGTTCGCTGGCATCCGTATCGACCCGGCCAAGGATCTCGTCCTCGACCACCCCTACCTGCCACGGGGAACCCGGGGCACATACCAGGTCGATCTCCCACGTGCGCACACCAATCCGCTCGGTGTAGCCCTGCAGGATCAGATCCACCGGCCCCGGCGGCAGCCAGGCCGGCAGGTCCGTGAGCCGGATCAGGTCCCCCTCAGACAGGTCGATGACCGTCTCGATCAGCTCGGGCGCCCGATGCAGCTTGAGCGTGATCAGCGGGTAGCGGGCCTCGTCCACCGTGCCCAGGTGCAGCAGCCAGTGCGCCATCGGCTCGGCCTGCTCGTCCTCGTACAGATTGAGCGTGACCGAGTCGTCGTAGCGGCCCGCCCCGTCCGGCGGATCCAGTACCGACAGCGGGCCCGACGTCAGCTCGGCGCGCCCCGACGAGCCGCCCGACCGAATGACCTGCACATCGTTGCGCAACGCCGAGTCGTCCTCGACCGGGTCGACCACGACGAGCCCGCGCTGCCGGAACGACAGCACGAGCGCGGGCTCCTGGTTGTAGAGAGACACCCGCGGCCGATACCGCAGGCCTGGACGCTCCGGGGTCTCCACCAGGATCCCGCCGTCCGCCGCCGCGCACTGCTCGAGCTGCTCAAGCATAGTCGCCGCCCGCTGCGGGCCCATCCGCGCCGTGAGCGTGGGCGGGCCCATCACCTCGACCGGCAAGCTCTCCTCCCCGGCGAGCCGCTGCAGCCTCGCGCCCGCCGTCTCCCCGAAGAACCCATCGTCCGCCGAGTCGTAGATCCTCACACCCGGAGCCACCGGGTAGCTGCCGCCTGTATCGAAAACGGCCAAGTGGCCGATCGCCATACCGGCGAAGTCGCTACTCCACTGCGCCTGCACGCCGGTGACCGCGCCGGGGCTGCCGGTGTAGGCCGTGGTGGCGTAGCACCAGGTGTCGGCCACGACGTCGCGCCACGCCACCGTGACATAGGTGGTCGCCCCGTCGACCGCCGAGAAAAGCTGCAGGCGATTCCACACCCCGGTGAAGGCCGCGACCGCGGAAGCGTCGGTGAAGTTGAAGAAGGCGACCACGCTTTCGTCCGCGTCGAGCGCCTGCACACGCACGTTGGCGTTGGAGACGCGGGCCCGGACCTGCGCGACGCCGCCCGTACCCGGCCGCAGACGCACACTGAAAAAGGTCTGCTCCGTGGGCGAGACGGCCTCGAGTTTGTAGACCATCTCGGCGTGCCACCCGCCAGCCGCCGCGCCCGGGACGGCGGCCTTGAGCACGGCCGGGCCATCGAGGACCGGCAGCGCCTCGGAGCCGAACAGCGTGTCGTCCTCGGCCCATTTGACGCCGGTCAGGGGGAGCGGGATCCCGCCCGGCAGCCCCGAGGCCGCGCGGGTGGCGTTCTCGCCGTCCTCCATCGGCCAGTACACCAGCGGGTCCCCGGAGGGGATACGGCGCCGCAGCGTCGACTGCAGCGGTGCCTTGCCCTGATTCAGGCGGCGCAGGATTCCCGCGCCTTCACCGGTCACCCGGATCAGGTGCCCGCCGCGGGACGCGGTCGTGGGCCACTCCGAGTACTCGCCGGAGAACCGGACGCGCCGGTCGGTCACCGGATTGGTCAGGGTCCACGTGCGGCCCGCGCTGTCAGTGAACGAAGTGGTGCCCGGTTCCTGCGCAGTGAAGTCGGGCGCGGCCACCACCGTGCCGTCGATACCCGACCGCACCTCAGCCCGGTAACAGCGGCCCTTCACCGGCGTACGGGGGTCGAGGGCGGCGGACAAGTCGAACTGCTGCGGGGCGATCGACAGGGGCGCGGTGCTCGCGAAGATGGTGATCGCCGTAGGCCCCATCATGAGGTCGTCGTCACTGAACTGGACCCACGGCCCGTCGAGGGTCTCAGCCCAGTACGTGCGCATGAGGTAGGTGCCGGCCACGGTGTCCGAAGCCAGGGTCATACGCACGGCGGCGTGCCGGGGCATCTCGGGCAGCCGCCACACCCCGCTGACACCGGTTGTGCCGTCCGTGGTCACCAGCATGACCAGGTAGCCCTCTTCGATGCGCATGTGGTAGGAGCGGTTTCCAGCGTCACCCCACTTGCCGATGAGCATCTGGGCTGCCGTGCTGTACCAGTCCGCCTCGCCCTCCCACCGCAGATCGATGTCCCCGGTGATGTCAAGCGCGGCATCGTCCGGGGTCGACGCGATCCCCGCCTCACCCGTCAGTTCCAGGTACGGGCCCCCCGCCCGCAGGCTCACCCGCATCGGAGTGTTCTTCCCCAGCTGCCCGTAGTACGGAGAGCGCGGGTTGCGGGGCGAGAACAGACCATCCGGCGACTTCAGGGTGAGGGAGCAGGAGGCAGGGTCTACCGCCTGCCCCTCGCCCGTGCGCCCGCGGGTGTGCTTGATGACGTCCTGCACCTGGACGTACCCAGTGACGTCGGTCCACTCGCCGCCGATCTGGAACTCCACCTTGGTGCCGAGCGGATCCTCCGGGAACGCCATCAGCTGCTCCTCCTCCCTGCGATCACAAGGTCGACGTCCTGCCCGCCGCGCTTGCGTACGCCGCGCCGCAGCGACTCGAGCACGTACTCGTCAGCGCCCCGGCCGGAGGAGTGCAACTCGAGCACGACCCGCTGAGATGCGGCAGCCCGCGCCCTCGAGGACGCCATGTCCCACGAGCCAGGCGCCGGCGTCTCCACCAGGCTGGCCATGGTGCTGTTGACCGCCCCGCGCTCGCCCTCCAGGCCCTTCACGAGCCCCTGCGCGGTGTAGGAGCCCACCAGCGCCATCACCCGCGACGGCGACTTGATCCCGAGCGCCTTGCGCATCGCCGTCGACATGCCCTTCGCGATCCGCAGCATCGTCTTCTCGATGTACTTCTGGTGATCCTCAAGGCCCTTCACCAGGCCCTGCGCGGCCCGGATCCCGGCCCCGTACATCGCGTCACCAGCGGTCGTACCGGCCTGCCCGGCCGCCTTCACCAGGGCAGCCTGCTGGCTGTTGATCGCCTTCACCTGCGAGCTCGTGGCGTTCGCCAGAGCGGCAGCCGACGAGGCCCCGCCGCTCACGCCGGCCTGCGCGATCTGCGCCACCAGGTCCGCGCGTACGCCCTTCTTCCGCAGCGTTGCGAGGTTCTTCGCGAACCTGATCGCGGCGGCAGTGTCCTGCTTCAGGCCCGCGAGGATCGTCTCTGCCGACTGTGCCCAGCCGCCCGTGTCCTGCTTGGTGATGTTCGCGTCGTCCAGGACGCCCTTCTTCACATCGTCGACGAGCTTCTGACGGGTCTTCTTCAGGTCCGCCAGCTTCTTCTTGGCGTCCTTCAGCTGGGAGCCGACGCGGTTGGCCCACTGCGCGTTGAAAACCAGCGAGTTGGCGTCCTTGTTGATGCGCTTCAGGGCAGCGCGCTCCCGCTTCCCGGTGAGCGCGTCCTTCACGATGTCGACAAGCTTGTACGAGGCGGCCTTGACCTGCTTCGTGCTGCCGGTGAGCCCGTCGACCAGACCACGCGCGATCCACCGGCCCTGGGCTTTCGTCACCTTCGACGGTGACGCGATCCCCAGCGCCTTGGCGACCGGCCCGGGGATCACGGACCGCGCCCAGCCCATGATCTTCGACTTGATCCAGCCGCCCATACCGCGGATGCCCGCCCACAGGCCCTGGACGACGTTGCGGCCCTTCTGTGTCAGCAGGCTGGACAGGGACCCGATGCCGCGGGAGATCCGCCCCGGCAGACCGGTCACCCACGTCACCAGCGCCATCGCCCGGTTGACGGCAGCGCTGCGCATGGCGTTGAAGTGCCGTGTGGCAGCGCCCGCCAGCTGCGAGCCCAGCGCCGAGATAGCGCCGAGCAGCCGCCCCGGCAGACCGGCGAGCCAGTCCTTCAGCTCGGTCATCTTCTTGACGGCCCAGTCCTTCGCCTGGCCGAAGAACGTCGAGACCTTGCCCGGGATCTGGCCGAGCCAGTCGACCGCAGCGAGGATCGCGTCCTTCGCCGACGAGACCTTCCCGACCACCCAGTCCCAGGCTGTGAGCGTGGCCGACTTGATGTCGTCCCAGTACAGGACGATCAGGATCACCAGGCCGGCGATCGCGGCCGCGATACCCGCGATGATCCAGAACATGGGGTTGGCGAGCATCGCCGAGTTCATTGCCCAGACGCCGATCGCAGCCAGCGAGAACGCCGCGCCCAACGCGGTCACTCCGGCCGCCGCAGCGAGGAAAACACCAGAGTGCTCCTGGACGAAGCCGAACACCTTCTCCAGCCGGGGAATCACCTCGGTACCGAGGAACTCCACCAGGTTCTGCTGCATCGTGTTCTTGAAGGCCGTGACTTTCGCGCCGGCATTGTCCCGCAGCCCTTTGCCGAGCTTGTCCGCCTCGCCCGCAGTCTTGCCCATCTCCTTCGCCGCGGTGTGCAGGTTCAGCGCGAAGAAGGCGGCACCGAGGTCCTCGCCAGGGCCGCCGAACAGATCCTGAATGGCCACCTTGGCGACGTCGGACTCCGGGCCCAACTCCACGATCGCGTCGTGGATCTTCGTCATGGCCTCCTCGCCGCGCTTACCGCCCGCGGACAGGTCGGCGATCATCTCGTCGGCGTTCAGGCCGACCGATTTGAGCGCCTCGACCTGGGCCTTACCGCCGGACGTCACCCGGAGCTCCAGCTCCTTGAACGCGTCCGCGATCTTGTCGGTGTCCTTCCAACCAGCCTGAACAGCCTGCCGCATCAACCCGAACGCCGTGCGCCCAGAGAGGCCCGACTTCTGAAACTGGACGCCGTACTCAGTGATCGTCTCCAGCAGGTCCTCACCAGCAGGGCCCATACCGGCCATGCCCTTGGTGATCATGTCGAAGGCCTCTTCCGAGTTCTTCGCCAGACCGGTCTTGACTGCGATACCAGCCGCGTTGGCAGCCATGGACACATCCACCTCAAAGGCGGACGCCAAGTCAGCTGCGTTGGTCGCGATGTCCTTGATCTGCGCGTTCGTCGCGTCAGGCGGCAGCAGGCCAGCCCCAGCGATCGCCTTGATCGCGTCCGCCCCCGCCTGGAAATCCTCGACGATCGCGTCCTTGAACAACTGCCCGGCTACCTTGCCGTACTGCTGCGCAACGGCCGGGGTCGTCCCGAGCTGGGCCCCGAGCCGGGCCGTGATCTGCGACTGGCTCAGCGCCTCCTGGAACGACGACATGAGGACGGCGCCCGCCGCGATGCCCGCACCGGCGGCCGCCATCTTCAGCCGGTCCATCCGCGAGGACGCCTGATCGACAGCCTCGTCCGCGCCCTGGGCCACGCCATCGGCGAGCTCCTGCCCCGCCTCGTCGCCCGCGTCGCCGGCGGCGTTGGCGATGCGCTGCCCACCGCGCCGCATGACGGCCTCAGCCTCCGCCACTGCGGCGGTCGCTGCGTCGACCAGCTCGCCGCGCATGTTCCGCCACTGGCCATCCGCGCCCCGCACCAGACCCTGACCGAGAATCTCGCCGATCCGCTCGCCCTCGGCCTCGGCGTCGGAGCCCATGCGCTGCCCGGACTGCCGCAGCGCCTCCTCGGCCCTGCGCAGGGCAGGGGTCACCGCCCGGTCGTCGATCGAGAGCACGGCCTGCAGCTCGCCCACGGTCAGCGCCACAGCACTACCTCCTTCGGGGTCGGGTCTTCTTGCGGTCCTCGGGAGGCGGTGCGAAGTGCCGGTACAGGCGCGTCTCCGCGGACAGCAGGCCGAGGATGCGGACCTGCAGCCACCGCCACGTGCGCTCGCGGAGGATGCCGGAGGAGGCGTCGATGCCGTACTGCGAGTGCAGGTCGGCCTCGATCAGCGGCCACTGCTGGAGCATCCGCTCCCAGGTCAGGTTCTTCAGCGACCCTGACCGCGCCCGCGACGGCGGCGGGAGCCCGCCCTCGTACCACTCGTAGAGGCCGGTGACCGGGTCGTACTCCCCGCGCCCGACCCCGAGGTACCTTGCTTCGCCTGCGCTCTCCGGGCCTCCCGGTTCCGGGCTTTTCCCGGCTGCTGGCCCGTCCGCCAGAACTCGGCGGCGGTCTCCTTGTCAGACACCACCCAGAACATCGCCGTCAGGGCAACGTGCTTGAACTGCGCCCACTTCACACCGTCGGCGAGCAGCTGGTCGTACGTCTCCCCGAGGCACAGCCGGAAGAGATCCTTCTCCTCCTCGTCGTCCAGGACCGGGGTCTCGGGCCGCTTCCCGCCGGCCGCGAGGCGGGCGGCCAGCGTGGTGATGCGCTCGATCCGCAGGCCGTCCTCGGCGGGCGGGTCCTCGATCCGGTAGATGCGGGTCTCCCCGTCCCGGCCGCGGACGGGGAGCTCCAGGTAGTCGTCGAGGAAGCTGTTGAGCGCCTCGAACTGGGTGGACGCTTCGGCCATCAGGATCCGGCCAGCGGGTTGTCGATCGGCGTGAGCGGCCCGTCACCGGTGAAGGTGATCTCGACCTCGCCGAGCGCGGTGTACTCGCCACCGGCGGGCTGCCAGTTCGGGATGGCCTTGCCCTCGTACGCCTCCGGCAGCCCCTCCCTGTTCATGTACCGCAGGTGGACGAGGTTGGACTCCCCGTACTCGAAGTGCGCCAGCCGGATGGCCTCGTGAACCGGGTGGTACTCCTTCGCCGTCTTGTTGGCCTTGCGGCGGATAGTGACGGACAGCTCCCACGACTGCGCGGTCTTCGTGTTGCCCGCCCAGCCCTCGCCGTCGTAGTCCGACGAGTCCTCGATGTTCGGCTCGGACACGGGCTGGAACTCGCGGACCCCGGGGCACAGTTGCCAGTCCGGGGACTCCTCGGTGCCCATGTTGATCTCAAGCCGCCACTCGCGTGCGAGCTCGTTCTCCTCGATGGGAGTGGACATGCGGTCCTCCTAGTCGATCGTGTGAGGCCCGGACCGCACGGTCCGGAAGTAGTAGTTCGCGGTGCGCTCCATGCGCCCGCTCGCGTCCTGGCCGATCCACGCCTCGGAGTTCCGCCAGGAGATCTCCACCCGCACACCCCGCGCGTCCCAGCGGCGCCGGTTGTGCAGGACGTCGAAGACGGCGTCGGAAAGGTCGAGCACGTCGAGCGGGGCCGTGCCCGCCCGCATGCGCGCCTGGACGCCGGTGATGGAGTCGGTGGAGTAGTCGTCGGCCACCGGATACGTCGTCAGCCCGAGCGCCCTGTCCGGGCCGTCCGGGAGCCGTCCGAGGACGATGCCCGTACCCTCGGCCGGCAGCGGGCCCGTCTCGTCGTACACGCCGACGCCAGCGTCCTCGAGGAGCTCGGCGACCCCCCGCAGCAGGTCGGTTTCGTGGCTCATCGCAGCACCCGCCTCAGCTGGGCAGCCACCAGGGCCAGCACCGTCGACCGTTCGGCGTTGAGCGGCTGCTCGAGGTACTTGGCCTGCCTGCCGGGGGCGTGCCGCCAGTCCAGCTCTTCGTGCTGGCGGACCGCGTAGGGGGTGTCGAAGGACACCATCGCCGTCAGCGACCCCTCGTCCACCGACGCGGTGCCGGTGTTCTGGAGGCCGCCCTCGTCGAGCGGCACCAGGTCCTGGGCCTCCGTCAGGACGTGCTCGGCGCCCAGGAGGAGGCCGCGCGCGGCGGCGGCCCGCAACTCGCCTGCCGCTGACCTGTCGAAGTCGAGCCGAAAGTTCAGCGGCATACCGGCCTCCTAGGTGAGTTGGATCTCCACGTGGTCCGGGGTCGGCAGGCCGCCGCCGTCCCGGGTCAGGGAGGCGATGACCGTGGTGGTCCGGCCGGACGGGAGAGTGACGCGCGACAGGGGCGGCGCCGTGGTGCCGGGGGCCGCGTAGGCCGTGGATGACGAGGTGGTCTCCTCGCCGCCCGGCGTGCGCACCGTGCGGGTCTGCTCGTCCACGAAGGCGCGTACCTCGACCGGCGGCCCGTACAGGGGGCCGGTGCTGGACTCGCCCTCGTATGCCTCGATCGTGATGCGGTGACGCAGCAGCCACCCGGGCACGCGGCTCACCAGGGCACCGCCACCGCGCCGACGTACAGGCGATCGTGCAGGTCCGGGGAGCGCAGCTCGTCCCACACCTGCGGAGCCACCTGCCGAGCCGCGGAATCCGAGCCATCCGCAGACGAGGCGGGGCTCCCGCCGAGGCTCACCGAGCCGATGCTCACCGACCCCCAGCCCGCACCAGCCGCGCCGCGGTGGTCGCCGAGCTCGTCCCACCAGGCGACCTGCGCGCACACCGCCCGCCCGATCGCCGCCGCCACAGCGTCGTCGGTGGGCATGCCGCCGTCGTCCACGTCGTACCGGCAGTACGCCAGCACCAGCGCATCCAGCATCCGGGAGGCGTCCGCCAGCAGCTTTGCTGCGTCCAGCGGCGGGGCAGCCTGCATGTACTCGGCGAGTTGTGTGGTCGTCGCGTACACCCGCCCCGCCAGCCCCGCCCCGGGGGCGGGTGCGACGGAGACCAGCTCGTGCTCAACGCTCGCGCCGGTCCCGGTCACCGTCCACGACAGCCGCCAGATCCCGGCCGCCGTGTAGGTGAGCGGAGCCGTCCACGTCTGCCCACCGTCGCCGGTCGACACCACCGGGGTCGTCACGGTGCCGTCCGGCGCGGTCACCGCCAGCGCAGCCTGGGTCGTCCCGTCATACGGGGACACCACCAGCTGCGCGGTGACCAGGTCGCCCACGTCCGGCATGTCAGCCTCCTCCTGTGCTGGAGGCCGCCAGGTGCGGCCCGGATACGGATGCAGTCAGCGACGGGCCAGCCGTCGACGGAGTGAGGAGCGGCCCCGACGTGGACGGCGTCAGCTCGTCCGCCGGCCGCTGCCTGCTCCACCCCGTCGGGCGTGCCCGGGCCGTGGTGCGGGCGGCACGGACCATGCGCGTCTGGAACGGCTGCCGGATGGTCCCCGCGCGCCCGCGCTCGAGCGCGCTGCCCACGAGCAGCCCCTTGGCCGCCCGCACCGGCCCCGCCACGGCCGTGCAGCGGGCCGTACCGAGCGGCACATCACTGCGGGCCCGCACCGGCCGGCCAGCCAGCAGCACGCGGGCGGCGCCGAGACGCACCCGGTGCCCGGCCAGGACCGGCCCAGCGGCCTCTACAGCTGCCGCGCGGCCGACCGCTGCCGTCTTGCCCGCGCGTACCGGCCGGGCCGCCGCCATCTCGCGGGCCGCGGACGCCTCGAGCGCGCCCGCCAGCAGCAGGAGCGTCCCGGTCTCACTCGACCGCGCCGCACCCAGCCGCAGCACCTTGGCCGCCGCGAGCGGACGGGCTCCCTCGAGGGATGGTGCCGTGCCGGCCGGTACGAGCCGCACCGCCCGTACCGGCCGACCGGCCTCGGCCACCCCAGCCGGCTCAATGCCGCGCGTCTTCGCGGCGGTGACCGGGCGGCCCTGCTCCACCAGCAGCGCGGGAGCAACGGGCAGCCCGGCCGTGGTGACCAGGCTCCGCCCGGCCGTGCGCTCTCGAGATGCCCCGAGGAGCGCTGTGCGGGAGTGGGCCAGGCCGCGGGCGACGCTGGTCTCCCGGGCCGCACCCACCTGGATCGTGCGTACTGCTGTGACCGGGCGGGCCGCTTCGGCCCCGGCAGCCGCCCCTACCGCAGCCGTCTTGGCGGCCGCCAGCGGGTGCGCCCGGGCGACCGCCCCAGCCGCGCCAACGTCGGTCGCGCCCGAGACGGACAGCCGCCCGGCCCGCGCCATCTCACGCGCGGCCGCCAGCTGCGCGGTCCGGGCCACCTGCACCGGCCGTGCCTGCTCGACCGCGGCCGCACCCGTGACCGGCACCACCCGTACGGCGGTCACCGGCCGCCCGGCCTCCACTGTGCGAGCCGCTCCCACGTGGGCGGTGCCCGCTGTCGACAGCGAGCGGCCAGCTGCGACCACGCGGGCCGCGTCCACACCGGCCGTCTTGGCAGGGGGCAGGGCCCCGGCCGTATCGACCGTGCGTGCTGCGCCCACGTGCACGGTGCGCGCCACGGTAACCGGGAGGGCCGTACTGGTCTCGCTGGCTGCTGCCGCAGCGGCGACGTGCGCGGCCTGGACCGGCCGTGCCTCCGTCGCCTCGGCCGCATGCGCTACAGCTGCGGCCCGCACGACGGCGAGCGGCCGGGCCGCCACCACCGTGCGTGCCGTTCCGGCCGACGCAGTGCGCGTGATGCGCAGGGGCCGCCCGGCCTCCACCGAACCACTGGCCGTGTTGCCGGCGGTCTTGGCCGCCTGCACCTCGCCCGCCGCCACCGCCGTGCGCGCACAGCCCACACCGGCCGTCTTGCGGACGGTCACCGCTCCAGCCCGGGCCACCGCCGAGGCCGCAGCGACCGCAGCCGTCTTGGCCGCCTGCACCGGCCGCCCCGACTCAGCCTCTACCGCGGGACCGGTCGGCAGCACATGCCCAGCCGCCGGGACCACGTTGAAGTCGTCGAACTCCGCGAAATCGACCGTCTCGTCGTCGCGGTGGGAGATCAGCTGCACCTGCAGCGTCTCATCGGCCACCCACGCCGGCGAGGTGACGCTGCGCTGCACCGTCCACGTCGCCCCGTCTGGGGACGTCTCCCAGTACAGGGTCCCGTCTGTCTCGCGGATCCGCAGATGCGCGTGCGCGACGGGGTCGTAGTCGATCGCCGTGTAGTTCGGATCGGTGTAGTCCACGCGCACGGCCATACCGACGTACGTCTCGAGCGGACTGATCTCGATGATCGCGTCGGTGCCGGCCGTCGTTGTGGTGACGAGGATCTGCGCCCACACTTCTGTGGCTTCGCCCTCGGCGGGCGGGTACACCCTGGCCTGCACGTGCGAGCCTGCCAGGGTGTATGCGGTGTCGGAGGCGTACGCCGCGTAGTCGTCGGTGCAGGGGACCCGCGCGCGGCCCCCGACCTCGGTGACGCCCCCGTAGGAGTCCGGCCACTTGACGGTGTCCCGGACGTTGTCGTTGAAGTCGTCCGTGAGGGTGTCGAACAGCGGCACGACTCACCCCCCGGGGGCTCGGGCTGGGGTCAGGAGGGGTTTTCGGCGACCGCGAGGCCGTCGGAGTCGATCTGCGCGGTGATGTCCGTGCCGTCCGGGGTGACCGCGAAGTCGTGGATGGTCAGCGGAATCAGGTCGGCGTCCGTGCCGCCGGTGGTGTCCGGGTCGTAGCAGATCACCAGCTTCCCGGTGGCGTTGCCGGTGGCCGCGGTCCAGGTGATGTCGTCCGCGTCGAAGCTGGCGTCGTTCGCCGTGTCGTCGACGGTGACGGTCACGTTCGTGAGCGTCTTGCGACCCATCGTCGTCTGCTCGTTGGACGCGCCTGCGAGCAGCGCGCTGAGGGTGTCGTAGTCCTGCAGCGCGTCGTCCGCCTCGAGGTCGGCCGCTTCCAACACAACTGCGATCAGCGCATCGTCCGAAGCGGGCAGGCTGGCGTAGTAGATGAACCGGCCTTTGCCGATGTTGGTGACCAGGTCGGCCATGGTGTCAGTGCTCCTTGCTGCCGTAGCGGTCGATGATCTGGGCCTTCGTGAGGGTGGCGATCTCGGCGGCCTCGTCCGAGTCCTGGGCGAGGCTGGTGGCGTACTCCACCCACGCCGCCTTCGATGCGCTCACTGCAGGGCGCGCCACAACCGCGGTCTCCTCCACCGGCGGCACCGGCACCGGCACCGGCACCGGCTCCGGGGCGGGCCCGGGTGCTTCCCCCGGCTGCTCCGGGGCGGCGGGCGCCGCCTCGTACTGCTCCGGCTCCGGCGCGGTCTCGGCCGGGATGCGGGACCAGTTCGGCAGCATCTCCAGCCGGGCGTTCCGGTGCGCGTACTCGACCTCGTCGCCCGTGTTCGCGTTGCGGTACCTGTACATCAGAGGTGATCCCTTCAGCGGGCTCGTGCAGAATTCGGCGAGCAGGGCCCGCATCGCGGCGGGCCGGTCCCGCGCGTCCAGATAGCGGCGGTACCGGGCCAGCCCCTCCCGCGATCCGGACGCGCGGGACAGCCGCTCGGCCGGCGGATGCCACAGATGCACCAGATCCGCCGTCCCGCGCCACATCGGGCCCGCCAGCGTCTCCAGCGCGACCGCCCACGCCTGGTCCTCCTGGCCCCAGCCCTCGAACCCGGGGTCCATCGGCACCCCGCGAGCGGTCTGCCGGGTGAGGACGACCATGCCGCCGCCCGCCATCCCCGGATGCGTCTCGACCGTGGGCCCGTCCAGCGGCCCGCCCTCGAGCACCTTCTCCGTAGCCTCCTCGGTCAGCCGCCGCACCAGGGTGTGGGGCATCGCCCACTTCGCCCGCCCGGCCGCGACCTCGTCCACGGCCTGCTCGATGCCGTCGCACCACACATCCGCGTCCGCGACGATGATCGTGGTGCCTTGCGCCCGGCGGATACCGTCCTGGACGGCAGCCCCCTTGCGCCACGTCCCCTCCGGGGCCCGGCCAGTGACGACCTGCCAGGTCGGGAAGGCTTCCTGCCACTGCCGCCGCACCCATCCGAGGATGCGCTGGCGGCCAGGGGCCGGCCGCCACGGGATCACCACCGACACGCTCCGACCCCGCCGCCGGTCGAGCCACCGCTCGTAGTCCAGGGGCTTGTCGAAGTCCTCTGTCCAGCCGCCGATCACCTCGTACCGGCCGTACATGCGGTGCGTACGCAGTTCACGGTCGCCCCGGCCGCACATCGCCCGGTAGGTTTCCCAGCCGCCGCACCGACGCAGCAGCCCGGCTCGCCACAGCGAGGCCACCCGGTGCAGGGCCTGCTCGTATTCGGCGTGGTGCTCGGGCCAGAAGGTGACGGCGAAGCACTCGCCCGAGGTGGCGCCGGTGGTCTGTGAGGCGCCGGGCCGGCACCACAGCAGCCACTGGCGCCGCTCGTCGCCGAGGATCAGGGCCATCGCCTCGTCGTCGAACCACACGTCGCCGTAGAGGACGACCGTGCGACCGTCGGGGGCCCAGAGATGACGCGACGACAGAAACTTGTCCGCGTCCGCGTTGGACGGCGTCAGCCGGGCGTCCACCCGCTCCGCGCCGTCCGCTTCATACCGGGCATCGCCGGGCTTGGACACCACCAGCACCCGCCCCGCGCCATGCTCGCGCGCCAGCCGCACCGTACGGTCGAGCAGCCGCTCGCCCTCCGGCGCCAGCAGGTGCTTCGGCGTGCCCCGGTGGTCGCCCCACCGGGTCGCCTCGCCCGCGCAGATGACGATCACGGTCGGCCCGCTCACCCGAACACCACCTTCTGGATGTACTGGAGCCGGTGCTCCCACAGATGCCGCTCCTCCACCAGCGCCCGCCCCCGCTCCGCACGGTCGGCCAGCTCGCGGTCGGTGATGCTGTCGATGAGGTCCCCGAGCGGCCCGAACTCGCCGACCTCGTACCCCAGCAGCAGGTCGGGGGTGTAGCCCTGCTCGTCCATGCCCTCGATCAGCGGATGCGCCAGCGGCGCCCCCCGCGCGAGGGTCAACGGGACCCGGTCCGACCAGTAGCGCGGCACCGGCACCGAATCAGCGAGCACCACCCGCGCCGTGGCGTAGAGGCTGGACAGGTCGGTGCCCCATACGCGGCGGCGCGGCGTGCCGTACCAGCCGAACCGATCCCCCCACCGTTCCTTCGCCCACGTGAGGAGCTGCCTGCGGTGGTTGCGATGGCTGCCCGCCGAGCACGTCCCCACGAACACGATCGGCTCCGGCCACCGCTCCTTATCCACGACGCCGGGGGTGAGCCAGCGGCGCCCCGCCGGAGCAGGAAGCCAGCGGTGGTTGATGCCACGCGCCTTGAACTTCTTCTGGTGGCCGCCGTCGGCGGTGAACACGTGGTCGCAGCGCCACCACGCGTCCCGGCCGATTTCCGGCTCCCGGTTGGGGCGCGTCCAGTACAGGTCCATGTGCATCCCCACCGTGGCTGCGCCGGCTGACCGGGCGGCAGCGAGGATGCGGTCACCGTGCTGCGGGGCCTTACCGGGTGTGTGGACCCAGAGCAGCATGTCGGCGCCGGGCAGCGCCTGGACGATCGGGCCGGGATCGTGCGGGGAGAGGTGCAGCACGTCCCAGCCCAACCGGGTACCGGCGGCGGCGACATCGTTCTTCCAGGAGCGGGCCAGGCCAGGGAGGCCGATCTGCACTACACGCACGTCACGGCCTCCCCTCCACCTGCCCACCACCCCTGCCCTCACCGGAGAGGGGGTCAGGACCCGGTCTCGCCGCTGATGATCACGGCCCGGTTCGCGTCGAGGGTCTTCGTGCCGTACAGGCAGTCCACGCTGACGACGGTCTGCTTGTACTTGATGTCGTAGTCGTAGACCACGCGCAGCGCGAACCCTTCGTAGTTCATGATCGCCGCGTCCTGGGCGCCCGGCGGCACCTCCAGCGTCCGCGTCACCAGCGCGAACGCCGTCTTGTGGAACGCCAGGGACTCCTCGGTCGTCGCCGGAGACTCCAGCTTCACGTTCTGCGACATGTACGGGTCGAACCCGGACGCCATGCCACCGAACTGCGCCTGCCGCAGACCCACCGTGGACCCGGACTGGTCGGCCGCACGCCACGCCTTCTCCGCGATCCACCGCGACTTCGTGCGCGGGCCGACGACGACCCGCCGCTCGTCCATCGGCACGTTCTGCGTGTCGAGGACTTCGCCCGCCTCGATGAGGACGCGGGAGTCGGACCACGGGTAGTTCCCGTCGTAGCCGTGGTAGTCCTCGCCGTCGGTGTTCGCGGCGACGCCGCCGACCTGCTGCACGACGTCCGTGCGCAGGGCGAGGAGGTCGCGGTCGATCTTCTCCGCGATCGCCTTCATCATCGGGTCGAGGATCTGCTCGCCGAAGTCGTTGATCTCCAGGGTGAGCTGCTCCGTCGTCACCGCGACGGACACGTCCGGGAAGTGGTTCAGCGTGACCGGCACACCGGTCTCGGTCGCGTTCTGCGGGACGATGCCCGTGTTCCGGTCGAACTGCGACGCGGTGAACGTCGCGGGTTTGCGCACCGTGATGGTGTCGCCCTGCCGGCCGCGGAAGTCGGCCTCGTAGTCGCGGTGCACGAGCTGCGCCATCACGGTGTTCTCGTACAGCGTGGCGAGCCCGCGCGTGGCGATCAGGTCGGGGGTGAGAAAGGTGTTGGCCACGACGGGCCTCCCATCTGTGTGGAGGCGTCAGCGTCGTCCCTTACGGAACGCTTCTCGCTGCGCCTCGATGCTGTTGCCGTTCTTGGGCTTCTCCGTGCTGCCGGAGAAGTCGCCGCTGGTGCGCGCGGGCGCCTGACCCGCGGCCTTGAGCTTGGGGTTGTCGGTGACCGCCTGCTTGATCGCGGCGTTCACCTTCTTCGCGAACTCCTCGTCACCCGGGTCGAGGTCAGCGATCGACCGCAGGAAGCTGCGGGAGTCGGTCAGGGCCTCCGCGTCGGCGCCGTACTTCGACGCGCCCCGGAACACGGCCAGCTCCACCGCGGTCTCGCGGTGCGCGGCCTTCGCCTTCTCGATCTCCGCAGACAGCGCCTTCGGGTCCGGCGGGGTGTCCTTGTCGTCCTCGATCAGCCCGAGCGTCTTCGCGATCTGCTTGGTGATCTCGGATCGGGCCTCGTCCGCCGCGGCCTTCTTCGCGTTCGTGCGGGCCTTCGCCGCGTCGGCGTTGGCCTGCTTCAGCTCCTTGCGGAGCCGCTCCAGCTCGGCCGCCGGGTCCTCGTCCTTCTTGGCGGGCGGCTTCGGCTTGGGCTTGTCGTCCTTGCCCGCGCCGTCGTCGCCCTGGTCGTCGTCGCCGGTCCCGCCGGCATCGTCGTCCTGGTCGTCGTCGCCCGTGCCGTTACCGCTGTCGCCGTTGTCGGATCCGGAGCCGTCTCCGTCCCCGCCGTCGGCGTACAGGTACGGCGCGAAAGGGGCGTGGCCGTAGGGGTGTGCCCAGCCAGCGCCGGTCAGGGCGTGGCGGGGGAGGGTTCGCTTGGGCATGCGTGCACTCCTGGTGCGCGTCGGAATGGTTCGGCCCCGCGCCTGGCGGGGGTTGTGCGATCCGGCCCGCACCCGGCGGGCGGAAGACTCTGTGTGCCCGGTCAGCGGGCCGTGGAGAGCTGCTCGCGGTGGCTCTTGCGGGGCAGGCCCGTCTCCGCGGCCAGCTCGCGGATGCGGGCCTGATACGCGCGCACCCGCGCACGCCGCGCTTTCGCTGTGGCCTCGTCCATGGCCGCGTCCTCCAGACGCTTCCACTTCCGCACCTGCCGCTCCAGGTACCGCTGCCGCTGCGAGTCCTCGTACGTCCCCCGCGACGGCTGCGCCTTCGGAATCCTGGACACCCCAGGCAAGTACGCGGACACCGTGTGCCGGCAGTTCGGATGCATGAAGCCCTTCCCGCGCGCCTCCGGCAGCGACCCGGCCACCACCACGGTCACCATCTCGCCGTCCTCCGTGGCGTGCTCCACCTGCACCGTCCGCTCCCCGGGCGCGCCCGTTCGGGCGAGCACCTTCCGCTCCCACGGCCGGCACAGCGGGCACTCCTCCGGCGCCTGCGACACGATCACCAGGTCCACCCCGGCCGCACCCAGCCGATCCGAGTGGGCCTCGACGGCGGCGCGGGCGGTCGCCGACCGCATCGCCATTTCCACGTAGGAGCGCAGCTCCCACGACCGGCCCGACTGGTCGACGAAACCGCGTACCCCGCGGTTGGCGAACTGGTCGAACGCGGACTGTGCCGCCTGGCGGCGGGTCTGCACGCCGAGCGCGGGGGCTGCGGCGGCCCGGCCGATGACCTCCCGGTACACGTCCATGGACTGGCGCAGCATCCGCAGATGCACCGGCCCCGTGTCCGCGATGACGGCCTGCGCCAGCCGGTCCACCACCGGCGCCGTCGGTACTGCCGCCGCGGCCGCAGCCGTCTGGCCGACACCGAGGGCCCCGAGTTCGGCGACAGCGGCCTGCTGGCCACGGTCGTAGGCCTCGGCGAGCGCCTGGTGCACGGCGCCCGACGCGTCCAGCTGGAGCGCGGCGATGACCTCTTCGATCGCGACCTGCAGGTTGCCGACCGCGGCCAGCTTGAGCTCGACCCACACGGGGCTGTTGATGCCCTCAGCGAGCGCCCGTCGGATCCTCCCGATGAGCTCGCCCTCGGCGGCCTCGTACAGGTCCGCGACTGCTGCGGCGAGGTCTTCGGCCATGGCCGGGGACACGGGCATGGCCGATCACCACCTTCTACGGGAGGGCTCCGGTCTGCATCGGGTCCGGCACCGCGGTGCCCGCCTCCTGCTGGATCCGGTCGACTTCCTCCTGCACCTGGGTGTCGTCCCACTCGGGGTGGGCCATCCGCACCAGCGTGTCCGTGCTCGCCGCCTGCGCCCGCCGCAGAACGTCCGCCGTGTTGGCGAGCGTCAGCGGGTCCTCCTGCACGGAGTCCTCGAACTCGACCGTGGGCCGCTGGGGCACGATGCTCCCGCCGAACACGGCCTGATCGATGGCGAGGAGCGCCTCCACCAGCTGCGCCAGTGCCGGCCGCCACCGGAGGATCTTCTTGCCGCGAGTCGTCATCGACCGCCGTTCCCGGGCGGTGATCTCCGTCGCGGTCACCGCGGCGTCGCCACCGAGCCCGAACGTCTGCCCCGAGTAGCCGGCCGACCGAAGGATCTGGTTGACCAAGTCCTCCGCCGTCTCCCGATGCTCGGCGACCCGGATCGCGAACTGGGCCACGGTGAGCTGCCCGCTCGCATCCGCACGAGCCAGCATGTCCAGCCCGGCGAACACCTCCTGATCCGGATTCCACGAGCCGCCCCGCCCAGGCCCCTGCGACTGCAGGTAGGCGTTCGGCACGACGATGCGGCCCTTGCCGATCCGGATGTCCCGCATCCACGAGCTGTAGGTCTCATCGAGGGCGTCCATCATCGGCTCGACCCCGTCCAGGTCGGAGCGGCCGAAGTCCTTCAGCTTCGGCTTGCACCGCCAGCGGCGGCTGATCTGGTTGGGGATGTACACGACGTCCAGGCCGTTGTAGCCGGTCGGGATTGCGCCCTCGGCGTTGACCAGGGGCGCGAACGGGGCTGTGGCCTCCGAGTCCTCGAGGGGGACCGGTCGGCCGAGGTTGTCCTTCGTGCCCTGGTACAGGCCGTGCATGATGACGCCCGGCTCGTGCCGCTCCAGCCACCGCCAGATCTGGCCGTCCTCCTCGCGGACGGCCTTCCAGAACGTGACTACGGAGAGGCGGCCCCAGGTGAACTCGGGCAGGGCCCGGTCGGCGTGCTCGGCGACGATCCACGGCCGGTCCGCCAGCTCCTTGTCGTAGACCGGCCGCAGATACACGCCGCCCAGGGCAGCGCCAACCTCAGCGGCTGTCTGCAGCGTGGCCAGCATGCCGTCGTCGACGAGGGCATCGAGTCGGTCCTGGGTGGTGTCGTCGTCGACGGTGAGCTTCGGCGGCTCCGAGAACAGGAGGTCGGCCGACCCACCGCAGAGGTCACCGGCGATCGGCACGTGCAACTTCGTGCGGCGCTCGCCCGGGGCGGTCGGCGTGCCCCACCACCAGCGTGCGAGACGGCCGATCACCCCGCCGGCGAACTGCAGACGCTTGGGGTCGGGGCCGCCGCCCGTCGAGCCGCCGTAGAGCTGCTCCAGCCGGTCGGGGTCACCGGACCACCAGGAATCCCAGGCGTGCATCGCGTCGAGGGCCGGTCCGAGGTAAGGCGGAGGCCACGCGGTGTTGCCTGCGGGCAGGGACATCAGGCAGCCACCTCCAGTCGGGTCGGTAGGTACGGCCGCCACAGGGCCTCGGTCGTCCGTAGGCCGTAGCGAATCGCGTCGAGCGAATGATCATTCTCTTTGATCGGCTTATCCTCGCCGCGCTCCGCCGCAGAGTCGTCCCACGAGTAGCCCGGGAACTCGTCGATCAGGCCGCGCGCGGACTCGTGCACCAGCAGATCCCCGGTGGAGATCAGCGAGGACACCGTGCGGATGCCGTCGAGCACCGCATTGTCCGCCGCCGTCACACCGCTCACACCGTCCCGGTGCAGCTGCTCGATGTACGACGACGCCGACGGGTCCACGATCGTCCACTCCGGCGCCACACCCACGACGTTCGACTGCGGCTGCGGCACCCTGGCCAGCCACGCCCGGCGCGCCTTCGAGTACTCGCTGTCCGTCATCTGCCGGCGCGCGGTACGGGAGTCATGCCGGAACTCGCTGACCACGTACAGGCGCCGGTCCGCGCCGACGCCGATCAGCAGGTCGGCGTACGGGTTGACGGTGCCGTAGTCGATCGCGTCGCACAGCCAGCGGTCGATGCGCGGCAGGTCCCGCACCACATGCTTCGTGGTGTCGAACATCTCGTAGATGGCGCCCTCGGACTGCACCCAGTGGCCGGAGATGAACCGCCGGTACCACAGGCCGACGTACTCGGCCTTCAGGGAAGCGACGTACGCCTCGTCGAGGGCGGGGTTGTCGTCGAGGGTGAAGTGCCACTCCCGCAGGTCCAAGTCGGCCGCGCGGTCGAGGAACTCCTTCTTCAACCAGTGCCCCGGGTTGTCGGGGTTCGTCGTCGCCAGCAGCCGCGCACCCGGCACGCTGAGGCGGCCGAGAAGCTGGTTCCAGAAGCCGCGCGGGATCAGCGTCGCCTCGTCCACGTACGCGAGGCAGGCGGTCAGACCACGGAGGCGGCCCTCCGCGCGGGAGTCGGCGGCGCCGATCAGGTGCACAGTCCGGCCGAGGATCGTCGCCGTCGTCGCGCCACGGGTGTGGACGACCAGCTTGGCGATCGGCCCGAACAGGGCGTCGTCCTGGAGCGGGTCGAGGACGTTCCGTTCGATCGTCTGCAGCGACCGGCCCACGATCACGATCAGCCCCGACGACGGGGCCGCGGCGACCGCGATCAGGAACGCGATCAGCGAGGCGACGGTCTTACCCGAGCGGATCGCGCCATGGAGGATGTTGATGCGCGCCGTCGAGTACGCGACCGCCTCGATCTGCTTGCGGCTGAGCGGAAGGTCCAACCCACGGATCACGGGTCACCTCCCGGGGAGCAGCACCTCCAGCAGCGATCGGTCGCGCTTGATCGAGTTGCAGGACTGGCAGATGGGCGCCAGGTTCGTCCACCGGTCGGAGCCACCACGGACGACCGGGTGGATGTGGTCGACGGCCTCGCTCTCGCCTCCGCAGAAGACACACGGGTCGGCGGCGCTCGCATCCGGGCTCCGAGCATGTAGCCTCGGTCACGTCAACCTCTCATCCAGGTTGGCCACGCCCCGGGGGTGTTCCCGCACCCGCCGGGGTCCGTCTTTGGTTGTGCGATCAGTCTACCGAACTGCCCTGCTCAGCAGGGGAGTCGGCGAGCTTCTGCAGGCCCTCGGCGAGGGAGCCGAGCATCGACCGCGCGGCGTCCACGCCGGGGTCGCCGTCGATCGCTTCGAGCTTGGCGGCCTGCGCGAGGTACTGGCCAGCCGCGGTGGCCAAGGAGCGCTCTTCGGGGCCGGGCACGTGGTCGAGAGTCTTGGTCTCGATGCCGTTGACGCTGGTGGCGGTGAACTTGTAGCCGCTGGTCTCGTCGGCTTCAAGCCGGTCGAAGATCTTCTCCGCGCGGGTGTAGGCGCGTTGGATGAGCGCGGCACGGCGGGCCTTGGCGTCGATGACGCGGGCCTCGGTCGCGACGGCGGTCATGGTGCGGTCGAACGTCACCGGCGGGTCGAGTTCGGCGGCTATGACGCTGATGGTGCGAGAGGACCGGCCCAGTTCCCGGGCGATGGCGTTCCGGCCGAGGCCTTGCGCGGCGAGTCGGCGTACGGCCTTGCGGTCCTCGTCGGTGACCGGGCGCGGGTTCGGCTTGGCGGCCACGGGTCACCTCCGGGCATGGGAAAGGCCCGACCGCACGGGGCGGCCGGGCCAGACTGCGAGTGTCAGCGCTGATTTAGCTCAAGGTCGTCGAGCGTCCACGTGTCATCGTCCTTGGTGGACACGGTGCACACGTAGTCGGCACGGACCAGCCCGCCGAACGAGTTCTCGCTGTCGACCACGCCAGTGACCTCATACTTCCACGGCTTGGCGTCGCTGAGGACGACGGTTTTGGCGTAGTCGGCATCGAACGGGTCGGGGAATTCGGCGCTGCCCGGCGACTTTAGGCGCTTCTTGACGAACTCCTCGCACATGACGGCAGCGCTCTCGCTGAGCGGCTTGTTGTCGCTGCCGTCGTTGCTGTCGCCGTCGCTGGTGGCGATGGCGATGATGAAGACTCCGACGATGATAGCTACGAGGCTGAGGCAGCCGAGTCCGGCGATGTTCCCTGCTTTGGGCTTCTTGCTCATGTTCCCCCCTGGAACTGTGGTGCTGAGGGGGCATCATGTCGCAGTTGGGGTGATCGTTTCCGGGCATGCCAGATCTGCGACCCATGGTGCGGTACGACGGGTCATACGTCAAGCAAGGTTGAGGTCAGGCGGTGTCCGCGGTATCGGCACCGGCCTCGTGCTCCTCGACCACCCGCCGCACATCGCGGTTCGCCACGACCTTGGCGAAGCCGCACGAACAATTCACGGGCGTGATACCAGTCAGCTCCCTGACCACCCACCCGTTCTCATCCACCGACTCCGTGAAGTCGGGGTCCCAGGTCATCTTGTGCTCTGTAGCCATGGCAGCATCCTCTCGCGTGTGGGCCCCGCCAGGACGGGACATCTGGCAGCTCTCTCCGACGGCCCGACACGGTCCCCCAGAGGGTCTCCCGGGCACAGGAAACCCCCTCCCCTGGCGGACCTTCCAGCACCGCTCAGGGAAGGGGGTAGGAGACCCCACACAAACCGGCTCCGACCTCGGCGTTTACCGCTCCACCGGGACGGAGACCGCCTGCGCGTCCCACGCCTCCTCAGGCACCATCCGCCACGTCCCCGCGTCCGTGCGCTCCACCTCCGGCTTCAGCCCGTCCAGCGCCTTCAACACCTGCCGCTCCTCCAGCCCGGTCGCCTGCTCCAGCTCCCGCCGCGTCGCATTGCCGTACTTCGCCAACGCAGCCCGCACCTTCTCCTGATTCGACGACCCACCCACCGGCAGAACCAGCCGCTTCCCCACCGGCGCACGCACCGTCGTCGCCCCAATCCGCGCCACCTCAGCACGGAACTCATCGCCCGTCAGCCACATCCCCTTGTACGGCGCGGCGACCTGGTGGACCGGCGACTGCAGCAGGAACTTCCCCGGCTGGTCCAGCTTCCCGGGCTCCCAACCAGGGGTGTTACCGAAGATGAACCGGCGGTGGTCCGCGTCGTTCATGCGGGTGGACAGCCGGTTCGCGTAGTTCCCGCGGGCGTCCGTGGTGCCGCCGAACACCTTCCTGCTCGGCTGCTGGGTGGCGGACAGGAAGTGCATGCCGGCGAACCGCATCAGCGCGAGAAGGGACTCCTGCTTCTTGGAGGCCGGCTGCTTCTTCCACGGGCCGTCGTCGCCCTGCCGGACCAGCTCGGCGAGTTCGTCCTCGATGACCCAGATCGCGGGCCGGCCGTGCTTGGCGGGGTCCCACTCCTGATCGCCCGCGGCAGCGAGGATCTCGCCGCGCTCGCCGAGTTCCTCCTTGAGCCAGTCGAGGAGGGCGTGCGCCTGCTCCGGGGTGGTCGCGACGTCCTGAAGGATCGGCGCCATCGGGGTCAGCTCCGGCGCGCCCGGCTTGAGGTCCATGCCGTACAGCACGGTGTCCGGGCGGTCCGCGAGCTGGACCGCGATGGACCGGACCAGGGTGGACTTGCCGAACTTGGACGATCCGGCGACCAAGGTGTGGTTGTAGGCCAGGTCGAGCCAGACCGGGTTCAGGAACCGGTCCACGCCCAACAGGACCGGGTCGGTGAACCGGGCGCCCTGGGTTCGCGTGTAGGGGACCACCGCGGCGAGCGGGTCACCGTCGATGAACCGGGCGATGATCTGGTTCGTGAGCGCCCCGTCTTCCAGCATGAACTCCCCGGCCACGCCCATGCCCGACGCCACCCGATCCCAGGCGGACTTGAGGCGGGACCGGTCCAGATTCACAGGCAGATCAAGAACCGCGGTCCAGCCGGTCTTGGTCCGTTCCACGGTGCAGCCCGGGAGTTCGGCCTGGAACAGTTCGTGGACCACGGTCCGCAGGCGGGTCTCTTCCACGGTCCGCCCGGTCAGGTCCGGCCCGGCCTGAACCGGTTCAGGCGCGGTCCGCTGCGCGAGGGCGTGCGCAGCCATCTCCTGCCGGATCATGGCAGTCCGCAGCTTCACCGACTCATGGTCGAGCTTGATCGCGTCATGCCGGGTGTGGTGCTTGTACACCAGCCGGGCAGCGACCGCGGCAGCCGACGAGACGAGCCACGCGTAGGCGGTGGGCCCTATCCCGGCGACGGTGGTGACGCCGGCCTGAGTGAACAGGCCAGCGGCGGCGAGGCTGGACCAGGCCAGGGCGGGGCTCCACTTCTTAGCGAAGCTGACGAAGGCGAGCTTGCCCGCGGCGACGGCGGCGGTGAACTCGACGGCGGCCGCGCTGGTGCCGTACTGCCATTCGGCGATGAGGGCGGCGCCGGTGACGATGCTGGGCACGGCGAGGCTGGTGGCGAGATCGGCGGTGGTGATCTTCACTGGCGGGCTCCGGCAGAACGAGGGCCGCCCCCCGGGGACGGGGGCGGCCGCGGGGGTGGCTAGTTGTACTGGTGGAGCTTCGACTCGGCGTCCTTCAGCCGCCGGTACGCGGTCGACTCCGACACGCCGAGGATCAAGGCGGCGCCGCGCTTGGTGATGTGCTCGCCCCTGCGGAGCCGGGACAGCAGCTGGTCGACCTGGTCCTCGGGCTGCATGGGCCGGTCCACGGCACGCCCGGCGGCGTGGACCGGGGCGGGCGCGGGCGCGGGTTCGGCGTGGTTCACCGGCTGGTCGGCGGTCTGGACCGGCTGCGGTTCAGGCCGGTCCACGGGCCGGTTCTCGGGCTCGACCACCGGCGGTGCGGGCGGACGGCGGGCCTCGAGGGCGAGCCGCACAGCGACCGTGCGTTCCTGCGACAGGAGCCGGTCCCGCTCTCCGAGGGCGAGCGCCATCTCGGTGCCGGCCTGCTGCTGCAGCGCGGACAGGTACGCCTCGTACTTGGGGTCGAGTTTGATGCGGATGGTGTGCATGCCGATCGCCCAGACGCCCTTGGCGGCGGCGGAGACGAGCGCGCCGACGATGCCGACGATCCAGCCCCACGGGCCGGTGAGGTGTCCGTGCATGATGATCGCCGCCATGGACACGACGAGCATGGCGACGCCGGCGGTGCGCGGGAGTTCGGCGCGTTTGTGGTCGTGGCGCAGGAGCCATTCGGCGATGAGGCAGGCGGCCCATCCGGCGTCGAACACTCCGGCGACGAGGTAGGCGGCCCAGGCGGGGGCGAGCATGGCGAGCATGCCGCCGATGGCGACGGTGCCCCAGATGATCGCGCCGATCGTCATGAGGATGGCGGTGGTGAACAGGATTTTGCGGAGGAGGCTGTCGAGGTGGAACGGCAGCCGCGGCGGGGGCGGGCTGGTGTCGGGGATGGTGTAGGTGACGGGGGTGCCGTTGACGGTGTCGGTGATGGTCTGGGTGCGGGGGCGGCGGAAGCGGCTGGGCATCGCGGGTTTCTCCGGGTCAGGTGCGGGCGGTGGTGCGGGGGCGGTGGGTGCGGATCTGGTGGGCGAGGTAGATACCGCCGGCGGTGAGGAGGGCGGCTTCGGGCTGGGCGGCGGCGGCGTGGGTGATACCGGTGACGATGCCGAGGAGGAGCGCGGTGGCCAGCTGGGCGAGCTGGGCGGTGGCCTCGGGGTGCATGAGAGCGAGGACGGCCAGGGCGGCGGCGAGGAGGCTGCGGAGGAGGTGGTCGGGGCGGCGTCGCATGGCGGCCCTTTCACTCGGGTCGGGTGGGTGGTGGCTGGCCGGATGTCCAGGGCGCACGCGTTGTGGTCGTGCGCCGAGGGCTACCGGTCAGGCGGTGGGCTTGGGCATGGCCCGGCAGGTGGCGGCGTGCTCGTTGGCCTCGGTGCGGGACTTCTCCGGCATGTACTCGTCGAAGTGGTTGTCGCCGAAGCCGTACCGGCCGCCACCTCCGATGGCGTTGCAGCCGAGGCACCGCCAGTTGAAGCCGTTGGAGACGCGGGTCTGCCCGTTGCCGAGCAGGTAGCCGGGGTTCCCGTACTGGTAGTTGACGGTGCGGGTCTGTCGGCGGAGCTCGACGGTGGCGCCGCCCTGGGTGAGGAACCGCATCACGACGTTGTCGTCGGTCTGCGGAGGGGACGTCTCGGTGGTGGTGCTGGTCATGGGGGTGTCCTTTCGGCGGGTGAGGAAGGCGAGCATCGGGCCGGGGCTCCTTGCGGGGGTGAGCCGCGCCCCGGCCGGGGGATGGTGACCGGGGCGCGGCGGCTGGTGGGTTCAGCGGGGGGCGTTGGCGCGGAGGATCGCCTCCGCCTCCGCCCGGTCGACCGGGTTGAGCCTGTTGAGGTTGTCCTCCGCGGCCTTGCGGGCCTGCTCCGGGTCCAGGGCGCCGGCGCGGGCTGCGGCGGCGAGTGACTGCACCTGGTGCGCGGCGATCTGCCCGAAGCCCACGTCTAGTTCTCCTTCTGGCCGTAGGCGGCGTTGAGTTCGGCGACCGCGTCGGTGCACTGGCCGGTGGTGATGCGGTCGTAGACCTGCTGGCCGGCGGCGACGGCTTCGGGGGTGGTGAGGTCGGTGTGCTGTTCGGGCACGGTGGTTCTCCTCGGGGTCAGCGGGCGGCGTTGATGCGGGCGAACGCGGCCTGGTCGCGTGCGGCACCGGCGGCGATGGTCTGTTCGGTGGGGGTGCGCAGCTCGGTGCGGCACTGCTCGACGGTGTCCGGCGTGGACAAGATCCGGTTCGCCCGCGGGGCGAGGGAGTCCTGCTCGGTGCTCACCGCTGTCCCCTGGCGGCGCGGATGTCAGCCCAGGTGGCGCCGAGGTTGTGGGCGGTCTGCACGGTGGCCCGCAGGCGGTGGAGCGTGTTGGTGTCGGGGGCCTGCTGGTGGGCGTTGCAGGCGTCGGCGGCGGCCTGGATGGCGCGGGCGCGGGGGCTGGGCTGGGGCGGCTGCTGGCCGTTACGATCGGTCACGGTCATCTCTCCTGTTCACGGCAGGTTGGGTGACTGGCCCCGACCGGCAGGGTGAGAGCTCCGGTCGGGGCCGACTTGTTGTTGCCGTTCCAGAGTGCAGGACCCCTTTACAAACGTCAAGGGGTTCGGGGAGGATGCTGCCGTGCCCAAGAACCCTGAGCGCGAGGGGAGCCCGCGATTGATGAGCCTTAACGACATCGCGGTGGAGCACGGGGTCAGCCGCGTGTCGATCCACACGTACCGACGCCGCGGGACCTTTCCTCAGCCTGTACCGGTGCCGGGCACGACGGCGCTTCGATGGCGAGAGGACGAGGTGGCCGCGTTCTTCGCGGCGAACCCCAAACAGCCAGGTAAGCGGACCGACCTCGCGACCTCGAGACAGCGACCCAAGGAGACCGGTATGAGGACGTTCGTGCTGACGATGCGGATCGAGGCCGACGCCGATGCGGCACCGGACCAGATCCGGCAAGAGATCTACGACGCGTGTTCGGACGTGTCGTTCAGCTTTGACGTCACGAGCGTGGAGCCGGAGGCGCAGGATGGGTGACCTGGTGGAGTGGTTGCGCGCGCAGCTCGACGAGGACGAGCGGACCGCGCGGGCCGTGCGGGCGCCCCACGACTGGCACCAGGGCCCCGGCGATGATCCGGACTGGACGAACTCGGAGATGGTCCTCATGTGGCCGCCCGAACACCACACTCCATACGAGCAGGACAAGCACTGGCGCGGCCTGACCGTGGAGGGGCCCGAGCTGGCTGCGCACATCGCGGAGTGGGATCCGGCGCGGGTGCTGCGCGAGATCGACGCCAAGCGGCGGCTGATCGGGCGTATCAACACCCACGCCACCATCATGGGATGGGACGAGGTCCACGGGGACCTGTTGCGCAGCCTCGCCCTGCCCTACGCGGACCGGCCCGGCTACCGTGAGGAGTGGCGGCCGTAGCCGACCGCAGACCAGAGGGCTCCCTGCTGACCTAGGAACAGCAGGGGGCCCTCTTCGCGTGTCCGGCCCATCCCCGCGTGCGCCCACCCGCCCGCGCCCGCACGCTGGCCGTATGGCTGTTCCCCCTGTCGTGATCTACCCGCCCGACGACGACGGAGGCCGGCGTGTCCGCATCGACGGCGCGATCGTCGGCCGGGCGTTCTCCGTCCTCGACGTGGCGAGGTATCTCCAGGAGGCCGGTCTGCAGGAGGCCGACGAGATGGACGTGGTGCGGTCGCTGCTGATCGAGTGGCGGGGTGGCGGGCCGGACGTCTGGACGCCGTGACCGTCTGGGGCGTAGCGTCGGTGGCTACTTGGGAGAGCGAAGCCCGCCGCACCCTGTGGGGTACGGCGGGCTTCGTGCTGTTCAGGCCGTGAGTGCCACCCACAGGACGACAGCGAGTGCGGCCACGATCAGGCACCGGCCGAGGAGCCGCCGCCACTCCGGGCTCATGCGGCGATCACCCCGCCCTCCCGTCGGGTCCGTCCGCTTCGTTGAGGCGCGCATCGTCCATGACGATCCTGCTCGGGCTCGTCATGCCCCGCCGCATGCGCCGCATCTCCCGAGCGACCTCGGGGTGCTCGCGTAGCAACTCCTCTCGCCAGATCTCTACGAATGCCCTGGCCTCGTCGTCGTTCACGCGGCCACCATCCCGTTCTCGGTCCAGATGCGTCCGCAGCCGGTGCAGTGCGCGAGCGGCTGCCTGCCCTCGCCGCCGTGGACGTCGATCCGGCCGCCGCAGTCGTGCCGCTGCTCCAGCGTGCGGCGCTGCGCGGCGATGTCCAACGCCCGCTCCACCCGCTCCGCGGAGGCTCGGGCCACGGCGGCGACGGTCTCCCGGTGCCGATCGGTCAGCGGCGCGAACGGCCCACCAGGCTGGGTGAGACGGGCGTACAGCCACAGGGCGGCATGCGGTGCCGTCCGCCGCCCCGTCCACTTCCAGCGGCGCGGATCGTTGGCGTCCTGGTCGGCGAGCTCGTTCCGGCGGGCGCGGTCGGCGGCCGGCCAGTCGCGGGGCGCGCGGCTCATGGGGGTGCGCTGAATGTGGGCGGCGAGTTGGTCGGCGCAGTCGACGAGCGCGGCCTCGACCTCGGTCATGGTGTCGAGGATCGTCGTGCGGAGCGGGGCCGGCCGCTCCCCGGGGGCGTCGGGGGCGGAGTCGGCTCGCTCGGCTGCGCGGGCGAGGGCGCGGTCGGCGATGTCGGTGAGTGCGGCGAGGTGTCCGCGGAGGCCGATGCCGAAGCCGTGGTGGATGGCGGGCTGGCCGAGGGCGTCCTGAAGGTCCGGCCAGTGGCGGATCACGACGGTGAGGTGGGTGGTGGTGGTCATCGTGGCTCCTGTGGTGCTTGGGGCGGTACGGTGATCAGCACCTGGGGGCGTGCCTGGTCTGGGGAGACTGTGAGGCGCGCCCCTGCGTCGTTCTTCAGCGGTTCGAGGCGAGGTCCGTGAGCGGCGGATCGATTCGCGCGAGCGGGCAGGGGCCGCCGGAGCAGGGCTCGTCTCGGGCTTGGATGCACAGCTTCAGAGAGCGGCTTCCGGAGACGAACGACAGGCCGTCGTCGAACTCGGCGTGGGGGTCGCGGGTGACGATCCAGTCGGGGCCGACGGCTTCGATGCGGACGCAGTCGTAGTGGTCGCGGCCGAATGCTCCGTAGGCGAAGCCGTGGATGACGTCGCCGACGGCGAGTGGTTTCGCGGGCATGGTCACTGCTCCTTGGGCTGGTCGGCGGGCTGGATGGCGTCGTGGAGTTCGGCGAGTCGCTTGTCCCACCAGCGGGCGAGGCTGGTGCCGAGCGGGGGCGGGCCGGCCGCTACCCACTGCTCGTGGAGGTCGATGACTCGGGTGACGGTGTCGTTGGCGGTCTGGTGGAGGGCGGAGATGACGCGGACGGTGGTCTCCAGCTCGGTCGCTTCGGTCGCTGCTGGGGCGGGCTCGGTCAGGGCGGCGAGGATGGTGAGTGCGCAGTCGTGCTGCCCGATCTGCCAGTCGTTGCGGCCGGCGGCGGTGGCGTCGCGGATGGCGGTGGCGACCTTGCGGACGCGGGCGATGGCGGCCAGGAGCTCGTCGACACGGTCGATGGCGGCCTGGTGGCGGCGGGCGTTCTCGTCGAACAGGGCGCGGGGCACAGTCGCTTCGGTCGCTGCCGTGCCGGGTCCGGCGATGGCGGCGCGGATGCGGGCGGCCGTGTCGGTCCGGTTGGCGGTCCAGGGCGCGCCGGCGTGGATGAGGGCGGCGACGTGCTGGACGCGGGTGAGGGCGGCCTCGGCCTGTTCGGCGCGTTCGTAGAGGTGGTCGAGTTGGTCGCTGGTGAGGTGGTCGAGGGGGATGCGCTGGTTCATGCTGCGTGGTCCTCCGGGCGGTCGGTGTGGCGGGTGGTGAGGTCGGTGCACAGGTGGTCGTGGGCTGCGCCGTAGGAGGCGCGGCCGAGGCGGCAGCACGGGTTGAGCGGGGGCGGGTTGTGGCCGAGGGCTTGGCGTCTGGCCCAGTCGTGCTCGAGGAGGGTGCGCTTGTGGGTGGCGTATTCGCGGGTGGCGATCCAGGTGAAGAGGGCGGCGGTGTAGATGAGGGCGGCGGCGGGGAGCCAGTGGCCGGTGTGGGCGAGGTAGGCGGCTGCGGTGGTGAAGAGGATGGCGGTGAGGGTGGCGGCGTGGCCGTAGCGGAGGGCGGGTGTCATCGGCGGTCCTTCCGGTAGTGGTTGTGGAGGGCGCGCCCTGCCCAGCGGAGGCTGAGCAGGGCGGCGCTGATGAACGGGGCGAGCACGATGCCGATGCCGAGGGCGCGGCCCATCAGGCGGCCTCGTCGTAGTCGGGTGGCTGACTGTGGGACCACGAAGGCCGTGAGCGGCCCTCTGCGGGCCTGGGAGGGGTTCCGGTGTCCGCAGAGCCGCCGGAGGGGGTGTTCGTCGCTCCAGCGGGCGTACAGCAGTCCTCTGGGTGCCTCCTGGCCCGGACGCCCCGCCGCAGGGTCTTCACAACCCACGCGGCGGCCGCAGCCGCCCCGAGGAGGACCACCGTGCCGACAGCGGCCGCGACGACGATCCACACGAGGAGCGCCACGCCGAGAGTGATCGCGGTGTCTATGGCCTCACCGATCACGGCCGGCCCCCGTCCTGCCGCGCCCCGGCGGCGGGCCCGGGATCGGCTTCCACGACGGTGGACGTCTCGTCCCAGCGGACGATGCGGAGCTGGGCCTCCGGGAAGCGGCGGCGGAAGGACTCGCGGCGCTCGCGGGCTTCGTCGAGGGTCTTCCGCTTGAAGGTGACGCCGACCCAGGTGTCGCCCTCCCAGACCTCCAGGGAGAAGTCGGTGACGGTCGGCCAGGGCGCCTCGGTGGTTGCCGTCTCGTCGGCCTGTCGCGCCCCGGCGGCGGGCTGGTGGCAGACGCACGGGCAGTCGGTCTCGCCTTCTTCGCAGCACCACACCGTGCCGCCGGAGACGGACGTCCGGCAGGGGCGGGTCTCGGTGCTCCCGGGCGCGGGCTGGTCGGTTGCCGTCTCGTCCTGCCGCGCCCCGGCGGCGTAGTCGCACGGGCCGTCGCAGGCGTGGCACCAGGGGTCTCCTGCGACCAGCGGGGAGTGCTTGGCTCGGTGGTCGGCGCGGCCGTCGTGGTCGCGCTTGGGGTGGGTGCAGTGGGCGCAGCGCTCCGGCTCGTCGGTTGTGGTCTGGTCCTGCCGCGCACCGGCGCTGTCGAGTTGGGCGAGGTAGGCGGCCTGCTGCTGGGGGGTGAGTGCGTTCCATGCGGCGCGGTGGCGGTCGCGGGGGGCAGGGGGCGGGGTCTCTTCCTCGTTGACGGTGTGGTCGGGCAGGCGGAGTCCGGGTCCGTCGGTGGCCGCCCGCCGCAGCAGCTCCCGCAGCGTCTCGGCGACGTGGTGCGGGCCGACGGGGCGCTCTGCGGGCCACCCGTCCGGGCCCTGCTCCTGGCGCCGCATCCGGGAGAAGGAGTTGCCGAGTTCGGTGTAGCGCTCCGTCAGTACCGCTTCGAGGGCCTCGGGCACGGCGTTGATCTCCAGCGCGTCAGCGCATCCACAGTCGGTGCGGAGGCAGACGTCTTCGTGGTGGAGGCCGATGGGGTGCCCACAGACGCAGCGCGCGGGCTGCGTCTCGGTTGCCGTCTCGTCGGCCATGCGGCGCAGCTCGGCGCCCACGTCGGTTCCAGTGCGGAACGTGCCGTCGGCCACCGGGTAGACGGCCACGGTGTCGGACCAGTGGTAGCCGCGCTCGTCGATGTGGTCGCCGTGGTGCTGCGCGGCGCGGATGCAGAGTCGGTCGTCGTCGAACCGGCGGTGCTGCGCGCTGCACTCAGCGGCGGGAGCGTCGGCGGTCTGGTCGGCGGGCGGCTCCACGGCAGCAGGCGCAGCGGCGGGCGTGGCGGTTTCCTTGCGCGAGCGGTCGAGGCGCTGCTCGGCAAGACGGCGCAGCCATGACTCGACTGCCGGGCGGACTTCGAGCGGGATCGAGCCGACGGCGATGCCGACGTGCATCTCTTCGGCGGCGGTCCGCAGGGCTTCGATGGCGCCTTCCGCCTTGGCGCGGCGCTCGGCGGTCTCGGCGGTGGTCTGGTGGGTCATCGGGTCTCCGGGTGGTGGGGCCGCCCCGGTGCGCGGGGCGGCCGACAGAACGGTCAAGAACAGGCAGCGGCGTTGATCTGCCGGGCCACCACCAGCACGTGCTCGTGGACGGCAGGAAGGCCTCCGGCGTCGAGCCGGCGGGCGTGCTCGGCCAGCCAGGCCGCGTATGGCTGTGCCCCGGCGGCGCGCAGCGTTTCGGCGGCGGTGCGGAGTTCGTCGGCGGGTGTGGTCACGGTTGGCTCCAGGGGGTGTGGGTAGGGTGCGGGCCAGGCCTGGGCGCGACAGCAACGCGCCCAGGCCGCCATGCGTGGTCACGGGATGGGCAGCGTCAGCGCCGACAGACGGCGGGCAGCCGCCTCGCAGTACTCCTCGCGGGCCTCGATCCCGACCGCGCGCCGGCCGCACTGGCGGGCCGCGTCGAGGGTGCTGCCAGAGCCGGTGAAGGGGTCGACGACGAGGCCGCCGGGCGGGCAGGCGTATTCGATGAGTGGCTGCAAGATTCCAGTGGGCTTCTGGGTCGGGTGGATCGCTCGCCCGTGCATGGAACGGATCTTGATCACCGAACGCAGCAGGCGAGTCCCGTCACCGACCCACATCTGAGAAGCGATCTTCCCCAGGTGGTCTTGCGTCGAGGCCCTTGTCTTGAAGCCTCTCTTACCGCCGCCCTGGCGGCCAGCCTCCTCCACTGGCACGTCGTGATGCACGCTGCGCCAGTCGCCGCGGTACCAGTGGAGGGCATGCTCGTGGACGCGCTTGAAGCGGTCGGCGGCGAAGCCGGTGCCGTTCTGCTTCTCCCAGACGACGTCCTGGGAGAGCTTCCAGTCGGAGGCGGTGAACTCGTGGCCGCGGTCGAGGAACATGCGCATCGACCCGAAGCACCACATGCTGCTGGCGGCGGTGGCGGCCAACGTCGGCCAGCCGTCAGGCCAGCGGTCCCAGGCGAGGCTGGTCTCCGCGTAGGGCGCGTCAGTGACGATGCAGTCGGCTTGCAGCCCGAGCGCGGGCAGCACCTCGCGCATGTCGCCGTGGTACAGGACCAGGCCGGTCTCTTCGTCTTCCCAGTACGGGGTCATGTCGGGTTCCCTTTCGGTGGTGTGGGACGGTGGGGTCAGGCCCGGGGCGATAGCCGCGCCCCGGGCTACGGGATGTCACCGGGCGGGCGTCAAAGCGCCGGCGGCCGCAGCGGCCTGCCACATCCGCGCCCTCTGCGCGTCCCGCTCCTGCCTGATGCGGTCCTGCTCGCCACCGTCAATCCGCGTCCATGTCGTCGTGTGGCGCCCGTGCTTGACCGCCGTGGAGATGCCGGTGATGACGCCGGTCTCCGGGTCCTGCACGACCACCTGATACTCCGGGGCTTCGCCGTCGGCCGTGTACACCGTGGCCGTCATGCGCTGGCGGGCCTGGCGGCCCTGGACGATCACCGGTCGGCTGGTGTGGCCGTTCTCGTGTTCGGTGGTCTCGGAGTAGGTGGCGTAGTCGTCGATCTGGATGTCGTCGCTCATGTGGGTTTTCCTTCGGTCGGGTCGGTCAGGTGCTGGTGGGCGGCGCGCCACGCGTCCACCGCGGCTTGGGGTGGGCGGCCTTGGGGCTGGCAGGGGATGCCGTGTTGTCGGGCCCAGGCGCGGACGGCGGTGAAGCTGATCGACCGCTCGAGCCGGGGGAGGGTGAGGCGGTTGTCGCGGGCGGCGTCGGGGCCGCCCTGGTCGTCGATGTCGGCGAGGAGCCGGCGCAGCGCGGTGATGGTCACGGCCGGACGGGGTCGACGTGGGTCAGGCAGATACCGCCGGCTTCGCCCTCCACCGAGACGACCGCCGCACCGTGCCCGAGCGTCCAGGCCGGGGTGCGGGTCGTCGTCTTCAGCGGGTCGTCGTCGCGGCTGAGGGGGTAGGCGGTCACGGGCGTGCCGATGGGGTAGCGGGCGTTCCACTCGTCGGCGGTGAGGGGCTGGTTGGTCATGGTCATGTCCTGTCTGGTGCGCGCGGGGATGGCGGAACCGGGTAGGCGGCCGGTCAGGCGGCGGTGGTGTCTGGCTGGTTGGGCTGGATGAGGTGGAGGTGTCGGCGTGCGTTTGGCTTCGGCGTGTTCGCTGGTGTCGCGCCAGCCTTTGGTGCGGCGGCGTTGGATGCGGCGGGGTGTGGTGGTCATGGTGGGCCTTTCGGCTGGTTGTTACTGGGGGGTCAGGTCACGCGCGTTAGTGATCACGCGGGGGTGGCAGGGACTTGGGCGATCCGGGCGGGGGTGCCGGAGCCGGGGCACGGGTGGCCGTGGGGGCCGTGTCGTCGGATGAGGCCTTGGGCGGTGACGAGGTGCTGGACGGTGCAGTGGGGGCATGCCGTGCGGGTGCGGAGGCGGGGTGGGGTGCGGGGGATGTGGAGTCCCCATCCGCTGCTGGTGAGGTATTGGGCGGCGCGTTCGGCGGCGCCTCGGGGGGTTTGTTGGGTGGGGGGTGTGGTGAGGCGGTAGTCGTCGAGGGCGGCGGCGATGAGGGCGATGGCGGCGTCGGGGATGGTGGTCATGGGGTGGTCTCCTTCGGCCGGGTGGTCCAGGCGTCTCGTCGGGCGTCGTGGCTGGGGATGGCGATGCGGCGTCCGGTGGGGGTGGTGCAGCGGGTGCCGGGTGGGGCGTGGCACCAGGGGCAGCGGATCGCCCACTCCGGGTGGTCCCGGTTCACGCGGTGCGCGTCTCGTCGTGACGGCCGGCGAACTGGGCCGCGGCGGCGCGGCGGCGCTGTTCTTCGGCGTCCGGGTCGTAGCGGCGGCCGAGCGCGGCGGCCTCCCTCGCTTCGTGGGGGGCGCGTTCACGGCCGGTCTGTCCAATCCGGCAGGGCCGCCCGACCGCAGCACCGCACGCGGGGCATTCGCGGCCGAGGGGACCGGGGCGGCGGACTTTCGCGATGGCCTCGTCGTGCTCGGGGGGCTTGGGCATGGCTTCGGCGAGGCTGGCCACGAGCGCGGCGACGGGGCGGCGTGGGAGTTCGTGGGTGATGACCGGGGGGCGCTGGCCGTTGCCGGTTGCGGCGAGCTGCTGGCGGTACCGGGTGAGGTAGTCGGGGTCGGTGCCGCCGGCGGGCGGTTCGTAAACGAAGTCGTGGGTGCGGGTGCTGCGGATCTTGGCGATCTCGTGGGCGATCTCGGCGGGGGCGACGAAGGGCTGTCGGCGGGCCACGGAGGCGGCGGCCTGGCGGGCGTCGGCGAGTTGGTAGTCGCCGAGGATGTCGTGCCAGGCGTCGGGGGTGTACTCGTCGAACTTCTGCTGGGGGCAGAGGGCTCGGACGTAGCGGGCGAGGATCACGGTCTCGTCGGGGGTCATGAGGTCTCCTGCATGCGGGCTTTGGCGCGGGCCATGGCGCGGTCGAAGAGGTCGTCGGTGGCCTGCTGCTGGCGGGCGGCGAAGGGGATGACGTCGGCGCTGGGGGCCTTGCGCAGTTCGGAGAAGACGAACTGGAGGGTTCCGGCGGTGACCGGCTTGCTGGTGTCGCCGAGTCGTTCGAGGGCGGACCACAGTTCGTCGGGGTTGGTGCCGTTGGTGAGGGTGTCGGCGATGACGGTGCGGACCTGCCTGCGGCTGTAGGCGTTGCCGGTGCGGAAGCGGTCGAGGAAGGCGTCCGTCATGCGGTCGGCGATGTGCCGTTCGCCCGTCTGCGAGGCGGCGGGAAAGCCGGACTGGTCAGCGGGGGGTAGGGGGGTTCCCTTCCCTTCCCTGTTCCCTTCCCTTCCTTTCCCTTCCGGCAGTGAATGGTTCAGTGAAGGAAAGTCACCCTGCGTGGATGCAGGCGGCTCCGAATACTGCGGAGCGTGGGCTTCGTTCACTGAATCGTTCAGTGAGTCGTTCATCGCGTCGTGGTGACCGTTCACGGAACGGCTCAGTGCGTCGCTCACGGAATGGTCGAGCCCGGCCAGGCTGCGCGGAGGGATGAAGTCGGCCCCGTCCGGGGTGTCGCGGCGGCTCTTGTTGCACGCCTGGTGTGCGGCCCGGAGGTTGGAAGGGTGGTCGGTGCCGCCTGCCGACTGGGGGCGGATGTGGTCGATCGAGAGGTTGTGGGAGTCGTTCACCACCGGTAGGCGGGGGATGGCGAGGCCGCACAGCTGGCACGTCCAGCCGTCGCGCCGGGCGTACATCTCGCGCACCTTGTAGTTGCCCAGCGAGGGAGGCGGCAGCTTGCTCTTCTGCGGGCGGTTGATCCGCTGGTGCTTGCGGAAGTTGACGACGACGGCCATCTGTTGCCGGGCTAGGCCGCCGATGTAGGGGAAGAGCAGGCCGGCGTCGGTCACCATCCCCATGAGTTCTTCGACGTGCTTGAGGGTGAGGTCGTCGTCGTACATGAAGGCGCTGGCCTTGATGTACGCGGGCGTCCAGCGGAGCAGTCCTTCGTCGTCGGCCATGTTGAAGGTCGAGATGAAGAGGAGGCGCGCATCGCGGGGCAGGAGCCCGACGACCTCGTCCTCCCAGAACTCCGGCTTGACCGTGCGGATGCGGGGCATTCAGGTTCCTTAGGTGTCGTGCTGGTTAGGGCATGGCGAAGGGAGCCCCTGTTCAGGGCGGCCTTCCGCTAGCCCTGAGATGAGAATACCGTTCGCATAGTCCGTTCGCGACTGCTGTGCGCGTTCGCGTAGCGCGACCGTGACAATCCGTGCCACGATGGGCGCCATGAAGGAGCTGGACGAGCTGGACGAGCGGATCGTGGCGGCCACGAAGCGGCGCACCCGTGCCGAGACCGCGTTCCTGAGCGCCGACGCTGAGCTGCGCGAGCTGCTGAGAGAGGGACGGGCGGCCGGCAAGGGGCCGTCGCACATGGCGAAGCTGACCGGGTTCACCCGCGAGTGGGTGGCGAAGATCGCCCCTGCTCCGAAGAAGTCCTGACACCGTTTCCTCCTCTCTCGTTCTGGCCCCGTTTCGGCGGGGCCTTCGTGCTGTCCGGGGGTCCCGGGGCCCGCGCTTGGGGGGAAGTTGCGCGGGCCCCGGGTGGCGGCCGTGGGGGCCGGCCGCCGCTTCAGGTGGTCAGTCGCCGAGTTCGGCGTCCGTCATCAGGCCATGCGGGATGCGGCCGGTCACGAGCACCTCGCGGAGGTCTGCGGCGGCCCTGCGGTAGGTCGCGGCGCGCTCGTGCTGCGCGAGCTGGGTGGGCGTCGGCTCGTCGACGAACAGCCCGTTGCCCAGCTCGGGGGCGGCCTTGCCCATGCGCTCCCAGCGCTCGGCGAGGGTGTTGAGGGCGGTCAGGATGGCGCTCTGGTCGGCCTGCCCGCCGTCCCACTGGTTCGCGACGTGGCGCAGGACGAAGGCGGCGCTGGCCTTGTCGAGGCCCTTCGCGGCGGCCTCGATGCTGACGCCGCCTCCGGTGCTGCCGGGGCGGATGATGACGAAGGCGAGGGCGTCGGTGCCGTCGATGGCGGTCATCGTGACGTTGTCGGTCATGGGGTGTGTTCTCCTTGGGGTTGGTGCCCCGCCGGTGTCCGCCCGGCGGGGCGCTGTCGTGTGGGCGGTGGGTCAGCGGTAGCGGTTGATCGTCGATCTGCTGACCCCGTAGGCCGCCGCGAGGTCCTGGATGCTCTCGCCGGCCTCGTAGCGGCGGCGGATCTCCTGCCGCTGCTCGTTCGTCAACTTGGGCTGCTGCCAACGACGGGGCTGTTCCGGTGACCGGTAGGCCCAGGCGCGCTGCTGGTCGGTCGGCATCAGACGGCCGCCTTCCAGAGGCGTCCACCGCGCTCCCGGAGCCGTACGCCGGCCTCCAGCAGCAGCGCCCGGGTGCAGCCGTAGGAGCGGCCGATCTGCGCGGCGACGGTGCGGATGGTGCAGCCCTGCCCGTACAGGTCGGCGGCACGGCGGGCGGTCTCGGCGCGGGTGGTGCCGCGGAGCTGCTTGCCCTTGGGGATGGTCATGGGGTGGGTCCGTTCTCGTGGTTGTCCGCGTCCTTGGGGGCGCGGTAGGTGTAGATCGGGCCGGGTCCCGGCGCCGGCGCGGGCAGCTTCTTGGCGGCCCAGGGCGAGTGCGCGTCGCACTTCCAGCCGGTGGTGTAGAACCGCACCTGGCCGTCGTGGTCGTCGCGCGGGGTGTCGCACGGCTCCGGGACCCGGCTGCTCACGCCGCGGCCCCCGCCGGGATGCCGTGCGCGGTACGGGCCCGAAGCACCGTCCGCGGGGACACCCGCAGCCGGCGGCCGATCTCGTGGTCGTCCAGGCCGAGCGCCGCCAGCTCGGCGACGTCGTCCGGGTGGACACTCCGGGGCGCCAGGGGCTCCCCGGGGTCCGGCACGCACGTCGGGTCGTCGATGTCTTCCCACGCCATCGGGCCGTGCCAGCCACGGGCGTGGGCGTTGTTGCGGGCCTGTTCCGCCTGCCGGGACTCGGGTGCCGGGGCGGTGGACAGCTGCCGGTAGACGCGCGCCACCTTGGTGGCCGACACCGACTTGACGCGCTCCCACCGGCCTTCAGCGGTCTGCTGGAGGCTGCTGACTCCGATGCCCGTGAGGCGGGCGACCTCGGGGATGGTGTGGCCAAGGACCATGAGGGCCTGGAGCCTGCGGCGGGTGCCGGTGGCGTCGACCAAGCCGCGCGGTACGGGCGCCATCTGGTCGAGCCGGACGTCGAGGATCGCGGCTGCGGTGCTGCGCCGGACCCGTTGCTCAGGGCGAGACATGATCAGGGACACGGTGGTCTGGTTGACGCCGGCTGCGGCGGCGATCTGCTCCTGTGTCCAGCCCTTGGCGGTGAGCTGTTCGATGTGGATGCGGACTTGGGTGCTGTCGATGAGGCGGCGGATGCCGTTGCTGTGGTCGTAGCCGAGGCGGAGCTTGTAGGAGCGTCCGGCGTGGCGGCAGGGTTCGCAGCGGCAGCCGTTGATGTAGCGGCTGTAGGTGCCGTGGTCGGCGGACCTGCTGGCGGTTCGTGCGGTCATCGGCGGGTCACCGCCTCGCGGTCCGGCCACTGCACGCCGGCCAGCGCCGCACGATGCCCGTCCGGGACCTCCGCGAGCGGCGTACCGAGCCACTCCATGCCCATCGCGCGGAGGATCAGCGCGTCCGCCTCGTTGTCGTTCGGGAGGATCGCCCCGTACCGTTTCCGGGCGGCTTCGAGGACGGCCGCCTTACGGGAGTTGCCCTTGCCGGTGGCGTACTTGGCGCGGGACATCGGCGGGACGACGGCGACGGGGATGTCCCGGTCGACGAGGGCGCCGACGATGCACCACCACAGGCCGGACAGGTCGTGGTGTCCTGCCTGGCCCATGGAGGCGTGGGAGGGGCCTTCGACGCAGGCGAGGTCGACGGTGCCGATCTCGGTGAGGGCGGTGTCGACGATGTGCTTTTGGCGGGCGCGGCGGTCGGGGATGCTGTCGGCGCGGCGGCCTTTGGTGCGGATGCAGGTGGTGCCGCCGAGGGTGGCAACCCCTGTGCCGGTGAGGGAGATGTCGAGGCCGGCGACTCGGTAGCGGGCCGGGGGCCCGGCCGCCTGGGTGGCGGCCGGGGCTCCGGTGAGGTCGAACAGCGTGCTCACTGCTCCTCCTCGAGGATCGGTGCGGTGGTGGCGGTCTGGTTGAGGCCGAGCGCGTCCAGCAGTTCGTGCAGGTCCTTCCGAGAGCGGGCGTGTGCGAGGACCACCCGCGACGCCGCGACCCGCTCAGCCCGGCTGTTCTGCCCGAGCTGCGTGTACGCGGCCAGCAGCGGCGCGTCAGCCATCCCCGCCCCCGGGGACGGTCAGGTGGCCCTCGGCGCAGTGGAACGCGCCGCCCGGGTGCACGACCGCGGCGGTCTCGACGCCGCACGCCGCGCACATGCGGAACTCCTGCACGGCCAGCGCGAACGGCGGCCGCGTCGGGCGGCGGTGCCGGCCGGTCGGTGCGGGCCAGTACCGGCCGAGGAGGGTGGCGCCGATGCCGAGGGTGGTGAGGGCGCCGGCGAGGGCGGTTTCGTAGCCGCTCACGTGGTGCTCTCCTTCGGCTTGGGCGGCTGGTAGCCGGGCTGCCAGATGCTGCTGTCCTTGATGGGGCCGCGGGCCGGGAGGCCGACGGCGTCGTCGAGGCGCCGCTGGAGGCGGTCGGCGCGGCGTGTCTCGGCGGCCAGTTGCTCGCGCACGGCGGCGAGCTGCTCCTCGAGGTCGGCCAGATACTCCGGGTCGGACTCGGCCAGCGTCGAGTTGCGGCGGCCGAGTTCCTCGATACGGCCGGTCAGGCGGCGGTTGGCGGTGTCGAGTTCCCGGTTCTGGCGGAGGATCTGGGAGCGGTTGTTCTCGGCGATGCCGGCCCGCTGTTCCGCGGCCTCGGCGCGGCGGCGGAGCCGGTCGGTTGCCTCGCGCCGGGCTGCCTGTTCCTCGCGCAGCCGCCGGGTGGTGGTCAGTCCGAACATCACGCCTCACCCCCGCCCCGCTGGGCAGGGATCAGCGGCCAGGAGCCGTCGATCACCTTGTTCGGATCCCCGCCTTGCTCCGGCGTGGCCTTCGTCCGGAACCACTCCTGCAGACCGGCTTGCTGTTCCGCCCGCCATGCCTTCTGCGCCGCGAACAGCTGAGCCGGGCGGTAGTCGTCAAGGAGGGGGTACCGTTTGAACTGCGCCTCGGCGAGCAGGAGCGCGGCGAGCGCGTCGGCCTCGGCGGTGTGCCAGTCGTCCAGCTGGACGCCGTACCGCTCGCAGGTGGGCTTCAGCTTCCGCTGCCCGGAGCCCTTCACGTACCGATCGCACTGCTTGTCGATGACGTGCGGGTCGATCAGCGGCAACGGCACAGGCGCGTACTCCGCGAGGCGCTCCTCCACGGTGGGCAGTCCGTGCCGGCGCAGGTCGTGGTGCAGGATCGTCCAGTCGAACGACTGGTTGAACGCGACGATCGGCATGCCCCACGCGGCTGCCTGGAACAGGTGGGTGGCGATCTCGTCGAGGGCGGTCTTCGGGTCCTGCCCATCGGCCTGGACCATGGCGTCGGTGACGCCGTGGACTTCGGAGGCCTCCGCCGGGATCGGGATCTTCGGGTCGATCAGCCACGAGAAGACACGGTCCGGTCGGTCACCGCCGCGGACGACGATCGCCGCGGTGACGATGCGGTCTTCGAGCGGGTTCGGCCCGGTGGTCTCCGTGTCCCAGCCGAGCCGGCGGGAGTTGAGGTACTTCACTCGGCACCCCCGGCGACCTCGCGGGCGGTGTCCCAGCCTTCCCAGTTGTCGACGCCGGCGGCTTCGAGAGCGGACAGCCACGCGTCCCGCTCCTTCAGCTCGGCCAGCTCTCGCCGCAGCTTTTCCAGCTCCCCGGTGTCCTGGCCGTCCTCGGCGGCCCCGGTGGTGATGGCTGGCGGTACCGCGGCGCCCAGGCGGCCCTCGCGCCACGCTTCAGCGATGGCGGCCTTACCGGCCTCCGGCACGGTCAGCCGCGTGTACGCGGCCCGGCCCTGCATCGTCACGCCGGGCACCTCGTGGATGACGCCGGTCTCCGGGTCCGCCCACTCGGCCGTGCCGGCGGCGGTGAGCGCGTCGAGGATCTTCTTCTGGAAGCCGGGCTGGACGGAGGTGACGAACTCGCGCTTGATCTCGCCCGCGTAGTGCTCGAGGACCCACGCGGTGAAGGCGTCGGGGTCGGTGACGGCGGCGGCCGCCTTGGGCTGTACCAGGCTGACGGTGCCGATGTCCTGGCCCTCTGCGAGGCTGACGGCGATCTTCTGCGTTCCGGTCTCGGCCTTTGCGTCCTTGAGGCCGGTCTCCAGCTCGCGCTTGGCGGTCTTCAGCTGGTCGCCGATGGCGGCGTGGAGGGTGGAGAGGACCGCGACGGTGCGAGCGGTGTCCTTCAGACTCATGTGCTACTCCTTGGGGGTGGGGCCGCCCGCGATTCGCCCGTGGGCGGCCCCGAGTCGTGCGGTGGTCAGGCGGCGGTGCCGGTGAGGATCGCGGTCATGCCGCGCAGGTCCCGGGCGGCGGCCTCCGAGATGGGCAGGCCGTAGGACTGCTCGAACTCCTCGTCGAGGTTGTCGAGCCCGACCCGGGCGGCGGCGGCGCGGAGCTCGCGTTCGGCGGCCTGTGCGTCGGCGACGGGGTCGGCGGCGGGAGCGGTGGTCTCCACGACCTCGCCCTCCACCACCCCGTCGTCGTCCTGCGCGGCCGGGAAGTCCAGCGGAGCAGCGCGGGTCTCTTCCTCCGGGCGGCTGCAGTCGTCCGTCGCCGGGGAGGGCTCGGCGAGCTGCTTGCCCCGCGCGATCAGGAACTTGCCCAGCTCCAGCAGCTCCCGGTCGGCGGTCTTCACCGTCTCGGCGAGCAGCCCCTCGGCGTGCGCCTGCCGGTACAGCTCCTTCACGGCGTCCCGGTCGGTCGTCGTACCGGCGACGTCGGCGATGTCCTGCGCGGGCTGCGACCGGCCCTTTACGGCGGTCGTCCCGGTCTGCTCGGCGTCCGGTCCCGGCGTGGCCCACGGGTCGCCCTCGCCCGGCTGCACCTTCCGCAGATGCCGCTCACCGGCCGCCGGGTTGTCCGCCTGCGCCATCTCCTCAGCCGTGTACACCCCGGCCAGATCGTGCGGGAACGCCATGCGGAGCGCGAGCGCCTCGGCGCACTTCGCAGTCATGGTCGCGGGCATCTTCACCCACAGCCCCGACGGCTCCCCGCCCTTCTTCGTCTGGACGTACTCCGAGTACCGGGCGACCGCCGAGAACCGCATTCCGTTACGGATCACGACGACCTTCGCGGCGGCCGGTGGCTCCTCCGACAGCCACACGTCCTGCCAGCGGCCGTCCTTCGCGCACCACAGGGTGTCCTCGTAGCCCAGCGCGTGACCGGCCTCGGCCGCCGCCCTGTGAGCGATGACGCGGTACCCGTCAATGCTGGTCTGCGGCGTGTACACCTTCCGCTGCTGCCGGTTGTCCCACCGGCCGATGAGGTAGATCTGCCGGGAGAACGGGTCCAACCGGGTCCGCTGGCACAGGTGCAGGAACGCGGACAGCTCGGCGGGGGCGACCTGGTTGTCGATGCCGGACTGCTGGAGGACGGCGGCCTGGTCGGGCGTCCACGTGGTCTGGTCGGCGCGGATGGCGAGGGCGCCACCCGGCTGTGCAAGTTCGGCGCTCACGGGCGCACGTCCTTCCTGGTGGTGGTGTGGGTCGTAGGGGTTCGGCCGACCTGGGCTGAAGCACCGGCGCGCGCGGTGGTCGTCATCAGGCGCCACCGCCCGGCAGGTTGTCGGTGCGGAGCAGGCCCAGGTCGATCGCGACCGCGACGGCCTGCGGTGCGCCGTCCACGCCGAGCGCCCGGTAGAGGGTGCGGCGGTGGCCCTTGACGGTGTCGACGGGGATGCCGAGGCGGCGGCTCGTCTCGTGTGCGGATTCGCCGGAGGCGAGCGCGACCAGCGCCACGTGTTCGCGGTGGTGCAGGGTGCGCTGCGGGCGGGTGCCCTGTGCGGCGAGGACGGCGAGCCGGTCGGTGAGCAGGGCGATGTGCTGGTGGGTGAGTGGGAGGTGGAGTTCGTCGGCTGCGGCGGCGAGGTGTTCGCGCAGCCCGTTGATGCTGATCACTGGTCCCCCGAGATGCTGTCGGTCGTGGTGCTGGCGGTGGTGGGGCGGCCCCAGACGGCGTCGCCGTAGGCGGCCTGATGCTTCGCGGCGATCTGCCGGGCGGCGTCGGCGCCGGCGCGGACTTCGCCGCGTTCGATCTGGCCCAGGACGCGCTGCGCGTCGGACATGGGGGTGCGGGTGGGGAAGCTCACGGCGTGTGGTCCTTCCTGGGGTTGAGCGTGTAGAAGCGGCCGTCGTCCGGGCCGCGGCGGTGGAGGTGGCCGCGGCGGTATAGCTCGTCGAGGTCCCGGCGGGCGGTGCCGCGCTGCGTGGGGCCGCCGGTGAAGCGGCGCCACTCCTGCACGCGCTTGACCGTCCACGCGCCGCGGTGGGCGCGGATCGCCTCCAGGAGCTGGGCGACGCGCTGCTCGTGGCCGGCGCCGACCCGCGCGCGGGCCGCAGCGTCGGCGGTGGCGTGGAGGTGGAGCAGTTCCCGTACTTCGTCGATGTCGGCGTTGTCGGGTCGGATGGTGGTGCGGAGGGTGCGGGCGAGGCCGCGGAGTGCGGCGAGTTCGCCGGGGTAGGCCTCGGCGGGTGCGGTGGGGTGCTCGGCGAGGATCTCGGCGCGGTAGCGGTCCGCCAGCACCTCAGCGTGCTCGAAGGCCGGTTCGTTGGGCAGGTTGACCAGGCAGTAGCCGATGAGCTCGTCGCGGGCGCTCATGCGGCACCCGTCCTGCGGCCACACGGCGACGAGCGGACCGTGCGACCCACCACATACGAGGGCCGCAGCCACAGACACGACTCCAGATCCCAGCCGTACAAGTCCGGGCCGCCCCGGGGCAGACGGGTCTCCCACTGCCCCCGGTCGGTCAGGTAGACGCCGTCCCAGCCATCGGCGGCCAGCGCCTCCCAGTCCGGGTAGCGGCCGCCGTTGCGGTGGGCAGCGTACGGGTTCGGATCGGCCGGGTAGGCGTCGATGATGGCGGCCAACTGGGTCTGGTCGTCGATCAGCAGCAGGCGGGCGTCGCCGGTGGGCCAGATCTCCGTGAGCCACAGGCCGCTGGTGTCCGAGTCCATCTCGGACCGGGACCACTGCAGCCAGGCACTGTCGGTCGGGGTGCCGTCGGCGCGGCGTGCGGTGACCGGGGCGGTCCACAGTCCGGTGCCTGCGTGGGGCTTGACCCAGCCGGTGACGATGCCGCGGATGGGCCGCCAGTGGGCGGGGTCGGCGGTGAGGTTGACGTCGTGGTCTTCGGTGTGGGCGTAGGCCTGCGGGGGCAGGGCGTCGGCGGGGATGGTGGCGAGGCTCATGCGGCACCTGCCTCACGCTGCGCCGGAACCGACACCACAGGCGCCGGAGCACACGCGCGCAGCCGCTCCGACAGCCGCACCACCGCAGGCCCGTACACCGGCAACTCGTAGCCCAGCGCAGTGCACAGCTTCTCGACGAGCAGCTCCTCCGGCGCCCACCCGTCGTGCCGGTGAGCGGCAGCGTTCCTGCGGTCCTCCTCGATGTCGGCCAGGAGATCCATCAGGTCCGGGTTGTCGGCGAGCGTCTCGATCACGGCGATCAGGTAGTGCTCCACGTCGAGGAGCGCTCCGGTCGGTGTGCGGCGGACGTACAGCTGGTAGGGGCCGGTGATGACGGGCCGCCGGAAGAGGCGGTGGAGGTACAGGCGGATGCGGTTCATCGGGTGGCCTCCGAGGCGGTGAGGAGCATCAGCAGCGCGGCCGTGGTGATCGCCGTGTCGCGGGCGGTCTGCTTGGCCAGGCGCTCGCTGGTGGCGTACGCCCGGTTCAGGTCGTGGCCGGCGTGCACGGCGGCCTGGTGGACGGCGGCGGTGGTGCGGCGCAGGGCGGGCCGGGGGTCGAAGTCGGACGGGTCGGCGTCGACGGTGAGGTAGAACAGGCCTCCGGTGGCGCCGGTGAGGATGAGGGCGATGGAGAGGGCCTCGCCCCACTCGGCGGGGGTGGCGGCGGGCATCACTCGTCACCGTCCGGGTCGTAGGCGGCGGCGACCTCCAGCGGCGTGACCACGTACCCGGTGTCCGTCTCGCGGGGGAAGCCGTCCTCGTCGACGCTGGGCCCGAAGATGAACAGCTCTTCGGGGGCGAGGTCCGACCCGTCGTCGGGGATCCAGCCAAGGACGCCCTTGTCGCCAATCTCGTGGCGCAGCACCGTTTCGCAGTGGGCGCGGGCAGCCTCGCGGCTGGTGTACAGGCCCATCACGATCGAGTCGTGCGACGCCCGGTAGACCGTGCCCTGCGCGGCCTCCAGCTCGGCGACGCGAGCGATCAGCCAGTCCACAGCCGGGGCCAGCGTCTCGCCGAGCTCGAACGGCACCTTGCGGTCGCCGTCGGCCGGGGACAACGACCCCCGCATACTCAGCGCGTCGTTGCGGAACGCCACCAGCTCGGCCCGGCGCCGCTCGACGCGAGCCACCAACTTGGTGATGGCCTCACTGTCCTCGCCGTGCCAGCGGACCAGCTTCTCCCGCTCGGTCTCCAGCTCGGTCTCCAGCTCGGTGATGCGGTCGCGGTTCGCTCGCAGCGTCTCGGCCGCCTCGGACGGAGACTCGTTCGTCGAGTGCCGCTCCGCCTCCAGCTCCGCGACTCGCTCCGTGGCCCGGGTCAACTCCCCGTGCATCGCGAGCAGCTTGGACTCCATCTGCGCCACTACCTTTGTGGCGTCCCACCGCGAGGCCCGCAGGCGCTCCGCCTCGTCCAACACCCCAGCCAGCACCGGGCTCACGGCCGACGCCGCCCGCTCGTCCATCAGCGCCAGCAGGTCCAGCCGACGGCCCGCAGCGACCGGGTCCTCCTGCGGCTCCGGGGCGACCGGCATCGGCAGCGCGAACGCCGACCCGACGATCCCGTGCTCCGCCAGCTCGGCCTCGGTCGCCATCACGAACTCGGGGTACGTCTTCACCGACTCCGGCGCGTACAGGGCGATCCCGCCCGACGTCACCGTGCGGCGCGTCCAACAGACGCCGTCCTTCGTGTTCACCACCAGCGGGTCGTGCGTCGTCGGGGCGGTGACCTTCGGCCCGCGGTGCCACTTGTAGGCCGGGGAGACGTCCACGTGCACGGTCTCACCACGGTCGTCGGTGCCCGTGACGCGCAAGCCGCGCTCGCCCTCGAAGTCCAGCGCAACCGGCTCCGGCTTGTGGGCGACCGTGAAGCACGCAATGTCGAAGGGGTGCCAGACACGGTCCCCGGGACGGAGCTCGTCCGTGCGTACGGTGGTGGTCTGCTCGCTCATGCCGCCACCTGCGCGTTCTCCGCCACCGGCAGCGCCACCGTGACCACGACCCGCACGTCCCGCCACACCGACGACAACCGGTGCGCCCGCACCTGACGGCCTTGGTCCTCATAGGTGTGCTTGTCGGCCTGGATGCTGCCGCCGAGGACGTCGGCGTACTGGGCCAGCGCCTTCATGCCGGCGCCGTAGACGAAGCCGCGCAGTTCCGCGGTCACGGAGTTGATCGACCACTCGGCGGCGGTCAGGTGCGGGTGCTCCTGGAGGAGCTGCACCAGCGCGGTCGCCGCGCTGAGCTGAGAGATAGGCTGGGTCTTCAAGGTGACCTCTCTTGATGGTTGGAGTGGTTCGCCGAGTCGTTGGGCTGGTGGGCGCTCTCCGCCGGCCCTTCGGCGTGTACGGGGTCAGGCAGCCTCGGCCGCCGAGGGCGCACTCAGCGCCCGGGCCGACGCGAACAGAGCCCGAAGGAACTCGATCTGCTCGGGGCTCCACCGCGGTGCCTCGGCCGCGCTCCTCGCCGCCTCTGCGGCGGCAGCCGGGCCGAGACGCTCCTCGGCTTCCGCGATGGAGAAGCGGCGGCCGGTCATGCCGGCACCGCGGCCATGTGGAGGGGCTCGGTGGGGGCGGTGACGGTGCGGCCGGTGTGCTCCCACAGGACGAGGAGGTCTACTCCAAGCCGCTTGGCAATTGCCAGTGCCTCGTCGAGTGTCGACTTCTTGCGGCGCCCGTTGCGCAGGGCGTCGATCTTGCTGGGGTGGCATCCGGCGGCCTCGGCGAGGTCGCGGACGGTGACCTCTCGGCCGTCGCCGGTGCGCTTCATGAGCTGGACCAGGAGGTCAGCGCTGACGAGGACCATGTAGGTCTCGGGGGTACGCACGTGTTCACCTCCGTAGACGGGGTGTGCGTTTGTGTGAACGAGCACGACAGTACACGTCCGTAGACGCTCTGTCTACGCAGGCGCACAGCCGTCAAAATCAGTCATCGCCCCCTGAGGGGATGGCGCGAGGGTGCGTTTGCGTAGACACTTTGTGTCGGGGTGAGGATGGTTGTGCCCTCTGACCTGGGACTTGCTTAGAGGTCAGGCGACGTACCGTAGACATCAGGTGTCACACGCGGGGGTGAGAGGGCAGAATGCACGCCATGACTGAGCGGACCGACTTCACCTATCTCCTGAAGGACCGCCGGGCAGAGCTCGGCCTGAGCCTGCGCGAGATGGAGGCCCGGTGCGTTGACCCGGCAAGCGGGACACAGGCGAAGTTCGGCTGGCTGTCCAAGGTCGAGAACGGAAAGCCCGTCGACACCCCGAAGGAAGAGCTCCTCGTGGCGCTCTCCATCGGCTACGGCATTCCGGAGAAGACCCTCAAGGCCGCCGCCGCCAGGCAGTTCCTCGGGCTCGAGCTGGCCGGCGACTCTTCCGTCGTGTGGAGCGATGACCACACGACCCGGATCATCGTGGCCCACGCGGGGGCGATGACGGAGGAGGACCGCCAGGAGCTGGCGGAGATTGCTGAGATCATGGCCCGGAGGCGCGCTAAGCGTAGAGGCTCTGGCCAGGGCAATTCAGGCGATTAGTACGACTTTCCGTTACTCAGTGATTCACCCTGGTCACATCCTGAACCGTATGGCATCGTCGGCTCACCGCCTGGGGGGCGCAAACGGACAACTCCGCACGCACGCCCGAACGTTAGAGCGAGTGTGCGGCTGTACCTGGGGAGGTAGTGCGATGGCGGATGGGGAGCACGGGGGATCGCGCGAGGAGGGCCGAGACGGCGAGGAGCAGATCGAAACTCCGCACGCCGCCGAGATCCACATGGAGCTCCGGGACAGCCTGCCGGGGGACCGTGCAGTGATCGGGGTCGAGCAGGAAGGCACATTCATGTGGCTGGCGTCCCGGAAGTACGTGCACCCCAAGGCGGCCGCCGAGCTCGAGGACCAGCTGCGGCGCATCGTGGGTGAGGGGTGGTGGGTGCAGAACTGGCCCGGTGTCGGGTGACCCGTCCAGCATGAACGATCCGTCGAAGCCGCAGGCCCGCAGCCTGCGGCTTTAATGGTTACCTGGGCGCATGTTGGAGAAGCCGAACACCTGCGAAAGTGGCTGATGTTCTGGCAGGGTGGCCCCGTGCCCAGGAGCCTCCACACTGCCATCGACACCGCCGCGCGCCGTGTCATCCGCTGCTTCTTCTACGCCCGCATCAGCGAGGACCGCGAGGGTGCTCACCTCGCCACCGAGCGGCAGATCCAGGACGGCCGGGAACTTGCCGAGCGGCTGTCCACCCCCACCGTCGAGTACCGCATCATCCGCGTCTTCGAAGACAACGACCTCTCCGCCTACTCCGGCAAGCCGCGGCCCGACTACAAGGACATGCTGGCCCGGCTCCGCAACGGCGAAGCTGACTGCGTCCTGGCGTGGCACACCGACCGCCTCCACCGCTCCCCAGTCGAACTCGAGGAGTACATCGACGTCTGCGGCCCCCGCGAGATCCCCACCCGCACCGTCAAGGCCGGCGACCTCGACCTGTCCACAGCGACCGGCCGGATGATCGCCCGGCAGCTCGGCGTCCAGGCCCGCTACGAGGTAGAGCGGATGATCGAGCGGTCAAGGCGGGCCCGTGACCAGAAGGCCAGCCACGGCGAGTACGCCGGAGGCCCCCGCCCTTTCGGGTACGAGCCGGACGGTGTCACGCCCCGCACCCTTGAGTGCCGCCGCTGCGGCCATGAGGGACCGGACGGATTCACCATCCGCCGCACCTGCGAGGCGTGCCAGGCGGTCGACCAGTTCTCCCGCGACCTCACCTGCCGGGCCTGCGACGCCAAGGACGCTCTATGCGTCGGCTTCGCGTGCGACGAGTGCCGCACTCCAGCGACCTTCGCCGAAGGGTCCGAGGCGGCGCTCGTCGGCCACGCCATGGAAGCCGTCCTCGCCGGCGCATCCCTCCGTGCTGTTGCCCAGGGCCTCGCCGAGCGGGGTGTCGTCTCGGCCCGCGGGAAGAAGCCGGACAACAACCAGCTGCGGACGATCCTTCAGCGGCCCCGCAACGCCGGACTCCTCCAGCACCGCGGGCAGGTCGCCGGGCGGGCCGATTGGATGCCGCTTGTGGATGAGGCGACGTGGCGCAGTGTGCTGGCGATCCTCGAGGATCCGAGTCGGTATACGTCGGGGACGAACGTGAGGAAGTACCTGGGGTCGAACATTTATGAGTGCGGCGAGTGCGGAACGGGGAAGTTGACCGGTTTCCCTCGGGCGGTGGTCCGCAGCAAGGCGGTGCGTGAGCGGCAGAAGCGCATGGGGGTGCGGGCGGAGCCTGTGAAGAGACTGGCGTACCGGTGTGAGAACGGGTGCGTGGTCCGCGATGGGGAGAGTCTGGACGACTACGTGCAGCTGCACCTGCTGCGGCGGTTGCAGGAGGACGACGCGGCGGTGGTGTTCGCGCGGCGTAGCGAGCCGCAGGTGGATGTGGCGCAGGTGCGGCGGGACATGCGCAAAGCGCGGCAGCGGCTGGATGAGCTGGCCGCCGCGTTGGGCCGGGATGAGATGGACATGCAGGAGTGGCGGGTCGCGTCGGGGGCGGCGAGGAAGCGTCTGCAGGATGCGGAGGATGCGTTGAAGACGGCTGTGGCCGCGAATCCGGTGGCTGAGCTGCTGGCGGCGGACGATCCGGAGGCGGTGTGGAACGACGCGTTCGACCTGTCGCGGCGGCGGGCGGCGATCGACTACGTGATGCGGGTGCGCGTAGGGAAGGCGAGGCCTGGGCGTCAGGCGGATGGCGGATACTTTGACCGGTCGTCGGTCGTGATCGACTGGAAGTAGGGCGACACCCCCGGCCGGTGGGTCCGTGCCGGGGCCGCCGGTGGCCGGGCCGCCGCTCGCCTGGGGGGCAAAGCGGCGGCCGGCCGGTCTCGGGGGGTTGTCGGACGCGTTGCCTGAATCGGGGTGGCTCATGCCCCGTGTCACTCGAACGTGCGTTTCCGGAGTGAGGGGGTTGCGCTCCCAGGTTCAGGATGCCTGATTTATCGTGCTGACTTAGGATGATCTTCGTCAGAGCGTTTGTCGAGTGCACCCACCCGACGACGACGCCTGGCTCTACGAGCACAGCCGCGTCCTCGGAGACCGGATCCGCACCGCACGCCACCAGCAGCGCATCACCCAGGAGCGCCTCTATCTGGCCGCCGGGATCAGCCGTGACGTCCTCCAGCGGATCGAGGCCGGCCAGCACAACCCGACCCTGTTCACGCTGCTGCGGATCGCGCGGGTGCTGGGTGTGCCGTTGCGGGATCTGGTCGGGTGACAGGGCGGCTGCCCCTTATGGGCGGTCAGCACGGGCAGCCGCCCTTCCCTGGGGGCGCGCTCACAGTCACGCCCCGAGGGGAACGAGGGCGGCCCGTCCCCGTCGGGGGCCGGGGGCGGGCCGCGGTCCCGCTACCGGCCCGGTCGGCGGACTGCGGGCCGGGAGCGGGGTCAGTGGGTACAGCGGCGAATCTCGATGTTGCAGTCGGACACCGAGGTCCAGTCACCGGCCTCCCGGGCGGCGGTGCGCCGGGCAGCCAGCTGCTCGCAGCGGCCGCAGTCGGGCGCGGGCTCCGGTGTGGGGAGAGGCTCCCCCAGGAGCGGCGCGTCTTCCATCGTCTTCGCCCGCCTGGTCACAGGCCGCCCTCCCGCATCAGCCGCTGCGCGGCCACGGCCACCGGGCAGGACGCGTCCGTCCGGCACCGCTCGCACGCGCGGGTGTGGTCGAAGAGCAGGCGGTACGCGGCGCGCGCGGCGCAGGGGGCGCAGCCGCGGGGGAAGAGCTGTCCGCCGTCCTCGGCGGCCCGCTCCCCGGCATCGACGGCGGCCTCGGCGGTCAGCGGCGTGTGGCACCAGGCGCAGCAGGAGCCACGACGCTGCGCGTCGGACAGGACGAGGATCGAAGGCAGCGGCAGCTGAAGGACGCTGTCTGTCCGTAAGGCGGTGGGCTGGATAGGCTCTGCCATGTCGTCGCTCCCTCGTAGCGGTGGCCACGCCCCCGGCCGGTAGCACGGCGCGGGGGTCTCCTGTGACTCGGACCATACCGCGCCTTACCGCGCTATGCCGAGGGTTCACGCAGGTTACTGCGGTCGCGCGGTGTGGCGCGGCTGCCTACGTTCGGTGATATGGGTGAGGATCTTGACCGGACGCGGGCCGTGTGGCGGCAGGTGGCGCAGATCGTCATCGGCCGTATCAAGGACGGCACCTACCCGCCTGGCACTCGTGTCCCGTCCACGCTGGAGCTTGCGACCGAGCTGGGTATCGCGTCGTCCACCAGCCAGAAAGCGCTCGCCTACCTGCGGCGCGAGGGCTGGTTGCGGGGTGAGACCGGCATCGGAACGTTCGTCGCCGACAACCCGCCCACCGACCGCCCCCAGACATGACGAAGCGGCCCCCACCGCCCGAAGGCGATGGGGGCCACACGATCAGTCAGCGGGACAGCAGCGAGAAGAGGCCCGTGCCAGCACCAGCCGCACCAGCCAGGACAGCGATCGTCGGAAGCGGCCACCGGGCACGCTCGAGCGCGCGCAGCCGCGTCTCGTGGTCGGCGACGTCCTTGCCGAGGTCGGTGAGGCCCTGCCCGATGCCGTCGAGCTTGGTCTCCACCCGGGTCAGGCCGTCACTCAGTGACCTCAGTTCCTGGTACATCTGCGCGGGCGGTATGTACACGCCCGGGTCCTGCGGCGTCACTGGACCTTCCCGCCGCCACGCTCCACCGCGTCGGACACCCGGTCGGCGAACGTATCCGAGTCGAACTCCAGGCGCACCTTCAGCGGCACCGTGAGCGGCCCGCCCTTCTGGTACTCCGGCGGCTTGGCCCACCCCAGCAGCAGGCCGGCCAGCGTGCGCAGCGGCTCCCAGCCGATCCGCCCGGCGAGCTCCTCGAGGGCCCGCCACAGCGCGTAGTACCCGGCCGTCAGGCCCGCCGTGACGTAGGCCGTCACGGTGGCGTCGTCCAGGTCCAGGCCCGCCTTCGCGGCCAGGCCGAGGAGGAGACCGGCGACGATCGGAACGACCGTGCGCATCAGGGAGGTGAAGAGGTTGGTCATGGGTCAGTCCTTCACGTCGAAGCCGTGCTTGCTGCCGAGGCGCCGCAGGCTGTCCTTGCCGGGGATGCCGTCAGCGGCGCCGCCCGGAGCGGTGCTGGCCCCGGGGTACAGCCGCAGCTGCCAGCGGGAGTAGGCGCTGACGGTGTCGCTGCCGAAGTGCCCGTCCAGGCGCGCCTTCGCGAGCAGGCCCTCGTCGACGAGCGCGGCCTCCACCGTCCGCGTCCCGCTGTAGGTGACCGGCGTGCCCTTCATTCCAGGGTTGGTACGGGCTGCCTTCACCAGCTCGGAGAGATCGACGACCGGCCGCTTCGGAGCCGGCCGCGGGGCCGCCGGCGTCTTGCCGCCGAGCCGGTCGCCAATCCGGCCGCGCATGCCGGTCATCGAAAACCCTCGCGGGTCGACCTTCCCCGGCTGCCACTCGGCGTGTCCGATGACCGAGCGCTCGTTCCAGCCGTGGTGGCGGCAGACCGCGGCCGCGGCCTTCTCGATCGCCTCCAGCTGGACGTCCGGCCACGGGTCCTCGCCGTCGCCCAGGTTCTCGCACTCGAAGCCGTAGAAGTGCCGGTTGCCGTCGGTGGTCGCCTCGTTGTCCGGCGGCAGGCTCCGCTCCGCGATCACCGCGCGCAGGACGTCGTCGTCGCCGAGCCCCGCGTGGTTGGCGCGGCCGTAGCCGACGAGGTGGACACGGCCGTCCTTGGTGATCACACCGTGGCAGAGCGGGCCGGGCAGACCGCTGTAGCCCTTGCGGCAGATCTCCACCGTTCTGGCGATGCCCTTGGTCACCGTGTGGTGGATCATCACCCCGTGCACCGGGCCCCAAGGGCCCTTGTGGTCCCGGTTGTGGTCGCGCCAGTCACCGACCTGCACGACCTCCAGCCCCTCGCGGACCAGCGCAGCGAGGAAGCTGCTCGCGGACATAGGTGGAGCCATGCTGCCTCCAGACATGAGAAGAGCCCCGGGCCGGACGGCTCCGGAGCGGCTGACGGCGGGACAGCGGCAGGGTCAGGCGGCTGCCTCGTAGGTGCCCCACGCCCGAACGAAGTCCCCACTGGCCCAGGTGAACGGGGTCACGGAGTCGATCAGACCGGAGCTCGTCGAGGCGCCATCGGTCGCCCCACCCGACGTCTCGAAACCGATCCGGGTCGTGCTGAGGAGACGGGCACGCAGCGGCACACGCAGCGTCGCATCAGTGTCCTGGGCCTCCCCGCTACCGGCCACCAGCTGCGCGGCGGCCGCGGTCACCGGCGCGCTGAACTGCCAGTTATCGCTCCCGCTGCCTCCGCCGAAATTCGTGGTCGTGCCGAACGCGATCTCCAGCCGCCAGTACACAGTGAGGGCCGATACTGCGTACCGGGCCGTGACCGTCGCGTCGCCGAAAGACGGCAGATTGGAGCCGGTGCTGGTGGACCAGGCCGGTACCCAGTCCTGCCACGTCGGCGAGATGGCGAGCAGCCTGTTCGCCGTGATCAGCATGCCTGGCTGCCAGGGCTCATATGCCACGAGAACCTCCTACAGGGCGACGGTGGGGGGAGTGGCGAGCTGGATGGCCGTCCCGGCACTCTGGGACTTCTCGACACCGTTCTCGGCCCGCGTGACCGTGAAAACTTGCGGGTTCAGCAGCCGGAAGTTGTCGTAGCGAACGACAGGATTCGTGTTCGTGTTGGCCGATGCGCTGATCGACCGGACACCCATGCTCCCGGCCGCCGTCAAGTCCGTGTCGGTAGCGGTCACGTGCCAGCCGTACGGATCCTGACCGGATGCCAGCCACGCGCGCGCCCGCAGGGCGGACCCCTGCCCCTGAAACCGCAGCCGGTACAGAGTGCCCGCCACATGGGTCAGGGGGAGGGTGTACGAGCCTAGCGCCGTCTCGGTACCCCCCACCCGCTTGCGGAGGGTCAGGATGATCGTCTGCGTCGTCGAGAACTCCAGACGCGCCTGGTAGAGATTGTTCGCGTCCACCACCCGGGCGACGAGCCCACCCGACAGGAAACCGCCCGCCGCCGTCGCGGACGTCGCCACGTCGACAACGAGATCCCAGTCCGCGTACGGCTGCGTCATCAGCGACCGGCGGGAGACGTTCGTCGAGGCGAGCGTGTGAGTGCCCACCCCGGAGCCGACCGCATAGTCCGATGACGAGCCGCCGGCCGTCGACCAGGACTGGCCCGAGTCCGCCGTCCCCCACCCCGAGGCCACCGTCCGCGCGAAGGCATCCGTCGCCCCGTCGGTGATGGCGGTGACGGTCATCTGCTCGCCGCCCGCCACTACGCCGAACGGGAACTCACCCGCGTACTCAGCCGAGCGACCCCACTCCGGGCCCTCTGTCGCTGCGACCACCAGCGTCGTGTCGGCCTCATCCACGTCGGCAGCCAGTTCGCTGGCATCCGTATCGACCCGGCCAAGGATCTCGTCCTCGACCACCCCTACCTGCCACGGGGAACCCGGGGCACATACCAGGTCGATCTCCCACGTGCGCACACCAATCCGCTCGGTGTAGCCCTGCAGGATCAGATCCACCGGCCCCGGCGGCAGCCAGGCCGGCAGGTCCGTGAGCCGGATCAGGTCCCCCTCAGACAGGTCGATGACCGTCTCGATCAGCTCGGGCGCCCGATGCAGCTTGAGCGTGATCAGCGGGTAGCGGGCCTCGTCCACCGTGCCCAGGTGCAGCAGCCAGTGCGCCATCGGCTCGGCCTGCTCGTCCTCGTACAGATTGAGCGTGACCGAGTCGTCGTAGCGGCCCGCCCCGTCCGGCGGATCCAGTACCGACAGCGGGCCCGACGTCAGCTCGGCGCGCCCCGACGAGCCGCCCGACCGAATGACCTGCACATCGTTGCGCAACGCCGAGTCGTCCTCGACCGGGTCGACCACGACGAGCCCGCGCTGCCGGAACGACAGCACGAGCGCGGGCTCCTGGTTGTAGAGAGACACCCGCGGCCGATACCGCAGGCCTGGACGCTCCGGGGTCTCCACCAGGATCCCGCCGTCCGCCGCCGCGCACTGCTCGAGCTGCTCAAGCATAGTCGCCGCCCGCTGCGGGCCCATCCGCGCCGTGAGCGTGGGCGGGCCCATCACCTCGACCGGCAAGCTCTCCTCCCCGGCGAGCCGCTGCAGCCTCGCGCCCGCCGTCTCCCCGAAGAACCCATCGTCCGCCGAGTCGTAGATCCTCACACCCGGAGCCACCGGGTAGCTGCCGCCTGTATCGAAAACGGCCAAGTGGCCGATCGCCATACCGGCGAAGTCGCTACTCCACTGCGCCTGCACGCCGGTGACCGCGCCGGGGCTGCCGGTGTAGGCCGTGGTGGCGTAGCACCAGGTGTCGGCCACGACGTCGCGCCACGCCACCGTGACATAGGTGGTCGCCCCGTCGACCGCCGAGAAAAGCTGCAGGCGATTCCACACCCCGGTGAAGGCCGCGACCGCGGAAGCGTCGGTGAAGTTGAAGAAGGCGACCACGCTTTCGTCCGCGTCGAGCGCCTGCACACGCACGTTGGCGTTGGAGACGCGGGCCCGGACCTGCGCGACGCCGCCCGTACCCGGCCGCAGACGCACACTGAAAAAGGTCTGCTCCGTGGGCGAGACGGCCTCGAGTTTGTAGACCATCTCGGCGTGCCACCCGCCAGCCGCCGCGCCCGGGACGGCGGCCTTGAGCACGGCCGGGCCATCGAGGACCGGCAGCGCCTCGGAGCCGAACAGCGTGTCGTCCTCGGCCCATTTGACGCCGGTCAGGGGGAGCGGGATCCCGCCCGGCAGCCCCGAGGCCGCGCGGGTGGCGTTCTCGCCGTCCTCCATCGGCCAGTACACCAGCGGGTCCCCGGAGGGGATACGGCGCCGCAGCGTCGACTGCAGCGGTGCCTTGCCCTGATTCAGGCGGCGCAGGATTCCCGCGCCTTCACCGGTCACCCGGATCAGGTGCCCGCCGCGGGACGCGGTCGTGGGCCACTCCGAGTACTCGCCGGAGAACCGGACGCGCCGGTCGGTCACCGGATTGGTCAGGGTCCACGTGCGGCCCGCGCTGTCAGTGAACGAAGTGGTGCCCGGTTCCTGCGCAGTGAAGTCGGGCGCGGCCACCACCGTGCCGTCGATACCCGACCGCACCTCAGCCCGGTAACAGCGGCCCTTCACCGGCGTACGGGGGTCGAGGGCGGCGGACAAGTCGAACTGCTGCGGGGCGATCGACAGGGGCGCGGTGCTCGCGAAGATGGTGATCGCCGTAGGCCCCATCATGAGGTCGTCGTCACTGAACTGGACCCACGGCCCGTCGAGGGTCTCAGCCCAGTACGTGCGCATGAGGTAGGTGCCGGCCACGGTGTCCGAAGCCAGGGTCATACGCACGGCGGCGTGCCGGGGCATCTCGGGCAGCCGCCACACCCCGCTGACACCGGTTGTGCCGTCCGTGGTCACCAGCATGACCAGGTAGCCCTCTTCGATGCGCATGTGGTAGGAGCGGTTTCCAGCGTCACCCCACTTGCCGATGAGCATCTGGGCTGCCGTGCTGTACCAGTCCGCCTCGCCCTCCCACCGCAGATCGATGTCCCCGGTGATGTCAAGCGCGGCATCGTCCGGGGTCGACGCGATCCCCGCCTCACCCGTCAGTTCCAGGTACGGGCCCCCCGCCCGCAGGCTCACCCGCATCGGAGTGTTCTTCCCCAGCTGCCCGTAGTACGGAGAGCGCGGGTTGCGGGGCGAGAACAGACCATCCGGCGACTTCAGGGTGAGGGAGCAGGAGGCAGGGTCTACCGCCTGCCCCTCGCCCGTGCGCCCGCGGGTGTGCTTGATGACGTCCTGCACCTGGACGTACCCAGTGACGTCGGTCCACTCGCCGCCGATCTGGAACTCCACCTTGGTGCCGAGCGGATCCTCCGGGAACGCCATCAGCTGCTCCTCCTCCCTGCGATCACAAGGTCGACGTCCTGCCCGCCGCGCTTGCGTACGCCGCGCCGCAGCGACTCGAGCACGTACTCGTCAGCGCCCCGGCCGGAGGAGTGCAACTCGAGCACGACCCGCTGAGATGCGGCAGCCCGCGCCCTCGAGGACGCCATGTCCCACGAGCCAGGCGCCGGCGTCTCCACCAGGCTGGCCATGGTGCTGTTGACCGCCCCGCGCTCGCCCTCCAGGCCCTTCACGAGCCCCTGCGCGGTGTAGGAGCCCACCAGCGCCATCACCCGCGACGGCGACTTGATCCCGAGCGCCTTGCGCATCGCCGTCGACATGCCCTTCGCGATCCGCAGCATCGTCTTCTCGATGTACTTCTGGTGATCCTCAAGGCCCTTCACCAGGCCCTGCGCGGCCCGGATCCCGGCCCCGTACATCGCGTCACCAGCGGTCGTACCGGCCTGCCCGGCCGCCTTCACCAGGGCAGCCTGCTGGCTGTTGATCGCCTTCACCTGCGAGCTCGTGGCGTTCGCCAGAGCGGCAGCCGACGAGGCCCCGCCGCTCACGCCGGCCTGCGCGATCTGCGCCACCAGGTCCGCGCGTACGCCCTTCTTCCGCAGCGTTGCGAGGTTCTTCGCGAACCTGATCGCGGCGGCAGTGTCCTGCTTCAGGCCCGCGAGGATCGTCTCTGCCGACTGTGCCCAGCCGCCCGTGTCCTGCTTGGTGATGTTCGCGTCGTCCAGGACGCCCTTCTTCACATCGTCGACGAGCTTCTGACGGGTCTTCTTCAGGTCCGCCAGCTTCTTCTTGGCGTCCTTCAGCTGGGAGCCGACGCGGTTGGCCCACTGCGCGTTGAAAACCAGCGAGTTGGCGTCCTTGTTGATGCGCTTCAGGGCAGCGCGCTCCCGCTTCCCGGTGAGCGCGTCCTTCACGATGTCGACAAGCTTGTACGAGGCGGCCTTGACCTGCTTCGTGCTGCCGGTGAGCCCGTCGACCAGACCACGCGCGATCCACCGGCCCTGGGCTTTCGTCACCTTCGACGGTGACGCGATCCCCAGCGCCTTGGCGACCGGCCCGGGGATCACGGACCGCGCCCAGCCCATGATCTTCGACTTGATCCAGCCGCCCATACCGCGGATGCCCGCCCACAGGCCCTGGACGACGTTGCGGCCCTTCTGTGTCAGCAGGCTGGACAGGGACCCGATGCCGCGGGAGATCCGCCCCGGCAGACCGGTCACCCACGTCACCAGCGCCATCGCCCGGTTGACGGCAGCGCTGCGCATGGCGTTGAAGTGCCGTGTGGCAGCGCCCGCCAGCTGCGAGCCCAGCGCCGAGATAGCGCCGAGCAGCCGCCCCGGCAGACCGGCGAGCCAGTCCTTCAGCTCGGTCATCTTCTTGACGGCCCAGTCCTTCGCCTGGCCGAAGAACGTCGAGACCTTGCCCGGGATCTGGCCGAGCCAGTCGACCGCAGCGAGGATCGCGTCCTTCGCCGACGAGACCTTCCCGACCACCCAGTCCCAGGCTGTGAGCGTGGCCGACTTGATGTCGTCCCAGTACAGGACGATCAGGATCACCAGGCCGGCGATCGCGGCCGCGATACCCGCGATGATCCAGAACATGGGGTTGGCGAGCATCGCCGAGTTCATTGCCCAGACGCCGATCGCAGCCAGCGAGAACGCCGCGCCCAACGCGGTCACTCCGGCCGCCGCAGCGAGGAAAACACCAGAGTGCTCCTGGACGAAGCCGAACACCTTCTCCAGCCGGGGAATCACCTCGGTACCGAGGAACTCCACCAGGTTCTGCTGCATCGTGTTCTTGAAGGCCGTGACTTTCGCGCCGGCATTGTCCCGCAGCCCTTTGCCGAGCTTGTCCGCCTCGCCCGCAGTCTTGCCCATCTCCTTCGCCGCGGTGTGCAGGTTCAGCGCGAAGAAGGCGGCACCGAGGTCCTCGCCAGGGCCGCCGAACAGATCCTGAATGGCCACCTTGGCGACGTCGGACTCCGGGCCCAACTCCACGATCGCGTCGTGGATCTTCGTCATGGCCTCCTCGCCGCGCTTACCGCCCGCGGACAGGTCGGCGATCATCTCGTCGGCGTTCAGGCCGACCGATTTGAGCGCCTCGACCTGGGCCTTACCGCCGGACGTCACCCGGAGCTCCAGCTCCTTGAACGCGTCCGCGATCTTGTCGGTGTCCTTCCAACCAGCCTGAACAGCCTGCCGCATCAACCCGAACGCCGTGCGCCCAGAGAGGCCCGACTTCTGAAACTGGACGCCGTACTCAGTGATCGTCTCCAGCAGGTCCTCACCAGCAGGGCCCATACCGGCCATGCCCTTGGTGATCATGTCGAAGGCCTCTTCCGAGTTCTTCGCCAGACCGGTCTTGACTGCGATACCAGCCGCGTTGGCAGCCATGGACACATCCACCTCAAAGGCGGACGCCAAGTCAGCTGCGTTGGTCGCGATGTCCTTGATCTGCGCGTTCGTCGCGTCAGGCGGCAGCAGGCCAGCCCCAGCGATCGCCTTGATCGCGTCCGCCCCCGCCTGGAAATCCTCGACGATCGCGTCCTTGAACAACTGCCCGGCTACCTTGCCGTACTGCTGCGCAACGGCCGGGGTCGTCCCGAGCTGGGCCCCGAGCCGGGCCGTGATCTGCGACTGGCTCAGCGCCTCCTGGAACGACGACATGAGGACGGCGCCCGCCGCGATGCCCGCACCGGCGGCCGCCATCTTCAGCCGGTCCATCCGCGAGGACGCCTGATCGACAGCCTCGTCCGCGCCCTGGGCCACGCCATCGGCGAGCTCCTGCCCCGCCTCGTCGCCCGCGTCGCCGGCGGCGTTGGCGATGCGCTGCCCACCGCGCCGCATGACGGCCTCAGCCTCCGCCACTGCGGCGGTCGCTGCGTCGACCAGCTCGCCGCGCATGTTCCGCCACTGGCCATCCGCGCCCCGCACCAGACCCTGACCGAGAATCTCGCCGATCCGCTCGCCCTCGGCCTCGGCGTCGGAGCCCATGCGCTGCCCGGACTGCCGCAGCGCCTCCTCGGCCCTGCGCAGGGCAGGGGTCACCGCCCGGTCGTCGATCGAGAGCACGGCCTGCAGCTCGCCCACGGTCAGCGCCACAGCACTACCTCCTTCGGGGTCGGGTCTTCTTGCGGTCCTCGGGAGGCGGTGCGAAGTGCCGGTACAGGCGCGTCTCCGCGGACAGCAGGCCGAGGATGCGGACCTGCAGCCACCGCCACGTGCGCTCGCGGAGGATGCCGGAGGAGGCGTCGATGCCGTACTGCGAGTGCAGGTCGGCCTCGATCAGCGGCCACTGCTGGAGCATCCGCTCCCAGGTCAGGTTCTTCAGCGACCCTGACCGCGCCCGCGACGGCGGCGGGAGCCCGCCCTCGTACCACTCGTAGAGGCCGGTGACCGGGTCGTACTCCCCGCGCCCGACCCCGAGGTACCTTGCTTCGCCTGCGCTCTCCGGGCCTCCCGGTTCCGGGCTTTTCCCGGCTGCTGGCCCGTCCGCCAGAACTCGGCGGCGGTCTCCTTGTCAGACACCACCCAGAACATCGCCGTCAGGGCAACGTGCTTGAACTGCGCCCACTTCACACCGTCGGCGAGCAGCTGGTCGTACGTCTCCCCGAGGCACAGCCGGAAGAGATCCTTCTCCTCCTCGTCGTCCAGGACCGGGGTCTCGGGCCGCTTCCCGCCGGCCGCGAGGCGGGCGGCCAGCGTGGTGATGCGCTCGATCCGCAGGCCGTCCTCGGCGGGCGGGTCCTCGATCCGGTAGATGCGGGTCTCCCCGTCCCGGCCGCGGACGGGGAGCTCCAGGTAGTCGTCGAGGAAGCTGTTGAGCGCCTCGAACTGGGTGGACGCTTCGGCCATCAGGATCCGGCCAGCGGGTTGTCGATCGGCGTGAGCGGCCCGTCACCGGTGAAGGTGATCTCGACCTCGCCGAGCGCGGTGTACTCGCCACCGGCGGGCTGCCAGTTCGGGATGGCCTTGCCCTCGTACGCCTCCGGCAGCCCCTCCCTGTTCATGTACCGCAGGTGGACGAGGTTGGACTCCCCGTACTCGAAGTGCGCCAGCCGGATGGCCTCGTGAACCGGGTGGTACTCCTTCGCCGTCTTGTTGGCCTTGCGGCGGATAGTGACGGACAGCTCCCACGACTGCGCGGTCTTCGTGTTGCCCGCCCAGCCCTCGCCGTCGTAGTCCGACGAGTCCTCGATGTTCGGCTCGGACACGGGCTGGAACTCGCGGACCCCGGGGCACAGTTGCCAGTCCGGGGACTCCTCGGTGCCCATGTTGATCTCAAGCCGCCACTCGCGTGCGAGCTCGTTCTCCTCGATGGGAGTGGACATGCGGTCCTCCTAGTCGATCGTGTGAGGCCCGGACCGCACGGTCCGGAAGTAGTAGTTCGCGGTGCGCTCCATGCGCCCGCTCGCGTCCTGGCCGATCCACGCCTCGGAGTTCCGCCAGGAGATCTCCACCCGCACACCCCGCGCGTCCCAGCGGCGCCGGTTGTGCAGGACGTCGAAGACGGCGTCGGAAAGGTCGAGCACGTCGAGCGGGGCCGTGCCCGCCCGCATGCGCGCCTGGACGCCGGTGATGGAGTCGGTGGAGTAGTCGTCGGCCACCGGATACGTCGTCAGCCCGAGCGCCCTGTCCGGGCCGTCCGGGAGCCGTCCGAGGACGATGCCCGTACCCTCGGCCGGCAGCGGGCCCGTCTCGTCGTACACGCCGACGCCAGCGTCCTCGAGGAGCTCGGCGACCCCCCGCAGCAGGTCGGTTTCGTGGCTCATCGCAGCACCCGCCTCAGCTGGGCAGCCACCAGGGCCAGCACCGTCGACCGTTCGGCGTTGAGCGGCTGCTCGAGGTACTTGGCCTGCCTGCCGGGGGCGTGCCGCCAGTCCAGCTCTTCGTGCTGGCGGACCGCGTAGGGGGTGTCGAAGGACACCATCGCCGTCAGCGACCCCTCGTCCACCGACGCGGTGCCGGTGTTCTGGAGGCCGCCCTCGTCGAGCGGCACCAGGTCCTGGGCCTCCGTCAGGACGTGCTCGGCGCCCAGGAGGAGGCCGCGCGCGGCGGCGGCCCGCAACTCGCCTGCCGCTGACCTGTCGAAGTCGAGCCGAAAGTTCAGCGGCATACCGGCCTCCTAGGTGAGTTGGATCTCCACGTGGTCCGGGGTCGGCAGGCCGCCGCCGTCCCGGGTCAGGGAGGCGATGACCGTGGTGGTCCGGCCGGACGGGAGAGTGACGCGCGACAGGGGCGGCGCCGTGGTGCCGGGGGCCGCGTAGGCCGTGGATGACGAGGTGGTCTCCTCGCCGCCCGGCGTGCGCACCGTGCGGGTCTGCTCGTCCACGAAGGCGCGTACCTCGACCGGCGGCCCGTACAGGGGGCCGGTGCTGGACTCGCCCTCGTATGCCTCGATCGTGATGCGGTGACGCAGCAGCCACCCGGGCACGCGGCTCACCAGGGCACCGCCACCGCGCCGACGTACAGGCGATCGTGCAGGTCCGGGGAGCGCAGCTCGTCCCACACCTGCGGAGCCACCTGCCGAGCCGCGGAATCCGAGCCATCCGCAGACGAGGCGGGGCTCCCGCCGAGGCTCACCGAGCCGATGCTCACCGACCCCCAGCCCGCACCAGCCGCGCCGCGGTGGTCGCCGAGCTCGTCCCACCAGGCGACCTGCGCGCACACCGCCCGCCCGATCGCCGCCGCCACAGCGTCGTCGGTGGGCATGCCGCCGTCGTCCACGTCGTACCGGCAGTACGCCAGCACCAGCGCATCCAGCATCCGGGAGGCGTCCGCCAGCAGCTTTGCTGCGTCCAGCGGCGGGGCAGCCTGCATGTACTCGGCGAGTTGTGTGGTCGTCGCGTACACCCGCCCCGCCAGCCCCGCCCCGGGGGCGGGTGCGACGGAGACCAGCTCGTGCTCAACGCTCGCGCCGGTCCCGGTCACCGTCCACGACAGCCGCCAGATCCCGGCCGCCGTGTAGGTGAGCGGAGCCGTCCACGTCTGCCCACCGTCGCCGGTCGACACCACCGGGGTCGTCACGGTGCCGTCCGGCGCGGTCACCGCCAGCGCAGCCTGGGTCGTCCCGTCATACGGGGACACCACCAGCTGCGCGGTGACCAGGTCGCCCACGTCCGGCATGTCAGCCTCCTCCTGTGCTGGAGGCCGCCAGGTGCGGCCCGGATACGGATGCAGTCAGCGACGGGCCAGCCGTCGACGGAGTGAGGAGCGGCCCCGACGTGGACGGCGTCAGCTCGTCCGCCGGCCGCTGCCTGCTCCACCCCGTCGGGCGTGCCCGGGCCGTGGTGCGGGCGGCACGGACCATGCGCGTCTGGAACGGCTGCCGGATGGTCCCCGCGCGCCCGCGCTCGAGCGCGCTGCCCACGAGCAGCCCCTTGGCCGCCCGCACCGGCCCCGCCACGGCCGTGCAGCGGGCCGTACCGAGCGGCACATCACTGCGGGCCCGCACCGGCCGGCCAGCCAGCAGCACGCGGGCGGCGCCGAGACGCACCCGGTGCCCGGCCAGGACCGGCCCAGCGGCCTCTACAGCTGCCGCGCGGCCGACCGCTGCCGTCTTGCCCGCGCGTACCGGCCGGGCCGCCGCCATCTCGCGGGCCGCGGACGCCTCGAGCGCGCCCGCCAGCAGCAGGAGCGTCCCGGTCTCACTCGACCGCGCCGCACCCAGCCGCAGCACCTTGGCCGCCGCGAGCGGACGGGCTCCCTCGAGGGATGGTGCCGTGCCGGCCGGTACGAGCCGCACCGCCCGTACCGGCCGACCGGCCTCGGCCACCCCAGCCGGCTCAATGCCGCGCGTCTTCGCGGCGGTGACCGGGCGGCCCTGCTCCACCAGCAGCGCGGGAGCAACGGGCAGCCCGGCCGTGGTGACCAGGCTCCGCCCGGCCGTGCGCTCTCGAGATGCCCCGAGGAGCGCTGTGCGGGAGTGGGCCAGGCCGCGGGCGACGCTGGTCTCCCGGGCCGCACCCACCTGGATCGTGCGTACTGCTGTGACCGGGCGGGCCGCTTCGGCCCCGGCAGCCGCCCCTACCGCAGCCGTCTTGGCGGCCGCCAGCGGGTGCGCCCGGGCGACCGCCCCAGCCGCGCCAACGTCGGTCGCGCCCGAGACGGACAGCCGCCCGGCCCGCGCCATCTCACGCGCGGCCGCCAGCTGCGCGGTCCGGGCCACCTGCACCGGCCGTGCCTGCTCGACCGCGGCCGCACCCGTGACCGGCACCACCCGTACGGCGGTCACCGGCCGCCCGGCCTCCACTGTGCGAGCCGCTCCCACGTGGGCGGTGCCCGCTGTCGACAGCGAGCGGCCAGCTGCGACCACGCGGGCCGCGTCCACACCGGCCGTCTTGGCAGGGGGCAGGGCCCCGGCCGTATCGACCGTGCGTGCTGCGCCCACGTGCACGGTGCGCGCCACGGTAACCGGGAGGGCCGTACTGGTCTCGCTGGCTGCTGCCGCAGCGGCGACGTGCGCGGCCTGGACCGGCCGTGCCTCCGTCGCCTCGGCCGCATGCGCTACAGCTGCGGCCCGCACGACGGCGAGCGGCCGGGCCGCCACCACCGTGCGTGCCGTTCCGGCCGACGCAGTGCGCGTGATGCGCAGGGGCCGCCCGGCCTCCACCGAACCACTGGCCGTGTTGCCGGCGGTCTTGGCCGCCTGCACCTCGCCCGCCGCCACCGCCGTGCGCGCACAGCCCACACCGGCCGTCTTGCGGACGGTCACCGCTCCAGCCCGGGCCACCGCCGAGGCCGCAGCGACCGCAGCCGTCTTGGCCGCCTGCACCGGCCGCCCCGACTCAGCCTCTACCGCGGGACCGGTCGGCAGCACATGCCCAGCCGCCGGGACCACGTTGAAGTCGTCGAACTCCGCGAAATCGACCGTCTCGTCGTCGCGGTGGGAGATCAGCTGCACCTGCAGCGTCTCATCGGCCACCCACGCCGGCGAGGTGACGCTGCGCTGCACCGTCCACGTCGCCCCGTCTGGGGACGTCTCCCAGTACAGGGTCCCGTCTGTCTCGCGGATCCGCAGATGCGCGTGCGCGACGGGGTCGTAGTCGATCGCCGTGTAGTTCGGATCGGTGTAGTCCACGCGCACGGCCATACCGACGTACGTCTCGAGCGGACTGATCTCGATGATCGCGTCGGTGCCGGCCGTCGTTGTGGTGACGAGGATCTGCGCCCACACTTCTGTGGCTTCGCCCTCGGCGGGCGGGTACACCCTGGCCTGCACGTGCGAGCCTGCCAGGGTGTATGCGGTGTCGGAGGCGTACGCCGCGTAGTCGTCGGTGCAGGGGACCCGCGCGCGGCCCCCGACCTCGGTGACGCCCCCGTAGGAGTCCGGCCACTTGACGGTGTCCCGGACGTTGTCGTTGAAGTCGTCCGTGAGGGTGTCGAACAGCGGCACGACTCACCCCCCGGGGGCTCGGGCTGGGGTCAGGAGGGGTTTTCGGCGACCGCGAGGCCGTCGGAGTCGATCTGCGCGGTGATGTCCGTGCCGTCCGGGGTGACCGCGAAGTCGTGGATGGTCAGCGGAATCAGGTCGGCGTCCGTGCCGCCGGTGGTGTCCGGGTCGTAGCAGATCACCAGCTTCCCGGTGGCGTTGCCGGTGGCCGCGGTCCAGGTGATGTCGTCCGCGTCGAAGCTGGCGTCGTTCGCCGTGTCGTCGACGGTGACGGTCACGTTCGTGAGCGTCTTGCGACCCATCGTCGTCTGCTCGTTGGACGCGCCTGCGAGCAGCGCGCTGAGGGTGTCGTAGTCCTGCAGCGCGTCGTCCGCCTCGAGGTCGGCCGCTTCCAACACAACTGCGATCAGCGCATCGTCCGAAGCGGGCAGGCTGGCGTAGTAGATGAACCGGCCTTTGCCGATGTTGGTGACCAGGTCGGCCATGGTGTCAGTGCTCCTTGCTGCCGTAGCGGTCGATGATCTGGGCCTTCGTGAGGGTGGCGATCTCGGCGGCCTCGTCCGAGTCCTGGGCGAGGCTGGTGGCGTACTCCACCCACGCCGCCTTCGATGCGCTCACTGCAGGGCGCGCCACAACCGCGGTCTCCTCCACCGGCGGCACCGGCACCGGCACCGGCACCGGCTCCGGGGCGGGCCCGGGTGCTTCCCCCGGCTGCTCCGGGGCGGCGGGCGCCGCCTCGTACTGCTCCGGCTCCGGCGCGGTCTCGGCCGGGATGCGGGACCAGTTCGGCAGCATCTCCAGCCGGGCGTTCCGGTGCGCGTACTCGACCTCGTCGCCCGTGTTCGCGTTGCGGTACCTGTACATCAGAGGTGATCCCTTCAGCGGGCTCGTGCAGAATTCGGCGAGCAGGGCCCGCATCGCGGCGGGCCGGTCCCGCGCGTCCAGATAGCGGCGGTACCGGGCCAGCCCCTCCCGCGATCCGGACGCGCGGGACAGCCGCTCGGCCGGCGGATGCCACAGATGCACCAGATCCGCCGTCCCGCGCCACATCGGGCCCGCCAGCGTCTCCAGCGCGACCGCCCACGCCTGGTCCTCCTGGCCCCAGCCCTCGAACCCGGGGTCCATCGGCACCCCGCGAGCGGTCTGCCGGGTGAGGACGACCATGCCGCCGCCCGCCATCCCCGGATGCGTCTCGACCGTGGGCCCGTCCAGCGGCCCGCCCTCGAGCACCTTCTCCGTAGCCTCCTCGGTCAGCCGCCGCACCAGGGTGTGGGGCATCGCCCACTTCGCCCGCCCGGCCGCGACCTCGTCCACGGCCTGCTCGATGCCGTCGCACCACACATCCGCGTCCGCGACGATGATCGTGGTGCCTTGCGCCCGGCGGATACCGTCCTGGACGGCAGCCCCCTTGCGCCACGTCCCCTCCGGGGCCCGGCCAGTGACGACCTGCCAGGTCGGGAAGGCTTCCTGCCACTGCCGCCGCACCCATCCGAGGATGCGCTGGCGGCCAGGGGCCGGCCGCCACGGGATCACCACCGACACGCTCCGACCCCGCCGCCGGTCGAGCCACCGCTCGTAGTCCAGGGGCTTGTCGAAGTCCTCTGTCCAGCCGCCGATCACCTCGTACCGGCCGTACATGCGGTGCGTACGCAGTTCACGGTCGCCCCGGCCGCACATCGCCCGGTAGGTTTCCCAGCCGCCGCACCGACGCAGCAGCCCGGCTCGCCACAGCGAGGCCACCCGGTGCAGGGCCTGCTCGTATTCGGCGTGGTGCTCGGGCCAGAAGGTGACGGCGAAGCACTCGCCCGAGGTGGCGCCGGTGGTCTGTGAGGCGCCGGGCCGGCACCACAGCAGCCACTGGCGCCGCTCGTCGCCGAGGATCAGGGCCATCGCCTCGTCGTCGAACCACACGTCGCCGTAGAGGACGACCGTGCGACCGTCGGGGGCCCAGAGATGACGCGACGACAGAAACTTGTCCGCGTCCGCGTTGGACGGCGTCAGCCGGGCGTCCACCCGCTCCGCGCCGTCCGCTTCATACCGGGCATCGCCGGGCTTGGACACCACCAGCACCCGCCCCGCGCCATGCTCGCGCGCCAGCCGCACCGTACGGTCGAGCAGCCGCTCGCCCTCCGGCGCCAGCAGGTGCTTCGGCGTGCCCCGGTGGTCGCCCCACCGGGTCGCCTCGCCCGCGCAGATGACGATCACGGTCGGCCCGCTCACCCGAACACCACCTTCTGGATGTACTGGAGCCGGTGCTCCCACAGATGCCGCTCCTCCACCAGCGCCCGCCCCCGCTCCGCACGGTCGGCCAGCTCGCGGTCGGTGATGCTGTCGATGAGGTCCCCGAGCGGCCCGAACTCGCCGACCTCGTACCCCAGCAGCAGGTCGGGGGTGTAGCCCTGCTCGTCCATGCCCTCGATCAGCGGATGCGCCAGCGGCGCCCCCCGCGCGAGGGTCAACGGGACCCGGTCCGACCAGTAGCGCGGCACCGGCACCGAATCAGCGAGCACCACCCGCGCCGTGGCGTAGAGGCTGGACAGGTCGGTGCCCCATACGCGGCGGCGCGGCGTGCCGTACCAGCCGAACCGATCCCCCCACCGTTCCTTCGCCCACGTGAGGAGCTGCCTGCGGTGGTTGCGATGGCTGCCCGCCGAGCACGTCCCCACGAACACGATCGGCTCCGGCCACCGCTCCTTATCCACGACGCCGGGGGTGAGCCAGCGGCGCCCCGCCGGAGCAGGAAGCCAGCGGTGGTTGATGCCACGCGCCTTGAACTTCTTCTGGTGGCCGCCGTCGGCGGTGAACACGTGGTCGCAGCGCCACCACGCGTCCCGGCCGATTTCCGGCTCCCGGTTGGGGCGCGTCCAGTACAGGTCCATGTGCATCCCCACCGTGGCTGCGCCGGCTGACCGGGCGGCAGCGAGGATGCGGTCACCGTGCTGCGGGGCCTTACCGGGTGTGTGGACCCAGAGCAGCATGTCGGCGCCGGGCAGCGCCTGGACGATCGGGCCGGGATCGTGCGGGGAGAGGTGCAGCACGTCCCAGCCCAACCGGGTACCGGCGGCGGCGACATCGTTCTTCCAGGAGCGGGCCAGGCCAGGGAGGCCGATCTGCACTACACGCACGTCACGGCCTCCCCTCCACCTGCCCACCACCCCTGCCCTCACCGGAGAGGGGGTCAGGACCCGGTCTCGCCGCTGATGATCACGGCCCGGTTCGCGTCGAGGGTCTTCGTGCCGTACAGGCAGTCCACGCTGACGACGGTCTGCTTGTACTTGATGTCGTAGTCGTAGACCACGCGCAGCGCGAACCCTTCGTAGTTCATGATCGCCGCGTCCTGGGCGCCCGGCGGCACCTCCAGCGTCCGCGTCACCAGCGCGAACGCCGTCTTGTGGAACGCCAGGGACTCCTCGGTCGTCGCCGGAGACTCCAGCTTCACGTTCTGCGACATGTACGGGTCGAACCCGGACGCCATGCCACCGAACTGCGCCTGCCGCAGACCCACCGTGGACCCGGACTGGTCGGCCGCACGCCACGCCTTCTCCGCGATCCACCGCGACTTCGTGCGCGGGCCGACGACGACCCGCCGCTCGTCCATCGGCACGTTCTGCGTGTCGAGGACTTCGCCCGCCTCGATGAGGACGCGGGAGTCGGACCACGGGTAGTTCCCGTCGTAGCCGTGGTAGTCCTCGCCGTCGGTGTTCGCGGCGACGCCGCCGACCTGCTGCACGACGTCCGTGCGCAGGGCGAGGAGGTCGCGGTCGATCTTCTCCGCGATCGCCTTCATCATCGGGTCGAGGATCTGCTCGCCGAAGTCGTTGATCTCCAGGGTGAGCTGCTCCGTCGTCACCGCGACGGACACGTCCGGGAAGTGGTTCAGCGTGACCGGCACACCGGTCTCGGTCGCGTTCTGCGGGACGATGCCCGTGTTCCGGTCGAACTGCGACGCGGTGAACGTCGCGGGTTTGCGCACCGTGATGGTGTCGCCCTGCCGGCCGCGGAAGTCGGCCTCGTAGTCGCGGTGCACGAGCTGCGCCATCACGGTGTTCTCGTACAGCGTGGCGAGCCCGCGCGTGGCGATCAGGTCGGGGGTGAGAAAGGTGTTGGCCACGACGGGCCTCCCATCTGTGTGGAGGCGTCAGCGTCGTCCCTTACGGAACGCTTCTCGCTGCGCCTCGATGCTGTTGCCGTTCTTGGGCTTCTCCGTGCTGCCGGAGAAGTCGCCGCTGGTGCGCGCGGGCGCCTGACCCGCGGCCTTGAGCTTGGGGTTGTCGGTGACCGCCTGCTTGATCGCGGCGTTCACCTTCTTCGCGAACTCCTCGTCACCCGGGTCGAGGTCAGCGATCGACCGCAGGAAGCTGCGGGAGTCGGTCAGGGCCTCCGCGTCGGCGCCGTACTTCGACGCGCCCCGGAACACGGCCAGCTCCACCGCGGTCTCGCGGTGCGCGGCCTTCGCCTTCTCGATCTCCGCAGACAGCGCCTTCGGGTCCGGCGGGGTGTCCTTGTCGTCCTCGATCAGCCCGAGCGTCTTCGCGATCTGCTTGGTGATCTCGGATCGGGCCTCGTCCGCCGCGGCCTTCTTCGCGTTCGTGCGGGCCTTCGCCGCGTCGGCGTTGGCCTGCTTCAGCTCCTTGCGGAGCCGCTCCAGCTCGGCCGCCGGGTCCTCGTCCTTCTTGGCGGGCGGCTTCGGCTTGGGCTTGTCGTCCTTGCCCGCGCCGTCGTCGCCCTGGTCGTCGTCGCCGGTCCCGCCGGCATCGTCGTCCTGGTCGTCGTCGCCCGTGCCGTTACCGCTGTCGCCGTTGTCGGATCCGGAGCCGTCTCCGTCCCCGCCGTCGGCGTACAGGTACGGCGCGAAAGGGGCGTGGCCGTAGGGGTGTGCCCAGCCAGCGCCGGTCAGGGCGTGGCGGGGGAGGGTTCGCTTGGGCATGCGTGCACTCCTGGTGCGCGTCGGAATGGTTCGGCCCCGCGCCTGGCGGGGGTTGTGCGATCCGGCCCGCACCCGGCGGGCGGAAGACTCTGTGTGCCCGGTCAGCGGGCCGTGGAGAGCTGCTCGCGGTGGCTCTTGCGGGGCAGGCCCGTCTCCGCGGCCAGCTCGCGGATGCGGGCCTGATACGCGCGCACCCGCGCACGCCGCGCTTTCGCTGTGGCCTCGTCCATGGCCGCGTCCTCCAGACGCTTCCACTTCCGCACCTGCCGCTCCAGGTACCGCTGCCGCTGCGAGTCCTCGTACGTCCCCCGCGACGGCTGCGCCTTCGGAATCCTGGACACCCCAGGCAAGTACGCGGACACCGTGTGCCGGCAGTTCGGATGCATGAAGCCCTTCCCGCGCGCCTCCGGCAGCGACCCGGCCACCACCACGGTCACCATCTCGCCGTCCTCCGTGGCGTGCTCCACCTGCACCGTCCGCTCCCCGGGCGCGCCCGTTCGGGCGAGCACCTTCCGCTCCCACGGCCGGCACAGCGGGCACTCCTCCGGCGCCTGCGACACGATCACCAGGTCCACCCCGGCCGCACCCAGCCGATCCGAGTGGGCCTCGACGGCGGCGCGGGCGGTCGCCGACCGCATCGCCATTTCCACGTAGGAGCGCAGCTCCCACGACCGGCCCGACTGGTCGACGAAACCGCGTACCCCGCGGTTGGCGAACTGGTCGAACGCGGACTGTGCCGCCTGGCGGCGGGTCTGCACGCCGAGCGCGGGGGCTGCGGCGGCCCGGCCGATGACCTCCCGGTACACGTCCATGGACTGGCGCAGCATCCGCAGATGCACCGGCCCCGTGTCCGCGATGACGGCCTGCGCCAGCCGGTCCACCACCGGCGCCGTCGGTACTGCCGCCGCGGCCGCAGCCGTCTGGCCGACACCGAGGGCCCCGAGTTCGGCGACAGCGGCCTGCTGGCCACGGTCGTAGGCCTCGGCGAGCGCCTGGTGCACGGCGCCCGACGCGTCCAGCTGGAGCGCGGCGATGACCTCTTCGATCGCGACCTGCAGGTTGCCGACCGCGGCCAGCTTGAGCTCGACCCACACGGGGCTGTTGATGCCCTCAGCGAGCGCCCGTCGGATCCTCCCGATGAGCTCGCCCTCGGCGGCCTCGTACAGGTCCGCGACTGCTGCGGCGAGGTCTTCGGCCATGGCCGGGGACACGGGCATGGCCGATCACCACCTTCTACGGGAGGGCTCCGGTCTGCATCGGGTCCGGCACCGCGGTGCCCGCCTCCTGCTGGATCCGGTCGACTTCCTCCTGCACCTGGGTGTCGTCCCACTCGGGGTGGGCCATCCGCACCAGCGTGTCCGTGCTCGCCGCCTGCGCCCGCCGCAGAACGTCCGCCGTGTTGGCGAGCGTCAGCGGGTCCTCCTGCACGGAGTCCTCGAACTCGACCGTGGGCCGCTGGGGCACGATGCTCCCGCCGAACACGGCCTGATCGATGGCGAGGAGCGCCTCCACCAGCTGCGCCAGTGCCGGCCGCCACCGGAGGATCTTCTTGCCGCGAGTCGTCATCGACCGCCGTTCCCGGGCGGTGATCTCCGTCGCGGTCACCGCGGCGTCGCCACCGAGCCCGAACGTCTGCCCCGAGTAGCCGGCCGACCGAAGGATCTGGTTGACCAAGTCCTCCGCCGTCTCCCGATGCTCGGCGACCCGGATCGCGAACTGGGCCACGGTGAGCTGCCCGCTCGCATCCGCACGAGCCAGCATGTCCAGCCCGGCGAACACCTCCTGATCCGGATTCCACGAGCCGCCCCGCCCAGGCCCCTGCGACTGCAGGTAGGCGTTCGGCACGACGATGCGGCCCTTGCCGATCCGGATGTCCCGCATCCACGAGCTGTAGGTCTCATCGAGGGCGTCCATCATCGGCTCGACCCCGTCCAGGTCGGAGCGGCCGAAGTCCTTCAGCTTCGGCTTGCACCGCCAGCGGCGGCTGATCTGGTTGGGGATGTACACGACGTCCAGGCCGTTGTAGCCGGTCGGGATTGCGCCCTCGGCGTTGACCAGGGGCGCGAACGGGGCTGTGGCCTCCGAGTCCTCGAGGGGGACCGGTCGGCCGAGGTTGTCCTTCGTGCCCTGGTACAGGCCGTGCATGATGACGCCCGGCTCGTGCCGCTCCAGCCACCGCCAGATCTGGCCGTCCTCCTCGCGGACGGCCTTCCAGAACGTGACTACGGAGAGGCGGCCCCAGGTGAACTCGGGCAGGGCCCGGTCGGCGTGCTCGGCGACGATCCACGGCCGGTCCGCCAGCTCCTTGTCGTAGACCGGCCGCAGATACACGCCGCCCAGGGCAGCGCCAACCTCAGCGGCTGTCTGCAGCGTGGCCAGCATGCCGTCGTCGACGAGGGCATCGAGTCGGTCCTGGGTGGTGTCGTCGTCGACGGTGAGCTTCGGCGGCTCCGAGAACAGGAGGTCGGCCGACCCACCGCAGAGGTCACCGGCGATCGGCACGTGCAACTTCGTGCGGCGCTCGCCCGGGGCGGTCGGCGTGCCCCACCACCAGCGTGCGAGACGGCCGATCACCCCGCCGGCGAACTGCAGACGCTTGGGGTCGGGGCCGCCGCCCGTCGAGCCGCCGTAGAGCTGCTCCAGCCGGTCGGGGTCACCGGACCACCAGGAATCCCAGGCGTGCATCGCGTCGAGGGCCGGTCCGAGGTAAGGCGGAGGCCACGCGGTGTTGCCTGCGGGCAGGGACATCAGGCAGCCACCTCCAGTCGGGTCGGTAGGTACGGCCGCCACAGGGCCTCGGTCGTCCGTAGGCCGTAGCGAATCGCGTCGAGCGAATGATCATTCTCTTTGATCGGCTTATCCTCGCCGCGCTCCGCCGCAGAGTCGTCCCACGAGTAGCCCGGGAACTCGTCGATCAGGCCGCGCGCGGACTCGTGCACCAGCAGATCCCCGGTGGAGATCAGCGAGGACACCGTGCGGATGCCGTCGAGCACCGCATTGTCCGCCGCCGTCACACCGCTCACACCGTCCCGGTGCAGCTGCTCGATGTACGACGACGCCGACGGGTCCACGATCGTCCACTCCGGCGCCACACCCACGACGTTCGACTGCGGCTGCGGCACCCTGGCCAGCCACGCCCGGCGCGCCTTCGAGTACTCGCTGTCCGTCATCTGCCGGCGCGCGGTACGGGAGTCATGCCGGAACTCGCTGACCACGTACAGGCGCCGGTCCGCGCCGACGCCGATCAGCAGGTCGGCGTACGGGTTGACGGTGCCGTAGTCGATCGCGTCGCACAGCCAGCGGTCGATGCGCGGCAGGTCCCGCACCACATGCTTCGTGGTGTCGAACATCTCGTAGATGGCGCCCTCGGACTGCACCCAGTGGCCGGAGATGAACCGCCGGTACCACAGGCCGACGTACTCGGCCTTCAGGGAAGCGACGTACGCCTCGTCGAGGGCGGGGTTGTCGTCGAGGGTGAAGTGCCACTCCCGCAGGTCCAAGTCGGCCGCGCGGTCGAGGAACTCCTTCTTCAACCAGTGCCCCGGGTTGTCGGGGTTCGTCGTCGCCAGCAGCCGCGCACCCGGCACGCTGAGGCGGCCGAGAAGCTGGTTCCAGAAGCCGCGCGGGATCAGCGTCGCCTCGTCCACGTACGCGAGGCAGGCGGTCAGACCACGGAGGCGGCCCTCCGCGCGGGAGTCGGCGGCGCCGATCAGGTGCACAGTCCGGCCGAGGATCGTCGCCGTCGTCGCGCCACGGGTGTGGACGACCAGCTTGGCGATCGGCCCGAACAGGGCGTCGTCCTGGAGCGGGTCGAGGACGTTCCGTTCGATCGTCTGCAGCGACCGGCCCACGATCACGATCAGCCCCGACGACGGGGCCGCGGCGACCGCGATCAGGAACGCGATCAGCGAGGCGACGGTCTTACCCGAGCGGATCGCGCCATGGAGGATGTTGATGCGCGCCGTCGAGTACGCGACCGCCTCGATCTGCTTGCGGCTGAGCGGAAGGTCCAACCCACGGATCACGGGTCACCTCCCGGGGAGCAGCACCTCCAGCAGCGATCGGTCGCGCTTGATCGAGTTGCAGGACTGGCAGATGGGCGCCAGGTTCGTCCACCGGTCGGAGCCACCACGGACGACCGGGTGGATGTGGTCGACGGCCTCGCTCTCGCCTCCGCAGAAGACACACGGGTCGGCGGCGCTCGCATCCGGGCTCCGAGCATGTAGCCTCGGTCACGTCAACCTCTCATCCAGGTTGGCCACGCCCCGGGGGTGTTCCCGCACCCGCCGGGGTCCGTCTTTGGTTGTGCGATCAGTCTACCGAACTGCCCTGCTCAGCAGGGGAGTCGGCGAGCTTCTGCAGGCCCTCGGCGAGGGAGCCGAGCATCGACCGCGCGGCGTCCACGCCGGGGTCGCCGTCGATCGCTTCGAGCTTGGCGGCCTGCGCGAGGTACTGGCCAGCCGCGGTGGCCAAGGAGCGCTCTTCGGGGCCGGGCACGTGGTCGAGAGTCTTGGTCTCGATGCCGTTGACGCTGGTGGCGGTGAACTTGTAGCCGCTGGTCTCGTCGGCTTCAAGCCGGTCGAAGATCTTCTCCGCGCGGGTGTAGGCGCGTTGGATGAGCGCGGCACGGCGGGCCTTGGCGTCGATGACGCGGGCCTCGGTCGCGACGGCGGTCATGGTGCGGTCGAACGTCACCGGCGGGTCGAGTTCGGCGGCTATGACGCTGATGGTGCGAGAGGACCGGCCCAGTTCCCGGGCGATGGCGTTCCGGCCGAGGCCTTGCGCGGCGAGTCGGCGTACGGCCTTGCGGTCCTCGTCGGTGACCGGGCGCGGGTTCGGCTTGGCGGCCACGGGTCACCTCCGGGCATGGGAAAGGCCCGACCGCACGGGGCGGCCGGGCCAGACTGCGAGTGTCAGCGCTGATTTAGCTCAAGGTCGTCGAGCGTCCACGTGTCATCGTCCTTGGTGGACACGGTGCACACGTAGTCGGCACGGACCAGCCCGCCGAACGAGTTCTCGCTGTCGACCACGCCAGTGACCTCATACTTCCACGGCTTGGCGTCGCTGAGGACGACGGTTTTGGCGTAGTCGGCATCGAACGGGTCGGGGAATTCGGCGCTGCCCGGCGACTTTAGGCGCTTCTTGACGAACTCCTCGCACATGACGGCAGCGCTCTCGCTGAGCGGCTTGTTGTCGCTGCCGTCGTTGCTGTCGCCGTCGCTGGTGGCGATGGCGATGATGAAGACTCCGACGATGATAGCTACGAGGCTGAGGCAGCCGAGTCCGGCGATGTTCCCTGCTTTGGGCTTCTTGCTCATGTTCCCCCCTGGAACTGTGGTGCTGAGGGGGCATCATGTCGCAGTTGGGGTGATCGTTTCCGGGCATGCCAGATCTGCGACCCATGGTGCGGTACGACGGGTCATACGTCAAGCAAGGTTGAGGTCAGGCGGTGTCCGCGGTATCGGCACCGGCCTCGTGCTCCTCGACCACCCGCCGCACATCGCGGTTCGCCACGACCTTGGCGAAGCCGCACGAACAATTCACGGGCGTGATACCAGTCAGCTCCCTGACCACCCACCCGTTCTCATCCACCGACTCCGTGAAGTCGGGGTCCCAGGTCATCTTGTGCTCTGTAGCCATGGCAGCATCCTCTCGCGTGTGGGCCCCGCCAGGACGGGACATCTGGCAGCTCTCTCCGACGGCCCGACACGGTCCCCCAGAGGGTCTCCCGGGCACAGGAAACCCCCTCCCCTGGCGGACCTTCCAGCACCGCTCAGGGAAGGGGGTAGGAGACCCCACACAAACCGGCTCCGACCTCGGCGTTTACCGCTCCACCGGGACGGAGACCGCCTGCGCGTCCCACGCCTCCTCAGGCACCATCCGCCACGTCCCCGCGTCCGTGCGCTCCACCTCCGGCTTCAGCCCGTCCAGCGCCTTCAACACCTGCCGCTCCTCCAGCCCGGTCGCCTGCTCCAGCTCCCGCCGCGTCGCATTGCCGTACTTCGCCAACGCAGCCCGCACCTTCTCCTGATTCGACGACCCACCCACCGGCAGAACCAGCCGCTTCCCCACCGGCGCACGCACCGTCGTCGCCCCAATCCGCGCCACCTCAGCACGGAACTCATCGCCCGTCAGCCACATCCCCTTGTACGGCGCGGCGACCTGGTGGACCGGCGACTGCAGCAGGAACTTCCCCGGCTGGTCCAGCTTCCCGGGCTCCCAACCAGGGGTGTTACCGAAGATGAACCGGCGGTGGTCCGCGTCGTTCATGCGGGTGGACAGCCGGTTCGCGTAGTTCCCGCGGGCGTCCGTGGTGCCGCCGAACACCTTCCTGCTCGGCTGCTGGGTGGCGGACAGGAAGTGCATGCCGGCGAACCGCATCAGCGCGAGAAGGGACTCCTGCTTCTTGGAGGCCGGCTGCTTCTTCCACGGGCCGTCGTCGCCCTGCCGGACCAGCTCGGCGAGTTCGTCCTCGATGACCCAGATCGCGGGCCGGCCGTGCTTGGCGGGGTCCCACTCCTGATCGCCCGCGGCAGCGAGGATCTCGCCGCGCTCGCCGAGTTCCTCCTTGAGCCAGTCGAGGAGGGCGTGCGCCTGCTCCGGGGTGGTCGCGACGTCCTGAAGGATCGGCGCCATCGGGGTCAGCTCCGGCGCGCCCGGCTTGAGGTCCATGCCGTACAGCACGGTGTCCGGGCGGTCCGCGAGCTGGACCGCGATGGACCGGACCAGGGTGGACTTGCCGAACTTGGACGATCCGGCGACCAAGGTGTGGTTGTAGGCCAGGTCGAGCCAGACCGGGTTCAGGAACCGGTCCACGCCCAACAGGACCGGGTCGGTGAACCGGGCGCCCTGGGTTCGCGTGTAGGGGACCACCGCGGCGAGCGGGTCACCGTCGATGAACCGGGCGATGATCTGGTTCGTGAGCGCCCCGTCTTCCAGCATGAACTCCCCGGCCACGCCCATGCCCGACGCCACCCGATCCCAGGCGGACTTGAGGCGGGACCGGTCCAGATTCACAGGCAGATCAAGAACCGCGGTCCAGCCGGTCTTGGTCCGTTCCACGGTGCAGCCCGGGAGTTCGGCCTGGAACAGTTCGTGGACCACGGTCCGCAGGCGGGTCTCTTCCACGGTCCGCCCGGTCAGGTCCGGCCCGGCCTGAACCGGTTCAGGCGCGGTCCGCTGCGCGAGGGCGTGCGCAGCCATCTCCTGCCGGATCATGGCAGTCCGCAGCTTCACCGACTCATGGTCGAGCTTGATCGCGTCATGCCGGGTGTGGTGCTTGTACACCAGCCGGGCAGCGACCGCGGCAGCCGACGAGACGAGCCACGCGTAGGCGGTGGGCCCTATCCCGGCGACGGTGGTGACGCCGGCCTGAGTGAACAGGCCAGCGGCGGCGAGGCTGGACCAGGCCAGGGCGGGGCTCCACTTCTTAGCGAAGCTGACGAAGGCGAGCTTGCCCGCGGCGACGGCGGCGGTGAACTCGACGGCGGCCGCGCTGGTGCCGTACTGCCATTCGGCGATGAGGGCGGCGCCGGTGACGATGCTGGGCACGGCGAGGCTGGTGGCGAGATCGGCGGTGGTGATCTTCACTGGCGGGCTCCGGCAGAACGAGGGCCGCCCCCCGGGGACGGGGGCGGCCGCGGGGGTGGCTAGTTGTACTGGTGGAGCTTCGACTCGGCGTCCTTCAGCCGCCGGTACGCGGTCGACTCCGACACGCCGAGGATCAAGGCGGCGCCGCGCTTGGTGATGTGCTCGCCCCTGCGGAGCCGGGACAGCAGCTGGTCGACCTGGTCCTCGGGCTGCATGGGCCGGTCCACGGCACGCCCGGCGGCGTGGACCGGGGCGGGCGCGGGCGCGGGTTCGGCGTGGTTCACCGGCTGGTCGGCGGTCTGGACCGGCTGCGGTTCAGGCCGGTCCACGGGCCGGTTCTCGGGCTCGACCACCGGCGGTGCGGGCGGACGGCGGGCCTCGAGGGCGAGCCGCACAGCGACCGTGCGTTCCTGCGACAGGAGCCGGTCCCGCTCTCCGAGGGCGAGCGCCATCTCGGTGCCGGCCTGCTGCTGCAGCGCGGACAGGTACGCCTCGTACTTGGGGTCGAGTTTGATGCGGATGGTGTGCATGCCGATCGCCCAGACGCCCTTGGCGGCGGCGGAGACGAGCGCGCCGACGATGCCGACGATCCAGCCCCACGGGCCGGTGAGGTGTCCGTGCATGATGATCGCCGCCATGGACACGACGAGCATGGCGACGCCGGCGGTGCGCGGGAGTTCGGCGCGTTTGTGGTCGTGGCGCAGGAGCCATTCGGCGATGAGGCAGGCGGCCCATCCGGCGTCGAACACTCCGGCGACGAGGTAGGCGGCCCAGGCGGGGGCGAGCATGGCGAGCATGCCGCCGATGGCGACGGTGCCCCAGATGATCGCGCCGATCGTCATGAGGATGGCGGTGGTGAACAGGATTTTGCGGAGGAGGCTGTCGAGGTGGAACGGCAGCCGCGGCGGGGGCGGGCTGGTGTCGGGGATGGTGTAGGTGACGGGGGTGCCGTTGACGGTGTCGGTGATGGTCTGGGTGCGGGGGCGGCGGAAGCGGCTGGGCATCGCGGGTTTCTCCGGGTCAGGTGCGGGCGGTGGTGCGGGGGCGGTGGGTGCGGATCTGGTGGGCGAGGTAGATACCGCCGGCGGTGAGGAGGGCGGCTTCGGGCTGGGCGGCGGCGGCGTGGGTGATACCGGTGACGATGCCGAGGAGGAGCGCGGTGGCCAGCTGGGCGAGCTGGGCGGTGGCCTCGGGGTGCATGAGAGCGAGGACGGCCAGGGCGGCGGCGAGGAGGCTGCGGAGGAGGTGGTCGGGGCGGCGTCGCATGGCGGCCCTTTCACTCGGGTCGGGTGGGTGGTGGCTGGCCGGATGTCCAGGGCGCACGCGTTGTGGTCGTGCGCCGAGGGCTACCGGTCAGGCGGTGGGCTTGGGCATGGCCCGGCAGGTGGCGGCGTGCTCGTTGGCCTCGGTGCGGGACTTCTCCGGCATGTACTCGTCGAAGTGGTTGTCGCCGAAGCCGTACCGGCCGCCACCTCCGATGGCGTTGCAGCCGAGGCACCGCCAGTTGAAGCCGTTGGAGACGCGGGTCTGCCCGTTGCCGAGCAGGTAGCCGGGGTTCCCGTACTGGTAGTTGACGGTGCGGGTCTGTCGGCGGAGCTCGACGGTGGCGCCGCCCTGGGTGAGGAACCGCATCACGACGTTGTCGTCGGTCTGCGGAGGGGACGTCTCGGTGGTGGTGCTGGTCATGGGGGTGTCCTTTCGGCGGGTGAGGAAGGCGAGCATCGGGCCGGGGCTCCTTGCGGGGGTGAGCCGCGCCCCGGCCGGGGGATGGTGACCGGGGCGCGGCGGCTGGTGGGTTCAGCGGGGGGCGTTGGCGCGGAGGATCGCCTCCGCCTCCGCCCGGTCGACCGGGTTGAGCCTGTTGAGGTTGTCCTCCGCGGCCTTGCGGGCCTGCTCCGGGTCCAGGGCGCCGGCGCGGGCTGCGGCGGCGAGTGACTGCACCTGGTGCGCGGCGATCTGCCCGAAGCCCACGTCTAGTTCTCCTTCTGGCCGTAGGCGGCGTTGAGTTCGGCGACCGCGTCGGTGCACTGGCCGGTGGTGATGCGGTCGTAGACCTGCTGGCCGGCGGCGACGGCTTCGGGGGTGGTGAGGTCGGTGTGCTGTTCGGGCACGGTGGTTCTCCTCGGGGTCAGCGGGCGGCGTTGATGCGGGCGAACGCGGCCTGGTCGCGTGCGGCACCGGCGGCGATGGTCTGTTCGGTGGGGGTGCGCAGCTCGGTGCGGCACTGCTCGACGGTGTCCGGCGTGGACAAGATCCGGTTCGCCCGCGGGGCGAGGGAGTCCTGCTCGGTGCTCACCGCTGTCCCCTGGCGGCGCGGATGTCAGCCCAGGTGGCGCCGAGGTTGTGGGCGGTCTGCACGGTGGCCCGCAGGCGGTGGAGCGTGTTGGTGTCGGGGGCCTGCTGGTGGGCGTTGCAGGCGTCGGCGGCGGCCTGGATGGCGCGGGCGCGGGGGCTGGGCTGGGGCGGCTGCTGGCCGTTACGATCGGTCACGGTCATCTCTCCTGTTCACGGCAGGTTGGGTGACTGGCCCCGACCGGCAGGGTGAGAGCTCCGGTCGGGGCCGACTTGTTGTTGCCGTTCCAGAGTGCAGGACCCCTTTACAAACGTCAAGGGGTTCGGGGAGGATGCTGCCGTGCCCAAGAACCCTGAGCGCGAGGGGAGCCCGCGATTGATGAGCCTTAACGACATCGCGGTGGAGCACGGGGTCAGCCGCGTGTCGATCCACACGTACCGACGCCGCGGGACCTTTCCTCAGCCTGTACCGGTGCCGGGCACGACGGCGCTTCGATGGCGAGAGGACGAGGTGGCCGCGTTCTTCGCGGCGAACCCCAAACAGCCAGGTAAGCGGACCGACCTCGCGACCTCGAGACAGCGACCCAAGGAGACCGGTATGAGGACGTTCGTGCTGACGATGCGGATCGAGGCCGACGCCGATGCGGCACCGGACCAGATCCGGCAAGAGATCTACGACGCGTGTTCGGACGTGTCGTTCAGCTTTGACGTCACGAGCGTGGAGCCGGAGGCGCAGGATGGGTGACCTGGTGGAGTGGTTGCGCGCGCAGCTCGACGAGGACGAGCGGACCGCGCGGGCCGTGCGGGCGCCCCACGACTGGCACCAGGGCCCCGGCGATGATCCGGACTGGACGAACTCGGAGATGGTCCTCATGTGGCCGCCCGAACACCACACTCCATACGAGCAGGACAAGCACTGGCGCGGCCTGACCGTGGAGGGGCCCGAGCTGGCTGCGCACATCGCGGAGTGGGATCCGGCGCGGGTGCTGCGCGAGATCGACGCCAAGCGGCGGCTGATCGGGCGTATCAACACCCACGCCACCATCATGGGATGGGACGAGGTCCACGGGGACCTGTTGCGCAGCCTCGCCCTGCCCTACGCGGACCGGCCCGGCTACCGTGAGGAGTGGCGGCCGTAGCCGACCGCAGACCAGAGGGCTCCCTGCTGACCTAGGAACAGCAGGGGGCCCTCTTCGCGTGTCCGGCCCATCCCCGCGTGCGCCCACCCGCCCGCGCCCGCACGCTGGCCGTATGGCTGTTCCCCCTGTCGTGATCTACCCGCCCGACGACGACGGAGGCCGGCGTGTCCGCATCGACGGCGCGATCGTCGGCCGGGCGTTCTCCGTCCTCGACGTGGCGAGGTATCTCCAGGAGGCCGGTCTGCAGGAGGCCGACGAGATGGACGTGGTGCGGTCGCTGCTGATCGAGTGGCGGGGTGGCGGGCCGGACGTCTGGACGCCGTGACCGTCTGGGGCGTAGCGTCGGTGGCTACTTGGGAGAGCGAAGCCCGCCGCACCCTGTGGGGTACGGCGGGCTTCGTGCTGTTCAGGCCGTGAGTGCCACCCACAGGACGACAGCGAGTGCGGCCACGATCAGGCACCGGCCGAGGAGCCGCCGCCACTCCGGGCTCATGCGGCGATCACCCCGCCCTCCCGTCGGGTCCGTCCGCTTCGTTGAGGCGCGCATCGTCCATGACGATCCTGCTCGGGCTCGTCATGCCCCGCCGCATGCGCCGCATCTCCCGAGCGACCTCGGGGTGCTCGCGTAGCAACTCCTCTCGCCAGATCTCTACGAATGCCCTGGCCTCGTCGTCGTTCACGCGGCCACCATCCCGTTCTCGGTCCAGATGCGTCCGCAGCCGGTGCAGTGCGCGAGCGGCTGCCTGCCCTCGCCGCCGTGGACGTCGATCCGGCCGCCGCAGTCGTGCCGCTGCTCCAGCGTGCGGCGCTGCGCGGCGATGTCCAACGCCCGCTCCACCCGCTCCGCGGAGGCTCGGGCCACGGCGGCGACGGTCTCCCGGTGCCGATCGGTCAGCGGCGCGAACGGCCCACCAGGCTGGGTGAGACGGGCGTACAGCCACAGGGCGGCATGCGGTGCCGTCCGCCGCCCCGTCCACTTCCAGCGGCGCGGATCGTTGGCGTCCTGGTCGGCGAGCTCGTTCCGGCGGGCGCGGTCGGCGGCCGGCCAGTCGCGGGGCGCGCGGCTCATGGGGGTGCGCTGAATGTGGGCGGCGAGTTGGTCGGCGCAGTCGACGAGCGCGGCCTCGACCTCGGTCATGGTGTCGAGGATCGTCGTGCGGAGCGGGGCCGGCCGCTCCCCGGGGGCGTCGGGGGCGGAGTCGGCTCGCTCGGCTGCGCGGGCGAGGGCGCGGTCGGCGATGTCGGTGAGTGCGGCGAGGTGTCCGCGGAGGCCGATGCCGAAGCCGTGGTGGATGGCGGGCTGGCCGAGGGCGTCCTGAAGGTCCGGCCAGTGGCGGATCACGACGGTGAGGTGGGTGGTGGTGGTCATCGTGGCTCCTGTGGTGCTTGGGGCGGTACGGTGATCAGCACCTGGGGGCGTGCCTGGTCTGGGGAGACTGTGAGGCGCGCCCCTGCGTCGTTCTTCAGCGGTTCGAGGCGAGGTCCGTGAGCGGCGGATCGATTCGCGCGAGCGGGCAGGGGCCGCCGGAGCAGGGCTCGTCTCGGGCTTGGATGCACAGCTTCAGAGAGCGGCTTCCGGAGACGAACGACAGGCCGTCGTCGAACTCGGCGTGGGGGTCGCGGGTGACGATCCAGTCGGGGCCGACGGCTTCGATGCGGACGCAGTCGTAGTGGTCGCGGCCGAATGCTCCGTAGGCGAAGCCGTGGATGACGTCGCCGACGGCGAGTGGTTTCGCGGGCATGGTCACTGCTCCTTGGGCTGGTCGGCGGGCTGGATGGCGTCGTGGAGTTCGGCGAGTCGCTTGTCCCACCAGCGGGCGAGGCTGGTGCCGAGCGGGGGCGGGCCGGCCGCTACCCACTGCTCGTGGAGGTCGATGACTCGGGTGACGGTGTCGTTGGCGGTCTGGTGGAGGGCGGAGATGACGCGGACGGTGGTCTCCAGCTCGGTCGCTTCGGTCGCTGCTGGGGCGGGCTCGGTCAGGGCGGCGAGGATGGTGAGTGCGCAGTCGTGCTGCCCGATCTGCCAGTCGTTGCGGCCGGCGGCGGTGGCGTCGCGGATGGCGGTGGCGACCTTGCGGACGCGGGCGATGGCGGCCAGGAGCTCGTCGACACGGTCGATGGCGGCCTGGTGGCGGCGGGCGTTCTCGTCGAACAGGGCGCGGGGCACAGTCGCTTCGGTCGCTGCCGTGCCGGGTCCGGCGATGGCGGCGCGGATGCGGGCGGCCGTGTCGGTCCGGTTGGCGGTCCAGGGCGCGCCGGCGTGGATGAGGGCGGCGACGTGCTGGACGCGGGTGAGGGCGGCCTCGGCCTGTTCGGCGCGTTCGTAGAGGTGGTCGAGTTGGTCGCTGGTGAGGTGGTCGAGGGGGATGCGCTGGTTCATGCTGCGTGGTCCTCCGGGCGGTCGGTGTGGCGGGTGGTGAGGTCGGTGCACAGGTGGTCGTGGGCTGCGCCGTAGGAGGCGCGGCCGAGGCGGCAGCACGGGTTGAGCGGGGGCGGGTTGTGGCCGAGGGCTTGGCGTCTGGCCCAGTCGTGCTCGAGGAGGGTGCGCTTGTGGGTGGCGTATTCGCGGGTGGCGATCCAGGTGAAGAGGGCGGCGGTGTAGATGAGGGCGGCGGCGGGGAGCCAGTGGCCGGTGTGGGCGAGGTAGGCGGCTGCGGTGGTGAAGAGGATGGCGGTGAGGGTGGCGGCGTGGCCGTAGCGGAGGGCGGGTGTCATCGGCGGTCCTTCCGGTAGTGGTTGTGGAGGGCGCGCCCTGCCCAGCGGAGGCTGAGCAGGGCGGCGCTGATGAACGGGGCGAGCACGATGCCGATGCCGAGGGCGCGGCCCATCAGGCGGCCTCGTCGTAGTCGGGTGGCTGACTGTGGGACCACGAAGGCCGTGAGCGGCCCTCTGCGGGCCTGGGAGGGGTTCCGGTGTCCGCAGAGCCGCCGGAGGGGGTGTTCGTCGCTCCAGCGGGCGTACAGCAGTCCTCTGGGTGCCTCCTGGCCCGGACGCCCCGCCGCAGGGTCTTCACAACCCACGCGGCGGCCGCAGCCGCCCCGAGGAGGACCACCGTGCCGACAGCGGCCGCGACGACGATCCACACGAGGAGCGCCACGCCGAGAGTGATCGCGGTGTCTATGGCCTCACCGATCACGGCCGGCCCCCGTCCTGCCGCGCCCCGGCGGCGGGCCCGGGATCGGCTTCCACGACGGTGGACGTCTCGTCCCAGCGGACGATGCGGAGCTGGGCCTCCGGGAAGCGGCGGCGGAAGGACTCGCGGCGCTCGCGGGCTTCGTCGAGGGTCTTCCGCTTGAAGGTGACGCCGACCCAGGTGTCGCCCTCCCAGACCTCCAGGGAGAAGTCGGTGACGGTCGGCCAGGGCGCCTCGGTGGTTGCCGTCTCGTCGGCCTGTCGCGCCCCGGCGGCGGGCTGGTGGCAGACGCACGGGCAGTCGGTCTCGCCTTCTTCGCAGCACCACACCGTGCCGCCGGAGACGGACGTCCGGCAGGGGCGGGTCTCGGTGCTCCCGGGCGCGGGCTGGTCGGTTGCCGTCTCGTCCTGCCGCGCCCCGGCGGCGTAGTCGCACGGGCCGTCGCAGGCGTGGCACCAGGGGTCTCCTGCGACCAGCGGGGAGTGCTTGGCTCGGTGGTCGGCGCGGCCGTCGTGGTCGCGCTTGGGGTGGGTGCAGTGGGCGCAGCGCTCCGGCTCGTCGGTTGTGGTCTGGTCCTGCCGCGCACCGGCGCTGTCGAGTTGGGCGAGGTAGGCGGCCTGCTGCTGGGGGGTGAGTGCGTTCCATGCGGCGCGGTGGCGGTCGCGGGGGGCAGGGGGCGGGGTCTCTTCCTCGTTGACGGTGTGGTCGGGCAGGCGGAGTCCGGGTCCGTCGGTGGCCGCCCGCCGCAGCAGCTCCCGCAGCGTCTCGGCGACGTGGTGCGGGCCGACGGGGCGCTCTGCGGGCCACCCGTCCGGGCCCTGCTCCTGGCGCCGCATCCGGGAGAAGGAGTTGCCGAGTTCGGTGTAGCGCTCCGTCAGTACCGCTTCGAGGGCCTCGGGCACGGCGTTGATCTCCAGCGCGTCAGCGCATCCACAGTCGGTGCGGAGGCAGACGTCTTCGTGGTGGAGGCCGATGGGGTGCCCACAGACGCAGCGCGCGGGCTGCGTCTCGGTTGCCGTCTCGTCGGCCATGCGGCGCAGCTCGGCGCCCACGTCGGTTCCAGTGCGGAACGTGCCGTCGGCCACCGGGTAGACGGCCACGGTGTCGGACCAGTGGTAGCCGCGCTCGTCGATGTGGTCGCCGTGGTGCTGCGCGGCGCGGATGCAGAGTCGGTCGTCGTCGAACCGGCGGTGCTGCGCGCTGCACTCAGCGGCGGGAGCGTCGGCGGTCTGGTCGGCGGGCGGCTCCACGGCAGCAGGCGCAGCGGCGGGCGTGGCGGTTTCCTTGCGCGAGCGGTCGAGGCGCTGCTCGGCAAGACGGCGCAGCCATGACTCGACTGCCGGGCGGACTTCGAGCGGGATCGAGCCGACGGCGATGCCGACGTGCATCTCTTCGGCGGCGGTCCGCAGGGCTTCGATGGCGCCTTCCGCCTTGGCGCGGCGCTCGGCGGTCTCGGCGGTGGTCTGGTGGGTCATCGGGTCTCCGGGTGGTGGGGCCGCCCCGGTGCGCGGGGCGGCCGACAGAACGGTCAAGAACAGGCAGCGGCGTTGATCTGCCGGGCCACCACCAGCACGTGCTCGTGGACGGCAGGAAGGCCTCCGGCGTCGAGCCGGCGGGCGTGCTCGGCCAGCCAGGCCGCGTATGGCTGTGCCCCGGCGGCGCGCAGCGTTTCGGCGGCGGTGCGGAGTTCGTCGGCGGGTGTGGTCACGGTTGGCTCCAGGGGGTGTGGGTAGGGTGCGGGCCAGGCCTGGGCGCGACAGCAACGCGCCCAGGCCGCCATGCGTGGTCACGGGATGGGCAGCGTCAGCGCCGACAGACGGCGGGCAGCCGCCTCGCAGTACTCCTCGCGGGCCTCGATCCCGACCGCGCGCCGGCCGCACTGGCGGGCCGCGTCGAGGGTGCTGCCAGAGCCGGTGAAGGGGTCGACGACGAGGCCGCCGGGCGGGCAGGCGTATTCGATGAGTGGCTGCAAGATTCCAGTGGGCTTCTGGGTCGGGTGGATCGCTCGCCCGTGCATGGAACGGATCTTGATCACCGAACGCAGCAGGCGAGTCCCGTCACCGACCCACATCTGAGAAGCGATCTTCCCCAGGTGGTCTTGCGTCGAGGCCCTTGTCTTGAAGCCTCTCTTACCGCCGCCCTGGCGGCCAGCCTCCTCCACTGGCACGTCGTGATGCACGCTGCGCCAGTCGCCGCGGTACCAGTGGAGGGCATGCTCGTGGACGCGCTTGAAGCGGTCGGCGGCGAAGCCGGTGCCGTTCTGCTTCTCCCAGACGACGTCCTGGGAGAGCTTCCAGTCGGAGGCGGTGAACTCGTGGCCGCGGTCGAGGAACATGCGCATCGACCCGAAGCACCACATGCTGCTGGCGGCGGTGGCGGCCAACGTCGGCCAGCCGTCAGGCCAGCGGTCCCAGGCGAGGCTGGTCTCCGCGTAGGGCGCGTCAGTGACGATGCAGTCGGCTTGCAGCCCGAGCGCGGGCAGCACCTCGCGCATGTCGCCGTGGTACAGGACCAGGCCGGTCTCTTCGTCTTCCCAGTACGGGGTCATGTCGGGTTCCCTTTCGGTGGTGTGGGACGGTGGGGTCAGGCCCGGGGCGATAGCCGCGCCCCGGGCTACGGGATGTCACCGGGCGGGCGTCAAAGCGCCGGCGGCCGCAGCGGCCTGCCACATCCGCGCCCTCTGCGCGTCCCGCTCCTGCCTGATGCGGTCCTGCTCGCCACCGTCAATCCGCGTCCATGTCGTCGTGTGGCGCCCGTGCTTGACCGCCGTGGAGATGCCGGTGATGACGCCGGTCTCCGGGTCCTGCACGACCACCTGATACTCCGGGGCTTCGCCGTCGGCCGTGTACACCGTGGCCGTCATGCGCTGGCGGGCCTGGCGGCCCTGGACGATCACCGGTCGGCTGGTGTGGCCGTTCTCGTGTTCGGTGGTCTCGGAGTAGGTGGCGTAGTCGTCGATCTGGATGTCGTCGCTCATGTGGGTTTTCCTTCGGTCGGGTCGGTCAGGTGCTGGTGGGCGGCGCGCCACGCGTCCACCGCGGCTTGGGGTGGGCGGCCTTGGGGCTGGCAGGGGATGCCGTGTTGTCGGGCCCAGGCGCGGACGGCGGTGAAGCTGATCGACCGCTCGAGCCGGGGGAGGGTGAGGCGGTTGTCGCGGGCGGCGTCGGGGCCGCCCTGGTCGTCGATGTCGGCGAGGAGCCGGCGCAGCGCGGTGATGGTCACGGCCGGACGGGGTCGACGTGGGTCAGGCAGATACCGCCGGCTTCGCCCTCCACCGAGACGACCGCCGCACCGTGCCCGAGCGTCCAGGCCGGGGTGCGGGTCGTCGTCTTCAGCGGGTCGTCGTCGCGGCTGAGGGGGTAGGCGGTCACGGGCGTGCCGATGGGGTAGCGGGCGTTCCACTCGTCGGCGGTGAGGGGCTGGTTGGTCATGGTCATGTCCTGTCTGGTGCGCGCGGGGATGGCGGAACCGGGTAGGCGGCCGGTCAGGCGGCGGTGGTGTCTGGCTGGTTGGGCTGGATGAGGTGGAGGTGTCGGCGTGCGTTTGGCTTCGGCGTGTTCGCTGGTGTCGCGCCAGCCTTTGGTGCGGCGGCGTTGGATGCGGCGGGGTGTGGTGGTCATGGTGGGCCTTTCGGCTGGTTGTTACTGGGGGGTCAGGTCACGCGCGTTAGTGATCACGCGGGGGTGGCAGGGACTTGGGCGATCCGGGCGGGGGTGCCGGAGCCGGGGCACGGGTGGCCGTGGGGGCCGTGTCGTCGGATGAGGCCTTGGGCGGTGACGAGGTGCTGGACGGTGCAGTGGGGGCATGCCGTGCGGGTGCGGAGGCGGGGTGGGGTGCGGGGGATGTGGAGTCCCCATCCGCTGCTGGTGAGGTATTGGGCGGCGCGTTCGGCGGCGCCTCGGGGGGTTTGTTGGGTGGGGGGTGTGGTGAGGCGGTAGTCGTCGAGGGCGGCGGCGATGAGGGCGATGGCGGCGTCGGGGATGGTGGTCATGGGGTGGTCTCCTTCGGCCGGGTGGTCCAGGCGTCTCGTCGGGCGTCGTGGCTGGGGATGGCGATGCGGCGTCCGGTGGGGGTGGTGCAGCGGGTGCCGGGTGGGGCGTGGCACCAGGGGCAGCGGATCGCCCACTCCGGGTGGTCCCGGTTCACGCGGTGCGCGTCTCGTCGTGACGGCCGGCGAACTGGGCCGCGGCGGCGCGGCGGCGCTGTTCTTCGGCGTCCGGGTCGTAGCGGCGGCCGAGCGCGGCGGCCTCCCTCGCTTCGTGGGGGGCGCGTTCACGGCCGGTCTGTCCAATCCGGCAGGGCCGCCCGACCGCAGCACCGCACGCGGGGCATTCGCGGCCGAGGGGACCGGGGCGGCGGACTTTCGCGATGGCCTCGTCGTGCTCGGGGGGCTTGGGCATGGCTTCGGCGAGGCTGGCCACGAGCGCGGCGACGGGGCGGCGTGGGAGTTCGTGGGTGATGACCGGGGGGCGCTGGCCGTTGCCGGTTGCGGCGAGCTGCTGGCGGTACCGGGTGAGGTAGTCGGGGTCGGTGCCGCCGGCGGGCGGTTCGTAAACGAAGTCGTGGGTGCGGGTGCTGCGGATCTTGGCGATCTCGTGGGCGATCTCGGCGGGGGCGACGAAGGGCTGTCGGCGGGCCACGGAGGCGGCGGCCTGGCGGGCGTCGGCGAGTTGGTAGTCGCCGAGGATGTCGTGCCAGGCGTCGGGGGTGTACTCGTCGAACTTCTGCTGGGGGCAGAGGGCTCGGACGTAGCGGGCGAGGATCACGGTCTCGTCGGGGGTCATGAGGTCTCCTGCATGCGGGCTTTGGCGCGGGCCATGGCGCGGTCGAAGAGGTCGTCGGTGGCCTGCTGCTGGCGGGCGGCGAAGGGGATGACGTCGGCGCTGGGGGCCTTGCGCAGTTCGGAGAAGACGAACTGGAGGGTTCCGGCGGTGACCGGCTTGCTGGTGTCGCCGAGTCGTTCGAGGGCGGACCACAGTTCGTCGGGGTTGGTGCCGTTGGTGAGGGTGTCGGCGATGACGGTGCGGACCTGCCTGCGGCTGTAGGCGTTGCCGGTGCGGAAGCGGTCGAGGAAGGCGTCCGTCATGCGGTCGGCGATGTGCCGTTCGCCCGTCTGCGAGGCGGCGGGAAAGCCGGACTGGTCAGCGGGGGGTAGGGGGGTTCCCTTCCCTTCCCTGTTCCCTTCCCTTCCTTTCCCTTCCGGCAGTGAATGGTTCAGTGAAGGAAAGTCACCCTGCGTGGATGCAGGCGGCTCCGAATACTGCGGAGCGTGGGCTTCGTTCACTGAATCGTTCAGTGAGTCGTTCATCGCGTCGTGGTGACCGTTCACGGAACGGCTCAGTGCGTCGCTCACGGAATGGTCGAGCCCGGCCAGGCTGCGCGGAGGGATGAAGTCGGCCCCGTCCGGGGTGTCGCGGCGGCTCTTGTTGCACGCCTGGTGTGCGGCCCGGAGGTTGGAAGGGTGGTCGGTGCCGCCTGCCGACTGGGGGCGGATGTGGTCGATCGAGAGGTTGTGGGAGTCGTTCACCACCGGTAGGCGGGGGATGGCGAGGCCGCACAGCTGGCACGTCCAGCCGTCGCGCCGGGCGTACATCTCGCGCACCTTGTAGTTGCCCAGCGAGGGAGGCGGCAGCTTGCTCTTCTGCGGGCGGTTGATCCGCTGGTGCTTGCGGAAGTTGACGACGACGGCCATCTGTTGCCGGGCTAGGCCGCCGATGTAGGGGAAGAGCAGGCCGGCGTCGGTCACCATCCCCATGAGTTCTTCGACGTGCTTGAGGGTGAGGTCGTCGTCGTACATGAAGGCGCTGGCCTTGATGTACGCGGGCGTCCAGCGGAGCAGTCCTTCGTCGTCGGCCATGTTGAAGGTCGAGATGAAGAGGAGGCGCGCATCGCGGGGCAGGAGCCCGACGACCTCGTCCTCCCAGAACTCCGGCTTGACCGTGCGGATGCGGGGCATTCAGGTTCCTTAGGTGTCGTGCTGGTTAGGGCATGGCGAAGGGAGCCCCTGTTCAGGGCGGCCTTCCGCTAGCCCTGAGATGAGAATACCGTTCGCATAGTCCGTTCGCGACTGCTGTGCGCGTTCGCGTAGCGCGACCGTGACAATCCGTGCCACGATGGGCGCCATGAAGGAGCTGGACGAGCTGGACGAGCGGATCGTGGCGGCCACGAAGCGGCGCACCCGTGCCGAGACCGCGTTCCTGAGCGCCGACGCTGAGCTGCGCGAGCTGCTGAGAGAGGGACGGGCGGCCGGCAAGGGGCCGTCGCACATGGCGAAGCTGACCGGGTTCACCCGCGAGTGGGTGGCGAAGATCGCCCCTGCTCCGAAGAAGTCCTGACACCGTTTCCTCCTCTCTCGTTCTGGCCCCGTTTCGGCGGGGCCTTCGTGCTGTCCGGGGGTCCCGGGGCCCGCGCTTGGGGGGAAGTTGCGCGGGCCCCGGGTGGCGGCCGTGGGGGCCGGCCGCCGCTTCAGGTGGTCAGTCGCCGAGTTCGGCGTCCGTCATCAGGCCATGCGGGATGCGGCCGGTCACGAGCACCTCGCGGAGGTCTGCGGCGGCCCTGCGGTAGGTCGCGGCGCGCTCGTGCTGCGCGAGCTGGGTGGGCGTCGGCTCGTCGACGAACAGCCCGTTGCCCAGCTCGGGGGCGGCCTTGCCCATGCGCTCCCAGCGCTCGGCGAGGGTGTTGAGGGCGGTCAGGATGGCGCTCTGGTCGGCCTGCCCGCCGTCCCACTGGTTCGCGACGTGGCGCAGGACGAAGGCGGCGCTGGCCTTGTCGAGGCCCTTCGCGGCGGCCTCGATGCTGACGCCGCCTCCGGTGCTGCCGGGGCGGATGATGACGAAGGCGAGGGCGTCGGTGCCGTCGATGGCGGTCATCGTGACGTTGTCGGTCATGGGGTGTGTTCTCCTTGGGGTTGGTGCCCCGCCGGTGTCCGCCCGGCGGGGCGCTGTCGTGTGGGCGGTGGGTCAGCGGTAGCGGTTGATCGTCGATCTGCTGACCCCGTAGGCCGCCGCGAGGTCCTGGATGCTCTCGCCGGCCTCGTAGCGGCGGCGGATCTCCTGCCGCTGCTCGTTCGTCAACTTGGGCTGCTGCCAACGACGGGGCTGTTCCGGTGACCGGTAGGCCCAGGCGCGCTGCTGGTCGGTCGGCATCAGACGGCCGCCTTCCAGAGGCGTCCACCGCGCTCCCGGAGCCGTACGCCGGCCTCCAGCAGCAGCGCCCGGGTGCAGCCGTAGGAGCGGCCGATCTGCGCGGCGACGGTGCGGATGGTGCAGCCCTGCCCGTACAGGTCGGCGGCACGGCGGGCGGTCTCGGCGCGGGTGGTGCCGCGGAGCTGCTTGCCCTTGGGGATGGTCATGGGGTGGGTCCGTTCTCGTGGTTGTCCGCGTCCTTGGGGGCGCGGTAGGTGTAGATCGGGCCGGGTCCCGGCGCCGGCGCGGGCAGCTTCTTGGCGGCCCAGGGCGAGTGCGCGTCGCACTTCCAGCCGGTGGTGTAGAACCGCACCTGGCCGTCGTGGTCGTCGCGCGGGGTGTCGCACGGCTCCGGGACCCGGCTGCTCACGCCGCGGCCCCCGCCGGGATGCCGTGCGCGGTACGGGCCCGAAGCACCGTCCGCGGGGACACCCGCAGCCGGCGGCCGATCTCGTGGTCGTCCAGGCCGAGCGCCGCCAGCTCGGCGACGTCGTCCGGGTGGACACTCCGGGGCGCCAGGGGCTCCCCGGGGTCCGGCACGCACGTCGGGTCGTCGATGTCTTCCCACGCCATCGGGCCGTGCCAGCCACGGGCGTGGGCGTTGTTGCGGGCCTGTTCCGCCTGCCGGGACTCGGGTGCCGGGGCGGTGGACAGCTGCCGGTAGACGCGCGCCACCTTGGTGGCCGACACCGACTTGACGCGCTCCCACCGGCCTTCAGCGGTCTGCTGGAGGCTGCTGACTCCGATGCCCGTGAGGCGGGCGACCTCGGGGATGGTGTGGCCAAGGACCATGAGGGCCTGGAGCCTGCGGCGGGTGCCGGTGGCGTCGACCAAGCCGCGCGGTACGGGCGCCATCTGGTCGAGCCGGACGTCGAGGATCGCGGCTGCGGTGCTGCGCCGGACCCGTTGCTCAGGGCGAGACATGATCAGGGACACGGTGGTCTGGTTGACGCCGGCTGCGGCGGCGATCTGCTCCTGTGTCCAGCCCTTGGCGGTGAGCTGTTCGATGTGGATGCGGACTTGGGTGCTGTCGATGAGGCGGCGGATGCCGTTGCTGTGGTCGTAGCCGAGGCGGAGCTTGTAGGAGCGTCCGGCGTGGCGGCAGGGTTCGCAGCGGCAGCCGTTGATGTAGCGGCTGTAGGTGCCGTGGTCGGCGGACCTGCTGGCGGTTCGTGCGGTCATCGGCGGGTCACCGCCTCGCGGTCCGGCCACTGCACGCCGGCCAGCGCCGCACGATGCCCGTCCGGGACCTCCGCGAGCGGCGTACCGAGCCACTCCATGCCCATCGCGCGGAGGATCAGCGCGTCCGCCTCGTTGTCGTTCGGGAGGATCGCCCCGTACCGTTTCCGGGCGGCTTCGAGGACGGCCGCCTTACGGGAGTTGCCCTTGCCGGTGGCGTACTTGGCGCGGGACATCGGCGGGACGACGGCGACGGGGATGTCCCGGTCGACGAGGGCGCCGACGATGCACCACCACAGGCCGGACAGGTCGTGGTGTCCTGCCTGGCCCATGGAGGCGTGGGAGGGGCCTTCGACGCAGGCGAGGTCGACGGTGCCGATCTCGGTGAGGGCGGTGTCGACGATGTGCTTTTGGCGGGCGCGGCGGTCGGGGATGCTGTCGGCGCGGCGGCCTTTGGTGCGGATGCAGGTGGTGCCGCCGAGGGTGGCAACCCCTGTGCCGGTGAGGGAGATGTCGAGGCCGGCGACTCGGTAGCGGGCCGGGGGCCCGGCCGCCTGGGTGGCGGCCGGGGCTCCGGTGAGGTCGAACAGCGTGCTCACTGCTCCTCCTCGAGGATCGGTGCGGTGGTGGCGGTCTGGTTGAGGCCGAGCGCGTCCAGCAGTTCGTGCAGGTCCTTCCGAGAGCGGGCGTGTGCGAGGACCACCCGCGACGCCGCGACCCGCTCAGCCCGGCTGTTCTGCCCGAGCTGCGTGTACGCGGCCAGCAGCGGCGCGTCAGCCATCCCCGCCCCCGGGGACGGTCAGGTGGCCCTCGGCGCAGTGGAACGCGCCGCCCGGGTGCACGACCGCGGCGGTCTCGACGCCGCACGCCGCGCACATGCGGAACTCCTGCACGGCCAGCGCGAACGGCGGCCGCGTCGGGCGGCGGTGCCGGCCGGTCGGTGCGGGCCAGTACCGGCCGAGGAGGGTGGCGCCGATGCCGAGGGTGGTGAGGGCGCCGGCGAGGGCGGTTTCGTAGCCGCTCACGTGGTGCTCTCCTTCGGCTTGGGCGGCTGGTAGCCGGGCTGCCAGATGCTGCTGTCCTTGATGGGGCCGCGGGCCGGGAGGCCGACGGCGTCGTCGAGGCGCCGCTGGAGGCGGTCGGCGCGGCGTGTCTCGGCGGCCAGTTGCTCGCGCACGGCGGCGAGCTGCTCCTCGAGGTCGGCCAGATACTCCGGGTCGGACTCGGCCAGCGTCGAGTTGCGGCGGCCGAGTTCCTCGATACGGCCGGTCAGGCGGCGGTTGGCGGTGTCGAGTTCCCGGTTCTGGCGGAGGATCTGGGAGCGGTTGTTCTCGGCGATGCCGGCCCGCTGTTCCGCGGCCTCGGCGCGGCGGCGGAGCCGGTCGGTTGCCTCGCGCCGGGCTGCCTGTTCCTCGCGCAGCCGCCGGGTGGTGGTCAGTCCGAACATCACGCCTCACCCCCGCCCCGCTGGGCAGGGATCAGCGGCCAGGAGCCGTCGATCACCTTGTTCGGATCCCCGCCTTGCTCCGGCGTGGCCTTCGTCCGGAACCACTCCTGCAGACCGGCTTGCTGTTCCGCCCGCCATGCCTTCTGCGCCGCGAACAGCTGAGCCGGGCGGTAGTCGTCAAGGAGGGGGTACCGTTTGAACTGCGCCTCGGCGAGCAGGAGCGCGGCGAGCGCGTCGGCCTCGGCGGTGTGCCAGTCGTCCAGCTGGACGCCGTACCGCTCGCAGGTGGGCTTCAGCTTCCGCTGCCCGGAGCCCTTCACGTACCGATCGCACTGCTTGTCGATGACGTGCGGGTCGATCAGCGGCAACGGCACAGGCGCGTACTCCGCGAGGCGCTCCTCCACGGTGGGCAGTCCGTGCCGGCGCAGGTCGTGGTGCAGGATCGTCCAGTCGAACGACTGGTTGAACGCGACGATCGGCATGCCCCACGCGGCTGCCTGGAACAGGTGGGTGGCGATCTCGTCGAGGGCGGTCTTCGGGTCCTGCCCATCGGCCTGGACCATGGCGTCGGTGACGCCGTGGACTTCGGAGGCCTCCGCCGGGATCGGGATCTTCGGGTCGATCAGCCACGAGAAGACACGGTCCGGTCGGTCACCGCCGCGGACGACGATCGCCGCGGTGACGATGCGGTCTTCGAGCGGGTTCGGCCCGGTGGTCTCCGTGTCCCAGCCGAGCCGGCGGGAGTTGAGGTACTTCACTCGGCACCCCCGGCGACCTCGCGGGCGGTGTCCCAGCCTTCCCAGTTGTCGACGCCGGCGGCTTCGAGAGCGGACAGCCACGCGTCCCGCTCCTTCAGCTCGGCCAGCTCTCGCCGCAGCTTTTCCAGCTCCCCGGTGTCCTGGCCGTCCTCGGCGGCCCCGGTGGTGATGGCTGGCGGTACCGCGGCGCCCAGGCGGCCCTCGCGCCACGCTTCAGCGATGGCGGCCTTACCGGCCTCCGGCACGGTCAGCCGCGTGTACGCGGCCCGGCCCTGCATCGTCACGCCGGGCACCTCGTGGATGACGCCGGTCTCCGGGTCCGCCCACTCGGCCGTGCCGGCGGCGGTGAGCGCGTCGAGGATCTTCTTCTGGAAGCCGGGCTGGACGGAGGTGACGAACTCGCGCTTGATCTCGCCCGCGTAGTGCTCGAGGACCCACGCGGTGAAGGCGTCGGGGTCGGTGACGGCGGCGGCCGCCTTGGGCTGTACCAGGCTGACGGTGCCGATGTCCTGGCCCTCTGCGAGGCTGACGGCGATCTTCTGCGTTCCGGTCTCGGCCTTTGCGTCCTTGAGGCCGGTCTCCAGCTCGCGCTTGGCGGTCTTCAGCTGGTCGCCGATGGCGGCGTGGAGGGTGGAGAGGACCGCGACGGTGCGAGCGGTGTCCTTCAGACTCATGTGCTACTCCTTGGGGGTGGGGCCGCCCGCGATTCGCCCGTGGGCGGCCCCGAGTCGTGCGGTGGTCAGGCGGCGGTGCCGGTGAGGATCGCGGTCATGCCGCGCAGGTCCCGGGCGGCGGCCTCCGAGATGGGCAGGCCGTAGGACTGCTCGAACTCCTCGTCGAGGTTGTCGAGCCCGACCCGGGCGGCGGCGGCGCGGAGCTCGCGTTCGGCGGCCTGTGCGTCGGCGACGGGGTCGGCGGCGGGAGCGGTGGTCTCCACGACCTCGCCCTCCACCACCCCGTCGTCGTCCTGCGCGGCCGGGAAGTCCAGCGGAGCAGCGCGGGTCTCTTCCTCCGGGCGGCTGCAGTCGTCCGTCGCCGGGGAGGGCTCGGCGAGCTGCTTGCCCCGCGCGATCAGGAACTTGCCCAGCTCCAGCAGCTCCCGGTCGGCGGTCTTCACCGTCTCGGCGAGCAGCCCCTCGGCGTGCGCCTGCCGGTACAGCTCCTTCACGGCGTCCCGGTCGGTCGTCGTACCGGCGACGTCGGCGATGTCCTGCGCGGGCTGCGACCGGCCCTTTACGGCGGTCGTCCCGGTCTGCTCGGCGTCCGGTCCCGGCGTGGCCCACGGGTCGCCCTCGCCCGGCTGCACCTTCCGCAGATGCCGCTCACCGGCCGCCGGGTTGTCCGCCTGCGCCATCTCCTCAGCCGTGTACACCCCGGCCAGATCGTGCGGGAACGCCATGCGGAGCGCGAGCGCCTCGGCGCACTTCGCAGTCATGGTCGCGGGCATCTTCACCCACAGCCCCGACGGCTCCCCGCCCTTCTTCGTCTGGACGTACTCCGAGTACCGGGCGACCGCCGAGAACCGCATTCCGTTACGGATCACGACGACCTTCGCGGCGGCCGGTGGCTCCTCCGACAGCCACACGTCCTGCCAGCGGCCGTCCTTCGCGCACCACAGGGTGTCCTCGTAGCCCAGCGCGTGACCGGCCTCGGCCGCCGCCCTGTGAGCGATGACGCGGTACCCGTCAATGCTGGTCTGCGGCGTGTACACCTTCCGCTGCTGCCGGTTGTCCCACCGGCCGATGAGGTAGATCTGCCGGGAGAACGGGTCCAACCGGGTCCGCTGGCACAGGTGCAGGAACGCGGACAGCTCGGCGGGGGCGACCTGGTTGTCGATGCCGGACTGCTGGAGGACGGCGGCCTGGTCGGGCGTCCACGTGGTCTGGTCGGCGCGGATGGCGAGGGCGCCACCCGGCTGTGCAAGTTCGGCGCTCACGGGCGCACGTCCTTCCTGGTGGTGGTGTGGGTCGTAGGGGTTCGGCCGACCTGGGCTGAAGCACCGGCGCGCGCGGTGGTCGTCATCAGGCGCCACCGCCCGGCAGGTTGTCGGTGCGGAGCAGGCCCAGGTCGATCGCGACCGCGACGGCCTGCGGTGCGCCGTCCACGCCGAGCGCCCGGTAGAGGGTGCGGCGGTGGCCCTTGACGGTGTCGACGGGGATGCCGAGGCGGCGGCTCGTCTCGTGTGCGGATTCGCCGGAGGCGAGCGCGACCAGCGCCACGTGTTCGCGGTGGTGCAGGGTGCGCTGCGGGCGGGTGCCCTGTGCGGCGAGGACGGCGAGCCGGTCGGTGAGCAGGGCGATGTGCTGGTGGGTGAGTGGGAGGTGGAGTTCGTCGGCTGCGGCGGCGAGGTGTTCGCGCAGCCCGTTGATGCTGATCACTGGTCCCCCGAGATGCTGTCGGTCGTGGTGCTGGCGGTGGTGGGGCGGCCCCAGACGGCGTCGCCGTAGGCGGCCTGATGCTTCGCGGCGATCTGCCGGGCGGCGTCGGCGCCGGCGCGGACTTCGCCGCGTTCGATCTGGCCCAGGACGCGCTGCGCGTCGGACATGGGGGTGCGGGTGGGGAAGCTCACGGCGTGTGGTCCTTCCTGGGGTTGAGCGTGTAGAAGCGGCCGTCGTCCGGGCCGCGGCGGTGGAGGTGGCCGCGGCGGTATAGCTCGTCGAGGTCCCGGCGGGCGGTGCCGCGCTGCGTGGGGCCGCCGGTGAAGCGGCGCCACTCCTGCACGCGCTTGACCGTCCACGCGCCGCGGTGGGCGCGGATCGCCTCCAGGAGCTGGGCGACGCGCTGCTCGTGGCCGGCGCCGACCCGCGCGCGGGCCGCAGCGTCGGCGGTGGCGTGGAGGTGGAGCAGTTCCCGTACTTCGTCGATGTCGGCGTTGTCGGGTCGGATGGTGGTGCGGAGGGTGCGGGCGAGGCCGCGGAGTGCGGCGAGTTCGCCGGGGTAGGCCTCGGCGGGTGCGGTGGGGTGCTCGGCGAGGATCTCGGCGCGGTAGCGGTCCGCCAGCACCTCAGCGTGCTCGAAGGCCGGTTCGTTGGGCAGGTTGACCAGGCAGTAGCCGATGAGCTCGTCGCGGGCGCTCATGCGGCACCCGTCCTGCGGCCACACGGCGACGAGCGGACCGTGCGACCCACCACATACGAGGGCCGCAGCCACAGACACGACTCCAGATCCCAGCCGTACAAGTCCGGGCCGCCCCGGGGCAGACGGGTCTCCCACTGCCCCCGGTCGGTCAGGTAGACGCCGTCCCAGCCATCGGCGGCCAGCGCCTCCCAGTCCGGGTAGCGGCCGCCGTTGCGGTGGGCAGCGTACGGGTTCGGATCGGCCGGGTAGGCGTCGATGATGGCGGCCAACTGGGTCTGGTCGTCGATCAGCAGCAGGCGGGCGTCGCCGGTGGGCCAGATCTCCGTGAGCCACAGGCCGCTGGTGTCCGAGTCCATCTCGGACCGGGACCACTGCAGCCAGGCACTGTCGGTCGGGGTGCCGTCGGCGCGGCGTGCGGTGACCGGGGCGGTCCACAGTCCGGTGCCTGCGTGGGGCTTGACCCAGCCGGTGACGATGCCGCGGATGGGCCGCCAGTGGGCGGGGTCGGCGGTGAGGTTGACGTCGTGGTCTTCGGTGTGGGCGTAGGCCTGCGGGGGCAGGGCGTCGGCGGGGATGGTGGCGAGGCTCATGCGGCACCTGCCTCACGCTGCGCCGGAACCGACACCACAGGCGCCGGAGCACACGCGCGCAGCCGCTCCGACAGCCGCACCACCGCAGGCCCGTACACCGGCAACTCGTAGCCCAGCGCAGTGCACAGCTTCTCGACGAGCAGCTCCTCCGGCGCCCACCCGTCGTGCCGGTGAGCGGCAGCGTTCCTGCGGTCCTCCTCGATGTCGGCCAGGAGATCCATCAGGTCCGGGTTGTCGGCGAGCGTCTCGATCACGGCGATCAGGTAGTGCTCCACGTCGAGGAGCGCTCCGGTCGGTGTGCGGCGGACGTACAGCTGGTAGGGGCCGGTGATGACGGGCCGCCGGAAGAGGCGGTGGAGGTACAGGCGGATGCGGTTCATCGGGTGGCCTCCGAGGCGGTGAGGAGCATCAGCAGCGCGGCCGTGGTGATCGCCGTGTCGCGGGCGGTCTGCTTGGCCAGGCGCTCGCTGGTGGCGTACGCCCGGTTCAGGTCGTGGCCGGCGTGCACGGCGGCCTGGTGGACGGCGGCGGTGGTGCGGCGCAGGGCGGGCCGGGGGTCGAAGTCGGACGGGTCGGCGTCGACGGTGAGGTAGAACAGGCCTCCGGTGGCGCCGGTGAGGATGAGGGCGATGGAGAGGGCCTCGCCCCACTCGGCGGGGGTGGCGGCGGGCATCACTCGTCACCGTCCGGGTCGTAGGCGGCGGCGACCTCCAGCGGCGTGACCACGTACCCGGTGTCCGTCTCGCGGGGGAAGCCGTCCTCGTCGACGCTGGGCCCGAAGATGAACAGCTCTTCGGGGGCGAGGTCCGACCCGTCGTCGGGGATCCAGCCAAGGACGCCCTTGTCGCCAATCTCGTGGCGCAGCACCGTTTCGCAGTGGGCGCGGGCAGCCTCGCGGCTGGTGTACAGGCCCATCACGATCGAGTCGTGCGACGCCCGGTAGACCGTGCCCTGCGCGGCCTCCAGCTCGGCGACGCGAGCGATCAGCCAGTCCACAGCCGGGGCCAGCGTCTCGCCGAGCTCGAACGGCACCTTGCGGTCGCCGTCGGCCGGGGACAACGACCCCCGCATACTCAGCGCGTCGTTGCGGAACGCCACCAGCTCGGCCCGGCGCCGCTCGACGCGAGCCACCAACTTGGTGATGGCCTCACTGTCCTCGCCGTGCCAGCGGACCAGCTTCTCCCGCTCGGTCTCCAGCTCGGTCTCCAGCTCGGTGATGCGGTCGCGGTTCGCTCGCAGCGTCTCGGCCGCCTCGGACGGAGACTCGTTCGTCGAGTGCCGCTCCGCCTCCAGCTCCGCGACTCGCTCCGTGGCCCGGGTCAACTCCCCGTGCATCGCGAGCAGCTTGGACTCCATCTGCGCCACTACCTTTGTGGCGTCCCACCGCGAGGCCCGCAGGCGCTCCGCCTCGTCCAACACCCCAGCCAGCACCGGGCTCACGGCCGACGCCGCCCGCTCGTCCATCAGCGCCAGCAGGTCCAGCCGACGGCCCGCAGCGACCGGGTCCTCCTGCGGCTCCGGGGCGACCGGCATCGGCAGCGCGAACGCCGACCCGACGATCCCGTGCTCCGCCAGCTCGGCCTCGGTCGCCATCACGAACTCGGGGTACGTCTTCACCGACTCCGGCGCGTACAGGGCGATCCCGCCCGACGTCACCGTGCGGCGCGTCCAACAGACGCCGTCCTTCGTGTTCACCACCAGCGGGTCGTGCGTCGTCGGGGCGGTGACCTTCGGCCCGCGGTGCCACTTGTAGGCCGGGGAGACGTCCACGTGCACGGTCTCACCACGGTCGTCGGTGCCCGTGACGCGCAAGCCGCGCTCGCCCTCGAAGTCCAGCGCAACCGGCTCCGGCTTGTGGGCGACCGTGAAGCACGCAATGTCGAAGGGGTGCCAGACACGGTCCCCGGGACGGAGCTCGTCCGTGCGTACGGTGGTGGTCTGCTCGCTCATGCCGCCACCTGCGCGTTCTCCGCCACCGGCAGCGCCACCGTGACCACGACCCGCACGTCCCGCCACACCGACGACAACCGGTGCGCCCGCACCTGACGGCCTTGGTCCTCATAGGTGTGCTTGTCGGCCTGGATGCTGCCGCCGAGGACGTCGGCGTACTGGGCCAGCGCCTTCATGCCGGCGCCGTAGACGAAGCCGCGCAGTTCCGCGGTCACGGAGTTGATCGACCACTCGGCGGCGGTCAGGTGCGGGTGCTCCTGGAGGAGCTGCACCAGCGCGGTCGCCGCGCTGAGCTGAGAGATAGGCTGGGTCTTCAAGGTGACCTCTCTTGATGGTTGGAGTGGTTCGCCGAGTCGTTGGGCTGGTGGGCGCTCTCCGCCGGCCCTTCGGCGTGTACGGGGTCAGGCAGCCTCGGCCGCCGAGGGCGCACTCAGCGCCCGGGCCGACGCGAACAGAGCCCGAAGGAACTCGATCTGCTCGGGGCTCCACCGCGGTGCCTCGGCCGCGCTCCTCGCCGCCTCTGCGGCGGCAGCCGGGCCGAGACGCTCCTCGGCTTCCGCGATGGAGAAGCGGCGGCCGGTCATGCCGGCACCGCGGCCATGTGGAGGGGCTCGGTGGGGGCGGTGACGGTGCGGCCGGTGTGCTCCCACAGGACGAGGAGGTCTACTCCAAGCCGCTTGGCAATTGCCAGTGCCTCGTCGAGTGTCGACTTCTTGCGGCGCCCGTTGCGCAGGGCGTCGATCTTGCTGGGGTGGCATCCGGCGGCCTCGGCGAGGTCGCGGACGGTGACCTCTCGGCCGTCGCCGGTGCGCTTCATGAGCTGGACCAGGAGGTCAGCGCTGACGAGGACCATGTAGGTCTCGGGGGTACGCACGTGTTCACCTCCGTAGACGGGGTGTGCGTTTGTGTGAACGAGCACGACAGTACACGTCCGTAGACGCTCTGTCTACGCAGGCGCACAGCCGTCAAAATCAGTCATCGCCCCCTGAGGGGATGGCGCGAGGGTGCGTTTGCGTAGACACTTTGTGTCGGGGTGAGGATGGTTGTGCCCTCTGACCTGGGACTTGCTTAGAGGTCAGGCGACGTACCGTAGACATCAGGTGTCACACGCGGGGGTGAGAGGGCAGAATGCACGCCATGACTGAGCGGACCGACTTCACCTATCTCCTGAAGGACCGCCGGGCAGAGCTCGGCCTGAGCCTGCGCGAGATGGAGGCCCGGTGCGTTGACCCGGCAAGCGGGACACAGGCGAAGTTCGGCTGGCTGTCCAAGGTCGAGAACGGAAAGCCCGTCGACACCCCGAAGGAAGAGCTCCTCGTGGCGCTCTCCATCGGCTACGGCATTCCGGAGAAGACCCTCAAGGCCGCCGCCGCCAGGCAGTTCCTCGGGCTCGAGCTGGCCGGCGACTCTTCCGTCGTGTGGAGCGATGACCACACGACCCGGATCATCGTGGCCCACGCGGGGGCGATGACGGAGGAGGACCGCCAGGAGCTGGCGGAGATTGCTGAGATCATGGCCCGGAGGCGCGCTAAGCGTAGAGGCTCTGGCCAGGGCAATTCAGGCGATTAGTACGACTTTCCGTTACTCAGTGATTCACCCTGGTCACATCCTGAACCGTATGGCATCGTCGGCTCACCGCCTGGGGGGCGCAAACGGACAACTCCGCACGCACGCCCGAACGTTAGAGCGAGTGTGCGGCTGTACCTGGGGAGGTAGTGCGATGGCGGATGGGGAGCACGGGGGATCGCGCGAGGAGGGCCGAGACGGCGAGGAGCAGATCGAAACTCCGCACGCCGCCGAGATCCACATGGAGCTCCGGGACAGCCTGCCGGGGGACCGTGCAGTGATCGGGGTCGAGCAGGAAGGCACATTCATGTGGCTGGCGTCCCGGAAGTACGTGCACCCCAAGGCGGCCGCCGAGCTCGAGGACCAGCTGCGGCGCATCGTGGGTGAGGGGTGGTGGGTGCAGAACTGGCCCGGTGTCGGGTGACCCGTCCAGCATGAACGATCCGTCGAAGCCGCAGGCCCGCAGCCTGCGGCTTTAATGGTTACCTGGGCGCATGTTGGAGAAGCCGAACTCGAACTGGCCGCTGACCACACCGGGCACGATGGCGGCGCCGCCCTGCGCACTGGAGAAGTCCAGCTTCAGTCCGCGCTCGCTGAAGAACCCCTTCTTCTGACCCAGATACAGCGGCGCCACATCGACGATGGGAATGAGCCCCACGGTCACCGTCGTGGTGCCCGCGGAGGAGCCGGACCCGTCCGATCCGCCGGAGTCGGACGAGCCGCAGGCGGTCGCGGCGGCGAGGACGGAGACGGCCGTGAGACCGATGAACAGACGACGCATGAAAGTGACTCCCGCGGTGGTACCGGACCGGACGTTCCGAACAGGCTGTGCGCAGAGAGAACACGTGCTGATCGCGAACGTAGGGCCCGCGCGGAACCCGGGTCAATGCCTCGGCACCCATGGGTTGTTGACGATTCACCCACATCACAGGTCCAGCACCAGCCGCCGCCCCCGGCACCGGGAGACGCAGATGAGCATCGTCTCCCCGCGGGCCCGCTCCTCCTCGGTGAGCAGCGAGTCGCGGTGGTCGGGCTCCCCTTCCAGCACGTCGGTCTCGCACGTGCCGCAGGTGCCCTCGGTGCAGGAGTACAGCACCTCGACGCCGGCTCCCCGGACGGCGTCCAGCACGGACACGTCCGGGGTAACGGTGAGCGTACGGCCGCTGCGGGACAGCACGACCTCGAACGCGTTCCCGGCGCCGGCGGGCCGCTCCTTCGGCCGGAACCGCTCCACGCGCAGCACCCCGGGCGGGCACCGCTCCTCCACCGCGTCGAGCAGCGGCCCGGGACCGCAGCAGTAGACGAGGGTGCCGGACGGCAGGCCGGCCAGCACCGCGGGCAGGTCGAGCAGCCCGGTCTCGTCCTCGGGGGCGAGGCTCACCCGCGCCCCGTAGCGGGCCAGTTCACCGGTGAACGCCATCGACGCGCGGGTGCGCCCGCCGTAGAGCAGCGTCCAGTCGGCGCCCGCCTCCTCGGCCGCGGCCAGCATGGGCAGGATCGGGGTGATGCCGATGCCGCCCGCGATGAAGCGGTAGCGGCGGGCGGGCTCCAGCGGGAAGCGGTTGCGCGGTCCGCGCACCCGTACCGTGTCGCCCGGCCGGATCCGCCGGTGCACGTAGGCGGAGCCGCCGCGCCCGTCCGGCTCGCGCAGCACGGCGATCCGCCAGGCGCCGCGGTCCGCCGGGTCCGAGCACAGCGAGTACTGCCGCTCCAGTCCGGGCCCGAGCAGCAGGTCGACGTGCGCGCCCGGCTCCCAGGCGGGCAGGTCCGCGCCGTGCGGGTGGCGCAGGGTGAGCAGCAGCACGTCCGCGGCCGCCCGCTCCCGCCGTTCGACGACGAGTTCCATGCCGTCGTACGACGTCATGCACCGGCTCCCCGGGGTTCGTGGCCCTGCGGATGGGCGAGCATCCAGTCCCACATCTCGACCGGGTCCTGCGCCGTGTGCTCGCGGCCGCAGTGGCAGGTGCCGTGCAGCAGATCGGTGCCCGGAAGCCAGTCGATGCGGTAGATCTCGCCGGTGCGCCCGCTCATCGCACGTTCTCCACGGGCTTGTTGCCCTCCTCCACCAGCCGGGCGAGGATGCGGCGGGCGGCCAGCCCGCCGGTGTCGATGTTGATGCTCAGCTCCTGGTAGCCGGCGCGTTCGCTGCCGAGGGAGCGCTGGAGCAGATTGAGCGCGTCCACGTCCTGCATGACGACCGTGCGGTTGTTGTCCCGCAGGAAGTCGCTCACCTCCGTGTCGTCGGTGGCCCAGTCCCGGGAGACCGCCCAGAAGTCGTACACACTGCCGTCGGCGGACGGGGTGATGGCGTACGTGATCTCGGTGTGGAAGCCGTGCGGATCGCTGCCGTCCGGCTCCGGCGCCACACCGGCCGGGGCGACCCGGCTGTGCAGCAGATACAGACAGGGCGCGTGGTACTCGATGTCCTGCCACCGGTCGATCCGCCCGTCGATCCCGGTGGACCGGGCGTAGAACGGCGGGCACTCGGCGTTGTCCATGTGCCGGCTCACCCGTACGATCCCGGCGCCCTCGTCGACCTCGGTGGTGATCGGGGTCTCGGCGACCTCGGGGGTGCCGATGTAACCCCCGTGCAGATAGGTCTCGTGGGACAGGTCGAGGAGGTTGTCCACGAGCAGCCCGTAGTCGCAGTCGACGGGCTCCATGCCCCGCACGGTCACCCACCCCGGGGAGTCCAGGTGCCGGGCCCGCGGAACGGTCCCCCGGTCGGCGAGCGCCGGGTCACCGATCCACACCCACACCAGCGAGTCCTGCTCCACGACCGGGTAGGAGGCCACGCGCGCGGTACGCGGCACGCGCTTCTGCCCCGGCACGTACACACACGCGCCGGTCGTGTCGTAGGTGAACCCGTGGTACCCGCACACGATCCGGTCCCCGTCGAGCCGCGTCGGCGCCTCGGACAGCGGATAACGGCGGTGCACGCACCGGTCGTTGAGCACGACCGGGGTGCCGTCCTGCTCGCTCCGGTACAGCACGAGCGGCTCACCGAGCACCGACCGGCCGAGCAGCTCCCGACCCACCTCGTGGCTGTAGGCGGCGACGTACCACTGGTTCCTGGCGAAGGCCGTCATGTGAGGCATGGGCGTCCCCGTCCCTGTCGGCGGGGCGCCATGGCCCCGCGTGCCGTGGTTGGGCAACAGGGTCCTGACGGGCGCGGCCGCCGCGCAAGGCGGCTTCTGCCAGGCGGAAGCGTCCGTGACGGGCCCGCTCCCCGGACCGTTTCCAGGGCGGCCGCATTGATCGCCCCGTGAGCGGGGAGGGTCGGGTGTGACACCGGAGAGACGGGTGTGACACCGGAGGAAGGGGAAAGCGCCGTGCCGACCAAGGATGTTGTCCCGGAGATCCTCACCTTCGGCCCGGGCCACGTGGTCCTCGATCCCCTCACCGGTGCCCCCCTGCGGTTCGTCGACGAGGAGCACCCGGAACGCCGGTTCCTGCTGGACACCGACGCCACCGCGTGGCACTCGGTCGAGCACCAGTGGGGTGCGGGACACCTGGTCACGGACCGGGGCGCGGCCCGCTGGCACACACCCGCCGAACTGCGGGCGGCGGACGGGGTGATCGAGGCCGTGCACACACCCCTCCCCGGGGTCCGCGTGGAGGTGCGGCGCTCCGTGCGCGAGGGCCTGCTGTACGAGCGGTGCGCGGTCCGCAACACCGGCCGGGAGCCGCTCGCGGTCACCGGTCTGGGCATCCGGACCCCGTTCGGCGACCTGTACGACGGCGCGGAGCGCTCCCTGGAGCGGGCGGTGCACGCGCACGTGTTCACCGGCGGGACCTGGGCGTGGGCGCTGGCCCAGCCGATGTCGGGGGAGGGCCGGTGCCTGGGCCTGACCGTACGGGAGGGTGCGCTGCGGGCGTACTCCGTCGAGTCGCGCAACCAGAACTCCGGGTCCGACGCCCGCGGTCACCTGGTGCTGCTGGTCACCGACCGGGCCCGCAACCCGGATTCCTTCGGCGGCCAGCCGGTGCTGCGCGTTCCGACCGGAGAGACGCTGACCCTGACGTGGGAGCTGGGCTGGTACGCGTCGGTCGCGGACTTCACCACCGCGACCCGGCCGCCGGCCGTCCTGTCCGCCTACGCCGTCGAGACCGGGCAGCCGATCGTCGTCACGGGGGCCGCCCCGGTGAGCAGCCCGGACCCCGAGGTGACGGTGGAGCGCGACGCGGAGGGCCGCCACCGGGTCAGCGCGTCCCGGCACGGCACCCGCACCCTCGACCTCGGAGACGGCGCCCGTACCGAAGTCCTCTTCCATCTGCCGCTGGAGGAGGTCGTACGACGCCGGGTCGACTACATCATCCGCCACCAGCGGGCCCGGGAGCGGCCCGGTTTGCTCGCCCACGCCTTCGTGCCGGTGGACACCCGGACCGGTCTCACCCAGCCGACCAACGGCTGGCCGGACTGGACGGACGGCTCCGAGCGGATCGCCATGCCGCAGCTCCTCCAGACCGCCGCCGCCCGTGGCCTGGCCGACCCGGAGGAGACCGAGCCGCTGCTGGACGGCTGGTCCCAATTCGCCCGGACCCATCTGCTGGACGAGACCGCCGCCCCGCGCCGCGGCTCACAGAACTGGCACACCGGCCCCCGGCTGTACGACACCCCGTGGCTGGCCCACTTCTTCCACGACCGGCACCGCGCGAACGGCCGCCCGGAGGACCTCGACCTCGCGGCCCGCATCCTCGAGCGCGGCTTCGAACTCGGCGGCGCCGCCCACCTGTCCATCGGCCTCTCCCCGGCGACGCTGGCCGTCGGCGCCGCCCTGGACACCGCCGGACAGAAGGACCGCGCCGAGAGCCTGCGCACCCAACTGATCGGCAGCGCACGTCAGTTCGTCGCCATGGGCAGGCGGCTGCCCGCCCACGAGGTGGCCTACGAGCAGTCCATCGTGGCACCCCTGCTCGACCTTCTCGTCGACGCCCACACCCTCACCGGGGACCCCGCCTTCCTCGACGCGGCGGCCGAACGGCTGCCGTGGCTGCTGGCCTTCGGCGGCCCGCAGCCCCACGTCCGCCTGCACGGCATAGCGATCCGCCACTGGGACGGCTACTGGTTCGGAGCCCACCGCCTGTGGGGCGACGTCTTCCCCCACTACTGGAGCACCCTGACCGCCACCACGCTCCTGCGCCTCCCGCCCGCCCTGCGCACGCCGGAAACCGACCGGCTCGCCGAGGCGATCCTGCGCGCCAACATGGCCAACTACCGTCCGGACGGCTCCGCCACCTGCGCCTTCGTCCTGCCCTCGACCGTCGACGGCCGCCCCGCCCACACCGCCGACCCCCTCGCCAACGACCAGGACTGGCACCTGGTGCTGTGGCTGCGGGCCCGGGAGCGGGCGGAGCGACCGCCGGTATGAGGCCGGTGCGGCCCGGCGTCACCCGACGCCGAGACCCGCGTCGTCGACCTCCTTCTCGCCCTCGGCCCTGAGAACCTTGTTGAGCAGGGTCAGGTCGTAGATGCCGTGCAGGTCGGGCTCGTCGAGCAGACCGGCCTGCACCGCGTGCTCCGCCTGGCTCTCGAGCGTGGCGGCCAGCGGGTCGTCGAGGAAGACGATGGACTTCCAGGCCGGATCGATGACGTCGGCGGGCAGCGCCTTGCCCGACAGCTTCTCCAGCGCCGTGTTGGCGGACGCCTTCGCCTTGCCGGGGTTGGCGTTGATCCACGCGTTGGTCTTCACCGAGCCGCGCAGCACGGCCTCGACGACGTCCGGGTGCTTCTCGAGAAACTCCTGACGGACGATGACGTTCGTGATCACGAACTTCTCGGCGGGCCACAGGTCGGCCTCGTCCAGAAGCACCTTCGCACCCTGGGCGACCAGCCTGGACGCGGTCGGTTCGGGCACCCAGGCCCCGTCGATCGAGCCGGACTTGTAGGCGTCCGGGGTGACCTTGTTGTTGGTGCGGACGACGGACACGTCGCCCTTGCCGCTCTGCGCGTCGACCTTCCAGCCCTTCTCCGCGATCCAGTTGAGGAACGCGACGTCCTGGGTGTTGCCGAGCTGCGGTGTGGCGATCTTCTTGCCCTTGAGGTCGTCCAGGGTCTTGATCTTGTCGGGGTCGACGACGAGCTTCACGCCGCCGGAGGCGGAACCGCCGACGATGCGCAGATTCCTGCCGCCCGACTTGGTGTAGCCGTTGATGGAGGGGGAGGGGCCGATCCAGCCGATGTCGATGGAGCCCGCGTTGAGCGCCTCGATCTCGGACGGGCCCGCGTTGAACGTCGAGGTCTTGATCCGAGTGCCGCCGAGTTCCTTCTGGAACAGGCCCTCCTGCACGCCCACCAGAGCGGTTCCGTGGGTGAGGTTGGGGAAGTAACCGATCCGCACCTCGTCGGCGGAGAGCTTCTCGGCGCCCGCCGCGACCTCGGCCGGCTGGTCGTCGTCGGCGGCGTCGGAGCCGTAGCCGCAGGCGGTGAGCAGGAGGGGGAGCGCGGCAAGGGCCGCGACGGTGCGCAGGGCGGTGCGAAGTGGTGCAGCGGCAGACACGGAGGTGTCCTCTCGGGGGAAGGGGCGGATCGGTCGGGCGCGCGCGTGGCGCTGCCGGGCGAAGGGGACGCTCTGCCGAGGGCGTCAGGCGGGCGGACAGAGGGCGCTGGACGTGTGGCCGAAGTCGATGTGGCGGCGCGAGGTCAGCAGGGGGAACGACAGACCGGCGCGGTCGCGTGTGCGCATGGACCGTCCCCCCATCCCTAGTTTTCCTACCTGGCTGATAGGGATCGTTGCAGAAACCGGGGGTCACCCCAAGAGGGTGTTCAGATGGCGGACGGGCTTGTCCCGCCCTTCAGGATCCGTACCCGGTGGGCCGGCGGCGGATCAGGGGTTCACCCAGGCCTTCGGAGTGTCCGTCAGGGCGTTCACTTCCGCGGGGAGCCGGCCCGAGGCGACATCGGCGAGCGACACGCCCTCGAGGATCTCGCGCACATTGGACCGCAGCGCGATCCACAGCGGGAGCAGGGACTCGGCGGGGCCCGTGTAGGACAGTTCGGGCGGGCGGACCCCGCGCACCGAGACCAGGGGCCCCTCCACGACACGGATCACGTCGGCGATGCTGATCGATTCGGCGGGCTTGGCCAGCAGGTAACCGCCGTTGCCACCGCGCCGGCTGAGCACGAGACCGCCCCGGCGCATGTCGTTGAGAATGCTCTCGAGGAACTTGTGCGGGATGTCCTGGGCGTCGGCGATCGCCTCGGCCTTCAGCGGCCGGTCGTCGCGCGGTACGGCGAGTTGTAGCGCGGCACGTACCGCGTAGTCCGCCCTGGCTGAGATCCGCATGCGTCCATTATCCAGTATCGCCGTGTCCGGTATCCGCCGCCGTCGTCAGCGCAGTGACTGCGCGGTGTAGAGGACGCCGAGCAGGACGGCCAGGGTGCCGAGCAGGAGCCGCAGCGCCGTCTCGGGCAGCCGGGGCCGCAGCCGTGCCCCGAGATACCCGCCGACCAGTCCGCCGACACCGCAGGCCAGGCCCAGGGACCAGACGGGGGCGGTGTCACCGGTGCCGGTCAGGGACAGCAGCGCGAAGGCCGCGGCGCCGGTGACGGAGGTGGCGAAGGTGCAGGCGAGGGCGGCCGGTGCCACGCGGGCGACGGGCATGCCCCGGCCGGCCAGCACCGGGCCCAGGACCGACCCGCCGCCGATTCCGTAGATCCCGCCGACGACCCCGACGGCCAGGGCCAGTCCGGTGAGGGCGCGGGGTGAGGGTTCCGCAGCCCCGGACCGCCGGGCGGGCCGCAGCGTGCGCCCCACGAGCCACAGGCCCAGCGGCAGCAGCAGAGCGGCGACCAGCAACCGGAACACGGTGGCCCCCGGCACGGCGAAGACCCGGACGGCTGCGCCGATGACCACCCCGGGCAGCGTGCCGGCCACGAGGCGGCGCGTCAGCGGGCCGCGCAGCAGGCCCTCGCGGTGGTGGCGCAGCAGGGCGCCGGGCCCGGCGACCACGTTGAACAGCAGATTGGTGGGGGTGACCGCCGGGCTGGGCACCCCGAGGACGCTCAGCTGCACCGGCAGCAGGAACACCGCGCCCGACACCCCGACCGGCGCGGTCACCAGCGCGATGAGCAGCCCGGCGGCCAGCCCGGCCGACCCCGTGGACCACGTCACGACGGCCCCGCGATCCGCATGTTCCCGCTCCTCGGATCAGACGGGCAGCACGAACGGAGGGTGCGCGCCGCTGAGGAAGTACTCCCCGACGTCGCGGAGCCGGTGGGCGACGGGCTCGTACAGGGTGTGCGTGCGCGTGTTGCGCCAGAACCGGTCGAGGCCCAGCCGCGCGGAGGCGGAGCGGCTGCCGATGATGTCGAGGGAGCGGGTGGCGGTCTCCTGCGCGGCCCGGGCCGCGGCGGTCTCGGCCATGGCCACCAGGGCGGAGAGGTCCGCGCACTCCTCGTAGGTGAGGTCCTCGCCGAGCGCCACCGCGTCCCGTACGGCGTCCAGGGCCTGGTCGGTGAGCGCGGACGCGGAGCGGGAGAGGACGGCCAGCTCCCCGTAGGCGGTCTGCACCTGCGCGTCGCCCGGATCGCGCGGGACTCCGGGCGCCCAGGCGGGGTGACCGGGCGTGGGGCCCGTCCGGCTGTACTCACGGGTCTCACCGAGCACTCCCTCGGCCATGCCGAGCAGCAACTGGGCGGAGAACAGCCGCCCGACGGGAGAGGCCAGGGCGGCCCGGGGCGACAGCACGTCCTCGTCCGCCGACAGGGAGCCGAGCACGTCGTCCGCACTCACCCGCACGCGGTCGAACTCCACGCTGCCGCCGGCCGCGAGCCGCTGGCCGAACGTGTCGGCGTCGCCGTCGGTCACGACACCGCGCCGTGCGGGATCCACCACGACGGCGAGCGGTTCACCCGTGTTCTCCCGCACGGCGCGCACGGCGAGCCGGTCGGCGACCAGGACCCCGGTGGAGTAGCTCTGCCGGCCGTGGAGCACCATCCCCTTGGAGGTCCTGGCCAGCGTCAGCGGCGGCTCCTGACGCGCCAGACCGCCGCCCCAGCACCACTGTTCGGCCGCGGACCGCTCCTCCAGCCGGGCCGCGGACCCGGGCCCGGCGAAGAACCGGGCGCTCCACCCCAGGAAGTAGTGACAGCCGAGCAGTCGCCCGATCGCGCCGTCGGCCGCGGCGATCTCCCGCACGACCGCATAGGCCGTGGTCCAGTCCGCGCCGCCTTCCCAGGACCCGGCCGGGGCACGGAGCGTCAGCAGTCCCGCCTCGCGCAGCCGGGACACCTCGTCGACCGGGGCCTTGCCCGCCTGCTCCCGGGCGACACAGTCCGTGGCCAGGTCGTCAGCCGCCTCGCGGGCCACGCGCAGCCAGTGCGCGGCACCGGGCCCGGCCCGGTCGGACGGCGGGGCGGGACGGGGCGGCGCGCAGGCAGGGCCCATGGTCGTGGTCTCCTCAGATTCGGCCCTGGGAAGCGGTGGGGGTGCTCTCCCGCCGCTCGGGCACGTACTTGTAGCCCACGCGCCGGACGGTGACGATGCGGTGCCGGTGGGCGGCGCCCAGCTTGCGGCGCAGACGGGCGATGTGGACGTCCACGGTGCGGCCGTCGCCGACGTGGTCGTAGCCCCACACGGCGGTCACCAGCCGCTCCCGCGCCTGCACGTGGTGGGGATGCCGGACGAGGTGCGCCAGCAGCGCGAACTCCAGGTAGGTCAGGTCGAGTTCACGTCCGTCGACCGAGGCGACATGGCGCTCCGGATCGATGCGGATCACGTCGTCGACCGGCGGCGGGACGGGGGCCGGGTCCGCGGCGGCCGCCACGGGCCGGATCTCCGGGCGCGGCCTGTCCTTGGCGAAGAGCTCGGCGGGATCGGTGCCTTCGGGGACGAGGAGGAGGTAGCCGACGAGCGGCGCGGACGCGTGGTCCTGGCGGGGCCGGCGAGCGGTGTCGCCCACCAGGCGCAGACGGGGGGTGTCGGGGGGAGTCGTGGCGGCCTGGGCCGGAAGTGCCGTGGTCATGGCGTTGTCCCTCAGGAGTGGGTGGGGCCGTCGCGGACACCGGACGCGGGCGTCCGACGGCCTGGGCAGGCGGGAGCGGAGCGGCGTCGGCCCGCGAGCGGGCCGGGTGCCTCACGCGCGACAGCACGCGGCACTGACGACGTGACCAAAGTCGACGTGCCGACGACGAACGAGTCGCTGCTGCTGACGGGACATGCTCCCCATCCTGCGCACCCTCCACGAGCCCGGTCAAGCATTCCCTAGTATTTCACTAGGAAAATTGGGAAAGATCTCACACTCCGAGAGGACGGCCGTCCACCGGGGCGGCGGCCGGCGCTGCCGCGGGCCGTCACAGGGCGCGGGCCGCATAGGCCCTGACGTCCGCGTCCGGATCCGCCGTCGCCGTCGCCAGGGCCGCCCGCGCGTCCGCGCCGGCACGGTGCCGGGCCAGTGCCGTCACGGCGGCCTTGCGGACATCGGCGTTCGAGTCCCCGAGGGCCTCGGCCAGGGCGGGCACCGCGATGCCGGACTCCGCGCGGGACAGCGCGGTGGCCGCCCCGGCCCGCACCTGCCAGGCGGCGTCGGACAGAGCCGCCCGCGCGCGTGCGGCCAGCGGAGCCGGACAGCCGGTCGTGCCCAGGGCTTCGTACGCGGCCGCCCTCACCAGCGCGTCGGCGTCGTCGAGGAGCCCGACGAGCGCGGACCGGACCCGGCCCGGCGCCGGACCGTCCGGCGTGTCACCCAGCTGCCCTGCCACGCCGGCCAGGGCCTTCGCGACGGTGACACGGACCTCGCGGGAGGGGTCGGCGGCCGCGCGGGCCAGCTCCTCGGCCGCGTCGACCGACACGAGCGCCCGCACCGCCGCGACACGCACGGAGATGTCCGCGTCCGACAGGGCATCCGCGAACAGCCCGGTGTCACCGAGGCGCAGGACCCGCAGGACGTCCAGCGCGGCGGCGCGGGCGACGGGGTCCGAGCCGGACAGCGCGCCCGCGAGGCCGTCGCGCAGGGCGGGTTCGGGGGCCAGCGTCTCGACCAGTTCGCGCAGCGAGGCGGCCGCGGCGGCGCGGACGCCGGCGTCGGTGTCGGCGAGCGCGGCGGCCAGGGCCGGCCCGGTGCCCGGCGGCACCGTCTCCGTCAGGACGGTGACGGCCGTCCGGCGCACGGCGGGGTCGGGATCGGCCAAGTAGGGTGTGAGGACAGGGAGTTCGGTTCCGTCCTCCGCGAGGGAGAGCAGTTCCAGCAGGCGTGGGGTGGCCGGTGTGTCCGCGCCGGTACCGGCGCCTGCGGACGATGGGGTGACGGCCGGCTCCGGCCGCACCGCCACCGGAGCCGCGTCCCGGGCCCCCGCGACCGCCACCTGCTCCGGGTGGACCTCGCCGAGGTGCCGGGACGGCCCCCCGACCGGACTGAACTCGTCGACGGGAACGACGTAGGGAGCCACCGGACGCGCCGTGAACTCCATGGCCCCCGAAGGCGACTTGCGCAGATCGAGATGGTGCAGCCAGGAGGCGTCGTCGCGCCGCGGGTGGTCGAGACGCTCGTGGTAGAGACCCCAGCGGGACTCCGTGCGGGCCAGGGAGGCCCGCGCGGCCATCTCCGCGCAGTCGCGGATGAAGCTCACCTCCGCGCAGCGCATCAGCTCGTGCGGGGTGCGGGCGCCCATCGCGGCGATGTCGTCCCGCATCCGCTCGAAGGCCTCCAGTGCCAGCGACAGCCGGGCGCCGGACTTGGGCGGGGCCACGTAGTCGTTCACGAAGCGCCGCAGCTTGTACTCGACCTGGGGCTGCGGCGGGCCGTCAGGATTGCGCAGCGGACGGTAGATCAGCTCGTGCGCCTCCCGGAGCTGGTCGAGGGGCAACGTCCCCTCGTACGGCGCGTACTGGGACGCGTCCGCACCGGCCAGGTCCCCGAAGACGAACGCGCCGATCATGTAGTTGTGCGGGACGCAGGCCAGGTCGCCGGCGGCATACAGGCGCGGGACGGTGGTCCGGGCGTGGTCGTCGACCCGTACGCCCGAGGCCGAGTGGCCGCCGCACAGGCCGATCTCGGAGATGTGCATCTCGACGTCGTGGGTGCGGTAGTCGTGGCCGCGGCCGGCGTGGAAGGTGCCGCGCGTCGGGCGTTCCGTCGAGTGCAGGATCGACTCCAGCGCCGCGACCGACTCCTCCGGCAGGTGACTGAGCTTCAGGTACACCGGCCCCCGGTCGCCGGCCACCTCGGCCGCGAACTCCGCCATCATGTGGCCCGACCAGTAGTCGGAGTCCACGAACCGTTCGCCGTGCCGGTTGACCTGATAGCCGCCGAAGGGATTGGCGACGTAGGCGCAGGCCGGGCCGTTGTAGTCCTTGATGAGCGGATTGATCTGGAAGCACTCGATGCCGGTGAGCTCCGCGCCCGCGTGATAGGCCATCGCGTAGCCGTCACCCGCGTTCGTCGGGTTCTCGTACGTGCCGTACAGATAGCCCGACGCGGGAAGGCCGAGACGCCCGCAGGCACCGGTCGCCAGGATCACGGCACCCGCCCGGACGGTGACGAAGGCGCCCGTGCGCGTGTGGAAGCCGGCCGCGCCCACGGCCCGCCCCCCGGCCGTGAGCACGCGGACCGGCATCACCCGGTTCTCGATCCGGATCCGCTCGCGCATCTCGCGCCGGCGCAACTGCCGGTACAGGACCTTCTTGACGTCCTTGCCCTCGGGCATCGGCAGCACGTACGAGCCGGAGCGGTGGACCTGCCGGACCGCGTACGCGCCGTGCTCGTCCTTCTCGAACTTCACCCCGTACGACTCCAGCCGGCGCACCATCGCGAAGCCGCGGGTGGCGGTCTGCCGGACGGTGCTCTGGTCGACGATGCCGTCGTTGGCACGGGTGATCTCGGCGACGTAGTCGTCCGGCTCCGCGCGGCCCGGGACGACCGCGTTGTTGACGCCGTCCATGCCCATGGCGAGCGCGCCCGAGTGACGGACGTGCGCCTTCTCCAGCAGCAGCACGTCCGCGCCGTGCTCGGCGGCCGTCAGGGCGGCCATGGTGCCGGCGGTGCCGCCGCCGATCACGAGGACGTCGCAGGTCACTTCCTCGGCGTCGGCGAGGTCCGGGATCCGCAAGGGGGTGTCCACCAGCGTGCCTTTCACGAAGCGTGCCTTTCGGGGAGCGTGCCTTTCAGGCACCGAGTGAGGTGAGGACGTCGCGCCGCAGGGCGACGCGCGCCGGATCGTCGTCCACGGCGCGCTCGCGCGGGCGCGGAACGTCCCGTACGGCGACGAGGCGGCCGGCGCCGAGCAGGGCCACCCGGTCGCCGAGGAACAGCGCCTCGTCCACGTCGTGGGTGACGAAGACGACGGTGGCGCCCGTGCCGTGCAACACCTCCACCAGCAGGTCCTGCATGCCCGCCCGGGTCTGGGCGTCGAGGGCGCCGAACGGTTCGTCCATCAGCACCGCGCGGGGTGCTCCCGCGAGGGCCCGGGCCAGCTGGGCGCGCTGGCGTTGCCCGCCGGAGACGCGGTGCGGCAGCTGCCGGGACTGGTCGGTGAGCCCGACGCGGGTGAGCCAGGCCGCCGCCTGCGCACGGCGTTCCCGGCGGGGCACCCCCTTGACCGCGAGCGGCAGTTCGACGTTGGCGCGCAGGGTGCGCCACGGCAGGAGGGCGTCCTCCTGGAAGATCAGCGCACGGTCGGCGGAGGGCCCCGTCAGCGGGTCCGCGTCCTGGGTGACCTCACCGGCGAGGGGCGGCAGCAGCCCGGCCAGCGTGCGCAGCAGCGTCGACTTGCCGCAGCCGGAGGGCCCGACGACGGTGAGGGTCTCGCCCGGGGCCACCTGGAGGTCCACCTCCTCGAGCACGGGCGCGCCGGGCCGCCCCAGGGCGGCGCCGCGCAGGGAGAGCCCCGCCCCGGTGCGAGCGGGCGAACGCACATCAGACGAGCTGGTCATGGGGCACCTTCTCCTCGGTTGCGGGGCCGGCCGGTACGACGGCGGCGGCGCCGCGCGCCCGCCGCAGGGGCCGCCCGCCGGGCACGTACGACGTCCGGGGCAGCCAGTGGGTCAGCCGGCGGCCCAGCAGTTCGACGGCGGTGGAGGTGAGCCAGCCGAGCACGCCGATGGTGACCATGCCGACGAACACGCCGGGGTAGTCGACGACCGTGTAGTCCTGCCAGGTGCGGTAGCCGACCCCGTACTGGCCGGAGATCATCTCGGCGGAGATCACACAGATCCACGAGACGCCGATGCCCACGGACAGCCCGCCGAAGATGCCGGGCAGCGCCCCCGGCAGGACGACCGAGCCGAGGACCCGCCATCTGCCCCCGCCCATGGTGCGCACCGCCTCCTCCCACACGGGCGTCAGGGCGCGTACGGCGTGCCGGGTGGAGACCAGGACCGGGAAGTAGGCGGCGGTGAAGGTGATGAAGACGATGCCCTGTTCGTTCGAGGGGAACAGCAGGATCGCCACGGGGACCAGGGCGATGGCCGGGATCGGGCGGACGACTTCCAGCAGCGTGCCGAGCAGGTCCTCCGCGAGCCGTGAGCGGGCCACCAGCACACCCGTGGCGACTCCCACCACGGTGGCCAGCAGGAATCCGGTGACGATGCGGGTGAGGCTGTCCGTCAGATCCGTCCAGTAGTCGGGGCCCGACAGCCGCTCGCCGAAGGTCCGGGCCACGTCCGTGACCGTGGGGAACTGCGAGAAGCGCAGCCAGATGTCGACGTCGCGGCCGGTCAGCAACTGCCAGAGGCCGAGACCCGCGGCCAGGGACAGACCGCGCAGCGCGTACCGGGTCATGACGCCCGCTCCAGTGCCTCGGCGTAGGTGATGACGCGGGCGCCGCCGTGCGTGTCGGTGTAGGTCCGCGCGGTCGCCCGTGCGGCGAAGGGCAGCAGTCTGCTGCCGTCCGCCACCCACACCGCCCGGTCCGCGAACCACAGGGTGCCGGTGACGGCGTCGGGGACGTAGGCGGCGCGGACGGTGTCGCGGTGGCCGGACACGTGACGCAGCAGCTGCCCGGGTGAGGTGAAGGTGCGCGTCCGCGTGGCGCCCTTCGGCCACACCTCGCTCGCCGCGGCCGGTGGCGTGGCGGCGAGCCGCTCCGCGTACGCCGCCGCCCCCAGAGCCTTCTTCACATACCGGTCGTCGACGAAGGAGTCCACGTCCACGTCGCCGGTCAGCCCGGCCGACTTCAGGATCGTCACGTCCTGCTTCAGGGCGGAGACGAGCCGCGGCTTGAGGGCCGGGTCGAAGGTGGCGATGCCGTGGGCGCCGTTGTAGAGGTAGACCACCTCGGCGGGCAGTCCGGTGGCCTCCGCGACCTTCTCGGCGGCGGCGACGGGATGGTCGTCGAGGTAGTCGGTGGCCTGTGCCTGCGCCTTGAGGAACTCCTCCAGCACGGCCGGCCGTGCCTTCGCGAAGTCCTGGCGGGCCGCGACGCCGTGGAAGGTCGGCAGATTCAGCTGCGCGCCGTCGTACAGGGCCGTCGCCTTGCCCTGGTGGGCCAGCAGGCCCGGCCAGGCGACGAACTGCGACAGCGCGTCCGCGCTGCCGGCGGCGAGGGCCGAGGCGCCCACCGCGGGCTGCTGGTTGAGCTTCTCGACGTCCTCGCCCGGGTCGACGCCGGCGCGTTGCAGGGCCCGTACCAGCGTGCCGTCGGCGGCCGAGCCGACGCTCGTGGACACCTTCCGGCCCTTGAGGTCCTTCAGGGAGGTGAGCCGGGAGCCGGGCGCGGTGACGATGGTGTTCAGGCCGCCGCGCAGGTTGTAGCCGGTGACCGACACCAGGCGGGTGGGGCGGCCCAGCTGCTTGCCCCGGGCGGCGTTGATGAGCAGGGGGAAGTCGCCCATCGACCCGATGTCGATCTTTCCGGCGGTCATCTGGGCCGTGATGGGGGCACCGGTGGCGTAGTCCTGCCAGACGACCTTGTAGGTGACGCCGTCGCCGCGCGCGTTCAGCCGCTTCTCGAAGTAGCCGAGGGAGCGGAGCAGAGTGCCGGCCGTGACCGTGTTGATGGTCTTGGACTGGTAGCCGACGGTGACGGTGACCGTGGAGTCGTCCCCGGCCCCGGCCTCACCGCCGCAGGCGGCGAGCGGGAGCAGAAGGGCGAGCGCGGACGCGGCGACTGCCGTGCGTTTCATGGTGGCGGGGCCTTTCACCGGAGCAGGTAGGGCATGTTGACCGTGACGGCTCCCGTGGGGCAGCGGGCCGCGCACGGCCCGCAGTACCAGCACTCGTCGACGTGCATGTAGGCCGTGCCGCTGTCGGTGTCGATGGCCAGGGAGTCCAGCGGGCACATGTCCACGCAGAGCGTGCAGCCGTCGATGCACTTCGAGGCGTCGATGGTCACGGGCACGTCGGCCCGTTGGGGCACCAGGGGCATGGCTGTCTCCGGAAGGTCGGACTCGGTGAGAGAAAAGGGCGGTGCGAGTGCTGCGAGGCGGTGCGGTCCGGCGGGGAAGGCGGGGCGGGTGGCGGGAAGGCGGTGCGGTCACAGGGAGCGGTGCAGCAGGCCGCTCATCGTGATGCGGTCGCCGCGGAAGCGGATGAACTCCAGGTCGACGGGGCGCCCGTCGGCGAGGTGGGTGAGGCGTTCCAGCATCAGCACGGCCGCGCCGCGCGGGGCCTGGAGCACGGCGGCGGAGTGCGCGTCGGCGTTGACCGCCTCCAGCGTCATCTCGGCGTGGCCGAGCGGCCGGCCGGTGACCGCTTCCAGCAGACGGAAGACGTCCGTGTTCTCCAGGTCGCAGTCGAGCAGGGCGGTGCCGATGTCCAGGGGGATGTAGGTCAGGTCCAGGGACAGGGGGAGACCGCCCAGGCGGCGCAGGCGTTCGATGCACAGGACATCGGTGCCGGCCGGGAGGCGGAGCCGGTCGGCGACGGGGAGCGGTGCCGCGACGGGGCCCATGGTCCGGACCTCGTTGGTGACCCGGCCGTGCTCGTGGAGTGTCTCCGCGAGGCCCATCAGACGGTCGAGGCCGTGGGGGTACTTGCGGGCCACGACCACCGTGCCGACGCCGGGCCGGCGTTCGACCAGCCCTTCGGCGCGCAGGAGGTCCAGCGCCTCGCGGACGGTGTTGCGGGAGGCGCCGTAGTCACCGGAGAGAGTGGACTCGTGGGGGAGGATCCCGGTCGGGAAGCCGCCGGCCAGGATCTGGTGCCGGAGGAGGTCGGCGAGCCGGCGTGCCCGGTCCGCGCGCAGCCGGCGTCGCGCACGGTGGGCGGCGACGGTGGTCGCGCCCTGGCCGGCGTGGTCTCGGATGCGTTCGGTCGGAGGCATGGCCGGAACCCTACCTATCCGATAGGGAAAGTGGTGTTGCAGAACTGTTGCGCCACCTGAGGCATCGTCGGGAGCATCGCTGACCTGGTCTTTCGGCGGACCGGAGAAGAGAAACGCCAGGGCCGCGGGCCTCGGGACGACCCGCCGTGACGGCAGGGAAGGCCCGCTCCGCTGCTCGTAGGGGCGGCCGTTCGTTCCGCCGTGCCGGGCCGCCGCGCAGCCGGCACGGCCGATGTCGGTGGCTGCCCCTAGTCTTTCGCCAACGTCACAGCAGGGCGCGCCCCTTGGGGCCGCCGGACGCGCTGTGCGTGCGGACGAGTGCTGGAAGAGGCGAAGGACCCATGGGCTGGCTGGCAGCGGGCGAGGCGTACGAAGTCGCTCTGGTGGACGGGCGGGTGGTGGCGCGGCAGGCGACGCCGGACGCCCCGGCAGGACAGGAGCACACACCGCGCAAGACCCTGCCGGCGGAGATACGGGACCGGCCCGAGGTGGTCGAACTCCAGCGGTTCGCCCAGTGGCTGGACCGCCACGCGGCGGAGTGCGCGGCCCAGGTCACCACGTGGATGGTGTCCTCGCTGCCGGTGCCGGCCGGCCTGCTGGCCCGGGTCTGGCCCGACGAGGCGTGGCGGACGGCCCTGCGTGACATCGTCGTGGTCGGTGACGGCCCCGACGAGACCGGCTTCCTGCGCGACGCCCGTGACACGGGCGAACTCAGCGTGGTGAACCTGGACGGCGAGACCGTCCGGCTGAACCTGCCCACCGTGACCATGCCGCACCCGGTACTCCTGCCCGACCTGGAGGAACTCCGCGTGTTCGCGGCCGAGTCGGGCATGGTCCAGGGCGTCGAGCAGCTCCACCGCGCCACCTGGCGCAAGCCCGAGGGGATCGCCCCCGGGACCACCAGGGTCACCGAGTTCGCCGAGGCCGAGTACCGCTCGTGGTTCCACCTCACCGCCCGCGCCACCTCCCTCGGCTACAAGATCGCCGGCAGCGCCGTCGTCGACCGGATCCGGGATGCCGGACGCATCGTCACCGCCTCGGTCGGCATGAGCGACCCCTACAGCGAGGAGAAGGCCTGGACCGGCCACCTGACCTGGGGCGACGCGGACGGGCAGGGCACGCTCCCGCTGACCGAGGTCGGCCCCGTGGCCTGGTCCGAAGGCATGCGCATGGCCGCCGCCCTGCACGCCGGCCGCAGCGAGGGCACGGAGGGCTCCCGGTGAACGGCGAGGCGGCACGCACACCCACGGAAGGCAGCACGAGCATGAACGACGCGACCACACGAGGCGGGGAGCCGGCGGAGGTGGAGGAGCTGCTGCGCGCCGGCGCGGTGCTGCCGCCGGGCACCGCGGGCGGCGGCGAGCGGGCCGTGCCCATGTACACCCGGGCCTACCGCCATCCGGGCCTGGACGGCCGGGTCGTCGTCCGGCTGACCGCCGACGACGGGACCGGAACCCCGGACACCGGTTTCCTCGGACTCGTGCCCGAGGGCGATCCGGTGGAGGTCGGCGTCGGGCAGCACCGGGCCCTGGGCTTCCCCGACTGGATCCTGACCCGTCACCCCTCGGACGGACACCTGGCCATGTCCCTGGTCGAGGAGATGGACAAGATCGCCCGGACGGCCCGGTCCCGGCCGAAGCGGGCCCGCGCCGCCTACGAGTCCATCGGCGAACGCCTCGCCGGTTCCGTACCGCACTTCCTGCCGACCTTCTACGAGCAGGCCGGACGGGTCTTCCTCGCGGCCGGTGAGCGGTCCTACGCGTCCATGATGTTCGTCAACGCGCGCAAGGCCGAGACGGCGCACGGACTGCCGTTCGACGAGGCCCGCATGGACGCGGTCTTCCTGGAGTTCGCCCTCGCCGACGCCATGCCGACCAAGGTGCTCTCCAGCTACGCCAAGGGGCTCCCGGCCCGGGTCCCGGCGGCGACGGCGTTCCGGCATCTGCGCGGCCTCTTCCTGCGGCTCGCGGCGCACGGCCTCCCCCCGTCCAGCCCGGCCGCGGGCGACCTGCGCAGACTGGCGAAGGCGGCCGCGGGCAAGAACGCGCTCGCCGAGGAGACGGCGTATCTGCGCGAGATGCTGACGCTGCCCGGCACCGCCAAGGCGCCCGTCGGCTGGTGGAAGGCCCACCGCACCGCCCTCAAGCAACTGGCCAAGCGCGACCCCGCCGCCCGCGGCGCCCTGCTGGGGCTGCTTCCCTCCGAGTGGGAGCACGAAGAGCTGGGGCTGTGGATCGGCCTGCTGGAGGAGACCGGAGCCACCACCGGGCTGTGCGACGCCGCGCTGCCCGCCGAGGAACGCTCGCCCGACGGCACGGCCGGCTGGACGCGCAGGTTCATCACCCTGTGCCGCGCCGACAGCCGCCACCTCGCGCCGCCCGAGCTGTACCCGCTCGTCGACCGCATGGCCGACGCCCTGCGCACCGAACTGACCGCCTCGGGCGGCACCCTGCGACCGCCCGTCGGCGACATCGACCTCCTCGACCAGCTGCTCGCCCTGCGCATCCCGGTCGCGGACCCCGAGGAAGGCGCGAGTCTGGGCCTGCGCGGCTGGGGCGTCCGCGACGAGCGGCGTGACCTCGTCGCCCTGGAGGCCGACGCCCGCTTCCGCGAGGCCTTCCGGCGCGGCTGCCCCACCGACGGGCGCCTGCCCGGCGAAGGACGCGCCCTGGCCGCGCTGGCCGAGTCGCCCGGTGGGCGCCCGATGCTCGCCGAGTGGGTCGCCGAGGTCAGCCGCCGGTACATCACCAGCACCTTGGGCGCCTTCGACCGCCGCGGTCCGTTCGAGACGCTGGAGTGGCTGCCCGGCGAGATCCTCGCGGCCGCCGAAGCGGAGGTGCGACAGGCCCTGAGCACCGGCATGGCCGGGGTCCTCGCCCGCACCCTGCGCTCCGGGATACTCGACGAACTGGGCTGGCCCGCCTGGGACGAGGCCATCGCCTCGGCAGCTTCCGCCGAGGCGGCGCGGAAGACCCGCATGGCCGAGGCATGGCCGCACCTGATCGTGCTGCGCGACGGACACGCCCGGGTGATCGGCGCGGAGGGCACGGTCCTCAGCCACCGGCTGCGCCTGCCGGACACGGCGGCAGGCAGCGACGCCCGCTATGTGGACGGCGCACTGCTCGTCTCGTGGTACGACAGGTCCGCGGGCCAGTCGTACGGCTACTGGTACCACCCCGACACGGGCGCCACGCCACCGACGGAGCTCGTGGGCGACGTCCGCTTCTCCCGCGCCGTCGAGGCGGCCGAAACCAACGGGTCGAACGGCATGCCGCACGCCTCCGTCCCGCTGCCCGGCGGCGGCCGGACCGCCGGCGAGGGCGTGCTGCGGCGAGGGGACACCCATGTGCCGGGCAGGCGGCGGATGATCAGCGACGGCACGTCGTACTGGGTGTGGTCCCACGACTGGGTCGACAGATCGAAGAGCAACTGGCGCCGGTACGACCCGGTCAGTGGCGCGGAGGGCCCGCCCGGCGCGCCCGGCTGGATCAGCGAGGGGCTCAGCACCGCCCCCGAGGGCAGCACCCTCCACTCCGGGCTGCTGCTGCCCGACCCCACCGCCGTACCGGGCCCGGTGTGCGCCCCCGTGGACGGACTGATCGGCTGGCGGGTGATCACGCTGCCCGACGGCTCGCAGCGGGGCGAGGACCTCGGCGGCCGCACGGCCCTCGTGCCGCCCCACATCGGGGGTGTCCTGGCGCACGCCCTGGTGTTCCCCGGCACCGACCGGGTCGTGAGCGTCCTGGAATGGATGCACGGCAGGGTCCGCCTGCTCGGTGCGGACGGCGAGTCCCTCGCCGAGGTCGCCGACGGTTGCGTCGCCGGCCCCTTCTCGGCGGGCACCCCCGTGATGCCGCCTCTCTCCCACTGGCACCGGCTCCAGCCCCGCGACCCGCAGGGCTCCGCGGCGCTCCGCCGGATCGTGGACGACACCGCGGCAGCACTGCTCGCCGAGGCCATGGAGGAGGAGACGCCGCGCGACACCGGCGACCAGGACGAGCCGGGAACGGAACCCGCCGAGCGGGGCGTGGAACGGGTGCCCGCCCTGGTGCGCACCCTGCTGCCGGAGGTCACCCACGAGGCGCTGCGGGCCGGCATCACCGGCGTGGTGCGGTTCGCCGCGGAGCAGCAGCGCACCCTGGACGCGGCGCGCGCCCGGCTGGACGCCGCGGTCGCCGGGGCCGCCCCTCACAAGCCCGACGAGCCGCGGCCCAGGCCGGGGGACGAACTGCTCGAGGCGGCGGTGAACGGCGTGGGCCTGACCGGCAACGGCTGGCGGGACAGGTACTACCGCTCCGACCACTACCTGTTCGACCTGCCGGGCCTGGTCGGCCGGTCGATGCGGGGCGAACCCGAGCCGGCCCCCGCCGGACGGACCCACCTGGACCAGGAGAAGCAGCGGGCGTTGGTGAAACTGGACCCCATAGCCCTGCCGACACTGCCCGCGATCGTGGCCCTGAGGGCCGCGTCCGAGGCCACCGCGGAGGAATACCGGGACGCGCTGCGGAGGTTCCTCGAGGAGTTCGACGCACAGGGGCTCACCGACCTGGACCCCGGCCACTGGCGGTGCGTCCGGCTGCGCCTGGACCCGAGCCTGTTCGAAGGGCCCGACGCCATCAAGGGATACATGGACACCACCGTCCTCGACCTCGGTGGTGGGGCGTTCCTGCTGGTCCCCGACCGCCCGTACTTCTTCCTGGCGGAGGAGGACGCGGACGAGCCCACGGGCCGGCACTACGGAGCACTCTTCCACGACCCCTCCGGCCGCTTCGCCGTCCCCGCGCCCTACACCGCGGTCGCCACACGGCCGTTCGTCCCCGAGCCGACGCGCCCGTCCGGCTGGGCCGCGCGGCTGCGCGCCGAACTCGCCGCACGCGGACCGGCCCCTTGGTTCCCGGCGGCGGCCGAGGAGTTCGCACGGCTCACCGGAGTCACCCCGACCATGGCCCGTCTGATCGTCGCGGGCCTGCCCAGGATCGACGACCAGCGCGAACCCGTACCCGCCGCGACACTGAAGACGATCGGCGTGAAGACGGCGGACGCGCGCGTGGCCAAGGACGAGTTGAAGGCCGTGGACCCGAGGGTCCGGCAGGCAGTCGTGGCGGCCCTGCTGCCCGACGACCCCGCCCGGCTGTGGACGGACGGCCCCGACGCCGCCCGCGCGGCCGCGGTCTGGAACGAGCGGCTGGGCCGGCGCACCCCCGTCCCCGAGGAAGTGGTCCACGACGCCGCCCGCACCGTGGCGCCACGGGGATGGGCCCCGGTCCCGGCCCTGTACGGCTTCGTCGACCTGCGGACCGAGCCCCGGCTGACCCGGGACCTGACCTGGACGCCCGGCCCCTACGGTCCCCAGCCGGCCGAGTCCGGGCCCGGCTTCGACGGCGACGCCCTGAAGGGAGCCGTACCGCTGGCCGCGTGGCTCGCCCACCGCCTCGCGGCAGGCGACCCGGTCCGCGCCGCCCTGCCCGGCGTACTGACCGCGATACGCGCCCGGCTGGCCCACCCGGACCTGCTGGTCGAAGTCGACGGGAGGATCGACGCGGAGGAGTACCGGCGGGCCGCCGGCGACCCCACGGAGACCGGCGACGGCTTCGAGCGCTACGGCGCCGTCGTGCTGGGCACGGGAAGCTCCTCGCCCTACGCCGCACTCCGCACCGCCCTGCTCGACCCGGCGGGCAACGACCCGTACGCGGCGGCGCTGTTCCCCGGGCAGCCGCCGACCGTCGTACAGACCGCGCTGCGCCTCATGCACGACCGGGCCTTCGCCGAACTGCTCGCCGACCCGGGCAACCCGGTCGGCGGGGAGCGCGACGCGGAGGGCACGTGGTGGCCGCAGGACCCCGCCCGTTCCGTACCCGACCTGGTCACGGAAGTAGCCAAGCGGTACGGCATCGGCGAGGACGCCGCCGTCCTGTACCTGATGCTGCTCGCCATGCCCGACCCCACCGACCGCAACACCGCACGCTGGACCGGCTGGGGCAAGCAGCGCGGCGGAACGGCCCGGCTCCGGGCCGCCCGCGCCGAACTCGCCGCTACCGACCTGGTCATCGAGGGCAGCCGCTCCAAGGCGGGACGCTCCCTGTTCCTCCCCGGAGGCTGGACCCGGCTCACCAACCCGCACCTCCCGCTGGAGAGCTGGAAACTGCCCCTGTACGACCTGACCGAGGGCCAGGACCCGGTGCTGGGCGTCGCGGTACCCCTCCGCCCGGTCGCGCGTCTCTACCGCGACGTGTGGCAGCGGATCCAGGACGGGGACGTACCGCAGCCGACGGAACTGGAGGTGCCGTCCCCGCGGAGGCGCCGCCGCTGAGTTCCGCGGGAAGACCGGAAACCGAAGGGGGCGGCCGTGCCGTACGGCCGCCCCTTCCCCACCGCCTGCTTGGACCCATGACCGCACGAGAAGAGACGGCCCCCCGGGCGGCCGACCGCGTGACCGCCGATGTCGCCGCACTGGCCGCCGGCACCCGGCCGTACCTGATCGGCGTACGGCACCACAGTCCCGCACTGGCCGGCGCCGTACCCTGGCTGCTGGACGCCGCCGGCGCCGAGGTCGTCTGCGTCGAACTGCCCGCCGACTTCCAGGAGTGGCTGCCGTACCTCTCCGACCCGCGCACCACCGCGCCCGTGGCGCTCACCGGCGCCTACGAGGACGGGCGGCTGTACGTCCACCCCCTCGCCGACTTCTCACCCGAACTGGCGGCGATCCGCTGGGCACGCGAGCGCGGTGCGGAGGTGGTCTGCTGCGACCTGCCCCTGGCCGACCCGGGGTGGCAGGCCGGTCCCGCGCCCGGTGCGCGAGGACACGGACCCGACGCGCACGACCTCTGGGACCGCACCGTGGAGGCCCCTGCCCCCGGCAGCACACCGGAGGCCCTGCGCCGGGCCGCGCTCGCCTTCGGCTGGGCCCTGCGCCGCAACCGGCGGGCGCGGGGCGGCATCACGGACACCGACCGGGCCCGCGAGGCCCACATGCGCCGGGTGCTCGCCGCCTTCGGCAAGCGCCGGGTGGCCGCGGTGACCGGCGCCTTCCACGCCCCCGCCCTGACCGGCGCCGACGATACGGTCGTCACCACCGGGAGGGCGGGCGGGCCGGCCGTCACTTCCCTCGTGCCGTACGCCTTCGCCCAGCTGGACCCGGGCTCCGGCTACCCGGCCGGCATCCGCGACCCGCGCTGGCAGCAGGCCGTGCTCGACGCCGGCGGCGACCCGGACCGGATCCGCGAGGCCGCCGCCCGGCTCGTCACCGAGATCTGCCGGGAGATCCGCGCGTCCGGCCGCGCCGCCGGAACCGGCGAGGCCGTCGAAGCCCTGCGGATGGCCTGCGACCTGGGCACCCTGCGCGGCCTTCCCGCACCCGGCCGGCGCGAACTGCGGGAAGCGGTGACGTCCGTCCTGGGACAGGGCAACCCCCTCGAACCGGCCCTGGAACCGGTGCTGGTCGGCACCGGACGCGGCCGGCTCGCCCCCGGCACACCCCGCTCCGGACTCGGCCCCTGGGTGGAGGCCGAGCTGGCGTCACTGCGGCTGCCCGGGCCGCACCGCCCCGCCCGCCGGGAGGTCCGGCTCTCGCCCCTTCGGTCCTCCCTCGACTCCCGGCGCGAGATCCTGCTCCAGCGCCTCCACGTGTGCGGGGTGGGCTACGCGGAGCCGGCCGCGGTGTCCGCGACGGGGGAGGGGAGCGCCCTCACCACCCGCTGGCAGGCCGCCTGGACCCCGTCCGTCGCCGCCCGGCTCGACCTGGTGGGCGCCAGGGGCGTCACCGCCGCCCAGGCAGCCGACGGCATGCTCCGGGAGAACCACCGCCGATCCTGCGCCTCCGCCGGCCTCACCCCCGCCCGGGTGATCGCCCTCCTCGGCGACGCGGCCCGGTGCGCCCTGCCGGACCTGGTCGGAGAGGCCCTCACCGAGGCCGCACGGGTGCTCCCGTCCGCGGCCACCCTCCCCGAACTGCTGGACGCCCTGGACCTGTCGGAGTCCCTGCGCCGCGCCCACCTGCCCGGCACCACGCAACGGATACGCACCCGGGCGGCAGCCCTGCGCGACACCCTCCTGGAGGCGGCCGTCCGCGCCCTGCCCGGGCTGGCCGGCAGCGACGACAGGGAGGACGCCGCCGCCCTCGTGACCCTGGCGGTGCGCAGCGGCGAGGACCGGCTCGGGCTGCGCCTGGACGGCGCGTTGTACGACCTCGCCCGCACCGGTTCGCCGCTCGTCCAGGGAGCGGCCCTCGCCGCCCGGGTGCTGCTCGACCTCGACGGCTCCGACCTGCTGGGCGCGCGGCTCGCGGGCTGGGTCGACGCGGCGACCGCACCGGAGACCCGGCACCGGCTGGAGCGCCGGCTCACCGGTGTGCTCATCGCCGCCGCACCCCTGATCGAGTCCGTGCCCGCGGCCCTGGACCCGCTGCTGGAGCGCGTCGAGACGATGAGCGACCGCGCCTTCCTGAACCGGCTCGCCGCCCTGCGCGGCGGCTTCCGCGCGCTCACCCCCGAGGGCCGCGGACGGCTGCTGACGGCCGTGACCGCCCGCCTGGGCGACCGCCCCGACCTGCGGCTCGACGCGCCGCCCGAACTGATCGGCCGCTGGGCCGAGGCGGACGACGCCGGGCTGGCCCTGCTGAAGGAGGCGGGGCTCGCGGAGCTGGTGCACGCCCCGGCCGCCGAGGGGCCGGCGCCCACGCCGCTGTCCGGCAGCGGGACGGCGGACACCGGGACCCTGCGGCTCCGCCCCGCCGACCGGTGGCGGCTGCTGCTCGGCCGGGAACGGGCGGGGCTCCCGCCGGACCTGGTGCCGTACGCCCGGGCCCTCGACGAACTCTTCGGCCAGGACGGCGAGGAGGGACAGGGCCGTGACGGCCTGGACGGGACGGCACCCGGGGCCGCGGACGGCGAGGGCCCGGACGGGGCGGCCGCGGCGCTCCACGGCGACAGGGACGAACTCACCGGCGGCCAGGGGGACCCCGGCTACCCCAGCGTCCGGCACTGGGCCGAGGAACTCGAGGCGCTGTTCGGCCCGGACATCCGGGAGGAGGTCCTGGGACGCGCCGCCGCGAACGGCCGTACGGACGTCATCGCCCACCTCGACCCGGCCTCGGTCCGCCCTTCCGTCGAACTGCTGACCGCCGTGCTGACCCTCGCCCAGGGGATGCCGGAGCAGCGGATCGCGCGACTGCGGCCCCTCGTCGCACGGCTCGTCGAGGAACTCAGCCGCGAACTCGCCACCCGGCTGCGACCCACCCTGACCGGCCTCAACACCCCACGCCCCACCCGGCGTCCCGGCGGCCGGCTCGACCTGACCCGCACCGTGCGGGAGAACCTGCCCCACAGCCGCCTACGGGAGGACGGTACGGTCGAACTCGTCCCCGAGCGGCCGGTGTTCCACACCCGCGCCAACCGGCGCAACGACTGGCGGCTGATCCTGCTCGTCGACGTGTCGGGATCGATGGAGGCCGCGGTGATCTGGTCGGCGCTGACCGCCGCCGTCCTGGGCGGCACGCCCATGCTCTCCACGCACTTCCTCACCTTCAGCACCCAGGTCGTCGACCTCACCCACCGGGTCGACGACCCGCTCTCCCTGCTGCTGGAGGTGAGGGTCGGCGGCGGTACGCACATCGCGGCGGGGCTCGCGCACGCCCGCACGCTGGTGAAGGTGCCGAACCGCACGCTGATGGTGGTCGTCAGCGATTTCGAGGAGGGCTTCGGGGCGGAGGGCCTGCTGAACGAGGTCAGGTCCCTGGTCACCTCCGGTGTCCACCTGCTGGGCTGCGCCGCCCTGGACGACGAGGGCGTCCCCCGCTACTCGGTGCCCATCGCCGGGCAACTCGTCGCCGCCGGGATGCCGGTGGCCGCCCTCAGCCCCCTCTCCCTCGCCCGCTGGGTGGGCGAACGCGTCCGTGGAGCACGCTCATGACCCCTTCCCTCCCGCTCCCGCCCGCCGCACCGGAGGTGGTCGCCTCCGCGGTGGAAGGGCTCACCGGCCGCCTGCGGGGCAGACTGGACGCGGCCGTGGCATCCCTGACCGACGCGCCCGTCACCACCCGGCCCACCGACGACGGAGCTGTCCGCGTCCGCTGCGGCGAGGACGTGTGGGTGACCCTGACCCCCGGCCCGGACGGCGCCCTCACCCGCCCCGAACAGGCCGTGTGCACCTGCCTGTTGTCCCCCCGCTGCCTGCACCGCGCCGCCGTCCTGACCGCCTGCCCGGTCTCCGCGACGCACCACGCCACGGCCCCGGACCCCGAGCCGGCCCCCGCGCCGCCGCCGACGGCGCCCGCCGCTCTTTCCGCCCGGCGGACGCGGGCGGCCACCGGACTCTGGACGGCAGCCGCGGCCGTCCTGGCCGCGGGAACCTCCGGCGCCGGGGCGGTACTGCAGTCCGAACTGCTCCGCGCGGCCCACACGGCCCGCCTGGCCGACCTCCACCGCGCGGAAGCGGCCGCCCTCGACGTGGTGCGCCGGCTGCGCGACGAACGCGACCCGCACGGCTCGCGCACCCTCACCGCACTGACCGCGGCCCTGCGCGAACTCCTCCTCGTGACGCACCGCTTGAGGAACGGCGACACCGACCCGGCACTGATCGGCACCGCGCGCCGGAACGAACGCCCCGAGGGGCCGCTCCGGCTGTACGGCGTCTGCCGCGAACCGGTGATCGGCCCGGCGGACCTCGGCGGTGTGGTCACGCACTTCGTCGACGACGGCGGGCGCTGGTACACGCTCCGCGACGTCCGACCCGGCGGCCCCGCCCGCGCCCTGCGCGCGGGCACCGCCCACGTCGCGATCCGGTCCTTCCTCAGCGACCACGTCCGGCTCTCCCGCGGCGGCCTGGTCCTCACCGACGCCGTGATCTCCCCGGACGGCCGGCTGCTGCCGGAACCGGGAGTGCGGGCCACGTTCGCCGCCGGACGCCCCTGGCCGGCGCCCCCGCACGGGACCGAGCCCGCCGGTGCCCCAACCATCCGCGACATCGAGATCCACGGTGCGGACGGCACGGACGTGCTGGCCCGCGTCCTGCCGGACGGAGGGAACGTACTGATCCGGCCGGCCCCCGCCCACCGCCACCCCCGTCTCCTCCACACCGCGAACCTCCGCCGCCTGGGCGCGTGGCCCGGCCTGCGCCTGCGGGTCGCCGGACGCCTCGGCCACGACCGCGTCACGACCCTCCGCCCGCTCGCCGTCGCCCCGCTGCCCGGCACCGGGCCCACCCTGCGCCTCCCGCCCGACTGGCACGAGCGCGCCGACCTCGGCTACGACGAACTCCGGGACGACCACTTCCCCCCGGACCCGCCCCGCCCCTCCGCCGACCCGGCGACGGCCGACGCGTGGCCCCTCTGGCGCGTGCGCAGGCTGGTCGAACTGGCCGTCGCGGGCGGACGCCGGGCCGTCGCCGAACCCGCCCGCGACCACGACCGCCACGGACACCTCACCGCCCTGCGCCGAGGGGGCTTCACCACCGGCGCGGACCTGGCGACCGCGCTGGCCACCGTGGCCGCCCACCGGACCCGCGACCCCTTCGGCCGCCTCGACGACGGCGACCACGACCGCTACGCCCTCCAATGGCTGGCCACGGCGGTGTACCTCACCGGCACGGAAGCGGCCCTGCGCCGGTCGAACTGCCGCCCTCGCGAATCGTCGTCGTGACCGTCGAACTGTCCTCCCAATCAGCCCATCTACTGTGGATAATTCAACTTCCGTGGGCGGAAGGGGGGTTGCGAGAAAGTAAGGTTCGAGGTTACCTGGTATGAGCACTCAGTGTGCGATGACCGGCGATGCAGATTGCGGCTGGTGGCAGTCGCATTCTGAATCCGACGCACCCCGAGGTGCGGGACGAGTGCGGTTTGTCCGCACGTTTCGCGAGCATTCATAGGCCCGTCGCGCAAGCGACGAAGTTGTCATGCGGATTTACCGAGAACAACCATTAGGTAAATCGACATCCTGCCGCCAGTGCAGGCTCGGAGGTCTGAAATGCCTAGGCTCCTCATTGGGACAGTGCGCGTCGAGGGCGTGGATCATGAAGATTTCACGGCAAACGAGCACCCCACCGACAAGATCCGTTTCGTGCAAATGGTTCTCGATACCGACCAGCCCGCCCAGAACCTCTTCATCGCACCGGTGAAGTGGGGCGGGGAGTGCCGAGTGGAAGTCGAGCTCAACGCACTCATGCTCACCAACAACGCAATCAAGATCACGGGAAATTCCAAGTTCTTCGAAGGTGGGTCCGAAGAAACCGGCGAACTGGAAGACCAGGTCGGTATCGACTTCACTGTTCCGCGAACGCTTGGCGGAAGTCCGCCTCGCCATCATCATGTGTCGCTCAGGAACCAGGTACTGATCGGCGCCGAGGATTCAGCAGAGGTGTTCTTCGACTTCTCCAACCGGGTCTTCGAAGACGACTGACCCCCATCCGCACGACGACAGGGAGGCAGGGAAATGGCACCACGAGTATTGAGCGGAGACATCACTGTCCATGGCACGGACCACGAAGACTTCGGCCCGAACGAACACCCGACTGGCAACCTCATTCAGGTCACGCCGCGAGTGATGAACCCGGGCGATGGCTGGGTCGATCTCGGAATGCCGACCGTCAGGTGGGGCGGGGAGTGCAGGGTAGAGGTTGACTGGGAGGCCATGTTTGACGGCAACAACGAAGTGATCACGGTTCACGCCATTTGCCGATTCTTCGAGGGAGCATCTGAGGACACCGACGAAATGGAAGACCAGCAGGAACGTGAGTTCCCGGTTGCGAAAACCCGGAGCCTCGATCCTCCTACCCGGTTCCACATTCCCCTCCGTAATTCTACGGTGGTGGGAGCGGAGGATCACGCCGAGGTATTCTTCGGTCTGGAGAATCGTGTATTCGAGGACGAGTAGGGTCTTCGGGAGTGGTCACCGACCGGGTGACGGCCGGGGGTGGACAGAAGGCGAGGTCCTCGGGCAGTGGTTTGAGATGTCTGACGTCCGAACCGCTGCGACCGGAGGCCCCGTTCGCCGAGTGTGATCGGGTCGAAGACCACGAACGGGACTACTCGAACAAGGCCCGGGCGAGTTGATCGCCCTTGGAGCCCGACGCGGTCGCGTGGCGCAGGCCCGGCCGGGTGTCCACCCGGCCAGCAGGCCGATGAGGGACGCCGTGCCGCCCGCCACGGCCAGCGCCTCCGGCGCGCTCAGCACATCGCCGGGTGCCGAGCCGGACGCCGTCGCGAGGACGGCGTTCATCGCCGCGCGCCCACGAGGGCTCTGGCGTGGGCGGGCAGGTGCCGGGCCCGGATCCGTGATACGCCGCCCGCTTTGGGCCGCGGGCGGCGTATCACCGCGAGCGCGAGGCCCAGCAGGGCCGCCGCCGCGAGCGCGTCCAGCCAGAAGTGGTTCGCCGTTGCGACGATCACCAGCAGCGTCACCAGCGGGTGCAGCAGCCACAGCCAGCGCCACCACGCGCGCGAGACGGCGATCAGGCCGACGGCCACCATCAGCGCCCACCCGAAGTGCAGCGAGGGCATCGCGGCGAACTGGTTCGACAGCTGGTCCGTGTCCGGGGTGCCGTACACCGACGGTCCGTACACGCGGGCGGTGTCCACGAGCCCCGTGACCGTGAGCAGCCTCGGCGGGGCCAGGGGATACGTCAGGTGCAGCACGAGCGCCGCGGCGGTGAGCGCCGCGAGGGTGCGGCGGACCCAGACGTAGTGGGCCGGGCGGCGCAGATAGAGCCAGATCAGGAAGGCCGCGGTGGCCGGGAAGTGGACGGCCGCGTAGTAGGTGTTCGCGAGGTGCGCGAGCGTGTCGCCGTGCAGCAGCAGGGACTGCACCGCGTCCTCGCCGGGCAGGCGGAGCCCACGTTCCAGGTCCCACACGTCGTGGCCGTTGCGGTACGCCCGGCCGGTGTGGCCCGTCGCCAGCTGCCGGCCGAGTTTGTACACGAGGAACAGGCCGGCCACGAGGAGGAGTTCGCGGACGAGCGGCGGGCGCCCCGGAGCGGGGTGCCCGGCCGGTGCGGACTCCTTCGCCTTGCGGGAATGCATCGGCCGGCTCTTTCGCTGACGGTGGTGCTGTCGTGGTGCTGTCGTGGTGCGTTCGCGTGGTCGATACGCGACCGTACCGATACGGTAGTGTACCGATACGTTCCCGTACCGGTACACTGGCGTATCGTTAAGGTGTCGGAACACACCACCTCGAGACACGCCACAGCAGCAGGGGGTCCAGCCCATGACGTCGCAGGACGCGGACCGGCCGGGGACGGCCGGAACCTCGCGCCGCTCCAAGATCACGCCCGAGCGTGAGCGGGAGTTCTTCGACGCCGTGCTCAACCAGATCCGCGAGTGCGGTTACGACGCCGTGAGCATGGAGGGCATCGCCGCCAGCACCCGGTGCAGCAAGTCGACGCTCTACCGGCAGTGGCGGACCAAGCCGCGGTTCGTCGCGGCCGCCCTGCGCTCCAGTCGGCAGGCCAGGTTCTCGCACATCGACACCGGTACCCTGGCCGGGGACCTGCGGGAGGCGGCGCGGTGCGCGGGGGAGTGGTCACCGAAGGACGCCACGCTGCTCCAGGCGCTCGGCCACGCCATCGTCCAGGACAAGGAACTGGCGCATGCCCTGCGCGAGGCGCTCGTCGACCCCGAACTCGCGGCGCTGACGCAGATCCTGCGGCGCGGGGTCGAGCGCGGCGAGGTGGACGCGGGGAACCCGGCGCTGGAGTACGTCCCGGCACAGCTCTTCGGTGTGCTGCGGGTACGGCCCATGCTGGAGGGGCGCAACGCGGACCCGGACTATCTGATCCGGTTCGTGGAGGCCGCGGTGCTGCCGGCGCTCGGCCTCGGAAAGGGCGAGGACCGCTACAGGACAAAGGCTCAGGGAGCCGGGTCCGGGACGGACCGGACGGTGACCTGATCGCGCCGCACCGTGGGGACGGGGGCGGCGCGGATTCCGGCCGGGTGGGGCACCTCTTTGAGCGGAGGGGTGACCCACCCGGCCGTCGAACGCGGGGGTCAGACCTCCTGGCCGTTGCCGCCGCCCGACGACACCTCGATGCCCTCGGTGATCTCGTCCAGCACGGCCTGCGTCTGATCGGTGTCGACCCCGAAGCGCACCACGACGATCTGCCGCGGCTGCGCGGGGGACGGGAACGCGAGCGACTGCACGTACCCGTCGGAGCCCTTGCTGGTGACCGCCTTCCAGCGCACCAGGTACCCCTTCTGCCCGGCCACCGTCACGGCCGTGGACTCGAGCACGTCGTGCGAGGTGATCCTGCCGTAGGAGTCACCGCCGTAGCTCTCCTCGGCGTTGGCGGCGATGTCCGCCTTGGCGACCTCCTCGGCGGTGGAGCCGCGGGTGCCCAGGGCCAGGGCGGGCGCCGAGTACGCGCCGCCCTTGGTGCAGTTCTTGGACGTGTTGCCCGGACAGTCGTACTCGTCCTTCGACGTCACCGCGGCACCCACCTGGAGCTCCTGGCCGTACCAGCCGTCCGGGACCGGCAGGCTGATCCCGCTCAGTGCGTCCGTCACCGACCCGCTCTCGATCCGTGGCGCCTCGGAGCCGTCCGGCTCCGGCTCCCCGCCGTCCGATCCGCCCTCGTCCCGGTCGCCCTGCCCCTGTGAGGCCGTGGAACCTCTGTCACCGCCGTCGTCCGTCAGGGCGTACACACCCACACCGATGCTCGCCAGGACGGCGACCGCCACCGCGACGGCTATGCCGTACCGCAGCTTGCGCCCCCGTGCGGGCGTCGGCGGAGCGGGATACGCCGGGTATGCCGGGTACGTCGGGTGTGCCGCCCCGGTGTCCGGTGCCGGCGGACCCCAGGCGGCGGCCGACCCCGCCGGCCGGACCTGTTCCGTCCAGGCCGCGCCGTCCCACCAGCGCTCGGTGGCCGGCCCGTCATTCGTCTGCCCGGGGTCGGGATACCACCCGGGAGGAGTCACCTGCGTCATGTCCCCACCGTATGGGGCAACGGTGAAAGCCGGATGAGAGCCCCGACCGCCGACGCCCACCCTCACGCCCGGCTTGTCCTCGCGCCTACGACCCCGCGCCATCCGGCGCTTGCGCCCCCGCCTCGCCGCTGCGCCCCCGCGCCCTCGGCGCCTGCGACCCTCCGCACCCACGCTCGGGGCCCCGCGCCCCCCGGGTGCCTGCGTCTGCCGCCGTCAGCGCCTCGCGTCCGCGGCGCCTGTGGCCGGCCGTCCTCGACGCCTGTGCCGCCGCGCCTTCGGCGCGTGCGCCCGCCGTCCCGGCGCTCACGATCCTGCGCTCCGGGTGTCTGCGGTCCGCTGTCTCCGTGCCTGGTGTCCGAGGCCCGTTGCCTCTCGCTTGTGTGGCCGCGTCTTCGGCGCTTGCGCGCGCCGTCCGGGTGCCCGTGGTCCTGTGCTCCGGGCGTGTGTGGCCCGCTGCCTCGCGTCTGCGGTCTTGGTCTTCGGTGCTTGCGCGCGCCGTCCGGGTGCCCGTGGTCCTGTGCTCCGGGCGTGTGTGGCCCGCTGCCTCGCGTCTGCGGTCTTGGTCTTCGGCGCTTGCGCGCGCCGTCCGGGTGCCCGTGGTCCTGTGCTCCGGGCGTGTGTGGCCCGCTGCCTCGCGTCTGCGGTCTTGGTCTTCGGCGCTTGCGCGCGCCGTTCCGGCGCTGGCGGTCCCGTGCTCTGGGCGCCCGCGGCCCACCACCCCAGTGCCGCGCCCCGCCGTGTCGGCGCCCTCGCGCCCCGCCGCCCCGGCCCCCGCCGCCCCGGCGCTCGCGGCCCTCGCGGCCCGCCGCCCTGCCTCGCGGTCCCCGTCCCCCAGCCGGCGCCCCTCCTCTCAACCCGCGCCCCCTTGACAGCCGTTGGTCCGCAGGATCGCTGGTGGGGGGCGGCTTGCGCCGACGTGGTGTGTTGGGTGTCACTCGTCACGGCAACACTGGTCCGACCGGGCCCATGCGGCCGGGAGGAGGACTACGCTCGTCACTGGTACGTCATTCGGGCGACTCGGGGAGGTAGCGGGATGACGGAGGTACGGCCTCGGGCCGCTTCCTCGGCTTCCCTGTGGGAGCGGGACGAGGAAGTGGCCGCGATCGAGGAGGCCGTCGACATCCTGTGCGCCGACCGGTCCTCGCCGGGCGGCCTCCTGCTGCTCCGGGGCGAGGCCGGGCTCGGCAAGACCGCGCTGCTGGCGGAGACCCGGCACATCGCCGAACGGCGCGGCTGCACCGTCTGGTCGGCCCGCGGCGGCGAGACCCTGCGCTCCGTCCCCTTCAACGTCGTACGCCAACTCCTCCAGCCCGCCCTGGTGTCGATGCTGCCGGAGGAGGCACGCGAGTACCTCGGCGACTGGTACGACATCGCCGGCCCCGCCCTCGGCATAACCAACCCCGGCGACCGGCACCTCGACCCGCAGGGCGTGTGCGAGGGACTGGTCGCCGCCGTGCGCCGACTCGCCCGCCGGGACTGGCCGTTGGTCCTGCTCATCGACGACGCCCACTGGGCCGACCAGGAGACCCTGCACTGGCTCGCCACCTTCGCCGAGCGCCTGTCCGACCTGTCCGTCCTCGTCGTGGTCGCCCGCCGGCCCGGCGAGATCTCCGGCCCGGGAGCCCGCCACCTGGACGCCGTCGCCGCCGCGGCCGACCGCCCCGTGGCCACCCTCAGCGCCCTCACTCCGGACGCCACGGCCGGACTCACCCGGGCCACCCTCGGTGAGAACGCCGACGCCGCGTTCTGCCGCGAGGTGTGGGCCGTCACCGCCGGCAACCCGTACGAGACCGTCGAACTCCTCGCCAAGGTCCAGGACAGCGAACTCGAGCCCGTCGAGGCTCACGCGGGAGAACTGCGCGACCTCAACCGCTCCGCCCGCGGCGGCGGCCTCGTCGCCCGGCTGGAACAACTCGGCATAGACGCCACCCGGTTCGCCTGGGCCGCCGCCATCCTGGGCAGCGACATCACCGTCGACCTGGTGGCCGAACTCGCCACCCTCGGCCGCGACGACGCCGTGCGCTGCGCCGAACTCCTGCGCAGCGCCCGCATCCTCACCGCGCCCGACCCCGCCACCACCGGCGGCACCTCGGCCGCCGACCTGGAGTTCGTGCACCCGCTGATCGCCACCGCCGTCTACAACTCCATCCCCGACGCGCTGCGCCGGGCCATGCACGGCATAGCGGCCCGTATCGTCACCGACTCCGGACGCGGCGCCGCGTCGGCCGCCCGTCACCTCCTCGAAGTACACCCGGACGACGACGAGGAACTCGTCCGGCAGCTGCGCGAGGCCGCCCGCGAACACCTCGCCGTCGGCGCCCCCGACGCCGCCCGCCGCTGCCTGGAACGCGCCCTGGAGGAACCGCCCCGCCCCGAGGTCCACGCCCACGTCCTCTACGAACTGGGCTGTGCCACCTTCCTCACCGCACCCGCCCGCACCATCGGCCACCTGCGGGCCGCCCTCGGCATGCCCGGCCTCGACGGCGACCGGCGGGTGGACTCCGTGGTCCGCCTCTCCCAGGCACTGCTCCACAACGACCAGCTGGAGGAGGCCGTCCGCACGGTCGAGGCGGAGGCCGCCCGGCTCGAACCCGGCCCCGCGCAACTGCGGCTGCGGACGGTGCAGTTCATGTGGGAGGGCATCCACGCCGACGAGGCTGCCTCGCCCAACCGCTCCGAGCGGCTGGCCGAACTCGCCGCCACCTGCACCGGCCGGGACAATTCCGAACGCGCGCTGCTCATCGTGCGCGGCTTCGACGCCATGATGCGCGGCGAGAACGCCGAGGAGATCGTGGAGATCTGCGACCGCGCCCTCGTCAACGGCCGCCTCGCCCCCGGCCTCGGCTGGACCGACCCCGAGTGGGGCATCGAGCTGCTGCTGATGCTGGCCGACGCCTATGCCTACACCGACCGCCTGGACCGCGCCGAGAGCCTGTACCACGAGGGCCTGAACGCCTACGAGACGGCGGGCTGGAGCGGCGGCCACCTGGTTCTCGCCCACGCCTACGTCGGCCTGGCCCACCGCAGGCGCGGCCGGCTGGAGGCGGCCGAGCAGTCACTGCGCGAGTCCCTGCGCCTCGCCGAACGCGTCGGCCGCGGACTGCCCCTGTACTGGACCGCCAGCTGCAACCTCGTCGACACCCTGCTCGCGCGCGGCCACATCGACGAGGCCTGGGCGATGGCCGAACGGCACGGCTTCGCACCGCCGTATCCGTCCACCATCGTCCTGCCCGACCCGCGCTCCGTACGCGGACGGCTGCTGCTCGCCGTCGGCCGCACCAAGGACGGCATCAATGAGCTGGAGGCGGCGGAGAAGGCGGCGGCCGCCCGCGGCCACCACAACCCCGTGCACGTCTTCGGCGCCGCCGACCTGGCCCGCGCCCTCGCCGCCGAGGACCCCGCCCGCGCCGCCCGGCTGGCCGTCGACGTCCGCCGGCGTGCCGAGCGCTTCGGCACGGACACCGCCATAGGAGAGGCCCTGCGCGTCACCGCCGCCCTGGAGACCGGCCAGCGCGCGGTCCGCCTCGCCGCCCAGGCCGTCACCTACCTGGAGTCCTCGCCCTGCCAGTACGAACACGCCGCGGCCCGCGTGGAGTACGGCACCCTCGCCCGCTCCGCCGCCGACCTCGAACGCGGCCTGGCGCTGGCCCGTTCCTGCGGTGCGGACGGCCTGGTGGAGCGGGCCCGGGCGGAACTGGAAACGGGCGCGGGACTGCGGTAGCCCGGCGCGGAAAGGGCTACTCGTCCTCCTCCGCCAGCACCCGCTGGGCCGTCGCGAACGCCGCGTTGGCGGCCGGGACCCCGCAGTACACGGCCGTCTGCAGCAGCACCGCGCCGATCTCCTCGGGGGTGAGCCCGTTCCGCCGGGCCGCGCGGACATGCATCGCGAGTTCGTCGTGGTGGCCGTGCGCGACGAGGGCCGTGAGCGTGATCATGCTGCGTTCGCGGCGGCTGAGCGTCGGATCCGTCCAGATCTCGCCCCACGCGTAGCGCGCGACGAAGTCCTGGAAGCGGGCGGTGAACGGCGTCTGGCGGGCCTGCGCCCGGTCCACGTGCGCATCGCCCAGCACCTCGCGCCGCACCGCCATCCCCCGCGCCGCGCCGCCGCCGAAGTGCGCCCGCAACGCGGTCAGCACGGCCCGCGGACACTGGGCCGGCGCCAGATGCGAGGCGCCGGGGATCTCCACCAGGGTCGCGTCCGGCACCGCGTCCGCGATCTGGCGCAGATGCGCGGGCGGGGTCGCCGGGTCCTCCCGGCCGGCGATGAGCAGCGTCGGCACGCCGACCTCCGCGAGCCGCTCCCGCAGATCGAAGGCGGCCAGCGCGTCACAGCACGCGGCATACGCCTCCGGGTCGGCCTCCCGGTGATCGCGGACCAGCGCCGGCACGGTGAAGCCGCCCGTGAACCACCGGGCGTCCGCGTTCGCCGCGAGCCCGGCCAGTCCCTCGCGCCGCGCCAGCGCCGCCCGCTCCTCCCACGGCTTCGACCCGTTGAAGTGCGCCGAGGAGCAGATGACGGCCAGCGACGACAGCCGCCCCGGATGGTGCACGGCCAGATGCAGCCCCACCGCACCGCCCAGCGAGACACCCGCGTAGGCGAACCGCTCGATGCCGAGCGCGTCGGCCAGCGCCAGCACCAGCCCGGCGAGATCACCCACGCTGGCGCCGGGACCGATCAGCCCCGCGGCGGAACCCCCGTGCCCGGGCAGGTCCCAGCGCACCACCCGGTGCGCGGCCGACAGCTCCGGCGCCACCTCGTCCCACAGGGCCAGCGACGTGCCGAGCGAGGGGCCGAGCAGCAGCGGGGGAGCGGAGACGGCCCCCTCGGCACGGTGGTGGAGAAGGGCGGGGGTCACGATCGCTCCAGGGCACGGTCGGTGAGCACTCCGGCGGCGCCGGTGCAGCGGGCGGGGTCGGCGAGCGGGGCGAGGCGGACGTCCTTCAGCTCCGGTACGGCGGCCAGCAGTTCACCCAGTTCGCGGCCCTCCGCCCGTGCCCGCCGGGCCAGTTCGGCGAGCAGTTCCTTCGCCCGGGCACGGCCGAGCACGGGCTCCAGCCCGGCGGCGAGCAGCTCGGAGACGATCAACCCGCCCGTCACGTCCAGGTGTTCGCGCATCACCTCCGGACGCACCCGCAGCCCCTCGGTGAGCTCGACGGCGTCCCGGGCCGCGCCGCCGACCAGGCGGAGCAGGTCCCTGAGCGGTTCCCACTCGGCGTGCCACGCGCCCGCCGGACGCTCGTCCTCGGCCACCAGCGAGCCGTACAGCGTGGCCGCGAGCTGCGGCGCGCGCCGGGCCGCCGCCGCGACGAGCGTCGAGCGGACCGGGTTCGCCTTGTGCGGCATGGCCGAGGAACCACCGCCGCCGTCCTCGGCCACCTCCGCGATCTCGGTGCGGGAGAGGGTGAGGACGTCGGCCGCCGGCTTGCCGAGGGCCCCGGCCGTCGTCGCCAGGCACCCGGCGAGGTCGGCGAGGGGCGTGCGCAGGGTGTGCCAGGGCAACAGCGGTGCCCGCAGCCCCAGTTCGCGGGCGTACGCGGCCGGCAGCGCGGTCGCGTCGTCGGCCCCGTACGCGGCGAAGGCCGCCAGGGTGCCGGCCGCGCCCCCGAGCTGGGCGGGCAGCGAGTCCCGTACCGTCCGCACCCGGTCCCGGGCGTCGAGCACCAGCGACCGCCACCCGGCGGCCTTCAGACCGAACGTCGTCGGCACGGCGTGCTGCGTCAGGGTCCGGCCCGGCAGCACGGTGTCCCGGTGCTCGGCGGCCAGCCGGGCCAGGGCCCGCTGCACACGGTCGAGGTCGGCGAGGAGGGGACCCAGAGCGCGGTGGGCGACCAGCATCGTCGCCGAGTCCATGATGTCCTGGCTGGTCGCCCCCCGGTGCACGGCGGCCCCGTGCTCCTCGCCGACCGCCCGGGTCAGCTCGGCCACCAGCGGGATCACCGGGTTCCCGCCGTCCCGGGCCCGCGCGGCGAGCGACGCGAGATCGAAACGCGCCGGGTCGGCCGCCCGGGTCACCGCCGCCGCCGCCTCCGCCGGCACGAGGCCCAGCGCGGCCTGGGCCCGGGCGAGCGCGGCCTCCGCGTCGAGCAGCGCCCGCAGGAACGCCGCGTCGCCGGTCTCGGCGGCGGCCGCGGAGCCGGTCCACCCGGGGGCGAGCAGACCGGCGTCGGAAGCGGCTGAGGTCACGGGAACTCCAGGAAGACCGTCTCGCCTTCGCCCTGAAGACGGATGTCGAAACGGTACGTGCCGGCGCCCTCGTCGTCCGCGACCAGCGTGTCGCGGCGCTCCGCGTCGAGCCGGGACAGCAGCGGATCGGCACGCAGCGCGGCCGTGTCGCCCGGCAGATGGATGCGGGTGAACAGGTGCGCCAGCAGGCCGCGCGCGAAGACGCACACGCTCAGGTACGGCGCGTTCCGGCCGCGTGCTCCCGGGCGCAGGGTCCGGGCGTACCAGTGGCCGTCCGCGTCGGTCTGGATCCGTCCGAAGCCGGTGAACTCCACGCCGTTGCGGCCCTGGAAGCCTCCGCTCGCCGGGTCCCGCCGCATCGAACCGTCCGTCGTCGGCAGGTTCCCGTGCGGGTCCGGGCCCCACAGCTCCAGCAGCGCGTCCGGCACGGGCGCGCCCGCGCCGTCGTACACGTATCCGTGCACGGTCACGGTGTCCGGGTGCCCGGCGGGGGCGATGTCCTCGCCGCCGCGGAAGGGCAGGGCGTGACCGTAGAAGGGGCCGACGGTGTGCGAGGGGGTGGGCAGGGCGCCGTGCGGTCCGGCGGGGTGCGTCATGGCGGTCAGCGTCCTTCTTCCGTCCAGGTGGCCCGCGGTCCGTCGAGCACGATGTCCCAGCGGTAGCCCAGGGAGAACTCCGGTACGGACAGGCCGTGGTCGTAGGCGGCGACCAGCCGCTGCCGTGCCGCGTCGTCGGTCACGGAGTGCAGGATCGGGTCGTAGGGGAGCAGCGGGTCGCCCGGGAAGTACATCTGGGTCACCAGCCGCTGGGTGAACGCGCTGCCGAACACGGAGAAGTGGATGTGCGCCGGGCGCCAGGCGCCCACGTGGTTGCGCCACGGGTAGGGTCCTGGCCGGATCGTGGTGAAGGCGTAGCGGCCGTCGGTGCCGGTGAGGGTGCGGCCCACGCCCGTGAAGTTCGGGTCCAGCGGGGCGTCGTGCTGCTCGCGCAGATGGGCGTACCGTCCGGCCGAGTTGGCCTGCCAGATCTCCACCAGCTGACCGCGCACGGGCTGGCCGTCGCGGTCCAGCAGCCGGCCCGAGACGGTGATGCGCTCACCGATCGGCTCACCGGTGTGCTGCCGGGTGAGGTCGTTGTCGGTCTCCGTGACGTCCCGGCTGCCGAACACGGGGGAGGACAGCTCCACCAGCTCCGGGTCCCGGGACACGTCGACGGCCACCGGCGGCCGCTTCGGGTGCCGCAGCACCGAGGAACGGTACGGCGCGTAGTCGCGGCGCGGATGGTGCTCGGCCGGTGCGCCGCCGGCGAGCCGCTTCTCGTACGCGGCGCGCTCGGCCGCGATCTCCCGGTCGATGTCGGCTTGGGTGAGTGCGTCGGTCACGACAGGCTCTCCGCGGGGGTGAGGGGTGCTCCGGTCCTGGCGGTGATCTCCTCGACGGTCGTACCGGGGGCGGTCTCGACGAGGACCAGGCCGTCGGCGGTGACGTCGAGGACGCCGAGGTCGGTGATGATCCGGTCGACGCAGGCCCGGCCGGTCAGCGGCAGCGTGCACTCCGGCACGATCTTCGCAGCGCCGTCCTTCGTGGTGTGGGTGGTGATCACGATCACCGTGCGGACGCCGTGGACCAGGTCCATGGCGCCGCCGATCCCGGTGACGAGCCGGCCGGGCACCGCCCAGTTGGCCAGGTCGCCGCGGCCGGACACCTGCATCGCGCCGAGGACGGCGACGTCGATGTGCCCGCCGCGGATCATGGCGAACGACAGCGCCGAGTCGAAGAAGGACGCGCCCGGAAGGACCGTGACGGTCTCCTTCCCGGCGTTGATCAGGTCCGGGTCGACGGCGTCCGCGGCGGGGTAGGGGCCGGTGCCGAGGATGCCGTTCTCGCTCTCCAGCACCACCTCGACGCCGGGCGGGAGGTGATCGGGGATCAGGGTGGGCAGTCCGATGCCGAGGTTGACGTACTGACCGTCCCTCAGTTCGCGGGCCGCCCGCGCCGCCATCTGCTCGCGGGTCCAGGCCATCAGTCGCTCACCGTCCGCCGCTCGACCTGCTTGCCCCCCGCCTGGGCGGGGGTGAGGGCGACCACCCGCTGTACGAAGACGCCCGGCAGATGCACCGCGTCCGGGTCGAGGCCGCCCGGCTCGACCAGCTCCTCCACCTCCGCGACCGTCACCCGGCCCGCCATCGCCGCGAGGGGGTTGAAGTTGCGGGCGGACCTGCGGAACACCAGGTTGCCGTGCCGGTCGCCCTTCGCCGCCCGCACCAGCGCGTAGTCGGTGCGGATCCCGCGCTCCAGCACGTACTCCCGGCCGTCGAACTCCCGTACCTCCTTCGGCGGCGAGGCGAGCGCCACCCCGCCGGAGCCGTCGTAGCGCCAGGGCAGCCCGCCCTCGGCGACCTGGGTGCCCACTCCGGCGGGCGTGTAGAACGCGGGGATCCCGGCGCCTCCGGCGCGCAGCCGCTCCGCGAGCGTGCCCTGCGGGATCAGCTCCACCTCCAGCTCGCCGGCCAGATACCGCCGGGCGAACTCCTTGTTCGCCCCGATGTAGGAGCCGGTCACCCGGGCGATCCGGTCCGCCGCGAGCAGCACCGCGAGCCCGGACTCCATCGCCCCGCAGTTGTTGGAGACGACCGACAGCGAGCCGACGCCCCGCTCGTAGAGCGCCCGGATCAGCACCTGGGGCACACCGCTGAGGCCGAAGCCGCCCACCGCGAGCGACGCGCCGTGCGGCACGTCGGCCACCGCCTCCGCGGCCGAGGCGACCACCTTGTCCATCAGAGGAACCCCACCCCTTCCGGGTCATCCGATCCTCATATGGTCAGTGCACTGAGTATTTACGCGCGGCGACGCGCGTGTCCAGTACCGTTCAGGAGGTCGATAAGATCAGTGCACCGATGAAAAGACCCGTGGGAGCGCACATGGCCGCCGTGGACCTCGCCACCCATCCCGGGCATCTGGCCCGGCGGCTCCAGCAGGCGCACCACCTGCTGTGGACCACGATGGTCTCCGAGGAGATCACCTCACCGCAGTTCGCCGTGCTCAACGCGCTCGTCGCCGAACCGGGCCTGGACCAGCGCACGGTGGGGGAGCGGGTCGGGCTCGACCGGTCCACCGTCGCCGAGGTGGTCGCCCGGCTCATCCGGCGCGGACTGCTGGACAAGGTCCGCGACGCGCGGGACGGCCGGCGGTTCCTGCTGCGCCTCACCGACGAGGGGGTGCGTACCCACCGCGGGCTGACGGTGCGCACCGCGCGCATGAACCAGGTCCTCCTGGCCCCGCTCGACGCCGACGAGCGCGCCGTCTTCCTGGAGCTGATCCGGCGCGTGGCGGACGCGGCCGAGAGCCTGCGCGACCCCCTCCCCGCCCTGCGCGCCCCGCACTGACCGAGACCGGCTCAGGGCGCCTTCGCGTACACCACCCACACCTGGCCGCGCGCGAAGTTCAGCGGCTCGCCGTCGTCCGTGGTGAAGGAGGTGCCGTCCTCGGCGGCCGCACGCTCCCAGTCCGCCTCGTACGCCCGTCCGTCGCGCAGTACGGTCGCCTCACCGGAGCCCACCGTCTCGGTGTAGGGGGTGGTGTTGCCGAGGAAGTCCCGGAACGCCGAGGAGCGCACGGTCACGTACTGCACGACGACCGTCGCGGGCGCCATCCGCTCGCCGTCCGTGGTGCGGGCCGGCGCGCCGTCCATCGACACCAGCCAGCGGTCGCGGTCCTCGGACCAGGTGAAGGTGAAACGCGCCGCCGGGTAGCGGACCGTCATCTCGTCGCGGGCCGCACCGCCCGCCGGGGGCGGGCCGAAGCGGAAGCCGGTGGTCAGGGCGGCCTCGCCGGGCGGTTCGTCCAGAATCCGGTCCGGGCGCAGATACAGGTTGTGCGGAGCCGCCCGGCCGGAATCCCGGGAGTAGGCGCCGGGCTCCGATGCAGGAGTCACCGCCTCCAGCGGGGCCTGCTCGATCAGCGGATTCAGCTTGCTCTGCGCCCCGGAGTAGGCCAGCAGCGGCCGGTCGAACTGGCGCAGCAGCTCCAGATCGGCCTCCCGGGCGCTGCGCACCGGCCCGACGGAGTCCGGGAGCTCGGTGGCGTACACGGCGATCAGCCTGCTGCTCCCGCCCTCGACCTCCTCGGTGTACACCACGTCGGCGGCGTCCAGACCGGTCTGGGGCCGGGCGGCGGGGGCGTTGTCGACCTTCACGGCGAGGACCGGCGGGGCGTCCTGCCCCCGGGACGGGGACTCGTCCGGCGAACCCCGGCCGTCGTCATCCGGGCCGTCCGACGTCGTACAGCCCGCGGCCAGACCGCCCGCCAGCACGGCGGCCAGCAGCAACCCGGCCCCCGTACCGCGCCGCCGTCGGCGCGCCCCTCGTACCGTGCCCACCGTTGCCACCGCGCCTGCCTCACATCATCCGTAGTTTCGATTGTGCGCTTTTCCGATGGTCGGTGCCCATCGCACACCGGAAGCACTCCCGCGCGGTGACGTCCGCCGATCGGCCCAGCGACCCGTGGTTCGGCGTCCGGCCGCCCGGGTACCCGGACGCCCACCGCACGAGCGACACACGGGCAGGCACGGAGGGAGCGGGCGGCGATGAGGGCACTGACCTGGCAGGGAAAGCGGGACGTACGCGTGGAGAACGTGCCCGACCCACGGATCGAGGAGCCGACGGACGCGGTCATCCGCATCACCTCCACGGGACTGTGCGGATCCGACCTCCACCTCTACGAGGTGCTGACCCCGTTCATGACCCCCGGGGACATTCTCGGCCACGAACCCATGGGGATCGTCGAGGAGGTCGGCGCCGCGGTGCCCGACCTCCAGGTCGGCGACCGGGTCGTGGTGCCGTTCCAGATCGCCTGCGGCAACTGCTGGATGTGCCTGACCGGACTGCCCACCCAGTGCGAGACCACCCAGGTCAGCTCCGAGGGCATGGGCGCCGCCCTGTTCGGCTACACCCGGCTGTACGGCGCGGTACCGGGCGCCCAGGCCGAGTACCTGCGGGTCCCGCAGGCCCAGTACGGTCCGATCAAGGTCCCCGAGGGGCCCTCCGACGACCGCTTCGTCTACCTCTCCGACGTGCTGCCCACCGCCTGGCAGGCCGTCGCCTACGCCGGGATCCCCAAGGGCGGCAGCGTCGCCGTGCTCGGCCTCGGCCCCATCGGCGACATGACCTGCCGGGTCGCCCAGGCCCAGGGCGCGGGACGGGTGTTCGGCGTGGACATGGTCCCGGAGCGGCTGAACCGGGCCAAGGAGCGGGGCGTGGAGACCTTCGACCTGCGCTCCTTCGACGACGAGAAGGAACTGGTCGCCGCCGTCCGCGACCAGACCGACGGCCGGGGACCGGACGCCGTGATCGACGCCGTCGGCACCGAGGCACACGGCAGCGCCGCGGCCCGCATGGTGCAGAACGCCTCGGCCCTGCTGCCCCGCAAACTGAGCGGCCCGATGGCCGAACGCTTCAGCGTCGACCGCCTCGCCGCCCTGTACACCGCCATCGACCTGGTGCGCCGCGGCGGCACCATCTCCATCAGCGGCGTCTACGGCGGCATGGCCGACCCGATGCCCATACTCACCCTGTTCGACAAGCAGATCCAGATGCGCATGGGCCAGGCGAACGTCCGCCGCTGGAGCGACGAGATCATCCCCTACCTCACCGACGAGGACCCCCTCGGCGTGGACGGCTTCGCCACCCACCGGGTGCCGCTGAGCGAGGCGCCGGAGGCCTACGCGATGTTCCAGGAGAAGCGCGACGGCGCGGTCAAGGTGCTGATCAAGCCCTGACGCACACCCAGCACACCCAGCACCCAGCACACCGTGCGGCCCTGACGCACGACCCGGCGGGTCACGGCCCGCCGAGGATCTCGGCCAGGTCGTAGCGGACCGGCTCCTCCAGCTGGGCGTAGGTGCAGCTCGCGGGATCCCGGTCCGGGCGCCAGCGGCGGAAGCGGGCGGTGTGCCGGAAACGCTGCCCGTTCTCCATGTGGTCGTAGGCCACCTCGGCCACCCGCTCCGGCCGCAGCGGCACCCAGGACAGGTCCTTGCCGCCCGACCAGCGGCTCGGCGCCCCCGGCAGCCGCGCCGACTCATGGGCCGCCTCGTCCGCCCAGGCCGCCCACGGATGGCCGGACACATCGTCCATCCGCAGCGGCTCCAGCTCCTCGATCAGCTCCGCGCGCCGCTTCATCGGGAACGCAGCGCAGACGCCGACGTGCTGGAGCCGGCCGTCGTCGTACAGACCCAGCAGCAGCGAGCCCACGACCGGGCCGCTCTTGTGCAGCCGGTACCCGGCGACGACCACATCGGCCGTGCGCTCGTGCTTGATCTTGAACATGGCCCGCTCGTCCTGCCGGTAGCGCAGATCGAGCGGCTTGGCGATCACCCCGTCCAGACCCGCGCCCTCGTACTGCTCGAACCACCCCCGCGCCACCTCGATGTCGGTGGTCGCCGGCGCCACGTGCACCGGAGGCGTCACTCCCTGAAGCGCCCGGACCAGCAGCTCCCGGCGGTCCGACTGCGGGACGTCCAGCAGCGACTCGTCCCCCAGCGCCAGGATGTCGAAGGCGACGAAGGACGCCGGGTTCCGCGCGGCGAGCGTGCGCACCCGCGAGTCGGCCGGGTGGATGCGCTCGGTGAGCGCGTCGAAGTCCAGATGCCCCTCCCGGGCGATGACGATCTCCCCGTCCAGCACGCAGCGCTCCGGAAGCCGCTCCCGCACCGCCTCCACCACCTCGGGGAAATACCTGGTCAGCGACTTCCCGGTGCGGCTGCCCAGCTCGACCTCGTCCCCGTCGCGGAACACGATCGCCCGGAACCCGTCCCACTTCGCCTCGTACTGCATGCCCGGCGGGATCTTCGCCACGGACTTGGCGAGCATCGGCTTCACGGGCGGCATGACGGGAAGATCCATGTTCCGATTCTGCGCGCCCGCGCCCGTTGCCGCCCGGTGTGCGAGGTATGTGTGCCACCCGTACCGTGGCTCGCATGGGTGACGCGGTGGAACTCGAGGTGGGCGGCCGGACCGTACGGCTGTCCAGTCCGGACAAGGTCTTCTTCCCGGAACACGGGTACACCAAGCTGGACGTCGCCCGCTACTACCAGGCCGTCGCCCCCGGGCTGCTGCGCGCCCTGCGCGACCGGCCCACCACCCTCCAGCGCTACCCCGACGGCATCACCGGCGAGTGGTTCTACCAGAAGCGCGCCCCCAAGGGCATGCCCGACTGGATCCCCACCGCGCACATCACCTTCCCCAGCGGCCGCAGCGCCGACGAGATGTGCCCCACCGAGGAGGCGGCCGTGGTGTGGGCGGCCCAGTACGGCACGCTCGTCTTCCACCCCTGGCCGGTGCGGCGCTCGGACGTGGACCACCCCGACGAACTGCGCATCGACCTCGACCCGCAGCCCGGCACCGACTACGACGACGCCGTGCGGGCCGCCGGGGAACTGCGCGCCGTCCTCGACGACCACGGGATGCGCGGCTGGCCCAAGACCTCCGGCGGACGCGGCCTCCACGTGTTCGTCCCGATCGAACCGCGCTGGACCTTCACCCAGGTGCGCCGCGCCGCCATCGCCGTGGGCCGGGAACTGGAACGCCGGATGCCGCAGCAGGTGACCATCAAGTGGTGGAAGGAGGAGCGCGGCGAACGCATCTTCGTCGACTACAACCAGACCGCCCGCGACCGCACCATCGCCTCCGCCTACTCCGTGCGGCCCCACCCGCACGCGCCGGTGTCGGCGCCGCTGCGCTGGGAGGAGGTCGGCGAGGCGCATCCGCGGGACTTCGACATCACGACCATGCCCGCGCGCTTCGCCGAACTCGGCGACGTGCACGCGGACATGGACGATCACGCCTTCTCGCTGGAGCCCTTGCTGGAACTCGCCCGCCGTGACGAACACGACCACGGCCTGGGCGATCTGCCCTACCCGCCCGAGTATCCGAAGATGCCGGGCGAACCCAGCCGGGTCCAGCCGAGCCGGGCCAGGAAGCCGAAACCCTCGGCCTCCTGACCCGGGGCGACCTCAGCACCCGTGGGCGCTACAGGTCCTTGATCCGCACGTCACGGTAGGAGATGACGTCCCCCGTGCCGTGCACCTGCAGTCCGATGTAACCGGTGGCGTACCGCCGCCCGTCCGTGCCCGGGTCGTCCGAGCGCGGCGGGGTGAAGTCCTGGCCGCCGATGTTGTCGAACTCGTTGATCAGCACACCGTTGCGGTAGACGGAGTAGTGCTGGTCCACCACGCGGATCTCGTAGTCGTTCCAGGTGCCCTTCTGCGTCACACCCGCACCGGCCAGGCCCACCCGGTCGAAGCCGTAGACCGAGCCGGTCTTGTACACGTCGCCGGTGGGCGAGTCGAACACCTGGATCTCGTGCCCGAACTTGATGGCGGCCCACTCCGGACGCGGCTCCTCCGGGTGGTCGTGGATCTGCGGGAACCGCACGAACACACCGGAGTTGGCGTTGCCGGTGCCCGGGGCGTCGTCACGCCACTGCAGCTTCAGCGAGAAGTCGCCGTACTTGCGCTCGGGGAACCACAGCATGCCCAGTCCGCCCCGGGTGGTGCCGGAGGTGATCGACCCGTCCGGGTTCAGCGCGAACGAACCGCCGCCGACGTGCTCCCACTTGGCGAACGACTCCTGGGTGCCGTCGAGGATCTTGCGGTAGCCCTCGGTCCGGCCGGGCTCGCCGATGCCGGACTCACGGGCGGCCTGGTTGATCGCCCGCTTCTCCCGCTTGTCGATGACCCCTTCCTTCTTGAGCTTGTTCACGACGCTCTTCACATGCTTGAGGAACAGCGCGTGCGAGGTCCATTCCTTCTCGTCCTCGATCAGCTCACCGATCCGGCAGCGGTTGTTGGTGACCCGGTTCGGCACCCCCGTGTCGACCGTGCCGACGAACACCGTCAGCCGTTCGTCGTACTCGGGGCAGTTGGGCGCGGGCACCCCGCCGTCCGCCACGACCGTGAAGCTCACCGTGAGCGGCTCGGAGGTGTTGCCGGCCTTGTCGCTCGCCCGGTAGGCCACGGTGTGCCGGCCCGCCCGGTCGACGACCACGGGCCCGGTGTAGGCCAGGTACGGGCCGCCGTCGAGGGAGTACTCGACGGCCGCGACACCGGACCCGCCGTGCCCGTCGTCCGCGGTGACGGTCACGGTGGCGTCACCGACGTAGGCGCCGTCGGAGTTCCTGGTGCCCTCCACGGTCACGCCGGTGGCCGGCGGGGTGGTGTCCTGCGGGGGAGCGGCGACGACGGTGAACTCCACGCTCTTGGCCGCCGCCGTGTTGCCCGCCCGGTCGGTGGCGCGGTAGCGCACGGTGTGCGTGCCCACCTGGTGCACCATCACCGGCCCGGTGTACGGCTGCCAGGCGCCGTCGGCGCCGAGGGCGTACTCGATGGTGTTGACGCCGGAGCCGGTGTCGGACGCGGTGACGGTGACCGTCGCCATGTCGATGTAGGCACCGTCGTCGTTCTTCTCGCCGTCCACCGTCGCCGAGGTCTCCGGCGCGGTGGTGTCGTCCGTCGGCGGCGCGACGACCGTGAAGGTCACGGTCTGCTCCGCCGAGACGTTGCCCGCCTTGTCCAGGGCGCGGTAGCGCAGCGTGTGCGCGCCGACCTGGTCGACGACCACCGGGGCGGTGTACGGCTGCCAGGCGCCGTCGGCGCCGAGGGCGTACTCGATCCGCTCCACCCCGGAAGCGTCGTCCGTGGCCTCGAGGGTCACGCTCGCCGCGCCGACGTACTCGCCCTTGTCGTTCTGCGAGCCGGTCACCTCGGCGGTGGCCTCGGGCGCGGTGGTGTCCTCGCCACTGCCCTCGGTCACCGTCAGGATGCCCTGCATCTCGGGGTGGCCGGGAATGGTGCAGTGATAGAAGTAGCGGCCCGGGGTGAGCGTCACCTCCGCCGTGTGCCGGCCGCCCTGCGCGTCACCGGGCGTGGCCATGATGTTGAGCTGGACGTCGTTGTTGAACTCCGGGTCGGAGGTCACGAACGTCAGCGTGTGCGGCATACCGGTGGTGTTGCCGGTGGCCGCGCTGTTCTCGAAGACGATCGTCGCCGGACCGGCCACCGCCGTCTTCGGCGCGGACGTGTACGCGGTGATGCTGTCGCCCGCGGTCCAGGTGAGCACCTGCGCCGCGGCCGCGTCGGCCGTGGACTCCTTCTCGCCGGCCGAGGACGCCGTGGTCTGCAGACCGAGCATCATCAGCAGGGCGGCCAGCAGGCCGGCCCACACTCTTCGTTTCCGTGTCACTGGTCTCATCCGGCCTTCCTCGCCAGCTGACCGGCGGCCGGGGTCGGGCCGCCGCCCGTGTAGGTGACCCGCCACAGCGCGGACTTGGCGTCCGAGGTGAAGAACCCGCGGCCGTAGTCGAGGACGTACAGCGCGCCGTCCGGACCGAACTTCCAGCCCATCAGGTTCCTGATGCCGTCGTTGCCGACCGGCACGATCTTCTTCAGGGACTCCGAGTGCACCGGAAGACCGCCGTCGCCCTGGGTCTTCGGGTCCATGAGCACCGCGTTGCGCGGCTGGTCGGCGTCGTAGAAGTCACCGACGAACCACTTGCCGTCCCAGTAGGCCGGCCACTTGACGTCACTGGAGCTGCCGGCGTCGTAGCGGTAGACCGGGCCGTTCATCGCGGCCTGGCCGCCGCCCTTCAGCCAGGGCAGCCGGTAGGTGGCCTCGTCCTGCACGTACGACGGGATGCCGTTCGCGTCGCGCGGGTAGTCCGGGGCCCCGCCCTGCGGCGAGTACCAGATGTTGTTGCCGGTCACCGGCGGCAGATTGACCAGACCGTCGTTGTTGGGCGACTCGTTCTTCGGGTGGTCGCAGTCGTACCAGCCCAGCGGCTTGGACGGGTCCGGCAGGTTGCGGTCCCGGTAGGGCTGCTTGTTGCCCATGCAGTACGGCCAGCCGCGGTTGGACGCCTCGGTGATGACGGCGAACGTGTCGTACTTCGCCGGGCCCCAGACGGTCGACGGGGAACCGGCGTCGGGGCCGACCCAGCCCGCGTAGAGGACGTCGGTCTTCTTGTCGACGGAGATGCGCGCCGGGTTGCGCACGCCCATCACATAGATCTCGCCGCGCGTCTTGCCGCCGCCCTCGGCGGTCTCCTCGCCGGTGAACAGGTTGCCCTCGGGGAGGGTGTACGTGCCGTCCGGCTCGGGGTGGATGCGCAGGATCTTGCCGTTGAGGTTGTTGGTGTTGCCGGCCGTGCGGCGGGCGTCCGCGAAGGACACGCCCTTGAAGTCGGGCTCGGGGTTGTTGCCCGAGTAACCGCCGCTGAAGCCGCTGGAGTTGTTGTCACCGGTGGCGATGTACAGGTTGCCCTTGGAGTCCCAGGCCATCCCGCCGCCGGCGTGGCAGCAGCTGTGGATCTGCACCGGCCACTCCAGCAGCACCTTCTCGCTGCTCAGGTCCAGCTTGTCGGTGGCGTGGTCGAGCGTGAAGCGGGAGACCCGCCGCTCGGCCATGTGGGTGTCCCGGTTGATCTCGGAGTGCGGCGTGTAGTGCAGGTACACCCATCCGTTCCGCTCGAACGCGGGGTCCAGTTCGATGCCGAGCAGGCCCTCCTCGACCTTCCTCAGCTCGTCGCCGCCGCCCTTGTTGCCGAAGACGGTGAGCGCTCCGGCCAGGGTGACCTTGCCGGTCCCGGGGTCCCAGACGTGGATCTCGCCCTTGCCCTTGCCGATGTCGGGGTCGTTCCAGTCGGTGACCACGGGCTGCGAGGCGTCCGCGCCGCCCCGGCCGATGTAGAACACCCGTCCGTCGGGGGCGGTGACCAGGCCGTGCGGCTCGCCGATCTGGTCGTTCTGCCCGGGCTGGTTGGGCTGTGTGAGGCGCTCCGCCTTGTAGTTGCCGGTGATGGTGGCCTTGCAGTCGGCCCGCACGAGCCGGTTGGTCCACAGCAGGGCGCCGCGCAGATGGTCGCGGAAGTCGGTCTCGTCGTACGACGACACCGTGCCGCCCATGCCGGTGTAGAAGGACCGGCCGCCGTCGTAGTCACGGCACCAGCTGACCGGGTGGTCCCAGCCGGCCGCGCCCGCACCGGGCGTGTAGGTCGACTCGCGCACCCTGGCGACCGTGTGCACATCGCCGGAGGGGTTCTTCACCCAGTTCAGCCACTTGTCGGAGCGCTTCCACTCCATCGGCAGAGCCTTGGTCGCCGGATGGGCGCGGTCGCCGACCTCCACGGTCGCCCGCTGCGCCTTGTCGGGGCCGCCGGCGGCCGGGCGGGCGCCGATCAGACCGGTGAACCAGTCCGAGTACGGCTCCGCGCGGGCGGCGTCGTGCAGCCCGACGAAACCGCCGCCGGCCTCCATGTACGCCTCGAGCCCCGCCTCCTGCTCCGGGGTCAGGATGTCGCCGCCGCCGGTCAGGAACACGATGGTGTTGAACCGGCCCAGCTTCTTGTCGTTGGTGAAGACCGAGGCGTTGTCGGTGGCGGTGACCTGGAACCGCTGCTCCTCCGGGCCGGTCAGGCCGATCTTCTCGATCGCCGCGATGCCGGCGTTCACCAGCGGCGACTCGTCACCGCCGGCCGCCGAGCCGTGGAAGAGCAGCACCCGTACGTTCGCGCCGCCCGGGGGCGACTTGATGGACATCGTTGTCAGGGACGGATCCGGGGCCGGGCGCGCGCTGGCGGCGGGACCCGACAGCAGCCCGGCGGCGAGGACGCCGGCGGTCACGGTGGCCGCCCAGACGCGTCTTCCTCTTCTCGTCCGTCGTCCGTTCATGGCGCTTGACGTGCTCAACCCTCTTAAGCGCATGGGTTCTTGATGCGATGTGGACCGCACGTGGCCACCCACCCCTCCTCGGTCGCAGCAACAGCGTCAAGGAAGCTAGACCTCTTTGCGCCACACGCCAATACCTATCGCAGCAATGAATCAAACTTTGTCCTGAGTGTGGATAAACAGCGGGGCGGCCGCTACGGTTTCACAGGTTCATGACAGCCACATGGGGAGTTCGGCATGGACAGACGCGGGTTCAACCGTCGGGTACTGCTGGGCGGCGCCGTAGCGGCGACATCGTTGTCCATGGCACCCGAGGCAGTGAGCGCGGCGAAGACGGCGAAGACCGCGCCCGCCGGCGGCGAGGTGCGGCGCATCAAGATGTACGCCGAACGGCTGGACGGCGGACAGATGGGCTACGGCTTCGAGAAGGGCAAGGCGTCGATCCCCGGCCCCCTGATCGAGCTCAACGAGGGCGACACCCTGCACATCGAGTTCGAGAACACCATGGACGTACCCGTGAGCCTGCACGTCCACGGCCTCGACTACGAGATCTCCAGCGACGGCACCCGGCAGAACAAGAGCGACGTCGAGCCCGGCGGCACCCGCACCTACACCTGGCGCACCCACAAACCGGGCCGGCGCTCCGACGGCACCTGGCGGGCGGGCAGCGCCGGTTACTGGCACTACCACGACCACGTCGTCGGCACGGTGCACGGCACCGGAGGCATTCGCAACGGCCTCTACGGCCCCGTGATCGTCCGCCGCAAGGGCGACATCCTGCCCGACGCCACCCACACCATCGTCTTCAACGACATGTCGATCAACAACCTGCCCGCCCACTCCGGCCCCGACTTCGAGGCCACGGTGGGCGACCGCGTCGAGATCGTCATGATCACGCACGGCGAGTTCTACCACACCTTCCACATGCACGGTCACCGCTGGGCCGACAACCGCACCGGCATGCTCACCGGACCCGACGACCCGAGCCCGGTCATCGACAACAAGATCTGCGGCCCCGCCGACTCCTTCGGCTTCCAGATCATCGCGGGGGAGGGCGTCGGAGCGGGCGCCTGGATGTACCACTGCCACGTCCAGAGCCACTCCGACATGGGCATGGTCGGGCTGTTCCTGGTGAAGAAGCCGGACGGCACCATCCCGGGATACGACCCGGACGAACACGAGCACGCCCATGAGCCGGCCGCCGGGGAGGAACCGACGCACGAGCACTGACGGCGTCCGGCATGATCGAAGAGCGCTCTCGCCGATGGGCGGGCCGGGGATATCCTTTCCCGCAGCAGCAGGTGAGGAGCGCCCAAGTGACCGAGACAGTGCCGCGCCCCACGCTGGAGGCGGTGGCCGCACGCGCCGGGGTCTCCCGGGCCACGGTCTCCCGCGTGGTCAACGGTTCCGACGCGGTGCGCGAACCCCTGGCCGAGCGGGTGAGACAGGCGGTGGAGGAACTCGGGTACGTCCCCAACCAGGCCGCCCGCAGCCTGGTGACGAAGCGGCACGACGCCGTCGCCGTCATCGTCGCCGAACCGGAGACCCGCGTCTTCGCCGACCCCTTCTTCGCCCGCCAGCTGCGCGGCATCAGCAAGGAACTGACCGCCCACGACAACCAGCTCGTCCTGCTGCTCACCGAGGACCGCGACGACCACGCCCGCGTCGGCCGCTACCTCGCCGGCGGCCATGTCGACGGCGCGCTGGTCATCTCGCTGCACATCGACGACCCGCTGCCCGAGCTGATCCAGAGCGCCGGGGTCCCGGCCGTGTTCGGCGGCCGGCCCGACTTCACCGGCGGCGGCGGCGACGGCGTCGTCTACGTCGACTGCGACAACCGGGGCGGTGCCCGCGACGCCGTACGGCATCTCATCGGGCTCGGCCGCGGCCGCATCGCGCACATCACCGGGGCCCTCGACCAGACCTCGGCCGTGGACCGGGTCGACGGCTACCGCGACGCCGTGGCCGACGCCGATCCCGAGCTGGTCGTGGAGGGCGACTTCACCTCGGCGAGCGGCGAGCGGGCGATGCGCGAACTCCTCGGCCGCCGCCCCGGCCTCGACGCGGTGTTCGCGGGCAACGACCTCATGGCGGCGGGCGCGCTGCGCGTGCTGCGCGAACGGGGGCGGCGGGTGCCGGACGACGTGGCGGTGGTCGGCTTCGACGACATGCTCCCGATCGCCGAACAGACGGAACCTCCGCTCACCACGGTGCGCCAGGACATCGAGGAGATGGGCCGCCTGATGGCCCGCATGCTGCTGCGCAGGCTCGACGGTACGGGTGAGCGGGACGAGACCCCGGGCGGCCTCGTCCTCCCGACCACACTGATCCGCCGCGCGTCGGCGTGACCGCGCCGAGGGCTGCGCCGCCCCATGCAGCCCCTCCGGCGTTTGAGGAGCGGGGTCCGGGGGCAGCGCCCCCGGGGACGGGACGGGAAGGGGCGGCGGGGGCGAAAAGCCCGACCCTCACCCGGGAGCTCCGGACGGTGATCACCGGCGAACGGTGGAAGACTCGCACCGGAGGAGGCCCCCATGCTCACCACCCGCTTCGTCAACGGCGCCCCCAACTGGATCGACGTCGGCACCTCCGACATCGACGGCGCCGCGTCGTTCTACCGGGCCCTGTTCGGCTGGGACTACCGCGACGCCGGCCCCGACGCCGGAGGCTACGGCTTCTTCGAGCTCGCCGGCCGCATCGTCGCCGGCGGCATGCGGAGCGCACCCGGGCAGGGCCCGCCCGCATGGACCGTCTACTTCCAGAGCCCCGACGCGGACGCCACCGCGGACGCCGCCCGGCAGGCCGGCGGCGGCGTGGCGATGGCACCCGTGGACGTGATGGAACAGGGCAGGACGGCGATCCTCACCGACCCGGCGGGCGCCCACTTCGGCATCTGGGAGCCCGCGCGGCGCAAGGGCATCGAAGCGGCGGGCGAGGCGGGCTCACTGTGCTGGACCGAGCTGTACACCCCGGACATCGCCCGCAGCGCCGCCTTCTACCACTCCACCCTCGGCTGGGAGACCTCGGCGGTGACCTTCCCCGGCGGCGTCTACACCTCCGTCAACCCCGCCGGAACGGGGGACGAGGGCATGTTCGGCGGGCTGGTCCCGCTGGCCGACGACCCCGTCGAGGCGGAGAGCGGGACCCCGTACTGGCTGCCGTACATCGGAGTGGAGGACCCGGACGCCGTCGTCGCCCGGGCCGCCGAACTGGGCGGCAGGGTACGCATGCCCGCCACATCCCTCGCCGGCGTCGGCCGGCTCGCCCGACTGGAGGATCCCTACGGCGCGCGCTTCGCCGTCCTCAAGGGCGATCCGCGCCAGACCTGACCACCGGCGCGCCGCCGTGCGTACGTCGGGCCCGGGCGCCATCATCGTCCGTCACCGCGCCGACACCGCACGCCCTGGCGTTGATGCGGCGTTGATCGAACGTTTTTCCCGCTCGGGCACGCTTCCCGCCATGCACATCGACACATTCCCGTCGCCCGACCTCGCCTGGCAGGAGGAGGCGTTGTGCGCGCAGACGGGGGGAGACTTCTTCTTCCCCGAGCCGGGCAGCTCGGTCCGTGAGGCCAAGCGCATCTGCGGCCTCTGCCCGATCCGCGCCACCTGCCTCGAGTACGCCCTGACGCACGACATGCGCTTCGGAGTCTGGGGCGGCATGTCGGAGAAGGAACGCCTCGAACTGCGCCGTACGGGACGGTGACCGGAGCACCGTTCCGCTCCGCCATCCGAGTGCGCCCTCGCCGGCTTCGCCGGCGAGGGCGGGCCGTGTCGACCCCTCGGGGGAGGCCGTGGCGTCAGCCGGCGGCGCGGGCCGCCATCCGGGCCTTGCGGGCCGCCAGCTTCTCGTCGAACTTCGCGGCCTCCGCGTCCAGACCGCCCATGAACAGGCCCAGTTCCTCCTGGGCCTTGACGCCCTCCGGGCCCAGCCCGTCGATCTCCAAGACCTTGAGGAAGCGGAGCACCGGCTGGAGCACGTCGTCGTGGTGGATGCGCAGGTTGTACACCTCGCCGATGGCCATCTGCGCGGCCGCCCGCTCGAAGCCGGGGATGCCGTGGCCGGGCATCCGGAAGTTCACCACGACGTCGCGCACCGCCCGCATCGTGAGGTCAGGCGCCAGTTCGAACGCCGACTTGAGCAGGTTGCGGTAGAAGACCATGTGCAGGTTCTCGTCGGTCGCGATGCGGGCCAGCATGCGGTCGCAGACCGGATCGCCCGACTGGTGGCCGGTGTTGCGGTGCGAGATGCGGGTGGCCAGCTCCTGGAAGGCGACGTAGGCGATCGAGTGGAGCATCGAGTGCCGGTTGTCCGACTCGAAGCCCTCGCTCATGTGCGCCATGCGGAACTGCTCCAGCTTGTCCGGGTCGACGGCCCGCGAGGCGAGCAGGTAGTCCCGCATCACGATGCCGTGCCGGCCCTCCTCGGCCGTCCAGCGGTGCACCCAGGTGCCCCAGGCGCCCTCCCGGCCGAAGAGCGTGGCGATCTCGTGGTGGTAGCTGGGGAGGTTGTCCTCGGTCAGCAGGTTCACCACCAGGGCGATCCGGCCGACCTCGGTGACCTTCGACTGCTCCTTGTCCCAGGCCTCGCCGTCCTCGAAGAAGCCGGGGAAGTTGCGGGCGTCGCTGAACGGCACGTACTCGTGCGGCATCCAGTCCTTGGCGACCTTCAGATGCCGGTTGAGTTCCTTCTCGACCACTTCCTCCAGGGCGTGCAACAGCCGCGCGTCGGTCCAGACGGAAGGGCTGCCGAGGTGAGGGGAAGTGATCGACACGGGTGACTCCAGGGGGACGGTGACATGCTGAGGTCCGGCGAGCGGTGCCGGGAACCTACGGAATCGTAGGCTACGAATCCGTAGGTTACGAAACCGTAGGTTAAGGCCGCCGTAAAGACCGCTGATCAGCGGGGGTCCGTACGAGTGGACCCGATGCCGTCGCGGGCTCAGGAGCCGCAGGTCGCTGCGCCGTACGGGTGAGGCGACGCCGTCAGGCGTACAGCTCCCGCAGCCGCACCGAGAGGCACGTCACACACCCTTCGAGCTTCTCGAACTCGCCGATGTCCACCAGGACCGGCTCGTAGCCGAGGTCCGCGTAGAGGTCCGCGGTCTTCGGCGCGCTCGCCGCCATCAGCAGCTTGTCCCCGCCGAGCAGCACCACGTGCGACCCGGACTCCTCCGGTACCGGCAGGAAGCGCGGGAACAGCGAGGGCGCGTCCATGGCCGGGATGTGCCCGACGACCGTCCCGTCCGGCAGCGCCGTCACCGCCGACTTCAGATGCAGCACCTTCGCGACCGGCACCGCCACGACCCGCGCGCCCAGCGGCTCGAACGCGGCCCGCACCTGCTGCACCCCGGCGGCGTTGGTGCGCCCGCCCCGGCCGACGTACACCGTGTCGCCGACCTTCAGCACATCGCCGCCGTCCAGGGTGCCCGGCTCCCACACCCAGTTCACCGAGCAGCCCAGGGACGCCACGGCCTCCTCGACCCCGAAGGTCTCCTCCCGCCGGGACTCCGCGCCGGACCGCGCGATCAGCGCCACGTTGCGGAACATGACCACCGTGTCCTCCACGAAGACCGAGTCCGGGCAGTCGTCGGCCGGCTCCACCTCGATGGTCTCCCACCCGTGGGCGCGCAGCGCCTCCGTGTACGCCTCCCACTGCTCCACGGCCCGGTCGAGGTCGACGTCCTGGCGTTCGACGTGCGTCACCAGACCTTCGGCCAGGCGGGGGGAGGGGCGGCGGACGAGGGCCTTCTTGCTGGGCACGGGTGCGCCTTTCGAACGGGACGGGCATGGCTCCGCCGAGCCGGGGAGGCCGTGCGGCGGCCGGCCTCCCACGGGCGTCGGCGCAGCCATCATGCAGGGCGAATCCGGACAGGACCACCCCTGACGGCGGAGTTGTACCACCGGTAACGCCTCAGTGCGCCGGGCGGGACGCCCCCACGGCCCCGGCCGTGGTCTCCTTCAGCTCTCCCTCCTCCATCAGCAGCCACCGCGTGATGCCGATCGACTCCAGGAACGGCAGATCGTGACTGGCCACGATCAGCGCCCCCTCGTACGACTCCAGCGCGGTGGTGAGCTGGCGGACGCTCGCCATGTCGAGGTTGTTGGTCGGCTCGTCCAGCATCAGCAGCTGCGGCGCGGGCTCCGCCAGCATCAGCGCGGCCAGCGCCGCCCGGAAACGTTCCCCGCCGGAGAGCGTCAGCGCCTTCTGGTCGGCGCGGGCGCCCCGGAACAGGAACCGGGCGAGCCGGGCCCGGACCCGGTTGTTGGTGGCGCCCGGGGCGAACCGCGCCACGTTCTCGGCGACGGTCAGCTCCGGGTCGAGGACGTCGAGGCGCTGCGGCAGGAACCGCAGGGGCACATGCGCCCGCGCCTCGCCGGAGACCGGGTCCAGTTCCCCGGCGATCGTGCGCAGCAGCGTCGTCTTGCCCGCGCCGTTGCGCCCGATCAGCGCCACCCGCTCCGGCCCGCGCAGATCGAGACCGCCGCGCACCCGCGCGCCGTACGCGAGGTCCAGGTCCATGAGAGTGAGGACGCCCCGGCCCGGCGGTACGGCCGTGTACGGCAGGTCGACGCGGATCTCGTCGTCGTCCCGTACGGCCTCCACCGCGTCGTCGAGCCGCTCCTTGGCCTCGGACAGCTTCTCCTCGTGCATGATGCGGTGCTTGCCCGCGGACACCTGCGCCGCGCGCTTGCGCGCCCCCATGACGATCTTCGGCTCGCGCTTCTGCTCGAACATCTTCTGGCCGTACCGCCGGCGGCGGGCCAGCTTGACCTGGGCGTCGACCAGTTCGCGCTTCTGCTTGCGCAGGTCCGCCTCGGCGACGCGCACCATCCGCTCGGCGGCCTCCTGCTCGACGGCCAGGGCCTCCTCGTACGCCGAGAAGTTGCCGCCGTACCAGGTAACGTCACCGGAGCGCAGATCCGCGATCTGGTCGACGAGATCCAGCAGCTCACGGTCGTGGCTGACCACGATCATGACGCCGGGCCAGTTCTCCACGGCCGCGTACAGCCGTCTGCGGGCGTACAGGTCGAGGTTGTTGGTGGGCTCGTCGAGCAGCAGGACGTCCGGACGCCGCAGCAGCAGCGCCGCCAGCCGCAGCAGCACCGACTCGCCGCCGGACACCTCGCCCGCGGTGCGGTCGAGACCGATGTGCCCGAGGCCGAGTTCGCCCAGCGTGGCCAGGGCGCGTTCCTCCACGTCCCAGTCGTCGCCGACGGTCTCGAAGTGCTCCTCGGCCACGTCGCCCGCCTCGATGGCGTGCAGCGCGGCCCGCCGGGCGGCGATCCCGAGGGCCTCGTCGACCCGCAGCGCGGTGTCGAGGGTCACGTTCTGCGGCAGCCGGCCCACCTCGCCGCTGACGCGGACGGCGCCGTCGGCCGGGGTGAGCTCACCGGCGATCAGCTTCAGCAGGGTGGACTTGCCCGAGCCGTTGACCCCGACGAGTCCGGTGCGGCCGGGGCCGAAGGCGACGTCGAGACCCTCGAAGACGGGGGTGCCGTCGGGCCAGGTGAAGGCGAGCGACGTACAGGTGATGGATGGTGACATGCGGGCCTCCGCGGTTGCTCGGGGCGATCAGGGGCAAACGCGTATCGAGACACCGCGGGACGACGACCGGCAGCCGGGAAGGAATCCGTGGGCATGAGAAGAGCCCTGTTCCGGAGGGAGCACAAGGACGGCTCGAACGCCGAGGTCGCACGCGGCGTGCACACCTGAGGGGTGTGACGCGGTGTCTCAGAACCTCAGACGAGCAACGTCCTTCTCCAATCGACGGCAACAGAAGCGTTGTACACCGTAGGAGCGGCCGGGAAGGGCTGTCAACGCCTTTTCACGACCGCGACGCCAACCGTTCGAGGAGGCCCCGTGCCCCACGGCCCGCTCTCCCTGCCGGCCCGTCTCTGCCTGCTGGCCTGGGACACCGATCCGGCCCGGCTGTCCGCCCTGGTGCGGGCCGGTGCCCTCGCCGAGCTGGCCCGGCGCGGCCTGCTGACCGACGACGACGGCATCGCCACGCCGGTCGACCTGGACTCCAGGACCGGGGATCCGGTGCTCGACGGTCTCCTCGAACTGGTCACCGAGTCGCTCCCGCACCGCTGGCGCGTCTGGGTGACGCTGCACGCGCGGCACACCCTGGACGCGGTCCGGGAGCAGCTGGTGGCCGAGGGCGTCCTGCGGGCCGAGAAGCACCGGGTGCTCGGCGTGTTCCCGTCCGTGGAGCACGTCCTGGCCGACACCGCCCGCGCGGACGCCCTGCGCCGGGAGGCGCACCGGCTCCTGGACGGATCCGCCCGCACCGACGACGTCCCCGAGCCGACCGCCACGGCCCTCGCCCTCGCGGCGGCCGCGGGCCTGCCGAAGCCCCTGCCGCGGGGGCATCACGCCGAGGCCCTCACCCACCGCGCGGGGACGTCCACCCCCGGACTCGAGCCCATCCTCCGCGAACTCCGCGCAGGCCTGACGGACAAAACCCCACTGCCTTCCCCCGCCCGGACCCGCTGACCCTCACCGGGCGAAGCGGCCACGAGACGGCTCGGTGCTCTGCCAGTCGCCGCAGGCCCGCTGAACACCCCGTACAGCCCTCAACGCGCCCCGCGCGGGAGCGCGGGCCCACTGGCCCGAAGCCGCTGACTTCCCGCCGGAAGCGGCCACGCGCACGCCGACCCCGTGTGCGGCGCATTCCCGGCGTGGAATCGACGGGGGCGTACGGGGGCGGACGCGCGCGTGACGGCCGGCCTGACCCGTGGCCGCTCCCGGCGGGAGGGGCAGCGGTTCCGGGGCCGGTGAAGCCGGTTGTCCCTCGTCCAGGCCGCGCGCTTGCGCCCCCCGCGCGGTGGGTGAGGCGCGCGGGCGCCTCGCGTGGCATCGCCCTGGCGCCTGCGCCGACGGCTGCCGCGATGCGCGTGTGTCCCACCGTCCCCCTCACGGCGCCGCGGGGAGAGCCTTGTCACTCCGGTGCATGAAGGCGGTGACAGAGGTCACTCGTTTTTCGTGTGCACGGATTGGCTGATTCCGTCGTCTCTTCCAGTAGCCGACCCGTACCGCCCGGAAGCCCGCCCAGCCGTCACGAGGGAGCAAGGCGTTGTCCACCGTCATTGAGCAGCCCGTAGAGGCCCGTCTGGTCGCCGCCGCGCCACGGATGCCGAACATCCCCGCCACCCTGCACTACGACGGCGACGACCCCTTCGCCGTCCGCATGACCTTCCCCGCGCCCGCCACCCTGGAGGGCGTCGAGGTCTGCTGGACCTTCGCCCGTGAGCTGCTCGCCGCGGGGCTTCAGGGTCCTGAGGGGCACGGCGACGTACGCGTGCGCCCGTACGGCTACGACCGCACCGTGCTGGAGTTCCACGCCCCCGAGGGGACCGCCGTCGTGCACGTCCGCTCGGGCGAGGTGCGCCGGTTCCTGGACGCCACGAGCGAACTGGTGCCGACCGGTCTCGAACACCTCCGGCTCGACCTGGACCACGACCTCGCGGAGCTGATGCGCGACGCCTGACGCCCGGACCAACGGGCTGTGGACATCCGGACGTTGGGTGTTTCCACGAGACGCCCGGTGGGGCGGCGGGAGGCCCTCTGGACGGCACCACGGCGTGGGGACTAGCTTCGCCCGCCATGAGGCGCTCGGGGAGTACGCGACGGACGGGACCGGCGGGACGGACGGGGCGTACGCGCCTCCGGGTGACCGCGGCGGCGGTGTGCACGGCGGCCGTGGCCGCGCTCACGGCCGTACCGGCACAGGCGCACGGACCGGAACGGCACACGGCACCGCACTGGTCGCTCAAGGACACGGGCACCCCGGAGGTCAGGTTCCGCGGGCTGGCCGCCGTGAGCCGGAGCACCGCGTGGGTGGCCGGCACCGCGGGCACCGTCCTGCGCACCACCGACGGCGGCCGGAACTGGCGGAACGTCTCCCCGCCCGACGCGGGGGACGTGCGGTTCCGCGACATCGAGGCGTTCGACGCGCGGCGCGCCGTGGTGCTCGCCATCGGCGAGGGCGAGGCCTCCCGCGTGTACCGCACCGACGACGGCGGAGTCACATGGACGGAGTCCTTCCGCAACACCGACCCCCGTGCCTTCTACGACTGCCTCACCTTCTTCGACCACCGCCACGGCCTGGCGATGAGCGACCCGGTGGACGGGAGGTTCCGCATCCTGGCGACCGGCGACGGCGGCCGGTCCTGGAAGGTGCTCCCGGACACCGGCATGCCGCCCGCCCTTGAGGGCGAGGCCGGGTTCGCGGCGAGCGGCCAGTGCCTGGTGTCCTCCGGACCGAGGGACGTCTGGCTGGCCACCGGAGGAGCGGCACGCGCGCGCGTGCTGCACTCCGCCGACCGGGGCCGCACCTGGACGGTCACCGACAGCCCGATCCCGGGCGGCGACCCGGCGCGCGGCGTCTTCGCCCTCGCCTTCCGCGACCGCGCCCACGGCCTCGCCGTCGGCGGCGACTTCCGCCCCGACCAGGCCTCACCCGACGCCGCCGCCCGCACCGCCGACGGCGGCCGCGTCTGGCGCCCGGCCCACGCCTCGCCCCCGGCCTACCGCTCCGGCGTCGCCTGGCTCCCGCACCGCCGCACCGCCGCCCTCGCGGTCGGCCCCACCGGCACCGACCTGACGACCGACGCCGGCCGCACCTGGCGGACCGTCGACACCGGCTCGTACGACACGGTCGACTGCACGCCCGACCGCGGCTGCTGGGCCGCGGGGGAGCAGGGGCGGGTCGCCCGTCTGGAGCACTGAGCGCGGACGGCGTGCCCTGATCGCCGCCGGGCCGGGTACCCGTGCGCCGTACGCGAGAGGAAGTGAGCGGACATGCCACGCGGTTCCAGTCCCAAACGGGAGCGTCAGTACGAGCACATCAAGGAGAGCGCCGAGGACCGGGGCGAGAGCGCCGGGCGCGCCAAGGAGATCGCCGCCCGCACCGTCAACAAGGAGCGCGCCCGGTCCGGCGAGTCCAAAACAGCCAGCCGCACCTCCACCCAGGACATGTCGTCCGGCAGGCGGGGCGGTCAGCGGTCCGGCAAGGGTCCCCAGGGACCGACCCGCGACCAGTTGTACGAGGAGGCCAGGAAGAAGGGCGTGGAAGGCCGTTCGAGCATGAACAAGAGTCAGCTCCAGCGGGCGCTCGGCAAGTGAGCCGCCTCCGCGCGGAGGGGACGGACCGGGAGGCGCCCTCCGCGCGGAGCACACCCGCCCCGTAGGCTCGGGGCACCATGACGACCGTACGCACACCGCCCGGCTGGCCCGCGACCGAGGAAGAGGCCCGAGCCGTCCAGGACCGGCTGCGGGAGCGGGTGGTGCTCGACGAGGCCGGCCCGCCACCCGGCACCGGCCACGCGACCGGCGTCGACGTGGCGTACGACGACGAGCGGGACCTCGTCGCCGCCGCAGCGGTCGTCCTGGACGCGGCCACCCTGGACGTCGTCGCCGAGTCCACGGCCGTCGGCCGCGTCTCCTTCCCGTACGTCCCCGGCCTGCTCGCCTTCCGCGAGATCCCGGCCGTGCTGGCGGCCCTGGACGCCCTGCCGTGCCCGCCCGGCCTCGTGGTCTGTGACGGCTACGGCCGCGCCCACCCCCGCCGCTTCGGCCTGGCCGCCCACCTCGGCGTCCTCACCGGCCTGCCCACGATCGGCGTCGCCAAGAACCCCTTCACCTTCACGTACGAGGAACCGGACACCCCGCGCGGCAGCACGGCCCCGCTGCTCGCCGGCCACGAGGAGGTCGGCCGCGCCCTGCGCACCAGGGACGCCGTCAAGCCGGTCTTCGTCTCGGTCGGCCACCGTGTGAGCCTGGACAACGCCTGCGCCCACACTCTCGCGCTGGCCCCCGCCTACCGTCTTCCGGAGACCACCCGCAGAGCCGACGCGCTGTGCCGCCGGGCGCTCGCGGGGGCCGCCGCCCCCGTTCAGGAGGCGTCCTCGACCCTCCACCGCCCCACTTCGCGGTAGTCCGAGTCGTAGACCGCCGCCCCGTCCCCGGGCTCCATCGCGTAGTGCCGCAGGTTCCCGCCCCAGTACCGCAGGATCCGTCCCAGCTCGCCCGCCGGGTCCTTCGTCAGGGCGTCGCCGTCCATGGCCACTTCGAGGTGAAATCGCATGCCTTCAAGTGTGTCATTGAACTGCCCAGTGAAGCTTGGAAGCCTGCCGGGCCGGTGCTGAGAGGGATCCGGGTGCCGAAGTCTCAAAGGGGTGGTGCCCCAGCGCGGCGTACGGCACCGCCGGAGTGAGTACCGCTCCTGAGTACCCGTACGGATGCCGGCGCCCGCCCCTCCCGGCAGCCTTGGCCGCATGACGACACACCGCGCACCCAAGTCCGTCGCCGGCGGCCGGCCCGTCGAGCGGGCCGTCACCGTGGGGCTCGCCCTGGCCGCGATCGCCGGGCTGGGCTGGATCGTCGGGATGATCTACACGCTGGTCCGGTGGCCGCTGTAGCATGCCTCCCGCCGGACGCCGTTCAGCGTGTCGCCGCCACGCGGAAGCGGATGCCCGCCGCGCGGAGGCGGTCGGTCAGGGCGTCGCCCATCGCCACCGCCGTCGTGACCTGGCCCGCCGTCGGGGGAAGGTCGTCCAGGGCCAGACACAGGGCCCCCTCGGCCAGCATCTTCGCGGTCTCGTCGTAGCCGGGGTCGCCTCCCGCGACCTCCGTGAACACCCGCCGTCCGCCACCCTCCCCGACGAAGCGGACGGTGAACCAGCTCCGGGCGCGCTTCTGCGGATCCGGCCCTTCGCCGGGCCTGAGCCGGTCGGAGAGCCGGCGCCGCAGCGCCGGGAACTGGGCCGCCGTGACCAGCGCGCCGACCGCCGCGACCCCGCCCACGGCGACCGGGAGGCGGGGCACGGCCGCGTAGTGCCGGTAGCGGAAGTCGGGGCCGTAGCGGTCGAGCGACCTCGCCGAGCGGCGCACGATCTGCCCGTCGATCGTCGGCAGGGGCAGCGCCCAGGCGCCCACCTCCGGCGCGTAGCGCGGGGCGCCCAGGGGCGCCGAGGCCCGGCGGTCCATCAGCCGCGGTTCGTGGCGTCCGCGGTCGCGGGCCGCCGCGCGGATCCGGCGGTGCCGGGCGAACTGGTTCAGCGCCGAGGCGAGGGTCCCGCCCGAGAAGGCCGCGTCCACGGTGACGTAACCGTCCACGGTCAGCGGCACCCCCTCCGGCAGCTGCCGCACGGTGAAGTACGCCCCGAGGTCGTGCGGCACCGAGTCGAAGCCGCAGGCGTGCACCAGCCGCGCCCCGGTCTCCCGCGCGCGTGCGTCATGGCGGACGTACACGAGATCCACGAACTCCGGTTCACCCGTGAGATCGGCGTAGTCCGTCCCGGCGTCCGCGCAGGCGGCGACGAGTTCCTCGCCGTACTCGACATAGGGGCCCACGGTCGTGGCGACCACGCGGGCCTGATCGGCGAGGGCGCGCAGGGAGCCCGGGTCGGCGACGTCCGCCCGCAGCAGCCCCACGTCCGCGCCGCCGGGCAGCCGCTCCCGCAGCCGCTGGAGCCGCTCCGTGCCGCGGCCCGCGATCGCCCAGCGCAGCCCGGCCGGGGCATGGGCGGCGAGGTACTCCGCGGTCAGCGTTCCGACGAACCCGGTCGCTCCGAAGAGCACGATGTCGTAGGGACGATCCGTCCTGTTCAGCCTGCTCATGACACCCCTTGGTCGTGCGGCCGCGCCGCTGTCGGGGGCCGAGGCTAGCGTGAGGGGAGCGGAGCGCGACGACGAGCCCGGAGGAAAGCGATGGCCGTGCCCCCGAACGCCCTGAAGAAGTGGGAAAAAACGCGCGACCACGCCCTCGGGCTGCCGGAAGCCGTCGAGGAGCACCCCTGGGGCGAGACCGTCGCCAAGGTCAACAAGAAGGTGTTCGTCTTCCTCGGTACCGACGACGGCAGCTACCCCCTGAGGGTGACGGTGAAGCTCACGGACGAGACGGCGCACGCCCACGCGCTGTCCTGCCCCGGCGCCGAGCCCGCCGGGTACGGACTGGGCAGGTCCGGCTGGGTGAGCATCCCCCTGGAGCCCCAGGGCGCCCCGGCGGCGGGACTGCTGTGCGACTGGGTGGAGGAGAGCTACCGGACCATCGCCCCCAAGCGGCTGGCGGCCGAGCTCGACGCACGCTGAGAGGGCCGCGTGACCGGGCGGGGACGGAGCCCGGACCGTACAGTGGCCAAGCGCTTGCTCGCCCGGTCTTGTGCCGGGTGGAACGTGTTCTTAACATCGCTGGTGTTACAGCATGTGTGTCACAGCCGTTGGGGGCTCGATGACGGAGGCGAAGGCGCCGGGACAGGGTCCGCTCACCGGCGTGCGCGTGGTCGAACTGGCCGGCATCGGGCCGGGCCCGTTCGCCGCGATGCTCCTGGCCGACCTGGGCGCCGACGTCGTGCGCGTGGACCGCCCGGGCGGGCCCGGCCTGGGCATCGACCCCGCCCTGGACGTCACCAACCGCAACAAGCGGTCCGTCATCGTCGACCTGAAGCACACCGACGGCCCCGCCCGCGTCCTGGACCTCGTCGAACGCGCCGACGTCCTCATCGAGGGCTACCGGCCCGGCGTGGCCGAACGCCTCGGCGTCGGCCCCGGGGACTGCCACGCCCGCAACCCCCGCCTGGTCTACGGCCGGATGACCGGCTGGGGCCAGCACGGCCCGCTCGCCGACCGCGCGGGACACGACATCGCCTACATCGCCCTCACCGGCACCCTCGGCCTGATCGGCGGCCCCGACGAGCCCCCGGCCGTCCCCGCCAACCTGCTCGGCGACTACGCGGGCGGCTCCCTCTACCTCGTCGTCGGAGTCCTCGCCGCCCTGCACCACGCGCGCGCGACCGGCACCGGCCAGGTCGTCGACGCCGCGATCGTGGACGGGACCGCCCACCTGTCCACGATGATCCACGGCATGCTCGCCGCGGGAGCCTGGCAGGACCGGCGCGGCGCCAACCTCCTCGACGGGGGATGCCCCTACTACGGCACCTACGAGACCGCCGACGGCGGGCACATGGCGGTCGGCGCGCTGGAGCCGCGGTTCTACGCCGAGTTCCTGCGCCTGCTCGGCATCGAGGACCAGGAGGCGGCCCACGCCGACGTCTCCCGCTGGCCCGCCCTGCGCGAACGGGTCGCCGCCCGCTTCCGGGAACGCACCCGCGAGGCGTGGACGGCCGTCTTCGAGGGTACCGACGCCTGTGTGGCGCCCGTGCTCTCCCTCCGCGAGGCCCCGCACCACCCGCATCTCGCCGCCCGCGGCACCTTCACCGACCACGACGGCATCACCCAGCCCGCGCCCGCCCCGCGGTTCTCCGCGACGCCCGCCACCGTCCGCACCGGCCCCGCCCGGCCGGGCGCGCACACCGACGACGTGGCCCGCGACTGGGACCTGCCCCGGCCGGCGACACCGGCTCCCGCCCGCACTTCACCGCCCTCCCACCCTCAGTGAAAGGCCTCCTCGTGAGCACCGAAGCGTACGTGTACGACGCGATCCGCACCCCGCGCGGGCGCGGCAAGGCGACCGGCGCCCTGCACGGGACCAAGCCCATCGACCTGGTCGTCGGCCTCATCCACGAGATCCGGGACCGCTTCCCGGACCTGGACCCGGCTGCCGTGGACGACATCGTGCTCGGCGTCGTCGGCCCGGTCGGCGACCAGGGCTCCGACATCGCCCGCATCGCCGCGATCGCCGCCGGACTGCCCGACACGGTTGCGGGCGTCCAGGAGAACCGGTTCTGCGCCTCGGGTCTCGAGGCCGTCAACCTGGCCGCCGCCAAGGTGCGCTCCGGCTGGGAGGACCTCGTCCTCGCGGGCGGCGTGGAGTCCATGTCCCGCGTCCCCATGGCCTCCGACGGCGGCGCCTGGTTCAACGACCCGATGACCAACCTCGCCGTCAACTTCGTTCCGCAGGGCATCGGCGCCGACCTCATCGCCACCATCGAGGGCTTCTCCCGGCGCGACGTCGACGAGTACGCGGCCCTCTCCCAGGAGCGCGCGGCCACCGCCTGGAAGGAGAACCGCTTCGAGCGGTCCGTCGTCCCGGTCAGGGACCGCAGCGGCCTGGTCGTCCTCGACCACGACGAGCACATGCGACCCGGCACGACCGCCGACTCGCTGGGCAGGCTGAAGCCGTCCTTCGCGGACATCGGCGACCTCGGCGGTTTCGACGCCGTCGCCCTGCAGAAGTACCACTGGGTGGAGAAGATCGACCACGTCCACCACGCGGGGAACTCCTCCGGCATCGTGGACGGCGCCGCCCTCGTCGCCATCGGCTCCAGGGAGGCCGGCGAACGCAACGGACTCACCCCGCGCGCCCGGATCGTCTCCGCCGCCGTCTCCGGCTCCGAGCCCACCATCATGCTCACCGGCCCCGCCCCGGCCACCCACAAGGCGCTCGCCAAGGCCGGACTGACCATCGACGACATCGACCTGGTCGAGATCAACGAGGCGTTCGCGGCCGTCGTCCTGCGCTTCGTGAAGGACATGGGCCTGTCGCTGGACAAGGTCAACGTCAACGGTGGCGCCATCGCGCTGGGCCACCCCCTCGGCGCCACCGGCGCCATGATCCTCGGCACCCTCGTCGACGAACTCGAGCGCCAGGACAAGCGCTACGGGCTCGCCACCCTGTGCGTGGGCGGCGGCATGGGCATCGCCACCGTCGTCGAACGCCTCTGACCTCCCGGCGTCCCGCCACCTCACTCACGGAGACCTCCTCATGACCGAGAGCACCACCATCCGCTGGGAGCAGGACCGCACCGGCGTCATCACCCTCGTGATCGACGACCCCCACCAGTCCGCGAACACCATGAACCGGGCGTTCCGCGACTCCCTCGCCGTGATCACCGACCGCCTGGAGGCCGAGCAGGACTCCATCCGCGGGGTCGTCATCACCTCCGCCAAGAAGACCTTCTTCGCCGGCGGCGACCTGCGCGACCTGATCCGGGTCACGCCCGAGACCGCCCAGGAACTGTTCGACGGCGGCCTGGCGCTCAAGCGGCAGCTGCGCCGCATCGAGACCCTCGGCAAGCCGGTCGTCGCCGCCCTCAACGGCGCCGCCCTCGGGGGCGGTTACGAACTCGCCCTGGCCTGCCACCACCGCATCGCCCTGGACGCACCCGGCTCCAGGATCGGCTGCCCCGAGGTCACCCTCGGCCTGCTCCCCGGCGGCGGCGGTGTCGTGCGCACCGTGCGGCTGCTCGGCATCACCGACGCGCTGCTGAAGGTGCTGCTCCAGGGCACCCAGTACTCCCCGCGCCGCGCCCTGGAGAACGGCCTGGTCGACGAGGTCGCCGACACACCCGAAGACATGATCGCCAAGGCCCGCGCCTTCATCGACGCCCACCCCGAGTCGCAGCAGCCCTGGGACCGGCCCGGCTACCGCATCCCGGGCGGCACCCCGTCGAACCCGAAGTTCGCCGCCAACCTGCCCGCCTTCCCCGCCAACCTGCGCAAGCAGACCGGCGGCGCCCCCTACCCGGCCCCGCGCAACATCATGGCCGCCGCCGTCGAGGGCGCCCAGGTCGACTTCGAGGCCGCCCAGGTGATCGAGGCCCGCTACTTCGTCGAACTGGCCGCAGGACAGACCGCCAAGAACATGATCCAGGCGTTCTTCTTCGACCTCCAGGCCGTCAACTCCGGCGCCAACCGCCCCCAGGGCATCGCACCGCGCACGGTCCGCAAGGTCGCCGTCCTCGGCGCCGGGATGATGGGCGCCGGCATCGCCTACTCGTGCGCCCGCGCGGGGATCGACGTCGTCCTGAAGGACGTCTCCCTCGAAGCCGCGCTCAAGGGCAAGGGCTACTCCGAGAAGCTGTGCGCCAAGGCCGTCGGCAGGGGACGTACCACCCAGGACAAGGCCGACGCGCTGCTCGCGCGGATCACGCCCACGGCGGAGGCGGCCGACCTCGCCGGCTGCGACGCGGTCATCGAGGCCGTCTTCGAGGACACCTCCCTCAAGCACAAGGTGTTCCAGGAGATCCAGGACGTCGTCGCCCCCGACGCGCTGCTGTGCTCCAACACCTCCACCCTGCCCATCACCGCCCTGGCCGAGGGCGTCGAGCGGCAGGACGACTTCATCGGGCTGCACTTCTTCTCTCCCGTCGACAAGATGCCGCTGGTCGAGATCATCAAGGGCGAGCGCACCGGCGAGGAGGCACTGGCCCGCGCCTTCGACCTGGTCCGGCAGATCAACAAGACCCCGATCGTGGTCAACGACTCGCGCGGCTTCTTCACCTCCCGCGTCATCGGGCACTTCATCAACGAGGGCGTCGCCATGGTCGGCGAGGGCGTCGAGCCCGCCTCCGTGGAGCAGGCCGCCGCCCAGGCGGGCTACCCGGCCAAGGTGCTCTCCCTGATGGACGAGCTCACGCTCACCCTGCCGCGGAAGATCCGGGACGAGTCGAAGCGGGCCGTGCAGGAGGCGGGCGGCACCTGGACCCCGCACCCGGCCGAGGCGGTCATCGACCGCATGGTCGACGAGTTCGGACGCACCGGCCGCAGCGGCGGCGCCGGCTTCTACGAGTACGCCGAGGACGGCGGCCGCGGCGCCCTGTGGCCGGGACTGCGCGAGCACTTCACCGTGCCGGGCCACCGGATCCCCTTCCGCGACATGCAGGAACGCATGCTGTTCGCCGAGGCGCTGGACACCGTCCGGCTGCTCGAGGAGGGCGTGCTGACATCCGTCGCCGACGCCAACATCGGCTCGATCCTCGGCATCGGCTTCCCCGGCTGGACCGGCGGCGTCCTGCAGTACATCAACGGCTACGAGGGAGGGCTGCCCGGGTTCGTCGCCCGCGCGCGGGAGCTCGCCGAGCGCTACGGGGAGCGTTTCACCCCGCCCGCCCTGCTGGTGGCGAAGGCGGAGAAGGGGGAGGTCTTCAGGGACGCGCGCTGACGGCGTTCAACGCCCCTCGCCCTCCTCGTCGAGCCACTCCCGCAGCTCCTCCCGCAGCGACCGCTGAAAGGCCGTGAGCAGCGCCTGCACCACGAGCGGATGCATCCGGGCGGACAGGGACCGCACATCCCGCGCGTCCTTGTCCGCCACCGCGTCGCGCAGCAGCCGCGACAGCTCACGGGCCGCCGCGCGGGAGTGCTCGATGAGCGCGGTACGGGCGGCGAGGACCGTCTCGTGCGACAGCGGTACGTCCAGCAGTTCGACGCCGAGCCGCAACAGCCCGGCGTCGACCCGGAAGACCTCGCCGTCCGGCGTCTCCCCGGTCCGCTCGACGACGTCCATCGCCGCCAGCCGCTTCAGGTCCTCCTCGCCCAGCGCACGCCCCGCGCGGCGCTCCAGCTCCCCGCGCGACACCGTCTCCGTCGCGCCGGGCGCCCAGGACGCCACCACGGCCCGCTGGACCGCCAGGTCACGCACGCTCAGGTCCGACGGCAGCTGCCCCAGATAGCGTTCGATGGCCGCGAGCGTCATGCCCCGGCTCTGCAGTTCCTCGATGAGTTCCAGCCGGGCCAGATGTTCCCGGCCGTAGCGGCCGACCCGCCGCGGACCGATCACCGGCGGCGGCAGCAGCCCCTTGGTGCCGTAGAAGCGCACCGTGCGCACGGTGACCCCCGCCCGGGCCGCCAGCTCGTCGATCGTCAGGGCCTCGGTCTCGGTCGTCATGTGCAGCAGTATCGCTGTCCCACCACCACTGTGACACCCGCACTGTCACCCCGCCGCATTGTCAGTGGCGGTCCGTAGGGTGGCGCCATGTCGGGGATCACTTACATCCGGGGCGACGCCACCGCACCGTCCGTGAAGGGCGCCAAGGTGATCGCCCACGTCTGCAACGACATCGGGGGCTGGGGGAAGGGCTTCGTCCTCGCCGTGTCGCGCCGCTGGCCCGAGCCCGAGGCGGCCTACCGCGCCTGGCACCGCGACCGCGCCCGCAACGACTTCGCGCTGGGCGCGGTGCGGCTCGTCCAGGTGGAGCGGCACGTCTGGGTGGCCAACATGATCGGCCAGCGGGGCATCAGGACCGGCGGCAAGGGCGTGCCCGTGCGCTACGAGGCGATCGACGCGGCCCTCGACCGCCTCGCCGGCCACGCGAGCGCGCTGCGCGCCTCGGTCCACATGCCCCGCATCGGGTGCGGTCTCGCCGGCGGCACGTGGTCCCGCGTCGAGCCGCTCGTCGACGAGCGGCTGGCCCGGCGGGGGATACCGGTGACGGTGTACGACCACGGGGACTGAGCGGCGAGACCTCACGAGGCGTCAGATGCGCTCTTTTGCACGCGAGTTCACGGATGTACCGTCCGCGCATGCCGATACGCACGCGCCCCACGATCTGGAGAACGCTCGCGACGGCGGCCACCGCCGCCCTGACGGCCACCCTGCTCACCCCGGCCGCGGCGGAGGCCACGCCGCGTGAGAGCCGGCCCGTCCACTCCTACGACGACGCCATCCGCGAGGCCGTCTGGGTGGACACAGGCCTCGACGAGGACCGCGACGGACGGACCGACCGGGTCGCCGTCGACATCGTCCGGCCCCGCGAACCGGCTCAGCAGGGCCGGAAGGTCCCCGTCATCATGGACGCCAGCCCGTACTACTCCTGCTGCGGGCGCGGCAACGAGAGCCAGCGCAAGACGTACGACGCGAACGGCGACGTCGTGCGCATGCCGCTGTTCTACGACAACTACTTCGTGCCGCGCGGCTACGCCGTCGTCGGCGTGGACCTGGCCGGAACCAGCCGGTCCGACGGCTGCGTGGACGTCGGGGGCCGCTCCGACATCCAGTCCGCGAAGGCCGTCGTCGACTGGCTCAACGGCCGCGGCACGGCGTACACCAGCCGCACCGGCACCGAGCGCGCCCGGGCCGGCTGGACCAACGGCCGCACCGGCATGATCGGCAAGAGCTGGGACGGCACCATCGCCAACGGCGTCGCCGCCACCGGCGTCGAGGGCCTGGAGACCATCGTCCCGATCGCCGCCATCTCCACCTGGTACGACTACTACTTCAGCCAGGGCGCCCCGCTCTACGACTCCGGCCCCGACTGGCTCTCCCAGTACGTCGAGACACCCGAGGCCCGCGCCCAGTGCGCCGAGGTCCAGCGCGCACTTGTCGAGGGCGCCCCGCGCAGCGGCGACCGCACCCCGCTGTGGACCGCCCGCGACTACGTGCGCGCGGCCGAGCAGGTCGAGGCCAGCGTCTTCCTGGTGCACGGCATGCAGGACCTCAACGTGCGTATGCAGCACGTCGGCCCCTGGTGGGACGCCCTCGGGAAGGCCGGCGTGCGGCGCAAGATCTGGCTCTCCCAGACCGGCCACGTCGACCCCTTCGACTTCCGCCGCGCCGAGTGGGTCCGCACCCTGCACCGCTGGTTCGACCACGAACTCCTCGGCTACGACAACGGCATCGACCGCGAACCCATGGCCGACATCGAGCGCAGGCCCGACCAGTGGGTCACCTCGCCCGCCTGGCCTCCGCGCGGCACGCACACCACCACCCTGCGCCCCCGCGCGGGTGACGAACCCGGCGTCGGCACCCTGGGGCTGCGCCGCGGCACGGGCAGCGAGTCCTTCACCGACGACCCCCGCCTCGGCGAGGCCGACTGGGCCGCCCAGGTCGACACATCGACTTCAGCCAAGGCGGGCTTCGTCACCGGCCCGCTCACCCGCGACCTGCGCCTGTCCGGTGCCTCCGAGGTCACCGTCACCGCCACACCCAGCACCCCCACGGCCCATCTGTCCGCCGTCCTCGTGGACCTCGGCCCCGACACCATCCGCGACTACACCGGCGACGGCGAGGGCATCGCCACCCTGCCCGAACGCACCTGCTGGGGCGCGAGCACCGAGGGCGACAGCTCCTGCTTCCTCGAGACCCGCGCGAGCACCGTCGACGTCGAGCACACCGTCGTCAGCCGCGGCTGGGCGGATCTCGGACACCACGCGGGCGACGGCACGGGCGAGCCCCTGGTCCCCGGCAAGCGGTACACGATCACGCTCGACCTGGCCGCCACCGACCACGTGGTGCCCGAGGGACACCGTCTGGCGCTGATCGTCGCCGGCACGGACCGTGGCCTGATCGACCCGCCTGCCGACACCCCGGCCCTCCGCGTCGACCTGGCACGCACGTTCGCCCGGGTGCCGTTCGTCGGCGGCACGGCCGCGTTCGCCCGCGCCACGGCGGGTGCGCAGGCCACCGCCGCCCCGGACGCCGTCCTGCACGGCGTGGGCCGGCCCGACGCCACCCACCGTGTCCCCGGGGCGGACCGGTGAAACATCCCGGGCCGGCGAGACCGCGTCGTTGTGCTGAAGAGGTGAGTTTTGCGCCGAAGGTGGTAATGGCCTATCGGGAGAAACGTTCTCCGCCCCACGGCTCTGACGAAGGGTGCCGCCTGTGACGCAGGACGAACATACCGACAAGGACCACGTGGCGGGCCCGCTGCCCGGCTCCGAAGCGGGCCTGCCCGGACGGGACAAGCCGCGGACCGACCGGGTGGTGTTCGGCGTCACCGCCGTGCTCACCCTCGCGTTCGTGCTCTGGGGCGCCATCTGGACGGATTCGCTCGAGGACGCCTCCTCCAGCATGCTCGGCGGGCTGATGCACAACGGCGGCTGGGGATTCATGCTGGCCGCCTCGGGCTTCGTGGTCTTCGCGCTCTGGCTCGCGGCCAGCCGCTACGGCCGGATCCACCTCGGTGCGGAGGGCGAGGAGCCGGAGTTCCGGACGGTGTCGTGGATCGCCATGATGTTCAGCGCCGGTATGGGCATCGGCCTGATGTTCTGGGGCGTGAGCGAACCGCTCGCCCACTACACGAACTCCCCGCCCGGCACCAGCCCGGCCGACTCCGGCGACCGCATGGAAACGGCCATGGCCACCACCCTCTTCCACTGGACGCTCCACCCGTGGGCGATCTACGCGGTGGTGGGCCTCGCCATCGCCTACAGCACCTTCCGGCGCCGCCGCCGGCAGACCATCAGCGCGGTGTTCACCCCGCTCATCGGCGAGAAGAACGCGAGCGGCATCGGCGGCCGGGTCATCGACATCCTCGCCATCATCGCGACGGTCTTCGGCTCCGCGGCCTCGCTCGGCCTCGGGGCGCTGCAGATCGGGTCCGGGGTCGAGAAGCTCGACTGGCTGGACACGGTCAGCACCGGCCTGCTGGTCGCCATCATCGCCGTCCTGACCGTGGCGTTCGTGGCCTCCGCCGTCTCCGGTGTGGAGAAGGGCATCCAGTGGCTGTCCAACACCAACATGGTGCTGGCGCTGCTGCTCGCCGTGTTCGTGTTCGTCGCGGGCCCGACCATCCTCATCCTGGACCTGTTGCCCACCTCGGTCTTCGCCTACCTCGGCGACCTGCCCGAACTGGCCGGCCGCACCGAGATCAGCGGTGGTGAGGGCGTCGCCGACTGGCTGGGCAGTTGGACGGTCTTCTACTGGGCGTGGTGGATCTCCTGGACGCCGTTCGTCGGCATGTTCATCGCACGCATCAGCCGGGGCCGGACCATCCGTCAGTTCATCGGCGGGGTCATCCTCGTGCCGAGCGTGGTCAGCCTGGTCTGGTTCGCGATCTTCGGCGGCTCGGCGATGCGGCTGGAGGAGCAGAACCGGCTCGGGGACGAGACGACGCCCGAGGGGCGGCTCTTCGCCGTGCTCCAGGACTATCCCATCGCCACCGTCACCAGCCTGCTGGTGATGATCCTCGTCGGCATCTTCTTCGTCTCGGGCGCCGACGCGGCCTCCGTCGTGATGGGCACCCTCTCGCAGAAGGGAGCGCTCGAACCGGGGCGTCTGGTCGTGGTGTTCTGGGGTGTGGTCACCGGTGCGGTGGCGGCGATCATGCTGCTCGTCGGCAGCGGCGAGGGCGACGCGCTGACCGGCCTGCAGAACCTGACGATCCTCGCGGCGGCCCCGTTCATCATCGTGATGATCTTCATGTGCGTGGCCCTCATGCGCGACCTGCGCCGCGATCCGCTCATCGTGCGGCACCGCATGGGCTCCGAGGCGGTGGGCCTCGCCGTCATCGAGGGCCACACCAAGTACGACGGCGAGTTCGAACTCCGCGTCGGCCCCGGCCGGGGCCCGGACGTGGAGGGCGACCCCATCGGCAAACACTGACCCCCACCGCGGGCGCGGGGGCGCGTGTCGACGCGGCATGCGCGGTCGCGCCGCACCCCGGGCACACCCGGGCCGACGCGGGCAGAGGAGCCCGACCGGTGCCGAACACGCCCCGCCGGCCGGTCCGGCTCGTCTGTCCGCTTCGCCGCCGGGCACCGGCGTCGGAACCCCGCCCGCTTGGGGGCCGCGCGCCCACGGCACGGGTGCCGGCGGCGGACACGGCTCACCCGGGCGGGTCGGCCGCGATGGTCAGCCGCCCGGGGGCACGTGGCGGTTGCGCGCGGGTGGCGTCGCGGCCCACTGCGGGGGCTGGCCCGTGAGGTCCGCGGCAACGTCGTACGTGTGGGCGGACGTTCCCGCCGCGCGAGCGTGCTCGTCCACAACGCGCCCTGCCGGCGCGGGGCAGGGGAGCCCGACCGGCTGCCCGCCGCCCGCGCGGGGACCCACGCCCACGTGACAGCGCGGCCGCCGAAGCCGCGATCGCGCTCGGCCGGCAGCGCACCCGGGCCGACGCGAGGCGGGGTGCCCCGGGCGCTGCCCGGCTCCGCACCGGCACCCATCCTGCCCCGCTGCGGCCGTCGCACAGCGCGGGGACCCACGCCCACGTGACAGCGCGGTCGCCGAAGCCGCGATCGCGCTCGGCCGGCAGCGCACCCGGGCCGACGCGAGGCGGGGTGCCCCGGGCGCTGCCCGGCTCCGCACCGGCACCCATCCTGCCCCGCCGCGGCCGTCGCACATCGAGCGCAGGGCCCCGCTCCGCGCGGGGACCCGCGTCGAGCCGGCAAGCGCGGCGCCCCCGGGCCGCTCCTCCGTGGCACGCCCGGGGCGGCGCGGCGCAGGGGAGCCCTGAGGGGCCGACCGCACCCGTGGGCGGCCCGGCTCCTAGGTCGGCTTCGCGCCCCTGCCGGGGTGTACCGGCGGCAGGGGCCTTGTTCGCGCGAGGCCCGGGGCAACGGCGCGTGTGCCGTGGGCGGATGCCGCCCTTGCCAGGGCGGGCCGGTCGCGACGGGGCAGTCGGCCGGGCGTGCATGCCGGGTGCGCGCGGTCGGCGACGCGGCGGTCGCAGCGGCCGTCGGGTCGTGGCCCTGCCCGGCGGTGCGCACGCTCGGCCGCGCCCATGGTGCCCACCTGGTCGGCTCAGCGCAGGGCCAGAGTTGCCGTGGCCTCCGCGCAGCCCCAGGCGACCGTGACTCCCGCGCCGCCGTGGCCGTAGTTGTGGACGAGGGCGGTGCCGTCGGGGAGGGGGACGCGTTCCAGGCGGACCGTGTCGCGGGCCGGGCGCAGGCCCACGCGGTGGTCCAGGACGCGGGCGCCGGCGATCTCCGGGCGCAGGGCCGTGCACCGTCGTACGATCGCGTCGGCCTCCGCCGGGTCCGGGTCCGTGGACCAGACGCCCTCCTCCGCCGTACCGCCGAGGACCAGCCACCCCGGCTGCGGGAAGACGTACGCCAGCGAGCCGTCGGCGCCCGTGGAGACCGTCCACGTTCGGATCCCCGGGTTCTCCACGATCACCAACTGCCCCCGCACCGGCCGCACCGACGGATCCGGCACCAGCTCCCGCGCGCTCAGCCCCGTGCAGTTGACCACGACCGGCGCTCCGGTGCCGGACAGATCCGTCGCCGTACGCGCCTCGACCACACCCCCCGCCGCCAGGAACCGGTCCCGCAGCCACGGGAGATGAGTCGACATGTCGATGAGCGGAAGCCGGGCCCGCACCCCCGTCCCTGCGGGATACTCCGCGGCCGTCGCCGGGCGCAGCCCCGGCAGCCTCGCAGCGGCCCACGCGGCGACCTCGTCCAGGGACGTCTCGCCCAGTACCCCTTCGACCATCCGTACGCCGGTGGTGCCGGGCCGCTGCGCCAGCTCCTCGTACACGTCCAGCGAGCGCAGCGCCCACGCCCGGGCCGACGCCATCGGCTCGACGTGGTACGGCCACCACAGCGCGCCCGCGACCGCCGAGGTGGTCCCCTCCACCGGGTCCCGCGCCCACAGCCGGACCCGCGCGCCGCGCTCGGCCAGGACCACCGCCGTGGACAGCCCCACGACGCCGCCGCCGATCACCAGTACGTCGCAGCCCAGTTCGCTCTCCATCGCGTGGACCTTAGCGGAATATGTCATGCCGTGCTCGGGTCCGTCCCCCGGAGGGAATACTCACGGCATGTCTGCCGCGTACGCGACCTTCGGCCTGGCACCGGCGACCAGGGCCGGTGGACTCCTCGCCAACGGTGACCACCAGGCCCACCGGGACTTCGTCGACTTCGTCGTCGACGGATGCCCGCTGCTGTTCCGCCTCTCCGACCTGGACGCCGTCTCCCCGCTCGCCTCCGACGTCCCGCCCTCGATCTTCACCGCCCAGGTCCGCAGCCTGCTCCTGGAGACCGAGGCGCCGCTGCCCGCCGGCCGGTACATCGTCTACGGCTGCCCCGAGTGCGAGGATCTCGCCTGCGGCGCGGTCACCGCGGTCATCGAACGCGACGGCGAGGACGTCGTCTGGCGGGACTTCGCCTGGCAGACCGACGACCACGCCGACCTGGAGTTCAACGGCTACCACGGCATAGGCCCGTTCCGCTTCCGCGGCACCGAGTACCGCGCCGCGCTCGCCGCCCTGCTCGACGGCGGCGCCCCCGGCTCCCGCCGCCGGGTTCTGCTGATCGGCGCCCGGGTCGCCCTGCTCGCCCGGCTCGCCGCCGCCCTGCGCACGATCGGCATCGGCGCCGACATCGCCCAGGACGCCGACGGTGTCCCCGCCGACGAACTGCGCGCCTACGGCGCCGTCGTCTTCGGCCGGTCCGTCGGCGCCGCGGACCGCGACGCCGTCCGCCGCGCCTTCACCACCGCCGGGGCCGACGTGCCCTGCGTCGACGGCCTCGCCCCGATCGTCCCGCTGCTGGTCGCCCAGACCGAACAGGCCCTCGACAACAGCCCGCCGCAGCGGCGCCGCCTGACAGAACTCACCGCCGCCGACGGAGCCGTGGAGGTCGAGGTCACCTCGTCCTGCCGGGTCCGGCTCACCGCGTACCGGGTCGACCGCCTCGCCCGCGCCCACACCCGGGACCTCTTCGACGGCGTGCTGGAACCCGGCCGCCACCGCGTCCCCCTGGACACCAAGTCGGCACGGGGCGACGCCTGCGTCGTGGCCCGCACCGGCGGCACGGTCCTGGTGACGGCCGTACGGCACTGAGCGCTCGGGCGCCCGAGCGCTAACGGGCGGTCAGGCGGCGGGCCAGGCGCGGATAGTCGACCACACAGCCGTCGTCGTCGAACTCCAGGTCGCTGCTGAAGTCCCCCGACGCGTAGCGGACGCGCCCGGGACCCAGATGCGTGTACGTCTGCCGCGAGGGCCGCACGCCGAGGTCGGGCACGGACACCCACGCCATCAGGAACTCCCGCTCGCCGGCCCGCCGGTGCAGCCCGTGCCGGAGCACCGGCATCGTGTTGGTCAGCGGGCACAGCCCCAGGTCGCAGTCGAGCGCGCCGGCGAGCCCGGGCAGGCGCTCACCGTTCGCCGTCCAGCCGCCGTGCCCGTCGTGCAGCAGATCGAGCGTGCGGGTGCCGGAGGCGTCCTCGGCCGTCACCGTCAGCCGCCTCGTCACGTAGTCGTCCGCGGTCTCGAGGCCGTAGGTGATCCAGTACGGCTCCGGGACGGTTCCGACGGCCCGGCCGCGGGCCCGCAGCAACCCTGTACCGATGTCCGCCCAGGCCGTCTCGTACCCCTCGCTCGCGGTGACGTCCCAGGTGATGACGCGTGATCCCGGCATGCCGCCACCCTACGGCCCGGGCCCGGATCCGCGCGCCACCGCGCGGGACCCGGGCCCGGAAGCGGGACCGCTCAGCGCCTGCCGCCCTTGGGGTCGACCAGGCCGGCCCGGCGCAGGGCGTCGGCCATCGCGCTGTTCGCCGGCGCGGGCGCCTGCCGCGAGCCGCCGCCACCGCGGCCCTGGCGCTGCTGCGGCGGACGGCCGCCGCGCTGCCGGCGCTCACCGCCGGACCCCCGGTCCTGCGGCGCGGCCTCGTCGTCCAGCCGCAGCGTCAGCGAGATCCGCTTGCGCGGGATGTCCACATCCAGGACCTTCACCTTGACGATGTCACCCGGCTTCACCACGTCCCGCGGGTCCTTGACGAACGTCTTCGACATCGCCGACACATGCACCAGACCGTCCTGGTGCACACCGACGTCCACGAACGCGCCGAACGCGGCGACGTTCGTGACGACACCCTCCAGCACCATCCCGGAGGACAGGTCGGAGATCTTCTCCACGCCCTCCTTGAAGGCGGCGGTCCTGAACGCCGGACGCGGGTCACGCCCCGGCTTCTCCAGCTCCTTGAGGATGTCCGACACCGTCGGCAGCCCGAAGGTGTCGTCCACGAAGTCCTGCGGGCGCAGCGAGCGCAGCACCGCCGTGTTGCCGACGAGCGAGGCCACCTCCTGGCCGGTGGTCTTCACCATCCGCCGCACCACCGGGTACGCCTCGGGGTGCACGCTGGACGCGTCCAGCGGGTCCTCCCCGCCGCGGATCCGCAGGAAGCCCGCACACTGCTCGTACGCCTTCGGGCCGAGCCGCGCCACCTTCTTCAGCTCGCCGCGCGACCGGAACGGCCCGTTGGAGTCCCGGTGCGCCACGATGTTCTCGGCGAGGCCGGAGGTGATGCCGGAGACCCGGGCGAGCAGCGGCGCCGACGCCGTGTTGACGTCCACGCCCACGCCGTTCACACAGTCCTCGACCACCGCGTCGAGCGAACGCGACAGCTTCACCTCGGACAGGTCGTGCTGGTACTGGCCGACGCCGATCGACTTCGGGTCGATCTTCACCAGCTCGGCAAGCGGGTCCTGGAGCCGCCGCGCGATGGACACCGCGCCGCGCAGCGACACGTCCATGTCCGGCAGTTCCTGCGAGGCGAAGGCGGAGGCCGAGTACACCGAGGCGCCCGCCTCGGACACCATCACCTTCGTCAGCTTCAGCTCGGGGTGCCTGGCGATGAGCTCACCGGCGAGCTTGTCGGTCTCGCGGGACGCCGTGCCGTTGCCGATCGCGATCAGTTCGACCGCGTGCTCCTTCGCCAGCCGCGCCAGCTTGGCGATCGACTCGTCCCACCGGTTGGCCGGAACATGCGGATGGATCACGTCCGTGGCCACGACCTTGCCGGTCGCGTCCACCACGGCCACCTTCACACCCGTACGGAAGCCCGGGTCGAGACCGAGCGTCGCGCGCGTACCGGCGGGGGCGGCGAGCAGCAGGTCGCGCAGGTTCGCCGCGAAGACCCGCACCGCCTCGTCCTCGGCCGCGGTACGCAGCCGCAGCCTGAGGTCGATCCCCAGGTGCACCAGGATGCGGGTGCGCCAGGCCCAGCGGACCGTGTCGAGCAGCCACTTGTCCGCCGGACGCCCCCGGTCGGCGACCCCGAAGCGGTGCGCGACGATCCCCTCGTACGACGACGGGCCGTCCACCGGCTCCTCCGGCTCCAGGACGAGGTCGAGGACCTCCTCCTTCTCGCCGCGCAGCAGCGCCAGCACACGGTGCGAGGGCAGCTCGGTGAACGGCTCGGCGAAGTCGAAGTAGTCGGCGAACTTCGCGCCCGCCTCCTCCTTGCCCTCGCGCACCTTCGCGGCCAGCCGGCCGCGCGTCCACATCCGCTCGCGCAGCTCGCCGATCAGGTCGGCGTCCTCCGAGAACCGCTCCGTCAGGATCGCCCGCGCGCCGTCCAGCGCGGCCTGGGGATCGGCGACCCCCTTGCCGGCGTCCACGAACGCGGCGGCCGCGGAGAGGGGCTCGACACCCGGATCCCCGAGCAGCCCCTCCGCCAGCGGCTCGAGCCCGGCCTCGCGCGCGATCTGCGCCTTGGTGCGCCGCTTCGGCTTGAACGGCAGATAGATGTCCTCCAGGCGCGCCTTGGTCTCCGCGCCCCGGATCCGGGCCTCCAGTTCCTCGGTGAGCTTGCCCTGTTCGCGGACCGACTCCAGGATCGCCGTCCGGCGGTCCTCCAGCTCCCGCAGGTAGCGCAGCCGCTCCTCGAGCGTGCGCAGCTGCGCGTCGTCGAGCATCTCGGTCGCTTCCTTGCGGTAGCGGGCGATGAAGGGCACCGTCGAACCGCCGTCGAGCAGTTCGACGGCAGCCCTGACCTGCCGCTCCCGTACGCCGAGCTCTTCGGCGATCCTGCCTTCGATGGACCCTGCGAGGGGTGTCGTCACGTTCCCGTACCGCCTTCTCCACTGAGGTTGCGCGGCAATTGTGGCAGGTGACGCCGACAACAGGGGATCAGGGCGGCGACGCGCCCCCGGACGGCCCGGGCGGGGTCAGGCGCGACGGCCACGGGTGGCGGACGAGGCCCCGCCGAACAGCCGGGCGAGTGCCCGGAACGGCAGCGTCACCACGGTGGCGATCGCGCCGCCGATCTGGCGCAGTACATCTGCGATGGCTCGGAACACGGTGTCTCCCCTTTCGTCTCCCGGCCTTCCCGGCCGGACGTACCACGGGTACCTCGTCCACGCTTCAACATGCATGGCGGGAAAGGTGGGGAACCCGTCATTGCGGTCATCGAGGGCGACGTCAAGAATCATGCGCATGGCGCAGCGAACCGTTCTCGTGGTCCTCTTCGACGGGGTGCAGAGCCTCGATGTCACCGGACCCGTGGAGGTGTTCGCGGGCGCCGAGCAGCACACCCCGGGCACCTACCGGCTGTGCACCGCCTCCCTCGACGGCGCTCCCGTGCGGACGAGCAGCGGACTGACCGTCGTACCGGACGGGGCGCTGGACGGGGCACCGGACCCGCACACCCTGCTCGTGCCCGGCGGGCGGGGCAGCCGCCGGCCCGACCCGCGGCTGACCGACTGGCTGCGCCGGCACGGACCGCGCGCCGAGCGGCTGGTCTCCGTCTGCACCGGGGCCCACCTGCTCGCCGGGGCGGGACTGCTGGACGGCCGCCGCGCCACCACCCACTGGGCCCACAGCGGCCGGCTCGCGCGGGACCACCCGGCCGTCGAGGTCGACCCCGACCCCATCTACATCCGGGACGGACACGTCGCCACGTCCGCCGGTGTCACCTCGGGCATCGACCTGGCCCTCGCCCTGGTCGAGGAGGACCTCGGCCGCGAGACCGCCCTCACCGTCGCCCGGCACCTGGTGGTGTTCCTGCGCCGGCCGGGGAACCAGGCCCAGTTCAGCGCCCAGCTCGCCGCCCAGACCGCACAGCGTGAGCCGTTGCGTGAAGTCCAGCGGTGGATCACCGAGCACCCCGGCGCGGATCTGAGCGTCGAGGCGCTCGCCGCACGCGCCGCTCTCTCGCCGCGTCACTTCGCCCGCGCCTTCCACGCCGAGACCGGTGTGACGCCGCGCCGCTACGTCGACCGGGTACGGCTGGAACACGCCCGGCGGCTGCTGGAGGACACCGGCGACGGTGTCGAGGAGATCTCCCGCGCCAGCGGCTACGGCACGCCCGAGGCGATGCGCCGCGCCTTCGTCCGCACCCTCGGGTCGTCACCGGCGGAGTACCGCCGCCGCTTCCGGCCCGCTCCCTCACCCGCCCGCGCCTGAAAGGCCGCCGATGCAGATCGCCATCGTCCTCTTCGACCGCTTCACCGCCCTCGACGCCGTGGGCCCTTACGAGACCCTCGGCCGGCTCCCGGACGCACAGACCGTGTTCGTCGCCGAACGGACCGGGCCCGTGCGCACCGACACCGGCGCGCTCGCGCTCACCGCCGACCAGGCCCTGGCCGACGTCCCGGCCCCGGACATCGTCGTCGTCCCCGGCGGCCCCGGCCAGACCCGGCAGATGGAGAACCGGGCCCTGCTGGACTGGCTGCGCGCCGCCGACGCCGCCAGCACCTGGACGACGTCCGTATGCACCGGATCCCTGCTGCTGGCCGCGGCCGGACTCCTCCGGGGGCGCCGGGCCACCTCCCACTGGCTGGCCCTGGACCACCTGAAGCGGTTCGGCGCCGAGCCGACCGGGCAGCGCGTGGAGACCGACGGCAAGTACGTCACCGCGGCCGGCGTCTCCTCCGGCATCGACATGGGGTTCACCCTGCTCGGCCGGATCGCCGGCGACGAGCACGCCCAGTCCATACAGCTGCTCACCGAGTACGACCCGCAGCCGCCCTACGACGCCGGATCGCCCGAGAAGGCGCCCGCGCACCTCGTCGAGAAGTTCAGGTCGCGGAGCCGCTTCGCGCGGACGTAGGCACGCTCCAGGTGAAGCGGGGCGGGCGCCGCTCCAGGAACGCGGCGACGCCCTCGGCGGTGTCGCCGCTCTCCCGGGCCCGCTCGCTCCAGTAGGCGTCCCGGTCCATCCGGCCGTCGGCGAACTCCTTCGCCGCTCCCTGTGTCAGCTGCGAGCGGGACACCAGGATCCGGGTGAACTCCGCGACCCGCGCGTCCAGTTCGTCCCCGGGGAGCACCTCGTCCACGAAGCCGGTGCGCAGCGCCCGCCGGGTCCCGATCAACTCGCCCGAGAACAGCAGGTACTTGGCGGTCGCCGGGCCCACCAGCGACACCAGCCGGCGGGTGGCGGAGGCCGGGTAGACGATGCCGAGCTTCGCCGGTGTCACCCCGAACCGCGCGCCTTCCTCGGCGAACCGCAGGTCGCAGGCCGCCGCCAGCTGGGCACCGCCGCCCACGCAGTGCCCGCGGACCACCGCCAGGGTCGGCTTGGGGAACGCGGCGAGCGCCTCCTCCGCCGTCACCGCCAGCCGCTGCGCCTCGGCGGCCGACTCGCGCAGCGCTGAGATGTCCGCACCGGCGCAGAACGTGGAGCCGTCCCCGGTGAGCACCAGCACCCGGACGTCCGGGTCGGCCGCCAGCGTGTCCAGCAGGGGCGGCAGCGACGCCCACATCGCGGACGTCATGGCGTTGCGCTTCTCCGGGTGGCGGATGACGACCGTGGCGACCGAGTCGGTGACGGCGTGCAGCAGCTGCGGCTCCATGGGCCGGATGCTATCCGCCCTGGCCGGCGCGCCCGCGGGCAGGAGTGCGCGGGGCGTTACGTCCGGCCGGTGCGGGGGACTGGGGAAGGGGAACGAGACCCGGGAGGCACTCATGGGCAAGTCCACCGGGACCGCGAAGCCCCGCGGCGGGGCCGCCGAACTGAGCCGGGGCTTCGGCTGGCTCGCCGTGCTCGGGGTGATCCTGGTCGTCGCCGGGCTGGTGGGTCTGGTGTACACGGGAGTCGCCACCCTGACCACGATGCTGCTGTTCGGCTGGCTGCTGCTGGTCGGCGGAGTGGTCGGGCTGCTGCACGCCGTCCAGGCGCGGCACACCAACTTCTTCTGGCTCGGCGTGGTCGTCGCGGCGCTGAACATCGCGGCCGGGGTGGTGGTGATCAAGACGCCGGAGGCGGCGGCCGAGGCGCTGACCATGTTCGCCGCGCTGCTCTTCCTCACCGGCGGGGTGTTCCGGCTGGCCGGCAGCCTGGTGGTGCGCGGCCCGCAGTTCGGCTGGACCCTGGTCCAGGGCGCCTTCGGACTGCTGCTGGGCATCCTGGTGCTGGGCACCTGGCCGAGCAGCAGCCAGTACGTCATCGGGACCTTCTTCTCCCTCTCCCTGCTCTTCGACGGGCTGGGCCTGATCGCCACCGGGTACGGCGGACGCCGGATCGTCGGCATGGTCTCCGACCGGCTGGCCGGTGAGGAGGCGGGGCGCTCGGATGGGGAGCCGGGCGCCAAACCCGTACAACCCGAATAGTGCGCCGACACGGCACAAGGCGTACGGGAACGGTCCGTCGTTTGACGGTGTCATACGCAGGCGGTCGCAAACGCTCGATATGTGCTGACTTCTGTTCAGTGCGGAAGTGCGGAGCCGATCGGTACCAACACTCGACGTGTGGTGACAATCGAGCGTGAGAGTGGCGATCCACTGCCGTACGAGGGTGTCTGGCGGTTCACCGCCCCGGCCGTGGACGCCTCCGTGCCCCAGGCCCGCCACGCCGTGCGGGACCTGCTGCTGCGCCAGGGGGTGCCGGTCGCGGACGAGGTGGTCCAGGGGCTGCTGCTGATCGTCTCCGAGCTGGTCACCAACGCGGTGCGGCACGCGGCGCTGCTGTCCCCGATGCTCGGCGTCGAGGTCGCCGTCGGCGCCGAGTGGATCCGGGTGTCCGTGGAGGACAACCACCCCTACCGCCCCACCGCCCTGGAGACCGACCACGCCCGCACCGGCGGCCGCGGACTGCTCCTGGTGCGGGAGATCACCCGTGAGGCCGGCGGGGCGTGCGAGGTCGAGCACACCGCGACCGGCGGCAAGGTGATCTGGGCCGCCCTGCCGCTCAAGCCCGCGCAGCCCTAGACGGGCGCCCCCCGGTCACGAGGGGGCGCACCGCGGCCCCGGATCACCAGCCCGCCGACGGTCCCGTCAGTTCCCGGACCGCCGGGCGGGCCGCGTCCAGCACGGTCATGAACCACGCGGAGAAGGTGTCCTTCGCGTGCCGCTCCGCCAGCTCGTCCGGCGTCACGAACACCGTGGACGCCACCTCCTCCGGGTCCGGCCGGAGCGGCGACTGCACCAGGCCGACGAAGAGATGGTTGTACTCCTGCTCTACCAGGCCCGAGGCCGGGTCCGGGTGGTTGTAACGGACGGTCCCGGCCTCGGCGAGGAGGGAGGGCGACACCCCCAGCTCCTCGAAGGTCCGCCGGGCCGCCGCCGCGAACGGCGCCTCACCGGGGTACGGGTGGCCGCAGCAGGTGTTGGACCACACACCGGGGGAGTGGTACTTGCCCAGCGCCCGTTGCTGGACCAGCAGCCGGCCGCGCTCGTCGAACAGGAACACCGAGAACGCCCGGTGCAACTGCCCCGGTGGCTGATGCGCGGCGAGCTTCTCCGCGGTGCCGATCGTCACGCCTTCCTCGTCGACCAGTTCCAGCAAAATCGGCTCGGCGCCGCTCGACGGGCTGTTCGTCGCGGTGGCAGGTGTGATCGGCATACCCATCCTTCACTCGGTCTTCGCGCCCAGTCTGCCGCACGAATCCGGTACTCCCGGCACTCCGCTCCCCGCCCGCATGTCCGTGCCGGGCGCGGGGGCGGTCGTACCGGCCGGAGGGAGCCGCGGACACGGAACCGAGCGTGCCCGTGGGGGCCGGCGGACATGCGGCCACCACGGGTGCTGTGCGGGACGGGACGCCGTCACGGGGCGGAAGGATGTCTTCCGTGGCGCACAGATGCACCGGGGCGCTCGCCGGCCGGGGTCAGTGGCAGAGACGCGCCTCGTGCTCGGCGTGCCCGCCGGGCTCCAGCTGGAAGGTGCAGTGCTCCACGTCGAAGTGGTCGCCCAGGCAGCTCTGCAACTCGTGCAGCATCTTCTCGTGCCCGATGGCGTTCAGGACCTCGGAGCTGACGACCACGTGCGCGGACAGCACCGGCATCCCCGAGGTGATCGTCCATGCGTGCAGATCGTGGACGTCCTCCACGCCGTCCGTGGCGAGGATGTGCTCCCGTACCCGCGCCATGTCCACGCCCTTGGGCGCCGCCTCCAGCAGCACGTCCAGCGTCTCGCGCAGCAGCTTCACGGTCCGGGGCACGATCATCAGCGCGATCAGCAGCGAGGCGGCCGGGTCGGCCGCCGTCCAGCCGGTGGTCAGGATCACCAGCGCGGACAGCATCACCGCGACCGAGCCGAGCGCGTCGGCGGCCACCTCCAGGAAGGCGCCGCGCACGTTCAGGCTCTCCTTCTGCCCGCGCATCAGCAGGGTCAGCGACACGAGGTTGGCGACCAGGCCGATCGCGCCGAAGAGCAGGGTCAGACCGCCGTCGGTGCCGGCCGGGGTGATGAACCGCTCGACCGCCTCGTACAGCACATAGCCGCCGACGCCGAGCAGCAGCAGACAGTTGGCCAGCGCGGCGAGGATCTCCGCGCGGGCGAGCCCGAAGGTGCGGTACTCGCTCGGCGGGCGGCCCGCGAAGTGGATCGCCAGCAGCGCCATGCCCAGGCCCAGGGCGTCCGTCGCCATGTGGGCCGCGTCCGCCACCAGCGCCAGCGAGTCGGCCAGCAGCCCGCCGGTGATCTGGACCACCATGACCCCGAGCGTGATCGCCAGCGCGGTGCGCAGCCTGCCGCGGTACGCCGCACTCGCCGTACCGCCGGCAGGCGCACCGTGCGCATGCCCGTGATCGTGTCCAGCCCCCATGGGTGCCGCCGTCCTTCCGTCGTCCTTCCATGGCCGTCTCCAGGCACAGTGAACTACGGGTGGGGGGTATGGGGCAAAGCGGCACTGAACACCGTTGTCATGTGCCCTGACCTGCGGAAACGATCCGCAGGTCAGCGCCTGTCCATGCCCGTCATCGGCCGGCCGCGGCGGCCTGGTGCCGTTGCCAGCCCTGCCAGGCCGAGCCGACCATCTCGCGCACCGAACGGCGGGCGGTCCAGCCGAGCCGCTCGCGCGCGAGGGCCGAGGAGGCCACCGCGCGGGGCGCGTCGCCGGGGCGGCGGGGCTCCACGACCGGGGCCCGCCTGTCGCCGGTGACCTCGCCGACGGTCGTGATCAGCTCGCGCACGGAGACGCCCTCGCCGCGGCCGACGTTGACCGTCAGGTCCCCGGCCAGGTCCCCCTCCGACAGCGCGCGGACCGCCGCCAGGTGTGCCTCCGCCAGATCGGCCACATGGATGTAGTCCCGCACACACGTACCGTCCGGTGTCGGGTAGTCGTCCCCGAAGATGCGCGGGGCCTCGCCACGGGTGAGCCGGTCGAACACCATCGGCACGATGTTGAAGACACCGGTGTCGGCCAGCTCCGGCGCCGCCGCCCCCGCGACGTTGAAGTAGCGCAGGCACACCGTGTCCATGCCGTGCGCCTCGCCGGCCGCCCGGACCAGCCACTCCCCGGCGAGCTTGGTCTCGCCGTAGGGGTTCACCGGGGCGCAGGGGGTGTCCTCCGTGATGAGGTCCACCCGCGGGTCGCCGTACACGGCGGCGGAGGAGGAGAAGACGAAGCGCCGCACACCGGCCTCCGCGGCGGCGTCCAGGAGCGTCGCCAGTCCGCCCACGTTCTCCCGGTAGTACCGGGTCGGCTGCGCCACGGACTCGGCGACCTGCTTGCGCGCCGCGAGATGCAGCACCCCCGTCACCTCGTGCTCGGCGAGCGTCCGCTTCAGCAGCTCGCCGTCCAGCGCCGAGCCCCTGACCAGCGGTACGCCGGCGGGAAGCCGCCCCGGCACGCCGGCCGAGAGGTCGTCCAGGGCGACGACGCTCTCCCCGGCACCTGTCATGGTGCGCACCACATGTGCCCCGATGTACCCGGCTCCGCCGGTGATCAGCCACGTCATGGTCGCCCACCCTATGCCGCCCCGCACCGGCGTTCGGGGCACGGGCGGGTGCCCGGCCGGGCAGGACGACGGCGGCCGGCCGTCCCGCGGGCCACCGGGGTCTGCACGAGCGGACCACCGGGCGGTACGGGCGCCGGGGCCTGGTCGGCTCCTGTCCCGGTGGTGCGGGCGGTGTGGACTGGTGGGCGCGGGAGGCGGTCGGGTGTGGCGCGCCGTCGGGCGGCACGGGTGCTGGGGCCTGGCCGACTCCCATCCCGGTGCGGCGGGCCGTGTGGGCCGGTGGGCGCAGGAGGCGGCCGGGCGGCGCGGGCGCCGGCACACCTGACGGTTCCCGTCCCGGTGTGGCGGGCCCTATGGGCCGGTGGTGCGGGAGGTGGCCGGGGCGGCGGGCCGTCGAGGGGCACGGATGCCGGAGGGCCGGGGCAGGACCGCGCGTGGGACGCGGCCGGGGGGAGGCGTGAGGGCGGTGATCATGGGCCGGTGTTCTTCCCGGAGCGGAGGGGCGGGGGCGGTCGTGGGGGTGCGGTTTGTGGGGCGGGCCCCGTATCCCCGATGATGATCGCGGCACCGGCGCGGGCGAACCACCGCGATCCAGCGGCCGAACGGGCGGTGAACGCGGGCTTCCGGGTATCCGATAGCCTCTGCCGACATGCCGCCCGGAGGCCCCGCACGGGCGCCTCCACCATGTACATGACCGGCGTGGACGCGTCGGCACCCAGGGAGTGAGATTCGGTTGTCGACCGCCATCCTCACCGGCCAGCCGGTCCCCGGTTCGTCACTCGAGGGCGACCTGCGCTCCCTCGGCTTCGACGTACGGATCGCCTCCGGCACCGCCGAGGCCGAGACGCTGCTCGCCGGGGTGCCCGCGGGGCAGCGGGTCGCCGTGGTCGACGCCCGGTTCGTGGGGCATGTGCACGCGCTGCGCCTCGGCCTCACCGACCCCCGCTTCCCGATCTCCGCCATCCCCGGCGCCGTCACCGCCCAGCAGTCCGGCCGCCAGGCCCTCACCCGCGCGCTGGCCCGCGAGAGCTCGGCGGACCAGGCACCCGGCAGCGGCACCACCCTCGTCGACTGCCTCGCCGACCGCGTCGTCACCGCCCTCGGCGCCGAGGGCGCCGACGTGCACCGCCCGGAGCTCGGCAGCCTCGTCGCCACCGTCCCCGCCGACCCCCAGACCCGCAACGAGGCCCGGCAGGCCGTCGCCGCCGTCGACGACGAGGCCATACGCCTGAAGTCCGCCGTCAAGGCCCGCGACGGCTTCTTCACCACCCACTGCATCAGCCCGTACTCCCGCTACATCGCGCGCTGGTGCGCCCGCCGCGGACTGACCCCCAACCAGGTCACCACCGCCTCCCTGCTCACCGCGCTCATAGCGGCCGGCTGCGCCGCCACCGGCACCCGCGGCGGGTTCGTCGCCGCCGGCCTGCTGCTCCTCGCCTCGTTCGTGCTGGACTGCACCGACGGGCAGCTCGCCCGCTACTCGCTGCAGTACTCCACCCTCGGCGCCTGGCTCGACGCCACCTTCGACCGCGCCAAGGAGTACGCCTACTACGCGGGCCTCGCCCTCGGCGCGGCCCGCGGCGGCGACGACGTATGGGCCCTCGCCCTCGGCGCGATGGTCCTGCAGACCTGCCGGCACGTGGTCGACTTCTCCTTCAACGAGGCCAACCACGACGCGACGGCCAACACCAGCCCCACCGCCGCGCTCTCCGACCGGCTCGACAGCGTCGGCTGGACGGTCTGGGTGCGCCGCATGATCGTCCTGCCGATCGGCGAACGCTGGGCCATGATCGCCGTCCTCACGGCCGTCACCACCCCCCGGATCACCTTCTACGCGCTGCTCGTCGGCTGCGCCTTCGCCGCGACGTACACCACCGCAGGCCGCGTCCTGCGCTCGCTGACCCGCAAGGCCCGCCGCACCGACCGGGCGGCACAGGCGCTGGCGGACCTGGCCGACTCCGGCCCGCTCGCCCAGGCCCTGGGCGGCCCGCTGGCGCGGCCCGCGAGCCGGCTGCCCGGGACCGCCGTCCCCGCCGTCGCCCTGCTCGGCGGCCTCGCCGTGGCGGCGACGGCCGTGGCCACCGGCTTCGGCGGCCCCTGGACGGCCGTCGCCGCCTGTGCGTACGTCCTGACCTCGGCCCTCGCCGTCGCCCGCCCTCTCAAGGGCGCCCTCGACTGGCTGGTCCCCCCGTTCTTCCGCGCCGCCGAGTACGGCACCGTCCTGGCGCTGGCGGCCGACGCGGACGTGGACGGAGCCCTTCCGGCGGCCTACGGGCTGGTGGCCGCGGTCGCCTACCATCACTACGACACGGTCTACCGGATCCGCGGCAACGCGGGCGCGCCCCCGCGCCGGCTGGTCCGGGCGATCGGCGGACACGAGGGCCGCACCCTGGCGGTCGCCGTGCTCGCGGCCGTGCTCACCGCCTCTCAGTTCACCGTCGCGCTCACGGCGCTCGCCGTGGCCGTGGCCCTCGTGGTGCTCGCCGAGAGCATCCGCTTCTGGGTGTCCGCAGGGGCGCCCGCCGTACACGACGAAGGAGAACCCGCATGATCGGCCTCGTGCTTGCGGCCGGCGCCGGACGCCGTCTGCGCCCCTACACCGACACCCTGCCCAAGGCGCTGGTGCCGGTGGGCCCCGCGGGTGAGGAGGGCGAGCCGACGGTTCTGGACCTGACCCTCGCCAACTTCGCCGAGATCGGGCTGACCGAGGCCGGTGTCATCGTCGGCTACGCCAAGGAGGCCGTCTACGAGCGCAAGGCGGCCCTGGAGGCGAAGTACGGGCTGAAGCTGACGCTGATCGACAACGACAAGGCCGAGGAGTGGAACAACGCCTACTCGCTGTGGTGCGGCCGGGACGCCCTGAAGGACGGGGTGATCCTCGCCAACGGGGACACGGTGCACCCGGTGTCGGTGGAGAAGACCCTCCTGGCGGCGCGCGGTGACGGCAAGAGGATCATTCTCGCGCTGGACACGGTGAAGAAGCTCGCCGACGAGGAGATGAAGGTCGTCGTCGACCCGGAGCGGGGGATGACGCGGATCACGAAGCTGATGGATCCGGCCGAGGCGACGGGTGAGTACATCGGGGTCACGCTGATCGAGGGCGAGGCGGCCGGGGAGCTGGCGGACGCGCTGAGGGCGACGTTCGAGCGGGACCCGCAGCTGTACTACGAGGACGGTTACCAGGAGCTGGTGAACCGCGGGTTCCGGGTCGATGTGGCGCCGATCGGCGACGTCGAGTGGGTCGAGATCGACAACCACGACGACCTCGCGCGCGGGCGGGAGATCGCGTGCCAGTACTGACCCGGCTCATTCCCTCGCCGGTCGTCGTCGACATCCGCCCCGGCGCCCTCGACGACCTGGCCTGCGTCCTCGCCGACGAACGCATCTCCCAGTCGGGCCGGCTCGCGATCGCCGTCAGCGGCGGTTCGGGCGCCCGGCTGCGCGAGCGGCTCGCACCCTCGCTGCCCGGCGCCACCTGGTACCAGGTCGGCGGCGGCACCATCGACGACGCCGTCCGCCTGGCGAGCGACATCCAGGGCGGCCACTACGACGCGGTCGTCGGACTCGGCGGCGGCAAGATCATCGACTGCGCCAAGTTCGCCTCCGCGCGCGTCGGCCTGCCGCTGGTCGCCGTCGCCACCAACCTCGCGCACGACGGCCTGTGCTCGCCGGTGGCGACCCTCGACAACGACGCGGGCCGCGGCTCCTACGGCGTGCCCAACCCGATCGCGGTGGTCATCGACCTCAACGTGATCCGTGAGGCCCCCGTCCGGTTCGTGCGCTCCGGCATCGGCGACGTCATCTCCAACATCTCCGCCGTCGCCGACTGGGAGCTGTCCCACCGCGTCAACGGCGAGAAGATCGACGGCCTCGCCGCCGCCATGGCCCGCCAGGCCGGCGAGGCCGTGCTGCGCCACCCCGGCGGCGTCGGCGACGACGGCTTCCTCCAGGTGCTCGCCGAGGCCCTGGTCCTCACCGGCATCGCCATGTCCGTGTCGGGCGACTCCCGCCCCTCCTCCGGCGCCTGCCACGAGATCAACCACGCCTTCGACCTGCTCTACCCCAAACGCGCCGCCGCCCACGGCGAGCAGTGCGGACTGGGCGCCGCCTTCGCGATGCATCTGCGCGGGGCCCACGAGGAGGCGGCGGCCATGGCCGAGGTACTGCGCCGGCACGGGCTGCCGGTGCTCCCCGAGGAGATCGGATTCACCGTGGACGAGTTCGTCCGCGCCGTCGAGTTCGCCCCGGAGACCCGCCCCGGCCGCTTCACGATCCTCGAACACCTCGACCTGAAGACCGACCAGATCAAGGACACCTACGCCGACTATGTCAAGGCCATCGGTAGCTGAACTCCGTCCGGTCGTGCACCCCGCCGGGGTCAAGGACCGGCGCAGCGGTGAGCACTGGATGGGGCGCCTCTACATGCGCGAGGTGTCCCTCCGGGTGGACCGCTACCTGGTGAACACCAGGGTCACGCCCAACCAGCTCACGTACCTGATGACCGTCTTCGGCGTCCTGGCGGCCCCGGCCCTGCTGGTGCCGGGGATCGCGGGAGCCGTCCTCGGCGTGGTCATGGTCCAGCTGTACCTGCTGCTGGACTGCGTCGACGGCGAGGTCGCGCGCTGGAAGAAGCAGTACTCGCTCGGCGGGGTCTACCTGGACCGCGTCGGCGCCTACCTGTGCGACGCGGCCGTTCTGGTCGGGCTCGGCCTGCGCGCCGCCGACCTGTGGGGCTCCGGGCGGATCGACTGGCTGTGGGCCTTCCTCGGCACCCTGGCCGCGCTCGGCGCGATCCTGGTCAAGGCCGAGACCGACCTGGTCGGAGTCGCCCGCCACCAGGGCGGACTGCCCCCGGTGAAGGAGGCGGCGTCCGAGCCGCGCTCCTCCGGCATGGCGCTGGCCCGCAGGGCCGCCGCCGCGCTCAAGTTCCACCGGCTCATCCTCGGTATCGAGGCGTCCCTGCTGATCCTGGTCCTCGCGATCGTGGACGCGGCCCGTGGCGACCTGTTCTTCACCCGCCTCGGCACCGCCGTGCTCGCCGGCATCGCGCTGCTGCAGACGGTGCTGCACCTGGTGTCCGTCCTGGCGTCCAGCAGGCTGAAATGAGCACCGGCATGAAGGTCGGGGCGGTGATCATCACCATGGGCAACCGCCCCGACGAACTGCGCGCCCTGCTGGACTCGGTCGCCAAGCAGGACGGCGACCCGGTCCAGGTCGTGGTCGTCGGCAACGGCTCGCCCGTGCCCGAGGTCCCCGAGGGCGTGCGCACCGTCGAGCTGCCGGAGAACCTGGGCATCCCCGGCGGCCGCAACGTCGGCGTCGAGGCCTTCGGCCCCGGCGGCCGGGACGTCGACATCCTGCTGTTCCTCGACGACGACGGCCTGCTCGCCCGTCACGACACCGCCGAGCTGTGCCGGGAGGCCTTCGCGGCCGACCCCCGGCTCGGCATCATCAGCTTCCGCATCGCCGACCCGGAGACCGGCCTCACCCAGCGCCGCCACGTGCCGCGGCTGCGCGCCTCCGACCCGATGCGCTCCTCCCGCGTGACCACCTTCCTCGGCGGCGCCAACGCCGTGCGCACCAAGGTCTTCGCCGAGGTCGGCGGACTGCCGGACGAGTTCTTCTACGCCCATGAGGAGACCGATCTGGCCTGGCGGGCCCTCGACGCCGACTGGATGATCGACTACCGGGCCGACATGGTGCTGTACCACCCGGCGACCGCCCCCTCCCGGCACGCGGTCTACCACCGCATGGTCGCCCGCAACCGGGTCTGGCTCGCCCGCCGCAACCTGCCCGCCCTCCTCGTCCCGCTCTACCTGGGCGTGTGGATGGTCCTCACCCTCGTGCGCCGGCCGTCCCGTCCGGCCCTGCGGGCCTGGTTCGCGGGGTTCAGGGAGGGCCTGACCACTCCCTGCGGTCCCCGCCGGCCCATGAAGTGGCGTACGGTGTGGCGGCTGACCCGACTGGGCCGGCCTCCCGTGATCTGACAAGCTCGGGTCCGGGACCGGAACCGCACCCAGGCTCTCCTGTCCATGTCAGGCCCGCGCGGGCCGCGCATCCCGAGGACGAAAGTTTTTCCACCAGTGAGCGAGACAACGCACGACGACACGGTCGCGGTCACCGCGGCCGTGTCGCCCGACGAGGGCCTCACGCCGGCCCAGCTGGCCGCCAAGTACGGGCTGTCCGTCAGCGGTGCCCGGCCGTCCCTCATCGAGTACGTCCGTCAGCTCTGGGGCCGGCGGCATTTCATCCTCGCCTTCTCCCAGGCGAAGCTCACCGCGCAGTACAGCCAGGCGAAGCTGGGCCAGCTGTGGCAGGTGGCGACCCCGCTGCTGAACGCGGCGGTGTACTTCTTCATCTTCGGTCTGCTGCTGGGCGCCAACCGGGGCATCCCGAAGGATGTCTACGTGCCGTTCCTGGTGACGGGCGTGTTCGTGTTCACGTTCACCCAGAGCTCGGTGCTGGCGGGTGTGCGGGCGATCTCGGGCAACCTGGGGCTGGTGCGGGCGCTGCACTTCCCGCGGGCCTCGCTGCCGATCTCGTTCGCGTTGCAGCAGCTCCAGCAGTTGCTGGCGTCGATGATCGTGCTGGTGGTGATCATGCTGGCGTTCGGCAGCTTTCCGGATCTGTCGTGGCTGCTGGTCGTGCCGGCGCTGGTGCTGCAGTTCGTGTTCAACACCGGGCTTGCGCTGATCTTCGCGCGGATGGGCAGCAAGACGCCGGACCTGGCCCAGCTGATGCCGTTCGTGCTGCGTACGTGGATGTACGCCTCGGGTGTGATGTTCAGCATTCCGGCGATGCTGCACGACAAGGACGTTCCGTCCTGGCTGGCCGACGTCCTGCAGTGGAATCCGGCGGCGGTGTACATGGATCTGGTGCGGTTCGCGCTGATCGACGAGTACGGCTCGTCGTACCTGCCGCCGCACGTGTGGGCGTTCGCGCTGGGCTGGGCCCTGCTGACCGGCGTGGTCGGCTTCGTCTACTTCTGGAAGTCCGAGGAGAGGTACGGCCGTGGCTGACGACCGGACGGGCGCACGGGTGCCCACCGTCATCGCGGACGAGCTGCACATCGTCTACCGCGTCAACGGTGCCAAGACGGGGAAGGGCAGTGCCACGGCGGCGCTCAGCCGTATCCTCCGGAGGGGCGAGGAGCGGGGGGTGCGCAAGGTGCACGCCGTGCGCGGGGTCTCCTTCGTCGCCTACCGGGGCGAGGCCATCGGCCTGATCGGCTCCAACGGCTCCGGCAAGTCGACCCTGCTGCGGGCCATCGCCGGACTGCTGCCCGCCGAGAAGGGCAAGGTCTACACCGACGGCCAGCCCTCCCTGCTCGGGGTGAACGCGGCTCTGATGAACGACCTGACCGGCGAGCGGAACGTCATCCTGGGCGGGCTCGCGATGGGCATGTCCCGTGACCAGATCAAGGCCCGGTACCAGGACATCGTCGACTTCTCCGGCATCAACGAGAAGGGCGACTTCATCACCCTGCCGATGCGCACCTACTCCTCCGGCATGGCGGCCCGGCTGCGCTTCTCCATCGCCGCCGCCAAGGACCACGACGTCCTGATGATCGACGAGGCGCTGGCCACCGGGGACCGCAAGTTCCAGAAGCGCTCCGAGGCCCGCATCCGCGAGCTGCGCAAGGAGGCCGGCACCGTCTTCCTGGTCAGCCACAACAACAAGTCCATCCGCGACACCTGCGACCGCGTGCTGTGGCTGGAGCGGGGCGAGCTGCGCATGGACGGGCCGACCGACGAGGTGCTCAAGGAGTACGAGAAGTTCACGGGCAAGTAACCCGATCCGCCCAGGGCCCCGCCGCAACTGTCCGACGGGGTCCGGCGTCTGCAAAAGAAGCGTCAATTCCGGCCGTGGCGTGGAATCTTGACGCCGTTCGGTGTGTTGTGTGCGGACCAGGAGACCCCCGGCGGTGCGCACCGCGTTGTACAACGTAAGCTGTACCGGTCCCGAAAGGCGGCAATCAGGGCCATAATGCCCGACACCGTCCAACGATGCCGCCGGGCGGGAACCTGGGCGGCGTGTCCGAAATAGTGTGCATTGGGTCAGCGGTGTAGAACGGGAGATGTGACGGCAATGGCTACGGAGACTCCCCGGCTGAACGCAGCATGTGCCGTCCCCGCTCCGGGCAGTCCGCGATGACGCCCCCCGACAGGGCGGGCGGCGCCGACGTCGAGCGTGCCACCCTCGACAAGGCCGCCGCCGAGAACTTCCCCGTGGCCCCCTTCTTCCTGCCCCGGCCCTGGCGGGCCGACCTCATGGCCGTGTACGGCTTCGCCCGTCTGGTCGACGACATCGGCGACGGAGACCTGGCGCCGGGCGGCGCCGACGCCCGCCTCCTCGGCGTCCCGGACGACCGGGCCGGGGACCGGCTCGCGCTCCTCGACGCCTTCGAAGCCGATCTTCACCGGGTGTTCGACCCGGCTGGCCCGGAGCCCCGGCATCCGCTGCTGCTCCGGCTGCGGCCCACGGTCCGCCGGCACGCGCTGACCCCCGAGCCGTTCCTCGGCCTGATCGCGGCCAACCGCCAGGACCAGCTCGTCACCCGCTACGAGACCTACGACGACCTGCTCGCCTACTGCGAGCTGTCGGCCAACCCCGTCGGCCGTCTCGTCCTCGCCGTGACCGGGACCGCCACCCCCGAACGGATCCGCCGCTCCGACGCGATCTGCACGGCCCTGCAGATCGTCGAACACCTCCAGGACGTCGCCGAGGACCTCGGCCGCGACCGCATCTACCTGCCCGCCACGGACATGAAGCGCTTCCACGTCCAGGAGGCGGACCTCGCCGCACCCACCGCCGGCGCGTCGGTGCGCGCGCTCGTCGCGTACCAGGCGCAACGCGCCCTCGACCTGCTGAATGAGGGCGCCCCCCTGGTGGGTAGCGTCCACGGCAGGCTCAGACTGCTGCTCGCGGGGTTCGTGGCGGGAGGAAGGGCGGCCGTCCGGGCGATCGCCGCCGCCGAATACGACGTACTCCCCGGCCCGCCCAAGCCCGGCAGGATGCAGCTGCTGCGCGAGGCGGGCGTGACTCTGCGAGGAAAGGGGTGATCCGGACCGTGGAGTCGCAACCACCCGCGTCCGCACCGGTACTCGCCGCCTACAGCTACTGCGAGACCGTCACCGGACAGCAGGCGCGCAACTTCGCCTACGGCATCCGGCTGCTGCCGACACCCGAGCGGCGCGCGATGTCGGCGCTGTACGCGTTCTCCCGACGCGTCGACGACATCGGCGACGGAGCGCTCGCCGACGAGGTCAAGGTCACCCGCTTGGAGGACGCCCGGGCGCTGCTCTCCCGGATCCGCGACGGCGCCGTCGACGAGGACGACACCGACCCGGTCGCCGTCGCCCTCGCCCACGCCGCCCGGCGCTTCCCGATCCCCCTCGGCGGCCTGGACGAGCTCATCGACGGCGTCCAGATGGACGTACGCGGCGAGACCTACGAGACCTGGGACGACCTCAAGGTCTACTGCCGCTGTGTGGCCGGCGCCATCGGACGGCTCTGCCTCGGCGTGTTCGGCACCGAACCGGGCGCCCGCGGCGCCGAACGCGCACCCGAGTACGCCGACACGCTCGGTCTCGCGCTCCAGCTGACCAACATCCTCCGCGACGTGCGCGAGGACGCCGCGGGCGGGCGCACCTACCTGCCCGCCGACGACCTCGCCAAGTTCGGCTGCTCGGCCGGGTTCGACGGACCCACACCGCCGGAGGGCTCCGACTTCGCGGGCCTGATCCACTTCGAGGTGCGCAGGGCCCGCGCCCTCTTCGCCGAGGGCTACCGGCTGCTCCCCCTGCTCGACCGGCGCAGCGGCGCCTGCGTCGCCGCCATGGCCGGCATCTACCGCCGGCTGCTGGACCGCATCGAGCGCGAGCCCGAGGCGGTGCTGCGCGGCCGGGTCTCCCTGCCCGGCCGCGAGAAGGCCTACGTCGCCGTGCGCGGCCTGTCCGGCCTGGACACCAGGAACGTGACCCGGCGGACCGTCAGGAGGCGCGCCTGATGGACACTCCGCTCCCCGGCGGCAAACGGCGGGCAACCCTCCGCCCCGACGCCGCGTCCCAGACTGAGACGGCCCGGCGCGCACGGTTCGAGCGGTCCGGGCCGGCGGGGGAGGGCGCATGAGACACGGCACACGCACCGCGGAGCCGCCCACGGACGTCCCCGCCCCGGCGGGACGGCACGCCGTCGTGGTCGGCGGCGGCCTGGCCGGCGTCACCGCAGCCCTCGCCCTCGCCGACGCGGGAGTCGGCGTCACCCTGCTCGAAGGCCGGCCGCGCCTGGGCGGGCTCGCCTTCTCCTTCCGGCGCGGCGACCTGACCGTCGACAACGGCCAGCACGTGTACCTGCGCTGCTGCACCGCCTACCGCTGGTTCCTGGACCGCGTCGGCGGCACGGCGCTGGCACCGCTGCAGGACCGGCTGGACGTGCCCGTGCTCGACGTCACCCGCCCCGAGGGGCGCCGGCTGGGCAGACTGCGGCGCGACCCGCTGCCCGTCCCCCTGCACCTGGGGCGCAGCCTCGCCGCGTATCCGCATCTGTCGCTCGCCGACCGGGCCAGGGTGGGCCGGGCCGCGCTCGCGCTGCAACGGCTCGACCTCGCCGATCCGGCCCTGGACGCCCAGGACTTCGGCGGCTGGCTGGCCGCGCACGGCCAGTCGGCGCGCGCCGTCGAAGCCCTGTGGAACCTGGTCGGCGTGGCCACCCTCAACGCGGTCGCGGACGACTCGTCCCTGGCGCTCGCCGCGATGGTGTTCAAGACCGGTCTGCTGTCCGACCCGGGCGCGGCCGACATCGGCTGGGCCCGGGTGCCGCTGGGTGAACTGCACGACCGGCTCGCCCGCAAGGCGCTCGACTCCGCGGGCGTGCGTACCGAGGTCCGTACACGGGTCACCTCCGTCTCCCCCCAGGAGAACGGGCGCTGGAGCGTCCAGGTTCCCGGCGAGACCCTCCGCTCCGACGCGGTGGTCCTCGCCGTACCGCAGCGCGAGGCGTACGACCTGCTGCCGGACGGAGCGCTCCGGGACCCCGAGCGGCTGCTCGGCATCGGCACCGCCCCGATCCTCAACCTCCACGTCGTCTACGACCGCCAGGTGCTCGCCAGCCCGTTCTTCGCGGCCCTCGGCACCCCCGTGCAGTGGGTCTTCGACCGCACCGCCGCCTCCGGCCTGAAACGGGGTCAGTACCTGGCGGTGTCCCAGTCGGTCGCCCAGGACGACATCGACGAGCCGGTGGCCGCCCTGCGCGCACGGTATCTGCCCGAACTCCGGCGGCTGCTGCCGCGCGCCCAAGGCGCCCGCGTCGAGGACTTCTTCGTCACCCGGGAGCGCACCGCCACCTTCGCTCCCGCCCCCGGCGTCGGACGCCTCAGGCCCGGCGCCCGCACCGAGGCCCCCGGCCTGTACCTGGCCGGAGCGTGGACCGCCACCGGGTGGCCCGCGACCATGGAGAGTGCGGTCCGCAGCGGCGTCGGCGCGGCGGACGCCGCGCTGGACTCCCTCGGCCGGCCCCGCCCCCGCCGCCTCTTCGCGATCGAGGAGGCGGCCTGATGCTCCAGCAGAGCGGCGCGGCAGGTCCCCGCACCCCCCGTACCGCGACAAGAGGAGAGACTGTGCCCACTGTGCCCCCGGCCTCGCAGGCCGCTCGAAGGACCGCGGTGGACGTGTCCGCGCTCCTGGAGCGCGGCCGGACCCTGGCCACTCCGGTGCTGCGGGCGGCCGTCGACCGCCTGGTATCTCCCATGGACACGGTCGCCGCCTACCACTTCGGCTGGACCGACGCCCACGGCCGGCCCGCGGAGGGCGACGGGGGCAAGGCCGTGCGCCCCGCCCTCGCCGTGCTGTCCGCCGAGGTCACCGGCGCCGGCCCGGAGACCGGCGTCCCGGGAGCGGTCGCCGTCGAACTGGTCCACAACTTCTCGCTGCTGCACGACGACCTGATGGACGGCGACGAACAGCGCCGGCACCGCGACACCGTCTGGAAGGTGCACGGCCCCGACCAGGCCATCCTCGTCGGTGACGCCCTGTTCGCCCTGGCCAACGAGGTGCTCCTCGAGCTCGGCACCGTCGAGTCGGGCCGCGCCACCCGCCGGCTCGCCACCGCCAGCCGGGCGCTCATCGACGGCCAGGCCCAGGACATGTCCTTCGAGCACCGCGACCGCGTCAGCGTGGCGGAGTGCCTGGAGATGGAGGGCAACAAGACCGGCGCCCTGCTCGCCTGCGCCAGCTCCGTCGGCGCCGTGCTCGGCGGCGCGGACGACCGCACCGCCGACGCCCTGGAGCGCTACGGCCACCACCTCGGCCTTGCCTTCCAGGCCGTGGACGACCTTCTCGGCATCTGGGGCGACCCGGAGGCCACCGGCAAGCAGACCTGGAGCGACCTGCGCCAGCGCAAGAAGTCCCTCCCGGTCGTGGCCGCGCTCGCCGCCGACGGGCCGGCCGCCCGCCGGCTCGGCGAGATCCTCGCGGCCGACGCCAAGAGCAGCGACTTCGCGAACTTCTCCGAGGAGGAGTTCGCGGCCCGTGCCGCCCTCATCGAGGAGGCCGGCGGCCGCGAGTGGACCGCCGACGAGGCACGCCGTCAGCACACCATCGCCATCGAGGCCCTCGACACCGTGGACATGCCCGACCGGGTGCGGGAGCAGTTCACGGCGCTCGCGGACTTCGTCGTCGTACGAAAGAGATGATCACTATCGGTCGAATAGCCCTCGCGTAGTCGCCGGCCGGTGCCCAGGGGAGAGCAGCACCGGCCGACGGCGGACCCACAGCAGACGCACCACTTGCAGCACTGCACGAAGGGGAAGCCATGACAGCGACGACCGACGGAAGCACCGGGGCCGCCCTGCCGCCCCGCGTGACCGCGGCCAGCGACAACGACACCGACGTCCCCGAGGCGGCCGGGGTTCCCGACATCGCCGCCCGCGCCATGCGGCGCGCCACCGACTTCCTGCTGTCCCGGCAGCACGACCAGGGCTGGTGGAAGGGCGACCTCGAGACCAACGTCACGATGGACGCCGAGGACCTGCTGCTGCGTCAGTTCCTCGGCATCCTCGACGAGGACACCACCCGCGCCGCCGCCCTGTTCATCCGCGGCGAGCAGCGCGAGGACGGCACCTGGGCCACCTTCCACGGCGGACCCGGCGAACTGTCCACCACCATCGAGGCGTACGTCGCCCTGCGGCTGGCCGGCGACCCGCCCGACGCCCCGCACATGGCCAGGGCCTCCGCCTGGATCCGCGAGCGGGGCGGCATCGCCTCCGCCCGGGTCTTCACCCGGATCTGGCTGGCCCTGTTCGGCTGGTGGAAGTGGGAGGACCTGCCCGAACTCCCGCCCGAGCTGATCTGGTTCCCGACCTGGCTGCCGCTCAACATCTACGACTTCGGCTGCTGGGCCCGGCAGACCATCGTGCCGCTGACCATCGTCTCCGCCAAGCGGCCGGTGCGCCCCGCCCCGTTCCCGCTGGACGAACTGCACACCGACCCGCGCACGCCGAACCCTCCCCGGCCGCTCGCCCCGCCGAACACCTGGGACGGCGCCTTCCAGCGGCTGGACAAGGGCCTGCACGTCCTGCGCCGGGCGGTGCCGCGCCGGCTGCGCGGGGCGGCCATGAACACCGCCGCCCGCTGGATCATCGAGCGGCAGGAGAACGACGGCTGCTGGGGCGGCATCCAGCCCCCGGCCGTCTACTCGGTCATCGCGCTGCACCTGCTCGGCTACGACCTCAACCACCCGGTGATGCGGGCCGGACTGGAGTCGCTGGACCGGTTCGCGGTGTGGCGCGAGGACGGGGCCCGCATGATCGAGGCCTGCCAGTCCCCGGTGTGGGACACCTGCCTGGCCACCATCGCGCTCGCCGACGCCGGGCTGCCCTCCGACCATCCGCAACTGGTCAAGGCCGCCGACTGGATGCTCGGCGAGCAGATCGTGCGGCCCGGCGACTGGTCCGTCCGCAGACCTCATCTCCCGCCCGGCGGCTGGGCGTTCGAGTTCCACAACGACAACTACCCGGACATCGACGACACCGCCGAGGTGGTCCTCGCGCTGCGCCGCGTCAAGCACCACGACCCCGAGCGGCTGGACAACGCCGTCGGACGCGGGGTGCGCTGGAACCTCGGCATGCAGTCGAGGAACGGCGCCTGGGGCGCCTTCGACGTGGACAACACCAGCCCCTTCCCCAACCGGCTGCCGTTCTGCGACTTCGGCGAGGTCATCGACCCCCCGTCGGCCGACGTCACCGCGCACGTCGTGGAGATGCTCGCCGTCGAGGGACTCGCCCACGACCCCCGCACCCGGCGCGGCATCCAGTGGCTGCTCGCCGAACAGGAGCTGGACGGCTCCTGGTTCGGACGCTGGGGCGTCAACTACATCTACGGCACCGGCTCCGTCGTCCCCGCCCTGACCGCGGCCGGGATCCCCGCCTCGCACCCGGCGATCCGGCGCGCCGTGGCCTGGCTGGAGAAGGTGCAGAACGACGACGGCGGCTGGGGCGAGGACCTGCGCTCCTACCGCTACGTCCGGGAGTGGAGCGGCCGGGGCGCCTCCACCGCCTCGCAGACGGCCTGGGCGCTGATGGCGCTGCTCGCGGCCGGCGAACGGGACTCCCGGGCCGTCGAACGGGGCATCCGGTGGCTGGCCGCCACCCAGCGCGAGGACGGCTCCTGGGACGAGCCGTACTTCACCGGTACCGGCTTCCCCTGGGACTTCTCCATCAACTACCACCTCTACCGCCAGGTCTTCCCGCTCACGGCGCTCGGCCGGTACGTGCACGGGGAGCCGTTCACGAAGAAGCCGGTGCCGGCGCGCACCGGTGCGGAGCAGGCACTCGCCGAGGCGAAGGGAAGCTGATGAGCCCTCAGCCCGCCCCGGCGCCGCTGCTGATCGCCTGCGCGCTCGGCATCGAGCAGTTCGCCCTGCGCAGGCATGAACGCGGCGGCAGCCCGGGCGGGCCGGTCACCGTGCTCCGTACGGGCATGGGGCCGGCGGCGGCCGGGCGCTCCGTCACCCGGGTGCTCGACGGCCCGGCCCTGAGCGGTGCGGCCGTCCTGGCCACCGGCTTCTGCGCCGGACTCGCCCCCGGGATGCACCCCGGCGACCTGGTGGTGGCCGAGGAGACCCGGGACCCGCGCGGCAGCGTCCGCTGCACCGGGACCGAACTGCTGGTGAAGGAGCTGGTGCGCACCATTCCCGGGCGCACCGTCCACACCGGTCCGCTCACCGGCTCCGACCACGTCGTCCGCGGTCACGAACGGTCCGATCTGCTGGCGACCGGCGCGATCGCGGCCGACATGGAATCGGCGGCCACGCTCCTGAGCGCCGTGCGCGCGGGCGAGCGCCCGGTTGCGGCCGTCCGGGTGGTCGTGGACGCTCCTGAACACGAACTCGTCCGCATCGGCACGGTCCGCGGTGGAATATCGGCTTTCCGTGTCCTTCGTTCCGTACTACCGGCTTTCTATGAATGGCACCGTTCCTTGCTGCTCCCCAGGAGGTGAGCCAGATGGCCATGCCGCTGCGTCAGTCCATCAAGGTCGCTACATACTTGGCCGAACAGAAGCTCCGCAGGCGGGACAAGTTCCCGCTCATCGTCGAACTGGAGCCGCTCTTCGCCTGCAACCTCAAGTGCGAGGGGTGCGGCAAGATCCAGCATCCGGCCGGTGTGCTCAAGCAGCGCATGCCCGTCGCCCAGGCCGTGGGCGCGGTGCTGGAGTCCGGGGCGCCGATGGTGTCCATCGCGGGCGGCGAGCCCCTGATGCACCCCCAGATCGACGAGATCGTGCGCCAGCTGGTCGCCAAGCGCAAGTACGTCTTCCTGTGCACCAACGCCCTGCTGATGCGCAAGAAGATGGACCGGTTCACCCCCTCGCCCTACTTCGCCTTCGCCGTGCACATCGACGGGCTGCGTGAGCGGCACGACGAGTCGGTGGCGAAGGAGGGCGTGTTCGACGAGGCCGTCGAGGCCATCAAGGAGGCCAAGCGGCGCGGCTTCCGGGTGACCACCAACTCGACCTTCTTCAACACCGACACCCCGCAGACCGTCGTCGAGGTGCTCAACTACCTCAACGACGACCTCAAGGTCGACGAGATGATGATCTCGCCCGCCTACGCCTACGAGAAGGCCCCCGACCAGGAGCACTTCCTCGGCGTGGAACAGACCCGCGAGCTGTTCAAGAAGGCCTTCGCGGGCGGCAACCGCAACCGCTGGCGGCTCAACCACTCCCCGCTCTTCCTGGACTTCCTCGAGGGCAAGGTCGACTTCCCGTGCACCGCGTGGGCGATCCCGAACTACTCCCTCTTCGGCTGGCAGCGCCCCTGCTACCTGATGAGCGACGGGTACGTGCCGACCTACCGGGAGCTGATCGAGGAGACCGACTGGGACCGCTACGGCCGCGGCAAGGACCCGCGCTGCGCCAACTGCATGGCGCACTGCGGCTACGAGCCCACCGCCGTCCTCGCCACCATGGGATCGCTGAAGGAGTCGCTGCGCGCCATGCGCGAGACCGTCTCCGGAAACCGGGGGTGAGGCCATGACCGCTGTCCCGCTGGGTATGCCCGGGGTTCCGGCGCCGCCGCTCGCCGAGCGTCGCGCGTCGCGGCGGATCCAGGTCGGACCGGTGGCGGTCGGCGGCGGCGCCCCGGTGTCGGTGCAGTCGATGACGACGACCCGCACCTCCGACATCGGCGCCACCTTGCAGCAGATCGCCGAACTCACCGCTTCCGGCTGCCAGATCGTCCGGGTCGCCTGCCCCACACAGGACGACGCGGACGCGCTGGCCACCATCGCCCGCAAGTCGCAGATCCCGGTGATCGCGGACATCCACTTCCAGCCCAAGTACGTGTTCGCGGCCATCGAGGCCGGATGCGCCGCCGTCCGCGTCAACCCGGGCAACATCAAGCAGTTCGACGACCGGGTGAAGGAGATCGCGCGGGCCGCGCAGGACCACGGCACCCCGATCCGGATCGGGGTCAACGCCGGCTCGCTGGACCGGCGCCTGCTCCAGAAGTACGGCAAGGCGACGCCCGAGGCGCTGGTGGAGTCCGCGCTGTGGGAGGCGTCCCTCTTCGAGGAGCACGACTTCCGCGACATCAAGATCTCCGTGAAGCACAACGACCCGGTGGTCATGATCAACGCCTACCGGCTGCTCGCCGAGCGCTGCGACTACCCGCTGCACCTCGGCGTCACCGAGGCCGGACCGGCGTTCCAGGGCACGGTCAAGTCGGCCGTCGCCTTCGGGGCGCTGCTCAGCGAGGGCATCGGCGACACCATCCGGGTGTCCCTGTCCGCGCCGCCGGCCGAGGAGGTCAAGGTCGGCATCCAGATCCTCCAGTCGCTGGGGCTCAGGGAGCGGCGGCTGGAGATCGTGTCCTGCCCGTCCTGCGGGCGCGCCCAGGTCGACGTGTACAAGCTGGCCGACGAGGTCACCGCCGGGCTGGACGGCATGACCGTGCCACTGCGGGTCGCCGTCATGGGCTGTGTGGTCAACGGCCCCGGCGAGGCGCGCGAGGCCGACCTGGGGGTCGCCTCCGGCAACGGCAAGGGCCAGATCTTCGTCAAGGGCGAGGTCATCAAGACCGTCCCCGAGTCGAAGATCGTCGAGACGCTGATCGAAGAGGCGATGAAGATCGCCGAGCAGATGGAGAAGGACGGCGCCGCGTCGGGGGAGCCGGCCGTCACCGTGAGCTGAACAGCACGGAATCCGAAGGGGGCCCGAGCGTGACGATTCTGGAGAGCATCCGGCAACCGCGTGACCTGAAGGCGCTGTCCGAGGAGGAACTCGGCGAACTGTCCCACGAGATCAGAGAGTTCCTGGTGCAGGCGGTGGCCAGGACCGGCGGCCACCTCGGACCCAACCTGGGGGTGGTCGAGCTCACCGTCGCCCTGCACCGGGTCTTCGAGTCGCCCGCGGACCGCATCCTGTGGGACACCGGCCACCAGAGCTACGTGCACAAGCTGCTGACCGGCCGTCAGGACTTCTCCAAGCTGCGCGGCAAGGGAGGCCTGTCCGGCTATCCCTCCCGCGAGGAGTCCGAGCACGACGTCATCGAGAACAGCCACGCCTCCACCGCCCTCGGCTGGGCCGACGGGCTCGCCAAGGCCCGCCAGGTGCAGGGGGAGAAGGGCCATGTCGTGGCGGTGATCGGCGACGGCGCGCTCACCGGCGGGATGGCCTGGGAGGCGCTGAACAACATCGCCGCCGCCAAGGACCGGCCGCTGATCATCGTCGTCAACGACAACGAACGTTCCTACGCCCCGACCATCGGCGGGCTCGCCAACCATCTGGCGACCCTGCGCACCACGGACGGCTACGAACGGGTGCTGGCCTGGGGCAAGGAGGTGCTCCAGCGCACCCCCGTGGTCGGCTCCACCGTCTACGAGGCACTGCACGGCGCGAAGAAGGGCTTCAAGGACGCCTTCGCCCCCCAGGGCCTCTTCGAGGACCTGGGGCTGAAGTACGTCGGCCCGATCGACGGCCACGACATCGGGGCCGTGGAGTCCGCGCTGCGCCGCGCCAAACGCTTCCACGGCCCCGTCCTGGTCCACTGCCTCACCGAGAAGGGCCGCGGCTACGAGCCCGCCCTGGCTCACGAGGAGGACCACTTCCACACCGTCGGCAAGATGGACCCGCTCACCTGCGCGCCCCTCGCACCGTCCGGCGGCCCCTCCTGGACCTCCGTCTTCGGCGAGGAGATCGTCCGGATCGGGGAGGAGCGCGAGGACGTGGTGGCGATCACCGCCGCCATGCTGCACCCGGTCGGCCTCGGCGCCTTCGCCGAGCGGTTCCCGGACCGGGTGTGGGACGTCGGCATCGCCGAACAGCACGCCGCCGTCTCCGCGGCGGGCCTGGCCACGGGCGGCCTGCATCCGGTCCTCGCCGTCTACGCCACCTTCCTCAACCGCGCCTTCGACCAGCTGCTGATGGACGTGGCGCTGCACCGCTGCGGGGTGACCTTCGTCCTGGACCGGGCCGGTGTCACCGGCGCCGACGGGCCCTCCCACAACGGCATGTGGGACCTGTCCGTCCTCCAGGTCGTCCCCGGCCTGCGGATAGCCGCACCCCGCGACGCCGACCAGCTGCGCGCTCAGCTGCGCGAGGCGGTCTGCGTCGACGACGCCCCCACCCTGATCCGCTTCCCGAAGGAGTCGGTGGGCCCGGCGATCCCGGCGCTGGACCGGATCGGCGGCATGGACGTGCTGCACCGCGCGGACGCGCCCGAGGTGCTGCTGGTGGCCGTCGGTGTGATGGCCCCGGTCTGTCTTCAGGCCGCCGAACTGCTCGAGGCCCGGGGCATCGGATGCACGGTGGTCGACCCCCGCTGGGTCAAACCCGTCGACCCGGCCCTCCCGCCGCTGGCCGCCGGTCACCGCATGGTGGCCGTGGTGGAGGACAACAGCCGGGCCGCCGGGGTGGGTTCGGCGGTGGCGCTGTCCTTGGGCGACGCCGAGGTCGACGTGCCGGTACGCCGGTTCGGCATCCCGGAGCAGTTCCTCGCGCACGCCAAGCGCGGGGAGGTGCTCGCCGACATCGGTCTCACGCCCGTCGAGGTCGCCGGGCGGATCGGCGCGGGCCTCGCCGCCGGGGAAGAACGCGCGAAACAGTCACATGACGCACAGGAGCACCAGGCATGACCACCGCGGAGTCCGCCTCGGAGTCCTCACCCGCCGGCACGTTCGACCTCGGCGCACTGCTGGCCGAACGCGGGGCCGAGCGCTACGAGCTGCACAGCCGGTACCTCAACCACCAGCTCCCGCGCATGCTGCACACCATCGGCTTCGACAAGGTCTACGAGCGCGCCGAGGGCGCCCACTTCTGGGACGCCGACGGCAACGACTACCTGGACATGCTCGCCGGGTTCGGGGTGATGGGTGTGGGCCGCCATCACCCCGTGGTCCGCAAGGCGCTGCACGACGTCCTGGACGCCCAGCTCGCCGACCTCACCCGCTTCGACTGCCAGCCGCTGCCCGGACTGCTGGCCGAGAAGCTGCTCGCGCACAGCCCCCACCTGGACCGGGTGTTCTTCGGCAACAGCGGCACGGAGGCGGTCGAGGGCGCCCTGAAGTTCGCCCGCTACGTGACCGGCAGGCCCCGCGTCCTGTACTGCGAGCACGCCTTCCACGGGCTGACCGCCGGCTCCCTCTCCGTCAACGGCGAGTCCGGCTTCCGGGACGGGTTCACCCCGCTGCTGCCGGACACGGCCGTGCCGCTCGGCGACCTGGACGCCCTGGAGCGGGAGCTGCGCAAGAAGGACGTCGCCGCGCTGATCGTCGAGCCGATCCAGGGCAAGGGCGTGCACGAGGCGCCTCCCGGCTATCTGCGGGCCGCCCAGGAGCTGCTGCACCGGCACAAGGCGCTGCTGATCGCCGACGAGGTGCAGACCGGACTGGGCCGCACCGGCGACTTCTACGCCTACCAGCACGAGGTGGGAGTGGAGCCGGACCTGGTGTGCGTGGCCAAGGCGCTCTCCGGCGGGTACGTACCGGTGGGCGCCACCATCGGCAAGGACTGGATCTTCAAGAAGGTCTTCTCGTCGATGGACCGGGTGCTGGTCCACTCGGCCAGCTTCGGGGCCAACGCCCAGGCCATGGCGGCGGGCCTGGCGGTGCTCTCGGTCATGGAGGACGAGCAGATCATCGCCAATGTCCGCACCACCGGCGAGCTGCTGCGGAGCCGGCTGGCCGCCCTGACCGACCGCTACGAGCTGCTCGCCGACGTGCGCGGCCGGGGCCTGATGATCGGCATCGAGTTCGGCCGGCCCCGGTCGCTGAAGCTGCGCTCGCGCTGGACCATGCTCCAGGCGGCCCGCAAGGGGCTCTTCGCGCAGATGGTGGTCGTGCCGCTGCTGCAACGGCACCGGATCCTCACCCAGGTCTCCGGCGATCACATGGAGGTGATCAAACTGATCCCGCCGCTCGTCGTCGACGAGGCGGACGTGGACCGGTTCGTGCGCGCCTTCGTCGCGGTCATGGACGACGCGCACGACGGCGGTCTGATGTGGGAGTTCGGCCGGGCACTGGTGAAGCAGGCGGTCGCCACGCGCTGACCGGAGAAGACCGGCGTACCGAGCGTGTTTGCCTCTGAGACAAGAAAATTGCCTCAGAGGCACTCCCTCCGGCTCAATGGAGGCATGAGCTCCTCCGACGCCGGGCCGCCGGCCGGTCCGGCCGGTGCCCTTCCCGCGATCGCGCCCCAGCTGCGCTCCCTGCGGCGACGGGCCTCCCTGACCCTCGAGGCCGCGGCCCGCGAGGCCGGTCTGTCGCCGGCCCATCTCTCCCGGCTGGAGACCGGACAGCGCCAGCCCTCGCTGCCGATGCTGCTCTCCCTCGCCGGGATCTACGGTACGACGGTCTCCGAGCTGCTCGGGGAGGCGGCCGCCGGCCGGGACGCCGTGGTCCGCGCCGCCGACATGGAACCCACGGCGGCGGGCGGCTGGACGTACTGGCCGGCCGGGGCGTCCGGGCGCGGCATGCAGGCCCTGCGGGTCCATGTACCGCGCGGCTCCCAGGGCGACATCGTGCGCGTCCACCCCGGCGAGGAGTGGCTGTACGTCCTCAAGGGCCGGCTGCGGCTGCGCCTCGGCGACGTACTGCACCGGCTCGACCCGGGTGACAGTGCGCACTTCGACTCGCTGACCCCGCACCGTATCGCCGCGGCCGGCCCCGACGGGGTGGAGCTGCTGTTCGTCCACACCCTGCTGCAGAGTCCCACGGCCGCGCTGTGCCTGGGCCCGATCCACGGAGAGGCGCCATGACCGGCAAGATCGGCAAGGACAGCAAGGACAGCAAGGACACCGCGGGCATCAAGGACATGGAGGACAAAATCCCCCGGGCCCTGTGGGTGCGGCTGTTCGTCTACGTGGTGGTGGGGCACGTCTTCGCGGCCTTCATCTACTTCCTGTTCGAGATGGCTCCCAAGAAGTAGCCGCCGGGCGGCGCGGCTCCCCTCAGTCGAGCATGCGCGCGCGCAGCCGCTCCCGGGCCCCGGCGGTGAGGCCGAGGCCCCGCTCCAGATAGGTGTCCACGCCGCCCCAGGTCTCCTCGACGGTGTCGAAGGCGGCCGACAGGTACTCCGCCCGCGCGTCGAACAGCGGGCTGAGCAGCTCCATCACCTCGGGGGAGTAGGCCGAGTCGGAGCCGCCGCTGCGGTACACCTTGTAACGGCGGTGCTTGGCGTTGGACTTCAGGTAGTCCTCCACGATCGCCTCCCGCTCGACCCCCAGCGCGAGCAGCGTCACCGCCACCGACAGTCCCGCCCGGTCCTTGCCCGCCGCGCAGTGCATCAGTGCCGGGAAGCTGTCCTCGGCGAGTGAGCGCAGCACCTGGGCGTGCTCGGCGGTGCGCTCCTTGATGATCGTCCGGTAGGAGTGGATCATCCGGTCCGCGCCCTGGCCGTCCGCGAGGATCGAGCGCAGCTGGTCCAGGTCGCCGTCGCGGACCATCTTCCAGAACTCGGCGCCGTCGGCCGGGTCGCTGAGCGGCAGGTTCACATTGCGCACCCCCGGCAGCGCGACGTCCGGCCCTTCCAGTTTCTGGTCCGCCGCGTTGCGGAAGTCGAAGATCGTGTGCAGCCCGAGCGAGGAGAGGAAGACGGCGTCCTCCGCGGTCGCGTGGGCCAGGTGACCGCTGCGGAACAGCACTCCGTGCCGCACCCGCCGACCGTCCACGGTCGGCAGTCCGCCCACGTCGCGGAAGTTGCGCACTCCGGCCAGCTCGGGTTCGGTCGACGGGATCTGCTGCGTCACGGGGACTCCTCCCACTCGGCGCCGCCGCCGCGGCTCGTCGGCGTGCGTCACTCGACGATACGACATGCCTGCCTGGGGCAATGAGTTGTCCACACGCGGCGTCCGGCATCCGGTAATAGCAGCATTAAGGCGTTCTGTCCGATTAATTCACTTCGCCATAATGCGCCCCGAAAGAAAGGGGGATGGGAATGGGGTGCGTGAGCATCGTCATATCCGTGACGATGTGTTGTCGCCATGCTCACGTAATGACGGCGAACGACAAGGGAATTCGAAACGCAATCCACGTCGGGATCGACGCTCGGTGACGTCAATTCCTCCTGTGGATCACGGAAAAAGCACCTTCGCGGGGAACCTCCGCTTGTCCCCTCGCGTCCGGGTCGCTTACGTTCGCCACCGATCCGGACGGACGCCTAATCCTGCCGCCGCCCGGAGCCCGCACACACTGACCCGTGTACGGCAGGAGCGGGGGACCCACAGGTAAGACTGCCTGGTCCGGTCTCCGGAACAGGCTTGGGGTTAAGCCGCGTGACATCGCGGCCGGACATCTCCAGTCCGAACCCGACAGCTCACCTCGCAGGCGCCGGAGAGGAATTCGTCATGCCCGCGAAGGGTAAGCACCGCCGTACCAAGGCTCAGCGTTTCACCCGTTCCATCGCCGTCGCCGGAACCGGTGGCGCCGCACTCGCCCTGCCGCTTCTCGGCGCCACCGGCGCCCACGCGGCCACGCCGCAGGCGGCCCCCGAAAAGGCCGCCCAGTCACTTTCCGTTTCGGTCACCGGCCAGCAGGCCACCGCCGAAAAGGGCGACCAGTCCCGCACGTACACCGTGAAGGCCGGCGACTACCTCGCGAAGATCGCCGAGGCGGAGAACGTCGACGGCGGCTGGAAGCAGCTCTACGCGGACAACCGCGAGGCCGTCGGCGACGACCCGTCGCTCATCCACCCCGGCCTGAAGCTCACCCTCGACGGCGAGGCTGCCAAGGCCACGCCGAAGAAGTCCTCTTCGCCGGCGACCGCGAAGCCCGCCGCGCCGAAGGCCGAGAAGCCCGCCGCGCCCAAGGCCGAGAAGCCCGCCGAGAAGCCCGCCGAGAAGCCGGCCCAGCAGACCACCGCCAACCAGGCCGCCTCCGGTTACAGCTCCCCGGTGCCCGGCGGCGGCATCGGCACCGCCTACAAGGTGGCCGGCAGCATGTGGTCCAGCGGCTACCACACCGGTGTCGACTTCAGCGTCGGGACCGGCACCTCCCTGAAGGCGGTCGGCAACGGCACGGTCGTCTCCGCGGGCTGGGCCGGCGCGTACGGCAACCAGGTCGTCATCAAGCTGAGCGACGGCTACTACGCCCAGTACGCCCACCTGTCCTCGCTGTCGGTCTCGGCCGGCCAGACCGTGAGCGCCGGCCAGCAGGTCGGTCTCTCCGGCTCGACCGGCAACTCGACCGGCCCGCACCTGCACTTCGAGATCCGGACCAGCCCGAACTACGGCTCGGACGTGGACCCGATCTCCTACCTCCGCTCCAAGGGCGTCTCCATCTGACCCCCTGCGGCGACCTTCCTGACACGCGCGCCGAAGGCCGGACCCCGATCCCCGGGTCCGGCCTCCGGTGTATTCCCGTGTATTCCCGGCAGGGCGACACTGTGGGAGTGGCTTATCTCACCGCTCGTCAACCCTCCCCTACGGTCGCGTAGGTCACATTCGAGGGTGAATCATGAGCTGCTGTGGCAGACGATTCGAGAAGTGACAGCAGAAGAGTGATCGGGTCGTACGTGGCGCTGGGGGACAGCTTCACCGAGGGGGTCGGCGACCCCGGTCCCGACGGGGCGTTCGTCGGGTGGGCCGACCGGCTCGCCGTGCTGCTCGCAGACCGCCGGCCCGAAGGTGACTTCGAGTACACCAACCTCGCGGTGCGCGGGAAGCTGTTGGACCAGATCGTGGCGGACCAGCTCCCGAGGGCCGTGGAACTCGCCCCCGACCTGGTCTCGTTCTGTGCGGGCGGCAACGACATCCTCCGCCCGGGCACCGACCCGGACGAGGTCGCCGAACGCTTCGAGCGGGCCGTCGCCGCGCTCGCGCCCGCGGCCGGCACGGTCCTGGTGACGACCGGGTTCGACACCCGCGGCGTCCCCCTGCTCAAGCATCTGCGCGGCAAGATCGCCACCTACAACGGACATGTCCGGGCCGTCGCCGACCGCTACGGCTGCCCGGTGCTCGACCTGTGGTCCCTCAAGAGCGTCCAGGACCGCAGGGCCTGGGACGCCGACCGGCTGCACCTGTCGCCCGAGGGCCACACCCGGGTGGCGCTCCGCGCCGGACAGGCCCTCGGCCTCGAGGTCCCCGCCGACCCTGAGCAGCCCTGGCCGCCGCTGCCGGTCCGCGGCACCCTCGAGGTCCGCCGCGACGACGTCCACTGGGCCCGCGAGTACCTGGTGCCATGGATCGGCCGCCGTCTGCGCGGTGAGTCCTCCGGCGACCACGTGACCGCCAAGGGCACCCTCTCCCCGGACGACATCAAACTGCGGATCGCCTCGGTGGCGTGAACCCCCGCGCGACAGCGTGATGATCATGGAGGACTGGACACTGCGGCCGGCCACTGCGTCGGAGGATGCACGGACGTGTTCATGGTGTGCCGCCCGTCACAGTGGCCGCGTCCGCAGCTCGCGCCGCGGTGCCGCACCGTCCCCACATAATGGAACGCCTGACCCACTCCATTTGGAGGAAGCGTGGCCGGTTACCGTCTCCTTGGCCCAGGGCCGCGTGCCCTGCGGCCCGAAGCCTTCGGTGTGGACCCGAGCGGTGAGCGCATGGCCCGCATCCGCAGATCCCCGCACTTCAAGGACGGTGTGTTCCAGAACCCGGGCGGCTCCGTCACCATCGGTCCCTCGGGCTCGAAGCTGGACCTGGCCAAGCTCTTCCTCGACCGGGACAGCCGGTCCCGCCGCACCCCCACGGGCGGCATACCGGTGCACCCGACCACCCTCGCCGACATCTCCCGCCCGCCCGCCACGGGGCTGCGCCTGACCTGGATGGGCCACTCCGGAGTGCTCGCGGAGATCGACAGTCACCGGATCCTGTTCGACCCCGTGTGGGGTGAGCGCTGCTCGCCGTTCCCCTTCGCCGGACCCAAGCGGCTGCACCCCGCGCCCCTGCCGCTGGCCGCGCTCGGCCCGGTCGACGCCGTCGTGATCTCCCACGACCACTACGACCACCTGGACCTGCCCACGATCAAGGAGCTGGCCGGCACGGACACCCTGTTCGCCGTGCCCCTCGGCGTGGGCGCGCACCTGGAGCACTGGGGCGTCTCCGAGGGCCGGCTGCGGGAACTGGACTGGCACGAGACGACGAAGGTCGGCGGCCTCACCCTGACCGCCACCCCGGCCCGTCACTTCTGCGGCCGGGCGCTGCGCAACACCCAGCACACCCTCTGGGCCTCCTGGGTGGTCACCGGCGAGGAGCACCGGATCTACCACAGCGGCGACACCGGCTACTTCGAGGGCTTCCGCGACATCGGCGCCGACCACGGCCCGTTCGACGCGACGATGATCCAGGTCGGCGCGTACTCGGACTTCTGGCCGGACATCCACATGACGCCCGAGGAGGGCCTGCGTTCCCACCTGGACCTCCAGGGCGGTGCGGCGTCCGGCGTGCTGCTGCCCATCCACTGGGCCACCTTCAACCTGGCGCCGCACGCGTGGGCGGAGCCGGGGGAGTGGATGAAGGACGTGGCCGAGGAGGCCGGCCAGACACTGGCGTTCCCGCTGCCGGGCGAGCCGTTCGAACCGGCGGGGAAGGTGCCCGGGGAGGCGTGGTGGCGCGCGGTGTCCGCCCCGATCCCCCGCCCGTGGCGGCGCCCAGGAAGCAGCGAACAGCCGCCCGGAACCGACCGGAAGAACCTCGACCTCGCCGGCGGCCGCTGAACACCGGCCGGGGACCCGCGGCTCACCGCGCGGTTGCGCCTGGCCCTGTCGACACCACCTCAATCATGCCCATTCCAGGGTGGGTCGAGCGGCAGGACTGTGCTCCCCATGGGTGACGCCCGGCGCGGCACGGACCCGGACCCGGACCCGGGTCAGCGGTGCAGGGACGTGCCCTCGACGGCGATCCGGCGGCCGTGCCGGCTGAGGGGGAAGTAGTCCCACACGGCGTGGTGCTGCACACTGCGGTTGTCCCAGAGCACCAGGGTGCGCGGCTGCCACCGCACACGGCACTGCAGCATCGGGGTACGGGCCACATGCGCGTACAGCATGCCCAGCAGGGCGTCGCTCTCGGCGCGGGAGAGCTGGGTGATGTGCGAGGTGTAGGGGGCGTTCACGAAGAGCAGCTCGCGGCCGGTCTCCGGGTGCCGGGGCACGACGGGGTGCTCGGTGCGCGGCACGTCGTACTCGGCCGGAGGGGTCTGCCCGGCGGCGGTCCACGGCAGGGCGCCGTCATGCAGGGCGGTCAGGCCCTGGAGGAACTCCCGCAGCGCGGGGGAGAGCAGTTCGTAGGCGAGGTGCATGTTGGCGAACAGGGTGTCGCCGCCGCTGCCTCCCTCGGGGACCGTCGTGAGGTACAGCAGGGAGCCGAGGGAGGGCGCCGGGTCCGCCGTGCCGTCGGAGTGCCAGCCGTTGCCGGCCACCGCCCGGGAGTTCTTGTCCGCGCTGATCTCCAGGATGTACGGGTCGGAACCCTCCACGGGGAGGGTGACCGGGTGCAGTTCACCGAAGACGCCCGCGAACCGCTTGTGCTGCTCGGGGCTGAGATCCTGGTCGCGGAAGACCAGGACGTGGTGGGTGCGGAAGGCGTGCTTGATCTCCTTCTCCTGCTGGGGCGTCAGCTCCCGCGACAGGTCGAGCCCCGAGACCTCGGCGCCCAGCACGGGGGTGAGGGGCTGGACGGAGAGGGTCTCGTACGGCTCGGCGGGCCGGGTGGTGAGGCGCTCGACGGCCTGAAGGGCGTACTGCTCCATGGGGACCTCCGGAGGGGAACGGGACGGGAAGGGAAGCGGACCGGGGGCGGATCACAGTCCCCGGTCGAGGAGTTCGGCGATCACGAGGCGAAACCCGTGCGTCGGCCGGGGCGGCGACGCGCCGCGGCGGCACGACCGCCACCACCCGCAGACCGAGCGCGGCCGTGTGCTCGTAGAGGGCGAGTCGCCGCCAGGGTCGACAGGAGCGCGCTGTGCAGGACCCTGCCCGAGCCGGCCGGCCCGCCCGCGAAGGGCAGTTCGGCGGCCCGCGCGGCCTGTCCGGCGCAGACCGCGTGGGAGTCACCGAGCAGGAGGAATCGGGCGGGGGCCGTGGTGGTCGAGCGGGGCGTCGTCACAGGAGTGCTCCTCTCCGCCCGCGGTGTGCGGGGGCGACCGCGCTGCGCCGGAGGGAGCGTGCGGGCAGGCGCGTACAGGGGTGTGCTGCCATGGCGGGCGGGGTGCCTCCTCAGGGCTGCCGTGGGCGCGGGCCGGCGGCGAGTACGGCGGCGACGTCCCGCGCGTGCGGCGCGGCGACGAGGCCGTAGTGGTCGGCGTCGACCCGGTGCACCCGCGTAGTGCGGGGCAGGTGCGCGTCCCAGGCGCCCGGCGGTGTCGGACACGGGGCGAGCACCGAGCCGTCCACCGGGCGTTCGGCGAGCCACACCGTGGTGGGTGTCGTGGTGATCCGCGGCAGCCGGTGCTCGGCCATGGCGGCCAGGTTGGCGCGGCAGCAGCGGGCGAGGCGCTCGGCGTACGCGCGGCCCGCACCGTTCGCGCCGCCGGCCCGGTTGCCGCCCAGCTCACGGGCGAAGACCTCGTCCACCTGCGCCCGGTCGTACACGGCGAACTCCGCTCCGGCACCGGGCGGCGGAGGGTCGAGCAGGTACAGGCCCGCCGCGGGCCGCCCGTCCTGTTCGGCGAGGGCCGCCATCGACAGCGCGGTCCACGCCCCGAACGACCAGCCCGCCAGCCGCAGCCGGGGCCCTGAGCCGGGGAACGCGGCCCGCACGGCCCGCAGATACCCGGCGGCCCGGTCGGCGATCGACCGGGCGGGCTGCCGCGGGTCGCGCAGCGCCGGGTCGGGGACCAGACAGACCGTCAGCTCACCGGGCAGGGCCGAGACCAGCGGCCGGTACGCCTGGATGTCGCCGCCGACCGGATGGACCAGGCACACCACGTCCCCGCCGGTGCCGCGCTGCCAGACCTCGACCTCCGCCTCGGCGCCCGCCTGGGCGGGCCGGCGGGCGCCGCCGTCCAGCTTCGCCAGGATGTCCGTGAGCGTCACGCGGTGGCCGAGAGCGGCGAGGTCGAGATCGGTGCCGTGCCGGCGTTTCACCTCCTCCAGCAGTTCCAGCAGGGTCAGCGAGTCGGCCCCCAGGTCGTACAGGGGGGCGTCGGGGTCGAGGGTGCCGACGCCGAGCAGTGCGCACAGGACCTCGGTGAGGCCGGCCGCCAGGGCGCCCTCCGCCGCGGTCTCCCTCGCGCCCTCCGTCACCGCTCCCTCCGGCCGGGGCCGGTGGGCGACGGGACTCGCCTCGTAGAAGAACCGGGCCTGCGGCAGGGGTGTCGTACTGACCATCAGATGCGGCAGGCGCAGGTTCAGAGCGTGCGCGAAGACCGCCGCGCCGTCCTCGGGGGTGAGCGCCACCTTCAGGTGCTCCTGGTGGCGGGTGTCACCGGCCGGCGCCCGCCGCGCCATGCCGACCTCGCCCCAGATGTCCCAGCCGACGCTCAGCCGGACACCCGCCCCGCCGCCCTCCGGGGGCGCGTGGTGGGCGAAGGCGTCCAGGCAGGCGTTGGCCGCCGCGTAGTCGAACTGCCCGACCCCGCCGTGGTGGGCCGCCATCGACGAGCAGTACGCCACGTACGCGGGGGCGTGGCGGGCCGCGAGCCGTTCGACGAGCAGGGCACCGCGCAGCTTGGCCGCGGTGACGCGGCGGGCGGTGGCGGGCACCCGCCCGGCGAGGAGCCCGCCCGCGGCCGTGCCCGCCGCGTGCACGACACCGGCGAGTCCGTCGAGGTGCGGGGCGAGCCGCCCGGCGATCGCGTCCAGGTCCTCCGCGGCGAGGTCGGCGCCGACGGGCGTCACACGGTCCCCGTACGGCCGCAGCTGCTCCGGGACCTCGGTGCCGCGGGCGAGCAGGACCACGCGGTTGGCGGGGTCCGCCAGCAGCCGGGCGGCCAGGGTGGCACCGATGCCTCCGGTCCCGCCGAGGACCAGATGCGTACCCGGCTCCGCCACCCGGTCGGTGGCGGCCGGGAACGCGGGCGCCGGGACCGGCTGGACGGTGCGCTGCCACCAGTAGCCGTCGCGCAGGGCCACCACGCGCGGGGCGAGCGTGTCGTCGCGCAGCAGTCCCGGCAGGTACGGTGCCCAGTCCGCCGGGTCGGGGCCGGGCAGGTCGATCCAGCGCGGGGCCACCCCCAGTTCCTGACGGGGTGTCTCGATGCCCCCGGCGAGCAGACCGGCCAGGGGGGTGCCGACGGCGCCGGTGACGGGTTGTGCCCGCTGCGACAGCAGCCACACCCGGGGCCTGGAGGCCTCCGGCAGGCCGGCGAGGGCCTTGCCCAGCGCGGCCACCGCGTCGAGGCAGACGCGCTGGGCGTCCTCCAGCGCGTCGTCGTCGGTCCGGCCGTCCAGGGCCAGCGGCAGCGCGTGCAGCCAGTCGACGCGGCCGGGCCCGCCGTCCGTGGGGGCGGCACCGGCGCCGACGAGGGCGAGCAGGGCCCCGAGCTGGGCCGCGTCGTCGGGGGCGGCCTCGTAACGGTCGTCGGCGAGCCGGCCGAGCGCCGTCCCGGGGCGCACCCGCACCACCCGGGCGTAGTGGTCCTCCAGGAACCGCCAGGCGTCCGCGCCGGTCCCGCCGGCGTCCTCGGTGACGACGACGGCGGTACGCCCGGCGGCGTCCGGTCCCGAGGGGGCGCCGGCACGGGCCATGCGCAACCGGGTCCACTGCGGCTGGTGCAGCCACTGGCCGGCGGGCAGCCGCCGCGACGGCGGGCCCGCGTCCCCGGCAGCCGGAGGGGGATCGGGCACGTCGCGGCCGGGGGCGCGCGGGAAGTCGTACTCGGACAGGTCGAAGGCGGGCGGCGGGAAGTCCCAGGGGGCGCAGGCCGGTCCCTCGGGCCAGGCGACGGTGCGGCCGGCCGTCCACGCCTCCGCGAGCTGGTGCGGGTCACCGCTGCGCACCGGCACCTCCTCCGCACCGGCCCGGACGGTGCCCGGAGCGGCGACCGGCGCGGGCGCGCGCAGCCACGCCGAGGCGGACGCGGCGTCCGGGCACACCGCCGCCGCGCGGTGACCGAGCGCCGGGCGCCCGGCCTGAAGGTGCCTCAGCACCTGCGGGTAGGAGGCGGGGTGCGCGTCCAGGTAGTCCGCGATGCGGCGGCCGTCGGCGCGCAGCGCGGCCTCGCCGCTCGCGGAGAGCACCACACACGGCACAGCGGCGGGCGCGGCGGTGCCGGGCGCCGGGCCGGACTCCCGCTCGGCGGGGTGCTCCACGAGCAGGTGGGCGTTGGTCCCGCCGATCCCGAAACTGCTGACGGCGGCCACCCGGGGCACGTCACCGGGCCAGGGCTCGGCGGTCACCGGCACCCGGAACGGCCCCGCGTCGATCTCCGGATTGAGGCGGTCGAAGTCCACGGTGGGCGGGATCACCCCGTGGTGGACGGCGAGCACGGCACGGACCATGCCGACGACGCCCGCGGCGGCGCCCAGATGCCCGATCTGGCTCTTCACGGACGACAGCGCCACGCCGGCGTCGTCCGCCAGGCCGTACGCGTCGCGCAGCGCGGCGGCCTCCACCGGGTCGCCCAGGGCGGTGCCCGTGCCGTGCGCCTCCACATAGCCGACGTCGGTTCCCCTGCGGCCGCCGCGGCGCAGGGCGGCCCGGATCGCGGCCCGCTGGCCGGAGCGGGCGGGCGCGCTGTAACCGAGCTTGTCCGCGCCGTCGTTGTTGATGCCGGAGCCCGTGACGACCGCGTACACCGTGTCGCCGTCCCGGCGGGCGGCCGCGAGGGGTTTGAGGACGACCACACCGGTGCCGCTCGCCCCGACGGTGCCCGCGGCGTCCGCGCTGAACGGACGGCAGTGCCCGTCGGGGGAGAAGATGTGCTGCGGCCGGTAGGTGTAGCCGCCGGTCAGCTCGGTGTCGACGAGGACCCCGCCGACGAGCATGACCTCGGCGTCGCCCTGGCGCAGCAGCCCGGCCGCGAGGTGCACGCCGACGAGCGAACTGGAGCACGCCGACTGCACGGTGAACGCGGGGCCGGTCAGCCCCAGGTGGTAGGCCGCCTTGGTGGCGAGGAAGTCCTTCTCGTGGTGCAGGGCCAGCCGGAAGGCGTCGGGCAGCGCGTCCGGGTCGCCCTCGCGCAGCATGTTCTGGAAGTAGGTGTTCTCCCCGCACGCCGCGATCAGCCCCACCTCCCGGCCGGCCGGATCGCCGATGCCAGCGTGGGCGAGCGCCTCGGCGCAGCTCATCAGCAGGTGGCGCTGTTGCGGGTCCATGAGTCGCGCCTCGCCCGGGCTGAGGGCGAAGCGCCCCGGGTCGAAGGCGAGGAGCCCCTCCATCTGGCTCCGGGCACCGACCCGGCCGTCCGCCGCGGGGAAGTGCTCGATCCCCCGGCGTCCGGCGGCCACCAGCTCCCAGAAGGCACCCAGATCGCGCGCACCCGGCAGCCGCACGGCCATACCGACGACGGCGACGGGCTCGCCGGCGGCCTCCGGGCCCGCCCGGACCACGTCCGCCTCCGGGGCGGGTCGTGCGACGCCGGTGTCCCGCCCCGGCGGGATCGCGCCGCTGACCCGGTCCCGCGCCGTCGTGCCCGTCCCGCGGCCCGGCAGCGCTCCGTCGGTCTTCCCGCCGGGCGTCGTCACTGCCGCCGGGCCTGCGTTCCGGCCGGGGCGGTGCGGGCCGCCGTCCCGGTCGGGTGCGGCCACTCCCGTCGCCCGGCCCGGCGGGGCGCCGCCCGCTCTCTCCTCCGGATCCGCCGTCGTCTCCTCCCCTCCGCCCCGTCCCTCCAGGAAGCGGGCGAGGGCCCGGGGTGTGACGTGTTCGAAGAGGTCCGGTACGGCGAAGGAGAGGCCGTTCTCGCCGGCGCAGGCGAGCTGGAAGCGCATGAGGTCCAGGCTGGTGGCGCCCGCGTCGAAGTAGCGCTGGCGTACGCCGATCGGTGTGCCCGTGACCTCCTCGAACAGCGCCGTCAGCCGCTCCTCCAGCGGTGACGGGCCGGCGTCGGCCGCTTGTCCCCGGCGCAGCTCGTGCCCGGGGGCGGTGAGCGTCGCGCGCCGGTCCAGCTTGCCGCTCGGGGTGCGCGGCAGCGCGGTCACGCGGCGGAAGCGGGCGACGCGTACGTGCGCGGGCAGCAGCGCCGCCAGGTGCTCCGTGAGCCCGGCCGGGTCGGGGTCCTCGCCCCGGCACTCCAGCGCGGCGACCAGACGGCCGTCCGCCACCGCCGCCACCGCGTTGACCACGCCCGGGTACTGCAGGAGCGCCGCCTCCACCTGTCCCAGCTCCAGCCGGTGACCGGCGAGTTTGATCTGGGCGTCGTCCCGCCCCGCGTAGTGGAGCAGGCCCCGCGCGTCGAAGCGGGCGAGGTCGCCCGTCCGGTACAGCACGCCCACCTCGGGGTCGTCGACGAAGCGTTCGCGGTGCGCGGCCTGGTCACCGAGATAGCAGCGCCCCGCCATGGGCCCGCCGATCAGCAGCTCTCCGGTGGCTCCCGGCGCGACGGGGAGGCCGGTGTCGTCCACCACCCGCAGCACCGCGCCCGCCACGGGCCGCCCGATGGCGGGACGCAGCGGCCAGCCGGCCGGGTCGCCCTCCAGACACAGGGCGCTGACGACATGCGTCTCGGTGGGACCGTAGTGGTTGAACAGCCGCGCACCCGGCAGTCCCGCGAACCAGCGGCGGATCGCGTCGGTGCACACCAACTGCTCGCCCGCGGTGACGACATCACGCAGCCGCGACGGGTACCGCCCGGAGCGGACACCGTGTTCGGCGAGCAACTGGAGCGCCACGTACGGCAGGAAGACACGCTCCACCGCCGCTGCCTCCAACTGGTCGAGCAGGGCGGGCGGGTCGTGCCGCCAGGCGGGGTCGACCAGGTGCAGCAGGCCACCGGAGCACAGCGTGGTGAAGATCTCCTGGAAGGAGACGTCGAAGGAGAGCATCGAGAACTGCTGGGTGCGGGCCGGCCGGTCCAGTCCGCCCGCGACGCGCTGCCAGGTCAGCAGATTGCACAGGGTCCGGTCGGGCACCTGGACGCCCTTGGGGACGCCGGTGGAGCCCGAGGTGAACAGCGTGTACAGCGGGCGCGCCCCGGCGTGCGCGGACGGTACCGGCACGGAGGACGACGCGTCGGTGGACAGGTCGGCGAGGGTGACGACGTGGCGGGGGAGCGACGGCGGTGCGAAGGCGGCCAGGACATCGAGATCCTGACGGGACACCAGTACGCACAGGGGGGCCGCCTGCCCGAGCACGTGCCGCAGCAGCGCCGGCGGATAGGCCGGGTCGAGGGGGACGACGGTCACGCCCAGCCGGGCGGCGGCCAGCAGCGCCACGACGTGTTCGACGGAAGGCTGGAGGTACAGCGCCACGGACGCCGGTGCGGCTGGATCGTCCGGCAGCGGATGGCGGGCGCCCAACTCGGCCGCCAACGCGTGGGCCCGCGCGTCGAGTTCGGCGTAGGTGAGGGTCGTAGCGCCGTCCGTGAGGGCCGGGGCGTCGGGGGTGGCGGTCACTTGCCGGGCGAAGCCGTCGGCGACGGTCGGGAAGTCGGGGACGAGCGCCTCGCCCCGGCCGGTGTCGGGCAGGGCGCGGCGGTGGCCGGCGATCAGTTCGCGCACGGTGACGTCGTCGCCGTCGGTCACGTGGTCCAGGCACCGGCGGAACAGCCGCGCCGCCGCCCGCGCGCGCTCGGCGCCGAAGTCGTCGCGGTACTCCCACAGGCAGTCGAACCCGGACTCGTGCTCGACGACGGACAGGGTGAGCGCGCACTTGGCGCCGAGCGGCTCGGGCCATACGGGCCGTACCTCGCAGCCGTCCAGCAGCAGCGCGGAGAAGTCCGTGTTCTCCAGGACGAAGAGATAGTCGAAGAGAGGGGTGCGCTCGCGCAGCACCGGATCGGCCAGCAGGTCGGCCAGGGCCACCTCCTGGTCCTCCAGGACGTCCCGGACGGTCTCCGCGTGTGACGCGAGCTGGATGGCCAGGGCGTCGTGGGGGCGCAACTCGAGCTCCAGCAGGACGGTGTTGGCGAACATGCCGACGGCGTCGGCGAATTCGGGCCGCGGCCGCCCGGAGACCGGTGACGCCACGAGCGGACGGTCCTGCCCGGTCACGCCGTACAGGCTCGTGGCGAACGCGGACACCAGCAACTGGAAGCGCGTCAGCCCGCGTTCGGCGGCGAGCCGGTCCAGGGCGGCCCGGCGGACCAGGTCGAGGGAGGTCCGCAGCAGCCCGGCCCGGGGCCGGCCGGTCGCCGTCTCCGGGGCGGGCAGGGCGGGGGAGGGGCCGCCGTCACGGCCGTAGCGCTCGCCGAGCCGGGCCCGTCGCCGTCCGTACGCGGCGCTCGCCTGCCACTCCCGCTGCCACCGCGCGAAGTCCAGAGGGGTGCACGCGGACGTGGTGCCGGACCCGCCCGGCTCGCCCCGCAGCGCGGCGGAGTAGGCGTCGCCGAGGTCGCGGAAGAGGAGGTTGAGCGACCAGCCGTCCACGGCGACGTGGTGCAGGTGCAGCAGGAGCACCCCCGCGTCCGGACCGCCCACCCACGCGGCGCGCAGCATACGGGTGTCCGTGAGGTCGAAGCGGTGGCCGAAGAACCGGTCGGCGAGCTCCCGCCACCCTTCGTCCGCGCAGCCGTCGAGGTCCCGCGCGTCCACGTCCTCGCCGCCGTCGAGCGGCACCCAGGGGTCGTACGGGTCGCCCGCCCGCTGACGCAGTCCGTGCGGGGTGGGGACCAGCCGCGTCCGCAGGGCGGGGTGCCGCTCCACCAGCGCCCGCACCGCCTCGCGCAGGGCCGCCCGGTCGACCGCGCCCCGGACACGGAACACGAGCGGTACGTCGTAGGCGCGGTCCTCGGGGTCGCGCTGGTGCACGAACCAGAGGCGTTCCTGCTCCCGGGTGGCCGGCGCGGCCGGCCCGCCGGAACCGGCGGCGGGCACGGGCGGATGCTCGCCGGCTCCGCTGCCCCGGGCGTGCACGGCCTCGGCGAGTGCGGCGAAGTCGGCGGTGAGCACCAGGCCCTGCGGCAGGTCGGCGCGGAAACGCCGCATGACCTCGAAGCGGAAGCGCAGCGCCTTCAGGGAGTCGCCGCCATGCGGTATCCACCGGTCGTCGGGGCGCAGTCCGGCCACCCCGAGGATGCTCTCGGCGAGCTCGAGCACGGGCCGCTGCTCGTCGCTGACGCGCGCCTCGCCGTCGTACGGGCGCCGCCACGGCGGCGGGGCGTCGCGCAGCAGCGCGTCCCGGTCGACCTTGCCGTTGGGGGTGAGCGGCAGTTCCGGTACGAGATGGGTGCGGTGGGGCCGCATGTACGGGGGCAGCCCGGCCGTGAGGTGGCGGTCGTAGGCGTCGAAGGACAGGTCGCCGGGATCGCCGCCGGGGACGACGAAGGCGAGCAGTTCGTTGCGGCCGGCCTCGTCGCGTCGGGTGCACACGTACGCCTGGCGCACGGACGGGTGGGCGAGGACGCAGCGCTCCACCTCCCCGGGCTCGATGCGGAAGCCCCGCACCTTCACCTGGCGGTCCGCCCGGCCGACGTAGGCCACCCGGCCCTCGGAGTCCTGGCGCACGAGGTCGCCCGTGCGGTACCAGCGCTCCTCGCCGCCCTCGCCGCCCTCGCCGCCCTCGCCGCCCTGCGGGCCCGGGAGTGTGACGAAGCTCCGCGCGGTCTGTTCGGGCAGGTTGCGGTAGCCCCGGGCCAACGCGGGCCCGGCGAGGAGCAGTTCGGCGACCTCGTCCGGCTCCGCTGTGCGTCCGTCCTCGGTGCGCAGCCGGATGCGTGTGCCGGGCAGCGGGGTGCCGAGGGGCACGGTGGCGCCCGCGAAGTCCCGGGGGATCGGATGGCAGAGGGCGAACGTGGTCGCCTCCGTCGGCCCGTACACGTTGTGCAGGACGGTGCGCGAGGCGGTGTTGCTCCCGTACCACCGGCGGATCAGCCGCGCGTCGAGCTGCTCGCCGCCGACGAGGACCCGGGAGACCGTGGCGAAGCAGTCGGGCACCTTCTCGACGACCGTGTTGAACAACGCGACCGTGATGAACAGGGTGTCGACGCGCCGCTCCGTGAGCACCTCGGCGAGCCGGTGCGGGCTGTGCACCTGCTCGTCGTCGAGGATCACGCAGACACCGCCGGTCAGCAACGGCACCCAGACCTCGAAACTGAGGGCGTCGAAGGCCGGGTTGGACAGGCAGCCGTAGCGGGCGCCGGGCGGCAGGGAGATGTAGCCGGGCCGGGCCAGGCGCAGTACGCCCGCGTCGGTGACCTCGACGCCCTTGGGGCGGCCCGTGCTGCCGGAGGTGTAGAAGACGAAACCGGTCCCGGTGTCCGCGGGCGCCGCCGCGTCCGGGACGGTACGGGCCCACCGCGCCGCGTCCGGTTCCTCGTCGCGCAGGAGCAGGTCGGCGTCGAGGACTGGTAACTCCTCGCCCATGTCCGGGAGTTCGTCGTGTGCGACGACGGCGACGGCCCCCGAGTCGTCGAGGATGTGCCGCTGTCGGCCGGACGGGCTGAGCCGGTCCAGGGGAACGACGGTGGCGCCCGCGCGGCGGATGCCGAGCATCACGCAGACCAGCCGCCACGAGCGCGGCACGCAGACGGCGACGGCCTGCCCCGGGCCCACCCCGAGGGCCCGCAGCCGCGCGGCCACCCGGCCGCTGAGACGGTCGAGGCCGGCGTGGTCGAGGCGGTGTGCTCCGTCCTCGACGGCGAGCGCGGACGGGGCGCTTTGGGCCCTTGCCAGCACCGCGTCGGCGAGAGCGGAGACCGGCCGGGCGGGGGAGGCGCCGTGGGAAGCGGCGGCGACGTCGGTGTTCATCGTGCCCCCGCCACGGGGAGGGCGCCGGCGGGCGCCGGCGCGGGCCGGTGGCCGTGGTGGGCCAGTTCCGCCGTCAGCAGGGCGCCGACCCGGACCGCCTCGGCGCCTTCGAGGATCTCCCAGTGGTCACAGGCGAGGGTCTCGACCCGGAAGTCGCCCTCGGCGCGGCGCCGCCAGAAGGCGCGGACCTCGGCGTGGAACGGCGTGTCCGCACCGTCCGGCACCGCCTGGGCGAGGACCAGGCGGGTGGGGGAGGGGGCGGGCAGGTACTCCCGGGCCGTCGACCGGTTGTGGTTGTACAGCCGCAAGTAGCGCTCGATCTGCGCGTCACTGATGCCGGGGTACATCCCGTTGAACCTCACAAGCTTGTCGCGGAACTCCGCCTCGTCGACCGAGGAGATCGCCGCACGGGCCGCGGCGTCGTCGGTGGCCTGGGTGTCGAGGAGGACGACGCTGACGTCACGGCGTCCGGCCCGGCCGAGGATCTCCCCCATCCGGTGGGCGACCAGCCCCCCGTAGGACAGGCCGGTCAGCACCACGGGGCCGTCGTCCATCGGCCCGAGGAGGCGCAGATACTCCTCCGCCATCGCCTCCACCGTGGGCAGGACGTCCTCGCCGGGGTTCACGCCCGGCGACTGGATCCCGTGGAGCCCCGCGTCGGCGGGCAGATGCTCGGCCAGCGGCAGGTAGCAGAAGGCGGTGCCCCCGGCCGGATGGACGCAGACCACCCGCGGCCCCGCACCGCGCCGGAACTCGATGAGACTGCCCGGGGTGGCGTCGGCGGTGTCCTCGCGCAGCAGCGCCGCGAGCGCCTCGATCGTGGGCCGCGTCACGACCTCGGCCACCGGCAGATGCCGCCCGAACTCCTCCGTGACGGCGTGGGCCATCTTGATCGCCGACAGGGACGTCCCGCCGGCCTCGAAGAAGTCGTCGCCCACGCCTATGTCCGGGCGGAGCAGGATGCTGCGCCAGATCCGGTACAGGGTGTGCTCGACGTGGTCGCGCGGGCTGGCGGTGTTGACCTGCCGGGAGGTCTGTTCGCGGGCCAGCGCCAGCAGGGCGGCACGGTCGACCTTGCCGCTGCGGTTGAGCGGCAGGGCCTCGAGGTCGACCACGACGGAGGGGACCATGTAGTCGGGCAGCCGGTGGGAGAGCGTGGCGCGCCAGTCGCCGCCGACACGGGCCGGTGCCGTGCCCCGGCCGACCCCGGCGACGAGACGGACCTGGCCCGCGGCGTCCCGGTCGGCCAGGACCACGGCCTCCCGGACCCCGGGCAGTGCCATGAACGCCGCCTCGATCTCCGCCGGTTCGATGCGGAAGCCGCGCAGCTTGACCTGGTCGTCCGCGCGTCCGGCGTAGACCGCCTCGCCGTCCGGCCGGCGCCTGGCCAGGTCGCCGGTGCGGTAGATCCGCTCGCCGGGCACGAACGGGTCCGGCAGGAACCGCTCCTCGGTGAGGTCGGGGCGGCCCAGGTAGCCGCGGGCGAGACCGGCCCCGCCGAGGTACACCTCTCCGACCACGCCCGGCGGCACGGGACGCATCCGGTCATCGAGCAGATACAGACGGGTGCCGGGGAGCGGGCGGCCGATGGGGCAGGGGCGCTCCAGCGGACGCGGCGTGTAGTAGGCGGTGCTGTACAGCGTCGCCTCGGTGGGCCCGTATCCGAAGCAGATCCGCAGGCCGGGCAGGTGCTCGGACATCCGGTGCAGGGCGGCCTCGGTGAGCGACTCCACCCCGGTGAGCAGTTTGCGCAGCGCCAGCCCGCGCAGCCGTGCGGCGGGGTCCTCGTCGATCCACTTGACGTAGGCCGGCGGCAGGAACGCCTGGATCACCCGGCGCTCCCGAAGCCACGCCAGCAGGTGCTCCGGGTCGCCGCGCAGCTCCTCCGGAACGAGGTGCAGGACACCGCCGGTGGTCAGGGGGAGCAGCAGTTCGTGGATGGAGGCGTCGAAGCCGATGCTGGACCAGGCGGAACCGGCCTCGCCGGGGGCCGTGCCCATGCGGTCGTGCCAGGCGGCGAAGAGGTTGAGGACACTGCGGTGTTCCACCGCGACGCCCTTGGGCCGGCCCGTGGAACCGGAGGTGAAGATCACGTACGCGATGCGGTCCGGGGCCCGGTCGGTGCCGGAGGGCGGGCGCTCGCCGGTCGGCCCCTCGGCCTCGACGGCGGCGAGCGGGAGCCAGCCCTCGGGCCGGTCCGCCTCCTCGCCCTGGTCGCTCAGTACGACGGGACAGGCGGCGTCCGCGACCATGCCAGCGAGCCGCAGGAGGGGCTGGCCGGGGTCGAGCGGGAGGTAGGCGGCGCCCGCCTTGAGGATGCCCAGGATGCCGACCACGAGGTCGCACGACCGTCCGGCGTGCAGGCCCACCACGTCCCCGGGGCGCACGGACCGGGCGACGAGGGCGTGCGCCAGCCGGTTGGCGCGGCGGTCCACGGTCGCGTAGTCCAGCGACCGCTCACCGTCCACCACGGCCACGGCCTCCCCACGCGCCCGCGCCTGAGCCTCGAACAACGCGGCGATCCCGGACGCCGACCGCAACGCGAGACCCACGGGATCACTTCCATCGCCGCCCACTGCGTGAGTTCGCGGCCGTGCCTGTCCACCCGCGACTGCATCGGCGTGCGCGTCGGCCACGGCACCGGCTCGCGTGTCGGTCACTGCGTGGGCCTGCGCGTCGGGTTCCGCACCGGCCCGCGGTTCGGTCGCTGTGTGGGCCTGCGTGCCCGTCTTCGCGTGGGCGGCTGCGTGGGCTTGCGCTTCGGCCATGGTGCCGGGGGCGGTACCGGCCCGCGGTTCGGTCGCTGTGTGGGCCTGCGTGCCCGTCTTCGCGTGGGCGGCTGCGTGGGCTTGCGCTTCGGCCATGGTGCCGGGGGCGGTACCGGCCCGCGGTTCGGTCGCTGTGTGGGCCTGCGTGCCCGTCTTCGCGTCGGCGGCTGCGTGGGCTTGCGCGTCGGCCATGGTGAAGGGCCCGGTACCGGCCCGCGCGTCGGTCACTGCGTGGGCCGGTGGTTCGGTACTCGTGTCTGCCTTCGCGTCGGCGGCTGTGTCGGGCTCCGGGGCGGTCTGTGGTTCGGTCGTGGCGTGGGCCAGCGTGGGCGTCTGTGCGTCATCGGCCGTCGCATCAGCCTCCGCACCGGCCCGCGGATCGGTCACCGCGCGGGTTTGCGCGGAGGCCCCCGCGCCCGTCGCCGCGTCGGTCGTCGCGTCGCCCGCTCGCAGCAATTGCCGTATCTCCTGCGGGGCCATCAGTTCCAGGTCGCGGATGTCGCGGTCGGGATGGTGGGCCATGTCGGTCAGCAGGCGGCGCAGGTACTCCGCCCAGCGCCGTACCGTGGCGTCGTCGAACAGGGCGGTCGCGTAGTCGAGGTGGCCGTGCAGGCGCCCCTCGGACTCGGTCACCGACAGGGCGAGGTCGAACTTGGCCGGGGCGTCGGCGATGGGCAGCGGCCGGGTCTCGACGCCGGGCAGGTCGAGCAGGTCCCGGCGGTCCGGGACCCAGGCCAGCATGGTCTGGAACAGCGGGGTGTGCGCGGCGCTGCGCGGGGGATTGACCAGCTCGACGATCCGCTCGAAGGGCAGATCCTGGTGGGCCAGGGCCTCCCGGACCACGGACCGGGTACGGGCGAGCGCCTCCGCGGCGGTTGGCGCACCGGACAGATCGATGCGCAAGGGAAGCGAGTTGACCAGAAAGCCGATGAGGCCGGCCGCCCCGGACCCGCGCCGGTTCGCCACCGGACTGCCGACAACGATGTCATCCATCCGGGACAGGCGGGAGAGCAGAATGCTCCACCCGGTCAGCACCGCCACGAACGGGGTGGCCCGGTGCCTCCGGGCCAGCGCACGCAGCGCCGGGACCACGTCCGAGTCCAGCGTGAACTCGACCCGGCCCCCCTCGTACCGCTGCTCCCCGGGACGCGGCCGGTCGGTCGGCAGATCCAGCACGGGCGGCGCCCCCGACAGCGTCCGCTCCCAGTACCGTTCCTGGTCCGCGAGGGCGCCGGACAGCACTGCCTCGCGCTGGGCCTGTGCGTGGTCGGCGTACTGCGTGACGAGCGGTGCCAGAGGGACCGGCTCCTTCGCCAGCAACGCCGCATAGATCACGCCGAGTTCGCGCATCATGACGGTCATCGACGCGCCGTCGTACACACTGTGATGGAACGTCAGCAGAAGCGCGTGTCGCCCGGGGGCCAGCGTGAGCAGCCGGCCGCGCCCGAGGGGCCCCGCCTCCAGGTCGAACTCCTGTTCCGCTTCCCGCTGTTGCAGGGCGGCGACTGCGCCGACCACGGCGTCGGGGCCGGCGAGGCCGCTGAGGTCCTGCTGGGTCAGTGCGAAGCCGGTGCCGGGCGGGTCGACGAGTTGCCGGACACTCCCCGCATCGGACACCAGCCGCGTGCGCAGCGTCTCGTGGCGGTCGCTGAGGACGTCCAGGGCCCTGGCCAGCGCGGGGCGGTCGAGCGGGCCGGTGAGCGAGAGCGCCACGGTCTCGTTGTACGCGGCGCTCGCGCCGGGTAACTGCGCCAGGAACCACAGGCGTTGCTGGGCGAAGGAGGCCGGCCGGACGTCGGGCGGCGCGGCCTCGGCGCGGTGCTCCGGGGTCTCGTACGAGCGGGGCGCGGGGGCGGAGGTGGGTGTGTGCGGCATCGGCTTACCTGGTCTTCCCGTCAGAGTGGGACTGGGGGAGGTGAGGGACACGGCCGTCCGGGATTACCGGAAGGCAGGGGGCCGAGAAGGACGCGCGGAAGGGGGATGGGAGAGGCGGGGAAGCGGTCGTGAGGGGATTACGACGGAAGAAGTGCTGCTCAGTGGTCCGCTCCCGAAAAGAAGAGGTGGCTCGATTGCGGATCGCCGGAAAGCCTTGTGGCGTGTGAGGCACTGGTGATGATCAGTCACGGATCGCACACATGTCAACACTTGACTTTCAAGCAGTGCCCTCACGTAAATACCGGGCTGCCCTTTCGGGCGCTCATTGCCGGACGCACTCGCACATCCCGGCTCGCGAGGGAATGAGCATTCGCGCGCGGGGGAATTATGAATTGCCTCGCTGCGGGGGCAATTGCCGCGGCCGGTGCCCACGGGTCGGCCGTCGCACGGCGGCGGAGATCCCCATCAGGGGAAGGGCCTGCCGCGCGACGGCCGCACACCGGGTCCGGTCAGCCCTCGGTGATCTCGATGTGCCGCGGCTTGGCGGCCTGTGCCTTCGGCACGGTGACGGTCAGAACGCCGTCGTGCAGGGTCGCGCTGACCTCGTCGGCCTTGACGTCGGAGGGCAGGAGGGTCTCGTACTCGAAGCGGCCGGTGCGGCGCGTGCTGCGGCGCAGCACACCGTCGCGTTCGCGCTCCTTGTACTCCCCGGTGATGCGCAGTCCCCGCTCGCTCATCTCGATGTCGATGTCGTCCCGCTTGATCCCGGGCAGTTCCGCCTCGATCACATAGGCGTCGTCGGTCTCCCGCATGTCTGCCGCGGGAGACCAGGACATGGCGGCGGGAGCGGCGGTGCCCATCAGCCGGTTCATGTGGTCGAACAGTTCTTCGAACCCGGCGGCGAGGGGTTCGCCCCAGCCCAGGCCGGCGAACGGCCGCTCCAGCAGGCTGCCGGATCGGTGGGGTACGGGAAGCGTCATCGCGGCTCACCTCCACGAGGTGGTTCCTTTGGTTCCTTCCGGTCACTTTCCATGGTGGGAGTCCTCTTCGCGTGGTGCGACCGGGCCGCGGATGTTTGCCCGTATCGCCTGCCTCATCGGCAAAAGGACCCGGGCGCGCCATGAAGGCATGAAACGCCGCACGGCGTCGGGCAGGCATGAAACGGCCCCGGCCCGTCCACTCGGGAGTCATGGCCCGCACCAACGACGAGGTGGCCGCGCTGTTCTCCGAATACGCGGACCTGATATCGATCACCGGAGGGGACGCGTACAAGGCACGCGTCTACGAGAAGGCCGCCCGGTCCGTGGGCGGCCACCACGCCGACGTGTCCACCCTCGACGCCAAAGGGCTCCAGGAGATCCCCAACGTCGGCAGGTCCATCGCCGAGAAGATCCTCGAGTACCTGGACAGCGGCCGGGTGTCCGCCGTCGAGGAGCTGCGGGCGAAGATCCCGGCCGGTGTCCGGCGGCTGACCGGGATCCCCACACTGGGCCCGAAGAAGGCCTCCCTCCTGTACGAGGAGCTGGGCATCGCCTCCGTCGAGGAACTGGCCGACGCCATCCACCAGGAACGCCTGCGCGACCTGAAGGGCTTCGGCCCGAAGACGGAGCAGAACATCCTCCACGGCATCGAGCTCCTGCGGTCCTCCGGCGAGCGGGTCCTGCTCGACACCGCGATGGACCTGGCCGACGACATCGTCACCGCGCTGTCCCGGGCGACCGGCTGCCGGCGCTGCGCCTACGCCGGGTCGCTGCGCCGCTTCCGGGAGACGATCGGCGACATCGACGTGCTCGCCGCGGCCGGCGAAGCTGCCCCCGTCATGCGGGCGTTCACCGAGCTGCCGTACGTCTCGGAGGTCATCGCGCACGGCGAGAAGAAGACCTCCGTCCGCACCACCAAGGGCCTCTCCGTCGACCTGCGCGTCGTACCGCCGGAGTCCTGGGGCGCCGCAATGCAGTACTTCACCGGCTCCAAGGCGCACAACATCCGCACCCGCGAGCTCGCCGTCCGCCAGAAGCTGAAGCTCTCCGAGTACGGGCTCTTCGACACCGAGAGCGGCCGGCGGATCGTCTCCGAGACCGAGGAAGAGGTGTACGCCCGGCTCGGCCTGCCCTGGATCCCGCCGACCCTGCGCGAGGACCGCGGCGAGATCGAGGCCGGACTGCGCGGCGAGCTGCCAGACCTGCTCCAGGAGTCGGACATCCGGGGCGACCTGCACACGCACACCGACCTCACCGACGGTCTGGCCCCGCTGGAGGAGATGGCCGCCGCGGCCGCCGGGCGCGGCTACGCCTACTACGCCGTCACCGACCACGGCCCCGACCTGTACATGCAGCGCATGACCGACGCACGCATGCTGGCCCAGCGCGAACGCGTCCGGGAGCTCGACGAGCGGTACGCACGGCGCGGCAAGCGGCGCGGCATGCGGCTGCTGCACGGAGCGGAGCTGAACATCGGCCCGGAGGGCGCCGTCGACTGGCCCGAGGAGTTCCTGGCCGGCTTCGACCTGTGCGTGGCCTCGGTGCACTCGCACTTCAACCAGAGCCGCGAGGCGCTGACCCGCAGGATCGTCCGCGCCTGCGAAAACCCGTACGTCAACATCATCGGCCACCCCACCACCCGGAAGATCGGCAGGCGGCCGCCGCTCGACGCCGACCTCGACGTGATCTTCGCCGCCTGCGCCCGCACCGGCACCGCGCTGGAGATCAACGCCCACCCCGACCGGCTGGACCTGCGCGACGAGGACATCCTGCGGGCCAGGAAGCACGGCGTGAAGTTCGCCGTCGACAGCGACGCCCATGCCGTCGTCCACCTGGCCCACATGTGCTACGGCGTGGGCACGGCCCAGCGCGGCTGGCTCACCAAGGACGACGTGATCAACACCTGGCCGGAGACCCGCCTGCGACGCTTTCTGCGCAAGAAGAGGTGAGAAGAGGTAAATCTCACCATGTGAGCTGTTCTTGTCCATTTCGACGTCGCACGGCCTAGCATTTCGCCCATCGGAAGAGGAGTAGCGATGGGTGAACACGTTCACGTCCGCGTCTGGGACGGCCTCAGTGTGAGTGAGGGCGGCGAACTGGTCGAGCAGTCCCGCTGCCGCTGTGGTGCCACGTGGAGCAGAAGTTACCGGGCGGACGACGGACCGCCCGAAAAGTGAGACCGCCGTAGGGCGGGCCGCTGTCGCCCGCCCGGCCGGTCACGACACGGCCCGGTCCGCGGGAGAACCGGCGTCCGGCGACGGCCGGTCGACGGACACGGGCAGCAGCCGTGCCTTGGTGAGCAGCGTGTCGACCATGTCGTCCACGTCCAGCCGCCGCTCGATCCGGGCGAGCTGTCCCGGCGTGGTGCGGGTGGCCACCGACCGGGGCAGCAGCAGGGTGCAGCAGTCCTCGTCCGGGAGCCGGGAGATCTCCGCGGTGCCCAGCCTGCCCGCCTCGGCCATGATCTCGTCCTTGTCCCAGGCCAGCAGCGGACGCAGCAGCGGCAGCTCGGCCGCCTGCTCCACGGTGGCCAGGTTGGCCAGGGTCTGGCTGGAGACCTGGCCCAGGCTGTCCCCGGTGACCAGGCCCTGCCCGCCGTGCTCGCGGGCGAGCCGGTCCGCGGCGCGCACCATCAGCCGCCGCTGGGCCACCACCTGCAGGGAACCGGCACCGGCCAGGGCCAGCTCCTTCTGGGCCTGCCCCAGCGGGATCAGCCACAGCCGTGAGGGACCCTGGAACCGCGCAAGGCGCCGGGCCAGCGCGTACGCCTTGTACGCGGAGGCGGGCCCGGTCAGCGGGGCACCGGTGAAGTGGACGAAGTCGCAGGCCAGACCGCGGCGCATGGCGCGGTGCGCGGCCACGGGCGAGTCGTAGCCGCCGGAGAGCAGGACCAGCGCCCGCCCGCTGCTGCCCACCGGCAGACCGTCATGGCCCCGGTACCGCTCCACGGACACGAAGACCTCGTGCAGGTCCACCTCCACCGCGATCTCCACCTCGGGGGTGCTCAGATCGACCGACCAGCCCAGCTCGGCGCCGACCCGCTCCCCGATCCGTGCGGCCAGCTGCGCGGAGCCGAGCGGGAAGCCCTTGTGCCGGCGGCGCGCCCGGACCGCGAAACGGGCGGCCCGGCCCGCGGGCCGCACCCCGCGGGCCACCTGGAGCGCGGCGTCGACGGCGGCCTCGGGCGTAGAGTCCACGCGGAGCGCGGGCTGCACCACGCTGACCCCGATCACATCCCGGACCCGCTCGAGGAGACCCGCCGGGAGTTCCGCCTGCCCGGGGGAGTAGAGCAGCAGCAGCCCGCCGCGGCGCCGCACCCGGACCGGGCGGTCCAGGTCGTCCAGGACACGGCGCACGTTGTCGACCAGCTGTCGCTCGAAGCGGCCCCGGTTGCGGCCCTTGAGCATCAGCTCCCCGTACTTCAGCAGGACGCACGACTGCCACATGAACCCCTCACCTCCTCGGCCCCGCGCCCCTGCGCGTACCCCGACATCACCCCTCCGTGCCGTTCGCCGCGGCCGGCGGCGGGCCCGTGACCTCCACATGGGCCGGACGCAGCAGCTGGTCGCCGAGCCGGTAGCCGGAGCGCAGGATCTTCGTGCAGACGAGCCGCTCGGCGCCGGGGGAGACATGATGCGTCACGGCCTCGTGACAGGCGGGCTCGAACACGTCCCCCTCCTCCCCGAACGCCTCGAGCCCCAAGGACCCCAGCTGCGTCCGCAGGGTGTCGGAGATGTCCTTCAGGCCCGGCGTCATGGGTTCGTGCGCGCAGGTCCGGTCGACCGCGTCCAGGACGGGCACGAGGGTGCGCAGGACGTTGGCCACGGCGATCTGCCGTACGGCGATACGGTCCCGGCGCACCCGCTTGCGGTAGTTGTCGTACTCGGCCTTCACTCGCTGCAGGTCGGCCGTGCGCTCCTCCAGCAGACGCTTCAGCCGGGTGGAGTCCCCGGCCGACAGCCCGCCCCGCTCCACGGTCAGCCCGCCTCCCGCCTGTCGTCCTTGTCGTCGTCGACGATCTCGGCGTCCACCACCTCGTCCTCGTCGCCGGTCCCGGCCGAGGTCCCCGCAGAGGTCCCGGTGCTCTGCCCGCTCTCGGCGCGCGTCCGCTCGTACATCGCGGTGCCGACCTTCTGCGCCGCCTGCGTGGCCCGTTCCACGGCCTGCCGGATGGCCGCCGTGTCGTCGCCCTTCAGCGCCTCCTTCAGCTCGCCGACCGCCGCCTCGGTCTCGGACTTCGCGTCGGCCGGGATGTTGTCCGCGTTGTCCTGGAGCAGCTTCTCGGTGGAGTAGACGAGCTGCTCGGCCTGGTTCCGCGTCTCGGCGGCCTCCCGGCGCTTGCGGTCCTCCTCGGCGTGCTGCTCCGCCTCGCGGACCATCCGGTCGATGTCCTCCTTCGGCAGTGCCGAACCGCCGGTGACGGTCATCTTCTGCTCCCGGCCCGTGGCGAGGTCCTTGGCGGACACATGCATGATGCCGTTGGCGTCGATGTCGAAGGCCACCTCGATCTGCGGCACTCCGCGCGGAGCGGGGGCGATGCCGGTCAGCTCGAACATGCCGAGCTTCTTGTTGTAGGCCGCGATCTCCCGCTCGCCCTGGTAGACCTGCACGGTCACCGAGGGCTGGTTGTCCTCGGCGGTGGTGAAGATCTCCGAACGGCGGGTCGGGATCGTGGTGTTGCGCTCGATGAGCTTGGTCATGATGCCGCCCTTGGTCTCGATGCCGAGGGACAGCGGGGTGACGTCGAGCAGCAGGACGTCCTTGACCTCGCCCTTGAGCACACCGGCCTGCAGCGAGGCGCCCACGGCCACGACCTCGTCCGGGTTCACGCCCTTGTGCGGATCCTTGCCGGTCAGTTCCCGCACCAGCTCGGTGACGGCCGGCATCCGCGTCGAGCCGCCCACCAGGATCACGTGGTTGATGTCGGACACCTTGATCCCGGCGTCCTTGACCGCGTTGTGGAACGGCGCCTTGCAGCGCTCCAGCAGGTCGGCGGTCAGCTGCTCGAACTGGGCGCGGGTGAGCTTCTCGTCCAGGTGCAGCGGGCCCTCGGACGAGGCGGTGATGTAGGGCAGGTTGATCGTCGTCTCGGTCGAGCTGGACAGCTCGATCTTGGCCTTCTCCGCCGCCTCGCGCAGCCGCTGCACGGCCATCTTGTCCTTGGACAGGTCGACGCCGTAGCCGTTCTTGAACTGCTTGACCAGGTGATCGACGATCCGCTCGTCCCAGTCGTCGCCGCCCAGGCGGGTGTCGCCGTTGGTGGCCTTCACCTCGATGACGCCCTCACCGATCTCCAGCAGGGAGACGTCGAAGGTGCCACCGCCCAGGTCGAAGACGAGGACGGTCTGGTCCTCCTCCTTGTCCAGTCCGTACGCCAGGGCCGCCGCCGTCGGCTCGTTGATGATCCGCAGCACGTTCAGGCCGGCGATCTCCCCGGCCTCCTTGGTGGCCTGCCGCTGGGTGTCGTCGAAGTAGGCGGGGACCGTGACCACGGCGTCGGTCACGTCCTCGCCCAGGTAGGACTCCGCGTCCCGCTTCAGCTTCTGCAGCACCCGCGCGGAGATCTCCTGCGCGGTGTACCGCTTGCCGTCGATGTCGCCCTTCTCCGGGAACCGCCAGTCGTGGTCGCCCACGTACCGCTTGACGGACCGCGCGGTGCGCTCCACGTTCGTCACGGCCTGCCGCTTGGCGACCTCGCCGACCAGCACCTCGCCGTTCTTGGCGAACGCCACGACCGACGGGGTCGTACGGGTCCCCTCCGTGTTGGTGATGACGGTGGGCTCGCCGCCCTCCAGGACCGAGACCACCGAGTTCGTCGTACCGAGGTCGATGCCGACTGAACGCGCCATTCGGGTTCACCCTCCTCGTGCTGCCTCTGGCTGCCGGATCTCCTGCCGGTGAGCTGCTGTGCAGTGACCTGCTCTACATGACGTGATAAAACTTGAGCCACCTGCTGTCAAGTTGGTCCCCGTGTACCGACGCGAACCGGAACCGCGCCCTCGCACTCTCCGCTACGGAGCGTCACGCTCTGGCCGGAGGGGTGTGGCGCCCGGCAGACGTCCGGACCCTCGCGGCGCGCCGGTCCCGGCCGTCGGGGCGGGGTGCCGGACCGGGGCCGCGGGCGGAGGTGCCCCGGCCTGCCCCGACGCTCGATGACCGCTTATGACCAGGGTAGATCGCCCGGTGTCCACTCTCGATCCGCCATGCTGGACGGTTATCGGTCTGTCGTACGACGCCTCATACCAGAGCGCGATGCTGTCCGCATGAGTTTGTCAACTGCCCACCGCACATGATGCGGTGGCGACTACGGTGAGTGTCGGTCGGAAGGCGCGACGGCTCACACCGCAGGGCGCGTCGCGCCGCGGGACCGCGTCGGAGAGATCGGGATCAGGGAGCGGGGACCGGTACGTGCAGCCACAAGGCGGACGAGTCAGTCGGCGGGGCGAGGGGCCCCGGCGCCCGGGCCCGGCCGGCGCCCCCGGTCCGGCGGGGGCTCGCGGCACGATCCACACGCCGGCGCCCGTCGGCACCACGGTCGTGGCCCGCGCGGCGGACCGCGGCGGGGCGGTCCCCGGCGACTCCCGCAGCCGCCGGACCGGCCCGGCGGGCCGGCCGGAGCGGCGCGAGGGCGGACGGCACGGACGGCCGCCCGCGCGGACCGCTTCCCTGCTGCCCGAGACCCAGATACGGCCCCAGTTGCTGCGCCTCGCCGTGCTGCCGCCCGTCGCGGTGGCGCTCAGCGCCTGCGCGGCCGTGCTCTTCACCGTCCGCTCCACCGGAGTGCGGCCGGGCCCCACCCTGTGGGGCGTGCTCGGCGGCGCCCTGTCGGTGACCTGCGCCGGCATCGTCATCGCCGCCGTGGCCGCCGACCGCGCCGCCCGGAGCGTGACCGACCGCATCGGCACCCTGCGCCGGAGCACCACCCGGCGCGAGGCCGATCTGCGCGCCCTCGTCGAGGCGCTCCGTCACGGCGAGACCCCGCCCCCGCGCCCCCGGCGCGGTGAACAGGCCCCCGAGGACGCCGACGAGTTCGACCTCCTCGCCGCCGACCTCACCCGCGCCCACGACGGCGCCGTCACCGCCGTCGTGCAGGCCGCGCAGCTCTCCAGCCAGACGGGCAGCGAACAGAAACTCGAGGTGTTCGTCAACCTCGCCCGGCGCCTGCAGTCCCTGGTGCACCGCGAGATCTCCATCCTCGACGAGCTCGAGAACGAGATGGAGGACCCGGACCTGCTCAAGGGCCTCTTCCACGTCGACCACCTCGCCACCCGCATCCGCCGCCACGCCGAGAACCTCGCCGTGCTCGGCGGGGCGGTCTCCCGGCGGCAGTGGAGCAACCCCGTCTCCATGACGGAGGTGCTCCGCTCGGCGATCGCCGAGGTCGAGCAGTATTCGCGGGTCAAGCTCGTGCCCCCGGTCGACGGCACGCTGCGCGGGCACGCCGTCGCCGACGTCATCCACCTGCTCGCCGAACTCGTGGAGAACGCCACGGTGTTCTCCGCACCCCACACCCAGGTGCTGCTGCGGGCCAACCTCGTCACCTCCGGGCTCGCCGTCGAGGTCGAGGACCGCGGACTCGGGATGCCGGTCGGCGAGCAGGAACGGATGAACGCGCTGCTCACCGACCCCGACCAGGTGCATGTCGCCAGCCTGCTCGCCGACGGCCGCATCGGGCTCTTCGTGGTCTCCCAGCTCGCCAAGCGGCACGGGATCCAGGTCCGGCTCCAGACCAACATCTACGGCGGGGTCCAGGCCGTCCTCGTGGTGCCGCAGTCCCTGCTCGGCACGGAACAGGACGCCGCGGGCGGCGGACAGGGCACAGGGGCGGGCCGGCAGCCGCACGACAGCGGCAGCGGCGCCGTGCCGACGGCCCGTCACATGCCCGCCGTAACCGCCGCCGCCCCCGCCCCCGCACACGGTCCGGGCACCCCGCACCACGGCGCCGCCACGCCCGCGCCCGCCGCGTCCCTCACCCCGGCCGTCCCCCAGCCCCGCCCCCCGGCCACGGCCCCCGACCAGGGCGCCGTCCCCCCGCCCCTGCCCCTGCGCGGTGCCCGCTCGGTGCGCCCCAATCCCGCCGAGGCCGTACCCGGGGTGAGCCCCGGCGACCGGGCCACCGTCGACACCAACGCCACCGCGCCCCTCACCCCGCGCAGCACCACGGTGCGCGGCACCATGAGCCGCCCCCAACTGCCGCGCCGCCGCGCCCAGGAGCACATCGCACCGCAACTGCGCGACCGACCGGAACCCCGCCAGGACACCGAGTTCGTCGCCGGCCACGACCCTCAGCTGATGGCGGCCTTCCAGCGGGGCGTCAGCCTCGCCGAGTCCCAGCAGGAGCCGTCCGCCGCCCCGCGGCCGTCCGCGGCCGCACCCCGCACCGACCTCACGGCCCGGCAGGACGGGAGCGCACCCGCCGGATGACCACCCGCCCTTCCACCCCCACGCCCAGCGCTCCCGCAGACCTTCGTACCCCAAGGAGTCGATCCACCATGGCGAGCGATGCGCCGACCGCCCAGGTATCCGACCTCGACTGGCTGATGAGCGGCCTCGTGCAACGCGTACCGCACACGAGCAGCGCCGTCCTGCTGTCCTGCGACGGGCTGGTGAAGTCCGTGCACGGCCTCGACCCGGACAGCGCCGACCACATGGCCGCCCTGGCCTCCGGCCTGTACTCCCTCGGCCGCAGCGCCGGCATCCGCTTCGGCGACGGCGGCGACGTCCGCCAGGTCGTCGTCGAACTCGACTCGACGCTGCTGTTCGTCACCACCGCCGGCTCCGGCACCTGCCTGGCCGTGATGGCCGGCCGGGAGGCCGACGCCGCCGTGCTCGGCTACGAGATGGCCATGCTGGTCAAATCCGTCCGGCCGTACCTGATGACGGCCCCCCGGCAGCAGGGCGTCGAACCCCCGGCGATGAGGCCTTGAGCGTGAAGGCGGCCGGTGACGGGCCGTGGCTCGACGACGCGGCCGGCCGGCTGGTGCGCCCCTTCACGGTCAGCAACGGGCGTACCCGCCCCACCGTCGCACTCGACCTGCTGTCGCAGGTCAGAGCCACCGGCGCCACCCCACTCGGCTATCTCGGCCCCGAGCACGCACAGGCCCTGGACCTGTGCCGCGCCCCGGTCCCGGTCGCCGAGGTCGCCGCACATCTGAGGCTGCCGGTGGCCGTCACCAAGGTGCTGCTGGCGGACCTCGTCGACTGCGGGGCGCTGACCGACCAACCCCCCGCGTTCCACCACCACCCCACGGACCGGGCCCTTCTGGAGGCAGTGCTCGATGGACTACGACGACAGCTCTGAGCGGGGCGCCGGCACGGCCCACGGTGACGACGCGTTCCCGACCGCCCTCAAGATCCTGGTGGCGGGCGGGTTCGGCGTGGGCAAGACGACCTTCGTCGGCGCGGTCAGCGAGATCGCGCCGCTCAGCACGGAGGAACTCCTCACCACGGTCAGCGCCGGCACCGACAACCTCGACGGCATCGAGAACAAGGTCGAGACGACCGTGGCCATGGACTTCGGCCGCATCACCCTCGACGCGGACCACGTGCTGTACCTGTTCGGCACGCCCGGCCAGGAACGCTTCTGGTTCATGTGGGACGAGCTCTGCGAGGGCGCGCTCGGCGCGGTCATCCTCGCCGACACCCGGCGTCTGGAGGAGTGCTTCGCGGCGGTCGACTTCTTCGAGCAGCGCGGCCTCGGATTCATCGTCGCCGTCAACGAGTTCGACGGAGCGTTCCGCTACGACCCCGCGGAGGTGCGGGGCGCCCTCGACCTCCCCGCCGAGGTCCCGGTCGTCCGCTGCGACGCCCGGATCTCCAGCTCCGGCGTCCAGACCCTGCTGACCCTCGTCCGCCACCTCATCGTCCACGCCCCGGCCACCACCACGGGGTACGGCGCGCACAGATGACCCCCGCAGCCCCTCGGAGCCCGTACATGACCCTCGCCCACACACCGGGAGCCCGCCCATGAGCTACGACCCGCCCCGCCCGGCAGGTCGTCTGCTGCTCACCCCCGAGGACAAGGAGGCCCCGGCCCGCACCGGCAGACTCCGCGGCCTGGGGCTGGGACACCGCCCCGAGCCCGCGCTCGACGCCTTCGCCCACGGCCTCGCGGAGCTCACCGGCGCGCCGTACGCCATGGTCAACTTTCTCGGCGAGGACGGCCAGTTCTTCGCGGGACTGCGCACCCCGGTCGCCGCCCCGTTCGTGCGCGCCGACGGCACCGGCGCGCTGCTGGACCGCACGCTGCCCCGCGACCACGGCTTCTGCCCCCATGTGGTGGCCCGGCGCAAGGCGCTGGTCCTGGAGGACGTGAGCGACTATCCGCGGTTCGCGGGCAATCCGGTGGTGGACGAGTTCGGGATCCGCTCCTACCTGGGCGCCCCGCTGATCGACAGCACCGGCATGGTGCTCGGCACCGTCTCGGTCACCGACGTCCAGCCGCGGGCCTGGGGCCGGCCGGGACTCGCCGCCATCAAGGCACAGGCCGCGGACCTCGCCGCGCGGCTGGAGCGGCTCCAGGACGAGGGGCTGCCGCTGTGAGACCCGGCGGCGCCGCCGATGGGGTGACCGTGTGAAGCAAAGCTGTGGCCGTGCTTAAGAAAACCTCGATGGACCCGTGAGGGTGTTGTACGGCAGATTGCTGTGCGATTCCACTCCTCCTCCCGGACCGGGGCCGCTTAGGCGTGCCCGGGGGCCGGGACTCACCCTCAGGAGCCGTAGCGTTGAAGGCGCTGGTCAAGGAGAAGGCGGAGCCCGGGCTGTGGCTCGTGGACGTCCCGGAGCCCGCCGTCGGACCCGGCGACGTGCTGATCAAGGTGCTGCGCACCGGTATCTGCGGTACCGATCTGCACATCCGGTCCTGGGACGGCTGGGCGCGGCAGACGATCAGTACGCCGCTGGTGCTCGGGCACGAGTTCGTCGGCGAGGTCCTCGAGACCGGCCGGGACGTCACCGACACCAAGCCCGGTGACCGGGTCAGCGGCGAGGGCCACCTCGTGTGCGGCAAGTGCCGCAACTGCCTGGCCGGACGCCGCCACCTGTGCCGGGCCACGGTCGGCCTCGGCGTCGGACGCGACGGAGCCTTCGCCGAGTACGTCGTCCTGCCCGCCACCAACGTCTGGGTGCACCGGGTCCCCGTCGACCTCGACGTCGCCGCGATCTTCGACCCGTTCGGCAACGCCGTGCACACCGCGCTGTCCTTCCCGCTGGTCGGCGAGGACGTCCTGATCACGGGCGCGGGCCCGATCGGTCTGATGGCCGCCGCCGTGGCCCGGCACGCCGGTGCGCGCAACGTCGTCATCACCGACGTCAGCGAGGAGCGCCTGGAGCTCGCCCGCAAGATCGGCGCGACCCTGGCGCTGAACGTCGCCGAGTCCACCATCGCCGACGGGCAGCACGCCCTCGGGCTGCGCGAGGGCTTCGACGTCGGCCTGGAGATGTCCGGCCGGCCCGAGGCCATGCGCGACATGATCGGCAACATGACGCACGGCGGCCGCATCGCGATGCTCGGCCTGCCCGCCGAGGAGTTCCCGGTCGACTGGGCCCGCGTCGTCACCTCGATGATCACCATCAAGGGCATCTACGGCCGTGAGATGTTCGAGACCTGGTACGCCATGTCGGTCCTGCTGGAGGGCGGCCTCGACCTCGCCCCCGTGATCACCGGCCGCTACTCCTACCGCGACTTCGAGTCCGCCTTCGAGGACGCCGCCGCGGGCAAGGGCGGCAAGGTCATCCTCGACTGGACCGCGTAAGTCATCCGCCTCCCAAGGAGCCCCGTCATCATGTTCGACTCCGTGCGCGACGACCTGCGCGCCACCCTCGACGAGATCCGCGCCGCCGGCCTGCACAAGCCCGAGCGCGTCATCGGCACCCCGCAGTCCGCGACCGTGAACGTCACCGCCGGCGGCCGCCCCGGCGAGGTCCTCAACTTCTGCGCCAACAACTACCTCGGGCTCGCCGACCACCCCGAGGTGGTCTCCGCCGCCCACGAGGCCCTCGACCGCTGGGGCTACGGCATGGCGTCCGTCCGCTTCATCTGCGGCACCCAGGAGGTCCACAAGGAGCTGGAGGCCCGCCTGTCGGCGTTCCTCGGCCAGGAGGACACGATCCTCTACTCCTCCTGCTTCGACGCCAACGGCGGTGTCTTCGAGACGCTGCTCGGCCCGGAGGACGCGGTGATCTCCGACGCGCTGAACCACGCTTCGATCATCGACGGCATCCGGCTGTCCAAGGCCCGCCGCTTCCGCTACGCCAACCGCGACATGGCCGACCTGGAGCGGCAGCTCAAGGAGGCCGCGGAGGGCGGCGCCCGGCGCAAGCTGATCGTCACCGACGGCGTCTTCTCGATGGACGGCTACGTCGCCCCGCTGGACGAGATCTGCGACCTCGCCGACCGGCACGGCGCCATGGTCATGGTCGACGACTCGCACGCCGTCGGCTTCGTCGGCCCCGGCGGGCGCGGCACGCCCGAGCTGCACGGCGTCATGGACCGCGTCGACATCATCACCGGCACGCTCGGCAAGGCCCTCGGCGGCGCCTCCGGCGGCTACGTCGCCGCCCGCGCGGAGATCGTCGCCCTGCTGCGCCAGCGCTCCCGTCCGTACCTGTTCTCCAACACGCTCGCCCCGGTGATCGCCGCCGCCTCCCTGAAGGTCCTCGACCTGCTCGAGTCCGCCGACGACCTGCGCGTCCGCCTGGCCGAGAACACGGCCCTGTTCCGCCGGCGGATGACCGAGGAAGGCTTCGACGTCCTCCCCGGCGACCACGCCATCGCCCCCGTGATGATCGGCGACGCGGCCCGCGCGGGACGCATGGCGGAGCTGCTGCTGGACCGCGGCGTCTACGTGATCGGCTTCTCCTACCCCGTGGTCCCGCAGGGGCAGGCCCGGATCCGCGTCCAGCTGTCCGCCGCCCACTCCACGGACGACGTGAACCGCGCGGTGGACGCCTTCGTCGCGGCGCGGGCGGAACTCGACGCCTGAGCGGAACACACCGAGCGATTTGAGACAATCGCTCTCATGATCGAGGCGCGGCGGCTCCACATCCTCCGTGCGGTGGCGGACCACCGTACGGTCACGGCGGCGGCCGCCGCGCTGTATCTGACCCCCTCGGCCGTCTCCCAGCAGCTCGCCGCCCTCGAACAGGAGACAGGCCACCGTCTCGTCGAGCGCGGCGCCAAGGGCGTACGGCTCACCCCGGCCGGCGAGATCCTGCTCAACCACACCAACGCCGTCCTGGCGCAGCTGGAGCGCGCGGAGGCGGAGCTGGCCGCCTACGGCTCCGGTGAGGCCGGCACCGTCACGGTCGCCGCCTTCGCCACCGGCATCGCCCAGGTCGTGGCGCCCGCCGTGGCCCGCCTCGCCACGTCGGCACCCGGGATCCGGATCCGGGTCCAGGACGCCGAGGGGGACGCCAGCCTGCCGATGGTCCTCGACCGGCAGGTCGACGTCGCCGTGGCGGTCGAATACCGCGGCGCGCCGCCCGCCGACGACCCGCGCCTGGCCCACATACCCCTGTACGCCGAGCCCTTCGACGCGGTCGTCCCGGTCACCCACCGCCTGGCCGGCACCGCCGAGGTGCCGCTGGCCGAGCTGGCCAAGGACCCCTGGATCGGTCCCTACCCCGGCAACCCCTGTCACGACGTGGTGGTGCTGGCCTGCGAGAACGCCGGGTTCCAGCCCCGCCTGGAGCACTCCTCGGACGACTTCCGCGCGGTGGTCGCCCTCGCCTCGGCGGACGTGGGCGTCGCCCTGGTACCCCGCTCGGCGCTGCGCGGCATGGACCTCGCGGGCGTCGTCGTCCGCCCGGTGGACGGAGTGGCCCCGACCCGTCGCGTCTTCGCGGCCGTACGCCGCGGCGCCGAGGAGCACCCCCTGATCCACCCGGTCCTGAACGCCCTCCACGCGGCAGCCGCCGAGGCGTAGCGACCGGCCTCGGAGGCCTGCCACGCCCCGTACCGGAGGCGGCCCCGGCCGAGCGTGTGGGTGCCCGTCCGGTGCACGGGACGGCCGGCCTGCCGCGCTCTCGCGGCCGCGGGCCGGGCGCCGAGGCGTGGGCGCCGGTCTGTCGGCCGTGCCGTATTGGCTCACGCCGCCGCGCGGCCGGGGAGCGGCCGTGGCCGTGTTCGGCGGTGGTCGTCCGTCCGGTGGACCGGGGCCCGGACCCGCCGGGTCTGGGCGTGGGTGCGCCGGGGCGCCGCTGATCCGCCTGGCCCTGGATGCCCTCCGCGCGGCGGCCGCCGAGGGGTGACCCCGCGCCGCTGGGGAGCGGCGGTGGTTGTCCCGTCCGGTGGACGGGGTGGCGTCGGCCCGCTGGGTTCGGGCGGCCGAGCGAGAGGCCCGCTGAGCCGCCCGGGCCTGTGCGCTCCGTGCGGCGTGAACGGGCACGTCAATGTCAGTGGTGGGCGCTACCGTGCCTGGCATGCCGGATGCCGAAGACGTACGTCGGATCGCCCTGTCCCTGCCGGACGCCACGGAGAAGATCGCCTGGGGCATGCCCACGTTCCGTGTCGCGGGGAAGATGTTCGCCACCCTGCCCGAGGACGAGACCTCCGTCGCCGTGCGCTGCCCCAAGGAGGAGCGCGACGAACTGGCCCTCGCCGAACCGGAGAAGTTCTGGATCGCCGAGCACGAGGCGCAGTTCGCGTGGGTCCGGGCCCGCCTGGCCGCCCTGGAGGACGAGGGCGAACTGCGCGACATCCTCGCCGACTCCTGGCGTCAGGCGGCCCCCTCACGGCTGCTGGAGGCGCACCCCCGGCTGGGGCTGCCGTCCGCCCGGTAGGAACCCGCCGCGCGCGTCACGCGCCCGCCGGCACCGCGTCGAGGAACCCGCCGATGCGGTCCCGCAGCGACCGGGCGTCCAGACCGTGCGCGGCGACGTGCTCCTCGAGCGTGCCGTACCGCCGCAGCTCCGCCCGGCCCACGCCGAGCCCCAGCACGCGGTGCGGCAGATCGGCCAGCGCCTCGTTCGCCGCGGCCGTCGACGTGCCCGCCAGGTACGGCTCCACGAGCACGACGTCCGTTCCCGCCCCCTCCGTCGCGCGGCGCAGCGCCCCCGCGTCGAAGGGGCGGACGGTGGTCGCGTACAGCACAGTGACGTCCAGACCCTCCGTCGCGTCGAGCACGGCGTCCAGCATCGGCCCGACGGCGACCACGACCCCCGACCGTCCCTCGCGCACCGTGCGGAACCGCTCCCCGTCCACGGGCAGCCCGCGCGCGTTGGACTGCAGGGACAGCCGCACGTACACCTTGTCGTCCCCGGCCGCCACCGCGTGCCGCAGCAGCGCCTCGGCCTCGTCCGGATGCCCCGGCACATGCACGGTCCAGCCGTCCAGGGTGTTCAGCAGCGCCACATCGCCCGGGGCCATGTGCGTGTACCCGCCGGCCGGCCAGTCGAAGGAGGCGGCGGCGCTCACCAGCACCGCCCCGGCGCCCTGGTGCCCGAGGTCCAGCTTGACCTGCTCGAAGGGCCGCTCCACCAGGAAGCTGGCGAAGGTGTGCACGACGGGGCGCAGCCCGGTCAGCGCCATCCCGGCCGCGGCGCCGACCAGGAGCTGTTCCCGGATGCCCACATTGACCACTCGGTCCGGATGGCGCCGCCGTGCCCCGGCGAAGCCGTCCAGGCCGATGTCGGCGAGCACCACCGCGACCCGTGGGTCCTCGTCGAGCAGCCGGGTGACGACAGGGGCGAGACGATCACGCATGGTGTCCATGGAGACCGGTCCTTTCGTAGAGGGAAATGAGCGGTGAGGGGCAGGGCGCGGAGCGCTTCACGCGTGCTTCGGCTCGACCCGGGCCACGACCGCGTGCGGCCTGCCCGGATGCGGAGCGGTGAACGCGGCGTACAGCGCCTCGTGGTCACGTCCGTCGACCGTGACCACCGACCAGCCGGCCGCCTCGAAGCGCGCGGCGATGCCGCCCGGCCGGGCGTAGGAGGCGGAGGAGTTGTCGACGACCACGGTGTGCAGGCGCTCCAGACCCGCGCTGCCCGCGAAGGCGATCGCCTCGTGGTTGCTGCCCTCGTCGAGTTCGGCGTCCCCGACCAGCGCCCACACCCGTGGCTCGGCCAGCCCCTGGGCACGCAGTCCCAGCGCCGTGCCGACCGCGATCGGCAGCCCGTGACCCAGCGAGCCGCTGCCGATCTCCGCGCCCGGCACGAGCACGCGGTCGGGGTGGTGGCCGAGCGGGGAGTCGAACGAACCGAACCCCGGCAGCCAGCCGGCCGGCACGAACCCCTTGGCCGCCAGCACGGCGTAGTACGCCATCGGCCCGTGCCCCTTGGACAGCAGGAACCGGTCCCGCTGCGGATCGTCCATCCGTCCGGGGCCGACCCGCAGCACCCGGTCGTACAGCACCCACAGCACGTCCAGCGTGGACGTCGCGGCCGGGCCGTGCTTCTCGTCGCCGGTCATCAGCCCCATCAGGGCCGGCAGATCGGCGTATCCGTACTCGTGTGCGCGTTCCTCGGTGATCGTCATACGGCCATCGTTCAACCTCAACCAAACTTCAGGTCAAGGGCCGCCCGCCGATAAACGCGTGCGCGATCACCGCCCCGAGTGCGGTATGGTTTCCGTGCGCGTTCGGCCGGGGGAAGCCCCAGGTCAGACGGGCAACGGGACGTGGCGCAGCTTGGTAGCGCACTTGACTGGGGGTCAAGGGGTCGCAGGTTCAAATCCTGTCGTCCCGACTGGAGACAGTCGTCGGCCGAGGGCCGGTTTCGGAGGAGTCCGAAACCGGCCCTCGGCCATTCCCGGGGCCCCGCTGCCGGTGCCCTTGGCCGCCGTCAGCGGGCACTCCCCGTCATGCGGCCCGATCCTCCCGCAGCGTGCGGGAAAGCCAGTCCTGGACGAGTGTCGCTGTCGCGTCGGCGTGTTCCTCCAGCATGGAGAAGTGGTTGCCCGGCGTGTCCGCGACGGTGCACTCGGTCGGCCAGGAGGGCTGCCACGCCCGCCCGTCCGCACCGCCCGGCGTCGGCTCGCCCGCTCGGACGAGCAGGGTGGGTGCCGAGAGCTCAGCCGGCTGCCAGTGCCGCAGCAGCCGGTAGTAGGCACCCATCGCGGTCAGCCGGTCGTCGCTCATGGGGGCCTTGGACCGTTGGTGTCCCCGGACGGCGTCGGCGACGCCGTCCAGCAGGCCGTCCAGCGCCCGGTCCTCGAAGGTGAACGCGTCCAGCAGTACCACCGCCGCCGGGACGGTTCCCCGCTGTTCGAGCCGGCCGGCGACGGCGTGCGCGATGTTGCCGCCGGAGGAATGGCCCAGCAGCACAAAGGGTGCGTCGCCGGCGGCCCGCAGTACGGACCGGGCGTGCAGGTCGGCGAGGGCTTCCATGCTGTCGGGCAGCGGCTGGCCGTGGACGAACCCCGGTTCGGCGAGCGCGGACAGCTCGCGCCTGCCACGGAAGGTCGCCGCGAACCGTGCGTACTGGTGCGGGCCCGCGGTGGCCAGTACCGAGGGCAGACAGATGACACCGGTCGGCAGCCCGCCCTCGGCCAGCCGCAGCGGGCGCGCGGCCGGATGGGCGCCGACGCCGAAGGTGGGCCGGAACAGCGAGGCACTCTCCAGCACGTTCAGGAACTCGGCGAACCTGCCCTGCCCGCAGGCATGGTCCAACAGGCTCGTCAACGTGCTCGCCGGTTCGTCGTCGGCCGGAACCGGCTCGGCTTCGTCGTCCGGGGACAACGCCGGCTCACGGTTCAGGTGACCGGCCAACCGGCGAGGCGTGGAGTGTTCGAACAGGACGGTGCTGGGCATCCGCAGGCCGCTCGCCGCGACCAGCCGGTTGCGCAGATCGACGGTGGTCAGCGAGTCGAACCCCATTTCCAGGAACTCATGGTCCTCGCCCACGGCCTCGGGTGAGCCGTAGCCCAGCACCCGCGTGACCTGCTCGCGCACCAGGGTCAGCAGTACCTCTTCCCGCTCGGCGTCCGAGCGGCCGGCGAGCCGGCGGCTCAGCGACCGGGCATCCGTGGCCCCGGTACCGGATGCCGTACTGCGGCGCATCGGCGTACGCACCACGCCGCGAAGCAACGGTGGCAGCCCGTCGGCCCGCGCCCGCATCCGCAGCTCGGCGAAGTCCAGCCGGACCGGCGCCACCATCGCGTCGTTCTGTGCGACCGCGAGGTCGAACAACTCCATGCCCTCCGAAGCGGTGATGGGGACCATCCCGGAACGGCCCAGCCGAGCCGTGCGGGCCGAGTCCAGCGTGCCGAGCATCGCGCTCGCGACGTCGCCCCACAGTCCCCAGGCGATCGACGTCGCGGGAAGGCCGTGTGCCCTGCGCTGCCGGGCAAGCGCGTCCAGGAACGCGTTGGCGGCCGCGTACGCGCCCTGACCCGCGCTGCCGATCAGGCCGGCCGCCGACGAGAACAGCACGAACGCCGACAACGGCGTGCCCGCCGTCAGGTCGTGCAGGTTCAGAGCCGCGTCGACCTTGGGCCGCAGCACCCGGTCCACCTGATCAGCGGTGAGAGAGCTGAGCGTCGCGTCGTCGAGGACGCCCGCGGAGTGCACGACCGCGGTCAGCGGATGCCCGGCGGGAATGGCGTCGAGCACCGCGGCCAGTTGCTGCCGGTCGGCGGCGTCACAGGCGGTGATCACGACCTCTGCGCCGAGCGCGGCCAGCTCGGTGATGATCCCGGCTGCGTCGGGCGCCCGCAGACCCCTGCGACTGAGCAGCAGCAGATGGCGGACGCCGTGCTGCTGGACCAGATGCCGGGCGACCGTCCGGCCCAGTCCGCCGGTGCCGCCGGTGATCAGCACGGTGCCCCGGGAATCCAGGCCCGGCAGCGGATCGCCGTCGGGGTCGAGTGGCAGCCGGTTCAGCCGCGGGGCGTGCAGCACGCCGTCCCGCAACGCCAATTGAGGTTCGTCCGCCCCGAGGGCCGACGCGACGACCTCCTCGACCGCGCCGGGATCGTCCACATCCACCAGGACGAATCGATCCGGATGTTCCATCTGGACGGACCGCATGAGTCCACCCACGGCGGCATGCACCGGATCGGGCACGGAGTCACCGTCCACGTGGACGGCTCCCCGGGTCACGAGCACCAGCCGGCTGCGGGCGAAGCGGTCGTCCGCCAGCCAGGACCGCGTGAGGTCGCTCACCCCGGCCAGCGCGGTACGCGTGGCGGCGGCCAGGTCCGCGTCACCGGTCGGCCGACACGCGGCCACGACCGCGTCGGGGACCTCCAGCCCGCCGTCCATGGCCTCGCCGAGCGCCGCCAGGCCGGGGAACGGCCCATCCGCATCCAGCACCACCCGGTGCGGATGGCCGCTCCTGCGGGACACCCTGGTCCAGCGCACCCCGAACAGCGAGTCGTGCCGCCGGAGCCGAGCCCTGCGCAGTTCGTCCGCGCCGACCTCGCGCAGCGCGAGCGAGCCGATGGACGCGACGGGCCGACCGGCCGCGTCGGCGACCTCGAGCGAGACCGCTCCCGACGCCAGCGGCGTCAGCCGCACCCGCAACGCCGACGCCCCCCGCGCGTGCAACCGGATTCCGTTCCACGAGAACACCAGGGGATAGGACCCCTCCGGGCCCGCGGTCATGTCGCGGGGGCCCACGCCCACCGCGTGCAGCGCGGCATCCAGCAGGGCGGGGTGCACGCCGAACCGTTCGGCGGCCTCCCGCTGGTCGTCGGGGATCACCACCTCGGCGAAGACGTCGTCGCCGTGCCGCCAGCCCGACCTCAGGCCCTGGAAGGCCGGCCCGTACTCGTAGCCCAGGGTGGCGAAGAGGTCGTAGAGCTGGTCGACCGGCAGCGGTTCGCTGCCGGGCGGCGGCCACATCGCGAGGTCGAACCCGGCGGGCCGGCCGGAGCGGCCGAGCGACCCGGTGGCGTTGAGCGTCCACGGCTGCCCCGGCTCGGCGTCGTCGGCCCGGGAGTGGACATGGACGCTCCGGGACCCGGCCCCGTCGGGCTCGCCGACCACGAGCTGGAACTGCATGGCGCGCTCCTCGGTGAGCACGAGGGGTTCACCGATGACCAGTTCCTCGACCACGTCGCACCCGACGTGGTCAGCGGCACGCATGGTCAGTTCCAAGAAGCCCGTGCCGGGGAACAGGACCGTGCCGATGAGCGCGTGATAGGCCAGCCACGGCTGCGCCCGCAGCGACAGCCGGCCGGTGAACACCACCCCGGCGCCGTCCCCCAGCTCCACCGCGGCGGTCAGCAGCGGGTGGTCGAGCGGGGTCAGTCCGGCAGCCCCCAGGTCCGCGACCGGGGACGACCCGGTCGTCGGCCAGTGGCGTTCTCGCTGGAAGGCGTAGGTGGGCAGGTCGACGACATGGGCGGGGGGCAGGGTGGTGGCCCAGTCCACCGTGGCGCCGCGCACGTAGGCGTCGGCCAGGGCTCCGAGGAAGGTCGCCCGGTCGCCGTGATCACGGCGCAGCGAGCCGACCACCGTCGCCGTGCTGTCCAGTTCGTCGAGCGTGTCCTGGACGGCCGAGGTGAGGACGGGGTGCGGGCTGACTTCGATGAACATCGTGTGGCCCTGCTCGGCGAGCGCGCGGACGGCCGCTTCGAAACGCACCGGTTCGCGCATGTTGCGGTACCAGTACCGGGCGTCCATCGGCTCGGTGAGCCAGTCGGCGGTGACGGTCGAGAAGAACGGAACGCCCGCCGCCCGCGGGGAGACGGGAGCCAGGTCGCTCAGCAGTTCGTCGCGGAGCCGCTCGACGTGCGCGCAGTGCGATGCGACCCCCGCCGCGATGAGCTTGGCGCGGGGGACGGCCGCGAGCACCGTCTCCAGGCCGTCCGGGTCACCGGCCACCACGACCGAGCCGGGCCCGTTGTAGGCGGCGATGGACACACCGGCGGGGAGCATGTCGCCCACCTCTCCGGCGGGCAACGGCACGGAGACGATGCCCCCCTTGCCGGCCAGCGTCCTCAGCGCCCGCGACCGCAGGACCACCACCCGCATGGCGTCCTCGAGCGACAGCACCCCGGCGACGCAGGCGGCGGCCACCTCGCCCTGCGAATGGCCGACGACGGCAGCGGGCTCCACGCCGTGCGAGCGCCACAGCGCGGCCAGCGACACCATGACGGAGAAGAGCACGGGTTGTACGACGTCGATGCCCGCCAGCGCGTCGCTGTCGGTGAGCATGTCGCGCAGCGGACGGTCCGTGTAGGCCCTCAGCGCCCGGTCGCACTCGTCCATCCGCTGGGCGAAGGCGGGGCTGGTGTCCCACAACTCGGTCGCCATGCCGGCCCACTGCGAGCCCTGGCCCGGGAAGACGAAGACCGCCTCGGCCGCTGCCCTGGCCACACCGGTGCGGCCGGCTCCGTCGGCGATCTCGCCCAGACCGTGCAGGAACTCGTCGTGATCGGTGGCGACGACCGCGGCCCGGTGGGGGAATGCCGCCCGTGACGTGACCAGCGAGTGGGCCACGTCCACCGCGGCCGGCTCGGGACGGGCCGCGACGTGGTCGCGCAGCCGCGCGGCCTGTTCCCGCAGAGCGGATTCGGACTTGGCGGACAGCACCCAGCAGGCCGTGCCCGCCGGTGCGGAGGGCTCGGCGGGCACGGTCGGTGCCTGCTCGACGATCACATGTGCGTTGGTGCCGCTGATGCCGAACGAGGAGACGCCGGCCCGTCGCGGCCGGTCGTTCCGCGGCCATGGCACGGCTTCGGTGAGCAGCCGCACCGCGCCGGACGACCAGTCCACCTTCGGCGACGGGCGGTCGACGTGCAGGGTCGCGGGCAGCATGTTGTTGCGCAGCGCCAGCACCATCTTGATCACACCGGCCACGCCGGCGGCGGCCTGCGTGTGGCCGATGTTGGACTTCACCGAACCGAGCCACAACGGCTGTTCGCGGTCCTGGCCGTACGTCGCCAGCAGTGCCTGGGCCTCGATCGGATCGCCCAGAGCGGTGCCGGTTCCGTGCGCTTCCACCGCGTCCACATCGGCCGGTGAAAGTCCGGCGTCGTCGAGCGCCATGCGGATGACGCGCTGCTGGGAGGGGCCGTGGGGCGCCGTGAGCCCGCTGCTCGCACCGTCCTGGTTCACCGCGGAACCGCGCAGCACCGCCAGTACCCGGTGGCCGTTGCGTCGTGCCTCGGACAGGCGCTCCAGCAGCACCACGCCGACGCCTTCGGCCCACCCCGTGCCGTCCGCCGCCGCGGCGAACGCCTTGGTCCGGCCGTCGGGGGCGAGTACTTTCTGCCGTGCGAACTCGACGAGGGGACCCGGCCCGGCCATCACCGACACCCCTCCGGCCAACGCCAGCGAGCACTCGCCCCGGCGCAGTGCCTGTGCCGCCAGATGAAGGGCCACCAGGGAGGCGGAACACGCGGTGTCGACGGTGATCGCCGGCCCTTCGAAGCCGAGCGTGTAGGCGATCCGGCCGGAGATGACACTGGAGGTGCTGCCGGTGGCCAGAAGGCCTTCCAGCTCCGGTGGAGTGGGGTGCCGGCGAAAGCCGTACCCCTGGTCGGCGGCCCCCATGAAGACGCCCGTGTCGCTGCCCCGTATGCCGGTCGGGTCGATGCCCGCTCGTTCGAACGCTTCCCACGAGACCTCCAGCGCCAGCCTCTGCTGGGGATCCATCGCGGTGGCCTCACGGGGCGAGATCCCGAAGAAGCCGGCGTCGAACTCGGTGGCGCCGGTCAGAAAGGCGGCTTCCTGGACGTACGTCGTGCCCGGGCGGTCGGCGTCCGGCGAGTACAGGCCGTCCAGATCCCAGCCGCGGTCGTCGGGGAACGGTGAAAGGGCATCGCGTCCCTCGGCGAGCAGGTCCCACAGCTGCTCCCCGCTGGTCACTCCGCCGGGCAGGCGACAGCCCATGCCGATGATGGCCAGGGGTTCCCGGGCGGCCTCGGTGAGTTTCCTGTTCTCCTGCCGCAGTTTCTCGTTCGTCTTCAAAGACGCCCGCAGCGCTTCGGTGATCTTCTGGTCGGGCCGCTTCGTCATCGTTCTCTCCCAGGTGCGGACAGGTCACAGGTCGGAGTCGTCCAGCGCCAGCCGGACCAGGTCGTCGAGATCCATTGCGTCGATGGCTGTCGACTCGGTTTCCTCGACCGCGCTTTCGGACCGGTCGTCGGCGGGGCACAGCCGTGTCCGCAGATGCCCGGCCAGGGCCGAGGGCGTGGGGCAGTCGAAGATCACCGTGGCGGCCAGACGCACCCCGGTCGTCGTGCCCAGGCGGTTGCGCAGCTCCAGCGCGGTCAGCGAGTCGATGCCCAGGTCGAGGAAGCCGCGCTGGACGTCCACCGCGTCGGCCGAGGAGTGGCCGAGCACCGCTGCCGTCTCCGTGCACACCAGATCGAGCAGCAGCCGGTCCCCCGCGGCGTCGTCCAGACCGGCCAGCCGCCGTGTCAGGTCCGCTCCGTCGGCCCCACCGGACGCGGGGCGGGCCGCCGCGCCGGTGCGGGGACGGACGATGCCGCGCAGCATCGACGGCAGCGTGCCGTCGTCCGCCGCGTCCCGAAGAGCCGCGGTGTTCAGCCGGACGGGCAGCACCAGAGCGCTGTCTGCACCCAGGGCGGCATCGAACAGGGCCAGGCCCTGTGCCACGGACAGGGGTTCGAGGCCGCCCCGGCTGACCCGGACGTGGTCGGTGATGTCCAGGTGGCGGGTCATGCCCTGGTCGGCCGTCCACGGGCCCCAGGCGAGGGACTGCGCGGCCAGACCGTCGGCCCTGCGGTGCCGGGCAAAGGCGTCCAGGAAGGCGTTGGCGGCCGCGTAGTTGCCCTGACCCGGCCCACCGAGGACGCCGGCCACCGAGGAACACAGCACGAACGCGGCCAGGTCCCTGTCCTTGGTCAACTCGTGCAGGTTGACCGTGCCCCGCACCTTGGCCCGCAGCACCGCGTCCACCTGGTCCGCCGTCAGTGCCGAGACCACCCCATCGGCCAGGAGACCGGCACTGTGCACGACCGCGGTCAGCGGGTGTTCGGCGGGCACCCTTGCCAGCGCGGCGGCCAGAGCGTCCCGATCGGCGACATCACAGGCCTCGAAGCCGACCGTCGCACCCGCTTCGACGAGGTCGGCGCGCAACTGCTCGGCGCCGTCCGCGTCGGCTCCGCTCCGGCTGACCAGCACCAGGTGCCGGACGCCGTGCTCGACCGCCAGGTGTCGCGCGATGAGCGAGCCCAGGGCTCCGGACGCCCCGGTGATCAGGACCGTGCCGGCCGGGTCGAGGCCGGGCGGCACCGTCAGCACGATCTTGCCGACGTGCTCGCCCTGGCTCATGGTGCGGAAGGCGTGTCGTGCCCGCCGCACGTCCCAGCTCCGCACGGGCAGGGGCGTGAGCCGACCGTCCGCGAACAGCGCGAGCACCTCGGCCAGCATCGCGCGGATCCGCTCGGGCCCGGCGTCCATCAGGTCGAACGCCGTGTAGTGCGCGGCCACCTCGGCCGCCGGGCGAATGTCGGCCTTGCCCATCTCCAGGAACCGGCCGCCCGGGGCCAGCAGCCGCAGGGACGTGTCGATGAATGCACCGGTGAGGGAGTTCAGCACCACGTCGACGCCCCGGCCGCCGGTCGCGTCGCGGAACCGGTCGCCGAACTCCAGCGACCGCGAGGAGGCGATGCGGTCCTGGGGTATCGAGGACCGCAGCGTGTCCCACTTGGCGGGACTCGCCGTGCCGAAGACATCGGCCCCCAGACACGTGGCCAGCTGCACCGCCGCCATGCCCACGCCGCCGGCAGCGGCGTGCACCAGCACCGACTCGCCCGGACGCACGTCCGCCAGGTCCACCAGCCCGTAGTACGCGGTCAGGAACGCCACCGGTACCGATGCCGCCCGCTCGAACGTCCAGCCGTCGGGAATCGGCGCGACCAGTCGGTGATCGGTGACCGCCGTCGGCCCGAACGCGTGCGAGAACAGCCCCAGCACCGCGTCGCCGACTGCCGGGCCGGTCGCTCCGGGGCCCACCTCCGTGACCACGCCGGCGCCCTCGACGCCGATGGTCACGTCGCCCGGATAGGCACCGAGCGTGCCCAGCACGTCTCGGAAGTTCACACCGGCCGCGCGCATGGAGACCCGGATCTCGCCCTCCGCCAGCGGCCGCCCCGCATCCGGATCGGCCACGAGGGCGAGGCCCTCCAGGGTGCCCCGGGTCCGGACGTCCAGCCGCCAGTGCGGGGTGCCCGCCGGTGGGACCAGCGCGTCGTCCCCGACGGGGGCGATCCGGGGGGCGTGGAGCACCCCCGCCCGCAGCGCCAGCTGCGGCTCGCCGACGGCGAGCACCGAGGGCAGATGCTCCCGCACGGCATCGGGACCGTCCGCCTCGAGCAACACGAACCGGCCGGGGTGCTCGGTCTGCGCGGACCGGATCAGCCCCCACACGCCGGCATGCACCAAGTCGTCGGCGCCGCGTGTGACGAACACGAGCCGGCGCTCCGCGAACCGCTCGTCGGTCACCCAGGACCGCACCAGCTCCAGCGTGCGCACCACGGCATCGCGCAGCGTGGTCCCGTCGGGATCGTCCAGGCAGGACACGACGACGACGTCGGGAACGGCGCCATCGGGGGCCGGCAGGTCATCCCCCGGCGCGAGCCATGCCGGCGCGACGGGCCCGGCCTCGACGGCCGGCACCGGCACCGGCACCCAGTCCACCCCGTACAGCGGGTTCGAGCGACCGCCGGCGATCGGGCGCAGCCGTACGGACTCCACCGAGGCCACCGGCCGCCCCACGCTGTCCGTGACCGTCAGCGACACGGCGTCCGGCCCCAGCACACCGAGCCGGACACGCAGCGTGCCGGCACCCGGCCGGTGGCACGTGACGCCGCTCCAGGAGAACGGCATCACGTCCTGGTCGGGGACGCCTTCGCGCAGCGCCACGGCATGCAGCGCCGCGTCCAGCAGCGCCGGGTGCAGGGCGAAGCCGGCCGTGTCCAGCTGCACCGTGACTTCCGTGAAGATCTCCTCGTCCCGGCGCCAGGCGGCGGCCAGGCCGCGGAAGGCGGGCCCGTACGCGAAACTGCTCGCCGTCGCGATCCGGTCGTAGAGGTCGTCCACCGGGACCGGGACGGAGTCCACGGGAGGCCACTCGCCCAGGTCGGACAGCTCCGGTGCCGGGGCGACGGCCAGAGTCCCACTGGCATACCGGTTCCATGGGACGTCGGCCGTGGCCTGCTGCGGCCGTGCGTAGAGCCTCAGGGCACGGAAACCGTCGTGATCCGGCGGGTCGACCGCCAACTGGAACTGCACCGCGTCGGTGAGCACCAGAGGTGTTTCGACGGTGAGTTCGTCCACGCGGTCGCAGCCCAGTTGCCCGGCCGCCTGCAACGCCACTTCCACGAAGCCTGTGCCGGGGAACACCGCGTCGCCCGCGACCGCGTGATCGGACAGCCACGGGTGTGTCCCCGTCGAGAGGCTCCCGGTGAACAGCACCGCTCCCGTGTCGGCAACCGGCACGCGTGCGCCGATCAGCGGGTGTGGGACGCCGGCCAGTCCGGAGGCACCGAGGTCACCGGCCGGGCGGCTCCCGCGCATCCAGTAGCGCCGGTGCTGGAAGGGGTAGGTGGGCAGGTCGACCCGCTGGGCACCGGTGCCGCTGAACACCGCGGCCCAGTTCACCGGCACACCGTTCGCCCACAGCTGCGCCAGCGCGGTGATCGCGGTCCGCTGCTCGCCCCGGTCCATGCGCTGTGCCGCGACAGCAAGGGGAAACACCTCGGCGACCAGGGCCGTGAGCGTGCTGTCGGGACCGATCTCGACCATGCCGGTCACCTGGTCCGCGCGCACCGCGGCCATGGCGTCGGCGAACCGCACCGTGTCGCGCGCGTGCCGTGTCCAATAGGCGGGGTCGGTGATCTCGTCGGTGACCCGGCCACCGGTCACCGACGACACGAACGGAATGTCCGGCGGCTCGAACGACAACGTCTTGAGCACGTCGGTGAACGGGGAGAGAACCGGTTGCATCAATGCCGAGTGGAAGGCATGGCTGACCCGCAGGCGCTTGGTCCGTACGCCCAGGCCGGCGAAGTGGCCGGCGACGCGCCGTACTTCGGGCTCGGTCCCCGAGACGACGACCGACGTCTCGCCGTTCACGGCCGCGAGACTCACGTCCTCGCCCAGCAAGGGGAGCACGTCGGCCTCGGCCGCCCCGACCGCGATCATCGCTCCGCCTGCGGGCAGGGCCCCCATCAGCCGCCCCCGCGCCGCGACCAGCGCGGCCGCGTCGGGCAGGCTCAGCACACCGGCGACGTGGGCCGCCGCGATCTCGCCGACCGAATGACCGGCCACGACGTCGGGCCGCAGGCCCCACGACCGCAGCAGCCGGAACAGCGCGACCTGGAACGCGAAGAGCGCCGGCTGCGCGTTCCCGGTGTCGTCCGGCTCGGCCTGCCGTTCGAACATCGCCTCCCGCACCGCATGCCCCACCAGCGGGTCGAGTTCCTCGCAGACCTCGTCCAGTGCCGTCGCGAACACCGGAAACCGCGCGTACAGCTCACGTCCCATGCCGGTGTGCTGGGACCCCTGACCGGAGAAGACGAAGGCGAGTTTGTGCTCACGCTCAGCGACCCCGCCGCTCACCCCGGGCGTCGAACGGCTGTCGAGGAAGGCGTCGAGCGAACCGGTCAGTTCCGAGGAGTCCTCGGCGACGACGACGGCACGGTGCGGCAGCGCGGCGCGCGTCGTCGCCAGCGAGAACGCGGTGTCGAGCGGATCTCCGCCGGGATCGGCGCGGAGCGCGGCGGCCTGGTCACGGAGCGCGGCCCCGGTGTGGCCCGACACGAGGAAGGGCAACGGGCCGTGGGGAGCCCGTTGCCGGTGCTCGGCGGTGTCGCACGGGACCGACTCGAGGATCACGTGAGCGTTGGTGCCGCTGACACCGAACGAGGAGACTCCGGCACGACGCGGCCCGTCGCCGTGTTCCCACGGTGTGTTCTCCGTGAGCAGGCGCACCATGCCGGCCGTCCAGTCCACGTGGGTCGACGGGCGGTCGCTGCCGAGGCTCTTCGGCAGGACACCGTGGCGCATCGCCAGCACCGTCTTGATCAGACCGGCCACGCCGGCGGCGGCCTGGGTGTGGGCGATGTTCGACTTCACCGACCCCAGCCACAAGGGCCGGTCGCGTTCGCGGCCGTAGGTCGCGATCAGTGCCTGGGCCTCGATGGGATCGCCCAGGGTGGTGCCGGTGCCGTGCGCCTCCACGGCGTCCACGTCGCACGGTTCGAGGCCGGCGTTGGCGAGTGCCTGCCGGATCACCCGCTGCTGCGAGAGGCCGTTCGGAGCGGTCAGCCCGTTGGACGCACCGTCCTGGTTGACCGCCGATCCGCGCAGCACCGCCAGCACGGGATGGCCATGGCGTCGCGCGTCGGACAGCCGTTCCAGTACCAGCAGACCGGCGCCTTCGCCCCAGGCGGTTCCGTCGGCGGAGTCGGCGAACGGCTTGCACCGTCCGTCCGCGGCGAGGCCTCGCTGACGGGAGAACTCCACGAACACGGTGGGGGTCGACAGGACGGTGACCCCGCCGGCCAACGCCAGCGAACACTCGCCCTGCCGGAGCGACTGAGCCGCCAGGTGCAGCGCCACCAAGGACGAGGAGCAGGCGGTGTCGATGGTGACGGCGGGCCCTTCGAGACCGTAGGCGTAGGCGATGCGACCGGACACCACGCTGGCGGCATTGCCGCCGAGAAGGTAGCCCTCGACACCGCTCGGCACCTGATCGAGTCCGGTGAAGTAGTCCTGCCCGTTGGTGCCGACGAACACGCCTGCCCGGCTGCCCCGCAACGACGTCGGATCGATGCCTGCCCGCTCGAACGTCTCCCACGCCGTCTCCAGCAGCAGTCGCTGCTGCGGGTCCATCGCCAGCGCCTCACGGGGGGAGATGCCGAACAGGTCGGCGTCGAAGCCGGCCACGTCGCTCAGGAACGCCCCGTACCGCGTGGAGCTGGTGCCGGGGTGGTCCGGATCGGGGTGGTAGAGCGCTTCGGTGTCCCAGCCGCGGTCCGTGGGGAATTCGCCGACGACGTGGCCGCCGGTCACCAGCAGGTTCCAGAAGTCCTCGGGGGAGCGCACACCACCGGGGAACCGGCAGCCCATCGACACGATGGCGATCGGGTCGCCGTCGTCGGCCGGCGCGGTGACCGCGGGGACGTGTACGGCGTTGTCGGCACCGAGGAGCAACTCGCCCAGGTGATCGGCCAACGACCGGGCCGCCGGGTAGTCGAATACCACCGTGCTCGGCAGCCGGAGCCCGGTCGCCGCGTTCAGCCGCTTGCGCAGATCGAGAGCGGTCAGCGAGTCGAAACCGAGCTCGCGGAACGCCCGGTCGGCCGCGACGGCGTCCAGCTCGGAGTGGTGCAGGGCCGCGGCGGCGTGCGTGCGCACCAGCATGAGCAGCGTACGGGCGCGGTCCTCGGGTGTCTGGGTGGCCAACCGCCGTCGCAACGCGGCGGCCCGGTCCTCGGTGGGTTCCCCGGCCGAGGCGGTTCGCGCGAGCTCCGGCAGGTCGCGGGCCCAGGGCGGGAGCCCGTGTGTGTGGCTCGCCGCGACGTAGCGGTCCCAGTCCGCGTCGACGACCGCGACGGCGGATTCGTCCCGGTCCAGAACGCTCTGCAGCGCCCGCATCGCGGACGGCGGCCGCATCGGCCGCACACCGGTGTGCCGCAGCCGTTCCTCGATCACTCCACCGTCGGTGGCCAGGCCGCCCTCCGCCCAGGCTCCCCAGGCCACCGAGGTCGCGGGCAGTCCGACCGCCCGCCGCTGTTCGGCCAGCGCGTCCACGTAGGCGTTGGCCGCCGCGTAACTCGCCTGGCCCGCACTGCCCAGCACTCCCGCCACCGAAGAGAACAGCACGAACGCCGAGAGCGGCAGGTCACGCGTCAGCTCATCAAGGATCCTGGCGGCCGTGGCCTTGGGCCTGAAGACGCCCTCCAGCCGGTCGGCGTCGATCCCTTCGATGACTCCGTCGTCGAGCACGCCCGCCACGTGGAAGACGGCCGACGGCGGATGCTCGGCGATCAGCCGGGCCATCGCGTCCCGGTCGGCCGCGTCGCAGGCCGCCACGGTCACCTCGGTGCCGAGCTCGCGCAGGTGCGCGGTCAACTCCGCGGCGCCCGGGGCGGCCGCCCCCCGACGGCTGGTCAGCACCACGTGGCCGGCCCCGTGCTGGGCGAGCCAACGCGCCACGTGACCGCCCAGCACCCCGGTCCCCCCGGTGACCAGCACCGTTCCCGTGGGCCGCCAGCCGCCGGCCGGGGCGGCGGTGTCCTCGGCGACATGAACCAGCCTGCGCGCGTACACCGTGGTGCCGCGGATCGCCAGTTCGCTCTCGCCGTCGGCGCGGACCAACTGCTTCAGGACGCCGTCGCCGTAAGGCGTCGGCAGGTCGACCAGACCGCCCCAGCGCTCGGGGTGTTCCAGCCCGATGACCCGGCCCAGTCCCCACAACTGGGCCTGTTCCGGGGAGACCGGCCGGTCGGAACCGTCCACCGACACCGCGCCACGGGTCGCCAGCCACAACGGGGCGTCCAGCCCGATGTCGCCGAGCGCCTGGGCGAGAGCGACCGTGCCGACGGTGCCGGCGGTCGTACCCCGGCTGGGACGCCGGTCCAGGCCCAGCAGCGAGAGCACCCCGGCCACTCGGGGGTTCCCGGCCAGCGCCGCACGCACCTGGCGGCCGATCCGCTCGCGATCGGCGGTCGCGGTGTCGAGCACGACCCGTACCGCCGCCGGCCCGGCCCAGTCGCCGTCGTCGTCCACCGTCGACGGCAGGACCACCAGCCAGTCGCCGGCCGTCGACTCGGCGGCGGGGACCGGCCGCCACGCGACCCGGTACTGCCAACCGTCCTCCCGGGGCCGGACCGCGGCGGGGGCGGGGGAGAGCCAGAACCTCCGGTGCTGGAAGGCGTACGTGGGCAGGTCGACGCGGCGGGCGGCAGGGAAAGAGGGCGTCCAGTCCACGTCGAGTCCCCGCACGTGGGCCCCGGCCGCGTTGAGCAGGAAACGCCGCAGACCGCCATCGTTGCGTCGCAGCGTACCGAGGACGGCGGCGTCCACCCCGAGGGCCTCGACGGTGTCCTCCACACCGGTGGTGAGCACCGGGTGTCCGCTGACCTCGATGAAGAACCTGAAGCCCTGCCGGGCGAGCGCGTGGACGGCGTCCTCGAACCGAACCGTCCGGCGCAGGTTGAGATACCAGTACCCGGCGTCGACCGGCTGGTCGAGCCAATCGCCGGTGACGGTCGAGAAGAACGGCACCCGGGGCGGGCGGGGCGACAGGCCGGCGAGGGCGGTGCGCAGTTCCCCCTCGATGGCTTCGACGGAGGGGGTGTGCGAGGCGTAGTCGACCGGAACGCGGCGTGGCCGGCCTCCGGCAGCGTCGGTGACGGTGTGCAACTCGTCGAGAACGTCCAGGTCGCCTGCCACCACGACCGATCGCGGTCCGTTGACGGCCGCGACCCAGACACGGTCGCCGTGTGCCCGCAGCCGCGCCCGCACGTCGTCCACGGGCAGGGCAACGGTCATCATGCCGCCGAGTCCTGCCAGCGCGGTGGCGGCCCTGCTCCGCAGTGCGACCACCCGGGCGGCGTCGTCGAGCGACAGCGCGCCGCTGACGCAAGCGGCGGCGATCTCACCCTGCGAGTGCCCCACCACGGCGTCGGGTTCCACGCCGTAGGAGCGCCACAGTTCCGCGAGTGACACCATGAGCGCGAACAGGACGGGCTGCACGACGTCGTCCCGCTCCAGTGCCGCCTTGTCGGCGAGTACCTCACGCAGCGACCAGTCGACGTGGGCGGCCAGGGCCCGTTCGCACGCGGCCATCCGGTCCGCGAACACCGCGTTGCTGTCCCACAGTTCGGTGGCCATGCCCACCCACTGCGCACCCTGGCCGGGGAACACGAACACCGTCCTGCCGCGCACATCGGCCACGCCGGCGACCAGGTCCGGCGACGTGGTGTCGCCCCCGATGGTGCCGATGGCGTCGAGCAACTCGGCTCGGCCGGCCCCCACCGCGACGGCACGGTGCTCCGACCGGGACCGTGTGGTGGCAAGGGAGAAACCCACGTCCGCCGCCGATGACCCGGCGTGAGCGCCCAGGTGTGCGGACAGCCGGCGCGCCTGCTCGGCCAGTGCGGCCTCGGAGTGCGCCGACACCACCCAGGGAACCGGTCCGGGGAACGGGGGCCCGGGTTCCGGCTCGGCAGGCTCGGCCACGTGCTCGATGACGACGTGCGCGTTGGTGCCGCTGACTCCGAACGAGGACACTCCCGCTCGGCGTGGGCGGCCCGCGTCGTGCCATGGCCTGTTCCGGGTGAGCAGGCGTACGTTGCCGGTGGTCCAGTCGACATGAGAGGACGGCCGGCCGGCGTGCAGGGTTTGCGGCAGAGTGCCGTGGCGCATGGCCTGGACCATCTTGATGACACCGGCGACGCCGGCTGCCGCTTGCGTATGGCCGATGTTGGACTTGACCGACCCCAGCCACAGCGGATGGTCGTCGGGGCGGTTGCGGCCGTAGGTGGCGAGCAGTGCCTGCGCTTCGATCGGGTCGCCGAGCACGGTCCCGGTGCCGTGCGCCTCGACGGCGTCCACGTCGGCCACGGTCAGGCCGGCGTCGTCGAGCGCCTTGAGGATCACTCGCTCCTGGGACGGGCCGTTCGGCGCGGTCAGTCCGTTGGACGCTCCGTCCTGGTTGATCGCGGAACCCCGCACGACAGCCAGGACGGGGTGATGGTTGCGACGCGCGTCGGACAGCCGTTCCACCAGCAGGATTCCCGCGCCCTCGCCCCAGCCCGTCCCATCGGCCGCGGCGCCGAACGCCTTGCAGCGGCCGTCGGGCGACAGCCCTCGCTGCCGGGAGAACTCCACGAACATGCCCGGCGTCGACATCACGGTGACTCCGCCGACGAGGGCGAGCCCGCACTCGCCGCCGCGCAGGGCCTGCGCGGCCAGATGCAGCGCCGCGAGCGACGATGAACACGCCGTGTCCACACTGACCGCCGGACCGTGCAGGCCCAGCGTGTAGGAGACCCGGCCGGAGACCACGCTGTCGGCGCTGCCGGTGATGCCGTAACCGTCGGCGGCCTCCGGCAGGTTCCGCAGATCCGGCAAGTAGTCCTGGCCCAGAACACCGATGAACACCCCGGTGTCGCTGCCCCGAAGCGACGACGGGGCGATCCCGGCCCGCTCGATGGCCTCCCAGGAGATCTCCAGCACCAGCCGCTGCTGGGGATCGGTCGCCAACGCCTCACGCGGGCTCATACCGAACATGTCCGGGTCGAAATCGCCTACGCCGTCGAGGAATCCGCCCTGGTTGGTGGAGGACGTGCCACTGCGGTCGGGGTCCGGGTCGTACAGGGCGGCCAGGTCCCATCCCCGGTCACCGGGGAAGTCCGTGATGGCGTCGGTGCCCGCTGCGACGAGGCTCCACAGTTCTTCGGGAGTACGCACGCCGCCGGGGTAGCGACACGCCATCCCGATGATCGCGATCGGCTCCCGCGCGGCGTCCTCCAGTTCGCGGACCCGGCGCCGGGACTCCTGCAGGTCCGCGGTCGCCTTCTTCAGGTAGTCGAAGAGCTCTGATTCGGTAGCCATGATCACTTTCCCTCGATGGTGCGCGAATATCCCGTCGTGCGTGGCTCCTCCGGGCTGAATCCCAGCGGGCAGCCCGGCTCACCGGTCGTCGAGGATCGCGAAGATCTCCTCGGGGGAAAGGCCGCTCAGATCAGTGGTCTGTGCCGCTTCCCCCGATCGTGCGGGCGGCTCGATCCGAGTGAGCATCGCCCGTAGCCGACGTACCGCGTCGTCCGCTTCCGCCGCGTGCAGGTTCCCCGCGCCGACAAGGCTCTCCAGCCGGTCCAAGGTCATCGCCAGGGACGCCGGGCGGCCCGGGATCCGGGGGGCGAGGTCCTGCCACAGCCTGCGGCCCAGCTCCACCGGCGTCGGATGGTCGAAGACGACGGTGGCGGGCAGTGTGAGCCCGACGACCGTGCTCAGCCGGTTGCGCAGTTCGACACTGAGCAGGGAGTCGAACCCGAGTTCCGAGAACGAGGTGTGCGGGCCGAAAGCCGTGTGGTCCGGATGCCCCAGTACGGCGGCGGCCACCTCACGGACGGTCTCGGCCAGTTCGGCCTCGGCCGTGGCGTCGTCCATACCGCCGAGACGGGCGTGCAGGGGATCGGTCGTCCCGGCCTCGGAAACCGTCCGTCGGCGCGGCCGGGAGGAGCGGCCCTTCAGCAGGGGTGAGATGCTGCCGTCCCCCGCCCGCTCGGTGACCCGTCGATCGACCGGCACCACGACCAGCGCAGCGTCCGGGGCGCGCAGACAACGGTCGAACTGCTCGAGTGCGACGGCGTCGGGCAGCGGCCGAACGCCGGAGGCAGCCAGCCTGGCGAGGTCGGCGTCGTCGAGATGTCCGGTCATCTCGGAACGCTCCGCCCACAGGCCCCAGGCCGGCGACACGGCCGGAAGCCCCGCGGCTCGCCGCTGCTGGGCGAGAGCGTCGAGGTAGCCGTTGGCTGCCGCGTATCCCGCCTGACCGGCGTTGCCCAGAGTGGCGGCCGCGGACGAGAACAGGACGAAAGCAGCGAGGTCGCTGTCACGGGTGAGTTCATGGAGATGACGCGCGCCGTCCGCCTTCGGCCGCATCAAGGCGGCGAGCCGGTCGGGGGTGAACGAGGTGACCACGCCGTCGTCGAGCACGCCCGCCGCGTGGATCACCGCGGTCAGCGGATGCTCGGCGGGCACAGCCGCCAGGAGCTCGACCACCTCGTCCCGGTTGCCGACGTCGCAGGAGACGGTCGTCACCGTGACTCCCGCCGCGGCCATTTCCTCTCGCAGTTCGGCCGCGTCACCACGGCGGCCGGCCAGGAGGAATCGGCGCATCCCGTGGGCGGTGGACAAGTGCCGGACCACCTTCGCGCCGAGCGTTCCGGTGCCCCCGGTGACGAGGACGGTGCCGTCCGGGTTCAGCGGGGCGGGCACGGTCAGCACGATCTTGCCGATGTGCCGCGCGCCGCTCATGAAGCGCATGGCCTCGGCACTGCGGCGTACGTCCCACGCCGTGATCAGGGGCAGGGCGATGGCCCCGCTCTCGAAGAGCGACCGCAGCTCGGCCAGCATCTCCGCCACCCGATCCGGGCCGGTGCGCATCAGGTCGAGCACGGCATAGCGGGCCCGCGGCAGCCGGGCGGTCACCTCGTCGGCGTCCCGCACGTCGGTCTTGCCGATCTCGACGAACGTACCGTCGTCCGACAGCAGCCGCAGCGAGGCGTCCACCAGCTCACCGGTCAGCGAGTTCAGGACCACGTCCATCCGCCGTCCCGCCCACCGGTGGACGAAGCCGTCGTCGCGCGACGAGGCGATGTGCGTCGGAGGAACACCGGCCGCTCGCAGAGCGGGCCATTTGTCGGGATGCGCTGTCGCGAAGACCTGGGCACCGAAGTGACGGGCCAGGTGTACGGCTGCGGCGCCGACACCGCCCGTGGCGGCGTGGATGAGCACCGCGTCCCCCGCTTCGAGGCCGCCCATGTCCACCAGGCCCTGGTAGGCGGTGAGGTACGCCACCGGCACCGAGGCGGCCTGCGCGAAGGTCCAGCCCGTCGGCATCCGCGCGATCAGCCGGCGGTCGGCGGTCGCGTGGGTGCCTGTCGAGCCCTGTCCGAACAGGCCGAACACGCGATCGCCGGGCCGCAGGTCCGGCACGTCCTCGGCAACGCCGACGACGACGCCCGCGCCCTCGCTGCCGATGTCTCCCTCTTCCGGGTACATGTCCAGGGCGATGAGGACATCCCGGAAGTTGAGGCCCGCTGCACGCACCGCCACACGCACCTGGCCCGCGGCCAGTGGCTGCGCCTGCTCAGGGGCGGGGACCAGCGCCAGGCCGTCCATGCTGCCCCGCACCGGTACGGCGAGCCGCCAGGGCCCGTCCGCCCGAGGCGGCTGCAGTGCCGGGTTGAGGGCGTGGGCACGAAGACGGGGGACGAAGAGCTTGCCGGCACGCGCGGCGAGCTGCGGCTCACCGGCCGCCAGGGACTTTCGTATCAGGTCCGGATCCGCTGGCGTCGGCCGTCCTCCGAGATCGAGCAGCACGAACCGGCCCGGATGTTCGTTCTGCGCAACCCGCAGCAGACCCCAGACCGCCGACTCGGCGGGATCGGCCGGAGCCTCGCCGGGCGCGGCGGCCACCGCGCCGCGGGTCAGGAAGACCGCGGTGGTGCGAGCGAGGGACTCGCGTTCCAGCAGCAGATGGACCACGGTGAGGGCTTCATCCGCCGTGGTGCACGACGTCAGGATCACGTCCGGGACCTGAGCTCCACCGTCCAGGGCGGCCGAGAACTCCGGCACACCGGGATACTCGGTGACGTCTGCCGGAGGCGCACCTGGACCGTCGCCGCGTTCTCCGCCGAGGACCGCGTACGTCGTGGGTTGCGGGCGCTCGCCGGACGCCGACGTGCACGCGTGCCAGGAGACTTCATGGAGGGGGTCCGGCAGCTCGTCGCTCGCGACGGCCTCGTCCCCCGTCGGGCGCAGGACCACCCTGTCGACGGCGGCCACCGGAAGGCCGTCGGGACCCGTGGCGAGGAGTGCGAAGTGGTTCTCGTCCTCGAGCGGGGTGATCCGCACCCGCAAGGACGTCGCTCCGGAAGCGAGGAGGGAGAGACCGTGCCAGGAGAAGGGGAGCGACCGGCGCCCCGCCGCGGCACGGGTGGTCAGGGCGATCGCGTGCAGAGCCGCGTCGAAGAGGGCCGGATGCAGCGTGTAGGACTCCGCCTCGTGCCGGGCGCTCTCCGGCAGGCCGACCTCCGCCAGTACGTCGTCGCCCGAACGCCACACGGTTCCCAGGGCGCGGAAGGTCGCACCGTAGTCGAGCCCGCCGGCGGCGAACTCGTCGTAGAGTCCCTCGGTCTCGAGCGGGACCGCGTCCGGGCCGGGCCACTGCGTGAGGCGGGCCGGGCCGGTGCCCTCCGCATGGTCGAGTGTGCCGCTCGCATACCGGACCCACGCGGGGTTCGACGACGGGGTCCGGGCGAGCACCGCGAAGTTCCGGCGCCCCTCCGCGCCCGGCGCATCGACCTCGACTCTCAGCGCGACGGGTTCGTCGGCGTCGAGGACCAGCGGGCGTTCGAGGACCATCTCCGCCACCCGGTCGCATCCGACCTGGTCGCCGGCGAGAACCGCGATCTCCGCGAACGCGGTCGCGGGCAGCACCGGTGAACCGGCGACTCGATGTTCGAGCAACCAGCCGGCTGAGGCGGCGGACATCCGTCCGCTGAGTACCACCGCCCCGGAGCCGTGCAGTTCCAACGAGGTCCGCAGCAGCGGATGAGCCAGCACCGTCACACCGGACGTGGCCAACTCCTGCCGGGTGACCGCGGGCCGCAGCCAGAACCGGCGCGAGTCGAAGGCGTACGTCGGCAGGTCCACCCGTCGGCCGCCGCCGATCACGGCCGTCCAGTCCACGTCGGTTCCTGCCGTGAACAACCGGCCGAGCGAGGTCATCAGTTCGGTCGTGTCGTCGTGGTCCCGCCGGAGTGAGCCGGTGACGAAGGCATCGTCCAGCACCTGCTGAATCGCCGTGTTCAGCGTCGGATGGGGGCTCATCTCGACGAACGTGCGGTGCCCGGACTCGGCCAGTCGTCGCAACGCGGGCGCCAGCAGCACCGGTTGGCGCAGATTCCTGTACCAGTACCCGGCGTCCATGGTGCCGGTGTCGATCCAGTCGGCCGCCACGGTGGAGCACAGGGGGATGGCGGACGTCACCGGAGCGATGCCGGAGAGACCGGACAGGATCTCTTCGTGCACGTGCTCCACCTGCCCGCAGTGCGACGCGTAGTCCACCGTGATGCGCCGGGCCTGCGGCTCCGCCTCCAGCAGTTCCTCCAGGGCCGCGCTGTCACCGGAGACGACGACCGCCTCCGGGGCGTTCACCGCGGCCACCGACAGGCGGTCCGGCCAGCGGGCCAGCAGCTGCTCGACCCTCTCGGGCGTGGCCCGGACGCTGGCCATCCCTCCCTGTCCGGCCAGTGCCCGCAGGGCCCGGCTGCGCAGCACCACGATGCGTACGGCGTCGCGCAGCGAGAGCGCCCCGGCGACATGGGCGGCGGCTATCTCGCCCTGGGAGTGCCCGAGCACGGCCACGGGTTCCACCCCGGCCGCGCGCCACACCGCGGCCAGGGAGACCATGACGGCGAAGAGGACCGGCTGGACGACGTCCACCCGGTTGATGTCGGCGCCACCCGGTGCTCCTTGCAGGGTCGCGGTCACCGACCAGTCCGAGAACTCGGCGAGCGCGGCATCGACGTCGGCGATGGCGTCACGGAAGACGGGGGAGTGACTCAGCAGACCACGAGCCATTCCCGTCCATTGCGAGCCCTGGCCCGGGAAGACGAAGACGGGCCGGTCCGCGGCCCGCGGCGCGGCCGACGGCCGGTTGCCGGCGGCGACCGCCCGCAGACCGGCCAGCACCTCGGCCCTGTCGCGCCCGTGGACGAGGAGACGATGGCTGAGGGCGCTGCGGTGGCGCGCCAGCGACCACCCGACGTCCTCCGGCCGGGGGCCGTGGCCGGTGTCCACGAGGTCCGCCAGCCGGCCTGCCTGGGCCCGCAACGATGCCTCGCCGCGCGCCGAGAGCGGTAGCACGGCGGGCCCGCTCAGCAACGGGACACCGGGCGCCGGTTCGGCGGCCAGGTGCTCCGGGCCGGGCTCCTCCAGCACGACATGGGCGTTCGTGCCGCTGATCCCGAAGCTCGACACACCCACCCGGCGTGGCCGGCCGGGCGCGGCGGTCCAGTCCTCCGCTGCCGTGAGCAGGCGCACACCGCTGTCGTCCCAGTCGACCATCGGGGTGGGGGTCTCGGCGTGCAGGGTCGGCGGCAAGGTGGCCGCCCGCAGGGCCATCACGCTCTTCACCACTCCGGCGAGCCCCGCTGCGTGCTGTGTGTGGCCGAGGTTGGACTTCACCGAGCCCAGACGAAGCGGATTGGCCGGGTCGCGGTCGTGACCGAACACATCGATCAGGGCCTGCGCCTCGATCGGATCCCCGAGCGGCGTTCCGGTGCCGTGCGCCTCCACGAGGTCGACATCGGCAGGCGACAGCCGCGCAGCCGTCAACGCCGCACGGATCACCGCCTGTTGCGCGGGCCCATGGGGAGCGGTCAGCCCGTTGCTCGCCCCGTCCTGGTTGACCGCCGTCCCCCGCACCAGCGCCCGGACCGGGTGCCGATGGCGGACCGCGTCGGCGAGCCGCTCGACGACCAGGACCGCGACGCCCTCGGCCCAGGCGGTCCCGTCGGCTCCCGCGCCGAACGGCTTGCACCGGCCGTCCGGAGCCAGTCCGCCCTGCCGGGAGAACTCCGCGAACACCCCGGGACTCGACATGACCGTGGCCGCCCCGACGAGGGCGAGCGAGCACTGCCCGCTCCACAGCGCCTGCCCGGCCAGGTGCAACGAGACCAGGGACGAGGAGCACGCGGTGTCGACCGTCACCGCCGGACCGGTCAGGCCGAACTGGTAGGCGATGCGTCCGGACGCGACGCTCTGCGCGGTACCGGTGAGCAGATGCCCTCCGACGGCTTCCGGTGCGTCGCGCAGCGAACCGCCGTACTCGTGATGGGTGACACCGGTGAACACCCCGGTGTCGCTGCCCTTGAGCGCATGGATGCCGATTCCGGCGCGCTCGACGGCCTCCCACGTCACCTCCAGCAACTGGCGCTGCTGCGGGTCCATCGCCAGCGCCTCACGCGGGGCCGTGCCGAAGCACGTGGGATCGAACAGAGCGGCGTCGTCGAGGAATCCGCCCCGCAGTACCCGGCTGCCACGACCGGTGTCCGCGGCCGCCCCGCCCATCTCGGCGGGATCCCACCCGCGGTCGGCGGGGAAGCGGGACGTGGCGTCCGTCCCGTTCAGGACCAGGCGCCACAGGTCTTCCGGTGAGCGCACCCCGCCGGGGAAGCGACACGCCATGCCGACGATCGCGAGCGGCTCGGCCGCGCTCTGTTCCCGAGCGTCGAGACGTCGGCGCAGCGTCCGTATCTCAGCCGTGCTCCTGCGCAGGTAGTCCCGGAGCTGTTGTTCGTCAGCCATCGTCCCTCACTCCTTCTCGACCGGCCCGGCCGTCGATGATGGAGAACAGCTCCTCGTCGTCGGCGGATGAAAGATCGTCGGCCTCCTCGCCCTGCGCGTCGTCGGCACCGCACAGGCCGAGCAGCACGCGCAGTTCGCGGGCGATCCGTTCGCGTGCGGACCGGTTGTCGCCGAGCCCCGTCAACACGGCTCTGAGACCGTCGAGTTCGGCCTTGGCCGGTGCCTCACCGCCGCGTCCGGCGGAGCCGGGGAGGACGGAATCGAGCAGGTCCGCGACCGCGTCGGCGGTCGGACGATCGAAGGCCAGCGTCGCCGGCAGTCCGAGCCCGGTGACCGCGCTCAGGCGGTTGCGCAGTTCGACAGCACCGAGTGAGTCCAGGCCGAGTTCTCGGAAGGGGGAGTGCGGGTCCACGGAGTGCGCGGACGAGTGCCCGAGGACGACCGCCACGTGTTCGCGCACCAGTTGCACCAGCCGTGGCCGGCGCAGCGGGCCACTGGAGAAGACCGTCTGGCGGCTGTCGTCACCACGGAGCGCGACCTCCAGTACCTCGGGCTCCGGCCCATCGGATGCCGATGGCGTGTCCGCCGGCCCGACCGCGGCGAGATGGGGAAGTCCGGTGCGCAACGCGGCATCGAACAGCCGGAGTGCCTCGTCGTCGGTCGGGTGCCGGCTTCCCTGGGCAATCGTTGTGCCCGGCAACCCGAGATCCCGCCGGAGTACGGCGAGGGCTTCCAGATAGCCGTCGGCCGCGGCGTGAACGGCCCGGCCGGGGCTGCCGATCGCGGACGCGACCGAAGTGAAGAGGACGAACAACGCCAGATCGTGTTCCCGGGTCAGCTCGTGCAGCCACCAGGCGGCGTCCGTCCCGGGGAGCGGGACTGATTCCTCCCGCTCGCCGTCCACCTCGGTGAACGGCGACTCCGACGCCACCGCGGCGGCATGGACGACCCCGGACAGCGGGCCGGTGTCCTCCAGGAGAGCGGCGAGCGCCTGCCGGTCGCCCACGTCGCAGGCCACGATGCGGACCCGTGCGCCGAGCCCTTCCAGTTCTGCGCGCAGCGCATCGGTGTGCTCGGCGTCCGGGCCTCGTCGACCGGCCAGAACGATGTCCCGGGCGCCACGGTCGGCGACCAGATGCCGGGCGAACAGGGAGCCGAGTCGCCCCGTGCCGCCGGTGACGAGTACCGGGCGGTCGAGTGCCCGGGGCATGGCGATGACGTTCTTCCCCGACGTCCGGCCACGCGACAAGGAGCGCAAGGCCGTGCGCGCCTCACCGAGTTCCCACCGCCGGACGGGTACGTGCCGGAGTGTTCCGCGTTCCAGCTCTTGGACGACCTCGGCCAGCATGGTCGCGATGCGGTGCGGGTCGACGTCCGTCAGGGTGAAGTGGTGGTGGCGGATACCGGCCGGCCAGCTGTCGTCACGCAGGTCGGCGGCCCCGATCTCCACGAACCGCCCACCGGGGACGAGCAGCTTCGCGGACGTGGCCGCGAACTCGCCGGCGAGCGAGTTCAGAATCACGTCGACGCCCCGGCCCTCGGTCGCCGCCCGCACCATTTCCGCGAATCCGGCGTCGCGCGAGGACGCGATGTGGTCCTCGGCGATGCCGGACTCCCGGAGCAGATGCCGTTTGCCGGGGCTGCAGGTGGCGAAGATCTCCGCCCCCGCGGCCCGGGCCACCTGTACCGCGGCCAGCCCCACCCCACCGGCTGCCGCGTGGATCAGCACCGTGTCCCCGGCCCGCAGCCCCGCCAGGTGCCGCAGCGCGTGGACGGCCGTCAGGAAGACGACGGGGAAGGCCGCGGCCCGTGCGAACGACCAGGAGTCGGGCATCCGGACGAGGTGCCGGTGATCCGCGACGGCGACGTCCGCGACGGCATGGGGAAACAGCCCTGCCACCCGATCGCCGACTTCCGGCCCGTCGACGCCGGGGCCGACGTCGATGACGACACCGGCTCCCTCGGCCCCGATGTCGGCGTCCCGCCCCGGGTAGCGGCCGAGGGCGAGCAGGGCGTCGCGGAAGTTCAGACCGGCGGCACGAACGGCGACGCGGACCTCGCCCGCGGCCAGGGGGCGCCCGGCGTCGGGGGACACCGTCACCCGCACGTTCTCCAGCGTGCCCGGTGCGTCGGTGTCCAGCCGCCAGTGCCCGGAGGGTGAGGGCACCCGCACGGCAGGCCCGGCGGGTACCAGCCTGGGCACCGCGACCTCGCCCGTCCTGAGGCGGGCTTGGGTCAGGCCGGAGGCGACGACGGAGGGAAGGGCGGCCCGGGAGCGTTCGTCGTGGTCCGTGTCGACGAGCACGACGGCGCCCGGGTGCTCCGACTGCGCCACGCGCAGCGCCCCCCAGACGGCAGCCCCGGCGGGCCGGTCGTACGGAACCTCGACCACCAGCGGTCGCGACGCATCCGACGCGAGCCGCTGCTGCACGGTGCCGACAGCGTTCCGCAGTGCCGCACGCATGTCGGCGGGTGTGCTCGCGTCGGACAGCCGGACGGCGTGGACGTCGAAGCCGGACCGGCCGGCCACGACGGACCGCGGCATCCACTCCCACCTGAGCAGGCTGTGGTCGGTGGTGCTCTCCGGCGGGGCGTCACCGCCGTGGTGCGACGCCGACGAGCCGATGGCGGCGCTCGCACGGTTCCGCGGATCGTCCGCGGTGCCCTCCAGCTCCAGCCAGAAACGCTCGCGCTGGAAGGGGTAGGCCGGCAGGGGCACCGGACGACCGCCGCCGACGATCGCCGGCCAGTCCAGATCGGCGCCCCAGACGAAGACCTCACCCAGGGCCGGCAGCAGAGTGGCGGTCCCGTCGCGGTCACGGCCGACGGCGGCCACCGCCCGGGCACCGGCACCGAGGGCCCGGCGCACCATGCCGGTCAGCACCTCGTCCGCGCCGAGTTCCAGGAAGCCGCCCACACCATGGTCGGCAAGCCACCGCACGGTTTCGGCGAACCGTACGGGGGCCTGCGCATGCTCGGTCCAGTGCCGCGCGGTCATCTCACCCGGATCGGCCGTCCGGCCGGTGGCCATGGACACGAGGGGGATGGACGGCTCCCCGAAGCGCACGTCCGCGATCGCCGTGGCGAAGTCCTCGGCCGGGCTGCCGCCGGACGGCGACGTCTGCGTCAGACGTGCCCGCGCCGTGATCACAGCGACCGCGTCCTCCAATGACAGCACCCCGGCGACGTGGGCGGCCGTGATCTCCCCGCCCGCGTGGCCGGCAACGTATCCGGGACGCAGCCCCCACGATTCCCAGAGGCGGTACAGGGCGACCTCGAAGGCGAAGCCCGCCATCCGGGCGTACCCGGTGTTTTCGAGCCCTTCGGCGGGGTCTTCGTCCTCCGGCGCCGTGGACAGGCCGTCGGGTGCGTACGCCAGTACCTCGTCGAGCGCGGCGGCGAAGACCGGATACCGGTGCCGCAGTTGCTGCTCCATGCCCCGCCGACCCGCTCCCCGGCCGGTGAAGAGCACAGCGACCGGCCCTGTCGTCGGCGTCGTCGGTTCTCCGTCGGCGACCCGGTCCAGGCCGGTCCGCAGGCCGTCCAGGGAGTCCGCCACCACCACGGCCCGGTGCGCCCACGGAGTGCGGGTCCTCGCCAGGGTGTACGCCACGTCCTGGATGTCTTCCTCGGTGCCGCGCATCGACTGTGCGAGGGCCCGCAGGGCGGGCGCCGTGTGTGCGGTGAGCACCCAGGGCACCGGCCCGGCCGCGCCGCTCGTAGGGCGCCGGACGGGTGGGTCCGGATACTCCTCGACGATGACGTGGGCATTCGTGCCGCTGAGTCCGAACGAGGAGACGCCGGCCCGTCGAAGCCGTCCGGTGGCGGGCCACTCCCGCGCCTCGGTGAGCAGTTCGAGGTCGCCGGTGGACCAGTCCACTTCGTGTGTCGGCACCTCGGCATGCAGGGTCTTCGGCAACGTCGCACGCCGGATGGCCATGACCATCTTGATGACGCCCGCTGCCCCGGACGCGGCCTGCGCGTGCCCGATGTTCGACTTCATCGTTCCGAGCAGCAGGGGCCGCGCACGGTCCCGGCCGTATGCCCGCTGGAGAGCGCGCGCTTCGATCGGGTCACCCAGCCGGGAACCGTTGGCGTGTGCTTCGACGGCGTCGACCTCGCCGGGCGTGAGGCCCGAACGGACGAGAGCCGACTCGATCAGCCGTTGTTGCGCGGTGCCGTTCGGCGCGGCCATGCTCTGGGACGCACCGTCCTGGTTGACCGCCGATCCGCGGACGACGGCAAGGATCGGGTGGCCCGCGCGTTCCGCGTCGGCGAGGCGTTCCACGAGCAGGAGCGCCACTCCCTCGGCCCACGCGGTCCCGTCGGCGGACGCGGAGAAGGGCTTGCACACTCCATCGGGGGCAAGGCCCCGCTGCCGGCTGAACTGGATGAACGCGTCCGGCGTCGACATGACGGTCACGCCGCCCGCCACCGCGAGCGAGCACTCCCCGGTCCGCAGCGCCTGCACGGCGAGGTGGAGCGAGACCAGGGACGACGAGCAAGCGGTGTCCACAGAGACCGCGGGGCCTTCGAAGCCGAACGTATGGGCGACGCGGCCCGACACGACGCCACCGGTCCCCGCCGCGGTCGCGAACCGGTCCAGCCGCGGTGTCTGCGCCCCGAACCGTGAGACGTAGTCGTGATACATGGTTCCGAGGAAGACGCCGGTCCGGCTGCCCCGCAGGTCACCGGCGCGTAGCCCGGCCCGTTCCAAGAGGTCCCAGGTGGATTCCAGCACCAGTCGCTGCTGGGGATCCATGTATGCGGCCTCCCGCGGCGGGATTCCGAAGAATGCCGCATCGAACTCCGCGGCGTCGTCCAGGAATCCGCCGGTACGGACGTACGTGGTGCCGGAGTGGTCCGGATCCGGATCGAACAGATCCTCCAGGTTCCAGCCTCGGTCGGTGGGGAACGGACCGGTCGCGGTGGCGCCGGACGTCAGCAAGTCCCACAACTGTTCGGGGGACCGCACCCCGCCGGGCAGCCGACAGGACATGGCGACGATGGCGATGGGCTCGTCCGGCCCGCCCGGGTGCCGGGACGGCTCGGCCGCCTGGTCGCGCCTCGCCCCGGTGAGCCGCTCGGCCAGGTACGTGGTCAGCTGCGCGGGGCTCGGGTAGTCGAAGGCGAGCGTCGACGGCAGGTCCAGCCCGGTCACGGCGGCGAGTTCCTTGCTCAGGGCAACGGCGGACAGGGAGGTCAGTCCGGCCAGGGGCAAGTTGCTGCGGTCGTCGGTGACCTCGGTGCCGAGCACGGCATGCACCGCTGCCCGGACCTGCCGGCCGAGTGCCTGCTCGCCTCCGGCCGGCGGGCGGGCCATGCCCGCGGGTTCCCCTCCGGCGGCGTCGGCCTCGTCCCGTGGCCAGTCACCGAGCAGCACCACCGGCTCCTCGGTCAGCAGCGCCGCGTCGAACAGCCTGCGCCGCTCGCGGCCGGGTGCGTCCTCGGGAAGATCCCACATCAGGGCCCGCACGCGGCGGCCCGCTCCGGTGTGCCGCCGCGCCAGCGTGCGCAGCAGATGGGAGACCGGCCCGCAGGTGACGGAGGTGGACAGCACGACCGCGTCGAGGGCGAACGTCGTGCTGATCCCGTCCAGCACCGTCGCGGCCGCGACAGCCAGTTCCTCGTCCGTCTCTTCGGTGACGCAGTGCAGCACGGTGGTCAGCGGAAGACTGAGCTGTTCGAGCGGCCGGGTCAGCGCGTCCGCGCCGGTGAGACGGCCGGTCAGCTGCGCGACCTCCGCGCCGTGCCGCGTGAGCCGGTGCGCGAGGTCCGGCGCGCCGGAGGGGCTGACCAGCAGGAAAGCGCGCACCCCGTACGCGGTGCACAGGTGCAGGGCCAGCTCCGCCGCATGTCCGGTCTCTGCTCCGGTGACCAGCACCGTCCCGTCCATGGCGGGGGAGGCCGCGCCGGCGCGGGTGGGTGCCGCCCCCACGCGCGGTAGCAACACGTCGTCCCGGACGGCGGCCTGGGGCGCCCGCAGGGCGATCGCCTCGCGCGCCACGGACGCGATCTCGTCGTTCTCTCCCGCGTCGGCCAGGACCAGTTCACGGTCGGCCTGTTGGGCCTCCGCGAGACCCCAGCCCGCGGCCTGCCCCAGGTCGGTGTCGGCTCCCCGGGTCACGACCAGGACGGGATCGGCCGCGTCGGCGAGCAGCCCGCTCAGTTCCCGCACGACGTCGGCCGGGGCTCCCTCGGGGCAGGGGAGGATCGTCCACTCGTCGACGTCGCCCTCCCGTTGCCTTCCCTCCGCGACGCGCCACTCCTGCCGGGACAGCCCGTCCGTCCAGGTCTGCCCGAGCCCGCGAAGCCTCGCCGGTGTGGAGGGCAGTTCCCTGCGCAGCAACTTGCCTCCCGCGTTGCGGGGCAGGTCGGCGACCTCGTACAACTCCTCCGGCACTTTGAAGTGTGGAAGCCGCTCACGACACACCTCGAAGACGTCCCCGGGCCGGAAACCGGTCTCCGAGGGCACGACGAACGCGATCGGCACCTCACCGAGCACCGGGTGAGGACGGCCGGCGACCGCGACGTCGCGGACACCCGCGGCTCGGCGAACGACGTCTTCGATCTCCGCGGGGTGCACGTTGTCACCGCCGCGGATGATCGTCTCCTTCAGCCGTCCCGTGATCGTGTAGCGGTTCGCCGCCGTGCTCCGGCCGAGGTCGCCGGTACGGAAGTAGCCGTCGGTGAGGACCTTCGCGGTTTCGTCGGGCCGACCGTAGTAGCCGATCATGTTGCCCGGGCTGCGTACCCAGATCTCGCCCTCGTCCCCGGCCGGTACGTCCTGTCGGGAGGTGGTGTCGACGATGCGGATCTCGGCACCCGGGATCGCCATCTGTCGCGAGACGTCGCCCGGCCTCTGCGTGGGCCGGCAGGTGAAGATGTACCCCGAGGCCTCCGTGCTGCCGTATTGGTCGAGCAGCGGGACCCCGAATGTCTCGCCGAACGCGGCGAGCAACTGTGCCGAGGCCTTTGCGCCGGCCGAAAGACAGAACCTCAGACGGCCGAGGGACGGAGCGGCCGGGGACGCGGCCGCGTCGACCAGACGATGGTAGAAGGCGGGTACCCCGAGCACACAGGTGGCGTCGACCGCCGCGGCCAGGGCCAGCACACGCGAGGCGTCGAGCCCGTCGGTCAGGTGCACCGTCGCTCCGGCCAACGGTCCGGCGATGCTGGAACACACGTGCGCGAAGATGTGGAACACCGGAGCCGAGCAGACCAGCACGTCGGCGTGACCCAGCCCGAGCACCTGAACGCCGGCGCCCGCCACCCAGAGGTGAGCCCGCGCTGTCGCGAGGGCGCCCTTCGAGCGGCTGGTGGTACCGGAGGTGTACAACAGCCATGCGGGGGCGTCGAGTTCCGCCGGCCCGAAGGCGGACGGCTCCGGCTCCGTGGCGGTGAGAGCGTCGAGCGTGGGCAGGTCCCCGGACTCGCCCTCGACGAGTACGACGCGCAGGTGCGGCCGTTCGGCCGCCAGCCGCGTCACCGATTCCCGGCGAGCGCTGTCGACGAACACCACCTTGGCACCGCTGTCATCGAACCGGAAGGCGAGTTCGGCAGCCGAAGCATTCGGGTCGAGCGGGACACAGACCGCCGCGGCCCGTACCGCGGCAAAGGCCGTCTCGACCGCCTCGACTCTGTTGCCCACGCAGATCGCGACCCGGTCCCCGGGGCGGACACCCATCGCGTGCAGGTGTCCGGCAATTCTCCGGGTACGCAGTGCCAACTCCGCGTAGCTGACACTGCGCAGGGCGTCCGCGAAGGCCGCTTTGGCGCCGAACTCCGCCGCGCGCTGCTCAAGCACATCCTCAAGCGGTCGGACCGAACTGGGATCCAGCACCCTATTCCCCATTCATCCTCAGCCCAGGTTCCCGCGGCGCCGGCGTTGCCGCCGAGTTATGCGATTCCAGGAAACCGCGGACTCGCGATAAGGCTTCCAGGCCGCCTCGAAGAAGGGGCTGACCTTGCCTTTGGAAGCTAACACCGCCGCCTCCACAAACCGGTAACTGTTCGTTCCTCGACCGCTTCCGCGCCCCTCGTTCCCGAAATGAGGAACCAGCAGTTATGGGCGTCCCGCATAATCGGCGTGCAGCTTTTCGGGAGTTACGTGATCCCGGCATCGCGTAATGAAGGCGCGCGTAAGAACGCAGCCCGCTACGGCGACTTCTTCACATGCGTGGGCCGTGGTCCGCGCGGAGAGAGGACCGACATGAGCACACCCACCCCCAGTGAGCCCCGCCTGTCCGAAGTCGAGCTCGACGGTCACGAGTTGTCGACCGCGGACATCGTCGCGCTGGCTCGGCAGCCCGGAACCTCCACCGTTCGCCTGGCCGACAGCGCCGCCAAGCGCGTTGACGCGTCGAACGGGATGAAGCATCACCTCATTGACACCGGCCGTCCCATTTACGGCGTCACGTCCGGGTTCGGCGACAGCAGCGCCCGGCAGATCTCCAAGCGCAAGACGGACCAGTTGCAGGACAACCTCATCCGGTTCCTCAACGCCGGCACCGGCCCGATCGCCGCGCCCGACGTGGTGCGGGCGACCATGCTGATCCGCGCGAACTGCCTTGCCCGCGGCCATTCCGGCGTACGCCCCGAGCTGGTCGGCGCCCTGGTCGACATGATCAACGCGGACATCCTGCCGCAGATACCTGAGCGCGGCTCCGTCGGCGCCAGCGGCGACCTGGTCCCGCTGAGCTATCTGGCGGCCGCGCTCATCGGCCGCGGAACGGTCCTGCACGGCGGTCGGCCGAAACCGGCCGCCGACGCCCTCCACGACTGCGCCCTGAGTCCGCTGACCTTGCAGGCCAAAGAAGGGCTGGCCCTGGTCAACGGCACCTCGTTCATGGCCGGGTTCGGAGTGCTCGCCGTGCACGACGCACGTGAGCTGGCCTTCGCCGCCAACCTCGCCACCGCCATGACCAGCCAAGTACTGCTTGGCGACCCGGCGCACTTCACCCAGTTCCTCTTCGACGCCAAGCCGCACCCGGGCACGGTGTCCAGTGCCGCCACCCTGCGCGCACTGCTGACCGGTGGCGCCGCCGTGGACCGCGACACCGTCCGGCCCGACGCCGACTTCGCCGAGCTGACACGCGGCATCCAGGACCACTACTCGGTCCGCTGCGCCCCACACGTCACAGGTGTGCTGCTGGACACCGCCGACTGGGCCGACCGCTGGTTGACCGTCGAAGTGAACTCGGCCAACGACAACCCGCTGTTCGACGTTCAGACCGGCATGGTCCGCAACGGGGGCAACTTCTACGGCGGCCACGTCGCCCAGGCGATGGACGCCCTGAAGACCGCCGTGGCCGGCATCGGCGACCTGCTCGACCGGCAGCTCGAACTGATCGTCGACGAGAAGTTCAACCATGGCCTCACGCCCAACCTCATCCCGTGGATCGGGCCGGACGACTTCGAAGCGGGCCTGTTCCACGGCTTCAAGGGCACGCAGATCGCCGCGTCCTCGCTCACCGCCGAAGCCCTCAAATGGACCATGCCGGCCGCGTCCTTCTCGCGCTCCACCGAGGCGCACAACCAGGACAAGGTGAGCATGGGAACGATCGCGGCCCGCGACGCACGCAGCGTCGTCGACCTGGTGCAGCGCGTCGCCGCCATTCACCTCATCGCCCTCTGCCAGGCCGCGGACCTGCGCGGTCCGGATGTGCTGAGCCCGCCCACCCGGAAGGCGTACGACCGCATACGCCAGGTGTGTCCGTTCCTCGACCGGGACCGCCCGATGGACTCCGACATCGAGGAGGTGGCCCGGATGATCGCCTCGGGCAGCCTGCGCACCGCGGTCGGGACCTTGGCCGTTCAGGACATGTGACCGTGCCGGTCGGCCGGGCCCCGACGCGCCGTCCCCCGCAGGCCCGCACGTTGTGTGCCTTCCTCACGCCGGCGGGGAAGGCGGACCGCTGCCGGATCAGGTTCCCCGTCCGGCGAAAACGTCCGGATACGGACCGAGCAGCCTGTCCAGATACGCCTCGTGATTGAGGATCGCGGATTCCAGCCGACGAAGACCGCGACCCGGTTCCACGCCGTACTGGTCTCGCAGAAGCGTGCAGGTGCGGCGATAAACCGCGAGAGCGTCTATCTGCCGGCCGGCTCGGTAGAGGGCCACCATGAGCTGGGCCACGAGGTGCTCGCGGGACGCATTCAGCTCGACAGCGGTTTCCAGAGAAGACAGTACCTCTCGATGGCGGCCGCAGGAGAGCTCCGCGTGGAAGTAGTCTTCGAGGGTGTCGAGCTGCGCGTTCTCCGCCGCTATCACCTCGGGCCAGGCTGAACAATCGGCACCGACTCCTGCGAGCATCGGGCCTCTCCACATCGACAACGCACTGCCCAGTTCGAGGCGGGCGGCATCCCAGCGCCCGGCCGACATCGAGGCCCGGCCACGTTGGGCGATGTGCTGGAACCGGCATGCATCGATACTGCGGGGATCGACCTGCAGCAGGTACCCGGGGTCCTGGGTCACCAAGGCGACGGGACCGTCACTTCCGAAGCCTTTCCGGAGGGTAGCGCGCAAGCCCGCAGCGGCGTTCTGCAGGATTTTGCGGCTGCTCACAGGAGGGTCTTCACCCCAGAACGCGGAGTTGAACCTCTGCAGCGATACGATCCTGTTGGGATGTAATAACAGCATCGCCAGCATCGCTCGCTGCCTGGGTCCCCCCAGCGGGACATACTCATTGCGATACGAAATCACCTCAAGAGGTCCAAGTAGAGAAAATTGCATATCCACCTCGCTTGATAAGCCAATCGTGTACCGCGTTCACGATCCGACTGGAAGCCCGTGCCTGGAGACGGCCATTACGTCCGTTGTCATGAGGGCGTAAGTTGCGCCAGTGCTCCCTTTGCTTCATTCGGTGAGTGTGGTTCGAGTATGGCGTTAACGCTGTTAAAGCGTCAAGGTGAACACGATCGAGTGCCGGCCCGCCCCGCGCACGTGGGCCGCGCCTCTACTGCAGCCTGAGGTCTTCGTGGAAGGCCTTTTCGTGCGCATTTTCGTGTGCCGGCAAGGGAGGCGTCGGGTGGCCGTCATGCCCTACGCACTGCCCATACGGGCAAGCGCCCGCTGTCAATCTCGGATCGAGAGGAGCAACTCCGCCCGACGCAATACCGCCAGGGTTTACCCCGATCGTCATCCGTGGGTCTGACGATCCCCGAGCTCCATGGGCCTACCTTCAGTGGGGGAGCGGGGACGCACCCGCAGACGGGGGCCGCAGGGGGGGCGAGCACGGAGTCACCCATGACCCAGAACGGGCATGAGAGGGGGAGGTGGCGGCTCGCCCCGCTCTGCGCGGAACCGGCGGACCGCACGCCGCCGTGGCCGTACGCTGCGCCCGTGCGCTGGATCAAACAACTGATCGAAGGCCGGGACCTCTGGCTGGACACCGCCATCGCGGCGGCCTTCACCGTGGTTGCCGTCCTGCTCGGCCGCGAACCCGAGCCCGGGGCGGGCTGGCAGGCCCAGGACGGCCTCGGCATCGCCCTCACCTGCCTGGTCAACGCACCCCTGGCGCTGCGCAGACGCGCCCCGCTCACCGTCTTCGCGGTGAGCTGCTCGGCCTGGGCCTTGTTCATCACCCTCGACTACTGGCCCGTCGTGAACTCGATGGGCCCGTTCTTCGCCCTGTACACGGTCGCCTCGCTGCGCCGCCGGTGTCCGGCGATCGCCTGCACGGTCCTGGTGGGCGTCGTATGGGTGTACGCCGGCTGGCGGGCCGGACAGGCCACGCCCGCCGTGCTCGCCCAGGCGGCCGTCTTCCCCGCCGTCGGCTGCCGGGTGGGCATCGCCGCACAGGTCTCCGCCCGCCGCGCCGACCGGCTCGCCGAACTGGCCGAGCAGCTGCGGCGCGAGCAGCAGGACCGGATGCGCCGTGCCGTCGCCGAGGAGCAGCGGCGGATCGCGCGCGAGCTGCACGACGTGGTCGCCCACCACATGTCGGTCATCAACGTGCAGGGCGGGCTGGCGAGCTACGTCTTCGACTCCGAACCGGAAACCGCCCGCGCGGCGCTGCGCACGATCAACGAAACCAGCCAAGAAGGGCTGGGCGAACTGCGCCGCATGCTGACCCTGCTGCGCACCGGCCCCGAGGACGGCGCGCGGCCGGAGGACGCGGAGGGGGCGCCGTACACGCCGATGCCCGGGCTGTCCCGGCTCGGTGAGATGGTCGAACGGGTCCGGGCCGCCGGCGTCCCGGTGCACCTGCGGACGGAGGGAAACCCCCGGTCACTGGCGTCCGGCGTCGAACTGTGCGCGTACCGCGTGGTGCAGGAGGCCCTCACCAACGTGATCAAACACGCCCGCCCCGCCGAAGCGGTCGTCGTCGTCGCCTACGGTGCCGAGGAGCTGACCGTCACGGTCACCGACGACGGACGGCCCGAGCGATCGCTTCCGGCCAACGTCCCGCCGTCGGCGGGGCACGGCTTGATCGGCATGCGGGAACGCGCCAGGCTCTACGGCGGCACGGTGGACGTCGGTCCGCGCGCCGACGGTGGCTTCAGGGTGTGCCTCACGCTTCCCACCGCGGCACGGACCGCCGGGGAATGAGGGAATCGATTACGAGGATGATCAGGGTGCTCGTGGTCGACGACCAGGACCTGATCCGCGCGGGCCTCGTGGCGCTGCTGCGGGCCGCGTCCGGGGTGGAGGTCGTCGGAGAGGCGACGGGCGGTGCGGACGCCGTCGCCTGCGCTGCCCGCACCCGGCCCGACGTGGTCCTGATGGACATCCGCATGCCCGGCATGGACGGCATCACCGCGACCGAACGCATTCTCGCCGAGGCCGCCGCCGCTCCGCCGGAGCCCGGGGCGCCGGACGGCCGGCCCGCGCTGCCGCGCGTCCTGGTGCTCACCACCTTCGACCTCGACGAATACGTGTACGCCGCCCTGCGCGCGGGGGCCTCGGGATTCCTCCTCAAGGACACGGGCCCCGAGCGTCTGCTGGAGGCGATCGGCGCGGTCGCCCGCGGCGACATGCTGTTCGCGCCGAGCGTCACCCGCCGGCTCATCGAGGCGTACGTCCAGCGCTCCGAGCCCGTGCCGGACTCCCCGGCGTCGCTGGAGGCGCTCACGGCCCGGGAGCGCGAGGTGCTGCTGCTCACCGCGCGGGGCCTGTCCAACACCGAGATCGCCGAGCAGCTCTTCATCAGCGAGGCGACGGTCAAGACGCATCTCAACCGCACCATGACCAAGCTCGACCTCGACAGCCGTGCCCAGGCCGTCGTGGTGGCCTACGAGACCGGACTGGTGACTCCCGGCGGTGCCGCCGGCTGAACAGCCGCCCCGGCCCGTCCCCCTCGGCGACGCCCCGCCCACGCCCCTCCCTGGGCGAATCGTCCGCGGATGTCCTTGATATCGCCCTGGGTGCTGCTTAGCGTTCGCCGGGTAGCCACCGCCGCGGGATCCGACCCCCGCGCGGCAATCCCGGGAGCGAGGTGTGGAACGCGTGCACGTGAGGCGCGGACGTACCGGCAGGCCGCGACGGACGCGTGCGCTGGTCGCGCTGACCCTGCTGGCGTCGGCGCTCGCCGCCTGCGGAGGTGACGCGGACAGCACCTCCCGCCCCACCCTGAACTGGTACAACTTCCCCGACGACTCCGGCGCCCTCCAGCAGGCCGCCGACCGGTGCAGCCGGGCCTCCGGCGGCCGCTACCGCATCGTCTACAACAAGCTGCCCCGCGACGCCGACGGCCAGCGTGAGCAGCTGGTGCGCCGGCTCGCCGCCGAGGACGACTCCCTCGACATCCTCGGCCTCGACGTCACCTGGGCCGCCGAGTTCGCCGAGGCCCGCTGGATCCGGGAGTGGACCGGGGAGATGAAGCGGCAGGCCACCGAGGGCACGCTCCGCGTCCCGCTCCAGACGGCCACCTGGAAGGACAAGCTGTACGCGGTCCCGTACAACACCAACATCCAGCTCCTGTGGTACCGCAGCGACCTGGTGCCCGACCCGCCCGCCACCTGGTCCGAGATGCTGGACATGTCCCGCGAGCTCGCCCGGCAGGGCAAACCGCACTACGTGGAGATCCAGGGCGCCCAGTACGAGGGCCTGACCGTCTGGTTCAACTCCCTGATCAACAGCGCGGGCGGCACCATCCTCAACCCGAGCGCCACCGAGCCCTCCCTCGGCCCGCCCGCCGTACGGGCCGCCTCGATCATGCGCGACCTGGCGAACTCACCGGCCGCCGACCCCTCCCTGCCCAACCAGATGGAGGACCAGAACCGCCTCGCCATGGAGTCCGGCGTGGCGGCCTTCGAGATCAACTACCCGTTCGTCTATCCGTCGATGAGAAGCAACAACCCGGAGCTGTTCGAGCACTTCCGCTGGGCCGCCTACCCCCGCGTCGACGCCGACCGCGAGTCCCGCCCCACCGTCGGCGGCATCGACCTCGCCGTCAGCGCCTACTCCCGCCACCCCGACCTGGCCTTCGAGGCGGCGCTGTGCCTGCGCAACCGGGAGAACCAGCTCACCGCCGCCCTCGACGGCGGACTGCCCCCCACCCTGCGCGCCCTCTACGACGACCCGTCGTTCAAGAAGCAGTACCCCTTCTCCGAGGAGGTCCTGTCCTCCCTGGAGCGGGCGAGCGTACGGCCGCTCACCCCCGCCTACCAGAACGTGTCGATCGCCGTCTCCCACACCCTGTCCCCGCCGTCGGACATCCGGCCCGAGAGCGCGGTCGACACCATCCGGGAACAGATCGACCAGGCCCTGCGATCCGAGGGTGTGATCCCGTGAGCACCATGGCAGAGCCGGCGAAGACCAAGGCGAAGGACACCGGCGGCAAGGCGCTCTCCGCCGGCGCCCGGCAGGAGCGCCGGCTCGGCTGGCTGCTGTGCGCCCCGGCCGTCATCGTCATGATCGCCGTGACCGCCTATCCCATCGGCTACGCGGTCTACCTGTCCCTCCAGCGCTACGACCTGCGCTTTCCGGCACAGGCCGAGTTCGCCGGACTGAGCAACTACGGGGCGGTGCTGACCTCCCCGTTCTGGTGGGACGCCTTCTGGGTGACGCTGTTCCTCACCGTCGTGTCCGTGGCCATCGAACTCGTCCTCGGCATGAGCCTCGCCCTGGTCATGCACCGCACCCTCTTCGCGCGCGGCACGGTCCGCACCGCCGTCCTCATCCCGTACGGCATCGTCACCGTCGTCGCCGCCTTCTCCTGGCAGTACGCCTGGACCCCCGAACTCGGCTACCTCGCCTCGCTGCTGCCCGAGGGCGACGCCCCGCTCACCGAGCAGTGGCCGGCGCTGTGGCTGATCATCCTCGCCGAGGTGTGGAAGACCACCCCGTTCATGGCGCTGCTCCTCCTGGCGGGCCTCGCCCTGGTCCCCGAGGAGACCCTGAAAGCGGCCATGGTCGACGGCGCCACCCCATGGCAGCGGTTCACCAAGGTCATGCTGCCGCTGATGAAGCCCGCCATCCTGGTCGCCCTGCTCTTCCGCACCCTGGACGCCTTCCGGATCTTCGACAACATCTACGTCCTGACCGCGGGCGCCCACGGCACCGGCTCCCTGTCCATCCTCGGCTACGACAACCTGTTCACCGCGCTGAACCTGGGCATTGGGTCGGCGATCTCGGTCCTGATCTTCATCTGTGTCGGGATCATCGCCTTCACCTTCGTCAAGCTGTTCGGCGCGGCGGCACCGGGCGCGGAGGTGAAGCGCTGATGGCCGCCGCGGGCAGGACCCACGCGGGCCGATGGGCCGTCGTCAACGTGGTGGTGGTGCTCTACGCCCTGTTCCCGGTGTGGTGGATCGTCGCCCTGTCCTTCAAGGACCCGGGCACCCTCACCGACGGCGACTACATCCCCACGGACTGGACCTTCGAGAACTACCGCGGCATCTTCGCCACCTCCGAGTTCACCCGGGCGCTGATCAACTCGATCGGCATCGCCCTCATCGCCACGGCGATCGCGGTGATCCTCGGCACCATGGCCGCCTACGCGGTGGCCCGGCTGCGGTTCCCCGGCAAGCAGGTCCTCATCGGCATGTCCCTGCTGATCGCCATGTTCCCGCCGATCTCCCTGGTGTCCCCGCTGTTCAACATCGAGCGGATCATCGGGATCTTCGACACCTGGCCCGGGCTGATCATCCCGTACATGACCTTCTCGCTGCCGCTGGCCATCTACACGCTGTCGGCGTTCTTCCGGGAGATCCCCTGGGACCTGGAGAAGGCCGCCAAGGTGGACGGGGCCACCGCCGCGCAGGCCTTCCGGCTGGTCATCGTGCCGCTGGCCGCGCCCGGCGTGTTCACCACGGCCATCCTCGTGTTCATCTTCTGCTGGAACGACTTCCTGTTCGCGATCTCGCTGACCTCCACCGAGTCCGCGCGCACCGTGCCCGCCGCCATCGCGTTCTTCACCGGCAGCTCGCAGTTCCAGCAGCCCACCGGGTCCATCGCCGCCGCGGCCGTGGTGATCACCGTCCCGATCATCGTCTTCGTCCTGCTCTTCCAGCGGCGGATCGTGGCCGGACTCACCTCCGGGGCGGTCAAGGGCTGACCATGAAGGCAAGGAGGCACCACCCATGGCCGAGATCGTCCTCGAGAAGGTCACCAAGCGCTATCCCGACGGATCCCTCGCCGTACGGGACGTGGACCTCGACATCGCCGACGGCGAGTTCGTGATCCTGGTCGGCCCGTCCGGCTGCGGCAAGTCCACCACCCTGAACATGATCGCGGGCCTGGAGGACATCACCGAGGGCACCCTGCGCATCGGCGGCCGGGTCGTCAACGACCTCGCCCCCAAGGAGCGGGACGTCGCCATGGTGTTCCAGAGCTACGCCCTGTACCCGCACATGAACGTGCGGGAGAACATGGGCTTCCCGCTGCGGCTGGCCAAGGTCGACAAGGAGACCATCGACCGCAAGGTGGAGGAGGCCGCCAAGGTGCTCGACCTGAGCGAGTTCCTGGACCGCAAGCCGGCCAACCTCTCCGGCGGCCAGCGCCAGCGGGTGGCCATGGGCCGGGCGATCGTGCGCGACCCCAAGGCATTCCTCATGGACGAACCGCTGTCCAACCTGGACGCCAAGCTGCGGGTGCAGATGCGCACCCAGATCTCCCGGCTGCAACGCCGCCTGGGCACCACCACCGTGTACGTCACCCACGACCAGACCGAGGCGATGACCCTCGGCGACCGGGTCGTCGTCATGCGCCAGGGCGTGGTCCAGCAGGTCGGCACCCCGGCCGAGCTCTACGACATGCCGCGCAACCTGTTCGTCGCCGGCTTCATCGGCTCCCCGTCGATGAACTTCCTCAACGCCTCGCTGTCCGCCGGCAGCCTGCACACCCCGCTCGGCGAACTGCCGCTCGACGACCGCGCCCGCCGGGCGCTGGAGCGCCGGGAGGCGCCCCGCGAGGTGATCCTGGGGCTGCGGCCCGAGGCCTTCGAGGACGCGAGCCTCACCCCCCGCACGGAAGGGCCCGTCGTCACCGCCACCGTGGACGTGCTGGAGTCCCTGGGCTCGGACGCGTATGTGTACTTCAGCGCCGAGGGCGGCCCGGTGGCCACCGCCGAACTGGAGGAACTCGCCACGGACTCGGGCCTCGGCGACACCGGCGCCGGGGCGGACCAGCAGGTCGTGGCCCGGCTGGACGCCGCCACCCGGGCCCGCGAGGGCGCACCCGTGGAGCTCCGGGTCGACATGAGCAAGGCCCATGTCTTCGACCCGTCGAACGGGGCCAACCTGACCCACCCGGAGCGCGAGTGACCCTCCCTCGCCTCAGATCACACAGCCCGCATGGGCCAGCGCCTGCTTCAGCAGCACCCCGTGCCCGCCCGGCATCTCGCTCTGGACGGCCGGTGACACGGCCTCCTGAGGGCTGAACCACACCAGGTCCAGCGCGTCCTGCCGGGGCCGGCAGTCACCCGTCACCGGCACGATGTACGCCAGCGACACCGCGTGCTGACGCGGGTCGTGGAACGGGGTGATGCCCTGCGTGGGGAAGTACTCCGCGACCGTGAACGGCTGCAGCGACGCCGGGACACGGGGCAGCGCCACCGGGCCGAGATCCTTCTCCAGATGGCGCAGGAGGGCGTCACGGACCCGCTCGTGGTGCAGCACCCGGCCGGAGACGAGCGTCCGGCTGACCGTTCCGTCGGGCCCTATGCGCAGCAGCAGGCCGACGCTGGTGACTTCGCCGCTGTCGTCGACCCGCACGGGCACGGCCTCGACGTACAGGATCGGCATGCGGGCGCGCGCCATCTCCAGGTCGTCGGAGGAGAGCCAGCCCGGCGTGGTTTCGGTCATGTCAGACATTGCTTGATCATACTTTCAACGGGTCAGGGCTTCACGGCCACCGCGCCGTACTGCGGCACCACCACGGCGGTGCCGGACTCGGCGTGCCACTGCGAGCAGGAGACCAGGCCGGGCTCGATCAGGTCCAGGCCCTCGAAGAACGCGGCGATGTCGGCGGCGCTGCGGGCGGTGATGGGGGGAGTGGCGTTCTTGTTCCAGAACTCCATGGCGGGCACCTGCAGCTCGCCGCCCACCTCGGCGTCGAAGGTGGGATGCGTGAGGACCAGGAAGCTCCCCGGCGCCGTCGCCGCCATGATCCGGCGCACGATGTCGCGGGCCGCGTCGGTGTCGAGCACGAAGTTCAGGATGCCGAGCATCATCACCGCGACCGGCCGGGTCAGGTCGAGCGTCCCGGCCGCGCGCGTCACGATCGCGTCCGGGTCGTGCACATCGGCGTCGATGTAGTCGGTGGCCCCCTCGCGGCTGCCGGTCAGCAGGGTGCGGGCGTGCACCAGCACGATCGGGTCGTTGTCCACGTACACGATCCGCGCGTCCGGCGCGATGCGCTGCGCGATCTCATGGGTGTTGTCCGCGGTCGGCAGACCCGTGCCTATGTCCAGGAACTGCCGCACCCCGCGGTCGCGCGTCAGATGAGTCACCGCGCGGCGCAGGAAGTCCCGGTCCGCGCGGGCGATGTCCCGGATGACCGGGTTGATCGAGGCGACGTGATCGCCGACCTGCTGATCGACCTCGTAGTTGTCCTTGCCGCCGATCCAGTAGTTCCACACCCGCGCGTTGTGCGCCACACCGGTGTTCAGCCTTGCCGACCCGCTCGGCGGGGTGTGGCTCTCGTTCACGTCCGTGTTCCTCTCCCTCGCCCGGACGGCCCGTTCGGACCACCCCGGCCATTGTGCCGCGTGGTGATCACGTTGTCCCGTGAACGGGGGGACGGGAGCCGTCCGTCCGGCCGGGGTCACCCGGACCCTACCCGGCGTGGCTCAGGGAGTCCTCGACGACCTCCTTGTCGAGCGCCGCGCGCACCAACGCCGACGCGAGCACGGCCGGTTCGGTGTCTCCCGCCAGCGCAAGAAGGTGCTCCGGGTCCCGCGGCAGCTTCAGCCGCTCCGCTCCCCGCAGTGCCTTGTCGTCCAGGTACGGGGTCACCTCCGGCCATACGCGCTGGACCTCGCGCAGGAAGATGTCAGCGCCGGTGGGACCCACGCCCGGGAACTCCTGGAACAGACGGCGCAGTTCGCGGACGTCGCCGTCCGCCTGCGCACGCAGCCCGCGCAGGTCGCCGTTCCACCGCTCGGTCACCAGTTGGGCGGCCTCACCGAGTTGGGTCGCGGTGCGCTCGTCGTAGCGCCGGTAGCCGCCCCTGCCGAGCGCGTCCACCCGTTCCTGCCAGTCGGCGTCGGCCATCCGCCGGGGATCGCGCAGCCCCGCCTCGTGCAGCGCACGGGCGGAGGCCACCGCGATCGGTCCCTTGATGCGGGCGCTGAGGAGATGGGCCAGCACCAGCAGGCGGTACAGCGGCTGGGGCGTGTTCCGCAGCTCGATGCCGGCCTCCTCCGCGTACGTCTCGCCGTGGGCGTCGAGCAGCGCGCGCACCACGGCCCGCTCCTCCTCCCGGCCGGGCACGGTCAGGCCTTGAGGGGATCGTGGCCGAGCGTCATCAGACGGTGCCGGCGCGGGGTGTCCTCGGCGGCCGGCTCGTTCTCCGGGTCGGTCTCGGCGGTGACGGTGTCCACCACCTCCTCCATCAGGCGCAGATCGTCCTCGGTGAGGTCGGTACGGCGCTTCTGCAGGATGGCGAGGACGTGCTGCCCGGCCTCGGAGCCCGCCCGGTCGGGCAGCGGCTCGGTCGTCTCGTCGGCGTCGCTCACCCGCAGCCAGGCCGCCAGCTCGGCCGAGGTCATGTTCACCACGCGGTGGAAGTCCTCCCACAGCGCGTCCATTTCGAGGGCGTCGCTCATCATGTGCCCCTCACGTGCGTGTGCTTCCGCCGGCCACCGCGGTCAGGACGCGCCGGGGACGTTCTCCGCCTCGAACATCCAGCGCTGCTTCTCCAGGTCGGCGGTGATCGTGATCAGCAGGTCCTGGGTGACCAGATCCGCCTTCTCGGTGGCGTCGATGCGCTCGCGCAGCCGCGTGACCGCCGAGCCCAGGGCCTGTGCCATCACCGCGACGGCCTCCTCGTCGCGCAGCCACCCCTCCTTGGGGGCCGGCAGGGAGAAGACCTTGGCGATGGTCTCCGCGCGGCCGTCCGGCGGCACGCCCAGCGCCGCGGACCGCTCCGCCACCGTGTCGGCGTGGGTGCGCGCGGCCGAGACCACCTCGTCCAGCTGGAGATGGACCGAACGGAACCGCGGTCCGACCACGTTCCAGTGGGCCTGCTTTCCGGTCAGTGACAGTCCGAGCAGGTCCACCAGGGTGTCCTGCAGGGCCTCGCAGGAAACCCGGCGGGCCTCGTCGGACAGGGTGCTCCTCACGACAGTCATGAAGAACCGTTCCTCCTTCTCGCTTCGTCCATGGGTGCCGCGGTGCTTCGCAACCCCTCCACGAACGCGCGGGTGCCCCCGCCCGAACGGCACAAACCCGGCCCGGGGTATCCGGCGGCCCGGACGGAACGACGGCCCGCGGGATCTTCCCAGCGGGCCGTCCGGCGGCCTATAGTGCAAAACTAGCGGTGCTAATTAAGAGTTGCGGTGCCCATCACAAGTTGAGGAAGCCGCCGGTCGGACCTCGGTCACCGGCGTCGGGTCAGGAGTCCAGTCGTGCGTCCCGTCCATTTCGCGGCCGCCCGCCGCACCCCCATCGGCAAACTGCGCGGAGCCCTCTCCACCGTACGGCCCGACGATCTCGCCGCCGCCGTGATCCGCGGCCTGGTCGCCGACGTCCCCGCGCTCGACCCGGCCCGCGTCGAGGACGTCTACTGGGGCGCCGCCAACCAGGCCGGCGAGGACAACCGCAATGTCGCGCGCATGGCGGCCCTGCTCGCCGGGCTCCCTGAGACCGTGCCGGGCGCCACCGTCAACCGGCTGTGCGCCTCCGGTCTCGAGGCCGTCACCACCGCCGCCCGCACCATCGCGGCCGGCGAGGCGGACATCGTGATCGCGGGCGGTTCCGAGTCGATGAGCCGCGCCCCCTTCGTGCTGCCCCGCCCCGACGAGGCGCTGCCGCACCGCATGGAGACCGCCGACACCCGCCTGGGCTGGCGGCTGGTCAACCCCGCGATGAAGGACCTGCACGGCCTGCTGTCCATGGGGGAGACCGCCGAGGAGGTCGCCGCCCGCCACGGCATCGCCCGCGAGCGCCAGGACGCGTTCGCCCTGCGCAGCCACCAGCGGGCCGCCGACGCCCGCGCACGCGGCCACTTCGACGACGAGCTCCTCCCCGTGACCCGCCCCGACGGCGTGGTCGTCGACACCGACGAATGCGTCCGCGAGGACACCTCGGCCGAGAAGCTGGCCCGCCTCAAGCCCGTCTTCCGGGCGGGCGGTTCGGTGACCGCCGGCAACGCCTCCCCGATGAACGACGGCGCGGCCGGGCTGCTCCTGGTCAGCGAGGAGGCCCTGAACGAACTGGGCCTGGAGTCGCTCGGGCGCTACGTCGCCGGCGCCTCGGCGGGCGTCCACCCGGACGTCATGGGCATCGGCCCCGTTCCCGCCACCCGCAAGGTGCTCGCCCGGGCCGGCTGGGGCATCGGCGACCTGCAGGAGGCGGAGTTCAACGAGGCGTTCGCGGCCCAGGCCCTCGCCTGCGTCGACCAGCTCGGCATCGACCCCGACCTGGTCAACCCCAGCGGCGGAGCCATCGCCCTGGGCCACCCGCTCGGCTGCTCCGGCGCCCGCATCCTCACCACCCTCCTGCACCGCATGCGCCGCACCGGCGGCGCCCGCGGCCTGGCGACGATGTGCGTGGGCGTGGGCCAGGGGAGCGCGGTCCTGGTCGAACGGCACTGACCGGCGGCCGGGGGAGGGGGAGCCAACAGGCGAGACGGTCCTTACGGGCGTCCATTGCTTGCACATAGCATCGGCCCCCGCATGAACACCTTGACGCCCTGGCACCTCACCGGCCTCGAATTCGCCGCGCTCGCCTTCGCCGCCCTGCTCGTCGGCTTCTCCAAGACCGCCGTCAGCGGGGCCAACACGGTCAGCCTCGCCGTCTTCGCCGCCGTCCTGCCCGCCCGCGCCTCCACGGGCGTGCTGCTGCCCATCCTGATCGCCGGAGACGTCCTCGCCGTGCTCGTCTACCGCCGGCACGCCCACTGGCCGACGCTGTGGCGGCTCTTCCCTGCGGTCGCGGCGGGCGTCGTCGCCGGCACCGCGTTCCTGATGTGGGCCGACGACGGCGCCGTACGGACCTCGATCGGAGCGATCCTGCTGCTGATGGCCGCGGTGACGGTGTGGCGCCGGCGCCGGGCCGACGCCGGGCAGGAACCCGCCCCGGTCACCACCCGCGCGGGCCGCCTCAAGGCCCGCTCCTACGGCGTCCTCGGCGGTTTCACCACCATGGTCGCCAACGCGGGCGGCCCGGTGATGTCGCTGTACCTGCTCTCCGCGGGCTTCCGGAAGCTGGGCTTCCTCGGCACCTCCGCCTTCTTCTTCCTGATCGTCAACACCTCCAAACTGCCCTTCAGCGCCGGACTCGGACTCATCGACGCCGACTCGCTGCTGCTCGACGCGGCGCTGGTGGCGTTCGTGGTGCCCGGCGCGTTCCTCGGCAGGTGGGCCGTGGACCGGATCAACCAGAGACTCTTCGAGCGGCTGGTGATCGCCGCGACCGTGGTGGGCGGCCTGCAACTGCTGCTGCGCTGACGAAGGAACCGGCTACTGCCGCGCCGAGGAGGAGGACCCGGCCGACTCGCCGCGCTCGTCCGGCGCCGCCCCGGTGTCGTTCGGCACGGCGTGGGGACGGTGCATGCGGCTCGGCGCGGCGGTACGGCCGACCGTCGCCGCCAGCTTCCGCAGCCGCCGCCAGTCCAGCCGGGGCGGGGCCGAGGTGGCGCCGGGCCGCTTGCGCGGGACCCGGACCCGCAGCGCGCCCGGCGCGATCCGGCAGCGCACGGGGGCCGGCAGCACCATCGCCTCCCCGTCGATGCCGGCCTCGATCTCGTCCCGGTCCGCCTCGATGACGACCTCGCGGGCGGTCAGCACCGTCAGCCCGCTCGGCTCCGGATTCAGTAGCAGCGCCGCGGCACTGATGGCGCCCTCCAGCTTGACCCCGAGGACGCCGAGCACACCGGAGTCGAGCCGTTCCCGCCGGCCCAGCCCGAAGGGGTCCCCGGTGCGGTACGGGTTGTTGCTGACCAGCACGGCCTGCGGAGCGGTGAGCGTCGTGTCCCCGGCCCGCGCGACCAGCCGGGGCCCCTGCTGACCGGTGAGCAGGTCGGGCAGCATCTCCAGGCTCGTACCGATCTTGTCGTCGCGGTACGCGGGGCTCTGCACGATCGCGGCGTACGCGCCGAAGGAGGCGTTGTTCACGAACGGCTGATCGCCCGCGAACCCCAGGTCGACGCGGATCTCCACGCCGTCCGTGAGCGCGTCGAGGCAGGCGGACGGATTCCCCCGGTCGAGGCCGAGGTCGAGGGCGAAGTGGTTACGGGTCCCGGCGCTGATGACGAGGAAGGGGATGTCGTGCTCGGCGGCCACGGCCGCGACCAGCGCCTGGGTGCCGTCGCCGCCGGCGGCGCCGAGCAGATCCGCGCCGTCCGCGACGGCGGCCCGTGCCATTTCGGTGACGTCGTGCTGCTTGCCGGGCTCGAGCAGGACCACCCGGGCACCCAGCCGCTCCGCCTTCTCCCGCAGCCGGAACCGGCCCACCTTGCCGCCGCCCGAACGCGGGTTCATGATCAGCACCGGCTTCCGGGGCGGCGGCAGCCGCCGTTCCCGCACGGCCCGCCCGCTGCCCGTGCCGCGCAGCGCGTACCGCCCGCTCCACACCGCGAGCCCCCAGAAGGCCAGCGACATCAGCAGTCCCCAGAACAGGGTCACCGCGAACAGGGCGAGCAGACCGGCCGGAACACCCACGGCGACCAGCGCGGACACCCACCGCACCGGGCCCCGCAGGGTGAGCGTCCACCACACGGCGGCCGCGCTCAGCGCCAGTCCCGCGACCGCGCACACCAGCAGCACCAGCCCGCGCGTCCCGCCGTAGGCGAGAGGGGCCACCACCGCGAGCACGCCGGCGGCCAACGCCCCCCGCGCCGCCCAACGCTGAGCGTGATAGCCCTGCTCACTCCAGTTCACGGTGATGACTCCTCCACTCGCCCGGCGTCATCGTAGGGCGTGTGCGCACATGAGTGCGGCCGGATGACGATCTTCGGACACGGACCGGTGCCGGACGCCGTGTCCCGTCCCCGTACCCTCGGCGCCATGCCCTCGCACGTCCTGGTCCTCGGCGGCACCACCGAGGCACGCGAACTGGCCGACGCACTGGCCGCCCGGCCCGGCACCCGGGTGACCACCTCGCTCGCCGGACGGGTGCGCCGCCCGGGGCCCGTCGCCGGAGAGGTACGGGTGGGCGGCTTCGGCGGCGCGGAGGGACTCGCCGCCTGGCTGCGCGAACAGCGGGTGGACGCCGTGGTCGACGCGACACATCCGTTCGCCGAGACCATCACGGCGAACGCGGCACGGGCGTCGACGGCCACAGGGGTACCCCTGGTGGTGTTGCGCCGCCCCGCCTGGCGGCCGGGCCCCGGAGACCGCTGGCACCCTGTCCCCTCGACGGAGGCGGCCGCGGACCTGCTGCCCCGCCTCGGACACCGGGTGTTCCTCACCACGGGCCGCCTCGGCCTCGCGCCCTTCGCGCACCTGACGGAACAGCGCTTCGTCGTCCGCTCGGTGGAACCCCCCGAGCCGCCGATGCCACCGCACACGGAGGTCCTGCTGGCCCGCGGCCCCTTCACCGTCCCCGACGAGACGGAACTGCTCCGCCACCACCGCACGGATGTCCTGGTCACCAAGAACAGCGGCGGCACAGCAACCACGGCGAAACTCACAGCGGCCCGCGCGCTGTCCCTCCCGGTCGTCATCATCGACCGCCCACCATTGCCCCCGGGCGTCACACAGACCGAAGACGTCGGGACAACCCTCCGCACACTGGGCGCCCCTTAAGGAGCGTCCACTACGTATCGACAAGGTTGGTGCCGCACGCCCTGGGCGCTCAGTCCCCAACACCCCCACGCCGCAGCAAATACGTATCCATGATCCACCCCTTCCGCTCCCGCGCCTCCGCCCGCACCCGCTCGATCCGCGGCGCGGCCTCATGAAGGGGCCCGGAGACGAGAACCTCGTCCGGCGTACCGATATAGGCACCCCAGTAGATGTCAAGGTCCTGGCCGACGTACTCACGGAAGGTCTGGTGCGCGTCCAGCATCACCACCACATCGTCCACCCCCTCAGGAAACCCCTCGGCCAACCGCCGCCCCGTGGTGATCTGCACCGCCCGGCCCACCCGGTTCAGCCCTGTCCGGTGCCGGGCCACAAGCGCCGACACACTGCTGATCCCCGGCACCACGTCGTACCCGAAGGAGACGTTCCCGCGCTCGAGGACCTCCTCCAGAATCCCGAGCGTGCTGTCGTACAGGGAGGGGTCACCCCACACCAGGAAGGCACCCGTCTCCCCGTCCCCCAGCTCCCGCGCGATCAGCTCCTCGTAGATGTCCGCGCGGGCGCTGCGCCAGTCCCCGACGGCGGGGGAGTAGGCGGAGCCGCCCGCCGACCGGTCCCGCTCCGGGTCCCGCGCCGCCACCACGCGGTAGCCGCCCTCCGGCAGGTGCGCGTCCAGCATGTCCCGCCGCAGCCGGGTGAGATCCGCCTTGGCCTCCCCCTTGTCCAGGATGAAGAACACGTCCGTGGACCGCATCGCCTTGACCGCCTGCAGGGTCAGCTGATCCGGATCGCCCGCACCGATACCGATGACATGAATCTCTCGCACGCCCCGAGTCTGCCGCACGGCACTCCCCGCGCCGCCACCGCACCCGGCCGACGGCACCCCCCGTCAGACCTCACCCCGCAACCGCGGCCGCCGCACCCCCGCGTCCACCGCCACCCCCCGCTCCACCTCGGCGGCCAGCTCCCGGGCCCACGCGATCACACCGGGCAGGTCGATCCCGTGCGGGCGCGGGCTCGCCCCCACGGCCCACTCCTCCACCGCCGCGGCCCCGCGCCGCAGCAGCCGCGCCCCGCCGACGGTGTTCCCCCGCGCGGCATGGGTGAGCCCCACCGCGAGCTGGGCCAGCCCCCGCCACAGCTCACGCTCCTCCTCCGGCCCCGACTTCCAGGCGTCCTCGAACACCTCGTGCGCGTGGAACGGCTTTCCCCCGTCCAGCAGCCGCTGCGCCTCCGCGACGCTCTCCTCCGGCCGCCGTACGACCCCCTCGGGCTGCCGTGGCACCCCTTCCGCGCCGTGCGGGAGGGGCCGGCCGAGCCCGTCCCGGGGCCGCGCGTTGCGCGCGCGCCCCTCGTCGTCCCGGTCCCGCGCGGCGGCTGTCCGGCCCGCGGAGGTGTTGTCCGTGCTGCCCATACGCCGATTGTCCCAAGTCCGGGCCCGCTTCGGCGCGGCCCGGGGCGTGAGGTAAAGTGCTGTCCGCGCGATCACGTGGGTCACCGCACGTGGGCGCACCGGGACGTGGCGCAGCTTGGTAGCGCACTTGACTGGGGGTCAAGGGGTCGCAGGTTCAAATCCTGTCGTCCCGACTTGCGGTACAGCAGGTCACCGGGCCGCATCGGATGCTCCGATGCGGCCTTTTCCATGGCCTTCCTCTTTCATGTTTCATAGCGGGCATGAGCACTGTGCATCCCGCCGCCCACCGAACGGCCCGCCGATGACCGCCGGCGTCGACACCCCGGACCGCCGGGGACGCACCGGACTCGACCGGACCGGCCGTGACCTGACCGGCAACCCGCGCGTGAAGATCCGGGACGTGACCCTGCTGTCCAGCCACTGGTACGTCGAGCGCACCACGCGCTTCGACTTCCAGCACGCCGACGGCACCTGGAGCACCCAGGAGCGTGAGACGCACGACCGCGGCAACGGCGCCACCATGCTCCTCTACGACGCCGAACGCGAAACCGTGCTGCTCACCCGCCAGTTCCGCTTCCCGGTGTACGTCAACGGCCACCCCGACGGCATGCTGATCGAGACACCCGGCGGCCTGCTGGACGACGAGGACGAGCACCCCGAGGTCGCGGTGCGCCGGGAAGTGGTGGAGGAGACCGGCCACACCATCGGCCCCGTCCAGCACGTCTTCGACGTCTACATGAGCCCCGGCTCGGTCACCGAACGCGTCAGCTTCTACGCCGCCGCCTACGGCCCCGCCACCCGCACCCACGAGGGCGGCGGACTCGACGAGGAGGGCGAGGACATCGAGATCCTCGAGCTGCCCTTCCGCCGGGCCCTGCGCATGATCCGTACGGGTGGGATCAACGACGCCAAGACCATCATGCTGCTGCAGTGGGCCGCCCTGGACGGCCCGTTCGCCGGTCTCAGCGCAGAGTGACGCGGGCCGCCACCGGCAGATGGTCGCTGCCGGTGGCGGGCAGCGCGCGGATGTGGTCGACGCGCGCCGAGCGGGCCATGACCTGGTCGATCCGGGCCAGCGGCAGGGCGGCGGGAAAGCTGAGGGCGAAGCCCCGCCGGGCCGTGTCCAGCCGTGCGGTCAGCGGCGCCAGCCCGCGGTCGTCGGCCGTGCCGTTGAGGTCGCCCATCAGCACCACCCGGTCCAGCCTTTCGGCGGCCACGGCCCGGCCCAGCAGACCGGCGCTCTCGTCGCGCCGTGCGGACGCCAGACCGCCCGCCCCGATCCGGATCGAGGGCAGATGAGCGACGTACGCGGCGACCTCGCCGTACGGGGTGCGGACCACGGCCCGCAGCCCGCGGTGCCAGGGCTCCGTGATGTCCTCCGGCTTGATGTCCACCGCGCGGACGCCGGTGAGCGGATGCTTCGACCACAGGCCGACGGTCCCCCGGACCGCGTGGTACGGATAGTCGGCCGCGAGCGTCCTGCGGTACACCGACAGCGCGGGCGGCACCAGTTCCTCCAGCGCGACGAGGTCGGGCCCGGCGTCGGCCAGCGCCCGGGCCGTGCCCGCCGGGTCGGTGTTCTCGTCGCTGACGTTGTGCTGCACCACGACCAGGTTGTGCGGGCCGGACGCGGTCCCGGGCAGCAGCAGTCCGCCGAAGAGCTGCGTCCAGGCCGCCACGGGCAGCAGCAGGGCCAGGAGCGCGACGGCCGAGCGGCGCAGCAGGGCCAGGCCGAACAGCGGGACGGCCACCAGGCCGAGCCACGGCAGGAACGCCTCCAGCAGGCTGCCCAGCCGCCCGGGCGTGTTGGGCACCGCGCGGTGGAACGCCAGCAGCGCGCCCGTCACCACCGCGCACACGGCGAGTACCCGCCCGGGCTCCCGCTCCCAGGGACGCCGGCCCACCGCTGCCTTCCCCGCCGGCGTCACACCGCCGCCCTCCCGCTCCAGCCCGACTCCCCGTTCGCCCGTCCCGCCGATCAGGACGAAGCACGACGGGGGAACAGTACCCCCCGGCGACACCGGGACATCCTCGCCCGCTGCGCCCCGGCCGCCCGTGCGCTCAGGACCTGACCAGCAGCTGGAAGTCGAAGGAGTAGCGGGACGCGCGGTAGAGGTGGGCGCCGAACTCCACCGGGCGGCCCGTGTCGTCGTAGGCCGTGCGCTGCATGGTCAGCAGGGCGGCGCCCTCCTCCTCGTCCAGGCGGGCGGCCTCCGGCGCCGTGGCCGAGCGGGCGCCGACGGTCTGGCGGGCGCTGTGCAGGGTCACCCCGGCCGAGCGCAGCATCCGGTAGAGGCCGGTCGACTCCAGGCGGGCGCCGTCCAGGTCCAGCAGCCCCGGCGGCAGGTGGTTGCACATCAGGGCGACCGGCTGGCCGTGGGTGCGGCGCAGGCGCTCCAGCCGGACCACCTCGGCGCCCTCCGCGAGACCGAGGGCGGCGGCCACCTCGGGGGAGGCCGGGACCGTCTCGTTGCCGACCACCTCCGTGGTCGGTCCCTGCCCGGCCGCCTCCAGGTCGTCGTAGAGGCTGCTCAGTTCCAGGGGGCGCTTGACCTGGCTGTGCACCACCTGGGTGCCCACCCCGCGCCGCCGGACCAGGAGGCCCTTGTCGACCAGGGACTGGATGGCCTGGCGGACGGTGGGGCGGGACAGGCCGAGGCGCACGGAGAGGTCGACCTCGTTGCCCAGGTGGTTGCCCGGTGCGAGGACGCCGCGCTCGATCGCCGCCTCCAGTTGCTGCGCCAGCTGGTAGTACAGCGGCACGGGACTGCCCCGGTCCAGGGCGAAGTCCAGGGTGCTCAGCGCGGGTGCGGCAGCGGCGCGGGCGGGATCACCGGTCTTCGCCATGGAACGTACCTCCCTGTCGGGGCGCGGTCGGTGCGGACGGGGTCACAGGTGGCGGCGGCGGGCGGCGACCTGGGCGTCGTAGTGTTCGCGGGCCCGGACGGCCGCCTCGCGGGACGCCACCTCCGCCACCGGCACGTCCCACCAGGCCTCGGCCGGGGGAGCGGTGGGCGTGGGGTCCGTTTCGATGTAGACGCAGGTCGGACGGTCGGAGGCGCGGGCCTCGGCCAGCGCGTCCCGCAGCTCCCGCACGGTCTTGGCGCGCAGCACGTCCATGCCGAGGCTGGCGGCGTTCGCGGCGAGGTCGACGGGGAGCGGGGCGCCGGTGAAGCCGCCGTCGGCGGCCCGGTGGCGGTAGGCGGTGCCGAAGCGCTCGCCGCCCGTCTCCTCGGACAGACCGCCGATGGAGGCGTATCCGTGGTTCTGGAGCAGGACCATGTTCACCGGCAGGCCCTCCTGCACGGCGGTGACGATCTCCGTCGGCATCATCAGATAGGTGCCGTCACCGACCAGCGCCCACACGGGGGTGCCGGGAGCGGCCTGCTGGACGCCCAGCGAGGCCGGGATCTCGTAGCCCATGCAGGAGTAGCCGTACTCCAGGTGGTACTGGCGAGGGCTGCGCGCCCGCCACAGCTTGTGCAGGTCGCCGGGGAGCGAACCGGCCGCGTTGATCACCACGTCCTCGTCGCCGACGACCGCGTCCAGCGCGCCGAGCACCTGCGTCTGGGTCGGCACGGCGTCGTCGTCGGCCCGGTAGGCGGCCTCGACGACCCGCTCCCAGCGCTCCTTGCCGTCCCGGTACGCGGCCGTGTACGCCTCCTCCACCCGGTGCCCGGCCAGCGCCCCGGTGAGCGCCTCCAGACCGGACCGCGCGTCGCAGACCAGCGTGCGCGCGGCCAGCTTGTGGGCGTCGAAGGCGGTGATGTTGACGTTGAGGAAGCGCACGTCCGGGTGCTGGAAGAGGGTGCCGGAGGCGGTGGTGAAGTCGGAGTAGCGGGTGCCGACGCCGATCACCAGGTCGGCCGTGCGGGCGAGGTCGTTGCTCACCGCCGTGCCGGTGTGGCCGATGCCGCCGAGGTCGGCCGGGTGGTCGTGGCGCAGCGAGCCCTTGCCGGCCTGGGTGGAGGCGACCGGGATGCCGGTGGCGTCCACCAGGGCCCGCAGCGCCTCCTCGGCCTCGCTGTGGTGGACGCCGCCGCCCGCGACGATCAGCGGCCGCCGCGCCGCCCGTACGGCCGCCACCGCCGCCGTCAGCTCCACCGGGTCCGGGGCGGGGCGCCGTACGGACCACACGCGCTCGGTGAAGAACTCCTCCGGCCAGTCGTACGCCTCCGCCTGCACGTCCTGCGGCAGGGCGAGGGTGACGGCGCCGGTCTCGGCCGGGTCGGTGAGCACCCGCATGGCGTTGAGCACGGACGGGATCAGCGCCTCGGGCCGGTGGATCCGGTCGAAGTACCGCGACACCGGGCGCAGCGTGTCGTTGACCGACACATCCGCGGCGGCCGGGTGCTCGAGCTGCTGGAGCAGCGGGTCGGCGACGCGCGAGGCGAAGTAGTCGCCGGGGAGGAGGAGCACCGGCAGCCGGTTGACGGTGGCGAGCGCTGCGCCGGTGACCAGGTTGGTCGCGCCGGGGCCGATGGACGTGGTCACCGCCTGCGCGGAGAGCCGGTTGAGCTGACGGGCGTGGCCGACGGCGGCGTGCACCATCGCCTGCTCGTTGCGGCCCTGGTGGTACGGCATGACGTCGCGGTGCTCGACCAGGGCCTGTCCGATGCCGGCCACGTTGCCGTGGCCGAAGATGCCCCAGGTGCCCGCGATCAGCCGGCGGCGCACGCCGTCGCGCTCGGTGTACTGGACGGACAGGAACCGCACCAGCGCCTGGGCGGTCGTCAGTCGGCGGGTGGTGGCGCTCATGCTGACCTCTCCGGTGCGGTGTAGAGGGGGAGTCGGGGGTCGACCGGTGTGTCCGGCCAGGTGTCGCGGATCCAGGCGTGGTCGGGGTGGTCGCAGATCAGCCACGCGCGTTCGGTGTCGGGTCCGGCCATGACGTTGAGGTAGTACATGTGGTGGCCGGGTACCGCCATGGACGGACCGTGCCAGCCGTCCGGGATGAGGACGACGTCGCCGTCGCGCACCTCGGCCAGCACATCCGTCTCGCGGCCCGGGCCGGACGGGGAGACCCGCTGGTAGCCCAGGCCGGGCGTGCCCTCATGGGCGGCGAACTCGAAGTAGTAGATCTCCTCCAGCACCGACTCCTCGCCCGGCCGGTGCTCGTCGTGCTTGTGCGGCGGGAACGACGACCAGTTGCCGCCCGGGGTGAGCACCTCCACCGCGATGAGCCGGTCGCATTCGAACGTGCCCGCGGCGCCGAAGTTGTTGACCTGCCGTGAGCAGTTCCCGGTGCCGCGCAGCTCGACCGGCACGCCGGAGGCGGGTCCGTAGCGGGCGGGCAGCCGGCGGGTGCAGCGGGCGCCGGTGAGCGCGAACCGGCCGCCGCCGGCCGAGGACACCGTCGTGCGGGCGTCGCGGGGGACGTAGGCGAAGTCGGTGACCCCGTCGAACACGCTGGTGCGGCCGGTGAGTTCGAAGGTGTCGTGGCCGAAGTCGTCGTCCACGGCCACCGTGCAGCCGCCGCTCAGCGGCAGCACGATCCACTCGCTGTCACCGGCGTCGAAGGTGTGGCCGCCGCCCGGCGGCAGCTCCAGCACGCGCAGAGCGGAATACCCCCAGCCCGCCGTGCGCGGGCTCACGTCGACGACGTAGGGGCCGGCGAGGGCCTTGCCGGCGGGAAGGTGATAGGTCATGCCGTGCCTTTCGTTGGCGAACATGCTTCTCACAACAGGCCGACGGCCGTGTCGACCGCCTTCTCCACACTGCCCTCGGCCGGATAGAGCAGCGAGCGGCCGACGACCATCCCCTGCACGGTGGGCAGCCGCAGCGCCTTGCCCCAGCGTTCGTACGCCGCCTCCTGGTCGCCGACCTCCCCGCCGAGCAGTACGACGGGCAGCGTCGAGGTCCGCAGCACCTCGGGCATGTCGTCCACGGCCTCGGTGACCGGGAGTTTCAGCCAGGTGTAGGCGGAGGTGCCGCCCAGTCCGGAGGCGATGGCGATGGAGCGGGTGACGGCCTCGGCGGACAGGTCGTTGCGCACCCGGCCGTCCACCCGCCGTGAGACGAACGGCTCGACGAAGACGGGCAGCCGGCGCTCGGCCATGGCGTCGATGGCGCGGGCGGAGGACTCCAGGGTGGCCAGCGAGCCCGGGTCGTCGTAGTCGACCCGGACCAGCAGCTTGCCGGCGTCGAAGCCCAGCCGGGCGATGTCCTCGGCGCGGTGGCCGGTGAAGCGGTCGTCCATCTCGAAGGACGCCCCGGCCAGACCGCCCCGGTTCATCGACCCCATGACGACCTTGTTCTCCAGCGCCCCGAGCAGCAGCAGGTCCTCGAGGATGTCGGCGGTGCCCAGCACTCCGTCCACGCCCGGCCGGGACAGCGCTACGCACAGGCGTTCGAGCAGATCGCCGCGGTCCGCCATGGCCAGCCGCCGGTCGCCGATGCCGAGCGCGCCCCGGGCCGGGTGGTCGGCGGCCACGATCATCAGCCGGCCGCTGTCGCCGATCAGCGGGCGGCGGGCCCGGCGGGCGGCCGCCTCGGCGACGGCCTCCGGGTTCCGGGCACGGACCGTGGTGAGCTCGGGGATGCTGAGATTCAAGGAAGGGCTCCGTTCAGGACTGGTGCGGCAGGCCCGCGTCCGGCGAGGCGGCCCGCGCGAGCAGGTCCGCGACCTCCGGCCCGGTCGGCATGGCGGACGAGCAGGCGAGGCGCGAGGCGACGAGGGCACCGGCGGCGTTGGCGTGGCGCATGGTCCGCTCCAGGTCCCAGCCGGAGAGCAGACCGTGGCAGAGCGAGCCGCCGAAGGCGTCGCCCGCGCCGAGGCCGTTGACCACCTCGACCGGCACCGGCGGCACCTCGGTCCGGGCGCCGTCGCGGTGCACGGCGAGCACGCCCCGGGGTCCCTGCTTGACCACGGCCAGCTCCACACCGGCCGCCAGCAGCGCCTCGGCGCACGCCTCGGGCTCGCGCACGCCCGTGGCGACCTCGCACTCCTCGAGGTTGCCGACCGCGACCGTGGCGTGGCGCAGTGCCTCGCGGTAGTAGGGGCGGGCCTCATCGGGGTCGCGCCAGAACATGGGGCGCCAGTCCAGGTCGAAGACGATGGTGCCGGCCTTGTCGCGGGCGGCCAGCGCGTCGAGGGTGGCCGAGCGGCTCGGCTCCTCGCTCAGCCCCGTACCGGTGATCCAGAAGATTCCCGCCGCGCCCACGGCGGGCAGGTCCAGCTCGTGGGTGTGGATCTCCAGGTCGGGTGCCTTGGGCCGGCGGTAGAAGTACAGCGGGAAGTCGTCCGGCGGGAAGATCTCGCAGAACGTGACGGGGGTGGGGTACGCGGCGACCGGGGTGACCCACCGGTCGTCGACGCCGAAGTCCTTCAGCGCCTCGTGCAGGAAGGTGCCGAAGGGGTCGGCCCCCGTGCGGGTGATCACCGCCGTGGAGCGGCCCAGCCGGGCGGCCGCGACCGCGACGTTGGCGGCCGAGCCGCCGAGGAACTTCCCGAAGGTCTCCACCCGCGACAGCGGCACCCCGGTCTGCAGGGGGTAGAGATCGACCCCGATGCGACCCATGGTGATCAGGTCGAAATACTGTGGTGAGTCGGCCATGAGGCGATGCTCCTGAAGCTGCTGGGGATGCGGGCCCCTTCAGGCCCTGCCACGGTGGGGACGTGCGTACCGGGGACCTGCCGCCTCTCAGGTGTAGGTCGCGCGGGGCGGCGATGTCAATAGTTTGTACTTACATTCGGACGAGCGCGTGAAATGATGTCTTAACAAAGTATTGACAGCGGCCGGAACTGGGGATTGGATCGCGTCCCAGCACGACAGCCGTGTGCCACGGCACACACCCGGATTCCCGGGCCTTCCGGGCACCGGAGATACTCGGACCTTCGCCCTTTCCCCGTGTAGCACAGTGAGGTGCAGGACAGATGGACCGCTCTTCTCACACCCGCTCCCGCAGAATCGCGCCGTACGTCGCGGTCGCAGCGGCAGCCGCCCTGACCCTCGCCGGCTGTTCCAGCTCCTCCGGCGGCAAGAAGTCCGAGGAAGGCGGCGGCGACTCCTCGGCCGGCAAGGCCTCCACGCCCCGCATGACGGTCGCCCTCGTCACCCACCAGTCCCCCGGCGACACCTTCTGGGACATCGTCCGCAAGGGCGCCCAGGCCGCCGCCGACAAGGACAACGTCAAGCTCGTCTACTCCGCCGACCCCAACGCGGGCAACCAGGCCACCCTGGTGCAGAACGCGATCGACCAGAAGGTCGACGGCATCGCGGTCACCCTCGCCAAGCCCGACGCCCTCAAGGGCGTCATAGCCAAGGCCGAGGCCGCCGGCATCCCGGTCGTCGGCCTCAACTCCGGCGTGAGCGACTGGAAGGACCTCGGCCTGCTGGAGTTCTTCGGCCAGGACGAGTCCGTGGCGGGCGAGGCCTTCGGCAAGAAGCTCAACGAGGTCGGCGCCAAGAACGCCGTCTGCGTCGTCCAGGAGCAGGGCAACGTCGGCCTGACCCAGCGCTGCGACGGCGTGAAGAAGACCTTCGAGGGGGAGACCCAGGTCCTCAACGTCAACGGCACCGACATGCCCTCCGTCAAGTCGACGATCACCGCCAAGCTCAAGCAGGACTCCGCCATCGACTACGTCGTCACCCTCGGCGCCCCCTTCGCGCTGACCGCGGTGCAGTCGGTCGAGGAGTCCGGCAGCAAGGCGAAGGTCGCCACCTTCGACCTGAACAAGCAGCTGACCGGCGCGATCAAGGACGGCGACATCCAGTTCGCCGTCGACCAGCAGCCCTACCTCCAGGGCTACCTCGCCGTCGACGGACTGTGGCTCTACAAGAACAACGGCAACTACAGCGGCGGCGGTGAGCAGCCCGTGCTGACCGGCCCGGCGTTCGTCGACGAGTCCAATGTCGACACGATCTCCGAGTTCGCCGCGAAGGGCACTCGGTGATGAGTATGGCTCAACAGGCTGAGCCGGCGGTGAACACACCGCCGGCCCCCGGCCCCAAGCAGACCGACGGCCGGACCGCGCGCCGACCGCTGGCCCTGCGCCTGCTCGCCCGGCCCGAGGTCGGGGTGTTCCTCGGTGCCGTCGCCGTCATGGTGTTCTTCCTCGTCACCGCGCCGCCGGTGCGGGACGGCAGCTCCATGGCGAACATCCTGTACCAGTCGTCGACCATCGGGATCATGGCCCTGCCCGTGGCCCTGCTGATGATCGGCGGCGAGTTCGACCTCTCGGCCGGTGTCGCCGTCGTCACCTCGGCGCTCACCGCCAGCATGCTCAGCTACCAGCTCACCATGAACGTCTGGGTGGGCGTGATCGTCGCCCTGGCGGTCTCCCTCGCCGTCGGCATGTTCAACGGCTGGCTGCTGGTCAGAACGGGGCTGCCCAGCTTCCTCGTCACCCTCGGCACCTTCCTGATCCTCCAGGGCGTCAACCTCGCGGTGACCAAGCTGGTCACCGGCAACGTCGCCACCGACGACATCAGCGACATGGACGGCTTCGACCAGGCCAAGGCGCTCTTCGCCTCCAGCTTCGAGGTCGGCGGCGTCCAGGTGAAGATCACCGTCGTGTGGTGGCTGGTCTTCGCCGCCCTGGCCACCTGGGTGCTGCTGCGCACCAAGTACGGCAACTGGATCTTCGCGGTGGGCGGCAACAAGGAAAGTGCCCGCGCGGTCGGCGTCCCCGTCACCTTCACCAAGATCTCGCTGTTCATGCTGGTCGGCTTCGGCGCCTGGTTCGTGGGCATGCACAACCTGTTCTCCTTCAACACCGTGCAGTCCGGCGAGGGCGTGGGCCAGGAGCTGATCTACATCGCCGCGGCGGTCATCGGCGGCTGCCTGCTGACCGGCGGCTACGGCTCCGCGATCGGCCCGGTCTTCGGCGCGTTCATGTTCGGCATGGTGCAGCAGGGCATCGTCTACGCCGGCTGGAACCCCGACTGGTTCAAGGCCTTCCTCGGCGTGATGCTCCTCGGCGCCGTCCTCATCAATCTGTGGGTCCAGCGCACGGCGACCCGGAGGTGACCGCAATGACCGACAACACCACCGGCACCCAGGGCGCCGCCACCAGCGACACCGCGCAGGACGGTGACCGCCCCCTGGTCGAACTCCGCGCGGCCGGCAAGTCCTACGGCAACATCCGCGCCCTCCACGGCGTCGACCTCGCCGTCCACCCCGGCAGGGTCACCTGCGTCCTCGGGGACAACGGCGCCGGCAAATCCACCCTCATCAAGATCATCTCCGGGTTGCACCAGCACACCGAGGGCGAGTTCCTCGTCGACGGCGAACCGGTGCGCTTCTCCACCCCCCGTGAGGCCCTCGACCGGGGCATCGCCACCGTCTACCAGGACCTCGCCGTCGTCCCGCTGATGCCCGTGTGGCGCAACTTCTTCCTCGGCTCCGAGATGACCAAGGGGCCCTGGCCGCTGCGCCGCCTTGACATCGACCGGATGAAGCAGACCGCCGACCACGAGCTGCGCGAGATGGGCATCGTCCTGGACGACCTGGAGCAGCCCATCGGCACCCTCTCCGGCGGCCAGCGCCAGTGCGTCGCCATCGCCCGCGCCGTGTACTTCGGCGCCCGCGTCCTCATCCTCGACGAGCCCACCGCCGCCCTCGGCGTCAAACAGTCCGGCGTGGTCCTGAAGTACATCGCCATGGCCCGCGACCGCGGCCTCGGCGTCATCTTCATCACCCACAACCCGCACCACGCCTACATGGTCGGCGACCACTTCAGCGTGCTGCGCCTGGGCACCCTGGAACTGTCCGCCGGCCGCAGCGAGATCGGCCTGGAGGAACTGACCAACCACATGGCCGGCGGAGCCGAACTCGCCGCCCTCAAGCACGAGCTGGCACAGGTGCGCGGCGTGGACACCGAAGGCCTCCCCGAGGAGGGCGACCTCCAGGCCCCCGCGGCCGCAACCCCGGAAGGAAAGTCCTGACATGGCAGTCGCGCTCGACCGCATCCGGGTCGGATCCGCCCCCGACTCCTGGGGCGTCTGGTTCCCCGACGACCCCCAGCAGGTGCCCTGGCAGCGCTTCCTCGACGAGGTCGCCGAGGCCGGTTACTCCTGGATCGAACTCGGCCCCTACGGCTACCTCCCCACCGACGCGGCCCGCCTCACCGACGAGGTGGAGCGGCGGGGCCTGAAGGTCTCCGCCGGCACCATCTTCTGCGGACTGCACCGCGGCCCCTCCGAGTGGGACGCCACCTGGGAACAGGTCAGCCGCGTCGCCGCGCTCACCCGCGACATGAACGCCCGGCACCTCGTCGTCATCCCGTCCTTCTGGCGCGACGACAAGACCGCCGAGGTCCTGGAACCCCCGGAGCTCACCACCGAGCAGTGGGGCCACCTCAGCACGGGCATGGAACGCCTGGGCCGCGAGGTGAAGGAGACCTACGGGCTCGACATCGTCGTCCACCCGCACGCCGACACCCACATCGACACCGAGGAGCACGTCGAGCGCTTCCTCGACTCCACCGACTCCTCCCTGGTCAACCTCTGCCTGGACACCGGCCACTACGCCTACTGCGGCGGCGACAGCGTCAAGCTGATCGAGACCTACGGCGAGCGCATCGGCTACCTCCACCTCAAGCAGGTCGACCCGGAGATCCTCGCCGACGTCGTCAAGAACGAGATCCCCTTCGGGCCCGCCGTCCAGCGCGGCGTGATGTGCGAACCGCCCGCCGGCGTCCCCGAACTGGGCCCGGTCCTCACGGCCGCCCAGAAACTGGGCGTGGACCTGTTCGCCATCGTCGAGCAGGACATGTACCCCTGCGAGCCGGACAAGCCGCTGCCCATCGCCGTACGCACCCGCAAGTTCCTGCGCTCCTGCGGCGCCTGACGACACCGAAGGGAGGCGGAGGATGAACCGCGGCGGACCGCTGCGCGTCGCCGTCATCGGCGCCGGCCGTATGGGCGCGGACCACGTCCGCCGGATCGACCGGCTCATCAGCGGCGCGCGGGTCACCGCCGTCGTGGACATCGACGCCGCGCGGGCCGAGGCCGTCGCCGCGGACGTCGAGGGCTGCACCGCCCACACCGACCCGGCCGCCGCGATGGCGTCGGCCGACGTCGACGCCGTGCTCGTCGCCTCCTCGGGCCCGGCCCACGAGGCCGCCCTGCTCACCGCGTTCGAGCGCGATCTGCCCGTCCTGTGCGAGAAGCCGCTCACCCCCGACGCGGCGTCCGCCCTGCGCGTGATGGAGGCCGAACAGGCCCTCGGCCACCGCAGGGTCCAGGTCGGCTTCATGCGCCGCTACGACACCGAGTACACGCACCTCAAGGCCCTGCTGGACAGCGGCCGGCTGGGCCGCCCGCTCATGCTGCACAACCGGCACCGCAACGTCGCCAGCCCGTCCTTCTTCACCAGCGCCATGCTCATCAGCGACTCCGTGGCCCACGAGGTGGACGCCACCCGCTGGCTGCTCGGCCACGAGATCACCGCCGTCACGGTCCTGCGCCCCACCCCGTCCGCCGGCGCCCCCGAGGGACTGCGCGACCCCCAGTTCGTCGTCCTCGAGACCGACGGCGGCGCCCTCTCCGACGTGGAGATCTTCGTCAACTGCGGCTTCGGCTACCAGGTGCAGGCCGAGGCCGTCTGCGAACGCGGCACCGCCCGCATCGGCGACGGCCACGCCCTGGTCACCCACACCGACGGCCGCTGGGGCGGCACCATCACCCAGGACTGGACCGAACGCTTCGCCCAGGCCTACGACGACGAGATCCGGGCCTGGGTCGACGCCACCCGCGCGGGCCGGGTCACCGGCCCGGGCGTCTGGGACGGCTATGCCGCCGCGGCCGTCTGCGAGGCGGGCGTGCGCGCGCTGGAGGACGGCGGCAGGGTGCGCGTCGACCTGGTGGACAAACCCCCGCTGTACCGCTGACCCGCCCCGCGTGCGGCCGCCCCCGCGGGACGGCCGCACGCACACCGGCCGCGCGAGGTCAGCCGATCGTGCCGCTGGGCCGCGGCGCGAGTCCCGCCGCCCGGTAGCACGCGTCGATCAGCCGCATCGTGGCCACCGCGTCGTCCGGGTCCAGCGGCAGCGGAGCACCCTCGCGCACCCGGGCGGCGAACGCCTCCAGCTGATACGTGTACGACGACCGGGTGCCCAGGTGCTCCGTGCGCTCGCCGTCCGCCGTACGGACCACGACCCGGTCGTCCCGCTGTGGCAGCACGAAGTTCGGGGCGCTCGCCTCGCCCCGCTCACCGACCAGCCTCAGGCTCATCTCCAGCCCCTCGTAGGCCATGTGGCAGCGGGCGGTGCCCGTCGCGCCGCCGGGGAACTCCAGCTCGGCGTCGAGCCACTCGTCCACCCCCGGCGCGCCCGCCCGCTCACCCGCCCGGGCGGAGACCAGGCGCGGGGCGCCGCCCGCCCAGGGCGCCAGCATGCGCAGCGCGTGCAGGCCGTAGCAGCCGAGGTCCATCAGGGCACCGCCGGCCAGGGACAGCGACCAGCGCGGGTCGGTGGCCTCCGGGGCGGGGATCGCCACCACGGTCTCCACGTGGCGCAGGGCGCCGAGCTCACCGGAGGCCAGCAGCTCGTGCAGCCGGCGGGTGACCGGGTGGAAGAGGTAGTGGAACGCCTCCATGAAGACGGTGCCGGACTTCGCCGCCGCCTCCCGCACCCGCCGCGCCTCCTCGGCGTTGCTCGCCGACGGCTTCTCCGTCAGGACGTGCTTGCCCGCCTCCAGCGCCGCCAGGTTCCACGGGCCGTGCAGACCGTTGGCGAGCGGGTTGTAGACGACGTCGACCTCGGGATCGGCCAGCAGCTCGCGGTAGGACCCCGCGACCCGCTCCACACCGTGCGCCGCGGCGAAGGCGCCCGCGCGGTCCCGGTCGCGGGCGGCCACCGCGACAAGCCGGTGGCCGCCCGCCCGTGCCGGGGCGACGAGGGAGCGCTCGGTGATCCGCGCGGCTCCCAGGATTCCGATGCGCAGGGGTGCGCGGGCGGGCTCGCTCATGCGTGCCGTACCTCCTCGAGGGTGACAGGCCGGTGCTCGTGCAACGACAGTGTGCACGCCTCCGCGATCCAGCCCGCCTCCAGGGCGTCCGCGACCGTGCACGGCGAGGGCCGGGAACCGGCGACGACCTCGGTGAACGCCGTCAGTTCGGCCCGGTAGGCGGCGGTGAAGCGGTCCATGAAGAAGTCGTGCGGGGTGCCCGCGGGGAAGGTCACGCCCGGCTCCACCGACCGCAGCGGCAGCTTGTCCTCCAGGCCGACCGCGATGGAGTCCCGGAAGCCGTGCAGCTCCATGCGGACGTCGTAACCGCGGGCGTTGTGCCGGCTGTTGGAGACCACCGCGAGGGTGCCGTCGTCCAGGGTGAGCAGCGCGCCCGTGGTGTCGGCGTCGCCCGCCTCCTTGATGAAGGCGGCGCCCCGGTTGCCGCCGGCCGCGTACACCTCGCCCACCTCGCGGCCGGTCACCCAGCGGATGATGTCGAAGTCGTGCACCGAGCAGTCGCGGAAGATGCCCCCGGACGCGGCGATGTACGCGGCCGGCGGCGGCGCCGGGTCGAGCGTCGTCGAGCGCACCGTGTGCAGATCGCCCAGCTCACCACCGCGCACGGCCTCCCGAGCGGCGACGAAGCCGGCGTCGAACCGGCGGTTGAAGCCGATCTGGATCGGCACGTCCAGTTTCTCGACCGCCCTCAGCACCCGCACACCCTCGGCCATCGTGCGCGCCACCGGCTTCTCGCAGAAGACCGGCACGCCCGCCTCCGCGCAGGAGAGGATCAGCGCCGGGTGGGCGTCCGTCGCGGCGGCGACGACCACACCGTCCACCCCGGCCGCCAGCACCGCCTCGGGCGAGTCCGCGACCTGCGCGCCGAACCGCTCGGCGGCGGCCTTCGCGGCGTCCGCGAACGGATCGGAGACGACGAGGGACTCGACGGCGTCGAGCCCGGACAGGGTCTCGGCGTGGAAGGCGCCGATGCGGCCGAGGCCGAGGATTCCGATACGCATGCGGGCGGTGCTCCTTGGGTGCGGGGGGTGCGGGGGGTGCGGGGGTGGTGCGTACGAGCGGGGGACGAGCGGATCAGTCGAGGCCGCCGAGGACGTTCTGGTCCCAGTCGATCACGGACCCGGTGACCACACCGGAACGGTCGGAGAGCAGCAGGACCACGAAGTCGGCGATCTCGTCCGGCTGCCCGAGCTTGCCCATCGGCAGCCGCGCGGCGGCCTGTTCGCGCCAGTCGTCCCCGGCGCCGTGAAAGGCGCGCTGGGTGGCGTCCTCGCCCTCGGTGGCGGTCCAGCCGATGTTCACTCCGTTGATCCGGATCCGGTCCCAGCGGTGGGCGTGCGCCGCGATGGGGGTCCCCCCGCGCGAGCGAAGTCCGAGCGTGGGGGAGGGGCAGACCGATCAGCCCGGCCTTCGCGGCGACGTACGGCGCGAGGAACGGCTGCCCGCCGTGCGCCGACGAGGTGATGATGTTCACGATCGTGCCGGGCGCCTCGCGCCGCACCATGTCCGCGACGGCGGCCTGCATGGCGAAGAACGGCGCCTTCAGGTTGATCGCGACATGCTGGTCGAACAGCTCGGGCGTGGTGTCGAGCAGCGTTCCGCGCGTCGTCAGCCCCGCCGAGTTGACCAGGCAGTCGACCCGGCCGTACGCCTCGACCACCCGGGTCACCGAGGCCCTGGCCTGCTCGGCGTCGCCAGGTCGGCCCGTACGAACATCGCCTTGCCGCCTCCGGCCGTCAGCTCGGCCACCAGCGCCTCGCCGGCTTCCGGGCGCCGCCCGCTGACGGCCACGACCGCCCCCTCGCGGACCGCGGCCCGCGCGATCGCGGCGCCGACGCCCTGACTGCCGCCGTTGACGAGGACGATCCTGTCGTCGAGAAGTCCCATGATCTGTCCGCGTCCCTTTCAGCTCTCGCGCCGCTTGGCGGCGGCCCGCAGTTCGTTGCGCAGGGTCCGCGCGGTCCAGCCCTCCCGCAGCGCCCGCCGTACGACGTCGGCCTGCGACGGCGGGGCCAGACCGTCGACCGGCGGGTCGTTGTCGAGGTTGGTGGGGAACGGGTAGCCCTCGGCGCTCGCCGCGATCACGTTCTCCAGCCACCGCTCACCGGCGCCCTCGGCCTTGCGGCCCAGGAGCACCGGGTAGACGGCGCCCGTCACGGCCTCGCGGTCCACGCTCTCCATGGCCCGCCCGAACGCGGAGGACACCTGGAGCAGGTTGGCCGTGCGCCGGATGTCCGCCGAACGGTTGGCACCGGCGGCGTGGAACAGCGCCGGGTTGAAGAACACCGCGTCGCCCTTGGCGAGCGGCAGCTGCACATGATGCTCCTCGAAGTACGCCCGGAACTCCGGCAGCCGCCAGGCGAGGTAGCCGGGCTCGTACTTCTGCGAGTGCGGCAGATACAGCGTGGGCCCGGACTCCACGGGCATGTCGCAGTGCGCCACGGCGCCCTGGAGGGTGAGCGCGGGGGAGAGGCGGTGCACGTGCGCCGGGTAGGCCGCGGCCGTCTCGTTGGACAGGAACCCCAGGTGGTAGTCGCGGTGCACGGTCTGCGCGGCGCCGCCCGGGTTGACCACGTTGACCTGCGAGGTGATCTGGTAGCCGGGGCCGAGCCAGGCCGAGGAGAGCAGGGCGATCACATCGTTGGCGTAGTAGTCGGCGAACGCCTGCGGGTCGTACAGGGCCGTCTTCTCCAGGGCGTTCCACACCCGGTCGTTGTCGCCCGGCCGGGCGAAGTGGTCACCGGCGGCGGTGCCCGAGGCGCGCTGCCCGGCGATCAGTGCGTCGAACACGGCGGTGATCCGGTCCACGACCGCCGGGTCGGGGAAGGCACCGCGGACCACCACGATGCCGGGGCCCGCGGACAGCGCGCGGACGAGTTCGGCCCGGACGGCGCGGCGGTCGGCGAGGGCGAGCCGCTCGGCGTCGTAGAGCAGCACGTTCCGCTCGACGGCGGTGGCGTGCGGGTGGGCGGCGAGGTCGGTCCGCTGCTCCACCAGCGCGCGGAAGCTCTCCAGGTCGCAGTCCCGCTCGGAGAGCCAGTCGGCCGGCGCGGGGGTCTGCACGGAAGAGGATGCGGACATGGGGTCGTCCCTTCGGGTCACGGAGCGACGCGGCTGCTGCCATTCTTGACAGTACAAACCCGTCGAACAACCAGCAGGAACCCATCAAAAACCCCTCAGGAGGCCGTATGGGCCACCCCTTCCCGATCAGGGAAATCGCACGTCAGGCCGGGTTGAGCGAGGCCACGGTGGACCGCGTCCTCAACCGGCGCGGCGGTGTGCGGGAGAGTACCGCGCAGGAGGTACGCCGCGCGATAGCCGACCTGGACCGCCAGCGCACCCAGGTCCGTCTCGTCGGCCGTACGTTCATGGTGGACATCGTGATGCAGTCACCGGAGCGCTTCTCCACCGCCGTGCGCGCCGCCCTGGAGGCCGAACTGCCCTCCCTGCACCCGGCGGTGGTCCGCTCGCGCTTCCACTTCCGCGAGACGGGTCCGGCGGGGGAACTGGTCGAGACCCTGGACCGCATAGCCCGCCGCGGCTCACAGGGCGTGCTGCTCAAGGCACCCGACGTCCCCGAGATCACCGCCGCCGTCGCCCGGCTCGCCGCGTCGGACATCCCGGTGGTGACCCTGGTGACCGACCTGCCCGCGAGCGCGCGGATCGGCCACGTCGGAAGTGACAACCGGGCGGCGGGAGCCACCGCCGCCTACCTCATGGGCCAGTGGCTCGGCGACCGCCCCGGCAACGTGCTCACCAGCCTCTCCAGCGGCTTCTTCCGCAACGAGGAGGAACGGGAGATGGGCTTCCGCAGCGTCATGCGCGCCCGGCACCCCGGGCGGACCCTCGTCGAGATCGCCGAGGGCCAGGGCCTGGACGCCACCCAGTACGACCTCGTGCGCGCCGCCCTCGACCGGGACCCGGAGATCCGCGCCGTCTACTCCATCGGCGGCGGCAACATCGCCACCCTGCGCGCCTTCGCCGACGCCGGACGGGAGTGCCCGGTCTTCGTCGCGCACGACCTCGACCAGGACAACACCCGCCTGCTGCGCGAGCACCGCCTGTCCGCCGTGCTCCACCACGACCTGCGCCACGACCTGCGGGAGGCCTGCCACCTGGTGATGCGCGCACACGGCGCCCTGCCGCCCGCGGGGCCCACCCTGCCCTCCGCCATCCAGGTGGTGACCCCCTACAACATGCCGCCCGCGACCGTGACGGGGTGACGGCCCGGCGTGTACGGCCGCCCGGCGTGCCGGGCCTGCCTACCGTCGTGTCCATGAGCAAACCGACCCCGGAAGGCGGGCCCGAACGGCTGGTGGCGCTCGCCGACGGCGTGTTCGCCATCGCCATCACCCTGCTGGTCCTGGACATCTCCGTGCCGCAGGGCCTGAACTCCGAGGAGTTCGACCAGGCGCTGAGGGACGTACTGCCCAACCTCGGCGCGTACGGCATCAGCCTGGCGGTGCTGGCGGGCTTCTGGCGCGACCACCGCGCGATCTTCCGGGGCGTGCAGCAGGTGGACGGCGGCGTGATCGTCCTGACGATCCTGGGGCTGGGTCTCGCGGCGCTGGTGCCGTTCCCGACGGCCCTGGTCTCCGAGTACGGCGACGAGAGCGCCTCGGTGGTCATCTACTCGGCGGCGGTCGCCTCGCTCGGGGCGGTCCATCTCGCGCTGGCGGCGCTTGTCGCGCGGCGGCCGTGGCTGCGGGGTGGGGCCGCGCCCGTGCGGGACGAGAAGCTGTCGGCCGTCGATCTGGGGGCGACGGTGGTGGTGTTCCTGGTGACCATCCCCCTGGCCCTGGTCATCGGCCCCGCGGCGATGTGGTGGTGGCTGGTCCTCATCCCCATCAAGGCTTGGCTGGGCAACCGCGGAACCCTGTGACGCGCGCACCGTGGTCCGGAACGGTGTGTCCGCCCCCGCCGTCCCTTCCCTTCCCGTCCTCAAGGGGCGCGGGGAACTGCGCGAAGGGGGTCTGGGGCGAAGCCCCCAGGACGGGACGGGAAGGGGCGGCGGGGGCGAGGAAAAGCCCTTCAGGACCCCACCCGCACCCACGCCCCGCTCTCCGCGGACCGCGCCATCGCGTCCAGCACCCCCGCACTGCGGACCGCGTCCGACACCGTCGCCCCGTACCCCACCCCCTCCGCTACGGACCGCACGAACCGGTACGCCTCGATCACCTTCAGATCGTCGTACCCCATCGCATTCCCCGCCCCCGGCTGAAACGCCCCGAACTCCCCGTCCCCGGGCCCCACATACACCGTGCTGACCGGCTGGTCCTGATACCCGCCGCCCCGCCCGACACCGAGTTCGTTCATCCTCCGGAAGTCCCAGAACACCGCCCCCTCGGTCCCGTGCACCTCGAAGCCGTAGTTGTTCTGCTCACCCACCGAGACCCGGCACGCCTCGAGCACCCCGCGCGCCCCGGAGGCGAACCGCAGCAGACAGCTGACGTAGTCCTCGTTCTCCACGGGGCCCAATTCGCCGCCCGTCGCGCGGGAGTGGCCGGCCGTGGCGCCCGCCGGACGGGCCCGCTCGGGCACGAAGATCGCGGTGTCGGCGGTCAGCGAGTCGATGTCGCCGAGCAGGAAGCGGGCCAGATCGGCGCCGTGCGAGGCGAGGTCTCCCAGCACCCCGCTGCCGCCCCGCTCCCGCTCGTAACGCCACGTCAGCGCGGACTCGGGATGGGCCGCGTAGTCGCTGAACAGCCGGATGCGGACATGCGTGACCCGGCCGATGTCACCGGAGGCGATGAGGTCGCGGGCCGCCTCCACGGCCGGCGCGTTGCGGTAGTTGAAGCCGACCGCGCCCTGCACCCCCGCGGCCGCGACCGCGTCGGCCACCGCGCGGGCGTCCTCGGAACCCAGGCCCACCGGCTTCTCGATCCAGATGTGCTTCCCGGCCTGCGCCATCGCGACGCCGATCTCGCGGTGCAGGAAGTTGGGGGCGGTGATGCTGACCGCCTGGACACGCGGATCGGCGGCCACCTCGCGCCAGTCACGCGCCGTGGAGGCGAACCCGAACTGCGCGGCGGCCTCCTCGGCCCGCCCCGGCACCTCCTCGGCCACCGTGATCAGCTCCGGACGCAGGGCCAGTCGCGGATAGTGGTGCCGCACACGCGCGTACGCCTGGGTGTGCACCCGCCCCATCCAGCCGAAACCCACGACGGCGACACCCAGCGCATCCACCATGAAAGCCTCTTTCCGGCCCGTTCCGCGTCCTGTCCGCACACCCTCTGCGGGCGACCGGCGTCATGTCAACCTTTTGACAGGACAAATAGCCGCGCCGCGCCGGGACCGGTGCCGCACATGCGGTAAGGTTGACCTGCGTGATCACGCGGTTCACCGCGCGGAACGCATCGGGACGTGGCGCAGCTTGGTAGCGCACTTGACTGGGGGTCAAGGGGTCGCAGGTTCAAATCCTGTCGTCCCGACTCGTCGGAGTCACAGGTCCGGGCCGGTTTCGGGGGTACTCGAACCGGCCCCGGGCACAGGGAAGGTCAGTGCCGCCTCCAGCGGGCGCGTCAGCGCGGACTTCGGCGCCCAGCGGAGGAACGTGTTGCGCAGTGCCGTCGCGACCGGGTGTTCCAGCTGTTCGAGATCGCTCGTCCTGCGCGACTGGGCGACCATGACCCTGGTGCGTTCACGCCGCGCGTCCTCGTACGCGCGCAGGCCCGCCCGGGGGTCGTCCGCATGCCGCGCCATCGCGTCGGCGAGGACGACGGCGTCCTCGATCGCCATGGCCGCCCCCTGGCCGAGACTGGTCAGCATCGGATGGGCCGCGTCGCCGAGCAGCGTGACGGGTCCGTCGCCCCAGCGCTCCAGGAAGACGCGGTCGCACGACGGCATGCTGAGGATGGCGTCCTCAGGAGTCTCCCGGACGGCCCGCAGCACCTCGGGGGCCCAGCCGTCGTACACGCGCAGGATCTCGTCCTTGCCCCCGGACCACGAGCGGCTGCGGGCGGCCGGCATGTTGCAGGTGCCCCACCAGTAGTAGCGGCCGTGGCCGATGTCGATCAGGCCGAAGCGGCGACCGCGTCCCCAGTAGTGGCCGACGTACCCGGGCGGCAGCCGCGGGTCCTCGAAGGGGACGAGGGCCAGCCAGCACAGATATCCGCTGTCCCGTTCCTCCTCCGGGCCCGCCAGTTGGCGGCGGACGGCGGAGCGGAAGCCGTCGGCGCCGACGAGGATGTCGCCCCGGGCGGTGGTGCCGTCGGCGAAGTGCACGGTGACGCCGTCGTCGTCGGTCTCGTAGCGGGTGGCGGCGGCCCCGAGTGTGATGGGGACGTCACCGGCCTCGGCGAGCAGGGCGCTCTGCAGGGCCGCGCGGCTGATGCTCACGCACGGCGCGCCCAGCCGGTCGCTGACCTCCTTCAGCGGCTGTTCCCGGATCAGCCGGCCACGCCGGTCCAGGACCTTGAAGACCTCGACTGCCTGGCCGTGCTTCTCCAGCCCCAGGTCGATGCCGGCGCGGGAGAGCGCGGTGAGGGCGTTGGTCATGACGGACAGGCCGGAGCCGGCCGCGCGCAGTTCGGTGGCGCGTTCGTGGACGCGCACGTCGAGCCCCGCGCGGCTCAGCGCGGCGGCGGCGGTCAGGCCGCCGATCCCGGCTCCGACGACAACGGCGGTGCTGCGGTGCTTCTCTGTTCCCATGTGCTCAGTCCCTTCCGGGCGAGGAGGTGACAGCGGTGTGCGGCCGGCGCCGGATCAGTTCGCCGACCGTCCGGGCGACATGTCCGACGTACGGTTCGGTCATGATCGACAGATGGTCCCCGGGGACGCCGACGACCTCGACGCGGTTCGTCAGCAGCCGCCAGCCGTTGGCCGGGTCCTGGTGCCGGCTGCCCACCGCGTCGTGCATGGACCGCAGTACCTCGGGCAGCGGATCATCGGCCCGGATCAGGGTGAGGCGGGTGTCGGAGGCCTGCGGCCGGTAGTCCAGCGCCGCCGCCCAGTTCGCCTCGTAGACGCGGAAGAGCCGGCGGATCACGGCCGCGGAGCTGCCGGCGGGGAGCACACCGGACTCGGTGGCGATCTCCGCCATGCGCGCGAACCTCTCCTCCTCCGAGCCCGCCGGGGCGGGGAGATCCGCGACGGGGGACGTCCCGCCGAGCGTCAGCAGCAGCTCCCAGAAGAACCAGCTCAGCAGGCGGTCGTCCGGCTGACGGGCGCGGCTGCCCGGGACCGCGGCCACGGTGTCGAGGACGATCAGGTGCTCGACCTCCTCCCCGGCGGCCGTGAGCTGCCGGGCCATCTCGAAGGCGACGAAACCGCCGAAGGACCAGCCGCCGAGGGTGTAGGGCCCGCGCGGCTGCACCCGGCGCACGGCGTCGAGGTAGCTCGCCGCGAGCGCCGGCACCGATGTCAGCGGCAGGACGCCCGGGTCGGCCCCGGCGGCCTGGAGCGCGTACAGCGGCTGGCCGGCCGGCAGGTGCCGGGCGAACGGCAGATAGCACAGCACGTTGCCGCCCATGGGGTGGACCAGGAAGAGGGGCCGGCGGGTGCCTTCCGGCCGGACGGGCACCAGCGGGTCGAAGGCCGGGACGGCGGCGCCGGACCGCAGGTGGTCGGCGAGCCGGGCCACGGTCGGGGCGGCGAGGAACGTGGACAGGGGGATGCTCACGCCGTAGCGCTGTTCGACCGACACCACCAGCCGCATCGCGGTCAGCGACGTGCCGCCGAGCTCGAACATGTCGCTGTGCACCCCGACCGCGGGCAGCCGCAGCAGGTCGGCCAGCATGTCCGCCAGCGCCTCCTCGTACGCGTCCCGCGGCACGCCCGCCGGGGCGGAGGCGTCGACCGGGGTGAGCGGGACACGCCGCAGGGCGGCGTCGTCGCGTTTGCCGCTCGGAGTCAACGGCAGCGCGGGCAGCCACGCGAAGTGGCACGGCACCAGATGGTCCGGCAGCAGCTCGCGCAGGCGTGACCGCAGACCGTCGAGGTCCGCCACGGCCCGGTCACCGGTGAGGAACGCGGCGAGCGAGGTGTCGCCGTCCTGCCCGCGCCGGGCGACGACAGCGGCTTCGCGGATGCCGGGGTCGTCCGCGGCGAGACGGGTGACGGCCAGCTCCGCCTCGGCGGGCTCCACGCGATGGCCGCGGATCTTCACCTGCGCGTCCGCGCGTCCCATGTAGGCGATGTCCCCGCCGGGCAGGGTACGCGCGAGGTCGCCCGTCCGGTACAGACGTCCCCCGGGGGTGAACGGGTCGTCGACGAAGCGTTCCTCCGTCAGATCGGGCCGCCCCAGATACCCGAGGGCCAGGCCCGAGCCGCCGATGTGGAGCTCGCCCTGGCCGCCCGGGGGCACCGGACGCATCCGGGAGTCCAGCACATGGACATCGGCGCCGTCGATGGCCCGCCCGACCGGGGGCAGCGCCGGGAACACCCCGGGGTCGCCCTTCATCGTGAACGCCGTGGCGACATGGGTCTCCGTGGGCCCGTAGTGGTTCTCCAGCAGCGCGCCCGGGAGGGCGGCGAGAAGGCCGCGGATCTCGTCGGTCGTCCGCAGCTGCTCGCCGGAGGAGATCAGCACGCGCAGCCGCCGCGGGAAGATGTCCAGGGCGCGCGCGGCCTCGGCGAACTGCTGGAGGGTGACGTAGGGGAAGAAGACCCGCTCGATGCCCTCCCGGTCGATCCTGCGCAGCAGCGCGGGCATGTCCCTGCGCTCCGCGTCGTCCACGAGGTGCAGCGTCCCGCCGCCGCACAGGGTGGAGAAGATCTCCTGGAACGACACATCGAAGCTGAGCGGGGCGTATTGCAGCGTCGCTCCGCCGACGACCCCGCTCGGCCTGCCGTTCTGCCAGGCCACCAGGTTCGCCAGCCCCCGGTGCGGCATCACCACCCCCTTGGGGGCGCCCGTGGAACCGGAGGTGAACAGCACGTACGCGGCCGCCCCGGGCGAGGGCTCGGGCAGCACGCCCTCGCCGGGTACCGGCTCGGTGACCGACTCCGCGGGCAGCAGTGGGGAAACGGCGCCCACCAGAGCGGTGTGCCGGGCGTCGGCGATGACCCGGAACGGCCGCGCCTGCCGCAGCATCGCGGCGATGCGCTCCGCGGGGAACCCGGTGTCCAGCGGCACGACGGCGGCACCCGCCATCAGGGTGCCGAGGAGCACCGCGACGGCTCGGGGGGAGCGGTCCACGGCCACGCCCACCAGGGCGTCGGGGGGTGGTTCCTCGGCGAGCAGCCGCCGCGCCACCGCCTCGGCGGCGGCCAGCAGGCGCGCGTAGCTCCAGCGGCCCTCGCCCGTCACCACGGCTGTCGCGTCCGGGGTGGCGGCGGCCCGCTCGCGGAACAGCCGGACGACGCCGGGCGGGGCGGCCGCCGCTTCGGCCCGGACGGCGCGCGGGGCCAGGAAGGCGGGGTCCGGTTCCCGCGCGGGGTGGCCGGCCAGGTGCCGCAGCAGCGCGATCCAGATCTTCCCGAGCTGGTCCGCCTGTGCGGGGCTGAAGGCGCGCCCGTCGCAGTCCAGGCGCAACCGCAGCCGCTCACCGCCGAGTTCGGTGTAGACGTTGGCGAGCAGCTCGAAGTCGGTCTCCTCCCACGCCCGGAACTCCCGCAGCCGGATGCCCGGCAGCGCCAGCACCGGGTCCAGCTGCCGGAAGTGCACGTAATTGAAGGCCGTGCGCACGACCGCGGCGCCGTGGTCCTCCTGGATGGCGCTGAGCGGGTAGCGCCGGTGCGGATGGCCCGACCGCTCCTGCCGGACGACCTCGCGCGCCTCGTCCAGCCAACTCGCGCCGCGCGTCCGCAGGCGCAGGGGCACGGTGTTGAGGAACAGCCCCGTGAGGCGTTCGGCGTGCTCCGCGTCCGGCCGCCCGTGGGTGATCACCCCGGTCGTCACGTCGTCCGTTCCGGCCAGCAGGCGCAGTACCTGGCAGTGGACCGCGGCGAACAGCGACTTCAGCGGCAGTGCCTGGTCCCGCGCGAGGCGCCGCAGCTTCCCGGCGAGCTCGTCGGGAAGCACGACGTGCCGGGTGAGCTGCCCGTCGTCGCCCGGCGCCTGGTAGGAGCGCAGCATGTCCAGGGCCGGCATCCCGGCCCCGTCCAGCAGGCGCCGCCAGTGGCGCCTGCTGTCCGCCGAATCCAGGGCCCGCCGCTCGTCGCGGACGAAGTGGGCGGCCGACGGCAGCGGACCGTCCGGCACCGGGCCGGTGTCCAGGCCCAGAAGATGCGCGTAGTCCTGGAGCAGTTCCCCGATCAGATTGGCCACGCTGCCGCCGTCGAGCAGCGCGTGGTGGAAACTGAACACCAACTCCACCGTCGACGGCAGCACATGGGCGCGCATGAGGTACAACGGAGCGCGCTCCACGGCGTACCGGTGGTGGCGCCGCCGCTCGATGTGGTCGAGGATCTCCTCCTCCGCCTCCGCCACGGAGCCGGACGCGGCGCGCGAGCGCAGATCGACGACGTCCAGGCCGCCGCTCACCGTGTCGTGCACGATCTGCACGGGCTCGGAGTGGTGCACCAGGTCGAACGAGGAGCGCAGCGCCGGATGACGGGCCGTCAGACGCGCGAAGGCCTGGCGGAACGCCGTCTCCTCCCAGGCCACCTCCAGCGTGTAGCGGAACACGTCCCGGTAGACCGCCGAGCGCGCGTCGCGGCTGCTGTGGTAGAGCAGTCCGAGCTGCATCCGGGACAGCGGATGGGCGTCCTGAGCACCCGCCAGCCGCGCCCGGTCCACGCGGGGGATCAGGGCGAACGGGGCCAGGGCGGGGTCCGGACCGGACGCGTCCGCCTCCGTGGAGACCCGGGCGGCGAGCGACGCGACGGTGGGGTGCCGCACCAGATCGGTGGGGGAGAAGTACAGACCGCGCTTCTCGGCCAGGCTCCGAATCCTGAGCACCGTGATCGAGTCGCCGCCCAGGGCGTAGTAGTCGTCGTGGAGACCCACGTGGTCCACGCGCAGCACCTCGGCCCAGACGGCGGCGAGCCGGGCCTCCACCGACCCCTCCGCCGGCCGCCCGGTCGCCGGTCCCGCCGGGTACTCCGGGGAGGGCAGCGCCGCGCGGTCGGTCTTGCCACTGGGGGTCAGCGGGATGTGCTCGATGCGCCGGAACAGCGCCGGCACCATGAACTCGGGCAGCTGCCGGCGTAAGCGCTCCCGCAGGTCCCGCGGCGAGAGGTCCTCCTCGGCCACGTAGTAACCGACGAGATGGACACCGCGCGCGGAGTCGGTACGGTCGACCACCACGGCGTCGCGCACCCCGGGTACGGCGGCGAGCGCGGCGGCGACCTCGCCGGTCTCCACCCGGTTGCCGCGGATCTTGACCTGGCCGTCCAGCCGCCCCAGGTACTCGAGGTTCCCGTCGGCGAGCCACCGGGCGAGGTCGCCCGTCCGGTACAGCCGGCGCCCCGGCGTGAACGGGTCGTCGACGAACCTGTCGGCGGTCGGCCCGGGCCGGTCCAGATACCCACGGGCCACCTGCACACCGCCGATGCACAGTTCACCGGGCGCCCCGGCGGGCTGCGGCTCGTCCTGGTCGCCCAGCACGTACAGCTCCGTGTTGTCGATCGGCCGGCCGATGGGCACCCGCCGCACCGGCCGCGCGGCATCGGCGGGGCACTCGAAGCAGGACACGTCGACCGCCGCCTCGGTCGGCCCGTAGAGGTTCACCAGCTTCGGCGCGCCCGCGGTGCCGAAGACGCGGTGGAACTGCTCGACCCGCGCCGGGGGCAGCGCCTCGCCGCTGCAGAAGACGTACCGCAGCGAGCGGACGTCCGCCCTGCGGTCCGGCGACTCCTCCAGCAGATCCAGGAACGGCCCCAGCATCGAGGGCACGAAGTGCGTCACGGTGACCCGCCGTTCGGCGATCACCCGCACCAGGACCCGCGGATCCCGCTCGGCCCCGACCGGCGCCGGGGTGACCGCGGCGCCCGCGAGCGCCCACCAGAACAGCTCCCAGACCGACACGTCGAACGAGGCCGGGGTCTTGTGCAGGATCACGTCGTCCGCACCGATGGGATGGGCGCGCTGCATCCAGGCGAGGCGGTTGACCACCGAACGGTGCTCGACCATGACGCCCTTGGGCCGGCCGGTCGAGCCGGAGGTGTAGATGACATACGCGAGGTCGCGGGCGGTGGCGGCGGGGGCGAGGGGCGTGTCGTCACCGTCGAGCAGCTCGTCGACACACAAGTGGACGGCGCCGCCCGCTCCGCCCCCGTCCTGACCGATGCCGGGCGAGCCGGCATCGGTCAGGACGGCCTTGGCCCGGCTGTCCCGCAGCATGAACGCGATGCGCTCGGCGGGATAACCGGGATCAACCGGCACATAGGCACCCCCCGCCTTGAGCACGCCGAGCACCGACACCAGCAGCAGCGGCCCGCGCTCCACCAGGACGGCGACCCGCTCGCCGGGGCCGACCCCCGCCGCGCGCAGGGACCGGGCGACCTGATTGGCGGCGCCGTCGAGCCGGCCGAAGGTCATCGACGCACCTCCCGGCCCGGTGAGAACGGCACAGCGGTCGGGGGTGCGCCGCGCCTGCTCCTCGAACAGGTCGTGCAGGGTCCGGTCGCCGGGATGGGGCACCCGGGGGCCGTGGGCGGCGGCGTCCAGGGCCCGGCGCTCCGCGGTGCCCAGCATGCGCAGGCTCCCGATCGGACGGTCGGGTTCCTCGACCGCGCCGCGGATCAGAGCCGTGACGTGGCCGGCGAGCGCCTCCGCCGGGAAGTCCTCGTCGAAGACGTCGAGGGCGTGGACGAGGGAGACCGTGACCTCGTCGGTGCCGCGCGGGTGCAGCACGTGCACGGCCAGGGCGTCCCGGGCGTGCGCGGGAGCCGTGCCCGTGGCCTTGCGGGCCACCCCGGCCACCGGGCGGCTGGGCGGCACCGGCAGATAGGACAGCGTCACATCGAACAACTGCGGCGCACCCTCGCCGCGGCGTGGCAGGGCGCGGAGCAGATCGCCCAGCGCCGGCCGCTCATGGCGCCGCAGCTCTTCGGCGCCCGCCTCGGCGGCCTCGGCCACCTCCCGCATCGTCGCCGTGGCGGGCACCCGCATCCGCAGCGGCAGGGTGCCCGCGTAGTGGCCGACGGTCGCCAGCTCCTCGCCCGTCCTGCGGTTGAGCAGCGGCACGCCGATGACCACGTCGCCGGTGCGGTGCACCCGGCCGAGCCAGGTGGCGAACGCGGCGGCCACCACGGGGAAGACCGAGCGCCGCTGCTCGCGCAGCCGTCCCACCAGAGCGCTGTCGAGGGTGAAGGAGTACCGCCTGGTCCGCACTCCCGCGTCCCCCGGGCGGCGGGTGAACAGGGCGGGCTCGACGTCACCGAGTGTGCGGCGGTGGACGTCCAGGTCCGCCCGGAACTGAGGGGACGCCAGGTAGCGGGCGTCCTCGGCGACGGCGTCCAGGTAGGAAGGGGCTGACCGGTCCAAGGGGGCGGCGCCCGCCTTCACCCGTTCGTAGTCCTCGAAGACCTGCTCGGTGAAGAGCAGGATGCCGTAGCCGTCGGTGACGATGTGGTGGGCCTTGACGACCAGGTGGACCGCGCCGGGCCCCTCCCTGAGGAGGGTCAGCTCGACCATGCGGCCGCGGCGCAGCGGGAACGGGCGGGCCAGCGACCGTTCCACCCAGGAGCCGCAGGCGGCCCGGGGGTCGGCCTCGTCGGACAGGTCCACGACGCGGACCAGCTCACCGTCGGCGGCGGAGGCGACCTCGGGCGACACCCACTGGAAGGGCACGCCGTCGCGCTCGTCGAAGGACAGCGCCAGGGCGTCGTGGCGGCGCGCGGCCCGGGCCAGACACGCGCGCAGGGCGGGGACGTCCACCCGTCCCGTGAGACGTTCGTGGATGACGCAGTTGAACTGCGGATGGGTCTCGTCGATGGCACTCTCCGCCCAGATGTCCCGCTGGTGGGAGGTCAGCGGCGAAGGCGTCGGATCGGGCATCTCTCTCCTCGGACGTCGGATGTCGGACGTCGGACCGGTACCGGAACGGGCGGGTCTCCGGTCAGCCCGCGGACGGCGGGGCCTGGACCATCTCCGCGATCAGCGCCCCCGCCAGCGCCCGCACGCTGTCGTGGGCCCACAGCAGCGTCGGGGACAGCCGGGTGCCGAACGCGGCTTCCAGCCGGTTGCGCAGCTCCAGGCTCATCAGCGAGTCGAGCCCGAGCGCCTTGAACGGGGCGTCCGGCTCGATCCGCTCCGGGGCGAGCCGCAGTACCCGCCCGGTGAGCTCGCGCACGACGTCCTCGGCGATACCCGCCCGCGCCTCCTCGGCGGCGGCCAGGATCCGGTCGCGCAGGGCCCCGCCGGTCACCGCGGCACCGCCCTCGCCGCCACTGCCCGCGGCCTCGTGCAGGATCCGCCAGCTGGGCAGTGCGGCGGTGTCCGGATACGCCTCGAACCACCGCCGCAGGTCGAGCGGTACGTAGCCGACGACCGGCGTGTCGCGCTCGAGCATCCGCAGCAGCGCGGGCCAGGCCTCCCGCACCGGGAAGCCGCCCATGCCGCGCTCGTCGAGCCGGGCGCCGCGCCGCTCCTCCGCGGCGGCCAGACCGATGCCGGTGAACGGCCCCCACTGCACGCTCAGGGCGGGCAGGCCCCGGCCGCGGCGGTTCTCGGCCAGGGCCTGCGAGGAAGGCGTTGGCGGCGGCGTACGCGGCCTGTCCGGAGTTGCCGACCAGCGCGGCGGCGGAGGAGAACAGCACGAACAGGTCGAGCGGGTCGTCGGCGGTCGCCTCGTCGAGATTGCGGGCGCCCGCCGCCTTGGGGGCCAGCACCTCGGCGATCCGGGACGGTGTCAGCGTGGCGATCGTGGCGTCGGCCAGCACCCCCGCGGCATGGAACACGCCGCGCAGCCGCGGCATGCGCGCCCGCACCGTGCGCAGCGCGTCGTGCACGGCCGTCGCATCGCCGACGTCGCACCGCAGCACCTCCACACGGGTGCCGGCCTCGCGCAGTGCCCCGATGCGGGCCTCGGCCTCCGGGCCGGGCGCGGAGCGGCCCAGCAGAGCCAGCGAGCCCGCGCCGTGGTCCGCCAGGAACTCCGCCAGCGACAGGCCGAGGGCGCCCAGCCCGCCGGTGACCAGATAGGTCGCGTCGGCCCGGAACCGGCCGTCCGGCAGCGGCACCGGAGCCACGCCCCCGACGGTGGAGGGATCGGTGAGGACGAACTTGCCGATGTGGTCGCCGTGCGACAGCTCCCGCAGCGCCTCCACCGCTTCGGCGAACGGGCGGGTGCGCAGCGGAAGCGGCGCGAGCGTGCCGTCGGCGACGCGGTCCCACACGTCGGAGAGGACCCGCGCGAAGCGCCGCGGCCGGCGTTGCATCAGCCCGGCGAGGTCCACCGCGCTGAAGCTGACGCCCTTGCGGAACGGGTCCAGGGCGAGCCGGTGGCCGCCGTGGATGTCCTTCTTGCCGAGTTCGACGAAGCGCCCGTCCTCCGCGAGCACGTCGAGACCGGCGGGGATGGCCGCCCCGGTCAGGGAGTTCAGCACCACGTCGACGCCGCGTCCCGCGGTGGCCGCGCGCACGCCGGACGCCCAGCCGAGGTCCCGTGAGTCGAACACGTCGGTGACGCCGAGGGAGGCCAGGTGCCGGCGCTTGGACTCGCTCCCGGCGGTCGCGAGGACGCGGGCCCCGAGCAGCCGGGCCACCTGCACGGCGGCGAGCCCGACCCCTCCGGCGGCCGAGTGGATCAGCACGGTCTCGTCCCGTTCCAGGCGGGCGAGGCCGACGAGTCCGTACCAGGCGGTCGTCATGGCCAGGGGCAGGGCGGCGGCCTCCGCGTCACCGAGTCCGTCGGGAACGGGACGGGCATGCTCGGCGCGGACCGTCACGCGGTCGGCCAGGGAGCCGAACACGCAGGCCACCACGCGCTGTCCGGTGACGAACCCGGTCGCCTCCGGGCCGACGGCGACGACCCGGCCCGCGCACTCGCCGCCGAGCAACCCGGCGCCGCCCGTGGGATCGGGGTAGGTGCCGAGCGCCTTCATCACGTCGATGAAGTTCAGCCCGGCCGCGGTGACTTCGAGCTGGATCTCGCCGGGCCCGGGCGGCCGCTCGCCCGCCGGCCGGGCCCGTACGCCCTCCCAGAGGCCGGGCCGGGTGACGGCGAGCCGGAACGGCTGCCGCACGGCGCGCAGCGGGGGCCACGCCACGTCCTGAGCACCGGGGGAGTCGGCCCGGGTGAGCCGGGCGGCCAGACGGGTCCCGCCGCGCAGGGCGACCTGGTCCTCGTCGCCGGCGCCGAGGAGTTCGGCGGCACAGGCGCCGGCCCAGCCGTCGTCGGCGGGGTCGACGTCCACCACGCGGGACCGCAACTCTCCATGCTCGCGGCGCAGCACCCGGGCGTATCCCCAGTACAGGGCGGCACCGGGGTCGGGGCGGTCGCCCGCGGCGGCCGCCCGGGCGGCGCCCGTGACCACAGTCAGCCGCGGTGGACGGGGCAGCGCCGCGCAGGCGCGTACGGCCTCGGTCAGCGCCGCGAGCCCCCGTTGCCGGGCGGCGGGACCCGCCTCGGGCGGGGGAGCGGCGAACACGACACCCCCGGGCGCGGTCGCACCGCCCAGTACGCCCCCGTCGTCCGGCGCGGCCACCCGGTCGACCGTGGCGCCGCGGGCCGCCAGGGCGTCGGCGAGGGGTTCGGCGAGGCCGCCCGGGGCGCCGCAGACGATCCACGGCCCGGTGGGCGCGGGAGCGGCCCGAAGCCCGGCGTCCGTGACGTCGGTCCACCGCAACAGGTGCAGGCGCTCGGCGTCCACGGCCCCGGGGGACACGGCACGCGCCGCCGCCTCCAGCCGCAGCCCCTCCATGGACAGCACCGGCCGGCGGTCGCCGTCGAAGACGTGCACGTCCACGGTGCCGTCGTCGTGCCGTACGGCATGGGACCGCACCGTGATGACCGGCTCGCCGGGGGACGCGAACACCCGGACCCGGCGTATCGCGGTCGGCACCAGGGCCGTATCCGCCGCGTCCTGGTCGAACAGCGCCAGTGAGACCTGCAGGGCTCCGTCCCACAGCGCGGGGTGGAGCAGGAACTGCCCTGCGGCGCCCCTCAGTTGCTCGTCCAGCACCGCCTCGCCCACCGCCTCACGGCCGTCCGGCCGCCGGTACAGCGCGCGCACACAGCGGAAGGCGGGGCCGTAGTCGAGCCCGCGCCCGGCGGCCTCGCGGTAGAAGTCACCGGTGTCCGCCGGCTCCGCCGTGGCGTCCCAGCCGGGCCAGGTCGCACCGGCCGCGGCGTCGTCCAGGTAGCCGGCCCGCGCCGAGGCGTGCTCGGTCCAGGCGGTGCCGTCGGGGGTCAGCGACAGTAATCGGAGGCTCCCCCCTTCCCTCATGTCGTCGCGCCACTCGACGGCCAGCCGCCGGGGGGCCTCGCCGGCGAACGCGACCGCGGCGCTCAGGGTGACGTCGTGCAGGGTGCGCGGTGCGGAACCGGACCGTGCCCGCGCCGCGTCGACCGCCAGCGCCAGGGTCGCGGCACCCGGCAGGACGGCCGTGCCGTGCACCCGGTGGTCGGCCAGCCAGGGCAGGTCCGCCGTGCCGACGTCCAGGACGGCGTGCCAGACGTCCCGTTCGCCGGGCGAGGGCTCCAGCCGGACGTCGAGCCCGCGGACCGCCCCGAAACGGTCGGACGTCCGGCCGTCGGCGAACCAGTGGCGCTCGGGCCGCATCGGATACGCGGGCAGCGGGACGGGGCCGCCCCGGGGCAGGTCGCCGAAGGGTTCCAGGCCGGCGGTGTAGCCGAGGGCGAGCGCGCGGGCGAAGGCCTCCGGGCCTCCCTCGCCCCGGCGCAGCGTGGCCAGCGTCGCCACGGGCCGTGCCTGGGCGGCGATCAGCTGCTCGACGGCCGGGGTGAGGACCGGATGCGGGCTGATCTCCACGACGTGCGTGACGCCGTCCGCCAGCGCGCGGCTCATGGTGTCGGCGAACAGCACCGGGCGGCACAGGTTCGCCGCCCAGTAGGCCGCGTCCATCCGGGAGCCGTCGACCGGCTCGGCGTGCACCGTGGAGAGCAGCTCCAGGGTGCCCGGCCGCGGGGCGGTCTCCGCGAGCGCGTCCAGCAGGTCGTCCCGCAGCGCGGTCATCTGGGCGCTGTGCGAGGCGTAGTCGACGTTGACGAGCTTGCAGTACGTGCCGTCCGCCTCCAGCCGCTCCCGCAGCGCGAGTACGGCGTCACCGTCCCCGGACAGCACGCACGACGTCGGCCCGTTGTGCGCGGCCAGCGAGATCGCGTCCCCGAACGGACGGACCGCCGCGAGGGCGGCGTCGCGGTCGAGGTCCACCGCCATCATGCGCCCGTGCCCGCAGGTCCGGCGGACGATCGCGCTGCGCCGCGCCAGGACCAGCGCGGCGTCCTCGTACGACAGCGCTCCGGCGAGCACGGCCGCGGCGATCTCGCCCTGGCTGTGGCCCAGGACGACGTCGGGTTCCACACCGGCGGCCCGCCACAGCGCGGCCAGGCCCAGTGACATCGCCCAGGACACGGGCTGCAGGGTGTCGACGCGGTCCAGCCAGTCGTCGCCGGACTTCCCCGAGAACACGTCCAGGAGTTCCCAGCCGACGTGCGGGCGCAGGGCGTCGGCGCACCGTGCCACCACGTCGGCGAACAGCGGGCTGTCGCGGTACAGCTGCTCGCCCATGCCGCTCCACTGCGAGCCCTGCCCGGGGAAGACGAACGCGGTGCGTCCACGGGGTACGGCACGGCCCGTCACCACCGTCGCCCGGTCGCTGTCCTCGGGACGCCGGGACACGGCGGTCAGCGCGGCCGGCAGCTCGCCGGGGGTGCCGGCGAGCAGGGCCGCCCGCACGGGGAAGTGGTCGCGGCGCCAGGCCAGGGTTCCGGCCAGGGCGCGGACGGCGGCGGAGGTGTCCGGGCCGTCCGCCACCCGCTCCGCGAGCTGCGCGGCCCGTTCGGCCAGCACGGAGGGTTCGTGGGCGGACAGCGGGACGAGTACGGGGAGCCCGGTGGGCGGACGCTCCGGGCGGCTCCGTGCCGACGCCGTGGCCCGGGCGGAGCCGGACGTGCGGTGTCCGGAGTCCTCCCCGGGCGGTGCGGCCACGACCACGTGAGCGTTGGTGCCGCCCCAGCCGAAGGAGCTGACGCCGAGCCGGACGGGACCGGTGCGCGGCAGTTCCAAAGGGTCGCGCAGCACCCGCACGTTCAGGTCGTCGAAGGGGATGCCGGGATTGAGCACCTCGGCGTGCAGACTCGGCGGCACCACCCGGTGCCGCAGCGCGAGCAGCACCTTGAACAGCCCGGCCATCCCGGCGGCGGCCTCCAGATGCCCGATGTTCGTCTTGACCGAGCCGATCGGCAGAGGGCCGGTCGTACGGTGCCTGCCGACGGCGTGGCCGAGCGCGCGGGCCTCCGCCGGGTCGCCGCGCCGGGTGCCCGTTCCGTGGGCCTCCACATAGGCGAGGGAGTCCGCGGGGATCGCGCCCGGGCGGTCCCCGTAGACGCCTGCCAGCAGTTCCGCCTGGGCGTCCGCGCTGGGGGTGACCATGCTCTCGTCACCGCCGTCGTTGTTGACCGCCGTGCGCTCGATGATCCCGTGGACCGTGTCGCCGTCCGCCAGCGCGCGCGACAAGGGCTTCAGGCAGACGGCCGCCACGCCCTCGCCCCGGACGAAGCCGTCGGCGGACGCGGAGAAGGCGGCACAGCGGCCTTGGGGGGACAGGCCGCCGAAGTGGGTGAGTCCCACGGACACGTCCGGGGACAGGATCAGGTTGGCCGCACCGACGATCGCGGTGTCGGTCTCGCCCGATCGCAGTGCCTGCACGGCCAGGTGCAGCGCGACGAGCGAAGAGGAGCAGCCCGATTCGACGGTGAGGCTGGGACCGCGCAGCCGCAGGACGTAGCTGATCCGGGCGGCGAGCACGTCCAGGGCGCTGCCGACGAGGCTGTGCTGGGTGGGCCGTGCTCCGTGTTCCTTGCGGAGGATTTCGTAGTCGTGCCACGACGCCGCGACGTAGACCCCCGTCCGGGAGCCTTTGAGGTCCGCCGTGCGCTGCCCCGCGTCCTCCAGGGCGCGCCGGACGACCTCCAGGAGCAGCCGTTGCTGGGGGTCCATGTCGGCCGCTTCCCTCGGGGAGATCCCGAAGAAGGCGGCGTCGAACCGGTCGACGCCCTCGAGGAAGCCGCCGACCGCCTGCACGGTTCTGCCGGGGTCGAGGGGGCGGGCAGTGTCCCAGCGGTCGGCGGGGACGGGGCGGATGGCGTCGGCGCGCTCGGTCAGGAGTCTCCACAGTGCCTCCGTGTCGGGCGCGCCGGGGAACCGGCCCGCCATGCCCACGACGGCGATGGCATCGTTGTCAGCGTCCACTACGGCACCCAATCTCTCAGGGGGATCTCTCGACGGGATCTCTGCAGGGGGACGAGAAGGGCACAGCGCGCTCACCAGGGCGCGCGAGGTGCGGCCGAATGGTCTGCGTCGGAGGCATCCGTGAGATCGTCACACCGCCTCCGCCTCCGTCACTCTGGCCGCCCGCTGTCGCCGCCGCAACGCCCGCACCAGCACCGTTCCGCCGAACGGAACGCTCTTTGCCCGGATGTAAGCACCACATCCGAACGGTTCAGGCCAGACGTGAACACAAAGACGCGCTATCTGTGAAGATTTGTTCACCGCCCTGACGATTCATGATCGTGCGATGACCTCGCTCTAGGTGCCCCGACGCCGACACTCACGAACTGAACGAGCGTCAACAGCTACCGGGCGGGGGTGCATTCGGGTCAATCTGTGGATCGCGCCCTGAATGGGCGGACCGTTGGAACGCATATTTCCATGAATGACCTGAGTCTTGCGAAATCCCCTTCTCCGCTGCACCCAAGCGATTCCTCAAGGTTTGGGCCAGCCGGAAACGAGCCGTGCACGCGGCCACGCCCCGCGTGCCGTACGGAGCGCCAACACGCGACGCGACCGCGCTCGTCACATGCGGCGCTGGGACTTCTTCGCCGACCTGTCCATCCACCCCTGACACGCCCATCGCGCCAGCCCCCCGACGACAACGGACACCAGGACGGCGCCCCAGTCGATGACATGCGGGAGCCCAGGAAAGAACCCGAAGAACGCGAGACCCCCAACCAGCCCCACGACGAACGCGGCATTGGAGCGTGCGAGGTACGGCCTGGTCAAGGCGGCTCCCTTACGGTGAAGTTCTGTCGATCACCGGAGCCAACGGTGTTTTGGGCAGGCCGGTTTCAGGAAGGCGGCCGTTCTCGGCAACATGAGCGTCGTGGTGCGTTGTGTTGACCGGCGACGGTTCATGGCTGCCGAAGCCGCGCGGCGGCGCCTGCGGGAACGTCGTTCTCCCCGGTGAAGCCCGCGGCCGGGAAGACGTCACCCTCCCCCGAAGGTGGCGTCCCCCCGGCCGCTCCCCCGGCGCCGGAAATGGTTCTGGTGTCCGCGGGCGGACCGTGCTGTCACCAGCACATGAGGGCTGTCCTGCCCGGGCCCCACGCGGAGTACAGGCGGGTGCGGACGTAATAGCGGCGGCCCTTGACCAGGCGGGCCGTGATCGTCGCGTTGTGCGCGGTCCCGCCGTCGTCGTGGCCGGCGAGGAAGCGGGGCTCGCCGTCCCGTTCCTCGAACAGCACCAGGACCCGGTCGCCGTCGCCGAACGTGCCCACCGAGTAGTCACGGGTCATCGGCGGTTCGATGACGAAGTCCGCCTGCTCGCCGGGGCCCAGACGCAGCGGCACCGAACGGAACGGCACCAGCACGGGAGGCGGTGACGGAGCCGCCGGCGGATACCGGCGCAGCACGAACTCCTTGTCCGCGGCGGACAGGGTGCCGGGCGGGTGCACGCCCCCGCGGTACTGCTCCGGCTCCAGGATCAGCCCGGGCGGCAGCGCGAACTGCATGACCGACTGCGGGTCCCAGACGGAGCTGTTGGCCTCGTCCGGGCCGAGCGTGCGCAGGATGTTGCGGTACGTGCTGTCCCGGCTCCAGTGGTTCGGGGCGCCCGCCATCTCGGCGTACACCGCTTCCTCGTCCCAGTGCAGCCCGGCGTACGGACTCTGGTGCTCGTGCAGCATGCCGAGCGCGTGCCCGATCTGGTGCAGGGCCGTCGCCCGTCCGCCCGGCGCGGTCAGGTCCCAGCCGAAGTTCATCGTGCGCTCGTGCACACCCTTGTGCAGCGCCTCCCGCCCCACGGCCGACCAGGAGCCGCCACCGGCCTGGAACCCGATGCGCAGTTCCGCCTCGGTGCGGTCACGGACCTCGGCGAACGTCACCCCGAGCCCGAGATCCCGCCACTCGGCGAAGCACTCACGCACCACGTCCCGCTGCTCCTCGGCCCCGCCCCAGGACACCCACCGGGTCCGCCCGGTACCGGGTACGGCGATCTCCGAACCGTCCGTGTCGCCGTCGAAGAAGCAGTAGTGCAGCACCGTGCCGTTGACCCACACGCGCCGCCCGCCGGCCAGCGCGCGGAGCCGCTCGGCGGCCAGGCCCGGCGCGAACGCGGGCGCCGGCTCCCGAGGCAGCGAGCAGTGGCGAACGGTCATGGACGACAGCCTGCCCCGCCACCCCGGCGAGGCGCCTGAGCCGGGGTCTGCTCAAGTCCCGGTGTATCAGACCTGAGTAGCGGGGCTCCTGTTCTCGTGACGACTTCACGACAGGGCACCATCGGGACGCATGAGACCGGGACGCATGAGACCGGGACACGGGAGACGGACACGACGGAGCCGGCGGCGCGCCGGCCCTGGCCGTTCACCGGGCGGGAGGACGAGCTCGAGCAGATACGCCACTCCCTGCGGGGCGCCCGGCGCGGCATCGTGGTGACGGGTCCGGCGGGCCGGGGCAAGACCCGCCTCGTCACCGAGGCCGTACGCGGCACCGATTGCGCCCGCGTCACCGGGACGCCGCAGAGCCGGCACCTCCCGTTCGCCGCCTTCGCCCCGCTGCTGCCCGCGCCCGCCACCCTGCACGGCGCGCTGCACCACCTGTCCGACATACGCACCCTGCTGATCGACGACGCCCACCTGCTCGACGACGCCTCCGCCGCGCTGCTCCACCAGCTCGCCGTGCACGGCCGGGTCCGGCTGCTGGTCGTCGTCACCGACGGCGAGCCCGTGCCGGCCGCCGTGTCACGCCTGTGGACCGGGGAACTGCTGCCCCGGCTGCCCCTGGCGCCCCTGCCCCGTGAGCACACCATGCGCCTGCTCGGGGCGGACGCGGACGACGCCCCCGAACCACTCACCGCCCACCGGCTGTACCGCCTGTGCGACGGGGACCTGCGGTTGCTGAGGGAACTCGTGGACGCCGTACGCCGACCCGCCCGGACCGCCGCCGCCCCGCGCACCTGGACCTGGCGCGGGCCCGTGCCCCTGACACCCGCGGTGTGCACCCGCACCGCCCGCCTCCTGGACCGCGCCCCCGGCCCGGAGCGCGACACCCTCGACCGGCTCGCCTTCGCCGAACCCCTGCCCCTCGACGCCGACGACCTCGACCTCACCGCTCTGGAACACCTGGAGGCCGAGGGCCTGATCGACGTCGACGACCACGACCGCATCCGCCTGGCCCACCCCCTGCACGGCCCGGTGCTGCGCGCCGCGGCCGGCCGACTGCGCGCCCGCCGGCTCGCCCGCCCGTCCGGCGCCCACGGTCCCGCCCTGGACGCCGAGGCGGCGGAGCTCACCCGGCGGATCGACCGCGCGGACCTGGCGGCCGTCCCGGCGCCGGTGGGGGACTGGCTGGTGGGCGAGGGCCTGCCGGTACCGGCCGGATACGCGGCCCTGCGCGCTCGGTGCGCACGGCTGCGCGGCGAGCTGCGGGAGGCGGCCGCATGGGCCCGCGAAGGGCTGGACGCCGCCCCCGACGACGCGTCCTGCCGCGCAGAACTCGCCCGCGCGGAAGGCCTCCCGGACCCGGACACCGACCCCTACGACGCGGTACGCCTCGGCACCCCCGAGCGGGCCGCCGGCCGGCTCACCGGCGTCTTCGCCGACCACGCCGACGCCCTCGTGCGGGGAGACGGGCCCGCCCTGGACCGCGTGGCGGCGGAACTCGAGCGGCGCGGCTTCCTGCTGTTCGCCGCGGAGGCGTACGCCCAGGCCGTCTCCGCCCACCGGGAACCGCTGGCCGCGCGCACCGCGCGTACGCGGGCGGTCGCGCTCGCCCGCCGCTGCGGGAACGCGCACACGCCCGCGACGGCCGGCTTGGTCCTCGGCGAACTCACCGCCCGGCAACGGCAGATCGTCGCCCTCGCCGCGGCGGGGCTGAGCAACCGCCAGATCGCCGAACGGCTCACCCTGTCCGTGCGTACGGTCGGCAATCACCTGTACGGCGCGTACACCCGGCTCGGTGCGTCCGGCCGCCGCGCGGTGGTGGTCGCCTGACAGCTCGGCGGGTTCCGCCGGTCGGCGGCCGCGGGTCCTGCATGGCTGGTCGCGCCCACGCGGCGGCGCCGCACAGCGACACGGCCCCGCGCCCTGAGGGGTGCACCGGACCCACGTACCAGGAGGGCGGGAAAACCACGATGCACCGCAGCCGCCGGCATCAGGGTCACGCCGCCCCGAACGCCGTGAACGCCCAGCCCGTGGCCCGGTGCACCGCGTCCTGCGGGAGGGCCGCGCGGGCGTCGCGCAGCGCCTCCGCCAGGCACAGGCCCTTGTCGAGCGCCGCGTGCAGCGCCAGCATCAGCGGGACGACCGCCGCGTCGTTCACCGGTGCGCTGCACGCCACCACCCCCGCCGTGCCCAGCGGCAGCAACGCCGTGACCAGGCCGAGGAGTTCGTCGGCCCCGACCGTGGCGAACCGCGCGGTGTCGCAGCACGACAGGATGATCCGGTACGGGCTGCGGTCCAGCCGCTCGAAGTCGTGCACGATCAAGGGGCCGTCGGCCATCCGCAGCGAGGAGAACAACGGGCCGTCCGCGCGGAACACGCCGTGCGCCGCGATGTGCGCCAGCGCCGCCCCGTCCAGCTCGCCCAGCACCCGCGGCACCGTCGCGTCCGCGTACTCCAGAACCGTCGCACCGCCGTAGCGGCCGGCCAGCTCGGACACCTCCGCGCCGCCCGTCGCCAGCCCTGGGCCGCGCACCAGCACCTGACGGCCCCGGCGCGGCGGCGCCGTGTCCTTCGCACGCAGCCAGCTGCTCGCCGAGGGCGACACCGTCGCCACCTTCTCCCGCAGCGACGGCAGCAGCGCCCACGGCACCCGGTGCAGCCGTCCCGGTGGCACGATCACCACCGGCCCGTCCCCGAGGTGCGCCGCGGCGGGACCGAGCAGCAGCTCCTCCAGCCGGCGGCCCGCCGCCTCCACCACCGGCAGCCGGCACTCCGCCCCCGGATGGGCCAGCCGCCGCAGCCCTGCCTGCACGTGCTCCGCCTCGGTCTCCGCCGCCGTCAGCGGCCCCGCCTCGAACCGCCGCACCCGGCCCTGCCCGCACAACAGCACCTGGACGCGCCCGTCGAGCACGGCGAGTTCCACCAGCTGGGCGTCACCGCTGTCGCGCAGCCGCGCGAGGAGCCGGCCCACGTCGAAACGGTCACCGCCGTCGGCGGCCGCACCGCGCATGTGCAGCGTCCGCGAGCGGATCTCCCGTTCCAGGCGCCGCTGTTCGCGCTCCAGGGCCGGCACGGGCTTGCCCTCCATCCGGGCCTCCTCCGCGCGGGCGGCGATCTCCCGGTAGGCGGTCATGCCGCTGAGCAGTGCCGGGTCGGCCGGCGGCCGGGTGGGCGGTGCGGACAGCGCGGTGGCCCGCCAGCGTTCGCTCCACACCAGCAGCCGCCGCGGCCCGCCCGAGACCAGACTGGCCCGCTGCGCGAGGGCGGCCAGCTCCGCGCCCTGGGCGGTGGCGCGGGCCCGCAGCTCCGAGGCTCCGAGCGTCATCCGGTGGTCGTCCAGCACGTCCAGGCCGCGCCGGCAGGCCTCCAGCACACCCCGCGCGGAACCGGCGGCCTGCGCGCGCAGCGCCTGCGCCGCCCAGCCCGTCATCCGCGCGAGCGGCGGCCCGACCCGTCTGCTGCGCGCCGCGACCGCCAGATGCGCCTCCGCGTCCGCCGTCCAGCCGAGATCGAGCGCGATCCGGCCCGCCAGCAACGACGCCTCGGGAGCGGCCGGAGCGCCGAGCGCCGCCAGCTTCTCCGCCACCGCCGACGCGTCCGCGACCAGCCGGCCCGACCCGCGCCCGGCCGCGTGCCGGGCCTCGGTCAGCACCAGCCGCGCGTGCGTCTCCCACCAGGTGCGCCGCTGCCCCGCGAACAGCCGCACCGCGAGCGCCGCCCGCGCGATGGCCGTCTGCGGTTCGCCGGCCACCCGCGCCGCCCGCGCGGCGGCCAGCAGCAGCTCCGCCTTGCGCGTCGACTGCCCGCCGATGCCGTCCAGCGCCCTGATCGCCGTGTCCGCCTCGGCGAGCGCCTCCGCGGGCAGACCCGCCGCCATCAGCACCTCGCAGCGCCGGATGCTGAGCATGAACGTCGGCGTGCCCAGCTTGGCGTACCGCACCTCCGCCTCGTCGAGCAGCCGCAGCGCCGCCGGGATGTCGCCCGCGCGGAACGCGGCCAGCCCCCGGCTCTCCACGGCGTCCGCCTTGTCGTGCTCCTGGCCGGTGGTGTCCCACAGCGCCTCCGCGGCCGTGAAGTCGGCGTCCGCCCGCTCCACGGCGCCCAGCGCCAGATGCACCGTCGCCCGCAGCGTCAGCGCACGCGCCGTCCAGATCACGTCGTCGGCCTGCCGCAGGACCGGGATCGCCCGCCGTACGTCCTCCAGCGCCTCCTTGTGATGGCCGAGGACCCACCACGAGTACGCCCGGCGGTACAGCACTCGCGCGCGTGTGTGCCCCGTTCCGCGCTCGACGCCCCGCCGCAGGGCGTCCATGCCCTGCCGGGTGCGCCCGGCGTGCACCAGTGCGACGCCGAGCGTGGCCAGGACGTCCGCCTCCCGCTCGGCCGAGTCCGCGCGCGCCGCCCAGTCCCTGGCCCGCCGCAGATGGCGCAGGGCGAGCCGCATGTCGCCGAAGTCCCGCTGCCAGATGCCGAGCACCTGATGGGCGACGGAGGCGTGCAGCGGCGCGGGGCGGTCGTCCAGGACCTCTTCTGCCCTCGCCCGGGCCTCACCCGGGTCGGCGAACACCATCGGCAGCAGTTCCAGCACCGTGTCGCATCCCGCTGTCACCCCACGATGGTAGTGGTCTCAACAGCACCCCACAGGCCGGTCGTTGTATCAAACGGCCGTCTTGTGGCTCTGCATCACGACAGCTCGGCGGCCCCGGCCGCCACCGTCCGAGTGGAGGGCATGCCATGGCACCACAGCGATTCCGTGAGCAGTTCGCACAGATCCAGCGCTCCATGCCCGACGTCCCCCTGGCGATCGGGCCGGACGACGCGGGCGAGTTCCTCTACGAGAAGGGTGTCGTCCTCGCCCGCGACGGGGAGGAGGCCCGCGTCGTCGAGGACACCGTGCGCTCGCACTTCACCACCTTCTCCGGAGTCACCCCGGACCAGGTGCGCCGCGCGAGCCCCGAGACCAACCGCTCCGGCATCACCCGCATCCAGGTCGCCGACCCGGGCCAGGGCGACGGCAGCGGCGACCCGGCGGTCGCCGGCGCCCTGCGCGCGCTCTCGGCGACCGAGGGCCGCGCCGGACGCCGGCTGATCAGCCGCAACCACGTGGTGTCCATCGCCGTCAACGCCTGCCCCGGCGACGAACCCGTGCCCGTCGCGCGCGGCGGCCGGCCCAACCCGGCCGCCGCCGAGACCGCGCACGACCCGGACACCGCCGTCGACGTCCTCGTCATCGACACCGGCCTCACGCACGACCACGGCTCCTACCCGCTGCTCGCCCACACCCACGGCGACACCGAGGCCGCCGAGTGCGACGAGGACGGGGTCCTCCAGCAGTACTGCGGCCACGGCACGTTCATCGCCGGACTCGTCGCCGCCGTCGCCCCCAACACCGACATCACCGTGCGGGGCACACTCAACAACGCCGGCGCGATCCTGGAGTCCGAGTTCGGCGAGAAGCTCTTCGAGGCGGTCGACCGGGACGGCTGGCCCGACGTCCTCAGCCTCTCCGCCGGCACGTCCAACGGCCGGACCGACGGCCTCCTCGGCATCGACGCCTTCATGCGGGAACTGCGCGAGCAGCGCACCCTCCTGGTCGCCGCCGCCGGCAACAACGGCAGCGCCACCCCCTTCTGGCCCGCCGCCTACGCCGGCCTGCCCGGCTACGAGAACGCGGTGCTGTCCGTCGGCGCCCTGCGCACGGACGGCGAGTTCGGCGCCTGCTTCAGCAACCACGGCGGCTGGGTGAAGGCCTACGCGCCGGGCGAGCGCCTCGTCAGCGCCCTCACCGGCTTCGACAGCCCCGTGCCGTACGTGTACCAGCACTCCACCTACGACGCCTGCCGCTACGGCTTCGGCTACGCCTGCACCTGCCGTCACCCGCGTCACACCGGGGTACTGAGCGAGGAGGGCGGCTCCGGCAAGCCGGACCAGGTGATGTTCGAAGGGCTCGCCCAGTGGAGCGGTACCTCGTTCGCCACCCCCGTCGCCGTCGGCATGATCGCCGCCCACATGAGCGGGCAGGCGGAGACCGACCCGCGCAAGGCCCGCCGTCAGCTGCTGGACGCCAACGCGGACTTCGCCGAAGTGCGCGGGGCGCACGTTCCCGCGCTGCTGCCGCCCACCTGGCGCCCGCTGCCCGTCTCACCACCGTCCGCGCGGGCATGAGGACCGGAGTCCCTCCTTCCACGGCGTACCATGACGTGCCGTACACGAGGGGTGGGACCGTGGAGCGTAGTGAAGTCGGCGCGTTGGTCCGGTCCGCTGTCGACGGCGACGCGGCGGCCTGGAAGGCGATCGTGGAAGGTCTGGGCCCCCTGGTGTGGTCCGTGGTGCGCGCGCACCGGCTCTCCGACGCCGACGCGCACGAGGTCTACCAGACCGTCTGGTTCCGTTTCGCCCAGCATCTGGGGCGGATCAGGGAACCGGAGAAGGCGGGCTCCTGGCTGGCCAGCACGGCGCGGCACGAGTGCCTGAAGGTGCACCGCAACGCGCGCCGGCTGATGCTGACCGACGACCCGCAACTGCTCGACCGCGTCAGCGAGGACGACACGCCCGAGCAGTCGCTGCTGGATTCGGAGGCGGCGCGTGAGCAGAGCGAACGCGTGCGGCGGCTGTGGCAGGAGTTCGAGGAACTGGGCGAACGGTGCAGGCAGTTGCTGCGTGTGCTCATCGCCTCGCCGCCGCCCAGTTATCAGGAGGTGTCCGCCGCGCTCGACATCGCGGTGGGCAGCATCGGACCGCTGCGCCAGCGCTGTCTGCGCCGGCTGCGGGCCCGGCTCGAGGCACGGGGGGCCATATGAGGGACACGAACGGTGTGAACGGCGACGGGTTCGACGAGCGGGTCGACGGGGCGCCGTTGGAGGAAGAGCTCCGGCGGGCGGCGGCCGTGCTGGATCCGTTGCCTCCGGCGCTGCTGCAGGTCGCGATCGACGCGTACGCGTTGCACGACCTCGAGGCCCGGGTGGCCGAGTTGACCTTCGACTCGCTGGTCGACGCCATTCCGGTGCGGGGGGCCACGGACCCGCCGCGCATGCTGACGTTCAGCGCGGGGGAGGTGATGCTGGACGTCGAGGTGACGTCGGGGGGCTTGATGGGGCAGGTGTTGCCGCCTCAGCCGGCCCGGATCGAGGTGCTCGGGGGGCCGGGCGGTGCGGTGCCGCTGGCCGCGGACGAGATGGGGCGGTTCCGTGCGGATACGGCGCCGTCCGGACCGTTTGCCTTGCGGCTGCGTACGGGGGAGGACGTGGTGGTGACGGAGTGGTTGCGGGCGTGAGCCTGCCGGGTGGGTGGGCGAGGGGGGAGTTTCGCCCCCGCCGCCCCTTCCCGTCCCGACCCCGGGGGCTCTGCCCCCGGACCCCCGCTCCTCAAACGCCGGAGGGGCTGGGTGGGCCGGAGAGGCTGGGTGGGCCGGAGGGGCTCGTTATGCCGCGTCGGTCAGGGAGGCCAGGGACTCGGCGAGAGCCTGCAGGCCCGGGCCTGCGGGGCCGCCCGGCTCCGTCATGTAGGTGTCGCGGCGGATCTCCACCATCAGCGCGGACACCTCCGCCCGCTTCCCGTAGTACTCCAGCGGTACGTACGTCCCGGCGAACGGGCTGTCCAGGCCCGTCTCCCCGCAGCGCGCGAACGCCTCGCGGGCCGCGGTGAGCAGTGCGGGCGGGGTGTGGAAGGAGTCGGTGCCCAGGCACACCTCCGGGCGGGGCCCGTCGCCGTGCAGTTCGTAGGGCAGCGGCGCGCTCGGGTAGGAGTGCACGTCGATGATCACGGCCCGCCCGGTCGCCGCGAGCCGGTCCGCGACCGCCTCCGTCATCGCCCGGGCGTACGGCCGGAAGTACCGTTCGATCAGCGGCTCGGCGTCGAATCCGCCGGGCCGCAGCACCTCCTTGTGCGTGGTCCGGGTGTAGACCGCCCCCATCCCGGCGGCCAGCATCTCCTCCCGCTCGTCCGGAAACCGCTCGGGGTCGACGACCAGCCGCGACAGCCGGTTCACGAAAAGCCACGGCGTGACAGCGGACGCCCGGGCCGCTGCACCGGCGAGCGACGCGGTGTGCGCGTCGGTGATGTGGTCCAGCTCCCGCTCCAGCCCGGCGTCGTCCAGCACGATCCCGGACCGGACCGCCGCCGGTATCTCCCGCGCGGAATGCGGCACATGGAGGATCACAGGGGAGTCCGGGGCGCCGGGGAGGTACTCGAAGGACGGTGGTGCGTCGGTCGTCATGCGGTTGCTCCTGGGGCTCGGTCGGTGGTGCGCGCAAGGATCACGGTGGCACGGACCACTGACAACGCCGGACACGGGACCGCCCCGGCCGGGCGTGATGCCGGCCGGGGCGGGTCGCTGATCGTTCGCGGTGCTCGCGTCAGCTCAGGGACGCCAGCGCCTCGTTCCACGTGGCGGACGGACGCATGACCGCGGCCGCCTTGGCCGGGTCGGGCTGGTAGTAGGCGCCGATGTCGGCCGGCTTGCCCTGGACGGCGATCAGCTCCTCGACGATCTTCGCCTCGTTGGCGGCGAGCGTCTCGGCGAGCGGCGCGAAGGCCTTCGCCAGGTCCGCGTCCTCGGTCTGCGTGGCCAGCTCCTGCGCCCAGTACAGGGACAGGTAGAAGTGGCTGCCGCGGTTGTCGATGCCGCCGACACGACGGGTCGGGGACTTGTCCTCGTTGAGGAACGTCGCCGTGGCGCGGTCCAGGGCCCCGGCGAGGACCTTGGCCCGGCCGTTGCCCGTGACCTCGGCGTACTGCTCGAACGACGGCACCAGCGCGAAGAACTCACCGAGCGAGTCCCAGCGCAGGTAGTTCTCCTTGATCAGCTGCTGCACGTGCTTGGGCGCCGAGCCGCCGGCGCCGGTCTCGAAGAGGCCGCCGCCCGCCATCAACGGGACCACCGACAGCATCTTGGCGCTGGTGCCCAGCTCCAGGATCGGGAACAGGTCGGTGAGGTAGTCGCGCAGCACGTTGCCGGTGACCGAGATGGTGTTCTCGCCGCGGCGGATGCGCTCCACCGACAGCTTGGTCGCCTCGACCGGGTTGAGGATCCGGATGTCCAGGCCCTCGGTGTCGTGCTCCGTCAGGTACTGCTCGACCTTGGCGATCAGGTTGGCGTCGTGCGCGCGGGTCTCGTCCAGCCAGAACACCGCCGGGTCGCCGGTGGCGCGGGCGCGGGTGACGGCCAGCTTGACCCAGTCGCGGATCGGCGCGTCCTTGGTCTGGCAGGCGCGGAAGATATCACCGGCGGAGACGGCCTGCTCGATGACGGCGTCGCCGTTGCCGTCGACCAGGCGGACGGTGCCGGTGACGGGGATCTCGAAGGTCTTGTCGTGGCTGCCGTACTCCTCGGCCTTCTGCGCCATCAGACCGACGTTCGGGACCGAGCCCATGGTGGACGGGTCGTAGGCGCCGTTGGCCCGGCAGTCGTCGATCACGGCCTGGTAGACACCCGCGTAGGAGGAGTCCGGCAGCACCGCGAGGGTGTCGGCCTCCTGGCCGTCCGGGCCCCACATGTGGCCGGAGGTGCGGATCATGGCCGGCATGGAGGCGTCCACGATGACGTCCGAGGGGACGTGCAGGTTGGTGATGCCCTTGTCGGAGTCGACCATCGCCAGGTCCGGGCCCTCGGCGAGCTCGGCGTCGAAGGACGCCTTGATCTCGGCGCCCTCGGGCAGGTTCTCCAGGCCCTTGTAGATGCCGCCGAGGCCGTCGTTCGGGGTGAGGCCGGCCGCGGCGAGCTTGTCACCGTACTTGGCGAACGTCTTCGGGAAGAAGGCGCGCACCACGTGGCCGAAGATGATCGGGTCGGAGACCTTCATCATCGTGGCCTTCAGGTGCACGGAGAACAGCACGCCCTCCTGCTTGGCGCGGGAGACCTGCTCGGTCAGGAACTCGCGCAGCGCGGCGACCCGCATCACGGAGGCGTCGACGACCTCGCCCTTCAGCACGGGCACGGACTCCCGCAGCACGGTGGTGGAGCCGTCGTCGCCCTTGAGCTCGATGCGCAGCGCGCCGTCCTCGGCGATGACGACCGACTTCTCGGTGGAGCGGAAGTCGTCGGTGTCCATGGTGGCGACGTTGGTATTGGACTCGGAGGTCCAGGCGCCCATGCGGTGCGGGTGGGTCTTGGCGTAGTTCTTCACGGAGGCGGGGGCGCGGCGGTCGGAGTTGCCCTCGCGCAGGACCGGGTTCACGGCGGAGCCCTTGACCTTGTCGTAGCGGGCCTGGATCTCCCGCTCCTCGTCGGTCTTCGGGTCGTCCGGGTAGTCCGGCAGCGCGTAGCCCTGGGCCTGCAGCTCGGCGATGGCGGCCTTGAGCTGCGGAATCGACGCCGAGATGTTCGGCAGCTTGACGATGTTGGCCGCGGGCGTCTTCGCCAGCCGGCCGAGCTCGGCCAGGGCGTCCGGGATGCGCTGGTCCTCGGTGAGGTACTCCGGGAACACGGCGATGATGCGCCCGGCCAGCGAGATGTCGCGCGTCTCCACGGCGACACCCGCCTGCGAGGCGTACGCCTGGACCACCGGCAGGAAGGAATACGTCGCCAGGGCCGGGGCCTCGTCAGTGTGCGTATAGATGATGGTCGAGTCAGTCACCGGGTGCTCCGCTCCACGTCTGCAACATTGCTCGACATCAAGATATCTTGTGACGGGCCCCGGCTCGACAGGGGTCCACGCCGAGTCCCGGGCGACCGTCCGTCCGTCGGTCACCCGGGCCGGGGACGTGTGCGTCCCGGCCCGGGACCTCCCGGCCTCAGACCGGCCGGGCCGTGGTCATGTCGTCCGGCGCGGACTCCAGGTCCCGCTGGGACGGGATCAGCGTCGTGCCCTGCTGGAGCGCCACCGTCCGCGCGGGCGACGGAATGCGGATGCCCTCCTCGCGGTAGCGGCGGTGCAGGCGCTTGATGAACTCGTGCTTGATCCGGTACTGGTCGCTGAACTCACCGACGCCCAGGATCACCGTGAATCCGATGCGGGAGTCCCCGAAGGTGTGGAAGCGCACCGCCGGCTCGTGCTCCGGCACCGCGCCGGTGATCTCCGTCATCACCTCGGCGATCACCTCCTTGGTCACCCGCTCCACCTGCTCCAGATCGCTGTCGTACGACACGCCGGCCTGCACCAGGACCGTCATCTGCTGCTCGGGGCGCATGAAATTGGTCATGTTCGTCTTGGCGAGCTGCCCGTTCGGGATGACCACCAGGTTGTTGGCGAGCGCGCGGACGGTGGTCTGCCGCCAGTTGATGTCCTCGACATACCCCTCCTCCCCGCTGCTCAGCCGGATGTAGTCACCGGGCTGCACGGTCTTGGAGGCGAGGATGTGGATGCCCGCGAACAGGTTGGCGAGCGTGTCCTGGAGCGCCAGCGCCACCGCGAGACCGCCGACGCCGAGGGCGGTGAGCAGCGGGGCGATCGAGATGCCCAGCGTCTGCAGGCCCACCAGGAAACCGATCGCCAGGACCAGGATCCGGGTGATGTTCATGAAGATGGTCGCCGACCCGGCCACGCCGGAACGGGACTGGGTGACCCCCTGCACCAGCCCCGCCATCACCCGGGCCGCCGACACGGTCGCGGCGAAGATGACCATCAGCGTCAGCGTCTGGTTGACGTTGTGCTGCACGGTCCGGGTCAGCGGCAGCGCCGCCGCCGCGGAGGCCGCGCCGCCCGCGATCGCCGCCCACGGCGCGATCATGCGCAGCGCGTCCACGAGGACGTCGTCCCCGCGCCAGGTGGTGCGTGCGGCGTGCCGGCCCAGCCAGCGCAGCAGCAAGCGGAGGAGGAACGCCGCGACGACGCCGGCGGCGAGGGCGATACCGGCGTGCACCAGATCGTCCATGGTGAGTGAGCGGGTCACCGCTCACCTCCCGCGAAACACCCGGATGACGGCCGTATGCCATGTCGTGTCATGTGTCACCTGCTCGAGTTCTGCGGAATCAGGGCGTGCCGCACCCGCACCCTGACCTGCGGTCGGCACGATCGCTCATCCTGCCGTATTGGCGGGGCAGTTCGTACCGCGGCCGGTCTCACAGGTCCGTGAACGAGCCATGCCGTCCGGTCCCCGAGGCGAACCGGGCGGCACCCTCCAGACCCGCCGTCACCACGGCGGCCCCGCCCCTCAGTTCGCCGCGCAGCGCCGCCTCCTCGTCCAGGCCCTCCTGGCCGAGCACCGAGGCACGGTCGGCGCGCAGACAGGCCTGCGGGAACCGGGCGAGGGCGGCGGCCAGTTCCTCCGCCTCGGCGCGGGCCCGCCCCGCCGGCACCACGCGGTTGGCCAGCCCCATGTCCAGGGCTTCCGCGGCCGCCACCGGACGCCCGGTGAGGATCAGGTCCAGCGCCCGGCTGGTGCCGATCAGCCGGGGCAGCCGTACCGTGCCGCCGTCGACCAGCGGCACGCCCCAGCGCCGGCAGTACACCCCGAAGACGGCGTCCTCCTCGGCCACCCGGAGATCGCACCACAGCGCCAGCTCGAGGCCGCCCGCCACGGCGTGCCCGGCGACGGCGGCGATCACCGGCTTGGACAGCCGCATCCGGGTGGGCCCCATCGGCCCGTCCCCGTCCTCGGCGACCCGGTTGCCGCGCTCGGTGCCCAGCGCCTTCAGGTCGGCGCCCGAGCAGAACGTGCCGCCCTCGCCCCACAGCACCGCCACCGCGGCCCCGTCGTCCGCCTCGAACGCGCGGAAGGCATCGGCCAGCGCGGCGGCGGTCGGCCCGTCCACCGCGTTGCGCACCTCGGGCCGGGACAGGACGACCGTGGTGACGGGTCCCCGGCGCTCGGTCCGGACCGGCATGACAGTGCCCCTCTCCGCTGGTCGGACCCGGGACCCTACCCCGGTCTCCGCTGGTCGGACCCGGGACCCTACCCGGACGGACGGTCAGATCACCTTCAGCCGCACCAGCGCGGCCAGCGTCAACGCCCCCGGCAGCAGCGGCACCCACACCGTGACGACCCGGAAGACCAGCACCACCGCCGTGGCCGTGGCGGCCGCCCCGCCCACCGCGACCAGCGCCACGACCAGGGCCGTCTCCACCGAGCCGAGCCCGCCCGGAGTGGGCACCAGCGCCACCGCGACCGTCGCCGCCAGATACGCCACCGCCATGTGGGCGGGCGGCACCGCCAGGCCGAACGCCACGCCCACCAGCACCAGCACGGTCGCCTGAAGCGCGGGGAACGCCAGCGCCCCGCCCCACAGCGCCAGCGCCCGGGAGGGCAGGGCGTGCACCGACCGCGCCTCGCTCAACGCCGTTTCCAGGAACGCACGGACCACCCTGCGCACCGGCCGTACGGCAGCGAGCACACCGGCCGCCGCGGCCACCACCGCGCCGACCGCGACCAGCAGCGGGCCGAGCGCCCCCTCGGGCAGCAGCGAGCCGAACGGCAGCGCGCCCGGGAACGCCACGAGCAGGGCGGCCAGCAGCCCCACCCGGCCGGCGGACTCCGCGAGGAGATACAGCGCCAGGGCGGCCGACGAACGGGCCGGCGACAGCCCGCACACCGTCATGAACCGCAGATTCACCGCGCTCGCGCCCAGGCCCGTGGGCAGCATGTGATTCGCCGCGCCCGCCGCGAACTGCGTGGCCAGCAACCGCCGTCGAGGCAGCCGCTCCACCACCGCACCCTGCCGGGTGAAGGCGGCCGCCACCCAGGTCAGACAGGTGACACCGGCCGCCGCCAGCAGCCAGGGCCACCGGGCGGTCGTCAGCAGGGAGAAGCCCTCGGCCAGCACCGCCCGGTGCCGCACCGCGATCACCGTCACGAGCAGCAGGGGCAGCACACACAGGATCCGGCGGACCGTCCGCGTCACACCCACCGAGCGTGTCCGCCGCGCCCCAACGGCGGGTTGCGCCCGTCCGGACGGCTCCTTACGACCGGGAGGCGGCCCCTGGAGAGGGGCCGCCCCGCGCTTGACCTCAACCATGGTCAAGGTTCTACCTTCGCGTTCATGAGCATGGAGACCACAGCGTGGACACAACTGCGCAGCGTCATGTCCGCCGAGGACGAACACCGCCCCGTGACCCGGGAGACACTGCGACGCATCGCCGCCTTCGCCCGCCCGCACCGCCGCCGGCTCGTCCTGTTCGTGCTGCTCGGCACGGCCACCGCGGCCCTCGCCGTCGCCACCCCCGTGCTCGCCGGACGCGTCGTCAACACCATCGTGGCCGCGGGTGACGAGGCCACCGTCGTCCGCCTCGCCCTGCTCATCGCGCTGATCGCGGTCGTGGAGGCGGCCCTCGGCGTCCTGGGCAGGAGACTGTCCGCCGCCCTCGGTGAGGACCTCATCCTCGATCTGCGCACGGCGGTGTTCGACCATGTCCAACGTATGCCCGTCGCGTTCTTCACACGCACCCGTACGGGAGCGCTCGTCTCCCGTCTCAACAACGACGTCATCGGCGCCCAACGGGCCTTCAGCAACACCCTGTCGACCGTGGTCGGCAACCTGGTCACCCTGCTGCTCACCCTCGCCGTGATGCTCACCCTGTCCTGGCAGATCACCCTGCTCGCCCTGGTGCTGCTGCCGGTCTTCGTGATCCCCGCCCGCCGCATGGGCCGCCGCATGGCCGGCATGCAGCGCGAGGCCGCCGCCCTGAACGCGGCCATGGGCACCCGGATGACCGAGCGGTTCTCCGCGCCCGGCGCCACCCTGGTGAAGCTGTTCGGCCGCCCCGAGGAGGAAGCGGAGGAGTTCGCGGTGCGCGCCCGGAGGGTACGGGACATCGGCGTCCGTACGGCCACGGCGCAGACGGTGTTCATCACCGCGCTCACCCTCGTCTCCGCCCTCGCGCTGGCCCTGGTCTACGGCCTCGGCGGGCGGCTCGCCCTCAGCGGCGTCCTCGACGCCGGCGCGGTCGTCGCCCTCGCGCTGCTGCTCACCCGGCTGTACGCGCCGCTGACCTCGCTGGCCGGGGCGCGGGTCGAGGTGATGAGCGCGCTGGTCAGCTTCGAGCGGGTCTTCGAGGTCCTGGACCTCGAGCCGCTCATCGCGGAGCGGCCGGACGCCCGCGACCTGCCGGAGGGCCCGGTCTCCGTGGAGTTCGACGACGTCCGCTTCGGCTACCCCTCCGCCGACAAGGTCTCTCTGGCCTCCCTGGAGGAGGTCGCCGTGCTCGACTCGCGCGGCGGCGAGGAAATCCTGCACGGCATCTCCTTCCGGGCCGAACCGGGGCAGACCGTCGCCCTCGTCGGCTCCTCCGGCGCCGGCAAGTCGACCATCGCGGGGCTGCTGCCCCGGCTGTACGACGTCGACGCGGGCGCCGTGCGGGTGGGCGGCGTCGACGTGCGCGACCTGACGGCGCGATCGCTGCGGGCCACGCTCGGCATGGTGACCCAGGACGGTCATCTCTTCCACGACACAGTCCGCGCCAATCTGCTGCTGGCCCGGCCGGACGCGAGCGACGCGGAGCTGTGGGACGCGCTGGCGCGGGCCCGGCTCGACGCGCTGGTACGGGCGCTGCCGGACGGGCTGGACACGGTGGTGGGGGAGCGCGGATACCGGCTCTCCGGGGGCGAACGCCAGCGGATGACGATCGCCCGGCTGCTGCTGGCCCGTCAGCGGGTCGTCATCCTCGACGAGGCGACCGCGCATCTGGACAACACGTCCGAGGCGGCTGTCCAGGAGGCGCTGACGGAGGCGCTGGAGGGACGGACGGCGGTGGTGATCGCGCACCGGCTGTCGACGGTGCGGGCGGCGGATCTGATCCTCGTCGTCGAGGCGGGGCGGATCGTGGAGCGCGGTACGCATGCGGAGCTGCTGGCGGCGGGGGGCCGGTACGCGGAGCTCCATCGAACCCAGTTCGCCTCTCGGACCACCGAGCCTGCGACGGCTTAGGGGTCGGTGCGGGCGGCCTGGGGGTGTTAGCGCAGCCCGGCGCCGGCGGGGTGCCGTCGCGCCCACCCGTGCCGCCCCAGCGGCACGACTGCCCGCGGGGGCGGCCCCTCTGGGGGTGCGACTGCCCGCGGGGACGGCCCCGGGGGCGTGGCTATCCGCGGGGGGCCCACGGGTACGACTGCTCGTGTGGCGGGTCCGGGACGTGAGTGCCCGCGGGGGGACGGTCCGGGGCGCGACTGCCCGCGGGGGCGCCCCCCGGGGCGTGGCTATCCGCGGGGGGCCCACGGGTACGACTGCTCGTGTGGCGGGTCCGGGACGTGAGTGCCCGCGGGGGGACGGTCCGGGGCGCGACTGCCCGCGGGGGCGCCCCCCGGGGCGTGGCTACCCGCGGGGGCGCCACGGGTACGACCGCCTGCGGGGACGGCCCCGGCGGCGAGTGCCTGCGGCGACGGCTCCGGGGGGAAGTGCAGTGTCTTTCGGGGACGGCTCCGGGGAAAGCGTGAGTGGCTGTGGGGACGCGGGGGCGGCGCGTGTGGTGCGGCGGCTCCCGGGTGGGGAGCCGCCGAGCGCGCTACGTCATGTGCCCTGGCTGGAGGCCCTGGCCCGAGGTGTGCCTCCGCGGGGGCGGCGTTTGGAGGCGCGGCGGCCCCGGCCGCCCTTGCCGTCGCCGGCGTACTTGTCGAGCACGACGGCGAGAGGCGACGCCGTCAGGACCGACGAGTACGTGCCCACGAGCATGCCGATCAGCAGCGCGAGCGCGAAGTCGGTGAGCGAGTCGCCGCCCAGCAGGGTCAGCGCGGCCAGGATGAAGATCACACCGATACCGGTGTTGACCGTACGCGGCACCGTTTGCAGGACCGCCAGGTTGGTCACCTGGTCCAGCGGCGCCTTGCTGTCCTTGCGCCACAGCTCGCGGATCCGGTCGAACACCACCACCGAGTCGTTCACCGAGTAACCGATCACGGTGAGCAGCGCGGCCAGGAACACCCCGTCGATCGGTTTGCCCAGCCAGGCGAAGATGCCGGTCAGGATCACCACGTCGTGCGCGAGCGCGGCCACCGCGCCCGCACCGAACATCCAGCGGAACCGCACCGCGAGGTACAGCAGCTGGGCGGCGAGCGCCAGCCCGAGCGCGATCAGCGCGTTGCGCCGCAGCTCGTCGCCGAGGCTCGGGCCGATCAGCTCGTCACGGACCTTCTCCGCCCCGCCGCCGACCTCCGCGATGGCGTCGGCCACCTCGGCGGCCTCCTGGTTGGAGAGCTCCTCGGTGCGGACCGTCAGCTGGTTGTCGCCGGAGGACTGCACGACCGCCTGCGGAAAGCCGGCGTCGGCCAGCGCCTCCCGGGCCCGGTCGGGGTCGACGGAGGTGCTGGTGGAGTACTCGATCAGGCGGCCGCCGGTGAACTCCACACCGTAGTTCAGCCCGCGCACCGCGATGCCCGCACCGGTGAGGACGAGCACGACGGCCGACACCGCCAGCCAGCGCAGCGGCCGCCGCATCAGCTGCGGATTGCGCCGGGTGAGGTACGCGCGGACCCGGCCGATCGAGGCCAGTCCCGTCATCCCCGGCCGGCGGTGCACCCAGCGGCGGGCCACGGCGAACTCGGCCAGCACCCGGGTGATCACCAGCGCACTGATCATGGACGCGACGACACCGATAGCCAGCGTGACACCGAAGCCCTTCACCGGCCCCGAGGCCAGCAGGAACAGCAGCAGCGCCGCGATCAGCGTGGTGATGTTGGAGTCCGCGATGGCGCTGAACGCGCCCTTGAAGCCGGCGGTCAGGGCCGAGCGGCTGCTGGGCCGGTTGCGTTTGCCGTACTCCTCCCGGGCCCGTTCGAAGACCAGCACGTTGGCGTCCACCGCCATACCGATGGCCAGGACGAAACCGGCGAGTCCGGGCAGGGTCAGCGTCGCCCCGATGGCCGCCAGAGCGGCGTACGAGATGAGGCCGTAGCAGGCCAGGGCCAGGGTCGCCAGAACGCCCATCAGCCGGTAGACGACGATGATGAAGACCGCGGTCAGCGCGGTGCCGATGACGGCCGCCCAGGCGCTCGCCTCGATGGCCTCGGCGCCCAGCGTCGGGCCGACGGTCCGCTGCTCGACCGTGTCGACCGGCACCGGGAGCGCGCCGCCCTTGATCAGCAGGGCGAGCTCCTTGGCCTCGTCGCTGGTGAAGGAGCCGGTGATCTGCGTGGAGCCGCCGGTGATGCCCGACCCGCAGGCGACGGACGGGTCGACCTGGGGCGAGGAGATGACCTTGTCGTCCAGCACGATCGCGACCCGGCGCTTCGGGTCCCCGGCCGGGTTGCAGGCGGCCTCGCCGGTCAGCCGGGCCCAGCCCTTGGCGTCCTCGAAGTCCACCGTGACGTGCCAGCCCGCGCCGCTCTGCTGGTCGAACCGTGCCTCGGCGTCCTTCACGTCCTGGCCGCTGAGCGAGGCGTCACCGAGCCGGAGGCGTTCGCCGGACTCGTCGGGCAGGATCTGCTCGCCCTTCTGCGGTTCGTCGGTCCCGGAGGCGATGCCGAGCACCGGATGGACGGAGAGCTGCGCGGTACGGCCCAGGACGTCGGCCGCCTGCCGCGGGTCCTGGAGTCCGGGCAGTTCGACGATGATCCGGTTCTCACCGGAGCGGACGATGCTCGGTTCGGCCACGCCGAGCGCGTCGACCCGGCCGCGCAGGACCTCCAGGGTGCGGTCGGTGGCCTCCCCGTCGGCCTCGACGGTCTCGGTGGAGCGGGTCTCCAGAACGATCTGGGTGCCGCCCCGGAGGTCGAGACCCAGACGGACCGGAACGGTGACGGCGATGATCACGGATGCGACGATCACGGCGAGCGCGAACAACGCCCTGAAGCGGGCGGGACGTTTCACAGATGCCTCCAGCAGGCACGCGGAGATGAGGAAGGGGGATTCTCAGGAGCTGGAGAGCGGGGGAGGGGCCCGTCCGAGATCCGACGGCATGTGCGCGGCGGCGGGCTGCGCGTGCCCCGTCACCGGTGCCGGGCGCAGCGGCCGCGGCGGAACGGGCGGCGTGTACGCCGCGGTGAAGAGCACGGGCCCGGCGGACACCGACCGCTCCGCGACGTCCCGCTCCGGCCGGGTGAGCACGGTGCGGGCGCCGACATAGGCGTCGTCGCTGTACGGACGGGTGTCGGAGGAGTACGAGGCGGGCACCGGGGAGGGCGCGGGTGCGGCGGACCGCGCGCCGGGCACGAGTTCGGTGCCGCCGGTGACCCCGAGGGTCAGCAGGACGGCCGCGAAGGCGGCCAGGACCGCCGCGGCACGGCGGAACGGAAGGCGAGCGCGGTGTCCCCGCTGGTCGGTGGTCAAGGTTCGACGAGCCCGGCGCGAATGGCGTAACGGGTCAGCTCGAGGCGGTCCCGCAGGCCCAGCTTGTGCAGCAGGTTCTCCCGGTGCCGCTGCACCGTCTTGACGCTGATGAACAGCAGCTCGGCGATCTCCTTCGACGAGTGCCCCTCGGCGACGAGCTTGAGCACCTCCTCCTCGCGCGGCGTCAGCAGTTGCTCCGGCGCCTCCTCCCCGTGCCGCACCCGGTCGAGGTAGTTGCGGATCAGGGCCGTCACCGCGCCCGGGTACAGGAACGGCTCGTCCCGCATCGCGGCCCGGCAGGCGGCCACCAGATCGCGGTCGGCGACCGACTTCAGCACATAGCCGCCGGCGCCCGCCTTGAGCGCCTGGAACAGGTACTGCTCGTTGTCGTGCATCGTCAGCATCAGGATGCGCAGCCCCGGCTTCAGCGTGGTCAGCTCGCGGGCGGCCTGCAGACCGGTCAGCCGCGGCATGGCGATGTCCAGGACCGCCAGGTCGATGTCGTGGGCCCGGGCCATGGCGATCGCCTCCGCGCCGTCCCCCGCCTCGGCGACCACCTCCAGGTCCGGCTCCCGGTCGAGGATGAGCCGCACTCCGCGCCGCACCAGGGCGTGGTCGTCGGCGAGCAGAATCCGGATCTTCCGCTGCGTCCGGTGGGCGGGCTGGGATTCCTGATGGGTCATGACTGCTTCCTGACGGCGGGCACGGTGAGCCGGATACGCGTTCCGCGTCCTGTCGCGCGGTTCTCGTCCGGGCTCGATATGTCCAGCATGGCCCCGATCAGCAGCGCGCGTTCCCGCATTCCGCGAAGCCCGGCGCCCTCCTGCGCGGCACCGATGCCGCGCCCGTCGTCGCTCACCTCGAGCACGACACCGGAGCCGACCGCGCGCAGGATCACCTCCACGCTCCGCGCCTCCGCGTGCCGGGCGGCGTTGGTCAGGCTCTCCTGCGCCACACGGTAGATCACCAGCTCCGTCTCGTGTCCGAGCTCCGGCAGGTCGGGGTCGAAACGGCGCACCACCCGCAGCCCGGTGTGCGTGGCGAACTCGGTGGTCAGCGACGTCACCGCACTGACCAGGCCGAGGTCGTCCAGGACGCCCGGACGCAGCCGGTGGACCAGCCGGCGCACCTCGTCGAGGCTCTCCCGGGTGATCTCCTGGGCCTGCTGGAGCTCGCCGCGCAGCGGCTCGGACGCCTCGTCCGAGGCCCGCTTCAGGGCCAGCAGCACCGCCGTCATACTCTGCCCGACCTCGTCGTGCAGCTCCTGGGCGATACGGCGGCGTTCGCCCTCCTGGGCGAGGATGGCGCTGGCACTGCTCGCGACGCGTTCCCGCTCCAGCCGCTCCAGCATGGAGTTGAAGGCGCTGACCAGCTCGGCGACCTCGCCCCCGCCCCGCACCGGCAGCCGCTGACCCGGGCGCAGCAGGTCCACCGTGGTCATCAGCCGGGTCACGCGGTCCAGCGGTGCCAGCCCGATGCGCAGCAGGGCGGCGTTGGCGACGAGCATGACGGCGAGCCCGCCCACCAGGATCACCGCCTCGGTGAGCAGAACCGGCACGGACACGGTCACCGGAGCCCACAGCAGCAGCGCGGTGGCGCTGCCCAGCACCACCGCGTTGAGCCCGAAGATCCGCCAGTACAGGGACACGGAGGTCACGCCTTCCTCTTTCTCGTCTGCCTCTACTGTCGGTCACCGTGCCTCGTCGTGCGGCCGCGGCCCCTTGTCCCGGCGGACAGCGGCCAGCGTGCACGGACCGCACGGCGGGTGTCGATGGGCCCCGTACCCCATTTCCCGCGAGCCATCGGACCCATCCCGGACGGGGTGGGTCCTGCGACCCCGAACAGATGGGTACCGCGCCCAATGGGAGCCACGCACGAAACGGGCGAGGGTGGGGACATCACCCGTACGTCTTCGAGGAGGACCCACGTGTCGCTCGACCTGCCCCGCACCGAACCGCGTACCGCTCTCCCGGCCGCGGACGAGGTCCGTCAGCGGCTCGAACACGCCCGCACGACCCGGCTGGCGCAGCTCAAGGCCCTGGACGAAACCGGGCAGAGCCCCGGTGACCACCTGATGTCCAACCAGATCGATGCGATCAAGCGTGTCCTCACGGAGATCGACGAGGCATTCGCCCGGGTCGACGACGGCACCTACGGCACCTGCCTGGGCTGCTCCAAGGCCGTCCCGCCGGAGCGGCTGGAGATCCTCCCGCACACGCGCTACTGCGTCAGCTGCCAGCGCCGCGCGGCCTGAGGCCCGCCCCGACCGTCCTTCTCTCCCGCTCTGCCCGAGGGGTGCAGTGGTGACCCACCAGACCATCGGCGAGCGCGACGGGGTCCTCTCCTCGGAGGACCTCGCGGCGCTGCGCGAGAACCTGCTCGAGCAGCAGCTGTTCCGCCAGGAGCAGCTGCGGCAGTTCGCCTCCACGAGCCGTGCCGACGACCGGCGCGGGCGGGCGGACGCCGCCCGGATCGAGGTCGGCGTGAAGCTCGCCGCCTCCGCACGCATGGTGCTCGCCGATGTCGAGGCGGCGCTCGCCCGGATGGACTCCGGGGAGTACGGCAGCTGCCATCTGTGCCGCCGCCCGGTGGAACGCCACCGCCTGCTGATCGTCCCCCAGGCCCGCTACTGCGGGCGCTGCCAGCAGGTGAGGGAGGCCGGCCGGTGACTGTGATCCGGCGCCCCCGTCCGGCTCCCGTCCGTCACCGGCACTGGCCGCTGTGCCGGCGCTGCTCAGGTATCGCTCTCGACCTGGGCAGCGCCCGCACACGCGCGTGGATCGCCGGCCGGGGCATGGTCCTCGACGTGCCCACCGTGACCTTCCCGGGCACCGGGGCCATCCACCCCATCCAGCGCGGGACCATCGTCGACACCCCCGGCACGGCCCGCATGCTGGACCGGCTTCTCGGCCACCGGATGCCGAGGATCGGCCGGCCGCTGGTCGTCGTCACGGCCCCGGTCCTGGACGGGCTCGCCTTCCGCACCGAGGCGCGCACCGCCGTCGAGATCCTCCGGCCGCGCGCCGTGCTGACCGTCCCGGGCGCGCGGGCGGTGGCGCTGGCCGCGGGCGCCGACCACATCCGGCCGCTGCTCGTCGTGGACATCGGCGCCCACCTCACCGAGGTGGTGCTGCTCGCGGACGGCGCGGTCACCGACGCCCGCCGCGCCGCACTGGGCACCTCCGACCTGACCGACGAGACCGAGCCCGAGCTCATCACCGAGTCGGTGACCGGGATGGTCACGGCGATGCTGCGCCAGGACCGCACCGCGCTGACCCGCACCGCCCTGAGCCGCGGCGTCCTGCTGTCCGGGGGCGGCGCGCTGCGCCCCGGCATCACCCGCGACCTTCCCGACCGCCTCGGCTGCCCGGTCCAGCCGGTGCCGTCCCCGCACACCGCCGCCGTGCGGGGAGCCGCCGGCCTGCTCGCCGCGGCGCACCACCACCCCTCGACCATCGAGACCGTCTGATCCGTCCCGGCTGCCTGCGACCCCGTACGAAGGGAGAGACGACATGGCGGGCGAGATTCCTCCGGCACAGCCGCCTCCCGGCCGGCCACCGCGCCGGGCGCTGTGGCGTATGCGGCAGCGGCGCAACCCCCTGCGCCGCCGCACCGACGTACTCCAGGCCTGGCTCGGCCTCGGAGTGCTCGTCGTCGTCCTGGCCGTCGCGCCACTGGCCGCCTTCCTCGTGGGCGATGCCGCCCGCGGCCACTACGAGGACCTCGCCCGCCACCAGAGCCAGACCCGCTACGAAACGGACGCGACGCTCACCGAGGACGCGCCCCGCCACCCGGAGCCGGGCTCGGACGAGGAGAAGAACACCCGCTACCCGGTCGAGGTCCGTGTCGTCACCCGTGAGGGACGCACCCGCACCACCCGCGCGGAGGTCCGCCCCGGACTGACCGCCGACAACACCGTACGCATCTGGATCACCGCCGACGGCGAGGCGACGGACGCGCCGCTGACCCCCGAGGAGGTCCACAGCCGCACCATGGGCTGGGCCCTCCTCGCCGCCGTCGGCGTCGCCCTCACCGGCGCCGCCTCCTACGCGCTGGCCGCCCTGGCCCTGCGCCGCCGCAACCTGTCCCGCTGGGACACGGCCTGGGCGGAGACGGCCCCGCGCTGGACGACACCCACCTGAGCCGAACGACGCCCCCTGGAGCCCGGACACCGGCAGGTGTCCGGGCTCCGTCGCGTGGTGCTCCACAGGTGATCGAAATATTCGATGACATCTCATCAGTCTTCGACACGTGACGGTCGATTGACGGGATCCTGCTTTGTGCGGCCGATGCGATATGGGGCTTCACCTGTGTTTATAACAGAACGTCATTACCCTTACTGCGGCGAAGTTTTCGAAATATTCACCGAAACCGTTGACGGTTGACGCGCTCAGACCAACACTGTTCCGGCATCGACCTCACCGTCGATCCGTCACAGGAGGCGCATCGCATGAACATGTCCGCACCCCCGAGACCCCCCAGAACCCACAGACCCAGGCGAATGCTGATGAGCGTCAGAAGCGTCTGGACCGTCGCGCTGGCCGCGGTCACCGCGCTGATGCTGACCGCCACCACGGCCACCGCCATCACCACCAACCAGACCGGCACCAACAACGGCTGGTGGTACTCCTTCTGGACCGATGCCGAGGGAACCGTCTCCATGGACCTGGGTTCCGGCGGCAACTACAGCACCCGGTGGAGCAACACCGGCAACTTCGTCGCCGGCAAGGGCTGGAGCACCGGCGGGCGCAAGACCGTCAGCTACTCCGGTTCCTTCAACCCGTCGGGCAACGCGTACCTGACGCTCTACGGCTGGACCACCAGCCCGCTCATCGAGTACTACATCGTCGACAACTGGGGCACCTACCGGCCCACCGGCGAGTACAAGGGCACCGTCACCAGCGACGGCGGCACGTACGACATCTACAAGACGACCCGGTACAACGCCCCCTCCATCGAGGGCACCAGGACCTTCGACCAGTACTGGAGCGTCCGGCAGTCGAAGCGCACGGGCGGCACCATCACCAGCGGCAACCACTTCGACGCCTGGGCGAGCAAGGGGATGAACCTGGGCAACCACAACTACATGATCATGGCCACCGAGGGCTACCAGAGCAGCGGCAGCTCCAACATCACCGTGAGTGAGGGCTCCGGCGGTGGCGGTGGCGGTGGCGGCGGTGGCGGTGGCGGAGGCGGCGGCGGAGGCGGCGGCAACGGCGGCTGCACCGCGACGCTCTCGGCCGGTGAGAGCTGGGGCGACCGCTACAACCTCAACGTCTCGGTGAGCGGCTCCAGCAACTGGACCGTCACCATGCGCGTCCCCTCCCCGGCGAAGGTCTCCGCGACCTGGAACATCAGCGCCTCCTATCCCGACGCCCAGACGCTCGTCGCCCGGTCCAACGGCAGCGGCAACAACTGGGGCGCCACGATCATGACGAACGGCAACTGGACCTGGCCGTCGGTCTCCTGCAGCGCAGGCTGACCGCGGACGAGGAGGACCCCCCATGAGCACCGGAAAGCGACAGCCGGTCACCCGGTACCTGGTCACGGGGCTGGCCGCCGCAGCACTCACCCTGGCAGGCACCGTGACCTCCACCGTCAACGCCACCCCGGCGCAGGCCGCCGCCTGCAACGGCTACGTCGGACTCACCTTCGACGACGGCCCGTCGTCCGGCTCCACCATGAACCTGCTCAACGCGCTCAGGCAGAACGGGCTGCGGGCCACCATGTTCAACCAGGGCCAGAACGCCGCCGCCAACCCCTCCCTGGTCAGGGCCCAGGTGGACGCGGGCATGTGGGTCGCCAACCACAGCTACACCCACCCCCACATGACGCAGCTGAGCCAGTCCCAGATGGATTCCGAGATCGCCCGTACCCAGCAGGCGATCGCGAACGCCGGCGGCGGCACACCGAAGCTGTTCCGGCCGCCCTACGGAGAGACCAACTCGACCCTGCGCGCGGTCGAGGCCAAGTACGGTCTGACCGAGGTCATCTGGGACGTCGACTCGCAGGACTGGAACAACGCCAGCACCGACGCCATCGTGCAGGCCGCCTCCCGGCTCACCAACGGCCAGGTCATCCTGATGCACGACTGGCCGGCCAACACCATCGCGGCGATCCCGCGCATCGCGCAGAACCTGGCCTCCCGGGGGCTGTGCGCGGGCATGATCTCCCCGCAGACCGGCCGCGCGGTGGCCCCCGACGGCTCCGGCGGCGGGGGAGGAGACGGCGGAGGCGACGGAGGCGGCGGCACCTCGTGCACCGCGACGCTGTCGGCCGGCAGCAGCTGGGGCGACCGCTACAACCTCGACGTCACGGTCAGCGGTGCGGACGACTGGACGGTGACCATGAAGGTGCCGTCCCCGGCGAAGGTCTCCGCGACCTGGAACATCAGCGCCTCCTATCCCGACGCCCAGACGCTCGTCGCCCGGTCCAACGGCAGCGGCAACCGGTGGGGGGTGACGATCCAGACCAACGGCAACTGGAACTGGCCGACGGTGTCGTGCAGCACCGGCTGAGGCCGGCCGAGCGAGGAGCGAGCCGCGGCGTGTTCTGCGCCGCGGCTCGCCGCATGTTCCGTCACAGATGCTCGCGGAACCACGCCGCGGCCAGATCCGCCACCTGCTCCAGCGCGCCCGGCTCCGGGAAGAGATGGGTCGCGCCGGGCACGACATGGATGCGGTGCGGGGCCGCCGACAGCTGCTCGGCGGCCCGGCGGTTGAGGTCGAGGACCGTCGTGTCGTCGCCGCCCACGATGAGCAGCACCGGGCACGAGACCAGGGCCAGCGCGTCCCCCGCGAGGTCGGGGCGGCCGCCCCGCGACACGACCGCCGACACCCTGGCGGGACGCTCCGTCGCCGCCACCAGGGCGGCCGCGGCTCCGGTGCTGGCGCCGAACAGACCGACCGGCAGGTCTACGGTGTCCGGGCGCTGCTCCAGCCAGTCGACGGCGTGTGCCAGCCGCCGGGACAGCAGGCCGATGTCGAAACGGTGCCGGCCGGTCGCCACGTCCTCGCGGTCCTCGTCCTCGGTCAGCAGGTCCATGAGGAGCGTGCCGAAGCCGGCCAGTTGCAGCGCGGTGGCGACGGCCTGGTTGCGGGGGCTGTGCCGCGAGCTGCCGCTGCCGTGGGCGAACAGCACCACACCGCCCACCCCGGCGGGGAGGTCGAGGTCACCGGTCAGCGCCGCCCCGCCCGAGGGAACCGTCACGGTTTCGGAGACCATGTCCGGTCACCTCCTCAGCGGGTTTCCTCGCCGGCCCGGCCGACAGGCAGCAGGCCGCCGATGTCCTTGGGCAGCGCGGCGGCCACCTTCTCCGTCAGTTCCGGGGCGAGCGCGGCGTCGAGCACTTCCAGTACGGCGGCGGCCTCCCGCAGGGCCGCGTCCTCGTCGGTCTCCGCACGGCCGGCGATCCGCCCGGCGAACGTGGTCAGGCCGAAGCGCTCGCCCGTGGTGGCCGCCGGTCCCTCGGCCCCCTCGGCGGTGGTTGTCTTCGCCTCGCGCATGGGAGCGGCCAGGGTCGGTGGCAGCTGGGCGGCCACATGGTCGGTCAGCCCGGGCGGCAGCCGTTCGGCCAGCGTGGTCAGCACCGCGCGGGTCGCCGTCTCGGCCGATCCCCGGTCCGGCAGCCGTGTCAGGGCCTGCACTTTTCCGATGATCTGATCGTGCTGCATGAGGCGGTGTCCTTCCTCATGGTGCGCCGGTCCCCGAGGGTCGAGGGCCGGGTACCCGCAACACGCCGGAACCCAACGGATCCCTGTTTGTCCTCCCCCCGGAGGGCTACCCGGCCCCCTGCGAACGCGGACGAGGAGGTGTGCGGCGTGCGAGACGAACGTCCCGACCGGACCGGGCAGGGAGTCTCCCGGGCCCGATCCGGAACGATCGGCCGCCGTTTCCCCCGGACGGGCACCGAGCCGGTCACCGCCCGGAGCCCGCTGCGGCTGCGCCTGCTGCTCGCCGGAATCTTCCTGCCGCTCTTCCTCGCCGGCTGTGCCCTGTTCGCCGTGTGGGCCGCCGACGCCGGGCCCGGCGACAGCCCCGGCCGCGGCCCGCTGACCTTCCTCGCCGTGGTCTGCGGCGTGCTCGCCCTGACGGCACTGCTGGACCTGATCGTCGTACTGCGCCGCCTGCGACGGGAGCGGGGCAGCGGCCGCTGAGCCGGGCACGGAGCGTGCGTGCCGGCCGCCTCACCCGCCCAGCTGCCGTGCCCTCACCCGTTCAGCACGTCGACGTGTCCGGGTGCAGCTGATTCCACGTCTTCGAGCCGATGATGCCGTCGACCGGGGGCGCGCAGAGCGTCTGGAAGTTCATCACCGCCTGGTGAGTGGCGATACCGAACTGACCGTCGACGGTGATGTTGTAGTCCCACACGTTCCTGAGGAGACACTGCGCGTGGGCAACGGCGGACCCCGAGCTTCCGAAGGTCAGGACCGGGTGGCTCCCGCTGTAGGAGCAGGGTGCCGCCGACCGTGCCTCGGCCGGCCGCGATGCCGACAGCGGCTGCTCGGCGTTGGCGGCGGGGGCCAGGGCCAGGGCGCTGCTCAGAGCGACGGTGAAGGCGGCCATGACGGTGCGTACACGGACTGACATGGGGCTCCTTACATCGTGGTTGGGCCGGCCACGCTGCCACGGACGGCGTCGGGAACCTTCGGAGAAGCTTCGGTCCGCCTGGAACCCGCAGGTCCGCGCCGCCCTCAGTCCCCGGCTGGCCTGGCCGTGCTCAGCCGTACCACCAGGTGGGTCGCCAGCTCGATGCGCTGGGCCGCGGCCCCGGGGTCGTCCGGGCGGTCCGGGCGCAGGAGCATGCGGGACGCTTCCTCCGCCATGTGCCGCAGCGGCTGGCGCACCGTGGTCAGGGGCGGGCTGGACCACTGCGCGAGCGGGACGTCGTCGTAGCCGACCACCGACAGGTCCTGGGGGACGCGCAGGCCCCTGACCCGGGCGGCCTCCAGTACGCCCAGCGCCTGGAGGTCGCTGCCCGCGAAGATCGCCGAGGGCCGGTCGGGGCCGTCCAGGAGGTCCATGGCGTGCTCGAAGCCGCTCTGGACGTGGAAGTCGCCGAAACGCATCAGACGGGGGTCCGTGTCCAGGCCCGCCATCGCCATCGCGGAGCGGAAGCCGTCGAGGCGGGCCAGCGAGCAGAGCATGTCCTCGGGCCCGGTGATGATGGCGACCCGCCGGTGGCCGAGGTCGGTGAGATGGCGGGTGGCGGCCAGGCCGCCGGCCCAGTTCGCCGAGCCGACCGAGGGCACGTCGGGGTCGGGGTCGCCCGCCGGGTCGATGACGACGAACGGGATGGCCGCCGCCCTGAGCTGGCGCTTGATGTCCGCCGGGAGCGTGGAGAAGACCAGGACGACCCCCAGCGGCCTGCGCTGGAGCACGCCCGGGAGCCACTGGGGGTCGGGGGTGTGCCGGGTGCCGCTCTCGGTGAGTACGACCGTCGCGCGGTTCTCCTTGGCGACGGTCTCCACACCCCGGATCAGCTCCATCGCCCAGATGCTCTCCAGCTCGTGGAAGACGATCTCGATGAGCGGGGAGCGTGACGAGGGCTGGGCGCGCCTGCGGTAACCGTGCTCTTCCAGTAGGCGCTCCACCTTGGCCCGGGTGGCCCGGGAGACATCCGATCGGCCATTGAGCACCTTCGAAACTGTCGGCATCGAAACGCCGGCCTCTTTCGCTACCGTGGCCAGGGTGACTCTGCCGCCCGTCTCGTCGTCATCGTGCATACACGCAGGATACGGCACCGCGCGACGATAACGGTTTGGGTGCGTAACTCCTCGACCGTTGACCGAAAGTCTCGTCTGACCTACTGTCCCACGGCATGGACTTTCGGTGATGGCGCCGAAACTTTCGAAAGGCGAACGATGAAGACACGTGCGCGCTTGCCCAGACTGGTCGCCTGCGGTGCGACGCTCGCCCTGGCACTGAGCCTGTCGGCCTGCGGTGACGGGAACGGCGGGGCGTCGGGGGACGACGGCAAGATCCATGTCCTGGTCTACGGGGACGCGACCAACAAGGTCGAGAAGCAGATCGTCGATACGTTCAACAAGACGTCCGACGTCAAGGTCGTCCTCGACACCATCCCCGGTGCGGACTACCAGAAGAAGCTGCAGACCATCATCAACACCCCGCAGGCCCCGGACGTCTTCTACAACTGGGGCGGCGGCAGCATCAAGCCGTTCGTCAAGGCCGATCTCCTGCTGCCGCTCGACGACTTCATCAAGAAGAACCCGGACCTGGAGAACAAGTTCCTGCCGTCCGTCTTCAACAACGCGGTCGTCGACGGCAAGCCGTACGGCATCCCGATGCGCGGCACCCAGCCGGTCCTGCTCTTCCACAACAAGGCCGTCCTCAAGAAGGCGGGCGTCAAGCCGCCGAAGACCTGGGACGAGCTGCTCGACGCGGTGGAGAAGCTGAAGGCCGAGGGCGTCACGCCGATCGCGCTCGGCGGCGGCGACGTGTGGCCCACGCAGATGTGGTTCCAGTACCTCTACGACCGCATCGCCGGCCCGGAGCTCTTCGCCAAGGCCCTCACCGGCGACAAGAGCGCCTGGGAGAGCGCCGACAGCAAGAAGGCCCTGGACCGGATCAGGGAACTCGTCGACGCCGGCGCCTTCGGCAAGAACTACGACTCCGTCAAGTACACCAACGGCGGCTCGGTCCAGCTGGTGGCCGCGGGCAAGGCCGGCTTCGAGCTGATGGGCTCCTGGTACTACTCCCAGCAGCTGACGGACCACAAGGACTTCGCCGAGAAGGACCTCGGCTACACCGCCTTCCCCACCATCGAGGGCGGCAAGGGTGACCCGGCCAACGTCGCCGGCAACACCAACAACTACTACTCGGTGATGAAGAAGACCAAGCACCCCGAGGCCGTCGCCGAGTTCCTGAAGCTCATGTACTCCGACGAGTTCGTCAAGGCGCAGCTCGAGATCGGCAACCTGCCGACCACGACCAACACCGACGAGTTCATCGAGACCGCCGGCAACGCCGAGTACTCGCGCTTCCAGTACGACCTGGTCGCCGACGCCCCGTCGTTCCAGCTGTCCTGGGACCAGGCGTACCCGCAGAAGGCCAGCTCGGACATGCACAAGGCCATCCAGCAGTTCTTCAACGGACAGCTCGACACGGACGGCTTCATCAAGGCCATGCAGGCCCTCCCCACCGAGTAACGAACGGCTCATGACCACACAGATCACGAGCGCCCGGTCCGCCGCCGGCCCCCGCAAGGGGTCCCGGCGGCGGCCGCCCGCCTCGTCCGCAACGAAGGTGGGCCGCCCCGGCTTCGCCTGGGCGCTGCCCGCCGCAGTGTTCTTCGCCCTCTTCGCGATCATCCCCCTGATCATGGTCGCGGTGCTGTCCTTCATGACCTGGGACGGCCTGAGCTCACCCCAGTTCACCGGCCTGGACAACTGGTCGCGCCTGATGGACGACCCGGTCATGGTCAAGAGCATCTGGCTCACGCTGCTGCTGACCGCGCTCGGCGTGGCCCTGCAGACGCCGCTGAGCATCCTGCTCGGCGTCTGGGCCGCCGGCCACCAGCGCAACCGGGCCGTGCTGTCCGTCATCTACTTCATTCCGCTGCTGCTCTCCGCGACGGCCGTCTCCGTGCTGTGGCGGGCGCTGCTCGACCCCAACTTCGGCATCCCCGCCGACGCCACCTGGCTGTTCGGCGACGGCAACCTCTTCGGTGAACAGGCCACCGCCATCGGCGTGCTGGCGTTCGTCAGCACCTGGCAGTTCACCCCGTTCCACACCCTGATCTACCAGGGCGCAGCCCGCGCGATCCCCCAAGTCCTCTACCAGGCCGCGGAGATCGACGGGGCCGGCCGCTACCGGCAGTTCTTCCACATCACCCTGCCGCAGCTGCGCAACGCGATGATCACCTCGATGATCCTGATGATCGTCGGCGGACTCACCACGTTCGAGACGGTCCTCATCCTGACCCAGGGCGGCCCCGGCACCGACACCACCATCAGCGCCTACTACATGTACGACAAGGCGTTCAAGAGCTTCGACTACGGCACCGGCTCCGCCATCGCCCTGGTGCTCGTCGTCGCGGCCACGATCATCTCGCTGATCGTCGTCCGGGTCTCCGGCTACGACAAGATGCGCAGCTCCATGGAGGGTGTGTCATGAGGCGCCGACCGAACTACCTGGCCGGCGCCGGATCCCTCGTCTGGCTCTTCCTGGTCGGCCTGCCCCTGTACGTGCTGCTCGCCGCGACCCTGCGCACCCGCCAGGACTACGCCGAGAACGGCCCGATCTCCATCCCGGACAGCTTCACGCTGGACAACTACACCGGCGCCTTCGACTCGGGATTCGGCCAGTACTTCTTCAACACGCTCGTCGTCACCGGCTGCGTCATCGGCATCGTGCTGCTGCTGGTACCGCCGCTCGCCTACGCGATCGTCCGCAGCCGCGGCCGGGCCACGTCGGCGATCTTCCGGCTGTTCCTACTCGGACTCGCCATCCCCGCCCAGGCCGTCATCGTGCCGATGTTCTACCTCATCAGCGAGGCCGGGCTGTACGACAACCTGCTCGGCGTCATCCTGCCCACGGCCGCGTTCTGTCTGCCCATGTCGGCGCTGATCCTCAGCGGCGCGATGCGGGACATCTCGCCGGAACTGTACGAGGCCATGGCCATGGACGGAGCCAGCCCGCGGCGCATGTTCTTCCAGCTCGTCCTGCCGCTGTCGCGGGGCGGACTCTCCACCATCGTGGTCTTCTCCGCGCTCCAGGCGTGGAACGGCTTCCTGTTCCCGCTCGTCCTGACCCAGTCCGACTCCAGCAAGGTCGTCACCCTGGGTCTGTACAACTTCCAGACCGAACACGGCATCGACATCCCCGGTCTGCTCGGAGCCGTGGTGCTCTCCATGGTGCCCATCCTGCTCGTCTACCTGTTCGCCCGTCGCGCCCTGGTCCAGGGCCTGATGGGCGTCGGAGGAAAGTGACTGCCGACGTGGCCGTAGAGACCACCCCCGAAATCCCCCTCTGGAACGACCCCGAGCGGCCCGTCGCCGACAGAGTCGACGCGCTCGTCGCCGCGATGACCCTGGACGAGAAGATCGCCCAGCTGTACGGCGTGTGGGTCGGTGCGTCCGCCAACGGCGGTGAAGTCGCCCCCCACCAGCACGACATGGAGGAGGCGGTCGACCTCGACGCGCTCCTTCCCAACGGTCTGGGCCAGCTGACCCGCCCCTTCGGCACCGCCCCCGTCGACCCGGCGCTCGGCGCGCTCTCCCTGCTGCGCACCCAGTCCCGCATCACCGGGGCCAACCGCTTCGGCATCCCCGCGGTCGCCCACGAGGAGTGCCTGGCCGGCTTCGCCGCCTGGGGCGCCACCGCCTACCCCGTCCCGCTGTCCTGGGGTGCCACCTTCGACCCGGACGTGGTGCGCCGCATGGCCGCCGCCATCGGCCGCGACATGCGCTCCGTCGGCGTCCACCAGGGCCTCGCTCCCGTCCTGGACGTGGTGCGCGACGCCCGCTGGGGCCGGGTCGAGGAGACCATCGGCGAGGACCCGTACCTCGTCGGCACCATCGGCACCGCCTATGTGCAGGGGCTGGAGTCCGCCGGGATCGTCGCCACCCTCAAGCACTTCGTCGGCTACTCCGCCTCCCGCGCCGGACGCAACCTCGCGCCCTCGCCCATGGGCGCCCGCGAACGGGCCGACGTGCTGCTGCCGCCGTTCGAGATGGCGATCCGCGAGGGCGGCGCCCGCTCCGTGATGCACTCCTACACCGACACCGACGGCGTCCCCGCCGCGGCCGACGAGGAGCTGCTGACCGGACTGCTCCGCGACACCTGGGGCTTCGACGGCACCGTCGTCGCCGACTACTTCGGCATCGCCTTCCTCAAGATCCTGCACGGCGTCGCGGGCGACTGGGCCGAGGCCGCGGGCGCCGCGCTCAAGGCCGGTGTCGACGTCGAACTGCCCACCGTCAAGACGTTCGGCGCGCCGCTCGCCGAGGCCGTCGCCGACGGCCGTGTCCCGGAGGCACTCATCGACCGGGCCCTGCGCCGCGTCCTCGCGCAGAAGGCGATGCTCGGCCTGCTCGACCCCGACTGGAGCCCGGTGCCGGCCGCGCTCGACGGCGCGGACCTCGACGACCCGGACGCGCTGCGCGGCAAGATCGACCTGGACAGCCCCGGGAACCGGGAACTGGCCCACGAGATCGCCGAGAAGGCCGTCGTCCTGCTCACCAACGACGGGACCCTGCCGCTCTCCCGGCCCCGCCGCATCGCCCTGGTCGGCCCCAACGCGGCCGAGGCCACCGCCGTGCTGGGCTGCTACTCCTTCCCCCAGCACGTGGGCGTGCAGCACCCGGAGGTGCCCGTCGGCATCGACCTGCCCACCCTGCGGGACACCCTGGCCGCCGAGTTCCCCGACGCGGAGCTCACCGCCGTCCGCGGCACCGGCGTCGACGACGGGGACCTCTCCGGCATCGGCGCGGCGGTCGACGCGGCCCGGGACGCGGACGTCGTCGTCGCCGTCCTCGGCGACCGCGCGGGCCTGTTCGGCCGCGGCACCAGCGGCGAGGGCTGCGACGCGGAGTCCCTCACCCTGCCCGGCGCCCAGCAGCAGCTGCTGGACGCGTTGCTCGACTCCGGCACACCGGTGGTGACCGTGCTGCTCGCGGGCCGCCCCTACGCCCTCGGCCGCGCCACCGCCGAATCCGCCGCGATCGTGCAGTCCTTCTTCCCCGGGGTCGCGGGCACCCGGGCGATCGCCGGCGTGCTCAGCGGACGTACCGCGCCCTCCGGCCGGCTCCCGGTCAGCGTGCCGCGCGGCCCGGGCTCCCAGCCGACCACCTACCTCGGCGCCCGGCTCGCCCAGGCCAGCGAGGTGTCCAACATCGACCCGACCCCGGCGTTCGGCTTCGGACACGGGCTGACGTACACGACGTTCGCCTGGAGCGACCTCGCCGTGGACACGCACGAGGCCGCGACGGACGGCGAGTTCGGCCTCGCCCTCACCGTCCGCAACACCGGTGACCGCGCCGGCACCGAGGTCGTCCAGCTCTACCTGCACGACCCCGTCGCCTCCGTGGTCCAGCCGGTGCAGCGCCTCGTCGGCTACACCCGGGTCCCGCTGGAGCCGGGGGAGTCCCGCAGGCTGCGCGTCACGGTCCCGGCCGACGTCGCCTCCTTCACCGGCCGCGACGGGCGCCGGGTCGTCGAACCCGGCGACCTGGAGCTGCGTCTGGCCGCGTCCAGCACCGACGCCCGCCTGACGGCGAAGGTCGCCCTCACCGGGCCGGAGCGCCACCTGGACCACACCCGCCGCCTCCACGCGGCGTTCACCCAGGAGGCCTGACCCGCGACCGCCCCGAACCCGGCCGGCCCGGACCGCGTGTGCGGTCCGGGCCGGCCGCATTCACGAGCCGATGGTGGCGGTAGTGCCTGCGCTACCCGAAAGCGGGCGGCTCACAGGTTGGTGCACGCCCGGGCGATCGCGAAACCCTGCTGCCATGACACCGCACAAGGCAGCAGTACTCTCCTCCGCGCTCCTCCTCTCCCTCGGGGCCGCAGCGGTCGCCACCCCCGCCACCGCCGGCACACCGCGGCACTCCGCCGTCCTCACCACGACGAACGTGGCCGACGCGATCGAGCGCAGCGCCCACCCCCTGTGGACCACCGAACCCGGCGCCGGTCTGCGGGACTTGCACGTCCTGGGCCGCATGGTGGGGGACGCCGAGGTGGTGGGCCTGGGCGAGGCCACCCACGGCTCGCGGGACTTCTTCCGGATGAAGCACCGGGTCCTGCGCTACCTGGTCGAGCACAAGGGCTTCCGCTCCTTCTCCCTGGAACTGCCCTGGAGCAGCGGCGTCCGCATCAACGAGTACGTGCTGTACGGCAAGGGCGACCTCGAGCGCATGGCGCGCGAGGAGTTCCAGGGCTCCTACCGCATGTGGCACAACCAGGACTACCTGAACCTCCTCGAGTGGATGCGCGCCTACAACCGCCACCACCCCACCGACCCGGTGCGCTTCATGGGCAACGACCTGGGCTACGCCGGACCGGAACTGTACGACCGGGTCACCGGTCACGTGGCCCGCAACCACCCGCGCCTGAAGGCCCGCATCACCGCCCTCTACGAAGGCCTGGCCCCGACCACCGACGCCGCCACATACCTGGAGCGGTACCTCGAACTCCCCCTGGCGGAACGCGAGAAGCGCGCCGAACGCACCCTGGAGGCGTACCAGCTGCTCCGCGCACTGCGCCCGTCCCCCGGCCCGGCCGGACGCGAACACATCCGCACGGTCCAGCACGCCAAGGCGATCCACCAGATGGCCAAGGCCTACGCCTACGACGCCACCGACGAGGCCCAGGTCACGGAGATGATGAAATACCGCGACCGCGTGATGGCCGACAACGTGGCCTGGTGGCACCGGCACACCGGTGACCGGATCCTGCTGTCGGCCCACAACACCCACGTCTCGTACGACTCCTTCGACCCGCGCTACCCGAGGACACAGGGCGCCTTCCTGCGCGACGCACTGGGCCAGGACTACGTGAGCATCGGCTTCAGCTTCCACAGCGGCGCCTTCAAGGCGTTCGGAACCGACGACGGCGTGATCCGCACCCACCGCGTGGACGCCGCGCAACCGGGCTCCAACGAACACACCCTGGACCGCCCCCGCCAACGCGACTACATCCTCGACATGCGTACCGCCCCCCACTCCGTACGCACCTGGCTGTCGAGGCCACGCCCCACCTACAACATCGGCGCGGGCTGGCCCGACCCCACGGAATACCGCATCGCCCTCGGCAAGGCCCACGACATCCTCATCCACCTCAACGAGATCGAGGCAACCACCTACCTGGGCACACCCTGACCCCGCATATTTCCGTCGAGTTCCGCGCCTCCGCCGCCTACCCTGGCCGCATGGGCCACGCGAAGAGTCACTACGTCTGTCTGCCCTGCCGGGCTTCGTACAAGCAGCCCTACGACCGGGACAGGCCGCACCGGGTCTGCCCCCGGTGCGCGGAACCGCTGATCCACGTGGGGTCGGCCTTCGCGCCGCCCCCGCGCCGGGACACCGCCGCCTGGCGCACCCTGTCCGTCCTTCTCCACGCCGGGATCCACTTCCACAAGGGCTGCTGCAGTGGCCCCGGATACCGCCCCCGCACCCTGCGCGAGGTCCGCGAGCGCATGACGTACGCCCGCCGCACGGGCGAACCGTTCGCCAGATCCCTGATCCGCCAGGAACTCCCGTGAAGCCAACGGCACTTGATCAACCCCCGATCCCGCTGATCGAATGACCGGCATGAACGCCCTCGAATCCGTCACCTGGCCGCCCGCCCCGATCACGACCGAAAGGCTCGTGCTCCGTGCGCCCGAGCTCCGCGACCGGGAGGCGTTCATCGAGCTGTACGCCTCGTCAGAGGTGCACACCTACCTCGGCGGCCCCCGCCCGCGCGACGAACTCGAACGCGAGCTGCCCGGGGCGCCGGAGAGTTGGCCCGGAAGCTTCGTCGTCACCCTCGACGGAGCGATGATCGGCCACGTCCTCCTCAGGCGAGCGACGCAGCACCACCGCCCGGCCGCCGCGGGCAAGGTCGACCTCGGCTACCTGTTCCTGCCCCGCGCCTGGGGCTTCGGCTACGCCACCGAGGCGTGCACGGCGGCCCTCGACTGGTGCACCCACGCCCTCCCCGGCGAACCGGTCGTCCTCGCCACCCAGACCGCCAACACCCGCTCCATGCGCCTCGCGGCAAAACTGGGCTTCACCGAGGTGGAACGCTTCCACGCCTGGAACGCCGAACAGTGGCTGGGCCGGCGCCGCTGAGCCCGGCCCCGCAGTCGGCGCAGGGAGTCACGGCGGAGGGTCGGCCCCCGACTCCTCGAGTTCGCGGGCCAGGGTCTCCGCGTCGTACGGGCCGGTGTGGCGGCGGTTGCCGATGAAGAAGGTGGGGGTGCCGAGGGCGCCGCTGGCCTCCGCGCTGGCCGTGTCGGCGCGTACGCGCTCGGCGGTCCGCTCGGCGTCGATGTCGACGAGGAACCGCTCGATGTCGAGGCCCAGGTCGATGGCGTAGGCGGCGATGTCCTCGAACTCGAGTCTGTCCTGGTGCGCGTAGAGCAGGTCGTGCATCTCCCAGAAGCGGCCCTGCGCGGCGGCGGCGACGGCCGCCCGGGCGGCGAGTACGGCGTGCGGGTGGACGTCGGGGAGCGGCAGGTGCCGGAAGACGTAGCGGAGCCGGTCGCCGAAGCGCTGTCGCAGGTCCTCGGTGACACCGGTGGCGCGGGCGCAGTAGGGGCATTCGAAGTCGCCGTACTCCACCAGGGTGAGGGGCGCGTCCCGGGGGCCCCTGATGTGGTCCGTCTCCGGGTCGACCGGACGGTCGAGGAAACGGGGCAGGTCCGCCTCCGTCTCGCCGCGCAGCACGGCGGCGAGACGGAACGCCAGCCAGCCCAGGGCCGTGGCGAGGATCGCCGCGAGCAGCACGCCGACGGTCGCCTGGGCGCGCAGTGAGGTGTCCTCGAAGGCGAGGCCGACGATCAGCAGGGAGACGGTGAAGCCGATCCCGGACAGCACGGCCCCGCCCACCACATGGCCGGCTCCCACCCCCCTCGGCAGCGCCCCGAGCCCGAGGCGGGTGCCGAGGACGGCCCCGCCCCAGACACCCACGAGCTTTCCGGCCACAAGGCCCACCACGACGGCCCAGGTCAGCCAGGAGGTCAGGGCGCGTTCCAGGACCCCGCCGCGCAGGTCGATGCCGGCACTGGCGAGGGCGAACAGCGGGACGACGACGTAACTCGTCCAGGGGTGCAGCTTCAACTGCAGCCGCTCGTTGACCGACACCGCGCGTTGCAGACCCAGCCGCGCCGACAGCCCGACGTCGGCCCTCGGCGACTGGCGGAAGGCGCGGAAGAGCCGGGTGGCGCGGTCCAGCACCTCGGGCACGGGGGCATGGGCGGGGATGAGGAGGCCGCCGACCATGCCCGCGATGGACGCGTGCAGACCGGCCGAGAGGGTGGCGAGCCACAGGGCGAGGACGATCAGTACGTACGGTGCCGACCGCCAGGCGCCCAGGGTGCTCAGCAGACCCAGGGCCACACAGAGCGCGAGCGCCTCCAGCAGCGGCAGCAGATGCACCGTGTCCGAGTAGACCAGGCCGATCACGCTGACCGCCACGATGTCGTCGATGACGGTGATGGCCAGCAGGAAGACCCGTAGCTGTGTGACGAACCGGGGGCCCACCACGGCGAGCGCCCCGAGCATGAAGGCGGTGTCGGTGCCGATGACCGTGCCCCAGCCGCCCGCCGCCTCGCCGCCGGGCGCCATCAGGAGGTAGATCAGCGTCGGCACGACCATGCCGCCGATGCCGGCCAGGGCCGGGATCATCACCCGGTCGCGCCCGGACAGGGCGCCCACCGAGATCTCGTAGCGGACCTCCAGGCCGATGACGAAGAAGAACAGGGCCATCAGGCCGTCGCTGACCCAGTGCCGCAGGTCCATGGAGAGCTCGGCGTTGCCGAAGGTCAGGGACATCTCCGTCGCCCACAGCGACGTGTACCCCTCCGACCAGGGCGAGTTGGCCCACGCCATGGCCACCACGACCGCGGCCAGGAGCAGGCCGGCGCTGCCCGCCTCCGTGGTCAGGTAGGAGCGCACGCGGTCGGAGAGCTGGGCGGCCAGCGAGCGCCGCCCGGCCCGGGTCTGGGAGGACCGGTCGTTCTTCGTACGTCTCACAGGCTCCCCTTGCCGGCCCGTCGGCGTCGCCCTGGCGGGGCGCGGGCCCGCACGCGCGGCGCGTTCCGTTCCAGCGGTGTCTCCCTCTCACTCGTACGATCGTGGCGCTCGACGCCGGTCCCAGCGCCTCGGGACGCCGATCCTTGCGCCGTTCAGGTCACCGACGTGCGAGGGCCGCCGGTGCGGGAGTGTCCGGTTGTCGCCCATCCGCGGTAATTGCCTGGACCGGTGCCCTCCCGCCGCGGGACACTTCCGGACTCCGACCTCCCGGGAGTGTGATGGCGACCACGGACACACACAGGCCGACGCCGGGCAGAAGCGCGGTCGTCCTCGCGCTGCGCCGCTACGGCCAGGAGCTGGTGCGACAGCGCCGGCAGGCCCTGCCGGCGCTGCTGCTGCCGGCCCTGGGCAACATCGGCATCCGCTACGTGGCCCCCCTGCTGATCGCCAAACTGGCGGGGCAGGCCGCCGGCGAACGGGGCCTCACCCTCGCCTCGGCCCTGCCGTACGTGCTGGGCTTCGGCGCGGTGCTGCTGGCCGCCGAAGCCATGTGGCGGCTCGGGCAACACTGCCTGAACCGGGTCGAGGCCCTCGGTATGGAACACCTGTACGTGAGCGGCATGGACGAACTCCTCGCCAAGGACGCCGCGTTCTTCCACGACAACTTCGCCGGCTCGCTGACCAAGCGGGTGCTGGGCTTCGGCAAGCGCTTCGAGGACTTCGTCGACACGCTGACCTACCGGATCGTGGGCAGCCTCGTGCCCCTGGTCTTCGGCGCCGTGGTGCTCTGGAGCTACGCGCCGGCGCTCGTCGGCGGCCTGCTGCTGATGATCGCCGTGACCGTGGCGGCCGCGGCGCCCCTCATCCGCCGCAGGCAGCGGCTCGTCAACGAACGCGAGGCGGCGATCGCCCGGGTCTCCGGACATGTCGCCGACAGCCTCGCGAACATGGAGACCATCCGGGCGTTCGCCGCCGAGCGGCGGGAGGCCGAGGAGCACCGCAGCCGCGTCGCGGAGTCCCGGCGCCTGACGCTGAGGTCATGGGACTACGGCAATCTGCGCGTCGACACCCTCATCGCCCCCATGTCCGTGCTGACCAACGTGCTGGGCCTGCTGGTCGCCATCGCCTTCGGGGGCTCGGGCCAGGGGGTCGAGGAGATCGTCGTCGCGTTCACCTACTACTCGAACGCCACCCAGATCATGTTCGAGTTCAACCAGATCTACCGGCGGCTGGAGACCTCGATGACCGAGGCCGCCCAGTTCACGGAGCTGCTGCTCGACCCGCCCACCGTGCTCGACCCGGCGGAACCCGAGGAGCCGGCACCGCGGGACACCGGTATCCGCTTCGAGGCCGTGACCTTCGCCCACGCCGGCGCGGAGCCGATCTTCGAGGGACTCGACCTGGAGGTGCCCGCCGGCGCGCGGGTCGGCCTGGTCGGCCGGTCGGGCGGCGGCAAGACCACCCTCACCCGGCTGCTGCTGCGGATGTCGGACCTCGACGGCGGACGCGTGCTGATCGGTGGTCAGGACATCAGCCGGCTGCGCCAGGCCGACCTGCGCGCACTGATCGCCTACGTGCCGCAGGAACCCGCCATGTTCCACCGCAGCCTGCGGGACAACATCGCCTTCGCCCGGCCGGGCGCCACCGACGCGGAGATCCGCGCGGCCGCCGAGGCCGCCCATGTCACGGAGTTCGCCGACCAGCTCCCCGAGGGTTTCGCCACCCTGGTGGGGGAGCGGGGGGTGAAGCTTTCGGGCGGCCAGCGCCAGCGCGTCGCCCTCGCCCGGGCCATCCTCCGCGACGCCCCGGTACTGCTGCTCGACGAGGCGACCAGCGCGCTGGACTCGGAGAGCGAGATCCTCGTGCAGGACGCGCTGTGGCGGCTGATGGACGGCCGTACGGCCCTGGTGGTCGCCCACCGGCTGAGCACCGTCGCCGGCATGGACCGGCTCGTCGTGCTGGACCGGGGCCGCGTCGTGGAGCAGGGCACGCACGGCGAGCTGCTGGCCGCGGACGGCGCCTACGCCAAGCTGTGGCAGCACCAGTCGGGGGGCTTCCTCGGCGAGAACGCCGAACCGGCCCCCGACGACATTCCGCCGCCGGCCGCTCCCACCGCGCTCCCGGAACCCGACGAACCGGCCGGGGCCCGCACCTGACCGGCGATGTCCGCCGGGGACCCGTCCCGGTCATCCGCCGCGCCGCCGCGCCGCCGGGCCGCCCCGCCGGGACGTCCCGGCGGGGCGGCCCGGCGGGCGACAGCCGCAAGACGGCGGTCACCGCGGTGGGCCGCGAGCAGCAGGACGGCGAGGGCGAGGGCGAGCGTGTGACGGCCGGCAGCAGGGTTCGGCGGCCCGCTGACGCGCGTGCCGTTCCTACCGGCCGGGGCCGCCCGCTTGCGCGGCCGGCGTGGCGCGGTGGGTGAGGAGGGAGGAGCGGATCTCTCCGGCGCGGACGGCGGTGGTGGACAGCAGCGTGGAGGTGAGGCCGTGGGTGTGCTCGGTGCCGCCCTGGAGGTAGATGCCCGCGGTGACGTTCGGGGCGGTCTCCACGCGGTGGTCCCGTCCGACGCGGAGCTGGTCCTCGTCGTCGCGCAGACAGAGCTTGGCGATCTCCCCGAGGTGGTCGCCGATGCCCCGGGGCTGGTAGCCGGTCGCGTAGACGAGCACGTCGGAGTCGAGCGTCTCGCGTTCCCCCGTCGGCAGGAACTCCACCGTCACCCGCACGCCGTCCCCGTGGCCGGTGACCTCGCGGATCCGGGAGACGTTCATCATCCGCAGCCGGCGGGTTCCCTGGACCTTCTCCTGGTACATCGTCCGCGAGAGCGACTCGATCAAGTCCATGTCGACCACGGAGTAGTTGGTGCCGCGGTGGTAGTCGAGCAGCGACTGCTTCACGTCGGGCGAGGCGGCGTAGAACACGTCGACGGCCTCGGGGTCGAAGATCCGGTTGGCGAACGGGCTGTCGTCGGCGGGCGTGTAGCCGTACTTGGAGAAGACGGAGCAGATCTCGGCCTCGGGGAAACGGCGGTGGAGGTAGTCGACCGCCTCGGCCGCGCTCTGGCCCGCGCCGAGCACCACGGCGCGGCGCACCGGGGCACCCGAGCGCGCGAGCTGGTCCACGCGGGGCAGCAACTCGCTGTTGTGCCAGATGTGTTCGGACAGCTCCGCGCCGGGTGGCAGATGCGGTTCCAGGCCGGTGGCCACGCAGACGGCGCGGGTGCGGCGCACCGTCAGCCGCTCCGGGGCGCCGGGGTCACGGCTGGCGACGTCGAACCAGCGGACCTCGCCGTCCTCGGTCACGGGCTTCACGGAGACCACCTCGGCGTCGTACTCGACGAGGTGGCCGACGCGGGCGGCCGCCCACTCGAAGTAGTCGTGGAACTCGATGCGCAGCGGGAAGAGCGTCTTCTGGTTGAGGAAGTCGACCAGCCGCCCCTGCTCGCGCAGGTAGTTGAGGAAGGTGAAGTCGCTGGTGGGGTCACGCATCGTCACCAGGTCCTTGAGGAAGGACACTTGCATGGTGGCGTCGTCGATGAGCATGCCGCGGTGCCAGCCGAATGTCGGCTGCCGTTCCAGGAATCCGGCGCGCAGTTCCTCCCCGGCCCGTGCGGTCGCGCCGTGTTCGTGGAGCGCGACGGCGAGTGCGAGGTTGGACGGGCCGAATCCGATGCCCAGTACGTCGTAGATGGTATCCGGCCCAGTGTGCAGCGTCGTCACCGCGTCATCGCCTCCTGGTCGTGGGGATGCCGCAGCGTTCTCCCATGAAGGACACAGGCTCTCCCCTCAGCAGGCACATGCTAGATAAGGTTAGCCTTACCTAGCAATGGCTGAGGAGGCTTGGATGCGGGTCGTCATGTTCGGCTACCAGACCTGGGGACACCGGACGCTGCAAGCTCTGTTGGACTCCGACCACGAAGTGGTCCTGGTCGTCACCCATCCCGAGAGCGACCACGTGTACGAGAGGATCTGGAACGACTCGGTCGCCGAACTGGCCGAAAAGCACGGTGTGCCGGTGCTGTTGCGCAACCGGCCGGAGGACCCGGAACTGATGCGCGCGATCAAGGAGGCCGAACCGGACCTCATCGTGGCGAACAACTGGCGCACCTGGCTGCCCCCGGAGATCTACGACCTCCCGCCGCACGGCACGCTCAACATCCACGACTCGCTGCTGCCCTCCTACGCCGGCTTCTCGCCGATCATCTGGGCGCTCATCAACGGGGAGAAGCAGGTCGGTGTCACCGCCCACCGCATGGACGCCGACCTCGACATGGGCGACATATTGATGCAGCGCGCGGTCCCGGTCGGGGCCACCGACACGGCGACGGACCTGTTCCACCGCACGGTCGACGTCATCGCACCGATCGTCAGGGAGTCCCTCGACCTCATCGCCTCGGGCGAGGCCGTATGGACACCGCAGGACCGGTCCCGGTCGAGCTTCTTCCACAAGCGTGCCCTGGAGGACAGCCGCATCGACTGGACCTGGCCCGCCGAGGACCTGGAGCGGCTGGTGCGGGCCCAGTCGGACCCGTATCCGAACGCCTTCACCTACCACCGCGGCGAGCGGCTGCGCATCCTCAAGTCCTCGGTCTCGAAAGGACGTTACGGCGGCACGCCGGGCCGGATCTTCATCCGCGAGGGCGACGGCGTCGTCATCGTGGCCGGCGCAGGGGCACGCTCCGGGGGGCTTCCCGGTCTGGTGGTCGAACGGGTGCGCACCGAGGACGGCACCGAGTACCCCGCCACCGACTACTTCCGCACGATGGGCGGCTATCTGACGGCCCGTCCGTAAGCCCTTCGGCCCGGAGGAGCGGGCGCGCCGCCCCTCCGGGCCAGCCGATGGCCACCGTGCCCCTCCGGGTCAGCCGGTGGCGTCGGGGACGGCCACCACGACCCCCCGGGTCAGCCGGTGGCGTCGGGGACGGCCACCGCGGCCGCTCCGGCGCCCTCGTGGTGCCGGCTCATCGGCACGACCATCGGCGTTCCGCTGACCGGGTCCTCGCCGACCACGCAGCGCAGCCCGAAGACCTCCTCCACCAGGGCGGCGGTGACGACCTTCTCGGGGGCGCCCTCGGCCACCACGCGGCCCGCCTTCATGGCGACGATGTGGTCCGCGTATCGGCACGCCTGGTTGAGGTCGTGCAGCACCATCACCACCGTGCGGCCCTGATGCCGGTTCAGGTCCGTGACCAGGTCCAGGACGTCGATCTGGTGGGCGAGGTCGAGGTAGGTCGTCGGCTCGTCCAGCAGCATCACCGGAGTGCCCTGGGCGACCGCCATGGCGATCCAGGCCCGCTGCCGCTGGCCGCCGGAGAGCTCGTCGACGGCCCGGTGCGCCAGATCGGTCATCGCCGTGGCCCGCAGCGCGTCGTGCACGGCCTCCTCGTCGGCGGACGACCACTGCCGCCACCACGTCTGGTGGGGTGAACGGCCGCGCCCCACCAGGTCGACGACGGTCAGACCCTCGGGCGCCACGGGGGACTGCGGCAGGATGCCGAGCCGCTGGGCCAGGGCCCGGGTGGGCATCGCGTGGATCGAGCGCCCGTCGAGGTGGACCGCGCCCGACTTCGGTGTCAGCAGCCGGGCCAGGGCGCGCAGCAGCGTGGACTTGCCGCACGCGTTGGCGCCGACGATCACGGTGATCCTGCCGGTGGGCACGGCGAGGTCGAGGTCCTCGACCACGATCCGGTCGTCGTACGCCAGCCGCAGCGACTCGGCGCGCAGACCGGGGCCGCCGCCCGGCACGGGGTCCGTCTTCGACACGATGTCAGCCTCCTGAACCTGCGCGGTTGGCGCGGACGAGCAGCCACAGCAGTACGGGCGCGCCGAGCACACCCGTGACGATCCCCACCGGAAGCTCGGTGTCCGGCAGGAGTTTCCGTGCGACGAGGTCGGATCCGAGGACCATCACCGCCCCGGTCAGCCCGGCGCCCACGGGCGGCGGGAAGGCCGTACCGGCCAGTCGCTGGGCGACCTGGGGGGCGGCGAGCGCCACGAACGCGACGGGTCCGGCGGTCGCCGTCCCGAACGCCACGAGGCCCACGGCGGCGAGCAGCACGGCCACCCGCACGGTCTGCACCCGCGTCCCGAGCCCCCGGGCGACGTCGTCACCGAGTTCCAGGGTCCGCGTCAGCCGCCCGAGCATCAGCGCCACCGGCAGCAGCACGGCCATGGTCACCACCAGCGGGGTGATCTGCTGCCAGGTGCGGCCGTTGAGGTTGCCGACCAGCCAGCCCAGCGAGGCCTGCGCCTGGAAGCGCTGGCCGCGGGCCATGAGGTAGTCGGTGATGCTGGTGCAGATCCACGCGATGCCGACGCCCACGAGGACGATCCGGTAGCCGGTGGCGCCCTTCTTCCAGGCCAGGAGATACACCAGCAGGGCCGCCGCCAGCGCGCCGAGCAGCCCGAGCGCCTGGGTGCTCAGGCCGCCGTCCCAGCCGAGGACGATGCCGGTGACCACGGCCGCCCCGGCGCCCTGCGTGATGCCCATCATGTCGGGGCTGGCGAGCGGGTTGCGCGTCATCGTCTGGAGCAGGGCGCCCGACACACCGAAGGCGATGCCGACGAGCAGCCCCGCGAGCGCCCGGGGCAGCCGCAGTTCGTGCACGATGAGCTCGGTGGCCGGGTCGCCCGCACCGGCCAGCGCCCGCAGGACGTCGCCGAGCGGGAGCGCGATGTCGCCGACGGCGGTCTCCACCACGAACAGCGCGAAGGCGGCGGCCGCGAGCAGCAGGCACACCGCCAGCAGCCGGGGCCGCAGCACCCCGGAGACGGGCGGGACGGCGAACCGGAAGGTGACACGGCCGGCCGTGCGGCGGGGTGCCGTGCGGTCCGCGGCGTCCTTGCGGCCCGGTACGGGCGCGAGGTCGGTCGTCATGGGCTCACCGCTTCGTGCGTCGGGGTCGTCATGGCTCACAGCTCCGCGAGGCGTCTGCGGCGTACCAGCGCGATGAAGAACGGGCCGCCGATGAAGGCGACCAGGATCCCGGCCTGGACCTCGACCGGCCGGGCGATCAGCCGGCCCGCGATGTCGGCGGCGAGCAGCAGGCAGGGGGCGAGCACCGCCGACAGGGGCAGCAGCCAGCGGTGGTCGGGGCCGATCCCGGCGTACTGGGTGAGGACGCGGGCGATGTGCGGGACGACGAGGCCGACGAAGACCACCGGCCCGATGACGGCGACGGCTCCGCCGGTGAGCAGGGTGACGGCCACCACGCCCTGGATGCGGACGATTCCGAGCCGGAGTCCGAGGGACTTGGCGACGTCGTCGCCGAGGGCGAGGCTGTTGAGGGCGGGTGCGCAGGCCAGCGCGAGGGCGGCACCCACGGCGAGGAAGGGCAGGACGCGCAGCAGGATCGCCTCGTTCTGGTCGGCCAGGGAGCCCGCGGACCAGAAGCGGTAGCGGTTCAGGGCGTCCGGGTCGGTCAGGGCGACCGCGCTGGTCAGCGAGAACAGCAGCGAGGTCACGGCGACACCGGCCAGGGCGAGTTTCACCGGCGTCGTACCCGACCGGCCGAGCCCGCCCAGGAAGTAGACGAAGACGCTCGCCGCGAACGCCCCCGCGAAGGCGAACCAGATGTAGCCGTAAACGGATCCGATGCCGAGGACCCCGACCGAGAGGACGACGGCGAAGGCCGCGCCGGCGCTCACGCCGAGGATGCCCGGATCCGCGAGCGGGTTGCGCGTCAGGGCCTGCATCAGCGCGCCCGACAGGCCGAGTGCGGCGCCGGTGGCGAGGGCGAGCAGGGTGCGCGGCAGCCGTACGGACCAGATGACCGTGTCCACGCGGCCGCTGGGAGCGTCGCCGATGAGCGTGCGGCCCACCTGGTCCAGGGGGACGCTGAGCGCGCCGAACGCCAGCGACAGGGCGCACAGCACCAGCAGTGCCGCGCCGGACGACGCGATCAGCAGCACCACCGCGCGGGGGTCCTTCGCCGCCCCGGCCTCCGAGCTCCCCACGTCATCTTCCTTTGGTCAGGCTTGCCTTACTGTGAGGGACTGTAAAGGACGAGTCAGGCCACCGTCCCATCCCGGGCGAGAAAACCACGCACCCTTTGAATTAGGTAACCCTTACCTTACTATGGCGCCGATCCCCGGCCCAGTCCGGGAAACGACCTGTCGGGGAGGGTGCACAACCGTGTGCGGTTCCGAAGAAGTCCTGGCCTACTGGCAGCGGTTGATGACACCACGCCCGCTGGAGATCCCGCTCCCCGCCGACCGGCCCCACCCGTCGGAACCGGCCACCCACCGGAAGACCCGCACCCTGACCGCCGTGCCGGACGCCCCGGAGAACGACCTGCTCGCGGCCTTCTTCGCCCTGCTGCACCGCTACAGCGGCGCACCCGACCTCACCGTCGGCCACGACGGCCTCCCGGTGCGGGTGTCCGCCGAACACGCCCCCGACTTCCGGGAACTGGCGCGGCGCGTCGCCCAGGCATGGGAGGAGGCCGAAACCCACCGGGTCCCCGTCGGCCTGCTGACCGACACCCTGCGCCCCCGGCCGACCCGCGGCGGCGGACTGCTCTTCAACACCGCGTTCGCCACGGCCACCCGCCCCGCCGGAGAACTCCCGGGCCCCGTCGACCTCCTGCTGGAGGTGAGCGACGGCGAGGCGCGCGCGACCTACGACCCGCGCCTGTTCGACGAGGCGACCGTCGACCGCCTGCTCGTCCACTACCGCACCCTGCTGGCGGCAGCCCTCGACCACCCGGAAACCCCCGTCGACCGCCTGGAGTTGATGGGGCCCGAGGAGTACCGGCGTATCGTCCTCGACTGGAACGCCACCGACCACACGGTCCCCGCGGACACCTGGCCCGCGATGTTCGCCGCACAGGTGCGCCGCCGCCCCGACGCCGTCGCGCTCGTCTTCGAGGACGAGGAACTCACCTACGCCGAACTGGACGAACGCGCCAACCGCCTCGCCCACGCCCTCCTCGCCCGCGGCGCGGGACCCGAACGGATCGTCGCGCTCGCCCTGCCGCGCTCCGCGGACCTCGTCGTCGCCGAGGCCGCCGTCCTCAAGTCGGGCGCCGCCTACCTGCCGATCGACCACGACTACCCCGTGGACCGCATCGCCTACATGCTCGGCGACGCCGCCCCCGTCTGCATGGTGACCACCACGGACACCGCCCGCGAACTGCCCGCACGGGACGGCATGACCGTCCTGGAGCTCGACGCGCCGGACACGGCCGCCGAACTGGCCGGACACCCGGCACACGACCCGGGCGCGCCGGTCACCGTCGACAACGCCGCCTACGTCATCTACACCTCCGGCTCCACCGGACGCCCCAAGGGCGTCGTCCTTGCCCACAGCGGAGTGGCCAAGCTGGTGGCCACCCAGAGCGAACGGTTCGGCATCGGCCCGGACAGCCGCGTGCTCCAGTTCGCCTCCCCGAGCTTCGACGTCGCCTTCTGGGACCTGTGCCTCGGACTGCTCTCCGGCGGCCGCCTCGTCGTCGTCCCCGCCGAGCGCCGTGTCCCCGGCGCACCGCTCGCCGACTACGCCAACGCGCACGGCATCACCTTCATGATCCTGCCGCCCGCCCTGCTCGCCGCCATGCCCGACGACGTCCAACTGCCCCCGTCCGCCACGCTGCTGGCCGGCACCGAACGCGTCTCCCCGGAACTGGTGGGCCGCTACGCGCGCGGGCGGATGATGTTCAACGCCTACGGCCCCACCGAGGCGACCACCAACTCCACCCTGGGCCTGTGCGACCCCGACATCCCGGCCGGGTCCATCGTGCCGATCGGCGTCCCCGACCCGGGCACCCGCGCCTACGTCCTCGACGCCTACCTGCGCCCCGTCCCGGCGGGCGTCACGGGCGAGCTGTACCTCGGCGGCGCGGGCCTGGCCCGCGGCTACCTCGGCCGCCCCGGCCTGACCGCCGAACGTTTCGTCGCCGACCCCTTCGGCGCACCCGGCGAACGCCTCTACCGCACCGGCGACCTCGTGCGCTGGAAGGCCGACGGCCGCCTGGAGTTCCTCGGCCGCGCCGACGCCCAGATCAAGATCCGCGGCTTCCGCATCGAACCCGGCGAGATCGAGTCCGTGCTGCGCGGCCACCCCGCCGTCGACCAGGTCACCGTCGTCGCCCGCGAGGACCGCCCCGGCGACCGCCGCCTCGCCGCCTACGTCGTCCCCTCCCTCGACCGCTCGGCCGGCCACGTCGAGGAGTGGAAGGAGGTCCACGAACTCCTCTACAGCGCCGCCGGTTCGGAGGGCTCCCAGGAGAACTTCGCGGGCTGGAACAGCATGTACGACGGGCTCCCGATCCCCGTCGAGGAGATGCGCGAGTGGCGCGGGAACACCGTGCGCCGGATCCGCGGACTCGGCCCCGCCAGGCGCGTACTGGAGATCGGCGTCGGCAGCGGCCTGATCCTCTCCCGGATCGCCCCCGACTGCGACGAGTACTGGGGCACCGACCTGTCCGCCGAGGCGATCGCCGCCCTGCGCGCCCGGACGGACCTCCCCGGCGTCCACCTGCGCGCCCAGCCCGCCCACGACACCACCGGGCTCCCCGAGCGCCACTTCGACACCGTCGTCATCAACTCCGTCGCCCAGTACTTCCCTGGCGCCGACTACCTCACCGAGGTCCTGCGCGCCGCCGCCCGGCTGCTCGCACCCGGCGGGCGGATCTTCGTCGGCGACGTCCGCAATCTGCGCCTGCTGCGCACCCTGCGCGCCGCCGTCGAGACCCGGCGCGCCACGACCGACGACAAGAGCGCCCTGCGCGCCGCGGTCGAGCAGTCGGTGCGCTGGGAGGGCGAACTCCTGCTGGACCCCGACTACTTCGCCGCCCTGGACGGCTTCGACGCCGAGATCCGCGTCAAGCGGGGCGCCCACCACAACGAGCTGACCCGCTACCGGTACGACGTCGTCCTGCACCCCGGCCGGCAGGCGGCCGCACCCGACGAGCGCGAGGTCCCCTGGGCCGGCGCGGACCACCTCGACGCGCTGCTCGCCGAGCGCCCCGCACGCCTGCGCGTCACCGGCATCCCCAACGCCCGCCTCGCCGACGACCTCGCCGACCTACGCGCCCTCGAAGGGAGCAGCCGCGCGGCCGCCCCCGCCGCCGACCCCGAGGACGTGCACGCCCTGGCCGAACGCCACGGCTACCGCGCCGCGCTCACCTGGAACGGCACCGCCGACGACGGCGCCCTCGACGCCGTCCTCGCCCGCACCGACCCGCACGCCGGCCTGTACCGCGGCAGCGACACCCATCCGCACACCAACCGCCCCGCACCCTTCCGCGACGTCCACGCCCTGATGCGGACCCTGCGCGCGCACGCCGCCGAGTGGCTGCCCGACTACATGGTCCCGTCCGCGCTGGTGCCCCTGCACACGCTGCCCGTCACCCCGAGCGGCAAGATCGACGCCCGCGCCCTGCCCGCCCCCGACCACGGCGCGATGAGCTCCGGACGCGCACCCGAGACCCCGCGCGAGAAACTGCTGTGCTCCCTCTTCGCCGAGGTGCTCGGCCTGGACGCGGTCACCGCGGAGGACGACTTCCTCGCCCTCGGCGGCGACAGCATCACCGCCATCCAACTCCTCATCCGCGCCCGCGAGTCGGGACTGCGCCTGACCACCCGGGACGTCTTCCGGCACCGCACCGCCGAGTCCCTCGCCCGCGCGGCCGTCGAACGCGTCGAGGAGGACGCCGCGCAGACACCGCTGGTGGACATCGAGCCCGGCGAACTGGCCGAGATCCAGGGGACCAACCCCCTCGACATCGAGGAACTGCTCCCGCTCACCCCACTCCAGCAGGGCTTCTTCTTCCACTCCCTGACCAGCGGCAACGGCGGCGACGTCTACGTCGTCCAGCAGGTCCTCGACCTCGCCGGCCCGGTCGACGGCACCACCCTGCGCCGCGCCGCTCAGCGCCTCCTCGACCGGCACGCACCCCTGCGCGCCGCCTTCCGCCGGCGCCCCGACGGCACCCCCGTGCAGATCATCACCCGGCACGCCGAACTGCCCTGGCGGGAGACCGACCTGTCCGCCCAGGACGGCGAGGCCCGCGAGACACTCGGCGACGCCGTCGCCGCCGACGAGCGGGCGGCCGGCTTCGACCTGGCCGCACCGCCCCTGCTGCGCTGCGCCCTGGTCCGGCTCGGCAGACACCGCAGCCGTCTCGTCCTGACCTTCCACCACGCGGTGGCCGACGGCTGGTCCCTGCCCGTCCTGCACCGCGAACTCATGGCCTGCTACGGCACCGACACCCCCGCGCTGCCCGAGGTCGCCCCCTACCGCGGCTTCCTGCGCCGCCTCGCCGGACAGGACCGCGAGGCCGCCCGCGAGGCCTGGCGCGCCGCGCTCGCCGGACTCGACGGGCCCACCCGCCTGGTCGACACCCCGGCCACCGGGGAACCGGTACGGCCCGCACACGTCCGGGTGGAACTGCCCGAACGCACCACCGCACGCCTGGCGGACCGCGCCCGCGAGCACGGCGTCACCCTCGGCACCGTCGTGCAGACCGCCTGGGGCCTGCTCCTCGGCAGGCTCACCGGCCGCGACGACGTACTCTTCGGCACCACCGTCTCCGGCCGCGACAGCGAGGTCGAGGGCATCGCCTCCATGGTCGGCCTGTTCATCAACACCCTGCCCACCCGGCTGCGCTGGGCCCCGGGCGAGACCCTGGGCACCCTGCTGACCCGGCTCCAGGAGGAGCAGGCCCGCCTGCTGGACCACCAGCAGCTCGGACTCGCCGAGATCCAGCGCCTCGCCGGACACGCCGGAGAGGGCGAACTCTTCGACACCCTGGTCGTGTTCGAGAACTATCCCGCCGCGACCGACCTGCGGGACCCCTCGGGCACCGTCCGCATCACCGGGGACGCCTTCCACGACGCCGTGCACTATCCGCTCGCACTCGTCGTCAAGCCCGGCGAACGGCTCGACCTGCGGCTCAAGCACCACACCGGGCGGCTGGACACCGACACCGTACGCCTGCTGGGGGACCGGCTGGCGCGCCTGCTGGAGGAGTTCGCCGACGACCCCGGGCAACGGGCGGCCTGTCTCGGCCTGCTCACCCCGGACGAGGCCCTGCGCGCCCACCCGGCCGGCGAGGACCGCCCGGTCCAGGCGACCACCCTCGCCGAGGCCATCGCCGCCCGGACAGCCCGTACGCCGGACGCCACAGCGGTCGTCTTCGCCGGTGAACGCCTGACCTACGCCGAACTCGACGCCCGTGCCGAGGCGTTGGCCGGCCGACTGCGGGCCCGGGGCGCCGGTCCCGGCCGGTTCGTCGCGGTCGCCGTACCCCGGTCCACCGAACTGATGGTGGCCCTGCTCGGCGTGCTGAAGTCCGGCGCCGCGTACCTCCCCGTCGATCCGGACTACCCGGCCGACCGCGTCGCCCACATGTTCGCCGACTCCGGGACGAGCACGGTGATCACGCTCGGCGGCATCGCGGACCGGCTGCCGTCCGCGGCGGCCTCCGTGCTCCTCCTCGACGAGGAGCACGGAGGCCGGCCCCCGGCCGGACCCGCACGCCCCGCCCACCCCGACGACCCCGCCTACCTGATCTACACCTCCGGCTCCACCGGCCTGCCCAAGGGCGTGATCGTCACCCACCGCGCCATCGTCAACCGGCTCGCCTGGATGCAGGGCGCGTACGGGCTGACGGCCGACGACCGGGTGCTGCAGAAGACGCCCTCCAGCTTCGACGTCTCCGTGTGGGAGTTCTTCTGGCCGCTCCTCGAAGGCGCGGCGGTCGTGCTCGCCAGGCCCGACGGCCACCGGGACCCCGCCCATCTGACGGCGCTCGTACGGGAGCAGGGCATCACGACGATGCACTTCGTGCCCTCGATGCTGGAGGCCTTCCTCCAGTCCGACGAGGTCACCGCCGACCCCTCCTGGGCCACCTCCCTGCGCCGCGTCCTCAGCAGCGGCGAGGCCCTGCCCGCCGCCGCCGCGCACCGCTGGCGCGAGCTGACCGGCGTACCCCTGCACAACCTGTACGGCCCCACCGAGGCCGCCGTCGACGTCACCCACCACCCCTTCGACGGCACCGACGAGTCCACCGCCGTGCCGATCGGCCGCCCCGTGTGGAACACCGGCCTGCGCGTGCTCGACACCTGCCTGCGCCCGGTGCCCGACGGCGTCCCCGGCGAGCTGTACCTCACCGGCGTCCAGCTCGCCCGCGGCTACCACGCCCGCCCGGCGCTCACCGCCGAACGCTTCACCGCCGACCCCTACGGCCCGCCCGGCACCCGCATGTACCGCACGGGCGACCTGGTCAGGCGCCGCCCCGACGGGGTGATCGAGTACCTGGGCCGCACCGACCGGCAGGTCAAACTGCGCGGCAACCGCATCGAACCCGGCGAGATCGAGGCCGCCCTGACCCGCCTGTCCACCGTCGCCCAGGCCGCCGTGACCGTACGGGACAACGCCCTCGTCGCCTACGTCGTCCTGTCCGCCGCGACCGACACGGAGGACCTGCGCGCGGCGCTGGCGGGCACCCTGCCCGCCCCCATGGTGCCGACCGCCTACGTCGTCCTGGACGCCCTGCCCCTGACCCCCAGCGGCAAGCTCGACCGCAACGCCCTGCCCGCCCTGCAGGCCCCGCGCGGCGAGTCCCGCGCCCCGCGCAACCCCCGCGAGCAACTGCTCACGGAGATCTTCGCCGCCGTCCTCAAGCTGCCCGACGCCGGAGTCGAGGACGACTTCTTCCTGCTCGGCGGCGACAGCATCAGTTCCATCGCCGTGGCCGGCCGCGCCCGCAGGGCCGGGCTGGTGATCGGCCCGCGCGAGGTCTTCGAGCACCGCACCCCGGCCGCGCTCGCCGAGGCGGCGACGGTCCTGGAGGACGCGGGCGGCGCGCCGGACGCCTCCGCCTTCACCCTGACCGACGAGGAACGGGCCCGCGTCGACCGGCTCGCCCCCGGACGCGTCGCGGACATCTGGCCCCTGGCCCCGCTCCAGGAGGGCCTCTTCTTCCACTCCACCTACGACGACAGCGCCCTGGACGTCTACACCGTCCACGAATCCTTCGACCTCGCCGGACGCGTCGACGCCGGCCGGCTGCGCGCCGCCACCCGCGCCCTGCTCGACCGCAACCCCTCCCTGCGTGCCGGGTTCACCAGCGAAGGGCTGCGCCGGCCGGTGCAGTTCATCGTCCGGGACGCCGAGATACCGCTCACCGAGGTGGATCTGTCCGGGCTGACGGCGGCCGAACAGGACCGGCGGATGGACGAGTTGCTGGACCAGGAGCGCGCCCGCCGCTTCGACCTCGGCCGCCCGCTGCTCTTCCGGATGCTGCTGGTCCGGCTCGGCGAGCAGCGCGGCGACCGGCTGATCGTCGGCCGCCATCTGATCCTGTGGGACGGCTGGTCGGCCTGGCTCTTCCTGGACCAGCTGTTCGCCCTGTACGAGAGCGGCGGCGACCCGGAAGGGCTCGCCCGCCCCGGCTCGTACCGCGACTACCTGACCTGGCTGGAGCACCAGGACGACTCCGCGGCCCGGCGCGCCTGGCGGGCCGCCCTGGCCGGATTCGAGGAGCCCACGCTGCTCGCCCCGGCCGTCGACGACCGAGGCGTCGAGCCGGTCATCCCGCGTCAGCTGGACGCCGTCCTCGACCCGGACACCGCCGCGCGGTTGCGGGAGACGGCGCGTCGGCACGGACTGACCCCCAACACCGTGCTCAACGCCGCCTGGGGCCTGGTGCTCGCGGGCGTGTGCGGCCGTACCGACGTCGTCTTCGGTACGACGGTCGCCGGACGCCCCAGTGAGGTGCCGGACGTCGAGAACGTCATCGGCATGTTCCTCAACACCGTGCCCGCCCGCATCGCCTTCGACCCGCGCGAACCGGTGCTGGACCTGCTGCGCCGCATCCAGGGCGAGCGTCTCGAGGTCATGCCGTACGAGCACCTCGGCCTCGGCGTGCTCCAGGCAGAGACCGGACACCGCCGCCTGTTCGACACGCTGTTCGTGCTGCGCAACGCCGACACCGACGAGCGGCTCGCGGAACTGCGCGAACGGCACGGGGCGACCGCGGTCGCCAACGTGGACGCCACGCACTACCCGGCGAACCTCGTCGTGACCCCCGGAGAGCGCGTCCGCGTGACGCTCGCCTACCGCCCGGACCTGCTCGAGGACGCCTACGCGCAGCGTCTGATCGACCGGTTCGTGCTGCTGGTCGACCGGCTCATGGCCGACCCGTCCGCACCCGTCGGCTCGCTGTCCGCGCTGCTGCCCGACGAGGCCGCCGCGCTGGCCCGCGAGGAGGAGGCGGGCCGGGCGCCCGTGCCGCACGAGACGGTCGCCGACATGCTGGCCGCCCAGGCCGCCCGCACCCCCGACGCCACCGCACTCGTCTTCGGCGGGCGGACCGTCACCTACGCCGAACTCGACGCCCGCTGCGACCGGTTGGCCCGACTGCTGATCTCACGCGGCGCCGGACCCGAGAGGGTCGTCGCGCTGGGCCTGCCGCGCTCCATCGACACCGTGGTGGCGCTGTTCGCGGTGCTGCGCACCGGGGCCGCCTACCTCCCGCTGGAGCTGGACCACCCGGCCGAGCGCCTGTCGCTGATGCTCGCCGACGCGCGCCCGCTGCTCCTGCTGTCCACCCGGGCCGTCTCCGAGACCCTCACCGGCGACATCCCGCGCGTCCTCCTGGACGACCCGGCCACGCAGGCCGAACTCGCCGCCCAGCCCGCCGAACCCGTCCGGGTGTCGTTCAGCCTGGACCACCCCGCGTACGTGATCTACACCTCCGGCTCCACCGGCCGCCCCAAGGGCGTGGTCACGCCGTACATCGGCCTGACCAACATGCAGCTCAACCACCAGAAGGAGATCTTCGCCCCGGCCATCGCCTCGGCGGGCGGACGCCGGCTGCGCATCGCGCACACCGTGTCCTTCGCCTTCGACATGTCCTGGGAAGAGCTGCTCTGGCTCGTCGAGGGCCACGAAGTGCACATCTGCGACGAGGAGTTGCGCCGCGACGCCACCGCGCTGGTCGCGTACTGCGAACAGCACCGCGTCGACGTGGTCAACGTGACCCCCACCTACGCCCATCTCCTCATCGAGGAGGGCCTGCTGGAGGGCCACCGGCCGCCGCTGGTGCTGCTGGGCGGCGAGGCGGTCACCGAGACCGTGTGGAGCACCCTGCGGGACACCGAGGGCACCTACGGCTACAACCTGTACGGACCCACCGAGTACACCATCAACACCCTCGGCGGCGGCACCCACGACAGCGCCACCCCGACCGTCGGCAAGCCCATCCGCGCCACCCGCGCCCGCATCCTCGACCCCTGGCTGCGGCCCGTCCCGGACGGTGTGGCGGGCGAGCTGTACATCGCCGGTGCGGGCCTGGCCCGCGGCTACCTCGGCCGGCCCGGCCTGACCGCCGAGCGGTTCGTCGCCGACCCCTACGGCCGGCCCGGCGAGCGCATGTACCGCACCGGCGACCTCGTACGCCGCCGCCCCGACGGCAACCTCGACTTCCTCGGCCGAACCGACGACCAGGTCAAGATCCGCGGCCACCGCGTCGAACTGGGCGAGATCGAAACGGCGCTGGCGCAGCATCCGGAGGTCTCCCAGGCCGCCGTCGTCGCCCGCGACGACACCTCCGCGCCCGGCACCCAGCGGCTCGTCGGGTACGTCGTCCCGGCCGAACCGGACGCAGGGGCCCGCGAGGTGGCCGAGGCGGACCACGTCGGGGAGTGGCGGGAGATCTACTCCGCCGAGTACTCCGAGATCGGCACCGCCGTCTTCACCGAGGACTTCGCGGGCTGGGACAGCTCCTACGACGGCACGCCCATCCCGCCGGCGCACATGCGGGAGTGGCGCGAGGCCACCGTCGAGCGCATCAAGGAGCTGCGGCCCGCCCGCATCCTGGAGATCGGCGTCGGATCCGGCCTGCTCCTGTCCCGGCTCGCCCCGGACGCCGCAGAGTACTGGGCGACCGACTTCGCGGCACCCGTGATCCGCAAGCTCGGCGAGGACATCGAGGCCGACCCCGAGCTGGCCCGCAAGGTGCGGCTGCGCTGCCAGCCGGCAGAGGTGACCGACGGGCTGCCCGCCGGCCACTTCGACACCATCGTCATCAACTCCGTCATCCAGTACTTCCCCAGCCTGGACCACCTGCGCAAGGTGATCCGGGGCGCGATGGGCCTGCTCGCCCCGGGCGGCGCCCTGTTCCTGGGCGATGTACGGGACCTGCGGCAGGCGCGCGTCCTCCAGACCGGCATCCAGGCCGCCCGCGGCGCCGAGCCGCTGCGGCAGGCCGTGGACCGCGGGCTCGCCCTGGAGAAGGAACTCCTCGTCGACCCCGACTGGTTCACCACCCTGGGCGTGGGCGTCGACCTGCGCACCAAGCGCGGACGCCGCCACAACGAGCTGACGCGCTACCGCTACGACGTCGTCCTGTACGCCGACACCGCCGACGCCCTCCGGCTGGACGGGGTGCCGGTGACGGAGTGGGGCGCCGATCTCACCCAACTCCTCGGCGGGACCGCCCCCTTCCGTGTCCGGCGCATCCCCGACGCCCGCACGGCCGCCGACCTCGCCGCGATGCGCGCGATGGACGCCGAGCCCGCCCCCGCAGCGGGCGAGGAACCCGAGGACGTACGGCGGTTGGGGGAGTGCCACGGTTTCCGGGTACTGACCACCTGGTCCGACGAGCCGGGCTTCTTCGATGCCGTCTTCGTGCCCGCGGCCGGCCCTGTCCGCACCCTCGGCCTGTACCGGCCGCGCGCCGGGCGCGGCACGGAGCCGTACGCCAACACCCCGACCGCCACCCGCGGCCAGGGCGCGCTGGTGCGCCGTATCCGGGAGGAGCTGGGGCGGCGGCTGCCGGGTTACATGGTCCCGGCCGCCTTCGTGGTGCTTCCGCGTCTGCCGATGAACGACAACGGCAAGCTCGACGTGCGCGCCCTGCCGGACGCCGAGCCCGCCGTCGCCCTGTCCGCCGGCCGCGGTCCGCGCACCCCCGTCGAGGAGGTGCTGTGCCGGCTCTTCGCCGAGGTGCTGGGCCTGCCCCGCACCGGGGCGGAGGACAACTTCTTCGAGCTGGGCGGACACTCGCTGCTCGCCACCCGGCTGATCAGCCGTGCCCGCACCGAACTCGGCGCCGAACTGGCCATCCGTGACCTGTTCGAGGCCCCGACCCCCGAACAGCTGGCCCTGCGGGCCGAGGCCGGACGGCCCGCACGCCCGGTCCTTGAGCCGGTGCCCCCGGCCGACCGCCCCGCGCGCATCCCGCTGTCGGCGGCCCAGCGGCGGCTGTGGCTCGTCGGGCGGATCACCGGCGACGGGGTCGCCTACAACTTCCCCCTCGTCGTCCGGGTACGCGGCGCGCTGGACCTCGACGCCCTGCGCGGCGCCCTGCGCGATGTGACCGACCGCCACGAGTCGCTGCGCACGCGCTTCCTCGTCGAGGACGGCGATCCGTACCAGTGGATCGCGGCGCCCGGTGAGGCCGAGCCCGAGTTCCGGGTCGCCGACTGCACCGAGGAGGAGCTGCCCGCACTGGTGGAAGCGGCCCAGCGGCGCCCCTTCGACCTGGGCACCGAACTCCCCGTCCGAGCCGAGGTGATGCGCCTCGGAGCCGAGGACACCGTGGTGGCACTCGTCCTGCACCACATCACCACCGACGAGTGGTCCGACCGCCCCTTCCTGGCCGACCTCGACCACGCCTACGCCGCCCGCACGGCCGGGCGCGCGCCCGACTGGGCGCCGCTGCCCGCGCAGTACGCCGACTACACCCTGTGGCAGGAAGCCCTGCTCACCGAGGTCGGCGAGCGGCAGCTCGACTTCTGGACGCGGACCCTGCGCGACCTGCCGGAGGAGATCCCGCTGCCCCTGGACCGCCCGGGAGCCGCGCGGACCACCGGCCGGTGCGCCGTCGTCCGCAGGGCGCTGCCGGACGGTACCGGCGACGCCCTGCGGGAGCTCGCGGGCTCCCGGCAGGCCAGTATGTTCATGCTGTTCCAGGCGGCCACAGCGGCGCTGCTGCACCGGCTCGGCGGCGGCGACGACATCCCGCTCGGCGCGCCCATCGCGGGCCGCACCGACAGCGCCGTCGACGATCTGGTCGGCTTCTTCGTGAACACGCTGGTGCTGCGCACCGATCTGTCCGGCGATCCGACCTTCGCCGAACTTCTCGACCGGGTGAAGGAGTCGGCGCTGGCCGCCTTCGAGCATCAGGACGTGCCGTTCGACCGGGTCGTGGACGCGGTCAACCCGGTCCGGGTCGCCGACCGCAACCCCCTCTTCCAGGTGATGCTCGGCTACCACCACCGGCCCGACGGCGACCCCGACCTGTTCGGGCTGCCCTCCGAGTGGTTCGACATGGACACCGGCATGGCCAAGTTCGACCTGGACTTCACCTTCGTCGACCACGGCGCCGGACGCGACATGGCGCTCCTGCTGGAGTACGCCACCGACCTCACCGACGCGGAGACCGCCACCGCCCTGGCCGACCGCCTGCTCGGCCTGCTGGAACAGATCGCCCGCGACCCCGCGCGGCCGGTGAGCACCCTGCGCGTCCTCACCGACGACGAGGAGTCCGCCGCCGCGACCGAATGGAACGACACCGCACGGCCGCCGGAGACCCGGACCGTCCCGGAGATCCTCGACGACACGGTGCGCGCCCGCCCGGACGCCACCGCCCTGGTCGCGGGGGAGACCCGGCTGACCTTCCGGGAGCTGGCCGAGCAGGTGGACTCCGTGGCCCGGCTGGCGCTGCGCCACGGCGCCGGACCCGAGACCGTGATCGGTCTCGCCCTGCCCCGCCACCTCATGGTCCCGGCCATCCTGGGCGTCCTGCGCTCCGGTGCCGCCTATCTGCCGCTGGACCCCGAATACCCGGCCGAGCGGCTGGAGTTCATGCTGCGGGACGCCTCGGCACGCCGCGTGCTCACCACGTCCGCCCTCGCCACCGAGCTGCCGGACGGCTGCGAGCGCGTCCTGCTCGACGGCACCGAGCGCGCAGCCGACGACGGCACACCCCTGCCGCCGTACCCCGACCCGTCCCACGCCGCCTACGTCATCTTCACCTCCGGCTCCACCGGCACCCCCAAGGGCGTGATCGGCACCCACCGGGGCCTGAGCAACCTCTACGGCGCCCACCGCGACGACCTGATCGGCCCCGCGGAACAGGCGACCGGACGTACCGGTCTGCGGGCGGTGCACGCCGCGTCGTTCAGCTTCGACGGCTCCTGGGACCCGCTGCTCTGGCTGCCCGCCGGACACGAACTGCACGTGACCGACGAGGTCACCATGGCCGACCCGGCCGCCCTCCTGGCGTACCTGGACCGGGAGCGGATCGACTACCTCGACGTCACCCCGACCTACCTGCGCGAACTGATCCACCACGGCTTCCTGGAGCCCGGCGGCCACCTCCCCGGCGTGCTCAGCGTCGGTGGCGAGGCCACCCCGGCCGCGCTGTGGGAACGGCTGTGCGCCCTGCCCGGCGTGCAGGTTCACGACCTGTACGGCCCCACCGAGTGCGCCGTCGACGCCTACGGCCGGCACGCCGACGCCTCGGGCCGCCGGGCGGCGCCGCTCGACAACATCCGCGCCCACGTCCTGGACCGCGCCCTGCGCCCGGTCCCGGTGGGCGTCACGGGCGAGCTGTACCTGGCGGGCGAGGGCCTGGCCCGCGGCTACCTGAACCGTCCCGGACTCACCGCCGAGCGGTTCACCGCCGACCCCTTCGGGCCGCCCGGCAGCCGTCTGTACCGCACCGGTGACCTCGTCCGCCGCCGCCGCGACGGCTCGCTCGAGTTCCAGGGGCGGGCCGACGGCCAGGTCAAGCTGCGCGGCTTCCGTATCGAACTCGGTGAGATCGAGGCGCTGCTCGCAAAGCACCCGGACGTGGCGGCGGCGGCGGTCGTCGTCCGCGAGGACACCCCGGGCGTACGCAGGCTCGTCGCCTACGTCCTGCCCGCCGGCGACCGCACCCCCGACCTCGCCGGCCTGCGCGCCCGTGCCGTCTCCGCGCTGCCCTCGCACATGGTCCCTGCCGCCTACGTCACCGTGCCCGCCCTGCCGCGCACCGTCAGCGGCAAGCTCGACGAGAAGGCGCTGCCCGCACCGGACTTCGCCACGCTCACCTCGGGACGCAGGCCCCGCAACCCGCGCGAGGACGTGCTGTGCGAGGCGTTCGCCGCGGTCCTGGACGTCCCCGAGGTCGGCATCGACGACGACTTCTTCGCGCTCGGCGGCCACTCCCTGCTCGCCATGCGGCTCACCGCACGCATCCGCGCCGCCCTCGGCACCGAGGTGTCCCTGCGCACGGTGTTCGACGCGCCCACGGTCGCCCGCCTCGCCGAGCGCCTGGCCACCGAGGGCACGGTGGGAGGCGCCGCCCGCCCGGCACTGACGGTCGTCCCTCGCCCCGAGCGGTTGCCGCTCTCGCCGGCCCAGCAGCGGCTGTGGGTGCTGTACCAGGTCGAGGGCCCCAGCGCGACGTACAACATCCCCTCGGCCTGGCGGCTGACCGGCGCGCTGGACGTCGACGCGCTGCGGGCCGCCGTGCACGATCTCGTCGTACGGCACGAGACGCTGCGGACGGTCTTCCCCGACGAGGACGGCCGGGCGTACCAGCTGATCCTCGGCCCGGACCGGGTCCGCATCTCGTTCGAGGTGGAGGACACCGACGAGGAACGGCTCGCCGAGCGGCTGGCGGAGGCCGGGGCGTACGGCTTCGAGCTGGACCGCGAACCCCCGCTGCGCGTCCATGTGTTCCGCACCGGTGAGCGGGACTGGACCCTGCTGGTGCTGCTGCACCACATCGCCGGTGACGAGTGGTCGGACGCGCCCCTGCACCGGGACCTCGCCCTCGCCTACGCCTGCCGTACGCAGGGGCGGGAGCCCGACTGGGCCCCGCTGCCGCTCCAGTACGCCGACTACACGCTGTGGCAGCGGACGCTGCTGGACTGGGTCAGCGAGCGGCAGATCGCGTACTGGCGGCAGGCCCTCGACGGTCTGCCGGAGGAACTGCTTCTGCCCTTCGACCGGCCCCGTCCGCTGGAGGCCGGCTACCGGGGCGGCTCGGCCGACCTCTCCCTGGACGGCGAACTGGCGGCGGACCTGCACCGGTTGGCGCGCGACCACGGGGTCAGTGTGTTCATGGTGCTCCAGGCGGCCGTGGCGACCCTGCTCACCCGGCTCGGCGCCGGTCACGACATCCCGATCGGCAGCCCCGTCTCCGGGCGCACCGACGCGGCCCTGGAGGACCTGGTCGGCTTCTTCCTCAACACGCTGGTGCTGCGCACGGACACCTCCGGCGACCCCACCTTCCGCGAACTGCTCGCCCGGGTGCGTGAGGCCGATCTGGCGGCCTTCGACCACCAGGACGTGCCGTTCGAGCGGCTGGTGGAGGTGCTCAACCCGGCCCGCTCCCTGGCCCGGCATCCGCTGTTCCAGGTGATGGTCGTGTACCTCGCGGCCGGCGACGAGAGCGCGGGTCTGCCCGGGCTCGACGGCCGCCGGGACGAAGTCGCGCAGGCCACGGCCAAGTTCGACCTGTCCTTCGACTTCGTGGAGCGTGCCGACGGCAGCGGTGTCGACGGCGTCCTCGAGTACAGCGCGGACCTGTTCGACCACGCCACCGCCCAGTCCTTCGCCGACCGGCTCCGCCGCGTCCTGCGCGCGGTCGCCGCCGACCCCGGCCTCACCGTGGGCCGGGTGGACATCCTCGCCCCGCAGGAGCGGCAGCGCCTGGCGGACGGCTGGCACAGCCGTCCGCTCCTCGGGCCACCGACGACCGTCCCCGCCCTCTTCGCGGCCCGCGTCCGCGAGTTCCCCGGGCTGCCGGCCGTGGCCTCCGAGGGCATCGAGCTGACCTTCGCCGAACTCGACGCGGAGGCCAACCGGCTGGCCCGGCTGCTGCGTGAACTCGGCGCGGGCCCTGAGCGGTTGGTCGCCCTCGCGCTGCCCCGCACCGCCCGCTTCCTGGTCGCCGTCCTGGCGGTGCACAAGGCGGGCGCGGCCTACCTGCCGCTCGACCCGGACGCGCCGCCGGAGCGCACGGCGGACGTCCTCGACGATGCGCGGCCCGTGATCACCCTCACCACCGGCGCGTTCACGGACCTCCTGCCTCCGGACGCCGAGCGCCTGGTCCTGGACGGGTCCGGCACGGCCGAGCGGATCGCCGCCCAGGACCCGTCCGGCCTCAAGGCGGGTACCGAGCTGACGCCCCGCCACCCGGCCTACGTCATCTACACCTCCGGTTCCACCGGCCGCCCCAAGGGAGTCGTGGTCACCCACGAGACCCTCGGCAACCTCTTCCACAGTCACCGCGAGACGCTGTACCGGCCCGCGATCGAGGCCACCGGACGGCGGAACCTGCGCGCGGGGCACGCCTGGTCGTTCTTCTTCGACGCCTCCTGGCAGCCGCAGCTCTGGCTGCTCGACGGGCACTGCGTGCACATCGTGTCCGAGGAGGTCAGGCGCGACGCCGAACTCCTCGCCGCGGCCGTGCGCGAGCACCGCTTCGACTTCCTGGAGGTCACCCCGTCCCTGTTCGCGCAGATGGCCGACAGCGGCCTGCTGGAGACAGACGACTGCCCCCTCGCCGTCGTCGGCGTCGGCGGCGAGGCGGTACCGGTCGCCCAGTGGCGGCGACTGGCCTCGCTGCGCGCCACCGAGGCGTTCAACCTCTACGGTCCGACCGAGTCCACGGTGGACGCCCTCGTCGCCCGGGTCGGCGACAGCGACCGCCCGCTGGTGGGCCGTCCGGTGGCCGGCACCCGCGCGTACGTCCTGGACGAGCGGCTGCGACCGGTGCCGCCGGGTGTCACGGGCGAGCTGTACCTCGCGGGCGGTGGACTCGCCCGCGGCTACCTCGGCGCACCCGCCCTGACCGCCGAGCGGTTCGTCGCCGACCCCTTCGGCGCCCCCGGCTCCCGTCTGTACCGCACGGGCGACCTGGCCCGCTGGACGCCCGACGGCCGGATCGACTTCCTCGGCCGGGCCGACGACCAGGTCAAGATCCGCGGCTTCCGCATCGAACCCGCCGAGATCGAGTCGGCGCTCACCACCCATCCCGCCGTCTCACAGGCCGTGGTGACCGTCAGCCAGGAGGGAGCGCGCAAACTGCTGGTGGCCTACGCCGTCGCGCCGGGCGCAGACCCGGCCGGGCTGCGGGCCCATGTCGCCGAACGGCTCCCCGACCACATGGTCCCGGCCGTCGTCGTCCCGCTCGACCGGTTCCCGCAGCTCGCCAACGGCAAGCTGGACCGCTCCGCCCTGCCCGCCCCCGACTTCTCCGCCCTGTCCTCCGGACGCGCCCCCGCCACCCCGATGGAGGAGACGCTCTGCGCGGTCGTCGCCGAGGTACTCGGACTCGAACGGGTCGGCGTGGACGACGACTTCTTCGTCCTCGGCGGCGACAGCATCGTCGCCATGCAGCTCGTCGCCCGGGCCCGGGCGGCGGGCGTACGGATCACCCCGCGCCTCGTCTTCCGGCACCGCACGGCCGCCGCCCTGAGCACGGTCGCCGAGACCGTCGGGACCGGCGGAGCCCGCAGCGAGGACGACGGCACCGGCACCGTGCCGCTCACCCCCGTGATGCACTGGCTGCGCGAACTGGGCGGCCCCTTCTCGACGTACCACCAGGCCGCCCTCGTCCGTACCCCCGCCGGCCTGGACCGGCCCGGTCTGACCGCCGTGCTCCAGGCCCTGGCCGACCGGCACGACCTGCTGCGGGCCACCCTGGTGCGGCCCTCGCGCGACGCCACGGAGGACTGGTCGCTGCACGTCCCGCCCGCCGGCACGGTCGACGCCGCGCGGTGGCTCGACCGGGTGGACGTGACCGGACTCGACGCCGAGGCGCTGGCCGCGGCGGTGCGCGAGCACGCCCACAGGGCGCGGGCACGGCTGGACCCGGACGCCGGGGCCATGGTGCGGGCCGTGTGGTTCGACGCGGGCGACGCTCCGGGACGGCTGCTGCTCATGGCCCACCACCTGGTGGTCGACGGTGTGTCGTGGCGGGTGCTGCTGCCGGACCTGGCGGCGGCCTGGCGGGACGTCTCCGCCGGGCGCGCGGTACGGCTGGATCCGGTCGAGACGTCGTTCGCCCGCTGGTCGCGGCTGCTGACCGAACTGGCCCGGGACCCCGAGCGGGAGGCCGAACTGCCCGTGTGGACGGCGGTGCTGGACGGCGGCGGCGAACCCTTCCCGCTCACCCGCCCGCCGGCCCCCGACCGCGACACCACCGCGACCCAGCGCGAGGTCGTCCTGCGGTTGCCCGCCGAGCTCACCGGGCCGCTGCTGTCGACCGTGCCCGCCGCGTTCGGCGCCGGCGTCGACGACGTCCTGCTCGCCGGGCTCGCGCTGGCGTTCGCCGACTGGCGCCGGCGGGCCGGCGGCTCCGGCACCTCCGTCCTGGTCGACCTGGAGGGCCATGGCCGCGAAGCGGAACTCGCCGGGGACGACGCCGACCTCTCCCGTACGGTGGGCTGGTTCACCAGCGTCTTCCCCGTGCGGCTCGACGCGGGCCCGGCCGATCCCGCCGACGCCTTCGCCGGCGGTCCGGCGGCCGAGGACGCCGTACGGCGGGTGCGCGAGCATCTGGCGGCGCTGCCCGCGAACGGCGTCGGCTACGGACTGCTGCGGCACCTCAACCCCCGTACCCGCGAGGTGCTGGCGGCCCGTGAACCGGCCCGCGTGGAGTTCAACTACCTCGGCCGGTTCGGCATCCCGGAGGAGACGGACTGGTCGTACGCGCCCGAGGAGGACGCGGCCGACATCGGCCCGGAGGGCGCTATGCGGGAGGGCCACGCGCTGAGCATCAACGTCGTGACCGAGGACCGGGAGGACGGGCCGGTGCTGGCCGCCCACTGGTCCCATCTGGAAGGGCTGGTGCCGCGCGAGACGGTCGAGGACCTCGCCGGGACCTGGTTCCGGGCGCTGGAGGGACTCGTCGCGCGGGCCACGAGGAACCGTCGGCCGTAGGGCCGTCGTGAGGAGAGGAAGAGCATGACCAATCCGTTCGAGGACGCCGAAGGGGTCTACCTGGTGCTCGTGAACGACGAGAACCAGCACAGCCTGTGGCCGGAGTTCGCCGAAGTGCCGGACGGCTGGCGGGCCGTCCACGGGCCCACGGGCCGGCAGGACTGCCTGGAGTACGTCGAGACCCACTGGACCGACATGCGGCCCCGCAGTCTGGCCGAGGCGATGGACGGCTGACACGGCACACGTAGCGGGGGGCGGCACCAACCGGGGCCGCCCCCCCCCGCTACGTTGTTCCCCTCCGGCGTCAGGAGGCGGGCTGCTCCACCTTCGTCCCCGGCTTGCCGTCGACGGCCGCCGCCAGCTGCGGGGCCAGCCGCTCGACGACGTACGGCAGGCTGAGGGCGGAGACGAACGACGTGGCGTTGCCGTAGTCGCTGCTCTCGTTGACGAAGACCTCGCGGCCCTCCTTCACCACGTTCAGATCCTTGTACGAGGCGTCCTTGTGCAGCTTGCCGGCCTCCTTCTCGACGTCTCCGGCGATCCAGACGACGACGTCCTGGTCGAGCAGGTCGGTGCGCTCCTTGCTGATGTTCGCGCCGAACTGGTCACCGATCGCCTTGTCCAGGTCCTTGGGCAGGGAGAAGCCGAGGTCGGTCAGGATCCGGGAGCGCGCGTCCTGGCTGCCGAAGACGAACATGCCCTCGTACGGGGTGGCCATCACCGCGCTCGCGCCCTTGAACTCGGGGTGCTCGTCGGCCGCGGCCTTGATGGTGGCCTCGGTCTCCTCGACGATCCTCGCGGCCTCGTCCGGCTTGCCGAGGGCCTGGCCGACCGTCTTCGTCAGCTCCTGCCAGGGGATGCCGAAGTCGTTGTACTCCTTCGGCTGGGCGACGACGGGCGCGAACTTGGACAGCTGCTCGTACTGCTCCTTGGTCAGGCCGCCGTAGAGCGCGAGAATCAGGTCCGGCTTGAGCGCCGCGATCTTCTCCACCTGCGGGCCGGTGCCGGTGTCCTTCAGGACGGTGGGTGTCTTGCCCCCGCCCAGCTCGTCCTCGGCCCACGGGCCGATCGCGCCCTCGTATCCGCCCAGCCACTCGGTGGTGCCGACCGGGACCTTGCCGAGCGCCAGCACCGCGTCCTGGTCGGTGAGCCCGACAGTGACGATCCGCTGCGGTTCGGCCTTGACGGTCGTACTGCCGTACTTGTGCGCGATGGTGACGGGGAAGGCGGACTCCCCGGAGGCGCCCGCCTTCGCACCGGAACCGGCGGCGTCGGATCCGGAGTCGTCCCCGCCGCAGGCCGTGGCGGCGGTGAGGAGCAGAAGCGTCGAGGCGAGCGCGGCGACGAGCCGTGGCGCTGTGCGGGAGCGGAACATCAAGGGTCCTTCGGTTCGTTTCCTGTGGTGCGGGGCGGTGCGGGGGGTGGGGACTGCGTGGGGCAGAGGGTTCGTGGGGCGGTCAGGAGCCGGTGGCGCGGGAGTTGGACCAGGCCGCCCACAGCGCCGCGTAGCGTCCGCCGGCGGCGCGCAGTTCGTCGTGCGTGCCGGTCTCGACGATCCGCCCGGACTCCATGACGACGATCCGGTCGGCGGTCGCCGCCTGGCTCAGACGGTGCGCGACGATCAGCGCCGTGCGTCCGTCGACGGCGCGGGCGACCGCCTTCTCCAGCACGCGCGCTCCGGCACTGCCCGCCTCGGCGGTGGCCTCGTCCAGGATCACCAGGGGCGGGTCGGCGAGGACCAGCCGGGCGAGCGCCAACGCCTGTGTCTGGGCGCCGGTGAGGCGGTGGCCGCCGTCGCCCACCACCGTGGCGAGGCCGTCCGGCAGCGCCTCGGCCCAGCCCAGGGCGTCGACGCGGTCGAGCGCGGCGCGCAGTTCGTCCTCGCTCGCGTCGGGTGCGGCCAGGCGGAGGTCGTCGGCGAGCGGGCCGGAGAAGACATGGGTCTCCTGGGTGATCAGCGCGATGGTGCGGCGGGCCACGGCCTGACCGAGTTCGGTCGGCGGCACGCCCCCGACCAGTACGGTCCCGGCGGTGGGCGGCTGAATGCCCGCCACGAGCCGGGCCAGGGTGGTCTTGCCCGCGCCGCTCGCGCCGACGAGAGCCACCCGCTCACCCGGCCGGATCGTCAGGTCCACGTCGTGCAGGACGGGGTGCCCGGGCCGGTAGGCGTGCCGGACACCGCGCACGGTGACCTCGGCGCGGCCCGTGCCGGCCGTGCGGGCCGGTGGCTCCGGCACCGGCTCGTCGGTGACGCCCACCAGACGGGCCAGGCCCGCCGTCGCGGACTGGGCGTCGTCGAGCAGGACCAGGGCCGCGTTGACCGGGGTGAACAGGCTGTGGAAGTACAGGGCGGCGGCGGTCGCCGTGCCGACGGACGCCGAGCCCTGGCGGACCAGCCAGTACCCGGTGAACAGGACGGCGGCCAGCCCGATGTACTCGGCGATGTGCAGGCGGCTGTAGAAGCCCAGGACCAGCCGCACACCCTTCATGGTCAGCGCGACCACGGACGTGGACCGTTCGGTGACCCGCCCGGTGTGCTCCCGCTCCAGCCGGAACGCCCGTACGGCGGACACGCCCGCGACGGTGTCGAGGAGCTGTTGCTGCTGGGCCCCCGCGGCCACCCGCTGCTCCGCGTAGAGCGGCACCGCGCGGGCCACGTACCAGCGGGCGGTGGCCACCTGTACGGGCACGGCCAGCAGCGCGGCCAGCAGGAACCGCCAGTCGAGCAGGGCCATGGCACCGAGGGTGAGCACGATGGTCAGCAGCGAACGGACCAGTTCCGGCAGGGCGTTGCGCACGGCCTCCGCGATGAGGGACACATCGGCGGTGACCCGGGCGGTGAGATCGCCCACGCCGGCCTTCTCGACCCGCTCCAGCGGCAGCCCCAGAGCCCGTTCGACGAACTTCTCGCGCAGCCGGGCCAGCGTGGTCTCGCCCAGCCGGGAGACCAGCGACAGGCCGTACCCGGCGCTCACGCCCTGCGCCACGGCGACGGCCGCCAGCAGGGCCGCGGTGGTGGTGAGCGCGTCGACGGACCCGCGGTCGGCGGCCAGGTCGACGATCCGGCCCAGCAGCGGCTGCACCAGCAGGCCGACCGCGGTGGAACCGACCATGACGGCCAGCGCGGTCAGTGCGAGACCGCGCTGCGGCCGCAGCAGTCGGGCGACCGCGGCACGGGTGCGCGCGGGCGTCGCGACGGGCAGCAGCGAGGGGGCGGCGCGGGGCGCTTCGCGGGACTCGGTCATGCGAGCACCGCCGTACGGTAGTCGGCGCGGTCGTGGACCAGCTGAGCGTGGCCGCCGCTCGCGGTCACCCGGCCGTGTGCGACGAGGACGACCCGGTCGGTCACCGCGAGCAGCGCGGGGCTGTTCGTCACCAGGACGGTGGTGCGGCCCCCGCGCAGCTCCCTGACACCGGCCGCCATCCGCACCTCGGTGACGGCGTCGACAGCCGTGGCGGGCTCGTGGAGGACGAGGACCGGCGCGTCGGCGGCCAGCGCCCTCGCCAGGGCCACCCGCTGGCGCTGGCCGCCGGAGAGCGAGCGTCCCCGCGCGGTGACGGCCGTGTCGACGCCGTCGGGAAGGGCGCCGGCCACCTCGTCCGTGCCGGAGGCGGTGATCGCGGCGTCGACCGGGCCGTCGGCGCGGGCGGCGGTGACGTTGTCCAGGACGCTTCCCTCGAACAGGTCGGCGTCGTGCTCGGCGACGAGGACCGCGGCCCGCAGCTCCGCCAGGCCCAGCGCGGTCACGTCCGTCCCGTCCAGCTCGACCGAGCCCTCGTCGGGGTCGGCGCTGCGGGCCAGGCAGCGCAGCAGGGCGGACGCGTCGGCCGGGTCGGGGGTGACCACGCCGACCGTCTCGCCCGGGCAGACGTCGAGGTCCACGCCGCGCAGGGTCCCGTACGACAGGCCGCGCAGCCGCAGCCGGCCCTCGACCCGGCGCAGTACGGGAGCGTCGGACGGCGCCCCTGCCCGCACGGCCGGCCCGGAGCCGAGGACGCCGGCGATACGGGCGGCGGACGCACGGCCCTGCGCCAACTCCGCGTTGACCCAGGAGAACTCGGACAGCGGCCCCATGAGGAACAGGGCGAGCGCGACGGAGGAGACCAGCTCGCCCAGGCCGATGTCGCCGCGCGCGGCGAGCCGGCCGCCGACCAGGGCCACCAGGGCGAGGAACGCGCCGGTGAGCATGGTCACCACGCCGCTCTGCCAGGCCTCGGCGCGTGCGGCGCGCAGCGTGGCGGTGAGCGAGTCCTGGCTGATGCGCCGGTAGCGGGCGACCGCCGCCGGTTCCGCGCCGATGCCCTTGAGTACGCGCAGACCGGCCACCAGATCGGCGGCCACGCCCGACGCGTGGGCCGCGCGTTCCTGCTCGGTCCCGCTGCGCCGCTCCAGGGGTTTGCTCAGCAGGTGCACCAGCCACAGCAGCAGGGGCGTGCCCAGCAGCACGAGGAGACCGAGGGGCAGGGAGATGCGCAGCAGGACGACCGCGCCGACGGCCAGGCCGGTCGCGGCCCCGGTCCCGACGATGAGGGCCATGGTGACGGCGCCGACCCGCCGGGCGTCCTCCGTGGCGATGTTCGCCAGCTCTCCGGGCAACCGGCCCTCCTCCGCGCCGCCTTCGGGCGCCAGGACACGGGCGGTCAGCTCGGTCCTGAGGTGGTGTGCGGCCGTGACGGAGGCGCGCTCACCGGCGCGGGCGCCGTAGCGGAAGCTGAACGAGAGCCCGACGTAGACGAGGGCCAGGACGCCGAGCCACAGCAGCAGTCCGGTGACATCGCCGTCCACGACCCCGCGGTCGATGGCGAGGCCGATGACGACCGGCACGAGGGCCTCGCCGGTCTGATGCCCCATGCCCAGCACCGCGCCGACGACGACGTCCCGGCGCTGCCCGCCCACCGCGCGCCACAGGACGTTCCGTCCCGGCAGGTCCGCTCTTCTCACGCATCCTCCGGACCGGATCCACAGCGCTCGGAAACCCTCCGCAAACTTAGGTAAGGCTAACTAAAACTGTCCTCCTCTGCCACCCCCTGGGGGGAAGGGCGCGCACCTCTCCTGGTCCGGCTCCCGTGGCCGGGCCTCCCACGAGGCCGTCGGCGACGGTAAGTTCTCGGCGGCGTTCGCCGCCTGCCACCACCCCGCCAGCTCGTCGATGATCGGCAGCACGGAATGCCCGCGCGGTGTGAGCCGGTAGCGCACCCGCGGCGCGGAGCCGCCGAGGTTGTGCACCGTGCGGTCGACGAGGCGCATGTGCACGAGGCGGTGCAGGGCCCGGTCCAGCGGCTTGTTCTCCATCAGACCGGCGGCGCGGGCGAGGTCGTTGTGATATCTCGGGCCTCCGGCGAGCTGGACCAGCACGGCGGGCACCCACTTGCCCGAAAGGATCCGTGCGGCTTCGTAGGCGTCCTCGAAGTGCTGGCGTTCGTCCTGGTGTCCGTGCAGGCTCGTCACCGAGTCGGGTCCCTTTCCTCTGGTGCCGTCGGAACATCACACCGCGGGGTTTTTCCGCGCCCGTCGCGCGGTGTCCGTGCGGGCCCTCACGCGGAGCCGTGCGGGCCTTTCTCGACGGGCAGGGGATCGCCGGCCTCCGCGGCTTCGCCGATTTCCCGGAATTCATCCGGGTAGAACTGTTCCGCCCAGTGCCGGAATCGCATGATCGGGCCGTCGCCCCGGGCGATCCGGGGATGTCTCAGGTAGGTCTTGTTCTGCCAGATCGGGGCGTCCTGGGCGGCGCCCTGCCAGGAGGGGAGCGCGAAGAACTGCGTGGCGAGCCACGACGAGTACCTGCCGGCCCGGCTGCCGGCCGTACCCAGGCGCGCGCTCACGGTGAACCGGGTCTGGATGCGGCAGGGATCCAGGGGCGTGGGCATGATCTGTACCAGGGCCGACAGGCCCATCCGCGGCATACGGGCGATGACGTGGATATGGCCGAGGCCGTTGGCCTCCACGTCGAAATCCACGTCGAACCGGCCCAGCAGCGGCGTCGTGCGGTGGACGGAAGTGCCGAGGGTCAGTCTCGGGCCGTTCAGCTCCAGCGGCTTGGTGACCCGGGCGCCGGACGTACCGTGCACGGGCCCGAAGTGACCGATGTCGACGGAGTTCTCGACCACCTCCTGCGGGTGGTCGATCAGGATCGTGGAGTGCCTGGCCGGCGGGGGGAAGTCCTGCGCCGGAACGACGGGAACGTCCCAGGACGGGGCCTCGCCGCGGGCATGGCTCCAGACCATGACCACCCCGTTGACCTCCCGGGCCGTCAGCTGGGTCAGGGAGGCCTTGGGCGGCCGGGTGCCGTAACCGGTCCGCACGCATCTGCCGTCGGGAGCGAAGGCGAAGTGGTGGAACGGGCAGACCAGGTTTTCCCCTTCCACCCGGCCGCCGAAGCCCAAATGCGCGCCGAGATGCGGGCAATAGGGATTCACCACGCGGACGCTGCCCTGCCGCGTGCGGTAAACGACGATGTCCTCACCCTTGAGGCGACGCCGTACCACCTGTCCGGGCCGTACTTCGCCACTGAATGCCACCGCGAACCAGCCGTCGGGATAGGGGAGTCTGGGCCGGTTGGCGGACACGGGAAATTCGCGAGTCAAGTCCCTTTTCCTCAGCCCGAACACAGGCCCTCCCGCAGCTCGTCCATTTCTGATCTTGCCGACCGCTCCTGCTGCTTGTGTTCACCGCATGCCGGGGCCCCGCACGCCCGGCCCGGCGTGTGCCCAGAAGAGGGCCACCGAGCCCGCCACGGTCACCTCGTGGGATTCGAAGATACGGCCCAGAGCCGCATCGAGGTCATCCAGTCGGTCTTGCCGGTTGCACATGATGCCGCGCCGGTTGGCCGCAGTCAGCTGCGCTCTCGCCAGCCAGTTGTGACGGACCCCCTGCCCGGGAATGGTGGCGCCGAACAGTGTGCCGCCCGGTCTCAGCACCGCGCGAGCGTGCTCGAAGACCACCGCCTTGTCGGCCAGGGTCCCCGGCAGACAGTGCAGGAGATGGACCATGCCCACCGAGTCCACGCCGTCGCACGGCAGTTGCCAGGGCCGCAGCACATCGGCCAGGTGCGTGCGCGGCGCGAAGCGGCGCAGCCGGCTCGCCGCGGCGGCCAGCGAGTTGGAGTTGAGGTCCATCAGCGTGACGGACGGGTCCGGGGACGGAAAGCGGCACAGGTCGAGCAGCAGCCCGGTGCCCACCCCGACGTCCAGGTGCCGTGCCGAGACGTGGCGGTCGTAGAGGCCGACGAGCCGGTCCTTCGGGCAGCGCCAGGCGAGCGGGGAGTTGAAACCGTAGACGAAGGCGTTGTAGGCACGCAGGAACGAGCGGGTGTACACCGCCTGCCCGGCGTGGACCGAGGGCGCGTCGAAGGGGGTCATCTCACTCGGCGTCCGGTCGCGGCGTCAGGCGCACCAGCGGGAGCTCCCGGCTCGTGCGGCGCTGGTATTCGGCGTAGCCCTGGAAACCATCCACGATGCGCTGCCACCACTCGGCCCGCTCGTCCCCCTCCATCACCCTCGCACGCACCGGCCGCACCTGTCCGCCGACCCGCAGGACCGCGTCGGGATCGGCCAGCAGGTTGCGGTACCACCTCGGATGGTGGACCGACCCCCGGTAGGAGGCGACGACCACGACGTCCTCACCGTCGGGGAAGGTGAACAGCGGGACGGAGTAGGGGTCGCCGCCCTGCGGCCTGCGGGTGGTCAGGATCCCCACCTGATTCCCGAGCATCCGTTTGCCCAGGCGCCCGTTCGTCCGTTCGTACAGCGCGACATGGGCGACGTTGTTCACGCGCTGCACCCATCTGCTCCACCGGGACACCTCGCGCCCCGTGGCCGTACTGTGCCGGAAAGCTGCCATGTCCCTTTCCCCTTCACCGTCAAGGTTTTCCGGTCCTGCCCCGGTCACCGCCCCGCCCCCGGCGCTCCCCACGGGCCCCCGTGCCCGCTCGCGCAGCAGCGTCGGCACGACCCACAGGGCGTGGGTGAGGGCGAGACGCCCGACGCCCGCCCCTCTCGCCCGCAGGAACGACAGGGTGCTGCCCATGCCCATCGCCGCACCGGTCACCGCGGTGTTGCCCGTCGCCACATGGGCGGCCGTGTACAGCGCGCTGGTCAGCACGGCCGCGCGCCCGGTGCCGTACCGCCCGGTGAGCCGGTCCTGGAGCAGACCGCGCCAGAACAGCTCCTCGCCCGGCGCCACGACCAGCGCCAGGTACGCGCACATACGGGCCGGTCCGATCACCTGGGAGAGGTCGCGCAGAGCCGCCGCGTCGTCGGCGACGCGTTCCACGGAGCCGCGTGTCCGCGCGTCCGCGAACGAGCCCGCGAGGAGGATCCCCGCCGACATTGCGGCGGCGGCCAGGGTGTCGTGCCAGGTCAGCCTCCCCGGCCGGACCGACGGCTGGGCGACGAGCGCGGCCAGGCCCAGCGTTCCGTGGGTCAGGGCGAGCCTGCGCCAGTGCGCCGACCGCGGCCCGTGGAAGGCCGCGGCGAGACCGGCCGCGGCGAGCGGCACCCCAGCGGCGGCCAGCAGTTCCGCCGGACTCGTACCCGCGGCGGCCGGGCCGGCGTTCACGGATGCCGTCATCGCCTTCCCCCCGCCCCGAGCGTCGTGCGACCGGGCGCCGGGACGGCGGAACGCCGCAGCGACGGGAACTGGGTGTGCACGCACTGGGCCCACACCGCCGAGGGAAGCAGCCGGCGCAGGGGCAGCAGCACGTGCGCGTCCCGCCCCACCCGGTAGCGGGCCCGCGGACGCCGTGCCGTGACAGCGCGCATGACCACGGCCGCGGCGCGCCGCGGGGACACACCGCGCGGCAGCCGCCGGGCGATCTGCCGCTCCATCTCGCCCATCAGGTCGCCGTAGGCGCCGGACGCGTAGTGCTTCAGCGCCGGCACGTTCTCGCCCCACCGGGAGTTCACGGCGCCCGGCTGCACCAGGCAGACCCCGATGCCGAACCGGCGCACCTCGAGCCGGAGCGCCTCGGTGGCCGCCTCCAGCGCGTACTTGCTCCCGTGGTACGCGGCCCCGGCGGGCAGCACCAGCTCCCCGGCCATGGAACTGACGTTGACGATCCGGCCGGAGCCGCGGGCACGCATCCCGGGGAGGACCAGCTGCATGAGTCCCACCGGTCCGAAGACGTTCGTACGGAACTGGCGGTCCCACCGGTCGAGCGGCACCTCCTCGCACGGCCCGAGCTCGCCGTAACCCGCGTTGTTGACGAGGACGTCGATCGCCCCGAAGGACTCCACCGACTCCGCCACGACCTGCCGCCGCGCCGCGTCGTCGGTCACGTCGAGCCGGCGCACCACGCAACCCGCCGCCTCCAGGTCGTGCAGCGACTCGGTGTTCCGCGACGTCGCGATGGTCGTGAATCCCCGGCCCACGGCGCTCAGGGCGACGGCGCGCCCGATGCCGGAGGAGCACCCGGTGATCAGGGCCACGGGCTTCCGGTCCCCGTCCGGCGGCACCGTGGCCGCTTCCCTCCGGCGGCTCACAGGACGACCCCCAGCGAGAAGTCGGCGCTGATTCCCGGGCCGAAGCCGGCGATGACCCCCCGGGCCCCGGGGGCGGCCGTGCCCTCGGAGAAGAAGCGTGCCAGGGAGTCGAAGACAAGGACGCTCGCGGTGTTCCCGTGCTCGGTGAGCGCGGCCCGGCTGAACCGGTGCAGCGCGGGATCGATGTCGAGGAACTGGGTCAGGTCGTCGAGGATGCGGGGGCCGCCCGCGTGCGCGATGACGAAGTCCAGCTCCCCGGTGGTCCAGGAGGCCTCTTCGACGAGCTTGGTGATCGCCGGGGTGACGGCCCGCATGGTGTGCCGCACCCTGCTGTCCAGCCGGAAGTGGAAACCGGTCTCCCTGACGTCGTACGAGATCCAGTCCGAGGTGTGCGAGACGGTCTCGGCGGCCGACCGCTCGATGCTGATCCCGCGGTCCCCGGTGCCCTTCACGACGGCGGCCGCGAAGCCGTCGCCGAACAGGCCCGCCGACAGCAGTGAGCCGACGTCGGAGTCGGTGGGCTGGTAGCAGAGCGAGCACAGTTCGAAGGCGACGATCAGCACGTTGCGGTCCGGGTGCGCCCGGCAGTACCGGGCCGCGCCGCTGATCGCGCCGCTGCCCGCCGCGCAGCCGAGCTGGGCGACGGGCAGCTGATCGATGTGGGTCGGGAACCCCAACTCGTTGATCATCCAGACGATGGGGGACGGCATGGTGAAGCCGGTGCAGGACACGAAGACCACCGCGTCGATCTGTTCCCGGGACAGCTCCGCCTCTCCGAGCGCCTCCGCGACGAGGCCGGGGAGGTACCGGCGGACCGCTTCGTGGTAGAGCTCGGTGCGGGCGGCGACGCCCGGGTGGCGCAGCGTCCGCTCCAGGGGCTGGAGCAGGCGGCGCGTGCGCACCCCCGTGTGCTCGATGAGGCGCAGTGCCGTCTCCAGACGCGGATGGTCCGGATGCAGCCGGCGTGCCGCCTCGAGGGTGTCCTCGAGGGTGATCTCGTGTTCCGGGAAATGTGTCACTGGACGGCACAGGACGGGCATGCGGTGACCACCTCTACCTTGACGGGGCGATGATGCAGCGCGCGTTCGTCAGATCCACGCGGCCAGCGCGAGCAGGCCGAAGAAGGAGGAGAGCAGCCGGGGCAGGTGGAGCCACGACGGCATCGTGGCGCCCAGGCGTGACCGCACCACGGCGGTGACGACGAAGGCCGCGTAGGGCAGTGTGAGGAGCGGTGCGGCGTAGCGGACGGACTCGAACTCGTAGGCGGCGTACAGCACGCAGGGATACGGGGCGAGGACGAAGACCGTGTACCAGACCTTCGCCGCGCGCGGGGAGAGGGCGTGGGCGAGCGTGCGTTTGCCCGCCCTCAGGTCGTCGGCGCTGTCGCGCAGGTCGTTGTGGAACATCGTCGCGGTGAACAGGAACCCCGCCGCCACCGCCGTCAGCACGGCGCCCGGGGTGAGGCGATGGACGTTCACCCATATCACCGCGGCCACCACGAGGAAGCCCGTGAGCAGGAAGTCGATCACCTCGCCGAGCGCCCGGTGCCCGAGCGGCGACGGGCCTCCCGAGTACACGAGCGTCACGAACGCGAGCGGCAGGATCAGCACCGACAGGGGACTCGTCGTGTACAGCAGGTACGTCATCACCGCGACGGCGACCGAGAAGCTCACCAGCCCCACCAGGCGCACCTGACGCATCGGCAGCCCGAGGGCGAGGGCGCTGCCGGGACGGGCGTCCTCCACACGGTCGACGCCGCGCCGGTAGTCGTCGTAGTCGTTGATCAGCCGGCGCCCGATGCTCTCCGGAATGAACAGCGCCATCGTCAGCAGCGCACGCCCCGGGGAGAGGGGACCGAGCTGCCGGGCGACGGCGAGTGCGTAGGCGGCCTGGAGCAGCACCACCAGCGTCATCTGGAGACCGAGCGCGGATATCCAGGCGCGGGCAGGCCCGGTCGGACGTGATGCCGCGGATTTCGCGGCAGGCGCGAGGGGGGAGCGTTCCGCCCGGGACTCCGTCATCCAGAATTCTCCAGTGTGATGGCGTGTGATGGCGATTTCGGTGGCGAGCGATTCGTCGGAATTTCGCGTTGGCCCGGCGGCTCCGCTGAGGCATGTTTCCCAGGCCATTGCCGATTAAAAATTTCCCGGTGTAGGCGTGTCCAGAGACATGGTTGTCCGGTGGGGACACGAGTGTCCTTATCACGGCCGTGAACCGTCTGCTAGTGTCCGGCCGCGATCGTCCTGCTAGTGCTGAGCAGTTGTTTCCCATCAGCGGGGGTGAGGCGTGAGCCCAGAGGCATCGCACTCGGAGCGGACGAAGGAAAAGCGCTATCCGTTCGGCCCGTGCGGCGGACTGGATCTGCATGACCTGTACCGGGTGCTCCAGACCGACGAACCCGTATGCCCGGTGCGCATGCCGTACGGGGAACCGGCGGTCCTGGTCACCCGGTACGAAGACGTCAGGACGGTCCTCGGGGACCCCCGTTTCCGCCGGGCCATTCCTCCCGGACACGACCAGCCGAGGGTTACCCCCGACGTCATTCCGATGGGTCTGATGGAAATGGACCCGCCCGAACACACACGGATTCGCCGGCTCATTTCCGGGGCATTCACCGCACGGCGCGCCGAACGGCAGCGGCCGGAGGCCGAACGGCTCGCCGGCCGGCTCATCGACGACATGATGGAATCCGGTTCACCCGCGGATCTGGTCGAGGCCTTCTCCGTTCCCCTGCCGATCGGCGTCATCTGCAATCTGCTCGGCGTGCCGTACGAGGACCGCCTCGAATTCCATCAGTGGATCGTCGAAATGAACCGGATGCTCTCCGGCGACGGCGCCGAGGTGCGGATGGAGAACATCGCCAAGCTGATGTCGTACATGGGCGACCTGGTGGTGCGGCGGCGCGCCGAGCCCACCGACGACCTCATCGGCGAACTGGTGCTGGCGCGGGACGAAGGCGAGCGGCTGTCCGAGGAGGAGCTGATCTTCCTGTGCATGCTGCTGCTCGTCGCCGGCTACGAGACCACCGCCAACCAGATCGCCAACTTCGTCCACCTGCTGCTCACCCACCCCGACCAGCTCGCGCTGCTGAGGGAGCGCCCCGACCTGCTGCCCAACGCCGTCGAGGAACTGCTGAGGTTCACCCCGCTGAGCGTGTCCGCCGCGTTCCCCCGGTACGCCTCGGCCGACGTGGACCTCGGTGACGGCACCGTGCGCGAGGGCCAGCCGGTCCTCACGTCGGCCAACGCCGCCAACCGGGACCCCAGGATCTTCGACGACCCGGACCGCCTCGACATCACGCGTCCGGTCGGCCACCACCTGGCCTTCGGCCACGGAGCCCACCACTGCGTGGGCGCCTCCCTCGCGCGCATGGAACTCCAGGTGGCGCTCGGCCTGCTGCTCGACAGACTCCCTCGGCTGCGGCTCGCCGTCGACCCCGACGACGTGGAGTGGAAGAGCAACCTGCTGTTCCGCGGCCCCGCGGCACTGCCCGTCGCCTGGTGACCGGGCGCCCGCCGGCCGGACGACATCCGACCATCGGACCCCCGGCGGCCCGTGCCGCGGGGGAGTGAGGACGGCACCATGGAGAAACTCGTGCCCCCGGCGCATGCGGCGGCACCACCCCTCTTCGCCCGTCTGGAGGCGGACCTGCGGCGCGTCCGGCGGTCGATGGAGGACACCACCGCCGTCGGCCCGGGCCGGATCGGTGGCCCGCTCGACCACTACGTCAAACGCCCGGGACGGCTGTTCCGGCCGGTGCTCACCCTGGTCTCGGCCTACGTCTTCGACACCGCCCGGTCCGGGACCCGGTCCGACCGGGTCGTCGACGCGGCGGCGGGCATGGAGCTCCTGCACCTGGCGACCCTGTGCCACGACGATCTGTGCGACAGGGCCGCCACCCGCCGCGGGCACCCGACCGTCAACGCCGCCTTCGGGGACGACACCGCACTGCTGACCGGTGACCTCCTCCTCGCCTGCGCCACGTCGGTGTTCTCCCGGCTGGGCGAACACGAGATGCGGGTGGCCGGTGACACGCTCAAGCAGATCTGCCTCGGCCAGATGCAGGAGATGGCCGACATCGGCAACCTCGAGCGCACCGAGGACGACTACTTCTCCGCCGTCTCGGGCAAGACCGCCGCCCTGATGGCCACCTGCGCACGCGTGGGATCGGCCCTCGCGGGAGCCTCCGCGCCGGCCCAGGAGACCATGGCCTCCTTCGGGCGCAGTCTGGGCATGGCCTTCCAGATCTGGGACGACGTGCTGGACATCTGGGCGCCGCCGGGCATCACCGGCAAACCCAGCGGCCAGGACATCGAGAACGGTGTCTTCACCCTGCCGGTGATCCACGCGCTGCGCGAGGAGCGCCCCGAGCTGTCTCGTCTGCTGCGCCGACGCCCCTACTCCGCGGAGCGCCACGAGGAGACGGTCCGGGTCCTCGACCGGCTGGGGGTGCGCGAACGTGCGGTCGAGACCGCCCGCGGCTACATCACCGACGCGCTCGCCGGGGTACGCGGCCTCGAACCGTCCGTGAACGCCGTGTCCCCCCTCCTCGAGGTCGCCCGACGGCTGATGCCGGAGATCGGCCACCTGCTGCCGGAGACCGCCGGCGGCGACGACGATCCGCTCCGCCCCTGACCGGCGGCCCCACCGCACGGACCCCACCCGAGGGAGGCTTTCCCACCTGTGGACGCATCCACGGACGACGCCGCGACCTATCACATCACCATCGACGCCCCGCCCGCCCACGTCCTGGCGGTCCTCAGGGACCTCGCCGCCTACCCCGACTGGCAGGACGACATCAGCGCCGTACGACTCCTGCGCCGCGACGGCCGGGGCCTGCCGGTCCGGGCGCAGCTCACCGTCACCTCCATGGGCATGAAGTCCACCCTCACACTCGCCCTGGAGCACGACGAGCGGACCATGCGGTGGACCCTGCTGGAGGGCGACCTCCTCTCCAGGAACGACGCCGAGTACACGGTCGGCGCACGCGACGGCGGCGGCACCGAACTGACGCTGCGCCAGGAACTGTCCCTGCGCTGGCAGATGCCGCAGTCGGTGACGAAGCACCTGATCGGCCGGAAGGTGGCCACGACCATGGACGCCGTCAAGAGGCGGGCGGAGGAGACGGCCCCCGCACGACGCGACGAGCAACGCCGGTGAAGGGAAGCACCATGAACTCCGCTGCACATGCCCCGACCGTGTCCGCCGCCCTCGCCGCCGGCCGCACCGCCGTGTGCGACCAGCAGGACAAGGAGGGCGGCTGGGCCGGCGACTTCGCCACGGGCGGCACCTCCTGGGAGTCCGCCGACATCCTCATGCAGCACGTCCTGGGCACCCCCGACCCGGCGCACATCGCCGAACAGCGCGCCTGGATCCTCGCCCAGCAGAACGACGACGGAGGCTTCCCGCTCTACACCGGGGGACCGTCGGACCTCTCCTGCACCGTACTGACGCACTGCGCGCTCCAGCTCGCCGGACACGACGAGGACCGTGACCGGCTCGGCCGCGCCGCACGCTTCGCCAGGGACAACGGCGGCATCGAGGCGGCCGAACTCGTGCCCACCCGCTTCTGGCTGGCGCTCACCGGAGTCGTGGGCTGGGAGGAGATACCACCCCTGCCTCCGGAACTGATCCTGCTGCCCTCGTGGTTCCCGGGCACCGTGGACGACTTCGAGCCCCTGGCGCGTGAACTGGTCGTCGCCATCGGCATCCTGGGCGTGGTCCGGCCCGTGCGCGAACTGCCGCTCGACACCGGCCCGCTGCGCCGCCCGGCCACCGCCCGCCGCTCGCCACTCGGACGCACCGCCGGCACGGTACTGGTCAAGGCCGCCAACGCCGTCAACCGCACGTCCCCGGCACCCCTGCGCCGCAAGGCGCTGCACCGGGCCGAACGCTGGCTGCTGAGCCGTCAGGAACCGGACGGCAGCTGGGGCGGCAGCTGGACGGAGACGATGGTCTGCGTCCTGGCCCTGTGGTCACTCGGCTACGGCACCCGGCATCCGGTGATCGCCGCCGCCCTGGAAGCCTGCGACCGCTACTGCATCCTGGGCGACGGCACCCGGCGCGTCCGCATCTTCCCCTGCACCGTGATGGACACCGCGATCACCCTGCGCGCGCTCGCCGCGGCGGGCGGCCGCGCCGGCTCCGACCCCGCCGTGGACCGCGCGGTGGACTGGCTGATGACCCACCGCAGCGACTCCACGGCGAACGCGGCCCATCCGGCGGCCATGGCCTGGGACTACGAGGGCATTCCGACCGTCAACCCGGACGTGGACGACACGGCGATGGTCATCGCGGCCTTCCACCAGGTGGGCGTGGAGCGGTCGCCCGAGACCGACACCGCCGTGGCGGAGGGCATCCGCTGGATCATGGAATGGCAGTCCGGCTCGGGCGGTTGGTCCGGGTACGGGGTCTACCGCTGGTCGCTCATCGGTAAACGGGCCCTGACCGGCATCGGCTTCATCGAGCCACCTTCGCCGTGTGTGACCGCGCACATCGTGGAGATGCTGTGCCTGGAAGGGTACGGCTGGCACCCCAAGGTGCGGCGGGCGCTGAGCTGGCTGCTCGACCAGCAGGACACCGACGGCTCGTGGCCGGCCCGCTGGGGCGGACGGCTGTACGGCACCGCGCAGGTGCTGTTCGCCCTGATGGAAGCGGGACTGGGCAGCGAGCACCCCGCCGTCGCGGCCGCCATGGAGTGGATCTACCAGCACCAGAACGAGGACGGAGGCTGGGGAGAGGACATACCGTCCTCCCTGGACGCCGCCCCGCGTGCCACGGGCGGGAGCATGGTCGTACAGACCGCCTGGTGCGTGATCGCCGCCCACACGACCGGCGTGGTGGACGACGCACGCCTCGACGCCGCCGTGGCGTACCTGATCAAACACCAGCGCGAGGACGGCGGCTGGACCGACGAGCGGGAGTGGATGATCATCATCCCGAACAACGTCTACGCCGTCGACGACGCCCTCACCAACGCCTACGCCCTGTGGGCGCTGGCCCTGCACGCCCGCCACACCGAGCGGGGGGAGGGCCGATGACCACCACGGTTCCCGAGTACGACACCTGGTCGGGGCTCTGGTGGCAGCGCCGCGGCCCGTTCTCGACCCTGCGCTGGATCGCCCGCGCCCGCGCCGAGCACATCCCGCCGGCGGCCCGCGCCGACGCCGTGCTCCTCGACGTCGCCTGCGGCGGCGGACTGCTGCATCCGTTCATCGCCGGAAAGGGGTACCGGCACGTCGGCGTCGACGTGTCCACCAAGAGCGCCGAAGTCGCCCTGCGGCACGGCGTCGACGAGGTCGTCATCGCCGACATCAACGACATCCCGCTGGACGACGCCTGCGCGGACGTCGTCGTCGCCGGGCACTGTCTCGAGCACGTCGAGCGCCCACTCGATGTGGTCGCCGAGTGCTGCCGGCTGCTCAGGCCCGGCGGCACCCTGATCATCGACACCATCGCGGACACCCTCCTGGCCCGTCTGGCGGTCATCACCCTCGGCGAGAACATCCCCGTCAGCTGGGCCGCGCCCAAGGGCACCCACGACCACCGGCTCTTCATCGCACCCCGGACGCTGGCGGACGCCTGCGCCGCACACGGGGTACCGGTGGACGTCTTCGGACTGGTGCCCAGCACACGGGACCTGATCGCCTGGTCACTGCGCCGCGGAGACGACGTACGCATGCGCCGCGCCCGCTCGACGAGCATCCTCTACGGAGTGTCCGGGGTGAAACCCGTCCCGTGGACGGAAGGCCGCGGCTCGTGACCGTCAGGAGACGGGGATGGTGAGCACCGCCGCGTCTCCGTTGCTCCACAGTCCACGGATCCGGCGCCGGGTGATCTTCCAGTCCGCGCCCGTGCGCCGGAGGGTGTCCTGGTACACGCCGCCAAGGATGTACTGCCCGCTGTCCGACGCCCCCTCGCGCACGTGCTGGGCGACGAACGTGGCGTGGGTCGTGGCGATGTCGCCGTCCACGCTCACGCGGATGTTGCCGACGAGATGCTGGGTGGCGTCGAGCGGTTCGAGGAACGCCTTCGTCCCCGCGACGATCGCCTCTCGGCCGGCGGCCTTGGCGTTGACGTAGTCGCCCTCGGCCTCCGGGGCGTAGCAGTCCGCGAACAGATCCCAGTCGCGGGTGTCCATGGCGTGGGCGACGGTGTGAAGGACCTCGGTGACAGCGGACTTGTCGAGCAGTTCCCGCAGCGCGACGGACTCGGTCGGTACGGTCATGGCGATGACTCTCCTTGTTCGGACGCGTTCATGTGCGTGGTGCGTGGTGCGTGGGCGCGGTCGTCGGTGCGGGTCGTGAGCGCGGGTCGTGAGCGCTCCAGGACGACCACGGGAACCTGCCTGCCCGAGGCCGCCTCGAACTCGGCGAACTTCGGGACGAGCGCCACCTGGCGTGCCCACAGGCGCTCGCGCTCCTCTCCCCGGGCGATCCGGGCCACGGCCGGCACGGTCTCCGTGCCCACCTCGACGGTGACCCGGGGGTGCGCCACGAGGTTGCCGACCCAGGCCGGGTCATGAGGGCTGCCGCCGTGGGTTCCGAAGACGGCCCAGCCGCGGTCGACCGGCTGGAAGAACAACGGGTTGATCCTCTTCCGCCCGCTTCTGGCCCCTGTGTTGTGCACCAGGATGAGCGGCATGCCCCGCTCGTCGAAGCCGGGCATCCGGGGCGGGACGGGGCGGCCGGCGGCGAACTCCGCCTCGCTGCTCCACGGCACGTACCCGGCGTTGGCCCGGAACTCGGCGATGATCCGCTCGTTCCAGCTGCCGCCGTGCGCCGCGGAGACGTCCTCCGCACTGCTCGTGAACCCGTCAGGCATGCCTTTCCTCCCACTATCCGGAGCACCTGCTCCTCAACGTAGCATGTCCGGAGCGGGCGCTCCGGAAAAGAAGGTAGGCTGGCGCCATGGCAGTGGCTGAACAGGAAGGGCCGAAGGGGCCGGGGCGTGGCACGCGGCGCCGCGCGGAGCGGGTGGACGCGATCCGCAACCGGGAGGCGATCGTCGAGGCCGCGTCGGAGGTCCTGGCCGTACAGGGCGCCGCGGTGGACGTACGCGAGATCGCCGCCCGCAGCGGGGTGGGCATGGGCACGCTGTACCGGCACTTCCCCAAGAAGGAGGACCTCATCCAGACGGTCCTGCGCAGGGACTTCACGAGGTGGGCGGAGTCCGCACGCCGGGCGGCCGTCGAGGCCGAGGATCCGTGGGCCGCCCTGACCGACTTCTACCAGCAGGCCCTCACCGGCTACGCCCGCCACATCGCCGTCATGGAGAACTTCTCCCTGACCTGGTCGGTCCCCGACCTGGAGGGCATCCAGCAACTCCGCCTGGTCGTCGAGGAACTGTGCGCCCGCGCCACGGACGTCCTGCGCCCCGGCGTGACCACCGACGACCTGCTGCTCCTGCTGGTCTCCCTGGGGCACGCCGTGCAGCTCACCGACGACTGCCGCCCGCACATGTGGCAGCGGCTGCTGCACCTCTCACTCGCCGGGCTGCGTGCCCACGACGACGCGCCGCTGCCCGGTCCGGAGCCGGACGCGGCCCCCTCGAGCCCGCCGCACCGCGGCGCGGCCGGAACCGGCGCCGGCCACGCCCCGGACCACGCGTAGCCGGCCTACGGGACGGTCCGGTCCTTCCCCGACGCGTCGCGGTTGCGGACGTAGACCGTGACCCGTGCCCCGTTGACCTGGGTGGTGCGGTGCGCGCGGAAGTGCCACCGCAGGGTGCTGGTCTTCGCCGCCTCCCGCGGGTCGTCGAGCGGGTGCCGGCCCCGTCCACGGACCACGACGATCCGGTCGGACTCCAGCATGCGGGCCGCGATCTCCCGGGCGGGCAGCTCCACGCCCGCGAGGGTGTCCGAGGCGACGGGGTCCTGCGCCAGGGCCAGGTCCGTCAGGAGGCGGGTGTCCTCGGGGTCCGCCGACGTCAACACCCGGTGTTGACCGGTGAGATGGAGCAGCCCGTCGCCCGGACGGCTGGCCTCGCGCACGGCGGCGCCGATGGCGGTGACGTCGTTGCTCCGGCTCTCGGGTGTTCTCAGCGCGAGGCTCGACGGGATCAGCGCGACCGCCGCCGCGGCCACGGCGACCCACGCGTAGCGGGCGGGCCACCACACCCGGCGGGCATGGTCCATCCAGGCCCCCAGCAGCAGAGCGAACCCGATGTTGCCGTACAGCACGTACCGGTCGACGAACAGGGGCCTGACCAGCGAGGCGGCCAGCAGCACAAGCCCCGGGAGGACGAGGAGCGGCACGGCCAGCGCGGTGAGGCGTACGGGCCCCCTCGCTCCCAGGGGAGCCTGGGCGAGCGCCACGCCCACGACCGCCACCACCAGGAAGTATTCCGGTCGCACCGGTCCGCCGATCCAGGACACCTGCTCCGACTGCCCCGCGCTGAGGACCGCCAGGGGCAGCAGCCCGGCCACGACAACCGCCGCGGCCACGCCCCACGCCCGCAGCACCGGCCGCGGCACCCGGGAGACGACCAGTGTGACGCCGTGCGCCACCAGGGCGAGGACCGCGAACTCATGCAGCAGACAGGCCAGCAGCATGGTGGAGCCGTAGACGATCCACCGCCGTCGGTCGCGGCGCGGGACGGCGGCCACCAGCGCACAGGTGGCCCAGGCGACCAGGGCGCAGACCAGGGCGTAGGAGCGGCCCTCCTGCGCGTACTTCTGCACCTGGGGCAGGACGGGGAACACCAGCCCGGCCAGCAGCCCGGCACGCGGCCCCGCCAGACGGAACGCCAGCAGGGCGACTGCGCTCGCTGCCCCGGCCATCGCCAGCACGGACGGCAGCCGCAGCGTCAGCAGCCCACCGCCGAAGAGACCGTAGAGCCCGTGCATCAGCGTGTAGTACACGGCATGGACCAGGTCGACGTGCTGGGCCGTCTGCCATATCTGCGCGAGGTCGCGGTGCGCGACGTCCTGGGTGACCGCTTCGTCCCCCCACAGCGTGTTCTCCCTGCGGATCCCCCAGAGCCCGAGCGCGACGGTCAGCAGCACCGGCGCGAGAGCGACAACGGTCCGGGACGACATCGCCGGGGGCCGGCGGGTGGGCGGGGGAGGGGAGAGCGTCGTGCTCACGGCAGGGACACGTGCGTCAACGGACATCGGCGACAGCGCCTTTCAGCAGGGGCGAGGAAGCGCCGCCAGCGTGCCCGGACCTCGTTGACCGTTTGCTGATCCAACCTGACCGGCTGATCAGGAAGGTGTGCCGGCCCTGTGCGAGGCTGCACCGCATGCGGATACTCGTGGTCGAAGACGAGGTCGACCTGGCCCGCACCCTGCACACCGGCCTGACCGCCGAGGGCTACACCGTCGACCTCGCCCATGACGGCCGGCAGGGGCTGTGGATGGCCCGCACCGGTGAATACGCCCTGCTCATCCTGGACTTGATGCTGCCGGGGCTCAACGGGTACAAGGTCTGCGCCCAGTTGCGCCGGGAGGGCAACGCCACCCCCATCCTCGTGCTCACCGCGAAGGACGGGGAGTGGGACCAGGCGGAGGCCCTGGACACGGGGGCCGACGACTACCTGGCCAAGCCCTTCTCCTACCCGGTGCTCGTCGCCCGGCTGCGGGCCCTGGTCAGGCGGGCCGCCGCGGTCGCACCGCCCGTACTCGCCGTGGGCGACCTGTCGTTGGACGTCGCGGCCCGCGTGTGCCGCCGGGCCGGCACCCGGGTGGACCTCACCCCGAGGGAGTTCGCCGTCCTGGAGCTGCTCGCCCGCCGGGCGGGCCAGGCGGTCACCAAGGCGGACCTGCTCTACCACGCGTGGCCCGACGAGGCCGTGGACCCCAACCTGGTGGAGGCCCGCGTCAGTTCGCTCCGCAAGAAGGTGGACGCCGCGTTCCACCGGCAGTCCCTGCAGACCGTGCGGGGGACCGGCTACCGATTGGTGGACGACCGTGAACGGGTTTAGGTGGACGACCGTGAACGGGTTCAAGTCGTGGCGCCGCTGGTGGCCCCGTTCGGTACGGGCCCGCGCTGCCCTGGCGGCCGCCCTGGCGGCCGCCGTCCTCCTGGCCGGCATCGGCTGGTGGGTGCACCGCGAGGTCTACCGCAAGAGCACCGACGTTGCCACCATGGAGGCCCTGTACCATGCCATGTCGCTCGCCGACGAGGTGAGGGAGGGGGTGATCCCTCCCCGCACCAGCATCGTGCCGTTCGAGGTCGTGGCGACCGGCCGGAGCACCGCCGTCGCCTACGGCGGAGGCATGGACGACTTCCGTCCCGACGTCCACCACGTGCTGCCCGCGCCGACCAGTTCGTCCGGGTCCTGGGACATCCGGATGCCGGTGAACCCCGACTTCAACCCCGGACTCCAGGGCGACGTGCCCGGCGGAGTCCAGCGGGTCATGTGGTCCGACATCGAACCCGGCGAACTGAGCCGCGAGGCGGCCGCCGCCCTGGGCGTCGCCACCGACGCCCGCGTGCGGGTCTACGTGGTGGTCCTCCCCACCGCGGCCAAGGACATCACCGACAGTGTCGACGGCATGCTGGTGCGGGCCGGTCTCGCCGGCCTCGTACTGATCGCCGGCGTCGCCTACCTGACCGTGCGCATCGCGCTGCGGCCCGTCGAGGCCATCCGGGTCCTCACCGCCTCGGTCACCCCGAACAACCCCCGCGAACGCGTCACCGTCCCCGCCTCGGGCCACGAGATCGCCGCCCTGGCCACCACCATCAACACCACCCTCCAGCGTCTCGACACCGCCGCCGCCCAGCAGCGCCGCTTCGTCGCGGACGCCGCCCACGAACTGCGCAGTCCGCTCACCACCCTGCTGACCAGCCTGGAGGTCGCGCTCGCTTACCCGGAACGCACCGACTGGCCCGCGGCCGTCACCACCGCCGCACGGCAGACCCGCCGTCTCCAGGCGCTCGCCGAGGACCTGCTGCTGCTGGCCCGCCTCGACACCCGCACCCCCACGGCTGACGACACCGAACCCGTCGACCTGACCGCTCTCGCGTCCCGGCTGGCAGAGCAGCACCCGTTCGCCGAGCGTCCGCTGACCCTCACCTGCGACGACACCGTCACCGCCTTCGCCCTGGGAAACCCCGACGACTACGAACGGCTGCTGCGCAACCTCATCGACAACGCCGCCCGCCACGCCGCCCACCGCATCCAGATCACCCTCCGCGACCAGGACGACCAGGTCGTCCTCACCGTGCACGACGACGGACCCGGAGTGCCCTCCGAGGACGCCGAGCGCATCTTCCAACGCTTCGTCCGCCTCGACGACGCCCGCTCCCGCGACCAGGGCGGCACCGGCCTCGGTCTCGCCATCGCCCGCGACCTGGCCCACCGCCACGGAGGCACCCTCACCCTCACCCCCCGCACCCTCGGCGCCTGCTTCGAGCTCCGCCTGCCACGGGCCCCCGCCCCGGCCGAGGACGACGATCACTCCGAACCCGACCATCGGACACGGGAGGCCGTGCCGGAGGACGCGTGACGGACCACGACGCCGCTCCCTCGCACGACCGAGCCGGAGCGAGCCGCTCGGCGACCCCCGCGGCCCAGCCGTCGACGCCCCTCCAGCCGCGGTGGTCCCCGTACCGGCCGCCCGCCGGCCCGGCCACGGCACCTGCCCTCGCTCGATCACACCGGAGCACACCCGGTGATCCGCGTACTCCGGCTCCGGAGGGACGCTCCGGGTGGACCCGACGCCGACGCGACCAGTACGTCCGTCCGCGGCCCGCCCCCCGCAGTTCTCACGGCGCCCTCCCCGGCTCCTGTCCGCCCTGGTCGAGCCGGAAGGGCGGATACGCGTCGGTGAGCAGGGCCGCGTAGGCGGCGACGCGCAGGACCCAGCGGTTCAGGCCCAGCAGCAGGTCGAACAGTCCGCGCGGGTACCGCCCGGTGGCGGCCAGGGCGATGCCCGCGAACAGCGTGAGCAGGCCGATGAGACCGCCCGAGAACCAGGCCAGACGGGCACCGCCGGCGAAGAATCCCAGGATCAGGTAGTGCGGCAGGGCCAGCAGCCACCATTTCACCAGGACGAGGCCGCGTGAGAGCTGTCCGGGGTAGGGCAGGTCCCAGTGCGCCGGGTAGTCCGGGACGTCGGCGAGGGTGAACGGCGGGTAGCGGTCGGTGCCCAGCGTGCCGTACGCGTAGTACGCCACGCGCCAGTTCCAGCGCAGGACACCGGTGGTGAAGTCGAACAGGGGCCGCGGGTACCGGCCGGTGAAGAGGATCGCGAAGAAGGCGACCACGCTCACCCCCGCGACCGCCACCCACAGGAAGAACAGGATGACGAAATGGGGGAGGGCGAGCAGCCACTTGACCAGCCACAGCCAACGCGACAACGGCGCGTCGAGCCGAGCCGTCAGCCGGGCCGGATACCCCTCCACGGCAACGGGCCCGCCGGGAGGCGGTGGGGAGGTGACGTGTGCGCTCATGGCGACCGGTCCCTTCGGAAGCCGGACGCGTTCGCCGTCGGACAGAGCGCGCCGCGTCCGACGGCCACGACCCTCCGGGTCATCACGTCGCTGACGGTGTGCGGGGTATCAGGCACTGCGATCCTCTCCAGGCCCACAACTCCACGATCGCCGCGAATCGGCGCAGTGCAACCCGGGCCGTCGGCCCTCCCCCTGACATGCGCCGTCGCCCGCCGTCGCGGACAGTGGAAGACAGGAAAGGAACGTTCCGCTCCCCGCGAGCCCACGAGGAGGACGACCCGCCATGGCTGCCACCCCCGTCATGCAACTGCCCGTGATCAGCGAGTGCGCGGCCGAGGACTGCGCCTACAACGACCACCACACGTGCCGCGCCGCGGCGATCACCGTGGGAGATCTCGACAGCCCCGTCTGTGAAACGTTCATGGCCGCCGACCTGGAGGGCGGTGAGCCGTCGACCACCGGCCGGGTCGGGGCGTGCAAGATGGCGGACTGCCGGCACAACTCCGGGCTGGAGTGCCACGCCCCGGCCATCACCGTCGGCTACGAGCACGACCAGGTGGACTGCCTCACCTACTCCCGGACGTGAGGCGCAACCCCGCCGCGTGACGCTCGTCACGGACACCGTCGGAGAGCACCGCGTGGCAGCCCGGCAACCGGGGCGAGCAGGGAGCCGGTCAGCCACGCGTTCTCCGGTCGGGACGCATACCGCGTGGCCGCCCGCGGCACCGGCACGACGAGGTGCGCGGGCGCCCCCAGCGTCTCGGCGACGACCGAGGCCCAGGCGGAACGGCTCGGTCCGCAGCGTCGTGCCTCCCACGTCGAGCACGGTGAAGTCGCCGCCGGTGCCCTCGGGGCCCCGTTTCGCAGGGGCCGGCCGGGGCGCCGCCCGCCGCGGGACCGGCGGCGAGACGGTCAGACCGCCAGATGGTCACGGAGCTCCTCCTCGAAGACCAGAAGCCACAGATCGGCGGCCGAGTCGTCGACCATGCCGTGTTCGCCGTACGGACGGTTGACGACGACGTCCCCGCCGCCGGCGCGGAACTCGGTCAGACCTGGCCGTAACCGCCGTCGACCTGGTAGTCGGCGCCGTTGACATGGGAGGCCGCGTCCGAGGCGACGAAGGAGATCACGGCGGCGACCTCTTCCGCGGTGCCGGCCCGGGTCATCGGGGTCCCGGTGCCCATCGTGGCGATGAGCGCCTCGCGTTCCTCGGCGGTGGCGGCCAGCTGCGCGAAACTGGGCGTATCCGTCGGGCCCGGGCTCACCACGTTCACCCGGATCCTCCGCGGGGTCAGCTCAAGGGCCCAGGTACGGACGAGAGCGCGGACGCCGGCCTTGGAGGCCGCGTAGAGACTCCGCCCGCGCGACGCCTTGTGAGCGGCCATCGAGCCGGTGAGGACGATGGCACCACCGTCCGCCAGCAGCGGCAGCGCCTTCTGGACGGTCATGATGGTGCCGGTGATGTTGACGTCGAAGACCGTCCTGATGACGTCCTCGGTGATGGTTCCCAGTGGTGCGGTCGCGATCGCCGCCGCGTTGACGACCAGCACGTCCAGCCGGCCGCTGCGCCGCTCCACCTGCGTGAAGAGCCGGTCGAGGTCGTCGGCAGAGCGCGAGTCGGCCCGCACCCCGATGACATCACCCGGTATGTCCGCGGCCGCCGCCGTCACGGCGTCCTGGTCCCGTCCCGTGATGTAGACAGTCCCGCCCCCTTCGGCGATCTTCCGCGCGGTGACGTGCCCGATACCGGCACTTCCACCCGTCACGACCGCGACCTTGCGGTGAAATGCGTTGCTCATGGAACTCGTCGTCCGTTCATCTGGGTAGCCGTCCCCGGGGAACGTCGTGCAAGACGTCCCGGAAAGGTCCTGAGAAACACAGGCGGTACGAGCCTGCGCCGTGTGCTGACACCGGTGCCAGAAGCCTGCTGATACTGGTACCGGCAGCACCAGGCCGGCATCTCCCGGCTCTGGCACAGTGGATCTGTGCCGACAACCATGAACCGGACCGAACTACGGGATTTCCTGCGCTCACGACGCGCGCGGGTCTCACCCGAGGACGTCGGCATACCCACGACAGTCCGTCGGCGCACCCCCGGACTGCGCCGCGAGGAGGTCGCCCAGCTGGCCGGTGTCGGCATCACCTGGTACACGTGGCTGGAGCAGGGGCGGCCGATCAACGTCAGCTCCCAGGTGCTCGACGCGGTGGCCCGCACGCTCTTGCTGAGCGCCGCCGAGCGTGACCACCTCTACCGTCTGGCCGAGGTCCCCCAGCCTCCGGCCGTCAGCGATCCGCCGATCGAGCTCCCCGGCCACCTCGACAGCGTCCTGGGAGCCCTGGACCCGCTGCCCGCCATGCTGGTCGACGCCCGTACCGACGTGCTGCGCTGGAACCGCGCATACGCGGCCCTGCACCCCGCTCTGGTCAGTGCTCCGCCCGGCAAGCGCAACACCCTCTGGCAGCTCTTCGCGGCACCGGAGGGGCAGCCCCGCGTCGTCAACCGCGACGAGCAGGCGCCCGAGGCCGTGGCAGGGTTCCGCTATCGCTACAGCCAGAACGCGGGCGACCCGCGATGGCAGGACTTCGTCGCCCGTCTGTGCACCGCCAGCCCGCTGTTCTCCCGGCTCTGGGCCACGCACGACGTCGCTCCACCGCACCTGTGCGACAAGCGCTACGACATCACGGGGATCGGCGCAGTGAGCCTGCGTGCCACCAGCATGGATCTGACCGACCACCCCGGCGTCCGCCTCGTCGTCCAGACCCCCACCGACAGACGCAGCCGCGAGAACATCGACCGTCTGCTACGCCGGGCGACGCACCTGCGTCAGCGTCCGGACCCGCAAGGGGCCTGAACGCCAACATCTCGGACTGCTCCGCCCTGCCGCACCGAAAACTGCTGAAACTTGCCGCAATCACTTTCACGCCTCTGCCGGACCTCCGTACTCTGAGGTGTCCGTTCAGTAAGTGAAGGGGAGCACTCTGATGAGGCGGTTTGTGCGTTCAGCTTTCGTGGTGTGCGCGATGGCTCTGGCCCTGGCGACGCCCGCCACGGCGGTGCACGCCGAGTCACAGGAGGGCGCGGGGAACCAGCCCCCCGTACCCGCGTGCCTGACGTACAGCCCGGGATGGCGCTACACATTCGTGATCAACGACTGCCCGACCGCCCACAGGGTGAAGGTCATGTACGGCGACGGAATGGACGTCCCCTGCCAGGAGGTGGCCCCGCGGAACTGGTTCACCTTCCCGGGCCACGGAACCGAGGGGAACACGATCGAGGGCATCGCCCTGTGCGACCGTGCCGACGGTGCCTGACCGCGCGGTCGCACGGCGGAACGGGCATGCGACCCCGGCCTGCCGGGAGCGCACGCAGTCGAAGACATGCCGGTGTACAGTGAACGACGCCCCTGACCTGCAACAAGCTGGCGGGGAGCCGTCCTTCAGGAGTCCATAGTGCTGCGCACCATGTTCAAGTCCAAGATCCACCGCGCCACCGTCACCCAGGCCGACCTGCACTATGTGGGATCCGTGACGATCGACGCCGAGTTGCTCGACGCCGCCGATCTGCTGCCCGGTGAGCTCGTGCACATCGTCGACATCACCAACGGCGCCCGGCTGGAGACGTACGTCATCGAGGGGGAGCGCGGGTCCGGGGTGATCGGGATCAACGGGGCCGCCGCCCATCTCGTCCACCCCGGAGATCTGGTGATCATCATCAGCTACGCCCAGGTGACCGACGCCGAGGCGCGGGCGTTGCGGCCCCGCGTGGTGCATGTGGACGCCGGCAACCGCATCGTGGCCCTGGGCGCCGATCCGTCCGAGCCGGTGCCGGGGTCGGACCAGGAGCGCAGCCCGGGTGCCGTCGCCCCGGTATGAAACGTGACCATGGGTGACATCGAGATCCGCGACGACCGTGCGGCAGGCCGGCTCGAGGCCGTGGCCGGCGGTGAGGTCGTCGGGCGTATCGAGTACTTCGTCCTCGACGCGCCGGAGCGCGCGCTCGTCCCGGTGCACACCGCCGTGGAGCCCGCCCACGAGGGTCAGGGCATCGCGGGCTCACTCGCCCGCGCGTTCTACGCCCTCGCCGCCCGGGAGGACAGCGCCGTCGCGCCGCTGTGCCCGTACGTCGCCGCGTGGGCCGGGCGCCACCCCGACCGGGCCCCGGCGGCCGGGCCCGAGCTGATGAAGGCGGCGCACGCGTGGCTCGCGGCGCACCCCGAGCGGTTCTGACGCTCCCGGCGGAGCGGCCCGTGCTCGCGCTGTTGCACACCTCGCCCGTGCACGTCCCCGTCTTCGACGCGCTGCGCGACCGCGCCCACCCGGGCCTGGAGCTGCTGCACCTCGTCGCCGAGGACCTGCTGGAGCGCGCCCGCGCCGACGGGCCTGCGGCGGTCGCCGACGCCGTACGGGCGCGGGTGCGCGAGGCCGTCGACCGGGGCGCCCGTGCCGTGCTGTGCACCTGCTCGACCATCGGCGGGGTCGCGGAAGCGGCCGGCGCCGGGGCCGGTGTCGCCGTACTGCGGGTCGACCGGCCCATGGCCGCTGCCGCCGTGGCCGCGGGTCCGCGTGTCGTGGTCCTCGCCGCGCTGGAGAGCACGCTCGGTCCCACGGGCGCCCTGATCGAGGGCGAGGCCCGGCGGGCCGGCCGGTCCGCCGAGGTGCGCACCGTGCTGGTGCACGGCGCCTGGGAGCGTTTCGAGGCGGGCGACGCGGCGGGGTACGTCCGCCTCGTCGCGCGGGCCGCCGACACGGTCCGTGACGCCGACGCGATCGTTCTGGCGCAGGCCTCCATGGCTCCGGCGGAGGCCCTCGTCGCCACGGCCGTTCCCGTGCTCTCCAGCCCTCGTCCGGGGCTCGCGGCGGCGGCCCGGCTGATCTGACGCGCACCCTCGAGTAAGTGCAACTCTCGGGTTGCATATCCCGCCCTCGTGTGCAACCGTTCAGTTGCAGATCAAGGGACGACGAGGGAGGCACCCCGTGAACGACATCACGCACACCGACGCGGAACTCGCCGAGCTGGACCGCATCGACCGGCGGATCGACATCGACGCCCCCGCCGAGCGGGTCTGGGACCTGATCGTCCGGCCCGGCTGGTACATCAACGACGGTGAGGTCGAGCCCGAACCGGACCTGCGCCAGGAGGGCGAGGTGACGGTGGTCCGCCATCCGTCGCACGGCGAGTTCCGGTTCCGGACGGTGGAGCTGGACAAACCGCGCTACGCGGCCTTCCGCTGGATCGGTACCCCGTTCCGCGACGGCGCGACGCCCTCCACCCTGGTCGAGTTCTGGATCCATGAGCGGGACAGTGGTGGGGTGACCCTGCGCGTGGTGGAGAGCGGCTTCTCGAGCCTCGCCGACGACCCGGCGGCCTGGCTGAGGGAACGCGAGGGCAACGACAAGGGCTGGCTCACCGAGCTGGCGGCCGCGAAGGCGTTCGTCGAGCAGGGCACGCCGGCCGGAGCGGGGCAGCGGTGAGCGCGGTCGCCCTTCCCGACGTGTGCGCCGCGCTCGGCGACCCGACGCGCTGGGAGATACTCACCCGGCTCGCGGAGGAACCCATGTCGGCGTCCGCGCTGGCGCGGGTCCTGCCGGTGAGCCGGCAGGCGATCAGAAAGCATCTGGAGGTGCTGCGCGAGGCCGGACTGGTCGAGTCCGAGCAGCGCGGCCGCGAGGTCGTCCACGTCGCCCTCGGCGCCCGGCTCGGCGCACTCGCCCGCGAACTCGACCGGATCGGCCGCTCCTGGGAGACGCGGCTGCTGCGGATCAAGGAACTGGCGGAGCGTCCCGATCCGACCGGCACTCCCTGACCCTCGAGGACCGACGCGGGACAGCACGCACAGGACGGAGCAAGGCCATGACGGAGCACGACACGGGCCCCACGGACCGCGCACCGGCGCTGCCGCCGGTGGCCGACCGGGCCACCTTCGACGCCCGGCTGGACCAACTGCGGATCCGGGAGAAGGCGCACACCCCGGAGGGCGACGCGCTCGCCGCGCAACGGCGGCGCCTGCCCATGGTGGAGGTCGCGGCCGACCTGCCGCTGACCGGCCCCGACGGGCCGCTCACCCTGCTCGACGCCTTCGAAGGACGCCGGCAGCTCATCGCGTACTACTTCATGTGGCACCCCGGCCACGACGCGGCGGGCCAGTGCGAGGGCTGCACCTGGGTCACCACGCAGGTGCAGGAACTGTCGTACCTGCACTCGCGCGACATCACCTACGCGGTCCTCTGCCAGGGCCCGTACGAGGAGAGCCGCCGCTACCGCGACTTCATGGGCTGGGAGGTGCCGTGGTACTCGGCCCTCCCGTCGCTGGAGGAACTGCTGACCGGGCGGCACGTCGGCATGATGCACCTCGTGTGCTACCTCCGGGACGGCGACCGCGTGTACGAGACGTACTGGACGACACTGCGCGGCGTGGAGGCGATGGACTACAGCTACGCGCTCATGGACCTCACCGTGTACGGACGTCAGGAGCTGTGGGAGGACTCGCCCGACGGGTGGCCCACCGTCCAGAGCACGCCCGCCGACGACGTGTTCCGCAGCGACGGACGGCCCATCCCCCACTGGTCGCGCCTCGCGGCCGGCCGCTCCGACACCCTGACCCCGTGATCCGCAGGCCGGGGCGGTGGCGCCAACCGGCTCCGCGCCGTCACGCGGGCGGGTGACTGGCGGGAGCGGCCCCGGGTAGGCGGGGGAGTAGTCCAGAGCCGACGTCGACCGACAGGCCGGAGGACACGCGCCATGACGAACCCGTACCCGGATCCCGTCCCGCCGGGGCCCACTCCGGGACCGACGCCGGGCCCGGACCCCTCGCCCCCCGAGCCCCACCCCGACCCGGTGCCGCCCCCCGAACCGCCGCCGGGCCCCACCCCGACACCCCCACCGCCGGGCCCCGGCCCGGAGCCCACCCCGCAGCCGCCCGGCCCGGGCCCGCAGCCGCCCGGTCCGCCCCCGCCGCACCCGGGCCCGCCCGAGCCGCCGCCGTCACCGATCCCGCCGGGCCCCGAGCCGCCCCCGAACCCGGAGCCCGGACCACCGCTGACGTGAACCGAGGTGAAACGCGTCGCGCACAGAGAGAGGAGGGCGGTGGACGCCCGTGACCGTCCACCGCCCCCTCCCGGTCTCGCGCCCTACGCGGACACCTCCGACCGGTCCCCGCCCCACAGCGTGTGGAACGAGCCCTCGCGGTCCGTGCGCCGGTACGTGTGCGCACCGAAGAAGTCCCGCTGACCCTGGGTCAGCGCGGCCGGCAGCCGCTCCGCGCGCAGGGCGTCGTAGTAGGCGAGGGCCGCCGCGAAACCGGGGGTCGGCACACCCTGGCGGGTCGCCGCGATCAGCACCTCGCGCCAGTCGTCCTGCGCCTCGGCGATCTCCTGCGCGAACGTCTTGTCGGACAGCAGGCTGGGCAGGTCCGCGCGCGTGTCGTAGGCGGCGCGGATGCGGTCCAGGAACGCCGCCCGGATGATGCAGCCCCCGCGCCAGATCGCGGAGACCGCGCCGAGGTCGATGTCCCAGCCGTACTCCTCACTGCCCGCGGCGATCATGTGGAAGCCCTGCGTGTACGACACGATCTTCGACGCGTACAGCGCCTGCTCCACCCGGTCCGCGAAGGCCGCCGCCTCCGCCTCGCTCATCGGCGTGGCCGTCGGGCCCGCCAGCCCGCGCGAGGCCTCGCGCAGCGCCGCGTGGCCGGAGAGGGAGCGCGCGAACACCGCCTCGGCGATGCCGGACACCGGCACGCCCAGGTCGAGCGCGATCTGGACGGTCCAGCGCCCGGTGCCCTTCTGCTCCGCCTGGTCCACCACCACGTCCACGAACGGCTTGCCCGTCGCCGCGTCCACGTGCGACAGCACCTCGGCCGTGATCTCGATCAGATAGGAGTCCAGCCGCCCGGTGTTCCAGGTGCGGAAGATCTCCGCGATCTGCGCGGGGCTGTACCCGGCGACCTCCCGCAGCAGCTGGTACGCCTCGCCGATCAGCTGCATGTCGGCGTACTCGATGCCGTTGTGCACCATCTTCACGAAGTGTCCGGCGCCGTCCGGGCCGACGTGCGTGACGCACGGGGAGCCGTCCTTGGCCTTGGCGGAGATCTTCTCCAGCATCGGGCCCAGGGAGTCGTAGGACTCCTTCGGCCCGCCCGGCATGATGCTCGGCCCGTGCAGCGCGCCCTCCTCACCGCCTGAGACGCCCATGCCCACGAAGTGGATGCCCTGCTCGCGCAGCGCCTTCTCCCGCCGCCGGGTGTCCGCGAAGTGGGCGTTGCCGCCATCGATGATCATGTCGCCCGGCTCCAGCAGCGGGGCGAACTCCTCGATGACCGCGTCCGTCGGCTCACCGGCCTTCACCATGATGACCAGGCGCCGCGGCCGCTCCAGAGCCGCCACGAACTCCTTGGCCGTCTCGGCCGCCACGAAGCTGCCCTCGTGTCCGAACTCCTCCACCAGCGCGTGCGTGCGCGCCGCGGTCCGGTTGTGCAGGGCGACCGTGTAGCCGTTGCGGGCGAAATTGCGCGCGAGGTTGCGGCCCATGACCGCGAGCCCGGTGACGCCGATCTGCGCTGAACTGCTCATTGGGGTGGCTCCTAGTGACCTGGTATGGGTACTGCCGCTGCGCCGGGTACTGCCGGCCGGCGCCCGTCAGTCCTGCCATCGACCATCCTGACGTGCCGCACCTGCCTGCGCATGCGCGGGTCGGTCGAACGTCGCGCAGGCACATACGGGCGAAGACACACGTCGTACTCAGCCGTCGTTCCCGACGCCCGGTACTGCCGCTCACCGCGCCTCCCCGCCCAGCGCGCCCGGCCGGCGCGCGCTCCCGCGTGCCCCCGCGGACGGGCACATCCGCCCGCGCACACGCGCTCGAAGGCGTCAACAGGGGCGCAAGGGGCGAAAATTCCCGGCCACTTGGCGCATCCGTGCGGCCGATAGGCGCCTTGTCACGGCCAGTTCGCAACGCTTACTTTTGCCCCTCCTGACGCATTGTCGAGGGGGATTCCATGGCCGTCCGCGGCCGGCATCGCCGGTATCAGCCGAACAGGATCAACAGGGCCTCGCTCACCGTCACCGCGGGCGGCGCCGGGATGGCGCTCCCGCTCATGGGCACCGGCGCCGCTCAGGCCGCCGACGTGGAGACCTGGGACAAGGTCGCCGCCTGCGAGTCCACCAGCAACTGGGACATCAACACCGGCAACGGGTACTACGGCGGGCTCCAGTTCACCCAGTCCACCTGGGAGGCGTTCGGCGGCACCCGGTACGCGCCGCGTGCGGATCTGGCCACCAAGGACCAGCAGATCGCCGTCGCCGAGAAGGTGCTCGACGGACAGGGCCCCGGCGCCTGGCCGGTCTGCTCGGAGCGGGCCGGACTGACGCGGGGCGGCAGCGCCCCCGACATCCGGCCGGCCGCCGACACCTCCGGCGGGAACGGCACGACGGCGGCCGGCAAGAAGAAGAGCCGACCCACCGTCGAGGACGTCAAACCGCACACCACACCCCAGTCGCGGGCCGGCCGTGCCGAGATGTACACCGTGGTCCGCGGCGACACGCTCTCCGGCATCGCGGCGGACGAGCGGATCCGCGGCGGCTGGCAACGGCTGTACGACGCCAACCGCTCGACCATCGGCGACGACGCCGACCTGATCATCCCCGGCCAGCGCCTCACCCTGTCCGGCGGCACGGCCAAGCCCTCCACGAGCGGGTCGAAGCCGGCCGAGAAGAAGGCCGGCAAGAGGGCCGGGGAACGCACCGAGAAGAAGACCGAGAAGAAGACCGAGAAGAAGACAGAGAAGAAGACCGCCGAGAAGAAGACCGAGAAGTCCTCTTCCCAGCGCACCGACGACCGCGCCGACCGCGCCGCCACGACCGGCGGGAAACGGGTCGCCCCCGTCGGCGCCGCCCCCGGCACGCCGTACCACAAGGCCGGATCCGCCTGGTCGAAGGGCTATCACACGGGGGTCGACTTCCCCGTCCCCACCGGCACGTCGGTGAAGTCGGTCGCGGCGGGCACCGTGGTGAGCGCCGGCTGGGAGGGGTCGTTCGGCTATCAGGTCGTGGTCCGCCACGGCGACGGCCGCTACAGCCAGTACGCGCACCTGTCGGCGATCTCCGTGCGGAACGGTCAGTCCGTCGGCGCGGGGCAGCGCATCGGCCGGTCCGGCTCCACCGGCAACAGCTCGGGCCCGCATCTGCACTTCGAGGTGCGGACGGGGCCCGGTTTCGGATCGGACGTCGACCCGGTCGCCTATCTGAGGGCGGGCGGCGTCAGGATTTGACGCGCGCCGCGTGCCGGTCCAGCCCGCCTGCCGGGACGTATGGTCCGCCGTAGAAGGGGGCGTACGAGACCAGCGGCAGCATGGCGGGATCCTCGCCCTCCGGTGCGCCGCGCGGTGCGGGCAGCCCCACACCCTCGGCCAGCGCCAGCTCGGCCAGCAGCCGCTCGGTCGGGTCGCCCACGGCCGGCCCGCCGGCGACGGCCGGGGAGCGGTCGGCCGGAACCGAGTCGGGCACCGGCTCCGGTACGAGGCTCCCCGCGCCGGGCACCGGCTGCGGCACGGCGCTTTCCGTACCGGCCGTCCGCGCCTCCTGCTGCTCGCGGGCCAGCCGCTCCGTCGTGAGGAGGATCAGCCCGCCGGCCGCCACCACGCCGCAGCTCAGTGCCAGCGCCGTGCCCGTCGAGCCGTAACGGAAGGTCTCGCCGAACATCGTGATGCCGACCGCGGCGGCCACTACCGGGTTCACCACCGTCAGCGTGGCCAGCGGGGCGGCCAGTCCGGCACCCCGGTAGGAGGCCTGGGAGAGGAGCAGGCCCGCGGTCGCCAGGACGCCGATGACCGCCATCGACGGCAGATCGCCGGCCGACACCCCGCCGCTCCAGTCCACCGCGACGGTCTTGGTGAAGACGGAGGACATGCCGAACGCGACACCGGACGCCGTCGCCAGCAGAATGCTGCGCACCGCCGGGTGACGGTGCACGGCCCTGGCCGCCACCATCAGCGCCACGACCGCACCCGCCGTGCCCAGCGCCGCCGCCACCCGCTGCGTGCCGTTCAGCGACTGCGCCTCGGACGCGCCGACCAGGGCCAGCAGGCCCGCCAGACCCACGGTCGCCATGATGGCGCCCCGCCACGCGGTCGCCCCGGCCCTGCGGCGGACGAACAGAGCGGCCATGGGCAGCGCGAACACGATGGTCAGCGCGCCCAGCGGCTGGACGATGCTCAGCGGCCCGTAGGCGAGTGCCACCACGTGGAGCACCCCGCCCAGGCCGTTGAGCGCGACCGCCGCCCACCAGCCCGGCCGGCGCAGCGGTGCGAACTGCTGCGCCCCGGACGAGGACACCGCGACCTGCTCCTGCACGATCGCACCGCCGGCGTACGCCACGGCGGACACGAACGACAGCACCACGGACAACGCGAGGGCGCTCATCGGCTGCTCCTCTGCGTAAGGCCGGGGCAGCGAACCCGGCGCGGCGAACGGTCGGCTTTCATGACCAACACGATGCCGTGCCAGGCTGTTCCCGTCGTCGTCCCTGAGCACTCAATGAGTCCTACTGCCGATGGAGTACGACGACGGCCCCGTCATCCCCTGGAGGGGTGCCCCGCGACAGCGGGCCCCTGGTTGCGCCCCTAAGGGACTTGGTACTACTGCACGTCGTGGACCTCGACCCCCGCCTCACCGCCCTCCACCGGCTCGGTGGCTTTCACGCCCTGCGCACGGCAGGAGTTCCCGGCCGCTCCCTGCCCACGCTCGCACAGGCATACGTCCCGGGACCCGCGGATGTTCAGGGCGACTTCCTGACCTCGCGGGTCCGCACGGTCGCCGGAGCCCTGCGCACCACCGAGCCGCGGGTCGCCGCGTCGGTGGCCCACCAGGGGCTCGCCGCCCGGCTGTGGTCCGTCGCCCTGGGCTCCGCCGCACTCCACGGTGCCGTCCCCGACCTGGACCCGCGGCTGCTGCGCTGGGACCTCGCGGCCGGCGCCCCCGACGACCTGTGGCTGACCGAGGTGCGTCCGCTGCCCGGCGACGCTCCCACCCTCGCGGACCTGGTGCTGACCGGCCACCTCGAACCCCTGGCGGCGGCCCTGCGCTCCCGCCACCGGCTCGCCCCGGGACTGCTGCGCGGCAACGCGGCCTCCGCCCTCGTCGGCGCCGCCCGCCGGCCGGTGGACTGGGCGCGCGGCCACGGCCGTACGGACGTCGCCGAGCGGGCCGCCCGGCTGACCCGGGAACTCCTCGCCGACCCGCGGCTCGCCGGGGCCGGCACCCTCACCGGCACCGGCTTCCGGCGCCGCAGCTGCTGCCTGTACTACCGGGTGCCCGGCGGGGGAGTCTGCGGCGACTGTTGCTTCGTACGGCCGCCCCGCTCTTCCCCACGCGCCCCGTCTGAGTGACCATGAGGGGGACGTCCGCTCAGACAGGGGGTTCACGGGTGCGAGTGGGACTGCTGAGCAGGGAGTACCCCCCGGACGTGTACGGCGGCGCGGGAGTCCATGTGGAGTTCCTCGCCCGTGAGCTGCGCCCGCTGGTGGACCTGGAGGTGCACTGCTGGGGCGAGGGCCGGGCGGACGGCGTGCTGCGCCACCGGCCCTGGCCCACGCTCGACGGCGCCAACGACGCGCTGCGCACCTTCTCCGTGGACCTCGCCATGGCCGCCGCCCTGGAGGGCCGCGAACTGGTCCACTCCCATACCTGGTACGCCAACCTCGGCGGCCACCTGGCGAAGCTGCTGTACGGCATTCCGCACGTGATGACCGCCCACTCCCTGGAGCCGCTGCGCCCCTGGAAGGCCGAGCAGCTCGGCGGCGGCTACGCCCTGTCCGGCTGGGCCGAGCGCACCGCCGTCGAGGCCGCCGACGCGGTGATCGCCGTGTCCGCCGCCATGCGCGAGGACATCCTCGGCTGCTACCCGGCCCTGGACCCCGGCCGGGTGCACGTCGTGCACAACGGCATCGACACCGAGCTGTACCGCCCCGACCCCGGCACCGACGCCCTGGACCGGATCGGCCTGGACCGCTCCCGCCCCTATGTGCTGTTCGTCGGCCGGATCACCCGGCAGAAGGGCGTGCCGCAGTTGCTGCGGGCCGTGCGCGGCATCGACCCGGACGCGCAGGTCGTGCTGTGCGCGGGCGCCCCCGACACGCCCGAGATCGACCGTGAGTTCCGCGAGCTCCACGAGGAGCTCGGCCGGGTCCGCGAGGGGGTGCACTGGATCCCGCGGATGCTGCCGCGTCCGGAGGTGATCCAGCTGCTCACGCATGCCGCCGTCTTCGTGTGCCCCTCGGTGTACGAGCCGCTCGGCATCGTCAACCTGGAGGCCATGGCCTGCGGCACCGCGGTCGTCGCCTCCCGGGTCGGCGGCATCCCCGAGGTCGTGGCGGACGGCTCGACGGGGGTACTCGTGGACGCGGACGACGATTTCGAGGCGGGCCTCGCGCGGGCCCTCGACTCCGTCCTGGGCGACCCCGCCACGGCACGGCGGATGGGCGAGGCGGGACGGGAACGCGCGGTATCGGAGTTCGGCTGGGACGCGGTGGCCCGGCGTACGGTCCTCCTCTACGAGGAGATCCTCAAACAGGCTTAGCCCGGTCCGTCCGGGGCAGTCTTGGGAAACATCGGCGTGAGGGGAGCGGCCATGCGGCGTGGTGGTCCTTCGGTCCTGGGAATCGTGCTGGCCGGCGGCGAGGGCAAGCGCCTGATGCCCCTGACGGCCGACCGGGCCAAACCCGCGGTCACCTTCGGCGGCACCTACCGGCTCGTCGACTTCGTGCTGTCCAACCTCGTCAACGGCGACATCCTGCGCGTCTGCGTGCTCACCCAGTACAAGTCGCACTCGCTGGACCGGCACATCACCACCACCTGGCGGATGTCGAGCCTGCTCGGCAACTACGTCACCCCCGTCCCCGCCCAGCAGCGCCTCGGCCCCCGCTGGTACCTGGGCAGCGCCGACGCGATCCTGCAGTCGCTGAACCTGATCCACGACGAACAGCCCGAGTACGTGGCGGTGTTCGGCGCGGACCACGTGTACCGGATGGACCCGCGCCAGATGCTGGCCCAGCACATCGAGAGCGGCGCGGGGGTCACGGTGGCGGGCATCCGGGTGCCGCGCTCGGAGTCCTCCGCCTTCGGCGTGATCACCCCGGGCTCGGACGGGCAGACCGTGGACCGCTTCCTGGAGAAGCCCGCCGACCCGCCCGGGCTGGCCGACGACCCCGAGTGCGTGTTCGCCTCCATGGGCAACTACATCTTCACCACCAAGGCGCTCGTCGAGGCCCTCCAGCGCGACGCCGAGGACGAGAACTCGGTGCACGACATGGGCGGTTCGATACTGCCCCAGCTCACCGACCGGGGCGAGGCGCACCTGTACGACTTCAGCTCCAACCACGTGCCCGGTGAGACCAGCCGGGACCAGGGCTACTGGCGGGACGTCGGCACCCTGGACGCGTACTACGACGCGCACATGGACCTGATCGCCGAGCGCCCCGCGTTCAACCTCTACAACCGGCAGTGGCCCATCTACACCCACTCCGGGCAGCTCTCCCCGGCCCGCTTCAACGCCGGCGGCATGGCGAGCGAGTCGATCATCAGCGCCGGCTGTCTGATCCGCGGGCAGGTCACGCGGTCCGTGCTGTCGCCGGGCGTGGTGGTCGATCCGGGTGCGGTGGTGCAGGGGTCGGTGCTGCACGACAACGTGCACGTCGGTCGGGGCGCCGTGGTGCGCGGGGCGGTGCTGGACAAGAACGTCGAGGTGCCGCCGGGCGCGACGATCGGCGTCAACCCGGAACGCGACGCGGAGCTGTACACGGTGTCCAAGGGCGGCGTCATCGCGCTCGGCAAGGGGCAGTTGGTGCCGTAGCGGCTCTCGAGGAGGCCCCGGTCGCGTGTGACGACCGGGGCCTTTGTCATGTCCCTGGACTGATGGAAGAATCCGTGCTGTTATGCCAAGTGCTGTTCTTTGACAACGTTGTACTGGACTGACAACGCACAGAACAGAACATGCAGAGCGAGAGCCGTCACTTCCTCACCGACGGAGGATCCGTGCGCAGCAGACGACTCAGGAACCGATTCGCCCTCCTCCTGGCCACGGCGCTGGGCGTCACCGGCCTCACCGCGACCGGGCCCGCCTCGGCCGCCGCGGAGGACGACCCGGTGGAGGTCCACGGGCTGAAGGGCGAGTACTGGACCCACTCCGCCCCCGGTGCCTTCGACTTCCACGAACTCAAGGCCGTCGCCTTCGACCCCCAGCTCGACTTCGACAACCTGGAACCCCGCCTCGGCCTCACCACCGGCCGGGCCGACGACGTCAGCGTCCGCTGGACCGGCAAGCTCGTGCCGGAGACCACCGGCGCCCACACCTTCTCGGTCAGCTCCGACAACGGCTTCCGGCTGTGGGTCGACGGCGCCCTCGTCATCGACCACTGGATCGACGACTGGGACAACGAGCAGACCTCCGAGCCGGTCCAGCTCACCGCCGGCCGCGCCCACGACATCAAGGTCGAGTACTTCGAACACTACGGGGGCTCCAACTTCCACCTGCGCTGGACCCCGCCCGGCGGCACCAAGGCACCGGTGCCCCGGTCGGCGTTCCGCCTCCCGGACGGCTTTGACTACGACGGTGCCCTCGCCGCCACCGTCCTTGCCTCCGGACGCACGCTCAAGCTGGACTTCCCCAAGCCGCTCGCCACACCGCCCGCCGACTTCACCGACCACATCAACGCGGTGATCGGCGGCGCCCGGTGGCCGCTGACCTCGGCGAAACCCGACCCGGCCGACCCGCGGGCGCTGCTCGTCACCCTCGCCGAGCCCGTGGTCGGCAACAAGGCCGGCACCGCCCGCGGCAGCGCCGACATCCAGTACGACGGCCAGGGCGGACTGAAGGCCGCCGACGGCGACCCCGTGGACGCCTTCCTCAGCAGCGGACCCAACCGCTCCACCCACGAGCTGCGCACCGGGTGGGCCGACGAGGTGGGCCCCGGCAACGCCCACCCCGAGTACCCGCGCCCGCAGCTCACCCGTTCCCAGTGGCGCAACCTCAACGGCCGCTGGCAGTTCGCGGCCGCCGAGGAGGGCGAGCGCCCGCCCGTGGGCCGCACGCTGAAGGAACGCATCCTGGTGCCCTACCCGGTGGAGTCCCAGCTCTCCGGGATCCAGCGGCACGAGGACCGCATGTGGTACCGCCGGACCTTCACCGTCCCGCGCGACTGGCACATCGGCTCCGGCAAGCGGCTGCGCCTCAACTTCCAGGCGGTCGACTGGCGCGCCGAGGTCTACGTCAACGGCAGGAAGGTCACCGCGCACGAGGGCGGCTACGACAAGTTCTCCGTCGACGTGACCGACGCGCTGAGGCGCAGCGGCCCCCAGGAGCTGATCGTCGGCGTCTACGACCCGACCGACGCCGCCGACGGCGAGAACCCGCCGATGGGCAAGCAGCGCCTCGACCCGAGCGGCATCTGGTACACGCCCAGCTCCGGCATCTGGCAGACGGTCTGGATGGAGCCGGTCGCCCGCGACCACGTGGACTCCCTCCGGCTGATCCCCGACGTGAAGGGCGAACGGCTCACCGTCGAGGCCACGGGCGTGCGCGCCGGCCTGCCGGTCAGGGCCACCGCGTACGACGGACGGCGCAAGGTCGCCACCGCCACCGGCCGCACCGGGCAGCCCCTCACGCTGAAGATCAAGAAGCCGCGCCTGTGGTCGCCGGACGACCCGTTCCTGTACGACCTGAAGGTCAGCGTCGGCGCCGACCGCGTGAACAGCTACTTCGGCATGCGCTCCATCGCCGTTGAGAAGATCGACGGAGTGCCGCGCACGGTCCTCAACGGCAAGCCCGTCTTCCTGATGGCCACCCTCGACCAGGGCTTCTGGCCCGACGGCCTGCACACCGCCCCCACCGACGAGGCCCTCGCGTACGACCTCAAGGCCCACAAGAAGCTCGGCTTCAACTCGGTGCGCAAGCACATCAAGGTCGAACCCGACCGCTGGTTCTACTGGGCCGACCGCCTCGGACTGCTGGTGTGGCAGGACATGCCCTCCATGCGGGACGCCCGCACCCCGGACGCCGAGGCCCGCGCCCGCTACGAGCGCGAGATGAAGGAGATGATCGACGAGCACATCAGCAGCCCGTCGATCGTCATGTGGGTCACCTTCAACGAGGGCTGGGGCCAGTACGACGTCGGCCGGATCGCCGCGCAGGCCAAGTCCTGGGACCCCAGCCGGCTGGTCAACAGCCAGTCCGGGCTGAACCTGGGCATCGACGGCGGGACCGGCGACATCATGGACGAGCACGGCTACCCGAGCCCCGCCCTGCCGCCCCGGCCCGACGGCGAACGCGCCCTCGTCAGCGGCGAGTACGGCGGTCTCGGCCTCGCCGTGCCCGGCCACGCCTGGTCCGTGCAGCAGTCGTACGTCGACGTCGACCCGGCGACCTACACCGACGACTACCTCACCAAGCTCGACGAGGTGCGGGCACTGGTGTGCCAGGGCGGCAACGGCGCCGTCTACACCCAGATCTCCGACGTGGAGGGCGAGCTGAACGGTCTGCTCACCTACGACCGGCGGGTGATGAAGCCGGACGTGAAGCGGGTGCGGGCGGCGCAGCGGGACCTGATCCGGGACGCCTCCCGGGACCGGCCCGCGGGCTGCCCGTCCACGGACTGACAAACCCGTAGTGAGGGGTGACCCGCCCGTCCGGGTGGCGTGCGTCCGGGTGGCGTGCGTCACCCCGTCGGACGCCCGGAACGCCCCTCGGGGCCGCATATGACCAGGTTTCCGCCCCTTCTGCCGTAACGGCGGAAGGGGCGGAGTCGTCACATGCTGTTAACTATGTGTAGCCAGATCGTACTTGACCGTAATCGGCCGGGAGCGATTGACTGCTGATCCGTTCCCGTCGCCGATGCGAGGCCCCGCTCATGACCGCAGACCCGCTCGCCCCCCTCGACCTGGCGTTCTGGAACCTCGAGTCCGCCGGTCACCCGATGCACCTCGCGGCGCTCGGGGTCTTCTCCGCCGGCTCGCCCTCGGCGGCCGCGCACGCGGTGGATCTGCTGGCCGCCCGGGCCGCCGCCGTGCCGGGGCTGCGGATGCGCATCCGCGACACCTGGCAGCCGCTCGGACTACGGCGCTCGCTGTCGGCGCTGCGCCGCTCCCTGCCCACCCCCGGCGAGCCCCTCACGGCCGCGCTGGGCCGCCCGCTCACCTCCGTCGTCCGCGGCTCGCTCGCCTTCGGCGGCGCCGCCCGCGAGCCCGACCCCGGCTTCGACCCCCTGGACCACGTCCGGCTGCACACGCCCGTCGCCGACTTCCACGCCACCGCGGGCGAACTGATGGGACGCCCCCTGGAGCGCACCCGTCCGCCGTGGGAGGCGCACGTGCTGCCGGAGGAGGGCGGCGCCCGCATCGCCGTCCTGTTCAAGTTCCACCACGCCCTCGCCGACGGACTGCGCGCCCTGACCCTCGCCGCCGCGCTGATGGACCCCATGGACCTGCCCGCGCCCCGGCCGCGCCCCGCCCCGCCCCCGCGCGGACTCCTCCCGGACGTGCGCGAGGTCCCCGGCCTGGTGCGGGACGCCCTGTCCGACGCGGGCCGGGCCCTGGACATCGGCGCCGCCGTCGCCCGCTCCACCCTCGACATGCGCTCCTCGCCCGCGCTGACCTGCGCGCCCAGCGGCACCCGGCGCACCGCGGGCGCGGTCGTCGACCTCGACGAGGTGCACCGGATCCGCAAGAGCGCCGGCGGCACCGTCAACGACGTCACGATCGCGGTCGTCGCCGGAGCCCTGCGCCGCTGGCTCGACGAGCGCGGCGACGGCAGCGAGGGCGTCGCCCCGCGCGCCCTCATCCCCGTCTCCCGGCGCCGGCCGCGCACCGCCCACCCGCAGGGCAACCGGCTCTCCGGGTACTTGATACGGCTCCCGGTCGACGAGAAGGACCCGGTCACCCGCCTGACCCGGGTCCGTACCGCGATGGACCGCAACAAGGAGGCCGGCCCGCACCGCGGCGCGGGCGCGGTCGCGCTGCTCGCCGAGCATGTGCCGCCGCTCGGACACCGGCTCGGCGGTCCGCTGCTGGGACAGGCGGCCCGGCTCTGGTTCGACGTCCTGGTCACCAGCGTGCCGCTGCCCGGCTTCGGTCTGAAGCTCGGCGGCGACCCGCTCGGCGCCGTCTTCCCGCTCGCGCCGCTGGCCCCGGGCCACTCGCTCGCGGTCGCCGTCTCCACCTACCGCGGGAGCGTCCACTACGGCCTGGTCGCCGACGGCGTGGCCGTCCCGGACCTCGACCGCCTGGCCCGGGCGCTCACCGAGGAGGTGACGACGCTGGCCGCCGTCTGCGATCACTGACCGGCCGCGGTTTGGTACTGCGGCCCGGTGCTGAAGTAAAATCCCCCGCTCGACAGCGGATGCGAACGGAGCGCCGCGACGGAAGAGCGGGAAACGGCAGCGGCGATGACGGTGACAGAGAACGGCCCCGAGGCCGCGCAGGCGGCGGCACACGGGCCCGGCATCGACCCGGAACGACTGGCCGTCTGCCTCGGCGTGCTGGAGGAGCTCGACAAGCTCGACGTCGACCACCCCGACGCGATCCTGGTCCGCAGGGCCACCTCACACATCTACCGCACGGTCAAGCAGCGCCGCCGCCAGGAGCGCCGGGCCGCCAAGACCGCCCACGACAAGGCGGTCACCGAGGCCACCGCCACCGGCTCCGCCGACCGCATCGACGACGAGACCGAGGGCATCCTGCCCTCCTCGCGGGTGGAGTCCGGCCGGATCGCGGGGATACTCCAGCGCCCCCGCTCCTGCTACGTCTGCAAGACCCGCTACGTCGAGGTCGACTACTTCTACCACCAGCTCTGCCCGGAGTGCGCCGCCGAGAACCGGGTCCGCCGCGACGCCCGCGCAGACCTCACCGGCAAGCGGGCGCTGCTCACCGGCGGCCGCGCCAAGATCGGCATGTACATCGCGCTGCGGCTGCTGCGCGACGGTGCCCACACCACCATCACCACGCGCTTCCCCAAGGACGCCATCCGCCGCTTCAAGGCCATGGACGACTCCGCGGACTGGATGCACCGCCTGGAGGTCGTCGGCATCGACCTGCGCGACCCCGGCCAGGCCGTCGCGCTGGCCGAGCAGGTCGCGGAGCAGGGCCCGTTGGACATCCTCATCAACAACGCCACCCAGACGGTGCGCCGCCTGCCGTCGGCGTACGCCGCGCTCGTCGAGGGCGAGAGCGCCCCGCTGCCGGCCGGTGAGCTGCCCGCCCACCACGTCATCGGCGCCTTCAACTCCGGTGCGGTCGACGGACTGACCGCGCTGCCCGCCGGGGTGAGCGGACTGGACGCGCAGAAGGTGGCCGACCTCGCCCTGGTCGCGGGCAACGCCAGCGTGGAGCGGCACCGGGACGGCACCGCCATCGACGCGGGCGGGCTGGTGCCGGACGTGGTCGACTCCAACACCTGGGTCCAGACGATCGAGCAGATCTCCCCGGTGGAGCTGCTGGAGACCCAGCTGTGCAACTACACGGCGCCGTTCATCCTGATCAGCGCGCTGCGTCCGGCGATGGCCGAGGCCGCGCGCCGTGCGGCCGCCGGGCGCGCGTACGTCGTCAACGTCTCGGCCATGGAAGGCGTGTTCGCCCGCGGCTACAAGGGCGCGGGGCACCCCAACACCAATGCGGCCAAGGCCGCGATGAACATGGTGACGCGGACCAGCGCGCAGGAGATGTTCGACACCGACCGCATCCTGATGACTTCGGTCGACACCGGCTGGATCACCGACGAGCGTCCCCACTTCGACAAGCTGCGCCTGGCCGAGGAGGGCTTCCACGCCCCGCTCGACCTGGTCGACGGCGCGGCCCGGGTCTACGACCCGATCGTGCGCGGCGAGGCGGGCGAGGACCTGTACGGCGTCTTCCTCAAGGACTACGCGCCCAGCCGCTGGTGACGAAGGCGGGGGACACCCCCGCGGCCGTCAGTCGACCCTGCCCAGCCGTGCGGAACGGGCCGCCAGCAGTTCCAGCACGGTGCGCCAGTCCTCCAGCACGCCGGCGTCGAAACAGGCGGTGCGGGCCTCCTCGTCCGCCGTGCGCAGGGCGAGGACGTCGTCGTCCGCCCGAAGGCCGTACCGGGGGTGCCGGCGGACCAGCCCGGCCACCCGCGCGCCGAGCAGCTCCCGTACCGCGTCCGCCGCGCGGCCGGCGCCCCCCGCCGGATCGCCCGGCATCAGCAGCCCGGCGACCGGCCGGACCAGCCCGGCCACCTGGAGTTCCTTGTCCGCGGGCCGGCTCCGGCGCAGCAGCGCGGCGGTCCGCAGGGCGTGGTCGTGCGGGTCCGCGCCGGTGCCGCCGGGGCGGTCCCGGTCCTTCCGTGTGCCGCGGCACGCGTACAGCAGGTCCATCAGCTCCTCGACGGTGCGCAGTTCCATGCGCCGGTCCTCCCGGGAGACAGCCGTTGCCATGCGGCAGCAGAGCATGGCGAGCTTGCGATCCGGCCAACGGGACCTGAACGGCACCATGACCATGCGGCCTTGTCGAAAGCGTCGACACCCCTGTACGCCGATCGAGTGAACGGAGATGCCGTAACAAAGCTGAAATAGCAGCATATTACGCTTGATGGTGAGCGCCCTGTCGCGTGATTGTTACCGGCGGTTTCGAGCCCCATCGAGCGGGGGGCCGCTCATTTGGTTAATCTGAGTCGGACGGACAGCACCCAGGGTCCTACCCGCACCCACGGTCCGTCTGGGACAAGCCGGTTCATCACGGCCTGCTCTCACCCGAGTTACCGGCGCCACCGCGTCCGAACGGCATTCGACTCAGACCCGAGCGGACGTCAGACGCCAGGCACAGGGCCCGACGCAGCACGTCCCCAGGGTGACCGACACATAAGGAGTGCGCGGTGACACCGGAACAGACGCAAAGCGAACAGCGCCCCGAGGAACGCACGGAGCGTTCCCGCCGCCGTCCCGGGGAGCTCGGCAGTCTCGACGTGTGGGCCCGCTCGGCCCCGATCCGTCTGGCGGGCTACGAGGACGACCTCGCCGAACCGCACATCCTGCCCAGCGTCGACTGACGCAGGCCCCGCGCCCCGCCGGTTCGCGGGCGTGCCAGACTCGCCCCATGCTGATCAGGGAAGCGGTCTCCGGCGACTGGCCGCGCATCTGGCCGTTCTGGCACCGCATCGTCGCCGCGGGCGAGACCTACGCCTGGGACCCGGGCGCCTCCGAGGAGGCCGCCCGGGCCCTGTGGACGGGTCCGCCGAAGCAGGTGTACGTCGTGGAGGACGACGCCGGAGCCGTGGTCGGCTCGGCCTATGTCACCCCCAACTACGGCGGCCCCGCCGCGCACATCGCCAACGCCGGATTCATGGTCGACCCCGATCACGCCGGCCGGGGCGTGGGCCGCCTGCTCGCCGAGCACGTCCTGGCCGAGGCGCGGAAGGCCGGCTACCGGGGCATGGTGTTCAACGCCGTCGTCGAGACCAACCCCGCGGTGAAACTGTGGACTTCACTCGGTTTCACCATCCTCGGGACGGTGCCCGAGGCGTTCGACCACCCCCGGCACGGCCCGGTCGGACTGCACATCATGTACAGGGCGCTGTGACGGAGCCGGGCACTGCTCAGGGCCGTGCGTAGGGCCGGGTCATGATCTCCATGTTGTGGCCGTCCGGGTCGTCGAAGTAGGCGCCGCGTCCGCCGAACAGACCGTTGACCCGGCCCGGCTCCGTATGACCGGGGTCCGCGTAGTAGGTGACCCCGGCGGCCTCCAGGCGCGCGATCATGGCGTCGAACCCCTCCTCCGGCACCAGGAAGGCGTAGTGCTGGGACTGGATCGGCTCGTCGCGCTTCTCGTAGTAGTCGAGGGTCACGCCGTTGCCCAGGTCGACCGGGAGGAACGGGCCGAACGGGGCGCCGACCTCCAGCCCCAGGATCCCGGCGAGGAACCCGGCGGAGACCTGGCGGTCGCGCGCGTGAACGACGGTGTGGTTGAGCTCGATGTGCTGTGCTTCGGGCATGGCGGGACGATTCTCCGGTTTCGTTTTCCGGGGTGGATCCGCGCGCGGTCGCGCGCGGCGGGAACGGAACGCGGAGAGAAGCGGCGGGCCACGGGCCGGGGCCCGGTCCCGCGCGGGCGGGGGAGCGCCCCGCACCGGCCTCACGGCGAGGCCGGGAACACCCTTCGTGCATGGCCTACGGCCGACCCGGCAGTCACCCGGCCGACCCTAGGCCCTCCGAGGCGGGCCCGGCAAGATCCGCACCGGGCTCCCGGCCGGGTCCGGCGCCGCCGTGGCGGGCCGTCGACTCGTTCTCCTGCGCCAGCCGGCGCAGGGCCATCAGCGCCGGTTCCAGCAGGAAGGTCAGGAGCACCGCCTGCTCGGCCTTCTCCAGCGGGTCCGTGATCGCCTCGATCCGGTCCAGGTCGTGCCGGGCCGTGCGCTCCGCGAGTTCGGCGTGGGGGAGCAGGGCCCGCCAGTCGTAGTCGATGTCCAGTGAGCGCAGGGTGCGCAGCGTCTCGTCGATGGTCCGCCGGGCCGGGTTGGCCCCGGAGACCGACCAGCCCATCGCGTCGACCAGGGCGGCTGCCTCCGGGGCGGTCTCCTCCCCGGCCGTGTCCGGTGACCCGGCGCCGGGCGGCCGGATGCCGAAGGCGATGCCGAGCATCTCATGGACGTCGCCCCGGTGCTCGGTCATGGCGTCCAGGACCTGTCTCGCCGCCGCCACGGACAGACCGCGCACACCGATGAGCGCGCGGATCAGCCGCAGCCGCCGCAGGTGGGTCTCGTCGTACTCGGCCTGGGTCGCAGCGGTGGCCCGGCCGGGCGGCAGCAGCCCTTCCCGCAGGTAGTACTTGACCGTCGCGTTGGGCACCCCGCTGCGGCGGCTGAGTTCCGAGATGCGCACGCGCTTCCCCGCTTTCCTCTGGCTATTGGGTAGTGTCACTGTCTAAGATGGATAGTGCCACTCCCCAATAGCCCTCGCAACGATGGAGGCGAGACTGCCGTGCCTACTCTTCCCTGGATCACGCCGAACCCGGCCCGCCCCGACACCCGGGCCTTCGTCATGGCCTCCCGCTTCGAGGTCCGGTCGCTGAAGGACGTCCCCCGCTTCTTCCGGAAGTCGCTCGCCGCCTGGGCGCAGGTCCGCAAGGCGCCCGGGGCGCTCGGCGCCTCCCTGGAGGCCAAGCCGTTGGGCAAGGTCTTCTACACGCTGTCCGCGTGGGAGAGCCGCGACGCGCTTTACACCTACGCCCGGACCGAGCCGCACAGGAGCGTGATGAGCGACGTGCGCGCGACGATGCGCCACTCGACGTTCACCTTCTGGGAAGTGCCCGCCGACCGGCTGCCGATCGACTGGGCCGACGCCAAGCGCCGTATCGACGCAGAGGCGCGGACCCAGGCGCACGGGCACGGCGACGGGCACTAGCCGGCCGTGGCTACGGCCGGTGCGCCGCCGTCCCCGCCAGCCGCGTCGGCGGCAGGTACTCCCGCACATACGTCCGCTCCCAGCACGCGCCCGTCTCCCGCAGTTCCCGCCAGGTCGTGTACCGGTAGCGGAAGAGACGGGCGCGGATGTGCCGGGGCGGCGCGGCCGGCGGGAACGGGGAGCGGCGCAGCAGCTTCAGCGTGTCCCGGTCGTTCTCCAGCAGGCGCTCCACCAGCGCCCCGAACCACGGCCCGGCGCACGCGGGCGACAGCGCGGCGAACCACATCAGCCAGTCGAGCCGCAGATGGTACGGCGCGAACTGGCGCGGCCAGCGCCGCGGATCACCCGGCTTGCCCTTGAACTCGTACTCCCGCCAGCCGGAGTCCTCACGGGGCACCTCGTCCGCCGTGCCCTCCAGGACGACCTCGTAGCGGACCCGGCTGACGCTGCCGAACGCGCCGTAGGTGTTGACCAGGTGCAACGGGTCGAAGGAGCGGTTCATCACCTGCCGGCGGGAGATCATGTTGCGGACCGGCCGGTGGCTCAGGCCGAGCAGCAACGCGGACACCGCGAGGACGACCACCACGTACCACAGCGGCGCGTCGGGCACCTCGGGCGCGTCGGCGGGGAACGCGATCACCGGCAGGGCCAGCACGATCGTGAGCCAGTTCAGCCAGGCGAAGTTGCCGGACAGCACCAGCCACAGCTGCGTGACGATCATCAGGGCGGCGGCCGCCGTGGCGACCGGCTGCGGGGCGAACAGCGCGAACGGCACCACCAGCTGGGTGACGTGGTTGGCCGCCACCTCGACCCGGTGCAGCGGCTTCGGCAGATGGTGGAAGAACCAGCTCAGCGGACCCGGCATCGGCTGCGTCTCGTGGTGGTGGTCCAGGCAGGTCAGCTTCCGCCAGCACACGTCGCCCCGCATCTTGATCAGCCCCGCGCCGAACTCCACCCGGAACAGGATCCACCGCAGCAGGAACAGCACCACGACCGGCGGCGCCACCTCGTCGTTGCCGAGGAACACGGCGAGGAAGCCGACCTCCAGCAGCAGGGACTCCCAGCCGAACGAGTACCAGGTCTGCCCGACATTGACGATCGACAGATACAGCGCCCACGGCACCAGCCACAGCAGCATCCCGCCCCACAACGGCAGCAGCGAGTCCAGACCCGCGATCAGCGCCGCCGACACCGCGCACCCCGCCCAGGCGCACCCCGCGAAGAACCGGTCGGAGTAGTGCAGGTGGAACAGGCTCGGCGACCCGCGGAACGGCACCCGCTCCACGAAGCGCGGCACCGGCAGCATGCCCCGCTCCCCGATCAGCGCCCTGAACTGCAGGGCCGCCGTCAGGAACGCGACGAGATACAGCCCGGCCAGCGCCCGCTGGAACACCAGCCGGCCGAGCCAGTACTCGGATGCGGTGAACCACTCCACGGCCGTCCGCTCCCTCCGCCCGGTCACACCCGGAACCTCTGTGACTCTCCGTATACCACCGGGTGGCGGGCGCAACCCCTGGGGAAGAGACGCGCGGAACCCCTCCAGCGGTCGAAGAATCGGCAGAATCCTGGCAAGGTGGCCCCATGTCCGAACAGGGAGCGAGCCCCCTGCCACTCCCGGACGACTGGCCGGACCACCCGGACCCGATCCTGGTGCTCAACCGCATGGGCAGCTTCGACTGGGACCTGGACTCCGGGGTGATGCAGATGGACGCCCAGGCGCACGAGATCTTCGACGTGCGCCCGGACGAGTACGACGACCGGCCCGGGACCCTGGCGAAGCGCGTGCCGCCCGGCGAGGCCTGGCGGGTGGACGCCGTCGTCTCCCGGGCGCTGAAGGACGGCAGCGAGAACTACGGCACCTACTTCCGCGTCCGCCGCCGCGACGGCACCCTGCGCTGGACCCGCACCCAGGGCTACATCCGCCGTGACGGGACGGGCCGGCCCCGCCGCATCATCGGCATCGTCCGCGACGCCACCGAGGAGCTCAGCGACACGGAGGCCCGGCGCGCCGAGGCCGAGCAGGAGGACGCCCGCCGCCGGCAGACCAACATCGTCCAGCTCACCACCGCGGCCCTCGCCCACGCCCGCACGGTGCGGGAGGTCATCGACGCCCTCAAGGACACCCACGGACTCACCCATCTGGGCGCCACCAGCCTCGTGATGGGACTGGTCGAGGCCGGGCGGATCCGGCTCATCGCGGAGGGACCCGACGGCAGCTTCGTCGAGGGCACCCGGATCACCCGGATCGACGAGCCCTACCCGATGAGCGAGGCCGTACGCACCCTCGGTCCGTGCTTCATCGAGTCACCGGAAGAGTTCGCCGAGCGCTACCCGAAGCTCTGGCAGGGCATCACCGGCCTGAACATCACCTCCGCCGCCTATCTGCCGCTCATCGTCCAGGCCAGCCCGATCGGGGCCATGGGACTGCTCTACAGCGACCGGCGCGGCTTCTCCGCCGAGGAGCGCAACATCCTGGTCGCCCTGGGCAGCAGCATCGCCCAGAGCCTGCAACGCGCGATGTTCTACGAGCAGGAGACGGACCTCGCCCAGAGCCTGCAGCAGGCCATGCTGCCGCGCACCATCCCCAGCGTGCCGGGCGCCGACCTCGCCGTGCGCTACCGGGCCGCCTCCATCGGCGGCACCTTCGGCCGGGACATCGGCGGCGACTGGTACGACCTGATCCCGCTGCCCGGGGGCAGGGTCGGTGCCGTCATCGGCGACGTCCAGGGCCACGACACGCACGCCGCCGCCGTCATGGGCCAGCTGCGCATCGTGCTGCGCGCCTACGCCGCGGAGGGCCATCCGCCGAGCACGGTGATGGCCCGCGCCTCCGTCTTCCTCGACGAGCTCGACACCGACCGCTCCGCGACCTGCCTCTACGCCGAGGCGGACCTGTCCACGGGCGTGGTCCAGGTGGTGCGGGCCGGGCACATCGACCCGCTGGTGCGCCGGACCGACGGCTCGTGCCACCGCGTCCCCGTCCCCGGCGGGCTGCCGCTCGGCCTGTCGGCGGAGTTCGGCGGGCTCGACTACCCCGTCGGCACGATAGAGCTCGACGCGGGCGACACCCTGCTGCTGTGCACCGACGGCCTTGTCGAACAGCCGGGCGCCGACCTCGACGACGGCATGCGCACCCTGTCCGCGCTGATCACCGTGGGCCCCGACGACGTGCGCGACCTCGCCGACCGGCTCATCGACGTCGCCGAGGAACGCGGCGGCGAGGACGACGTGGCGCTGCTCCTGCTGCGCCGCCGCGCCCTGGACAGCGCGCGCCCCGGCGGCCGGCTCAAGCGGCACGTCCCGCCCGGAGACCCGAGGGCGCTCTCCGAGACCCGGCGCATGATCCGCGCGGCGGCGAGCGCGTGGGGCGCCCGGGACCGGGCCGACGAGATCGAACTGGTCACCGACGAGATGATCACCAACGTGCTGATGCACACCGAGGGCACCGCGGTCGTCACGCTCAGGGTGCTCACCGGCGAGGACCGGAGGGTGCGCGTGGAGGTCGAGGACTCCTCCAGCGCGCTGCCGCGCCGCCGCGAGGCGGGGGAGTCGGGGGTCTCCGGCCGGGGCCTGTTCCTGGTCGACATGCTCACCGACGTCTGGGGCGTGGAGGCGCGCGGCGGCGGCAAGTGCGTATGGAGCGAGTTCGTGGTGGGCACGGCGGCCGATGCCGCCTGACCCCTCCGATCCCGTCACTGGTGGCACCCTGGACCCATGCCGGAACTCCCCGAGGTCGAGGCGCTCAAGGACTTCCTCTCCGAGCACCTGGCCGGCCACGAGATCGTCCGGGTGCTGCCCGTGGCGATCAGCGTCCTGAAGACCTACGATCCGCCGGTCACGGCCGTCGAGGGCCGCGAGGTCACCGCCGTGCACCGGTACGGCAAGTTCCTCGCCCTTCGGACCGGCGGCGGGCCGTACTTCGTCACCCATCTGGCCCGCGCGGGCTGGCTGCACTGGAGGGACCGCCTGCCCAGCGGGGCGCCCCGCCCCGGCAAGGGGCCGCTCGCGCTGCGCGTCGCGCTGGAGACCGGGGCCGGCTTCGACCTGACGGAGGCGGGCACCCAGAAGCGGCTCGCGGTGTACGTGGTGGCGGACCCCGGCGATGTCCCGGGCATCGCCCGGCTGGGCCCTGACCCGCTGGCCGACGACTTCGACGAGCGGCGCCTGGCGGAGCTGCTGTCCGGGGAACGGCGCCGGCTCAAGGGGGCGCTGCGGGACCAGAGCCTGATCGCGGGGGTCGGCAACGCCTACAGCGACGAGATCCTGCACGCGGCCCGCATGTCCCCGTACAAACCGGCCGGTTCCCTCACGCCGGAGGAGACCTCCCGGCTGCACACGGCGCTGCGCACCACCCTCACCGAGGCGGTGGAGCGCTCGCGCGGCGTCGCGGCCGGGCGGCTGAAGGCTGAGAAGAAGAGCGGTCTGCGGGTCCACGGGCGCACTGGCGAGGCCTGCCCGGTGTGCGGGGACACCATCCGCGAGGTCTCCTTCAGCGACTCCTCGTTGCAGTACTGCCCGACCTGCCAGACCGGGGGCAGGCCGCTGGCCGACCGCAGGCTCTCCCGCCTGCTGAAGTGAGCCGGCGGGCCGCGGCGGTCACCGCGGTTCCAGCGTGACCAGGTGCTCGCCGTCCGAGGTGCGCACCTCGTAGCGGTCGATGTCCTCGGGGTGCAGGGCGGAGCCGCCCGGCATCGTGTTGGGGCGGGCGTCGTGACGCGGCACGCTCCAGCTGGTCACCATCTCCTCGGTGCCGTCCCGGCCGACCACCACCAGATGGCAGGCGCGCGGTCCGGCGCCGTCCTTGACCTTCAGCTCCAGCAGGCTGCCCCACTCCCGGTCCTCGGTGGTCACCTCCGCCCACACCCCGGACCGCTCGTCGGTCGCCGCGACGGTCACGGCTCTCTCGCCTCCGGTCCGCGTCATCACCACGAGCGCCGGCGCGGACACGGCCAGGACCACCGAGGCGGCCAGGGCGAGCAGCATCCGGCGGCGCCCCGCGCGCCTGCGCGCCGTGACCTGGGACAGCAGCCGGTCCAGCATCCTCGGGCTGGGCTGGGCGACCGGGTTCACCGGTCGCGGGGTGGCGCTCCGGTACAGCATCAACTGGCGTGCTGCGGGGCCGAATTCGGTCACCTGGACGGCACAGCTCGGGCACTCCATGAGGTGGTCCTCGAAGCGGAACGCCTCCGCCTCGTCCAGCACGCCGAGCGCGTAGGCGCCGACGTCGCGATGCCTTTCCAGGGACCTCATGCCGAATCCTCGTGCCGTTGGGTGCGGGTGGGGTTACTCCTTGCTCCCACCGGTACGCACCAGCCGACCGAATCACTCAAGCCGCATGCCGAATCGTGACCAAAGGATTCGGAGCCCTGCGGCCCGCGGATTGGTCGGATTCCCGAGAGGTTTCAAAAGAGATGGATGGCGAGGTGGCCGAGCGGCAGCCCGAGCTGCCAGGCCGGCGTCCACACCTTGGGTCCCTCGTCCTCACCGGCCACCGCGCCGCCGCCCGGCACCGCGTTGAGGTCGGGTGCGAGCAGTTCCGTCTCGCACAGCCAGCGCCATGCCTCCCGGGCCAGCTCCAGGTCCGGGTCCGGCGCAGTGCGCCCCGACGCGGCGGCCCGCGCGGACAGATCGGCGAGCCGCCCCTGCACCCACTCCTGCCACGGCTGGTCGTAGGCGGTCAGCGACAGCCAGTTCTCCAACTGGGTGACCACGCGGATGCCCGACAGCTCGCCGTCGGTGTCGGACAGGAAGACGGTCAGCGCCAGGGCGTCCCGGCCGGCCCGGAACTCGAAGGACGTCGGCGGCATGAGATCGCCGCTGCGCAGCAGTTCGTCGGCGATGTACTCGGCGTACAACCAGGCCATGGGGACGGTCAGTTCACCGTCTCCGGTGCCGTCCGTGCTCTCTCGACCTCTGTGCAGCATCCCTTCCTGCCTTCCTCCGGTGCGTGCGCGTCGCCCGAACCCTGGCCCCCGGTCCGGAACACGGATGAGGACAGCCGATTACTCAACCGGGGTCATCGGCAAGGCGCTTTACGGAGGCTTGACCCGACAGTCGGTTTCACCGCATGTCGGAGGCGTATCCGGGAAGCACCCGGCGCAGGGCGCGCAGCGCGTAATACGCGCGCGACTTCACGGTACCGGGCGGAATTCCGAGGGCAGCCGCGGCTTCCGCCACACTCGCCCCCTGGAAATACACCAGCACCAGGACTTCACGGTGCTCCGGAGTGAGTGTCTTCACAGCCTCGCGGACATCGAGGGCCGCGGCGGCCCGCTCGGCGTGGTCGGAGATCACCCGCGCGTTCTCCAGCACCGCGTCCCCGACCTCGGGCGGACGCGCCTGCCGGGCCCGCCGCGCGTCGATCGCGAGCCGCCGGCCCACGGTGAGCAGCCAGGGCCGCACCGAGTCGAAGTCCTCGGCGCGCAGGGCCTCGGGGTGCTGCCAGGCGCGTACCAGCGTCTCCTGGACCAGATCCTCCGCGCGCTGCCGGTCCCCGTCGCAGAGCCGGAGCAGCAGCGCGAAGAGAGGCCGGCCGTGCTCCCGCTGCAGTGCGGCGAGCTCGTGCTCGGCGGTCGTCCCGTTCGTGAGTGTGATTCCGGCCGTCATGGCCGTATGGCAGCGCACGGCGTCCCCCGGGGGACAGGGCGTGCACAGCAGCGTGCGGCGGACGGTCGATCGCGTCGACGAACGGTTCGACGAACGGTCGGAAAGGCCGTTCACGCACGCCGGACGGCCTAAAGAGCGTGTCGGAACAAGCCAGGGCCAGATGTGGCTTCTTACCTGTTTATCCATAAATACGACTACCGCGCGGGGTGAAGCGATGATCACACGCAGTCGACAGGTGGCCCTGGCCCTGACCGTCGTCCTCACCGCGGGTGCCGCCTGTCAGGCCCGCGACCACCAGCCACCGGAACCGGGTCGTCCGGCCCCTTCCGCCGCCGGGCAGCGCGGCTTCACCCTCGTCGCCTCCGGCGACGTGCTGCCCCACACCTCGATCATCGAACGCGCCCGGTTCGACGCCGGCGGCACCGGCTACGACTTCCGGCCGATGCTCTCCGGCATCCGCTCCGTGGTCGCCCCCGCCGATGTGGCGCTGTGTCACATGGAGACCGTCTACGGGGCCGACGGCGACTACACCGGATACCCCCTCTTCAAGTCCCCGCCCGAAGTGGCCCGGGGGCTGGCCGCGACGGGATACGACGGCTGCTCCACCGCCTCCAACCACACCCTCGACGACGGCGTGGACGGCATCCGCCGCACGCTCGACGCGCTCGACCGGGCCGGCGTACGCCATGCGGGATCCGCCCGCAGCGAGGGGGAGGCCGGTACGGCGACCGTGCTGCGCGCGGGCGCGGCGCGCGTCGCCCACCTCGCCTACACCACCGACACCAACGGCCTTCCGCTGCCGCCGGACCAGCCGTGGGCCGTCGCCCTCCTCGACCGGGAGCGGATCATCGCCGACGCGCGCGCCGCCCGGCGGGCCGGAGCCGATGTCGTGGTGGTCTCCGTGCACTGGGGCACCGAATGGCAGGAGGCCCCCGACCAGCGGCAGACCGAGCTGGCCCGCGCGCTCACCGCGTCCCGCACGAACGGCCGCCCCGACATCGACCTCGTGCTCGGCACCCACGCCCACGTCCCGCAGGCCTACGAGAAGGTCAACGGCACCTGGGTCGTCTACGGCATGGGTGACCAGATCGCCGGCGAGATGACCAACCACCACGGGGTCCACGACCCGCGCGGCAACCAGTCCACCCTGGCCCGCTTCACCTTCGCCCCGCCGAAGCGCTCCGGCGGGCGCTGGGAGGTGACCCGGGCCGAGTTCGTCCCGCAGCTCTTCGACGTGGACGCCGGACGGGTCGTCAACCTCAACCAGGCGCTGGCCCGGGGCGCCGAGGTGCAGTCGGTGCGGGACCGGATCCGGGAGGTGGTGCTGAGCCGGGGCGCGGCGCAGGACGGCCTGGTGATGGGGGAGTAGGCCGGGGAGGTCAGTCGACGTCCACGTGGTCGAGGGCCGTCAGCATGACCCCGAGCACCCGCAGACACGCCGTCACGTCCGTGTCCGTGAGGCCGCCGCCCACCTCGCGCAGCATCCGGTGCTCCCGGTCCAGCACCGCGGTGATCACCGACCGCCCCCGGTCGGTCAGCCGGATCAGCGAGGAGCGCCGGTGGGCGGGGTTCGGCACGCTCTCCACCAGGTCGCGGGCCGCCGCGTCGTTCACCATCCGCTGCACGAACTGACGGCTGATCGACTGCGCGCGCCCCATCTGCGGCACGGTCATCGGCCCGCCGCGGTGCAGCAGGGTCAGCACCGCCCGCACGCCGACGGAGATGCCCTCCGGCGCCAGCCCCTGCTCGACCAGGCGCTGCGCGCGCCGGTACAGGGGGCCGACCGCGTCGTAGACCTCGGTGAGGCGGTGGCCGAGTTCGTCCGGCGGGAGAGGCGGTTCCGTGGCGTTCACCGTCCCATCATGACACCTGGGTTGCCATGTTCGGGCAGAAAATGACACCCTGGTTGTCATGAGTGCTGATGCGGACCTCCGTTTCCTCCCCTCCGGCGACGGCGACCTCGCCTACCGCGACACCGGGGGCACCGGCCCCGCCCTGGTGCTGTTGCACGGCGGCTTCCTGGACCACCGCATGTGGGACGCCCAGGTACCCGCCCTCGCCGCCTCCCACCGGGTCGTGGTGCCCGACGCCCGCGGCCACGGCGCCTCCGCCAACGCCACCCGGCCCTTCCGCCCGGCCGACGACGTCGCCGCTCTCCTCGACCACCTCGGCATCGGCTCCGCGGTCCTGGCCGGCCTGTCGATGGGCGCGGGCACGGCGGTCGACGTCGCGCTGGAGCACCCCCGTCGGGTGCGGGCCCTGATCGTCTCCGGGGCCGGCACCAGCGAGCCCGACTTCCGGGACCCCTGGACCACCTCCGTGCTGGCCGACTGGGGCGCCGCGCTGGCCGCCGGGGACGTGGACGCCTGGCTCGAGGCGTTCCTGCGGTTCGTGCCGGGACCGCACCGGACCGCCGACGACGTCGCCCCCGGGATCCTGGACCGGCAGCGCGCCATGGCCCTCGGCACCATCGGCAAGCACACCGCGGACGAGCCGGACCTCAGGGTGCCCGTCACCGGCACCTGGGAGCGGATCGACGGCATCGGCGTCCCGGTGCTCGCGGTGCACGGCGGGCTCGACTCCGACGACCATCTGCGGATGGCGGACCGGCTCGTGCGTACCGTCGCCGACGGCCGTTCGGTGACGGTCGACAACACCGCCCACTACCCGAACATGGAACGCCCCGACGTCTACAACGAGATCGTCGCCGGTTTCCTCAAGACGCTGTGAGCCCGCCCGTCCGGAATCACGGCACCACCGTCACCGGCCAGCGCCCGGCCTTCACCAGCCGCACCGCGACCGACCCGATGATCCGGTGGCCCGCCTGCTCGGAGGCCCCCACGACCACCGCGTCCGCCTTCAGGTCGTCCGAGGCCTTCACCAGCCCGGTGTACGGATCGCCGCGGAACGTGTGGAACTCCCAGCGAAGCCCGGAGTCGCCCTTGATCCGCTCCATCGCCTCCCGGATCTGCGCCACCAGATCCTCGGCGATCTCCTCGGTCGCCTCGGCCACCGGCGCGCCGAGCGCCGCGGCCGCCGCCGGCACCGGCTGCACGTACACGATGGCGAGCAGCGCCCCCTGACGCCGCGCCAGGCCGGAGGCGTACGCCGCCGCCCGCAGCGAGGAGTCCGAGCCGTCCACGCCGGCCACGATCACCTTCGGGCCGTCCGTACCCCGTTCGAACCGAGGGGCCTGCTGTTCCGTCACAGCTGCGAGGTTAGCCGACACACGCGCCGGTGCCGACCCCAGCGGTCCCGGGCGCACCACCGCCCCGTACTGAGCCGAACGGGTGAATTCAGGCCGCCACAGCGGTGTCGCTGAGATGCGTCGGCCCTTCGCGGGGCGACTGATGAGTCATGCAGAAGGATCAATTGCTCACCCGGCGGCGGGCGTTGTTCACCGGCGCCGCCACGCTGGGCGCGGCAGGTGTCGCCGCGGCGGCGCTCGCGCCGGGCGCCGGGAACCGTGCCGCGTCCCCCGCTGCGCCCGCCGCCGGCGCCCAGGCCGCCCGCCGGCCGCTCAGCCCCTCCGAGTTCCGGCTGAGGCCCCTGACCGGCTACGGGCCGCCCCGCCGCACGACCGCCAGCACACCGGTGCGCAAGAAGCCGCTGCTGCGGGTGTCCGGACGCGGCCGCACCATGGTGCTGACCTTCGACGACGGGCCCGACCCCCGCTACACCCCGCCCATCCTGGACACCCTGGCCCGCTACGGCGTACGCGCGATGTTCTTCGTGTGCGGCGAGATGGCCACCGAGCACCGGGATTTGCTGGCCCGGATGGCCGACGAGGGCCACGTGGTCGGCAACCACACCTGGAGCCACCCCCTGCTCACCCGCCTCAGCCGCCGCCGGATCCGCTCCGAGATGGAACGCACCTGCGACGTCATCGAGAAGGGCTACGGCGAACGCCCCGAATGGTTCCGCGCCCCCTACGGCGCCTGGAACCGCGCCGCCTTCCAGCTCGGCGCCGAACTGGGCATGGAGCCCATGGCGTGGACCGTCGACACCCTCGACTGGACCACGCCGGGCACCGCCACCATCGTCGAGCGGGTCGAGGACGGCGCCGCCCCCGGGGTCGTGGTGCTCTCGCACGACGCCGGGGGCAACCGCTCGCAGAGCGTCCGGGCCCTGCGCGACTATCTGCCCGAACTGCTGGACTCCGGGTATCACATCACCGTGCCGCGACGGCAGTACGTCTGAGCGGCCCCGCCCGCCCGGCCGGGGACCGCTCAGCGGACCTCGGCCAGGCGGGCGAAGGCGACGACGTTCCCGTCGTAGCCGTTCTGCTGGGAGAAGCCGCCGCCGCAGGTGATGACCCGCAGCTCCGCGGTCCCCTTGGAGGCGTAGACCCGGTCGCCTGGGAAGTCGTTCTTCGCGAAGACCTCGATGCCGTAGATCTCGAACACGGCGGTCTTCCCGTCCGCCCGCGCGATCTCGACCCGCTTCCCCTTCTTCAGTGCCCCGAGCCCGTAGAACACGGCCGGCCCCTGCGCGTTGTCGACATGGCCGACGACGACCGCCGTGCCCTTCTCGCCCGGCGAGACGGCACCGGTGAACCAGCCCGCCAGGTTCGGGTCCTGCGGCGGCGGCGCGTCCACCCAGCCCTCCGTGTCCAGGCCCACCGGCATGACCGGCGCGTCCACCTGGATCGCCGGGATCCGCACCCGCTGCGGCACGGCGTGCGGGAGCGGCGGCACCGCCTCGGCCACGACGGCGCCGGGGGTCCTGCTGTCGGCAGCGGCCGCCCCGGCCGGCTGCGGCGGGCCCACGTCGAATTCCCCCGAGCCGTTGCGGATGAGCGCGAGGCCGGTCAGCAGGACCAGCGCTATCACGCCCCAGGGGGAACGCCTCTTCCGCCGAGCCTCCCATTCGGCTTCGTCCGGCTCGAAAGCAGACATCGGTCCTCCCCTCTCGCCACGGCCGTCGCCGTACCACTCGCGCATGACGAGAACGCTAGGCGGAGCGCGCGCGGCCGGCGACGGGGCGGCGGCGAACGGGTGGCGCGGGCGGGGCGGGGTGCGCCATCCGTGGATCAACGTGACGAAGATTTTCTGACGGTCCGTGACCTGCGGCGATATCCCCTGGCACGGCGGTCCCCGGGGGGTGTACCTCACCAGTACGGACCATTCCCGAAATGCGGGGCCGGGCAGGGCAACTGAGGGTCTTTCCGGGAGACGCTTTCTCGCCGATCGGACCGGGGACGGGCCCCGGGGCGTCTCCCGCGGAGGATCACATGCGTAACTCACGTGCCCTGGCGGCCGCGGGCGCCGCGGTCGCCGTCCTCGGGCTCGCCGCCCCGGCGGCCGTCGCGGACTCCGGCCGGGTTCCCCACCCGTCCAACATCGTCGCCCTGCCCAGCGTCATCGCCCGCGGCGGCCAGCTGACCATCACGGTCGACGGCTGCCCCAACGGCGGCACGGCGACCTCGAACGCCTTCCCGAGAACCAATCTGACGCCCATCAGCGGCGCCAAAGACACCTCGAAGGGCACCGCGACCGTCAACGACGACGCGCGCCCCGGTTCCTACGACATCACCGTCCACTGCTCCGGCAGGAGCCTGACCCGCCCGGCCGCCTTCACCGTCATCGGCGGTGTCCGCGGTGGCGTCGGCGGCAGCAGCACCAGCGGGGCCACCCCGACCGACATGGCGATCGGCGGCGCGCTGGTGGCCGCGGCGGTCGTCGGCAGCGGTGTCTTCTGGATGCGCCGCCGCGCGGAGAAGCGGATCTGAGCCCGCTGTCCCCCTCGGTCCCGATGCGCACGTGTGCGAAAGGCCGCGCCCCGGATCCCCACGGATCCGGGGCGGAGCTCTGCCGGGGGCTCAGCCCTTGATGTGCGGGAACAGCCGCAGGAACGCGTCCGCGGACGTGGCCAGTCCCCGGCTGTACGGGGCGTCGAAGTCCCAGATCAGGAAGAGCAGGAAGGCGATCAGCGCGGAGAACAGCCCGGCGAGAATCATCTCCCGGCGGGTGCGCCGGATCTGCAACGCGAAGATCATCCCGATGGTGATCACGGCACCGGCGATGAGCCCGAACCACACCACGCCCGGCATGGTCTCCCCGGTCGACTCGGCCCGCGCGCTGCGCGACTCGTCGGCGGCGGCCACCTGGTCCACGAGCGGCTGGTAGGCCTGCGCCTCGAAGTCCGTCCGCGGCTCGTAGTCGGTGACGTCCCGGCGCACCCGGTCGAGCAGTTCGGTGCCCCGCTCGGTGACCTCGCCGTCCTCGGCCATCGCCCGCCACTCGGTGGTGACGACGTGTCCGACATAGGCGTTGACATCCTCCCGGATGCGGTCGCGCACCTCGGCGGGGTAGACCCGTACCCGCTCCGTGACCTCGTGCAGGGCCACCGCCTCCGCCCGTACGTGCTCCTGGGCGGCGCTGCGGCCCTCCCAGACGCCGGCGATGGCGAGACCCAGGACGATGGCGTACACCACGCCGATCCACATCGTCATGTACTCGATGACGTCCGGGGTCTCGCTGGGGTCCTCGTCATCGGCCGCCCTGCGGTGCCGCACGAGGGTGATGACCACCACGACGGCGCACACGGCGAGCATCGCGAGGATGAGAACAAGCCATTCCGGCAAGAGATGCCTCCAGAAGGGATCGAAAGAGGGCGGGGCGTCAGCGCGGACGCAGCGCGGCGATGGCGACCACCGCAGGTGTCGCGATGAGCAGCACGAAGGTGAGCGGCGAGGTGGCGCCGCCGGTGGGCCGCCGGTCCGGGGTCGCGCGGTACGGCGGATAGTGCACGGGCGCCACGGACGGCTCCGGCTCCGGCTTCGGCTCGGGTGGCACCGGAGCCGGCGGCGGGGACGGCGCGGGGCGCGGTGGCGGAGGCGGCGGTGTGGGGGCCGGTGACGGACGCGCCGGGGGCGGTGCCGGGCGGGCCGCGGGCGGCGGCGGTGGCGGTGGCGGTTTCGGAGCCGGGCTGGGAACCGGCGGGGGAGGCGTCGTCGGCTCGGGCGTGGGCGAAGGCGTGGGTGAGGGCGGGGGCGGCGGCGAAGGGGCCGGAGAGGGCGTGGGGGTGGGCGTCGGGGACGGGGAAGGCGGTGCGCAGGGCGGGGGATCCGTCCAGGTGAGGCTTCCCGCGACCGCCACCGCCTCCGTGCCGCCCGGTCCCGTCGAGGCGTACGCACAGGCGTCGGCCACCGCCGCGCCGGGTGCGCCGACGAGCGCCCAGACCAGCGCCGTCGCGGCCAACGCGGTTGCCGCGATGCGGGATTGGGTCGGTACGAGACGTTGCACGACGACGATCATGAGTCGCCGGACACCCGCCTGCGCACGGGACCGCGGTGATTGCCCCGAAGGAGTTAATGAAAGAAATCCGGGCCGCGGTTGAACACAACGCGTGCCTCCGTGCGTACCCATCGTCGAGCGGCGGCACACGGGGCGCTGCAAGACCCTGGCGATGATGTGGAGTTGTGACGATGAAGACCTCCTGGCGGACCGCCTCACTGGTCGCGAGCGCCGCGGCGGTGCTGTCCCTGACCACGGCGTGCGGTCAGGACGCCCCGCCGCCCCCTGCCAGCCAGAACGTGGGTGCCACGGCCGCGGCCGGGGACTACGGCAACGCGGGCAGCGGCGGCGGTGACAAGACGGGCGGCGGACAGCCCGCCGCGAGCCCTTCCAGCAACACCGCGGGCGAGCTGAACGTCTCGACCAACGGCGAACTGGGCAAGATCGTGACCGACAACCTCGGTCTGACCCTGTACCGCTTCGACCAGGACACCGCCGAACCGCCCGCGTCCAACTGCGAGGGCGACTGCGCCAAGACCTGGCCGCCCGTCCCGGCCGACGACGCCTCGGCCGGAGAGGGCATCGAGAAGTCGCTGCTCGGCGAGGTCACCCGGAGCGACGGCACCAAGCAGCTCACCGTCGGCGGCTGGCCCGCCTACCGCTACGTCAAGGACGTCAACGCCGGTGACGTCAAGGGCCAGGGCGTGGGCGGCAAGTGGTATGCGCTGAACCCGCAGGGCAAGAAGGCGCAGTCGGCCGACCAGCCCGGTCTGTCCACCCGCAAGGACCCGAAGCTCGGCGAGATCGTCGTGGACAAGAACGGCATGACCGTCTACCGGTTCATGAAGGACGAGGCCTGGCCCGAGCCCGTGTCGAACTGCACCGGCGCCTGCCTGGAGAAGTGGCCGGCGGTGTCGCCGGTCGACTTCGAGGACACCAAGGGCATCCAGAAGAAGGGCTACATGACCTTCACCCGCCCGGACGGAGCCGAGCAGCAGACGATCAACTGCTGGCCCATGTACACCTTCGCCGGTGACAAGGCCCCCGGCGACACCAACGGTCAGGGAGTCGGCGGCACCTGGTACGCCGTACGCCCCGACGGCAAGCCGGTCGGCGCTTCGGAGAAGTAACAACCTCCCCAGGGTGTCGTCCACTCCGGATGACGCCGGCCCGTTCCGCCCCTCCGCAGCCCGCGGAGGGGCGGACCTTTTGCCGTCCGCCCGCCCGGGAACCCGGAAAGGGCCGGTATTTCTCCGCACCCGCTTCTCCGCACACTTCACCGCGTGTCGGAACTCTCCGGATTCCTGCGGACACTTCTTGTCACGGAATGGGGTGGGCCGGCGCGGCACGTGCCACTGGCAGTGACCGGGAACGGATGGTCAATTTCCGTTTGGGGTCGCTCCTTTGGCGGGCGATCAGTAGCCTCTGCTCGAACACCGGATCGCCTACGCCTTGGAGAGATACATGGAGCGTCCCGCCTGGGCCCCCCGGAGCATCGACATCACGGTGCCCAGCGTCTCCCGGATGTACGACTACTACCTGGGCGGTTCGCACAACTTCGAGGTCGACCGGGAAGCGGCCCGCAAGGCCATGGAGTTCATGCCGGGACTCCCCAAGATCATGCAGGCGAACCGGGCATTCATGCGGCGAGCGGTGCAATTCGCCGTTTCCGAGGGTATTTCCCAGTTCCTGGACATCGGCTCCGGCATTCCGACGTTCGGCAACGTCCACGAAGTGGCCCAGGCGGCCGACCCGGACGCACGCGTGATGTACGTCGACCACGACCCCGTGGCCGTGGCGCACAGCCAGGCGGTTCTCCAGGACAACGACCGGGCGGACATCCTCGCGGCGGACCTCCGCAAGCCCCGGGAAATCCTGAACGCTCCCGAGGTCCGCAGACTGATCGACCTGAATCGGCCAGTGGCGCTGCTTCTCGTTGCCATACTTCACTTCGTGGAAGACGCGGACGACCCGTACGGAGCGGTGGCCGGACTGCGCGACGCCCTCGCGCCCGGCAGCATGCTCCTGCTCACCCATGCCTCGTACGAGGGACTCCCGCTGTCGCCGGAGCGGGCCGAGGGGGCGGTGGACGTGTACCAGAACATTCGCAACCCGCTGATCATGCGCACGCGCGAGGAGATCGCGCGGTTCTTCGAGGGGTACGACATGGTGGAACCCGGACTGGTGCCGATGTCGCAGTGGCGGCCGGACACCGCACCGGAGGACGAGGATCCCTACGCCTTCTCCGGATTCGCCGGCGTGGGGCGTACGGCGTGAGCGGGGAGCCGGACGGGCCGGAGGACAGACTGCGCCGGTTCGCGACGATCTGGAGCCGGGCGGTCTACCCGGTGACCTCCACCTCGTCGACCCGCCCGGAGTTCGAGGCCTGTCTGCTGCCGCTGGCCCGCCGGCTGAGCGAGGCGCTGCGGGCCCGGTCCTTCGACGCGGACGCCGGCAAGGCGGCCGGGGCGGCCCTGGTGGAGGCGCACTGCACCGACCCCGAGGCGCTCAGCCGGACCCTGGACTGCGTGGACGCCTATCTCGTCCTGTACTGCGGGGAGGACGGCGACCGCGAGGACCTCCGGGCGCGCAGCGCCCGGCTCCAGCACGCCATGGCCGCGGGGTTCGCTCAGGCGCTGCGCGAGCGGACGCTGGCCGAACAGGAGGCCATCGCGCAGGCCGCGCTGGAGGCCCAGGGCGTGGTGGCACAGGCGCTGCACGACACCGAGGCCCGCTTCCGGGCCGTCTTCGAAGGCGCCGCCATAGGCATCGGCATCGCCGACCTGGAGGGCAACATCCTGCAGGTCAACAACGCGCTGCGGCGCATGTTCGGCCTGTCCGAGCCGGGGCTGCGCAGCCGCAACGTCAGGGACTGGGTCCACCCCGACGACGCCCCGCAGACCTGGCGGCTCTACGACGAGCTGGTCAGCGGCGAGCGCGAGCACTACCACCTGGAGAAGGCGTTCTACCGCCAGGACGGAACGGTCCTGTGGACCAACCTGACGGTGTCCCTGCTCCGCGACGCCGACGGCGAACCGCAGTACCAGCTCGCCCTCATGGAGGACACCACCGAGCGGCGGCTGCTCAACCTCCGGCTGCGCTACGAGGCCACGCACGACGCGCTCACCGGACTGCCCAACCGTACGTTCTTCTTCGAGCGCCTGGAAAAGGCGCTGAGCGCCGGCAAGGACCGCCGCTTCGGGCTGTGCTACCTGGACCTGGACGGCTTCAAGACCGTCAACGACAGCCTCGGGCACGCGGCCGGCGACCGGCTGCTGGTCGAGGTCGCCGACCGGCTCCAGGCCTGCGCCACCGCACCCGGCGAGATGGTGGCCCGGCTCGGCGGCGACGAGTTCGTGGCCCTGACCACCGGCCCTGACACCCAGCGCACGGTCGACGAGCTCGCCGCCCGCATCATGAACGCGCTGCTCGCCCCGATCAGCGTCGACGGCCGGGAACTGACCGTGCGCGGCAGCATCGGCATCGTCGAGGGGCCGGCGGGGGAGCGCAGCGCCGCCGAGGTGCTGCGCAGCGCCGACATCACGATGTACCGGGCCAAGTCGGCGGGCGGCAACCGCTTCGAGCTGGCCGACCCGGAGGCGGACGCCCGCGCCATCACCCGGCACGGCCTCACCACGGCGCTCCCCACGGCCCTGGACCGGGGCGAGTTCTTCATCGAGTACCAGCCGCTGGTCCACCTCGGCGACGGGAGCGTCCGGGGCGCCGAGGCGCTGGTGCGCTGGCTGCACCCGCAGCACGGCGTGCTGTCGCCGGACCGTTTCATCCCGCTCGCCGAGCACACGGGACTCATCGTGCCGCTGGGCCGCTGGGTGCTGGAGCAGTCCGTGCGCCAGGCCCGCGAGTGGCGCGACCGCCACGGGGGCGAGGCGCTCGGCCCGCTGCGCATCAACGTGAATCTCTCGCCCTGCCAGCTCACCCACCCCGGGCTCGTCCAGGACACGGTGGAGATCCTGGAGCGCACCGGCGTGGCCCCCGACAGCCTGTGCCTGGAGGTGACCGAGTCGGCGCTGATCGGGGCCGACGACGACCTGCTGAAGCCGTTGCGCCGGCTCGCCGAGATGGGTATCGACATCGCCCTCGACGACTTCGGCACGGGCTACTCTAACCTCGCCAACCTGCGCCGTCTGCCGGTGAGTGTCCTGAAACTGGACCGCTCCTTCACCCAGAGCATGCAGCGCTTCCCGGCGGACCCGGTCGACCTGAAGATCGTCGAGGGGATCGTCTCCCTGGCCCACAGCCTCGACCTCGCGGTCACCGTGGAGGGCGTCGAAACGGGCGCCCAGGCCGAACAGCTCCGCATCCTGGGCTGCGACACCGCCCAGGGCTGGTACTACGCCCGCCCGGGCCCCCCGGACCGCCTCCACGAACTCGCCCTGGTCGACGCGACAGGTTAGGGACGCGGGGAGCCGCACAGGGGCGCGGGACTGTATACACATGCGGCTCCGCCGCGTGGGCGCAAAGGGGGGCCCGGGGGGGAGCCCCCCGGGGACGGGACGGGAAGGGGCGGCAGGGGCGAAAAACACCCCCACCCCCCTCCCCGCACCTCACCGTTCCAGCAGCATCCGCTGCAACTCCCGTGCCGCCCGGGGCGGAGCCACGTCGCTGCGGTGGGCCAGCGCGATGGCCCGGTACAGACCCGGCCGGGCCAGCGGCGTCACCCGCAACCCGTGCCCCGACCGGGCCGCCACCATCCGCGGCACCACGGCCACCCCCAGCCGCGCCCGCACGAACCCCAGTACCGCGTCCATCTCCCCGCCCTCCACCGCGAACTCCGGCTCGAAGCCCTCCGCCCGGCACGCGGCCACCGTCAGTTCCCGCAGGTCGTAGCCGTGCCGGAACATCACAAGACGCTCCCCCTCCAGATCGGCGACGCGCACGGCTCTGCGGCCCCGCCCCGGCCGTGGGGCGTCCGGTGACGACACCACCACCAGGTCCTCCCGCAGCAGCTCCACCGTGGTCAGCGCCGGTGACGGCGACGGCAGCGGCAGCACCACCAGGGCGAGATCCAGCGCCCCCCGCGCCAGCTCGCGCACCAGATCGTGCGAGCCGCCCTCCTCGATCAGCAGCCGGACACCCGGATACCGGTCGTGGAACGCGCGCAGCACATCCGGCAGCAGACCGGTGCACAGGCTCGGCGTGGCCCCCAGCCGCACCCGCCCGCTCCGCAGCTGCGCCACTTCCTGCACCTCGTGCCGCGCGGTGTCCGCGTCCGCCAGGATCCGCCGGGCCAGCGGCAGCAGCGCCTCGCCCGCGTCGGTCAGCGTGATGTTCCCGCGCGCCCGCTGGAACAGATCCGCCCCCAACTCCCGTTCCAGCACCTTGATCTGCTGCGACAGCGACGGCTGCGCGACATGCACCAGCTCGGCCGCCCGGGTGAAGTGCCTGGTCTCGGCCACGGCCACGAAGTACTGGAGCTGCTGGAACTGCATGGGCTCATCATAGGCAGCCCCTATCGAATCGAGCCGCACCATGTCTTGGACCGATGGGGCCTTCCGGCCCTAGCGTCTGGTGACATGGCTCTGGCAACGCGGACGGACCGACGGCCGTCCATGGCACGCACCGTGTGGGACTCGACCGTCGGCAAGAAGACAGTGATGGCGGTCAGTGGTCTGATCATGCTGCTGTACCTGGTCGTCCACATGATCGGGAATCTGAAGATCTTCTTCGGGGCCGGCGAGTTCAACCACTACGCCCACTGGCTGCGCACCATCGGCGAACCGTTCATGCACTACGAGTGGACGCTGTGGCTGATCCGCGTCGTCCTCGTCGTCGCCGTGATCGCGCACGCCGTCTCCGCGTACCAGCTCAGCCGCCGCGACATCAAGGCGCGCCCCGGCAAGTACGTGCACAGGAAGGCGCGGACGAGCTACGCCACGCGCACCATGCGCTGGGGCGGCATCATCCTCGCGCTGTTCATCGTGTGGCACATCCTCGACCTGACCACCGGCACCGTGCACTCCGGCGGCTTCGAGACCGGAAAGCCGTACCAGAACGTCGTGGACACCTTCTCCACCTGGTACGGCAACGTCATCTACATCGTCGCGATGCTCGCCGTCGGCCTGCACATCCGCCACGGCTTCTGGAGCGCCGCCCAGACCCTCGGCGTCGGCAGCAGGGCCCGCGACCGCGCCCTGAAGACCACCGCCAACGTACTCGCGCTGCTGCTCACGGCCGGTTTCATCGCCGTCCCCGTGGGCGTCATGACCGGAGTGGTGAGCTGATATGACCTCGTACGCCGACTACCGGACCGGCGGGCGGATCGCCGACACCAAGGCCCCGGCCGGCCCCATCCACGAGCGCTGGGACAAGCGCCGCTTCGAGGCGAAGCTGGTCAACCCCGCCAACCGGCGCAAGCAGACCGTCATCGTCGTCGGCACCGGGCTCGCGGGCGGCTCGGCCGGCGCCACGCTCGCCGAACAGGGCTACCGCGTCGTCCAGTTCTGCTACCAGGACTCCCCGCGCCGCGCCCACTCCATCGCCGCGCAGGGCGGCATCAACGCCGCCAAGAACTACCGCAACGACGGCGACTCCATCCACCGCCTCTTCTACGACACCGTCAAGGGCGGCGACTTCCGCTCCCGGGAGTCCAACGTGCACCGCCTGGCCGAGATCTCGGTGGAGATCATCGACCAGTGCGTCGCCCAGGGCGTGCCCTTCGCCCGCGAGTACGGTGGCCTGCTCGACACCCGCTCCTTCGGCGGCGTCCAGGTCTCCCGCACCTTCTACGCCCGCGGCCAGACGGGCCAGCAGCTCCTCCTCGGCGCCTATCAGGCCCTGTCCCGGCAGATCGCCGCCGGCAACGTCGAGATGCATCCGCGCACCGAGATGCTCGACCTGATCGTCGTCGACGGCCGGGCCCGCGGCATCGTCGCCCGGGACCTGATCACCGGGAAGATCGACACCTACTTCGCGGACGCCGTCGTCCTCGCCACCGGCGGCTACGGCAACGTCTTCTACCTGTCGACCAACGCCATGAACTCCAACGCGACCGCGGTCTGGCGGGCGCACCGGCGCGGCGCGTACTTCGCCAACCCCTGCTTCACCCAGATCCACCCCACCTGCATCCCGCGCACCGGCGACCACCAGTCCAAGCTGACCCTGATGAGCGAGTCGCTGCGCAACGACGGCCGGATCTGGGTGCCGAAGGCCAAGGGCGACACCCGCCCGCCCGCGCAGATCCCCGAGGACGAGCGCGACTACTACCTGGAGCGCATCTACCCCTCCTTCGGCAACCTCGTCCCCCGGGACATCGCCTCCCGCGCCGCGAAGAACGTCTGCGACGAGGGCAGGGGAGTGGGCCCCGGCGGCCAGGGCGTCTACCTGGACTTCGCCGACGCCATCAAGCGCATGGGGCGGGGGGCGGTCGAGGCCAAGTACGGCAACCTCTTCGACATGTACCAGCGGATCACCGACGAGGATCCGTACCGGGTGCCGATGCGGATCTACCCGGCCGTGCACTACACGATGGGCGGCCTGTGGGTCGACTACGACCTGCAGACCACCATCCCGGGCCTGTTCGCGATCGGCGAGGCCAACTTCTCCGACCACGGCGCCAACCGGCTCGGTGCCTCGGCGCTGATGCAGGGCCTGGCCGACGGCTACTTCGTCGTCCCGGCCACCGTCAACGACTACCTGGCCCGCAACCCGCACAAGGACGAGGTCGACAGCGGCCACCCGGCGGTGCAGGAGGTGCTGGCCGAGACCGAGGACCGGCTCAACCTGCTGCTGTCCGTCGACGGGGACCGCACCCCGGACTCCTTCCACCGCGAACTCGGCGAGCTGATGTGGGAGTTCTGCGGCATGGCCCGCAACGAGACGGGACTGCACAAGGCGCTGGAGCGCATCCCGCAGATCCGCGAGGAGTTCTGGCGGCGCATCAAGGTCCCGGGCACCGGTGAGGAGTTCAACCAGTCGCTGGAGAAGGCCAACCGCATCGTCGACTACCTCGAACTCGCCGAGCTGATGTGCCTGGACGCGCTGCACCGCACCGAGTCCTGCGGCGGTCACTTCCGCGAGGAGTCGCAGAGCCCCGAGGGCGAGGCCGAGCGCAAGGACCAGGAGTTCGCCTACGCCGCCGCCTGGGAGTTCACCGGCACGGGCACCGCCCCCACCCTGCACAAGGAAGACCTGGTCTTCGAGTACGTCCACCCCACCCAGCGGAGCTACGCATGAAGCTCACCCTGCGCGTCTGGCGGCAGAAGAACGCCGACGCCGACGGCGCCATGTCCACGTACGAGGTGGACGGCATCTCACCCGACATGTCCTTCCTGGAGATGCTCGACACCCTCAACGAGGAGCTGATCCTCAAGAGCGAGGACCCGGTCGCCTTCGACCACGACTGCCGTGAGGGGATCTGCGGCGCCTGCTCGCTCGTCATCAACGGCGACGCCCACGGGCCCGAGCGCACCACCACCTGCCAGCTGCACATGCGGTCCTTCAGCGACGGCGACACCATCGACGTCGAACCGTGGCGGGCGTCCGCCTTCCCGGTCGTGAAGGACCTGGTGGTCGACCGGTCGGCCTTCGACCGGATCATCCAGGCCGGCGGATACGTCACCGCGCCCACGGGATCCGCGCCCGAGGCGCACGCCACGCCCGTGCCGAAGCCGGACGCCGATCTCGCCTTCGAGCACGCGGAGTGCATCGGCTGCGGCGCGTGCGTCGCGGCCTGCCCCAACGGCGCGGCGATGCTGTTCACCTCGGCGAAGATCAACCACCTCAATGTGCTGCCGCAGGGCGCTCCCGAGCGGGAGACCAGGGTCCTTGACATGGTGGCGCAGATGGACGAGGAGGGCTTCGGCGGGTGCACGCTGGCCGGCGAGTGCGCGACCGCCTGCCCCAAGGGCATTCCGCTCACCTCCATCACCGGCATGAACAAGGAGTGGCTGCGGGCCACCCGCAAGGCGGGCAAGCGGTAGCCCCGCCCCGCACCGCCCCCGAGGGGCGCGCCTGACGTTCGCCGGAAGCGCGGACGGACGGGGCCGGAAGAGGTGCTCCTTCCGGCCCCGTCTCGCTGTCGCTCCTGGGATTCAGCCATTCCACATCCGTGCTCCCGGCTCCGGTCACGCACACGCCAACCCCGGTCGGCAGAACAGGGGTGTCCCCACCCCCTCCGGCGCGTGACCAGGAGAGAGCCATGACCGGTGTGCTGACCGCCGACCACCCCCCGAAACCCGCCGCCCCCGCCCGCTACACCGTCGCCCTCGCCCGCGACGAGGAGGACGTGCGCGCCGCCCAGCGGCTGCGGTACGACGTCTTCGCGGGTGAGATGGGCGCCCTGCTGTCCGGCTCCCGGCCGGGTCTTGACGCCGACCCCTTCGACGCCTACTGCGACCACCTGCTCGTGCGCGAGGAGGTGAGCGGGCAGATCGTCGGAACGTACCGGCTGCTGCCGCCGGAGCGCGCCGCGATCGCGGGACGGCTGTACGCCGAGGGTGAGTTCGACCTCTCGGGACTCCACGCGCTGCGGCCGTCCCTCGTCGAGGTCGGGCGCTCGTGCGTGCACCCCGACCACCGCTACGGCGCCGTCATCGGACTCATCTGGGCCGGCATCGCCCGCTACATGGCCGACCGCGGTCACACCTGGCTGGCAGGCTGCTGCTCCGTCCCGCTCGCCGACGGGGGCGCGCTCGCCTCCGCCACCTGGGGCCGGGTGCGGGCCCGGCACCTCGCGCCCGAGGAGTACCGGGTGCGCCCGCTGCTGCCCTGGCGGCCGCGGAGCGAGGAACCTCCGGCGGCCTCCGCCGAGCTGCCCGCCCTGCTGCGCGGCTACCTCCGGCTCGGCGCCTGGGTCTGCGGGGAGCCCGCGCACGACGTGGACTTCGGCGTCGCCGACCTCTACGTGCTGCTGTCGATGGACCGGGTCGACCCCCGCTATCTGCGGCACTTCCTCTCGCTCGTCCCCGCCGGATGAGCGTCTGGCTGCCGTCGGCGCCCTGCACCCCGCGGCGCTGTGTGGACGCCACGTCGTCCGCGGCGGCCGCGGCGCCTGCCGTGCTCCGTCCGGCGGCGGTCGGACTGCTGCTGCTCGGCGGGATCGTGCTGCTGCCGTTCGGGCGGTGGATCCCTTCGGCCGCGGTGCGCGGATGGTGCCGGTGCGTCGTGCGGGCCGCGGGGGTCCGGCTCCGGATCACCGGCGCCGCCCCGCCCGCCGGCGGACTGCTGCTCGTCGCCAACCACATCTCCTGGCTGGACGTCCCGCTGCTCGCCGCGGTGCGTCCGGCCCGGATGCTGGCCAAGTCCGAGATTCGGCGCTGGCCCGTGGCCGGGGCGCTGGCCGCGCGCGGCGGCGCGCTGTTCATCGACCGCGACCGGCTGCGCGCACTGCCCGGCACGGTCGCCGCCCTCACGGGCGTCCTGCGCGGCGGTGCGGCCGTCGCGGTGTTCCCGGAGGGCAGCACCTGGTGCGGCAGGGCCCGGGGCACCTTCCGCCGCGCGGTCTTCCAGGCGGCCCTGGACGCCGGGGTCCCGGTGCAGCCGGTTCGCATCCGCTACCGGAACCGCGACGGCGGGGCGGCCACCGCGGCCGCCTTCGTCGGGGAGGACACCCTGTTCGCCTCGCTCCGGCGGGTGGCCTCGGCCCGGGACGTGATCGCCGAGGTCGAGGTGCTGCCCCTCATCCCGCCCGGCCGGCACCACGACCGCCGGGCGCTGGCCCGCGCGGCACAGCCGGAGGCCGCAGCAGGCCACGGGAGCGGTGACCGTCAGTGAGCACTGTGGAAAATTAAGTGTATTTTGTGGCGTTTGTACCGTTTTCCGTGAGCTGATCAGGAGAACCGGAGGAGAGTGACCCCCGAAGGGAGGGTGATGGAAGATGATCACCCGCGAAGAGATCTCGATCCTCCTGGATCACCCCGTGTACGACGGGGACGGCAACAAGATCGGCGACGCGAAGCACGTCTTCCTCGACGACGCGAGCGGACGCCCCGAGTGGGTGACCGTCAAAACGGGCATGTTCGGTTCCAGCGAGTCGTTCGTACCCATCCGTGACGCCGCCCTGGTCAAGGACCACCTCGAGGTTCCCTACCGCAAGGAAAAGATCAAGAACGCCCCCACCGTGGACATCGACGCGGGCGGCCACCTGTCGGTGGACGAGGAGCAGCGCCTGTACGAGTACTACGGCATCAACTGGGACTCGGTCCTGGCCGAACAGGGAGAGGACGACAAGGGCGGAAGCCCGGACACGACCGGGACCGCCGGCAGCGCGGGTGCCGCGGGCGCGGCCGGAGCGGCAGGGGCAGCCGGAGCGGCCGGCCTGGCCGGGCGCCGGGGCGACACCTCCCGGGAAGGGGCCGCGCCGGGCACCACCGGCAGGGCGGGAACCGCGGGTACAGCCGGCGCGGCAGGAACCGCAGCCACGGCCGGCGCGGCGGGAACCGCCGGTACCGCGGGCCGCCGCGGCGAGGCCCGCACGGGACCGCGGGACGACGCCATGACCCGCTCCGAGGAGCAGATGCACGTCTCCGTGGAGCGGCGTGAGAGCGGACGGGCCAGGCTGCGCAAGTACGTGGTCACCGAGGAGGTCCAGGAGACCGTACCCGTGCGCCACGAGGAAGTGCGCGTGGAGCGCGAGCCGATCACGGAGAGCAACCGTGACCAGGCCATGGCGGGCCCGGACATCTCGGAGGACGAGTACGAGGTCACCCTGCACGAGGAGCGCCCCGTCGTGAGGACCGAGACGGTCCCGGTGGAGCGGGTCAGGATGACCACGGAGGAGAAGGCGACGCAGGAGACGGTGCGCGGACAGGTCCGCAAGGAGCGCATCGAGGCCGAGACGGAGATGATCGAGGACACCGGACGGCCGGGCCGTGACGCCCCGAAGAAGGGCGAGGGCCCCCGGAAGGGCAGGCAGTAGACCGCCCGCCCCCCTCGCGGCCGCGGGAACGCGCCGGTGCGCTGTCACCGGCGCGTCGCGCCGTCCCCGAGCCCCGCGAGCGCGGCGAGCCGCCGGTAGGAGTCCAGCAGCGCCTCCCGGTCGTAGGTGCTGGTGGTGACCAGCACCTCCTGCGCGTCCGTGTCCTTCAGCAGCGACTCCAGCTCGTGCGCCACTTCCTCCTCGGTGCCGGCGAGCTGCCCGGTGAGCCCCGACTCGTACAAGCCCCGCTCCCTGGGGGTCATGGAGCGTGCCTCGACCCGCTCGGCGGGCGGCAGCGGCGGGAAGGTGCCGTGGGTGCGGGAGTACGCCATCGACCACGCCTCCGGGACCAGCAGCCGGCGGGCCTCTTCGCGCGTGGCGGCCACCGCGACCGTGCCGGAGACGACGACGTACGGCTCGGTGGCCCACCCGGAGGGGCGGAACATCTCGCGGTAGCGGTCGATGCCGCGCCGCATCCGGTCGCGGTCGCGAAGGTCGCCGATGACCATCGGCAGGCCCGCGCGGGCCGCGATCGTGGCACCCTCCCCCATGGCCAGCACGAACGGCGGCACGGTCAGGCCCTCGGACGGCCGGGCGCGCACCCCGGCGGGGGAGGCGCCCCGGAACCAGCCCAGCAGCTCCTCGAGCTGGCCGGCGAAGTCGTCCGCGTCGCCCTTGTCGCGGCCCAGCGCCCTGCGCACCCCGTCGGTGAACCCCACCGAGCGGCCCAGGCCCATGTCGATACGGCCCGGGAACAGCGATTCCAGCACCCCGAACTGCTCGGCCACCACGAACGGCCGGTGATTGGGCAGCATCACCCCGCCGGTGCCCACGCGGATGGTCCGGGTGGCCCCCGCGACAGCCGCGGCGAGGACGGTCGGTGCCGAACCGGCGACCCCCGGCACCCCGTGGTGCTCGGAGACCCAGAACCGGTGGTAGCCGAGCCGCTCCACCTCCCGCGCCAGGCTCACGGTGTCGCGCAGCGCCTCGGGGGCGGTGTGCCCCTCACGTGTGCGCGAGCGGTCGAGGACGGAGAAGCGGACCGAGGAGATGACGGAACCCATACCGGGTTCAACACCCGGCGGCCCCCAGGATTCCGCCCGGCGGATGTCTAAGGTGACGATGTGACCGACCGCAACGAGCGCCCCCTGGCCGTGTTCGACCTCGACAACACCCTCGCCGACACGGCGCACCGGCAGAGGTTCCTGGAGCGCAGGCCCCGCGACTGGGACGCCTTCTTCGCCGCCGCCCCGCAGGATCCCCCGCTCGATGAGGGCATCGCGCTGGTGCGGCGCCACGCGCGGGAGTGCGAGATCGTCTATCTCACCGGGCGGCCCGAGCGCTGCCGGCGCGACACGGTGGACTGGCTCGCCGCCCAGGAGCTGCCCGAGGGGGAGCTGTACATGCGCGGCAACGCCGACCGGCGGCCCGCCCGGCACACCAAACTGGCGATCCTGCGGCGCCTGGCGCGCACCCGCGAGATCCGCGTGTTCGTGGACGACGACGAACTGGTCTGTCTGGACGCCCGGCGGGCCGGTTTCACCGTCGTCCAGGCCCGCTGGACGGCCCCCTCCGGGGAGTTGAAGGACGCTCAGGAGCGCCAGGGACGGACCTGAGACCCCGGCAGGCTCACTCCGTTCCCTCCAGACGGAAGCCGACCTTCAGCCCCACCTGCCAGTGCGCGATCCGCCCGTCCTCGATCTGGCCGCGCACCTGGGTCACCTCGAACCAGTCCAGATTGCGCAGCGTCTGCGACGCGCGCTCGATGCCGTTGCGTACGGCCCTGTCGACGCCGTCGGGCGAGGTGCCGACGATCTCCGTGACCCGGTAGGTGTGGTCCGACATGCTGCTGCTCCTCTCCCCGGCGGACGCCCGCGCACGGTGCACCGCCTGTGTCACACGTCACTCCACCGTGCCCCACCGCGCGGCGGAGCGCGAGGCGCCGGCACCGTTCGCCTGACGGCTTGACCCCGGGCATTGGTACATACCAAGATGCTGATCACCCGCCCGAGCGTCCGCTCGCCCCCCACGTCGGGCCCCTCCCTGTCCAGCCCCTCCAGACAGAAACAGGTCCCCGTGAGACGCCGTCTGCTCGCCCTCGTCTGCGTGTCCGCCTCCCTGCTCAGCGGCTGCGGAATGCTGTCCGACAGCGCCGCGGAACAACGCAAGGTCACCGTCTGGTTAATGCAGAACAGCGCATCGCAGGACTATCTGGACCGCTTCACCGAGGACTTCGAGAGCGAACACCCGGAGATCGACCTCGACATCCGTATCCAGGAGTGGACCGGCATCGGCGAGAAGGTGCAGAAGGCGCTGAAGACCAAGGCACCGGAGGGGCCCGACGTCATCGAGGTCGGCAACACCCAGGTCTCCACGTACGCGGAGGGCGACCGGCTGCTCGACCTCACCCTGGAGTCCCTGCGCGACTGGGGCCGCGACGACTGGCTCCCCGGCCTCGCCGAACCCGGCCAGTGGGGGTCGCAGCAGTACGGCATCCCCTGGTACGCGGCCAACCGCGTCGTCATCTACCGCAAGGACCTCTTCCGCGACGCCGGCATCACCGACCCGCCGGAGACCCAGGACGAGTGGCTCACCGTCACCGAGAAGCTCAACAGCGGCGGCAACCAGGGCATCTACCTGGCCGGGCAGGACTGGTACACCCTCGCCGGGTTCATCTGGGAGGAGGGCGGTGAGCTCGCCACGGAGGATGACGGCACCTGGCGCGGCGCGCTCGACAGCGAGGCCGCGCTGCGCGGCATGGACTTCTACCGCCGGCTCCAGGCGCTCGGCGAGGGACCGGCCGACTCCGACGAGGAACACCCGCCGCAGGCAGGCGTGTTCGCCGAAGGCAAGGTCGCCCAGATCGTGGGAGTCCCCGGACTGGCACAGGCGATCGCCAAGGCGAATCCGGCCCTGAAGGGCAAGCTGGGCTACTTCCCCCTCCCGGGCCGGACCGCCAAGCGGCCCGGCGCCGTCTTCACCGGTGGCTCCGACCTCGTCGTCCCGGCGAAGACCGACGTCAGGGACGACGCGGTGAAGGTCGTCGCCGCGCTCACCGGCGCCCGCTGGAACACCGAGCTGGCGCGCACGATGAACTACGTCCCCAACAAGACGAGCCTCGCCGACTCGGTGTCGGGGGACGAGGGCCTCGAGGCCATGGCGGCCGGAGCCGCACAGGGCCGGGCGACCCCCATCACCCCCCAGTGGAGCGAGGTCGAGGCGGACAACCCGATCAAGGAGTACATGACCAAGGTGCTCACCGGCTCCGACCCGGCCACGGAGGCCGAGCGCGCCGCCCGCCGCATCACCGAGGCCCTGGCCTTCTGACGGGCCCGCCCGCCTCAGCGGGCGACGCTCAGGGACAGGGCGAACCGCTCCTCCCGGTCCGTCCACCACCGGGTGAGCTCCAGTCCGGCGGCGGAGAGTTCCTCACGGACTCCCTGCCGCCGGAACTTCGCCGACACCTCGGTGCGCAGATCCTCGCCCGCCGCGAAGTCCACGGCGAGTTCCAGGGCGGGGATCTTCACCGTCTGCGCGGTACGGGAGCGCAGCCGCATCTCGATCCACTCCTCGCGGGCATCCCACAGCGCGACATGGGCGAAGGCGTCCGGATCGAAGTCGGCGCCCAGCTCCCGGTTGATGACGTGCAGGACGTTCTTGTTGAACGCGGCCGTCACCCCGGCCGCGTCGTCGTACGCCCGGACCAGCACCCGCTCGTCCTTCACCAGGTCCGTGCCCAGCAGCAGGGCGTCGCCCGGGGCGAGCAGGGCGCGGACGGAGGCGAGGAACGCGGCCCGCTCGACGGGCAGCAGATTGCCGATGGTGCCCCCGAGGAACGCCACCAGCCGCGGCCCCGGGGCCTCCGGCAGCGTCAGCCGGGCGGTGAAGTCGGCGATGAGCGCGTGCACCTCGAGGCCCGGCCGCTCGGCGGCCAGCGCCTGCCCGGCCTGCGTCAGGGCGCTCTCGCTGACGTCGACGGGAACGTAGGTGTGCAGGCCGGAGAGCGCGTCGAGGAGATACCGCGTCTTCTCCGAGGAGCCCGAGCCCAGTTCGACCAGGGTGCGGGCACCGGACGCCTCGGCGATCCCGCCGGCGCGGCCGCGCAGGATCTCCCGCTCGGCGCGGGTCGGGTAGTACTCGGGCAGCTCGGTGATCTCCTCGAACAGCTCGCTGCCCCGGGCGTCGTAGAACCACTTCGGCGGCAGCGTCCTGGGGCTGCCCGTCAGGCCCTCGCGGACGTCGGCGCGCAGGGCGGCGCCGGTGGCGTCCTCGGGCAGGGTGCGGGTGAGGCGGAACGGACTCACGTGCGGGGCTCCCTCGAAGGTACGGGCGCGCCGGCGGACGTCAGGGGGTCGCCGGGCTCCTTGAGCGGGGTCAGCAGGACGTCCGTGCCGCTCGCCGTGAGCAGGGTCCGGTCGGGGACCTCCGACCAGTGCGGATCGTCGTCGTAGGGTTCGGAGGCCACGACGGTGCCGCCGCCGGGCCGGGCGAGGTACCACAGCGTGTCGCCCCAGGCGGTCGCGGTGACCGTGTCGCCGTTGGTGAGCAGCAGGTTGAGGCGTGCCCCCGGGGCCGCCTCGGCGACCTCCGCGACCGTGTCGGCGAGGGCCTGGCCCTCGTCGTCACCGGCCCGCAGCCGGGCCAGCACCAGGGCCCACACGAACGCCGAGTCGTTGCGGGCCTCCAGCGACAGCACGTCCTCGGCGGACAGGGCCGCCACCAGCGGCGCGAGCGAACCCGGCCAGTCCGGCACCGCCCCGTTGTGGCTGAACAGCCAGGTCCCGGCCGCGAACGGGGCCGCCGCCGCCTCGGCATCGGCCCCGGACAGCGTCGCGTCGCGTACGGCGGCGAGCAGCGCGCGGGTGCGCACGACCCGGGCCAGGTCCGCGAACGACAGGTCCGCCCAGACGGGCCCCGCCCGCCGGTAGCGGGCGGGCACCGGATCACCGGCCGCGTACCAGCCGACGCCGAAGCCGTCGGCGTTGACCGTGCCGTACCGCTGCCGGCGGGGGGCCCAGGACTGCCGGTACAGGGCGTGCGGCGGCCGCACGAGCAGTGCGCCGAGCGGCTCCTCGGGCCCCGTATAGGCCACATGACGGCACATCAGACGGCCTCCGAGCGCGCGGTGCGGAACCCGGAGAAGATCTGCCGCCGGATCGGGTGGTCCCAGTTGCGGAAGGTGCCCCGGCAGGCCACCGGGTCGACGGCGAACGAACCGCCGCGCAGCACCTTGTACTGCGGACCGAAGAACACCTCCGAGTACTCCTTGTACGGGAACGCGCGAAAGCCCGGGTACGGCGCGAAGTCGCTCGACGTCCACTCCCACACGTCACCGATCAGCTGCCGCACCCCGAGCGGCGACTCACCGGCCGGATAGCTCCCGGCGGGTGCCGGACGCAGGTGCCGCTGGCCGAGGTTGGCGTGCTCGGGGCCGGGGTCGGCGTCGCCCCAGGGATAGCGCATCGACCGGTCACCGGCCGGGTCGTGACGGGCCGCCTTCTCCCACTCCGCCTCGGTGGGCAGCCGGCGCCCGGCCCAGCGGGCGTAGGCGTCGGCCTCGTACCAGCACACGTGCAGCACCGGCTCGTCGGGCGGCACCACCTCGGTGACCCCGAACCGGCGCCGCAGCCACTGCCGGCCGTCCCGGCGCCAGAACAGCGGCGCGGTGATCGAGTTGCGTCGGATGTGGGCCCAGCCCTCGGCGGTCCACCAGCGGGGCTCGGCGTAGCCGCCGTCCTCGATGAACGCCTGGTACGCGGCGTTCGTCACCGGTGTGGTGTCGATGCGGAAGGGGGCCACCTCCCGCCGGTGCGCGGGCCGTTCGTTGTCCAGCGCCCAGGGCTCGTCCGAGGTGCCCATGGTGAACGGGCCGCCCGGCACGAGGACCTCCGCCGGGCCCGTGAACACCGGGGCCGGCCCCGGGTCCGGCGCGGTCAGGGCCCGCGGGCCCCGGCGCAGCTGATGGGTGATGAGCATGGTCTCGTCGTGCTGCTGCTCGTGCTGGGCGATCATGCCGAAGGCGAAGCCCGCCTCCGTCAGCCGCGTTCCGTCGAACGCGGTGGCCTCCAGCACGTCCAGGGCCCGGCCGCGCACGTCGGCGGCGTACCTGCGGGCCTCGTCCGGCGGCAGCAGCGGCAGGCTCGGACGCTGTGCGCGCGGGTGCTCGAAGGCGTCGTACAGGCCGTCGATCTCGGGCCGCAGCGCCTCCTGGCCGGCGACGGCCCGCAGCAGCCACTGCTCCTCCTGGTTGCCGATGTGGGCGAGGTCCCACACCAGCGGCGACATCAGCGGCGAGTGCTGCGCGGTCAGATCGGGATCCTCCACACAGCTCGTGAGCAGTGTCGTGCGGTTCCGTGCGGTGATCAGCGAGGCGACCGCGCGCTCGCGCAGGGCTCCGGCGTCGAGGGCGTGGTCGGTCATGAGGGGATGTCCTTCCCGTGCGTGGGGGCGGTGGCAGCGGCCCGGGCCGCCGTCCGCAGCGCGTCGAGCGTGTCGTCGGCCGGGCAGCGGCCCCGGGCGACATGGCGGTCCCGGTACGCCGCGACGGCGTCGACGACCTCGGTGGCCGCGCCGATCCGGGGGAGTGCGCGCAGCGCCGCCTCGAAGCAGGCGGCGGCCACCTCGCGCAGCTCCGGATCGGCCAGTCCGACCCGGGCCGCGTCCCGCCACAGCGGATTGTGCGGGGCCGGCATGCCGTGCGTCCGCTCGGCCAGCGGCTTCACCGTCCGGTAGGCGGTCTCGGCGGCCTCGGGGTCGTCGAACAGCGCCGCCGTCACGGCCAGCGGCACGATCCAGCCGTCGTCTCCGGGCTGCGCGTCGATCATGCGCAGCTCCAGATGGCCGCGCGGTCTGACCGGCGGGAACAGCGTGGTCATGTGGTAGTCGAGGTCCTCCCGGGTGGGCGGCCGCGGCACCAGGGACCGGGTCCACTCCCGGAAGGTGAGCCCCTCGGGCACCTGCCACGGACCGTCCCCGTCGCGCACGCACATCACGGGCGCGTCCAGCACGTGCCGGGCCCAGACGGCGCGCGGGTCGGCGTCCAGTACGGGGCCGCCCGCCCGGCCGGTGCCGATCTGCGCCCAGCGCAGCTGGCGGGTGGACAGCCAGCCGGTGGGCCGGCCACCGGCGATGGCGGAGTTGGCGAACACGGCGACCAGGACCGCGCCCAGCTGGTGCGCCAGCCACCAGCGCCGCACATGGCCGAGGGGTCCGGGCTCCTCGTAGCCGGCGTCCACGCACACCTGCACGGAGGCGGAGGTGCACATCATGGCGCGGCCGGCGGGGCCGGTGCGGTCGAGACAGGCCTCCATGGCGTCGTAGCGCGGTTCGCGCAGAAAGCGGCGGGGGGTCTGCCAGGGGTCGTGACCGAGGCCCACGAGGGCCAGTCCGTCCCGGCGCAGCACCGCGCGGACGGCGTCCAGGTCGGCGGAGACGGTGGCGACGCACTCCATCAGGGAGGCGGCGGGCGGCGAGCTCAGCTCCAGCTGGCCGCCGGGCTCAACGGTGAGCGCCGACCTCAGGGGCACGGTGCGCAGAGCGGCGTAGGCCGCTTCGAGCCGTTCGGGTGACACGGGGAGCCGCGGGTCCCGCAGCTCGTGGACGAGCCATTCCACCTCGACGCCCGTGCGGCGCGGTGGTCCGGTCTTGAAGCAGATGCCCCGCACCAGGGCGTCCACCTCGGCTTCTGTGACGGCGGTGTGCGGCTGGGTACAGCCGCCTGCCGAATCGGACATGTCGGGATCCTCCTGGGGAGTCCACCATGTCGCCGGCCCGGAGGTTCCTCCCGGCCGGCAGCAACCCGTCCACCCAAAACCCTCGCGTCGCCCGGCACAAGAGTGCCTGGCGTGACGTCCCGGTTCGGTCATCCTTTCCTCAGGCCTGTCGCCGGGCCCCTGCCGCCCGCCGCCTGCCGCCCGGTCCGCCACGGGGCGGAAACTCCGTTGCGCGGCATCACCAGCATCGCCCACGATGCGTGCGTGAGCACGACGAGGGGGAACGAGCGGTGCGCGGTCACGGCGGCTACGGGGGTGGCGCCGTGAGCGCGCGCCTGCGCGGTATGGCCCGCGAGACCGAGGAGATCGTGGCGGCCGGGGCCTACCGTGCGTCCGGCGGACACGAGGTGTCCCTCGCGGCGGCGATCGGGGCCGCGGCCGACGGCACGCGGATGTTCGGGCCGGACCCGGTCCCGGTCCCGTCCTTGCGCCCGGTGGAGACCCGGTTCGAGGTCACCGGGGAGAGCAGCCTGCGGGCCGCCCGCCGGCTCGAAGGCCCCGTGGCCGTCCTGAACTTCGCCTCCGCCCGCAACCCCGGCGGCGGCTACCTCAACGGCGCGCAGGCCCAGGAGGAGGCCCTGTGCCGCTCCTCCGCGCTGTACACCTGTCTGCTGCGGGCCCCCGGCTTCTACGACCACCACCGCGCCCACCGCGATCCGTTCTACTCGGACCGGGTGATCCACTCACCGGCCGTGCCCGTCTTCCGCGACGACCGCGGCCGCCTGATGGACGAGCCGTTCACGGCCGGTTTCCTCACCTCGCCCGCTCCCAACGCCGGCGTGATCCTGCGCTCGGCGCCGGAGCGCGCGCCACAGGTGCCGGCGGCCCTGCGGACACGGGCCGAGCGGGTGCTGGAGACCGCGGCCGCCCACGGCTACCGGCGGCTGGTCCTGGGCGCCTGGGGCTGCGGGGTGTTCCGCAACGACCCGGCTCAGGTGGCGGCGGCGTTCCGCGGACTGCTGGAGCCGGGCGGGCGCTTCGCGGGGGCCTTCGCGCACATCGTCTTCGGCATCCTGGACCGCACCCACGACAGCGCGGTCCGCGCCGCCTTCGAGCGTGCGTTCGCCCCTCTGTCGTCCGGCCCGCCGGCGGTCAGCTCCAGCCGTACCGCTCCCGCAGCCGCTGACGCACGAGGTTGAACCGCATCCGGTCCAGGGCGCACGCCTCCCGCCGCATCCCCACCTCGTGCAGCCGCAGCACCCGGGCCACGTCCACCCACGAGTCGCGGCCCGACCGGTCCCACGGCCCGCTGCCGATCGCCACCCACTCCCGGTCGCCCTCGCGCCGCCTGCTGGACAGCTGCACCGCGAGGAACGTCCCGCCCGCCTCCCGGGCGACGACGAGCACCGGACGGTCCTTGCCCCGGCCGTCGTTCTCCTCGTAGGGCACCCAGGTCCAGACGATCTCCCCGGGGTCGGGATCGCCGTCGTGCTCGGGCGAGTACTCGGTGCGCACCCGGCCCACCTCATGGGGCGCGGCCTCGACGGTGGCGGAGGGGCCGTAGCGGCCCGGGGCGTTCTCAGGGCTGTAGGCGGTCACACGCGTACCGTACGGCACACCCGCCGCACGCCGTCCGGAGCCCTCGCGGCCGGCGGATCAGCAGGGCACGCCGGTGAGTTCGCGGCCCGTCACCATCTCGGCGTCGATCCGGACGAACACGCCGTCCCGCATGGGCATCCAGGACCGGGGGCCGGTCCGCAGCAGACGCTCGTGCTCCGCCGGATCGGTGACCACGGCCGCGCGGCCGGTGACGACCACGCTCCAGCCGGCCCGGCGCCCGGGGTGGAAGTCGTCGGCCTCGAAGGCGACCACCACGCCGTCGATCGCCCGCAGCAGATCGGACGCGGCCGAGGTGCGCAGCACCACGGCGGAGTCCGTGTCCAGGGAGAAGTTGACCGGCAGGACCGCGGGCAGCGCTTGCCGGGTGTAGACGACCCGGCCGACCGGTGCCATGGCCAGCAGGCGCAGGCACTCCTGCCGGTCGAGCACACGGAAGCCATCGCTGTGGATCATTCGTCCATCGTCGGCGACCGCACCCGCCGGGGCTAGGGCCGGACGGCCCTGATGGCCACCGGGCCGGTGGGCCCGCGCCGTCCCGCGAGCTCGTCCACGGAGCCGGTGGGCCCGCGCCGTCCCGCGAGCGCGTCACCGGGGCCGGCCGGCCCGCGCCGTCCCGCGAGCGCGTCGACCGGGCCCGGCAGCCCGACCCGGCCGGGCATCGCCCCGAGGAGGGCGCCGGCCGGGCGGCCGTCGCCGGCGCTGCCGTACACCTCGAATCCGTTGAGCCCGAGCGGGTGGGAGCTGGAGCGGCGCAGGGACGTCAGCCGCACCCAGCGGCCCCGGACCGGGTGGGCCGGCTGGATGTTCACCACCCCTCCGGTCCCGGCGATGGTGTGGTAGACGCTCGTCCACTCCGCCCGCTCGGGGCTGACCTCGACGACGAACTCGAGCGGATAGCTCGACCGGACCGGCCTGGCGGTCGTGCCGCCGTGCGGGTGGCCCGCGGCGGGCGGGGCGAACAGCGGGTCGCTCGCGTCGCCCTCGAAGGTGAGGCGGATCCAGTCGATCCCGCACACGGCCCGCAGGTCGACCGCGACCGACTGCGGATCGCCCGTTGGTGGTTCCTTCATGAGCGTGGTGTCCCATCGGAAAGCAGCGGCGGCACGCGCCCGAACCGGCCTCGCCCGCCCGTCGTGCCGAACAGTATGACAACGTTGCCAAAGGCTGTGACGCGAGAGGTCTTCTGTCAAGTACCGCGCCGCCATGTCTGACCCGCCTTTGCAGGTGGAACCCTGGTGGCATGGGCAAGACCGCGCTGATCGTCATCGACATGATCAACACCTACGACCACCCCGACGCCGAACTCCTGCTGCCGTCCGCCGAGGCGGTCGTCCCGGTCGTCTCCGCCCTGCTGGAACGGGCACGGCGCAAGGACGTCCCGGTCGTCTACGTCAACGACAACTTCGGTGAGTGGCGCTCCCACCACGGGGAACTGCTCGACAAGGCGCTGGCGGGACCGCACGCGCGCCTCGTGGAGCCGCTGCGGCCGGACGACTCCTCCCTCTTCGTCGTCAAGGCCCGGCACTCGATCTTCTTCGAGACCCCGCTGGGCTATCTGCTCGCCCAGCAGGGCATCGACCGGCTGGTGCTGTGCGGCCAGGTGACGGAGCAGTGCGTCCTGTACTCCTCGCTCGACGCGCACATCAGGCACCTCGACGTGGTCGTCCCGCGCGACGCGGTCGCCCACATGCACGCCGACCTCGCGGACGCGGCCCTGCGGATGATGGAACGCAACATGGGCGCGCGCGTGTGCGACAGCGACGACCTCTGGAACTGACACCCGCGTGCCCGGCCGAGGCCCGACACTGTCCCCATGAGCCGTACGTCCGTCCCGCCCGTGCTCCGCCCCTACCTGGACGAACTGGTCCGCCGCACCCGCGCGGCCTGCGGCCCGCACCTGGTGAGCGTCCTGGCCGTCGGATCCCTCGCCCTCGGCGACTACCGCCACGGACGCAGCGACATCGACGTGACGGTCGTGGTGGACGACTCCCTGCCGCACCGTTCGCTGCCCGGCCTGGCCCGGAACCTCACCCACGCCGCCCTGGACTGCCCCGCCGCCGGGCTGGAACTGGTGGTGTATCCCGCCGGGTTCGCCGCCCGTCCGTCCGACGCGGCCGGATACCTCATGGACCTCAACACCGGGCCGTCCCTGCCCGAGCGGGTCAGCCACGACGCCCGGGAGTCCCACGCCTTCTGGTACGTCCTCGACCGCTCCATCGCCCACCAGGCCGGCCTCCCGCTGTACGGCGCGCCGCCCCGCGAGGTGATCGCCGCGCCCCGGCGGTCCGCCGTCCTCACCGCGCTCCGCGCCTCCGTACGGGAGCACGCCCAGGGCGAGGGCCACTCGGCCGACAACCGCGTCCTCAACGGCTGCCGCTCCGTCGTGTACTGCCGTACGGGGCACTGGTTCCCCAAGCGCAGGGCGGCCGGGATCGTCGCCGCCTCCGAGACGTACTTCGCGCCGCTGCTCACCGAGGCGCTGCGCAGCTTCGAACGCCCCCGGGAGTCGGCGCTCGCCCTGCCGGGGGAGGAGGTGGGGGAGTTCCTGGCCTGGGCGGCGGGCCGGGTGGACGAGGCCGTCGAGGCGGAGGGCGGCCGGGGCGGCACCCCGCGCTGACCGGCTCTCCGCCCTTCACGGCGACGGACTTCGCGATCGCACAGCACCGAACGGCCGAGAACAGGCCGGGCGGCCGGTTCTCGGCTCGACAGGGTTCCACCGCCCTGTCTACGCTCGACGGCGCGGCATCGCGTGCCGGTCACCGGCCGGGTGAGGCATGGAGGCGCCGCGGATGCCCGTGGAGGCATTGCCTTGTCAGTCGAGTTCAACCACACGATCGTTCTCTCCCGTGACCGGGAGAAGTCCGCCCACTTCCTCGCCGGGATCCTCGGCCTCGAGGTCGGCGAACCCACCGGGATGTTCCTCCCGGTGACCACCGCCAACGGCGTCACCCTGGACTTCGCGGCCGTCGACATCGACATCCCGGTACAGCACTACGCGTTCCTCGTCTCCGAGGAGGAGTTCGACGCGGTTCTCGCCCGGCTCGTGGACGCCGGGGTCCCCATCCAGGCCGACCCGCACGGACAGCACCCCCGCCGCATCAACCGCAACGACGGCGGGCGCGGCGTGTACTTCCGCGATCCGGCCGGCCACGGTCTCGAGGCGATCACCCGCCCCTACGGCACCGACCCGGACTCCCCGCTCAACGGGGTCACCGAAGAGGTCCCCGGGGCCGTCTGACCGCCCCCGGCGGACCGGGCGGACGCCGGTTTGAGGTGTGCGCCGCGGGCTACGCGGCGCACACGGAAATCAGGCCGGTCACCCGGACCCTGGAGGTGCCATGACCAGGCGGATACGGGACGTGATGTCCGCGGACACCGCGTCCGTCGAGCCCATGACCACGGTGGCGCGGGCGGCGCGCCTGATGCGCGAGCACGACATCGGCGACGTCCTGGTCGCGTACGACTGCGATCTCTTCGGTGTGCTCACCGACCGCGACATCGTGCTGCGGGGCGTCGCCGAGGGGCACGACTCCGAGGTCACGACGGTCGGTGCGCTGTGCACCCGCCCGCCCCTGGTGACCCTCGACCCCGAGGACACCACCGACCGGGCCGTCGAGCTGATGCGCCGGCACGCCGTCCGCCGGCTGCCCGTGGTCGAACGCGGGGGCTGTCCGGTGGGCATGGTCAGCCTCGGTGACCTCGCCGCCACGGAGGACCCGCACTCCGCCCTCGCGGACATCAGCACGGCGTCCCCCACCCACTGAGCGCGGGCCCGAGGGGGCCCCGGCGGGACGGAGGGGTCAGGCGTCCATGGTGATCGCGCAGGACCATCCGCACGGTCCGGGGGTGACATGCAGGTCCTCCCAGGTCACCGCCGCCGGCGCGGCACCGGTGAGGCGGACCTGGGACAGGCCGGCGACCGCCAGGCGCACATCGAGGCCGCCCTCCGCCTCGTCCGCCTCCACGTCCACCGGGACCTGACCGTACACATCCAGCCGGTAAAGGATCTCGTCCAGCAGCGCGGCCAGCAGATCGTCGTCGCTGGCCGCGTCGAGACGGATGCGCGCCACACCGGTCGGCCGGACCCCGGAGACGTCGGCGAAGGACTCCACCATCGCCGACACCGCCTCCGCCAGACAGTGCTCCCGGCTCGCCGCCCACGCCTCGATCCGGACCTCGTCGTCCCGCGCCACCGCGCGGTGCCCGCTCTCGTCGGGGCGCCGCGCCTGCCCGTAGTCGCCCGTGTCACCGACCATGCCCCCCGACTGCCCGAGCCCCGGGGACCCATGCCCCCGGCCGTGCTTCGGGCGCCGGGGAGCGGGTACGTGGGGTGCGTATCAGGTGCTGAGGTGCCGTCGCCGTGCGGAGGGAGGCATCCGCCATGCGGTTCCGTGATCGCCGGGAGGCCGGCCGCGAACTGGCGGCACGACTGCGGCAGAGGCAGGACGAGGGCGCCCTGCCGGACCCGGTCGTGCTGGCCCTGCCGCGCGGCGGTGCCGCCGTGGCCGCCGAGGTCGCCCGCGCCCTGGACGCTCCGCTCGACGTCCTCGTCGTACGGAAGATCGGCGCCCCCTTCCACGAGGAGTACGGGGTCGGCGCGATGGCCGGTGACGGGGTGCCGCTGTTCGACGAGGACGCCCTGCGGCGGCTGGGCCTGACCGAGTCCGACCTCGCGCCCGTCGTCGAACGCGAGCGCGCCGAACTGCGCCGCCGCGAACAGCTCTACCGCCGGGGCCGGCCCGCTCCGGACCTGCGCGGCCGCTCCGTGATCGTCGTCGACGACGGACTGGCCACCGGCTCCACCGCCCGCGCCGCCCTGCGCTCCCTGCGCGCACAGGGACCCGGCCGGCTCCTGCTGGCGGTGCCCGTCGGCGCGCCCGAGGGCGTGGCGCACATGCGCGCCGAGGCCGACGAGGTGGTGTGCCTGCACGAGCCCGCCGCGTTCATGGCCGTCGGCCAGTGGTACGCGGAGTTCGACCAGCTGACGGACGAGGACGTCCTGGAAGCCCTGCACCAGCGGCAGCCCTAGATGTAGTGCCCCGTGGGGACGGCGCCCTCGGACTGGCCCGGGGTGGGAAGGGCCCGGCGCCGAGGGAGCGGGAGGGGCGACAGGGGCCGGCCGCGCGCCGGTCCGGGCGGTCCAGCGTGCGCGTCGCGCAGGACGTCGCCCGCCGGGACCGGCGTCCCCGCAGCCGGGGACCGGGGAGCCGGCGGGTGGCCGGCAGGCGGAGGGCGTGCCGCGGCGGATCGTGCCCGGCGAGGTGCGGCTGCCTCACGATGACCCGGACGAAGCGACTACCGGACTGTCGGCTCCCCGCACAGGGCGGTCGCGAGACGCGTTGCGTCGCAGCGCGGTCGATGCTGCCCCGACGGGTCCGCTTCAGACCACCGAGTCCGCCCGCAGGGCCTCGATCTCGCCTGGGGTGCGGCCGAGTTCGGTCAGGATCGCCTCGGTGTGTTCGCCCACGGCCGGGACCGGGTCCATACGTGCGGGCAGGCCCGCCAGGTCGGCGGGCGGGATGAGCGCCGACACCGTCGCACCCGGCACCTCCACCTCGCGCCAGCGGTCGCGCGCGGCGAGCACCGGATGGTCCAGGAAGGCGGGGATGTCGTTGACACCGGCGCAGGCGATGCCGATCGCCTCCAGGTCCTTCAGCAGCTCCTCGGCGTCGTCGCGGGCGAAACGCTCCGCGATGATCAGGTTCAGCTCCTCCCGGTGCGCCACCCGGTCCGAGCCGGTCGCGAACCGCGGATCGTCGGTGAGCTCGGGCCGTCCGAGGAACTCCGTGCACAGGGCCGCCCACTCGCGCTCGTTCTGGATGGAGAACAGCACCTCGTGGCCGTCGGCGGCCCGGTAGGTCCCGTACGGGGCGATGGTGGCGTGCTGGGTGCCCAGCCGCGGGGGCTGGCTGCCGCCGTAGCGGGTGTAGTAGGCGGGCTGGCCCATCCACTCGGCCAGCGCCTCGAACAGGGACACCTCCACGGGGCGGACCGTGCCGGTGGTCGCGCGGGTGTAGAGGGCGGTGAGCACACCGCTGTACGCGTACATCCCGGCGGCGATGTCGGCGACGGAGATGCCGGTACGGGCGCTCTCACGCTCCGTCCCGGTCAGCGACACCAGGCCCGTCTGGCACTGCACCAGCAGGTCGTACGCCTTGCGGTCGGCCCACGGCCCGCTCGTGCCGTAACCGGAGACCGTGCAGGGGATCAGCCTCGGGTGGCGGCGGGTGAGCTCGCCGGTCCCCAGGCCGAGCCGGCCGGCGGCGCCCGGTGCGAGGTTCTGCACGAAGACGTCGGCGTCCTGGAGGAGCTGGTGCAGGATGTCCCAGCCCCGCGGGTCCTTGAGGTCCAGGGTGAGGGACTCCTTGGAGCGGTTGAGCCACACGAAGTAGCTGGAGTGGCCGTGCACGGTGGTGTCGTAGCGCCGGGCGAAGTCGCCCTCGCCCGGCCGCTCCAGCTTGATCACGCGGGCGCCGAGGTCGGCGAGCTGACGGGTGGCGTAGGGGGCGGCCACCGCCTGCTCGGCACTGACCACCGTCACCCCGGACAACGGGAGTTCCTGCACGTCCATGCCTCCTGCCTGCTCCCGTGGCCCCGTTCCCGATCAGTACCGCCGGGGCGGACGGTCTGTCAACGGCCGCCCCGTGCGTTCACCGGCCGGCCCCGCTCCAGGGAGCGTCGGCGGGGCGGCTGCGGGAGACGATGCGGGCGCCGCGTCCGTCGACGGAGCGCACCTGGAGCGAGCCGCAGCCGCACCGGGTCCACACCGTGCTGCCGGCCGCGGTGCCGTGCCGGGAGACCACCTGGAACGGCTCGGCGTCGTCCGGCCACCCGCAGTACGGGCAGAAGGTGCCGGTCGTCCCCGTGGCGCCGGTGGTGCTGGTCATTGGTGACTCCTTGTTCCTCTTGGGACGTTCCTCTTGGGACTCAGTCGCCTCGGTGCTTGTCGATTGTCGCGACACATCCAGGGTGCGTCCTCACGTCCTTACACGTCCAGGTTGACTTTGTGCACCTGACCGTGAAGCGTTGCCTACATGATTGATCTGCGCAGGCTGCACGTCCTGAGGGCGGTCGCCCACTACGGAACGGTCACCGCGGCGGCCCGCGCCCTGCACTTCACCCCGTCCGCCGCCTCCCAGCAGATCCGCCAGCTCGCGCGTGACCTCGACGTCGTGCTGCTGGAGCCGCAGGGACGCGGGGTGCGGCTGACCCCGGCCGCGGAGAGTCTGCTGGCACACGCCGACGCCATCCAGGCGCGCTGGGAGCAGGCGGAGCTGGATCTGCGGGCCGATCACGACGCTCCGGCCGGGGTGCTGAGGGTCACCGGGTTCCCGGTGGCGATCTCGGTGCTGCTGGCGCCGATGGCCGCCCGGATGGGCGCGCGCCATCCGCGGCTGTCGGTGCGGATCGCGGAGGCGGGGGTGCCGCAGAGCTTCGACCTGCTGTTCGAAGGGGCGACGGATCTGGCCGTGGTGGAGTCCACGCCGCACAACCCGCCGCTGAGCGACGCGCGGTTCGACCAGCGGCCGCTGCTGGACGATCCCTTCGACCTGGTCGTCCCGGCCGGGCACGCGCTTGCCCGTACGGAGCGGGTCGACCTCGCCGAGGCGGCGCGTGAGCCGTGGATCGCTCCGGTGCCGGAGAGCCCCTGCCGGCCGCATGTGATGTCCGCGTGCGGTGCGGCCGGCTTCTCCCCGGACGTCGTCCATCACGCCCTGGACTGGAACGTCGCCGCCCATCTCGTCGCCCACGGCCTGGGCGTGGCCCTGATCCCGCGTCTGGCCCATCTGACGCCGCATCTGCCGATCACCCGCGTGCGCTGTGCGGGCGACCCGCACCGCAAGCTGCTGACCTGTACCCGCACGGGCGGCCACACCCGCCCCGCGGTGGCCGCGGCGCTCCGTGAACTCCGTACCGTGGCCCCCACGGCGGTCGCCTGACGACGAGGTGACGCCCGGGCCCCGTCGGTGACACCCCGCACCGGGAGACCGCCCTGCCGCCCGGCGCGCTGATCACCGGCGTCACCCTGCCGCCGGCGCGCGTCGCCGCCCGCTCCCGCTACCGCAAGGTCCGCGAACGGGCCTCCTACGCCTTCGCGATCGGCTCCGTCGCCGCCGCCCTGGACGTCTCGGGCGGAGTCGTCCGCGAGGCCCGCCTCGCCTTCGGTGCGGTCGCCTCCCGCCCCTGGCGGGCCCACGCCGCCGAACGCGTCCTCAGTGGTGCCCCGGCCGAAGCGGAGTACTTCGCCGCCGCCGCGGACGCCGAACTCGCGGCGCCGAGCCGCTGCCCCGCAACGGATACAAGGTGACACTCATGCGCAACCTCGTGGTGGCCGTGCTGTCCGAACTCGCCGAGGAGGCCGCCCGATGACCACCGCCACGACCGGCGCCACGAGTTTGACGCCTGCCGTCGGCACACCGCACACCCGCGTCGAGGGCCGGGACGCCGTCGACCGGGACGGCACGGTGATCGGCTCGGTCTCCGGCGGCTGTGTGGAAGGCGCGGTGTACGACCTGTGCGCGCGGGCCCTGGCGGACGGCGGCACCCGCGTCGAACGCTTCGGCTACAGCGGCGAGGACGCCTTCGCGGTGGGTCTGACCTGCGGCGGCGTCATCGACATCATGGTCACCCCGGTGCCGGCGCCTTCCCCGTTCAGGCAGGTGCTGGGCGCGGCGCTGTCCGTGGCGGACGAGGGCGGTCCCGGAGCTCTGGTGCGGGTCGTCGAGGGTCCGGCGGACCGCCTCGGCGCGGCGCTCCTCGTACGGCCGGACGGTACCTGGAGGGGCGGCCTGGGCGGGCCGGCCGAGCTGGACAGGACGGCGGCCGCCGAGGCCGGGGCCCTGCTGGACGCGGGCCGTACCGGCACGGTCGCGGTCGGGGAGGAAGGGGCGTTCTGCCCCGGCGGGGTGACGCTGTTCGTCGAGACGTCGGTGCCGCCGCCCCGCATGATCGTCTTCGGGGCGATCGACTTCGCGGCGGCGCTGGTGCGGGCGGGGAAGTTCCTCGGCTACCACGTCACGGTGTGCGACGCCCGGGCGGTCTTCACGACCCGGGACCGTTTCCCTGAGGCGGACGAGGTCGTCGTCGACTGGCCGCACCGCTATCTGCGCGGCACGCGGACCGACGCGCGGACGGTGCTGTGCGTGCTCACGCACGACGCGAAGTTCGACGTTCCGCTGCTGCGGGTCGCGTTGGGGATGCCGGTGGCGTTCGTGGGTGCGCTGGGGTCGCGGCGCACGCATGCCGACCGGGAGCGGCGGCTGCGGGAGGCGGGGGTGGGGGAGCGGGAGCTGTCCCGGCTGCGCTCGCCGATCGGGCTCGACCTCGGTGCCCGCACGCCCGAGGAGACGGCCCTGTCCATCGCGGCGGAGATCGTCGCCTCCCGTCGCGGCGGGACGGGCGTCCCGCTGACGGGGTCGGCGGCGCCGATCCACCGCGACGGCGGGTCCGCGCGGGCGGCCGCGTGAGGTGAGCGGGGGTCCGGGAGCGCTGCCTCCGGACCCCCGATCCCCCTCACACGCCGGAGAGGCTGTTCTCAGGACCGCGCGGCGACCGTGTGCAGGCGGGTGATGACCTCCGTCAGCTGTTCGGCGACCTCGTTGTCGTCCGCCGGGTGGGTCTCCGCGAAGCGGACCACGGAGCCGGGGATGGACAGCTTGATGTCCTCGATCGCCTTGCCGCCGGCGATGCCGACGGCCTTGCGCGCCTCGTCCTGCGCCCAGACGCCGCCGTACTGGCCGTAGGCGGTGCCGACGACGGCGACCGGCTTGCCGCTGAGGGCACCGGCGCCGTGCGGGCGGGACATCCAGTCGATGGCGTTCTTCAGGACGGCCGGGATCGTGCCGTTGTACTCGGGCGTGAAGAACAGCAGCGCGTCGGCGGTCGCGGCGGCCTCGCGCAGCTTGACGGCGGCGGCCGGGACGGTGCCCTCGACGTCGATGTCCTCGTTGTAGAACGGGATCTCCGCCAGCCCCTCGTAGAGGGTTACGTCGGCGCCCGAGGGAGCGAGCTTCACCGCGGTCTCGGCGAGCTGACGGTTGTGCGAACCCGCGCGAAGGCTGCCGACGAGGGCGAGGATGCGAACAGACATGGAAAGACTCCAGAAGGGCTGAAAGCTTCGATAGAAACGGACCGGGGTCCGGTTCGTAGTTGTAGCACTTTAACCGGACCGCGGTCCAGTTTCATCCCGGTGCTTTACCCTGTCTTCATGTCCGCCGTCCCGCCGCCCGTACCGACGCCGCAGGAGCCCGTCGGGCCACTGGAGTTGCTCCAGGTCGGCACCGACGCCGAGGAGCCCTGCCTGCGCGCCGACGCCGCCCGCAACCGCGCCAGGCTGCTGGAGGCGGCCGCCCGGCTCGTCGCCGAGCGCGGGGCCGAGGGCATCACCATGGAGGAGGTGGCGGCGGCTGCCCGCGTGGGCAAGGGAACGGTCTTCCGCCGCTTCGGCGACCGCACCGGACTGCTCACGGCGCTCCTCGACCACTCCGAGAAGAAGTTCCAGGCCTCCTTCCTCACCGGACCGCCCCCGCTCGGCCCGGGCGCGCCCCCCGCCGAGCGGCTGCGGGCGTTCGGCCTCGCCACGCTCCGCCGGACCGCCGAGGAGCTGGAGCTGCAACTGGCCGCCGAGCCGGAGCCGGGGCGCCGCTTCACCAGCCCGCCCCGCCAGGTCCTGCGCCACCACGTGGTCCTGCTGCTGCGCGAGGCGGTTCCGGACGCGGACTGCGACCTGCTCGCCCACACGCTGATGGGCCAGCTCGACCCCGCCCTGATCCACCACCTCATCCGGCAGTGCGGCATGCCGCTGGAACGGCTGGAGACCGCCTGGCTCGACCTCGTCGACCGGGTGACATCCCCCGTGAAGACCGGGTGAGCGTCTCAACTCACCCCGCTGACAAACCCGTTACGGCTTCTGCAAGGATGCGGTACGTCATGGTGCAGATATCGAACCCGCCCGCGTCCGCGCCCCCCGCACCGACGCGCTCCGTCCCCACGAGCGCCGATGTGGCCCGCCTGGCCGGCGTCTCGCGCGCGACCGTCTCCTACGTCCTGAACAACGCCGGGGCCGTCCGGATCAGCGAACCCACCCGGCGCCGGGTCCGCGAAGCCGCGCGAGAACTCGGATACGTGCCGCACGCCGCGGCCCGCAGCCTGCGCGCCGGGCACAGCCGTATGGTCCTGATGCCCGCGCCGGCCTTCCCCGTCGGCCCCCTCTACAGCCAGTTCATCAACGACCTGCAGAGCGCCCTCGGCCGCCTCGACTACACGGTCGTGCAGTACGGCACCGTCGGCCTGCACGACGACGAGGCCGCCCCCTCCTGGGCGGAACTGCGGCCCGTCGCCGTCCTGGTCCCCGGCTCCGGCCTCGGCCCGCGCGGCGTCGAGGTGCTCAAACGCTCCGGGGCGCGGGCCGTCGTCACCCTCGGCCCGGAGACCGTCGAGGGCGCGCACGCCCTGCTCATGGACCACGACGTCGTCGGCCACAGCGCCGGCGCCCACCTGTTCGACCGTGGCCGCCGCCGGATCGGCGTGGTCGTCCCCCGCGAGCCCGGTCTTGAGACCTTCTCCACGCCCCGGCTGGCGGGCGTACGCGCCGCGGTGGAGGGCACCGACGCCACGGTCACCGAGCTGCCACTGGCCTACGACGAGGGCGCCGCGGCCCGGCTCGCCGCCCGCTGGCGCGATCTCGGCCTCGACGCCGTGTTCACGTACAACGACGAGTACGCCATGCTGCTCATGCGCGCGCTGCAGGACGAGGGCATCCGCATCCCCGAGGAGGTCGCCGTCGTCGGCGCGGACAACCTCATGCTGGGCCGGCTGCTGCGGCCCCGGCTGAGCACCGTCCACCTCGAACTGCCCTCCGGCCGTGAGCTGGCCGAGCTGGTCGACCGCGCGGTGCGCGACCACGCGGGCGCACCCGAGGCCCACAAGGTGCTCGGGGCTTCGGTGGTGCGACGCGAGTCCAGCTGAGACCGTGGGAGACGGCCGACGGACACGGGTCCGGCGGACGACGGGGCGCGACCCCGTGCCGCCGGGCCCTCCCGAGGCTAAGATGTTGCGCGCTCAACCACAGGGGTACGCGAACGACGACCGCACCCGCGCCGCCCCGGCGCGCCGGTGACCGATCGGAGAGCCGTCATGACGTTGCTCGACCCCACGACCCGGCCGGCCCGCCCGCTCACCGGGCCCGAACACCGCGTCACCGAACCGGCCACCGGTGACTCCCTCGGCACCGTCACCCTCGCCACCGCCGAGGACGTCGAGGCCGCCGCCGAGGCCGCCCACGCGGCCTGGCCGGCGTGGGCCAAGGCCCCGCACTTCGTCCGCGCGGCGGTGCTCCGCAAGGCGGGCGACCTGTTCGCCGCCCACGCCGAACTGCGGGAGTGGCTGATCCGCGAGGCCGGCAACATCCCCGGCAAGGCCGACTTCGAACTCCACGTGGCCGCCCAGGAGTGCTACGAGGCCGCCGCCCTCGCCTCCCGCCCCACCGGACAGGTGCTGCCCACCGAGGAGCCCCGGCTCTCCTACACCCGGCGCGTGCCGGTCGGGGTGGTGGGCGTGATCGCCCCGTTCAACGCGCCGCTGATCCTGTCGATCCGCTCCGTCGCGCCGGCCCTGGCACTCGGCAACGCGGTCGTCCTCAAGCCCGACCCGCGCACCGCCGTCTGCGGCGGCCTTGCACTCGCCGCCGTGTTCGCCGAGGCGGGACTGCCCGAGGGGCTGCTGCACGTGCTGCCCGGGGGAGCGGAGACCGGCCAGGCCCTGGTCGCGGACCCGCACATCCCCGTCGTCTCCTTCACCGGCTCCACCAACGCGGGCCGGGCGGTCGGAGAGGCCGCCGGACGCCATCTGAAGCGGGCCCACCTGGAACTCGGCGGGAACTCGGCGCTCATCGTGCTGGAGGACGCCGACCTCGACGCGGTCATCTCCACGGCCGCCTGGGGATCCTTCTTCCACCAGGGCCAGATCTGCATGACCGCCGGACGGCACCTGGTCCACGCGTCGCTGTACGAGGAGTACGTCGAGCGGCTGGCCGCCAAGGCCGACTCCCTCGCCGTCGGCGACCCGCACCGCGAACAGGTCCACCTGGGACCGCTCATCGACCGCGGCCAGCTCGGCAAGGTGCACGGCCTGGTCGAGGCCAGCACGGCCGGAGGAGCCAAGCTCGCCGCCGGCGGCACCCACGACCGGCTCTTCTACCGGCCCACGGTCCTCGCCGACGCGGACGACCTCACCCCCGCCTACACGGAGGAGGTCTTCGGGCCCGTGGCCCCCGTTCGGTCCTTCGCGACCCCCGACGAGGCGGTCGCCCTCGCCGGCGCGAGCCCCTACGGGCTCGCCCTGGGCATCGTCACCGCCGACCCGGCCCGGGCTCTGGACCTCGCCGACCGCGTCCCGACGGGCATCGTCCACATCAACGACCAGACCGTCAACGACGAGGCCGTCGCCCCCTTCGGCGGGGTCGCCGCGTCCGGCACCGGCTCCCGCTTCGGCGGGGACGCCAACCTGGACGCCTTCACCGACCTGCGGTGGACGACGGTACGCGGGGACGTCGCCCGGTACCCGTTCTAGACCCGGTACCCGTTCCAGAACCGCGTGGGCCGCTGTCCGCGGCCCGCGTGTCCCACCGCGGCCGCGGTCACTCGCCCGCGGCCGGCGCCTGACCCTGCTGTGCCTGCTGCTCGGCGATCTGCTTGCGGACATCGTCCATGTCCAGCTTCCGGGCCTGCCCGATGACATCCGTCAGCGCGGCCTCGGGAAGGGCACCCGGCTGGGCGAACACGGCGACCTGATCGCGGACGATCATCAGCGTGGGGATCGACTGGATGCCAAAGGCCGCGGCCAGCTCCGGCTGCGCCTCGGTGTCCACCTTGCCGAACACCAGGTCCGGGTTCGCCTCCGCCGCCTTCTCGTACACCGGTGCGAACTGACGGCAGGGGCCGCACCACTCCGCCCAGAAGTCGATCAGCACGAACTCGTTGTCCGTGACCATCTGGTCGAAGTTCTCCTTGGTGAGCTCCACGGTGCTGCTCATGAGCGAATCCCTCTTCCTGGTGTCGGGGGCGGGCCTCGGCACAACACGGCCCGCCGGTCACGTATTCCGCGCCCCTACCCATGTGGCCAGGGGGCACACCACCCACCAGACTGACGCCATGACGGAAACGCGAACCACGCACGAGGAATCAACCGCCTACGACGTCGTGGTGCTCGGAGCCGGGCCCGTGGGCGAGAACGTCGCCGACCGCACCCGCGCCGCCGGGCTCACCACCGCCGTCGTGGAGAGCGAACTGGTCGGCGGCGAGTGCTCCTACTGGGCCTGCACGCCCAGCAAGGCCCTGCTGCGGCCGGTGCTCGCCCAGGCCGACGCCCGTCGACTGCCCGGACTGAGCCGGTCGGTCCAGGGTCCCCTGGACACCGACGCCGTACTCGCCCGCCGCAACTGGTTCACCGGCGACTGGAAGGACGGCGGCCAGGTCCAGTGGCTGGAGAGCACCGGCGCCGACCTGTACCGCGGACACGGACGGATCACCGGCCCGCGCACCGTCACCGTCACCGGACCCGACGGCGGCCGGCGCGTCCTCACCGCCCGGCACGCCGTCGCCGTCTGCACCGGCAGCCGCGCCCGGCTGCCCGACCTGCCGGGACTGGAGGAGGTCCGGCCGTGGACCAGCCGCGAGGCCACCAGCGCCCAGTCCGCGCCCGGCCGGCTGGTCGTGGTCGGCGGGGGCGTCGTCGCCGCCGAGATGGCCTGCGCCTGGCAGGCGCTCGGCTCGCGGGTCACCGTCCTGGTGCGCGGCAGCGGCCTGCTCGACCGCATGGAGCCGTTCGCCGGCGAGCTGGTCGCCGAGTCCCTCGCCGAGGCCGGCGCGGACATCCGCACCGGCACCTCGGTGAAGTCGGTGACCCGGGAGAACGGCACCGTCCTCGTCGTCACCGACGCCGGCGACCGGATCGAGGCCGACGAGATCCTCTTCGCCACCGGCCGCGCGCCGCGCACCGACGACATCGGCCTGGAGACGATCGGCCTCGAGCCCGGCTCGTGGCTCTCCGTCGACGACAGCCTGCGGGTCACCGGCCACGACTGGCTGTACGGCGTCGGGGACGTCAACCACCGGGCGCTCCTCACCCACCAGGGCAAGTACCAGGCCCGGATCGCGGGCGCCGCCATCGCCGCCCTGGCCTCCGGCGAGTCCGTGAGCGCCGAGGAGTGGGGCGCGCACGCCGCCACCGCCGACCACGCCGCCGTGCCCCAGGTCGTCTTCACCGACCCTGAGGCCGCCGCCGTCGGTCTCTCCCTGGCCGAGGCGGAACGGGCCGGCCACCGCGTCCGCGCCGTCGACGTCGACCTGTCCTCGGTCTCCGGCGCCGGGCTCTACGGCGACGGCTACAAGGGCCGCGCCCGCATGGTCGTCGACCTCGAGGAGGAGATCCTGCGCGGCCTCACCCTCGTCGGCCCCGGCGTCGGGGAGCTCATCCACTCCGCGACCATCGCGGTGACCGCCCGGGTCCCCGTCCGGCGGCTGTGGCACGCGGTCCCGTCGTTCCCGACGATCAGCGAGGTGTGGCTGCGGCTGCTGGAGGCGTACCGGGACGACGCCTGAGCCGTATCGGCTCTCCCGTCCGCGCGGGGCGGCGGGCGGGAGCCGCCACGGGGGGCGGACCGGCGCCCGCTCACGGCAGTTCGAAGCCCAGCTGCCGCGCCGCCTCGTCCGGCGCCGGCTGCGACCAGCGCCGCGCCACCGCCGTGTGCGACGACAACGAGCGCGGCTCGGCGCGGTCGAGGTACAGCGTGCCGTCGAGATGGTCCGTCTCGTGCTGCACGATGCGGGCGGGCCAGCCGGTGAACACCTCGTCCAGGGCCCGGCCGTGCTCGTCCTGCCCCGTCAGCCGCACTCCGGCGGCGCGCGCCACCACCGCCTGGTACCCCGGCACGCTCAGACACCCCTCGAAGAACGCGGCCCGCCCGGCGCCGACCGGTGCGTAGACGGGGTTGACCAGGACCCGGAACGGCTGCGGCACCCGGCCGCGCGCCAGGAGCACCTCCTCGGGCACGAGCGCCGGATCCTCGATCACCGCGATCCGCAGCCCCACGCCGACCTGCGGCGCGGCCAGCCCGACGCCCGGAGCGGCGTGCATGGTGATCCGCAGCGCGTCGACGAACCGGGCCAGCAGAGTGGACCCCAGCTGGCCGTCGTACGGCTCGGTGCCCGCGCGCAGCACCGGATCACCGGCCGTCACGATGGGCAAGGGCCCCTCCGCGGCGAGCAGTTGCTCGACCCGTTCGGCCAGGGGTGCGCGCTCGTCCGGCATGTCCATGCAGTCAGGATCGCACGCCCGACCCGTGTGTCACAGGTCACACGTCCTTCCCGGGAACCCGACGCCCCGTCACCCCGACTACTGCACCACCATGGTCCCCACGTCCCCGGGAGAACCCCGCCGATGACCACCGCTCCCTCGACCAGAACGGACGAGGCTCCGCAACCCCCCGCCCCCACACCGGCCAGGAGCACTTGGGCCGCCATGCGCCCCCTCGTCCTGCGCCTGCACTTCTACGCGGGCGTGCTGGTGGCGCCCTTCCTCCTCGTCGCCGCACTCACCGGCCTGCTGTACGCCGCCTCCTTCCAGGCCGAGAAGATCGTCTACGACCACGAGCTGACCGTTCCCGTCGGCGACCGCGAACTGCCCGTCTCCGAACAGGTCGCCGCCGCACGCGAGGCCCGCCCCGAGGGCACGATCACCGCCGTACGCCCCGCACCCGAGGAGGGTGCCACGACCCGCGTGCTGCTCTCCGGCATACCGGGTGTGGACCCCGACCACACCCTGGCCGTGTTCGTCGACCCCTACACCGCCGAGGTGCGTGGCGAGCTGGAACAGTACGGCTCCTCCGGCGCGCTGCCCCTGCGCACCTGGATCGACGAGTTCCACCGCGATCTGCACCTCGGCGAGCCGGGCCGGCTCTACAGCGAGCTGGCGGCCAGCTGGCTGTGGGTGATCGCGGTCGGCGGGCTGATCCTGTGGTACTCCCGGCGCCGCGCGCTGCGCAAGGTACGCGGCACGAAGGGACGGAGGCGGACGCTGGGCCTGCACGGCAGTGTGGGCGTCTGGGCCGCGACCGGCTTCGTGTTCCTCTCGGCGACCGGTCTGACCTGGTCCACCTACGCCGGCGCGAACATCGGCGAGCTGCGGACCTCGCTCGGCCAGGAAACCCCTTCGGTGTCGGCCGCGGCGTCCGGTGAACACGCGGAGCACGGCGCGGCCGGCGCCGCGGCGGGCGACGCGGACAGCGGTGCGGGCCTCGACCAGGTGCTCGCTGCGGGACGGGCCGAGGGGCTGGACAACCCGGTCGAGATCGTCCCGCCGGCCGACGCGGACTCCGCGTACGTGGTGCGGCAGATCCAGCGCAGCTGGCCGGAGAAGCAGGACTCGGTCGCCGTCGACCCCGGCACGGGGCAGGTGACCGACGTCCTGCGGTTCGACGACTACCCGGTACTGGCGAAGCTCACCAGATGGGGCATCGACCTGCACACCGGCGCCCTGTTCGGCCTGGCGAACCAGATCGCGCTGATGATCCTCGCCCTCGCCCTGATCCTGCTGATCCTGTGGGGCTACCGCCTGTGGTGGCAGCGGGGCCGCGGCTCCGCCTTCGGCCGGCCGATCCCCCGGGGCGCCTGGCAGCACGTACCGCCGTACGTGCTCGTCCCGCTGCTGGCGCTGATCGCCGTCCTGGGCTACTTCGTGCCGCTGCTCGGCATCCCGCTGGCCGCGTTCCTCGCCGCCGACATCGTTCTCGGGGAGGCCGCCCAGCGGCGGGGGCGGCGGACCTACGGAGACGGCGGCACCACGGTCTCCTGACAGGGGCCGCCGTGCCGGTGCCCGGGCCCCCGGGAGGGAGACCGGGCACCGGCACGAGCCGCCGACGGCCTACGCGTCGTCGAAGTCGCCGTCCAGCGCGGCGGCGATGCGCAGATGCGGCCGGGCCTCGTCGTCACGCCCCTGCCGCTGGAGGGTGCGCCCCAGCATCAGCCGGGCGTAGTGCTCCACCGGGTCGCGCTCCACGATGACCCGCAACTCCGCCTCCGCCCGGCGCAGCTGGGCCGAGTGGTAGTAGGCGCGCGCCAGCAGCAGCCGCGGTGCGGTCTGCTCCGGCACCTCCTCGACCAGCGCGCCCAGGACGCGCGCGGCGGCGGTGTAGTCCTTGGCGTCGAAGAACATCCCGGCGCGCTCCCAGCGCTCGGCCGGCGTTCCGTTTCTCCTTCGACCCGACCGCGGGCGACGGCGTCCGCGTCATCGGGCGGCCGGGCGGGGAGAAGACCTTCACCTCCATCGCGGAACTCGAGGTCCACTACGGCGACGCCGGCGGCCTGATGCTCGGCGGCTCACCGACCGACGTGGACGGTGACGGCAGGGACGACATCGTCACCTTCACGGGTGGCCAGGCGAGCGACGTCTGCGTGGCCCTGTCCGAGGGCCGGACCTTCGGCGGGGGCCGCAAGTGGGCGGACTTCTTCGCCCCGGACGGTGAGTTCCCGTACGTGGGTGACTACGACGGCGACGGCAAGGACGACATCGTCACCTTCACCCACAACGACCTGGCCGACGTCTACGTGAACGTGTCCAACGGCAAGGACGGCTTCATCGACGGCCACAAGTGGCACGACTTCTTCGGCCTCGCCGGCGAGACGAGCCTCTGACGCCACAGCGCCACCGGTGAACCGCCGCCGAGGCGGCCGACACCGCGAGCCGGCGCCTGGACGATCTGTCCAGGCGCCGGACGCATGGTCTAAGGTCCCTGCGTGACGACCACCACCCCGCCGATCACCCTCGACGACGTCCGCTCCGCCGCCGAGCGCCTTCAGGGCGTCGCCCACCGCACACCCGTCCTGCGCTCCCGCACACTGGACGCTCTCGTCGGCGCCGAGGTCCACCTCAAGTGCGAGAACTTCCAACGCGTGGGCGCGTTCAAGTTCCGCGGCGCCTACAACGCGGCCTCCCGGTTGACGCCCGCGCAGCTGTCCCGGGGCATCGTCGCCTACTCCTCCGGCAACCACGCCCAGGCGGTCGCCCTCGCCGCACGGGAAGTGGGCACCAGCGCCGTCATCGTCATGCCCGAGGACGCCCCGCCGTCGAAGCGGGCGGCCACCGAGGGCTACGGCGCCGAGATCGTCACCTACGACCGGTACACCGGTGACCGGGCCGCCGTCGCCGAGGCCCTCGCCGCCGAGCGGGGCCTGACCGTCGTCCCGCCCTACGAGCATCCGCACGTCATGGCCGGTCAGGGCACGGCGGCGCTGGAACTGGTCGAGGAGGCCGGGGAGCTGGGCCTGCTGCTGGCCCCGGTCGGCGGCGGCGGACTGATCGCCGGGAGCGCCACCGCGGTCAAGGGCCTGCATCCCGCCACGCGGGTGATCGGCGTCGAGCCGGAGGCCGGGGACGACACCAAGAGGTCGCTGGAGGCGGGCCGGCGCGTCAGCATCCCGGTGCCCCGCACCATCGCCGACGGCCAGGCCCTGCCCACCCCGGGCGAACTGACCTTCTCGGTCAACCGGCGGCTCCTCGACGGCATCGTGCTGGTCGGCGACGACGAGATCCGGGAGGCGATGCGGTTCGCCTTCGAGCGGCTGAAGATCGTCCTCGAGCCGAGCGGGGCCACCCCGCTCGCCGCGCTGCTCACGGGCCGGGCGGCCCCGCTCCCGGACCGGGTCGGCGTCATCCTGTCCGGCGGCAACGTCGACGCCGCGCGGTTCGCCCGGCTCTGCGGGGCCGACGGCTGACCTGCCCCCCGGCCCCTCACCCGAATGGCGGCCCCGGCGGGACGGGCGGACGATGAAGAGGTGGGGCCCGGCCCCCGCCGGTGCCGTTCGGGGCAGACGGAGACCGGACCCGGTCGTGCAGGGAGACGACCGGAAGGGAGAAGGGGCATGTTCGAGGTCAAGACGCTGGACAAGCCCGACGAGCGACGCGATTTCCCCAGGGGACACCTCGAAGCCGTTCATATGACCGGGCTGGACTTCGCTGTCGCCACCTTCGAACCGGGGTGGCGCTGGTCCGAGTCCGTCGGCCCCATCGCGGGGACGGACACCTGCCGGATCCACCACAACGGCTACGTGGTCCAGGGGCGTATGCACATCCGCATGGACGACGGGGGCGAGGGTGAGGTCGGTCCGGGCGACGTCTTCGTCTGCCCGCCGGGACACGACGCGTGGGTCGTCGGCGACGAGCAGGTCGTGGTGTACGACTTCGCGGGCGGCATGGCCCAGGACTACGCGAAGGCGTAATAGCCGGTCGTCGTCAGCCGGAGTTGTAACCCCAGCGGGCGCGGCCGTCCTTGCCCATGAAGCACTTGGCGGGACGGCCGTCGGCCGTGATCGCGGTGGCGCCCACGGGCGAGCAGAACTGACCGAACCCGACACCGGCCTGACCGCCTCCGCCGGAGCCCGAACCGCCGGAGGTGCCGCCGCTGCTGGAGCCGCCCCCGCTCGACGTGCCACCGCCGGTGCTGCCGGTTCCTCCCGTCGAGCCGCCGCCCGTGGTGCTGTTGTACGAGGGCTTCGGATCAGGCTGCGGCTTGGGCTTGGGCTTGGGCTTCGGCTTGGGGTCCGGGCTGGGCTCGGTGCACGGCTCGCCGAAGCCGATCAGCCACAGGCGTACCGACTCGGACCCGGAGAGCCGGGTGCCGGGTCCGGGGTCCTGCCGGCACACGTTCCAGTCGTCCGTGTCCCGTTCGGCCAGGGCCTTGCCGGTATGGGCGTGGAAGGGGAACACGGGGTCGAGGCGCAGGTTTTCGAGTGTCTCCTTGGCCTTGTCGAACCGCGAGCCGACGAGGTCCGGCATCGTCAGCCGACGCGGCCCGTTCAGCCGGGCCGGGCACTCCTCCTGCTCGGGGACCGCGAACAGGGTGAGCGTGCCGTCGGCCGGCCGCGCGGGCCGGTCGGGGGCGGGCGTCTGGAAGCACACCCGCCAGCCCGGTTCCTCGGTCCGCACCGACCGCGTGCCGGAGGCGGCGTAGGAGGCCGAGACCGTCCGCCAGCCGTCCTCACGGGCCCGCAGCGCCGCCGTGTCCAGCGCGGACCCCGTGAAGTCGGCGACGGCGGCGGCAGGCTTCCCGTCGTCCTGTGCCACGGCAACGTCCCCGCCGGAGCCGGAGCCGGAGCCGGAGCCGGAGGCCGAGCCGGAGCTGGGCCCGGGCCCGGAAGCCGACCCCACCCCGCCCACCACCAGCACGCCCGCGAGGACGGTCACCGCGACCGGGTGCCGCCTCATCCACGTGAAGAGTCGCGTGCGGCGCCCGGGGCGCAACGGTGAGCCGGGCGGCAGGAGTTCCCCCGCCGCCTCGAGGAGCGCGCCCTTGGGGTCGATCTTCGAGCCGCGTAGCTTGCGCGGCCTGCCGTCGACGAGGATCTCGACGGAGTCGAGGACCCCCGACGCCGGCCGGAGAACGAGCAGCGGCCGCGGCACCCGGGTGGCCCGGGGGGAGAGCACGCTGCCGAGCAGGATGAGCCCCTCGTCCGTGAGGACGGCGAAGCCCCACCCGTCGTGGTAGACGGCCCGCACGGTCTCGCCCGGCCGCAGCTCGGCCCGCAGCGCCTTCTTGTGGCTCTCGGGAACGGTGATGGTCTCACCTGCGGCGACGACGGCGGCAAGCGGGTCCGGGGTCAGTGGATCGGGCATCGGGTTCTTTCGTGCTGTGTGGCCGTCGATGTCGGACAAGGCGGGATGTTAGCCGATCACCGAGCCGCATCCGCACGGGGTTGACACGGCGGAACATCCCTGCGTCACGCGGCCGGCGTGCGCAGCATCCGCCGGGCCGTGGCCAGGCCCGTCCCGAGCGTCGCCGCGCCGATTGAGGCGACGGCGACCCACACGCCCACCATCCGCTCCGGCAGCACCGCGTCCCCGCGGACCACGGTGAACGGCACGATCCGGCCCGGCGCCGCCAGGGTGCCGAACAGCAGCCCGACGACCGTGAGGACCAGCCCCGCAACGCCCACCACGCCCAGCACCTGACGGGGCGTCGCCCCGGCGAGACGCTGCGTCTCCACGTTCCTGGCGTCGAGGGTCACCCGACCAGCACGACCTCCAGCGTGCGCGGCCCGTGCACGCCCTCCACCCGGTCGAGCTCGATGTCGCTGGTCGCCGACGGCCCGGAGATCCAGGTGAGCGGGCGGGCCGGGTCGAGGCGGGCCAGGGCCTGCGGGACGGAGGAGACGACCTGGTCCGGGACCCGGACCACACAGATGTGGTGGTCGGGGATCAGGGTGATGCGCCGCCTGCCCTGGTCGGGTGAGCCGTCCAGCACGATCGTGCCCGTCTCGGCCACGGCCACCGCGCAACCCGTCACCACACTGTCCACCCGGTCCAGTTCGTGCGGGGTGCTCTCCGCCAGGTCGGCCACCCGGGTCACCTCGGCCGACGCGAGCCACGCCGCGTCGAGCCCCGGCGGCACCAGCACCGTCGACGCGCCGCGCGCGGCGAGCAGCCCGGCCACCACACCGGCCAGCCCGTCGGCGTCGGTGCGGTGCACGACCGCCCGGTAGTCGGCCAGGTTCTCGGCGAGCAGGTCCGCCGTCTGCGCGGCCGTACGCTCGCCGTGCTCGCGCAGATAGTCCCGGGCCACCGCCCGCTCGTACGGCGTGTCGTCCCCCGGCACGTCCGCGAGGGCCCGCCGCACCCGGCCCAGGATCCGTTCCCTGCTGCTCACGCGGCACCGCCCTTTCCGCCCTGCGTACGCTTCCACCAGTCCCGGAACGGCTCGGCCGGCACCGGCGGCAGGTCCCGGGTCCCGCTCCACGCCCGGCCGGGTCCCGGCAGGGTGCGCGGATGCAGCCGCCGGGTGCGCGAGGCGAGGCGCTGGCCGGCCCGCAGGGCACCGGGACGCGCGAACGCCCAGCGCGCGGCGCGCATCGCGGCCCGCTCGGCGGCGTGCCCCTTCGCGGGCCGCAGCACCACCTTGTTGCCCGCCCGCGTCACCGTTCCGCCCTCCACCACCCGCTCCCGCAGATGCACCAGCACCTCGGGGATGTCGATGGCGACCGGACACACCTCGTAACAGGCCCCGCACAGCGACGAGGCGTACGGCAGCGACGCGTCGACCGGGTTGTCCGTGCCCCGCAGCTGCGGGCTGAGGATCGCACCGATCGGCCCGGGGTAGACCGAGCCGTAGGCGTGCCCCCCGGCCCGCTCGTACACCGGGCACACGTTGAGGCACGCCGAGCAGCGGATGCAGCGCAGCGCCTGCCGGCCCACCTCGTCGGCGAGGGTGTCGGTGCGGCCGTTGTCCAGCAGCACCAGGTGGAAGACGCGCGGGCCGTCCTCCTGCGTGGTGCCGGTCCAGGTGCTGGTGTACGGGTTCATCCGCTCGGCGGTCGAGGAGCGGGGCAGGGTCTGCAGGAACACCTCCAGGTCCCGCCAGGTCGGCACGATCTTCTCGATGCCGACGACCGAGATCAGCGTCTCGGGCAGGGTCAGGCACATCCGCCCGTTGCCCTCGGACTCCACCACCACCAGCGTGCCGGTGTCCGCGACCATGAAGTTGGCACCGGAGATGCCCACCTTGGCGCGCAGGAACTTCTCCCGCAGATGCAGCCGCGCCGCCTCCGCCAGGTCCGCGGGCGTGTCCGTGAGCCCCTCCGGGGCGGGGCGGCCCCACCGGCCCATCTCGCGGGCGAAGATCTCCCGGATCTCGCCGCGGTTGCGGTGCACCGCCGGCACCAGGATGTGCGAGGGCAGGTCCTCGCCCAGCTGCACGATCAGCTCGGCCAGATCGGTCTCGTAGGCGCGGATCCCCTCGGCCTCCAGGGCCTCGTTCAGCCCGATCTCCTGGGTGGCCATCGACTTGACCTTGACGACCTCCGACTCACCGGTCTCCTTGACCAGCCGCGCGACGATCCGGTTGGCCTCGTCGGCGTCGGCCGCCCAGTGCACGGTGCCGCCCGCGGCCGTCACCGACTCCTCCAACTGCACCAGATACCGGTCGAGATGACGCAGCGTGTGATCCTTGATCCGCTTCCCGGCCTCCCGCAGCTCGGCCCAGTCGCTCACCTCCGCCACGGCCTGAGCGCGCTTGGCCCGGATGGTGTGCGTGGCATGCCGCAGGTTGCCGCGCAGGGTGGTGTCGCGCACGGCGTCCCGGGCGGCCTCCGGAAACGCCGGCATCCCGACGAACGTCCCGCTCATCCGGCCGGTTCCTCCTCCGTGCTCGCCAGGATCTCCGCGATGTGCACCGGCCGCATGCCGGTGCGCAGCCTCGTCATCGTGCCGCCGATGTGCATCAGACAGGAGTTGTCCGCCGCGCACAGCACCTCGGCGCCCGTCGAGGCGGCGTTGCGCACCTTGTCGGCGCCCATCGCCGCCGAGACGTCGGCGTTCTTCAGCGCGAAGGTGCCGCCGAACCCGCAGCACTCCTCGGCGCCCGGCAGTTCGGCCAGCTCCAGCCCTTTCACCGCCCGCAGCAGCCGCAGCGGACGCTCGCCCAGACCCAGTCCGCGCAGCCCGTGACAGGTCGGGTGATAGGTCACCTTGTGCGGGTAGTACGCCCCGACGTCCGTCACCCCCAGCACGTCCACCAGGAACTCCGTGAGCTCGTACGTCTTCGGCACGACCGGCGCGAGCGCCGCCGCGAGGCTGTCCCCGCGCCCCTCCGCACGGGCCCGCTCACCCATCCTCGGATACAGCTCCCGCACCATCGCCCCGCACGACCCGGACGGCGTCACGATCGCCTCGTACTCCCCGAAGACGTCGGCGAAGTGCCGGGCCAGCGGCTCCGTCCCATGCCGGTAGCCGGTGTTGTAGTGCGCCTGACCGCAACAGGTCTGCGCCATCGGGAAGTCGACGTCGACACCCAGCCGGGTCAGGAGTTTCACCACGGCGCGCCCGGTGTCCGGATAGAGCGTGTCGTTGACGCAGGTCAGGAACAGTGCGACACGCATCGCGGCTCCTCGTCGATTCGATCATCGGTTCATGCAGGGTAGTGCGGGGGCCGCGGCCCGGGGGAGACCCGGGTCAGCCTCCGGCGAGCCGGGCCTGCGCCGCCCGCCAGCGCCGGGTGCCGCCGCGCGGCGCGTACCGCGCCGGCGACCGGGTACGGCGGAGCAGGCGCCGCATTCCGGCGAGATCTCCGGCCATCCCGTGCGCGCGGGCCTGCGCCAGGACGTTGCCCAGCGCCGCCGCCTCCGTCGGCCCGGCCACCACCGGCAGTCCGCAGGCGTCGGCGGTCAGCTGGCACAGCAGGGCGTTCCGGGTGCCGCCGCCCACGATGTGCACCACGTCGGCCTCCCGTCCGGCGAGCCGCTGCGCGTCCTCCACCGCCTTGCGGTGCGCCAGCGCGAGCGAGTCCAGGATGCAGCGCGTGACCTCGGCGGGCGAGACCGGTACCGGCTGCCCCGAGACCCGGCAGGCCTCGGCGATCCGCTCCGGCATCCTGCCCGGCGCGAGAAACGCCGTGTCCCCGGCGTCCACCACCGACCGCAGCGCCGGCACCTCGGCCGCCTCCCGCAGCAACGCCCCCAGATCCGGCTCGCCCCAGGCCCGTACGCACTCCTGGAGCAGCCACAGACCCATGATGTTGCGCAGATAGCGGACCGTGCCGTCCAGCCCCAGCTCGTTGGTGAAGTTGGCGGCACGGCTCTCCTCGGTGAGCACCGGCGCCTCCAGTTCGAGGCCGGCCAGCGACCAGGTGCCGGTGCAGATGTACGCGAACCGCTCACCGTCCGCCGGCACCGCGGCCACCGCGGAGGCCGTGTCGTGCGAGCCGACCGCCGTCACCGGCACCGGACCGGTCAGCCCCGCCTCCTCCAGCACTCCGGGTCGCAGCACCCCGGCCGGATCACCCGGCCGGCGCAGCGGCGCGAACAGCCCGAGGTCGATGCCCAGCCGGTCCGCGACCCCGTGCGCCCAGTCGCGGGTGCGCGGGTCGATCAGCTGGGTGGTGGAGGCGTTGGTCAGCTCCGTGCCCTGCTCACCGGTGAGCCAGTACGTCAGCAGGTCGGGTATCAGCAGCAACCGCTCCGCCCGCGCCAGTTGCGCCGAGCCACGCGCCGCGGCCAGCTGGTACAAGGTGTTGAACGGCGCGTACTGCAAGCCGGTGGCCGCGTACAACTCGTCGGCCGGCACCGTCGCCCACACCCGCTCCGCGACCCCGTCGGTGCGGCCGTCGCGGTAGTGCACGGGGTTGCCGAGCAGCGCCCCGTCCGCGTCCAGCAGGCCGTAGTCCACGGCCCAGCTGTCCACGCCGACCGAGTCGACGGCGCCGGCCGCCCGCAGCCCGTCCAGCACTCCGGCGTACAGCCCGAGGATGTCCCAGCGCAGCCCCTCGGGCACCCGTACCGGCCGGTTCGGGAAGCGGTGCACCTCGGTCAGCTCCAGGCTGCCGGGGCCCACCCGGCCGACCATGACCCGCCCGCTGGACGCGCCGAGGTCGACCGCGGCGTACGACCGCACCGCGCCGCTCATCGCAGGAACGCGGCGGCGACGCCGGCGTCGACCGGGACGTGCAGTCCGGTGGTGTGGGTCAGATCGCCGCCGGTCAGCGCGAACACGGCGTTCGCCACATGCTCGGGCAGCACCTCCCGCTTCAGCAGCGTCCGCTGCGCGTAGAACTCGCCCAGCTTCTCCTCCGGCACCCCGTACACGGCGGCGCGCCGGGCACCCCAGCCACCCGCGAAGATCCCTGAACCGCGCACCACACCGTCGGGGTTGACACCGTTGACCCGGATCCCGTGCTCGCCCAGCTCGGCCGCCAGCAGCCGCACCTGATGGGCCTGGTCGGCCTTGGTGGCGGAGTAGGCGATGTTGTTCGGGCCGGCGAACACGGCGTTCTTCGACGCGATGTAGACGATGTCCCCGCCCAGCCCCTGGGCCGTCATCACCCGGGCCGCCTCGCGCGAGACGAGGAAGGAGCCGCGGGCCATGATGTCGTGCTGGAGGTCCCAGTCCTTCGCGGACGTCTCCAGCAGCGGCTTGGAGATGGAGATCCCGGCGTTGTTCACCACCAGGTCGACGCCGCCGAAGGCGAGCACGGCGGCCCGGAAGGCCTCGGCGATCTGCTCCTCGGACGTCACGTCGACGGTCACGGAGACGGCCTTGTCGGGTCCGCCCAGCTCCTCGGCGACCGCGGCGGCGTTCTCCCCGTTCAGGTCGGCCACGACGACGCACGCGCCCTCGGCCGCCAGCCGCCGCGCGATCGCCTTCCCGATCCCGCTGCCCGCGCCGGTCACCAGCGCCACCCGCGTGGCGAGCGGCTTCGGCGCCGGCATCCGCCGCAGCTTGGCCTCCTCCAGCGCCCAGTACTCGATGCGGAACTTCTCCGACTCCTCGATCGGCGCGTAGGTGGAGACCGCCTCGGCCCCGCGCATCACGTTGACCGCGTTGAGGTAGAACTCACCGGCCACCCGCGCCGTCTGCTTGTCCTTGCCGAAGCTGAACATGCCCACGCCCGGCACCAGCACGATCGCCGGGTCGGCCCCGCGCATCGCCGGGGAGCCGTCGTCCGCGTGCCGCGCGTAGTAGGCGGCGTACTCCTCGCGGTAGGCCGCGTGCAGCTCCTTCAGCCGGGCGACCGCCTCCTCCAGCGGCGCGGTCGCCGGCAGGTCGAGGACGAGCGGCCGCACCTTGGTGCGCAGGAAGTGGTCCGGACAGGAGGTGCCCAGCGCGGCCAGCCGCGGATGCTCGGCCCGGGCCAGGAACTCCAGTACGGCCCCGGAGTCGTCGAAGTGCCCGACCTGCGCCCGGTCCTGCGAGGCCACGGCCCGCACATACGGTGCCAGCGCGGCGGCCCGCTCCCGCCGCTCCTGAACGGGCAGCGCCTCGTACCCCTCGAGGACGGGACCGAAGGGCTCCGGCCGGCCGCGCTCGGCGAGGAACGCCTCGGCGGTGCGGATGATGTGCAGCGAGTTCCGCTCGCACTCCTCGGAGGTGTCCCCCCACGCGGTGATCCCGTGCCCCCCGAGCACGCACCCGATCGCCTGGGGATTGGCCCGTTTCACGGCGGCGATGTCCAGCCCGAGCTGGAACCCCGGCCGCCGCCACGGCACCCACACCACGGTGTCGCCGAAACACTCGGAGGTCAGCTTCTCCCCGTCGGCGGCACAGGCGAGCGCGATACCCGAGTCGGGATGCAGATGGTCCACGTGCGCGGCGTCGACGAGTCCGTGCATCGCGGTGTCGATCGAGGGCGCGGCACCCCCCTTGCCGTGCAGGCAGTAGTCGAACGCCGCGACCATCTCGTCCTCGCGCTCGACGCCCGGGTACACCCCGGTCAGCGCCCGCAGCCGGTCCAGCCGCAGCACGGCCAGCCCCGCCTCGGTCAGCGTCCCGAGATCCCCGCCGGACCCCTTGACCCACATCAGCTCGACGTCACCACCGGTGACGGGATCGGTCTCGACACCTTTCGCGGAGGCGTTCCCCCCGGCGTAGTTGGTATTCCGCGGATCGCCACCAAGCCGATGCGACCGCCCGAGCAGATCAGCGACTGCGGGATGGGTTGCCATGAACATCCAGTCCTTACATGAAAGAGGGTCAGTGCACTTCCCCAGGGGCGCGGGGAACTGCGCGACCAGCCACACTCAGCCCGCACCCCGCGACGAACAGAAACCCGGCAGACGCCTACGCCCCCCACCCCGCCTGCTCCCCACCCACCCGCTCGGCAACAATCCGCTCCCCCCACCCGGACCGGCCGTACGCGACCAGAGGCTCGGGGTCCAACCCCATCTCCCCCCGCACCTCACGCAGCAGCGGACGCACGTCCGTGTTGTACGCATCCATCAGCACGGCGTTCGCGCCCAGCACATCCCCGGCCCGCTGGGCCTCGCCCAGCGCCCCCCGATCGACGAGCAACGCCTTGGCCGTAGCCTCCTGCACATTCATGACGGACCGGATGATCGCCGGGATCTTCGCCTCGATGTTGTGGCACTGGTCCAGCATGAACGCCACCTCCGGCGTGAACCCGCCCCCGCGCACCACCTCGTACATGATCCGGAACAGCTGGAACGGATCCGCGGCCCCCACCATCAGGTCGTCGTCGGCGTAGAACCGCGAGTTGAAGTCGAACCCGCCGAGCTTCCCCTCCCGCAGCAGCGTCGCCACGATGAACTCGATGTTGGTGCCCGGGGCATGGTGCCCGGTGTCGACCACGACCTGGGCCTTCTCACCGAGCTTCAGACAGTGCGCGTACGCCGTCCCCCAGTCCGGCACGTCCGTGGTGTAGAACGCCGGCTCGAAGAGCTTGTACTCCAGCAGCATCCGCTGCCCCTCGCCGAGCCGTCCGTACACCTCGGCGAGGGCCTCCGCGAGCCGGTCCTGGCGGGCGCGCACATCGTCCTGGCCGGGATAGTTCGTCCCGTCGGCGAACCACAGCTTCAGATCCCTGGAGCCGGTCGCGTCCATGATGTCGACGCACTCCAGCAGATGGTCCACGGCCTTCCTGCGCACCCCGGCGTCCGGGTGGCAGACGGAGCCCAGCCGGTAGGCGTCGTCCTGGAAGGTGTTGGAGTTGATCGTGCCGATCCGCACCCCGCGGTCCTCGGCGTACGTGGCCAGCGCCGCGTAGTCGTCGACCCGGTCCCACGGGATGTGCAGCGCCACGGCCGGCGCGACCCCGGTGAACTCGTGCACCTTGGCCGCGTCGTCCAGCTTCTCCTGCGGAGTGCGGGGGACGCCCTGCTGGGCGAACACCTTGAAGCGGGTCCCCGAGTTCCCGTACGCCCAAGAGGGTGTCTCGATCCGCTGCCGGGTGAGCGCGGACTTTACCGAAGCGATGTCAGGCATATCAACCTCACGTGTCGGGTGCCGCCCCGACGGCGGAGCCCGCGGGGTGGGGAAGTGTGAAATGAATCGATTCAGTGCCCTGGGCAAGCTAATCCCGCACTACCGGGAGGTCAAGAGTGGGGGTGATACCTGACGCCCCGTTACCCAATCGTGCCGTACGCGGGTACCGGGGGTGGAGTGCCTGCTCTTTGTGCACGTCAGAAGGGTGAGTGAAGAGAGAGGGCGGGGATCGTGAGCGGATTGTGTGGCCGGATCCCGCCGAACGGCTTGACCTGGCCGCCCGGCGAAGCTAGCTTCCCGGCCATTCATTGAATCAATTCACCAGCGGAGGGGTGGCATCCATCGTCGTCATGGCGCCCCGCCTCCCGCTTCCGAACCACCTTGGGCACACCATGGAGCCATGCAATGACGCACCCTGAACCGGAGACCACTCCGGTGCTCGCACTGGCGGGGGTGAGCAAGTCCTTCGGCGCGGTTCGTGCCCTTCGCGGAGTCAGTCTGCGGTTGTACGCGGGAGAAGCGCACGCCCTGGCCGGCGAGAACGGCGCGGGCAAGTCGACCCTGATCAAGGCACTCGCCGGTGTCCACCGGCCCGACACGGGCACGGTGCTGCTGGACGGCGAGCCGGTCGAGTTCCACGGCCCCGCCGATGCCCGGGACGCGGGTGTCGCCGTCATCTATCAGGAGCCCACGCTCTTCCCAGACCTGTCCGTCGCCGAGAACATCTTCGTGGGCCGCCAGCCTTCCCGCTCGCTCGGACGGGTCGACCACCGGGCCGTCAAGCGGGCGACGGCCGACCTGTTCGGCCGCCTGGGGGTGGACCTCGACCCCGACCAGCCGGCCCGCGGTCTGTCCATCGCCGACCAGCAGCTTGTCGAGATCGCCAAGGCGTTGTCCTTCGACGCCCGCGTCCTGATCATGGACGAGCCGACCGCGGCCCTCACCGGCAGCGAGGTCGCCCGCCTCTTCGGTGTGGTCGAGACGCTGCGCGAACAGGGTGCCGCGGTGCTCTTCATCTCCCACCGGCTGGAGGAGATCTTCGAGCTGTGCCAGCGGGTGACCACACTGCGCGACGGAGCCCTGATCAGCAGTGAGCCACTGGCCGGCCTGTCCGAGGACGACCTGGTGCGCCGGATGGTCGGCAGGGACCTCGACGAGCTCTACCCGAAACAGGCCACCGAGGTAGGAGAGGTCGCGCTCACCGTACGACGGCTGACCCGCGAGGGCGTCTTCACCGACGTGTCCTTCGACGTCCGGCGCGGTGAGATCGTGGGCCTGGCCGGACTGGTCGGGGCCGGCCGCAGCGAGATAGCCCGCGCCGTCTTCGGCGTCGACAGGTTCGACGGCGGAGAGGTCGAGGTGCTCGGCAGGAAGCTCAAGCCGGGGGCACCCAGTCTGGCCATGGCCGCGGGTCTGGCTCTGGTTCCGGAGGACCGCAGGGCGCAGGGACTGGTGATGGACATGTCCGTCGAACGCAACATCGGGCTCACCGGTTTCGCCGCCACCACACGGGGCGGGCTGATGAGCCGGCGCGCCGAGCGCAGCAGGGCGGTGGACTGGGCGGTCAGGCTCCAGGTGAAGTACGCGAGAGTCGCCGACGCCGTCGGGACCCTGTCCGGCGGCAACCAGCAGAAAGTCGTTCTCGCCAAGTGGCTCGCCACACAGCCCCGGGTACTGATCGTGGACGAGCCGACCCGCGGCATCGACGTCGGTACCAAGGCGGAAGTCCACCGCCTGCTGTCCTCGCTCGCCGCCCAGGGCGTCGCCGTACTGATGATCTCCTCCGACCTGCCCGAGATCCTCGGCATGGCCGACCGCGTGCTGGTGATGCACGAGGGCCGGATCACCGCGGCGATACCCCGGGCCGAGGCCACCGAGGAATCCGTGATGGCGGCGGCCACCGGGCGTGTCACGCGGGAAGGGAACGCGGCATGACCCTGACCGCTCCGTCGGCGCGTGAGACGACCGCACCGAGCCCGACCGCGGGACGGCGCCTGATCGACCGGGTGTTCAAGATCCGCGAACTGGCCGTGGCAGCCGTGCTCGTGGGCATGCTCGCCGTCACGCAGCTGACCAACAGCGGGTTCCTGTCCGAGCAGGGCATCAAGGACCTGCTGCTCAACGCCACCATCCTGGTCCTGGTGGCGGTCGGGCAGGCCGTCGTGGTGATCACCCGCAACGTCGATCTCTCCGTCGGTTCCGTGCTCGGCATCAGCGCCTTCGCCGCCGGTGACCATGTGCACAACGGGGGCAGCCCGCTGACGGCGGTTCTGCTCGCCGTCGCCATGGGCGCTCTGTTCGGCCTCCTCAACGGCGTTCTGGTCAGCTTCGGGAAGGTACCCGCACTGGTCGTCACGCTCGGCACGCTCTACATCGTCCGCGGGGTCGCCTCCATCTGGGTCGGGTCCCGGCAGATCACCGCCGACGCCCTGCCCGACGGCTTCGTCGACTTCGGCCACGACGGAGTCCTGGCGGTCCCGTACCTCGCCCTGCTCGCGGCAGCCGTCCTCGTCGTCGTCGGCTACTACCTGCGCAGCTACCGCAGCGGCCGTGACATGTACGCCATTGGCTCCAGCCCCGAGGCCGCCACCCTGGCCGGTATCCCCGTCCGCAGGCGCATCATGACCGCCTACGTCCTGTGCGGCGCGCTGGCCGGATTCGCCGGCGCCCTCTATCTCGCCCGATTCGGCAACGTCGACTCCGCCACCGGCACCGGCTACGAACTCACCGTCGTCAGCGCCGTCGTGGTCGGCGGCGTCGCCTTCACCGGGGGCTCCGGCAGCGTCTACGGCGCGGCCCTCGGCGCGCTGCTGCTGACCTCCATCAACAGCGTCCTTCCCGCGATCGGCGTCAGCTCCGTCTGGGTCACGGCCATCAACGGCGTCCTGCTGCTGCTCGCCATCGCCGTCGACCGGATCCTGGCCCTGCGGGTCGCCTCCGTGCTGCGCAAGCAGGCCGCACAGAAGAGGAGTGCCCGCCATGCCTGACACCAAGACGGCGAAGCCGGTCCGCCTGGCGGGACTCGCCGGTGCGGTGCGCTGGGACACCGCGGTCGGCGCGCTGCTGCTCACCCTGCTGATCTGCTCGTTCTCGTTCGTCGACAACTTCGGCAACGCGCTGAACATCTCCTTCCTGATCGGCAACACCCTTCCGATCGCGCTCATCGCCCTGCCGATGACCATGCTGGTCGTCTCCGGCGAGGTCGACCTGTCCGTCGGCTCCACGGCCGGTCTGTCCGGTGCGGTGCTCGGAGCACTCTGGAACCAGGGCATGGCCATCGAGACGGCCATCGTGCTGTGCGTCCTGCTCGGTGCGGTCTGCGGCCTGGTCAACGGCGTGCTGGTGACGCGTCTCGGACTGCCCTCCCTGGCCGTCACCATCGGCACCATGGCCGCCTACCGGGGCATCGCCCAGATCGTTCTCGGCTCCGACTCGGTCACCGACTTCCCCCTGCAGTACCTGGACTTCGGTGCGGGCCGGATCGGGGACACGTTCATCCCGTACGCGGCCCTCCCCTTCACCGTCCTGCTCGCGATCGCCGTCGTGGTGCTGCACGCCACCCCGCTGGGGCGGTCGCTGTTCGCGATCGGGGCGAGCGAGGAGGCCGCGCGCTTCGCCGGCATCCGGGTCAAGCGGCTGAAGCTGGCCATGTTCGTCACCACGGGGGTGCTCTCCTCGCTGACCGGCGTCTTCTGGGCGCTGCACTACGCCAGCGCCCGCTACGACAACGCCCTCGGGCTCGAACTGTCCGTCATCGCGGCCGTGCTCCTGGGCGGGGTCGACTTCGACGGTGGCAAGGGCACCCTCGGCGGCGCGATCGCGGGTGTGTTCCTGCTCGGCACTCTGCAGAACGTCATGAGCCTGGTCAACGTGTCCGCCCAGTCGCAGATCGTCGTCACCGGCGTCCTGCTCGTCGTATCCGTTCTCGCCCCGCGTGTCGGCCGTGACATCGCCCGGGCGAGGGCCCGCAAACGGGTGGAGACCGCTCCACCTCCCGCAGCCACCTGAATCCGCTCAACCGTTCCATCCGATCACGATTCCGTGCCCGGACCCGTCGATCCATGAACAAGCAAGGAACCTTCATGTCTCTCATCCCCGCCGGAACCCGCCGACTGGCCATCGCGGTGTCCGTCGTCGCCTCGCTGGCCCTGACCGCCACCGCCTGCGGTGGTGGCACCACCAAGGACGACGTCAAGAACGAGGGCGCCGGCAAGGCGACCGCGGCCGACAAGGCCGACCCCGGCGCGGCCACCAAGAAGGGCCTGACCGTCGGCTTCCTGCCGAAGCAGGTCAACAACCCCTACTTCACCAGCGCAGACAAGGGCGGGGAGACGGCCCTGAAGGAACTGGGCTCCTCCTACAAGGAGGTCGGCCCCTCCAGTGCCACGGACACCGCCGGCCAGGTCTCGTACGTCAACACGCTCACCCAGCAGCAGGTGGACGCCATGGCCGTGTCCGCACAGGACCCCGGCGCCCTGTGCACCGCGCTCAAGCAGGCCATGAAGAACGACATCAAGGTCGTCACGTACGACTCCGACACCAACGCCGAATGCCGCGACGCCTTCGTCTCCCAGGCGTCCGCCGAGGACCTGGGCCGCACCGAGGTGCAGCTGCTCGCCGAACAGATCGACTACAAGGGCGAGATAGCGATTCTGTCCGCGGCACAGACAGCGACCAACCAGAACACCTGGATCGAGTTCATGAAGGACGAACTCAAGGATCCCAAGTACAAGGACATCAAGCTCGTCAAGGTCGCCTACGGTGACGACGACGCGCAGAAGTCGTTCCAGCAGACCCAGGGGCTGCTCCAGGAGTTCCCCGAGCTGAAGGGGATCATCTCCCCGACCACCGTCGGCATCAAGGCCGCCGCCCAGTACCTGTCCGGCTCCAAGTACAAGGGCAAGGTCAAGCTCACCGGCCTCGGCACCCCCAACGACATGCGCAAGTACGTCAAGAACGGCACCGTCGAGGCGTTCGAGCTCTGGGACCCGGCCAAGCTCGGTGAGCTGGCCGCCCGTACGGCGGTCGCGCTGGTCTCCGGTCAGATCACCGGCGCGGAGGGCGAGACCTTCAAGGCCGGCGCGATGGGCGAGTACACCATCGGCAAGCACGGTGTGATCAACCTGGGCAAGCCCACGGTCTTCAACGCCGAGAACATCGACCAGTTCGACTTCTGATCCCGACCACCTGGAGGAGCGGTACTCGTGCAACGCGTCTGTTTTCTGCTCAAGGTCCGCCGGGACCGGATCACCGAGTACCGCGAACGCCATGCCGCCGTGTGGCCCGAGATGCGCGAAGCCCTCTCGGCCACCGGCTGGTACAACTACTCCCTCTTCCTGCGTGACGACGGCCTTCTCGTCGGTTACCTGGAGACCGAGGACTTCGAGGCGGCCAAGGCAGGCATGGAGGCCACCGAGGTCAACGCCCGCTGGCAGGCGGAGATGTCCCCGTTCTTCGAGTCCCTCGACGGCTCTCGTCCCGATGAGGCGATGAAACCGCTGACCGAGGTGTTCCATCTGGCCTGACGCGCCACCGGACCGGCTCGGCCCGTAGGGGGAGCGGGCCGAGCCTCTTTCGGGCGGGCAACGGGACGTGTCTTCCCGGGGCGTCCTCCGCCCGGAACGCCACAGCGTGGGCCGGGCCCGGTCGGCCGTCGGGGACGAACAACGGCGGAAGAGGCTGATGGGTTCACGCAGATAGTCGTTAATCGTTTCAGCCCGCTCCCTGCTCACGGTTTGGACACAGTCATTGACGCACAGTTCACTGCGCACCTAATCTCCGGTGACATCTTGTTGAAACCTTTCATGGAGCGAACTGCCCTGTGCTCGACAGTTGGTGCGGCCGAGGTTCGTCCGGTCCGACGATGCCGCGGGAGAACAGGGATGATCCGAACTGTTGCTCCGGGGCGTGTCGCTTCGAGGCGGGTTCGGCGAGCACATCAGCCTTCTGGCACGCGTGCGCCCGACGGGTGCGCCTTCGTCCCTCATGCCAGAGGCATCCTCAAGGGAATGGTAAATGTCCAGATCATCTTTACTCCGTTCTGTCATGGGTGCGGCCACCGTCCTCTCGCTCACCTGTGGGCTCACCGCCTGCGGTGACGACGCGTCCGACGGCGCCGGAAGCAGCGACGGCGATACGTCGAACGTCACCGCGGGAAAAGCCAATCCGCACGCGGAGATAAAGAAGGGGATGACCATCGGGTTCGTCCCCAAGCAGGTGAGTGGCGCGTACTTCGGTCTGGCCAGCCAGGGCGGGGAAAGGGCACTCACGCAACTCGATTCCTCGTTCGTGGAGAGAGGTCCGGACGACGCCACCGACACGGCCGGGCAGATTTCGAGCATCGAAGAGCTCAAGCGGCAACAGGTGGAGGCCATGGCTGTCTCCGCACAGAGCGCCGACGCGCTCTGTGACACATTGAAGGACGCGCTCGGTGACGGAATCAAAGTCGTCACCTACGACTCCGACACCGACCCGACGTGCCGCAATGTGTTCGTCTCACAGGCCAAGGCCGATGCCATCGGCTGGATCCAGGTGGAGCTGATCGCCAAGCAGATCGACTACAAGGGTGAGATCGCGATTCTCTCGGCCGGTCGCGACGCCACGAACCAGAACACCTGGATCAAGTTCATGAAGGAAGAGATCCAGAGCTCCAAATACGGGGACATCAAGCTCGTGGAGATCGCCTACGGCGACGACGACGAAGAGAAGTCCACGGCGGAGACCAAGCGGCTCCTCGAAGAGCACCCGAACCTCAAGGGGATCATCTCTCCGACCACCGTCGGCATCAAGGCGGCCGCCGAGTACCTGTCCGACTCCGAGTACAAGGGCAGGGTCAAGGTGACCGGTCTCGGCACCCCCAACGACATGCGCGAGTACGTGAAGGACGGCACGGTCGAGGAGTTCGCGCTCTGGGATCCCGAGAAGCTCGGTGAGCTCGCGGCGCGCGCCGCCGCCGCCCTCGCCTCCGGCCAGATCACGGGCAAGGAGGGCCAGTTGTTCCTGGCGGGTGACATGGGCTGGTTCGACATCGAGGAGAACGGCGTGGTGACCCTCGGTGAGCCGACGGTGTTCGACAAGAAGAACATCGACGACTACAACTTCTAGCGCCACGGCATTCCTTGCCCCGTCCGCACGGTCCCGTCCGACCCGGGCAGATCGTGCGGACGGGTGATGTCCGGGAGGAGGCGTTGTGTTGCCCGGTCCCTCGGTCACCCCTGTGGGCAGCAGCACGCCCGACCCCGGCGCCCTCTACTTCGTCTCTTACGATGGCCTGGTCAACAACAACGCCTTCCAGAAGAACGGCCTGCTCACGTACAAGGCCCACCAGTACGCCGTGTGGTACACCGCGGACCGCGATGCGGTCGTCGGGCGCCGCGCGCTGGGGGTGAGCGGCTGGGACGCCGTGCGGGTCGGCCACAGCCTGCGCTACGACGACTCCCACAAGGTCATCTCCATGGGCGTCTCGAGGACCGACGGACGCCTGCACCTCGTCATGGACTCCCACAGTGACGGCTTCACCTACGTGAAGTCGGTCGCCGGGCTCCTGGACGATCCGACGGGGACGGGCTGGACCCCGAACCGCTTCGCGGCGCCCCGGTCCACGCTCGACGGACTCGCCCTCACCCCGCGGTTCACCTACCCGCAGTTCATCGCCACCCCCGAGGGCCGGCTCCAGCTCAGCTACCGGACCGGCGTCTCGGGCAACGGGCGCAACGCGCTCGCCGAGTACGACGGCGGCCGGTGGACCGCGCTGGGGGAGCGGAGCGCCTCCACCGGCACCTACACCAGCGAGCACGGCAGCTCGACGGCCCGCAACATGTACCTGCACGGCATCGATTACGACCGCGACGGCCGGCTGCACACCCTCTTCACCTGGCGCGAGCAGAGCGGCACCGTGACACACAGCGGCGGCGGCCTCACCAACCACGACACCGGCTACGTCTGCTCCGACGACCGGGGCCGCACCTGGCGCGACGACGCCGGCACCGTCGTCGGCCGGACCGGAACCCGGCACCTGGTCTCCGTCACGGACGCCGGACTGGTGGTCGACCCGCTGAGCCCCGACCACTCCCTGATGAACCAGGAGAGCCAGTGCACCGACTCCGCCGGCCGGCCGCACGCGGTCATCTCCTACGTCCCCGGCCGCTTCGGCCCCTGCACCACCGACCACGTCGCCGACCGCACCGCGCACGGCCGCGCCTTCCACCTGCGCCGGACCGCCACCGGCTGGCGCAAGACCGAGATCCCCGTCCCGCTGAACTCGAGCGGGCGCACCAAGCTGGTCCTGGACCGCCACGACAACGCCTACGCCGTCCTGCCGCACGTCCGGGTCGCCGCCGCCTCCGCCGCCTCCGGACACACCGACTGGCGGCTGCTGTACGACGGCGGCGCGCTGAACGCCTTCGGCGAGGTGGTGATCGACGAGACCCGCGTGGCCCAGGACGGCGTCCTGTCGGTCATGTACCAGGAGAAGTCCACCGCGACGACCCCCTCTCCGCTGCGCGTCGTCGACTTCCTGCTGCCCGCCGAACCGTGACCGATCAGGGGCGATCCTGCGGGTAATGTGATGGCCCGCCGCGCCGCCCCCCGTCTTTCTGGAGGTCCCATCCCGATGGCCCAGTCGGTGGGTATCAAGGACGTCGCCCGCGTCGCCGGAGTCTCCGTCGGCACGGTCTCCAACGTGATCAACCGCCCGGACACGGTCGCCGCCGAGACCCGGGCGCGGGTGCAGTCCGCCATAGACCGGCTCGGCTACGTCCGCAGCGAGTCCGCCCGTCAACTGCGCGCCGGCCGCAGCCGCATCATGGGCCTGCTCGTCCTCGACATGGGCAACCCGTTCTTCGTCGACGTCGCGCGCGGCGCCGAGCGCGCCGCGCGCGAGGCCGGACTCGGCGTGATGGTCTGCAACAGCGCCCAGGACGCGGGCGAGGAGGCCGACTACCTCTCCCTCTTCGCCGAACAGCGGGTGCGCGGCGTGCTGCTCACCCCGGCGGACGCCAGCGGCCGCAACATCGAGGCGTTCCGCCGGCACGGCATCCCCTTCGTCCTGGTCGACCGGGTCGCCGAGGGCGCCACCGAGTGCTCGGTCTCCGTGGACGATGTCGCGGGCGGCGCCCTGGCCGTACGGCACCTGGTGGAGGCCGGCCACCGCTCCATCGGGTACGTCAGCGGCCCGCCCGGGCTGAACCAGGTCCGCGACCGCCGCACCGGTGCGCTCAACGCCCTCGCCGAGGCCGGACTCGGGCCCGACCGGCTGCACGAGCTGCCCACCGAGCGGCTCGACGTGGCCGCGGGACGGGACGCGGGCGCCCGCCTCCTCGGACTCGCCGAACGCCCCACCGCCGTGTTCTGCGCCAACGACCTGCTCGCCCTCGGCGTCCTCCAGGCGATGTACGCGGCCGGGGTCGCGGTCCCCGACGACCTGGCGATCGTCGGCTACGACGACATCGAGTTCGCCGCCGCGGCGGCCGTGCCGCTCACCTCGGTGCGCCAGCCCGCCGTCACCATGGGCAGGCTGGCGGCCGAGCTGCTGCTGGAGGAGACCGAGACCCCCGCCGCCGACCGGCCCCACGAGCACCGCCGCGTCGTGCTGCGTCCGGAGCTGGTGGTCCGGCGCTCCAGCCTCGCGGCCCGCTGACGGGCGGGCGGGCGGCAAAGATTTGCATGATCCCGGGCTCGTTGGCCGGAGGAACGTGTGCTGAACTGGGTCACGGTCCGACAATCCGTTCGTCCCGGGAGCCCCGTTGACCGTCAGCTACCGCCAGCCCGGCGTGGTCCTCACCGACCACCGCTTCACCGTGCCCCTCGACCACGACGACCCCTCGGGGGAGACGATCGAGCTGTACGCGCGTGAGGCCGTCGCGAGCGACAAGGCCGGCCGGGAGCTGCCCTGGCTGCTCTACCTCCAGGGCGGCCCGGGCTTCGGAGCGAACCGTTTCATCGGAAGGCCGGCCTGGCTCGGCCGCGCCCTCGAGGACTACCGGGTCCTGCTCCTGGACCAGCGCGGCACCGGCCACTCCACCCCCGCCAACCGGCAGACCCTCCCGCTGCGCGGCGGCCCCGCCGAACAGGCCGACTACCTCACCCGCTTCCGCGCCGACTCCATCGTGCGCGACTGCGAGGCCATCCGCCCCCGGGTGACCGGCGGCGCCCCCTGGACCGTGCTCGGCCAGAGCTTCGGCGGCTTCTGCACCGTCGCGTATCTGTCCATGGCCCCCGAGGGCCTGGACACCGTGCTCGTCACCGGCGGCCTGCCGTCCCTGTACGCCCACGCCGACGACGTCTACCGGGCCGCCTACCCGCGCATCGAACGCAAGGTCGCCGCCCACTACGCCCGCTACCCGCGGGACGTCGAGCGCGCCCGCCGCATCGCGGACCACCTGCTCACCCGTGAGGTCGTCCTGCCCAACGGCTACCGCCTCACCGTCGAGGCGTTCCAGTCCCTCGGCCTCATGCTCGGCAGCGGCGAGGGCAGCCACCGGCTGCACCATCTCCTGGAGGACGCCTTCGTGCCGGCCCCGGGTGGCCCTCAGCTCTCCGACGCCTTCCAGGAACAGGTGCAGGGCCTGCTGTCCTTCGCCGGCCACCCGCTGTACGCACTCGTCCACGAGGCGATCTACGCCCAGGACGCCCGGCCCACCGCCTGGTCCGCCGAACGCGTACGCGCCGAGTTCCCGCGGTTCGACGCGGCCAAGACGCTCGCCGGTGACGAGCCGCTGCTGTTCACCGGCGAGACCATCCACCCCTGGATGTTCGACTGCGACCCCGCGCTGCGCCCCCTGCGCGAGACCGCCGAACTGCTCGCCGCGCGCACCGACTGGACGCCCCTGTACGACCCGGCGCGCCTCGCCGTCAACGAGGTCCCGGGCGCGGCGGCGGTCTACCACGACGACATGTACGTCCACACGCCCCACGCGCTGGAGACCGCCCGTGCCGTGCGCGGGCTGCGCACCTGGGTCACCGACGAGTTCGAGCACGACGGCGTCCGGGCCGGCGGCCCCCGCGTCCTGGACCGGCTGCTCGCGCTGGCACGCGACGAGGCGTGATGCCGGGCCCGTCGCCGGGTCGGTGCGGCGGGTTAGTCTTCCCGCATGACCGAGCCGACGATCAGTCAACTCCAGCCCATGCCCGACGACTGGCAGCGAGCCCTGGCAGTGGTCGCCCACCCGGACGACCTCGAGTACGGCTGCGCGGCGGCGATCGCCTCCTGGACCGACGCCGGCCGTGAGGTCTCCTACGTCCTGGCGACCCGCGGCGAGGCGGGCATCGACACGCTGGAGCCGGCGCAGTGCGGCCCGCTCAGGGAGCTGGAGCAGCGGGCGAGCGCCGCCGTCGTCGGCGTGTCGGAGGTCGCCTTCCTCGACCACGCGGACGGGGTCATCGAATACGGCCCCGCGCTGCGCCGGGACATCGCCGCCGCCGTCCGCCGGTACCGGCCGGAGCTGGTGATCACCCTGAACCACCGGGACACCTGGGGCGGCACCTACTGGAACACCCCCGACCACGTGGCCGTCGGCCGGGCGACGCTCGACGCGGCCGGTGACGCCGGCAACCGCTGGATCTTCCCGGAGCTCATCGAGCAGGGCCTGGAACCCTGGAACGGCGTCCGCTGGGTGGCGGTCGCCGGATCGAACGCGCCGACGCACGCCGTGAACGCGACCGGCGGAATGGAGCGGGCGATCCGCTCCCTGCTCGAACACCGCGCCTACATCGAGGCGTTGACCGACGAGGAGCCGGAGGCGTACGCCCGCGGTCTGCTGACCGGCTTCGCCGAGGAGACGGGCAAGCGGTTCGGGAACCGCCCCGCGGTCGCCTTCGAGCTGTTTTCCCGGTGACCCTCATGGGTGACGACAAGGAAGTCCTGGCACAGCGCTTCGAGGAGCACCGCGGACACCTCAAGGCGGTCGCCTACCGCATGCTCGGCTCACTCACCGAGGCGGACGACGCCGTCCAGGAGGCCTGGCTGCGCCTGGGCCGCACGGACACCGCCGCCATCGACAACCTGGGCGGCTGGCTGACGACGGTGACCGGCCGGATCTGCCTGGACATGCTGCGTTCGCGCACCGCGCGGCGCGAGCAGCCGATGGACGACACCTTCGTCCCGGACCCGGTGATCCGACCCGTCTCCGTCCCCTCGACGGATCCGGAACAGGAGGCGCTGCGGGCGGACTCGGTGGGGGTGGCACTGCTGGTCGTCCTGGAGAGACTGGAGCCCGACGAGCGGCTGGCCTTCGTCCTGCACGACATGTTCGCCGTGCCGTTCGACGACATCGCCCCGGTCGTGGAGCGCAACGCCGCGGCGACCCGCCAACTGGCCAGCCGGGCCCGCCGCCGGGTGCGCGACACGACCCCGCCCTCCGACCCCGACCTCGGCCGGCAGCGACAGGTCCTCGAGGCGTTCATGGCCGCCGCGCGCGGCGGTGACTTCGAGGCGCTGGTCGCCGTCCTGCACCCGGACGTGGTGCTCCGGGCCGACGCGGGCGCGCTGGTCCGCGGGGTGGCCGGCTCCAAGGTCCTCCGGGGCGCGAAGCCGGTGGCCGAGTCGGCGATGCTGTTCTCCCGCTACACCGCCGCGGGCCGACTGGCCCTGGTCAACGACTCCCTGGGCCTGCTCAGCGTGGTGGACGGCCGCATCCAGTCGGTCATGTCCATCACCATCACCGACCACCGCATCACCACCATGCACATCCTCGCCGACCCCACCCGCCTCCAACACCTCCAGCCCTCACCCCCCTGACCTCACCGAGCCGACTGCCCGCTGCCGCGATCCGCGGGCAGTCGTGCCTCCCCCAGTGCCTGAAGGGCCTGGGAGGTACCCCCATGGGCGATGGGGGTCCCCCCGCTCATGGGGGTACCTCCCGCTCGAGCGAAGCCGAGAGTGGGGGAGGAGCCGAGAGTGGGGGAGGCACCACGCCGGCGCCGGGCTGCGCCACCACCCCCCGTCCAGTGCAACCCGGGGCGCGACCCGACCCCGGGTCACACCAGCCCGCCGCACCCCTTCAGCGCAGCGACGGCCACAACCGCAACCCCTCCGGCATCAACGTGAGCCGCTCCGTCACCCGGAGCCGATATCCCGCGTCCGGCCGCAACTCGTACCGCCGCAACAACAACCCCAGCACCAACGTCGCCTCGTGCAACGCGAACTGCCGCCCGATACACGCCCGCGCCCCCGTCCCGAACGGCTTGAAAACGTGCGGCGCCCGCCCCCGCACCGCCCGCGCCTCGAACCGGTCCGGATCGAACCGCTCGGCGTCATCGCCCCACACCGAGGGGTCCCGGTGCAGCATCGGGGTGAGTACCAGCGTCCACGCGCCCCGGCGCATCGGATGCTCCCCCGCCAGCACCGTGTCCGCCCGCGCCTCCCGCGCGAACGCCGGCGCCGTCGGCCACAGCCGCAGCGACTCGTCCAGGACCCGCCGGACGTAGCGCAGCTTGGCGACCTGCTCGTACCCGGGGGCCGCCGTGCCGCCCCAGACCCGGTCCACCTCCGCGCGGGCGCGGGCCGCCACCTCGGGCTCGCGCGCGAGGTGGTGCAGGGCGAACGACAGCGCACCGGACGTGGTCTCATGACCGGCCACCAGGAAGGTGATGACCTGCCGCCGCACGTTCTCCGCCGACAGCCGCTCCCCGGTCTCCGGATGCGCGGTGTCCAGCATCCGGTCCAGCAGATCCCCGTTCCCACCCCCGTCTGAACCCCGTCTCCCGCCCGCCCGCCGCACCCGCACCACCTCGTCCACGATCCGGTTCAGCCGCCCGATGTCCGCCGCGTTGCGCCGGCCGGCCCGGCGCAGCAGCAGCGGGGCCAGCGGCCCGGGCACGCTGTTCAGCCGCTGGGCGTACGTGAGCGTGCCGACCATCGACGTGACGAAGGGATGCGGGCGGGCCCGCTCGAACGACCCGAAGTCGTGCCCGAACCCGGTCCGCGCGATGGTCTCCAGCGTCAGCTTGGTCATGTCCCCGGGCACGTCCACCGACCGCCCGCCGGCCGCCGCACGGTCCCAGTGGTCCGTCAGCCGCTCGGCGACGTCCAGCATCATCGGGTGGTAGCCGGCCATGGCCTCCCGGCTGAACCCGGGGGCCAGCACATCGTGCGCCAGCTGCCAGTTGGGCTCGTGGTTGTACGCGGTGAACAGCCCGTCGCCCGCCACCGGCCGCAGATTGGCCACACCCAGCCCGACGTGCTTGGCGAACCGTGACTCGTCCGCCAGGTCCGCCACCAGCTCCGCGCCCCAGGTGAACACGAACTCCTTGCCGAACGCGTTCCGCCGGAAGATCGGCCCCAGCCGGCGGGCGTACTTCAGGGTGTCCTGGAGCGGGGTGCGCCGGCTCGCCCCGAGGACGTCACCGGCCAGCGGCACGCGGTACGGCGGGTGCGGGATGCGGTGCAGCGCGGGCCAGCCCTGGTCCGCGCCGCGGAATCCCCTGGGCAGTCCGTCCGGCGGTCCGGTCCGTGTCGTCGTCTCCGCCATGACGCGATCTCCTTCGGCCCGGCGGGCGTTCGGCCCCGCGAGCGAGTGCGACGTGTTGTACGCGAGTTCAATAACGCGCGCCCAGTCTGGTCCGGTTGTTGAACCGGCGTCAAGTAAAGTGCGGGGATGGCCGCGAACCAGGGCGGGCGCACGCGTCGCCGGCTCAGCACCGAGGAGCGCCGGGAGCAACTTCTGTCGGTCGGCGCGCGGCTGTTCTCCGAGAGTCCCTACGACGACGTGTGGATCGAGCAGGTCGCCGAGATCGCCGGGGTCTCCCGGGGGCTGCTCTACCACTACTTCCCGACGAAACGTGACTTCTTCGCGGCGGTGGTGGAGCGCGAGAGCGAGCGGATGCTCCGGCTGACGGCGGCGGTGCCCGGTGTCCCGGTGCGCGAACAGCTCACCGCGGGGCTCGACACCTATCTGGAGTACGTCGAGGCCCATGCCCACGGGTACCGCGCCTTCCACCGTGCCGACGCGGCGGGGGACCAGGCGGTGCGCCGGGTCTATCAGCGGGCGCTGGCCGCGCAGGAGCGGCAGATCCTGGCCGCGCTCGCGGCGGACCCCGAGTTCGGGTCCGCCCTGGAGAACCGGCCGGACGTCCGGATCGCGGTGCGCGGCTGGCTGGCCTTCACCACCGCCGTCTGCCTGGAGTGGCTGCGCGGCTCGGAGCTGGGGCGCGCGCAGGTGCGCGACCTCTGCGCGCGTGCGCTGCTCGGCGTACTCACGTCCTGAAAGGTCTCGTAAAGATCACGCCATCCGGCACGCCGTCCGGTTGGCGCGCACCCCGATCTCCTATAGCTTAGGCAAGGCTTACCTAATAGGAGGTTGGGGATGGGTGTGGACACGCACGGCTGGGCGGCCGGACCCGGCGCGGCGGAACGGGCCCGCTCGGTGCTCGCCGCCGCCTGGTCCTGCGCGGTGACCGCGGAGGGCGCCCGGGAGGAGTTCGTCGGCGCGCACACCGTGACCGACGACGGCCGGGTACTGCTGGACGTGCCCGAGGACAGCGTCCTGCTCACCACCGCGATCTGCGCGCCGCGCGGCGAGCCGTCCGCCGTGCTGGAGTTCGCCGACGTGGCCCCCGTCCCCGTGCGCAGCCGGATCCGGGCCCGGCTGTGGCTGGCCGGCTGGTTCCGCGTCGAGGGCGGACAACTCGCCTTCCGGCCCACGCGCGTGGTGCTCCGCCGGCCGTCCGGCGCCGTACTCGTGGACGTCGACGACTTCGCCGCCGCCGCGCCCGACCCGCTCGCCGCCGCCGAGGCCCGGCTGCTGACCCACCTCGCCGACTGCCACGCCGACGCCGTCGAACGGCTGACGCGCCTGGTCGATCACGGCAGCCTGCACGGCGCGGTCCGGGTCCAGCCGCTCGCCGTCGACCGGCACGGACTGACCCTGCGCATCGAGCGCGTCCGCGCGCACGGCGACGTACGCCTGCCGTTCCACGCGCCCGCGGACGACGTCTCCCAACTCACCGAACGCATGCACGTACTGCTCTCCCAGGCCACCGCCGCGTCCTGCCGGCGGCCCCTACAGCGGCAGCGCACAGACGGCGACCGGTGAGGCGAACGGCTCGCCCACGGCACGCAGACCGTGCCCGACGTCTCGTCCAGCCGGTAGGTGTACACCGTGTCCGTGCCCAGGTCGACGGCGAGGACATGACCGCCGTCCGGGCCGGTGAGGAACGGGTGGGCGTGCGGACCCTGTTGGCCGGGGCCGGGCGGGGGAGCGGAGTGCGTCACCAGCGCGGTGCGCTCGCCGAGCGCCCCCGAGGCCCCGATGTGGTGCACGGCGACGGTGCCGGAACCGTAGTCGGCGCTCAGCAGGTACCGCCCACCGGGGTGCACCGACAGATGGCAGGGGCTCGCCCCGCCCGGGCTCCGGCTGCCGAGATCCTCCGGTCGGACAGCCGGACGGCGGTCACGGCGCCGTCCTCACGCTCGTTCACCGCGTACAGCGTCCGGCCGTCGGGGTGCACCGCCAGATACGACGGGTCGGGGACGCCGGTGAGCGTGCCGGTCGCGGTGATCCGCCCCCTCTCCGGGTCGTAGCCGGCCGGCCCGCCGCCCTCGCCGCCGCCTTCGGCGGAGGTGTAGGTGTAGGTGCCGAGGTACAGCGGGCGCGGCCCGGCGGGCGGAGCCTGCGGGACGGGCGCGTCCGCGGGGGAGGAATCACCGTCGCACGCCGGAACCGTCACTGCGGCCGCCGCCCCCGCGAGGGCGCCCACGAACCGCCGCCTGCTCCAGTCGGCCCTGCTCATCCCCACCCTCAGGTCGTCTCCCGCTGCTCCCGCCCTGGCCCACCGGGAACGCCGTCAGGCACCGTCGCGCTTCGTGCGCAGGCGCTCCCGCAGCCGGGTGAGCCACGGCAGCCGCTCGCGCTGCTCCTGCGAGTGCCGGTCCAGTTCCTCGAACAGCCGGCGGGTACGGTGCTCGGTGTCCATCTCGTCCAGGATGCGGTTGACCTCGGTCAGCACCGCCCCCAGCAGCTGCCACTGCCGGGCGTCGCGCCGGGCCTCCTGGAAGAGCAGCTGGGCCAGTTTGTCACGGGTGGCCGCCGCCTGCCGCAGTTCGGAGGCGAGCCGCTCCTCCGCCGACTCCGCGTTCGCGCTGACGCTCGTGGTCACCAGCACCGCGAAGCTGACCACGGCGTCCGCGATCTCGGACAGCAGCTGCTGGAAGACCGCCCCCGTCTCGGCCTCGAACAGCCGGCCGCGCCCGCGCTCCTTGGCCAGATCGGTCAGGGTGCGCGCCAGCACCCGCACCACCACCGTGCAGATCTCCAGCGTGTCGAGGCCGGTGCGCAGCACGATGCGGTGCAGCAGGCCCTCCCGCACCCGGGGGTTGAGCCGCAGACTGTCCTCGGCCTGCCGCAGATCCGCGTCCACCTCGTAGATGTCGTGGTCCAGCCGGCGCGCCTCGTGCAGCCGGGCCGCCGCGCGCTCGGAGGGCGGGCCCTGCGCCGCCTCCTCGCCGATCCGCAGCATCAGCTGCCGCACCCGGCGGGCCAGCCCCTCGATCGACTCGCCCGCCTCCTCCACCCACACCGGCGGGGCCAGCAGAAGGTTGAACGCCATGCCGACCACCGCTCCGATGAGCGTCTCCACGATCCGCGCCCAGGCGGTGTCACCGTGGGTGGTCACGCCCAGGACCAGCATCGCGCTGATCGCCACCTCGGGGACGAACTCGTGCACCCGCACCAGATGGCCGGCGATCAGCGCCGAAAGGATCAGCAGGCCCAGACTCCACCAGGACAGGCCCACCAGCAGACTGAAGAGAATGGCCAGGACCACCCCGGTCACCACGGAGTTCACCCGGCGCATCCCGGTGGTCAGGGTGGAGTACAGGGTGACCTGGACGACGAGCAGCGCGGTCAGCGGCGCGGTGAGCGGGGCGGCCTCCGGGCTCAGCCGCACCGCGATGACGTAGGCGACCGTCGCGGCGGCCGCCGACCGGACGGTCTGCACGGTCACCGGGTCCCGGTGCCGCTTGACGAAGCGAACGGCCGGCGCGGTCATCTCCCGTACCACTTGCATCCTCCGACGGTTCCCCGTCCCCGGACGCGTCGAACGTGTCCGGGCGCTACGGAAGCCCCCCGGGGGGACAAGCCGGGCAGGGCCTACAGGGTGTCGAGGAAGGCGAACAGGTTCTGGCGCGTGCGGTCGATCTGCTCCTGAAGGGTGAGGCTCTCCTCGAAGCGGGCCCCGGACTGCGAGACCTTGATGCCGCGCAGATAGAGGGAACAGGCGAGGTCGGTGCACATGTAGGCGCCGACCGAGTTGCCCTCCCGCCCTGCGGCACCCGCCTTGCGGGCCGTCATCAGCGAGACACCGCCGCGCGGATGGGTGGTCAGACACAGGGAGCACATGCTGCGGTGCAGGAAGCCGCGCCGGCCGGGCTGGAACCGCAGGGCCACACCGACGAGACCGTCCCCGCGCTCGGTGACGAGATAGCTGCGGTCGGGCGCGCCGGGGTCGCGCCAGCCCAGGAAGTCGAGCTGGTGCCAGGGGCGTTCGTCCAGGTCCCGGGGCACGGCGAGCCGCTTGGCCTCACCCTTGGAGCAGTTGATGAACGACGTGCGGATGTCCTGCTCGGTGAGCGCTCTCATGGGGGTGTCTCCTGCGGTCTCGGTGCGCGGGCCGCACCCGCCATTCGGGCGGGCCGCAAAACCTAGGGGGTCTAGGTTTACGTTTTCCAGCGTAGGTGCCGGGCGGCAGGAGGAGCCAGCGAATTTCCCGGCCGGTCGGTACTGGTTAATTCACTACATTAAATAAGGGGTCAGGGAAGTCGCGCGGACCCCCGCGCGAGCGGTATGTTGCAGGTCGGGAAGGCCGGGCAGGGTCGTGGAAGGAGCCACATGGCGGGGCGGAACGGGCGCACGGTGCGCGACCTCAGGCGGGCCAACCGCACGGCCGTGCTGCAACGGCTGTACTTCGACGGCCCGCTGAGCCGCTTCGAACTCGGCCCCGCGACCGGACTCAGCTCCGGATCCGTGAGCAACGTCGTCGCCGACCTGGTCGCCGACGGACTCGTGGAGGAGGCCGGCAGCGTCGAGTCCGACGGCGGCCGGCCGCGTACCCTGCTGCGCGTGGCGCCACTGAGCGGCCACATGATCGGCGTCGACGTCGGCGAGACCCGCGTGCGCATCGAACTGTTCGACCTGACCCTCAGTGAGCTCGCCCGCGCCGAACGCCCGCTGGAGCACCAGCGCTACGACGTCGAGGTCATCGTCGACCACATCCGCTCCGGCATCGGCGAGGTGCTCGCCGCCGCGGAACTCGACCCCGAGCGGCTCCTCGGCGTCGGCATCGGCGTCCCCGGCATCGTCGAGCACACCCCCGACCGGGGCGCCGTCGTGCACGGGCAGACCATCGGCTGGGACTCGATCCCCCTGGAGGCGATGCTCCGCACCGGCTCCCCGCTGCCCGCCACCGTGCCCTACTTCATCGACAACGGCGCCAGGACCCTCGGCCAGGCCGAGATGTGGTTCGGCGCCGGACGCGGCGCCCGCAACGCCCTGGTGGTGCTGTTCGGCTCCGGGGTCGGCGCCTGCCTGGTCACCCCGGAGGCGGAGCACGGCAGGGCCGTGGAATGGGGGCATCTGACCGTGCGGGTCAGGGGCCGCCGCTGCCGCTGCGGTGCGCTGGGCTGCCTCGAGGCGTACGCGGGCGCCGAGTCGCTGCTCGCCCGCTGGCGCGAGGAGGGCGGCCGGGTGCCGGAGGGCACGGACGAGGAGACCGCGCTGACGGCGATGCTCGCCGCCGCCTACCCGTCCGGCGCCACCGGCCCCGACCCGGTCGCGCTCGCCGTGCTGGAGGAGACCGCCGAGTACCTCGGGGCCGGCCTGTCCGACCTGATCAACCTCTTCCAGCCGGAGCGCATCCTCGTGGGCGGCTGGGCCGGCCTCCAGCTCGGCTCCCGCTTCCTGCCCGCCGTGCGCAAGCACGCCCTGTCGTACGCGCTGCGCCACCCGGCCGAGAAGGTGACGATCGAACTGGGCCGTCTCGGCCCCGACGCGGTCACCGTCGGCGCCGCGATCCTGCCGCTCGCCGACTTCTTCGCCCGAGGCGGCCGCCGCCCCGACCCGGACCCCGCCTCTCCGCCCCCCGCCTGGCACAACGCCCTGCGCGAGCGCACCCCGCGCTGACGGCGAGGCGCCGACGCGGGGCCCGGCGTGCGCACCCGCGGCGTTGCCGTCGGCCGCCAGGGCTCGTCCCTGGCGCCCTCTTCCGCCCCCCCGCACGCACCGGGCCCCGCTCACTGTGCTGACAGGGCATCGTCGGTGTGCTGCGGCGTGATCCGGACGGCGGACCCTAGTCGGCCGGCTCGTCCGGCACGGGATGCTCCGGGTTGGGGGACGCCGAGTGCGGGGCGCCCTGACGGCCGGTGCCTGCCTCGTCCGTGTCCGGCACGTCGGCCGCGGGTCCGCCGGACTCCGGCTCCCGAGGCTCCTCGTCCTTCTTCCCGCTCTCCCGTTCCGCGGCGCCGGGCGCGACCTCCCAGGGGTCCTCACCGGGACCGGCCTGCTGGTCGGGCAGGTCCCGGGGAACGCCGGCGCCGTTCTCACCGGGGCCTTCGAGACGGTGGTCGGTCACGGCCCTCTCCCTTCATCCGTGGGCGAGCCCTCGCGGGTACCTCCGCACAGGCCGGCGAAACCCGGGCTCAGCCCACCTTCCGCCCCCGCATCGGCTCCGTCTCCTCCCCGGCGCCCTGCCGCATGCCCAGCAGGAACTCCTCCACCACCTGTGTCGCCGTGCGCACCGGCCGCCAGCCGAGCTCCACGCGCGCCCGCGTGCAGTCCATCAGCGGCAGCCGCAGCACGGCGTCGAACAGATGCGGGGAGGCCGGCAGCAGCCGCAGCCCCCAGGCGGCGGCCACGGCCGAGCGGGCCGCGGGGCGCGGCAGCCGCACCCGGCGGGTGCCCAGCATCTCCCCGAGCAGATCCGCGTCGATCACGGGCTCCGCCGCGAGGTTGAACGCGCCCCGCGCCTCCGCGGACAGCACGGCCAGCCGGTATGCCTGGGCCGCGTCGTCGGTGTGCAGCGCCTGCACCCGCAGCCCCGGGACGTCGGGGAGGAAGGGCAGCAGACCGGGCCGCGCCAGCGGTCCCGGCAGGAACCGCCCGCCGAAGATGCGGCGCTGCTCGCTCGCGGACTGCCGCTTGAAGAGGAACGCGGGCCGCACGCGCACCACCCGCGTCCCGGGATGGTCCCGCTCGAACGTGTCCAGGGCCCGCTCCAGATAGGCCTTCTCCCGGCAGTAGGCGGCGTCCGGCCAGCCGTGCGTCGGCCAGGACTCGTCCACCGCGCGGTCCTTCGGCCCCGGCGAGTACGCCCCTACCGACGAGGCGTGCACCAGCGCCGGCACCCCCGCCTCGGCCACCGCGTCGAACACCCGCAGACTGCCGAACACATTGGTGCGCCAGGTGGTCGCCGGATCATGGGTCGGCTGGAACGCCCACGCCAGATGCACCACCGCGTCGGCGCCCGCGAACTCCTCGACGAGATCGAACCGGTCCGAGGCCACGTCCACGGCCGACCACTCGGTCTTCGGCGGTGACCACTCGGGGATGCGCCGGGCCAGACCCCGTACGGACGCGACCTCCGGCTCCTGCGCGAGGACCCGTAGCACGCTGGTCCCGGCGTTGCCGGTGGCGCCGGTGACGACGACTTTCCTGCCCGTTGCGCTGCTCACATCGGCTCCTCTCGGCCGTACGCTCCGCCGGGACGGCCGGGTACCCACCAACGGCGCGGGCGTCACGCCCGCGCGCCAGGTGACGCGGGGCGGCGCACAGAGGAAGCCCCGACCGCGACGGGGGAATCACGGTCGGGGCGGACAAGGAGTGGGCGCGAACGGCGGTCGCCTCTCGGCGAAAGGCTCCACAGGGCTTCAGCCGAACGATCGTCCCTGTGGGCGAATGGTGAGGCCCGGGGACACTGTCCCATCCGCACCCACGTCCTGTTCAACGGTCCACCACCCCCGGGTGTTCCGCCCCCGGCCGCCCACGGGCGTGAGGTGCGTCACCGGCCCCGCCGCCGTCGAGCTCGGCCCAGAGGTTCTCCGCCTGGAGCAGCAGCGCCCCGAGCACGGCCGTCGGCGCGGCACCCTGACCGGCGTGCTCCCGCAGCCCCTCCTGGAGCCGTTCGTGCAGCTCCCGCATCACCGCCGCCGTCCGCTCGTCCAGCGTGGGGTCCGCCCGCGCGTCGTCGTCCACCAGCCGGTCGGCCTCCGCCCGGCAGCTGTCACCGATCAGCTCCAGCAGCTCCGCGTAGCGGCGCAGCGCGTCCGTGTCGGGTGCGGCGGGCGTCCGCCGCTCGTCCGCGGCCACCGCCAGCGTGCGGGTCAGCGTCGTCACATGGCCGGTGACCCGGCTGAACCGTTCGTCCTCGTCCTCCGGCGGCAGGGCCTTGGCCGGCACCCGGCTCAGCGCGCGCAGCACGCCGGAGGTCAGCCGCAGACTCTCCCTGCTCCAGCCGCGCGCCGAGCGCAGCGCCTCCAGACGGCTGTGCAGCCCCGTGGAGGCGCCGACCCAGCCGAGGGCCGTCTGCCCGTCCCACTCGCCCTCGCGCAGATCCCCGGCCACCCGGTGCAGCACGTCACCCGCCTCCCGGGCCAGGGCCGCCAGGTTCTCCCGTACGTCCCGCAGATGGATCGGCGGCAGCACGAGCGCGTTGACCGCGACCCCGATGACCGCGCCGAGCGCCGCCTGCCCCAGCCGGTGCCCGACGGCGGCCGCGCTCACCGTGCCCGTGGCGATGACGAACACCGCCGTGGTCGCGGCGTAGATGCCCTGGTCGCCGAAGCGCGGCCAGTTCGACAGCAGCATCAGCACCGGAACCGACAGGGCGAGGGCCCCCGTCGTGTCATCGGTGACCGCCTGCGCGCCCGACGCCACCAGGGCCCCCACACAGATCGCCGTGAACTGCCGGGCCCCCTGGACCAGCGAGCTGTAGACGGTGGCCTGCACCAGGACCAGCGCGACCCACGGCGCCATCAGGGCCATCGGGTCGCCGATCCACACCCGGGCCACCAGCCAGGCCAGCAGCGCCGCGGCGGCCGCCTTCAGCGACTGCACGAGCAGGTCGCGTTCCCGGCCGGGGCCCCGCCACGCCGCACGCGCGGCGCCCGCGACGGAGCGCACGTCGCGCCGTACCGCTGCCGCCGCCGCCCGTGCCGGTGACACCCTCCGTACGGCGCCGCGCTGCCCCGTCTCCTCCACCGGCGACGTCATCAGCCGCCCGTCTCCCGGCCGCGCCGGGCAGCGAGCCACCGGACCCTCATGCCAGCGGCCCTTCCCCCAGGGAGGCCAGCAGATGCTCCGGGTCGTCGTAGATTGCCTCCGCGCCCGCCTCCTCCAGATCGGCGCGCGGAATGCCGCCGCACAGCACGCCCACGCACCGCACCCCCGCGCGGGTGCCCGCCCGCATGTCCCACACGGTGTCCCCGACGAGGACGGCCCGCTCCGCCGGCACCCCGGCCAGCTCCAGCGCGTGCTCGACCGGCTCGGGGGCGGGCTTGCCCTCCGACACGTCGTCGGCGCTCGCCGTGGCGTCGATCGCCGCGTCGGCGCCGATCACCCGGCGCAGGGCGCTCAGCTCCGCACCGCCCGCGGACGTGGCCAGCACCACCGTCCAGCCGTCCCGGTGCAGCCGCTTCAGCAGCCGCCCGGCACCCGGCAGCGCCGGCAACCGGTCGAAGTACTGCCCGTACAGCGCCTTGTGCGCGGCGCTGAGCTCCTCGTCGCGGCCGGTGTCCCGGTCCTCGCCCAGCAGGTGCGCCACCAGACCGGCCGAGGGCAGTCCCACGGCCCGGTGGACGGCGTGCATCGGCACCCGGTGACCGGCCTGCCGGAACGCCTCCCACCAGGCCGTCACATGCAGATGGTTGGTGTCGACCAGCGTGCCGTCGACATCGAACACGGCCGCCCTGTCCATACGCGGCGTCTCCTCTCCTCGCGGACGGTCCGGGTACCACCTCATCCGCCCGCCACTCCGGCGGGCACCTTCCGCTCCCGGGTCCACGCCAGCAGCTCGTCCGCCGACCACGTGGTGACCACCCGCCCGGGCGGCACACCGCACTCCTGCGCCCGGGCGCACCCGAGGATCTGCCAGTCCAGCTGGCCCGGCGCGTGCGCGTCGCTGTCGACCGAGAACAGCACTCCCGCCTCCACTGCCCGGCGCAGCAGGCGCCGCGGCGGGTCCAGCCGCTCGGGCCGGCTGTTGATCTCCAGGGCGGTGCCGGTCTCCGCGCACGCCGCGAACACCTCGTCCGCGTCGAACCGCGACTCCGGCCGGCCCCGCCCGCTCAGCAGCCGCCCCGTGCAGTGCCCGAGCACGTCGGAGTGCGGGTCGCGCACGGCCGCCACCATCCGGCGCGTCATCGACCGGCCGTCCATCCGCAGCTTGGAGTGCACGGACACCACCACGACGTCGAGCATCCCGAGGAGCCGCGGGTCCTGGTCGAGGGACCCGTCCTCGAGGATGTCGCACTCGATGCCGGTCAGCAGCCGGAACGGCGCCCAGGTCTCGTTGAGTTGCGCGACCACCTCCAGTTGCCCGCGCAGCCGGCCGGCGGACAGCCCGCGCGCCACGGTCAGCCGCGGCGAGTGATCGGTGAGGGCGGCCCACTCGTGGCCGAGCCGCGCCGCCGTGCGGCCCATCTCCGCGATCGGGCTGCCGCCGTCCGACCAGTCGGAGTGCACATGGCAGTCCCCGCGCAGCAGCGCCCGCAGTTCCTGACCCGCCCGGTCGGCGGGCTCCCCGGCGGCCTCCTCCTCGAGCCTGCTCAGATAGCCCGGCACCTCCCCGGCCAGCGCCTCCAGCACCACCTGCGCCGTCCGCGGCCCGATCCCCCTGAGCCGCTCGAGCACTCCGGCCGCCGCCCGCTCCCGCACCTCGTCCGCGCCGAGCTCCGACAGCGTTCGCGCGGCGGTGCGGAAGGCCCGGACGCGGTACGTCGGTGCCAGGGACCGCTCCAGCAGGAAGGCGATCCTGTCCAGTGCCTCGACGGGGTCCATCGCCACCTCCTCGCTCCAGAGTTCCCCAGCGTGGGTACGGCCGCACGGCGGACGCCCGGAGCCCGGGCGGGGGCATGTTCCGTGGGGCACCAGGACCCGCGCTCGGGGCGTTTGCGGCCTACCCTCGATGCATGACCGAAAGCGCGAGCCCGTACATGTCGCACCCGCGGATCACGGTGCTCGGGGTACAGCCCGGGACGCCGCCGTTCCGGATCGTGGAGATCGACGGACAGGTGGTCGGTGAGGCCAGGTCCATCACCGACGTGCTCCAGGCCGCCGCCGCGTACGGGATCAGAGTGCACGACCTGGACGACCCGGACGTGGTCCGCTGGGTGGGCGGGGACAAGTTCACCTGGACCCCGCGCCAGGCCCCCCGCGCCCGCCAGGATCAGGACGAGCGGCCTTAGGGCGAGGGGGGATCCCCCGTCGCCCGCGTTTCCCCAGTGGCCAGGTCACCGGGGGTTTCCCGGCTGCCCGCGTGACGGGCGACGGGAAACCCGTCGACCCCGGCGGCCCCGCGGGCCACAGTCTCAGGTGTCAGCGACAGCACACCTGCCGGCCGGCAGGGACACCGACCAGGGGGAAGCACATGGGCAAGTTCTTCCGCGGCACCGCCGCGTTCGCGACGGCGGCGGCCGCGGTGGTGGCACTGAGCGGCTCGGCCGAGGCCAAGCCGGCGGCGGACGAGTGGGACGGATGCCCCTACGGCGCCGTCTGCATCTACGGAGAGGGCGTCGACCCGAGGAACAACCCGAACCCGACCCACATCTTCTGGAGCTACGGCGCCCACAACCTGAGCAACCAGTTCGGTCACCACTGGGTCTACAACAACCAGTACGGCGGCGCGACCGCCAGCCTCTGCAACGGATACAACGGCACCAACTGCACGGAGACCATCGGGGAGGGCTGGGGCGTCTACCGCGACCTCACGCCCGTCAACTCGGTCAAGCTGAATCGCCCGTAGCGGTCAGCGACGGGCGACGGTCCAGGTCAGGGCTTTCCGGTGCCGCTCGGCGGCACCGGAAAGCCGCGTGTGTTGTCGGACCCCCGCAGTAGTCTGGGCGATGCCGTCACGGCCCAGACACGCACCGTCAGGGGGACCGCTGTGGGGGAACGGAACGGGGACGCGTCCAACGGGAAGAACGACGGGGAGGGGCGCGCGCCGACCACGCGGTCCTTCCCCGGGGAACTCAGGCGGCTGAGACAGCAACGAGGCCTGTCACTGGCCGCCCTGGCCCGCCGGACGCACTACAGCAAGGGATATCTCAGCAAGATCGAGACGGGCGCGAAGCGCGCGACCGTCGACGTGGCCCGCCGCTGCGACCAGGTGCTGCAGGCCCGGGGAGCGCTGCTCGAGCTGGTCCAGGACGCCCCGGCCGGACGCGGCGGCGGCGACGGCGGCCCGGCCGGGGCCGGCGCGCTCTCGGGGCCGTTCGGCACCGCGTGCCCCTACCGGGGCCTTTCGGCGTTCACCGCGCAGGACGACCGGTGGTTCTTCGGCCGGGAACGGGCGACGGCCGCGCTGGTGGAGCGGGTCTTCGCCCGTATCGGGCAGGGACCGCTGATGGTGGTCGCCCCCTCGGGCGCCGGCAAATCGTCGCTGCTGCACGCCGGGCTGGTGCCCGCCCTGCGGCGCCCCGACGGCTTTCCGATGCCGGGCACGGACCGATGGCCGGTCGTTTCGCTCACTCCCACGGCCCACCCCTTGGAGGAGCTCCTTGAGCGCTCCTCGAAGACGCTGGGCGCCGACCTGGGCGTCACCGCGGGGAACGTGCGGCACCGGCCGGAGACGTTGCTGGAGGCCCTGCACCGGCTCTCGGAGGACACCCCCGCGGGGGAGCGGCGGCCGCCTGTGCGGCCGGTGGTGATCGTGGACCAGTTCGAGGAGCTGTTCACCCTCTGCGCCGACGAGGGCGAGCGGCGGGACTTCGTCCGCGTCCTGCGCGCCCTGGCGGCCTCCCCGGACTCCGACCCTGCCGTCGTGGTGCTCGGCATGCGGGCCGACTTCCTCGGACGCTGCCTCGAATCACCCTGCCTCGCCGAGGTCCTCACCCAGGGCCTGTTCGTCCTGCGCCCGATGTCCACGGCCGGCTTACGCGAGTCGATCACCCGTCCCGCGGAACTGGCCGGCGTCACCCTCGAACCGGGCCTCGTGGAACTCCTGTTGCGGGACGCCGGGCTGCGCGAGGGGACCGAGGAGGCGCGCGGACCCGGCGAGGCCGGCGACACCCCGCCCGGCGCGCTGCCCCTCCTCTCCCACGCGCTGCTCGCCACCTGGCAGCAACGGGACGGATCCGTGCTGACCGTCGCCGGGTACGAGCGCACCGGCGGCATCCACGGAGCGATCGCGCGGACCGCCGAGGACGTGTTCACCCGCCTCTACCCGGCCGAGCAGCAGACGATCCGCCGGCTGCTGTCCCGGCTGGTGCACGTGGCCGAGGGAACCGGGGCCACCCGGCGCCGGATGGCACGGGACGCCCTGCTGGAGCAGGTGGGGGACGCGGAGGTCGCCGCCACCGCGCTGGACGCCTTCGTCCGGGCCCGGCTGATCACCATGGACCGTCACACCGTCGACATCACCCATGAGGCCCTGCTGCACGCCTGGCCGCGGCTGCGCGGCTGGATCCACGCCGACCGGGCCGGGCTCCTCACCCACCAGCAGCTGGCCCAGGCGGCCGCCGACTGGGAGCGCGAGGGCCGCCACACCTCCGCCCTCTACCGCGGTCCCCGGCTGGAGACCGCGCGCACGTGGGCCGACGAACTGGACGGATGGCGCCGGCTCAGCCCCGGCGAGGAGGCGTTCCTGCGGGCGAGCCTGGCCGAGGAGGGCAACCGTCGCAAGCAGGCCCGGCGCCAGGTGAGGGTCCGTCAGGGGACGCTGGTCTCCCTCGTCGTCCTGCTGGGGCTCGCGCTCACCGCCGGGTGCCTCGCGCACCAGCAGCGGGCCGGCGCGCTGGACCAGGAGCGCATCGCCCGTTCGCGGGCCCTCGCGGCGCAGTCCCAGGCCCTGACCGGCGGCCGGCCGGAGGCGTCGATGCTCCTCGCCGAGGCGGCCTACCGCGCCGAGCCGACGCCGGAGGCCCGCGGAGCCCTGCTGTCCACCCAGGCCCAGGCCTTCGCCGCCCGCCTCGACGGGCACCGGGGCCCGGTCAACGCGGTGGCCTTCGCACCGGACGGCCGCTCGCTCGCCACCGCGAGCTCGGACGGGACGGTGGCCCTGTGGAGCGTGGCGGACCGCCGCAGGACCGCCGCGTTCACGGTGCCCGGACGCGTGCGCGCGGTCGCCTTCAGCCCCGATGGCGCGATGCTCGCCGCCACGTCGACGGCCGGACCGGTACGGGTCTGGAGCACGGCGGACCGCCGTACGACGCTGCTGTCCGCGGACACCGAGGGCGCCCGGGCCGTCGCCTTCGCCCCGCGCGGACGCACCCTCGCCGTCGCGACCGCGCGGGGCAGCGTCCAACTGCACGACACGCGGGACGGCTTCCGGACCGCCGGCTCCCTCACCGGACACACGGGACGCGTCAACGCCCTCGCGTACGCGCCGGACGGGCACACCCTGGTGTCGGCCGGCGAGGACCGCACCGTACGGCTGTGGGACGTGACGGCGCGCAGTCGGCTCGCCGTGCTGCGGGGACACACCGACGAGGTGCTGGGGGCGGCGTTCGCCCCGGACGGCCGCCGCATCGCCACCGGCGGCGTCGACCGGACGGTGCGGCTGTGGGACGTGGCCGGGCGCCGGGAGACCGCCACCCTCACCGGCCACAGCGACGACGTCAACGCCGTCGCCTACACCCCCGACGGCACCACGGTCGTCGGCGCCGGTGGGGACGGCACGACCAGACTGTGGGACGTGCGCGCCGGCCGCGCCGCGGGGACCCTCGCCGGACACACCGACTACGTCATGGGCGTCGCCGTGGACCCGGCGGGCGGCATGATGGCCACCGCCGGCTTCGACCGGTCGGTGGTGCTGTGGAACCTGAGGGGCCCGACGCTGACCACCCGCCCGTTCACGGAGGTCTGGCAGGCGGCGTACAGCCCCGACGGCAAGCTGCTGGCCACCGCCGGCGCCGATCACACGGTCCGCCTCTGGGACGTCGCGGGGCGCCGCCGGCCGGCGACCCTCACCGGACACCGCGAAAGCGTGTTCTCGGTCGCGTTCGCCCCCGACGGCAGAACCCTGGCGTCGGCGGGCTCCGACGGCACCGTACGGCTGTGGGACGTGGCCGGACGCCGGCAGTTGAAGACCCTCACCGGCCACAGCGGCGCGGTCTTCTCGGTGGCCTTCGCCCCGGACGGCGCCACCCTGGCCTCCGCCGGCGCCGATCACACGGTGCGGCTGTGGGACGTCGCGGGGCGCCGGGAGACCGCCACGCTCACCGGCCACAGCGACTACGTCAACGCGGTCACCTTTTCCCCCGACGGACGCACCCTTGCCAGCGCCGGCGACGATCTGACCGTACGGCTGTGGGACGTGACACGGCGCCGCGCGCCGGCCGTCCTCACCGGTCACACGGGAGCGGTGCGCGGCGTCGCCTTCAGCCCGGACGGACACACCCTCGCCACCAGCGGCAATGACGGCACCGTACGGCTGTGGGACCCGCGGCGCGAGCGACTGCGAGGAGCACTGACCGGGCACGCCGGCTCCGTGCGGGGCGTGGCCTTCTCACCCGACGGGACCATGCTGGCCAGCAGCGGCAACGACCGCACGGTGCGGCTGTGGGAGACGGCCGGGCGGCTCTGGGCCACCCTGACCGGCCATACGAACGCGGTGTGGGACGTCGTCTTCGCTCCGGGCGGGCGCACGGTCGCCAGCAGCAGCAACGACGGCACGGTCCAGTTGTGGGGTCTCGACCCCGCCGCCCGGCTCCAGCGCATCTGCCGGCTGCGCGAGGACATGACCCCCGAGGGGCGGACCGCGTCCGCCGCCGGTCTGCCGATGTCCGTCACCCGCTCCTCCTGCGCCCGTACCTGACGCGCCGTCCGCCGACGAACGCGCTGCTCGGCAGGGGTTGCCCCGGGGTTTCCCGTTGCCCTTCCGAGAGGGGGACGCCGGACGCTCGACGGGCCGTGGCCCCGGCCGGAACACTGTGTCGCGTCCGGCCGGACGGCACCTCACCCACGACGGCGCCGCGCGGGCCCCGCCTTCGTACCGGCGCCTCGACCACAGCCATCGAAACGGGGGTTCCGGCATGCTCCGGAGAACCGGCGTCATCCATACCGTCATCACCGGCCTGCTCGCCTTACTGTTCTGGGTGCCCGCGACCGTCGCGGCCGCCGCCCCGCCCGCGCCCGCCGCCGACGGGGAGTGCGCAGTCCTCGCGCCCGGTGCCTCGCCGGCCGCGGAGCGGGCGATCAGCGCGGCCTGCGCGGAGGTCGCGGCGGGCACCTGGTACACCTGGGGCGGCGGCCACGGGCCGCAGCCCGGCCCCACCTACGGGCAGGTGGACCCCAGCGACCCGGCCAGCGAGCACGACCCCGAGCGGTTCGGGTTCGACTGTTCCGGCCTGGTCCGCCACGCCTACGCCCGGGCCACCGGCTCGGACATCCTCAACGGCGCGGCCAGCACCCAGTACTACACCCACCGGGCCGCCGAACGCTTCACGGCCGACCAGGGCCTCGCCCCGCTGCGCCCCGGTGACCTGCTCGCCTGGGGCACCTCGTGGGAGCTCACGCACATCGCCCTCTACCTCGGCGACGGCAAGATGGCCGAGGCGCGGCAGTCCGGGACGAAGATCATGGTGAGCGACGTCCGCCTGAACAGCGGCTACGTCGGGGCGGTCCGCGTCGACACCGGTCCGGTGACGGGGCATGTCTTCCGCACCTGGGGCACCGGCGTGTGGACCAAGGCGGAGCCCGCGCTCGGCGCCAGGCGCGTCTATGCCTTCCCCGGCCCGACCACGATCCGGGTCCGCTGCCAGACGCACGCCGAGGAGGTCACGTCCGACGGGTACACCAACGACGTCTGGTCCTACCTTCCGGACTACGACGCCTGGATGACCAACATCTACATCCAGGGAGCCGCGTGGCTGGACGGTGTCTCCGACTGCCGGGACCTGTGAGGCCACCGTGCCCGCCGCCCGCGGTCAGGCACGTGGCCCGCGTGTGTGCACGGCCCGGCTGAGACGCCGGCCCAGCAGCAGATAGCCGGCCAGCGCGCCGCAGGTGTTCAGGATGACGTCGTCGATGTCGAAGGCGCGCCCGGTCACCAGGGCGCCCTGGGCGGACTCCACGAGCAGCATCACCACGGCCGTCACCACCAGCACCCGCAGGAATCCGCGGGTGCTCGGTGCGACGACCGGTGCGAGGACGCCGAAAGGCACGCCGAGCAGGATGTTGCCGCCGATCTGCCGCACGGCGTCACGCAGCCCGGGCTGGTCCAGATAGGCCCTCAGGGAGCGCCCGGGACGCAGGTTCGTGTGGGTCAGCGCCTCCGACGCGGGGGAGGGCTGCAAGGTGAGCCGGGCGAGGATCACCGCGAACACGACCATGAAGACGAGGGCGCACAACAGCACCAGCAGCCGCACGGGGAGCGGCAGCGGACGCGGGGCGGCGCGGACCATCAAGATCTCCTCGGCTCGTCAACTTTCCTTCGGGACAACGCGGTTACCCGGTGACGCGGTCATCAGTCGCCGTAGGTGACCCGCACCCGCTCGAAGCCCAGCGAGCGCAGCAGCCCTTCCAGCATCTCGGTGGTGTTGGCCTCGGCCCGCTCGACGAGCCCGCTCTCCTCGGCCGCGTCGCCGATGTGCCGCACCGCGAGCTTCTGCACGGCCTGCTCGCTGTTCGGGTTGTCGGCGAAGACGTCGCCGAGCCGGTCGAGCAGCCCGCGCTGCTTCGACACGGCATAGGAGCGCTCGGGATCCAGCGCCGGGGTGCCCAGGCGCGCGTGGGGCAGCCGCAGGGTGGCCGAGGTGCGGTCCTCGTCGACCCGGACGTCGTCGCCGTCCAGCTCGCCGAGGTCGACATAGGCGTCCACGGTGCCGGCGCCCACGTAGAGCGTGCGGCTGCCGCGGATCGCGTCGGGGAGGAACCTGGCGTCCTTCTCCAGGTCCACCACCACCTGGAAGCTGCCCGAGGCGGCGTCGTAGCGGCTGATGTCCTGGACGGACTCGAGCAGCGCGGGCCCGGTGCGGTCCCGGGTCTCCGTGCCGAACAGGTCCTTCAGGCCCGGCAGCACGCTCAGTCCCATCCCGGCGACCAGCACGGCCAGCAGCACCACCACCGCGCCGACCGCCTTCACCCACCCGGGCACCCGTACGGCCGGTCCCTCATCGGGAGTCGTCATGGCGACGGCCCTCCTTCCCTGGAAGTCCGGATGCCCCTCAGGTCCCGGAACAGGCAGGGAAGTTGGCGGATGCGGGGCCGCGTCCGAAGCACGAGGGGGCGCACGGCGGGCGCCCGGCGGCCGCCGGGGGCGCGTCAGACCGGGCCGGAGGCGGACTCGGGCTGTTCCAGGGCCGCGTCCACGCTCGGCCACGGACGCAGCAGCCGGGACAGGCCGGTGATGCGGAGCATCCGCAGCGTCAACGGGTGGGTGCAGACGAGACGCAGGCTGCCGGAGCCGTCCATGGTCCGGTGCCGGGCCCGGTAGAGCAGGCGCAGCCCCGACAGGTCGAAGAACTCGACCCCGGTCAGGTCGATCACCACCCTCGCGTCCGGTTCGGCGGTCGCCACGTCCAGGTGGGGGACGATCTCCGCGGCCGCCGCGATGTCGATCTCGCCGCGGAACTCCAGGACCGTGTGGCCACGGTCCTGACGGACACGCAGATGCCGGGTCAGCGGTGCAGGTTCGTACCGCACGACGCCATCGCCTCCAGCCTGCTCCGGTGCTCGGGGAGAGGGGATCGGCCCCAACACCGGTCCCTGCCCTGCAAGTTACCTTCGGTCGAGCGAATTTGAGCATGTTCGATTGACATATGTCTTCGAATTGCGACCGAGTTCTTTCGTGTCTCTGTGACGTTCGTCGCTCGCCGGCCCGACCGAAACCGGCGAGTGGGGACAGGTGTCACGTACAGGGCGGTGCGGGAGCGCCCCGCGCCCGGACCCCTGCGGAGGAGACATGGCACTGGTGACGACGGGCGTGGTGGTGCTCGACTGCGCCGAGCCCGAGAAGCTCGCCGAGTTCTACGAGGAGTTGCTGGGCGCCGAGGAGGCCGACGCCCATGCCAACCGGGTGGAGATCCGGGCCGCCGACGGCTTCCGGCTGGCCCTGCGCCGCGACGCCAACGCCACCGCGCCCAGCTGGCCACGCCCGGAGAACTCGCTCCAGGCGCACCTGGAGTTCGTCGTGGACGACCTGGACGCGGTGGAGCGTCTCATCGTGGGCCTCGGGGGCCGCCCGATGGAGGCGGGCGACCCCTCCGGACCCGCCGAGGAGCGCGGCTACGCCGACCCGGCGGGCCACTCCTTCACCGTCCGCCGGGGCGTTCCGACGGCCCCCAAGCAGGGCTGACCGCCCCGGTCAGTCGCGGCCGCCCTTGTCCGGGACCGGCCAGGTGCCGGTGGAACGCTCGATCGCCTTGGCACCGGCCCGGTCCACGGCACTGCGCACCACCGCGAAGATGGCGCCCTGGATGGCCGCGGCCAGCAGGATCTCGCCCCACCGGCGGTCGCGGTCCAGCGCGTCCGGCGCGTCGTCCTCGTGCCGGATCACCTTCCAGGTCTTCTGGAACGCCATCCCCGCCACGGTGCCGCTCGTCCAGCCGAGCGCGAAACCGATGGGCTTGTACGCCAGCGGCATCTTCTTCTTGCTCTTCTTCGCCACGTCAATCTCCTGTTCGGCTCTGTCGTTGTCGTCGGATGGGAGTCCGCCGGGCCGGGCGGCCCGCGGAGGCGGTCAGGGGCGGCCCCGCGCCGGTACCTCCTCGCCGTCCGGCACCGGCTTGGGCGGGGTGCCGTCCCCGAAGGGCCGGCCGCCCAGCTCCTCGCGGTGATGGGGCTCGGTCCAGCCGGACAGATCGGGACCGAGGGGCACGATGCCCGAGGGATTGATGCCGGTGTGCACCTGGTAGTAGTGCCGCTTGATGTGGTCGAAGTCCACCGTGTCGCCGAAACCGGGCGTCTGGTACAGGTCACGGGTGTACGCCCACAGCACCCGGTTCTCCGTCAGTTTCCACCGGTTGCACTTGAAGTGGCCGTGGTACACCGCGTCGAACCGCACCAGGGTGGTGAACAGCCGGATGTCCGCCTCGGTGATGGTGTCGCCCACCAGGTACCGCTGCGTCTCCAGCCGCCCCGCGAGCCGCTCGAGACGCCGGAACACGGCCGCGCACGCCTCCTCGTACTCGTCCTGGCCGGTGGCGAAACCCGCCCGGTACACGCCGTTGTTGACGTCCCGGAAGACGTCGTCCATCACCGCGTCGATCTCGTCGCGCAGCGCCCGCGGATACAGGTCGGGCGCGCCCTCGCGGTGCAGGGACGTCCACTCGGTGGCGAAATCGAGGGTGATCTGCTGGTAGTCGTTGGTGACCAGCCGGCCGCTGGGTATGTCCACGATCGCCGGCACACTCACCCCGCCGGGGAAGTCCCGCTCACGCCGGTCGTACACCTCGCTCAGATACCGGATGCCCAGCACCGGGTCGCGCCCGTCAGGGTCCAGGGTGAAGCGCCAGCTGCGGTCGTCCTGGAGGGGATCGACGACCGCCAGGGACAGCGCGTCCTCCAGGCCCAGCAGCCGCCGGGAGATCAGCGCCCGGCTCGCCCACGGGCAGGCCCGGCTCACCACGAGCCGGTAGCGCCCGGCCGCCACCGGCCAGCCGTCCCGGCCGTCCGCGGTGATCCGGTCCCTGAAGTGCGCCCTCGACCGCTTGAAGGGCCTCCTGCCGTACGCGCTGTTGCCGCCGTCCCCGTCGTCCCCGCCGTCGCGCCCCATGGTGCCCTCCTCGTCGTCGTCCGCACGTCCCAGAGACCGCGTTCCCCTTTTTCCGCCCACGGCACGGTGTGGCCTGGGCCGACCGGGGCAATCGGCCGAGGGTGAGTACTCGATCGGATCGCAGAACCCGGATCACGGTGCTGGTGGCGCTCGCCGCCAACCTGGTGATCGCCGCCGCCAAGGCCGTCGGCGGACTGGCCGCCGCCTCCCCGGCGCTGCTGTCGGAGGCGGCGCACTCCGTCGCCGACAGCCTGAACGAAGTGTTCCTGCTGGCGGCGCTGCGGCGCAGCCGGCGCCCACCGGACCGCCGTCACCCGTTCGGCTACGGCAAGGAGCGGTTCTTCTGGTCACTGCTCGCCGCCGTCGGCATCTTCGTCATGGGCGGCTGCTTCTCGTTCTACCAGGGCGTCGACGCGCTCAGGACGGGAGGCGAGGAGCAGCTCAGCGGCTACGTCGCCGGACTGATCGTGCTCGGCGTCGCCCTGCTGGCCGAGGGCGGCTCCCTGCTGCGGGCCCTGTACCAGGTGCGCCGGCAGGGCGGCAGCCTGCGGGATCCGGCGCTGCGCACCGTGCTCGCCGAGGACGGCACCGCGGTGGTCGGCGTGACCCTGGCCATCGCCGGCATGGCGCTGCACATGGCCACCGGACAGGTGGTGTGGGAGGCGTCCGCGTCGCTCGCCATCGGGGTGCTGCTGGTCTACGTCGCCTACCGGCTCGGGCGCGACGCACGCGACCAGCTGATCGGCGAGGCCGCCGACCCTCAGACCGGCGGACGGATCCGGGAGCTGCTGCGCGCACAGCCCGAGATCGACAGCGTGGAAGCGCTCTTCACCATGAAGACCGGACTGGACACCGTGCTGGTGGCCGCCCGCGTCGACCTGGCGCCCGGACTGGACAGCGAGCGGGTCGAGCTGGTCGCCGTACGCATCAAACGGTCCATCGCCCGCGCGGTCCCCGAGGCCGAACAGGTCTTCCTCGACGTCACCGACCGGGGCTCCGCGGAAGCGCGCGAGGCACGGGAAAGCCCCGCCGCGACGGGGGAACGCGGCGGGGCCTGAAGCACGACTGCCCGGCGGCCGGCGCTTCATGCACACCGGAGCGAAGTTTTTCCGCCCCGCCCGCCGGGCCCCGGCGTCGGTCAGCCGTGCTCGGACCGTTCCAGCACGAAGACGGGGATCTCGCGGTCCGTCTTCTTCTGGTAGTCGGCGTACGGCGGATAGGCCGCGACGGCGCGCTCCCACCATTCGGCCTTCTCCTCCCCGGTGACCTCACGGGCCGTCATGTCCCACTTCGACGGCCCGTCCTGGAGCTCGACCCGGGGGTCGGCCCTGAGGTTGTGGTACCAGACCGGATGCCTGGGGGCGCCGCCGAGCGAGGCCACCGCCGCGTAGCGCCCCTCGTGCTCGACACGCATCAGGGGCGTCTTGCGCAGCTTGCCGCTCTTCGCGCCCACGCTGGTCAGCAGGATGACCGGGCGCCGCGTGTTCTGCAGCGTCGTCCCGCGCGTGCCGCCGGAACTCTCGTAGAGCTCCACCTGTTCGCGCACCCATCGGGTGGGGCTGGGTTCGTACTCGCCTTGCAGAGGCATGACATCCGTCCCATCGTCTCTCGGATACCGTCAACGAGCCGGTCACCGTCCAACACCGCGGCCCGCCGATCTCATCCTGACGGTGCCCCGCTCAGGCGGCCACCGCCATGCGCAGGGCGAGCGCCGTCATCACGCCGCTCGCCACCAGCCCGGTCGCCAGCCGCCCCCGGCGACCGGTCAGCGCCCGCCCCAGCAGGGCACCGCCCCCGGCCAGCAGCACCTGCCAGCTCGCGGAAGCGGCGAAGGCCGCCGTGACGAACACGGCCTGCTCCGGCAGCGAGGCCGCCTCCCCGCTCCGGGAGCCGATCACCAGCGCCGCGAAGTAGATCACGGTGGTCGGATTGAGCAGGGTGATCCCCAGCAGCGTCGCGAAGGCCCGCGCCGGACGTACGGGCGCCGCCCCCTGCCGGACGGCGAGCCGGTGACCCCGGTACTGCCGTACGGCGCCGGCCCCGCCCCACGCCGCCAGCGCCAGCAGCACCAGCACACAGACCCAGCGCAGCGGGCCGAGCGCCGGCCGCAGCGCCGCCGCGAGGGCCGAGCCGCCCACCGTGGCGGCCAGGGCGTACAGCCCGTCCGCCGTGGCGACGCCGAGGGCCGCGCCGACTCCGGTGCGCAGCGAGGTGCGGGCGGTGAGGGAGACCAGGTACGCGCCGACGGCACCCACGGGGACGGCGATGCCGTAGCCGGCGAGCAGCCCCGCGAGCAGCGCGGCCGTCATGACCGCTGCGGAGTCGGTCCCTCCCACGGACCGGACTGCTGCTGTCGGCCCGCGGCGGACGCGGCGGCGGACAGCGGCAACGGGAGTGAACGGGGGCTCATGGCCAGATCCTGGGGCTTGCCCCGGGGGAGCGGCAATCGGTTTTCCCGCGCGCGCATAGGGTTTCCGGGTGAGCGAGAAGCCCTTTCTCTACGTCGTGGTCTGCGCCGCCGGTGTCGCCGCGGACGTCAGCAAGCTGATCACCCGCGCACAGGAGCGGGACTGGGAGGTCGGTGTCATCGCCACACCCCTCGCCATGAACGGCTTCTTCGACGCCGCCGCCGTCGAGACGCAGACCGGCCGTCCGATCAGGTCCGCCTGGCGCAGGCCAGGGGAACCGCGCCCCTTCCCCGCCCCGGACGCCGTGGTGGTCGCGCCCGCCACCTTCAACACCGTCAACAAATGGGCGGCCGGCATCGCCGACACCCTCGCCCTGGGCACCCTGTGCGAGGCGGCCGGGCTCGGCGTGCCGATCGCCGTCCTGCCGTGCGTGGCCGGCGCGCTGGCGGCCCACCCCGCCTACCGGGACAGCCTCACCAGGCTGCGCGGCATGGGCGTGCGCTTCGGCGACCCCTACGAGGGCGAGGGCGAAGTGGACGGCGGGCGGCCGGAGTTCGGCTGGGAGCGGGCCCTGGACCTGCTGCGCCGGGAGTGACGCGCACCCGGCTTGGAGCGCACACGAACACGTACGCTCCGTCTGACCCGTCCGGCAACAAGGCCACGGACCCTCCCCGAAGGCAGGAGCAGCAACGATGCAGTACGTGAAGCTCGGTTCCACCGGCCTGGAGGTGTCGCGGATCTGTCTGGGATGCATGACCTACGGCATCCCGGACCGCGGCGCACACGAGTGGACCCTCGACGAGGAGGCCTCCCGCCCGCTGATCCGGCAGGCGCTGGAGGCGGGGATCACCTTCTTCGACACCGCCAACGTGTACTCCGACGGCACCAGCGAGGAGATCGTCGGCCGGGCGCTGCGCGACTTCGCCCGCCGCGACGACATCGTGCTCGCCACCAAGGTGCACGGCCGGATGCGGCCCGGACCCAACGGCGCCGGGCTCTCGCGCAAGGCGATCATGACCGAGCTGGACCACAGCCTCACCCGCCTGGGCACCGACTACATCGACCTCTACCAGATCCACCGCTGGGACCCCGACACCCCGATCGAGGAGACGATGGAGGCCCTGCACGACGTCGTCAAGGCCGGCAAGGTGCGCTACATCGGGGCGAGTTCGATGTACGCCTGGCAGTTCTCCAAGGCGCAGTACACGGCGGACCTGCACGGCTGGACCCGGTTCGTGTCCATGCAGAACCACTACAACCTCCTCTACCGGGAGGAGGAGCGCAGATGCTGCCGCTCTGCGCCGACCAGGGCGTGGGCGTCCTGCCCTGGAGCCCGCTCGCCCGGGGCCGGCTCACCCGGGACTGGGACGCCACCACCGGGCGCAGCGCCACCGACCGCTTCGGCAGCACCCTTTACCAGGAGGGCGACCGCGCCGTCGTCGAGGCGGTGACCCGCATCGCGGAACGGCGCGGTGCACCGCGCGCCCAGGTCGCCCTCGCCTGGCTGCTCCAGCGGGACACCGTCACCGCGCCCGTCGTCGGAGCGGCCAGGCCCGGGCACCTCGAGGACGCGGTGGCCGCGGTCGAACTGGAACTGAGCGACAAGGAGACCGAGGAACTCGAGCGGCCCTACGTTCCGCACCCGATCGCCGGTCACTGAGCACGGGCCCCGCCGCCTCGCCGCTGCCGGGGGTCAGGAGCCCGCTGCCCGGCGGAGCACCGTGACGGACGCCGAGGAGGGAGGGCGCCCGGCACTGAGCGCACCGGCCCCGCCACGGCACCCCGAGCGGCTCCCGTTCGTCCGGCGGAGTGACCGGGAGGGCCGCCGGGGCCGCCGTGCGCGCCGCTGACCCGGGGCTCGCACAGCGCGGCACCGCCCGGGCGGCGGCCCGGGGCGCGAGTGTCACGGTCGTCGCCCGGCCCGGCTGCTCGCCTGCGGGGTCGAGGCGGGCGGCACCCGGGTAGCCGTACAGCGCGCGGGTGCGGGACGTTCGTCAGCACGACGGGGACGTGGCGCCGCCCGGCCCCGGGACCCAGCCCCCCGAAGGCGGCGCTCAGCACGGCGGTGCGGCACCGGGTGCCGGCAGGGCCGGGCCGCCCGGTGGCCGTCCGGATGTCCCCGGCGTACCGCTTCCGGAGCCGCGGGAGGCTGGTGCGCCGGGCACCACGAGCGCGACTGCCGCCGAGGCCGGGCGCCGGGGCCCGTTTCACCCGGGGCGGCCACCCCGTCTCACATCTCGTCCACCAGCGCCAGCTCCGACCAGATGGTCTTGCCGTCCGCCGTGTGCCTGCTGCCCCAGCGCTGGGTGAGCTGGGCGACCAGCAGCAGTCCGCGGCCGCCCTCGTCCCACGTCTTGGCCCGGCGCAGGTGCGGGGCCGTGTGGCTGGTGTCGGAGACCTCGCAGATCAGCGTCGAGTCGTCGTGGATCAGCCGCAGCCGGATGGGCGGGGCGCCGTACCGGATGGCGTTGGTGACCAGTTCGCTCACCACGAGCTCGGCGGTGAACGAGGCCTCGGTCAGCGCCCAGGCGGCCAGCTGGTCGAGGACCTGTTTGCGGATGGGGGCGACCAGCGCCGGGTCGGCGGGGATGTCCCAGGTGGCGACCTGCGCGGCCGGCAGCCCGTGGGTGCGGACCAGCAGCAGGGCCACGTCGTCGGTCGCACCGCCCGGCGCGAGCACCCTCTGCAGCACGCGGTCGCACGTCCCGTCGAGCGGTCCGGAGGCAGGGGACAGCGCCTCGCGCAGCAGCGCGTGACCGGCCTCGGTGTCGCGGCCGCGGGACTTCACCAGCCCGTCGGTGTAGAAGGCCAGCACCGCCTCGTCCGGCAGCTCCAGCTCGGCGGACTCGAAGGGGAGCCCGCCCGTGCCCAGCGGCGGACCGGACGGCAGTTCGAGGTGCCGGGCCGCCCCGCCCGGCGCCACCAGGACCGGCGCGGGGTGCCCCGCGCGGGACAGGGTGCAGCGCCGGGACACCGGGTCGTACACCGCGTACAGACACGTCGCCCCGACCTCACCGCCGCCGCCGTGGTCGCCGCCCCCTTCCTGCGACAGGTGGTGCACGAGGTCGTCCAGATGGGTGAGGAGTTCGTCGGGGGCCAGGTCGATGTCGGCCAGGGTACGCACCGCCGTGCGCAGCCGGCCCATCGTCGCGGACGCCTGGATGCCGTACCCCACCACGTCGCCGACCACCATCGCCACCCGCATCCCGGACAGCGGGATCACGTCGAACCAGTCGCCGCCCACACCGGAGCGCGAGGCCGGCAGATAGCGGGTGGCGGCCTCCACGGCGGCCGTGCGCGGCAGGGTGCGGGGGAGCAGGCTGCGCTGGAGGGCGAGGGTGGTCTCCCGCTCGCGCGAGTAGCGGCGGGCGTTGTCGATGCAGACCGCGGCGCGCGCGGTGACCTCCTCGGCGAGCAGCACGTCGTCGTGGGTGAACGCCTCGGGGTGGCTGAAGCGGGTGAAGGCGGCGACGCCGAGGGTGGTGCCGCGGGCCTGGAGCGGGACGGAGAGGATCGAGTGGATGCCGAACTCCTGGAGCTGCCGGGCCCGCGTCTCGTCCACGCTGAGCCACGGGTCGAGCTCGCCGGAGGACACCGAGGCCATGATGCTGTGGCCCGCGATCAGCGAGTCCGCGTGGGGCGCGGCGGCCGGGTACACGACCATCTCGCCCACCTCGGCCGTCCTTTCCGGGGCGCCAGGGGTGCGGGAGAGATGGGCGACCCGGCGCAGCGAGACCGGGGTGGTCAGCGGTTCGACGGGCTCGCCCCCGGGTTCGTCCGGCTCCAGCAGGTCCACGCTGACGAAGTCGGCCAGCGCCGGGACGCAGACCTCCGCCAGCTCCTGAGCCGTACGGGTGACGTCGAGGGTGGTGCCGATGCGGATGCTGGCCTCGTTGACCAGTTGCAGCCGCTCCCGCGCCCGGTACTGCTCGGTGAAGTCGTGGGCCGTCACGCACACCCCGCGCACCCGGCGGGCCCCGTCGGTGAGCGGCGCGAGCCGGGCAAGCCAGGCGTGCGCGCGGGACTCGCTGGTGGCCTTCATGTGCGTCTGCATCTCGTGCGGCCGGCCGGTGCGCAGCACCTGCTCCAGGTGCTGTTCGAGTTCCGTGTGCTGCGGCCGGCCGCCGATGTCGGTGGGCCTGAGGCCCCGCAGATGCCCGGCCGGCAGCCCGAGCAGATACGCCATGGCGTCGTTGACCCCGCGCAGCCGCAGCGCGTCGTCGAAGACCATCGTTGCGCAGGGCGACTGGTACACGGCCGCCCTGACCAGGGGGTCGTCCGGCAGCTCGTGCTCCGATGCCTCCAGGGGGGTGACGGCGAGCCACTCACCGGGGCCGTCGCCGTCCGGCGGTCTGCGGTGGGCGAGCACCCACACGGTGGCGGTCCCGCCGTCACGGCGCCGCAGTGCGAGGGTGCCGCTCCAGCGGTCGTTCGGAAGACGGGGCGGGGACGCCCCGTCGGCCAGCAGGTCGGCGACCGGGCGGCCGACGACCTCCTCGGCCGGGTAGCCCAGCAGCAGGCGCGCCCCTTCGCTCCACCGCGCGAGCGTGCCGTCGGCGGCGATGACGGCCCGGGCCGTCACGGCATCGTCGAACGGGTCGTCCGGCCTCATCGTCGCCACTCCCACGCACACTCACCGTGAACCGGTGTATCGCCAGGGCCCCAGCCTAGTGCGTCGGGGCCAGGCGCGAACGCGAAGCCCCGGCCCGTCCCGGGGCCGGGCGGAACGTCACCGGTCCCGTCCCAGGCGTTGACGGACCGTCACACCAGCCACAACCATGGGGCGCGTACGGAGATGGGAGCGCTCCCATTCCCCCGCACCTCCGCAGAGGAGCCCAGACGTGAAACGACGCAGAACCGCTCTGCTGTCCCTGACCGGCCTGCTGGCGACCGCCCTCACCGCGCTGCCCGCCGCTCCGGCCGGCGCCGACGAGGTCGAGCAGGTCCGCAACGGGACCTTCGACAACGGCACCGACTCCTGGTGGGCCTCCGACGGCGTCACCGCGGGCCCGTCCGAGGGCCGCCTGTGCGCCGACGTCCCCGGCGGCACCGCCAACCGCTGGGACGCGGTCGTGGGCCAGAACGACATCACCCTGGTCGAGGGCGAGTCGTACCGCTTCTCCTTCAGCGCGACCGGCTCGCCCGCGGGCCATGTCGTGCGGGCGATCGTCGGTCTCCAGGTGTCGCCGTACGACACCTACTACGAGGTGTCCCCGCAGCTCAGCGTCTCTGGGGACACCTACTCGTACACCTTCACCGCACCCGTCGGCACCGCACAGGGACAGGTCGGCTTCCAGCTCGGCGGCAGCGCGGACCCCTGGCGGTTCTGCGTGGACGACGTGTCCCTGCTGGGCGGCGTCGCCCCCGAGCCGTACGAACCCGACACCGGGCCCCGGGTACGCGTCAACCAGGTCGCCTACCTGCCCTCCGGTCCGAAGAACGCCACCGTCGTCACCGACGCCGTGGAGCGGCTGCCCTGGCGGCTGAAGGACGACGACGGCCGGGTGGTCCGCACGGGCTGGACCGTCCCGCGCGGCGTGGACGGCTCCTCCGGGCAGAACGTCCACTCCCTGGACTTCGGCTCCTACCGGGGACGCGGGACCGGCTACACCCTGGTCGTGGACGGCGAGACCAGCCGGCCCTTCGACATCGACGCGCGCGCGTACGAGCGGCTGCGCCTCGACTCGGCGAAGTACTACTACACCCAGCGCAGCGGCACGGAGATCCGCGACGACTTGCGCCCCGGATACGGCCGCCCGGCCGGGCACGTGGACGTGGCCCCCAACCAGGGCGACGGCGCGGTGCCCTGCCAACCGGGTGTCTGCGACCACACCCTGGACGTCACCGGCGGCTGGTACGACGCCGGCGACCACGGCAAGTACGTCGTCAACGGCGGCATCAGCACCTGGGAGGTCCTCAGCACCTACGAGCGCGCCCGGCACGCCCGCACCGGCGATCCGCACAAGCTCCGCGACGGCACGCTGGACATCCCGGAGAGCGGCAACAAGGTCCCCGACATCCTGGACGAGGCCCGCTGGGAACTGGAGTTCCTGCTGAAGATGCAGGTCCCCGAGGGCGAGCCGCTGGCCGGCATGGCCCACCACAAGATCCACGACGAGCAGTGGACGGGCCTGCCCCTGCTGCCCAGCGACGACCCGCAGAAGCGGGAACTGCACCCGCCGACCACGGCGGCCACCCTCAACCTCGCGGCCACGGCCGCCCAGGCGGCCCGCCTCTACCGCCCGTACGACAAGCGGTTCGCGGCCCGGACCCTGGCGGCCGCGCGCACGGCCTGGGCGGCGGCCCTCGACCACCCGGACCTGCTCGCCGACCCGGACGACGGCATCGGCGGCGGCGCCTACCCCGACGACACGGTGTCCGACGAGTTCTACTGGGCGGCCGCCGAGCTCTACATCACCACGGGGGAGCGGCAGTTCAAGGAGTATGTGCTGAACTCCCCGGTGCACACCGCTGACATCTTCGGCCCGCTCGGCTTCGACTGGTCGCGCACCGCGGCGGCCGGCCGGCTGGACCTGGCGACCGTGCCGAACCGGCTGCCCGGCCGGCACGCCGTGCGCCAGTCGGTGGTCGAGGGCGCCGACCGCTACCTGGCCACGCTGCGGGCCCACCCGTACGGCATGCCGTACGCACCGGACGGCAACGTCTACGACTGGGGCTCCAGCCACCAGGTCCTCAACAACGCGGTCGTCCTCGCCACCGCCTACGACCTCACCGGCGCGCGCGAGTACCGTGACGGCGCGCTGCAGAGCATGGACTACATCCTGGGCCGCAACGCCCTGAACATGTCCTACGTCACCGGCTACGGCGAGGTCAGCGCGCACAACCAGCACAGCCGCTGGTACGCCCGACAGCTCGACCCCGACCTGCCGAACCCGCCGCCCGGCACGCTCTCCGGCGGACCCAACTCCAGCATCCAGGACCCCTACGCCCAGTCGAAACTGCAGGGCTGCGTCGGCCAGTTCTGCTTCATCGACGACATCCAGTCCTGGTCGACCAACGAGCACACGATCAACTGGAACGCCGCGCTGACCCGGATGGCCTCCTTCGTGGCCGATCAGGGCTGACGCTCCGCCCCGCGGTCCGGCGGCCCCTCGTCCGCCGGACCGCGCTCCACGAGTTCCCCGGGCCGCCGGTGGGCGGTCAGGGTGTGCAGCCGGGCCGGGTCCAGCGGCTCGTGGATCTCGACGTACTCACCGTGCGGCAGCCGCTTGATCACACCGGTCGCCCTGCCGTGCTCCACCAGTTCCCGGTCGCGCCGCTGCAGGCCGAGGCAGACGCGCCGGGTGACGGCGAACACCACCACCGGGACGGCGAACACCCCGGCTCGCACCGCCCAGGTCACCGTGTTGATCGACAGATGCAGGCGGGTCGCCACGATGTCGTTGCCGCCGCCCGCCAGCAGCATCAGGTTGAGGCTGATCCAGGCCGCCCCGATCGCCGTGCGCACCGGACGGTCGCGCGGCCGGTCCAGCAGATGGTACTCACGCCGGTCACCGGTGAACCGGGCCTCCAGGAACGGGTACACGCCGATGAGGACCAGCAGCAGCGGGAAGACCACGATGGGGATCAGCACGCCGAGCACCAGCGTGTGCCCCCACAGCGTGATCTCCCAGCCTGGCATGATCCGCACCAGTCCCTCGGCGAAGCCCAGGTACCAGTCGGGCTGCGCGCCCGTGGAGACCTGGTCCGCGCGGTAGGGGCCGTACGACCAGACCGGGTTGACGGTCGCCACCGCGGCGACGGCCGTCAGCACGCCGAACACCAGGAAGAAGAAGCCGCCCGCCTTCGCCAGGTAGACCGGCATGAACGGGGCGCCGACCACATTGCGTTCGGTCCGTCCGGGCCCCGCGAACTGGGTGTGCTTGTGGTACACGACCAGCAGTACGTGGGCCACCACCAGCGCCGCCATGATCCCCGGGATCACCAGCACGTGCAGCGAGTAGAAGCGGGCCACGATGTCCTCGCCCGGATACTCGCCGCCGAACAGGAACATCGACAGGTAGGTGCCGACGACCGGCACCGCGAGCAGCGCCCCGTTCACGAACCGCATGCCCGTGCCGGACAGCAGGTCGTCGGGGAGCGAGTAGCCGAACAGCCCCTCGAACAGGCCGAGGAACAGCAGGCTCCAGCCGAACAGCCAGTTGACCTCGCGCGGCTTGCGGAACGAACCGGTGAAGAAGTGCCGCATCATGTGCGTGAGCATCCCGGCGATGAACACCAGCGCCGCCCAGTGGTGCAGCTGGCGGATCAGCAGTCCGCCCCGCACGTCGAAACTGATGTCCAGCGTGGAGGCGTACGCCTCGGACATCCGTACGCCGTTGAGGGGGACGTAGCTGCCCTGGTACGTGACCTCGTTCATCGACGGGTGGAAGAACAGCGTGAGATACACGCCGGTGAGGACCAGCACCACGAAGCTGTACAGACAGATCTCGCCGAGCAGGAACGACCAGTGGTCCGGGAACACCTTGCGCAGATACTTCCGGCCGAGGGTGTGCGTGCCGAGCCGGCCGTCGAACCAGTCGGCGATCCGCTCGCCGCGGCCGGCCCGCTCCACCGTCCTCATGCCTCCTCCCCGGGCACATGGCCGAGCTTGTCGGGGTTGGCGACGACATAGACGCCGCGCACCCGCTCGCCGTCCGGGGTGAGGTCCAGCACCATGACGGCGAATGGTGAGCCGCCCTGGAAGAGCACCGCCGCGTCGTCGCCGTTGACCTTCCGGTAGCGCGGCTCCAGGTCGCGGGCGGCGCGCGGACCGCGCCCCGAGGCGTAGGCGCCGAACAGCCGGACCGCCTTGTCCCGGCCGTGCACCGGGCGCAGTCCCGCCGGTTTGCGCTTGCCGCCGCCGTCGGTCCACACCGTCACGTCCGGGGCGAGGATCTCCATCAGCGCCGCGATGTCCCCGCCGAGCGCCGCCCGCACGAACCGCTCGGTCGCCTCCCGCCGGACGCGCGGGTGCGACCGGAACCGGGGGCGCCGGGCCCGCACATGCGCGCGCGAGCGGTGCGCCAGCTGCCGTACGGCGGCCGGGCTGCGGCCGATGATCTCCGCGATCTCGGCGTGCGGATAGCCGAAGACCTCGCCCAGGACGAACACCGCCCGCTCCAGCGGGCTCAGCGACTCCAGCACCACCAGCATCGCCAGCGACACCGACTCGGCGCGCAGCGCGGGATCGTCCGCCTCCTCCTGTGCCACCAGGGGCTCGGGCAGCCAGGGACCGACATAGGTCTCCCGGCTGCGGCTGACCGCCGCGCGGCGCCTCAGCGCGTGGTTCATGGCCACCCGCACGAGATAGGCGCGGGGGTTGGCGACCCCGTCCAGCGGCGCGCCCCCGCCGCCGCGGGCGGTCCAGGACAGCCAGGTCTCCTGCAGGACGTCCTCGGTGTCGGCGACGCTGCCGAGCATGTTGTAGACGACGCCGAAGAGCAGCTCGCGATGGCCGAGGAACACCTCGGTCGCCTCGTCGAGCGGTTCGTCGGTGCCGGGTACAGGGGTGCTGAACATGGGTGGCCTCCCAGGTGCGCGCTCACCCATGCGACGGGGACAGCGGCCCGGAATGTGACAACACGGAGCGGGAATGTGACCCGCGTCTCACCGGATCGTTGTGTCCTGCATCCGTCGGTACCCCGGCGAAGGCCTGGTGACCTGGGCATATTTACGAGTCAGTACCCGAGCGGTACCGTAAGGTCATGCCAGCTCTCAACGTGGAGTTCAGCGACCGCGAGCTCGAGGACCTGCGGCAGATCGCCAAGGAGCGCGGTACGTCCATGAAGGCGCTCGTGCGGGAGGCGGCCGCGGCCGACATAGCCCGCCACCGTGCGCTCCAGGAGGGTGCGGAGGCCTTCCGCCGGTTCTTCGCCTCCCACAAGGACGAGTTCGCCGCCGCCTTCCCGGACGACGAACCACCCGCCAAGGGCGAGGGGCGGGCCGCCTGACCGATGGCACCCGTGTTGCACATCGACGTGCCCTGGCTGCTCCAGCGGCACGAGGAGGTCCTCCCGGACCAGCCCACCGTCAACGACTTCTCCGCACTGGTCGCGGCCGTCGCCCGGCACCGCGTGGATCCGCCCCGGCTGGGCGTGAACTCCGACGCGGCCTGGCGGGCGGCCGCGCTGCTGCACACGCTGGCCGTCCTGCGCCCGCTGCCCTCGGCCAACGCGCGCTTCGCCTGCGCCACGGCCGTCGCCTACATGTTCGTCAGCGGGGCCGGCATCGATCCGCCCTACGGCGCCCTGGTCGACCTCGCGCGGGATCTGATCTCCGGCGAGGCCGATGTCTACGCGGCGGCCGACCGGCTGCGCTCCTGGCAGATCTGAGTGTGTGCCGCCGTCCGGCGCGGGGGAGAGGGGCCCCTCGGGGCCGCCGGCCGAGGGCGGGAGGATCGGGGCCGGCGGCCGTGCGCGCAGGAGAGCCGCCGTTTCTGCGCGTGACCTCCGAGAAGGGCCGTGACCAGTTGACTGCGCTCCGGCGTGCGCCGGGAGCGTGCGCGCATGCCGGGTGGGAGCGCGTCGTTCACACGGGGTGCGCACCGGCCGGGGCGGGGCCGCCGGCGGGTGCTCGGGTGGGCGCCGGGCGGCCCTTGTGCCGTCCGCGATGTGAACCGGAAGAAAACCGGGTGTGAAAGCCGGAGCGAGGGCCGCGGGCCGCCTTCCCTTTCTGACTTTCTGTCAACGCGGGGATGTTGCCCAACCGCCTTGTTGGCCGACTGCGGGTTGTGCGAGAGTGAGCCACCTGTGAGGGGGTAAAGGCCGGGGACGCGCACGCAGTTGAAGAACCGGATCCGATTCGCCGCAGGTGAATTCCCGCCCCCCGCGCACGCCAAAGAGGTTTGCACCGCTCGTGCCCCTTTTCGGCGTCGAGAAACGCTCGAATGTCACATGCGCTGTGGGAAGGAACCATCTCAGTGCACACCCCCCACCCCCCTCGATCCCCCTACTCCCCGCCGGGCGGGGACCCCGGGGAATCCGACGAGGCCCTCGCGGCCCGGCTGCGGGGCCGTCCGGAGGGCGAGGCCGCCCACTCCGTCGCGCTGCTGACGGCGCGGCACTGGCGGGCGATGCAGGACTACGCCGCCGTCTGCCTCGCCTCGTCGGGGCAGACCGCCGCGATGGTCACCGCCGCCGCCCTGCACCGGGTCCTGGACCGGGTCGCCGTCGGCGAATCGGCCGTCGCCCTCCGGCCGGTCCTGCTGGTGGGAGTGCGGGACACGGTCCGGGAGTGGGCGGCCGACGACCGAATAGCGGAAGTTCTGCCGGCGTTGCAGAAACCGGCCGGCGGGCGCGGCATGCGCGCGGCGACGACCATGACTCCGGAAAACCGCACACTCGCGCATCGGGCTTTCCGCTCGCTGCCCGCACTCGCGCGCTGTTTGCTCTGGCATGTCGAGGTCGAGGCCGAGCCGATTTCCGTACCGGCCGGTCTGCTGGGCATGGATCCCGACATCGCGTTGGGCGCACTCGAACAGGCGCGGGACAAATTCCGTCAGAGTTGTGTCCTCGCCCATCAGGAACTGGCGCCGACGCAGGACTGCCGGTTCTACAACCGTCTCCTCGACGTTCCCATCCGCCGGGGCGGGGCCCTGCTGCCGGACGTGCGGCAGCATCTGTCGGAGTGCCGCTACTGCCGCAACGCGGCGGAGCAACTGAGCCACTTCGAGGGCGGCCTGGGCACACTGATCGCCGAGGCGGTGCTCGGGTGGGGCGCCCGGCGCTATCTCGACTCGCGCCCGGGGCGCACAACGGCGGGACCGCGCACCGGACGGGCCGCCCGGCGCCGGCGCCGGGGCGGCGACGGACCGTCCGGCAGCGGCCGGCACCGGCTGCTGGCCCGGATCCCCGTGCCCGACCGCCTCACCGGCATGACCCTCCCGGACCCGGTGCGTTCCACCAGAACCCTGCTCACCGGCCTCGGCGCGGTGTCCGCGGGGGTGCTGGTGAGCGTGCTCATCTCCGGCGCGCCCACCCCGGGCGGCGGCGCGGCCGACCCGACGGGTTCGACCGGCGCCCACGGCCGCGCGGCCGTGCCCTCCGCGTCCCCGCCCGGCGCCGCCGGACTCCCCAGCGCACCGGGGCGCACCCGGCTGCGCCACATCGGCTCGGGGCTCTGTCTCGACACCCGGGGCGAGCCCCAGGACGGCTCCGGGACCCGGCTGGCGGACTGCTCCTCGCAGTGGACCCAGCAGTGGACGTACGAGGACGACGGGCTGCTGCGCAACGTGGCCGACCCGGGGCTGTGCCTGGACTCGCACAAGGACGCCGGTGTCGTCGTCCTCGGCACCTGCGCCGACACCGGAGACCGGCGCCGCGACGACGTGCGCTACGACCTCACCATCCAGGGCGAACTGCTGCCCCGCTGGGACGAACAGCTGGCCCTGACGCCCGCGAACCCCGACGCGAACGCCGACATCGTCGTCAAGGTGCGCGACCGGACGCTGGACCAGCGCTGGGCGGCCGAACCCATACGGACGGCCTCGGACTCCGACACCCTCTCCATCACCGGGACGCACACCCCGCGGGCCCGTTACGCGGAGCTGACCGAGCCACTGGCCTGAGCGCGCGCGGCCGGGCGGGCCCCACCCGGGCCCTCACCCCGGCCGCGCGGCACGGTTCCGGCTCTTCTCACCCGGCGGTGGGACCGGAGGCAAGGTCGCCGGGGCCCACCGAGGCCGCGGTGGTGTGGCCCGACAGGGCCAGGGTGAGGTCGAGTTCGGCCAGCACGCAGCGGATGACAGTATGCGCCGAGCGCGTCCAGCGCCCGGGAGGCCGGGCAGCCGGGTGGTCGGGCGGCCTCGCGTGACGAGCGGCGGCGTCGGAGTCAGCCGCCGTCCGCCGACGGCGGCCCGTCCTGCTGGGGTGCGCCGTCCGGTCCCCGGTCCCGCACCCGCTGGACGTGCTCCAGCGACTCGCGGAGCTCGGTGAGCCAGTCGTCGGAGTGCCGCTGGACCAGACGCACGCACCAGGCCAGCGCGTCGCTGCGGCTCCGGGCCACCCCGCCCGCGATGAGGGTGTCGAGGACCTGACGCTCCGGCTGGCGCAGCCGGGTCATGACGGGCGCGGCCACATGGGTGAACAGGACGCGCCGGCCCTCGCACTCCACGCCCCAGGAGACCTTCCGGCGGAAGCGGTGCTCGGCGTCCCGGGCGACCGCGATCCGGTCCTCCCGGGTGCGCTCCCGGAACTCCTGGATCCTGCCCTCGACCGCCGCGTCCCGCTCCGCGGGTGAGGTGTCCTCCGTCCGCTCGGGGCCGGGAATGCGGCCGATCACCAGGATCTCCTCGCGGTCGGCCGTGATCTCGGCCGGCCCGTCGAAGAGACCGTCGGGGAGCCGGCCCGCGAACCAGCCCCGCAGTTGTTCTCGTTGCTCGTTCGTAATCATGTAATGACCATTACTCGGCAGCTCCATGAACACAAGGGGTCATGGAACGGTCTGCCGACAGCGGAATCGGAATGTTTCAGGCCGATTAACCAGCGGCGGGTTTTCGGCCATCTGGCCGCATCGCATATGCGGCGGCCGCCCGGTTGCCGGGTCGAGCCTTGTTCACCTTGTCACTTCACGCCACTGATTCAACACGCAAGGTTACTGAAACGCGCATGGTCGACGTGAGTTTCCGCCGGGGACTCGGCAGACTCCGGCACGCCGGTCCGGCACTACCGGGCACAGGCCGGCGAACCGATGAAACGAAGCGGAAGGATGCACACAATGCGGAACACCGCGCGCTGGGCCACCACCCTCGGCCTCACGGCCGCAGCCGTCTGCGCACCCCTGTCCGGGGCCGCGCTGGCTGCCCCGGGAGATGCCCCGTCCGCGCTCTACGCCCCCTCGGCCCTGGTGCTCACCGTGGGCCACGGCGACAGCGCGGCGACCGTCACGCCGGAACGCGCGGTCACCCTGACCTGTGCCCCGGCGCCCTCGGGCACCCACCCGGCGGCCGCGTCGGCCTGCGCGGATCTGAACGACGTCGGAGGCGACCTCGACGCCCTGACGATGCGCGAAGGCGTCATCTGCACCAAGCAGTACGACCCGGTGCTCGTCACCGTCGACGGGGTGTGGCAGGGGCAGCGCGTCTCCTACGAGCGGATCTTCTCCAACATGTGCGTGATGAACGCTCACGGTACGAGCGTCTTCGCGTTCTGAGACCGGGATCGCACGGTTCCCGTGACCGCGCGGCGGCCCGCAGATTTGGGGAGTGCGAGCCCCCTCGCGGAACGTGCGATCTCGCGCAAGGAGGCCGACGGGCGGAGTGGGGCCGCCCGCCGGCCTCCGGGCTTTTCAGCGGGGCCCGGCGCCGGTGCGGGCCCCGGGGCACAGCCCGGCGCCCGCGGGGTGCCGTCGCGCGCTCATCCCCGCGGCACCGGGCCGGGACGGCCTTACGCGCGGTCGCGGTGGCTGGTGTCGCACCAGGGGTATCGGCGGCTGCGGCGACAGGTGCACAGGGCCACCCGGAAGCGGTCGGAGGACACCACCGTGCCGTCCTCCAGCTCCACCTCCACCGGCCCCTCCAGCAGCAGCGGCCCCTTGCGCTGCACGGTGACGCGTCGCGGGGCGTCAGACGGGGAGTTCGGCACGGACCACCACCAGCTCTTCCTCGTTCTCCGCCGCGGGCAGCAGACCCCGCTGCCGCAGCCACTGCTCCCGGTCCCGCAGGACCGGACCGAACGCGATGCGCCGGCGCCGGGTCACCGCGGCCTTCAGCCCGGCCGTCCGCAGCCCGCCGAGCGTGCGCTCGGGGTCGCTGAGCGCGGACTGCACCAGCAGCAGCACACCGCCGCGCCGCAGCAGCGCCGGAGCCTCCCGGCAGATCCGGTCCAGGACCAGCCTGCCGTCGTCACCCGCGTCCCAGGCCCGGGCGGGGCCGCGCGGCAGCCCGCGTCCGCCGGGCGCCGGGACGTACGGGGGGTTGGCGAGGATCAGGTCGAACGTCCGGCCACGCACCGGCGTGAACAGGTTTCCGTGCCGGACCCGGACCGGCACACCGGCCCGCAGCGCGTTCAGCCGGGTCGCGCACACCGCACGCCACGACACGTCGACCGCGGTCACACGGTGGCCGCACCGTGCGGCGGCCACCGCCAGCGCGCCGGAGCCGGCGCCCACGTCGAGCACGTCGGCTCCCGGTGGCACGGGTTCCTCGAGCAGGGCACCGGCCAGCAGTGCGGTGTCCTCCTGGGGGGCGTACACGCCCGGGGGTACGAGTGATTTCACGAACGGCCGAGTACCCCCGTACACGAGAGTCATGGGTGAACTTCTGAGGCCGGAGGGGTGCGCAGGCTCGAGCGGCCCGCCTGCCAGTCGGCGAGCAGCCGGTCGCCCAGCAGGTCCTCGGTGAACACCGTGGCGTCCACCCCGAAGGCGATGTCCGGGGCGAGGTGCGGCTCGTCCTCCAGCAGACCGCCGATGACGTCGTGCCGCACCACCTGCTCGTGCACCGCGTCCGCCTCGACGTGCTCGTCGTAGAAGTGCTCGGCGGCCGGGCCGGCGCCCGTGCGGCGCATCGCCTGCGCGAGCCGCCGGGAACCGGGCGAGGAGGTGATCTCGACCGTCGCGAAATGTCCCACCAGGGCGCCCCTGAGGGAGCGGTGCAGACCGAAGAGCGACATGAGGTTCACCGTGACGAGGAGTTCCGCGCAGGCGGCGTCCAGGTACCGGCCGTACGTCGTGTCCAGGCCCAGGTCGGTCATCAGCTCGGCGAACAGGCGGGCATGCACCCGGTCGGCCCGGCCGCCGCCGAACTCGTCGAACTCCACCGCCGCCATCGCCGCCTTGGCCCGCCCGCGCAGCCGGGGCAGCACCCAGGCGTGCGGGTCCGCCTCCTTGAGGTGGTACAGGGAGCGCTGGGCGGCGTACTCCCGCAGCTGCCACAGCTCGCCCTTGTCGCGCAGGAAGTGGCTGACGCCCGTGCCGTCCACCGGCTCCACCAGGATCCCGGCGAGCGCGTCGTCGACCGTGTCGTGGCGCGAGGCGTCCGCGCGCAGGGCGGTGAGGAAGCGCCGCTCCAGGGCGGCACGCGTGCGCAGCAGCTCCGGCTCCCACTCCAGGTCCGGGGAGACGCCCGCGAACCCCCGGTAGTGCAGTTCGTAGCAGAGGTACAGGGCGAGCTGGAGGTCGTCGCCGTACACGGGGGCGGCCGCGACCTCCTCCCCGTCCGGCAGCGGGCCGGTGCCCCGCAGATGGTTCAGCACGGCCCGGCTGAGGGGGCCGCGCGGTTCGGGCAGCAGCGGTTCCGGTCGAGCGTGTTCCATGCGCACCGGGTACCCGGACGGCGCCGGGACACCCGCGCCGGCGTGGTACCGGCCTGCGATGGGGGTACCCCAAAGCGTCGACGTGGTCCGCGCGGTGGACCTCGACATCGCCCCGGGCGTGGTCAGCGAGGCCGTGCACGAGGGCGACGACTGGCCGGACGTGCACGCGACGCTGCTGGATCCCGCATCCTCGTCATCGCCACACCGACCTGGCTCGGCCACACCGGCAACGAGGACGGTGCGCACCACGTCATCACCGAGATCACCGGCGGTCTGCGGGACATCGGCCACACCATCCCCGGCCAGGCGGTGACGGGCCCTACTCGCCCCTGGACTCCTCCTGGGCCTCGGTGCTGGGGGTGATGGCGTCGCCCGCCTCACCCCGGTCGCCGCCGGTCCCGGCGGAGTCGCGTTCGCGGCGTTCGGCCTCCTCGACCTCGCGCAGCACCTCCTCGACAGCCGACTCGGGCTCGTTGCGGTCGTCCTGCTCGGACACGGGTGTCTCCCCTCGTCGTGGTGTGGCGGTCAGCCGCGCGCGGTGGCGATGCGCAGGGGCACGGGGTCGGTGGCGGCCGCCTCCTTCTCGTTGAGGCGGGTGATCTCCGCCCACCAGGACGGTCCGTCCTCGATGTGACGCAACAGCACTCCTTCGCGCAGCGCCCAGGGGCAGATCGTCACCGTGCGCAGGCTGGTCAGCTTCATCGCCGTGTGCGCCACCACCGCCCCCGCCAGGCTCTGCGCGGAGCGCGGCGCGGAGATGCCGGGCAGCCTGGCCCGCTCGGCGGCGGGCAGCGCGGCCAGTTGGTCGATCGCCACCCGCAGATCCTCGCTCGACAGCTCGCGCTCCACGAACGGCCCGTGTCGCCCGGGCGCCGCCCCGCACAGCCGCCCCAGCTGCTGGAAGGTGCGGGACGTGGCGACCGCCGTACGGGGGCCCTCCCAGCGGATCCGGGCCGCCGCGTCCCGTAACTGGTGGCGCACCCGGCGGCGCAGCGCCCGCACCCGGTCGTGGGAGGGCGGGTCCTCCGCCTCGAAGTACTCGTGCGTCAGCCGCGCCGCGCCCAGCGGCAGCGAGGCCGCGAAGTCGGGCAGCCTGCCGCGGCCGAAGGCGACCTCCAGCGACCCGCCGCCGATGTCCAGCAGCGCCAGCGGTCCGCAGCGCCAGCCCATCCAGCGGCGTGCCGCGAGGAACGTGAGCTCCGCCTCCACCTCACCCGGCAGGGTGCACAGGTCGACGCCCGTCCGTTCCCGGACCGTACGCAGCACCTGCCGGCGGTTCGGGGCGCCGCGCACCACGGCCGTCGCGAAGGCCAGGGGGCCCGCCGCGCCCCAGCGGGCGGCGGCCCTGTTCGCCGCGCCCACGGCGTCCACCAGGTCCTCCACGGCCCGCTCCGGCACCGGCCCGCCCGGCGTGACCTGCTCGGACAGCCGCAGCCGCCACTTGGAGGTGTGCACCGGGAGCGGCGCACCGCCCTCGGTGTCCGACACGACGAGTCTGACGGTCTTCGATCCGACATCCACCACGCTGGTTCGCATGGCCCGTGGGTACCCACTCACCGCGCGGACCAACGGGCCGGGCGCCGCGGAGGGCGAAGACCGGCCTTCCATTCCTTGACAGGCATATAACCGCAGAGGCATATTGGGTTCCATGTCCGATGCCCTCTGGGCCGCCCTCGCCGACCCGCACCGGCGGGCCATCGTCGCTCTGCTCCTCGAGCGGCCGAGGCCCGTGGGCGAGATCGCGCAGGCGTGCGGCCTGAGCCAGCCCGGCACCTCCAAGCATCTGAAGGTGCTCCGGGAGGCGGGCCTGGTCCGGGTGCGGCAGGACGCGCAGCGCCGTGTCCACGCCCTCGACCCCGCCCCGATGGCCGCCCTCGACGCCTGGCTCGCCCCGTACCGCACGCTGTGGAGCGAGAGCCTCGACGCGCTGGGCCGGCGCCTGGACGAGCGGACCGACACCCACGGCACCCCCGCACCGAAGGACTGATCCCCATGGCCGCCAACCCCACCGGCACCTTCGTCACCCTGGACGACGGACGCCCGGCCGTCCGCTTCACCCGCGAGTACGACCACCCCGTCGACCGGGTCTGGCAGTTCGTCACCGACCCGGACGAACTGGCCCGCTGGTTCCCCTCCCGCACCGAGTTCGACCTGCGCCCCGGCGGCACCGTGTCCTTCAGCGGCGACCCCGCGCTGGAGGACACCAGCGGCCGGGTCATCGCCGTGGACGCGCCCCGCCATCTCTCCTTCACCTGGGAGGACGACGAGCTCCACTTCGACCTGGAGGAACTGACCGACAAGCGCACCCGCTTCACCCTCACCAACGTCCTCGGCACCGAGAACACCGCCGCCCGCAACAGCGCGGGCTGGGACGTGTGCCTCGCCGCCCTGGACGCGCGGGCCCGGGGCGAGCGCTTCGAGGGGCCGCACGCGGGCGCGGGGGCCCCGTGGCAGGAGCTGTACGCCGCCTATGTCACCGCGGGCATGCCCTCCGGCGCCCCCGTACCGGGCATGGACGCCTAGTGCCGCGGCAGGCAACGTTTGCCCGTCAAGGAGCGGCGTCCGGTGCGTGCTCTCGGCGTGTCGGCCGGAAGTCCTCGTACTGGACGTACTTGGGCTTTCGGCCGGTGCGGCGAGAGTGCGTGCCGGGCGTCGCGACGGGGCGAACGTTGCCTGTCGGGGCACTAGGAGAGCGGGCCGCTCACGCCAGCTGGCGCCGTACCAGCTCGTGCAGGCGTCCGCCGGTGTCGGCCAGCAGCCGGGCGGGCGGACCCTGCTGGACCACCTTGCCGCTCTCCATCACGACCACCCGGTCCGCGTCCAGCACCGTGGACAGCCGGTGCGCGATCACGATCCGCGTCGCCTTCAGCGCTCTGGTGCTCTCGATCACCGTGCGCTGCGTCTCGTTGTCCAGGGCGCTGGTCGCCTCGTCGAAGAACAGGATCCGCGGCCGGCGGATCAGCGCCTGGGCGATCATCAGCCGCTGGCGCTGACCGCCGGAGACCGCGCCGCTGCCCGACACGATGGTGTGCAGCCCCATCGGCATCCGCCGGATGTCGTCGGCCAGCCCGGCCATCTCCGCCGCCGCCATCGCCTCCTCCGGCGTGTACGGCTCGCTCCCGCAGATGACGTCCAGGATGGACCCGGTGAACGGCTGCGCGTGCTGGAGCACGACACCGCACTGCCGGCGCACCGCCGACTGGTCGAGCGCCGCCAGGTCCTGGCCGTCGTAGAGGACACTGCCGGACACCGGCCGGTCGAAACCGATCAGCAGGCGCAGCAGCGTGGACTTGCCGCAGCCGCTGGGGCCGACCACCGCCACGAACTCGCCCGGCCGCGCCTCGAACGACACGTCGTCCAGCACCAGGGGCCCGTCGTCGGAGTAGCGGAAGGACAGCCGCCGCGCCTCCACGGCACCGGACAGCGGACCCGGCCGGGTGCTGGCCGCGCGCACCTCCGGCGTGGCGTCCAGCACCGGCCTGATCTGCTCGAACAGCGGCAGCGCGGCGACCGCCGACACGAACGCGCCGGTCAGCTGGGTCACCGAGGTCAGCACCATCGTCACCGAGGTGTTGAAGGCGAGGAACTCCGCCGCCGTCATCGAGCCGCGCGCCGGCCCCGCGAGCAGCATGAACATCGCCAGGGTGACCAGCGGCAGGTAGACCGCGCCCAGCACCGCCGACAGGTTCTTGATCCGGCCGGCCCGCTGCTGGAGCTCACGGCCGCGGGCGAACTGGGACGCCCACGCGGCATAGGCGTAGTTCTCCGCCGCCGCCACCCGCAGCTTCGGCAGCCCCCGCAGCGTCTGGAACGCCTGGTTGTTCAGCTTGTTGGTGAGCACCACCAGGCGCCGCTGCCAGCGCACCTGCCACAGTCCGAGACCCAGGAACACCCCCGCGATCACGACCAGCAGCCCGATCGCGGCCAGCGCCATCGGCACGCTGAACCACAGCAGCAGCCCGAGGTTCACCGCCCCCACCGTGACCGACTGGGTCACCGTGGGCCCCACCCCGGCCAGCAGCCGGCGGATCGCGCTGATGCCCATCGCCGCGCTCGCCAGCTCACCGGTGGAACGCTCCGTGAAGAACCGGGTCGGCAGCCGCAGCAGCCGGTCCCAGACGGCCGGCTGGAGCGTGGCCTCCACCCGGCCCTCCAGCCGCAGCAGGGTGAGGTTCTGCAGCAGCATGAAGGCCGCGGCCACCACACTGGAGACCATCACCGCCAGACACAGCTGCACGATCAGGTCCGTCCGCGCCGCCGGCACGAACTCGCCGAGCACCTTGCCCGTGGCGAGCGGCACCAGCGCCCCGATCACCACCGTCACCAGCCCGCTCAGCAGCAGACCCGTCAGATCGCCGCGCGTGCCCGACATACAGAACCGCAGCAGCCGCAGCGGGCTCAGCCGCCGCTCGGGCAGCGGCCGGTAGAACATCACCGCCCGGGGCTCGAACTCCTCCGCGTTCGCCTTCTCGACCGGTGTCTCCCGGCCCGTCGCCGGATGCACCGCCACATAGCCGCCGCGCCGCCACAGCAGCGCCACGGGCGCACCCGACAGCGCGCGACGGCCCACCAGGGGACCGACGTCGTCCCGCCACCAGCGCCCCTCCAGCCGCACGATGCGGGTGCGCACCCGGGACGCCAGGGCGATCTGCTCGACCGGATCGAGCCGGTCCCCGCCGGTGCCGGACTGCGTTGCCGCCGCGAGCGGCACACCGGCGGCCCGGGCCACCAGCCGGCACGCCGCGTACGTGGCATCCGCGTCGGCCGCCGTCGTGCGCTGCCCGGACCGCTTGCCGATCGCCGCCAGCAGCGTCCGGTCGGCCTGGACCCGCACCGCTTCACCGGCCCGGATGCCCTCGGCGGTCCGGTCCTCGTGGGTCTGCTCCAGCTGCTCGATCCACCGGTCGAGCGTGGTCATCAGCCGGTACTGCTGGTCGACCATGCTCTGCCACAGCGCGGGATCCATCAGCAGTTCGGCCGCCGCCTCCGCCCCGTACAGCGAGCCGTACTGCACACTGCCCGGCGGGACCTGCATCCAGAACACGTCGTCGTCGGTGGGGGCCGCGGCCCGTTCCGTCGCCATCGGCGCCTGGAACAGCACCGACAGACTCCGCCCGACCCCCAGCGCGAGGGCGTACTCCAGCGGGCTCGTCGTCGGCGGCACGTACTGCGGGTTGCCGTACGCGTCGTACGACCAGGTCTGGGTGCTCGCCGGCTGGTACAGCTCGCGCAGGCCGATGCGGCGCACCACGCAGTCCCGCAGCGGCCGCGCCACCAGCGTGTGCGCCGGTCCTGCCACCGGACCCAGCACCAGCGAACCCGCCTCCAGCCGGCCCAGATGATGCCAGTGGCCCTGCTGTTCGGCGTCCACCGCGAACAGGTCCACGGCGCCGGACACGATCAGCCACAGCACCTGCGGCCCCTCCAGGTCCAGCCGCCCGAACCCGGAGCAGTCGATCGGCGTGCCCAGCGATCCGAGCGCGCCCAGGACGAGGTCGCCGCCCTGCCCCTCGTGCACGGCTGTCATCTCAACGCTCCCTGACCAGCGCCGCGTACGCGCCGCCGCGCGTCACCAGCTCCTCGTGCCGCCCGCGCTCCACGACCGTGCCCTGGTCCAGGACCACGATCTCGTCGCTGTCGCGCACCGTGGACAGCCGGTGCGCGATCACCACGCACGCGCAGCCGCGCCGGCGCAGGTTGTCCATCACCACCAGCTCGGTCTCGGCGTCCAGCGCGCTGGTCACCTCGTCCAGCACCAGGATGCTCGGCCGGCGCACCAGCGCCCGCGCGATCTCCAGGCGCTGGCGCTGGCCGCCGGAGAAGTTCCGGCCGTCCTGCTCGACCGGGCTGTGGATGCCGCCCGGACGGCGCACGATCACGTCGTAGAGCGCCGCGTCCTCGAGTGCCTCCACCACCGCCTCGTCCGGGATCGACGGGTCCCACAGCGCCACGTTGTCGCGGACGCTGCCCTCGAACAGGAACACGTCCTGGTCGACGAAGGAGACGGACGCGGCCAGCGCACCGCGCGGGATGTCCTCGATGCGCTGCCCGTCGATCCGGATCACGCCCTCCCAGGGCGTGTACAGGCCCGAGATCAGCCGGGACACCGTGGACTTGCCGCTGCCGGAGCCGCCCACCAGCGCCACCTGCTGTCCGGGACCCACGGTCAGGTCGAAACCGGTCAGCAGCGGCTTGTCCAGCGGGTTGTAGCCGAACGTCAGGTTCTGCAGCTCGACATGGCCGTGCAGCCGGCGGGTCGACTCACCGGCGCCGGGACGGCCGTAGAGCGGATCCGCGCGGAAGCTCTCCACGTCCTTCAGCCGGGCCACGTCCGCCGCGAAGTCCTGGATCCGGCCCGCGACGCCGTTGAGCCGGGTCAGCGGTGCGGTGAACCGGGTGACCAGCGCCTGGAAGGCCACCAGCAGACCGACCGAGATGTGCCCCTCGACCGCCCGCATGCCGCCGATCCACAGGATCAGCGCGCTGTTGAGCGTGGCCAGCGTCGGCGCGACGATCCCGAGCCACGCGCTCGGCACCCCCAGCCGCTGCTGTTCCTCCAGGGTGATGGCGTGCTGCCCGGCCCACTTGCGGAAGTAGCCGTCCTCCCCGCCGGTCGCCTTCAGCGTCTCGATCAGCTGCAGACCCGTGTACGCCGTGTTGGTCAGCCGCGCCGTGTCCGCCCGCAGCTTCGCCGTACGGGTCGCGCGCAGCCGGATGACGACCCGCATCGCCGCGATGTTCAGCAGCGCCACCCCGATGCCCACGAAGGTCAGCTGCGGGTCGTACGTGTACAGCAGCACCGCGTACAGCACGACCACCACCGCGTCCACGCCCGCCGACGACAGGTCGCGGGCCAGCGTCTCGGCCACCGCGTCGTTGGACTGCAGACGCTGCACCAGGTCGGCCGGGCTGCGCTGGGCGAAGAACGTCACCGGCAGCCGCAGCAGATGGCGCAGGAAGCGGGCGCTGGACAGCGTCGACGAGATCAGCCGGCCGCGCAGCAGATTGCCCTGCTGGAGCCAGGTCAGCACCAGCGTCAGCAGCACGCACGCGCCCATCGACGTGAACAGCGCGTCCAGCGTCGAGGTACGCCCGCCGATCAGGAAGTCGTCGATGAAGGTGCGGCTCAGTCCGGGCACCGCCGCGCCCACCGCCACCAGCAGCAGACTCGACAGCACCACCGCGGGCATGGTGCCGGCCGTGCCGCGCAGCCGGGCCGGCATCGCACCGAGCACGCCCGGCTTGCGGCCGCCCCGGGTGAAGTCCTCGCCGGGCTCCATCACCAGCACGACACCGGTGAAGCTGCCGTCGAACTCCTCCAGGGGGACGAACCGCCGCCCCTTGCCGGGGTCGTTGACGTACACGCCGCGCCGGCCGAACCGGCGGCCCATGCCGTCGTAGACGACGTAGTGGTTGAACTCCCAGAACAGGATGGCCGGGGCCGTCACCTCGGCGAGGGCGGCCAGGTCCATCTGCATGCCCTTGGCGGTCAGCCCGTAACTGCGGGCCGCCTTGAGTAGATTGCTGGCGCGCGAGCCGTCCCGCGAGACGCCGCAGGCGATGCGGAGCTCCTCCAGCGGGACATGACGGCCGTAGTGGCCGAGCACCATCGCCAGCGAGGCGGCGCCGCACTCCACGGCCTCCATCTGGAGCACGGTGGGGCTACGCACGGTCCCGGCCCGGGACTTGGGCACCGTCCGCCCGGTCGGGGCGGCACGGCGCCGGCCGCGGGTCTCCTGCGCGGTGCTCACGGCAGCAGCCAGTCGACGGGACGCCGGTCGGCCAGCCGGATCGAGGCCGAGGCGAGGGTCATCGAGGTCAGTTCGAACGGCGGGCCCTCGGCGGAGGACCACGCGTAACCGCTCTTCGTGGCGGAGGACTTCGCCAGCTCGACCGTGACGGCCACCGGTCTGCCCTCCTTCGTGAACTGCTCGCCCAGCTGGGCGTCCCCGAGGAACGCGGCGATCTGCCGGGCGGACTGGGCGGAACGGTCCACCGACGTCACCTCGCCGTGCAGCACCCCGTACTCCTGGCTCGGCACCGACTGCACCGTCAGGTCGACGGGGGCGTGTGCCGGGATGTCGGCGGCGCTCCCGGCCGGGACGTAGACCGTGGCGTACAGCGGAGCATCGCCGCCGGGGACCTTCTCCACGGCGGCGACATCCGCCCCCGTGCCGATGATCTGTCCGGTGCCGGCGGCGAGCGCGCTGATCCGGCCCGCGTCGAGGGAGCGGACGACGGTGTCGCCGCGCTCGGTGCGCACCTTCAGAACGGGGGAGCGGGCGGGCAGCCGCTCGCCCTCCTTCGCGAGCACGGCGGTGACCTGGCCGGCCACGGGGCTCTGCAGGACGTAACTGCCCTTGCCGTGGGTGAGGACGGCGGGCGCGGCGACCGTGGAGGACACCGATCCGGTCAGCGCCCACACCGAGGCGGCCGCCATCGCGATCACGGTCACGGACAGCACCAGCCAGCCCTGCGGGCGGGCGAAACGCACCGGGAGGTCGAGCTCCTCCGGCGACTGGAGCTTGGCGAGGGCCTGTTGGCGGAACTGCACGGGTCTTCCCTCACCTGGACGAACAGTGCGAACGATGTGACGGGGTGGCGAAGTGATGTGACGGGGCGGCGAAGCGAGGGGACGGGGTGACCCCTGCCGCACCACGGAGTCCCGGAGCCGGGGGGCGGCTCCGGGACTCGGCGACGCGAGGACGCGATCAGAGACCGGCGACCAGGTTGGTGACCGGGGCGGTGTTCAGACCGGTCACACCCTCGACCGTGCCGACGGCCGTGTCGACCAGACCGGAGACCGGGGCGATGCTGTCCACCGCGCCCGTCAGGGTGTTCACGGCGTTCACGGACAGGCCGCCGGAGACGTTGTCGAGGTCGGCGTCGGAGATCTCGACGGTCTCGACCTGGGGGGTGGAGTTCATGTGGGAACTTCCCTTCGTATGGAATGTCACAAGGGGGGAGCGGCCCCCTCCGGGGACCGGTGAAGGCCGCGACCGCGGGCGCCGGACGCCCGTCGCCGGGAGCCCGGAACGGCCTTGCGGTGCGATGGATCAAAGCACGCGGCGGGCGGCGGCTTCCAATCAATCAAACGTCTCACCAGGCAACTTGCGCCGCAGGAGGGCCCAAGCGTGCAGACGGGGGCACGGGTCGGCGGCGACTTCTTCACATGCCCCACCGCATCGCCCCATCCGGCCGCTTGCGGCCCCGTGGGCGGAATCCGGCACACCGGCCGCAAAGGCGTGACCCGGTCCGCCGGCCTGTGAACGACCACCGCCTCCGGTGACCGGGTTGGGCTTTCGCTGTGCAGATTCGCTGAAACCGGGATTCCGCTCCATGGTCACCACGCACCGATCATGGCCGATTCCGGTGCGTGAGGGTGACGCACCGTTGAACGCACCCGCCGCCCCATGCGTACCAACAGCCGTCCAGGCGCCCCGAACAGCTGCCGAACGGCGGCACGACTCCGGTCCCCCACAGGAGGTCGAGAAGTTTGAGTCACAAGCGAATTCCGAAGCGCAAGGCCGCGATAGCCGCGGGCGGTGTGGTGGCGCTCGGAGCCGCCGCGATCCTGCTCCCGAACGCCAACGCGTCGCAGGACGGTGCGTCGGGCGACGCGGCGGCGGCGCCGAAGACACTGAAGGCGGGCGACGCCTCGGACCTCGCCTCGCAGCTCGCCGGCCTCCTCGGCGACGCGTTCGCCGGCTCCTACTACGACGGCGAGAACAAGCAGCTCGTCGTCAACGTCGTGGCGGGCGACGACAACAACGTCATCGTGCAGGCCAAGAAGGCGGGCGCGGCCGTCCGCGAGGTCGACAACAGCATGACCGAGCTGGAGGCCGGGGCGCAGACCCTGAAGACGAAGGCGACCATCCCCGGCACCTCGTGGGCCGTGGACCCGCGCACCAACAAGATCCTCGTCACCGCCGACAGCACGGTGACCGGCGAGAAGTGGGACCGGCTGGAGTCCACGGTCGAGAGCCTCGGCTCCGGCATGGCGACCGTCAAGAAGTCGGCGGGAACCTTCAAGACCTTCGTCTCCGGCGGTGACGCCATCTTCTCCGGCGGAGCGCGCTGCTCGCTCGGCTTCAACGTCACCGCGGCCGACGGCAGTCCTGCCTTCCTGACGGCCGGTCACTGCGCCGCCGGCGGCAACCAGTGGTCCGACACGCAGGGCGGACAGCCGATCGCCACGGTCGACCAGGCGGTCTTCCCTGGCCAGGGCGACTTCGCCCTCGTCACGTACGACGACCCCGCCACGCAGGCGCCGAGCGAGGTCGACGTCGGCGACCAGACGGTTGCGATCTCCCAGGCCGCGGAGGCGACCGTGGGCCAGCAGGTGTTCCGGATGGGCAGTACCACCGGGCTCGCCGACGGCCAGGTGCTCGGCCTGAACGCCACGGTGAACTACCCCGAGGGCACGGTCACCGGCCTCATCCAGACCAACGTCTGCGCCGAACCCGGTGACAGCGGCGGCTCGATGTTCACCCAGGACGGTCTCGCCATCGGCCTGACCTCGGGCGGCAGCGGCGACTGCACCAACGGCGGCGAGACGTTCTTCCAGCCGGTCACCACGGCCCTGGAGGCGGTCGGCGCGACCCTCGGCGACGGAGGCGCGGCCGGCGCCGGCGACCAGGCGGGCGACGAGAACGCCGGCGGCGACCAGGGCGTAGGCGGCGACCAGGGCGCCGGCGGTGACCAGGCAGGCGCCGGCGGGGAAGCCGGAGAGGGCGCCGGTGACGGCGGAGCCGGCAAGGGGGCGGGCCACGACTCCGGCCTGACCCGGACCCACTGACCTTCTGCCACCCGGAGCCGGCCCCGCCCCACACCCGTGGCGGGGCCGAGCCGTTCCCCCGGCACCTCCGTCCCCGGACCCCGGCAGCCCGCCCGCACCGCATGCCACCCGACCCGGACCGGCCGGGCGTGACACCCGCGAGCCTCGCCCGGCTCGGCCGTGCTCCGATGCTCCGTGACTGTGCCCGGGACGGCCGTGCCGTGCGCATCTCTGCCCTGCGGGAGCTCGCCCGGCACTGCGGGCGCTCCTGCCGGGCGTCGGCAGTCCCTGGCGCGTGTCCGGGAGCGCTCGCCTGCGCATGACTGCCCCGCGGGGTTCTGCCGGAGCCGTGAGCGCTCCCGCCAGGGGACGGCGGTCCCGGCTATTCCGGTGTCGGGAGTGCCCTGAGGAGGAGGACCGCGACGTCGTCCGGGCGGCCCTCCGGGTCCGCGCCGTGCTGGACGAGCGCGTCGGCGAGGTCGTCCAGGGGCAGGTCGCCCAGGTCGGTGAGGCGGCGGCTCAGGTCGGCGAGAGCGTCCTCGAAGTCCGTGCCGGGGGACTCCACCAGACCGTCGGTGTACAGCACGAGCAGCGAACCGGGCGCCAGGTCCACCTCCGTGGACGGATACGTCGCCGCGCCGTCGATCCCCAGCAGCGGGCCACCGGCCAGGTCCAGCACCCTCACCCGCCCGTCCGGCCTGCGCAGCAACGGCGGGGGATGGCCCGCCCGGGACATCACGGCCCGCCCGTGCGCGGGATCCAGCCGCAGATAGAGACAGCTCGCGAACAGCTCCGAGCCCAGGTCCAGCAGCAGCCGGTTGGTGCTGCGCATGACCTCCTCCGGCGCCTGCCCGACCGCCGTGTACGCGCGGACGGCGGTGCGGACCTGCCCCATCAGGCCGGCCGCCCGCACGTTGTGCCCCTGCACGTCCCCGATCACCGCCGCCGCCATGCCCTCCGTCGGCACCAGGTCGTAGAAGTCGCCCCCGATCTCCATCCCCTGAGTCGCCGGCAGATAGCGCGCGGCCGCCTCGACACCTGCCATCGGCGGGAGCGTGTGCGGCAGCAGCGCCTCCTGCAGCCCGTGCGCCAGCCGGTGCTTGGCGTCGTAGAGCAGAGCCCGTTCCAGCGCCTGGGCGATCAGCCCGGCCAGGCTGGTCAGCACCGCCCGCTCCTCCGTCGTGAAGTGGTGCGCCGCCGCGTACGACAGCACGCACGTGCCCACCGGGCGGCCCGAGGCGATCAGCGGCAGATACGCCCACGCCGTGAACTCGGACACGTGCTCGACCAGCGTCGGGTACAGGCGTTCGAGGTCGCCGCGGGACTCGAAGAAGGCCGGTACCCCGGTGCGCAGCACCTGGCTGCCGGGCGTCGGCTCGGACAGCGGCATCCCGTCGTACCGCTCGACGACCTGCGGATCCCGGTACCCGCGGTGGCCCAGGACGCGCAGCCGGCCCGCGCGGGACCCGAGGATCACCAGCCCCTGGCTGCCCACCGCCGGAGCGATCTCCTCCGCGACGAGCTGCACCACGTCCTGCACCCCGACCGCTTCCGTCAGCGCGCCGGCCAGGCTCAGCACCTGGGAGATGGTGACCAGCCGCGTGCCCGCCCGCTCCGGCCGCGGCATCGTGCGGTTCATCTCCGCGACCGCGCGCGCCCGGCTGATCCGGACGCTGAGTCCGGTCGTGCTCGGATACAGCCGGAAGGACAGCCACTCGTTCGGCGGACGCAGCGCCACGAACGAGGTGACGTGCTGGCTGAACAGCGCGGCCCGGTAGCGGTCCTCGTACACGGGGTCGTTCAGCCACGGCACCGACGCCCACAGGTGGGCGCCGAGCAGCCGGGTGGTCGCGACGTCGAGCAGCTCGGACGCGGCGGTGTTGGCGAACGTGACCCGCCCGTGCACATCGAGCGAGCACAGGCCGTACGGCAGCCGGGCCACCATCCGCGCCGCCTCCACCGAGCCGAGCGTGCCCGCCATGCCGCCGACCAGCGGCGCCGCCAGCAGATCCGGTTCGGGCGCCAGCGGCAGGCTCTGCTCGGCGGCCCGCTCGAGCCGCACCGCCAGCCGGTCGCACGCGGCGGTCAGATGATCACGCTCCCAGTCGGACAGGTCCGGCGGGTGCGCGCCGGGCCAGGTCACGAAGATCGCGCCGTACGCCCTGGCCGCTGTCGCCACCGGCAGCGCCGCCAGGGAGAAGGGGTACGGCAGCACCATGGCGATCCGGGGATAGCGGCGGGCCATCTCCTCCTCGCCGCCCACCCAGACCAGCCGCCGCTCGCGCACCGCGTCGGAGACCGGGATCGGGGCACTGAGCCCCACCCGCTCCCACGGCGCCGCGAAGGCGCGCGGCAGCCCCGCCATGACCGCCATCTCCAGCACCGGCTGGTCCGGCGCGAGCAGGTACACCGCCCCGGAGTGCGCGTGCACCTCGTCCATCATCGCGGCCAGCGACAGCGACAGCAGCGGACGGCCGACCGGCGCCCGTACCCCGGACGGAGCCTGCGCGGAGGACTGCCCCTCCGACACGCCGACCACCTCCTCGCGCGGCCGCGCCACCGGCCACGGGACCCAATCTCCCCCGTACGGGGTCCTCGCGCACGACGAGCGGCGAGGAAAGGCGGCCGGATGCTTCGGGGGAGCGGCCTAAGGCCCCGTCCCGCTTCCCTGGCGCACCCTCCGGTTACCCCCGGCCCGGCGCCGTAAGGCTCCCCCGCGCGGACCCGGCCCGCCGCGCGGGTCCCCCTCCGGAGCCGCCGAACGGCCACAGGGGCTGCGCAGGTGTCCCATAAGCGCTGTAATGGCCAATGTGGTCGGTGAGGGCGCTGCGGGAGGCAGCAGGAGGACGCTGCGTGCGGAAGGCGCCCTGACGGCGATCGCCGCCGACCCGGACTCACCCCAACGGGTGCGCAGGATCCTGGAGCAGGCCCTCGTCTTCGCCGGCGCCGCCTTCGCCGGCCTGTACACGCCCGACGCGGACGGCGAACTGCTCTATCTGGCGGAGTCCGCCGGAGTCCCGAGGACGCAGTGCGGGGTGCGCGACAGCTACCCCGTCGCCGGGCACTCCCCGGTGGCCGAGGCGCACCGCGGACGGCAGGTGTGGCTGGACCCGGAGGACCTCGCGGCGCAGGCCCAGTCGCGGCGCGTACCCAGCCGTGACTTCCACCTGGCGGCCCTGCCGGTCAGCCACGACGGCGGCGGCTGCCTGCTCGCGGTGAGCGAGCGGCCCGGCGGATTCGACGCCGAGGACCGCCACTGCCTCGGCCTCGTCGCCGACGCCGTCGCCTCCCCGGCGCCCCCCGCCCTCGTCGACGGCTCGGAACTGCCCCCGGGCGGCTTCAGCCTCGCCATGGACACCGGGCGCGTCCAGGTCGACGACGACGTCCTGGAGCTGTTCGGCATGGACCCGGAGGACTTCGACGGCCGGGTGGAGAGCCTGATGGGCCTGACGGTGCCGGAGGACCTGCCCTCGCTGATGTCCGTCGTCGAGGCCGACCACATGACGATCGGCGAGCGGGAGCTGGAGTTCCGGGTGCTCCAGCCCGACGGGCCGCCCAAATGGCTCAGGCTGCGCGGCCGCCTGGTGCCCGGCGGCGAGGGCCGCCCGGCCCGCCTCGTCGGCTCCGTCGCCGACGCCTCGACGCTGCGCTCCGACATCACGGACGTGGCCCGCGTCCAGCGCCTCGCCGCCGCGCTGGCCACCGCCGTCACCGTCCGCGACGTCGGCAAGGCCGTGGTCGCCGCGCTGCGCCGCCCCCTGCGGGCCGACCGGATTGCCCTCGCCGAACTGGAGAGCGACCGGCTCGTGGTCACCGTCCTCGACCCGCCCGAACCCGAGGCCTGGCCGGAGCTGTGGCGCGCGGAATGGCGCACCGAGTGGCCCGACGCCCCCGTGCGCACCATGCCGACCCTCGCCGCCGCGCTGCGCGAGGGCCGGGCGAGCATCTGGCCCGCCGGGTCGCCCCTGGAGACCGCCCTCGCCGAGGTGGGCCCGGGCGGCCTGGCCGTGCTCCCGCTGCCCGCCGGCAACCGCATGGCCGGAGCGTGCCTCATCGGCTGGGACACCCCGCACGACTTCGGCGCCGACGAACGCGCCCTGCTCACCGCCGCCGCGGGCCTCGCCGGACAGGCCCTGATGCGGGCCCGCGCCTTCGACGCCGAGCACGAACTGGTCGGCATGCTCCAACGCCAGCTGCTGCCCCGCCGGCTGCCCCGGCTGCCCGGCGCGGTCGCCGTCGCCCGCTACCTGCCCAGCACCGCCGGACTGGAGCTCGGCGGCGACTGGTACGACGTGATCCCGCTGCCCGACAACCACGTGGCGCTCGTCATCGGCGACGTCCAGGGTCACAGCGCGGGTGCCGCCACCCTCATGGGCCAGATGCGCACCGCGCTGCGCGCCTACGCCGTCGAGGGACACCCGCCCGACGTGGTGGTCTCCCACGCCAACCGGCTGCTCATGGACATGGAGACCGACCTCTTCGCCACGTGCTGCTATGTCGACATCGACATGGAGGAGGGCTTCGCCTGGTGCGTCCGCGCCGGCCACCTGCCGCCGGTGCTGCGTCACCCGGACGGCCGTACGGACATCGCGGAGGCCGAGGGCGGCCCGCCGCTCGGGGTGGTGCGGCAGAGCGACTTCCCCATGAACCCGCTCCGGCTCCAGCCCGGCACGATGGTCGCGCTCACCACCGACGGCCTGGTCGAGTCGCACGAGGCCGACATCGACGAGGGCATGGACGCCTTCGCCCGGCAGCTGTCCGCCTCCGACCCCGCCCACCTCGGAGCGGTCGCGGACGAACTGCTCGGCAAGGCCCCGCGCAGCGACGACGTCGCCCTGCTGCTGATGCGCTACGACGGCATGGCCTCCCGTCCGCTGCGGGAGAGCTGGACGGTGTGGCGGGTCCCCCAGGCGGTGGGCCACGCCCGCCGCTTCACCCGGCGCACCCTGCGCTCCTGGGGCGTGACCGAGGACCTCGACGCCCCCCTGCTCGCCGTCTCCGAACTGGTGACCAACGCGCTGGTGCACACCGACGGCCAGGTCCGGCTCGACCTCACCCTGTTCAACGGACGGCTGCGCCTGGCGGTGGCCGACGCCTCGCCCCGCACCCCGGTGAAGCCCACGAGCATCGGCTGGGAGGCCACCGGCGGCCGGGGCATCCTGCTTGTCGAGGCCGTGTCGGACGCCTGGGGCACGCTCCCCGTCAGCGGGGGCAAGCAGGTGTGGGCGGAGTTCGTCCTGAACTGACGCCGGCGGCGCGCGGCGGGCAGGCGCGGGGTGACCGCCCGGCTCCACCCGGTACCCGGCAGATCACCCGAGGACCCCGAGGACAGGGACGAGAGGGACACGCCATGACACAGCACGTCCGCGACGTCATGACCGGGACGCCGGTGACCGTCGGGCCGCAGACCTCCGTCGCCCAGGTCGCCCGCATCATGCGCGACCGCGGCCTGGGGCGGTCCTGGTGACCGACGGCGACCGGCTGCGCGGCCGGTCACGGACCGGGACCTGGTCGTGCGGTCCGTCTGAGGCGTCGACACCGAGCAGACCACCGTGGCCGGGGCGTGCAGCGACGACCTGGTGACCGTGGGCCCGGACGACGGCCTGGACCACGCCGTGCGCCGCGTCCCCGTCGTCGAGGCCGGACGGCCCGTCGGGGTCGTCTCGTGGGCGACACCCCGATGGAGCGCGACCCCGAGTCGGCCCTCGGTGACATCGGCGTCGCCCGGCCCCACACCTGAGGCCCCGCGGCCCGTACCCGAACTCCCCGCACCGGGCCGGGCGTTGGCGGCCGGGACGGGCATGCGCGAGGACCGCGGGTTTGCACGGCCGGGCTGCGGATACCCGGAGGGGTGAGCGGACGCGGAAGGAAGATGATGTGTCGTGACCTCGGAGACCAGTGACAAGCCCCGGCCCCGCCGGCCGGAGACCGGCTGGGCGCGAGCCCGGCGACTGCGCGGCAAGGAACCGCTGCGGACCTGCCTGCCCGCCGTCGACCGCGGCGGCGTCTTCGCCGCCCCGGCGCCGGAGACCGAGGCGAACATCGTCAGGGGCGAGGACTAGCGGGACACCGTGCGCCTGCTCCTGACCTCCGACACCCACCTGCCCAAGCGCGCCAAGCGGCTGCCCGAGCCGCTGCTGGACGACCTCCCCCGTGCGGACGTGGTGCTCCACGCGGGGGACTGGGTCGATACCGAGACCCTGGACCTGCTGGAGAGCCGCAGCCGCAGGCTGATCGCGGTGTACGGCAACAACGACGGGCCCGCACTGCGCGCCCGGCTGCCCGAGGTCGCGTACGCGGATCTCGGCGGGCTGCGGTTCGGGGTGATCCACGAGACCGGACCCGCGCAGGGCCGGGAGGCCCGCTGCGCCGGGCGCTTCCCCGACCTCGACGTGCTGGTCTTCGGACACAGCCACATCCCGTGGGACACCACCGCGCCCACGGGACTCCGTCTGCTCAACCCGGGTTCTCCGACGGACCGCCGCCGGCAGCCCCACTGCACCTACATGACCGCCACCGTCACCGCGGGGCGGATCGCCGGGGTGCACCTCCACCGGCTGCCCCGGCGCTGAGAGGCCGGGCCGCTTCGTCTCGACGGAAGGCCCGGGCGCTGCGAGTGGTTCGCTTCCACGGACCTCCTTCCTACGATCGGAGGTGATACCCGGCGACTACCCGCCCGCGCGGCCCTTAATCCGTTGCGGCCGCTCGCACCGGTCTGCTGCACTGCCGTGGACACCACAGCCGAGAACCCCGGGAGCAGCAATGCGCGAACCGTTCATGTCCCCCCAGGAAGGAACACCCCGCTCTCCGAAGGACATGACGCTTCGTGCACGTGCTCAATCTGGGAATCCTCGCCCATGTCGACGCCGGTAAGACCAGCCTGACCGAGCGGCTGCTGCACTCGGCCGGAGTGATCGACGAGGTCGGCAGCGTCGACGCCGGCAACACCACCACCGACACCCTCGCGCTGGAACGCCGGCGCGGCATCACCATCAAGTCCGCCGTCGTCTCGTTCCCGCTGGACGACGTGACGGTCAACCTCCTGGACACGCCCGGCCACCCGGACTTCATCGCCGAGGTGGAACGGGTGCTCGGCGTGCTGGACGGCGCCGTGCTGGTCGTCTCCGCCGTCGAGGGGGTGCAGGCGCAGACACGGGTGCTGATGCGGACCCTGCGGCGGCTGGACATCCCGACCCTGCTCTTCGTCAACAAGATCGACCGGCGCGGCGCGCGGGAGACGGAGCTGCTCCGCGACATCGCGGCACGCCTCACCCCCGCGATCGTGCCCCTGGGCACCACCAGCCGGCTCGGAACCCGCGAGGCCCGCTTCGTGCCCGGCCTCCCCCCGGCCGCCGCCGACGTCCTCGCCGACCACGACGACGAGCTGATCGCCGCCTACGTGGCCGGCACCCTCACCCCCGCCCGGCTGCGCGCGGCCCTCGTCGACCAGACCCGGGCGGCGCTCGTCCACCCCGTCCTCTTCGGCTCCGCCGCCACGGGCGCCGGCGTCGAAGAACTGCTCGCCGGGCTCAAGGAACTGCTGCCGCCGGCCGGCGGCGACCCCGGCGGCCCGGTGTCCGGCGCGGTGTTCAAGGTGGAGCGCGGAGCGGCGGGGGAGAAGATCGCCTACGCCCGCGTGTACTCCGGAACGCTGCGCACCCGCGACCGGATCCCGTTCGGCCCCGACGGGGCGGCGGAGGGCCGGGTCACCGGCATCAGCGTCTTCGGCCACGGCACGGACACACGCGCGGACGCGGTGCCGGCGGGCGGGATCGCCCGGCTGTGGGGGCTGGCGGACGTCCGCGTCGGCGACCCGCTCGGGGAGCCCCGCAAGGAGCACGGACAGTTCTTCGCGCCGCCTACCCTGGAGACGGTGGTGGTCCCCGGACCCGGTGTCGACCCGGGCACACTGCACCTCGCGCTGGGCCGGCTCGCCGAGCAGGACCCGCTGATCGCCCTGCGCCACGACGAGCGGCGGCGCGAGACCTCCGTGTCGCTCTACGGCGAGGTGCAGAAGGAGATCGTCCAGGCCACCCTGGCCGAGGAGTACGGCATCGACGTCACGTTCCGCGCGACGACACCGCTGTGCGTCGAGCGGCCGGCCGGTTCCGGGAACGCCGTCGAGTTCATCCGCAAGGACGGCAACCCGTTCATCGCGACGCTGGGCCTGCGGGTCGACCCGGCCTCGCCCGGCTCGGGCGTGGACTTCCGGCGGGAGGTGGAGCTGGGCGCCATGCCGTACGCCTTCTTCAAGGCGGTGGAGGACACCGTGCGCGACACCCTGGAGCAGGGACTGTGCGGATGGCGGGTCACCGACTGCACGGTCACCATGACCCACTGCGGCTACTGGCCGCGGGCGAGCCACGGCCACCAGCCCTTCGACCGGAGCATGTCCAGCACCGCCGCCGACTTCCGGGGGCTCACCCCGCTCGTGCTGGCCGAGGCCCTGCGACGGGCGGGCACCGCGGTGTGCGAGCCGGTGCACCGCTTCCGCCTCGAGGCCCCGGAGGACACCCTCGGCGCGCTGCTGCCGGTGCTGGCCGGGCTCGGCGCCGTACCGCGGACCACCGAGACCCGAGGCGGGCTCTGTCTCCTGGACGGCACGGTACCGGCGGCCCGGGTGCACGCGCTGGAGCAGCGGCTGCCCGGACTGACCAGGGGCGAGGGCGAGCTGGAGAGCGCCTTCGCCCACTACGAGCCCGTCGTGCACGGCACGGTGCCCCGGCGGCCGCGCACCGATCACAACCCGCTGAACCGGAGGGAGTACCTGCTGAACGTGACGCGGAGGGTCGGCTGAGCGGCGGCCCGGCGGCCCCCCTGGCGGATGTTTCACGCGCCGGGCGCGCGCGAACCGCCCCCGGGCGTGGCGGATGCACACGAACCATCGGCAGGTAGCGGATGTTTCGGCCCCGCCCGGGGAGCATGGTGGGAGATGTCCACGGATATCCGTCACACCTGGTGCGCGGCACCGGCACCAGGCCCGACGTCGCAGGAAACGGAGCATCCCCATGGCCCACGCCAGAGCCCCGGCAGGGCAGCCGTTTCCGCACAGGAAAGTGGGTACGACTACGATGCCATGCAGCAGGCACCTCATCCTTCCCGCGGCGGAGGTCACCGTCCCCTTCGCCCGCCACACCGTGATGGGCATCCTGGGCCACTGGGGGCTCGAGGGCACCAGCGACGCCGCGGCCACCGTCGAGCTGGTGCTCGCCGAGCTGACCACCAACGCCATCCGGCACTCCGGCGACGCCGGCCCTCAGATCACCGTCATCGTGGAGGCCAGGGCGGACGGCCTGGTCCAGCTCGGCATCGGCGACAACAGCCCCGGGGTCCCCGTCGCCCGCCGGGCCGGCCCGGACGCCGAGAGCGGCCGCGGCCTGGCCCTGGCCGAACTGCTGGCCGCCGAGCTGGGCGGCGGCATCGCCATGGAACGCCACCCGGACGGCAGCAAGACCGTCTGGGCCCACTTCCCCGGGATCCTCGCAGCGGCCTGCCCGCCCGCACCGCTTCCGCACAGCGCTCCGCGCCGGACCGGACTGGCGGCGTGATGAGCGCGCCGACCGTGCACCCCGGCAGCGCACCGCACCCCGAGGTGCTCCGCTTCCCCGCCGGCTTCCTGTGGGGGGCGGGAACCGCCGCCTACCAGGTGGAGGGTGCCACCGCCGAGGACGGCCGCGGACCGTCGATCTGGGACACGTTCTGTGCCCGGCCCGGGACCGTCCTGCACGGCCACAGCGGCGCGACCGCGGCCGACCACTACCACCGCTTCGCCGAGGACGTGGACCTGATGGGCCGGCTGGGCCTCGGGGCCTACCGCTTCTCGGTCTCCTGGCCGCGGGTCCAGCCCGACGGCCGGGGACCGGTCAACCCCGCCGGCCTCGACTTCTACGCACGACTCGTCGACGCCCTCCTGGAGCGGGGCATCACCCCGGCGCTCACGCTGTACCACTGGGACCTGCCGCAGGCCCTTCAGGAGCGCGGCGGCTGGGGCGCCAGGGACACCGCGGCCCGCTTCGCCGACTACGCGAGCGCCGTCGCCGACCGGCTGGGCGACCGGGTCCCGTTGTGGGCGACCGTGAACGAGCCGTGGTGCGCCGCCTTCCTCGGCCACGCGGCGGGGGTCCACGCACCCGGACTGACCGACCCCGCGCTGTCCCTGCGCACGGCCCACCACCTCCTGCTCGCCCACGGCCTCGCCACCCAGGCCCTGCGCGCCGCGGCCGGCCGCCGGGCCCGGGTCTCGGTCTCGCTCAACCTCTCCCCGGTCGACGCCGCCACCGACACCGCCGCAGACCGGGACGCCGCCCGCCGGATCGACGGCCTGCTCAACCGGATGTTCGCCGACCCCTTGCTGCTCGGCGCCTATCCCGACGACGTCAAGGCCGACACCGGCCGTCTGACGGACTGGTCGTTCGTGCGTCCCGGGGACGAGCACACCATCGCGGCGCCCATCGATCTGCTCGGCGTCAACTACTACAACCCGATGACGGTGGCCGAGGGCGGTGCGGCGCCCGGACCGAGCCCCTGGCCGGGGGCGGAGACGGTCCGTTTCCGGGTCGACGGGCAGCGGCCGGTGACCGCCATGGGCTGGCCGATCGACCCGTCCGGGCTCACCCGGCTGCTGCGCCGGCTGCACACCCGGTACCCGCACATCCCCCTCCTGGTGAGCGAGAACGGCGCGGCCTTCGAGGACCGCGTGGACGGGGCGGGCCGGGTGCGGGACACCGCGCGGGTGCGCTATCTGCGCGACCACCTGGCCGCGGTGCACGCGGCGATCACCGCGGGCGTGGACGTACGCGGATACTTCGTCTGGTCCCTGCTCGACAACTTCGAGTGGACGTTCGGCTACTCCCGCCGCTTCGGCATCACCTACGTCGACTACACCACCCAGCGGCGCCTGCTCAAGAGCAGCGCCCGCTGGTACCGCGACGTGATGGCGCACGGCGCCGTCCCCGGCAGCTGACCTGCGCGGGGGCACCGCACATGACCCGGTCGGCGGCAGGCGAGCGCCCCCTTCGGGACGGGGTACTTTGGGCTAGGCTGTCCGACATGGCACCGTTGGCGCCGCCCCGGGTGTTCGTCGGGCGGGAGGCGGAGACCGCGCAGCTGCGCGAGCTGGTGCGCAGCGTGGCCGCGGGACGCGGGGGCCTGCTCTGGGTCGAGGGGGAACCGGGCATCGGCAAGACGGCCCTGGTGACCGAGGGCCTGGCCGAGGGGCCCGAGCTCGGCTGCCGGACCATGTGGGCGACGGCCGACGAGATGAGCCGGCACGCACCGCTGCACGCCGTGCTCGACTGCCTCCAGGTGGACACGCACGAGGCGAGCGGGCGCCGGGCGCGGATCTCCGAACTGCTGCACGGCGCCCCCGGCGCCCCGGGCATCACCGAGCCCCTGTGGCCGGCCATGGAAGAGCTGCTGGCCCTGGTCGACGAGCTGTCCACGGCCAAGCCGCTGATCATGGTGATGGACGACATCCAGTGGGCGGACGAAGCCAGCCTGCTCGCCTGGCACCGGCTGGCCCAAGTGGTGGAGCAGCAGTCGCTCCTGCTGGTGGCCGTCAGCCGGCCGGTGCCGCAGCGCGAGCCCGTCGACCGGCTCAGGCGCAGCGTCCTCGCGCGGGACGCCGTACTCCTCTCCCTGGGCCCGCTGACGGATGCCGAGGTGTCCGCGCTGGTCACCGACCTGGCCGGCGGGCCGCCCGACTCCGAGCTGCGGCGGTTGGCGGACAACGCCGCGGGCAACCCGCTGTACCTGTGCGAGATGCTCGACGTGCTCCGGCGCCGGCACCGGGCGGCGCCCGGGGACGGGCCGGCCGCGCAGCTGTCCGACCCGGCGGCGACCGGGTCCGCGGCGGCACCGGGCACGGCCGTCCCCCCGCCGTCCCTGTCGTCCGTGATCACGCGCCGTCTGGACTTCCTGCCGCCCGAGGTGCTGGAGACCCTGAGCTCGGCGACCCTGCTCGGGCAGGAGTTCTCGGTGACCGACCTGGCGGGCCTGCTCGGAGAACCGCCGTCCATCCTGCTCTCCCCGCTCCGGTACGCCATCGCCGCCGGTGTCGTGGGGGAACACAACCGCCTCCTGCGTTTCCGGCACCCGCTCATCCACCAGGCACTGCGGGACACCATCCCCTCCGCGCTGCGGGTGGCCCTGCACCGCCAGGCCGCCGAGGTGCTGGACAGGGCCGGCGCCCCCGTCGAGCGGGTGGCCGAGCAGATCCTCAGCAGCGACACCGTGGACGGCTGGACGCTGGACTGGACCGTCGAGCACGCCGCGGCACTCGCCCACCGGGTGCCGGAGACCGCGGCGCACCTGCTGCGGCGGGGCGCCGACCACTGTGCGGGAACCGAGCAGGAGCGGTGGGAGGTCCTCACCGCCGCGCTGGCCAAGACCCTGTTCCGGCTGGGACGCAACACCGAGGCGGAGACGTGCGCGTGGCAACTGCTGGAACTGGCGCACGATCCGGAGATCACCGCGGAGATACGGTGGATCCTGGCGCGCGTGCTGTTCAGCGTCGGCCGCAGCCGGCAGGCGGTGACCGTGACCGAGGAGGCGCTCGACGCCGGCCCGGCACCGATGTGGCGGGCGCGGCTGCAGGCCCTGCTCGCCATGTTCCTGCGGGCCGACGCGGGCGAGGTGGCCGCCGCGGAGTCCACGGCCCGTGAGGCGCTCGCCGTGGCGGAGGACGCCGAGGACAGGTTCGGCATCGGCTACGCCCTGTGCGTGGTGTGGCTGGCCGAGGCGGTACGGCGGGACTTCCGCGGCGCCCTGTCCAGCGTGGACCGCGCGCTGGAGGTCATCGGCGACGATCCGGAGTACCGGGACCTGCGGTCCTGGGCGCTGGACAACAAGATCTTCACCCTCCAGAACCTCGACCGGCTCTCCGACGCCGAGGCCGGCCTCCGCGCGGCGGTCACCGAGGCCGAACAAGGAGGAGACCCCTCCCAGGCGTCGCTGCACATCGGCACCGCCGTGCACTGCTTCTGGGCCGGACGCTGGGACGACGCCCGGACCGCACTGGACTCCGTGGTCGTCGAGGGACCGGAGGTGACCCACTACGGGCTGCGCGAGCACGGCCCGATCCTGCTCTACCACGGTGTCGCCGCCCTGCTGGCCGGGCACCGGGACGACCGTGACACGGCGCGCAGGCATCTGGAGGCGGGCCTGGCCCTGCCCTCCGTCACGGTCTCCGACTGGGAGAACGGCGACTTCCTGCTGGCGGCCGACGCCCTCAGCGCCGAGCGGGACGACGACCCCGCCTCCGCCAGGGACCGGCTCGCCGAACTCCTCGACATACGGCCCGGGCAGATGACCCTGATCCATCAGTGGCTGCCCGACCTGGTCCGCATCGCCCTGGACCTCGACGACGACGCACTCGCGCGGAAGGCCTGCGCCGCCTGTACGACGGAGGCGGAGGCGGAGGCCGCCCTGTCCGGTCCCGCGCGGGCGGGGGCGGCGGCCGAGCGCTGCCGCGGGCTCCTCGCGGGCGATCCCGAGCGGCTGCTCGCGGTCGCCGGGCACTACGAGTCGGTGTCCCGGCCCTTCGAGCGCGCCCAGAGCCTCGAGGACGCCGCCGTGCTCCTGGCCCGCGCACGCCGGACGGCACAGGCGCGGGACCGGCTGAACGAGGCGGTCGGGATCTACGCGGCGCTCGGCGCGGGCTGGGACATCCGCCGGGCCGACACCCGGGTGCGGCCGTACGGCGTCCGCCGCGGGGTGCGCGGTACCCGCAAGCGGCCCTCGTTCGGGTGGGAGGCCCTGTCGCCGACCGAGCTGAAGGTGGCCCGTATGGTCGCCAAGGGGATGTCCAATCCCGAGATCGCGAGCGACCTGTTCCTGTCCCGGCGGACCGTGCAGACGCATGTCTCCCACATCCTCGGCAAGCTCGGCGTCCACTCGCGCGTCGAGATCGCCACGGTCGCGCTGAGCCACGAGGCCGACCAGCCGTGAGCCGTCCGGCGGCCGCGCTCAGTGGCCGGCCGCCCGGGGCATGATCTCCCCGACGATGCGCCGGCCGAGCAGGGCGAAGAGCAGCAGGGTGGGGACGGTTCCGACCACGGTTCCCGTGAGCACCAGCGAGTATTCCTCGTAGTAGCCGCTGGCCAGGGTGGACAGGGCCACCGGCACCGTGGGGTTCTCCGGGTCGAGGACGACCAGCGGCCACATGAAGTCGTTCCACGCCTGGACGAAGGTGAACAGAGCCAGCACGGCGGCACCCGGCCGGGCCGCGGGGACGACGACATGACGCATGATCGCGCCCGCCGAACAGCCGTCGACCCGGGCGGCGTCCAGCAGTTCGTCGGCCACGGCCCGCCCCAGGTACTGCCACATGAAGAACACACCGAACGCGCTCACCACCGACGGCACGATCACCGCCTCCAGCCGCCCGGTCCAGCCCAGTTCGCCCATCAGGAGGTACAGCGGGACGATGCCGAGCTGGGGCGGGATGAGCATGGTGGAGACGACCAGCAGCATCAGCGGCCGGCGCCCCCGGAACCGCAGCTTGGCGAACGCGAACCCCGCCAGGGTGGAGGACACCACCACGCACAGGGTGATGGAGCCGGAGACCACGACGGAGTTGACGATCGCCGTGCCGAACGCCGCCTCGTCGAAGACCCTGCGCAGGTTGTCGGCCAGGTTCCCGCCGGGCACCAGCACGGGAGGGGTCCGCCCGATCGCCGCGTTGTCCTGGGACGAGGCGAGGACCGACCAGGCGAGCGGGAGGACCGAGCCGAGCACCACGGCGAGCAGCGCGGCGTACACCCAGGGACCGGCGCGGCGCATCAGTCCTCCGACCGGATACGGAGCACGAGCGCGAGGCTGAGGAGCGCGGCCACGGCGGTGACCAGGACGAGCAGCCACGCGATCGCCGAGGCGTAGCCGAAGTCGAAGGAGCGGAACCCCTCCTCGTACAGATACAGCGCGAGCGTCTGGAACTGCCGGCCGGAACCGCCGGTCGTGTTGCCCTGTGTGGCGCTGAACAGCAGCGGCTCGGTGAAGAGCTGGATGTTGCCGATCGTCGACAGGACGGCGGTGAAGACGAGCGCGAGGCGCAGCATGGGCAGGGTGACATGCCAGAACTGCCGCCACCGTCCGGCTCCGTCGATCGCCGCCGTCTCGTACAGCTCCCGTGGGATCAGCCGGATGGCCGAGAAGTAGATGAGCGCGTTGAAGCCGGTCCACCGCCAGTTGACCATGGCGGCGACCGTGAAGTGCGAGGTGAGGCGGCCGGCGGGCCAGTCGACGGGGCCGGCCCCCACCAGGTCCAGGAGATGGTTCACCAGACCGAAGTCCCGGCTGAACAGCACGCTGAAGACGATCGCGACCGCGGCCACCGAGGTGAAGTAGGGGAGCAGCAGGCCCAGGCTGATCAGGGTGCGGGCACGCAGCGCCCAGTCGAGGAGCTGCGCGATGACCAGTGCGAGGACGAGCTGGGGAACGGTGGCGAGGACGAACAGGCTGACGGTGTTGCGCGCGGCGTTCCACATGTAGGGGTCGTGCAGCAGACGCTCGTAGTTGTCCGCGCCGATCCAGCGGCCGGGCCCGGCGTCCAGGAGACTCCAGTCGGTCAGCGAGACGTACGCCGTCGCCACCATCGGGAACAGGCCGAACAGGGCGAACACCAGGAAGAACGGCGCGATGTACAGGTACGGGACGAGGGAGCCGGCGCGGGGCGGGCGCGGCCGGCGTGCGTCACTTCCGCCGGGCGGCCGTGCCTTGTCAGCGCTCGCCATGCTCGATGTCTGCGTTGACGCTGTTCCAGGCAGCGTCCGGGCTCTCGGTGCCCGCCTCCACACGGTTGAAGCCGTTGGTGAACGCCACCATGACCTCGCCGCTCTTCGGTCCCTGCGGCTGCGGCTGCAGCTTCAGGGCGGATTCGGTGAAGATCCGGCCGACCGGGGCGTCGTTGAAGAACGGCTTCACCAGTCCGGTGATGGCGGGGTCCTTGTAGAGGGCGGGCTGTGACGGGAGATTGCCGTTCTCCTTGAACACGGCCTTCTGCTGCTCGGGTGCGGTGAGCCAGCGGGCGAGTTCCACGGCTTCGTCGATGTGGTCCCCCTGCTCGGGAACGGTCAGGAACGAACCACCCCAGTTGCCGCTGCCGCCCGGCACGGTGGCCACATCCCACTTTCCGGCCGACGACTTCGCCTGGTCCTGGATGAAGGCGGTCATCCAGGAAGGACAGGGAATGGTGGCGAAACGGCTTTCCGCAAAGCCATTGTTCCAGTCGTTGGTCAGCGGAGTGAGCCGTGCCGACTGGCCTTTCCCGATGGCCTGCGTGACGGCGTCCCAGGACTGCCGGACCACGGGGTTGGTCTTCACCACCAGGTTTCCGTCGTCATCGTAATAACCGGTGCGCGCCTGGCCGATCATCGCATTGAAGACGGTGGCTCCGCCGTCGAAGAACCGCGTTCCGGCGGGAGCGCCGGCGGTGTACCGGTCACCGGTCGCGAAGTAGGCGTTCCAGTCGGGCCACAGCGCGGAGACCTCATCGCGTTCGGTCGGGAGTCCCGCCTTCTCGAACATGTCGGTGCGATAGCACATGGCCAGCCCCCCGACGTCCGTGCCGAGACCGATCTGGCTCTTGCCGTCCGTGGACAGCGACTGGTCCCATTTCCAGGGCAGCCACCAGTTTCGCTGCGCGCCCACGCCGTAGTCGAGGAAGTTGACGAACTTCCCGGGCTCGGACTTGAACCGGCCGATGTACCCGGTCTCGACGGCCTCGATGTCGTTGGCGCCGCGCCCCGTGGCCAGATGCGTGGCCAGGCTGGTGTGGTGGTCGTCGAAGGCGGTGACCCGCTCCACGATGCGGACTCCGGGATGCTCCTTCTCGTACTGCGCGTAAAGCTCGCGATACCCGAAGTCACCGAAGAGGCCGATGGTGAGTTCCGTTTCCCCGCCGTCGTCCGGTCCGGAAGTGCAGGAGACGATCAGGACACCGGTGAACAATGCTGCCACAGCACACCGAAAATTACGCTCCGCTCTGCGGCGGCTGCCATTCCCGGGTGATTTCATGACTCACCTCCACGACAGCGGTACGGGCCCGATGCTACACCCGCACGGGGAGCGTAGCGGGTGCACGCCGGATCACTTCCGCGTGTTGTCGTGGAGGCCGTGAGTCATTCATATTCATGATGAAACCGTCGGCCCGGACGGGCCTCGGCGAACTACTCGAGCCAGGCCTTGACCTTCTCGGGATTGGCCGCGATCCACTTCTTCGCCGCCGCCTCGGGTTTCATCTTGTCGAGCGCGATGTACTTGGCGACGGTGTTCTGGTCCTCGTTGGTCCATTTGAAGTTCTTCACCAGCTCGTAGGCCGGGCTGCCCGACTCCGCGAACCCGGTGCTGACGATCTTGTCGAGGTCGAAGACGGGGTAGTCGCAGGCGACCTTCGCCGGATCGGCGTCGCAGCCCTCGGTGTGCTGGGGCAGCTCGATGTGGACCAGCGGCACCTCCGACAGGAACCACTGCGGTTCGTAGAAGTAGCCGATCACCCATTCCTTGTTCTTCTCGGCGTTGCGGAAGGCCTGGATCAGCGCGGTCTCGCTGCCCGCGTACACCACCTTGAAGTCCAGATCCAGGTTCTTGACCAGCGCCTCGTCGTTGGTCTGGTAGGACGGGTCGCCGTCCAGGAGCTGGCCCTTGCCGTCCGACTCGGAGGTCTCGAAGTTCGAGGCGTACTTGTTGAGGTTCTTCCAGTCCGTGATGTCCGGGTGCTTCTCGGCGATCCACGGCGGGATGTACCAGCCGATGATCCCCTGGTTCCCGGTCGAGCCGAGGTCGACGGCGGTCTTCTGCTGGACGATGTACTTCTTCTTCAGCTCCTCGTGGCCCCAGTTCTCCAGGATCGCGTCGACCTCGCCGGTCGCGAACCCCTGCCAGCCGATCTCGGCCTTGAGGTCCTTCTTCACCACCTTGCAGCCGAGTTCCGTCTCCGCGACCTGAGCGACGACCGCCGCGTTCGCCTCGTACCCCACCCACGGGTTGACGGCGAGGTTGAAGGTGCCGCACGTGCCGGAGCTGCCGCTCGAACCGGCGTCGGCGGTCTCACCGACCTTCGCGCCGCCGCAGGAGGTCAGGGTGAGGCCGAGTACGGCCATGCCCACCGCGCCGGAACGCCACTGTCTTGCCTGTCTTGCCATGATCATGCTCCTTGCGCGCGGGGAGTGTCGCGCCGTTGTCCGGGTGGAGGAATCGAGTGGGGGGCGGGCGGGGGAAATCCGGGTGGGGGAGCCGGGCGGCTCACGCCATGTCCAGGGCGCAGCGGAACCCCACGTTGCCGGTCGCCGAGTCGGGGAGGAGGCCCTGCCGCGCGGCGACCCGGTAGCGACGGCAGTAGGAGGCGTGGCAGAGATAGGAGCCGCCCTTGGTGACGCGCTCCGGTCCGGACCGGGAGGGCGAGAAGCGGTCCTCGCACCACTCCCAGACGTTGCCGGTGGCGTTGTACAGGCCGAAGCCGTTGGGCTCGTAGGCGTCGACGGGACAGGTGCCGTACCAGCCGTCGGCCGTGGGATGCCGGTGCGGGAAGGGGCCCTGCCACACGTTCATCCGGGGACGGCCGCCCGGCTCGAGCTCGTCACCCCAGGGGAACACCTTGCCGTGGAGTCCGCCCCGGGCCGCGCGCTCCCATTCCGCCTCGGTGGGCAGGCGTTTGCCGGCCCAGGCGCAGTAGGCGCGGGCGTCGCCGAAGTCGACATGGACGACCGGATGGTCGGGGCGGTCCTCCCAGGTGGAGTGCGGACCGTCGGGGCGGCGCCAGTCGGCGCCCTCGACCTGCCGCCACCAGGGCGCGGCCGCCACCCCCCGGGTCGGCGGGAAGTCGTCCGGGAGCAGCCCGGCGAAGACGAACGACCAGCCGGTCCGCTCGGCGGACGTGCGGTACCCGGTCTCGGCCACGAAGCGCGCGAACTGTGCGTTGGACACCGTGCAGGCGTCCATCCAGAAGGCGTCCACGCGCACCGTGCGCACCGGGCCCTCCCGGTCGGCCGGACAGGCCAGGGCGTCCTCGCTGCCCATGAGGAACTCGCCTGCCGGAACGGCCACCATGCCCTCGGTGGACGCCGGGCGCGGGGCGGGCCGGCCGGGGCCCGGTGGCCGCCCCGCGTTCCGGCCGCCCGACGGGGCGCAGCAGTTCACTGGGCCCCCATGACGCGCCGGTGCAGTCCGCCGTCGAACCCGGACGGCTGGGCGCTGTCGGCCTCCAGGTCGATGCGCACGGTGTGAAGGGTCCCGGTGAACTCGTTGTCGAGCACGGGATAGTCGTCCGTCACCGGCGTGCTGAGGTCCACCCCGACATCGAGTGTCTCGTCGAAGGAGAAGTAGTACGGGATGGTCCGCGCGACCCGTCCGGTCGCGCGCTTCTCCCCGTCGACGAGCAGCACCGCCGTGCCGCCCTTGCCGAGTCCTCCGCCGTCGTAGGCGAAGTCGAGCCGGATCTCGTGCCGTCCGGGCGGCAGGGGCTCGGTGGCGCGCACGGTGTAGAGGTTCATGCCGAAGTAGTTGTAGGCGTAGGCCGGCCTGCCCTCGGTGAAGTACAGCGACCAGCCGCCGAACCGGCCGCCCTGGGCGATGATCACGCCTTCGGCCGGGGCCGCCTCGGGCAGCTCGACGTCGGCCGTGACGCTGTGCGAGCGGTTCTTGATGTTGGGCGTGGTCTCCTCGGTGAAGCGCCGCATTCCCGCGCGGTAGGTGACGGAGGTGCGGTCGCCGAGCAGATCGATGCGGCCGGCCACGGCCGGGTTCTCGCGCTCGGTGACGCGGTCGTCGAGCGGGAAGACCTGGTACTTCGCCGCCTCGATCAGGAACAGGTCCTGCAACGGGCGCAGTCTCTTTGGATGTTCGGCGGCCAGGTCGTGGGCCTGGCTCCAGTCCGTGGTGAGGTCGTACAGCTCCCAGACGTCGTCGGCGAACCTCTTGTCCTTGTCCGGCACCATCTCCCAGGGGACGCCGTGCCGGGTGACCGCCATCCAGCCGTCGTGGTAGATGCCCCGGTTGCCGCACATCTCGAAGTACTGGGTGCGGCGGTGTTCGGGTGCCTCGGGGTCGGTGAGGCTCCGGTACATGCTCGCGCCCTCGATGGGCTGCTGCGGCACGCCGTCGACGCTGAACGGCTCCGGGATCCCCGCGCAGTCCAGGATCGTCGGCAGGACGTCGATGACATGGGAGAACTGGTGGCGCAGCCCGCCGCGTTCGGGGACCCCGCGGGGCCAGTGCAGGATCATGCCGTCCCGGGTGCCGCCGAGGTGCGAGGCCACCTGCTTGGTCCACTGGTAGGGGGTGTTCTGCGCCAGCGCCCAGCCGGCGGGCGCGATCGGATAGCTGAGCGGGCCGCCGATCTCGTCGACGTAGTCGATCATCTCGTCCGGGTCGTCGACGATCCCGTGTCCGAGCCGGTGCTCCACGATCGTGCCCTCGATGCCGCCCTCGCCCGAGGCGCCGTTGTCACCGAGGATGTAGACGACGAGCGTGTTGTCCAGCTCGCCGAGGTCCTCCAGCGCGTCCAGGAACCGGCCGACCTGGACGTCGGCGTGCTCGGTGAATCCGGCGAAGGTCTCCATGAACCGGGTCGCCAGCCGGCGCTGGTTGCCGGTGAGTTCGTCCCAGTGCGGCACGCCTTCGGCCCAGGGCGCGAGCTCCGTCTCCGGCGGTACGACGCCGAGTTCCTTCTGCCGCTCCAGGGTCAGCTCGCGCTGCCGGTCCCAGCCGTGGTCGAAGCGTCCGCGGTACTTCTCCTGCCACTCGGGGCCGACGTGCAGCGGGGCGTGGGAGGCGCCGAGGGCGAGGTAGGTGAAGAACGGCCGGTCCGGAGTGAGCGTACGCTGGGTGCGCACCCAGTCGATGGCGTGGTCGACGAGGTCCTCCGACAGGTGGTAGCCGTCCTCGGGGCGGCGGTCCGGCTCGACGGGGGTGGTGCCCTGGTACAGCAGGGGGTACCAGTGGTTCATCTCGGCACCCATGAACCCGTAGAAGGTGTCGAACCCCTCCCCGGTCGGCCAGCGGTCGAACGGCCCGACCGCGCTGATCTCCCGCGGCGGCGTCTGGTGCCACTTGCCGAACGCGGCCGTGCTGTAGCCGTTGCCCTGAAGGATCTGCGCCATGGTCGCCGCGCTGCGCGGCCGGAAGCCGTTGTAGCCGGGGGCCGCCGTGGTCATCTCGGTGGTGCCGCCCATGCCGACGGAGTGGTGGTTGCGGCCGGTCAGCAGCGCCTGCCGGGTCGGTGAGCACAGGGCGGTGACGTGGAAGCGGGTGTAGCGCAGCCCGTCGTCCGCGAGGCGCTCCGCCGTCGGCATCTCGCACGGTCCGCCGAACGCGCTGGAGGTGCCGAACCCGAGGTCGTCCATGAGCACGATCACCACGTTCGGCGCGCCCTCGGGCGGCGGGACCGGGCCGACGGGAGTGAAGGCGGTCTCCTGGTCGTGGACATCCATCGCGGTCGTCAGGGGCCGGCGGGTGTCCGGCCGCGGGAGGATGTGCCGACCTGCGTCGAACTCAGTCATGCGTTTCTCCGATTCGATGCCCGGCAGGGAAAATGCCACCTGTTCATCGCGGCCGAAAACAGCTGCCCGAAAAGCAGTCAGTCGGAGCGGCACCGGAATGTCCGTGCCTGCGATGCAGTCAAAATGTCAGCAGCCGCGAGGCGGGTCAACAAGGCGTCTCGGACTTTCGCGAACCGCTTTTGTATGAGGGCGATAGAAAAACTCTATAGCTGCTGGCACTCTCGGTTCTGCGGGGGAGCGGCCACCAGGTCCACGAACGCCTGGGCGGCGGGCGAGAGCGGCCCCGACCGCCAGATGAGCCGGCCGTGGCGCAGCAGCCGCGGCCGGTGGGACAGCATCCGGGCGCCCCGCTGGGCGGCGTCCCGGGCCATGGAGGTGGGCAGCAGGGCGGCGCCGACACCGGAGAGGATCAGCGGCACGATCATCGCGCGATGCGCCGTCTCCACCACGATCCGCGGAGCGACGCCCAGCGTGGTGCACAAGTCGTCCAGCACCGAGCGGGTTTCGGTCCCCGGCGGGGTCGCGATCAGGTCCAGTGCGGCCAGTTGGCGCGAGGTGATGGTGTCTCCGGTGGGATGCGGGTGGTCCGCGGGCAGCACGATGTGCATCTCCTGCTCCGGCAGGTCGAGTCCCAGCAGGTCCCGCGTGGTCACCGAGGCGTCCACCAGGCCGAGTTCGCAGCTCCCGGCCGCGACCATGTGCGCCACGGCGGCGCCCCGCTCCGGGTCGACCACGTGCACGGAGACCTTCGGATGGGCGCGGTGGAAGCGCCCCAGCATGTCCGCCAGGGGGTCGACCGACAGGGTCGTCTGCGACACGATGTCGAGCCGTCCGCCGCTGAGTCCGAGGACCTCCTGGACCAGTGACCTGGCCGTGGACAGATCGCGCAGCACCTGCTGGGCCGGCCGGACCAGCGCCTCGCCCGCCGCGGTGAGGACGACGCCCTGCGGGAGGCGGTGGAACAGCGGCCCGCCGAGTTCGCGTTCCAGCGTCCGGATGGCGTGCGACAGCGCGGGCTGGGAGGTATGCAGGGCAACGGCCGCGGTGGTGAATCCGCCGTGTTCGACCACAGCTATGAAATATTCCAACTGGCGTCTTTCCACGGGATCTCCATCCGGAAATTCGGCACATCCTGCGGCCGCCGCCCCCTCGGAATGCCGGTCGCGCCCCACGAACGTCGGTGAAACGACTGCGGCGAACCGGTACGGGCGCGGCTGAAGCAGCTTTCCGTCGGCCCTTTCGGGTCAGATTCCGGCAGGCCCCACCCCGCTCCCGGTGCCGCTCCCGGACGCGAGGAGCTCGCGTTCGATGAAGTCCAGCAGGACGCCCCGCATCCGGGCCGGCGTCACCCCGGGCGCCCCCGTCAGCACCTGGATGGCCAGGCCGTCCGTGAGCGCGGTGAGGCCCAGCGCGAGCTGCTCGGCGTCGGCGTCGGCCCGGAACTGCCCCTGCCGCTGGCCCCGGCGCACGATGCGGACCACGGCCTCGCGCCAGCGGGCGTAGAACCCGTTGTGGATGGAGCGCAGTTCGGGACGCAGCGCGGTCTCCGCCCACATCTGCAGCCAGACCAGCCATTCGTCCCGGATCCGGCTCCCGGCCGGGAGCTGCATGTCGATCAGCCGCAGCAGCCGCTCGTGCGCGCTGTCCACGCTTATCAGCTCGGCGCCCTGCCGCTCGATCGCGCTCTCGACACAGTGCAGCAGGGCGGCGTTCAGGACGTCCTGCTTGGTCGGGAAGTAGTAGTGCACGGCGCCGCTGCTGGTGCCGCAGGCGCGGGCGATGTCGGCGATCCGCACGGCGTGGTAGCCGTGCTTCGAGATCAGCCGCCAGGCGGCCTCGAGGAACTCCGTACGCCGCTCGTCGGCCATCCGGTCGGGGGAGCCCGGCGCGGATCCGGGCCCGCCCGCTCCGGGCCCGCCGGGGCCGGAACCGACCCCGTTCACCAGCCAGTCGACGCTCACCCCGCCGGCCGTGGCGACGGCCGCCAGTTCGTCGGGCGTGAAGCGGCGGTGACCCTTGAGGGACTTGGACAGCTTCGTCGGTTCGAGATCGATCCGCGCCGCGAAGTCGCGGTGGGTCACCCCGCCCGCGTCGATGACCCGGCGCACGCGCTGCGCAGTCTCGTCCATGCTGCCGAACCGTAGCGCCTGCATTGCCCAAATCGCAATACCGCCGGTCGCGGCGGGGTACGCAGAGCCCCGGCCCGGAACAGTAAAAGTCCAGCTGGTGCAACCCATTGACACCCCATGGAGGACGGGCTCACAGTGAGCGCGATTTACCGACCAATGGTTCAGTCAGTCCATTGCGATCGGGTCGTGACACTGCTGTGGCCCCGCTGCGGGCACGAAAGAGAGCGCCGTGGAACCGACACCGCTGCGCCCGGACGTACACGACGGCAAGGTCGTGCTCGTCACGGGCGGAGGCACCGGCATCGGCCGGGCCGTCGCCATCGACTTCGCCTCCTGCGGGGGCCGTGTCGTGGTGTGCGGCCGCAGGCCCGAACCCCTGGAGAACACCGCCGCCGAGATCGAGGCCGCCGGCGGCACCTGCCTGCCCGTGCCGGCCGACATCCGTGCCGAGGGCGAGGTCGAGCGGGTCGTCGGCACGGCCCTCGACGCCTTCGGCCGCATCGACGTGCTGGTCAACAACGCGGGCGGCCAGTTCATCGCCCCCGCCGAGGAGATCGGCCCCAAGGGCTGGCGTGCGGTGCACGACCTGGCCGTGGACGCCGGCTGGGCGATGACGCGCGAGGTCGCCGTCCGCTCCATGATCCCGAACCGCTCCGGGACCGTCTTCTTCATGGCGTTCTCCCCGCGCCGGGGCATCCCCGGCATGGTGCACGCCACCGCCGCCCGCGCCGCGCTGGAGAATCTCGCCGCCGGACTGTCGCTGGAGTGGAGCCGCTACGGCATCCGCACCCTGTGCGTGGCCCCGGGGACCATCGCGACGGAAGGGCTCGAAGCCGCGTACGGCGAGGCCGACCGGCGCCGCTGGGAGCAGGCCGTGCCGCTCGGCCGGCTCGGCCGCCCCGAAGAGGTCTCCGACCTGGTGTGCTTCCTCGCCTCGTCCGGCGGCTCGTACATCACCGGAACCACGGTCACCGTCGACGGCGGCGCCGACGCCTGGGGCACCGGAAACCCGGCGCCCGTGCCGGACACCGGGAACGCCCCGCACGGGACGGAGGAGGCCCCGTGACGATCCTGGCCCACGCGACCGCCCCCGCCGCGCGGGACCTGTCCGCGCTCTTCGACCCCTCCTCCGTCGCCGTCATCGGCGCCAGCAGCGACCCCGCCAAGTACGGCAACTGGCTCAGTGTCCAGGCGCTGCGCGGCGAGCACCGCCGCGCCGTCCACCTGGTCAACCGGCGCGGCGAGCCCGTCCTCGGCCGTGCCGTGCACCGGCGGGCCGTCGACGCCCCCGGCGGTGTCGACCTGGCCGTCATCGCCGTGCCCGCCGCCGGCTTCGCCGACGCCGTCGAGGACGCCCTGGCCGCCGGGGCCCGCGCCGTCGTCGGCATCACCGCCGGCTTCGCCGAGCTCGGCGAGGAGGGCAAGGCGCGCGAGGCCGCCTTGGCCCGCCGCATCCGGCAGGCCGGCGCCGTCCTGCTCGGCCCCAACTGCCTGGGGGTCCTCGACAGCACCACCGAACTGTGGCTGGCCTCCAACGACATGCCCGTCGGCGGGATCGGCCTCGTCTCCCAGAGCGGCAACATGGCCCTGGAACTCGGCCGCTTCCTGGCATGCGACCAGCTCGGCTTCTCCCGCTTCGCGTCCCTCGGCAACCAGGCCGACCTCACGGCCGCCGACCTCATCCGCAGCTGCACCGAGCACGACGGCACCGAGCTGATCGCCCTGTACTGCGAGGACTTCGGCGACGGCCGCGCCTTCGCCCACGCCGCCGCCGACGCCGTACGGGCGGGGAAACCGGTCGTGCTGCTGACCGTCGGCGCGGGCCCGGCCTCCATGCGCGGAGCCCGCTCCCACACCGGGGCGCTCACCAGCGACTCCGCCGTGATCGACGCCGCCTGCCGCGCCGCCGGCATCGACCGGGTCGCCACCGTCGCCGAACTCGCCCATCTGCTGGGCGCGCTGCACCGCAACCGGCGCGGAGGCGGCCGCCGTCTGGCCGTCATCGCCGACGGCGGCGGCCACGCCTCCCTCGCCAGCGATGTCGCCGAGGCCCACGGCCTGCGGGTCCCCGAGTTCGACGACCGTCTCGTGGCCGGGCTGAAGGCGGAACTGCCGCCGTCCGCGGGCACCGCCAACCCGGTCGACCTGGCCGGGGCGGGGGAGCAGGACATCACCTCCTTCGGCCGCGTCCTCGACCTCGCGCTCGGCGCCGAATCCGTCGACTCCGTGCTGGTCACCGGCTACTTCGGGGGCTACGGCGGCTACGGTGAGACCCTCGCGGGGGCCGAGGTCGCCACCGCCCGCGTGATGGCCGAGCGGATCCGCCACCACGGCAAGCCCGTCGCGTTCCACACCATGTGCGCCGACACGCCCGCCGCCGCCGAACTGCGCCGCCGGGGCGTCTCGGTCTTCGGTTCCGTGGAACACGCCGCCCAGGTCCTCGGCCGCATCGCGGACCGGGCCGAGCGGACGGCCCCGCACATCCCGGCCGTGCCCGCCCCGGCGGCCCCCCTCACCGACGGCGACTACTGGACCGCACGCGAACTGCTGCGCCACGGCGGACTGGAGTTCCCCGCCGCCCGCCGCGTGCGCACCGAGGACGAGGCCGCCGCGGCCGCGGCGGCGATCGGCGGGCCCGTCGTCCTCAAGGCCATGGGCCTGCTGCACAAGTCCGACGCCGGAGGCGTCGCCCTCGGCCTCACCGACGAGGCGTCTGTCCGCGCCGCGCACGCCGACATGACCCGCCGCCTCGCACCGCCCGGCTACTGCGTCGAGGCCATGGCCGACCTGCGCGACGGCGTCGAACTCATCGTCGGGGTACGGCGCGACCCGCGCTTCGGTCCCGTGGCGCTCGTGGGACTCGGCGGCATCTTCACCGAGGTGCTGCACGACGTCCGTCTCGGCCTGGCACCCGTCACCGCCGCCGAGGCCCGCGCCCTGCTGGACCGCCTCACCGCCGCGCCGCTGCTGCACGGCGTCCGCGGCCGCCCCGCGGCCGACCTCGCGGCCGCGGCCCGCGCCATCGAAACCGTCACCGCCGTCGCGGCGGCCCACCCGGAGATCGCCGAGCTGGAGGTCAACCCCCTGCTCGTCACCTCCGGCGGCTGTACGGCCCTGGACGCCCGCGTCGTCCTCGGCCCCTGACCGAGCCCACCGCCACGCCTTCGTCCGTCCTCAGACAGGGAGACACATCCGCATGGAATTCGCCTACACCCCGCACCTGGCCGAGCTCAAGGAACGGGCGGCCGCACTCACCGAGAAGATCATGATCCACGAGGACGCGTGCGAGACCGGCAACGGGCTGTCCCCGCAAGCCCACCGGTCCATCCGCGAAGCGGTGCTGGCCAGCGGCCTCCAGGCGATCAACATGCCCGCCGAATGGGGCGGCGCAGGACTGAGCGTGCTGGAGCAGGTCGTCGTCCAGGAGGAGCTCGGCCGGCTCACCAACGCGCTGTGGGACACGGTGTGGCGGCCCGCCAACGCGCTGGCCGCCTGTACCCCCGCGCAGCGCGAGCGCTACCTGGTCCCCGGCATCCTCGGACGACGCCGTGACGCCGTCGCCATCACCGAGGCCGACGCCGGCTCCGATCCGCAGGGCATCACCACCACCGCCACCCCCGACGGCACCGGCTACCGGCTGGACGGCGAGAAGTGGTTCGTCACCGTCGGGGACGCCGCCGACTTCTTCCTCGTTCTCGCCCTCGTGGGCGACGAGCGGGCCCCGACCCTCTTCCTCGTCGACAAGGACCTGCCCGGGGTGCGCCTCAAGCGCGTCCCGCGCTACATGCACACCTTCGTCTACGAGCACCCCGAGTACGTCTTCGAGGGCGTCGAGGTCGGCCGTGACGCCGTCCTGGGCGAGGTCGGCGGCGGCTACGACCTCACCCGGAGCTGGTTCACCGAGGAGCGGCTGATGATCGGCGCCCGTACCGTCGGCGCCGCCGAGCGGGCCCTCGCCCTCGCCACCGAGTGGACCCGCGAGCGCGTCCAGGGCGGGCGGCCGCTGATCGAGCACCAGCTCATCCAGGCCATGCTCGCCGACTCGGCCGTCGACATCGCGGTCAACCGCGCCTTCGTCCACCAGGTCGCCTGGGAGTTCGACCGGGGCGGCGACCGCAAGACCCTGCACGCCAAGGCGGCGATGGCCAAGCTGTCCGCCTCCGAGGCGGCGGGCCGCGTCATCGACCGCGCCGTGCAGATCTTCGGCGGCCGCGGCTACATGCGCGACTACCCGGTCGAGCGGCTCTACCGCGAGCTGCGGGTCGACCGCATCTGGGAGGGCACCTCCGAGATCCAGCGCCTCGTCATCGCCAACGAGATCGGCAAGCGCGGCCTCGGCCTGCTCGACTTCCCCCGGGACAAGGCCGCGGCGGCATGACGGGCGCCGGCACCGTCGGGCTCCGGCGCACCGGGAGCACCGCCGTACTGACCCTGCGCCGCGAGGCCAAGCTCAACGCGCTCTCCACCCGCCTCGAACGCGAACTGCTGCGCGCCCTGGACGACGAGACGGTGACCACCGCGCGGGCCGTGGTCCTCACCGGCGGCGCCACGGTCTTCTCCGCCGGGGCCGACACCGGCGAACTGCGCGAGATGACGCCGGAGGCCATCGCCGCGTACTACCGCGACTCCGGCGCGGTCTACGAGAAGGTGGCCGCGCTGGCGCAGCCCACCGTCGCCGCGATCGCCGGCTACTGCCTGGGCGGCGGACTGGAACTCGCCCTCGCCGCCGACTTCCGCGTCGCGGACCCCACCGCGGCGTTCGGCCTTCCGGAGGTCGGGATCGGCATCCTCCCCAGCTCCGGCGGTACGTACCGGACGACCCGCGCCGTCGGCCCGGCCCGCGCCCGCGAACTGATCCTGCGCGGCCGCCGGCTGACGGCCGAGGAGGCGCTCGGCTGGGGCCTGCTCACCGAGGTCACCGGCGAGGGAGCGCACCTGGAGGCCGCCCTGCGGCTCGCCGGGGAACTGGCCGCGCTGCCCCCGCTGGCGGTCGCCGTCACCAAACGGGTCATCGACACGGCGGCGGACTCCCCGCGCGAGGCGTCCCTGCTCCTGGAGCAACTGGCGTACGCCTCCCTCAACCGGGCGGCCCACCCGTAGGACTCGTTCGCCGGCCGGCACGACGGCACCAACCGTCGGACGGCACGCGCCCGTTCTCCCCTGTTTCCGCAGGTGGAACGGGCGCTTCGGGCTGCCCGCGAAAGGCGCGCCGGACGTGTCCGAACGCGGCTCCGGAACGCCTTGACAAGGCTTCAGAGCGGCCTCCACACTGACGTTGCGCTCATCGCAATCCGTTTCGCTATACGCACCGAGGTGTGATGATGATTCCCGCGTGCCGACTCGTGGATCTTCCGCGAGGCGAGTCCTTCCGGCTCGACATCGACCCGCCCGTCTCGGTGTTCCACACCGACGACGGCGAGGTGTTCGCCATCGACGACACCTGCACCCACCAGGACGCCTCGCTCGCCGACGGCTGGGTGGAGGACTGCTGGGTGGAGTGCCCGCTCCATGCGTCGAAGTTCAACCTGAAGACCGGCGCGGTCGACGCCCCGCCGGCCCGGCGCCCCGTGCGGACGCATGAAGTCGTCATCGAGGACGGCGTGATCCACGTCCGGCTCTCCACGGACGCCCCCAACCTGCCGCCCTGTGTCACGTCCCGGTTCGCCGGCGCTCCTCAGTGAGGGAGACGGCCGTGGCCAACGCCCGGCCGGCCACGACGTATTGCCCGTTCACCGGCGACTCCGTGCCGCGGTGAACGGGTGTCCGGACCCGGTGGGTCAGCCCAGGTAGCCCATCCGGTGGCTGATCTCCTCGGCGCCCTTGAGCAGCACCGGGGACAGCTCGTGCAGGCGCTCCTCGGAGAGCCGGTAGGAGGGGCCGGAGGCGCTCAGCGCCGCGATGACCTGGCCGTCCCGGTTGCGGATCGGCGCCGCCATGGCGTGCAGGCCGATCTCCAGCTCCTCCAGGGCCCAGGCGTAGCCGCGCTCCCGCGCCTCGGCGAGGTTCTTGTCGAGCTTCGCCTTGGTGGTGATGGTGCGCGGGGTGAATTTCTTCAGGCCGGCCGCGGACAGCGGCGCGGCGCGGTCCTTGGCGGGCAGGTGCGCCAGCAGGATCTTGCCGCTGGACGTCGCGTGCAGGGGGGTCAGCTGGCCGACCCAGTTCTGCGCGGTGACCGCTCCGGGGCCGCGCACCTGGTAGAGGTTGACCGCGTAGTGCTCCTGCATCACGGCGATGTTGACGGTCTCGCCGAGTTCCTCGGCCAGGGTCTCGCAGACCGGGCGTCCCTGCTGTGTAATGTCTATGCGGCCCGTCACCGCGCCGGCGAGGCGTACGATGCCGAAACCGAGCCGGTACTTGCCGCGCTCGCCCGCCTGCTCCACCAGACCGCGCGCCTCCAGCGCGCCGAGCAGGCGGAACGCGGTGGACTTGTGAACGTCGATCTCGGCCGCCACCTCGCTGACCCCCGCCTCGCCGCGCTGGGCCAGGATCTCGAGGACGGTGATGGCCCGGTCGACCGACTGCACGCCGCCGGCCGACGATTGAGACGTTTCACCCGCATGGTTGCTCATGGCGCAACTATACCCACACTGAACAACGCTACTGCAAGGTCTACGTCCTGGTAGTGATCTTCACAGGTTGCGTAGCATGCAACCTAGTGCGTATAGCGATACTCGTACTAGCATGTGCCGCGTATCTACGGCGCGAGCGAGACGAGGGACCATGGCTTTCCCGCACTACGACTTCGTCATCGTCGGCGGCGGTTCGGCCGGCAGCGCACTGGCGAACAGACTCTCCGCGGACCCGGCGAACAAGGTCCTGGTCCTGGAGGCCGGCCGCTCCGACTATCCGTGGGATGTCTTCATCCACATGCCCGCGGCCCTGACGTACCCGATCGGCAGCCGCTTCTACGACTGGAAGTACGAGTCCGAGCCCGAGCCGCACATGGGCGGCCGGCGCGTCTACCACGCGCGCGGCAAGGTGCTGGGCGGCTCCAGCAGCATCAACGGCATGATCTTCCAGCGCGGCAACCCCATGGACTACGAACGCTGGGCCGCCGACCCCGGCATGGAGCGCTGGGACTACGCGCACTGTCTGCCCTACTTCCGGCGCATGGAGAACTGCCTGGCGGCCGGCCCGGACGACGAGTTCCGCGGCCACGACGGCCCCCTCGTCCTGGAGCGCGGCCCGGCCACCAACCCCCTGTTCAAGGCCTTCCTGAAGGCCACCGAGGAGGCGGGCTACGCCCCCACCGACGACGTCAACGGCTACCGGCAGGAGGGCTTCGCCAAGTTCGACCGCAACGTCCACCGCGGCCGCCGGCTGTCGGCCTCCCGGGCCTACCTCAAGCCCGCGATGAAGCGCCCCAACCTCACCGTCACGACCCGCGCCCTGGTCACCCGCGTCCTGTTCGAGGGCAAGAAGGCCGTCGGCGTCGAGTACCGGCGCGGCAGGGGCGCCCTGCGGCAGGTGCGCGCCAAGGAGGTCATCCTGTGCGGCGGCGCGATCAACTCCCCGCAGCTGCTGCAGCTTTCCGGCGTGGGCAACGCCGGGGAACTGCGCGCCCTCGGCATCGACGTCGTCCAGGACCTGCCCGGCGTCGGCGAGAACCTCCAGGACCACCTGGAGGTGTACATCCAGTACGCCTGCAAGCAGCCCGTCTCCATGCAGCCGTACCTGGCGAAGTGGCGGGCCCCCTTCATCGGTCTGCAATGGCTGCTGCGCAGGGGCCCGGCGGCGACCAACCACTTCGAGGCCGGCGGCTTCGCCCGCAGCAACGACGAGGTGGACTACCCCAACCTGATGTTCCACTTCCTGCCCGTCGCGGTCCGCTACGACGGCTCCGTGCCCGCCGGCGGCCACGGCTACCAGGTCCATGTCGGACCCATGTACTCCGACGCGGTCGGCTCGGTGAAGATCAGGAGCAGGGACCCGCGCGAACACCCCGCGCTGCGGTTCAACTACCTCTCCACCGCGCAGGACCGCCGCGAGTGGGTCGAGGCGATCCGGGTCGCGCGCAGGATCCTCAACCAGCCCGCGCTCGCCCCCTACAACGACGGCGAGGTCTCGCCCGGCCCGTCCGTGGCCACGGACGAGGAGATCCTCGACTGGGTCGCCAAGGACGGCGAGACCGCCCTGCACCCCTCCTGCACCTGCAGGATGGGGACCGACGAGAAGTCCGTCGTCGACCCGGACAGCATGCGCGTGCACGGCGTGGAGGGCCTGCGGGTGGTCGACGCGTCGGTGATGCCGTACATCACCAACGGCAACATCTACGCACCGGTGATGATGGTCGCCGAGAAGGCCGCTGACCTGATCCTCGGCAAGGAGCCGCTGCCCGCGTCGAAGGCCGCGTACTACCGCCTGCGTGATGCCGGGAGCCAGAAGTAGGGCCGCGCCGCTCGTGGCGGTGGGCGGGCCCGAAAACCGCGGCCCGCCCACCGATGCCGTACCGCCTCAGCGGAAGACCACTGTACGGTTGCCGTCCATCAGGACGCGGCCCTCGCTGTGCCACTTCACGGCGTGCGCGAGCACCTGCGCCTCCACGTCCCGGCCGACCGTGACCAGTTCACCCGGGTCGAGCGAGTGGTCCACGCGGACCACGTCCTGCTCGATGATCTGCCCCTCGTCCAGGTCGGGCGTCACATAGTGCGCGGTCGCGCCCACGAGCTTCACCCCACGGGCGTGGGCCTGGTCGTAGGGGCGCGCGCCCTTGAAGCTCGGCAGGAAGGAGTGGTGGATGTTGATGGCACGGCCCTCGAGCTGCTTGCACAGGTCGTCCGAGAGGATCTGCATGTAGCGGGCCAGCACCACCAGGTCGACCTCCAGCTCCCGCACCAGCTCCAGCAGGCGCGCCTCGGCCGCGGCCTTGGTGCCGGCGGTCACCGGGATGTGGTGGAACGGGATGCCGTAGGTCTCGGCCAGACCCTCGAACTCGCGGTGGTTGGAGACGATCGCGGGGATCTCGATGGCGAGGGAGCCGGTGCGCCTGCGGAAGAGCAGGTCGTTCAGGCAGTGCCCGAACTTCGACACCATGATGAGCGTCCGGGTCGGGGTGGAGGCGTCCCACAGCCGCCAGGTGATCCGGTACGCCTCGGCGAGGGGGCCGAACCGGTCCCGCAGCTGCTCCAGACGCACGTCCGGATCGGCGACGTCGAAGTGGACCCGCATGAAGAAGCGGCCCTGGAGCCGGTCGTCGAACTGCTGGCTCTCCAGGATGTTGCCCGAGTTGCGGACCAGGAAGCCGCTCACGGCATGGACCAGGCCCGCGCTGTCGGGACACGAGATCGTGAGGACGTACTCACGGCCGGGGTGCGGTCGAGGGGACATGCGCGACCTCCGTTGGTTCGTATTGCGCAACGTAGTGAGTGATGCGCAACATGGTTCCGGTCGACGGGACCCTCGGTCAAGGGAGAAGGGCCGGTCGGCCCCTTGCGAAAACAGCGCCGCCGACCCCTTGACGCGGTTCTGCGCGTTCGCCAAGGTGTTCCACCACAAGCAAATGAATGCGCTATACGCAACAATAGTTACGTCGGAAGGCTGGGCGCGTGGCAGACCTGTATGTGGGCGGAGAATGGCGGGAGCCGGCCGTTCCGCGCCGCCGGGAGATCCGGTGCCCCGCCGACGGCACGCTCTCCGCGACCGTCTCGGAGGGGACCCGCGCGGACACCGAAGCGGCGATCGCCGCCGCCCGGCGCGCCTTCGACGCGGGCCCCTGGCCCCGCACACCCGAACGCGAACGCGGCGCCCTGCTGCTGCGCGCCGCCGACCTCATCGAGCGGGACGCCGAGGAATTCGCCCGCGCCGAATCGCTCGACACCGGCAAGCGGCTGGTGGAGAGCGAGTACGACATCGCCGACGTCGTCTCCTGCTTCCGCTGCTACGGCGGGATCGCCGGAACGGACGCCGGGCACGTGGTCGACACCGGACGCGACGACGCCGTCAGCCGCGTCGAGTACGCGCCGGTCGGCGTGTGCGGCCTGATCACCCCCTGGAACTACCCCCTCCTTCAAGCCAGTTGGAAAGTCGCCCCGGCGCTCCTCGCGGGCAACACCATCGTCCTGAAGCCCAGTGAGCTGACCCCGTCCACCTCGATCCTGCTGATGCGGGCGCTGGCGGAGGCCGGGCTGCCGGCCGGCGCCGCCAACCTCGTCCTGGGCACCGGACCCGAGGTGGGCGCACCGCTGGCCGAGCACCCCGCGGTCGACATGGTCTCCTTCACCGGCGGCCTGGAGACCGGGAAGCGGATCATGGCCACCGCCGCCGCCACCGTGAAGAAGGTGGCGCTGGAACTCGGCGGCAAGAACCCCAATGTCGTCTTCGCCGACGCCGACTTCGAAACGGCCGTCGACTTCGCCCTCACCGCCGTCTTCCTGCACTCCGGGCAGGTCTGCTCGGCCGGCGCCCGGCTGATCGTCGAGGACCGCCTGCACGACCGCTTCGTCGACGAGATCGTCCGCCGGGCCGGGCGGATCCGCCTGGGCGGCCCCTTCGACCCCGGGGCCGGGACCGGCCCCCTGATCTCCGCCGGGCACCGGGACAAGGTCGAGGCGTACGTCGCCGCGGGGATCGCCGAGGGTGCCGTACTGCGCTGCGGCGGCACCCGGTCCACCGACCCGGCACTGGCCGGCGGCCACTACTTCCCGCCCACCGTTCTCGACGCGTGCACGCAGGACATGAGCGTGGTGCACGAGGAGTCGTTCGGGCCGGTACTCACCGTGGAGCGCTTCACCGACGAGGACGACGCCGTCCGCATCGCCAACGACACCGAGTACGGACTCGCGGGCGCCGTCTGGACGCAGGACGCGGGCAAGGCCCAGCGGGTCGCCCGCAGGCTGCGGCACGGGACCGTGTGGATCAACGACTACCACCCCTATGTGCCGCAGGCGGAATGGGGTGGCTTCGGGCACTCGGGCGTGGGCCGGGAGCTGGGGCGGGCCGGCCTGGACGAGTACCGAGAGCCCAAGCACGTCTGGCAGAACATCCATCCCCGGCCGCAGCACTGGTTCCGCGGCTGAACGCCGAAAAGAGATCGATCGTGACCCCAGTACAGACCGAGGCGGCGCCGCGGCGCGACACGCCCCAGGACGCGGACGGCATGCCGGTCATATCCGTGCGCAATCTGTGGAAGGTGTTCGGGCCGAAGGCGGAACAGGTCCCTCAATCCGCGGAGTTGTGCGCACTGAGCCGCCGCGAGCTCATGGACCGCACCGGATGCACCGCCGCCGTCCGGGAGGTGGACTTCGACGTGTCCCCGGGCGAGGTGTTCGTCGTCATGGGCCTGTCCGGCTCCGGCAAGTCCACGCTGGTGCGCTGCCTGACCCGGCTGATCGAACCCACCTCCGGCGAAATCGTCTTCGAGGGGCAGGACATCCGCCAGGCCGACGACAAGCGGCTGCGCGAGCTGCGCCGGAACAAGTTCTCCATGGTCTTCCAGCACTTCGGACTGCTGCCCCACCGGCGCGTCGTCGAGAACGTGGGCTTCGGCCTGGAGATCCGCGGCATGGGCAAGGCCGAACGCACCAGGCGGGCGCTGGAGGTGGTGGAGCTGGTCGGCCTGTCCGGCTACGAGAACTCCTACCCCGACCAGCTGTCCGGCGGTATGCAGCAACGCGTCGGCCTGGCCCGCGCGCTGGCCGGCGACCCGGACGTGCTCTTCTTCGACGAGCCGTTCTCGGCGCTCGACCCGCTGATCCGCCGGGACATGCAGAGCGAGGTCATCCGGCTGCACCACGAGGTCGGCAAGACCATGGTGTTCATCACCCACGACCTCTCCGAGGCCCTCAAGCTGGGCGACCGCATCCTGATCATGCGCGACGGCAGGATGGTCCAGTGCGGCACCGGCGACGCACTGGTGGGCGCGCCGGCCGACGACTACGTCCGCGACTTCGTGAAGGACGTGCCGCGCGGCGACGTCCTCACCCTGCGCTGGATCATGCGCCCCAAGGCCGACGGCGACGACCTGGACGGCCCCGAACTGGGCCCGGACGTCGTCGTGCGCGAGGCCACCCGGGCCGTCCTGGCCGCCGACAAGCCGGTCAAGGTCGTCGAGGACGGCAAGCTGCTCGGCGTCGTCGGCGACGAGGAGGTCCTCGCGGTGGTCGCCGGGCGGGAAAGGGGTGCGTGATGACCGTCACCACGGAGAAACCGGAGCACCTCCCGGCCGTGGAGCGGCCCGCTCCCGCCAAAGGCACGCGCGAGGTCGGCCGCACCCAGGTCGTGGCCGCGGTCCTCGCCCTGTGGCTGGTGCTGTTCGCCCTGTTGAAAGGCAGACAGACCCTGTCCCTGGCGGCGGCCGACCTCACCGAACTGCACGGGTGGTTCAACGACGTCAACGACTCGGTCGGCGCGAGCCGCAACTCCAACCCGCTCTTCCTCTACGTCTTCAACGAGATCCGGCTGGTCATCGACAACCTGGTGACCTTCGTCCAGCATCTGATCTCCCAGCCCTCCGCCGGCCGCCCCGTCCCGCAGATCGGCTGGCTCGGCGTCGTCGGCATCGCCGGCTATGTGTCCTGGGCCGTGGGCAACTGGCGGGTCGCCCTGCTGACCGTGGCCGGATTCACCTTCTTCGGGTTGCAGGGTCTGTGGCAGGAGAGCATGGACACCCTGGCCCTGATCCTCTGCGCGATGCTCGTGGCGCTGCTGTTCGCGATCCCGCTGGGGGTGTGGGCGGGGCTGTCCGACCGGTTCAACCGGATCGTGACGCCCCTGCTGGACTTCATGCAGACGATGCCGACCTTCGTCTACCTGGCCCCGCTGACCCTGGTCTTCCTCATCGGACCGGCCTCCGCCGTGATCGCCACGGTGATCTACGCGGCGCCGCCGGCGATCCGCATCACCGCGCACGCCATCCGTTCGGTGCCCGGGACGACCGTGGAGGCGGCCCACTCGATGGGGGCCACCCGGGGCCAGTCGCTGCGCAAGGTCCTGCTGCCGATGTCCAGGCGGACCGTGGTGATGGGCGTCAACCAGTCCATCATGGCGGCCCTGGCCATGGTCACCATCGCGGCCCTGATCGACGCGCCAGGTCTCGGCAAGACCGTCGTCCAGGCCCTTCAGTCGCTCGACGTCGGCACCGCCTTCAACGCGGGCCTCGCCATCGTCGTCATGGCGATCGTGCTGGACCGGGTCACCACCGCGGCCGGCGACCGCGAGAAGAACGCCCGGCGTTCGGACAACCGTTTCCCCGTCCGGCGCCGGCAACTGCTGGGCGCGGGCGCCGTGGTCACGGCGGTTCCGGTGTACCTGTCGCACACCTACCTCTGGGCGGCCGAGTTCCCCGGTGACGGCACCGCCGGCGGCCACATCGCCCGCACGGCCGACACCGTGACGATCTGGGCCCAGGACAACCTGTCGGGCATCACCAACGCCTTCCGCGACGGCATCACCAACGGCCTGCTCAACCCGTTCCAGTCGCTGCTCACCAACTCGCCGTGGTGGCTCGTCGGCGCGGTGCTGATCGCGTTCGGCGTGGTGCTCGGCGGCCTGCGCGCCGGGCTCACCACGGCCGTGTGCGTGGGCCTGCTGTTCGGCACCGGCGTGTGGTCGGACGCCATGGCCACCACGGCGTCCACCCTCGTCGCGACGGTCCTGGTGATGGCCTTCGGCGTCGTCCTCGGCGTGTGGATGGGCCGCAGCATGCCGGTGGACCGCGTGCTGCGGCCCACCCTGGACGCGGCGCAGGTCATGCCGCCGTTCGTCTATCTGGTGCCGTTCCTGGCGCTGTTCGGCGCGACACGCTTCACGGCGATCGTCGCCGCCGTCGTCTACGCGGCACCGGTCGCGATCAAAATCATCGCGGACGGGATCCGGGCGGTGCCCGGGGCCACCGTCGAGGCGGCCGCCTCCGCCGGCTGCAACACCTGGCAGATCATCACCAAGGTCCAGCTGCCGATGTCACGCGGTGCTCTGACGCTCGCCACCAACCAGGGCCTCATCTACGTGCTGTCGATGGTGGTCGTGGGGGGCCTGGTCGGCGCGGGCGGCCTCGGCTACGACGTCGTGGCCGGATTCTCCCAGGGCGAGCTGTACGGCAAGGGACTGGCGGCGGGGCTCGCCATCGTCCTGCTGGGCGTCACGTTCGACCGGATCACTCAGGCGGCGGCTCGCCGCACCGGGGCATAAGGAGCACCACACCATGGCACCACACTGGAGAGCGGGCGCGGCCGTCCTCGCGGCCCTCGGCCTCACGCTCACGGCCTGCGGCGGCGCGAAGGTCGGCGAGGACGGCACGGGCGGTTCGGCGGCCGGCTCCGGGGAGTGCGGCACCTTCAACCTCGCGGTCAACCCGTGGGTCGGCTACGAGGCCAACGCCGCCGTCATCGCGTACGTCGCGGAGAAGGACCTGGGCTGTGACGTCAAGCGGAAGAACCTCAAGGAGGAGATCGCCTGGCAGGGCTTCGGCACCGGTGAGGTGGACGCCGTCGTGGAGAATTGGGCCCACGACGACCTGAAGAAGAAGTACATCACCGACCAGAGGACCGCCGTGGACGCCGGCCCCACCGGCAACGAGGGACTCATCGGCTGGTACGTGCCACCGTGGCTGGCCGAGGAACACCCGGACATCCTCGACTGGAAGAACCTCGACACGTACGCGGACCGGTTCCGTACCTCGGAATCCGGCGGCAAGGGCCAGCTCCTCGACGGCGACCCGTCGTTCGTCACCAACGACGAGGCGCTGGTGAACAACCTGGAGCTGGACTACAAGGTGGTGTACGCGGGCAGCGAGACCGCGCTCATCCAGGCCTTCCGCAAGGCGGAGAAGGACAGGGAATGGATGATCGGCTACTTCTACGAGCCGCAGTGGTTCATGTCCGAGGTGCCGCTGAAGAAGGTGAAGCTGCCCGCGTACGAGGAGGGCTGCGACGCCGACCCCCAGAAGATCGCCTGCGACTACCCGGTCTACGTGCTCGACAAGATCGTCAGCGCGAAGTTCGCCGAGTCCGGCAGTCCGGCCTATGACCTGGTGAAGAACTTCCACTGGACCAACGAGGACCAGAACATCGTCGCCAAGTACATCGCGGTGGACAGGATGACCCCCGAAGCGGCGGCCGAGAAGTGGGTCGGGGCCAACCGCGCCAAGGTGGACGCCTGGATCGGGTGACCCGCTCGAAGCAACCCCCTCGAAGAACCCTTCACATCTGCCCGGCGGGCGGTGCGCACCCACGCGCACCGCCCGCCGGGCATGCCCGCGTTCGGGCCGGTTTTCCGGGCCGTTTTCCGGGCTCTTTTCCGGCGTAGCGGCCCTCTTGACACCCCCTTATGGCGACCGGCACGCTGAGTTGCGCAGCATGCAGATTGTTGCGTCAGTAGCAACTAGCGCGGTTCGAGGCGGAGGTGCGGCGATGGCGGGACCCCGAGCGGTCATCATCGGAGCGGGAGTCGTGGGCGCGGCACTCGCCGACGAGCTCTCCGCGCGAGGCTGGACCGACGTGACCGTGGTCGACCAGGGCCCGCTGCCCGCCACCGGGGGCTCCTCGTCACACGCCCCGGGCCTGGTCTTCCAGACCAACTCCTCCAAGACCATGACGGAACTGGCCCGCTACACCGTCGAGAAGTTCTGCTCGCTCGACGTCGACGGCGAGCCCTGCTTCCTCCAGGTCGGCGGCCTCGAAGTGGCCACCACCCCGGAGCGCCTCGCCGAACTCCACCGCCGCCACGGCTGGATCACCGCCTGGGGCATCGAGGCGCGCCTGCTGACCCCGGACGAGTGCGTCGAACTACACCCGCTGGTCGACCGCGACCGGGTCCTCGGCGGCCTCCTGGTGCCCACCGACGGCCTCGCCAAGGCCGTCCTCGCCGTGGAGGCGCAGATCCGCCGGGCCACCGGACGCGGGGTCCGCTTCCTCGCCCGTCACGAGGTGCTGGACGTGCTCCGGGCCGACGGCGAGGTGACGGGAGTGCGCACCGACCGGGGCGACCTGGAAGCCGACATCGTCGTGTGCTGCGCCGGCGTCTGGGGCCCGAGGATCGCCCGCATGGCCGGCATGAACCTGCCGCTGACCCCGCTCGCCCACCAGCTCGCCTGGACCGGTCCCGTCCCCGCCCTCGCCGGCCGGACCGAGGAGGCGGTCCGCCCGATCCTGCGCCACCAGGACGCCGACCTGTACTACCGCGAGCGCTACGACGGCCTCGGCATCGGTTACTACGGCCACCGCCCGATGCCGGTCTCCGCCGACGACATCCTCACCTTCGACGAGGCCGACGTGATGCCCTCGGTCCTGAAGTTCACCGAGGAGGACTTCGAGCCCGCCTGGGCCGAGACCCGGTCCCTGCTCCCGGCGACGCGGGAGGCCAAGATCGAGGAGGGCATCAACGGCCTGTTCTCCTTCACCACCGACAACTTCCCGCTGCTCGGCGAGTCCCCGGACGTCAAGGGCTTCTGGGTCGCCGAGGCGGTGTGGGTCACGCACTCCGCCGGGGTGGGCCGGGCGATGGCCGAGTGGCTGGTCGACGGCCACTGCTCGTCGTTCGACCTGCACGAGTGCGACGTCAACCGCTTCGAGCCGCACCAGCTCGCCCCGGAGTACGTCCTGGCCCGCGACTGCCAGAACTTCGTCGAGGTCTACGACATCCTCCACCCCCTCCAGCCCTCCGGCGACCCCCGCCCCCTGCGCACCAGCCCGTTCCACGTCCGCCAGCAGGAGCACGGCGCCTTCTTCCTGGAGGCGAACGGCTGGGAACGCCCGCACTGGTACGAGGCCAACGCGAGCCTGCTGGAAGGCCGTTCCATCCCGACCCCCAACGACTGGGCCGCGCGGTACTGGTCGCCCATCGTCGGTGCCGAGGCCCAGGCCACCCGCGAGACGGTCGCCCTGTACGACATGACGGCCCTCAAGCGCCTCGAGGTCGGCGGCCCCGGCGCCGCCGCCTTCCTGGAGCGGCTGGTCACCGGCAGGGTCGCCAAGTCCGTCGGCTCGGTCACGTACACGCTCCTGCTGGACCACGACGGCGGCATCCGCAGCGACATCACCGTCGCCCGCCTGGGACGCGACCTCTTCCAGGTCGGCGCCAACGGCAACCTCGACCTCGACTGGCTGCGCCGCCACCTGCCCGCCGACGGCAGTGTCCAGGCCCGCGACATCACCCCCGGCACCTGCTGCATCGGCCTGTGGGGCCCGCTGGCCCGCAAGGTCCTCCAGCCGCTCACCGACGAGGACTTCTCCAACGACGGCCTGAAGTACTTCCGCGCCAAGCGTGCCCACATCGGCAGCGTCCCGGTGACGGCGATGCGCCTGTCCTACGTCGGCGAACTCGGGTGGGAGCTGTACACGACCGCCGACCTCGGCCTGAAGCTCTGGGACACCCTGTGGGCGGCGGCCAAACCCCTCGGCGGCGTCATCGCCGGCCGCGGCTCCTTCAACAGCCTCCGCCTGGAGAAGGGTTACCGCTCCTTCGGCACCGACATGACCTACGAGCACGACCCGTACGAGGCCGGCGTCGGCTTCGCCGTCAGGCCCGACAAGGACGACTTCATCGGCAAGGCGGCACTGGAGCGCCGCAAGGGGAACGTCCGCCGCAGGCTGACCTGTCTCACCGTCGACGACCCGCAGGCGGTCGTGCTCGGCAAGGAGCCCGTGTACGACGCCGGGCGCGCGGTCGGGTACGTCACCAGCGCCGCGTACGGCTACACCATCGGCAAGGGCATCGCGTACGCCTGGCTGCCCGCCGAACTCACCAGCCCCGGCACGCCCGTCCGGATCGGCTACTTCGACCGGCTGATCGAGGCGGTCGTCGCCGAGGAGCCCCTGTTCGACCCGACCATGTCCCGCCTGCGCGGCTGACCGGGGGAGAGCCATGACCGCACACCTGCTCGACGGGAAGGCGACCGCGGCCGGCATCCGCCGCGAACTCGCCGAGCGCGTCGCCAAACTGACAGCCGTCACCGGCCGCCCGCCGGGACTGGGCACCGTCCTGGTCGGCGACGACCCCGGCAGCCACGCCTACGTCGCCGGGAAGCACCGCGACTGCGCGCAGGCCGGCATCGCCTCCCTGCGCCGCGAGCTGCCCGCCGACGCCACCCAGCGCCAGGTCGAGGACGTCGTCGACGAACTCAACGCCGATCCGGCCTGCACCGGCTACATCGTCCAGCTCCCGCTCCCGCGCCACCTCGACGCACACGCCGTACTGGAACGCATGGACCCGGCCAAGGACGCCGACGGACTGCACCCCGTCAACCTCGGCCGGCTGGCGCTGGGCATCGAGGCGCCGCTGCCCTGCACCCCGCGCGGCATCGTCGAGTTGCTCCGCCGGTACCGGGTGCCGGTCGCCGGAGCGCGCGTGTGCGTGATCGGCCGCGGCATCACCGTGGGCCGCCCGATCGGCCTGCTCCTCACCCGCCGCTCCGAGAACGCCACCGTCACCCTGTGCCACACCGGCACCAAGGGCCTCGCCTGGCATGTCCGCGAGGCCGACATCGTCATCGCCGCCGCCGGCTCGCCCGGACTGGTCACCAAGGACATGCTGCGGCCCGGCGCGGCCGTCCTCGACGTCGGTATCACCCGCACCGACCAGGGCCTGGCCGGCGACATCCACCCCGACGCGGCCCGGGTCGCCGGATGGCTCGCCCCGATGCCCGGCGGCGTGGGCCCCATGACCAGGGCGATGCTGCTCGCCAACGTCGTCGAGGCCGCCGAGAGGAACGCGAACGCCGTATGAACACCCACCCGTGCACCGAGGGAGCCGCCCGATGAGCCCCCGCACCCCCGGCGCCGACCTCCCCGAGCACCCCGGCTTCCTCTGGCGCAACCCCGCGCCCAAGCGGTCCTACGACGTGGTGATCGTCGGCGGCGGTGGCCACGGCCTGGCCACCGCCCACTACCTCGCGAAGAACCACGGCATCACCGACGTCGCCGTGCTGGAGAAGGGGTGGCTCGCGGGCGGCAACATGGCCCGCAACACCACGATCATCCGCTCCAACTACCTGTGGGACGAGAGCGCCGGCATCTACGAGCACGCGCTCAGACTCTGGGAGGGGCTGGAGGAGGAACTGGACTACCCGATCCTCTTCTCCCAGCGCGGCGTGCTCAACCTGGCGCACAGCCCGCAGGACGTCCGGGACAGCGTGCGCCGCGTGGAGGCGAACCGTCTGAACGGCGTGGACGCCGAGTGGCTCGACGCGGAGCGGGTCAGGGAGGTCTGCCCGATCGTCGACACCTCCCCGGACGTGCGCTACCCGGTCCTCGGCGGCACCTACCAGCCCCGCGCCGGCATCGCGAAGCACGACCACGTGGCCTGGGGCCTGGCCCGCTCAGCGGACGCGGCGGGCATCGACATCATCCAGAACTGCGAGGTCACCGGCCTCGACATCGTCGGCGGACGCGTGGTCGGGGTCCGGACCTCCCTCGGCCCGGTCCGGGCGGGCAAGGTGGCCCTCTGCGCCGCGGGCCACACCTCCGTCCTGGCCGCCATGGCCGGTATCCGACTGCCGTTGCAGAGCCATCCGTTGCAGGCGCTGGTGTCGGAGCTGCTGGAACCCGTGCACCCCACGGTCGTGATGTCCAACGCGGTCCATGTGTACGTCAGCCAGGCCCACAAGGGCGAGCTGGTGATGGGCGCGGGCATCGACGCGTACACCTCCTACACCCAGCGCGGCGCGTTCCACATCATCGAGGACCAGATGGCGGCGGCCCTGGAGCTCTTCCCGGTCTTCGCCCGCGCCCACGTCCTGCGCACCTGGGGCGGCATCGTCGACGTCAGCCCCGACGCCTCGCCGATCGTCGGGCTGACCCCGGTCGGCAACCTCTACGTCAACTGCGGCTGGGGAACCGGCGGCTTCAAGGCGACCCCGGGCGTCGGCTGGGTCTACGCCCACACCATCGCCCATGACGCCCCGCACCCCCTCAACGCCCCTTTCTCGCTCGACCGTTTCACCACCGGCGCGCTCGTCGACGAGCACGGCGCGGCCGCGGTGGCCCACTAGGGACCCAAGGGAGCCGAACGACATGCTGCTCATCCCCTGCCCGTGGTGCGGGCCGCGCGACGAGGCCGAGTTCCACTACGGCGGCCAGGCCCATGTGCCGTACCCGGACCACCCCGCGGACCTGACCGATGAGGAGTGGGCTCGCTACCTCTTCTTCCGCGACAACCCCAAGGGCCCGTTCGCCGAGCGCTGGAGCCACGCGGCCGGCTGCCGCCGCTGGTTCAACGCGATACGTGACACATCGACGAACGAGATCCTGACGGTGTACAAACCGGGCGAGCCCCGCCCCGACACCCCCCAGCCGAAACCACCCCGTCCGGCGTGCCCCCACCCACCCGCGCAGGGCCACACAGCCGGGCCGCTCCCGGCCGGTCCGGCGTCTGCGGACGGGGCCGATGGCGTTTCCAGCCCCCACCCACCCCCGCAGGGCCACGCAGCCCGGCGACTCCCAGCCCGTCCGGCGTTCGAGGACGAGGCCGTTCAGGCCGATCGGCGGGGGCCCGGGGGCGGCAGCCCCCGGGGGACGGGGACGGGCAGGGGCGGCGGGGGCGGGACAACCCAGCCCTTCCGCCACCCCACCCACGGCCGCATCGACCGCGACACCCCCCTCACCTTCACCTTCGACGGCACCACCTACCAGGGCTACCGAGGCGACACCCTCGCCTCCGCCCTCCTCGCCAACGGCGTCATCCACACAGGCACCAGCATCAAACTCGGCCGCCCGAGAGGCATCTTCTCCGCTGGCACGGAAGAACCCAACGCCGTCGTCCAGATAGTGGAACCCTTCCCCGAGCCCATGCTCCCCGCGACCACCGTCGAACTCCACGACGGCCTCGTCGCCACCGGTCTCCCCGGCCGGGGCCGCCTCGCCACCGCCCCGGACCCCGCCCGCTACGACGCCGTACACGCCCACTGCGACCTGCTGATCGTCGGCGCCGGCCCGGCCGGCCTGGCAGCCGCCGCGGCGGCCGCGGCATCCGGCGCCCGCGTCATCCTCGCCGACGAGCGCCCGGAACTCGGCGGCAGCCTGCTCGGCACCGGCGAACTCCTCGACTGGGCCGACGAGACCACCGCCGCGCTCGCCGCGGCCCCCGACGTGCGCGTCCTGCGCCGCACCACCGTCTTCGGCCACTACGACGACAACCACCTCCTCGCCGTCGAACGCCGCACCCACCACCTCGGCTCCGACGCCCCGGGCAACGTCTCCCGCGAACGCGTCCACCGCATCCGGGCCCGCCGCGTCGTCCTCGCCACCGGCGCCCACGAGCGCTCCCTCGCCTTCGCGGACAACGACCGCCCGGGCGTGATGCTGGCCGCCTCGGCCCGGACCCACCTCCACCGCCACGGCGTCCTGCCCGGCCGCCGCGCCGTGGTGTTCACCACCAACGACAGCGCCTACGCCGCCGCACTGGACCTCGCCGCCGCCGGCGTGGACGTCACGGCGATCGCCGACACCCGCGCCGAACCGGGCGAGTGGGCAGAGCGTGCCCGCGCGGCAGGCATCGAGGTGCTGCCCGGCCACGCCGTCACCGGCACGGCAGGCGCCCCGAGGCTGGCCTCGGTGACCGTCGCCCCGTTCGGACGGACCGAAGGCGGACGGGAGTTCACCGCCGACGTCCTGCTGGTGTCCGGCGGCTGGAACCCGGTGGCGCACCTGTTCAGCCAGGCGGGCGGCACGCTCCGCCACGACGAGGCGCTCGGCACCTTCGTGCCCGACTCCTCCCGTCAGGCCGTCGAGGTCGCGGGCAGCGCGAGCGGCGCGTTCGACCTGGCCGCGGTGCTCGCCCAGGGTGCGGCCGCCGGCACCCGGGCGGTCGAGGCCGAGGGCTTCGCCGCGCCCGCCCCGGCCCTCCCGCGGCCGCCCGCACAGCCGCGGAGCACACTCCCCATGCACGTGTACACCGTCCCCGGCCGCGACGGCGCCCCCCGCTTCGTCGACCTCCAGCGCGACGTCACCGTCGACGACCTGGCCCGCGCGACCGGCGCGGGGATGCGCTCGGTGGAGCACACCAAGCGCTACACCACGGCCGGTACGGCCAACGACCAGGGCAAGACCTCGGGCCTCCTGGCGAGCGGCGTCGTCTCCGAACTGCTCGGCGTGGACATCGGGGCGCTCGGCACCACCACCTTCCGGCCGCCGTACACACCGGTCTCCTTCGCGGCCCTCGCCGGCCGCAACCGGGGAGCGCTGCACGACCCCGTCCGCACCACCGCCCTGCACGACTGGCACGTCGCGCACGGCGCCCTCTTCGAGAACGTCGGCCAGTGGAAGCGCCCCTGGTACTACCCGCGCGACGGTGAGGACATGGCGGCGGCCGTACGGCGCGAGTGCGTCGCCGCCCGCGAGGGCGTCGCCTTCATGGACGCCTCGACCCTCGGCAAGATCGACGTACAGGGCCCGGACGCCGCCGTGTTCCTCGACCGCCTCTACACCAACATGATCAGCACCCTGAAGGTGGGCATGATCCGCTACGGCGTGATGTGCCGCCCGGACGGCATGGTCTTCGACGACGGCACGGTCATCCGCCTCGCCGCCGACCGCTTCCTGGTCACCACGACCACGGGCAACGCGGCCGCCGTACTGGACTGGATGGAGGAGTGGCTCCAGACGGAGTGGCCGGACCTGCGCGTCCACTGCACCTCGGTGACCGAGCAGTGGGCCACCGTGGCCCTGGCCGGCCCGCGCTCCCGTGACGTCCTCGGCGCGCTGGCGCCCCGACTGGCCGTGTCGAACGAGGACTTCCCCTTCATGGCGTGGCGGGAGACGACCGTCGCGGGCATCGCCGCACGGGTCTGCCGGATCAGCTTCTCCGGCGAACTCGCCTACGAGATCAACGTGTCACCGTGGGAGGCCCTCACCCTCTGGGCGGCCCTGTACGAGGCCGGGGCCCCGTACGGCATCACGCCCTACGGCACCGAGACGATGCACGTCCTGCGCGCCGAGAAGGGCTACCCGATCGTCGGCCAGGACACCGACGGCACGGTCACCCCGCACGACCTCGGCATGAGCTGGGCGGTGTCCAGGAAGAAGCCCGACTTCATCGGCAAGCGCTCCTTCGCCCGCGCCGACACCGTCCGCCCCGACCGCAAGCACCTGGTGGGCCTGCTCCCCGACGACCCGTCCGCCCTCCTCCCCGAGGGCACCCACCTGGTCACCGGCCCCGGACTGCCCGCCCCGCCCGTCCCGATGCTCGGCCACGTCACCTCCAGCTACCGCAGCGCCGCCCTGGGCCGGACGTTCGCGCTCGCCCTGGTCAAGGGCGGCCGCGACCGCATCGGCGAGCGCCTCTACGCGCCCGTGGGCGGCCGGCTGCTCCCGGTGACCGTCGCAAGCCCCGTCCTCCACGACCCCGAAGGAGCCCGCCGCGATGGCTGACACCACGCCCACCGCCCCGCTCCGCAGCCCCCTGGCGTCCGCCGCCGGCCGGCTGGCCGCCGCGACGCGCGCCTCCGGCGGCGCGGTCCGGCTGGCCGAACTCCCCTTCCTGTCCCAGGTGAACGTCCGTCTCGACGCCAAGACGGGCGCTGCGGACGCGGCCGGGCTCGCGCTGGGCCTGGACCTGCCCCTCGAACCCGGCACGGCCGTCCGTGCGGGGGAGTGGGCCGCACTGTGGCTCGGCCCCGACGAATGGCTCGTGGTGGGCCCGCCGGGCACGGAACGGGACGTGGAGACCCGGATCCGGGCGGCCGTGGGGGAGGAGCCCGTCTCCGTCACCGACGTCTCCGCCCAGCGCACCACCCTCCTCGTCTCCGGCCCCTGCGCACGCGACCTGCTGGCCCACGGCTGCGCGCTGGACCTTCACCCGCGCGCCTTCGCCCCCGGCCGCTGCGCCCAGACCACGCTGGCCCGTACCCAGGTCGTCCTCGTCGCCCGGGACGACCCCAGGGCGGGGTTCTGGGTGCTGGTCCGCTCGTCCTTCGCCGGGCATCTGGCCGACTGGCTGCTCGATGCGGCAGCGGAACACCTCTGAGCGGCGCACGCCGGCGCCCCGCCCGCCCGGCCTTCCGAGGCCCGGGAGGACGCTGGTCATGGGCGTCGTGAACGTCACCCCGGACTCGTTCTCCGACGGCGGGCTGTCGTTCGCCCCGGACGCGGCCGTCGCGCACGGACTCGCCCTCCTGGAGCAGGGGGCGGACATCGTGGACGTGGGCGGGGAGTCGACCCGGCCCGGCGCGGCGCGCCCGCCGGCCGAGGAGGAGCTGCGCCGCGTGCTGCCCGTGGTCCGCGAACTCGTCGCGGCGGGCGGGTTCGTCAGCGTCGACACCATGCGGGCCGAGGTCGCCGCCCGCGCGTTGGACGCGGGAGCGCGGATGGTCAATGACGTCTCGGGCGGTCTCGCCGACCCCGCGATGCTGCCCCTGATGGCCCGCTCGGGCGTGCCGTACGTGCTGATGCACTGGCGCGGCCATGCCGCCGGAATGCAGGCGAACGCCGTCTACGACGACGTCGTCACCGATGTGCTCGCAGAGCTGCGTGCGCGGACCGGGGCGGCGCTGGACGCGGGCGTGCCGCCCGGCCGCCTGGTCGTCGATCCCGGTCTTGGCTTCGCCAAGACCCCCGAGCACAACTGGGAGTTGCTGGGTCGCCTCGGGGAGGTCGTGCGGGCGCTGGAGTTTCCCGTCCTCGTGGGCGCGTCCCGCAAGTCGTTCCTGGGACACCTGCTGGCGGACCGGGCCACGGGGCGGCCCCGCCCGGCGCGGCAACGGGACGCCGCGACCACCGCCGTGTCCGCCCTCGCCGCGGCGCAGGGCGCCTGGTGCGTGCGCGTGCACGACGTCGCCTCGACGCTCGACGCGGTACGCGTGACGGCCCGTTGGGGCAGCGAGGCGGCGCGGCCGGCGCGGCCGGCCCCGGGCTGAGGGCCCAACCCTCTTGACAGTGGGGGTCCGTGGGGAGACAGTTTGGCAAGAGTTGCTTATAGCGGAGGCTGTTGCTCATTACGCAACTTACGCTCGGCCCTTGGGGGACCCGCCGACGTCCTCCGCCATCCAGAACATCCCGCCGAATGTCCCGACGTGCGCATTCGGCCGTCCCTCGGCGAGGAGAGCACCGTGACACACGAGGTACGCGCCGTCGTCGCCCTGGAAAGGGGCGCCCCGGTGTCCGTGGAGACCGTCCTGGTGCCGGACCCCGGCCCGGGTGAGGCACTGGTGCGGGTGCAGGCCTGCGGTGTCTGCCATACCGACCTGCACTACCGGGAGGGCGGGATCGGCGACGACTTCCCGTTCCTGCTCGGTCACGAGGCCGCGGGTGTGGTCGAGGCGGTCGGCGAGGGCGTCACCGAGGTCGCGCCCGGCGACTTCGTCGTCCTCAACTGGCGTGCGGTGTGCGGCACCTGCCGGGCCTGCGGCAGGGGCGAGCCGTGGTACTGCTTCGCCACCCACAACGCCGTCCGGCCGATGACGCTCGCCGACGGCACCCCGCTCACCCCGGCCCTGGGCATCGGCGCCTTCGCGGAGAAGACGCTGGTCGCCGCAGGCCAGTGCACCAAGGTCGACCCGACCGCCCCGGCCACCGCGGCGGGCCTGCTCGGCTGCGGGGTGATGGCCGGCTTCGGCGCCGCGGTCAACACCGGCGGCGTCGGCCGCGGCGACTCGCTCGCCGTCATCGGCTGCGGCGGCGTCGGCATGGCCGCCGTCGCCGGCGCCCGGGTGGCCGGCGCGAGCCGGATCATCGCCGTGGACGTCGACGAGCGGAAGCTGAAGTGGGCCGAGCGGTTCGGCGCCACCGACACCGTCGACTCCTCACGGACCGACGCCGTCGAGGCCATCCGCGACCTCACCGGAGGCTTCGGTGCCGACGTCGTCGTCGACGCGGTGGGCCGCCCCGAGACCTTCAAGCAGGCCTTCTACGCCCGCGACCTGGCCGGCACCGCCGTGCTGGTGGGCGTCCCCGCCCCGGAGTTCACCCTCGAACTGCCCCTGCTGGACGTCTTCAGCCGCGGCGGAGCCGTCAAGTCCTCCTGGTACGGCGACTGTCTGCCGTCCCGTGACTTCCCCGCCCTGATCGACCTGTACCTCCAGGGCCGCTTCGACCTCGCCGGATTCGTCAGCGAGATGATCGCCCTCGACGAGGTCGAGGAGGCGTTCGCCAAGATGCGGCGCGGCGAGGTCCTGCGCTCGGTGGTGGCGCTGTGACCGCGCGGATCCAGCACCTGGTCACCTCCGGGACCTTCCGCCTGGACGGCGGCAGCTGGGCGGTGGACAACAACGTCTGGCTGATCGGCGACGACCGGGAGGTCCTCGTCGTCGACGCGGCACACGACGCCGGGGCGATCGCCGCCGCCGTCGGCGACCGGCGCCTGGCCGCCGTCGTCTGCACCCACGCCCACAACGATCACGTCAACGCCGCCCCGGCCCTGGCCGCCCGCACCGGGGCACCCGTCCTCCTCCACCCGGCGGACGAGGTGCTCTGGAAGGAGGCGCACACTCCGCCGGTGCCCGGCTACCGGGAGCTCGCCGACGGCGAGGAGCTGACCGTCGCCGGCCTCCGGCTGCACGTGCTGCACACCCCCGGCCACTCGCCCGGCGCGGTCTGCCTGTACGCGCCCGAGCTGCGGGCCCTGTTCTCCGGCGACACCCTCTTCCGGGGCGGCCCCGGGGCCACCGGCCGCTCCCACTCCGACTTCGGCACCATCATCGGCTCCCTCCGCACCCGGCTGCTGCCGCTCCCCGCGGACACCACCGTGTACACCGGTCACGGCCCCAGCACCTCGATCGGCGCCGAAGCGCCCCACCTGGACGACTGGATCGCCCGGGGCCACTGAACGCCACCACCCCCACCCCGTCGACCCGTTCCACCCCCGCCGTGCGCGCGTCCGGCATCTTGTGAAGGAGACCCGATGACCATGAGGGACCTGCCTCCCAGCCTCATCTCCACGCTGCCCGGGGAGTACTACACCGATCCCGAGGTCTTCGCCCTGGAACAGGAGCGGGTCCTCGAGGCCATGTGGTTCTGCGTGACCCGCGCCGCGGAACTGGCCGGGCCGGGCCAGTTCCGCACCGTCCAGGTGGGCCGCGAGAGCGTCCTGGTCACCCGCTCCCGGGACGGCTCCGTCAAGGCGTTCCTGAACACCTGCCGGCACCGCGGCGCCCGCCTGTGCACGGAGGAGTCCGGCGAGGTCAAGCGGGCCTTCCAATGCCCGTACCACGCCTGGACCTACGGCCTGGACGGCAGGCTCGTCGCGGCGCCGAACCTGACGTCGATGCCGGACATCGACCGCACCGCCTTCGGACTGGTCGGCGTCCATGTCCGGGAGTGGCTCGGCTATGTGTGGGTGTGTCTGGCCGAGGACCCGCCCTCCTTCGAGGAGGACGTCGTGGGCGACGTGGCCGGCCGCCTCGGTGACGTGGAGTCGATCGGGCGCTACGGGATCGAGGATCTCGCCGTCGGCCGGCGGATCGTGTACGACGTGGCGGCGAACTGGAAGCTCATCGTCGAGAACTTCATGGAGTGCTACCACTGCGCCACCATCCACCCCGAACTCACCGAGGTGCTCCCGGAGTTCGCGGACGGGTACGCGGCGCAGTACTACGTCGGCCACGGCGCGGAGTTCGGCACCGGCGTCGAGGGCTTCACCGTCGACGGCGGCGAGGGCCTGGACCGGATCCCGGGCGTGGCCGAGGAGCAGGACCGCCGGTACTACGCGATCACCGTCCGGCCGCAGGTGTTCGTCAACCTCGTGCCGGACCACGTGATCTTCCACCGGATGTATCCGGTGGCCCACGACCGCACCGTCGTGGAGTGCGACTGGCTCTATCTGCCGCAGGTCGTCGACAGCGGCCGGGACATCGGCCGGTCCGTGGAGCTCTTCGACCGGGTCAACCGCCAGGACTTCGACGCGTGCGAACGCACCCAGCTCGGCATGGGCTCCCGTACGTATGCCAGGGGCGGCGTCCTGGTGCCCAGCGAACACCACATCGGCGACTTCCACACCTGGCTGCAGAACAAGATCGATGTGCGGCGTCAGGAGCCGGTATGAAGCACATCACGGTCGTCGGAGCGTCGCTGGCGGGCCTGAGCACGGCCCGTGCGCTGCGCGCGGAGGGCTACGACGGCGAGCTCGTCGTCGTGGGGGAGGAGCGCCACGCCCCCTACGACCGGCCGCCGCTGTCCAAGGACTTCCTCAAGGGGGACGTCGACGCCGACGCGCTCTGTCTCGTCGAGGCGGACGAGTACGAGGACCTGGACGTGCGGTGGCTGCTCGGCGAGCGCGCGACCCGGCTCGACCCCGCCGCCCGCACCGTCACCCTGGCCGGCGGACGGCAGGTGCGCACCGAAGGGGTCGTCGTCGCGACCGGCGCCGCGCCCAGGACACTCCCGGGCACCGACGGACTGGCGGGTGTCCACACGCTGCGCACCCTCGACGACGCCCTGGCCCTGCGCACCGAGCTGCTGGACGGACTGCCCAGGGTCGTCGTCATCGGCGCCGGCTTCATCGGCGCCGAAGTGGCGTCCACCGCCCACCGGCTCGGGCTCCACGTCACCGTCGTCGAGGCGCTCGAGGTACCGCTGGAACGCCAGCTCGGGCGCGAGATGGGGCGGGTGTGCTCCGCGCTGCACGGCGACCACGGGGTCCGCCTGCTGTGCGGAGCCGGTGTGGCGGAGCTCGTCGGCGGGAGCCGGGTCGAGGGGGTACGGCTGGCGGACGGGCGGGTGCTGCCCGCCGACGTCGTCGTGGCCGGGGTGGGCGTGCGGCCCGCCACCGGCTGGCTCGCCGGCTCCGGGGTGCCGGTGGACGACGGTGTGGTGTGCGACGCCGGCTGCTCGACCGGTGTCCCGGGCGTGGTCGCCGTCGGTGACGTCGCCCGCTGCCCCCACCCGTTCACCGGACGGCACGCCCGCATCGAGCACTGGAGCAACGCCGTCGAGCAGGCGCAGACCGCCGCCCGCACGCTGCTGACCGGTGTGCCGGTCCCCGCCCCGGCCACCGCGCCGTACTTCTGGTCCGACCAGTACCGGGTACGCATCCAGCTCGCCGGACACGTCGTCCCCGGCGCCGTGCCCGAGGTCGTCGAAGGCGATGTCGACAGCCGCTCCTTCACGGCGGTCTACCGGCACGGGGGCACCTCCGTCGCCGTGCTCTCCCTCAACCGGCCGAAGCTCTTCAACCGGCTCCGCCGCGGCCTCGTCCCCGCGGCGGCCGGCGTCTCATGATCTCCCCGCCCGGCGGCACCGCCGTCGCCCACAGCGCCCGCACCCGAGGAGGCCGCCGATGACCCTGTTCACCCAGCCCCTGCACGAGCTCGACCCGGAGATCGCCGCCGCGGTCGGTGCCGAGCTGAAGCGCCAGCAGTCCACCCTGGAAATGATCGCGTCGGAGAACTTCGCCCCGGTCGCGGTGATGGAGGCGCAGGGGTCGGTCCTGACCAACAAGTACGCCGAGGGCTACCCGGGCCGCCGCTACTACGGCGGCTGCGAGCACGTCGACGTCGTCGAGCGGATCGCCGTCGACCGGGTGAAGGAGCTGTTCGGCGCCGAGTACGCCAATGTGCAGCCGCACTCCGGCGCCTCCGCCAACCAGGCCGCGCTGTTCGCGCTGGCGGATCCCGGGGACACCCTCCTGGGCCTGGACCTGGCGCACGGCGGCCATCTGACCCACGGGATGCGGCTGAACTTCTCCGGCAAGCAGTTCGGCGTCGTCGCCTATCACGTGGACGAGGCGACCGGCCTGGTCGACATGGCCGAGCTGGAGAAGCTGGCCAGGGAGCACCGCCCGAGGGTGATCATCGCGGGCTGGTCGGCGTACCCGCGCCGGCTGGACTTCGCCGGGTTCCGCCGGATCGCCGACGAGACCGGTGCGTATCTGTGGGTCGACATGGCGCACTTCGCCGGTCTGGTCGCGGCGGGCCTCCACCCGAACCCGGTGCCGTACGCCGATGTGGTCACCTCCACCACGCACAAGACGCTGGGCGGACCGCGCGGCGGCATCATCCTCGCCCGTGGCAAGGAGTTCGCGAAGAAGCTGAACTCCGCCGTCTTCCCGGGCTTCCAGGGCGGCCCCCTGGAGCATGTGATCGCGGCCAAGGCGGTCTCCTTCAAGGTCGCGGCGAGCGAGGAGTTCCGGGAGCGCCAGCGCCGTACGGTCGAGGGCGCGCGGATCCTCGCCGAGCGGCTCACCGCGCCGGACGTCCGCGCGGCCGGGGTGAACGTGCTGTCCGGCGGCACGGACGTGCACCTGATCCTGGTCGACCTGCGTGACTCGGAGCTGGACGGGCGGCAGGCCGAGGACCGTCTCCACGAGGTCGGCATCACGGTCAACCGCAACGCCGTTCCGAACGATCCGCGCCCGCCGATGGTGACGTCGGGGCTGCGGATCGGCACGCCCGCCCTGGCCACCCGGGGCTTCACGGCCGAGGACTTCGCCGAGGTCGCGGACGTCATCGCGGAGACGCTCAAGCCGTCCTGCGACGCCGGGGCGCTCCGGGCCCGGGTGACGGCACTCGCCGGGAAGCACCCGCTGTACCCCGGTCGGTGACCGGCTCTCTCCCGCAGGGGCGCGTGCCCCTTTGACCTCCCGGAGCATGGCGTGGCCATCAGCGTCTTCGATCTGTTCTCCATCGGCATCGGCCCGTCCAGCTCGCACACCGTCGGACCGATGCGCGCGGCCGCGATGTTCGCGGCCCGGCTGAGGGAGGACGGTCTGCTCGCCCGGACCGCCGCGGTGCGGGCGGAGCTGTTCGGCTCCCTCGGCGCAACCGGCCACGGGCACGGCACCCCCAAGGCCGTGCTGCTCGGTCTGGAGGGCAACGAGCCGCACACCGTCGACGTCGCCCGGGCCGACCTGGACGTGGAGCGGATCCGCGGCACCGGGCGCCTCCGCCTGCTCGGCGCCGGGACCGGCCCGGCCCACGAGATCGGCTTCGACGCCTCGACCCACCTGGTCCTGCACCGCGGACGCTCGCTGCCCCACCACGCCAACGGCATGATCCTCTGCGCCCACGACGCCGACGGCGCACCGCTGCTGGAGAAGACGTACTACTCGGTCGGCGGCGGTTTCGTGGTCGACGAGGACGCCCTCGGCCCGGACCGGATCCGGCCGGACGGCACGGTGCTCGCCCACCCCTTCCGCACCGGCGACGAACTGCTGCGGCTCACCGGGAAAACCGGCCTGTCGATCTCCGCGCTGATGCTGGAGAACGAGAAGGCCTGGCGCACCGAGGAGCAGATCCGCGCCGGGCTGCTGGAGATCTGGCGGGTGATGTCGGCCTGTGTCTCCCGCGGCCTGGGCCGCGAGGGCATCCTCCCCGGCGGACTGCGGGTGCGCCGCAGAGCCGCGGCGTCCGCGCGCCAACTGCGCGGCAAGGGCGACCCGTCGGGCCGCGCCATGGAGTGGGTGACCCTGTACGCGATGGCCGTGAACGAGGAGAACGCGGCGGGCGGACGGGTCGTCACCGCGCCGACGAACGGCGCGGCGGGCATCATCCCGGCGGTGCTGCGCTACTACCTCGACTTCGTGCCGGGCTCCGACGAGGACGGGATCGTCCGCTTCCTGCTCGCGGCGGGCGCCGTCGGCACGCTCTTCAAGGAGAACGCGTCGATCTCCGGCGCCGAGGTCGGCTGTCAGGGCGAGGTCGGCTCGGCCTGCTCGATGGCCGCCGGCGGTCTGGCCGAGGCGCTCGGCGGCAGCCCGGAACAGGTCGAGAACGCGGCCGAGATCGGCATGGAGCACAACCTCGGCCTCACCTGCGACCCGGTGGGCGGCCTGGTCCAGATCCCCTGCATCGAGCGCAACGGCATGGCCGCGGTCAAGGCCGTGACCGCGGCCCGCATGGCGTTGCGCGGCGACGGCCGTCACCATGTCTCCCTCGACAAGGTCATCAAGACCATGAAGGAGACCGGCGCCGACATGAAGGTCAAGTACAAGGAGACCGCCCGCGGCGGACTGGCCGTCAACGTCATCGAGTGCTGAGACGGCGGACGGAGAGGACCCGAGAGCCCTCTCCGCGGCCGCGCGCTCAGCCGGCCGACGGGCCGGACCAGCCGTCCGCCACGTGTCCCAGCCGGACCCGCTGCGGGTGGTCGCCGACGGGCACGGACACGGTCTTCTCGCCGGTGGCGAAGTCGATGGCGGTGACCCGGTCGGCGCCGCTCTCGGAGACCACACAGGACCGCCCGTCACCACTGACGGTCGCCCAGTACGGCTTGGAGGCGGTGACCAGCGGTCCTTCCTCCAGGGTGGCGCGGTCGACGACGGTCGCGTAGTCGTCCATGGTGCCCGCGACGCACAGCTTGGTGCCGTCGGGCTTCATGGTGATGCCGTGATGCCGGGAGTCGTTGACCCAGGTGGTGCGGTCGGTGCTGGTGGCCGGGTTCTCCGGCAGGGTCTTGGTACGGGTGATCCGGTCGGTGGCGACGTCGTACTCGAAGAAGCCGTTGAAGAACGACACTTGGAAGTACAGCTTCGACTCGTCGGGGGAGAACGCGGCCGGGCGCACCGCGTCGGAGTGGTCGCCGAGGCCGATGGCGTCGAGCCGCTCGCGCATGTCGATGACCTCGACCTGCTCGAAGGTGGTGGCGTCGACGACGGTGATGCGGCGGTCGCCCTTCGTCCAGTCCAGCCAGGGCGCGTCGAGCGCGGTGTTCACCTCGCCGATGGACATGCTCCAGATGTGCTTGCCGTCCGCGGTGAAGATGTTCTCGTGCGGCTTGTCGCCGGTGCGGAACGACCCGAGTTCCTCGCCGGTGTCGATGTCCAGGACGTGCACGGTGTTGGAGGTCGACGCCGAGACGGCGACGCGCTTGCCGTCGGGGGAGACGGCCATGTGGTCGGCGCGGTAACCGGACACGGGGAAGCGCCAGTCGACCTCGCCGGTGGTGAGGTCGAGGGAGACCACGTCGGCGAAGCTCGGCCGGGAGACCACCACCGAGCCGCCGTCGGGGGTGGAGTACATGTCGTCGACGAACTGGTCGTGGCCCTCGCCGACGGTGTTGCGGATGGCCATGAAGTAGATCCAGCGGATGGGATCGGCGTTGATCTCGGCCATCCGCCGGTCCTTGTCTGGGATGACGTCGATCCGGCCGATCTTCGCGAAGTCGCCGGCGGACTCGATGACATCGGCGGTGCCGTCCCAGTTGTTGCCCACGAACAGGACCTCACGCAGCGCGGTCGAGGAGGCCGGGGCGGGGCCGGCCGCGCTCGCGACGGCTGCGGGGGCGGTCACGGTGAGGGCGAGGGCGGCGGCGAGGACGCACAGGTGCCTGGTTCTGGGGAGCGGCATGACTGCTCTCTCCTCTGCGAGTGGGGGGCGCTATGAGTGGGGCATGCCAAGCAGGGGCCGGGAATCCGGAGGGGCCGGAATCTGAACACCGGTGCTTTCAGAATCAACTTACTGAAAAGTAAGGACGAGTGCCCCTTCTCCACAAGACTGCGTACACGACAAAATCGGCCGTGCACCCAAGGAGGGGAGGGCCGGTGCCGGACAGACCGCGGGCACCCAGCGGCCGTTACGCCGGGAAGTCCGCGGAGGAGCGGAAGGCCGAGCGGCGACGCCGGTTCCTCGATGCGGCGCTCGAACTGTTCGGCGCCGGCCCCGGATACCGCTCCACCACGGTCGCCGCCCTCAGCGAGGCCGCCGGGTTGTCGACCCGTCAGTTCTACGAGGAGTTCCGCAATCTGGAGGACGTCCTGGCCGCCCTCCACCTGAAGGTCAACGACCAGGCCGAGGCGGCGGTCCTGGCCGCGGCCGCCGAGGCGGCCGGCACCCCGCTCCCGGAGCGCGCCGACGCGATCTTCCGCGCCTACGCCGCCGACGTCACCGGCGACCCGCGCCGGATCCGCATCACGTTCGTGGAGATCATCGGCGTCAGCCCGCGTCTGGAGGAACAGCGTCTGGCCCGCCGCGCCCAGTGGGTCGAGCTGATCTGCGCGGAGGCGCGGGCCGCCGCCGCACGCGGCGAGGCGGCGCCCCGCGACTACCGCCTCGCCGCGACCGGCTTCATCGGCAGCGTCAACGGACTGCTCCACGACTGGAGCGCGGGCTGGGTGGAGGCCACCCTCGACGAGGTCGTGGACGAACTGGTCCGCCAGCTCCTGAGCATCCTGCGCCCTCCCGGGTGGGCCCCGCCGGCCGGATGAGCGCGCCCCGACGGCACGGACGGGCCGCACACCGCCGGGGTGGGGTGCGCGGCCCGTCCGCTCCCGTCACTCGTCCCAGGCCTGGATCATGGTCTGCCCGGTGATCTTTCCGTTCCGCAGGGTCAGCATCGACTCCGAGAGCACCCGCACCCCGTCCGGGTACCGGCAGCTCTCGCAGTAGGCGGCGTGGTCGCCCTGGACCACGCACGCCTCCAGCGTGTGCGTCATGTCGCGGCTGTAGACATCGTCGAGCATGGCGGCGATCTCGTCCCGGCCGTGCAGGACCTTGGGGTGGCTGGGCTGGGTGTCGCGGTCCACGATGCGCAGTTCCGCGTCGTCCGCGTAGAGCGACACCAGGGGTGCCGAGGTGCCCGCCTCGATGCCCCGGCGCAGGGTGTCGGCGCCGAAGACGGGCTGTGCCGCGGTTGTCATGATGACCCACCTCCTCCGAGGCCGCGGCCCGGACCTCCGGCGGGCCACAACGGCCTCACCTACGAGCCTCCTCCGGACCCGCGGCCACGGCAAGCGAGACGGCCTCCGCCTGGGGTGTCGTTGGGATCCCGCGCTGTCGCGAGGTCCGGCACCGCACCTCGCCCGGCACCGAACCCGCTCGGCACGGCTGAGAGGCACCGCTCACCGGAGCCGGCTCGACCCGAACGGCACCCCCGAGTCACCCCTCCGACGCCAGGAACTGCGTCGCCGCCAGTTCCGCGTACAGCGGGTCGCCGGTCACCAGCTCGCGGTGGGTGCCGACGGCGCGCACCCGCCCCGCGTCCATCACCACGATCCGGTCGGCCATCGTCACCGTGGACAGCCGGTGCGCGACCACCAGGACCGTCGTCGTACGCGCCACGTCGGCCACGGTGTCGCGCAGCGCCGCCTCGTTCACCGCGTCGAGCTGCGACGTCGCCTCGTCGAGCAGCAGCAGCCGGGGCCGGCGCAGCAGGGCACGGGCGATGGCGACCCGCTGGCGCTCCCCGCCGGACAGCTTGGTGCCGCGATGCCCGACGAGGGTGTCCAGACCGTCCGGCAGCCGGGACACCAGACCGTCGAGCCGGGTCGTCTTCAGCACCCGTGTCACCGTGCCCTCGTCCGCCTCGGGGTTGCCCAGCAGCAGGTTGTCCCGCAGGGACCCGGACAGCACCGGCGCGTCCTGTTCCACGTAACCGATCGAGGCCCGCAGCCGCGACAGCTCCCAGTCCCCCAGGTCGCGGCCGTCGAACGTGATCACACCGGACTCGGGCTCGTAGAACCGCTCGATGAGGGAGAAGACCGTGGTCTTGCCCGCGCCGGACGGGCCGACGAACGCGGTCAGGCCCTGCGCCGGCACGGCGAAGGTCACCCCGTGATGGACGTACGGCAGATCCCCGGCGTACCGGAAGCGCACGTCGTCGAAGGCGAGGGAGGCGGGCCGCGCGCCCGGACCGGGCAGCTCCGCGGGGCCGTCCGCCGGTTCGGCGGGCAGCCGCAGCGCCTCCTGGATCCGGGCCAGGGCGGCGCTGCCCGTCTGGTACTGCGTGATCGCGCCGACGACCGCCTGGATCGGCGCCATGAGGGAGAAGACGAACAACAGGAACGCCACCAGCGTGCCGATGTCGATCGCGCCCGTCGCCACCCGCGCGCCGCCCACCGCGAGCACCGTGATGAACGCGAGCTGAATCGCGAGACCGGCCGTGTTCCCCGCCATGGCCGACCACTTGGCGGCCCGCACGCTCTGCCGCCACGACTCGTGCGCGGCCTCGTGCAGCGTGCGCTCCTCCCGGTGCTCGGCACCCGACGCCTTCACCGTGCGCAGCGCCCCGAGCACCCGCTCCAGCGACGCGCCCATCACCCCGACCGCGTCCTGGGCGCGCCGGGAGGCCCGGTTGATCCTGGGCACGATCACCCCGAGCACGGTCCCGGCGACGGCGATCACCGTCAGGGTGACCCCCAGCAGCACCAGATCCACGTAGCCCATCAGCGCCACGGTCGCGACGAGCGTCAGGCCGCCCGTGCCCAGACCGACCAGGGAATCGGTGGTCACCTCGCGCAGCAGGGTGCTGTCGGAGGTGATGCGGGCCATCAGATCACCCGGCTCGGTGCGGTCCACCGCGGCGATCCGCAACCGGAGCAGATACGACGACAGGGTGCGCCGCGCGCCGAGCACCACCGACTCCGCGGTGCGCCGCAGCACATACGAACCCAGCGCGCCCAGCGCGGCGTTGGCGACCATCAGGGCCGCCATCAGCAGCACCGCGCCGGTGATGGCACGGCCGGCCGAGAGGTCGTCCATCAGTTCCCGGGCCACCAGCGGCAGCATCAGCCCGGTGGCGCCGGTCATCAGCGAGAGAACGGCGCCGCCCAGCAGGGCCCACCGGTGCGGTCGTACGTATCCGAGCAGCAGCCGCCACGCGGGCGGTGCGGATTCCCCGGCTATGTCGCTCACATGTGCTCCCGAGTGATGGATCAAGGAGACCCAGGCTACGCCGGGCACGCCCGCCCTCCGTACGACGGGCGGCATGACCGACCGCCACCGCGTAGGGTCGGGGGACGGACACCGGCGGACGAAGGAGTCAGCACCATGGCCCAGGAAGTACGCGGCGTGATCGCACCCGGCAAGGACGAGCCGGTGCGGATCGAGACGGTCGTCGTACCCGACCCGGGACCCGGCGAGGCGGTCGTGCGGGTACAGGCCTGCGGGGTGTGCCACACCGACCTCCACTACAAGCAGGGCGGCATCAGCGACGACTTCCCCTTCCTGCTCGGCCACGAGGCCGCCGGCGTCGTCGAGTCGGTCGGCGACGGCGTCACCGATGTCGAGCCGGGCGACTTCGTGATCCTCAACTGGCGTGCGGTGTGCGGGAAGTGCCGCGCCTGTCTGCGCGGCCGCCCCTGGTACTGCTTCGACACCCACAACGCGCAACAGAAGATGACGCTGGCCGCCACCGGACAGGAGCTGTCCCCGGCCCTGGGCATCGGTGCCTTCGCCGAGAAGACCCTGGTGGCCGCCGGACAGTGCACCAAGGTCGATCCCGCCGTGTCGGCGCAGGTCGCCGGGCTGCTCGGCTGCGGAGTGATGGCCGGCATCGGTGCCGCGATCAACACCGGCAACGTGGGCCGCGGCGACTCGGTCGCCGTCATCGGCTGCGGCGGTGTCGGGGACGCGGCGATCGCCGGCTCCCGGCTGGCCGGCGCGGCGAAGATCATCGCCGTCGACATCGACACCCGCAAGCTGGAGACCGCGCGCTCCATGGGCGCCACCCACACGGTCGACTCGAGCGGGACCGACCCCGTCGAGGCGATCCGCGAACTGACCGGCGGCTTCGGCGCCGACGTCGTCATCGAGGCCGTCGGCCGCCCCGAGACGTACAAACAGGCCTTCTACGCGCGCGACCTGGCCGGCACGGTCGTCCTGGTCGGCGTGCCCACACCGGAGATGAAGCTGGAACTGCCGCTCCTCGACGTCTTCGGCCGCGGCGGCTCCCTGAAGTCCTCCTGGTACGGCGACTGTCTGCCCTCCCGCGACTTCCCGATGCTGATCGACCTGCATCTGCAGGGACGGCTGGACCTGGCCGCGTTCGTCACCGAGACCATCGGGCTCGACGAGGTGGAGAAGGCATTCGACCGCATGCACCGCGGCGACGTGCTGCGTTCGGTGGTGGTGCTGTGATGACCGCCCGCATCGAACGGCTCGTCACCTCCGGACAGTTCCGCCTCGACGGCGGCACCTGGGACGTCGACAACAACGTGTGGATCGTCGGCGACGACCACGAGGCGGTCGTCATCGACGCCGCCCACGACGCCGACGCCATCGCCGAGGCGGTGGGGGACCGGCGGCTGACGGCCATCGTGTGCACCCACGCCCACAACGACCACATCGACGCCGCGCCCGCCCTCGCCGACCGCACCGGCGCCACCATCTGGCTGCACCCCGACGACCTGCATCTGTGGAAGCAGACCCACCCCGACCGCGACCCCGACTCCTGGCTCACCGACGGCCAGGTCATCGAGGCCGCAGGCGCCGACCTCACCGTGCTGCACACCCCCGGGCACGCACCGGGTGCCGTCTGCCTCCACGACGCCGGTCTTGCCACCGTGTTCACCGGCGACACCCTCTTCCAGGGCGGGCCCGGCGCCACCGGCCGCTCCTTCTCCCACTTCCCGACGATCATCGACTCCATCCGGGACCGGCTGCTGACCCTCCCGCCCGAGACCAGGGTCCTCACCGGCCACGGTGACCCGACGACCATCGGCGCGGAGGCCCCGCACCTGGAGGAATGGATCGCCCGGGGCCACTGAGCCGCCCACCCGGGTGACCTCCCGCGAAAAGGCGACAGAAGATGTCCGGCTTACCCGTCACCCTCGAAGCGACAGCCAGAAGAGCCGGTGACGGGAGGCCGTACATGTCGGATCGTTTGCGGGGCAGGGTGGCGCTGGTGGCGGGGGCCACCAGGGGAGCCGGGCGGGGCATCGCCGTGGAACTGGGCGCGGCGGGCGCGACCGTCTACGTCACGGGCCGCTCCACCCGCGCCCGCCGCTCCGAGTACGACCGCCCCGAGACCATCGAGGACACCGCCGACCTGGTCACCGAGGCGGGCGGCCGGGGCATCGCGGTGCCCGCCGACCACCTCGACCCCGCACAGGTCCGCGCACTCGTCGACCGTATCGCCGCCGAGCAGGGGCGGCTGGACGTCCTCGTCAACGACATCTGGGGCGGCGAGAAACTCTTCGACTGGGACGCGCCCGTCTGGGAGCACGACCTCGACAAGGGCCTGCGCCTGCTGCGCCTCGCCGTCGAGACCCATGCCGTCACCAGCCACCACGCCCTGCCGCTGCTGCTGCGCCACCCCGGCGGACTGGTCGTCGAGGTCACCGACGGCACCGCCGACTACAACCGCGACACCTACCGTGTCTCCTTCTTCTACGACCTCGCCAAGGCCTCCGTCCTGCGCATGGCCTTCGCCCTCGGCCACGAGCTCGGCCCGCGCGGCGCCACGGCGGTCGCCCTCACCCCGGGCTGGATGCGCTCGGAGATCATGCTCGACCACTTCAAGGTGCGCGAGGACAACTGGCGCGACGCCCTCACGGAGGTCCCCCACTTCGCCATCTCGGAGACCCCGCGCTACGTGGGCCGGGCCGTCGCCGCCCTGGCCGCCGACCCCGACGTGGCCCGCTTCAACGGCACCTCCCTGTCCAGCGGCGGCCTCGCCCGGGAGTACGGCTTCACCGACCTCGACGGCAGCCGCCCCGACGCCTGGCGCTACCTCGTCGAGGTCCAGGACGCGGGCCGGCCGGCGGACGTCACCGGCTACCGCTGACCGCTCCGGCCCCCTGCCGCCGGGCACGTCCCGGCGGCTACCGTCACGCCCATGACGACGGACGCACGGCGTTTCGAGGGGTACGGAGTCCTGATCACCGGGGCGGCGCGCGGCATCGGAGCGGCCGCCGCCCTGCGGTTCGCCGAGGAGGGAGCGCGCGTCCTGGTGGCCGACGCGGACCCGGGGGCCGCCCGGACGACGGCGGCGGCGCTGCGGGAGCGGGGGCTCGGCGCCGAGGCCTTCACCTGCGACGTGACCGACCGGGCGTCGGTCGAGGGTGCCGTGGCGCACGCCGTGAGCGCGTTCGGCACCCTCGACGTCCTGGTCAACAACGCCGCCCACTGCACCCCGGACGCCGCCCGCTTCGAGGACGAGCCGGACGAGGAGTGGGCCGCGGACCTCGACGTCACCCTCACCGGCGCGTTCCGCTGCTGCCGCGCCGCACTGCCGCACCTCGCCGCTTCCGGCCGGGGCGCCGTCGTCGGCGTCGGCTCCGTCAACGGCCTCCAGGACTTCGGCAACCACGCCTACAGCGCGGCCAAGGCGGGCCTGGTCTCCCTCACCCGCACCCTCGCCGGACACGCCGCGCCGCGCGGGGTGCGGGTCAACCTCGTCGTACCGGGGACGGTCCGCACCCGCGCCTGGGCCGGCAGGGACGAGGAACTCGAAGCGGCCCGGCGCCTGTACCCCCTGGGGCGCGTCGGGGAGCCCGAGGACGTCGCGGCCGCCATCGCCTTCCTCGCCTCCCGCGACGCGTCGTGGATCACCGGGACCACCCTCGCGGTCGACGGCGGGATCACGGCGGTCAACTCGGCCTTCCGCCGGGCGCTGCACGAGGTGTCCCCGCCCGGGGTTCCCGAGATGTGAACTCCCCCACGTTCCGCGGCAGATGGACGTGATCAGCAACACGTCCGTAATGTCCGATGCGCGTGCGATTGCTCACAGCGTCTTCACGCCGGGAGCCGTATGCTTCACGGCATGTCCACCAGTGTTGAACCCTCCTCCGAGCGATCGGCTGCCGAGGTCAACGAGGAGATCCGGGCCCTGTGGCTCCGGTCGGGCGGGACACTCAGCGTCGAACAGCGCGAGGAGTACCAGCGCCTGGTCCAGGAGTGGGCCTCGGCCCTTCCGCAGCAGGCCAGAGCGGCCTGACCGGCTCCCCGCCCCCTTCCGGGGCGGCCTCGGCACCGCATCACCCCAGACAAGGCACCCGCGACGCATGGGTGCCCTTCTCACACGGCGAGCCGCCTCCGCAGGTGCTCCGCTCTCCCGCCGCGCCCCGTACACCACCGTCACCGAGCGTAGCCATGCCGCTCAGCCCCACGTCGCCGAGTAGTACTGCTGGTACGCCTTGCGGTCCTGCTCCGCCCGGATCCACCGGGAGGCCACCAGGACGATCAGGCTGGCGCCGATCACCAGCAGACCGGGCCCCACGTTCTGCGGATCGGCCAGCCGGGACAGCAGCGTCGAGGGGTCGGGGACGATGCCCCGCACCGGGGTCGACGATCCCGGCGACGCGGAGTCCGGCGCCACCGCGCCCCCGGCGTCCGACGGGGCCGGGGACGGCGGCTCCGCCTCGCCGTCGGCGCCGGGCGCCACGATCAGCCGCACGTCGAGCTGCGCCAGCGCCTTCGTCAGCGGCTGGAAGAACGTCGTACCGCCCGTCCGGCAGTCACCGCTGCCGCCGGAGGTGACGCCGAGCGCGATACCCTCGGAGAACATCGGACCGCCGCTGTCACCGGGCTCCGCGCACACATTGGACTCGATCAGACCGCTGACCGTCCCCTCGGGATAGTTCACCGTCGCGTTGAGCGCGGTCACCTCCCCGTCCCGCAGTCCGCTGGTGCTGCCGCTGCGGAAGATCCGCTGCCCGACCGTCGGATCGGCGACGCCCGTGATCCGCACGCCCTTGCCGCCGCCGACCGCCACCACGCCCGCGCCCTCGCCGGCCCGCCCGCCGTCGTACTCGATGAGCGAGTAGTCGTCCCCGGGGAAGCTGCGGCCGACCGTGGTGCCCACCTTCTGCCGGGCCCGGTCGTCGGCGAACCACACCGAGCCGTCCGGCCCGCAGTGTCCCGCCGTCAGGATGTACTCCCGCTTCCCGTCCGTCACGTTGAACCCCGCCGAGCAGCGGCCGGCCGTGGAGAGAATGGGCTGGGCGCCGTTGAGGCGGGTGGTGAAGGTGCCCTCGGTCCGCTCCATGCGCACGAAGCCGCCGATGCCGTCCGCCACACCGGTCAGCTCCGACCAGTCCTCCGACGAGACCGTGCTGTCGCCCCGGACGACCACCTCGTTGGACCGGTAGTCCATCATCCACGCCGTGCCGGGCACGCGCGGCGCCTCACTCAGCGTCCTGGTGGCGGCTTTGAAGTCGTCCATGCTGTGGCGCACCATCTTCGGCTCGGCGCCCGCCTCGCGCACCTCGGCGGCCGCCTCCTCGTCCGTGACCGCCACCACCGTGCCGCCGCCGTCGCCGATCCAGCTGCCCGCCGTGCGGGACGTGCCGAGCTTCGACACCAGAGCGGCGCCCGGACCCACGGCCGTCTCCTCGGCGGTGGCGAACGGAACCGCGTCGGGCACCTGCGGTTCACTGGCGACGGCGCGTGTGACCATCGTGGCCCCCAGGAGGAGTCCGCCGACGGCGGCCAGCCGTGTCACTCGCCGGACGACCCGTCGTCGTGCGTGCCTCATGCATGGCTCCCGAACCTCTGCACTGCGGTGCGAACACCGCGGGGCCTCCCCTGAGTCGGGGCCCCGCTTCCCATACGGGCCCCGGGGCCCGCGTGTTCACCCCGGACGGGATCCGTTGCGCGCGGACCGGGTCAACGGCTCGCGTCCGCCCCCAGGCCGGCGGCCGGCAGGCCGAGCACGGCCGCGCTGCGCGGGTCTCCCCAGACCGACGCACGGTCCACATAGGGACGCAACAGCACGGCCAGCGCCGGGTCCCCGCGGCCGTTCAGCTCGTCCGAGGCCGCCTTGCGGGCGATCCCGGCGAGGAAGTCCGCGAGCTGCACCCGTGGATCCTCCCGCGCGACGACCAGCCGCACCTCCTCCAGAGCGATCCCGTCGCGCCGCGCGGTCTCCTCGATCCACGCGAGGCGCTCGGGCGTCAGAAGGTTCTGCCGGTCGTGCACCAGCCGTACGGGCCGCCGCCCGCCCGCGCTCCAGTACGCGGCCGTGCAGACGATCGCCGGGAGCAGCGGGTTGAGCACCGGTATCCGCACGGACGGCCTGCCGGGCAGCCCCGCCCGGTACGCCTCGGCCCGCTCCCTGCGCGAGGAAAGCCGCCCGAGGACCCGCGCGGCGGGCGTACCGGCATGCGCGCCGCACAGACCGTCGACCGCGGCGAAGAACGGCGCGACGGACGACTCCGGCTCCCCGCCGCGCACCCGCAGCAGGCCGTTGGCCGCCCGCAGGAACCGCGCCCACCCCTCGGCCCCGAACTCCTCCCGCCCCGCCCGGAACAGGACGACGGCCGCGACGGGGTCCTCGAGGAGCAGCGCGACCACGCGGTCCACCACGAAGAACGCCTTCTCCGTCAGGTGCACATGGGCCCGGCCGTGCAACGGACCGCCGGGCGCCAGCAGCCACTCCAGCACCGACCGGTGCTTCTCCCGCAGCAGATGGGTCGCCTTGTACTCGGTGGCGGGCGAGCGGATGCGGCCCCGGATCTCCCGCACGGTGCCCGCCGCGGCCGCGACGGACACCCGCACCCCGGCATGCGCGAACACGTCGGTGTTCCCGCCGGTCAGGTTCTCGCCGTCCGACCCCGATTCGTCGCAGGCGATCTCCAGCACGGTGCCGGCGCCGCCGGCACCCGCCCCGTCGTCCCGATGTCCGATCACACCACCGCCCCTATCGTGTGCCCATGACCAGGATCCCGCACGAAACGTCCGGTGAACCGAATCCCCTGCACGCTCTCACCCTCGACCGTCTGCGCCTGCGCACCAGCATGAAGTGGCGCACCCACCTCGAGGACGTCCTGCCCCTGTGGGTGGCCGAGATGGACGTACCCCTGGCCGAACCGGTCGTGCGCGCCGTCACCGAGGCCATGGAACTCGGCGACACCGGCTACCCGGCCGGAACCGGCTACGCCGAGGCGCTGGCCGCCTTCGCGGAGAAGCGGTGGGCCTGGGACGGGCTCGCCGTGCGGCGCACCGCGCTCGTGCCCGACGTCATGCTGGGCGTGGTCGAGATGCTCAAGCTGGTCACCGGCCACGGCGATCCGGTCGTGGTGAACCCGCCGGTGTACCCGCCCTTCTACGACTTCGTCCGGCACATGGACCGCCGGGTGGCCGAGGCCCCGCTGGGCGGGGACGGACGGCTCGACCTCGCCGTCCCGGAGGACACCTTCCGCCGGGTGACCGTGGGCCGGGGAAGGGCCGCCTACCTGCTGTGCAGCCCGCACAACCCCACCGGCACCGTGCACACCGCCGACGAACTGACCGCCGTGGCCGCCCTCGCCGAGCGCCACGGTGTGCGGGTCGTCGCCGACGAGATCCACGCACCGCTGGTCGTCGGCGCCACGCCGTTCGTGCCGTACCTGAGTGTGCCGGGCGCCGAGCGCGGTCTGTCCCTGATGTCGGCGTCGAAGGCGTGGAACCTCGCCGGGCTCAAGGCGGCCCTCGCCGTCGCGGGACCCGGCGCGGCGGACGACCTGGCGCGGATGCCCGAAGAGGTCGGCCACGGCCCGAGCCACGTCGGAATCCTCGCCCACACCGCCGCCCTGCGCGAGGGCACCGCCTGGCTGGACGCCCTGCTCGCCGGACTCGACGCCAACCGGCGGCTGCTCGCCGGTCTCCTGGCCGACCGCCTGCCGGCCGTCCGCCACCGGCCCGGGGACGCCACCTACCTCGCCTGGCTCGACTGCCGCGCCCTCGGCCTCGGGGACGACCCGGCCCGAGCCTTCCTCGACCACGGCCGGGTGGCCCTCACCTCCGGCCTGCCCTTCGGCACGGGCGGCCGGGGACACGCCCGGCTGAACCTCGCGGCGTCGCCCGAGGTGCTGACGGAGGCGGTGCGGCGGATGGCCGCGGCCGTGGAGCGCGCGAGGGCCGGCCGTGACTGACGCGTGCTTCGCCCATCCCCGGCTCGCGGCGCTCTACGACCCCCTCGACCCCGATCGCGGCGACCTCGAGGCGTATCTCCGGATGGCGGGGGAGTCCGGGGCCCGGCGGGTGCTGGACATCGGCTGCGGGACAGGGGTGTTCGCCCTGCTCCTGGCCGACCGCGGGATCGAGGTCGTCGGCGTCGAACCCGCCCGGGCGTCCCTGGACGTGGCGCGGGCCAAACCGGGCGCCGCACGGGTGCGCTGGATCGACGGCGACGCGACGGTCCTGCCCCCGCTGCGGGCCGACCTGGCGACCATGACGGCGAACGTGGCCCAGGCGATCGCCGATCCCGGCCTGTGGCACGGCACCCTGAGGGGCGCCCGCGCGGCGCTGCGGCCCGGCGGACGGCTGGTGTTCGAGACCCGGGACCCGGCCCGGCGGGCCTGGGAGCGCTGGACCCGGGAGGAGTCGTACGGCAGCACGGACGTACCCGGCGTCGGCACGGTCGAGAGATGGCACCAGGTGACCGCGGTGCACGGCCCCCTGGTGTCCTTCCGCACGACCTATGTGTTCCCCGCCGAGGGCACGGTGCTGACCTCCGAGTCGACGCTGCGCTTCCGCGAGCGGGAGGAGGTCGAGGCCGATCTCGCCGGCCACGGCTACGAGCTCGAGGAGATACGGGACGCGCCCGACCGCCCGGGCCGGGAGCTCGTCTTCGTCGCTCGACGCCCGGACGGAACCGCCTAGACTTCCCTCATGGACGACGCGCTGCTCGACCGGCTCGGGGCGGGAAAGTACCTGTTGCTGACCAGCTACCGCAAGAGCGGCACGCCCGTGGCCACACCGGTGTGGGTGGTGCGCGACGGTGACGCGCTGGGCGTCTGGACCGTCGTCGACTCGTGGAAGGTGAAGCGGATCCGCGCCCGCGGCGATGTCCTTGTCGGCCCGTGCGACCTGCGCGGCAATCCGACCGGGGACCAGGTCCCGGCGACGGCGGAGATCCGCGACGCCGCCACCACCGCCCGGTACCGGACGCTGCTCGCCCGCAAGTACGGCGTGCTGGGCCGGCTGGTGCTGCTGGGCAGCCGCCTGCGCCGGGGCGCGAAGGGCACGGTGGGTATCCGCGTCACCCTGTGAGGGGTGCCGGTGCGTCAGGTCCAGGCGCGGAGCGGCTCGTCGACCAGCTGGAAGACCGGTTCGCCCCGCACCGGGTCCTTGGCCGTCGACAGCCGGACCCGGTCACCGCTGTGGATGCCGATGGGCGGGCCCATGACCCTGCCGCGCACCACGAACCCCTCGGCCATCTCGATCAGGGAGACATTGCGGGCGGCGGGGGTGTTGCGGTGCAGCACCGTGGAGTGGCGGACCGTCCCGACGCCCTCGCTGCGCTCCGTGCGCAGGTCGCTGCCCTGGCAGACCGGGCACAGCAGCCGGTGGTACATGGCGGTGCCGCACCAGGTGCAGCGCTGGTAGAGCATGGCCTCCGCGTGGTCGGCGCCCCGGGGGTCCAGGACGCCCGTCGCGGAGCCGGCTGCCTGCTGAGCGACGCTTCCTGAGTGGTGGTACACGCTGGTCAACTCCCTGCATTCGGCCGGAGATCCCGCGTGCGCGGTGGTCCCGGGCACGCGTGTGCCCGGCTGTCGGCGCCACCGTGCACAGCCACAGCGTATGGCACTCAGTGCCACTCGTAAAGGCACTCCGTACCCTCAATCGACCCGGCGGCCGGTACGGGTCAGTCCCGGCCGAGCACGGTCTCCAGCTCCCGCACCACCCGCCAGAGCGGCGTTCCGCGCCGCGAGACGATCACCACCACGTCCTGCGGCCCCCCGGTCACCGCGGGAACGGACCGGTCGGCGAACGCCGTCCGCACATGGTCGAGGGCGTGGTCCACCATCGCCTCGGCGTCCCCCTTCCCGTCCGAACGCAGCCAGGCGCGCAGCGCGTTGTTGTGGGCCGCGACCACGGCCGCGGCGATCACATCCGCCCTGAGGGCGCCGTCGCGCCCACCGGCGTAGCGGGACCGCAGATATCCGGCCAGGGCGCGCTCGTAGCGCGAGACGACGGAGAGTTCGTACGCCCGCAGCTCCGGCACCCGCCGGGTGAGGCGGTAGCGCTGCACGGAGAACGCGGGGTTCTCGGCGTACATCAGGAGCACCAGCCGGGCGGCGTCGCAGACCTTGCGCACCGGTTCGTCGTCGGGGCCCGTGGCCAGGAACGCGGTCATGTCGGCCAGGCACCGCTCGTGGTCGGGGAAGACCACGTCCTCCTTGGAGGGGAAGTAGCGGAAGAACGACCGCCGCCCCACCCCGGCGAGCGTCACGATGTCGTCGACCGTGGTCTCCTCGTAGCCCCGTTCCAGGAAGAGCCGGAAGGCCGCCGCCACCAGGGCGTCCCGCATCGTCGGCTGCTCGGCCTTGTCACCGCGGCCGGGAGCCGCACTGCTGGAGCTCATGCACGGAACGTAGCACCGGCAGATGGTGGCACTCAGTGCACGCCACGCGGAACTCAGTACCGTCGGACGCTCCCTCGCAGACCGTCCCTATGATCGAGCCACCGCCCCCCGAGGAGCCCGCATGCCGCCCGCACGTCCCCGCGTCCTTTCGTCACCGACCTGGCCTACCCGGCACGCGGGCGCCGCTACGGTGACGAGGACGTCTTCCTCACCTCCCGGCTGCGCGAGCACGTCGACCTCGCCCTGTGCCACCCGCGGGACGCCGTCGCCCTGATGGACGCGTTCGACGGCGTCGTGGTCCGCAACAGCGGCCCCGTGCTGGAGTACCAGGACGCCTACGACGCCTTCCGCGAGCGCGCCACCACGACCGGCACACCGGTCCACAACCCGCTCACCGGCCGGGGCGACATGGGCGGCAAGCAGTACCTGCTCGATCTCACCGCGGCCGGACTGCCCGTGATCCCCACCGTCGGCCGGCCCGATGACCTGCACCGGCTGCCCGAGGCGGAACGGTACGTCGTCAAGCCCAGGCGCGGCGCCGACTCCATCGGACTGCGCGTCGTCCCCGCCGCCGAAGTGCCCGGCTCCGTCGACGGCGACGTGCTGGTGCAGCCGCACATCGACTTCGCCTACGAGGTCTCCTTCTACTACGTCGACCGCACCTTCCAGTACGCCCTGTACGCCCCCGACCCCGAGCGGCGCTGGCAGCTGGAGCGCTACGAACCCACCCCGGACGACCTGGACTTCGCCCGCCGTTTCATCGAGTGGAACACCCTCGACCACGGGATCCAGCGCGTCGACGCCTGCCGCGCCCCGGACGGCGGCCTGCTGCTGGTCGAACTGGAGGACCTCAACCCCTACCTCTCCCTCGACGCCCTCGACGACACCGCCCGGGAGGCGTTCGTGTCGGCGATGGTGACGTCCCTGCGCCGCTGTCTGAGCGGGACCGCCGGCCCGGGCGGCTGAACCCGGGCGGCCCGCGCCGCGTATCTCTCCCCACAGGCGGCTCGACTCCCCTGCCCGGCACGGAAGGAGAGCAAGGTGACGACACCGTCCGAAACCCCGCGGCCGCACGACAAACCGCCCCTCGAACCGGTCCGCGTGCTGCGTCCGCGCCGCACCGACGCGCTCGCGGAGCTCTTCCGGGAGTTCGAGCGGGACCAGTGGGAGGAGCACGAGGGCCACGAGCCGGTGCCGCCGCCCCGGCCACCGGCCGGATCCGACGACCGGACGCAGGAGCTGCCGCCCGTGCCCGCCGCCCCGCCGCCGGACCGGCACCGCTCCTGGACGCGCGGCACCGCGCTGGCCCTGGCCGTGGCCGCCGCCGCGCTGGCCGGCTTCGGCGGCGCCCTGCTGCTCACGGACCGGGACACCGGCGAGCGCGCGGCACCCGCCCCCGCGCCGTCCACCCCCCGGCCCTCACCCCCGCCGCCGTCGGCTCCCGCCGGCCCGGGCTTCCTCCGTGAGGGCGACTCGGGCCCCGAGGTGGCCGAACTGCAGCAGCGGCTGCTGCGCATCCCGGACGTCTACCGGGCCGGAGCCACCGACGGCCGCTACGACGCCACCCTCTCGGCGGCCGTCGCCCGCTTCCAGCTCTGGTACGGCATCCAGGGCGACGAGACGGGCGTGTACGGCGACGACACCCGTCAGGCGCTGGAGTCCCGCACCGGCGACCCGGCGTACTGACCCGGACCCGGAGGAACGGCTACCGCTCCTGCGGCACCCGGATGTCCAGCACGCACACGTCGTCGCGCCGCTCGTCCTCCAGCATCGCGTCCAACAGCGTGCCGAGGGAGCCGAGTTCGTCGCACGGGTGGGCGGTGACGGCCTCCGCGAGCCGGGCGAGCCCCACGTCGATGTTCTCCGGGGGACGCTCCACCAGACCGTCCGTGTAGAGCAGCACCCGGTCGCCCGGCTCGAGCAGGCACTCGGCTTCCTCGAACCGCGGCGTGGCGATCGCGCCGAGCAGCATCCCGGGGGGCCTGGGCAGATGGCTGACCTCGCCGCCGCGCACCAGCAGGGGCGGGGTGTGCCCCGCCTGGGTCCACGACAGCCGCCGTTCCGCGGGCCGGTAGCGGGCCAGGACCATGGTCGCGGTGGTGTGGGAGTCGCGGGAGTGCAGCAGCAGCGTGTTGAGCCGGGCGAGCGCGCCGGTCAGCGAGGAGCCGGTGATGACCATGCCCTTGGTGGTGTACCGCAGCTGGGCCATGGTGGCGACGGCGTCCACGCCGTGCCCGGCGACATCGCCGACGACGAACAGCGCGTCGCCGTCGGGCAGTTCGATGGCGCTGAACCAGTCACCCCCGACGTGTATGCCCGCCTGTGCGGGAAGGTAGGCGACCTCGACGCGCAGCCCGGCGAGGCTCACCTCCTTGTCGGGCAGCGGCAGCAGGGCGTTCTGCAGCCGGCCCACCAGGACCCGCTCGGACTGCAGGACGTCGTGCTGGGTGAGCATCGCCCGCTCGCTCTCCATCAGGGCGAGCTCGGCCCGCCGCCGCGCGGTCAGGTCCTGCACGATGCCGTGCGCCTCGACCGGCGTGCCCCGCCCGTCGGCCACCACTTCGGCGACGAGCCGCAGATGCCGCACGCCGCGCGGGCCCCGGACGCGGAACGGGACGTCGAACGGCTCACCGTCGCGGGCCAGGGACTCGACGGCACGGTCCAGCGCGGAGCGGTCGTCGGGCAGCGCGAGGGCGGACAGGCCGTACAGGGGGACCGGTCCGTCGGCGGGGTTCCGGGAGAGGATCTCGAAGACCTGCGCCGACCAGGACACCTCGCCGGTGGCCAGGTTCCAGTTCGCCCAGCCGAGACTGCCCAGCCGCTGCAGTTCCGCGAGCCGCTGCTCCTGCCGGTCGGAGGAGGCGTGCCGGACCCAGGTGACGACCAGCGCGTCCTCCAGCCGTGTCACCCGTACGCAGTAGGTGGTGAGCTCGGCGACGCCGTCCACCGTCTCCTGGTGGGCGAACGGCTCGCTCTCGTACGTCTCCCCGCCGGCCAGGGTGTCCAGGCAGCCCTGCCACACCGGCGCGTCCGTCAGACCGGGCCAGACCTCCAGCAGCCGCCGCCCGGCCGGGTCGCCGCCGGTGCCGTCCAGCAGGCCGGCCACCTGCGGTGTGGCGGCGTCGACCCGGAAGTCCTCGGGGGCGCCGGAGGCGTCGCGCAGCGGGGTCAGGAGTATGGCCGGTACCGGCAGCGCGGCGAACAGCGCCTGGACGGCGTCCGAGGAGGCGTCGGGCACCGGCTCCGGCGCGGCGGTGAGGGTGCGCAGCCGCCCCGCGCACAGCCGGACGGCGCCGAGCAGATGGGCGCGGTCGCGCGGGGTGAAGGAGCCGGCGCGGCCGCGCAGCACACCGACGCAGAGGTCGGAGTCGTCCCCGGCGGACAGCGGCAGCCAGGCCCGGGACAGCCACCGCTCGGGCGGGTCGCCGATCAGCAGGTACCGCGCGCTGTCCTCGGCGAAGTCCTCCAGCCAGCGGGGTTCCCCGGCCTCCAGCGCGTCCAGCACCGCGACCCCGCTGAAAGGGGGCACGTGACGCCACTGCGCGGCGAGCCGCTCGTCGACACCCGCCTGCCCGAGGAGTTCCAGGCCGCCTCCGGGCCGGCGGGCGTAGATCATGACCGAGTCGGCGTCCAGGTCCGGTCCGAAGTGGTCGAGCAGGCAGGCGGCGAGGTGCTGGTGCGTGTCCACATGGACGAGGGCCCGGCCGAGACGCCCCAGCGCGTCGGCCACGTCGTCGGGCGTGGAGGCGGCCGCCCGCGGACCGGCCGCGGGCAGGACGTCCTCGGTGCCTTCCGGCCGGTCGTCCCGCTCCGGGGAGGTGCCGTCGCCGCTCCGGACGGAGGCCAGGTCGCCGAGGGTGATCCAGCACTCCTCGAGCAGCGTGCGGCGGGCCGCCTTGGCGTGCTGCAGCAGGGTCTCGCCCGCGGTGCCTGCGGAGCAGCCGGTCAGTGCGATCACGACGCCCTTGGCGCGCTCGACGACGGCCGAGGTCGCGGCCTGCTCGCGCAGCCGGTCCAGCTCGGCGCGCTGCTGGGCGACGACCCTGGCCAGTTCCACCAGATCCGGTACGTTTCCGGACTCCACCGGGACTATGCGCTCGGGCTTCACGCGATGAGCATCGCACATCGCTTCCGGTACGTTGAGCGGCCTGTTTCCCTCGAATCCCGCGGGACCCGGCCCGTGGGTCCGCCCGGCGGGGCCGGGGCCCGGTCAGCGGCCGTGCTCGGCCAGGGCCCGGGTGACCGCGCGCACGCTGCGGGCGAGGTTCTGCAACTGGATGATCTCGGCCGAGTAGAGCTTGATGGTGTGCTCGATGACCCCCTCACGCACCCCCATCCGGGGCAGGTCGGCCCGGGCGGTCTGCAGGGCGGTGCGGGCCACCCGGATCTCGTGCTCGATCTGGATCTGGGCGTGCCGGGCCAGCAGGACGGGGTGCCGGATGAACGCCGGGTAACTTGCGTAGCGCGCAGGCACCAGCTCGCGCAGCCACCTGGCCGCCGAGCGTTCCCAGTCGTAGCTGCCGGGGGTCTTGACCTGGCCGGGCCAGTCGGGACCGAGGCGCGTGGACGTCAGGGGCATGATCATCGCTTCCGGGTGTACGGCTCGTCGGCGTGGACGACGTGGTGGGGCGGCCCCGGCCTAGGGGATGACCGGGGCCGCCACGGGTGGCCGGGCAGGGGACGCCCGGCCGAACACCCTGGCCGCCGGAGCGGGTAGGAGCCTGCGGCTTCGGGTGTTCGCGAGGTGGCGGATCGCGGTCCGCAGCGGTCGGGCCGCGATCCGTGAGCAGTATTTATATATGCCATCTGGTTTGCAAGACGTATGAAAACATTCATGCGTGCTTTGATGGGGCGAGACCCCCGGGAGGCGGCCGGCGGGCGCCTCAGTCCCTGAGGAAGAACTGGTGCTCGTCGGCGACGTGCTCGTATTCGTCGAGCCGCGCCTGCGTCCGCTCCGGATCGGCGTCCGTCATGGCCTGGAGCAGCGCCGCGCACATCACGCCCGGAGCGGCGTAGGAGTCGAACACCAGCCGGGACCCGGTGCCGGTGGCGAAGGTGACGTCGGCCTCGTCCACCAGCGGGCCGAGCGCCAGATCGGTGATCAGCGCGACCTTCAGCCCGGCGCTGCGGGCCACCCGCACCGCCGTCAGGGTCTCCTGCGCGTGCCGCGGCATTGAGAAGGCCAGCACCCAGGTGCCGCCCGCTTCCCGCGACTGCAGCAGGGCGTCGTAGGCGACACTGCCGCCCCGTGTCACGAGCCGTACGTCCGGGTGGATACGCCGCGCGGCGTAGGCGAAGTACTCGGCCAGGGAGACGGAGATGCGCAGACCGAGGACGGTGAGCGGGGTGGACGCGGACAGATTGCGTCCCGCCTCGATGACCCGGTCGGCGTCGGCGAAGTCCCGCCGCAGGTTCTCCAGGTTCTCGATCTCGGCGTCGACCGCCGCCTGGAGCTCGTTGCCCCGGATCTCCTCGGCGGGGGCGCCGGCGCGGGTGCCGAGGGTGATCGACTGGAGCTTCTCCCGCAGCGCGGGGTAGCCGCTGAAGCCGACCGCGGAGGCGAACCGGGTCACCGACGGCTGGCTCACCCCGACCCGGTCCGCGAGATCCGTGATCGACAGGAACGCCGCCTCGGCGATGTGCTCGATCAGGTACTGGGCGATGCGTCGCTGGCCGGGGGAGAGCCGGGGGCGGTCGAACAGGGCGCGGAGCTGGGCCGTGGGGGACATCTCCGTGTCCGGGCCCGCCTTCCCCGAGGTGATCGCGGATGCCTGTGCGCGTGCCTGCTGCGGCGATCGCACCGGTGTGCCTCCTTCGTCTCCCACGAGGGTTCAACATAGCCCACGCACCGTGGCGGCCAGGCTGCTCGCCGGAGCCCGGCGACCCGCTTCCGGCGTGGATATCCACGCCTCTTCGGGGAACCCGCGGCACAGCGCAACGGAAGAACCCCAAGCGACACGAGGAGCCACCCGACATGACCGTCCCCGAGGAGAACCGGCCGAAGACCCGGGAGACCGACGACACGATCGAGCGGCGGGAGGACGACGACACGCGCGCGCAGGGCGGCACCGGCCGCACGATGCGCGAGGCGCTGGAGGAGGCCGAGATCAGCCCCGACGACTACGACGAGCGCTGACCGGACCGCGGACCATCCCCCACGACGACGTTTCGGCAGGTGAGACCATGGGCGCCCTGAGCGCGCTGGAACAGGCACTGGAGAACCGATGGCAGACGCTGTGGGCGCGCCTGTTCGGCCGGGACCCGGTCGAACTCGTCGACGCCCTGCGACGCGAATGCGACAGCAAGGCCGTGGTGTGCCGGGCGGGCCGGGTGATGGTCCCCAACGCCTACGACGTGGAGCTGGCCGGCCCCGTGCACGAGGAACTGACGCGCCGGGGCGGCCGCGTGGGGCAGCTGCTCACCGACCGGCTGGCCCGGCACGCCGCACGGCACGGATACGAGTGGGCGGGCCCCCTCGCCGTCCACGTCCACCGGTCCGCCGACGTGCCCAACGGCCGCTACCGGGTGGCGAGCACCGTGATGCCGCACGTCAGCGCGGACGCCTTCCAGCGAGCGGGCGCCGCGAGCGCGGCCCCGACACCGCACACCCAACCACGGTAGCCGCCACCGGCCCGACACCGCCGGCCGCCGCAGACCAACGCGGCTGGACGGCGCGCGCCCAGCCCCGGTAGCCGACACAGGCGCAACACCGGTGGACGGCAGACTCCCGGCGTTGGTGAACGGTGCATGCCCAAGACCGGTGGTCGTCATAGGTGCAACACCGGTGGACGGGCTGCCGGTGGCCGGTCGGCGCCCGGCGTTGGCCAAGACCGGTAGTGGTCACGGGTCCGACACCGGTGGGTGGCCGAGGCCGAACGTCGGTGGGCGGAGGGGCCCGGCGCTGGTGGGTGCGCGCAACCGACGTCGGGGGGCAGCGGGCGGCCGACACCCGTGGACGGCGCACGCCCGACGGCCGTGGGACCGGGTTCGTTTCAGCGTCGGTAGACGGTGATCGAGTGGCCGACGTCGTCGATGGGGTGGCTGCTGTCGATGAGTTCGGCCAGCCGGCCCGTCGCCTTGGCCGCCGCGGAGTCCGAGACCGCCAGGATCCCGCGCACCTCCCCGGGCGGCACCCGGAGCGGATCGTCCGCGTCGATGCCGTAGTACGACGGCACCCCGCTGCCCTTGTAGACCAGCCAGATCCGCTCGCCCCGGTACCGCTCCCGCAGCCGGTCGGCGAGCCGGCCGAGATCCTGGCCCCAGTCCACGTTGGAGTCGTGCAGCCGCAGCCGGGTCTGCGACGGTCCCCCGAACGCCTCGTTGGAGTACGGGAGATAGTAGGGGAACGCCCGCAGCGAGCTCACCGCGACGCACGCCACGAGCAGCACGCTCACCGGGGGCACCCACCGCACGCGCACCACCCACAGGCACCCCGCCGCCACCGCAAGGAACATCGGCAGGAACACGGCGTACCGCGTGCCGAAGTCCCGTGCCCCGTACATCGCGGCGGCCAGCAGCACCGCCGGCACCGGCAGCAGAAACGCCGCCGCGGGCCGCAGCCGCCGCACCGCCACCACCGCGACGACACCGGCGGCCCACAGCACCAGCATGCCGAGCGGCGTCTTCACCAGCACCGCGGCCGGCAGGTAGTACCAGAGCGAGCCGGAGTACACCCGCCCGAACAGGAACCCTTCCCACGCCCAGTTCTCCAGGTTGAACTGCACGCGCATACCGTCCCGGAACGGCTCGGGGAACGGCATCAGCTCCACCAGCAGCCCCCGCAGTCCCCGGATCTCGGGCACCCGCTCCTGCGGATCCCAGCGCAGCCGGGGATCGACGGCCAGATACACGGCCCAGACGACGGCGACCGCCACCACGACGAACACCGCGGCGCCCGCCGCCGCCCGCCCAAGCCGCCGCCACCGGTCGCCCGTGGACGCGCACCACACCACCACGGCCGCCGTCAGCACCGGCACCGGCGCGGCCGGCAGCACGCTCATCTTGGTGGCCAGCGCCGCCCCGAACGCCGCGCCGGCCAGCGGCAGATGGACCCGCGGCCGCCGCCGTGCCCGCCACAGCAGCCACACCGACGTCAGCATGAACCCGGCGGCCGGCACGTCCAGGGTGGCCAGTGAGCCGTGCGCGATCACGTCGGGGGAGAGGCAGTACAGCGCGAGCGCCGTCAACGCACCGGCCGCGCCCGCCAGTTCACGGGCGAAGGCGAAGACGACGAGGCCCGACAGCAGCGTCAGCACGATCACCGGCAGCCGCGCCCAGAACATGACCCGCCACGGGTCGTTGCCCGACTCGTAGAGCAGGTGCCGGCCCAACGCGCTCTGGTCGCCGTCGAATCCCGGATCGAGGTGCGGGCCGGCGACCGCCACCCCGGCGGCGATCAGCAGCTTCCCGAGCGGCGGATGCTCGGGGTTGAACCGCAGGCTGTGCTCCTCCAGGTACACGGCCGCCGTGCCGACGTACACCGGCTCGTCGATCGTCGGCGTCTGCCGCACCGCGGCCGTCACCATCGCCACGGCCATCTGTCCGAGCAGCAGCACCACGACGAGGACCACCGGCCACCGCCGGACCGGGCCCCGGACGGCGGGGCCCACCTCGCCGCCGTCGAGGACGGGCTTTCGTGCGCGCGCCGCCAACAGACCCTTCATGGGCCCCTACTCTGGCACCCCCGCACCCACGCGGGCGGTCACAACGCCGGGTTCGCGGCGACCGGTGCCCGCGCGGCGAGTTCCTCGAGCGGGCCGCCGCTGAGCCGGCACACCCGCCACTCCTCCAGGAGCTCCGCCCCGAGCGACTCGTAGAACGCGATCGCCGGCTCGTTCCAGTTCAGCACCACCCACTCGAAGCGTTCGAAACCGCTCTCCCGGCAGATCCGCGCGAGAGCCGCCAGCAGCGCCCTGCCGTGCCCGGCGCCCCGGGCGTCCGGGCGCACGTAGAGGTCCTCCAAGTGCATGCCGCGGGTACCGGTCCAGGTCGAGAAGCGCGGGAACCACAGGGCGAAACCCGCGATCGCGCCGGTGCGGTCGTCCTCGGCGATCAGGACGCGGGCCGCGGGATGCTCCCCGAACAGGGCGGCACGGAGCTGGTCCTCGGTGGCGCGGGCCTGCTCCTCGGCCCGTTCGTACGCGGCGAGTTCACGGATCATGGAGCGGATCTCGGGGACGTCGTCCACGGTGGCTGGTCGGATCATGGACCGGAGCCTGCGTCACGGGGCCGCGCCGCGTCCAGTCCGTTCCGACTGCCGGGACACGTCCGGCAGCGCGGACGCCGGCACCACCAGATCGGCCCGCTCGCGGGTCGGGGCGATCAGCGCGGCGTTGCGCTGGTCCGAGCGTTCCACCCAGGCCACCGCCTCCTCGTGGCTCTTGCCGAACTCCTCGTGCCGCGCGATCAGCCGGCGCAGCCGTTCCTCCTCGTCCAGCTCGCAGAACCACACCTCGTCCAGCTGTGCCCCCACCCGCTCCCAGGCGCCGGTGCCCAGCAGCAGGTAGTTGCCCTCCGTCACCACCAGCCGGGCATCCGCCGCCACGGGGACCGCCCCCGCCAGCGGCTGCTCCAGCACCCGCTCGAAGCCGGGGGCGTACACGACATCGCCGTACTCCTCCTCACACAGCCGCCGCAGCAGCGCCGCGTAGCCGGCCGCGTCGAAGGTGTCCGGGGCGCCCTTGCGGTCACGGCGGCCGAGCCGGTCGAGTTCGGCGTCCGCGAGATGGAAGCCGTCCATGGGCACATGCGCGGCCCACGGTTCGCCGGTGCCGTTCAGTGCCCGCACCAGGTGCTCCGCGAGCGTGGACTTGCCCGCGCCCGGGCTGCCCGCGATGCCGAGGATCGCGCGGCGCCCGTGCCGGGGGAGACCGCGGGCACGGCACAGGAGGTCGTCGAAGGTCAGCGCCACAGGGGAGAGTGTGTCACCTGGGCGGCGGGCGGTCTGCCGCCGAGTGGCCCGCGCCGCCCGCGGACCGGCACCGTACGGGGAACCCTGTCCGGTATGACGGATCTGGGCCTGCCCGACACCATCCTCGCCTGCCTCTTCGACCTCGACGGCGTCGTGACGAGAACGGCCGACGTGCACGCGGCCGCCTGGAAGCAGATGTTCGACGCCTTTCTCCGCGAGCGCGACGGCGACGCCTTCCGGCCGTTCACCGACGCCGACTACGAGGCGTACGTCGACGGCCTCCCGCGCGCCGACGGCGTCCGCACCTTCCTCGCCTCCCGCGACATCACCCTGCCCGAGGGCCGTCCGGACGACCCGCCCGACGCGGCCACCGTGCACGGCCTGGGCAACCGCAAGAACGACCTGCTGCTGGAGCGGATCCGCACCGGCGGTGTGACGGCCTACGACGGCAGCCTGCGCTACATCGAGGCGGTCCGCGCCCGGCACCTGCGCACCGCGATCGTCTCCTCCAGTGCCAACTGCCGTGACGTCCTGCGGTCCATCCGCGCCGAGCACCTCTTCGACGTCCGGATCGACGGAGTGGTCGCCGCCGAGCGCGGCCTGCCCGGCAAACCGCGGCCCGACACCTTCCTCGCCGCCGCCCACGACCTCGGTGTGGCACCCTCCCGGGCCGCCGTGTTCGAGGACGCCCTCGCCGGCATGGAGGCGGGCCGCGCCGGAGGCTTCGGATACGTCGTCGGCGTGGACCGGGCGGGCCGCGTCGACGACCTGTACGCGCACGGCGCCGACCTGGTCGTCGGGGATCCGGCCGAGCTCCTGGCCTGCCGGTGAGCGCATGACACCCCGGCCGGGTGAGGCGGTTGGCCGTATACCGCCCTGCGTGACCGTTCCGCGCGGGTTAGCTTGGCCATGATCGTTGCAATGATCGTCAAGACGCGAAGGACGGACGATGACCGACGGCGCCAGTGGCCTGCTCGCCGCGGCGCGGCGGCACGAGCAGCACTCCGGGCCGGAGGCCTCCCGCCATCCGTACGCCGCCCGGCCGCTCGCGGTGCTCGCCGCCGTCTTCATCCTCGCCCAACTCGCCCTCGTCCGCCCCGTGCTGGGCCTCGGCTGGGACGAGATCGTCTACACCAGCCAGGTCACCTCGCACCATCCGGCCGCCTTCTTCAGCGCGCCGCGCTCCCGGGGCGTCTCCCTGCTGGTGGCACCCGTGGCCTCCTGGTCCGAGTCCACCGCGCTGCTGCGCGGCTACCTCGCCGTGCTCTCCGGCATCGGTCTCCATCTGGCCTTCCACTCCTGGCGCGGCCTCTTCCCGACCCGGGTCCTGGTCACCGCGGGCGCCTTCTTCGCCACCCTGTGGGTGACCCTCTTCTACGGTCCCCAGGCCATGCCCAACTACTGGGTCGCCGTCGGCGCGCTGATCGCCGTCGGCGGGTTCCTGCGCCACCGCACGGACCCCGCGTCCCACGGCCCGCTGTGGGCCGTCGTGGCGGGGACCGCGCTCATGGCGTGGATGCGGCCCACGGATGCCGTCTGGGTGGCCGTGCCGCTCCTCGGCTTCGCCCTCGCCGGACGGCACCGGCGGGCGCTGCTCGCCGTCACCGGCGGCCTGGCGGCGGGCGGGGCCGAGTGGGTGATCGAGGCGTACACGGCCTTCGGGGGCGTCGGGGAGCGGCTGGCCGAGGCCTCCCGCATCCAGGGCGGGCTCGGATGGCACATCGCCGTCGACGACCAGCTGCGCAGCCTGGGCGGCCGCGCGCTGTGCCGGCCGTGCACCGGGTCGATGCCCCACCCGGTGATCACCCTGTGGTGGTTCGTCCTGCCGCTGCTCGCCGTCCTCGGGCTGGTCGTCGCCGTGCGGGCCCGCCGCACCCGGCGCACCCTGGTGCCGCTGGTCTGTGCCACGACCGCGGCGCTCCCGTACCTCTTCATGATCGGATACGCGGCGCCCCGCTTCCTCCAGCCCGCCTACGCCCTGCTCGCGATCCCGGTCGCCGACGCGCTGTGGCACCTGGTCACGGCACCGCGCGGGAGGTGGCGGACGACCGCCAGGACCCTGGTGGTGCTCGCGGTCGCGGGTCATCTCACCGTGCAGCTGACCGTCCTCGTGCACACCGTGGACCGCAACACCGACAGCCGCCGCGACTGGGCCCGCACGGCCGGTGAACTGCACCGCCTCGGGGTCCGCCCGCCCTGTCTGCTCACCGGCAGCGAGGCCATTCCCGTCGGCTACTACACCGGCTGCTCCTCGGGGGCCACCTCCGGCAACAACGAGAACACCACGGCCGCCGAGATCGTGCACACCGCGGACCGCATCCCGGTCGCCACGCTCACCCGCCCCGGCGGCACGCCGCCCGGCTACGCCCGGACCTGGCCCGTCCACCGGATCGGCGACTTCGACGTCCGCGTCGCCCCGGCCCCCGGCACCGGCACGCCCCGGTGACGGGACCCCGTGGGGCTCCCGCCCGGTGCGCGGGATTAGAGATCGCGGGAAGGGAAACGCGGATCTGGCATTGAGACGAACGAGCCGACGCAGCGTGACAGGGAGGACGCCATGGGCTCCGAACCGATGGCCGACGACGCCTACCAGCCCACCGGCAGCAACGAGGAGCAGGAGGACGCCGCGCCGCTCGACATGCAGGACGCCCTCGACGAGCGGACCTACGACGACACCCTCGACGAGGGCTACTCCCCGCCCGAGAAGCCGCTCGGCGTCACCCGGTACGGCACCACGGCCGCCGAGCAGCACGACGGCGAGAGCCTCGACCAGCGGCTGGCCCAGGAGGTGCCGGACCCGTCCGCACGCGCCGGGGACGACGTGGGCGACCTGCCCGGCGGCGAGGGAGAGCCGGTCGACCCGGAGGCGGGCTCCGGCCGCGCGGGCCGCCTGGTCGCCCCCGACGAGGGTGCCCGGACGGACACCACCAAGGAGACCGTCGCCGAGGACGTGGGCATCGACGGCGGAGCCGCGGGCGCGGAGGAGGCCGCGATGCACGTCGTGGAGGACGGGACGGCGCTCCCGGAGGACCGGGGCAGAAGCTGACCGGAACGGCACGGGCGCCGCCGGGTCCCGTGGACGTACGGAACCCGGCGGCGCCCGCGCGCGGTCAGGGAAGGATCTTGTCCAGGGCGGCGGGCCCCTCCTCGGCCAGCTTCCGCTCGGCCCATTCGAGGTTCTCGGGGGTGATGTCCTTGCCGGAGGCGAGAACCAGGTCCTCCGGCGAGACCTCGCTGCCGGTGCGGGCGTGGAGCAGGCTGTCCGGGGTGGCACGGTCCTCGGGCTGCGGGGACGCGTCGGGCTGGGACGTCGACATCTTCTCGCTCCTCGGGTCCGGATCGCTGTGGCGGCCCCGGTGCTGTCATCGGGTCCGATACTCACCATTCAACGCGGGAGCCCGCCGTGCATCCGGAGCGCTCGCGGCATCGCGGTGAAGGGCCGCCTCCTGGCTCCCGGGGGTGCCTTCCCGGCCACGCGGGAAACCTGCCCCGCGAGCCGCTAGAACGCCGTCAGGGTCAGCCGCAGGCCGGTCGGCGCCGTGTCCTGGATGTACGAGGCGAAGTCGGCCACGTCGTCGAAGGCGAAGCCGTACGCCCGGCCGTCCTCCGTGGCCGCGTGCATGGCCTTGGAGTAGTGGTTGGTGATCTCGGTCCCGTAGAAGACCGACGCGTCGGTGGCCGGCTGCTCGGGGTGGCTGAGCAGCGTCGAACGGTTGAAGCCGGCGCCGAGGATCGCGGCGACCGGACCGGTGGTGCCGTCGTTGGGGGCGGCGAGGGCGCCGTCGCAGAAGAGGACGTCACGCGTGGACGGCTTGCCGAAGGAGACCTGGGCGGGCCCGTCGAAGGTGAACCGGTCACCGCGCACCCGCCCGGTGAAGGTGCCCGCGTTGGTGGTGACCTTGAGGTCGCGGCCGGTGTAGGTGCTCCACACCTCGTCGATGTACGGGGCGAGGTAGTCCTTGTCGAACAGACCCGCGTCCAGCCCGTGGCCGGGGGCGATGATCCGCGTGTCGTCCACGACCAGCCGGGAGAACGCCTCCACCTCCTTGACCGCGGCGAACGCGGCCGCGCGCCCGCCCTCGCGGACCGTGCCCGTGGTCTGGTCCTGGGAGCCGGTGAGCCGGATGCTCAGCGGCACGCTGAACATGTCGACCATGGTCGTGTTGCAGAACATGCCCGCGGAGTTGTAGGTGAACTCCGCACAGTCGTGCAGCACGCCGTGGTTGGGGTCGGAGGTGACCCATCCGGCCGGGTACTGGAGAGCCGCGTTGCCGTTGCCGTCGGTGACCGCCTTGAACTTGAGTTTCTCGCCGAGGGCGACGTAGATCCGGCCGGACATGTACGGCAGGGAGAGCTTGGTCTTACCGCTGCCGGAGAGGCTGATGGCGTAGTCGGTGAAGCCGTCGGGGCCGTTGTCGGAGACCTCGATGGGGACGACCTTGCCGTCGGGGGTGAGCCGGACCTGACGCCCGTCCGCGTTGCCGACCACGTAGAGGTGCACATTGGCGTTGTCGAAGGAACCGCTGTTGTTGACGATCGTCAGCGGCAGGGGTCCGGCCGCCGTCGTGCCGGCCTTGCCCTCGCCGGACTGGTCGGCCAGGGCATGCGGGGCGATCACCGCCGCCGCCGGGAGGGCCACGGCGGCTCCGCCGAGCGCGAAAAGGAGCTTGCGGCGGCCGAGGTTGCGCTGGTGACGAGCAGTCATGTGGGGGTCTCCTGAAGAGCTCGTGCGGGTTCCTGACCACACCGGCCGACGTGGGGGAGGCTCTGAGAGAGCGCTCTCAGGTGAACGCCGGGGCCGGTGCGCGGGCTCGATGCTAGGCACACCGACGGAGCCCCGCCAGCGGTCCGACTTGTCCCCCAACCTGCCCTGACCTGCGGTTACTTGAACAGCGGACGGACCGTCCCCGATCGCTTAACCGGCCTTTAAGGGGCGCTTAAGCCGCCCCGCGGCCGGTCGACACGGAGTGCTCCCGGAGCGCTCCGCTGCGCAGTCGGCCGACGGGACGCCGAGGACCGCGCTCAGTCCGTCGCGCCGCCCAGCAGCGACTCCGCCGTGGCCAGGATCCGCGTGATCCGGAGGGCGAACGCCGCGTCGCAGGGGTGCGGGACGCCGGTCCGGGCCGCGTCGAGCAGGGCGTCCACGGCCCGGGTGACGGCCGGGACGACTCCCTCCGTGGTCTCCGGGAGCACGGTGACCCCCGACTCGCCGCGCAGTTCGACCGTGGCGCCGGCCGCGGCCGGGGGAGCGGTCAGACTCAGGGTGACGCTGCTGGACGCGCCGCTCTCGTGGTCGAGCACCAGATGGACGGTGTCCCCGGGGCCGTACGCGGCCGCCGTCACCCGGCGCGGCTCGCCGAGCACCGGCAGCAGCACGGACAGGGCGTGCGGACCGACGTCCCACAGGGCGCCCTTCTCCTGCCGCCACGGCGAGGCGGCGAAGGGATTGCCGGCGGTGGTGAACACCGCCCCGAGCCACTGCGCCCGCCCGGTGAACCAGCCGCCGGTCCGGGCCTGTTCGCCGATCCACGCCTCCGGCCCGGGCTGGAACCGGGTGGTGAAGAAGACCACCGAGGCCACCCCGGCCTCCTCGACGGCGTCGACCACCACCCGGCCCTGGCCGACCGTCGGCGCGAGCGGCTTGTCGAGCAGCAGATGGCACCCCGCCCGCGCCGCGCGCACGGCCAGCTCCGCCTGCACCCCCGGCGGCAGCGCGACGGCGACCGCGTCCACGTCGTCGAGGAGCGCGTCGAGGTCGTCGTAGGCCCGGACGCCGTGCTCTGCGGCCAGCTCCGCGCCGGCGTCCGGGCGGCGGCCCCACACTCCGGCGAAGTCGAGGTCCGGGTGCCCGCCGAGGGCGGGGGCGTGTGCCACCCGCGCCCAGGGGCCCGTGCCGAGCAGTCCGATCCGCATGCCGCCGCCTCTCCCCGCGGGCCGGCGTCCGCCGGACCGGTGCCATGGTCGCGCTTCGGTCCGTACGATGATCCCTGCCGAAATGCCTTGTCAACAGCGGGCCGCGGGGGCGGGTGGGGCGGCGCCGGGCGGTCAGCTCTCGCGCTGGTTGATGTTGACCATCCAGGGGATGCCGAAGCGGTCCGTGCACATCCCGAACACGTCGCCCCACATCTGCTTCTCCAGCGGCACCGACACCGAGCCGCTTCCGGAGAGCTTGTCCCAGTAGCCGCGCAGGGTGCTCTCGTCCTCGCCGCTGAGGCTCACGGCGAAGTTGTTGCCCGGCTTGTGCTCCATGCCCGGCGGCATGTCGGAGCCCATCAGGGTGAAGCCCTCCGTCGTGGTCAGCATGCCGTGCATGATCTTGTCCGAGCTCTCGGCACCGGGGTGCCCGACCTCGCCGAAGGTGTTGAGGCGCAGCTCGCCGCCGAACACCTCCTTGTAGAACTCCAGCGCCTGCCGCGCGTCCCCGTCGAAACTCAGGTACGGGTTGAGAAGCGAGGCCATACATACCTCCTAAAACGGTGCATTCGGATCGACTGCGCGCAGCGTAGCGCCGGGAGCCGGTGCCCGCGCGGCGGCACCGTCGTCGTACGCCCGGGGATTCAGCGCTGCGCGTGCTGAATGCGTTCGCATTCTTCTATTGGATTTCCGGCCGCCCCGGGACCAGGCTGGTAAGCGCTGTCCACGACCGTCGCAGTCACAGCCGGAAGAGGTCACTTCCTTATGCACACCCGCCGTATCGGTGATGTCGAAGTCGGTGCCGTCGGTCTGGGCGCGATGCCCATGTCGATCGAGGGCCGCCCGGACGAGGCCAGGTCCCTGGACACCCTCCGCGCCGCCCTGGACGCCGGCGTCACGCTGATCGACACCGCGGACTCCTACCACAGGGACGCCGGCGAGGTCGGCCACAACGAGACCCTGATCGCCAAGGCCCTCGCCTCCCACGACCGGGGCGGCGACGTCCTGGTCGCCACCAAGGGCGGCCATCTGCGCCCCGGCGACGGCAGCTGGACGCAGGACGGGAGCCCCGCCCACCTGAAGCGGGCCTGCGAGGCGTCCCTGCGCCGGCTCGGCGTGGAGGCCATCGGGCTCTACCAGTTCCACCGGCCCGACCCGCGTGTGCCGTACGCCGAGTCCGTCGGCGCGCTGCGGGAGCTGCTGGACGAGGGGAAGATCCGCATGGCGGGCATCTCCAACGCCGATCCGGACCAGATCCGTGAGGCCCGGGAGATCCTCGGAGGCCGGCTGGTCTCGGTGCAGAACCGGTTCTCGCCCATTTTCCGGTCCAGCGAGCCGGAGCTTGAGCTGTGCGACGAGCTCGGCATCGCGTTCCTGCCGTACAGCCCCTTCGGCGGTATCGCCCGGGCCGGCGCCCTCGCCGCCGACCACGCGGCGTTCGCCCGGGTCGCCGACGCGCACGGGGTGAGCGCGCATCAGGTCTGCCTGGCCTGGATGCTCGCCAAGTCCCCGGTGGTCGTGCCCATCCCGGGAGCGAGCCGCCCGGAGTCCGTCCGCGACTCGACGGCGGCCGCCGGCCTCGAACTGACCCCGGAGGAGATCGCGGAACTGGACGCCGCCTGACCCGACGTCACGCGAGCTGACGGACGGCACATCACCCACCCCCGATCCGCACCAGCGGCCCCCGCCGCCGCAGGGCCGCGAGGCAGAGTGAGCACACCTCGACCGGGTCGCGCTCCCGACGTGAGGGCCGGGCCCCCTCGTCGGGTGCCCGGCCGTGCGGCACTCCGGCGGCCGGAGCCCGGCCTGCGTCGGAGGCGGGCGGTACGCCTTGCGTACCCCTGAGCCGGGCGCGCGGCCGCCGGTCGGGTCCGGCTCCGTCGCCGCGGGTCACGGCGGCCGTCGCGAGGTGGAACGAGTCCCGGCCGACGAGGTTGATCGCCCCGGGGCCGGTCAACCTCGTCGTGGAGCCCGGCCCCGCGCGCCGTTCGGACGGCCCGTCGGGTGTCCCCACCGCCGCAGGCCGCGGCGCCACTGCCGCGAGGCGGAGCGAGTACGTCTGACCGCGCCGCGCTCACGACGGGCGGCCGTCACGGGGACCGGAACCCGCTCATCGGAGAATCCGGCGGTCCGGTGGCCGACGCCTGGCCGCCGGTCGGTCCCCGAGGTCTCCTGAACGTGTCGCGTTCCCGACGCGGGCTGTGGCCCGCGGGTGCCGCTCGCCTCGCAGGGGAGCCCGGCTGTGTGCTGCTCGGTCGGCCGGTCTGGTGTCCTCACCGCCGCAGGTAGTGGCGCTCCTGCTGCGAGGCGGAGCGGGTGCGCCTGACCGCGCCGCGACCGGCGGTCCGGTGGCCGACGCCTGGCCGCCGGTCGGTCCCCGAGGTCTCCTGAACGTGTCGCGCCCCGGCGAGGGTTGCGGCTCCCAGGTGCCGCTCCCCCAGCGGGGGAGCCCAGCCGTGCGGCGGTCCGATGGCCGGGTTCCGGCGGCCACGGCCCGGCCGCCCCGGGGTGCGGACGTGGGGGACCGGCCCCTCGCCGGGGAGCCCGGTCACGTGGTCTCGATGGCCGGTGCGTGGCTGTCGCCCGCGCATCAACGTGGCCCCGAGGCGCCGGTGTTGGCCACCCGCTCGCGCGACGCGCCGGGTTTGTCATGGCGTACGCGGTGTTCGTGGCACGCGGTGTCGTCTGCGGGAGAGTCATACGGCATCGAGTGTCGGTCAGGGAGCGTATGATTTCGGTCACTTGCGTGCGTCTGATGAGTGATTCCGCCTGGTTCGGGCATACGCAGCGAAAACCAGAGAGGGGACGCATTCGTGCTCGGACCGGACCCGAAGGCCGTCAGACACCTGCTGACTCGGTACGCGACGCTGCGGATCGCTCAGGCGGAGCGGTACACGCCCGCGGCGGCACGCGAACTGAAGGACATCAGCCACACGCTCTGCGTGACGATGGGGGAATCCGGCATCCACGAGGCCATCGCGCAGGCCGACGCGCTGCTCGACCGGGCCGCCCGGCCCGCGCCCGGCCGCACCGCGCCGGCGGACGGCGACAGCGCTCTGTCCCTGGCCGTCTGAGCACCCGCGAGCCGCTACGACGCGCCCGCGGTGACGGCGCGCCGTCCGTTGAACGATGAGCGGTACGCGTGCGGGGTGGTGCCCACCACCTTGCGGAAGCGCTCGCGGAACGCCGTGGGCGAGCCGAAGCCGGCCTGCTCCGCGATCCGTTCCACCGTGTGGTCGCTGTTCTCCAGCAGATACTGCGCCCGCCGCACCCGGGCCCGCAGCAGCCATTGCAGCGGCGTCGTGCCCGTCTGCTCGCGGAACCGCCGGCTGAAGGTGCGCTCGCTCATCCCCGCGCGCGCCGCCATCGACGCGAGCGTCACCTCGTGGGCCAGGTTGTCCTCGAGCCAGTCCAGGAGCGGCTCCAGATCGGACCCGCGGGGCACCGGCGGGTGCTCGTGCACGATGAACTGGGCCTGGCCGCCCTCCCGTTCCAGCGGCATCACCGACATCCGGGCGGCGTTCGCGGCGACGGCCGAGCCCCAGTCCCGGCGGATCATGTGCAGGCACATGTCCAGCGCGGCGGCGGCACCGGCCGAGGTGAGGATCTGCCCGTTGTCGACGTAGAGCACGTCCGGCTGCACGTCGACGCGGGGATGGTCCCGGGCGAGACGCGCGGCGGCCACCCAGTGCGTGGTGGCGCGCCGGCCGTCCAGCAGCCCGGCCTCCGCCAGTACGAAGGCGCCCACGCACACCGAGGCGATCCGGGTGCCCGCCGCGGCCGCCCGCCGCAGCGCGGCGAGGACCGCGGGGGAGGGCGGCGGGGCGTCTTCCGCGCGGCCGGGCACGATGATCGTGTCCGCGTCGGCCAGCGCCCGGAGCCCGCGGTCGACGCGCAGGCCGAAGCCGCCGTCCGCGGTCACCTCCGGCCGCTCGGCGCACAGCCGCACCCGGTAGGGATGCCGGCCGTCGGGCAGCCGCGTCCAGTCGAAGACCTGCATGGGCGCCGCCATGTCGAACGGCACGACGCCATCGAGCACCAGAATCGTCACGGAGTGCATGACCGCCACGATAGACGGGTTCCCGCCATGCCCTTGAGCCGGGGAATCGGCGCGCTGACGTGCCACGACCCTGATGGAGGGTGTTGGCGGGAACCCGTTGGAACCTGTCGTTTCAGCCTCTGGGGGACCGCCTGGGGCGCCTCTAGCGTGAGCCCGGCACCGCTGATCAGAACCCAGATCACATCAAGGAAAGAGTCCGGTGACCAAGCTCCTGCTGTCTCTCCATGTCCTGGCCGCCATCATCGCTGTCGGTCCCGTGACCGTCGCGGCCAGCATGTTCCCGCCGGCCGTACGCCGTGCCGCCCCCGCGGAGGGCGACACCACCGCCTCGAAGGCGGTCACCACCGTCGCCCTGCTCCACCGCATCTGCCGGGTCTACGCCCGCATCGGAATTCTCGTGCCCCTGCTCGGCCTCGTCACCGCCCTCGCGATGGGCGTGCTGGGCGACGGCTGGCTCATCGCCTCGATCACCCTGACCGCGGTGGCCGCCGGGGTCCTCCTCGCCTTCGTGCTGCCCCGTCAGGACGAGCTCGTCGAACAGCTCACCGGGCACCTGCCGGTCGACCGGCGGAGCACCGTGCGGCTCGCCATGTTCACCGGCGTCTTCAATCTCCTCTGGGCGACCGTCACGGTCCTGATGATCGTCCGCCCCGGCTCGACCACGGGCGCCTGACCGCCCGGCCGCAGCCGCCGGCACCGCAATCCGCGGCGAATACCATGTGACCGTTCCGTATCCCGTCGTACCGGGGGAAGTCACACCTCGCGCCGGACGTGCCCCTACACTCGGCAGTCGCGTCCCCGCACCGGGGCCGCCGAGCAGAAAGGCACGTTGACGGGTGTTCCAGGATTCCCCCATCTACGACCGACTCGTCGCGGAGTGCGGCGACGTGCCCGCACAGGTCAGAACCGAGGCCGAACGCGTGAGCAGGGAGCTGGAGTCGGTCATGCGGCCCGGCTACGGCCCGGGCCCCGACCGGCCGCAGTCACCGGGCAACGGCTGGCAGCGCACCGCCATGCTGCCCGGACCGCGGTCGCGCTGACCCCCGTGCGACGGTTCACCGCACCGTGGTGCTCGCCCCGTTGAGTTCCGCGGGCTCCCCGGGAATGGGACGGGACAGCCACTCCGCTATGGTCCGCGCGATCGGCTGTTCCGTCTCCACCTCCACGAACCCGAACTGCCCCGACTGATTGCACTCCAGGAACCACCACATCCCGTCGGCGTCCTCGGCGAAGTCGAAAGCCCCGTACGCCAGTTCGGCCCGGCTCATGTACGTGTGGACGGCCTCGGCGGTGCGCGCCGGGACCTCCACCGGCTCCCAGGGCGACCCCGGCGCGGCGAAACGCACATCCACGTCGTCCGGGTCCGCGTCCGGTGCCGTCGCCTTGCGGGCCGCCAGCAGCCGTTCGCCCACCACGGTCAGCCGGATGTCGGCCCGCTTGGCGATCCGCCGTTGCAGCAGCGTCGGCCCGTACGCCACCGCGGAGAAGTCCGTGTCCGGCGCGACCCGGCTGGTCGGCACGGCCCTCGGCGGATCCTGCGGATGCGCCCCCGACACCGGCTTGACCACCAGGTCGGGGAAACGCTCGGCGAACTCCCGCGCCGCGCGCGGGAACGTGGTGATCACCGTGGCCGGCACGGGCAGGCCGCAGCGCTGGGCCAGCCGCAGCTGCCACGGCTTGTGGCGGGCCTGCCGGGCCGCGTCCGGGTGGTTCATCCAGCGCGCGTCGCAACCGCGCAGCATGCCGTAGAGCGCCTGCGAGGCCTCCTCGGTCAGCCACGCCGACGGCTGCGGCCCGCGCCCGGCCGGAGTGCCCGGCCGGCGCACCCACACGGACCGCAGCCCGCCGATGCTCACCAGCCGCCCCCCGACGGAGAGGTGGCCACGGAAGCGGCCGTGGACGAACTCGCCGGACAGCGAGACGCCGTCGGTCAGATCGGCGGGGTCGAGGCGGACCACGGGCACTCCGGAGCCGTTCAGATGGACGACCACCATGTCGGCGGTGACGTCCTCCTCGCAGGTGAGGATCAGCACGGTCATCGTCTACGGTCCGCGTTCAGTCGTCGAAGTGAGTCTTGGAGCCCGCGGTGGACGTCGTGGTCCCCACCTCACGCAGCAGCGCGTGGTCGCAGGCGGCGATCCGTCCGTCCCCGAGTACGTTCAACTGCAGTCCGGAGTCGTACGCATACGGAGTGGCAACGGCCAACTCAACTGCCGGGCGAGCGTAGTTGAGCGCGAACGGTTGCATCGTGTCTCCCTCGTCGGTCTGCGCCGACCAGGCAACGGCCCGCTGTGGTCCGCCGCTTGGTCCGCCGACTTCTTTCGGCTTCCAGAGACTTATACGAATCGAACGGGTGGTTGGTTTCCTTACGGAGTGTAATCATCGACGGGGTGTCGCCCGGACCGCCGGGAAGGCGCTGAGGGCGCTCCCGCGCCGAGGGAGCCACGCATACTGCGCAGAGCGAGCAGCAGGACGCCGATGTCGTCCAGATAGACCGGATCGGGCAGCAGGTCGGCCGGCAGCACCAGGTACAGGACGGCACCCCAGAACACCCAGCGCGGCCCCGTGGGCAGCCCCGCCCGTCGCAACTCCCGCCGCGTACGGACCAGACGGACCAGGACGGCGACGGCCGCGGCCAGCACCGCGGCCGCGAGGACCGCGGCGACGGTCAGCAGTGCCGTGGTCGACTCCAACCCCGCTGCCCTCCTTCCGGTGACCGGAGCGCCGCGGCCCCGTCGGCCGCGGAACAGTCCTCTCCGGTCGGATGCCCGCTGACGGCCCCGGTATGGCGGCGGGGACCGGCCATGCGCGCACGCCTCCGATGCCCTGCCGTCTCCCCGTGAAACGCTCGATCGCCGCAGGTCATCCCGGTGGAGCAGTCAAGTGGCACCGAGGTGTGGGGGCGCCTAGTAATGGTCATCAGCCTTCCCCATGGAGCCGATCATGACCATTTTGCCCTCGTCGTCCCGCTCGAACGAACCGGTCATACCCCTCGGAGCGGCCGGAGCACCGCCCTCCGCCGGCCCGGTCGCGGCGACCGGCACGCACCGGTCCGGTCCGCCGCGAACGCCGCTGGTGACGGAACGCGCGGATCCGCCGGAGACCGTGGCCGCGCGCGACCCCGTCGCCACCGTCGACCTCGTGGACCCCCTCGAGCGCACCGGACCCACGCGTGCGCCGGGCCCGGCCCCGCACCCCGACGCCCCGGCGGCCGGAAGGCCGTACGGCGATCCGGTCGGCGACCTCGTCCACGCGGCCGTGGCGGACCGGCCCCTCGAAGAGGTCGTCGACCTCATCACCGTGCTGGAGCGGTCGCCCCAGCACACGCGGGCGGTCGTCGACGCGCTGCGCGCCGCCGGGATCGACCGGTCCGTGGAGGACGTCACCCGGCTTGTCGCCCTGCTGACCCGGCCGCCCCGCGACGTCGGCAGCGCGGACGAGACCATCCGCGCGGCGGCGGCGCACCGCTCAGTGGAGGACGTCACCCTTCTGGTGGCGCTGCTCCACAACGAGCCGCTGGCGCCCCACTGCCGTGAGGAGGCGCTGCGCGCGGCCGCGACCGGCCGCTCCGTCGGTGAACTCGTCGAACTGATCGACCGTCTGGCCCTGCACCAGCCGCCGGAACATCTGCGCAGGGCGGCGACGGAGGCCACCCGGGTCGACGGGGACGGCGCGAGTCAGCGGGGCGCCGAACACCCCGAGGACGCCGACGCCGCCACCCCGCGCGCCGGATTCCGCCTGCGTCGCGGGCGACGGCCCGCCGCCCGCGACGGCGCCCGGCGGACACGGCGCCCGCGCCGGAGCCCCGCCACCGCCGCCCGTGCCCGCTCCCCGCGGCCGGTCACCGCCAGGCCCGTGGTCTGGTCGAGCTGGCTCGTCGCGGTGGCCCTCGCCGTGTGCGCGGTGGCGCACTTCCCGCTGCGGCAGGACGGCGTCCCGCTGGGTCTGCTCGCCTCCGCCGTCGGCCTCTCGGTGCTCTGTACGGTGCTGGCGCTGATCCTGGTGGTGCGTCCTGGTGCGCTGGCCCTGGCGGCGGCGGTCGTGGTGCCGACGGCCCTGGCCGCGGCCCACGCCTACGGCGGCACCGTCCCCTCGGCGGGACTGCCCCGCGCGGTGGACCTCGCACTAGCCCCCACCTGGCTCGCCATGTCCGCTGCCCTGGCGGCCGCGGTGCTGGCCCTGACGGCCCTGGTCGTCCGGGTGACCTTCCCCTCGCCGGGCGCCCACTGGACCTGGCCCCCGCCGGAGCCCCACCGCATGGCCGACTGACACGACCGGTGGAGCGCGAGTTGTCCGGACGCGGCCCGGGCAACTCGCGCTCCATCGCGGGCCCCGCCCCACCCCGACGCGGACACCGGGCGCCCGGCCGTCGCCGCGAGGGACGCAGGGCGCTGCATCGCCGGGCTCGGGCACGGGGGGAGCGGTTGCGTGCGTTGGTGGACGGCGGTTCGGTGCGGCGGGGCGCGGGTCGTGCGGGTGTGGCGGTGCCGCCGGCGCTTGGGTGGGGGAGCGGTTGTGGGCGTTGGGGGGGGATGGGCGTTCCGGCCCCCGTGGGGGCGTGGCCCTGGGCGTGGCCCCGTGCGGGCTGGTCGGACACGGCGGTGTCGTCGGCGGGCAGCGGTGCCGAGCGGGTGCGACGGGGGTTCGGACGCGGTGTTCGCTGCCGCGCGGCGGGGCGTGTCCCGCACCGGCTGCCCCCGGTGCGGGACACGCCCCGCCGTTCGCCCGGGGTGGTCAGCGCTCGGGCGCTGTCGGCCGGCGTTCCGGGGTGGGTTCTTCGGGCGTGCGTGAGGGGGTGCGGCGGGGGCGGAGGCGGTCGAGGGTGCGGGTCAGGTGCTGCAGGGGGGTGGGGGGCGTCCGCGGCGGTGGCGGCGCGGTGGGCGCGTCCTGGTAGGCGGCCAGGGCCTCGTGGGCCCGTTCGGCGGCCTCCCGGTACAGGTCACGGGACTTCGTCATGGCCTCCAGAGCCTCGGCGTACATGGCCACCAGCGCGCGCTCCCTCGCCAGCTCCTCCTCCAGGGACAGCAGGTGCCAGTCCTCCCGCAGCGCCGTCAGCACCTCCCGCGCCCCGTCCGGCAGCGCCCGCGGCAGCGCGTCGAAACGTGTCACCGCGTCGACGAGGCCCGACGGCCGCGTCCCGTCCAGGAACACCGCCCGCACGGCGAACGCGTCGGCCTCGTACCCGTCCGGTACCGGAGCGCCCGGCAGCACCGCCGCACCTCCGCGCGGGACCTCCACCCCGAACTCGCGCAGCGCCCAGTTCGCCACCCGGGACTGCTGCGGCAGCGCCCGGTGCTCCACGACCCGGTGCCGCAGCCCCGGCGGCAGCCAGCGGGCGAGCGGCACCCGGCCGCGCTCGTCCGTGGTCATCGCCTCGTGGACGACGACATGGATGTGCCACGGGTCACGCGCGCAGTCGCGCAGCAGCCGGCGTACGGCCTTGTCGTCCTCCGGGAGGAAGTGGATCTCCCCGGGGAGCAGTCCCGTCGCCGGGTCGCGGTGCCAGTCGGCGTCGGCCTCCGGTTCCCAGAACATCCCGGCCGGTGACGGCCACGCGTCCTGCCACGGCTGCTCCGCCTCCGCGAGCAGGGTCCAGTCCCGGCCCCGGTCCGTGCCGGGCGCGAGGGTCAGCCGGGCACGCACGGTGACCTCGCCCGCGACCCGCGTGCGGGACTCGAAGACCAGGTCGGGAGCCGTGTCGTCGGCGGGGAGTTCCAGGAAGTCGTCGATGTCCCCGGCGTCCTTGAGCCGGCGCAGAGAGCGCCGGAGCGCCTCGTCGGGCCGGTTACCGGTGTGGCGGCCACGGGCCAGCCAGAGCGTTGAGGGAATCTCGGGGCGGGCTGTGCGGGAGTTCGGCATGAGTCCAGTGGTGAGCGGGGGTACGTGCTTCCTGCCAGTATCGCCGTCGACGGCCGGCGACAGGGACGCGGGGCGCCAGGCGGGCGCGCGGCGTGTCGCGCGCGGGGTGTGCGCGGCGCGCACGTGGTGACGGCCGTTCACCCATGGTCCAGGCGGTACGGACATCACCACAATGGGCCCGCGAGCAGGGCCGGCTCACCATCCGCATCGGGGCCGGCCCTGCCCGCACCGGCGCGGACCGCCGGTACCGTCGCCCGGGCAAAAGCCGGGACCTTACCAGTGGCGAATCACCCGTGTCGCATATTCCCCGGGAAAACACCAAAGCCCTCACCTCGGTCGAGCACACACCGTAGCGTCGACGTCACGTTCGCGGTACAGCCGTGCGAGGAGGGGGATCCGGCGTGCCCGGAATCGACGAGAGTCTGCTGGAAGCCATGCGTCTGCCCGGGGCGCGCGGTGCCCTGGTGGCCGACTGGATCAGCGGACTCGCCCTGGGCGCGGTGGGCGACGCGCCCGGCGGCGACGCGGAGGCCGCGGCCGCGGAGACCGCCGAACTCGCCCGCCAGGCCATGGAGAGCGGCACCCTGGCCGACGGCGGCGGGACGGGCACGGCCGGCGGCACATCGCCCGTGGAGGACCTGATCCTCACCGGCGCGGATGCGTACCACCTGCTGCGCTTCGTCGTCACGACCTTCGACAGCACGGTCTTCCTGTACCTGTGGCTCGACCGCGCCGACGGCAACCTCGCCCTGGCCCGCATACGGCTGGCCGAGATGGCGGACCGGCTGGTGCTCGGATGACCACCGTGGAACGCACCGGCGGATCCGCGCCCGAGCTGCTCGGCACCCTCGCCGCCGAGCATGCCACCGGCGCGCTGTCCACCGAGTCCGGGATCTTCTACCTCTCGGCGGGACACGTCGTCCACGTCGAGTCCGGCCACAGTCCCGACCTCGGCGACCTGCTCACCCGCAGCGGCGCCGTCGCGCCGGCTGGCTGGTGGGAGGCGGTCGAACGGGCGGGCGCGGCGCACCAGGTGGGCCGTCGGCTGGTGGACAGCGGGCGCCTGACCACCGGCGCCCTGGAACTGTGCCATCTGGGCGCGTTGTTCGACGCCGCGTACTTCGCGCTCGCCCACGACGGTGCCGCGCTCCGCTTCCGCCCGGGCGTCGCCCACTGGTTCGGCGCGGTGCGCCCGGTACCGGTGGCCACCGTGCTGCGCGAGTCCCGCCGCCGCGGCGATCTGCTGCACCGTATCTGGCCCGACCCGGCCGTCGACACCGCGCCGCTCACCCGCGCGGACGGCGCCGATCCCGCCGGGCTGCCGCCGCGCCGCGGCCGCACCCTCGCCCTGGTCGACGGCGGCCGCACCGCCGCACAGATCGCCTCGGCCCTCGCCCATCGCACCTTCCATACCCTCGTCGAACTGCGCCGTCTGGCCGCCGACGGACTGGTCACGCCCGCGCCACCACCGCCGCCCGCCACACCCGTCCACCCCGTCCCCGGCGCGGGCGGCACGGCGTGGGACGAGCCCGACACAGCGCTGCTGCGACGGCTCCTGGACGCCTTGGAGGCACTGTGATCCGCGCGCGCCGGCAGCGTGCCGAAAGGAGACTGCTCATGGCCGTCGAGACCGACGTGCTGGACGAACTGCGTCGGCTCCGCACCCGGATACCCCGGCTGGCGGGCACCCTCGCGGCCACCGTCGACGGGCTCGTCCTGGCCCACGACGTCCCCGACGCCGAACCGGAGGGGCTGGCCGCGCTGACCGCCGCCGCGCTCGGCGTCGCGCACCGCCTGACGGACGCCGCCGCCCGCGGCGAGTTCTGCGAACTCCTGGTGCGCGGCGGCCGGGGCTACATCGCCACCTACGCGGCCGGACCCACCGCCGTCCTCACCCTCCTCGCCGACGACCGGGTCAACGTGGGCCGGCTGCACCTGGAGGGCCGGCGCAGCGGCGCCCGGATCGCGGAACTGGTGGAGTCCCACGCCGGCCCGGGCGGGGGCCGGCACGCCGACCGGCTCGCGCCCCGGAACCCTCCCGCGCGGGTCCAGGACCCGGACCCGGCCCGGCCCATCGGCACCCTCCCGGTGCGGACCCCGCAGCTGCCCGCCCACCGGCCCCGGACCCAGCCCGGCGGCTGAACCCCGGCGGCCGAACCCAGCCCTTTCTCCCGGCCGGACGCCCGCGCACGACCCGGCGGCCGGCCCGAACCACCCATTTCCGATGGAAAGGACACCATTCATGGCCAACACCGAGACCTCGCTCAAGGAATGCCTCAGCTCCATCGACGGCGCCACCGCCGCCGCACTCGTCGACTACACCAGCGGGATGGCCCTCGGCACCCTGGGCGGCAGCAAAGACTTCAACCTGGAGGTCGCCGCCGCCGGCAACACGGACGTGGTGCGCTCCAAGCTGCGGACCATGGAACACCTGGGGCTCAACGACGACATCGAGGACATCCTGATCACCCTGAGCAGCCAGTACCACCTGATCCGCCTGCTCAAGGGACGCGGCGGGAACGGCCTGTTCCTCTACGTGGTGCTCGACGCGGGCCGGGCCAACCTCGCCATGGCGCGCCACCAGTTGCGCCGTATCGAGTCCGAGCTGGAGGTCTGAGCCGGGGCCCGGGGCGTGCGCGTCCGGCCGGACGCGCACGCCCCGGGGCCGCCGGGCGGTCAGGCCGCCTCGGGCAGCCAGAGGTCGGGGCCGAAGACCTCGTAGTGGACGGACCGGGCGGGGACCCCGCGGCCGAGCACCGCGCCGCGCACGGCGCGCATGAACGGCAGCGGGCCGCAGAGGTACACCGTCGCGTCCGCCGGGATGTCGAGCCCCTCCAGGTCCATCAGCCCCTCGCGGGCGCCGGGCTCCTCGGGGCCGGGACGCTCGTACCAGAACACCGCCTCCGCGTCGGGCAGCGCGTTCACCGCCTCGCGGGTCTCCGCCCGCAGGGCGTGCTCGGCGGGGGAGGCATCGGCGTGCAGCACCAGCACCCGCCGGGTGGAACCCGTGGCGACCAGCCGGGCGAGCATGCCCAGCATCGGGGTGCAGCCGATCCCCGCCGAGGCCAGGACCAGCGGGGTGCCGGCCTCGTCGAGCGCGACGTCACCGGCGGGCACGGACAGGTCGAGCCCGTCCCCGGTACCGATCCGCTCGAACAGCAGGTTGGAGACCTCGCCGTCCGGGGCACCGTCCTCGCCCGCGACCCGTTTGACGGTGATGCGGCGCAGCTCGTCGCCGGGGTCGGAGGACAGGCTGTACTGGCGCAGCTGGTGCACCCCGTCGTCCATGCGCAGCCGCACGCTGACGTACTGACCGGCGCGGGCCGGCGGCGCGGGCCGGCCGTCGGACGGGCGCACCAGGAACGACACCACGTCGTCCGTCTCCTCGTGGCGTTCCACGACCGTCCACGGGCGCCAGATGTCGCCGGGCTCGACCCCGGCATCGTGGTACAGCCGCGCCTCCAGCGCGATGAGGGCACCCGCCATCAGCCAGTACACCTCGTCCCAGGCGGCCGCGACCTCGGGGGTCACCGCGTCCCCGAGCACCTCGGCGATCGCGCCGAACAGGTACTTGTGGACGATCGTGTACTGGTCGTCGGTGATCCCGACCGCGACATGCTTGTGCGCGATCCGCGCCAGCAGGGCGTCCGGCCGGCTCTCCGGGTCGTCGAGGAGCGCCTGGGCGAAACCGGCTATGGAGCCGGCGAGCGCCCGCCGCTGGGCGCCGCTGGCCTGGTTGCCCCGGTTGAACAGGCCGTCCAGGAGCTCGGGCCGGTCGCGGAACATCGCGTCGTAGAAGCGCGTCGTGATCTCGTCGAGCGCCCCGGCCACGGCGGGCAGGGTGGCCCGCAGCACTGCGGCGGACTCTTCGGACAGCATGAAGTCTCCCAAAGGCGGGACGGAACAAGGGGGTTGGACCGCGGGTCCGGACCGACGGCAGCACCTGTATAGCAACCGCCGCCGCCTGTATCCGGTGGTAACGGCCCCGTCGCCGGGGATGCGGGACCGTCGTCCCGTGCGAACGGGACCTGTGGCCCAGGCGGACGGCCGTCGCACGAGGGCCGACCGGCCCAGCGGCCCGGTGCGGCCGGTCGGACTCCCCGCCGCACCCCTCGTCAGGCCGATGCCGTACCGTCGCCTTTACTGGACCGTTACCGGGCGCCCGGCCGGGAGACCGCCGGGCGGCGGTGTGAAGGCATGGGGACAGGAGGCACACGGGTGGAAGGCTCCGAGCGGGACGAGGACGCCCACGTACGGCTGCCGCAGCTGCGCCTCGACGAGCTGCTGGAGGAGCTGCAGGCCCGTATCGACGCGGCCCGCAGCACCCGTGACCGGGTGCGCAGCCTGCTGGAGGCCGTGCTCTCGGTCGGCCGGGAACTGGAGCTGGAGCAGGTGCTGCACAGCATCGTCGAGGCTGCCGCCGCGGTGGTCGAGGCGCGGTACGCCGCCCTGGGCGTGATCGGCCCGGACGGCAAGCGGCTGTCCGCCTTCCACACCGTCGGTGTCAGCGAGGAGGAGATCGCCCGCATCGGCCACTACCCCGAGGGCCACGGCATCCTCGGCGAACTGATCCGCCACCCCGAACCGCTGCGGGTGGCCAAGCTCTCCGAGCACCCCGCGTCGTACGGATTCCCGCCCCACCACCCGCCGATGAACGCCTTCCTCGGGGTCCCCATCCGGGTCCGCGACCAGGTGTTCGGCAATCTGTACCTCACCGAGAAGCGGGACGGGGCGCAGTTCGACGAGGAGGACGAGTCGGTCCTGTCCACCCTCGCCGTCGCCGCCGGCGTCGCCATCGACAACGCGCGCCTCTACGAGGAGTCCCGGCGGCGGGAGCGCTGGCTGCAGGCCAACGCCGAGATCACCCACGAACTGATGTCGGGCAGCGACCGCGGCACCGCCCTGATGCTCATCGCGGAGCGCGCCCGCGAGATCACCGGAGCCGCCCTCGCCGTGATCGCGGTGCCCATGCCCGGCACCGACTCGCTGACCGTGGAACTGGCCGTCGGCCAGGGCGCCGAAAGCCACCGCGGGCTCGTCGTGCCGGTCGAGAACAGTCTGCTGGGCCGGGCCTTCACCACGGCCGCCCCCGTCACCAGCCCGGACATCACCAGCGACGAGCGGGTCTTCCCGGGCCCCCAGCGCCTGGAGGACCTCGGTCCGGCCGTGGCCGTGCCGATGGGCTCGGGCGACCGCGTGCGCGGCATCGTCCTGCTGGTGCGCTCCGCCGCCCGCAACCCGTTCACGGACAAGGAGACCGAGCCGCTCCAGGGCTTCGCCGCGCAGGCGGCGGTGGCGATGGAGCTGGCGGAACGCCGCGCGGACGCCGAGCAGATCGCCGTCCTCGAGGACCGCGACCGCATCGCCCGCGACCTGCACGATCTGGCCATCCAGCGGCTGTTCGCCACCGGCATGACGCTGCAGAGCGCCGGCCGGTTCATCGAGCACAAGGAGGCCTCGGAGCGGGTGCTGCGGGCCGTGGACGACCTCGACGAAACCATAAAGATCATCCGCTCGACCATCTTCGGCCTGCGCTCCCATCCCGCCGAGGGCAACGACGGCACCGGCCTGCTGCGCGCCCGCGCCGTACGGGTGGTCGGCGAGGCCGCCCCCATGCTGGGTTTCGCGCCCAGTGTGCGGATGGCGGGCCTGATCGACACCGAGGTGCCCAAGGAGGCCGCCGACCACGTGGTGGCGGTGCTCTCCGAGGCGCTGACCAACATCGCCCGGCACGCCCGCGCCGACCGCGCCGAGGTGGTGCTGGAGACCGACGGGCGCGAGGTCCGGCTGACGGTCGCGGACAACGGCGTGGGCGTCCCCGCCGGCGGCCGCCGCAGCGGGCTGCGCAACATGGCCGAGCGCGCCGAGCAGCTCGGCGGCACCTTCGACATCACCGCCTCCCCCGGCGAGGGAACCACGCTGGTGTGGCGGGTGCCGCTGGGGGAGCCGTAGGCCCTCCCCGGGGGGGCCTACGGTGTGTGGTCGTCACCCGGCGGGGGTACTCGTTGGCGGCCTCCGGCCGCAGCGGCCGGGAGGGGCACGGCCGGCACGGGTGCACCGTCGGCGGGAGGAGCGTCGATGACGGGCTGGACCTGGGAGTACGAGGGATACGATCCCGCCGACGCGCGCCTCCGCGAGTCGCTGTGCACCCTGGGCAACGGATACGTCGCCACCCGCGGGGCCCTGGCCGAGTGTTCGGCGGACGAGGTGCACTACCCGGGCACCTACGCGGCCGGCATCTACAACCGGCTCACCTCCCAGGTCGCCGGGCGGCAGGTCGAGAACGAGGACATGGTCAACCTGCCCAACTGGCTCCCCCTGCGCTTCCGGCTGCCCGGGGAGGACTGGCTCACCCCCGACACGGCGACCGTGCTGGAGCACGCCGTGACCCTGCACCTGTCCTCCGGGCTGCTGGAGCGCAGGACGCGGTACGGCCTCGGCGCGCAGCGGGCGCTCCTCGTGCGCCAGCTCCGGTTCGTGCACATGGCCGACCCCCATCTGGCGGGACTGCGCACCGAGTTCACCGCCGAGGGCTTCTCCGGCACCCTGGAGACCGAGGCGGCGCTCGACGGCGGCGTCACCAACTCCGGGGTGCGGCGCTACCAGGAGCTGGACGGCCGCCATCTGACCCATGTGCTCACCGGCACGACCTCCGCGGACACCGTGTGGCTGCGCTGCCGCACCCGCACCTCCGACGTGCGGATCGCCCTCGCCGCGCGGCTGACGTCACCCGCGCCCGTCGCGGTGCGGCACGACCGGCCGCGTGCCGTGCAGACGACCCTGCTGGAACTGGCCGACGGGAGCACCGCCACCGTCGACAAGATCGTCGCGCTGCACACCTCCCGCGACGCCGCGATCAGCGACCCGCTGCACGCCGCCGTCGACCGGGTGAGCCGGGCGGGGAGCTTCGACGCGTTGCTGGCGCCTCATCTGACGGTGTGGGAGCAGCTGTGGCGCCGGGCCCAGCTGGACGTGCCCGCCGAGGCGGGGCGCATCCTGCGGCTGCACCTCTTCCACGTCCTGCAGACCCTCTCCCCGAACACCGCGGACCTGGACGTCGGCGTCCCGGCCAGGGGACTGCACGGCGAGGCCTACCGGGGGCACGTCTTCTGGGACGAGCTGTTCGTCCTGCCCTACCTCAACCTGCACTTCCCGGAGGTCTCGCGCGCGCTGCTGCACTACCGGTACCGGCGCCTGGAACGCGCCCGCACCGCCGCGCGGGACGCGGGGCGCGACGGCGCGATGTATCCGTGGCAGAGCGGCAGCGACGGACGGGAGGAGACCCAGCAGCTGCACCTCAATCCCCGCTCCGGCCGCTGGCTGCCCGACCACTCCCACCTCCAGCACCACGTGGGCTCGGCCATCGCGTACAACGTGTGGCAGTACTGCGAGGCGAGTGGCGACGAGGAGTTCCTGCACACCAAGGGCGCCGAGATGCTGCTGCAGATCTCCCGCTTCTGGGCGGACTCGGCCGGCTTCGACGACCGTCTCGGCCGCTACCGCATCAAGGGTGTCGTCGGCCCCGACGAGTACCACGACGCCTACCCTGACGCCGCCGAACCCGGCCTCGACGACAACGCGTACACCAACGTCACCGCCGCCTGGGTGCTCGCCCACACCCTGGACGTGCTGGACGGCCTGCCCGAGCCCCGGCGCCGGGAGCTGGCCGAACGGACCGGGCTGGACGGGGGCGAACTCGAGGAGTGGGAGGAGATCTCCCGCATGCTGCACGTCCCCTTCCACGACGGCGTCATCAGCCAGTTCGAGGGCTACGGGGAACTCGCCGAACTCGACTGGCGGGGCTACCGGCGCCGGTACGGCGACATCCGCCGCCTGGACCGGATCCTGGAGGCCGAGGGCGACACCGTCAACCGCTACCAGGCATCCAAGCAGGCGGACGTCCTGATGCTGGGTTACCTTTTCTCGCCCGCCGAACTCCAGGGTGTCTTCCACCGGCTGGGGCTGAGCCTGGACGAGCGGACCTGGCGGCGCACGGTGGACCACTATCTGCACCGCACCAGCCACGGTTCCACCCTCAGCGGACTGGTCCACGGCTGGGTCCTGGCCCGGGCCCGCCGCGCGGACGCCTGGCAGTTCTGCCAGGAGGCGTTGCAGGCGGACATCGCCGACATCCAGGGCGGCACCACCGGTGAGGGCATCCACCTCGGCGCCATGGCCGGCACCCTCGACCTGGTCCAGCGCGGGCTGACCGGTCTCGAGACGCGCGGGGGCGCCCTGTGGCTCGCCCCGGTGCCGCTGCCGGAGCTGTCTTCCTACGGCTTCACCCTGCGCTATCACGGCCACTGGGGGGTGCGGCTGCGGCTGGAGCGCGGTCACCTGGAGATCACCGTGCCCGAGTCCGGCCGCTCCCCGATCGACGTGCACCTGCCGGACCGCCGCACGGTCCGCGTCGAGCCGGGCGGCACGGGCCGGCTGACCCTCCCGGACTGAACGGGCGAGCACCCACCCGGCCCGGGAACGGCCCGAGCGGTCACCCGACGGCGCGCCGCGCGGGTCCGCCGGCCCAAGGTGCCGGCGGACCCCGCCGGCGGGGCGGGGCGGGCGCCCTGGCCGGGCGGCGGCCCGGCCGGCCGGGAGCAGGCGCTTTCGCCGGGAGTGGGCTGGGCTCCCGGGGTGGGTGGCTCCGACTGTCCGCTCCGTCGGTGGCCCGGGGAGGCGGTCCCGCTGGTGGGGCGGGTGGCGCTGCCGGGAGTGGGCTGGGCTCCCGGGGTGGGTGGCTCCGACTGTCCGCTCCGTCGGTGGCCCGGGATGGCGGTCCCGCTGGTGGGGCGGGTGGCGCTGCCGGGAGTGGGCTGGGCTCCCGGGGTGGGTGGCTCCGACTGTCCGCTCCGTCGGTGGCCCGGGATGGCGGTCCCGCTGGTGGGGCGGGTGGCGCTGCCGGGAGTGGGCCCGCCCCGCCGGGAGTGGGCCCGGCTCCCGGAGTGGGCGGCCTCGACCGCCTGTTGCGTCGGCGAGGCGCGGCGGCCCGGGATGGCGGATCTCGCGGTGGGGCGGGGTGGGCGCCCTGGCCGGGCGGCGGCCCGGCCGGCCGGGAGCAGGCGCTCCCGGCCGCTTGCTCCACGCCGGCCAGGCGCTACGCGCCGCTCTCCCGCAGCATGTCCTCACGCTCGACGATCTTCACGCGCTCGCGGCCCTGCGGCTCGCCCAGCGCCTTCTCCGCCGCGTCGAGCCGGTGCCAGCCCTCCCAGGTGGTGAAGCGGACGCCGCGCTCGGCGAGGAACGCGTCCACCGCCTCCGGAGCGGGCGACTCGGGGGTCAGCAGCCGCCCGGCGGCGTGGTCCTCCAGCAGGTTCGCCACGGTCTCGTTGGCGTCGCCCTTGGTGTGGCCGATCAGGCCCACCGGGCCGCGGCGGATCCAGCCGGTGACGTACGTGGACGGCAGGTGCTCGCCGGTGTCCTGGACGACCCGGCCGCCCTGGTCGGGGATGGTGCCGGAGCCGATGTCCCAGGGCAGCTTGGGCAGCTTGTCCGACAGATAGCCCACCGCCCGGTAGACCGCGCCGACCTCCCAGTCCTTGAACGTACCGGTGCCCTTGACGTTGCCGGTGCCGTCGAGCGCGGTGCGCTCGGTGCGCAGGCCGGTGACCCTGCCGTCCTCGCCGAGGATCTCCACGGGGGACTCGAAGAAGTGCAGGAACAGCTTGTGCGGGCGGTCGCCGGTGTCGCGGATCGCCCAGTTCTCCAGGGTCTTGGCCACCATGTCGGCCTGCTTGCTGCCGCGCCGGGTGGCGATCGAGCCCTCGTCGTAGTCGATGTCCTCGGGGTCGACGACGACCTCGATGTTGGGGGAGTGGTCGAGCTCGCGCAGCTCCATCGGGCTGAACTTCGCCTGTGCCGGGCCGCGGCGCCCGAACACGTGGACCTCCAGGGCCTTGTTGGCCTTCAGGCCCTCGTACACGTTCGGCGGGATCTCCGTCGGCAGGAGTTCGTCGGCCGTCTTGGCGAGGATGCGGGCGACGTCGAGGGCGACGTTCCCGACGCCCAGCACGGCGACCTTCTCCGCCTCCAGGGGCCAGGTGCGCGGCACGTCCGGGTGGCCGTCGTACCAGGAGACGAAGTCCGCGGCGCCGTAGGAACCGTCCAGGCCGATGCCGGGGACGTCCAGCGCGCGGTCGGCCATGGCGCCGGTGGCGAAGATCACGCCGTCGTAGAACGTGCGCAGGTCGTCGAGGTGGAGATCCGTGCCGTAGTCCACATTGCCGAACAGACGGATCTGCGGCTTGTCGAGCACCTGGTGCAGGGCGGTGATGATGCCCTTGATCCGCGGGTGGTCGGGGGCGACGCCGTAGCGGATCAGTCCGAACGGCGCCGGCATGCGCTCGAAGATGTCGATGGACACGCCCGGTTCGGCGGCGACGTCGGACTTGAGCAGGGCGTCGGCCGCGTAGATCCCGGCGGGGCCGGATCCGACGATGGCGACCCGCAGGGGGCGGGGCATGTTCGGGTTCCCTTCGAGCGATGACAAACGACTCGCAGGGAAGCCTAAGCTAAGGCAAGCCTAACCTGGTACCGGGGTCTGTTCTATGAGCCCATAAGCATCCCTTATGAGCTCTCCCAGAGTCCGCTTATGACCCGGGGAGGGGCTGCTCCGCCCAGATGACCTTGCCCGCCGGAAGATAGCGGGTGCCCCAGCGTTCGGCGAGCTGGGCGACCAGGAACAGCCCGCGCCCGCCCTCGTCCGTCATGGTCGCGTACCGCAGATGCGGCGAGGTGCTGCCGCTGTCGTAGACCTCGCAGATCAGATTGCGGTCGTGCAGCATGCGCACCTGGATCGGGCTGCCGCCGTAGCGCAGCGCGTTGGTCACCAGCTCGCTCAGGATCAGCTCCGTGCCGAAGGTCAGCTCCTCCAGCCCCCACTCGGCCAGCTTGCGGGTGACCGCGGCCCGGACCTCACCGACCGCGGCCGGATCCGACGGCACCGGCCACTCGGCGATCCGGTCGGCGGGCAGCACCCGCGTCCGCGCCACGATCAGCGCGATGTCGTCCCCGGCCCGCACCGGCCGCCGCGACTCCAGCGCGACCCTGCAGGTGTCCTCGGGGGAGTCGCCGGCCCGGGACAGCGCCTCGGACAGCCGCTCCAGACCGACGTCGATGTCGTGCCCCCGGTCCTCGACCAGGCCGTCGGTGTACAGCACCAGCCGGCTGCCCTCCGGCAGCTCCAGATCGGCCGACTCGAACGGCAGCCCGCCGAGCCCCAGCGGGGGACCGGCGGGCACGTCCGGGAACTCCACCCTGCCGTCCGGCCGGACCACGGCCGGCGGGGGATGGCCCGCGCGGGCGGCGGTGCAGTGCCGCGAGACGGGGTCGTACACGGCGTACAGACAGGTCGCCCCGGTCACCGGGGCGACCTGTTCGTCCTGCGCCTCGTCCTGGTCGATCCGGGCGACCAACTCGTCGAGCAGCCCGAGGAGCTCGTCGGGCGGGAGGTCCAGCGCCGAGAAGTTGTGCACGGCGGTGCGCAGCCGCCCCATCGTGGCCGCCGCGTGCAGCCCGTGCCCGACGACGTCCCCGACTACCAGGGCGACCCGCGCGCCGGACAGCGGCAGTACGTCGAACCAGTCCCCGCCCACCCCGGCCTGGGCCGGCAGATAGCGGTAGGCGATCTCCAGGGCGCTCTGCTCGGGCAGGCTGCGCGGCAGCAGGCTCTGCTGGAGCGTCACCGCCATGCTGTGCTCGCGCGTGTAGCGGCGGGCGTTGTCGATGGAGACCGCCGCCCGGGCCACCAGCTCCTCAGCCAGCGCCAGTTCGTCGGTGTCGAACGGCTCCGTCTTCCGGCACCGCCAGAAGCTGACCACGCCCAGTACCAGGGCGCCGGCCCGCAGCGGCACGGTGATCAGCGAATGGATGCCGTACTCCACGACCTGCCCGGAGCGCTCGATGTCCTGGGCGTGCCAGCCCGGGGCGTCGGCGAGACGGGGCTCGAGGACCGGTCGGCCGCCGGCGAGGCTCTGGCCCTGCGGGGACGACGCCACGAAGCGGATCGTTTCGCCTCGGGGATAGAGCGGGGCGTCGTCGGCGATGCCCGTGCGGGCGGTGCGGCGCAGCGCGCCCGCCGGGTCCGGGTGCCCGCCGGCCAGCACCGTCTCGAACAGGTCCACCGTGGCGAAGTCGGCGAACCGCGGCACGGCCAGCTCGGTCAGCTCCTCGGCGGTGCGGGTGACGTCCAGACTCGTCCCGATGCCCACCCCGGCGTCGTAGAGCATGTCGAGCCGCGCGCGTGAGGTCTCGGCCCGTCCGGACAGGGCACGCAGCTCGGTGGAGTCGCGGACCGTGGCGACACTGCCGGGCGGGCCGCCCGAGCGGTCCGTGGGCCGCTGGTTGACCGCCAGCAGCCGGTCGCCCACCCGGTGCACCTCGTCCGTGGCCACCCGGCCGGAGGACAGCAGGTCCGCGGTGCCGGGAGCCAGGCCGATGTCCCGCACATGCCGGCCCTCGGCGTCCGGGGGCAGGCCGAACAGCCGGTGCGCCTCGTCGTTGGCGAGCATGAGGGTGCCGTCTCCGTCGACGATGAGCACCCCTTCGCGCACCGCGTGGAGCACGGCGTCGTGGTGTTCGTACATCCGCGTCATCTCGTGCGGACCCAGGCCGTGGGTCTGGCGCAGCAGCCGTCTGCTGACCAGGGCCGCGCCACCGGTGGCCAGGGCCAGCGCGGCCAGCGCGGCGCTCAGCACGAGCGGCAGCTGGGCCTCCGTGGCCCCGCCGACGTTCTCCGTGGTGATGCCCGCCGACACCAGACCCACCACCGTGCCGTCGCCGTTCTCGACCGGCACCACCGCCTGTACCAGCTGCCCGATGGTCCCCTCGATCTCCTCCACGACCGGCTCCCCGGCCAGCGCGGGCTCGATGGTGCCGACGAACTTTTTGCCGATGCGGTCCGGCCGGGGGTGGGTGTAGCGGATGCCGTCGGTGTTCATGACGACGATGAAGTCGACGTCGGACTCCTCGCGGGCCGCCTCGGCACGCGGTTGCAGGACGGCCGTCGGATCGGGGGAGTCGAGCGCCGCCACGATGCCCGGCGCGTTGGCGAAGGTCTCCGCCACGGCGAGCGAGCGGTTGCGCGCCTCCTGGGTGCTGTCCCGCCGGACCTGGAGCACCAGGGCCACGACGGCGGCCACGACCAGCAGCAGCACGATCACCAGATGCAGGACGAACACCTGTCCGGCGACGCTGCGCCCGCTCAGGACCGACCGCAGGGCCGCCGCCGGACGCCACCGGGAGCGGCCGTGCTCCTTGTGCCGGCGCCGCGCGGACGCCGCGGCACCGTGCCGCAGGGGCGACCGGGGCTGGGATCGACCCATGAGTCGGACCATGTGCCATGTCTACACCGACGCGCCACACGAGGCGAGGGGCGGCACCCACCTGACCGGCGGTTCGCCGCCCGTGCCCCCTCGCGGCTCCGCGGGTCGCGCGCGGCCGTCCCCCCTTGGCCGCGCGCGACCCTCCCCCCAGCGCGCGACTCGTCCCCCGGAAGGCCGCGCGCGGTCGATGCCCGGGCCGCCGGCCCGGGAGCATGTGTGCCCGGTCTCAGTCGGCCAGGGCCCGGGCCAGTTCCGTGGTGGCGCGGGAGATCTCGGTGTCCGGCTCGGACAGCAGCCGGTTCAGATCGCCGCGCCGGGCGCGCACCGCCTGCCGGGCGGCCCGCTCCCACACCACCGGGTTCTCACGGCGGTTGAGCAGCTTGGGGTACGCGGCGGCGGTGCTCTCCCACTGGCGGGCGTCGGCGATGGCCTTGAGCAGCTGGATGACCCCGGCCCGGCAGGTGACGTGCGGCAGCTGGGCCAGTTCCCAGAGGAAGGGGACCGTGGCGGCGGTCGCCTGTTCCGTGACGAACCCGTACTGGCAGATGCGTTTCCGCAGGTCCTCGAGGGCGGCCGTCGCCGTGCGGGAGTCCCCCCAGGCGATGCCGTTGAGCAGCAGGGGGATGGCCGCCGCCGATCCGGTGGAGTCCTGCATCTCGGCCCAGGGCACGCGGGACAGTGCCGTGAGGGGCGTGGTCCTGGCCACTCCGGTGGGGGGCGCGTGGCGCACTGGGCGCTCGCTGCTCGGCTGGTGCGTCGAAGCGCTGCGCATGGCGTGGGTGCCTTTCCGAGGCAGTCGTGTCAGATGGGCGGGTGGGTCGACAGGCGGGCCCACACCGTCTTGCCGGCCGGGGCCGTGGGGATCCAGCCCCACGCCTCGGACAGGGCGTCGACGATGTGCAGCCCCCGGCCGTGCTCCTCCAGGCCGGAGCCGGAGGTACGGACGGGCGGGTGGTCGTCGGGGTCGGAGACGGCGAGCAGCAGATCCGCCGGTGCCCGGTGGAACCCGAGCCGGACGTCCGGCACACCCGCGCACCGCGGTGCCGCGTGCGTCACGGCGTTGACGGCGAGCTCGGTCATCACGAGGGTGACGTCGTCGCAGCGGTGGCCGAGCGACCAGACGGCCATGACGTCCCGGGTGAAGGACCGCGCACGGGCGAGGCCCTCGGGGGTGCAGGCGATGCGCGTCGCGACCGACGCGGAGGCGAGGCCCGCCGTCCTCGGCGCCGGACGCGGATCCTCGTACGGCACCGCGGGCAGCGATGCGTGGGGGGAACCCGGCGCCGTGCCGGGGCCACCCAGCGAGACCGCGACCGCGGCCGGCGGCCGCAGTACGGGAAGCGCAGGTGTTGACACGGCATCTCCTCGATGCGACGTCAGGACAGGGCGCCGACACAGGGGTTGACGCCACGGCTATTATCCACGCTGACAGCGCTCGCGTGCAATTGCACGAGAAATTGCGCGAGATTTTTCGCCATACGCGGCGGCAGACCGTGAGCGGTGGGGAACGCGAACAGCAAGGAGACAGCGGTGCCAGGAGTGCGGAACGGAGTGCGGGCCAGTCAGTTGGACGTCCGCTGGATCAAGAGCCGGCACAGCAACGCCGAGGGCAACTGTGTCGAGGTGGCGCTGCTCAGTGGCGGGGGGATCGCGGTGCGCAACTCCCGCGACCCCGACGGCCCCGCCCTCGTCTACACCTCCGCGGAGCTGGCCGCCTTCCTGGCCGGCGCGAAGGACGGCGAGTTCGACCATCTTCTGTGAGTCCTCCGGCCGCCGGCGCCGGCCGTCCCCGGGCGGCGCCGGCGGAACGGAATTCAACTAGCCACTTCTGCGCGGCTTTCCCGGGGCGGGTGCGGTGAGGCAGTGTCAGATGCGATAGTGTAAACCGCCCTTGTGCCGGTCTGCTGGGAGTCAGGATGTCCGCCGCGTCGCATCGCATCTCCCGTCTGGAACCCTATCTGGACAGGTCCGAGCCCGCGCCGACCCTGCTGAAGATGCTGGTCGGAGTGCAGCTGGCGGGCTTCCGTGAGGATGCCGGCCTGTCCCAGGACCAGGCGGCTCGCGCCGTCGGCTTCAGCGGGGCGAAGCTGTCCCGCATCGAAGCCGGCAAGGGGCGCCGCCCGCCGACCGAGAGCGACGTCCGCGCGCTGCTGAATCTGTACGGCACCGACGAGTACGAGGCCTCGGTGCTGCTCAAGCTCCTCCAGCGGGCCGGGGAGCCCGGCTGGTGGCAGCGGTACGACAAGCGGCTGATGCCCGAGTGGTTCGACCGCCTGGTCGGACTCCAGGAGGCCGCGGCCACCATCCGTACCTTCGAGATCCAGTACGTCCCCGGTCTGCTGCAGACAGCCGCCTACACCCGTGCCGTGGTCGAACGAGGGCTGCCCAACGCCCCGGCGGGCGAGGTGCAGCGCCGGGTGGAACTGCGCATGCGCCGCGCCGAACTGCTCCAGCGTGACGCCCCGCCGCAGCTGTGGGCCGTCATCGACGAGTCGGTCCTGCTGCGCGTCCTGGGCAGCCGCGCGGTGATGCGCGAGCAGCTCGAACACCTGGTGACGATGGCCGACCGGCCCAATGTGACGGTGCAGATCGTGCCGCTCGACGTGACCAACGCGTCGGCTCCCGCGATCCCCGTGACCTATCTGCGCTTCGGCGGCCTGGACCTGCCCGACGTGGTCTACCTGGAGCACATCAGGAGCGCCAACTTCCTCGAGGACCGGGACGAGACCGAGGAGTACCGCATCGCGCTGGACCGCCTCGCCGACGAGGCACTCACGCCCCGCGAATCCGTGGAGATGCTGCGCGGCACGATCAAGGAGCGCTACGCCACCGACTAGTGGCGCAGCCCCCCCCCGCGAGGGTCTACTGCGGGAGCCGGCCCACACCGCCGAACTCGATCCACTCCTGCGTGAGCTGACGGGGCGCCACCTCGGTGTCCGGACGCCAGGTGGACACCTCCACCAGGCCCGGCTCCATCACCTCGAGACCCTCGAAGTAGCTCTCCACGTCCTTCTGCTGACGGACCCGGCCCCAGTGTCCCTGGGTCGCCTGGTCCATGAAGTTCGTGACGAACTCGCGCACCTCGGGGTCCTCGCTGACCAGCTGGCACATCACCATGAAGCTGCCCGGCGCGAGCCGTTCGCGCACCCGGCGGGCGACCGCGAGCGGCCCGTCGGTGTCGCTGTCGGGGATGCAGTGGAAGACCGAGTTGAACAGCACGCAGACCGGCTCGGAGAAGTCGATCAGCCGCTGCGTCTCCGCGTGGCCGAAGATCGCGTCCGTCTCGCGCATGTCGGCCTGGATCACCACGGTGCGCTCGTCCTGCTCCAGCAGCGCCCGCCCGTGGACCAGCACCATCGGGTCGTTGTCGACGTACACCACGTGGGTGCTCGGGTCGATGCGCTGCGCGACCTGGTGAACGTTGTCCTGCGTGGGCAGACCGGAACCGTGGTCCAGGTACTGCCGGATGCCGTACTCCTGGGTCAGGGTGCGGACCACGCGCTGGAGGAAGCGCCGGTTGTTCAGGGCCAGACGGCGGGTGCTGGGCACCATCTTGTCGAGTTCCTCGGTCGCGGCGCGGTCCGCCGCGTAGTTGTCCTTGCCGCCCAAGTAGTAGTCGTACATGCGCGCGGCCGTCGGAACGGTTGCGTCGATCTCGGTGGACAGCTGCTTGCCGGAGTGCATCGTTCCCCCTGCGGAGTACCGCGCCAACTGGACTGGCTGGACAGGGAGTACATCCTAGGGAGCCCCGCGCGACCCCTGCCAGCCCGTCGGCGAAGGAGACCGCGAAGGAATGGTGTCCGCCCCACCTGTGATTACCACGAGTATCCGGACGTGCGCCGGGAGTGAGTGACTGGCCGTTCCGAGGAGGGGTGCTTGCGGGGGTGACCCCGTTTCCCGTGGGAGGCCGGACCTTGGACAGCTCGACGGACCCGATCGCCGACCCGTGGGGAGCGCGTACGCCGTACGCGCCCGGCACCCCGTGGCCGGCCCGCACGGACCTGCACCTGGCGGAGGGTGTCCGTGAGGAGGACGTGGACCGCTGGGCCCGCTCCGCCTCCATCCTGCGCGAGCTGCACCTGGCCGCCGTCCGCAATTCGCTGCACTGGGAGATGCTCGCCCAGGCGGCGCAGGCCACCCGGGAGCGGAACCTGCTGGAGCTGGTCTCCGCCTGCCATCCGCAGACCCTGCGCCAGATGCGCTGGACCAACACGATGATCAAGGTAGTCTCCCCGCAGCTCCTCGTCGGCGCCTCTAGGCGGACGGCGGCCGGATCCCCGCCGACTCCTGCAGGAGTGCGTGCGCCCCGCTATCGTCGGTTTCGTCCCCACGGGACGTCCGTCGCCCGCGCGGCGGCTCCCGGCCCGTCCGTTGCCCGGGAAGGCAGGCACGATGGACGACTACTACGACCTCGGCACCCACGGCCGGCCCGTGACGACGTCCTCCGCCGAAGCCCAACTCTGGTTCGACCGCGGTCTGGTGTGGACGTACGCCTTCAACCACGAGGAAGCGGTCGCCTGCTTCGAGAAGGCCGCCGAAGCCGACCCGGACTGCGCCATGGCCCACTGGGGTATCGCCTACGCCCTCGGCCCCAACTACAACAAGCCCTGGGAAGCCTTCGACGACGACGAACTCGCCGGCACCGTCGAGCGCACCCACCGGGCCGTGGAGCTCGCGCACGAGAAGGCCGCGCACGCCACCCCCGTCGAGCAGGCCCTCATCGAGGCCCTGCGCGCCCGCTACCCGCAGGCCCGGGCGGCCGAGGACTGCTCCGTGTGGAACGAGCCGTACGCGGACCGGATGCTCGCCGTGTACGAGAGCGCCCCCGGCGACCTGGACGTGGCCACGCTCTGTGCCGACGCGCTGATGAACCTCACCCCCTGGCAGCTGTGGGACCTGAAGACCGGCCGTCCCGCCGAGGGCGCCCGTACCCTCGAGGCCAAGGCCGTCCTGGACGTCGCGCTCGCCACCGGGGCCGGTGCCCGGCACCCCGGCATCGTCCACATGTACATCCACCTGATGGAGATGTCCCCCACCCCGGAAGCGGCCCTCACGGTCGCCGACCGGCTGCGCGGCGCCGTGCCCGACGCCGGGCACCTGCACCACATGCCCTCGCACCTGGAGGTGCTCTGCGGCGACTACCGGCGGGTCGTCTCGGACAACACCGCCGCCATCGCGGCCGACGAGAAGTACGTCCGGCGGGCCGGCGCGATGAACTTCTACACGCTGTACCGCGTCCACAACATCCACTTCAAGATCTACGGTGCCATGTTCGCCGGACAGTCGCAGGTCGCCCTGGACGCCGCCGCACAGCTCGAGGCGACCGTCCCCGAGAAGCTGGTCCGGGTGCAGAGCCCGCCCATGGCCGACTGGCTCGAGGGGTTCCTCGGGATGCGCGTGCACGTCCTCATCCGCTTCGGCCGCTGGGACGACATCCTCGCGCTGCCGTTCCCCGAGGACCCGGACCTGTACTGCGTGACCACCGCCCTGCTGCGCTACGCCCGCGGCGTCGCCCTCTCCGCGACCGGCGCCACCGACGCCGCGGAGGCGGAACGGCGGAGCTTCCGCGCGGCGGTGGACCGCGTCCCCGAGACCCGGATGCTGTTCAACAACACCTGCCGCGACATCCTCGCCATCGCCTCGGCGATGCTGGACGGCGAGCTGGCCTACCGCAAGGGCGAGTACGACACCGCCTTCGCCGCGCTGCGGCGGTCCATCGAGCTCGACGACAACCTGCCCTACGACGAGCCCTGGGGCTGGATGCAGCCCACCCGGCACGCCTACGGGGCGCTGCTGCTGGAACAGGGCCGCGTCGACGAGGCCGAGGCGGTCTACCGGGCGGACCTCGGCCTGGACGACACGCTGCCCAGGCCCTTGCAGCACCCCGACAACGTCTGGTCGCTGCACGGGTTCCACGAGTGCCTGCTGCGCACCGGCAAGACGGGCGAGGCCGCGATCATCGCCCGGCAGCTCCGGCAGGCGGCCGCGCTCGCCGACGTCCCCGTCGAGGCGTCCTGCTTCTGCCGCCTGGAGACGCACCACCCCGAACCGCACCACCCCGAACCGCACCACCCCGAACCGCACCACCCCGAACCGCACCACCCCGGGACCGATGACACCGGCCGCCCCTGCCACTGAACCCAGTGGCAGGGGCGGCCGGCGAGAAACGATGTGGAACCGGGTGCGCGGCCCTCAGCGGGACGCCACGACGGCCTGGAACGACTGCATGCAGGAGAAGCAATGCCGGTCCGTCGTGTGACGCTGCGGCGAATCCTCCTCCTTCTCCACTCCGCACAGCGTCGATGTCTTGTCCGGGGTGAGGACGTGCCACACCGGCTCCCCCGAAGTGTCTGCACCGCACCACATCTCGTGCATTCCCAGCTCCCTCCGGGTAGGCGTGGAGGCCGCTTCCATACGAGCACGGCACGCGCCCGGACGGCTCGTCCGGCGGGCCAGTCGGGTGACATGCGGTGCCGGGATGCATATTCGCGGCCGCGGCCGGATGCTGGAGGGATGAAGAAGCCGCCGATCGTGGTACACCCGCCGCTCGGCTCGGGCGGACGCCGGGTGACCGTGCGCGGGGAGATCGTCGGCCTCGCCGGCTCGGACCGTGACGTGGTGGAGTTCCTGCGGCGCGCGGGGCTCCCGGAGGCCGAACAGCTCCTGGACGATCCGGCCTGGGTGAAGTGGGCCGGCGGACGGGCCCACGTCTACGACGCGGCGTGACGGGGGCGTCCGGCCCCGCCGGAACGCGGCGCGGTCACCGTCGGCGCCGACTCCGACGGTGACCGCGCCTGTCCGTGTACCCCCGCTTCTCTCCGGCATGCGGTGCGGGGGTTCAGCTCTGTCGCGCGCATCCTGCACGGCACCACGAGACCGGTGAGATTGCCGGTCCGTACCGGCCCCCTTCTCTCCGACAGTGGCACCGCCAGTCAATCGGCGGCGCCCCCGGCCGGGGCACGGCTTCCCACCCATGCCTTCATCCCGTGACCCGGCCGGCCGGGTGGTCCGCCGCGACAGAGAGGACCACTCGTCGTGCAGCAGCACCCCCACACGGGCAGGCGCAAGGGCGGCCGGCTCGCCGGACTGACCGCGGCGCTGGCCGCCGTCGTCGCCCTCACCACCCTCAGCGGCCCCGGCGCCCACGCGGCGGACAACCCCTACGAGCGCGGCCCGGCACCCACCGAAGCGAGCATCGAGGCACTGCGCGGCCCCTACGCCGTGTCGAGCGTCTCCGTCTCCTCGCTCTCCGTCTCCGGCTTCGGCGGAGGCACGATCCACTACCCGACCAGCACCGCCGACGGCACCTTCGGCGCGATCGCCGTGTCGCCCGGCTTCACCGCCTACGAATCCTCCATCGCCTGGCTGGGGCCGCGTCTGGCGTCCCAGGGGTTCGTGGTGTTCACCATCGACACCAGGACCACCCTCGACCAGCCCGACTCCCGCGGCGACCAGCTGCTGGCCGCGCTGGACTACCTCACGCAGCGCAGCGCGGTCCGCGGCCGCGTCGACAGCAGCCGGCTCGGCGTGATGGGCCACTCGATGGGCGGCGGCGGAACCCTCGAGGCCGCCAAGGACCGGCCCTCGCTCCAGGCGGCCATCCCGCTGACCCCCTGGAACCTCGACAAGACCTGGCCCGAGGTCAGGACCCCCACCCTGATCTTCGGCGCCGACGGCGACACGATCGCCCCGGTCTACAGCCACGCCCAGCCCCTGTACACCGGCCTGCCCTCGTCCCTGGACCGGGCCTACCTGGAGCTGAACGGGGCCACCCACTTCACGCCCAACACGTCGAACACGACGATCGCGAAGTACAGCATTTCCTGGCTGAAGCGGTTCATCGACAACGACACCCGCTACGAGCAGTTCCTGTGCCCGCTGCCCCGGCCGAGCCTGACGATCGAGGAGTCACGGGGCAACTGCCCGCACACCTCCTGAGCCTTCGGCTCCGCCGCACGGCCACCCGGTGGCGGTCCGCACACGGTGCGGGCCGCCACCGGCGTTGTGCCGGCGCACCGCCGAGCGCCGGCCCGCTTGGGCCACGGCACACTCCGCTCCTCGGTCGGAACAGGAAGAAGCCCTGGTGAGGCAGTAGTTGAGCGTTCACCGCGGGATGGACGGGTTCCTTCCGCGCCACGTTACGCGTGAGTAAGGTCCGGGGGATGACCGGACAGACGACCCCCCGGAGTCAGGTGATCGCCACGCTGCTGGACACGCTGCGCACCGACGGCGGTGTCCGCGTCGTGACCGGCGAACCCGGTTGCGGCCGCACGGCGTTCCTCGAACAGGCCGCGCGCACCTTCCGGGCCGGGCCGGTGTGGTACGTACCCGCCGGCCGGGACCCTTCCGCGCGGCGCCCGGGCGGTCTGCACACCCTGCTCGGCGCGGCCGGCCGTCCCGTGCCCCGGCCCGGGGTCGGTCCGGCGGGGGAGGCGCTGTTCGGCGCCCTGCGCACGGCGGCCGGCGCGGCGCCGCTCCTGGTGTGCGTGGACGACGTGCACCGGTGGGACGCCGCGTCGCGCGCCGCGCTGGGGCACGCGGCCGCGCGGGTGCACACGGCGGGAGTCCCGGCGGCGCTCCTCCTCACGGTCCCGGGACACCGGCCCGTCGACCGGGAACTGGCGGGGCTGCCCGTGCTGCGGCTCGGCCCGCTCGCGCCCGCGGACGCGGCACGTCTGGCCGACGAGGCGACGGACGGTGCCGTCCACCCCGCCGTCCGCGAGGAGTTGATGACGGCGGCGGAGGGCAACCCCGCACTGCTGCTGGCGGTGATCCACCGGCTGTCACCCGACCAGTTGGGCGGCCGACGGGCGCTGCCCCGGCCACGGGTCGACGCGGAGACCTTGGCCGAGGTGCTCGGCGGCATCCTGACCGGGCTGCCGCAGCGGCACACCGGCCTGCTGCTGACGACGGCGGCGGCCGTACGGGCGACGGGGGAGCCCGACGCCGACGCGGACCTCGTCCGGCGAGCGGCCGGAACACCTGCCCCGGGGCCACTGCCCGACGTGCTGGCCCTGGCCGGGGGGCGGCTCCGGTTCCACAGCGCACTCCTGGGGAGGGCGGTGTACGCCGCTGCCCCGCCCGAGCGGCGCCGCGCCGCCCACCGGGCACTCGCCGAGGCCCTGACCGGCCCGCACGGCGCGCTCGCCCTGCTGCACCGGTCCTGGACCGTCACGGGGCACGCCCCCGTCCTCGCGGCCGCGCTGGCGGCGGCGAAGGACGGGCCGCCGGATCTACGCCGCCGGGTGCTCACCCGGGCCGCCGATCTCACCGCCGACCCCGCCGAACGGGCCCACCGGTACACCGCGGCCGCCGAGCAGGCCGTCCTGGCCGGCCGCCCGCCCGAGGCCCTGCGCCTGCTCGACGCCGCCCGGAGCCGCCCGGCACCGGCCTCCGCACGCGGCGGGGCGGAACTCCTGCGGGGCGAGGTGCTCCTGGCCGACGGGCCGGTGACCGACGCCCGCGAGTCCTTCCTGCTCGCGGCCGCCCTCCTGGCCACCGCCGGCCACGAGACCGCCGTCCGGGCCACCCTGGGGGCGGCGGACGCGGCCTGGTCGGCGGGCGACCCGGCCGCGTGCCTGGAGGCCCTCACCCTCTCCACGGCGGGTCGCCCCGCGTCGTCGCCACCAGTCGTCGGCCATGAGACTGCCGTGCGGGCGGCCTTGAGCGGGGCGGGTGACGGGGTGTCGTGCGCGGACGCTGTCTCCCCGGTTGTGGGGGGTGGCCCTGCTTCGTCGTCACCGGTCGCCGGGCACGAGGCTGCCGTGCGGGGCGCCCTCGGCGCGGTGGATGCGGGTGACGGGGTGTCGTGCGCGGAGACCGTCGCCTCGGCTGTGGCGGGTGGCCCCGCCTCGTCGTCGGTGGCCGGCCATGAGACTGCCGTGCGGGCGGCCTTGAGTGGGGCGGGTGACGGGGTGTCGTGCGCGGACGCTGTCTCCCCGGTTGTGGGGGGTGGCCCTGCTTCGTCGTCACCGGTCGCCGGGCACGAGGCTGCCGTGCGGGGCGCCCTCGGCGCGGCCGCGGCCTCCTGCGTGGAGGTCCACAGCCCCGCCCCGTCGCCACCAGCCGCCGGTCGGGTGTCCGATGCGGCGGAGTGCCGCGTCCCCCCGTCGGGCGCGGGTGCCTCGGGTGCCGCCGAGTCGGCGCAATCGTCCGGCCCGGGCCGGGGGGTCACCGGCGCATCTCCGGCGGCCGTGCCGAGCGCCGGTCGGGGGCAGGCTCACGGCGTGTCCGCCACGGGGAGCGCGGGCAACGGCAGCGTGGCCGGCGCGGACCGACGGGGCGAGGGGCGCATGGTCGCCGGCGCCGACCCCTCCCGCGAGGCCGTGCTCCGGGATCACCGGGACGGGATGCGGGCCGTGCTGCTCGGGCGGTTCGACCTGGCCGCCGGGCCGTTGCGGCGGGTGGTCGAACAAGGCCTGCGCGGCGACGAGCCCGAACGGCTGCTGCGTTCGGCCGCCGCCGCGCTCATGCTCGGGGACCTGACCGCCGCCCGCCGGGCCGGCGCACGGGCGCTCGCGGCGGCCCGGACCAGCGGCTCCGCCGCCCTCGAACCGCGGGCGCTGGAGTACCTGGCGTACGCCGAACTGCGCGCCGGACACCACCAGCTGGCCCGTACCCACGCCGAGGAGGGCCTGCGCACCGCCGCCCGCACCGGCCGGCGGAACACCGCCGCCCACCACCACGCCGTACTGGCCCTCGCCGCCTCGATCGAAGGGGAGAAGGAACTCGTCACCGGGCACGCCGATGCCGCCCTGCGCACCGCCCGCCGGCACGGACTGGCGCAGGCCGCGACGCTCGCCCACTGGGCCGCGGCCCGCGCCGACCTGGGCGCCGGCCGCCCGCGCGAGGCCGCCGACCGGCTCGCCCCGCTCGTCCGCCCCGGTGCGCGACGCGGCCACTTCGCGGTGTGGATGCTCGCCGTCCCCTGCTTCGTCGAGGCGGCCGCACTCGCCGGCCGGCCCGAGCACGCGACGGCGGTGGTCGAGGACTTCGCCCTGTGGGCCGCGTGCGGAGCCGACCCGCACGCCCCCGCCCAACTCCTGCGCTGCCGCGCGCTGCTGGCCGCCCCGGAGACGGCCGAGCCCTTGTACCTGCGTGCCCTGGACCGTCATGAGGGCACGGCCGGTGACTTCGAACGAGCCCGTACACAACTGCTCCACGGCAAGTGGCTGCGGCGCCGGCGCCGGCTGCGCGAGGCACGGGCCCGGCTCGGCGAGGCGCTGATCGGCTTCGAACGCTGCGGCGCGCACCCGTGGGCGCAGCAGACGGCCGCCGAACTGCGGGCGGGCGGCGCGGCCCCGGCGGGTTCCGGCGCCGGGGGACTGTCCCGGCTGACCCCGCAGCAACTGCGTATCGCACGGTATGTCGCCGAGGGCGCCACCAACCGGGAGGTGGCGCTGAGCCTGTCCGTCAGCACCCGCACCGTCGACTATCACCTGCGGAACGTGTTCGCCACGCTGGGCGTCCGTTCCCGCGTCGAGCTGGCCCGTCTGGTCGAGCAGGAGGAAAAGACCGGTGCACGGCTCTAGGGACCGACCGGACGGTATGTCATCCTTCGGGGCAGGACGAGTCCGGTGGCGGTCGGCCCACGGGCTCCCCGGCCGGCCCGGCGCCGCCACGGGGACCGCCGCGCGGGCACCGCCGGGAAGCCCGACCCTGGGGGAGATCGCGATGCAACACGCCGTACGGCCCCGAACCCTGCTGCGCCCCGGGCCCACGCCCGCTCCCCGTCCGCGGACACCGCGGGGGCGGTCGCTGATCGACGCCGACGCGCTCCGCGTGCTGCACCGGGCCGCCCGTGTCCTGCTGGACGACCTGCCCCAGCTCACCGACCGGCTGGTCGCCGCGCTCCAGGAGCGGGAACCCGCCTACCGGTCCGCGACGGACGGCGATGCCACGGCCACCTGGCAGGAGGCGCACCGGTCGCTGCGGTACAGCATCACCTCCCTGCTCGACCCGCGCGGCGCCCGGGACGCGGCGCGCCGCTGCTCCTGGAGGATCGGCGCCACCCGCGCCGAACAGGGACTCCCGCTGGACGCGCTGCTGCACGCCTTCCGGCTGGGCGGCTCACTGGTGTGGCAGGGCCTGGTCGACGAGACGTCCCGGACGGCGCCCGAGGACGTACGGCTGCTGGTGCACGTCGCGTCCGACGTGTGGGACTTCGTCGACGAGCACTGCACCCTCGTCGCGGACGCCTACCGGCAGACCGAGCGGCAGCTGGCGTGGCGAAGGGAGAACAGGGTGCGTCTGCTGGCCGCGGCGCTGCTGGACGGCACGAGCAGGATCGCCGACCTGCCCGAGGCGGCGCAGGCGCTGGGCCTGCCCGAGCACGGGCGGTACGTGGTCGTCGCGGCCGCCGGCGGCCGGCTCGCCGGTTGTCCGGGCGCACAGGCGGCCCTGGCCCCGGGTGTGCGCGTGCACTGGCACAGCGGGGTGGACGCCGATTACGGCATCGTCCTGATCGAGGACGACGAGGAGCCGATCGTGCCGGAGGAGCAGGCACCCGGGGCCCGGGTGGGCGTCAGCAGCGCGGTCGACGGAATGGCCGCCGTGGGGGAGGCCCGGCGCCTCGCGGACACCGCGCTGGAACTCACCCCCGAGTCGGGCGGTACGGTCCGGCTCACCGAGCACCTCCCGGCGGCGCTGGTCGCGTCGAGCCCGGAACTCGGCGCCGCGCTGACCGAGCGGCTCCTCGGCCCGCTCGCCCATCTCGAACCCGGCGACGCGGAGGTCCTGCTGGACACCCTGGCCACGTGGCTGGCCTGTGACGGCTCGGCCCAGCGGGCGGCCCGGCGCCTGTACTGCCACCGCAACACCGTCCTCAACCGCCTGCGCCGCTACGAACAACTCACCGCCCGCTCCCTCTCCCGCCCCTCCGACCTGGTGGAAGTAACCCTCGCCCTGACGGCCCACACCCTCCGAAGCCACAGCCGGCCGAGCGGGCACCAGCCCCACCAGTAGCCGCCGACACCCACGCCCGCACCCCTCCCTCGCGCAGCCGCGCCCAGCCGTGCCTCCCCCAGTGCCTCAAGGGCCTGGGAGGTGCCCCCAGGGCGATGGGGTCCCCCCGCTCGAGCGAAGGCTCCGGCGCCCAGCCACCCCACCCGCACCCCCAGCGGCAAGCGCCTGGGCACACGCACAACCCCCACCCACCCCCGTTGGTACGCCGCAGCGTACGGATGCCGAAACCTGTACCGCCCCTCCACCCCCGTGCTGTCGTGAGCACCCCTTCCCCCGAAGCCGACGCCGCCCCGAGCGGCGGCGCCCGGCCCCGAGGAGCCGTGATGCCCGAAGCACCACCGGACGGCCCGCCCGCGCTGTACGTCGAGAACGTCGACGTCACCTATGGCCGCGCGCTGTCCGCCCTGCGTTCCGTGTCCCTGACCGTGCCGCCCGGCGGCGTCGTGGCACTGCTCGGCGCCAACGGCGCCGGCAAGACGACCCTCCTGCGGGCCGTCTCCGGCACCCTGCGCCTGCACCGCGGCGCGCTCACGGCCGGCCGCATCCGCTACGGCGGGACGGCGCTCGACGGCAAGGACCCCGTCGCGGCGGTACGCGCCGGAGTCGTCCAGGTCCCTGAGGGACGACGAGTGTTCGCCGGACTCTCGGTCGACGAGAACCTCCGCTCCGGCGGACTCGGTCTCGGCCGGCGCGGACGCGCCCAGGTGCAGGAGGCCCGCGACCGGGTCTTCGCGCTCTTCCCGCGCCTGGCCGAACGCACCCATCAGGCCGCCGGTCTGCTCTCCGGCGGCGAGCAGCAGATGCTCGCCATCGGCCGCGCCCTGATGGCCGCCCCCCGCCTGCTGCTCCTCGACGAGCCCTCCCTCGGCCTCGCCCCGCGGATGGTGTCCCGGATCGCCGGCGTGATCCAAGAGATCAACGCCCAGGGCACCGCCGTACTCCTCGTCGAGCAGAACGCCGGCATGGCGCTCTCCCTCGCCGACCACGCGTACGTCCTCGAGGTCGGCGAGACCCGCCTGTCCGGCCCCGCCGGCGAACTCGCCCGCACCGACGCCGTACGCCGCCTCTACCTGGGCGAGGCCGCCGAGGACCAGGGGGCGGCGTGAAGGACCGCACCACCACCGCACCGCCCGTGCTCGAGGTACGGGACGTCACCGTGCGCTTCGCCGGCCTCACCGCCCTCGACGGCGTCTCCTTCACCGTCGCCCCCGGCTCGGTGCACGCGCTCATCGGACCCAACGGAGCCGGCAAGTCGACCTGCTTCAATGTGCTGTCCGGTCTGTGCCGCCCGGCCGCGGGCACGGTGACGCTCGGCGGCACCGAGCTGACCCGGCTCGCCCCGCACCGCATCGCCGCCCTCGGCGTGGCCCGCACCTTCCAGAACATCGTCACCACCCACGGCACGGTCGCCGACAACCTCATGCTCGGCCGGCACGCCCTGTCCCGCGCCGGATTCGCCGCCAGCGCCCTGCGCCTGCCGAGCGCCGTCCGGGAACAGCGCGGCCATCTCGCCCGGGCCCGGGAGATCGCCGAACTCACCGGGCTGGACGCGCACTTCGACACCCCCGTCGCCCTGCTGTCCTACGGCGACCGCAAGCGCGTCGAACTCGCCCGCGCCCTCTGCCTGGAGCCGCGGGTGCTGCTCCTCGACGAACCGGTGGCCGGAATGAACGCCGCCGAACGCGCCCGCACCGCCGAGGCCGTGGGCGAACTGCGGGCCGGACTCGGCCTGTCCGTCGTCCTCGTCGAGCACGACATGGGCCTCGTCATGCGCCTCGCCGACGACGTCACCGTGCTCGACTTCGGGCGGCCCATCGCCCACGGCACCCCCGACGAGGTCCGCCGGGACCCCGAGGTGCTGCGCGCCTACCTCGGGACCGGCGAGGCAGGGGAGGAGGCGGCATGACCGGATTCCTCGACAACGTCCTCGGCGGACTGGCGCTCGGGGCGGTCTACGCGCTCGTCGCGCTCGGCTTCGTCGTGATCTTCAAGGCCTCGGGCGTGCTCAACTTCGCCCACGGCTCCCTGCTCCTGTTCGGCGGCTACCTCGTCGCCGTCCTCCACGACGACCTCGGGTTCGCCGCGGCGCTCGCCCTGGCGGTCCTCACCACGGCCGCCCTCGCGGGCGCGCTCGACCGCTTCCTGCTGCAACGCGGCGGCCACGACGCCCAGTCGGCCCACGTCCAGACCATCGTCACCATCGGCATCGACATCGTCCTGCTCACCGATCTGGCCCGGCGCATCGGCGGCGACCTGCTGTCGCTCGGCGACCCGTGGGGCGACTCCGTGACCGAGCTGGGGCCGGTGACCGTCGCCGACAGCCGGCTCGCCGCGATCGTGGTGTCGACGGTGGTCATCGCCGCTGTCTTCGCACTGTTCCGGTTCACCTCCTGGGGACTGTCCCTGCGGGCGGCGGCCGAGGACCTGGAGGCCGCCGCGCTCATGGGCGTACGGCTGGGCCGGGTCCGCGCGGGCGCCTGGTGCCTGGCGGGCGCGCTCGCCGCACTGGCAGCGGTCTTCCTCGCCGCGTTCCCCGCGCCGGGCCTGGAGCGCACCACCGGCCAGATCGCGCTCAACGCCTTCCCGGCCGCCATCCTCGGCGGGCTGGCCTCCCCGGCCGGGGCCCTCGCGGGCAGCCTCGTCATCGGCCTGACCGAGGCGCTCGTCGTCGGCTACCAGTCCGAACTGCACGTCCTGGGCGAGGGGTTCGGCGACGTCGCCCCGTACGCGGTCATGCTGCTGGTGCTGCTCGTCCGGCCCACCGGGCTGTTCGGCGCGAAGGGAGCGGCCCGTGTCTGACCGGCCCCTCCCGGCGCTCACCCGCCGGCGCGCCTCACTGCTGCTGCTCGCCGTCGTCCTGTGCCTGCCGCCGTTCTACCTGGACGCCTTCTGGCTGCGCATCGGCCTGTTCTCCATGGCCGCGGCCATCGGCGCCGTCGGCCTGGCCCTGCTCAGCGGCACCGCCGGCCAGCTCTCCCTCGGCCACGCCTTCTTCCTCGCCGTCGGCGCCTACGGCTACGCCTGGCTCGCGGGCGAACCCGGACCGGGACTCCCCCCGGCCCTCGCGGCCCTGCTCGCGGTGCTGCTCGCCGGGACGGCGGGCGGACTGTTCAGCCCCGTCGCCGCCCGGGTCAAAGGCATCTACCTTGGCATCGCGACCCTCGCCCTGGTCTTCCTCGGCCACCACGTCCTGCTGACCGCCGACTCCGTCACGGGCGGCTTCAACGGCCGTTCCGTGCCCCCGCTGACCCTCGGCGGATTCACCTTCGCGGAGAGCGACCCCGAACTGACCGTCCTCGGCGTGCCGTTCGGCGCGGAGGAACGGCTGTGGTTCCTGGGTCTGGCCCTGTTCGCCTTCACCTGGTTCACCGCCCGCGGCCTGCTGCGCGGACGCCCCGGACGGGCGCTCGCCGCCCTGCGGGACAGCGAGACGGCAGCCGCCGTGATGGGCGTCGACGTCGCCAGGCACCGTTCCGCGGCCTTCGTGGTGTCGTCGATGTACGCCGGTCTCGCGGGAGTGCTGCTGGCGCTCGCCTTCCGCCGCGTCGTACCGGACTACTTCTCCCTCGCCCTGTCCGTGGACTACCTCGCCATGATCGTCATCGGCGGCCTCGGTTCCGTCTCCGGAGCCGTCGCCGGCGCCGTGTTCGTCACCGCGCTGCCCCTGCTGATGACCCGCTACGCCGACCAGCTCCCCCTGGTCACCGCCCCCGGCTCCGCCGAGGGCACCGTGGGACCCACTGAGGCGGCCCGCTACCTCTACGGCGCGGCGATCGTCCTCGTCCTGCTGTACGCGCCCGACGGCCTGCACGGCCTGGCCCGCCGGACCCGGGACCGCGTACGGCGCCACCGCACCCGCACCTCCGCCCCGGACACCGCCGTCCCCGCGTCTTCGCAGCCCGCCGCACCCGCACGACCCAAGGAGCACACCCCGTGAACACCACGCACCGCAACCGGCACCGCACCGCCCAGGCCGTTCTCGCCGGCGCCCTCGCCCTGCTGCTCGCGGCCACCGGATGCAGCTCCAAGGCGGAGGGCGGCGACGACAGCGGCAAGGCTGCCGACGGCCTGCGCACCGGGCCCGGCGTCGATGCCGACACCATCAGACTCGGCGCGCTCACCGACCTCACCGGCCCCTACGCCACGCTCGGCAAGAGCATCGTTCAGGCCCAGCAGATGTGGGCCGACGAGGTCAACGCCGACGGCGGCATCTGCGACCGCACGGTCGAGATCGTCGTCAAGGACCACGGCTACGACGTACAGAAGGCGGTCACCGCCTACGCCGACATCACCCCCGACGTCGTGGCGTTGCCCCAGGTCATCGGCTCACCCGTGGTCGCGGCTCTGCTCGACGACATCGAACGCGACACGGTGCTCACCTTCCCGCAGGCCTGGGCGGCCTCCCTGCTCGGCAAGGACGCCATCCAGGTGCTCGGCACCACCTATGACGTCGACATGATCGCCGCGGTCGAGTTCCTCACCCGCACCAAGGGCCTGAAGAAGGGCGACACCATCGGCCACGTCTACTTCGAGGGCGACTACGGGGCCAACGCGCTGGAAGGCTCCGAGTGGGCGGCCGGGCAGGCCGGTCTGAAGGTGGCCGGACAGAAGATCCAGGCCACGGACACCGACCTGTCGGCCCAGGTCTCGGCCCTGCGCAAGGAGGGCGTGAAGGCCGTTCTGATCAGCGCCGGACCCGCGCAGACGGCCTCCCTGGTCGGCGTCGCGGCCTCCCGCGGCCTCAAGGTCCCCGTCGTCAGCAGCGCCCCTGGCTTCGCACCCCAGCTGATGAAGACCCCCGCGGCGCCGGCGCTCGCGGCCATGCTGAACATCGTGAGCGCCGCGCCGGCGGTCAGCTCCGACCTGCCCGGTGTGCGGCGCATGGTGGCGTCGTACCAGAAGAAGTACCCCAAGTCGCCGGTCGACTCCGGCGTGCTGTCGGGGTACAACGCCGCCCAGCTCATGGGCGCCGATCTGAAGGCGGCCTGCGAGGCGGGCGGCCTCACCCGCGAGGACGTCGTCAAAGCACACCGCGCGCAGACGAACGCCGACACCGGCCTCGGCACCCCGCAGAACTTCTCCGACGTCGACCGCCCCGCGAGCGTCGAGACGTATGTGCTCAAGCCCGACGCCAAGGCGGTCGGCGGCGTGGTGAACGCGGAGGACGCGCACGCGGCAGAGGGAGTGGAGGAGTACCTGTCCGCACGGTGACGGACGGCCCCCGGCCGCGTGCCGTCAGTCGGCGACGGCCTCCGGGTCCCGGTCGGACGACGGCCACACGTACGGCAGGTCGTCCGGCTCCCCGGGGAAGAGCTCCGCGTAGACGGCCGGGTCCTTGCGGACCAGCGCCGAGCGGTGGCTGCGGTGCAGGGCCTCGTCCCCGAGCCAGGGCGGCAGCTCGCCCGCCTCGGCCAGCGCCCGCTGGCCGCGCACCGGAGCCCCCGGCCGGACACCGGCCAGGTCGGCGACGAGGGTGGCCGCACAGCTGTCCTGATGGCCCCTCTCGCGCCAGACCCGGCAGACCTCGAGGCCATACCGCACCAGGGCCTCCTCGTAGCCGGTCCACATGCGCACCGCCGGATGACGGCGCCATCCGTAGCCCGGCACGATCAGCCCGCGCAGCACCTGGAGCGCCTCCACCCGCTGCTTGCCGAGCCGGCGCCGGTCGAGCACCAGCGCCGACGCGTGGAAGTCGGGGTACGGCATGAAGGTCTGCATACGACCGTCCGAGGGGCCGGGGTCCTCCGCGCCTCGCCGGCGCGGCTCACCGCACCGCAGTTCCCCTTCCGCGGCCGCGCACACCTCGTGGCGGCCGCCGCGGGCTCAGCCCATCGTGCCCATCCGGGCCTCGCGCCACAGGTCGACGCCGCCCTCCGTGGCGTACTTGTCGATCTCGGCCAGCTCCTCGGCGGTGAAGCCGAGGTTCTCGAGGGCGGCCACGTTCTGCTCCAGTTGTTCGACGCGGGAGGCGCCCATGACCAGCGAGGTGACCCGCGGGTCGCGCAGCGCCCAGGCCAGCGCCATCTGGGCGAGGCTCTGCCCGCGCCGGGCCGCGATGTCGTTCAGTGCGCGCAGCCGGTGCCGCATGTCGTCCGTCAGCCAGGCGGGGTCGAAGGACGTGCCGGCCGCGGCCCGGGAGCCCTGCGGAACGCCGTCCAGATAGCGCCCGGTCAGCAGCCCCTGCGCGAGCGCCGTGAACCCGATGACCCCGAAGCCCTCCTCCTGGGCCACGTCCAGCAGGCCGTCCGTCTCGATCCAGCGGTTCAGCATGTTGTACGACGGCTGGTGGATGAGCAGCGGGGTGCCGAGGTCACGCAGGATGGCCGCGGCCTGCCGGGTGCGCTCGGCGTCGTAGGAGGAGATGCCGACGTAGAGCGCCTTGCCCTGGCGGACGGCGGTGTCCAGGGCGCCCATGGTCTCCTCGAGCGGCGTGGTGGTGTCGAGCCGGTGCGAGTAGAAGATGTCGACGTACTCCAGCCCCATGCGCTTCAGGGACTGGTCCAGTGAGGCCAGCATGTACTTGCGGGAGCCGCCGCCCTGGCCGTAGGGGCCGGGCCACATGTCCCAGCCGGCCTTGGTGGAGATCACCAGCTCGTCTCGGTACGGTGCCAGGTCCTGCTTCATCAGCCGGCCGAAGTTGATCTCCGCCGCACCGTAGGGCGGGCCGTAGTTGTTGGCCAGGTCGTGGTGGGTGATGCCCAGGTCGAAGGCGCGCAGGGCGATCTCGCGCTGTGTCTCGAAGGACCGGTCGTCGCCGAAGTTGTGCCAGTACCCCAGGGACAGCAGGGGGAGGTCGAGCCCCGAGCGGCCGGTGCGCCGGTAGCGCATGGTGCCGTCGTAGCGCTCGGGATGGGCGATGTGGTTCATCGGGTGGTCTCCGGTGATGCGAGCGGGGGTGTCCCGTGGGATGGTGTTGATCCTTGCCCACAGTGCCTCCGGCCGATCGCGAAGTCCAACCGATCCCTTCCATGGAATTCAGCAGCACCGCTTCTGAATCCCGCAGGAGGTCGACCATGCGCATCCGTACGCTGACCGGGGGCCTGGCCGCGGCCCTGGTGCTGTCCGTCCCCGCCCTGACCGGACCCGTCCCGGCCGCGGCCGTCCCCTCCGCCCGCGCCGTCCAGCCCCAGGTGACGGCCGCCCGGGTGCTCACCTACGACGCCAGGGCGGCGGCGGAGTTCCGCTCCGCGGTGGACCGGGGAGCGGCGATCTGGAACGCGAGCGTGGACGGTGTCGAGCTGCGCCCGGCCGCCTCGGGCGAGCGCGCCGACATCCAGGTCGTGGCGGACGACGGCTGGCCGCGTTCCCTCCCCGAATCCCTGGGCAGAGGCACGGTCTACATCGGCCGCCAGGCGGTCGCCCAGGGCCACTCCACGGTCCGCATCGCGGCCCACGAACTCGGTCACATGCTCGGTCTGCCGGACCGCAAGCCCGGCCCCTGCTCCAGCCTGATGTCGGGCGCCAGCGCCGGAACCTCGTGCACCGACGCGAACCCCGGCGCGGCGGAGAAGGCGCAGGTGGAGAAGAACTTCGCGGGAGCGTCGGAGGGCGCGCTCAGCGGCGCGCCCGTATGACCGATGTGACAAGTGAGTCGATCACCGCTACGGTTGTTCCACGTTGAGGCGAGGGGAACTCCCCGAGCCGGGCCGTGCGTTGGTGGTCCAAGGAAAGACGCCCCGCTTCCTGCGGGGAGATGCAGGTGCAAGGCCTGCCCGGCGCTCTTTCGCGAGCCCCGTCCCGATCCGTCGGGACGGGGCTCGTCGCATGGCCCGTGGGTCAGCTCCCGGCGGGCACGGAGCGGCAGTTGGAGCGCGCCGGTTCGCCCTTGAGCCGGTCGGCCAGCCAGCGCACCGCGTCGCCCTGGTCGGTCAGCAGGGGCGCCAGGTGGTTGGTGAGGAGCTTGTCGCCCAGATTGGGCAGCCGTACGGCCTTGTAGGTGACGTCGCCGCCCTTGGCGCACCAGTCCACGGCGAGTTGGCGCGCCTGCCGGTGCGGGACGATGTCGTCCTGGACGCCGGTGGCCAGCCGGACCGGTCCGGTGGGCTTCATCGTGCCGAGGCGCTGCTTGTCGAGGACGGCCTGGGCGGCGGGCTCGCCGGCGATGATCGCGGCGACGGACTTGCCGCTCATGGTCCACTTGGTGCTCTTTGTGAAGCCGTGACCGAGAATCGCGTCCCCGACGCAGGCGGTGGAGATGTCCTTCAGCGCGGCACGTCCGGCGGCGTTGATGTTCGCGTCGACGACCCGGCGCAGTTCGGGCTCGGACTGGGCGAAGCCGTTGATCGACCAGGCCAGCGCGCCGGCCAGGGCGCTGCCGTCGATGCCCTTCATGACCGCCGTCAGATCGGCCGGCGGCGCCCCGCTGTAGGTGCCGACGAGCGGGACCTCGGGGGCGTAGACGCGGTGGAGCTCGGCCGCCGACGCGCTGGCCCCACCGCCCTGGCTGTATCCGTACATGGCCACGCGGGAGGCGTCCGTGACGGAGGCTCCCGGGACCGAGCGCGCGACGCGGGCGGCGTCCAGCATGGCGTGCCCCTGGTCGAGGCGGTTGACGTACGTGTGGAGCCGGTCGGTCGCGCCGAGGCCGACGTAGTCGGTGACGACGACGGCCGCTCCGGTGGCGAGCAGCCGGTGGACGGCCAGTGCCTCGTATCCGAGGGACACCGTGCGGCCGTTGAGGGTCAGGGGGTGCTCCAGGGCGAGCGAGGGGGCGCACTGGTCGCCCTGGCCCATGGTGCCGGAGCCGACCACCACCAGGGGGCGGGGGCCGGCGCCCTTCCATCGGGCGGAGGGCTCGATGTAGGCGCCGGTGACGGCCACCGGCCGTCCGTCGGAGTCCGTGGAGGTGTACATCAGGCGGGTCGCGGTTCCCGGCAGGGAGCGGCCGCCCGGGCCGGGCAGGCTCAGCCCGAGACGCAGCGGCTCGTGCCGGACCAGTACGCCGTTGCCCGCGGGCAGTTCGGCGGGCGGTGTGTAGAAGACGGGGATGGTGACGCCCCGTGAGACCACGGGGCCGCTCGCGGCGGCGGGCGGCGCGGACACGCACACACAGGCGGTCGTGGCGACCACGGTGGTCAGCACGCTGCTGATACGGCTCACGGCTCACTCCTCGCTCTGCTCCGGAAGATGAAACGTGAAACTAACAGCGCTTGTTTACCGCCGGTAACCCGTGAGTAAGTTACGGACCGGTAACTCTTGCTCGCGTGAGGGCCGTGCGCACGGGAACGGGCCCCGCCGGTCGTCCGGCGGGGCCCGCTGGGGGAGTGTCGGACCGTCAGGCCGTGTGCAGGGTCAGTCCGTAGCGGTTGAGGATCTCGTTGACCGGCTGGAACCAGGTCTCGCCTCCGCTGGAGCAGTTGCCCCAGCCTCCGGAGGTGACGCCCTGGGCCTGGTCGCCGCTGATGTACGAGCCGCCCGAGTCACCCCCCTCGGCGCAGACGCTGGTCTTCGTCATCTGGTGCACCGAGCCCTCGCGGTAGTTGACGGTCTCGTTCTTGGCCAGGACCCTGCCGCAGTGCCAGTGGGTCGTGGACCCGGAACGGCAGATCGACGCACCGATCGGCGCCTCGGCGGAGCCGCGCACGAGCTGGTCCGACACGGTGCCCCAGCCGAGCACCACCGGCACGGTCCACCAGCCGCTGCCCACGTTGACCCAGGCGTAGTCGTTGCCCGGGAACGAGGAGCCCTGGAAGTTGCCGATGTACGAGCCGTCCCAGCCCCTGACCTGCTGTCCGACCCCGCCGCAGTGCCCGGCGGTGACGAAGCCGCCGTGCACCGAGAAGCCTATGGAGCAGCGGACGTTGCCGGTGTAGTAGGGGTCGCCGCCGACGGTTCCGGCGGCGAAGGTCTGCGCCTGGTCCGCCACGGTGCGCACGGTGACGGGGCCGGCCTCGCGGGCCTTGGTGACGAAGCTGCGGACATCGTTGTCAGCCCGCTGGGCGTCGACGACGTTCACCACGACCGAGTTGGTGGCCGGGTCCACGGACCAGCTGTTGACGCCGGAGGGCGCGTCGAGGCGGTCGATGCGGGACTTGGCCGCGTCGAGCTGCTTGGCGGTGTGCTCGACGGTGCGGACGGTGGCGCCGGACGCGCGCAGGGCGCGGACCGTGGAGGCGTCGGCGCCGTCGGTGACGGCGACGGTCAGTTTCTCGCTCCTGGCGTCGAACCAGGCGCCGCCGTAGGCGGATCCGGCCGTTCTGCGCGCCTCGGGCGCGAGGTCGGTCGCGGCGCGTTCTGCGGCCAGCCGGTCCTCGGCCTCGGCGCGGGTGAGGCCGAAGTCCCGCTGCATGGCGTCCAGCAGGGCGGAGGAGGCGGGGGCGGAGTCGGCGCCGCGGGCGGTGGGGGAGTCGGGGGCGTCCTGTGCCGAGGCGGGCAGGGCGCCGGCCGCGGTCCAGCTGCCGATCATGAACAGGGCGGCCACGCAGGCACGCGCGAGTCCGGTGCGTCTCATGGAAGGTTGCCCTTCGTCGTTCCAGCAAGGTGGGGGTGGAACAACCGCACTGTGAGAGCGCTCTCGAAGGCGAGTCGAGCAGAGCTTAGCGAGCCGTGAGTGTCAGGTCTATGCCAATGACCGTCTCAATTTCTCCCGGCCGCAGAGGTGTCCGTCACCCCGCCCCGCCCGCGTGACCCAGGGTCAGCGCACGCCCTTTCCCGCCCGCTCCACCTCCTTCGCGGCGTCGTCCGCCGCCCGCCGGGCACGGTCGACGGCACCGGCGGCGGACCGCTGCCGCTTCTCCGCCTCCCGCTCCTCGCGCCGCGCCTGCTCCATCTCGGCGCGCTCCTGACGCAGTTGCTCCTCCAGTGCGGACACCCGCTCCTCGGCCCCCTCGCGCCGCTCCCGCGCGCGCCGGAGCGAGACATCGGCCTCCTCCTGCTCAGCGCTCCGGTCGCGCAGCCGTTCCTCGGCCGTCCGCGCCGCCTCCCGCGCCCTGGCCAGCCGCTCCTGGCGCTCCGCGCGCCGTTGCGCCAGTTCGTCCTTCCGCCGCGCCGACGCCGACGGCGTACCAGCCGGCGTGCGCTCCTTCTCACGCGCCGGTGCCGTCTTCCGCGCCGTTGCCGGCGCGGTGTCCCCGCCCGCGGGAAACCCCGACGGCGGGGCGAGCGCGCTCTCCACCCGCCCGGTGGCCCAGACTTCTGCCGCCTCCGGATCGGCGAGCACGGCCCGCAGGGTCGTCTCCACGTCCCGCTGGACCGCGTCCGACAGTGGATGCCCCGCCTCCCGGGCCAGACCGGCCGCCTGCCGGGAGAGCTCGGAGACGATACGCCGCCGCTGGACCGACAGCTCCCTCAGCCCGCTCGCGTCCAGGGTGGCCTGAGCCTCGCGCAGCGCCCGTCCCAGCTCCAGGAACCGCTCCGCCTCGTCGGGCAGGGAGCGCCGGAGCAGATTCACCGCCCAGGCCGCGAGGGTGGGCCGGCGGGCGGCGTGAATCCGGCGCGCGTCACCGGCCCGCCGCGCCGTCCGCGCGGCCGCGGCCCGCTCCTCGCGCCGGGCGACGAACTCGGACGGCGGCAGCGCGTAGAGCTCGTCGAGCACGGCCTCCACCTCGTCGTACCCGCCGCCTTGCGCATCCTTCGGCGCCTTGCGCGTGTCCTTCCGCGGCATGATCCCCACACTCCACCGCACCTGACGTCGGCGCACTTCGAGGGCATCCGCTGCCCCTCCCACCACCCCCTGCCGGCTCGCACCCCCTTTCACTCCATGAGACGATCGATATCCGGAGTAACCCGGATATCAAGGGTGACCGTCATGCCCAACGACACCGATCCCGGAGCCACGCTCCTCGCCCTCGGCAAGGCAGGGGTGGACTTCAGCATCCCGGAATCCGTGATGGTCGATTTCCTGGGCAACGCGGAGTTCACGCCGTACCCGCACATCGCGGCGGCCTTGCTCAAGCGGCTCGACGGTCACAAGCTCGAGCGCCCGGTCTTCCTGGACGTCATCGTCTTCAATTACGAGCACTCGCCCGGGAATCCGTCGCCCCGCCGTCCGGAGGACGTCGATCCCGCCGTTCTGGAGGCCGCGGTCCTCGAGGGCTTCAACAACCGTTACGCGCGGGAGGAGAAGGCCTTCGCGTCCCTGCTGAAGCCGCTGGACGTCCCGCAACCGCCCCCGCTGCGCACGCTCGCGCTGATGGTGGAAGGCACCGTGAAAGTCCAGGACGGGTGACCCTGGTCGACACGGACAATCCTCAGGTCGAGGTCAGGAGCAACCTGGTCGACGTGCGGGCGGAGTGGGCGAACGGCACGGTGCCGCAAGAAGTGTTCCGGAAGGAGAACAACTGGCGGTTCACCAACGGGGATGCCCGGCTCTCCGTCAGCGGCGGCGAAGCGGATGCCGGTTCGATGCCCGTCCGGGCCGGTTCCCTGAGCGAGGGCGCCCATGCCTGGCCCGCCGCACCGGGCACGTTCAGCAGCACGACCGGTGCCGAGGTCACCCTGTTGTCCCGCATCCGCGTCGGATACCGCCCGGTCGACGTCACGTTGCTGGTCGAGGCCCCCAAGAACGGGTTCGCCGCCAACCGGCGTGAGACGGCGCGCATCGCACTCGACCCGGACGTGCTCCTCGTCCCCGTGGAGGTCGCGCGCTTCTTCTCCGACCGGATACCCGTGGCGAACATTTCGGCGGCCGGTCAGATGGCACTGTGGGACCAGGTCCCCGTCGTCAGCCCGACCGCCAACTTCCGGAGCGTCGACGGGAGTACCGGCGAGCTCAAATCGGCCGAGCGCGCATGGGAGTACTGGCCCACTCTCGACAACGAAGGTCTCTACACCCACCTCGGCTGGGTCTCGCCCGACAGTGTGTGGGGCAAGGCCCGCATCAGGTTCCGGCTGGTCAATTACCTCGACATCAAAACGGACAACGTGCATGCCGCCCCCGTGCCCGGAGAGGGGAAGGACGACAGGCGCCTGCGGGAGAACAGCGACGCCCTGTCCGGCCATCCGCAGCACATCTCCGACAAGCCGGTGATGAAGGTGATCTTCATGCACCGCATCGCACCGCCGGACGCGCCGCAGGTCGGCCAGGCCCTCATCGGCACCGGTGCCATCGGCGTGGCCGCCGGCGCGTCGGACAAGTTCGCCACCATCGCCCATGAGATCGGCCATCTGATCACCGGCTCCCAGACGCACAGCACCCTGCCGGACAACGTCATGAACGACCCCGGGCCGGGAGTCGGGATCACCGACGACCAGATCCAGAAGGCGCGGACCTGGGCGCAGGGCTTCGCGGACTTCTGGTCGCGGCCATGACCGTACGACGACGTCCGTGATCAGAGCCGTTCGCCCGCCACCGTGGCCTCGTCCGGGGCCGTTCCCCGGCCGCCCGACCTCGCTCTGCGCAGCCGGAGGAGGTCGAGGCGGGAGATGACGGGAGTGGCGGTCACGCCGTGCAGGATGACGGACGCCAGCACCGTGAACGTCACCACCGCCCACGCCTGTTCGGCCGGGACGTCGAAACCGGGGGAGCGGGAGCCGAGCGCGTGGGCCAGATAGAACAGCGAGCCGATGCCGCGGATCCCGAAGAAGGCGATCACCAGGCGCTCCCGCGGGCCGGCGGGCGTACCGACCTGGGCCACCCACCCCGCCAGCGGCCGGATCGCCACCAGCAGCAGCACCCCCACCAGCGCCCCCTGCCAGGTCAGCGGCCCCAGTCCGCCCTGGGCGACGAACGCCCCGAGCAGGAACAGCAGGACGGCGGTCAGCAGCCGTTCCACCTGCTCCACGAAGTCGTGCAGCACCCCGTGGAAGCCGTGCGCCCGCTCCGCCGCGCGGATGCGGCAGGCGGTGACGAACACCGCGACGAAACCGTAGCCGTGCAGTAGTTCCGTCACCCCGTAGGCGAGGAGCGTGGCGCCGATGGCGACGAACCCCTCGCGGTGCTCCGACAGCCGCATCGCCCGCCACTCCGCCCGGAAGAACAGCCAGCCCAGCAGAGCGCCGACCGCGAGCCCCGCGCCCACACCCACCGCGCACTTGAACAGCAGGTCGACCAGGGCCCAGCGGGCGATCCCTCCGGCCGTCACCCCGCCCGCGGCGGCCGCGAGTGCGACGGCGGCCAGGACGAAGGGAAAGGCCAGCCCGTCGTTCAGCCCGGCCTCGCTGGTCAGCGCGAAGCGCACCTCGTCCTCGTCGTGCTCGGAATCCGTGGGCGCGCCTACCCGCACCTCCGAGGCGAGCACCGGATCCGTCGGCGCCAGCACCGCCGCCAGCAGCAGTGCGGCGGCCGGCGCCCAGCCCAGCACACCCCAGGCGAGCGCGCCCACCGCCGCCATCGTCAGCGGCATGGTGACGCCCAGCTGCCGCCAGGTGGCCCGCCAGCTCCGCCAGCCGAAGGGCCGGTTCAGGGCGAGTCCGGCACCCATGAGGGAGACGACCACGCAGATCTCCGTGGCATGCTCCACCCAGACCCGGTCCGCCACGGGATCCAGCTCCGGGACCGGCAACGGCAGCAGTTGCAGGGCCACTCCGCAGACCAGGAACACCAACGGCAGCGACAGCGGTACGCGGGCCACCAGGCGGGGCAGCACGGCCGCGAGCAGCGCGCCGGCACCGAGCAGGGTGAACAGAACGTCAGGAGAAGTCACCGCTCACATGTGCCCGCCCCCGGCCGTCGGCACGCACCCCATGTGGCCGGAAGCCCACCGGCCCCCGCCGCGTACGCCGACATGAGTACACGGGGTTACTCCCGCCGTCAGATGTCCGCACCGCCCGGGCCCGGCACCGTGGGTCGCGTGAAACTCAGCCGACCCGCACGCCGGGCTTTCCTCGTCATCCATGTCACCGCCTCCGCCGGCTGGCTCGGACTCACCGTCGGGCTGCTCGCACTGGGCCTCACCGCGAACACCACCGGGGACCCGGCCATGGTGGAGGCGTCCGTCCGGGCCATGAAGCTCTTCGCCGACTGGCTCCTGCTGCCGATCGCCTTCCTGACGCTCCTCAGCGGCCTCGTCCTGTCCCTGGGCACGGTCTGGGGACTGGCCAGGCACCGCTGGGTGTGGACGAAGTTCTGGCTGACCCTCGCCACGGTCACCGCCACGGCCTTCGCGCTGCGGCCGGGAGTGGGCGAGGCCGCGGAGGCAGTGTCCGCCGGGCACCCCCTGCCCGACGGCGCCGACGTCCTCATGGGACCGATCGTCTCCCTCACCGCCTATGTCTTCATGACGGTGATCTCGGTCCTCAAGCCCTGGGGTCTCACCCGCCGGGGCCGCCGCCTGCGGGAGACCGCCCGCAGGCCGGCTCCCGCCGAGCCCGCCCGGGTCTGACCCCGGGCGGGCTCGCCGCCACCTCGCGCCGTCACCTCACAGGGTGCGCTCCAGCCGGTCCGCCATCAGCTGCACGAAGCGCGCCGGGTCCTTGGGCCGGCCGCCCTCCGCCAGCACGGCCAGTGAGTACAGCAGTTCCGCGGTGTCGGTGAGCTCCGAGCGGTCCTCGCGCTCCCCGTACGCCTCGTTGAGGCCCTTCACCAGCGCGTGATCCGGGTTGAGCTCGAGGATCCGCTTGGTGCGCGGCACCTCCTGGCCCATGGCCCGGTACATGTTCTCCAGCGCCGGCGTGAGATCGTTCGCGTCAGCCACCAGACACGCCGGGGACACCGTCAGCCGCGTCGACAGACGCACCTCCTTGACGTCCTCCTCCAGGCGCTCCCGCATCCAGCCCAGCAGCCCCGCGTACGCCTCGGCCTGCGCCTCCCGGTCGTCCTCGCTCTTCTCGTCCGCGCGGGCGTCGAGGTCGATCTCGCCCTTGGCGATCGACCGCAGCCGCTTGCCCTCGTACTCGCCCACGGCGTCGACCCACACCTCGTCGACGGGGTCGGTGAGCAGCAGCACCTCGATGCCCCGCTCCCGGAACGCCTCCATGTGCGGGGAGCTGTCGATGCTCGCGCGGGACTCGCCGGTGATGTAATAGATGTCCTCCTGGCCCTCCCGCATCCGCTCCACGTACTGCGCCAGGGTGACCGTTCTGTCCTCCTCGGCCGTGCTCGCGAACGACGCCACCGCCAGCAGGGCGTCACGGTTGTCGGCGTCGGTGACCAGCCCCTCCTTCAGCACGGCGCCGAACTCCCGCCAGAACGTGGCATACCGCTCGGCGTCGTCGGCCATCATGCTCTTGACCGACGACAGCACCTTCTTGGTCAGCCGGCGCTGCATCATCCGGATGTGCCGGTCCTGCTGGAGGATCTCGCGCGAGACGTTCAGCGAGAGGTCCTGCGCGTCGACCACACCCTTGACGAAGCGCAGGTACGACGGCAGCAGCGCCTCGCAGTCGTCCATGATGAAGACGCGCTTCACATAGAGCTGCAGCCCGTGCCTGAAGTCGCGCTGGAACAGGTCGTGCGGGGCGTGCGACGGCAGGAACAGCAGGGCCTGGTACTCGAAGGTGCCCTCGGCCTGGAGCTGGATGGTCTCCAGCGGTTCGCGCCAGTCGTGGCCGATGTGCTTGTACAGCTCGTGGTACTCCTCCTCCGACACCTCGTCGCGGGAGCGCGCCCACAGCGCCTTCATCGAGTTCAGCGTCTCCGGCTCGGCGGCCTCGCCGTCCTCGCCGACCAGCCGGATCGGCCAGGTGATGAAGTCCGAGTAGCGCTTGACGATCTCCTTGATCTTCCACACCGAGGTGTAGTCGTGGAGCTGGTTGTCGGGGTCGGCCGGCTTGAGGTGCAGTGTGACCGAGGTGCCCTGCGGCGCGTCGTCGGCCTTCTCCAGCGTGTACGTGCCCTCGCCGCGCGACGACCAGCGGGTGCCCTGGGACTCTCCCGCGCGCCGGGTGACCAGGGTGACCTCGTCGGCGACCATGAAGCCCGAGTAGAAGCCGACGCCGAACTGGCCGATCAGACCCTCGGCCCCGGCGCCGTCCTGCGCCTCCTTCAGTTCCCGCAGGAACTCCGCGGTGCCCGAGTTGGCGATGGTGCCGATGAGCTGCCCCACCTCGTCGTACGACATGCCGATGCCGTTGTCCCGCACGGTGAGGGTCCGGGCGTCCTTGTCGGTCTCCAGCTCGATGTGCAGATCGGAGACGTCGGCGTCGAGCGTGTCGTCCCGCAGCGCGGCCAGCCGCAGCTTGTCGAGCGCGTCGGAGGCGTTGGAGACGAGCTCGCGGAGGAAGACGTCCTTGTTCGAGTAGACGGAGTGGATCATCAGCTGGAGCAGCTGACGCGCCTCTACCTGGAACTCAAACGTTTCGGTCGGCATAGTGTGTGGTTACCTCACTGTCCGTGAAAGGCCGGATACTGGTCGCTCACTCTAATGAAGGGGCGTCACTCGGCGGTGGCGCCCCCGTTGTGCGCCCCCGATCCGCGTTCGCGGGCGGGGGCCGTGGCGGCCGCGTCCAGGACGGGGCCCAGCTCCCGGGACACCGTCGTCAGGGCGCGCACGCTCCGCTCGGCGCGGGCGATGAGGATCGCTCCTTCGAGGGAGCCGATCATGAGGGTGGCGAGGGCCTCGCAGCGGGCCGCGGGAACGCCCATGTCCGCCAGGGCCCGGGCCACCGCGCCGGTCCACTCGGCGAAGGCGGCGGACGCGGCCCCGCGCGTCGACTCGCCGGACGCCGCGCGGTCCACCGTGGCGGCGGCCACCGGGCAGCCGCCGCCGAAGCCGTCGTGCTCGTACTCGTCGGTCCACTGGCGGACCATCCGGTCGAACAGCGCGCCGGGCGTCGGCTCGGGCAGCGCGGCCATGAAGCGGGCGACGCGGCCGGCGGCGTACCGGCCCGCCCAGCCCACCGCCTCGTCGACGAGCTGTTCCTTGCCGCCCGGGAAGTAGTGCTGGAGCGACCCGCGCGGCGCCCGCGCGTGGTCGGCCACGTCCCGCATCCCCGTGGCGCCCACGCCGCCGCGCCGGATCAGCTGGGCCGCACTGAAGACCATCCGCTCCCGGGGTCCCCGTCCGGACACCGTCATCCCCGGCCTCCCGTCCGCGTGGTTCCTGCCGCCCTCACCCTATGACCGTCGTCATGACGGCCGCTACTATGACAGCGGTCATAGGCGGCGGGGGGCATGGGCGGCGGGGTGAGCCGAGCGCCCGGAAACGGCGGTGCGTCGTGCACGTGGGATTCATCGGACTCGGAGTCATGGGCCGGCCCATGGCGCTCAACCTCGCCCGCGCCGGCACCCCCCTCGTCGTGTGGAACCGCACCCCCGACCGGTGCGCACCCCTGCGGGACGCCGGGGCCGAGGTGGCCGCCGGCGCGGCGGAGGTCTTCGGCCGGGCCCGCGTCGTGATCCTCATGCCCGCCGACGAGGCGGCCGTCGACGCGATCCTCGCCCGCGGCACCCCGGACTTCGCCGCCCGCGTCGCCGGGCGCACCGTCGTCCACATGGGCACGGTCTCGCCGGAGTACTCGGCCGCCCTGGCCGACGCGGTCCGCGCCGCGGGCGGGGCCTACGTCGAGGCCCCGGTGTCCGGTTCCCGCGTCCCCGCCGAACAGGGCCGACTCGTCGCGATGCTGGCCGGCGACGACGGTGCCGTGGCGGAGGTGCGGCCGCTGCTCGCCCCGATGTGCCGCGAGACGTTCGACTGCGGCCCGGTCCCGGGCGCCCTGCTGATGAAGCTCGCCGTGAACCTGTTCCTGATCACCCAGGTCACCGGCCTCACCGAGGCGTTCCACTTCGCCGGCCGGCACGGACTCGACCGCCGCCGCTTCCTCGACGTCCTGGACGCCGGCCCGATGGCCAGCGCCGTCTCCCGCATGAAGGCGCCCAAGCTGCTCTCCCGCGACTTCACGGTCCAGGCCGCGGCCACCGACGTACTGAAGAACAACCGCCTGATCGCGGAGGCCGCCCGCACGTCCGGCACGGCATCCCCGCTCCTCGACGTCTGCCACGCCCTGTTCGAGGAGACCGTGGCGGGCGGCCATGGCGGCGAGGACATGGTGGCCGTCCTGCACGCCCTGGAGGCCAGGACCGGCGGCGCACCCGCAGCCCGGCCGGAGTGACCTCCGGTTCCGATTGCCCGCCCCGCATCCTGGGCACCCGGAATGTGCCGATTCGCCGCCGGTGGCCTCCGGGCCCCCGGTACGGCACAGGACGACGGCAAGGGGACCAGCGGTGACGGTGCGTATCGGAGCAGAGGAAGAGTTCCATGTCGTGGACGTGGAAAGCGGACGGCTCGTGCCACGCGCCGGGACGCTGCTGGACGGGCTCGGCGAACCGGGCTTCGGCCGTGAACTGCAGCAGACGGCCGTGGAGAGCAACAGCCGCGTCCACGACACGCTGGAGGGTCTCTTCGCGGACCTGTCCGCCACCCGGCGCCGGCTGGACGCGGCCGCCGCCCGCCTCGGCCTGGCCGTCGTGGCCGCCGGAACCGTCCCGCTGGCCAGCGTCACTACCCGCGCGGTCACCGCGGACCCCCGCTTCCGGCGGATGGCCGACGACTACCGCCGGGTCGCCGACGAGCAGCTCATCTGCAGCGCCCAGATACACGTCGACGTACCCGACCGGGACAGCGCGGTGCGGGCCATGTGTCTGGTCTCGCCCTGGCTGCCGCCCCTGCTGGCCCTGACGGCCAGTTCCCCCTTCTGGCTCGGGGCCGACACCGGATACGCGAGCTGGCGCACCATGCTCTGGCAGCGGTGGCCGACCGCGGGTCCCGCCGGCTGCTACGGGAGCGCCGCCGAGTACGACGCGGCCATGGCGGAGCTGATCGATTCCGGCGTCATCAGCGACACCGGGATGCTCTACCACGACGTACGGCCGTCGGCCCACCAGCGCACACTCGAACTGCGCATCTGCGACGCCTGCCCGCGCACCGAGACCGTGGTGCTGGTCGCCGGACTGTTCCGGGCACTGGTGCGCGACGCCCTCGGCCGTCTGGAGCACGGCGCGGAACCCGGATGCGACGGACACCACGAGTGGCTGCGCGCCGCCGCCTGGCGCGCCGCGCGCTCCGGCATCGAGGGCCGCCTCGTCGATCCGGCCACCCGCCGCGGGGCCCCGGCCCCGGTGGTGCTGCGCGGGATGCTGCGACGGCTGCGCCCCGCCCTGGAGGCCTCCGGCGACTTCACCGCCGTGCGTACGCTCCTCGGTGAGGCGCTCGCGGCCGGCAGCGCCGCGCGGCGGCTGCGGCGGGCCGCCCGGGAGGAGGACCTGCTCGCCGTCACCGACCTGCTGGCCGCCGAGACCCGCGGCGATCGCCTCGCCTCCCGCGCCGCCCGCCGCCGGCGCCCGGCCCGCGCGCCCGGTGCGGGCAGGGCCGCCCGGGCCCACGTCCACTCGGCCCCGGCGCCGGGCACGCCCGGCTGATCCCGACCCGCCACAGGCCGGCCCCATGCGCGATTCCCGGACCACCCCCGACCGGACCGAACCTGACCGGTGCACCTCAAGCCGGTGCACCTCAAGCCGGTGCACCTCAAGCCGGTGCACCTCAGGCCGGTGCGCCTCAGACCGGACCACCCCTGACCAAGGAGTCTCCCCGCCATGTCCAGTACCACGCACGCCTCCCCGCTGCCGCCCGAGGTCCCGGACCACCGAGCGGACCCGAGGGAAAGGAGGGCCCACTGATGTGCGGTCTCAGCGGAGAGGTCCGCTTCGACGGCGGGCAGCCGGACATCGCGGCCGTGCAGCGCATGACCGACCGGCTCGCGCCGCGCGGCCCCGACGGACGCGGACTGTGGTCCCAGGGACCGGTGGCCTTCGGCCACCGCAGACTGAAGATCATCGACCTGTCGGACAGCGGCGCACAGCCCATGACCGACCCCGCCGCGCGGCTCGCCGGCGTCTTCAACGGCTGCGTCTACAACTACCGCGAACTCCGCGACGAACTGCACGCCCTCGGCCACCGCTTCTTCTCGCACTCCGACACCGAGGTCGTGCTCAAGGCGTACCAGCAGTGGGGCACCGACTGCGTCCGGCGCTTCCTCGGCATGTTCGCCTTCGTGATCGTCGAACAGGACACCGGACGGGTGGTCCTGGCCCGCGACCGGCTCGGCATCAAGCCGCTCTACCTCTCCGGCACCGCCGAACGCCTGAGGTTCGCCTCCTCCCTGCCCGCTCTGCTCGCGGCCGGCGGCGTCGACACCTCGCTGGACCCCGTCGCCCTGCACCAGTACTTCAGCTGGCACGCCACCGTCGCCGCGCCCCGCACCGTGCTGCACGGCGTGCGCAAACTCCCCCCGGCCACGGTACGGGTCGTGCGGCCCGACGGCAGCCACCGCGACCACATCTACTGGAACCCCGTCCACACCCGCCGCCCCGAGTACGCCGGCCTGTCCGCCGACGACTGGACGGACGCCGTGCTGGACGCCCTGCGCACCGCCGTACGGCGCCGCATGGTCGCCGACGTGCCGGTCGGGGTGCTGCTCTCGGGCGGCCTGGACTCCAGCCTGATCGTGGCGCTGCTGGCCGACGAGGGCCAGCCGGACCTCGCCACCTTCAGCGTCGGCTTCGAGTCCGAGGGCGACGAGGACGGCGACGAGTTCCACTACTCCGACCTCGTGGCCCGGCACTTCGACACCCGCCACCACCAGCTGATGGTCCCCTCCGACCGGGTCGCCGGCGCCCTCGACGGTGCGGTCCGCGCCATGAGCGAGCCCATGATGAGCCACGACGTGGTCGCCTTCCACCTGCTGTCGGAGCAGGTGGCCAAGGAGGTCAAGGTCGTCCAGAGCGGTCAGGGGGCCGACGAGGTCTTCGCCGGCTACCACTGGTACCGGCGGATGGCGGACGTGCCGCGGCCGCAGGCCGCCGAGGCGTACATCGACACCTACTTCGACCGCTCGCACACCGAGCTCGCCTCCCTGCTCCACCCCGGCTTCCTGCCCGCCGCCGACACCTCCGCCGCGTTCGTCCGCGCCCACATGGCCGCCGAGGGCGCCGAGACGGCCCTCGACGCCGACCTGCGCCTCGACACGCTCGTGATGATGGTCGACGACCCCGTCAAGCGCGTCGACAACATGACGATGGACTGGGGCCTGGAGGCCAGGGTGCCGTTCCTCGACCACGAACTGGTCGAACTGGCCGCCGCCTGCCCGCCCGAGCTCAAGCTCGCGGACGGCGGCAAGGGCGTCCTCAAGGCCGCCGCCCGCCGGGTCCTGCCGCGCCAGGTCGTCGACCGGCCCAAGGGCTACTTCCCCGTACCGGCCATCAAGCACATGGCCGGGCCCGTCCTCCAGCGCGTCCGCGAGACCCTCACCGCCCCCGAGGCCAGGGCCCGCGGCGTCTTCCGCGAGGACCGCGTCAGCGCCCTGCTCGCCGCACCCAACGCGCACCGCACCAGGCGAGGGGCGAACACCCTGTGGCAGATGGCACTGCTGGAGACATGGCTGCAGACCCACGGAATCCGCTGACCGGCATGGAGACCCGCACCGACGCCGCCACCCGGGAGCTGCCCTCCCCGGAACAACGGCTGCTCGCCGACACCGCCACCCCGTACGACGTGCCGCCCCCGGCCGTCCACGGCTGCTGGTACCCCTCGGCGGACCCGGGCGGCCGGTACGTCGCCTTCATCTGCGACCGGGCCGGGGTGCCGCAGCTGTGGACCGGCCCGGTCGACGGCGAGGAGGTGCGCCGGCTCGACGCCGACCCGGACCCCGTCACGGAGGTGTCCTGGTCCCCCGACGGACGCTGGATCGCCTACACGGTGGCACCGGACGGCGGCGAACTCACCCGCGTGCTGTGCGTGCGCCCCGACGGCACCGGACGGCACCTGCTGGCCGGCGGCGAACCCGGCACCTCCGCACGCCTGGGATGCTGGCAGCACGACGGCTCGGCCCTCGCCGTGACCGTCACCGACTCCGCCCCGGCCGGGCTGCCGTTCGCCGCGCACCCCGGCGCCGCGGGCGTCTCCACGCCCCTGCGGGCGCACCGCGACGGCCGCGGCGTCCTGCTGGACCCCGGCGCGCCGCGGCACGAGCCCCCCTGGGCCGACGGCGACCGCGGCGTGTCCCAGGAGGAGCCGGAACCGCGCGCCCTGTCGGCGTATCTCGTCGACCCCGAGGGCGCGGCCGCCCCCGTGCTGCTGGCCAGCGAACGCGGCGCCGCCAACCAGCGGGTGTGCGACCTCAGCCGGGACGGCCGGCTCGCCCTGGTCTACCGCGGCCCCCGTGGCCGCAGGGAGGCCCTCGTACTGCGCACCGGCGACCGGACGGTCGCCTGCGCCCTGCCGGTCGCCGACGGCGACCCGTGGATCGGCGGCTTCTCGCCCGACGCCGGCACCGTGTGGCTGCGCAGCGACGGCGGGCGGGAGCACGCCGCCCTCGTCGCCGCGCACCTCGACCCGCGGGGACATCTGCTCGGCACCACGGTCGCCGCCCAGCGCCCCGACTGCGGCCTGGAGCTGCTGGCCCTGGGCCGGGACGGTCGGCGCGCGGTCCTCGCGTGGAACGTGCGCGGGGTCAGCGAGCTGGAGACCGCCGGGCTGACACCCGCCCGGCACGCCGAGGGGCCGGCCGGCCTCGCGTCGTTCCGGCCCGCCTCGGCCGGCGTCGCCCGCACCGTCGACCTCCCCCACGAAGTGGTCACCCGCATCGCCCCCACCGCCGACCCCGACGCCCCCCTCGTCGCGCTGTCCGGATCGCGCCGCCACCCCGGCGTGTGGTGGCTGCCGCACGGACAGCCCCTGCGCACCCCCTGGTCCTCGCGCGACGAGGACGCCTTCCCGCCCGGCCGCACACCCGTGCGCCCCACGCCGATGAGCCCCGTCGCCCGCGACGGACTCACCCTCGGCGGCTGGTACTACCGGGCCCCCGGCCGCTCGCCCGGCGAACCGGCACCGTGCGTCCTGCACCTGCACGGCGGCCCGGAGGAACAGGAACGCCCGGTGCTCGAACCGCTCTACCTCGAGCTCCTCGGCAGGGGACTGGACGTCTTCGCGCCCGACGTACGCGGATCGTCCGGGTACGGACGCACCTTCGTCGACGCGGACCTGGGCGCGGGCCGCTTCGACGCGATCAACGACGTCGCGGACTGCGCCGCGCACGTGATGGTGCGCGGCCTCGCGGACCCCTGGCGGATGGCCGTGATGGGCCGCTCCTACGGCGGCTACCTGGTGATGGCGTCGCTGGTGTGGCACCCGGACCTGTTCCGCACCGGGGTGGCGGTGTGCGGCATGTCGGACTTCGCCTCCTTCTTCGCCGGGACCGAACCCTGGATCGCGCAGTCCGCCGCCCACAAGTACGGACATCCGGAACACGACCGGGAATTGCTGCGGGCGCTGTCCCCGATGAGCCGCATCGACGCGCTGCGGGCCCCGGTCCTCGCCGTGCACGGCGAGCACGACACCAACGTGCCCCCGGGCGAGTCCGAGCAGTTCGTGCGGGCCGCCAGGGAACGCGGGCTGGAGGCCGAACTCCTGCTGCTGCGTCACGAGGGCCACGACTTCCGCCGCGCCGACAACCGCCGTCGGTTCCGCCGGACCGCCGCCGACTGGATGGAGCGGCACCTGGCCGGCTGAGGTGTCACAGGCACCTGTCACACTTCGGGGGCGTGCGGGGCAGCGATTCGGGTAGTCGCGCGGTGTGATCGGTGAGTGAAGGCGGACCGGATGGAACCAGGACCTGTCGGCGGAGGGGAAGGGGTGCCCGGGGCACCTGTGCGGCGGGCGTCCTACGCCCTGGACGACGAAGGCGCCTGGATAGCGCAGGCACGCCACCTGGCGGCCGCCTTTCTGAGCCGGGTGCGTGCGGAGGACGGCCTGCCGGTGTCGACGCGCGCGGTGGAGGTCACCCAGCTCGTGGTCAGCGAACTGGTCACCAACGCCCGCAAGTACGCGCCGGGCCCCGTCGGCCTCGACCTGCGGCTGGCCGACGACGCCGTCGAGGTGATCGTCCACGACGGCAATCCCGCGGCGCCGTCGCCCCGGGACGCGGATCCCGGCCGGGTGGGCCAGCACGGTCTGGAGATCGTGATGGCCGTCGCCCAGACCCTGGACGTACAGCAGGAGCCGGCCGGCAAGAGCATCACGGCCCGCATCTCGCTCTCCTCTTGAACCCGCGCTTCTCTTGAACCCGCGCCCGGGTCCGGCGGCGATCAGGGCGCGTCGCCCCGCAGGGGCCGTTCCGTCCAGATGACCTTGCCGTGCGCCGTGTACCGCGTCCCCCAGCGTTCGCCCTGGGGCGTGGCGGGGGAGAAGCGGATCAGCTGACCGAGCGGCAGGAACGGGATGTCCTCCCGGACCCCGCGGAACGCGACCCGCCGCAGCCGCTCGTCCCCCTCCGCCGGTTCCTCGCCGCGCAGTACGGGCTCCGCGAGGTCCACGGCGGCGTAGTCCGCGAACCGCGGCACCGCGAAGTCCGCCAGTTCCTGCGAGGTGTGCTCGACATCGAGGCGGCTGCCGATGCGCAGCCCCGCGTCGTACAGCAGCCGCAGCCGCAGCCGCTGCCGGGCCGTGTCGGCCCGCCCCTCCAGCGTCTGGAGCTCGGTGGTGTCCCGCAGGGTCACCACGGCGCCGGAGGGCCCGCCGTCGCGGTCGGTGGGCCGCTGGCTGACGGCGAGCAGCCGGCCCCGGGCGGCGTACACCTCGTCGGTGGCGCTGCGGCCCCGGGTGAGCAGTGCGGCCAGGTCGGGGCCGATGCCCGTGGCGGACACCGGGCGTCCCTCCGCGTCCGGGGGCAGGCCGAGCAGCCTGCGGGCCTCGTCGTTGGCGAGGACCAGCCGGCCGTCGCCGTCGAGGATCAGCACGCCCTCGCGGACCGCGTGCAGCACCGCGTCGTGGTGCTCGTACATCCGTGTCATCTCGGCCGGTTCCAGCCCGTGCGTCTGCTGCCGCAGCCGCCGGCTGACCAGTCCCGTCCCCAGCACGGACAGGCCGAGTGCGGCACCCGTGGCGCCGAGCAGCAGGGGAACCTGGCCGTTCGCGGTCTCGCTGACGCGTTCCAGGGTGATACCGGCGGAGACCAGCCCGACCACCCTCCCGTCGGGACCGGTGACCGGAACGACGGCCCGGGTGGATGGCCGCAGCGTGCCCGTGACGGTCTCCCGCACGGTGCCGCCCTCGGCCGCGGGGCCGATCGTGCCGATGTAGTGCCAACCGATCTGCGCCGGGTTGGGATGGGTGTAGCGGATGCCCTCCGGCGTCATCACCACGATGAAGTCCACACCGGACGCCTCGCGCGCCGCCTCGGCGCGCGGTTGCAGCAGCGCGCTGGGGTCCTAGAAGACCGCTGAAGATCTTGCTCCGCCCGCCCGACTCATCCCGGATTGCCGGTAAATGTCAATCTGTATGAACTGGTGCAAGCCGGGCGCGATTTCAAGATCTTCAGGACACTCCTAGGTGGCCAGCGCCTGCCGGACGCCCGGCGCCTCGGAGAAGGTCCGCGCCACCGCGAGGGCCCGGTCGCGGGCCTCGCGCTCGCTGTCGGCGCGCGCCTGGAGCACGAGGGCCGCCGCCGCGGCGAGGGCGAGGAGAAGCAGGATCACCACTTGCAGGGCGAGCACCTGGTGGGCGACGGGGCGCGCGGTCACCACCGGGCGGAGGCGGCCGAGGAAACCGACCATGAGCCTTTTCTGGCACCGCCGCTCGGGACGGCGCGAACGATTGCCCGAGGCGCGCCGGGGGCCCGCACCCGGCGGACGCCCTCCTCGACGGCGTCGTCCGCGTCCGCGCGCTCAGCCGTACCGCTCGAGAAGGGCCTCGACGTATTCCTCCAGCCGGTCGGCCAGGACCCGGGGCGTCAGATCGGTGCGGCCCAGCTCCCGCCAGGGGCCGGCGAGCTTCTCCGCGTCGGGGGCGTAGCCCAGCGCGTCGAGCAGCCGCCAGTACAGGTGCGCGCCGGGATCCTCGGCCGTACGCCCGCCCGCCGCGGCATAGCGGTCGGCGAAGGCCATCCCCTCGGCGGCCCCGTGCAGCAGGGCGAGGGCCGTGGCGCAGTGGGCCACGTCCAGGTCGGCCGGCCCCCAGGACGTCTCCACCCAGTCGACGACCCCGCTGATGCGCGGCCCCGTGCCGGCGCCTCCGCCCCCGCCGTCGTCATCGTCGGCGAAGAGCACGTTGCCGGGGTGGAAGTCCCGGTGCAGGAAGCACCCCCGGTGGTCCGGCGGCTCCCGGCGGATGACGTCGACGGCGCGCCGCCACAGCTCCGGCCGCCGGGTGTCCTCGGGCGGGCGCACCCGCTCGGGAGCGGTCCAGGCCTGGTACGTCCGGGGCCGGGTCCGCTCGGTGACCTCCACGCGGTGGACGGCCACCAACTGGCGGGCGAGCAGTCCGGCGCGCTCCCCGGCACCCTCGTCGTCCACCCGCACCATCCCGGGCAGCAGGGACATCAGCAGGGAGGGGTGGTCGCAGTGCCGCGCCGTCGCGTCCACCGCGACCAGGCGCGCGGCGGGCACATCCGTGTCCCGCAACAGGGACAGCACGGCCGCCTCACGGCCCAGCAGTCCCTCCGCGTGCCGCACGAAGAACGGCTTCACGAACGACCTCAGCACCAGCGAACGCCGCCCTTCGGGCCCGCGGACGTCCAGCCGGCGCATCTCCGACGACCAGCCCCCGCGCAGCCGTACCACTCCCTCGACGCGCTCGCCCGCCGCCACCTGCTTCTCCACCCAGGCACGCGTGTTGATCAGCATGCGGGCAGATTATCCAGCCCGCCGTCCGCCGCTGAGGGGGCGGCCGGAACAATGGTGTGAGCTGCGGGGTTCTCACTGAGGAATGCCGCAGGACACTCGGGAGAAGGGCGAGACGAGATGACGAGGACCGAGGAGAAGGCGCTGCTCGCGGGCGGCTGTTTCTGGGGCATGCAGGAGCTCATCCGCACGTTCCCGGGCGTACTGTCGACGCGGGTCGGGTACAGCGGCGGTGACGTGCCCAACGCCACCTACCGCAACCACGGCACGCACGCCGAGTCGATCGAGATCACCTACGACCCGGCCGTCACCGACTACCGCACGATCCTGGAGTACTTCTTCCAGATCCACGACCCGACCACGAAGAACCGGCAGGGCAACGACATCGGCACGAGCTACCGCTCCGCGATCTTCTACTACGACGACGAGCAGAAGCGCGTCGCCGAGGACACGATCGCCGACGTCAACGCGTCGGGGCTGTGGCCGGGCGAGGTGGTGACCGAGGTCGCGCCGGCCGGTCCCTTCTGGGAGGCGGAGCCGGAGCACCAGGACTACCTTCGGCGCTACCCGGGCGGCTACACCTGCCACTTCGTCCGCCCTGGCTGGCGGCTGCCGAAGCGCGCGGAGGCCTGACCATCGCTCGATCAGGTGGGACCCGGGCCGGCGGGTGGCCGGCCCGGGGTCACCCGAACTGTCCGGGCCGGTAGTCGCCGGCGGGCTGCCGGTTGATGACGTTGATGCGGTTGTAGGTGTTGATCACGGCGATCAGCGAGATCAGGGCGACGAGCTGATCCTCGTTGTAGTGCCGGGCGGCGTTCGCCCAGGCCGCGTCGCCGACACCGCCGGCCGCGTCGGCGATCCGGGTTCCCTGCTCCGTCAGCTCCAGCGCCGCGCGCTCCGCCTCGGTGAAGACCGTGGCCTCGCGCCAGGCGGCGACCAGTTGGAGGCGGACCGGGGTCTCGCCGGCCGCCGCGGCGTCCTTGGTGTGCATGTCGGTGCAGTAGGCGCAGCCGTTGATCTGGCTGGCACGGATCTTCACCAGTTCCTGGGTGGCGTGCGGCAGCCCGGAATCCGTCACCGCCCGGCCCGCCGCGTTGATGTGGCGCAGCACCTTGCCGGCGAGGGGGTTGCCGAAGAAGTCGACACGCGCGTCCATGAGGGTCTCCTTGGTCGGTTTCGCGGTTGCACCTCGGTGACGGACCGGCTCGGTCCCGTGTGACCGTGGCGCGAGCGTGACCTGCGTCACGCGTCCGAGGCGGTGCGGTGCCGCGCGTCGTCCGCCGGACGTCCCAGGCCGATAACCTGGCCCGGATGGACGGGGAGCGGAGCGCCGGTGAGTGAGCGTCGGGAACGCGACTGGACGGACATGACGCCGGGGGACTTCGACAGCGAGGCCCCGCTGTGCCTCAACGTGGGCACCGGCCCGGTCGTCGTCCCCGCCGAGCCGGACGAGTACGGCACCGAGCCGCTGTTCGGCGAGGAGACCCCCGCCCGACGTCCTGCCCCGCGCCGCGCTGCCCCCCGGACCGCCCCCGCCGAGCAGGGGCAGCTGTTCTGAACCTCCGTTCCGCACCCGCGTGCCGAATTCCCATGCCTTGACCCGCCGGTGGCGGGTACGCGGGCGGAGCGGTCGCATCCGGAGGGGAGCGCGAGGGAAGGGGAGTTCACTCCATCGGGCCGCGCCTGCTGCGAGGGCGTTGCCGCCATGAGACGTTGACGGTGCCCGGCGCCCTTTTCATGCCCTTTGCCCCCCGGGTCGCCCGCAGCCGGCAACTGAACGCACGGCCACCCCGTCCGTGGCCGGTCCGAAGCGGAGGAGTGTCACCCCCCATGAGCGAGGCCAACCCCGTCAAGCGGGCAGCCAAGAAGATCACGGAAAGCCTGCAGGGCGACGCCTCGGCCCCGGCCGACGGGATCCCCGGCCGTCCGGGCCCGCAGCCGCCCACCGTGGCCGAGCCGACCGAACCCCGTGAACCGCTGCCGCCCAAGCCGGACCAGAGCGGCCCGGCCGTCGTGTCGCCCACCGGGCAGCCCACCGGCGCCGACCAGGCGCGGATGGCGCAGTCCGGGAGCCATCTGACCAACGCCCAGGGCACCCGGCTGTACGACACCGACCACTCGCTCAAGGCCGGCCCGCGCGGCCCCGTACTGCTCCAGGACCACCATCTGCGCGAGAAGGTCATGCACTTCGACCACGAGCGCATCCCGGAGCGCGTGGTCCACGCCCGCGGCGCGGGCGCGCACGGGGTCTTCCGGAGTTACGGCACGGCGGCCTCCGTGACGAAGGCCGGGTTCCTCGCCCCGGATGTCGAGACACCGGTGTTCGTACGGTTCTCCACGGTGGTCGGCTCACGCGGCTCCGCCGACACCGTGCGCGACACCCGCGGCTTCGCGACGAAGTTCTACACCAGCGAGGGCGTCTTCGACCTGGTCGGCAACAACATCCCGGTCTTCTTCATCCAGGACGCCATCAAGTTCCCCGACGTCGTGCACGCCGCGAAGCCGCACCCGGACAGGGAGATCCCGCAGGCGCAGAGCGCCCACGACACCTTCTGGGACTTCGTCTCGCTGCACACCGAGGCGACCCACCACACGATCTTCTTCATGGGCGACCGCGGCATCCCCCGCTCCTACCGGATGATGGAGGGCTTCGGCGTCCACACCTTCCGCCTGGTGAACGCCGAGGGCGGCACGGCCCTGGTGAAGTTCCACTGGAAGCCCAAGCTGGGCGTGCACTCCCTGGTGTGGGACGAGGCGCAGCTCATCAACGGCATGGACCCGGACTTCCACCGCCGGGACCTGGCCGACGCGATCGAGTCGGGTGCGTACCCGCAGTGGGAACTGGGCATCCAGACCTTCCCCGACACCCCGGAGCAGACCTTCGAGGGCATCGACCTGCTCGACCCGACGAACATCGTCCCCGAGGAGCTCGCGCCGGTGCAGCCGATCGGGCTGATGACCCTCGACCGGAACCCGTCGAACTTCTTCGCCGAGACCGAACAGGTCGCCTTCCACGTCGGCCACCTCGTGCCCGGCATCGACATCACCGACGACCCCCTGCTCGCGGGGCGGCTCTTCTCCTATCTGGACACCCAGATCACCCGCCTCGGCGGGCCCAACTTCCCGCAGCTGCCCATCAACCGCCCGCACGCGCCGGTCAACGACATGCTGCGCGACGGCATGCACCAGACCGCCGTGCACCGGGGCGTGGCACCGTACCGGCCCAACTCCCTCGACGGCGGCTGCCCGTTCACCGCGGGAGCGGACGCCGGCGCGTTCGTCGAGACGCCCGTGCGCATTCCTGAGGCGTCCAAGGTGCGCGAGGCCCCGGAGTCGTTCGCGGACCACTTCAGCCAGCCCCGGCGCTTCTGGCTGAGCATGAGCCCGGTGGAGCGCGAGCACATCATCGGCGCGTACACCTTCGAACTGGGCAAGTGCTACGAGGAGGCCATCCGCGAACGCACCCTCCAGGTCCTGGCCAACATCGACCCCGAGCTGTGCGCCGGTGTCGCGGAAGGGCTCGGCCTGCCGGCACCGGAGCCCACCGTTGCGCTCGCCGACGTCGAACCCAGCCCGGCGCTCTCCCAGGTCGGCGGGACCTGGCCGGTGGACGGACGCGTCATCGGCGTCCTCACCGCCCCGGACGGCGACCTCGACGCGATGCACGCGGTACGCGACGCGGTGCTCGAGGCGGGCATGGTCCCGCTGATCGTCACACCGGTCGGCGGCACCCTCGGCACGGGCGCGGGCGCGCTGACGGCCCAGCGCAGCTACGTGACCGCGCGCTCCATCGAGTTCGACGCCGTCCTGCTGGCGGGCCCGCCGGCTGTGGGCGGCGACGCGTCCGGCGCGCGCGACGGCAAGGGCGCGCCCTCGCTGCCGCGTCCCGCGACGGACCCGCGGGTGGACCAGCTGCTGGCGGAGGCCTTCCGCCACGGCAAGGCGATCGGCGCGTGGGCGGGCGGCGAGACGGCCCTCGAAGCGGCCGGCATCCCCACGGACGCCCCCGGCATCGTCATCACCGACTCCGGCCCGACAGCCCTCGACCGGATCCGCACCCTCCTCACCTCCCACCGAGTCTGGGACCGCTTCACCGCCCGGACGTGACACCCCGCCCGCGCCACCGCGCGTCAGGCCGCGGAGGAACCCAGGTACAGGACGACGGCTGCCGTGCCGAGCGCCGCAACGTCGACCGGCACGGCGCCGTCCGGCTCCGGGCCGATGGCGCGCGGATTCAGGCCCAGGTAGGTGGTGCGGGCGGCGCGGGCGACGGTGAAGGGCGTGCTCAGGCGGCAGGTGACGGGAGTGTCGGCCAGTGACTGCAGACGCACCAGGAGTGCGCCGTCGTCGGGGACGGTCACCCCGACGAGTCGTACCCGGGAATCGTCCACGGTCAGGAACCGCGTCCACGCCGGGGATCCGGTCCCGGCTCCGGCGCGGGCACGTACCGGCACCAGGGGATGACTGGTGACCGCGGCGACGCGAACGGCGAGTTCGTCGGCGTGGGCCGCGCCGTGCTCCGCGGTCGTGGCGAAGCCCACGCTGTAGCGGAAGACGTGGTCGAACGCCTGCTGGGCGGGGAAGTTCGTGTCCCAGATGTTGTTGTGCACCCAGGAGAAGACGGTCGCCGGCTCCTCCTGCGGCAGTGACGGGGGATAGGGGACGTAGGGGATGGCGATCCCGCCGAGCTGGACCAGCGGGGCGTCGGCCGTCGCCAGGGCGGCGTGGCTGGTGCCGTCGCTCAGGCTGATCCAGCGCCGCACGGCACGCATGTGGGCCGCCGAGCCCGGCACGGTCTCCCGGTCGCTGCCCAGGACGCCGCCGGTCGCCTCCGTCCGCACCACCGGACTGTCCAGGGCGAACGGGAAGGCGAAGAAGGCACTCTCCTTCGTGAGCGTCGCGTTCTTGCCGATGCGGTTCTCGATGTCGATGCGTGCGGCGTGGTGCGGCAGGTGCACCCGCACCCGGAGCCGTCGGGTTCCGGCCGGGGCGCATTCGTAGACGAGGGTCTGCCCGGTGGCGTCCGTGGTGCGGTCGACGAGTGCCGCGGGCGGGGCCGTACGGCGGGACGCGAGCAGGTGCATCGAGTCGTCGGCCACGGTCTTGCTGGACTGGTGGTTGAACGCCCCGGCCGTGGCGTACTCGTCGTAGACATACGCGTTGAAGCCGACGACGGCGTCCTGGCGCACCATCTCGCGACCGGTGGCCTTGTCGACGATGGAGGAGACGCAGGCCTCGCGCAGGTCGACCGTCACACACAGGTGGTCGTTCTCCAGGACGGTGGCGTCGGCGGGCGGGTTCGCCGCCTCGTCGCCCCGTGCCGGGACAGTGGCGCCGGGGACGACGTCCAGGCGCACCGCTCCGCACGCCGGCACATCGGTGACGGGCACGAGCAGGAATCGGCCTGCCGCGCGGTGACGGTCGTTGCTCTGGGCCTCCTCCGCGAAGGGCAGCCGTCCGCCGGTGCGCGCGTCGAGGACCTGGACGGTGTCGCTCAGCGCGACGGTGCTCTCCGGAAGGAAGAGCCGGACGGTTTCGCTCCGCGCCCAGCTGCAGGTGTTCACGGCGTAGAAGGACGCCGACGCGTCGTCGCCGGGCGCGAAGGCTTCGCCGAGCAGGGCGGAGGCGGCGTCCAGGAGGGTCCCGGCGTCGTCGTGGGCGCGCAGGGCCTGGGAGTACTTCCAGTGCCACTGCGTCTCGCCGGACCCGTGACCGTGGTCTCCGTGGGTCCAGGGATCGCCGGCCCCCCAGGTGTGTTCGTTGAACAGTGAGGCGGACCGGTAGACGGCCGGTGCGCCCGTGGTGACGGCCGTGCTGCCTGGTACGCCCATCAGATGGGCGTACCCGGCCACGGTCTGGGCCTCGGCGAGGGCCGCCTGCCCGCGCCGGGTGGCGGCCAGCGGGACGGCACCGGCGCCGACGCCGTCGACCCACCAGTCGCTCCAGTCCCCCCGGTAGGTCTCCAGCCGGTCGCCGACGCGCTTCTCGGCGTCCTCGAAGAAGTCCTGGTTGCGGGAGGCGCGCAGCCGCGGGTACGCCCACTGCTCGTTCCAGCGGCGCACCGTGTCGGAGATGATGCGGCGCGGCGGGCCGTTGTCCGCGAACTTGCCCAGGACCCGCAGATGCAGTACGTCCCACGGGTAGGGGTCGGCGGTGCCGGGCAGGTCGAGGGCGGGAAAGCCGGGAATCCCGCGTCCCTGGTGGGGGTAGGGGAAGCCGGCCAGGGCGCTGAGGTAGGCGGGCAGCAGGTCGTCGACGTGGTCGTACGACTCGTCGAAGCCGAGGATCGAGCCCTCCATGTAGGCCAGGCCGTGCGGGGTGTCCGTCCGCCAGACCAGGACGCTGTTGCCGCTCGGCGTCTGCCAGCGGAACAGGCGGGGCAGGTGCTCCCCGCCGACCAGGTGGGGCACCGCGCGGCCCGCCCAGTTGTGCGCCACGGACAGGTACCGGATGCCGTTGTCCGCGAGGACATCGGGCAGACCGACCACCTGACCGGGAACGTCCGTCTGCATGGCCGTCGTGATGTCGAGACCGTGCCGGTCGCGCAGCTCGGTCATGGGGCGCAGCAGTTCGTGGAGCTCATCGGTGGAGCAGGTCTCGGTGTGCAGATTGAACGGCATGGCCGTGAGTTCGACACGCCCCTCGCGCACGCGGTCCAGAAAGCTCTCCACCTGGCGCCGGGGCCGGTTGTCCTGCCAGTCCTGGAAGGAGTGGAGCCCTTCGACGGCCCAGCGGAACCGGGCGGGCTCCGGCCATGCGTCGGTGTCGCGGCACAGCTCGAGGAGCGAGTCGAGGTAGGCGCGGCTCTCGGCCATCACCCGGCCCTGCGGGTCGGTGTAACCGATGTCCAGGTGGGAGTGCTGCACGAGATGCAGCGTCCAGTGACGCTGCGGTCGTGCCTCGAAGGCGAGCCGGGCGTCCCCTGCGAGTTCCGGAAGCTCGATCAGCAAGGAAGTGGGTGCGTGCACTTCCGGGACCAGGATGCGTAGGTCGCCTCCCGGCCCCGGCACGGTCTCGCAGTGAACCGGGGTGCCACCGCCGGTGGTGACACGGGCTCTCGTGACGGGCCGTCGCGAGAGTGTGCCGTCCGGCCGGCGAACCCGCAGCCGGATGGACTGCAGCAGTCCTCCGGTCGCGTCGCGGCGCAGCAGTGGCTCTCCCGACAGCTCCACCCGCAACTCGCCGAGGCCGGCGGTGGTGGACACACGCTCCTTGAGGATGTCGCGTGCGATGTCGGCGTCCCACCAGGACGGCCGGGTCAGCGGTGGTTTGGGCATGGTGCGTGAAATCCTTCGGGTCGAGGGGGCGGTCCGCGGCGCCAGGACTACCGGCGACGCTTGTGGGTTGCGTCGGCGAGGGTGGCGAAGATCTGGACCATGGCCGACTGGTTGAGGGTCGCGGCCGGTGCGGTGGGGTCGTAGTCGCCGCCGTTGGAGGGCTGGAAGCGGAACAGGCCGGTGGAGGTGTCCCGGTTGGACTTGTACGTGCTGTCCGCGTACCTGCTCATGGCCTTCAGACAGGCGGGGTTGGGGCGGACGGCGTCCAGGTCGAGCAGGTCCTTGAAGTAGAAGGAGTTGAAGATGGCCGGCTGGTCGTGCAGTCGGCTGCCCTCGGTCCAGTACGCCAGGGAGCCGCGGGCGTCCGCCACCGCCTTCTTCAGGTACGCGGTCCTGCCGGTGCCGCGGTAGAGCGCGGTGGCGGTGCCGATCATGGCACCCGAGTTGTAGGTCCACAGCGTCTCGTTGACGCTGCCGTCGTCGCCGCGGTCGTTGAGGTACAGGCCGGGCGCCTTGCGCATGCACGCGTACACCCAGCCGTACCACTGCTCCGCCTTGCGCAGGTAGGCGCGGTTGCGGGTGTGCTCGTAGAGCCGGGCGGCGAGTTGGGCCGACAGGGCGGTGACGTTGGTGGCCCGGATGTTGTTGGCGGGTGAGTCGTACCAGTCCATGCCGCCCGGACAGCTCTTGGTGGTGTCGCCGTCCCAGGCCCGGGAGACGACGGGGACGACCCGCTCCGCCCGCTTCAGCAGGCGCCTGTCGCCGGTCGCCTCGTACTGATCGAGCTGAGTGAGGGCCACCACGGCGTTGTCGTCGTAGTACACGTCGCCGCCCGCACCCAGGGGGGCAGGCAGGTACGACTCGTAGCCCGGTCGGTCCCCGGGGGTGAAGTAGAGCTCGAAGGTGCGGAACCGTTCGGCCGCGTCCCGCCGGTAGGAGGCTCCGGTGCGTGGCAGTTCCTGCATGTCGACGGCCGCCTGCGCGGCCTCGCGGAACGGCCACAGGTAGGAGTGCTCCGGGTCGGTGGGCCGGCGGGGGGTGTGCTCCAGGTACAGCCCGTGGTGGCCGCGGCCCTCGTACAGGTGGGCCTGCAGAGCGCGGTAGGTGCCCGAGGCACGGTGGGCCCACACGTCGGAGGAGACCGGGCGGGCCCGTTCGGGGCTCTGGGCGTGTGCGGGGGCGGCGGTCCAGAGCAGGCCGGCGCATACGACGGGTGCGGTGGCACGGATGAACAGCGGGCGCAGCATGGTGTTTCCCTTCATGGAGAAGAGGGAGCGGAAGGCATGCGGACTCAGCGGTGGAGCTTGAGGCTGCTGACGAAGAAGCGCTGGGCGGAGAAGAACAGCACCAGGGTGGGCAGCGAGACCAGGAGGGCGCCGGCCAGCACGACGGGCGGCCCGACGTTGGAGTAGTTGCCCTGCAGGTCGGCGAGCGCGGCCATGACGGGCCGGATGTTGCGGCTGGTGACCAGGGTGATGCCGAACATCAGGTCGTTCCAGACGGCCACGAACTGGAACACGAACACGGCGATCATGGCGGACCGGGTCAGCGGGAGGTGGATCTGCCAGAACACCCGCCACCACGACGCGCCGTCCACGCGCGCGGCTTCCACGATCTCCCGCGGCAGGGTCAGGGTGTAGTTGCGCATGACGAAGAACGCGAACGGGACCGCGATCGCCGTGTAGATCAGCACGAGACCGATCTGGGTGTCGTAGAGCGAGGTGCGCGCGTAGGACAGGAACAGGGGCCTGATGAAGACCTGAAGGGGCAGCAGCGTGCCGGAGTAGATCACCCAGAACCACAGGGCCTGCCGTCGGACGGGCATGATGATCGTGGCGAAGGCGGCGAAGGCGGCGAGCATCGCGGCGGCCATGGCACTGACCACGGAGTACAGGAGGCTGTTGCCGAGAGCGGGGCCCAGGTTGGCCTGGTCCCAGGCCTGGGACATGTTGCCGAACAACCCGAAGTGCTGGGGCAGCCAGTGCGGACTGCCGGAGTAACTCTCCGCGGGAACCAGCGCGTTGACGAGGAGAAGCCAGGTGGGAACCAGCCAGAGCACGGCGAGTACCGCGATGACGGCGTGGCGCAGAACGCGGCCGAGGGACATGGTCATACGCCTTTCACGTCGAGCTGGCGGCGCAGGTAGAGCCAGGAGGCCGCCAGCACGATCACGGTGAGGACGACCGCGATCGCCGCTCCCGCGCCGGGCCGCAGTTCGAGGAAGGTCTCGTTGTACATGGACACCGCGAGAGTCTCGGTGGCCCGTCCGGGGCCGCCCTGGGTGAGCACCCAGATGAGGTCGAACGACTTGAGGCCGTTGACCAGGCTCATACCGATCACGATGATCGACACGGGGCGGAGCTGCGGCAGGACGATGTGGCGGAACTGCTGCCGGCCGTTCGCGCCGTCCAGGGAGCCGGCCTCCAGGGTCTCGGGCGGGATGGACTGCAGTCCGACCAGGAAGAGGATGACGGCCACGCCGGTGGCCTGCCAGGCGTTGGCGAGGATCATCACGACGGTGTTGCCGGGCCAGGTCAGCAGCCAGCCCTGGGCCAGCGAGTCGAGCCCCAGGCCGGTCAGGACCTGGTTGACGGCGCCGTCGGTGGTGAGCATGAAGTTCCACACGACCGCCACCGCGGAGCCGGACAGCGCGTAGGGCAGGACGACGCACAGCCGTGCCAGGCGGGAGAGGCGACTGGCGTCGGTCATGCAGGCGATGGCGAGCCCGAGCACGAACGGGAGCACCACCGTGCCCGCCACCCACATCAGGGTGTTCTGGACGGAGCGGGTCAGGGCCGGGTCGGAGGCGAACAGCACGTAGTTGTCGAACCAGCTGAACGGTGAGGTCCGCGTGTCGCTGAAGAAGCTGCGGTGGATGGTCCACACGAACGGGGCCAGCAGCAACAGCGTGACCAGGAGGACGGCCGGAGCCATGAACCCGCCGGCTGCCAGACGCTCACGTGTGGTGGCCCAGGGGCGCGCCAGGGGGGAACGCCGCATTGTGCGCCGGGGCGCTGCCGGTCCGCCGGCCGCGGTGGGCGGGCGTGGGTCGGTCACAGAGGTGCTCATGCTTCGTCTCGCTTCCAGGCCGCCCATTCGTCGTGTGCGCGCTCCTGCATCCGGCGCAGCGTGGTGGCCGGAGAGGTCTGCCCGGCCATGAATCCGCCGAGATCGTCGGTGTTGCCCTGGATGAGGCTGGGCGGGCCGGACTCCCAGTAGCGGACCAGCGCCAGCCGGCGATTGCGGGCGATGTCCCGCTGGAGCCCGGCCACCACCGGGTTGCCGGCGCGCACCTTCGGATTGGCGGAGCTGTCCTGGAGGAAGTCGCTCCACACCCGTTGGACGGACGGGGCGAGCCAGGCCCCGGCGTTCGCCATCGCCGCGTCGTGCGAAGAGGCGCGGCCGGGCACCACGAAGACCCCTGACTCGGCGATCACGCTCTTCGGCGTGGCGGGACGCACCGCCGGAAGAATGAAGGCGCCGTAGTCGGTGCCGGGTTTCATACCGGCCGCCGACATGCCCGACGCCTGCCAGGTGCCGTGCAGGAACATGCCCACCGTGCCCTCCTTCAGCGCACCGGGACCGCGCGCCTGGTCGAAGTCGGGGGATGTCATCCAGCCTCGGCGCATGAAGTCGTGCCAGATGTCCATCGCCCGGCGAGCCGGAGCATCGGTGTAGGAGGCCTTGCCGGCCACCAGCTGCTGGTAGAAGCGGGGGTCGACCTTGGTGACCAGTTCCTGGAACCACTCGATCGCGGGCCAGCCGCCCACCTGGCTGGCGAGAAAGGGTGTGATCCTGTTGCGCTTGAGGACTTCGGCGCAGTGCAGGAGCTCGTCCCAGCTGCCCGGGGCGGACAGACGCAGCTTCCTGAACACCGGCTTGCTGTAGAAGAGCACGTAGTACGACTCGTACAGCGGGATGCCGTACACCCTGCCCCGGTAGGAGACGGCCTCCCGCGCCGTGCCGCGCACCCACTTCCTGGTCTCGTACCCCTCCCACAGACGCGTCAGGTCGGTGAGCCCGCCGGCGCGCGCCAGGCGCTTGAGCTGGTAGCCGGATGCCCACTTGACGAGGTCGGATGCCTTCGAGGTCTGCAGGCTCATCTGCACGACCTGCTGGTACGAGGTGACCGACGGATTCGACAGGGGTCTGAGCGCGTAGCCGGTGATCCTCTTCAGCTCGCGGCCGGCCGCGCGGTAGCCGTCGTCCCAGGTTGCGTTGTCGTTGGAAAGGCTCGTGGTGCCCGGCTGGGCGGACGTACTCGCTCCCCGCACACAGCCTCCCGCCGCCATGGCGGCCGCACCGGCGGCCACCCCGGCCAGGAGGCGGCGCCGAGCGAGCGGCACGGCCGCCCTGCTGGTCCTGCCCGCTGCTGACATTGATCACCTTCACGGAATCGGGCCACCTGCATGGCCGGATGTGCATCACGGAGAACGCCAGACGCCGGGGGAGTCCCGGAGTTGCCCGATGCGTATGGCGGGGAGGTTAACGACACCATTCCGGCCACAGCAAGGCTTCGGGGCGAAAAGAATCTGCCTTCGAGGGAATTTCTCAAGAAATGGCTGGTCAAGCGAGGGCGTCATGCGCTCAAGGGTGATCGAGGCGACCGTGGACACCCCGAGCCAAGTGTTGTTATCGTTAACTTCATCGTGGAACCGAGTAAGGAGCAGAAGTGCCCGCGTCCCCTTCGTACGACCCTCTTCCCAGCTACGCGCCGGTCGCCGGCCAGGTGGCCGCCGGCTGGCCGGCCCTGGCCGCGGATCTGCCGCCGGGCCCGCTCGTCCTGGCCGTCGACGGTCCCGCGGCCCTCGACTGGGCCGCGCTGGCCGACGGCCTCGCCGGTGCCGTGCGCTCCGGGGGCCGCGACGTGGAGCTGATCGATGTCCGCGGCCACTACGTGGCGGGGGCCGGCGAGCGGATCGCGGCCCGGCCCGTCCCCGCCGACGATCCGTTCTTCACCCCGCTGTCCCGGGCGCGGGTCGCGGACCTGTTCGACTCTCCTGCGCGGCCCGGGCGCCCCGTGCAGGATGGAGTGGTGGTGATGTACGGGCCGGGCGCCGCGCTGTGCGAGCCGGATCTGCTGTGGTACGCGGACCTGCCCAAGCGGTACGCAGAGTCGGCCGTGGCGAAGGGCGAACTGCCGGTCGGCGTCAATCTGGGGTGCCCCGCCGAGCCCGGCGATCTGGTGCGCCTGTTCTACACCGACTGGCCCGTGCTGGACCGGCACCGCGACGAGATCGCGGGACGTGTCGACCGATGGATCGACGTGCAGGACACGACCACCCCGGCCGCACTGGACGGTGCCGCGCTGCGTGCCACCCTGGCGCACCTGGCCCGGGGCCCGGTACGCACCCGCCCGTACTTCAACTCCACGCCGTGGGGCGGCCAGTGGGCGGCGAGCGAACTCGGCTTCACCCCGCGGGCCGGCAACACGGCACTCGGCTACGAGCTGATCGCGCCCGAAGCGGGGATCCTGGTCGGCGAGAAGGGCGGGGCCCAGGTCGAGGTTCCCTTCCAGTTGCTGTGCGTCGCCCACCCCGAGGACATGCTCGGTGAAGACGTGCACCGCCGGTTCGGTACCTCGTTCCCGATCCGGTTCGACTACCTGGACACCATGGGCGGCGGCAACCTGTCCCTGCACCTCCACCCGCAGCAGCGGTACATGCGGGAGGTGTTCGGCTGGCCCTACACCCAGCACGAGACGTACTACGTCACCGCGAGCGAGGACGGCGCACAGGTGCTGCTCGGCCTCACCGAGGACGCGGACCTCGAAACCCTGCGGCGCCAGGTCGAGGACGCCATCGACCACGGCACCCCGATTCCCGTCGAGGACCACGTCCAGTCGCACCCCGCGACCGTGGGCCGGCTCTTCATGATCCCGGCGGGCACACCGCACGCCTCCGGCGCGGGCAACCTGGTGCTGGAGGTGAGCGCGACCCCGTACCTGTACTCCCTGCGGCTGTACGACTGGCTGCGCAAGGACGCCGCCGGCGCGTCCCGGCCCCTGCCCTACGAGCACGGCTTCGCCAACCTGGACACGACCCGGCGCGGGGAGGACGTCACGAAGGACCTCCTCCAGCAACCGCGCATGCTGCGCGCCGGAGAGGGCTGGCGCGAGGAGGTCCTGGGCGCGCTGCCCGAGATGTTCTACGCGGTGCACCGTCTCGTCGTGGCGCCGGGCTGCGACATCCGGGACGACACCGCGGGCCGCTTCCACGTCCTCAACGTGGCCGCGGGCGAAGGCGTCGTCATCGAGACCCGCGACGGCCGCACGCACGCTCTGGCCTTCGCGGAGACCCTCACGATCCCCGCCGCGGTCGGCCCGTACCGCGTCCGCGCGCTGGGCGGCGACGAGGTGCGGATCGTCAAGGCACTGGTGGTAGAGCCGTGACGGCGGCCCCCACGGGGCGTGCCCCGGTGCCGGTCCCGGTGCTCGACATCGGCGGCACGCATGTCACCGCCGCGCTCGTGGACCTCACCGCGAGCCGCCCCGTCCCCTCCACGGTCATCCGCAAGGCGCTGAGCGCGCACGCGGAGGCCGGCCACATCCTCGACACCATCGCCCTGACCGCCCTGGCGCTGCCCGCCGGGCACAGCCTGCGCTGGGGAGTGGCGATGCCCGGCCCCTTCGACTACGCCACCGGCATCGGCCGCTTCGCCGACGTGGGAAAGTTCGAATCCCTGTCCGGCGTCGACGTCGGGGCCGGCCTGCGCGAGCGGCTGACCGCCCGGTCCGAGCACTTGTGCTTCCTCAACGACGCCGATGCGTTCGCCATCGGCGAGTACAGCTCCGGCGCCGCGCAGGGGCACGACCGTGTCGTCTGCCTGACGCTGGGCACGGGGGTCGGGTCCTCGTTCCTGTCCTCCGGCCGCCCCGTCCACACAGGCCCCCTGGTCCCGCCCAGCGGGCACGTGCACCGCCTGGCGGTGCACGGCCGGCCGCTGGAGGAGACCGTCTCGCGCCGTGGCATCCGCACCCACTACGCCCGTCTCTCCCCCGCGGCGGATGATGAGCGTCGTCCCGATGTCCGTGACATAGCCGCACGCGCCGGGAAGGGTGACGCCGCCGCGGCGGAGGCCTTCCGATACGCTTTCGACGCACTCGGCCGGGCCCTGGCTCCATGGATCGGGCGCTTCGAAGCCACCGTGGTGGTCATCGGTGGCTCCATGGCCCGGTCGTGGGACTTGGTCCACCCTGCGCTCACCACGGGGCTGGCTTCGGCCGGGAGACCGGACGTCCCCGTGCTGCCGGCCCGGCAGCCCGAGGAGGCCCCCTTGCTCGGGGCCGCCCACTGGGCACAGGGCGTACCGCCGGACGCGCCATGAAGCCCGTGGCGCCGTGCAGACAGGCAGAGGAAGGGGCAGGGGCATGACCGCTCGCCGGGGCAGCGGGCCGACCATGCACGACGTCGGCAAGCTCGCGCAGGTCAGCGCCATGACCGTCTCGCGCGTGCTCAAGAACGACCCCGGCGTGTCGGAAGCGACACGTGAGCGGGTCTTCGCAGCGGTCGACCGACTGGGATACCGCCGGAACCAGACCGCTCGCAGTCTCCGCCTCGGGGGCAGCGGGATGATCGGCCTCGTCGTCACCAACCTCGCCAACCCCTTCTACTCGCGCCTCGCGCTCGGTGTCCAGGAAGTCGCGACGGAGTACGGCTTCCGCATGCTGCTCAGCAACTCCGGCGAGCAGCCCGACCGGGAACCCGGACTCATCGACGGGCTCGTCGCTCACCAGGTCGAAGGGCTCATCGTCGTCCCGGCGGGCAGTCGGCAGCGACACCTGGCAGACGCCATGCGGCACGTCCCGGTCGTCCTCGCCGCACGGCCGCCCGCCGGACTCGACACCGACTGCGTCCTGGTCGAGGACTTCCACGGCGCGCGCGAAGCCACCGCCTGCCTCCTGGCCGAAGGACACACCCGCGTCGCCTTCCTCGGCAACCCTCCGGCGCTCTACACCGGTGCCGAACGTCTGCGCGGATTCTGGGCGGCCCACGAGGAAGCCGGCGTCGAGCCGGACAACGCTCTCATCCGTCAGGGCCTGGTCGACGCCGCGACAGCGGAGCGGGCGACCTTCGACTTGCTGGAGTCGGCCGAGCGCCCCACCGCGCTGTTCTGCGCCAACAACCGGATCAGCCAGGGCGCGATCCGGGCCCTGTACAAGGCGGGCATCACCCTGCCCATCGCCGGTTTCGACGACTTCGACCTGTCCGACGTCCTCGGTCTGCCGCTCACCCTCGTCTCCTACGACGCCGACGAGATCGGCCGCCAGGCCGCACGTCTGCTGATCGACCGTCTCGAACACCGCGACGCCGCGGCGCCCCCGGCTCCCCGCCGCGTCACCGTCCCCACCCGAGTCCTCCGCTACGGCGCGCCCTCCGAGGACGGACCGGAGCGGACCCATGCCCTGACGCCGCCCGGCACGTGACGCCTCCGGCGCCGCGTCTGCCGCCCGCTGCGGGCAGTCGTGCCTCCCCCAGTGCCTCAAGGGCCTGGGAGGTACCCCCAGGGCGATGGGGGTCCCCCCCGCTCATGGGGGTACCTCCCGCTCGAGCGAAGCCGAGAGTGGGGGAGGCACCCCGCACGCGCGGGAGGGTGGGCGATGGGGGTACCTCCCGCTCATGGGGGTACCTCCCGCTCGAGCGAAGCCGAGAGTGGGGGAGGCACCCCGCACGCGCCGGGCCGCGCAGACACCCCCCGGGTCCGCACCGACACCGTGCGCCAAGAACCCGCGTGACCTGCGGCCCCGTACGGCACGGCACCGCGCCGCACCCCGCCGTACAGTGAAGTGGAACCCTTGGTTCCGTAAGGATCCACATCTCCCCGCCCCCGACGCAGCCGGTCACCACATGCCCCACCACCCCCCATCCCCCCACGGTGGCCCCCAGGACCCCCTCTTCGGCCTCGACGAACTGCCGCAGGACCCGCCGGCCGAGCCGACCCCCTCCGCCACCCCCTTCCGCGACTCCCCCCAAGCCCACCGCCTCCTCGCCATCCGCGAGATCCACGCCGAACCCGCCGCCGCCCTCTCCTCCCGCGGCCGGCAGATCCGCGCCCGCTTCCCCGACGCCCGCCTCATCGAGGTCGACTCCCACTGGCGCATCCCCGACCTGCACGGCAACGAGGGCAGCGCCGACCGCTGGATGCGGATCAAGCGCGAGACCCTCGTCCTGGGCGTGAAGAAGACCCTCACCACCCGCCCCAACGGCCGCTCCGCCGACTGGATTGCCCCCGGCCCCTCCAACGGCTGCGCCATGTCCTGCGTGTACTGCTACGTCCCCCGGCGCAAGGGCTTCGCCAACCCGATCACCCTCTTCACCAACATCGACGCGATCATCGGCCACCTCGCCCGCCACGTCACCGCGCAGGGCCGCAAACCGGAACCCAACCAGTGCGACCCCGAGGCATGGGTGTACGACATCGGGGAGAACGGCGACTGCTCCGTGGACGCCCTCGTCTGCGACAACACCGCCGACCTGGTCCGCGCCTTCCGTGACTGGCCCACGGCGAAGGCGTCGTTCGCCACCAAGTTCGTCAACCCCGACCTGCTGGCGCTCGACCCGCGCGGGCGCACCCGCGTCCGGTTCTCGGTGATGCCGCCCGAGGACTCCCGCCTGCTCGACCTGCGCACCAGCCCGGTCGACCGGCGGATCGGCGCCGCCGCCGACTTCCTCGACGCCGGGTACGAGGTGCACTTCAACCTCTCACCCGTCGTCGTCCGCCCCGGCTGGCGGGACGCCTGGACCGAACTGCTGCGGCACATGGACGACGTCCTGCCGGAGCGCGTCAAGCGGCAGGCATCGGCCGAGGTCATCATGCTCACCCACAACGCGGACCTGCACGAGGTCAACCTGCGCTGGCACCCGCGCGGTGAGGACGTACTGTGGCGGCCCGACGTCCAGGAGACCAAGCGTTCCCAGAACGGCGCCCTCAACCTCCGCTACCGCGCCGGAGTCAAGCGGCGCGCCCTCGAGGACCTGCGCGGACTGCTCGCCCGTCACGCACCGTGGCTGGGTGTGCGATACGCCTTCTGACGGATCGACAGAGACCGTCCCGCTTCGCCGCAGGTCACCCCCTGATAACGCGAATTAAGGGTAGGCTAACCTTGCCTTGTGATTCCTGGTGAAGAGGCTGCCCCGGGCCGACGCGGTCACGAACTGTCGGCCACCGATGTGACCGTCGCGTACGACGGCACCGACGTCGTGCACGACGCCGCGCTGACCCTGCGGCCCGGCGAAGTGACCGCCCTGGTCGGCCCGAACGGCAGCGGCAAGTCGACCCTGCTGCGCACCGTCGCCCGGTTGCAGCGGCCGCGGCACGCGACGCTCACCCTCGACGCCGGCACCGACGCCCTGGCGCTCGGCCCCCGGGAGTTCTCCCGCCGCGTCGCCCTGCTGCTCCAAGGGCGCCCCACGCCCAGCGGACTGAGCGTGCGGGACGTCGTCGAGTTCGGCCGCTACCCGCACCGCGGCCGCTGGGGCGGCACGGACCCCGGCGGACGCGAGGCCGTCGACCGCGCGCTCGCCCTGACCGGCGTCACCGAACTCGCCGACCGCGGAGCCGAACACCTCTCCGGCGGACAGCTCCAGCGCGTCTGGCTCGCCGGCTGCCTCGCCCAGGAGACCGGCGTCCTCCTCCTCGACGAACCCACCACCTACCTCGACCTGCGCTACCAGGTCGAACTTCTCGACCTCATGCGCGATCTGGCCGACGACCACGGCATCGCGGTCGGAGTCGTCCTGCACGACCTCGACCAGGCGGCGGCCGTCGCCGACCGCGTCGTGCTCCTCGCGGCCGGACGCGTCGTCGCCGAGGGACCGCCCGACGACGTCCTCACACCGGAGCGGCTGACCGAGGTCTACGGCATCCGCATCGAGGTCGACACCGACCCCCTCACCGGCCGGCTGCGCACCCGCGCGATAGGCCGCCACCACACGCGAAACGAAAGGCTCAGCACACCCTCATGAGACGCCTCCCGCTCACCGCGCCCCTGGTCACCGCCGCCGCACTCCTGCTGGCCGCCTGCGGCACCACCGAACCCGCCGCCGACGACGCCAAGGAGTCCGCCGAGGCGATCACCCTCACCGACGCCTCCGGCGCAAAGGTCGAACTCGACGGCCCCGCCAAGAAGGTCGTCGGCACCGAGTGGAACGTCGTCGAGCAGCTGATCTCGCTCGGCGTCGACCCGGTCGGCGTGGCCGACGTCAAGGGCTACCAGACCTGGGACTCCGCCGTCCCGCTCAAGAACGAGCCCAAGGACATCGGTACCCGCGGCGAGCCCAGCATGGACACCATCGCCGCGCTCAAGCCCGACCTCATCGTCGCCACCACCGACCTCCAGCCGAACGCCGTCAAGCAGCTGCGCAAGGTCGCCCCCGTCCTCGAGGTGAAGTCCGCCGACGCCGCCGACCCGGTGGGCCGGATGCTGGAGAACCTCGACCTCATCGCCGAGGCCACCGGCACCACCGAGCGCGCCACGACCCTGAAGAAGGACTTCGACGCCACCCTCGCCGAGGGCAAGAAGGCCCTCGCCGACGCCGGTCTCGACGGCGCGGAGATCGCCTTCGCCGACGGCTACGTCAACGCCAACCAGGTCTCCGTCCGCCCCTACACCTCCGGCTCCCTCATCGGCGGCGTCAACGAGCGGCTCGGACTGAAGAACGCCTGGAAGCTCGAGGGCGACGAGGCCTACGGCCTGGCCGCCACCGACGTCGAGGGGCTGACCGACCTCGGGGAGGTGCAGTTCGTCTACATCGGCAACGACGGCGACGCGAGCAGCGACCCCTTCGGCAAGGAGCTCGCCGACAACTCCGTGTGGAAGTCCCTGCCCTTCGTGAAGTCCGGTGACGTGCACCGGCTGGACGACGGCATCTGGATGTTCGGCGGCACCGGCTCGATGGAGGCGTACACCGACGCCCTCGTCGCCGCGCTGACGAAGTAGCGCGATGGCCGTCACCGCCACCCCTCCCACCGCCCGTCCGGCGACGGCGTCGTCCCGGACGGGCGCGGCCGCGGTGACGACCGCGCTCGTGCTCCTGGTCGCGGCCCTCGCCGTCGTCGACATCACCCAGGGCACGGCCGCGGTCGGCCCGGCCGAGGTCCTCAAGGCCCTCACCGGACGGGCCGACGCGGCCGACGCGTCCGTCGTCATCGCCTCACGGCTGCCCCGGATGACCGCCGGACTCCTCGTCGGCGCGGCCCTCGGCATGGCCGGCACGGCCCTGCAGGCCGTCAGCCGCAACGTCCTTGCCTCCCCGGACACCCTCGCCGTCAACGCCGGGTCGTACCTCGCCCTCGGCGTCGTCGCCGTCACCGGGGTGTCGCTCCCGCTCCTGGCCTCCTCGGGCGTCGCCTTCGCCGGCGGACTCGCGGCGGCGGCCGTCGTCCTCGGCCTGTCGGGGCTCGGCACGGGGACCGTACGGCTCGTGCTCGCCGGTACCGCGCTCGCCCTCGGACTCACCGCCGTCACCGAAGGACTGCTCCTGCTCTTCCCGCAGGAGACCCAGGGCCTCTACCAGTGGAACCAGGGCAGCATCGCCCAGAACGGCTTCGACGGCGTCCTCCAGATGCTGCCCGTCGCCGTCATCGGCCTCGCCGGTCTGCTGCTCATCGCCCGCCGCGTCGACACCCTCGCCCTCGGCGACGACGCCGCCCGCGGACTCGGCGTCCCGGTACGCGCCACCCGGGTCACGGCCGTCGTCCTGGCGACGCTGCTCTCCGCGGCCGCCGTCACCCTCGCCGGCCCGATCGGCTTCGTCGGCCTGTGCGCCCCGGCCCTCGTCCGCCCGCTCGCCCGCTGGTTCCGCGGCGTCACCCGGCTCCGCACGGGCGCGCCGCTCGCGGGCCTCGTCGGCGCCGCGCTGGTCCTCGGGGCGGACGTCCTGCTGCGGCTGTTCGTCGACTCCGACACCGCCGTCGCCGTCCCCACCGGTGTGGTCACCAGCCTCACCGGCGCGGTCTTCCTGGTCGTGATGGCGGCCCGGCTCCGCGACACCGCCGGCGCCGCCGCGCCGGACAGGCTGCGCATCCGCAGCAGGGCCGCCTTCCTCGCCACGGTCACCGTGCTCGCCCTCGCCCTGGTCGGTATCACGGTCACCGCCGTCCTCCTGGGCGACGCCAAGCTGCTCCTGGGCGACGTGTTCAACTGGGCGCAGGGCAGGGCGGGCCGTACCGTCTCCTTCGTCCTCGACACCCGGACACCCCGGGTGTTCGCCGCCCTCCTCGCGGGCGCGGCGCTCGCGCTGGCCGGAACCCTGGTGCAGGCCGTCACCCGCAACCCGCTGGCCGAACCCGCCGTGCTGGGCGTCTCCGGCGGCGGCGCGCTCGGCGCGGTGATCCTGGTGACCACCGTCCCGGCCGCCGCCGCGTGGAGCGTGGCCACAGCCGCCTTCGCGGGCTCCGCGGTCACCGCCGTCGTGGTGTTCGGCCTCGCCGCGCGCGGGGGCTTCCAGCAGAACCGGCTGGTCCTCGTCGGCATCGGGGCCGCCACCGGCGCGACGGCCCTGATCAGCCTGCTGATCGTGCTGACCGACCCGTTCAACGCGACCAAGGCTCTCACCTGGCTGTCAGGATCCACCTACGGCCGGACCCTGCCCGACGTGCTGCCCCTCGCGGCGGTCCTCGCCGCCGGGGTCGCCGCGGCCGGCGTACGCCACAGGGAACTCGACCTGATCTCCCTGGACGAGGACACGCCCCGGCTGCTCGGACTCGACCCGGCGCGGGTCCGGCTGGGCTTCCTCGTCCTGAGCGTGCTGCTCACGGCCACCGCCGTGTCGGCCGCGGGCACCATCGGTTTCGTCGGCCTGGTCGCGCCGCACGCGGCCCGCGCGCTGGTCGGGCGCCGGCACACCCGCGTCCTCCCGGTCGCCGTCCTCCTGGGCGCCGTCCTGGTGTGCACGGCGGACCTGCTGGGCCGCACCGTGATCGCACCGGCCCAGCTGGGCGCGGGCCTGATGACGGCCGTGATCGGCACGCCGTACTTCCTGTACATACTGGTACGCAACCGCCGCTAGCGGGCGCGCAGTCGGGGTGTGCGGTCACCCGCCGAGGCCGCCGCACACCTCGGCGGCCAGCCGCTCGGCGTCGTCGAACTCGCCGAGCGGGACCTCGACGGCCGGGGTCTCCTCGCCCTCCCAGTACATCCGCAGCAGGGTGCCGCGCCACGCCCGGTGCACACCCCGGTGTCGTGGCGGGCGGACCGCCGAACTCACGCACCAGGGCGGGAAAAACCCGCCTGACACCGCGTGACGCGACAGCTATGCTCGCCGCGATGACCACTCACTCCGTGCACAGATTGGGGGTCCCGTCCGCGCAAGGTGAGTGCTGATGCGCACACCCGCACCGGACGGGAACTCCCGCCCTTCCTTCTGCTCCTTCTGGCCGCGCGTGCGCGCCTACGCCGTGCCGGCCGCGATGATCGAGACCGCGACCGCCCGCCGACGCGTCGGCGACTGGGCGGGCGCATGTGCCGCCGCGGGCGTCGACGTCGCCCTGCGCCTGCGCGGGCTGGCCCGCACCCATGGCAGGGAACTCGCGGCACAAGTCCGCACCGACCTACGCCACTTGGCACCCGACCTGCTGCGCTGGCACATGCCGAGGATCGCCCCGGACGGACTGCTGCGCCCCGGCCTGACCGTCGCCCTGGCCCGCTACCACGCGGAGGAGCCCGGCGGGTCACGGCCGCGCCCGGTCCACCTGGTGGTCCGGACACCGCCCGCGTGGGCGGGCGGCGGCCAGCGCATGAGCCTCGCGCTGTGGGACGGCGCGCGGCTGCGGGACGGCGCGCGCCGGCATCCGCACCCACGGCCCGGCCCACGCTTCCGGTTCGACCTCCACCGCCACCTGTGGGACGCCCGCCAGGCGCCCGAACTCCGGCACCGCTCCGGGGCGGACCGGCCGAGCGCCGACGGCCCCGAGGCGTGGGACGCCGTGGCGTCCGGGCTGCTTCCGCCCGGGCACCGTTGTGCCGTGGACCGCTGGGCGGACGAGGCCCGTACCGTACTCCGCGACGCGGGCCGTACGGCCGGTTCCGTGGCCGTACGGACCGGGGACGGGCGCCGGCTGGTCCTCACCCTGTCCGGTGACGGCGAAGGCGACGGCGCAGGTGACGACGACGCGACAACCGCACCCACGATGCACATCGGGCCGCCGGACACCACCCGAGGACGGTCCCCGCTGCCCGTACTGCCGGACGCGGCGACGCACGTCCTTCCCGACCTCGAACTGCTCCGTACCGGCGCCGTCGAGCCCGGGCGGCTTCATCCCCTGGTCGCCTCCGCACTCGTCCCCGGCCACCCGGCGTCCGGACCCCCGCCAGTACCGGACCGCGGGCAGCCGCACATCGTGGACTGCCGCGGCGCACGGCACCGGATCGGCCTCGTCGACGGCGTGCTGGTCCCTCTGGACCATGCCGAGGACGAGATCCGGCGGGAGCAACTGCTGGCCGCACTGACCGGCACACCGCTGCCCTGCCTGCAGGTCATCGACCGCGCGCACCGGCGACCGGACTGCCTCACCGGCGTTCGCGAACGGCTGGACCACGGCGACGTCACCGGCGCGCTGGCCGTCGTGGAGAACCTGCTCGGCCCCAACGCGCGGCTGCGCGGCGGGCCCCTGCGGGACGAACTGGACGAGGCGGCGCGGCGCCGTCTCGACCACGGGCTGTACCGGTCGGGGCTCGCGGGCCGCGCGGACCACCGGATCGTTCCCGCGCGCGCCCGGCCCGGCGACGGCCGTACCCACCCCCGCCACGCGACCACCCGCTGACTCCCGGGGAAACGCGCTCCCCGCCCACCCTTCGCCCACTCCACACACCCACAGGTGATGCCCCGTGCCCGCACCCGCCCTCACCGCCGGCTCCCGGCTCCACGTCGCCGGCGACCTGCTCGCCCTTCTGCGCGACACCACCACCGAACCGCGCCCCGACATCCAGCTGGAGGCGCTCACCCTCGCCGTCGCCGCCGACCTGCCCGTCCTGCTCCGGGGCGAGCCGGGGATCGGCAAGACCGCCGCGCTCACCCAGCTGGCGACCGCCCTCGACCTGCCCCTGACCACCGTGATCGCCAGCGTGCACGAGCCGTCCGACTTCTCCGGACTGCCCATCGTCGGCGACGACCCCGCCGAACAGGGCGTCCCCATGGCGCCGCCGGACTGGGCCGTACGCCTGGTACGGGCCGGCCGGGGGCTGCTGTTCCTCGACGAACTGTCCACCGCCCCGCCCGCGGTGCAGGCCGCCCTGCTGCGGCTGGTGCTCGAACGGCGCATCGGCGCGCTCCGTCTGCCGCCCGGCGTACGGATCGTCGCCGCCGCCAACCCGCGTGCCTCCGCGGCCGACGGCTGGGAGCTCAGCCCGCCGCTGGCCAACCGGTTCGTGCATCTGAACTGGACCCACGACCCCGAGGTCGTCGTCCGCGGCCTCGGCGGGACCTGGCCTGTCGCCACCCTGCCCCGGCTCGACCCGGACAAACTGCCCGAGGCGGTGTCGTTCGCCCGCCGCGCGGTGTGTCAGTTCCTCACCGCCCGGCCGCCGCTGGTGCACCGGCTGCCCAACAGCGAGACGCGGCGGGGCGGCCCCTGGCCCTCGCCGCGCAGCTGGGAGATGACGCTGAGTCTGATCGCCTTCGCGACCGCCGCCGGGTCCTCCCGCGACGTCCTCTCCCTCCTGGTCCGCGGCACCGTCGGTGACGGTCCGGGCCTCGAGCTGCTGGCGAGCCTGGACCGGATGGACCTGCCCGACCCCGAGGCGCTGCTCGCCGACCCGGCGGGCGCGGAGCTGCTGCCCGAGCGGGGGGATCTGCGCCAGGCCGCGCTGGACGCGGTGGTGGCCGCCGTCCGCGCCCGCCCTGAGAAGCCCCGCTGGGACGCCGCCTGGGCGCTCCTGGCCCGCGCCGTCGAGGCCGGCCCGCCCGACCTCGTCGTCGTCCCCGCGACCACCCTCGCCGCCCTGCGCCGACAGGACTGGGACGTACCGCCGACCATCGAACGCCTCACCTCTGCTGTGTCCCTCTCCCAGCGCGCCGACCACGCCGCGACCCGAACCAAGGCAAACCGATGACGAACCACCGCCCAACCTCCGCGACCGCGACCGCGACCGCGACCGCGACCCCGGGCCCGGCCCCGACGACGATCTCGTCCGCGACCCCGACCTCGGACACGTGCCCGACCTCGGCCGTGAGCGCGACCATGGCCCCGGCCCCGATCCCGGTTGCGACCCCGACCTCGGCGACGAGCACGGCCCCAACGCGCAGTGCGATCCCGGTCACGGTCACGGCTGCGGCTTCGGCGACGAGCACGACCACCACGGTCACGAGCGTGCCCCCGGCGCGGAGCGTGGCCGCCGCCGCGGCCTGCGCACTGGACCTCGACAAGCTCCTGGCCGCCCGCCTGCAAGCCGCCCGGGCGCGGCCCTATCTCGCCACGGCGCTGTTCGCGCTGCACCCCGTCGAGTCGCGGCGCGTCAACACCATGGCCGTCGACCGGCATTGGCGGTGTTATGTCTCACCGGTGTTCGTCGACGCCACGCCCGTGGAGGAACTGGCCGGTGTCTGGGTGCACGAGGTGTCCCATCTGCTGCGCGACCACCACGGGCGCAGCGACCGGGTGGCCCGTGAGCGGGGACTGCACGGACCGGGGGAGCGGCTGCGGATGAACATCGCCGCCGACTGCGAGATCAACGACGACGTGTACGGGGACGGGCTGCGGCCGCCCGACGACGTGGTCCGCCCGCAGACGCTGGGCCTGGAACCAGGGGAGTTGATGGAGGACTACCTGCGTCAGTTCCGGCTCGGCCCGTACACCCAGGGCATGGTCTGGCTGGACTGCGGAAGCGGCGCCGACGGGCTGGAACGCGAATGGGACCTGGGCCCGGACGGTGCGCACGGCCTCACCGACCAGGAGCGGGACGCGGTCCGCTTCCGGGTGGCGCAGGGCATCACCGCCCGGCCCGGCAGCGCTCCCCGGCGGTGGCGGCGGTGGGCGGAGGAGGCGTTCCACCCGCCGCAGCCCTGGCGGGAGTTGCTCGGCGCCGCACTGCGCTCGGCGGTCGCCTGCTCCGGCGCGGGCGACGACTACAGCTACGGCCGGCCGGCGCGGCGGTCGGCCGGGGTGCCCGGCGCCGTACTGCCGAGTCTGCGGCGTACGCCGCCCCGGGTGTCGGTCGTCATCGACACCTCGGGCTCGGTCAGCGACGCCGAACTGGGCAGCGCGCTGCTGGAGGTCGCGGCGATCTCCCGTGCCGTGGGCGGACGCCGTGACCTGGTTTCCGTGGTGCCGTGCGACGCGGCGGCGCACGACGTGCACCGGCTGTGCCGTGCCGAGGGGATCCCCCTCGTGGGCGGGGGCGGCACGGACCTGCGCACCGGCTTCGCCCGGGCGCTCTCCTCACGGCCCCGGCCGGACGTCGTCGTCGTCCTCACCGACGGCCAGACGCGCTGGCCGGGTTCACGGCCGCCGTGCCGGACGGTGGTCGGCCTCTTCCCCCGGCGGACCGCGCGCCGTTCCTGGAGCGAGGAGAACCCGGAGTACGTACCGCACAGCCCGCCCGACTGGGCGCGCGTGGTGACCATCGGCGGAGGACCGGGTGCCGGGTGAGCGAGCGGCACGTGCGCCCATGCCCAACTCCTCCTCGGCACCACGTACATGACTCTCCGCCAAACCCGAGCCGTTGTGCGAAACTGATGATCACCAGCGATCGTGATCCACCCGTGGGACGGAGCCCCTCATGTCGGTGAACACCCCCGAACCCCCGCGCATCGACACCAGCAAGGCGCACCCCGCGCGGGTCTACGACTGGCTGCTGGGCGGCAAGGACAACTACCCGGTGGACGAGGCCGTGGGGGAGAAGCTGCCGCCCGAGGCGCGTGCCGCGGCCCGGCAGAACCGGCAGTTCATGAACCGGGCGGCGGCCTGGCTCGCGAGCCAGGGCGTGGACCAGTTCCTCGACGTCGGCACGGGCATCCCCACCGAGCCCAACCTGCACCAGATCGTGCAGGGCGTGGTCCCCGGCGCGAAGGTCGTCTACACGGACAACGACCCGATCGTGCTGCGGCACGCGGAGGCGCTGCTCATCAGCAGCCGGGAGGGCACCACCGACTACATCCAGGCGGATGTGCGCCGCCCGGGCGAGATCGTCGAGCACGCGCGCAGGGTGCTCGACTTCGAACGCCCGGTCGCTCTGTCCCTGATAGCGCTCATGCACTTCCTTCCCGACGACCAGGACCCCTACGGCATCGTCCGTGAGCTGCTCGCCCCGCTGCCGTCCGGCAGTTACCTGGTGATGTCCCACGCCGCGTCCGACCTCTTCCCGGAGCTGGCCGAGCAGGTCACCGCCGAGTACGCCCGGGCGGGCATCCGCCTCGGATTCCGTACCCGTACCGAGGTCGCCCGCTTCTTCGACGGCCTCGACCTCCTCGAGCCCGGTCTGGTGACGGCACCGGAGTGGTTCCGGTCCTCTCCCGCACCGGAGTCCGAGGGCAGCGGCATCTACGCGGGCGTGGCCCGCCTGCGCTGAGATCGCCCGCTCGCCCCCGCCCGCTCGCCCCGGCCTCCACGGACGCCGTCAACCGGGCCATCGGCGCCTCCTACGGCGGAGTGACCGGCATCACCCGGACCGTCCGCACCTACGCGGCCGCCGTGGGCCGGGCCGTCCTGTGCGCCCTGCGCCATCCGGGTGGCCGGGTCACCCGCACGGCTCCCTGATACAGGCCCGGTCGCGTCGTGTTACTGTCGATCTCAGTTGTAGCCGTGGTCGTCGGCAAACCGCAGGGGTGGCAACACCGTCCCTACGCCGTGGTCCCGTCTCATGAACGGGGCGGAACGGCCGACGTGACCCCCCAGTACTCCGGCTCGTTCTTGCAATTCCCTGCGTTGTACCACTGCGGCGGGCATTCCTTGATACGTGCCACATCAAGGAAGGTTCCACTTGACACAGGCACGCGCGAACAAGCGAACGGCCCGCGCCCGCTCCGGGGAGTTCGCCCTCCCGGTCACCACCACCCCCGCGCTTCCCGCCGTGGACACCTTCGGTGAACTCGCCCTGCCCGGGGATCTGCTGGCCACCCTCGGCCGGGAAGGCGTCACCGTGCCCTTCCCCATCCAGGCGGCCACCCTGCCGAACTCCCTGGCCGGCCGTGATGTGCTCGGCCGGGGCCGTACCGGTTCGGGCAAGACCCTCGCCTTCGGGCTGGCGCTGCTGGCGCGCACCGCGGGCCGTCGCGCCGAGCCCCGGCGTCCGCTCGCCCTCGTCCTCGTCCCCACCCGCGAACTGGCCGGCCAGGTCACCGACGCGCTCACGCCGTACGCCCGCTCGGTGCGGCTGCGGCTCGCCACCGTGGTCGGCGGGCTGTCCATCGGCAAGCAGGCCGGTGCCCTGCGGGCCGGCGCGGAGGTCGTCGTCGCGACGCCCGGGCGGCTGAAGGACCTCATCGACCGCGGGGACTGCGTGCTGGACGACGTCGCCGTCACCGTCCTCGACGAGGCCGACCAGATGGCCGACATGGGCTTCCTGCCGCAGGTCACCAGGCTGCTCGACCAGGTGCGGTCCGACGGTCAGCGGCTGCTCTTCTCGGCCACGCTCGACCGCAACATCGACCGGCTCGTACGGCGCTACCTCAGCGACCCCGTGGTCCACTCCGTCGACCCGTCCGCGGGCGCGGTCACGACGATGGAGCACCACGTGCTCCACATCGACGACACGGACAAGCGCCGCACGACGACCGAGATCGCGGCCCGGGACGGCCGAGTGATCATGTTCCTGGACACCAAGCGCGCGGTGGACCGGCTGACCAAGCACCTGCTGAACAGCGGTGTGCGCGCGGCGGCCCTGCACGGCGGCAAGTCGCAGCCCCAGCGCACCCGGACCCTCACCCAGTTCAAGGACGGGCAGGTGACGGTGCTGGTGGCGACGAACGTCGCGGCGCGCGGCATCCACGTGGACCACCTCGACCTGGTCGTCAACGTCGATCCCCCCGGCGACCCCAAGGACTATCTGCACCGCGGCGGACGCACGGCCCGCGCCGGCGAGTCCGGCAGCGTCATCACGCTCGTGACGCCCGGCCAGCGGCGCGACATCGGCCGGCTGATGGCCCAGGCGGGCATCACCCCGCGCATCACACAGGTACGGTCGGGCGACGCGGAGCTCAGCCGCCTCACAGGGGCCCGCACCCCCTCGGGCGTGCCGGTCGTCATCGCGACACCGGCCGAGCAGCCCCCGCGCCGCACCGCCTCCGCCTCCCGTGGCCGCGGTCGTGGCGCCCGGGGCCGTACGAGGCAGGGGCGCGACGCGCAGAACCTCCCGGCCGCGCGGCGTCGCCCGGGCGACGCCGCCCCGGTCGCCGAGGGCGGTACCGCACGGCGCGGCCGCACCACCGGGGAGCGGCCCGCGCAGGACCGCACCGCCCAGGCACGGCGCACCGGCGAGACACAGCGCCGCCGCAGGCCACGGACCGGGACCGCCACGGACCGCGCGGCCTGAGAGCCCACGGCGCCGCCGCGACCGCGGACCCGCGCGACGGCCACGGGCCGGACGCGGACCCTGCGGCGAGTGCCGGGACGTGGACCCTTCGACGCGTGCCGAAGGGGCCACGGGCTAGCGTCCTGCCATGAACGTTCCCTCGGTTCCCGGCCGGCCTCCCGCCTCCCCGGGCGGCGACGACACGACCGGAGCAGCGGCGTGACGCCGGTGGAGATGCTCGGCGTCTTCGCGGCGGGCGTCGGCGCGGGCGCCCTCAACGCGGTCGTCGGTTCGGGGACGCTGGTCACCTTCCCCGTGCTGCTGGCGGCGGGACTGTCCCCCGTCACCGCCACCGTCTCCAACGCCCTCGGCCTGGTCCCCGGCGCCGTCAGCGGAGCCGTCGGCTACCGGCGCGAGCTGGCGGGCCAGGGCCGCCGCGTCCGCAGGCTCGGCGCCGGCTCGGCCCTGGGCGGGCTCGCGGGCGCCACGCTCCTGCTGACCCTGCCCGCCGAGGCGTTCGAAACCATCGTGCCGGTCCTGGTGGGGCTCGCCCTGGTCCTCGTCGCCCTGCAGCCGCTGATCGGCAGGCGGGTGCGCGAGCGCCGCCGCCCCCAGGAGCGTCCCGTCCGGCGCGACGGCGGATGGCCGCTGTTCACCGGACTCACCCTCGCCAGTGTCTACGGCGGCTACTTCGCCGCGGCCCAGGGCATCATCTACATGTCGCTGATGGGCCTGGTCCTCGACGAGCCCCTGCAACGCCTCAACGCCGTCAAGAACGTGCTCGTGGCGATCGTCAACGCGGTCGCCGCGACCTTCTTCCTCTTCGTCGCCGACTTCGACTGGACGGCCGTGGCACTCATCGCGGCCGGCTCCACGCTGGGCGGCCAGCTCGGGGCGGCGACGGGCCGCAGATTCAGCCCGGCGGTGCTGCGCGCCCTCATCGTCGTGATCGGGTCCGTCGCCCTCGTCCAGCTGCTGCTGCGCTGAGCGGGCCGTCGTTCGCACCTCCCGGTGACTTGTTGTCGTGCACCCTGCAAAGGAAGGCCGGTTCTGGTTCCGTCAGGTTAGGAAACTTTCCTAACCATCCAGGACGGAGCCCCCCACACGACACCGGTGCGTCTCCCGTCACGCCCCGCCGCGGCCGCCGTGGTCCTCGCCAGTGCCCTCCTCCTCGCCCTGACCACCGCCACCGAGGCCCCCGCCGCGCCCGCCCCCACGGCCGCGGACACCGCCGCGCGCACTACCGCGGCGGCCGACCGGCTCACGGCACGGATCACCCGCACGTCGGCGTGGGAGACGGGATACGGCGCCGATGTGGCGATCGCCAACGACGGCTCCAGCGGGTCGGCGGCACCGAAGACACCGAGGTTGTTGACGAGGATGTCCACCCGCGGCAGCGCCTCCACCACCTTCCCGGCGCCCTCCTCGGTGGTCACGTCCGCGGCCACCGGCACCACCTCGGCGCCGGGCACCTCCCGCTCGACGGCGGCCGCGCCTTCCCGTACGCGCTCGGCGGAACGCCCGTTGACGGCGACCCGGGCGCCCGAGCGGGCGAGTCCGGTGGCGATCGCCGCCCCGATGCCCTGGGTGGAACCGGTGACCAGTGCCGTACGGCCCTTCAGATCGATCTGCACGTCGTGCGTCCCCTCTGCGTGGATGCGTCGGACGGAGTACTTCCCGCTCGAACCACCGCAAATCCCCCAGGAGGCATACGCTGCTGCTAGGGCACCGCTGCGCGGGGAAGACGGCATTCCGACGGCAGAGCGCAGCACACCTGGACGACGGGAGACCACGTGACGGCCGAGCACTCGGACACGCCGGAAGGCCGTACGGAGGACGGGGCGCCGCCCTCGGGCACGACCGAAAAGGATCTGCTCGACGGCCTGGAGGTGGACGACCGGCGTCCGGAGCGGCCCGTGCTCCTCGACGGGGACGGCAACCCGATCGAGACATGGCGGGAGAACCACCCGTACGACCGGAGGATCCGCCGCAAGGAGTACGAGCGCACCAAGCGCGTCCTTCAGATCGAACTGCTGAAGATGCAACGGTGGGTGAAGGACACCGGCCAGCGGATCGTGGTCGTCTGCGAGGGACGGGACGCGGCGGGCAAGGGCGGCACCATCCAGCGGTTCACCGAACGGCTGAACCCCCGCGGTGCCCGCGTCGTGGCCCTGGAGAAGCCCACCGAGCGGGAGGCCGGGCAGTGGTACTTCCAGCGTTATGTGGCCCATCTGCCGGGCCGCGGCGAGATCGTCTTCTTCGACCGCTCCTGGTACAACCGTGCCGGGGTCGAGCGGGTCATGGGGTTCTGCACCGACGAGGAGTACCGCAAGTTCCTCGACCAGACCCCCATGTTCGAGCAACTGCTCACCGACGACGGCATCCTGCTGGTGAAATTCTGGTTCTCCGTCTCCCGGGCCGAGCAGCGGACCCGGTTCGCGATCCGGCAGGTCGATCCGGTGCGGCGCTGGAAGCTGTCGCCGATGGACCTGGCCTCCCTCGACCTCTGGGACCAGTACACCCAGGCCAAGGTCGAGATGTTCCGGGCCACGGACACCCCCCACGCGCCCTGGACGGTCGTGAAGAACAACGACAAGCGCCGGGGCCGGCTCGAGGCCATGCGCAGCCTCCTCGACCGCTGCGACTACCCGGCCAAGGACCACGGCGCGCTGGGCAAGCCGGACCCGCTGATCGTCGGCGCCGCGGACACCCTGCTCGAGGCCGGTGAGGAACCCGAGGTCCTCTCACCGACCCCCCTGGCGGGCCCCGGCCACGGCCCCGGCAGCCACCCGGGCACCTGATCCGGCCCTCGCTCCGGCACCCGCACCCCGGAGCTACGCCGCGCCCTGTTCCCGTCGCTTCGTGAGCGACCGCACGACGGGGCTGCCGTCGGCCGGGGCATCCTCGGGTTCCGTGACGGCGGTGGCGGGCTTGCGCAGCAGGACCAGCGCCGCGTCGTCGTGCAGCCGTCCGCCCACGTGGTCCAGCAGCTCCTGGTGCAGCGCGGCGAGGGTCCGGGAGGGCTCGTCGCACAGATGGCGGGCCAGGCCCTCGGCCAGGGGGTAGAACTCGCGGCCGGCGTCGCGCGCCTCCGTGACGCCGTCGGTGTAGAGCAGCAGCTGGTCGCCCTCGCCGAACGGCACCACCTGGAGGCCGGGACGGTCCTCGGACAGGGCGCGCAGGCCGAGCGGCGGCGCGGGACGGACGGGATCCACCGGCACCACCTCATCGCCTCGGATCAGCAACGGGGGCGCGTGCCCGCAGTTGACCATCTCCAGGCGCCCGGGCTCCGGATACCCGGCGACCACGGCGGTGACGAAGTCGTCGCAGGCGAGATTGCGGGCCAGGCTCCGCTCGACCCGGCCGACGACGTCCAGCAGATCCGGCTCGTCGTAGGCCGCCTCGCGGAAGACACCGAGCACGAGGGCCGCCGTGCCCACAGCCGGCAGTCCCTTGCCGCGCACATCGCCGACGATCATCCTGACCCCGTACGGGGTCGGTACGAGGGCGTAGAGGTCGCCGCCGATCCGGGCCTCGGCCGCGGCGGCGCTGTAGCGGACCGCCACCTGGAACGGGCCCACGGTCTCCGGAACCGGCCTGAGCAGCGCGTGCTGCGCGGTCTCCGCCACCGAGCGGACGGCGGCGAGCACCCGCTCGCGGTGCGCGCGCAGCGCACTGGCGAGCGCGCCGGCCAGGGTGACGGTGGCCTGCGCGGCGAGCACGACGAGCAGATGCGTGGTCGGCACGTCGTGGCGGGCGCCGATCCCTGCGCCCAGCACCAGGGCCAGGAGACCGACCCCCAGGACCCCGAGCGGCCGGCTGGTGGCGGCCGCCAGCGCCGGTCCCACGGCGAGGAGCGGCAGCCAGATCTTGCCCGTCCCGGCGAAGAGGTCGATGGAGACGATGATGAAGATGATCAGGATCGACAGGGCCGGCGTACCGGCGGCCCAGTGCGCCACCGCTCGGACGGGAGGCGACCAGGTGCGCTTGATGCCCGGCTGGAACGGCCGTTTCGTCCAGAGGTCGCGTCCATGCTGACGGCCTTGACTCATGTGTCGTCCGCTGTCCTCACCTTTGCGCGACGAGCGCGCGTACCGGAAATGTCTGCTTAATCAGGAAAGGTGATCGTCAGCTGGGTCACAAGGATGTGCTTTTCAAATAGTGAGCGACAGGGTCCGGGTCACCCTGTCCGCCGTGGGCAGCAGCCGGGCGCGGACCTCACCGAGCCGGGAGAGCCGCTCCCGGGGCATCGACACACCGAGCGACCCCAGCGTGTCGCCGCTGCGGACCGGCACCGCGACACAGACGGTGCCGACGGCGTACTCCTCCAGGTCCGTGACGGCCGGAGCCAGGTCCGTGGTCTCGAGCCGGCGGATCAGCGTCGCAGCCGTCGTGATCGTCCGCGGGGTGAGGTCGTTCAGGGGATGCCGCGAGAGGTACTCGCTGCGCGCCTCGTCGTCGAGCTCCCGCAGCACCGCCTTGCCCAGCGCGGTGGCGTGCCCCGCGTCCTCGAAGCCCACCCAGAGGTCCGTGCGCGGCGCGCGCGGCCCGTCGACGATCTCGGCGACCCGGATCTCACCGTCCTCGTAGAAGGTGAGGTAGGCGGCGCTGGAGAACTCGTCCCGCAGCGCGGCGAGGACCGGCCGGACCCGGCTGAGCAGCGCCTGCCCGCCGCTCGCCACGTGCAGCGTCTGCAACCGGTCGCCCAGGACGAACGTGCCGTCGTCCATCTTGCGCAGATACCCGTCGTGCACGAGCGTGCGCAGCAGGTGGTACGCGGTGGCCGGGGGCAGTCCCGTCTCCCGCGCCAGCTGTTTCGCCGGAGCGCCGTTCGGATGGGCGCTCGCCGCCTCCAGCAGCCGGAAGGCCCGCTGCACGGAGGAGATGAGCGTCGGGCTCGCACCCATGGGACAAGACTGCGCCCGTCGTGCGCCACAGGCAAGACAGGCCCCCGCCCGGAACCGGACGGGGGCCTGACGGAGGGGGCTGGTCAGTCGGCGGAGGGGCCGGACGGCACCGGCACCCCGTCCTCCGTCACATACTTCGTGCCGTCGTCGTACTTGGTGATCGTGAACGCGTCCAGGACCTCACCCACCTCCTTGTCCGTGGTGGAGCGGTCGTCCCACTTCGCGGCGACGACCGCCTCGTAGCGGATCGTGTTCTCGGTGACCCTGATCCCCTGGAACGTGGAGGTGTGCCCCGCGCGGACCACCTGCGTCGCCCCGTTGCGGGTCCACACGTTGTCGTCCCCGGGAGCGAGCTCGTAGTACTTCGGCCCCGAGACCGCGACCGTGTACACCGGCCCGGTGGTCACGCCGGGTGTCGACGTGGCGTCGGAGCCGACGTACCCCCGGGCGTACACATGGTCGTGTCCCATCAGCACCAGGTCGATGTCGTTGCGCTGGAACACCGGAAGCCAGGCCTCACGCACCGGCTTCTCGTCGCGCCCCTCGGCGCCGGAGAACACCGGCTGGTGGAACACGGCCACCGCCCACTTGTTCGGGTTGTGCTCCAGGATGTGGTCCAGCCAGCGCCCCTGCATGCCCAGCCAGAGCTTCTCGGGGTCGGGGCAGTCCTCGCTGCACGCCGGGAGATCGTCCGGCGTCATCAGCGACCGGGCGTCGTGCGTGCTGGCGTTCAGGGTGATGAACCGCACCCCCTGGTAGTCGGTGTAGTACGCGGTCTCGGTGAGCGCCTTCGCCATGTGCGCCTCGTAGGCGGCACGCTGCCGCTCGGCCGGGGTGTCACCGCCCGCTCGCTCGGCACGGGGGCCGTTGGCCGGGTACTCGAAGGTCGACTTCCACTTCTTGAGGAAGGTGTCTCCCGAGTACTCGTGGTTCCCGGGCGCGGCGATGACATTGGTCGTCTGGCTGTAGCCGTCCATCGCCCCGAACCAGTCGCGCCACTCGCTGTCATTCCCCGAGGAGTTGACCAGATCGCCCGCGTTGACGCTGCCGACGGCGTCGGGATAGCGCGCGTAGGCCTGCTTCACCACCGGCGCCCACTTCGCCGACAGCTCGTTCTGCGCGTCGCCGAAGTAGAGGAACGTGAACTCCTCGCCCGCGGGCCGGGCGGTGGTGAACCGGTATGTGGGACTGAACCGGCCGTCGGTGCCCACCCGGTACTCGTACTCGGTGCCCGGGGAGAGCCGGTCGAGCACCGCGGAGTGGGTGCGCACCAGCTCGCCGCCCGTGTTCAGCTCCTCGTTGGCGCGGGCGGCCACCGTGCGCCACTTCTCGGTGCCCGCCTTGCGGACGCGCGCCTCCCCGCCCGTGAGGGCCGCCGCGGTGCTCCAGGTGACGGCCTGGGACGACTCCGGCTTCTCGGTCGGCGTCAGCACGATGCGCGAGGGCACCGCACCGGGAACCTCCAGATCCGGCTTGGTCGTGAGCGCCACGTCGAAGACGTGCATGACACCGCGGTCGGTGCCCTGAGGCAGGACGACGGCCGCCACCCGCTTGTCCGGATCCAGCAGCTGGGGACGCGTGGCGAAGACCTTGGTCTGCACGGTGTCGGCGCCGCCCGAGGCCCGGTTCCGGCCCGTCGTCGTCACCAGCGGCTCGTTGCCGAACCGGTAGTCGGTCCCGGGCGTCCAGTCGGTGAGGCCCACGGGCACGTTCTGGGTGGAGCCGTCGGTGTACTCCACCACCGCGGTGCCCTGCGACGGGCCGTTGGTGGCCAGGCCCAGGAAGGAGATCCCGGTGGCCCGCTTCCCGCCCAGGGGGATGCGCTGACCGTGCGGAATCCAGTTGTCGGGCTCGCCCGGTCCGGTGTCCGGCCAGGTGAATTCCACGCCCGTGTCGCCCAGCCGCAGCTTCGCGCCGGGCGCCGCTCCCTCCTGCGCCAGCCGCTCCCGTGACAGGGAGTTGTCGCTGAGGTCGAGAGAGCCGAGGTTCCCCCGGCCGTCCGGGGTGACGCCGACGTTGTTCCGGGCGTTCGTGCCGTCCGTGTGCGACGGGGGCACGTCCCGCGCGCCGGTGCCCCAGGTGCCCGGCTCCGACGCCATCCGGAAGCTCAGCCTGCCACCCTTGCGGGTGAACTCGGCGGGGAGCCAGGAACGAGTGGTGGCGCGCCCGTCGACCTTCAGCGTCTTCACATAGGGCGCCTTGTCCGCGCGGGGCGCGTCGAGGGTGATCCTCCGCCGGCTGTCGGCGCTGTCCACCACGACCCGGTCGAACATCGGCCCGCTCACCACCAGGTCGGCGGTGCCGGGAACGGCCGGGAAGAGCCCGATGCCCGCCCAGACGTACCAGCTGCTGAGCGAACCGAGGTCGTCGTTGCCCGGCAGCCCCGAGGGCGAGGTGCCGTACATCTCGTCCACGGCACGGCGCAGCACGTCCGCCGTCCGGTGCGGCTGCCGCAGCCAGTTGTAGACGAACGGCATGGTGAAACTGGGCTGGTTGCTCAGATACGCGCCGGTGGTGTCGTAGACACCGGCGTCGAGCTCACGGGTGTGCTCGTCCAGCGCCTTGGTGGTGGCCTCGAGCCCGCCCCGCTTCTCGATCAGGGCGCCCACGTTGTGCGGCACCATCCAGCCGTACTGGTACCCGGTGGCCTGTTCGAACTGGTTGCCCCGCTCACCCAGGTTGAACGACCGGTCGAAGCCGTTGCGCTCGCGGGGCCGGATGTGGTCACTGGCGTCGTCGAACACGTTCTGCCAGTTCTGCGCCCGCACCATGTAGCGGTCGTACGTCTTCTTGTCGCCAAGGCGCCGGGCGAGCTGGGCGATGCCGAAGTCGTCGACGGCGTACTCGAGCGTCTTGGACGTGGCCGAGTCGCCCTTGCGGTTCTCGATGAAGCCGACCGTCGCGTACTGGTAGGCGTGCCGCCGCAGCGTCGCGTCGGCGGGCAGCCCCTGCGTCGCCTTCATCGACTCCAGCGCGGCGCGCCGGTCGTAGTCCGTGCTGCCGAACGCGTCGATCGAGGCGACCACCGACTGCAGCGAGTCGCCGCTCATCTTCTGTTGCGGCTGGTTGAGATGCGGCCAGTTGGGCCACCTGCCGGTCTGGCGCACCATGTCCGTGATCGACTGGTTGATGTCGCTGCCGACCTCGGGGAAGAGCAGCGCGACCAGCTGGGCCTGACTGCGGTAGGTGTCCCAGCCCGCGTAGGTGACGTAGTGGTGGCGGCCCTTGGCGACGCGGTGGACCTTCCCGTCGTAGCCCCGGTACTCGCCGCTCACGTCGTCGAAGACGTTCGGGTGCAGCAGCGAGTGATAGAGCGCGGTGTGGAACTTCACCCGCTCCTCCCGCGTGCCGCCGTCCACCTTCAGGGTCCCGAGCGCGTCCCGCCACACCCGGGCGGACTCCGCGCGGACCCGGTCGAAGGACCGGCCGCGGGTCTCGGCGGCCGCGTTGCGCGCGGCGCCCGCGACGCTCACATAGCTCAGACCGGTCTTCGCGGTGACCTTCGCACCCCGGTCGAAGACGAGGTAGGCGCCGGCCCCGTGCTTGGTGTCGCCGCCGGAGGCGCCGTCGGAGCCGGGACGTACGCCGGAACCCTGCCAGGTGCCGTGGGACCTGACCGGCCGGTCGAAGGTGGTCGAGAAGTACGCCCGGTAGCGTCCCCCCTCGTCGCACACCGAGGCGGCCTCCACCCAGCCGCTGACGGTGTCGCCGTCGACCTTCACCTCGCTGTCGAACACCCGGTTGTTGGAGCCCGCCACGTCGAACAGCAGGGCCGAGCCGCCCTTCGAGGGGAAGTCGAAGCGGCTCACCGCGGTGCGGGTGGTCGCGGTCAGCTCCGTCTCCACGCCGTTGGCCAGGTCCACGGAGTAGTAGCCGGGGTCGGCCTTCTCGTCGTCGTGGTCGAAGCCCACGTAGTAGTCGGTGATCCGCTCGGCCGGGCTGACCGGCAGGGCACCGTCGGTGAGCTCGCCGGTGTAGGGCAGCACCGGGAAGTCGAAGCCGCTGAACCGCCCCTCGCAGCCGGTCCCGGAGAGCCGGGTCATGCCGAAGCCGCGGATCTTGTCGGCCGTGTACTCGTAACCGCCCTTCTGGTCCCCGTCGGAGGAGCGGTACGTGGTGGGGGAGGACTGCACCATGCCGAACGGCACCGTGGCCCCCGGCCAGGTGTTGCCGTACGCGCTGTTGCCCTTGTTCTGGGACGTGTCCAGGCGCGTGCCGATGAACGGGTCGACGGCGTCGAACGCCGCGATGTCGCGGTGGCCCCGGTCGGCGGCCGCGCCGGCGGCGGGCGTCAGCCCGGCGACCAGCGCGCCCAGGACCAGGGCGGTGGTGAGAAGTCTGCGCCGGCCCGGCGGGGGCGTCGGCGGGGGCGGCTCTGCGGCGGTCCACATGACGGCGGTGTTCCTGCCTTCCCTGATGTTGACAACGTTGTCAGTCGGCGGCCCTCCGAGAGGGCGCGGGCCTATATTTGAGCGTCTCGGGCCCGCGGGGGGAAGGCCTGGGAGAAGACCGGATGAATTCCGTGCGACGCCGGGTGCCACCCGGCGACGCGGCCGGGGGCCCGAATGAGGCCCCCGGCGGGTCAATCGGGTGGCGCGCCGGCGCGCGGGCGGTCAGGGAGCGGGCACCTCGTCCACGAACGAGGTGCCGGCCCCGCGGAGTTCGCCGACCTTCGCCGTGACCTGTGCGGGTGTCAGGACCTCGTCCTTGACGTGGAGCACGTAGTCGACCTGCTGGTGGTACGCCCGGGGAGTGGTGGACGTCTGGCCGTCGAGGTCGATCAGCCACTGGTTGAAGTTGATCGACATGGGGCGCTCGGGCAGATACGCGGCGTCGTGGGTGCCGAAGCGCTGCCCGTCGACGTAGTAGGTGATGGCGTTGTTGTCGATGGTGACGACCAGATCGTGCCAGCCGTTGAAGCTCCGCCGGCTCTCGCTGTGCTGGTTGACGGCCTGCCAGGGGTCGGGGTTGTAGGTCTCCCAGGAGGTCGTGTACAGGATGTTGGACGGCTCGCCCCAGCCACCGTTGGGCAGGTACTCGAAGTCGTACTCGGCGTAGTCGTCGGCCATCGGGGCCTTGAGGTCGTTGATGGTGAAGAAGGTCTGGACGACGTGGTCGCCGTCGGGCCCGTACACGGGCGTGTCGGAGAACTTGACGCGGGCGGCGTAGGTGCCGTTCTTGAACTTCATGCTCCGGGTGAGCACTTCGGTGTGGGTGGTGGAGGCGCCGGTGCCGGCGGTGGCGCTCTCCAGGTTCATCAGCGAGTTGCCGCCCGAGGAGCTGAAGGTGACCTTGGACGGGTCCCAGGTGGCGCCGGGCACGCCCGGGCCGCCGGAGTTGCCGCGCACGCTCCAGCCGTGCGCGGCGAGCGCGGGGTCGGTGTGCGAGGTGTAGTCGAAGTCGTCGAACAGGGTCTGGCCGCCCTCGCCGGGCGGGTCGGTCGGATCCGTGGGGTCGGTCGGGTCGTTGCCCTCGGGGGCGGTGCCCCACACCGTGGCGCCGGCGAGGAGGGCGGTGACCTTGTTCCAGTCGGCGTACGAGATCCGGGAGCCGCTGAAGGAGTAGTCGTCGCTCTGCCGCAGCGTCTGCCAGTCGGACCGGTGGAAGCGGAGCTGCATGTCCCCCGTGTCGGCGCCCGGGGCCAGCGAGCCGGCGGCCGGGGTGAATCCGATCTCCAGGTAGCGGTCGGCCGTCGCGGTGGGGTTGGTGAGCGTCCCGAACGTGCCGGTGATGCCGGAGCAGCCCCGCACCGCCCAGGAGCAGGCGAAGCGGTATGTGGCACCGGGGGAGTCGGCCTTGAAGTAGTAGCGGATCTTCACCTGGCTCAGCTGCACCGGGGAGGAGCCCGTGTTGCGGACCTTGAACCAGGGCTCGCTCTGATCGGCGGTGGCGCCGGCGGCACTGGTGCGGTACTGCACGCTGACGGAGCCGTCCGCTGCGGCGGCGGACGGGCCGGAGAGGCCGGCCAGGGCGGCGCTGCCCAGCAGGGCGGTCAGTGCGAGCGCCGCGCGGGTGCGGCGGCCGGTGGGACGAGTGTTCATCCGTGATCCTTTCGCGGTGGGGGTGGCACGCGGATGACGGCCGGTGCGGCGTGCGTGGGGGTGCCGCAACGGCGGGGAGCTCACGGGGGCGACCCGGTCCTCCGGATTGACCAGTTGCCCGCCGAGCTTTACCAGTTGGTGTCGGAGAAGGTGGCATAGACCAATGTGTGCGTCAACCCTCCTTGCACATAAGGGCATTGGGATGGGGCAACCCGGCCTGCCCGCCGGGGCAGACCAGTTATGGTCGAGGCCATACCAGTTGCCCGGTGTCCCGCTCACACCCGACGACGAACGAGAGTCCTCCATGGAGATCGATCCCGCCGCCTCAGGCGCCGTGCTCAAGCGGGAACGCGTCCGTGACGCGATTCTCGAACTCATCGAGGCCCGCCGCCCCGGCGACGCCATCCCCTCCGAGCGCAGTCTCTGCGCCCAGCTCGGCGTGTCGCGCCCCACGCTGCGGGCCGCCGTGGACGAACTCGTCGTCGCGGGACTGCTGGTGCGCGAGCACGGCCGCGGCATGTTCGTGGCCGCCGAGAAGATCACTCAGGAACTGGTCCCGGAACGCAGTTCCTTCACCGTGCCCCGGGCGGACGGTGTGTGGACCAGCAGGATCCTGGAGTCCCGCGTCCTGCCGGCCGGTGCCCGGGTGGGCCGCAGGCTCCGGATGTCGCCCGCGGCGCGCATCCGTTACGCCGCCCGCCTCCGGCTCGTCGACGGCGCGCCGATGGCCATCGAGCATCTGCACGTTCCGGCCGGTCTGGTGCCGGACCTGACCGGCGAGGAACTGGAACAGGGCGATCTCTACGAGCACTTCCGGGCCCGGCACGGGGTCCAGGTCAGTGAGGCGGTGCAGTCCATCGAGCCCACCGTGGTGACCCGCGCGGAGGCGGATCTGCTCGACGTCCCCGAGCTGTCGCCCGCCCTGCTGTTCGAGCGTCTCACCACTGACACCGGGGGACGCCCGGTCGAGTACGTGCACTCCGTCTACCGGGGTGACCGCTACCGCATCGTCTCGCGGCTGACGCTCGGACCGGGGGTCGACCGGCCGAGCCGTTCCGAGGAGCACCATCCGGGCATCCCCCCGGGCGACTTCACCTCCGGCGCGCCCGTCATCTTCTCGACGCGCGGGGTGGTGCAGCCGAACGAGGCCTGAGGGCGCCGCGTCGGGTGAATCCGGAACCTTGAGCTCCCAAACTGTTGACAGGTCCATACCAGGGCGGGACCCTCTTTATGAGAGCGCTCTCAGAGTGCGCATCGCGTCCGAGAGCGCTCACAGCATCGACTCCCCGGGCACAAACGACTCCCCCCACAGCTGAACGGAGAAGGAGCATGCTGCGCACACTCAAACGCCGGTTGACGGCGGCGGGGTTGAGCATCGTCACGGTGCTCGGCGGCTCGCTGCTCGCCGCCGGAGTGCCGTCCCCCGCCCAGGCCGCGGTCCCCGACACCATCCCGCTGACGATCACCAACAACTCGGGCCGCGGCGAGCAGGTGTACGTCTACAACCTCGGCACCCAGCTGTCGTCCGGCCGGCAGGGCTGGGCCGACGCGAACGGTACGTTCCACCCCTGGCCCGCGGGCGGCAACCCGCCGACACCTGCCCCCGACGCCTCGATAGCGGGCCCGGCGGCGGGACAGACCAAGACCATCCGCGTCCCGAAGTTCTCCGGCCGCATCTACTTCTCCTACGGCCAGAAGATGGTGTTCAAGCTGACCACCGGCGGACTGGTGCAGCCCGCCGTGCAGAACCCCACCGACCCCAACCGGAACATCCTGTTCAACTGGTCCGAGTACACGCTCAACGACGACGGCCTGTGGATCAACAGCACCCAGGTCGACATGTTCTCCGCGCCCTACTCGGTGGCGGTGCAGCGAGGCGACGGCGGCACGGTGACCGCCGGCAAGCTCAAGCCCGGTGGCTACAACGGGGTCTTCAACGCCCTGCGGGCACAGCCGGGGGGCTGGGGCAACCTGATCCAGACCCGGTCCGACGGGACCGTGCTGCGCGCCCTGTCCCCGCTGTACGGGGTGGAGACGGGCGCCCTGCCGGCGTCGATCATGGATGACTACATCAACCGGGTCTGGCAGAAGTACTCCGGCTCGACCCTGACCGTCACGCCCTTCGCGGACCGGCCCGACATCAAGTACTCCGGACGGGTCTCCGGCGGGATGATGCACTTCACCAACACCTCGGGCGCCGTCGTCACCAGCTTCGAGAAGCCGGACTCCTCGTCGGTCTTCGGCTGTCACCGCAAACTCGACGCGCCGAACGACCAGGTGCGGGGCCCGATCTCGCGCACCCTGTGCGCGGGATTCCACCGCACGACCCTGCTGTCCAACCCCAACCAGCCCGACTCCAGCGCGGCCGGCTTCTACCAGGAGCCCGTCACCAACCACTACTCGCGGATCATCCACGCGCACATGGCCGACGGGAAGGCGTACGGCTTCGCCTTCGACGACGTCGGCCACCACGAGTCGCTCGTCCACGACGGCAACCCGCGGCAGGCGTCCATGACGCTCGAGCCGTTCAACTGACCGCCCCCGCACGGCGGGACACACCGGTGACACTCCGCCGCCGTCCGCCGGGCCCTTCCGGCCCGGCGGACGGCGGCGGACCCGCGCGCCGATCCGGGCCCCGGCGGGCGACGACCGCCCCGGGTCCCGGTCCCGGGTGATCACCCCGGCGGGCACGCCCCGTAAAGTGCCTCCATGCCTCCCACGTTGAATACGGGAAGAACCCGTGCCGCGCTGCGCACTTCGGCGCGCGTCTCCGCCGAACTGCTGCTGGTCGCGGTGGCCGCCGCGGTGGTCGTGTGGGCACTGGGCCGGATGTGGTCGGTGGTCTGGCCCCTCGTGGTCGGGCTGCTCCTCACCACCCTCACCTGGCCCCCGGCCCGCTTCCTGCGCCGGCGCGGCATGCCGCCGGCGCTCGCCGCGTCCCTGGTGACCGTGCTGTTCCTGCTGGCGGCCGCGGGCACGGTGGCGCTGATCGCGGTGCCCGTGGCGTCCGAGTCCGGCGAGCTGGGCGACGGTGTCGTCGAAGGCGTCGAGCGGCTGCGCGAGTGGGCCGCCGGGCCGCCGCTGAACATCGACGACGCCCAGATCGCGGAGGCCTTCGACGCCGCGACCGCACGGGTGCAGGACAGCGCCGGAGCCATCGCCACCACCGCCGTCACCGGCGTGAGCACCATCTTCAGCGGTGTGGTCACCGCCGTACTGGCGCTCTTCCTGATGTTCTTCTTCCTCAAGGACGGTCCGCGCTTCCTGCCCTGGCTGCGCCGTCAGCTCCCCGGCCGGCTCGCCACCGACATCCCTGCGGTGGCCGAGCGGTGCTGGCTCACCCTGGGCTCGTTCGTACGGTCGCAGGCCCTCGTCGGACTGATCGACGCCGTACTGATCGGCCTGGGCCTGTGGATACTGGACGTCCCGCTGGTGCTCCCGCTCGCCGTGCTGACCTTCGTGTCCGCGTTCGTGCCCATCATCGGCGCCCTGTTCGCCGGACTGGTCGCGGTGCTGATCGCGCTGGTGTCCAACGGGCTGATGGACGCGCTGCTCGTGCTGGCCGTCATCGTCGTGGTGCAGCAACTCGAGGGCAATGTGTTCCAGCCCATGATCCAGAGCCGCGGTCTCGGACTGCACGCGGCCGTCGTGCTGCTGGCGGTGACCCTGGGCGGCAGCCTGGCCGGCATCGTCGGCAGCCTGCTCGCCGTCCCCGTCGCCGCCATGATCGCGGTCGTCTGGAACTATCTGCGTGAGCAGCTCACCGACCTGCCCCGGGAACCCGAGGCCGAGGGCTCGCCCACCTGACCGGCACACCGCGCCCCCGGGCCCGCTCCGACAGAAGGCCTTCCGTGACCTACGACCTCGCCGCACTGCGCGCCCAGGTGCCCGCCCTGGCCGCCGGCACCGCCCACTTCGACGGTCCCGGCGGCACCCAGACCCCGCTGCCCGTCATCGAGGCGATCGCCGCGGCGCTGTCCCGTCCGCTGTCCAACCGGGGCGACGCACTGCCCGGGGAGCGCAACGCCGACACGCTCGTCGTCGAGGCGCGCCGCGCCATGGCGGACCTCCTGGGCGCCCGCCCGGAGGGCATCGTCCTCGGCCGCAGCGCCACCCAGCTCACCTACGATTTCGCCCGCACGCTCGCCGCCGGCTGGTCACCCGGCGACGAGGTGGTCGTGACCCGCCTGGACCACGACGCCAACATCCGCCCCTGGGTGCAGGCGGCCGCACGGGCCGGCGCCACCGTCCGCCGCGCGGACTTCGACCCGCGCACCGCTGAACTCACCGTCGGCCACATCCGCGCGCGGCTGTCCGCGCGCACCCGCCTGGTCGCGGTCACCGCCGCCTCGAACCTGATCGGCACCATCCCGCCGATCGCCGAGATCGCACGGATCGTGCACGAGGCCGGCGCCCTGCTGTACGTCGACGGCGTGCACTACACCGCGCACGCCCCGGTCGACGTCGAGGCGCTCGGCGCGGACTTCTTCGTCTGCTCCCCGTACAAGTTCCTCGGTCCGCACCACGGCGTGCTGGCCGCCCGCCCGGAGCTGCTGGAGACGCTGCGCCCGGACAAGCTGCTGCCCTCCACGGACGCCGTGCCCGAGCGGTTCGAACTCGGCACGCTGCCCTACGAGGTTCTCGCGGGCACCCGCGCGGCCGTCGACTTCCTGGCCGGACTGGCCGGACCTTCGGGGGAGGAGGGTGGCAGCCGCCGGGCACGGCTCGGCAGGGCGTTCGAGCTGATCGAGGCGCACGAGAAGCAGCTGCGGGACCGGCTGGAGAAGGGCCTGGCCGCCCTCGACGGGGTCACCCTCCGCTCCCGGGCCGCCCGGCGCACCCCGACCCTGCTGGTCACCCTCGAGGGCCGCCGCACCGAGGACGCCCACCGCTTCCTCGCCGACCGGGGCGTCCACGCGCCCTCCGGCAGCTTCTACGCCCTGGAGGCGTCCCGCCACCTCGGTCTCGGGGACACCGGCGGCCTGCGCATCGGCACGGCCCCGTACACCGACGGCCAGGACGTCGACCGCCTCCTGGCGGGCCTGGCGGAGTTCCTGGACCGGACGCCGCGGGCCGACGGGTGACGCCGGCGCCCTGAGCTGCCCCGTGCGCGGCGCGACCGCCCCGGAGCCTCTGTGCCGGCCGGCGGCCCCGCCGGGGTTCCGCCGGTCCGGACAACGGTGACCGTCGGGCGGCCGCCGGGGACGCCAGGCTCCGGTGGGAGGCCGAACGGCGCGGCGGCTTCACCGTCGTCCCGGCCGAGGGGCGGCCCCGGGGTGCGCGAGCGAGGCCGGTACGCCGTCATGGCGGGCTGCCGCCCGCCCGTCGTCGGGAACTCCGCCCACCCGCACCCGCTGCGGCACCCGGTGAGTGGGCAGGGGCCCTCGCCGTGCACCGGGACATCGTGACGGGGGGCCTGCCGGCCCTCCGCTCACCGACCGGGCCGCGCCGTCCGGCGCGGGGCGCGCGCGGCCTGCGCGCGTCGCCGTCACACCCGCACCCGCGCGGCAGCGCCCCGTGCGGCGTGGCATCGTGGGCGTATGACCGTCGAAGTCCGCCCCGCCGCCGTTTTCGAGGACGTCCGCGCCGTGATCGGACCGAAGTCGCCCGAAGCGAACGTCTGCTGGTGCCTGAGCTACCGGATCCCGTCGAAGCTCAACCGGGAACTGCGCGGACCGGCCAGGGGCGAGTACGTCGCCGGACTGATCCGTTCCGGCACGCCCATCGGCGTCCTCGCCTACGACGGCGACGAGCCGGCCGGATGGGCCGCCGTCGCACCCCGCGCGGACACCTCCTTCGCACGCAACCGCAAGATCCCGCACGTCGACGACCTGCCGGTCTGGTCGCTGTGGTGCATCCGGGTGCGCCCCGGTCACCGCAAGCAGGGCATCTCGCACGCCCTCATCGCGGGCGCGGTCGAGTTCGCCCGCGCCCAGGGCGCGCCGGCCGTCGAGGCGTACCCCCTCGACAACGGCGACGCCCGCGTCGACCAGACGATGGCCTACCCCGGGCTCCGGAAGAACTTCGAGCGGGCCGGTTTCACCCATGCCGCCGACACGACCTCGGTCCTGGCCGGCCACCCCCGCGTCCTGATGCGCCTCGACCTGCGCTGACCGGGCCGGGGAGGCACGTCACGGGTACAGCGCCGCGATCTCCGCCGCGTACGCCTCCTGCGCGGCCCGCCGCTTGACCTTGAGCGAGGGGGTCAGCAGCCCGTTCTCCTCGGTGAACTCGCCCTCCACCAGGGTGAAGGCGCGGATGGACTCCGCGCGGGAGACGGCCTCGTTGGCGTAGTCCACGGCCTTCTGCACATCGGCGCGCATCGTCGCATCGCGCACCACCTCGGACATCGGCGTGTCGGCGGGCAGCCTGCGCACCGCCAGCCAGTGGGCGACCGTCTCCGGGTCGAGGGTGATCAGCGCGGCCACGAAGGGCCGGTTGTCGCCGACGACGAGGCACTGGCCGACGGGCGGACGGCTGCGCAGCCGGTCCTCCAGGACGGCCGGGGAGACGTTCTTGCCGCCGGAGGTGACGATGATGTCCTTCTTGCGGCCGGTGATGGTGAGATAGCCGTCCTCGTCGAGGGAGCCGAGGTCGCCGGTGGTGAACCAGCCGTCGTCGAGCACCTCGTCCGTGGCGGCCCGGTTGCCGCGGTACGCCCCGAAGACGATGCCGCCCTTGACACACACCTCCCCGTCGTCGGCGATCCGCACCGCGGTGCCGGGCACCGGGAGTCCGACGGTGCCGGGGCGCGGGCCCAGCGGCGGGACGATGGTCGCGGCGGCCGTGGTCTCCGTCAGCCCGTAGCCCTCGTAGATCATGATCCCGGCCGCGTAGAAGAAGAGGCTCAGGTCGCGCTCCAGCGGGGAGCCGCCGCTGATGGCGTACCGCACGCGCCCGCCGAGTTCCCTGCGGACCCGGCGGTAGACCAGCAGGTCGTACAGTGCCCACGCGGCGTACAGGCCGGGGCCGGGTCCCTTGCCGCGGCCCAGGAAGCGGTTGAGATGGGCCTCGCCGAAACGGACCGCGACGCGGTGGGCGCGTTCGAAGGAGGCACCTCGGCCGATCTTCTCGGCGGTGGCCCGGCCGGTGTCGTGGATCTTCTCGAACAGATAGGGCACGCCCACCAGGAACGTGGGACGGAACGCCTTGAGCTTGGGCCGCAGTTCGTCGGGCTTGATGCTCGGGCAGTGACCGATCTCGATGCGGGCCATCAGACACGAGATCTGCAGGGTCCGGCCGAGGATGTGGGCCAGCGGGAGGAACAGCAGGGTGGAGGCGACCTGGTCCGTCACCTCCTTGAAGATCGGGTGCAGCAGCTCGACGGTGTTGGCGGCCTCGGCGTGCAGGTTGGCATGGGTCAGGACGCAGCCCTTGGGGCGTCCGGTGGTGCCGGAGGTGTAGCAGACGGTCGCGACGGCGTCGGGGGTCAGAGCGGTACGCCGCTTGGTGACCTCCTCGTCGGCGACGCCCATGCCGAGCGCCGTGAGGTCGGCGAGGGCACCCGCGTCCAGTTCCCACAGGCGCGGCGGCGCGGCGAGACCGGCGGTGCCCTCGCGGACGGTGTCGGTGTTCTGCGCGGTCTCCGTGACGGCGTACCGGGCGCCGGAGTCACGGACGATCCACTCCACCTGGTCCGCGGAGGAGGTGGCGTAGACCGGCACGCTCTGCCCGCCCGCGGACCAGATGGCGAAGTCCAGGACCGACCACTCGTACCGGGTGCGGGACATCACCGCGACCCGGTCGCCCGACTCGAGACCGGCGGCGATCAGTCCCTTGGCCACGGCGGTGACCTCCTGGGCGAACTCCGCCGCGGTGACCGGGCGCCAGGCGCCGTGCCGTTCGCGGCGCACGACCACCGCGCCGGGCGCCTCGGCCGCGTTGCTGAACGGGATGTCGGCGATGCTGCCGGCGGCCGGCCGCGGGGCGAGGGGCGCCGTCCGCACCTCGCGGACGACGCCCTGTTCGTCGCGGACCGTTTCGACGCCGGTCCGCTGCGCCAGATCGGTGCGTCGTTTCGCCCGTTTCAGATCCTTGCGTACGCCCATGACGGCTCCCGGTGCGGCTGAGGCTCTCGTGCTGGTGCTGCCGTGCCTACTTACTCGAGAGTCAACTTACCGGTGCGTAAGGATCAGTCAATGGGGCGGGTCAGTCCAGACGGTCCGCCGTGCGGATCGCCCGGGCCAGCTCGCGGACGTCCTCGTCCTCGGTCCGGCGTGCGAGGGATCCGGCCCGCTCGGAGAGCTCGCCGAGACCCGGCGCACCGGGCAGGGCGCTGTAGCGGTGGTCGGTGGAGCGCAGCGCGTCGGCGAAGTAGGCGGCCGTAGCGGCCACCGTCAGACCGCGCCGTGCCCGCCAGACGGAGCCGGCCAGCCCGTCGGTCTCCACGTCGCCGGTCTCCTCGTGCGGGGTGCGGCTGTCGGGGTCCAGCCAGCGCACGGTCGCCGTCGCGAGGTGCCCCTCGGCGCCCGGGCGGGTGCGCACGGCGTACAGCGCGGTCACGGTGTGGCCCGGGCCGACCTCCCCGCCGTCGACACTGTCGTCACGGAAGTCCTCGTCGGCGACCCGCCGGTTGTCGTAGCCGACGAGGCGGAACTCGGAGACCGTCTCCGGATCGAAGGCGACCTGCGCCTTCGCGTCACGGGCCGTCAGCTCGATGTTGCGGGGGAGCTGCTCGCAGAACACCTCGCGGGCGTCCTCCTGGTCGGACACATACACCGTGTGCCCGTCGCCCTTGTCCGCGAGCCGCTCCATCAGCGCGTCGCCGTAGTCGCTGCCGACGCCCACGCCGAACAGGGTGATGCCGTGCTCGCGGCGGGAGGTCTCGATGCGCTCCAGGATCGCGTCGGCCTGGGTCTCCCCGGTGTTGGCGAGGGCGTCCGAGACCAGCACGACCCGGTTGGTGGCGCCCTCGCGCAGCCCGTCGACGGCGGTCTCGTACCCGTCCTCCACACCGGCACCGAGGTTGGTGGACTGGGCCGGCCGCAGGCCGTCGATGGCGTCGTGGATCTCGCCCCGGTTGCCGCCGAGCCGGGTCATCGGCAGCACGGTCTCCGCCTCGTCGCTGAAGGTGACGAGGGCGACCGAGTCGTCGTCGCGGAGCTGGTCCGTCATCGTGCCCAGGGACTCCTGGGCCAGGTCGAGACGGCCCGGCTCGGCCATCGAGCCGGAGATGTCGATGACGAAGGTGAGGGCGGCGGGCGGCCGTTCGTCGACGGACTCCGCGGCCCTGGTGGCCAGGCCCACGCGGACCAGGGACCAGTCCCCGTCCTCGGTGCGGGCGCCGTCCACGGTCACCGAGAACCCGTCGCCGTCGGGACGCGGGTAGTCCTGCCGGAAGCTGTTGACGAACTCCTCGGGGCGGACGGCCGACGGATCGGGCAGCCTGCCCTCGGAGAGCACGCGCCGGGCGTAGCCGTAGGAGGCCGTGTCGACGTCCAGGGCGAAGGTCGACAGGTAGTCCGGCGCGGGCGCGAACTCGCCGGAGTCCTGCTCGCCCTCGCGCCGGTCGTCGCCGTACTGCCCGCCCGTGCCCCGGTCGGGGGCCGGCAGCGGTGCGGAGCGGTCACCGCCCCCGCGGTCGTGCGAGGTGTCCGTCGCCTTGGTGCCGCTGTCGCCGCCCCCGCTGCATCCGCTGAGCAGCAGACCGCTCGCCGCCGTGAGCGCGAGCAGCACCCCCACCGGCCGTCGTGCTCCATGCCACTTCATCGTCCGTTCCCCCTCGGTTGTCGCCGACTTCTGTGACTGTGACGGCGGGGCGGCCCGGAACGTGCGGTACGAAGGGTTGCAGGTGCGTCTCGAAGAGGCCACGGAGCGGGTCCACCGAGACCGGTAGGTGATCTTCCGTTGACCTGTGCCGCCCCGCCCGCGCGGCCGAAACCGCGCCGGGCCAGGGCGGACGGCCCGGCCGAGGGGTGTTATGCGCAGCCGTGCGGGCCGGGGACGACGCCCCGGCCCGCACGGTCCGTGCCGGCGTGGCCGGTTACGGCGCCACGCAGCCGATCGTGCCCGCCGGGAGGTTGTTGCCCGACGAGGTGGCGGTGAAGCCGAACGTCACGCTGCCGTCCGGCGCGATCACCCGGTTGTGGTCGACGTTGGTGACCGTCACCGTGCCGTCCGAGCCGGTGGACAATGAGCCGTTCCACGCGCTGCCGATACGGGTCCCGTCACCGGGCTTCCACTGCACGGCCCAGCCGTTGAGCGACGACGTGCCGTGGTTCATCACCTCGACCGAGCCCTGGAAGCCACCGTCCCAGGAGTTGACCACCTCGTAGACGGCCATGCAGGAACCCTCGTGATCCGGGTCCGTGGGGGTCGGGTCCGGGTCGGGCGTGCTGCCGGAGTCGCCGATGCCGGTGACCTCGCCGTTGCCGCCGTCGAAGACGACGTCGGAGCAGGAGAAGAAGTTCTCCTGGCTGTCCGAACGCACCCACTGCATGAAGATCAGCGCGTCACCGGAGCGTCCGGAGGGCAGGTTCAGATTCCAGTAGTAGTGACCGCCGTTGGTGCCCGCGGAACCCTGCTGGGGCGGGTCGGTGACGGTCTGGATGAGCTCCAGGTCGTCCCAGCCCAGCTCGGAGGTGGGCGACCAGCCGGGCTTGGTGAGATAGACCCGGAAGTCACCGGGGTGGGCGGCCCAGTTGCTGTACTGGACCTTGATCGTCGCGCCGGACGTCAGATGGGTCCGGGGCCAGTCGTCGCGGGCCATGTTGTAGGCGGAGAAGTCGTACGGCGACCGGTCGCCGGCGCTGCAGAGCGTGCCGTCCGGAACGTAACCGGCGCCGCGCCCGCCCGCGTTGGAGTCGAGCACGGCGAACCAGTTGTACAGCGCGGTGGAGCCGCTCTGGTTCAGCGCGTCCTGGCACGCCGGGTTGCTCGGGTCGAGGCCGCCGGTTCCGGTGAGGGCGTCCAGCTGACAGAGGTAGGTGCGCGAGCCGGGCATCATCGCCACGCCGTGCGCCTCGGCGTTCTTCTGCCACAGGAAGCTCAGGCCGAGTCCTCCGAGGAGGGTGGCCAGAACCGCCGCCAGGGTGATGAATCTGCTCCTTAAGGCCATGGGGATCTCCTGTGCCGGTAGTCGGTTGGTGAGGGGGTGAGAGGCGGGAGGGGTGGAAACCCTGCCCGTCCGGAGGGGGTGTCGACCGGAAGGGCAGGGGGATCGGGGGCGGGAGCCGGGGCCCGCCTGTCGGCGCAGGGAGGAAGAACGGGCCCCGGAGTCGCGATGGCGTACCCGCCGGGTGTGCTAAGCGCCGGTGCAGGTGGCGCCGTTGAGGAGGAAGCCGTCCGGCTGGGCGAAGGAGCCGCTGTAGGCCCCCTGGAAACCGAAGCTCTGGCCGGCACCGGGCGCGATCGATGCGTTGCCGTCCGTCGGGCGGGCCGTGACGGCGCCCGAGGAGGGCGTCACGGAGGCGTTCCAGGCGTTGGTGACACGCTGGCCCGAGGGCAGCTCGAAGGCGAGCTCCCAGTCGTCGATGACGGACGAACCGGTGTTGCGTACGGTGACGTTGGCGGTGAAGCCGCCGGGCCAGACGTTGGTCTCGTACGACACGGTGCACGCGGCGGGCTCACCGGGCTCACCCGGCTCACCGGACCCGCCGTCCCCCAGGCTGACGGTGGAGGAGAAGGAGTTCACCGCGAGCCCCGCACCGTTCTGCCACGGCTCGAACCCCGCCTGGACACTCGTCAGATACCAGTCGTTGCGTGCCATACCGCGCGCGACGGTCTCCCGGACGAAGTCCATGACGTCGAAGCTCCAGCCGCTGATCGCCGACGGCGCGACGAACGACAGGACGTCGTTGGTGCCGTTGCCGCCGGACCACACCTGCCAGCTGCGCCCGCCCACGGTGGCGGTGCCGACCGGGGAGCCGATCGGCTGGATCGGGCCCACCTTGTTGAACCAGATCATGATCTCGGTCCGGTTCACGCCGTCGGTGCGGGGCGTCGGGTCCAGCCAGATGTCGTACGAGGCGTTGTAGACGGCGTCGCCGACGAAGCGGTAGGAGATGCTGCTGGGCGCGCCGGAGATGTTGCTGAGCTGGGCCGGGAGCAGCGTGCCCGGCGAGCAGTTGGTGTAGTGGCAGCCGTTGAAGACCGACGGGTACGACTTAGGCGCGCCGTCGGTGGGCACGGAACCGTCGGCCTGGGTGAGGCGGAAGCCGGTGTCCGTCGCGGTGACGCACTGGGTGTCGCTGGTGCCCCAGCGGTTGTTCTGGACGACGTAGCGGCCCTGGATGGTGGTCGATCCGTACCGCTCGCAGATCGTGGTGTCGGCCTGGGCCGGCGCCGTCGCGGTCACCAGCGCCGCGACCACGGCGAGTGCGGTGAGCAACGTCGCGAACAGGCCGCGCAGGGCGTGGTGTTGGTGCCGTAACCGTCGCATCTGGGGGGACCTCTCCAAGAGGGTGCGGGTGGCCGGACGGAGGGAGCGCTCCCGTCTCCCCATTTGATGGGAGCGCTCCCATTGGTGTTTCGGAACGGGACTGTAGAAGGTTCACATGTTCCTGACAAGGGTGTGGGTACGGAAGCGTCGAATCGATTTGAGAACCGCAGGTCAGCGAGATGGGGAAGAAGGGGTGCCGCGCTTCGGGAGCGCTCCCGAAATGTTGCGGTGCCGGGGCATGCCGGGACCGTGATGCGATGCGGGTGCGACGGGGGTGGGGGATGTCAGGTCGAGTCGCGGAGCACCAGTTCCGTACGGAGGATGACGTGCCGCCAGGCCACCGCCGGTGCCTCCATCTCCTCCAGGAGCAGCCGAACCATCGTGCGGCCGATCTCCTCCAGCGGCTGACGCACCGTTGTCAGCTTGGGAGCGGTGTGCTGGGCGAGCGGGAAGTCGTCGAAGCCGATCACCGACACGTCCTCGGGCACCCGGCGCCCCGCCGCGCGCAGGGCGCCGAGCGCGCCCGCGGCCATGGTGTCCGACGCGGCGAACACGCCGTCGATCTCCGGTGCACGCTCGATGAGTTCGGCCATCGCCCGGTGTCCGCTGTCCGCCGAGAAGTCGCCCTCCGCGGTCCAGGAGGGCCTGGCCTCGACGCCCGCGCGCTCCAGCGCCTCACGGTAGCCGCGCAGCCGGCACTGGGCCACGTACATGTCGGGCGGCCCGGTGATGGTCCCGATCGAGCGACGGCCTGTCTCGAGCAGGTGCGCCACCGCACTGCGGGCTCCGCCGGTGTTGTCCGCGTCGACGTAGGTCACCGCCTCGTCGCCGGAGCGCCGGCCCAGCAGGACGGTGGGCAGCCCCACTTCGGCGAGCATGTCCGGCAGTGCGTCCTCGGCGTGCACGGACATCAGCATGACGCCGTCCACCCGGCCGCCGCGCGCGTACTCCACGAGACGCCGCCGCTCGGCGTCCGTGCGGACGAGGGTGAGCAGCAACTGCATCTCGGTGTCGGTGAGTGCGTCACCGACGGACCGGACGATCTCGGAGAAGAACGGCTCGCCGAACTGCCGCCAGTCCGGCTCCGTCATCACCAGCGCCACGGCGTCGGCACGCCGGCCGGCCAGCGAACGGGCCGCCAGATTGGGGACGTACCCCAGTTCGGCGATGGCCCGCTGCACGGCACGGCGGGTCGAATCCTTCACGCCCGCCGCGTTGTTGATGACCCGGGAGACAGTGCCCCGCCCGACACCGGCGAGCGCGGCCACCTCCTCGAGCGTCGGTGTGCCGGGACGCTGCCTGCCCATGACCACCCCCCACGAGATCAATAGATCTTACGGCCCCGGGGCGCCCGGGACCGCCTGTCGTGCAGGGGGCAACTCCCCGGGAAGCCGGGCCAGGACCCGGCGACGGGGCGTTCGACGGCGTCGTGAGCAATGGGTGTTCGAGGTTCTCGCCGCGGGCCTCGATTCCGCCGGCCGCGCAGCGGGGCGAGATCAGGGCCCAGTCGTGCCGGCCGCGTGCGCAGGAGAGGACCGCTTCGGTGGCGGTCGGGCATTGGTCGAGGTCGGTGCCGCTTCAGGCCGTCCCGCTGTTTCCCGTGTTCCTGGAGCGTGCCACACAGCGGTGCATCATCTCGGCCTGCTCGTTCCCCGACGAGATCGCTCTGGCGATGACCTCGTCCCGGCTGAGGCCGTGGGCCCGGATCAGGACCTTGACGAGGTTGTGTCCGTCCCCGTCGGTCTCCTCCTCTTCCAGGGAGGCGAGGTCGTCCACGGCCGGCCCGGGCCCCGGCGGGAGCACCAACGTCCCCGCGCGCGGACCTCACGGGCAATGCTGCTCCCTCGTGGGTCGGCCACAGCATGGCCCCCGGGGCGCATGGTGCCCCTCCGCGCCGGCTCCCGTGCAGCCGCCTACCCGGCCTGGGACGCGATCTGGATGAGGTTGCCGCATGTGTCGTCAAGGACGGCGGTGGTGACCGGGCCCATCTCCATGGGTTCCTGGACGAAGCGGACGCCGAGGCCGCGCAGCCGCTCGTACTCCGCCGTGACGTCGTCGACGGCGAACTGGGCGAGCGGGATGCCGTCCGCGGCGAGTGCGTCACGGTAGGGCTTGACGGCCGGATGGCCGGCCGGTTCCAGCAGGAGCTCCGTGCCGTCGGGGTCCTCGGGCGAGATCACGGTCAGCCACCGGTCCTTCTCGCCCACCGGGACGTCGTGCTTCTTCACGAAGCCGAGAACTTCGGTGTAGAAGCGCAGGGCTTCGGCCTGGTCGTCGACGAAAACGCTGGTGAGGTGAATCCTCATGGGTTCTCCTTGTCCGGTCCGGAAGGTTCGGTGCCGAGCCACCGCTCGGTGATCTGCCGCAGCGGGGCCGTATTGAGGTCGTGAAACTTGTAGCGGCCCTCCCGTCGAGTCTCCACGAGCCCGGCGGCCTCCAGCACCGCGAGGTGCTGGGACACCCCCTGGCGTGAGATGTCGAGCCGGTGCTTCATGGCGAGCCGCGAGCAAATTTCGAACAGGGTCTGTCCGGACTTCTCCGTGAGCTCGTCGAGGATCGTGCGACGGGTGGGGTCGGCCAGTGCCTTGTACAGTTCGTCGGCCACGCCCCCACCATAGGCAAGTGAATGCTTGCCTATCAAGTTCCGGCACGGCGAAGGGCCCCGCACCGTCGTGGTACGGGGCCCGATGACCGAGGGACGGAATCGGCCGGAGCGCGCGGCTCAGACGCCGGCGACCGACTGGATCCAGGAGCGGTACGCCGTCACATTGGTGTACGCGGTGGTCGTCTGCCGGTCGCTGGTGGAGGCGACACCGACCTGGACGCCGCCCGCCATCATCGGGCCGCCCGAGTCACCGCCGGCGGTGATGCCGTCGCCGCGCCGTGCACAGATCGCCGAACCGCCGTACGCGTCGCCGCACCCGCCGGTCACCGTGACGTTGGCGACCTTCAGATGGCGCGACTGGCACGTGGCCTCGGACCCGCACCGCGAGGTGGCCCCCCAGCCGTACACCTGCACGCTCTGGCCGACCCGCACCGAGCCGGACCGGCCGAGCGTGGCGTAGGTCGCCGGCACCGACCGGTCGAGACGCACCAGCGCCAGGTCCGCGCTGTGGGTGTAGGTCTGGACGCCGTTGGCGAGTGTCCCGCCGCTGTGCTGGTCCAGGCTGCCGATACGGAACGAAAGACCGCCGCCGGTGACGCAGTGCTTGGCGGTGAGGATCCAGGTCGGGGCGATGATGGTCGCCGAGCAGGTCTCGCTGCCGTTGGAGAACAGCCGCGCCGCCCACGGGCCGCTGTTGGCGTACCCGCCGCCGATGATGGGCCGCACGGCCTTGGTGGCGGGAACAGCCGGGGCCTCGGCCGCGGCGGCGGTGGGGGAGAGCAGCGCGAGGACGGTCACCGCTGCCGCGGTGAGAGCGGGGAAGAGCCGTGATATGCGCAAGGTTCCTCGATTCCTCGGACACGCCGCAGGGGCGTGCGGGTGTGGGGGTGAACGGCCCGATGGGCCGCGCCCGCCCGAACTCGTCCCCGTGACAGGCGAGTTCACAGCGGGCAGCCCTCAGGATTCCGGAGGGTCGTGGAACGGCGGTACTCACACCTGGCGATAACGCGGTGCTATCCCCGGGGGGGCGGGTGCCTACAAGGGGAAGGGCGCCGCGAACACGGCGTCGGACGGGGCCGCCGGGCCGTACCAGTGCCGCAGTGCGTGGGGGAGTCCGGCGGCGTCGTCGTGACCGGCGGTGCTCAGCCGGGCGGTGTGCCCGTCCGGCCGCAGCAGAAGGAGATCTTCCGCTTCGCCGTCCATGTCACCGATCCCCAGTAGTCGGAACCGACCCTAAGGGATCGGCTATCGAGGCGTGACCGCGCAACCGGCCGCGGGTGCTACGGACGGGCGGACGGGGGGCTTCTCGTCAGAGCCGGACGACGATCAGGGCGATGTCGTCGGTGCCGCCGTCGGACACACCGAGACGCTCGAGCAGGGTGTCGGCCAAGTCGTCGGAGTTCAGCCGGGCGTGGTGGGCCACCGACTCGGTGAGCCGGAGCAGCCCCGCGTCGATGTCCTCGCCACGGCGTTCGATGAGACCGTCGGTGTACAGCACCAGGGTGTCGCCCGGCGCGAACGGCACCGTGGCCTGGGGCCGCGGCGTCTGGTCGGACAGGACCCCCAGGGGCGGGTCGGTGGCCTGGTCGAGCAGCACGGCAGTGCCGTCGGCCCGGGCCAGGACGGGCGGGGGATGGCCGGCGCACGTGTAGGTGATGCTGCGGTCGCGGCGGTCGACCACGGCCTTGGCCGCCGTCGTTGCCAGCGCCCCCTCGAACGTGCGGGCGTAGCCGCTCAGGACGTCCATGGCCTTGCCGGGTTCGGGAATGGCACGGATGGCCGCGGACAGGGCGCTGCGGAGCATGCCCATCACCGCGGCGGCTTCCAGGCCGTGGCCCACCACGTCACCGACCGCGATGGTGAACTTCTCGTCCGGAAGATCGACCACGTCGTACCAGTCGCCGCACACGTTGAGCGACCGGGTGGCGGGCATGTAACGCAGAGCGATCTCCGGGTGGCCGGCGAGGTCGGGCGAGTGCAGCATGGCCTCCTGGAGGACCAGCGCGGTACGGCGTTCCCATGCGTGGGCGCCGCGCAGTTCCTCGTTGAGGATCTGGAGGTCCTGCGCCCGGGTGAACAGCTCCGTCTCCAATCCTTCCTCGACGCCGTCCACGGCTCCCGGTTCGCCGCGCAGCGGTCGGGACTGCATGAATTCCGTCAGATCCTCCACGCGGTGGATGATCCACTGGACCTCGCCGTCGTGTCCCAGGACGGGTGTGTTCACGGGGGACCACCACCTCGCCTGGAACACTTCGGGCCGCCCGGCGACGGGAAGGTCGTACCTCTGCACGGCCATCGTGTCCGGCTCCTTGGAGCGCAGCACGCGCTCCAAGGAGGCGGTCAGATTACTCACACCGTCGTCGGTCGGATCCGCCGGATTGCCCGGCTGGGCCTCGAAGAGAAACCGGCCGACGAGCTCGTCCCTGGTCCGCCCGGTGACCTTCAGGTACGCGTCGTTGACCTCGACGATCACCAGATCCGGCGCCAGCACCAAATAGGGGGTGGGCGTCGCGGTGAACAACGTCCGGTAGTCGACCCGTGGTGTGCTCACGTGCGCTCCCTAGTCCGTCCGCAGACCCTCCTGCTCCCAGTATTCGACCACGAGCCGGGTTCCGGGCGGCGGACCGTCCGGTGACGGGCAGGGTGCGGTTTCAGCCGAGCCTGCCGCGCAGGCGTACGACGGCGGCCTGAAGGGCGTCGAAAGCCTGCTGCTCCTGGCGCGGGGTCGCCCGCACCGTCGGGAAGAGGCTGTCGCGCGCCACCCGGGCACGGGCGTAGGCGTCGAAGCGGAGGACCACCTCGTCGATCAGCTCCTGGGTCGCAGGAGAGGGCTCACGGGATTCGGGCTGGTGCGGCATGGTTCGGGCATCCGGGAGGGCAGGAGAGCAGGGCGGCGTGTGCCGCGAAGACGCACGGCGCGGCGTACTCGCCGTGCGACCGGTCCGCACGGGGTCACCAAGTCCCCGGACGGACGAACCGGACGTCACCCGGAATTCCCGGCACACAGACGCGACCATAGGCAGTTCCCCCGGCCGGGACCGGTCAGCAGGTCGGCAGCATTGCGGGCCGCCACGTTGCCGGGAGCTGGCAGGGTGCCCCGGGCGCCCTGCCCGGACCACTCCGGCCCGGGGCGCCGGGGACCACCGCCCGCCGAGGCGTGGCGTTGGTGTGGCGCGGGGGTGCGATTGTCTGCCGACGGTGGGGTGGAGGTCGGAGGACATGGAGGGCTCCATGCCAGTGGCGCGGTGCCGCCCCTGGGGGAGTGGGGCGGTCGGTCGCGACGTCGATTGACGGCCGGTGGGCCCCGCCCGGGCAGGCGACGCATGCCGGTGGGACACCGAGAGGCCCGTGACCAGGGCGGTCGTGGTCCGGCGAGGCCGCCCGCCACGTGGACGACCGGCCGTCCCGCGCGGGGAGGCGTGTTGTCGGGGGCGGGGCGGGCTTCCGGCGGCAGTGGGTTGGTGTGGAGAGGCGGTGAGACCCGTGGGGAGTGGCCGATGCCCCTGCGGACCGGCGCCGGGGAGGCTGTCGAGGGTTACCGACGGGCCTCGGGAGGCCGGGACCGGGTGGCGGGGCCGACGCGGCTCCGCGCGCGTGCGTCTGCTGTCGCCGGACCGGATGTGTGCCAGGGCGCTGGAGCCGATGCCGGCGGTGGCGCGGCCGCTCGCCGTGGGGTGGCATCACCCGGCCCGCCGCGCGAGCAGCTGCGTGGGGTCGATGGAACGGCAGCCGGGCGTGGCCCTGGCCGACCGACCCTCCGCCGCGCGACTCACGGACGCGGGGAGCTGGTCACGGGCCGGGAGCGGCGGATCGTGGGGGCGGCCGAAGCCTTCGACGTGGGCGCGCAGACGCTGCCGCGCGCCGAGCGCAGCGCCTCCGGACGGCTGTGCAGCCCGGCGGAGGCGCCGGCACGGCCGGCAACGCGGGGGACTCGCGCCGCGGGTGGCGGCGAGTGTGACGATCGCCGAGCATCTGCGGCCAGGCCGGCTGCTCGCGCTGCGCGTGTGCAGTGGCCGACACAGCGGTGTCACTGCCGGCGGGGAGGTCCGCCGCCGTGGGGAGCGGCTGTTGTCAGGCGGGACGGACGTCGTGTTGGTGCAGGGCGCACGGCACCGAAGGGGCTGGACAGGGCGAGCGGCCCGCCCGCGGCCCCGGACCGGTGGGGCCCGTCGCGGCCGGCCGGTTCCCGGACGTCACGGGGGCACCGGTCGCCCCGCCCGGTCGGCGGTTTCGGCGAGGAGTCGCGCGGCCACCGCGGCACCGTCCGTGCGGATGGTGTCCGCCACCGTCCGTGCCCGCGCCCGGACTTCGGGTGTCAGGGCCGTCGTCAGCGCGGCGGACAGGGAGCCGAAGGTCACCGCCGGGCCGGGATGAGCCGAGCCGATGCCCAGGTCGCTCACCCTGCCGGCCCAGTACGGCTGGTCCGCGATCCTCGGAACCACCACTTGGGGCGCCCCTGCGCGGGCGGCCGTCGTCGTGGTCCCCGCCCCGCCGTGGTGCACCACTGCGGCCACCCGGCGGAACAGCGCCTGCTGGTTGACCTCGCCGACCACGAAGCAGTCGTCACTGCCCGGGTCCGGAGCCAGCCCGGCCCACCCGCCGGCGAGGACCAGGCGGCGCCCCTGCGCGCGGCAGGTTTCGACGGCCACCCGGGCGATGCCCTCCGGAGCGTAGGCGCCCATGCTGCCGAAGCCCACGTACACCGGTGGTGCCCCGGCGCCGAGGAACTCCTCCAGCCCGGCGGGCAGCGGACGTTCGTCCGGCAGGAGCCACGGTCCGGTCTGCACGAGGTCGAACTCCGTCATCCCCTCCGCGGGACACAGCGCCGGGTCCGCCGCAAGCCACGGCCGGTCGGTGAGGACGTGGTCACGGACGTTCCGCACGGGTGGCAGGCCGATCCCGGTGCGATGACGGTTGAGGGCGTCGCCGTACAGCGCGTTCACGCTCCGGGCATCCTGTTCCCACAACTCCCTGAGCCCGGTCCCGGCCGGCGCGGGCGGGGTGCCCGGGCGCGCGCCCGGCGGGAAGTGCCGCGACGGCAGCCCGTAGATGTGGAAGCAGGCGAAGACGTAGGGAATCCCCAGCTTCTCCGCCACGTCCCGGACACCGGCCGGCATCAACCCCGTGGCCAGTACCGCCTGACATCCCTCGGCCGCCTGGGTGAGCGTGTCGAAGCGGGCGGTGACCAGCTCGGCGGCGAGCCGGAAGGCGTCCTGAGGTGTCGGCGGCCGCTCACCGGTCACCACCGGACGCACCGGCGGGCCGAGCGGAATCAGCGGAACGTCCGCGCGCGCCAGCAACGCCGCGAACTCCTCGTCCGGCGGCGCACACACCCGCGCCTCCACGCCCAACTCCCGCAATCGCAGCGCGAGTCCGGCCAGTGGCTCGACGTCCCCGCGCGATCCGTACGTGGTCAACAGCACGCGCACTGCGCACCCTCCAAGTGCAGGTCCGGGCATTCGGCCGCCGATTCTGCGGCACCGACGGGGCCTTGCCGCAAGGCCCCCCGTGCGCTATACGTTGAGAGTGGCGAGGAGCCAGGTCTCCTTGCCTTTTTTCGTGCGGGGTGCGGGGTGCGGGGCGCGGGGCGCAGAGGAACCCTCAGGAGAGGCCCCCGTCCGGTCCCGGGAGCGCGGCAGCGGCACGCGCAGGAGACGCCGTCCGGGCGGCCGCCCTGCCGACCGGTGAACGCAGGCGGTCCGAAGACCCGCCAACGCCCTTCCGCGTGTGCCCGGTCCGGTTCCCGGCCCGACGTCACGACGAGTCGCGTACCACCAGCTCCGTGGGCAGGGTCAGCTGTCGGCGGGGCGCGCCGTGCAGCGTTATGTCCGTGAGGATCCGGGCCATCGTGCGGCCCAGTTCCTCCACCGGCTGACGCACCGTCGTCAACGGCGGATTGGTGTGCCGGGCGAGGACGGAGTCCTCGAAGCCCACCACCGCGACATCACCGGGCACCTGCCGCCGCTGACGGCGCAATTCGGCCAGGGCGCCGAGCGCCATGAGGTCGGAAGCGGCGAACACGGCATCCAGGTCCGGGGCGCGTTCAAGAAGCGAACGGATCGCGCGGCTGCCGCTCTCCTCGGTGAAGTCGCCCGCCTCCACCAGCAGTTCGTCGGCCGGAATGCCCGCCTCCTCGTGAGCGGCGCGCCACCCGGCGAGGCGGCTGCGGCCGACGTCCATGTCCTGGGGGCCGGTGATCGTGGCGACCCGCCTCCGGCCGCTGCCCAGCAGGTGCCGGACGGCCTCGGTGGCACCGCCGGCGTTGTCGGAGTCGACGTAGCTCAGCTGCTCGCCCGCGTGACGGCGGCCGGCGAGCACGGTGGGCAGGCCCATCTCCTCCAGCATCCCGGGCAGCCGGTCCTCGGAGTGGACGGACACCAGCAGGACACCGTCCACGCGCCGCGTCGCCACCGACTCCGTGAGCTGGTCCCGCTCGGCCTGGTCCCGCACCAGCATGAGCTGGAGCTGCGTGCGGCTCTCGGCGAGGGCGCCGCTCACGCCCCGGATCAGCGCGGCGAAGAACGGTTCGGAACCCAGCCTGCTCTCCGACTCCGGGATCACCAGCGCCACGGCGTTGGTCCGGTTGGTCACCAGACCGCGGGCGACGGAGTTGGGAACGTAGTTCAGCTCCTTGATCGCGGCCAGGACGCGGGCCCGCGCCTCGTCGCTGACGAGATCCGAACCGTTGACGACACGGGAGACCGTGGTGCGGCCCACGCCGGCGCGGGCCGCGACGGTTTTGATCGTGGGACGGCGGTTGGCGGTCATGTACTCCCCCCTCGGCAGCCGCGGCGGTGATGACTGCCGCGGAGGTGACCAGCGGCAATTCTTGCAGACGCCGCCGCGGGCATGGCGCCGTTCCCACACCGGCCCCGGGGGGCCGTGTCCGGTTCGTGATGTCTTCTTGCTTTCAAGTTATTGACAGATCCATCCATGAGCAAGGAGTCTTCCAGGACCGGTGGGAACGTGCCCACCCGAAATTGGGCACGTTCCCACTTCTATCAGAGCCGCTGTAGTCATCGCAGAACTCGTCACTCCGATGTGTCAGCGCCGTCGCTAGGAGGAGATCCATGGGCACTCTCGGTTCGTTGCGCAGAAAGGCCGTGGCGACAGTCGCGGCCGTCGGCGCGCTGGCACTCGTCGCCGCGTGCAGCGACGGTGGTGACTCCGTCACCGGAGGCAGCAAGGACGGCGACAAGGTCACCATCACGATGGGCCTGTTCGGCGTGATGGGCATCAAGGAGACGGGGCTTCTCGAGCAGTACGAGAAGGAGAACCCCAATGTGACGATCAAGGCTGAGATCGCCGGTGACGAGCAGACCTACTACACCGCTCTGCAGACCAGGCTGGCCGCCGGCAACGGTCTGAAGGACATCCAGGGCATCGAGATCGGCCGGGCCAAGGAGATCACCGAGACCCAGGCCGACAAGTTCGCGGACTTCGCCGGCATGTCGGGCACCGACCACTTCCTGCCCTGGAAGCAGTCCCAGATCTCCACCGCCGACGGCAAGGTGCTGGGACTGGGCACCGACATCGGCCCGATGGCCGTCTGTTACCGCAAGGACTACTTCGAGCAGGCGGGCCTGCCCACCGACCGCGAAGAGGTCGGCAAGCTGTGGGAAGGCGACTGGAACAAGTACGTCGAGGTCGGCCGCGACTTCAAGAAGGGCTTCAAGGGCGACGACGTCGCGTACATGGACTCGGCGAGTGGCCTGTTCAACGCCATGGTCTACGGCCACTCCGAGCAGTACTACAACGAAAAGGGCGACCTGATCCACGACAAGAACCCGGTCGTCAAGGACGCCTGGGAGCTGTCCGCGGATGCCGGCGAGGAGGACCTGACGGCGAAGCTGCGCCAGTTCCAGCCCGGTTGGGACCCGGGCCTGGCCAATGGAACGTTCGCGACCGCCGTGTGCCCGGCGTGGATGCTGAGCCACATCAGTGAGAAGGCCGGCGACGCGAACAAGGGCAAGTGGGACGTCGCCCCGGCGCCCAAGGGTGCCAACTGGGGCGGTGCCTTCCTCGGCGTGGTCGAGGAGAGCCCGGTGAAGGAGGAGGCCCAGAAGCTCGTCGCCTGGCTGACGGCGCCCGAGCAGCAGGCCCACATCTTCACGGAGATCGGCAACATCCCGTCCTCGCAGAAGGCGCTGGAGATGGCCGATGTGAAGAACGCCAAGTCGGAGTACTTCAGCGACGCGCCGATCGGCGAGATCTTCGGTGCGGCCGCGCAGGAGATCCCGGACAAGCAGGTCCTCGGCCGCAAGGACGGCACGATCAAGGACACGTTCTCGCAGGGTCTGGCGCTGGTCGAGCAGGGCACGGCACGTGACGAGGCCTGGAGCACCACGATGGAGCGCATCGAGAAGGCGGTCGGCTGACCGGTAGGTCCCCGCGGTCGTCCGGGCCCGCCCGCCGTCGCAGGCGGGCCCGGACCCCGGCTCACCCATCCGCACTCAGGAAGGAAATCCGGTGGCCACCTCCACCACCAAGGCCCTGGCAGGCGAGGAGCCTCCAGGCCCGCCCCGCACAACGGGAGGAAAGGGAGCAGCCCGACGTCACGGCGCGCTGCTGCACCGACTGGACGTCAAGGGAGCGCCGTTCGCGTTCATCGCGCCGTTCTTCATCATCTTCCTCGCGTTCAGTTTCTATCCCCTCGTCTACACCTCGTGGATCTCCCTGCACGACGTGGAACTGGCCACGCTCGACGTGATGGAGTTCGTGGCGTTCGACAACTACGTCGAGCTCTGGGGCGACGCACGCTTCTGGAACGCGCTGCAGAACACCATCACCATCGGTGTCATCTCCACGGTGCCGCAGCTGATGATGGCCCTCGGCCTGGCGCATCTGCTCAACTACCGCATGCGCGCCTCGCTGTTCTTCCGCGTCGCCTCGCTGGTCCCGTACGCCACGTCGGTGGCCGCCGCCGCGCTCGTCTTCACCATGATCTTCGAGCGTGACTTCGGCATGATCAACTGGGCGCTCGGCTCGGTGGGTATCGACCCGGTGAACTGGGAGGCCGACAAGTGGCCCGCCCAGGTCGCCATTTCCACCATCGTCATCTGGCGCTGGACCGGGTACAACGCCCTGCTCTACCTGGCCGCCATGCAGGCCATCCCTGCCGAGCGGTACGAGGCCGCCTCCCTCGACGGGGCCTCCCGGTGGAAGCAGTTCACCCATGTCACCGTGCCGGGGATCCGTTCCACCATCGTCTTCACCATCGTGCTCTCCACGATCGGCGCCACTCAGCTGTTCGGTGAACCCCTGATCTTCGGGCAGGGGCCCAACGGCATCACCGGCGGCGCGGACAACCAGTACCAGACGCTGGGTCTGCTGCTGTACGAGGAGGGCTGGAAGAACTACCAGATGGGCCGCTCGGCCACCGTCGCCTGGGCGATGTTCCTGCTGCTCGTCCTCGCCTTCGTGGCACAGCGCCTGATCAAGCGGCTGCGCTCCCGCACGTCCTGACCTGGAGTCGTCATGACCACTCAAAGCCTCCCGGTCCGGACGGACGCCCCGGACCGCACCCCCGCTCGCAAGCCGGCCGGCCGCGGCGGCCGCCGGCTGCTGCGCCAGCGCGCGGGCCGCCAGCACCACGCCGGCCCGCTCGCCTACGTCCTGCTCGTCATCATGGCGGTGCTGTCCATCTTCCCGCTGTACTGGACGATGGTGGCGGCCTCCACCGACAACACCCGGGTCAGCCAGACCCCGCCGCCGTTCCTGCCCGGCCCGAACCTCTTCAGCAACCTCGCCCGGGCATGGGACGAGGCGGCGATGGGCAAGGCCATGATCAACAGCCTGATCGTGGCCGGGGTGATCGCCCTGTCCACGGTGCTGTTCGCGACCCTCGCCGGGTTCGCCTTCGCCAAGCTCCGGTTCAAGGGCCGCAACGTCCTGATGATGCTGGTGATCGGCACCATGATGGTGCCGCCGCAGCTCGGCGTCGTCCCGCTGTTCATGATGATGTCGGAGCTGGGCTGGTCCCAGCAGCTGCCCGCCGTCATCTTCCCGACGCTGGTCAGCGCGGTCGGCGTGTTCTTCATGCGGCAGTACCTGTCCGAGGCGCTGCCGGACGAACTCGTCGAGGCCGGACGCGTGGACGGTGCGCACTCGCTGCGCATCTTCTGGAGCATCGTGCTGCCCATCGCGCGGCCCGCCATGGCGGTCCTGTTCATGATCACCTTCGTGCACGCCTGGAACGACTTCTTCTGGCCGTTCGTGGTGCTCGACATGACCAACCCGACCGTCCCGGTCGCCCTCACCCAGCTGAGCGCGGGCTACGTCCGCGACCAGTCGCTGATCATGGCGGGCGCACTGCTCGGCACCCTGCCGCTGCTGGTGATGTTCGTCGTCTTCGGCCGTCAGATCGTCAGCGGCATCATGGCCGGCGCCGTCAAGGGCTGACGCACCCCCCCGGGCCCCCGACCCCCACCAGGCGCCTGCCTGGAACCCCCCCCAACTCCGAAAGGACTTACGTGGTCACCGCACAGCAGACCGCGTCCGCCCCGGACGCCGCCCGTACCTTCCCCAAGGGCTTCCTCTGGGGTTCCGCCACCGCCTCCTACCAGATCGAAGGCGCTGCCTCCGAGGACGGCCGTACCCCGTCCATCTGGGACACCTACGCCCGCACCCCGGGCCGGGTCCGCAACGGCGACACCGGAGACATCGCCACCGACCACTACCACCGCTGGCGCGAGGACGTCGCCCTGATGGCCGAACTCGGTCTGGGCGCCTACCGCTTCTCGCTGGCCTGGCCCCGGATCCAGCCCACCGGCCGGGGTCCCGCCGTCCAGAAGGGCCTGGACTTCTACCGGCGCCTGGTCGACGAGCTGCTGGAGAAGGGCATTCAGCCGGTCGCCACCCTCTACCACTGGGACCTGCCCCAGGAGCTGGAGGACGCCGGGGGCTGGCCCGAGCGGGTGACCGCCGAGCGGTTCGCCGAGTACGCGGCGCTCGCCGCCGACGCCCTCGGCGACCGGGTGAAGACCTGGACCACCCTCAACGAGCCCTGGTGCAGCGCCTTCCTCGGCTACGGCTCCGGTGTGCACGCGCCCGGCCGCACCGACCCGGTCGCCGCCCTGCGCGCCGCCCACCACCTCAACCTGGGTCACGGCCTCGCCGTCCAGGCGCTGCGCGACCGCCTCCCGGCCGGCGCCCAGTGCTCGGTCACCCTCAACATCCACCACGTCCGCCCGCTCACCGGCAGCGACGCCGACGTCGACGCGGCCCGCCGGATCGACGCCCTGGCCAACCGGGTCTTCACCGGCCCGATGCTGCAGGGCGCCTACCCCGAGGATCTGCTCAAGGACACCGCCACGCTGACCGACTGGTCCTTCGTGCGCGACGGAGACCTCGCACAGATCAACCAGCCGCTGGACTTCCTGGGCGTCAACTACTACACGCCCACCGTCGTCTCCGAGGCGGACGGCAGTGGCACGCACACCTCGGACGGGCACGGCAAGAGCACCCACAGCCCGTGGCCGGGCGCGGACCAGGTCGCATTCCACCAGCCGCCCGGCGAGACCACCGCCATGGGCTGGGCGGTCGACGCCACCGGTCTGCGTGACCTGCTGAACCGGCTGTCCGCCGACTTCCCGAAGCTGCCGCTGGTCATCACCGAGAACGGCGCGGCGTTCGACGACTACGCCGACCCCGAGGGCCAGGTCAACGACCCCGCCCGGATCGCCTATGTGCGCGACCACCTGGCCGCGGTCCACCAGGCGATCCTGGACGGCGCGGACGTGCGCGGCTACTTCCTGTGGTCCCTGCTGGACAACTTCGAGTGGGCGCACGGGTACAGCAAGCGGTTCGGCACCGTCTACGTCGACTACCCGACCGGGACCCGCATCCCCAAGGCCAGCGCGCGCTGGTACTCCGAGGTCGCCCGCACCGGGGTGCTGCCCGGCGCCTGACCGGCCGCACCGTGTCGTCCGGGCCCGGGGGCTGTGCCCCCGGGCCCCGCTCATGGGATGACCGAGGGGGCGACCGCGGCCCCGGTCCCGGGGGCGTCCGTCACCGGGGAGCGGGGAGTGGGGGCGGCTTCCGCCGCCGGGTCGTCGGGGACGTCCGCCGCCGCGTCGTCGGGGCGGTCCGTCTCCACCGACGGCGTGGGGAGGGACTCGGCGGGTGACGCCGACGGTGCCGGAGACGGCCGCCCGGTGGCGGAAGGGGAGTCGCTCACGGGAGGCGGCGCGAGCGGAACCGTGGGCGAGGCGGGCTTGTCGCCGGTCGCTGCCTGCTGGAGGGGCACGGCGACGAGAGCGGCGACGGCGCACGTCACTCCGACACCGGCCAGGGTGCGCACCATGCGGCGGCGCGCCGCCGAGCGGCGGATCGCCTCGAACCGGCCGGAAGGCGGGCCGAGGGGGTCGGCCGTGGGCCGCAGGATGACGGCGAGCGGGTCGTCGGGCTCGAACTCCGGACCCTCGTCAGCGGGTGTGATCAAGGCTTCTCCTCAGATGGGCACGGAGCAGTTCCCGGGCCGCGTGCAGATCGGCCTTGACCGTTCCTTCCTTGCGTCCGGTCACCGCGGACACCTCCCGGATCGGCATGTCAGCGTAGTAGTGCAGCAGGATCGGCACGCGCAGCCGTTCCGGCAGCGACTGCACGAGCAGACGTACGGACGGGTCGGACTGTTCGCTGTAGGGCCGGACGGCGGTCTCGGCACCGACGCGGTGCACGGCCCGGCGCTCGCGTTCGATTTTGCGCCAGTGGTCGCGGACCAGATTGGCGGCGGTGACATAGAGAAAGCCCCGGGGCTCCGCCACGGAGGTCCAGCGGGCCCACAGCCGGGTGAACGCCTCCGAGGCGATCTCATGAGCCGTCTCGTCGTCGTCGACGAGACGGCGGCACCAGCCGGCGAGGCGCGGATAGAGGGCAGCGAAGAGCTCGGACGCTGCCTGCTCGCGGGACCGTTTCAATGCTCTCCATGGTCGTGGCGGTACCGGTGTCGTGCTGCGTGCCCGCGGACGGGGCCCCGGGCCGGCGGCACGTCGTCCGCCGGCCCGGGACCCCGGGGCGGGTCAGTCGATCGTGCCGCTCAGGGTGGCGAACACGATGACGTTGTCGCGGTACTCGTCCCCCTTGCGAGGACCGCCACAGGTGATGAGCCGCAGTTCGGGACGGTCGACGTCCCCGTAGACCGCGTCCGTCGGGAAGTCGGCCTTGGGGACCGTACGCACCGAGTCGACGGTGAACTCCGCCGCGGTGCCGTTCTCCAGGCGTGCCACGATCCTCTCGCCCCGGCGCAGCCGCGCGAGATGACGGAAGACTCCGTCCCCGTGGCGGCCCACCGTGACATGGCCGAGGATCACCGACGGGCCCTTCCGGCCCGGTGTCGGCGAGTGCCGGTACCAGCCGGCGGGGTCGTCCGCCTGGATCGGAGGCACCTCGACCGTGCGGTCCGGTGCCAGCCCCAGTGGGATGACCGGGGTGTCGACACCGATGGCGGGGATCTCGAGTCCCACCGGAACCGAACGTGCGAGGGTCCGCACCGACTCGGCCGACGGCCGCGTGGCCGGTGCCGTGCCCTCCGTGCGTCCGGCGGCGGGCCGGTCGGTCCCTTCACCGCCGCCGCAGGCGGCGAGGAGGGTCGCCGCCGCGGCGACGGCGAAAGCACGCCTGGAGAGCGAGGTCATTCGGCGGCGGCCCGCCGACGCCGTACGACGAGGAATCCCGCGCCCCCGGCGGCGAGGGCCGCGGCGGCGCCCGCGCCGATGAGCGTGCCGTTGCCGTCGGACGGGGCCGTGGCGGCACCGGTGTCGGGCGCGCCGCTGGGCACGACGGTGACCCCGTCGGTGTCCTCGGCGGGGGCGGGCGTGTCGGTCTCGGCCGCGACCGGCGACGGGTCCTTCTCCGCGACGTCGGCGGGCGACGCGCTGGGGTTCGCCCTGTCCGGCACGGGGGAGGGGTCGTCGGCGAACGCGGGCACGGCACTGGCCAGCACGGCGGTGCAGGCGAGTGCCGCGGCGCTCAGGACGGTTCGGCGCATGAAACGCTCTCTTTCCTCGGTCCGCCGGCACGGTGACCGGCGGGCTGGGTCATGGATCGTGCGGAGAGACGAGACAGCACCGGCCCGGGTTGCAAAGAGAAGGTAAAGCCCCGGAGTTGGGCTCAGTCCAGGATGGCGGTCGCCTCCACCTCGACCAGAACATCGGGCTCGAAGAGGTGGTCGACGCCGATCAGTGAGGCGGGCGGCAGCGGCACCGCCAGCCCGATCTCGCCCGCCACCTGCTCGACCCCGGCCATGAACGCGCCGATCTTCTCCGGTGCCCAGTCCGTGACGTAGAACGTCAGCCGCAGCACGTCGTCGAACGAGGCGCCCGCGCCGGCCAGCCCCCGCGCGGTGTTCCGCAGGGCATGGGCGACCTGCCCGGCGAGGTCGCCCGGCGCGACGGGAGCCCCGTCCGCCGACCGGGCGACCTGGCCGCTGACATGCACGTGACGTGTGCCGGTGCCGACGGAGACATGCTCGTACGGGGTGGGCTGCAGCATGCCCTCGGGCGTGAAACGGCGGACGGACATCGGGGTCTCCTCACATCGGACCAACAGGTATACCTTTGCTACCTGGTGGACGAAGGACACTTCAAGGAGACCACGTATCGTGCCGGATACCACGGACAGCCACGACGGCGCGCTCACGATCGACCATCCGCACCGCGAGTTCCTCGACCAGGTGCTGGACAAGTGGTCGCTGAGCGTCCTCAACGAACTCTGCGAACGGCCCTGCCGGTTCAACGACCTGCGCCGCGCCATCCCCGCGGTGACCCAGAAGTCGCTCACCGCGACGCTGCGCCGGCTGGAGCGCAACGGCATCGTCGAGCGCGTGCTCCTCAGCTCCCGCCCGGTCGCCGTCGAGTACCGCATCACACCCCTGGGCAAGACCATGCGCCACCCGGTCGAGGTGCTCCTGGAGTGGGTCGCGGCCCACCTGCCCGAGGTCGAGCGCGCGCGGCGCGCCTTCGACCTCGAATGAAGCGCGCGGACCCGTCAGGCCGCGGCGGTGTGCTGGTAGGCGGGGTACGTCAGATAGCCCGCGTCGCCGCCCTGGTAGTACGTGGCCTCGTCGGCCGGGGCCATCGGCAGACCGAGGCGCAGCCGTTCCACCAGGTCGGGATTGGCGATGAAGCCCCGCCCGAAGCTGATGAGTTCGGCCCCCAGCCCGAGCCAGTGGTCGGCCGAGGCGCGGTCGGTGAACTTGGGGCCCATCGGCAGCACCGGGTTCATGATGAGCGTGCCCGGCCAGGCGCGGCGCAGGCCGAGCAGCACGTCCTCGTCCGCGGTCGCCTCGAGATGGATGTAGGCCGGCTCCAGGCGGGCCAGCTCGGCCAGCAGCGCGGCGTAGAGCTCGGGCACGTCGTCCTCCCGCACGCCCCAGAAGGTTGCGCCGGGGGACAGGCGGATGCCGGTCCTGTCCGCGCCCACGGCCTCGACCGTGGCCGACACCGCCTCGACGGCGAACCGGATCCGTCCCGTCACGGAGCCGCCGTAGCGGTCCGTGCGCAGATTGGCGTTGGACGAGAGGAACTGCGAGATGAGGTAGCCGTTGGCGCCGTGCAGTTCCACCCCGTCGAAGCCGGCGTCCACGGCGCGCCGCGCGGCGTCGGCGAACGACCGGGCGTGCTCGGGCACTTCGGCGGTCTCCAGGGCGCGCGGCGTCGGCGGGGTCTGCGGGCCGGACGGGGTGAACACCTCACCGACGGCGGGCACGGCCGACGGCCCGACGGGCAGCATGCCGATGGTGTCGGGATGCGACACGCGCCCGCCGTGCATGATCTGGGCGAAGATCCGGCCGCCATTGGCGTGCACGGCGCCGGTCACCTGACGCCACGAGGCGGCCTGCCGGTCGTCGTGCAGCCCCGGTGTGCCCGGATTGGACTGCCCCACCAGGCTCGGCTGCACCCCCTCGCTCACGATGAGGCCGGCCGTCGCGCGCTGGGCGTAGTAGGTCGCCATCGACGGCGTCGCCAGACCGCCGGCGGCGGCCCTGACCCGCGTCATCGGGGCCATCACCACACGATTGGGCAGGCTCAGGTCACCGAGCCGGCAGCTGTCGAACAGGTTCGTCATGTCGGAACTCCCTTGGTGGGCTTCGGTCCTGGAACGGACACGCCCTCACGCTAAAACCTCACATCGATGTGAGATGCAAGCGGTGTGTCCCAGCTCACAGCCGGGACGCGGGCAGCAGCGGCCGGCACCACCCGGGCCGGCTACTCGCCGGCCGCGGCAGCCTCCTGCAGTTCCCGCAGGAGCTTGCGTTCGGCGGGAGTGAACTGGGGGCCGTCGAGCTGCGGACGCAGCGGCCCGACGAGCGCCGTCAGCAGCACGCCGGGCCGGACCAGGGAGGTGGGCGCGGCCCGCAGGGCCAGGACGTCGGTCAGGGCGGTGGCGGCGTGGAACGAGCCCGTCGCGGTGCGCGAGAGCCGGCTGACGTAGCGGTGCAGCAGACGATCGGCGACGTTCGCCGTCCTGCCCGTGGTCGTCGCGAAGTGGATGTCCGTTCCCACGGCGAGTGCCCACGCGGCGTCGACGGGCTTGGCGATGGCGCGCTGGGCGCGGCGCGCGAATCCGGGAGCCGGGCCCGCCGCGCACAGCTCGCGCAGGGCGACGGCACCCTGCGCGGCCGCCGACATGCCCTGCCCGTACAGCGGGTTGAAGGACGCGACGGCGTCCCCCAGAACGACCAGTCCCTCCGGCCACGGGGTGAGCCGCTCGTAGTAGTGGCGCCGGTTGGCGGTGCCGTGCGTGACGCTGACATCGGTGAGCGGTTCGGCGTGCTGGAGGAGATCGGCCATCACCGGGTGGCGCAGCGTGCGCGCATACGCCTCGAAGGCGTCGGGGTCGGCGGTGGGGTGCGCGCCCGGAGCGCCCATCAGGCTGACGTGCCAGCGGTTTCCCTCGACCGGCAGGATGCCGCCCGCGTTGGCCGGCCGCGGCAGGCGCGGGTCGGCCTGGATCCCGATCACGGGCCAGCCGGCGGTGGGCACGGGCGCGCGGTAGAAGCGGCTGGCGTAGGCGAGCCCCGAGTCGACTTGGTCCTCCGCGAGACCGGTGATCCCCAGCCGCGTCAGCCACTGCGGCATGCGGGAGGCCCTGCCGGACGCGTCGATGACCAGGTCGGCGCCGACTTCGCGCTCCGTGCCGTCGGTATCGCGCACCCGCACGCCCGTGACGCGGCCGCGCCCGCCGAGCAGCGCGACGGCCCTGCTGTGCGTGCGCACGCCGACCCGGGGGTCCTTGAGCACCTGGGCCCGCACGACCGAGTCGGTCAGGTCCCGGCTGGCGGTGATCACAAAGTGGGTGGTGCGCTTCCAGCGGCGGTACCAGCCCTCCGGCGCGTGGATGACCATGCTGGTGGTCACCGGTATGCGATGGGCGCCCGCCGCCAGCAGCAGATCGATCGTGCCGGGCAGCAGCGCCTCGACGGCCTCGGCACCACCGGTCTGCAGGAAGTGGATGTGCACCGCCTGCGGCACTCCGGTGCGCGGCGCGGGGCCCTCCGGCAGCTCGTGCGCCTCGATGATCTCGACGGAGTCGACATGCCCCTTGAGGGCGGCCGCGGCCAGCATTCCGGCGATGCTCCCCCCGATGACGACGGCACGGACGGGAGCACGACGCGGGGATGCACTCATGATGGGCTGCCTTCCGCAACGGTGTGTGATGGGCACGCAGGTCATGGACGACGGGGGAGGCGAGCGACCGGGACAGCGACACCAGGTCCCGGGCCAGGGGCACCGGACTCTCCGCCGGCACGGGCCGGCCGGGCGCTGCGCGCTGCCTCTCCCGGGCCACGAGGATCATCGCCGCGTCCGCCGTGACGGCGGCCCGGGCCTCGTCCTCCCCGTCGGCCGGCGCGGCGCACAGGGCCGCCTCCCGCACGGCGGGGTCGAAGCAGGGGGCCGGCGCGAGGACGGCATCGTAGAGGGCCGTCTTCCGTCCGGTCAGCAGCACCGCCGGGGGAGTGCGCCACCAGGGCAGCGGGGCGCGGACGGCGCCGGGCGTGGGGATGTGTTCGAGCGCCCGCCACAGCGGACCCAACTGCCTCGACGTACCGGTATCCGAGCGCACGGGCCACCTGGTCGGCCAGGTGCCGCACGTCAGTGAAGTCCTGCCCCGGCCGGAGCACGACGCGCGTCCGGCCGTCGAAACATGCGCGCATCTCGTCCGCGTCCACTCGGCCCTCCCCCGGGGAGATCATCGGCACGACCGACTGTCTCCCGTGAGGATCGTCGCACGGGGGGCCGGCTCTTTCAGGCCGCCGTCCTGCCGTCGACGGACATCCCCAGCATCTCGGCCACGCCGGTCAGGGCCGCGCCCAGCGGCAGCGCGACCCGGGTGAGCGCGTGCCGGTCGCCACGGGTGGGGTCCCGGTTGACGATCAGCACCGGGATGCCCGCCTCCGCGGCCTGGCGGACGAAGCGCAGCCCGGACATCACCGTCAGTGAGGAGCCGAGGACCAGCAGCGAGGACGCCTCGCGGACCAGCGCGCGGCAGTGCGCGACCCGCCCGGGCGGCACGTTCTCGCCGAAGAACACCACGTCGGGTTTGAGGACGCCGCCGCACACCGTGCAGGGCACCACGCGGAAGTCCGCCACCTGCGCGTCGGTGAGATCGGCGTCGCCGTCGGGGTTGATGCCCGCGGCCACCGGCGCGAAGCCCGGATTGGCCTCCTCCAGCCGGGCCGCGAGTTCACCGCGCGGGCTGAATCTGCCGCAGGACAGACAGACCACCCGGTCCAGCCCTCCGTGCAGTTCCACGACGCCCTCGCTGCCGGCGGCCTGATGCAGACCGTCCACGTTCTGGGTGATCACGCCCGAGAGCAGCCCGTGCCGTCCGAACGCCGCCACGGCCCGGTGCCCGGCGTTCGGCAGGGCGCGGCCGAAGGTGCGCCATCCGAGGTGGCTGCGCGCCCAGTAACGGCGCCGGGCGGCGGCGCTCGCGGTGAAGTCCTGGTAGGTCATCGGGGTGTGCCGGCTGAGGCTCCCGCCCTCGCCGCGGTAGTCGGGGATGCCCGACTCCGTGGAGATCCCCGCGCCGCTGAGCACCAGCACACCCCCGGCGCGCAGCGCGTCGGCGACCGGCGCCGTGTCGGTGGTACCGGGCGGCAGGTCCTCGGCGGGGGTCCAGCTCAAGGTGGGGCGCATGCGCATAGCGCAAGGGTACGAAACCGCTGACGTGGACGTCTTCACCAACGGTAAGCATGATCGCGTCAAAGTGGAGTGACAGGGGGGCGGGGTCCGGGAACCCCTGCCAGGATGCACGGATGACCTCGACCACCCGCCCCCACCTCGCTTCTGACTCCGCGTCACCGCGTGCGCGCCTCCTGGAGACGATCGGAGCCATCGAACCCTGGGACGCCCTGGAACGCGACCACCTGGACACCACCCGGCAATGGATCACCGGCGGCGCCCCGCTCCACCGCGTCCGCAAGCCGGACGTACCGCCGACACACCTGGTGAGCTACTTCGTGGTCCTCGATCACGAGCGCGGACTGCTGCTCCTGGTCGCGCACCGCAAGGCGGGACTGTGGCTGCCGCCCGGCGGACATGTCGAGCCCGGCGAGCACCCCTGGGCCGCCGTGGTCCGCGAATGCCGTGAGGAGCTGGGCGTCGAGGCCGTGGCGTCACCGCTCACCGGCCCGCACCCGTTCTTCCTCACCGTCACCCGGACCAGGGGCGAGGGCCGGCACACCGACGTCTCGCTCTGGTACCTCCTTGACCTGGACGCGGACGCCGTCACCGACTACGACGAGGGTGAGTTCGCCGCCATTCGCCGGCTGACCGCCGAGGAGGTGCTCGACGAGCCCGCCGAGTCGCTCGACCCGCACCTGCACCGCTTCACCAGGAAGCTGATCCACGCCCGGACCGGCGGGCGCCGATGAGCGGCCCGCGGAGCGTCAGAGGCGCTGGACGAACGGCGCCCGCCAGGCCGGAGAAGGATCGGCGCCGAGCTCGGTCCAGTACTCGCGGCCGCTGGTGATCACAGCGTCGCGAACCGTCCAGAAGGACGCCACCCGGTGGATCCCCATCGACACGTGGGGCACCTCGACCTCGGAGACGACGACCTCCCCGGACGGCACGACGCGAAGGACGTCGATCGACCAGCCCTCCGGGTACTCCGCGTTGATGCGCACATAGTTCTCGCGGCCGACGATCCGTTCCCCGCTGACCGGCCACTCCACGACGACATCGTCGGCCAGCAGTTCCCCGACGCCCGCCCAGTCCCGCTGCTGCATCCGGTCCCACAGCGTGCGCACAGTCTCCGAAGGTTCCATGCCCCCATCCTGCACCGCGCCACCGACAGCCCCCGGCTCAGGGCCGGCGGGAGCGGTTCATGAAGGTCGCGCCCGCGGCGACGGCGACGACCGCCGCGCCGCCGAGGACCGCGGTCCGCACGGTCGTGCCCGTCGCGGCGAGGGCGGGGCGCGCGTCGTCGTGCGCCGCCTTCAGGATGAGGTTGGTGACGTCGTCCGGGTTCGTCTCCAGAACGGCGTGCGGGGCGTCGATCTCCACCGTGGTCGACCCGGCCCGTTCGGCCATGAAGCGCAGGTTGTCGGTGCCGATCGTGCGGTCGTCGGTGGGGATGAGGTACCAGGACGGAATGTCCCGCCACGCGGCGGCGGCGCTCGGTTCGTTCCCGGAGGCGGCGGTCGCGGGCCGCTGCGAGGCGGCCAGTACCCGCGCGCGGCTCGCCTCCAGGCGGTCGCTGAGGAAGACGTCGCTGAACTTGTCCGGCTTGAGGTACAGATCGACATCCGTGGGGCCGCCGCCGAGCGGAACGGCGTTGAGGGCGGTGGGCACGGGGGCGCTGGGATCGTCCGTCACACGGCTGCCCGGGTACTTCGCCGCCAGCTCGAAGGCGGTCTCGCCCTTGTCGGGGGCGAACCCGGCGATGTAGACGAGCGACTCGACGTTCGGGTTGCCGGCCGCGGCGTTGGTGATGACGGCGCCGCCGTAGGAGTGGCCCACGAGGACGACGGGCCCCTCGATGGTCCTGAGCCGCGCGGCGAGGTAGTCGGCGTCGCCGGAGAGGCTGCGCAGCGGGTTCGCGGTGGCGACCACCGGATACCCCTCGGCCTGGAGGCTCCGTACGACCTCGTGCCACCCGGAGCCGTCGGCCCAGTACCCGTGCACCAGCACGACGGTGGGCTTGGCGCCCTCGCCGGGCTCGGCTCCGCCCCCGTTCTCGGACGCCGGTGACGGCCCCGCGGCCATCAGGGCGGTGGCGGGGAGGAGGACCGCGAGGGGGAGTGCCCGCCGGGCGGCGATGTGCGGTATTCGCTTCATGACCACTCTTTCGGTGGAGGGGAGTCACTGAGACGAATCTGCACGTCACCGACCGTTCCGGCACCAGTAGTTGGGCCGGGGGAGTGAACGTCGCGGCGGCAGGTGCCGGTGGTGGTATGCCGCTCGCAGGGTCCGGCGCCGCGCGGTCCCTGACGGGGGGCACGTGTCGTCGCGGACGGCTGTCACATAACCTCGTGCCCAGAGGCGTCAACCGCCACAGGTGTCGACCATGGGGAGGCCGCGGTGTTCGGAAGGGGCCCACGGCTGCTCGCGGGCGCGGTGATCGTGACCTGCATGATGCTCCTGGGCCCCAGCGCACCGGGCGGCGTCCCGTTCGCCCGGTCACTGCCCGCCGACGCCGTCAGGGACGTCGTACCGAACCGGGTCATGACGTGGAACCTCTGCAACCCCTGCGAGACGAGCAACGCCGACCGGGCGGCCGAGATCGCCACCTACGCGCCCCAGGTCATCGGCCTGCAGGAGGCGTGCGCGCGTGATGTCGCGCGGATCCGCAACCACTTGGAGAACCTCTACGGGCTGGTCTACCACGTCGAGTACGGGACGGTGCTCAAGAACTGGGGCCGCTGCGGCGGACTGCCGTGGAACCCCGGAGGCTACGGTCAGGCGATCCTCTCGGCGGCACCGATGACGGAGACCGTCAACGTGGAGTACCGGGACGGGGGTTCCGAGGACCGGGGCTACATGGCGGTCACCACCACCGTCGGCGGCCGGAAGATCCGGGTGTTCAACACGCATCTCGCGGAGCGCCGTCAGGAGGAGTACCGCACGGACCAGATCGCCGCCCTCGCCGCGCAGGTCGTCCGGCACGACCGGGCCATCGTTTTCGGCGACTTCAACGCCGTGCCGGACGCGGCCGAACTCGAACCGATGTGGGCGCTGGCCGGGGACGTGGACCCCGAGTGCCGGCCCTCACCCTCCGGCACCTGCCTGCCGACCACCGACTGGCAGAGCAAGTTCGACTACGTGTTCCTGCGGGGCATCAGCCCGCTCGAGCACCACGTGCAGCCCACGCCGTACTCCGACCACCATCCCCTGCACACCGACCTCGACATGAAGCGGGTTCCGGAGCGGCAGCAGGAAGCCATGTGAGGCGTCGGACACGACGGAGGATGCTCAGGACTGCGGGCGCTTCCCGTGGTTGGCCGCGTGCTTGCGGCGGGCCTTCTTCTTCCGGCGCCTCTTCGACGACATGCGTGGCTCCCTTGCCTCGGTGATGCGACCACGGCCCATTGTTCCCCCGGGCCGGGCACGCCGCGACTCGCGTCCGTCCGCAGACCGTGCGACGGTTCGCGACTCCATGGGGCGGCCTCATGTGGCCCGGTGGAGCCCCTCGTGGCCCTCGGCCGTCGTTCCCGGGCCGGACGCGGCCGGGGGCAGCGGCGGCAGGGTCGCGGAGAGGCCCGGCAGCAGCACGGGCTCCAGCCGGATGCGGTCCTGCCGGTCCAGGTAGCGCGCCAGCCCCGGCGGCCGGTAACCGGGGTCCCGGTCGTGGCGCTCCTTGGCGGGGACGGCCAGGTACTCGTTCCCGTCGGGTTCCCCCCGGTCGTTCACCGCCTCACCGAGGGACCGGTGCAGCGGCGGGGACAGCCGGTACAGCCCCGTCCGCGAGGCATGGAGCGGACCCGAACCGTCCGGCCGTACCCGGAAGCCGACGCGGTGGTGAGGCGTCATCACCCGGGGTCCTTCGGGTCCCAGCACATCGGCGCCGAACTTCAGCCCGTGCCGGCGGGCCTGGTCGACCATCCACAGCAGGGTGACGTCGGACAGCCCCGTCTCCGCGTAGCCCCCGCCGGCATCGCAGTGGACCCCGGCGAACCACACCTGCTTCAGCTCCTGACCCTCCTCGGCCGACCCCGGCTGCTGGTGCCACAGGGTGGGGCGGAACGCCGAGCGCTGCTCGTCCAGGGCCAGGGCGTGGAAGGCGGCGCGGACCCAGTTGCTCAGCTCGGTGTCGTGGAACCCCCAGCGGCGGTTGAACCGCCGCGCGGCGGGTTGCAGCGGGACGGTACCGGGAGCGGGGATGCCCAGGGCACCGACCGTGTCCCACACCCCGATGAACGCGATCTCCGACTCGCGTGCGTAGGAGCGGCGGAACAGCGTGGCGGCGGCGCCGTTCGGCTGCTCGACGCGGTCGCGGTAGAGGGCCCATGCCTCCGGGATCCGGTCGGCGTGGTCCCTGCGCAGAATGCCGCTGTTGCGCACCAGCCCCGCCAGGCTGCGCGCGGTGAAGGCGCCGCGGCTGAAACCGAAGAGGAACAGGTCGTCGTCGGGCTCGTACGTCTCGACGAGGAACCGGTAGGCGTCCAGGACGTTCCGGGACAGCCCCACGCCGAACGCCCCGCCGCGCAGGCGCTCCCACCGGTGGGTACCGACGCCGCCGTGGTAGTAGACGCGCTGTTCCTTCCCGGCGACGGTTCCGGGACGCACGGACAGGGCGATCTTCGCGACGTTGGTCTTGCTCGGCTGGTCCGCGAAGTTCCAGGTACCGTCGCAGCAGACGACCAGACGCTTGGCCATGACCCATCGCCTCCTGGCGAGAGCGGAGCGGCTCACAGCACCACTTCCAGCGTCGCACCGCCCGCCCCGCCGCGCCAGCGCGGCGGGCCTGCGACGCCCTGCACCGTCAGGTGCGGCGGGAGTTCTCCAGGTAGTGCAGGACCGCCGCGACCCTGCGGTCGACCTGCTGGGTGGGGGCCAGGTCCAGCTTGGCGAAGATGTTGCGGATGTGTTTGTGGACGGCGCCGTCGGTGACGACGAGCCGTTCGGCGATGGCCGTGTTGCCCAGCCCCTCGGCCATCAGGGCCAGGACGTCCCGCTCACGCGGACTGAGGCGTTCCAGCCGGGTGTCCTGACGCGAGCGGGTGAACAGCTGGGCGACGACCTCGGGGTCGATGGCCGTGCCCCCGTCCGCCACGCGCCGCAGGGCGTCGAGGAACTCCTCCACCCGGCCGACCCGCTCCTTGAGCAGATAGCCGAGCCCGCCGACCCCGCCGGTGAGCAGGTCGGTGGCGAAGCTCTGCTCGACGTAGGCGGACAGCACCAGGACGGCGAGCCGGGGGTGGCGGCGGCGGGCCTCGACTGCGGCGCGGATGCCCTCGTCGGTGTGGGTGGGCGGCATCCGTACATCCAGGATGGCGACGTCGGGCCGGTGGCTGTCGATGGCGTCGAGGACCGCCTCGGCCGTACCCACCTTGGCGACCACGTCCAGCGACTCGGCCCGCAGCAGCAGGGCCAGCCCCTCCCGCAGCAAGGGGTCGTCCTCCGCCATCACGATCCGCATGGAACATCCACCTCGAGGATTGTCGGTCCGCCGACCGGACTGGTCAGGCGCAGCACACCGTCGTGTGCCGCGATACGGCGGCGGATGCCGGCCAGACCGGAACCCCCCGCCTCGTCGGCGCCGCCCCGGCCGTCGTCCTCGACGCGCAGCAGGAGCCGGCCGCCCCGGCTGCGCACGGTGACGGTGGCCCGGGTGGCGCCGCTGTGCTTGGCGATGTTGGTGAGGGCCTCGGCCACCACGAAGTAGACGGTCGCCTCGACCGACGCAGCGCACCGCTCGGGCAGCTCGACATCGGTACGGCACGGGACCGCGCAGTGGGCGGCGAGTCCGGACAGCGCGCCGGCCAGCCCGCGGTCCGCGAGCACGGGCGGCAGGATGCCCCGCGCCACGGCTCTCAGTTCGGCCAGCGCCTGCTCGGCCGCGGACTGGGCGCGTTCGAGGATCTCGTCGGCGCCGGCGGGATCGCGGGCCACCATGCGGCGGGCCGCGCCGAGCAGCACGGTGACGGTGACGAGGCGGTTCTGGGTGCCGTCGTGCAGGGAGCGCTCGATCCGGCGCAGTTCGACGGCGTGGGCGTCCAGCGCGGCGGCCCGGGTCGCGGTCAACTCGGCGATGCGCAGGGAGAGATCGGCCTGCGGACCGGCCGACAGCAGGCGCAGCGCGGGCCGTGCCTGGAGGCGGGCCATGCCGGGCGTCAGACCGAGGATGATGGCGATCCAGCCCACCCCGAGCAGGGACACCACCGACGCCTCAGCCCGGGAGTCGGCGGTGCCGAAACCCAGCGAGGTGCTGGTGGCGTCGTCGGGGACGAGCGGCCACAGCAGCGGGAAGGCGGCGTCGCGGACCGCGGCGACGGGCAGCAGCAGTCCGCACAGGCCGAGGATCAGGCCGAACGTGGCGTGCACCGCCAGCCAGCCCGCCGCACGGCGGGTGGCGGGGTCGGCCAGGGCCGCACGCAACCGCGTGGGCGACGGCTCCGGGGCGATGACCTCCACACCGTGGCGGGCGAGCCGGGCGCGCTCCTGGCCGGCGAGTGCGTGCAGGGCGCGCAGCACGGTGGGGGCGAGCAGCAGTCCCGCGCCCACCAGACAGGCCGCCGCCGTCATCAGGGCGATGCCGAGGAGGGCCAGGGCGAGCAGAGCAGTGCCGAGCCCTCCCACGAGCTGTCCCAGCGCGGCCAGGGCGGCGGACACGGCCCCGGCGACGGTCTCCCGGAAGGACTCCTTCTTCGCACCGGACCCGGACCGGCCGCCAAAACCGTCGTTGTGCCGGGTGGTCACCTCTCACCCTTCCTTCGCCGACCTGCCGTTACACGCATCACCCTATGCCCGGCGGCGCCGTGCCCGAGGGCGGGCCGGGAAGAGTACAGCCTGCTGTACCGCCGGTCCGGCGGCTCGGGGGATCGGCATGCGCACGCCCCGTCCGTAGCGTCGGGGACATCGCACACGCCGCACGACCGCGGACGTGCCGCACCGTCCCGTACGCCCTCGCAGGGCCGCCTGCGACACCGAAGGAGCAGCCATGACGCACACGAACCCCTCTCACCTCGCCCCGGCCCCCGGCCGCCGCACGGCACCCGCGGGCGGCGACGGGGGAGTGGCCCACACGCTGCTCTGGTCGGTCCTCGTCGTCAGCGTCCTCGGCAACACCGTCGCCTCGTACACCGGCGCCGGCATCGGCGTGCACCTGGCCGCCGGCGCGGTCACCGCGCTGTGCGCCACCCTGCTCCTGGTACGGCGCGTGCGCGGCCGCCGGTGAGGAGGGAGGCCGCCGTGACCGCGCACCGACCGGTTCAGCGGAACGAGGTGAGGAACTCCCGCACCGGCAGGGGGCGTCCGACGATCCGCGTGTCGCCCATCCAGCCGTAGAAGCCCTGTCCGTACTTCTCGTCGAACTGCGTGGCGCCGAGGACGAAGGGCTTGCCGAGGGTGGTGATGCCGGTCGACGGCTGGGCCGGATTGCGGGCGATCCTCGACCCGTCGACGTACATCACCGTGCGGCGGCCGTCGTTGACGACGGCGATGTGCATCCAGCGCCCGACGGGCACGGAGTGGCTCCACGACGTGGGGTCGGCGTCCTGCCGGTGCGGATACACGACGAACTGCAGGAACCGCTCGGGGGAGAGGTTGAGACTGCACGTGGGCTCCAGCGGGGACCATCCCGTCGTCTTGCCCGCGTCGCCGTTGCGGCCCTCCCAACTGAGCAGGCCCATCCAGTCGTGGTTGCCCTCGAACGGCTCGGGCAGCCGCACGAAGGTCTCGATGGTGTAGCCGCGGAGGAACTTCTCGCTGTTCAGGGCGGCCCGCCGCGCGGTGGTGAGGATGGCACCGCGGTCGGGGTCGCGGCCCCCGTCGAAGCGGAGGCTGGCGTGTGCGGGCTGCCCGTCATGGTGGTCCGCCGACCAGGTCAGCGCCCGGGGGCCGCTGGAGTGCAGCCGGCGCACGGTCAAGTCGTTGCCGTTGCCGGTGAGGTCCTTGACCACGGCGCCGTCGGCGACGGAGGCACCAGGGGTGCCCGCCGCGTCGGTGCCGGAGGAGTCGAAGCGCCAGTAGGCGAGGGTGCCGCGGGGCATCACGGACCGGGCGGGCCGGGGCTTCGGCGGGGTCACGGGGGCGAAGCCGGCGAAGCGCTGGTCGAAGTCGACGGAGAGCGTGAAACGGTCGGCCGGGCCGGTGAGTTCGAGGGTCTCGGCGGCCAGCGGGGAGCGCCGGTCGGGGTCCGGGGCGAGCAGCCACGGCGAGAACGTCTCCACGTCGATGACCCCGCGCACCAGGTCGAAGCCGTACGTGCGGATCATCCCGGCGCCACCGTAGTACCGGTCCTGATAGTTGGTGACGTGGATGTGGACATCGTTGTCGGCGTCGTTGGCCAGCACGGTGCGGCCGGGCGGCCAGTAGTGGCCGCCCAGGGCCAGGAAGATCTGGTCGTTGCTCTTGATCAGCCCGTCCCACAGGCGCTGTCCGTGACCGGACAGCCGGGCCTCGCCGTCCTCCCCGGACGCGGCGAGGTCGTGCGTGGTCAGCACCGCGGGCAGGGTGGGGTGGGTGTCGAGGACGCGCTGCGCCCACGCCATTCCCTTGTCGGAGATCCGCCAGTCCAGGGCGAGGACGAGCCACCGCCTGCCGCCGGCCCGCAGGACGTGGTAGCTGTTGTAGCCGTCGGGTGAGGCGCCGCCGAAGGTCGGCATGGACCGGTAGCGGTGCGGCCCGAACGCGGAGAGGTACGCGGAGCGGCCGCGCTGGTCGTCGGTGGACGACTCGATGTCGTGGTTTCCCGCCAGCACGCTGTACGGCACGCGTCCGTGCAGGACACGGAAGGTGTCGGCCGCGAGCTCGATCTCGTCCTCGGTGCCGTGCTCGGTGACGTCGCCGAGGTGGGTCATGAACGCGATGTTGGCCGCCGACCGCTCGGTCACGAGATGGCGGAACGTCGCCCGCAGCGGCGTGGGGTCGGCGCTGTCGGCGTCGAAAAGGTACTGGGTGTCGGGCAGCACCGCCAGCGCGAACCGCGGACTGTCGGCATCGAACCGGCCACCGTGCGCCGCGGCGGACGCGGTGTCCGGGCCGACGCCCACGCCCACGGCGCCTGCCGCAGGCGCGGCCACCGCGGCGCGCAGCACTGTACGTCTGTGCGGGGACGGCTGACGACTGCTCTGCTTCTCTGTACTCAACGGGACTCCACCTGCCGGACGACGAAAGCGATCACCCGCATGATGCGCACCCGCCCTGGCCGTCCGGTGGCCCGGACCTGAACAACACCTGCATGCGCCCCACCCTTTTCCGACGGCCCCCGCCGGAACGGGCGGCACGGTGCCGACCCGGGGTGCGGCCAGGCGCCCGCCGGTGGGGTGGCTTGCCGCCCGTCGGGGCACGGCCCGGTGCCCCCTGGTGGGGGCATGGCGTCCGCCGAGGACCGCCCGGTGTCCGCTGGCGGAATGGCTCGGCGCCCGCCCGGGATGTGGCTCGGTGTCCGCGGGCGGCTCGGGCCGGGGCTGTCGAAGCGTGGCTTCATGGCGGCCGAGGTGCCTGGTGCCCGCCGGCGGAGTTGCCTGGTGTGCTGCGGGAGATCGGCCTGTGTCAGCCGGGGTGCGGCTTGGCTCCGTCCGAGAGTGCCCGGTGTCTGTCGGCGGAGTGCTCATGTGTCCGCAGGGGAGCGTCTGCTGGGTGTTGGGGGCTTTCTCGTCCATCGGGGAGTCTGTCCCGGCGCCAAGAGGCGGGAACATGGGCGCCCGCCGTCGGAATGGCGCGCGTCCGCCGGGGCGGCCTGGCGGACGCGGGTGGCTCGGCTCCGCAGGCCGTCGACGGCGCGGTCTCGGGCCGCCGAAGAGGCACGGCGTCCGCCGTCGGGGTGGCTCGCGTCCATCGGGGGCGGCCCGACGCCCCTCGGCAGAGCGGCCTGACGCGCGCCAAGGGGGTTTGACGCCCGCCTCTAGAAGACCGCTGAAGATCTTGCTCCGCCCGCCCGACTCATCCCGGATTGCCGGTAAATATCAATCTGTATGAACTGGTGCAAGCCGGGCGCGATTTCAAGATCTTCAGGACACTCCTAGGGCGGTTCGGTGTCCGTCGGCGGGCGGCCCGGTGTCCGCCGTCGGGTGACGGGGGTGTTCTGCCGTCCGGCCGCCGGGCGTTCGCCTGCGGAGTGGCTCCGCAGCCGGTGGGAGCCGCCCTGTGCGCGGCGGGGTCAGTCGGTCAGGCCGGCTGCGGTCTGGGTGAGGTGTCGGATCAGCAGGTCGGCCGCGGCGTCCGCGTCGCGGGCCAGCGCCGCTTCCTCCAGGCGGCGGTGCTCGTCGATCCCGTCCCGTCCGGGGGTGCGCTGCGCCGACCAGCGGCGCGCCAGTTCACTGGCGGTCCACAACCGGTCGAAGGTCTCCAGCAGCACCGGGTTCCCGCACCCTTCCAGCAGCGTCCGGTGGAAGACCCGGTGGGCCTCGGCCCAGGCCTCGCTGTAGAACTCGCCCTCTCCCGGTGCGTATGCGGGGGTCCGGGCCAGACGGTGATGAGCCGCCCGTACCCGGGCCTCCCAATCGACGTCACCGCGCTCGACCGACATCCGCAGCACGACGGGTTCGATCGTGCGGCGGGCCTCCGCGATCTCCTGCCAGCGCCGGTCGGAGAAGTCCGGAACGGCGAAGCCGCGGTTGGGCAGCCGGTCGGCGAGCCCCTCGCCGACCAGCCGCACCAGCGCCTCGCGCACGACGGCCAGGCTCACGCCCTGCTCCTTGGCGAGGTCCTGCGGTTTCAGGGCGTCGCCGGGGGAGTGCTCCCCCTGCATGATCGCGTCCCGCAGACGCGTGTGGACCTGCTCGGAGAGCATGCGCTTGCCCGTCGGGGCCGCGGTGGAGGCCGTATCAGTCATGAGCTCAGCATAGACGATCCCTTGGATAATCGATTATTAGTGTTATGGTCGATTGTAGATCGACCGATCGACCGATCGTCCGGCAGAACGCTGCGATCGCTCCGCCGGTTGAACCGGCCCGCGCATGCCGTCCCGCGTGGCGCACCGTCACGAAAGGAACGAACGACACGATGACCACCGCCAACGACCCCTTCGCCCGCCTCCCCGAGGCGGCCTCCTTCACCGTCACGAGCGCCACGGTCGAGGACGGCGCCCCCTGGCCGTCCACACAGTGGTCCTCCGGCGTCCCCGGCGGCGGGGACGTCTCCCCGCAGCTCGCATGGAGCGGCGCCCCGGAGGGCACCAAGAGCTACGCCGTCACCGTCTACGACCCCGACGCCCCCACCGGCTCCGGGTTCTGGCACTGGGCGGTCGCCGACATCCCCGCCCACGTCACCTCGCTCCCCGAGGGCGCCGGTGACGACACCGGCTCCGGGCTGCCCGAGGGCGCCTTCCAGCTGCCCAACGACGCCCGTGCCGCCCGCTACCTCGGCGCCGCCCCGCCGGCGGGTCACGGCCGCCACCGCTACTTCGTCGTCGTGCACGCCCTCGACGTCGCGAGCGTGGGCATACCCGCCGACACCACCCCCGCCGTCCTCGGCTTCACCATGACCGGCCACGTCCTCGGCCGCGCGGTCCTCACTGCCACGGCCGAGACGCCGGCCTGAGACACGCCATGTCACGCCTGATCGACACCACGGAGATGTATCTCCGCACCATCCTCGAGCTGGAGGAGGAGGGCGTGGCTCCCCTGCGGGCCCGTATCGCCGAGAGCCTGGACCAGAGCGGCCCCACCGTCAGCCAGACCGTCGCGCGCATGGAGCGCGACGGTCTGCTGCGGGTCGCCGCCGACCGGCACCTCGAACTGACCCGTGAGGGGCGTCTGACGGCCGCGCGCGTGATGCGCAAGCACCGGCTCGCGGAGTGCCTGCTGGTCGACGTGATCGGCCTGGAGTGGGAGCAGGTCCACGCCGAGGCCTGCCGCTGGGAGCACGTGATGAGCGAGGCCGCCGAGCGCCGTGTGCTGGAACTCCTCCGGCACCCGACCCGGTCGCCCTACGGCAACCCGATCCCCGCCCTGGAGGAACTCGGCGGACGGGCCGCCGAGGAACCGCCGGCCGGCGAGCACACCGTCAGCCTCGGCCGGCTGGACCCGGGACCGGACGGAGCGAGCGCGGTCGTACGGCGCATCGGGGAGCCGATCCAGACCGACCCGGGGCTGCTGCGTACCCTGTGGCGCGCCGGAGTACGGCCCGGGGCGGCCGTGATCGTGGCACGGACCCCGGACGGCGTGCGGGTCGGCGGCGGTGGACAACCCGCCGACCTCACCGCCAGGACCGCGGCCCACGTCTTCGTGGCGGGAGCACCTCCGGCCATTGCCTAAATGGTTTAGGCAAGAGGATAATGTCCCCAGGACGGCTGGGAACGACACGGAGGAAACGGGTGTGGCGCGCGCGGGGCTGACCACGGAACGCCTGGTCGAGGCGGGAGCCGACCTGGCCGACGAGATAGGGTTCGAGCACACCACCCCCTCGGAGCTGGCCCGGCGCTTCGGCGTCCGGACCGCGAGCCTGTACTCGCACGTCAGGAACGCCCACGACCTGAAGACCAGGATCGCCCTGCTCGCCCTGGAGGAACTGGCCGACCGGGTGTCCGTCGCGGTGGCCGGACGCGCCGGCAAGGACGCCCTGACCGCGTTCGCCGACGCCTACCGCGACTACGCCCGCGAGCACCCCGGCCGCTTCGCCGCCACCCGGTTCCCGCTCGACCCGGAGACGGCCGCCTCCAGCGCCGGGGTGCGGCACGCCCGGATGTCACGGGCGATCCTGCGCGGATACGACCTGGCCGAGCCGCAGCAGACCCACGCCGTACGCCTCCTGGGCAGCGTGTTCAGCGGCTTCGTCGGCCTGGAGGGTGCCGGGGGATTCAGCCACAGTTCCCCCGAGCCGCAGGAGAGCTGGACCGAGATCCTCAACGCGCTGGACACCCTGCTGCGCACCTGGCCGGCCCCGTCCTGACCGGCAGGGCGCCGCCGAAGCATGGCGCCGTGGTGGCCGGGTACGGCATGGGTGCGGGCGGCCTTCCCGCCGCCCCACCCTTCCCAGGGCTCGCCATATCCCGTATCACCGTGTCCATCAACGCCTTTACGAGGGGACCACATATGTCTGCGCAACACCCGGCGCATCCGCATCCGCCCCGACGCATCGGTGTCGTCACCGAGTCCACCCCCGGCGAGACGCGCGTCGCCGCGACCCCCGCGACCGTACGCGGCCTGCGCGGCCTCGGTTACGAGACCGTCGTCGAGATGGGCGCCGGAGCCGCCGCCGGGTACGGCGACGAAGCCTACGCGCGGGCGGGGGCGGACATCGGCGACGCCTGGGACGCGGAGATCGTGCTGAAGGTCAACGCGCCGTCCACCGAGGAGATCGCCAGGCTGCGCAGCGGCGCGACACTGGTGGCCCTGATCTCCCCGGCCCAGCGGCCGGACCTGCTGGAGCAGCTCGCCGCGCGCGGGGTGACGGTGCTCGCCCTCGACGCGGTGCCCCGGATCTCGCGGGCGCAGTCGATGGACGTCCTCAGCTCGATGGCGAACATCGCGGGGTACCGCGCGGTGATCGAGGCCGCCCACGTCTTCGGACGCTTCTTCACCGGGCAGGTCACCGCCGCGGGCAAGGTCCCGCCGGCGAAGGTCCTCGTCGCCGGTGCGGGCGTCGCCGGACTCGCCGCCATCGGGGCCGCGTCCAGCCTCGGTGCCGTCGTCCGCGCCACCGACCCGCGGCCCGAGGTCGCCGACCAGGTCAAGTCGCTGGGCGGCGAGTACCTCGCGGTGGACGACACGCCTCACGAGGCGAGCACCGACGGTTACGCCAGACAGACCTCCGCCGACTACGACCGGGCCGCCGCCGCGCTCTACCACGAGCAGGCCCAGGACGTGGACATCGTCATCACCACGGCCCTGATCCCCGGCCGCCCCGCACCGCGCCTGCTGACCGCCGCGGACGTGGCGGCGATGAAGCCCGGCAGCGTCGTCGTCGACATGGCTGCCGCCCAGGGCGGCAACGTCGAGGGCACCATCGCCGGCCGGACTGTGGTGACCGACAACGGCGTGACCATCATCGGCTACACCGACCTGGCCTCCCGGCTGCCCGACCAGGCCTCGCAGATGTTCGGCACCAACGTGGTCAACCTGCTCGCGCTGATCACCCCCGGCAAGGACGGCCGGCCCGTCCTCGACTTCGACGACGTGGTCCAGCGGGCCGTCACCGTGGTCCGCTCCGGCCAGGTCACCTGGCCGCCCCCACCCGTCGCCGTCTCGGCCGCCCCCCAGGACACCGCACCCGAGGAACCCGCCGCCGCGCTGGCGGACCCCGAGCGGCCCCGGCTCACCCCCGCTGCGCGCTACGGCCTCATCGGAGCCGGCATGCTGGCGACCTTCCTGCTGGTCGCCTACGCTCCCGCCCAACTGGCGGAGAACTTCACCGTGTTCGCGCTGGCCGTCGTCATCGGCTTCTACGTCATCGGCAAGGTCCACCACGCCCTGCACACGCCGCTGATGTCGGTGACCAATGCCATCTCCGGGATCGTGGTGATCGGTGCGCTGGTGCAGATCGGACACGGCAACCGGCTCGTCACTGTGCTCTCCTTCGTGGCGATCCTGCTGACGAGCGTGAACATCTTCGGAGGCTTCGCCGTCACCCGCCGCATGCTGTCCATGTTCTCGAAGGGCTGACCGATGACATTCACAACGGCTTCCCGCGCGGCCGACCTGGTCGCCGCCCTGCTGTTCATCCTCAGCCTCGCCGGCCTGTCCCAGCACCGGACCTCGCGCGCCGGCGTCGTCTACGGCATCGCGGGGATGGCGCTCGCCCTCATCGCCACGATCGTGGCCGCGACGGACAGCGTCTCCGGCGGTGCGATCGCGGCGATCCTCCTCGCGACCGCGGCCGGAGCCGTGGCGGGTCTGTGGCGGGCCAGGCGCGTGGAGATGACGCAGATGCCCGAGCTCATCGCCGTGCTGCACAGTTTCGTCGGCCTCGCGGCCGTCCTGGTGGGCTGGAACAGCTACCTGGAGGTCGAGGCCGACGACGCGCAGACCGCCGTACCCGCCGAACTGCTGCGCATCCACCACGCCGAGGTGTTCATCGGCATCTTCATCGGCGCGGTCACCTTCACCGGCTCCCTCGTCGCCTATCTGAAGCTGTCCGAGCGGATCAAGTCCCGGCCGCTGGTCCTGCCCGGCAAGAACGCCCTGAACCTGGGCGCGCTGGCCGCCTTCGCCGCGCTGACGGTCTGGTTCACCGTCAGCCCGAACCTCCCGATGATGATCGCGGTCACGGTCCTGGCGCTCGCCCTCGGCTGGCACCTGGTCGCTTCCATCGGCGGCGGCGACATGCCCGTCGTCGTCTCCATGCTCAACAGCTACTCCGGCTGGGCCGCGGCGGCGGCCGGATTCCTGCTCGACAACAACCTGCTGATCGTCACCGGCGCGCTCGTCGGATCCTCCGGTGCCTATCTGAGCTACATCATGTGCAAGGCGATGAACCGTTCCTTCCTCTCGGTCATCGCGGGCGGCTTCGGCATCGAGGCCCCGCCGTCCGGCGGCGAGGAGCAGCGCGGGCACCGTGAGACACGGGCCGAGGAGGTGGCCGGACTCCTCGCCGCGGCCCGGTCCGTGGTGATCACCCCCGGCTACGGCATGGCCGTGGCCCAGGCGCAGCATCCGGTGGCGGAGCTGACCCGTCGGCTGCGCGAACGCGGCGTCGAGGTCCGCTTCGGCGTCCATCCCGTCGCCGGCCGTCTGCCCGGGCACATGAACGTGCTCCTGGCCGAGGCGAAGGTGCCGTACGACATCGTCCTGGAAATGGACGAGATCAACGACGACTTCGCGGACACGTCCGTCGTCCTGGTCATCGGCGCCAACGACACGGTCAACCCGGCGGCGATGGACGACCCCGCGAGCCCGATCGCGGGCATGCCCGTGCTCCGCGTGTGGGAGGCCGAAGAGGTCGTCGTCTTCAAACGCTCGATGGCCTCCGGCTACGCCGGTGTGCAGAACCCGCTGTTCTTCCGCGACAACAGCAGCATGCTCTTCGGTGACGCCCGCCAGAGCGTCGAGAACATCCTGCACGCCCTCGGCTCCCACGCCCCCACAACGACCCCCCGGCAGACCACGGCGGCGCACTGACCACCGCACCTCTCGTGGCGAGCCTCCCGGCAGGTCCTCACGACCCTGCCGGGGCGGCGGGTGAGTCCTGGGCGAACAGTTCCGCCGTCAGTTCCATGCAGCGCAGGCGGGCCGGGGAGAAGTCGTAGGGCATCTTGCCGATGGCTTCCACCGCGCTCATGGAGCCGGGCTCCCGCGGGGCGGAGCCTCCCGCGCCGTCATCGGAGGGGGAGGGGTGCACGGTGTCCCAGGCGTCGAAGAGGGCGTCGTCGTCCTGGTCCAGGCCGGACTCTTCGATGACGGCCTGCAGTCTGTTCTCGAAGGCGTGCCGCTCGGCGGCCACCCGCGCCACCCGCGGATCGTCGACGGCGACACCGTCGTCGAGTGCCTCCTCGGCGGCGTCGACGCGGTCGGACTCCTCCCGCAGAGCGGGATGCGCGGCCAGGGCGACGAAGCGGGTGGCCTGGACGGCCGCGCCGAGCGGGCCGAAGATCCGCTCGGTGACCAGCAGACCGTCCAGGTCCGCCGGACGCAGGGAGCCCTCCGGCAGATCCCTGAGGCGGGCAGTGACGATGTCGGAGAGCAGGCCCATCCGGCTGCCCTCGGTGCGCATCCGCTGCACGGCGGTGCGTTGCCGCCGCAGTTCCGCCTCCCGCTCGGCGAGGGTTTCCTCCAACCGCTCCAGGATGCCCGCGACATCCTCGCCGCTGTCCGCACCGGCGGACGCCGTGCCGGTGGTGAAGGCGTCACGGATGTCGTCCAGGGCGATTCCGGCGTCGGCCATCCTGCGGATCCACAGCAGGCGGATCATGTCCTCGTACCCGTAGCGGCGGCGGCCGTCACCGCCCCGCTCGGGCTCGGGGAGCAGGCCGATCTCGTGGTAGTGGCGGATCGCCCGCGGCGTGCTGCCGACGAAGGCCGCCGCGTCACCGATCTTGACCTGACGGGGCGGCACGAAGGACGAGTGCACGAGCAGGACCTTTCCTCAGGGCATCGGAACGTGAGTCCACGAGACCACATTCCGCTACGGAAGGTGCAACCCCACGGCCTGGGGGTCCTGGGGCGGATCCGTCGCGCTCATCGCGTCGGCGATCCAGGCGTAGGGGACCGGGTCGTGGTCCGTGTCCGCCTCGGTGCCGTTGATGCGGGACACCAGGGACACGTACCGGCCGTGGGTGTCGTCGTACACGGGGGCGCCGGAGGCGGCTTCCTCCTCGGCGATCCGGCGCAGGAGGTCCGGCACCTGCCGGTAGCCGTCGGCCATCCGGTCGCGCATCTCCGGCGTGAGCGGGGTGCCGGACAGGGCGGTGGCCGCTTCCATGAAGCGGACCACGGCCTCCTGTACCCGCGCGGACCGCGGGGACTCCCCGGCACGGTGCGCGGCGAGAAGCTCCTCCATCAGCGGCGCACCGGTGTCGTGGATGAACTCCTGGAAGGGCTCGGTCGCCAGGGGCCGGGCCTCCGGCGCGGCATAGGCGTCCTTGAGGTAGGCGCGGACCCTGTCACGGAACTCCGGGTCCCGTACCAGGTCGGCCAGCTCGATCCAGGCCTCGAGCTGCGCGGCCGTGGGGTCCTCGGGAAGCACCGGGCGCATCGCCCGCAACCGGTCGACGAACCCGTCGGGAACGTCCAGGCCCTCGCCCACGTCGTTCCAGAACGCGTCGACGACCTCCTCACGTTCCTCGTCGGTCATCGAGACGAGCTTGTGCATCAGGCCGGCCCGCTCGGCGGTGTCGCCCTGCCTGATCAGGATCCGCAGCACCGCACGCCGGGCCCGCAGCGTGCGTTCCTGGCGCTCGACGACCTCCAGGTGCGTGGTGAGCAGCTCGTGCAAGGTCGTGCCGCCGTCGAGCAGGCGGCGGATCTCCCGCAGGTCGGTGCCCAGCTCCCGCAGTGTTCGCACCAGCTCCAGCCGGGCGATGGCGTCGATGTCGTACATGCGGTGCCCCGTCCCGTTGACTGCCGTGTGCGCGACGAGGCCGGTGTCGGAGTAGAACCGCACGGCACTCACACTCAGGCCGCTGCGGCGCGCGGCATCTCCGATGGGGTACAGCTCGTGGTCGCTCATGCCGCCACTGTGCCGCCTCAAGCAGCTTGAGGCGCAAGTCCGTACGCGCGAGGCAAGGGAAGCGCGCTGCTCGTGCCGGTGCGGCACGAGCAGCGCGGGGACGGCGGCGTCACATCACGCGACGGCGGTCCCCTCCAGCTCGACCATCTGGCCGGGGACCGCAAGCCTGGTCACCCCGAGCATGGTGGTGGCCGGTGCCACCCCGGCGGCGCCCAGCCGCGACGCCAGCCCACCGTAGTGGGGGAGCAGCAGGTCCACGTCGGTGGTGTGGACGTTCAGCCGCACAAGGTGCGCGAGGGACATGCCGGCCTCGCCGAGCACGGCCTCGAGGTTGTCGAGGCTCAGCGCCAACTGCGCGGCCATGTCCCCTTCGTGCAGGGGTGTGCCGTCGGCGCTCATCGCGGTCTGTCCCGAGCAGTACAGTGTCCGGGTGTGCCCGGAAACCAACTCCCCCTGGTTGAACCCCATTTCCGCCGACCAGGTCACCGGGTTGACCGCCGTTCGTTCCACTGCCACATCAGCTCCGTTCGTTGACGTCGGTGCCGATGAGCCTGCCGGTGAAACATGACATCCTCGGTCATGTATTCGATAAGGTCTCGCGCATGCGCGCCGATCGCCTGGTCTCACTGGTGCTGCTGCTGCGTCAGCGCGGGCGGATGACCGCAGACAGCCTGGCCCGCGAACTGGAAGTGTCCACCCGCACCGTGCTGCGCGACATCGAGGCACTGTCCGCGGCCGGCGTCCCGGTCTATGCCGAACGCGGCCGGCACGGCGGGTTCGCGCTGCTGCCCGGCTTCCGGACCGAGCTCACCGGACTGAACCACGACGAGACGCTCGCCCTGCTAGCCGCCGGATCGCGGCGCGGTGAGCAGGTGTTCGGCCTCGGCCCGGCGCTCGCCTCGGCCCTGCGCAAGGTGGTCGACGCGCTGCCGGAAGGCCATCGGGCCACCGCGGGAGACGCGGTCCGGCGCCTTCTCGTCGAACCGGAAACCGACCTGCTGCCACGTCGGCGGGCCGCCGACGAGGTTCCCGCCACGACCATGGTCCACATCCGGCGGGCGGTGCTCGCGGGCCACAGACTGCGCATCCACTACGCCGCCACGGACCAGGCGCCCCGGTGGCGCACCGTGGACCCGATCGGCCTGGTCACCGTGCGCGACCGCGGCTACCTGCTGGCCACGCGGTCCGGCGCGGACCGCACCTACCGGCTGTCCCGGGTGCTGGCCGCCGTGGAACTGCCCGAACCGGCACGGCGACCGGACGACGTCGACCTCGACCGCGCCTGGCGCGAGCGCTGCGCGCGCTTTCTGGCCGGCGGTCACATCGCCGTGCCCCTACGGGTGAAGCCCCAGCGGCGGGAGGAGCTGCTGAGCACCGCGGTGGCCGTCCGCGCCGCCGCACCGGACCCGGACGGCTGGCTGCGGCTGGAGGCGACGTACCAGGACGCCCGGCACGCCGAGTGGGCGCTGTGGCAGCTCGGCGCGGACGCCGAGGCCCTGGCCCCCGAGTCACTGCGCGCCTCCCTGCGCGACCGCGCCGCCGCGATGGCCCGCCAGTATGCCCTCACCGATGCCCACCCCCCGTCGTAAGGAAGACACCGTGGCCCGTAACCGACTCGACATCCCCTCCCGTGACGTCCTGATGGCACGTCAACGCCTCGTCCTGGACCACTTCCACGACGAGGTGGTCCAGGACTGGGACGCCACCCTGTCCACGTTCCCGCATCCGCACTACGAGATCATCCCGACGCTCACGGTCCATGACGGCGGCGGCGCGGTCCGGGGCTACTACCACGAGACCCGCGTGGCCTTTCCCGACCAGCACCACGAGATCATCGAGCTGCGCCACAGCGCCGACGCGGTGGTCGTCGAATTCTGGCTCCTGGGCACCCACCGGGGACCCCTGGGTCCCATACCGCCCACCAACGGCCGCTTCCGCGTCCGCATGACGGCGTACTTCCTCTTCGACGAGGACGAGAACCTCGTCTGTGAGCGGATCTACTTCGACCAGCTGAGCATGCTCAAGCAGCTGATGGCCGGGCTGAACTGGAAGAACCCCCGGACCTGGCTGCGCGCGCTGAAGGCACTGCGCGGCGTCGCCGCCCTCTCCGCCGAGCCGGACGGCCGTCTGCTCGCCACGAAGACACCGGAAGACCTCGAGCACGACCCGGACCGGTAGTCCTCGCCGCGCTGACACGGCCCGACGGCCCACCGCGCACCCGGACGGCGGTCCCCGGCGTGCGCGGCCGGGCGGCCCGCGCCATAGTGAGGGGCGAAGGCGCGGGCCGCTACGGCGGTTTCCCGCCCCGGCGTTGGTCGTCTAAGGCAAGACGTCCCGCTTCCCGCGGGGAAATGCAGGTGCAAGCCCTGCCCGACGCTCCACACGGGCCCGAACGAGGGGCCGGGGGGCTCGGTATCCCCCGCCCGGCCCAAGAAGACGGCTTCCGGCGAGGCATCGCCCCGTCGCATGACGTAACAGTCTCCTTATGACAAGCACACGAACCGCTCATAAGGTCACCGGACGTGGCGCGCACGCCGGCCGGATGCGGGCCGCCCTGCTGGTCCTGGTCGCGGCGGGTGCCCTCGCCGCGGGCACGGCCACGCAAGCGGTGGCCTCGCCCTCGGTCGCCTCGGCCACCGACTGGGACGCCATCGCCGAGTGCGAATCCGGGGGCGACTGGCAGGCGAACACCGGGAACGGCCACTACGGCGGTCTGCAGTTCACGCAGTCCAGCTGGGAGGCGGCGGGCGGCCTGACCTACGCGCCGCGCGCCGACCTGGCCACCCGTGAGGAACAGATCGCCGTCGCCGAACGCCTGGCCCGCCTCCAGGGGATGTCGGCCTGGTCCTGCGCCTGAGCCCACTCCCTCGCCGAGCGGCTCCCGGGCCGCGCCGTACCCCTCGATAATCGCTTGCGTGCCTCCACCGCCCGGGGCACCGTCGTCGGACATCCGGCGAAGGCGGGAGCGACGGCGTATGACCACACGGACCCACCCCGTGGACGGGGAACTCATCGAGGCCGCCACCGAGGTCGCCCGCACCCGCTGCCGGGGTGACAACCACACCATGGCGGCGGCGGCCCGCGCGAGGGACGGCCGGATCATCACGGCGGTGAACGCCTACCACTTCACCGGAGGACCCTGCGCCGAACTCGTCCTCATCGGAGCCGCGGCGGCACAGGGCGCCTATGAGCTGGACACGATCGTCGCCGTGGGCGACCGCGACCGGGGCGTCGTTCCCCCGTGCGGCCGTTGCCGGCAGGTCCTCCTCGACTACTTCCCCGCCCTCGAGGTCATCGTGGGCCCCACCGGCCGCCCCCACAGCGTCCCCGTCGCCGACCTCCTGCCGGAGACCTACATCTGGGCGGACCACCGACTGGACGCCGAGTAGCGCACCGGCCGCCGCGTGCGGACCATCCGCGTGCGGTCGCGCGGATGAGGCCGCACCCTGATGCCATGGCCGATATGTACGCCGTCGGACCCGGGTGGGGCGGCCCGCCCCGGACACCGCCGGCCCTTCGCCCGCCGCCGGGCGAGCGCGTCGACGCGGAGCGGCGCGAGCGCATCCTGGACTGGGCCGTCGCCCAGTACGTGGCGCAGGGGTGGCGCGTGGAGTCCCGGTCGGAAGCACAGGTGGTCTTCGCACGGGCCGGGCAGGTCAACCACGCCGGCCGGGCGACCGGTGGCAGCCCCTGAAGTACGCCGAGCGGCTGGCCGGCGCCATCCCGCACGCCGACCTGGTCACCGTCCCCGGGGCCGGCCACTTCGTCATGGAGGACGCCCCCGAACGCGTCGCCGACGAGATCAGGGCCTTCCTCGCCACCGTCCGCTGAGAGCGTCCGGGCCGAGCGGGGCGCCGGAAAACCGGTGGAACCGCGCCAGGACGCGTGACTACCGTGCCGGGAGCCCCAGCCGCCCGATCAAGGACGTGCCGTTGTACACCGTGTGAGACCTCCCGAGAGTTGAACCGTCGCGCGTCGCGCTTGTGCGCCGCGCTGCTTCCTGCTGCGGACTTCTCACTGAAACCGGTGTATCCCTGTGCTCACCACCTGGGTGGTCATGCCCACCTGCCTGCCGCTCGTCCGGCGCCGCTGCCCCGCGTGCGCGTCCGGCCGTTTCCGGACCGGCGGAAGATTCCGCGTCAACGCCCACCACAAACGGCTCGACGCCTGGCCCCTCGCGCTCTGCACCACCTGCGGGGAGACCACCGAACTCACGGTCCTGGAACGGCTGAACGTGCGCTCGGTGCGGCCCGGACTGCTCGACCGGCTGCACACCAACGACCCGGCCCTGGCCTCGGAACTGCTGCAGGACCCTGTCGTGCGGCGCCGCAACCGCATCGCCCTCGACTGGGACGGCGCATGGCGCCTCGACACCGGCGGACCGGATCATCCGGACCACGAGGTGCTCGACGTCTCGGTCCGCTTCGCGGCCCGCATACCCGTGCGGCCGGTGCGGCTCATCGCCGAAGGCCGCGGCCTGACGCGGGCCGAGGTCGGGCGGCTGCTCGCGGAAGGAAAACTCGTGTCGGCGGTCCGGCTGGGGAGCAAGCTCTCCGGCGACTTCACATTCCTGCTCACACGCTGAACCCGCCGGCCCCTGGCCGCGCCCACCCGAATGCGCTCACGCCCGGAGGGCCGTCAGCTCTGCCGGGAGTGCACCGGGTTGTTCGCGACCTCCTGCGGGCAGGTGCGGTGCGGTGCGCGCGTCCGCCGGTCGCGCCGCCAGTCGAACCCGGCCAGGGCCAGCGACGTCAGCATCATCACGAGGGCGGCGCCCAGCGCGACGACCAGGGAGCCCTGGAAGTCGTCGCCGCTTCCGAGGACCAGATAGTAGAGACCCGGCAGCGCCGCGGTGCCCACCGCGGCGCCGAGCCGCTGCCCCGTCTGCAGGGCACCGCCCGCCGCCCCCGCCATCCGCACCGGTACGTCGCGCAGCGTCATGGTGATGTTGGGGGAGACCACGAAACCCCCGCCGACGCCGCCGAGAAACAGGGCGGGGGCGGCGATCCACGGAGCGATGTCCAGGGGCGCGTAACGCAGCAGCACAGCCGTGACGCCCAGACCGACGATCACACCGGCGAGCCCGCACACGGTGAGCACCCGGCCGAACCGGTCCACCAGCCGGCCCGCGACCACGGCGGCCCCCGCCGAGCCCAGAGCGAACGGGGTGACGGCGAGGCCCGACCGGAGCGGCGAGAAGCCGAGACCCTGCTGGTAGAAGAGGGCGAAGACGAGCCAGACGCCGCTGAAGCCGATGAAGTACAGGGTGCCGACACCGGCGCCGACGGCGTAGCCGCGCACCGTGGTGAAGAGCCTGGGGTCCAGCAACGGCCGAGTGCCCCGGGCCACCAGCCGGTACTGCCGGCGGACGAAGACGGTGAGCACGGCGGCCCCGACGGGGAACATCCACCACAGGCGGGTCAGCCCGCCGGCCTCCGCCTGGACCAGCGGATACATGAACGCGAGCACACCGAGGCCGAGGAGCACGACCCCCGGCACGTCCACGTGTCCCCGGCCCGACCTGCGGGTGCGCGGCAGCAGACGGAGCCCGAGCAGCACGGCGAGCAGACCGATGGGGACGTTGACGTAGAAGATCCAGCGCCAGCCGCCCGGATGGTCGGCCAGGGCCAGGATCAGGCCCCCGGCGATGGGCCCCGAGGCGGAGGAGATGCCGACGGTCGCGCCGAAGTAGCCGAACGCACGGCCGCGTTCGGCGCCGCGGAACAGCTGCTGGATCAACGCGGAGTTCTGCGGCGCCATGAAGCCCGCCGCCAGCCCCTGGGCGAGGCGGGCCACCACCAGCAGGGTGATGTCGGGCGCGGCCCCGCAGGCGGCGCTGAAGAGCACGAAGCCGCCGAGGGCCAGCAGGAAGATGCGGCGCCGGTCCAGGGCGTCGCCGAGCCGGCCGGCGGTGACGAGGGCGAGGGCGAAGGTGAGGGTGTAGCCGGACACCACCCACTGCACCTGCGCGGGAGAGGCGTGCAGGTCCTGCTGGATGGTGGGCAGCGCGACCGCCACGATGGTGACGTCCAGCAGGCTCATGAAACCGGCCACCAGGGTGACCCACAGGGCCCGCCACCGGTGCGGATCCGGCCGGTACTCGTCCTCCCGGGCCGCACCGGGTCCCCGGTCGCCCGACGCCGATGCAGTCACAGGGATTCCTCTCGCAGGCCGTCACGCCCGGGCCAACACGTTCCCCGCCCGGAGGCCGTGCACACACGGCGCGGGATCAGCCGTGCCGGGTGGGCCGGTAGGTGAGCTCCTGAGTGCGGCCGTCGAGCGTCCGGTGGCCGATCAGCTCGAGGTCGAAGTCCTCCGCCCCCTCGAAGATCCGGTCCAGTCCCGTACGGCCGGTGATCACGGGGAAGAGGGTCACCTGGACGCGGTCGACGAGGCCGACGGCCATCAGCGCCCGGTTCATCGACAGGCTGCCGTGCGAACGCAACGGCACCGCGGACTCCTCCTTGAGCCGGGCGACGACATCGACGGCGTCGCCGCTCACCACCTGCGCGGTCGGCCACACGGGGGAGGTGTCCAGCGTGGTCGACACCACCGTCGCCGGCATGTTCCGCATCCGGGTGACCCAGGCATCGCGGACATCGGAATCCTCGGTGCTCTCGGCCAGCATCCGGGTGAAGGCCTGATACGTGTGGGCGCCGAAGACCATCCGCTGCTCCTCGCTGTACACCGCGAGACGGTGGTCGAGCAGTTCGGGCCCCTGCTTGCCCCAGTAGCCGGTCCAGTCGCCACCGGCGGCGCCGTAGCCGTCGAGGCTGGAAAAGACATCGAAGGTGTAGGTGACGGTCACGGTGCTCTCCTCGCGTGCGGTCGGTCGATCGAGGTCGGTCGATCGAGTACATGAAGAGAGACTGCACACCACGGCGGAAGTCATCGCCACCGGAGCGGCAGGACCCGTCGGAGGACGGCGGTCAGCGGCCGCTCCGCGGGCTGTACGGCTGGAGGAGCTGGTCGACGGGCGCGTAGTCGTCGGTGAGCACCGGGGCGTCCCCGGTCCATGACGCGAGGGCGCCGCCGGCGGCGATCCGCCAGCCGGTCCGCCGGACGTCCAGGGCCTTCTGGAGCGCGGCCAGGTCCACCGGCCGGTCGGACGCGATCACCACCAGGTTGCCGCCCTCGGGCTCGGCGCCCGGCTCCAGGCCGAGGTCGGCGGGATCGCCGAGAACGGCGACATGGTCGAACGTCTCGCCCAGGGTGGCCGCCTCGGCGCGCGCGAAGCCGAGGTCGCCGTGATCGATGAGGTTGGCGACGTACAGGCCGTCCTCGTCGAGCACCCGGCGTACGTCGGACATCGCTTCCGCCGTGGTCAGGTGCCACGGGACGCTGACACCGCCGAACGCGTCGCCGACGACGAGGTCGCGGCTCGCGGTGTCCAGCCGCCGCAGCCCCAGCCGGCCGTCCTCGGTCCGTACGTCGATACCGGAGTCCGACCCCAGGCCGAGCCGCTCGCGGTCGATGCGCACCACCCCGCCGTCGATCTCCGACACGACACTGCGCGTTCCGGGCCGGGTGGCCGCGAGATAGCGGGGGAAGGTGAGCCCGCCGCCGCCCAGGTGGTGGGCGGCCAGCGGCTCGCTCCCGGGGAAGGCGGCGTCGACCACCGCCGCGACGGCACGGACGTAGGTGAATTCGAGGAAGGTGGGGTCGTCGATGTCGACATACGAGTGCCGCACGCCGTCCAGCACGAGGGTGCGGCCGCCGGCCCGGTCGGGGTCGGCGACGACCCGTGCGCAGTGGTACTTGGTCTCCACGTCGCAGCCACCGGGAGCGGCCGCGGTGGCGAGCCCGCCGGCCACCACCACGAGGGCCAGTGCGGGAGTGCCGCTCCAGCCACGGGCCCGCCACTCCACCAGCGCCGAGCCGGCCAGCAGCAGGGATCCCAGACCGACCAGGATGCCGCTGACCGACAGCCGCGACACCAGGACGAAACCGGTGAAGACGGTGCCGAAGATCGCCCCGACGGTGCCGACGCCGGACAGCCGCCCGACGACGGTCCCGGTCTCCGCGAGGCTCGTGAGACGCAGCTTCGTCACGATCGGCGTCACGGCGGACAGCAGCGCGCCCGGCACCAGGATCGTCAGCGACGCGATCAGCAGCAGGGCGGCCGGTGCCCACTCCGCCGTGGAGCGGAGCACGGCCGGGGTCAGCGCGACGACCGCTCCCGACAACCCGAGGGCGGGGCCCAGGAGCCGGCGCGGATCCACCTGGTCCGCGATGCGGCCGCCCAGCCAGGAACCCAGCGCGATCGCCGTGAGCGCGATGCTGATCACCATGGTGCTGGTCTCGAGGGTGAGGCCGAGGTACGGCGCCAGCAGCCGCAGGGCGACGATCTCGACCACCAGGACCGCGGCCGAGGCCCCGAACACGAGGACGGCGGCGACGCGGGGTCCCGGGCCGTGCGCGCGAGGGGTGTCCTCGGTGAGGGGCGGGGACGACGATCCGGTCACGCGTGACATCCTCGCACGCCGCGCGCGGGCCGGGCGACATCGCTCACATGCCCGAAATCGGCCCGGCAACCGCCCCCGCGCGTCCGCCACTTCACGTATCCCGGGCCGCGGATCCGACCGGTGATCCATGACCTCGCCTTTCCCGGGTACTCGCCGCTGTGCACGGAAACCGAGGGCGGCGCGACGCACACGGCCGCCCCGGGGACGAACGGACCAGGAGGGATCGATGAGCACGGTCAAGGAATCGGTCGACGTGGAGGTCCCGCTGCGCAGGGCGTACGACCAGTGGACGCAGTTCGAGGACTTCCCGCGTTTCATGGAAGGGGTCGAGGAGGTCACCCAGCTCGACGACCGGCACAACCACTGGACCACCAGCATCGGCGGCGTACGGCGCGAGTTCGACACGGAGATCGTCGACCAGCTCGTGGACGACCGCGTCACCTGGCGGTCCATCGGCGGGGAGGTCCGTCAGCGCGGCTCGGTGCGGTTCGAGCCGCTGGACGACGCGCGCACCCGCGTGGAGCTGACGATGGACGTCGAGCCCACCGGCGTCGCGGAGAAGGGCGCGGACGCCCTGGGAGTGATCGACCGGCGGGTCAAGGAGGACCTGCGCCGGTTCAAGGACTATGTGGAGAACGGCGGCAGCACCGGCGGCTGGCGGGGACGGATCCGGCCGGAGGACCCGGGCACCGGCCACTGACGTCGCGAACCGACGCACACGCGGGGAGGGGCCCGGCCGGGCGACCGGGCCCCTCCCCGACGCGTCACGCGGCGCCGTCGGATCCGTCCTCGTCGACGCGGTAACCGGGCACCGAGGGCCAGCGGACCGTCAGCACCACCGACTCCTCCTCCGCGAACCAGGAGTGGTCGACTCCGCGCCCCCACACGACGTAGTCGCCCTGTTCCGCCAGGACCACGCTGCGCCCCGGCAGTTCGACCCGGAAACGGCCGCTGATGAGGACCTGAAGGGCGGTTCGCTCCTCACCCGTAACCCACCGCGCCCGCGTGTCGCCCCGCGGGTGGACACCCCACTTGATCTCCACCTCCTCGCTGTGCCGGGGATCGGAGACGTCCTTGAAGTGCCCGAGCAGCCACCCCCGGTCCAGCGCCGCGTCCTTGCCCGCGTTGCCTACGTACACACCGTCCGTCATGGGCCGAAAACTAGCAGGACGCGGGCCGCGTGAGGGTCACGCGGCCCGCGTCCCGGGCGCCCCCGCCTCCCGGTGAGGCGCGGGATCACCCCTGCACAGGGCCTACTTGAGCGTGATCGCGTAGATCTGCACGCGAGGATCGTCGCGCAGGCCGAGGGAACGGACCGTCTTCGAGCCGTCGAGGCCGGCCGACGAGCCGAACAGGCGCACCGGCGGGCCGTCCAGGCCCTGCCCGCTCTTGATCCGGTGCGGCATCTCCAGCACCACGGAGCTGCCCTCGGGCGTCGAGCCCGCCCAGTCGCCCACCGTGACGGGCACCTCGGCGGTGGTGCCGTCGGTGTAGCGGACGGTGAGCGTGGTGCTCACCGGGCCGTGGTGGGACGCGGCGACCAGGTGCAGCGCGCCGTACGACCCTTCGGGGAGCAGCATGGCCTGGCCGCGGGTCTCGACGAAGTTCGCGGCCGTACCGGACGGGTCGGGGGCCTGGTAGGTGACGCCGCCCCACTCGACGGGACCGGCCGCGGGCAGCAGCGCGGCGTCGTAGCTCCAGCCCCCTCCGTCGAAGTCGCCCTCGCCGGACGCCTCGACGGTCGCGGTGCCGTCGTGGTTCACCTCCTTGCCGAGATCCACGGCGCACCCCGCGTCGATGTCCGCCGCGCAGTGTGCCGCGTCGCGCACCTCGATGGTCGCGGTGTGCTCCACGCCCTTCACGCCCTTCGCGTCCGCGGTGATCCGCACGGTGTACGAACCCGGCGCGGTGCCGGCGGGCACGGTCACGTCGACCGCGGCGGTCCGCTGGACCGGCAGCCGGTGGGACGTGAGGGAGAACGGCCGGGACGTCTTCACCTTCCAGCCGCGGGGAGCCTTGGCCGTCACATTCACCCGCAGCGTGCCGGGGGACTGGCCCAGCACATCCAGCCGGAGCCGGACGTTCTGCGCGCTGTCGGCCGTGGGCACCACATCGGTCACGGTGCGCAGCGAGGCGTCGAGGTGCCGGCGCCCGTCGGCCTGCGCGCGGTTCACGGACGGCGGCTCGGCGCCCCTGCCGGTGCCCCACGCCGACGGCTTGTCGCTCATCTCGTAGGAGAGCTTCCCGCCCCTGGCGACGGCGTCCCAGTCCAGCCAGGTGGTGCGCAGGTTCTTCCCGCCGAACTGCGCCCGCTTCACATAGCGCCGGGTGTCGCTCGCCCCCGGTGCCTTGACCGTCAGGGTGCCGCCCTGCCGCTTCCCGTAGGAGCCGATGCGCACGACCGCCGAGGGGAACTGCGGGCTGGAGACGGCGAGGAAGTCGGCGCCGTTCGTCGTCGGGTACAGGCCCAGGGACGAGAAGACGTACCAGGCGGACATGGTGCCCAGGTCGTCGTTTCCGGTCATCCCGTCGGGCCCGTCCGTGAAGAGCGTCATCGCCGCGCGGACCACGGTGGCGGTCTTGGCGGGGGCGCCGGCCCACAAGTACATGTACGGGGAGTGCAGATCGGGCTCGTTGTTCGGGTTGTACGTCGGCTTCCCGTAGTAGTCGTACGGAGCCGAGATCCACTCCTCGCGCGCGGTCCCGGCCGGGTCCTCGAGGAGCTTGTCGTAGGCGAAGAAGGCGTCGAGACGCTTCTCGGTCGCCCGCTTGCCGCCCATCAGGGACACCAGTCCGGCCGGGTCCTGGGGCACCAGCCACTGGTACTGGTGGGCGCCGCCCTCATGGAACTGGTGGCCCGCCTCGACGGGGTCGTAGGGCGTCACCCAGGTGCCGTCGGTCGTGCGCGGCCGGAACTGCTGGATCGAGGAGTCCCACAGGTTCCGGTACCACTGGCCGCGGGCCGCGAACATCCGGGCGTCCGCGCGGTGCCCCAGCCCCTTGGCCATCAGGGCCAGCGACGCGTCCGCCGCCGCGTACTCGAGGGTCGCCGAGGCGGGGTGCCGGCAGTCGTTGTCGCCGCCCTTGTCCGGACAGTCCTCGCCCGGCTCCAGCCCGCTGGGTATGTAGCCGCGCTCCTGGTAATCGGCGATGCCCGCACGCCCGTTGTAGGGGGAGTCGTCCGGCGGCGTACGCGTGGCGTTCTTCTTCAGGAGCGCGTACGCCTCCTGCTCGTGGCCCGCGAGCAGGCCCTTGGCCCAGGCGTCGACCAGGAACGGAGTCACCGGGTCGCCGGTCATGATGTTGGTCTCGCTGTTGGCGAGCGACCAGCGCGGCAGCCAGCCGCCGTCCCGCCCGATCGCGACGACCGACAGCGCGACGTCGCGGGCGACCTTCGGCTCCAGGACCTGGAGCAGCTGGTTCTGCGGCCGGTGGGTGTCCCACAGCGACAGGTTCTGGTACGGCGTGAACCCGGACGCGGTGTGGGTCCTGCCGTCGAAGCCCGCGTACCGGCCGTCGACGTCCCCGGCGAGGTTCGGGTGCAGGTGCGCGTGGTACAGGGCCGTGTAGAAGGCGCGCTGCCGCTCGGCAGAACCGCCGCCGATCCTGACGGCGGACAGCTGCCGCTCCCAACTCGCCTTCAGCGCCGCGCGCGTGGCGTCGAAGTCGTAGGAGTCCTCCGTCTCCGCCTCGAGGTTCTTCCGCGCGCCTTCGATTCCGGTGTAGGAGAGTCCCACCTTGACGACGACGTCGCGGTCGGACTCCGCGTCGAAGGTCACCCAGGCGCCGTTGCCGCCCTCGCCGGCGGCGTCCCGCTCACCGGGGGAGGGGGTGTCGCCGCGCCAGGTGCCGTGCTCGGTGAAGGGCCGGTCGAAGGTCGCGGTGAAGTAGACGGTGTGCCGGTCCTTGCCCGCGCAGAAGTTGCCCGCCTCGACCCGGCCCTCGACCGTCCGGTCGCCGACGACGTGCACCTCCGAGTCGTACACCCGCTGGTTGGCCTTGCCCGTGTTGAACAGGACGTTGGCCCGGTCGGTGGCGGGGAAGGTGTAGCGCTGCCAGCCCGTGCGGGGGGTCGCGGTCAGCTCGGCGTCGATGTCGTACGTCTTCAACCCGACGCGGTAGTAACCCGGTTCGGCCTTCTCGTCGTCATGCGAGTAGGTGGAGCGGTAGTCGTCGGGGTCGACGCTCTCGACGGCTCCGGTCGTCGGCATGAGCGGCAGTTCGCCCATCACGGAGCAGCCGACGCCGGAGAGATGGGTCTGGCTGAACCCGTGGATCCTGTCCTGCTCGTAGTCGTAGCCTCCCTGGCCGCCGGTGTCCGGGCTGACCTGGACCATGCCGAAGGGAGCACTCGCGCCGGGGAAGGTGTTGCCGAAGTTCTGCGTGCCGATGAACGGGTTCACCAGCGAGGTGAGTTCGGGAGCGGCCGCGGGAGCCTGGGCGACGGCCGGCACCGGGGCCTGGGCGCCGCCGGCCACGACCAGGGCGACGAGGAGGGCCGACGCGCGGTTGCGCCATCGATGGAGGGGTCTGTGCATGGAGGCGGTCTCCTGTTCCTCATCCGTCATGCGCTGTGCGGGTGATCTGCGGGCGAAGAGTCCAACGGCACCTGGCTGGATGGAAGGGAACTGGATCACGCGCGTGACATCGTTGTCAATACTCGGGGCGGCAGTTGTCACGGGCGGTGCGCAACGCCCCTGTTAGGGTGCGCGCGTGACTTCGATCAGGCAGGTCCAGGTGACCTTCGACTGCGCGGAACCCGAGCGCCTCGCCCGCTTCTGGTGCGAGGTGCTCGGCTATGTGGTGGCTCCGCCGCCGGCGGGCTTCGCCACCTGGGAGGAGTTCGACCGCTCCCGGCCCCCCGAGGACCGGGGAGCGTGGTTCGCGTGCGCGGACCCGACGGGCGTGGGGCCGCGGCTGTTCTTCCAGCGCGTCCCGGAGGGCAAGGTCGTCAAGAACCGGGTGCACCTCGACGTGCGGGTCGGCACCGGGCTCCTGGGCGAGGAGCGGCTGGCCGCGCTCGAGGCCGAGTGCGCGCGCCTGGTCCCGCTCGGCGCCGTCCGCGTACGGCTGCTGTACGACGGCGGCGACGACGCGTGCATCGTGATGCAGGACATCGAGGGCAACGAGTTCTGCCTCGACTGACCCGCGACGCGCGCACGGCCCCCTGCGGTGCGGCTCAGTCGTGGGAGTGAGGGTCGAAGCCCTCCGGTGCCCGGTCCAGGAAGGCGGTGACGGTGTCGATGCGGCCGTCGCGGTCGAAGGCGAGGACATCGGTTCCGGTGGCGAACTCCTCACCGCGGACGTCGAGCCGCCATCGCAGCCGGGCGTGGCCGTGGTGGATCTCCGGCTCCCGCCGCGCCCGGAACGCGACGGTCTCCATGTGCCGCAGGAACTGCTCCCGGAAGTCGATCAGCGCCTGCCGTCCGGTGAGGACACCGACCGGAGCGCAGTAACGGACCTCCTCCGTGAACACGCCGGTCGCCAGGTCGTCGCTTCCTCCGTCGGCGGCCGGGGTGTTCCAGAACCGCAGATACCGGTCGAGGCTCTCCCGGTACGGCGCGGTGGCCGGTTCGCTGGTGCTGGCCATGGCGGGCTCCTTCTCTCTGCGTCGTCGGTCACTGAGCGGGGCCCTGCGAGGTGGGCGCGGTCCCTGTCCCCGACTGTGCGGCGCGGCACGGCACGGTGTCGATGACCTCCGAGGTCATTGCCGGGCGCACCTGAGGTGGGCCACGCTCGGAGCATGGTCACCTCGGAACCGGTCGGACTGCTCGTACGGCGCTGGCGGCAGCGCCGCAACCGGTCACAGTTGGACGTGGCACTCGCGGCGAACCTGTCCACCCGGCACCTGAGCTGCATCGAGACCGGACGTGCCACCCCGAGCCGGAACATGATCGAACGGCTCTGCGACGAACTCGACGTGCCGCTGCGGGAGCGCAACGCCCTCCACCTGGCGGCGGGCTTCGCGCCGGCCCATCCCGAGCGGCCGCTCGCGGACCTCGGCGCGGCCCGGACCGCCGTGGAGGCCGTACTCGCCGGCCACGAGCCCAGCCCGGCGCTCGCGGTCAACGTGCGCTGGGAGCTGCTGGCCGCCAACCGGGCGGCGACGGCGTTCTTCGCCGGCCTCCCCGCCACGCTCCTCACCCCGCCGGTGAACGTCCTGCGCGCCACACTGCATCCGGAGGGACTGGCCCCGCGGATCCGCAACCTCACCCAGTGGCGCGCGCACGTGCTGCGCCGACTGCGCCGTCAGCTCGCCCGGACCGCGGCCGAAGGTCTCGCGGAGCTGCTGGCGGACCTCGAGTCCTACCCCGCCCCCTCCGCTCTCCCGGAGGAGGAGAGTCTGGACGACCTCGCCGTCCCCTTGCTCCTGACCTCCGACCAGGGCGACCTCGCGTTCCTCTACACGACCACCGTCTTCGGCTCGCCGAGGGACGTCACCCTGGACGAGATCGCCGTGGAGACCTTCTTCCCCGCCGACGACACGACGGCCGGTGTGCTCGAGTCCATGGCACCGGTGCGGAGGAGGGCGAGGTCGCTCTGAGGTACCCGCCCTCCTCGGCACTCACGCCGTGGCGGGGGTGCCGGTCTGCCCCTGTCCCGCTGCCATGGCTGCCCTTTCGTTCACGGCGACCGCCCTCGCCACCAGGTCCGGATCGGCCAGCCGCTCGGGGTGGCGCAGCATGCGGGCGACTTCGTTGAACGCGAGGGCGACGTCCCCGTCGTGGAGCGCGGCCAGCGTGATCTGCTCCATGGCCCATCGCTGCCGCCGGAGGTCCTCCGGCACCTCGGTGCCGTTCTGCGCGTCGAGGCGGGCGCTGTCACCCCCGGCGGAGACGGCCCACGCGGCGTCCACGACCGTCTGCTGGAGACGGAAGAACTCCCGGGCGGCCGTGCCGAGATCGGGGCCGGAGCCGAGATAGGAGGCCAGGCAGGAGGCGTGCAGCACGGCGGAGGTCATGCCCTGGCCGTAGACGGGGTTGAACGATGCCACGGCGTCCCCCACGGCGACCAGGCGTGCGGGGAAGCGGCTCACCTCGGCGAAGTGGCGCCGCCGGCTCTCGGCCTGGTGGTAGGTCACCACGTCCCCCACCACGGCGCCGGCGGTGGCCTTGGCGAAGACGGGGGGCAGCTTGTCGCACGCCGCACGGAACTCGGCGACGGTCCGGCCTGGCCGGTTGTCGTCGTACCCGATCAGCGTCACGATCCACCGCATGCCCTCGATCGCCTGCGCCGCCGCGACGGATACGCCGTCCGAGGGGTACTGCGGCGTGAAGAGCGCCTGACCGAGGGTCTTCTCCAGGTCGGCGGCGTCCTCCGGCCGCTCGAACAGGGCCGTCGCATAGTTGAGCGGGGCCCGCAGCCGTTCGAGCCCCGGCCGGTCGTAACCGCTCTCCTCGAGCCAGGCCGACAGTCTGCTGGAGCGTCCCATGGCGTCCACGACGAAATCCGCGTCCAGTGTCTCCGTGTCACCGTCGCCCTCGTCACCGCCGAGGTAGCGGACGGCGCTCACGGCGTCGTCGTGGTACCGCAGTCCGGTGGCCCGGCCGCGGAGAACGGTCACGTTGGGCAGGGACGTGACGCGTTCGCGGAGCAGGGACTCCAGCAGGGGGCGCCCGATCGAGAGCATGTGGCGGCCCGAGCCGTCCAGCGCCTGAGGTGCGCCGTTGAGGTAGGCGAACCCCTCGGCCGACGGCAGGGTCGCGCCGTGGTTCCGGGCTTCCGCCGTGATCCCCGGGAACCACCTCTCCGCCCACGCGTGGCCTGCCGGGAGGAGCACGTGGAGGTGCTGGTCCTGGGGTACTCCGGGACGCGGCGCGTGCCGCGCGGAGATGTCGTCGGGCTCGATGACGACGACCCGGTGTGCGCGGTCGGACAGCACACGCGCCGCCAGAAGCCCCGCGACGCTGCCGCCGAGCACACATGCCGTGTCGAACAACACGGGTACGTCACCGGGCGGGGCGGCGTCAACAAGCTGCTCAAAAAGGGAGACCACGGACTCGGTCATAGGGCCTGCCCCCGCCCGAAGCGGTACGGGATGCGCATGCTCACGGACAACCTCCAAGGACTGAACGCGCTGACTCCGCACGTTCGGCACGGCTCAGGAATCGGTTGCGATCCTAACTTCGGTCGCTGTGCCGACCTCGGCGTCGCACGGGTCGACTCCGTTGCCCGACAGGGCAGTTGTGAAGGGGGTGCGCTCACCGCGTGCAGGTGGAGACCGGGCCGGGGGTGGAGGAAGCCGAGCGCCCCGGCCCGGTCGTCGAGGGGACCGGGTGGTCCGTTCAGCCGCGGCTTACCGCGGTCGGCCGGAGGTGGACCGGCCCGGCGCGCAGGGAGAGCCGTTCGCCTCCGCCCCCGTGCCGGGCCGCGATGATCTCCGCGGCGATCGAGACGGCCGTCTCCCCGGGGGAGCGGCCGCCCAGGTCCAGACCGACCGGCGAGGACAGCCGGGCCAGGGCCCGCGCGGACACGCCCGCCCCGGCGAGCGCGCGGGCGCGGCGCTCGTGCGTACGGCGCGAGCCCAGAGCCCCCACGAACGCGACATCGAGTCCCAACGCCCGCTCCAGCAGGGGGATGTCGAACTTGGGATCGTGGGTGAAGGACACGACCACGGTCCGTGCGTCGACCCGTCCCCGCGCCACCTCCCCGGCCAGGTACTCGTCCGGTCGCGCCACGACGACCTCGTCGGCGTCCGGCAGCCGGTCCGCGGTGGTGAACAGCGGCCGTGCGTCGCAGACGGTCACCTCGTAGCCCAGGGTGCGGCCGACCGAGGCGAGGGCCGCGGCGAAGTCACCGGCCCCGAACAACAGCATCCGGGGCGGCGGTGACAAGGAGCGCACGAAGACGCTGAGGTCCTCGGACGCGTAGTGGAGCAGCCCGCTGTCGCCGGTGCGCAACAGCGCGCGTGCGTCGTCCAGGACACCGGCCGGCAGGCCCGGCGGGCACGGGCCGTCGTCACGGCCGTCGGCGTGGATCACCGCATGCCTGCCCGCCGGCGGGGACCCGCGGTGTTCCAGCACCGTGACGACGGCGACGGGGACACCGGCCCGCACCGACTCCATCACCTCGCCCAGACCGGGGAAGGTGTCCCGGTCGACGGGCTCGACGTACACCTCCAGGGTGCCGCCGCAGGTCAGGCCCACGGCGAAGGCGTCGTCGTCACTGATGCCGTACGTCGCCCGCTGCGGCGTGCCGTCCAGCACCGACTCCCGGGCCCGTTCGAGGACGTCGCCCTCCACACAGCCGCCCGACACCGACCCCACCACCTGGCCCGCCGGCGTGAGCAGCATGGACGACCCGATCGGCCGCGGAGCCGATCCGAAGGTGTCCACGACGGTGGCCAGCGCGGAGGTCCGCCCGGACGACCAGGCGTCGTACAGGGTGTCCCAGAGGGCGTGGCGGCCGGTCACAGCAGCTTGTCCTGCGTGAGGGGCAGGTCGCGTACGCGCTTGCCCGTGGCGTGGAACACGGCGTTGGCGATGGCGGCGGTGACCCCGGTCATCGGTGTCTCGCCGAAGCCGCGGGCGCCCAGGGCGTCACTGGCCGGGTCGGGCCGGTCGATGAACTGCACCTCGATGTCGGGGACATCGGCGTTGACGGGGATCAGATAGCCGGACAGGTTCGGGTTGACGATCCGGGCCGTGGCGGGGTCGACGAGGGTGTGCTCGAAGAGGGTGAATCCGATGCCCCAGATGATGCCCCCGAGGACCTGGCTGCGCGCCGTCTTGCGGTTGAGGACGGTGCCCGGGTCGTAGCAGCCCACCACACGGCTCACCCGGATCCGGCCGAGCAGCGGGTCGACGCGCACCTCCACGAAGACCGCTCCGGTCGAGTAGCCGAGCGGGGTGTCGACGGGTTCGACCTCGAAGTGCAGGGGCTTGCCGCCGTGCCCGATCACCGACCGGTAGCTGACCCGGGTCCTGCGGTCGGCGGTGTCGAAGAGATGGCCGTCCCCGGTGTCCACCCGGTCGGCGGGGACACCGCGCAGCGGCGAGCCGGGCTGGGACACGGCCATCTCGATGACGGCCTTGCGGGCGGCGCTGCACACGCGGTTGACGGCGGTGCCGACACCGGGGGCCGTCGTGGAGGCACCCGAGGCGTAACTCAGGGGGAAGGCGCTGTCCCCGAGTTCGAACGTCACGTCGTCGACGGGGATCCCGAGCACCTCGCCGGCGATCTGCGTCATGATGGTGTACGTGCCGGTGCCGATGTCGTGGGTGCCCACCTGGATGTGCGCCCTGCCGCGCACGTCGAGCGTCATACGGGCGCCGGAACCCGGCCGGCCGCCGGCGGTGTGGGCGGAGGTGGCCATGCCCCAGCCGATCAGTTCGCCGCCGTCGCGCATGGAACCGGGGCGCGGGTTGCGCCGGGACCAGCCGAACTTCGCCGCGGCACGGTCGTAGCACTCCCGCAGGTAGTTGCTGCCCCACTCCTCGCCGTCCGCCATGTTGCGGCTGCTCCAGTTGCGCCTGCGCAGCTCGACCGGGTCGAGCTTCAGGGCGTGCGCGAGTTCGTCCAGCGCCGCTTCCTGGGCGTGGCTGGAGCACGCCTCCGGGGACCGGATGAAGCTCTGGGTGGGCAGGTCCAGGCGTACGGTGCGCTGCACGTTGGACAGATGGGGGATGTCGTACAGCATGCGGATCGGCTCGCTGCTGTTGAACAGGGCGACGTCGCCCCGGGTGACCTGCTGGGTGCTCACATGGTCGAGCGCGGTGATCCGGCCGTCGCGGGTGGCACCGATGCTGATCTTCTGATGCGTCTGCGCGCGGTGCCCGTTGGAGGTGTACATGTGCGCCCGGGACAGCACGAGCTTGACCGGCCTGCCCACGGCACGGGCGGCGGCGCAGGCCAGGACGGTGTGCGCCCAGACCGGTCCCTTCGAGCCGAACCCGCCGCCGAGGTAGCGCGAGATCACCCGGACGTCCTCGAGCGGTACGTCCAGCGCCTCGCTGACGACGTGCTGGGTGTTGCCCAGGGCCTGTGTGGTCTCGTACACCGTCACCTTCGACCCCTTCCACACGGCGGTGGTGGCGTGGGGTTCGATCGGGTTGTGGTGGTGCATGGGGATCGTGTACTCGGCCTCGACGCGGACGTCGGCCTGGGCCATGCCCTTGGCGACGTCGCCGCGCTCGAAGGTGTTGGGGCCGTCCGGTCCACTGGGCTCCACGAACGGCTCGCCCATCGCCAAGTCGCCCAACGGGCGCCCGGTTTCCTCGTACTCGACCTCGACCAGCTCGGCGGCCCGCTGCGCCTGCTCCAGCGTCTGCGCGACGACGAAGGCGACCGGCTGTCCGGCGTGGTGGATCTCGGGCGACTGGATGGGGATGAAGGGCTTGAAGAACGGCCGGTAGGTGGGCTGCTTCAGCCGCGGCATGGTCTCGTGGGTGTAGACGGCGACGACTCCGCGGGCGGCCTCGGCGGCGCGGGTGTCGATCCGGGTGACGCGCCCGCGGGCGATGGTGCTCATCGCCATGTACCCGTGCAGCAGCCGGGGGACACGGACGTCCGCGGTGTACTCGGCCGCACCGGTCACCTTCAGCCGGGACTCCACGCGGGAGAGCGGCCGGCCGACGACGTCGGTGTTCATCGGGAACCTCCGGTGTAGCGGCCGAGCACGTCCTGGAGTGCGCGCTGCACCAGCTCGACCTTGAACTCGTTGTCCTCGCGGGGCTGGGCGTCCTTGACCAGGACGCGCCCGGCAGCCGCGATGTTCCGCTCCGTCAGCGGCTTGCCCCGCAGCGCGTCCTCGGCCTCGGCGGAGCGCCAGGGGCGGGTGGCGATGCCGCCGAAGGCCAGGCGTGCCTCTTCGACGACCCGGCCGCGCGTGCGCAGCACGGCGGCGACGGACACGACGGCGAACTCGAACGTGGCACGGTCGCGCAGTTTCAGATAGCGCTGGTGGCTTCCGGCCGGGGGCAGCGGGACCTCGACCGCGGTGATCAGCTCACCGTGCCGCAGGGCGTTGTCGATGTGGGGCGTGTCGCCGGGCTCCCGGTAGAAGTCGGCGAGGGAGACGGTGCGGGCGCCGTCCGGCCCGAGCGTGTGCACGGTGGCGTCCAGGGCGCGCAGGGACACCGCGAGATCGGAGGGGTGGACGGCGATGCAGTGGTCGCCGCCGCCGAGCACGGCGTGCCAGCGGCTGCGGCCCTCCAGAGCGGCACAACCCGAGCCCGGCTCGCGCTTGTTGCAGGCGAAGTCCGTGCCCCGGAAGTACCAGCAGCGGGTGCGCTGGAGCAGATTGCCGCCGATCGTCGCCATCGTGCGCACCTGCGGCGAGGCGCTGGCGAGCAACGCCTGGGAGAGCACCGGCAGCCGCTTGCGGACCACCGGGTGCAGGGCGACGTCGGCCATCCGGGCCATGGCGCCGATGCGCAGCCGCCCGCGCGACTCCTCGATGCCGGCCAGGGGGAGACGGCTGACGTCGACCACCAGGGAGTGGTCCTCGGCGCCGTCCTTCATCAGGTTCAGCAGGTCCGTGCCACCGGCGACGAACGTCGCGTCCGCGTCGCGGGCGACCAGGCGCACGGCCTCGGCCGCGCCCTCCGGGCGGACGTAGGAGAAGTCCCTCATCGCCGCACCGCCTTGGCGGCGTCGGCGACCGCGTCGACGATGTTCGGGTAACAGCTGCAACGGCACAGGTTGCCGCTCATCCACTCGCGGATCTCGTCCTCCGAACCGGTGTGGCCCTCCTCGATGCAGGCCACCGCCGACATGATCTGCCCCGGCGTGCAGATGCCGCACTGGAAGGCGTCGCGCCGGATGAACGCCTCCTGCACCGGGTGCAGCCGCTCCCCGCGGGCCAGTCCCTCGACGGTGGTGATGGAGCGGCCTTCCTGCATCACGGCCAGCGTCAGGCACGACTTGATGCGCTGCCCGTCGACGAGCACGGTGCAGGCGCCGCACTCACCCCGGTCGCAGCCCTTCTTGGCGCCGGTGAGCCCGGCCCGCTCGCGCAGCGCGTCGAGCAGGGTGACCCGGGCCTCGACTCCCTCCAGGCGGTGCCGTTTTCCGTTGACTTCCAGCGTGAGGTCGGTGACCGGCTCGGGCCGTGCCGCCTGCTGGACCTGATGGGGTGCGGTCGCGGGCCGCGGACTGTCCGGGAGCGGGGCCATCACGGCAGCTGCTGCGGCACCCCCCGATTTCAGGACGTTGCGCCTGCTGTGCTCGGGCATGGGCGAGCGACTCCTCGTCTAAGGTTTCGGTGGGATGGGATTGAGCCTGGGCCTCGGCGGGGCATTCGTCCAACGCCAAATCGGAATGCTCATCATGCGCTCGGCGCATGATGGTGCCCTGTATGTGCACGACACATGCGTTACCTGCATGCAGGCGTTACGGTGGGCCTGTGACACTCCTGCGGAATGTCGACCTCAACCTTCTCGAAGCGCTGGCGGTGCTCCTCGAGGAGAGGCATGTGACGCGCGCCGCCGACCGCTACCACCTGAGCCAGTCGGCCATGAGCCGCGTGCTGCAACGCCTCAGGGAGACCTTCGGCGACGAACTCCTGGTGCGCACGCCCAACGGGTACGAGCCGACCCGGCGCGGCCGGCAGATCCAGTCGGAACTCGCCGTCATCCTGCCGCGCCTGGAGATGCTGCTGCGCGGTGAGGTCTTCGACCCGGCGAAGGCGACCGGCAACCTGCGCATCCACTGCACCGACTACGCCACCTCGGTGCTCGGCCCCGGGCTGCTGCCCCGCCTGGTCCGCGAGGCACCGGGCATCTCCTTCAGCGTCTCCCCGCTGACCGACCAGTCCTTCACCGACGTCGAACAGGGCCGCGCGGACCTGGTCATCGCCGGTGTCATCGCACCGCCCTCGCTGCGCTGGCAGACGCTCTTCGAGGAGGAGTTCGTCTGCCTCCTGGCGCGGGAACACCCGTGCACCGCGGAGCGGTTGAGCATCGGGGACTTCCTCGCCCATCCGCACGTGGTCATCACCGTCCTCGCCGACAGCCAGACCATGGTCGAACGCCGGCTGGACGAGCACGGGCTGCGCCGCCCCACCGGCCTGCGGGTGCCCTACTTCTCCGCCGCGGCCGCCGCCCTCCCCGGCACGGAGCTCATCGCCGCCCTCCCGCGCCGCGGCGCACTGCCCTACGCCGACCACCCCGACTACCGCATCGCCGAGGCCCCCGAGGAACTTCCGCCCTTCCCCTACGGCATGGCCTGGCACCCCCGTGTCGACGACGACCCGGCCCACCGCTGGCTGCGCCAGGCCGTACGCGACGCCACCGAACAGGTAACCGGCCAGCAAGCGGACCCCACCTCCGATCCCTCCCGCCCCGCCCCACCCACGGTCACCATCGAGCACGAGCACACCTGAACCGTTCCACCGCCCGGTCCGGGAGCCAGGGGGCGCAGCCCCCAGCACGCTCCCGGCCGACCCGCCCGGCCCTGGAGCACAGCCCTCTGGCGGGGGTGGGGAGGGGGCGAGCACACCTACGCGTGCCCGGGCTCGCGCCCTGCGCGGGCCCGGAGGGGGTCTGGGGGCGCGGCCCCCGGGGTTGGGACGGAAGGGGCGGCGGGGGCGAAGAACCCCGCGTGTGCCCAGCCCCCGGCCCCGACCAGTCGCCCGCCCCCGTTCAGCCCCCGGCCGCCGGCAGCGTCACCCGCACCCGCAGACCGCCGGAGGCATTCGCCTCCGCGTCGACCGTGCCGCGATGCGCCTGCACCACGGACCGCACGATCGCGAGCCCGAGGCCATGGCCGCGGTCACTGGCGATGCGGGGCCTGGCCCGGAAGAAGGGCTCGAAGAGATGGTCCACGGTGTCCGGATCCACCCCCGGACCCGTGTTGTCCACCTCCAGCACCACCGCCCCCGCGACCCCCTCGGTGCGTACCCGCACATGCACCCACCCCTCCGGAACGTTGTGCACGCACGCGTTGTCCAACAGGTTCGCGACGACCCGGCGCATCAGCGCCTCGTTGCCGGCCACCTCGAACCCCGCCCCCCGCCGGTCCGGCGGGTCCGCGGTGATCTCGACCCCGGACGCCGGTGCGCCCGCCCGCGCCTCCTCCACCGCCTCCGCGGTCACACCGGCGAGATCGACAGGCTCGGCGTCGTACCGGACCTGACCCGCGGCGGCCAGTTGCAACAGCTCGTTGACGATCGTGATGTTGCGCTCGTTCGTCTGCACCAGCATCGGAACCAGCTCCGCGAACTCCTCCCCGTCGGGATCGGCCGCCGCGACCTGGAGGATGGCCCGGTTCGTGGCGAGCGGGGTGAGGAGTTCGTGGGAGGCGTTGGCGGCGAACCGCTGGTGCGCCTCGAAGGACTCCTGAAGACGGTGCAACGTCGTGTCGAAGGTGTCGGCGAGTTGCCTCAACTCGTCGCGCGGACCGGTGGCGTTGATGCGGTACGCCAGATCGCCCTCACCCGCCTTGGCCGCCGCCTTGCCGATGTCCGCGAGGGGAGCGAGCAGCCTGCGCGCCAGGTGCCGGCCCACGCCGAGCCCGACGAGCATCACGAGGGTGACGCCGCCGACGGACACGGCGAGCACCGTGTGCCAGACGTCCTCCTTGTCGCGGATGAGCCCCGCGACGTCCACCGCCTCGGACTCCCGCGTCGGTTCGCCCGCGACCGGCGGTTCGGGCTGCACCGGCTGCCCTCTGACGGGCCCGTCAGGCGGGGCGGTGGGCAGGGCGTACGGCGCGGTGAAGTCGTACGTCGGCAGGTACCTGATGCCGACGTAGATGATCGTGACCATCAGGGCCGAGCACAGGGCCAGCGCCCCGCCGAAGCCGAGGAAGAGACGCCCTTGGATGCTCAGGGTCCGGGGCCTGCCGCCGGGGCGCCGCCGACGGTGGATCAACGGGTCCCCAGGTAGTAACCGGCGCTGATCGCGGTGTGCACCAGCTGAGGGTGGCCGAGCTTCTTGCGCAGGGTGTGCACGACCAGACGCACCGCGTTGGTGAGCGGGTCGGCGTGGGCGTCCCACGCCTTGTCCAGGAGGTACTCGACGCTGACCACTCCGCCGTCCGCCCGCATCAGCAGTTCCAGAACCGCCAGTTCCTTGGGGGTGAGGCGGATCGGCGCACCGGAGCGGGTGACGGTCCGGCGGTGGGTGTCGAAGCGGAGGTCGGCGTAGGTGAGTACGGGAGGGTGGGCCGTCGGACTGCGGCGGTACAACGCCCGGAGCCGGGCGACGAGTTCGGGGAAGTCGAAGGGCTTCGCCAGATAGTCGTCGGCGCCGAGCCCGAGTCCTTCGACCTTGTCACCGAGGCGGCCCGCCGCGGTGAGCATCAGAATGCGGCAGTCCAGCCCCATCGAGACCATCCGGCGGCACACCTCGTCACCGTGCACCCCGGGCAGATCACGGTCGAGGACCACCGCGTCGTAGTCGTAGACGGTGACCCGCTCCAGGGCGGCGTCGCCGTCGTGCACGACATCGACCGCGATCGCCTCCCTGCGCAGCCCGATGTCGAGGATGCGTGCCATGAACTCCTCGTCCTCGACCACCAGAACACGCATTGCCCCGCACCCCTTGCCCATTCGAATCTGAGAATTCAATGAGGAAGTCGGCAGCCCCCGCGTCGACTTTCCCTGCCATTGTCCGCTTGTTCTCGATCACATTTATCACGGGTGAGATGTGAACCGTGTATGAGAGGACGGGAAGGGGCGGCCGGCGTCAAACGCGGTCGACAACAGGTGCTGCCTAACGTCGGCGTCATGAATCTCTTCAAACGGGCGTGGTGGCGGCTGACCGGCCACCTCGGGAAGACGCTGATGCTGATCGGCCTCTTCTTCGTCATCTGCACCCTGGTGCTGTCCGGCTTCCTGATCCGGTCCGCCGCGGCCCGCGCCGCCGACGATGCCAAGCAGCGCGTCGGCGCGGTGGTGACCATGCAGCTCGACCTCAACGCGCTGATCAGCTCGGGCAAGGAAGAGGCGTCAAGCGGCCCCGTCGCGGGGCGGCTCGGCGAGAACGCCGACCTGCACCGCTCCCTGGTGGACGAGATCTGCACGTCGTCCGTGGTGGCCCAGTGCAACTACACCACCGACTCGGGCGCGTTCCCCACCCGCTCCACCCGGCTGTATCAGCCGGTCCCCCCGCCCGGGGACGCCCCGGGCGCCGATCTGTTCAGTGCCGACGGGGTGCGCGATCTGAACGCGGTCGGTGAGTTCAAGGCCGGCGACTCCGCACTGATCACCGGCCGCGGCATCACCGCGGACAGCGCGAGCGACGAGATCGTCGTCGAGGAGCGCCTGGCCAAGGAGAACAAGCTGGAGGTCGGCGACAGGGTCGAGCTGAAGGTGGGTCAGATCCCCCCGCCCGGCGAGAAGCCCGACGAGACGGAGTACACCTTCGAGGTCGTCGGCATCTACCGGAACAACACCGCCGACACCGGCACCTACGTGCCGGCCCTGACCCACCCGGCCAACCAGCTCTACCTGACTCCGGACGGCGCGAGCCTCCTCCTCGGCAAGGGCAAGGGAAGCAAGGACGGCAAGGGCGGCGACGGCGTGGTCAACCAGGCCACCTTCACCCTGAAGGACCCCGCCGACCTGGAACGGCTCCGCAAGGACGCCACCGAGGCCGGGGCGGATCTGGAGATCTTCCCGCTGTCGGTCAACGACAAGCAGTACAGGACCCTGGTCGGGCCGATCAACGAGACCGCAGGCTTCGCCACCGTCACCGTGTGGCTGGTGGCCGTGGCGGGCACCGCCATCCTCGCCCTGCTCGTCGCCTCGTCACTGCGCGAACGCCGCAAGGAGCTGGGCATCCTGCTCTCCCTGGGGGAGAAGAAGCCGAGGCTGCTCGGCCAGCACCTGGTCGAGATCACCGCCTGCTCCGTCGTCGCGATCGGTCTGGCGGGCGCCTGCGGCCCGCTGCTCTCCCAGGCCGTCGGCGACCGGCTGCTGGCCGGTGAAGTCTCCTCGGCCCAGGAGGAGGCGGCCGGCCGGGGCCCCGAACGGGACCCCTCCGATCCCCTCGGGGGCATGAAGGAAGAGGAGGACGTCGACCCCATCGACTCCCTCGCCATCCGGCTCGGTCCCGCCGATATCGGCAAGGTCGGTGCCACCGGCCTCGGCATCGCCGCCCTCGCCACCCTGGTTCCCGGCAGCCGCATCCTGCGCCTCAACCCCCGTGACCTCCTCACCAAGGGAGACTGACATGTCCGAGCACCCCGCCGAGCCCCTTCTCGAACTCAGCGGGCTCACCCGCACCTACCAGAGCGGCAGCCGTCGCCGGGTCGTCCTCAAGGACGTGTCGCACCGCTTCGAAGCGGGCCGCATGTACGCCGTCGTCGGCCCGTCCGGCTCCGGCAAGACCACCCTGCTCTCCCTGGCCAGCGGCCTGGACGCACCCACCGGCGGCACCGTGCGCTTCCGCGGCCGCGACATGGCGGAGCTGGGCCGCGGCAGGTACCGCAACCGTCACGCGGCGACCGTCTTCCAGTCCCTGAACCTGCTCACCTACATGACCGCCCTCCAGAACGTCACCTCGGCCATGGAGATCACCGGCGTGAAGGGCCCCCGGCGCAGGCGACGCGCGGCCGAACTCCTCGACCTGCTGGGCATCGAGGCCGCCGACCGGAACCGGCGCACCCTCAGGCTCTCCGGCGGACAGCAGCAGCGCGTCGCCATCGCCCGCGCCCTCGCCTGCGAGGTCGACGTCCTCTTCGCGGACGAGCCCACCGGCGCCCTCGACCAGGTCACGGCGGCCGGGATCATCGAGGTGTTCCAGAAGCTGGCCCACGACGACGGCAAGTGCGTGATCGTGGTGACCCACTCCAAGGAGGTGGCGGAGGCGAGCGACGAGGTACTGCACCTGCGACGCGGCCGGCTGGTCTCCCGCACCTGACCCGGAAAACCCGCACGGCCGTGCACCGCCTTTGAATCGCCGCACCGCTTTTATGCCGGCGTAACACGTTTATCCTGCTGCAAAGCAGGGTTTGCTCTACTGCCCGCATGAACTTCGTCAAGCGGGCCGGGACGAGCCTGTGCGTCAGGAAATCCCGCACCGCCGCCCTCTTCGGTATTTTCGCCGTGATCTGTTCTCTGCTCCTCGGCGGATTTCTGCTGAAGGCGGCCGCCGCGCGCCAGGAGGCCGAGGCCCAGCGCACGATCGGCGTCGATGTGACGGTGCGCGGCGGGCGGCTGACCCCGGCCCTGGCGCACCGGCTCGGCTCCGAGCCGCCGGTGACGCGGTACAACCCGCTGCTCCCGCTGGCCGCCGGCCCGCACGGGTTCGACCCGCTCGTCCCGTTGGTGCCGAAGCCGGCCGGGACGCGGGACACCGCGAGGGAGGAGGGGCCGCTGGCGGTGCACGGCGTGCGGGACCTGGGCATGCTGCTGCCCTTCTCGTACGGATCGACGAAGATCACCTCCGGACGGGGGATCACCCCGGCGGACACCGGCCGCCGTGTCGCGGTGATCGAGGAACGCCTCGCCGCGCGGAACGGCCTCAGGACCGGCGGCACGGTCCGGCTGCGGTCCGCCGACGGTGAACGCGACGTCTCGCTCGAGGTCGTCGGCGTGTTCCGGGACCCTCGGCAGGATCCGTCCCAGTGGAAGCCACCGAACGAGCTTCCCGGCAACACCCTCTATGTTCCGATGCCCGTCGCGGAGCGGCTCGGCGGTGGTACCGGCCGTCTCGACGAAGTGGTCCTCAAAATCGGTTCGCCCGAACAGGCCGGGCAACTGCACGACGCGGCCCGGCGGTTGCTCGGCACCGAGGACTTCGACTTCCGCGTCAACGACAAGGCGTACCGCGACCAGGTCCGTCCCATTCAGCGCGTGGGCACCTTCGCCGGCCTGATCGTTTGGGTCATCGCCCTGGCCGGCGCACTGATCCTCTGCCTCGTCGTGACGCTGCAGATCCGGGAGCGGCGGCACGAACTCGGAGTACTGCTGTCCATGGGCGAGAAGAAGTGGAAGCTCGTCTCCCAGCACGTCGTGGAGGCCGCGGCGGTGTGCCTGCCCGCGGTCGCCTGCGCCGCGGTGGCGGGACACCTCGCCGGACCGTCCGTGGGCGATGCCCTGCTGGACCGCCCGCGGCACCACACCGTGGCGGCGGGGGTGCGCGACGCGGAGAGCGCCCCTCCCACGGTGCGGGTCCGGCCGGCCGACGTGGGAAGGGTCGCCGCCCTCGGACTCGGCATCTGCCTGGTCTCCACCGTCGTCCCGGGCATCGGAATCCTCCGCCTGCACCCCCGCTCGATCCTGACCGACGGCGACTGACCGGCCGCCGGGACCAACTCAGAAAGCCACCGTTCATGAATTTCGTCAAACGCGCAGCCCTCAGCCTGTGGGCCCGCAAGGGCCGCACACTGATCACCTTCACCACCTTCCTGGTCATCTCCCTCATGGTGATGGCCGGTGTCCTGATCAACGCCGCGACCGCCCGGGCCGAACGGGACGCCAGGCGGTCGGTGGGGGCGGAGGTCGGTCTCGACGTCGACCTGGGGGCCATGGGCGGCGTCGGACAGGCGCCGGTGATCGACCCCGCGACCGTGGAGAGGATCGGCGAGCTGCCCCAGGTACAGAAGTACACGTACTCGCTGTGGGACCGGGTGATCCTCAAGAAGGACGCCGAACTCGTCGACGCGGGCATGGAGGACACCATGGGACCCGGCGGCACCGCGGCCATCGGCCTCCTCGACTCCTCGCTCCTCACCGACTTCCGCAGCGGCAGGTTCACGCTCGTCTCCGGCCGGCACCTGACCGCCGCCGACCGGGACAAGAAGCGGATCCTCATCGAGGAGCGCCTGGCCAGGAAGAACCGCCTCCGGACCGGCGACACGGTGACCCTCACCGGCAACGACGAGAAGACCACGGGGAAGTTCACCGTGGCCGGCATCTTCCGCGACCCCCGCCCGGCCACCGAGCCGGAACCCGAGTACTACGTCAGCCCCGCCAACATGATCTACGGCACCGTCGGCGGCCTCGCCGCCCTCAGCGCCCCCGGCGGCGGTGCCCCGGGCATCACCCGGGCCACCTTCCTCCTCACGGACCCCGATGACCAGCGGGAGTTCAGGGACCGGGCCGAGGCGACAGCGGGCTCCGCGCTCGACGGCTTCACGCTCGACGTCAACGACAAGGCCGTACAGCAGATGACCGGACCGCTGAAGAGCATCAGCTCCACCGCGACCCTCGCCATGTGGCTGACCGGCCTCGCGGGCGCCGCCGTGCTCGCCCTGCTCGTCAACCTCGCCGTCAAACAGCGCCGCACCGAGTACGGCGTGCTGCTGTCCATGGGCGAGAAGAAGTGGAAGATCATCACCCAGCAGGCGCTGGAGATCACCGCGATCGCCGCGCTGGCCATCGTGCTCGCGTCGCTCTTCACCCCCCGGCTGACGCAGACCACGGGCCAGTCACTGCTCGGCAGGGAAGCCACCGCGGCCCAGCGGAAGATCGACGCCTGGGAGCCGCCCGCCCCCGGCAGCACCGGCATCGGCGAGGGCATCGACCCCGACGACCGGCCGGCCGGGAACGCCGACCCCATCGACACCATCACCGTCGCACTCGAACCCGCCGACCTCGCCGCCGTCGGAGGCATCGGACTCGGCATCGGCCTGCTCGCCACCGCCATCCCGGCAGTCTCCGTCCTGCGCCTCAGCCCCCGCTCGATCCTCACGAACGGCAAGTGACCCCATGACCCACGCCACCGAACCCGCGCCCGTCCTCCGACTCCACCGCGTCAGCCACACCTACTGGGGCGGGCGCCGCAAGACCATCGTCCTCCGGGACATCGACCACACCTTCGAACGCGGCACGTTCTACACGATCCTCGGCCCCTCCGGCAGCGGCAAGACCACCCTGCTCAGCCTCGCCAGCGGCCTCGACACCCCGACCACCGGCACCGTCAGCTTCGAGGGCCGCGACCTCAAGGACCTGGGCCTGGGCCGCTATCGCAACAAGCACGCCGCCACGATCTTCCAGCACTACAACCTCCTCACCTACATGACCGCCCTGCAGAACGTCGTCTGCGCCATGGAGATCACCGGAGCCAGGCCCGCCCGGGGCAGCCGCCGGGCCCACGCCCTTCAGGTGCTGGAAGACCTCGGCCTGGACAACCAGACGGCCACCCGCGGCGTCCTGCAACTGTCCGGCGGCCAGCAGCAGCGCGTCGCCATCGCCCGCGCCCTGGCCTGCGACGTCGACATCCTCTTCGCCGACGAACCCACCGGAAACCTCGACGAGGACACGGCCCAGGGCATCATCGACACCTTCCGCGGCCTCGCCCACGAACAGAACAAGTGCGTGGTGGTCGTCACCCACTCCCAGCAACTGGCCACCCAGTCCGACCGCATCCTCACCCTCCGCAAGGGCAAGCTGCACCACACGCCCCACTGAGCCCGGGAACTCGACCGGCACCGCCAACGACTACTGGTGCATCGGCAGTTCTCGGACAGGGGAGACAACACCAGTGGAACGCAGGCAGTTTCTACGCCGGACGACAGCAGCGGGCGCGGCCACCCTGGGCGCGGGGACGGTGACGGCGACAACCTTGGGAACGCAGACGGCGGGTGCCGCACCCCGGCGGCGCACCGGGCCGCTGCGCGTCGACATCGTGATGTTCGACGGAGTCGAGGAGCTGGACTGCGTCGCTCCCTACGAGGCCCTCTCCATGGCCGGGGTGCACAGCAGCCGCGGGACCGAGGTCCGCTACGTCACCACCGGGCGCCCCCGGCCGGTACGCGCCGCCTTCGGCAGCCTGATCCACGTCAAACACCGCTGGGCCCCGGAGGAAGCGGACCTGATCGTGGTGCCCGGGGGCGGCGCCTACACACGTCGCGAGGGCCCCGGCATCTGGGACGAGATCCACAGCGGCGTCCTCCCACGGGCCCTCGCCGCCGCCCCCCGCCCCGGGCTGACCATCAGCGCGGTGTGCACCGGAACGATGCTGCTGGCCGCGGCCGGCCTGACCCGGGGCCGTCCGTGCACCACGCATCACGTCGCCAAGCCGGACCTCGAGGAACAGGGCGGGCTCGTCAAGAACGCCCGCGTCGTCGACGACGGCGACCTCGTCACGGCGGGAGGCATCACCTCGGGCCTGGACCTGAGCCTGTGGCTGGTCCGCCGCGAACTCGGCGCGGACACGGCCGTGGGAATGGAGACCATGCTGGAATACGAAGCCCGCGGAACCGTCTGGCAGGCGTCCGCACCGTCGTAGCGGCCAGGGGCGGCGCCGTACCGCTTCGCGGTCATGGCGCCGGCGTTCGCCGTGGCCCGCTGCCCGTCGGGACGCGGGTGCGGGCCGAGGGCGATACGGGCCGCCACGGGAAGGTGGTCACTCGGCGTGGCCGGCAAGGTCCACGCCGAGGTGGCCTTCGCGCCCGCCACGAAGATCTGGTCGAGCCGCACCACGGGGAAACGCGACGGCCAGGTGAAACCGAAACCCTCCCCGGCCGCGGACTGGGCGGAGGCGAAGCGCCGGGTGAGCGGACGCAGCGCGCGGTCGTCGGCGGAGCCGTTGAAGTCGCCCAGGACCACCACGTCGTGGCTCCTCTCGGCCCGCACCTCCCGCATCAGCCGGCCGAGCGCCTCATCGCGTGCGCGCGTGGTGAACCCGGACGGGGTGACCCGGACCGACGGCAGGTGAACGGCGTGGACGGCCAACGGGCCTGAGGGACTCTCCACCGTGGCGCGCACGGCGCGGGTCCACGGCATGACGGGCACCACCCGCGCGTCACGCAGGGGGTGGACGCTCCAGAGGCCGACCGTGCCCGCGTAGAAGTGGTGGGGGTAGAACCCTGCCAGCGCCCGCTCGTAGGTCCGCGCCGTGTCGGGGCTCAACTCCTCCAGCGCCAGGACGTCCGCCTCGGCGGCCAGCAGGCCTCGTATCGTGCGCTCGGGGTCGGGGTTGTGCTGGTTGACGTTGTGGGTCACCAAGGTGAGGTCTCCCCCGGGTGACGACTTGTCGGCGAGCGTGCCGCCGAAGACCACGAGCCACGCGGTCACGGGAAGGACCGTCAGCAGTGCCGCCGTCCGGGAGCCGCGCAGCACCGCGACGGCGCCCCATGCCAGGACCGCGAGTGCCGTCCAGGGCATGGTGTCGACCAGGCTGCCCACCCGTCCGGGGCCGTTGGGAACGAGACGCGGGGCCAGGATGACCAGGGGCAGCAGGGCGGTGCAAACGGTCCTCAGCGCGGTCCTGCCGTGGCCGGCGGGTGTCCTCGTCATCCTCGCTCAGGCCTCCGTTGCGGAGCTGGCGAGCCGGCTGCGGAGCCCCTCGATCAATGCCCGGCTGTTGTCCAGTGCGGCCCGCATCCCCTCGGGGGCCGTCGTGTTCGCGCGCTGGTGCAGGACGGCGCCGAGCATCAGGCGGCTCCTGTCACCGACGCGCACCTCGGAGGCCCACAGCAGGTTGCCGCCCGCCGGGGTGCTCGAGCCGGTCTTGAGACCGACGACGCCCGCGGTGCCCAGCAGGCCGTTGGTGTTGTCCAGCTCACCCACGCCGGGGACCGACACCGTCCGGCTCGCCACGATGTCACGGAACACGGGGTTCCTCATCACCGCGTGGGCCAGCCTCAGTTGGTCCACCGCCGTGCTCGTCGTCGTGTCCTCGATACCGCTGGCCCCGGTGTAGGCCGTGTCGTCCATCCCCAGTTCCCCGGCGGCGCGCTGCATCTTTCGGACGAACGCCTCCTGGCTCCCCGAGTCCCAACGGGCCAGCAGACGGGCGATGTTGTTGCCGGACGGGATCAACAGCATCTCCAGCAGCTGCCGTTCGGAGTACGTGTCACCGGCCCGCACCGCGACGGTCGACTCACCACCGACGCCCACCTCGTACGCGGTCTGCCGGTCCACCTCGATCAGCGGCCCCGGCTCGCCCGGCCGCAGCGGGTGCTCGCTGAGGATGACGTGCGCGGTCATCACCTTGGTCAGGCTCGCGATCGGAACCGGCCGCCGGTCGCCCCGCACCCCCAGGGTCCCCTCGCCTCCCAGGGCCACGGCCGTCTGGCCTTCCTCCGGCCAGGGGACGGCGGCATCCGCCAGGTCCTCCGCGAGACTGCCGTCCTCGGCGGACGACGTACCGCGACCGCCCTGATCACGGACGGAGCCGGGGCCGCCCAGGGTCAGGGCCACGGCGGCGGCCAGGATCGCGAGGGTGAGCAGAACGAGTGCGGTGACCGCGGGGCGCCTGCGGTGTGTGGGGGAGAGGGGCACGGCACATGCCTCCGGGATCGGCGTGAACGACGGATACGCCGACCAGGCTGCGGTCCCGATGTGTCCGGCCCGCGGAGCCCGGGACGCCGCAGGCCCGCGATACCGCCTCCGCCGTGTATCAGGTGCGTGTCACTCACGCGGACGGGAGGCGATCCTCACCGATCACCGTGCACGAGCCCGCTAGTGGCCCGGCCCGGCCGGCGGTTGCGACGGCGGCAGGCGCAGCACCGCCACGGCGCCGCCGTCCACGGCGTCGTTGCCGAACTGCAGGGCCGCTCCGATCACCCGGGCCTGGCCCAGAGCGATCGTCAGCCCCAGCCCGTGCCCACGGCCCCGTTCCGCCGCGCCCGTGTGGAAGCGCTGCGGACCGTGCGCGAGCAGCCCGGGCGGGAACCCCGGCCCGTGATCACGCACCCGCACGTTCCGGCCCGACACGGTGACCTCCACGGGCCCGGCACCGTGCCGGTGGGCGTTGACGACGAGGTTGGAGACGATACGGTCCAGCCGGCGCGGGTCGGTCTCCACCACCGGGGCGGCGTCGGCCGTGACCGTGGCGGGCAGACCGCTCCTGGCCACCGACTCCTCGACCAGTTCGGCCAAGGGCACCTCCTGGGGCCGGGACTGTTCGGCGCCGGCGTCGAGACGGGAGATCTCCAGCAGGTCCTCGACCAGGTCGCGCAGTACGCGGACCCGGTCCCGCACCAGATCCGTCGCCTCTCCCTCGGGGAGCAGACCGGCCGAGGTGACCAGCCCCATCAGCGGAGTGCGCAGCTCGTGTGCGACGTCCGCGGTGAAGCGCTGCTCGCGGGTGATCCGTTCCCGCAGACTGTCGGCCATCGAATCGACCGTGGCCGAGATCTCGGTGATCTCGTCACCGCCCGACCGTCCCATCCCGGTCCGCGCGCCCAGGTCACCGGCAGTGATGCGGCGCGCCGTACGGGCCACCCGGCGCAGCCTCCTCGTCGGCAGTTCGGTCACCAGAGCGGTGAGCGGGACCACGACGGCGAGGGTGAGCAGGGAGTACTGCCACAGATGGCGGTCCAGGGCCCGCCTGGTGAGGTGGTCGGACGTCATGTCGACCCAGACCGCGTACACCTGCCCGTTCTCCTCGCGGGCCGCCCAGAAGCGGGGTGCCGGAGTCCTGTCCTCGTAGAACGTCGCCTCGCCGTGCCGTTCGGCCTCTTGCAGCAACGGCTCCGGTGTTTCCCCGGGGACGGCCCGCGGCGGTTCCACGCCGGAGCTCCGGGCGCTGCGGACCGCCTCGTCCAGCGCGACGACGGCCTTGCCCGCGCCTTCGTTCATCGACCGCTCGAGCGTCGACTCGTGCACCAGCAGGCCGACGGTGAGCGCCATGGCAACGCAGGCCGAGGCCACCACGCAGATGACCTTCCAGTGCATCGAGCGCAGGTTCAGCAGGGCGCGGACGATCGCCATCGCACGTGCTCCGTTCAGCGCCGCAGCTTGTAGCCGAAACCGCGGACGGTCTCGATGCGCTCGCTGCCGATCTTCTTGCGCAGTCGCTGCACACACAGATCCACCACCCGGGAATCGCCGTCCCAGCCGTAGTCCCACACGTTGCGCAGCAGCGTCCGGCGGTTCAGAACGACACCGGGGTGCGCGGCGAACTCCAGCAGCAGCCGCAGTTCGGTCGGCGCCAGGGACACGTGCACGCCGCCCCGCTGGACCTCGAGGGCCGCCGGGTCGATGGTCACGTCGCCGAAGACCAGCCGGTCGCCCGTCTGCGGAGGGTCGTCGGCCCGGGCGGCCGACGCGAAGGTGGCCCGGCGCAGCAGCGAGCGGATCCGCGCGACCAGGACGGGGGTGTCGACGGGCTTGGTCACGTAGTCGTCGGCCCCCGCCTCGAGGCCGGACACCACGTCGAGGGAGTCGCCGCGTGCCGACATCATCAGGATCGGGTCCAGGCTGGTCTCCCTGATCCGGCGGCACAGGCCGATGCCGTCCAGACCGGGCAGCATCACGTCGAGCAGCAGCAGGTCGTAGCCGCCCCGCCGGAACCGTTCGAGTCCCGTCAGCCCGTCCTCCGCCACGTCCACCCGATAGCCGTAGCGCTCCAGGGCCATCGCCACGGACGTGCGGATCACCTCGTCGTCCTCGACGAAAAGGATCATGACAGGAGCGGAGTCAGACATGTGCATCCATGGAACGTGGTACCGGTCGGCCTCCCATCATGCCTGTCCCGCGCACCGCTCGTGGGCCCCGGAAGCCCTCGGCACGACCGCGTCCGCACGTCCGAGCTGGTCCGATACAGGGCCGATACACAACTGAGCGCCCCCGGACACACGGCCGGGCCCGGTGCGCTAGTTGTTCTGTCCTGGGAGGTTGTGGACGGGTGAGTCAGGTCTCGGCTGAGGGATCTTGAACGGGTGAGGGCCTTCAGGTTCGGTGTGGATTGCGACGTCTACACCTGACCGAAAGGCCCTCGTGCCCCACCGTAATGCACCCCTGACCGAGACCGGACGGCTGCGCCTGGCCCGCTGCGTGGTCGAGGACAACTGGCCCCTGCGCCGCGCCGCGGAACGCTTCCAGGTCTCGCCGACCACCGCCCAGCGCTGGGCCGACCGCTACCGGCAGTTCGGCGAGGCCGGCATGAGCGACCGCTCCTCCCGCCCGCGTACCAGTCCTCGCCGCACCCCGACCCGCACCGAACGCCGGATCATCAAGGTCCGCGTCCTGCGCCGCTGGGGACCGGCCCGCATCGCACACCTGCTGCACCTGGTGCCCTCGACCGTGCACCGGGTGCTGACCCGCTTCGGCCTGGCCCGCCTCACGCACCTGGACCGGGCCACCGGCCGCGTCATACGCCGCTACGAACGTGAACGCCCCGGCGAGCTGGTCCACGTGGACATCAAGAAGCTCGGCAACATCCCCGACGGCGGCGGACACAAGGTGCTGGGCCGCCAGGCCGGGCGCAAGACCCGCGCAGGCGCCGGCTACAGCTACCTGCACACCGCCGTCGACGACCACTCCCGCCTCGCCTACAGCGAGATCCACGCAGATGAGAAGAAGGAGACCGCCACCGGCTTCTGGACCCGTGCCCAGGCGTTCTTCACCCGAGCCGGCATTACCGTCGAACGTGTCCTGACCGACAACGGCTCCTGCTACCGCTCACGCGACTGGCGCGACCTGCTTACCGCGGCCGGGATCGCCCACAAGCGCACCCGTCCCTACCGGCCGCAGACCAACGGCAAGGTCGAACGCTTCAACCGCACCCTCCTCGACGAATGGGCCTACGCCCGTCCCTACCGGTCGGAGACCGAACGACGCGAAGCGTTCCCCGGCTGGCTGCACACCTACAATCATCATCGCGGACACACCGCGCTGAAGGGCCAACCACCCGCCAGCCGCGTCCCCAACCTCACAGGGCAATACAGCTAGTGCCCCGACAGGCAACGTTCGCCCCGTCGCGACGCCCGGCACGCACTCTCGCCGCACCGGCCGAAAGCCCAAGTACGTCCAGTACGAGGACTTCCGGCCGACACGCCGAGAGCACGCACCGGACGCCGCTCCTTGACGGGCAAACGTTGCCTGCCGCGGCACTAGTCCACCAGGGCGGCGTACAGGGGCGTGCCGAGCAGGACGGCGGGCCCGGCGTCCGGGGCACCGGGCACGTGCCACAGGCGCTTCGCGACGAACTCCACCCGCTGGGCGGGGCCGGGCATGAGCTCGTGGGCCCGGTGCACGGCCCGCGCGGCCGCCGGCGTTCCCGTCCGGGCGGGCCGTCCTCCTCGGCGGAGATCATCCCGACCAGCGCCTGGATCTGCGGGTCACGGGCGAGTCCGGCGAGCAGCGAGGGAGTCAGGGAGCGGGACGGCCCCCTCTCCGACGCCGGCGGTGCTCCCAGTACGTGATGGGAGGAACCGCCCAGCCCCACCACCGTACGGACGCTCGACCCGCCGAACCACACCAGGCTCGCGTCCGCGGGGAACGGGCCCCACCGCAGCCGCAGCACCCCGCGGAAGAACCGCTTGGGATCGTCCACCGTCCCGAGTTCCTCCTGCTCCTCGAGGAAGCGCACCAGCCGCTCGAGCCGCGGGCCGCGCTCCTCCTCCCCGGCATCCTCGACGACGCGCTTGCCGCCCACGACCTTGAGGCTGACGTTCACCTCGGTGGTGCGCTTCCGGCGGGGGGCCGGATCGATCTGCGCCAGCAGCATGTCGACCTTGCTGTCACTCACATACAGGTAGTAGCGCAACGACACCGACTGCTCCCGCCTCCCCACGGCCCTGCACGACGCGCCCATTATCGCGGCACGACCCCGGCTTACCGACAACCGTGCGATCAGCACCCGGCGCGGCGGCGGCCCTGACGCGGGTTCAGAACCCTTGGGTGATCACCTCGGTGATGTGCGGGGACAGCGCGCGGAGGAAGTCGGGTGCGTCGAAGATGTCACCGGCGGAGGCGACACCCATCGCACGGGTGCGGCCCGTCAGTATGCGGTCGACTGCCTCCACCGCGAGCGGTGCCGTGACGGCGTAGATGTCCCGGCCGCTCGCCACCGCACGCCGTTCCCGCGTGCCCGCACGGACGACCGCGTCGACGAGGAAGGTCTGCGCGGACCGTCCGGACGCGTCGGCCGCGACCGGTGCCGGGGTGTCGGGGGCCGCGATGTCCCGGGCCGCCTCGGCCGCCATGTAGGTGCGCACGTCGGGGATGGACAGATGGCTGGGGACGGTGACGACATCGGCCATCGTGAACTCCCCGATGACGGTCCGGGGACCCGTCGGTGCGGGGAACGGCCAGTCCAGCGTGGGCAGATCGTCCTGGTGGTACTCCAGCCGCCCGTCCCTGAACCGGACGTTGCGGCCCTCCCGACGCTCCCGGGAGACCGCGCCCGCCGCGCGCGTCCCGGCGGTGGGGTGCCACCTGCTCAGCCCGTAGGCGATGTGCGCCGAGTCGGCTGCCGTCCAGTCACCCATCGCCGTGGTGATCAGCAGGTCGCCGAGGCCGCCGAAGAAGGCCATCGCCGGAACGATCAACGCTCCGGCCTCCCGCGCCCGGTCGGCGAAGCGGGTGAAGGTGTCGGCGACCGCCTCGATCTCCGCCGCCACGTCCACATACGGGATCCCGGCCCGCAGGGCCGTCTCGATCAGCGGGGCGGCCGTCGCGGCGAAGGGCCCGGCACAGTTGATCACGGCCGCCGCACCGGCCACCGCCTCGTCGAGCGCGGCGGGGTCGTCGACCGAGGCGGGGCGGGCGGCCGGCCCGGTCGCGCCGGCCGACGCCTTCAACTTGTCGGCATCGCGACCCGACAGCACCGGGAGGTACCCCCGCTTGTGCAGCTCCGCCACGACGAACCGTCCGGTGTGTCCGTACGCTCCGTACACCGCGATCCTGGTCCCCGATGTCATAGGTGCTTCCCTCGCCGTCGCTCTCGTGATCCGTTCCGCCCTGTCGCGACCATCGTGGCCGGGTGCCGCCGCCCCGTACGAGTGTCCGGAACGACATGCCCCGTACACTTCCGGACGTGGACACTGTCGCGCTGGCCGTCACGGACGGGATGCTGCACTTCGAGCTGGGCATGGCGTACGAGGTCTTCGGCTCCGCCCCGGACGGCGTGGCGGGTCCTTGGTACCGGCTCACGGTCTGCGGGCCGGGCCCGGTGCGAGCCGGCCGGTTCCTGCTCGAACCCGACCAGGGACTCGACGGGCTCGCCCGTGCCGACACCGTGATCATCCCGGGCTGGGCCGACATCGACGAGGTCCCGTCCGCCGAGCTGCTCGAGGCGGTGCGCGCGGCCCACGAGGCGGGCGCACGCCTCGTCTCCCTGTGCACCGGCGCCTTCGTGCTGGCCGCCGCCGGTCTGCTGGACGGGCTGCGCGCGACGACGCACTGGGCCCATGCGCGGGCCCTGGCCGACCGCCATCCGACGGTCGAGGTGGACCCGGACGTCCTCTACGTGGACAACGGCAGCGTGCTCACCTCCGCGGGCAAGGCCGCCGCCATGGACCTGTGCCTGCACCTCATCCGCCTCGACCGGGGCTCGGTCACCGCCAACGCCGCCGCCCGTCGCCTGGTCGTGCCACCGCACCGGGACGGCGGCCAGGCCCAGTTCATCACGGCCCCCATGCCCGCCCCGGACCGTCACCCCCTCGCCGAACTGCTGCCCTGGGCGCTCGAACGGCTCGACCAGCCGCTGACGGTGGAGGACCTGGCCCGCCGCGCACGGATGAGCTCGCGCCAGCTGGGCCGCCACTTCAAGGCCGCCACCGGAACCACCCCGCTGCAGTGGCTGCTCACCCAACGCATCCGGCGTGCCCAGGAGTTGCTGGAAACCACCGATGCGAGCGTGGACGCCGTCGCCGCCGCCACCGGCATGGGCACCGCCACCACGCTGCGCCGGCACTTCAACCGCGTGGTCGGTCTGCCCCCGCACACCTACCGCCGCACCTTCCGCACCCGGAACGGCTCGCGCCGCGACGCCGGCGTCCGCGCGTAGACGTCCGCAGGACCACGGGCGGCGGGACTCGGCTTCTCTCGTGGCGGGTCACGGGCGCGGGGGAGAAGGTGGGAGGGAGCGCAACGGGAGGTGCGATGGGCGGTCCGGTCGTGGTGGGAGTGGACGGCTCGGCGTCGAGCCTTGCCGCGGTGCGGGCGGCCGCCTGGGAGGCGCACTGGCGCGGGACGCGGTTGCGGCTGGTGCACGCCATCGCCTGGAGCGAGCTGCACCCCCTCGGCCCGCTGTCGCTCGGCCCGACCGAGAGGGCGCTGCGCGACGTGGGCGAGCCCTTGCTGACCGAGGCGGAGGAGCGGGCGAAAGCGGCGGTCCCGGGCGTGGACGTCTCGCGCACCGTGGTGACGGGAGATCCCATGGCCGTGCTGGAGGCCCAGTCGCACGACGCGGCACTCGTGGTCGTCGGATCGCGGGGCCGGGGCGGCTTCGTCGGGCTGCTGGTGGGCTCGACGGGGGTGCACCTGTCGGCGCACGCCCGGTGCCCCGTACTCGTCGTGCGGGGCCGGGAGGAGGCCACGGGACCGGTGCTGCTGGGCGTCGACGGCTCCTCGGCGAGTGCCGGGGCGGTCGGCTTCGCCTTCGCCGAGGCGGCGCTGCGGGGCGCCGACATCGTCGCCGTGCACTGCCGGTCCGTGCGGGACGCGCCGCCGCCCGCGCCGCACGAGGAGAGCCTGCCGGCGGAGGCCGTCGCCGGCCGGCAGGAGCAGTACCCGGGCGTGCGGGTGCGGCGCGAGGTCGTCCGGGGCGGGGCCCGCGAGACGCTGATCGAGGCGAGCCGCGAGGCCCGGTTGCTGGTGGTGGGTGCCCGGGGACGCGGCGGGTTCACCGGCATGCTGCTCGGCTCGGTCAGCCAGGCCATGCTGCATCACGCGCACTGCCCCGTCGCGGTGGTCAGGGGCGCCCACGCCGGTTCCTGACGCCGGCGCCCCGGCTCAGACCAGCGCGGCGACCAGTACGGCGAAGGCCGCGACGATGACGGCGACACGGACGTAGTGATAGCGGTCCCAGCGCCGCATCTGCTCCTTCCAGTCGGCGGGCCGGTTCTCCGGGGTCCATGTCCTGCCGCGGTTGTTGATCGGGACGAGCAGCACCAGCGACATGATCACGCTGAGGACCAGCAGCGCGCCGGCGGTGACGACGAGACCGGTGCCCTGCTCGTCGCTGCCTCCGACGACGGCCCAGACCGCGACGAGGACGACCGAGGTGATGTACCAGACCGGCATCACGGCGCCGAGCATCCGGCCCCCGTGGGCGCGGCCGAGCTGGCCACTGTCCTCGGGGAGTGCGCCGAGGATGCGGTTCATGACGAAGGCGACGGAGAACTCCACCCCCACCATCACCCCGACGACCACGGTGGTGAACACCTGGAGCGTGTTGAGCATGATGATCCCCCTCCTGGAATCTAGCGCTGCTAGCAGATGAGGCAACGCTAGTACTGCTGCCGCTCGATTGTCTAGCAGTGCTAGAATCGCGCCATGTCGGTACAGGAGCGCAAGCAGCGCGAACGGGCGGAACGTGAACGCCTCATCGTGGCGACGGCACGTGAACTCGCGGAGCGGCACGGCTGGGAGGCGGTCACCACCCGCCGGCTCGCCGAGCGCATCGAATACAGCCAGCCCGTGCTCTACAGTCATTTCCGCGGCAAACGCGAGATCATCGGAGCCGTCGCCCTCGAGGGTGCCGCCGAGATGGCCGCGGCGCTGCGGGCGGCGGCCGGCGCCGCGGACGGCCCGCGCGAGCGGGTCACCGCCCTCGCCCGCACCTACCTCGACTTCGCCGAACGCAACCCGGCGGTCTACGACGCCCTGTTCCGGCTCGACGGCGGTCTGGCGTTCGCGGACGAGGCCACCCCGGAGCCGCTGAAGGAGGGCTTCGCGGCCCTGCTGGACAGCCTCGGCGAGGTCGCCGGGGACGGCGTGGACCTGGGTCTGTTCACCGAGACCTTCTGGGCGGCGCTGCACGGACTGGCCACCCTCACCCGGGCGCGGCGACTGCCGCCGGAACACACCGAGCGCAGGGTGGAACTACTGGTGGACCGCCTCACCACGGTCTGACGCACCGCACTCGGGGCGCACTTCACTCGGGTGCGTCGCGGCCTCAGGCGGTGGCTTCGACCAGCCGCTTTATGCCGGGCTCGTCGGTCACACAGCCCACCAGGCCGAGGGCCCGGGCGAGCGCCAGGTCGCGGTCGTCGTTGACGGTCCAGGCCATGACCTCGATGCCGGCCGCGGTGCATTTGTCCACGATGGCGCGGTTCAGCTGCCGCAGGTCCACGCTGACGAGGCGCGCACCGGACTGCTGCGCACGGTCGACGAACGTGTCGCGGTGCGCGGAGGCGCCGGCGACCAGCACGGTGCGGGCCTGCGGCAGCAGGGCGCGGATCTCGATGAGCGCCGACTCGTGGAAGGACAGTACGGACACGCGGCCCAGCAGGTCGCGCTCGGTGAGGACCTTGGCGAGCGACCGTGCGGCCGCCACGTCCTTGATCTCGGCCTGGATCGGCAGGGCCGGCCCGATCGCGTCCAGCACCTCCCCGAACGTGGGGATGCGCTCGCCGAGGCCGGCGTCGAGCTCCTTGAGCTGCTTCAGCTCCTGGTCCGCGATCGGGCCGGAGCCGTCCGTCGTACGGTCCAGGGTGTCGTCGTGCATGACGACCAGCTCGCCGTCCCTGCTCAGGTGCAGGTCCAGTTCGATGCCGTCCAGCCCTTCGCGCTCGGCCCGCAGGAAGGAGCGCAGCGTGTTCTCCGGCTCGGCGGCCATGACACCGCGGTGGCCGATGGTGAAGAAAGACACTCGGTTGCCGTCCTTGAGTGGGGTGGTCCGGGGCGGCCCCACGAGGGCCGTGCCCCGTCGCTGAAGCGATCAAGCCTAACGGGCCCGCACGCCCGCGCCCTCGGCCCACCGGACCAACGAACGGAGTGAGTACTCACTCATTGACGGAGTGAGTACTCACTCCGTACCCTGCATCGCATGACGGATCCCAAGGCACAACCGACGGCAGAGCCCACGACAGAGCCCCGGGAGAGCCGGGCCATCCGCCGCCGCGCCCCCGGCATGTCACCGGAGCGGCGCCGCGAAATGATCATCCAGACCGCGATTCCCCTGATCGCCGAGTACGGTGCCGCGGTGACGACGGCGAAGATCGCCCGCGCCGCCGGTATCGGCGAGGGAACGATCTTCCGGGTCTTCGCCGACAAGGACGAGCTGCTGCAGGCCTGCGTGGCCAAGGCGCTCTCCCCGGACGACGCGGTCCGCGAGCTGGACGCCATCGACGTGTCCCAGCCGCTGGCCGGCCGGCTGACGGAAGCAGCCGAGGCACTGCAGGCGCACATGGCGCGGATGGGCGCGATCGTCGGTGCCCTTGGGCACCGCGGCGGCAAGCACCCCGGCACGGTGCGCGGCGCCGGCCGCCACGAGTCGACGACCCGGATCCGCGGCGCCCTCGTGGAACTGCTGGAACCCGACAAGGCGGCCCTGCGCCGGCCGCCGGAGCAGATCGCGGCCCTCTTCTTCGGGCTGCTCTTCGTCCAGCCGCGTACGGACGACGAGCCCGACCTCACCTCACAGGAGCTGGTGGAGGTCTTCCTTCACGGGGCACTCTCGGGAGGCGCCGCATGAGCACGCCCACACGGACGAGCACGCCCGCACGGCTGAGCACGTGCACCCGGCGCCTGCGGGTCACCGTCCTGTCCGTCCTGGCCCCCGTCCTGGTGTGGCTGGTCACGGACCCCCTGCTGGGACACCGGCTCACCATCGACGACGGCGAGGAGACGCTCGACATCACCGCCGTGCCCGTGGCGGTCGTCGCGCTGCTGGCGTCGCTGGCCGGCTGGGCCCTGCTGGCGGCACTGGAACGCTTCGGTCCGCGCCACGCCCGAGCGGTCTGGGCCGTGACGGCCGGTGCCGTACTGGCCGCGTCCTTTCTGCCGCTCACCGGCGACGACATGGACGCCGGCACCCGGGTCGCCCTCGCCCTGATGCACCTGGCGGTGGCGGCGGTACTGATCCCCGGTCTGCGCGCCGGCCGCCCCGTGACGTCGGACAGCGCTCCCGCCGGGTGATCGAACCGGATCGCTGCGGTCGGGTCGGGAAGGGGTCCGGCCCGGCAGGGTTGTCGTCGAAAGGAGGCCTCATGATCTCGGCACTGAACCGGCTCGTCGATCTCGTCGAGAAGCACCTCGCCGAGGAGCCCGACATCCGCAGGCTGGCCGCGGACGTCGGTACGACCGAGTACCACCTGCGCCGGATGTTCTCCTCGCTGGCGGGCATGCCGCTGTCGGAGTACGTGCGGCGGCGCCGTATGACCGTCGCCGCCGCCGACGTGGTCCGGGGCGAGGACGATCTGCTGAGCACCGCCGTCCGGCACGGATACGGCTCGGCCGAGGCGTTCGGGCGCGCGTTCCGTGCCGTCCACGGCGCCGGCCCCGGTGACGTGCGCCGCGACGGAGGCCCCCTGCGTACACAGCCACAGCTCAGGTTCCACCTGACCGTCGAAGGGAGCATCCCCATGGACACCCGCCTCATCGAGCGCCCCGCGTTCCGGCTCGTCGGACACGCGACCCGGGTTCCGCTCATCCACCGGGGCGTCAACCCGCACATCCAGCAGCACATCGCCGCACTGCCGCATGAGGAGCATGCCCGGCTCAAGGCCCTCTGCGACACCGAACCGGCGGGACTGCTGCAGGTGAGCGACGACGTCGACCCCGACGGCACCGAGGGCAGCGAACTGACCTACCTGCACGGGGTCGCCGTCTCCGGGGACACGCCCGCCGCCGACGGCCTCGACGCCATCGAGGTGACGGCCGGCAAGTGGGCGGTCTTCCGCACCTCCGGACCGCATCCCCAGGCCTTGCAGTCGACCTGGGCCGCGACCGCGAGCGAGTGGTTCCCGTCCAACCCGTGGCGCCTGCGGCCGGGCCCTTCGATGGTCGCCGTCCTCGAGCACGCGGACGACTTCAGCACCGCGACGTGCGAACTCTGGCTGCCCGTGGAACCGGCGTGACGCACGGCGGTCCTTGAGAAGTTCTTTTGAGGCAGAGCCTTGAGGAAGAGCCGTGGGGGAGAGCCTCGAGGAGGCGGACGGCGCATCGCGTGAGCAGCCGTCCGCCACGCGCTCAGAGGAAGACGCGCGCCAGCTCCAGCCACTTCTGCGCGTCCTCGCCCGTCGCCGTCAGATCGGTCTCGAACCAAGGGCGGCGCCGGGTGACACAGAGGCAGAAGTCCATGGCACTGCCCCGTACCCGTTGGGCGGCGGCCTCGGGACCCCACGCCCAGATCTGCCCGTCAGGTGCTGTCAGCTCGACGCGGAAGGGGGCCGACGGCTCGGGCAGGCCGACGGCGGCGAACGACAGCGCCCGTCCCAGCACCCCCAGGAGGGCGACGTGCCGCAGCCGGTCGGTCGGGGGGCGCGCCGCGCCCATGGCATCGAAGACATCCTGTCCGTGGGCCCAGGTCTCCATCAGACGCAGGGGTGCCATGAGGGCCGGGGTGATCTCCGACATGTACCAGGGGGATGCGTGGTCCCACGGCGTGTCACGCAGTGCCGCGGCGAGCTCCGCTCGGCCGGTCCGCCATTCGTCCAGGAGGGCCGAGCGGGGTTTGGCCGCTCCCTCGGCGGCGGCCTTGTCGGCGTACCGGCTGCCTTCGGCTTCCGCGCGTACGAGTTCGGCGCCGAACGCGTCCGGAGTGCGCAAGGCCCTGAGCGCGTTGGCGTCCGACCATGCGAGGTGGGCCATCTGGTGGGCGACCGTCCACCCCGGTGCCGGCGTGGGGAGAGACCAGTCGTCCAGTGCCGTGACCAGGGCGTCGAGATCGTCGCCCTCGGCCAGCAGCGCGTCCAGGACGCCGTCGTCCGTATCGGGGACGGCGAGGTTGTAGTTCACCATGTGCGCCATGCTGCGCTCTTCCGCGAGCGTCGGGGGCGGCAGACGTGCAGGTGGGCCCCGATGCCGCCGGAGTCTGCCCACGCGTCTGCCCTCCGGGCACGAGGACGCCCCCCGAGTGCTCCACGGGCGGCCGGCGCGTCGGACTTTCAGTTCGCCAGTGCGGGGGCGCCTTCCATGGCCAGCAGGGCGAGCCGGTCGGCGTCCTCGCTGCCGGGTTCGGCGGTGTAGACCATGAGGCGCAGATCGCTGCCGGCGACGCTGAGGACGTCGCAGTCGAGCGTCAGGGCGCCGACCCCGGGGTGGTCGATGATCTTGCGGCCGGCCTGATGGGTGCCCGGGGGGCCCGACACCCACAGCTCGTCGAAGAGCCGGCTGCGGCGGCGCAGCTCGGCGATGAGGGAGTGCAGGTGCGTGTCGTCGGGATACCGCCCCGCTGTGCGTCGTAGGTCGGCGACCAGGGACTCCTGCAGCGACCTGCTGGATTCGGGTGTGTGACGCACGCGGTGGTGGGGGTTGAGGAAGCCGCGCCACACGGCGTTGAGGTCCTGCCCCTCCCAATCCCCCATCAGTGCCACGTAGAGCGGATTGGCCAGCAACTGGGTCCACGCCGCGTCGAAGACGGCGACGGGTGTGCCGGTGAGGCGGTCCAGCATGCGGTGCACGCTCGGCGGGATGTCTCCCGGCACTCGGCCTGGCCCCCGGTCGGCCAGCCCGGCGAGGTCGAAGAGGTGGGCGCGTTCGTCCGGGGTGAGCCGCAGCGCCCGGGCCAGGGCTTCGACGATGTGCGGCGAGGGGTGCGCGGCGCGCCCCTGTTCCAGGCGGGTGATGTAGTCGGCGGAGACACCGGCCAGCTGGGACAGTTCCTCGCGCCGCAGCCCCGCCGCTCGTCGTCGTCCGCCCGACGGCAGCCCGACGGCCTGCGGGGAGACACGGTCCCGCCAGTGGCGCAGAGCGGTGCCGAGTGCTGTGGTCGCCATGGCGACGAGTCTGGCACGAGCCGGTTTTCCCTGGTACCGACGGTCCTAGGAAACTGCTTGTGCTGGCTGACGACGCGCGTCGCGCCGATGCTGGAACACGGGACGGGACGGAGCCCGCCCACCGGGGCCGGCCGCGGGCCCGTGCCCGTGGGCCGGCGCTCCGCCGCACCGTCCCGCCTGCGCCGCCCGTCGTGACGGCCGGGGCGCGCCGGCCCCTCCGCATCCGTCACGTCGCCGCGGCGCACACCGCATCCGCAGACCGGCCGTGCGGGAACCCCGCGTCCGGGTCAGCCGAAAGGAACATCACGCATGCGCAAGCTCGCTCTGGTCACCGGTGCCACCTCGGGCATCGGCAAGGCGTTCGCCGAACGTCTCGCCGCGGACGGCTACGACCTGATACTCGTCGGCCGCCGTGAGGACCGTCTGAAGGAGTTCGCCGAGAGCCACCCCGATGTGGCGGTGCGCACGGTCGCCGCCGATCTGGCCACCGGCGAGGGCGTCGACACCGTCGCCGGCCTCTGTGCCGCCGAACCGCTGACCATGCTGGTCAACAACGCGGGCGTGGCCCACTACATGCCGCTCGCCGACCTGCCGGCGGACAAGGCCCGCGAACTCCTGCATGTGAAGGTCGTCGCCCCGACCCTGCTGACCCGCGCCGCCGTCGCCGGTATGCAGGAGCGCGGCCACGGACAGATCGTCAACGTGGCCGGCATGATCGCGTTCAGCGGTCCCGCCCCCGCGTCGGTGATGCCGCGCCGCGCCGTCTACGCCGGCACCCTGGCCCACCTCGTCGCCATGTCGCAGACGCTCAGCGCCGAGCTGGAGGGGACCGGAGTGCAGGTCGAGGTGCTGTGCCCGGGCGTCGTCGCCACCGAGTTCCACGAGCGTCAGGGCATGGACCTCAGCGCCGTACCCCGCATGACGGCCGCGGACGTCGTCACCGCGGGCCTGCGGGGCCTCGAACTGGGCGAAGTGGTCTGTGCGCCGGGTGTCGAGGACCGGGGACTGCTCGACGCGGTCTTCGAGGCCGATCTGGCGGCCTTCGGCGGCCAGAGCCCCGAACTCGCCTCCCGCTACCGCGGCTGACCGCCCGGCCGCCGAGCGGGCCGGCCGCGGGCCCGTGGCGGTACGGCCTGCCCCGGGGCCGGGCGGCCGGTGTGTCATATCGCCACGCCGCGCAGCGCCTGGTCGACCAGGCGCTCGGCGAGCGACGCGTCGAGCGGCACCTTCAGCACGAGCAACCGGTGGTAACAGGCCCCCCACAGCTGGTCGACGATGATGTCGAGGTCGGCGTCCTCGCGCAGCTGGCCCTGCCGCTGAGCGGTGCGCAGGCGTACCCGGGCGAGTTCGCGGCGGGGCAGCGAATAGCTCTCCGACCAGGCGCGGGCGAGGTCGGGATCCATCTGGGCGGCGCCGATGAGCTCGAGCACGGGCTTGCCCGCACCCTCGTCCGTCAGATAGCGGATGAACGATCCGAGCTGGGTGATCAGATCCGCGCGCAGATCACCGGTGTCGGGAAAGCCCAGCACCGGGCTGCTCGTCGCGAAGTAGGCCTCGGCGGCGAGGGCGCCCGGCGACGGCCACCACTTGTAGAGGGTCATCTTGCTCGATCCGGCCTCCGTGGCGACGCGGTCGAACGTGACGGCTCGCAGCCCCTCGTTCAGCAGGATGCGCCCGGCGGCCTCCAGCACCCCGGCCCGCACCTCCGCCGCGGGCCGACGGCCTCGTCCCCGGCGCGCGGTCGGCTTCTCGGACATGGGCGACTCCTTTGTGGACTGCTTGTACATTTCCGTGTACCGTAATTAGTGGACAGTTAGTCCATATCATACGGAGGTTCGGATCATGACAAGCAACACGGGACGCGTCGCGATCGTCACCGGTGGATCCGGCGGTATCGGCAGGGCGAGCGTCGAGCGCCTGGCCGCCGACGGGTTCTCCGTCGTCGTGCACTACGCGGGCTCCAAGGAGCGCGCGGAGGAGACGGTGAACGCCCTGACCCGCGCCGGTGTGCGAGCCGTCGCCGCGGGCGGCGACGTCGCGGACAAGGAGGCGATGACGGAACTCTTCGACATCGCGGAACGCGAGTTCGGCGGAGTCGACGTGGTCGTCCACACGGCGGGCATCATGCCCCTCGCCCCTCTGGCGCAGATGGACCTGGACACCTTCGACCGGGTCCAGCGCACCAACGTGCGAGGCACGTTCGTCGTCGACCAGCTCGCCGCGCAGCGCCTGCGCGAAGGCGGAGCGATCATCAACTTCTCCACGTCCGTGACCCGCCTTCAGTTCCCCGGCTACGGAGCCTACGCGGCGTCCAAGGGCGCGGTCGAGGCGATGACCCTCATCCTCGCCCGGGAGCTGAGGGGCAGGGACATCACGGTCAACGCCGTGGCCCCCGGCCCGACCGCGACGCCCCTGTTCCTCGAGGGCAAGAGCGAGGAGCAGGTCAATCAGATCGCCGGCGCGAACCCGATGGAGCGGTTGGGCTCTCCCGAGGACATCGCCGAGACGGTGGCCTTCCTCGCCGGCCCCGCCCGCTGGGTGAACGGCCAGGTGATCCACACCAACGGCGGAATGGCCTGAGGGGCGGCCGCGGAGAAGAGGGGGACGACCATGTCGACCGTACTGATCACGGGATCTTCCACCGGCATCGGCCGCCGGACCGCGGAGACGCTCGCCGCCGCCGGACACACCGTGTACGCGACGATGCGCGACCCCGGCCGCCGCGATGCCGACGCCGCGTCCGAACTCGAGTCCCTGGCCCGCCACCACGGCTGGAAGCTGCGGGTCACCGAACTGGACGTGACGTCGCAGGCGTCGGCGGACGCCGCGGTCCGCCGCGTACTCGACACGACCGACGGGCTCGACACCGTCGTGCACAACGCGGGACACCTCCTCATCGGATATGTCGAGGCGTTCACCGACGACGACGTGAGTCATCTGCTCGACATCAACACCGTCGGCGCACACCGGGTGAACCGCGCGGTGCTGCCCCACCTGCGGGAGCGCGGGTCCGGCACGCTGCTCTACGTCGGCAGCACCATCCTGGTGACCGCCCCGCCGTTCCTCGGCCCCTATGTGGCATCGAAGGCCGCGTTCGACGCGCTCGCCGTGGTCACCTCCTACGAGGTGTCGCAGTTCGGCATCGAGACAGCGATCGTGATGCCCGGAGCCATCCCCCGCGGGACGAACCACTTCCCGGGAGCCGGCCGAGCGAGCGACGAGCAGGTGACCGCCCGGTACACCGAACTGGACCCGCTCGTCGCCCGCACCCACGACGCGCACGAGAAGCTCTTCGCGCCGGGCAGGGAACCCCACCCGCAGGGCGTCGCCGACGAGATCGAGCGCATCCTCGCCCTCCCGGCCGGCACCAGGCCCTTCCGTTCCGTGGTGGATGCGGCCGAGGCCGGCGTGGACCATGTCATGGCCTTCAGCGATCTGACCCGCGAGGCCTACGTACGACGCCTCGGCTTCGCCGGGACACTGGAGGTCAAGCGATGAACGCCGGGTCGCGCAACCGCACCGGACACCCCCGACGGCCACTGCGCGCGGCGGTTGGCGCGCTGTCGGGCGGTGTTCTGTCCCTCGGGCTGCTGCTGAGCGGCTGCTCCGGCTCGTCCGGGGAGCCGGACCGGCCGAGGGCACAGCTGCCCACGACCGCGACCCCGCGGTCGGGCGGCGACGTCGCCACGCTCGGCACTCCCACCGAGCTGACCACGGGACTCGACGCGCCGTGGGGACTGACCTTCCTGCCCGACGGCTCGGCCCTGGTGTCGGAACGGATCACCGGCGAGATCCTGCGCATACCCGCCGGCGGAGGGCAGGCGCAGGCGGTCGGCGTCGTCCCGGACGTCAACGCCACCTCGGAGGGCGGACTGCTCGGCATCGTCGCCTCACCCGGCTTCGCCGACGACCGCACCGTCTACGCCTCGGTGTCCGGTGCGCGGGAGAACCGCATCGTCGCGCTGACGATCGCTCAGGAGTACGACTCCCTCACCGTCGACCGGGTCCTGCTCGACGGCATCCGGACCGCCGACCGTCATCACGGCGGACGGATCGAGATCGGGCCGGACGGCCACCTCTGGATCGGCACCGGCGACGCCTTCGAGCCCGAGAACGCCGCGGACGACACCTCCCTCAACGGCAAGATCCTGCGCATCGCGGTGGACGGCTCCGTACCCGAGGACAATCCGGGGGACTCGCCGGTCTACTCCAGCGGGCACCGCAATGTGCAGGGCATCGCGTTCGGGCCGGACGGCACCGCGTACGCCTCCGAACTGGGGCACCGCACCTGGGACGAGGTGAACGTCCTGCGGGCCGGTGCCGACTACGGGTGGCCGGAGACCGAGGGCACCTCCGGGTCCACCGGCGAGGAACCCATCGCGGTGATCCACCCGGACGACGCCAGCCCTTCCGGCGTCGCCCACGCCGGGGGATCGCTGTGGATCGGCGCCCTCGGCGGACAGCGGCTCTGGCAGCTCCCCGTCGACGGCGGGTCCGCCACCGCCGACCCGATCGCCCACTTCGAGGGCGACTACGGCCGTATCCGCACGGTCGAGGTCGCCCCGGACGGGGCCCTGTGGCTCGTCACGTCCAACACCGACCGTGCCACCTGGGGCGGCACCGAGCCACGCGCCGGCGACGACCGCATCCTCCGCGTCGAGATCGAAGGCCGCTGAGCAGGCCGGGGCCCGGCCGCCCGCCGGAGCGGCGGGCGGCCGCGCCCGCCTGCGCGTGCAACTGTGTTCGGTTTCGGGGGAGTTGGTGTGGCAAGCTGTGATCAGCCGGTCGAGGGCGCCGGGCGGAGGCGGCGGTCGCCGAGGAGGAGCAAGCGATGGCACAGAACGACATCGGCGTCGGCGGTATCGACACCACCAGGCCCCACCCCGCGCGGATCTACGACTACCTGCTGGGCGGCAAGGACAACTACGAGGTGGACCAGCAGGCGGGCGACGCCCTCGTCGCGGTCGCCCCCGAGGCACGCATCGGCGTACGGGCCAACCGGGCCTTCCTGCAGCGCGCCGTGCGGTACGTCGTCGGCAGCGGCGTCCGCCAGATCCTGGACATCGGCACCGGCCTGCCCACCTCACCGAACGTGCACGAGACCGCCCACGAGGCGGCACCGGACGTGCGCGTCGCGTATGTCGACAACGACCCGATCGTGAAGGTGCACGCCGACGCGCTGCTGACCGGCTCCGGCGAGACCAGTGTGGCGCTCGCCGATCTGCGCGACCCGCGGAGCGTCGTCGACCACCCGGACGTCCGCCAGGTCATCGACTTGAACCGGCCGGTCGCGCTTCTGCTGGTCGCCGTCCTGCACTTCCTCACCGACGCGGAGAAGCCCGGGCAGCTGGTGGCCGACCTGCGTGAGGCCTTGCCCCCGGGCAGCTTCCTGGTGCTCTCGCACGCCACGGGGGACTTCGCCGTCCGCAGTGAGGCCGAGGCCGTCTACAACAGAGCCACCGCGTCGTTGAACCTGCGTTCCCGTGCCCAGGTCGAGCAGTTCTTCGGCGGCTTCGAACTGGTCGAACCCGGCCTGGTCCAGGTCCCGTTCTGGCGCCCGGACGGCACACCGCCGGAGGGATCGGCCGAGATCGGCTTCTACGGGGGAGTGGCCCGCCGGAACGGCTGAGCGCACGACCGGCCGAGCCGGGAGGACCCCGGCTCGGCCGTGATGTGACATCGCCGTACCGCTGGTCAGATGGCCTGACCGACGGGGCGGATGGTCAGCGTGTTGAGGTCGACGCCCGCCGGCTGGTCGAGGGCGAAGCAGACGGCCTCGGCGACGGGCTGGGGCGACAGGGCGGTGGGGGGCACGTCGCCCTGCCAGAAGGCGGTGTCGACCACGCCCGGATTGACGAGCGTGACACCGACACCGCGGGTCGTGGCGTGGGCCCGCAGGTTCTCGGCGAGTCCGGTGACGGCCCACTTGGTGGCCGAGTAGAGGTTGGCCGGAGGGTTCTTCAGCCCGACGACGCTGCCGATGAGGACCAGTCGCCCGCCGGAGGACTCGAGGTGGGGCAGCGCCGCGTGGGCCAGCAGGGCGGGGCCGAGGACGTTGGTGAGGACCATGGACGGCCACTGCGCCGGGTCGCCCGCCCCGACGAGGCCGCCGGAGGCGAATCCGGCATTGGCCACCGCCGCGTCGAGCCCACCGAAGTGCTCCACGGTGCGGGACACCGCCGACTGGGTGGCCTGCCAGTCCGCCGCGTCCGCGACGAGACCCAGCAGCCGGTCGGAGGGGCCGGACGCGTCGAGAAAGGTCTTCAGCTTCGTCTCGTCGCGTCCGGTGACCGCCACGCGGTGGCCGCGGCCGAGGAGCGAGCGCGCGGTGTGGGCGCCGACGCCGCTGGTCCCGCCGGTGATCATTACGGTCTTGCTGGTCATGGTTGTCTTTCCCGGGTTCTGTGAACGATGGGTTGAGTGGTCGACTCCACCGAACCGCCGGCGCCGCGGGTGAGGAAGCCCGCGTCTGTGGGGGGTACAAGCTCGACCTCCCTCCGTGGCGGCTGCTGGCTAGCATGGGGAGGCATGACCTCCCGATCCGGTGACCGCGCCGGCAACCGTTTCGACATCCGGGACTTCCTGGTGAGCCGGCGTGCCCGGCTCACTCCTGAGCGGGTCGGGCTGCCCAGCAGCGGTCGGCGCCGGGTTCCGGGGCTGCGGCGTGAGGAGGTCGCCGTTCTCGCCGGCGTGAGCACCGAGTGGTACACGCGGCTGGAGAAGGGCCATATCGGCGGGGTTTCCGAGGAGGTGCTGGACGCGGTCGCCCAGGCACTGGACCTCGATGAGGACGAACGCACCTACCTGTTCGATCTTGCCAGGGCGGCCCGTCCCGCCCGCAGTGGTCCGCCCCGCCGCAAGGACGCCGAGGTCCAGCCCTCCGTCCAGTGGATGCTCGACTCCATGACGATGTCCGCCGCCTTCGTGCGCAACGGCCGCTCGGACATCATCGCCAGTAACGCGCTGTTCCGGGTCGTGTGTGCGCCGATGTTCGACAGTCCCACCTGCGGTGAGCGGGGCCGGCCCAACTTCCCCCGCTACTTCTTCCTCGACCCGGCCGCGCCGGACTTCTTCGTCGACTGGGAGGCCGGCGCGAAGACCTCCGTCGCGCTGCTGCGCGCCGAGGCGGGGCGTGCGCCCCACGACCGGGCCCTGCGCGAGCTGATCGGTGAATTGTCCACGCTCAGCCCCATGTTCCGCACGCTGTGGGCTCAGCACGACGTCCGCGTGCGCCACGACGGCGTCAAGCGGCTGCGGCACCCCGAGGCCGGTGACCTGGAGTTCACCTACCGCTCGCTGAGTCTGCCCGTCTCCGACCGGGTGGTGCACGACGTGATCGTCTACACCGCCGAGCCGGGCACCACCTCGGAGGAGCGGCTCAAGCTCCTCGCCAGCTGGGCGGCCACCCGCACGCCCGCCACGGAGCACACCGGGCAGCCCCGCTAGGCACGCCGCGGACGCGGGCCGGCACGGGCGGACACATGCGCGGGGATCACGTCGATGTGGGCCGGCCGGATCCCGAGTCGGCGGCGAACCGCTGGTGCCCTATGACCGACAGCAGGTCGAGCTTGCCGTGGCTCTCCGTACCGGGGCGCGTGGTCATCACCAGCAGGGCCTGTGCGCGGTTGTCGGAGAACAGGACCTGACAGTCGACCTCGATGCGGCCGAGCGCCGGGTGGAGCAGCGTCTTGCGGTCCTCGAAGCGCTGGGTGACCTCGTGCCGCGCCCACACGCGCACGAACTCCGGGCTGTGTTCGCGCAGTTCGGCGACGATGCGCGCCGCCCTGCGCTGACTGCCGTCGGCGGTCAGCGCGGCCCTGAGCGCGGCTGCCTGGATCCGGCTCTGCTTCGGATGGTCCTCTTCCGGGTAGTGCGTCCGCTCCGTCGGGTCGGTGAACCAGCGGTAGTAGGCGCTCCGCGCCAGACCCTCGTAGCGGGTCTGGTCGCCGAGCAGGGCCACCGCGAGCGCGTTCTGGGCCAAGGTGTCACCGACGTCGGACACCACCAGAGCCGGGGAGTCCACACTGTCCAGCACACGCATCAAGGCCGGGCTGACGTGGTCGGACCGTTGGAAGCGGGCCGGAGTGCTGTGGCCCGCCAGACGGAAGAGATGGTCCCGCTCGTCCAGGGTGAGACGCAGCGCGCGGGCGAGCGCGGCGGTCATCTGCTCGGAGGGCTGAGGGCTGCGCCGTTGTTCAAGGCGCGCGTAGTAGTCGGTGGACATGCCGGCGAGCCCGGCGACCTCTTCGCGGCGCAGTCCCGGGGTGCGCCGGCGTGGACCGCCGGCCAGACCGACGTCCTCGGGGCGCAAAGTTTCACGCCGCCGCCGCAGGAAGTCCGCCAGTTCCGCTCTGTCCATGCTCCCATGATGGCCGCCGCCCGCCCGGCCATCCAGGGACCGCCGATCCATGGATGAACGCTCCGCTTTTCCGCCGCCCGCCCACGACCCCACTGTGGAGGCGCGGGGCAATCCCGCTTCCGCGCCGAAGAACGAAGGAGACCCTCCCATGAGGACCACGGGAAACACGATTCTGATCACGGGCGGTACGTCGGGCATCGGTCTCGGGCTGGCTCTGCGGTTCCTCGAGAGCGGCAACAGCGTGATCGTCGCGGGCCGGCGCAAGGAACTGCTCGACCGGATCCGGGCCGATCACCCGGGCATCGACACGCTCGTCCTCGACGTCGCCGACCCCGCGTCGGTCGACCGGGCCCGCGAGACGGTGACCCGCACCCACCCCGGCCTGAACGTCCTGGTCAACAACGCGGGCATCATGCTGCGCGAGAACCTCCTCGACGAGGACTGGCTGCGCGTCGCCGAGGACACGGTCACCACGAACCTGCTCGGCCCGGTCCGGATGCTCCACGCCTTCCTGCCGCATCTGACGGCGCGGGAGGACGCGGCCGTCATCAATGTCAGCTCCGGTCTGGCCTTCGTGCCCCTGCCGATCACGCCCACCTACAACGCCACCAAGGCCGCCGTCCACTCGTTCACCGAAAGCCTGCGGGTCCAGCTCGCCGGCACATCCGTCCAGGTGATCGAGCTGGTCCCGCCCGCCGTGCGCACCACCCTGATGGGACAGCAGGACAGCGAGCACGCCATGCCGGTGGACGACTTCCTCACCCAGACCATGTCCCTCCTGCGCACCCAGCCCGACGCCACGGAGATCCTCGTCGACAACGTCAAGTTCCTGCGCCACGCCACGGCCGAGGGCACCTACGACGACGTCCTCGCCACGCTCAGCGCGTACTGACCCGCCACCCCCCTTACGGCTGCTACAGCTCGAACTCGACGTGCTCGATGTCCGTGAGGCGGACCTCCTCCAGCTGCCCCGCGCGGCGGCCGCCGTCCTGGAAGTACACCTCGCGCAGCGCGTCGGCCGCGATCTGCCGGAGCTGCTGGTCGCCCGCGCCGGCCTCCTGGGCGTCGAACAGGCGGGCGGCGTGCTGCGGGGGCAGGGCGACGGTCAGGTGCCGGACGCGGGCCTCGTCCGTCGATCCGATCGGGGCGGTGTAACCCAGGCGGGCGCGGGTGTCGATGACGATGCCGTCGGTGGTGGCCGCCCGCTGCCGGGCACGGGCCCGGATCTGCGGCTGCCACCGCTTCTTCACCTCACGCTCCAGGCGGGCGGCGAGGTCCGGGCGGGGCTTCCTGATCTGGTTCTTCACATACCGTTCGACCGTGCGCTGGGAGATCCGCAGCATCTGGGCGACCGCGCGGGTGCCCTTCATCTGCCGGACCAGGTACCGCATCTGCGCGGGCGCGCTCTTGGGCGCCGGGCGGGTGAACGCCTTCTGCACCGCGGCGTCCAGGCCGTCCCCGAACAGGCTCATCGTCGCCTTCCCCTACTCTCCGCCGTCGACGTCGGTGACGGTGCCGTCCTTGATGTACCGGGCGAGGTTGAGGTCCGGCGCGTCGAACCGCTCGCGGACCTCCTCGCCCCACAGCACGCTCTGCGTGCCCTCGTGCTTGACCAGTCCGGGGTTGACGCCCAGCTTGAAGCCGCCGGGCAGCGGCTTGCCGTCCCGGTAGGGGAGGAAGTCCAGCGGCGAGGGCCCGCCGGCCGCGTAGACGACGCAGTCGGACAGAATGGCCACGGGGTACTGCCCGGTGAACGCCGCATGCTTGACGATCTTGCGGTGCAGGTTGACGCGGGTGCGGGAGATGACCGCCGCGCGGATGTCCGGCCGCCACGTGGGACGGGCCAGGGCACGCCACGGCTGCCCGGGCCTCCAGCCCTCGCCCCTGGGCCGCTCGCGGAGCTTGCCCAGACCGCCCTTGACCGTCGCCTTGATCGCCGAGACGACGAGGCCCAGCTCCGGGTCCCGGTCCCGGTAGCCGTCCATCGCGGCGAGGAAGTCGGGCGGGGAGAGGTCGGCATGGACGCCGAGGTCGGCCATCGTGGCGAGGTAGGCGTCGCGCAGCCGCTGGTACCAGGCGTCCAGGTAGCGCCCGTTCTCGTACCGGACGTACGCCTCGGCCGGGCGCACCTCGTAGCCGAGCTCCACCGCATAGGCGACGGTGGGCGTCGCGTACCAGGCCGTCCCCTGTGGACGCTCGCCCTTCGGCGTGAACGGAGAGGGCAGCAGATTCGCGTCGAGCCGCACCCACCGGTCCTTGCCCACCTTCACCCTCGACAGGTCGACGTGGGACAGGTCCACCAGCCAGGAGCCCGGCAGCTTGGGGTCGAACGCGGGGTTCCTGACGTGCGTGGGCGCTCCGAGGCCGACGACCAGGCCGTTGGCCCCCGCCGCGAAGGCCATGTTCACGTCGATGCCGACGAGGTGGCGCACGGTGCACTCGGCGTCGGTCATCGGCCGCGCCCAGTCGTACGCCTCCTCGAACAGCTTCTCCGCCGGCCCCCGGACATGGAAGCGGGGCACGTCCTTGAGCAGCGGGTGGCCGTCCGGCGCCTCGCACGGCGCGCAGTCCACCGGGTCCCTGCCCAGGCTGCCGGGATTGTGCTCCGGGTGCCGCTTGCCGTCGGCGTCGCGCACGGACGCGCGGGTCGGCGGGTGCAGCGCGGTCATCAGCTCCAGGCCGGTCACGGCGGTCGAGCCGCGCGGCGTCAACACCCTCGAGGCGTACACCCCCAGCACGCGGGCGAGTTCGGCCGGCGGAAGCTGTGCGGCGTGGCCCCAGTGGCGGGCGTCAAGGGCGTGCCAGGAGGGGATGCACAGTTGCACGCAGGCCCGTTCCGAACCGGTCGCGGGGCGGTAGATCCGCGCCCACGGTCCGAAGCCGCGCTTGGTCAGCTGCCACTTCGCGCGCGTCAGCTGCTTGACGACCTTGTGGCCGGCCGGTAGCCGGCCCGCGAGCCGCTCCTCGTCCGTGAGCGCTGTCGGCAGGCCGTAGCGCTTCAGCGCGCCCCCGGTGAGCACGAGCAGGGGATCGCCGTCCTTGCCGGGCCCGGTGAGCCGCGGCTGTCCCAGCCCTGCCTCGCGCAGCGTCCAGTCCACCAGGGCCGGGAGGCTGGTGGCCGGCACGTCCAGGACCACACCGCCGGCGCAGTACGCCAGCACCTGGCCGTCCTCGACGTCGACGACGGCCAACGGCCCGTTCTCGAAACGCGGTTCGGCGCCGCCCGCCGGAGCGGGCTCCATGGCGGCGGGCTCCGGGACGGGCTCGCTCTCGAGCGTCTCGGCAACGGCCGTGTCCTCCGAGGACGCCGCCGCCTGCGCCTGGGGGTCGGCGGGGTAGAGCTCCGCGAGCTGCCGCAGCAACCGGGCGTAGGCCTCACGCTCCGGGCCGCGCGGTTCGGTCGTCCTCTTCACCGACTCCCAGCCGGACACCGTGGCCCGCCGCACCTTCAGCGCGGCGGCGACCTCGTCCAGCGTGAGACCGTGCGCGGTGCGCAGCCGCTTGCGCTCCTCCGCCGACGGCAGCGGGGAACGGGACGCGACCAGCGCGTCGACCGCGTCGAACAACTCGGACATGGAACACCTCCCGGCCGACACCTTATCCACGGACCGTAAGGATGCCGTACGGCCACCGTACGCATCGCGTACGCAAGCGATTTCGACGGGGCTAGGTGATGATCGGGGAGGCGATGACGACGGTGACGTCCGCCCCCTCGGAGCCGGTGCGGTAGACGTGCGGGGCGTCTCCCGCGAAGGCGAGCAGATCGCCGGGACGCAGCTCGGCGGGGGAACCGGCGGGCCCGGCGGTGAGGTGGCCGGAGGAGACGAGCAGGTGCTCGATGGTGCCGGTCGCGTGCGGCACGCCGTCCAGATGCGTTCCGGGCGGCATGCGCAGTCGCCAGATCTCCAGGCTGTTGCCGCTGCTGATACGGCGCAGCAGTTCGCGTCCCACTTCGCCGTCGGCCAGTTCGGTGCCGGGGATGAACACCGGTCCCGGGTCGGTGTCGCGGGCCAGAAGGTCCGTCAGGGGGATCCGCAGGGCGATCGCGAGCGCGTCGAGGGTCTCGATCGTCGGGTTTCCCCGCCCGGCCTCCAGCTTCGACAGTGTGGCCTTGCCCAGCCCGGCCCTGCGGGCCAGCTCGGCACTGCTCATCCCCCGCTGCTCGCGGCGTTGGCGGATCTGCGCACCCACCGCGATCGCGGTGCTGCTGGCGGGCCGGCGCTCCGCCGGCGGCGGCGTCATCACCGCTCCCGGTGGGCGGCGTCGTAGGAGACGCGGACGCGGCCCCTCTTGACCTTCAGCGTCGGCAGTACGACGTCCTCGAGGTCACCGAGGCTGCGCACATGGGTGCCCCCGCACGGAGCCGCGTGCACGTGGGCCAGGTGGACGATGCGCCGTCCCTCTGCGTCGTTCGCCCAGGTCACGGGCAGATCCTCGGCGATGGCCCGGGCGACCATCATCCGCAGGGCCTCGGTGGCCTCCTCCCTGCCCTCCGGAGTGGCCAGGCGGGCGTCGGGCTCCGGCGCGGTGAACTCGATCCTGGCCTGGCCGGGGAAGTGGTTGTTGGCGGCCAGCACCCAGCCCTGCGCCCTTCCGGCCGCCTCGATCAGGTGGCCGGCGGTGTGCAGAGCGGCGTGCGCGAGCCGCGTGGGCAGGTCGACACGGACCTCGACCGGCTGCCCGACCGAGAAGCCCGGCAGCGCGGTCCCCCCGCCGGCCACCGCCACGACGAGCCCGGATTCACGGTCCCGCACCGGGACGATCTCATGGCCGTCCACCCAGCCGCGGTCGGCCGGCTGGCCACCGCCCTGGGGGTGGAACAGACAGTGCTCGACCGCCACCCAGGGCGCGCCGTCACGCTCGCCCACGGCCGCGACCCGGGTCCGGGCCCACTCCTCGTACGTGTCCGCGTGATAGGCGGCGACCTGCATGACACCCTCCCGAAATGATGAACTCTGCGTTCACTATAACGAACGATGCCGTGCGGTGAGAGTCCGGGTTCAGCCCGCGGTGGGGTGCCTGAGCCGGTGCTCGGGGATGACGGCGACACCGACGATCTCGATCAGCGCCTCGGGCTGCCACAGGCCGGTCGTGCCGATGCCCGCCATGGCCGGGTACACGGGTCCGGCCAACTCGCGCCACACGGCGCCGATCTCCTTGCCGTGCGCCTGGTAGTCGGGGATGTCGGTGAGGTAGAGCGTGATGCTCACCAGATCCTCCGGAAGTCCACCCGCCGCGCGCAGTGTGGTCAGCACGTTCGAGAACGCCTGACGGAACTGCTCGACGATGCCCCCCGCGACGATGCGCATGTCCTGGTCGAGGGCGGTCTGTCCGCCGAGGTGGAGTGTGTTGCCGCTGAGCGTGCCGTGCGAGTAGCCCCTGGGGGCCGGCAGCTGGACGGGGTTGACGGCGGCCAGGGCGAGGTGAGTCACGGGGTGCCTCCACGAGTATTGACATTTGCCTGACGGTCGTCACGATAATCGCATACATCGTGCGGAGGGAACCCCGAAGGAGTCCTCGATGCGTCTGGCCACTCTCATGACCGACCGCGGCACCACGGCAGCCGTCCAGCTCGACGGAAGCTGGCGAACCCTGCCCGCCCCCGACCTCTCGACCCTCCTGGCCTCGGGCTTCTCCCGGGAGGCCGCTGCGGACCTGGCCGGGGAGGCGGTGGCGGACCCGCGCCACGTCCTGCCCCTTCCGGCCCCCGGCAAGGTGATCTGCTGCGGTCTGAACTACGCCGACCACATCAAGGAGACCGGCCGGGACCTGCCCGCGTATCCCACGCTGTTCCCGAAACACGCCGACACCCTGCTCGGCCCGTACGAGCAGATCGAGCTGCCGGACCAGGTCCAGGCGGACTGGGAGGCCGAACTCGCCGTCGTCGTGGGCGCACCCCTGCGCTCGGCCGACGCGGACACCGCCCGTACCGCGATCGCCGGTTACACCGTGGCGAACGACATCTCGCTGCGCGACTGGCAGTACCGCACGGCGGAATGGTTCCAGGGCAAGGCATGGGACCGCTCCACTCCGATCGGGCCCGTCGTCGTCACCCCCGACGAGATCGACCCGTTCGACGGCGTCGAGGTGATCTGCCGGGTCAACGGTGAACAGACCCAGCGGGACAACACCCGCACGCTCGTCTTCGACGCCGCCGGCCTGCTGGCCTACATCTCCGCCTTCACCACGCTCCGCCCGGGCGACCTCGTGCTGACCGGGACACCCGGCGGAGTCGGCGTCGCGCGCACACCCCAGCGCTTCCTCCGCGACCAAGACGTCGTCGAGACGGAGATTCCCGGCATCGGCACCCTGCGCAACCCCGTCCGTCTGGGCCGGCCCTCCGGCACCCCCACCCCTTCCCCGTCAACGTCATGACAGGAGCTCTTGTGGACCCCAACTCCAGCGGCCACCCCGTCGAGGGTGGCCATCACGCCCCGGCGCACGACCACGGGCTGCTCGTCCCGGTCGTCACCCGCAGCGGCCACGAACCCGGCGACACGGGCCAGAGCGCCGGCGCGACCCGGGTCTCCGGAGTGAGCCCTCAGCACACCCCGGCCACCAGGCTCTGGTTCGGCCAGGTGAAGAACCTCGCCGGATACCGGTCCCAGCCCCACCACCACGCGGAGGCCGAGACCGGCGGCTTCGTGCTGGCCGGCCGCGCCCGGATCTACTTCGGCGAGAAGTTCGAGGACTACTACGACCTGGCCGAGGGCGACTGGGTCTTCGTGCCGCCGTACATGCCGCACATCGAATGCAACCTCGATCGCAACAACCCCCTGACCTGGATGACCTGCCGCACGCCCGACAACCTCGTCGTCAACCTCCCCGACGTGGACGACGGTGAACTGCGCGATTGGAGCACGCGCCCGTGAGCGGCATTGTGAGCGGCACTCCCACCTCCCGGCCCTTCACCGACACGGTGACGCTGAAGCCCGCGGAACCACAGCACTTCGACCTGGCGTACACCGCGACCACCCAGCCCTGCCCCTGGCCGAAGGCGTACGGCGGTGACCTGGTGGCCCAGGCCGCCACCGCCGCGATGCGCTCCGTCACCGACGGCAAGACGCTGCACTCGACGCACTCGTACTTCATGCGTCCCGCCGAGATCGGTTCCGAGATCCGCTACGAAGTGGAAGTGCTCCGGGACGGCCGCGGCTACAGCACCCGGCAGGTCCGCGCCTTCCAAAGCGGCAAGCCCGTCTTCGTGTGCCTGGCCGACTTCGCCGCGGGCGAGGCGGGGGGCGAGTACGCCGACGGCGGGGGAGAGGTCGACGCCGTGCCCGGACCTGATGAACTGCCGAGCTCCGCGCAGTACCTTGCCGACCCGCGAGCCGACCTCACGGGCCGGATCGACGAACGCACACGGGTGTACTGGTCCGGTGGGCGCTCCTTCGACATGCGTCATGTCCCCGGCCCGGTCTACCTCACCGTGGAGGGCGCAACGGAATCCCATCAGGCGGTCTGGGTACGGCCCTTCGATCCGCTGCGCCCCGTCCCCGGGACGACCGCCGCACAACGCGACCTGGCGGCGCTCGCCTACGTCTGCGACTTCACCATCCTCGAACCGCTCCTGCGCGTGCTCGGCCTGCCCTGGACACAGCCGGGACTGATGACCGCCAGCCTCGACCACGCGATGTGGTTCCACCGGCCGCCCGCACCCGGGGTGATGAACGGCTGGCTGCTGTACTCCCAGCACGCGGTCGCCGCCGCCGGCGGACGGGGGACCAGTACCGGGCGCTTCCACGCCCCCGACGGCACCCATCTGGCCACCGTGGTCCAGGAGGGGCTCATCCGCCCGGCGACGGGAGGGAACCGGTGAAGCTCTCACCCTCCGGACACACCGACACCTTCGCCCGCGACAACCTGCCGCCCTTCGAGCAGTGGCCGGCCCTGGAGTTCGGGACCGACCTGCTGCGCTATCCCGAGCGGCTGAACGCGGCGACGGAACTGATCGACGTACCGGCAGCCCGCTTCCCCGACCGCGTCGCCCTGAGCACCCCCGACGGACCGCCCTGGACCTACTCCGAACTCCTCGTCAGGGCCAACCAGGTGGCGCAGGTGCTCACCGAGGACCTGGGGCTCGTACCGGGCAACCGTGTGCTGCTGCGCTCACCCAACACCCCCTGGGCCGTGGCCGCCTGGCTCGGTGTGCTCAAGGCCGGCGGTGTGGCCGTCGTGGCCTTCTCGGCTCTGCGCGCCCATGAGCTGGCCCCGATCGTGCGGAAGACTCAGCCGGGCTTCGCGCTGGTCGACCACCGGCACGTCGAGGACGTCGAGACGCTCCGGGCCACGGTCGCACCGTCGCTGCGCGTCGTCGTGACCGGCGGTCCGGACGACGGCGACCTGATCCGCCGGGCGGAGGCGAAGAGCGGCAGGTTCACCGCCGTCGACACCGCCGCCGACGACGTCGCCCTGTTCTGTCCCACCTCGGGAAGCACGGGCACGCCGAAGATCTGCACCCACTTCCACCGTGACATCCTGTCGGTCGACAACACCTTCGGGAAGCATGTCCTCAAGCTCCGGCCCGACGACGTCGTCTCCTGCACCGCGCCCCTGGCCTTCACCTTCGGCCTCGGCATGCTGGTGGTCTTCCCGCTGCGCGCCGGGGCGTGCGGCTTCCTGACCGAGTCCGCCGCACCGGCCCGGCTCGCGGATCTGCTCCCCGACCACGGTGTGACGGTGCTGGCCACCGCGCCGACCGGGTACAAGCAGATACTCGACGCCGGCAAGGCCCACCGGCTCGCGGGACTGCGCACCGCCGTCAGCGCGGGCGAACACCTCCCCGTCCAGGTCTGGCGCCAGATCAACGAGGCGACCGGACTGAGCATCGTCGACGGCATCGGCGGTACCGAGATGCTGCACATCTACCTCTCGGCCGCCGGCGAGGACATACGCCCCGGGGCCACGGGCAAGCCGCTGCCCGGCTACCGCGCCACGATCCTCGACGCGGACGGCAACGAGGCCGGGCCCGGTGTCGCGGGCAGGCTGGCCGTGCGCGGGCCCGTCGGCTGCCGCTACCTGGCGGACGAACGTCAAGGCGACTACGTCCAGGGTGGATGGAACCTCACCGGCGACACCTTCACCCGGGACGAGGACGGCTACTTCCACTTCACTGCCCGCGCCGACAGCATGATCGTTTCTTCTGGCTACAACATCGCCGCACCGGAAGTGGAGGCCGCCCTCGACGACCACCCGGACGTGCAGGCGTCGCTCGTCGTCGGCAAGCCCGATCCGCTGCGCGGGGCGCTGGTGTGCGCGTTCGTGGTCCTGCGCGACGGCGTGGCCGGCGGCGAGGCGAAGGCCGAGGAACTCCAGGACTTCGTCAAGAGCACCCTGGCGCCGTACAAGTACCCGCGGGAGGTGCGCTTCACGGACTCGCTGCCCCGCAACGCCAGCGGCAAGCTGCAGCACTACGTGCTGCGCAGGCTGGTGGAGGAAGAAGCGGCCAGGTCGGCCGAGGAAGCCCAGGAAACCAAGGACGGGACGGGACGATGAGGATCGCCATTGCCGGTGCGGGCCCCGGTGGTCTGTACTTCGCCGCGCTCATGAAGGGGCTGGACCCGGCACACGAGGTCACCGTCTGGGAGCGCAACGCTCCCGACGACACCTTCGGCTTCGGGGTGGTCTTCTCCGACGAGACCCTCGGCGGGATCGAGCGGGCCGACCCGGTCGTCCACGACGCGATGGAAAGCCGGTTCGCGCGCTGGACCGACATCGACATCACCCTGTCCGGCCGGCGCGACGGCCGCCATACCCGCACCGTCGGCGGCCAGGGCTTCGCCGCGATGAGCCGCAGGGAACTGCTGTCCGTCCTGCAACAGCGGGCCGGTGACCTGGGCGTCACCGTCCACTACCGCACACCGGCGCCCGACGCCGACGAACTCCGCGCCACCCACGACCTGGTGATCGCCGCCGACGGCGTCAGCTCCGCCATCCGCACCAAGTACGCCGATGTCTTCCGGCCGGACCTCGACCGGCGCCGGAACAAGTACATCTGGTTCGGTACCGACCTGGTCTTCGAGGCCTTCCAGTTCTTCGTGAAGCAGACCCGGTGGGGCACCATGCAGATCCACGGGTACCCCTACTCCGACCAGGGTTCCACCTTCATCGTCGAGATGCACGAGGACGTATGGCGCGCCGCCGGCCTGGACCGGACGAAGGCCGAGGACCTGCCGCCCGGTGTCTCCGACGCGTACGCCGTCGAGCGGATGCGGGAGATCTGGGCCGATGAGCTGCGCGGACACCGGATCCTCGGCAACAACTCCAAGTGGCTCACCTTCCACACCGTGCGCAACGAACGCTGGCACCACGGCAACGTGGTGCTGCTCGGCGACGCCGCTCACACGGCTCACTTCTCCATCGGGTCGGGCACCAAGCTCGCCATGGAGGACGCCCTCGCGCTGGCCGCCTGTCTGCACGAGCACACCGATGTCGGCGCCGCCCTCGAGGCGTACCAGAGCGAGCGCAGACCGGTGGTCGAGTCCACCCAGCGCGCCGCCCAGGCATCGCTGGAGTGGTTCGAGAACATCGGCATGTACGCCGACCAGGACCCCGACGAGTTCTGCTTCAACCTCCTGACCCGGTCCCGGCGGATCACCTACGCCGGCCTCGCCGAGCGCGACCCGGAGTTCGCCGGCCGGATCGAGGCCGGGTTCGCCGCCCGCAACGGCACGACGCGGCGCCCGGCCATGTTCCAGCCCGTCAGGATCGGCGACCTGGAGATCAAGAACCGGATCGTGGTCGCGCCGATGGACATGTACAGCGCCGTCGACGGTCTGGCGGACCGGTTCCATCTCGTCCATCTCGGCTCCAAGGCGCTCGGCGGGGCCGGACTCGTCCTGACCGAGATGATCTGTGTCTCGCCCGAGGGCAGGATCACCCCCGGCTGCACCGGGCTCTGGACCGACGCACAGGGCGAGGCTTACCGCGCGGTCGTCGACTTCGTCCACGCGCACTCCACCGCGAAGATCGGTGCCCAGCTCGGCCACTCCGGCCGCAAGGGCTCCACCAAGGTCATGTGGGAAGGCATGGACCGTCCGCTGGACACGGGCAACTGGGAGGTCATCGGGCCCTCACCCGTGCCGTACGGCCCCGGATGCCACATCCCCCGGCAGGCCACCCGCGACGACCTGGACAAGGTCGTCGCCGACTTCACCGCCGCCGCCCGCCGGGCGGTGGCCGCCGGCTTCGACCTGATCGAGGTCCACGCCGCCCACGGCTACCTGCTCAGCTCCTTCCTCTCACCGACGGCCAACCGGCGCACCGACGACTACGGCGGACCGCTCGAGAACCGCCTGCGCCTCCCCCTGGAGGTCTTCGACGCGGTACGCACCGCGGTTCCCGACGGCTTCCCCGTCACGGTGCGCATCTCCGCGCACGACTGGACCGACGACGGCAACACCGACGACGACGCCGTCCTGATCGCCGAGGCATTCGTGGCACACGGCGCCCAAGCCGTGCACGTCTCCTCCGGCCAGGTCGCCCAGGAGGAACGGCCGGCGTTCGGCCGCTCCTACCAGACCCCGTTCGCGGACAAGATCCGCGCCAAGGTGACCGGGAGGACCGCCGCCAAGGTGATCGCCGTCGGCGCCATCTCCTCCTACGACGACGTCAACTCCATCCTCCTCGCGGGGCGTTCGGACCTCTGCGCCCTGGGCCGCACGCACCTGTACAACCCGCAGTGGACCCTCCAGGCCGCGGCCGAACAGGACTACGGCGGAGCCGGCGCCGACTGGCCGGCCCCCTTCCGGGCGGGCAGGCGCAAACCCCCGGCCACGCGGACCGACAGGATCCCTCCGCGGCTGAGCCTGCTGCGGGAAGCAGGAGCCGAGAGCACGCACCTGCGCTGGACACCCGGCCGTGGCGGCACCGCCCCGGCGCCGTTCACCGCGGCCGAGTGAGCGGCACCCCTCGGCGCCGCGTCGGTGTCTTCCGTACGCAGGTCGAATGGATCGACACCGACGCGGCGGGGATCTACCACAACAGCACCGTCGTGCGGTTCGTCGAGGCCGCCGAGGCGCGGCTCATGGCCGGGCACGGCCTCCACGACTACTTCGCGGCGGCGCCGCGCGTGCGCTACGAGGTGGACTTCGCCGCACCGCTCTTCTTCGGGCAGCGGGTCACCGCCACGGTGGAGCTCGTCCATGTGGGGACCACCTCGATGACGTTCGACTTCGAGGTCTGGGGCGAGGCCTTCCAGGGCCGGCCCCGCACGTGTGCCGCCCGCGGCCGCTACGTCACCGTGCACATCGACCGCGATCACCGGGAGGGGGCACGCGGCACACCCTGGCCTGCCGACTGGGTGGGTAGACTGGCTCCGCCCAGTCCCCGGTAGAGCCCAGGCACACGACTCCTTCATGACGACCGACGAAGCCCGCCCCTCAGCACAACGTCTGCGCACCCTGCTGGTCACCTATCTGGGTTCCGTGGTGCACCGAACCGGCGACTGGATGCCCATCGGGGGCGCGGTGGAGCTGCTCGGCGAGGCGGGACTCGACCCGGCCAGCGTCCGTACGGCGGTGTCCCGGCTCAAGAAGCGCGGCTGGCTCGACTCCGAGACCCGTGAGGGCGTACGCGGCTACGCCCTCACCGGGACGGCGATCGCCGAACTGGCCGCCGGCGACAGGATCATCTGGCACTCCCGCCCACCGGCCGACCTCGCCGAGGGCTGGTGCGTGGTGAACTTCTCGGTCCCTGAGTCCCGGCGCGACAAGCGGCACCAGCTCCGCCAGGACCTCACAGCCCTCGGCTTCGGCAACATCGGCGCCGCCGTGTGGATCGCGCCGGCCCGCATGCGGGACGAGGCCGCGCGGACCATCGCCCAGCAGGGGCTCACCGACCAGTGCGCCATGTTCGTCGGTGACTACGCCGGCGGCAAGGACCTGAAGGTGCTCGTCGGCGATGCCTGGGACCTCGAGGAGATCGACGGCAGGTACCGCCAGTTCCTGGACTCCTACGCCGACCGGGCGGAGCACCTCCCCGGCGAGCCCCCGAGCGGCCGGGCCGCGTTCGTCCGGTATCTGCACATGGTCGATCACTGGCGCAAGCTGCCCTACCGGGACCCCGGACTGCCCGTGGAGGTCCTTCCCGGCCACTGGAGCGGAGCGGCGGCGAAGACACTGTTCGAGCGGCTCGTCGCCACGCTGGAGGATCCCGCTCTCGCCCACGCGGCCGACGTCTACCGCGCCCTCGGCGTCGGCTTTCCCCTTTCCCCCAAGCACCGCTGACACCGGCGGCGCTGCCTGGCGCTGTTCGCCTCTCCTGGCGAGCAGCGCCCGTTCCGCATGCGCGGATGATCCTCGTGTTCGGTCGTTCTCCACATCGGATATCGCTGACTCTTGACGACCGTACCGAAAGTGATACACCCTTGAGGCATTCCTTCCTCAGCCGGCGCGCATCGCACGGACCGTCCCCGAGGTATCGATCGGGAGTCCCGCCGCCGGCGACATCTGACGAGGAGCACCCCCTCCATGCCTACGTCGCAACATCATTCGGCCGAGCCTGCCGGATCAGCGGAAGACCCCCAGGTCTTCAAACGAGGGCTCAAGAGCCGGCACGTGCAGATGATCGCCATCGGCGGCTCCATCGGTACCGGGCTCTTCTACGGGTCCGCACAGGGGATAGCACTGAGCGGACCGGCGATCGTCCTTGGATATGCCCTCTGTGGCGTGGTGATGTTCCTGATCGTGCGTGCCCTCGGCGAGATGACGGTGCGAGAGCCGGTGGCCGGCGCGTTCAGCCACTTCGCATACAAGTACTGGAGTCCGCGCGCGGGCTTCGTCTCCGGATGGAACTACTGGTTCAACTACATCGCGGTGTCGATGGTCGAACTGGCGGTGGTCGGCGCCTATGTGAACTACTGGCTGCCCGGCGTCCCGCCCTGGCTGTCCGCCGCCTTCTTCGTGGCGGCGATCACCGCCGTCAACCTTCTCGGCGTCAAGGCATTCGGCGAGTTCGAGTACTGGTTCGCGATGATCAAGGTCGCCGCGATCGTCGGGATGATCGTTCTCGGCGCCGTCATCATCGCACTCGGGATCAACAAGAGCCCCGGCACACTCCCCGATCCGAGCCTCGCGCACCTGTGGGATCTCGGCGGATTCATGCCAGGAGGCATGTCCGGGTTCCTGATGGTCCTGGTCGTCGTGCTCTTTTCATACGGCGGCACCGAACTGATCGGCATCACGGCCGGCGAGGCGGAGAATCCGCACCGCACGATTCCACAGGCCATCAACCAGCTCATCATCCGCTTCCTGATCTTCTACATCGGCTCCATGACGGTGATCCTGGCGGTCATCCCCTGGGACCGGATCGACGGCCAACTGAGCCCGTTCGTACAGATTTTCCAGGGCATCGGGCTCTCCGGAGCTCCGCACGTCCTCAATTTCGTCGTCCTCACGGCCGCGATGTCCGCGTACAACTCGGCGCTCTACTCCAACGCCCGCATGCTGCACTCGCTGTCCGAGCAGGGGAACGCCCCGAAATACCTCTCCCGGATCAGTGGCAACGGCATTCCGCTGGCCGGTGTGCTGACCTCCACCGGGGTCACCTCGCTCGCGGTCCTGGTCGTGTTCCTCTGGCCGGAGTTCGCGTTCAACTACCTGCTGTCGATCGCCCTGATCGCGGGCATCGTCAACTGGACGATGATCGTGGTGACGCACGGCAAGTTCCGTCGGCGTCTCGGCGCCGAGGAGACCGCCGCGTCCCCCTTCCGGCTGCCGGGCGGCAGGTTCAGCGCATGGGGCGTTCTGCTGTTCATGGCCCTGGTGATCGTCCAGATGGCGATGTCGGACACCTACCGCACGGCAGTCGTCGCGGGACCCGCATGGCTGGCCGGATTGCTGATCGCGTACGCCGTGAAACGGCGCCGGCAGGCCGTCGTCCCCGAGCCGGCCCCGCCGAAGGACAGCGCACCGTCCAGAGAATGGATGGTCTGAGTCCATGGCGACACCCGTACAGGTGAACACTCACCTGGTCGACTACCGACGTGACACCTACACGACCCCCGGGCGGCCCCTGCCCGGCGGGGCGCGGCCCCTCCTCGACTGCGCCCTCGGAACCAACCCCTACGGAGCGCCACCCGTGGCGCCGCACCTCCCCGGGCACGGCGCCGGACTCAGCGCCTACCCGGCGCCCGACGCGGCGTTCCGTGACGCGATCGTGGCCCACTGGGCCGAATCGGCCGCGCTGACACGGGAGAACATCCAGGTCGAGGCCGGCACCTTCGGGGTCATCGAGCGGCTGAACAAACTGCTGGTCCAGCCCGGCACCCAGGTGCTCGGTTACGTGCCCCAGTTCTCCGACTTCGCACAGGACGTCATCCAGCGTGGCGCAACGTTCGACGCCGTGCCACTCCGCGCGGAGGACACCCACCGCTTCTCCGCCCCGGACCTCATCGACCGCCTCTGCGGGCATCACCGCCTCGTCTACCTCGACAACCCGAACAACCCGACGGGCCAGATCATCCCGTTGCCCGAGATCGAGAAGGTGGTGGCCGCGGCCCGGGAACTGCGCGTGGCCGTTCTGGTCGACGAGGCCTACGGCGACTTCATGCCACCGCGGAACTCCGCCGTCACCCTCGTCCCCCACTACGACAACCTGTTCGTGGCCAGGTCTTTCAGCAAGGGCTGGGGCCTGGCCGGGCTGCGCGTCGGGTACGCGGTGATGTCTCCCGCGCTGCTTCCGGCCTGGCAGAAGATCTCCCATCCGTTCCCGGTCGGCGCCCTCGGCCTGGACCTGGCCCGCCAGGCCCTCGGCTTCACCGACTTCCTCCAGACGTGCGTGCGCCGGGTCCGTATCGGCAAGCGGCACGTCCTCGGCGCCTGCCGCCGCATGAGCGTGCCCGCGACAGCGGACACCGTTCCCATCCTCACGCTGATACATCCCGACGAGAAGCTGGATCTGCGGAAAGAGTTCCTGCACCGGAACGTCCTCACCACACCAGGACACCATTTCGCCGGCCTGGGTCCGAACGCCGTACGCATCCGCCTGCCCCGGGAGACGGACGCGCTCACGGAAGCGATACAGGACATCGAGAACACAGAAAACGGAGTACGGTAGCCCATGTCGGAAAACAAGGGAATCCGCCCCCTTGAAGAGGGCGTACGGACAGACTTCAGCTCCACGATGGACTACGGGAGCTACCTTTCCCTGGACACGCTGCTCTCCTCGCAGCATCCGGTCAGCAAGGGCCCGCACCCCGACGAACTGCTGTTCATCATCCAGCACCAGACCACCGAATTGTGGTTCAAGCTGGTTCTGCACGAGCTGCGCGGTGTGCGGCAGCACTTCGCAGCCGACGACGTGGCCCGGGCCCGCAAGGGGCTGGCCCGGGTCAAGCACATCTTCCGCACGCTCACCGAGCAGTGGTCGGTGCTGGCGACGCTGACTCCGAGCGAGTACGCCGAATTCCGAGGGGAACTCGGCTCCTCCTCGGGGTTCCAGAGCTACCAGTACCGAGCGGTGGAATTCATCCTCGGCAACAAGAACGCGGACATGCTCGCCGTCTTCGCCTCACGTCCCGACGAACAGGCCATGCTCCGCGAACTGCTCGAAACCCCGACCGTCTACGACGCATTCCTGCACCACCTGGCCCGGTACGGCCACGACATCCCGAAGGAGGTGCTCGAACGCGACGTGACACAGCCGTGGGTCGCACGGCCCGAGCTGATCCCGGCCTTCGAAAGGGTCTACGGAGACGTGAACGCCCACTGGAGCGCCTACGCCATCAGCGAGGACCTGGTCGACCTCGAGGATGCCTTCCAGTTCTGGCGCTTCCGGCACCTGCGGACGGTCCAGCGCACGATCGGATACAAGACGGGCACCGGTGGCTCGTCGGGAGTCGCCTTCCTGGAACGGGCCCTCGGCCTGACGTTCTTCCCCGAGCTCTACACCGTGCGCACATCGATCGGCGACTGAACCTCCCTTCCCCGTCCCGCTGCCGAAGACGGCACCGAGAAGCGAAAGCACTCATGAACGACACACTCGCAGCCCTCCCCGGCCATCTGATCACCAAGGCCCACTCCCTGGACCTCGCCGACCCGCTCGCCTCCTACCGGTCGAGGTTCGTCGAGGCCGACGGACTCGTCGCCTACCTGGACGGCAACTCCCTCGGGCGTCCGCTGAAGGCCACCCGGGAGAGCCTTGTCACCTTCGTGGACGGCGCCTGGGGCACACGCCTGATCCGGGCCTGGGACGAACAGTGGATGGACGCGCCGACCGAACTGGGCGACCGTATCGGCCGTGCCGTACTCGGCGCCGCCCCCGGACAGACCGTGGTGGCGGACTCGACGACGGTGATGCTCTACAAGCTGGCCCGCGCCGCGGTCGATGCCCGCCCCGGGCGCGACGAGGTGGTGGCCGACACCGACAACTTCCCGACCGACCGCTTCGTCCTGGAAGGCATCGCCGCCGAACGGGGTCTGACGATCCGGTGGATCACACCGGACCCCGCTGCGGGCGTCACGCTCGACCAGGTCGAGGCCCGTCTCTGCGACCGTACGGCTCTCACGCTGCTCAGCCATGTGGCCTACAAGTCCGGCTACACTGCCGACATGTCCGCGATCACGGCCGCCGCCCACCGGGCGGGCGCGCTGGTGCTCTGGGACGTATGCCACTCGGCCGGCTCGGTCGAGGTGGCCCTGGACCGGGCGGGCGCGGACCTCGCCGTCGGCTGCACCTACAAGTACCTCAACGGCGGTCCGGGCTCTCCGGCATTCGGTTACGTCGCGAGCGCTCTGCAGAGCGAACTGCGCCAGCCCGTCCAGGGCTGGATGGGACACGCCGACCCGTTCGCCATGGCGGCGGGCTACCAGCCAGCACCCGGCATGCGGCGCTTCATCAGCGGCACCCCGCCGATCGCCGGAATGCTGGCCCTGCGGGACATGATCGCACTGATCGAGGAAGCCGGCATCGCCGCCGTGCGGGCCAAGTCCGTTCAACTCACCGAGTTCGCGCTCGAGATCGCCGACGAGGCACTCGCCCCGCACGGAGTACGGGTCGTGTCCCCGCGGGACGCGGCCGTACGGGGCGGTCATGTGACCCTGGAACACCCCCGATTCGAGGAGATCACCGCCGGACTCTGGAAGCGGGGCGTCATCCCCGACTTCCGCCCGCCGCACGGTCTGCGCGTCGGACTCTCCCCCCTGAGCACCGGCTTCACCGAACTCGCCACCGGCCTGGCCCACGTTCGCCGGCTGCTCGCCGAGGCCGTCAACGATTGAGAGAACATGACCACGCTGGATGACCTCGATTCACGCCCGGGGAGCGCCACCTCCCTCCTGCGCACGGTCATCGGCTGCACGATGCGGGACCAGGGCGGCTGGCTTTCGTCGGCCGACCTGGTCGAACTCATGAAGGTGGTCGACTCGCCGCCGGCCCGGACCCGCAACGCCCTCGCGCGGGTGAAGGCCCGCGGCCTGCTGCTCTCCCGGAAGCACAACGGGCTCCCCGGCTACGCCCTGGCACCCGAGGCGTGGCCGATGCTCGCCCGGGGCGACCGGCGCATCTACCATCCACGGTTCATGGAGGAGGGCGACCCCTGGTGCCTGATCTCCTTCTCCATTCCTGAGAACAACCGGGAGACACGCCATCAGCTGAGGCGTCGGCTCACCTGGATCGGCTGCGGAACCGTGGCGAACGCCCTGTGGATCTGTCCGGCCTACCTCTGCGGCGAAGTCGAGGAGATCGTCGCCGACCTGGGGCTGACGGACCGTGTGCCCCTCTTCATCTCCGACGAGGTCCGCGGGGTGAGCGACCTGAGCGCGGCGGTCCAGGAATGGTGGGACATCGACTCGATCAGGGCGCTGCACGACGCGTTCCTCACCCACGGTACGCAAGCGGTCGACGCCTACCGCGCCGATCCCACGCCACGAGCCGCGTTCCGGGCGTGGGTCACCCTCCTCGACGCTTGGCGCCCCATCCCGTACCTCGATCCGGGCCTGCCCTACTCGGTACTCCCGCAGGACTGGCCCGGCCGCCGGAGCATCCCGCTCTTCCTCGACTTCCGCGACAGCGTCCAGCGACCGGTCGCTGAATTCATCGCCTCATCGATCGGCTGAGCCCCCCGCTGCCGCGCCGGGAGCGACCGCCCGGCGGCCGGAACGCCGGGCGGTCGGGAATGCCGCTCTCACTCGGTCAGCGCGATGTACTTCTCCTCGAGGAACTCCAGGATCCCCTCGGAGCTGCCCTCGCGGCCGATGCCGCTCTGCTTGACACCTCCGAACGGCGCGGCCGGGTCGCTCACCACGCCCCGGTTGACGGCGACCATACCGGCCTCGAGCCGCCGGGCGACCGTCATGGCGGCCCGCTCCTCGCCGAAGACGTACGCCATCAGGCCGTAGATCGTGTCGTTGGCCATGCGTACGGCGTCGTCGATGTCGTCATAGCGGACCACCGCCGTGACCGGCCCGAAGATCTCGGTGACGTTGATCTGTGACCCGTGCTCGACATCGGTGAGGAGGGTCGCGTCGTAGAAGGCGCCCGTGGCGGAGGGCTTTCCGCCGCGTACGAGGGTGGCGCCGCCCGCGACCGCGTCGTCGACGAGGACGGCGACCTTGTCGCGCTCGGCGACCGAGACCAGGGCGCCGAGCTGGTTGGACCGGTCCAGACCCGGACCGACCGGCATCTCGGCCAGGGCCGCGTCCATCCGCGCGACGAACTCGTCGTGGAGCGAGCCGTGGACGTAGAACCGGTTGGCGGCCGTACAGGCCGAGCCGCCGTTGCGCATCTTCGCCTGCAGGGCCCCGGCGACCGTGAGGTCGAGGTCCGCGCCGGGCAGGACGATGACCGGGGCGTTGCCGCCGAGCTCCATCGACGTGCTGACGACGGAGTCGGCGCAGGCGTGCAGCAGGGTCCGGCCCACTTCCGTCGACCCGGTGAACGAGACCTTCCGCACCTCTTCACGGTCGATCATCTGCTTCACCAGCGGCCCCGTCGGCATCGGGGTGACCAGGTTGACCACCCCGCGCGGGACCCCCGCGCGGCGCAGCACCTCGACGACGTACGCCGCCGTCAGGGGTGTTTCGCGGGCGGGTTTGAGGATCGTCGTGCAGCCGGCGGCCAGGGCCGGACCGAGCTTGCGCGTCGCCATCGCGGCGGGGAAGTTCCACGGGGTGATCAGCAGCGAGACCCCGACCGGCTGCCGGTCGACGACGATCCGCTTGTCGCCGGACGGCGAGCGCCGGTAGTCGCCCGGGACGCGTACCGCCTCCTCCGCGAACCACCGGAAGAACTCGGTGGCGTAGCGCGCCTCGCCGACGGCGTCGGCCCAGGCCTTGCCGTTCTCCCGCACGATCAGGGTCGCGAGGTGCTCCTCCTCCGCGGTGAGCAGCTCGTATGCCGTGCGGAGGATCTCACCGCGCTCCCGCGGTGCGGTCGCCGCCCAGTCGTCCAGCGCGGCGGCCGCCGCGTCGACGGCGTCGTGGCAGTCCCGCTCGGTCGCGACGGCGAACGCGGCGATCGGGGAGAGGTCGGAGGGGTCGACGACGTCGAACCGTTCGCCGCCGGAGCCGGCCCGCCAGGTACCGTCGATGAACAGGTCGGGATGCACCTCCGGGGTGAGACCGGGTGGAGAGGGGCTGGGCACGGTCATGCGACGGTCTCCTTCTTCAGGGTTCCGGCCAGGGCGCGTTCGAGGAGATCGAGCAGCAGCTCGTGGGTCGGCTCGACCGGAGCGATCGCCAGCAGCCGCTGCGACTTCTGGGCGAGCCGGGCGATCTGCGGCAGCTGGTCGCGCGCGATGCCGATCTCGGCGAGTGAACCGGGCACCCCGATGGCGTGGTTGATCTCGACGATCCGGTGGATGGTCCGCTCGGCGGACGCCTCCTGGGCCGTCAGCCCTTCCAGCGCGGTGCCGAGGCGGGCGATCCGGCCGGCGATGTCCGGCTCGGTCCGCATCACGTCCAGGGCGTAGGGGAGGAGCAGCCCGGTGCCGAGGCCGTGCGGGGTGCCGGTCATGGCCCCGATCGGGTACTGCAGGGCATGGCACAGGTGGGTGCCGGTCGAGCCGAAGGCGATGCCGGCGAGGAGCGCGCCGCGGGCGACCTGTTCGCGCGCCCGACGGTCCGAGGGCGCGTGCACCGCGGACGGCAGCCACGGCCCCAGGTGCGCCGCGGCCTCCAGGGCCACCGGTCCCGCCAGGGCGTTGCGGCCGGTGAACACCGGTGCCGTGGACGTCCAGTCGAGGTCGAGGGAGCGGGCGGTGAACGACTCCACCGCGTGCACCAGGGCGTCGATACCCGAGTACGCCGTCACGGTGGCGGGCGCCCCGAGGGTGAACTCGGGGTCGACGACGGCCGCGGCCGGCACCAGGAACGGGCTGGAGACGCCCACCTTGAGTTCGCGTTCCGGGTCGGACACGACGGCGACGGGCGTCACCTCCGATCCGGTGCCCGCCGTGGTCGGGACCGCCACGATCGGCAGGACGGGACCGGGGACGATGTTCTCCCCGTAGTAGCGGCTCAACGGGCCGCCGTGGGTGGCGAGAAGCGCCACCAGCTTGGCGGCGTCCAGGGCACTGCCGCCGCCGATCGCGAGGACGACGTCCGCGCCGTACGTACGGGCGAGCCCGGCCGCGCCGTCGAGCGTGGCGACCGGGAGCTCGGGGGTGATGTCGGAGTACACCCGCACGTCGAGGCCCGCGCGCTCCAGCCCGGTGACGACCTCGGCCAGGTGCGGCGACCCCTGGAGGAAGGGGTCGACGACGGCGAGCACCCGTCGGCCGTGGACGGCGACGACCTCGGGCAGCTGGGCACGGGTGCCGTAACCGAAGTGCACGCGTGCGGGGAGGCGGAGAGTTCCGGTTGGTTCAGGCATGGACCCGCCCTCCTTCTGCGCCGCCTGCACCGGATGCCGCGGCGGCCGAACCGTCGGCCGCCGCTGCCACCGCCGACCGGGCGGCGCCGCTGAGCAGGCCTGCGTCGTTGCTCATCAAGGTGAAGTCGAAGCCGGCGGCGACGGCCGAACGGACGGCCTCCGCGCTCGCGCCGCCGGCGTTGCCGACCGGTCTTCCGGCCGCTTTGGCCTCGCGTACGACCCGGCCGACCAGCTCGGCGAGGGCCGGGTCGTCCTCGGCCAGCTGCTCGCCGACCGACAGGTCGGCGGTGCCGACGAGGAGGGCGTCGACGCCCTCGACGGCCGCGACGGCACCGGAGTTCGCCACGCCGGCCGCGCTCTCGATCTGGGCGATGACCACGACCTCGTCCTGGCCGAAGCGGAGATACTCCTCGCGGGGGAGCGCTCCCCAGAGCCCCGCGCGGGAGGTCGCCCCCACGCCCCGGCTCCCGAGCGGGGAGAAGCGGGCCGCGGCGACCGCCGTGCGGGCCTCCGCCACGGTGTCGACGTGGGGCACCATGACGCCCTCCGCGCCCGCGTCGAGCACCCGGGCGATCAGCCCCGGGTCGAGGCCCGGCACCCGCACGATGGGGGAGACGCCCGTGTGCAACCCCGTCCCGATGAGCCGGAACACCGACTCCAGGTCGAGGGGGGAGTGCTCCAGGTCGATCACGACGAAGTCGAAGCCGGCGTGGGCGAGGATCTCCACGACCTCCGTCGCGGGCAGCTTGACCCACGTCCCGAGCGCCGGTGTGCGGCGTTCGGCGAGGGCCGCGCGGAACAGGCTCCTTCGCTGCTGGGATGCGCTCATTGCATCGGATAGTCGTCGGCGTTGAGCACCCAGCCCGAGGCGGAGAAGTCCTCACGGGGTGGCGAGAAGATGTCGATGAGCTGCTGGTGGGAACCTACCCCCTGGGTGGTGTGGACGGTCGGCGGCGGGATCACGCAGATCGACGGGTTGCCGACCTCATGGCTCTCGTCGGCCCGCCACTGGGTCGAGTCCGGTCCCCACGGGTAGCGGATGTGATGGACGAACCGGCCCTTGACCGCCAGTGAGATCTGCTCGAAGTCGTCGTGGTGGTGCGGCGACAGCTTCCGCACGTTGCGTGGCTGCGGTTCCTCGGCGAGGAAGTTGACCATCATGTTCGTGGTACGGAAGATCCGGCCGAACCGGCCCTCGGCGATCGGCGTCTCGGCCAGCCGGTAGACGCGCAGTGCGAACCCGCCGACCGGGTCGGGCCAGGGGGAGAGGGGAGTGACCCGGGGATCGGGCTCGGTGTAGGCCTCGGCGTTCACCGCCTGTCCGGCGAGGTCCTCGGCCCGGTGGGAGAACAGCCGGATGAGCGCGCCGTCGCCCTCGACCCGGATCTCGCTGTCGCCGGGGGGCACCACCACGAAGGCCTCCTCGTCGACCGTCGCGGACGTCCCCCCGCCGGTCACGGTGACCGGGGCGCTGTCGGAGTACATCAGTACGGCGTACTCGTCGGGCTGACCGGACCGGGTGAAGACGTCGCCGGCCCGGGCGTCCGTCCAGGCGATGACGAGGTTCGCCGCCCGGGCGACCCAGGTCCGGCTGCCGTTCGGACCGGTCTCGACGGGCGGGTGGGACCGGAACTCGACCCGCTGCGCGGGCCGGATCGGCGTGTTCGGTTCCACCGTTCTGGCCGGGGTGGCCGTGGACAGCTGGGACCGGATGTCGTCGGCGGCGTACGTACTCATATGTGGGTGCTCCTTTCGGTGGAGGCTCCGTGGCCGCGGAGCGCGAGCAGGGCGCGCGCCTCGGCCGGGGTGGCCACCTGTTTGCCGAGGTCCTCGATCACGGCGCGGATCTTCTCGACCTGCTGGGCGTTGCTCTTGGCGAGCCGGCCCTTGCCGATCCACAGGCTGTCCTCGAGACCGACCCGGACATGACCGCCCAGCCAGGCGCTGTGGGTGGCGAACTGGATCTGTTCCCGTCCGGCGGCGAACGCGGAGAACGAGTAGTCGTCGCCGAACAGCCGGTCGGCCACCCGCACCATGTGCTCGAGGTTGTCGTGGTCGGCGCCGATCCCGCCGAGGATGCCGAACACTCCCTGGATCAGCAGGGGCGGCCTGGCCAGCCCCTTGTCGACGAAGTGGGCGAGCGAGTAGAGGTGCCCGATGTCGTAGCACTCGTACTCGAAGCGGGTGCCGAGTTCGCCGAGGGTGCGCAGCGTCTCCTCGATCTTGTCGAAGGTGTTCACGAACGGCAGGCTGTAGGTGTTCAGGACGTAGGGCTTCTCCCAGTCGTGCCGCCACTGCGTGACCCGGTCGGCGATCCCGGAGTAGACGAAGTTCATCGAGCCCATGTTCATCGAGGCGAGCTCGGGCCGGACCCGGCGGGCGCCGGCCAGGCGCTGCTCCATCGTCATCGCCGACGAGCCGCCGGTGGTGATGTTGATGACCGCGTCGGTCCGGTCGGTGATGCGCCCGACGATCTCCTCGAAGATCTCGGGCTCGTACGCCGGGCGGCCGTCGGGGTGGCGTGCGTGCAGGTGCACGATGGCCGAGCCGGCCTCGACCGCACCGATCGCGCTGTCCGCCACCTCCTTCGCGGACAGCGGGAGATGGGGGCTCTGCGAGGGCACGTTCACGGAGCCGGTGACCGCCGTCGTGATGATGACCTTCTCGGCGGCCTTCATCAGGGGGTCTCTTCCAGGCCCAGCAGGAAGGCGGTGTTGCGGCAGATCATCTGCCGCACGTCTGCCGCGGAGACACCGTGGTCGAGCAGCTGCTGGACGATGTACAGATAGGCGTCCACGGGCAGCGGGTTGCCCTTCTGGCCGAGGTCGGAGTTGATGACCGTGTGCTCGGGGCCGACCTTCTCGATCCAGTTGACGAGCTGCTGGATCTTGAAGTCGGGGGCCGGGACGTCCGGGTGGTACATCGAGAGCTCGTGCTCCACGTAGGCGCCGTACCCCACCATCTCCTCGATGTCGGCGTCCGAGGCGTTGACGATGAAGTCGGGGTGGTGCAGCAGGATCCGGCGCACCCCGCTGTCGCGGGCGGTCCTGAAGAAGGCCTTCATCGACGTGGCGTCCAGATGTCCGCCGGTGAGCATGATGCCGGCCTCCGCGACCAGCTGGGTGACGAGGCGGGTCTGCTGCGACACCTCACCGGAGTCGTCGAAGACCGAGACCTCCTCCTCGTAGAGGTTGCCCGCCGCGGAGGGGAATCCGTCGTCGTGGCTGTGGGCGTCGATGTGCTGGGCCGCGGAGACCGTCGGCCCCCACACGCAGCGGCCGCCCATGTTGATGGCGACGGCCACCGCGGAAGGGTTGATCCCTCCGACCTCGGAGTTGAGCGCCACCCCGCCGTACATCGGCGTGGGCGCTTCGGCCAGCTGGTTCCGCATCGCCAGCAGGTCCATCACCGTGTTGTGGTGATGGGACTTGCACAGGATCGCCCGGGCGTTGATGCGCGCCGCGTCGTGGGACGCCTCCACGTGGTCGAAGCGGCGCGGGAAGGGGCTCGGGCCGGAGTGACAGTGCAGGTCCACCACCCCGTCCAGGACCTTGAGCAGTGCGGGAGTCGGCTCCACCGTGACGGTCATTCCCTCTCCTTTGTTCAGCATGCGTAATCGATGTTCAGATTACGCACGCGCTGATCCGGGTGTCAACGACATGACTTCGCTGCAAGAGAGGGTCATCAGATCGTTTGCAACCAAGGTCTGTTCACATTGCGAGTGGTGTGCTTGCATTGCGAACGCGTAGTGGGCCGGGGGGCGCCGAGCGCGGCCCCCATGACCGGAAAGGACAAGGTGAGCATCGAGGTGCGTCAGTCAAAAGAGGCGCCGACCGGTGAGACGGAGCGAGGCGGGATCCAGTCGATCGACCGCGCGGCGAACGTGCTCGCGCTGCTCGACCAGGACACCCGCAGCCTCACTCCGACGCTGGTGGCCGAACGGCTCGGGCTCAACCGGACCACGGCGCACCGCTACCTGCAGTCGCTCCAGAGCGCCGGCTTCCTCAGCGCGAGCTACGGTCCGGGACCGCTGCTCGACCAGCTGTCGTCGCTGGTGTCGGAGCGCCAGCAGATTCTGACCCTCGCGCCCACGGTCCTGCGTGAGCTCTCCGACGACACCGACCTGACGACGGTGCTCAGCTTCCTCGGACGCACCGGGGCGGTGGTGACGCTGGTCGAGGAGGCACACCGCGGCACGATCATCCTCACCGTGCGGGTGGGCACCGTGCTCGAGGCGAAGGCGGCCCAGACCCGGGTGCTGCTCGCGTTCGCGACCGACCCGACGGCCGTGACCCGCGCGCACGCCGGACTCAGTCCGGCCGAGGCGGCCAAGGAGCGCGAGGCGCTGACGGCGGTACGCCGGCACCGCATCGCCTGGGCCGACCTCCACCACGACGGGCTGGCCTCCGTGGCGGTGCCGGTGTTCGTGGGCAACAACGCGTCCGCCGCGATGGCACTGATAGGGACGAGCACCATGCTCCAGCCTCTGGAGCGGTCCGCGCCGCGCGTGCAGCAACTCGAAGAAGCAGCGCAGACGCTCGGAGCCATGGTTTCGGGCTAGGAACAGGAGACGACCAGCCGATGACTGCGTGGATAAAACGACAACGCCTGAGCCCGCTCTGGCTCCTGCTGCTGCCGGCCCTCGGCCTGCTCACGGCCATCCTGCTGATTCCTCTGGCGCAGAGCTTCGTCCGTAGTATCGGCGAATCCGCCTGGACCTCTCAGCACTACGAGAACCTGTTCACCGACGGTGTCACCCTGACCGTGCTCTGGCGTACGGCATGGATCTCCGCGGTGGTGACGGTGGTGACGCTGGCCTGCGGCTACCCCTATGCCTACCTGATGACCCGCGTCGGCCCCCGGATGCGCGGGCTGTTGCTGGTCCTGGTGCTGATCCCGTTCTGGACCTCCGTGATGGCCCGCAACTTCGCGTGGATTCTCATCCTTCAGCGCGACGGGCCGGTGGACGACTTCTTCGGCGTCGTCTTCTACGGAACGGCCACCGGCGTCACCATCGCGATGAGCCAGGTCCTGCTGCCGTTCATGGTGCTGCCCCTCTACAGCGCCCTGAGCGGGATCGACCGGCGGCTGCTGCTGGCCGCCCGCGGACTCGGCTCGCACCCGGTCAAGGCGTTCTGGAAGGTGTACTGGCCGCTGTCACGCGGCGGCGTGGTGGCCGGCGTGATCCTGGTGTTCACCCTGGCCCTCGGCTTCTACGTCACCCCGGCGCTGCTCGGCTCGCCCCAGCAGTCGCTGGTCGCCCAGCTGCTCGCGCAGCGCACGACCCAGCTCCTCGACTTCGCCGGTGCCGGTGCGCTGGGGATGATCGTCCTCGTGGTCACCCTCGTGCTCGTGGCCTGGGCCAACCGGGTCGGGGGCAAGGTCTCGTCCCTCGGCATCGTCCCGACCACCTCCGCCAAGGAGGAGGAATGACACTGCATCCCACCCAGTCCTCTCCGGTCGGCGAAAGGCCGGTGACCGCTCCGCCGTCGAAGTCCCCGCCGGTGACACGGCGCATCCGCAGGCGTACCCGGGGGGTCGACCCGATCCCCTGGTGGCTCAAGCTCTTCGTCGCCCTCGTCGCGGTGTACCTGATCCTGCCGACGGTGTTCGTCATCCCGATGAGCTTCGGCTCGACCCGTTCGTTCGCGTTCCCGCCGAAGAACCTCACCTTCGATCTCTACCGCAACTTCTTCTCCGACGAGCGCTGGCTGACCTCCCTGCAGAACTCCGTGGTGGTCGGACTGCTGGCCGCTCTCATCGCGACCGTCGTCGGCACCGCCGCGGCCGTGGGCCTGCACCATCTCAGGGGCAAGCCGGCGCAGATCATCCGGGCGTTGCTCATGGTCCCCCTGGTGGCACCCGCCATCGTCATCGCGGTCGCGGTCTACATCTCGTTCCTCAAGTGGCACCTCGTCGGAACCCTGCAGGGCTATGTGCTCGCCCACGCCGCCATCGCCGTCCCCTTCGTCCTGGTGGCGGTGACCAGTGCCCTCAGCAACTTCGACTCCAACCTCCTGCGCGCCTCCGCCTCGCTGGGGGCCTCTCCGTCCAGGACGTTCCGGCGGGTCACGATGCCACTGATCGGCAAAGGCATCCTCAGCGGCGCCGTCTTCGCCTTCGTGACGTCCTTCGACGAGGTCGTCATCGCCCTGTTCCTGCGTGATCCGACATTCCAGACCATGCCGGTGCAGATGTACAACAGCGTCACCTATGAGATCGACCCCACCATGGCCGCGGCATCCAGCCTCGTGGTGGTCGTGGTGACCGTCGTCTGCCTCGGCCTGCAGCTGCTGGGCAGCCGAACCAAGAAGCGATAGGAGGTCACATGCCCACCACCCACGCCACCACGCCGGCCGCCAAGGCAGCCGCCGGCGCGGTCAGTACCCGGTCGGGAACCCAGATCCGGCTCACCGACGTCAGCAAGGACTTCGGACTCCCCGAGCCCGCGGTCGACAACATCTCGCTGACGATCGAGCCGGGCGAGTTCATGACACTGCTGGGGCCCAGCGGCTCCGGCAAGACGACCACGCTCAACCTCATCGCGGGGTTCGAGACCCTCACCACGGGGTCGATCCTGTTCAACGGCGGCGACGTGAGCTCACTGCCGCCCCACAAGCGCAATCTGGGCATGCTGTTCCAGAACTACGCGCTCTTCCCCCACCTGACCGTGGCGCAGAACGTCGCCTACCCCCTGCGCGAACGCAAGCTGCCCAAGGCGGAGATCGCCAAGAAGGTCGGCCAGGTGCTCGAACTGGTGCAGCTCACCGGGCGCGACAGCCACTACCCCTCCCAGCTCTCCGGCGGACAGCAGCAGCGTGTGGCGCTCGCCCGCGCGATCGTCTTCGACCCCAACGCGCTGCTCCTCGACGAACCGCTCGGCGCGCTGGACCGCAACCTGCGCGGCACCCTGCAGCAGGAGATCCAGCGCATCCACCGTGAACTCGGGTCGACGTTCGTGTTCGTCACGCACGACCAGGAGGAGGCGATGCACCTCTCCGATCGGATCGCCCTGTTCAACAAGGGGCGGCTCGAACAGGTGGGAACCCCCGAGGCGCTCTACGCGGCACCCGAGACGCTGTTCACCGCCCGGTTCCTGGGCGACTCCAACGTCTTCGACATCGCGGACTCCGGCGGCGCCACGTCGGGGAGCGCGGTGGCCTGGGAGGACCGCACCCTGGCGGTCGAGGCCGGCACGGTCTCGCCGCGGGTCGCCGCCGGGGCGTCGGCCGCGCTCGTGGTGCGCCCGGAGGACGTGCGGATCGCCACCACGCCGGACGCGGTGCCGGCCGGCGCCAACCATGTCTCAGCGACCGTGCGCCAGCTCGACTACCTGGGTTCCTACCGCACCGCCGTACTGGCCCTGGGAGGCGGCGGGACGGTGGGGCGCGCCCGCCTCGCGCCCCAGGAGGACGACCTGCGGGTGGGTCAGGCGGTGACGGCCTGGTGGCATGTCGGCCGGCAGCGCGTCGTGGCCGTCTGACGGCCCCCGTACGTTCACGATCCGAACCGGCCGTGCGCATGACGCAAAAAAAGGCCTTTCAACCTCTTGTCGCAACCGCTGTCACAGCCCTAATGTCCACAAGCCAGAATACGCATTCTGAGCCGTGCGAGCCGCAAACAGAAGGAAGTGCCCCCGATGGCAACCAAGAGAACGCTCGGGATTATCAGCACAATCGTCTCCGCCTCATTGCTGGCCGCCTGTGGCGGCGGATCCGGGGGCTCCGACAACACCAAGGCCGACGGACAGCTCACCTTCGTCGCATACGGCGGTGACGGCCAGAAGACGATGGAAGAGGTATGGCAGAAGCCTTACATGGAGAAGAACTCCGACATCAGCTTCGTCAACACCTCGCCGACCGACGTCGCACAGGTCAAGGCGCAGGTCGAAGCCGGCCAGGTGAAGTGGGACATCATCGCCACCGCGCCGGCCGCCGCCGAGCAGAACTGCGGGACGCTGTTCGAGCCGCTCGAGATCACCGGCGTCGACCCCGAGGACGTCGTCGACCAGGCGATCGGCAAGTGCTACACCGGCAACTTCATCAACGCCACGCCGATGGCGTACCGCACCGAGGCCTTCCCCGACCCCGACAAGGCGCCCAAGACCATCGAGGACTTCTTCGACCTGGAGAAGTTCCCCGGCAACCGCGGGATGATCACCAACCTGCAGAACGGCATCCTCGAATACCCCCTGCTGGCCGACGGGGTGGCACCCGACGACCTCTACCCGCTCGACATGGACCGGACGCTGGAAAAGCTCGAGACCATTCGCGACGTGACCACCTTCGCGCCCAACGTCGGCGCCCTCCAGCAGGCGGTCGGGTCCGGCCAGGTCGACATCTTCACGCTGTCCGACTCCCGCATCAAACCGCTCCTGGAGGACGGTGTCGACATCACCGTGGTCTGGGACGTGACGGTCACCTCCATCAACGGATTCGCCGTGCCGAAGGGTTCACCGGAAAAGAAGAACGCCGAGGAATTCATGGCATGGGTACTCGGCCCGGAGGCGTCGGCCAACATTTCCGAAGCGCACGGCACCGCGCCGATCAGTAAGGTCGCAAAGCCGAACCTTTCCGAAGAGGCGAAGAAGGTAGAGGTCTACGGCCCCGTGAACACCGGCGAGACAGTCCTGCAGAACATTGACTGGTACGCCAAGAATTTCAATGAGGTGACCACGGAACTCCAGAACTGGCTGGCCGGATGACATTCCTCGTCGCGCAGCAGGCGCCCGGTCCCAGTGTTCTCCATGCGAACTACAATCCCTACATGGTGAACAATGATCAGGAGAGGGCGTCTGCCTCGGACATCCGTTCCGTCGCCCGCGTGGGTCAGATCTGTGCGCTCTTCGGGCCGCGGGTGGTCGAGCTCACCGCGGCCGAGGTCGCGGAGCGCACCGGTCTGAACCGGACCACGGCCTATCGCTACTGCGCCTCGATGGTAGCGGCCGGCATCCTCCAGCCGGGGAGCCGCCGGGGAACCTTCGCTCTCGGTGCGCTGATGCTCGAACTGGGGCTCGGCGCACTGGGCCGGGAACGCGTCCTCGAGGTCGCCCGGCCGTACCTGCGCGAGCTGAGCACCGCGGTCGGCATGACCGCAGTGCTCAGCATCCCGGGCACGCACGGCCCGGTCGTCGCCCTGGTCGCGGAGGAGACCGACCGGCAGGTCCTGGTGACCGTGCGGGTCGGTACCACGCTCGACGCGAGTGCGGCCCAGAGCAGGGTGTTCCTGGCCTTCGGCGACGACCCGTCCCTGCGGGTGCTGACCGAGGGCCTGTCACCCGCGGACCGGGCCCGCCTCGACGCCGATGTGGCCAAGGTGCGCCGCCACGGCTACAGCGTCGTACGGCCGAAGAACCTGCCGTTCGTCGCGGCGGCGCCGGTCTTCGACGAGACCCGGCTGCGGGCCACGGTGGCGTTCCTCGGAGTGGGCGACGCCGACCTGGCTCCCGCGATCGAGGAGCTGCGCAGGACGGCCGGCGAGATCGGCGGGGCGCTCGGAGCACAGGCGGAGGCCGGCCCATGAACAAGCCGACGTACGACGAACTCGCCGGCGCCCGGCCGCCGTACTCGGCCTGGGAGGTCTTCGGACCGGACGACGAACTGGGCACCGTCAACTGGCTGACCCCCGACCGCGTCGCCGCGGCGGCCCGGCTGGTCCGCACCGGGGAGAGGTTCAGCCTCGACCACCCCGTGAACGCCTTCGAGCCGTACCCCACCGGCACGCGGCCCGCCACCCGGCACCACGTGTTCGCCAACAACGAGTTCCACCGCGACGACTGGCTGGACTCCTTCTATCTGCAGTCCACCTCGCAGATCGACGCGCTGCGCCACATCGGGCACCCGCAGCACGGCTTCTACAACGGACTGCCGGCGCAGGAGAACACCGGGGACAGCGCCCGGCTGGGCATCCACCGCTGGGCACAGGCCGGTATCGCGGGCCGGGGCGTGCTGCTGGACGTGCCGCGCTACTTCGCCGCCGAGGGCCTGGAGTACGACGTCGAGTCGACCGTGCTGATCGACGCCGGCACCCTCGACGCCATCGCGGCGTACCAGGGCGTCGAGTGGCGCGGCGGCGACCTGTTGCTGCTGCGCACCGGCTGGGCGGAGAACTACGTCGCGAAGTCGGCCGAGGAACGCGTCGAGTTCAACGCCCGCAACAGGTCCCCCGGTCTGGCCCAGCGCGAAGCGACGCTGCGCTGGCTGTGGGACCACGAGATCGCGCTCGTCGCGAGCGACACCCCCGCGGTCGAGGCGGACCCGGTCGTCGAGTCCGACTTCCGGGTGCCCGGAGAGCGTCCGCCGGAGCGCGGCGTGGACCACAGCGGGATGCTGCACCGGCCGCTCATCGCCCTGCTGGGCATGGCGATGGGGGAGTTGTGGAAGCTCGACGAGCTCGCCGAGTACTGCTCCCGCGAGCGGCGCTACGAGTTCTTCCTGACCTGCAAGCCGCTCAACATCATCGGCGGGGTCGGGTCCCCGCCCAACGCACTGGCGATCGCCTGAATCACCCGTCGAACGCAGTCGAGAGAGAGATATGAACGAGCACGAGAACGACATCGTCATCGTCACCGGCGCGAGCACCGGGATAGGCGCCGCGACCGCCCGGCTGCTGGGCTCCTCCGGAGCGCGGGTGGTGGTGAACTACAACCGTTCGAAGGACCACGCCGAGGACGTGGTCAGGGAGGTCAGGGAGGCCGGCGGCGACGCCATCGCCGTCCAGGCCGACATGGGCTCGGAGGCCGACATCCTCCGGCTCTTCGAGACCACCGACGAGGCATTCGGTCCGGTCACCGGCCTGGTCAACAACGCGGGCGTGAACGGGCCGCAGCACCGCGCCGCCCACGAGTACGAGTGGCAGGAGACGATGGACCTGCTGGCGGTCAACACGGTGGGTGTGCTGATCGCCTGCCGGGAGGCCATCAAGCGGATGTCGACCAAGCGCGGCGGCAAGGGCGGCACCATCGTCAACGTCTCCTCCATCGGCGCCCTGACCGGCTCGCCCGGCCGGTTCATCCACTACGCCGGCTCGAAGGCCGCCGTCGACACCATGACCAAGGGACTCGCCGTCGAGGTCGCCCGCGACGGCATCCGGATCAACTCGGTCCGGCCCGGGATGGTCGACACCCCCATCCACGCCAAGACCGGCCAGGCCGACCGGGTCGCGAAGTTCGCCGCCCAGAACCCCCTGGGCCGCGCCGGTCTCCCGGAGGAAGTCGCCGAAGCCATCGTGTGGCTGCTCTCCGAGAAGTCCTCGCTCGTGACCGGCGCGGCACTGGACGTCATGGGCGCGCAACGCTGACGGCCCGGCCCGTCAGTCCTGGCGCCAGACCACTCCGCGCCGCTCGTACTCCATCACGGCCTCGACCCTGGCCGCGACGGCGGATCCGCACTCCCTGGTGACCATCCACAGGGCCAGGTCCAGGCCACTGGTGACGCCGCCGGCCGTGACCAGGTCTCTGTCGTCGACCACCCGCGCGGCCACCACGTCACCGCCCTCCTGCTCCAGGACGTCCTTGGTGAGGTGGTGGGTCGTGCAGGGCCGTCCCTTGACCAGACCGGCCGCCGACAGCGCCAGCACGCCCGTGCAGACACCGGCCAGCACCACACCCGACCGGCGTGCACGCCGAAGACCCCGCAGCACCGACGGGTCCTCACGTAAACGGTGTATGCCGGGCCCGTCCGGATTTCCCCAGCCGCCGCCCGGAACAACGAGGATGTCGGCTTCCGTGGGCTCCCACCCCTGGTCCACGAGGATCCTCGTGCCGAAGGCGCCGGTCACCTCACCCGGCCCTCCGGGGCGCACCAAGGAGGTCTCCAGGGCACCCCCGGCGTGCGCGGCATGCCCGAACACGTCCCGTGGGCCGATGAAGTCCTGTTCCTCGGCACCGTCGTACACGAGAATGTGGACGCGCGTCGGTCGGTTCTTCGTCGAAGCGCCGTGCGCGGCGGCCGGGGAGGCCGCCGCCCCCACCGCCGTGGCCGCCACGCCGGCAGCCGATGCCTGCAGCAGATTCCTTCTCCGCACTGGTCCATCTCCCGGGTCAGTCGGTGATCTCTTCACGACACGGTTCTGTCCGTTCCCCTACGTTGTCGTGCGGAGCCGCGGAAAAGTTCCTCAACTACACGTGAGGGCAAGGCCGTTCGGACAGCCGGATGCAAGAGGTGAGGGCCCGGGTGCTTGCGGCTGGGATCCCGGGCCCTCGCACGCGATGACGCCCTCCGAGGGGGTACGGAGGAGGTATTGCGTGCTGCCCGGCCCAACGAGACGGCACCAGCCAGGTCACGCGCAGTCGGCATATGTTTCCGTCATGATCCGCTCACGCGGTCAGGCTGCCCCCTCGCCGCACGCCCGGACCTGACGTGGTGCACCAGGACACTGAGGGAGGCAGCCAGGAAGACGACTTGCAGGATGCTTCCGGGCAGAAGCTGGTCGTCCCATGCCGTCAGCACCCCCCCGCACGGGCGGCGTGGACGTTGGCCGGGAACATCGCAACCAGCATGAGACTCAGGCAGCCGGCGGCCCACGGCGCCGTGCGCTTCCACAGCAGTCCCGCCGCGCCGGCCAGTTCCAGCACTCCGGTGACGGTGACCCGCAGTCCGGGCGCGGGTATGTCGGGCGGGACCATCTCGATGATCACGTCGCGCATGCCGAAGCACAACCCGGACGACCGGGCCCTCACGGCCGCGCGTGACCGTGCCGGGGACCTGCTCACCCGTGCCGTCGTCGCTGCCGCCCACCCCGCTCCGGGCCCCCGGACGGAAGTGGCCTCCGTCGCAGCGTGGTCACCGGTGCACGGTTTCGCCACCCTGGGGCTCGCCGGGGCCCTGCCCGAGGAGCTCAGCGAGGACCTGTAGGGATCCGCCCGCTCCGTGGCGCGGCTCCTCTTCCGCCCCACGTCCGCCTCGCCGGGCGACGAGTGACGGACGGCGACGCACCACCACACCCGGTCCGCCTGAAGAAACCCTCAGGATTGGGTCGACGGGTTGCGCAGCGCCGCCGGTGTGACGACGCGCAGGAAGGGGATGAGTGACACCAGCGTCGCCACGGCCAGGACACCGAATGCCGTGCGCGACCCCGCGACCTGTGCGAGCAGCCCCACCAGTGCCGCACCGAGCGGCATCGCACCCCAGCTCAGCAGCCGGCCGGCCGCGTTGTAGCGGCCCTGCAGGCGGTCGGGGACCAGCCGCTGGGCGAGCGTGCGGGCGTTGACGGTCCACAGGGTGCCGCCCATGCCGCCGAGGAACGCCCCGGCGGCGACGGCCCACACGTTCACGGTGAGCGCGGGCGCTCCGGCCATCGCGGCCGTGCCGACGAGGTCGAGCAGCAGCGCCCAGCGGACACCGATCAGCCGGTTGATCCAGGTCACGGTGAGCGCGCCGACGAGGCCGCCGACGCCCAGTGCGCTCAGCAGGATGCCGTAGCCCCGTGCGTCCAGGCCCATGTCCTGCTGCGCGTGGAGCGGGATCAGGGCCAGCCAGCCGCCCCATACGGTGCACAGCACCGTGAGGATCAGAGCCATCGTGCGCAGCAGGGTCTGCTGCCAGAGGTGCCGCAGACCTTCGGCGATCTGTGCGTGGACCGAGGCGGCCCCGGCCGCCGCAGGTTCAGGGTGTGCGGCTTTGAAGCGGCCGGCGAGCAGGAGCAGGCACAGGGCACTCAGGGCATAGGTGACCCAGGTGGCCCCCAGGGCGAAGCCGGTACCGGCGGCGAGCAGCAGGCCGCCGAGGAACGGCCCGGTGAACTCCTGGCACACCGTTTCCGCTCCCGCCATCCAGGTGTTGGCCTGCTCCCGGCCGGCCGGCGGGACGGCGGCCACGACGAGAGCGGACCCGGCGGTGCCGGCGAGCACATCGGCCACGCCGAGGACCACTCCGGCGGCGATCAGACCGGTGAGGCTCAGCCGTCCGCCGGAGGTCAGCCAGGCCACCGCCGCCAGACGCAGGGCACTCGCGGCCCACAGCAGTCGGCGCCGGTCCAGGCGGTCGACCAGCACTCCGATGTGCAGGGCCGTGAGCAGCCAGGGCAGCATCAGCGCCAGCGAGACCGCGGTGACCTGGGCGGGGGAGCGGGTCAGCTGCGTGGCCAGCAGCGGCAGCGTCATCTTGATGACGCCGTCGGCGAGGTTGGAGGCGGCGGTGAAGACCACCAGCACGGCGGTGTTCCTGCCGCCCGGCGAGGTCCGGTGGCCCGTTGCGCCGCCGGTGTCGTCCCGTACTGGAGTCGCAGTCATCCGCCCCACGCATCTCTAACCGGCTAAGCCGTTTACTGGTTAGAGGGATGATGGCACGGAGTCGCGTGCCGCGGCAACCGGTAAAATGGATAGACGGTGAGACTAGCCGGGACCGACCGGTACCGCTGGAGGCAGTGCGCATGCTGGAACCACCCCCCTCGGCCCGCCTGGTGGAGGCGTTCGCCAACACGGTGGACGTCGAGGAACAGTCCGATGAGATCGCCACCCCGCAGGGCCTGGCCCGCTGGCTGGCCGACCAGGGGATGCCTGGCAGCGACTGCCCCATCACCCCGGCGGTGCACGCCATGTACCTGGCTCTTCGGTCCGGCATCCGTGAGCAGCTCGGCACGCACGTGGGGGACGCACCGCAGCCGGAGCTGACGGCAGCCGCCGGCGACGTGCTGAGCTCGCACGCGGTCCACGTCACCATCGGCGGCACCCTGACCGCGGCGCCGGACGTCCCCGCCACGCGCCGACCGCTGGTGGCCCTGGCCATCGCCTGGAACGAACTGGTCATGAGCGGCAGCGCGGACCGTCTCAAACGATGCGCCGAGCACACCTGCGGCTGGGTCTTCTGGGACGTCTCCAAGAACCGCAGCCGCCGCTGGTGCTCCATGCGCGTGTGCGGCAACCGGAACAAGTCGCGCGCATACGCCGCCCGGCAGCGCCGCCGGCGCCCCGCGGACCAGTGACCGTCCGGCCCCGCGGGTACACCGGCATGACGCAACGGCCGTAAGGACCGTCTGCCGCGAGGGCGGGCGTCACGCGGGGCGGGCGAGCGGTGGGTGCTCGAGCACGCGGGGCTTGTACTCGACCAGCTGAGTGCGTCCGTCGAAGGTGCGGCTTTCGATCATCTCGAGGGCAACGTCCGGATAGCCGTCGTAGATGCGCTCCGCACCCGTGGCCCCGGTGATCACCGGGAACATCACGACCCGGAAGCGGTCGACGAGCCCGGCTCGCAGCAGGGACCGGCACAGGCTGAGGCTGCCGATCGTACTGAGCAGCTGTGAGCCGTTCGCCTTCATGGCGCGGACGGTCTCGACGGCGTCGTCACGGACGAGCGTGGAGTTGGCCCACGTCAGTGGCTCCTCGAGCGAGGAGGAGAACACCACCTTGGACGCTCGCGTGAGCCCGTCGACGGACTCCTCCTCCTCGGGCCTGAACTCGTCCTGCCCCGCCGGGACCTCGCCCGCGGCGAAGCCCGACATCAGGCGGTAGGTCTTCGCCCCCATCAGGTAGGTGACCTCGGGCTGCTCTCCCAGCCATGCGAGGTACTCCGGCCCCTCCAGCCCCCAGAACCCGGGCCATCCCTCTCCCGACGCGTAGCCGTCGAGCGAGGTGATGAAGTCGACGAGAAGCTCCGACATGGCGCTGTCCTTTCCTTGGGTGTCACAAGCTTGGACAGCCCGGGAGCCGCAGACTCATCGGCCGCGCCGCGAACGGCCATGATGGTCGGCATCGGCAGCGAAGCCTTGCTCCTGGCCTTCGACGACGACGGCAACGTGGGACCTGGCCGCGGCCGCCTGGGTACTGTGACGTCGCATGACGGACACCGGCATCGAGATCACCGCGGACCTGGTGCGCGACCTGCTGCAGGAGCAGCACCCCGACCTCGCGGGGCTGGCCATTCGTGAGGTGGAGGGCGGCTGGGGCAATCAAATGTGGCGGCTCGGAGACGAGTTGGCCGTACGGATGCAGCGCATGGACCCCACACCGGGACTCCAGCTCAAGGAACGGCGGTGGCTGCCCGTGCTGGCGCCGCGCCTGCCGCTTCCCGTGCCGACTCCGGTGCGGTTCGGCGCCCCCTCCGAGCGCTTCCCCAAGCACTGGACCGTGATGACGTGGGTGCCCGGCGAACCGCTGGACCACGGCTCGATCAGCCGGGGCTGCCACGCGGCCGACGCGTTGGCGGGTTTCCTCCGGGCGCTCCACGAGGAGGCTCCCGCCGAGGCGCCGACCGCTTCGGACCGCGGAACTCATCCCAGGAACTGCACGGACGGCTTCGCCGACCTCTTCCGAGCCGTGGCCCCCAGCGACATCGCCGACGAGGTCCGGGCCGTCTGGGAGGACGCGGTGGCAGCACCTGAGTGGGACGGCCCGCCGGTGTGGGTGCACGGCGACCTCCATCCCGCCAACGTCGTCGTCTCGCACGGAACCCTCTCGGGCATCGTCGATTTCGGCGACATGTGTGCCGGGGACCCGGCGTGGGACCTCGCCGCCGCATGGGTCCTGCTGCCCGAGGGCACGGCCCCACGGTTCTTCGACACCTACGCCCGCGCGGACGACGCGGCGATCCGGCGCGCCCGTGGGCTGGCGGCCTTGAAGAGCCTCTTCCTGATGCTCATGGGGCAGAACGGAGACCGCGGCCTCCCCGGCGGCAAGCCGCACTGGGGGCCGGCGGGGCGGGCGGCACTCGCCCGGGTCCTGAAGGGCGTCTGACACGAACCCGGCGGAGCGCCGAGGACGGTCACGGCAGGAGCGTCCGTGTCTCGGTCCAGGTGACCAGCCGCTCACGGACGGGGCCGGGAGCCAGGTGGCGGACCAGGCTCACCAGATGGGCTGTCAGGTTCTTGTGGCGCCGCAGCTCGCGGATCCGCTCGAGAGGGAGACCGCGCCAATGCGCGGCGAGACCGGCGGCCTGCGTGGGCGTGAGGCTCAGCGCGGCGAGGGTGTCGGACGCCAACGCTTCCGGACTCCAGTCGGGGTCCGTTCCGCCGGGGCCAAGACGGTCGATCACCCAGGTGCGCAGCATGAAGTCCTGAGAGGCCACGCGCGCAGCGGACGACGGCGTGTCGTCGAGCATACGGCGGTTCGCCAGCAGCGACAGTTTCGCCCACTGACGACGGAGTTCCGGCGCATGGCAGTCATGGAGTGCCCGCTGCTGTGCGACGAGACGTGCGGCCTCGAGGTCCTGGCCGCGGGCGCCGTCGACGAACGTCTGCAACTCGCCGAACGTCCACGTGCTCGGATCACGCGCCGGTACCTTCGCCTGTGCCTCGTCGCTCAAGGGTCCCCACTTCCGTTCGAAGGCTGCCTCAACGATGGTGAGCCCAACCGGCCGCGGAACACCAGGATCCGGGCGTCCGCGGCTACTGATGACCGCTCGTCATCCTTTCGCGGTACGTCACAGGTTGACTCCGGCTCAACCACCGGTTTGACGACCTCAGGGGCATGCTCACGCCAGCATTGCGGCTGACATCAGCGCCCTCCCATGGGGGGCCATGAGAGGACGGGGGAGTCCTGTGCGGATCGCACGTGTGTCCACGTTGTGCGGGGTTTTCGCGGCGACGGCGGCCATGGTGGTGGGAGTGACCCCCCAGGCCTCGGCCGCGGGTCACTGGGAGAGCCCGTGGAAGGCCTATGCGAGCTACCGGTACACCTCTTCCGACTGGAAGGGAGCACGGAGCTACTTGGAGGTCTCCTGGAACTCCAGCGGCAAGGCGTCGGTGTACGGCTATGCGCGGGACACCAAGGGCGACGGATACGGCGCCCTGGCGCAGGTGATGTACGACTACTGGAACGGGTCGCGATGGGTGCACACGACGAGGACCCTGGCGAAGACCAGCGGCGGCAAGGGCACCGAGAGCTGGAACTACGGCAAGCACGCCACGGTCAAGGTTCGCAACGTCTGGCTGCGCACCTGCATGTGGAACTCCGCGGAGACGATCTGCGAGGGGAGCGCCCACTGAGAGGCTCACCCATGCCCGTAGCGGACGACTGTGAAGGGAAAACCGAGGTGACGGACAAGCCGACAGAACGCACGTCCAGAGCGGGTCTCCGCAAGAAGGCCGCTGTGCTCGTCATGACGGCGGGACTCTTCAGCGGACTCGTGCTCTCCGGCACGCCCGCCTCCGCGAGCCCGAGCCAGGGGGTCATTTCGGGCGTCGACATTCCGTGGGACGACTGGGGCGACGAAGGCCCGATCTCCTCCACGTCCTACGCCACCAGCAACGTGACCGCGATGTGGCAGCAGATCCTGTGGGCCGACGGCCTGTTGTCCTGGTCCGACATCGACTGCGAGTTCGGGCCCATCACCACGGCCGCCACCAAGGCCTGGCAGACCAAGTACGACGTCCCGGGCGGCGCGGACGGAATCGTGGGCCCGAACACCCTGAACCGCGCCGCACTGCACCTGAGCGGGACGGCAGGCACCGGCAACCGCATCTACTACAACGGCCGTTACGACGACTGCTACATCACCATGACCCGCCAGGACGACGGACGCTGGGGCATGTGGATCGGCAGCGACGGCCGGGCCCTGTACTACAACCGCGCCACCTTCAACGTATGTCCCTGATCCACGCACGCGCCACGGGCCCCGGACCGACCCGGTCCGGGGCCCGCTCGCGCGCGGCCTGCCAGTGAGCGGAGCCGACGTCGGCGGTGTCAGCGGGCGTCGGTGGGCGGGTCCTCGCCGTCCACCGGCCCGGTCCGGTCGGCGCCCTTCGACAAGGACCACGCGATCGCGAAGCCGAGGGCCGCCACGAGAGCATAGGAGAGGGACGCGCCCCGGGCGCTCACCATGCTGTCCGAGCCCTTGGCGGGGAACCAGAACTCGGCCGTCGGGCCGTCGGCGACGAACGCCACGAGCGCCGCGACGGCGAGCCCCGAGAACCGAGCGCGGGAACGCTGCAGACCAGCATCCTTTTCCATCGTCGCTTCACGACACCTCCCTGTAGGTAGGGCCGTATGGTACGGCCGGGGACGGGCCGGCCGCGGAGTCAGAGGGCGAGGAGGCCGGCCGTGGTCGGCGTGAATCCGCAGGCGTGTGACCGCCGCCGTCCCACGTGACGTTGACGTCCCGCGGGGGCCCACCGCCCGACTGCAACGTCACAACGGCGGACGCCGTCTGTCAGAAGAGAAAGGGACGACACACGGTTCACAGCCGAGGAGAACGCATGGCCGACTCATCAGCATCCGACCGGACGAACGGGCACAGGGCCCCGGAAGAGCCCGGGCTGCGCTACCGGGTCGAGTGGGAGGGCGCGCAGGAAGGGATCCGGTGGGCGGACGTCGTCCACGCGGCGTCCGTGGACGAAGCCCTGGAGAAGTCCCGGGGAAGGGACACATGGCCGAGCAACGGACCGAACACCGACTTCAGCACGTTCCGTGTGGTGGAGGTCTCCGAGGTGAGTCCCGCGGCCGAAGCCCTGCACCAGAAGAACGCGCGCCGTCGCCACCTCAACACCATCATCGAGACGGGCCTGTCAGCCCTCGGGAAGCCCGCTCCGGACCGCGCGGACCGCTCGGACGACGAGACCTTCGAGATTCTGTGCGACTTCTTCACCCGAGCCGTCGTCGCCCCCGGACGTCACCCGTTCCCGTTCTCCTCGGAGGACCCGGAGGCCGGACGTCTGCTGCGTCCGGATGACCAGGCCGCCGTCCTGGCTCAACTTCTCACGGCTCAGCTCGCCCATCACCAGTTGCGCATCACGCGCGACCCCTCGGAGCAGACCGCCTGATCTCCAAGCACCGCGAGAAGACCCCGCTACCAGCACAAGCCGCCGGCTGTCCATGGGGCGCTTCCCTCGTCCGTGCTCGGGCAGGCCCCACCCGCGAAGCACCTGCCTGCCGGAGCGACCACGCAGTCGCCCGCGCCTACGGTGGCGTGGCATGCCCACCTTCTTATCGGCCTCACGGACCGGCAGGCGTCCCGGCACCCGTACCGCCACCGCACTCGCCTCCTGCCTCGCCGGCCTCCTCACCACCATCGCCTCACCCGCACCGCCCGCCGCGGCGGCCGGGCCCGCACCCAAGACCCCCCATCCCCTCGCCCGCTACCACCACCAGCCCCTCCACTGGACCAGCTGCCTGCGCTCACCCGACGACGAAACGGGCAGAGAACTCCAGCAGGCCGGAGCCCGCTGTGCCGACGTCACCGTTCCCCTGAACTACGACGAACCGGACGGGCGCACCCTCACCGTCGCCATCTCACGCATCAAGGCATCCGACCCCGCCCACCGCACCGGAACACTGGTGCTCAACGGCGGCGGCCCCGGCGGACAGACCATCGGCGACCCGCCCTGGATACGCACGGCGATGCAACACACCGGCCGGCGCTACGACATCGTCGGCGTCGACCCCCGCTTCGTCGGCCGCAGCGCCCCTCTGGACTGCCGCTGGCCCACCGGCTCCTTCCTACGCGGCGCGGGCAACGACCGCGCGGGCTTCGATCACTCCACGACCCTGGCCCGCGCTCTCGCCGACCGCTGCAGGACCTCCGCCGGCGACGTCCTGCCGTATGTCACCACCCGGAACACCGCCCGCGACCTGGACATCGTCCGAGCCGCACTCGGCGAGCGGAAGATCTCCTACCTCGGATACTCCTACGGCACCTACCTCGGCCAGGTGTACGCCACTCTGTTCCCCCACCGCACCGACCGGGTCGTCCTCGACGGCGTCATCGCCCCCGACCGCTACGGCCCCCGTCTGCTGCGCGGCACGGAGGCGGCCAACCGGCACGCCCTCACCGGCTGGGCCACCTGGGCGGCCGCCCGCCACACCACCTACGGCCTGGGCCGCGACCCCGGCCGGATCCTCGCCACCGTGCACCGCATCCAGACCGCCGCCGGACGCACACCCCTGCCGCTGGGCAGCCACCGGGTGGACGACCGGATGGTGCCCGTCATCATCCTCACCGGCCTCTCGCAGGACAACGACGCCGCCTACGCCGACCTCGCCCACGCCGTACGGGACATGCACCGCGCCGCCCGGGGCCGGCCGGTCACCCCCTCACCGTGGCTGGCCGGCACGCTCGGTTTCCTGCTGAGCGGGGCCGAATCCGCGTACGGCAGCGTCCAGACGGCGATTCTGTGCGGCGACGTACCCGCGCCCCGTACTCCCGAGACCTATTGGCGCGACATCCAGCGCTCCCGCGGCCCGTACCCCCTGTTCGGCCCCGTGACCAACAACATCAGCCCCTGCGCCTTCTGGGACCCGCCGCGGGAGCACCCGACCACCATCCGCGACGACCTCCCGGCCCTCCTGGTCAACGCGACGGGCGACCCGCGGACGACCTACCACAGCGCACGGACACTGCGACGCATGTGGCCCTCCTCCCGCCTGCTCACCCTCCGCGGCGCCGACCAGCACGCCGTGTACGGAGTCTTCGGCAGCCCCTGCGTCGACGGGGCGGTCAACACCTACCTGGCCACCGGCCGTCTGCCCGCCCGGGACATCACCTGCGGCCGGCCGGCCGGCTGAGCGATCGGAACACCGTGCACCCGCCCGCAAGCCGGCCTCGGTCGGTCACGTCGAGGCCGCGGCCCTGCCCCTCGCGGCACTCACCGCCTGGCAGGCCCTGGCGGACACCGCGCGCGAACCCCGGCACGCCTGCCACGCCGACAAGACCGTGCCCTCGGTGTCGGTGACACGACCCGGCGGACTCCAGCCCCCTCCTGGTGGAGCCGGACGACCCCGCCCTGACCACCATCGCGGGCCCGCACCTCCGCGCCCGGACTGAAACGAACACCCTGTCCACTAAGCTGGGTGGTCTGTACCGGAGGCTTCAGAAGAGGTGTGTTCATGGCCGACGAGCCGGGGCCCGGCAAGAGGGCCGACGCCAGGCGCAACCGCTCCAAGATCATCGAGGCGGCACGCCAGGCGCTCGCGGAGACCGGTGATCTCCCGTCGATGGCGGAGATCTCCCGCCGTGCCGGAGTCGGCATGGCGACCCTGTACCGGAATTTCCCGGGCAGGACGGAACTGGTCGAGGAGCTGTACCGCGCCCAGGTCGACGACATCTGCGCGTCGGCGGGCACGATCGGAGGGAGGACGCCGGGCGAGGCGCTGTTCTCCTGGCTGTGGAGTTTCCATGCCGCCGGAGCCCGGAAGGGGCCGCTGGCCGCGCTGCTGCTCCAGGACTCCGGTGGCGACAGCCAGGTGCTCAGTGAGAGCCGGTCGCGCGTGATCGCGGCGGCCCAGCCCCTCTTCGCCGCCGCCGGCGAAAGCGGCGAGGTGCGCGACGACGTCTCCCTCGGGCAGGTGCTGGACGCCGTGGTGGCCCTCGAGCGGGTGCGGGACGACGCGTCTTCCAAGGGGTCGATGATCCAGGTTCTCTTCGACGGTCTGCGCAGGCGGGGGGCCTGACCGACTCCTTGCCCGGGCGGGCGGGGGCTGCCCCCTTGTAAAGCGGATAACCTATCCACTACGTTGTGGATAGGTTATCCGTTTGCCGGGACGGCCCGGCTCCGAGAGAACGAGAGAGATGCCATGAGCGCACAGTCCGCAGCAGCCCTCACCCCGCCCGTCGCACAGGAAGCCCGCCGCGACCTTCCCGCGTTCGTACGGGACGGCGACCGGCGGATGTGGATCGCCGGACAGTGGACCGACGTGGTGTCCGGGCAGACGCTGCCCAACACCGACCCGACCACCGAACAGCCCCTCGCGACCGTTCCCCGCGGTGACGCCGCCGATGTGGACGCGGCGGCCAAGGCCGCACGCAAGGCGTTCGAGGACCCCTCCTGGGCGCGGATGACACCGGACCGCCGCAGCCGGATCCTTCACCAGATCGCCGACGTCATCGAGGAGCACGCCGACGAGCTCGCCACCATCGATTCGGTGAACATGGGCGCGCCGCGCGCGATCACCACCACCATGCTGGCGGAGGCCGGCGAGATCTTCCGCTACTACGCCGGCTGGCCCACGAAGCTGTTCGGGACGCACGTGCCCGCCGGGGGCGACCGCCTTGCCTACACGCGCAAGGAGCCGCTGGGCGTGGTGGGCATCATCTGGGGCTGGAACGGCCCGATGGGACAGCTCCCCGGCAAGCTCGCTCCGGCCCTGGCCGCGGGCAACACGGTGATCCTCAAGCCGGCGGAGACGGCGTCGCTGAGCACCCTGCGCCTGGCCGAGCTGCTCGCCCGTACCGACCTGCCCGACGGTGTGGTCAACGTGGTCACCGGACGTGGTGACGAGGCGGGCCAGGCGCTGGTCGCACACCCGGACGTCAACAAGATCGCCTTCACCGGCTCCACGGCCACCGGCAAGCATGTGCAACGGACGGCCACCGGGTCGCTCAAGCAGGTCACGCTCGAACTCGGCGGGAAATCCCCCTCCGTCGTGTTCGCCGACGCCGACCTTCACCAGGCCGCCCGTGGCGTCGCCGCCGGATTCCTGGGCAACGCCGGCCAGGCCTGTGTCGCGACGACGCGCATCCTCGTCCAGGAGAGCATCCGCGACGAGTTCGTCGAGTTGCTGACGAAGGAGATGACCACCGTCTTCACCCCGGCGGACTCGCTGTCGGCCGGAACCGTGGTGGGCCCCCTGGCGACCAAGGCGCAGTTCGACAGGGTGAGTTCCTATCTGGACCTCGCCGTGCGGGAAGGAGCGAACGTCGTCACCGGCGGTACCCGCTACGGCGACCACGGCTACTTCATCGCGCCCACACTGCTCGACGGCGTGAACCCCGGAATGCGGATCGTGCGGGAAGAGATCTTCGGGCCGGTCGGAGCGCTGATGACCTTCACCGACATCGACGACGCGATCGCGCAGGCCAACGACACCGAGTACGGCCTGGCCGCATCGGTGTGGACCACCGATCTCGCCAACGCGCACCGGATGGCGGCCGCGGTGCAGGCGGGCACGGTGTGGATCAACACGTGGGGCGAGATGAGCACCGGCAACCTGCCGTTCGGCGGCTACAAGCAGTCCGGGCTCGGCCGCGAAGGCGGACTGGAAGTCCTCGACGCCTACACCCAGTCCAAGGCAGTCGTCGTAGCCCTGTGACCCGCGGGTCCGAGCACCGGGGAAGCGAGCCGCACGGCCGGTGCGACTCGCTTCCGGGGAGCCTTCGCCGGTCGGTGCCTGCCGGCGGTCTCCTGGGCGGTTCTCAGGGGGCGGGCCGCGCCGTCGGCGGCACGGGGTTCAGCAGGTCTGGCGGACGTATCCGCTGCTGGCCGCCGGCGACACATCGCCCGCACTTCTCGGCGACCGCGAAGTCGAGTCCGTTGGCGACGCGGTTGCGGGCCAGTTCAACGGTGTTCTTCTGGGCGATCGCCAGTCCGCCGGCGTGCGCGCGCCGACAGGAGCCTGATGAACGCCTGCGCCTGGAAGCTGCTCAGCAGCCCGCCGGAGCGGCGGTGCGGATGTCGAGGAGGCCTCGCTCCAGTCCTCGTCGTAGACGACCTCGCCTGAGGAATCGCGCAGCAGCAGGTCCGCGTCCCGCTCGTCCTCGGCTCCGGGCTGAACCTGGAACGCGTTTGTTGTACAGGCCGGCGGCCGGGGCGGCCGAGGCGGTGCCCGGGACGAGCAGCGCGCCGGCCAGGGCCGCCGCCGCACAAGTGGCGGCCAGGCCCGACTTCTTGCCGGGGAGTAGATCGACCGGACTGAAACCGTGTCAAGGCTTCGCCGCCTCCGGCGTGATCCTGCGTGATCCGTCGTGACCACGCGGCAACGTGAGGCGACGACAGCAGACCATAGCCGGGTGGCTGTGCTTCAATGTGATTGAAACACTGCTTTTTCTTGCATGAACGATCACTGCGACGACAGGAGGCGCCCCGGCATGACCCATGTCGAGAAGGAACTGAGGAGTCAGCCCGAGTGCTGGGAGCGGGCTGCCGAACTGTCGGCCGGGCATCGACACGTGCTCGGTGCCCCGGGTGAGCGGCTGGCCGTGGTGGGCTGCGGCACCTCCTACTTCATGGCGCAGGCCGTGGCCCGCCTGCGCGAGACGGCGGGGCTGGGCGAGACGGACGCGTTCGCCGCGTCGACGTACCCCGCAGGCCGCCGTTACGACCGGGTCATCGCCCTGACCCGGTCCGGCACGACCACGGAACTCCTCGGCCTGCTGGCACAGCTGCGTGGCGGCACGCGGACCACGGCGATCACCGCCGATCCGGACACGCCCGTCTCGGAGGCCGTCGACGATCTTGTCGTGCTCGCCTTCGCCGACGAGAAGTCGGTGGTGCAGACCCGGTTCGCCACCACCGCCTTCACCCTGCTGCGCGCACACCTCGGCCTGCACACCGGGGAGGCCGTCGCCGACGCGTGCACCGCGCTCGCCGAGCCGCTGCCCGAAGGTCTGGTGGAGTGCACCCAGTTCACCTTCCTCGGCCGCGGCTGGAGCGTCGGTCTGGCCGAGGAGGCGGCGCTGAAGATGCGTGAGGCGTCCCTGTCCTGGACGGAGGCGTATCCGGCGATGGAGTACCGGCACGGACCGATCTCCATCTCCACCGCCGGCACCGCGACCTGGATGTTCGGCGAGGCGCCGGCCGGTCTCGCCGAGCAGGTCGAGGCGACCGGCGCACGGTGGATCGAGGGACACCTGGACCCGCTCGCCGAGTTGGTACGGGCCCAGCGCCTGGCCGTGGCGGTGGCCGCGGCCCGGGGCCTCGACCCGGACCGGCCACGTCATCTGACCCGCTCGGTCGTTCTGACGGCCTCCTGACCGGCCGGAAGAGAGGAGAGGACAATGCCGCTCGCCGCAACGGGCGCCCTGGTCGGCGAGGCCGCTGCCAAGCGCGGCGCCGTCGCGGCCTTCAACGTGATCACCCTGGAACACGTCGAAGCCGTCATCGCCGGCGCCGAAGCCGTCACGTCCCCGGTGGTTCTCCAGATCAGCGAGAACGCCGTCAAGTACCGTCGCGGGCAGCTGCTGCCCCTGGCCCGCGCCGCCCTCACCGCCGCCGAGGCGGCCGCCGTACCGGTCGCCCTGCATCTGGACCACGTCAAGGAGAACCGCCTCCTGCGTCAGGCCGCCGATGCCGGTTTCAGCTCGGTGATGTTCGACGCCGCCCATCTGCCCTACGAACAGAATCTGGCCGCCACCCGGGCCGCCACCGACTGGGCGCACACGCACGGGATGTGGATCGAGGCCGAACTCGGCGAGGTCGGCGGCAAGGACGGCCGTCCGCCGCTGGACGCCCACGCACCGGGCGCCCGCACCGACCCCGACGAGGCCCGGCAGTTCGTCGCCGACTCCGGTGTCGACGCACTGGCCGTCGCCGTCGGCAGCTCGCACGCCATGACCTCGCGCACAGCCGCCCTCGACCACCCACTGCTGAGCCGCCTCGACGAGGCGCTCACGGTACCGCTCGTGCTGCACGGCTCCTCCGGCGTCCCCGACGAGGAACTGGCGGCGGCGGTCGCGGGCGGCATCGCCAAGGTCAACATCGGAACGGCGCTCAACATCGCCATGACCGACGCGATCCGCCGCTGCGTCGCCGACCGTCCCGGCACGGTCGACCCGCGCACCTATCTGGCCGCCGGCCGTCAGGCCATGACCGACACCGTCACCCGCCTGCTCGCGGTGCTGGGCGCACGCGGCTGACGGGCTCCTGCCGCCCGGCGTACGCAGGGGGCGGTGTGTCCTGGACAGCCCGCGGGGCCGCCGAGCCGCCGTGAACGCTTTTGCGCCAATCGGCGGATGTCTCCGTGGGGCCCGGCATTCAGCGTTGGTGCGGCACGCCGATGCGCCGCTTTGATGCCCCATTCCCCGTCACCGGGGACCGGGTTACGCGAGTATGCCCCCGACGGAGGTCATGCGCGGCATATCGAGCCCTCCGTAGAAACAACCGCAAATCGTGCTGTTTCGAACCCTTGACATGGGTATCCATGGCCGATTTACTCCCCTGCAACGCCGAAGTTCCGCACTCGGCGCAGAGGTACGCCCAGCCGGTAGCTGGCTTTTGCATCAGGAGCCCGGACTGAGTCGCCAGGACACCGTTGAGTGTCCGAGGCGGGGACGTGCCCACCATCCGCTGGAGTTCGACCATGAGCCGAATTCTTGAGGTCTCCCGCGAAGGGACCGGCCTCGGTACGGGAGAGGCGCGCGCGGTGAACCGCGCCGACTCGGCGCCGCATCCGGCTACTTCACCGGCCGGGCCGACGGCCGTGCCGACGGGGCCGCGGGAAACAGCACCGCCATCCCCGGCCTCGGCCATGTTCGATTAGGGCGTCTTTTTGAACGCTCACCGTGAACGATTCCAAGAGCGTCGAGAGGCCGCCGGGCCATTTCGCCCGTCCGCGGCCGTTCGTCCGGCATCGTCCAGCGACGTGACCGTCCCTGCCCACAGCAGTGAATACATTCGCACGACCTGCTCCGAGCCCCGCGCGCAATGTCGTTGAAACGCGGCCGATCCGGGGCGACCGAATGCCCGACCAGACATCCTGACCGGTCAGCGCAATAGCCGCCGCCCGTCCCGAATTCCCCCCGGAGGTACACAGATGGATGCGGTCCGACACACCGCGCACCCCTCACGCCGCGGCGTCCTGCGCGCCGGCGGAGGCATGGCACTTGCGGCAGCCGCAGGTGTGACCACATCCGGCTGCACAGCCGGCGACGACGACGGTGTCGCCGCCGATGGCAAGGTCCACATCGAGATGTGGCACGGCCAGACCGACATCGCGAAGAAGGCCCTGGAGAAACTGGTGGCCGACTTCGAGAAGAGCCACCCCGACATCAAGGTCGGGCTGGGCGGCGGTGTGCTGGCCGACGCGATGCTGCAGAAGGTGACCGCCGGGCTGGCCGCCGGCTCCTATCCTGACATCGCCTACATCTTCGGCTCCGACCTGGCCAGCATCGCCGTGAGCCCGCAGGTCGTGGATCTCACCGACACCGTGGGCTCCGCCTCCACTCCGTGGTCGAACTACTGGGCCCCGGCCCGCGACGCCGTCACCGTCGACGGCAAGGTGCGGGCGGCGCCCGCTCTGCTGGACTCCCTGGCCGTCGTGTGCAACAAGAAGCTGTTCCGTCAGGCAGGCCTCCCGCTGCCCAAGGCGGGCTGGACCTGGCAGGACTTCCAGGACACCGCGAAGAAGCTGACCGACGAGGGCCGGGGCCAGTTCGGCACCGGCTGGCCCGGCGCCGGCGACGAGGACACCGTATGGCGGCTGTGGCCGATGGTCTGGGACCTCGGCGGAGACGTCGTCGACTCCAGCGGCAAGAAGATCGGCTTCGCCGACAGCGGGGTGCGTGCCCTCGAGGTGGTGGACGCCCTGGCCCGCGACAAGAGCGTCTACATCGACCCCAAGCCCGGCAGCGAGCAGATGTACCAGGTCTTCATGTCCGGCCGGATGGGCATGGTCCTCACCGGCCCGTGGCAGCTGCCCGACATACAGCAGGCGAAGGTCGACTACCACGTCGTGCCGCTGCCCAGCTTCTCCGGCCGGCCGGTGACCATATCGGGGCCCGATACCTGGACGGTGTTCAGCAACGGATCCGCCAGGGAAAAGGCGGCACGCACCTTCGTCAGCTGGCTGATGCAGCCCGAACAGGACGTCGTCTGGGACGTGGAGGCGGGCAGCCTCCCGCTCAGCCGCCGCACCGAAAGCATGCCCGACTGGCAGGAAAAGGCCACCGGGACCGAAGGCCTCGCGGTGTTCACCAAGGCACTGGAAACGGCCCGGGTCCGCCCCGTCCACCCGGCCTACCCACAGGTCTCCAAGGCGGTCGGGGAGGCGGTGGTCTCGGTACTGCTGCGCCGCAGCACCCCGACCAAGGCCATGCGGGCCTGCGCCGACACCGCCAACCCCGCCCTCGCCCTTCCGCGTTGAGGAGACCGACCCCGTGTCACGCCTGCCCTCACCGATCACCATCGAGCGGCCGCACCCGGACCGCCGCCGCCGCAAACGCCGCAGCGAAGCCGCCACGGCCTGGACATTCGCCGCACCCTCCGCGGTGATCATTCTCGGACTCGGCGTGGTGCCCGTCGTCTGGTCCCTGCTGCTGTCCTTCCAGGCCAACAACCTGGTCACCCCCAGCCACTGGACCGGCCTGGACAACTACCGCGCTCTGGCCGAGGACCCGCGCTTCAGCGAGGCCGTGCGCAACACCCTGCTCTACGTCGTGCTGTATGTGCCGCTGAGCATGGCGGCGGGCCTGATGCTGGCACACGCGCTGAACCGGCGCATCCGGCTGGTGGGCCTGTACCGCACCCTCATCTTCGTGCCGTTCGTCATCTCCGCGACCGCGCAGGGCGTGCTGTTCTCCTTCATTCTCGATCCCGATTTCGGCGCCGCCAACGCCGTGCTGCACCATCTGGGCATATCCTCCCAGGGCTTCCTCACCGACCCCTCCCAGGCGTTGCTCGTCCTGGTCGCGATCACCCTGTGGAGCGGCACCGGCTTCTGCCTCGTGGTGTACCTCGCGGCGCTGCAGGACGTTCCGCAGTCCCTCATCGAGGCCGCGATCCTGGACGGGGCCAACCGCCGCCAGGTGCTCCGCTACGTCACCCTGCCCACCCTGACCCCGGTCAGCGTCTTCCTCGTGCTGTGGCAGACCATCAACGCCCTGCAGGTCTTCGACCTCGTCTACGTCACCACCAAGGGCGGCCCGCTCGGCTCCACCACCGTGATCGTCTACTTCATCTGGGAGCAGGCGTTCAAGAACGGCGCCGCCGGATACGGAGCCGCCGCCGCCTATGTGCTGGCCGTTGTCCTGGGCCTGACGGCCGCAATCCTGCGTATCGTCCGCCGGCGCGAGCGCCGCAGTCTCGAAGGAGCCACCGCATGACGGCGACCTCCGCCCCGCCCTACGCGGCCCCCACCGTCGCCGCCGAGGCGCCCACGCCCCCGCGGGGCCGCCGACGGCTGCCGTTCAGCCCCTGGCACCTGCTGCTCCTCCCGCTCTCGCTCCTCTTCGCCGTACCGCTGATCTGGCTGCTGCTCAGCTCGGTGATGAGCAACGCGGAGATCAACCGCTTCCCGCCGGCGCTGTGGCCCTCCCACCTCGACCTCGGCGGCTACCGCTATGTGCTGGGCAACGCGATGTTCCCGCGCTGGTTCGCCAACTCCCTGATCGTCTCGGTGGCGACGGTCGCCGGAAACCTCGTCCTGGGCACACTCGGTGGCTATGCCTTCGCCCGGATGCGGTTCACCGGCTCGAGGCTGCTGCTCGGAATGATGATGGCCACGATGGCGGTACCGTTCCAGCTGACGATGATCCCGACGTTCCTGGTGATGAAGGAACTCGGTCTCATCGACAGCCTCGGCGCGCTGATCGTGCCCTCGCTCGTCACCCCGTTCGCGGTGTTCCTGCTGAGGCAGTTCTTCCTCTCACTGCCCCGGGAACTGGAGGAGGCCGCCTGGATCGACGGCTGCTCGCGGCTGCGGACCCTGTGCCAGGTCGTGCTGCCACTGTCCCGCCCCGCCCTGAGCACGGTGGCCGTGCTCACCTTCCTGAGCACCTGGAACGACCTCACCTGGCCACTGATCGCCATCAACCAGGAGACGCAGTACACGCTGCAGCTCGGCCTCACCACCTTCCAGGGACAGCACCACACCAACTGGGCCGCCGTGATGGCGGGAAACGTGATCACCGTCCTGCCCGTGCTGCTCGCCTTCCTGGCCGCGCAGAAGACCTTCATCCAGTCCATCACCTCGAGCGGCCTCAAGGGCTGAAACCGACACCGTGTCCGCCGGTGGCCCACCGCTCCACCGGTGCTCGCTCTCACCATGAGGCCGCACGCGGTGCACACCTTCGACTCTCACCCGTAACGGATACCAACTCTCATGAGCCTCAAGATCACCTTTATCGGCGCCGGCAGCGTCGTCTTCACCCAGGGCCTGCTCGCGGACCTGTTCGCCTTCGACGAGCTGAAGTCGGCGCACATCGCACTGCACGACATCGATGCCGAACGCCTGTCCACCGCCCAGGCCGCGGCCCGGCTGATCGCCGATGAGCGTCACGCGCACCCCGTGATCAGCGCACACCGGGACCGCCGTGCGGCACTCGACGGCGCCCACTTCGTCATCAACATCGTGCAGATCGGCATGGGTGAGGCCACCCGCACCGACTTCGAGGTCCCCGCGCGCTACGGGCTGCGCCAGACCATCGGCGACACCCTCGGCGTGGGCGGCATCTTCCGCGCCCTGCGCACCTTCCCCTTCCTGAAGGAACTCGGCCAGGACATCACCGAGGTCTGTCCGGACGCCTGGCTGCTCAACTACACCAACCCCATGGCGATGAACGTCCAGTACCTCAGCCAGGCCACCGGCCTGACCAAGGTGGTGGGTCTGTGCCACTCGGTGTACTGGACGATGCGGGGCCTCGCCGACCTGGTCAAGGTTCCCTACGAGGAGGTCACCTACCAGGCCGCGGGCGTCAACCACCAGGCATGGGTGCTGCGTTTCGAGCACGAGGGCAGCGATCTGTATCCGCTCCTCGACGCCGCGATCGCCGAGGACGAGCAGCTGCGCCGCCGGGTGCGCGTGGACATGTACCGGCGCCTCGGGCACTATCCGACCGAGACCAGCGAGCACTCCGCCGAGTACGTGCCCTGGTACCTCCACCACGACGGCGAGATCGACCGGCTGCGCCTGCCGATCGGTGAATACCTGCGCACGGTCCAGGACAACGTCGCCGCCTACGAGAAGACCCGGGACGCCCTGATCTGCGGGGCGCCGATCGAGGTCGAAGGCACCATGGAGTACGCGCCGCAGATCATCCACAGCATGGTCACCGGAACACCGTGCACGATCTACGGCAACGTCCCCAACCGGGGCCTGATCCACAACCTGCCCGCGAACGGCGTCGTGGAGGTTCCGTGCCTGGTCGACGCCTCAGGCGTCCAGCCCACCCGCATCGGTGCGCTGCCACCCCAGCTGGCCGCCCTGAACCGCACCTACCTGAGCGCCAACGACCTGGTGGTACGGGCGGCGACGGAGGATGAGCCCCGCCACATCCGCCATGCCGCGATGACCGACCCGGCCACCGCCGCGGCCCTGACCGTCGACCAGATCTGGCAACTGTGCGACGACATGGTCGAAGCCCACGCCGACGCCCTGCAACCCGGCCTGCGCACCGCCCTCAACAACTGACGGCTCCGGGCCCAGGCCATGGCGTAGCCCTCCTGGCTGAACCGACGGTTCACCAGGAGGGCTACGCCATGGCTTCGTGAGTTCTCCGATCCGCCTCTGGTTCCCCGCCTGTGACTCGGGCCACATGACTTGCCTCTCACATTGGTGTCAGGTTCTAGGTTGCCTGCCGGGCCCGCGGTTCCGGGTCCTTCCACCAGCACGGACCGGTGCGAGGAGTACAGGCATGACTCTCCGCACCAGGACACCCAGAAAGAGGAGGAACAATGAATTCGCCTCAGGACGAGGCCGCCACCACCGAGGACACGCAAGCGTCCGGCCGGACGGCCCTCATCGTCGCCGGCCGGGTCTTCGTTCCCCCCGAGGACGTCGAGACGTTCGTCGCCGAGGCGCAGGCCACGTACCCGATCGCCGCGGCGAACCCCGGCAACGTGCTGATCTCGTTCTGCGTGGAGGACGCGGCGGCGGGAGCGGTCACGGTTCTCGAGCAATGGGCGTCCCAGGAGGCGCTCGATCGGCACCTCGCCGCACCGGAGGTCGTGGCGCTCTTCGCCAAGTGGAGCCCTCATATGCGCAACGAAGTGCGCAAGTACGACGCACGCAACGAGAGGGACCCCCGGGCCTGAGGCACCCGAGCGCGGCCGCGTCGCACGGTGGTGGCGACGCAGACGGACGAGTGCACCACGGGGAACGCGACTGCGGGGACCATGGAGGAGTGGGGACAAGCAGCAGGATGCTTGTCCCCCGGGGATGGCGTCGATGACGGTCAGGCGGACTTGCGCCGCTCGAGCCGGTTCACGGTCACACCGTCGCGCAGCTCGTCCAGGCCGCCCCCGTTCACCTCGCCGGCCAGCGGAGCGAGTACCGCGGACGCGGACAGCGCCACGGCCTCGCGCAGCGCGTCCGGTACGGGCATGCCGTCCCGCAGGGCACGGGCGAGGGCGGCGACTGCCGCGTCGCCGGCCCCGGTCGGGTTGCCCTGCACGGCACGCGCCGGACGGGCGGCCCAGGTGCCGTGGGTGTCCACGGCGAGCATGCCGTCCGCACCGAGCGAGACCACTACGCGCTCGGCGCCGGCATCGCGCAGCGCATGGGCGGCGCGCAGCGGGTCGGATATGCCCGTGGTTTCGACGATCTCGCTGACATTGGGTTTGAGCAGGGCCGCGCCGGCGGACGCGGCCTCGATCAGGGCCGACCCGGAGGTGTCCACCACCACCGGTGTGCCGCAGTCGCGTGCGAGCCCGATGAGCCCGGCGAGCGTGCCGTCCGGCGTGGCGGAGGGCACGCTTCCGGAGATGACGAGGACGGCGGTTCCGGCCAGTTCCCGTTCCAGGAGCCGCCGCAGGCGCAGGTGCCCGTCCGGCCCCGGGTCATGGCCCGCCTCGTTGAACATGGTGGTGTCGCCGTCGGCCACGCTGACGACGGCCACCGTGCACCTGGTCGGCACGGTGACCACGACGAGGGCGTGCGGTATCCCCGAACTCTTGAGCTCTTCGCTGAACATCGTGCCGGTGGGCCCGCCCACAGCGGCCACGGCCAGGGTCGGGCAACCGAGCTGGTGCAGCACGCGGCTGACGTTCAGTCCCTTGCCACCGGCCCGGTGGCGTGGGGCGTGCACCCGGTGCGTGGTGCGGGGCACGAGGCCCGGGACGGTGTAGGTCAGGTCGAGCGCCGGGTTGGGGGTCACGGTGGTGATCACCGCTGGACTCCCCTGGAGCGAGCGGCCGAGTTCTGCTGGGCCGTGGTGGCGGGCTCCGGCTCGTCCTCCGGCTCATCCTTGGGCCCGTCCTGCGACCCGAGCCGGACCCCGACTCGTTCCCAGGCGAGCAGACCGGCGCCGAGCAACCCGGCCCGGTCTCCGAGCCGCGCGAGCTGCAACTGCGGTCGTCGCTGAAGAGTGAGTCTGGCGTCCAGCCGACGGCGCAGTGGTCCCAGCAGGGCTTCCCCCGCCCGGGACAACCCGCCCCCGATCAGTACGACTTCCGGGGCGACGAGAGCGGCGGTGGCGGCCAGCACGCCGGACAACGCCTCCACCGCCTCGCCCCACACCGCTGCCGCGTCCTCGTCCCCGGCGGCCATCCGCTCGGCGACATCGGATGCTCCGCCCACCGGCCGCCCGGTGCGCTCGGCGTACCGTTTGCAGATCGCCGCCGCGGAGGCGACCGTCTCCAGGCAGCCGGAGCCACCACAGGCACACGGCACGCCGCTTCCCACGTCGATGTGCCCGATCTCGCCGGCCCAGCCCTCACCCGCGTAGGCGTGTCCATCGAGGACGAGCGCCGCGGCGATGCCGGTTCCGATCGGCACGAACACCACGTCGCGTCGGCCGCGCCCCGCACCCAGCCGCTGCTCGGCGGCACCGGCGGCGCGGACATCATGGTCGAAGGCCACGGGAAGGCCGGTGGCGGAGGCCAGGAGCTCGGCGAACGGGACGTCGCGCCAGCCGAGGTTCTCCGAGTACCGGGCAACGCCGGCGGCGGCGTCCACGAGACCCGGTACGACGACCCCCAGCGCCACCACGGACCTGGACCGGGCCTCGGCGGCCGCCCGCAGATCCCCGGTCAGGCCGACGAGGCACTCCGTCACCGCCGTGGCCGTCGCCGCGCCGTCCCCGGGCACCACCGGAGTCGGCACGGTGCGGGCGTGCTGAATCCGACCGCGGGGGTCGACCAGACCGGCCTTGATGCCGGTGCCGCCGACATCGCAGGCGATGACCAGGCCGGCCGAGACGTCGGAACGGCCGGCGGGCACATGGGGGTGTCCGACCGGCGGGTGCGTGGAGCCGTGCATGGTCTCACCTTCCCTCTCGGTCCGCCGCGGGCGTTCGCGGGGCCACGGGGTCTTCGAGGATGACGGAGCGGCTCAGATTGCGCGGAGCGTCAGGGTCGAGTCCGCGCGCCCGCGCACGCTCCAGCGCGACACGCTGGACCAGCACCAACTCGGCCAGGGGGTCCACGTCGTGCTGGACGAACAGCGCACCGGTCCGCTCGACCTCACCCGCCAGACCCTCGGGCGCCGCACCGAACATCCAGGTGGCACGGCCGGGGGCCGCGATCGAGATCGGACCGTGGCGGTACTCCATGGCCGGGTACGCCTCGGTCCAGCTCTGCGATGACTCGCGCAGCTTCAGGGCGGCCTCATTGGCCAGGCCGGTCGTCCACCCGAGGCCGAGGAACGTGAACTGCTCGGCGGTGATCCAGGCGTCCTCGACCGGACGGCGCAGTGCCTCCTCGGCGTCCTTCACCGCCGCCGTGACGTCCCACCCCATGTGGGCCCGCAGCAGCGTGAGCGCCGTGGTGGCGAAGCGGGTCTGCACCACGGAGCACTCGTCCGCGAACGGCAACCGCACCACGGCGTCCGCGGCGGAGGTCATCGGACTGTCCGGGTCGCCGACGACAGCGACCGAGGGGATCCGCCCCCGGGCCTCGTCCAGGACCTCGAGCACCTCGGTCGTGGTGCCGGAGCGGCTGATGGCCACCACCGAGTCGTAGCTGCGGCCGGTGAGGGGCGCCTCGGAGGCCGCGAACGCGTCCGTCACCCCGTACCCCGACGCCTCCCGCAGCGCCGCGTAAGCCTGCGCCATGAACCACGAGGTACCGCAGCCGACGACGGCCACCCGCTGCCCGGCGGCGGGCAGAGGACATGACGGCTCTGCGGCAAGACGCGCCGCCGCACGCCACGTCTCCGGCTGACTGTCGATCTCCTGCGCCATGAACTCAGGGGGACTCACGGATGACCTCACTTCGATCCTGTGATTGAAGATGCTCTAAAACCGTACCTTGCAATCACATATGAGCGCCAGGCTCCCGCTTCTCCGCGCACGGGGGAGCCAGGGTGACGACGCTGCCGGTGGCGCGGGCCTCCTCGGCCGCCCATACGACCCGGTGACTGGCGAGGCTCGCCGCCGCGTCCGACTTGAGAAGGCGCGGGTCGCCGGTCGCGACGGCCTGCAGGAACGCGTCCACCAGCGCGTCGTCGCCTCCTCCGTGCCCGTCGGCCGCCGAGGCGCCGGCGGTGGCGCCGGTGTCGATCGTCTCCTCCGCGCCGGTCCGGAAGTCGACCAGGCGGATGGTCGTGCCGTTCCCGTCGAGGAAACCGTGGGTGCCCAGCAGTTGAGTGCGCCGGTGCTCCATCGGCGTGAAGGCGCTCATGGTGAACGAGCAGGTCGCGCCGTCGCCGAACTCCATGGCGACCACCTGGTGATCCACCACGTCGTTGTCGCAGGCGTAGACGCAGCGGCCGTAGGGGCCGGTGCGCAGAGCCTCCAGCACGCCCTCTTCGGTGTGGTCCTCGGTGACCGCGGACAGCGGCCAGAACGCGCTGTCGGGGTCGGTGAGGCAGTCGAGGTAGAGGCGTTTGGCGGAATACGGGCAGCTGCTCTCGACCATGCAGTCGAGGCATCGCTGTGCCGCCCCTCGGGGGGCGGCCTCGGCGCGGAAGTGGGACAGGCTGCCGAACGAGTTGATCCGCTGCGGCGAGCGGCCGAAGAGGTACATCAGCCAGTCGATGTCATGGCAGGACTTGCTGAGCAGCATGGGCGCCGAGGTGTCGGAGCGTCGCCAGTTCCCGCGGACGAAGGAGTGCGCCTGGTGCCACCAGCCGACGGGTTCCAGGTGCTGGACGCTGACCAGACGGCCTATGCGCCCGTCGTCGAGGAGACCTTTGAGTACCTGGGTGTAAGGGGTGTAGCGCAGCACGTGGCAGACAGCCAGCATGATCTCGTTGCGCGCGGCCGCCTCCGCGATGACCGCGGCTTCCTCGTCCCCGGGGGCCATGGGCTTCTCCAGGAGTACGTGATATCCCTGGTCGGCCAGCCGCACGGTGGGCCCGGTGTGCAGCCGGTCCTGGGTGGCGATGATGGCGGCGTCGGCGAGCGGCCCGTCCGCCGCCAGTTCCGTCCAGTCGGCATATGCGCGCTCCGGCGGGACCGCGAACTCCCGGGCCGCCGCCGCACGCCGCACCGGATCCGGCTCGGCCAGAGCCACCACCCGGCCCGCGTCAGTGGCGTGGGCCCGGCGCGCGTAGGTCTGTCCGCGCAGCCCGGCACCGACCAGAACCAGGGTCACCTGTGACATGAGATCCCTCCCTCTTTATGATGGAGACCATCATTATTGGCGCGGGGTAGCGGCCTCAAGAGGATGTGGTGACCGGGATGACGAGTGGTGGTGACCTCTCCCAGCTCCGCCGGCTGAACTCGCTGGCGCTGATCACGGCTCTGCGTGAAGAGCCCGCACAGACGCTGACCGGCCTCTCCCGGCGGACCGGGCTGTCCAGGGCATCCACCGAGGACGTGGTCCGTGACCTGGTCGAACGCGGTTGGGTGGCCGTCGTACCGCCTGCCGCCGGCACAGTGGGTCGACCTGCCCGCCGCTACCGCTTCCGGGCGGACGCCGGCCATGTGCTGGGCATCGACATCGGCGGTCACAAGATCCTGGCTGTGGTCGCGGATCTGGACGGCACCGCGGTGCACAGCAGCCGCGCCGCCGTATCGCCTTCCCTGGGCCGCGAGGAACGACTCGCGGCGCTGGACTCAGTGGTGGGACAGGCGCTGGCCGGCGCGGGCCTGGCTGCCGAGGACGTGTGGGCGGTGGGCGCGGCCACGACCGGCCTGGTGGACGGCGCGGGCCGGGTGCTGCTCTCCGAGGCGCTCGCCGAATGGACCGGTATGGACCTGGCCGCCCATCTGCGCCGCTTGGTGGGCGCGCCTGTACTGGTGGACAACGACTGCAAGCTGGCCGCGCTCGCGGAGTCCTGGCGCGGCGCCGCCCGCCACGCCAAGGACGTCGTGCTCATCCAGGCCGGTCTGCGCACCGGCGCCGGCCTGATCATCGGCGGCAGGCTGCACCGCGGGTTCGGCAACGCGGCCGGGGAGCTCGGCGCACTGCCCGCGGCCGGCTGGATGCGCGCCCAGGAGCATCTGAGGTCCTGGCCGGGCGCCGACCCCTCGGCCGATGAGGTCGACGTGGCCGGGGCGGTCTTCGAAGCGGCCCGGGCCGGCGACCGCAAGGCCAGGACGGCCGTACGCCGCTACGTACGGGAAGTAGCCGTGGGGGCGGCGGCGCTGGTGCTGACGCTCGATCCGGAACTGGTGGTGCTGAGCGGCGGCTTCTCCCGCTCGGCGGACCTCATCGCCGACCCCCTGAAAATCGAACTCGACCGCTGGTGCATCCGCACGCCCGAGGTCCGGATCTCGGAGTTCGGCGACGAGGGTGTGGCCCTCGGAGCAGTGCGCCTCGCACTCGACCACGTGAGCCGTGACATACACGAACGAGGCGCCATGGAGGGGCCCGCCCTCTTCTCCCGTGGTCGTGGCGTCTGAGGGTGTCGCTGTGTCCTCCGCCGGACGGTGGAGCTGTCCTCCTTCCGGGTGGGGATCCGCACGGCCCGGCTGCCTGCCAGGCTCGCATGGACCTGGTGGCGGATGCCGCGGTGCGTGAGCCGCGCGGTTTCGATCCCGGGTTGCACCGCTGTTGAAGCGGTGCTGTCCAGGGGACGGATATGAAGGCGATGTCGACCGACAAAGTGAATGACCAAAAGCAAGTTCCAGCTGAGCTCTGGGAGAAAACAGGACGCGTGGCCGCTTACGGGGCGGCCATCGCCATGACGCCGTATCTGCTCATCAAAATATCCTGGGTGGGCGGCTCGCTTCTCGGAATCGCCCCTGTGGGCGCGGGTTACACCCTGTTCGAATGGGTCCTTCTGAACGCCGTGACCATAGGCATGGCCACAGCCGGGATCGCTTTGGCGCTCGCGCTCGTGCGCCCGTGGGGGATGAGGTTGCCCGGCCGGCTGGTGGCCGCGACTGCCTGGGTCGGCTGCGGGTTCCTCGTATCGGTGCTGCCGTTCGCTCTCATCGCCACTGCCCTGCACAAGGGGACGGAGGAGGCTCCCGGTTCGGATGAGCCGGCGATGCCGCTGTGGGAGGGAGTGCTCGTGCAGATGAGTTTCGTCGGTATGGGCCTCGGACTGGCGGTCGCCTTGCCGTCGTACATGCGCCGACGTTGGCCGGTGGCCTTCGCGGCGCCGGTCGCCGACCGTCCCGTGCGGTATGTGGAGGGTGCGGCGGCTCTTGCCGCCGCCGTAGGGCTGGTCTGGCTCTACTGGGCCGTGGGCGGCGCTTGGGGCATCGCGCATGCCGAACGGCGCGACACCTCGTGGCGCATCCTGACGGGTGTGGGAGCCGTGTGGGCACTCGCCGGCGCGATCGGACTCTGGACGATGCGGCGCGTGACGCGGCCGTCGCCGCCGGTCTCCAGGAGCAGCGGGGGTACTGCTCATCGGTGGGTTCATCGTCCGCTGCCTGTCCACACCAGCCCCACTGCTTCGGCTACGGCTCCTGCACGACCGCACCTTCGCTGCCGGACTCGCCATCATGCTGCTGTTTCCCTGTGGCTACTTCGGCTCGATGCTGCTGACCCCGATGTACTACCAGACGGTCCGGGGCCTGAGCGCCGCGTCCGGTCTGCTCGGAGTCCCTCTGGCGGTTGCCGTGGGCATCGCCATGCAAATCGCCACTCGGCGGATGGATCGTGTCTCCCCGCGACTGGTCATCGTCTCCGGCATCATTGTCGCCGCGCTCGGGCTGTCCTTGTTCACCACGCAATTGGGCCCAGCCACTTTCTACTGGATCCTGTGTGCAGCGATGGCGGTGTCGGGCGTGGGCGTCGGTATGGTCCTCATGCCCGTCAACACCACGGCGACACGCGACTTGGCCGCTGCCGACGTCCCCTCGGCCACCACCCTGCTGCACATAACCTCACAAACAGGGTCAGCAATCGGGATTGCCGCGATGTCCGTCGTACTCACGTCGCACTCGACCGCTGTGGCGGGCTCAGCCCGGGCCGCCGACGCCTACCAGTACACCTACTGGTGGGCCGTCGCGCTCCTTGCCCTCGCCACAGGGCCCGCGCTGCTCCTGCCCACCGGGAAGGAGGACGGTTCTCACAGAGGGGCACCTGCTCTGCTAGCGGCAGAGCGGCGGCTGGATTGTGTTTGATGAAGATTACGGTCCGGTCTTATGGCGGAGGTTGCGACGCGTGCGGTCGAGTATTGGGCCGATGGTTTGACGATGATTGGGTATCTCGCGCTTCCGGCGGGTGGTGACGACTGCCGGCCGGGGGTGCTGTTCGGGCCGGAGGGTTTGGGCCTCAGTGATGTCGAGCGTCGCCGGGCCGATGTCCTCGCCGGGATGGGGTATGTGGTGTTGGCCTTCGACCTTCACGGCGGGCGTTATCTGGCTGATCCCGGGGAGATGCTGGCCCGCTGCATGCCGCTGCTCGGTGATCCTGACCGGATGCGGGGTATCGGGCGCGCGGCGCTCGGCGTGTTGTGCGGTGAACCGCGGACCGACCCCGTCCGGATTGCCGTCATCGGTTATGGCACCGGGGGTGCCGTCGGGCTGGAACTGGGGCGTGATGGTGTCGGTCTGTGCGCGATCGGGACAGTCAACGCGATCACCACGGGCCGGCCGGGTGAGGCGGCGCGCATTCGCTGCCCGGTGTGGGCCGGGGTCGGGTCGGAGGACCCGATCATGCCGCCCGGGCAGCGGGATGCGTTCATCGCCGAGATGCAGGCCGCGGGCGTCGACTGGCGCCTTACGGTCTACGGCGGCGCCTTGCACGCCTTCCACCATCCGCCGGTCGGCCACCCCACAGTCGATGGCACCGGCTACCACCCACGGCACGCGCGGCGCGCCTGGCGTGACGTCCTTGATCTGCTCGCCGAGTGCTTGCCTGTCACGGGGGGCCCAGGGGAATGATCCGGGCGGGCAGGCCGGTGCCGGCCTGATCGGCACCGGACACTGACCGGTTGTCACAGTGCGCACCGCGCAACGGCATGCGGGTGGCCGCCTGCCCTCGTCGGCTGCTTCCAGCGTACCGGGAAGGCCCTGGCGTTGGGCGCGGTCGGGATGAGCGAAGACGGCTCGGCTGCTCGCTTGCGGCGGCCGGACCCGAGGTGTTCCGGTCGCCGTTCGGCTGGGTGGGGCGCCTCCTTGGCAGAGGGGCACGGCCAGGAGGCAGAGGTGTCGGTGTGCAAACGGCGCCTGTCGCGACGTCAGCCGGCGTGGTCCTGGCGCTTGTTGGCGAGGAAACGCGCCTTCTTCTCGCGGTTCCCGCAGGTGTTCATCTCGCACCATCTGCGCGTGGCGCCCCGACTGGTGTCGAAGAAGGCGGCCCGGCACGTCGGGGACGCGCACAACGCCATCCTCCCCTCGCGCGCGCCCGAGACGATGTCGACCGCGTCGGCGGCGATCACGCTGAGGGCGTCCTCGACGGAGGCGGAACCCAGGTGCCACTCGTGCTCGCCCCGGGGCGAGAGGACCGCTGAGGCATGGCCCCCCGTACTGCGGTCGTTGATGACCTGGATGGCTGCGGCGGGAGGGGGAGCCTGCGTCGCCACGGCGGTAGCGGCCTTGTGGATCGCTTCACGTAGTTGCCGGGCGTGTTCCAGCTGGGAATCGCTGCACGAATCGACCTTGAGCCCGTTGACCGCCAGCCAGTCGACCAGCCGCTCCGGGACGGGGATGCGCTCGACGGGCTCACCGCAGCGTTCCGTGAGGGTCGCCGTGAAGCTGGTCGCCAGCACCTTGCCGAGACGGAACTCGGGGAATCGCTTGACGGGCATGGAACCACCCTAGCCGGTTGCCCTGCCGAGAACAAGCAAGCGAACTGCTCCAGACGGTTCGCGCTGCACGTCGCGGCCCTGACGGGGTCGAAGGCGATTCGGAGGCCTGGCAGCCGCTGGTCCCTCGTCGGGCCGGCCTCCGGTGTGCTGCCGGCGCGGCACCCCAGGGGCGTGGAACCGGCTAGGCCGGTTGCCTCAGGAGTCACCGGCTGATAGAACCGTCTCAGGTGGTTCACCCCTGGACTTCGTGACGCCCTCGGGAGCCGGTCCTGAGTGCCCTGCGGCCCCCCCCCCCCGTGCGGCGCACGCACGTCGCGCCGGGCTCGCGGACAGAAAGACCGGCAGCGGTTCGGCAGTCCTGCCGGGCGTCGTCGCAAGGGTCCTCCTCCTGCTGCGCTCACCGATGAAGGCCAACTGAGACGAGGTCTGCCATGACCGGAAGTGTCCTTGCCCCGCCACGGTCCACCGCCGTGTCGAAGAAGGTCCTCTTCCCGCTGCTGCTGGTCCCCATGTTCCTGGGCGGTGTGGACTCCACACTGTTCAACTCCGTGGCCTACGACCTGCCGGTCCTGACCGACTCATGGCGCCTGTGGTTCATCGACGGGTACACGATCGCCCTCGCTTCCTGCGTCGTCCTCGGCTCGCGTCTGGGCGCACGCCTGGGCCCCGGCGTCACCCTGGCGGCCGGCCTCTTCGTCTTCGCCCTCGCGGGGGCGAGTCCCGCACTGCTGGACACGGCAACGATGTGGACGGCGAGCCGGTTCATCCAGGGATTCGGCTACGCGCTGATCGTCTCCAGCGTCGCCTCGGTCATCGGCGGACTGCCCGGGACCTCGGAACGCACCCTCGGCTACTCCCTGTGGATCACCACGTACGCCATCGGAGCCGGGGCAGGGCCCCTGACCGGCCGGGTCTTCGTCGGCATGGACGCCTGCACGGTGCTCTTCTGGCTGCCCGCCGCCGTTGCTCTGGTGTGCGCGGCGCTCGCCATCGCGCTGCTGCACGGCATCACGCTCGGACAGGCCTCATCGACCAACGCCGACGTCACCTCCTCCGCCCTCGCCTTCGTGGGCTTCGGACTCTTCGTGGCCGGACTGCAGAGCCAGGGCGCCGCGTTCGAGCGCCTCCTCGCCACGGCCGCGGGCTGCCTGATCCTGGCAGTCTTCTGCACGCGGCAACTCCGCTCGCGCGACCCGCTGATCGACGTAGGAATGCTCAGCTTCTCCCGGCTCGGCGCACCCTCCGTCGCGCTCGTCGTGAGTTCCGCCTGTTACACGGGATCGGTCCTTCTGTTCAGCGCGGAGGCCGACTCGCTCCTGTCGGTCCTGCCGATTTCGGTCCTGGCCCTGTGGGTCTCCCTCGGCGGGTTCGCGTTCCACAAGGTCCAGGCCCGCTGCACCGCGGTGCACATGCTCCAGGCCGGCCTGGCCACCTGCGCCGTCGGCCTCATCGTGGCCGCCTTTGCCGGCCTGTGGTCCGCCAGTTTCCTTCTCGGCCTCGGTGTCGGTGTCTCCATGGCCTCCGGCGACGCCTACCTGCTGGGCAGCGTCCCGCCGAAGGACGTCGCGCGCGCCGCGGCGCTCCAGGAGACGGCCCTCGCGGTGGGTGCGGCGCTGGGCGTGGCCTGCTTCGGCGGCCTCTTCGCCGCCACCGGCTCGGTCGTAGGGACGGCCGTCATCGCGGCCGTCGTCATCGCCGTCGTCGCGGCGACGCTGCGCTGCAACCGGGGCATCCTCACGGCGTGACTCAAGCGCCTCGACGGTCACAGGGGCGGCCACCGGCGTTCCGCGATCCGGAACCGCACCACCGCGGTGGACAGCTGAGGGTGTACGGACTGAGCCTGCCGCGGAGCAGCCTCACAACAGTGTCACGGCAGCTTCGCCGGGGCGTTCTCCACAGCAGTGACCCCCATGGTGGCCGGCTCCATGTCCGCCGACGAGACCAGGACTGCGTCATGGATTCTGTGGATGAGTGTGTCCGACGGGTTGGTGATGACTTCTTCCAGCAGGCGGGCGGTGGCCTGGCCGAATTCGTACGGTCGCAGGTTCAGTACCGCATCGTAGGTGTGAGAGAAGTGGTCCATCGAGCTGACCATTGTGGCAATGCCGACCCTGCGCCCGGTTTCCTTGCGGAGATGCTCAAGCTGTATTTCCGCCCGGGTGGCGATGTCCTGCCATGCGAAGAAGATCGCGTCGACCTCCGGGTCGCGCAGGATCTCATCCAGGGTTGCCGCGAGCTCGGCGTTGTCCGGGAAGGGGACCGCGGCGGCCGCGCGCTCACGCAGGCCCCGTCGTTTGCACCATTTCCTGTATCCGGCGTGCAGCTGGTGCGACCACGACAGTGGATCGCCGGGGACGGGACTCACCAACGCGGGGTTGGAGAAGCCAAGCCCTTCCAGTTCGTCGAGCACGACCCCGCACATGCGTTCGTGCTCGATCTCGACGAAGCCGGCCAGACGGTCCTCCGGGATGTCGGAGATCCGGCCGGCGGTGACGATCGGCACCGGCAGGTCCATGAGGCTGCTGACCACAGGGTCCCCGGGCAGCGCATCGACGATCATCACGCCGTCGAGCTGCTGGGCCGGCGCCACTGCGCCGTCTCTCGGCGTGATCAGGGTGAGGTCGTTCTCGTACTGCGACGCCTCCTGGGCAACGCCGAAGGTGAACGGCATGTAGAACCACATGCTGCGAACCTGCGGGGGGATGTAGAGCCCTATGGCACCGCTGGACCGGGTCCTGAGCTGCCGGGCCGCCCGGTTCGACACGTAGCCGTACTCGCGCGCGGCTTCCCTCACACGCCGGCGCGTCGTCGCTGCGACCCGTCCGGAACCTCTCAGTGCATCTGCAACCGTGGTCTTGGAGAGCCCGAGACTCTCCGCAAGATCGACGATGGTCACCGGACGGGACTTCATGACCGCACGATACCAATCGTCATCGCTTGTTGATGAGCGTGAGCGACCCTTGACACCTGGAGGCTGGATAGCGCAGCCTGAACCGCGTCGGAACGTTCCGGCAACAGGGTTCGCTTCCACCCCTCCGCGACTTCGCCGAGGAGCGTTTCGGATGTCCGATCGCCGGAGGCCAGAACCCCTCAAGACCCCTGAGGTGAGCGAGGGGTCATTCACTTCTGGCAGGTGCCGGAACGTTCCGGCATATGGGGACTGGAGTCACGCATGAACATGCTGCTGGCCTACGGAGGCGTCGCCGCCTTCATAGCCCTGATCATCTGGGTGATGGAGCGGACACGCCATCCCGACGCCACCTTCAGTGAGTACGCCACGGCGGGGCGTTCCTTCAACGCCACCTACGGAACGATGGCGTTCGTCAACACCTGGTTGCCGGGGACGGTGTTCATCTCCTTCGCAGGACTCGCCGCCAGCGGCGGAGTGATCGGTTTCTACCTCGTCGTGTACTCCATGGCGGCCATCGCGCTGATGTACGCGCTGGCGCGGCCGGTGCACGACTGGGGCCGGAAGTTCGACCTGCGCACCCAGGCCGACCTGCTGGGCATGCGCTACGGCTCCCGAGCCGTCCGGGTGGTGGCCTCACTGATCGGCATCGTGGCGACTCTCCCGTGGATCGTCCTGGGCATGCAGTCCCTCGGGCTCGTCTTCTCCTACCTGTCCTTCGGGCGCGTAGGGCCGATCTGGGCAGTGATCATCAGCGTCGGCGTCATCGGATTCCGGCAGATCTGGACCGTCAAGTACGGCATGCGCGGTGTGATGATCAGCGATCTCGTACAGGGAATCTTCGCCTACCTCATCGGCACCGTCATCGCACTCGGCATGCTCACCTGGCTGCTGACGAACGGGCACGGCTTCGGCGCCGTCCCGTCCGGACGCTACTCCCTGCCCGGCCCGGGCAGTGAACTCGGACCGCTGTACGCGCTGTCGATCGTCCTCACCGGCGCCGCGGGCAGCTGGTGCTGGCCCGACATCTTCGTCCGGCTGTTCACCGCAGACAGCGTGAGAACGATTCGACGGACGGCCCTTCAGGCCACACCCATCATCTTCGTCTTCAGCACTGCGGTGTGCATGGTCGCCTTCCTCGCCGGCAGCGTGAAGGAGGTGGCCGCCGCACCCGATGATGTCTGGTTCATCCTTGCTGAACGAGGCGGCCTGGTGGTGCTGACGGCCGCAGCGATCTGCGTGGTCGGCGCGACTCTGGGCAACGTCGGAGCGAACCTGCAAGCCCTGGGCGCGCAGAGCGCCAACGACTTCATCGGCGTGATCCAGCACCGCCGCATCGAGAACCCCGCCGTGGGACGCTGGTCGGTAGCGATCATCACGGCCATCTGCGCGGTCGCCGCGTTCTTCACCGCCTCGGCGACCACCGGCCTGATCACCTGGGCCCTTGTCGCCTACCAGGGGATTGTTCAGCTTGCTCCGACCCTGTTCTTCGGCATCTTCTGGAAGCGCGGAACCGCGCCGGCGGCTGTTGCAGCCATGACCAGCGGTTTCATCACCGCAGCGGTATTGCAGGGGATATACCCCCTCTCGATCCCGTGGCTGGCCGGTCTGACCTCCGGAGTCGCAGCCCTGGCGGTGAACATCGCCGTCTACGTCCTCATCTCCTTGGTCAAGCCCCAGTCACTCGGTGAGCGTGAGCGGATCGAGCAGCTCTGGAAGGTTCACCGAGGCGAGACCGAGGGGACGCCCGAGCGTGTGTGAGCCCAGCGCCTTCGAGGGCTGTGCGACCCCAACCGATCGGTATCAGAACTCGATCAGTGCCTGTCGCGACTTCGGTAACCACACCGAGACCTCCCCGGACACCATCGCCGAGCTCCTCCAGCCGGCGGAAGCACTTGGCGCGCTCACCGCACGGGCGACCATGCGGCCGGGGGAGGCGCGTGGCCCACTCGCCGGCGTACCGTTCGTGGTCAAGGACAACATCGACGTCGCGGGACTTCCCACGACGGCCGGCACCCCTTCCCTCGACCGCAACCTGCCAGTCCAGAGCGCATCAGTGGTACGGCGCCTGGTGGACGCCGGCGCCCTTGCCGTGGCCAAGACGAACATGCATGAGCTGGCCCTGGGCGTCACCAGCAACAACCCCACGTTCGGGCCCGTGCGCAATCCTGCCGACAGGGTCCGGACCGCCGGAGGATCCAGCGGTGGCAGCGCCGCCGCAGTGGCCGCCGGTTCCGTACCGTTCGCCCTCGGTACGGATACCGGCGGTTCGGTCCGCATCCCGGCTGCCTTCTGCGGCATCGTGGGCTTCCGCCCCTCGACCGACCGCTACCCGAGCGACGGGGCCGTCAGCGTTTCATGGACCCGGGACACCGTCGGGATCCTCGCCAACACGGTCCGCGACATCATCGCCGTCGACCATGTGATCCACGGAGACACCTACAGCGACGCCCCCATGGCATCACCACGCCGCCTGGGCATGCCACTGGACCTGTGGCGAGACCTCGACCCAGTGGTCGAACAGAAAGCCCATGCAGCGCTCGACACCTTGTCCCACCACGGCGTAGAAGTAGTGCCCATTGTCCTCGGAGCACTCCGGGACGCGGTATTCGAGGCCGGCATCGCCATCCTGAACTACGAGAAGGCCCGCCTCCTGCCCGCCTACTTCAACCGCGTGCTGGACACGGGCGGCAGACAACTCGACCTCGCGGGAGTGGCCGGCCTGATTGCCTCGCCGGACGTGCGTGACCTCGTGTCCGAGGCAGCACAGTCACCCGTGTCCCACACCGAATACGAGCACATGCAGAGCCTGTGCGACACGCTGCGCTCAAGCCTCCGTCGCGTCTTCGCGGCCACAGGTGTCGAAGCCTTGGCCTATCCCACGGTCGTGACCACCGCTCCGGTCACCGGCGAGGACCGAGTACTCACCCACAACGGCCGTACAACGGATCTCCTCCGCACGATCGTTGCGAACACCACCCAGTCCACGGTCCTCGGCACACCGTCCATTTCACTGCCGGTCGGTGGCTTCACGGCCGGACTGCCGGTCGGCATCTCGTTGGAGGGCCTGCCAGGACAGGACGCCGAACTGCTCCACACCGCTTGGTCGGTGGAGGCGCTGCTGGCTGCGGATCCGGAAGGCCGGGGGTGAGCCCCGCAAGGCTCTCCTGAAGGCGGTGCAGCCCAGCAGACTCGACGTCCTGGGCGGCACCCGTGAAAACCCTCCGCACGGCAGCTGTTCCACCCGCCGCATCGCCCAGGGGCGGAGACCTTGGGCTCAGGCACCGTCGAAGACGGTGCCTGAGAAGCTGTTGTCTTTCCGAGTGTGATCAGTGGGTTTCCGCAGGTCGTGGATGGGTGCGGTAGGTCCGTGAAAGTAGTGGCCTGTCACGTTGTCGTTCCGTGGGAGGCCGTGAATGCCCTCGATCATCGGACTGCTGGAACAACAGGAACATGCTGCTCGACGCCGGGTCGACGGGCTTCGTGAGGAAGCCGACCGCGTCCAGGCCGAGTTGGCCGCGGCCGAGGAGGAATTGCGGGAGTGGTTGATCGCCCGGCGGCGAGTCGACACGGTTCTGGCTCCCGACGGAGCCGCCGGTGCCGGCGTTCAGGACGCTGCCGGTCCGCGGGAAGCGGGCGGGTGGCCGACATCCCGTGATGCGGCCCGGCCGAAATCGCAGGTGCCGGTGTGGCGTGCGGGGATGGCCTCGTCGGTGCTGTCGGTCGACTACCAGCGGATCGTTCAAGCAGTCGCGGACCGGGCCCGTCTGGAGCAGGGGCCTGTGACGTGCCAGGAAATGGCCGCGGGGTTCGGCATGGACGTGGTGCCGGCACGGGTGGAGGCATTGCGGTCGAAGGCGAAACGCCTGGTCGCCCGGGGCTGGCTGGCCGAGCCCACTCCCGGACAGTTCACCCTCGCTCCCGGTGCGGCCGGGCCAGGCGACGGATCATGAGGGCGGTCATCGACCAGTAGATCATCACCTCGGCACTGGTGACACGGCGCTCGAAATCGCGGGCCAGGCGGCGGCTGCGCATCAGGTGCGCGAACAGACGCTCGACGATCCACCGCTTGGGCAGCACCACGAACCCCTTCACGTTGTCGCTGCGCTTGACGATCGCCACCACCAGGGCGAACGTGGCCAGGCAGTGCTCGACGAGGCTGCCGGTGTAGCCGCCGTCGGCCCAGACGAGGGCCAGGCGGTGGTGGGCAGCGGCAACCTGTTCCAGCAGGACGCGGGCAGCGGCCCGGTCGCCGGCATCCGCGCCGGTGACCATGACGCCGAGCAGCAGGCCGAGGGTGTCGACCACGACGTGCCGTTTGCGGCCGTTGACCAGCTTCCCGCCGTCGAAGCCACGACTGTCGGCGCCGACCACGGCGTCCGCCTTGACCGACTGCGAATCGATCATCCCGGCCGTCGGCCGGGGATCCCGCCCCGCCTTCTCGCGGACCTGCCCGCGCAGCCGGTCGTGGAACTCCCGGACCAGGCCGTGGTCGCGCCAGCGGCGGAAGAACGCGTAGACCCGGTCCCACGGCGGGAAGTCGACCGGCATCGCCCGCCACTTGATCCCGTTGTCCACGAGATAGGCGATGGCGTCCAGCATCGCCCGGTGGCAGTACGCCTCCGGCTGCCCGCCCCGGCCGCGCATCCAGCCAGGCTCCGGCAGCAGCGGCCGCACCACCGCCCACTCCGCGTCCGTCATGTCACTCGGGTAACGGCGCTCGTGCAGCGCATGGTCGGCAGCGTTTCCGAACCGGTGAGCCAGACAGTCACACTCCCGGGTGCCCGCGGTGGACTGCACAGGCATCGGCACGCAAGACTGCGACACCAGGGCCTCCTGATGCTCGGTGATTCGACACCAGCGAGCTGTTCAGGAGGCCCTCCTCTCATGCGCCGAGCACACCACGACCACCCGATCGGGACGACCGTTCGATCACCAAGTCCCGAGAACGGTACGACAACGGCTTCTGAGCCATGGACACATACGCCGTTCACGAAGGTGGCCAGGACGTCGATGGCGCCGATGCGGGCGCTCTCCACCTCGACGGGATCCTCCGAGAGAAGTACGAGATCCGCGTACTTGCCCGGGGTGATGCTGCCGCGAGTGTTCTCGTCGTGACTGGCCCACGCTGCGTCGAGGGTGTACGCGCGCAACGCCTGCTCAGCGGTTACCCGCTCGTCGGCACCGAGTACGGCGCCTTCCGAACTGAGGCGTTCCACCATCGACTGCATACCGAGCAGAGGGGCTCCCGGCGCGACCGGTCGGTCGGAGCTGCCGGGCACCCGTATACCCCGCTCCAGGAATGACCTTTGGCGGTACATCCACCGAGTGCGTTCGGGACCGAGCGTCGCAGCCATGGCGTCGCCGACCGCGTGGAGGAAGCGCGCCTGTGGCACCGGGACGACGCCGAGTTCGGCGTAGCGGTCGAGCTGGTCGGGCCGGACAACGCCGGAGTGCTCGATACGGTGCCGTATGCCGGGCCGGGGCGCGGAGGACTGGGCGTCGGCAAATGCGTCGAGGGCGAGATCCACGGCGCTGTCGCCGATGGCATGGGCGGCGACTCGCCAGCCGGCCCGGTGGGCGGCCACGATCCGGCGGCGCAGTTCGTCGGGGCTGTCCTGGTAAACGCCGCTCGTGTGGTGCTGGCCGCAGAAGGGCTCCGACACAGCGGCGGTGCGGCCTATGAGTGATCCGTCGAGCCAGATCTTCATCGGCCCGAGCCGCAGCCAGTCGTCACCGAACCCACTGTGCAGTCCCAGGTCGATTCCCGTGGTGATGCCGTCGTCGGCGTGCGCGTGCAGCGCATGCAGGTTGTCGGCGGCCACCATGAGCTCCGCCCGGAGAGGCAGGACGCCGCGGTCGCGGGCCAGCTGGTAGGCAGCTGCCTCGACCGGGCTCCGGCCGATGAGACCGAGGCCGATCCCGGCCTCGACGACGTGGGTGATTCCCTCCGCCACGTAGACGGCGCCGGCGCGGGAGACGGCATCCACGAGATCGGCCACCGGACAGGGCAGGACGAGCGCCGACACGAGGCTCTGGGCGCGTTCCTGCAGCACCCCGGTCGGCGAGCCGTTTTTGTCCCGCACGACGACGCCGCCGTCGGGCTCTTCGGCCGAGCCGTCGAGGACGTTGGCCAGCCGCAGGACCTCGCTGCTGACAGCGCACATGTGTCCGGAGCGGTGCTTCAGCCACACCGGCCGCCCGCCGGAGGCCCGGTCCAGCCCCAGGCGGTGGGGATGGCGGCCCATGACGGTGTCGTCGTAGCCGGATCCGACGATCCACGCGTGGGCGGGCAGCGCCGCCGCTTGGCGGGCGACAGCGTCGTACACCTGCTCCACCGTGGAGTAATTGTCAAGAGTTGTGGATCAGCGGGGTTGTTCAGGCCGCGGCGGCCTCGGGGCGTTCGATGAGGTGACCGTTCTCGAAGCGGGCGCCGGCGCGGACGAGGGCGACGAGTTGGGGTGCGGTGATCGCACGCCATCGGGCCTGGGCGGACTCGGCGAGTTTGAACACCATCGCCAGGGCGGCGGCCGCGCTGCCTGCTCCGCGGGTGACCTTGGTCCGGAGCTTCACCGTGCTGAAGGTTGACTCGATCGGATTTGTTGTGCGCAGGTGCACCCAGTGTTCCGCCGGGAAGTCGTAGAACGCGAGGAGTTCGTCGACGTCGTCGGTGATCTTCTTGACGGCCTTGGGCCACTTCGCGACGTAGGACCGCTCGAAGTCCTTGACCGCCTTCATGGCATGGCCGCGGTCCTCGGCGTTGTAGATCTCCTGCAGGGCCTTCTTGGCGCCGGGCTGAGCCGACTTCGGCAGGGCGTTGATCACGTTGCGGGTTTTGTGAACCCAGCACCTCTGCTGTCTGGCCTGCGGAAACACCTCTGCCAGCGCCCGCCACAGGCCCATCGCACCGTCGCCGACCACGAGCTCGGGGTCGCGCATGCCACGCCGCCGGCAGTCGCGCAGCAGGTCCGCCCACGACTCGGTCGACTCGCGCAGGCCCTCGGCGAGCGCGATGAGTTCCTTGGTGCCGTCCAGGCGGACGCCCATGAGGACCAGGACGCAGGAGTGCACCTGGCCGAGGCGGACCTTGGGGTGGACACCGTCGGCCCACACGTAGACATAGTCGGATCCGGACAGGTCACGGGCCTGGAAGGCGGCGTGGTCGTCCTGCCACTGCTTCGTCAGCCGGGTCACCGTGGCCGGCGAGAGCCCGGCCGCTGAGCCGAGGAACTGCTCCATCGCGGGCACGAAGTCGCCCGAGGACAGTCCGTGCAGGTAGAGCAGGGGCAGGACCTCGCTGACCTTCGGGGATTTCCGACACCACGGCGCCAGGATCTTCGACGAGAACCGCTTGCGCTCGCCCGTCTCCGTGTCGACACGCTTGTCGTTGACCCGGGGCGCCCGCACCTGGACCGGGCCGGCGGCAGTGGTCACGGTCCGTTCGCGGTGGTGGCCGTTGCGGACCACCAGGCGGCGGCCGTTCTCGTCGCGTTGACCGGCCAACTCGGCTATGTACTGGTTGACTTCGGCTTCCAGGGCGGCGGCGAGCATCCGCCGGGCGCCCTCACGGACGATGTCGTCCATCAAGGAGCCGGTCTCGGTGGATCCCTCGTCGTTGACTACGCTGAGCACGGGCGTGCCTTCCCGACCCGCGCTGCAACGCGGGCCTACTCGATGACCATCAGTCGATCACTCGGGAAGGTACGCCCTCCGCATTCCGCGAGGCACCCCTCCCGAGGCCGATCCACAGGTCTTGAACATTGCTCTCCGCAACAGGTGTGCGCAGTACATCGGCGGGGCGCGCCGTCGAGCCCTCTGAGAGGTCATTTCCTGTGACGGGTGCAGAGCTCGATCGGGTCACCGTCGTACCGCCACGGCCACTTCGTGGCCAGGCCCGATGCACCGTGCAGAGCAGTGGCCGCCTCCCTGGACCGACGCGCCTGGACCAACGCGTAGGCAAGCAGATTGATGTCGGCGACTGCTGAGGCATGGCGCAGGAACCCGGGCCGCAGCCAGCGCTGTGTCGTGTGGTCGAGCAGTTCGAGGATGTGAGGTTGCGACCAGCAGAGGCCCGCTCCCCTTCCCTGGAGACCGCGGACGGAGCGCTCGCGGTGAGACTGCCGCACAGCGGCCTCGACCGGCAGGCAAGCGCCTGTTCCGGCGGGCCATTGCCCACAGCGTGCCCAATGCCTTCTACACGGTCGAGCTCGCGGCGGCGGTCGCCGAGCGGATCGCCGCGAAGGCCGGCGTCGCACCGACGGCGGAGGGGCTGCTGTCCCTACCGCCCCTGGCTCTTGTGGCCGCCTCCGACAAGGTCGCCGCCCAGTGCAGGGCCGTCCCCGTGGCGGCGATCCATGCCTATGACCCGGTGATCTTCCAACCCGTCGTCGACGGTGAGGTCCTGCCTGCGGACCCGCTCCGCCTGATCGCCTCCGGAGCGGCACGAGACGTGGACCTACTCGCATGCCACACGTTGGAGGAATGCTGGTTCCTCCACGCGGTCGGAGCCGTCCGGGAAGTCACCAGCGAGGCAGAACTGGAAGAGTTCGCCAAAGCCCTGCGCCTGCCGGCCACCTTGGTCAACGACTACCGGACGTCCATGCCCGGCGCACCGGTGCTCGACCGCTACCTCTCGATGTTCGGCGACGCGAAGTTCGGCGAGTACACCACCCGCCTCGCCGAGCACCATGCGAAAGCGGGCGGCCGGTCCTATCTGGCCCGCTTCGCCCGCAGGCGCGCAGACGCCCGGCCCTGGCACAACGCGGACATCCCCTTCGCGTTCGGCAACCTGGACGCTCTCGGCGCCGAATTCCTCACCGGCGGCCCGCCCGATGAGCTCGATCACGCCCTCTCCCGGCGCATGCTCCGCTCCTGGGCCGGCTTCGCCGCCACCGCCGATCCGGGCTGGCCGCCCGTCACCGCCACAACCACGCCGGTCAGGTCTTGGGCGGTCCCTCGGGACGACCTGACCGGCGACGACACGTCCCCCTTCCGCGCCCCTTGGCGGAACATCAGGTTCGACCCGTTGTACCCAGTGCTGTGACCGGTCGGGATAGTTGTCGCGCCGCACGTGCTGTGTGTCGCTCGTAGGTGGGCGAAGCTCGGTGCGACTGTGGAGATGGGCATGCCCCGGACGATCCGGTCCGGGGCGATGTGGCCTGGGCACTTCTGCGGACCATCATGTGATGCTGCCGAATGAGCTGGTGAGCTCATCCATACCGGTTGGCGCGGGCCTCACGACTTTCAGCACCTTTTCCCGATCTTCATTGCTCGCGCCCGCTCTCCGCTGTTCTCCGGGCGGATGCGATCCGCCAGGCAGCCCCGGTGGGAGATGATGGTGTGGCTCCCTGGGCCGTCGCTGCTGCGCGAGTCCAGGACGAGGGCGTCTCCACCTGGGCTCAAATTGACCGGTTCACCACAGAAGTCGCAACTCCAGATCAGCGACTCCAGGTCGGCAGGTCGTATGGTGAGCCGCACGGATACCGGCGGATGCCAGCGGTGGATTTGCTGGATCACTGCATCAATCTGTGAACCTACGGGTGGAAAGAGCGCGAGGAGTTCGTCATGGCTGTTCGTTGTCCGGGAGAACTGCTGGATCATGTCGATAGAGGCCGACAGACCAGCGTTGTCGTAACCAACGATCTCAACGAGCACACCCCACGGCTGATGGCTGAGGATTTTGGCCTGCACCTTCTGGCCGGGCATGAGCGCCAGACTCTCCGTCTCGAACCTGTCCATGAACCGTCTCCCCGTCCCTCAGCCCCGGCAGGCCGCGCCTGGTGACGCTCATGCCCATGTGCCGTCGACGGCGGAGCTGATCACCGTGCTCAACACTTGCAAGGCCTCATCGTAGGGGTGACAGCGGAACTGGAACGGACCGAATGCCGCATGGTCACGGGCCTTGCGGTGCGGTTGCTCAAAGGCGTCCCAGGTCACGAAGTCGGCCGTCGCGGTGACGGAGGCCATGAGGGGCCGGCATCCCCATTCGCCGGCAGGAAGTCATTCCGCATCGGCCCGAACCGGAAGAACTCCGGGACCAAACCGCCGTAGGCGTCGCCTGCGGCTGCATTCCGGCGACGATCTCGAACCCCGTCGATCAGTTCGGTGAGTGGTGCTCCGTCGGTGTGGGGCACGATCACGAGGGCGCCCCCCGAGCGGCCCCGTGCCGTGAGGCCGCCGGTCCGCCCGCGGTAAGCAGGCGGAGCAGCGGCAGCGGTTGCTCCGGGGTCAATAGGCGCGTGCCACGACGGCGACGTTGCCGGGCTGGTTGTCGCTCTCGGCAACGGAACCGTCCGCGGCGACCAAGCACCGCACGGTGACGCCCTGTCCGGCGAGTCTGGCCTCACCCTCCACACCCAGCGTTTCCCAGGCGATGCGCGCCCAGCCGGTGCTCGCGGCCTCCGCGGCCTCCTCGACCGTGGTCACCTCGACGGTGCGCTCGTCGCGGCGCTTACGGGACTGTGCCAGCAGAAGCGCCTGGTCGTCCTCCAGTACCGTGGGCAGGATCTCGGACAGCGCTCCGATCGGCTTCGGCTCCTTGCTTCCCGCTACGCGGCGGACCAGCACCGCAGTCCCGTTCTCCACGTCACGTGGCCCGACCTCGATGCGTACCGGCACCCCCTTGAGCTCCCAGTCGACCGCGCGGCGGCCGAACGGCGTGTCGGTGCGGTCGTCGACGTGGACGCGGATACCAGCCGTCTTCAGCCGGTCACCGATCCCGCGGACCGTGTCCAGGACCGCGTCGTCGCCCTTGACGGCCACGACGACCACCTGAACCGGGGCCAGACGCGGCGGGATGCGCAGGCCGTCGTCGTCGCCGTGCATCATCACGAGCGCGCCGACCATGCGGGTCGTGGAACCCCACGACGTCTGCCAGACGTATTCCTCACGGCCGTCCTTCGACAGGTAGCGCGTCTCGAACGCCTTGGCGAAGTTCTGACCCAGTTCGTGGCTTGTGGTCAGCTGGAGGGCCTTGCCGTCGCCCATCATGCCTTCCAGAGTGAGCGTGTTGATCGCGCCGGCGAACCGTTCCCTGACCGTCTTGCGTCCCGCTACGGCGTCCATGGCGAGGACGTTCTCCAAGAAGTCGGCGTACACGTCCTGATGGATGCGAGCGGCGTAGTCCCGGGCATCCTCGTAGGTGGCGTGTGCCGTGTGCCCCTCCTGCCACAGGAATTCCGTCGTACGGAGGAACACGCGCGGCCTCAGCTCCCAGCGGACCACGTTCGCCCACTGGTTGATCAGCAGCGGAAGGTCGCGGTAGCTCTGCACCCACTTGGAGAAACAGTCGTTGACGATCGTCTCGGACGTGGGGCGGACGACGACGGGCTCGTCCAGCTCCTTGCCGCCGCCATGAGTGACTACGGCCAGTTCGGGCGCGAAGCCCTCGACGTGCTCGGCCTCCTTCGTCAGGTACGACTGCGGGATGAACAGCGGAAAGTACGCGTTCTGCGCGCCGGCCGCCTTGATCCGGGCGTCCATCTCCTGCTGCATCCGCTCCCACAGGCCGTAGCCGTACGGTCGGATGACCATGGTGCCGCGCACCGGCCCGTTGTCGGCCAGTTCTGCTTTGCCGACCAGGTCCTGGTACCAGCGGGGGAAGTCGTCCGCCCGGGGTGTGAGAACGGGTGCCTTTGCCATGACGCGCACAGTAGGACGCGGCTCCGGCAGGACGCGACCCGATTACTCCCCCCACGCCGGGACGCCGGCCGGTCAGCGGCCACACATGCGCATGCAGGAAGCGCCCTGGGGCCAGAGCTACGCACCGTTGACCCACGGACATTCCACGGGCCGTTTGTGGTCGCCTTCGGTTTGTTGCCGACTGGGTGATCCCGTGCCAGTTCGACTCGCATGGATGATCTCGCCACGGGAGCCGGCGTGCGGGTTTGCTCCTCTGGCTCTGGTCGTCAACCTGGCCGATGTGCGTGTGGTGTTCCCGTTTCCGGATCAGGCCTCAGCATGCTGTTGCTCCCGACGCTGAGCTCACTGCGCTCTATGAGGAACTGCTGGAGCCCAATTCCGAGCACGTGTCGAGCCGATCGGTCGGATGCGAAGTGGTGATGCCGATGACTCATCGCTTCGACGGACGAAAGCTGCGGCTGTTCTCGACGATCACCACGTTCGGTACCCCGATGGACATCACGCTGGACGAGATGGCGATCGGGTCCCACTACCGGGCGGATGCGGAGAGCGCCGCCTACTGCGAGTAGTCCCATGGCGATGTTCGAGCAGCCGCCTGCCCCTGATCTCCTGCCGTGACGGTGGAGAAGACGGTGCCAGTGGTGTCTCGTACATCGAGGAGCAGGAGGCACGGGAGGCGATCCTGACAGCCCTTCAGACCATAGCTCTTCGCACAGGACGAAAACCCGAGCGCCTCCTGGAGGAAACCATCCACCGGGACCTCGCCGAGCACAGGTCCGTGCCTCGGTGATCCGGGCACCGGGACGGCCGACCGGTTGCGCCAGTTGCTCCTGCACCGCCGCCTTCACCAGACGGCTGGGATGAGTGATCCCGCTGAGCAGCCGGAAGAGGGGAGCGAACGCCGGGGGTGGTTGGCCCTGGACCCCGGAACGGGGTCGTCATCGCTGGAGAACCAGCTTTCCGGTGACCCGCCCCGCGCGGCTCTCCTCCAGCGCCGCGTTCACGCCCTCCGGCGTCAGCGGGAAGGAGCGGGAGACATGGGCGCGGACGCGGCCGTCCTCGACCAGGGCGTTCACCCGCCGCTGCAGGGATCCGGAGGCCTTCAGGAAGACGGGGACGTACTTCGTCCCCCGTGGCCCCGCGCCCCGCATTTTGCGGGCTGTGATACTCGACAGGAGCCGGGCCGCCGAGGCGAGTGTGACCACGCCGTCCTCGTCGCGTGCGATGGTTACGAAGCGCCCTCCGGGACGCAGAACCCGCTGCGCCCGCAGCCACTGCTCGCGTCCGCCCACGCAGTCGACCACCACATCGAACGAGTCCGCGCCGAAACGGGACGGCAGATCGTCCGTGTGCCGGTCGACGACCTCGTCCGCGCCCAGGGACCGCACGAAGTCCAGGTTGCGCGCGCCGGCGACACCGACCACATGGGCCCCGGCCGCACGTGCCATCTGGACGGCGAGGTGACCGACACCTCCGGACGCCCCGATGACCGCGACGTGGGTTCCGTCCGCGACCTGTCCGCTGTCCAGGCAGGTCAGCGCCGTCTGTGCCGCGAGCGGGAGCGCGGCGGCCGCGGCGAAGTCCAGCCCGGCCGGCGCGGCGGCGAGCAGCCCGGAGCGCACATTGACGTACTGCGCGGTGCCGCCTGCGTCGACTTCATTGTCGGCATGCACACGATCGCCCACGCGGAACGACGTCACCCCGTCCCCCACAGCGGTGACGACTCCGGCGAGGTCGAACAGCGGCGTGAACGGGAAGCGCCGACGGGTGATCAGGCGCCGGTTGCCCTCGATCATCTGCCAGTCGATGGGATTGACCCCCGCCGCCCGGACCTCCACCTGCACCTCGTGGGGCCCCGGAGGGTGGACGGGCACCGTCTCCGACAAGGCGAGCACGTCCCGAACCGGTCCATAGCGGCTTTGCACGATCGCTCGCTGCGTGAGGGGTACTGCGGGGGGAGTCATGGAGGAACCCTTCCGGGAGAACCGGCCTGCGGGACCGTGCGGGGAGTGCCGGGCCGCGCACAGGGATGAGCCAGAGAGTCCTGACCCTTCAAGCCAATACTGTACTTGCAGACAGATACTGTACGGCAAGTTCAATAATGGTTGCCCAGGTCGGAAGGTTTATCCTTGGCGGATGGCAAAGTCGTCCGGTGGGCCCGGGGATCCGCGCGTGGTGCGCACGCGGCGCGACGTCGTAAGAGCGAGCGCAGCGTCACTGCTGGAAGAGGGCTGGGAGGCGACGACACATGCCGAGGTCGCCCGGAGGGCCGGGTACTCGAAAGCGACCATCTACGCGCACTGGCCGACCTCCGCCGATCTCATGCGGGACGCGATCATGTACATCTGCGAGGACGCGACCCGCCCGCCGACCACGGGAATACTTCACGAGGACCTGCACGTCTCGTTGAGTGCCCTGGCGCTGACCCTGTCGGAGGGGCGATACGACCGGCTGATGGCGGGCGTCATCGAACGCGCCGCCACCGACGAAGGTGCACGCGATCTGCGAGACCGGTTGTATGAGACTGCCACGAGCGGGGTCCGCCGTGTCCTGGCCGGGCATCTCCCGCCCGCTGACGTCGGGCCCACCCTCGCCCTGTTGGTCGGTGCGGTCCTTGTCCGGGCGACGTACGAGGGCGGGGCGGTGACCTCGGAGTTCGTCACCGACATCATCACCCGCACTCTCGGCGGTCCTGTGCCGGGCAGGAGCTGAGCCTCGTCCGGTGCCTGTGCCCCGACGCCTCCCTGTATCGACGCCGGTGTCTTTGCGCGAGGCGGGCGGCCGGTGCGGGGCGGCGGAGGGATGCCGACTGCCGCGCCCTTCGCTGCCGTGCCAGGGCGGAACGGCTGGCGTGTGATGACGAGCAGTTGCTGCGCGGGCAGATCTGCCGGTTCTCCATCTTGCGACCTGGGGAATCCGAGGTCACGTTTGATGCGGACAGGACAACATTGTTGGTCGGTTGCCTCCGCCCTGATCCTGAAGCGGTCAGTTGGCGACGCTGAACCATCCCGGTCGCACCTCGGTCAGGCGCGATTGCAGGGACCGCACCGCGCTCCGCAGGTCCTGATCCGTGACGTCAAGAGACTCCGGCAGGCTCAGCCCGTACCAGCGCAGCCGCCAGAGGCCGAAGATCTCGCTCCGGTCGGCTGCGAAGTCGACATCGACCTCGGTGCCGTTGTCGCTGACGAAGCGGCACCCTGCCCCATGAACCGTGTATGAGTAGGTGCCGACCTGCCCACTCCTGCTGATCCGACGCGAATGGACCAGGCCGAGGACATCTGCGAGTCGCTCAAGCGAGGGGATTGCCGCCCTCGCAGCCTCGCCAACCGCGCTCAGAGCGTCGACGTAACCAAGCACGAGCTCCCGTGCATCCCCGACCCGTCCATACGGCGTCATTCTCCTCGAGCCCGTGGTCGAAAGGATTGTTCCATGACCGCTGACGTCTCCTCACGACGGCATTCTGAAACGAGCAGTAAGCGCGACGGCGTCCGCTCAGAGTGTTCGTGCTCAAGGCTGTCGGCGGGCCGTCGTGGAGGAGGGGTTGGCCCGGCCGATGGGGGATCGGCGGGTGGCCGGGCCGGGGATGGCGGCGTGAGGGTGCGATAGTCGCGAGGGGGAGGCAGGGCAGGGCACACCAAAACCCCCGCCCGAGCGGACAGAAGGACCGAGCCGCGCGGCTACCGTCACCGCGACATCCGCCGGGTCCGTGGGCCCGGCATTGCCAGGAGCGTGTGGGGTTTGCTTGTGGCGGTGGGTGGGTTTAGGGGTGTGTGGCTGTGACGAGGAGGCAGCCGAATTCGTGTACGCCGAGCATGTCGGACGGGTGGAAGAGGTCGGGGAGGTTGGTTTGGCCGAGGGCCTCGGGGCGGTCCTCGCCCGCGGTCGGCCGGGCCAGTTCTTGGAAGGTGCGTTGCTGTGTGTGGTCGGTGATGTCGAGGAGTCCGTGCAGTCGCAGGCCTGATCGGTGGAGGAGGGAGACGTAGTCGTCGGCGTCGGCGAGGGTCACCATGAAGTTGCGGCAGAATTTCTGGATGGCGGGGTGGGGTTCTTCTTTGCGTGGGGCGCGTTCGTAGATGTCGGTCAGGACGAGCCGGCCGCCTGGGCGTAGTACTCGGGCTGTTTCGGTGAGTGCTTGTTGCCGGTCCGGCATGTGGATGATGGATTCCAGGGCCATGACGGCGTCGAAGGTGTTGTCCGGGAAGGGGAGTTTCATGGCGTCGGCGTGCTGGAAGGTGGCGCGGTCGGCGAGTCCGGCTTCGTGGGCGAGCCGGTTGGCGGTGTTGATCTGTTCCTGGCTGATGCTGATGCCGGTGACGTGGGCTCCCGTTGTCCGTGTGATCCGTAGTCCTGGGCCGCCGACTCCGCAGCCCAGGTCGAGTACGTGGGCGGAGTCGTCCACCAGTAGGTGTTCGATGAGTACGTCGGTGAGTCGGTCGACTGCTTCTTCCAGGGTGGCCTGGGAGTTCGGGGTGTCCCAGAACCCGATGTGGATGTTGGGGTTGAAGGTGCCGTCGTTCAGTGCGGTGAGGGTGAGCCGGTCGTACAGCTTGCCGACGGCTTCGGGTACGGGGAGGTCGTGCGTGGGGTCGGTCATGTGAGTGTCCTTTCGGTGGCTGCGGATGGTGCGGGGTGCGCGTGGTGCGGATTGCGGTGGTGCGGGGTGCGTATGGTGCGGGGTGTGTTTGGTTGTGGGGGTCAGCTGGTGGTGGTGGGGTGGGTGGCGTAGTCGTGCAGGGGGGTGAGTGTTTTCTCGCCGATGTGGGCGCGTAGTTGGGGTGCGGTGATGCCGAGGCCGGGTGTGGGGGCGAGGCAGAGCACGCCGACTTTGCCGATGTGCTGGTTGAGCTGGACGAGGCGGGTTGCTTCGCCGATTTCGGCGAGCGGGAACAGGCGGGACAGGGCCGGTGCGATACCGCCGAGTGTGAACAGGCGGGCGCATTCGGCTTGTTCCTGGAGGTTGGCGACGTGGCTGCCGATGACACGCTTGAGCCGCATCCACAGATAGCGGTTGTCGAACTGGTGGACGTACCCCGTGCTGGATCCGCAGGTGACGATTGTTCCGCCGCGTTTGGCCACGGTTACCGAGATGCCGAACGTTGAGCGGCCCACGTGTTCGAACACGATGTCGGGGTCCGAGCCGGTCGTGTCCCGGATGATCCGTCCCAGCCGCCGGCCCGCCTTCAGTGTGGCTTCTGGGTCGTCGCCTGTGTCGTCGCCGATCCCGATGTCCTGCCGGTTCACGACGACGTCACAGCCCAGCTTCTGCGCGGCTGCGGCCTTCTCTTCCGAACCGACGACACCTACCGGGATCCCGCCGCCGTTTTTGACGAGTTGCACCGCGTACGCGCCGAGCCCGCCGGATGCGCCCCAGATCAGCACGATGTCGCCCTGTTTCATCCGTGCGCCGCGGTCGCTGACCAGCATGCGGTACGCGGTGCCCGCGCATGCCGGGATCGTCGCGGCTTCTTCCCATGTCAGGTGTGGTGGTTTCGGGATGAGCTGGCTGGCCCGCGCCACGGCGTAGTGGGCGAGCCCGCCGTAGTTGGTCTCGTATCCCCAGGCCAGTTGGTCCTCGCCCAGCATGCCGTCCGCGTGGTTGGCCGGTTCCTGGTCGTCGACCCGGGCCGCGTTCACCAGCACGTGGTCGCCGAGCTGCCAGCGCCGTACGCCGGAGCCGACCCGTACGACGACTCCGGCCGCGTCGGAGCCCAGGACGTGGAAGGGCTGGTCGTGCCGGGCCGCCCAGCCGCCCTGCCGGCCGTAGGCGCGCAGGAAGCGGAAGGTGGACATCGGCTCGAACTTCGCCGACCAGACGGTGTTGTAGTTGACGGAGCTGGCCATCACGGCGACCAGTACTTCGTCCGGTGCGAGTTCGGGCATCGGGACCTCGCCGACGTGCAGGGTGCGGCGTACGTCCTTGTCGGTGGTGTCGGCGAAGACCTCCTCGTCCTCGATCCGCAGATGCGCGGCGGTGTAGCGGTCGGGCAGCGCGGCACGGGCGAGGTCGTCCGCGGGTGCGCCGGACAGCACGGCGTCGGTCAACGACATGGCGGTTCACCTCGGCTCGGGGGAGGAGGCAGTCGGTTCGGGGCGGGAGGCAGTGGACTGAGGCTGTGGCTGTGGGGGAGAGGGGGGAGCCGTCGGGAGCCACCAGTGGCGTGTTCCGTTGAAGGGGTAGGTCGGCAGCGGCACGCGCCGCACGTGGGGTCCGCCGAAGACCGTCTCCCGATCCAGCTGTACGCCGGAGACGAAGGCGGCGCCCAGTTGGCGTGCGAAGGAGGGCAGGTGTGCGTCGGGCGCGGCCGGCAGTTCGATCACTGTGGCGCCCGTCCTCGTCGGTGCAGGGGTGGCGGGGGGTTGGTCACCGGCTGTGAGCCCGGCGAGTGCGGCATCCAGGGTGAGGTCGCCGCGCAGATGGGCGGCGGCCCAGCGCCCGGCGGGGCCCTTGCCGGCCACCGTCGTGGGCCTGATTCCGCACGCCTGCCACAGCCAGGCGTGCGCCACGATCACCGCGAACCCGCCGAGCGAGGCGTGGCTGTCGCCGTCGTTGTCGTCGTCTTGGCAGACCTTGCTGTTCTTGCTGTTCTTGTGGTTTGTGTGGTCCGTGGCCTGCCCGTCCGCGGGGCGGAGCAGCTCCGTGAGTGACCGCCCGCCCGTGTACGGGGTCAGTGCCTCGTCGAGGTCGGCGACGGCGTCCCTGAACGCGGGCCACTCCCAGGGCAGGTGATCGTGGGAGGGCAGAGCGAGGGGGGCGGGGGTCGAGCAGACGAGCGCGGTCCGGCCGGTGCGTGCGAGCCCCGTGCGCACCCACGGCGACGTTTCCCCGTCGGCCAGCGCCCGGAGTCCTGCCAGGTACTGTTCCCGGTCGGCGCCGGCCACGGCCGCCCGGTGTGCGAACGCACTCCGTGTCACGGCCAGGGAGTACGCGATGTCCGCGTCGCACCACCGTGCCGGGTGCGCGTCGAGATGGGCGAGAAGCTTGCGGGCCTGTCTGCGCAGGGCGGCGGGGTCTTTCGCGGACAGCAGCCACGGCAGCGGCCGTACCTCCCGCGTGGCCGGTGCCGGCCGCTCCCACGGCGGATGCGCGGGCCGTTCCAGGATCACGTGCCCGTTGGTGCCGCCCGCGCCGAGTGCCGTCACGGCGGCCCGCTGGGGCCGGCCTGTTTCCGGCCACGGCAGTGAGGCGGGCACCGGCCGCAGCACAGTGCCGGAGTGCTCCACCGTCTGAAGCGGCGGTAGGCAGTTCAGGGTTGCGGGCACGCTGCCGTGCCCGAGGGCGAGCACCGCCTTCATGACGCCCGCCACGCCGGCCGCCGACTGAGGATGCCCCAGGTTGGACTTGACCGAGCCGAACAGCAGCGGCCGTCCGGGGTGCCGCTGCCGGCCGTAGACCGTGAGCATCGCCTCCGCCTCCATCGCGTCACCCAACGGGGTGCCCGTACCGTGCGCCTCGACGTAGTCGATGTCCGCGCCCGACAGTCCGGCGTCGGCGAGTGCGTGGTGCATCACCCGCTGCTGCCCCGGACCGTTGGGCACGGCGAGCCCGTTGCTGGTGCCGTTCTGGCCCACCGCCGACCCGCGCACCAGCGCCAGTACGGGATGCCCGTGCCGTTCGGCCTCCGACAGCCGTTCAAGGAGCAGCACTCCCACTCCCTCGGCCCAGTTGCCGCCGTCGGCTTTCGCCGAGAACGGCTTCGTACGACCGTCCCCCGCGAGCGCGGCCAGCCTGCTGTGCTCCAGGAACACATCGGGTACGGCCATCACGGTGACACCGGCCGCCAGCGCCAGTGAGCACTCGCCCGACAGCAGCGAGCGGCGGGCCAGGTGCAGCGCGGACAGGGAGGAGGAGCAGGCGGTGTCGACGGTGAGCGCGGGTCCGTGCAGGTCCAGGGCGTAGGCGATGCGCCCGGAGGCGGCACTGGGCAGGGTGCCGACGGCCAGGTGGTCCGTGCCCTGCTCGGGCCGGTTTCGTCCGCCGCCGGTCCCCGCATAGCCCTGCGGGGTGAGCCCCACGAAGACGCCGGTGGGCGACCCGGCGAGCGTCGTCGGGTCGATCCCGGCGCTCTCGACGGCCTCCCACGCCGTCTGCAGGAGCAACCGCTGCTGCGGGTCGGTCCCGGCGGCCTCCTCGGGGGTGTAGCCGAAGAACTCCGCGTCGAACGACCCCGCGTCCGCGAGGAAGCCGCCCTCCCGCACACTGCACCGGCCCGCGACCCCCGGCTCCGGGTCGTACAGACCCTCCAGGTCCCAGCCCCGGTCGGTGGGGAACGGCGACAGGCAGTCCCGCTCCTGCACCAGGGCCCGCCACAGCTCGTCGGGGGTGTCGATGCCCCCGGGCCAGCGGCAGCCCATGCCGACCACCGCCACCGGGTCGTCCTGCCGCGACTGCTGCGCCTGGGCGAGCCGGTCGCTGAGTTCCCCCACCTTCCGGCGCTCCTCCTGGAGCGCGGAGGTGGCCTTGCGCAGATAGTCCCGCAGCTTCACCTCGTCGCTCATCGCGTTCCCTCCGGGCCTTTTGCGCCGTCCGCACTGTCCGATCCGTCTGCGTCGATCAGCGCGAACAGTTCGTCGTCCGTCGCGTCGGACAGGTCCTCCGCCGCGCCGTCTCCGCCCGCCCGCACCCCCACCCGCGCCTGTGTCTGTGTCTGAGCCGGCTGGTCCTCGGTGAGCAGGCCGGCGAGGTGCTCCGCCAGCGCAGCGGGTGTGGGATGGTCGAAGGCCACGCTCACCGGCAGTTCCAGACCGGTCTCCGCGACCAGCCGCCGACGCAGGTTGACCGCCGTCAGCGACTCGAACCCCAGTTCCTGGAAGGTGCGGTCGGCCGCGATGGGCTCCGGCGAGTCGTGCCCGAGCGCCACGGCGGCATGCACCCGTACGAGGGCCAGCAACTCGTCGAGCAGATCGTCCCGGGAGGCAGCGCAGAACCGGTCCCGGGTGTGCGGGACCGCAACCGCGGACGGGCCTGCGGGCACGGAGACACGCGTGGAAACCGCGCTCGCCTCCAGCCAGTAGCGCTGGTGCTGGAAGGGATAGGTGGGCAGCGGGACGGGGCGGTCGGGAGCCTGTGTGGTCCAGGTGGGGGTGGTGCCGGTGACGTGGGCTGCGGCGAGGGCGGTGGTGAAGTCGGTTGTGGTGCCGTGGTCGCGGCGGAGGGTGTGGAGGGTGGTGAGGTCGGCGGTTTCCTGGATGGCGGGGGTGAGGACGGGGTGGGGGCTGGTTTCGATGGTGGTGTGGTGGCCCGAGCCGGTGAGGTGGGTGAGGGCTTGGTGGAAGAGGACGGGGCGGCGGAGGTTGGCGTACCAGTAGGCGGCGTCGAGTTCGGGTCCCTGGACCGGTTCTCCGGTGACGGTGGAGATCATCGGGGTGGTGGCGGGCCGGGGGCGGATGCCGGCGAGGGCGGTGGTGATTTCGTCTTCGTAGGCGTCGACTTGGGGGGAGTGGGAGGCGTAGTCGACGTGGATGCGGCGCAGGTGCAGGCCGTCGGACTCGCAGCGGGTGGTGAGTTCGTCCAGCGCTTGCGGGGTGCCGGAGATGACGGTGGTGGTGGGGGAGTTGTGGGCGGCGATGGTGGCGTCGAGGCCGTGGAGTTGGTGTTGTAGTTGTTCGGCGCTGGTGTTGATGGTGGCCATGCCGCCGTGGCCGGAGAGGTGGCGCATGGCGGTGGAGCGGGTGTGGACGATGCGGGCGGCGTCCTGGAGGGTGAGGATGCCGGCGAGGTGGGCGGCGGCGATTTCGCCCTGGGAGTGGCCGATGACGGCGCCGGGTTGGATGCCGTGGGCGATCCAGAGGCGGGCGAGGCTGGTCATGACGGCGAAGAGGGCGGGCTGGACCTTGTCCACCTGGTGCAGCCAGCTGTGGTCGGATCCGGTGAGGGTGTCGGTCAGTGACCAGCCGGTGAGCGGGTCGAGTGCGGCTGCGCAGTCGTCGAGGGCCTGGCGGAAGATGGGGTGGTCGGTGTGGAGGGTGCGGGCCATGCCGGCCCATTGGGAGCCCTGGCCGGGGAAGACGAACACGGGCCCGGGCCCGGCCAGGGTGGCGGTGGCGGTGATGAGGTGGGGGGCGGGCCGGTTGTCGGCGAGGGCGCGCAGGCCGTCCAGGGCGGTGGCGTGGTCGTCGGTGAGGACGGCTGCCCGGTGGGGGAGCAGGGCGCGGGTGGTGGCCAGGGTGTGGGCGACGGCGGGCAGGGGGAGGCCCGGCGTCTGTTCGAGGTGGTCTGCCAGGCGTTTCCCGGCGGCGGCCAGTGCTTCTGCGCTCGCCGCGGAGAGCAGCAGGGGCAGATCGGAGGGTGTGTCCTCGGCGGCGGGCTGTTGCGGTTCTTCCGGCTCCTCGGGCTGTTCCAGGATGACGTGTGCGTTCGTCCCGCTGATGCCGAAGGACGACACCCCCGCGCGGCGCGGCCGGTCGGTCTTCGGCCAGGGCAGGGCGCGGTCGAGGAGGCGGATGGCGCCCTCGGTCCAGTCGACCTGTGTGGTGGGCCGGCTGAGGTGGAGGCTGCGGGGGAGCAGGCCCTCGCGCATGGCCCAGATGGTTTTGACGATGCCCGCGATGCCGGCGGCGGCCTGGGTGTGGCCGATGTTGGTCTTGACCGAGCCGAGGTGCAGTGGGGTGGTGCGGTTCTGGCCGTAGGTGGCGAGGAGGGCCTGGGCTTCGATGGGGTCGCCGAGTCGGGTGCCGGTGCCGTGTGCTTCGACGGCGTCGACGTCGGCGGGTGTCAGCTGGGCGTTGTCGAGTGCGGTGCGGATCAGGCGGGCTTGGGAGCGGCCGTTGGGTGCGGTGAGTCCGTTGGAGGCGCCGTCCTGGTTGACGGCCGTGCCGCGTACGACGGCGAGGACGGGGTGGCCGTTGCGGCGGGCGTCGCAGAGGCGTTCCACCAGCAGTGTGCCCACGCCCTCGCTCCACGACGAACCGTCCGCCTCATCGTCGAACGCCTTGATACGCGCGTCGGGGGCCAGGCCCCGCTGCCGGGAGAACTCCACGAAGGACTCGACCGTCGACATGACGGTGGCGCCGCCCGCCACGGCCAGATCGCATTCGCCCGAACGCAGTGACTGGACGGCCAGGTGCAGGGCGACCAGTGACGAGGAGCAGGCGGTGTCGACGGTCAGGGCCGGGCCTTCGAGGCCGAAGACGTACGACAGCCGGCCGGAGGCGATGCTGCCCGCGGTGCCGGCGCCGATCATGCCCTCGAAGCCCTCGGGTGCCGGGGTCAGCCGGGCGCCGTGGTCGTGGGAGAGGATGCCGATGAACACGCCGGTGCGGGAGCCGGCCAGGCCGCGCGGGTCGAGACCGGCGCGTTCGAACGTCTCCCAGGTGGTCTCCAGCAGCAGCCGCTGCTGCGGGTCCATCGACAGCGCCTCGCGCGGCGGGATGCCGAAGAGGCCCGCGTCGAACCCGGCCGCGTCCTGGAGGAAGCCGCCTTCCTTGACGTACATGTGGCCGACGGCGTCCGGGTCGGGATCGTACAGTTCGTCGATGTCCCAGCCGCGGTCGGCGGGCATCGCCGAGATCAGGTCGCGTTCTTCCACGACCGCGCGCCACAGGTCCTCGGGCGAGTCGATGCCGCCGGGGAAGCGGCAGGCGGCCGAGACGATGGCGACGGGCTCCTGCCGTTTCGATTCCAGCTCCAGGAGCCGGGTGCGGGCGCGGTGCAGATCGGCCGTCACCCGCTTCAAGTACTCGATGATCCGTGTGTCTTCCACGGAGACGCGTCCCTTTCTGCCCGCGGCTTCGGCGGCCCGGAAGCTGCCCTGGCCAGGTGTCGGTGGTGGCTCAGAAGCTGCCCATGTCGTCGATGAAGTCGAGGAGTTGGTCGACCGATGCGTCCTTGAGGCCGAGGTCGTCCGCCGGGTCGCCGGCGGTGGTCGGTGACCCGGCGTCGCCCCACTGGCTGACGCGGGTGAGGAGGGAGTGCAGCCGCGTGGTGATCTTGGCTCGCAGGGCCGGATCGGCCGTGTCGGCGCCGAGCAGGGCCAGTTCGAGGCGGTCCAGGTCGGTGAGGACCGGCGCGACGGTCTCGTCCGGGGTGGCGAACATCCGCTCGTCCAGGAAGGCGGCGATGGCCCGCGGGTTGGGATGGTCGAAGGCGAGTGTGGCCGGGAGTTTCAGGCCGCTGAGGGCGGCGAGCCGGTTGCGCAGGTCCACCGCGGTCAGCGAGTCGAGGCCCAGTTCGCGGAACGCGCGGCTGTCGTCGACCTGTTCGGCGGAGCCGTGCCCGAGGACGGCGGCGACGGTGGTGCGCACGGCGCTCAGCAGGGCGGCGCCGCGTTCGGCGGGATTGAGCGCGGCGAGCCGGTCGCGCAGTCCTGCCTGGTCGGCGGCGCCCGCGCGGCGCCGTCCCGCCCGTACCAGGCCGCGCAGCAGCGCGGGGAGTGTTCCCTCGCCCGCCTGGGCGCGTAGCGTCGGGAAGTCGAAGCGGGCGGCGACCAGATGGGCGTCGGCGCAGTCGAGGGCCGCGTCCAGCAGGGCCATGCCCTGCTCGGCGGTCAGGGCGCGGGTGCCGGAGCGGGCCATCCGGCGGGCCAGGTCCTGTTCGGAGAGGCCCGCGCCCATCTCGGAACGGTCCTGCCACAGGCCCCAGGAGACGGACAGGCCGGGCAGCCCCGCACCCCGCCGGTGGTGGGCGAGGGCGTCGAGGAACGCGTTCGCCGCACCGTAGTTGGCCTGTCCCGCGCCGCCGAAGGTGCCCGCCATCGAGGAGTACACGACGAACGCGGCCAGGTCGGCGTCCAGGGTGAGCCGGTGCAGATGCCAGGCCGCGTCGGCCTTCGCCCGCAGCACGGTGTCGACCTGGTCCCCGGTGAGCGAGCCGAGGGCGCCGTCGGCGAGGACACCGGCCAGGTGGAAGACGCCGGTGAGCGGATGGTGTGCGCCGATCCCGTCCAGCAGCCGGGCCAGGGCCTCGGGGTCGGCCACGTCGCAGGCGGCCACCGTGACCGTCGCACCGGCCTCGGCCAGCTCCGCCCGCAGCCGCGCGGCGCCCGGAGCGTGGGCCCCCCGGCGGCCGGTGAGCAGCAGATGCCGTACGCCGTGCCGGGCCACCAGGTGGCGGGCGAGGATACCGCCGAGGGTGCCGGTGCCGCCGGTGATCAGCACCGTGCCGTCGGGGTCGAGGGCGCGGTGGGCGGCGGGAGCGAGCAGGCGGTGCGTGGCGGCCGGCCCGTCGGCGGCCGCCCGGGTCAGCCGGGGGACGCGCAGCATGCCGTCGCGCAACGCCAGTTGCGGTTCGTCCGAGCCGAGGGCCGCCGTCAGTACGGCCGCCGGGATAGTCGCCGTGTCGCTGTCCAGCAGGACGAAGCGGTCCGGCTGCTCCTGCTGCGCCGAACGGACCAGGCCCCACAGCGGGGCGTGCGCGAGGTCGACGGGTGTGTCCTGCGGGGCGTGCGCGAGGCCGACGGGTGTGTCCTGCGAAGCAAAGGCGGCTCGCGGGCCGGCCGCCGTCGCGACCGCCTGCCGGGTGAGGAACACCAGCCGCGTCTGGGCCCACCGCTCGTCCGCCGTCCACGCCCGGCACAGTTCGAGCGCGTCGAGGAGCACTCGCCGGTCTCCCGGTGCGCCGCCCGCGCCGGCCACCACCACCGCGTCCGGCACGGGAGCACCCGCGTCCACGGCGGCGGCGAGCGCGGCCAGGCCGGTGTAATGGTGACGGCCGTCGACCTCGGCCGGCCACACCGCCTCGCAGTGCTCGCCCAGGACCGCCCAGCGGACGGCGGTGGCCTCGGCGGGCGGCAGGGGCGTCCAGTGAAGGCGGAAGAGGGAGTTGTCCGTCCCGGCGCGGGCGGCCGTCGGCGCGGCGTTCGCCATCGGGCGTACGGCGACGGACTCGGCGGTGAGCACCGGCTGCCCGGCACCGTCGTACAGGTGGACGGCGAAGGAGCCGTTGCCGAGCCGTACGACGCGTACCCGCAGCTCGGTGGCGCCCTGGGCGTGCAGCGTGACGCCGCTCCAGCTGAAGGCGAGCTGGCCGCTGTTGTCCGAGCCGTCGAGACTGTTCAGGACGACGGGGTGCAAGGTCGCGTCCAGGAGTGCGGGATGGATGCCGTACTGCGCCGCGTTCTTCGCCTCCGGCTGCGGCAGCCGCACCTCGGCGAACAGTTCGTCGCCGTGGCGCCAGGCGGCGGTCAGGCCGCGGAAGGCGGGACCGTAGCTGATGCCCGCGGCGGCGATGCGCTCGTAGGCGTCGTCGGCCGGGAGCGGCTGTGCGGCGCGCGGCGGCCAGCCGGCGAGGGGGTCGGGGGCCAGTCCGGCGGGGGCCAGGAAGCCTTCGGCGTGCTGGGTCCACGGACAGTCCTCGTCGGCGTCGGGCCGTGCGCTGACGCGCACCGCGCGCCGGCCGGCACCGTCCGGCGCATCGACCGTCACCTGCACGAGGGTCGCACCGCTCGCCGGGACGACCAGCGGCTGCTGGAGCGTCAGGTCCTCCACGGTCTGGCAGCCGACCGCGTCGCCCGCCCGCACCGCCAGCTCCACGAAGGCCGCGCCGGGCAGGATCGCCGTCCCGGCCACCGCGTGGTCGTCCAGCCAGGGCAGGGAGCGCCGCTGCAGCCGGCCGCTGAGGACCAGGCCGCCGTCGGCGAGTTCCACGCTCGCGTCGGCCAGCGGATGCCCGGTGCCGCGCACTCCCGCGCCCGCCGGCTCCTTCACCGGCCGCAGCCAGTAGGTGTCGCGCTGGAAGGCGTACGTCGGCAGGTCCACGCGGCGCGCGCCGGCCCCGTCGAAGACGGCCGCCGCCCAGTCCACGTCCACCCCGTGCACCCACGCGTCGGCCAGGGCCCGCGCGGTGCGCTCCGGTCCGCCGTCGTCGCGGCGCAGCGTGCTCAGGGCGGCCACCTGTACATCCTGCGAGGCGGCGATGTCGCTGACCGGGCCGAGCAGCAGGGGGTGCGGGCTCATCTCCAAAAACACCCGGTGTTCCCGGTCCAGCAGATGCCGTACGGCCGCCTCGAACTGCACGGGTTCGCGCGCGTTGCGGTACCAGTACCCGGCGCCCATCGTCGAGGTGTCCACAAGCTCACCGGTGACGGTCGAGCACAGCGGGACCGTGCCCGCGTGCGGGGTGAGCCCGGCGAGAGCGTCCAGGAGCCGGCCGCGCAGCCGCCCCATCTGCGGGGCGTGACCCGGGGCCACCGCGCCGCGCACCCGGCGCACCTGCGCACCCTCGGACTCGGCCATGGCGAGGAACTCCTCCAGGGCCGTGACGTCGCCGGTGACCACGACCGACTCCGGTCCGTTGATGACGCCGACGCTCAACGTGCGTTCCCACGGGCGCAGCCGCTCGGCCACCCACGCGCGGGACTTGGAGACTCCGGCCATCGCGCCCAGGCCCACCACGTCCACGATCAGCCGGCTGCGCAGCGCCACCACGCGGGCCGCGTCCGCCAGCGACAGGGCACCCGCCACGTGCGCGGCGGCGATCTCGCCCTGCGAGTGGCCGACGACGGCCGCGGGGTGCACCCCGGCCGCCTGCCAGGTACGGGCGAGGGAGACCATCACGGAGAACAGCACCGGCTGCACCACGTCGAGGCGGTCCAGCGACGGCGCGTCCGGCGCCCCGGCCATCGCGCCGGTCACCGACCACCCGACCAGGTCGGTGAAGACGCGCTCGCAGTCGGCGAACGTGTCGCGGAACACCTCGGACCGCTCCAGCAGCTCCGAGGCCATGCCCACCCATTGCGAGCCCTGCCCGGGGAAGACGAAGACCGCCTTGGATCCGGTGGGCGCCCCGGTGACCACCTGCGGCGATTCCTCGCCCCCGGCCAGCGCCCGCAGCCCGGCCAGGGCGTCGTCCGGGCCGGAGGCGAGCACCACCGCGCGGTGGGCGAGCGCCGTACGCGTGGTCGCCAGGGACCAGGCGACGTCGGCCGTCTTCGGGGCGTCCTGGGCCGCCAGCAGTCCGGCCAGCCGGGCCGCCTGCCCGCGCAGCGCCGCGGGCGTGTGCCCGGACAGCACCAGCGGGGTGACCGGCAGCGGCACCCGCGGCTCGTCCGCCACGGGCGCGGGCGGAGCCTGTTCGAGGATCACGTGCGCGTTGGTGCCGCTCGCGCCGAACGCCGACACGCCCGCCCGGCGCGGCCGGTCCACCGCCGGCCACACCTCGGCCTCGGTCAGCAGCCGTACCGCGCCCCGCGACCAGTCGATCCGGGTCGAGGGCTCGTCCACGTGCAGGGACCGCGGCAGCAGCCCGTGGCCGAGCGCCATCACCGTCTTGATGACCCCGGCCACGCCTGCCGCGCCCTGCGTGTGCCCGATGTTCGACTTGATCGAGCCGAGCCGCAGCGGCTGCCCGCCGTCCCGGTCCCGGCCGTATGCAGCCATCAGCGCGTGCGCCTCGACGGGGTCGCCGAGCCGGGTGCCGGTGCCGTGCGCCTCGACGGCGTCCACGTCGGCCGGGGCGAGCCCGGCGTCGGCGAGCGCCTCGCGGATCACGCGCTGCTGGGCGGTGCCGTTGGGCGCGGTCAGTCCGTTGGAGGCGCCGTCCTGGTTGACTGCCGTGCCGCGGACGACGGCCAGGATCCGGTGTCCGTTGCGCTCCGCGTCCGACAGCCGCTCCACCAGCAGCATGCCCACGCCTTCCGACCACATGGTGCCGTCGGCCGCCTCCGCGAAGGACTTGCTGCGCGCGTCGGGCGCCATGAGCCCCTGCCCGGAGAACCCGACGAACGCGCCCGGCGTCGCCATCACCGTCGCCGCCCCGGCGAGCGCCAGATCGCACTCGCCGTCGCGCAGCGCCCTCACCGCCTGGTGCAGCGCGACCAGCGCCGACGAGCACGCCGTGTCCACGGTGACCGCCGGGCCCTCGAAGCCGAAGGTGTACGCGATGCGCCCGGTGGCGATGGACCCGCCGATACCGGTCGCGAAGTACGGCACCAGGTCGTCCGGCATCCGGTCGGGCCCCGGCAGATAGTCGTGGCCGACCAGGCCCGCGAAGACGCCGGTACGGCTGCCGCGCAGCGTGCCCGGGTCCACACCGGCGCGTTCCATCGCCTCCCAGGCCGTCTCCAGGAGCAGCCGGTGCTGCGGGTCCATGGCCAGCGCCTCACGCGGCGAGATCCCGAAGAACGCCGGGTCGAACTCGCCCGCCTCGTGCAGGAATCCGCTCTCCCGCGCCTCTGTCGACGTACCCCGGTCGCCGTCCGTGCTGAACAGCTCCTCCAGGTCCCAGCCCCGGTTCTCGGGGAAGCCGCCGAGGACGTCGCGTTCGTCGGCCACCACCTGCCACAGGTCCTCGGGGCTCGTCACCCCGCCGGGGAAACGGCAGCCCATGCCGATGATCGCGACCGGTTCGTCCGGTGAGCGGCGCCAGGCGGCGGCCGGCCGGGACGCCGGTGCGGTCTCTCCCCGGCGCTCCTGGTCCAGATGGGCGGCGAGCGCCCGCGGGGTGGGATGGTCGAAGACGGCGGACGCGGGTACCGACAGATCGGTCGCCGCGCGCAGTTCGGCACACAGCTCGACCGCGCCGACGGAGGTCACGCCCAGCTCCGAGAACGGGCGGTCGGCCGCCACGGCCTCCTTCGACGGGTGCCCCAGCACGGCGGCGGTGGCACAGCGGACGAGGTCCAGACTCTGCGCCGGCGCCGGGGCCGGGGCGACGGGTTCGGCGGAGAACGAGGGAAGGGGCTCGGCGGAGGAGGAGGCGCCGCCGCCGGCGGTGCGGCCCGCCGTGATCCAGTACCGCTCGTGCTCGAAGGCGTACGTCGGCAGCGGTGCGCGCACCGCGCCCGTGCCGGCGAACACCGCGCTCCAGTCGACGTCCACCCCGGCCGCGTACACCCGGCCGAGCCCGGTGAGCAGGGACCGCCTCTCGGGACGGCCCTTGCGCAGGGTCGGGGCGAGGACCGCGGCGGCACGGTCGGTGAGGCAGTCCGCCGCCATCGACGTGAGCACCCCGTCGGGGCCGAGCTCCAGGAAGATGCGTGCGCCGTCCGTCTCGGCGGCGCGCACCGCGTCCAGGAAGCGGACCGGTTCGCGCAGGTGCCGTACCCAGTACTCGGGGCCGGTGATCTCGCCGGGCCCGACGAGCGCCCCGGTGAGCGCGGAGACCAGCGGGACGCGCGGCTCGTGGTAGGTCACCCGGGCGGCCACCTCGCGGAACTCCGCCATGGCCGGTTCCATCAGCGTCGAGTGGAAGGCGTGACTGACCGTCAGTTCCCGGGTCTTGCGCCCGCGCTCCGCGAGCGTGCGGGCCACCGCCCGGGTCGCCTCCGCCTCGCCCGACAGGACCACGGACTGCGGACCGTTCACGGCGGCGATACAGACCCCGGGCGTGAGCAGCCCGGCGGCCTCGGCCTCGGCCGCCCGTACCGAGATCATCACCCCGCCCGCCGGCAGCCGGTCCATGACCCGGCCGCGCGCGGCGACCAGCGCGCACACGTCGGCCAGGGACAGCACCCCGGCCGCGTGCGCGGCGGTCAGCTCACCGATGGAGTGCCCGATCAGCCGCCCCGGTACGACGCCCCAGGACTCCACCAGGCGCAACAGCGCCGTCTCGACGGCGAACAGGGCGGGCTGCGTGAACGCGGTCCGGTCCAGGGCCGCGGGGTCCGGGTCACCGGAAAGGACCTGCCGCAGCGGGTGTTCGAGCAGCGGGTCCAGATGCGCGCACACCTCGTCGAGGGCCGCCGCGAACACGGGGAACTCTGCGGACAGCTCCGCCGCCATGCCCGCGTACTGCGCGCCCTGACCGGTGAACAGGAGGGTCGGCGACAGCCGTTCGCCCGCCTCGCCGCGTACGACGCCCGCGCCGGGTGTGCCGTCGGCGAGGGCGCCGAGACCGGCGAGCAGTTCGTCGCCGTCCGCCGCGACGACCACGGCGCGGTGCCGCATCCGGGCCCGGGTGGTGGCCGCCGCCCACGCCAGGTCCAGCGGGCGCAGCCCGGGATGCGCCCGCACGTGCGCGGCCAGCCGGGCCGCCTGGCCGCGCAGGGCGGCGGGGGTGCGGGCGGACAGCAGCCAGGGCAGGGCGGCGGGGCCGCCCCCGCCCCCGCTGTCCGTGCCGTCCGTGCCGTGCACCGCGTCCTGGGCGGCCGGGTCGGGCTGGTCGGTCCGGTCGGCCGGGTCGGCCGGGTCGGCCTCCTCCAGCACCACGTGCGCGTTGGTCCCGCTGATGCCGAAGGACGACACCGCCGCCCGGCGCGGCCGGTCCACGCGCGGCCAGTGCCGCTCGTCGTGCAGCAGCCGGACACCGGCGGTGTCCCAGTCGACGTGGGCGGTGGGCGGCTCGGCGTGCAGGGTGCGGGGAAGCACGCCGTGCCGCAGGGCGAGGACCGTCTTGATGACGCCGGCGACCCCGGCGGCGGCCTGGGTGTGGCCCAGGTTGGACTTGACCGAGCCGAGCCACAGCGGCCGCTCCGTGTCCCGGTCACGGCCGTAGGTGGCGAGCAGCGAGTCCACTTCGATGGGGTCGCCGAGCCGGGTGCCGGTGCCGTGCGCCTCGACGGCGTCCACGTCGGCCGGGGCGAGGCCGGCGTCCTTGAGCGCCGCCCGGATCACCCGCTGCTGGGCGGTCCCGCTGGGGGCGGTCAGTCCGTTGGAGGCGCCGTCCTGGTTGACGGCCGAGCCGCGCACCACCGCCAGGATCCGGTGGCCGTGGCGGCGGGCGTCCGACAGCCGCTCCACCAGCAGCAGGCCCACGCCCTCCGACACGGCCGTGCCGTCGGCCCGCTCCGAGAACGTCTTGCAGCGGCCGTCCGGCGCCAGGCCCCGTTGCCGGGAGAACTCCACCAGCGTCCACGGGGTCGACATCACCGTGGCGCCGCCCGCGAGCGCCAGGTCGCACTCGCCGCCGCGCAGCGCCCGTACCGCCTGGTGCAGGGCCACCAGGGACGCCGAGCACGCCGTGTCCACGGTGACGGCGGGGCCCTCCAGGCCCAGCGTGTAGGCGAGCCGCCCGGACAGCACGCTCTGCGTGGAGCCGGTGCCGAGGTAGCCGCCGAGGTCGGCGACGCCGTCCATCATGGGCGGCACGTAGTCCTGGCCGTTGGTGCCGACGTAGACGCCGGTGCCGCTGCCGCGCAGCGCCCCGGGATCGATCGCCGCGTCCTCCAGCGTCTCCCAGGCGACTTCGAGGAGCAGCCGCTGCTGCGGGTCCATGGCGAGGGCCTCGCGCGGCGAGATCCCGAAGAAGCCCGCGTCGAAGTCGCCCGCCGCGGCGAGGAACCCGCCCTCGCGTACGTACGCCGTGCCGGGCGCGGCCGGGTCCGCGTCGTACAGCGTGTCCAGCTGCCAGCCCCGGTCGGCGGGCAGGGGACCGATCGCGTCGCCGCCCTCGGACAGCAGCCGCCACAGGTCGCCCGGGGAGGCGACGTCTCCGGGGAAGCGGCAGCCCATGCCGACGATCGCCACCGGCTCCGACCGCTCGGCCTCCAGCCGCGCCATCCGCCTTTGGGTGACGTCGAGTTCGTTCGCCATCCACTTGAGGGTCTCGATGACCTTGTCGCCGCCGGCCGGGGCGCCGGCGGAGCTGTCGCTGCTCGTCACTGCACGCATCTCCTGTGCTGCCTGGGGCTTTTTTCGGGGCGGGCGCGCCTGGGCACGGCCGGTCATCTGCCGAACCGTTCCTGGATGAAGCCGAGGACCTCCTCGGCACTCGTCGCGGACGCCAGCGCGTCGCCGCCGTCCTGTGCCGCCGGGACGGTGTCCGGGAGCCGGGCCAGCAGGGCGCGCAGACGGGCCGCCACCGCCGCCGAGGCCGGGGCGGCGAGGCGGTCGATCGCCGCCTCCAGGCGGTCCAGCTCGACGTCCGCCGCGGGGCCGTCACCGGCGGTGGGTTCGTCGTCCACGGCGAGTTCGGTGACGACGTGGGCCGCCAGCGCCTCCGGCGTGGGATGGTCGAAGACGACGCCGACCGGCAGCCGCAGCCCGGTGGCCGCGCCGAGCCGGTTGCGGAACTCCACCGCCGTGAGCGAGTCGATGCCCAGTTCGCGGAAGAGGCGGGTGGCCGAGATCTCGGCGGGGTCGGCGTGGCCGAGCACCGCGGCGAGCTGGCGCAGCACCAGGTCCCGCACCAGCGCCCTGCGGTCACCGGCCGCGGTGTTCGCGAGCCGGTCGCCCAAGCCGGAGCCGGACTCCGCCGGAGCGGTCTTGGCCGGGGTGGCCGACGGCTCTCCGGCGGCGGGCCGCACGGCCTCCCGGTAGCCGGGCAGGCCGAGGAACAGCCGGGTCGGCCGCGTTGCCACCGAGCCGGCGCCCAACCGGCCGAAGTCCACGTCCGCGATCACCAGATGACCGCTGTCGCCGGCCACCGCCCGCTCCAGCGCGCGCACCGCCCGCCGCGGGTCCATCGACTCCATCGCGAACCGGTGCAGCCGGTTGGCGACCACCTCGCCGCCTTCGAGGCCGCTGCCGCCCGCCCAGTGCCCCCAGCCGACGGACAGCGCGGGCAGGCCGAGCGCCCGGCGCCGCAGCGCGAGCGCGTCGAGGTAGGCGTTGCCGGGCGCGTAGCCGCCCTGTCCCGCGTCCGCCGTGACGCCCGCGAACGACGAGAACAGCACGAACGCGCCCAGCGGCAGGTGCCGCGTCAGCTCGTCCAGATGACGCGCGGCCCGTGCCTTCACCCGCAGCGACCGCTGGAGCTGTTCGGCCGTCAGGGACGTCAGCAGCGCGTCGTCCACGGCCGCCGCCGTGTGCACCACGGCGGTCAGCGGATCCTCGGCCGGCACCGAGGCCAGCAGCTCCGCGAGCGCCGTACGGTCGCCGAGATCACAGGCCGCGACGGTCACCCGGGCGCCGAGCGCGGTGAGTTCGTCCACCAGCTCCCGCGCGCCCGGCGCGTCCTGGCCGCGCCGCCCGGTCAGCAGCAGATGGGGCGCCCCCAGAGCGGCCAGGTGCCGGGCCACGTGCCCGCCGAGCACGCCCGTGCCGCCGGTGACCAGCACCGTCCCCGTGGGCTTCCAGCTGCCGGTCCGCTCCTCCAGCGGTGCGGGCACCAGCCGCCGGGTGAGCGCCGCCGACGCCCGGATCGCCACCTCGTCCTCGCCGGTGGCCCCGGACACCACGGCCACAAGCCGGGTCAGCGCACGCGTCGCCAGATCCGGGGGCAGGTCGATCACCCCGCCCCACCGCTCGGGATGCTCCTGCCGGGCGGTCGCCCCCAGCCCCCACACCATCGCCTGCTCGGGCGCCGTCACCGGGTCCGCCGGCTCCGCGGCGACCGCACCACGGGTGAGCACCCACAGCGGAGCCGGCCAGTCCACGTCGCCGAGGGCCTGGACGACGGCCAGCGTGGCCGCCAGCGCCGACGGTACGGCGTCGTGACCGGGGTGCGTACCGTCGAGCAGCCCGCTCAGCGCCAGCACACCGGCCGGAACCCCGGCCCCGTCCAGCGCCTGCGCCACGGCGGCCCGGTCGGCCCCGGCCGGCAGCCCGAGCCGTGTCACCCGCGCCCCGTGCGCGCCGAGCGCCTCTTCGACCTGCGCGGCCACCGAACGGGCCGCCGGGTCGTCCGGTACGAGGAGCAGCCACTCACCGGTGAGCGCGGGCCGCGCGGCCGTGCCGACCGGCTCCCACACCACCCGGTGCCGCCACCGGTCGAGCGCCGCGTCCTGCCGGGACGTCTCCCGCCAGTCGGCGAGCGCGGGCAGCAGGTCCCGCAGGGAGGCCACCTGCCCGTTCACGAGCGGGAGTTCACCCAAAAGCGCGTCGACGTCCCCGCTCTCGACGGCGTCCCAGAAACGCCGCTGGGCCGAGTCCCCGTCCACGGCCGGTGCCCGCACGGCGGCGGGAGCGGCGAAGTAGGCCGACTGGCGCGGCGCGTCCAGCCAGTACCGCTGCCGCTGGAACGCGTAGGTCGGCAGCTCCACGAAGGCCGGCGGGGTGTGCGCGTACACCGCCCCCGCCCAGTCGACGGGCACCCCGGCGACGTACACCGCGCCCAGGGAGAGCGCGAGCCGGTCGGGTCCGCCCTCGTCACGGCGCAGCGTACCCAGCGCGGACGCCGACACGCCCGCGCCCTCCACGGTCTCCTGGAGCCCCGTCAGCAGCACCGGATGCGGGCTCACCTCGAGGAACACCCGGTGACCTCGGCCGAGCAGCTCCTGTACGGCCGCGTCGAAGCGGACCGGCTCACGCATGTTGCGGTACCAGTAGCCGGCGTCCATGCCGGAGCCGTCGGTCACGGCACCCGAGACCGTGGAGACGACCGGGACCTCGCCCGCCCGGGGCGCCACGGGGGCCAGCTCGGCCAGGACGCGGTCGCGCACCAGCTCCACCTGGGCCGAGTGCCCGGCGGCGATCGCGCCCTTCACCCGGCGGGCCCGGACGCCCGCCGACTCGGCGTCCGCCAGGAACTCGTCCACCGCGGCCGCTTCCCCCGACACCACCATCGACTCGGGTCCGTTGACCGCGGCCACGCTCAGCCGGCCGCCCCAGCGTTCGAGACGCGCGGCGACCCATTCCCGCGACCTGCCGGCCACCGACGCCATCGCGCCGAGCCCGGACAGCTCCTCCTGCATGGCCTTGCTGCGCAGGCAGATGATCCGTGCCGCGTCCGGCAGGGACAGCGCACCCGCGACACAGGCCGCGGCCACCTCGCCCTGCGAGTGCCCGACGACCGCCGCCGGTACCACCCCGGCCGCCCGCCAGGTGCGGGCCAGCGCCACCATCACCGCGAACAGCAGCGGCTGCACCACGTCGAGCCGCTGCATCGAGGGCGCGCCCGGGCGGTCGTACAGCACGTCGAGTACCGACCAGTCGACGAACTCGCCCAGCGCCGCGTCGCACTCGGCGAGCGACCGGGCGAACACCGGCGAGCTGTCGAGGAGTCCGACCGCCATGCCGGGCCACTGCGAGCCCTGGCCCGGGAAGACCAGCACCGGTCCGGCGCCCGGCGCGGCCGCCTGTGCGACCAGCCGGGCGTGCGCCTCGCCGTCGGCCAGCGCCGCGAGCGCGGCCAGCGCCTCGTCCCGGTCACCGGCGACGACGGCCGCCCGGTGCTCCAGGTCCGTCACCCGGGTGGTGGCCAGGGCCCGCCCCAGCGCGGCGGGTGCCAGTTCGGCCCGGGCGGCGAGAAAGCCGTGCAGCCGCCTGGCCTGATCGCGCAGCCCGGCCGCGGTCGCCGCGGAGAGCGGCAGGACGGCGGGGCCGGAGGCGAGGGCCACAGGGCCGGACGGCAGGTGCGCATCGGGCACCGCCCGCGCCGCCTGCGTCTCCGCGGGCTCCACGGGCTCCTCGGGCTGCTCGGGCTCCGCGGGCTGCTCCAAGATCACGTGCGCGTTCGTGCCGCTGATGCCGAACGCCGACACGGCGGCCCGCCGGGCCCGTTCGAGACGTGGCCACGCGCGCGTCCCGGTGAGCAGTTCGAGGCCCCCCGAGGACCAGTCGACGTGCGACGACGGTGCGGACACGTGCAGCGTGCGGGGCAGCACACCGTGGCGCAGGGCGTGCACCATCTTCATCACGCCCGCGATGCCCGCCGCGGCCTGCGTGTGGCCGATGTTGGACTTCAGCGATCCCAGGTACAGCGGCCGTTCGGCCGGCCGGTCCTGCCCGTACGTGGCGAGCAGCGCCGCCGCCTCGATGGGGTCGCCGAGCGGGGTGCCGGTGCCGTGCCCCTCCACGGCGTCCACGTCGGCCGGGGTCAGTCCGGCGTCGGCGAGGGCCTGCCGGATCACCCGCTGCTGTGCGGTACCGCTGGGCGCGCTCAGCCCGTTGGAGGCACCGTCCTGGTTGACCGCCGTACCGCGGATCACGGCCAGCACCTGATGCCCGTTGCGCCGCGCGTCCGAAAGCCGCTCGACGACCAGTGTGCCGATGCCCTCGGAGAAGGCGGAGCCGTCCGCGTCGTCGGAGTACGAGCGGCAGCGCCCGGTCCTGCCGAGCACCTGCTGCCGGCTGAACTCCACGAAACCGCCCGGCGTCGACATCACCGTCGCACCGCCCGCCACCGCGAGGTCGCACTCACCGGAGCGCAGCGCCCGCACCGCCAGGTGCAGCGCGACCAGGCCGGCCGAGCAGGCCGTGTCGAGGGTGAGGGTGGGTCCTTCGAGGCCGAAGACGTAGGCGACCCGGCCGGACAGGACGCTGGCGGTGTGCCCGAGGAGCAGGTGGTTGGCGACCCCTTCGGGGGCGTCTGCCACCCCGCCCGCGTAGTCCTGTTCACCCGCGCCGACGAAAACGCCCGTGCTGCTGCCGCGCAGCGAGGTCGGCGGGATACCGGCCCGTTCGAACGCCTCCCAGGTCGTCTCCAGGAGCAGCCGCTGATGCGGGTCCATGGCCAGCGCCTCGCGCGGCGAGATCCCGAACAGCCCGGCGTCGAAACCGGCGATGTCGTCCAGGAAGCCGCCCTCACGCGAGTACGACGTGCCGGTTGCGGCCGGGTCCGGGTCGTACACCGCGGCCAGGTCCCAGCCGCGGTCGGCGGGGAAGTCGGCGACGGCGTCCCGCTCCTCGGCGACCAGCCGCCACAGGTCCTCGGGACTGACCGCCCCGCCGGGGTAGCGGCAGGCCATACCGATGATGGCCACGGGCTCGTCCGTCGCCGCGGTGACGGCGGGCGCGGACGTGCGCTGGGTACCGGCCACTCGGCCGCGGATCGCGGCGGCCACATCGCGCGGGGTGGGATGGTCGAAGACGACGGTGGCGGGCAGGGTGAGCCCGGTCGCCGCGGTGAGCCGGTCACGGACCTCCACGGCGGTCAGCGAATCCAGGCCGAGGCCCTTGAAGGTCTGCGTGACATCGAGATCGTGCGCCGTGTCGTGCCCGAGGGCCGCCGCCACCTCGTCCCGCACCAGTGCCAGGACCGCCCGCTCCTGTTCCACGGGCGGCAGCGCGCCCACCCGGCGCGCGAAGTCACCGGCGGCCGCCGCTTCGTCCGCCGCGGCCGTTCCCACGTCGCCGTGCGCGGCCACAAGGGCGAACAGCGGGCCGGGCCGCACGGCGGCGAACATCGACGTCAGCCGCGGCCAGTCCACATCGGCGACGATCCGGCAGGTCTGTCCCGACGCCAGCACCTGCTCCAGCGCGGCCAGGGCGTCCGCCGGGTCCAGCGGACACAGGCCGCTGCGCCGCAGCAGGCCGGCCCTCTCCTCGTCCGCCGCCATACCGGCGCCCGCCCACGGCCCCCACGCGACGGAGACCGCGGGCAGCCCGTCGGCCCGCCGCCGCTGGGCGAGGGCGTCGAGGACCGCGTTGCCCGCGGCATACGCGGCCTGTCCCGCGCTGCCCCACACCCCGGCGATCGAGGAGAACAGCACGAAGGCGTCCAGCTCCAGGCCGAGTTCCCGGGTCAGCTCGTCGAGATGACGCGCCCCGTCGGCCTTGCCCGCGAGCACCGCGGCCCACTCCTCGGCGGGCAGCTCGGTCACCGGGCGCGCCTCGAAGACACCGGCCGCGTGGAAGACGGAGGTGGGCCGGTGGCGTGCGAGCAGGTCGGCGAGCGCGGCACGGTCGGCGGTGTCGCAGGCCTCCACCGACACCTCGGCCCCGTGCTCACGCAGGGCGGCCACGAGTTCGGCCGCCCCCGGAGCGGCCTCACCCCGGCGCCCGGTGAGAATCAGCCGCCGGGCGCCGTTCTGGGCGAGCCACCGGGCGACGTGGGCGCCGAGCGCCCCGGTCCCGCCGGTGACGAGGACGGTACCGCTGCCACCGGGACGCCACGGCCGCCCCGTCCGTCCGGCGGCCCCACCGTCCGCGTGCGGACCGGTCACATGCGTACCGGCCGTGTGCGCACCGGTCACGTCCGCGTCGGGCGCGTTCGCGCCGGCTGCGAGCGCACCGGTCACGTCCGCGCCCATCGCGGCCGTGCCGGCCGCATGCGCGCCGGCCGCGTTCGTGCCGGTCACGTGTGTGCCGGCCGCGTTCGTGCCGGTCGCTGGCGTGCCGGTCACTTCCGTGCCGGAGGCTCCCGTGCCGGTCACTCCCGCGCCCGCCGCTGCCGCACCCGCATCGGTCGTGCCCTCGGGCGCGGCCGGTACGACGCGGCGGCCCCGGATCCGGCCGGCGCGCAGCGCGATCTGGTCCTCACGGCCGGGGCGGCCGCCCGCGGCGAGCGCGGCGCACAGCGCGTCCAGGTCGCGGTCGTCGAAGGCGCCCACGTCCGCCAGGCCGCCCCAGACGGCGGACCGCTCGAGTGAGACCACCTGGCCGAGCCCCCACACCGCGGCCTGTGCCACCGCACGCACCGGATCCTGGGACCCGGTGGAGACAGCGCCCTCGGTGAGGAACCACAGCGGCGTCCCGGCGCCGGCCCCCCGGGCGGTCTCCAGCGCGAACAGGCCGGGGTCGGGGGCCAGGGCGGCGGCGACCACGACACCGGCGACGGCACCGTCCCCGGCCGGGCCCGTCACGGCCTCGGCACCGGCCCGCTCCAGCGCGGCCAGCAGAGCCGTCACCCGTGCGTCCGCCGGATCGGTGCCGGCCGGCAGCGCCACCCGCCAGCGCCCGCCCAGCCGTGCCCCGTCGGCGGTCACCGGCACCCACGCCACCCGGTGGGCGCAGCGGCGCAGCCGCTCGGCGCGGTCCCGGGCGCCGAGCAGCGCGTCCAGGGTCCGCCTCTGCTCCTCGGTGAGACCGACCTCGCCGAGCAGGTCCGCGAGCCCGTCGGGGGCGGTGATCCGGGCGGGCGCCGAGAGCCAGAAGCGACGGTGCTGGAAGGGGTAGCCGGGCAGCTCGACGGTGCGGGCACCCGTGCCCTCGAACGCCTTGGACCAGTCCACCCGCACGCCCGACAGATGCAGGGCCGACAGCGCCTCCACGAAGGCCGCAGGCTCCGGCCGGTCCTCGCGCAGCGCCGCAACGACCACGGACGAGGCGCCCTTGGGCAGACTGTCGCGCACCGCCCCGGTGAGCACACCGGCGGGCCCCAGCTCCAGGTACGCCGTCGCGCCCGCCGCGTGCAGCGCGCCGACACCGTCGGCGAAGCGGACCGTCTCGCGCACATGCCGAACCCAGTAGTCGGGCGAGCACAGTTCGTCCGGGCCGGCCGGCGCACCGGTCAGGTTCGACACGACGGACACCACGGGAGGATGGAACGACACGCCCGTCACGACGTCCGCGAAGGCGTCCAGCAGTGTGTCCATGTGGGCCGAGTGGAAGGCGTGGCTGACCCGCAGCCGCCGTACCCTGCGGCCCTCGGCCCGGAACCGTTCCGCGAGCTCTTCGACGGCCTCCCGGTCACCGGAGACCACCGTGGCGGACGGTCCGTTGACCGCGGCGAGGCTCACCCGGCCGCCGTGTCCGGCGAGCGCGCGGCGGGCCTCCTCCTCCGTGGCCTCCACGGCGGCCATCGCGCCGTCCGCCGTCACGGCCCGCATCAGCCGTCCGCGCGCGGCCACCAGCGCGCAGGCGTCGGCGAGGGACCACACCCCGGCGACGTAGGCCGCCGCGAACTCGCCGATGGAGTGCCCGACCAGCAGTCCGGGCCGCACCCCCCAGTGTTCGAGGAGCCGGTACAGGGCCACCTCCACGGCGAAGACCGCGGCCTGTGCGTGGTCGGTGCGGTCGAGCAGCTCCGCGTCCGCACCGAACACGACGTCGCGCAGGGGCCGGCCGAGATGCGGGGCGAAGTGCTCGCACACCTCGTCGAAGGCGGCGGCGAACACCGGCTGGGTGCCGTACAGCTCCCGGCCCATGCCGAGCCGCTGGCTGCCCTGACCGCTGAAGACGACCGCGAGCGCGGCGTCCTCCCGGGCCCGGCCCGTCAGCGTCCCGGCGGCGGACCGCCCCTCGGCCACCGCCCGCAGCCGCCCGACCGCCTGCTCCCGGCCGTCGGCGACGACCGCGGCACGCCAGGGCAGCACGCTGCGGGTCGCCGTCAACGACCAGGCCACGTCCGTGAGTTCGGTCTCGTCCTCCAGGGCCGTCGCGATCCGCGCGGCCTGCGCGCGCAGCGCTTCCCCGCCGGCCGCCGACAGCAGCAGCGGGACGACGGCGGGATCCGGGCCGCGCTCGGGAGGCTCGGCGGACGGCGGCGCCTGCTCCAGGATGACGTGCGCGTTCGTACCGCTGATCCCGAACGAGGACACGGCGGCCCGCCGCGGCCGGCCCACCTCGGGCCACTCCCGCCTGCTCGCCAGGAGCTCCACCCCGCCGGACGCCCAGTCCACGTGCGAGGAGGGCTCCCCGGAGTGCAGACTGCGCGGCAGTACGCCCTCGTCCAAGGCCCTGATCATCTTGATGACGCCGGCGACACCGGCGGCGGCCTGGGTGTGGCCGAGGTTGGACTTCACCGAGCCGAGGTAGAGCGGCCGTCCGGCGGGCCGGTCGCGGCCGTACGTCTCGAGGAGGGCCCCGGCCTCGATCGGGTCGCCCAGGACGGTGCCGGTGCCGTGGCCCTCGACCGCGTCCACGTCGACGGCGCCGAGCCCGGCGTCGGCGAGCGCCTGACGGATGACGCGCTGCTGGGCGGTGCCGCTGGGCGCGGTCAGGCCGTTGGAGGCGCCGTCCTGGTTGACGGCCGAGCCGCGCAGCACGGCCAGCACCCGGTGCCCGTTGCGCCGCGCGTCCGACAGCCGCTCCACCAGCAGCATGCCCACACCCTCGGACCAGCCGGTGCCGTCGGCCCCCTCGGCGAACGACTTGCAGCGGCCGTCGCGCGCCAGCCCGCCCTGCCGGGAGAACTCCACGAACGTGTCAGGGGCGACCATCACCGTCACCCCGCCGGCCAGCGCCAGATCGCACTCACCGCGCCGCAGCGACTGCGCGGCCAGGTGCAGCGCCACCAGCGACGACGAGCACGCGGTGTCCACCGTCAGCGCGGGTCCCTCAAGACCCAGCGCGTAGGCGATCCGGCCGGAGGCGACACTGCCCGCACCGCCCGTCAGCAGATACCCCTCGACACCCTCCGGCACCCCACCACCGCCCGAGCCGCGGTACGCCAGCCCGGTGCCGTAGTCGTGGTACATCAGCCCGGCGAACACCCCGCCGCGCGAGCCGTGCACGGTCTGCGCCGGGATGCCCGCGTTCTCCAGGGCCTCCCAGGACACTTCCAGGAGCAGCCGCTGCTGCGGGTCCATGGCCAGCGCCTCGCGCGGCGAGATCCCGAACAGCGCCGGGTCGAAACCGGCGGCGTCGTCCAGGAACCCGCCGTGCCGCGTGGCGCTCGTACCGCGCGCGTCGGCCGCCGTGTCGAACAGCGCGCCCAGGTCCCAGCCGCGGTCCACGGGGAACTCGCCCACCGCGTCCCGCTCCTGGAGCACGAGCCGCCACAGATCGGCGGGCCCGTTCACCCCGCCCGGATAGCGGCAGGCCATCCCGACGATCGCCACCGGCTCGTCGTGGCCGTCGCGCACCGCGGTGACCTCCGCATCCCCGGGCATGGTGTCCCCGCCGGCCAGCCGCCCGACCAGGAACCGGGCCAGAGCGCGGGGCGTGGGACGGTCGAAGACCACCGTGGACGGCAGAGCCAGACCGGTGACCGCCGCCAGCCGGTTGCGCACCTCGACCGCCATCAGCGAGTCGAGACCCAGCTCCCGGAACTCCCGCACCACATCGAGGCCGTCCCCGCTCGCGTGCCCCAGCACCAGCGCCGTCTCGTCGCGCACCACCCCGAGCAGCAGCCGCTCCCGCTCCTGCGCAGGCAGCCCGGCCAGCTGCTCCGCCAGCCCGGACCGGGACGCCGCCGGCGCGGCCTCGACGGCCGTCCGCCGTACGGTCCGCGGCGCCAGGCGGGACAACAGCGGGGGCACGGGCCGCCCGGACCGCACCAGCGCCGCCGCATCGATCAGCGCCGGCACCACAGCGGCCGGACCGCCCGCCCGCGCCGTCCCGGCGAGGGCGGCGTCCAGCAGGGCAAGCCCCTCCCGAGCCGGCAACGGCAGCAGCCCGGCGCGCCGCATCCGCGCCAGGTCACGCCCGTCCAACTGTCCGGTCATCCCGGACGGCTGTTCCCACAGCCCCCACGCCAGCGACAGTGCGGGCAGCCCGAGCCGTGCCCGGTGGGCGGCCAGGGCGTCGAGGAACGCGTTGGCCGCCGCGTAGTTGGCCTGCCCCGGGTTGCCGAGCACGCCCGCCACCGACGAGAACAGCACGAAGGCCGAGAGGCCGAGACCGGCGGTCAGCTCGTGCAGATACAGGGCGGCCAGGGCCTTCGGCCGCAGCACCGCCGCCACGGCCGCGCCGTCCAGCCCCTCGACGGTCGCGTCTTGCAGGATCCCCGCCAGGTGCACCACGGCCCCCAGCGGATGCCCCGATCCCTGCACCTCCGCCACAACGCGGGCCAGCGCCTGTCGGTCCCCGATGTCACAGGCCCGTACGTCGACCACGGCACCGGACTCCGTCAACTCCCGCACCAGCTCGGGCGCACCGGCCGCGCCCGCCCCCGAGCGGCTGAGCAACAGCAGCCGCCGCACCCCGTGCGCCGTCACGAGATGCCGCGCCACGAGCGAGCCCAGGCCACCCGTGCCACCGGTCACCAGGACCGTACGGCCGGGATCGAAGACGGACGGCGCGACGCCTCCGGCGAGCGGGGCAGCGCCTTCGGTGAGCGGTTGCCGGACGAGGCGCGGCACGTATGCCGTGCCGTTCCGCAGGGCGAGCTGGGGCTCCGCCCCGACCGCCGTCGGCATGACGTCCAGGTCTGGGTCCTCACCCTCGTCCGGCTCCGTGTCGACGAGGACGAACCGGCCGGGATGCTCGCTCTGCGCCGACCGCACCAGACCCCATACGGCGGCCGCGGCCGGATCGGTGACCTCATCGCCGTCGCCCACCGCGACCGCGCCCCGGGTCCGCACCACCAGCGTGCGGTTGCGCAGACCCGGGTCGGTCACGAAGCGGCGGACGACGTCCAGCACGGACACGACCAGCTCGCCGACCTCGGCAGGTGAGGCACCGGCGAGATCCAGCAGCACGGGGGCGGGACCGTCAGCCCGGTCGGCCCCACCGGTTCCAGCGCGTTCACCGAGTGCGTCAAGTGCGCCGAGTGCGTCGAGTGCGCCGAGTCCACCCGGTACGGGGACCACGGCCGCCCACTCGGCCGCCGGGACTCCGACCGCCGCACCGGCCGGCCCGGCCTCCTCCCACCGCACCGCGAGCAGCGCCTCGGACCGGGAGGCCGCGCGCAGCGCCTCCACGGCGACCGGCAGCAGCACCAGCGACGCCACGGACACCACCGGCGCACCGGTGCCGTCCACAGCCGTCAGCTGCACGGACTGCGGCCCCGTACGCCGCACCAGCACCCGCAGCGCCCGCGCACCGGTGGCGTGCAGCGACACCCCTGACCACGCGAACGGCAGCCGGATGCCCGGTGCCGGGGGCAGCAGGCCACTCGCCGCCACGGCGTGCAGGGCGGCGTCGAGGAGCGCCGGATGCAGCAGGAAGCCGTCGGACGCGCCCGCCTTTGCCGGCAGTTCGACGTCCGCGAACACGTCGTCCCCGCGGCGCCACAGGGCACGGACGCCCCGGAACGCGGGGCCGTAGTCGTACCCCTGGGCGGCCAAGTCGTCGTACAGCGCGCTTGTCGGCAGCGGGCGGGCTCCGGACGGCGGCCAGGCGGCGAGAGCGGCGGACGGGCCGTCGGCACCGTCCGGGGCACCCTCGGTCAGCAGCCCCTCGGCGTGCAGCGTCCACGCGGCGTCCGCGCCGGCCGGTCCCGGCCGGGAGTGCACCGTCACCGGACGGCGCCCGGACGCGTCCGGCCCGCCCACCGCGACCTGTACGGTCACGGGCCCGGTGAGCGTCAGCGGTTCCCGCAGTGTCAGCTCGTCGACCGCCCCGCACCCGACCTCGTCACCGGCCCGTACCGCCATCTCCACGAAGGCGGTCCCCGGCAGCAGCACCGTCCCGGCGACCGCGTGATCGGCGCACCATTCGGCAGACCCCGCGCCCAGCGTTCCCGTCAGCACCACGCCCGCACCCGCCAGCGACACGGCCGCGCTCAGCAGCGGGTGGTCGCGCACGTCGACACCGGGCTGAGCGGCGGTCGGTCCGGTGCGGTCCAGCCAGTAGCGCTGGTGCTGGAAGGGATAGGTGGGCAGCGGGACGGGGCGGTCGGGAGCCTGTGTGGTCCAGGTGGGGGTGGTGCCGGTGACGTGGGCTGCGGCGAGGGCGGTGGTGAAGTCGGTTGTGGTGCCGTGGTCGCGGCGGAGGGTGTGGAGGGTGGTGAGGTCGGCGGTTTCCTGGATGGCGGGGGTGAGGACGGGGTGGGGGCTGGTTTCGATGGTGGTGTGGTGGCCCGAGCCGGTGAGGTGGGTGAGGGCTTGGTGGAAGAGGACGGGGCGGCGGAGGTTGGCGTACCAGTAGGCGGCGTCGAGTTCGGGTCCCTGGACCGGTTCTCCGGTGACGGTGGAGATCATCGGGGTGGTGGCGGGCCGGGGGCGGATGCCGGCGAGGGCGGTGGTGATTTCGTCTTCGTAGGCGTCGACTTGGGGGGAGTGGGAGGCGTAGTCGACGTGGATGCGGCGCAGGTGCAGGCCGTCGGACTCGCAGCGGGTGGTGAGTTCGTCCAGCGCTTGCGGGGTGCCGGAGATGACGGTGGTGGTGGGGGAGTTGTGGGCGGCGATGGTGGCGTCGAGGCCGTGGAGTTGGTGTTGTAGTTGTTCGGCGCTGGTGTTGATGGTGGCCATGCCGCCGTGGCCGGAGAGGTGGCGCATGGCGGTGGAGCGGGTGTGGACGATGCGGGCGGCGTCCTGGAGGGTGAGGATGCCGGCGAGGTGGGCGGCGGCGATTTCGCCCTGGGAGTGGCCGATGACGGCGCCGGGTTGGATGCCGTGGGCGATCCAGAGGCGGGCGAGGCTGGTCATGACGGCGAAGAGGGCGGGCTGGACCTTGTCCACCTGGTGCAGCCAGCTGTGGTCGGATCCGGTGAGGGTGTCGGTCAGTGACCAGCCGGTGAGCGGGTCGAGTGCGGCTGCGCAGTCGTCGAGGGCCTGGCGGAAGATGGGGTGGTCGGTGTGGAGGGTGCGGGCCATGCCGGCCCATTGGGAGCCCTGGCCGGGGAAGACGAACACGGGCCCGGGCCCGGCCAGGGTGGCGGTGGCGGTGATGAGGTGGGGGGCGGGCCGGTTGTCGGCGAGGGCGCGCAGGCCGTCCAGGGCGGTGGCGTGGTCGTCGGTGAGGACGGCTGCCCGGTGGGGGAGCAGGGCGCGGGTGGTGGCCAGGGTGTGGGCGACGGCGGGCAGGGGGAGGCCCGGCGTCTGTTCGAGGTGGTCTGCCAGGCGTTTCCCGGCGGCGGCCAGTGCTTCTGCGCTCGCCGCGGAGAGCAGCAGGGGCAGATCGGAGGGTGTGTCCTCGGCGGCGGGCTGTTGCGGTTCTTCCGGCTCCTCGGGCTGTTCCAGGATGACGTGTGCGTTCGTCCCGCTGATGCCGAACGCCGAGACGGCGGCGCGGCGTGGTCGTGCCACCTGCGGCCAGGTCCGGCTCCGCGTCAGCAGCTCGATCGCTCCTGACGACCAGTCGACGTGCGAGGTCGGCCGGGTGACGTGCAGCGTGCGCGGCAGCACTCCGTGGCGCAGGGCGAGGACCATCTTGATGACCCCGGCGATGCCGGCGGCGGCCTGGGTGTGGCCGATGTTGGTCTTGACCGAGCCGAGGTGCAGTGGGGTGGTGCGGTTCTGGCCGTAGGTGGCGAGGAGGGCCTGGGCTTCGATGGGGTCGCCGAGTCGGGTGCCGGTGCCGTGTGCTTCGACGGCGTCGACGTCGGCGGGTGTCAGCTGGGCGTTGTCGAGTGCGGTGCGGATCAGGCGGGCTTGGGAGCGGCCGTTGGGTGCGGTGAGTCCGTTGGAGGCGCCGTCCTGGTTGACGGCCGTGCCGCGTACGACGGCGAGGACGGGGTGGCCGTTGCGGCGGGCGTCGCAGAGGCGTTCCACCAGCAGTGTGCCCACGCCCTCGGACCAGCCGGTGCCGTCCGCCGACTCGTCGAACGCCTTGCACCGGCCGTCCGCCGACAGACCTTTCTGCCGGGAGAACTCGAGGAACATGCCCGGTGTCGACATGACGGTGGCGCCGCCCGCCACGGCGAGGTCGCATTCGCCGGCCCGCAGTGACTGGACGGCCAGGTGCAGGGCGACCAGCGACGAGGAGCAGGCGGTGTCGACGGTCAGGGCCGGGCCCTCCAGGCCGAACACGTACGACAGCCGGCCGGACGCCACGCTCGCCGCGTGCCCGGTGAGCAGGAAGCCCTCGCTGCCCTGCGCCGGAGCGGACGTGGTGTAGGTGGCGTAGTCCTGCTCGTTCGTCCCCACGAACACGCCCGTACGGCTGCCGCGCAGCGAGGCGGGACTGATGCCGGCCCGCTCGAACACCTCCCAGGCGGTCTCCAGCAGCAGCCGCTGGTGCGGGTCCATCGCCAGTGCCTCGCGCGGCGCGATGCCGAAGAGGGAGGCGTCGAACCCGGCGGCATCGTCAAGGAACCCGCCCTGACGGACGTAGGAAGTGCCCGGGTTGGCGGGATCGGGGTCGTACAGCTCATCGGTGTTCCAGCCCCGGTCGGCGGGGAAGTCGCCGATGGCGTCCCGCTCCTCGACCAGCAGCCGCCACAGGTCCTCCGGCCCCTGCACACCGCCGGGGAAGCGGCATGCCATCCCGACGATCACGATCGGCTCGTCGTCCTGTGCTGCCGCCGTGCCGCCGTGGACCACGCCGGTGGCCGTGGTGTCCCGCTCTCCCTCCAGGAACGCGGCGAGCTCGGCCGGACTCGGATGGTCGTACGTCGAGTTGACCAGCACCCGGCGTCCCAGCAGCGCGGACAGGTGCTTGCACAGCTCGGTGCCGGCGAACGAGTCGAAACCGAGGTCCTTGAAGGTGGCCTGCGGCGGTACGTCGGCCGCGGAGGCGTGCCCGAGCACCCGCGCGCATTCATTGAGAACGATGTCCAGCACACGGCCGCCGCTCGGGGTTGCGCCGGATGGTCTCGCGGGCTCTTCCTCCCCGGGGTCGGCGGGCGTGAGATCCGCAGTGGTCCCGGTCGCCCCGGCCTGTGCGACGGGCTTCGGCCAGTACGAGCGGCGTTGGAAGGGATAGGTGGGCAGGGGCACCCGGCTTGTGGGAGTGGGGAGTTGTGTGGTCCAGGTGGGGGTGGTGCCGGTGACGTGGGCTGCGGCGAGGGCGGTGGTGAAGTCGGTTGTGGTGCCGTGGTCGCGGCGGAGGGTGTGGAGGGTGGTGAGGTCGGCGGTTTCCTGGATGGCGGGGGTGAGGACGGGGTGGGGGCTGGTTTCGATGGTGGTGTGGTGGCCCGAGCCGGTGAGGTGGGTGAGGGCTTGGTGGAAGAGGACGGGGCGGCGGAGGTTGGCGTACCAGTAGGCGGCGTCGAGTTCGGGTCCCTGGACCGGTTCTCCGGTGACGGTGGAGATCATCGGGGTGGTGGCGGGCCGGGGGCGGATGCCGGCGAGGGCGGTGGTGATTTCGTCTTCGTAGGCGTCGACTTGGGGGGAGTGGGAGGCGTAGTCGACGTGGATGCGGCGCAGGTGCAGGCCGTCGGACTCGCAGCGGGTGGTGAGTTCGTCCAGCGCTTGCGGGGTGCCGGAGATGACGGTGGTGGTGGGGGAGTTGTGGGCGGCGATGGTGGCGTCGAGGCCGTGGAGTTGGTGTTGTAGTTGTTCGGCGCTGGTGTTGATGGTGGCCATGCCGCCGTGGCCGGAGAGGTGGCGCATGGCGGTGGAGCGGGTGTGGACGATGCGGGCGGCGTCCTGGAGGGTGAGGATGCCGGCGAGGTGGGCGGCGGCGATTTCGCCCTGGGAGTGGCCGATGACGGCGCCGGGTTGGATGCCGTGGGCGATCCAGAGGCGGGCGAGGCTGGTCATGACGGCGAAGAGGGCGGGCTGGACCTTGTCCACCTGGTGCAGCCAGCTGTGGTCGGATCCGGTGAGGGTGTCGGTCAGTGACCAGCCGGTGAGCGGGTCGAGTGCGGCTGCGCAGTCGTCGAGGGCCTGGCGGAAGATGGGGTGGTCGGTGTGGAGGGTGCGGGCCATGCCGGCCCATTGGGAGCCCTGGCCGGGGAAGACGAACACCGGCCCGGGCCCGGCCGGACCGGTGGCCACTCCGCTGACGACGTGGGGTGCGTTGACGCCGTCGGCCAGGGCCCGCAGGCCGCCGAGGGCACTGTCGCGGTCGTCGGCGACCACGACCGCACGGTGGGGCAGCGAGGTCCGCGTGGTGACCAGCGCATGAGCGACATCGCAGAGGCGGAGAGCGGGGTCGGACGCCAGCCGCTCCGCGAGCCGCCCGCCCAGCGCCGCCAGCGCCTGCGCACTCGCCGCCGACACCACCAGCGGCACCGCGCCTTTCGGCACCGCGTCTTGCGGCCCCGTCTCGCCAGGCTCCACGGACCCCGGCAGGGCTCCACCCGGCTCCGCCGCCGGTGCCTCCGTCAGGATCGCGTGCGCGTTGGTGCCGCCCACCCCGAACGCCGACACGCCGGCCACCAGTGGCCGGTCGGGCAGGGGCCAGGAATCCGTGTCCGTCTGCACCCGCAGGCGTAGCCGCTCGAAGGGGATGGCCGGGTTCGGTGTCTCGAAGTTGAGGCTGGCGGGGAGTTCGCGGTGGTGCAGGGCGAGGACGGTCTTCAGGAGGCCCACCGCACCGGCCGCGCCTTCGAGGTGGCCGACGTTGGTCTTCGCCGAGCCGACCGCCAGCGGAGCCGTCCGGCCGGGCGCCGTGCCCAGCGCGGTACCGAGCGCGGTGGCCTCTATGGGGTCGCCGACCGGGGTTCCGGTGCCGTGGAGTTCGACGTACTGCACGTCCGCCGCGCGCATGTCCGCGGCGGCGAGCGCGGCGGTGACGACCTCCCGCTGAGCCTCGGCGTTCGGTACGGCCAGGCCCTCGCCGGCGCCGTCGTGGTTGACCGCGGAGCCGCTGAGCACGCAGTAGACGCGGTCGCCGTCGGCCAGGGCGCCGGACAACGGCTTGAGGACGACCAGGGCGCCGCCCTCACCCCGTACGAACCCGTTGGCGCGCGCGTCGAAGGTGTGGCAGCGGTCGTCGGGGGAGAGCGCGCCGAATCGGTCGGCGGCCGTGGTGCTCTCGGGCACCAGGTTCAGGTGGACGCCGCCGGCCAGGGCGAGCGCCGACTCGCCGCGGCGCAGGGCCTCGGCGGCCAGGTGGACTGCGACCAGTGACGAGGACTGGCCGCAGTCGACCGTCAGGCTCGGTCCCCGCAGTCCCAGCGAGTAGGAGAGCCGGTTGGCTATCACGCCTCGCTGGACGCCGGTGAACACGTGCCGCGTGATGCCGTGTGGGCCGCCGCGGCGCAGCAGGGTGGCGTAGTCGTCGGCGATCGCGCCGACGTACACGCCCGCGGGTGTGCCGCCCAGGGAGCCGGGGGCGATACCGGCGTCCTCCAGCGCTTCCCAGCCCAGTTCGAGGGCGAGTCGCTGCTGGGGGTCGATGGCCGGCGCCTCGCGGGGCGAGACACCGAAGAAGGCCGCGTCGAAGCCGTCGACGCGGTCCAGGTAGCCGCCCCTGCGGGGCGGCGGAGTGTCGTCGGCGCCCGCCGGGTGGCGGTCGGGCGGCGGCTCGGAGATCGCGTCGCGGCCCTCGCGCAGCAGGTTCCAGAAGGCGGCCGGGTCGGGGGCGCCCGGCAGCCGGCACGCGATGCCGATCACCGCGACCGGCTCGTCACCGCCCGGGTCCGGCCGGTCCGTGGGGGCGCCGGTTGCCGTAGGGGCGCCGGTTCCCGTGGCCGCGTCGTGGACCGCACCCATCACGCACATCCCTTTCGCCGTGCCGCCGTACGCGTACTTCGCTGTGCCGCCGTACTCCGCCGTGCCGTCCTGCTGGGAACCACCCGGACACGCTGTGCGGGTGGCACGGCGTCAGGCGCCGCCGTGCGGCCGGACCGGCAGCTTCTCCAGGCCGTGGGTGACCGTGCTGAGCCGCCACCGCAGCTCGTTCGGGTCGCAGGCGAGGGACAGGCCGGGGAAGCGGTCCAGGAGCATGCCGATGGCGATCTCGGCCTCCAGACGGGCCAGCGGAGCGCCCATGCAGTAGTGGATGCCGTGCCCGAAGGTCATCTGGCCGCCGATCGGCCGGGTGATGTCGAAGAGCTCGGGCTGGTCGAAGCGGTCGGGGTCGCGGTTGGCGGCCATCAGCGACACCATGACCACCTCGCCGACCGGGATCGTGACGTCGCCGAGTGCCACCGGCTCGACCGTGTACCGGAACGTCGCGAGGTTCACCGGGCCGTCGAAGCGCAGGAACTCCTCCACGGCCTGCGGCAGCAGCGAGCGGTCGGCGCGCAGCCTGGCCAGCTCACCGGGATGGGTGAGCAGGGCCAGTACACCGTTGCCGATGAGGTTGACCGCCGTCTCGGTGCCGGCCGAGAACATCAGGTAGATGGTGGCGAGCAGTTCGCCCTCGGTGAGCTTGTCGTCCTCGTCGCGGGCCGCGATCAGCGCGCTCAGCAGGTCGTCGCCGGGATTCTCGCGCTTGACCCGGATCAGTTTCACCAGGTACTCGCGCATCGCCTGGGTGGCTTCCTCGTAGCCCTCCGGGGCGAGGTCGGACAGTACGGTGGCCGCGTACCGGCCGAAGGCGAGCCGCTCGGCCTCCGGTACGCCGAGGAGCGTGCAGAGCAGTTCCATCGGCACCGGGTAGGCGAGCGCCTCCAGCAGGTCGATCTCCTCGTGCCGGTCCATCTCGTCGAGCAGCTGGGTGGTCAGCTCCTCCAGCATGGGCCGCATGCCCTCCACCCGGCGCGGGGTGAAGGCCTTGTTGACCAGGCGGCGCATCCGGGTGTGGTCCGGCGGGTCGCTGGCCAGCATGTGGCCGACGAGGGCCTCGTCGTACTGCTTCGGGGCGTGACCCTCCTTGGTGTGCTTGGTCATCAGCTCGTTGAGGCCCTTGAAGTTCTTGCTGAGCCCGTTCTCGCCGAGTGCCTGCCGCACCTCGTCGTAGCGGGTCACGATCCACACCAGCGAACCGTTCGGCAGCATCACCTTCACCGCGGGCCCGGCCTCGCGGAGCCGCTTCAGCACCTCGTGGGGAGTCTGGACGAAGCTGACGTCCAGTTCCTCGGTCACCTGCATCTCCTGCACGACTGCGCCCTCCTGGCCACGGGATCGCTTCCTTGCTCCGGGTCCTGCCGGGTTGCTGCGGGGAGCATGTCCCGCGCTCCTTGCGAGGCGCTGGCGGAATGCCTTGCGGAACGCTGACCGGGCCTTGCGGGGGCCTTGCGGCCGGGGAACGGCAAACACCGGCCGGTCGATCGAACGCGCTTATACCATGCCCATGTCATTAAGCCGCGGGATCGGCCCCCGAAAAAACCGCGCCGTAACTTATGCACCGGATATGAACCCGGCATTCGCATTCCCGCAAGTCGCGGGTGCTTTTCTCGGGCCAGGAGGCCGAGTTGCCCGAAAACTCCTGAACAGAAGACGCCGTGCCCTTGGGGCGACAAGTGTTCTACGATCGCGCCAGTACCACTGAACGCAGGATTCCGGTGTTCGGGGTCAGTTCGCGCCGTGCTCGACCGGCCAGTGTGCGACTGGCCCACCCCCACCCCGTGAACGAAGGAAGGGCATGGCTGAACCCTCCGAGCGCGTGACCGTGGAAGAAACGAGCGTGACGGCGCTCGCACCGAGAGGGGCCGCCCGGGCTCCAGGCCAAAGAGACGAAACCGACCACTGCGGATGGGAGTTACGCGTCTTCGGTTCACTCGCTCTAGTGGATGACGGAATGACGCTGCCCCTGGGGCCCTTGCGCCACCGTGCCCTGCTCGGACTGCTGCTAGTACGCTTGGGTAACGTTGTCACGGCCGGGCAGCTCGTCGATGAACTCTGGGGCACCCACCCGCCCCGTCAACCTGTCGCCACCCTCCAGACCTACGTCTCCCATGTGCGCCGGGCCCTCGCCCGGGCCCAGGAACGCGGCGGCGGCCATGCCCGGCTCCGCTACCGTGCCCCCGGATATGTCTTCGAACTCGACCCCGAACTCGTCGATGCCTACCGCTTCGAACGGCTCCTGGAGCGCGGCCGCCGGCACATCACCGACCGCCGCTTCGACCGCGCCCGTAACGACCTGACACAGGCGCTCTCCCTCTGGCGCGCCCAGCCCTACCTCGAACTCGTCTCCTACGGCCCCATCGCGGACGAGAACCAGCGCCTCCAACAGCTGCGCCTGACCGCCCTGGAAGCCCAGGCCGACGCCTGCCTCGCCCTCGGCGACGCGGACGGAGTGGTACGCGCGCTGTACCCGGAGGTCCAGCACAACCCCACCCGCGAACGCCTGGTGGGTCACCTGATGACCGGTCTGTACCACCTGGGGCGCCAGGCGGAGGCGCTGCGGCTGTACGAACAGACCCGCCTCCACCTGGCCGAGGAACTGGGCGTGAACCCCGGCGGCGAACTCCAGCGCGTCCACGCCGACATCCTCCGCCAGCGCCTCGATCTGCTCCGGCCACCGGTACGGCTGGTGAGCCCCGCCACCCCCGACCCCACCGGCCCCGCCACGGACCCGGCGGTACCGCAGCCGGAAACGCCCGGCCCGGTGGATCCCGCGGACGACACGGGCCCCATGGACGGCACAGAGACCGCAAAAACCACCGACCGTGACCCGGAGGCCGGGGGCGCCGACGCACCCGCACCCCCGCCCGGAACACTCATACCCGGCGTCACCCGCGGCGCCAGGGAACTGTTCGTGGGGCGGACACGCGAGAGTGCCCTGCTCGGCGCGCACGTCCTGGACTCGCTGAACGGCGGCAGCCATCTCACCGCCGTGCTGGGGGAGATGGGCGTCGGCAAGACCGAGCTCGTCGAGAAGGTCACCGCGGACCTCAACGACCTGCTCCAGGAGGTGGTGTGGGGCTGTTGTACCTCCGGGGAGGGCGTACCGGCGTACTGGGCGTGGTCGCAGGTCTTCCGTCAGCTGGCGGTCTCCCGCCCCAAGGCGTTCCGCCGGGCGGAGGCCCGTTTCGGAAGCCTGCTCGCCCCGCTGATGCTCGATCCCGAGGCGGGCCGGCGGTCCCTGACCGCGGAGGACCCGCCGACCCTGGCCCGCTTCCTCATCCAGGACGCCATGTGCGAGACGCTGCTCTCGCTGGCCGCCGACGAGCCGCTGGTCGTCGTCCTGGAGGACCTGGACCAGGCCGACGAACGCTCCCTCGAACTGCTGGGGCTGCTGCGCACACGACTGCACGGCGAACCGCTGGGCGTCATCGTGATCGCGGAGGACACCGGTGTCGCCGCGGACTTCATGAAGGGCGGCGCGGTCACCGACATCCTCAGCGACCCACGCACCCGCACTCTCCGGCTGACCGGCCTCTCGCCCGGCGAGACCGCCGACCTCATGGAAGTCAGGACGGGCACCAGGGTGCCGGACGACGTGCTGCACGTCCTGCACGAACGCAGCCGCGGCAACCCGTACTTCCTGCACGAGTTACTGGCGGGCGGCGGCGACCCGCAGTCCCTGCGCGACCGGTCGACGACGCAGGCGGCGATGGTGGACGTGCCGCTTGGGGTGCGGCAGGCACTGGGCCGGCGGATCGCCGCGCTGCCCGAGCCGGTCGTGGAGGTACTGCGCTGCTGCGCCGCGCTCGGCGCCCACTTCGACCTGGGCCTGGTCAGGGACGTAGTGCCGGCGGACACGGATCCGGAGCCGGCCATCGAGGCGGCGGCGCGGTGCGGGCTGCTGCGCAAGGAGCCACACCCGCCGTTCCGGCTCGCGTTCCGTGAACGACTGATCCAGGAGGTACTGCTCACCGAGCTGAGCAGCACGGAGCGGACGCGGCTGCGTGCGAGCGCACTGCGGGCCGTCCTGGACAAACCGGGCCCGGTCATCACCGAGCGCGACCAGACCCGCCGCCCGCCCCGCCGTGTCCCCCCAGGGTCCACCGACACCCCGGACATGGCCCGCCAGGCCCGCCCGGAGAGCTGGTCCGGCTTCGTCGGTCTACCGCCCCGCACCGCCTGAGGCCACCCGCGGTTCCCCCTCCCACCCTCGCGACGAGCCCCCGCACGGCCCCTCTCGCCTCTTCCTCGTCGCTCTCCCCTCCCCCGCCCCGGCCCTCCTCCCACCCCTCGGACCTCTAAGACCCCCTTCCTCCGACGTCCCGCTCCTCCTCCCCCACCCGTTCCTCCCTCGTCCCGCGACGCCGTCCCCGCAAGCAAGCCGCAAGTGGTCCCACAAGGACCCGGCAAGGGGACGGCCGCATGCTCGGCGGTGCGTCGGCACACCCGGGCCGTGCCGAAGCCCACGGCCCCCCCGCGTGCCGTTTCCCCGAGGAGGAGACCCAGGTGACCACCGCGGCCCGGCAGTTCGACACCGCCGACATCTCGTCCATCGAATTCTGGTCGCAGCCCCCGGCGGCCTGGGACGACACCTTCCGCGTCCTACGCGACGAACGCCCGGTCTCCTGGCACAAGGCCCCGGAAGGCAGCCTCCTGCCGACACCCCCGGACGACGGCTTCTGGGCGGTCGTACGGCACGCCGACATCGTGGCGGTCAGCAGTCAGCCGGACCTCTTCATCTCCAGCAAGGGCGTGCAGTTCGAGGAACTGCCCGAGGACATCCTCCAGGCCACCCAGTCCATCGTGGCCATGGACGCACCCCGCCACCTGAAGGTGCGCAGCCTGGTCACGGCCGCCTTCAGCCCCGCCCGTATGGAGCAGATGCGCGGCTCGATGGAGGCCGAGGTCCGCCGGATCGTGGAGGACTTCGCGACCGCCGGCGAGTGCGACTTCGTCGCCAAGGTCTCGATGCCGATGGCACGCTGGACGATGACGTACATGCTGGGCCTGGACACCGAGGAACTGGACCGCTTCACCGAGGCCATCACCATCATGCTCTCCAGCCGCGACGAGGCACAGAAGTCGGGGCGCGAGCGCGGCGACATCGTCAACGAGGTCGTGGGACTCGTCTCCGGCAAGGCCGTTGAGCTCGCGCAGGCCCGCCGCGCGCACCCGCAGGACGACGTGATGACCGACCTGGTGCAGGCCCGGGTCGACGGCGAGGGCCTGACCGACGACGAGATCAGCGCCTTCCTGCTGCTGCTCATCGGCGCCGGCTTCGACACCCCGCGCCAGACCATCAGCCACGCGGGCAAGGCCCTGTCCGACTTCCCCGAGCAGCGCGCCTTCCTCGCTGCCGACTTCGACGCCCGCGCGGGCAGGGCCATCGACGAACTGCTGCGCTGGGCCACCCCGGTACTCACGCTGCGCCGCACCGCCGCCCGCGACACCGAGCTGCACGGGCTGCGCATCAACCAGGGCGACAAGGTCGCCCTCTTCTACCCCTCGGGCAACCGCGACGAGCGTGTCTTCACCGACCCGCACGTGCTCGACCTCGCCCGCACCCCCAACCGGCACATCAGCTTCGGCGGCGGCGGGCCCCACCACTGCCTGGGCAACGTGCTCGCCAAGATCGAGATGCGGGTGCTGCTCAAGGAACTCCTGCGTGTCACCCCGGACTTCCACATCGGCGAGCCGGTTCGCGTGACCAGCAACTTCGTCAGCGCCATCACCCGTATGCCGGCGGTGGCCCGTGCCTGAACCGGGACGCAGACAGCTACTCGGATACACGATGGCGACAGCAGCAGGAGCGGGCGTGGCACTAACGGCAGGCGGCACCGCACAGGCCGCCACCCCCTCGCGGGCGGGCGAAACGACCGAGGCACCGATCGTCGTCACACCCGACGAGGGCCGCTACGCCGACATGACCAGCGGCTACAACAAACGCTGGATCGGCAGCCCGGACCACATCCGGGTCATCCGCTCCACCGCCGAGGCGGTCGCCGCCGTCCAGGAGATGGTGGACACCAACAAGCGCTTCTCGGTGCGCAGCGGCGGCGGCTGCTTCGAGAACTTCGTCTACAACCCGCAGATCGAAACCGTCCTCGACCTGTCCACCCTCGACGAAGTGACATACGACGAGGAGCGCCGCGCCTTCGCCATCCAGCCCGGCGCCATCCTCATGAACGTCTACGACACCCTGCTGCACCGCTGGGGCGTCACCCTGCCCGCCGGTCTGTGCTACTCAGTCGGCATGGGCGGGCACGCGGCCGGCGGCGGATACGGCCTGATGTCACGCCAGTTCGGCCTGGTCGTGGACCACCTGCATGCCGTCGAGGTCGTCGTCGTGGACGCGGAAGGACGCGCCCGCGCCGTCGTCGCCACCGCCGAACCCGACGACCCGCACCACGACCTGTGGTGGGCGCACACCGGCGGGGGCGGCGGCAACTTCGGCGTCGTCACGCGATACTGGTTCCGCACCCCCGGCGCCACCGGCGACGACCCGCGCACCCTGCTGCCCCAGCCGCCCTCGCACGTCCTGCTCAACGTCACCGCCATCCCCTGGAGCGCCGTCGACGAGGCCGACTTCGCCCGGCTGCTGCGCAACTACATCGGCTGGCTGAACGACCACAGTGCCCCCGGCACTCCGGAGACCGCACTGTCCAGCCTGTTCGGCCTCAACCACGTCGCCACCGGTGTCCTCACCCTCATCACCCAGGTCGACGCGACCGTGGACGGCGCCGGGGACATCCTCGCCGACCACCTCGCCGCGATCGGCGAGGGCACCGCCGAGAACGTCCGCGCGGCACTGACCGCCGCGCCCACCAAGGCCACCTGGGGCCAGGTCACCCGGTACATCTCCACCTCGAACTACGCGGCCCCCGCCGTCCGCGTCAAGGCGAAGTCGGCCTACCTCAAGGGCAACTTCACCACCGAGCAGGCGGCGGTCATCCACCGCTACCTGACCACGACGGACTACAGCAACCCGGGCGCCTCCCTGATCATCTTCCCGTACGGCGGGCAGATCGCCACCGTCGCCCCGGACGCCACCGCCATCCCGCAGCGCGACTCGGTCGTCAAGATGCAGTACCAGGCATGGTGGACGGACCCGGCCCAGGACGACAAGCACCTGGCCTGGGTGCGCGGCATGTACAAGGACGTCTACGCCGGCACCGGCGGGGTGCCCGTGCCCGACGGCACCTGGGACGGCTGCTACATCAACTACGCCGACGCCGACCTCGCCGACCCCGCCCACAACGACTCGGGCGTGCCCTGGCCCACCCTCTACTACAAGGACAACTACCCCAGGCTCCAGCGAGTCAAGGCAGCGTACGACCCCCGCAACATCTTCCACCACGCGCTGTCCGTCGAACCACCCACCGGCGAGTGAGGTATCCATGTCCCTGACCGACGCCGTGCTGTCCGGCGCACCCGCGGACGACCTCGCCCGTGCCGCGCTGCCCGACCGCTACACCGCCGCGCATCTGCGGATCGAGGACGAGGGCGTCTTCGCCGACACCACCGACAAGGACGTACGCCGCACCCTGCACGTCGGCGAGGTCCCGATGCCCGAACTCGCACCGGACGAAGTACTGGTCGCCGTGATGGCCAGCTCCGTCAACTACAACACCGTCTGGTCGGCGAAGTTCGAGCCGATGTCCACCTTCCGCTTCCTGCGCGCCTACGGCCGGCAGGGCGGCTGGGCGGCCCGGCACGACCAGCCCTTCCACGTCCTGGGCTCCGACGGCTCCGGGGTCGTCGTACGGGTCGGCTCCGGCGTACGGCGCTGGCGGATCGGCGACCACGTCATCGTCAGCCCCGCACACGTCGACGACCAGGAACCGGCCACCCAGACCGACGGCATGCTCAGCCAGGCCCAGCTCGCCTGGGGCTTCGAGACGAACTACGGCGGGCTCGCCCACTACGCCGTCGCCCGCGCCAGCCAGCTCGTGCCCAAACCCGCACTGCTGAACTGGGAGGAGGCCGCCAGCATCCCCGTGTGCGGCGGCACCGCCTACCGCATGCTCGTCAGTGACCGGGGCGCCCGTATGAAGCAGGGCGACATCGTGCTGATCTGGGGCGCCTCGGGCGGCCTCGGCGCCTACGCCGCCCAACTGGTCCGCAACGGCGGCGGGATCGCCGTCGGTGTGGTCGGCTCCCAGGAGAAGGAGGCCATCGCCCGCAAGCTCGGCTGCCACGTGGTGATCAACCGCGAGGAGATCGGCATCGGCGGCGATGCCGGCGACGACCCCGAGCAGGCCGTCAAGGCGGGCAAACGGCTCGGCGCAGTCATCCGCCGCGAGGTGGGGGAGGACCCGCACATCGCCTTCGAACACGTCGGACGCGCCACCTTCGGCATCTCCGTATTCGTCGTCCGGCGCGGCGGCGCGGTCGTCACCTGCGGCTCCAGCACCGGCTACCACCACACCTTCGACAACCGCTACCTGTGGATGAAGCTGAAACGGATCATCGGCAGCCACATCGCCAACCTCCAGGAGATGACCGACTGCGTCCGCCTCTTCGAGCAGGGCCGCATCGCCCCCGTCGTATCCGAGACGTATCCGCTGGCCGAGATAGGGGAAGCGACCCGCCTCGTGCAGCTCAACCGGCACATCGGCAAGGTCGGCGTGCTCTGCCTCGCCCCCACGCCCGGCCTCGGCGTCACCGCACCCGAACTACGCGCCCGCATCGGCGAGGACACCCTCACCCCGCTGCGGCAGTTCACCACGGCCGCCGCCGCGGGCTGACCCGTTCAGAACCACCCCCGAAAGGCAGGACCCGCACATGACCACGGACCCGCCGACCGTCGGCATCCTCGCGACCGGCTCCTACCTGCCCGAACGGGTAGTCACCAACGCCGATGTCGTCCGGCTCGTACCCGGCACCAGCCAGGAGTGGATCGAACGCAAGACGAAAATCGTCGAGCGCCGGTTCGCCGCCCCCGACGAAGCCGCCTCCGACCTCGCCGTGCACGCCGCCCGCACCACACTCGACGCGGCCGGACTCGGCGCCGGTGACATCGACTACCTCATCGTCTCCACCACCACCGGCGACGCACCCATCCCGGCCACCGCCACCCTCGTCCAGCACGCGCTCGGCGCCCACCGCGCGGGCTGCTTCGACGTGAACATCGCCTGCTCGGGGTTCGTCACCTCGCTCGCCCTCGCGCGCGCCCTGATCACCCTGCGGCCCACCGCCAAGGCCCTGGTCATCGGCACCGACGTCTACTCACGGTTCGTCGACTTCGACGACCGGGCCACCAGCGTGCTCTTCGGCGACGGCGCCGGAGCCGCCGTGGTCGCCGCCGTCGACGACGGCCCCGGCTTCCTCGACCTCGACATGGTCGGCGGCGGCGACGCCCACGACCTCATCGAGATCCCCGCCGGCGGCAGCCGCCGCCCCGCCTCCGCCGAGACGCTCGCCGACCGCGGACACATCCTGCACATGAAGGGCCGTCAGGTCCGCGACTACGTCATGGACAACGTGCCCGGCATCATCGACGCCCTGCTGGAGCGCTGCGACCACAAGGCGACCGACATCGATCACTTCGTGCCCCACCAGGCCAACGGCATGATGGTCGCCGAACTCGTCGACGCCTGCGGACTGACCGGCGCCGCCACCCACCTGCCGCTCGACCACTCGGGCAACACCGGCAGCGCATCCGTCGCCATCGCCCTGGACCAGGCCAACCGCGCCGGCGCGCTGCACCCCGGCGACCTGGTACTGCTCGCCGGGTTCGGCGCCGGCATGGCGGTCGCCGCCGGTCTGCTGCGCTGGTCGGCGCCCGCCCTGCGGAGCGCGGCATGAGCGCCCGCCGGATCGGTGTCGTCGGCGGCGGCACCATGGGCGCGGGAATCGCCGCCGAGTGCCTGCGAGCCGGTCTCGCCGTACGGGTCCTCACCTCGACCCCGGGCTCCGCCGACCGGGCCCGCACCCGCGTCCTCCGGCTGCTCGACCGGGCCCACGCCAAGGGCCGCATCGACGACGCGGGACGCCGGGACGCCGAGCGGCGCGCACAGTTCGGCGCCGACCCCGACGCGCTCGCCGACCGGGACTTCGTCATCGAGGCGGCACCGGAGGAACGGGACACCAAACTTCGGCTGTTCACCGCGCTCGCCAAAACCGTCGAGGACTCCGCAGCGGTCCTCGCCTCCACCACCTCCTCCCTGTCCATCACCGATCTGGCCAACGCCACCAGCCGCCCCGGCGACGTCATCGGCCTGCACTTCTTCAACCCCGTGCCGACCATGCCGCTGGTGGAGGTCATCCGCTCCGCGCACACCACCGACCGCACCGCCCAGCGCGCCGAGGAACTGGTCACGCAGACACTCGGCAAAGAGATCGTGCGGGCCGAGGACCACAGCGGCTTCGTCGTCAACGCACTGCTCATCCCGTATCTGATGGCCGCCGTGCGCATGTACGAATCCGGCATCGCCACAGCCGAGGACATCGACCGGGGCATGACCCTCGGCTGCGGACACCCCATGGGCCCGCTCGCCGTCCTCGACCTGATCGGCCTCGACGTCATCGCCGCCGTGGCTCGCAGCATGGAGCACAGCACCGGCGACGCCCGGCACGCCGTACCGCCGCTCCTCGACCGGCTGATCGAGGAGGGCCGGCTCGGCCGCAAGACGGGACACGGCTTCCATCGCTACGACACCGCGCGGACCGCATGAGCGGCGGCATCAGCAGCAACAGCGTCAGCGGAGGCAGTGGCGACCCGCGCGACAGTCTGTGGACCCGCCGCTTCCGGCCGCGTCCCGAGCCCCGGATACGCCTGGCCTGCCTGCCGCACGCCGGCGGCTCGGCCAGCTTCTTCGCCGGACTGCCCGCCCTGCTCGGCGACGACGTGGAGGTGCTGGCGGTCCAGTACCCCGGCCGCCAGGACCGCCGCAGTGAGCCGTTCGCGCCGAGCATGGACGCGCTCGCCCGCGATGTGGTGAGCGCACTGCTGCCATGGACGGACCGGCCGCTCGCCGTCTTCGGACACAGCCTCGGCGCCGTCCTCGGCTACGAGGTGGCACGCGGGCTCCAGAGCGCGGGGCGCACACCGGCCGCCCTGTTCGCCTCGGGCCGCCGCGCGCCCTCACGGCAGCGCGCCGAGACCGCCCACCGCCTCGACGACGACGGTCTGCTGCGCGAAATCCGCGCGCTCAGCGGCACGGACTCCCGGGTCTTCGCCGACGAGGAGCTCGTGCGGATGGTGCTGCCGGCGATCCGCGCGGACTACCGCATCGTCGAGAGCCACCGCTTTGCCCCCGGACCGCTCCTCAACTGCCCGATCACCGCACTGACCGGCTCCGACGACCCGAAGGTGACCGCCGAGGAGGCCGCCGCCTGGCAGGAGCACACCACCTCCGCCTTCGACCTGGTCACCTTCCCGGGCGGTCACTTCTACCTCACCGAGCACACGGCTCGGATCGCCGGGCTGATCACGACAACCCTGACCGCCCAGCCCGGCTGAGCCGGCTCCAGGCCGCTCTGCACCAAGTGCTGGCCCGAGCACGAAGGGGGATGCACATGATGATCGAGCGGGCCGATGCCGCGCAGGAAGACGTAGTCGAACCTGCCCCGCCAGCCACTGATCGGCTCGCAAGGGTACCGACGAGAGATCGATGACGACCCGTACGAAATCCCGGATCAGATGAGGACCCCGGTCCCTAGCGCGTCGGTTGTCCGCGCCAGCCCAAGTCACGCCGACGCGGGGACTCCGCTCGACGTCCTGCGTGAATTGATGGATCACAAGTCGGCGAGCACCACCCAGCGCTACTACACCGTCTCCCTGAAACGAAAACGCGACGCCGTCACCAAGCTCGCCGCCCACGTCGTCGACAACCACGGCCGCCCCAGCCCCAGCTCCGAGACCGCCTACGAACTGCGCTCCGTCGCCGTCCCCTACGGAGGATGCACCGAACCCAGTAACGTCAAAGCCGCAGAGAGCTCCTGCCCCATCCGCTTTTTAGTGCGCCGGCTGCGGCTTCTACCGCCCCGACCCCTCCTACCTTCCGGCGATCGAACAGCACATCAACGAACTGCGCGCCGACCGCGAAACAGCCCAGGCCACGGCCGCCGCCGAATTCGTCATTGCCGCCCTCACCGCTCAGATCACCGCCTTCGAGCAGGTCACGGACCGTATGCAGTGCCGCCTCCTCGCCGCAGAACGCCAGGAGATCGAAGAGGCCAGCACCATCCTGCGCAAAGCCCGCGCCGGCAACACCCACACCCTCCCGCCGCTCACCCCCGTCACCAGGACCGACCCGGCATGAACCCCCGCGGCAACCCGCACACCCTCGCCCAGGCCCGCCGCCGCGTCAGCCTCGAGAAACGTCAGCGCGTCCTGACCGCGCTGACGGCTCTTGAGCAGCAGGGCAAGAAAATCACCCACGCCGCGGTCGCGCGCACAGCCGGTGTCTCCACATGGCTCACCTACGCCGAAGACATCCGCGAGCACATTCAGGCCGCTCGGCAACGCCCGCACCCCGCCGCCCCTTCGCCCGCCCGCACCCGCAGCACCACCGCCACGTTGTGGGCACCCTGGAAACAGACCTGGCGGCAGCACGCACCAGCCTGCGACGGATGATCCGAGAGGAGAACACCAACGGCCGAGGCGGGTCCAAGCATCCGCAGGCCACGCCACGCCTCAGCAACCCGACAGACCTGCTGCTAGGCCCACTCGACTCCGAGTTCAGCGAGTGCGGCGCGCTGGTTGCGATCTCTCGGTTTGTGACAGTGGGGTGAGAGACAGTGGACCGGGGTGAGTTGATGCTGGTCGGTGGCGGTTTCGGGGTGTGGGGTCACTGTCTTGGGGGTGAGAGAACCACGGGGTATTGCTGTCCTGGGGCGTTATTGCATGAGGGGTGACGCTGTCTCAGTTTCGCGAGTTCTGATCCGCTGGCCGAATGGGTGTTGGTGTGCTCGGGGCGTGGATCAGGGAGAGCAAGGGCCGGCCCCGGAAGGGGCGGGTGGAGATTCGAGCGGGGCTTTGCCGGCTGTGTCGGTTCGGGCGTTGCGGGGGCCTGCGGTGCGCCGTCTGCTGGCCCTGCGGCGGGAGGGGAAGCTCACCAGTGGGCGGGTGAGGTCGGCGGCGGACGTGCTGGGGGTGCGGGAGCGTGCGGTGTGGCGGTGGCTGGCGGCCGCCGAGCGGGACGAGGCTGCGGCCCTGGCGCCGGGGGAGCGTGCCGCGTACCCCGGGCGGTTCACGGTTACTGATGAGGTCCGGGCTCTGCTGGGACTGTGGGAGGGGAACGTCGCGGCGGTGCATCGTGAGCTGACCGCTCGTGCAGCCAGGGGCGAGGGGCAGCCGCCTCCGTCGATTCCGACGCTGCACCGGGCGATCCGCCGTGATCTGACGCCGGGGGAGCGGGCAGGGCTTGCGGGCGGGGAGCGGGCGGCGCGTAAGCACGATGTGTTCCTGGCCCGGCCGCGGGGCTGGCGCAACCAGGTGTGGGAGACCGACCACATGCAGGCCCCGGTGCTGGTCGATGTCGACGGCAAGCCCCGCAGGCCGTCGATCACCTGGTTCACCGACTGCGCCACCAACGCGATCACCGGTGTCGCGGTCACGCCCGGGCATCCGTCGCGGGAGTCGGTGCTGGCCGCGCTGCGCTCCGCGGTCCTGCGCCATGAGCCTTACGGCCCGTTCGGCGCTCTGCCCGAGAAGGTGCGGGTGGACCGAGGCAAGGATTTCCTGTCCCGGACGGTGACTGCCGCTTTCGATCTCCTCGACGTGACGGTGGAGGACCTGCCCGCCTACACCCCCCACCTCAAGGGCACCGTGGAGGGCCTCAACCGGGCGGTAGAAGGCATGTTCCTGGCCGCGCTGCCCGGCTACGCCCGTCAGCCGCGCCCCGGCAGACGCCCTTCCCGGCCGAAGGACGAGGTGCTGCTCGGCTTTGAGGACTTCACCGCCCGGCTGCTGGACTGGACGCGGTGGTGGAACACCGAGCACCGCCCAGCGCCGTTGCGGGGCAGGACTCCGCTTCAGGCGTGGCAGGAGGACCCTACTCCGCTGCGGGACGTGTCGGCCGCGGATCTGTGGACGTTCACTCTGGAGGACGCCGGTATCCGTACGCTGACCACCCGCGGAGTCCGCTTCCGCAGACGCGACTACGTGGGTGCGTGGATGACCGGTCAGGCCGGGATTCGGGTCCGGGTCCGTTTCATGCCTCACCACGATCACCGCATCGAGGTCTACCACGCCGCCACCGGCCGCTACCTGGGGCCGGCGGATCTGGCCGATCAGGCCACCGAGGAACAGGTCAGCGCGGTACGGCGGGCACGGGCCGCCCGCAGCCGCCGTCTGAAGAAGGACCTCGAAGCTTCCCAGCGACAGCGCTACGCCGCTGCCACCCGGGCCGAGCCGCCTCGGCAGCTCGGCGCGCTGACCGGTGCACAGGCCGACGCCGAACTCGCCCAGAGCGCCGACGCCGGCCTGTCGCAGCTCGCGCTGCCCGACGTCGTCCCGCCCGCCGCACCCCCGGCCGACTGGCGCACCCCGGCTTCCCTGGCCGCGCTGACCACGCCGGGCCCGCCCGTCCCGCATCCGCCCGGTCGTGATGGCCCTCCCGCCCCGGACGGCCGTGACGGGCGGGCCGCGCTTCCCACCACCGATGAAGACGGAGATGCCTCGTGACCGCGGCCACCTACCAGTACGTTGATCTGCCCGACGCCTCCGTGGTCACCACCCGGGCCCTGCTCACCGCCCGGGACAACATCACCGACGCGGTCACCGCCCGCGCGATGATGTGCATCCACGGCGGGGCCGGCTTCGGCAAGACCCTCGCCGTCAACACCTGCCTGCGCGCACTCGAACCCCGCGAGGACGTCCGAAAGATCACCTTCCGGGCCCGGCCCACCGCCCGCGCAGTGCGCTACGAACTGTTCACCGCCCTCGACCTGGCCGGCGAGCCCCCGCGCCACCCCAGCGAGTTCGACCGTCTGCTGAAGACGGCCCTGGCCGAACGCCCCCGCACCTTCCTCGTCGACGAGGCCCAGTGGCTCAACGGTGAGGCCTTCGAATACTTCCGCTACCTGTGGGACGAACCCTCCACCCAGCTCGCGATCATCTTCGTCGGCGGCGCGGGCTGCCACACCGTGCTGCGCCGCGAACCGATGCTGTCCTCCCGTGTCTTCATCTGGCAGCAGTTCACCCGACTCACACCCGACGAGGTCCTCGAGGTGATCCCGCTGTTCCACCCCATCTGGGCCGACGCCGACCCCGAGGACATCACCTTCGCCGACAGCCACGCCGCGCACGGCAACTTCCGCGCCTGGGCCCAGCTGACCGCCCACACCCGTACCGCACTGGCCCGTACGGGACGTGCCCGCGTCGACCAGGAGCTGCTGCGCTGGGCCTTCAGCCGCCTCGCCTGACCACACCGCCCATGCCTCCTATCCCGCCGCTGCCGTCCGTCACCGTGGTTCTCGACCGTCACGACGACGCGATGCACACGCACGCCGCCCTGGCCGCCCACCATCCGCCGTCCGGCCGGATCACCCTGCACCCCGGCCCGGGCACCACCAGCGAAACCGGCCTCGCCCACGACCTTCTCGCCGCTCTGGGCAAACCGCCCCTGCTCGCGGGCCGCTTTCCCGGCGGCCGTCAGCCCGCCTGGGAAGCCGCCACGGCCTGGATGACCGCCCTGCCCGTCACCCGGCTGACCGTCCTGCGCGCTCACCGCCTCACCGCCCGCCGCACGATGCGCCTCCTGCAACTACAGGACCGCACCGGTATCCACCTCACCCTGGTCTGCCACCGCCCTCACCTTCCCGCCGCTCTGCACCAGGCCCTGCGGACGGCCGACCACTCCGTCACCGCCGACATCGAAGCTGCCCGCCGCCACTACTACGGCACGCCTATCGCCGAGCCCCCGCCCCCAGACGAGCCCGCCGCGCCGACCAGCCGGTGGCTCACCCTGCCGGCACTTGACCGCCTCGTCTCCTACGACAGCCCCCGCCCCTGCGCCGACCCGTGCACGCCACCGCCGATCACCTGGCGGCACCGGCCACCGCCCGTGCCTCTCACCGCGGTCGTCGCGCTGCGTGTTGCCCACCAGCTGCATGCGGCGACCGCACATCCTCGCCTGGCCGCGGCCGTCGCCGCTGCGCTGTTCACCGGTGCCTCCCTCCAGCAACTCGCCACCGCACGCCCTCGCGACTACGACGACGCCGCGGCCACGCTCGCCCTGCACGACCGCGCCCGCTACACCGACGGCTGCGCCGCCTACCCCGTACCACCCTGGGCGGGCATCTACCTGAGGGCCGCGGCCTGCTTCACCCGGCTCGTATCCGGCGAAGACCAGGAGCTGCTCGCCGCGCCCGGTGACCGTGCGCACCTGCTGCGCGTGGCGGAGACGGCCAGACTGCGCCCGCCACAGCCGCCCACAGCCCGCCGCAAAGGCCCGGTCGGCCGTGTGGAGTGGGACTGGCGCGAGCGGCAGGAAGCCGAGAGGTACGAAGCGATACCGGCCAGGCGCGCCAGGCCGTCGCGACGCTGATCACCTTGCTGTGCTCGCTCGATGGGCCAGGTTCAGCCGATCGAGAAGTCGGCGAACTCGACGTCGCTGAAGGAGACGTGCAGGCCATGGGCGCGGCGGCCCCACTCGCGAAAGTAGGCGTGTCCCAGCGCACGGGCGAGTATCACCGTCTGCTGCTGCTCGCCTGCGCCGGCATCCCGGGCGGCGAACAACTCCCGGGCTACCTCTCCCGGCAAGTCCTGGGTGATCCACCGCACCCGCGGGTCGTCCGAGGACCCCGCAGGAGCCGCGAACCCGAATCGCGCACGGGTATGGAAGACGAAGCCCTCCGCCTCTGCCTGGGCACGCCGACGGGCCCGTACCCGGGGCTGCCACCGAGTCAGAACCGCTTTCTCGATCGCCCGGACCTGCATCGGACCCGGCGGACGACGCGCTCCTGGCTTCTTCGTCACCCACCGCTGCACAGTGCGCTGCGACACCCCCAGCACGGCGGCGACCCTCTGGGTGGAACCTCGGTGCGCCGCCAGCAGAAACCGCAGGCGGGCCTGGGTGCTTGAAGGAACAGGCCGGGTGCGCAACGCACGCTCCAAACCCTGCTCGATCTGTCCCACGTCCGCCCCTCCAAGCGGCCAGCCGACAGGGCCAGCATCCTGCAGTCCGTAGCGTCAGTTCTCCCACGTCGTCTGCTTCCGCCTGCCAGTTTCTGCATTCTCGGGACAGCGCTGGCTGACGCAGGCTACGAGCCCTTGGGCGAGCACCGCTTCCAACCGATCATCAGAGGCACCGTTGTCAGTGGCGGGATTCATACTGGCTGATTAGCCACATCGCGCGGTCGCACCTGTCCCGTCTGGCACAGGCCCCACGCTGCGCGGATTACACAAGGGCAACGGGGCCCTTGGAGGGGAGTGCCATGCTGGTGACGTCGGTGGAGATCGAGGCGTTCCGCAACATCACGAACAAGCAGGCCATGGTGGTCGACCCCGAGGTCACGTGCCTGATCGGCAAGAACGAGTCGGGCAAGACGACGGTGCTTAAGGCTCTGCACCGGTTGAACCCGGCCAACAACGCCGACGACTTCCACGTCACCACTGACTACCCGCGGCGAGACTTGTCCCGGCATCGGCGCACGAAGGACCTCGACACGGTCGCTCCCGTCACTGCCGTCTTCAGGCTGGAGGATGCGGACTTCGACGCGATCGAGGACCTGCTCGGCGTACGGCCGCCAGCGAAGGCGTACATCACGGCCTCCCGCCTCTACGACGGCAGCCTCCGAGCCAATGTCCACTGCGCCCTCGAGGATGTCCTAGCGGACGTCTTCGAGGAAGCAGGCGTCGACGAAGAGGACGACCAGGAGGCCATCACCGGGGACAACACGACCATCGAGGCCGTGAGCGCCGCGGCCAAGGCCCGCGCCGAAGAAGTCGGCGCCGGCAAGAAGACAGCCCGGGCCAAGGCGAGCCTCCCGAGACCACCGGCACGTGGGTCTTCGTTACCGAGAACCCCTCCGTGCTGGCCGCAGCCAGCACCCAGGCCCTGGCCCGGGACAACCTCGTGAGACCACGGGTGATCTGCACCGCCGGCACACCATCCCAACGGGAATGCGAAGCCATTGGCGCTCTGGCGGACACCGGATGGAACATCGCCGTCCGCGCTGACTTCGACCAGGCCGGCCTGGCACACATGCGTGCCCTCCTGGCTGCAGCACCTTCCGCGGTTGCGTGGCGGATGGGCGCAGCTGACTACCTCGCGGCCGTCCCCGAGGGCAGTGACGTCCTGCATCTGCAGGGCTCAGATGCTCCCTGGGACGACCACCTGGTACCCGTGATGCGCAAACACTCTGTGCCGGTCTACGAGGAGGATCTGCTTCCCGCGTTGCTGGCCGACATCACGGCCGGTGCACCGGGCTCTTGTGCTTTGTGACGTCCAGTAGCTCCGAGAACTGACAGCACCTGGCAGTGAGAAGCGGCATCGCGACAGGGACCACTCTTCGGGGTGCCTGCTATTGCTGGCGGGTGGTGAGGCGGCAGGCGGGTCATGCCTTGCGGCTGCTGGGGCCGTAACGGGGGGGGCAGGCGCAGCGCGATGGGTTGGCCTGGCTCCAGCAGTGTCTGGTCGGGGTTGTGGTCGAAGGTGTGCAGTCCGGTGGCGGATGCCGTCTCCCCGTGCAGGTCTCGCCTGCTGAAGGGTGGGAGTTGTTTGCCGTAGCGGCATGAGCCGTCGAGCTGCGCTTCGGTGTAGGCGAACGATTTGTCGTCGGCGGGGTGCTCTCGGGCGGGGTGTCCGTCTCACCTGTGATCTCGCGCCAGCGCCGCACGTCTCGTGCCGAGGGAGGACTACGCGTCTGCCGGAGGAGCGGAGTCGACCGGACAGCTTCGCCTGGGACGCACGGCAGCATGACCGATCAGCGCTGCGTCCGGGAGGCCGCCGCTGTGTCGCTTCCAGGGTCGGTGCGAGAGGTTGCGAAATGTGTGTGCATGGTGAAGGGGTCGTGTGTAGGATGCGCGAAGGCCGCGTGCGGGTGGGGTGCTTGAGGCGGTTATTCACCGCTTGTGCCGTTCGTGGTGCGGGCCCCAGCGCGCCGGGGGTGTGGATGTATCTGGCATCTCTGTGTGTTGAAGACTTCCTGCCCTTCGGCTGCGCACGGCAGAACGGGCGGGTCAGGACGTACATCTGCGGGCCGACCTCGGGCCGGCCACACATGCTGCGGTCGGGGAGAACGAACAACAGAGCGAGACCGTTTCTCGCCGACGCCATCCGCCTTTGCCCTGTGGCACAGATAGACCGACCACGACATCACCCGTCGGTGATCAGCGACGCGCCTTCGGTCAACGCGTGGGTGGTCCGGTGTCGTTGGCGCAGCGCTTCGGTGAGGGAAGTTCGCCAACGGGCCCTGACGCGCCTTGAGTTGCAACCAAAGTTCGGAGACCGTTGGGCGGGACTGACGGGTACCGGCCTTGCCCGGGTTGCGCGTCTGCAGGATAAGCCGCCCCCCGTGTCAGTCGGGACTGGGAACCTTTGGAGTCCCGCCAATCTGTGGAACCGCTCAGTAGTTTCGGCGCCCCGGCGTACGGTGTCCATCGCCAGCCGTCAGGGCCGCCCCGACGCACGATGAGATAGGCACAGGGACCGCCGATGACCGACACCGACTCCGAAACCCCTGGCGTCGACAGCACTACCTCAGGCCGCGGTTCAGCGCCCCTGACGAGCCAGCAGCCGCCTGGAGGCCTGCCCCCAGCGGGGGTACCGAGCAGGAGGTGGGGAAGGTTGCAGGCACCGAGGACTCCACGCCGTTGAAGTTTCACGTCGCCCTTTCCCCCGATGCGTACCTGCAGCTCGACGACGTGGTCAGCACCCGTCGGCAGATCCCCGGCTACGGCGAGGTCGTCACCTCAGGCGTGGTGACGGAGGTGGTTGCCCGCCACGAGGGCGCCGCGTTCGGCTCGGATGTGTTCCTCATTGCGGACGGGATCTTGCCGGCGACCGTGCAGGAGATCGCCGAGGTCACCACCACCCGCGTCGAGCCCGAGTGCTACGTCCCGCCACGCCCCGGCGCAGTCGCGATTCGGGCCGCGGGTGCTGACCGGGACGCCGCCTTGTACTTCGACAAGATGGACGCGCGGATCCCCGCCGGCATCGGTCGTGACGGCGAACCGATCTATCTCAACCTCGAGTTCCTTGACGGTACCCGCGGCGCCCACGTGTCGATCTCGGGCATCTCCGGGGTGGCGACCAAGACCAGCTTCGCGCTGTTCCTGCTGCACTCGCTGTTCACCTCGGGTGCCCTGGGAGCCCGCGCGGTCAACGCCAAGGCCTTGATCTTCTCGGTCAAGGGCGAGGACCTGTTGTTCGTCGACCAGCCCAACGCCCGCCTCGACGAGACACTGCGCGCCGCGTACGCGCGGCTCGGCCTGCCCGCTCGACCCTTTGCCTCCGCCGGCTTCTACGCCCCGCCGCTGCCTGGTGATACCACCGGCCGCCCCCACGTCACCGGCCGGACCAGCGGCGTCACCGCGTTCTGGTGGACGCTCGCGGAGTTCTGCGAACGCGAACTGCTCCCGTACGTGTTCGCCGACGTCGAAGACGAGAAGAACCAGTACACGATTGTCGTGCACCAGGTCACCAGCAGGCTGTACCGCGAGGCCCAGGCCGCAGGGAACGACGGCGCGGTCGCCATCGACGGAGCCACCATCCGCACCTGGGCGGAGATGATCGCGTTCATCAGCGAGAAGGTCACCGACGAGGCCACTCGCGCCCACTGGGCGGGGCCTGCTGTGGGGATGGGTACCGTCAACGCGTTCGTGCGGCGGCTGCGGTCGTCCCAAAGACCGCTGGGCCCCCTGATTCGTGGCGACCTGAGCACGGTCACCGACCGTCCCATCGCGCACTCCGTCGACACCTTGGGGCAGCAGGTCACCGTGGTGGACCTGCACAACCTGCCGGAGCGGGCGCAACGGTTCGTCGTGGGTGTCGTGCTCGCCGCGGAGACCGACCGCAAGGAGCAAGCCGGTCCGGGCGGGCTGCTGTTCACGATGATCGACGAGCTGAACAAGTACGCGCCGCGCGAGGGCTCCTCCCCGATCAAGGACGTCCTGCTCGACATCGCCGAACGCGGCCGCTCGCTCGGCATCATCCTCATCGGCGCTCAGCAGACCGCCTCCGAGGTGGAACGGCGCATCGTGTCGAACTCCTCGATCAAGATCGTCGGTCGGCTTGATCCCGCCGAGGCCGGCCGCCCTGAGTACGGCTTCCTGCCCGCCTCGCAGCGGCAGCGCGCCACCCTCGCCAAGCCTGGCACCATGTTCGTCTCCCAGCCCGAGATCCCGGTGCCGCTGGCCGTCGAATTCCCCTTCCCCGCCTGGGCCACCCGCCTCTCCGAGGTCGCCGATCCCACCTTTACTACCGGCATCTCGCCTGCTGACTCGAACGCCGGTGGTGCGGCGCGACCGGACCCGTTCAGCAAGCTGCCCCAGACCCAGAGCGACTCGTGGTTCGACGATCCCGACGACGGGGCCATCGACGAGCCGCCCTTCTGACGTCCGCCGACGCGCTTTCAGATCACGCCTGACGCCACCCGCTTCTCTGCTTCAGCCATCCGAAAAGGACCGACCCGGTGAAGTTTCTCCACACCTCCGACTGGCATGTCGGCAAGACCCTCAAGGGCCGCAACCGGCTCGAGGAGCAGGCAGGCGTACTACGTGAGATCACCCAGATAGCCGTCGGCAACGACGTCGATGCCGTCCTCATCGCCGGCGACCTCTACGAGAACGCCGCGCCCACCGCGGACGCCCAAAGGCTTGTCGTGCGCACCCTGCTGCAACTGGCCAAGCAGGACATCGAGGTCGTCCTGATCGCCGGCAACCACGACCACGGTGCCACACTCGAGGCCTACAAGCCGCTGATGGACATCGCCGGCATCCATGTCTACGGCCAGGCCCGCCCGGCCGCAAAGGGCGGCGTGCACAGCTTCCGCGCCAAGTCCACCAACGAGCGCGTCAACGTCGCCGTTCTGCCGTTTCTCTCCCAGCGCTACGCCGTCCGCGCCGCGGAGATCATCGCCAACACCCCGTCCCAGAACGTCGGCGCCTACGACCAGCTCATCCGTGATGTCCTGGACAACCTGACAGGGGCTTTCACCTCCGACGCCGTCAACCTTGTCATGGCCCACCTGACGTGCACTGGCGGTGTCTTCGGCGGCGGTGAGCGGGCCGCCCAATCGATCATGGAATACCACGTGCCCGCCGCTATCTTCCCCGTCGAAGCGCACTACGTGGCCCTGGGCCACCTGCACCGCCGGCAGACGATCCCGGCCGCCTGCCCGGTGCACTACAGCGGATCCCCCTATGCGATCGACTTCGGCGAGCAGAACAACACCCACGTGGTCTGCCTCGTCGAAGCCTCTCCCGGAACCCCCGCGAAGATCACTGACATCCCGGTCACTGCCGGCCGCAGGCTGCGCACCATCGAGGGGACCGTCGCCCAGCTCACCGCCGACCCCGCCGTCTACGGCGAGGACTACCTCCGGCTCGTGGTCACCCAGCCCGCCTACGCCGGCATGCGCGACGACCTGCTCGAAGCCCTCCCCAACGCCCTCGAAATCCGCATCCACCCCGACCACGCGAGCACCGGCGCCAAAGCGGGCATCGCCACCCACCAGCCCACCAAGACGCCTGCGCAACTGTTCTCCGACTACTGCCACAGCGTCGGCGTCAGCGACGACCGGGTCACGGCCCTGTTCAACCACCTGCACGACGACCTGACCCGCTCGACCGCCCGCTCTTGACCCAGCGGCCCTGACACCCGCTAGAAGGAATCCCTCAACATGCGCCCCGTTCGCCTGGAGCTCAACGGCTTCGCCGGTTTCCGCGCTCCCACCGTGGTCGACTTCACCGACGCCGACTACTTCGCCCTCGTCGGCCCCACCGGGTCAGGCAAGTCCACCGTTCTCGACGCCCTGACCTTCGCCCTGTACGGCTCGGCCTACCGGTGGGGCCGCAGCAACGCCATCGCCTACGCGCTCGCCCCCACGAGCAACCGCTGCACGGTCTCGCTCACCTTCGACGTCGCATCCCAGCGCTACCAAGTCGCCCGCGAAGTCCGCCGCGTCGGCCAACAGATCCAGCAAAAGACCGTCAGCCTGGTGAAATTCGCCGACCCCACGGCGGTCGCCACCGACGCAGACGGGCCACAGCCGGAAGTACTGGCCGGAGAAATCAAGGAACTCAACGCCGCCATCGAGCAGTTGCTCGGCCTGTCCTTCGACGACTTCTGCCAGTGCGTCGTCCTGCCCCAAGGCGACTTCGCCCGGTTCCTGTCCGCCAACGCCCGCGACCGGCAGCAGATCCTGCTCAAGCTGCTCGGAGCCGCCCACTACGAAGGCATCGGCAAACGCGCCGGCGCCCAGGCGGCCGAAGCATCCAAGGAGATCGAGGTCCTCACCGACCAGCTGAGCCGGCACGCCGACGCCACCCTGCAAGCCGAGGCCGACGCCCAGGAACGCCTCTCCGCGCTGGGACAGCTGGCCGCCACCGTCGACCAGCTCGTGCCCCGCGTCGCCGAGGCACACTCCCGCGCCAGCGATGCCCAGGCACGTCTCGCCGCGCTGCGCACCGAACTCGCCCGGCTCACCCCCCTGCGCACCCCGGACGGTATCGAAGAGCTGCAGCGCCATGCTGTGGAGGCCCAGACAGCCGCCCACAAGGCCCGCGACGCCGCCGACGCGGCCGCCCAGACCCTGGCCGACGCCACCAAAGCCGCCCAATCCGGCCCGCAGCGCGCTGTCCTCAACATCGCCCGCGACCGCTACACCGAGATGGCCGGCTTGGTCGGGCGCCGCGACGTAGTCATCGTGGCTGCACAGCGTGCCCGCCAAGAGCTAGCGCAGAGCGAGGAGCGGCTACGGGCGCTGGCAGACGCCGTCACCGAGGCCCGCCGCACCGCCGAGGAGACCCGCGGTCGCCGCGACCAGGTACAACAGGCGTACGCGGCATTGCAGCGTCGCCAGCAGCTGCTGGCTCCCGTCCGAACCCCCGACGGTGTCACCGACCTGACCAGCCGGGCAGCGGCTCTGGCACGGCAGGCCGACGCCGCCGCCACCCAGCTGGCCGCGGCCCGCGACCGGCACAACCAGTCCGCTTCCGCGCTCACCGCCGCCGGCGACGGCAGCCGACTCACCGAGGCGCGCGAGGTACTCGACCAGCTCCTTGACATCACCAGCTCCCTCACCGACGCCACCAGCGAGCTGGATGACGCCGTGGAGACAGCCGCCCAGGCCGACAGCGCGGTCACCGACGCGCAGGCGCGTCTCGACGCGGCCACGGCCGCCCTCGAGGAAGCCCGCACCCTCGCCGGTGCCGCCCAGCTACGCCCTCAGCTCCAGGTGGGCCACGCCTGCCCGGTCTGCGAGCAGAGCGTCACCACCCTCCCGTCGTCGCTGTCCGACCCGGCCCTGGCCGCCGCCCAGGCCGCGCGTGACACTGCGGTCCGCGAACACCGTGACCTGCTTTCCCAGCGTCAGGCCGCCACCACGACGGTTGCCGTCAAGCAGCGCGCCGCGGACACCCTGACCCAGCGGCGCACCCTGCTCGATGAGCGGCTGGGCACGCTGTTGCCCGATCGTCCTGCCGACACCGAACGCGACTGCGACGCCGACCGCGCCCATCTTGACGAACGCGCCGCAGCCCGTGACCAGCTGGCTGCCGCCGAGCAGCAGGCACGTGCCGCGGCACAGGAGGCCGAAGCCGCGCACACCTCCGCCACGGCGGCCGTCGCCACGCTGCAAAGGGAGATCGATCGCACCCGCAGCGACGTCCACACGCAGCTGGGTGTTCTGGCCGAACTCGACCCGCCTGCCGTCGACACCCATGACGTGACCGCCGCATGGTCTGCCCTGGAAGCGTGGGCCCACGCCCAGAGGTCCACGGTGGAAAACGACCTCTCAGCCGCCCAGGCCGAGGCTGCCACCTCCGATCAGGCCCACCAGGACGCGACCGCCACGCTGGAAGCTGCCGAGCAAGCACACGCCACCGCCCACAGTGCCCACACCACCGCCGTCCAGCAGAGCGCAGCCGCCGACCACGCGCAGAGCACGCTGACCGACCGCCTGAGTGAACTGCAGACGCTGCTGGATCAGGCGCCGCCCACAGATGCACTGCCGGGCCTACTGGAGGAATGCGACCGCCTCGAAGCGGCCGTGGAGACCGCCACAGCCGAGGCAAGCCAGACACGCGAGGCACTCAAGGCGGCGGAGGCCGAACAGCAGCAGTGGCAGGCTCGCACCACGACCGCCTGGTCCGAGCTGACTGCTGCCCGGGACGCGGTGGCGGCCCTCAAACCGCCGAGCCTGGACACCGACGACCTCGCCGCCGCCTGGGCTAGCCTGGCCGCCTGGGCCACCCGCGCGGCCGACGACCGGCAGGCCGACACCCTGCGCGCGCAAGCCGATGCCCACACCGCACACAGCGAAGCCGAGCAGCTCCTGGGCCAACTGGAGGGTCTGCTGCGCGACCACGACCTGGATCCCCAAGACCTCGGCGACGGGCCTGGGCGCGCCGCCCAGGCCCCCCGGGTAGTAGCGGTCGCAGCCGAGCGGGCCCGGGGCCGGGTAGAGATGATCCAGCGCAGCCTCGCCGACGCCGCCGCAGTGCAGGACAAGATCGACAGCGCCCGCACCCGGCAACAGGTGGCCGCCGAGCTGGCCAGGCTGATGCGGTCCAACAAGTTCCCGCAGTGGCTGGCCGATTCAGCCCTCGACACCCTGGTCGCGGGTGCCTCGCAGTCGCTGCGCCGGTTGTCGGGTGACCGATTCGACCTCAGCCACTACAAAGGCGAGTTCTACGTCATCGACCACTCCGACGCTGACTCACAGCGCTCGGTTCGCACCCTGTCCGGCGGCGAAACCTTCCAGGCCAGCCTGTCACTGGCGTTGGCCCTGTCCGACCAGCTGGCCGGCATGGGCGGCGCAACGAAGCTCGAGTCCATATTCCTCGACGAAGGATTCGGCACCCTTGATCCCGACTCGCTCGAGATGGTCGCCGACACCCTGGAGAATCTCGCCCAAGGGGAGCGGATGGTCGGGGTGATCACCCACGTCACCGGGCTCGCCGAACGGGTACCGGTCCGCTTCCAGTTACACCGCGACCCCCACACTTCCGTCGTCACCCGGGAAGGCACATGACAAGCACGGCACATGCGGCCCGGATGCGATTCCATGTCGACGGCTGGGACCCCACCTACGGCTCCAGCGTCGAAAACGCCGAGAACACCATCGGGGACTCGACCGCCAAAGTCATCCCCGACCTCGAACTCGCCCCGGCCGACTGGAAGCCCATCTCGCCCTCCCACGTGCCCGACCCCGGCGCAGTCCTGTTCGTCGACGGCGTGCGCCGCGTCGAGGCCCGCATCTGGATCGAGCAGCCCCCGGCCGCCGAACCAGCCCCAAGCGCCAGCAACCGCGCCGACGACGCCCAGATGGCACTATGCGCCTCCTATGCGGCCGGCACCGTGTGCTGCTGCCCCGACCGTGGCGCGCACCTGCTGACCATCGAATCCCGGCGCGGCCTGTTCACCACCGCCACTAACGCCGTCGACGTGCCCACCACGGCCGGTACCTACCAGGCCAACATCACCTTTGACGACCAGGAAGAAAACCTTGCAGTGCTGCTCTCTACGGCGCTGCAACGCCGACTCGGCGACCTTGAAATTCTCGTCGCCGCCAACGCCCGCACTGCCCTGGCCGGCCACGGCGTCGCCGCCGGCTCGGACCTGTTGGTGGTGGACGGTCCGCTGCGCGGCCGCACCCATCTGCCGCGAGCGGTGGGGCTCATCAAGTCCCACCGCACCGCCTACCTGCCGCCCGACCTGCACGCGATGGTCAGCGCCCTGGCCGCCGGCGAACGCACCCCGGTGTTCTTGATGGGCACCTCCTGGGACCGGCACGCCTGGTACCTACGCCTACCGTGTACGCCCGGCGCCCCGTGGGCCGGAATAGTAAGGCTGGAATGCGCCGCCGACATCCCCGCCCCGGAGGCGATCGCCTTGGCTAACCTCTCGCAACTGGTACTGCCGCGGTACGCCAGTTGCGAGTACAAAGACGCCCGGGCCCCCCAGAACCTGGTGCCGGTCGCTGGGCTGGAGAGGGAACTGCGCCGCCGCCTGGGCAACCCTGCCCTGCTCAGCAGGGCCCTACGCGTGGCAGCGGTGAGCTGAGTCGCAGTTCCTCGCATTTCCGCTTCGAGCTGCAGCATCAGTTTGCCAGGATGTCCCAGACACCCCTGGACACCGATACTGCCGCGCCCCCTGTGTTGAGGTTGCCTATATGACGCTGGTTGAGACGCCCCCACTCGGCGGCCCTAAGAAGCGCCCGTTGTTCCCGCATCAACTCAAGGCGGTTCAACGAGCAGTCCGACACCTCCGGCGCCCCGGGACGCGAGGGCTTCTCGTGGCAGCGACAGGAACCGGTAAGACGGTAGTGTCCAGCCGGGTGGCGGACGAACTCGACGCCAAACTCGTGCTGTTCGTCGTGCCCACGCTGGACTTGGCAGCCCAGACCGCTCTGGCGTGGCGCCGAGACGGCCACGGCGAGCACATGGTGATCGCCTCCTCGATGGACACCGCCGGCCACGAGGACCTCGCGGCCGCACGCGTCGGCTCGACCACGAACCCGCACACACTGGCCGCCCTGATGTCGGTCGTGGGGGAGGAGCAGGACCAGATCCCGGCGTTGACGGTGATCTGCACCTACGACTCCCTGGACAAAATCGAGCAGACCCACAGCACGAAGTACACCGTGCCACCGTTCGACCTCGCGATCATGGACGAGGCACACCGGATCGCGGGACGGGCCGACAAGAAGTGGGCCATCGTCAACGACGCGCAGCGCATCCGCGCGGACCGCCGCCTCTATATGACCGCCACCCCCCGCATCTTCGCCGCGCCGGAGCTGGCGGAGTCCGCCGACACCACCCGCCCACGCCGCCGACGCCCGCAGGGCCCGGAGGTGGATGCGTTCGCCAACTCCATGGATAACGAGCAGGTGTACGGAAGGAAGGTCTTCGAGTATCCCCTGGCGCAGGCAGTGGCTGACGGCCGGGCTGCGGACTACCGCATCGTGGTGCCCACCCTCACCGATGCCGACCTGTGCCGCCGCCTGGACCTGACCGCCCCCGCCAGCACCCCTCCCGGCGATGGTGATGAGCAGGACAGCGCGCTGCGCACCACCGCCCTGCATCTGTCTGTCCTGCGCGCCATGACCGAACACCGTCTGAGCAAGGTCTTGGTCTACTTCAACCTCGTCTCCGACGCCCGCCGCTTCGCCCGCGAACTCCCGCACACCCTGCGCCTGCTGGCCCGCACCGACCCCGGCCTCGTCCCGGACATCACCCCGCAGCTGTTCTTCGCCCACGGCGAGCACACCCCCGCCCAACGCGCCGACACCTTCGCCGCCTTCGCCGCCGCCGACTGCGCGATCCTTGCCAACTCTCGCCTGATCGCCGAAGGTGTCGACATCCCCAGCGTGGATGCGATCGTCTTCGCCGACCCCACCCGCAGCGTCATCCGCTGCGTCCAGGCCCTCGGCCGCGCCCTGCGCCTGGACGTGTCCGGCAAGACCGCCTCGCTGATCGTGCCCGTCTACGTCCCGCCCGGCGCGGACGGTGAGAACATCCTCGGTACCGCCTACGAGCCGGTGTGGGCGATCGCATGCGCGCTGGCCAGCCACGACCACCGCATCCTGGAGCGCCTGCCCGACAAGGCCAACCGTCTCCCCAGGGAGACCAGCGACGTCATCGAGCGCCGCTGGCACTTCGACTTCACCGTCCACCCCGAGCGCATCGCCCGCGCCATGGATTTGGCCTCCTTCGACCCCCGCGAGGCGGCCGTCTCCCGTTCCCGGCGCCTCGGCCTCGCCGCCGCCCAGTCCTACCGCGACGAAATGGGCCACCTCGACGTCCCCGCCGACTACACCGACCCCGCCGGCTACACCCTGGGCACCTTCATCACCACCATGCGCGACGCGGCGAAAGCCGGCCGCCTCGAAGCCGACTGGATCGCCGAACTCGACGCGCTGGGCATGATCTGGGACAAGCACGACGCCGCCTGGCGCGCCCGCCTGACCGCGGCCGCCGACTACCTGCGCACCCACGGCCACCTTGCCGCACCCGCCACCACCCCCGTGGGCGCATGGCTCGCCGAACATCGCCACCTTGCAGCCAAGAACCAGCTCGATCAGGCCCGCGCCGACGCCCTGACCACCCTCGCACCCGACTGGCGCCTGCCCCACGGCGCGGACTGGCACCGCAAATACCACCTGCTGCGCGCCCACCTCGCATCCGGAGCCGACCCTGCCACCTTGACTCGCGACACCCAGCTCGGCGGCGTGAAGATCGGCTCCTGGCTGCACCGCCAGCTCACCACCTGGCCGGCCCTCGCCGACGGCCAGCAACAGATGATGACCGCCCTCGGCCTCACCCCCGAGAACAACCCGCTCGCCCCCGCCCGCCGGGCCCGCCGCACCTTCGAACAGACCGTCCAGCTCCTGGAACTCTTCCTGCACCGCGAAGGCCGCGCCCCCGCCGCCCGCGAGAGCGTCCGCGTCGACGGCGACACCGTCAACCTCGGCGCCTGGCTCGCCAAGACCCGCACCAAGCACCGCACCGGCCAGCTCCCCGACGACCATGTCCGTCTGGTCGCCGCGCTCTTCGACGGAGACTGGACGGCCGAGAACGCCACCCCGGCCGTCCTCGCGTAGCCGCTCCCGCAGACCCCATCGCCTCGCGAACCCGGTCCACGAGGCGTGCCGCGGTCCGTACCGTACGCGGAACGTGCAACGGGCCCCGCTGCGCCAGGCGGTGACGGCCGCACCGTCGGTTCCCTCGGCGCCCGCGTGCTGTGGTGCCCGCCCCCGAGAGCCGGCCGGAGCCGGACGCGAGTGTGTCACGTCCGGCGCCGCCGCGCTGCCCGGACGGGCATACTCCTGGGCATGAAACCGTCGCGCAGCAGCCTGATGTACGCGGCGTTGGCATTGCTGATCGGCTGCTCGGGATGCGGCGGGATGTATGCCGGGTCCCTGCTGGGCGGCTCGTGGGGAGCGGCGGCCGGAGTGGCCGCAGGAACGGGGACGCTGCTCCTGTGCGCGAGGATCACGATCTCACTGTGCGACCTGCGCACCAAGGCCCTCCTAGAGCGCATCGTGGTGGGCGACGGGAAGGTCGAGGCGACTGCCGATGCCGTCCTGCGGGGGATCACGCTGTATGAAGCCGCGGTCTTCCCGCTCACTGACCAGGGAGCGAGCATCACCGAGCGGCAGGCCCGGCGCACCATCGCCTACCAGCTCGCCGCCCACGACGACCTGCCGGCCTCCGTACGGGTCGCCGCCGCTGCAGCGCTGGAAGCCATCGACCATGGCCGGGACACGCACCGCAGACGGGCCGCGGTCAGAGCACTGAACCAAGCGGTGCGCGAGTGCCGGGCCGGTCACGTCGTCATCCGCGACGAGCAGACCTCCTGAACAGCCGCGGGTGCTGCTGGGCACGCGCCCGGCGACACGACGGACAGGGAGCCGGCACGCACCCCACGCTGCCCACGAACAGCGTCACGTGTACCGGCAGGCCGCGGCCGCCTCCGAACGCTTTCACCAGGCCTGGCGCCAGGCGAGAGCCGGACGTCCCACGCCGTCGAGGATGAACATTCCAGGCGACACAATGCTGAACCAATGATTTCCTCCGTACCCGGTTCGCCTCCGCAGACGCAATTTTCATGGATGACCCGTACCGCCCGCATCAAGGATTTGCCCCGGGGGAACCGCGAATGGTCCTGCATTATTGATCCGGAAAGATTGCTCACCGCAATGTGGATTGCATTTTGCGGGGGATGAAAAAAATTTTCGTCGTCGGATGTGAAAATGTCATCCGTGAAAAAGTTTGCTGCGGGAGTGGAAAGCCACTCTCGCAGCGCTTAGAATGACTGTGTCCGGTGAACCGTCAACGATGATTCACCGGACACAGTCTCGGATGTGATTCACATCCCGGGGAGTCTGCGAGGACGTAGCAATCCAAGACCCCCGGGACGGCCGAGACAGTCGCAGGACCCGGTCCCACGGACCAGGTGGTCCCGGGTTCTGCGGCCCCTACAGGTACGGCTGGACCAGCGGGAACAGGTGTTCCTGCACCTTCGCCAACGCCGAGGCGGCGATGTGACTGCCGTAGTACACAACCCCCAGCGTCCAGTGCGCCTTCTCCATCAACGGCCGCTCGCCGCTGTAGAAGGTCGGCGTCTGATCCGGCACCGCGGCCGGTTTCCCGACGGGGGCGGGCTTCTTCGTCTCGGCCGACTGTCGTTCCTTCTCGTCGTCGGCCATGGTGCCGATCCTCTCTTTTCCGCAGGCCCTGTTGCCTGGCGCAGGCCAGTTTATCCGGAAAGGGGTCTGGTCCCTATTCTCGTCATGATCGAACCCTGTCGTGATCATGCTTGAGTGACCCCGTGGCGGGTGATATGACCGCTTTTCAATTCCCCCCGGCAGGTGAAAAGCGACCCTGCGTTGTGAAGTGCGTCACATACGTTTGCGGAAAAAGTCGACGACCCCGCAGATCTGTGCGGGGTGCAGGAATTGCCGGAACGGCGTGCAGGGGCGTGCAGGGGCCGCACCGCCCGCCGCCCAGGCCACCGGCGCCGCCCCGGTCCCCGAGCCCGAGCGCCGCCCGGGGGCAGGCAGCGTGGGCGCGCCTCGCCGAAGTCGAGGTGTCTGCCGCCGAGGCGGCGGGCACGTAGGCTCAGCACAAGCAGGAGCCGGCCGAGCACTACGTGGCCCAGGCCCAGGGTGCGCCAGGCGCGGGGTGGGGCGCACGCACCTTGGCCCGGGAGGGACCTCGTTGCCGTGCGGCAGCGTGGTCAGCCGTCGCGGCGGCGCAGGGCGCGGAGCCCGACGTCGTACGCCATCGTGCCGAGGGCGAGGACCACGAGCGGCCACACGAGAGGGGATGCTGCCGGGATGGCGCCGTGGACCAGGGCCGCGCCGACGCTGCCGAGTACCGCGGTGCAGGCCGGAATCCCCGGCAGGGCAATCCGCAACACCACCTCCCGGCGCCGGGCCGGGCGGGCTGGGACAGGGGCGGGGGCGCTCATCGGCCGCTCGCCGTGGCCGCCTCGGCCGCGGTAGAGGGGTCGGTGATGCGCCCAGCAAGCCGCTTCACCTTCCGGCGGACCCTCTCGCCCTGCCTCTCCGGCTCCGCAGCACCAGCGGCCATGGCCGCTTCGGCCCAGGTGGTGACCCCACGGGCACCGAGAGCGAGAGTCACCGCTCGCTCGGCTGGGGAGAGGGCCTTCAGAATCTCGATCAGGCGCGAGTCCTCGAAGCCGGTCTCGAAGCCGGTCTCGAAGCCGGGGTCGACGGCGGCCTGTCCGCAGACCAGGTCGTACAGGGTCAGCCCGTCGCCGAGCGGGGTGTCAAGCAGCAGCAGCCGCGACTGGTCGACCTTGCGGCGCCAGACCGGGGTGAGTTGCCGGTGGATGACACTGGCCTCTGACCTCAGCTTGTCCAAGGCCTCAGGGGTCAGACGGCCTTGGTCGTAGAGAGGATCCGCCCAGTTGCCGAGCAAGGCGGTGGAGACCGGCTCGTTCCATCCGCGCCACCTCCCCAGCACCTCCGATGTGAAGGAGCGAATCGTGGGTCCGTCGCTGGCGAGCGCGGCCTCGCGGGCGCTCAGCGCCTGGATCACCTCGGGGACCGGAATGTTCAGAACCCGGAACCCGGACTCGATGGTCTGGTTGGCCGGGTGGTCGGCCTTAAGTACCGCCATACCGGTCGTGGTGGTGATCAGTGTGGGAGGGGCGACACGGTCGAACGGCTCCGGCAGTCCGAACACGCCGTCCATGTCGAGGGCGATGCTCCCGTCCCCCCGGAGAGTCACGGTATCGCCGGCGCTCCCGCTCCATTGGGCCGGGAACAAGGCCATGACCGCCGCGCCGGTATTGGACTCGTAGTTGAACTGGCTGATCCGCTCCGCCAGATCGTTCTGGACGGAGCAGTCATCCTCGACCATGGTGTAACTGGGCGTCGGGTCCTCGGTGGCCATGGGTGCCTCCTTGTCGGGGAAAATCCTTCTCCTCTCGGTCCCGGCACGGACCCGATCCGACAACGCACACCCCGAATCATCCTGTGATCCGCGTCACACCTCGTGGAGTCGGCCAGCCGGTCAGCCGCAGCCGACAGGCATGAACGTCGCCCAAAAGCGGCCCCCACACGTGCCCTCTCGGGCGAGGCGGACGGCCCTCTACTCGTCGTAGGGCTCGTGGGCGGGCACCTGCCCGTCACTGCGCCGCTGCCGGTCACCGCTGGCGCGACGATCCGGTGGACGGGCACCGAGATGGCCGGGTCGCCGCCCGCGGGGGAGAATCCCACGCGGCCGGTGCTGGGCTCGTAGGAGGTGACCGTGCCGTACAGGCGGTGCAGCACGGTCTCGTCCCGCATCCCGCACTCGACGTCCAGGTGCAGCATCCAGTCCTTGAGCCAGTGGACGGGCAGGTTCTCCATCTCAGCGGCCGCGGACCCGGGGTGAGCGTCGTCGGGGACCCAGCTGTACTTGCCGACGACCAGGTTGTTGTACACCTCCATCGAGTCGGGCCCGCTGTAGGCGGCCCGCCGCCCGAGCTGGGCAGCGCGCTGCACCGCCCGGGCCGTCGTCACCATGGCCGTGGGCCCGGCGCCCGGCCCGTCTCCCTCAGCGTCAACGGCTCACCGTCCCGGACCGGCTGCCCAGTGCCTGACCTGGCCGCGCCGCCGGGTCAGCGGGCCGATCACCGAGCAGGCGCCCCGGTTGCGTCATCGGGCGCTACCGCGGAGGACGGACGCCTGGACTAGGGCGGGGTGTCACCGCCGGGGGACGCAGTCGTGGGAACTGCCTTCAGCTGGGCGGGCCTGGTGTCGGCACCGAACAGTCGGCGGGCGGTGCGGAAGAGCTGCTGGTCAGTGATGGGAGCGACGCCGTTGCGCTGGGACTGCTCGGCATAGACGTAGGCCACCCCGACGGTCAGAGCTGTCTCGACGTCCACGGCGGACATCCTGTCCATCAGGCTTCGGTACGTCGGGCTGATCTTGTCGGTGTAGTGGGCGAGCTCGTCGGGGCGGGCGGTCCGCGGCGGCCCGGGACGCTCCCCGCGTCCGGCGACGATCCGCTGGTAGGCCCTCACGTACAGGCGCTGCTCCGTCGGACTGATCCCGCACGCCAGCAGGTATGTCACCAGTTGCTCGGTGCTGGCCGGCAGGCCTTTGCGGTGCACGAAACGCCACATGCTCGTCACCGGTAGCGGAGGCCGGTGCGGCACACGGCGGCTGAGCTCGCGCAGAGCGGGCGCGCCATCCCGCTCGTACATTGCTGCGAGCGCCAGGCCGAGGTCGTCTGCGCTGTGAATGAGCGCGGGGGAGGGCGCGCTCAGAAGGCGCAGCCGGCCGCGCTGGGCGATCCGACCAAAGCGGCGCAACAGCCGCGCCCGGGACAGGTCTTCGGGGCGTGCACGGCAGGCCTGTACGTAGGCGTCGAGGACGCTGGGCGAAGGCGCCGCGAAACCGGACTCGGCGCGCTGGACAGCCGTGCGGGAGATGGCGGCGACGTCGGCGAGGGCGCGCTGGGGCATTCGCGCGGCACGGCGCAGGCCGATGAGGTGCTCGGCGAGAGCCGCGAACGGGCGCTCCGGAGCGCAAGCAAGGGCAGAACGGGACACATCCGCCCCCTACTTGCCCGTGCCGGAGCGCACCGCGGCCTCGACCACCACTGCCGCAAGGCGGCGGCCCCCGCGCGCCAGCGTGAGGGTGCCTGCGCCGATCGCCCCCAGGCCGCCCACGAGCGCGAAGACGGTGCTCAGGGAGGTACCGGCGAGGAACAGGCCGCTGCCCAGTGCTTGGAGGGCGATCAGCAGGATCAACGCGTGGGTTGGTCCCAGGCGCCCGGTGGAGGCCGCGCAGGCGCAGAGCCGACTCGGGCCGCCGGAGCGGGCAAGTGGGCCGAATTCGTTCATGGGGGAGGGGGTCCGTCCTGACAGGGGCCGTCGGCGGACACGCCGGGCCCGGGGAGCTACTGGTCGCAAAAGGTGCGCAGTCAGGGGCAGTTGGCCCTGCCCGGGAGCGGCTGCGCGGCAGACAGTCTTCCACCTGGCAGCCCCCCTCCGCCCGCTACCGATGGCCGGTATGTCCGCTCTGCGGCATCACGGCTTCGCTGGTGTTCCGCGCTCCGCGGGAGACCTGCCGGGCGTTGTCGGCTACAAGCGCCGTCCCTCTGGCAGCGGACAGCCGCATGCCGCCCACCCCCTGCCCCGGCCCGCCTTTTGTTCCAGCAGGCTTGCGGCCTAGACCCCCTTCCGAAGACGGTAGCCACATCACCGCACCGACGGCCCGCCGCCGGTGCTCCTGACACGGCTACTGGTCGCACACCCGAAACCGCTTCAGGACTCGGCAAGCGCGTTGGCCCGCGCTTGCCCTCTGCTCAGGCCGGCACCGATCGCGGTGCCGGCCTGACACGTCACCCGGCCACTGCGTTCCGATGAAGTGTCTGCTCAGCGATTTGTCGTGTGGGCCGAGCCACCCACGACGCCGGTCCCGCCGCCGACGACGCGGAGCAGCTCCACAGAGTCCGTCCCGTCCTACTCCTGGCCCGCCCGGTGTCTGACAACGCTCGTGTGGACGGCCGCGCCCCGTCAGTGTCGCGGCGCCGGTGCGGCGGGTGTGTGCCCGGTTGCCCGGCGGCTGCAGCATCGGCCGGCCACGGGCGGACGCACGCAGATCGGGCCCGGGCGTGCCGGTCAGAACTTGGCGTACCGGACATCGAGGCAGTCGCTGCACATTTGCGCTTCCGGGAGTGCGAGGATAGCCGTCCGCTGGCAGAAGTCGCACACTCCTTCCAGCGTATGCGCGCCCCACAAGCACACCAGAACGTAACCGTCAGGCTCGTCGGCTGTCGCGGTCGGCACGACGCACGCTTCAGCCGTAAAGCACTCTGCGCACGGGTAGGCCGGTGGGTCACCGCCCTGGGTGACCGCCTCGTAGAAGCTCCCCGCGCCGTACGCGTCCACTGTGCTTTCGAGGTCGTCGTATGCCTTGCCGCACAGCAGGCAGCCGACGGGCCGCACACCGTCGTTTCCGGGGGTGACGGGCGCTGCGAAGTGGCCGCAGGACAGGCAACGCAGTGTGTACTCGCTGGCAGGCCCGAGCTTCTCGCCCAGGGGGCCAAGGCGGTGGTCGACCAGTCCGCGGATCCGGCCGACCAGGGGCCGGATGGTCTCCATCAGTTCCCATGCCTCTTCTGCTGCATCACTGGTGTCGTTGGGCAGCAGTTCCTCGTCGATGAACGTCAAAAGCAGGTCGAGGACCGGTATGGCGCGCGCCTCCACGGCGACGGCGGTGTCGGTCGCGCCGAAGTGCGTGAGACGGTTGCGTAGCTCGACGAGCGCCTTGAGGGCGGCGTCCTCCGGAGCGATGGGGTTCGAGACCTTCACGTCGTCGCGCAGGCGCTCCAGTGCGACCGGTGTTCCGACGCTCTTGAAGTCACCCTGGCGGTGGAGCCGCTCGTCGAACTTCTCGGGTTTCACCCAGACCAGGGCGGGGTTATGCAGCTCCAGACGCGCTTTGAACAGGGTCTCCGCCGCGAACTGAAGGTGAAGCACCGCGTACTTCAGCGCGCGGCCTTCCGGTTCGTCGATCAGAGAGGTGACTGAGCTGTGCAGGTAGTCAAGGCCGTTGATGATGACCGGGAAGTGCATGTCATCGCGGCTGCTCATCCTGTCCTCCCTGGGTGGCGGCGGCCTCGGTTAGGGCTCACTCAGCTATAGCCTGATCTCCGAGTCCACCGCCAGCCTACGAACTCCCTTCCGGCTGGCGTCGCAGTTCGGAACACGCGGACAGACTGTGCCCGCGGCTCGCGGCACGGGCCAGCACCGAGAAGGTGGGCTCACCGCCCACACGTCATCAGGGGGTGACGTGCGCGCCGTCGAGCCGCCGGTGCACCATCGACAGCGTGGTGAGCAGTTCCAGCAGTTCCTCGTCGGTGACGGCGCGGTGCAGGCGCGGCTCGTGTGCGGCCGGGTTGCGGTACATGCTGAACAGGCCCTTGACCAGGTTCGCCAGTCCTTTCTGCTCATCCAGCTCGGGCCCCGTGGCGTTCGCGTTGATGGCTACCCGGGCCGTGCCATGGCCGGGCGTGAGCACTGCGTCGACCAGCCGCGCCCCGTCCAGGCCCTGGCCGGTGAGCTGACGCAGCCGGTCGGCCACCGACTTGACCGCCTCGAGGCTGGCGTGGAAGGGGTTCTTGGCCAGGATCTCCAGGGTGCAGTAGCGCAGCACCTCCGGATGCGTGGAGCGGCGGCGCAGTTCGGCCCGCAGGGAACTGGCGTGCCGTGCGGCCTCGCTCAGCGTGGCAGCCGCCGGCCCCCTGGCAACCTGCCCCTGGTCGTTCACCCGCAGCCCGACATGGACGAGGACTTCGTTGAGGTCGTCCTGCCGGCGCGAGAACGTGTGCGGCTGCTGAACGTAGCGCACCGGGGCCATCGCCACTTTGATGAACGCGATCACGCAGTTCGACACACCCTGGCGTGCCTGCTGCGCCAGCAGCGCTGCGGCCAGCCGGTCCCGCTTGTTGCCGCCGTCGGCGTCCGGCACCTTCACGACAGCCAGCAGCTGCCCGATCTCCCGCCCGGTCAAGCCGTGAGCGGTGTCGCCGAGCACACCTGCCACCGCCGTGACGACTGTTGCCGGCCAAGGCTCGTGACGTGTTGCCATGTCCCGCCCCCTTCCCCTCGTCCCATGGCCAACCAGCCAGGATGACACGGGCACGGAAGGCAGATGCCCCCTTTTCCACTCCCGTGAAAGACCGCGACCCCAGACATCCTCCGGGGGCCGCGGTCGGCCCCCGGTCTGGCCGGGCCGATTCCTGTGCCCGTCCTGCGGCCGGTCGGCGGCCCCGGGTGTCGTGGAACCCCGGGGCCGCCGACCGGGCCTCGATGACAGCTACGCCGTGTCCCTTTCGGCACCGACGGTGGCCGTGAACTGCGCCTGCCGGGACGGCCGGGAGACCAGCTCGGCGGGCGTCTGCGCGAGGTCGACGCGCGGGTGGGCGGATCCGTCCACCGGGTTCAGTAGCCGGGCCGTCCATCCCTCGGCGCTGCGGACCACCTCCATGTCGGCCTGGTCGGCCAGCGGCAGCACGGTCAGCAGGGTCCAGGCCTCCTGCCGGGCCAGTCCGGCCGTGGGGTGCCTGTAGTGCTCGGCCAGCCGGTCGCCGACCGCGCTCGCTCCCTGGCGGCACACGCTGCCCACATACCGGCAGCCGCGGCGGCTGTCCCACGCGACATACACCGCGCAACTCGCCGCCACCCGGCGGCGCACGAGTGCCGGACCGGCCGGACACACCACCACTGGCGAGCCTCCGCGGCCGTCTCCGGCCGCGGGAAGGTCGAGCACCGGGCCCACCAGCCGCAGCACCGGCCGCAGCGCCCGACTGATCTGCGCGGGCAGGGCAAGACCGGCGCTCACTCGCCGCCCTCCTCGTCCTCGTCGTCGATCACGATGATCGAGGTGTCGGCCGGCCCGAAGGCGACGAGGATCTCGTCAAGCTTGTCCAGCTGGTCACGCAGAGCCTGGACCCCGTCGAAGGTGCCGAAGACCCCCTTGCCGCGCTGACGGCTCATCCGGGCCAGCGCCCGCGCGGCCTTGGACGCGGAGGTGATGCCCTGCTCGAGCATCCGGCGCTGGCGCGCGTCCTCCGCCTCGGGATCCTCCGGCTTGCCGTCCGTCTTGGCCTTGGCCTCCGCGCGGTTCTTGGCGACGGTGGCCACAGCCAGGGCCGGGTCGGCGGCGTAAACGAGGTCCCACTCGTAGTCGATGATCATCTGCTCGCCGGTCTTGTCGAGCATGGGCTCGCCGTCGCGGACCCGCACCCCGTCGACGTCGCGGTCCTGGGTGTGGTACAGCTTAGGCAGCACGGCCGGGTCGGCGGCGACGTGGGCGTGGGCGATGGAGTGCAGCATCTGCAGGCCCCCGGCCGTCTTCGAGAGCAGCTCCAAAAGCTTCACCGGCGTCGCCCGGAAGGGCGCCTTGCGGCTGTCGCGGTCGGTGCCCTCCTTCGAGCCGCGGTCCCGCGTGATGTAGCCGTCGAGGATCGCGGCGGTCCCGCCGAGCACGGTCAGCTCCGCCACCGCGCCCGCCTCACCGGCCAGGGCCCGGCGAAGGACATCGTCGAGGACCTCGAAGACGTCGTCGCCCTTCGTCAGCTCCCACGCCCGCTTCCACACCGTGTCGGTGATGGTGCCGCCGTTGCCGAAGGCCCGCAGCGGCTGCTCGATGCCTTCCTGGCTGCGGTAGGCCGACAGCGCCATGGGAGCCAGGTGGTCGCTGATGCGCTGCCGGTCGGCCTTGCCCATCCCGAATTCCTGCTTGATCAGGCGGTTCATGCCGTCCGCGTGCGGGGCCGCGAGCACGGCGTGCTGGTGGACCGCAGCCGACCACAGCCGGTGCGCCGGGATCCCCAGCAGCTCGTGCATCAGCTGCGGTCCCACCGTGCCCGACAGCACCCGGTACACGTCCGGGGTGATCAGGTCCTCGCCCCGGGCATGCCGGTAGACGCGCTGCATGCCCTGCGTGTTCTGCGCTCCCGGGGTCCACGCGGTGACGTGGACGTGCAGGTTGGCCAGCAGGTCGTCGCGGGCTGCCACCAGGTCCGGCAGGCGAGCGCCGTCGTCCGCCCGCGCCCCGACCACGACGGTCGCAGGGAAGGCGACCGTGTGGCCCTCGCGGCGGGTGGCCTCGGTCAGCGTGGGCGCCGCCAGATTCTTGCGAACCCGCGCGGTCAGTTCGCCCACCCGCCGCCGCGCCGCCGTCTGCTCCGCGCGGCTGCGTTCGCCGGAGTGCTCGGTGGAGCCGATGACGGAGGCGGTGCAGGCCGAGATTGCCGCCTCGATGTCACCGCCGGTACGCGCCAGCCACATACTCACCAGCCGGCTGTTGCCGTCGCCTGAGACGAGATACGTGTCCGTGGTGCCGTCGGTGTACGTGACGCGCATCACGAACAGCATCAGCGGCTCCTTCACGCCCTGCTGGAGCACGCTCGCGGTGTAGTCGTTCTCGCGCTTCTGGGCGTTGAACGTCTTGCGCATGCTCTCGGCGACCGCCTGGGCCAGCGCCTTGCGATCCTGCATGTGGACGGTGAAGACCGCGTACGGCGTGCCGGTCTCGGCATCGGTCAGCGTCTCATACGACGTCACCAGCGCCGGCGACGGCGCCACATCCATGGCCGTGTGCAGCTGGTCCGCCCACCGCTGGTTGATGAAGTCCGGCAGGACATCGAGGTCGAGGTAGCGAAAGTGCGGCGCTGTCGCGTACAGCGTGCCGCCCACGACCGGCTTGGCCGTCAGCAGGCTGACCGGCTCACCGTCCACCAGGGCCCGCAACCGCACGGGATCCACGGCACCTGAGGTGACGGCGCTCGCCGCGTTCTCGTCCAGCGAGGTGTCGGGGTTGTCGAGCAGCACCTTGCGCGTACCGCGGAGCTTGGTCACCGGCAGCGGGTCCGCCACCGGCTGGGGACGGCGCAGCAGCGGAGGCAGGCCGTCATCGGGCTCGGCCCCGTCCAGACCGTCGAAAGCGTCAAAAGAAGTCATGATCTCGCCCTCCCGGGCGTAGCGCGCAGCAGGAAACCCACGGGCAGGGACACCCCTGCCTCCACTGCGCGCCGTCCACAGGGGGCGGCGAGCGCCGTCACGCTCGATCAGCGGCTCCCACGCCGTGATGTCCCGTGCCGACCGGCATTCCACGGTTCCAGGCGAGCTGCTGGTCAGCCGGTCCTAGGACCGAACTCCCGTCGACGACGGGTGCCAGCCGCTCTTCATGCCTCAGTTCGAACCCTGCGGCATGCAGTTCCGTGTATCCAGAGCGGTGCGCGGCCGGCACTTAGCGCCGACAACCACCGAGTGTACGTCAGCCCGCCCCTACCCCTGCCGAATTGCTACAACGATCAAAACGGGCGTTGACCGATACACCTCGACCCGGACCATCGACATGGCGGAAACAGCACTATTTGGGCGTATCGCCCAGGCCAAGCGGAAACGGCACCCCCTACAAGGGCCCCTCACCGCTCTCATCCACCCGCTCCCGGGGCCCTTGCGGTCTGCTCGCGCAGGGTACGGGTCCACGTTTCCATGAAGCTAGCCGCGCCGCCGGCCTCGTCTCCGGGGATCTCGAAGAGGGCCGGGTCGGCGGCGAGCTGCTCCATGAGCGTCTCGTACAGCCCGTCGAAGAGCGGCTCGAGACAGATGACCAGGCCCTGGGCGAAGTGCCTGGGGGAGGGGCTCAGAGAGATGACGTGGTCCAAGAGCGCGAACATGCCCCACTCGTCGATCCGCGCCCGCAACGCGGCCAGCGCCGGAGTATCCGGCATGAACAAGGCGTGCATCGCATACAGCCCGTAGAACCACCGCAGCCCGAGCAGCACCGTCCGGGCCCGCAGCAACTCCTCATCACCGGCCTGCTGAACCGGCCCCAACACGTCCGCACGCTGCTGGAGCAGCCCCCAGTCCACCGGCGGGCCCTCACCACGCTCAACCGCCCCCAGCATCTGCGCCCAGTCCTCGCCCGTCAGCCCGAACAAGCCGAAGGCGGCGAACGCCTCGGCCAGCGCATCCGCACCCACCTCCTGCGCCCCCAGACCGATCGCCGCGACCAGGTGCACCATCCCCTTGAAGTCCGGCCCGTCCGGAACGTCTTCATCAACGTCTTCATCGGCCTCGAGCGCTGAGCGCACCAGGGCGGGATTCGCCGCCCCGCGGTACCGATGTGCCGCCAGAAGCCGGCCGGCGTCCTCATACAGCCCATCGGCTGCCTCTTCACCCGCCCCCGCCGCACCACGTGCTACCTCAACCAGCCGATGCGACATCGACCCCCGCAGCACCCACACCAGAGCCTCCCGCACGGCGGCCAGCGGCGGCTCCGGCACCTGCACCGCTCCCGGCTGCGCGGCCACGCCCGCCTCGGCGAACCACTCCAGCACCGCCAACCGCCGATCCCGCCCCTGGCGAAGATGCCGCGCCAGCACGGCCGCGCACTCCACCACCACCGGATCAATCACGTCCACCACCGAACCCCGGCCCCGCCCCAGCCCTCGCCGCCGGTGCCGCGGGAGCAGCCCCGTCCGCCGCCAGCTCTCCAGCTGGCTGACCGTCACAACCAGATCGCGCGCCGCGAGTTCACGTACCACCTGCAGATCAGCCGGACTTGGTGCTCCTCGTGCCATGCCCTCCATTACAACCCCGAGAAGCGCAATTTTCTGCGGTCCCGCGGCTCTGGCTCACTGGTCTCGGCACCACCCCGAAATCCGCCAACTCCAGACAGCAGGCCCGTCCATGACCCCAGAGCACCGAAACCGCATCCGAACCAGGACCGCCGCCGGCCTCACCACGGCGCTCCTCACCCTCCTCATCGCCAGCGCCCTCCACCACCCCGGCCACCTGACGAGCATCCTGCTCATCCTCACGGCCGCACTCGGCGCGACCACCGCTACCCTCGCCCTCGCCGCAGCCTTCGCCCCCACTACCGCCACCCGCACAGCAGCCCGCCACACCCTCGACCTCCTGCTGCGGCTCGTACCCTGGTACACACCCCGAAGTTGACGACACGAGCGGCAAGGCAACCTGCCCAACCACCACCCGGCCCTGTAGCCAGCCGCCCGCGAACGCGGGCAGGGTCCGGGAGCGCAGCGGACGGACCCCCAGGGGTTCCTTCTGGGAGCGCAGCGACGAAGGAACCGTCGGCTCGAAGCGCA